>NZ_WQCG01000001.1 GCF_013032505.1 Ruegeria atlantica
GGAAATGGCGGCGGCAACGGCGGCGGAAATGGCGGCGGCAATGGCCCCGGCAATGGCAACGGCAATGCCGGCAACCCGGGTAACGGCGGTGGCAACAACGGCGGATCTGGACCCGGAACTGGAAACGGTGGTGGCAATAATGGTCAGGGTGGCGGCTCTGGCAACGGCGGCGGCGGCTCTGGCAACGGCGGCAATAATGGCGGCGGCCATGGCAACGGCGGCAATAATGGCGGCGGCCATGGCGGTGGCCACGGAAATGGCGGCAGCAACGGTGGGCCCGGAAACGGGAACGGCAACGCTGGTAACTCTGGTAACGGCGGCGGAAACAACGGAGGTTCTGGGCCCGGAACTGGCAATGGCGGCAGCAATAACGGCCAAGGTCACGGCGGCGGTGGTTCTGGCAACGGCGGCAGCAACGGCGGCGGTAAGGAAGAGCGCTAACAACAGGCGTTTTGGCGCCAGCCAAAGGAAAAAGGCCACCCAACCGGGTGGCCTTTGTTTTTTCTGAACTATTGAGTGGCCTAGCCCAGCTGAACCAACGCGTGGCGCTTTTTACCAGCGCTCAACTTGATCGGCGACGACAGTGCGCCCGCGTCGATCATCAGCCCGGCATCAGTTAGCGGTGCGTCATCCAGTTTCGCACCGTTTTCTGCGATCAGGCGTTTGGCCTCTTTGCCTGATTTTGCCAGACCCGATTTCACGATGACCTGCACGATGGACATCCCGTCACCCAGTTCATCCGCGCTGAGGGTAAGGGTCGGGAGATCATCCCCAACGCCGCCTTTTTCGAACACTTCCCGCGCCGTGGCTTCGGCATTGGCCGCAGCCTCAGTTCCGTGCAACAGGGCGGTGACCTCGTTAGCAAGGCGGATTTTGGCTTCGTTGATTTCGGACCCCTGCAGCGCGCCAAGACGCTCACACTCATCTATGGACAATTCGGTGTAAAGCTTCAGGAAACGGCCAACATCCGCGTCGGTCGTATTGCGCCAGAACTGCCAAAATTCGTAAGGCGAGCGCATTTCTGCGTTCAGCCAGACCGCACCATCCTGCGACTTGCCCATCTTCTTGCCGTCGCTGGTGGTCAACAGGGGCGACGTCAGGCCGTAGATCTCATGATCCAGCACCCGACGCGTCAGGTCGATACCGTTAACGATGTTGCCCCACTGATCCGAACCACCCATTTGCAGCACGCAGCCGTAGCGGCGGTTCAGCTCAAGGAAGTCATAAGCCTGCAGGATCATGTAGTTGAATTCAAGGAAGCTCAACGATTGCTCGCGATCCAACCGCGATTTCACCGATTCAAACGCCAGCATCCGATTGACCGAGAAATGGCGCCCGATATCGCGTAGGAAATCGAGGTAGTTCAGGCCATCAAGCCATTCGGCATTGTTCAGCATCAGCGCCTTGTTTTCGGCGTCGCTGTCATAGTCGATATAAGCTGAGAACACCTTTTTGATGCCGGCGATGTTTTCGTCGATCTGTTCGGGGCCCAGCAAGGGGCGTTCGTCCGCGCGGAACGACGGGTCGCCCACCTTTGTGGTGCCGCCGCCCATAAGGGTAATTGGCTGGTGACCGGTTTTCTGGAACCACCGCAGCATCATGATCTGGATCAGGCTGCCCACATGCAACGACTTGGCCGTCGCATCAAAGCCGATATAGGCCGGTTTGCACCCACTGATCAGCGCTTCGTCAAGGCCCTGATAATCGGTGCAGTCGGCGAGAAAGCCGCGCTCGATCATCGTGGCGATGAAATCCGATTTGGGGTGGTAGGTCATATCGTGCCCTTTGGGTTGATGTTGCGGGGCACTGTATAGGCGGCGCATTCAGTAAGGAAAAGGCACCTTTTCGAAGAAAAACGGCGAGTGTTTCAGCTTTTGACTGGCGGCAGGCGGAAGGCGTAGATCATCGCGATCAGGTTCAGCACCAACAGTGCAAAGATCGGCGTGATCGGATCGTGCATATGCGCGACAGCCCCGAGGATTGCGGCAAAGACAATTCCGACGAGCCCCGCGCTGACATCCCCCAGCGCGACAAGATATGGGCGCTCTTTTTCGACGCTCATCTGAATAAGGTACAGATAGCGCCCATAGATCACTCCGTTTCCGCCGAGCGACAAAAGCAGGATCACCAGTGTGTAGATCCAGACATTCTGAGCGTAACCGAAGAACGTGAAACCCAATGCCATCAGGGCCGAGATAGCAGCGATCAGGCACCCCAGCCACATAACGGGTTTGACCGAAATACGATTGCTGAGCCATCCCCACAAAAGCGAGCCAATCACCAGTCCAAGGCTGGCCCCCATGACAAAATAGCTGAGCGAATGTTTGGTCCCCATATGCAGCGTCGCGGCATGGATTGTATAGAATGGCATCGCCAACTCGACTGATACAAAGATCAGCCGGGCCGACAAAAACTTGCGATACCACGAGTAGGCCATGCCGGTCTTGAATCCGGTTGCCAATTCGGCAAGGGGTTTGGGTTTTGTCTTTGGCTCTGGAAATTCGGCGTGCTGTTCTTCCTCAAGCAGCCGCACGCCCGCGAACGCAACGCCCGCGGCGAACATGGCGATCACACCGCACCACAGGACGACGATATGGCGCTGCATCGGTTGATCCCCGGACAGCAGGTCGCGCGTGACCAGAACGACGATGATCGCCAAAATGCCCGAGATGGTGGCCTGCGCAAACACCATCCGATTTCGTTTCGCTTCGGGGACAGAGATGCCGTAGATCTGGCTGGTACCAAGACTGGCAATACCCTGGCACAAACCCAGAACCGTCGCTGTGGTCAGAAACAGCAGTACAATCATCACGCTGGGCAGCTTTGTCGAGAACAACGCTACCGCCGCCAGCACTGCTGCGGTCAAAAGATTCGGTATATACACGGCCAGCTTGGCGCGGGTCGCCCGGTTGATGAAGGGCGAGACAAAGATCTCGGCAATCAGGCGCGATCCGGTGACAAAGGGAAGAAGCATCCCCGCGAAGAACGTCGGCGCGCCCAAAGCCAGATACAGGAACGGAAGCACCAGATTTGGATTGATCAGCTGTCCCCCAATCGTTGCCAGAGCACCGGACCAGAAGATCAGGAAATAGTTCCGGCCTTCAGAGGGTTGTTTCTGCGAATACGTGTCTGCCATATGCCACTAAGTCCAATTTGTGTTCCTTATACCAAATTGTCGGGAAAAAGCGCGACCCTCGCGGGAACCGTCTTGCCTTAGCTTCGGCGGAAGGGGCAGGTTAAACGGGCTGTGCCGATCAACCATGACGGTACACACCTAATTCGGCAGGAGAGATCACCGTGGGGCGGGCCATCAAACGAACAGGTGCGATCAGGGTTTTGGGTGCGATGTCCGGCACTTCGATGGATGGGGTGGATGCCGCGGTCGTCGAAACGGACGGACACCGGATTATCGACTTTGGTCCAAGTGGGTATCGCGCTTACACCGATGAAGAACGCGCAGTTCTGCGCGCCGCACTGGGGCAATGGCACGGGCCTGACGTGGATGCCGCGGCAGAACTCGTTACATTGGCGCATGCCGAGGCACTGTCTGAATTCGATGAGGTGGACCTGATCGGCGTGCATGGCCAAACCCTTGCGCATGAACCGCGCGGACGTGGGACATTGCAGGTGGGCGACGGCAAAGGGCTGGCTCAGGCATTGGGTGTTCCGGTTGTCTGGGATTTCCGCAGCGATGATGTGGCGATGGGGGGCGAGGGGGCTCCGCTAGCGCCGTTCTTTCACTTTGCATGCGCCAAGTGGATCGAGGCAACCCAGCCGCTGTGTTTTTTGAACCTCGGCGGTGTCGGGAACCTGACTTATGTGGATCCAAGTTTCGATGGACCCGAAGCCCCTGGTGCGTTGTTGGCTTTCGATACCGGTCCCGCGAATGCACCGGTTGATGATTTGATGCAGGCGCGTCTGGGCCTGCCGATGGACCGCGACGGAGCCGTTGCGCGCGGCGGCACTGTCGAGACGGGGGCGCTCGAGCTGTTTCTGTCTGAGCCTTTTTTCACACGTATGCCGCCGAAATCACTGGATCGGAACGATTTTTCCGAGATGATCAAACTGGTGCAGGAGCTTAGCGATGCGGACGCGGTTGCCACGCTTACCGGCATGTGTGCAGCAGGCGTGGTGCAGGGGATGGAACACTGCCCCAAACCACCCTCGCGCCTGTTGGTCACCGGCGGCGGTAGACACAACCCGGTATTGATGGAGATGCTGCGCGTTGCATTGGACTGCCCGGTCGAACCGGTCGAGGCCGTTGGTCTGGACGGAGATATGCTTGAGGCGCAGGCCTTCGCCTATCTGGCGGCACGCGTCGCTCGCAGGCTGCCGACCTCGTGTCCGGGAACAACGGGTGTGAAGGCGCTGGTTGGTGGTGGGGTTGTGAGTTCGGTGGCGAATGGGGCTGAGGGCTAAACAGTGTTTCGCCTAAAGGCCGCTTTGCGGAGGAAGCTGCCGGTGCCAAAAAAAGGTCTAACCGTTCCAAGTGCGTCAATTTGCACTCTTCTTGAAACCCAGTATCGCGAAGCAGATTTGTAGATATTCAGAATACCTCGGACAATTCGACGGAAACTCCCTGACGACGTCCAAATTCACCCATCAGCCTCCGAGGACATTCGCCAGAACCTTCTGTTCCTCCAACCGCCGAGGTCGCCATCGTTTTTCGATTTCCAGTCGTACACGAACTGATCGCCCACATTCAGGTCCTGTGTCGCGATCATTGTTGGTTCGAACTTGTTTTCCCGGGCAATACGTTCGACGAAAGCAGCCGACGGACGGCTACCCATTCCATGCATGGCCTCTTCGATGACGTCCTTTTCCTCCGGTACCAGCTCAATTCGCATAGGGTCATTACTGTCGCAAACCACGGTTTCTAGTACGACTTCGCGCGTCATTGAAAAACACTGTGCCAGATGCTCCTCGACCTGTGGGATGTGGTACAACAGGCCAAAATGAATGATCATGTCAAACTTGCCGAATTTGGTGAAATCTTCCTCTAAATCAAATACTTCGACCTTTAAATTCGGAACTCTTCGGTGCTTGAGTCGGGCCATCTGTGCCGTTTCATTCCGGCCTTCAAGACACAGTACATCGGCTCCGAGGTCTGCGAAGAACGCGCCAATGTCGCTCAGCCCGCTGCCAAGTTCCAATACGCGTTTTCCATCAAACCAGTCTTGGCCATACAATTCCAGAATCTTGTTAATCCTTTTGACCCGCCAGTGCGCATAGCTGATGGCGTAAACCGCATGGCGGTTTGTCGCCATGTGCATTGTCACATGACGCTCTATCGGAGACATATGCGCCGTGTTTACGATGAGTTCGAAACGTTCGAACCGATCAGAAAACCGATACATTTGTTGAAAGCGTAGCCACCCGGCACGCACTTTGGATAAAATCATGTTGGTCCTCAAATTTCGATCAGCGTTCACAAGCCGCTGTAATCGCTAAAACAATTCGTTCTATCCCCCAAAACCACTAGCACATTGCCTTTGCCTAGGCTCCTTATTGATAGTGGGTAAGCTGTGTCATTCCTGTCAAGTTTTTGGCTGGTTATGCCTTTTGGGTGATCGAAATTTGCGAGAAAGCCGGAACAGTGGTGCCAAAGGTCCGGACAATGGGCCCACATTGTAAAGACTGTTCTTGGAACGTTACAGTGAGAACCCTGAAACTTTGATGCGCGCAGCAGAATCGGTCAAAGTGGCCTCAAAGCAGCCGATCTACAAATACTTAGCTGATTGGTCTGTGCTTCACGCTGCGCACATAGTCACTTGTAAACTCGGTGTATCCGTCCGAAGTCGATTTCAGATGCGCCCGTGTCCAGTGATGCAGGGCCGGAAGCTGGTGGAACGGGACATTCGGAAAGGCGTGATGCTCTGCGTGGTAGGGCATGTTCCAGGCCACAAAACGCACGATCCGGTTGGTGAATGTGGTTCGCGAGTTCTCGAGCATGTTGGCGACTGGCGGACACAGGCCGTGCTCCGCCAGCAGATAGAGGCGCAGGAATGGTTGCCCCACCAGAACGGGTAAAATCCAAAGCCAGAAGAGCAGCGGCGACAGGAGCAAGCTTAGGGCTGCGACCACGTAGAGTATCAACAGCAGACGTGCCTCAGCCCGCATGGCGGTGTGTTGGCGCGTAGGTAGGTACGGGGCGTCGAAGCTACCAAAGGCATTTTGGAACAGGACAAGTGCCATGCCTTTCCAGTAAGGCCAGCCCGACAGATAGAGCAGCAGGCTCAGCCGGTCTTGCGGTCGTGGCTTACCGCCAAGCTCAGGGTCTTTTTCCGGGTGGTTTGTCCATTTGTGGTGTGCGAGGTGAAAATACCGAAACCATGTAAAGGGTAGGGCGATTGGGATTGACACCAGGTGCCCGACAACGTCGTTCAACCAGCCAGTCTTGAACGGGGTCTTGTGGGTGCACTCGTGGCTGAGCGTAAACAAAAACACCAGTAGGACACCCTGTGGCACGATCAGAAGTGGCCAAAGAGGAACCCGCCACGCAATACTGGCACCGGTAAGGGACAGCAGCGCCAGGTAACCCAGAAGGTGCCGCAGACCTGCTGCGTCCGAGCGCTGTTGTAGCTGATCTTTGGCCTCAGGTGGCAGCGACGCTATGAGGGCGCGGTGGTCCATTCATTCGCCACGAGCGATGTCAAACCCGGGTTCGGCTAATTCGAACCCGTCGAACTCGAACCCTGGGGAAACGGTACAGCTGACCAGCGTATAGTCTCCGGTGGTGCGCGCCGCCTGCCAATGGTTCTTGGGTACGATAAGTTGCGGTGCGCCTTGCGACAGATCCGGGCTTAGTACGTGGTCGGTGGCCGGGCCGTCGTCCGTTGCGCTCAGCGAAAGGATCAGCGGGGCGCCGGAGTGGTAGAGCCAAATTTCGGTCGCGTCCACGCGGTGCCAGTGGCTGCTTTCCCCAGCGGCCAGCAGGAAATAGATGCAGGTTCCGGTTGCGCGGCCCTCGTTGTCCGCGCGCCAGGTTTCGCGGAACCAGCCGCCTTCGGGGTGTCGTTCCAGTTTCAGGTGGTCGATGATCTGCTGTGCGGTCATTGGGCCTCTCGTCATTGGGGCCGATTATGCACGTGATCGTGCGATCCGCTATGGTATTCGTGTGCGCAAGGAATATGTTTGCCGCATGACCCTGACGATCCCGTTTGACAACAGCTACGCCCGCCTTCCCAACAGCTTTTATGCGCGGCAGGCGCCTATCCCTGTGCGTGCGCCGCATCTGATCGCGTTCAACACCGATTTGGCGCAAATCCTGAATGTCACACCTGGTGATGTGCAAGAGATGGCCGAAGCCTTCGCCGGCAATACGCTGCCCGACGGTGCAGAGCCAATTGCGCAGCTCTATTCCGGGCATCAGTTCGGAAACTATAATCCGCAGCTTGGGGACGGCAGAGCCGTTCTGCTGGGCGAAACCATCGGTACAGATGGTCTCCGCCGGGACATCCAGCTGAAAGGGTCCGGGCCAACGCCGTTCAGTCGTCAGGGGGACGGCCGCGCATGGCTGGGTCCAGTGTTGCGCGAATACGTGGTGTCCGAGGCAATGCACGCGCTGGGCATCCCGACAACCCGCGCGCTGGCCGCAGTTGAGACCGGAGAGATTGTACTGCGCGAGGGGCCGATGCCCGGTGCGGTTCTGACCCGTGTGGCGCAAAGCCATCTACGGGTCGGGACATTCCAGGTTTTCGCCGCGCGCGGCCAACTGGACAGCCTGCGCCGCCTGACGGAATACGCCATTGATCGTCACTACCCGGATGTGGACGGTCCGATGGGCCTGTTGCGTGCGGTCGTCGAAGCACAATCGCGGCTGATCGCGGCATGGATGAGCGTAGGCTTTATCCATGGGGTGATGAACACTGACAATTGCTCAATCGCGGGCGAGACCATCGACTATGGACCTTGCGCCTTTATGGACAGCTATCATCCGAACACGGTCTACAGTTCGATTGACCGGATGGGGCGCTATGCCTATTCCAACCAGCCCGACATTGCCGTTTGGAACGTGGCACAACTGGCGACAGCACTGATTCAGCAAATGGATGACAAGGAAACCGCCGTTGAAGAAGCGACCGAGATCGTGCATGCCATGCCTGCGCTGCTGCAAGAGAATTGGTTGAAGCGCTTCCGCGCAAAGATCGGTTTGGTGGCCGGGCAAGAGGGCGATCTGGAACTGATCTCGGACTTGCTAACACGCATGGCGCAAAACCAGGCAGATTTCACCAACACGTTCCGTGCGCTGGGCAGTGAGGCCGCACGCGATCAGTTCACCGATCCTACGGCGTATGATGCCTGGTCCGAAGGCTGGAATGCCCGTCTGAAACATGAGCAAGACGTGACCATCACAATGGCCGCAGCAAACCCGGTCTTCATTCCGCGCAATCACCGGGTTGAGCAAATGATCCAGTCCGCCGTTCAGGGCGACTATCAGCCTTTTCACAGACTGAACAACGTGCTGTCGCAACCGTATGAGAACCAGCCCGACGCGGATGATCTGAAACGTCCCCCATCTGAGAGCGAAGTGGTGCATGCCACGTTCTGCGGCACCTGACACGCTGACACTCAGACCTCGTCGCGATAGGGGTTAATCTCGTCTGGCCAGCGCCGCGCGTATTGCGAAATCATCAGGTAGACGTCCGCCCCGTCGATTGCCCTGCGTGCATCGCGCACCATGCGCAGGTTCAGGGTGTCGACCTCATCGGCGGTGATGGCACGCTGAGGATCGTAGTAGACGGTGATCAGAATTGTTCGACCCTGCTTGATCACGGACATGTCCCGCAATGCGCCACCGTCTTCAGTGATTGCGGGACGCAGGGCGCGCCTTGCGGCTGCGATAAGGTCCGGGCTGGCGGTGGCGTTTGCAAGCTCACCCAGTCCGCCGCGAAAGTCGCGCACATAGGAACTGATTGCCATAATGCACAGGAACAAAACGATGATTGAATCCCCAACGGGTGCGACTGACGACAAGGCACCGTCCCGGAACAGATATATCGCGCCAAGACCAATTCCGGCTGCGGCAGTGAACAGGCCATCGAAAAGCGCGGCCTTGGATTCCAACCGCAGGATTGCGCTGGTCTTGCCGGTTTGCCGCCAGGTGAAATAGTGAAACGCCCACAAGAGCACGCAGGTCAGACCGATAGCGGCAAAATAGATAAACATCGGGCCGAAGATTAGCGGCTCGGGCATCATTCCATTGTAATAGCTGTAGATGTTCTTGACTGCATTCGTGATGGCGAACAGCACCAGCCCCAACAGCGAGAGAGAGCGGAAGGTGGAAAAAATCGCCTCATCTGACGCATAACCAAATGGGCGCCGCTTGTCGGGGCCCGCATCGATCCGAAGGCTGATGCGGCGACCCAGGAAAGCCGATCCAAAACCAACAAGAGAATACAGGCCATCCATCATGATTGCGTTAGAGTTGGACAAGACCCCGGCCAGAATTCCCGCCGCGCCCATGAACAGGTTGCCAGCCATAGCGATAATGAGAGAGCGACCCTCAAGCTGTTTTCTGCGTTCTGCATTTGGCGTCGACATCTGGTAACGTCCTGATAGGGCATCAAACTCCCAAACAGATACCTGTTTGAGCAGGATAGGCCAACACTTGCGAAAGCGGGTTTTGCCTAGTTCCGTACGATTTCCAAAACGGCGGCGCTGACGATTAGGATTGCGCCCAACAGCTCGCGCAAACCGAACGGCTCGCCTGAGAAAGCAGCGGCCGAGGCCAGACCGACCACAACCTCGCTCATCAATAAAATACCTACGCGGGCAGGGGACAGCTTGGTCGCAGGCCAGATCGTCATGAATACCATGGGTAAGGTGTAAAAGGCCGATAGCAGGACAAACTGTAGGGTCCAAAGTACATCGGCCTGCGCGATTGTCGGCAATACTGGTGCAGGCAGGACTGTCAGGCTGACCATCGAAAGGATCAGCGCGCCCGCGACAAAAGCAAAGACCTGACCTGAAGCAGAGATCGTGCTGGTTCTGTACAGCCCTAAGGTACCCAGCGCCCAGCACATGCCGGAGGCCAGCGCCATCCAGTCGCCGGTGTTCCGGGGCAGCGGCACACCGCCCGAGTCCCCCAGCACAACGAAGAGGCCGCCCACACCGCAAGCAAGGCCTGCAAGCCGCCCCAAGCTAAGGCGTTCGCCCAGAAAAACCCGGCCCAAGATCGTGCTCCAGATCGGAGTGAGGTAGAACAGCAGGATCGACCGCACAACATCCGTATAAACAAGGCTGATGGAATAAAGGCTGAAAGCCGCTCCGGTGAACATCCCGCTGAGCACAAGATCGCGCCATTGCAGAGCCAGTGTTACCCGCTCTTTCCAAATGAAAGGAATCAGAACCAGCAGCGCGATGCTGTACATCGCGATTCCCGGCCATGGTCCGGTCAGGCCCAGATCAAAGAAGAAACGCACGGGGATCCAGTAAAGGCCCCACATCATGCCGCCAATCACCAGTACGATGCTTGGCCAGGTGCGGTTGCTCGAGAATGTATTGCTGGAAACCACTTCAAGCCTCAATTGGACAGGTTTCAACGGGATAGAACATCAGCACCTTGCGGATCAAGCGCGGCATTCCTGATGGCGCGGTCTGCCGAATTTTCGGGCAAATGGCCAGGATAATCAGCGTTAATCTATCGACCTAAGAAAGACTGGGGTTGCACCCCGCAACCAGCATGGCACTTTGGGGGTCGACCATTTGATTGGAACCCTATGTCGCCTCAATCTACCCTTCGGATTGCAAGCTATAACATCCAGAAATGCGTTGGGTTGGATTTTCGCCGCCAGCCTCAGCGCATCATGCAGGTGATCGACAGCATGCAGGCGGATATCGTTGTGCTGCAGGAAGCCGACAAGAGGTTGCCGCCGAGGCCCGCAGCTCTGCCCCATTTCATGCTGGACGAGGCGGGCTGGCAGATTGTTGATCTTGGCGGCGCAGGCAGCCTTGGATGGCACGGCAATGCCGTCATCTGGCGCGGAGACAAAATCGACGTGCGCAAAACAGGTCACCATGACCTGCCGGGGCTGGAGCCTCGCGGTGCTGTTCGGGTTGAGTTTGATACCCAGATCGGTCCACTTCGTGTCATGGGCATGCATCTGGGTCTTCTGCCTGCATCCCGGCGGCAACAGATTCACCACATCCGGCGCTGCGATGAGGATCTGGACAACATGCCCACCGTCTGGGCCGGTGATTTCAACGAATGGTCTCGCCAACCTGTGCTCGACCACCTTGCGCCTGACATGCGTTTTTTGCCCCCGGTTCCCAGTTTCCCGGCTGCGCAGCCGCTGGGTGCGCTGGACCGGATCGCGCTGGGCGCGGGGCTTGAGGCGGTAGTGCATGGTGTCCACAGTGCGCGACCTGCGCATATTGCATCGGATCACTTGCCGATTTGGGCTGATCTTCGCCGTGTTGCTTAGGTGCAATTCCCCTGTAGCGCCAGCGGCGCAGACGTATTAAGACAGAAATCCGAACTACTCTGAGGGTCACTATGTCCGACACGATCATTGCCCGTTGCGAAGCCAAAGGTCTGCGCATGACGGGTCAGCGCCGCACAATTGCGCAGGTGTTGCAGCAAAGCGAAGATCATCCGGATGTAGAAGAGCTGTATGCCCGTGCCTCAAAGGTGGATTCGGGTATCTCCATTGCCACCGTCTATCGCACCGTGAAACTGTTCGAAGAGGCGGGGATTCTGGAACGATTGGAATTCGGTGACGGGCGCGCGCGCTATGAAGATGCCGAACGCGATCATCATGACCATCTGATCGATATGCAGTCGGGGGAAGTGATCGAATTCGTCGACCCTGAGATCGAAGCCCTGCAAGAAAAAATCGCCGCCAAGCTGGGATATAAGCTGAAAGGGCATCGTCTGGAACTGTACGGCGTGCCGCTGGAGCAGGACTGATACATCACGAAACGCGATTGGTTGCCGCACGGCAATTCATCAAACATGTCGCAATATGGCTTGCGACGTCGCGGATGTTCCGGTTTTGGTGACTCAAGGGCGCAGATTTTATCAGCCCATCCCAACGGACACGCGCATGAACAACGTACACGGCATTTTGCTGATCATCGGGTCGATGGCGGCCTTCGCGCTTGAGGATATGTTCATCAAGCATTTGTCGATCACTGTCCCTACGGGTCAGATCATGATCGCACTGGGGTTGGTATGTGGACTGGTCTTCGTGGCGTTGTCGTTGGCCACGCGCAAACGCATCCTGGATCCAGTGGCGTGGCAAGGCCTGCCGCTGGCGCGAGCAGGGACAGAAGCGGTAGGTGCATTAACCTTTGTAACTGCGCTGTCTCTGGTCGAACTGTCCACTGTAGCAGCCGTTTTCCAAGCGATGCCGCTGGCCGTGACTATGGGGGCCGCATTATTTCTGGGCGAACATGTCGGTTGGCGACGGTGGAGCGCCATCGGGATCGGCTTTATCGGTGTCCTGATGATTATTCGTCCGGGTCTGGAAGGATTTCAGCCCGAGTCGCTGTTCGTGGTAGCGACTGTTATTGCTATCGCGGCACGTGATCTGATTACGCGCAAACTGGACGTTCGTGTGGCCTCATCCGTTGTTGCCATGCAAGCCTACATCGCCGTGGCGCTTGCTGGGGTGGTTCTGATGGTGTTCACGGCCCAGCCAATTGTTCCGCTACAATCCTCGCAATTCGGATCATACATTGGGGCGATGGGCTTTGGTGTTTTGGGCTATTACGGCATCGTTACCGCAATGCGGATCGGAGAGGCCTCGGCCTTGACGCCATTCCGGTACAGCCGACTTGTCTTCTCAATCGCTGCAGGGATGCTGATGTTTGGGGAACGCCCTGATCTGATGACCATTACCGGCGCGTCACTGATTATCGGATCAGGCATGTATACCTTTCTGCGCGAACGCAGGTTGGCACGCGAAGTGGCGGTTGCGGCCTGACGGATCGTCGCACGTTGGCGCAAACACGGGGCTGTTAGCCCTAAACCTCCGTGAATATATATGTTAGCGATAACGTGACTGGTTTACTTTTGGGCCGGTGATGCTATGAGGCATGCAACCAAATGCAGCCACAGGGACGGGCCTCATGAGCACCATCATCGACATCCACGCACGCGAAATCCTGGACAGCCGGGGCAACCCGACGGTCGAAGTGGACGTGATCCTGGAAGACGGCACCATGGGCCGCGCCGCAGTACCTTCGGGCGCATCGACCGGCGCGTACGAGGCGGTGGAGAAGCGCGACGGTGACAAGTCGCGCTACATGGGCAAGGGCGTCCTTGAGGCTGTCGCTGCTGTAAACGGTGAAATTGCCGAAGAACTGGTCGGCTATGACGCGACCGAGCAGGTGGCCATCGATGGTGCGATGATCGAGCTGGACGGGACCGAGAACAAAGGTCGTCTGGGCGCCAACGCCATTCTGGGTGTCTCGCTGGCGACGGCCAAGGCTGCTGCAGATTTCACTACGCAACCGCTCTATCGTTATGTCGGTGGCACTTCGGCTCGTGTTCTACCAGTACCGATGATGAATATCATCAATGGCGGTGAGCACGCGGACAACCCGATCGATATTCAGGAATTCATGATCATGCCGACGTCGGCCGCGAATATCCGCGAAGCCGTGCGCATGGGTTCTGAGGTGTTCCACACCCTGAAACGTGAGCTGTCGGCGGCTGGTCTGGCCACCGGTGTTGGCGACGAGGGCGGCTTTGCCCCCAATATCGCATCCACCCGCGAAGCACTGGATTTCATCCTGCAGTCCATTGAAAAAGCAGGCTATAAGCCGGGCGAGGAAATCCATCTGGCGTTGGATTGCGCAGCAACCGAGTACTACAAGGACGGCAAATACGTCCTATCGGGCGAGAACATCTCGCTGACGTCAGAGGAAAACGCTGAGTATCTGGCGGCTCTGGTCAAAGACTATCCGATCATCTCGATCGAAGACGGCATGTCCGAAGATGACTGGGACGGCTGGAAAGCCCTGACCGACATGATCGGCGACAAGGTGCAGTTGGTGGGTGATGATCTGTTCGTAACCAACCCGGCGCGTCTGGCCGAAGGGATCGAGCGCGGTTGTGCCAACTCGATGCTGGTCAAGGTAAACCAGATCGGATCGCTGACTGAAACGCTGCGAGCCGTCGATATGGCCCACCGTGCACGTTACACCAACGTCATGTCGCACCGCTCGGGCGAGACCGAGGACGCAACCATCGCTGATCTGGCGGTTGCAACCAACTGCGGTCAGATCAAAACCGGCTCGCTGGCGCGGTCGGACCGGTTGGCCAAGTACAACCAGCTGATCCGTATTGAAGAATCGCTGGGAGAGGTCGCGGAATACGCGGGCGCGTCTATTCTTCGCAAGTGATGCCAACAATGCTAAACTGATCCTCGGGTTTTGTTTGAGGATCGTGTTTTGCTTGAAGTTATCGAAGCTGAAACGCCGGACCACTTTGATGAGGTTCGGCGTTTGTGTTGGGAATATCGCGATTTCCTGCTGACGTTGGATGCCAAGTCCGTGCGCGTTGTAAAAACCTATTATCCGCGCGATGTGTATGCCCAACTGATGGAAAATATCGAAGTCGAACATGCCTGTCCCGACGGTGGTGTGCGACTGGTGTTGAAGGATGGGCAAGCTGTCGGCTGTGGTATGTTTCGAACAATCGAGCCGGGTATCGCCGAAATCAAACGCGTATTTGTCAACGAAGCCGCACGTGGGACGGGTGCGGGACACGCCGTCATGCTTTCTCTGATTGAACAATGCCGTAAACAAGGGTTTGACTGCATTCGCATGGACACGGGCAAACCACTGAAGGCAGCGACGCGTTTGTATCTGTCGATGGGCTTCCAGCTACGCGGCGCATATTCCGAGATTCCGGAGGTCGCGAAAGGCACTTTGCTGTTTTTTGAGATGTCATTATCCGGTCAGCAGGTAGAAATATCGAAAAATAGCTAAGTTTTTTCCAAGTCCTTTGCGTTGTTATTGCAGGGAAAAATCTAACTTGTCAGAAAAATGTCTGCATAAATTCAATTTTGTGTGAACTTTTACCTATTTGTTCGGTCCCTGTCTTTCGTAATGTGCCTGCATTACAGAAAGGAGAACGAAATGACTGGTTCGAAATTCCTTCTCGTAGCTTCGGTGATCAGCACTGTTTTTTTGGCGGCCTGCGCAGGGCCGGGTACTTATCCGATCACTGGGGATCCGGTGTCTGCAAGTGACCCAGTATTGGGTATGGAGTCGCCAACATACATCTATCACGGTGAAGCCCGCTAGGGTCTTCACGGGGGAACGGGCGGCAACGCCTATAAGTAACTATCCGTTCTAGAGCTTTCGGCTCATCAGCACATAGCGATCGCGCGGTTTGAAACCGGTGCGTAGATAGAGTTTCTGCGCGGTTTCATTCGTGCGATCGACTTCAAGGTGAAGTGCGGTCAGACCGGCCTCGGCCAGGGCTTTGGGAAGGTCAAGCAGCACTTCGGTGGCGATGCCGCGGCCACGAACCGCCGGCCGGATGTAAATTTCGTCCACAAAGCCGTCCATGCCTCCAAATTCGACCGACCAGCCGAAGGTCAGGATGACATAGCCCAACGGCGCACGCCCCGGGCCGATCAGGTAGATGCAGCCATGGGGAATGCCCTCTAGCAATGGGGCCAACGCATTGCGGGTTTGGTCCATATCCTGGGGGATAGCGGCCTCGGTATGAAAGGCGGTGACTAGCCCCATCAGGCGATCCAGATCTTCGGGGCGGGCAAGGCGCAGTGCGGCGCTCATCAGTAATCTTCCAATGCTTGGGCTTCGGCGCGCTGGATCCAACCGGATTTGCAGTCGCCATAAGCGTGATAGTCGTGTGGGTGCGCCATCGCGCATCGATACTTTTCTGCAGCGTAGGCGTCGCGCAGGTTCGGATCGGCTTGCAGAGCATCTCGAAAAGCAAGGTGCCGCGTAATCTCGGCAGAGCCGGCCACGTAGCAATGGGCCTGCGTGATGCGTTTTCCCGTCGTCGGATCGTCCATTCTGACGTATCGCCGTCCCGGCAGTCCGAATTCTCCAAGCCATTCGTATCCCAACGCTTCTAGTGCACTTTGGGCAGCGTCAAGGCTGGCAAAATCGGAAAATACCGGAAGCAGGTCGATCACTGGTTTTGCCAGTAAACCCGGTACCGAGGTCGATCCAATATGGTGAATTTCCAAAAGCCCCGGCAACCCGGCATCGCGCCAGCGCCGTATTTCCATCCTTGCCTGTTCTGGCCAAGTTGGGTCGGCCGGTTCCAGCAAGCTCATAGCCGGGCCAACCGTTCGCTCAGTAGGGCGAAAAAGCCGTCAGCGTCGACCTCTCCCATAAACATCGCGTTAGGCGCATGGTCTGTCACGCGCCACCAATCAGCGACGGTCATACCCATCGTCAGTTCGGACTGTGTTTCAATCTGAACGTTGATGTGTCGACCCGAGAACAGGTCTGGACGGATCAGATAGGCGGTCACGCACGGGTCGTGCAGCGGCGCACCTTCCGAGCCGTATTTTTCAATGTCGAACCGTTCGAAGAAATCCGTCATCTCGGCCACGGCATGGCCGACCTTACTGTCAAGCGCGCGGAAGGCCTCATTGCGGTGTTTCGTGACCAGCGCGTCGTGGGTGACGTCCAGCGGCATGACGACGACGTGAACGCCAGATTTAAACACGACATCAGCGGCTTCGGGGTCGACATAGATGTTGAATTCCGCCGCGGGAGTTATGTTTCCGACTTCGAAATAGGCCCCACCCATCAGAACGATTTCCTGCACCCGATCGACAATGTCAGGGGCTTTTTGAAAGGCGGTAGCAATGTTGGTCAACGGCCCCAGCGGGCAGAGCGTCACGGTTCCCGGTTCATGCGCGCGCAGGGTCTCGATGATGAAGTCGACGGCATGGCCGTCGGCCAGTTGCATCGTGGGATCGGGCAGGACAGGACCATCAAGGCCGGTCTTGCCATGAACATGCTCGGCCGTAACCAGCGGCCGGCTCAACGGACGATCGCACCCGGCATACACAGGGATATGCGTGTGACCGGCCAGTTCACAGACAATGCGCGCGTTCTTGGCGGTCAGCTCCAGCGGCACGTTTCCGGCGACTGCAGTGATCCCCAGCACGTCGATCTCTTCGGGGCTGGCCAGTGCCAGCAAGATGGCGACTGCGTCGTCTTGCCCGGGATCGGTATCGATGATGATTTTACGCGGTGCCATGCTTTGCCTCCCGGATCTTGAAGCGCGGACACTCGCAAGTGTCACCACACTTGTCCAGCGGTTTCAGGCCTCGGTCGTCGCATCCACCGGCGGGAGTTTGCCATTGGAACGATGCTCTTCGATTTTGACTTCGTTCCACAAGGCATCCATCTCAGCCAGATCACTTTGCGTGGGAGATTTTCCACGATCGGCCAGGCGGGCCTCGACCTGTTCGAAACGCCTTGTAAACTTGGCGTTCGTGCGGCGCAGGGCAGCCTCAGGCTCGATGCCCAGATGTCGGCCCAGATTAACCATCACGAACAGCAGGTCACCGAATTCATCTTCCAACGCGTCTGCGTCCATTGAATCGCGGGCTTCTTCCAGCTCGGCGGCCTCTTCGGTGATTTTCGCAAGCACATGGCTGGCATCCGGCCAGTCAAACCCCACTCGGGCTGCGCGTTTCTGCAGCTTGTGCGCGCGTAAGAGGGCAGGCAAGTTGGCCGCAACCCCATCCAGCGCGCCTTTCTGTTCCTTGCCTGCGCGTTCCGCCGCCTTGATGGTTTCCCAATCCACAGTCTGCTGATCCGCTGACTTGTCACGGGATTCGTCACCGAACACATGCGGATGGCGTGCGACCATTTTGTCGGACATGGTCCGAACCACGTCCTGAAAAGTGAAATGCCCGGCTTCTTCGGCCATTTGGGCATGGAAGACAGACTGAAACAGCAGGTCGCCTAACTCTCCTTTCAGCTCATCATAGGCCTCGCGTTCGATGGCGTCGGCGACCTCATAAGCCTCTTCGATCGTGTAGGGGGCGATGGTGGCGAAATCCTGTTCGATATCCCAAGGACAGCCCGTTTCCGGGTCGCGCAATCGGCGCATGATTTCCAGCAGGCGCTCAATACCCGCGTCGCTGTCATGGATCAGAGGATTTTCAGCCATTGCGAACCCTTTCGTTCCGGTGTCAGATGCATCCATTCCGCAGTCCCGATCAGGAGTCCAGCCCAGATGCCCGTCGTCAACCGAATTGCCGATTACTCAGCCGATATGACCGCATGGCGGCAGCATTTGCACACAATCCCCGAACTGGAGTTCGAATGCCATGAAACGGCGGCGTTTGTTGCAGACCGTTTGCGCGAGTTCGGAGTGGATGAACTGCACGAAGGGATTGCCCAAACCGGCATCGTGGCGATCATCAACGGGCAGGGTGATGGCCCCACGATAGGTCTACGCGCCGACATGGACGCGCTGCCGATCCCTGAAGAGACTGGGGTCGAGTACGCCTCGACCAAACCCGGAAAAATGCACGCCTGCGGCCATGACGGGCACACCACGATGCTGTTGGGCGCGGCGCGCTATCTGGCCGAGACGCGGAATTTTCGCGGCCGCGTGGCCCTGATCTTCCAACCCGCCGAGGAAGAGGGCGGCGGTGCCGGTGTCATGGTCGAAGAGGGGATCATGGACCGGTTCGACATCACTCAGGTTTATGCGCTGCACAATGCGCCAAACTTACCCGTGGGCGCGTTTCACACGACCCCGGGTCCGATCATGGCTGCGGTGGATACGTTTGAAATTCATATTCAGGGCGTTGGCGGTCACGGCGCCATGCCACACGAAGCCCGCGATCCGGTGATGGCGGCCTGTGGTATCGCGCAGGCGATCCAGACCATTGTCAGCCGCAACAACTATGCGCTGGACGATCTGGTCGTCTCGGTGACGCAAATCCACACTGGGACAGTAAATAACGTTATCCCCGATACGGCCTTCATCAACGGCACTGTCCGAACCTTTGATCCAACTGTTCAGCAGATGGTGATCGAGAGGATGGAGCAGATCGTAAAAGGTCAGGCGACCTCATACGGTGTCGATGCGCGTCTGGACTATGAGAAGAACTACCCAGCCACAATCAACGACGGTGAAAAGGCCGGTTTCGCTGCCGAGGTCGCGCGTGATGTGTCTGGGTCCGAGCGTGTGGTCGGCAACATGGGGCGCGAAATGGGGGCCGAGGATTTCTCATACATGCTGCAATCCCGCCCCGGTGCCTATCTGTTCCTGGGGCAGGGCGAGGGGGCTGGGCTGCACCATCCAAAGTACAACTTCAACGACGAGATCGCGCCGGTTGGCGCTTCGTTCTTTGCGCGGATCGTTGAAAAGGCACAGCCGCTGGGCTGATCGGGGGGAAGATATGGCACTGGAAGACGCAAAAAATCAGGTAGACGAGGCCTTCACCAACCCTGATCTTAAGGGCTTGTCCTACGAAAACACCTTTGGCGGCGCGACATCGTTCCTGCGCCGTCTCTATACCAAGGACCTGAAAGGAGTAGACATCGCCGTGACCGGTGTGCCCTTTGATCAGGCTGTGACGAACCGACCCGGCACCCGACTTGGCCCCCGTGCGATCCGCGAGGCCAGCGCTTTGCAATCGCCCGATGCGCCCTACGGCTGGCCCTTCGATGCGCTTAGCGAACTGGCAATCGTGGATTATGGAGACATGGCTTATGACTATGCCAATATCCCCGCCTTTCCCGATACGTTGACCGATCACATCCGCACTATTCTGGCCGCTGATGTATCCTCGGTTACGCTGGGCGGGGACCACTATATCAGCTTCCCAATCCTCAAGGCTTATGCCGAGAAATACGGGCCGATGTCACTGCTGCAATTCGATGCGCATACCGATACGTGGGCCGATGATGATATGTCCCGCGTGGATCACGGGACGATGTTTTACAAGGCGGTGAAATCGGGGATCGTAGACCCGAAACGCTCGGTTCAGGTCGGTATCCGCACGACCAACGAGGATACTCTGGGCGTCAACATCATCGACGCGCGCGAAGTCTACGAATCCGGTCCCGCCGCTGTTGCGCAAAAGATCAAAGGCATCCTCGGCGACAGCCCGGTTTACCTGAGTTTTGACATCGACGGGCTGGACCCGGCTTTTGCCCCCGGCACTGGCACACCGGTTTGGGGTGGTCTGACCTCGATTCAGACCCAGATCATTCTGCGCGATATTGCCGGAATTAACATCAAAGGCGGGGACGTTGTCGAAGTGTCTCCGCCCTATGACACTTCCGGAGCGACGGCCATCGCTGGCGCTCATGTGGCGACGCAGATCATTTGCCTGCTGGGGTGGAACAAGCTGTTGAAGGATTAACTTTTGGTTAGCCATCTTTCCGGTATCTGATTAACCAAAAGCCGGACGGGAGAAATTCGGGCATGACAGACTTTAACCAACCGATCAGCGGCAATGATCTGGCGCGGTTTTCCGGGCCGAACACGTTCATGCGGTTGCCGCAGGCTGACTCGCTTGCCGGTTTGGATGTGGCCGTGCTGGGCATCCCGATGGATATCGGCACCTCTTGGAGGTCAGGTACACGGTTCGGGCCGAAACAGATCCGCAGCGAAAGTGCGATGATCCGGCCCTATAACATGGCCAGTTCCGCAGCTCCGTTCGATAGCCTACAGATTGCGGATATCGGCGATCTGGCGATCAATACCTTTTCGCTGGCCGAAAGCCTGAAGATCATCAAGGAAAGCTATGATTCCATTCTCGATCAAGCGGTTATCCCGGTTGCGATGGGAGGTGATCATTCGATCACGTTGCCGATCCTGCGTGCCATTGCCGCCAAGCACGGACCGGTGGCACTGGTCCATGTGGATGCCCATGCGGATGTAAATGATGAGATGTTTGGTGAGCGTGAGACCCACGGCACCGTCTTCCGGCGGGCTTATGAGGAAGGGCTCATTGTCCCGGACAAGACATTCCAGATTGGTATTCGTGGTTCGGGCTATGCCGCCAGTGACTTCACCGAAGCCAGGGACTGGGGCTTTCGTCAGTTCCCGGCGTGGGAACTGTGGCAACAGAACCTTACGGAGATAGGCTCGCAAATCCGTAAAACGATTGGAGATCATCCGGTCTACATCACCTATGACATTGACAGTCTGGACCCCGCATATGCCCCCGGCACCGGCACGCCGGAAATCGGAGGGCTGACCACGCCGCAAGCGCTGCAACTGATTCATGCGTTGTCGGGTGTGAAAGTAGTCGGATGCGATCTGGTCGAGGTGTCGCCGCCATACGATCCGTCAGGCAACACGGCACTGACCGCAGCAAACCTGTTGTTTGAGCTGCTGTGCATATTGCCGGGCGTGACGTCACGGTAAAAGAGTTCGCACCTTGTTTGCCAAAGCGATCCGAATATGGTCAGCGGAAGGGCTGGTCCGGGGATGAAAAAAATGGTGCTTTGGCTGATTGTTGTTCTGGTAATTTTGCTTGGAGCATACATCCGTTTTGCACCATCAGACCCGGGAAAATGGCATGTGGCACCGATTGGTGATCGGGACCGTGATCTTGATGGAGGTGTTGTCCGCGTGGTTGAAACGGGGCCAGATGGCCTGCTGCGGCTGGATGCGTTCGCACGCGTTTCAGACCGAACATCAGTTCTGGCCGGGTCTGTTGATGAAGGGATGATTACCTACATCACACGTACGAAAGTGATCGGCTTTCCGGACTACACGACAGTGCAACAGGACGGAGACACGCTTCGAATCTATGCTCGTCTCAGGTTTGGCCGGTCAGATTTTGGGGTAAACCGCGCTCGTGTTGATGAGTGGCTTGCTCTGTTGCAGCCCTGAGGACAAGCAACCCTCCTGCACCTCGCGCCACATTGGTACGTTCAGGGACATCTGGCATTGGGCCATGAACATGCGGCCATCGACTTGCAGGCAGATCATCTCGCCCAGTTCGACGCGGGTTCCCGATTTGTCGGTGCAATAGCAGTCCTGAACCTTACCGCCGGGGCCGACGACGTCGGCCAGGGCAGGCGTTACGAGCAGTGTAAAAACAAGTATCAACCGTTTCATGTGGATTAGCCTAGCACACGGACGGGCCTTGACCAAAGGGCCGGATTGATAGACACCGCCCGGATGATCCCCGAAGAACGACTTGAACAGATAACCCAGCGATTCCAGTACCTCGAAGCGGCTATGGCAGATGGCGCGTCGGGTGGCGATATTGCGGCCTTGGCCAAAGAGTATTCCGACCTCAAACCGGTTGTGGATCAGATCATGGCATGGCGTCAGTTGGTGGCCGATCTGTCCGAGGCCGAGGTGATGTTGGCCGACCCCGACATGAAGGAACTGGCGGAAGAAGAAATACCGGCGTTGCAGACCCGTATTCCCGAGGCGGAACACGCCTTGCAACTGGCACTGTTGCCGCGTGACGCGGCTGATGCACGTCCGGCGATGCTGGAGATCAGACCGGGCACCGGCGGGGATGAGGCCGCGCTGTTCGCCGGGGACCTTTTGCGCATGTACCAGCGCTATGCCGAAGCGCGGGGATGGAAATTTGAGATCATCGAAGAACAGGCCTCGGATTTAGGCGGGATCAAAGAGGTCGTGGCCCATATCAAGGGCGAGAATGTCTTTGCGCGGATGAAATATGAATCCGGTGTGCATCGGGTGCAGCGTGTACCGGAAACCGAAAGCGGCGGACGCATTCACACCTCGGCCGCGACGGTCGCGGTTTTGCCCGAGGCCGAGGATGTGGATATCCAGATCGACGCCAATGATATTCGCATCGACACCATGCGCAGTTCAGGCGCGGGGGGGCAGCACGTGAACACCACAGACTCGGCGGTGCGGATCACCCACCTGCCAACCGGGATCGTGGTAACGAGCTCGGAGAAATCTCAGCACCGCAACCGCGAGATTGCGATGCAGGTACTCAAAACCCGGCTGTATGATCAGGAACGCCAGCGGATCGACAGTGAACGTTCGGCGGACCGGGCGAGCCAGGTGGGGTCGGGGGATCGGTCCGAGCGGATCAGAACCTACAATTTCCCGCAAGGCCGCATGACAGACCACCGAATCAACCTGACACTTTATAAGCTGGATCAGGTGATGCAGGGCGATCTGGACGAGGTGATAGATGCACTGACCGCTGATGATCAGGCGCGACTGTTGGCGGATATGGCGCAATGATTGCGGCGCTGACAGCAGCACAGGCGATGGTCTCGGCCACGGCGCGACTGCGGGCGGCGGGTGTGGCCGACCCGGCGCGAGACGCCCGGGTTTTGTTGGCCCACGCGGCACGGATCGAAGCCAGCCGGGTCACTTTGATCGCACCCGAAGAGCTGTCTCCGGAGATTGCAGAGCGTTATGATCAGCTGATCTCTTTGCGTGCGGTGCGTGTGCCGGTATCTCATCTGTTGGGTGAGCGCGAATTTTACGGCCGACGCTTCCGCGTCAGTCGCGATGTGTTGGACCCACGTCCGGAAACCGAAGCTCTGATCGAAGCCGCGCTCAGCGAACCGTTCGATCATGTTCTGGATCTGGGGGTCGGATCAGGTTGTATCCTGATCACGTTGTTGGCCGAACGGGCCAGCGCTTCGGGCGTGGGCGCGGATCTGAGCGAGGCGGCCTGCCTGCAAGCCAGCGCAAATGCTGTGCAGCATCAGGTCCAGAGCCGGGTGGAAATCCTGCAATCCGACTGGTTTCAGAATATAGACGGTCAGTTCGACCTTATAGTTTCGAATCCCCCCTATATTTCTTTGTCGGAAATGGACGACCTTTCACCAGAGGTGCGCGAGCACGAGCCGCGACTGGCGTTGACGGACGAGGGGGACGGGCTGGGCGCTTATCGCCGCATCGCGGCGGGCGCACCGGATTTCCTGCTGCCGGGCGGTCGTCTGCTTGTAGAAATCGGGCCGACACAGGGGCGCAGCGTTGCAGCATTATTCGAGTCGGCAGGCTTGACGGCCACAGGGATCGTCCCCGATCTGGATGGACGGGATCGCGTCGTTTTTGCCAGAATGCCGCGATAACGCGTCAACATGAGGCCGAAATACGCCGATTGATGTAAAAAAGCTGCGAAATTTTGGACAACCCCCTTGTCTGCACGCACAGGACGTGTTTACTCAGGACCAGTCGGAGGGCTGACGCTGTTTCAGCGGGCCCCGGACGCCAAGCCCAAAATAGTCGACATCGCGTCACAGCTAAGCGTTTGAGCAGTGCAGGATGCGAGTTGATCGACAGTGAATGACAAGGCTGACGTAAAGTAGATGAGATCTTCCAAATCCCGCTCTCGGGCAAAGAACAACCGCAATCGTCCCTCTGGGGGCAACGTCGTAAACCGGGTTTTTGACAGCTCGGGACCCGAAGGCAAGGTGCGCGGTACGCCCCAGCAGATTATCGACAAATACAACCAGTTGGCGCGCGACGCCCAGCTGTCCAATGACCGTGTGGCCGCCGAGAACTTTCAGCAGCACGCAGAACACTATCTGCGCCTGTTGAGCGAGGCACAGCGCGAAATGGAAGCGCGCCGCGAAGAGCAAGACCGCCAGAACCGCGAGCGTCAGGCCGAGCGTGACCGCGAACGTGCCGAGCGGCAGGAACGCGAAGCCGCCGCCCGCCAGGCAGACCCGGCCGAAGCGCCGCAGCCGGACGTGATGGATTTTGCGCCGGAGCCAGCCGCTCCGGAATCCGGTCTGGTTGAAACGCCAGAGAGCAAGGATGCCGCTGCTGCGGCCGCTGAGGCACCGGCGAAAAAAGAAAAAGCTCCACGTCGCCCGCGTACGCGCAAGCCAAAGGCTGCGCCAGAGGCGGCAGAGGAAACGCCAGCAGGCAACGGTGATGCACCGGAAGCGGCTGAGTAGTTTTCGCCACAGAGTTAATAGAGCCCCGGAGTACGCTCCGGGGCTTTTTCTTTTGGCTGGTTAGCTATTTTGAACTTCTCGGGCCAAAGCACAGAATGCTTCAAGCGGGACTTGTTCAGCCCGCTCTGTCGGTTGAATCCCCGCAGCGAGCAAACGGTCTTCGATATCCGGGGCTACGCCCTTGAGCGATGCGCGCAGCATTTTGCGGCGCTGGTTGAAGGCCGCTGCAACGACACGCGATAGTATCCGGGCATCCGCCGGATAGCGCGGCTCGGACAGGGCGGTCAGATGCACTACGGCGCTAGAGACCTTTGGTGGTGGCGTGAATGCTCCGGGTGGAAGGGACATGGCGATGCGCGCCTCAGCGCGCCACTGCGCAAGGATCGCAAGGCGGCCATAGGCTTTGCTGCCAGGTTGAGCAACAATGCGTTCTGCGACTTCGCGCTGAAACATCAGAGTTAGGCTTTGCCAGAACGGTGGCCATTCGGGCGGGGTCAGCCAGCGCACCAGCAATTCGGTGCCAACGTTATATGGCAGGTTTGCGGCAATGCGGATTGGTGGGGCCAGATGCGCCAACGGGTCGATTTCCAACGCGTCGCCATTGATCACCTCAAGACGACCGGGATAAGCGGCGGCGATGTCGTTCAGGGCGGCGATGCAGCGCGTGTCTTTTTCGACTGCGACCACCTTGCGCGCGCCTTCGGACAGCAGGCCGCGAGTCAGACCCCCGGGGCCGGGGCCAATTTCCAACACGTCGCATTCCGTCAGGTCGCCTGCCTGACGCGCGATCTTGGCGGTCAGGTTCAGGTCCAGCAGGAAATTTTGCCCCAGCGATTTGCGCGCCGAGAGCTGATGTGTCGCGATAACCTCGCGCAGAGGGGGAAGGGTGTCTATTGCGCTCATGATCTGATTACCGTGGCGCGTGTCCGGTGGGAAACGCCAGTGCTTTTTTGCCTCTGGCGGGGATATTTTCAGCCAGACGAAGGATCAAGCGCTTTGTGCCATCCGTTGGGCCAGTTTCAGCGCTTCGATCAGGCTGGTGGGGTTTGCTATGCCTTGTCCGGCGATATCCAAAGCCGTGCCATGATCGGGCGAGGTGCGAATGAAGGGCAGACCCAGGGTCACATTGACGCCGCGGTCGAAATCGAGCGTCTTGATCGGGATCAGCGCCTGATCGTGATACATGGCTATTGCAGCGTCGTACTTTTCCCGGGCGGCGGCGTGGAACATCGTGTCCGCCGGATGTGGGCCAGTTGCGGTGTAGGTATCGTTTGGCAATTCGGAAACCAAAGGGGCGATCCAGTCCAGTTCCTCATGCCCCATCTTGCCACCTTCGCCCGCATGTGGGTTCAGGCCGGCAATGGCGATGCGGGGATGGGTGATACCAAACTGACGGCGCAGGCCTTCGGCGGTAATGGCGATGGTATCGCGCAGGAGATCCGGCGTGAGCTCTGATGGAACGCGTGACAGCGGGATGTGGATTGTTGCAGGGACTACGCGCAGTTGGTCGCTGGCAAGCATCATGACAACGCGCTTGCGCCCCGCGAGGGCGGCAAGAAATTCGGTATGGCCGGGATAGGCGAAACCAGCCCCGTCGATCAGCGCCTTTTTGTGGATCGGTGCGGTGCACAGTGCAGATGCTGCGCCGGATTGCACCAGTGATACACCGGTTTCGATGGCGTCGATAACGCTTGGCGCATTGGCGGGATCAGGTTGGCCCGGTGCATTTGTCGCGGGAAAGTCCAGTTGCAGAACGGGCAGGGCGTCAGCGCAGATGTCGTTGGCCTGTATCGGATTATTGATCCGTTGCGTGGGGATGTCTGCGGGCAGATGCGCCGAATCCCCGATATAGAAAAACGGACAGTTCGCGCGCAGTTCCGACCAGGCTTTGGCGGCGATTTCGGGGCCTACCCCAGCAGGATCACCACAGCTGAGCGCGATGGGCGCGGTCATTGCTCGACGATCGTTGCGTCGGCGCGAAGCTGTTCGATCAGGCTGTCGGCAAATGCCTGCAGACGTTGTTGAGTAAGGGCGTTGGCCACATCCACGCGTGTGGTGTCCTCGCCCCGGTCCAGAGTCCGTGTGCACAGCATCAGGAACTTGAGTGTCTGGCCGTTGTTCCCCGTCAGGGTCGTCGAAACTTCGTTCAGGTCCAGCTTGGACAGTTCAAGTGCCACGTCACGCGGGATCTCGGACGGGCTGGCGTCGACACGCTGCAAAACGCCTGCGGGTTGGCCCTTTGCGATGCCGTAGAGGTCGTCGCAGTTATCAATCTGTTCGCGCAGTTGGGCGGCGCGGGCAAGGGTTTCAGCACTGCGCCCGCCAGCCATGTTGTAGACTGCATAGTCGATCTTGGAATAACGCGGTGCACTGCTGCTTACCTCACGTAACCCACGCATTTGGAACAGAGCGATGGCATTGGGCAGCGACAAAGGTTGCGTGATGTCTCCGGTTTTGAGACCGAGAATCACGGGCTGCAGGGCAGGGGGCAGGTCGGTCAGGTTCAGCCATTCCAGTCTTCCGCCATCATTACGCGTACCCGCTGCCGAATATTGCGTTGCGGCCGAAGAAAACGCATCGAAACCTTCAAGCTGCGCAATCTCTTCGGCCAGCAATTCGGCTTGGGCCAAAGTCTGAGGTGTGACCGGAATAATGATCTCTGACATCAGAACCTGGAGGCCACCGCTTCCGGCTTGCCCCATGGCCCGGTTGATCTCGTCTTCGCTGGGTCTGGCTTGCGACAGAAAGCGCGCACTGACGAAATCCCGCCACGACAACTGATCCGCGACGAAATCCCGGACCGTTTCAGGGGACACACCCGAGTCGCCCAGCAATTGCAGGAACTCTTCCGTCGAAAGACGGCCACGGGCGGCGAATTCATCAATGCCCACCTGGATGTCTTCGGGCGCGACTTCGATTCCCGCGTCGCGCATGGCCTGTTTGCGCAGCCGTTCCTCGATCAGCGCTTCGCGAACTTCGTCCTCGGACGCGCCGGGGGCACCTAGAACGGTCAGGAATTGCTGGCGTTGGTCAAGTTCGTACCAGGTGACGATGTCCTGATTAACCTTGATAGCAGGGGAAAACAGGCTCTGGGCCTGGCTTTGACCAGTGGATAGCGACAGCAAGGCAGCAGCCAGTGCCGGTGCAACCGGTTTTAGCCAACCGGAACGAATGAATCGCGAGAAACCTGAAATCAACTGCATCTTCTCTTGTACTGTTGGCCGCCACCCTCGACGGAGTAACCTGTCAGGGCTACGGTAAACCCGAATTCTGTCGAAGGCTCAATACTTGATGATGAGGTAAATCGCCTGCTGACGGTCATGTTAACCTTTACACACTCATTCTGGTACGTGACGCCCAGCCCATAACGGATCGGTTCGGATTCGCTGAGGTCATAGCGCGCATAGGCCTGCGTCAACCAGTTCTGGTCAACAAGGTAGCGTCCATCCATCCGGATTTCGGAGATCTCATCATCCACGTTCTCCGCCGGATCCGGCTCTTGCCAGACATAGCTGCCGTTAATGCCGACAATCGGCTTGTTCCAGCCCGCGCGAACTTCGGCTTTGGCAAAGCTGAAATCCCCATTCAGAAGGCCACGCCCTGCCAGGGACCAGCCATTTGCGGTTTGCAATTGACCGGCCAGCAAGACATCAGACGCGGTGCCCTGAAGGCCTGACGTCAGGTTGAAGTTGGGGTCAGCGGTCGAGCGGAAGACCTGACCGACGGTAGCAAGCGCACGCCAGCCATTTGCGCCATAGCGCGCCCAATTGACCCCGAATACCGCAGTCGCGCCGTCTTCGCGGCGATCCGGGGCCGGGAAACGGGACAAGGCCAACAGGTTGCCCTGATCGAATTCCTGAAAGGTGCTTTCGTCATTGGGTACGTCCTGGTCGGTCACATTCGTCCAACCGATTTGCGCAATGGGCTCTAGCACTTGCGTGGCGCCGGATTTCTCCCGGCGAGTCATCGGATATCGCAGCGTGAGCGCGGCGCGCGGGGCTGCGCGTGTCACCCGGTCGGGGTACTGGCTGTCATCCCGGATGTCGAAGATATCGACCGATGTCCCGAACCGGGCATCGGCCCTTAGACCGGACGCGAAAATCCAGCTGCGCATCCAGTCCGCATCGAATGTTGCGCGCGCGACGTCGCGGCCAACGATATCCTGATCACTGGTGCGGGTGTGATTGTGGGCCACAAAGCCCAGCCGCACTTCACCGCCGATAGAAGAGGGAAAATAGCGTTTCTGGAAATACAGGTCGAAAATCCGCGATGGGATCACTTCCTCATTTTCGCTGTCACGCAGGGATTTGTAATGGATGAAACTGGTGCGGAAGGCGGTATCGCGTTTGATCCGCTCAAGTGCGATTTCGCTGCGCAGCCGGTCAAAGTCGGGCAGGCCATAGTCGGCGAGATAGGCGTTGTCTGACGTCGTCTTCAGATCAAACAGAAGGCGGAAGTCGTTGTTCAGGTTGAAGAAACCGTTAGCAAAAAGGTATCCCCGATCCTCATTCTCTTGCAGGTCGTCGCGAGTGAAAGCGCCGTTCAACTCGATCCGTCCACGCTTGAACGCCTGGCGATAGCGATAACCAAGTGTTCTTGTTTTCCCGGAAATATAAGGGGTAAGCGTCAGGTCCCTGTGGTCGCCAAGCTTAAAGAAATACGGCACCTGCACGCCAGTTCCCAACTGCGACGTGGTGCGAATAGATGGCACAAGGAAACCAGTCGCGCGATCCAGAGTCGGGTCGGGTAGGCGCAGATAGGGGAAGTAGAAGACTGGAAAATCCAGTATTCGGAACTGTGCCCCTTCGAAATACAGCTGACGCTCCAATTGGTCATGTGTCACTTTGCGGGCGCGGATTTGCCACAGCGGCGGTTTCCCATTGGCGCAGACGTGGCAGGACGTGGCCGAGACCTTGCTGAACTGTGTGTAACGCCCCCCGGCGCGTGCGGCTTGGACCGAGGCGATCTGAACCTGCTGATCGAACACCATGCGGGCTCCGATCAGAAGACCGTTCATGATCCCGTCATCCAGCTCGGCAGAATCGGCCAGCATCGTGGTCGCGCCGCCCTGATCAATGCGCACTGGGCCTTCCAGCGACAGATTGCCTGTTTCGCGATCATATGTGATGCGCGTAGCCGTTACCTTGATGTCGCCCTGGAAGGCTTCGACATTGCCTTCAGCTACCAAGTTACGCTCGGGCGTGATAAAAATTCGGTCGGCTACCAGCAGGGCGGGCTCATCTTCTTGCGCGGTACCCTGCGCCGCATCCGCGTTGGTCTGGGATTGCGCGATTGCGCCTGCGGGCATCACCAGCGCGACGGCACCGGACAGCAGCAAACTGGTAATAAGCCGCATCAGCCGTCCTCCGCATGGAGTAAAAGGCCGAGGGACAGTAGAATGGCTGCAAAGGGCGGAGCCCAGGCCGCGACTAAGATAGGCAATTGACCGTTTTCCCCTAGAATTTGGGCAAAGTTGCGAATGAAGTAGATACCGAAGCCCAGCAGAACGGCGGTCAGAACCGCGATCCCGGTGCCGCCAAATCGGACGTGGCGCATGGTGAATGCCGCGCCTATCAGAACCATCGACATCAAGAACAGGGGCCGGGCGAGCTGTACCTGTAGCCAGACCTCGTATTGCTTGGTGGAAAATCCGGCCTCACGCAGGTCGCGGATTAGTTCCGGCAAATCGTACACCGAAACGGAGTCCTGTTCGCCAAGTGTGTCTAAGATCCGTTGGCGGGTGAGCGAGGTCGGAACCTCAAGCCGCTCATGTTCGGTGGCGTGGGTTTCAGGATTCACGCCACCTTCCAGCGACCAGATCTTTGCATTGGTCAGGATCCATGTTCCGTTTTCCAGGTCAGCCCGATCTGCCACGATCTGCTGGGTCGGAGTGCCATCTGGAGCGAAGGTAATGATCGTCACCTGATTAAGGGTAAACGTGTCCCCGTTCGATGTGTCCTTGGCGTGAATCACCGATTGACCGTTGGCTGAACCCTGCCGCAGCCACAAACCCTCGGCGCTGATCGACAGTGTTGAACCGCCATTGTTTTTGTAGGACTCAGCAAGCCGTTTATATTCTTCCGATGTTGCAGCCGCGATGGGATTCAGCATTCCAACGGCCATAGCGCCAATGATCACTGCGATCACCACAGGAGCTAACAGCGCGCGGATGCCAGATCGGCCAGTGGCGCGGGTGACGACCAGTTCCGAGCTACGGGCCAGCCCGATAAATAACGCGATCGTGGATAGGATAACGAGCAACGGCAGCATTTCGCTGATCGCGGCAGGTGTGTTCAAAAGGGTTAATTGTAGAAGCTGACCAAAGGACAGATTGGCTTCGTCAAATCGGCGCACCTGTTCGATCAGGTCGATCAGAATCATCAGCGCCAGAAATATGCTGCCGATGACCAGAAAGCTTTGAATAAATCGGCGGGCGAAGTAGCGGTCAAGGATCACGTAGGACCTCCTGCCGAAAATGCGCTCTGGCAGCCCGTGGCCAGGTGCAGACCAGAATCACCGCTGCACGCATTAGTGCGCGACGGCCTATGCCCGCTCTGTCTTGCCAAAACCTTCTCCCCCGAGCCTGTCGGATTTTTTCCGGGACTGTAATGCAATTGCGAGCCGGGGAAAACTGCTATCTGGTCAAGCCGCGCGGCGCGGGCTAGGTCTTGGTGAACTGATTTTGAGGAGTTTGCAATGAGCAGTCTTGTACCGATCCTTTTCCAGGCCCCCGATATGGATGCGATGGCGCAAGCCGAAGGGCGTGTGGCCATTATCATACCGTCCGACGGCAAGATGAATCCTGCTGCGCGGCGTGCAAACCGTCTGACCCGCGGCGCCGTTGCGCGGCTTGTCGAAAGCGAGCGTTTCGAAAAGGTAAAATCCGGTGACGTGATCTCGATGGCATGGCCCGGCGGCATGACGGCCGAGGCGCTGGACGTTCTGGTTCTGCCACGCCGTCCGGAACCAGCCGAAGCGCGAAAGGCCGGTGCCGCGCTGGCAAAACTTGCGGGCAGCAAGGATCTGCTGGTGATGGCCGGCAATCAGGTCAAGGCCGAGGATTTGGCTATGGGCATCGCGCTGCGTAGCTATGACTTTGACGCGCACAAAACCAAGGAATCTGACAAGGCCGGTTCGGTTACCATAAGCCACCAGAAGGCCGATGAGGTCGGGGCCGCGTTTGAGCCGCTCTACGCCGTAGCTGACGGCGTGCGGATGACCCGCGATCTGACCAACGAACCTGCTAACGTCCTGACCACCACCGAATTCGCTGATCGTCTGGACGAGATGAAAGCACTGGGCCTTGAGGTCGAAGTGCTGGAAGAGGACAAGCTGGCCGAGTTGGGCATGCGCACTTTGCTGAGTGTCGGGCAGGGGTCTGTCAGCCCGTCAAAGGTTGTGGTGATGCAATGGAACGGCGGCGACAAGGATGACGCGCCGCTGGCTCTGGTTGGCAAAGGTGTCGTATTCGACACCGGTGGCATCTCGCTGAAACCGGCGGGCGGTATGGAAGACATGACCATGGACATGGGTGGCGCGGGCGTCGTTGCAGGCACCATGCGCGCACTGGCTAAACGTAAGGCCAAGGCCAACGTTGTAGGTCTGGTCGGTCTGGTTGAAAACATGCCTTCGGGCAATGCAACCCGGCCAGGCGACGTCGTTAAGTCCATGAAGGGCGACACGGTCGAGATCATCAACACCGATGCCGAGGGTCGCTTGGTTCTGTGCGACGTGATGTGGTACGCGCAGGAGCGTTTTCAGCCGGTGGGAATGGTCGATCTGGCCACCCTGACAGGTGCGATCATAATTGGGCTGGGTCATGAGAATGCCGGTGTCTTCTCGAACAATGACACATTCTGCAATGCATTCCTGAAAGCGGCAGGCGCCGAGGATGAAGGTGCGTGGCGGATGCCTTTGGGCGAGGCTTACGACAAACAACTCAAGTCGCGGATTGCTGACATGAAGAACGTCGGCGGACGCCCGGCTGGCTCGATCACTGCCGCTCAGTTCCTGCAGCGTTTTGTAAAAGAAGACACGCCGTGGATTCACCTGGATATCGCCGGTGTGGCTTCGGTCTCATCCGAGACGTCCTACGCCCCCAAAGGCGCGACCGGCTGGGGCGTTCGCGCGCTCAGCCGTTTTGTGCAGGACAATTTCGAGTAAGCTGATGGGTGCCGTCTATTTCTATCACCTGACCCGCCAACCGCTTGAGCACACCTTGCCGGTGCTGCTGGACAAGGCGCGGCAGGCCGGGTGGAAGATCGCCGTGCGGGGCACTGATCCTGCACGGATGGACTGGCTTGACGAAAAATTGTGGTTGGGACCCGAAGAAGGGTTCCTGCCACATGGTCGGGCAGGCGGCCCGCACGATGCTGCGCAGCCGATCCTGCTGACGACCGAGGCACAGGCCGCCAATGACCCGTCCTGTGTCATGGCGGTGGACGGCGCGCCGGTCGACCCTGATGAGATCAAGAAGCTGGACCGTGTCTGCATCCTGTTTGACGGTAATGATAGCCACGCCGTTCAGCAGGCACGGGGACAGTGGAAAGCTCTGACGGGCGCGGGATGTTCCGCCCAATACTGGTCGGAGGAATCCGGACGCTGGGAAAAAAAGGCCGAGGTCTGAGGCACAATTCGCCGACCGACGTCACACTGATCAATTGCGCGCGAGTGTATGACTGGCAAGGGCTCAATGACCGTTTTGAGCCCAAACCGGTTGCGCTTTCTGGATGGGACCTCTTTGCTCTGACTACCGGGCTGACATTGCTCTCTCTACAAGCTAGTTTCCAACAAGCGGGGAGAGCAACATGGAAAAGAGGCTTGCTGCGGTGCTGGCGGCTGATGTCGCCGGATACTCGGCGTTGATGGATCAGGATAGGGACGGCACACTCAAAGCGCTCAAGGCTTTCCGTGAGGATCATCTAATACCCGCTTTGGCAGCCCATGATGGTCGACTGATCAAAAGCATGGGCGACGGATGGATTGTTGAGTTTCGCTCCGCATCAGCCGCGACAGAATGCGCGATTGCTGTTCAGGTTGCTGAGCGACCGCAGGAAATCCAAATCCGCATTGGCATACATACCGGGGAAGTCGTTTCGGAAGGCGATGACATATTCGGTGACGGTATCAACATAGCTGCCCGTCTCGAGGCATTAGCGGAACCCGGGCAAATATTGATTTCAGACACCGCACATAACAGCCTAGACAGGAATGCTGCCGCCTCGTTCTCTGGCGGCCAGCACGCCGAACTGAAGAACATTGCCCGCCCCGTTGGCGTGTGGCAGTGGCCTGTCGGTTCGGCGGCTACAAGTCCAACTGTCAAATCGGAGAAACCCGGTATTGCTGTGCTGCCGTTTGACAATATGTCGGGCGACACTGAACAAGAGTTTTTCGCCGATGGAATTACCGAGGACATCATAACAGAGTTGTCTCGGTTTCGTTGGTTGATGGTCGTGGCGCGAAACTCGTCTTTTACATTCAAAGGAAAGAGCACTGACATTCGCGAAGTTGGGCAGGCGCTCGGCGTGAGATATGTGCTTGAAGGGTCTGTGAGGCGCGCAGGCCAGCGTCTGCGGATAACAGGACAGTTAATTGATGCAGAGAATGGCAGCCATATTTGGGCCGATCGTTTCGATGGGATGCTGGACGATGTTTTTGACCTTCAAGATCAGGTCACACAGGACGTTGTCACGGCAATCGAACCGTCCGTTCGCCATGCCGAGACGGTTCGCGCTCGGGCGAAACCGACAGAAAACCTCGACGCGTATGAACTTTACCTCCAGGCTCAGTCACATTTTCACCTGCTGACCGACCAAGACAACCGTGAGGCCATTCGCCTTACACGTCTGGCGTTAGAGCGCGATCCTGATTATTCGTCGGCAGCTGGATTGCTTGCGTGGCTGCATATTCAAAGGATGGTGCAAGGGCTGAAACCGATTGACGAAGGGCCGAAGGCCGCCGTAGCCGCAGCAGAACGTGTATTGTTAAGTGATCGAGCGGATGGAATTGCGTTGGCTTACGCCGCACACTCGATCTCTATGCTTGCACAAGACTTGCCGCGAGCTCGCGCAGTTTTCAAACAAGCACTAGCCGAAAATCCAAATGCTGCGACCGTTCACATGCTCGCTGGCATAAACCTGAATTTTCTCGACAGACCCGAAGAAGCTCTGGAACACGCGACACACTCGATCAATCTCAGCCCAAAAGATCCGATGCGGCACGCAGCCTATGTCGGGCAAGCCTCCGCATTTTTCCAACTTGGGCGTTACGCCGAAGCTGTAGAGGCCAATCGAAACGCCTTGGCCATTAGGGCGAAATTCGTGATTACGCATCTCATGCTCATCGCATCCTTGGCTCAAAACGGAGACCTTGAGTCAGCAACGGCTGCGGTATCTGAACTGAAGGAGCTTCGTCCAGATCTCGACATTAAAGAACAAACGAAACTCCCCATATTCAGCGTTCCCGAATGCTCGGAGCAATGGCGGGATGGATGGCTAAAAGCTGGCCTTCCAATCTGAGAAAGCAAAATCAAGCAGGCGATCCAATCCAACGGCTTCTTCCGCAAACCGGCCATTGGAAATGTCTTTCCCTTCGAAAACAACTGCTAGAATACCCGTTTTATGGTGGCATACAGTGCCGTGGGATACGGCTGACATTTCTCCACTCTTGGGATTGGACCGGCGCAAAACTGTATCCCTGTTGCACTTGAATTGAACGCGTTCGCCCTTGCTCTGGCAATTCCCTGCTTTAGGGTGCGCAGCGTTGCGAGCGGAAGGAATTTGAGATGAAAAAGAACCCATTGGGGCGCACTGGTATTGAAGTGACGGATTTGTGCCTTGGCACCATGACATTCGGCACGCAGACCTCTGAGGCGGATGCGCATACGCAGATCGACATGGCGCTGGAAGCTGGGCTCAATTTTATTGACGCGGCTGAGATGTACCCAGTGAACCCGATCTCGAAAGAAACCGTGGGTCGGACTGAGGAAATTCTTGGCAATTGGATCGCGGCAAACCCTGCTCGGCGGGGGGAGTACGTTCTGGCGACCAAGCATTCGGGTGCTGGCTTTACCCATGCCCGTGACGGGGCACCGATCTCCGCGCAAACGATCCCCGAGGCGATCGAGGGGTCTTTGCGTCGGTTGCAGACTGATTGCATAGATCTTTATCAATTTCACTGGCCCAATCGCGGCAGCTACATGTTTCGGCAGAACTGGGAATATGCGCCTACCGGTCACAACACCGACGAAGTGTTGGAAAATATGCAGGAATGCCTTGAAGCCCTGCAAAAGCAGGTCGACAAGGGCAATATCCGGGCATTCGGCCTGTCGAATGAAAGCGCATGGGGCACCGCGCAATGGCTTCGATTGGCCGAGGAGACTGGCGCGCCGCGGGTCGTTTCGGTTCAAAATGAGTATTCGCTGCTTTGCCGCCATTTCGACACCGACATGGCCGAGTTAAGCGTGCACGAAGACGTCGGCTTGATGGCATTTTCTCCGCTGGGGGCGGGGTTTCTGACCGGCAAGTATCAGGACGGAGCGGTTCCCAAGGGCTCGCGCATGGATTTGGTTCCGACCATGGGCGGGCGCAAATACGAACGTGTGTTTGGGGCCGTGGATGCCTACCTGGAAATCGCGCAGCGGCACGGACTGGACCCGGTGCATATGGCGCTGGCGTGGTGTCGGACGCGGCCGTTCATGATGTCCGCCATTTTTGGCGCGAGCACAGTTTCGCAGCTGGCGCATATTCTGGACGGCAAGGACCTGCAATTGGGGGATGACGTCCTGAAGGACATCAGCGCGGCGCATCGCGCGCATCCGATGCCCTTCTAGGGGTTCTGCCCCCGACGCGCTTTGCGTGCCCCCTGGGGGGTAGCCAGATGAATGGGGGCGGTCAGTGATGCGTGGGCTGGATTCTGTCCTGACGGAGGTCTCTCGCCGACTGACCATGGGCGGTGCGGAAGGCACGGGCAAAGCTGGATTGCGAGGCAAATCCTGTAGCGAGTGCTACGTCCATCAGGGGCATGTCAGTGTCGGTGACCAGACGGCGGGCTTCCGCCAGGCGCAGTTGCAGATAGTGGTCTTGTGGCGTCGTATTCAGGCGCAGGCGGAACTGTTGCTGCAGGGTGCGGGGGCTGGTGCCCAAGGTATCGGCAATGTCGGCCAAGGGCAGAGGGTCCTCCAGTGACCTTTCCATCAGCGAGTTTGCCTTTGCTGTCAAGGCCGTATGGCGGTGCGGTGCGCCTGTACGGCTTTGCGGTTTCGAGGGTTCGGGCGCACCTTCGTAAAGGAACAGGCCGGACACGCGAGCGGCAAAACCTGCGCCGTGGCGCGCGGCGATGATGTGCAGCATCATCTCGACTGCCGGGATCGCGCCGCCAGATGTGAGGCGGTTGTCTGACACGGTGAACCGGTCAGGGCGAACATCAACTTCGGGGAAGCGGGTCGCGAAACTTTCCAGATCTTCCCAGTGTGTCGTAGCCGAGTGACCGTTAAGAAGGCCGGCTTCTGCCAGCAGCCACGGGCCGCCGTCGATGCCGGCCATAGTGGCTCCGGTGGCTGCAATCCGGCGTAGACCTGCCAGCAGGCTGGGTGTGGCGTGGCGGGCAAGCTGGAACCCGGCAACGACGATCATCAGGTCGCAGCTCTGTAGTCGTGCCAGTGGCATACCCGGAACATTCAAGGCACTGGTCAGCATCGCTGGTTCGGAAGTGGCCGTCACATAATCCCAGTCAAAGGCCGGGCGGTCTGCCAGACGGTTGGCGGCGCGCATCGGATCAACGGCCGAGGCAAAGCTGAGCGTGTTGCATTCATCCAGAACCAGTACGGCCGTTTTCAGGGCGCGATGTTCGGGCTGCAATATGTTTTTTGCGGATTTCATCAAGTTCGATTCGCATTCTGGCAAGTTGTTTCCACAAGGCTGCGTCAGAGTTGCGGGTAACGCAAATCGGAATCCGGGGAGAAGCCTGAGGATAACTTGGGTCAAAACCGGGTATAAGTTGGGGAAAACACCATGCCACTGGAAATGAACCGCGAAGTCTTCATCACCTGTGCCGTCACCGGCTCGGGCGGAACGCAGGATCGCAGCCCGCATGTACCACGTTCACCGAAGCAGATTGCAGAAAGTGCGATCGCGGCGGCCAAAGCCGGCGCGGCTATCGTGCATTGTCACGTACGCGACCCCGAAACCGGCGCGCCCAGCCGCCGGTTGGACCTGTACCGCGAGGTGACCGACCGCATTCGCGAGGCCGAAGTAGACGTGGTGCTGAACCTGACAGCAGGTATGGGCGGTGACATGATCTTTGGCCCGACAGAATCTCCTTTGCCGTTGAACGAGGAAGGTACCGACATGATCGGCGCAGCCGCGCGGGTCGAGCATGTGGCCGAGTGTCTGCCCGAGATATGTACCTTGGACTGCGGTACCATGAACTTTGCCGAAGCCGACTATGTCATGACCAACACGCCGGGCATGCTGCAGGCAATGGGGCGGATGATGACACATTTGGGCGTGAAGCCCGAGATCGAAGCCTTTGACACCGGCCATCTGTGGTATGCGAAGCAACTGGTAAAGGACGGCATTCTGGACAGCCCGGCTCTGGTTCAGTTGTGCATGGGTGTGCCGTGGGGCGCACCGGATGATCTGAATACCTTTATGGCCATGGTCAACAATGTCCCGGATGACTGGACATTCAGCGCCTTTGCGCTGGGACGAAACCAGATGGCCTATGCATCGGCATCGGTGCTGGCTGGCGGTAATGTGCGTGTCGGGCTCGAAGACAACCTGTGGCTGGACAAAGGCGTTCTGGCGGAAAACTGGCAGCTGGTTGAACGCGCCAACACCATCGTTTCGAACATGGGTGCGCGCGTGATCGGTGCGCAGGAAGTGCGCGAGAAGCTGGGGCTGGTGAAGCGGGCGCCTAAGGGCTGAAACTTCGCCTTGCAGAGTTTTCGCAAAGCCAAGACACCGGGGCATCAACTGAAGGAATGACTTGTGAAAGTGATGTCGCGGTGTTTGGCGCTTGTCGGAGCAGGATTTCTGGCGGCTTGTCTTCCAACGGATGACAAGGCGGAGGCTGAGCCACCTCAGAATGAGCGGCAGGCTTGCGAGGCCAAAGGCGGAACTTACGAGGTTGCGGGCAAAGCCCAGCAGTATGTGTGCATCCTGCCGTTGGCGGATGCGGGCAAGACCTGTGAAACAGGTTCGGACTGCGAGGGCTTTTGCCTGTCAGAGACCAAACAATGCAGCGCGGTCACGCCGCAGTTCGGATGCATTCCGCATCTGGATGAGACGGGGCGCGAGCTGGTGATTTGTATCGACTAGGAAAAGATATGACAAAAACAGCAGCTATCATCGGTGGTGGTGTGATCGGCGGCGGATGGGCCGCCCGGTTTCTGCTTAACGGCTGGGATGTCCGGGTGTTCGACCCGGACCCAGAGGCCGAGCGTAAGATTGGCGAGGTTCTGGACAATGCACGGCGGTCTCTGCCGGGGCTGAGTGACGTGCCATTGCCGGCTGAAGGCACGCTGACCTTCCATGATGAGATGGCAGACGCTGTACAGGGGGCCACTTGGATTCAGGAAAGCGTACCTGAGCGGCTGGACCTGAAGCTGAAGGTCTATAAAGGCTTGCAAGAGGCATGTGACGCGGAAGCGATCATCGGCTCTTCGACCAGCGGATTTAAACCGTCCGAATTGCAGGAAGGGGCGCTGCGTCCCGACCAGATCGTAGTGACGCACCCGTTCAATCCAGTCTACCTGCTGCCTCTGATCGAGCTGGTGCCCACCGAGAAGAACCCGCCTGAAATGGTGGAGCGTGCGCAAGAGTTATTGAAATCAGTCGGGTTCTTCCCGCTGCACGTCAAGAAAGAAATCGATGCGCATATTGCAGACCGGTTCCTCGAAGCAGTCTGGCGTGAGGCGCTGTGGCTGGTCAAAGACGGTATCGCAACCACCGAAGAAATCGACGAAGCGATCCGCATGGGCTTTGGTATCCGCTGGGCGCAGATGGGTCTGTTCGAGACCTATCGCGTCGCTGGCGGAGAGGCCGGGATGCGGCATTTCATGGCGCAGTTTGGTCCGGCACTGAAATGGCCGTGGACCAAGTTGATGGATGTCCCGGAGTTCACGGATGAACTGGTGGACATGATCGCGGATCAGTCGGACGCACAATCCGGAATGCACTCGATCCGCGAATTGGAGCGTATCCGCGACAACAACCTTGTTGGCATGATGCGGGCGCTCAAGGCGCAGAACTATGGGGCCGGTGCGGTTCTGAACCAGCATGATGCAGCGTTGAAACCGGGTGCTTTGCCAACGATGGAGCAGGCCGATCTGAGCCAGCCGATCCTGACGCTGGCGCGTGCAGTGCCGTTGGATTGGACGGATTATAATGGCCACATGAATGAGGCCCGGTACCTTGAAGCCTTCGCCGCCGCGACCGACCGCTTCATGGAAATCATGGGTTGCGATGCCGATTACATCGCCTCTGGAGGCAGCTACTTTACCGCTGAAAATCACATCCGTTACGTCGATGAAGTAAAGGCTGGCGCGAAGATCGAAGTGCGTACGCAGATGCTGTTGGGGCAGGGCAAAAAGCTGCACGTGTTCCACTCAATGTACAAAGGCGACAAGCTGTTGGCCACGGGTGAAAGCTTTTTGCTGCATGTCAGCTTGGAAACCCGCCGCCCAAGCGTACCTTCAGCCGAGATCGAAGCCGCCATGGCTCGGATCACTGAGGCGCAGGCTGGATTGCCCTATCCGGAAGGTGCCGGTGCAGCGATCCGGAAACCGGCATGAGTGGGCGCGTTCTGATCACGGCCGGCGCGTCAGGCGTTGGTCGCGCCATGGCCGAAGCCTTCGACAATGCCGGTGCAAAAGTCTGGGTGGCGGATGTCGACCCGTTAGCCCTTGCAGAGTGCCCGGCCCATTGGCAGCGCTCTGAGGTGAATGTCGCGGATGAGGATGCCGTGACTGCCTTGTTCAATGACATCGAGGCACAATGGGGCGGGTTGGATACCCTGTGCGCAAATGCCGGGATTGCGGGGCCGACGGCCTCGGTCGAAGATGTTGCGCTGGACGATTGGCGCATGTGTCTTTCGGTGAACCTGGAAGGGGCCTTTTTGTGCGCCAAATACGCGTCTCCAATTCTGAAACGACAAGGCAGCGGCGCGGTGGTCATTACGTCTTCGACTGCGGGACAATACGGTTATCCCAATCGCGCGCCCTATGCGGCGGCGAAATGGGGGATGATTGGGCTGGCTAAAACGCTGGCGATGGAGCTGGGCACACACGGGGTGCGATGCAATGTCATTTGTCCAGGCGCGGTTGAAGGCCCGCGGATGGAAGGCGTCCTGCAGCGCGAGGCCGATGCCAAAGGCATGACACGGGATCAGGTCTATGAGGGATACGCCTCGGGAACCTCAATGGGCCGCTTTGTCGAAGGGCACGACATTGCCAATATGGCTGTATTCCTTGCATCGGATTCAGCCCGATTGGTGTCGGGGCAGGTGATTGCCGTCGACGGGCATACGGTCAACCCCGACCCAAAGGTTTAACCCTGATTGGGGCCGCGAATCTGGCGGATGCTCTGCCGGACTGCCTGCCAGTCACGTGCTTGCTGCATATTCCCGGCTGCCTTGCATTCGCGCATTTTCTGCGCTGCTTCGGCCTCTGCCTGATCTCCATGCGCTGTATAAAGCGCCCGTGCATATTGAGCGGTTTTTAGTGCGTCCATTCCTATGGTCCTCCGTCTGTGATCGGATCGCTCGAAGGTTCGCGCCAAGTGACGATATCACAGGTTGGCGGCTTGCGCATCCGTGGGACCGCTATCAGGCGGAAATCGTTGACCGCAGCTGCCTGAGATGTTCGGGAAAATCTCGCGCAGTTACATCCGCTTCGCGCACCAAAGTATCGAAATGACGGGTAAAAGTTTCAATTCTGTCTCGGTCCCGAAAGGCCATATAGTGGCTGCCTGCGTAAAATACGCACAGCAACGGGCCGAAAATCGTGACTGGTGCAGAATAAAGTCGCTTGGCGTCGAAAAGATAGATGCGCATACGGGGGTAGAGTTGATCACTCAGGTCTAACAGGTGGTCGATCTGATCCATCCGGATTTTTGGGCACAAGCCTTCGTAGTAGCCCGTCGCGCGGGCAAAACTGTCGATCTCATACAGTGGCATGGCGATTTCATAGTCCGATTGCGCGCTGCGCATCCAAGTCAGCCTGTCTGCCGATGCGCCGATGGCCTGATCTGCTGTGCGTCCCAGATGCGGGGCGTATTCCCATTCCAGCACAGCTCGGGTCTTCAACATGTCGGGCAGTGTGGCGGGCACATAGCGAACCTTGTAGCCAGCAGCCTCTTTGTGCCATTCGAAAATACGTTCATCGACCAATGCGCGCGGCGCTTTTGTCATACTTAGAGAGCTTGCCAAAAGCTCGGCCGCGCTTTCGGGCCGGTCCGACAGGCTCAGCAACCAATCCGCAGAAACCCCAAGCGCCGAGGCGCAACTGCCCACAACATGCGCGTTCGGCAGCCGAGCGCCTTCGCCGGTTAAAAGCTGGGAAACGGTTGACCGGTCCACACCAATGCTTCGGGCCAGCGCACTTTGCGTGACGTGCTGCTCTTCCATGGCGCGAGCAAGGCGTAGTCGAAACTGCGCAGCTCGGTCTCTTTTGTCGATCTTATCCTGCATGTGATGATAAATATCACGTATGATGAGTTTTGTTAATCATATTCAGAATTTTCAATCCTGCCTGTGATCCGTAATTCTTAAAGCATAACAATAATATGGGTGACGGAATGGAAACGCGACGAAGATCGGTCGTGAAAGCTGTGGTGTGGAATGCGATGGGCTTGGTCATGATGACCTTGGTGGGTCTGATCGCGACAGGCTCTGCCGCAGTTGGTGGGACTCTGGCAATTGTGAACACGGGCATCGGCCTAACGATGTACGTGATTTACGAACGTGTCTGGGCTGGTATCACATGGGGCCGAAATGTCTGAGCGGCCAGGTCCCGAATGGGGCACCTTTGCCCTTATAGTTGCGTGCTATGCAGCTTGGCTTGCTGTGATCTTCATGTTCCCGGTTTGGCTAGCCATTCCCGCAATGGGATTGGTCGCGGCGCTGCACTCATCGCTGACCCATGAGGCGCTGCATGGACATCCTTTTCGCACCCGTTGGCTGAACGAGGCACTGCTGGCGCTGCCGTTGACTTTGTTCATCCCATATAACCGGTTCCGCGACCTGCATCTGGCGCATCACAGGGATTCGACCCTGACTGATCCGTATGACGACCCCGAGTCGAACTATCTGGACCCCAAGGTTTGGAATACGCTCAAAGGCTGGCAGAAGCGGTTACTGACGGCGAACAATACGTTGCTTGGTCGTATGGTGTTGGGCCCGGCGATTGGTCAATACACCTTCCTTCGGGATGAGCTGCGCGGCGCTAAACGCGGAGACAAAGACATATTACTGGCCTGGGGGCTGCACCTGATCGGAGCCACTGTGGTTTTGTGGATAGTCGCCCAATCGCCAATGCCGCTGTGGGCCTTTGTTCTGTCAGCGTACATTGGGTTGGGTTTGGTCAAGATCCGGACGTTTCTCGAACACAGGGCGCATGAAGACTCGGGTGCCCGTACCGTCATAGTCGAAGATCGCGGATTGCTATCTTTCTTGTTTTTAAACAACAATCTGCACGTCGTTCATCATATGAATCCCGGTGCGCCCTGGTACCGATTGCCCGCTCTTTATCGGGCTGGAAGAGATCGGTATCAGTCAACGAACGAGGCCTACGTCTATCGGTCCTATGGCCAGATTTTCCGCTCGTACTTTTGGCGCGCGAAGGACCCAGTGGCGCATCCGCTCTGGCCAAAGGGCTGATTTGCCGACACAAGGGGATTCATGAGTTTGTGGATTCCCGTCACCATCGCCGCCGCGGCATTTCAGACCGTGCGGTTCATGCTGCAAAAATCGCTGAGCACCGTGAAACTTACGGCTGCCGGTGCGACTTTTGCCCGATTTGCCTATTCCATGCCTTTGGCCGTTCTCGCGTTGATCGTGGCAATGAAGGTAACCGGTTACAGCCTGCCAGTCCTGACCGGAAGATTCTGGCTGTTTGCAGTGATCGGCGGGACGACGCAGATTTTGGCGACCATTTGTGTCGTGGCCTTGTTCAAACAGCGTAATTTCGCCGTCGGCATTACATTCAAGAAGACCGAGGTTATCCAGACCGCCATCGTCGGATTTCTTGTCTTGGGTGATCAGGTGTCATCGGGCGCATTGTTTGCGATAATTCTGGGACTGGTGGCTGTCCTGCTACTGTCAAAAAATCCTGGCGGGGAAGGGGTTTGGTGGGCACATCTCACCAACCGGGCATCGCGCCTTGGGTTGGGTTCTGGTGTTCTGTTCGCCTTCTCATCCGTCAGTTATCGCGGTGCGTCTTTGGAGTTGGGAGACATTGATGCGTGGTATCGGGCGCTGATCACACTGGCTGTGGTCGTATCGTACCAATTCCTGAGCATGGGATTGTGGTTGTTGTGGCGCGACCGGGCTGAGTTGCGCGCGGTTTGGGACACTCGTCGAACCGGCGTCTTTGTCGGCCTCACCAGCCTGAGCGGTTCGTTCTGCTGGTTTTTTGCCTTCACACTGCAAAACGCGGCCTATGTCAAAGCACTGGGCCAGGTCGAACTGATCTTCAGCCTGTTCGCCTCGATCTTGTTTTTCCGCGAAAAAATCACCCGGCGGGAAGTCGCCGGGATGACGTTGCTTGGTGCCTCGATACTGGCGTTGGTGCTTACGATTTAGCCTGCGCGGCGCTCGTCAAAGCTGAGGGCGATGAAGCTGGGCATGTGATCGCCCATGCCGACAACAGCAGGGCCTTTGTCGTCTCTGCGGCCACGGCCCTTGGGTTCCTTGTCCTTCTTGCGGTCGCTCTTCCTGGTTTCGCTTTTCTTAGCGTCAGTCGGTTTGGCTTTCCGCTCGGGCTTTGGCGCGTCTTCTTTGGCTTTGGGTTCTTCGGACTGAACCGGGTTGTCGAGCCTGGGAATTTCTTTTTGGATCAGCTTTTCAATTGCGGCCAGGGCTTTTTCATCTCGTCCTGAACAGATTGTAATTGCTTTGCCATCGCGTCCGGCGCGACCTGTACGGCCAATGCGGTGCACGTAATCTTCAGGGTGCCCGGGAACGTCGAAATTGAACACATGACTTACCGATGGCACATCAAGGCCGCGCGCGGCCACATCTGAGGCGACCAGCAGGCGCAAGGAACCGTCGCGGAAACCATCAAGAGTTTTCATCCGCTGTGATTGGTCCAGATCACCGTGGATCGCTGCAGCGTCATATCCGTATTTTTTCAACGACTTCGCGCAGATATCTACATCGGTTTTGCGATTGCAGAAGATGATTGCGTTGGTGCATTTTTCACCTTCGGCATCGATCAGCGCACGCAGAACCTTTCGCTTGGCGCTGGCCTCGCGATCGCGGCGACCGCCTTTGAACAACACGACACCCTGTTCGATAGTCTCAGACGCTGTAGCTTGGCGCGCAACCTCGACCCGCGTGGGAGCAGACAGGAACGTGTCTGTGATCCGCTCAATCTCTGGTGCCATAGTGGCCGAGAAGAACAGGGTTTGGCGTGTGAACGGTGTCAGCGAGAAGATGCGTTCGATATCGGGGATGAACCCCATGTCGAGCATCCTGTCCGCTTCATCTACAACCATGATCTGAACGCCGGTCAACAGCAGCTTGCCGCGCTCGAAATGGTCCAGCAGACGACCCGGTGTGGCGATCAGAACGTCAACGCCCCGGTCAATCAACGCGTCCTGCTCTTTGAAGCTGACGCCGCCAATCAACAGCGCTTTGGTCAGTTTCAAGTGTTTTGCGTACGTGTCAAAATTCTCAGCCACCTGCGCGGCCAGCTCCCGCGTCGGGCACAGCACCAGCGAACGCGGCATGCGCGCACGAGCGCGCCCACGGGCTAGCAAGGTGATCATCGGCAGCGTGAAACTTGCAGTCTTGCCGGTCCCTGTCTGAGCAATGCCCAGTACATCGCGTCCTTCCAAGGCCGCAGGTATCGCGCCTTCCTGGATTGGGGTAGGGGATTCGTATCCGGCTTCCTCAATGGCTTTGAGGACCTTTGGGTTCAGGTTCAGTTCGTTAAATTTTGTCATGTATGTCCGGTTCATGCGGACACTAGACCTGGCCCGCGCGTCAATGGAATGCCGGGCCCGGATGGCCATGCGCTGTCAGGCACATTTCGGCTTTGCGCGGACATAACAAAATCATGAGGCAGGGTCAAATGAAGAGGTTTTAACCTGACGTCGCCAGTACCTGTTGCAGGTTTTTCGCAACAATTCAGCAGCTTCCGGGAAAGTGTTTCGCAATTTTCGCGTCCAGATCCAGCGGTCTGTGCCGTATCAGCCCGTGCTCTTCCAGCCGCGCCCGCACATCAGGATCAGCGCCGCTGATTTCATCGTAGAAGGCGCGCAGGCCTTCCATACCTTGTTCCGCCTCAATCCAGTTGAATAGCTCGTTCTTGTTCAATCCACCCAGTTCGCGGGCAACATTGGGGGACATGCCGGGTTGGTAAGATCCTCGCTCCATCCGGAATTGATAGTGAGCCAGCCAGTGCTCCCAATCCGGTGCGTGGCGATGGCACAGCTCCAACGCAGGTAGCTCGAACTTGCAAGGCAAAGGCTCTTTGTTCTGAAACAGGTTGTGGATTCGAAAGTTCAGTTTTTCCATGCCCGTACGGGCAAAGAGTTTACCCTGAACATGGCTAAGGAACCCGCCAAGAACAAAGCCGCCGTAATTGGGGTAGATCGATTGTACCGTGGCTGAACGATCCGGGCCGCTGGGGATGTATGCTTTGTACAGATCTTCTCCGCCCGCCATTTCCTCCATCGGTCGAACGCGGACGGCAGGAGTGTCCGAAGGAACGGATTGCAACTGTTCTCGGATCGGATTTGAGGACCACAGGAATTCATCCACGTCGATATGGGCCAACCAGTCCAGATCGGTGTTGCGGTACGCAAATGTTGCATGTAGCGTCTGGCGGACCTGGTGACGTTCCGGGCGGTCGCGTTTGCGTTTCTCCCAAAAGGCATCATCGCAGATCCGCGCTCTGATTTTTGGGTGTTTCCTGAGGGCCAGGTGCGCCTCACGATTGGGTTCGTCCAGGTAGATGTACAGATAATCCGCACCCAGATCGAGGTGATGGGCCGCGAACCTGAGTATGTCGCGGGTCGATCCGCGAACCATTGAGACGATACCCCAGGTCGTCATTTTCGCGTTTCCCGACGCGCTTCGCGCGCCTCACGCATCTTGGCCAATCGGCGGAACACTGTGCCGGGATCGCGGTTCAAAGCGCTGAAAAGATGGTTGGCGAGCGGGGCGATCGTCTCGTCGGTCAGTGCCTGTGTCCAGACCGGTGTCAGAATGTTGATATCCAGCCCTCCTGTCTCGAACGAGAAACCATCCATTTCCATCGGTAGTTCAGCATCTGCCTTGCGCCTTAGCGGGTATGGCAGATCCGGCGCGCGACCAGAGAAAAGACGTTCGAATTCGTACAGCTTCATTAGGCCGAACAGCATGCGCATCGCGTGCCCAACTTCACGTTGAGTTCGCGTGGTACCATGATCGGCAAATGTTTGAATGGAAGACACCTGCCAACGCAGATCAAGATGGTGCAGCAGATGATCCGATTGCTCGGCCCAAAGTCGACAAAAAAGGGCAGGGGCGTGACTGGGCCAGGATCGTTTGCGAAGGTTCGAAATCAGCTGCGCATTCAGAAAGGCCAACTCAGATTTCCCGACGAATTCCTGCGCGATTTGTCGGCGTTTGCGCGCCCAGGATGTATGCGCTTCGCCGGGCTGCGACTGCGTCGCGCTTTCGGGGACAATCTGGCGCGTCAAAAGGGTTAGATCGGCGTCTTCGGCCGGGAGTACCTCGTCCAAAAACTCGAAAGGCGCGCGTCGCCTTTCGAACCTGTTTTGTAGGGCGGGTAGGCCACCCGAATAGGTCAGATCATCATCCATTCGGACTTTCGGCCCGTGCCATCACACCATCATTTCTTTTGTGGCCGTCAGGTTCAGCTCAGGGTAGTCGCGAACGACCCGGTCGATGTCCCACTGAAGGCGTGTAAGATAAACGATATCGCCGTCATGATCATGGGCGATGTGCTGCTTGTTGGCGTTGACGAATTTGTCGACCGCGACCTTATCGCCGCTGACCCAGCGGGCGGATGTGAACTGCGATGCCTCAAAGCGCACGGGCAGGCCGTATTCCATCTCAATCCGGCTGGCCAGCACTTCGAATTGCAGCGCACCAACGACACCAACAATAAAGCCGGAGCCAATCGAAGGCTTGAAAACCTTGGCCGCGCCTTCTTCGGCGAATTGCATCAGGGCTTTTTCCAGATGCTTGGCCTTCATCGGGTCGCCCGGCCGTACGGTTTGCAGTAGCTCTGGTGCGAATGAAGGGATGCCGGTCACGCGGATCGCCTCACCTTCGGTCAGTGTATCACCGATGCGCAGTTGGCCGTGGTTCGGGATGCCAATGATATCACCGGCCCAGGCCTCTTCGGCCAGTTCCCGGTCAGAGGCCAGGAAAAGAACCGGGTTCGAGATCGCCATCGGCTTTTTCGAGCGCACATGGGTCAACTTCATCCCGCGTTTGAAGTGTCCGCTTGCCATGCGGACAAATGCCACGCGGTCGCGGTGTTTGGGGTCCATGTTGGCCTGAACCTTAAAGACAAATCCGGCGACTTTCTTTTCGTCGGGCGCGATCTGACGCGGTTCGGCAGACTGAACCTGCGGCTGTGGACCGTAAGCGCCGATGCCTTCCATCAATTCTTTGACGCCAAACGAGTTGATGGCCGAGCCGAACCAAATCGGGGTCATATGTCCCTCAAGTACCGCTTGCGGATCAAGCTTGGGCAACAGCTCGCGCGCCATCTCAACCTCTTCTAGCAGCTTGTCCAGCAGGTGCTCGGGTACGTGTTCCGCCAGTTTCGGGTCATCCAACCCGTTGATCTCGATGCTTTCAGCCACTTTGTTACGGTCGGCGCGGTCCATCAGTTCCAGCCGGTCGCGCAGCATGTCGTAGCAGCCGATGAAATCGCGACCTACGCCGATTGGCCATGCAGCAGGGGTAACGTCGATCGCCAGCATTTCCTGAATTTCGTCGATGATCTCGAACGTATCGCGGCTTTCCCGGTCCATCTTATTACAGAAGGTCAGGATCGGAAGGTCACGCAGGCGGCAGACTTCGAACAGTTTCTGCGTCTGGCTTTCCACACCTTTTGCGCCGTCGATGACCATTACGGCAGCATCTACGGCGGTTAGCGTGCGATAGGTATCTTCCGAGAAATCGCTGTGGCCGGGCGTATCCACCAGATTGAACCGGAAGTTGTCGTAGTCAAACGACATTGCCGAGGCGGAAACCGAGATACCGCGGTCCTTCTCCATTTGCATGAAGTCTGAGCGTGTTCGTCTTGCCTCACCCTTGGCGCGCACTTGACCCGCCATTTGAATGGCGCCCCCGTACAACAGGAACTTTTCAGTCAGCGTCGTCTTGCCCGCATCCGGGTGTGAGATGATGGCGAATGTCCGGCGCCGAGCGATCTCGGGGGGCAAAACGGGTTGGTTGGTGGCGGTATCAAGCATGAACGCGCGTATATGCGGGGAATCCAGCCGAGGCAAGACAAAGGGGCTGTTCAGAATCGGCTGGCTATGGCAATGAGAACATATAGTGAACAAATGATGGAGAGGTGTGATGAATTTAAAAGAAATTGCAGACGAACTGGTCGCTGGATGCCGGGAAGGCCGGGCCAAAGCGAATTTGGACAAACTTTATGCAGACGATGCCATTTCGGTCGAAGCGACAGATGCCATGGGCATGGGTCGTGAAACCGCAGGGCGTGATGGCATACGTGGCAAACATGAATGGTGGGAAGGCGCGCATGATGTAAGCGGCGCTTCGGTCAGCGAACCGTTTATGCATGGCGACGACCGCTTTGCCGTGATCTTCGAAGTGCAGGGCACAGTGAAGGAAAGTGGCGACAGTTTTGATATGCGCGAAGTAGCTATCTACCATGTCGCAGACGGCAAGATCGTGCGCGAAGAGTTTTTTTACTGACGCCAAGCTGTAAATCTGATTTTTGTGGCCGTGGTGCCGTCGGCAGGTCCGGCGACACCACATCGAGCAGAGACGCAACATTGTAAGGGCGCGAAATGAGGATACGAATGGCAAGGACGGCGGCAATTATTTTGGTCGCTACTTTGTTTTCCTTGGAACTGCCACAAATTGCCAACGCGCATCCTGGTCACGGTGGTCGCCCTGCGCCGACAACAGATGACAGCGGCTGCGCACGGTGCGGAGGCGAGCCCGACGAGAGCCGCGATCAAGAAGGCAACAGCGGTGAGGAAGGCCAATCGAGTGCAATAAGTCTGACCCAAGACGCCAAAGCGCTGTCAGAGCGTTCGTTGCAAACTCAGATCAGAATTAAAAATGCGGGTGCACAGGTTTCCCGTACTTACGCGTCTTTCAAAAGCTCTAACGCGTATACTTCGTCTTCTCGCCGGCAGGCTCTGCGTTCGATGCGCGCTGCGCGGCGGTCAACTGAGCAGCTTGAAAAAGACCTCGGGCGTTTCTTAACCAACCACGCCGAAGACTTGTCGGATGATGTGCGGTCCCAGCTGAAATCGGATATGGCAGTTTTGGCTTCTTCCATTGCGGATCTGTCTGCACAAGAGACGCGTCTGAAAGGCACGCGGCGCTGCACAAGCGGGCAATGCGCCGAAGTTTCTTCAATTCTCGTTCAGCAGCTGGGTTGGATGGGTCAAAGCAGTGATCGTTCGGGCCTGCTTGAATTGCTTGAGACGCTGCAATCTCTGCAGGCGACAGTCGACCAAGAATTTTAGCAACTCAGCCACAGGGTCGTTTTGCTTTGATGGCATCAGACAAAACCCCGCAATACTAAGGAGGGTCCCGATGGATCTGGGAATTAACGGAAAACGCGCGCTGGTTTGTGCCAGCAGCAAAGGCTTGGGTTTGGGTTGCGCCGAGGCTTTGGCCGCTGCCGGTGTTGATCTGGTGATGAACGCACGCGGGTCTGAGGCATTGGAGGCGTCGGCCGATCGTATTCGCACCGAACATGGCGTTCAGGTTCAAACCGTTGCCTGCGATGTGACGTCGGCGGACGGGCAAGCGCAGGTGATCGAAGCCGCACAGGGCGTTGATATTCTTGTGACAAATGCCGGTGGTCCGCCGCCCGGTTTGTGGTCCGACTGGGATCGTGACGATTTCATCAAAGCGCTGGATTCCAACATGCTGACGCCGATTGCGTTCATGAAGGCGCTTTTGCCGGGTATGATGGAGCAAGGTTGGGGCCGGGTGGTCAACATCACCTCGCAATCGGTACGGGCGCCGATCCCGGCGCTGGGTCTGTCGAATGCAGCCCGCACCGGTTTGACTGGTTATGTCGCCGGAACTGCACGTCAGGTCGCGCCAAAAGGCGTGACGATCAACAACTTGCTGCCGGGCATTCACGCCACCGACCGTGCGGATTCGTTGGATGGCGGCGTGGCGGCGCAAAAGGGTATTTCGTTGGACGAGGCGCGTGCCGAACGCGCGGCAACAATCCCGGCGCGTCGGTATGGAACACGCGGCGAATTTGGCGCGGCGTGCGCTTTCCTTTGTTCGCAGCATGCCGGGTTCATCGTCGGGCAAAACATCCTGCTGGACGGCGGCGCGACCAACATGACGATGTGACCATGGCACAGAACTTCTCACTAAAGGATCAATTGTTTAACGCGGAAAAGACCAGCTATTTGGCAGGGCTTTTCGCGGGCGCAGACCCGTCTTTTGATGCCAATTCATTTCACGCGCAGGTCATGTCGCGCCTTCTGGATCTGGAATTGAAAGAGCGGATGGCCTGGATTGCCGACTGCTTGCAACAGGCCGTTCCGGGTGATGTGACTCAGATCGCACCAACACTGTTGCGCGCTTTGCCGTCGCCTTTGGATCCCAGCAAAACGGATGACGATTTTGGGGACTTCATCTTTGCGCCATTAGGTGAGTGGGTTGTTGCCGTAGGAATAGACCATCCGGCGCAGGCATTGGATGTGCTTGAGGAACTAACCCAGAGGTTTTCGATGGAATGGGCCATCCGCCCGTTCCTCAACGCCCATCAGGATTTGGTGCTGTCGAGGATGAATGAATGGTGCGCGCATGACAGCTATCACGTGCGACGGTTGGTTAGCGAAGGCACACGGCCGCGCTTGCCTTGGGGGCAGGCCGTTGCGCTGGAACTGACCGATCCGCTGCCGTTATTGGATCGCCTGCATGCCGATGGGACGCGTTATGTCACCCGCTCGGTGGCCAATCACCTGAACGACATCTCCAAGAAAGATCCCGATCTGGTTTTGGATCGGTTGCAGGAATGGGGCACGAGAGGGCAGCAGGATCAGGATGAGTTGGACTGGATGACCTCGCACACCTTGCGTGGTCTTGTGAAAGCTGGACATCCGCGCGCCATGAAGACGCTGGGTTATGACCCGGACGCCAAGGTCTCGGCCGATGTCACGATCAAAGGCGAGGCACGGATCGGTGGCGCGCTGGAGTTTGATGTTGTGCTGAATGGTAAGGATCAGCAACCGGTTCTTGTGGACTACATCGTTCATTTTCAACGACCTGGCGGAAAAACCTCAGCCAAAGTGCATAAGCTGAAACAAGCTTTGTTGAAGGATGGTGTCCTGACGTTGAGCAAAAAGCATAAGCTCAAGGGCGACGCGACCACGTTCAAACTGGTTCCCGGAGCACATCGGCTTGAGGTTCAGGTGAACGGCAAATTACGCGCGGGTGTAGACTTTGAACTGCTGGCGTGAGGCCAAAGAATCCTCACGCTTTCGTCAGATCGCAAGTGCACGGATTGCGCCAAACCCCGCACTGCATTAGCTGCTATGCAGCCATCAGACAGAAGGATAGCCGCGATGAAGCATGAGGCAGTGCAGAATTACTATGGCGAGGTCCTGCAGGGTAGCTCGGACTTGCAGACAAACGCGTGTTGCACTCCTGATGACATGCCGGATCATGTCAAAAAGATTCTGTCGAAAATCCATGACGAAGTGCTGACCCGTTACTATGGTTGCGGCCTAATCGCGCCGCTGGATCTAGAGGGCATGAGCATTCTGGATCTTGGTTGCGGTGCCGGACGGGATGTCTATGCCCTGTCTGCGATGGTGGGCGAAAAAGGACGCGTTGTCGGCGTGGACATGACGCCCGGGCAACTGGATGTCGCGCGCGCGCATCAAGATTATCACGCGCAGGCCTTTGGGCATGGCGCGTCAAACGTAGAATTCCACCATGGTTATATCGAAAATCTGGATAAGCTGGATCTGGAACCTGGTTCTTTCGACATCATCGTGTCGAACTGCGTGATCAACCTGGCCACCGACAAGGATGCCGTCCTGCGTGGCGCGCAGCGGTTGTTGAAAGACGGGGGCGAGATGTATTTCTCGGACGTTTATTCAGACCGCCGTGTGCCCAAAGAGATGGCCGAGGATGAGGTTCTGTACGGCGAGTGCTTGTCAGGCGCGTTGTACTGGAACGATTTTCTGTCGATGTCGCGCAAGGCTGGCTTTGGCGACCCGCGTCGTGTGACCCACCGTCCGTTGAACATCGAGAACGCGGTTCTGGAGGAGCGAGTCGCACCCCTGAACTTCCTGTCCGCGACCTACCGCCTGTTCAAGTTGCCCGAGTTGGAGCCTGCCTGCGAAGACTACGGTCAGGCGGTGATTTACAAAGGTACTGTCCCCAACGCCCCACATCTGTTTGAACTGGATGATCACCACGCGATTGACGCGGGCAAGGTCTTTCCCGTCTGCGGCAACACATGGATGATGTTGAAAGACACACGTTTTGCCCGGCATTTCGAATTCATCGGCGATTTCTCGACCCATTACGGGATTTTCGAAGGCTGCGGTGGCGAAAGCCCGTTTGAAGTGTCTGGCGAGGCCCCATCCGGCGGCTGTTGCTGATCTCTTGCACCTGAAGGTCGGGGTTGTTATCCCCGCCTAAGCCCGATGGAATTGATCGGGAAAGGCAACGGGGCCCATCGGTGACAGAAAACGCTACTCCTCCTCGGTTGGAAATCCGAAATCTGATCGCCCGATATGAGGGGCGAGTTGTTGTAGATAACGTCTCGCTGACCGTTCAGGCTGGGCAGGTGACGTGTCTGCTGGGGCCATCGGGATGCGGCAAGTCCACGACGCTGCGCATGATTGCTGGCGTCGAGATGCAGGAATACGGTGAAATCTATGTCGATGGCAAACTGATCTGTGACACGGTGTTTCGCGTGCCGCCTGAACGGCGCGAGATCGGGCTGATGTTTCAGGATTTTGCCCTGTTTCCGCATTTGAGCGTGTCTGACAACGTGGCGTTTGGCCTGAGAGGGCATAAGGACGAAAAACGCGCACGCGTCGAAGAGTTGCTGCGCAAAGTCGACCTGATGCGCTTTGTCGACAGCTTTCCGCATCATCTGTCAGGGGGGGAGCAGCAACGTGTGGCGCTGGCTCGGGCCTTGGCACCACGTCCACGGATCATGCTGATGGATGAGCCTTTCTCGGGCTTGGACAACCGCTTACGGGACGGCATTCGGGATGAAACGCTCGCGATCCTCAAGGAAGAGGACGCCGCGGTTGTTCTGGTCACGCATGAACCTGAAGAGGCGATGCGCATGGCGGATGAGATCGCCCTGATGCGGCGTGGCAAAATCGTGCAGCAGGGCGCGCCGTACAACGTTTTCACGCGGCCAGCGGATAAGGCGGCGGTTGCATTTTTCAGTGATATCAACGTACTGCCTGCCAAAGTGAATGGTGCCTTGGCGGAAACGCCGTTTGGGCAGTTTCTGGCCCCTGGAGTGCCGGACAATACGGATGTTGAAATCGTTTTCCGACCCCAGCACGTGCGGCTGGACTTTGATCGGAACGGCAAGGGGCCGCTGCCTACGCCCACAGATGGCGTTGCCGCGCGCGGCGTGGTCGAACGGGCGCGGTTTTTAGGCAACGAAAGCCTCGTTGAATTTCGGATGGACCATGACGGCTCGATCCTGAGGGCGACAGTGCCCAACGTCTTCGTTCCCAACCCGGGGCGGGTCATGTGGCTGACCATCCGTCGCGACAAGTGTTTCGTTTTCCCTGTTTAGGCCCATTAGACACAGTTTAGCGCCAAGTGGTGCGCGAAAGCCTCAGATTGGGTGCCCGCTTTGCTTGCCGCGACGCAGGGGCGGGTCTATCAAGGGCAAAACGCCGGGTGGATGGGGCAATGCGTATTCTTCTGACCAATGATGACGGTATCAATGCACCGGGGCTTATCGCACTTGAGGCGATAGCCGCCGATCTCGCAGGCCCAGAGGGTGAAGTTTGGGTCGTGGCGCCTGCATTCGAGCAGTCAGGTGTTGGTCACTGTATCAGTTACACCCATCCGATGATGGTCGCCAAACTGGGAGAACGTCGCTATGCAGCCGAGGGTTCGCCCGCCGACTGCGTTCTGGCCGGGTTGCATGACGTCATGAAGGACACGCCGCCCGATCTGGTGTTGTCGGGGGTGAACCGGGGCAACAATTCTGCTGAAAACACGCTGTATTCCGGCACCGTGGGCGGCGCGATGGAAGCCGCCCTGCAAGGTGTCCCCGCCATTGCCTTGTCGCAGTATTTTGGGCCGCGGAACCTTGGTCTGGACGATCCCTTTGAGGCTGCAACGCGTTTCGGGGCGGACCTGGTACGGCGTATTTTGAAGGCGACACCTGAAGAACAGGCTGATTACCGACTGTTTTACAACGTTAATTTCCCACCTGTTCCCGCGGACGAGGTTCTGGGAACACGCGTTGCACCACAAGGATATCGCCGGGACACCCATTTCTCGGTTGAACCTCACAGCTCGCCCTCGGGTCGGCGGTTTCTGTGGATCAAGGGTGGCTATCAGCACAATCCAACAGCACCCGGTACAGATGCAGCAGTCAATTTGGGAGGATACATCTCGGTCACACCGATGCGGGCCGATTTGACAGCCCATGACGTTCTGGAACAACTGAAGTCAATCGAATGAGCGGACCTGATCCCGAAACCATTATGCAGTTCCTGTTTGCCCTGCGGTCGCGCGGGGTAACGGATGCGCGCGTATTGGCCGCGATGGAGCAGGTCGACCGGGGACGCTTCGTCACGGGTCTGTTTGCCGAGCGTGCTTACGAAGATACGCCGTTGCCAATTGCCTGCGGGCAGACGATCAGCCAACCCTCGGTCGTTGGGCTGATGACGCAGGCCTTGGATGTGCGCCCGCGTGACACGGTACTGGAGGTCGGTACAGGCTCGGGCTACCAGGCGGCAGTTTTGTCCAAGCTGGCGCGGCGGGTCTATACGGTCGAACGTCATAAGCGTCTGGTGCGCGAAACTGGCCAGCTGTTCCGCGACTTGGGGCTGACCAATGTGACAGCGATGTTGTCCGACGGGTCGTTTGGGTTGTTGGAGCAAGCCCCGTTTGATCGTATCATCGTGACCGCCGCCGCCGAGGACCCGCCCGGGCCGCTCTTGGCGCAGCTCAAAATCGGCGGTATCATGGTATTGCCGGTGGGACAGTCAGATGCGGTTCAGACCCTGATCCGGGTCAGACGCACCGAGACCGGTCTGGACTATGATGAATTGTTGCCCGTTCGGTTCGTGCCCCTGCTAGAAGGGCTTGGCAAAGACGGAGCGTGAAAGAATATTTGCGATAAGCGCTGGAACCCCGGACAACAGGGGCAGGCGGTGAGGACAGTAAAATGAGAGCAGTTTCCAAATCAGCAGTCGCAGCAGGTGTTGCGTCTTTGGCGTTCCTCGCGGGATGCGAAGGTCCCTTAGATTATGACCTGCGCGGCAATGTCGGTGGTTTTTCCACGGCCGATGCGGCGCAGGCGGCTACCGCCAACCGACCCGCGCCGGATGCGCGTGGCGTGATTACTTACCCCAATTATCAGGTGGCCGTAGCGCGCCGTGGCGACACGGTTGGCGATGTCGCCGCCCGGATCGGCTTACCGGCCGAGGAAGTCGCGCGGTTCAACGGACTACAGGCGGCAGACCAGTTGCGAGATGGCGAAGTGATTGCCTTGCCGCGTACCGTAAGCGCAGCCAGCTCAGTTGATATCGCGACAATTGCCGGAACCGCGATTGACGAGGCACCGGCGGATGGATCGGTGCGCACGGCAACACTGGCACCTGCACAACCAGCCGCCGCGCCGGCACCGGCTCCTGCGCCAGCAGGACCTGAGCCCATTCGCCACAAAGTCAAGCGTGGTGAAACCGCATATACAATCGCGCGCCTATACAGCGTACCAGTTGATGCATTGGCCGAGTGGAACGGGCTGGGGTCGGACTTTACCGTGCGCGAAGGACAGTTTCTGCTGATTCCTATCAAGAACCAGCCTGCGCCCCGTCAAGAGGCGGCCGCCGTGACAACAGTCCCTGCGACTACGATCACCCAACCTGGGCAGGGATCGCCGACGCCGACGCCACCCAGCGCAACGCAACCTCTGCCGGATGAAGTCATCAAGCCAGCAGAGCCCGCACCAGACGTGACCGCCGAAGCGCCGACTACGCAAAGCAATTCCGCACTTGGCATGCCTGTTACCGGAACGATCATTCGCACTTATAAAAAAGGCTCGAACGAAGGTATCGACATTGCTGCCGCGCCTGGCAGCCCGGTTAACGCCGCTGCCGCGGGAACCGTTGCCGCAATCACGGCAGACGCTGATCAGGTTCCGATCATAGTGGTAAAGCACAACAGCGACCTGTTGACGGTTTACGCGAATGTCGAAAACATCACTGTGAAAAAGGGTGCTCGCGTCAAGCGCGGCCAAAAGATCGCCTCCTTGCGCGGCGGCGACAATGCCTACGTCCATTTCGAGGTTCGTAAAGGGTTCGAATCTGTCGATCCGGAACCCTATCTGCGGTGACCTGCATCAGACCGGTGTCAGGCGTGAGGGTCGTAATCGCTCAGGCGTTTGCCGGGTTCGTCAGCAAAAACCTCGGGCAGGGGTGATATCGCTTCGATAAGGTCAATGCGAAAAACGCGGAATCCCTGACGAAGTTCGCACCATGATGTCAGCGTCCAGACACGCCCCCAGTATTCCATATGCAGGGGGCGTACGACCCGATCCGTCAGAACACCGTCGATCCGGCGATACGACAGTCGCAGCTTTTGCCGCGATTTGATGGCAGCTCGGATCGGGGCCATATGTGCCAGCCCGCGCGCTGCATCGGCAAAAGGGTATACCGCAAACTTCCAACTGTCAGCTTCAGCCACAACCTGCGTTGGCAGCACGGCATCGATCTTGTCGGCAAGAGATTCGGCCGCGGATTTAAGGTCTGGGTCGGCGGCTTCGGCCACGATGGCCATACCAAGGTTCAGTGCCTCAAGCTCGGCCGGGGTCAGGTTCAGTGGGGGCAGGGTGATCTGCTCGCGTACCATGTATCCCACGCCGCGTTCGCCTTCGACCGGGATGCCCGAGGCGACCAGCGTATCCATGTCGCGATAGATCGTACGGACCGACACCTCAAGCCGGTCCGCAATGTCCTGCGCGCGATGCAGTTTACCGTCGCGCAGGATCTGGATGATATCGAATAGCCGGTCACTGCGGCGCATGGGATGTCCTGTGTGTCATGACGCTCCGATGGTCCAATGGATCGCATCATGCCTCATGGTTACGGTGTCCGGCGCGATTGCAGCCATCACAGCAGGAGCGAAATCCTGTTTTGGGAAGGCATCGGCGGCGGCCTGGGCACAATCCATGTCGGCCCAGATGACTGTATCGGTCCAAAGCCCGTCGCCACCTGAACTTAGGCGGCGGAAGACAAAGCCATCTGCGTTCCGAACAAAGGATTCTGTGCCTTTCATGATGTTCACGAAATCCTCTTCTGTTACATCGGCCGCCAATTTGAACGTTACGGTTTCTGCAATTTGTGTCACTTCATGCTCCTGTATTGATGGGACAGGGCCGTAATATGCGCATCCAACTGACATAAACCTGTCAGTTGAAGAATGCGAGTCCTCAAAAATTGCGTGATCCGTTCAAATTTGGGCGCAGAACAGTGGCGACACGCTTTTGCGATGGTCTGCCCGCGCGTAAACACGGACGCAGATCATATTCCCGGCGCACGTGCGCCGACTTAAAAGGAGAAGAGACATGCTCAACAATATCGGTCTTCCCGGTCTTCTACTGATCGCCGTTGTGGTGCTGGTGCTGTTTGGCCGCGGCAAAATCAGCTCATTGATGGGCGAAGTGGGCAAAGGCATCACATCGTTCAAAAAGGGTGTCAAAGAAGGCGCGGACGAGTTGGAACAGGATGCGTCCGAGATGGCGAAAGACGTCACCCCCGAGACAGACAAAGACAAGGCCTAAGCGCAGATGTTTGATCTGGGCTGGACCGAGCTTCTGGTCATCGGCGTTGTTGCCCTGATCGTTGTGGGGCCAAAGGACCTGCCGGTGCTGTTCCGTAACGTTGGCCGCTGGGTCGGCAAGGCCCGAGGTATGGCGCGCGAATTCAGCAGCGCCATGAACGAGGCAGCGGATCAGGCGGGCGTGAACGAGATCAAGAAGGGTCTGAATGCGGCCACCAATCCTGTAAACACCGCCATGGACGGTGTGAAAGAAGCTGCGCAGGACATGGCCAAGAGCATGGACCCGACCAAGTTCGACCCCGACAGCGAAACCGGCAAGCTGGCCGCTGAACGTGCAGAGCAGGCCAAGAAGATCCAGGCCTCGACCGCACGTGCTGCTGCTGAGCGCAAGGCCAAGGAAGCTGCGGACGCGCTGGCGAAGGCAGAAGAGGCCGAGGCCGCGCTGAACACTGAAAGCAAGACATGACAAACACCGACGAGATCGAAGACAGCTCGGCCCCGTTGATCGAGCATCTGGCGGAACTGCGCACGCGTCTGATCCACTGCGTCGTGGCGTTCCTGATCGGGATGATAATTTGCTTCACCGTTGCCACGCCGCTGTTCAACTTCCTCACAAACCCATTGTGCGAGGTGCTGGCAGAACGCGGACAGGATTGTGGACTGATTTTCATCTCTCCACAGGAAGGGTTCTTTGTCGCCATTAAGGTCTCGCTTCTGGGCGGGTTCATTCTGGCGTTCCCTTATATCGGAATGCAGATGTGGCGTTTCGTTGCACCGGGTTTGTACCGATCGGAAAAGAACGCGTTCCTTCCGTTCATGCTGGCATCGCCTTTTATGTTCCTGTTGGGGGCTAGCTTTGCCTTCTATGTCGTCACGCCATTGGCTTACGACTTCTTCCTAGGCTTCCAGCAATTCGGTGCCGAAGGCGAAGCTGTGGTAGACGGGACAGCAACCGCGCCGTTGAGCGTTGTGTTCCAGGGCTCAGCCCAGGAATACCTGAACCTGACGATCAAGTTCATTGTGGCCTTTGGCCTATGCTTCCAATTGCCGGTTCTACTGACCCTGATGGGCAAGGCGGGTCTGGTCACTGCCGAAGGCCTTGGTGCCGTGCGGAAATACGCGGTGGTGGCAATTCTGGTTTTGGCCGCGCTGGTGACCCCGCCGGACGTGATCACACAAGTCATCCTGTTCGTAGTGGTTTATGGCCTTTACGAAGTGTCGATCTTCCTGGTCGCACGCGTTGAGAAAAAGCGCGAAGAGCAACTGCGCGCCGACGGCTACTATGACGATGAAGAAGAAGCCGACGAAGAGATCATTCGCGAAGAAGAAAGCAAGTAATCCCTTCAAATAATAAACGATCGGGCGCGTCCTAATGGGCGCGCCTTTTTTGATGCGTGGCCCTTGTTGCGCCAGTCGGAACGTGGTTTGAACCCCGCAAGACCGACCCGGAGGAGCCTATGGACGACCAAGCCCTGAAACGCATCGCTGACGCGCTCGAACGTATGGCACCAGCCCCTCTGGCTGCTCCTGACTTCTCCGCAGCCCCGGCATTTGTCTGGCATGTTGAGCCGGATCGGCTGGAACCGGTCACACAGGTCAACCGCGTCGACCTGGAGCTGCTGGTTGGGATCAACCGATCACGCGATACGCTATTGGACAACACACGGCGGTTTGCGTCCGGGTACAAGGCCAATAACGCGCTGCTGTGGGGCGCTCGGGGCATGGGGAAATCCAGCCTTGTCAAAGCCGTTCACGGCACGTTGCAAGCGGATTTTCCGCAGCTCAAACTGGTCGAGCTTCAGCGCGAAGACATGGGCTCGGTCGCACGTCTGCTCAACCACTTACGCGCTGCTCCGCACCGGTTTATCCTGTTCTGCGATGACCTGTCGTTCAGCCACGATGACCAGCACTACAAATCGCTCAAGGCAGTGCTGGATGGAGGCATCGAGGGTCGCCCCGAAAACGTTGTCTTCTACGCTACCTCGAACCGGCGCCACCTGATGCCTCGGGACATGATCGAGAACGAGCGCTCGAGTGCCATCAACCCGTCTGAAGCGGTTGAAGAGAAAGTCTCGCTATCGGACCGGTTCGGCCTGTGGCTGGGGTTCCATCCGTGCGATCAGGACGAATACCTAGCCATGATCGACCGCTATTGCGCGGCCTATGGCGTTTCTGTCGACGCTGATGTCCTGCGAGCCGAGGCCATCGAATGGCAGGCCACTCGTGGCGGACGCTCGGGTCGTGTGGCGTGGCAATTCTTTGTCGATCTAGCCGGGCGCAATGGCGTGCATATCGCGTAACGCGCCGGCTTTATCTGGTCAAAAATATCCCCGCCGGTGGCATGGCCCAAAGGGCCATTCCTATAACAGTGTCAGAATACGTGCTGCCTCATCCGCAGGGCTGCTCAGCACTTCGCGGTTCTCGCCGGGATGGAATCGTGCGCGCACAGCTGTAGGCATTGGTGCAGGTTCCACGATAGAAACGCGCGGACCCGTTCGCTCTGTTTCCACGGCCCAGCTGCGCGCAAGCGCCAATTGCGCGGCCTTGGTTGCGCCGTAGATGCCATAGAACTTTTCGCCCGCCTTGGGGTCGTCAAAAAACACGGCATGCCCGCTGTCGCCCAGCAGCGGCGCAATATATGGGATCAGAACCGACGTGGCTGTCGCGTTGATGTTGACCGCCTTTGTCCATTCCTTTGGATCCACGAAATGCGCAGGTGTCAGGGCAGAGGTGTGAACGGCAGTATGCATCCACAGATCAACTTTGCCCCACCGGTCATGAATGCCTCGGCACAGCGTCGCCATGGCGTTCGGATCCGCGATGTCCATAGGTGCAAGCGTGGCTGCACCACCCTTGGCCTTGATACGGTCGTCCAGCTCCTCCAGCCCACCAGTGGTGCGGGCGACTGCGACGATGTGATACTCGGGTGCCAATGCTTCGGCCAGGGCAGCACCCAAACCGCGCGAGGCCCCTGTGATGAGGGCAATTTTGGTCTGATCGGTCATAGAGGCGGTTTGAACCCATGCGCGCAGGGCGTCAAGGCAGATTAGCTTCCCGGAATAACGATCCGCCGCGTCTGGCCGCTTTGTCGCAGCATGACACCTTCGTCATCAATGGCAATCACCGTGCCCGAAGAGACCCGACTGCCGGGCTTGACCTCTTTCACCCGGCCTGATGACAGGCGCATCAACGCACGCATGTCAGCTTTTGGACCGAAGACACCCAGAACAGAGACAGAGTTCTTCTTCAACGCACCCTTCTGCGTGGCAGCGTTTTTTACGTTGGCGTTTGACATGAATCCCGGCCCGGCCATGTCGGCCCGACCCCTTGTTTTATGAGTGGTTGGGCTGAGGGGCTATCAAACGAAGTACCGGAACAAAAGAGGCTGGGAACGTGCTTTGGCTCAGCAAAATTCGACGTCACCGAAGCCCTTGCGATTGCGGTTTCTTCATCGAAAAGTTGTGCGCGGAAACTGACCGATCAATAGCATTATTGACTGAAAAAAGGCCCGCATCGCCTTTGCGATACGGGCCAAAACTGAAATCTGATTCGCTGTTGAACGCTCTGACAGGGGCTTAGCCGGACGCCAGTTTGGCCGCATTCCAGGACCCGCCGGGCACCTGCATGTCCTGTCTTTTCTTGCTGACCCGGCTGCTGTTCTCGAGGCTGTCCAGATAGTCGCCGCTGACGCTTCCGGTGATATAATTGCCGTCAAAACACGAGCAATCGAAAGCCTCAATGTCCGGGTTGCCTTCCTTGGCAGACCAAATCAGGTCATCGAGGTCTTGATAGAACAGGGCGTCTGCGCCGAGTTCCTGCCGGATCTCTTCAATCTCTTTGCCGTTGGCGATCAACTCATGCTTGGTGGGCATATCGATGCCGTAAACGTTGGGAAATTTCACTGGGGGCGAAGCGCTGGCGATGAAAACCTTCTTAGCGCCGGCTTCGCGGCACATCTGGACGATCTTTTTGATCGTATTTCCGCGCACGATGGAGTCGTCGATCAGCAATACGTTGTGATCCTTGAACTCCAATGGAACCGCGTTCAGCTTTCGGCGTACAGATTTCTGCCGCTCTTCCTGGCCGGGCATGATGAAGGTGCGACCCACGTAGCGGTTCTTGACCAAACCTTCGCGGTAGGGGATTCCGGTAGCCTTCGCGACTTCTAGTGCCACAGGGCGAGCGCTGTCAGGCACAGGGATGATGCGGTCGATCTCAAGACCTGCAGCCTCGATCTGACGCGCCAGCGTCTGTCCCATGCGCATCTGGGTCTTATAAACCGAGACGCCGTCCAGCAGCGAATCCGGACGGGCCAGGTAGACATATTCGAAGATACAGGGCGTCAGTTGCCCATCGACGGCCTGGAATGTGTGCATGTTGCCGTCCAGGTCAATCAGAATTGCTTCACCCGGTTTCACATCGCGCAGCTTTTCAAAGCCATTGATGCCGAATGCGACATCCTCGGATGCAAAGGCATAGTCATCGCCGTCGCCATCCACGTCGCGCTTGGCGACTGACAGGGGGCGAATGCCGAAAGGATCGCGGAATGCCAGCATGCCAACACCGGCCACCAAGCATATCACTGAATAGGCACCCTGAACGCGTTCCATTGTCATCTTCACGCCGGCAAAGATGTTGCGAATGGGTTCGGCATTGCCGTTGACCTTGATCGCGTCAGCCACTTTGTCTGCCAGCACGTTCAGAAGAATTTCTGAATCAGAGGTGGTGCGCAAATGGCGGCTGTACTTGGCGGTGACTTTCTCGCGTTGCTCGGCCGTGTTGGTGATGTTGCCGTTGTGGACCAGATAGATGCCATAGGGCGCGTTGACGAAAAATGGCTGCGCCTCGGCAGCGCTGAGCGATCCGGCGGTGGGGTATCGCACATGCCCCATGCCGACCTGTCCCAGTAGGGTCTCGGCGTCACTGGAATTGAACACGTCCTTAACCAATCCATTGGCCTTTTTCTCGCGAAAGAATTCGCCAGTATAGGTCACGATCCCCGAGGCGTCCTGGCCCCGGTGCTGCAACATCAGCAGCCCGTCATAGATTTCCGCAAAGACATCATGCGTCCTGCTTGCGATCCCTAAAATGCCACACATATACGGGCTCCAATTTCCATGACGTGTTTATGTTGATTAGGTTTGCGGGTCAGAAGGCCTGAATGCTTGTATCTTTATGCATTGCCGCCCGACCGGATCGGGGCGCAAACACGCCAGCGTCGCAAGGACGAGCGCATAAGAAAACAGATACAGCAAGATCGGCAGCTCCGATTCCATGTCAGTTCGCCACTCACATAATGCCTCAGCGCGCCTGTGTCATCAAAGGATCACATTCGCGATTTGACGCATGTGGATTTTGCCAAAATCAGCATGAAAAGGTGGAAAGGGGGGGCAGGCATGTGGTGTCATAGTAAACATAACGAGTTTTCGGCAATGACAAAGTTCGATCGGATAACCGCCATGTGGCAGCACAAGCAAGGAAAAAAGAAAGAAGAACCCGTCAAACGTCGGTGCCATCGGTGCAGAGGAGCAGGGCGCGCTCCGTGTCCGATCTGCAATGGAGCGGGCGAAGTCACCAAAAGCCGCGACCTACACGGGAAGCCAATAATGGGCCGATGTGATGGCTGTTTCGGTTTGAAGACAATCCGGTGCACTATGTGCGGAGGTGAGGGGTTCTTGTGACTATAGGTGGAACGACGCACTTTCCTAATCCAAGGATCGTTGTGCGGGACTTGGCCGCCATTCATCGCTTTGACTGATTCCTCTGCGGCTCAAAAACGAAAAACCGCGTTGGCGGTACGCAGATTCTCACGCTTTCTAACATCACTTTAAATCTAGTTTGGATTCTCCATCGATTGCCCAACTGACAATTGATGAGCCATATTCTCGACTTTACTCGTTTCCTTTGGTTCGCAAACGTAAGGACAAGCTTATGATCGGCCCAGATATTTTGGTAAACTCGGCGAACGTCGTTTATCTGTTTTCCTACTCAGTAAGGGACATTCTTAAGTTAAGAATCCTCTCCGTCATAGGAGGCGGACTTTTGCTGCCCTATTTCTACCTTCAGACTTCGACACTGTGGGTGCCAATTGGCTGGAATGTGTTCTTTATCTTTATCAATCTATACTGGATTGCGCGGCTCTTAGCTGAACGAAGACCTGTCCAATTTACCGAAGAGGAGGGGCGCCTCTACGCGCTTGCACTCCAAAATCTCTCAGAAAAAGATGCGTTTAAGCTGTTTCGAATGGCTGAGCGTCGATCGGTCGATGCGGGAACCGACCTCATAACGCAAGGCCGTTTGGTCGCAGAGTTGTCGTTGATTGTCGAAGGCAAGGTTGCTGTTGAAGAGAACGGAACACGTGTTGATACCCTTGGCGAAGGTGGTTTTCTCGGTGCCATAGCGTTTCTGAACCAAGACGGCGAATTCAACACGCCGGTTACGGTTCGTGCATTGGAATCTACAAAGCTCATGACATGGAAGTTCGCGGAGCTAAACGCCGAGTTCACTCGTAATGCAGACTTGCAGATTTCGTTGGAAGCTCGCCTGGGCATCGAAATCTCCAAGTGGCTCCAGAAGACTCGTCAAGCCCTTCTGAGTGCCTGAATTGCATATCAACTGGACGTAAGTTTAGGGTTTAATGCGAGAACTTCTTCGCTGGGCTTCTTCGTCTCGCTTTACCAAAAAAAAGCCCGGCAGATGCCGGGCTTTTGCTTTTTTCTGAAGTCTGTTTATTCCGTTGTCGAAGGGGTTGTCAGCTCTTCGGTTGGTGCAGAACCTTCGGCGCAGCTGGCGACCAGTTCTTCGTATTGGCGTGTCACCCAACCAAGGGCTGCTTCTGGGTTCTGTTCTTCGATCTTGTCGCTGAACTGTTCGAACACCTTGGCCGAACGGCTTTCGTCGACGATTGTGTAGGACTGCCCCGTCATGACCGTGTCGTAGACGAAGAACGCGATGGCAACCAGCAGGATGCCTCGGGCGATGCCGAAGAAGAAACCAAGCGCCTGATCCAAACCGCCCAGTGCAGATCGCTGGACAATTGACGAAAACAAGGGCGTAAAAATGCTGACAATGATAAGGGCGACTGCAAATACCGCAGCAAAGCCCGTGATGACTGACAATTCGCAGCTGTCGCGCAGGAAATCCCCAACGACCGGGATTTCTTTGACTAGCGGTACTGCTTGCGGTGCAAAGATAAAGGCCAGCACTGCAGCTGCGACCCAGCCTGCGATGGCCAGAACCTCACGTAAGAAGCCGCGCGAATAGGCAAGAATGCCTGAAACGACGATGATCAGGGCAACGACCCCGTCAATTATTGTAAAACCTTCCATGGCCCTCGCCTGTTCTTTTTCTGCCCCTCAGGGGGCGACCTTAACCTGCTCCGAAGGTTTCGCCAACAAACCCAACTAAATCAGAGGGTCGGGTGAGTGTCAGACCTGCCACAGTACCGGTTTTGCCGCCCGCCGGAGCGATTGCCGATGTGAAACCAAGTTTTTGGGCTTCTTTCAACCTGTTTTCTGTCTGCGGGGCCGGTCTAAGTGCCCCAGATAACGAGATTTCTCCGAAAACAACGGTATCTGCGGGCAGGGCTGTGTCTTCTCGGGCACTCAGCAGAGCTGCAGCGACCGCCAGATCCGCGGCGGGCTCACCGATTTTCAAGCCACCAGCGACGTTAAGGTACACATCGAGACCCGCAAAAGGGATGCCGCAACGGGCTTCGAGCACGGCAAGGATCATTGCCAGACGCCCACTGTCCCATCCAACAACGGTACGGCGCGGTTGCGAATGTGGAGAAGGGGCCACAAGTGCCTGTAATTCAACCAATACAGGGCGTGTGCCTTCGATCCCGGCAAAGACTGCCGATCCGGGGCTGGGCGTACCACGTTCGGACAGGAACAGGGCCGATGGATTGGTGACCTGTGCAAGCCCTTTGCCCGTCATCTCGAAGACACCAATCTCGTCTGCAGGGCCAAAACGGTTCTTGACCGCCCGCAGGATCCGGAACTGATGACCGCGTTCGCCTTCAAAATAAAGGACTGTATCGACCATATGTTCGACTACACGGGGGCCCGCGATCTGACCTTCCTTGGTGACGTGGCCGACCATGATGACCGAAACGCCGTGTCGTTTCGCAAACGTGGTCAATTCATGCGCAGCGGCCCGGACTTGTGACACCGAGCCCGGTGCGCTGTCCACATTGTCTGCCCACATGGTCTGAATCGAGTCGATAATAGCCAGCCCGGGTTTCTCGGCCTCGAGCGTCGTAAGGATGTCCCGCAGGTTGGTTTCGGCAGCAAGCTGAACCGGCGCGTCTTCCAGCCCCAGCCGGCGTGCGCGCATTCGTACCTGCGCGCTGGCTTCTTCGCCGGACACGTAGACCGTCTTGACGCCAGCACGTGCGAACCGCGCTGCGGCCTGCAACAGCAGCGTCGATTTTCCGATTCCCGGATCCCCTCCGACCAACAGGGCCGATGCCGGGACCAGACCGCCACCCAAAACACGGTCCAGCTCTTCTACGCCGCACAAGGTGCGCGGTGGGGGTGTTTCCTCGGTCGACAGGTCCGTGAGTGCTATGGACTGGCCACGTTTGCCGCCGAGGGATTTTTTTGCAGGGCCAGCCGAAAGAGGCACGTCTTGCGTGATTGTGTTCCATTCACCGCAGCCGTCACATCGCCCGGACCACCGGGAATGCGTTGCGCCACAGGCCGAGCAGGAGAAAGTCGTTTTTGCCATGGCGCAATTCGTGCCCGAGGACGGGCGGTTCTTCAAGCCCTTGCAGGGCTTTCATCTTCGCCGGTTGCGCGCCGCGTCCTCAGGCCCAACGGGCCATCGTCCCCGGCTGGCGCTGCCGCGCCTATTCCGCGGCGCGCGGCGGCGACATTGCTATGACGCTCGATTTATTGGGTTCGCGGTCGTCGGCGGGTGATTGCAGCTGTGCAGACAACTCTGGTAGCAGCTCGAACAGTTCGTCCCGCAATCGCGCCAATTGCGACTTTGCGATGGATTCCTCCATCTCGATATCATGGGTCCATTGACGCAATTCATGCTGAATGACCTGCGCTTCCTCGATGCGTTGCTGAAACAACTCGATCTCTTCCTGGCGCTGTTGCAGGAAGGTGCGAGCACGGGACACGCGGGCATCGCCGTAAGTTTCAGCCAGTTCGTGACTTAAATGGCTCATCTGCGCTGCCAACTCGAGGATCTCGGGTTCCAGCGATTGCAGGTCTGGGTGGTGGCGCAGGAAGGCCATTCTTTCCTTGACCGCGTCAAACTCAGACGACAGCAGGAACGTTTCGCCGCGATCTGCGGTATGCGCCAGATGGTAGGCCTGAGCCACGTCGTGCATGTTTAGCGAGAACTTACGATGAGACCTCTCAAGTGCCATCATCCGGGCATTTGCTGGCAGATAAAAGGCCAGCATGAGAATCAGCACCGTCAGACCAATCTGGACATACATACCTGCGTCTACAGCCGGAGCAGTGCCAAAACCGGCCTGCATGGATAACCAGGGCAAAACCCCCAAAGCGGACAAGAGACAAGCACCGACCGAGAAAAGGGCCGCTATGCAAATGAGGAAAAAAGTCAGTCTTAAAAAGGCATTCTGAAATTGCAATGTGATGTTGTGGAGGGCGGTCATCTTAGACGAACTCCTTTTGAAACCGGAACACACCAGCCCAAAGCGGGGAACATCTAACACACACAGAATGATCCGCTCAGGACCGAAACTACAAAAATTTTCTGCTCGAAATATAAAGATGATACTCAGATAAGCGTTTTCAATCAATTACGTCTGAGGATTTCGTGATCTGCGTGTCATTTCGGTAATGTGACCCAATGCGAGCGAGGCCAGAATGCAGGCTGTAAACAGGTAAAGCCCCCATGCGGTTTCTATGGTCGCATAGGAGATCCCCTTGGCCAATGTGATGTAGAGCGCGATCAGGAAAATGTCGGCCATGGCCAGTTTGCCGAGGATGTTCAGCGCGGGTTGAACACGTGGGTCCAACAGGTCCCATTGGATAAGCGCTGTGCCGATGGTTTTGATGTAGGGCGCGAAGAGGGCGAATATGGTGACGATAAGGGCCAAAAAGACGTCCGATTTCCACAGAGACTGCAGACCGGTGATGACGCTGATTTCGCTAAGGCCGAAGATCGGCAGCAGGCCAGCGCGCATCAGTGGGGCGAACCACGCGATGGGGTAGAGGATCAGGAGGGAAAGGGTGGCGAGGCGGAGAGGCATATCTAATGTATTGGTTCAGTTTGTAGGATTGCCCATAGCACCAATGCTGCCATGGCAAGGAAAACAACGGCAATCGCAATGTTACCTGTTTTCTTGTTTTGGACGTTTCCAAGTATTTCTTTATGTAAAAGCCAAGCAGAAATGGCCGCACCAACCATACCCGGGATGCTAATTAGCAAGATGGAGTTTGTGCCAAAAAAAACAATGACGTTTGAAACGATCAGTCCTGGGACTATGCCGTACAGCATGCATCTCAAAAGCGGTTTTAGAACCGAAAAAGACCGAGCAATTGAGAAGATCAAGCCGTGTTCAGAAAATTGTACAAAAAACCAAACCAACAGCACAGAATTGAAATACAAGCCGGGTAGTGACAGTAAAAACAACTGTAAGGGAGGCATCACCGCACCGCCTCAATCGGCCCCTCCGCACTCCCGCTGATAAACTGCTCCACATACGGATCGCCCGAGGCATCCATCTGGTTGACCGGGCCGGTCCATTGGATGACCCCTCCGTGCAGCATGGCCACGTTGTCGGCAATCGCGCGGACCGAGCTCATGTCATGGGTTATGGTCATCGCGGTGGCGCCCATCTCGGTCACGATCTCGCGGATCAGATCGTTGATGACGCCGGACATGATCGGATCCAGGCCGGTGGTGGGCTCGTCAAAGAAAATGATCTCGGGCTCGGCCGCGATGGCGCGGGCAAGGCCTACGCGTTTCTGCATGCCACCCGACAGTTCGGACGGAAAGCGGTCGGCCACGTCGGATTTCAGGCCCACGCGGCGTAGCTTCTCGATGGCGATCTCGCGCGCGTATTCGGCGGGGCGCTTCAACGGGCCGCGCAGCAGGCGGAATGAGACGTTCTGCCAGACGGGTAGGGAATCGAACAAGGCCGCCCCCTGAAACAGCATCCCGAAACGGGCTAGAAACTTGTCTCGGTCGCCTTTGGCTGCGTCTTTACCATCGACATAGATCATCCCGCTATCGGGCTTGATCAGGCCCAGAATGCATTTCAACGCCACGGATTTCCCCGTGCCAGAGCCACCGATGATGACCATCGAGGTGCCTTTGGGGATCTCAAGGCTCGTGCCCTGCAGAACCTGATTGTCACCAAAGGCTTTCGTTACGTTCTCCATCCTGATCATACCGAGAAGAACACCCCTGTAAGAATGAAGTTGGCGGCCAGGATCATGATCGCGGCGGATTCGACCGAGGATTTGGTGGCCCGGCCCACACCCTGTGCGCCGCGGCCGGAATTCATTCCGTAGTAACAGCCCATGATGGCCGCGATCAGGCCGAAGGCCGCGCCTTTTACCAAAGATGAAACGATGTCCTTGGTCTCAAGGAAGTTGACGGTGTTTTGCAGATAAGTCGCTGCGTTGAAACCCAGATTTTGGGTCGCAACGACATAACCGCCTGCTATGCCGATGATATCTCCGATCCCGACCAGCAACGGCACGGTGATCAGAGCGGCAAGAACGCGCGGTGCCGTCAGGTATTTCATCGGGTGGGTCGAGAGAGTGACCAGCGCGTCGATTTGCTCGGTCACTTTCATTGTGGCGATTTCAGCCGCGATGGATGAGGTCACACGCGCAGCGATCATCAAGCCAACCAGAACTGGTCCAAGCTCGCGTACCATGCCGATGGCGACGATCTGTGGCACTACGGCTTCGGCGTTAAAGCGCGCGCCGCCTGCATAGATCTGCAGAGCCAGCGCGCCACCGGTGAAGATAGCGGTCAAGCCAACGACCGGCAGCGAAAGCCAGCCGATATTCATCAGTGCAACAGCAAACTCGCGCGGGTAATAAGGTGGCCGAAAAATGTGTGAGATTGCATCCAGCGCGAAGATCGCCACCTTGCCGAAGTTGGCAAAAAGCGTCAGGACAGCGCGGCCCAGCCCACCCAGCGCGACCACAGGGTTCATTCGACGTATCCCCGGGAATAGCGCGCGCCCAGCGACGTAAGGATTTCATAGCCGATGGTGCCGGCGGCCTCCGCCAGATCATCAACAGTTTGGTGGCCGTTCAGAATACGTAGACGTTCGGGATCTTCAGGCAGGTCGGTAACGTCGACAGTGATCAGATCCATCGAGATTCGCCCGACCACAGGGCAGGGCTGACTGCCGGAAAACGCATCGATCCCGCCGCCAATAGCGCGGTGCAGACCGTCTGCGTAACCTGCAGCAACGGTGGCGATGCGCGATGGGCGGCGCGCGACCCAGCTGTTGCCATAGCCGACCGATTCACCGACCTCGACTGGGCGGACTTGGACAACAGGCAGGTCGACCGTCACCACTGGCTTTGCTTCGGCAAAGGGCATGCCGCCGTAAAGACCCACGCCGGGGCGGCAGAAGTCAAAGTGGAAATCAGGTCCAAGCAACGTACCGCCGGTGGCCGCCAACGACCGGGGGGCTGAGGTGCCGTCGGTCATCTCGCGGAAGGTCTTCAACTGCTGACGGTTCATTGGGTGTTCGGGTTCATCCGAACAGGCCAGGTGCGACATCATAACGACCGGGTTCAGCGCCTCGGCCTTTGGGCGCAATTCGGCCCAGTCTGCAGGTTCAAGACCCAGCCGGTTCATGCCGCTGTCCAGCTGAATGCCAAAGGGATGATCTGGAAGGGCGTGTTGGTGGCGTTGGAATTGCTCGGGCGCATTGATCAGCGGCGTCAGGTCGTGATCGCGCAACAGATCGGTGTCACCTTCCATATGACCCGAGAAAACAGCGATCAGCGGGCCGGGACCGATTGCCTTGCGTACGGCCACTCCTTCTTCGGCTACTGCCACAAAGAACTTGCGAACGCCTTCTTCGGCCAAGGTCGCTGAAACTGGCTCGGCCCCAAGGCCGTAAGCGTCGGCTTTGACCACGGCGCCGGTCTCGACATCCGTTTTTGCGTCGAGCGCGCGCCAGTTGCTGGCAAGCGCCTGAAGATTGATCGTCAAACGTGCGGTACTCATGGCACTGTTCATGACATTGGATCACGGCAGGTCAAGGGGGTAGGCGGTGATTATTGCAATCTTGGGCAGGAACTTGGGCAACTTCCGGCCTGTCGTACAAGGCATTGGCGAAAAAGAGGTTGTGTCCACGCGCCCGAATATCGAACTTGGGCGAAAGCGGCCGTGTTGGCGGGCTGCGGAAAGAGGTCAGGATGAAGCTTTCGGCAGAGAAACAGGAATGGTCTAACGCGCTGCCGGAGGTTTTCCGGCAGGTGTTTTCGGATTCAGAGGGTGCTGCGGAAGGCGATGTGATCGGTGCCTTGGTGTCCGATCTGCTGACACAAACACCTGACGATGACCTGCATGCCGCCATCGCCCATGATGGTCCCCAAGTGCTGGGCTGCATTCTGTTTTCGCGACTGCGATTAGACCGGGATCCGCGACAGGTGTTTCTGATGTCTCCGGTTGCCGTGCGCACGGATCGCCAGAAAAAGGGGATCGGACAACAGTTGATCGCATATGGCCTGGACGGATTGCGCCGTGACAAAGTCGACTTTGTGGTGACATACGGCGATCCGAACTACTATGGCAAAGCCGGGTTTCTGCCGATTTCAGAGGAATTCCTACAAGCGCCTTTGCCGTTGAGCCATCCGCATGGTTGGTTGGGGCAAGCTTTGACGGCGGCAGAGATGGCGCCGTTCAACGGGCCATCCCACTGCGTGAGCGCTTTCAACAAGCCTGAGCTTTGGTAGAGGCTAGTAGCCTTCGATCTCTCCGCCCTGTTGCCAGGGTTTGACCAGATTGCCAAAACGAGTGAATTGCGCCTCGAACGACAGCTCGACCGTGCCAATGGGGCCGTGACGTTGTTTGCCGACGATGACCTCGGCCTTGGCGTGCAAACGTTCCATCGCTTGCTTCCACTCTTCCATCTTTTCCAGCTCGTGATCGCCGGGTTTTTCACGCTCTTTGTAGTATTCCTCGCGGAACACGAACATCACCACGTCGGCGTCCTGCTCGATCGAGCCCGATTCCCGCAGGTCGGACAGTTGCGGGCGTTTGTCGTCACGGTTTTCGACCTGACGAGACAACTGTGAAAGCGCGATGACCGGGATATTCAATTCCTTGGCGATGGCTTTCATACCCATCGAAATCTCAGCGATCTCGTTGACGCGGTTTTCAGCCATGCCGCGGCACAGCTGCAGGTAGTCGATAACCAACAGATCAAGACCATGTGTCCGCTTCAACCGCCGTGCGCGCGCCGCCAACTGCGAGATCGGCAGGGCAGGCGTGTCGTCAATAAACAGGGGGCAGGCTTCCAGTTCTTTGGCCGCGTCCACAAAACGGCGGAACTCGGCCTCGGTCATGTCACCCTGACGGATTTTGTGAGATGAAATCTCGGACGCCTCGGCCAGAACCCTGCCTGCAAGCTGTTCCGCGCTCATCTCGAGCGAGAAAAAGCCAACCACGCCGCCGTCAATCGCGCCCTCGGTGCCATCCGGTTTGAGCCCGCGCTTATAGGCCTTGGCGACGTTAAACGCCACGTTGGTCGCCAGCGACGTTTTACCCATCGACGGACGACCTGCCAGAATGATCAGGTCGGACGGGTGCAATCCGCCGAGCTGTTTGTCCAAGTCGGCCAGACCGGTGGAAATCCCCGCCATGCCACCACCGCGCTGGTACGCTTCGTTGGTGACGTTGACGGCTTCTGTGACCGCCTTGAGGAAGGATTGAAATCCCTGTTCGGTCTGGCCCTGCTCGGATAACTGATAAAGCTGTTGTTCGGCTTCGACGATCTGTTCTTTTGGCTCGCTCGACACTTCAACCCGTGCCGCCTTGTCCGAGATATCTCGACCCAAGCGGATCAGCTCGCGCCGAATTGCCAGGTCATAGATCATTTGGGCGTAGTCATGAACCGCAAATGCACTGATCGAGGCACCAGCCAATTTGACCAGATAAGCGGGACCACCAAGTTCCTTCAGGCCCTCATCTTCGGCCATGAAGGATTTCAGCGTCACGGGTGAAGCCAGCGCATTCTTGGCGATGCGTGTGGCCGCAACTTCGTAGATGCGGGCGTGGACCGGGTCATAGAAGTGTTCGGCCCCGATGATCGAGGCAACCCGATCATACAGATCGTTATTGGTCAGAATCGCACCCAGAAGCTGTTGTTCAGCCTCAATGGAATGCGGCATGGTTTCGGCGTTTTGAATCTGAGCCGCTGCCTGCTCGATGCTGCTTATCTCGTTCATATTGTCCCCGCTGCCCACGGCGCTTTCTACACGCTATTTTGGCGTGTCGGCTATCTGGAAATACCTGTGGCTAACTACGGATAAAGCCTTGGGATAACTTTCCTGACAGATTGGATGCCTGTATATGCGTAGCTTATTATGTAGGAAATGGGGGGAAAGTCACCAGATATCGTGGCTGGAAAATCGATTCTTCCGGACTTTTCCCCAATCTGTCCACAAGAGGTTTACGTGGATTTATTTGCTTCCTGCCATCCGCGGGGGTCGTTCAGAAAGGCTTCGACACCGCTAAGGGTTTCATCATCAAAGGCCTTTTGCGCCTTGGCTTCGGCCAGAACATCCCACCATGTGCACAGATGATGCAGCTGGACGCCGTGATCGCCCAGAGTTTTTTCAGTCTCTGGGAAGATGCCATAGTAGAAGATCACCGCCGTATGCCCGCAAGTGGCACCTGTTTCGCGGATTGCATCCACGAAGGACAGTTTAGAACCGCCATCGGTGGTCAAATCTTCAACCAGCAGCACACGCTCGCCCTCGCTCATCGCGCCTTCGATACGGGCATTGCGCCCGTATCCCTTGGGCTTTTTGCGGACATAGGTCATCGGTAGCGCCATACGTTCTGCGACCATTGCGGCGAATGGAATACCCGCAGTCTCACCGCCTGCGATATTGTCGAACGCTTCGAAGCCCGCGTCGCGCATCACAGTGACCGTCAGGAAATCCATCAGGGTCGACCGGATTCGCGGGTAAGAGATCAGCTTGCGGCAGTCGATGTAAGTCGGGCTGGGTAATCCACTGGCCAGCGTGAACGGCTCACGGGAATTGAAGTGGACAGCCTTGATCTCCAGCAACATCCGCGCGGTCAGGCGGGCAATCTCGGTGCTGTCGGGGAATGAACTGGGGATCATAACGGTACCTCTGGGCTGAATGGCATTGCGGGCTGATAGCCTGTCCCTTGGCCCAGAGTCGAGAGGGATGCGCGCAAAAGAAAAGCGGACCTCACGAAGAGGTCCGCTTTGGCCCTTGCGGGCACAAGGCAGCCAAGGTGGGCTTAGCTGCTCATGTCATAGGCGCGTTCTCCGTGTACCGACAGATCGAGCCCGTTTGTCTCGGTTTCTGCATCTACGCGAAGCGGGGTGATCAGCGCAACCACCTTGATCAACACAAATGTGACAACTGCCGTAAAGGCACCCACGATCACCAGCCCGCCCAGCTGCGCAGTCCAGGCACCAAGGCCGAACACGGCGATCATGATGGTACCGAAGATGCCACCGACACCATGCACCGCGAAAACGTCCAGCGTGTCGTCGATGTTCAGCATGTTGCGAACAACGTTGACGGCCTCTTGGCACAGCACGCCTGCCACGGCACCGATGATCAGTGCCTGAACCGGATCGACATAGCCCGAGGCAGGGGTGATCGAGGCCAGACCGGCAATCGTGCCGGTGACCAAGCCCACCATCGAGGCTTTGCCGTATTTAATACGTTCGTACAGCGCCCAAGTCAGCGATGCGGTTGCGGCCGAAATATGCGTGACGGTCATTGCCATCGCTGCCCCTCCGTCTGCCGCCAATTGCGAGCCGCCGTTGAAGCCAAACCAACCGACCCACAGCATCGCCGCGCCGATCATGACATAGCCGGGGTTATGCGGCGGCGTCGTGCGGTTGCGGCGAGGGCCAAGCACCACGGCGATAATCAGTGCGGCCAGACCTGCGGTTTCATGCACTACGATACCACCGGCAAAGTCACGGACGCCGATCTCACCCAAAAATCCGCCATCGGTCAGAATGCCGCCGCCCCAGATCCAGTGAACAACCGGTGCGTAACACAACAGCATCCACAGGCCCGAGAAGATCATCACAAAGCCATAGCCCACACGCTCGACATATGCGCCGATAATCAGAGCCGGGGTGATGATCGCAAAGGTCATTTGGAAAGCAAAGAACAGGACCTCGGGTAGGTTGCCTGACAGGCTGTCGGCATCGACCCCGTTCAGGAAAGCTTTGCCAAGACCGCCCCAAAGGCCCGAACCACCGTCGCCAAATGCGATCGAGTATCCTGCGACCAGCCAAAGAATGCTCATCAAGCAGGCGATTGAGAAACAGTGCATAAAAACGCTCAGCACGTTTCGGGCGCGCACAAGGCCGCCATAGAACAGGGCGAGGCCTGGCAATGTCATGAACAGGACCAGTGCAGTTGCAACTATGATCCAGGCGGTATCGGCTCCATTCATCAGCCGGTCTCCTCTGTGGCGTCTTCAGCTTGCGTGGCTGGCGTTGAAACGGAGAGAAGGCGGGGAAAAAAGAGGCAGAGGTGGTTTTGGGTGCCTGTTTTAAGGGCTTTTTATCAACTGATGATTAAATGGGCATCAAAAGGTCCGGAGTGCTTTATTTTTGAGCGAACAGCGAAGCGCCGTGTGACAGCAAGTTCAGGGCATGATCGCGCGCCGCAATGCGGACCTTATCACGTCCCAACGCCCCGAATTCGACCGTTTCGGTCTTTGTCTTCTGCCCGTCGGCTGCGAGCCCAAAGCAAACACGGCCTTCCGGCTTGAATTCAGATCCGCCGGGGCCTGCGATGCCGGTGATCGAAACGGTCAGTTGGGCCTGCGAGTTCTTCAATGCACCCTCTGCCATCTCCAGCGCGACTTCTTCGGACACAGCACCATGGGTTTCCAGAGTCTCGGCATTTACGCCCAGCATCTGTTGCTTAGCGTCATTGGTGTAAGTGACAAAACCGCGATCCACTACGGCCGAGCTGCCTGGAACATCTGTCAGTGCAGCGGCGACCATACCGCCAGTGCAGCTTTCGGCTGTGGCGATCATCACGCCTTGCGTCTTGGCGCGATCTAGCAGATCGGCGACCGTCATAGACCCAGAACTCCGTGCGAGATGCCGGCTAGGATCAACACGCCGATCCCGGCAAAGGCGCCGGCGATGACGTCGTCAAGCATCACCCCCATCGCATCCCCCTTGCGGTCCGCCCAACCGACAGGGCCGGGTTTGGTGATGTCGAACAAGCGAAACAACAGGAAACCCGCGATCAAGCCGGGCCAAAGGGCGGTGATATCAATTCCATGTGCCCAAGATGGGTAGGAAATAGCCCAAAGCGCAATGAATTGCCCTGCAACCTCGTCAATGACGATTTCGGACGGGTCGTGATCGTCCTGTCCCGCTGTCATCACCTGCGTGGCCCACAGGCCGCCGACGAAAACTGCGACAGTGGCGAGGACCAGCAATGGAAAGCCGCCAAGAGTATGAAGGGCCCAAGCCAGGGGCAGGGCGGCCAGAGATCCCCATGTTCCGGGTGCAGGGCGCAGGTAACCCACGCCGCAAACAGTTCCGATCAAGCGCGCCGCGTTCACGATTTCACCAGACAAGCTGTGGCCAGCGAGGCGATGCCTTCGCTGCGCCCGGTAAAGCCCAGACGTTCAGACGTGGTCGCCTTCACCGAGACCTGATCTGCCCGCAACCCCATGAGCCGGGCCATTTCCGCGCGCATTGCAGGCGCGTGCGGGCCTATTTTGGGAAACTCGCATACCAGTGTGCAATCAACATTCGAGATGCTGAAACCCATCTGCCCAGCCAGCTCGACCGCGTGGCGCAGGAAGATCTCGCTTGCCGCGCCTTTCCATTGTGGGTCCGATGGCGGGAAGTGTTGACCGATATCGCCTTGTGCCAGCGCACCATAGATCGCATCGGTAACCGCGTGCATACCCACATCCGCATCGGAATGGCCCTGCAGCCCCCGGTCATGTGGAACCTTCACCCCGCACAGGATTACGTGATCTCCGTCGCCGAACCGATGCACGTCGTATCCGTTGCCCAGCCTTACATCCATTTCTTTTCCCAATATACGTTCCGCCCGGGCAAAATCCTCGGGTCTGGTGATTTTGATGTTGTCCGCATCGCCTGCCACAATGGCCACGTCCATACCTGCCGCGCGGGCGACCTCGACATCGTCTGCTGCGCCGCCGGGGTGGGCAGCATGTGCCGCAACAATCGCATCGTAGTGAAAACCCTGCGGGGTCTGTGCCGCAAAAAGACCCGTCCGGTCCTGTGATCCCGTAACGACGGCTCCATCGCCGGTCCAAAGTGCATCTGTGACCGCCAGACCGGGGGCCGCAGCTTCATGCCGGATCAGGGCCGCCAGCACGTCCTGAATGGTCCTGCGGCTGACGCAGGGGCGGGCGATATCGTGGACCAAGACATGCTCGACCCCAAGGTCGGCAAGTGAATCAAGGCCATTTCGCACCGATCCAGCGCGATCATGGCCTCCTTTTGTAAGCAAAAGATCCGAGCCGGAAAACTCATCCCATGCGGCTAGGTCATCCTCGGATAGCACCAGAACGATATGCTCGACCTGTTCGCGAAACTGGTCGATCGTCCAATCCGCGACCCGGCGTCCGGCTAAGGGACGCCATTGCTTGGGCATACCGCCTCCGGCGCGCAATCCGCGTCCTGCGGCGACGATGATGGCGGCGGTGGTCATAGGGGTGAATTCTCCGGTGATTTTGCAGCATTGTTTATGCTGCGGTGAATGTAGAGGCAATCACCCGCGTCAAGGTGCTTAAAAATTAAGCAGATGATGATTTTGCAAGCTTGTTTTCGGCCGTTTTGTTGTTCATATGCGCGGAATTCGATATCAAAGCCGCAACTGCCCAAGGATTAAGCACGTTGACCCTCCAACTCGCTGACAAAACCCTGAACCCGCCAGTGATGCTGGCCCCAATGGCCGGGATTACTGATCGACCGTTCCGTGATCTGGTGATGCGCTTCGGCGCGGGTATGGTCGTAAGCGAGATGGTTGCTAGTCAGGAAATGGTGCAAGCCAAACCGGGCGTGCGTGAACGGGCCGAGCTGTCTGCTGACGTGGAAAACACCGCCGTTCAACTGGCCGGACGCGAATCGCATTGGATGGCCGAAGCCGCGCGGCAGGTGGCCGATCGCGGGGCGCGTGTGATCGACATCAACATGGGTTGCCCGGCGAAGAAGGTGACCAATGGCTATTCCGGTTCAGCGCTGCTTAAAACGCCGGATCACGCGCTGACGCTGATCGAAGCGGTGGTCGCGGCAGTTGATATCCCGGTCACTTTGAAAACCCGTCTGGGCTGGGATGACAACCTGCTGAATGCGCCGGACGTGGCGCGCCGGGCGCAGGATGCGGGTATCCGAATGGTGACGATCCACGGGCGAACACGGTGCCAGTTCTACAAGGGCCACGCAAACTGGCAAGCAATCCGGGCGGTGAAAGAGGCGGTGTCGATTCCCGTCATTGCCAACGGGGATATCGTGAATTCGAACGCAGCGCGCACGGCTTTGGACCAGTCAGGTGCCGATGGTGTCATGGTCGGGCGCGGAGCGCAGGGCAAGCCGTGGTTGCTGGCCCAGATCTGCCACGATTTGTATGGCGCGCCAGCGCCGGTCGTTCCTGCCAATGCAGACTTGATTGGCATGGTGCGCGGCCACTATGAGGCGATGCTGGCCTTTTACGGCACTGATCTGGGTCTGCGCGTGGCGCGCAAACATTTGGGCTGGTACATGGATGAGGCCGGCACCCCGGCCACATTGCGCCGGGCGGTGTTAACTTCGCGGGATACAGCCGAGGTACTGCACCTGTTGAGGGATGCCCTGACTAGTGACGCGGAGGCGGCAGCATGACCTCGGATCAGAGCATCTGGACCTCCCTTCCAGTTCCGGCCTTCATTATTGATGCAGATGACCGGATTGCGGATGTGAATTCCGCCGGAGAAGGGTTTCTGAACGCATCCCGCAATGCTGTCATCGGTCACCCGGTTTGGGACCAGATTGCTGTGGATGCCCCACTGGAAGAGGCGTTTTTGCGCGCGCGCCAACAGGGCACTCCGCTGTTCGTGAATGATGTGGATGTGGGATCGGGCAATCGGGCTCCGTTGCAGTGCGCTTTGCAAATTGCACCGCTGCTTGGGCATCCTGGTTCAATGATCATGACCATGTCCCCGCGTGAACTGGCTGGACGGATGACACGGGGCAACACCGTAAAGTCGGCTGCCCAATCCGCGATTGGCATGGCCGAGATGCTTGCGCATGAAATCAAGAACCCGCTGGCAGGGATTACCGGGGCCGCGCAGCTGCTTAGCATGAATATCAATCAGGAAGATATTGAACTTACAGACCTTATCGTTGCCGAAAGCCGCCGTATTGTGAAGTTGTTAGAGCAGGTCGAACAGTTTGGCAACCTGACCCAGCCGGACTTTAAGCCGGTCAATATTCATGACGTTCTGGACCGCGCGCGGCGGTCAGCACTGTTGGGTTTTGGCGCGCATATGACGATTATCGAGGATTACGACCCTTCGTTGCCGCTGGCCTATGGTGACCCGGATCAACTTTTGCAGGTGGTGCTGAACCTGCTCAAGAATGCATCCGAGGCGTCTCCCAAAGGTGGCACCATTCGTCTGCGGACATACTTCGAACACTCGTTCCGCCTGCGTCGCAGCGACGGGTCGGGGCATTCCTTGCCGCTGCAGATCGAAATCATCGATGACGGCCCAGGACTACCGGACAAGATCCGCAGCGACATTTTCGATCCGTTCGTGTCGGGCAAGGAAAACGGCACCGGCCTTGGACTGGCGCTGGTCAGCAAAATCATCTCGGACCACGACGGCTGGATATTGGCCGAGTCGGTTCCCGGACACACCGTATTTCGACTGTCGCTCAGGCGCGCACCGCGCGACGAAACCTGAGACGCACAGCTGCGCAGAATAAGTAAGGAGAGCACCCGATGGATGGCACAGTACTGGTCGCAGACGACGATCGCACAATCCGAACCGTACTGACTCAGGCGCTGACACGGGCCGGGTGCAAGGTGCATGCGACATCCTCGCTGACAACTCTGATGCGCTGGGTCGGCGAGGGCAAAGGGGATGTCGTTATTTCGGACGTAGTCATGCCGGATGGTAACGGGCTCGAGATGCTGCCCAAGATCGCGCAGGACCGTCCGGGGCTTCCGGTCATTGTGATCTCGGCGCAGAACACGATTATGACGGCGATTCAGGCGGCCGAGGCAGATGCGTATGACTATCTGCCGAAGCCCTTTGATTTGCCTGATTTGATGAAGCGGACTGCACGTGCGCTGGAGCAAAAGCAGCGCATTCAGGCGGATGCGATCGTACCTGTTGATGAACGCCCTGAAGAATTGCCGCTAGTCGGGCGCACTCCGGGCATGCAGGCACTGTATCGCCTTGTGGCGCGGGTGATGAACACCGATCTGTCGGTGATGATTTCTGGTGAAAGTGGGACCGGTAAGTCATTAATTTCACGGGCTATTCACGATTTTTCGGATCGTCGAACGTTGCCCTTTGTCACTGCAACCGCCGGTGACTTGCGTGATCTTGAAGGACCTGCGCGCATAATGGCCCGGGTGCGCGGTGGCACTCTGCTGATTGATGAGATTGCCGATATCGAGGATGAGGTTCAGGCGCGCATTGTCCGAATGATGGACACACCCGGTGACCATCTTCCGCGGTTCATGGCGACCAGCCAGTCGAACCTGACCGAAGCAATGGAAAGTGGGCGCGTGCGTCAGGATCTTTACTATCGGCTGTGCGGGGCGACAATTCATGTGCCAGCGCTGCGCGAGCGCGTCGACGATATAACACTATTGGCCGATCACTTTCTTGCGCGCGAAGAGCGGGAACATGGCACAAAGCGCTGGCTCAGCGCAGAAGCAGTGGAAATGGTGCGGCGGTATTCCTGGCCCGGCAACGTTCGACAGTTGGAAAACGCGATCCGGCGTCTGAGCCTGACCAGCAGAGCCGAAGAAATCTCGAAATCCGAGGTTGAGATGGTTCTTGGCAGCCAACCCGAAGCGGAACCGATTCTGGGCGACGGAGAAAGGGAAAAATTATCGGCCTCTGTGGCTCGTCATTTGCGCCGCTACTTCGATCTGCACGGCAATTTATTGCCGCCTCCCGGCCTATATCAACGTATCTTGCGCGAAGTTGAGGCCCCCTTGATCGAACAGGCGTTGGACGCAACTGGCGGAAATCAGGCGAAATGTGCGGATTTGTTGGGGATCAACAGGAATACGCTGCGCAAAAAAATCACTGATCTCGATATTCAGGTGACACGCAGACGCAAACTGATGTAATATCGCCACACAAAGCGTGGCATCCGGGTACAGGCCCGGCAAGGACCACGAGATATGGCGGTAAGCCGCGAAAGCGGCACATCAGGATGAGGGCAGACGGTGGCAACCCGAGCACAGAGCGGGCTGATCCTATCGATTGATCGGTGGCGGAAATCCCGAAAACTGCGCAATTTTAGCACCTTGGGGCTAGTCCTTTTGGGGCCGCTTTTGGCGTTGGCTACCTATCTGGTCATCGGCCCGTTCGATTTGGGGTCCGCGGCGCCGACACTACGGCTGATTCTGCTGGCCGATCTGGTTTATGTGCTGGTCGTCGCAGCGCTGGTGTTGGGGCAGGTATTCAGTCTGATCGCTGCGCGCCGGGCAAAATCTGCTGGTTCTCGTCTGCACTTGCGGCTGATTGGTGCGTTCACCTTGCTGGCCCTTGTGCCGACGGTGACCGTCGCGATCTTTGCCGGCCTGACGGTGAATATCGGGCTTGAGGGCTGGTTCTCGGACCGGGTCCGTCAAGTTGTCGGATCATCCCTGTCGGCCGCAGAAGCCTATGAGCTTGAGCATCGCAGCGGTCTGACGCAGGACGCAGTCGTTCTTTCCCGCTTCCTCGACAATGCGCGCACGGTGGATTTCTACATCTCGGACGCCGAATTGCGCGAGGTTTTGGCTCAGGGTCAATCGCAGATTCAGAGAGGCCTGCGCGAGGCCTATGTCATTGATGGCAGTGGCGAAATCAAATCCCGCGGCGACCGGTCCTATCTGTTCAACTATGAGCCGCCGACGCCTGAGCAGATGGTCGAGGCCACCGACAATGGCCTGATGATCATCGCCGATTGGCAAAACAATGAATTCCGCGCGCTAGTGCCGTTGCAGGCTTATCTGGACCGTTACCTGTATGTTAGCCGCGAAGTAGATGGCGAACTGTTGAAACTGCTGGATGACACCAAGGAAACGGTTCAATTCTACCAACAGCTTGAAAGCGAAAGGGGGCGGGTTCTTTTCGAGTTCGGGCTTTTGTACCTGGGCTTTGCGGTCATCCTGATCCTTGCCGCAATGTCGTTGGGCATGTGGTTCGCCGAACGGCTGTCGCGCCCGGTTGGCCGTTTAACCACCGCTGCGCAAAGAGTCGGAGCCGGGGACCTCAGCGTTCAGGTCATCGAAGAAGCCAGCGATGACGAGATCGCAATGTTAGGCCGTTATTTCAATCAGATGACGCGACAACTTAAAGGGCAGCGTGACACGTTGCTGGAAAACACACGACAGATCGAGCGCCGCCGCCGCCTGTTCGATTCCGTGCTCAGTTCGGTGACTTCAGGCGTGGTTGGCGTCGACTCGGATGGATGTGTCACCTTTGTGAACCGCTCGGCAGAACGTCTTTTGGATTGGTCTCGCGGCGAGGAACACTTGGCCATCGGCATCGCAGTTCCCGAATTTCTTCCCCTATTCGAAAGTCTGAAAGACAGCGGTCAGGAAGCTGTGCAGGGCGAGATCAAGGTCACGCGAAAGGGAAGACTGGAAAACCTGCTGGTTCGGATGGCGATCCGGCGCGGCGAAGATGGCGGTTTGGAAGGGTACGTGGTAGCCTTCGATGACGTGACAGATCTGGTCAGCGCGCAGCGTATGGCGGCTTGGGGTGATGTGGCCCGCCGAATTGCGCATGAGATAAAGAATCCTTTGACGCCCATCCAACTCAGTGCAGAGCGGATCAAGCGCAAGTTCTCTCGTAAACTGGACGAAGAAGATTGCGACAGCCTAGTTTCAATGACCGATGTGATTGTGCGGCAGACCAACGATTTGCGGCGTATCGTGGATGAATTCTCGAAGTTTGCGCGGATGCCAGAGCCGGATCGGCGTGAGGAAGATATCGTTGGCTTGGTCCGAGAAGCCGTTTTATTGCAGCAGGCCGGACAGCCAGATGTGCAGATTGACGCGACCCTGCCAGAGCAGCCTATCCTGGCCGATGTGGACGCGACTATGTTGAATCAAGCGTTGACGAACTTGATAAAGAACGCGGGAGAAGCAATTGAAACGTTGAAGAAAAAAGGCCCGCCGGAAACCCTGAAACCCCAGATTAAGGTGGGCATTTCCAACGATGACGCGGGTACGGTCATTACAATTGCGGACAATGGCATAGGGCTGCCCGAAGATCGGGCACGGTTGTTTGAACCTTATGTCACCACGCGCGACGAGGGTACGGGTTTGGGCCTGCCTATCGTCAAGAAAATAATAGAAGAACACGGCGGAGCGCTGACTCTTGAGGATGCGCCCGTATTTGACGGACAGGACCATTTCGGTGCGATGGCCATGATCCGTTTGCCGGGGGGCAAATTTTCCCAAACTGCAGCGCCACAAAAGCAGGCAATTCATACTAACAAACTGAAAGCAGGCCAAAGATGAGCGACATTCTGATCGTAGATGACGAACGCGATATTCGCGAGCTGGTGTCCGACATTCTGGAGGACGAAGGCTATTCAACCCGACTGGCGGCAAACTCTGACGAGTGTATGTCGTCGATCAATTCCGAACCGCCGGGTCTTTTGATCCTTGATATCTGGCTGAAGGATAGCCGGATGGACGGGATTGATATCCTGAAAGCGGTCAAACGGGACAATCCCGATGTGCCGGTGGTGATCATTTCTGGCCACGGCAACATTGAGATTGCCGTGGCGGCTATTAAGCAGGGCGCTTATGACTTTATTGAAAAGCCGTTTAACATCGACCAGTTGATGGTGGTGATACGCCGCGCCATGGAAACCTCGCGCTTGCGTCGCGAGAACGCCTCGCTCAAGCGTCGCGAGGTCACCAACTCGGATATGATCGGCAAATCCGCATCGTTTCGGGCAATGCAAAGCCAGCTGGACAAGGTCACCAAGTCAAATGGCCGCGTGATGCTGAGCGGCCCGGCCGGATCGGGTAAAGAAATTGCCGCGCGGTATATTCACGCCCATTCAAATCGCGCCAATGCGCCATTCGTCACCGTCAACTGCGCCGGGATCGAACCCGAGCGCGTCGAGGAAGTGTTGTTTGGACGCGAGTCATCCGAACGCGGAATCGAATCCGGTTTGCTGGAAGAAGCCCATGGTGGCGTGATCTATTTTGACGAAGTGGCAGACATGCCTTTGGGGACGCAGTCCAAGATTCTGCGGGTTCTGGTCGACCAGCAATTTCAAAGGGTAGGTGGGTCTGACAAGGTCCGTGTGGATCTTAGGGTCATATCGTCGACAAACCGCGATCTGGAGGCCGAGATTGAAGCCGACCGGTTCCGCGAAGAGCTGTATCATCGACTGAACGTTGTTCCGATCGCGGTGCCTTCGATGGAGGATCGGCGCGAGGATATTCCGGTTCTGGCACAGCATTTTATCGAAATGTGCAACGAATCCCAAGGCTTGCCAATTCGGGAGATTTCGGAAGAGGCTGTGGCGTTGTTGCAGACTATGACCTGGCCCGGCAATGTGCGTCAGTTGAAGAACCTGATCGAGCGCGTCTTGATCCTGGGGGACGGAACAGGTCCGATCGAAGCGCGTGAATTGCCGACCGAAGAAGAAAAAACCGACGACTCGGGCCGCGTGGTTTTGTCAGGTGCACTTGCAACGCTGCCGCTGCGCGAAGCGCGTGAGGCATTCGAGCGTGAGTACCTGCTGACCCAGATAAACCGCTTTGGCGGCAATATCAGCCGGACCGCCAGCTTTGTGGGCATGGAACGCAGTGCGCTGCATCGCAAGCTGAAATCGCTTGGTGTTGTGACCTCGAACAAGTCCGGGGCGCGGGTGGCACAAATCGACGAACCAGAACCGGCGGAGTGATCCGCCGGGGCTTTACCCTGCCTGACCTGGGTTGATGATCTGAAACGAGCCGTCGTCGAATTTCACATAGCAGGATTGGGTTCCCAGCGGCGGCAGTTTCGTAGTGCGGGCTTGGGGAACCTGTGACTTTACGCTTTGCTTGCAGGGCGGCAGGCTGACCGGGCGATAGCCCTTTTTCGCCATGCACTGTGCCTCGACCTGATTGCGCAGACCCTCGTTGACATCGACTGTGTAAACCTGCCCGGGTTGCCACCAACCGGGCGAGCGATAGCAATGTCCCCGGCCATCGCAATAGGTGCGCCCCGGCCAATATGTGGGCGGGCTTTGGCGCACTTGATTGGCGACGGGAACCTGATTTACGGCCTGAACCTGACATTGCGTGGTCTCGGACTGCGCGCGCGATACGCTTTCCCCCTCGCGATAGTATAACGATAACGGGCCGCTGCATGCGGACAAGACAGTCAGTGGAAGAAGCAGGTGAAGTACTGATTTCATAGGGTTATCTTGCCCCAGCTTTGTCTAAATGACAATTCAATTGACCGCTATGGGGGCATCTGTCATTCAAGGATTTCAGGCAGAAGGGCCAGAAACATGAAGGTCATCATATGCGGTGCCGGTCAGGTCGGCTGGCAGATCGCACGGCACTTGTCGGGCGAACTGAATGACGTAACGGTGGTGGACAACAATCCCGATCTGGTGCGCCGGGCAACGGAAACGTTGGATGTTCAGGGGATTGCTGGGTTCGCAAGCTATCCTGACGTGCTTGAGCGTGCAGGCGCGCGTGACGCAGATATGATCATCGCAGCAACCCATTCGGACGAGGTGAACATGGTCACCTGTCAGATGGCACACTCGATCTTTTCCATCCAACGCAAGATCGCGCGTCTACGTGCGAAATCCTATCTGCAAGCGATCCACTCGGACCTGTTTCGCCGCGACCACCTGCCAATTGACGTGGTGATCAGCCCCGAGCGTGAAGTCGCAGCCGCCGCCATGCGCCGCCTGTCGGCACCGTCGGCTTTTGATACCGAAATGTTCATGGACGGGCAGGCGCAGTTGTTGGGTATTCGCATCGACGAAGACTGTCCCATCGTAAACACCCCGTTGCGCCAACTCACGGACCTGTTTTCCACGCTCAGCTCAATCGTCGTCGGTGTTCGGCGGGATGGAACGCTGTTTGCGCCCGAATCCGAAGATCAGCTGTTTGTCGGCGACGAATGCTATGTCTTTACCAATGTCAAAGACGTGGACCGCACGATGGAGGTTTTCGGCAAGACCCACAAAAAGCAGGACCGCGTGGTAATTGTGGGCGGCGGAAATGTCGGTCTGGAAGTTGCCCGAACGCTGGAAGAACGTGAAAGCCGTGTGCGTGCCAAGGTGATCGAGCGTGATCGCCAAAGCGCTGAAATAGCAGCCGAAACGCTGGAACGGACGATTGTCCTGAATGGCGACGGGCTTGATGCCGCATTGCTGCGCGAGGCCGGGATCGAACGCGCGGACGCGATGTTGGCGGTGACGGATGACGACCGTGCCAACATGCTGGCGGCTGTCCGAGCCAAGGCTGAAGGATGCGCTTTGGCGATTGCGCTGATCAACGATCCCAGCATGGTAGCCCTGATGGGACCGCTGGGGATCGACGCTTATATCAACCCGCGTGCGACCACAGTCAGCTCGATCCTGCGCCATATTCGTCACGGGCGGGTGCGGCAGGTTTATTCCATCGGTGATGCCGAGGCCGAAGTGATCGAGGCCGAGGTGCTGTCGACCTCGCCAATGGCGGGGCAAAAGCTGCGAGACATTGATTTTCCCGAAGGTGTTTTGGTCGGCGCTGTCCGAAAGGGTGATGAGCTTTTACGTCCGACCGGCAGCTTGCGGATTGATGAAAAGGATGTGGTGGCGATCTTTGCCATGGCCAAAGACGTGCCCGAGGTCGAACGCCTGATGCAGGTTTCAATCGATTTCTTCTGATGGCGCGCGCTCGGAGACAACAGATCACATTGATACAGCGGTTGCCGCTGTTTCTTTTGATCTGGGGAATCGCAGCACTGTCGATGTGGGTTCCGGCGGTATATGCGCTGGCGCTGGACGATCATGATACCTCCCGTTCATTTTTCTATTCCGGTTTGTTGGGGCTGTTCGTGGTGTCCACAATCGCTGTGGCTGCATCAAACCGCGTGCCGCGACGTGGGACGCTGGGGCAACTGGCCGTTTTGCTGGGCTGTTTTACGGTTTTGCCGCTGTTTCTGGCAATTCCGCTGCATGATGCCTTGGGTACGACCACTTTTTTGAACGCGTATTTCGATATGGTCAGCGCCGTAACCACGACCGGAGCGGATCTGTTTCCGGACCCCGATCGCCTGACTGCACCGCTGCACCTGTGGCGCGCTTTGGTCGGTTGGATGGGTGGTTTGCTGATGTGGATTGCAGCGGCTGCTATCCTGGCCCCTCTGTCACTGGGCGGGTTCGAGATTACGGCGCGCGGTCAGCCCGGTCGACCCGTTTCGGGCGTGGCGCAAAGCGAAGAGGTTGATCCGCGTGGTCGTCTGATCCGCGTAACGCGAACGTTGACACCAGTTTATGCCGGTCTGACCGCAGTCATATGTATCCTTCTGATGATCGCGGGCGAAAACGGTCTGACAGCTGTGTGTCACGCGATGTCGACAATGGCCACGTCTGGGATTTCTCCGGTCGGCGGGCTGGAGGGCGCGCAAGCTGGAATAACGGGCGAGGCGATCATGTTTCTCTTCCTGTTCTTCGCCTTATCGCGGTTGACCTTTTCCACCGACACGGCGACCACAGGCTATTCCCGGTTGGACAAAGACCCAGAATTCCGCATTGGACTAATGATCGTGTGTTTTGTCGCGGTGTTGTTGTTTGCGCGCGTCTGGGCCGGGGTGCTTGAGATCGGCAATCAGTTGGAACCGCTTCAGGCGCTTGGCGTGATCTGGGGCATGATTTTTACGGCGCTCGCATTCCTGACTACCGCCGGGTTTGAAAGCGCTAACTGGAACGATGCGCAGCAATTGTCTGGTCTGGGCACCCCTGGGCTGATCCTGATGGGCCTCGCACTGATCGGTGGGGGGGTGGCAACGACCGCGGGCGGGGTAAAACTGTTGCGGGTCTTTGCCTTGTATCTAAACGGCGCGCGCGAGATTGATCGGTTGATCTACCCCTCATCTGTCAGCGGTCTTGGAGGCGGTAACCGGCGCATTCAAAGTGACGGGGCCTTTATTGCCTGGATCTTCCTGATGATGTTCGCCCTGACCGCTGCGCTGTTCAATTTGTTGCTGGCTGCGATGGGATCGGGGTTTGAACAGGCCATGGTCCTTAGTGTTGCTGCGCTCAGCACGACCGGGCCATTGATCGAACTGGCCACCGATGTCCCCATCCGTCTGGTCGATTTGCCGTGGGGCGCAAAGCTGACTATGTGCGCGGCAATGGTGATCGGACGACTGGAAACATTGGCGATCATTGCGCTGATTACGCCAACCCTCTGGCGAGACTAAGAATCCTCACCTTTGCTGACTCCTTATTTTTCATCTGGAATATCGGTTAACTCCACTCCATACTCTGCCAGAGGGAGCGCGTTGGTCCGCAGCGCGTAGCAAGAACAATGGCGAGATTATAAAAATATGGCTTCGGACAGACAGAATCTGCAGGACGCGTTCCTGAACAATGTACGGAAAGCAAAGGTCCCGGTCACAATTTTCCTGATCAACGGTGTGAAATTGCAGGGTGTCATCACCTGGTTCGACAATTTCTGCGTATTGTTGCGCCGCGACGGACAGTCGCAGCTGGTCTACAAACACGCGATTTCGACGATCATGCCGTCGCAGCCGATCAGCCTGTATGAGGGCGAAGACGCCTCTTGATGGAACATGACAGGACGCGCACCCGGGCTTGGGTGCTGCATCCGGAAATCAAATCAGATGAACAGCGCCGTGTTCCTGAACCGGCGCTGGAAGAAGCGGTGGCTTTGGCTGCCGCTTTGCCCGATCTGGATGTGATCGGTTCCGATATCGTGCGCCTTCAGCGCGCTCAACCGGGGCTGTTGTTCGGTAGCGGCAAGATCGAAGAACTTGGCGAACAGTTTCATGACGCCGAAGTCGAATTGGTGCTGATTGATGGCCCCGTGACGCCAGTCCAACAGCGCAATCTGGAAAAGGCATGGAAGGTCAAGATCCTCGATCGCACCGGCTTGATTCTTGAGATTTTTAGCGATCGTGCGCGCACCCGTGAAGGTGTCTTGCAGGTCGAAATGGCTGCGCTCAGCTATCAACGGACGCGTTTGGTCCGCGCCTGGACGCACCTTGAACGGCAGCGGGGCGGATTGGGCTTTGTCGGCGGCCCGGGTGAAACGCAGATTGAGGCTGACCGCCGGGCTATTGACGATCAGCTTGTGCGTCTGCGACGTCAATTGCAGAAGGTGATCAAGACACGAACCCTGCATCGTGCGGCGCGCGCCAAGGTACCGTATCCGATTGTCGCCCTTGTGGGATATACGAACGCCGGTAAATCGACACTGTTCAACCGTCTGACCGGGGCCGAGGTGATGGCCAAGGACATGCTGTTTGCCACGTTGGACCCGACCATGCGGCGGGTCGAATTGCCTGATGGCCCCGAGGTGATCTTGTCAGACACGGTGGGTTTCATCTCGAACCTGCCGACCGAACTTGTGGCCGCCTTTCGCGCCACGCTCGAAGAGGTGCTGGGCGCAGATATCGTCGTGCATGTGCGCGATATCAGCCATGAGGAAACCGAAGCACAGGCGCAGGATGTCGAAACCATTCTGACCTCGTTGGGCGTTGATGACGAACGGCCCCGGCTTGAGGTCTGGAACAAGATCGATCTGCTGAACGATGATGAACGCGAGGCCACTTTTGCTCGCGCCGACCGCGATCCGTCGATCTTTGCCATTTCTGCTGTGACCGGTGAAGGCCTCGAACCGCTTCTGGCCGAGATTGCCGTCAAATTGCAGGGTGTACGTCACGAGACAGTCCTGTCGCTGGGCTTTGCCGAGGGCGACAAGCGCGCGTGGTTGTTCCGTCAGGATGTCATTCGATCCGAAGAGCAGACCGATGATGGGTTTCAGATCACCGTCCTGTGGACTGACAAACAGGCGGCGCAGTACGCCGCGCTTTGATCAATCAGCGAGGTTATCATGACGGAATCTAAGGTTATGCTGACCGGTCATATTTTGGTGCCAGCCGACCGGATCGCGCAGGTGCGGGATGCATTGCCGGACCACATTTCCCTTACGCTGGCCGAGTCAGGGTGTATTTCGTTCGACGTGACAGAAGACGCCGATATTCCGGGCCGGTTCAACGTGAGCGAAGTTTTTGAAAGTCAGGCTGCATTTGACGCGCATCAGGCACGCACCAAGACCTCGACCTGGTTCAAAGTGACCGAAGGTATCCCTCGTGATTATCAAATTACGCTTGGATAGGGGGATTGTCGGCTAGCGACCGTCTATCTGGCGCTGATAGTCTTCGGCATCGAACCAGCCCAGCGACGATTGCACCTTGTTGTCGGCGGTCAGTTCCCATTCTTCCCAGCCACGTGTGACGACGTGGTTGCCGGTTTCAGAATGATGACCTTCTAGCGTCCAGACGAAAATGGCGTGCGTTCCGGCCCAGCGAAGCATGTCGCAGCGAACCTCCAGGTCCGGGAAGTCGGCATAGAACCCGCGCGCCATCTCGGCCACAGCGGCCCGGCCGACGGTTGGTTCACCCCGGTTGATCGTAATCTGCCCGTCGGGTGCGTAAAAGCTGGCGACCGCCTCTGGGTCACCCGAACTCCATGCGATTGCGTAGTCGCGTGCGAGATTGTTCAGTGTATCCCGAATACTGGCCATCCGTACCCCCAGTTCCAAATAGTCGGCCAACAGATCGTAGGCGAAAACACCGGTGCGCGTCCACGGCGGGTTGAAAAAGGGGCAAGGTCCTGCCGAAGCGGTGGAAATCAGCGCGGGATCAGGTTGGTAACACCGACCGCTGCGGCACGGGCAAGATCCATATCAAGCGACATCGGGATATATTCGCCTCGCCGCCAAAGCTGGGCCTGATCGTCGTAGTACCGCGACAGGAAATGTCCCGACTGTCCCGTGGCCGTGATAAAGACTGAGCTGTTGGGATCGGCGAAATCATAGACACCACGATAGCCCGCACCGTGCACATTCTGGAAAGGGTCGGGGCCTTCGCCCGATGTCCGACCCCGCAGCAGGGTATTGTCGCCGCCGCTGGTGGATTGGCGAATATTGACGAAGAACCGCAGAACCGGAACCGTGCCCAGAACCGGGTGATCATGCGTGGCCTGATGGGCATCGCCCCAGCGCAGCGATTCCAACGAGCCACCATATTTTTCGCTGATCCAGATCAGCGCGTCGTCCAGCGCCAGCCGGGCCATGTCGGTACATGTTTCCACAGGCGCGCTCTGGCGCACGTCGCACCAGACCGAGGCACCGTCAATATCGCGGTAGACCCGTTCGATGAATAGCGGCTCAACATGTTTGTATTCAGCAGCCAGCGGCCCCAACTCGTCCGAGATCAAGCGGATCTGCAATGCGCGCAACCATGCGGCATAGATAAGCGGCTCGGGCAGGTGTTCATTCATCTCACCGTTCCATTCAGCCAGCAGGGCCAGCGCGACCTGACGCTGGCGTTCAGGTGTGCCTTCGGGGGCGGATGCACCGGTAAACCAAAGGTCTGCGCCGATCAGTGGCAGAAGGGATCGGGCTGTAAAGCTGACCGTGTCAAGTTGTGCCTCAATAAAGCTGTCGCGAGTGTGAACTTCGCGCGATTGCATCAGGCGCTCCCAACGGTGCACCCTTTGGGTGTCACCCCATTCGTATGAAACGTGGTTGGGAAAGGGGCGGTCGATGATTTTGTTGTTCGTGTTGCCCAGTATTCCCCCGGCGGGGGCCACGAATTCGGGGTTGTTCGCATAGGGCAAACGTCCCTGCCAAAGGTTTTCAGCCAGCCAGCCGGGCGTCGGGATACGGCCACGGCTTTGGTTTCGCAGGTCGCGCTTGGGCATCGCGCCGATCAGCTTCATGCCGATCGTATCCTTGTCGACCAGCGACAGGTTTTGCGAGGGTGCTATGAACAGCTCGGCCACATCAATCGCTTCACGCACGCTGTCCGCATTCATCAAAGCCATCGACGCTGTCATCGACGTATCGCGCGGACTGAGTGCCGTCCAAGACAATGACGCGACATGACCAGGTGGAGTGATCGTTTCCAGATCATAATGACTGCCGGGTAAAACGGGTCCGTTTTCAGTCCAGCGCAGGGTCAGGGTGACAGGGGGTTCATCCTTGATCTCGATGATCGAGGGGCGGGACCGGAATTGTTTAAAACCGTCGGGCGACAGGTATTCTTCTGGGTTTTCCGGGTTCAACTGCTCGATATGAACATCCTGATCGTCCAGGTAGGACGAGGTCAGTCCCCAGCCCAACCGGTCGCTGCGGCCTGTCATGATCGCGGGAACGCCCGGAATGGTCGCGCCGATGACGCCGCCCTTGGCAAGTTCGAGCCGTGCCAGATACCAAATACCAGGTGCGGTCAGGCCCAGATGCGGGTCATTGGCAAGCAGGGTACCTCCGATCGCGGAACGCGAAGGTGCGGCGGACCACGCGTTCGACGCCCCGGCCAAACCGCGTTTGGGGAAGGGCGACAGAGGAGTGTCGGGCATTGGCGTGCCTTCTGCATAGCGCGGCAATCCCGGGAAGAGAGCCGCGTATTCCGGCAGCGCAGCGATCCCCGGACCCGGCACATCCGGCAAGATGTCGGACAGGCGATTGGGATCGTTCAGCATAAGGGACGTGCGGGCGCGCAGAACCTCGTCTTTCAAATGCCCGGACAGTTGCAGGCTCATCAGTTTGATGATGGCAATACTGTCACCGGGTTGCCACGGCGAAACGGGCGCGTTGAATAGGAACATTTCCGGTGCACCGCGTCCCAATGCGTTTTCGTTGATCTCTTCCAGACGGGCGTTGACGCCGGCGGAATAGGCGCGCAGCGCGGCTTTGGTGTAATCGTCCTGCACTTCGACCGAGCGGTGGGCCAGGCTGTAGAGGTCAAAACGGCGCAAGAGTTTGTCTATGCTTACGGTGCGCCTGCCGAAGACTTCAGAGAGGCGCCCCTGCGCCGTGCGGCGCATCACGGTCATTTGCCACAGACGATCCTGTGCATGGGCGTAGCCAAGGCCAAAGAATACGTCAGGGTCGTTTTCGGCCAGAATATGCGGAACGTTGGCAGTGTCGCGCACGATCTCGACAGGCCCACGCAGCCCGGCAACGTCGACGGTCTGGTCATAGTCCGGCAGTGACTGGCTGGCGAGAAAGTAGACAAGGCCTACAGCCGCGACGGCCAGCAGGACCAGACCCGTAGCAATCCGAACCAGCCAGCGAAAGACAAGACCCATGAACGCCCCACATCCCCGTAAGAAATTATTGGCTGAACACTACTGGAAGGCCGGGGCAACCGAAAGAGGAACGGCGCGCGAACGTCGGGTTAAGATGTTGAAACGAAAAACCCCGGCACGTGGTTTGAACATGTGCCGGGGTTTGCTGCAAAGGGGTCGTGGTATTCGGATTCAGGGGATGATGCGCGTGTATTTGGTGCCTTCGACGGTGGCGCCGAATTTCAGACCAGCCTGCCCGAAAACAGCGGCAAGTACGGGTTTGCGCAATTGGTTCGTGTCGGTTGAAAGCGAGTCACCGGTGGCGTCGACGACGTAGCCGATATCCGCCCCTGCGGTCCAACCGCTGGAACGGCGGAAGTCATCCAACGCGTCCTGCGTCATGAAAAACAGCACATGCGCATATTGCTGCGCGCCGATCTGCAGGCCGGCGCTGCCAGATACGGCCGAGTAATAGTCGACCGTTGCACCGTTAATGCGCAGCGCGCCCTGGCCATATGCTCCGCCAAAGATGAACCCGGCCTCGGTGATCAGTGGCATCACCAGCATGCCGTCGGCTTTGTTGGCGATCTCGACTGTGTTGGGGTACTTGTTGAACATTTCGTTCAGCGTCACGTTCACACGGGCGTCGATCTGGGCCGCGTTTGAATTGCCTACACCGTTTCCGCATGCTGCGGTCAGCGTAAGACCGGCCATGCCAAGCGCAAAGCCACGACGGTTTAGTCGGGGAGAGTTGGAACTGCTCATGTTTTTTCTCTGTGTTAACTGCCTGAAGTGTCGGGTGTTCCCGATCTTGTGTGCAAGAATACGCCGATTGCGTCCGTGTGTCACGGGAAAGCTGATCCAACAGCCTTCACAATAGGCGAAAAGTCGCGAGCGCCCGGGGATTTAGCCCTGTAGAACGCGCGCGACCTGTGGTGCAAAGTATGTCAGGATTCCGTCGCAACCCGCGCGCTTGAAGGCTAGTAAGCTTTCCAGCATGACTTTTTCGCCATCAATCCAGCCGTTCTGCGCCGCAGCCTGTACCATCGCGTATTCACCGGACACCTGATAGGCGTAAGTGGGCGCGCCAAACGTGTCTTTCACGCGGCGACAGATATCCAGATATGGCATCCCGGGCTTGATCATTACCATGTCGGCACCTTCGGTCAGATCTCGTTCGATCAGGCGTAGTGCCTCGTTCGAATTGGCCGGGTCCATCTGGTAGGTCTTCTTATCTCCGGTCAGCGCACCCGACGCGCCTACTGCATCGCGGAAGGGGCCATAGAATGCGCTGGCATATTTGGCTGCATAGCTGAGGATCATCACATTGTGGTGCCCGGCACCCTCAAGCGCGCGACGCATCGCACCAATACGACCATCCATCATGTCCGAAGGGCCAATGATGTCGGCCCCGGCCTCAGCCTGCGCCAGCGTCATCTTGACCAGCGCTTCAACGGTCTGATCATTTACGATCTCGCCGTCGACGACATAACCGTCATGGCCGTTGATGTTATATGGGTCTAGAGCAACGTCGGTCATCACAGCAATATCCGGAGCCGCTGTCTTGATCGCCCGGATCGCCCGGTTCGACAGGTTGTCTGCGTTCCACGCCTCGGCACAGTCTTCGGTTTTCAGGCTGGTATCGGTGTAGGGAAAGATGCAGATCGCCGGGATGCCCAACGCCTGGGCCTCGACTGCGGCCTTGGCGATAAGGTCAACCGAACGACGGACAACGCCGGGCATCGAAGGTACGGGTTCTTCGATACCTTCACCATCGCGCACAAAAACTGGCCAGATCAGATCGTCGGTGGTCAGCGCGTTTTCCCGCACCAGCCCGCGAATGGCGTCGGATTGGCGCGCTCTGCGAAATCGTGTCTGGGGGTAGGGGGCGATAGTCGGTTTCATGTCGCGCTCTCCTTGAATAATCGTGCATTGGGTGGCATGAATTCCCGGTGGTCTCAAGGGTAACATTGGACGCGCTGCACCAAGAACGCCCCAGAGACAATGAACAAAGGGCTGATGCGTGGATTTGCACTCTTCGATTTTCGAACTCATCGACATGCGCAGCTTTTCGAATCTGTGGTATTGGATTGCCTTGGCGGTGCTTTGGTCCTCGGCCAGCCACTGGGCGATGGGGGTTCCCTTCGATCTGCTAGTGCGTGCGCGCCGTGTTGGAGGACAATCCGAGCAAGACCTGCTGGATATCGTTAGGATCAACGGGAACAGGTTGCTGTACATCGTTGACATGTCAGGGCTGATTATTCTTGCTTTGAGCTGCTTTTTGTTTACCGGGCTCGCGATGCTTGGTTTCTATTATGGGGTAGAATTCGCCCAGGCCGTGTTTCTGTTGCTGTTTCCTTTGTGTTTGGTGACGCTGATCAATATACGCGCCGCGCGAAAACTGCAGGTCACCGAACCGGTGCTTGAGAGCATATCGAAGATCCTTGTACGCTGCCGGATTTACACCCAGATCATTGGCATGATCTCAATTGTCATTACTTCACTTTGGGGTATGTACCAGAACGTCTCGATCGGTGTTCTCGGGGGATGAAAATCAGAAAGGCAAGGCGATGACGGCTCCGAACCATGTGACGGTTGGCGGCGCTCCTGAAGGGTTTGACGCGCAGCTTGTTCTGAATGAAATCGCGCGCGTTGGCGGGCCGGTCTGTCATGTCGCGCGTGATGACAAACGGATGGAGGCGATGCGCGCCGCATTGGCCTTCTTTGCGCCGGACATGCCGGTCTTCGTGTTTCCCGGGTGGGACTGCTTGCCCTATGATAGGGTATCACCCAATGCTGATATTGCGGCCGCACGCGTGGCGACTTTGGCAGCACTGGTGCATCAGATGCCGGACCGGTTTGTCCTGCTGACCACGTTGAATGCAGCAACCCAGCGGGTGCCCGCGCGTGATGTGTTGCGCGAGGCGGCATTTACCGCCCGCGTGAACCATCGCGTTGATGAAACGGCATTGCGGAAATTCCTCGTTCGAATGGGATTTACCCAAAGCCCCACGGTGATGGAACCCGGCGACTATGCCATTCGAGGCGGCATTATCGACATCTATCCACCGGGTGAATCCGGCCCCGTGCGTCTGGATCTGTTCGGTGACGTGCTGGATGGCGCGCGCCGATTTGACCCGGTCTCGCAGCGCACAACCGAGAAGCTGGACATGGTCGAATTGGCCCCGGTGTCCGAGGTCATTCTGGATGAGGCTGCCATTACACGGTTCCGCCAGAACTATCGTATCGAGTTTGGCGCGGCAGGCACCGACGATCCGCTGTACGAGGCGATTAGCGCTGGCCGCAAGCACCAGGGCATCGAACACTGGCTGCCCTTTTTCCACGAAAAGCTGGAAACCCTGTTCGATTATCTGCCGGATGCAACGATCACCGTGGATGATCAGGTGACGCCGGCACGGCTGGCCCGCTGGGACACGATTGCCGATCAATATGAAACGCGGCGTCTGGCGTTGGAAAATCGCTCGCGCATGGACACGGTGTATAAGCCAACGCCGCCCGGACTGCTCTATCTGGACGATGCCGCGTGGGAGCAGGCGGTCGGGGACAGGCGGGTGATGCAGTTCAGCCCGCTGCCTCAGGCCAGCGGCCCTGGTGTGATCGACACAGGCGGCCGTATCGGGCGCAACTTTGCACCGGAGCGGCAACAGGAAAGCATCAGTCTGTTTGGCGCTTTGGCAAGCCATATCACCGACAAGATGGCCAAGGGGCCTGTCTTGATTGCGTCGTATTCCGAGGGCGCGCGCGAACGCCTGACCGGCTTGATCGAGGATGAAGGCCTGGCCGAAGCCATCCCTGTCACCGATGGAACGCGGATTGGCAAACGCGGGCTGCATTTGGCGGTCTGGGCGCTGGAGCACGGGTTTGAAACGCCCGGTATGACTGTGATCGCCGAGCAGGACGTGTTGGGTGATCGCCTGATCCGTCAACCCAAGAAACGTCGCAAGGCCGAGAATTTCCTGACCGAAACCCAATCACTGTCCCCTGGCGATCTGGTGGTTCACGTCGATCACGGGATCGGGCGTTACATGGGGATGGAAGTGGTCACGGCCGCCGGTGCCGCGCATGAATGCCTGCTGTTGGAATATGCAGAACAGTCCAAGCTGTATTTGCCGGTCGAAAACATCGAACTGCTTTCGAAATATGGCCATGATGAAGGTTTGCTGGATCGTCTGGGCGGCGGCGCATGGCAGGCAAAGAAAGCCAAGCTGAAAGAGCGCATCCGCGAAATGGCGGATAAGCTGATCCGCATCGCCGCTGAGCGAGCCTTGCGCAAAGCTCCGGTCATGGATCCGCCCCCACACGCGTGGGAGGAGTTCAGCGCCCGCTTTCCATATCAGGAAACCGACGACCAGCTGCGCGCGATTTCCGAAGTGATGGAAGATATGCATTCCGGTGCGCCTATGGATCGGTTGATCTGTGGTGACGTGGGCTTTGGCAAAACCGAGGTTGCCATGCGCGCGGCCTTTGTCGCTGCGATGTCCGGCGTCCAGGTGGCCGTGATCGCACCGACAACCTTGCTGGCCCGTCAGCATGCAGCCAGCTTCAAGGAACGGTTCCGTGGCTTCCCGCTTGAGGTTCGGCAGTTGTCACGGTTTGTGTCCGCGAAAGAAGCTCAGCAGACCCGCGATGGTCTGGCGCGCGGGACCGTGGATATTGTTATCGGCACACATGCCTTGCTGGCCAAAGGTATCCGGTTCAACAATCTGGGCCTGTTGATCATCGACGAAGAACAGCATTTTGGCGTAGGTCACAAGGAGCGCCTGAAACAGCTGCGCAGCGACATTCATGTTTTGACCCTGACCGCCACGCCGATCCCACGGACGCTGCAGCTGTCGCTGACCGGCGTGCGCGATCTGTCGATTATCGGCACGCCGCCCATCGATCGTCTTGCCATTCGCACGTATGTCAGCGAATTCGACGCGGTTACCATTCGCGAGGCGCTGCTGCGTGAACATTATCGAGGCGGACAGAGTTTCTATGTTGTCCCGCGCATCTCGGACCTTCCAGAGATTGAGGAATTCCTGAAAGAACAACTGCCCGAGCTGACCTATATGGTGGCGCATGGGCAAATGGCGGCGGGTGAACTCGACGACCGGATGAACGCCTTTTATGACGGCAAGTACGACGTGCTTCTGGCAACCACGATTGTGGAAAGCGGGCTGGATATTCCAACCGCCAACACGATGGTCGTGCACCGGGCAGATATGTTCGGCCTGGCTCAGCTTTATCAGATCCGCGGCCGAGTGGGTCGCTCTAAAACCCGCGCTTATGCGTATTTGACTACCAAGCCGCGCCAGAAGCTAACCGCCACTGCCGAAAAGCGTCTGCGTGTGTTGGGGTCACTCGATACACTCGGAGCAGGCTTCACGCTGGCTTCGCAGGATCTCGATATTCGGGGTGCGGGCAACCTTCTGGGTGAGGAACAATCCGGCCAGATGCGCGACGTCGGCTATGAGCTTTATCAATCCATGCTGGAAGAGGCGATCGCCAAGATCAAAGCAGGCGAGATGGAGGGGCTGTCCGATGCCGATGACCAATGGGCGCCGCAGATCAATCTGGGCGTACCGGTTCTGATCCCCGAAGACTACGTGCCCGATCTGGATGTGCGTTTGGGCCTCTATCGTCGCTTGTCGTCGCTTTCGACCAAGGTCGAATTGGAAGGCTTTGCCGCTGAATTGATTGACCGTTTCGGGACGCTACCGAAAGAGGTTAACACGCTGATGCTGGTCGTGCGTATCAAGGCGATGTGCAAACGAGCAGGAATTGCCAAGTTGGATGGCGGACCCAAAGGGGCGACGATACAATTCCACAACGATAAGTTTGCTTCGCCTCAGGGGCTGGTTGAATTCATTCAGAACCAGCGCGGACTAGCCAAGGTCAAGGACAACAAGATTGTTGTAAGGCGCGACTGGAAGAAGGACAGCGACAAGATCAAAGGCGCATTCGCAATCGCCCGTGATCTGGCTGAAAAGAAGAAAAAAGCGAAAGCCTAGTCTCCGCTGACAAAAGTGCATAACTGCCAGTCGCCTGTGTCCGATTTCACGAACGCGGCGCGGTGGCCGGTCATGGGCCACAGAAAATCACGGTGCATGAATCCGCGTGTACCGTCGGTCAGCATGACAGGCTGATAGTCGGTGTCGTCGCGATAGTTTGTGATGATGACGATCTCATGGCTGATTTGGTTCAGTACAGGTGCGCCCGGCTCGGCGGCTTGCCGAAGGGTCACATTCTGACCCGTGACGAAGTAGGTCACAAATGGATCCAGAGACGCGGGGAGGGTGATCTGCCATTGATGTGGCATCCAGAATTCGCCCTCGTCGTCAAAATAGCCCGGCTGGGACAGGGTGGTTTCCAAGTCGTTCCAATAAGTTTCGCGGTTCTGGTCTTCTTGAGCGTCACCGGTTGCCGGGTCGAGGTATTCGAGAAACTCTTCGGGCCCACCAGACCCGCCATGGCTCAGGTAGATATCCGGGCAAACGGCCGCGATCACTGCTTTGGTGTCCCGAGCCGCCACGCTTGCCGACAGGCTGTCCCGAAAAGCCACTAAAGTGGGATCGCGTTCTGCCTCGTCGACTGGCGGAAAGGACTGACGGTCGGCAAGGGCCGGGCTGCCGGCCAGAAGCAATAGCAGCAATGCGCGGGTCATTCGGCTGCCTCCATCGCGGCCTGAGCGCAGAAACACGAGGCTCCGACGGCCCGATCAGCGCGCGCCAGTGCAATATCCAATCGCTGTTTGATCAGTTTGATTTCGACGGTCTCGCCGCGGGCCTTCAGACAATCATGCAGACCTTTCAGGCTCCAGACGTTATCAGGGTGGATTGAAGCACGGCTGAGGGTGCCACCAAGCCCCAGATCTTCGCGGTAAACCACTTCGGCCTCAGCCACGTGACCTTGTTCAAACAACAGCGCCCCGAGCGCGTGACGGGTGGGTTGCATCCAGCCCCAGGGTTCGTCGTAGGGCAGTGTGTCGTCCAGTTCGACCGAGCGGCGCAGATGGCCGTAGGCTGCGTCATAATTCCCTTTGCGATACTCAATCTCTCCGCGCAGCATTTCGCGGGCAATTTCCAACAGGTCGATCATGCGGTTGTTGTGCAGCAGGCGAGTTTCCGGCACCCGATCTTTGGCGGCGAGGAATAGCTTCTCTTCGGCTTCGGCCTCGGCGACCTGATCTGTGGCGGCAAAAGCGATTGCACGGGCGTAATGGGTGGTCGCGGTGACGGTGCGGTAGAGGTCCTGGTCCTCAGGCAGGGAAAGGGCTTTTGCCTCTTCCCACCGACCAAATCGGATCAGGATATGCGGCCCCATCGACATGTAGCTTTCGAAGAAATCCGCCATGGGCGGGCTTTCGGTGCGCAACATCTCTTCCGGCGTGGTGTCCCATATGCCCTGATTGGCGCGCAGGGCAGGTTCCATCTGGCCAAGAAACAGCGCGCCATAGATAGCAAAGTGATAGTCGTGCTGGCGATAGCCTGTGTAGATATTGAACGCGCCTTCGCGCTCATAATACTTCAGATCGGCCTCGGTCGCCTTTTCGTTCCAATGGACGACGTTCTGATAATGCCCGCACAGGACATCGATATGGGGGGGCATGTGCACCAGGTGCCCTGCATCTGGAACCAGTGTGCGCAGGACATCCCCAGCCTTCAGCGCCTTTTCTGGTGTCGGCGACATCTCCATCAGATGAACATAGAGATGCAGCAAGCCCGGGTGCGACATGGCTGCCGGATCGTCGGACATTGCGTCTTCCAGGGCTTTTTGCGCCTCCAACGTGGCTGCGCCTTCAGCGGGCTCACCGGTTCTCAAGTTCCACATCTGCCAAGGAGTCAGGTTGAGCAACGCCTCGACATATATAGTGCGCAGATCAAGGTGGTCAGGCTGCTCGCCAAACGCCGCCCGCATCGCATCGGCAAAGTCGTGGTCCCAGGTGTGCATGTCGTCGACGGGATCGCGTTGAGGATACCGCGCGGGCAGGGCGCGGATCAGGGCCTGTTCAACCGATGTGCAGTTATCGATCAGAGCCACGGCTTTCTGCGTGGCATCAAAGGCCAGCGCCAGCGCCTTTCGCTGCCCACGGTCATCCAAGAGGTTCCATGGCAGGTTGTAGTTTGGCCCCGCCGCGTAGGCCACGCCCCAGTGGGCCATCGCACAGTCTGGGTCGTATTCAAGCGCGCGCTGAAAGCACACGACCGCTTCGTCGTGATTATAGCCGTAGGTCCAGTTCAATCCCCGGTCGAACCAAAGCTGCGCGTCCGGTGAGGCGGTTGTTATCGGGTAGGAATATGCGCCAAGATTGTAATATTCGCTCACAGAAAATCTCCACTCACATTGAGCAGAGGTTAACCTGAATTTCAGTCCCTGCACAGATCAGGCGGGCAGCCTGTTTTCGATCCGCCCCATGTGCAGCATCAGGCCGAAGCCCAGGATGCTCATGGTCAGGATACCTACGGCCAAAGGAATGATGGAACCGTCGAACAGTTGCCCGATAGGGGCTGCAATGGCGGCTGCAAATACGGTCGAGATCGCCCCAATCACCGAGGCTGCCATGCCCGCGATATGGCCCATCGGCTCCATCGCGATGGCGTTCAGATTGCCCATGGTCATGCCCGCCATGAAGAAGACGGCGGTTTGCCAGCTGACAAAAACCGCAAAGGACATCGTCGGGGAAAGGTCTGTTGCGTTTAGAACAATGACGGCGGTGGTAAAGATGACCTGAGCCCCCAACGACCACGTTACGATCCGTCGCATGCCCAATTTTATAACAAGCGCTGCGTTCAACAGGCTGGCTGACCCGGCCATCAATGCCACAACGCCGAACCAAAACGGAAAGCTGTCAGCGCTGTCGTGAACGATGTCATAGACCGGCTGAACCATCGTTAACATGGTGAACAGCATCCCAAGGCACAGCGTTTGTACCATGATCGACAATCGAACGGTTGGGTGCGTGAGCATCTGACGGGCGGCGTCCAGCATCAGGGGCAGGCGCAGCGGGCGACGGTTCTCGATCGACAGAGGTTCCGGAAGGCGCAGACCCATCCAGACGATGGTAATAAGTGAAAACAGGATGAATGAGGCAAAGATGCCCCGCCATCCAGTCAAAGCGATCACTCCGGCGCCCAGCATCGGCGCAATTGCCGGAACTAGGGTGAAGATCATCATGGCAATCGACACGATCCGCGCCATCTCACGACCTGAATACAGGTCACGGATAATCGCCATGGCCACCACTCGTGGGGCAGCACATCCGATCCCCTGGAAGATACGAGCGACCAGCAACACCTCGAGCGAGGAGCTGGCCCAAGCAGCCGCTGCTGCGATGATGTACAACGCCGATCCGACGTAGATCACGGGCTTACGGCCAAAGGCGTCGGACAGCGGACCGGTGAAAAACGTGCCTATCCCCATACCCAACACAAACGAGGTCAGGATCAACTGGGCTTTGTTAATGTCGTCGGGGCTAAGCTGCTCACCGATCTTTGGCAGCGCAGGCAGCATGGAATCAATCGAAAACGCGATCGTCGCAAACATCATTGCGACAAGTGCTACGAACTCACCCCGTGACATGCGATTGGCCATAGCGCCCTCCTGACTTGTTCGCGCTATCACGGCAAATCAGCTGACGCTAGGTGTCAATTTGCACAGGGGTCTGTGCTAATTTGCAGGAGAAGCCTCAAGTTGAGACATGATTTCAGCAATTACTTTTTCCCACATTTCAGGGGGTTGCGCCCCGGGGACGGCATGCTGATTGGCGACAATGAAGGTCGGAACCGAACTCACACCCATCTGCCGTGAATGGCTGTCGCGGTTGCTGATATCCTCGCGGTCGGCGTCGGATTTCAGCAGTTTCAGAACGACCGCTGCGTCCATTCCGGCATTGTCGGCAATATCCGCCAGAACCTCGTGATCGCCGATATCGCGGGCCTGCACGAAATAGGCGTCAAACAGTGCATCGACCACTGCGTTCTGCTTACCCTCGATTCCGGCCCAGTGGATCAGGCGATGGGCGTCCAGAGTGTTGGGCGTGCGTTCCATGCCTTCGAAATCGATCTTCAGGCCTGCATTCTCGGCATGTTCGACGACCGGAGCATAGGCGCGCACGGCACCTTCCTTGCCGCCAAACTTGCGTTCAAGGTACTCGCGGCGGTCCATGCCCGCGTCCGGCATGTCAGGGTTCAGCTGAAAGGGATGCCATTCGATAACGAAAGGGTGGTCGGGGATTGCGGCCAGCGCCTTGTCCAGATGGGTCTTGCCGATATAGCACCATGGGCAGATCGGATCGGACATGATATCAAGCTTGACGGTCTGGGTCATTCGTTGGTCGCCTTGAAGTAGGCCGGCAGCGCCCGGCGCAGAAGTTTGCCGTTTCCGCCAGTTGGCAGTTCGGCCAGATGGATGAAAGCGCGCGGTTGCTTGTAACGCGCCAGGTTTGCCTCGACATAGGTGCGCAGGGCGTTTTCGTCCAGTTCTTCTGGCCCTGTATAAAAGGCCGCTATCACAAATGTGTCCTGTTTGACTTCGATGGCAGCGGCCCCAACCTGCGCAATGCCGGAGTATCTGGACAGAGCGGCCTCAACTTCAACCGGCGACACTCTATAGCCGCCCGCGTTCATCATGTCGTCATCCCGGCCTAGGTAAGTGATTTGTCCGTCCACGGCCATGGCCCCCTGATCGCCGGTCAGGAACCAGTCGCCCTGCATTCTGGCTTCGGCCTCGTCCGGGGCGTTTAGGTAGGTGAGCATCAGGCCGGGGTCGGATTTGTGCACGGCAATCGTACCCTCTTGTCCCTGCATTACCGGCCCATCAGTCCCCAGGATCGCGACGCGGCGTCCGGGCTGAGGTTGCCCCAACGCATCGCCGCGCGCCGGATGGGTCGGGCTGGAGGAAATGAAGGTCGAGCACTCGGACATCCCATACGCCTCATACAGCTCGGTGCCAGTTTCCTGTGTCCATTGTTCGTGCAGATGGCGCGACAACTTTTCGCCGGCGCACAACCCATGTCGCAGGTCCGGCAGGTGCAGGTTATTCTGCATGCCCAGTACCTTTCTGAACACGCCGGGAGCGGCAGCAAAAATTGTCGCCTGATGGTGACGCAGCAGCCCGGGCAAGTCGGCCAGTTCGGTGCCCGGTTCGGGGATCAAGGCAGTCGCGCCGATTGTCCACGGGTCCATCAACCCCGTACCCAGAGTATATGTCCAGTTGAAGGCCCCCGCGTGGCACAAACGATCACTCTTACGCAGACCGTACCAGCCATCTACCATCATCTGGCGTGCCCAGATGGCGCGGTGGGCGTGGGCTACGGCCCTCGGTTTTCCCGACGTGCCAGATGTATAGACAACGTAGGCCATCCGCTCCGGGTCACCCATTTGATACTCGGCCGCAGGCAGGTCGCGCATTTTGGTCAAGTCGGACAGGTTGATCTGAACCGGGTGGGCGGCGCACGCAACTTGCGAGTCGCGCAGGATTGCAGCGGGTTTAAGATCTTCGATCATGCGTGCTGTTTCTGGTTCAGTCAGTTGCGATGATGTGGGGACCGGGACAATCCCAACGGCAATTGCCCCCAGATAGGCAATCGGGAAGTCGACCGTGTTCCCAAGACGCATCAATGCGATATCACCGGGCTTCAGACCGGCATTCAGCAAACCTGTGCCCGTGCCCAGAATAGCCTGCTGCAACGTCCCATACGTCCAATTCCTGGCGTCTGCGGCACCGACCACAGACAGTGCGGTTTTGTCCGAAAGCGTATCCGCATAGCGCAACACATGCGCAGCCAGATTGAACGGGGACGGGCAGGCCGGGGGCGGCCCCTGATCGAATATTGAAAGCATGGCAACTGGCTAGCGCGACCACTGGTGCGTTGCAAGCGCGACGGGCTGGGCCTATAGAATGACGCATGAGCACCCAAGACCAGACATCTCTGATCCGTATTGCCCGGGACTCGGGCGAACATACGGAAGTTGAACCACTGGACCTCGGCGCGCGCGTGCGCGAATTGCGCAAAGCACGAAAGTGGACGTTGGAACAAGCGGCAACCCAGGCTGGGCTGGCGCGGTCAACGCTCAGTAAAATTGAGAACGGTCAGATGTCGCCCACCTATGACGCGCTGAAAAAGCTGGCGACTGGTCTGGAGATCTCGGTGCCGCAGTTGTTTACGCCGCCGCAGCGGGATCAGGTGATTGGCCGGATGGCCGTGACGCGCATGGGCGAAGGGTCTGCGCATCCCACAACCACTTACGAGCATGAACTTCTGGCCGAAACCCTGACAAAAAAGCAAATGCTGCCTTATCGGGCCCGCGTACGCGCGCGGTCAATGGATGAGTTCGACGGCTGGGTTCGTCACGATGGCGAAGAGTTTTTGTATGTGCTGACGGGGGTCGTGCGCCTTTACACCGAGTTTTATGAACCAGTCGAGATGCGCCGCGGCGACAGCGCCTACTACGACGGGAGCATGGGTCACAATGTAATCTCGGTCAGCGACGAAGATGCAATGATCCTGTGGGTGACATCACTTACTTAACGACCGGCTGAATTCGCGATTCAATCCTTCTGTGAACAAAAAATCCTCAAGCTCTTCGTGGGCTTCGTTCATAGTCAGTTGATGGCGTTCGGCCAGGTACGCCTCGAAACGTTTGCGGTCTTGGCTTAACCGCACCATGTCCTGATCCCGCAGGTTCGGAAATCTCCGTTTGGCGCGCGTATACATAGCGTCCAGGTCTTGCGTCAGATCGGTCCATTTCAACATTAGACAGCTTTCCGTTTTAATGGTTTCAAAACCGCTCGCCCTGTGACTCAGCCTACGAACGCAGTTGGTGCGTTCGGGCATGACAAAATGTCGCACCTGGGATCGGGTGATGGTTGCTTTTTTGAGGGGGGAGAAAGTGCCCGTTGCAGCCATTCCGCAACGGGCAGACGGACCTGATTTTTGAGTGAGTGGAGGCCGGTCCGTAGATTTGATGTGCAGCGTACCTTACGAAGAGTTACGTTTTGAAATTCAAAGCAATAATCAGTTCGCGCAGTATACTGCAATATATGTACAAGCTATATCGCTAAAGGCCGTTCAGTAAAGCTTTTTGTGTGAGTTTTTTATGTGAACACTTGACGTAGGGTCGGCTACAACATGTCGCCAACATGAAATTTTGACACGCAATATGAGGTGATTGTTCACAGTGTGCCGATTTCCGCCGACGCTTTGTGGGCAAATCGCACGGCCAGCTACTCTTCGTACCACCAAACCTGTGGCATGTACTCTGGTCCGTCGCCGTAGATGGGCAAGCTTTCCGGCTGCCTGAGTTCCTTGGCGTGTGCGATCCGGCCCACATCGAAATTCCATATCGGAATGACATACCGCCCAGCGGTCAGAACACGATCAAGCGCTCGCGTTGCAGCGACGAAATCCTCATGACTTTCCGAGGCCAGCATGGCGTCAATCATTCCGTCCACGGCGGGCGAGGCCACACCCATAAGGTTCCGTGTTCCTGGAGTGTCAGCGTTTTCGCTGCCCCAGTACAGGCGCTGTTCGTTGCCGGGCGACAGGGATAACGCACGACGGAAATAGGTCATATCGAAATCCAGCTCGGACGTACGGCTTGTGAACTGGGCACTGTCGACCTGTTCGGTATTCACCTGAATACCAAGGCGTTCCAGCGCGCGAGAATAGATCTCTGTTGCCGTTTCGCTTTCGGTGTCGCCCTGTTGCAGGAGTACAGTCAGGGTAAAAGCATCGCCGTTCGCGTTGCGCAGCACACCGTCTTGAATGGTCCATCCTGCTTCGGCCAGCAGTTTGGTGGCCGCGCGGATGTTGGATCGGTTGCGGGCCGATCCATCGCTTTCCGGCAGGGTATAGCCCTCAAGCGTTCCGGGGGGCAGGTCGTCTTTGAACGCCAATAAAAGTTCTTCCACACGCCCTTCTGCTGGTCCGGGCTGCATTGCTAGATCCGAGCCCGAGAAGTAGGATGTGATACGCGGCTGTGCATTGCCGGTAATCGTGTCGTTGATGAATTCGAAATTGAACGCCAGTGTCAGCGCTTCGCGAACACGCCAGTCGTCAAATGGCGCCTTGCGTGTGTTCATTACAAATCCGGTCATGCCCGAAGGCTTGCCGTGGGGGATCTCGGTCTTGACGACATCCCCACGCTGGACGGCCGGGAAACTGTACTGATTTGCCCATTTGTCGGCATTGAATTCACGCACCGCGGTAAGTTCTCCGGCTTTAAACGCCTCAAACAGAACAGTGCCGTCGCCGTAAAACTCGATCCGCATTTCATCCAGGTTCATCGTGCCACGCCGAAAGGGGATATCGGCGCCCCAATAGTCCGGGTTCCGTTTCAGGGTCACGTATCGTCCGGCCTCATAGCCGTCGACAACATAGGGGCCTGTGCCGACCGGAATGTCATGGAGTCCGGCATTGGCGAAATCTTTGCCCTCCCACTGAGCCTTCTGCAGGATCGGGCGCAGGCCGGCGATCAGGGCAAGCTCGCGGTCAGCTTCGTTAAAGGTGATACGCACCGAGCGGGGGCCAGTCTGTTCAATGCTGTCGATCTTGCCCCATAGTCCGCGATAACGCAGGTGACCCTCAGTGCCCAACGTCTCATACGACCAGATGACATCATCGACAGTTACCGGCGTACCGTCCGAGAATTCGGCATTCTCGCGCAGGGTGAATTCGACCCAAGACCGGTCCGGTGCAGTCTCAACCGATTCGGCTAATAGCCCGTAAAGAGTGAAAGGTTCGTCCCAGGACCGGCCCATCAAGCTCTCATGGGTCCAAAATCGCAACTGCCAGGGCGAGCTGCCTTTTTGCACGAACGGGTTCAAACTGTTATAGCCGCCCGTATTTCCGAAAACGACTTTGCCACCTTTGGGTGCGTCCGGATTTGCATAGGGCAGGGACACAAAATCCGGTGGTAGGGCCGGGTCACCATACATAGCTATGCCATGGGCCGATTCTGCATGAGCAATTGAAGTGCTCAAAAGCACGGTGATTCCCGCAATCAATGGACGAACGGGGCGGAGAAAATCGGGGCTCATTTTGGAAACAATCCTGCTCTGGCCTTATTTTGTTGGGATTCACCGTAGCGATGATTTTTCTTATTTTCAAACTTTTAGCTTGGACGAAGGCGCGGAATTGCTTATAAAGGATGCACTGCTCGATAGGTTTCTTGCCTGTATGAAACCTGCCTCAATAACTTAACGCCCGCTTCGTGCGGGCGTTTTTTTGTGCGCATTACACCTTGGATGCGCAGCCCGGATGTTTCCCCGTTTTCTTTGCACGTGCAGCATGGCAGTGTGTCGCCAAAGTGGATTTTGTGGGAGTTCGGCCATGAGCCTTTCGGGAAAAACAGCCATCATTACTGGATCGAATTCGGGGATCGGTTTGGGCGTCGCGCGCGAGTTGGCAAAGGCCGGGGCCAACGTAGTGCTGAATTCCTTTACAGACCGCGACGAAGATCACGCCCTGGCTGCCGAGATCTCGCAGCAGACCGGTACCAGTGCACGCTACATCAAGGCGGACATGTCCAAAGGTGAGGAATGCCGCGCGCTGGTCGAGCAAGCGGGGGCATGCGACATTCTGGTGAACAACGCGGGTATCCAGCACGTCGCGCCTGTTGATCAGTTTCCGGTTGAAAAATGGGACGCGATCATTGCGATCAACATGAACTCGACCTTTCACACGATGGCCGCTGCGTTGCCAATGATGCGCAATGCTGGGTGGGGGCGTATTGTGAACATCGCGTCGGCCCATGGTCTGACGGCGTCTCCGTTCAAGGCGGCTTATGTCGCGGCCAAGCATGGGGTGGTTGGCATGACTAAGACCGTGGCGCTGGAAACGGCGCAGGAACCGATCACCTGCAATGCGATCTGCCCGGGTTACGTTCTGACGCCATTGGTCGAGGCCCAAATCCCGGACACAATGAAAGAATACGACATGAGCCGTGAAGACGTGATCAAGAATGTCATGCTTGAGCGGCAACCTTCGAAGGAATTCGCGACGGTTGAACAACTGGGCGGTACCGCGATTTTCCTCTGCTCGGATGCAGCTGCGCAGATCACGGGTACGACGATCTCGGTCGATGGTGGCTGGACGGCGTTGTGAGGTTTCACGGGGGCGCTGCCCTCGTACCCTTTGGTATTGGGGAAAAGGTGAAGGGTTAGCAAGTTGAAACGGATCAATCTGGCTTTGCAGGGTGGTGGCGCGCATGGTGCCTTTACCTGGGGTGTTCTCGACAGGCTTCTAGACGAAGAGGACATCGAGGTTGCCGCTATCACCGGGACCTCGGCCGGTGCGCTGAACGGCGCTGCCTTCAAGTCAGGAATGGTCCACAACGGGCGCGATGGCGCGCGCGCCTGTCTGGACGGGTTGTGGGCGCGGATGGGTGCGGTAGGTGATATGCGCCTTGCCAACTGGATGCAGGCGCTGGAGCCCGCGCAGATTGCCCAGTCGATGGAGTATTCACTGCCTTTTTCGGTGGGCGATGCCTGGTCTCGATTGGTATCACCTTATGCCTACGGTCCGTTTTATCGCAATCCTCTGAAACCGGTCGTGGATCGTTTCAACTTTGATGAGATCTGCACAAATCAGGGCCCTCAGTTGTTTGTCTGCGCGACCTGTGTACGAAGCGGCAAGATCCGGGTGTTTACCGGGGATGAGATTTCGACGGATGCCATCCTTGCGTCGGCCTGTTTGCCGAACCTGTTTCAGGCGGTCGAGATTTTCGACCCTAAGTCTGGTCGGACCGAAGCTTATTGGGACGGGGGCTATACCGGCAATCCTGCGCTGTATCCCTTGTTCAACAACGACCTTCCCGACGACGTGGTGATCGTGAACATCAATCCGCTAGAGCGGGAAGATATACCGAAGACGCCACAGCAGATCCAGAACCGTATCAACGAAATCAGCTTCAACTCATCCCTGTTTCGCGAGCTGCGGGCGATCAGCTTTGTTCAGCGCCTGTTAACTGAAGGTAAGCTGAAGGCAGGGGAGATGAACCGGGTTCTCGTGCATATGATCGCGGATGATGAGTTGATGAATGAACTATCTGTGGCGACAAAGACGGTTCCAAACCCTGTTATCCTGCACAAGCTGAAAGCTGCCGGGCGCGCCGCCGCGGATAAGTTCTTGTCGGAAAACAAGGATGACCTCGGCGCACGCAGCACGGTCAACCTGCCAGAGATGTTTGGCTGATCAGTCGGGCGGTTGCGTCGGGTCTTTGCCGTTGGGATAAACAAGGCCCGCAGAAATCACCAACTTTGCTGCATCTTCGATAGTCATATCCAACAGGATCACGTCTTCGGCAGGGAAGAACAACAGGAAACCCGAGGTTGGGTTTGGCGTGGTCGGGACGAAAACGCCCAGCAATTCACCCCCCGTTTCCGCCCGTTGACTGACTTCGCCTTTTGCTGCGGTGGAAACAAAACCAATCGCCCAGATGCCTCGGCGTGGGTATTGGATCAGGCAGGCTTTTTCGAACGACCGTTCGGTTTGAGCGAACACAGTCTCCGAGATCTGCTTGATCCCTGAATAGACCGAGCGGACGACAGGCATCCGGCTGACAAGGCTTTCGGCGAAATGGATCAGAGATCGGCCCAGAATGCCTTTGGCTATCCAGCCGACGATGACGGTGAAGATCAAGAATATGACAACGCCGACACCGCGCAGGTTGATGCCCACATATTCCTGCGGTTGGAACCGCTGAGGAATAATGGGCAGCACCGCACTGTCGATCCATCCGACCACGGACCAGATCAGCCAGATGGTCAGCCACACCGGCGCAATCACGACAATACCCGTCAGGAAGGACGCGCGAAGTCGCGAAAACAAACCCGGGCGGCGATGTGGTTCTTCGTCAAATGGCGTTTTCATTGCGGTCCTGAGCGGTTTTCTGCCGAGTTAGTTAAGCAGTCGGGTGCGGTGGTACAATAGGCTTACGTCAATCGGTCCAGGCGGAAAGGGCTCGTGCGATACCAGCCGCCAGGCGCGCGTTGTTGCGAACCAGGGCAATATTGGCTGTTAGCGAACGTCCTTCGGTTTGCTCGTAAATCCGCTGTAGCAGGTACGGTGTGACGCCCTTGCCGCTGATCCGGTGCGCGTCGGCGTCGGCCTGAGCTGACGCAATAATGGGCGCCAGTTCTTCGGCCGGTATCTGATCTGCGGCCGGGATCGGATTGGCAACCAATTGGCCGCCGGGCAGGCCAAGCGCGCGGCGCGTGGCGTGGGCCGTGGCGATATCCTCGGCGCTGTCCATGCGTAGAGGCGCGGCATACGGGGATTTGGCGGACCAAAAGGCCGGGAATTCATCCTGCCCATAGGCGATGACTGGTACGCCTAGTGTTTCGAGGACCTCAAGCGTTTTTGCCAGATCAAGAATGGCTTTTGCGCCCGCGGCTACAACTGTCACTGGGGATTGGGCCAGTTCGTGAAGATCGGCAGAGATGTCAAAGGTCGTCTCGGCCCCCTGATGGACACCGCCGATGCCACCGGTTGCAAATACATCGATGCCCGCATAATGCGCGGCGATCATCGTTGCCGCGACAGTGGTCGCTCCGGTGCCGCCAGTTGCCATGCAGGCCGCCATATCTGCGCGGGACAGTTTGGCGACGCCCTGCGCCTGACCCAGCGACTTCAGTTCATCGGCCTCAAGGCCAACGTGCAATTTGCCTTTGATCACCGCCATTGTGGCCGGAACCGCGCCGGCGTCGCGGATGTCCTGTTCGACCTGTGCGGCAACCTCGATGTTCTGAGGGTAGGGCATCCCGTGGGTGATGATTGTGCTTTCCAGCGCGACGATGGGTTGGCCTGCGTCCTTGGCGGCGCGGACCTCGGCGGAATATTGAATGTCGATCACAGTGGGGTTTCTCCGGATACGTAAGTTGCGGCGGCGTTCAGGGCGCGGGTCAGAGCCTCGGCGCTGGATGCTCCACCGGATTCTGAGGCGATGTGGGCCGCCATGAATGTGTCGCCTGCGCCGGTCACGCGCGTGACCAGAACGGACGGGGGTGTTTGGGTCAGGATTTCATCCGCATTACCAACCGTGGCCGAGCTTCCGCCGTCGGTGACCAACACCCGCAGCGCGCCGCGATCCAGCAAGCCTTTGGCGGCGCTTTCGGAATCCTTGAATTCGCGCTGGCACAGGATGCCGGCTTCTTCGAGGTTCACATACAGCGTAGCACGCGCATGTTTCAGGAACGGCAGCAAGCGTTCGGCTTTACCGGGCGAGGCCGGTGCCACACGCAGATCGGCGCGCGCAAAGGCGGGGCTTTGTGCGATTTCCTCAAGCAAGTTCAGTGTCAGATTGCCGTCCAGCGCGATAGGTCCTTCAAACGGCTCGTTTTCGTATCCTAGCGGCCCGTGCATCAGTGGACGCAGGATTTTGGCACCCGCGGCCTCAAGCGAATGCGCATCAGCAATGGCTGCGATCAGGCCGTTGGCCCCTTCGACTGCCATGTACCGGTCGGTCGGCAAATCCTGCGAACGGTAAATGTGATCCGTCACCATGCCCAATCGGGAACAGGCGTTTGCCAGCTCATCACCCTCAGGATCGCGCCCGATGGCAGTCAGCAGAGTGGGGGTCATGCCAAAGCGCACAAGCGTCATGGCGATGTTCATGGCCACGCCGCCGGGCAGGCGGGTGATCCGCCCCGGCACGTCCGAGCCCTGCCGCATGGCGCTGGCGGACCGGCCAATCACGTCCCAAAGAACCGAGCCGATACAAAGGATGTCGCTGTTCTTAGTCATGTCGTCGTCATGCCGCAGCCCCGGCGAAGGTGCAAGCGTTAACGCTCACAGGTTTCAGCGCATCGCGTCGGTCAAACCCTTCAGCGCCGCCAGTGGATCATCCTGCGACCAGATTTCTTCGCCGATACCAAAGAAATCGGTGTGTGGCGCCAGATCGCCGATCAGCTCTGGCGTCAATCCACCTTCAGCCACGACGGGCACTTCGATCATCTGTGACCACCACTGGAACAGGTCTTTCTCGGCAGTGGTGCCGTCACCCAGTGTTGACGTGCCGACCGGGCCGAATGCCACGTAGTCCGCACCAGCCTCACCCGCGGTCATCCCATCATGGCTGGACGCCCCGCAAAAGCTGCCAACAATGGCGTCGGCCCCTAATTCTTTGCGTGCTGCCCGGACAGACCGGGCGGCGTCGTCCAGATGCACTCCGTCCAGCCCCAACCGCTGTGCCAGCAGGACGTGGTTCGAAATTACCAGCGCCACGTCGCGGGCATGGGCAACCTCGCGGCATGCATCAGCAGCGCGAGCGATCGTGTCCTCATCGCCACCAGCCAGCGCCAGTCTGATACAGGCGATCTCGGCCCCGTCCAGCACGCTGGCCAAACGGTTGGTGAAGGTGCTTAGTTCGATGGTCGGAGGTGTGATCAGGTAAATCTGTGGCTGCTCGGGGGTGTCCATTGGCGCGTCCTTCGCTTTCAGTCTTTTGCGCGGTTTAGCGGATTGCGGCGGGGAAGCAAACTTTTATGCCGATTTCAGGCCCAAATGACGGCGCGGACGGCTTGCCCTGCCTTTGCGCGCGGATTAGAGCAGGCAGAACTTTCGGAGACAGCCATGCCCAGCGATAAATCCCAACCCTCATTCGTGCTTGTACGCCCGCAGATGGGTGAAAACATCGGCGCCGCCGCGCGGGCGATGTGGAATTTCGGGCTGGACCGGATGCGGATTGTTGCGCCGCGGGACGGGTGGCCGAACCCCAAGGCTGTGGCGATGTCCAGCGGGGCAGGGCGGCTGCTGGATGAGGCGCAACTATTCGACGATCTGGCCGGATCGCTGGCCGACAGCACTTATGTCTTTGCCACAACAGCGCGGCAACGTGGGCTGACCAAGCCGGTCTACAGCCCTGAACGTGCAATGCAGATCGCGGCGGAAAAAGTCGCGGCGGGTGAAAAGGTAGCAGTCCTGTTCGGCCCCGAACGCGCCGGTCTTGAGAATGAGGATATCGCCAAGGCCAATGCCATCATCTCGGTTCCGGTAAATCCGGAATACGCCTCGCTGAACCTTGGGCAATGTGTGCTACTGACCGCTTACGAGTGGATGCGTCAAACTGGGGATGTGGTGCATGAGGCCACAGATCTGGGCAAGGGCGACTGGGCCACAGGCATCGAGGTCGAGAAACTGGTCGAACACTATGAAGACCGGCTGGAAGAGGCCGGGTTCTTTTACCCGCCTGAAAAGGCCGAAGGTATGAAGACGAACCTGCGCAACCTTTGGTCGCGGATGCGCATGACGCGGGCCGACGTGCAGATGCTGCATGGGGTCATGCGGCAGATGGTCCGCTGGAAAGACAAGGGCTGAGGCTGGACCTATGTTCCGCTTCACCCTAGCTTGCGACGAAATCCAAGGCACAAGAGGACAGCATGAGCGGTAAGCGCAGCATCTTCGAAGACGTCTCAGACACTGAAAAACAACAAGCCGTTCAACCGGGTATGCTGGATCGTGGCCGCGGCGGTGCGCGTAAAGCCATTCGTATCTGGCTGATGATCCTGTTTGCGCTGGTGGTGATTATGATCGCGGTGGGTGGGCTGACACGCCTGACCGACAGCGGGTTGTCGATCACCGAATGGCGCCCGATTACCGGGGCTATACCGCCCATGAACGAAGCGGACTGGCAGGCCGAATTCGACAAATACAAGCAGATCGATCAATGGCGCATCCAGAACCAATGGATGGAGCTGGGTGATTTTAAATTCATCTACTGGTGGGAATGGGGCCACCGTCAGTTGGGCCGCGTGATCGGACTGGTCTGGGCGCTTGGTTTCTTTGGCTTTCTTATTGCGCGAAAAATTCCGACCGGGTGGACAGGTAAACTGCTGATTCCGGGCTTTTTGGGCGGTGTTCAAGGTGCTGTTGGCTGGTGGATGGTCGCCTCAGGCGTAACGCAGGGCGAAGGGATGATCGCTGTCGCCAGCTATCGCCTTGCCATCCATCTGGGGTTGGCCTTTGTAATTCTCGGCTTCCTTGCCTGGTACATCTTTGAACTGGGCCGCGAGGAGCGTGACCTGATGCAGGCACGTCGCGCGAAAGAGGCGCGTCTATTCTCGTTGTCCACTGGTCTGATGCATTTCGCCTTTTTGCAAATACTCATTGGCGCGCTTGTCGCCGGGATCGACGCCGGACGGTCTTACACCGACTGGCCGCTGATCGGTGGGCAGTTGTTGCCGCCTGATATGACGATGCTCGAACCAATGTGGCGCAACTTTTTCGAAAGCCCTGGCCTGGTTCAATTCATCCACCGTTGCGCTGGCTATCTGCTGTTCATCTTCGGCATCGTCGTCTGGCGGCGTGGCAGCACCAGCGCTCATCCACAAACTCGCTTTGCCTTCAATGCAGCCTTCGCAGCACTTTCGCTGCAGGTTGTGATTGGTATCGCAACGGTGGTCTACGCGGCCCCATGGCAGATCGCCATCTTCCACCAGTTCATGGCCGTCGTCGTATGGACCTTGATCCTACGGGCGCGGTTCCTGACCGCTTACCCAATAGCAACCTCTCTGCGCGGAGCCTGATTTCCATGAGTGCTTATGACGATTTGATGGCCTTCCAGCGCGAAACATCGGCTTTGGGCGAAATTGCGGGACGCTTGGGCTGGGATCAGGAAACAGTGATGCCTCGCGGAGCCGCGCCGCAACGGGCCGAGGAGATGGCCGCGATTGAGGCTGTCTTGCACGCGCGTCGATCCGACCCGCGTGTTGCTGAATGGTTGGACGCCGCTGACCCGCAGGACGCGGTCGGACAGGCCCAGCTTCGCGAAATTCGTCGGTCATACGAACGGACGGTCAAGGTGCCCGCCGATCTGGCAACGGCCATCGCGCGCGTGACCTCTGCAGCGCAGGGAACCTGGGCTCAAGCTCGCGCAGACGAAGATGTCGCTGCATTCCTGCCAGCACTCAGTGAGGTCGTCGCACTGAAACGCGAAGAGGGTGCCGCGCTGGCGCAGGGTGGCGATATTTATGACGCGATGGTCGAGGACTATGAGCCTTACACGACCGGATCGCAGATCGCCGAGATCTTTGACCATATGCGCCCGCGTTTGGTGGCATTGCGAGCCGCTGTTCTGGACAAACCAGCATCAGCTGAATTGACGGGACGTTTCGACGAACTGGTCCAGATGGGACTTTCGCAAAAGCTGGCAGTTACCTTTGGCTATGATCTGAACACAGGTCGCATCGACAAGGCCGTTCACCCGTTCAGTTCGGGCAGTGGGCAGGATGTCAGGATCACCACCCGGACCACTGAAATCGATCCTTTCAACTGTTTCTATTCAACGATTCACGAAGTTGGCCATGCCGCCTACGAACAAGGGATCGATCCGGCCTATGCATTGTCGCCTCTCGGGCGCGGCGTGTCGATGGGTGTGCATGAAAGCCAAAGCCGCATTTACGAAAACCAACTGGGCCGCTCACGATCCTTCACCGGTTGGTTGTTTGGTCAGATGAAAGACGCGTTCGGCGATTTCGGAATTGCGGATGAAGACGCGTTCTATGCGACGGTCAACGGTGTCCACAACGGCTATATCCGCACCGAGGCGGATGAGGTTCAATACAACCTGCACATCATGCTGCGTTTTGATCTTGAACGTGCCCTAATGGCCGGGGACCTGCAGGTCGGCGATCTTGAAACTGCCTGGAATGACCGTTTCAAGGCAGATTTCGGTTATGCCGTCGACAAACCGTCAAACGGGTGTCTCCAGGATGTGCACTGGTCGGTGGGTTTGTTCGGCTATTTCCCGACCTATTCATTGGGTAATGTCTATGCCGGATGCCTATATCAGGCACTGCGGACGGCGGTGCCAGATCTGGATACACAGTTGGCCAACGGGGACACCTCTGGTGCGACCACGTGGTTGCGCGAAAACGTGCAGCAACATGGTGGGTTCTATACGCCGCGCGAGACAATTCAGCGCGCAAGTGGGATCGAGCCCGGGCCAGATCCGTTACTTGGCTACTTGGAACAAAAGTTTGGCGCGCTATTCGACCTCTGAGGTCAGGAAACGTTTCGTCAAGTTACCGTGTTGCACATTGGTTTTGACCTGAATGCAGGTAGGGTGGTTCGAACGGTTTTACCAAAGGAACCACCTTGTTCTTTGCAACGCATGTCAAACCACATTTGGCATCCATTCTAACTAGCAACACGCTGTTGACGGCGCGCAGGCGCGCGCGGGACTTAAAACACCAGGCCCTGAACCGCCCGCGTGTTGTCCATTATTTTCATGATGCCTCTGACCCTTATTGTCACCTCACCGCACAGGTCTTGCGTCGGTTTCGAGACAAGTATGATGTCGAGCTTTGCCCGCATCTTATTTCAGGTCCTCCGGCAGAAGCTGTGCCAGATCCAGCAGCACATCAGCAAAACTCAATCAAAGATGCGGCACGGCTGGCTCGAAAGCTTGGCCTCAACGCGCCGGAGTGTACTGTTTTGCCCAAGGGTGCGATTGCTGCCTCAGAGAATTTAATGGCAGCCGATCTGAGGATTGGAGATTTTGTTGAGAATGTCCAAGGTATCAGCACGAGGCTGTGGCCCAACGGGGGCTTGCCATCTTCGGATCATCCCAATCCCGCTGCGCTGATGAAGGATGGCGATCAAAAGCTCTCAGAGCTTGGTCACTATATGGGCGGAACTTTTTATTACGAAGGTGAATGGTATTGGGGGATTGATCGTCTTCACTATCTTGAAAACCGGCTGCAGCTTGCCGGATTGGGTGCCAGTTCGCCACCGTTGGTTTCAATGCCTTCGGTTCAGATAGAGCAAGAGAAATCTCAAGATCAGAAAATCGAATTCTTCTTTTCATTTCGCAGCCCCTATTCATATCTGGCGTTTGACCGATCTGTTGAATTGGCACGCCACTATGATGCGCGGCTGGTTTTGCGCTCGGTGCTCCCGATGTTGATGCGCGGCTTGCCGGTTCCTCGGTCCAAGTCTTCCTACATTCTGCATGATTGCGCGCGCGAGGCGCGGCGATTGGGAATCCCATTTGGACGTATCTGCGATCCATTGGGAAAAGGGGTCGAACGTGGCTATGCCTTATTGGAGCATGCCGAGGCACAAAACAGGTTACCTGAGTTCTGTTCAGGCTTTTTACGCGCTGTTTGGTCTGAGGGGGTGAATGCTGCAACTGACAGGGGGCTACAGACAATTGTCGAAAACGCCGGTTTGGATTGGCAGAATGCGAAGCAGCACCTGAGTTCTGATCGTTGGCGAGATCGGGTAAAGATCAATCAGGACCGTCTGCAAGAGATTGGGTTGTGGGGTGTTCCAAGCTTCCGGGTCGCTGGGCAAAGTGTCTGGGGACAGGATCGTCTTTGGGCCGTTGAAGATTTGTTGATCTAAAAGAAAACGCCACACCAAAATGGTGTGGCGTTCAAAGAGTTTATATATCAGCGATTTACGCTTCTTCGTCGTCGTCGTCAGCTTGATCAGCGATCCAGGCAACACTTACGACCACTTCACCTTTTCCGGTGTTGAAGACCTTCACACCGCCTGCCGATCGCGACCGGAAGGAGATCCCTTCGACCGGGACACGGATCGACTGGCCCTTGGACGTCGCCAGCATGATCTGATCTTCGATATCAACTGGGAAGGACGCCACAAGTTCACCGCCTCGCATTGCCTTGTCCATCGCGGCCACGCCCATACCGCCGCGTCCTCGCACAGGGTAGTCATGGCTGGAACTCAACTTACCCGCGCCGCCAGCTGTGATCGTCAGGATCAAGTTCTCGGCCGCCGACATCTCGGCATAGCGCTCTTGTGGAAGTACGCTATCAGCATTGCCTTCGTCTTCGTCGCTGCCGGTATCATCCGTGACGCCGGCCATCAGACGGCGCATTTTCAGATAGGCGGCGCGCTCGTCCGAAGTGGCCTCAAAATGACGGATCACCGACATCGACACAACACGGTCGCCATTAGACAACCTTATACCGCGCACACCGGTGGATTCGCGTGAGTTAAAGACGCGGACATCAGTGGTGCGGAACCGGATTGCGCGGCCCGAATTCGTGACCAGCATCACATCCTCGTCTTCCGAGCAAATGCGGGCATTCACCAGCTCAACATCCTCGGGCAGCTTCATCGCGATCTTGCCGTTGCGGCGGACATTGGTGAAGTCCGACAAGCGGTTACGCCGCACATCCCCGGCACTGGTGGCAAAGACGATCTGCAGGTTTTCCCACTCTTCATCCGGCACGTCCACGGGCATGATCGCCGCGATGGAAACGCCAGTTGGGATCGGCAGGATGTTTACGATCGCCTTGCCTTTGCCAGTCCGGCTGGACTGCGGCAGACGCCAGGTCTTGAGCTTGTAGACCATGCCTTCGGTGGTGAAGAACAGCAGTTGCGTATGGGTGTTGGCGACGAAGAGGTTGGTAACAACATCCTCTTCTTTGGTTTGCATTCCTGACAGGCCCTTGCCGCCACGTTTCTGAGCACGGAAATCGGCCAGCGGAGTACGCTTGATGTAACCGCCTGAAGTCACGGTGACGACCATGTCTTCACGTTCGATCAGGTCCTCGTCTTCCATGTCGCCAGACCAGTCGACGATTTCGGTGCGGCGGGGCACTGCGAACTGCTCGCGCACATCGCGCAACTCATCGCCGATGATCGACATGATGCGCTCACGTGAGGACAGAATATCCAGGTATTCCTTGATCTTACCTGCCAATTCTTCCAGCTCGTCCGTGACCTCTTTGACACCGATCTGGGTAAGCCTCTGCAGGCGCAGGTCGAGGATGGCGCGGGCTTGAATTTCGGTCAGGTTATACGTGCCGTCGTCGTTCATCTTGGACAGAGGGTCGTCGATCAGGCGCAGATAACCTTCAATCTCGGCTGCGGGCCAACGGCGCGTCATCAGCTTTTCACGCGCTTGCGCAGCGTCTGCCGATGAACGGATGGTAGCGACCACTTCGTCCACGTTCGATACAGCCACGGCCAGGCCACACAGAATGTGGCTGCGTTCGCGGGCTTTGCGCAAATCATAAGCGGTGCGGCGGGCAACGACGTCTTCGCGGAAGTCGATGAAAGAGGTCAGGAACCGGCGCAGAGTCAACTGTTCGGGGCGGCCACCGTTCAGGGCCAGCATGTTGCAACCAAAGGAGGTCTGCATTGGCGAGAAACGATAAAGTTGGTTCAACACCACCTCGGGGGTCGCATCGCGTTTCAGCTCGACTACGACGCGTACACCGTTACGGTCGGATTCGTCCTGAACGTGGGCAACGCCTTCGATGCGCTTCTCGCGCACGGCTTCGGCGATCTTTTCAATCATCGAGGCCTTGTTAACCTGATAGGGAATTTCGTCCACAACAATGGCATAACGGTCCCTGCGGATCTCTTCGACGCGGGTTTTGGCGCGGATGATGACGCTGCCACGGCCTTCCAGATACGCCTTGCGCGCGCCAGACCGGCCCAGCATCACGCCTCCTGTCGGAAAGTCAGGGCCGGGGACGTATTCGATTAGCTGCTCTGACGTCAGATCCGGATCGTCGATGAGTGCAAGCGTCGCATCAACAACTTCGCCAAGGTTGTGCGGGGGGATGTTCGTTGCCATACCGACGGCGATACCACCAGCACCATTGACTAGCATGTTCGGGAAACGGGCGGGTAGAACCGTTGGTTCGCGGTCTTTGCCGTCGTAGTTGTCCTGAAAATCGACAGTCTCTTTTTCGATGTCGGCCAGCAGGGACGCGGCGGGTTTGTCCATACGTACTTCGGTATATCGCATGGCTGCAGGATTATCCCCGTCCATCGAACCAAAGTTGCCCTGACCATCCAACAAAGGCAGCGACATCGAGAAATCCTGCGCCATCCGCACCAGCGCATCATAGATCGCGCTGTCACCATGCGGGTGGTATTTACCCATCACATCACCGACCGGGCGGGCCGATTTGCGGTACGCCTTGTCGTGGGTATTTCCCGTCTCGTGCATCGCATAAAGGATGCGCCGGTGAACCGGTTTCAAGCCGTCGCGCAGATCAGGGATCGCGCGGGATACGATGACCGACATGGCATAGTCCAAATAGGACGTGCGCATCTCGGATTCGATTGACACCGTCGGGCCGTCATAAACAGGGCGCTCGGGCGGGGTTTCATCCATGTTTTCAGGAATTTCTGGCGTATCGCTCACGTAAACTGCCCGTTTATTGTGCTGGGTCTATATCTTGTGGATGTACCTTATCAGACCCGGCACATAAGGTGCAAGCAAGCAGCGCAATCTGTGCAAAAAACACGCGTAACATCGGGGTAACATATTGTTAACCAAGGGTTAGGTGGTTTTCGTGTTATGCTGAAGAGACCTTGTAACAATTTTGGAGGTCCGCATGGAGCAAAGCGAAACAGAACTGATGCTCAAGGGGTATGGGCTGACGACGGCCGAATTTTTTTACCACATGCCCGATTATATTCACGTGCTCAATACATTCATCTGGCAGGATTACGACCTTGCGCCAGATCATCCCAAGCTATTCGATTTTATTGAATTCTGGAAGCGCGAGATCGAAGGACCGCTGCATTCGGTGCGGTTCACGCATCGCAAGATGGTCGCGCCTGGGGAATGGCGCAACGTAGTGGGCGAATTTCGGGTGAATTGACGCCCCGGGGCATCGGACCCAAACCCATATACATTTCCGACGCATTCGGTATCGTTGCGACCAAGATTGGTCACAAGCGGGAACACAGAATGCCCAGAGTTTTATTGTTTGTAGCAGCTATTTGCCTTAGCGGGCCCGTTTCGGCCGAGGGCGTTCTTGATAAAATCAAGAAAGGCGCTGAAAACACGGCGGATGCCGTCGGGCGCGGGGCAGAAACAGTTGGGCAGACAATCCAAAAAGGGGCGAACGCGGTCGATGAAACCATCACGTCCACCTCTGATCTGTTATCCAATGAGGCGACGCCGGAAGAGACCCGTGCCAAGCTGGATATCATGGCCTCGGACGTATTGGCGCAGTTGCTTGCGGAAAATCCTGAAGCTCAGGCGCTTTATGATGTCAGTGCGGGCTACGCAGTTTTCGATTCCCGCAAAGTTTCAGTTTTCCCTGTTTCCGCCGGATACGGTCGCGGTGTTGCCGTGGACAAGGAAACCGGTCAGCACGTCTACATGAACATGGGAACCGGCGGCGTGGGCGCTGCCATCGGTATCGGCGGGTTCGAGACCAAATTTGTGATCCTGTTTGAAACGCAGTCAGATTTGGAAAGTTTCATTGCCCACGGATATGACGCCACAGCGGAATCCGGTGCCATGTATGGTGAAGAGCGCACGGATGAAACGCTCAGGTTCACAGATGGGCGGTCGTTTTTCGTGCTTAGCAAAAAAGGTTGGCGCGTCTCGGCTGGGGCATCAGGCACGAAGTACTGGAAGTCACCCGAGCTGAACTGATCAGCCCGAGCAGCTGGCGCCGCCCAAAACACAGAACTTTGCGCAATGCGGGTGGTTGAGGTGCACGTCAGCCTCGGCTTCGGCCAGTGTCGTGCCCATTTCAAACTCCGGTTCATAGGGCAACAGTGTACAGGCCAGAACAGCAGGGCGATCCGCGCCCTTACGTTTGACTACCATTCGCGCATTCGAGCACATCACTGCCTCAGGCGTTTTGTTGAGAATGCCCCAGCAAGCTGTCGTGATTTCAGGAACTTCGACGGTTTCGTCCATCTCGGGGAACAGAACGGTCTGACCCGGATTATGCGCATTGATGTCGAAGTTATGCTGTTTGAAGAACGTTTCATAACCGGCGCGGCTGTCGGCGTCGCTGTCGCCCCAAACAGTGCGGCCTGCGATTGCGATATTGAATCCATTGTCGCGAAGCCACTCCATCCCCGTGAGGGTCTTGTCAAAGCTGCCTTTGCCACGCTCTTCGTCATGCAGTTCGGGGCGAAAGTGGTCGACTGAAATCCGCAGGGTCAGCTTGGCCCCATAGTCGCGATTCAGATCCAGCAGCCCATCGCGCATCTTGCGGCGCATCATAGGCAGCATTGCATTCGTCAGGATCAAAACCTCATACCCGCGTTCCAACGCAACGCGAGTCATGTCGATCACTTCGGGGTTCATAAAGGGTTCGCCGCCTGTGAACCCAATCTCGCGCACCGGCCAGCCGCGGTCTTCGATCTGGTCCAAATAATCGCGCACCTCTTCGGTGGTGATATAGACCAGCGCGTCATTAGATGGACTGCTCGCAATATAGCAATTGACGCATTCGATGTTGCAAAGGGTGCCGGTATTGAACCACAACGTCTCGGGGTTTTTCAGCGCTACTGACGCGCGGGTTTGTCCATCTGCTGTCACCAATTTGTTCTGAAACTTGCCGATATTGGCGGTCTGAGGCGCGTTGTCTTTCATTCCGGTATCCGGTTCTTTGAAGCTACTAATGATGTAGCCGGTCGACTCGGATTAGTTAAGTCAGGCAAATGCCACCTGACAGAGTTTTGATGATGGGGGATTTACGCTGACCGATTGCGCTAACATTGGACATGCCCGGCGGGGCAAGATAAGGAAAAACCATGGTTTCTCGCGTCATACCTGTTGATCCATTCGATCTCGTCATTTTTGGCGGGACCGGTGACTTGGCGCAACGAAAGATTCTACCAGCTCTGTTCCGACGCTTTTGTTCGGGGCAATGGGCTGAAGGTGTGCAAATCATAGGCGCGGCGCGCACGGTCCACGACCGTGTCGGGTTTCAGGCACTGGTCGCCGAATCGCTGCGTGCCCATGCCGCTGCGCATTGCCATGACGAAGCTGCTTTGCGCGCGTTTCTGGAACGCGTCGACTATGTGACCCTCGACGGGTATTCCAATGAGGGCTGGGAACAGCTTGCCGACAAACTGAACCATGACCGCGTGCGAGCGTTTTATTTTTCTGTCGGCCCACGCCTGTTCGGACCATTGGCCGAGCGGATCAAGGCACATGATCTGGCGACGCAAAATACGCGGATTGTTGTTGAAAAGCCCTTTGGTCACGATCTGGAAAGCGCAAAGTCATTGAACGCGACCCTGGCTGCGCATTTCAGAGAAAGCCAGATTTACCGGATTGACCACTATCTGGGTAAGGAAACCGTCCAGAACCTGATGGCGGTTCGGTTCGGTAACATGCTGTTCGAACCTCTGTGGAACAGCCAGTATGTTGATCACATTCAGATCACAGTGGCCGAATCCGTGGGTATCGCCGGGCGGGAGGAGTATTATGAGCGCGCAGGTGCCATGCGCGACATGATGCAGAATCACCTGATGCAGTTGCTGTGCCTGATCGCGATGGAGCCTCCTGCAAAGTTTGATCCGGATGCCGTGAGGGACGAAAAGCTCAAGGTTATTCGTGCCCTTGATCAAGTTGAACCGCACCACATCGTGCGTGGACAGTTCGATGGCCGCGGCGGCCAAAAAGGATACCGCGAAATTGTGGGCAACCCACGTTCGACCACCGAAAGCTATGTGGCGCTGAGGGCGCATATCAGCAATTGGCGTTGGGCGGGTACCCCGTTCTATCTGCGCACGGGCAAACGTCTGGTTGCGCGGTCTTCGGTGATCAATGTGATGTTCAAAGACGCGCCGCATTCAATTTTCGGCGAAGAGGCAGGACGACACGCGAATGTCCTGTCGATCCGGCTGCAGCCGAACGAAGGCATAACGCTGAAAGTGACGATCAAGGAGCCAGGTCCGGGTGGCATGCGCCTGGTCGATGTACCCTTGGACATGAGTTTTGCCGAGGCGCTGGGGCCTGAAAACCAGGACCCGCCGGATGCATATGAACGGCTAGTGATGGATGTGATCCGTGGCAACCAGACCCTGTTCATGCGTGGGGATGAGGTCGAGGCCGCGTGGGCCTGGACCGACCCGATCATTGCCGGCTGGCACGCGCGCGGTGACGTACCAAAACCATACGAAAGCGGCAGCACAGGTCCGGGCGACGCCGAGCTGTTGATGAAACGAGACGGTCGCCGTTGGCAAGGAATAAACCCATGAAGATTCAGGAATATGCCGATCGCGACATGCTGGCGATTGACGTGGCAAACGCCTTGGCCGGAGAGTTGGAGGCTGCCTTGCTGCACCACGACATGGTTTCGTTGGCCGTGCCGGGCGGCACGACCCCCGGGCCAGTATTCGATGGCCTGTGCGCGGCTGATCTGGAATGGGACCGTGTGCGGGTGTTGCCCACGGACGAACGCTGTGTTCCGGGTGATAGCGACCGTTCGAACGAACGGCTGATCCGGCAGCGCTTGCTGACAAACCGTGCTTCGGCTGCTCAATACGTGCCGCTGTATGTTGAAGGTAAAGAACCGGACGATGTCCTGCCGGAAATCGAATCCTTGATTACACCAGTCTTGCCGCTTTCGGTTCTGGTTCTTGGAATGGGTGAGGATATGCACACAGCTTCTCTGTTTCCGGGGATGGAGGGGCTTGAAGACGCGCTGGATAGTCACGCTTCACCGCTTGCAGTCGCCCGTCCCGAAACCCAGCCAGAGGCGCGGATCACGCTGACTGGCCCCGTGTTGGATGGAGCGCTATCCAAACACCTGATTATCTTTGGCGCCACCAAGCGCGATGCGTTGGATAAGGCCATGTCTCTGCCTCCGGAAGAGGCCCCGATCGCTGCCGCGCTGACCGGCATGACGGTTCATTGGGCGGAGTGACACAGATGCATTTGGACCCGCTCAAGAATTTAGCATCCGAAGTGCAGGACGAGGCCATCCTCGGGCTGTTTGAAAGCGATCCGAACCGGGCTCAGAGTTTTTCCGCGTCCACTGGAGATCTGCTGTTTGATTATTCCAAAACCCAGATCACAGAGGACGTCCGAAAGGCCTTGATCGCGTTGTGTGATGAGGCTGGCCTGGCTTCGCGCCGCGCGGCGATGTTCGATGGTGAAAAGATCAACGAAACCGAAGGCCGTGCAGTTCTGCACACAGCGCTGCGTAATCTGGATGGCGGCCCGGTTGAGGTCGATGGTCTGGACGTCATGCCCGATGTTCTGGACACTCTGCAACGGATGCGTGTCTTCGCAGAAGAGGTCCGCGGCGGGGCGGTCACTGGGGCAGGGGGCGGCTTTACCGATGTGGTCAATATCGGCATCGGTGGTTCGGACTTGGGCCCTGTTATGGCGACGCATGCGCTGTCCCCGTATCATGATGGACCAAGACTTCACTATGTCTCGAATGTGGACGGCGCACATATCGCCGATACGCTTCGCCAGCTTGATCCGACGCGGACTTTGGTAATCGTCGCCTCCAAGACCTTCACGACAATCGAAACGATGACCAACGCCCGAACGGCACGGGCGTGGATGGAAGATGGCGGCGGCGACCCGGCCAGACAGTTTGCGGCTGTGTCCAGTGCGCTGGACAAGACCCAAGCCTTTGGCATTCCCAAAGAGCGCGTGTTCGGTTTTGCCGATTGGGTCGGCGGACGCTATTCGGTCTGGGGCCCGGTGGGCCTGCCGGTAATGATCGCCGTAGGGTCGAACGCCTTTGACGCGTTCCTGCGTGGTGGAGAGGCGATGGACGTCCACTTCCGCGCCGCCGACTGGATAGAAAACATGCCGGTCATGCTGGCTTTGGTCGGCATTTGGCATCGTCAGGTTCAGGGTCATGCCAGCCGGGCCGTGCTGCCATACGATCAAAGATTGCTGCGTCTTCCAGCGTATTTTCAACAGCTTGAGATGGAATCGAACGGCAAGTCTGTTGCCATGGACGGCAGCACTCTGACCGTGCCTTCGGGTCCCGTGGTTTGGGGAGAGCCGGGAACCAACGGGCAACATGCGTTCTATCAATTGATCCATCAGGGCACCGACGTGATTCCGTGTGAATTCATGGTCGCGGCCGAAGGGCATGAACCTGAACTAACCCACCATCACCGCCTGTTGCTGGCCAATTGCCTTGCACAGTCCGAGGCGCTGATGCGCGGACGGTCGCTTGGTGAAGCACGGCAACGAATGGCGGAGAAGGGGCTGGAAGGGACGGAGCTGGAACGGCAAGCCCGTCACCGCGTTTTTCCAGGCAACCGTCCTTCGACAACGTTGTTGTACCCAAAGCTCACTCCGTTTGTTCTGGGCCAGATCATCGCGCTGTACGAACATCGTGTGTTTGTCGAGGGCGTGCTATTGGGCATCAACTCGTTCGACCAGTGGGGCGTTGAGTTGGGCAAGGAACTTGCGACATCTCTCGGGCCGATCGTTGATGGTGAAGAAAGCGCATCCGGCAAGGACGGCTCAACTGCTGCTCTGGTTGCCTATACAATGCGCCACCGCGACTAATAACGTGGTTTTGGCAGCCTGCCGTAGAGGCAGGCTGCATTCTTTTATTGTCAGACAATTAAATGATTGGCAGGGTCAGTTCTTAGGGAACGCCCTGAACACTCAGCTTTGCACACGCGGATAAGAGGCTTCGGGCAAGCAGACGGCACTGCTCAACAGAGCGGTGCTGACAATGGGAGGATGTCCATGCTGGGACAGATGATGACGCAGCCTTTGCTGATTTCGTCGCTGATTGATCACGCCGAACGCTATCACGGACAGACCGAGATCTACTCGGTCGAAACGGATGGGTCGGTCACAGAAACCAATTGGGCACAAGTGGCACAAAATGCGCGTAAGCTGGCTTCGGCGCTGTCCAAGCTGGGACTGGGACCCCAGGACCGCATCGGCACGTTGGCCTGGAATAACCGGCGACACCTGGAGATTTACTATGCGACTTCCGGTGCGGGGTATGTGTGCCACACGGTGAACCCCCGGCTGTTCCCTGAACAACTGACTTACATCATCAACCACGCAAAAGACCGGGTTCTGTTCTTTGACGCGACCTTCATTCCTTTGGTTGCCGCGCTGCACGAACACCTGTCCGAAGTCAGCCATTTCGTTTTGATGGGGCCACGAAATGAGGATGCCATTGCTCAAATCCCCGGAGTGGAATTCTATGATGAACTAATCGAAACAGGCGACGACGATTTTCGTTGGCCCAGCTTCGATGAAAACACGGCATCCAGCCTCTGCTATACTTCCGGAACGACGGGCAATCCCAAGGGTGTGCTGTACTCACACCGCTCGACTGTTCTGCACAGTTTTGGATCGAATACGCGTGATGTCATCGGCTTTTCGGCCATGGATGTCGTAATGCCAGTGGTACCGATGTTCCACGTTAACGCCTGGGGGTCGCCCTATGCCTGTGCAATGTCCGGTTCACGCATGGTGCTGCCGGGGCCCGGTCTGCATGGCGAAGCACTGGTGAAATTGGTTGACGCTTACGGCGTGACGCTTGCAATGGGCGTCCCGACAATCTGGCAGGGCTTGCTGGCGCATGCCGAAAAATCAGGTAGCAAACTGGCCAGCTTGAACCGCACCGTGATTGGTGGTGCTGCGTGTCCGCCCTCGATGATTGAGACCTTCCGCGAGGCTTATGGCGTTGATACGGTTCACGCGTGGGGTATGAGCGAGATGAGTCCGTTGGGTACGACGAATAACCCGTTGGCCAAGCATTTTGAGCTGCCGCTTGAAGAACAACACAAACTGCGCGAAAGCCAGGGCAGACCGCCTTATGGCGTCGAGTTGAAGATCGTTGATGATGACGGAAAGGATCTGCCTCATGACGGCGTCACGCAAGGCGATCTGCTTGTGCGTGGGCATTGGGTGTTGGACAGCTATTTTCAGATGCAGGATGAAGACCTGCTGCAGGACGGCTGGTTCGCGACCGGAGATGTCGCAACTTTGGACCCGGACGGATACATGACAATCCGCGACCGGTCCAAGGACATCATCAAGTCCGGGGGGGAATGGATCAGCTCCGTCGAGCTTGAAAACATTGCCGTCGCCCACCCGCAGCTTGCCACGGCAGCCGTTGTTGGTGTGCCTCATCCCAAATGGGACGAACGCCCCTTGTTGGTGGCCGTTAAAGCCGAAGGTTCCGACCCCACCGAAGAAGAGTTGCTGGCCTTCTTTGACGGCAAGATCGCCAAATGGCAGGTGCCCGATAAGGTTGTATTTGTGGACGCGCTTCCATTAAACGCGACCGGCAAGGTCCTAAAGCGCAATCTACGTGCGGACTTTGAGGATGCCTTAACGGGCTAAGCGCCTGATATTTTTGGAAATGGCTCCGGCGGTAGGGATCGAACCTACGACCAATTGATTAACAGTCAACTGCTCTACCGCTGAGCTACGCCGGAACGGTTCGCGCCGTATAGCAACCCGTTTCTACGGCGTCCAGAGGGGTGCAGAACTTTTTTCGCCAAAATGACATCAATCCAAATGGCACCTGAATCGAGGCTATGAGAGGGGTGTGATGTCAGGGGATTTTGGCTCCGGCGGTAGGGATCGAACCTACGACCAATTGATTAACAGTCAACTGCTCTACCGCTGAGCTACGCCGGAACTGAGGGGCGTATAACAATCCGTTTTTTGCCCGTCCAGAGGGGAACTGCATCAAACGGAAAAAAATTTGGACAAGTCACGCGGTTCTGAAAAAATTGGCGTTTCCCGATAGCGCATCAGGTGTGGAGACCTTTGATTTACCATATAGATCAATTAGATGCGCAAACACGTTACGCTCAGCAGCTGGCAGCAGCGCGATAGGCGTATCGGTGTAAATACGCTCGGCAAGTTGGCGGGCGGTTCCGGGCTGATCCGCAAGCGCCGCCAGTATCTGAGCTTCGCGCGTGAGGCGGTGATTTATCAGCCAGTCCAAACGTTCGCCAGGATCGGTGATCGGTGCACCGTGGCCGGCGTGAAACACGGACCAGTCCCGCGTGCGCAACCTGTGGCAGGCTTGCATGAAATCCGTCAGATCCCCGTCCGGAGGGGAGACCAGCGAACTGGCCCACCCCATGACGTGATCGGCTGTAAAGCAGACATTGCCCCAGCCAAGGGCGATATGGTTTCCCAGATGACCGGGTGTATGGATGGTCTCAAGCTGCCAGTCTTCACCCTCGATCATCTCGCCATCCGCCAGTTCGATATCCGGATGAAACGCGGTGTCTATCCCTTCACCGCCGCCGACCAGACCTTGTTGCGCCAGTTCGGTCATAACTGCACTGCGTCCGGCTTGTGGCCCGCCAAAGGCCAAAATCGGCGCACCGGTCCGTTCTGCCAAAGGTGCCGCAAGCGGCGAGTGGTCGAGATGGCTGTGGGTGACGATGATGTGGCTTATCCGTTGACCCGGCTGCATGGCGTTCAGAATCGCCTCAAGATGCGTGTCGCTAAGGGGGCCGGGGTCGATGACCGCCAGATCGCGCTCTCCCAATAGATACGTATTCGTACCGCGATAAGTCATCGGAGACGGGTTTGGTGCCAGAATCCGCCGCAGGCCAATTTGTAATTCGGTTACCTGACCTGGTGGCGGGTTGAAATCGTCGGGCACCTGCATTCTGAGCTCTTTCTCTTGGCGGATCAGCCCGTTAGGTTTAGCGCATGTCCAGTCGATGGCTCAAACACTATATGCCGCGCAGCCTTTATGCCCGAGCAGCACTGATTCTGGTTCTTCCGGTTATCGTGCTGCTTTTGGTGGTCGGGATCGCCTTCTTACAAAAGCATCTTGAGGACGTGACTGCGCAGATGACCGAAACGGCGACGCGCGAAGTGACGTTGGTTCTTGAAACGATGGAAACTGCCGAGACTCAGCAGCAGGCGCTGGCTGCTATACGCCCGGATATGTCAGCACTGGACATGAAAGCCCGCTTTGTCGACGGCGACCAAGACGCCATGATCGACAAACGTCGGTGGTACGATTTCATAGCGCCACAGGTCGAGGCCAATCTACGCGCGGGGCTGCCAGATCTGGTGGCTGTGGCGTTGCCTTCGGGTGATGAAGCACGGCTGTATCTGGAAACCGATCTGGGGACATTACAGCTGACTCTGGACCGTCGTCGCCTTTCGCCCGCAGCACCGCATCAGCTGATTGTAACTATGGTGTTCTTTGCGGTCGTTATGACGTCGATCTCATTCCTTTATATGCGTAACCAGCTCCGGCCCATCACCCGGCTTGCGGATGCCGCGCAGGCATTTGGCCGGGGCAGAGTGGTGCCATATTCGCCGGGAGGGGCGATAGAAGTGCGCGCAGCTGGCAGTGCGTTTTTGGAAATGCGGGCAAGAATCGAGCGTCAGATGGAACAGCGCACGATGATGCTGTCGGGTGTAAGTCACGATCTTAGAACGCCGCTGACCCGTCTTAAGCTGGGTCTGTCCATGTTGCCCGAGGATGAAGCGGCACCGATGCAGCAAGACGTGGATGAAATGCAATTGCTGCTGGATGCGTTCCTTGATTTCTCACGCGGTGCCGCTGAAGGCCCCGCCGAAGCGGTCGAGCCTGCGGCGTTGCTGCGTCAGATCGTCGACGATGCGCGTAGGGCGGGTCATAAGGCCGAGTTGGTCTCGGTCGAGGGTGAAGGCACCGCAATGCTACGCCCCACTGCCATTCGTCGCGCAGTCGAAAACCTGATTGGCAATGCGGTGCGATATGGCAATCGAGCCGAAGTCAGCCTGTCCCTGACGCCAAAAACTATGCGCATCCGGGTCGAAGATGATGGGCCAGGAATTCCGGTGGAACAACGAACCGACGCCGTCAAACCGTTCTCGCGTCTTGATCCCGCTCGCAACCAGAATCAGGGCAGTGGCGTTGGCCTTGGCTTAGCGATCGTATCGGATATCGCTCGCGCACATGGCGGCGTACTGCGGCTTGGCAAAAGCGACCGGCTTGGCGGGCTTTGTGCGGATATCATCATCGGACGGTAAAGTCGGTGGCCTCTGAACTCACGTTTTGTGTCTCAGCCACAATGGCGCGCGCGCATTTTTTGGTCCAAAGCACAGATCACCCCGTACAACTTTTAGAATGGGAGGAAGTCATGACCAATAGTTTCGACGTGAAATCATCGTGGGTATCGGTAATGGATGAAACGAAAAACCCACTAAAGAAATACTCACTATCCACAGCACATATGCTGATGCAGATGTTAGCGTGGATGTGGAGCGCAATTTTCTCGCTGATGGTTGGCAGCTATTTTGTTTTCGGTGTAACCGCGTTGGGCCATTTGCTGCTGATCGGCGGGTTGTTTGTCACCTTGGCAGTGTTCCAAAAGGCTGAAGCGACAGATCCTGAAGCGTAAAGACACCGCCTCATCTTAAATCGAACGGCTTTACCCGGGGTTTTTTTGGTCCATTTCTTGACCCGCTCCGTATCGCCTTCACTTCCCCAATTGCCTCCCGCGTTGTTTGTAACGGTTTCCCTCCGAACAACGCGGGTTTTTTCAGGCGGGGGCGAGTGTCCACCCTGGCGTCGAATGCTGTGTAACTCGCCCATTAGACTTGAGGCGCGTTTCTATCGTAACGTTACAGAACGTCTTTTGCGGCAAAGGGTTAGGTATGGACAACACTGTATTGTATTTCTTGGTTGGTATATTTGTCGTGGGGCTCCTGACGCTTGGATATTACTCAAAAAGCAGTGGTGCATTGATCTCGATTGTCATCGTAGTCGGCGTTTTGGGTGCAATGGTTGGATATTTTGGTGGATATTTCGGAGAACCTCCAAGGTAAGCTTCATTTGGAGGTTTCGCCGGTGCGCTTTGGCTTTGAAGCGTTTTTTCGGTACCGAAAACTGCAAAAAAAACCAGCTTCGCGGTCCGAGTGAGCGGAATGGTCGCGAAGCCGGTTAATTTCCTCCGGCTGGGTGCTGGTCGGAGGCTGGGATGCACATGTATGGGACGTGCAAGATCATCGAAACATGAAGGTGCAAGCATCGCTAGATAACAATGGGATAGTAAAAATCTCATTCGAATAGGTGATGTATCCAAAATTATAGTATCCGTATGCTCCATTTACTTCTGAATGCACTAGATAGGACTTCCGCTTGGGTGGAACTCCGCGCTCCAGGAGCTTTAATAAGGCTTAGAGCTATGGGCTGATCCTGCAGATCGAGAAGAATCCATCCTATGATTGGGCAGGACTGTAAAAACATCATGCTTCGCCGGTCTGGCAAGCATCTGGAACTGATAGCAATGAATAAGTAGACGGTGGTAGGCCCGGCAGGACTTGAACCCGCAACCAAAGCGTTATGAGCGCTCTGCTCTAACCAATTGAGCTACAGGCCCGCCTGAGCGCTTTGAGTACCACGGTGAACAGCCGCGTCAAGCCTGACCGTTGCAACAAGTCGCACAATCGAATAACCCGCGCGGGAACCATACATAAGGGACTGGCCATGACGACGGGCAAGAACGGAATCACCTATGCCGATGCAGGCGTTGATATTGATGCGGGGAATGCTCTTGTCGACCGGATCAAGCCGGCCGCAAAACGCACCAACCGGTCGGGAGTAATGAGCGGGCTGGGCGGCTTTGGCGCTTTGTTCGATCTAAAGGATGCCGGATATCAGGACCCGATTCTGGTTGGGGCCACCGATGGGGTGGGTACCAAACTGCGCATTGCCATTGATACCGGTGTTGTCGACGGTGTGGGCATCGACCTAGTCGCCATGTGCGTTAACGATCTTATCTGTCAGGGTGCTGAGCCTCTGTTTTTCCTGGATTATTTTGCAACCGGCAAGCTGGATACTGAAACGGCCGCACGGATTATCGATGGCATTGCCGAAGGCTGTGTTCAATCCGGATGCGCTCTGATCGGTGGTGAAACCGCGGAAATGCCTGGCATGTACCCGGATGGCGATTTCGATCTGGCCGGGTTCTCGGTCGGCGCGATGGAGCGTGGTGCGCATCTGCCGACTGGTGTTCAGGAAGGCGACGTGCTTTTGGGGCTGGCGTCGAACGGCGTGCATTCCAACGGTTATTCGCTGGTTCGCAAACTGGTCGAGATTTCGGGCCTAGGCTGGGATGCGGCCTCTCCGTTCAGCGAAGGGTCGCTGGGTGAAACGCTGCTGACACCAACGCGTTTGTACGTAAAGCCGGCGTTGCAGGCGATCCGGGCAGGGGGCGTTCATGCACTGGCCCATATCACCGGTGGTGGTCTGACGGAAAATCTGCCGCGTGTGCTTCCCGAGGGGCAGGGCGCCGAGATTGACCTGAACGCCTGGGACCTTCCGCCCGTCTTCCGTTGGATGGCCGAAACCGGTGGAATCGTTGAGGCAGAGATGCTGAAGACGTTCAACTGCGGCATTGGCATGATCGTTGTGTGCGATGCGGATCGTGCGGATGATCTGGCAGCGTTGCTAGCGGATGCGGGCGAGACGGTTGCACGCCTCGGGACCGTAACCGGGACCGCAGGAATGGCCTATTCGGGCACCTTGTTGTGAGCAGCAAGCGCGTCGCAATTCTGATCTCGGGCGGTGGATCGAACATGGTTTCGTTGGTCGACAGCATGACCGGCGATCATCCGGCGCGACCCTGTCTGGTTTTGTCCAACGACGCGAATGCCGGTGGCCTGACAAAGGCGGCAGAACGCGGAATCCCGACTGCGTCGGTGGATCATCGCCCGTTCAAGGGCGACCGCGAAGCGTTCGAGGCCGAGCTACTGAAGCCGCTTCTAGCGGCGCAACCTGATATCGTTTGTTTGGCTGGCTTCATGCGTGTTCTGACAGGCGATTTCGTGTCCCGTTTCCAGGGACGGATGTTGAATATTCATCCCTCACTGCTGCCGAAATACAAAGGTCTCAATACCCATTCACGTGCCATCGAAGCCGGGGACGCCGCACATGGATGTTCAGTTCATGAGGTCACTGCGGCTTTGGACGACGGTCCGATCCTTGGGCAGGCGCGGGTAAGCATTGAAGCAGGCGATACGCCCGAAGATTTGGCAGCCCGGGTGTTGGTGTGGGAACACAAACTCTACCCTGCAGTGTTGCGCCGTTACGCCAGTGGGGACCGGACTCCGGTGTTGCTGCCCTGAACGTCTCAGGATGATTTACACGCGCGTCAAATTCAGCCTATGGTCCGCAATACGGCTGGGTACGGACCGAAACAGATAATCAGCCACACAGAACAAGAGCAAGAACAGCACCGCGCATGAAAACCCTGACAACGACGCAAGAGCTGGCCGATTTCTGCAAGGCCGCGGCGGAATACGACTATGTCACCGTAGACACCGAGTTTCTGCGCGAACGGACTTACTATTCGAAACTCTGTTTGGTGCAGCTTGCAGTTCCATCCGCCAATGAGGACAGCGCCGTTCTGGTCGACCCGTTAGCCGATGGCTTGTCGCTGGACCCGCTTTATGACCTGTTCCGCGATGAAAGCGTGGTCAAAGTGTTCCACGCCGCGCGTCAGGATCTTGAGATTTTTTGGGTTGAGGCATCCGTTTTCCCGCAGCCTTTGTTCGACACTCAAGTCGCCGCAATGGTGTGTGGTTTTGGTGAGCAGGTCGGTTACGAGACGCTGGTACGCAAGATCTGCAAACAGGGTGTCGACAAGACCTCGCGGTTTACCGACTGGTCACGGCGGCCGCTGACGGATGCGCAAAAGACATATGCGTTGGCCGATGTTACACATTTGCGGCAAATCTATGAATATCTGGCAGCCGAGTTGAACAAGTCGCAGCGCAGCCATTGGGTGTCCGAAGAGTTACGCACCCTGACGCAACCCGGAACCTACAATATCCGTCCCGAAGATGCGTGGAAACGAGTTAAGACGCGGACAAATTCAGCCAAGTTTTTGGCTGTGGTACGCGAGCTGGCACAATTTCGCGAAGCTTACGCGCAGGAAAACAATGTTCCGCGCAGCCGGGTATTCAAAGATGACGCCCTGATCGAGCTTGCCTCGACCAAGCCCAAAACGCCTTCGGATCTTGGCGGATCGCGCCTGCTGTTGCGCGAGGCGCGTAAAGGCGCGATCGCGGATGGTATTCTGACGGCCGTGAAGCGGGGTGTAAGTTGCCCGGCTGATCAATTGCCGCAGGTCGACAACAGCCGTGACAAGCTGAAAGTCAATCCGGCGCTGGCCGATCTGCTGCGTGTACTGCTCAAGTCAAAAACCGAAAGTTCGGGCGTAGCGGCAAAACTGATCGCAACCAGTTCCGAACTGGACCAGTTGGCCGCAGGCGAGCGTGAACTGCCTTCGATGTCAGGATGGCGTTTTGAGGTATTTGGCGAGGATGCCCTGAAACTGTGTGACGGCAAGATCGCTCTGGCCGCCAAGGGGCAATCCGTAAAGGTTGTGTCGCTCTAGCGGCGATTAACGCCGCCGGGATTCCAGCGCATTCTGTTCACCACGAACGCGAACCAGGCGAATGTTTCGCAGCTCGTCCCGGCCAACTGTTGTGGCGTCATTCACTTCGCGGGATCTTTCGGTGCCCAGGTTTGTGGCGTAACTCGGGTAGCTGACTTCGAACGTGTATTCCAGAATGCCGTTCTGTTCGTTCTCGGCGCTTTCCACGCGGACAAGACGCGCGTTATAAGCCCCCTGTCTGGCGGCCGTACCTTTGGCATAGACGATTGCCCCGGTAGCTGTCGGATCGATGCGCAGCTCGTCAACCTTGGTTATGGCAAAACCGATCACTTCTTTCTCGGGCCGTGAAAACAGTCCGGGACCGTCGCGGCCCTCTGGCACCAGAGCATCGGCATCGTTTGCGGACACCTCGACAGGGGCGGGTGTACTGGACCCGAACCAATTGGTCGGATTCACCCGCGACTCGCTCCAGCCGCTGCAGGCGGCCAGTGCCAGAGTGCTAACCAATAGAAGAGGTGTTGATTTTTTCATGGTCCCAAAGCCCAGAGAAGTAATTTGAGCAATGGGTTATCGCAAAATCCGAACTTTGAAAACCCACGCCGGGGCTGGACAGGTGCCCAACGGAGGCATAGGTCACAATTGTGATCGCAACAAAAAGGACCACACCGAAATGGCAACGCCCGCCTTTGAGGAAATCGTCGAGGATTTCGAGTTTCTGGATGACTGGGAAGACCGGTATCGCCATGTCATAGATCAGGGCAAAGCGATGGAGCCGCTGGACGATGCGTTCAAAGTGCCCGCCACAAAGGTGCATGGGTGTGCCAGTCAGGTGTGGCTGCAGCCCACGATCGAGGGCGACGTTTTCCGTTTCGACGGCGATAGCGACGCGTTGATCGTGCGCGGGCTGATTGCGGTGCTGCGGTCTTTGTACAACGGATTGCCCGTCGCCGAGGTTCCTAAGGTCGATGCCGGGGGCGAGTTGGCGCGCCTTGGGTTGAACGATCACCTGTCGGCACAACGGTCCAATGGCCTGCGGTCGATGATCGAACGTATCCGTGAGGTCGCGCAGGAAAACGCCTGACGATCAGGTTGTCGGTTTGCGGGTGGCCCATTCAGTCAGAGTCGATTCAAGATCACCATAGCCGGTAAAACGCCGCTCAAACGCCAACCCCATCCGGTCGGCGCATTCTTGTGCGCGTGCCGTTAAATCCGGGTCGTCCGTCTGGGCTTGATACACAAGCTTGGTGTAGTTCCCGAAATACATGTCCCGCAGCTGGGGGTGACGGTCCAGACCCAGTGGTTTCCATACAAAGGCGTCGAACTGACGGGCCAGAAAATCGGTCAGGTAGAAGGCAGTTGTTTCATCGTCCCCGTGATCCTCAAAGGCCTGATTCCCTTCAAAGAAAGAGTAACAGTGCGGGCCCTTGATCATCTCGATGCCCATATCATGGCAGGCTTTCTGCAATAGCCCGCCGGTGCCACAATCGGCATAGACGACAAAGATCTGGTCAAAATCGCTGCGGTGTTTGGCAACGGCTTCTTCGACGGCCTGTGTGATCCGTTCAGGGTGAACGTGCAGTATTGCAGGCAGGCAAGTCAGGGTCATATGATCCCAGCCATTGCGTTTTTTGAGATGCAATATTTCACGCGCCAGCGCGCCACAGGCCAATAGCAGAATGCCGCCCTGTCGAGAGTCTTCGGTATAGCCTTGTGATGTTAGGCTTGCATCATCCGGTATGTTGTTCTGCTGCATAGTTGCGTCCCTGAAGGATTGCAGCATCAAAGAATGAATACCGGATCAAGGCAAGCCCGGTTCCGACATCCCGTGTCAGGCCACCGACGCACGCGTTTCAAAGGATTGAAGCGACGGACGAGCAGGGGGTCCATACGCGGCGATACCGTAGCTTGCCAATTCGGGGAACAGCGACAGGATTTCTTGTCTGGTGACGTCCTCAAAACTGTTCCACGCTTGGATTCCGGGGTGAAAGCTTTCACTCAGGCAGCCTTCGCCCCAGATCAATTCGTGCTGATCGAACATCAGGTGGTAATAAGTCACAAGCCCGCCGGGTCGCATCACGATATCGCGGCCGTTGACCAGGTGCTTGGCAGGGGCCAGCGCCTCGGCGTGGCCCGTATGCAGTTCAACACGCCAGTCGCTGATCAGCATCCTGTGTTGTTGCGAGACAATTAGATCACGCTCGTTACCAAGCGCCCCGGATTTTATCAAAACCGGAGCAAAAGCACCGGACGCGCGAACCGTTCGATTGCCGACCCATCGCAGCGTTTGCAGCCCGTGATCCAGTGTTCGAACTTTGTCGCCAGCGCGCAGGTCTTCGACGGCGATACGACCCTTCGCTGTTTCAATCAGTGTCCCCGTCGTAAAGCAGGGGACAAGATCCCATGTTTCCCGGTCACCGGTAAGGCCGGTAAAGGTATTCCCACTCAAACTGTTAAAAGTGATTGATTGGATCGGACCGGATTCGAGTGTCGCCTGGTCGGTGTTATCCGAGAATTCAGGCATCAGGTACGTATTACCGTTGATGTCCTGAGCTACGACCGCTGTTATGTCGGCGGTCGTCCCATCGATAAAGGTAATCGTCGCGTTGTAGATCGAGGTGCCATCAAAGGTCTGAGCAGGACCGCCATCAACCGAAAACTGCTCTGTCGGCGAGTTGTCCATGTCATAGACACCGCCGAACAAGGTTACCGGACTCCATGTGACAGCATCAGCTAGAAGCGCATCGCCTGGTCCACCGAATGTTAATCCGACTAAAGCAGAAGCGTTCTCGGCTGTGTTGTTGCCTTCTATAGTGTCAATGTCGGCAAGTACGCCAAGAGAAATGGCAGTAAATGTTGTGGGCACTGGAACCTCGGAACTAAATTAACACTTTTTACTAAGTAAACTCTTGAGAAGTTGTAAAGACTGTTTTTTGAACATTGGCGTTTTTGCTGCAAGAAAAAGGCCGCCCCCGGGGGACGGCCTTTCTTGGACAGTAATGCGGCTTATTCAGCCAGCTAGTTGATTGTGCTTGCGCGAAACAAAGTCTTTGGCTGTTTCCACGGCCACCGCGGCGTCACGACAATAGGCGTCTGCGCCGATGGCTTTGCCGAATTCCTCGTTCAGAGGGGCGCCGCCGACCAGAACGATGTATTCTTCCCGCAGCCCTTGTTCGACCAATGTGTCGATGACGACTTTCATGTAGGGCATCGTTGTGGTCAGCAGGGCCGACATGCCCAAAATGTCAGGCTGTTCGGTTTCCAGTGCTTCCAGGTAGTTTTCCACCGGGTTGTTGATGCCGATATCCACGACCTCAAAGCCTGCGCCTTCCATCATCATCGATACCAGGTTCTTGCCGATGTCGTGGATGTCGCCTTTCACGGTGCCAATAACCATCTTGCCAACGCGCGGCGCGCCGGTTTCGGCCAGCAGTGGTTTAAGGATCGTCATACCACCCTTCATGGCGTTAGCGGCCAGGAGAACCTCGGGCACGAACAGGATACCGTCGCGGAAGTCGTGGCCAACGATGGTCATGCCACCCACCAGAGCTTTGGTCAGGATGTCATACGGTGTCCATCCGCGCTCTAGCAGGATGTTCACACCTTCCTCGATCTCTTCTTTCAGGCCGTCATAAAGATCGTCGAACATCTGTTCAACGAGTTCGTCGTCGTTGAGTTCGGACAGGACGATGTCTTCTTCATCGGACATGGGGCATTTCCCTGTGCTGGGCGGGCCATCGGCCCGTGGTGGCATTTTTTCCGTTTTGGCCATTTCGTCGCAGTTAGACTGTGACGATTGCGACCTCGTCGGTTCCGGGACCGACCTATACGTCAAATTGTTTGCCATCACGATGGAATTTTCTGCAAGAACATCCTGCAATTTGTTCACAATCGGGGAAAAAAACGGTGGCCGCATTCGCGAACCGATGGAGCGGTATGATCGGTTTTCCTTGTCGCAAGGCCATTCAGGGTTTATTAACTTCCGTATTGGAACATAACGGGAACAAATATGTCTGCAGCCAACATAAAAGCCCGCGGCGTAGCCAGTAATGAAGCAGGCAGATTCGAACGTTTTGCGACTGAACCCTGTGACGATGGCTGGGAGATGGATGAGGAGCTTCCCACACTTAGAACCGAGGTGAGGGAGGAAATCTCGCGCAGTATAATCACCTATAACCGATCGCCCGATCTGCCGTTCGACCGCTCGATTAACCCCTATCGAGGATGCGAACACGGGTGTGTTTATTGCTTTGCTCGTCCGACGCATGCCTATCTGGGGCTATCGCCGGGGTTGGATTTTGAAACGCGATTGATCGCTCGTCCTAACGCGGCAGAAGTTCTTAGGAAAGAACTGTCCTCGGCGCGGTACAAAGTTGCGACCGTTTCGATGGGGACAAACACCGACCCCTACCAGCCGATCGAAAAAGGACATCGCATCACAAGGGAATGCTTACAGGTCCTACAGCAGTTTCAGCACCCGGTCGCAATTGTGACCAAAGGCACGATGATTGAGCGGGACTTGGATATTCTTGCCCCAATGGCGCAGCTTGGGCTTGTTCGGGTCGGTCTTTCGTTGACCACTTTGGACCCGGGCCTGTCCCGGCGGATGGAACCGCGCGCGCCATCGCCGTTGAGACGGCTGGCGACGATTCGGCGGTTGACCGATGCGGGAGTACCGGTACGCGTCATGACATCTCCGCTGATACCGGGCCTGACGGATCATGAATTGGAATCTTTGCTGGAAGCTGGGCATGACGCGGGCGCTGATTCCGCAAGCTGGATCATGTTGCGCCTTCCACGTGAGGTTTCCGAACTGTGGCAATCCTGGTTGCAGCAGCATGAACCGGCGCGGGCCGAAAAAGTCATGTCCAAGCTCCGAGAGATGCATGGCGGTCGTGACTACGACCCGCGTTGGGGGCACCGCATGCGGGGTGAGGGCGAGTATGCAGGGATAGTTGCCAAGCGGTTTGCATTGGCAGTCAAACGGTTGGGGTTGGCCACAAAAACAGCACCGTTACGGTGTGACCTGTTTTCCAGGCCAGCGCAGGCAGGAGACCAATTGACCCTTTTCTGAAACGAAAAACGCCCCGGACAGAGGTCCAAGGCGTTTCGAATTTATGACCGGTAATCAGCGGTTTTCGATGTCCACGTAATCGCGGTTCGTTTCGCCCAGATACAGTTGGCGCGGGCGACCGATTTTGTTCTGAGGATCTGCGATCATCTCTTTCCACTGGCTGACCCAGCCAACGGTGCGCGACAGAGCAAAGATCGGTGTGAACATTGAGGTTGGGAAGCCCATCGCCTCGAGAATGATGCCCGAGTAGAAGTCTACGTTCGGGAACAGTTTCTTCTCGGCAAAGTACGGATCTTCCAGCGCCTGCTTCTCCAGCGCCTTGGCAACCTGCAGCTTGGGGTTATTCTCGACGCCAAGCAGGTCCAGAACTTCGTCGGCCGATTGCTTCATAACTGTCGCGCGCGGGTCGAAGTTCTTGTAGACACGGTGGCCAAAGCCCATCAGGCGGAACGGATCGTTCTTGTCCTTGGCGCGGTCGATGTACTCCGGAATGCGATCGACGGAACCGATCTCTTCCAGCATTTCCAAACATGCTTGGTTCGCACCGCCATGAGCAGGGCCCCAAAGGCAAGCAACACCAGCCGCGATACACGCGAACGGGTTTGCGCCCGAGGATGACGCCAGACGCACGGTCGAGGTCGAAGCATTCTGTTCGTGGTCCGCGTGCAATGTCAGAATCCGGTCCATCGCGCGGCTGAGGATCGGATTGACCTCATATTCTTCGGCCGGCACGGCAAAGCACATACGCAGGAAGTTCGACGCGTAGTCCAGATCGTTGCGCGGGTAAACGAAAGGCTGGCCGATGTGGTACTTGTATGCCCAGGCTGCGATGGTAGGCATCTTGGCGATCAGACGGTGAGAGGCGACCTCGCGCTGATGCGGGTCCGAAACATCGGTGGAGTCATGATAGAAGGCCGACATTGCGCCAACCACGCCCACCATGATTGCCATCGGGTGCGCATCCCGACGGAAACCGCGATAGAAATACTGCATCTGCTCGTGCAGCATGGTGTGGCGAGTGATGGTGGTTTCGAACTGCTCAAGGTCTTTGGCGACCGGCAGCTCTCCGTACAGAAGCAGATAGCACACTTCGAGGAAGTGCGATTTTCCCGCCAGTTGATCGATCGGATAACCGCGGTGCAACAGTTCGCCTTTTTCACCGTCAATATAGGTGATGGTGCTGTCACAGCTTGCAGTCGATGTAAAACCGGGATCGTAAGTGAACACGCCGGCATCGCTGTACAGCTTTCGGATATCGATGACGTCAGGTCCTGCGGTCGGAGAATAAACTGGCAACTCGTACGTTTCACCATGGACTGTCAGAGTGGCTGATTTATTGCTGTCGGTCATAGTGTCCCTTCCTCATTCTTACGCATGTCGAATCGCTGTCCGACCTTGCGGGCAACGGCTGCGCGCAGGCGCGCAGTCCGGGTGTTAGCGGAGCAGCGTTACCCAAGAATGAAGCTTGGGTTTACGTCGCTGCGTCAGAAAGCCTGGCCAGGGTTTCTTCCTTCCCCAGCACAAGCATCATGTCAAAAACTGAAGGCGTCACTGCCCGACCTGCCAACACGGCCCGCAACGGACCCGCCAGTTTGCCGAACTTAACCTCTTTCGCTTCTGCAAACGAATTTAAGGTTTGCTCCAGTTCGTCTCGCGTCCAGCTAGCATTTTGCACGTGCGGCGTCAATTCATTCAGTATACCATCGGATACTGAGGCAAGTGCTTTTGCAGCCTTTTCATCCGGCTCAATTGGGCGCGACGTCAGCACAAAATGAGCCTTTTCAAGCAGTTCCGGGAACATGCGCGCGCGATCCTTGAGGCAATACATCGCACGTTCAAGATCACCGGATTGTGTTTCCGTCAGGTCAGGCAATTTGGCCGCTGCCAGATAGGCTTCAATCTCTTGCCGCAGCGCAGCATCGTCCGCGATTGCGATATGCTGCCCGCACAGATTTTCCAGCTTTTTCAGGTCGAAACGAGCAGGGCTTTTGCCGATTCCATCAAGGTCGAACCACTCTTTGGCCTGCGCGTCGGTAAAGAATTCATCATCGCCGTGGCTCCAGCCCAAACGCGCCAGATAGTTGCGCATACCTGCGGCGGGATAGCCCATCGCCTGATATTCCTGAGCGCCCAAAGCGCCGTGGCGTTTGGACAGCTTTTTTCCATCCGGCCCATGGATCAACGGAATATGCGCCCAGACAGGGATGTCCCACCCCATCGCCTCATAGATCATCATCTGTCGCGCAGCATTGTTCAGGTGGTCGTCGCCTCGGATCACATGGGTTACACCCATGTCGTGGTCGTCAACTACAACCGCGAGCATGTAGACCGGAGTTCCGTCGGAACGCAGCAGGATCATGTCATCCAGTTGATCATTGCGAATGGTGACGTCGCCCTGAACCTGATCGCGGATCACGGTTGTACCATCCTGAGGCGCTTTGATGCGGATCGCGAATGGGGCGTCTGGATGAGAGGGCTCGTCAGCATCCCGCCAAGGGCTTCGGAACAGGGTCGACTTCCCTTCGGCCCGGGCCTGTTCGCGGAAGGCCGTAATCTCGTCCTGAGTTGAAAAGCACTTGTACGCCTTGCCCTCAGCCAGCAACTGATGTGCTACCTCGGCGTGACGTGCGGCACCGTCGAACTGGCTGATCACATCGCCGTCGTGATCCAGCCCCAGCCACTCCATGCCTTGCAGGATCGCAGCCGTTGCTTCTGGGGTAGAACGCTCGCGGTCGGTGTCTTCGATCCGCAACAGGAACTTGCCACCACGTCCACGTGCATAAAGCCAGTTGAACAGTGCGGTGCGTGCCCCGCCGATATGCAGAAAGCCGGTTGGGGACGGAGCGAAACGAGTGACGACCTGATCGGACATTTTGTGGATTAACCTTTTGGTAACCGTGTCGGGCATAGATTGGCGCCTGTCTAACGAGCCGGAAGGACGGGGGCAACCATGCGTGTTCTGGCACGGGTCGAGACCGCATTACTGAACCAGACAGGGTATTTGTTTCAATGGTCTCCGGTCTGTCTTGCTGTCGGAATAGGTCTGTATTTCAGTCTTCGGTTTGAACCGGGTTGGATGATCTATGCAGGCCTCGTGGTCGTGATCGCCATTTGCCTGGGAATGGCGCGTTGGCTTCCGTCCGGATGGGTTGCGTTGACTACAGGGGGGGCGCTGATCGCTACCGGGTTCATCCTGGCGGGCGTGCGCGCCCATACGGTGGCAGAGCCGGTCCTGTCATGGCGTTACTATGGCCCGGTCGAGGGGCGGGTCGTAGCCATGGATCGCTCTGCGTCGGACGCGTTGCGGGTGACGCTGGATCAGGTGCGTATAGGGGACGTGCCGGGCGACCAGCGGCCGCAGCGCGTCCGGCTTTCCTTGCATGGCGGCGTACGGTCACTGTCGCCCGGCCAAAGGATAATGACCACCGCTCATTTGTCCCCCCCGCAAGGCCCGGTCGAACCGGGTGGGTTCGATTTCCGACGTCACGCGTGGTTTCAACGGTTGGGTGCCGTGGGGTACACCCGGGTCCCGGTTCTTATCGCCGCGGCCCCACGGGTTGATGGTGTCCGCATCACGGCGTGGCGGATGGCGATTTCCCAACATGTTCGCACGATCTTGCCGGGCGAAATTGGCGGGTTCGCCGCCGCGGTCACAACTGGTGACCGCGGCGGCATGGGACAAGAGACCCTGAACTCACTGCGCGCATCCAACCTGGCACACCTGTTGGCGATTTCGGGTCTGCATATGGGTTTGCTGACCGGGTTTGTCTATCTGATGTGCAGGATGGTGTTCTCGACCATCCCTGCACTGGCCCTCAGGATACCTGTGCGCAAACTGGCGGCTGTCTGCGCCATGGTCTCGGCCACGATCTACCTGTTGCTGTCCGGCGGGAATGTCGCCACTGAAAGGGCTTTTGTTATGGCCAGTGTTATGCTGATGGCCATATTGATCGACAGGCGCGCGATTTCCCTCAGGGCAGTCGCGGTCGCCGCGCTTATCGTCCTTACCTTGCGTCCTGAATCTCTGTTAAGCCCGGGATTCCAAATGTCTTTTGCTGCAACAACAGCCCTTGTGGCAGTATTCGGAGCGTTGCGTGATTTTGGACCTATGCCGGGGCCAAAGTGGCTAAAGCCTGTTGTGGGCTTGTTGATGTCCTCAGCCATTGCTGGGTTTGCAACCGCTCCAATCGGTGCGGCGCATTTCAACACAATGTCGCACTATGGCCTGCTGGCCAATATGCTTTCGGTTCCGGTCATGGGCACGATTGTCGTCCCTTCGGCCGTGGTTGCAGCGCTGTTGTCGCCAATCGGGCTTGAGGCGGTGCCGCTGGCAGCGATGGGACTGGGGTTGGAGTGGATACTGATGGTTTCTCAAAAAGTGTCCGGGTTGGACGGGGCGCTAGGTTATGTCGTCAGCCCGCCGTTCTATGTCCTGCCGCTGATTGCGCTTGGCGGCTTGTGGCTTGCGCTGTGGCAAGGGCGGGCAAAATGGGTTGGCATGGCACCAATAGCCGCGGCGTTGATGTTGTGGGGGCAGGGAGACCGCCCCGATATTCTGGTTGCAGATAACGGCGGACTTGTCGGCGTGATGACCGAACAGGGGCGGGCGTTAAGCAAGAAGAAGGGCAGCGGTTTTGTCGCGACCGTATGGCTAGAAAACGACGGCGATGGGACGGATCAGCAGAAGGCGGCCAGTCGATGGCCGAATAACACCAACGGGATACAGCGCTATGACTGGCTAGGAAAAGAGGTGTTGCACATCACTGGCAAACGTGCGGCGCAAGGGATTAGTGACTGCAATGCTAATCAGATCGTAGTTAGTGCCGTGACGCTGCAACTGCCCGGTGGCTGTGAAGTTTTTGATCCGAAGCGATTGCTGTCTACCGGCAGCCTATCCCTGTCGGACGGCAAGATCACAACCACCAAAGAGGCGATGGGCGACAGGCTTTGGTCCCCGAACACTTCCGGGGACCGGAAATTTGAAAAGGCTCAGTAACTGCGGATCAGTCCAACCAGTCGACCCTGTACCTTGACCTTGTCTTCCGGCAGAACGCGGGTTTCATAGGCTGGGTTTGCAGCTTCAAGTGCGATGGCCTGGCCGCGACGGAAGAAGCGTTTCAGCGTGGCTTCCTGATCTTCAACCAGTGCAACTACAATATCGCCGTTGTCAGCTACCGAGGTTTCCCGGATCACTACAACGTCACCATCGTTGATCCCCGCATCAATCATCGAGTCGCCGCGCACTTCCAGTGCGTAATGTTCACCCTTGCCGGATACCATCGAACCGGGCACGGCTACGCGATGCGAGACATGGCTGATCGCCTCAATCGGGACGCCAGCAGCGATGCGGCCCATTACCGGCAGCTCCATCGCATCCACGGTCACAGGCTCAAAGTTTGCAGGCCGGGGGCCAGAGGGTTTGTCACCCTCGATCACACGCGGTTTGAAGGCAGCTGTGGGCTCGCCACCCAGGCTTTCCGGCAGTTTGACGATCTCGATGGCCCGGGCACGGTGCGCCAGACGCCGGATGAAACCGCGTTCTTCTAATGCCGTGATCAATCTGTGGATGCCAGATTTGGACCTCAGGTCCAGTGCGGCCTTCATCTCATCGAAACTGGGCGGAACACCGTCCGCCTGAACGCGTTTGTGGATGAATTCCAACAAATCCAACTGCTTCTTGGTCAGCATTGCTCACACCTCGTCGCTCATGCGTTTTCTTTTGTTCTACGCATGTTCACGTTTTGTGTCAACGGATTTGAGTAGCACTTAGATCGGGAGGTAGCGAACCTCATCTCCTGCAGGCCGGGCAGGGTCGTGCGGTGCGCGCACCAACAGGGCATTCGCCTGTGCCAGAACGCTGAGCAGTGAACTGTCCTGATCTGCACAGGCCCGGATGCCGGTCTCGTCCAGTATTGCCCGCATGTAGTGCTCACGCGGGCCGTTTTCGTTTATTGGCTCAGCAAGACGTGCGGTTCGTAATGGTGGCAGAACTTGTTCCGCTCCCAACATCCGACGGACCATCGGCAACAGGAATAGATACCCGCAAACCATTGCACTGACGGGATTTCCGGGCAATCCGACCATCGCTGTTTGGCCCAGACGACCCGCCATCAGAGGTTTGCCAGGGCGCATTCGAATCTTGTAGAAGGACCGCTCCATCCCAAGCCCTGCGGAGACATCCGAGACAAGATCGTAATCCCCGACCGAAGCCCCCCCGATTGTGACAACAAGATCAGCGCCTTTGGCTAGGCCAAAAGCGGTCTCAAGCGACGAGACAGTGTCGCGTGCGATAGGAAGGATCCGAACGTGTGCACCAGCTTCTTCCAACAGCGCCTTCAGGCCAAACGTATTGGATGCGATGATTTGATCCGGGCCAGGCGTTTCGCCCGGCATGACAAGCTCATCGCCGGTTGAGATCAGAGCCACGACAGGTTTTCGCGTCACAGGCACTGTCGCGAAGTTCATTGCCGCCAGCAATGCGACATCCTCTGCTCGCAACTGACGCGGCGCCGATACCTTTGTTCCTGCTCGGAAATCGATGCCCGCAGGCCGGATATTTGTTTTGGGGCCGGGCAGGTCCGTGATTGTAATCAGGTCGCCGCGACTTTCTGTATCTTCTTGAATAACAACGAAATCCGCGCCTTCCGGAACCGGGGCGCCGGTGAAGATGCGCACCGCCTGTCCAGCGCCGACGGAACCGACGTAGCGATTGCCAGCGGCCGACTCTCCGATGACTTTGAACATGGCGTGCAACTCGACCTCTGTCGATTTTAATGCGTACCCGTCCATCGAGGATGCCTCAAACGGCGGCTGGTCGCGGGTTGCCTCGACATCTTGTGCAAGAACGCGCCCTGCCGCGTCGGACAAAATGACTGTCTCGGCTGGCAGGGGCGATACCAGATCAAACAGCAGCGCGCGAGCTTCTTCGACAGTGATCATTTCGCCTCGTAACGCCCTGATTTACCACCATCTTTCAGTAAAACGCGGATGCCGCCGATTTCCATGGCCTTATCCACGGCTTTGGTCATGTCATAAACCGTCAAAGCGGCGGTAGATACGGCTGTCAGCGCTTCCATCTCGACCCCAGTCTGGCCAGAGGTTTTGACTGTGGCTTCCACCAACACTCCGGGCAAGTCCGGATCCAGCGTCAGTTCCACCGCAACCTTTGTGACCGGAAGCGGATGACATAAGGGGATCAAATCCGGTGTTTTCTTGGCGCCCATGATACCTGCAAGACGCGCCACACCCAGAACATCCCCTTTTTTGGCGCGGCCTTCGGAAATCAGGTCAAAAGTGTCCTGCGCCATTTTGATGTGTCCAGCCGCCACGGCGACCCGGTCAGTGACCTCTTTTTCCGAGACATCGACCATATGGGCTTGTCCCTGCGCATCAAAATGGGTCAGCGGCATCACATGACTCCGGGGATCAAGGGGCTTGCCAGAAGGTGCCGGGTGGCTGCTGCCACGTCGTCCTGGCGCATCAGGCTTTCACCGATCAAGAAACTGCGTGCGCCGAATCGCGCGATGTCGGCCAGATCTTCAGGCGTGCTCAGACCGCTTTCGCAGACGATCGTGCGACCTGCAGGCACCAGCTTGGATAGGTGCCGGGTGGTATCAAGAGATGTCTCGAAAGTCTTGAGATTGCGGTTGTTTATTCCTATTAGTGAGCTTTTTAGAAGAGCGGCACGTTCAAGTTCTTCCTGATCGTGAACTTCGATCAGCACATCCATGCCCCAATCGAATGCCGTCTGTTCAAGCTCGGCTGCTTGTGTGTCATCCACGGATGCCATGATGATTAGAATGCAGTCCGCACCCAAAGCACGCGCTTCGACGACCTGATAGGGGTCGTACATGAAATCCTTGCGCAATGCTGGAAGGGAGGTAGCAGCCCTTGCTTCAGTCAAATATTCCTTTGCACCCTGAAAACTGGGCGTGTCTGTCAGCACCGAGAGACATGCAGCTCCACCTTCTTCGTAGGCTTTAGCCAGCGCGGGAGGGTCGAAATCCGGGCGGATCAAACCTTTGGATGGGCTGGCTTTCTTGATCTCGGCTATCAGGCCGTACCCCCGACGCGCCGCTGCGCGAAGCGCGTCTGCAAAGCCGCGGACCTCGGGCGCGCTGCGCGCCTCATTTTCCAGCGTTTCCAACGACTTCTGAGTCTTGTCTGCCGCAACTTCCTCAAGTTTATAGGCTTTGATCTTATCCAGAACCGTCTCGGTCATGCGGCCTCCTGCGTAATTCGGGCCAGGGCCGCGATTTTGTCTTTGGCTTGTCCGCTGTCGATGCTTTCCCGCGCCTTGGCGGCTCCGTCTTTCAGGTCATCGGCAGCGCCCGCAACCACAAGGGCTGCGGAAGAGTTTAATAGCACCGCATCGCGGTAGGCCGAGGGCGCTCCGTCCAGCAAGGCGCGGAACGCTACGGCGTTTTCTTCGGGCGTTCCTCCAATGATGTCTTCGAAGGGATGAACTGGCAAACCTGCGTCCTCGGGATGCAGTTCAACCTCTTTCACGACGCCATCTTCCAGCGCGGCGACCCAACTTACACCGGTGATTGTTAGTTCGTCAGTTCCATCTGATCCGTGCACAAGCCAGGCGTGTTCGGCCCCCAAAAGACCCAGGGTTTCCGCCATCGGGCGGATCAAATCACGACTGAACGCGCCGGTCAGTTGACGTCGAACACCAGCGGGATTGGTCAATGGGCCCAGGATATTGAATATCGTACGCGTCCCCAGCTCTTGCCGGCTGGGCATGACATGGGCAATTGCCGGATGATGCATAGGGGCCATCATAAAGCCAATGCCGACCTCTTGCAGTGCTTTTTCAACGGTTTGTGGGCCAACCATAACGTTGATTCCCAATTGTCCCAGCGCATCTGCAGCGCCAGATTTGGAGCTCAGGTTTCGATTGCCGTGCTTGGCGACAGTAACGCCCGCACCAGCAACCACAAACGCCGTAGCGGTCGAAATGTTTAGTGTACCTTTGCCGTCGCCACCGGTGCCGACAATATCCATCGCGCCTTCCGGAGCTTTGACAGCATTGCATTTCGCGCGCATCACGGCGGCCGCGGCCGCATATTCGTCTACTGTTTCGCCGCGTGTACGCATTGCCATCAGCAACCCGCCGATTTGGCTGGGTGTGGCTTCGCCGTCAAACAGAATACCAAAGGCCTGTTCAGCCTCGGCACGCGTCAGGGGCCGATCGGCTGCGGCTCCGATCAGTGGTTTCAGAGCGTCGCTCATGCAGGAACTTTCATCTCGGACAGGAAATTCTTGAGCAGGGCATGGCCATGCTCGGAAGCGATTGATTCAGGGTGGAACTGGACGCCGTGGATTGGCAGTTCCTTGTGCTGCAGCCCCATGATTGTGCCGTCTTCCAGCTCTGCCGTGATCTCAAGCGTGTCGGGCAGGGTGTCACGATCCACAATCAGCGAGTGATAACGGGTTGCCTCAAACGGGGTGGGCAGGCCCGCGAAAACACCTTTCCCAGTGTGATGCATCATTCCCATCTTGCCATGAACGATTTCGTGGCAGCGGACAACGTTGCCTCCAAACACCTGTCCAATCGTCTGATGGCCAAGACAGACGCCCAACAGCGGCGTCTTCGTTTCAGCTGCCGCTTCAGTCAACGCCAGGCAAATCCCTGCCTGATCCGGGTCACATGGACCGGGGCTGAGAAGTATTCCCGCCGGGTTCATCGCCATGGCTTCTTGCACATCCAAGGCGTCATTCCGCCGAATGACCATTTCGGCGCCAAGTTCGCCTAAATAATGTACCAGGTTGTAAGTAAACGAGTCGTAGTTGTCGATCAGCAGCAGCATTTGGGCACTTGTCTCGGCTTGGGCATTTCGGACTGGCGATACAGCCCCTGGCCACGGTATAATGTCGGGACATACATGCTCAGGCTTGCGGGGCAGCGTCAAGAGGACATCCTGTTCATGGCGCAATCGCAGGCCAAAGGCGCGGTAAACGGCGTTAAGGCTATCGAAGCAGGATGAAGGCGAGAGGCAGTTAAGATGGGCGGATTTTTAGGCGGAATGATCGCAGGGGCGGTCGTTGTTGGTCTGCTTGGTGTGGTACTATCCCTGAACACCCCTTTGACCCGGAAACCGGTTGTAAACGCCGAGGCGCCCGAGCCCGCTCCGGCTGTTGTCCCGGAAGTTAGCGGAAACGAGACCGAAACAGTCGCAGATGCCGATCTTGTGACGGCCTCGCCGATTGCGTCCGACATATCCGGGGACCAAACCGACAATCTTGCCGGGTTGGAAGAAGTGGAAACTGTGCCGGACACCGAACCGACGATCAGTGAGGACGTCACGCAGGTCGAGGGTGTCGAAATACCTGACACGACTGAGATAGCCATTTCGAACGAGGCTCCGGTTGTGCCGCAGGCACCCTCGCAATTGCAGCCGCTGCCCAGCACCGAAGGCGAGCCGATCCTTTCAGAAACCGCTCCCGAGCCACCGGCGGTTATCGAAGAAGATACCGTAGCAGAAGCTGAGCCGCAGCCCGCACCTGAAATTCTGGAGGTACTGCCCGAACCGGAAGTCGAACAAGCCCAACCCGAGGTTGCCGAGGTTGAGCCTGAAGTCGCTGAACCCTTGCCAGAGGTCACCGAAACGGAAGTTGAACCTGAACCCGCACCTGAACCTTTGCCCGAAATTGCAGCCGTGGAGCCGGAACCCGAGCCGAATCCTGAACCCGTTGCAATAGAAACGCAGGAGCCCGAGGTCGATCCGCTTGAAAACAACCCGATCGCTGTAGAAGGCGAGGAAGATCCGCAACTTCGTAAGCTGCCCCGGATTGCAGCAGTCCCGCAGATCGGCGGCGAAGAAACGGAACCCGCGGGTCTGACCGTTGGTAAGCGAGTTGTACCCTTGACCGAACGAGATGATGTGCCGGTCGACGAGGGCGACCAAGTGGCGGCACTTCTGCCCGGTAAACCAATTGACGCCTACGCCGCCAAGTTTGAAAACCCCGAATCCAAACCGCTAATGTCGATAATTCTGATCGATGATGAAGGCGCTTTTGGGGCCGAGGCGTTGAAGGATTTCCCATACCCACTGAGTTTTGCCGTCAGCCCGTCGGACCCCGAAGCGGCTGAAAAAATGGCCCGCCACCGCGATGCCGGTTTCGAGGTTCTGGCACTCGCCGATCTGCCCGAAGCAGCCAGCGCGCAGGATGCCGAGGTTTCGATGGCCGTGTGGCTGGATACCTTGCCAGAGACAGTCGGTATTCTGGAAGGCGTGGGAACCGGCATTCAGGGAAACCGCAAACTGGCCGATCAAGTGGCCGCCATTGCCGGTGATTCTGGGCGCGGTCTTATCACTCAGGATAATGGACTGAATACGGTGCAAAAGCTGGCTGCCCGCAACGGTATCCCGTCGGGTGTTATATTTCGGGACATCGACGGTGCACGCCAGGATCCCGCGATCATGCGACGGTTTTTGGATCAGGCTGCGTTTCGGGCTGGCCAGCAGGGAACCGTCGTCATGTTGGGACGTCTGCGCCCCGACACGATCTCGGCCCTGTTGCTTTGGGGACTGGAAGATCGCGGTGGTCGTGTCGCCATGGCCCCGATTTCAGCGGTCATGACGCAAGAAGCTCAATAAATCCGTAACGAAAAGCGGCTGACCGGGTAGGTCAGCCCAAATACATCAGGAGTTGCCGGAGCCGGTAAACCGAGCCGCGTCTGCAGCCGCACGCCGGATGGCATTCGATTTGTGGACGGTTTCCATGAACTCGGCCTCAGGGTCGCTGTCATACACAACGCCACCACCGGCCTGAATATAAAGCTTTTGGTCTTTGACGATGGCCGTACGCAAGGCGATACACATATCCATGTCGCCGCCAGCACTGAAGTAACCCACGCCGCCGCCATAAACACCGCGCTTTTCAGGCTCCAGCTCGTCGATGATCTCCATCGCGCGAACCTTTGGCGCGCCTGAAACGGTGCCCGCAGGCATTCCGGCAAAGAAGGCATCCAGCGCGTCTTTGTCCTCGGCCAGTTCGCCAACTACGTTGGATACAATGTGCATCACGTGGCTATAGCGTTCGATTATGAACTCTTCGGTCGGTCGTACAGTGCCGATCTTTGCCACGCGCCCGGTGTCGTTGCGGCCCAGATCCAGCAGCATCAGATGTTCTGCCAACTCTTTCTTGTCGGCCAGCAGGTCCACCTCGTTGGCCTTGTCCTCTTCGGGGGTCGCGCCGCGTGGCCGAGTGCCGGCGATGGGGCGGATTGTGACCTCATCTCCGAAAACGCGGACCAGAATCTCGGGGCTGGCGCCCACGACCTGAAAGCCGCCGAAGTTGAAATAGAACATGAAGGGCGACGGGTTCGTGCGCCGAAGCGAACGGTAGAGCGCGAAGGGAGGTTGCGGAAAGTCCTGAGTCCAGCGCTGTGCCGGAACAACCTGAAAGATGTCGCCGGCGCGGATGTATTCCTTGGCCTTTTCGACCGCTTCCATATAGCCGGATTTGGTGAAGTTCGACATGGGCGGCGCCACTTCAGACGCATCGCCAAGATCGCGTGTTTCGGCGGGCATGGCTCGTTCCAGATCGCGCACTGCGTCCATGACACGTTCTGCGGCCTGCGCGTACGCAGCTTTGGCCGATTGTCCTTCGCTGACCCACGCAGGCGATACGACAGTCACCTCGCCCTTGACGCCGTCCAACACCGCGATGACGGATGGACGAAGCATGATGGCATCGGGCAAGCCAAGGGGATCAGGGTTCACGTCAGGCAGGTATTCCACCAGCCGCACCATGTCATATCCAAGATACCCGAACAGCCCAGCCGCCGCTTGGGGCAAGTCGTCCGGCAGGTCTATTTTGCTTTCCGCCAGCAGGGCCCGCAGGTTATCCATCGGGTTGCCAGGCTGAGACGAGAACGCCTCGGGGTCGAACCGGGCCGAGCGGTTCAGCTCCGACGCCTCGCCATGGCAGCGCCAGATCAGGTCTGGTTTCATCCCGATGATCGAATACCGGCCACGAACTTCGCCACCAGTGACCGATTCCAGCATGAACGCGTCTTTCTGCGCGCCCGTTAGCTTGAGCATCAAGGATACCGGAGTGTCCAGATCGGCGGCCAAACGGGTATAGACAACCTGATTTTCGCCTGCCTCATAGGCGCGGGCGAAGCTGTCGAAGTCGGGGGTCAGCGCCATATTCAGTCTCTTTTAATAGCTCGCCTGAACCGCGTTCAGGGCCTGCTGATCTACGACGGGGCGGGCACGGACCTGCGCATCCCGAACAAATGCATCAAAGATGTTCTGGGCCAAAGCCTGATCCATCTGGGCGGCAAGCGCTTGTTGTACCTGACGCAGCTCATCTGTTTCGTCAGGCGGCAACAACTCGTCCAGACGCACAATAAATGCGGTGCCAGCACCGGGAATGACGCGCAGGTCGCCTTGTTCCATTTCAAAGACCTGAGTCATGAAGTCTGCAGGCACATCTTCCAAAAAGGCCGTGCGGGTCAGGGCGTTTTCGACGCGGAACGGCAATCCGGTGGCCGTAAAGTCACCATCGGCCTGCACCTGTTCCAGAACCGCATTTGCCTGTTCTTCCAATGCCGTGTTGGTTTCGGCTTGTGTCCAGGCGGCAACGACCCGATCGCGTGCGGTCTCTAGCGGTTCGGGCCGGGGTTCGAGAACCTCGTTCAGACGCAGAGCAAAGATCGAGCCGTCCTCAAGGAACGCGACCTCGGGGAAGTCTCCTTCCTGTACGGCTTCGGCCGCGCTGCGGAACCCGTCATAGGCGGCCACGCCTTCTCCGGTTTGCGCAGTCCAGTCGATCTGGCCCAGTTCCATCTCGGTTTCGGATACCAGTTCTTCCAATGTTGCACCGCCGGCCAGCAGGTCGTTGATATCTTCGGCCTGCGCCTCGATCTGGCGGCGGGCGCGATCGGCTGCCAATTCCTCGCGCAGGGCAGGGGCGGCATCTTCAAACGACGTACTGTTTTCGGCAAGCGAGCCATTGATGCGGAACAGCGCCGGTCCGAAGGTGGAAGGCAGTGGGCCGACAACGCCGTCCAAATCGGCCGCAAATACATCCTCGGCTGCCTCGCCCAGATCTTCACGGGTTACGTCGCCAAGGTCGATATCGCTAAGCTCCAGCTGGCGATCCCGAACCAGTTGCTCGAAGGTCTTACCGCCGACCTCAAGCTGGGCCATCGCGTTTTGGGCCTCTTCTTCATTCGGGAAAGTCAGACGCTCGACCAAGCGACGCTCGGGCTGTTGGAATTCCGCTGCGCGCTGTTCATACAGGCGTTGCACTGCGTCCTCGTCGATTTCTACGTCGTCCAGAAGCATTTCAGGCGACAGTATCGCATAAGTCAGCTTTTTGGTTCGCGGCAATGTGAACAGCTCGGTATTCTCATCGTAAAACGTTTGCACCTGCTCATCGGTCGGAGCGGGGATAGGCGCGGGCAGGGCATCCGGTGCCAGGGTCGCAACAGTAAAGCTGCGGCGAGCGCCAACGTAATCGGTCAAGACCTGCGTCAGGGTCTCAGGCATCTTCACACCGCTGACCACGGCGTTCTGCACGATGGTACGGGATGTTTCCTTGCGCAGATCCGATTCGAACTCGGTATCCGACATGCCGACCTGTTCCAGCTGGAATTGATACGCGTCACGGTCGAATGTGCCGTTGACGCCCTGAAAGGCCGGGATCGCAACGATTTCTTCCTGCAGGTTTTCATCACCGATTGAGATGCCCAGCAAACCGACTTCGTTATCCAGCGCCGCCAAAGCCGTCAGGCGCGACAATGCCAGACGGTCCAGACCGAATTCCATCGCTTGCGACATCTGCAAAGGTTGACCAGTCTGCTGTTCCACTGCGCGAATTTCGCGCTGCAGCTCACGGACATAGTCATCGACCGAGATATCCTCGTTTCCGACCTGTGCGACTGAGCGCACTGTTCCGGTCAGGCTGGTTGCGCCAAACCCGGCAAGGCCGAGCATTAAAAGGCCCATGAGAATCCAGACAAAGGTCTTTGATAGGTTTTTCATGCCTGCGGCCATAGTGCCCTCTTTGTGCGTTTGTCGGCAGGTGACTGCCTTGTCGGTTGCGGCCCTGAATACGACGCGCACCGTCGGGGGGCAAGCTCAGAAGGACAAAGCCTGCAGACGTTCGAACAGTTGCACCAAACCGGTGCGGTCGAGATTGGCAAAAGCGATGCGAACCTGACGTTTTCCGGCCGGATCATTTTCAGGCATGAACATGGTACCGGGCAACAGCAGAATGCCTGCTTCGGGGACCAGCCGTCGTGCCAGTTCGTCCGATGGGATATCGAACGGATGTTCGAAATAGGCGAAATAGGCGCCCAGACCCAACAGACGCCAGCCCTTTTCGGTCAGGCGTGGCAAAAGCTCGGTTATCGCGGCGCGGCGGTCGAGGACCTCATCCCGTTCGCCCGCAAGCCACTGAGACAGGTTCTGCATTCCCCAAAGGGCAGCATGTTGGCCTATCTGGCCGGGGCAAATTGCAACCGTGTCCAGAAATTTTTCAATTTCCGACAAAAGCTTAGCTTCGGTTCCAATCGCGCCGACACGGTGGCCGGTCAGCCGATACGCTTTAGAAAAGGAATAGAGGTGGATCAGGGTTGCGTCCCAATCGGGCTGCGCAAATAGATCATGCGGTGGGCCGCTGCGGCTGTCGAAATCCCTATAGGTTTCGTCAACGATCAATCGGATGCCTGCTTCCTGCGCAAGATCATAGAAAGCCCGGACCAGAGGGGCAGGATATTCCACACCTCCGGGATTGTTCGGGGTCACAAGAACAATGGCGCGGGTTTTGTCGGTGATCAGAGCACGGGCCGTGTGCGGATCGGGTAGCAGAGCGTCATCGGTCGGCAAATCCACCGTCCGAACCCCGGCCATGTCCAGCCACATCTTGTGATTAAAATACCAGGGCGTCGGAACAATCACTTCGTCATCCTGATCGGTGATCGCTGTGATTGCAGCGGCGAAGGCCTGATTGCAGCCTGAGGTGATTGCCACCTGCGCGCTGGACACTTGCGCGTCATAGTGCGTCCCGATCTGATCAGCGAGCTGTGATCGGAGGGCGGGATTGCCCAGAACAGGCCCATAAAGATGGGCACTGTCTTGGGTCATGGCAAAATCGGCTATCGCCTCGCGCAGCGCCATCGGCGGCGGATCAACAGGGGCCGCCTGACTGACATTGATCAGGGGGCGGTCATCAGGGAACTCCACCCCCTCCAACCAGCGCCGTGCCTCCATAACCGGAGGTGCAAATGTCGCGGTGGTGCGGGACTGGGTCATAACGGGCCTGTCCTTTTTGTGAGGCTTAGCCTCGCGCTCTTTGGGAGGGAGGCTTTAGTCGGTGCCGCGATAGGGCTCGACATACTGCAGGGCCATATCCCACGGGAAGAAAATCCAGGTGTCCTGGCTGACCTCGGTGATGAACGTGTCCACCATGGGACGACCCTTGGGCTTGGCGTAAACCGTAGCAAAATGAGCATTGGGGTACATTGCACGCACCAGCTCCAGTGTTTTGCCGCTGTCGACAAGGTCATCGATGATCAGAACGCCTGTGCCGTCGCCCATCAGTTCCGCGTCGGGGGCCTTGAGAACTTCGGCCTCTCCCTGATCCTGATGATGGTACGAGCGGACGCTTATCGTATCGACCGTGCGAATATCCAGTTCGCGGCTGACGATCATCGCAGGAGCCATGCCGCCGCGGGTGATGGCCACAACTGCGCGCCATGCGCCACCATTGGGGCCTTGCCCGTCCAACCGCCAAGCCAGAGCGCGGGAATCACGATGAATCTGATCCCAGCTGATGTGAAACCCTTTTTCGTGGGGCAGACGATCCTTGGCGCTCATGATCCTTACCCCTTTTCGACGTCTAGTGCGTCGACGGCTTTCATGCCGACGATATGATAACCCGAGTCCACGTGCAGGTTTTCACCTGTCACGCCGCTGCTGAGATCAGACAGCAGATACAGTGCCGATTTACCGACATCGTCGATGGTCACGTTGCGCCGCAGGGGCGAGTTATACTCGTTCCATTTCATGATATAGCGGAAGTCACCGATGCCGCTGGCAGCCAGCGTCTTGATCGGACCGGCCGAGATCGAATTGACGCGGATACCGTCCTTGCCCAGATCCTCGGCCAAATACTTGACCGATGCTTCCAGCGCGGCTTTGGCAACACCCATCACGTTATAATGGGGCATCACCTGTTCCGCGCCATAATAGGTAAGGGTGATTGCGCTGCCGCCTTCTCCCATCATTTTTTCCGCACGCTGCATCACGGCTGTGAAGGAGTAGACCGACACATCCATAGTCAGTTTGAAGTTCGCGCGAGAGGTGTCGACGTAACGGCCCCGAAGTTCGTTCTTGTCCGAGAAACCGATGGCGTGAACAACGAAGTCCAGTTTGCCCCATTTCTCTTCCAACGCGCTGAAAAGCGAGTCGATCGATTCCTCATCGCTGACGTCGCAGGGCAGGACAATCTCGCTGCCAAGTTGCGCCGCCAGCGGATCGACGCGCTTCTTAAGTGCGTCGCCCTGGTAGGAAAAAGCCAGCTCCGCTCCGGAATCGGACAAAGCGCGGGCTATTCCCCATGCGATTGATTTATCATTGGCCAGTCCCATGATGAGGCCGCGTTTGCCGGCCATCAACTGATTTGACATGTTAGGTTCTCCGCCTGTCCTTCGCATCATGTTGGGATGGTTTATGCCATTGGGTGCGCTGCATCAAGGCCGCGCGCTCTTGCCCGTGGCGGGTTCTCGCCCTAGGGTGGGCTTTAATAGTTTCCAGGGGATGGGAATGAGCGAACGTGACGGCATATTTGCCGGCACCGATCCGTTTGAAATAGCGGAGCGGTGGCTGGCTGACGCCAGAGAGAGTGAACCGAACGATCCGAACGCGATTGCATTGGCAACCGTCGATTCGGACGGCATGCCGAATGTGCGCATGGTTCTGCTAAAAGAGATCGAACCGGCAGCTTTCATTTTCTACACCAATTACGAAAGTGCCAAGGCAGCCGAGTTGGACAGCGCCGGGAAAGCTGCATTTGTAATGCATTGGAAATCTCTGCGGCGTCAAATCCGAGTTCGTGGTACAATCACCAAAGAAAGTGGGCCGCAGGCAGATGAATATTATGCGTCCCGCTCGTTGAAAAGCCGATTGGGGGCCTGGGCATCCAAGCAGTCTCAGCCTCTCAGCAGCCGTTCGGCTCTGATGGCCGAAGTGGCGAAGGTGACGGCCAAATTAGGTCCGAATCCGCCACGTCCGCCGTTCTGGGGTGGCTATCGGCTGGTGCCAACCGAAATCGAATTTTGGGCTGATGGTGCCTTTCGGTTGCATGACAGGTTCCGGTGGCAGCGGGATCAAGTTGATTCCGACTGGCTGATACAGAGGTTGAATCCATGACGTTCGCGTATCGTGAAATGCAAGTTGCTGAAAGCAAAGTAATTTTTCAGCTTGAATTTGCGGACCATTCCCATACACATCGGACCCTTAACGAAATGAAATTTTTCGCGATGGGAACGCCGTGCCAGAAGATCTGAACAACATGTACCGCGTCCGTGGACACGTGAAATGGTTCGACCCTGCCAAGGGCTACGGATTCGTTGTGTCTGATGAGGGCGGTCCGGATATCTTGTTGCACGTCAATGTATTGCGGAACTTCGGCCAAAGCTCGGTCGCGGATGGCGCAGGCATAGAAATCATGACCCACCGCACGGACCGTGGCGTTCAGGCGGTTGAGGTCATCAGTGTCGATCCGCCCGCACGGACGGACACCATGATGCTGGCCGATTTTGCCGAGCTTGATCCCGTTGAAATCGCAGCTGCTCCACTTGAGGCTGCACGGGTTAAATGGTTCGACAAAGGCAAGGGCTTTGGCTTCGCGAATGTCTTTGGTCGTGGCGAAGACGTGTTCCTGCACATCGAAGTTCTGCGACGCTCTGGCCTGTCGGATTTGCAGCCCGGCGAGGCCCTCGCGATGCGCGTTATCAGTGGCAAGCGTGGACGTATGGCGGCTCAGGTCCTGGCCTGGGAAGCTGCTCTGGATGATTGAGTGATTCATGCCAAAGTTTTTTCCGGGTTTCTTAGCGGTTTTGTTGCTTTGGTCCGGAATGACTTGGGCGGCTTGCAAGCCTGATCAGATCGATATCAAAAACGACTCGGCGCAGATTCGGTTCAATATCGAACTGGCAATTTCCCCGCAGGAGCGGTCGCGTGGATTGATGTTCCGCGAGTCGCTGCCAAACCGTTCGGGGATGCTGTTCGTTTTTGATCCGCCGCAGCCTGTCGTGTTCTGGATGAAGAACACGCTGATTCCGCTAGATATCATTTTCCTCGATCGGGCGGGTACAGTGACGCATGTCCACCAAGGTGCGATTCCCGGTGATCTGACACCAATAGAAGGCGGCGATTCTGTCTTTGCGGTGCTCGAAATCAATGCGGGACTGGCGGCGCGCTACTCGATAAAACCCGGAACTGTCGTGCGGCATGAAATTTTTTCCCAAGGTCCTGCAATTTGGTCCTGTTAGGGCTTTTCAAATCGGATTGGCATCGTTAGGAAGGCGCACGGTCCGGGGCGTGGCGCAGTCTGGTAGCGCACCTGTTTTGGGTACAGGGGGTCGTAGGTTCGAATCCTGCCGCCCCGACCACTTCTTTCACTTATGCTGGTGAACCACCCAACGCTTGGTAAAGCGCGCCAAGCGCCTTATCCAGCGTTTCGCTTTCCACTGGAACTTTGACCGACGGGCCGCTTCTGCGTGGCACGTTGAAATACAGCTCGGCATCGACTCGGTACCCTGAGTTGTTCTTGGTCGTTGTCAGCCGCATCACGCTTTTGGGCAGGTCCTGAGGGTAACCGTCATAGTTGAGAATCAGAAACGCGGTTGTGTCCGGGGGGAGAAACTCGGTGCATTCGAAAACGCGATTTCCGGTGTTTTTAAAGTGTTCACCCGGGCCATCGCAGCTGATCTCAAACGTATCGAACAGTCTTTTTGGAAAATTGTCGAATTGTGCGCTGCGGGCCGGAGGGGGCACATCTTGTGGTGTGCAGGCCACTATCAGGGCCAGAACCGGAATTAAACGTAACAACGACATCTGCCCTGATCCTCTTTATCGACCGTGTTAGCCGTCTAGCGCGAAGCCGTCCGTCAAAATGATCGCATCGTGATTCTTTTCCACCCTATCCACCTTAACGTTAGATTATCAAATTCCGATAACTATGCCGGAGAACACGGTTAATTACTCTGTGTGTTTTTAGATTCAGTGTGGAAGTTCGGTGGATGAACCTGTGGAGGAATCACGGCAGGGAATTCTGCGGCAAGTTCTCAGAATCGGGTCAACACAAAAGATATCAAAAATGACTTAAAAATGGCGTTGACGATCTATGGTCCGATACGTCAAGTTGTATGGGCCGGAAGGGATGCCACTAAATCTGGTAGTAAAACCAGCATAGGGCACAGGGCGAGGGTCGGAAAGCACATCATAGTAACGTGCAACCGTTTGATCGGTTTTGCGCTGGTGAATGCAGCGGCTGGCCTATTGCGCCCGAAATTATACGGCATGGCGATCGGTCCGCGTCTGAGGACCTGACGCTGAAGGACAAGTTGATTGAATCTAGGGCGGCGGACATGAAGATTGACAGGAAATTTACGAAACCGGGACAGGACGCTTACGCGGAACTGGACTTTGTCTCAGCTACGTCTGAGATCAGAAACCCGGATGGCACCATCGTTTTCCGCCTGGACAATATCGAAGTGCCGGCGCGTTGGAGCCAGGTTGCAAGCGACGTCATTGCGCAGAAGTATTTCCGCAAAGCGGGCGTCCCGTCCAAGCTGAAGAAAGTTAAAGAAAAAGACGTCCCCGAATTCCTGTGGCGCTCGGTCCCCGCCGATGGCGCAGAATTTGATGGCGAAACGTCTTCGAAGCAGGTTTTTGACCGCCTTGCAGGTGCTTGGGCTTATTGGGGCTGGAAAGGTGGCTATTTCTCGACCGAGGAAGATGCGCGCGCATACTTTGACGAAATGCGCTATATGTTGGCGACCCAACGTGCAGCGCCAAATAGCCCGCAGTGGTTCAACACCGGTCTGCACTGGGCTTACGGAATCGATGGTCCAGCGCAGGGTCACCACTATGTCGACTACAAAACCGGCAAGCTGACGAAATCGAAATCCGCTTACGAACATCCGCAGCCTCACGCATGCTTCATTCAGTCCGTTGATGATGATCTGGTAAACGAAGGCGGCATTATGGATCTTTGGGTGCGCGAAGCGCGCCTGTTCAAATACGGCTCGGGCACCGGGACCAACTTCAGCCATTTGCGCGCAGAAGGCGAAGCGCTGTCGGGTGGCGGCAAGTCCTCGGGCCTCATGGGCTTTCTCAAGATCGGCGACCGCGCCGCTGGCGCGATCAAATCAGGCGGGACAACCCGTCGAGCAGCAAAGATGGTAATCGTCGATGCAGATCACCCGGACATCGAGAAGTTCATCGAATGGAAGGTGATCGAAGAGCAGAAGGTGGCCTCGATCGTTGCCGGATCGAAGATGCACGAGAAGATGCTGAACGGCATTTTCGAGGCCATCCGCTCATGGGACGGCGCGCAAGACGATGCGTATGATCCCAACAAGAATGACAGCCTGAAGAAAGCGGTTCGCGAAGCCAAAAAGGTCGCGATCCCTGAGACTTATATCAAGCGCGTGCTGGATTACGCCAAGCAGGGTCACGACAGCATCGAGTTCCCGACCTATGATACGGACTGGGATTCGGAAGCCTACAGCTCGGTCTCGGGCCAGAACTCGAACAACTCAATCCGCGTGACCAACGCTTTCCTGACCGCAGTTGAGAAAGACGCGGATTGGGAACTGATCAATCGCACCGACGGCAAGGTTTCCAAGACCGTCAAGGCGCGCGACCTGTGGGAAAAGGTCGGTCACGCCGCATGGGCATGCGCCGATCCGGGTATCCAGTTTCATGACACCGTCAACGAATGGCACACATGCCCCGAAGACGGAGCCATCCGCGGCTCGAACCCTTGCTCGGAATACATGTTCCTCGATGACACGGCCTGTAATCTGGCGTCGATGAACCTTCTGACCTTCCTCAAGGATGGTGAATTCCAGGCGGCGGACTACATGCACGCGTCGCGTCTGTGGACCCTGACACTGGAAATCTCGGTGACGATGGCGCAATTCCCGTCGAAGGAAATCGCGCAACTGTCCTATGATTTCCGCACCTTGGGTCTGGGCTATGCCAATATCGGCGGTCTGCTGATGAACATGGGCTACAGCTACGACTCGGACGAGGGCCGGGCCATCTGTGGCGCGCTGACCGCGATTATGACCGGTGTGGCCTATGCGACCTCGGCGGAAATTGCAGGCGAGCTTGGCCCTTTCAAAGGCTATGAGCGTAACGCAGACCACATGCTGCGCGTCATCCGTAACCACCGCCGCGCATCCCAAGGAGTGACCGAGGGTTATGAAAAACTGGCGGTGAAGCCGGTGCCTTTGGACCATGGCAACTGCCCGGACAAGCGTCTGATCGATCTGGCCATGTCAGCTTGGGATGAGGCGCTGAGCCTCGGCGAGAAAAACGGCTACCGCAATGCGCAGGCGACCGTGATCGCGCCCACCGGCACCATCGGTCTGGTGATGGATTGTGACACCACCGGGATCGAGCCGGACTTTGCTCTGGTCAAGTTCAAGAAACTAGCCGGTGGCGGTTACTTCAAGATCATCAACCGCTCGGTGCCTTCTGCGCTGGAGAAGCTGGGTTATTCCTCGTCTCAGATCGAAGAGATCGTAGGTTACGCGGTCGGTCATGGCACCATCGGCAATGCGCCGGGGATCAACCACACGTCGCTGACCGGTCACGGCTTTGGCCCCAATGAACTGGCCAAGGTGGATGCTGCGCTGGAAAGCGCTTTTGATATCCGGTTCGTCTTCAACCAGTGGACACTGGGCGAGGATTTCTGCACTGGCGTGTTGGGCATCCCAGCGACCAAGCTGAATGACCCGACCTTCGACCTGCTGCGCCATCTGGGCTTTACCAAGGCAGATATCGACGCGGCGAACGACCACGTTTGCGGAACCATGACGCTGGAAGGCGCGCCGCACCTGAAGGAAGAGCACTATTCGATCTTCGATTGTGCCAACCCGTGCGGCAAAAAAGGCAAGCGTTTCCTTGGGGTTGATAGCCATATCACTATGATGGCCGCGGCGCAAAGCTTCATCTCGGGCGCGATCTCGAAGACGATCAACATGCCAAATGACGCGACCATCGAGGACTGCCAGAAGGCATACGAACTGTCCTGGTCGCTGGGTGTGAAGGCGAACGCGCTGTATCGTGATGGCTCGAAACTGTCGCAGCCTCTGGCGGCGGCGCTCGTCGAGGATGACGATGAAGCCGCTGAAGTGCTGGAAAGCGGATCGGCACAGGAGAAAGCTGTCGTTCTGGCCGAAAAGGTAATCGAGAAGGTTGTGGTCAAAGAGATGATCCGCAGCCATCGCGAGAAACTGCCGCATCGCCGCAAGGGTTATACCCAGAAGGCGATCGTGGGCGGGCACAAGGTTTATCTGCGAACGGGTGAGTTCGAAGACGGTAAACTCGGCGAGATTTTCATCGATATGCACAAGGAAGGCGCTGGCTTCCGGGCGATGATGAACAACTTTGCCATCGCCGTGTCGGTTGGCCTGCAATACGGCGTACCGCTGGAAGAGTTCGTGGATGCCTTCACCTTCACCAAATTCGAACCAGCAGGGATGGTGCAGGGCAACGACTCGATCAAGAACGCGACGTCGATCCTGGACTACATCTTCCGCGAACTGGCCGTGTCCTATCTGGACCGGACCGATCTGGCGCACGTGAAACCCGAAGGCGCAACCTTCGATGATTTGGGCCGCGGCGAAGAAGATGGTCTGTCGAATGTCTCGGAAATCAGCGAAAGTGCGGCCTCCAAGTCATTGGAAGTACTGAAGCAAATCAGCTCGACCGGATATCTTCGCAAGCGTCTGCCGCAGGACCTGGTGGTTTTCAACGGCGGCCAACCCGAAGTGAACGGAATGGCTGAACCCGCCGCGCAGTTCGAAGCCCCGGTCGCGGAAACTGCCGTCGCCACGGGTATGGACGCGCGGACCAAAGCCAAGATGCAGGGGTACGAGGGTGATCCTTGCGGCGAATGCGGAAACTACACGCTGGTGCGCAACGGCACCTGCATGAAATGCAACACCTGCGGCGCGACCAGCGGGTGTAGCTAAGGCAAACGCCCCGGCAACCCGGGGTGCAGGGGTCGGGTAGCTGCCACAGGTACCGACCCCGACGAATACGGATCAAGGCGCTGAGACTTACCTTCGATGCCTTGGTCCACTCGGCCGACATGCCCGTGTCGGCCGGGAACAGGGTGGGGCGGAATATTTGCTCTTTCCCACTCTTTCACGGGACGGGTGCGCTCGTCCCATGCGCAGTCCAGGCCGCAGGCAAAAAAACACCGGGCGGTCAACGAAATGAGCCTGGAAGGCGAAACTGACAGGGGGCTTCGGCCCCCTTTCTTTTTTGCGCCTCGAGTCGTTGATTTAGGCAGGGCCTTGCCGGAACGGCGCAAACGCATCGGGCAAGAACCGCCGAAACTCGGATTGAACGTTTCGCCCAGCGGTTGATTGCGGACGCGACTCGGACAAACACGCGGAGAATGGCGCGAAACCGGACATGTTGTCAGGTGGGGCTGGTGATGTTTTCCGGTTGGGTGTCTCTGGTGCCTGTCCGGACGTAAACACACACAAATACCACTTAGGAGGCATCACAATGAAACCGCAAAACCTCGCAATCATTTCCGCATTTGCATTTGGCCTGCCGGCAATGGCCGTAGCGCAGTCAACAGCAGACACCAACGGCGACGGAGTTTTGACCATCGAAGAGGTTCAAGCCGTTCTGCCAGAGGTCGACGCCGATGGTTTCTCGGCTATGGACGCCAACGGCGACGGTTCGCTGGACGCAGATGAAATTGCCGTCGCGCAGGAAGCAGGGTTGCTACCGCCCAGCAACGGCTAATCCCGCGAAGGCATCGGCGGCCCGTCCCCCCACGGGCCGCCTTATTTCAATGAGTTAGGCGGGCAAGTAGATGTTAAACCTGCTGCGCAACTCAGCGTCCAGCAGTGGATCAAATCTGGCCGGAGACGGGGTCGCAAGAATCTCTTCCTTCCGTTTCACTGCCTTTTCGATCAGGTCCGGCTTGCCAATTTCCACCCATTCTTTCGGAGACGACCGGTCGCCAAAAGTGGGATAGACATAATCCGCCTGCATTCGGCTGAGCGTCGCGTCGGTCCCCAGATAATGACCCGGCCCGCCCATGCAAACCTCGGCCATCTGATCCAGTGCCAACGTTTCATCCGTCACCTCAATACCGCGTACACAGCGTTGCGCCTGTCCGATCAGGTCATCGCTAAGGATCAGGCTTTCGTGACAGAATCCCAGCAGCGATGCATGCATGCCCGCAGCTTCATACACCATGTTCAGACCCGAAAGTCCGGCCATGACGTTCGAGCACATTTGCTCCCAACCGGCCTGCATGTCGGGTAGTTTTGCGTCTGACGCGCCTGCGGCTGCGCCGCCCGGCAGGTCGTAGAAGTGGTGCATCTGGGCGCAACCCGCGGTCAGCAGCGCCTGTTCACCGGAACCGATGGACATCGCGCCTGTGCGCAGGTCCAGGCCAAACGGCCAAGTGCCAAAAATAGCTGGTGCACCGGGACTTACAGCGTTTACATAAACCAATCCAGCCAGACATTCGGCGGTGGCTTGCGTGATTGCGCCCGCGACGGTTGAAGGCGCGGTGGCCCCGGCCATTCCGGCTGACAACAGAAGAACGGGCATTCCTGCCTTGATGCATTCCTCCATCACTTCGCAGCTTTCGGTCGCGAACTTCATCGGCGGCACCACAAAGCAGTTCGAATTCGACATAAAGGGCCGTTCGCGCCACTTGTCCTCGCCGCCAGCAATCATGTGAAGCATCTCGATTGCGGGGGCTACGTGGCTTGGTTCGGTGAAGGATGTACCGATATGTTTGTGCGTGCCACAGGTGGTGGCGTAGACCGTATTCAGGTCCATTTCGAGGTTGTCCGGAATATCGCGGCACACCATCGGGCGCTGAACAAAGTGAATATTTTCAAGATGTTCGCAGATCCTGGACGCATCGTGGAGGTCCTGGAGGGTCGAATCCCGGTACTCCTGTCCATGCACGTCGACCATGCTGACAGCTGCTCCGGCGGTGCCATAGTGGACACGGTTTCCCGACAGTTCCAGATCGGATTTACCGTCACGCGAATGCAAAGTGATAGAGCGGTTGGCCTTGGCAATCGTGTCCTCGACCAGTGCGCGGGGAAACCGAATTCTGCCATCGTCGCCCAAGGTGCAGCCTGCGCCCACAAGATAGTCGATCCCACTTTGTGGGGCGTCTGCCAGACCAATCGTTTCCAATGCGGTCAGAGCGGCCTCGTGTATGCGCTCGATTTGCGCCTGGGTCAGAACCTTCAGCGTTCCGCCCTCCATTCCGGCGCGGATTGGACGCAAATGGTCGGGCAGGGCGGTTGCACGGGCCGCACGACGCGCGGCACGGCCGCCGCTGCGCGATGTATTTCGGGTTTGTTCGTTCATATTTTAGAGTCCGGTCGTGAAAGTACGTTCAGGGTTGAGTGTACTCAGACCTCGACCGGCCGCCCCCGTGCGGCACGCCCGCGATCCGCACCAATGGTACGGCTGATCAAGCGGATTTTCCAAACATCACTTTGCATGCGGTTCCTCGAATAGTGACGCGAACTCTCCCAATATGAGGGCGTACAATCTGTCCTGTTTGCGACCTGAGAGGTCAAAAACGAAGCGCTGTGCCTTGTTCGCATCAGTTCTTGCCGTGGGGTAAAGTTTTTTCCCGAATTCGGGAAAATCTGTTATGCTTCTATCACTTATTTAAGAGTGGTTCGTGATCTCAATGGATTTTTAACGATTGCAAACCAAGTATTGTGTGATGAGGCCCGTTGTCTGTTGGGCCAGCTGCAAGGAATTTTGGAGAGGTAGATGAAAGCCCTGACGGCCCTCATTACCACCTGCCTGACAATCGGTAGTGCACCGGTATTTGCAGAGGATTGGACAGGGGCGTATGCGGGCTTCAGTTTTGGCTACGCGGATGTAGACGGGCCAAACGGGTCTGGCGGACATGATACAACCTTTGGTCCGCTCGTTGGCTACGACCACGATTTCGGAAACTTCGTTCTTGGAGGAGAACTGGAGTATAACCGTCTTTCGCTGGATTTAGGGCAGGGCGAAGGCAGCTTGGACAGTGTCGCTCGTCTCAAATTGCGCGGCGGTTATGATTTTGGTTCTGCTCTGGGCTATGTCGTCGTGGGCGCGGCGCGATTAGATGCATCGCCCGACAATGACACCGCTGCGGTCTATGGAATCGGAATTGCCTATCCGATCGGCGACAGTTTCGTCATCAGCGGCGAGGCCCTGCGCCAGGACTTTAACGACGCTACCCAAAGTCAGGGTGGCCTTGACACCAACGTCTTCAACCTGCGTACAACTTTCCGGTTCTGAGAACGCCTATTCCGCCGCGTGGCTTTCCGCCAAGCCGGTTGCGAATTCGCAGATCGTTCTGAGTGCCGCAGCAAACCGATCGTCATCAATTGTCATTGCAACGCGCACGTGACCTGCCGCCGCCTTGCCAAAACTTTCACCCGGCATGACAGCAATTGCGTGAGTGTCCAGCAGCGCGTTGGCGAATTCCTCACCGCTTAGTCCTGCGGCGCGGATATCCAACATCAGGTACATCGCACCTTGAGCCGGCACCAGACTAATGGTGTTCTGCGTGGCAAGAATCGCGATCGCCTGCGCACGACGGCGGCGAAATGGAGCGGCGATCTCCTCTTCAAGATCATGACCTGCATTCAATGCAAAACTGGCTGCGTCCTGAATGAAACCGGGAACGCCATATGTTGTATGCGTTGCCAGATTGATGAGATGGGTGATCACCTCTTCAGGACCGACCACCCAACCGCACCGGGACCCGGTCATCGCGTGCGACTTGGACATCGAACCAACGACCAAGGTACGCTCGGCCATTCCGGGCAGGGTTCGTGGTGAGATATGCTCACCTTCCCAGACCTGCGTGTCATAAACTTCATCCGAGATCAGCCACAGGTCCCGGTCTCGGCAGACACCTGCGATACCGTTCAGTGTCTCGCGCGAATACACGACGCCAGTGGGATTGTTCGGGCTGTTGATCAACAGCGAAACGGCGCCATCGGAGGCTGCATCAATCTGCTGCGCGCGCGGCTGGAACGCGTCCTCGGCCGTAGTCTGGATTGCGCGGGCTTTCGCACCGGCACCACGAATCGTGCCTGGGTAGGTCGCGTAATAGGGATCGAGATACAGACCGACATCGCCAGGATCGCACACGGCTACGTGGGCTGCGAATAGAGCAGATTGGCCGCCCGGCGTGATCAACACGTTGTTTCGGCTTGTCTTCTGGCCGGTGCGGGCCTGAATGCGCGCGGCAACGGTATCGCGCAGCAAATCTGAACCGGGCACCACAGCGTAGCCGGTGTTTCCCTGACGCGCCGATAGATCCATGGCATCCAGAATCGTCGGATGCGTGCGAATGTCATGCTCACCAATGGTGAGTTCAGTTATGACGTGCCCCTCGCTGATCATCCGGCGCGCACGGTAAAATACATCCCACCCATCACTGCCGCCTCCGGTCAGATGAGTGATACGCTGCGACAATTTCATGGCACGCTCCGGTCCTGTCTTTTTGCTGACAGGGCCAGAGGTGTTGAAAAATGTCAATCAGCTTCGTGGGGGCAAAGTGGACTGCACTTTTTTCGTTAGGGACGCCCGTACCAGATCGTAGGATGTGGCCAGTCGATGACGCAGCTCATCCTCGTCACAGTCAAACGGCAGCCGGATCCAACTGCGATGGAAATAGGGGGCTTTGGCGCCGACACCTGCGTCGATCAGCATCTGGGCTGTTTCGATATCCGGCGTTTTTACCGACACGCCGTCATTGGCAGTGCCGATACAGGCAAACATCTTGCCACCGACCTTCCATGCGTCATGGCCTCCGCCCCAAGGGTCGGAAAGGTCAGCTCCTGGAAAAGTGCGGCAGATCGAATTGACGGATTCTCGGCTCATGATTGAAAGGGTGCGCTGGCATGCGCTGAAACTCAAGCCTTGGCTCAACGTCATGTCCGTGTTAGGGGGAAGATATGAACCGTATGACCTGCATCATTATCTGCTGCATTACCTGCTGATTTATCAAGCGGGCCGGTTTCTTTCGTTTTCATCCCTGAGACAAGTTGCTAAGCCCGCGCCAACGCGACACGCTTTGTTGTTCTTAGGAGCCGACCGATGACGACGATCAAACTGCACAACACCCGGACACGGACGAAAGAAGATTTCGTTCCGATCGATGCCGAAAACGTGCGGATGTATGTCTGTGGCCCAACGGTTTATGATCGCGCCCATCTGGGCAATGCGCGGCCCGTTGTAGTTTTCGACGTGCTCTATAGGTTGCTGCGCCATGTCTACGGCTTGGATCACGTAACCTATGTGCGCAATTTCACCGACGTGGACGACAAGATCAACGCGACCGCGCTGGCGCGCCAGAAGGCGGGCGCTGAGGGCACGCTGGAGCAATTGGTGCAGGAGCGGTCGGACGAAACCATCGGCTGGTATCTGCACGACATGGGCGCGTTGGGCGCACTGGAGCCCAATGAGATGCCACGTGCGACTCAGTACATCGCGCAAATGATTGCGATGATTGAGGATTTGATCGCTAAGGGTCATGCCTATGAGGCCGAGGGGCATGTTCTGTTCGCGGTAGATAGTTGGAAAAAGCAATACGGTTCGCTGTCGGGCCGATCCGTCGATGACATGATCGCTGGTGCACGGGTCGAGGTCGCGCCGTATAAGAAAAACCCGATGGATTTCGTGCTATGGAAGCCCTCGACCGATGAGTTGCCGGGGTGGGACTCGCCTTGGGGCCGTGGCCGTCCGGGCTGGCACATCGAATGCTCGGCCATGAGCTATGAGCTGTTGGGTGAAAGCTTTGATATCCACGGCGGCGGCAACGACCTGATGTTCCCGCACCATGAGAACGAGATCGCGCAGAGCAAGTGCGCCCATCCACATGGCGAGTTCGCGCGCTACTGGCTGCATAATGAGATGCTGCAGGTCGAAGGTAAAAAGATGTCCAAATCGCTGGGCAACTTCTTCACCGTGCACGACTTGTTGGAGCAGGGCGTACCGGGCGAGGTGATCCGGTTTGTCTTCTTGCAGACGCATTACCGCAAGCCGATGGACTGGACCGAGAAGAAGGCCCGCGAGGCCGAGACGACGTTGCGCAAGTGGCGGGCGCTGACAGCAGGCGTCGAGCCCGCAGCCAGCGCGGCCCCCGCGGTTGTCGCTGCGCTGAGTGACGACCTGAACACGGCGGGTGCCCTGTCCGAGCTGCACCGTTTGGCAGCAAATGGCGAGGCGGCTGAATTGTTGGCCAGCGCACAAGTTCTGGGTCTGCTGACCGGGGACATGGGTGCGTGGGCGGATACTGCATCGGTGGACTTGACATCTCATGCAGATCGGCTGGCCGATGCTCGCGCAAGTGCGATGCAAAACAAAGACTTCTCGGAAGTTGATCGATTGAAAGCTGCGTATCTGGCTGCCGGTCTTGAGGTTCGAATGAGCAAAGAGGGCGTGGAATTGGTGCCCGGCGCAGGCTTCGATGCGGCAAAGCTGGAGAACGTTTAAATGGCTGATCAAAGTAACACCTGTTGCGCAAAACAGGCGTAATCGATGACTGAGCGCCAGCGGGAGCAAGCTATGACCAAAGAACGCCTCTACCTCTACGACACTACCCTGCGCGACGGGCAGCAAACGCAGGGCGTGCAGTTTTCGACCGCTGAGAAAGTACAAATTACGCAGGCGCTGGATGAGTTGGGTGTCGATTACATCGAAGGCGGCTGGCCCGGCGCAAATCCTACGGACAGTGCGTATTTTGATGCTGCACCAAAAACCAATGCGCGCCTGACTGCCTTTGGCATGACCAAACGGTCCGGTCGTTCGGCCGAGAATGATGATGTTCTGGCCGCCGTGATGAACGCGGGCACGCAGGCGGTTTGTCTGGTGGGCAAGTCCCATGATTATCACGTCACCCATGCCCTTGGTTTTCCGTTGGAGGAAAACGTCGAGAACGTGCGCGCCTCGGTCGCGCATGTCGTGGCGCAGGGGCGCGAGGCGCTGTTTGACGCCGAACATTTCTTTGACGGTTACAAGGACAACCCCGCCTACGCGCTTGAGGTTTGTCGCGCCGCGCTTGAGGCCGGTGCACGCTGGGTTGTCTTGTGCGACACCAACGGCGGGGCCTTGCCTGCGGAAGTGTCTCGGATCGTGTCTGAACTAATCGCGGCGGGTATGCCGGGGGATCGATTGGGTATCCACACACATAACGATACGGAAAATGCAGTGGCGTGTTCCCTGGCCGCCGTCGATGCCGGCGCGCGTCAGGTTCAGGGAACGTTGAACGGGTTGGGTGAGCGGTGCGGTAATGCAAACCTGACCTCGTTGATTCCGACACTGCTGCTGAAAGAACCCTATGCGTCGACCTACGATATCGGCGTCAGTCGTGAGGCGCTGGCTGGTTTGACCCGCGTAAGCCGGATGCTGGACGACATTCTGAACCGGGTACCTAGCAAGCAATCGGCCTATGTCGGTGCATCGGCTTTTGCGCACAAAGCGGGCCTGCATGCCAGCGCGATCCTCAAGGACCCGACGACATATGAACATGTTGAGCCAGAATCGGTTGGAAACACGCGGATCATTCCGATGTCGAACCAGGCGGGGCAATCGAATCTGCGCAAGCGTCTGGCCGAGGCGGGGTTGTCAGTCGAGGCCGGGGATCCGGCATTGGGTCGCATTCTGGAACGGATCAAGCTGCGCGAGGCGGATGGATATTCCTACGACACCGCGCAGGCCAGCTTTGAGCTGTTGGCGCGGGATGAATTGGGGCAATTGCCGCAATTCTTTGAGGTTAAACGATACAAAGTCACGGTCGAGCGACGCAAGAACAAGTACAACAAGATGGTCAGCCTGTCCGAAGCCGTGGTTGTGGTTAAGGTCGATGGCGAAAAGAAGCTGTCGGTCAGCGAATCGCTGGATGGCGCTGGCGGGGACCGAGGCCCGGTGAACGCGCTGGCCAAGGCGCTGGCCAAAGATCTTGGGCAGTATTCGCGGATTCTGGATGATATGCACCTTGTCGACTTCAAGGTGCGGATCACACAGGGCGGTACCGAGGCTGTGACCCGAGTTATTATCGACAGTGAAGACGGGCAGGGGCGGCGGTGGTCCACCGTCGGCGTCAGTGCAAACATAGTCGATGCCTCTTTCGAAGCGTTGCTGGACGCGATCCAATGGAAACTGGTGCGCGATTGCGGCCCCCAGTCGGCAGTTGCCGAGTGAGTGCGCCTTTTGACGACGACGTCAAGGCCTGCGCTGCGCTCTTGCATCGGGCCGATCCGGACCGGTTTATGGCGGCCATGGCGGCACCTGTGTCCGCGAGGGCAGTGTTGTTTCCGATCTATGCGTTAAACATCGAGGTAGCGCGGGCCCCTTGGGTCACGCAAGAGCCGATGATTGCCGAGATGCGCTTGCAATGGTGGCGTGATGCGCTGCAGGAAATAGCCGAAGGCCCGACCGTTCGTCGACACGAAGTTGTCACGCCACTGTCGCGTGTTCTGTCCCCGCATCTTGCATCGATGATGGATGAGTATGTGGCGGTAAGGCGTTGGGATATATACCGAGATCCGTTCGAAGATGAGGATCACTTCGACGCATATATCAACCACAGCGCAGGAACGCTTGCGGTGGTTGTGGCACAGGCGCTGGGATCTGCGGATGAAGAAGTCGTGCGGGATTTCGGTTATGCCGTTGGGATCGCCAACTGGTTGCGCGCCATCCCGGACCTGGAAGCGCGCGGGCGCATACCGTTGCTGGATGGAACGCCAGCGGGTGTACAGGGTCTTGCCGAAAAAGCGTATGGACGGCTGAAACAGGCGCGGTCTCAGCGCCATTTAGTGGCAAAGAACGCAGCCGCCGCGCTCTATTCTGGTTGGCAAACCGAGTTAATTCTAAAGCAGGCCATTGCGCGTCCGGAAAGGGTCGCAGCTGGCACGCTTGGCTCAGGCGAAATCCGCCGCCGCCTTTCCTTGATGGTACAGGCGGCAACGGGACGCTGGTAGCTATCCCCAGCCGAAATTTTCAGATTCTCCATGTCCGACGTACCTGGGGCAAACGCTCCGACGCCATAGTTGCTACGCAAAAGCTGGCCCGAGGCTTCAACGGCCACCCAGTCGCCATTTTGTAGTCAATGAAACCGGCTAGTGGGCGTGCAGTAATGCAGGTCAGATCGATTTCAAGGGCGGCAGTCTTGGTGTGATCTTTGATGGTCGGAACTCCTATCATGCGCAGGGAGCTTGCACCGGTTTGCATGGCCGAAGTGGAAACGAAGCGGATTTCTGGAGAGGCTTCGATGTCAAAGGAATCGCAGTTTTCGAGGTGGTTGTTGAACGGGCTCCAGCTAAATTGACTAGGGTATTTCCGAAGCGCACAACTCTGGCACTTTTACCCCGATCCTGCGCCTAGACGTTTAGGCCGTTCTGGGGCGCATCGTCAGCCACAACAGCGCACCACCCGCCAGTGTCAGAAGGGGAACCATCGCCACGTTCACTGCGGTCCAGCCTTCGATCGGCGAACCGCCGGAACAGTTCATCAACCCGCCTGAAGCAAGCGACGCAAACGTAACGCCACCAAACACCAACAGGTCGTTCAGCCCCTGCATGCGCCCGCGTTCACTGACTTCATGGGATTCGGCCAACATCGTGGTCGCACCGATGAAGCCGAAATTCCAGCCAATGCCCAGCAACATCAGTGAGATAAAGAAATTGCCCAACTCGACGCCCTGCAGGGCTACGACCCCGGCAGCGGCCAGTATGGCCAGACCTAGGGCCACGATTTTTTCGACGCCGAAACGCGCGATCAGCTGTCCGGTGAAAAAGCTGGGGATGTACATCGCCAATACGTGCGTGGTGACAACATCCGCTGCGTCATTGGCGCTGAACCCGCAGCCTACGACAGCCAGTGGCGTCGAGGTCATAACGAGGTTCATCAACGCATAGGAAACCATAGCGCAAATGATCGCCACCGCGATGCGTGGTGTCTTGAGAAGTTCAATCCGGGACCGGCCTTTGGGTGCATCCTCGGACGGTTTTGGTGGCGTCGGTATGTCGAGGAAAAAAAACAATGCCGAACCGATGACGTTCAGGGCAATGACAGCGATGTATGTGCCAAGGAAAGGGATGACGTAAGCAGTCGAGGTCAGCTTGACGATCTGAGGTCCGATGATGGCCGCAGCCAAGCCGCCTGCCATGACGTAGGAAATCGCTTTCGGACGAAACGCGTCTGATGCGGTGTCAGCGGCAGCAAAGCGGTAGAAGCCGTGCGCGCTCATGTAAATGCCGGTTAGAAGACTACCCAGCAGAAACACCGGAAACGAGCCCAGGAACAATCCATAAGCGCCTACCAGACCGCCGCAGGCCCCAGCCGTTGCGCCCACCAGAAATCCGGCACGCCGCCCCCAACGCTGCATAATGGCCGAGATCGGAGTGGCAGCGAGCATGGACCCAAGCACGATCAAGGAAATGGGCAAAGTCGCCAAGCAGGCGTTCGTCGCCAGTGATTGCCCCGCCAGCCCCCCAACGATGAAAATCATCGGCATTTGGGCGCCAAGCAGGGCTTGCGCGGCCACCAAAACGGCGACATTGCGTTTGGCCTGACTGTTGTCGGGGGTGGTGGCGGTCATGGTCATGAGCACATGCGTATCGGCGAAAACGATTGTGCACAAGCGGGTTGCATCTGCGGCAAAGCGGCCTAACGTGCAGGCGAATATTGAGGCCGGAGGGCACATGTCCGTTGGACGGATCATAGAAACACCCGATTGCGTAGCCGAGGGCGCCACCTGGCTGGCAAAAAGCTGCCCGCGCATGGCCTATGCGATCGAGCAAACCGGTCCCTTGCCCCTGCGTCGCCGTCCAGACGGATTTGCGCAACTGCTTAGCGCGATTGTCAGTCAGCAGGTCAGTGTGGCCTCGGCCAATGCGATCTGGAAACGATTGAAAGACGCCAAGTTGACCGGCCCGCGCAAGATCATGTGGGCCACCGACGGCGATCTTCGCGCTGTTGGGCTGAGCCGGCAAAAAATCCGCTACGCCCGTGCCCTGGCTGACGCGCGCATTGATTACTTGGCTTTACGGGACGCATCTGACGACGAAGTGGTGGCGATCCTGACCGAGGTATCGGGTATCGGCGTCTGGACAGCCGAGATTTACGCCATGTTTTCTTTGGGGCGGGCCGACGTGATTGCTCCGGGCGATCTGGCACTGCAGGAGGCTGCGCGTATCCTATATGATTTGCCTGATCGGCCGACCGACAAACAATTGCGCCAGATGGCTGAGGCCTGGTCACCCTGGCGTTCGGTTGCGGCGCGGGTTTTGTGGGCCTATTACCGGGTGGCCAAAGAACGAGAAGGGATCAGATGACACGAGTTTTGAATGCGCTCAGGAAAGAGCCGGTTTCAGGCGACACACGCTCGGTCGTGGTGTTCGTGCACGGCTACGGCGCGAATGGGGCCGATTTGCTGGGTCTGGCCGATCCGCTGGGTGAACATTTGCCCGATACGTTGTTCGTGTCACCTGATGCACCGGAACAGATCCCGGGAATGCCCAACGGGTTCCAGTGGTTCCCGATCCCCTGGATTGACGGATCGTCCGAGGAAGAAGCGCGCCGCGGTATGGAAATGGCCGCCGACGATTTCAACGCCTTCCTCGATGCGCTTATGGTGGATGAGGATGTGCTGCCAGAGCAGGTGGTTCTGTTCGGCTTTAGCCAAGGCACGATGATGAGCCTGCATGTAGCGCCGCGTCGCGAAGATCCGGTGGCAGGAATAGTTGCGTTCTCGGGCCGGTTGTTAGAGCCCGATCTGCTGCCCGACGAAACAGTCAGCCGAATGCCCATTCTTTTGGTGCATGGTGATGCCGACGACGTGGTGCCTCCACAATCGTTGCCCGAAGCCGCCGAGGCACTGCAGGCTGCAGGTTTCAAAGAAGTCTACGCGCATGTCATGAAAGGCACCGGCCACGGGATTGCCCCGGACGGGCTTAGCGTCGCGCTGGCCTTCATGCGCGACAAACTGAGCCTCTAGCGATGATAGCGGTCCGCCCCATGATGCAAGAGGATGTGGCAGACGCCTGCAGAATCCTCAATGAAATCATAGAAATCGGTGGAACGACCGCTTTTGAAACCCCGTTCTCTGAGGCGCTTTTTGCCCAGGTTTATCTGAATGGTGCGGAAAAGATCTGTTGCCACGTTGCCTTGGATGAACAAGGCGAGGTGGCCGGATTTCAGTGGCTTGGCACCAATGACGATCTGCCGGATGACTGCGCGGATATTGCCACCTTCACCCGGCGCGAACCGGTGTTGAAAGGGGCCGGGCGGGCCTTGTTTTCGGAAACTACAACCCAGGCCGCAGCCCTCGGGTTCAACACGCTTAACGCCACCATTCGGGCGGACAACCGGCTGGGGCTGAGCTATTACGACAAGATGGGTTTCCGCGACTACTCGGTCGCATACGCTGTCGCATTGAACGATGGAACGCCCGTCGACCGGATTTCCAAGCGGTTTGAGTTGAAAAAGGACACGGCATGCTGATTGTTACCGGAACGGTTGAAGTGTCGACGGATGGAGTCGACAAAGCCATAGCAGCAGCACAGAGAATGGTTGCCGAGACCGTGAAAGAGCCCGGTTGCCTGATCTACGAATTCAGCCAGATACTGGGGCAAGCGAACCGGTTCCGCGTCTATGAAGAGTGGCAGGATCAGGCCGCGCTCGAAGCGCATTTTTCCGCCCCTCATATGGCAGAGTTTCAGGCCGTATTGGGAGACGTAGGCGTGGTTTCCAGCGATATCTACCGCGTTGCCGGGGGTGTAAAGCAACCTCTGCGCTAAGGTATCAGGTCCATAGATGGCCTTCGGCGAATTCCACCGAGTTTCCGGCGGGGTCCCGAATATAGAGCGACCGTGCCCCGTTCGGCCAATCGAATTCAGCATCAATTGGGATATTCCACTCCAGCAGATGCTTGCGCATTTCTTCGATCTGGGGTCGTGACAAAGTCATGCAGACGTGACCGGGTCCACGCGCGCCGTGTGGCGGGACGGGCAGGTTTGGATTCCCCGGCGGCTTTGCCGTCTCATCTGCGTTGAATAGCAACAACACCGATCCGCCCACGCGGAAAAACACATGCCGGTTTGCGACGCGTTGTATGGGCTCCAACGCCAAAATATCACCGTAGAACCGTTCTGCGGCATCCAGATCACCAACATAAAGGGCGGCCTCAAGAATCCCTTCAGGGGAGGGTGTGCTTCGGGTGACTTTCATGCCTTAAGCCTATCACAAAAGGGGCGTTTTTGTCACCTGCGTGGGCGGCGGTCCCTTTTACGTTGTGGTGCTGAATTCAAGGCGGGGGTTGGCAGGCTGTCCCATTGGCCAAGGTTTAACCCGGCCAAAGTCCAGTCGCCAATCCGGGAGCGGATAAGACGCAAGGTCGGGTGGCCCACAGCTGCAGTCATGCGTCGTACCTGCCGGTTACGGCCTTCGCGCAAAGTCAGTTCGATCCAGCAATCGGGGACGGATTGGCGGACCCGGATCGGCGGGTTTCGAGGCCACAGGGCTTCGGGTTCGTCCATCAATCGGGCCTTTGCCGGCCGCGTCACCCCGTCCTTCAGTTCAACCCCGTCGCGCAGTGCCTTCAACGCAGCAGCATCGGGCAGACCTTCGACCTGAACCCAATAGGTTTTGGGCATCTTGTGTTTGGGATCGGATATTTGCGCCTGCAACTTGCCAATGTCTGTCAGCAGCATCAGGCCCTCGCTGTCGCGATCCAACCGGCCCGCCGGATATACGCCAGGCAGGTCGATGTAGTCCGATAACGTGCTGCGCGGCGAATCCGCATTTGCACGATCCGTAAATTGCGGCAGCACGTCGAAGGGTTTATTGAATCGTATGAACCAGCTCATGATCTTGCCATAGCGTGCCCGACACGGCGAACGCAACCTGTGGATAACTGTCACGTCTTTGTTACGGAGCAGGCTTAACCAATACCCGAGATATTGTGGAAACTCAGGGCTTGTCAGAGTTTTAACACGATATATAGTTAAGTTAAGGCCGGGGCGGGTGTTCCCCGCTCTGATGTCAAAAAAGGGCAGAGCAGAGCGAGGAGCGATTCCGATATGGACGGAGAATTCAGGACCGAATTTGTCAGGGAACCGGGTGCCCTAAAGCACCATCCGGCATTGGTTTTGAACGCCGATTATCGCCCATTATCCTATTACCCACTGTCCCTGTGGCCGTGGCAAGAAGCGATCAAGGCGGCCTGGCTGGACAGGGTGGATATCGTGGCCGAGTACGACGAGGTCGTCCGAAGCCCGAGTACCGAGATCCGAATACCGTCGGTCGTTGTCCTCAAAGACTATGTAAAACCCAGAAAGCGCGTGGCCTTCACGCGCTTTAATTTATTTCTGAGGGATGAATTCCGGTGCCAGTATTGCGGATGTCGTGACAACCTGACTTTTGACCATGTTGTTCCGCGAGCTGCCGGTGGCGTGACCAGTTGGCAGAACGTTGTTGCGGCGTGCAGCCCATGTAACCTTCGTAAGGGGTCGAAATCGCTACGGCAGGCTGGCATGTCGCTGCGCAAGCCGCCACGCCAGCCCGATGCTGAGGCGTTGCGGAATATCGGACGGAAATTCCCACCAAACCATCTGCATGACAGTTGGATCGACTTTCTGTATTGGGACGCGGAACTGGACGAGATGTAGCGCTTACTTCGCCCGGAAGGCGGCCAGCCAGATCAGGACCAGCCCAGCTGAGAGCAGGGCGTTCCACCCCGCCATCGACAATCCGAACATTTCCCATGGGATATCATCACAGCGCACAAGTGGCGCGGACATGATTTGATCCATCAGTTCCTCAGCCGACAAACCGCCAATATCGCCCGACGTGCAACTGGTTGGACCTTCCCACCATTTCTGCTCGACGCCTGCGTGGTATATGCCAATTCCCGCTGTCACCATCGCGGCAATAGCGCCCAATAGGGGTAGTGGGCGAATGCCCGGAAAGGCAAAGGCAAGAATGCCGATCAAAATGGCTGCGCCATGGGGATAACGCTGCCAGATGCACATCTTGCACGGAGCCATGCCGCCCAGATATTGAAACGCCCACGCACCCAATAAAAGAGCGGCGGATCCGCCAGCAGCAATCAGGATCAACAGTTTTTTGCGCGTCATAGGTATCTCACTGCCAAAAACCCACCGAACAGCAGGATGACAAACAGGGTAAACATAAGGCCCAGGCGTTTTTCGATGAAGTTTCGAATGGGTTCACCGAACCCCCAAAGCAATCCGGCAACAATAAAGAACCTGAGCGCACGGGCCAGAATCGACGTGGCAACAAAGGTCCCTAGCGGCATACCCGTCCAACCGGACATGATTGTGATGACCTTGTACGGGAACGGCGTAATACCTGCGCCCAACACAGCCCAGAACCCGAAGTCATTGAACCGGGTGTTGAACTCTTCCATGGCGTGCGCCTTGCCCATCGATTCCAGAATGGGCTGGCCAATACTCTCATAGAAGAACGCACCGATTGCATATCCCAACATACCGCCCAGCACCGACGCCACCAGAGCGACCGTTGCAATCAACCATGCGCGCGACGGGCGGGCCAGGATCATGGGAATCATCAGAACGTCGGGGGGAATCGGAAAGAAGGAGCTTTCTACAAACGCCACAACAGCCAACGCCCACAGGGCGTGCGGATGTTCCGCCAGACGAATGGTCCAGTCATAAAGCGATCGCAACATAAGACGCTAGTATCCCGTTCTCTTGTTGGCCAAGCCAAACCACGCGCCTGATGAGCCGTCAACCGTGCCCGGAGAAAACAAACTGAATATCGGTTGTTTTTTGCCTCTGGACCTTCCCGAATATGAAGGCTAATCCAGTGTTCGTGGCCCAAGTGGCGGAATGGTAGACGCAGGGGATTCAAAATCCCCCGGTAGTGATACCGTGCCGGTTCGAGTCCGGCCTTGGGTACCAAAGTAAAAACAGAGGGTTAGGGAAACCTGCTCTCTGTTTTTTCTTTTTGGGAGTTTTACGCTCTCGCGGCGTCATTTTTTGTTCTGGCCGTGAAACCTTTAGAAAACGCGGAAAAAGTGGGTTTTCGAAGTGAATTTCCGACCAACTTTTTCGTTTACTTACTACTTCTAAAAGTCAGCCAAACCAGAAATCCGATATAGGCAAAAACGCTGAGGTTCAGTGCGGTGTCGATCAGTTGACCGCTCATGATTGGTCCTCGCGGTTCAGGCTTTTTAACAAACACACGACGAGAATCGGGACAATAAATACGAAGGTGATGGCCGACAGAGCGATGATGGATCGAACCAGTGCGATGTCGCCTACCAGAATCATCGCCAGTCCCAAAGCCCCCAGAATGATGCCCCAAACCGTGCGAATTCGGCGGGAGGGGTTGTCATCCCCACCGGACCCGATCATCGCAAGGGTAAAGCCGGCGCTAACGACACTTGTGACCACGAAAAGGAATGCGGCCAGTATGGTCGCCGTTCTTGTGATGCCATCCAATGGGAACCGTTCCAGCAATGCGAACGTGGTCGCATCCAGGTTTTCTGCGTTAACAGCAGATAAGGCTCCGTCCTGACGTAACGCGTCGAAAAATCCCAGACCTCCAAAGACACCGAACCAAAGGACAGAAAAAAGAGTCGGGGTGACGACAACGCCGATCAGAAATTCGCGGATTGTGCGACCGCGGGAAATTCGGGCAATGAAGATGCCGACAAAGGGTGACCATGCCAGCCACCAGATCATGTAGTTCAGCGTCCACCCATGGAACCAGTCGACTAGAAGGTCATCGAAGAACTCAGCCGTGGAAAATCCCGCGGGCAAGACACCAAACAGGTAACGACCAAAGCCGGATACGATGCCGTCCATCAGATAAGATGTTGGGCCAAGCACTAGCAGATAGACCATCATCCCGACTGCAATCAGCATCGCTGCGTTCGATAGGCGGGCCATGCCGTCGCCCAGATCGCGTCGCAGAGGAATGATGAACGCAATACAAAGCGCGGCAAAAACGGGCAAGGTCAGGACACTGGGCGACTGTATTCCCAGCAAACCCGCCAACCCCGTCTGAATTTGAAATACGCCCATCGCCATAGAGCCCGCCAAACCGACAGCAATCGCAACGATTGAGAGCAAATCGAAGACCCAACCCAGTGCTTTTGTCCATCCAGCTTCGCCAAGCGTGTCGGTGATTGGTGCACTCAGCAACAGGGTGCGATTTCGACGATAGGCGAAATAGGCGATTACCAATCCTACGATCCCGTAAATCGCCCAGGCGTGAAATCCCCAGTTCAGATAGGTTACGAACATTGCATAGCTGGCCGCTTCTGCGTCGCTATTATACTGACGCAGAACTTCGTAGTGGGTCAGCGGCTCGGCAGCGCCATAGAACAGTAAACCAACACCCATACCGGCGGCGAATAACATCGCGATCCATGCGGACGTTGAAAACTCTGGTTCCGCCGTGTCGGGGCCAAGGCGGATATCTCCGAACCGCGACAGGGCCAGATATAGGACAATGAACAACAGCCCGCTGACCTCTAGCATTATGAACCAGCCGCGGCTGTTGAATTGCGTCGCCACTGCCGACGCTGCAATGCGACCCAGTCCTTGCGGGTCAGCAATGCCCCAAACCGCGATGGCCGCACTGAGGGCAAGGGCGATCACGAGCATCGGGCTGATTGATTTACCGTCCACTGTCCAGAACCTTATCTTTGCTATTGCAAGGAACTTGGGGTCATCTGATTGAATCTAAATCGCGAGTTTCAAAATTTCAAAGCGTTTGTTTGTATTTAGCTGGCCCGGCATTGCAACACCCGGTTACGCGAAGCGGATCTGTGCAAATCCGCCCCTTTAAAGGGGGAAACTTTCGGAAATCTCCTCACATCTGCGGATCGAGGCCAACATACCCTGAGCAGGGGTTGACAACAGGAGTGTCTGAATGAAACGTCAATGATGTTGGGAGACTTTTAAATTTCAGATGCTTGACCCGTTGCAAGATGGGTTCGCTTGCCGTACCGGCAAGGTCCCTGGATGGGGACCGCTGATCTGTCTCTCATCCACAATAAGAGTTGGGAGTTCTCAAAAATGAAAAATAGCAGCAAGCTTAGCCTGGGTGCGGTCGTAACCGCTGCTCTTATGGCTCCAGCCGCTTATGCAGAAGAGTTTATCACCATCGGAACCGGCGGCGTGACCGGCGTTTACTATCCGACCGGCGGTGCGATCTGCCGTCTGGTGAACAAGGGCCGCAAAGAGCACGGCGTTCGTTGCTCGGTCGAGTCGACCGGTGGTTCGGTTTACAACATCAACACCATTCGCGAAGGCGAGCTGGAGTTTGGTGTTGCCCAGTCAGACTGGCAGTACCACGCCTATAACGGCAGCTCGAAATTCGAAGAGGCTGGCCCCTTCGAAAACCTGCGCGCCGTGTTCTCAGTACACCCTGAGCCGTTCACCGTTGTGGCCCGTGCCGATTCCGGCATCACAAACTTCGAAGACCTGAAAGGTAAGCGCGTTAACATCGGTAACCCCGGTTCCGGTCAGCGCGGCACCATGGAAGTCCTGCTGGGCGAAATGGGCTGGACCACTGGCGATTTCGAACTGGCAACCGAGTTGAAAGCGGCTGAACAGTCCGCAGCTCTGTGCGACAACCAGATTGACGCGATGGTTTACACCGTTGGTCACCCGTCGGGTTCGATTCAGGAAGCGACCACTGCATGTGACTCGGTTCTCGTAAACGTCAGCGGCGACGCGGTTGACAAGCTGGTTGGCGACAACTCGTTCTACCGTACCGCAACCATCCCCGGTGGCATGTACCGTGGTTCGGACGGCGACACCTCGACCTTTGGTGTTGGCGCGACGTTCGTGACTTCGGCTGACGTGTCGGAGGACGCGGTTTATGCGGTTGTAAGCTCGGTCTTCGAAAACTTCGACGACTTCAAAAAGCTGCACCCGGCATTTGCCAACCTCAAGCCCGAAGAGATGATCGCAGACGGCCTGTCGGCTCCGCTGCATCCGGGTGCTGAGAAGTACTACAAAGAAAAAGGCTGGATTCAGTAAACCAGACCTGATGCAGGGTGCCTTTGGGCGCCCTGCAACCCAAACCCGAACAAATCGGGTGGTTCAGAAGGCCAAAATGGCCGCGACGGGGAGACATTTGCATGAGTTCCGACACACAATCCAATCGTCCGCTATCAGAAGAAGAGCTACAGGATCTTGTAGCCTCATCCGATGCGGGTGGACGTAATCCAGTCGGCAATGTCGGGGTTTTCCTGGCCATTGTAGCCGCGATCTGGTCGATTTTTCAGGTCGTTCTGGCCTCACCCTTGGCGAATTATGTTTTGCCGGGAAGCGTTGTGAATAATGCACGGCAGTTCCATCTGGCCTTTGCCATGTTCCTGGCCTTTGCGGCCTATCCGGCACTCAAATCAAGCCCGCGTGACTATATTCCGGTTCAGGACTGGATCATGGGTCTGCTTGGCGCTTTCGTCGCGCTTTACGGCTATTTCTTTTACAACAAGATCGTCGATGCAGGTGGTCTTGCGGATGATACAGATAAGTGGGTCGCTCTGGTTGGTTTGCTGTTGTTGTTCGAGGCAGCGCGTCGCGCGCTTGGCCCCGCGATGGCGATCATTGCCACGATCTTTCTGTTTTACGTCTTTTTCGGTTCTTCCGAATGGGTGCCTGAAGTTATCCGCTGGAAAGGCGCAAGTCTGAAAAAGGCGATGAGCCATATGTGGATCACATCCGAAGGTGTGTTCGGCATTGCCTTGGGCGTCTCCACCAAGTTCGTGTTCCTGTTCGTCCTGTTCGGCGCGTTGCTCGATAAAGCCGGGGCAGGGAATTACTTCATTAAGATGGCCTTTGGCGCCCTCGGTCATCTGCGTGGTGGACCAGCCAAAGCCGCCGTTGTTGGTTCGGCTGCCACCGGTCTGATCTCGGGCTCGTCCATCGCGAACGTGGTCACCACCGGCACATTCACCATCCCACTGATGAAGCGTGTTGGCTTCAGCAGTGAACAGGCGGGTTCGGTCGAGGTTGCCTCATCGGTGAACGGCCAGATCATGCCGCCAGTGATGGGTGCTGCGGCCTTCCTGATGGTTGAATATGTGGGCATTTCTTACGTCGAAGTGATCACCCACGCCTTCCTGCCTGCTGCGATTTCTTACATCGCGCTGGTCTATATCGTGCACCTTGAAGCCGTGAAGCGGAACATGCCCACGCTGGGTGATCGCGACGTGCATCTGGCACGCACCGTCATCGGTATGTTGTCCTTCTTCGTTATGTTTGCTGCCCTGTGCTATGGCTCGCAATTCCCGGTCGAAGCGGTAACCAATTGGGTGCCGTCGATGGCGGGGCTTATTCTCAGCCTGATTGTATGCGCGGTCTATGTGGTGCTGCTGAAACTGGCGGCGACCGTGCCGGACCTCGAGCCGGACGATCCGAACGCTAAAGAAGTGACCCTGCCGGTGATCGCTGACATCTACAAAGCAGGCCTGCACTATCTGTTGCCGATCATCGTTCTGGTCTACTTCCTGATGATCGAACAGAAGTCGCCCGGTCTGTCGGCCTTCTGGGCCACGGCGCTGCTGTTCGTGATCCTGCTGACGCAGAAGCCGCTTAAGGCGATCTTCCGTGGGCAGAGCAATGTGTACAACACATTCATTGATGGTGTTGCCGACCTTTGGCAGGGCATGATCGATGGCGCACGGAACATGATCGGTATTGCACTTGCTACGGCAACTGCAGGCGTGATCGTTGGCACTGTAACCCTGACGGGTGTTGGTCAGGTGATGGCCGATCTGGTCGAGTTCCTGTCGGGCGGCAATTTGATCCTGATGCTGGTGATGGTTGGCCTTCTAAGCCTGATACTTGGTATGGGCCTGCCGACGACAGCGAACTATATCGTTGTCAGCTCGCTGATGGCGGGCGTGGTTGTGGAACTTGGCGCACAAAGTGGACTGATCGTTCCACTGATCGCGGTGCACCTGTTTGTGTTCTACTTCGGCATCATGGCCGATGTAACACCGCCCGTTGGTCTGGCCAGCTTTGCTGCGGCCGCTGTGTCGGGTGGCGACGCGATCAAGACAGGGTTCACAGCCTTCTTCTACTCGCTGCGCACCGTAGCGCTGCCTTTCGTGTTCATCTTCAACACCGACCTGCTGTTGATCGATGTGACATGGGTCGAAGGGATAACGGTGGCGATTTTTGCGACAATCGCCATCCTTGTCTTTACAGCCGGAACTATGGGCTACTTCCTGACCCGCAGCCGCATATATGAAAGCGTCGCACTGATCCTGGTGGCCTTTGCGCTGTTCAGGCCGGACTTCTTCATGAACCGCATCTCACCGCCGTTTATTTCAGTTGAGCCGTCGGCCTTCGTGGAAACCATCGGAGAAACCCCACCGGGAACTGAAGTGCGGATGGTGATCAGCGGGCCGGACTTTGACACGCTTGAAATGACGGACACGACCGTGGTCGTACCCGTCGGCAGCGAAGAGGGTGGCGAGGCACGTGTAGACGCGATGGGCCTTCTGCTGATTGAAGAAGACGGTCTTGTAAAACTGGAAGAGCCATTGTTTGGGACACCGGTCGCGGATGACCTGGATATCTTCGACTACTACGGAGATGAGGCTGTGCGCCTGACTTCGGTAAGCTTGCCATCCAGCCAGCCGCCAAAACAGCTGATCTATATTCCGGCAATGCTCTTGCTGGGCTTGATCGCTTTCCTTCAGCGCGGCCGTGCCGCAAGACAAGAGGTGACCGCATGACAAACGCTGTTCTCTGCGCCGTCGATATCAGTAACGGCGACCTTGATACGCATGTCCTGAAGAAAGCCGCCGCCTTGGCTGATCAGGAAAACGCGCAACTGGATGTCGTGACCGTTCTGCCGGACTTTGGGGAAAGCTGGGTGTCCGGCTTTTTCGAAAGCGATTTCCACGATAAGGCGTTGGAAGAAGCGCATACCAAACTGGCCGAGATGTGTATTTCGGCCCTGGGGGCGGATCGGAATGAAAAGATTCGCCACGTGGTTGCGACTGGCACTGCCTATCAGGAAATCCTGAAAACTGCGGACAGTGCTGGCAGCGATCTGATCGTGATAGGTGCGCATAAACCCGACTTGAAGGACTATCTGCTGGGCCCGAATGCTGCACGGGTCGTGCGACACTCGGACGTCTCTGTTTACGTGGTCCGCTAGGGCGACTGAGCCTATCAGTAGCCAGTCATCTCAAGATATCCCCGTCCGGAATGGCTGCCGCTGATCTGGACGGGACCTTCCCAGTATTCGAACCGGGTGGCCATCCACGCATCGGGTGTCAGCGCTGATACCTCGACGTCGAGATCGCGGGTGGGCAAGGTGACACGCCATCGGACAGGGATATCGCGGCCGGCGACGAGCGATGTGGTCAACGGTTCGAACGCCACCTCGCCATCGGGAATTGCAGTTGTCGTTCCGTCGGCGGTGATCCAGGTGGCCGCCGTAAAGTCACTGCGCTCGCCACGCAGCCGGAAGGCCATCATCTTGTCACCATCATCGAAGCTGAGTGAGAACCAGTCCCAGCCGCTTTGATCCGCCGCCAAAGGTTGCGACGACCATTCACGATCTAGCCACCCTTGTCCAGTGACCGGGACGTCGCCATCTGGCAGGCGCAATAGGCCTTGGACCTCGTAAAACGGCTGGGAATAGTAGTAGCTGGCCTGCCCATCTGCGGATTTGACGGAATACCCGTTCTGGCCATGAAAAACGAGCGGTCCCTTAGCCGTGAGCTGTAGGTCATAACCGAAATCTGCGCCATTTGCCGACAGATTTACAGCGCTTGGATCGTCGCCTCGCATATGCCATTCGTCAATCCAGGCCTCAAATGGTTCAGCCGTAACCCCGGCTTGACCGATGCCGCCGCGTGACAGGCGTTCCGCAAAGTAGTGCTTGTCGGGCGTGGTCAACGCCGCGTGGCCCATCCAGATCTGTGGGCTTTGCCATCCCTCGGCCTCATGTGGTTTCAGGGCCGACCGGAACAGTGTCCACTGGATGCCGTAGTCGCGCCCGTCCTCACCTTTGAGGTTTGCCGTCAGATACCACCATTCGATCCGGTATTCCGGGTGAGGGCCATGATCCTGCGGAAACTGAAACGTATAATCCGGTTGCGGCACAGTGAACCCTTCGGCAGAACCGCCCAAGCCTGCGTACCCTTGAGCACGGGATAGGCCCGGTATGAGCAGCAACAAAACGATCAGCCAAGTTCTAACGTTCATTTGCAAATACCTTAAGTAGGTCTGCGGGAGGCATACGCAACAGCCGCGCGGCGGGCAGGGCAGCTGCAATTGCCGCTGCAAGCAGAGTCAGGCCCAGCAGATAGGCCCAGTCTAACGGGAAAAGATACATTGGCAGCTTCCAGCCAAACGCTTCGACGTTGATGACGCTCAGCAAGGCCCAGGCTAAAGCTAATCCCAGCGGCAAGGCCAGAACAGCAGTCAAGGCGGCAAGCAATACGCTGCGCAGCAGCTCGAGCCGCGCCAGTTCCGTGCGCGTCAACCCAAGAGCCCAGACAGGTGCAATCTGGGGCAGCCGCTGTGTCCACAGCGTCAGCAGGCTGGTTAGTATGGCAAACCCTGCGACGCCCAACGTCAGGATGTTCAGGGCTGAGGTTACCACGAATGTCTTTTCGAACACCGCCATGGATTGCGCCTTCATTACAGCTTGCTGCACAACTGCGCGCGGCGGGAGATCGAACTCTTCACGCAAGGCTTGGGCCAGTTCCGTCGCCCGGCCGGGCGCGACCCGAATGCCGAAGCGTCGCGCCTCAGCGTTGGGTGCAACCTCATCCAGTCGGGGCATCGAAACGATGGCTTGGCCAGTTGGGTTGCCATAATCGGAATAAACCCCTGCAATGGTCAAAGTCAGGGTGGGTGTGATCACCAGCGATTGCCCCGGCCACAGGTTTTCCCGGCGCGCAAGCTGCTCGTTGACCAACACGGCTGTGCCATCGATAACTCGATCCCACACCCCGTCGGAGGCGCTGATCAGTGGCCATTTTTCTCGATAAGTTTGATCGTCGATGATGCCATAAAGAAACAAAGGCCCCGATGAGTGCGCCAATTCAACACTGCGGATTGGCAAAACAGCGTCCACCTGGAAGCTCAGCCATTCGGCTACGTCCCGACCTTGCTGATCAGTGGCGGTAGTCACGTAAAGCTCGGATGTCAGGCGCTGATCCAACCAGCCGGTAAAGGTCAGTCGAAAACTGGAAACCATCGTGCCGACACCGATGTTCGCGGCAAGTGCCAGCAAGAGCGCCATTAGCGCCAGCGACAAACCCGGAAGTTGCGCGCGCATGTCCGACCAGACCCACTGAGCAATCGGTCCTTTGGCCGAACGCTGAAAAAGGATCAGGACTAGCGATAAAGCATAGGGCAGTACCAAAGCCGATCCGACAAGCATCCCGGCGACCATGACGAAGCCTGCGACCAACCCTCCGAACAGTAGCAAGGCCAGAATGCCCCCGACAATTGCCGCAACGCCAGCAATAGCGACGATCCAACTGCCTGAGGCCGCGCTGCGCCAAGCCTGCAATCCGGCGCCACTTAGCACCGGCATCCGCGACAGGCGGTACAAAGCGTGCCCACTGGCCAGAAACGTACCGCCTAAGGCCATTGCTAAACCAGACAGCGCCCATTGCGGTTGCAGCGAAATTTGGCCGCTGATCGGTGCGCCGTATAGCCCGCGTAAGGTTGCAGCGACATCGGGGAGCAGGGCACCTGCGAGGAAAAAACCCAGCACCAGACCAAGTGTCCCACCGATAATCGCGAGTACGGACAGCTCGGCCATTATTAACCAGACAAGGCGGCGCATCGAAACGCCCAGGGCCCGAAGGGTCCGGATCATGCCGCGCCGTTGGGCAAAGGCCAGCCCCACGGTTCCGTGCACAATGAACAGGCCAACGGCAAAGGACAGCAGACCGAAGGCAGATAGATTCAGGTGAAAGCTGTGGGTGAGTTGCGCTGTATCCAACTGTTCCCGGGCTAGGATTCGATCCAATTCGGGGGCGATGTCTGTCAGCGGTGGGACTGCGCCGGGTTGATCCGGCAAAATGATCAGGTGCGAAACTTTGCCTGACTGGTTCAGCAATACCTCGGCCACGCCGATATCGGTCAGGATCAAATCGGGGGGCAAGGCGTCGCTGATTAGAACTGGAGGCAGCCCGGTTTGGCCGTTCAAAAGTGGCCCCAAAGCTGGTGTCGTCAGCAATAGCCCCGGCGCAGTCAACATATCAGCTGGATCTGGGGGCGTGCCGCTTTGTTCCATCTGTGTAATGGCGGGCAGGGCGGGGTAGGCCACCATGTCCACACCAAGGACGCGAACGGTTTGACCCTGGATCCGTATTGGTCCTTCCAGAACCGCGGCAACCTGCCAACCTGCGCGCCGCAACTCGACATAACGAGACAGGGGGATCGGACCGTTTGGATGATGTAATTCGTCGAATTGACCCAGTGCCAACTGATCGGCTGCGCGACCATAACTAGCACGTGCCTCGGCGTTTATGGCCTGCACTGCCGACCAGAGGCCAGTCGCCAGAGCCAAGCCCACAAGCAGGGTCATCAGTTGCAGCCGGTGCGCCCGCCAATGAGAGGCCAGCGCCTGGATGACTGCCATTGTCATGCGAGTTGCCCGCCAGCCAGATGAACTCGCCGATCCAGTCGTGAGGCGATCTCGTGGGAGTGAGTGACCAAAAGCAACGCGGCCCCGGTATCCGCGACAAGCGACAACATCAGATCAAGAACGGTTGCACTGGCGGTTTCGTCCAGATTTCCCGTTGGCTCATCCGCCAACAACAATTTCGGCCGTGCGGCCATTGCGCGACCGATGGCAACACGCTGCTGCTGCCCGCCTGATAGGTTCTCTGGGTATCGAGCAAGTAGATCGGAAAGACCCATCCTATCTGCCAGATGCGCGCACCAATCGGGGTCATGGCATCCGGCCAATCGGGCATGAAACGAAAGGTTCTGATCGACGGTCAAGGACGGGATGAGGTTGAATTGCTGAAACACCAGCGACAAAGACTTGCGGCGCAGGGAAGCCCGGCCGGGATCATCCAACTTCGACAGAGCTGTGCCGTCCAGCGTGATTTCCCCGCTGTCTACAGTGTCTAATGCGGCTGCAAGGTTCAGCAAGGTGCTTTTTCCGCTGCCGCTTTCGCCGGTCAGTGCCAGCGTCTGCCCGCGGTCCAGCGACAATGACACATCGCGCAGAACCGGTCGGCCGCCGGGATAGGATTTCTGAACCTTGTCAAATATTACAAGCATGTTTGCCCTCATTTTCACAAGGATTTGCAACAGTTCCGCCAACTGTCCAGCGTAGACGCACCATAGGTTCCTTTCGCCGCACTGCGGGGATGGGTGAGCGGGTTGTCTCAACCGGCTGTGCAGGTCATTGTGAAGCGATCCATCGTCGTTACAATTCAGGATGCAAAAACATGACCTTGTCACAGCAAATCCTTTGGGGCAGCACGTTTCTTGGACTTTGCTTCCTGGTCGAAATTTTCCTTTTGACGGTTTGCACGCTGGCCATCAATCGGCTGATCGAGCGTTGGGAAAGCAAAGGCGCAATGCTGGCAACGGCCGGTCCAATTGCGACCGCGCTGGCCTTTATTGTGGCGACTCACACCATTCAGGTCTGGATTTGGGCAATCGTCTGGGTGTTTGGCGATGTTTTGCCCGACTGGAACACAGCGCTGTATTTCTCGCTGGTTTCCTTCACAACGCTTGGCTATGGCGACATCGTTTTGGGAGAGGACCTGCGAATTTTTGGTACCTTCGCTGCGGTCACAGGCCTGTTGGCCTTTGGGCTGTCCACTGCGTACATGGTCGCCCTTATGACCCGTGTGTTCCAGGAAAGGTTCATCGCTTAAAGGATCGGTGAGAACAATCGCGCCAATGGAGCGCCCAAGCGTATATGGATGGGTTGCTGTTCCAGATATCGCGACAACTCATAGCTTTTAGAGAAATCTTCTTGCAGCATTGCGCCGACAGCAGCGGCCGCCTGAGGATCAAAAAACAACGCCATTGCCTCAAAGTTCAACCGAAATGACCGATTGTCGAGATTGGTGGTTCCGACCGCGGCCAGCGAGTTATCCACTACGAAAACTTTTTGATGCATAAAGCCGTCGGTGTAGCGCAGGATTTGCGCACCGCAGGCGCGGACCTCATCGAAATAGGCAAAAGCGGCCAGCCAGGGCAAACGATGGTCAATGACATCAGGCACAAGGATGCGCACATCGACGCCCCGCAAGGCCGCATGTTTCAGAGCGGTCATGATATCAATATCAGGCACGAAATACGGCGATGCGATCCAGATACGTTCCCGTGCCTCGGTTATGGCAGCGAAGAACATCATCGATCCGGTTTCGGTTTCATCGCCCGGACCCGTCGCCACGAGTAGGGCGTTCATGTCTTGATCCGCCTCGGACCCGGCCCAATCCAGTTGGTCGATCAGGTCCTCTTCGTGAGCCCAATGCCAGTCTTCGATAAAGATCAATTGCAATTGCCGGACGATATGGCCGGTCATCCTGACATGGGTGTCGCGCCAGTGTCCGAAATGCGCGTCTTGGCCCAGATATTCGACCCCGACGTTGTGGCCGCCAATAAATCCTGTTTCGCCGTCGATAACCACGGTTTTGCGGTGATTGCGATAGTTCAATTGAAAACGGAACTTTGGTCCGCGCTGTTCATGTGGGTCCGATACGGTGATACCAGCCTCGCGCATTTCTTCGATGTAATCTTTAGGCAAGCCGTAGCTCCCGACCGCGTCCATCATGAAGCGTACGCTGACACCACGTTTGGCGGCTTCGATCAGTTTGTCCTTCAGTTTCTGACCAAGGGCGTCAGCGCGGACGATGTAGAACTGGATCAGAACGTAAGTTTTGGCCTCGTCGATGGCCTCAAAAATCGCGTCAAATGTGGCCTGACCGTCCACCAACAACTCGGCTCCGTTGCCGCGCGACACGGGCATGTGCGCCAGCGCCTCAAACGGCCGGGGATTGATATGCATTTTGCCGGCATCGGGTTTCGAGTAGTCGGCGAAGGTCTTGATCCCTTCGACCACGCGCTGACTTTCCTTGCGCGCGATACGGTAGCCCCGAAACCTGTGGTGCCCCAGAAACAGGTAAAGCGGCACGCCAAACATCGGAGCCGAGATCAGAAAGACCACCCAGCCAACTGCGCCTTGGGGTGTCCGCGCGGTTTGTGCCGCGCGCACGGCAAAAACAACTGCTGTTGTGTAAAGCGCAAAGACAAAGACGGAAACAAGCAGTGTCCACATAGGGTTATCGGTCTCCGGGGTGGTTCAGTTCGCCCCAGTGTAGATGCGTGACCAGTCTTGCGCCATATCTACGATTACCCAACCCATCTCTGGGCCTTTATCCAATCCATCGACCAGTTTTCCGATCGGGCTTTCCCGGTCATAGGCCCATTCACGTTCCGCATCTGTATGGTGAATCAGAACACCTAACCGGGGTCCATCGCCTGCTGTGGTCCATTCTAACATGGCAAAATCACCATCTGAATTTCCGCCGGCCAGAATTGGGCGTCTGCCAATGGTCCGTTCGATATTGATCGGTTTGCCTTCTTTGTCATCTATGAAAGCGATGCCATCTGCTTTGGTGATGACTGGCTTGCCGTCCGCGCTGTCATAAGTGGTGTCCATATATGTGCCCAAGATCTGTTCGGGTGGAATGCCATAAGCCTCCTCGGCGAAGACGCGCATAAAGTGCACGCCACCACCCGAGACGATGTAGGTTTTGAAGCCTTCATCACGCAAGTATCGCAGCAATTCAGCCATCGGCTGATAAGTCATCTTATCAAAAGGCAGGTCGGTATCCGGGTGCCGGGCGGTCGCCAGCCAGTCGGCGACGGCACTTTGGAATTCGTCAACCGAAACGCCTGAGTGTGAGGCATTCAAAACCTCAATCAAGGCGTCATGACCACCTTCTGCGATTGTGTTCAAATCACCTTGTGCAGCGGCCTGGAGTACTGGTGTAGTCAGGATCGAGGGGTCGTCTTTGGACAACTGCGCCAAGCGATCCATCGCAAAAATCAGTTGAAAATAAACAGGTTGTTCGGCCCAAAGCGTACCGTCATTGTCGAAAACGGCAATCCTTTCGGCCGGTGTCACGTATTCAGGACGCTGCGGGTCAGTTACGGCGGCGACAAATTCAATGATCCTGCCTTTGCTGTCAGACTCGGTCCAGCTGGGTAACGGGTCTGCAAACACAGACAGCGGGGCACAGGACAGAAGCGCGCTAAGAATTATATGTCGCATAAACTTCTCATTTAATTTCAAGATGAAAGGGGCCGCCATTTATGTGGCGGCCCGATTTGTCTTCACACGCGACTTAATTGTTTGTCGGTGTCGTCAGCTTATCCATGACCTGATCCAGGTTGAAGCTTGCCGCTTTCTGGCGCGGTGGGAATTCCTGGAATGTCGCCAGGAAGTTTCCAACATATTGCTGTGCCGGAACCAGGAAATACGCCCGATCCAACAACCAGTCGTAGTAAGTGTTGGACGTACGATAGGCGCGCTCATACGGGTCACGACGCAGGTTCACGATCAACGGAATACGCAGTTCGGTCCAGGGCTCAATCCAGGCCCGCAGCGTTGCCCATGCTTTCTGCTCAAGGAAGATCAGCTTCCAGTCGTCATAGCGCAAAGCGGTCAGATCGCCGTCATCCGAGAAGTAGAAAATCTCAGAACGTGGGCTTTCGGTCGTTTCGCCGGTCAACATGGGAAGGATGTTATATCCATCCAGATGCACCTTGTAGTCACGACCCATGCCGGACGAGCTATAGCCCGCTTTCAGCTTTTCCTTGATGTCCGGGTCGCCAGCAACTGCCAGGTATGTCGGCAGCCAGTCCATGTGGTGAACGATCTCATTGGTGACCGATCCGGCTTCGATCTGACCGGGCCAGCGAACCATTGACGGAACACGCCAGCCGCCTTCCCAGTTTGTGTTCTTTTCACCCCAGAACGGTGTCGCCGCGGCATCCGGCCATGTGTTCATGTGCGGGCCATTGTCGGTTGAGTAATGCACGATGGTGTTGTCCGCGATGCCCAGTTCGTCCAACAAGTCCAGCAGTTGCCCGACATGCATGTCATGTTCGATCATGCCAGCGGTGTACTCATCGGTAGCACCGCCGTAGATTTCGTTGGCCTTTTGGCGCATTTCATCTTTGACGTGGGTCCGGAAGTGCATGCGGGTGCCGTTCCACCAGACATAGAAGGGCTGGCCTTGTTCATTGGCTCGCTTAATGAAGTCTATTGCCGCGGCGACGGTTTCGTCATCAACGGTTTCCATGCGCTTTTTGCTTAGCGGGCCGGTGTCTTCGATGGTTCCGTCTGCCTTGGACTTGATCACACCGCGTGGGCCATAAGCCTCACGGAAGGTGCGGCCATCGGCCAAAACCATATCGCCCGGATAGTCTTCGTTCTCAGGCTCTTCTTCGGCATTCAGGTGATAGAGATTTCCGAAAAACTCATCAAAACCATGGTTTGTCGGCAAATGCTCATCTTTGTCGCCAAGGTGGTTTTTACCAAATTGGCCGGTGACATAACCATGGTCCTTCAGCAATCCGGCAATGGTGGGATCTTCGACTTGCATGCCCAGATCCGCACCCGGCAGACCGACCTTGGACAGGCCCGTCCGGTAAACCGACTGGCCCATGATGTAAGATGAACGGCCTGCGGTACAGGATTGTTCACCATAATAGTCGGTGAAGATCATGCCTTCGTTTGCCACGCGGTCGATGTTTGGCGTTTGGTATCCCATCAGACCCATCGTGTAAGCCGAGATATTGGATTGCCCGACATCGTCGCCCCAGATCACAAGAATATTTGGCTTTTGATCCTGGGCCCAGGCGGGCAGGGCCAACGCTACAGCGACAGATGCCACAGCGAATTTGCGCAAAGTGCCGCGCCAATTATCTGCAATCATACGGGGTGGTGACATGGTGTACTCCTGAATTGACCGGATCTTTGTGACCCGTTGAATTAAAAGTATTTGATGCTGACGGTTGTTTTTATCCGCCAACAAGATGTTGATTCTCGGTCGGAAAATTCCACATTACGTCGAGAATCGAATAGCCGTAGTTTAGGCTATGACAATGTCTGGAAACCTATCATATGATGAGATTGAAGAATACTAATGTTTGATAATCAGCATGATCGACAACGGTTGCTGGACTCGGGATGGCTCGGGGCGCGTGGCGCGGGTTTTCAAGCTGACTTGCTGGCGTGCGGGATCGGCAAGCCATTCGAGGAGGGCGAGGCCCTTTATCATCACGGAGATTTAGCCAACGGTGTCTATGGAGTTCTAGACGGCGCCGTTCAAATCACCGCTCCGGCCGATGACGGGCAGGAATTCGTGGTACACAGACAGGGAGGCGGGTTCTGGATTGGTGACCTTGCCTTGTTCGCCGAGTCCAGCAGATTGGTTAGCGTTATTGCGACGCAGCACACCAGAACACTGTTTTTCCCGTCCTTACGACTGGACCGGCTGGTGCGCGACAATCCAGAATATGTTCGCGATTTCTATGCTTTGTCGCACGAAAATATGCAAACCGCCCTGCGCATAATGGCTAATCTGGCAGTGACGGGAACCGAAAAACGACTGGTTCTTCGGCTTCTGCATTTAGATGAGGGTGCCTCGAAATCCGATGGTTGGATTATCGTGTCACAGGATGAACTGGCCGAGATGGTGGCCGTGTCGGTTCCAACGTTGCACCGTAAACTGCATCACCTTGCGGATCAGGGGCTGATCGAGCTCGGTTACGGTCGAGTGCGCCTCAAAGACAGGCGAAAGCTGATCGCGGCCTGCCAGTGCTGATCTCAGGGATTAAGCGGAGGCAGCGGGTTCCGAGTGTTGTGAGCTGCCTCTTTCATGACATTAATCTCTGACAGCGCCGCAGCCCAAGCCTCAGGTTTTGGGGCGTTGCGCGATGAATACCTTGCGGCCCCGATAATCGCCAGTTGGTTTTCAAGACCGATGGATTGTTCCGGGTTATCGCTGCGCAGTTTCCACGTCTCTAAAGCCGAATACGCCAACGAGATATCATGTGCTTGCAGGGCTTTCTTAAGCGAATTCAACGCGTAGTCTGGCGAAGCTTGGTACTTCTCGTGCCGTGCCTGTTGCCAACTTTTGATACGTGGGCCAAGGAACCGCGCTGTGGCCCAAAGAACCAGCGCCAACCCGGCGGCCCAAGCAATCAAATTCAGAATTGTGCCCACATCCGGCGGCTGCCATTTCGGTGCGGCAAGCGTCAAATCAACCGCGCCGATATCAATGGTTTCAACCTGATTGGTGCCCAGATTAAACCACTGGATCGTGATAGCTGGCAGTTGGGTCTGCCCACCTTGCTGTGCAAGATAGACGACCTCGTCGACCCGTTGGCCGGACAGCACACCCCGGTCTTCACTCTCGGTGAAACGCGGCTCTTTGGGATATGCGCTTAGCAAGGGGTCCTGCAATTCAGGGATCAATTCAGGAACCAAAAAAGGGGTTGTACCTGCTATCTTTGCCGTTAGGCGGCGCGTGATGGCAGCGCCATTTTCCATATCGGTTGATCCGTCGATCTGCTGGTCGACAGTGAAACCCGTTGCCAGGATCAGCGGGTCCAGATCGCGTGCGCCCTCAGGTACGATGGCATCAAGGGCCATTTCGGGCAGGGGGACGTTGACCTGCGTTGGCGCATTCGTTTCGGGATCGGCAAAAGTGACGATTACCTCCTGCTTGCCGAATGCAACCGATCCAGCCTTTAGCGGATACAGACGATAGCTGCGTTGAACACCAGACCAGGTTTCGCCATCCACGGTTTCGCTGATCGGGCCAGAGGCGCGTTCGGGCAGGCGCACAAGCAGGTTCTCTTGCTCCAGCGATGGAAACACCGGCGGGGACGGCATGAATGTGGGGACAAGCACCTTTATCCGTACGATCGCCGGTTGGCCAACAGTGACAGGATCAGTGGGCACCTCGGCTGTGACTTTTGGCCGTATGCTTGTTTGTGCCAATAATTGCATCGGGAGGAAAAGCATGAGGAATGCCAAGTATCTCATTGCGTTTGCACCTGATTTTCCAACAAGAACCGGTTGCGAAGAAAGTCCTGCATGTCAGTGTCGATTGTGCTGATCCATTGATCGGCAGACATGGCCTGCGCACCTTCGATCGGGGCTTGTATAGTCGTGTTTTCACCACGCCCTGCTTCATTGTCAAAGACTGTGTCATCGGCACCGATCCCGGCTTCTTCTCCGGTGTCCGACTGCTCGCGCGTCGTTTCAACAAACTCGAGGATCGCTTTCGAAACCTCAAGGTTGTGCTGAGCTTCAGGCCAGTCTGGCCGACGCTCCAATGCTGTTTCAAATGCCGAAATGGCCGGTCGGTACTCACGGTTCCGAATGCGCGCCATTCCCTCGGAAAAGGCGGCCTCGGGCGTGTCCAGTTCTGCAAAGATAGCGGATGCTTCGGGGTACTGACCGGCCTTCAGATGCGCATAACCCCTGTGATACGGGTCTTCAAACAGCTCTGCTGCTTGGGTATAGTCTTTCCGGTTCATCGCGATCTGCCCCTGCTGATCCGGTGTCAGGAACCAATTCTTCCATCCATCGGCCATTGCAGGTCCAGATGGCGACGCAAAAATCGCAGCAAAAACCAGTAAATGGATAACCCAACCGCGCCGGAACCAGAGCAGAGATAATAGCGCGGCAGGCCAGGCCAACAGCCACCCTTTGTCCTGCCAGTCCAGTCGGTCGTCATCATCTAGCGCCGCCGTATAGGCTGATTGAATTTGGCGCTCTAATCGCTTGATATCGCGTTCATCGTTGGAAAATGGCACAACCGTCGCGTTTCTCAGATCATTTAACTGAGCGATACTTTGACTATTCGGCAGCATGGTCAGAAAGAACACGGGAATGGTCGTGTTCTCAAAAGCCGCCAATTGTGATGGATCGAGATCGTCCAGAACGAACAAGACTGCTCCGGGCGTTTCGCTGTCGTTAAGGATCGCTTCCGCAAGGGTTAGGGCATCCGCGGCTGCATCCCCTTGTTTTGGCATGACAGCGGGCGCGAGACCTTCCAAAAGCGGGCGCAGGATGTTGGCGTCTTCGGTTAAGGGCGCGACGCGGTGCGGGGTTCCGGCATAAGCGATCAAAGCGGTTCGCGCGCCGACACGCGAATTGATCAGATCGGTTACCTTAAACTTGGCCCGGTCCAGTCGGGACGGGGGCAGGTCAGGTTCCTCCATGCTGTCAGTGACTTTCAGCGCAATAACCAAAGGTGCAGTGTCCGCGATCAATGGATTTGGGGCCCGCGACCATGTTGGTCCAGCCGCGGCTAACGTCACGAGGATTGCCGCGATCATTGCAACGTCTAACGGATAAACACGCCTTTCGTCTTCGGCCCCCAAAGTTAAAGCAGCGGCAAGGTGAGGCGCGATGCCGGATATGGATAGAGATTGCGATTTTGGCCTGGGGCGCATTAGCCACCAAAGGGCAGCGACCGGAATGAGGAACACCAGCCAATACACTCGGATAAAATGAAAATTGGCCAACGCATCGATCATGTCGCACCTCTGCGTCGTTGGCTGATGTGCCCGCCAGTCATGCTGATTAGCATTGTCACCAAAGCCAGAGCGAGTGGATAATGCGCAAGGCTTTCACGCGGTCTGTAGCTTTGCGTTTCCACAACCCGGGGATTGAGTTCGTCAATGCGTGCATATGTGTCGGCCAGAGCATCTTCGTCATCGGCAAAGAAGTACTCGCCGCCTGTTCGATCCGCGATCTCCTTTAAAGCGTTAAGATCGACGCGGTCCTCGCCCGAGGCGTCAGGGTCCCCGACGCCGATTGTATAGATGGCTACACCTTTCTCCGCGGCGATGGCGGCGGCGTTTACAGGTGTCATGCGACTGGATGTGTCGGCTCCGTCACTCAGAACAATCATAAGGCGCTGGTCGACTTCGCTGGAGTCGAAGGTTCGAATACCCAGTCCAATAGCATCCCCTAGGGCCGTATTGGGTCCAGCCATGCCAACTTGAGTTTGATCCAAGAACCCATTCAAACTGTTCAGGTCTTCGGTGAATGGTGCTTGTACAAATGCCCGTGTGCCGAAAATTATCAATGCCATTCGGTCGCCTTGCCGTTCGGCGATGAACTGACGCAATACATCCTTAACTGCAGCCAGTCGTTGTTTCGGGGTGCCATCCGTCGCTGTGAAGTCCCGCTGGTCCATTGACCCGGATATGTCCAAGGCAAGTACCACGTCGCGGGCCGACTTTTCGACAACTAAGGGTTCGCCCAATTTTTCCGGGCGAGCCATCGCTGTCACCAGAAAGAGCCAGATCAATACGATCGAGGCGGCCTGAAGACGCGCGCGGCGGGGGATGACGGATCCTGACCTGGGTTCAACCCCTGCGGCCTGCGCGACATGGCGAAAGAAAGGAATGCGGATTGAGCTGCTTTTCTCGCGATGTGGCGGCGCAAGCCAATACACTAACAATGGCAATGGAAGCAGTAGAAAAACCCATGGCGCGGCAAAGGAAAGCATCACGCTGCACTTTCCCGTTTGTGGGATTTGATCCAGTCATGCGCGAGTTTCGTCAGTTCTGGGTCCGGTTTGGTTTCTTTGTATGGTGCCTCTAAAAGTTGGCGGCGTTCATTCTCAGAAAAGCTTATATTTTCAGCATTTTGCTTCAGGAAGTTTATCCAGTCATCCCCGTGCAGAGCTGCGACTTGCCGTCGGGGATATGCAGCCAACGCCGTGCGGCGGACTATCTCTGCGACTTTTGCGGGATCGTTATCGGACGCGGCCAATTCGGCCAAAGCCTCACGCCTGTAGGCGTTTAACTGTCGGTGTCGGGCAAGAGCATAAATTCCAAAGGCTATGAACCCGACAAGTATGACAGCCAGAATACCCCATCCCCATGTTTGCGGCATCATGGATATCGGCTCGGGCGCAGGGGCAGGTTCCAGCATATCCAGCAAGTCGACCAGCGATTTGCCTTCGACATCGACGCTCATCTCTGACCTCCGGGATGGCCGAATAATTTTAGAAGTTGGTCGAGTGTTGGTTCTGCCGTGGTCAGCGGCACGACGGGAAACCCATAACGTCGAGACCAGGTCTGCAACTGTGCAAGCCGATCTTCCAGCGCAGAACGTATGCGGTGTGACAAATCTGGCTCCGCGCTGTCGAGTTGTATCTGACGGTCACCGTCGGACACGGTAAGTCGAAGGTTTGGGGCAAGCTCGCGCGAACTGGGATCTGAAATATTGAACAATATCAGATCATTCGAAGTCGAAAGTTTGCGCAGCAGTTTCTCAGACGCCTCGGTCAATCCGTCGAAGTCTGAGAAGATACACACCAGGGAATTGGTATGCGCGATCCGCGCGGCCTGTTTAAGCACGTCATTCAATGTCACTGTCGGTTCATCGCGCGACGCTGCGCTCAAGTTGGAGTTCAGCGCGCCCACCGAAGACAGGAACCGTGTCAGGGCGGCAGGTCGCCGTTGAGGTCGGTGTTCGGCCAGATCAGTGTCGCCAAAGACAATCCCACCGACGCGATCACCTTGCCCCAAAACCCGGTGTGCCGAAATTGCCGCAGCCTCGGCCGCGATGACCGATTTCATGTAGATTTGAGTGCCAAAGAACATCGAAACGCGCTGATCCACCAACAAGAGAGCGGGGCGGTCTCGTTCTTCAGTATAGACCCTAACATGGGGCTCTCCGGTGCGGGCGGTCACTTTCCAGTCGATCGTGCGGATGTCGTCCCCGGGAAGGTAGTTGCGAAGCTCTTCAAAGTTCAGGCCGCGCCCCCGTAGGCGCGAGGCATGACGACCGTTAAGGATCGAACGGGCCGGTTGCCTGGGTAGCAGGCTAATCGCGCGTGACTTCGAGCCCAGCCTGAGCAAGTGGTTCGCATCTACGTGGATGCGAGGGTCGTCGGGATGTGCGGCGGTCTGGGACACGCGGCGTTCCTTTGGTTTCAGGGCAGCGCGACAAGCTGCAGGATTTCCGAAATCACATTATCCGCCGATTTGGCGCTTCCTTGTGCTTCAAAGCTAAGTGTAATGCGGTGGCGGAAAACATCATGGGCGATGGCGCGTATGTCTGCCGGGTCGACATAGTCACGCTGGTTCATCCAAGCATGCGCACGACCGCATTTGTCCAAAGCGAGCGAGGCGCGTGGGCTAGCTCCAATGTCGATCCAACTGGCCAGTTCTTCACTCAGCGCGCCGGGCGTCCGCGTTGCTTGCACCAGATCGGCCATATAGCGGTCCATAGCGTCTGAAACGTGAATTTGTCCGATTTCGGCCCGAGCAGCAAATACTGCGTCCTGAGGTATTGTCGGCGGCGCATCTTTGGCGCCGCCTTCGCGTACTGCGTTTTCTTCGCCCCGGACCAGGCGGATGACCTCAACCTCGTCCTCGACCGGCGGGTATGTGATTTGCACATGCATCAGGAACCGGTCCATCTGAGCCTCGGGCAAAGGATAGGTACCTTCTTGTTCAATCGGGTTCTGTGTCGCCATCACGATGAACAGCGGTTCCATTTTATGTGTTGTTCCTGAGACGGTTACCTGCCGTTCCTCCATCGCCTCCAGTAACGCGGCTTGAACCTTGGCAGGGGCACGGTTGATCTCATCTGCCAGAACAATATTGGCAAAGATGGGGCCCGGTTCGAAGCGGAACGTGCCGCCGTCGTCGGTTTGCTGAAACACCTCGGTGCCGGTTACGTCGGATGGAAGCAGGTCCGGGGTGAACTGAATGCGGCTAAAACGTGCGTCCAGATTACGGGCCATTGCCTTGACCGCGCGGGTCTTGGCCAGGCCGGGAAGTCCTTCGATCAGCAAGTTTCCGTTAGCCAGCATTCCGATAAGCAACCTGTCGATCACGTCAGTCTGACCAATAATGGACTGCCCCATGCGGGCTTTGAGATCATTTATCTGATTAAGTGCATTCATGTGGCGGATCCAATCGGTGTCAATTTTCGGAACTGACTTAGTGGTTTTGTGCGGTGATTAGAAAATGTCTCGTAACGGCGGTATGTTAGCAATCTTTAATTTACTGATCTACCGGGAAATCCGCGCGGTCAGCCACCGCAAATCTTCCTTCAATTCTGGTCGGATAGGACCGTGATTTGGATCATCGCGTAGGGTTTTCACCCAATGCGGCGGAGGGTTTCGACCGGCCGCCCGGTTCCAGTATAGCCCGGTAAGTATCGCTTGCGCTTCCGCCTCCAAGACGTATGGGACATCAAAGCCGTTTAAAGTGGCCCAGACGCCGCTCCACAATCGGCCAACCGACCAAGGGTTGTACCCGCCACCGCCCAGAACCAGAACGCGGGGCGCGAGATCTTTCAACGAAGCAACGGCTTTCCAGTGTGAATTGTTTGACAGTGTAAGGCGCGATAGCGGGTCTTCGGCAACCGCATCGGCACCGCATTGCAGGACAAGGGCCTGCGGCTTGAAAGCCTCGGTCGCGGGGAGGATCAACTGGTCGAGAATGGCGTCAAATTCATCATCGTTGAGGTTTCGGGAAACCGGCAGATTAAAAGCTGCACCGCCTGCGTCATCTTCTAGACTGCCGGTAAATGGCCAACGCCTTGTCTCGTGCACAGAAATCATCCGGACCTTTTCTGAGCCGTGAAAAGCGGCCTCGACCCCGTCGCAGTGATGCGCGTCGATATCGATGTAGACAATCCGATCAAGGCCCATTCGCAAAAGGGTTAATGTCGCCAAAACAGGATCGTTCAGATAGCAAAACCCATTAGCGCGGTCAGGCAGGCCATGATGTGTTCCGCCCGCTGGATTGTAGACGATGCCGCCATCACGGATCAGTTCCGCGCCCAGCATTGAACCCCCGGCGGCGGTGGCCGGGCGACGGTACATCTCGGGGAAAACCGGGTTGGATATCGTACCCAGCGCATAGGTCCGGCGGACGTTATCAGAAACGCACTGGGCATTTTCTGCGGCTTGTAACGCGTCGATGTAGTCGGGCGTGTGAAAGTGGTGCAGCGCGCCGGGCTTTGCACAGGGGCTGACCCTGTAGTTTCCCGAATGTAGCCAGCCCAGCGCGCGGCAAAGATCCATAACGGTTGAGACGCGCGGGATGGCCAGGGGGTGTTTTGAACCGTAGGTCGAATGGCGATAGATCTCGGACCCTATGAAAATCGGGCTTTGCACAGGCTATTGGGTCCGCGCCGGAACATTGTCATCACCCAGACGACCATCAAGCGACATCAGAATGGCTACGGGCCTAAGGGCGGGTATATGGCTGAAAATAATCAGTATGCAGACGGTTAAAGGTACACTTAGGAACGCACCAATCAGACCCCAGACAGTTGTCCAGAAGGTCAGCGCAAGGATTACCAGAAACGTAGACATATTCAGCGACCGGCCCAACAAAGCGGGGTCCACAAAATTGCCGATAAGAAACTGGATGGTTCCGCAGCCGAATACGATGACAAGGAAGGGTCCGATCGTTTCATATTGAACCAGCGCAATCATGGCCGGAAAGATCACGGCGATGATAGAGCCGATGGATGGGATGAAGTTTAACGCGAAGGTCAGCACCGCCCATGTCTCGGCGTACTCCAGCCCAAGTACCTTGAAGACTGAATAGCTGATGCCCGCCGTGACAAGGCTGATGAAGGTTTTTACCCCGACATAGCGCTGAAGGCTGAATGTGATTGAATCCAGAATGGTCGTGAACTCGGCCCCGGTTTCGGGATTGCCCGCCGCCAGTTGGATCTTTTTGCGAAAGGCCAGACGCTCGGCCATCAGGAAGGCGACATAAAGACTGATCAGGAAGAACTGGTTCAGCAGCGATGTTGCACTGCTAAGCAAAACGCGCGCGACGTATGACATGTCGATACTGACCAGGTTGTCCCGGATAAACGTGGTGACGTCATTGCCGACCAGTCCAGTGATCCGGTTCACCGCGCCATCGAACTGGTTTTCATAGGTGCTGATAGTCCGGGCGAACTGCGTCGCCTGGCTGCCAAGGATGTACATGATCACAAACAAACCGGCCAAAACAACGGTGACGGCGGCGATATTGGCCAGCCAGACCGGTACGGGCGCCAACGCGATGACCCGGTCGCTCAGCGCAATGATCAAAACATTGATCAGCAGAGCCATAGTCAACGGGATCAAAAATGCCGAACCTGCGTACAGGCCCAATACGATAAGCGTTGCCACAATCGTTGCGTCCCGAACCACAGACAGTTTCAGTCGCGGACCGCCCGTGTTCTGATCAGGTTCCAAAGTCATCGTAAAGCCCGCCTGTGATGCCGCGTGGGACATTAAACCGAATGGTGGTCAGTCTGTAAGGCGATCCTGCACAGCTGGGCAGGATTTTGCAATGTGGCCAGATATTTGGGCGCGTTAATTTACACCGAGAATGGATTTGCCGTTTCAGTGGAAAGGCGAGGCGGGTTAGGCTGAGCCCATGAATGCTCGTGTGATTCCCTCATTCGGCCGCCCGGTTCAGGCGCTGTGGCTGGCTGTTGTTCGGTTCAGCAACAAGAACGGGTTCGTGATGAGCAGCCACGTCGCGATGTCTTTGATGTTGGCGCTGTTTCCTTTTGTGCTGTTCACAGTGGCTTTGGCAGGGTCGCTGTCGCAGGGCTATGTCACTGATGAACTGATCGAGCTTGTTTTTGGGGCGTGGCCTAAGGACGTTGCGGGGCCAATCGTGGCCGAGCTGCGGGCTGTCCTTCAGGAATCCGGCTCAGGTGTGATTACGCTGGGTGGTTTATTGGCGATCTTCTTCGCCTCGAACGGTGTCATGGCGGTGCGTGCGGCCATGAACCAAGCCTATCACGACAGCGACGTCTGGCCGTTTTGGAAAACCCGGCTGCTGTGCCTGGGGCTCGTAATCGTAGGGGGCGTCGCCATTCTGGGCATTGCTGCGGTCGAAGTTGTATTGCCTGCCTATACCCAGTTGGTGAGCGAGAAGACGGATGTGAACGTCTCGGACTGGTTGTCGGTGGACCGGCTGCGCTGGACATTTACGGTGGCGGTTCCCGCTGGCACGGTTCTGCTGGCGCATCTGATCCTGCCGACGCGGCGGCATAAGCTGATGCAAATCTTGCCGGGTGTCTTGCTGACGTTGGCCTTGTGGGCTGCTGGCGGTTGGGGATTCTCGATCTACATCGCGCAATTCGCCACCTATAGTGCGACTTATGCGGGATTGGCCGGGGTCATGGCGGCATTGATCTTTTTGTACCTGTGCGCGGCAATTCTGATCCTTGGGGCCGAATACAACGGCGCTTTGATGGACTTGGAAAGCAATCAGGATCGGGGCTCTCTGTGAAATTTCTGATTTTGAGTGTTGGGCTGCTGATGCCCGTGGTCGCTTTTGGCCAGTCCCCTGTTTTTGTGGGGTCGGCGCAATGCGTTGAATGTCACAAAGACGAGGCCGCGGCGTGGTCCAAATCCCACCACGCGCTGGCTTGGACCGAGGTCGACGACGGGACCGTCGTAGCCGATTTTGACGGAACCCGGTTCGACCATGGCGGGATGTCAGTAGAGTTTACCGACAACCAAGATGGATTGAATGCAAAGGTCACGGAAAAGGACGGGGTGACCACCGATTACGGCGTGCATTCTGTTGTTGGCATTGAGCCGTTGCAGCAATACCTGTTCGAAACAGAATCCGGCCGTTTGCAGAGTTTCGATGTTGTCTGGGATACCGAGGAGAAACAGTGGTTTCACCTTTATCCCGATCAGGATTTGCCGCCCGATGATGGGCTGCACTGGACCGGACCTTACAAGAATTGGAATGCACGATGTGCAGAATGCCACGCGACCGGTTTTGAGAAGCAGTACAGCGCTGAAACCCGGTCATACGACTCGGTTCAGGCCGAGATCGGGGTAGGGTGCGAAGCCTGCCATGGCCCGGGCTCGGCGCATATCGACTGGGTTGGGGGGCAAAGTCTACCCCAAGGTCTTGGCGATACCGGGTTCACGATGGACTGGGGGCGGGGGCAGACCGAATCCGAGATCCAACAATGTGCGGGCTGTCATTCCCGCCGCGAGGCGCATGGGGACGGCAATCCGTTGCCCGGAACTCCTTATCATGACGCCTATAATCTGGCGGTGCTTCGACCAGGGCTTTACCACCCGGACGGTCAGATTTTGGATGAGGTCTACGTTTACGGATCGTTCCTGCAATCCAAGATGTATGATCGTGGCGTCGGATGCATGGATTGCCACGAGCCTCATAGCGCGACGCTTAAGGCGGATGGAAATGGGGTGTGTACACAGTGTCATTCCCCTGCCACAAACCCGCGGTTTCCCACTCTGACGGCAAATGAGTACGACACGCCGGAACATCACAATCACACTGAAGGCAGCGAGGGTGCGCAGTGCAAGTCATGCCATATGATTGAGCGCGTCTACATGGGGGTCGACGGCAGGCGCGATCATAGCTTCCGTATACCTCGTCCCGATTTGGGGCTGGGGCAGGACGCCTGCACCGATTGCCATTCGGATCAGGATCAGGCATGGGCGGCCCAACAAATCGAAGGCTGGTTCCCGGACAGCGCGCATCGAAAGCCGCATTTCGGGACGGCCTTTCAGGCGGCAACGTTGGGTCGCGCGGATGGGCCGGAGGAACTTCTGGACATTGCGACCGACCGTGATCAACCCGGTATCGTGCGCGCCACGGCCGCTTATCTGCTTCAACCTTTTGGGTCCGCTGATGTAGCGGCCAGAACGGCTGGGCTATTGGAGGACGAGGACTCTCTGGTTCGCGCAAACGCAGCGCCGTTGCAGCGTCAGGCCAGCTTGCCCGATCAAATCCAACGGCTTGAACCGTTGTTGTCCGACCCGCTGAGAAATGTCCGCATCTCCGCAGCAAAAGAGTTCCTGAACATTCCGCCACAAGCTCTGACTGCAGACCAGCGGCAATTGTCGGGGCAGGGCATGTCTGAGTGGCAGGCGGCGATTTCCAACCGTCTTGATTTTCCCGAAACGCATCTTGTGCTTGGCGGCATGGCCCTGACGTTCCGCAACGCGGCTGCTGCAGAGCAGGCGTTTCAAGAGGTCGTCGCGCTGGACCCGCAACGCGCCGAAGCCTGGCCAATGTTGGTGCAACTGGCGCAGATCAATCGCGGTCCACAGGCCGCGCGCGATGTTCTGGAGCGGGGGCTAAAGATCATCCCCGAGGACCCAAACCTTTTGCAGTTGAAGGAACAGCTGGGCCGCTGAAACGGCATCGCTTGGCCCGGTTTCCGTCATTTTCCCGGCAAATTTCGCATGTATCGGTAAAGCCGAGGCAAAAAATGCCCAGTTTAAAGGTGACGCATGTTTCTGAAACCGGTCCACACATCGAGGCTGAAAAAGCCACTTGCCTTGCCGCAGCGGATCGAAGACTTGCGTGCAAAACCACCTGAATACATCAATCACGGTCAGGCGCTGTTGCTGCAAGGCATCGCGGCAGCGTCACTGCGCGAACAAGTTCTTACCGAAGACCGGATTTCGTTGGACGATTGATCTAACCGCGAAAACCCGTTGCGACCACGAACTTCTCGGAACTGTCCGAGCGCGACGCGGGTGGTTTCACATTCGCAACCTTGTCGAACTTCTGTTTCAACAGCTTCTGCAGATCGCCTTCCGCACCGCCAGCCAAAACCTTGGCGACGAATGTTCCGCCTTCATCAAGCACATCAAAGGCAAAATAGGCTGCCGTTTCACACAACGCCATGATGCGAAGGTGGTCGGTTTGCTTATGCCCCGATGACGACGCGGCCATGTCTGACATCACCACGTCGGCCTTGCCGCCCAGCCATTCTTTGACCTTCACATCGGCGTCGTCTTCCATGAAGTCCAGCACATGTGCCTCGGCGCCGGCCACGGGCTCAACCTCTTGCAGGTCGACTCCCAGAACCGTTCCGATACGTTTTCCCGACTTTTCGCCCAACGCGTTCACGCGTTTGACGGCCACTTGTAGCCAGCCACCGGGCGCGCAGCCCAGATCGACGACACGTGCTCCTGGGACGAGAAAGCGGAATTTATCGTCCAACTCGAGGATTTTGAACGCAGCGCGTCCGCGATACCCTTCGACCTGCGCGCGCTTCACATAAGGGTCGTTAAGCTGCCGCTCGAGCCAACGGGTCGAGCTGAGCTTGCGCCCACGTGCAGTCTTAACTTTGACCTTCAGGTCACGCTGTCCGCGACCCGAGTTGTTTTTGCCACTTGGTGTCTTCGCCATCAGAACGGTCCGTCTTCCAATACACCGTCCGCACTCATTTGCGCATAAAGCAAGCCTTCGCGCAGCCCCCGGTCCGCAACAGAAAGGCGGTCGGTGGGCCAGCATCTTAAAAGCGCCTGCAAAATGGCCGAGCCGGACATGATCAGGGCCTGCCGGTCATCGCCGATACGCGGATCCCGGCGCCGACCCTGAGGGCCGAGTTCTAGATACCCTCGGATGACTTTGTCAATCTGATCGCTGGTCATGCGCAAACCGTCGACCTTGGTACGGTCATAGCGCTTGAGCCCAAGGTGTGAAGCCGCAACGGTTGTTACCGTGCCGCTGGTGCCAACGATCTGGAACCCCAAACGGGCCTGTTCGTCCTTGTAAGGTGCGAAATCGGCGAGGTTTTCTTCGAAAAACCAGCTCATCAGGGCAAAGCGGGCGGAGTCATCTTCGACGTCGTTAAACTGGTCGCGCAAGGTTGCAACACCTAGGGGCACGCTGATCCAGTCGACGACTTTTGCCGCAGGGAAGGGGCTGTCAGTCGTGTGAAACCCATGGTGCAGCCGCATGATCGCGGCCGGACGGTCCCGGCGCGGTACGGATGAGATGTCGATCCACACCAGTTCGGTTGACCCACCGCCGATATCCACGACCAGCAATTGCTCGGTCTTGGTGGACACCAGCGGTGCACAAGAGATCACGGCCAGGCGTGCCTCTTCCTCGGGCTGGATGATCTCGAGCGTCAGTCCGGTTTCGCGTTTTACCTGCCGGATAAATTCGCGTGAGTTTTTGGCACGCCTGCATGCCTCAGTCGCGACCAGACGCATGCGCCGGACCTTGTTGCGTTTCAGCTTTTGTTGACAGATGCGAAGCGCTTGAATGGTGCGCGCCATCGAAGACCGAGACAAACGTCCGGTCCGTTCCAAACCCGCGCCCAACTGCACGGATTTGGAAAAACTGTCTACCACATGAAACCCACTGCCCTTGGGCTGGGCTATCAACATGCGGCAGCTATTTGTCCCCAAATCCAGCGCCGCATACAACGCATCTGGATCGGGTCTTGCCGGCGCGGGGCTTTCGACCGCCTTCGGGAACGCGCCCGCACCTTTGGGACGCTTGGGCGCCATATTAAACGCCCTCCGATTTTCGAGTTACCCCGACCATAGGTCGGGCGTGTGCGTCGTGCAAGACGCTCATTAAAGTGATGAGAATTTTGATATGCGTGTTTGCTTCAGACTTCGTTACAACCCCGGTATCCCATCGTGGGCAAAAACGTCGCTGGAAATGCGCCTTGTGTCGAAAATCGACCGACTTGCCCCCACATAGACGTTTAGAACCGGTCCATCTGGTTAGGAGGAATCAAACGCAATGCCTGACGTCACCATTGTTTACTGGCGCGATATTCCCGCCCAAGTCATCGTCGGCAAAGGCCGCCGAGGCGCAAAGCGGCAATTGGAGGAACGGTTCGAACAAGCCATCGACCGCGCGGCTATGAAGGTGAACGCCAAGGACAGCGATGCCTACCTGGCCGAATGGCGCAAAGCCGAACCCTTTGCAGTGGATGGCGACCCGTCTGAAATTGCCGAGACCGAGGCCACGCGTTTGGAAACGGAATACGATCAGGACCGCATCAAAGCCCTGATCGCCAATGACGGTTGGGCATGAGCCCCAGATCTATATGGGAGGCCGCAATGGCTTTGCTGAACTTCAAGAAACGTGATGCGGTCGAAAACGGCCCTGTAAACCCGACCGTCGAAGCCTTTTTGCAAGGTTATTCGATCGAGGTTATGCCACGCACCGCCGAGAAGGTCGAAGATTTCCGCGCGCTGCTGCCCGAAGGCACACGCGTGTACATTGCCCATATCGAAGGCACGCCGATCGAGGATATGGTCAAGACCGCCAAGCGGATCGCGGATGAAGGTTATCCGGTCATGCCGCACTTCCCGGCACGGATCATCAAGGATGCGGCGACGCTGGAAAACTGGATTTCCATGTACCAAGGCGAAGCGGGTGTAGATCAGGCCCTGCTGCTGGCTGGTGGCGTTGCCAAGCCGCATGGCGACTTCGACAGCTCAATGCAGTTGCTGGAATCCGGTCTGTTCGACAAGGCAGGTTTCAAGCGTCTGCACGTAGCGGGCCACCCCGAAGGCAATAAGGACATTGATCCTGACGGTTCGACGAAAAATGTTGATGACGCGCTGCGCTGGAAACAGAAGTTTTCAGAAACCACTGACGCCGAAATGGCATTGGCCACTCAGTTCGCCTTCGATGCCAAGCCGATCATCGCATGGGCCGACAGCCTGAAAGAAGCTGGTATCGACATCCCGGTTCACATCGGTATCGCAGGCCCAGCCAAACTTCAGACCCTGATCAAATTCGCCATCGCCTGTGGCGTCGGACCGTCGTTGAAGGTCTTGCAAAAACGCGCGATGGACGTCTCCAAGCTGCTGCTGCCTTATGAGCCAACCGATGTGATCACCGAACTGGCCAACCACAAAGCGGCCATCCCGGACTTCAACATCACCAACGTACACTTCTTCCCGCTTGGCGGCATCAAGACCAACGCCAACTGGGCAATCAATAACGGCGGCGCTTCGGCAAAGCCTGCAAACTCCTAAGGAACGGACATGACCCGTACAGTCGTAGAATCAAAATCAAAAACCGCCGTCCTGGGCTTTGACGAACCGTTTTGCGTGATCGGTGAGCGGATCAACCCGACTGGCCGCAAGAAACTGGCGGCCGAGCTGGAAGCAGGCGATTTCTCAACCGTCGAGAAAGACGCGCTGGCACAGGTTCTGGCAGGGGCAACCGTCCTGGATATCAACGCGGGCGTTGTCTATAACTCGAACCCTAACCCGAACGAGACCGAGCCGCCGCTGATGCGCAAGATCGTTGAGCTAGTGCAAGGGCTGGTTGACGTGCCGCTGTGCATCGACTCGTCCGTTCCCGGTGCACTGGAAGCGGGTCTTGAGGCGGCTGAAGGCCGTCCGCTGCTCAACTCGGTCACCGGTGAGGAAGATCGCCTGGAGCTGGTTCTGCCGCTGGTCAAGAAATACAACGTTCCTGTGGTTGCGATCTCGAACGACGACACCGGTATCTCGGAAGACCCCGATGTGCGGTTCGAAGTGGCCAAAAAGATCGTTGAGCGCGCAGCTGATTTCGGCATCCCGGCGCATGACATCGTTGTCGACCCGCTGGTTATGCCCATCGGCGCGATGGCCACTGCTGGGCAGCAAGTGTTCGCTCTGGTCCGTCGTCTGCGTGAAGAACTGGGCGTGAACACCACTTGTGGCGCTTCGAATGTTTCGTTTGGCCTGCCGAACCGCCATGGCATCAACAACGCGTTCCTTCCGATGGCGATGGGTGCGGGCATGACATCGGCTATTATGAACCCAGTCGCCTTGCCGGTGGGTCCGAAGAAACTTGCCGAGAAAAAAGCAGAGATCGAGGCGAAGGGCATCATCCTCCCAGCAGACATGGATGATGAGACCTTCTGCCAACTGTTCGGTCTCGGTTCGACTAAGCCGCGCGCAGGTAAAGAGATGGAGGCCATTCGCGCCGCTAACTTGCTGACCAATAACGACCCGCACGGTGGTGAGTGGATCAAATTCAACAAAGCCCCGGAAGAAGCCGGAGCGGCCGGTGCTGCAGGCGGCCGTCGCGGTGGTGGCCGTCGCCGCCGGGCCTGATCTCCGATCTGGATTAAAATGCAAAGGCCGGGCGATTTGCCCGGCCTTTTTTCTTGATGCCGATCAATGCCGAGATCTGACCGGGGCATGATAGTGATAGCGATGTCGCAACAATGCTCAGGTGCAAAAATGGTCAGACACTATCCGTCCAAACTCGCAGATGCAGATCTTTCCAAGCGTCTGGGCAAAAAGGAATACTTCAAAGAATTGATTGAGTTACAGGCCCAGTTGTCACTGATACAGCAAGCCTTCCTGTTCCACGGAACCAAGGGCGTTATCGTTTTCGAAGGCTGGGATGCGGCCGGGAAAGGCGGGACGATCCGCAGGATCAGTCAGGCACTGGACCCGCGCAGTTTCAAAGTTTGGCCGATTGGTGCCCCGCGTAACTACTACCTGAACCGCCATTACCTGCTGCGGTTTTGGGAACGCTTGCCCCCGGCGGGTGCGATCTCGGCCTTTGACCGCAGTTGGTATGGGCGAGTTCTGGTTGAACGCCTGGAAAACCTGACACCGGAAAAGCGCTGGCGCGCAGCCTACCAGGAAATCAACGATTTTGAGCGGATGCTGGTGGATGACGGAACTCGGCTCGTGAAGCTGTTCTTTCACATTTCACCGGACGAGCAGATGGCGCGTTTCACCGAACGCCTGAATAATCCGCTGAAACGGTGGAAGCTCACTTACGAAGATTTTCGAAACCGCGAAAAATGGGACGAGGCTGAGGTGGCCGTGGATGAAATGCTGGCCCGCACCTCGACCGGGGTAGCGCCCTGGCATGTTATTCCCTCGAACAACAAGAAATATGCGCGCATCAATGCGATGCGGATCATTGTTGAAGCACTTTCAATGGATATTGACCTGAACCCTCAGCACCTCGACCAACGAACCCTTGAGGCCGCGCAGCGGGTGCTGGAGGTCGATCAGGATTTGATCGACAGTCTGCGCGCCAGGACGGAATAAGGCAGTGGCTTTTTCCGATGATGGGCGCTTGAAAGCGGTAAGTATCGGGTGATATCGGTGACTGGCGCGGCGGGTATGATGTAATGGTAGCCTGTCAGCTTCCCAAGCTGAACGCGCGGGTTCGATTCCCGCTACCCGCTCCAAAATTAAACTTTTCCCGGGAAAATGCTTGGAAACCAGCGCGATAGTGTGCGGCGTTCAAGTCGGCTCAATCCGGGCGGCGTGCCTGAAACAGATTGATTTCCGCCGGGATGTGTACCGAACCTTCGGTAGCAAAGGGGAGAAACGCGTCAGCGACCGCGTGTTGGATCGCTGCCACGTCCTCGGGTTTGCCATCGAAATGGGTGATAACGCGGGCGGCGGGGCCAACGCGGGTGCATAGAGCAGCGCAATCCAGCAAAGAGCCCTCAAAATGCAGCATCAGGTCAACAGCTTCGACGCGAATATCACTCAGACCGGCCCGCTCGAGCAACCCGGTGACCCGTTCACGATCATGAAACGCCATCGGGCCCGGAGCATTTCGGTCGACCTTAGGAGGCGTGCCCAGCCGATCTGTAGCTGCGATATGCGGTATTTTGAACCATGGGTTTCCGGGCAACGGACCCCAAGCTGCAAAGGTCATCGTGCCGCCCGGTTTAAGCGCGCGGGCCATATTGGCAAAGGCGGCAACCGTGTCTTCAAAAAACATGACCCCGAACCGCGAGATCATCGCGTCCCGTTCCGCCTCGTCAAAGCCGTGGGTCTGGGCATCGCCGAATTGAAAGGTGATGTTATGCGTCCCGGCGTCCGATGCCCGAGCCGAAGCGCGGTCCAAAAACGGCTGCGAAACGTCAGCTGCCAGAACGTGGCCAATTGACCCAACAGATTTCGCCGCTGCGATCGCGCTTGCGCCTGTGCCGCAGCCGATGTCCAGCACCCGCATTCCGTGCTTTAATTCAGCACGTTTCAACACCAGATCAAGGACCGGCGCCATTAACTGATCCAGTTGATCCTCGTAGGTCAACCATTTGGCCCCGGACGGAGATTTTCCCCAGTATTCAGCCTGTTCCTCGTTTGCGATCTGCATGCCGTCCCCTTTTCTTGGGGTGACTATGACCGCCTGCGCCGCCTGCGGCCAGAGCTTTCTTCTCCACCACCGGCATTGAAGGATGGCGAGGGCAGTGTGACCACCTGTGCCAGTTCCGGGAACGGGTCGGTCTTATGCGGAATGGCGTTTGCGGCGACGAAATGTTCCTGAAACTTGGGCTCGATGGCCGTTTCAACCTTGGTGATTTCACGTACGACACGTTCGATCTCGGACCGCGAACCGATATTGCACAAGGCAATTCGCGCACCCGTACCGGCGGCGTTGCCTGCGCTTGAGACCTTGTCCAAGGGCGCGTCCGGGATCATGCCTAGAACCATCGCGTGCTTGGTCGAGATATGCGCGCCGAACGCCCCGGCCAACACAACGCGATCCACCGTGTCGACGTTCATTTCATCCATCAACAGGCGTGCACCCGCATAAAGTGCCGATTTTGCCAGCTGGATAGCGCGGATATCGCCCTGAGTGACAGTGATACGCGGACCGCCCTCGGCGCTGGCGTCATGGACCAGATAGGCGTGGGTGCGGCCTTCAGGAACGCAACGGGTGGTGCCGGTCTGTTCCGCAGAGCCGATCAGGCCGCTTTCGTCCAATAGTCCCGCGATACGCATTTCGGCGACCGCTTCGATGATGCCCGAGCCACAGATGCCTGTGATGCCGCTTGTGGCGATCTCCTGAGCGAAGCCGTCTTCATCGGACCATTTCTCGGACCCGATCACGCGGAAACGGGGTTCTTTGGTGACCGGGTCAATTTCGATACGTTCAATGGCGCCGGGTGCTGCGCGTTGGCCGGAGCTGATCTGGGCGCCTTCGAACGCCGGACCTGTGGGCGAAGAACAGGCCAGAACGCGACTGGTGTTACCCAGCAGGATTTCTGCGTTTGTGCCCACGTCGACGATCAGCACGAGGTCTTCGGATTTGCCCGGTTCCTCGGACAAGGCGACCGCGGCGCAGTCGGCGCCGACGTGGCCCGCAATGCACGGCAAGATGTAGATCTGTGCGCGGGGGTTCATCTTGGTCAAATCCATCTCGCGAGCGGGCAGGGAAATGCTTTCTGATGTCGCCAGGGCAAAAGGTGCCTGGCCCAGCTCGACGGGATCCAGACCCAGCAAAAGATGGTGCATCACCGGGTTACAGACGAAAACGGTTTCCACGATCAGTTCAGCGTCGATCCCTGCTTCTTCGGCAATTGACGTTGTCAGGTCGTTGATCGCCTCACGCACGGCCTTGGTCATTTCCTGATCGCCGCCAGGGTTCATCATCGAGTAGGACACGCGACTCATGAGGTCTTCGCCAAAGCGAATCTGCGGGTTCATCAGGCCGGAAGACGCCTTGACCTCACCAGTTTCCAGATCGGTCAGGTGGGCCGCGATTGTGGTTGAGCCAAGGTCGATAGCCAGACCGTAAAGCCCATGTTCGTGCAGACCGGGCCAGATTTCGACCACGCGGGCGACCTCGTCTTTGTGGCCTTTGTGAACGGCGACCGTAACTTCCCATTTGCCTTTGCGCAGAACGGGTTGCAGTTTGGACATTAGGGACAGGTCAGCGGTGACCGCGTCAATGTTCCACTGCTCGCGCAGGGCGCGTTCAAGCCGTTCCAGATCCCCAGTGGGCGAATGCATGTCCGGCTCTTCTACCACAATGAAATACAGCCTTGTCGCCGGATCCATTGTGATTGCTCGTGCTGCGGCGGCTTTGCGCACAACCTGACGGTGGACCTGGCTTTCAGGGGGAACGTCGATCACAACATCGCCCTGGACTGTCGCCTGACATCCCAGGCGACGACCCGGTTTCAGCCCGCGCTTGTCGTCATAGCGCTGCTCAACTGCGTTCCATTCACTCAATGCGTCCTCGGAGACGGACACGCCGTGCTTGGGAAACTCGCCATAGCTGGGCGTGATCTGACACTTCGAGCAAATCCCGCGACCGCCACAGACCGAATCCAGATCAACACCCAACTGCCGTGCAGCGGTCAGAACCGGAGTACCCACGGGGAAATGCCCGCGTTTGCCCGACGGGGTAAAGACGACAAGGGGGTCGGTGGTCATGTTTGGCCTGCCTTTTGTATTCGCGCGTATGTCGCGCAAGATATGGGTTTGTGCGCAAAGGGAAAGGCCAATCAGCGGCACGTTTTGTACGTCTAGCGTCGTTTTTTGCTGCGGCATCTGCCCGCAACGACAAACTAGTTTTGGTCAGGGGCTTTTCCTTAGGTTAAATCCATGTAATAGGGTCACCGCCAAACGGGCTTTTGCATGGGGTTAACAGATGCAGATTCGTGAGGCACTTACCTTTGACGATGTTCTTTTGGTTCCGGCGTCCTCGTCGGTGCTGCCGGCGACGGCGGATACAACCACGCGCGTGACACGCGAAATCTCAATGAACATCCCGCTGCTCAGCTCGGCGATGGACACGGTGACCGAGGCGCGCATGGCCATCGCAATGGCGCAAGCTGGTGGTATCGGCGTTGTTCACAAGAACCTGACTGTTGAAGAACAAGCGCGAGAGATACGGCGCGTAAAACGCTTTGAGTCGGGTATCGTATACAACCCTGTGACTTTGCGGGTCGATCAAACACTTGCGGACGCCAAGGCGCTGGTGCAGCGCTATAATTTTACAGGTTTTCCGGTTGTAGATGAGGAAGGCCGCGTGGTCGGCATTCTGACCAACCGGGATATGCGTTTTGCGACCTCGGAAGATACACCGGTTCACGTGATGATGACCTCGGACAATCTGGCGATGCTGCAAGAGCCAGCGGATCTGGAAGAGGCCAAAAGCCTTATGAAGGCGCGTCGGATCGAAAAGCTGCTGGTTGTCGATGGCGCGAACAAGCTGACAGGCCTGCTGACCCTGAAGGACACTGAACAAGCCGTTCTAAACCCAACCGCTTGTAAAGACCGGCTGGGCCGTTTGCGCGTTGCTGCGGCGACATCGGTTGGTGACGCAGGATTCGAACGGTCCGAGCAACTGGTGGATTCGGGTGTGGACATCATTGTTGTGGATACAGCCCATGGGCATTCGCAAGGGGTTCTGGATGCGGTGAAGCGGGTGAAATCCCTGTCGAATGAAGTCCAGATCATTGCGGGAAATGTGGCAACCGGTGACGCCACCAAAGCGCTGATCGACGCGGGCGCAGATGCGATCAAAGTGGGCATCGGTCCGGGTTCGATCTGTACCACGCGGATGGTTGCTGGTGTGGGCGTGCCTCAGCTGACGGCGATCATGGACTGCGCCTCTGCCGCCGGCGAAGTACCGGTGATCGCAGATGGCGGAATCAAGTTCTCGGGCGATTTTGCCAAAGCCATTGCGGCAGGCGCATCCTGCGCGATGGTTGGTTCGATGATCGCGGGCACAGATGAAAGCCCCGGCGAGGTAATCCTGTATCAGGGCCGCTCGTTCAAATCCTATCGCGGTATGGGCAGCCTGGGCGCAATGGCGCGCGGCTCAGCCGATCGCTATTTCCAGAAGGACGCGGCGAACGACAAGCTGGTGCCCGAAGGTATCGAAGGTCAGGTGCCCTACAAAGGCTCGGCCAGCGCTGTGGTGCACCAATTGGTTGGCGGCCTGCGCGCGGCGATGGGCTATACCGGCTGCGCGACCGTGGAAGAGATGCGCAAGAACTGCAACTTCGTCAAAATCACCGGCGCCGGCCTGAAAGAAAGCCACGTGCATGATGTGCAGATCACACGCGAAAGCCCGAACTACCGGGTGATGTGAAGCAACTGAGTTTGCAGCACGGCGCCCTGACACGGGCGCCGTTTTGCTTTTTTGAGCATAGAAACGAAATCGGAAATCCCCATGATCCCAGCAGCGCGTGTTCAGGCTTCGATTGAAATCCTTGATGATATCCTTGCTGGCGCACCGGTCGAAAAGGCTTTGACAGGGTGGGCGCGCCGCAGCCGGTTTGCAGGTTCGAAAGACCGCGCCGCCGTGCGGGATCACGTGTTCGAAGCGCTGCGTTGCAAACGGTCTTTCTCGGCTTTGGGCGGTTCTTCTACCGGACGCGGTTTGATGATCGGTTCGATCCGGGCAAACCGTGGCGAGCTTGAGGCTTTATTCACCGGCGAACGTTTCGCGCCAGAGCCGATAACCTCGGCTGATGCGCTGCGCGCATTTAAATCTGACGCAGAGAAGTATGACATCCCTGAATGGCTCTGGCCGCGTTTCCAAAACTCGCTTGGTGATCAGGCGGTGGCGGCGGCACAGGTATTGCAAAGCCGTGCACCTGTTCATTTGCGCGCGAACCTTGCCAAGACTGATCGCACAGGTGCGATTGCCGCGTTGCACGCTGAAGGGATCAGCGCCGAAGTTCATCCGGCATGCGATACAGCACTGGAGGTCACTGAAGGCGCAAGAAAAATCGCCCAAAGCCGCGCCTATGCCGATGGCTTGGTTGAGCTTCAGGATGCAGCCAGTCAAGCGGTCGTTGCAGCGTTGGAACTGAAGCCGGGATTGCGCGTTCTGGACTTTTGCGCAGGCGGTGGAGGCAAAGCTCTGGCATTAGCGGCCCATTCGGGTGTTGAGGTCTTTGCGCATGATGTGAATTCCGGTCGTATGCGTGATCTTCCTGCGCGGGCAAAACGGGCAGGTGTGCAGGTCACTTGCTTGCAACCGGAAGAGGTGGCCCAACAGGCTCCATTTGATATTGTTTTGACGGATGCGCCGTGCTCTGGCAGTGGCTCTTGGCGGCGTGCTCCGGCCGGGAAATGGGCTCTGTCAGAAGAGGGGTTGCGTGCATTGAATGTTCTTCAATTCGACATTCTAAAATCCGCCGCACCACTGGTCGGACCGAAAGGAACTCTGGCCTATGCCACCTGTTCCATGTTGGATGATGAAAACGGCAATATCGTCGATGCGTATTTGAAAGCGAACTCTGACTGGATTGAGAGTTTTCGAAAATCGTGGCTTGTGACACACGGTGCGGACGGGTTCTTTTCCGCGCACTTGACGCGATAGCGCGTCATTGAATAACAACTTCAGGTAGAAATAGCCGCTTCCTTTAAGGGGGCGTTAACCATCTTCGGGCTGAGTGTGACAAAGCCTTCTAGCCTGAGTTGTTAATGTCTGATACCGCAGAGATTTTTTCGGAACCCGCCTCGCAAAAAACACCAGCCTTCACGCGTCTTGTACCGCTTGTTGTTCTGGGTGCATTGTTGAGTATAACGCCTCTGACGGACGTTTTGCCCGCGGCATGGAACACAGGGCTTGTTGTTGCAGGTGTCTCGCTATTGTCTGCCGGTCTCCTGGTAGTTTTGCGTGGATTCATCGCTGACCGATCGACGCGCAATCTGGCCGAGATGATGGCAGTCTTCACCGAACAGGATCTGTGTCCCACTGTGATCGCCAACGCAAATGGTGACGTTCTGAGCGCAAACACGCGGGCAAAGACCCAAATACATGCAGTTCCTGGCACACGCTTACACCATTGCCTGAAATCCAGGTTCGCGAATCCCGCAGCGATCCTGTTGCGTTTGCAATCCATCGCGGAAATTCATGAAAGCGCGCGGGAAGATATCGTGACCGTTGGTTCTACAATCCCAATCTCGGTGTTTAGCGTAAGCCAAGAGATGTTCTGCTGGCGATTCCATCTGGATGAACGGGGGCAATGGGATGACGCCCCGGTTCCAGTGCTGACAGAAGGGCGCAACGGGTCTGTATTGCGTGTGAATGGAGTGGCGGAGGCCATGCTAGGCCAAAAGCCAGAAGTAATGGGAAAGATCTTTCCCAATGACGTTCCGAAACTGGGTGAAATCTCGATGGTCCAAACTTCGGACGGGCAGATACCAGTTACGGTGGCCGAGTTGTTCCGCTCGGGCACGGTGCGAGATCTGCTTCTATTGCCAATGAATGCCGCGGGTCAAACTGGTCCTGATGCGCCTTTCGCCGAATTGCCGGTGCCTGTGATGTGTCTGTCAGCCGAAGGCCTAATTTTGGATGCGAACCGGATGGCGATTAAGCTGATCGGAGAGATCGAGCAGGGCAAGTCAAATGTAGCCGAAATTATGCACGGGCTTGGTTACCCTATCCTTGATTGGTTGACGCGCGCTGTGGCGGATGAAGATGCCGTTCCCCGGTCGGAATTCCTACGCCTGACACGTCAGGACAAAGAAGTCTTCGTCCAGGTCACGCTAAACCGGGTGACATGCGATGGAGGAATTTGTCTGATTGCCGTCCTGAATGATGCGACTGAGCTTAAGACGATGGAAGCTCAGTTTGTGCAGGGTCAGAAGATGCAGGCTGTTGGGCAATTGGCCGGTGGCGTGGCGCATGATTTCAACAATCTTCTGACCGCGATATCGGGGCATTGCGATCTGTTGTTGCTGCGGCACGATCAGAATGATCCAAATTACGGTGACCTTGTTCAGATCAACCAGAACGCCAACCGGGCCGCTGCGTTGGTCAGTCAACTTCTCGCCTTTTCGCGCAAGCAGACGCTGCAGCCAGAGGTTTTGGATCTGCGGGACACGATTTCCGACCTGATCCATCTTTTGAACCGTTTGGTGGGAGAGAAAGTGCGGCTGACGCTGAGCCACGATCCAGTGCTCAAACCCGTGAGAGCCGACAAAAGGCAGCTTGAACAGGTGTTTATGAATCTTGTCGTGAATGCACGGGACGCAATGCCCGAAGGCGGCGAGGTGCGCATCGAGACTGAGGTTGTGTCCCTGACCGAACCGTTCAGGCGGGATCGTGCAACAGTTCAACCCGGCGAATACGTCATCGTGAAAGTGATCGACAGTGGCACAGGCATTCCTGCCGACAAGCTGCAAAAAGTTTTTGAGCCGTTCTATACCACCAAGCGCACCGGTGAGGGGACCGGCCTTGGGTTGTCGACGGTCTACGGAATCGTCAAGCAGACAGGCGGGTTCATCTTTGTTGACAGCATTCCAGGCAAAGGAACCGAATTTACCGTGCTTTTGCCGGTCTCAAAAGCTCAGCAAAAGAATGACCGGGATAACGCAAGTCTGCCGGAGATTCCCACGTCCCGGCAAGGGGAAGGCGTGGTTCTGCTGGTCGAAGATGAGGCTCCGGTCCGAGCGTTCGCCACACGTGCACTGCGATTGAAGGGCTACACCGTGCTCGAAGCCGGATCGGCCGAAGAAGCGCTTTACCTTCTTGAGGACGAGTCTGTGCATGTGGATGCCTTCGTGACAGACGTGGTCATGCCGGGAATGGACGGCCCATCTTGGGTGCGCAAGGCGATGGAGACCCGCCCTGATGTGAGGGTAGTATTTATGTCAGGCTATACCGAAGGCGCATTCGGAGATTCAGGTCCCGAGATTGCGAATTCCACGTTTTTGCCCAAACCGTTTTCTCTCACGCAATTGACCGAGACGGTTTTTCATCTGCTCAACTGATTACAGCGCCGCGTCGTGGCAGGCGAATTCGGCAGCATGGTGTTTGCGGAACTTCTTTTCTGTATCCGACGACAGCAACAGGTCCCGTACAGGTGAGACATTTTCGCGCTGCAGGGCGATATCCATGCACAGCCGGTCTTGTAGAAAACTCAGGATTTTGTCCTGGTTTTCGTACTTGAAGACATGCGTTGCACCAAACCCGTTGTTACGTGTTCGAAAAAACTGGCTTTGACTGCCGACATCCGCGAATTCCGGACGAGGATTCTGCATGTATGCTTGTACGAAGTCATCAAAGCTCAGGTTTTGCGTTGAATGCGGATGTCCGATGCGGTCGTCGCGGCCGCGATACTTGTACCAACTGCCCAGCCAGTCGATCGGTTCGCGCACGACGGCCATGATCTCCATCTCAGCGTCATACATTTTTCGAAAAATGTTCTGGAAAAACCTGTCAAAGCGGCGAACAGGTGCGTGTTTTAGCTCGGGCGGGCCGGTGACGACAAGGTCGGCCCGCGCGCTCAGGGCGGTGTGATAGGCTGTGCTGCCTGTTTTTGGAACAGCCAGAAACGCAAGGCGTTCTTTATAGAAAACAAGCATTTATTCGCCCTTCGCCGAGTTATTTCACAGGCGCAGATTGTCGTAAACGACTCTTTAATACAATTGCCGAACAGTAAGTATTGTAAGTTTTAGTTGAAATGTTCTCTTTTTGGTCCCATAAGGAACAAGAGGCGAACAAAGCAGTGATTGCCGCCCGATCATGGGTGTGACAAAAGAGAAGGCGACAGGACAATGGCGGATCTTCTGACAATGAGCGACAAGAAAAACGCAGACAAGCAAAAGGCGCTTGATAGCGCGCTGGCGCAAATCGAACGGCAGTTCGGCAAGGGCTCGATCATGAAGCTTGGTGAGGATTCCAAGCAAGACATCGACGCAAGCTCAACCGGATCACTGGGTTTGGATATCGCGCTGGGAATCGGTGGTCTGCCAATGGGCCGGATCGTCGAGATTTACGGTCCCGAAAGTTCGGGCAAAACCACGCTGACTCTGCATTGCATAGCTGAACAGCAAAAACGCGGCGGCGTGTGTGCATTCGTGGATGCAGAACACGCGCTGGATCCTCAATATGCCCGCAAACTGGGTGTTGATCTGGATGAGCTTCTGATCTCGCAGCCTGACACAGGTGAACAGGCGCTTGAGATCACCGACACGCTTGTTCGTTCGGGCGCAGTCAACATGGTTGTGGTCGACTCGGTTGCGGCATTGACGCCCAAGTCCGAGTTGGAAGGCGATATGGGTGACAGCAGCGTCGGCGTTCAGGCCCGATTGATGAGCCAGGCAATGCGAAAGCTGACCGGTTCCATTAACCGCTCAAACTGCATGGTGATCTTTATCAACCAAATCCGGATGAAGATCGGCGTGATGTTTGGCAGTCCCGAAACCACGACCGGTGGTAACGCGCTGAAATTCTACAGCTCGGTTCGTCTGGATATCCGGCGGATTGGCGCGATCAAAGATCGCGATGAAGTCGTCGGCAACCAGACGCGTGTGAAAGTTGTCAAGAACAAGGTGGCACCGCCATTCAAGCAGGTTGAATTCGACATCATGTATGGCGAAGGCATCAGCAAGATGGGTGAGTTGCTGGATCTAGGCGTCAAGGCTGGCGTGGTTGAGAAATCAGGTTCGTGGTTCAGCTATGGAGACGAACGGATCGGGCAGGGGCGTGAGAACGCCAAGCAATACTTGCGTGACAACAGCCGTATTGCGCTGGATATCGAAGACAAAATTCGGGCCGCGCATGGGCTTGAGTTCGACATGCCACCCGGCTCTGCCGAGGAAGACGATATCCTCGAAGCATGACGGATGCGGTCGGGTCTACATCCCCCCGGCAAGGTAAGGATTGAGATACTGAAGATAAGGCGGCCTTCGTGGCCGCCTTATGTCATTCTGAAAACGTCGCTCTTGTTAAAGGACTTTCCTGCACTTCGAAAAACATGGCTGACTTATCCTTGTGGACTATCCTTGGGGACGGGGATAAACCATTTCAGAACACTGAGATTGCGCGCCGAGAGAGCCTTATGCCCACGCTGAACGATATCCGCTCAACCTTCCTAAACTATTTTGCCAAACAAGGGCATGAAGTTGTCGCATCCAGCCCTCTGGTGCCACGCAATGACCCGACATTGATGTTCGTGAACTCAGGCATGGTGCAGTTCAAGAACCTGTTTACCGGCGTTGAGACCCGTGATTACCAGCGCGCCACGACTGCACAAAAATGCGTGCGGGCAGGCGGCAAGCACAATGATCTCGACAACGTTGGCTATACCGCGCGTCACCACACATTCTTCGAGATGCTGGGTAACTTTTCGTTCGGCAATTACTTTAAACACGAAGCGATCCCTTTTGCGTGGGAACTGATCACCAAAGAATTCGGGATCGACAAGAACCGCCTGCTGACTACCGTTTATCACACGGATGACGAGGCATTTGAGATCTGGAAAAAGGTCGGCGTGCCCGAAGACCGGATCATCCGTATCGCAACCAGCGATAATTTCTGGCAGATGGGCCCAACCGGTCCCTGCGGTCCGTGTACCGAGATTTTCTATGACCACGGCGATCACATCTGGGGTGGTCCTCCGGGATCACCGGAGGAAGACGGCGATCGGTTCATCGAAATCTGGAACATTGTTTTCATGCAGAACGAGCAGTTCGAAGATGGCTCGATGGTCGAACTCGATATGCAGTCGATCGACACCGGCATGGGGCTGGAACGGATCGGCGCATTGCTGCAGGGCAGCCACGACAACTATGACACCGATCTGTTCAAAACTCTGATCGAGGCTTCGGCAGAAGCGACCGGCGTCGATCCTTATGGTGATCAGAACGTGCATCATCGGGTGATCGCGGACCACCTGCGTTCAACCTCATTCCTGATTGCCGACGGGGTGATGCCGTCAAATGATGGCCGCGGCTACGTGTTGCGCCGGATCATGCGTCGGGCCATGCGTCATGCGCATCTGCTGGGTGCGAAAGACCCGATCATGTACCAACTGGTGCCCAGCTTGGTGCAACTGATGGGCGCGCAATATACCGAATTGGGACAGGCGCAGCCGTTGATCGAAGAAACCCTGCTGCTGGAAGAAACACGCTTCAAGCAAACCCTCGACCGTGGTCTGAAACTGCTGGACGACGAAGTTTCGGGCTTGTCCGAAGGTGCAGCTTTGCCGGGTGAAGCAGCTTTCAAACTATATGACACCTATGGTTTCCCTCTGGATCTTACGCAGGATGCCCTTCGAGAAAAGGGCCGGACCGTGGATACGGACGGTTTCGACGCGGCCATGGCCGAGCAAAAAGCAAAGGCGCGGGCTGCTTGGGCCGGTTCGGGCGAGGCGGCGGATCAGGCCGTGTGGTTCGACGTGCTTGATATTGCCGGGGCTACTGATTTCCTTGGCTATGACACGGAAAAGGCCGAGGGCCAGATTGCCGCTTTGGTGGTCGATGGCGCATTGGTCGACACAATTGAAGAGGGCGGTTCCGGCTGGGTGATAGTGAACCAGACGCCGTTCTACGGCGAGGCTGGTGGTCAGGTTGGTGATACCGGTGAAATCCGGCGCTTGGAACACAGCGGTGACTTGGCAAGGGTCGAGGACACCCGAAAATTCGCTGATGGCAAAGTTTATGCTCATAAGGTGTCCGTCGAACAGGGCGCTCTGTCCAAAGGTGATGCCGTCGAGCTTGAGGTCGACCACGCGCGCCGCACGGCCATTCGCGCCAACCACTCGGCCACGCACCTATTGCATGAAGCGCTGCGCGAGACGCTGGGTGATCACGTGGCACAGCGCGGCTCTCTGAACGCTTCAGATCGTTTGCGGTTTGACTTCAGCCATTCCAAGGCACTGAGCGGTGACGAGATTCGGAAGGTTGAGCGTGATGTGAATGAGTTCATCCGTCAGAACTCGACTGTCGAAACGCGTATCATGACACCGGACGATGCGCGGAAACTGGGCGCACAGGCGTTGTTTGGTGAGAAATACGGCGACGAAGTACGCGTTGTTTCTATGGGCAAGGCCGCGACCGGTAAGGGCCAGGACGGAGAGACCTGGTCGATTGAGTTGTGTGGCGGCACGCATGTGCGCCAGACCGGTGATATCGGGACCTTTGTGGTACTTGGCGACAGTGCAAGCAGTGCGGGCGTGCGCCGGATTGAAGCGCTGACCGGTGATGAAGCGCTGCGGCATCTGTCACTACAGGATCAGCGTCTGGGTCAGATTGCCTCGGAGCTTAAGGCTCAGCCAGATGACGTTGTCGGTCGCGTCAAAGCGCTGCTCGATGAACGTAAGTCGCTACAGAACGAAGTCGCGCAACTGCGACGTGATCTGGCGATGTCCGGCGGGGCTGGGCAGGGCGGCGGCGGCGAAGCGCGCAACGTGAATGGCGTGTCCTTTCTTGCACAGGCGTTGAACGGTGTATCCGGCAAGGATTTGCCAGCACTGATTGATGAGCACAAAAATCGGTTGGGGTCCGGAGCCGTTCTGCTGATCGCGGATGCCGGTGGTAAGGCAGCCGTGGCCGCCGGTGTGACCTCTGATCTGACCGATAAAGTCTCGGCCGTTGATCTTGTCCGTGCTGCTGTTGCCGAGCTAGGCGGCAAGGGCGGCGGTGGTCGTCCTGACATGGCGCAAGGCGGCGGCAAGGACGCCTCGAATGCAGATGCGGCGATCAAGGCCGCAGAACAGGTTTTGGGAGGATAAGATGGCTGCACTTTGGATTGCACACGTCACCGTGACGGACGCAGATGCGTATGCGAAATACGCGGAACTCGCAGGTCCCGCGATTGCCAAGCATGGCGGCGCATTTATCGCCCGGGCTGCCCGCTATGTGCAATTGGAAGGGAAAGAGCGTCCACGCAACGTGGTCGCGAAATTCCCATCCGTCGAGGCCGCGGTCGAGTGCTATAATTCGCCCGAATACCAGCAGGCTCTTGATCACGCGCGCGGTGCGAGTGAGCGTGAATTGGTGGTCGTGGAAATCACAGACTAAAAATAACGCGTCTCTGATCGGCAGATTTCCTGTCGTTAGAAATGGCCCATGGGCGGAAATCAGCCGAACAGTTCACAAGTGAAGTGAACTGTATTGTGGCAATTTTGGACGCCTGTGGAATCTTTGTGATTCCAGCGCCTTAATATGATCCGACGCGAGTTGTTTGATATATTCCCGCCTAGATTGTGGCGCATTACTCTCATTTCCAGCGCGAAATGGTCATATTGAGTGACGAATTTCCGCCTTTTTTCCCGTTCACGTTCGCCCCAGATTGTACAAGCGCTACCGTTTACCGTTAGTTGGTTCTAATCGCATACGGTCCCGCTTGTAGGCAATCGTCTTGAGAACAGGGATCGAGGTACAGGCATGAAATCGGTAGATATCGGACTCAAAGCCGCTCTCGGGCGGTTAAAAACACATTCAGGTCGGGCCGTGGGGATTGCCGCATTGGTTTGCGGAGTCGCGGTCGCCGGGTCGCAAGTGGACGCAAGCGAAGGCAGTTTCATCCGAACCCTCGCGGCGTCCCCCCCGCCAAGTGGGGCTCAACAATTGTGCCGTCAGTATTCTTGGGCGTGCGCCAGCAAGGCATCGGTACGCATGTCCTCGCAGCAGGAAATGCAGATCATTGAGCGGATCAATCGTCAGGTCAACGCGACGACGCGGGCGGTTACGGATCAGGTGCAGTACCGCACTACCGAACGATGGGCTTTGCCGACAACGCGAGGCGGAGATTGCGAGGATTTTGCCCTTTTGAAGAAAAGGGATCTGATCCGGGCGGGTGTTGACCCAAACAAATTGCTGATCGCGACGGTGTTGGATACGCGCCGAAACGCACATGCAGTTCTTGTCTACCGCTCGGCCAAAGGGGATCTGGTGCTGGACAATCTGACTAATCGGATCAAGCCCTGGTCGGCCACGCGGTATTTGTTCCTTCGGATGCAAGATCCGGCGAAGCCCAGCAATTGGGTTGGTGTATACGGAAGAAGCTAGAATTTCGAACTGATCTATCAGCTTACGAATAGTGAAAGGGGCGACACTTTTGTCGCCCCTTTGTTTTTGATCGACGTCGAGACGTTTTCGACGTGAATGATCTCAAAGCCTGCAACGTCAGGCTGCTGTGCGATTTATTGCGTCAGAGGGTTCCGCCGCTGCCATCGGCACCGCCGCCACCGGCACCGCCGCCGCTGCCATCGCTGCCACCGCCGCCGTCTCCGCCGCCGCTGCCATCGGCACCGCCGCCGCCGTCACCACCGCCACTTCCGTCGCTGCCGCCGCCATCATTGCCGTCGCCATTGCTGCCGCCGTTGCCGTCGCCATCGTTGGAGTTTCCGCCGCCATTGCTGCCACCGTTTCCGTCACCGCTGTCGGAGTTTCCGCCGCCATTGCTGCCGCCGTTTCCGTCACCACTGCTGGAGTTTCCGCCGCCGTTGCTGCCGCCGTTGCCGTCACCGCTGCCGGAATTGCCGCCATCGTTGCTGCCGCCGTTGCCGTCACCGCTGCCGGAATTACCGCCACCGTTACTGCCACCGCCGCCGCTACCGCTACCGGAGTCCGCGCCGCCATTGCTGCCGCCGCTGCCATTGCTGCCGCCGCCGTTGCTGCCACCGCCGTTGTTGCCGCCGCCGCCATCGTCGGAACCACCGCCGCCGCCACCGTCATTACCGCCGCCGCCACTGCGGCCGTCGCCGCCATTGTCGCCTTCGCCACCATTTGTCGACGAACCTGAACCGCCCGAGCCGCCACTACCACCGGTGTTACCTGCAGATGCGCCGCTACGGCTCACCGAGTTGTTGTCATCGTCATCGCGGCTGTTGCGATCGGTTCGAACCGTAGCAGTTGGGATGTCGGTCAAAATGGCCGCGAACAGGGGGCACGTCTGAGACGTGCGAGCCAGGATATCCTCAAAGTCGGCACGGCGCTGAATGTAACGCAGCATCCGCTTGTCGACGACCTTGCAACTACAAAGCGTTTCGGTGGATACAGATTGCCGGGCTGTTTTGACATTGCAAACCTCAGCCGCATGAGCTGTGCTTACTGCCATCAATGGGAATGCCGCAGATAAAAATACAAACGAATATAAACGGGACCTTACGCGCATAGCGCTACTCCTTTAAACTCATTACCAACACCTTTGAATTAAGTAATTGTGCCACAAATTTGACAAAAATACAGTCGAATCTTGCCTCATTTTTCATTGGGATGTCAGCAAAAATTGCAGAGAAACATGCAACCTATTGGTGAAACTATATGAAAAACAACAAAAAAGCCCGTCGCGAGGACGGGCTTTGTTTTGTTGAATTTTTCCCTTTGGGAAGCAAAAATGTCACATTTATGGTATTGTCGTGCTATAAGAAACAGTTTCCCGGGTCGGATCAGGCCGATTTTGCCATCCGTTTTCGTTCATGCGGATCAAGGAAACGTTTGCGAAGACGAATGGCGTTCGGAGTGACCTCAACCAATTCGTCATCATCGATATAGGCAATCGCTTCTTCCAGAGAGAACTGGATATGGGGCGTCAATCGTACGGCATCGTCGGATCCGCTGGCACGTACGTTTGTCAGCTTTTTGCCTTTAAGCGGATTAACCTCAAGGTCGTTGTCGCGTGAGTGTTCGCCGATAACCATGCCCTGATACACGTCAGTCTGCGGGGCGACGAACATCCGTCCGCGCTCTTCCAGGTTCCACAGCGCATAGGCCACGGCTTGACCGTTTTCCATCGAGATCAAAACCCCCGCACGACGACCCGGGATCGGGCCTTTGTGTGCGGCCCAGCCGTGGAACACGCGGTTCAAAACACCAGTTCCGCGTGTGTCGGTCAGGAATTCGCCGTGGTAGCCAATCAGGCCACGCGAGGGCACGTGGGCGATGATACGGGTCTTACCGGCACCCGCGGGTCGCATTTCGGCCAGTTCGCCTTTGCGCGCGCCGGTGATTTTTTCAATAACCGAACCCGAGTATTCATCGTCAACGTCAATGGTGACCTCTTCGATCGGCTCCATGCGCTGACCGTCTTGTTCGCGGAACAAAACCTGCGGGCGCGAGATGCTGAGCTCGAACCCTTCGCGACGCATGTTCTCGATCAGAACGCCCATCTGCAATTCGCCACGGCCAGCGACCTCAAAAGCCTCGCCACCGGGTGTGTCGGTGATGCGGATGGCAACGTTCGATTCGGCCTCTTTCATCAGGCGGTCGCGGATGACCCGCGACTGAACCTTTTTGCCGTCCCGACCGGCCAGCGGCGAGTCGTTGATGCCGAAGGTCACGGTGATAGTCGGTGGGTCGATAGGCTGAGCGGGCAGGGCCTCGTCAACCTGCGGCGAGACCAACGAGTCGGCCACAGTCGCCTTGCTCATGCCGGCGATTGTGACAATGTCACCGGCTTCGGCGACATCGATTGGCTGTTGGGCCAATCCGCGGAACGCCAGGATTTTCGAGGCGCGGAAGTTTTCAATCAGTGAGCCGTCACGACTCAGCGCTTTCAGGCTGTCGCCTGCTTTCAGCGTTCCGCTTTCAACGCGACCGGTCAGGATACGGCCGATGAACGGATCGCTGCCCAACGTCGTGGCCAGCATGCGGAAAGGTTCGTCCTTCTTGTCGGCCTGCTTTGGGGCAGGGACGTGATCGACAACGAGGTCGAAGAGGGCGGTCAGATCTTTGCGCGGTCCGTCCAACTCCATATCGGCCCAGCCGGAACGGCCCGATGCATACATGGCGGGGAAGTCCAATTGATCGTCGTCGGCGCCCAGGTTGGCGAACAAGTCGAAACATTCGTCCAGCGCGCGATCAGGCTCAGCATCGGGTTTGTCGACCTTGTTCAGGACCACGATTGGACGCAGGCCCAGAGCCAAAGCTTTGGACGTCACGAATTTGGTCTGCGGCATCGGACCTTCAGCGGCATCGACTAGCAGGACAACCCCGTCAACCATGCTCAGGATACGCTCAACCTCGCCGCCGAAATCGGCGTGGCCGGGGGTGTCGACGATATTGATCCGCGTGCCTTTCCACTCGACCGAGGTCGCCTTGGCAAGAATGGTGATGCCGCGCTCACGCTCCAGATCGTTGCTGTCCATGGCGCGTTCCGCGACGGCCTGATTTTCCCGGAATGCACCGGATTGTTTGAGTAGCTCATCCACCAGGGTCGTTTTGCCGTGGTCCACGTGAGCGATGATTGCGATGTTGCGCAGGTCCATGAGAGGTCAGCCTTTGAACGGGAAGTTGCCGCGCGAATAACGCGGTTTGACTGAATAGGCCAGCCCTAACCGGTCGTCAGTGGCCTGCTGTGCTGGAAAACAGGTGAATGACAAGAATTCCGGTCAAAATCATAGCCAGACCGATCACTGCGGGCCAATCCAGACGCTGCCCGAATACGATGTACCCGATGATGGCGATCAGAACGATCCCAAGCCCGGACCAAATGGCGTAAACTATGCCGACAGGCATGTATTTCAGGGTGAGGCCCAGAAGATAGAATGCCACTCCATATCCCACAACTACCAGAACAGAAGGCCAAAACCGGCTGAACTGCTGGCTGGCCTGGAGCGCAGAGGTGCCAATAGTTTCAGCGAGAACTGCCAACAAAAGAATAAAATAAGCTTTGGGCACAGGTGGTCTCGATACAGTTGCAATGTGGGTGGTTGAGCATAAATTCCCGTTTCCCGGCAAGAGAAATCTTGGGCGCGCATCTGGAAAAGTCTGGTGTTTGGTCATCGGGGATGCGTGTCTGACGGGTCAGGATAACCATACTATTTCAAAGAGAAAAATTTTGATATGAATTTGGTGTTTTTAGTTTTCTTTTATGAGTTTTCAATGACGAAATTTGCGATATCCGTGATCGTTGCTTCGGCATTTATAGTGGCGCTTGGGTGGCTAGCGGGCGGGGGGTCCGTCGACATAAACGCAGCCAGTGGTGTTGAACGGTTTGACAGTAATCAGGTTTAAGTGCCTGCCGGAACGATTGGAAAAGGGGCCTTTGCGCCCCTTTTTCTATTGGCTTAACTGGCAGAATTTTCTGAAAAATATGAGCTGAGTTGGGGCCGCAACCACGACCACAATTCTGGTGCGCCGCGATTAACCAACGTTCCCACGCGTTGTTCGATCTGGGCAAAAGTTACGTTGTAATCCACCCAGGATCCTCCGCCGGTTTCAAGGTTTCCAATCGGGGTCTGAAACCGATCGATTGCTTTGGCAAATCGTGCATCTGTAGACTCGGCGGCCTCGAACTCTTCCCATAGCGCCCGAAAGGCTTGTTGGGGTGCGGTGGGCAGCAGACCAAAAAGCCTGTCAGCAGCGGCCTGTTCTTCAGCCTCTTGCGCAGCGTGGTCCACCTGACCGTGGATTGGGTGATCTCCGGCATCGATCTCAACAATGTCGTGCAGCAGCAGCATCTTCAGGACACGTTCCAGAGATACGCCGGGCTGCGCGTATTCTGCCAACACCCAGGCAAACAGCATGATGTGCCAGGAGTGTTCGGCCGAGTTTTCAAACCGCTCTCCGGACAACAGGCGGGAAGCGCGGTACACGGATTTAAGGCGGTCTGCTTCAGCTAAAAAAGCCAGCCGCTCGGAAAACGCAGATTCGGACGCTGGTTCCTTGTTCAGCAGTGCGCTGGCTAAGCTGTGCGCTTCGGGGAATTCCTGCGCCAGATATGCAGCGCGACCAGTGCTGAGGTTCTCTCGGACAACCTCGACATGGTCAGGGTTGGGAGTTGGTGCGCACATAACTTGAAACAGCGGTTGGCACCGGTCGAGGTATTTGGCGAATTTGGCGTCTGGTGTCGTGTCGGCCTCGAATTCTTCCCAGAGGCCACGAAAAACGATTGTCTGGTCGTCTGGCAAAAGCCCGAACAATTTATCCGCAGCGGCGCGCTCGGCCTGCTCAACTGCGCTCCAATCGGTGTCCAAATGAATGGGGTGATCGCCCACGATGATTTCAACCAGATCGTGCGACAGCAGCATGCGTATGACACGGTTGATGTCCACATCGTCGCCCGCCAGCGGCGCCATCGTCAGCGCCCATAGTGCCAAGTGCCAACTGTGTTCGGCCGCGTTTTCGGGACGCGACTGATCCAATAGCGCATTGGCACGATCGACTGATTTCAGCCTGTCCGCGCATTTCAGGAATTCAAGTTGCGCGGACAGTCTTTCAGTCATTTCTTTTCAATCGCTTTTACTTGGGATCGGTGTTTGGTCAGCCTGTCGATGACAAACTTGCGGGCCTTGCGCTCTGCCATTCGCACACGAATCTCAGTCAGGAACGCTTCTTCCAGAGTCTGTGAGGACGCGCCTAAAAGCTCACCCACTTCGACAAAGAAGCGATCGTTGCCGGTTTCGTCCATCACTTTCATCGTGTCCTCGGCCAACTTAGCCGCGAGGTTACTGATGGTGTCGGACATTAGCGCGTGTTCTCAGTCAGGCGGCGCTTCACATAGTCGCTGACATCAGTGATCAACGTATCCATGTGACGGTCCTGAAAGAAGTGATCGGCGCCATCAACCTCATTATGAGTGATGGTGATACCCTTCTGTTCGTGCAGTTTGTTGACCAGCGACGTGGTGTCAGCCGGCGGCGCAACACGGTCGGCCGAGCCATTGATGATCAGACCGGATGAAGGGCAGGGTGCCAGGAACGAGAAATCGTACATATTGGCGGGGGGTGACACGCTAATAAAGCCCGTGATTTCCGGGCGTCGCATCAAAAGCTGCATTCCGATCCATGCACCAAAGGAAAAGCCGGCAACCCAGCAGTGCTTGGAGTTGTTGTTCATCGACTGCAGGTAGTCTAGCGCCGACGCGGCATCGCTCAGCTCACCTACGCCTTGATCGTATTCGCCCTGGCTGCGGCCAACGCCGCGGAAATTAAAGCGCAACACAGTGAAGCCCATGTTGTAAAACGCGTAGTGCAGGTTATAGACCACCTTGTTGTTCATGGTCCCGCCAAACTGAGGATGCGGGTGCAGCACGATGGCGATCGGTGCGTCTTTTTCCTTTTGCGGGTGGTAGCGGCCTTCCAGGCGGCCTTCGGGTCCGGGAAAAATCACCTCGGGCATGTGTGCTTTGGTCCTGTCTTTTTCTTCCTGATGCCATGATATACTTGACGGTATTCGTAAGGCACTTTAGAACGGTTCTAATTGTGATGCTATGCGCAAGGCGCTGCTTGTCGGAGATACGCACTGGCGGCGGCGGCGTCAATGTTTTCGCGTATAACCTGCCATGAGGGAAAGACAATGAAGCTTTCGACAAAGGGTCGTTACGCGATGGTCGCATTGGCTGATATTGCTCTACAGCCCTCAGACCGACTGGTAACGCTAGGTGAAATTTCCGAACGTCAGGATATTTCACTTCCTTATCTTGAACAGCTTTTCGTCAAGCTACGTCGTGCCGAATTGGTTGCGTCCGTGCGTGGACCAGGGGGCGGGTATCGTCTGGCGCGGCCTGCTTCCGAGATTCGGGTGGTCGAAATTCTGGCGGCGGTGGATGAAACCGTTGATGCGCTGCAGAAAGGTGCAGGGGCGTCTGGGGCATCGTCGGGGAGCCGGGCGCAGTCTTTGACCAACCGCCTGTGGGAAGGGCTTAGCGCGCATGTCTACGTGTTTTTGCACCAGACGCGTTTGTCTGATGTTATCAAAAACGATTTGGCCCCGTGCCCAGCAGTTCCCAGCCTGTTTTCTGTTGTTGATGAGTGACCCGATGCCGTTTGCATTTGGGATCTTTTGCCCGTTTCGCATCATAGAAAAGATGTATCCATGAATCGTGTTTATCTGGATCATAATGCAACAACACCGCTGCGCCCCGAGGCGCGCGACGCCATGGTGGCGGCCATGGATCTGTGTGGGAACCCGTCATCAGTTCACGCCGAAGGCCGCGCGGCAAAAGCTCTGATCGAACGCGCCAGAGCGCAGGTTGCAGCCGCATTTGGGGCTGATGGCGCGGACGTTGTATTCACATCTGGCTCGACCGAAGGGGCCGCGCTGACGCTTGCCAATCGTGAATTGCATGGATCGGCGATTGAGCATGATGCGATCAGGTCGTGGATCACCGAAGACTTACCCGCATCGCAGTCCGGTCAGGTGGATGTGTCAAACCCCGAGCAGTCGACCCTGCAGCTTTCGAATTCCGAGACGGGGATTGTCCAGTCGCTACCCAACGGCTTGGCCGTGACTGACGCGACCCAGGCGTTTGGCAAATTGCCGGTTGCTTTTAACTGGCTCGGCGTCCGGATGGCGTTGATTTCAGCTCATAAACTGGGTGGTCCCAAAGGGATTGGTGCTGTTGTAATGAAACGCGGCACAGAATTGCCTTCCATGATCAAAGGTGGTGGGCAAGAGATGGGCCGACGTTCGGGCACCGAAAATGTGATTGGAATCGCAGGGTTCGGGGCCGCAGCTGAAGCGGCTGCGCGGGATCTGTCCAACGGCGTCTGGGAACAGGTCCGTGAATTTAGAAATATTCTAGAAAATGCCCTTGAGGCTGGTTCTAAATCTACTATTTTTGTCGGGAAAGGTCAGGATCGTCTGCCAAATACCTCGTGTTTCGCGACACCCGGTTGGAAGGGTGAGACACAGGTCATGCAGATGGATTTGGCGGGTTTTGCGGTCAGCGCAGGCTCTGCCTGTTCCAGCGGCAAGGTCCGGGCCAGCGCGGTGTTGACCGCAATGGGTTTTGATGAGGTGACAGCAGCCAGCGCGATCCGCGTATCTCTGGGACCTTTGACTACTGAAGAGAACGTGCTGCGTTTCGCCGAGACGTGGCTTGAAAAAGAAAAGAAGCATCGCGCGCGCGCCGCGTGATCTGACGGAGGGTGTCAAATGGCCGCTTTGGACCAGACCCAGGTAAAAGAAGGTGTCGATCAGGAAACCGTGGACGCGGTACGCGAGGTCGGAACTTACAAATACGGTTGGGATACCGATATCGAGATGGAATACGCGCCCAAGGGCGTGAACCCGGATATCGTCCGGCTAATCTCGGAAAAGAATGAAGAGCCCGAGTGGATGACCGAATGGCGTCTGGCCGCGTTTGAACGCTGGACCAAGATGGACGAGCCGAACTGGGCCATGGTTTCCTATCCTAAGATCGACTTTCAGGATCAGTATTACTATGCCCGTCCCAAGTCGATGGAGGAAAAGCCCAAGTCGCTGGACGAGGTAGACCCCAAGCTGTTGGCCACGTACGAAAAGCTGGGTATCCCGTTGAAAGAACAGATGATTCTTGCTGGCGTTGAAGGCGCCGAAGATATGCCGGCCGAGGGTCGCAAGGTCGCCGTCGACGCGGTGTTTGACTCGGTATCTGTTGGTACGACATTCCAGGACGAACTGGCGAAACACGGTGTGATCTTCTGTTCGATCTCCGAAGCGATCCGTGAACATCCCGAACTGGTTAAAAAGTACCTCGGCACTGTTGTTCCTGTGTCCGACAACTTCTACGCCACGTTGAACTCGGCCGTATTCTCGGACGGTTCGTTTGTTTACATCCCGCCGGGTGTTCGCTGCCCGATGGAGTTGAGCACCTATTTCCGCATCAACGCAGAAAACACGGGTCAGTTCGAACGCACACTGATCATTGCCGATAAAGGTAGCTACGTCAGCTACTTGGAGGGCTGTACTGCACCACAGCGAGACACAGCCCAATTGCACGCAGCGGTCGTCGAGATCATCATCGAGGAAGATGCCGAGGTGAAATACTCGACCGTTCAGAACTGGTTCCCCGGGGATGAAAACGGCAAAGGCGGCATCTACAACTTCGTGACCAAGCGCGCGGATTGCCGGGGCGACCGTTCCAAAGTGATGTGGACACAGGTGGAAACCGGTTCGGCCGTGACCTGGAAGTATCCGTCCTGCATCCTGCGCGGTGACGAAAGCCAGGGCGAGTTCTATTCGATCGCGATTGCCAACAACTATCAACAGGCCGACACCGGCACCAAGATGGTACACTTGGGCAAAAACACCAAATCGCGCATCGTGTCCAAGGGGATCAGCGCTGGCAAGGCCCAAAACACTTATCGCGGTCTTGTATCGATGCATCCTAAGGCCAAGGACAGCCGCAATTATACCCAATGCGACAGCTTGCTGATCGGCGACAAATGCGGCGCACACACGGTGCCGTATATCGAGGTCCGCAACAATTCTTCACGCGTTGAACACGAGGCGACGACATCCAAGGTGGATGACGATCAGCTGTTCTACTGCCGCCAGCGCGGCATGGACGAGGAAGAAGCCGTCGCGTTGGTTGTCAACGGATTCTGTAAGGACGTCCTGCAAGCGCTGCCGATGGAATTCGCTATGGAGGCGCAACAGTTGGTGGCGATCTCGTTGGAAGGCTCGGTCGGGTAAATCTCGTTTGATGTGTAGTCGCTAAGGATGCGTCGAAGTGCCAAAGTACTTTGATATCGACAGGACGAAGTACCTGATTGACATGATCTGCCCGGGTCGATTGACCCGAGTTGTCGATATAGGTGCAAATCCGCTAGATGAATCCCCCTATTACAGACTTAGGGATGCTGGCTTGTGCGAGGTCTGGGGCTTTGAGCCTCAGCCCGACGCATATGCGAAGCTGGTTGAAGCGGCAGGTCCACGAGAACACTATCTGCCCTACGCCGTTGGGCAGGGTGGGGAACAAACGCTAAATGTTTATCGCAGCAGCGGTTTTACCTCATTCTACAGCCCCAACCCGGATTGGTTGGCAACGATCGGAAACTGGAACAGAAAGCTTCGGCTGCGTCAGCAATTAGAGTTGGTTAGCCATCGGCTTGACGACATTGATGACTTGCCTGAATTCGATCTGCTTAAAATCGACGTCCAAGGGGCAGAAACCCAGATCTTCGAGGGTGGCGGCAAACATCTGAGTGAGGCCTGTGCGATCATCACTGAGGTTGCGGCGGTCCCGATCTACGAAGATCAGCCGCTGTTGAATGCCCAAATGGATGTGCTGGGTGGTTACGGATATTCGCTGCACAAGTTTCTGACGTTTATTCCAAGGCCGCTGCGCGGATGTGAACTTTCACTGCGACTACGCCCGCGGTTTCACGCAAACCAGTTGACCGATGGCGATGCCGTTTTCATTCGCAATTTGATGAAAATGAAAGAATTGGGCAGCGAAAAAGTGAAGCAACTTGCCATTCTGGCGGATTCTGTTTTCGAAAGTTTTGACATCACGACTCTTGCCCTCTCGGTTCTTGAAAACCGTGGTGAGATATCAATGGAAGCAGCAAATGGTTATGTGGACCGTTTGCATAAAACAACTTAAAATGGCGGGCGTCCTTTCACGGACGCAGAAAGAGAAAAAATGCTGGAAATCAAAAACCTGCACGTGAAGCTTGAGGAAGAAGAAAAGCAAATCCTCAAAGGTGTCGATCTGACGGTTGAGGCCGGAAAAGTGCACGCAATCATGGGTCCGAACGGGTCTGGCAAATCGACACTCAGCTACGTGTTGTCCGGCCGCGATGGGTACGAGGTGACAGAAGGATCCGCCACACTAGACGGCGAGGACCTGCTGGAAATGGAGCCGGAAGAACGCGCTGCTGCGGGCGTCTTTCTGGCATTCCAGTACCCGGTTGAGATCCCGGGTGTTGGCAACATGACCTTCCTGCGCACGGCCGTGAACGCTCAGCGCAAGGCGCGTGGCGAAGACGAATTGTCTGCTGCCGACTTTCTGAAAGAAGTGCGCGCCAAGGCAAAGTCGCTGAAGATCGACGCGGACATGCTCAAACGTCCGGTAAACGTTGGTTTCTCGGGTGGTGAGAAGAAGCGGAACGAAATCCTTCAAATGGCGATGCTGGAACCCAAGATGTGCATCCTTGACGAAACGGATTCGGGTCTGGACGTCGACGCGATGAAACTGGTGGCCGAAGGCGTCAACGCGCTGCGCGACGAAGGGCGTGGTTTCCTGGTTATTACCCACTATCAGCGTCTGCTGGACCACATCAAACCGGACGTCGTGCACATCATGGCAGACGGTCGTATCGTCAAAACCGGCGGACCCGAATTGGCGCTGGAAGTCGAAAACAATGGTTATGCCGACATTCTGGCCGAGGTGAACTGATGGCTTTGCCCGAAGTAAAACAAACCGCGACCGAGGCGCGGCTGGCCACGTTGACCATGCCCGATGCCGGATGCACCCGTGCCGCGCGCGAGGACGCGTTGGCTCGCGTATTGGAAATGGGTCTGCCCGGACGGCGTGACGAGTATTGGAAATACACGCGTCCTGACACCCTGATTTCGCCTGAGGCACCTCGTGCCGCGTTGTTCAAATCAGATGAACCATTGCTGTTTGGCAATCTGGATCGGTTGAAAATCGTTTTCGTCGATGGCGTGTTCAGCGCTGAAGATTCAGATGATCTGGAGCTTGAAGGTGTCAGTATCGATCGGATTGAGGATATCTGCTGCAAGGATATCCATTGGGCCAAGGAATTGTACGGCGTTCTTGAGGCGCGCGGGCAATCCCCGGTACAGCGGCCTTTGGCGGCTTTGAATACAGCTTTTGCTGCGGACGGTGTCGCAATCCATGTGACCGGTAAGCCGTCGAAGCCGATCAGCCTGATTTATCGCCATGCGTCCGAAACTTCTGACGCGATGCTGCACCACATCATCCGCGTCGAAAGCGGGGCCGAGGTGACGATCCTTGAAAACGGTCCGGCGGCGTCGCGCTTTAATAAGTGCATGGAAATCGACATCGCCGATGGCGGTTCGCTGCATCACGTTCGCGCGCAGGGCAGGGATCATGAACGCCGTGCCGCGACACACATGTTCACGCGTCTGGGACAGGAATCTGTCTATAAGTCCTTTACCTTGACCGTGAATGGCATTCTGACGCGCAACGAACAGGTGGTCGAGCTGACTGGCGACGATGCAATTGCCCATGTGGCAGGTGCGTGTGTTGGCGATGGTGATTTTCACCATGATGACACGGTTTTTGTCACACATGACGCGGTAAACTGTGAAAGCCGCCAAGTCTTTAAGAAAGTCTTGCGCAACGGTGCGACCGGCGTTTTTCAGGGCAAGATCCTGGTCAAAGAAGGCGCACAGAAGACAGACGGTTATCAGATCAGCCAGTCCTTGCTGCTGGATGATGACAGTCAGTTCCTCGCCAAACCCGAGCTTGAGATCTACGCGGACGATGTTGCGTGTTCGCACGGCTCGACCTCGGGCGCAATTGACGAGACGGCACTGTTCTACCTTCGCTCACGCGGGGTATCCGTTAAAGATGCCACCAACATGCTGACACTGGCATTCCTGGCCGAAGCCGTTGATGAGATCGAGGATGAGGCATTGGCCGAGGCCATCGTGAACCGCCTAGAAGGCTGGTTGTCGCGGCATATCTGATGCCTTTGACTTCGGATATCGTGGCCACCTATCGGGGGCCGGGACGGGTCGTGCGGCGGCTTCTTGATCTTGGCCCGCGCGAGGACAGGGCACTGATGTTTGTCATGGCGTTCTGCGTTGTGGCCTTCATTGCCCAATTGCCCGGCCTTGCGCGGCGCGCACATCTCGAAGGGTTGGAGCTGAATATGCTGATGGGCGGTGCCTTGATGGGCACCGTTATTATTTTGCCGCTGGTTTTCTACCTTCTGGCATTTGTTTCATATGGCGCTGCCCGACTGGTCGGCGGTCATGGGACGTCTTATGGCGCAAGACTGGCGCTGTTTTGGGCGCTTGTGGCTTCAACCCCTCTGGTTTTGTTGAATGGTTTGGTTGCTGGTTTAATCGGATCCGGTCCGGCGCTGACAGTCGTTGGAATTGTCTGGTTCGGAGTGTTTCTCTGGTTCTGGCTGGCGGGTCTCAGTCAAGTACAAAGGCGGCAAGAATGAACCCCGTTGGCTTTGTCGATCTTGCGATGTTGACCCTGACAAACCCTGCGCAGGCAGCTAGACGCCTTTTGGACATGCGCCCGGGGCGCGAGGTTTTGTGGCTGGCTTTCTCTCTTGCAGTAGTGCTGCAAGGCCTTGTGCAACTGGGTATTGTTCATTTTGTTCCGATCCCCGCTGGTGAATCAGCACCGCCACCTACGCCTGCGTTTCTGGGGCTGCTTCAAACAGCAGGCACTATGCTGCTCAGTGTTGGGGCTTTTCTGTTCGTGGGGAGGTTTCTGGGCGGTCGCGCATCATTCGATGACATCCTGACGCTGACGATCTGGCTGCAATACCTGCAGATTGCAGCGATGGTGGTCACTCTGGTCATCACTATCGTACTGCCGTTTTTGCTGCTCATGTTTATTTTGGCTACGGCAGTGATTAGCCTTTACGTAACGCTACATTTCCTGAATGAAGCGCATCAGTTCGGTTCGCTTGCAAAATCCTTCGGGGTTATTGTGCTGTCCATTTTGATCGCAGTTCCATTTGTCCTCGCACTAACGCCCGGTGGCCCCGTATAGGAAACAATAAGACCATGTATGACGTGCAGAAAATACGCTCGGACTTTCCGATCCTGTCGCGGGATGTGAACGGTAAGCCGCTGACTTATCTGGACAACGGCGCATCGGCGCAAAAACCGAAAGTCGTGATTGACGCCGTGACACGGGCTTATTCCGAAGAATACGCGAACGTTCACCGTGGCCTGCATTACCTGTCCAATCTGGCGACCGAGAAATACGAATCCGTTCGCGGAACAATCGCCCGCTTTCTGGGTGCGGCGGATGAGAATGAGATCGTCCTAAACTCTGGCACGACCGAGGGGATTAATCTGGTCGCTTACGGTTGGGCCATGCCGCGCCTGCAGGCCGGGGATGAAATCGTGCTGAGTGTGATGGAACACCACGCCAACATCGTGCCTTGGCATTTCCTGCGCGAACGTCAGGGTGTTGTCCTGAAATGGGTCGATGTGGACGCCGACGGCGGGCTGGATCCGCAAGCCGTGATCGACGCGATTGGTCCCAAAACCAAACTGGTTGCCGTAACCCAATGCTCGAATGTTCTGGGCACCGTGGTCGATGTCAAAGCAATCACGCAAGGCGCTCATGAAAAAGGCGTTCCGGTTCTGGTCGATGGCAGCCAGGGGGCCGTACATATGCCGGTGAACGTTCAGGATATCGGTTGCGACTTCTATGCCATTACTGGCCACAAGTTGTATGGCCCGTCCGGGTCTGGTGCGATTTACATCAAATCAGAACGCATGGCCGAGATGCGCCCCTTTATCGGTGGCGGCGACATGATCAAAGAGGTCAGCAAAGATCAGGTGATCTACAACGATCCGCCAATGAAGTTCGAGGCCGGAACACCCGGAATTGTCCAGACAATCGGTTTGGGTGTTGCACTGGATTACATGATGGATCTGGGGATGAAAAACATCGCCGCCCATGAAGCCGGGCTGCGCGACTATGCGATGCAGAAACTGACGGGTCTGAACTGGCTGCAGGTTCAGGGCACCCGTCCTGACAAGGCGGCAATTTTCAGCTTCACGATGGAAGGGGCAGGGCACGCGCATGATGTCTCGACCATTTTGGACAAGAAAGGCGTGGCCGTCCGAGCCGGTCATCACTGCGCCGGCCCGTTGATGGATTTCTACGGTGTTACCGCGACTTGTCGTGCAAGCTTTGGTTTGTACAACACCACGGATGAGGTGGACATTCTCATCGACGCTTTGGAATTGGCACACGATTTGTTTGCATGAAACCTGTCCGTTCCGGGTGGATTTGCAGTTGCGCCCGGATCGGAACAAGGTTAGCTAACAGCTCAGGCACCTGTAGCTCAGCTGGATAGAGCGCTGCCCTCCGAAGGCAGAGGCCAGAGGTTCGAATCCTCTCAGGTGCGCCATTTCTAAACAGTTTTGGTTCGGGCACCCTTCAGGGATTATACCTTTTCCGACGGCGTTTTTGCGACGATGAAGAAACCTGAATAGACCTCAGGTCGCTGACGAAAGTACTTATACAAGCACCAACAACAGATATGCCGCAAATGCCACCACTATGGAAAACAAAACCACGGGTGGCAACCTATCGGTATCCTTGAGTTCGTGCTGAAACGAACCTGCGTAGTAAGCCAGATAAAGCGCGGCAACCAGCAGGAACAAAGCTATTATGTTAGCGACAATTGAGATCATTACACTTTTCCCTATTGCCGCAATATGACTCCTTTCATGTAAAAAAGCTCTTCATAAATCGCGGAGATTTTTATCATTTTAAAATAAATGGATGAGAGTTGGGCGCTGGTTCACGGAAGATGGGGTTTTGGACCCGCAGGAAGCCACGTCTTGGAGCAATGGCCGGACTTAACGCACGGCGTTTCGTGATCCCATTTTCGAGAAAAGCGCTTACCGCTGACGTCCAAAAACAAAGAGCGCCCAAGGGCGCTCGTCGTTGAAAAACAGTTGGGTGTGCTTTAGCCGCCCCAGCTGCGAACTTCTCCGCAATCCATGTGGACGAAGTTCGAACGGTGGTACTTACCGACACCACCAGCACGGCAGGAAATGGCCGCTTTGGCCATCTGAGAAACGGAACGCGAGGACAGGCGCAAGTCAGCAGCCTGGCCTTTCATATGCAGCGAGTTCTTGGCCACACGGCGCGAGCGCGACCGCAACATTGCATTGGTTTGGGGAGAACGGTAGCCGGACAAAAGCGTGTAGGGTTCGTTCACGTCCAGCAGGTTGTGAGAGGCTGCCATGATGTCGATGGTTCGCAGGTCCATGGACTTTGACTGGTCAGTGCGCCAGTCGCGCATGAAGTGGTTCACTTCTTTGACAGCGTCCTTGATGTACTTTCCATCGACCCAATATATCATATCAAGCCGTTCGCCTGTGCGGCCTGAATACATACGAATGCGACGGATATCACCGCTGCCGCGTAAAAATCCTGCTGCGTTGGAATAGGTCGGTGCTGCTACGACTGCGGTTGCCGCAAATGCGCCCAATAGGGCACGCCGGGTCAAGCCCGATGTACTGCTCGTGGTCATTTGGTTTCGTCCCGTACTGTTCCTGCCTGCACACGATGTTACGCGCGCGGTATTAATTTTTTCCCATCCCAGATGCGGGATTTATGACACAGTCAGAAAGGCCAGCCAAGAAATCTTTCACATTCATCTTTTCAAGGGGGAATTTTCGGCAGTTTTTTGCGCAGGTGATGCAATTTGGTATAATATTGAGGCAATTAGGCATTGGCGCAACGCAGCCGATGCAAACGCGCATCAGGCACGAATGGATGCGTCGAATTGATGTATTTGTGAATGGACAAAACGTCCAGCCGAAAACCATATTCGTCCGGAACGCGCCTCAGAACGCGCAAAGTATTGAATAACTAAGGTCATCCCATGCGAGCACTTTATCGGTTGCCTAAAAGTCTTTTCTTCGCCGCTTGCATCTCGGCGTCAGCCTCTTTGGCAGGCGCTCAGTCGGCGCCCGGAACAGCATTTCAAATGGCTGTTGCCGAGTTTGCGCCCGTTGGGTCGGGTCTTGCCGAATTTTACCGGACCAACGCGTTTGCCCCGATATGGGTCGGCGACACGCCCGAACATGAAGCGCGCCGGACAAGGTTGATCAGAGCACTGTCTTCCACAAACTTGCATGGCCTGCCCGAAGGGGCCTATGACGTTCAGTCTATCCTTTCACAAATGCAGGACGCCACATCGCTGCGGGATTTGGGTGCCGTCGAAATCGCGCTCAGCAAGGCATTTGTCAGCTACGCAAACGATCTATACTCGGGTGCTTTGCGCCCGGCGCAGATTGACGATGGGCTGGTCCGTAAAGTCTCGCGCAAGTCTGCCAACGATCATTTGGAGGGGCTGCTTGCCTCAGAAGGTGACGCATATTTCGATCAGCTAGCACCGCAGTCCACTCAATACCGTGCATTGATGAAGCAGAAAATCGCGTTGGAAGCTTTGGTCAACCAAGGTGGTTGGGGCGCTGGCGTGCCAGCGGATAAGTTGGAATACGGAGATACCGGAGCCAATGTAATCAAGCTGCGTAACCGTCTGATTGCAATGGGGTATCTAAAACCAACGGCCAGCCCCGAATTCGATGATGCGATGCTTGCTGCCGTCAAGGATTTTCAACATTCGCATGGCCTTGCCCCCGACGGTGTCGCTGGTCAGGGCACCATCGCCGAGCTTAATCGCACTGCGTCCGAGCGTTTAAAGTCTGTATATGTTGCGCTCGAACGCGAGCGCTGGCTGCCGCGCGAACGGGGCGAGCGTCATATTCTGGTAAACCAGGCGGACTTTTCAGCGAAGATCGTAGACGATGGACGCGTTACCTTTGAAACCCGTGCCGTTATTGGCAAGAACGTGCATGACCGCCGAAGCCCCGAATTCTCGGACGAGATGGAGCATATGGTCATTAACCCAAGTTGGTATGTGCCGCGCTCGATCATTACCAAGGAATATCTGCCAAAACTGCAGTCAAACCCGAATGCGGTAGGTCATATTCAGATCACCGATCGCAGTGGTCGACTTGTGAACCGGGGCGCCGTTGACTTCACTCAATTCAATACAAAGAACTTCCCGTTTGCAATGCGCCAACCCCCCAGCAAAAGCAACGCGCTGGGGTTGGTGAAGTTCATGTTCCCCAACAAGCACAACATCTATCTGCATGATACGCCTCAGAAATCTCTGTTTGCGCGTGAGTCGAGGGCTTTCTCGCATGGATGCATTCGCCTGGCGCAACCTTTTGAGTTCGCCTATGCGCTTTTGGCCAAGCAGGAAGAAAACCCAAAGGCGTTCTTCCAGCGGATACTGGCGACAGGAAAAGAAACAACTGTTCAGCTTGAACAGCATGTTCCGGTGCACCTGATATATCGTACGGCCTATATTGGCCCGAAAGGTGAAGTCCAGTATCGCCGCGATGTCTATGACCGGGATCGGAAAATCTGGGAGGCCTTGCAGAAAGCAGGGGTGGCCCTGCCGGACGTTCAAGGGTAATCACCGGGGGCAGGTCCTTAATCCGGGAAGCCCGTCATGCAGTACACAATTCAGCAAATCGCCGAAGCCTTGGGCGCGGAAAGTCAGGGCGATCTTAGCGTCGCCATTGAGCGTGCTGCAGAGCCGGCTGATGCCGGACCGTCTGATTTGGCAATGGCAATGTCGCCGAAATACGCAGAGGCGCTCAGCACGGGAGCAGCACGTGCTGCTGTTCTGTGGGAGGGTGCGGATTGGCAAGCCTTAGGGCTTAAAGCCGCGATTTTCGTGCCGCGCCCACGCATGGCGATGGCTGGGATCACGGCGATGCTGGATCGCGGGCAGGGGGTCGAACATGGCATTCACCCGTCGGCTGTCATCGATCCGACGGCCGAGATTGGCGAAAATGCCTCGATCGGTCCCCTCGCAGTCATTGGCGCACGCGTGCGCATTGGTAGAGGCGTGGTCATAGGGCCCCATTGCGTGATCGGGATGGATGCAGTTCTAGGTGACGATGCAGTGCTGCGCGAAATGGTCAGTATCGGCGCCCGCGCACAAATCGGTAATCGTTTCATCGCGCAACCCGGTGCACGTATCGGCGGTGATGGGTTCAGCTTTGTGACACCCGAAGTGTCTGGTGCAGAAAACGCGCGCAAGACTATGGGTGATCAGGGCGAACTTCGCGCCCAAAGTTGGATGCGTATTCATTCTCTGGGTGCCGTTGAGATTGGCGACGATGTCGAAGTTGGTGCAAATTGCACCGTCGACAATGGGACCATCAGGAATACACGCATCGGCGACGGCTCAAAGCTAGATAACTTGGTTCACGTTGGGCACAACACACGCGTCGGGCGGGATTGCCTGCTGTGCGGACAAACCGGAGTGTCCGGATCGGTTGAGATCGGCAATAACGTTGTGCTGGGTGGTCAGACCGGAGTAGTAGACAACATCTTTATCGGAGATGGAGTGATTGCCGGCGGAGGCACAAAAATTCTGTCCAACGTGCCCAAAGGCCGTGTGATTATGGGTTATCCGGGAATAAAAATGGAAACGCATACAGAGATTTACAAAGCACAACGCCGTCTGCCTCGATTGGCACGTGACGTTGAGGCGTTGAAAAAGGCTGTTTCCAAACAGCCTCCAAGTGATTAAATCAACCTCAAGATAATAATCAGAGGATCGACATGAGCATCAGCGACCGCGTCATCGCAATCATTGCAGAGCAGGCCGTGCTGGAGCCGTCGGATGTGACACCCGAAAGCACGCTCGAAGATCTTGGCATCGATAGCCTTGGTCTGGTCGAAAGTATTTTCGCCATTGAGGAAGAGTTCGATATTTCGATTCCGTTCAATGCCAATGAGCCGACGGCCAGCGACTTTGATATCTCCAATGTTGCGGCCATCATCACCGGTATCGAAAAGCTGGTGTCGGAAAAGGTCTGACGTAATCCTATGAAACGAGTCGTTATCACCGGGGCCGGTACAATCAATTCGTTGGGCCATTCGGTGCCCGACACGTTAGAGGCAATGCGAGAAGGGCGCTGCGGAATTTCTGCCCTCGAATTTCGAGATGTGGAAAGACTTGCAATCCAGATAGGTGGTCAGGTCCGCGGGTTCGAAGCCGAGGGTCGCTTTAACCGCCAGCAAATGACTTTGTATGACCGGTTTACCCAATTCACTTTGACGGCTGCGAAAGAGGCGATCGATCAATCCGGGATCGAGTTTCACGGTGATCTTGCCGCCCGTTCCGGCGTTGTTCTGGGTACGGCTGGCGGCGGCGTTTCGACTTGGGATGACAATTACCGTTCCGTTTATGAGGATGGTAAAAACCGGGTACACCCGTTTGTTGTTCCTAAATTGATGAACAACGCTGCAGCAAGCCACGTTTCGATGGAACATAACCTGAAGGGCCCCAGCTTTACGGTATCGACGGCCTGTGCCTCATCCAACCACGCGATGGCGCTGGCGTTTCAGATGGTGCGCAGTGGCGCAGCTCCGGCGATGCTGACCGGTGGGTCGGAATCGATGTTGTGCTTTGGGGGGGTTAAAGCCTGGGAAGGGCTGCGGGTTATGTCCAAGGACGCATGCCGCCCGTTCAGCGCGAATCGCAACGGCATGGTGCAGGGTGAAGGCGCAGGGGTCTTTGTGTTCGAAGAATACGAACATGCCCATGCGCGCGGGGCCGATATCTTGTGTGAGGTTGTCGGTTTTGCGATGTCTTCAGATGCCTCTGATATCGTCATGCCAAGCAAACAAGGCGCGGCGCGTGCCATGTCAGGAGCGCTGGCGGATGCACGTTTAAACGCGGACAGTGTCGGATATATCAACGCACATGGCACTGGGACTGCGGCCAATGACAAGACCGAATGCGCCGCCGTAGCTGATGTTTTTGGCCCTCATGCAGACGAGCTGATGATCTCGTCGACTAAGTCGATGCATGGCCACTTGATCGGCGGCACCGGCGCTGTCGAGATGTTGGCCTGCATAATGGCGCTTCGGGACGGCGTGATCGCTCCAACCATCGGATATGAAGAACCCGACCCCGAATGTGCGCTGGATGTTGTCCCGAACGAAGCCCGCGAAGCAAAGGTGGACGTAGCGCTGAGCAACGCGTTTGCCTTTGGTGGGTTAAATGCTGTTCTTGCCCTGAAACGCATTTAAACAAGGGCCACAAATCAAAAACGCCGCCGGTTATCACCAGCGGCGTTCTTTATTTGTTTGGCTTAATAGTCAGTTCTGTAAGACTTTCAGGCCTTCAAAGCCGGCGGTGAAGCCCGAGAGCGATACTTCCAGTTGTAGTAGTTGGTTCGGAGCTAGAACCGAGACAAGTGAAAGCGTTGCTTTGGTTCCGACTTTCATTGCGTCTACATCGCCTTGGGTAAAGCCCAACTGCGCGAGGCAGCCAACTGGATTGCAATGGTGGTAGTCATATCGCTTACCCGGCGCACCGTCGATCGAAAGGGCCAGCTGCGCCTGCAGCATAGTTTCCAGCGGGACGACCACAGTTGCGCCTGCAACTGCGGCAGCACCTTCTGGCAGCTTTTCAAGGGTGATTTCGGCGATGGGCTGGCCCTGCTCGCCGGTCAGGATTTGACGCATCGCGCAGGGGTCTTCGTCGTTATCAGTCTTGATACAAAGGATCGCCCAATCGCGTTTTTCTTCCTTGACGTATTGCTCGCCGAGACGCGGGCCAGTTTCACCCAGGTCCAGGTCGCTGCCGGCTTCGGTCTGCGAGGTCGCGGGCTGTTGTTCGGTTTCCTGTGTAGCTTCCTGTGCGTACGCGGCCCCGCACCACAAGGCGGCGGTCATCAGGCTGACGGATACGGTGTTCTTGATCATAAATGCCTCGGTAATGTGTTGGACTTTTTCATTCGTCTATCACCCTTGCCCGACACTGTCAGGGGCAAACGTGGGCCAATTCAAGTTGTGAACGGTTTTTCGCCGGATCAAGGGAATAAGGTGAGACGGCTAAAATGACAAAGGGAGCCGGTGGAGCGGCTCCCTTCGATATAATTTTCTCCCCGTCGGACTGGCCGACTTAGTTATGCGCAGACGTTACGAAAGGCAGGGGCTTCGGTCAACTGCTAACCTGAATTTTTAATGTAATGGCCATGATTTGTGAAAAAAACCGCGCCCGAGGGCGCGGCCAGTCGACAGGGAGGAAATATGCCGCCTCGTAACCTGAACCACGAAGGCAGCAATAAGACTTTCGCAGGTAAAGGTTAACTTTGTATGCTGGCCGCAGATCGGTTGAAACAAGGCCTTACATTCATGGACGAAAACATATTCTTGGGCGGTGGCGGCAACGACTATGGCCAACCGCAGTCATTGACGCTGAAATATGCAAACCGCCACGGCATGATCGCAGGGGCGACCGGAACGGGTAAAACCGTGACGCTGCAAATTCTGGCCGAGGGGTTTTCCCAGGCTGGTGTTCCGGTCTTCCTGTCTGACGTCAAAGGGGATCTGTCTGGTCTGGCAAAGGCGGGCAGTGAAAGCCACAAGCTACACCAGGCATTTCAGGATCGTGCCCAGCGGATTGGTTTTGCCGACTATACGTACAGCGCTTGCCCGGTCACCTTCTGGGATTTGTTCGGTCAGCAGGGGCATCCAGTTCGTACAACTGTGACCGAGATGGGGCCGCTGCTGCTGTCGCGTCTGATGGATCTAAGCGAAGCGCAAGAGGGTATTCTAAACATCGCGTTTCGGGTGGCGGACGAAGAAGGGCTGCCACTGTTGGACCTAAAAGATCTTCAGTCCCTGCTTGTCTGGATTGGGGAAAACCGGGCGCAGTTGTCTTTACGATACGGTAACGTCTCAACCTCTTCGATCGGGGCCATTCAACGCCGCCTTTTGGTGCTGGAAAACCAGGGCGGCACCAAATTGTTTGGGGAACCTGCACTGGAACTCGCCGATCTGATGCGCGTTGATGAGAATGGTCAGGGCGTCGTGAATATCCTTGCCGCTGACAAGCTCATGGGATCTCCGCGTCTTTATGCAACCTTCCTGCTGTGGTTGCTGAGCGAATTGTTCGAGGAACTGCCAGAAGTTGGAGACCCGGACAAACCCAAATTGGTGTTCTTCTTCGATGAGGCCCATCTGCTGTTCGACGATGCCCCAAAGGTGCTGGTGGACAAGGTCGAACAGGTCGCGCGCCTCATTCGGTCTAAAGGGGTGGGTGTCTATTTCATCTCGCAGAACCCGGCAGACGTTCCCGAGGACATTCTGGGTCAGCTGGGTAACCGGGTACAACATGCCTTGCGCGCATTTACCGCGCGGGATCGAAAGAACCTGCGGCTTGCGGCTGAAACCTATCGCGAAAACCCAGCCTTCGATACCGAAGAGGCGATACGCGAGGTTGGCGTAGGTGAAGCCGTCACTTCGATGTTGCAAAAGAAAGGCGTGCCCGGGATCGTGGAACGCACCTTGATCCGACCACCTGGATCGCAATTGGGGCCGATTACAAAGGCCGAGCGGAAGGCGCTGATGGATGCCTCTGCTATGAAAGCGAAATACGGGACGTTGAAAGACCGGAAATCTGCGTTTGAAATTCTGCGGGCCCGCGCTGACACGGCGGCAGAAGCCGCAGCTGCAGCCGAGGAGCAGTTGGAAAGTCAAACCACTGCCGAGCGTGAATTCGCGACAGCCAGACGCTATTCCGGCAGTAGGGTTGGACGGTCATCTTCTCGCGCGATGCGCAAGAAGGACACGTTCGCAACTGCGATGAGCGAGGCTGTAATTAAGGAACTGAAGGGAACAACCGGCCGACGCATTGTGCGCGGCATATTGGGCGGTTTGTTCAAAGCAAGATAAAGGTCTCGCGCCGGGCAGTGTTTTTTGCTGCCCGGCGCGTTCTGTTATTTCAGTCGGCGCTGGCCTTCCTGTTTGCAGTAGGCATCCGCTTCTGCGACCGACATTTTGGTCGCTGGGAAGTTGGTTGCCCGATCCCAGATTACACGATCTGGGCGATATAGCTGGCAGGTGACTTCACCCTTTGGCGTCTGCACTTTTACGGGAGTCGTTTCAAAGTCTTCCGGAGAAGGGATACAACCCGCAAGGGTGACGAATAGCGGGACGGCAAGGGCGATTTTAGTGAAGGAAGTATTCATGTGCACTCTTCTTTACTCGTAAGTTTCCCGAATGATCGCGGGGCAGGTGTCAATTTAGCGTAAATACTGGCCAAAATGAGGGCTGGATCAAGGCGGTACTGGGCTTCGTCTAGTCGGTATACCCAACAAAATCAAGAAACCGCACCAATCCGTTGGCGTGGTTTCAAGGTTTGATGGATTGTGATCTTATTTTTCCGGGATAAGCCCCCTTGGACTGAACCTGAGTACAATAAGCAGGATAAGTCCCATGGTGAACAAGCGCATATGTGCGGCACTGTCGATCAAGTGAGATTTAAGTGCGCTGCCATCCGGCATGCTGGAGGTAATCAGGTTCATGAACCACAATCCCATTGGTTCGACCTGAACCCACAGGAACCAGATCAGGAACGCGCCCAGAACAGCGCCGAAGTTGTTACCCGATCCACCGACAATCACCATCACCCAGACAAGGAAGGTAAATCGCAGCGGGTTATACGTTCCGGGGGTTAGCTGTCCGTCCAGCGTCGTCATCATTGCCCCCGCAATTCCGCAGATGGCCGAGCCGAGCACAAAAATCTGCAGGTGCCGGCGGGTGACGTCCTTGCCCATAGCTTCGGCCGCGACCTCATTGTCTCGAATGGCGCGCATCATCCGACCCCAAGGGCTATTTAATGCCATCTGAGCCATCCAAAGCAAGACAAGCAACACGATCATGAACAGCAGCGAATAGCCCAGTTTGACCGACAGCGTCGACGCAATGACCGGGTCCAGCCCGAACCAATCTGCGCGCGCGATAAATCCGGGATCGTTCTGCAACTCGACCTCGTAACCGACCACGGGGGCAGGGCGCGGGATGCCGTAGACATTCTTGACGCCCCGTGCCAGCCAATCTTCGTTCTTCATGATTGCGATGATGATTTCGGCAATGCCCAGCGTTGCAATCGCCAGATAGTCCGAGCGCAATCCAAGCGCTGTTTTACCGATTAGCCACGCCGCACCAGCTGCCAGCAACCCACCCGCAGGCCAGGCTAGCAGGACCGGTAGGTTCAAACCACCGAGGTTACCGGCAATTGCCGGATCAATCGCTTCAACACCCGCGACGCTTCGATCGAAAATCGCCCGGTAGACAAAGAACCCTACGATGAGAATGGCGATAATCGTCAGTGTTTGGGCCCGACCTTTGGGCATCCGGGTCGCCACCAGTACAGCGGCGACAACGGTGGCGGCGCCCAGTAGCAGCGCCAGAACAATTCCATAGCCACCCGAAGACCACGCACCGGGGGTCGGAGGGGTGGAAACCAGCACAACGGCCAGACCACCCAAAGCGACAAATCCCATGACACCAACGTTAAAGAGGCCCGCAAACCCCCATTGCAGGTTTACCCCAATCGCCATGATGGCCGAGATCAGCCCCATGTTCAGGATCAGGATCGCAGAGTTCCAGCTTTGGGTGAAACCGGTTAACAGGATCAAGCCGCCAACGACAACGAAAAGCAGCGAATTTTTGACGGATTCGGTCATACCGCTTTCCCTTTAAACAGTCCCGTGGGCTTGAACAGAAGCACGATCAGCAGGATGACAAAGCTGACCGCGAATTTGTAATCGGTGGACAGGAATTGCACCAACCCTGATGGCGCCAGACTTTCCGGCGCAACGTAAGTCAGCACTTTTTTCCAGGCATATGTGATGGTGACCTCGGAAAACGCGATGATGAAACCGCCCGCGATGGCCCCCAGGGGATTGCCCAACCCGCCGACAATGGCCGATGCGAATATTGGCAGCAGAAGTTGGAAGTAAACGAAAGGCTTAAAGCTCTTGTCTAAACCGTAGAGAACTCCAGCGGTTGTCGCCAGTGCCGCCACGATAATCCACGTGATCATGACAACGCGCTCGGGGTTGATACCCGAGAGAAGCGCCAGATCCTCATTGTCGGAATAGGCCCGCATCGATTTGCCCGTGCGGGTTTTGTTGAGGAACCAGAACAGCAGCGCCACGGCGACAACAGCGACCACTAAGGTGATGCCTTGGGACGTCTTGATCGCTAGCCCCTCGCGCAATCCGGTCATTGCCTTGAAATCACGGGCCGAGACGATGAAGCGCGCACCGTCAGAGAACCTTTGATCATCCGGTCCGATGATAAAGCGAACAAGCCCGTTCATGATGAACATGACGCCCATAGAAACGATCACAAGGATCACCGGTTTGGCCTTTTGTTCCCGGTAGAACCGATAGACCAGCCGGTCGGTTATCAGAACCAGAACGATGCAGCCCAGGATCGCAAATGGGAGGGCCAACAGCGCGGTGGGTAGTGGACCGAAGCTCACTCCGGCGGCTTGCAGGCCCCAAGTTACAAGTACGGCAATCATCGCGCCGAAGGCCATCGTATCGCCATGGGCAAAATTCGAAAACCGTAGGATTCCGTAGATGAGCGTGACACCCAGCGCCCCCAGAGCCAACTGGCTGCCGTAAGCAACCGCAGGCACGATCACAAAGTTCGAAAGCGCAACAAGCGCGTTTAGTAAGTCCATCAATTCTTCTCACTGTCCGGGTGCGGCTTTATGGCACGACGTTTATGACAGACACAACAATTTGCGCCCCCTTTTTTGGTCTGAAAGGGCCGGAATGTGAGAGAGTTATCGCTTTGTCAGCCTACAGGGTCTTCGCAAATGCCACGGTCGTTTGCACTGTGCTCCCCCTTGATGGTCATATCATAGTTTAGGTCGTCGAAATCGACGACAAAAGTGACCACGTCCTTGTCCATGATGTGGAGAAACGTCAGCGAGTTAACACCCGATAGAATCTTGGCCTCACCCCGAATTGTGTCCGTTACGATGAAGCCAGTGTCGGTGGCACCCGAACGGGCCAGAGTAACGCTGCCACCATCGGTGTCGGAGACGCAGGTCACGACAAAATCAGCGCCGTCTAGCGGTCCGGAACTAGCAGCCAAACCAAATGAGGGGGCGAGAATGGCGAGTGTCAGTGCAGTCAGATTTTTCATGGTGTCCCTTGGTGGTTCGCTCCGCTTTCCATATTGGGGATTCTGCTGGAATGCGGGTGGTTGAGAGTGACGAGCGAGCGGTTATCTGTGTCGCCCTCATCTGACCTAGACAATATCATGCAAAAAAAAAGAGGATGTGAGCATGTGCTCACATCCTCTTGATATTTCTTGAGATATTAATCTCGATAGCCCCGATTTGTTTCGGGGTTCTATGCGAGAGCACTTAGACTTCTTTACATGTCCCGTGATCGGTACCGGCATGCGGGCCTTTGACTGAAAGATCATAAGACATGTCGTCATAATGGACGACAAAGGTCATGACATCCGCGCCTTCGATATAGACAAACGTCATGTTGCCAACGCCTTTGAGCACCATGGCATCTCCGGAAATGTTCGCAGTTTCGATGTTGCCCTTGTCTCCTTCCGGTGCCCTATTGAGGCGCACTTCGCTGCCGTCGCGGTCTGAGACGCAGACAAAGTGGCGCTCTTCCGCAGTTGCAGCGGTTGCGCACAGGGTGGCGACGGCCACACACATCCATTTTTTCATTTATGGGTCCTGAATAGAGTTTTTCATTCAGAAGGTTCGCTTGATTTCACGGAGCTAACTTTGGTTGACCGGGAAACCGTTTCCTTCACAAAGCCCGGCGCTAAACGCACAATGTGACCGGATTGCAGCCGAGGCGTGGAAATCTTAGGATGGTAGGAGAATTTCGGGAACAAGGATGACATTGGAGAGCGCCATAATGGCATTGAGGAACTCCATTTAAACTCCAGTCCGCATTGCCACGGCCTTCAACTCACCCACCCAAGAAACTCTTCCGAACCTCCGGATCAGCCAACAGTTCCTTGCCCGTACCGGTATAGGCATTGCGCCCCTGAACAAGCACATATCCCTTGTCGGCGATCTCCAGCGCTTGGCGGGCGTTTTGTTCGACCATCAAGATCGGCAGGCCGGTGCGAGACACTTCGATGATCCGGTCAAATAGCTCGTCCATCACGATGGGCGAGACACCGGCAGTTGGTTCGTCCAGCATCAGAACCTTGGGTTGCGTCATCAGCGCGCGGCCAACGGCGACCTGCTGACGCTGACCGCCCGACAGCTCTCCGGCCGGCTGGTTGCGTTTGTCGCGTAGGATAGGGAAGAGGTCATAGACCTGTTCCATCGTCTGGCTGATGTCGTCGCGTCGAATGAAGGCACCCATCTCAAGGTTTTCTTCGACTGTCATTGACGTGAAGATGTTCGAGGTCTGGGGCACAAAACCCATACCGCGGATTACGCGGTCCTGCGGGGTGAGGTTGGTGATATCCTCTCCATCCAGCCGCACCGCGCCGGAACGGACATCCAGCATACCAAAGACAGCTTTCATCGCTGTTGATTTACCAGCGCCATTGGGGCCAACGATGACTGCAATCTCACCCTTGTCGACGGCGATGGTGCAATCGTGCAGGATGTCCGGCCCTTTGCCGTAACCGCCAGTCATGGCGTCGCCGATCAGAAAGGGGCCGCCCTCTACCTTATGCGTTTCGCCGCTTTTTGTATGCGCAGGCGTCATGGTGCCAACCCCGTGGGTATTGGTGATTGAGGCATCCTTGTTGCCCTTGTCATCCTGATAGGGATTGTCGCTCATGCTCCGGCCTCCAGCTTGTCTTTGTTCTTCAGGCCGGTGCCCAGGTAGGCTTCGATCACGTGCTCATTCGCCTTGATCTCGTCCAGAGTACCTTCGGCCAGAACTTTGCCCTCGGCCATACAGATGACCGGGTCGCAGATCTTGCCAATGAAATCCATGTCGTGCTCGATGACGACGAAAGTGTAACCGCGTTCTTTATTGAGGCGCAGAATCGTGTCGGCGATGGTCATCAGCAAGGTGCGGTTCACACCTGCACCGACCTCATCCAGAAACACGATCTTGGCATCGACCATCATGGTGCGGCCAAGTTCCAGCAGTTTCTTCTGACCGCCCGAAACCTGACCCGCCTTGTGGTCGGCCAGGTGTTCGATGGTCAGGAATTCCAACACCTCATCAGCCTTGGCTTTCAGCGCGCGCTCTTCGTCTGCGATGCGTTTGCGCCCGAACCAAGTGTTCCACAGCGATTCCCCGGACTGTGCGCCGGGCACCATCATCAGGTTCTCCCGGCATGACATCGAAGAGAATTCGTGCGCGATTTGAAATGTCCGCAGGAGACCCTTGTGGAACAGGTCATGCGGGGGCAGGCCGGTGATCTCTTCGCCGTCCATGAAGACTTTGCCGCTGGTTGGCGGCAGGACGCCCGCGATCACGTTGAACAGAGTGGTTTTTCCCGCTCCGTTTGGCCCGATCAGACCCGTGATCGAACCTTTTTGGATTTCCAGCGACGCCCCATCCACCGCGTGAAACCCGCCGAAATGCTTGTGCACGTCTTCGACGACGATCATCTTTTCCCCTAGCCACCCTTGTCGGTGTTTCTGCTTCCCCATCCCCAAAAGGTGAGGTGCGGTCTTTTTTCATTGAAACAGCCCGGACACAAGGCCCGGGCTGCTTGATTTTATGGCGTTTTGCGCCGGATCAACGGAAGTTAACGGTCTTGTTTTCGCCGTCAGTTACTTCGATCTCGCGATACGAACCCGCGCTTTCACCGGGGCCGATCAGCTCAACGCCCGACGCGCCGACGTAATCGATGTCCTGACCTGCGGCCAGCAGTTCCAGACCTTTGGCCAGTTCACCCGGATAGATTTTCTCACCCGGTTCGTTGGCGACGTCCATGATCTTGGCGCCATACTCGGCCGGGTTGGTCGAACCTGCGGCCTGCATGGCCAGCATGAACAGAGCCGCCGCGTCATAGGATTCAGGCGAGTAGGGCGATGAGCCGTCAAAGCCTGCAGCCTCGGCCATGGCAAAGTACTTTTCAGCACCTTCACCGCCGGACCCGGCGATCTGACCGAACGAGCCGTTCAGATCAGGGCCAACATTCGAGGGCAGCGAGTCACCGATCATGCCGCCCGGCAGACCGAACGTATCGAATGCGCCGCTATCCAGCGAGGACTGGATGATGCCCAGACCACCCTGATCCAGGTAACCTGCGACAACCAGTATATCGCCACCCGCCGATGCCAGCGCACCAACTTCAGCCGAATAGTCAGCCTTGCCGTCTTCGTGCGCGGCAACGATGGTCACTTCACCACCGGCTGCTTCGAACGAGGATTGGATCGCGTCTGCCAGACCCTTGCCGTAATCGTTGTTGGTGTAGGTCAGGGCGATTGAGTTGATGCCGCGATCCTTCAGGATGTCGGCCATCACTTCACCTTCACGCGCATCCGACGGAGCGGTGCGGAAGAACAGGCCGTTGTCTTCCATGGTCGACAGACCGGGCGATGTCGCCGACGGCGAGATCATGACCATGCCGTTTGGAATCGCAACGTTCTGCAGGATCGCGCCAGTCACGCCCGAGCAGTCGCCGCCGATGATGCCAGCAACGCCGTCCGCGATCATGCGTTCGCCGTTCGAGGTTGCCAGACCGTTGTCGATGCAGCCGGTGTCCGCGCGCGATGCGGTGACGGCGGAACCGTCCAGCAGTTTGCCGGACTCGGTTACTTCGGCCATCGCCAGTTCGGCACCCGAACCCATGGCAGGTGCCAAAGATTCAATCGGACCGGTGAACCCAAACAGAACGCCCAGAGTGACGTCTTCGGCCAGTGCGGGGCCAGCCAGAAGGGCGGATGCTGCAGTTGCTGTAAGCAGCTTTTTCATATGGTTACTCCCTAATTGGAACGTTTTCGTTCTGCGCACGACCCTAGGCAAGCTGTCTGGAAAAGAAAAGTCCTAACGCAAATGTGTTTTTGCCAGGAATAAACCTATTTGTTTTGATGAACTTGTCTCGGTTTTCCAAAGGTGGAGATTCTCATGTTTAGGGCATTCGCGATTCTGGTCCTGTCGGTTTTTGCTGGGCCCGCCAGCGCCGATACCCTGCAGACTTCAGCCGGGAACGTACAAGTCACGCCCGTGGTCACGGGGCTGGATGCGCCTTGGGCGATCGGTCTTGTGCCCGGCGGAAGTATTTTAGTCACGGAACGTGACGGAGAGCTTTTGTTCGTCTCGGAAGGCAAGGCAAAACGTGTTGCCGGTGTTCCCAAGGTGTCAGCAAACGGGCAGGGCGGGTTACTGGATATCACCGTGGCCCGGGATTTTGCGCAGACCCGAGAAGTGTTTCTGACCTTCTCCAAACCCCAAAGCAGCGGTGCCGGAACTGCAGTTGCTGTGGCTCGCCTGTCTGAAAACGGGAGCCGGTTAGACAATGTGCGGGTCATCTTCGAAGCGGTTCCCGGAGGTTCCACCGGTCGGCATTTCGGTTCCCGTGTGGTCGAGGCGCAGGACGGAACGCTGTTTGTAACGATAGGTGATCGTGGCGACCGTCCAACGGCGCAGGACCGGTCAAACCATATGGGAACTGTCATTCGCATCAATCGCGATGGCACCGTGCCCGCCGATAACCCATTTGTCGGGCAAGACGGAATTCGGCCTGAGATCTGGTCATTTGGCCATCGGAACCCACAAGGCGCGGGATTGGACCTGAGCGGGCGACTGTGGATATCGGAACATGGTGCGCAGGGCGGGGATGAGGTGAACCTGATCCGTCCGGGGCGCAATTATGGCTGGCCGGTGATTTCCTATGGCGTCCATTATTCGGGCCAAAAGATCGGTGAGGGAACATCGAAACCCGGTATGGAACAGCCAGAACACTACTGGGACCCGTCCATCGCGCCTTCGGGCTTGTTGGTCTATTCCGGCAAGCTGTGGCCGGAGTGGCGAGGCGATATCTTCGTTGGGTCACTTAAATTCGACTACATCTCACGCCTTGAAGGATCACCGCTGCGCGAGGTCGAGCAGATAAAGGGTCCTGAAACCGAACGTGTGCGCGACATAGTCGAAGCCGACGACGGGTCGATCTGGTTCATCTCTGTGGGACAGGGGGCCATCTATCGAATGACCCCCGGATAGGCGCAGATCAGACGGAAAGCCGACCGCTTTGTGCACCACGCTCGCGATAGGGCGTGGTGTTGTAGTGCGCACGGTAGCATTTTGAGAAATGGCTGGGTGAGGCAAACCCGCAAGCCAAAGCCACGTTGATCACACTCATATCCGTCTGCATCAACAAGTTGCGTGCTTTGTGTAGGCGCAACTCCATGTAGTAGCGTTTGGGTGAGCGGCTAAGATAGCGGCGGAAAAGGCGTTCCAACTGTCGTGTGGACATGCCCACGTCTTTTGCAAGAATCGAAGGCGAAATCGGCTCCTCGATATTCTTTTCCATCATCAGGATGACCTGGCTCAGCTTGGGGTGGCGCACGCCGATCCGGGTCGGGGTCGACAGGCGCTGGGTGTCCTGATCGGTGCGGATCGAAGAATAGATCATCTGATCCGCCACGGCATTCGCCAGATCTTCACCATAGTCGTCTGCGATGATTTTAAGCATCAAGTCGATCGAGGACGTGCCGCCCGCGGTTGTCATCCTGTTTCCGTCGATCTGAAACACGGATTTGGTAAGCTCGACCTCGTCGAATTCTTCAATGAAACTGTCCGAATTCTCCCAGTGGATCGTTGCGCGCTTGCCGTCCAACAATCCGGCTTTGGCCAACGTATAGGCTGCCGTGCACAGACCACCGATCCGAAGGCCGCGCCGAGCCTCGCGGCGGACCCAGTTCAGTACCTTTTTGGTCGTCGCTAGTTGAACGTCAACGCCACCGCAGATCAGAACCACATCATCTCGCTGCAACTCGTTCAGGTCGGAATCCAGCTTGAACGTAGTACCAGCTGAACAACTGACCGTGTCGCCGCCTTCACCGGCCAGTGTCCAGGAATAAAGCTCCCTGTCGCCCATGCGATTGGCGATCCGCAGGCTGTCCAGCGCCGAGGCAAAGGACAACAGAGAAAACTTGTCCAACAGGACAAATACAAAATGGCGAGGATTGGCCTCAGCGCCTTCCACTGTGACAACTTGGCGTTGCTCTTGCATGGCTTGGTGTCCTTGATTCGGCGCCGTGTTACGTGGCGTCCGGCGTCGTTGTTGCCAGCCACCATGATCAAAGCTTGTTTCCCCCGTCAAGAGGCGCAAATCGTATATGGTCACTCTTCAATGCATTTTGTATAGAGACGACCTGACTACTTCAGCGGAGATCAAAGCTATGACCGAATGGCAAAAAACGAACTGGCGCAACAAGCCCCGGGTTCAGATGCCAGACTATACCGACGCGGCCGCGCTGGCCAAAGTCGAGGCTCAGCTTTCTCAGTATCCCCCGCTGGTCTTTGCTGGCGAGGCACGGCGCCTGAAACAACATCTGGGTGCCGCCGGTCGCGGCGAGGCTTTCCTGTTGCAGGGCGGGGATTGTGCTGAGAGCTTTGAGCAATTCAGTGCGGATGCAATTCGCGACACTTTCAAGGTGATGCTGCAGATGGCAATGGTGCTGACCTATGGCGCCAAGGTGCCTGTGGTCAAAGTGGGCCGCATGGCGGGTCAGTTTGCCAAGCCGCGCAGTGCGCCGACCGAGGTTCTGGACGGTGTTGAGCTGCCCAGCTACCGCGGTGACATTATCAATGAACTGGCCTTCACGCCCGAAGCACGCATCCCGAATCCAAGCAAGATGCTGCAGGCTTACACGCAGGCTGCCGCGACTCTGAATCTGCTGCGCGCCTTTTCGACGGGCGGTTTCGCGGATATGAGTCACGTGCATTCCTGGACCTTGGGCTTCGCCGATGGGCAGGATGTTCAGAAGTATTCTGAAATTGCTGATCGCATTCAGGACTCCATTGATTTCATGGGGGCCGCTGGCATCACCGCGGATACCACGCATGAATTCTCATCGGTCGAGTTCTATACCAGCCATGAAGGCCTGCTGCTGGAATATGAAGAGGCGCTGACCCGTCTTGATTCGACATCCGGGAATTGGCTTGCAGGATCCGGTCACATGATCTGGATCGGCGACCGTACACGTCAGCCAGATGGTGCACATGTGGAATTCTGCAGCGGTGTCTTGAACCCGATTGGTCTGAAGTGTGGCCCGACCACAACCGCTGAGGACCTCAAGGTTCTGATGGCCAAGCTGAACCCGGAGAACGAAGAAGGTCGTCTGACCCTGATTGCCCGTTTCGGTGCCGGCAAAGCAGGCGAACACCTGCCGCGTTTGATCAAAGCCGTGAAGGAAGAGGGTGCCAAAGTCACTTGGGTCTGCGATCCGATGCACGGCAACACGATCAAGTCGGCAACCGGGTACAAGACCCGTCCGTTCGACTCTGTCCTGCGCGAAGTTCGCGACTTCTTTGGCGTCCATCAAGCCGAAGGCACTATCCCCGGTGGTGTGCATTTCGAAATGACTGGTTTGGACGTTACCGAATGTACGGGTGGCGTGCGGGCTGTGACCGAAGAAGACTTGTCTGATCGCTACCACACCGCATGCGATCCGCGCTTGAACGCATCGCAGTCGCTGGAACTGGCCTTCTTGGTGGCCGAAGAGCTGACAAACCTGCGTCGCAATGGCAGCAAGCGAGCGGCCAGCTAAGAGTCGCTTCAGAAGAACGCAAAGGCGGGCTGAAATGGCCCGCCTTTTTTTCTTGTCGGTTTATTCATCGCGCGACACAACCAACCGCAGATGTGAGCCAGGAGGATCAAAACTGTGCTGATCTTCGGCAAAACTAGCCTGAAGCGGCTGCGGCTGTCGTTGGCGAATCTGAATATCCGCAACCGGACGCATATTGTTTTCCGAAATCGTAAACCGCCTGGGTGCCGCCCCGATTGCACCGTCGCTGACCAATACTCCCAAAATGCGGCTGACATCACCCAGATCGCTTTTTAGAGGTAACAGAATCATGCGGGCCTGTAGTTGAACACGGCCCAACCGGCCCGAAGATTCCAAATTCAGATTGGATATCGCAGGTTGCGCAAATACCTGTTCTGAAACAGTCTTGATCTTTTCCCGTGTGCCCGGTTCAAAAAAGGATGTCAGCGGCATGCCGCGCACTTCCATTCCGGCCAGCGAATTCAAATGGCTGCCAGCCAGACGGAACCGGGTCAAACCGGGGGCGATACGTTCTAGAATGAAAGTGTATTCCAGAATGTTCTCAAGTCCGCGCGGGTCGATTTGCGATCGCATGGGAACGCCGTCACTCGTCAGAAGTGCGGTCCAATACGCCTCGGCCTGGCGGATGGGCGAAAGGCTGCGCCCGCTGTCAAAACGATCCATAGCGACGATCTTTCCAAAACTTGCCCCGAAACCGTTCCCGAAAAAGGTTTTCATCATTGTCACCCTGGCGTCTATCGACCGTCATTTTCCTAAAATGCGAACGACCGGGGACCTCTGTACGAGACCAGCATTCGCAAGTGTTAGATTGACGCGGGTTGATTCAATTTTGGAGCAAATCTTTAACGAATGGTTAACGACTCGCGAACAAAGGCAGAGTCAGCAAACTCTTGCCCTGTGCGTACAGTTCGCATTAGGTGCCTCCAGCAAACAGAAGACGGGCAGCTACGGAAAGGGCAGGCATGATAAAATCCATGACGGGTTTCGCCTCGGGCAAGGGGGCGTTCGGGCCACATAGCTGGACGTGGGAATTGCGCAGTGTGAACGGCAAGGGGCTCGACATGCGTCTGCGGGTTCCGGAATGGTTAACCGGGCTTGAAGCCGCTTTGCGCGCCACGATTTCAAAACAATTGAGCCGGGGCAATGTAACATTGTCCTTGCGTGTCAGTCGCGATGAAACGCAGCCAGACCTTGTGCTGAACGAAGCCGCAATGGACGCCGTGCTTGAGGCGGTGGCACGAACGCAGGAGATGGCCATCGCAAAGGATGTGACCCTTGGCCCTTCGACCGCCGCCGACCTGATTTCGCTCAAGGGGATGTTGGATGCTGGCAATGATGCCGACGATCCCGGCCCATTGGTTGGCCAGTTGACGACAGAATTCGGCGGCTTGTTGAGCGACTTTATCGAAATGCGCCAGACTGAAGGCCGGGCGTTGGCAACCGTTCTAGAAGAACAATTGGGCCAGGTGGCGGCTCTGACCTTTCAGGCGGCAGAACTGGCTGAGCAGCGGAAAGACAAGATGTCCGAAGCGTTGCGGGAAAATCTTGCGCGGGTATTGGACAACGCGCAAGGGGCCGATCCCGACCGCGTGGCCCAGGAACTGGCAATTATTTCCGTCAAGGCGGATATCACTGAAGAAATCGACCGACTGAAGGCTCATGTCGTGGCTGCGCGGGATTTGCTGGCTCAGGATACACCTGTCGGCCGCAAACTTGACTTCCTGATGCAAGAGTTCAATCGGGAGGCTAACACATTGTGCTCGAAAGCCCAGAATGCGGAACTGACAGCGGTTGGCCTTGAGTTAAAGGTCGTAATAGACCAGATGCGCGAGCAAGTGCAGAACGTAGAATAAACACAGGAGCGCTTTTAATGGCGGATCGACGCGGCCTTTTAATCATTCTGTCCTCGCCATCAGGGGCCGGCAAATCGACACTGGCCAAACGACTGATGCAATGGGACACAGATCTTGAGTTTTCGGTCTCGGCCACCACCCGTGCACCGCGTCCGGGTGAAGAAGACGGGCGCGAATACTACTTCCTGAGCGAGGATGCATTCCGGCAGCAGGTGTCCGAGGGGCAGATGCTGGAACACGCGCATGTCTTCGGGAATTTCTACGGCTCACCGGCCGGTCCGGTTCGCGAGTCCATTACCGGGGGCAAAGACGTGCTGTTTGACGTGGACTGGCAGGGCGAGGTGCAGATCCGAAACTCGGACCTTGGCAAGCACGCCCTGTCGATCTTCATTCTGCCTCCCTCCATCCCCGAGCTGCGCCGCAGACTGGAAACGCGGGGTCAGGACAGTGAGGACGTGATCGCCAAGCGCATGCTCAAAAGCTGGGATGAAATCAGCCACTGGGGTTACTACGACTACGTTCTGATCAATGACGATCTGGATGCCACTGAAGAAAAACTTAAGACCATTGTCAGCGCCGAACGCATGCGCCGTATTCAGCAACCCACGTTACAGAACCACGTCCGCACGCTGCAAAATGAATTTGAGGGTTTGGCATGACCATATACGCTCTGGGTAACCACGCTCCGCAAATCCACGAAGACACCTGGGTTGCACCGGACGCCAATCTGATTGGGAAAGTCGTGCTTGAACAGGGGGCCTCGGTCTGGTTCGGCTGCACCATCCGTGCTGATCACGAAGAGATCCGCGTAGGCGAGGGCAGCAACGTTCAGGAAAACTGCGTCATGCATATCGATGCCGGATACCCGCTGACCATCGGTAAAAATTGCACCGTCGGGCACAAGGTCATGCTGCATGGCTGCACAATTGGGGAAAACACATTGATCGGTATGGGCGCAATTGTTCTGAACGGCGCGAAAATCGGAAGGAACTGTTTGATCGGGGCAGGGGCGTTAATCACCGAGGGCAAGGAAATTCCCGACAATTCGTTAGTCATGGGGTCGCCGGGCAAAGTTGTGCGGGAGCTCGATGAAGCAGCAGCAAAAAAGATCACCCTCAGCGCATTACACTATCAACAGAACATGCGCGCATTTCGAGACATGATGAAGCCCGTTCAATAGAACGATCGCACCTGCATCGAAAGGCACCGTTATGTCAAACGACCTGCTTGCTGAAATTGTGTCGGCCATCCCGATACCGGCTTTGATGGTTGACCAGACCGAACGGATCATTGCAGTCAACACAGAAGCCAAAACCTTGCTTGGGCAGAACATTGAAAGCCGGCACTTTGCCACCATTCTCAGGCAGCCGCAGGTCATTGACGCGATAGAACAAAGCTTGCGCAGCAAAGGCCCGGCCAATACTCGGCATCTGTCGAACGACGGCGCACAGGATACGACGTTCGAAGTGCAGTGCCGTTACATGAACGGAGTTGGTGCTGTGGACGGCGGTGCGGTGATGGTCATTTTTCAGGACGTCACGCATCTGGAGCAAGCCGGGCAGATGAGGCGCGACTTCGTAGCGAATGTCAGTCATGAATTACGCACACCGCTGACCGCATTAATGGGGTTCATAGAAACGCTGCGCGGTCCCGCGCGCGAGGATGCAACTGCACGAGAACGGTTTTTGCAGATAATGGCTGACGAAGCCAACCGGATGAACAGGCTGGTCGGAGATCTGCTATCGCTGAACCGCGTGGAGAGCCAAGAAAGGGTCCGACCCAAGGAACTGCTTGATCTTACAGATTTGATGCAGTCGACACTGGCGACGCTACGCCCGCTTGCCGAGGCTGCAGATGTCGAAATGACGCTGGTAGCATCATCGGAACCGATCTCGATAACTGGGGACAGCGATCAACTGCGGCAGGTATTTACGAACCTGATCGAGAATGCCATCAAATATGGCGGCAGCGGCGGCAGAGTAGATGTCCACATTCAGGTGTCAGAAAGCGACACTGCCATGCGCGGCCCTGCGGTGCGGGTGCAGATTGCGGACAAAGGACCGGGAATTGATGCGGTGCACCTTCCGCGTCTGACCGAGCGATTCTATCGCGCCGATAGTCACAGGTCCCGCGAATTGGGCGGAACCGGGTTGGGCCTTGCGATTGTAAAGCACATCGTCAACCGCCACAGGGGCCGGTTGCGTGTCGAAAGCACCCTGGGCAAAGGTTCTGTATTTACAGTGATTTTGCCACGCTGATCTCGGGCTTCCAGCGCAGGTCCATTTCGAACGCGAACGGTGTTCCGTGGGGTCAAGTTAAGAAAACGTAAGAAAATCGTTACGTGTCATAAAACCGTTACGTACTTGTCACAAAAGGCTTACCGACGCCTCTTAGGGGTTCGCCCCAAGATCATCATGGGGGTGATCAGAATTTACCTTTCTCAAGGAGACTGTAATGTCCTTTGTTAAACTGTCGGCTTCGGCTCTCACCATCGCTGCTGTTTCGGCCACCACGGCCGCCGCTCGTGATCAAGTTCAGGTTGCCGGTTCGTCGACTGTGCTGCCATATGCCTCGATCGTGGCTGAAGCCTTCGGTGAAAACTTTGACTTCCCGACACCGGTTGTTGAATCGGGTGGTTCTTCTGCTGGTCTAAAGCGCTTTTGTGAAGGTGTTGGCGAAAACACCATCGACGTTGCAAACGCCTCGCGCGCGATCCGTGAAAAAGAAATCAAAGCCTGTGCTGAAAACGGCGTAACCGACATTATCGAAGTTCAGATCGGTTATGACGGCATCGTTTTCGCATCCGACATCAACGGCAACTCGTTCGAGTTCACGCCGGAAGACTGGTACAAAGCGCTGGCCGCGAAAATCGTTGTAGACGGTGAAGTTGTCGACAACCCGAACAAAACCTGGGCCGACGTGAACCCGGATTTCCCGGCACAACCTATCGCAACCTTTATTCCCGGCACCAAGCACGGCACACGTGAAGTGTTTGAAGACAAGGTGATCCTGGCAGGTTGTGAGCACTTGGGCGATTTCGAAGTGTTCAAGGCAGCCGCCGGCGACGACAAGAAAGCAGCTGAAAAGCAGTGCATCGCCATCCGTACCGACGGCGTTTCTGTCGACATCGACGGCGACTACACCGAAACTCTGGCCCGCATCGACAGCAACAAAGACGGCATCGGCGTCTTTGGTCTGGCGTTCTACGAGAACAACACCGACAAGCTGCAAGTCGCAACCATGTCTGACGTTGTTCCTTCGACCGAGTCGATCGCAACCGGCGAATACCCGGTTTCGCGCCCGCTGTTCTTCTACGTCAAGAAAGCGCATATCGGCGTGATCCCCGGCCTGAAAGAATACGCTGAGTTCTTTGTCGCTGACGAGATCGCTGGACCCGACGGCCCACTGGCAGAATACGGCCTGGTATCCGATCCTGAACTGGTCAAGGTACAGGAAGCTGTTGCCAACGAAACCGTTCTGGGCGGCGGTTCCTAATCACTCTTACGAACGGAACCGGGGCGTTTTTTTGCACGCCCCGGTTCTTTTTGACTCCATCTCTGCCATCCCTACGGAGTTCTCATGGCGTTATCCTGGCTGTTGCTTATCCTGCTTGCGCTGGCAGTGATCGGATATTTCGCGGGTCGGTCCCGCGCACTGGCAAGTGCGGGTGGTGACGCCCGCGACTTGCATTCTTTGCCGTCTTACTATGGCTACAACGTCGCGCTGACGGCTTTGGTTCCGGCAATTGGCGTTCTGATCGTCTGGCTGCTTGCTCAGCCGATGATCGTGAACAGCACGGTGTCCGGCCTCATTCCCGATCAGGCAATTCCGGAAGGGTCGGATCGCAGCTTGACCATGAGCGAGGTGCGACGTGTCGCCTACGGTTTGGACGGCGCCGTCGCAGGCGGTGCGATAAGTGAAGTACAAGCGCAAGACAGCAATGCAGATATTGAAGCGCTAACTGAAACGCTGAAAGACGCCGGTCAGGTTCTGACGCAGGATATCACTCAACCCATTCTGATCGCGGCACAGAAATTCCGCAGCATGACATCGACTGGGACGATTGCGATGCAAGTCGTAGTTCTGGCGCTGGCTCTGCTCGGCGCAGCATTTGCCTATGTGCGGACGCACAAGGAATTCCGCGCCCGCAACGTAGTAGAGCAGGGGGTTCTTGCCCTGCTGTTGCTGGCTGCGTCGATCGCGATCCTGACGACTATTGGCATTGTCCTGTCGATGCTGTTTGAGACGATGAACTTCTTCCAATTGCATTCGTGGAAGGACTTCTTCTTCGGCAGCACATGGGCTCCGAACTTCCGCGGAGGCAGTGAACTGTCGATCCTGCCGCTGCTATGGGGGACACTGTATATCTCTCTGATCGCGCTTCTTGTGGCCGTGCCGATTGGCCTGTTCGCCGCGATCTACTTGTCAGAGTATGCCTCGGGCGCGACACGGTCCATTGCCAAACCTTTGCTTGAAATTCTCGCCGGTATTCCGACCATTGTTTACGGCCTGTTTGCCTTGCTGACTGTGGGGCCTGCGCTTGTGTCGATGTTTGGCAACGGTGGCGCGTTGGGAGTAGACTGGATGGCGAGTTCGAACGCGGTTCTGACCGCCGGGCTGGTTATGGGGATCATGCTGATCCCGTTTGTCTCATCTCTGTCGGATGACATCATCAACGCAGTACCTCAATCTATGCGGGATGGCTCGCTGGGCCTTGGCGCCACGCATTCGGAAACTGTGCGCAATGTGATCCTTCCGGCTGCGCTGCCAGGTATTGTAGGTGCGATCCTATTGGCCGCCAGCCGCGCCATCGGTGAAACGATGATCGTTGTGATGGCGGCGGGTGCAATCGCCAAATTCTCGGGCAATCCGTTCGAGGCGATGACCACCATCACCACACGGATCGTCAGCCAGCTGACCGGCGATACTGACTTTGCCAGCCCCGAAACTCTGGTGGCGTTTGCGCTGGGTCTGACCCTGTTCATCATCACGCTGGGGCTGAACATCTTCGCCCTCTACATCGTACGCAAATACCGGGAGCAGTACGAATGACCGATATTTCCCACACGCCTGACGCTGCTCCGACCGCACAGCCCAAAGGTGGTTCGCTGTTCGAAAAAGACGCACGCACAAAACGACGCAACGCAGCTGAGAGCCGTTTCAAAATGTACGGCATCGCGGCCATCGGTATCGGGTTGCTGATGCTGATCGTTCTGGTGACCAATATTGTCACAGCCGGAACCGGCGCCTTTCAGCAAAGCTTTCTTGAACTTGATGTCGATCTAAAGGCCGACAAACTGGACAAGAAAGGCAACCGCAATATCGAGGACATCAAGAAGGTTTCGACCTTCGGTTATGCACCACTGATCGCGTCTGCGCTGGAATCCGAAGTTGCAGAACTTGGTATTCAGACGGATTTGTCAGCTAAGGACATGGGCAAGATCCTGTCCAAGGCGGCTCAGGCAGAGCTGCGGAACTATGTGATTGCCAACCCCGACGAGATCGGCAAGACGGTCAGTTTCCGCTTTTTGGTCAACAGCCGTGTCGATGGCTACATGAAGGGTCGGGTAACCCGCGACTCGATCGCCAACGACAAGAGCATCTCGGTTGAGCAGCTGGATTTCGTAGACCAGCTGCGGGATGCCGGTGTTCTTTACAAGGCGTTTAACCCGGACTTCATTTTTGGTGCTGACGCCTCGGACCAACGACCCGAAGCTGCGGGGATCGGGGTGTCCATGCTGGGCTCGCTGTTCATGATGTTCGTGGTGCTAGCGCTGGCGCTGCCGATTGGCGTCGCCGCCTCGATTTATCTTGAGGAGTTCGCGCCGCAAAACAGGCTGACCGATATCATCGAAGTCAACATCTCGAACCTGGCCGCCGTTCCATCCATCGTGTTCGGTATTCTGGGCCTGGCCGTGTTTATCAACTACATGCACCTGCCGACGTCCGCTCCGCTGGTGGGCGGCCTGGTTCTGACGCTGATGACTTTGCCGACGATTATCATCTCGACCCGCGCATCGTTGAAGGCGGTTCCGCCGTCGATCCGTGATGCGGCGCTTGGGGTAGGGGCCTCGAAAATGCAGGCGGTGTTCCACCATGTCCTACCGCTGGCTGCGCCCGGTATTCTGACCGGGACCATCATTGGTCTGGCGCAGGCGCTTGGGGAAACCGCGCCGCTGCTGCTGATCGGCATGGTGGGCTTTATCGCCTCGAACCCGCCCGATGGCATTGTCGCGGGCTTCCTGTCACCGAACTCGGCCATGCCGGCGCAGATCTACGAATGGTCCAAACGCGCCGACCCGGCCTTTTATGAACGCGCATGGGGGGGCATCATCATCCTGTTGATCTTCCTCGTCACAATGAACACGATTGCGGTGCTTCTACGTCGCCGCTTTGAACGCCGCTGGTAAATGGGGGCTATTATGAATGACATGACACGAGTGGAGAGAACCGTGGACTCCAAAGCCATCAAGATCGCCGCGAACAACGTTCAGGTATATTACGGCGATACCCACGCCATCAAAGACGTGGATGTTCAGATCGAAGACAAGACCGTAACGGCCTTTATCGGTCCGTCGGGGTGTGGCAAGTCGACCTTCCTGCGCTGCCTAAACCGGATGAACGACACGATTGATATCTGCCGGGTCGAGGGCGATATCCTGCTGGATGGCGAGGACATCTATGACAAGCGCGTCGACCCTGTACAGTTACGCGCCAAGGTTGGAATGGTGTTCCAAAAACCGAACCCGTTTCCGAAGTCGATCTATGACAACGTGGCCTACGGTCCGCGCATCCACGGTCTTGCCAAGAATAAGGCGGAACTAGATGATATCGTGGAAAAATCCCTGCGTCGCGGTGCCATATGGGATGAGGTCAAGGACCGTCTGGACGCCCCAGGCACGGGGTTGTCGGGGGGCCAGCAGCAGCGTCTGTGCATCGCGCGGGCTATCGCAACCGAACCCGAGGTGTTGTTGATGGACGAGCCGTGCTCGGCGCTGGACCCGATTGCGACCGCGCAAGTCGAGGAACTGATTGACGAGTTGCGCTCCCGTTATTCAGTGGTGATCGTGACCCACTCGATGCAACAAGCCGCACGGGTCAGCCAGAAAACAGCGTTTTTCCATCTGGGCAACCTCGTGGAATTCGGAGAGACCGGCCAAATCTTTACCAACCCCGAAGATCCCCGCACGGAAAGCTACATCACCGGCCGTATCGGCTGAGGACAGGTATTTGAACATGACCGAACAACATATTGCATCTGCATTCGACCGCGACCTCGAAGCGGTTCAGGCCTACATCATGAAAATGGGCGGACTGGTCGAAGCAGCGATCATGAATGCTGCGCGTTCGCTTGAGACTCGCGATGTCGAACTTGCTCAGGAGGTGCGTCAGGGCGACAAGGCCATTGATGCGCTTGAGGACGTGATCAACGAAGAAACCGCGCGGTTGATCGCGCTGCGGGCACCAACAGCGGGCGACCTGCGTCTGGTTCTGTCTGTGTTGAAGGTTTCAGCCAACCTGGAACGCATTGGCGACTATTCGAAGAATATTGCCAAACGCACAACGGTTCTGGTCGACGCTGGCGAGATTAACGGCAGCGCCGCCGCCTTGCGCCGCATGGCGCGCGAGGTTGAGCGGATGCTGCGTGACGCACTGGACGCATATATCCAGCGCGACGCAGAACTCGCCACCGATGTTATTGAACGCGATGAGGAAGTTGACCAGATGTATAACGGTCTGTTCCGCGAGTTCCTAACCTTCATGGCCGAAGATCCACGCAACATCTCGTCCTGCATGCACCTGCATTTCATCGCCAAAAACATAGAACGGATGGGCGATCACGTCACCGCCATTGCAGAACAGGTTGTCTACCTCGTGACCGGAGAGCGACCGACGGAAGCACGCCCCAAAGCTGATATCACCTCGCAAACCGTCTAGGAGACAATGAATATGTCCGCTGATCAGCCCACGGTTCTGGTTGTTGAGGATGAGCCGGCTCAGCGCGAAGTGCTGGCCTACAATCTTGAAGCCGAAGGGTTTCGCGTATCCAAGGCGGCCAATGGTGACGAGGCGTTGCTATTGGTCGATGAAGACAGCCCCGATATCATTGTTTTGGACTGGATGATGCCCAATCTCAGCGGCATCGAAGTGTGCCGCCGCCTGAAGACACGTCCGGATACACGTGCAATACCGATCATCATGCTGTCCGCACGGTCCGAAGAGGTGGACAAGGTCCGCGGCCTGGAAACTGGTGCGGATGACTATGTGGTCAAACCGTATTCAGTTGTCGAACTCATGGCGCGCGTACGTACGCAACTGCGCCGGGTTCGCCCAGCAACGGTCGGTATCCGGCTGGAGTTCGATGATATCATTTTGGACTCCGAAACCCACAAGGTCAGCCGGGGCAGCAAGCCTTTGAAACTGGGCCCGACCGAATTTCGTTTGCTGAGCACGTTCATGGAGAAGCCCGGCCGTGTCTGGAGCCGTGAGCAGTTATTGGACCGGGTCTGGGGTCGTGACATTTACGTCGACACCAGAACGGTAGATGTTCATATCGGTCGCTTGCGCAAAGCGTTGACACAGCACGGTGGCAACGACCCGGTGCGCACTGTCCGCGGTGCAGGATACGCGCTGGGGTAAACTAAAGGGCAGGGCGGACAGCCCTGTTCTATGCGGTTTACTCATAGAACGATGCGAAACTGTGGCTGTTATTCGCATAAATCGCAGGGTATTTTGCCTTAAGTCTCATCAAGCGGAGAAGCAAAATGAACGCCCCGAACACCAAACCGACTTTGCGAGCCAAAGACGCACCTGATATGGGGACGTTCTCGTGGGATGATCCGTTTCGTTTGACGGATCAATTGACCGAAGACGAGCGTATGATCGCCGCCAGCGCACAGGCTTATTCTCAAGAGAAGCTTCAACCGCGGGTTCTGGAAGCCTTCCAAAGCGAAGAAACCGACCCGGAAATCTTCCGTGAAATGGGTGAGATGGGTCTTTTGGGCACGACGATCCCCGAAGAATATGGCGGCCTTGGCGGCGGATATGTGTCATACGGGCTGGTCGCGCGCGAGGTTGAGCGTGTGGATTCCGGTTACCGCTCGATGATGTCGGTGCAAAGTTCTTTGGTGATGTACCCGATCTATGCCTATGGAAGCGAAGAACAACGCCGGAAGTACCTTCCGAAACTGGCCAGCGGCGAATGGATCGGTTGCTTTGGCCTGACCGAGGCTGATGCGGGTTCGGATCCAGCCGGCATGAAAACCCGCGCTGAAAAGATCGATGGCGGCTATCGGTTGACCGGCAGCAAGATGTGGATCTCGAATTCGCCCATCGCGGACGTCTTTGTTGTATGGGCCAAGTCCGATGCACATGATGGCAAGATCCGTGGCTTTGTTTTGGACAAGGGCCTCAATGGTCTGAGCGCGCCAAAAATTCAAAACAAAATGAGCCTGCGGGCGTCTATCACAGGTGAAATTGTTCTGGATGGCGTCGAAGTGGACGAGGGCGCTTTGCTGCCCCATGTTCAAGGCTTGAAAGGTCCGTTTGGTTGCTTGAACCGTGCTCGTTATGGGATCAGTTGGGGTGTGATGGGAGCTGCTGAATGCTGCTGGCACGGCGCACGTCAGTACGGTCTGGACCGCAAACAGTTCAATAAGCCACTGGCGCAGACTCAACTGTTCCAACGTAAACTGGCCAATATGCAAACCGAAATCGCCCTCGGCCTGCAAGCGAGCCTGCGCGTCGGCCGTCTGATGGATCAAGCCGAAGCTGCGCCCGAGATGATTTCAATCGTAAAGCGCAACAACTGCGGCAAAGCGCTGGAGATTGCACGGATGGCCCGCGACATGCATGGGGGCAATGGCATCTCGCTGGAATTCCAGGTGATCCGTCATATGGTCAATCTGGAAACCGTGAATACCTATGAAGGCACACATGACGTTCATGCGCTGATCCTGGGGCGGGCACAGACTGGTCTACAAGCCTTCTACTAGGATACTCTGAACATCGCATAATTGGTATTATGTAAAAAATGCATTGCGCGATTGGGGCTTTCCTCTAATCGCCAATGCCTTACGATGTGTTTCTAAACGTGCGGTTTGGAGTCTCAGATGAATTTGAATGGCAAGACTGTGGTTGTCACCGGTGCGGCCAGCGGTATCGGTAAAGGTCTGGTGACCCGGTTTGCAAGCGAAGGTGCACAAGTCGTTGGCGCTGACATCGACACTGTCGCCATGACGTCCGTTGCAAATGACATCAACGGCCACGCGTTCACTTGCGATGTTTCGGACGAATCCAGCATCAAGGCACTTATCGATCATGTCGAAGATGAACTCGGCCCGATCGATCTGTTTTGTGCAAATGCCGGGATTCTGACACTTGGTGGCCTGGATACTCCGGATGCAGATTGGGACCGGATATGGAAAATCAATGTCATGTCGCATGTCTGGACAGCGCGGCATCTGGTGCCGCGTATGATCGCGCGCGGCGGCGGTTATATCATGACGACGGCCTCGGCTGCGGGTTTGCTGAACCAACCTGGCGCTGCACCATATGGTGTTTCTAAACACGCCGCTGTGGGATTCGCAGAATGGCTTTCGCTGACTTATGGCCACAAAGGCCTGCGTGTTTCCGTTTTGTGTCCGCAAGCAGTTCGGTCTGAAATGACCCGTGGTTTTGAGGATTCGGTGGCATCAATTGACGGTATGTTAGAGCCAGAAGACGTGGCTGACGCCTGTGTCAAAGCCATTGAAGCCGAACAATTTCTGGTGCTGCCGCATCCGAAGGTGCTGGATTACATTCGACACAAAACCAGTGACTATGATCGCTGGCTGGACGGAATGAACAAGTTAAATCAAAAATTTATCAAAGAGTATTAAGGTCTTTTTTGCGCTTTGCGCATCAGACCTTCCTGTGCGACCGAGGCAACCAAAGTTCCATCTTGGGCATAAATCGAGCCTCGGTTAAAGTTGCGCCCTCGCCCGCTCCATGGTGAATCCATGGAATACAAGTGCCAGTTTTCGAAATGAATTGGCGCATGGAACCACATCGCGTGATCCAAGCTAGCCGCATTGACCTCGCCGGTGAACCAGCTGAGACCGTGGGGTCGCATGCCTGATCCCATCAGGTACATGTCCGAGGCATAGGTCATCAACAATTGCTGTGTAACGGCATCGGCGCCGGCCGCACCGGGCATGCGGAACCAGACCTGATTGCGATCATCCGTCTTTTCAGGGTTAAACGGGTCCAGATGGCTGGCTTCTCGCACCTCGATGGGTCGCTCTCGTGTCAACTCTCCGCGCAGGTGTTTAGGCACCAGGTCAACATACTTTTGGCGCAGTTCTGTGCGCGACGGATAGCTTTCGGGCGCTTCCATCTGAGGCATCTCGTGATGATGATCCCATCCTTCATCCTGAATGTGGAACGATGCCGAAACGTTAAGTATTTGTTTTCCATGCTGGATCGCGACCACGCGGCGCGTTGTAAAAGAACCTCCATCTCGCGCCCTATCAACCTGATAAATAACGGGAATAGACGGATCACCGGGGCGAATAAAATACGCGTGCAGAGAATGGCACAGTCGTCCCTCGACAGTTCGACAAGCCGCCGCCAGCGCCTGCGATACAACTTGCCCACCGTAGATACGTGTCGGAGTTTCGCCACCTGACCCTGTGCCCCGAAACAAATCCACCTCTAGTCTTTCAAGGTCCAAAAGATTCAGAAGGACACGTTCTGCTTCGGTCATTGGCGACTCTCCGTTTGGGATTGAAAAAGGCGTATCAGTGCCACACGGGTCATTCAACCAAAGCACCCATCACCAGTGCTTTCAGTTCGGATCGGGATGGGTAAGAACTGGATGGAGACAATTGTGTAAAGAATACGGCTGACAAGTCGTTACAGCGATCTAACCAAAAGAACGTCGAAGCCATACCACCCCAACTGAAGTCCCCCACAGATCCTGGTGTCCGAGTTCTGCCGGGATTGATGATGACGGACCCGGCCAGACCAAATCCCATGCCTTCCATCGGTTGTTCGGCAAAGCTCTGCGGGCCCATCGAAGCAATATCGCCCGGTAAGTGGTTGTGCAGCATAAAGTCCACCGTCTTTGGTCCCAGCAGGCGGTGGCCGTTGCCCTGCCCCCTGTTCCGCATCATTTCGACGAATTTGGCGTAATCATCAATCGTGCTGACTAGACCACCACCGCCCGAAAACGTCGTTGCGTTTTCGAATGGAGAGGTGCCAGCCTCATCCGTCAATCGTAGAGGATTATCGCCGGTTTCCGCTGAATTCAGCGCCATCGCATCACCGGCCAATGGCGTATAGAGCGACGCAAACCGATCCCCTGCCCCTTTGGGAACGGAAAAGCCCGTCTCGGCCATTGCAAGCGGCTCAAGTATTTCTTCTGCGAAAAATTGATCCAGGGTTTTGCCAGAAACGACTTCGACTACGCGACCCAAAACGTCAGTGGAAACCGAGTATTCCCAACGGGTTCCGGGTTGGAACGCCAGCGGGAGTTCGGCCAATGCTTCAATCCTCGCTTTCAACGGCCCTTGATTTGGCCCGAATATCAGCTTCCGCTCCTCCATTGCGACCGGCAAAACACCGGGATTAAACGAATAACTGAAACCGCTTGTATGTGTCAGAAGCTGATGCAATGTCGGGGATGGGGCAACCTCGGTTTGATCCAGCCGCTCTGCACCTGGAACAAGAGCTTGGGTTGCGGAGAATTCCGGTAAGAATTCAGAGAGTTGCGCGTCGAGGTGAAACAGCCCGCGCTCTGCCAGCATCATCACCGCGACTGAGGTGGTAGGTTTTGTCATCGAATAGATGCGCACAAGCGTATCACGCTGGAACGGCAGATTCTTCTCGACGCTTCTGAGGCCACAGGTGTGAAAAAACGCCTCGGACCCGTGTTGGGTCAATAGCAATGAACTGCCCGCGTATTTGCGTTCATCGACATAACGCTGCATCCAGTCCCTTATGCGGTTCAGTCGGGCAGTATCTAGAGTCGTCTGGCTGCACATGGGATTTTGAACCTCCTCGATCGGTCTCGATAATCTTGACCGGTGACACACTGAATTAACAGAGGAATTCCAGATTTTTCGCACCGCGATCAACTGCTCGTGCGCGTCGGTCGTCACGCCTGTACACTGGGCACGTTACAGATTCGTCCGGTGGTTCAGAGTTCGTTTCAAAGATTCTCGTTTCGGAGTTAGACAATGACGCAGACCATAGATTTCATTTTCGATTTCTGCAGCCCTAACGCATTTTTGGCCCATAAGGTTTTGCCCGAATTGGCGGAACGGCACGGTATGCAAGTGAGCCATGTTCCTGTGCTGCTGCCCACGATATTCAAGGCGACGCATAATCAAAATCCGTTCGAGGCGTTCTCGGAAAACCGCCAGAAGTCAGCCTATCTGACCCATGACCTTCATCGATTTGCCCGCAGACGCAGTATTAACTTTCATATGAGCCCACATTTCCCGGTGAACACTAAATTCGCCATGCGAGGTGCTGTGTTCGCCTCGGGAAAATCGTGGGAAGCCAAATATATAAGCGCAATTTTTGATGCGATTTGGGTACACGGTCAAAAGGTCGATGAACTGGGTGTGCTGATGGATATTCTGCAGGAAAACAGTCTTCCTACACGAAAGATCCGCGAGGCCATGACGGGTGCCGAGGTGAAACAGCAGCTGAAGGAACAATCCAAAGCAGCCGTAAAGCGTGGCGCGTTTGGGGTGCCCACGATGTTCGTGGGCCCCGAGATGTTTTTTGGCAAGAACAGCCTAGGCAATATGGAGCTAGAGCTTTCTAAGTCGACCGTCTGACAGGAGACTTACGATTCAAGCGCCGCAAGACCGTGCTTAGCGAATAACGGAACATAAGCCCCGAATACCTGCGCGCGTTTAGGGTCAGAGGCGTTACCATCCAATGCGCGCTTGTAAACACCCTGTAGAATTCCAGCCATTCGGAAGAAATTGAACGCCAGATAAAACCCGAAGTTTTCGATGTTGGGGAGACCACGGCGTTGGCAATACTGCCCGATAAACTCTTGATCTGATGGAATTCCCAGTGCCCGGCGGTTGATGCCAGCCAGACCGCGCCCCTCTTTACCAGGCGGCAATTGCCACTGCATGATAACAGCGGCCAAATCTGCGTTTGGGTGTCCGATCGTCGATAGTTCCCAATCCAGGACACCGATACAGCGCGATCCGTTATGCTCGAACATCAGATTGTCGATGCGATAGTCGCCATGTACCAGAGTTCGCTGACCATCATCGTCTGGAACAGATGACTCGAGCGCGGAAATAAGGGTATCCATCTCAGGGACCGTCGATGTCTCGGACGCGCGGTATTGCTTGGTCCATCGGGCAATTTGGCGCTCAAAATAATTGCCCGGAGGGCCATAGTCTGACAGTCCCACTGCGTCGATGTCGATCTCATGCAACTCAGCCAACACGCGGTTCATTTCGTCGAAGACACCAGTACGGGTGGCGTTGTCGCTTTCGTCCATCGTGGGTTCAAGGAACACCCGTCCCTGTAGGCGTTCCATGATATAGAACGCTGACCCGATGACGGCATCATCCTCACACAACAGCATCATCTGGGGGACTGGAACCGCGCTGTCCGTCAGCGCTCGCTGTACGCGAAATTCCCGTTCTACAGCGTGGGCTGATTTCAGCAACACGCCCGGCGGTTTTCGGCGTAGCACGTAAGACTTGGACGGCGTGCGCAGTTCGAACGTTGGGTTGGATTGCCCTATGTCGAACTTCGTCGCCTCTAACGGGCCCTGATAGCCATCTAGATTTGCGCTCAGGTACGTATTTAGAGACGTCAGATCGAGTTGTGATTTCGATTTCATTTCAAACAACTATGTCCTGTACTTTATAGCGCCGCTTCAAAGAGGTTGCCGGCTGTAACCACGTTTAGGCCTCCGGATACCGGGATCACAGCACCGGTCACGTAGCTGCCGCCACGCCCGCACAGGAACAGCATACACCCGGCGATATCCTCGTCGCGACCAACACGGCCCAGCGGGACAGTCTTGCCAACTTTTTCGCGCGTTCCCTCATCCGCCGTAGCAAATGCTGTCATACGCGACACAAACGGCCCAGGCGCAAGCGCGTTGACGGTGACGTGGTATGGCGACAATTCCTTGGCCAGAATTTTCGTCAGGTGCAGCACTGCAGCTTTGGACGCGGAATAGCTGTATGCGCCGTCACCCATCGGCACTTCACCCATAACCGATCCAACATTGATGACGCGCGACGGATCTTCAGGTGTTCCGGATTTTATCAGCATCGGCAACAAGCGTTGTGTCAGTTCAAACAGACCTGCAACATTGACAGAGTTAACCTTTTCCCACGCATGATGGGGAAACTGCCCGAGCGGTGAACCCCACGAGATGCCTGCATTATTCATAAGGATATCAAGGGTCTCTGTACGGTTTTTGACCTCACTCAACATGGCCTGAACACCTTCCTCGGTCCCGACATCGCCACTGAAACCTTCCGCGCTGCCCGGCGCATCCAGTGCATTCAGCTCGGCTGCGACGGCCTCACAGGCGTCACCCTTACGCGATGCAATCAGCACCCGTGCCCCTGCCCTTACCAGCGCTTCCGCTGCCATCCGGCCGATACCGGTTGCACCGCCCGTTACCAGCGCGGATTTTCCCTGCAGAGAAAATAATGTTTCAGGGGTCATGGTCTGCTCCTCGGTTTTGATTGCTGGCACAAGTTGCGGTTGCCGGCGAAACTTGCACCCAGCGGAATTCTTGACAACATCCAACGCTGCGCCAAAGTTCCTCCCAACCGAATAACAAGGACAACACAGCTATTATGCAAGCGTTACTCAGCGTCGCTCCGGGCGGACCGGAAACATTGGAGCTTACCACCCTGCCCGACCCAGTGCCCGGCAAGGGTGAATTGCTTGTGCGGGTCAAAGCCGCCGGGGTTAATTTTCCCGATACGTTGATGATCCAGGACCTGTATCAGATCAAGCCACCCAGACCGTTCGCTCCGGGCGGGGAAATCGCGGGCGAAGTTTTGGGAATTGGCGAAGGTGTCACCGGGTTCGAGGTTGGCGACCGGGTTCTGGCATTGACCGGATATGGCGGATTTGCCACCCAATTGACTGTCAAAGCCGCCGTAGCGGTCAAATTCCCGGACACGATGCCCTTTGATGACGCCGCGTGTTTCATATTCACCTACGGTACGTCCTACCACGCTCTGAAAGATCGCGCTGCTTTGCAACCTGGCGAAACACTATTGGTGTTGGGAGCGGCCGGTGGCGTCGGAAGCGCTGCTATTGAGTTGGGCAAAACAATGGGAGCCCGCGTCATCGCGGCGGTATCCTCATCAGAAAAAGCGGATTTTTGCCGTCAAATCGGGGCGGATGAGGCTATTGTGTACTCCCGTCAGATGGATCGCGACGCTCAAAAGGCTTTTTCAAAAGAAATCAAGTCCGTAGCAGGTGCGAATGGCGTAGATGTCGTCTATGACGCCGTGGGTGGGGAATACGCCGAACCTGCGCTGCGCAGCATGGCGTGGAATGGCAGGTTTCTTGTTGTCGGGTTTCCAGCTGGTATTCCCAAGATTCCACTCAATCTACCATTGTTGAAAGGCTGCCAGGTCGTTGGCGTGTTTTGGGGGGCTTCGGTCTATCGTGATCCCAAAGGCCATACCGAAAATGTTAGCGAATTATTCGACTTATACGCAAAATCTCAGATAAAGCCGCAAATCAGTGCGCGGTATTCTTTGGAGGATGCCCGCGAGGCCCTAGTCTTACTGAAGGGCCGTTCGGTTCTTGGTAAGGTTGTGGTCACGATGCCTGAAACCTGACTGCTCACCAATGCACAGTTCAAGATGTGATGGTATGTGAGACACGCTACTCGCCTGATGAGTGCGCGGGTTGGTGGACATCCATACCTATTCAAGTTTATCAACCAGTAATGGGACGGAGAACGAATGCATAAAGTTCTGATTTTGAACGGTCCGAACCTGAACTTGCTGGGCACACGACAACCCGAGGTTTATGGCCGTACAACACTGAAAATGGTTGAAGAAACCTGTGTAAAACACGGCGCGTCAATCGAGTTGGAGGTATCGCACCAGCAATCCAACCACGAAGGCGTGTTGATTGACGCGATCCACGCAGCCAAAGGCACGCAAGACGGGATCGTGCTGAACGCCGGAGCGTATACTCACACATCCATCGCTTTGATGGACGCGATTTCCTCGGTCGAATTGCCGGTTGTCGAGGTCCATCTGTCGAACATACACGCGCGCGAACCATTTCGGCACAAGTCCTATGTGGCCTCCGTTGCGGTGGGTCAGATTTGCGGTTTTGGCCTTCTAGGCTATGTGATGGCGTTGGACGCGTTGTCGGCGCATTTGAAAAATGAGGGGGCTGCATGAAGCTGGGCGAATACCTAAATTTCCTCAGCTACGTCAAAACTCTGGAAGAGCTTTGGGACGCTCACTGCCGCCAGATGGCCGAGTTTGGTTTTGACCGCCTTCTGTACGGCTACACACGCTATAGGACCGAGACGTCTTTGGGTGACCCCGAAGATTTCACCATCCTGACAAACCACGGCAAAGAATACATTGACGGGTTCGTGCGGGACGGGCTGTACTTTCATGCGCCCATGCTGAAATGGGCTCTGCATAACGAAGGCGCGGCCAGTTGGAAACTGATCCAGGATATGAACTCCGATGGCACGATGACCGCCGAAGAGCGTCAGGTATATGAGTTCAATCGATCAAAGGGTGTTGTGGCTGGATACACCGTAAGTTTCACCTCGGTTTCGATGCGGTCCAAAGGCGCGATCTCTCTTTCGGCGGGTGGGGCCGTGGGTCAGGATGAGGTCGACGAAATCTGGGCGGAGCATGGCGATGACATTCTGTTGATGAACAATGTCGCGCATCTGAAGATTCTCACCCTGCCCTACAACACCCCTAATCGTGCACTGACCAAGCGTCAGCGCGAGGCGTTGGAATGGGTTGGCGACGGCAAAACGACACAGGACATTGCGCTTTTGATGGGGCTGACGTCAGCAACCGTTGAGAAGCATTTGAGGCTCGCTCGTGAGTCTCTGTCAGTTGAGACAACAGCACAAGCAGTACTCAAGGCATCCTTGCAAAATCAGATGTTCATCATGGAAGCATGATGTGTCTGAATTGACGCTAAATTGCGTCAATTTACGTAGGGTAAGGAAATCATGACTTCCCGAATCTGAGCCCTAGTTGCACAGTGATATCGTTCCGTGAGTGGTGGCTTTAGCCTGGGAACGTTTTGATCGGATCTTTGCAATACCAAAGCTCTCCGGTCGCTCTGACGTAAAGGCGTCTATTTGTACGCGTCTCTTAGTCGGAATTTTGGGGGGCCTCGACCATCCCCATCTGCGGGGCCCCTCAATCCTTCCTTTTTTGTATGAGATTCAGTTCATGCGCTGATTGGCGCAAAAAAACCGACTACCAAAATGGTAGCCGGTTTCTATCTTGTTCAGGGTGAGGCCCATCTAAGGACCTCTGCCAGACTTAGCCTTGTGCGGCTTTGGCAACTTCGGCTGCGAAGTCTTCTTTTTCGACCACGATGCCTTCGCCAACTTCAAGACGAATGAAGCCGGTGATGGTTGCGCCCGCTTCTTTGGCCGCTGCTTCAACGGTCAGGTCAGGGTTCACAACAAAAGACTGGTTCAACAGGGTCGCTTCAGCCACGAATTTCTTCATACGGCCTTCGATCATCTTTTCGATCACCTGCTCCGGCTTGCCGGATTCGCGGGCGATGTCCATCTGAACCTGCTTTTCTTTCTCGACAACAGCCGGATCCATGTCGGCCTCAGACAAAGCCGCTGGGTTCACAGCTGCGATATGCATCGCAACCTGCTTGCCAATCGCTTCGTCACCACCGGACAATGCAACCAGAACACCGATTTTGCCCATGCCGTTGGTAGCCGCGTTGTGGACGTAGGACACAACAGTGTCGCCCGACAGTTTGGCCATGCGACGCACCGACATGTTTTCGCCAATGGTGGCGATCTTGTCGGTCAGAGTGTCTGCAACGCTTTTACCGCCCAGATCAGCTGCTAGCAAAGCTTCGACATTGTCGACGCCCTCGGCGGCGTAGGCAATCTTGCCAACCATTTCTTGGAAGTCAGCGTTTTTCGCGACGAAGTCAGTTTCCGAGTTCACTTCAACAGCAACACCGTTGCCGCCGTTGACGTGTACTGCAACCAGACCTTCAGCTGCGGTACGGCCGGATTTCTTAGCCGCCTTCGCCAGACCTTTGGTACGCAGCCAGTCAACGGCTTCGTCCATGTTGCCGCCGGTTTCGGTCAGCGCTTTTTTTGCGTCCATCATGCCTGCGCCGGTCGAGTCGCGCAGTTCTTTAACCATTGCTGCTGTGATTGCCATCTTTTGGCTCTCCTCAATTCAAACGGAATTGGGGCAGGTCTACCCTGCCCCATATGTCAATAACGTGACGGGCAGCTTACGCTTCGGCTTTGGCTTCCGGCGCGGCTTCTTCAGCAACAGGTGCCTCTTCCGCAACGACTTCTTCAACCGGTGCTTCTTCGAATGCACCCAGGTCAACACCTGCGGCACCCATCTGAGCGGTCATGCCGTCCAGAGCTGCACGAGCAACCAGATCACAGTACAGAGCGATTGCGCGCGCTGCGTCGTCGTTGCCGGGGATGATGTAGTCAACGCCGTCGGGCGAGCAGTTGGTGTCGACAACAGCCACAACCGGGATACCCAGTTTGTTGGCTTCGGCGATGGCCAGTGCTTCTTTCTTAACGTCGATGACGAACAGCAGATCAGGAACGCCGCCCATCTCGCGGATACCGCCCAGCGATGCCTGCAGTTTGCCCTGGTCACGTTCCATGCCCAGACGCTCTTTCTTGGTCAGGCCTTCGGCGCCAGATTCCATTGCTTCGTCGATCTGGTTCAAACGGTTGATCGACTGGGAAACGGTTTTCCAGTTGGTCAACGTGCCACCCAGCCAGCGGTGGTTCATGTAGTACTGAGCCGACTTTTCAGCAGCTTCTGCGATCGGCTGAGCTGCCTGACGCTTGGTGCCAACGAACAGAACGCGGCCACCTTTTGCAACGGTGTCACGAACGGCCTGCAGAGCTTGGTCCAGCATCGGAACTGTCTGGGTCAGGTCCATGATGTGGATACCATTGCGCGAGCCGTAGATGAACGGGCCCATGCGGGGATTCCAACGCTGTGTCTGGTGACCAAAGTGAACGCCAGCTTCCAGCAGCTGACGCATGGTGAACTCGGGAAGAGCCATGCTATTTTCCTTTTCCGGTTTACGCCTCGGCGGGGGTGAAAGAAGCGGATGCTCCAACCGGCGGGCCAGATAGGGATGTCTCCCCTACAAAGCCCAAACCCCGCCTGCGGGTTTGAATGGCGCGCGTATACGGCAGGTTTTGATGCAGTGCAAGGGCATTTCGCCCTTATTTTTCAAGCCGTGCCAATGCATGTGCGTGACGCACCGCCTCTTCGCAATGCGCTGCCAGTGCCTTGCGGTCAGCAAAGTCGCTGACCTTCGCTGGTGTATGGTAGATCAACTCGACCGATCCCTGTCGACGCGCACCCAGGGTCTTAAGCAGATGTGGGGCGAAATCCATGTCGCCCCACCAGCCATAAAACCTGTCCGGCTGTCCGGCAGGCGCGTGAAAGATCACCGAGACCGGTTGAACGTACATGAACTCCTGCAGCTCTTCTGAAAAGAACGCGGCAAAAAGCGTTGTTTTGAATGGCAAAACACGAAGTCCGTCGGTCGAAGTGCCTTCCGGAAAGAACAACAGCTTATGCCCGACTTTCAGCCGCTCTTCAAAGATCTGCGTCTGTTCGCGGGCTTTCTTTCGGTCACGTTCGATGAACACCGTACCCGTTGCACGGGCCAACCAACCAATACCTGGCCATTTAGCCACCTCGGCCTTGGACACGAAGTACACCCGCTTTCGGGCGTTCAGCGCAAAGATATCCAGCCATGAGGTATGGTTTGCGACCACCGCGCCGCGTTCGCGCATCAATTCGCCAGAACAGCAAAAACCGATGCCAAGAAGACGGAGCGCGCTGCGGCAGACAAACTGCACTATGAACGGGGTGATCGGCCGACGCAGCCCGAACATCGGGCGTTCAATCAGGCGAACTGTCAACAAGACAAGCAGTCCGCCAAAGACCAAAATTGCCACTGGGAGCCCGCGTAGGATCACCAGCATCCAGCCTAGGACACCCAATTCGATTGGATCCGGCGCGTCGTCGCTATTCCAAAGAGCGTCATTCACCGGATCAGGCTCCGCCATAGATACGCCGCTGGCGTTCGTTCATCCGTTCCGTGTCCAGAACCAGGCAAACATCGGTCGTGTTGAACGCATGGTCGATAAACGCCCCCTCACCCACAAAACCGCCCAGCCGCAGATAGGCTTTGATCAGTGAGGGAACCTGCACCATAGCCGCACGGCGATCCAACGCCTCAGGTGCGACCAGATCCATACTTTGAAAGACAGCCGGTTGTGCCCGAACCCGCAAGTCCGGCGGCGCCAAATGATTGTGGTGCAACATCGATAATGGCTGCGCTAGTTCCTGAACATCGATACCGTGAAAACTGGCGACGCCAAACAGAACTTCGATCTCGCGTTCGTTCACATATCCGGCCAATCCGTTCCACAGATGATACATCGCCGTCCCACCGCGGTAATCGGGGTGAAGGCAGGACCGTCCAAGCTCCAATAGCTTGCGACCGCTTTGTTTCAAAACGGTCAGGTCGTATTCATCCTCGGAATAAAACTGCCCAAGTTCCGCTGCACGTTCACCGGGTAACAGTCTGTAAACACCCACAACTTCGCCGGTCGCGTCATCATAGGCCAACATGTGGTCAAAGAAAGGATCAAAGCGATCTTGCTCCAATCCTGCCTCGTGGTCCACCATCTCGCCACCGCCGCCCAATTCACGGACAAACACGTCATAACGCAGCCGCTGAGCAGCGCGCAACTCGGCCTCGGAGTCGGCGAGTTTTACAGTGAAAGAAGGGCCTGAATCCGGCATCGGGGTTTCCGCTTTTGTTTGCGCGCTGATACCCCAGTTATCAGTCGAATGGCAACCAGCGTTGCGATTGCCGGTTGTTAACCATTCTTAAACCAGTTTCACAGATCAAAGACGGGCGTCAGGGCAATGCGGGTTCCGTCTATTACCACTTTTCCCTGATCGCGGAAATTCACGGTGACTTTGCCGCCGATGTTGGACTGCACCTGTCCGACGCCCCAGTCGGGGAAATCGGGGTGGCGGACATACATGCCCGGTGCAAGAATGGCATTGAGGTCTGTCATGATCGGGCTCCGGTCCGGCGGCAGATACAACAGGAGAGGTACGCATGGGCGACACCAACGTCAATCTGGCCGAGTTGATCGGGTCGCGGATTTGTCACGATCTGATCAGCCCCATTGGTGCAATTACCAATGGCCTGGAATTGCTCGAAATGGTTGGTGCTGTACATGGACCCGAAATGGAGCTGATTTCGGGCAGCGTCGGAAGCGCCGGAGCAAGGATACGGTTCTTTCGCGTGGCTTTTGGCTCGGCCAGCGATCAGCCATTGGGGAGGACAGAGGTTACAGAGCTGTTGAAAGATGTCGAAAGCGTTGGCCGCGTGCGTGTCAACTGGCACATTACCGACGCCATGCCTCGCAATCAGATCAAACTCGCCTTTCTGGCCCTAATGTGTTGCGAAAGCGCAATGCCGATGGGTGGTGACGTCTCAGTGGAAAACTACGGCGGCGGTTGGACGGTGACGGGGGTCGCGGACAAGTTGAAAATTGACGCTGATCTTTGGAAAAACCTGCCCAAAGGCCAGTTTGCCAACGCGGTGACACCGGCACATGTGCAGTTCGCGCTACTGCCTCAGACAGCAGTATCCATGGGACGGCGGGTTGCGGCGGAAACCACCTCAACCCGCGTCGCGATCCGGTTTTAAGAGCGCACCGTCCCGTTACCACGCACCAGATATTTGAAACTGGTCAGTTGAGCGGCCCCGACCGGGCCGCGCGCATGCATCTTGCCGGTCGCGATGCCAATCTCAGCTCCCATCCCAAATTCACCACCATCGGCAAACTGGGTCGAGGCGTTGTGCATCAGAATCGCACTGTCGAGGCGCTCAAAGAACCGGGCCGCGGCGTCTGCATCCTCTGTCATGATGCAATCGGTATGGTTAGAGCCAAACTGACGGATGTGTGCGATGGCCGCGTCAATGTCTGCGACCGGTTTGGCCGCGATGATGCTGTCGAGGAATTCCTTACCCCAGTCGTTTTCAGTGGCTTCGATGGTGCCGTCCACGGCCAAAGCACCTTCGGCGTGGATCTCGACACCTGCAGCCAGTAAGGCGGAAATGATATCCCGACCAAGTGTTTCAGCTACATCCTGATGGATCAGAAGACATTCGGCCGCACCACAAATTCCGGTACGCCGGGTTTTCGCATTCAGTACGACATCAAGGGTTTTTTGCGGATCCGCGGCTTTGTCGATGTAGATGTGCACGATGCCTTCCAGATGAGCAAATACAGGCACCCTCGCCTCTCGCTGTACTAGCCCCACCAGACCTTTGCCACCGCGCGGAACGATTACGTCTACGCAATCGGTCATGGTCAGCAATTCTTGCACGGCGGCGCGGTCGCGCGTGGGTACCAGCTGGATGGCGTCTTCGGGCAGGTTGGCCGCCTTCAGCCCTTCGACCAGACAAGCGTGAATGGCTGTGGAGGAATGGAAGCTTTCAGAACCACCGCGCAGAATAACCGCATTGCCCGACTTCAGGCATAGTGCGCCAGCATCAGCTGTGACGTTCGGGCGGCTTTCGTAAATCACACCGATAACGCCCAGCGGCGTGCGTACCCGTTGGATGTTCAAGCCCGAGGCCATATCCCATTCGGTCAGAACCTCACCCACCGGATCGGCCTGATCCGCGACCGTGCGCAGCCCATCGACCATGCCTTGAACACGCGCCTCGTCCAGCATCAGGCGATCCATCATTGCTGGGCTCAAGCCCTTTTCGCGACCAAACTCCAGGTCCTTTTTGTTGGCCTCGATGATATCTGCGCGTCTTGCCCAGACCGCATCCGCGGCCGCAATCAGGGCTGCGTGTTTACGCTCGGCACTGGCAAAGGCCAGATCGGCCGAGGCCGCCTTGGCACGTTTTCCAAGATCGGCCATCAGGGCGGGAATGTTGTCGAAATCCTTCATCTCAGATGCCTTTCGGTCGGTCTTTTGCTTCTATCATCGCGCAATTAAAGCGCCAAATCATCACGGTGGATAAGGACGGCCCGGCCCGGGTACCCCAATGTCGCCTCGATTTCCGAGGATTTGCGCCCCTTGATCGCATCCGCCTCTTGCGCGGTATAGCGGCTTAGGCCTTGCGCCAAACGCCGGGCTTGAGGGTCCATGATGGCCACCGGATCCCCGCGCCCAAAATCGCCGGTCACCTCAACGATGCCAGCAGGCAGCAGGCTTTTGCCGTTGTCCAACGCTTTGGCGGCCCCCGCGTCTACCACAATTTCTCCACGTGGTTTCATGGCCGAAATCCAACGCTTACGCGCGGCATGCGGATCCAGAGTTGCCGTGAACCAGGTGCAATTGGCGCCATCTTCAAGCGATTTCAGGGGGTTTATGGTCGAACCTTCGGTGATCGCCATATCGCAACCCGCGGCAGTGGCCATCTTTGCGGCCAACAGTTTGGTTTTCATACCACCCTTGGACAGACCGGAACCAGCATCACCCGCCATCTCTTCGATCTCTTGCGTAATGGTCTCAATCACATCAAAACGCTTGGCGTCGCCGTCTTTATTCGGGTTTCCGGTGTAGAACCCGTCGACATCCGACAACAAGATTAATTGGTCGGCCCCCACGGTCACGGCGATCTGCGCCGCGAGGCGATCGTTGTCGCCATACCGAATCTCATCTGTGGCCACCGTATCGTTTTCATTTACAATCGGAACCACGCCCAAACTTAGCAAAGTCTCCAGCGTCGCGCGCGAGTTAAGATACCGCCGCCTATCTTCGCTATCTTCCAGCGTGACCAAAACCTGCGCGGTTGTGATGGTGTGAGGAGTCAGTGCCTCTTCATACGCCCGCGCCAGTCGAATCTGGCCCACAGCGGCTGCGGCTTGGGATTGCTCTAATGGCAAATCCACCATCGGCAAGCCTAAGACACCTCGTCCCAAGGCAATTGAACCGGAGGACACCAGGATAACATCCGTCCCCTGCCCTTTGAGCCACGAAACATCTTGCGCCAGCGAGTGCAACCAATCCGACCGCAATAAACCCGTGTCGCGGTCCACCAGTAACGCGGACCCGATTTTGACAACAAGTCGGCGTGCTGCAGTCAGGGTTGCCAAGACTTCGTCTCCTCAACGGGTTTTAGGCGAAGACGGTTCTCATCGATCTGCGCACGCAAGGCGCGCAGAACCTCAGTTACCCCCAAATGTGCCACACCAGACATGGTCATCACGGGACCGCCGACCGCCTCTTCCAGCTCAGCCTTTTGCAGCGCCAGTTCCTCTTCGTCCAGCGCATCGACTTTGTTCAGGACCGTAATCCGCGGCTTTTCCGCAAGCTCGCCGCCATAGGCTTCCAGTTCATGAATGATCGTCCGGTAATCCTCGGCCACGGTTTCCGAAGTTCCATCGACCAGATGCAACAGAACTGCACAGCGTTCGACGTGGCCAAGGAACCGATCACCGATCCCACGGCCTTCGTGCGCGCCTTCGATAAGGCCGGGAATGTCCGCGACGACGAATTCTACATTGTCGACACCCACAACACCCAAATTCGGGTGCAGCGTTGTAAACGGATAGTCAGCGATCTTGGGGCGGGCGTTCGATGTTGCTGCCAGAAAGGTCGACTTGCCCGCATTGGGCATGCCGAGCAAACCCACGTCAGCGATAAGTTTCAGCCGCAGCCATATGGTGCGATCAATCCCCGCCTGCCCCGGATTGGCGCGGCGCGGCGCCTGGTTTGTAGCTGATTTGAAGTGCAGGTTGCCAAAGCCACCATTGCCACCTTTGGCCAGCAGGACTCGTTGACCGACTTCGGTCAGATCACAGATGACGGTCTCTTCGTCCTCATCCAAAATCTCGGTTCCAACCGGCACGCGTAGGATGATATCGTCACCATCTTTTCCTGTACGCTGTTGACCACGACCGGGCTGACCGTTCTTGGCAAAGAAATGCTGCTGATAGCGGAAGTCGATCAGGGTGTTCAGCCCGTCCACAACCTCGGCCCAGACAGAGCCGCCTTTACCGCCGTCACCACCATCGGGACCGCCGTATTCAATGTATTTTTCGCGTCGAAAGCTGACGCACCCGCCACCGCCGGCCCCGGACCGGATGTAGACCTTTGCAAGATCGAGAAATTTCATGACTGTCCCCTAATGCAAAGGCCCCATCGGCCACAAGTCAGAGTTTTTTACTGTAAGTCCAGGTGGGCACATTTGCATCGCGCGCCACCGAATAACTTTCGGCATCACCCAGATATTGAAAACCGCAATGGGTCAGCACACGGGCCGAGGCCGGATTGTCCTGAAACACGCTGGCAAACATCGTCGCGTTTTCCAACGGGTTGGCCAGAACCAATGCCTCGACCGCCAGTGATGCGACACCGGTGTTCCAATAGACCGGAGCGACCCAGTAGCCGACCTCGGACTGATTGCGATCTAGTTTTTCCAATGAGATCAGACCGATCAGCTCCGGGCCGTCATCTTTTGTAGCATCCAGCGCCCACACATCCTCTGCCCGTTCCTCGGACATCGAGCGCGCAATAAACGCCTCGACGGAACCCGGCGGCAGCGGATGTGGGATCGACGTGGTCATACGCGCAACCCGTTCATCACCTGCATAATGCTCGATGAGACCCATATCCGAACGACGCAGTGGGCGCAGATCGAACCGCTCGGTTTCGATGACCGGCTGGTTTATTATTGTCTCAAGTTTCATGAGTGCGTTCCTCCTCCGAACAACACAAAAAGTACGGACGCAACAGTGAGACTGGCTAACGTCCACATCAGATATTTTTCCACGGGCCGACCTTCAACCACGTGGGCAATTCTATCTCCGGCAAATGTCCAAATCGGATGTAAAACTACCTGGCAAAGCAACAAACAGAGAGCGATCGTGAATGTTGCGTTAAAGCTGGACGTGCCAGCCGCAACAAACCCGGTAAATCCGGCAATGATCATGGCCCAAGCCTTTGGATTAAGAGGGTGAACGATCAACCCCGCCCAAAAACCGGGCACCTCTCCGGTGGTATCGGTGCGCGACAACCGCAGGTTCGCGATTTTCCAGGCCAACCAGCAGATATATGCCGCCGAGGCGTATTTCAGCACGGTAAAGACCATTGGGGCCTGATCCGCGAGTTGCAACAGACCAAAGCCAACGGGCCAGATGATCAGCTGTTTACCCATGATCACACCAGCCACGAACGGCAATGCGGCACGAAACCCATAACGCGCGCCCGTCCCCAACAGGACCATGTTGGCGGGCCCCGGCGTTCCGACCTGAGAGGCTGCGAAGATCAGGAAACTGGTGGTGGCAACGGTCATTCCATCGCCTCCCAGTCCGCACGACGCAGCAAAACGTCCTGAACAGTCACATCTTCGTTGGTCGAACGTACCGTCGCACGGTGTTGCCCATCCGGTTTGAACCCAAGTTTTGACAAGACCGCTTTGGACCGTTCGTTGCCCAGATGATAACCAGAGGTAAGTTCCTGCCGATCAGATCGAAAGAACCTTGAGATCATCGCGCGGGCGGCTTCTGTCACATAGCCATGCCCCCAAGACGATTTCGCAATCCAATAACCCAGCTGAGATCCGGTCGAGATGCAACCAATGAGGGCGTCCTCCCGGGTGATAGCAAAGGCATCATGCTCTGTGGCCATCGAGCCGACAAATTCGGCGGAATGTTCGGTTTCATAGGGGTGAGGAACGACCGTAAGCCAACGCACCACGTCAATGTCGTTCAGGAGCGTGACCAGACGCGACGCATCCTCACGCCGAAAACGGCGCAATGTCAGACGTCTTGTAATTATCACTTCGGTCATGGGACCGCTCCTGAAAACGAGAAAGGGGACCGGCACTTTGTGCCGGTCCCCCATGAAATTTTCTTAAACCTTCTGGGTTTCGGCTTACTCTGCGGCCTCCGCCACTGGCAGGACCGAAATAAAGGTGCGGTTTTTGAGGCCTTTGTGGAACTTCACAGCGCCATCAACAGTAGCAAAGATTGTGTGATCTTTGCCCATGCCTACGCCTTCGCCCGGCCAGAACTTGGTGCCGCGCTGACGCACGATGATGTTGCCCGAAATGGCGGCCTGACCACCATACAGTTTCACGCCAAGGCGGCGACCAGCTGAGTCGCGACCGTTACGGGAGGAACCGCCAGCTTTTTTATGTGCCATTCTCTCTCTCCTTAGCCTTTGGCCAACTCTTTGGCCTGCTCAACCCACTCGGGTTTCACTTTGACCGTTTCGATAGCAGCAATCTGTTCGTCCGACAAGGCGGCCAGAGCAGCAAAGCTCTCGATACCGGCTTCTGCCAGCTTCTTGGCAGCGGCTGGGCCGACACCGTTCAGCTTGGTCAGATCGTCAGCGGCAGCAGCAGCGGCGGGTGCCTCTGCTTTGGCTTCAGCTTTCTTAGCAGGCTTTTTCGCCGCCGGAGCAGCTTCGCCAGCCGGTGCCGAACCGGTTGCAGCTTTGATGCCCGACTTGTCAGCGCCCGACGACAGGATGTCGGTGATCTTGACTAGAGTCAGCTTCTGACGGTGGCCAACGGTACGCTTCGAGCTGTGCTTACGACGGCGCTTTACGAACTTGATGACCTTGTCACCTTTGATCTGTTCGATCACTTCGGCTTGTACGCCTGCACCATCGACGAACGGTGCACCAACAACCGGAGCGTCACCGCCCAGCATCAGAACATCGTTAAATTGAACTTTTTCACCTGCGTCGGCAGCCAGCTTTTCAACACGGAGCACGTCGCCCGCCTGAACCTTGTACTGCTTGCCGCCAGTCTTGAGGACCGCAAACATGCGTCTTTCCTTTGTCTGATCGCGTTCTGTGGTCCCCGACTGGGTGTTGCTGGCTTTCGCCACCTCGAACAGCGCGCCCTTTTCGGGCTGTGTGAATGACCTTTAGAGTTTCCTAAGGGTCAAATAATAACGATACCCGGCGCGGAATACCGGCCGGGATGCGCGCTTATCCATAGATTGGCTGAGAAAGTCAACATCAAAAACAGGGTCAAAGATCCGATGCGCTTAGCGCCCGCGAAACCGCCTGCCCCAATTGGAAATAGATCTGATCATACATCAAATCGAATCCCTCGAAAAAGGCTTCGTTTACGGCGCGCCCCGTCTCAGTACGGGAAAAGGCGATGTTCTCGCGCATCTGAGCCTCATCCAGCGGCTGATAGGCCACCAGAAGGAAGGAATACAACCAGATACGGTTTTCCTCAGTAATACTGTCCTTGTCCGATAAGAGCTGCGCCAGAATATCTTCTGAGCTGGTTCCGGCGTGTTCACTGAGCCCACGAAAGAAACTGTAGTCCGAGCTAAGCGAGCTTTGAACATTCCTTTCGATCAGATCATTGACTTCGATATACTCGCCAACAAGCCGATAAAGCTGGGTGCCGCCTCCTCCATTCAGGTAGTTCTCGCGCGCCATGTCCTTGATGGTCTCATCCGCGAAAGCTTCTCTGGCCGAATTTTCCAGCGTGATGATGGTCTGACCGACATCACTTTCGAAGAAAAGGATCGCACGATCCAGTTGACTGCCTGTCAGGCTGGATTCAAAGACCTGAGAAATTTGATCCTGCATCCAATCTGTATCGTAGATTGCGTCCACCTGATCTTCGAAAAGCGGCCCTCCGTTCCCGCCCAGAAACGTTTCGTTCAGACTTGCTGCCTGCGTTAAGCCCTCGTCGCGCAGGATGTCGACAACCCGTTGCAGTTGAACAGCCTGCATTAGGCGTTCCACCCTCTCAGACGCGGCCAGCGGTGCGGAGTAAAGGACAATGACGAAGCAGGCAGCGATAAGGCGCATCAGATATCCTGGGCCGGATGCAGTTCCGCCATCCGCGCAGCCAGATCTTCAAATTTCATGGCCATGATTTCGTACTGGATTGCATTCAATAGCTCATAAACTTCTTGCATCAGGGGTTGTTCCAGCGCTTCGGCATAAGCGATGACCTCAGAATCCGAGAAATCCTGATAGGTGTAGGCTGCACCGGCCAGTGCAGAAAGCTGTAGTGCTTGCCGCATTCCGGTTTCTTGGCGCTTCATCATCAAGCGCAGCTCATCCGCGCCCAGTTGCAAGTCGATCACACCCGAGGCGCTGGCGGCCAAAAGAAAGCGCACTTGAATTTCCTGCAATGCGCGCAACGCGGTCCCACTGGAATCAATCGCATTGTTCATGCGCTTCAGATTCTCGACCCGTTTTGAACCTTCCTTGATCAGGTCCGAGACGATTTCCTGTCCCTCCATCTGCTTTGCGTCGTCATCTTCGACCATGTGCGAGGCATTCTCGGCCTCAACCAGCCTTTGCCCAAGATCAGAAGCATAGAACTCAACCGCATGAGACAGCGCCTCATCGGTCAGCGTCTGTTCCAGAATTGAAACCGCCGTCTCATGCATGTCCTTGGTGTCAAAGACCTCTTCCGTTAGGCGCGTCCAATCTGATCCGAACCCGTCTGGATCGATTCCCAACATTTGTGGGGCGGACGCTGATGCTAGCGCGATGCTCTCGAGAGCAACGTCAAACCCGGTGGTTGTCAAAAAGGCTTCGATCCGGTCTCGTCCGGCGGCAAGTGCGGACTGAGTCCCAGCGGTCACGATCAGAACGACGGCGAAAAGTGGAAGGATTGTGCGGCGCAGAATATAAGTCATACATATGACCCTAGGGGAAATACGGCGTCAGGCAACGGAAAAACCCGGCTTTGTTAATTTCGGGAATTTTCTGCTTGCACCCCTTCGCGTTCATCACTAAATCCCCCCCTCACAGACCCCCGCGGAGAGGTGCCGGAGTGGTCGAACGGGGCGGTCTCGAAAACCGTTGTGGGTGCAAGCCCACCCAGGGTTCGAATCCCTGTCTCTCCGCCAGTCTTTTCATTGACTTAGGTCAGAAATGACAAGATCCGCGAACCGCAATTCCGGCCCTCTGGTTGGTCGATGCATGTTGTTTTTGTTTTTCCAGACCTACCCAAATCCAAAATAATCCATTTATTGCGTCACTGTCGTCACTCGACAAACCGGACAACTTACTATCCTGCCGCACGACCCCTTCACTGCCTTCGAATTGAGGCGAAACTAAAAGAGGTGTTATGTCATCGCTAAACGGTCGGATGCTCTGGCGCATCACCTAAAGCCAGTAACAGAAGTATGGCCAGTATTGGCGACCCGACCAGTCCGATCAGAAACCAGATCAAGCCGGATCGATTGCGGGTTTGCGCCATTGTGATGGGCAAGACATATAACCAGATCACTGCAACTGCCAAAACGACAAAAAAAAGTAGCCCAACAAAGCTTTCCATTTTTGTTACCTTTCGTCTAAATTTTTTAGTTGTGTATGCATTTGGGCATCGCCATTCAAAGCGCCCCGTATCCCTTTAGCTTTAGCCTGTTGCATGCTGCGGTAAAGCCTTTGCTGCTCAGCCGATACGCAATCAACCTTTCGCAAAAGCGCTTGATAAACATGGTTCTTCGGACTCGTCGAAAATGCAATAGAGCCGCCCGGTTCGGCGGGGTTTTCTTCTGAGTAATCTGCATTTTCTTTTCCGTGACCCGAGAAAAAGCTGTCAAATTTCCCACGAACGGCTGATTTACGTTTCAGGTTAAATTAAATTAGCAAGCTCTAGGGCAAAGCTATCTACGTGACGGCGTGTTATTGCCATCTGGTTTCATCAGATCGGCGCTGGCTGGCTCAAACCCCCGAATTGAAATGAATTTCGGGGAATTCCCCTTTGATCACTGATAATTTACCCTCATCTAAGCGGCACATATTTTAAGGAGAACCTCATGTCGCGTACACTCGTATTGGCTGTTATCGTCGCCGGACTTGGCGCCGGAGCTTACTATTACCTCAACCAACCCGAACCCACACCTGCCGAACAACTGCAATCGGCGGCGCAAGAAGCCGGTGAAGCTGTGAACGATGCCGTAGAAGCCGCGACCGAGCAGGCAAGTGAAGCCGCATCTTCCATCACAGACCAGGCCAACGAAGCGGCCGAGCAAGCCGGACAGGCGGCCACTGATCTGGCCAACCAGGCAAGTGATCAAGTCGCGTCTCTGGCCAATCAGGGACAAGACTTGCTGAATTCCTGGATTGAAGAAGGTACACTGTCCGTCCAAAATTTTGATTATGACGCGATGGTAACTTCGGTTCAGGATAGCCAGTTGTCGCAGGACCTCAAAACAAAGGCTCTGGGTATCCTGGATGAAATCAAAGCATCCCCCGAGTTGATTGCTCAGAAGATCGAAGAACTCCGTGTGCTTTTGACCGGACAACAATAAATTCCAAGGGCCGTTCGGAATTGAGCGGCCCTTTGTCCATGCAGCGCGAACGCTCCCGCAACGTCAGACGCAACTCTGATTGACCTCTCCGCGTCCGTTTGCTTGGCTGCCCCTAGATCCAAAGCAACATCGATTGCAACAGACCCGTTCTGTGCCATGTCCGGACCGGAGATAGGAGAAATAATGACCACCCTGCCCCGCACCATGTTCGCCGTCATTCAAACCCATGACGGATACTCCGGATCGGCCACGGGTCCGGTTATTGAAGATGCCGCCGACTGGCTAGCCGAGGCCGAGCTTCCCGTGCCCGAACCCGGACCCGGTCAGGTTTTGATCAAGCTGCGGGCATCGTCGGTAAACCCCTCCGACCTCCACTTTATCAAAGGAGAATACGGTCAGCCACGAGTCAAAGGTTCGCCCGCCGGGTTTGAAGGCTGTGGCGACGTTGTAGCCACCGGCACAGGTGCCGAAGCGTTACAAGGTCAAAGGGTTGCCTTTGTGGCGGCTGGTTCCGGGGCATGGGCCGAGTATGTTGTGACGCAAGCGCTTATGTGCATCCCTTTACGGCCCGATATTTCGGACGATGACGGCTCAGCCCAGATCGTCAACCCTATGACTGCGATGGCGATGGTGGACATCGCGCGCGGTGCAGGCGACGCTTTTGTCGTCTCAGCTGCCACCAGCCAGTTGGGCAAGCTTATGTGTTCATTAGGGCGCGACCTTGGGCTTAAACCAATCGCCATCGTGCGCCGGGCCGAGGCCGTAAATAGCCTGAAAGAACTTGGCGCCCATGAAGTTTTAGTCTCCTCGGACCCCGACATGATGCAGAAGTTCCAGGCAATCAGCAAAGAGCTGAAACCGCGTGTCTTTCTGGACGCTGTGTCGGATCAGATGTCCGAGCAGGTTTTCTGCGCGATGCCCAACGGTGCACGGTGGGTCGTTTACGGCAAGCTTAGCCCCGAACTACCAAAGCTTACGCAGACGGGCCAATTGATCTTTATGAGCAAGCGGATCGAGGGGTTCTGGCTGACCAAATGGATGACCTCGACGCCTCCGGAGGATCAGATGCGGGTAGTTGCCGAAGTACAGGCCCGATTTGCCGATGGTCGCTGGAAAACGGATGTTTCTGAACGGCTTGGCCTGCGCGATGTGGTTACAAATCTGGCGGATGCGCTGAAAAAGAGTGACGGAAAGGTCATTATCGCGCCATAGTAGAACAAAGCCCCGGACGAAGGAGGATGTCCGGGGCGCAAATAACGCCGGACATACCGGCAAGGGAGGACAGACTTGGATAACGCGCAGCTGCTGATCAGCGGGCTGGCGAATGGCTGTGTCTACGGCCTTATCGCTCTTGGCTTTGTTCTGATTTACAAGGCCACTGAGGCGGTGAATTTCGCGCAGGGCGATTTCATGATGCTGGGCGCCTTTGTGACAATCGGGCTTACGAATACCGAATATATGGGCCTGCCTTTCTGGTTGGCTCTTCCGATTTCGCTGGGGATCATGGGGGCGTTGGGTTACCTGGTGGATCGCCTGATCATTCGCCGTTTGTTTGGGGAAAGCCAAACAGCCGTCGTCATTCTGACCATCGCGTTGGGGTTCGTAATCCGGTTTGTGGCCGGGCTGATCTGGGGGCACGAGCCGCAGACGCTGCAAAACCCGTTGGCAGGCAAAGAAGTTCGATTTGGAGGGCTGGTGCTGGGGATGGAGGACGTCGCCGTTATTGTCGTTACCATCCTTCTGACCTGGGGTCTGTATGTTTTCTTCAGCCGGACCAAATTGGGCCTGGCGATGCAAGGCGCGTCACAAAACCAGTTGGCAGCATATTACATGGGCATCCCGGTAAAGCGCGTACAGGGTTTCATCTGGGCTTTGGCCGGGGTTGTCGCAGGGATTGCGGGGATCTTGTTCGCAGCCAAAGGCTCGGTTGACCCGACAACAGGATTGCTTGGCATCAAGGCCTTTGCCGCAGCCGTTATTGGTGGTTTCGGCAGCCTGCCCGGTGCCCTCGCGGGTGGACTGATCGTTGGGGTGATTGAACCCTTTGCCAGCCGTTACATTGCAGCAGGATACAGTCAGATCGCGCCTTATGCGCTGCTCTTGGCGGTGTTGATTTTCCGCCCCAACGGGCTGTTCAGTCAGGTTCGGGTCAAGAAGGTCTAAGTCATGCGGATTGTGTTCAAAACCAACTATATGCAGGATATCCGACCTTGGAAGGACACCTATCAGCTGTGCCTGTATATGATCTTACTGGCAGCCGTCGCAGCCGCGCCGTGGTGGCTGGATGATTTCTATCTAGGCGAACTGACAAACGTGCTGATCTGGGCCATAGCGGGACTGGGTCTGATGATCTTAACGGGTCACACCGGTCAGGTCAGTCTTGGCCACGCGGCATTTCTGGCCTTTGGGTGCTATGCCAATGTCATTCTATTGGAAGCGGGCGTACCGTTTCTGATCGCCTTTCCCTTGGCCGGCATCCTAACCGGATTGGTTGGCGTGACCGTAGCAATCCCGGCCCTGCGGCTGCACGGCATCTATCTCGCGATCTTCACAATGGCCCTGTCCATCCTGATGGATGACGTCATTGTTCTGGCCGAACCGATCACGGGGGGCGTTGCTGGAAAATATCTGGGCGGTGTCGAAATATTCGGGTTTCTGGTCGACCGCTGGGGAACCCCGGTTCAGTTCTTCTGGCTGGTCCTAAGCGTGGCGGTTCTGGTGACGCTTGGCTACATCAACCTGTTGCGGGCACCTTTGGGACGTAGCTTTATCGCTGTGCGCGACTCAGAGGTATCGGCGCAGGCAATGGGCGTGGATATTGCCAGGACCAAGATGATCTCATTCGCGTTGTCCTGCGCTGTCAGCGGATGGGCGGGTGCGCTGATGGGCATGTTCTCCGGCGCATTCAACAACGAGACGTTCAGCGTCCTGATCTCAATCCAGTTGCTGATGATGATTGTGATCGGCGGTCTGGGGTCCATTCACGGCGCGTTTCTTGGCGCCATTGTAATCGGGTTCCTGCCTCAATTCTTATCTATCTCCAAGGAGTACGTGGGTGCCCTTTTCGGTGGCAACACCGTCGCCATTCCGGGGCTGGAATTTGGCATCTTCGGAATGATCCTGATCGCTTTCATCCTTTTTGAACCGATGGGTCTATACGGGCGCTGGCTGAAAATCCGGACGTGGTTCGAGCTGTTTCCGTTTTACCGGAAAGACATGTTCAAACGTCAAAAATCCTATCTCAAGACGGAGCGCCTGAGATGAGCTTGCTTGAGTTCGAAAACGTCACTCTGAAATTCGGTGGACTGACGGCGGTCAACGATCTGTCTTTTTCGGTCGAGGAAGGGGAAGTCTTTGCGATCGTCGGGCCCAACGGCGCGGGGAAATCCACTGTCTTCAACCTGATCTCGCGGTTCTACGATCCCTTTGCGGGTAATATCCACTATTACGGGCATGATTTGCTTGCGGTGAAACCGTCAGGCGTGGCCGCATACGGCGTGGCACGAACATTTCAGAACATCGAACTGTTCGAACACGCCACAGTCCTGCAGAATCTTCTTGTTGGGCGGCACCGCCACCGAAAAACCAACCTGTTGTCCGAGGTGTTGTTTCTGCCCTCGGCGCGGCGGCAGGAACTGGAGAACCGCGAAAAAGTAGAAGAGATCATCGACTTCCTCGACCTGCAGGCATTCCGCGACAAGATGATCTCTGGCCTGCCCTATGGCGTGCGAAAGGTTGTCGAGGTGGCACGTGCTCTCGCAACCGATCCAAAGCTGCTTTTGCTGGACGAACCAGCCTCGGGTCTCTCGGTCGAAGAAACAACCGACATGCGCTGGTGGATCGATGATATCCGGCGGCAGATGGGGATCACGGTTTTGATGGTCGAGCATGACATGGGGTTGGTATCTGGCGTCTCAGACCGCGTTCTTGCAATGGCAGACGGCGCGAAACTGGCGCTGGGAACACCTGCCGAGGTTCAATCGCATCCCGCCGTGGTCGAGGCTTACCTGGGGAAAGCCTCATGAACGCTCCGATACTGACAATCCGCAACGTCGAGAGCTTCTATGGCCCGATCATGGCGATCCGAGGGGTTTCTCTGGATGTGCACCCCGGCCAAATCGTTTCGATCCTTGGTGCAAATGGCGCGGGAAAGACAACGTTGATGAAAACCGTTTCGGGCGTGATGGACCCGGAAAAGGGTAAAATCACATTCGACGGTGACGAAATTCAGGGGTCCGAGCCGCACAAGGTCGTCCAAAAAGGTATCGTTCATGTGCCCGAAGGTCGCGAGGTTTTTCCGCTGCTTACAGTCGATGAAAACCTAAGCCTTGGGGCCTATACCCTCAAGGACAAGGGCCAGATCGACCACGACCGTGATTTGGTGTTTTCGTACTTCCCGATCCTCAAGGAACGTCGCAACCAAGAGGCGGGAACATTATCTGGCGGGCAGCAACAGATGCTGGCAATCGGCCGTGGCTTGATGGCCAACCCGAAGATCATGTTGTTGGATGAACCGTCGCTGGGTCTGTCGCCGTTGTTGGTACAGGAAATCTTTGGCATCCTCGGGCGTCTGAACGATGAACAGAATATGACCATGATGCTGGTCGAACAGAATGCCAACGCCGCCTTGGAACTGGCCCATCATGGCTATGTGATGGAGGTCGGGCGCATCGTCATGGATGGCGCTGCAGAGGTTTTGATGCAATCCGAGGACATTCAGAACTTCTATCTGGGCGTGCAGGAGGAAGGCGCACGCGAAAACCGCCGCTGGAAACGAAAAAAGACGTGGAGGTGAGACAGATGAACATCAGCACCCTGCCCCCTCAGATCACGGTCAACGGCGTTCGCCTGAACGCAACCCCCGGCCAACGCCCGGTTTGTGTCGACGGAAGCACCACGATTTGCGAGCTGTTTCGGAACCGCTGCACTGAGCTTGGTGATCGAACGGCGCACCGAGAAAAGGACCTTGGCATCTGGAGGTCATATTCCTGGGCGGACTATTGGCAGCATGCCAAGTGGATTGGGCTGGCCCTGCGCAAATTGGGGCTGCAACGGGGCGAGGTTGTCTCGATCCTGTCCGAGGATCGAAAGGAATGGGCCTGGTTCGACATGGGCATTCAGGCCGTTGGCGGCATCGCATCGGGCGTCTACACCACCGATTCTGCCAGCCAATTGAAATATCTCATCAATGACAGTGACAGCCGATTTCTGATCGTCGAAAACGAAGAGCAGCTGGACAAGTTCCTGCAGGTTGAAGACGAGGTTCCCGGCCTTCTGAATGTCATCATTCTGGACGATGAGGGGCTGCACGATCTGGACCACGCGCGCTGCATCATGATCGACGCGCTATATACTTTGGGCCAGCAGGCCGAGGCTGAAGAACCCGATCGCTTTGAGGCCGAGATAGCTCTGGCATCACCGCAGGACACTGCACTTCTGATTTACACCTCGGGCACCACAGGAATGCCGAAAGGCGCGATGCTGAGCCACGAGAACATATTGGCCGCGATTGAATGCGGGGCCCATGCGCTGCCCGCGCTCGAGTCTGACGAACAGCTATGCTTTCTGCCGCTGTGCCATATTCTTGAACGGGACGTATCTATCTATTTCCCGCTGGCTGCAAAATGCGTTGTTAACTTTGCCGAAAGCCCCGAGACGGTGTTTGCGAACCTGCAGGAAATCTCACCGTCGACCTTCACGGCCGTTCCACGGGTTTGGGAAAAGATCTATTCGTATGTTCAGATCATGACGCAGGACGCAACGCCCACTGGCCGCGCAGCCTTTGGCATGGCGCTGAAAGCAGGGTTCAAGCGTGCGGAATACATATTGGCTGGAAAACCCGTCCCTGCCGGCGTTGCTGCACAGTTCTGGGTGTGGGACAGGTTGGTTCTGCGTAATTTGCGCCGTATGTTGGGGATGGACAAGATGCGTCGTGGCGGTTCGGGCGCTGCCCCGATTTCGACGGACCTGCTAAAATGGTACTGGGCCATTGGCGTGCCGTTGGTCGAAGGGTTCGGGATGACCGAAACCTCGGGCTTGGCGACGCTTAACACAATCGAAAACAACAAGGTCGGAACCATCGGACGCGCGGTTCCCGGAAATGACATCCGGATATCCGACGACGGCGAGATTCAGCTAAAGGGCCTCAACATTTTTCAGGGTTATTGGCGCAATAACGCAAAAACGGCCGAAACTTTCACTGCCGATGGATGGCTGCGAACCGGCGACCTCGGGCATATTGATGAGGATGGCTACGTTACCATCTCAGGCCGAATGAAAGACATCATCATCACTGCTGGCGGCAAGAATATCACCCCGGCCGAGATCGAAAGCCGGTTGAAATTCAGCCACTACATCTCGGACGCGGTGATAATCGGTGATAAGCGAAAGTTCCTGACCGCGCTGATCATGATTGATCAGGAAAACGTCGAGAAATTTGCGCAGGATCGGAAAATTCCGTTTTCAAATTTTGCATCCCTCTGTGCGGCCCCTGAAATCAAAGATCAGATTCAAGGGGAAATCGATGCGGTTAATAAGGATTTTGCACGGGTCGAGCAGATCAAGGACTTTCGCCTGATTGATGTACTTCTGACCGCAGATGACGATGAACTGACCGCAACAATGAAGCTGAAACGCAGCTTTGTCGAAAAGAAACACGGCCATCTTATTGAAGACATGTACAATCAAAAAAAAGAGATAACCTAAAGGGAGGAGAAAGATGAAGAATGTGATCATGCGGCTGGCGGCGGCCACCGCTTTGACGGCTTCGGCGACCCTTGCCAATGCACAGACCCAAGGTGTCACGGATGATGAGATCATCATCGGGTCGGTCAATGACCTGAGCGGTATCTTCGCAGCCGTCGGTGTTCCGGCGACCAAGGGCGCAAATGTGGTGTTTGACCGCGTGAACGCTAATGGTGGCATACACGGGCGGACGATCCGCTATGTTGTCGAGGACAATGGGTATCAGATGCCGCGTGCGATGCAGGGTTATAACAAGCTGCTGAACCGCGACAAGGTGTTCGCAATGCTGCAGTCGCTGGGAACGCCGATGAATGTCGCGGGGTTCAAGCTGTTGGATCCAAAAGGTATTCCCAATGTTGCCCCTTTGTCTGCTGCACGACAGATGTTGCAGGAGCCGATGGACAACAAGTTCACGGCCTTTTCCACATATTTTGACCAAAGCCGTGTCGGTGTGAAATATCTCGCTGAGCAATTTGGTGGTCAGTCTGTGTGTTCGATGTATCTGCCAACCGATTTTGGTGAGGAAATCGTTGAAGGCACCAAGGCCGGTGCCGAAGAAGCCGGGATCGCTTTCGTCGCTGAGACCACGCACAAACCGGATGAAACGGATTTCGTCGGCTCACTCAGCAAGTTAAAGGAAGAAGGCTGCGAAATCGTAACGATCGCTCTGGGCGTACGACAGGCTATTACAGTTGTCGGCACGGCCAAAAAGATGGGCCTTGCAGATATGAAGTTCCTTGGCACCTCGGCCAGCTTCCTGACCGTCGTTGCGCAAGTGCCGGGCGGTGTGACCGACGGTTTCTATGCCGCCGCATCCTGGCAGGATCTGTGGTCCCGCGCGGAAGACCCCGCCCCTGCCGCCTTCATCGAAGAATATAAAGCGGCAACCGGTGAAGATCCCGTCGGGTTCGCAATGCTGGGATATTCTGCTGCTGAAACAATGGTCAAAGCGCTTGAGGCTGCTGGCCCCGATCTGACGCATGAAAGCTTTATCGCGGCCATGGAAACGCTGGACTATCAGGATGAACTGGTCGGAAACCACATGACTTTCGGACCTGATGACCATCAAGGAGCCGATTCAGTCTATGTGAATGTTGTCGAAAACGGTGCCTGGAAGATGGTGTACGAAGAATAGCGTCCAACCTACATCTCAAACGAAAAAGGGCTCGCGAATGCGAGCCCTTTGATTTTTGCACTCGGCAGCGAATTAACGCTTTGAGAACTGGAACGAACGACGCGCTTTGCGCTTACCGTATTTCTTACGTTCCACAACGCGGCTGTCGCGGGTCAGGAAGCCCGCGGCTTTCAGAGCACCACGCAGCGACGGATCGTACAGTTGCAGCGCTTTCGAGATGCCGTGCTTGACCGCACCGGCCTGACCGGTCAGGCCACCGCCTTTGACGGTTGCGACAACGTCGAATTCACCTTCAACACCAGCAACCTGGAACGGCTGGCGCAGGATCAGTTGCAGAACGGGACGAGCGAAGTACTTGTCCTGGTCTTTGCCGTTCACGGTGACCTTGCCGGAACCCGGCTTGATCCAAACGCGGGCAACAGCGTCTTTACGCTTGCCGGTGGCATAAGAACGACCCAGTTCGTCACGTACGGGTTCACGCACGATGACTTCTTCGGCCACAACCTCAACGCCTGCAACGGCGCTCAGCTCTTCGAGAGTATTGATCTGATCAGCCATGGTCATTAGCTCCGGGTGTTTTTCTTGTTCATGGATGCAACATCCAGAACTTCGGGCGCTTGCGCCTCATGGGGATGCTCGGCACCGGCATAAACGCGCAGGTTGGTCATCTGCTGACGCGCCAGACGGTTGCCCGGCAGCATGCGCTTGACCGCTTGGGTCACGACGCGCTCGGGGTGTGCACCCTCGAGGATCTGCTGCTTGGTGCGCGACTTGATGCCGCCCGGGTGGCCAGTGTGCCAGTAGAAGTTCTCTTCGCGCTTCTTGCCGGTCATCTGGATTTTGTCAGCGTTGATCACGATGACGTTGTCGCCCATGTCCATGTTCGGGGTGAACGACGCTTTGTGCTTGCCACGCAGGCGCATGGCGACGATCGAGGCAAGACGGCCCAGAACAACGCCCTCGGCGTCGATCAGGATCCATTTCTTGTCGATGTCTGCAGGTGTTGCAGAAAAGGTTTTCATGGCAGGATAGTCCTGTTTGATGTGAAAGACCGCCCCCGTGCGGAGCGGTCCGAATTCGATGTTGGGTGTTTAGAGGGACCGTTGTTGCACGTCAAGAACATGAAAGCTAAAAATAACGTTCAATTACAGCGTGTTACTAAATAGGTATTATTTTACCTCACAAATTTGACTTCAATTTTCCGCAAAATGCTTGGTCGCGATATACTGTCGCTAATCAGCTATCGAAAATGGGAGTGCTAACAGAATGGATTGGCAACAAACCATCGCCGATTACGGGGCGGCCTGGCAAGAAGCGGATCAAGGAAAGCGTCTGGACCTTCTCAAACGATGTTTCGCCGTAGACGGTACATATGTCGACCCAACTGCCAAAGTCAGAGGGCGGTCAAACCTGTGCAACCATATAGGGGAAGTCCTGCAAAGCTCCGACGGTCGGGTCGAGCTGACCAGCAAACCGAATAATCACCACGATGTCGTCCACTTCACCTGGCACATGGTTGGTGCCGACGGCCGCGATATGGTCACCGGCCACGATTTCGTTCAATTTGATGAACAAGGGCAGATTTCACATCTTGCCGGGTTCTTTGGGGATCCCGCCCCATTAACTTAGGATACTAGACGCTGATCTGTTCAGGTGGATTATCCAAAAGCGCCCGCAGGCGTTGCATCGCGTCTTCGAAGCGTTCCAGCGATACGTGCCCATTCATTGCAATTCGTACCGCGTTGGGGGCTCGTCCGTCCCGCAGCGCGAACTCGTCTGCGGACCGAAGCTGAATACCTTCCCGTTCGGCCGCACGGCTAAACGCTGCGGCGCGCCAGCCTGATGGAAGGTTCAGCCAGACAAACGGAACATCCGGCGCCCAGTTAAGATCAAAGCCTCCCAATGCGTTGACCGTGACTCTGACATAGTCCCCCATCCGGGCGCGGACATCCCTTGCGATCTTTCGAGTTCGCGGATCGGACAGCAAGAGCCTGGTCAACTCGGCAAGAGGTTGCGCCAACCCAAAATAGCCGTATTCGGCCGAGCGTCGAAGGTCGACACTGCGTTCGCGCGGGGCAATGGCAAACCCAACCCGCAAAGCCGGCGTCAGGATTTTTGAGATCGACGAAACATGCCAACCCCGTTCGGGCGCAAGCGCGCGATAGCTGGGCTCGCGCGCGTCGCCCATCCGATAACAATCATCTTCGATGATCTGCAAATCATGGCGGCGGGCGACTTCGACAACCTCTTTTCGACGCTCCAACGGCGTATGCGTTCCGGTTGGGTTTTGCACTTCGGGCGAGACGCAAACCGCTTGCGCCCGGGTCTGTCGCAAAATGTGATCCATAGCCTGAGGGTCGATGCCCCACTTATCCATCTTAACGCCGACGACCTCGGCCCGCATCAACTCACCCGCTCTGCGGAACCCGGCATACGACAGATCCTCCACCAGAACGACAGGCTTGGGACCGCGCAGGATCGTCTGAAACACCAGGCACAATCCGTTTTGCCCGCCGTGGGTCAGAACAACATCATCATGGGTCAACGCGCCAAGTGGCAGATCTGAGAGCCATTCAACGACGGCTTCGCGCATGGGTTGGTACGCATCACGTGTCGGATAATTCATCAGCAACTGGGGATCGGCATTCGACACTTTCTTCAGGCATTCGCGTATCAACGCCACCTGCCCCACATCCGGCAATCTTGGGCTGAACAGGCTGACATCAGCGTTGTACTTGTCGTCGCGCAAGTGGAGTTGTCTTGCCCACACATCGTCAAGCAACGGCGATTTTGGAGGGGCCACAAATGTACCACGCCCAACCTCGGCTTGTAGCAATCCTTCGTCCGTTAGAATCGTATACGCCCGGGCAACCGTGCCGGGCGTAATTTGTAATCGATACGCAAGTTCCCGGACCGGAGGTAGTTTGACCCCGACCTCCAGCGCCTTGTTCTCAATTGCTTTTCGTATTGTGTCGGCGACCAGAGTATACTTGGGACCTTTGGATTTTGGGAGCGCCTCTGGCCAAATTGTATCCATTACAATTCTTCCTTTGATTTTGACACAATCATGAATGTATCACACACATGTACCGAACAATTATACTTTGTGTCAATACAATTTGAAAGGAAACCCAAGATGACACGCCATATGCACAACCCCGCCCTCATGCTGCTGAACGATAGCCCTCGGCTGCCGATGATTGCCGCGCTGGCCGTGCGGTTTGCGGCGACTGTCACGAAATGGGAACGACAGCGCCGCAGCAGGATTAACCTGTCAAAGCTGGACGATCGGATGCTTAAAGATGTCGGATTGACCCGCCCAGAGGCTGACCGTGAGATCAAACGCTATTTCTGGCAGTATTAACCTATATCCCCAGTCCCTAACGGGACCTCTTCCTAGGCCGGGTTTCATACCCGGCCCTTTTTATCCAAATGCCGCCGCAGCAGACCCTTCGGGTGGCAATGAATAGGTCATAGTTGCACGCGCGACGGGCTTGTCAGAGCCTTCGGAGAACATCAGAACGTCACCCACCGCCAGCGTCTTACCCAGCTTTAACAAGCTGCATCGTGCGATCATATCATTGGACCCATCTGGCTTTCGCATAAAGTCCATAGAACATCCTGTAGTTACGGCCAGCGATTGACGCCCCTTCAAAGCAAGAATCATGGCATAGACGCTGACATCGGCCAGACCGAACATTGACGGACCTGAGACCGTTCCGCCGGGGCGAAGATGTCTATCCCCCACTTTCAGGCGCATGGTGATCGAGTTCTCGTCCAAACTGTCAATGACAAAGTCCTTCTCGACCTGCGGAAACACTTGGATCAAATAGTCTGATAGCTGTTCGCGGTTCAAAACCAACGACATACTTCCCCTCCTCGTATTGCCGCCCTAGAGTTGGCCAACATCAGATCGGAGAGCAAGATGGGAATTCTGGAACGTAACGACACGAATGGTGTCGCCCGGTTGAAAATGAACGCACCCGAGCGCCTGAACGCCCTGAGCGATGAGATGCTGGCAGCCCTACAGACTGAATTCGACGCCTTAAGCAACGACCAAAGTATTCGCGCCGTGATCCTGTCTGGTGAAGGCAAAGCGTTTTGTGCGGGGCACGATCTGAAGCAAATGACGGCTGGGCGTCAAAGCGAGGATGGCGGAAAGGCCTATTTCCAGGACCTGTTTGCGCGGTGCGCCAAGATGATGCTGTCGATACAGTCCCTCCCCCAACCGGTGATTGCCCAGGTCCACGGTATCGCCACAGCCGCCGGTTGCCAGTTGGTGGCAACTTGCGATCTGGCCATTGCCGCAGAAGGTACGCGCTTTGGTGTTAATGGGGTCAATATTGGGCTGTTCTGCTCGACACCTATGGTGGCCCTCAGCCGGAACATCCCACGGAAACGGGCGTTTGAAATGCTGACCACGGGCGAATTCATCACCGCCGAACGTGCCGCCGAACTGGGCCTGATCAATCGCGCGGTTCCCGAAAAGGTGTTGGAGCAAGAGACAATGGCGCTGGCAGAACTGTTAGCAGCCAAGCTTGGATCAGCCGTCAAAGTGGGCAAACAGGCGTTTTACAAGCAATTGGATATGTCAATCGAACAGGCCTATGCCTATACTGGAGAGGTAATGGCACAGAATATGATGCATCGAGATACCGAAGAAGGAATTTCTGCATTTATCGAAAAAAGATCGCCAAATTGGGATCAATAGAAGGATTATTTGGGGAATTTTTCTCAACTGTTCGCATTTTTGTACTTTTCAAAAGGGTCACACTGTGGCAAAGCTGAGACAAGGCTTTGGCCCAGATACGCTTTTGGGTCGCTGTAGGCGGAAGGTCCCTCCAAGCTGGTTTCTCTCACCGGCGCTGACATCCCCGCCGCGGCGACCCCAAGTACTCCCCCGAAAATACTAGGTATTTTGAACGAAACTAAGCGTGTGTTGCGTTGCGCGGTGCAGTGCCCTATGTGGCACGTCATGACACAAAAATTGCACATCGTTGGCGGTGGCATGGCAGGATCCGAGGCGGCCTGGCAAGCGGCTGAAATGGGCGTGGACGTCGTTATCCACGAAATGCGGCCCAAAGTTGGTACCTTTGCGCACCAGACCGGCAATCTGGCCGAGATGGTGTGTTCAAACTCATTCCGCTCGGATGACGACGAACAGAATGCGGTCGGACTGCTCCATTGGGAAATGCGCGCGGCCAATGGGATCATAATGACCACTGCCGATACATATCGCCTGCCGGCCGGCGGCGCCCTGGCTGTGGATCGCGACCCATTTGCCGAAGCAGTGACCGCGAAACTCCGAGCCCATCCGCGGGTTGAAGTGACAGGCGAAGAAGTTACGGCCCTGCCCGAAGACGGCCACTGGATCATAGCGACCGGTCCGTTGACTTCGTCATCTTTGGGTGAATCGATACGTTCCGAAACTGGCGCCGAGGCTCTGGCGTTTTTCGACGCCATTGCCCCAATTGTCTATGCCGACAGCATCGACATGAGCCAGGCGTGGATGCAGTCCCGTTATGACAAGGGCGAGACAGAGGAAGAGCGCACGGCCTACCTGAATTGCCCAATGGACCGCGATCAGTACGAGGCGTTCATCGACGCCCTGCTGGCGGCGGATAAAACGGAATTCCATGAAGGTGAGACCGCTGGGTATTTCGACGGTTGCCTGCCCATCGAGGTTATGGCGGAACGCGGCCGTGAAACACTGCGCCACGGACCGATGAAGCCGGTCGGCTTGACCAATCCGCATCAGCCTGACGTCAAACCTCATGCGGTCGTTCAGCTTCGCCGCGACAATGCCTTGGGTACTTTGTTCAACATCGTCGGCTTCCAGACCAAGATGAAATATGGCGCGCAAACCGAAGTGTTTCGCATGATCCCCGGGCTTGAGAACGCCAGTTTTGCGCGTTTGGGCGGAATTCACCGGAATACATTCATCAATTCTCCGACATTGCTGGATTCGCAGATGCGGCTGAAATCAAAACCAAATATTCGGTTTGCCGGCCAAATTACCGGTGTCGAAGGATATGTGGAAAGTGCCGCCATGGGCTTGTTGGCCGGTCGAATGGCCGCCGCCGAGATACTGGGCCGTTCCCTGCCCGATATCCCGCAGGACAGCGCCATGGGCGCGTTGATCCACCATATAACGGGCGGAGCCGAGGCAAAGACATTCCAACCCATGAACGTCAACTTTGGCCTGTTTCGCCCGGTTGACGGCCTCAAAGGTGGTCGCCGAGGTCGTAAAGACCGATATAAGGCCTATACCGACCGGGCCAAAGCGGAATGGACCGACTGGCTGGCGCATTGTACTGAACCGGCCTAACATGCGGGTATGAGCGATAAATACCTCAAAGACGCCTACGGGCTTGATACGCCCGAGGCCACCCGCGCGCATTATCAGAAATGGGCATCGTCATACGACGCCGAAGTCGGCTCGCACGGATACGCCACACCCGGCCGCGTAGCCGACGCGCTTTGGTCCCAGATGCCCGAACCACAGACGCCTGTTCTGGACTACGGCTGTGGAACCGGTTTGTCCGGCAAGGCCCTGCATGATGCGGGATTTCAGGTGATCGATGGTATCGACCCCACGCCAAAGATGCTGGAGGGGGCACAGGCCAAAGAAGTCTATAGGAACCTCACGACGTTTGAGATCACCGATCCGGAACCGCTTGAGCAAGACGCATACAAGGCAATCACTGCAATTGGCGTAATCGGCACCGGCGCTGCCCCACCCGAAACATTCGACCTGTTGATGAAGGCGCTGCCCAAAGGTGGCCTATTGGCGTTTTCTTTCAATGATCACACGCTGGACGATCCGTCCTTCACCTCTCGCCTGAACGATTGGCTGGACATGGGTGCTGCGCGATTGTTGTTTCGCGAATACGGGCCACACCTTCCGGGAATGGACCTTAAATCTGACGTATATGTTGTTGAGAAGACGTGACATTCACAACCAGATTTGCCCCATCTCCAACGGGGCCGCTTCATCTTGGCCACGCCTATTCTGCTCTCCTCGCCAGTGATATGGCAGCCGCTGAAGGCGGGCAGTTTCTGTTGCGGATCGAAGACATCGATCGATCCCGCTGTCGCCCCCATTGGGAAGAACAGATTTACGACGACCTGAATTGGCTTGGGATAACCTGGCCGGAACCCGTGATGCGGCAATCGTCTCGTATGTCGACATATGAAGACGCGCTGAAATCCTTGTGGTCGCAGGGCCTGCTGTACCCATGTAGTTGTAATCGCCGGGACATTGCCGCTGCAGTCGGCGCACCGCAGGAAGGCGTTCCGCTGCATGGGCCGGATGGAATCATCTATCCGGGCACGTGCAGGGAAGTATCGACCCGAACAGGATCAATGCCCGTGAATTTACCCCTGCGACTGGACATTTCAAAGGCCGCAAATTCCTTATCAAATCTATTTAAGATCAACGCCCAACAAACAGTAAAAACAGCGTTATTTGAAGAAAGTGGCGCCAGTCCATGCGGGCTGACAGGACAAATTCCCTTCACGGCCAAAGAGCTGACCGACTCAATCGGAGATGTTGTTCTGTCCCGTCGTGAAATGGGAACGTCCTACCATCTTTCTGTCGTTCTCGATGATGCCGCGCAAGGCATAACCCACGTCGTGCGTGGCCAGGATCTGTTCGAAGCAACACGAATCCACGTCCTGCTGCAGGCTTTGCTTGGATTGCCGACACCGGTCTATCATCATCACAAGCTGATCCGTGATGACGCAGGCAAACGCTTGGCCAAACGTGACGATGCCCGCGCTATTTCCAAATACCGCGCCGAAGGCGCTTCCGCGAAACAGATAAGGGCAATGGTCGGGCTTTAATCACCCTATTCCATTGGGCCCATAAGTTCGACTTCTGCATCATCCCGAACAGCAGTGTAGAAACAGGTGCGTCGGTTGGTGTGACAGGCCGCGCCGGTCTGTCGCACCAGAACAAGCAGGCAGTCTCGGTCACAATCGACCCGAAAGTCAACCAGTTCTTGCACGTGGCCTGAGGTTTCGCCTTTGATCCAGAACGATTGACGCGACCGCGACCAATAGGTTACGCGGCGCGTTTCCAGCGTTTTTTCAATCGCTTCCGCGTTCATCCACGCCATCATTAACACCTCGCCCGAGGCCTCATCTTGTGCGATGGCTGGAATCAGACCAGCGTCATTGTACGTCAGGCTGGACGGATCGAAGGTGACAGTCTCAGACATTGTAAAAACCTTTTGCATCCCGTTGGATGCTCACTATGTATGGGGAACACGCAACGAGGGAAAGCCATGTCTGGCGAGAACGACCTGATAAAGCTCTATTCCGGGCGCATTCTGGCCCTTGCTGCGGATATTCCGCATCTGGAACGGCTGGAAAACCCAGATGCAACCGTAAAGAAACGTTCGCCTTTGTGCGGGTCTACCGTAACCGTGGACGTCAAGGTTGAGGACGGTCGCGTATCCGGATTCGGTCAGGATGTTAAGGCCTGCGCCTTAGGCCAAGCTTCTGCTTCGGTTGTCGGTTCAGCGGTGATTGGCGCGACACGCGCGCAGATCGAAACGGCCCGGGATCAGTTGTCAGCGATGCTGAAAAAAGACGGCCCTGCCCCGGATGCACCGTTTGACGGGCTCGAGGTTCTCATCCCTGCGCGTGACTACAAGAACCGACATGCATCTATCCTGCTGGCACTGGATGCCACAGCCGAAGCGATGGAACAGGCCGAACAGGCCAACTGCGCCTGATGATGGCAATTCAGTTCAAACCCATCTAACCTCTGCGCATATTTGGGGGAGAATTTGGTTTGAACAGTTTGCTGGAACATTTCGTAACCCTCTGGGTGGTCATTGATCCGATCGGCACGATACCCGTCTTTATTGCTGTAACGGCTGGACTTGGCGCCGCGGCGCGTCGCAAAACAGCCTTCCTGGCTGCGCTCATCAGTGCCGGGGTTTTGCTGTTCTTCCTGGTTTTTGGGCAGGTGGTGATCGAGGCGCTGGACATCGGCCTGAACTCGTTCCAGGTGGCCGGAGGAATCATCCTGTTCCTGTTTGCCCTGACCATGATCTTTGGTGAAAGCAAACAGGATGTTGAACAACGCGAGGCGGAAGACGATCAGGAAGATAGGTTCCACGAACACAACCCAGCAATCTTTCCGCTTGCCGTGCCGTCACTAGCGTCTCCGGGTGCGATGTTGGCGGTGGTTATCCTGACAGACAACAACCGCTACAGCGCTGCCGATCAGGGTATCACGGCATTGGTCATGCTGTCTGTCGTGGCCATCGCGTTTGTTTTGATGCTTCTGGCCGAACCGATCATTCGACTGATTGGTCATTCAGGTGCCGCCATTATCAGCCGCATCATGGGAATGATACTGGCGTCGGTTGCCGTGAATTCAGTACTGTCTGCGATGCTGGAAATCTTCAAAACCGGACAGCTATAAAAAAACCGCCGCACCTTCCGGGCGGAAAGGGCGGCGGCAGGTAATGCGTGTCTCGCGTGGGATCCGGATTTCCGCGCAGGGCCGAGGCATGGCCCTTTCAAGGGAAATGGGACAGGCAGGTCACCCTTGACTGATATGGGGACGACAGCGCGGTGTTTTCGGCACGAGATCGCAGGCAGAAAGGGTCAGAACGCTCCGGGCAGATGAAGGGCAACCACCAGCATCACCACTAACGAAACCGCACCCGCCGCATCCTGCAAAAGCGTGGATTGCGAACGGCTAATGGCGGTTTTGATCTGGGTCAGCATGGTCTCACCTCCGGTTGGGTTTTAATCCTTTGTTGACCTTTTGTTCTCATATTTCGCCGAGTCAGTAAAGAACTTTTTGAGAACATTTGTGAACTTTTGGGGACTTACCCCCTAACCCACTGAAATTAAACGGATTGCCTGATCCTGTTTCATGAGCCATAGCAGAACACGGACAGCCTGGCCGCGTTCAGTGGTCAAGTTCGGGTCTTTGGACAGCAGGTTGCGAGCATCCGTCTGCGCAACAGCCATCAATCCGGCCTGACGCTCCAGATCCGCGATCCGGAACTTTGGTAACCCGGATTGAGCCGTGCCAATCAGATCCCCTGCTCCGCGCATCTGCAAATCGGTCTCGGATATTCGGAACCCGTCTTCCGTCTCTCGCAAAACCTCCAGCCGCTTCCGCCCGCCCTCGCTTAACGGTGGTTGATACATCAGCAAGCAGGTCGAATCCGCCTCGCCGCGTCCAACGCGGCCGCGCAGTTGGTGTAACTGAGCCAAACCGAATATTTCTGCCCGCTCGATCACCATGATCGAGGCGTTGGGCACATTCACCCCGACTTCGATGACAGTCGTTGCGACCAGTACCTTTGTGTGACCTTCCTGAAACGCGGCCATTGCTGCGTCCTTCTCCGCGGCGGGCATTTGGCCATGAACAAGGCCGACAATGCCTTCGCCCAAAACCGCGCGCAGCCGTTTGAACCGCTCTTCTGCAGCAGTCAGGTCAGAGACTTCGGATTCGTCGACCAGAGGACAGACCCAGTAACACTGTCGCCCCTCGTCAATGGCACGACGCAAGTGCGCAACGACTTCATCCATACGCTCGGTGCTTATAATCGCCGTTTTGATCGGCTTCCGACCCGGTGGTTTTTCATCCAAAACAGAGACATCCATATCTCCGTATTGGGCCAGGGCCAGACTGCGCGGGATTGGCGTCGCGGTCATAACCAGAACATCAGCACCTTGCCCTTTTTCCGAAAGCTCCATCCGCTGGCGTACCCCGAACCGGTGTTGTTCATCCACTATGGCAAGGCGCAGGGCGTGGAATTCCACATCACTCTGAAAGACGGCATGGGTGCCAACGAGAATGTGGATATCGCCCTGTTTCAACGCGGCCAGTTTAGCGCGCCGTTCGGCACCTTTGTCCCGCCCGGTCAGGATTTCCAGGACAACCCCTGCCTCTTCAGCGAGGGGGCGTAGGCCTTCCAGATGTTGCCGGGCCAAAATCTCGGTCGGTGCCATCATAACACCTTGTCCACCGGCCTCGACTGCGACCAGAAGGGCCATGAACGCAACCAGAGTTTTTCCTGCGCCAACATCGCCTTGCAGCAGCCGGTTCATCCGCGTGTCCGATCCCATGTCGGCGGTAATCTCTGTGATCGCCCGCATCTGAGCCCCGGTAGGTTTGTACGGAAGGTTCGAAAGAACCTTGGACTGCAAAGCGCCACTTCCGACACTCACGATACCGCGGGCTTTCCGCTCTCGTTGTCGGGCAAGCGCGAGTGTCACCTGATGGGCAAACAGTTCATCATAGGCGAGCCGTTCTCGGGCCGGAGCGTGCGCCGCCACATCATCCGCTCCCTGCGGGTTGTGCGCCGCGGAGATCGCGGTTGCCCAATCCGTCCAGTCCTGTTTCGAAACCTGTGCGGGGTCAATCCATTCGGCCAGGTCGGGTGCACGGGCCAAGGCACTGCGCGCGGCCTTGTATGCCGTTTTCTGTGTAATGCCTTGTGTCAGATGATAAACCGGCTCGAACTCGGGTATGTCGCCCGCACTTTCCACAGGCAGCATATGATCTGGGTGGACCATCTGCGCCATACCATCAAACAGTTCAAGCTTGCCGGAAATCACGCGACGGCTGCCTTGCGGCAGTACTTTCTTTAAATAGTCGCCGCGCACGTGGAAGAAGACCAATTGGAACTCGGTTTGCGTGTCTTCGACGTGAACGCGGTACGCTCCGCCCTTGTTTCGCGGTGGTCTGTGGATGCCAACCGTGACCTCAACCGTCAATGTCGTCGGCAGGTCGGCCCCCTGGATTGTATCGCGCCGCCTGCGGTCCACGACAGCGTAAGGCAAACCGAACAGCACATCGCGCGGTGCCTCGATCCCCGTCTGCATCATGGTTTGAGCCGTCTTTGGGCCAACACCCTCCAGCGTCTCCAGCCCCGCAAACAAGGGAAAAAGTATTTCAGGACGGCCGCTCATGCGGTGCCGATCAAGTGCAGCCATTCATCTTCGTCCAGCGTCTCAATCCCGAGCTCCGCAGCCTTCTTGGCTTTGGACCCCGCGCCCGGTCCGGCAACAAGTAAATCGGTTTTCTTACTGACAGACCCAGAGACTTTTGCCCCCAATGCCTCAGCTCGGGCCTTTGCTTCGGCGCGGGTCATCTTTTCCAGCGTTCCTGTGAAGACCACGGTTTTGCCAGCCACCGGGCTGCCCGATGTGTCTGGCCGTTTCGCGTCCTGTACGTCCAATTGCGTGACCAGAGCGTCGATGCTGGCGCGTTCTGCGTCTTGCGCAAAGGCGGACACCAAAGCTCGGGCCATAACGTCGCCGACGCCATCAATACTCAGAAGTTCATCCCATTCAGGTCCTTCGAATTCAGCCGCGGCGGTGACGGCGCACTCGAAATCGGCCCAGTTGCCATAATGGTTGGCAATCAGGTTTGACGCAGCCTCACCGACATGTCGGATGCCCAATGCAAAAAGAACCCGTCCGAATGGAATCTGACGTTTTTCGTCAATGGCAGCCCAAAGATTCCCGGCACTTTGCGCGCCCCAACCCTTGCGGTTGGCGAGCTTGTTGAGATTGGCCGCGTCTCTGGTCTGCAACGTGAAGATGTCCACCGGGGTTTTGATCGGCAAGTCCGGGTCATCGTAGAACATTTCAATCTGCTTGGCGCCCAACCCCTCGACATCGAACGCCTTTCGAGACACGAAATGTTTCAGCTTTTCAACAGCCTGCGCCGGGCAGATAATCCCACCAATACAGCGTCTGACAGCATCGCCTTCTTCCCGAACCGCTTCACTGCCGCATTCCGGGCAGGATGTCGGAAAGTCGTAAGGCTGTGCATCCTCAGGGCGTTTTGAAACATCCACATCCGCCACTTTGGGGATCACATCGCCCGCGCGGTAAACCTGCACCCAATCACCGACCCTGATATCCTTGCCGTCGCGGATCGTACCACCCTTTGCGTCACGACCAGCAATGTAGTCTTCGTTGTGCAACGTGGCATTGGACACTACGACGCCGCCAACGGTCACCGGATGCAGCCGAGCAACCGGGCTGAGCGCACCAGTGCGGCCCACCTGAATGTCGATGGCCTCAAGTCTTGTCCACGCCAGTTCTGCTGGAAACTTATGTGCGATAGCCCATCTGGGCGTGGTGGACCTGAACCCCAATCGCGCCTGCAGCGCCAAATCGTTCACCTTGTAGACAACGCCATCGATATCATAGCCAAGCGTGGCGCGCTGTGCTTCGATGCTTCGATAATGGTCGAGCATCTGATCCGTCGTTTCACATAATGCTGTCAGTGGGTTGGTCGAAAAACCTAATTTCGCCAACCGTTCGATCGCACCCATTTGTGTGTCGGCCAAAGGCGCTGACAACTCACCCCAGGCATAAGCAAAAAACCGCAGCGGACGAGAGCGCGTGATTTTTGCGTCAAGCTGTCTCAACGACCCCGCAGCGGCGTTTCGCGGATTTGAGAATACCTTTTCACCCAGCACTGACTGTCGCGCGTTCAACTTGTCGAAATCTTCATGCGACATGTAGACTTCGCCGCGAACTTCCAGAATATCAGGAGCGTTTTCGACTTTGTGCGGGATGTCCGAGATCGTCAGCGCGTTCGCAGTAACATTTTCGCCCACTTCTCCATCGCCTCGCGTCGCTGCCTGGACAAGTTTTCCATGCTCATATCTTAGCGATAACGACAAACCGTCAATCTTTGGCTCGGCAGTAAAAGAAAGCTCGGCAGTGTCGTTTAGCCCCAGATATTTGCGGATCGACCGATCAAAATCTGCGACATCCTCATCATTGAACGCATTGCCTAAAGACATCATTCGGACGGCGTGTTCGAGCTTTGAGAACCCCTCGGCCGGGCGCGCACCCACCTGATCCGAGGGGCTGTCGGGCCGCTTCAACTGGGGGAACCGTGCCTCGATATCAGCGTTTCGTCGCTTTAGCGCGTCGTAGTCGGCATCCGATATGTCGGGGGCGTCTTCCGCGTGATACAGCGTGTTTGCCCGCGCAATAGCCTCCGCCAACCGCGCCAGCTCAGCACGTGCCTGATCTTCCGTCAGCTCTGATACCACAATTGAATCGCTCATGGCCTTGCCCTGTCACTTAGTCTTTGAACCTAGTGATAGGGCGAGGCCAAGGCTAGGTCCAGATGTGCTGTCACGTGAGTGAGGGGGTCGCCCTGGACCAACGGCGACCAGATTTAATCAAAAGTCAGGCTCCAACAGCGATCCGCCGTTCGTCCAAGCTGTTGCTTTGGGGATCGCGCAGCACATAGCCCCTGCCCCAAACGGTTTCGATATAGTTTTGGCCGCCTGTAGCATTGCTGAGTTTTTTGCGAAGTTTGCAGATGAAAACGTCGATAATTTTCAATTCGGGTTCGTCCATTCCGCCGTAGAGATGGTTGAGGAACATCTCTTTTGTCAGCGTTGTGCCTTTCCGCAGGCTCAGCAATTCCAGCATCTGGTATTCCTTGCCGGTCAGATGAACGGCTTTGCCTTCGACCTCAACCGTTTTGGCATCCAGGTTCACCGCGACACGGCCGGTATGAATGACAGACTGCGAATGTCCTTTGGACCGCCGAATGATTGCGTGAATGCGGGCGACCAGTTCCTCTCGGTGGAAAGGTTTGGTCATGTAGTCGTCAGCGCCAAAACCGAAACCCTTAATCTTGCTTTCGGTATCGTCAGCGCCAGACAGGATCAGGATGGGTGTTTCAACCCGTGCAATGCGTAGCTGTCGCAGAACTTCGTGACCGTTCATATCTGGCAGGTTCAAATCCAGAAGGATCAGATCGTAATCGTAAAGCTTGGCAAGATCGATACCTTCCTCGCCCAAATCCGTCGCATAAACGTTTAGATTGGCATGCGTCAGCATCAGTTCGATGCTTTTCGATGTGGTCGGATCGTCCTCAACAAGAAGTATACGCATTTACTGCTCCAATTCAGTCAATTTACCAATTTCAAAATGAGCCTGATCAAAAATGGTTAATCTGACGTTACCGTTGAATCATTTATTCACATTCACCTTAAAGTTGTCGATATTTTTTTAGTGTCGTGACCTTCAGAGCGTCTGTTCCGTGTTCGGCAACCGCAGAAACCCAGGAATTGAATTCCTCATCGCTAAGCCCGTACCGTTTCTTGGCATCTGATAAGGAAATCAGCCCGTAAAGAACGCCGCGTACCACGACAGCTTTGCGCGATGCGACCCACCTGGTCGTTTCGGCAGGCGGAAGATCGGCACGCGATAAAACCGTTCCATCTGGCAGGGTTACGGACCTTGGCCCCTCGACTTTGTGCAAATACATCTCTCGACCCTTTTTCAGCTGCGACAAAGCTGCCAACAGCCTACTTAATGTCGCGTGAAACCGCCCCTTGAGAGTGTGTAGAATTTTCCTATATTCTGCCGGTCTTTCTTAACCCGTACTGGAATCGTCATGGCCCTCGATACCGAGACACCGCTGAACTCGCTTGGCTTTGCCAAACCCCCGTCGGAAACGCGGGTGGTTGTTGCCATGTCCGGTGGTGTGGACAGCTCTGTCGTCGCTGCTTATCTGGCCGATCAGGGCTACGACGTCGTTGGCGTAACGCTACAGCTATACGACCACGGCGCGGCCCTGGCCAAAAAGGGTGCCTGTTGCGCGGGGATTGATATCCATGACGCGCGCCGTGTGGCGGAAGAACGCGGCTTTCCCCATTATGTTCTGGACTACGAGAACATCTTTAAGGACGCCGTGATCGACGAATTCGCCGACAGTTATCTGGCTGGTGCAACCCCTGTACCATGCATCCGTTGCAACGAACGCGTGAAATTCAAAGACCTTCTGGAAACCGCCAAAGACCTTGAGGCCGACTGCATGGCTACAGGTCACTACATCCAGCGCAAGATGGGTGAGAACGGGCCTGAGCTTCACAGTGCCGAAGACGCGAACAGGGACCAATCCTATTTCCTGTTTTCGACCACACCGGAACAACTGAACTTTTTGCGCTTTCCCCTGGGCCACCTGCCTTCCAAGGACGCAACGCGCGAGATGGCCGCACAGTACGGCCTGTCGGTGGCGGACAAGCCCGACAGCCAGGACATCTGCTTTGTGCCTGATGGCAACTATGCCGGCGTGATCGAAAAGCTGCGCCCCGGTGCGGCGGAACCGGGTGAGATCGTTCATACAGACGGTCGGGTCCTAGCACAGCACAACGGCGTCATCCACTACACCATCGGTCAACGCCGCGGTCTGGGTATCGGCGGGTTGAGCGAGCCTTTGTATGTGGTGAAGCTGGACGTAGACAAAAAGCAGGTTGTGGTCGGCCCGAAAGAGATGCTGGCAACCCGTACTGTTCCAGTGCGGGAGATCAACTGGCTGGGGGATGAACCCTTCACGTCGCGAGATGAATGGCATCTGTCTGTCAAAGTACGCTCGACCCGCCCCCCTCGTGAGGCGATTGTCCGGCCGTTGTCTGATACGACCGCCGAGGTCGAGCTACTGACGCCCGAGGAAGGTATCTCACCCGGTCAAGCCTGCGTGTTCTACGCCAACGAAGGCGGCCGAATTTTCGGTGGCGGCTGGATCTGGCGCGGCTACTAAGGCGATCGGATTACAAAACGTCCGTCGGGCTGTTCACCAGAATGTACAGTCCGACTGCCACCATGATGAAAGGTGCAATCCGGTCGAGCCGGGCAAAACGCGGCCCCAACACCTGAGCACGTGGAGCGCCCCAACTTGCGATTGCGATCAGCGTTGCAAGTGCACATCCAGCTCCGATCAAAGCCGTCAATCGAAACGCGGGGGTAGAATCCGCGAACAAGGGCGTCATGGCCGCAAGCGTATCAATCGACAAGGTCAAAAACAGCGCAACGACCGAGGTGATGGCGCCCGTATCGGGCAGTTGACGTCCGTCCGAACCCATTCGTTGTTGCCAGATGCCATACAGGCCCAACGACAAAGGGATAATTCCAAGATAACCGACCCAATTTAAAAACCTGCTGTGATCAAGCCCACTGGCAATGACCAGCGACAGTGACAGAATAATCATCTGGGCTGCGGCAAAACCGAATACGGCGCGGCGCGTCTCCATCACCATGATCAGGCCGAAAAGGATGACCAGATTGTCTATGTTGGTCGATATGGTCACGATCGCGGCAGAGAACGCGAACAGGATGTGTTCAATCATGGCGATTGGGCAACCTGTTTAACACTGCACGGGCTGCGCGCAGACCCGGTGCTTCGCCACCGCGCCCCAGGCGGTCCATGGTTACATCCATAGCGCTGCGCTGAGCCTCCGGGTTGGCGTCTACATCCGCCATTGCAGCGGCAATACGGCTCGGTTCACAATCGTCCAAAAGGCATTCGGGAACCGCACGCGTTTCTGACACCAGATTGACAAGCGTCACCGTCTCCAGATCCACCATGCGCTTCGCGATCAGCGTGGTTAGCCAGTTAAGATTGTAAGCAATCACCATGGGTGTGGCTTGTGCAGCCAGTTCCAAAGAGACCGTCCCGGACGCCGCCAGTGCGAGGTCAGCCGCTGCAAATGCCGCCCTCTTCTGCGCCTGCGCCTGATCGGTGGGTAAGTCACGCGGGTCAACCACAACCGGCGCCCCTGGCCAGTTCTGAACATGTTCGCTGACCGCATCCACCATATGAGCAACCGCTGGCACGACAACGCGCGTGTCCGGTCGCTGCTTCAGAAAAAGGCTTAGGGACTGACCAAAGACCGGAGCCAAACGATCGACCTCGCCCCGGCGGGAACCTGGCAAGGCCAGCACAATTGGCGCTTGCCCTAAGCCGTGCGCCTCGCGAAAAGCCTGTATGTCTTGATCGGCGGCCACCGGCTCACTGGCTACCGGATGCCCTACAAAATCACATTCCATCCCCGCGCGCTGCATATAGGGTGGTTCGAAAGGCAACAGGGCCAGCACATGGTCGATGACCTTTGCCATCTTGTCCGCCCGCCCCGGACGCCACGCCCAAACACTGGGAGCAACGTAGTGAACTGTGCGGATAGTACTTTGAATTTTGACCAGTTTGGCAACCCGCAATGAAAAATCGGGGCTGTCGATGGTGATCAGAACGTCCGGTTTGCAGTCCAATACTGCCTGCGCAGTCTCGGCAATCCGGCGTTTGAGGTGAAAGAACTTGGGAAGAACTTCAACCAAGCCCATGACCGACAGTTCGGACATAGGAAACAGGCTGTCCAACCCTTGTGCCTGCATCAGCGGGCCGCCAACGCCCTGAAATTCAATTCCCGGTACAAGTGCGCGCAGGCCTTCCATCAAAGCCCCGCCAAGCCGGTCACCCGAAGGTTCACCGGCGACGACGAAAACCCGCATCAGTTCGTCCGCTCGCGGACATACAAAAACAGGCCAAGCCGGTCACATTCCGCAATCACGCGGTCTTTCTCAAGCACAAGGACACCGCCCTTTTCGATCACAATTCCCGACAGTCCCGCCGCAACGGCGCCAGACACGGTATCGGGCCCGATCGCAGGCAGATCTGCACGAACGTCCTGATCCGGTTTCGGGGCTTTGAACAGAATGCCGCCGCCGGCATCGGGGCGCTGTGTCAGAGACTGCAACATCCATGCCGTGCCGAAGATACCCTCTATCGCCAGCGCCTGCCGTTTTGAAACCACACAGGCCTGCCCAACATCTGCAGAACCCATCGCCCGGACGACACCCGATGCACGGTCCGCATCAGCCAGATCGGCCTCAGACGGTTGCGCCTGTGTTAAGCACCCCAGTTTTGGAAGGAGGTTCGGTGCGATTTCGTGGGCAGCCTTAACCTCTAGCCCCGAATCCTCGAAAATGCCGATGACCGCGCGAAGCGCCGCGTCATCGCCTGACATTATGGCCTGTTGCAGGATTGGCACCAAAGGCAATGTAGCCGCATCGATCCGCCCAGGATCAATGGGCGGACGCCCGACGGCACCCGCCATGCAGATCTGTGTCACGCCTTGCGCCTTGATGTCGGCGATAAAGGTTCCGACCTGTTCCAATGGGAACTCGACATCCGGCGTCAACGTATCCGGTCTGAACCCTTCCATGGCGCATACCACAGGGCGGTCGGGCAACTGCGCAACCACTTCACCCGGTAAAACGCCTGTTCCAGCAATCAACGCCAGCATGGTTTATTTCCCCGGTGTCAGGAATGACCGATCGGAATGTCCAGTAACGAAATCGACGATCCGCTGCACGTATTCGCTTTCGTTATCCGCGCCGACCCGATGCGCGCGCTCCATGAACGTGCCGTCACCCGTCGACAACTCGCGGAACGCCGCCCGCAATGCGGCGATATCGTCGCGCGAAACGCCCCGCCGCTTAAGTCCAACAAGGTTTAGTCCGTCTAGTTCGCCCCGCGGCGCCTGAACGAGGCCGTAAGGGATCACGTCGTTCGGAACCATAGTCAGCGCGCCAATGATCGCACCGCGCCCAACGCGGACCCATTGGTGCAAACCAGAGATGCCACCGACAATCACGTCATCCTCAATGATGCAGTGACCTGCAGCGCCGGCGTGGTTGACCATGATGACACGATTTCCGATTTGAACATCGTGGGCAACGTGTACGCCTGCCATCAGCAGACAATCATCGCCGATCCGCGTGACACCACCGCCACCATCGGTCCCGGTGTTTACGGTGACGTGTTCACGGATACGGTTACGTTTACCGATCTCAAGACTCGTGTTTTCGCCGCCGAATTTAAGATCCTGCGGGATCTCTCCGATGACCGAAAAATTGAAGATCACGGTATCTTCGCCGATCGAAGTATCGCCGGTTACGACAACATGCGACTTCAGTTCAACCCGATCAGCCAACGTGACTTGGGGCCCCACATAACAGAACGGGCCAATGACGCAGCCATCACCAATCTGCGCGCCGTCTTCAATGATTGCGCTTGGGTGGATGCCGCTCATGTGGTTTTTTCCATATCCCAGTCGACATAGGCCGAAAACTCGGCCTCGGCCGCGACCTCACCTTCGACTGTGGCACGACCAGCGAATTTGAAGATCTTGCCACCTTTTTTGCCGCGGACCGTTTCGACATGCATTTCAAGCACGTCACCCGGGATCACTTTGCGACGGAATTTGCATTTGTCGATGTTCATAAAATAGATCAACAGTTCGCTGTCGATCACGTCCATACCCACACCCAGCATGACACCCGCAGTCTGTGCCATCGCTTCGACAATGGTCACGCCCGGCATGATCGGCGTCCCAGGGAAATGCCCCTGGAAATGCGGCTCGTTCATGGTGACGTTCTTGATGCCAACCGCCGATTGATAGCCCGAGATATCGACGACCTTGTCGACCAGCAGAAACGGATAGCGGTGGGGCAATATCCGCTGAATCAGCTGAATGTCTGCGCTTTTGGTTTCGGTGGTCATAGTGCAGTCGTCCCGTTCTGGATTTCTCTTTGTCGCGTGGTTAGCAACACCGCGCCCTAAGGGCAAGCAAACCTATTCTTTGCCTTCGGTTTCAAGTTGGCTGCCATCGCCAATCTGTTCATTAATCCGTGCAATGGCCGCCTCAGTTACGTCGGTTCGGTCCGAACTGAGAAAGACGTTTGACCGTTCGATGACGACCGATGCCCCGGACTCGCGCAACAACTCGATCAGGATGGGTTGCACAAGAACCAGAAAGGTCTGCCGCGCTTCTTCGCTTTGCCGCGCAAGCGCGTCCAGTTTCGCGCGTTGACTTTCGCGGTGCGACTGAACCTTGATGTCGAACGCTTCGGCCAAAGGCCGAAACTCATCCGTTGGCAATTCAGCGCGCTTTTCGGTCAGGTCTTTTTCTTCTTTGCTCAGCTCTGCGACGATCCGTTCATTCTCGGCCGCCAGTAATGCGCCTTCACTCTCAATCTCGCGCATGACGCGTCGTCCAAATAGCGACTCGGAAAACATCCGTTCGCTGGACAAGGTCAGAACATCTGCCTGAGGAGCACCCAATTGCTGCGCCTGAACAGTCGACACACTAGCCAGCGCCAAAAAAACGCACAGGGCCCGAAGCGGGCCCTGCACAATTACATTCATCAACTTAAGCATCCGACGATCAGAACCGCGCCTGAACGGTCAGGTCAAAGTTCTGTTCCTTGTCGAAATCTTCTTTTTTCAAGGCTTTCGAGAAGTTGAAACGCAACGGCCCAAAAGGCGTATCCCACAGAACTGACAACCCGATCACGTGACGAACAGACCCGTCCGCGCCGACGATGTCAGCACCGGCAGTGTTCACGTTGTTGATGTTATAGACGTTACCAACATCGTAAAACACACCGCCGCGCAAACCCAATTCCTCTGGCAGGCCAAGCGGGAAATCGGATTCAAAACGCGCAACCCAGTAGTAGTTGCCGCCAATCGCATCGTCCTGACCGTTGGAAAGGTCGCGCGGACCCAGACCAGCAGGCTCAAAGCCACGGAACGTGTTCGGACCAATCAAAAAGCGGTCGATGGTCCGGCTAAAGTCGTCACCCTGCCAATGCAGCGCACCAACTTCCATCGTCGCACGCAAGACGACCTCTTCGTTCCAGACACGTGTCTGCGCGATACCGCGGGCTGTGGTCTTGTAGAACTCGTTGTCACCGCCAAGACCAGCGGCATCAACTCCGACCTCGAACAGAACGCCGGCATTCGGGTTCAAACCACCGCGACGGCTATCATAGAGGTATGACACACCCAGGGTGCTGGATGTCCGCTTACCTTGCTCGATTTCCGAAGCGATAACAGCACCGTTTACTTCATCATCCTGCTGCGTCATCTCGCTGCGGTCCCAGCCATAACGCAGACGAACCGATGACAATTCACTGATCGCATAACTCAGCTGCGGCTCGAAGAAGACGCGCTTGGTATCGTAGCTTGCAAAGCTTGAGTTCGTCGTTGCCAAGCCAAGCCCAAGATCGAACTGCAACCGACGGCCCAGCAGGTACGGTTCGGTGAAGTTAATTATGTACTGCTCGGAGTCCTGCGCCGTCGACAGCGTCACCCCTAGGTTTTGACCGCGACCCAAGAAGTTGGATTCGTTCAGACCGATTGCAATCCCGAAACCGTCGGAAATCGAGTAGCTACCCCCAAGGCTCAGCGAGCCTGTGGGCTGTTCTTCGACGTCCACATCGACAATCACCTGGCTGGGCGTAGACCCTTCGCGTGGCTCCACGTCAGCAACTGCAAAGAACCCAAGGGCGCGGATACGTTCAGCGCTCTGGCGGATTTCGCGCGGATTGAACGGATCACCTTCGACAGTGTCGAACTGCCGGCGGATCACACGGTCCAGCGTCGTTGTATTGCCTTCGATGTCGATGCGTTCAACAAAGATCCGAGGACCCCTGGTCAGAACAAACTGCACGTCCAAGGTCAGATCACGTGGGTTTCGCGTAACCCGAGGCTCGACCCGCAGGAAATCCACACCTTGTTTCAGACCCAACCGCTCCTGACGGGCAATCGAGCTTTCAATCAATGACGGAGAGTAGGTCACACCCGGGCGGATTTTCAGCGCAGCCTGATACGCGGCAGGATCGACCCCCGGAATTTCACTGACCGTAGAAATCTTGCCAAACGAGAACTTTTGACCTTCCGTGATGTTCATCACCAGGAAAAATGCGTCACGTTCGCGGGTGAATTCCACATTTGCGCTGTTCACGCGGAAGTCCACATATCCGCGGGACAGGTAAAAGTCGCGGATGACCTGCTTATCAAACTCGATACGGTCCGCGATAAACGTGTCGCCGCGCAGGAAAGTCCGCAGAATGTTGGCTTGCTTTGTCTCCAGAACCCGGCGCAAGCGGCGATCTGAATATGCCCGGTTGCCAACAAAGCTGACGCGTTCGACCTCGATCGTAGTGCCCTCGGCAATTTCAAAGACGAGGTCAACGCGGTTGTCGCTGCGGCGGATGATGCGCGGGATAACGGTTGCGGAAACGCGGCCCTGCGCTGAGTAGATTTCGGCGATCTGATCTGCGTCGGCTTCAGCAAGCTGAGGCGTGAAAACCCGGCGGGGCTGAGAATTGATCGCATCCAGAAGTAAGTCGTCCTTTACGCGACGATTGCCTTCGATGCTGATCTGGTTGATCGTTGGATATTCCTCGACCTCGATCACCAGCGTGCTTCCACGCGGCGTCAGTTCAACTGTCTCAAAAACACCACTGTCAAGCAAACGCTGAAACGCGTCGTTCAATTGTCCGGCAGTCACTGTCTGACCAGGCTGGATCCCGGTCCGGGCAATAATTGTCGAGCTTTCGATGCGTCTGTTGCCCTCAACATCGAACGAATTGATTGTGTAACTTTGCGCGCGAGCGACCTCCGGAAGGAAGGTAAAGCTAGCTATAAATACAAAGGAAAAAATACGTAGCGTCTGCCACAAAATCTTGTTTGTTGGCTTCTGCCCCCCGCAGGATGTGCCTGCGCCTCGCCTATCAGTCATTTTTTTCTCTACCCAGAATTTTAGGACTTTATTGTTGAGTAGCGAGATTAAGTTTCGTTGTCAAAAGACGAAAACACAAAGCGGCCCAGTAGGCCGCTGTAACGTGTATTCAATTATTGGCAAGAATCACATGCCGACTACAAAGGCCCAGCCACTGATAGCCAGCGCAGTCGCGCCGAAAAACAACAGGGCATCCCAGTTCAGCATGAACAAGAAACTAAAGCTCTGATACGATTTCCGGAGCGTCTTTGTCATTTGAGCCTCTGAAACAGAAAATAAGACGCAATAAACCTAGCTACTGATTGGGGCGAAATTACGGCTTTTCTTGGCGCGCCCAGCCACAATCAACAAAGCAGATCGTTCGAAACCGAAAAGATCATCAAGCCCAAAATCAGGGATATTCCCACGCCCATCAGAACCTTAAGCACTGCGTCGCTCGGCGGTTTGCCCGCTACGGCTTCGTAGGCGTAGAACACCAGGTGACCGCCATCCAGGGCCGGTATCGGAAATAGGTTCAACAGGCCAACCGCAGTAGACAGTACCGCGATAAAGAATATGAAACTTTGCGCACCCTGACTGGCCATTGCCCCCGAGGTTTCTGCGATACCAATCGGCCCGGACATGTTGCAGGTGCTGATGGCACCAGTAACCATATGCCATATACCTGACAGCGACCCTTCAACGATACGCAGGGTTTGACGTGCCCCGCCTGCAATGGATTCAAGAATACCAGCCGACTCTGTCGCAGGTTCAAGCATCATGCCGCCGACAATTCCAATGCGCCAATGGGTTACAAAGCCGCCTTCAGGTTGCGGTTCGTCCGTGCGTCTTGGGGCAAGAGCAAATTCAAGATCGGCCCCGTCTCGCCACACGTTCAGCAACAGAACCTTCCCGTCAGACCCCTCGACGTATTCCTTAAGTTGATCGAAGGCAAATATCGGATCCCCGTTGACCGACGTGATGACATCGCCACGCTGAAGGTCGATATCCATTGCCGCACTACGGGGCGTAACCTGCTGAATCAGCGGCGGGAACAGCCACGGGGCCGAAACATCCAAAGTCTGATCGTCGCGGATGACGGTGTAATCCAGAATCGGTTCCATCGGAAGCGCGTCGACGAAATCGCTCCAAGCCCCTTGTTGATCGAAGTCCGGCACCGGTATGCCACCAATAGCAACGATTTCATCACCGTCCTGCAACTCCTGAACGGTTCCCGGCAAAGGATGCAGAGTTCCAACGGTCAGCGGGTCTTTGGTCACGCCCTGGGTTAGGAAAATCAGGCCAAACACCAGGATCGACATCACGAAATTGAACACCGGCCCGGCGGCGACCGTAGCCGAGCGGGCCCAAAGAGGTGCTCCGTGCATGGTGCGCCGCAGATCCTCCGGGCTTTGCTCGGTGATTTCGGTCATCGCGGTTTCGTCTTTGCCCGATGCCGCGTTCGCGTCACCCATAAATTTCACATATCCGCCAAATGGCAATGCAGCGACCTGCCAGCGCGTACCGCGCTTGTCGATGCGGCTCCAGAGAACTGGGCCAAACCCGACCGAGAACACCTCGGCGTGAATTCCGGACCACCGTCCAACGATATAGTGGCCGTATTCGTGCACAGCGACGATCACCGAAAGGGCGATCACAAAGGCAATGATCGTGTACAGCAAATTGCCAAACTGAGGGATCAGTGAAAGTACGTCCAAAATTTTATCCTGCTCGTTGGATGACGATGTCATCAACCCACATACGTGCCAAATGGTCCGTTTCCAGCACGCTATCAAGGGTTAAAGGGGCATTAATAAGGCCACTTGCGGCCTCAAACCTGTCAAGTACGGCCTCGACAATGTCGGCCATCTGAAGGAAACCAATTTCACGGGCGATGAACCGGTCCAAAGCACGCTCTTTAGCGGCGTTAAAAACCGCGCCCGACAGGCCGCCGCGTTCCATCACGGCGCGCGCCAGACGCAGCGCGGGGTAACGCGTCTTGTCGGGCGTGTTGAACTTCAACTGCCCTAGTTTTGCCAGGTCCAACCGCTCGACCGGCAATTCCTTTCGATTGGGCCAGTGCAATGCATAGCCTATGGCATGACGCATGTCCGGGGACCCCATATGAGCCATAACACCGCCATCTCGGAAACCGACCATCGCGTGAACGATGGATTCAGGATGTACCAGAACCTCGATTTGGTCTGAGGACACTCCAAAGAACTCTTTGGTTTCAATAAGCTCCAGCGCCTTGTTGAACATCGACGCGCTGTCGATTGTAATCCGCTGACCCATGTCCCAATTCGGGTGGCTCGTGGCTTGTTCGACTGTGGCATGCGCCAACTTGCTCAACGGCCAGTCGCGGAACGCACCGCCACTTGCGGTGATGATGATACGCTCAACTGCGGTCATGTCCTCGCCGACCAACGCCTGGAACACGGCAGAGTGTTCGCTATCGACCGGCAAAAGCCGCGCATTGTTGACCTTGGCGGTTTCAAGAACCAGAGCACCCGCACACACCAGCGTTTCCTTGTTGGCCAATGCCAGCGTTCCACCTTGCCTGAGAACCTCAAGGCCCGGCTCCAGACCAGCAGCGCCTACAATGGCCGACATAACCCAATCGGCTGGCCTTGCCGCAGCTTCGATCAACGCCTTTTGACCTGCGGCCACTTCGACGCCTGAACCTGCAAGCGCTGCGCGCAGATCATCCAACCGGTCCTCATACGCTGTAACCGCAACGTTCGCCTTCAAACGCCGGGCGTCCTCGGCCAACTTCCCGATATTCGCCCCACCGGTAAGCGCGACGACGTCATAGGCCGCAGGTTCGCGATCAATCAGATCAATTGTGTTTTGCCCAATTGATCCGGTCGCACCGAAGATTGAGATCTTGCGCATCACTACATAGCTCCGGGAGAATAGATAAGCCCGGCTAACAAAACGAACAGAGCTGCGCCCATCATGCCGTCAAAGCGGTCCAGAAATCCGCCATGACCGGGAATCAGGTTGGAACTGTCCTTCACCCCAAATTTACGCTTTGTCGCGCTTTCGACAATGTCTCCGGCCTGACTGGCCATCGACGCAAGGACTGAGATCACCACGAACATGAAACCGAAACCGGCGTTCATGGCAAAAATTGCTCCGACTAAGGCCGCAGCAGCCCATCCGCCCGCAGTACCCGACCATGTTTTCTTTGGACTGACCTTTGGCCAGAACTTAGGTCCACCAAAGGTCTTGCCCACAAAATAGCCTGCAACGTCCGTCGCCACGACCACTGAGATCAGCCAAACCATCCAACCGAAACCCATACCCTCGCGGATTGAGATAAAACCCAGACCCGACGCAGCAATCCAAAAGGCAAAGAGAGCGTAAATCCCTTTAGAACGGCTGACCTGCCCTGCCCCAACCAAAGCCGGAGCCAGTAGGAACGGCAGCGTATAAAGCGGCGGAAGATGATAGCTGAGAACAACCGCTACACCGGTGAGGATGCCCAACTGGATTGCCACGCCATTGCGGTTCGGGTCGATCATCCGGACCAGTTCCCAGGTCATCAGACCGCAGGCAATTGCGATAAAGGCTTCAAACCACAATCCGCCCAGCCACACTTCGACAGAACCGATGCACACAAGCACCGCAGCAGAAGTGACGCGGGCGGTTAAGTCAGACCATCGGCCTTCGCTCATGCCGGAACCGCTCCAAACCGCCGGTCACGGGTGCCAAAGTTCCGGCACAGCCGTTCCAGTTCGGCCGAGGTGAAGTCGGGCCAGAGCGTGTCGATGAATTCGTATTCCGAATAGGCCGATTGCCACAGAAGAAAGTTTGAAATGCGGGCCTCGCCACTGGTCCGGATCACCAAATCCGGATCGGGAAGAACGTGCGTATCCAAGTACTTGGGAAGCGTTTCTTCATCCACGTCATCGGGTCGCAGGCGGCCTTCGGCTACGTCGCGCGCCAGGCGCTTGGTTGCCCGTGCAACCTCATCCCGCCCACCGTAGTTAATCGCAATAGTCAGGTGTACCAAATCGTTGTGTTGAGTTGCGGCCTCGAGCGTATCCATCAGGTCGGTCAGCTTGGAATCCAAACGAACCCTGTCGCCGATAAAGCGTACACGCACTCCGGCTTTGGTCAGATTGCGTGCTTCTTTGATGATATACCGCTTAAACAAGCTCATCAGTCCAGCCACTTCGACCTGGGTCCGTTTCCAGTTTTCAGTCGAAAAAGCAAATACTGTCAGATACTTGATACCCAAACCCGGACAGGCCTCAACCACCTCCCTTACCCGCCGGGCGCCGGCCTGATGGCCAAACAACCTAGGCCGATTGCGCGCCTGAGCCCAGCGTCCGTTCCCATCCATGATGATGGCTACGTGGCGTGGTCCGGTAGCGGGTGAGGGTTGCGAGGTGTCAGGCATTTCGTGGATCAGACCTGCATGATCTCTGCCTGCTTGGTTTCAAGCGCGGCATCTACGTTCTTGATCATCTGGTCGGTCAGGTCCTGGACTTCGCTTTCCCAGAACTTCTGATCGTCTTCCGACATGCCGTCGGCTTTGGCTTTCTTGATCTGATCCATGCCATCGCGGCGTACGTTGCGGATCGATACTCGGGCGTGCTCGGCATATTGACCGGCAACCTTTCCCAGTTCGCGACGGCGCTCTTCGTTCAATTCCGGGATCGGCAGCATAATGATGGTGCCGTTCAACTGAGGGTTGATGCCCAGGCCACTTTCGCGGATGGCCTTTTCAACCTTACCAACCAAACCCTTGTCCCAGACATTCACCGTCACCATACGCGGTTCGGGGACGTTCACGGTTCCGACCTGATTGATCGGGGTCATCGACCCGTAGGCGTCAACCATGACCGGTTCCAGCATCGACGCCGACGCACGGCCCGTTCGCAACGAGGCGAATTCAGTTCTCAGGTTGCCCATGGCGCCATCCATCCGGCGCTTCAGATCGTCGGTGTCCAGTTCAAAATCGTCAGACATGCTGCTCACTCCCCGTCTTCAGGTGCTGTTTGCATGGCTCATAGTCCATCGCAATTGGGATGTATAGCAATGATGATCTGGAATTGCGCCAATGACCAGAGGTGTTTCGGGTATTTTCAGGTTCTTTCAAAGGCAAATGAACCGACCAACACGGATGTCAGTCGGTTCGTCCAAATGCATAGGAATCAGCCGTTTACGTCGACAACAACACGGCCTTTGACTTGTCCTTTAAGAATATCCGCGCCCAATTGTGGCAGATCACCCAAGGTTGCCGGATGAACCATCGCCTCAAGCTTGTCCATCGGCAGGTCAGTCGCAACACGTTGCCACGCGCGGACCCGATTGTCATAGGGCTGCATCACACTATCGATGCCCAACAGGTTGACACCGCGCAGCAGGAAAGGAATGACGCTTGCGGGCAACCCTGCCCCCCCGGCAAGACCAACGGCTGCGACCGAGGCTCCGTATTTCATCTGACCCAGAACGCGGGCCAGCATCTCGCCTCCAACCGCATCAATGCAGCCTGCCCAGGTTTCGCTTTCCAGAGGGCGTTTCACGGTTTCGTTGAGGTCTTCGCGCGGCACTATCGTGGTGGCGCCAAGTGATTTCAGATACTCACCAGCCTCAGGGCGACCCGTTACAGCGGCCACTTCATATCCTAAATTGGCCAGAATGGCGGTCGCAACCGAACCGACACCGCCAGCGGCACCGGTGACAAGCACCGGTCCATGCCCCGGCTGCATCCCCTGATCCTCAAGTGCCATAACGGCCAGCATCGCGGTGAATCCAGCAGTTCCTACGGCCATTGCCTGCCGTGTATCCAGACCTTCGGGCAACGGAACCAGCCAGTCGGCCAGCGCGTTGGCCTTCTGCGAATATCCGCCCCAGTGCGCCTCACCCACGCGCCAGCCGGTCAGAACGACCTTGTCGCCTGGCTTGTAGCGGTCGTCCGAGGATGCCTCGACCGTACCGCTATAGTCTACGCCAGGGACATGTGGGTAGCTGCGCACCAACCCGCCGCCCTTTGGCGACATGCAAAGGCCGTCCTTATAGTTCACGGTCGAATACTCAACGGCGATGGTCACTTCACCATGCGGCAGATCTCCGTCGGAGAGTTGTTTGACCGAGGCGCTTGCCAGGCCGCTTTCCTCGTCCTTATCCATTACCATCGCATTGAACATTTTGAACTTTCCTTTCTTTTCAATCAGTCATCAGCCCATACTGATCTGAGATATGACGTTTAAATCCAGAATTTGTCCCGCACCGTCGCACCGCGCATCCCGTCCGGGGTTTCAACTTCAATCCGCGTGCCGGGTTCCCAATGGCTTAGCTTGACCATTCCTATCGACACATTGGTATTGAAATCAGGGGACCACGCGGTCGACGTGATCTGACCAATCCGCTTGCCCCCTGCAACGACCGACCAAGGGCGGTCGCATGGCGGCACTGCATCCCCGTCAATCGAGATGGGACGGATTTGCTGTACCGGTCCTTCCTTGGCCACACGCAACAGAGCGTCCCGGCCAATGCAACCTATTGCCGTATGAGTGTTACAGAACTTGCCCAAACCACATTCGTGAGGGGTGTTGTCGTCGGTCATGTCGTTGCCGTAGGACAGCAATCCGCCTTCTATCCGCTCAATCAGATTTGGACAGCCGGCGCGAACGTGCAGGTCTTCTCCCGCCGCAAAAAGTGCGTTCCACAGGGGCATTCCGATATCCGAGCCCTCAACATAGATTTCGAAACCGCCCTGCTTGGAGTACCCGGAACGCGCAATTGCGAGTTCACGTCCCTCGAATTCGAACTTGTCGAACTTAAAGAAACGAACGTCGCGTACACGGTCACCAAACACTCGGGCCAACAGATCATCTGCCTTCGGCCCCTGAATTGCCAGCGGAGAGACGTCGGGTTCATCAACCAGCACATCCAGACGATACCCATTGGCTATGCCCTTAACCCACAGCAGCAAGTCACTGTCGGCAATAGAAATCCACCATCGGTCCTCTGACAATTTCACAGCCACCGGATCATTCAGCATACCACCGGTTTCATCGACGATGGGGACATAAAAACACTGTCCGGGCAACATCCCCCGCAAATCCCGTGGTGTAAGCATCTGCATCAGCCGCGCGGCATCCGGCCCACGCAATTCGACCTGCCGTTCGCAGGACACGTCCCAAACCTGCACATGACTCTTCAGGTGCCGGTAGTCCGCCTCAACGGACTCAAAAACAGTGGGCAATAACATACGATTATATACCGTATACCCTTTAACCCCGGCAGCTTCGACACCATCAGAAAAAGGTGTTCGGCGCAGGCGACGCGAGAGTGAGATCTGAGCCACTTAAGCCTCCTTAGGCAGAAAAACCAGATCGCTCACCGGTGCAGCAGAACCTGTTTCGGTCAGCATTTGATGCAGCTGGCCCCGGTGATGTGTTTGGTGGTTGAAGAAATGAATTACGCACTGTGCGTAGGGTTTCGTAACATCGGCTTCTTTTGCGGCCGAGAACCACGTGAAGGGGCCGCGCAGGTCCTCGTCATTCAAGGACGCAGCCCATTGGGTGATCCGCTGGTCGACCTGATCGCGCAACGGCAACCATTCTGCCAAGTCGGCGCACAATGACGGGCTTTCCGGGATGCCGCCGCCGGGACCTTGCCCTTTGTCAAACCGCGACATCCATATCCAGTCCCCCCAAAGCAAATGATTTGCCGTGCCCAGGATCGAACCAAAAAACGCTCCGCGTTCACAGGTCAGATCCTCGCCCGAAAGCGCGGCAAGAAACCCTTTCAACTGGCTGTTTTGCCAGTGATTATATCGGGCCATCTCTTGCACATAGGCGGCGGTGATCATCACTTTGGCCCATGCCAGTCGATTGGGCAGATTTCAGCAGATTTTCCACCAAAGTCCCAGACACGGCCGTAGTCGCGTACTTTGGACTTCGTACCGCGCGCAACAATGATGTCTGGCCCCATCCAATACTTCGAGTTCGACACCATGACCGGATGTTCCGGGTCTTTGCCGCCCAGCATCTCGATCTCACCCTGAATTTTACGGCCGATCGCGATGCGGCGTTTGTTGCCGTCGCGCTCAATCTGGACCGGAGCACGCTCGGCGCCGATGATCTCACTGACCAGCATGGTGAACAAGCCGGTGGTCCCGCCTGCCTGACCGCTGAAGATTTGCAAGAGGCCGTTGTAGGCCTTGCCGCTTGCCCGTTCGTCAACATAGGCGGCCACTTTCCACTGGCCCTCGCCCATGCGGCCCGGAATATCGACCAGCAACCCGACGTTCAGACCGGACAGATCTTCGCCCTCATAGTGGCCTTCATCAATGATGACACCCATCCACGCGTGACAATGCCCTTCGGTTGGAGGATGCGCACCCAATGAAACCACACAGGGACAGAACACATCGCACGAGCAGTTCAGGATTAATTCGCCTTTGATTGCCCATTCCGTCGGGCTCATCTCACGCCGCTTGGGATTTGGCATACGGCTATCAATGCGCTGGCTGATCGGCAGCCTGTCCGCCTCAGGTTTTCTGTTCTTAGCCATAGGCTTATCCTCCGTAGCTTATTGGATAGACGAGCAGAACAAGACCGCCCGCAATCAATACAAATCCCATAGGTCGGGTCACTGCGTGGCCGATCTGGGGTAGTTTTTCCAAAACCATGAACAAGGTCGCGAGACCCATCCACAAAAGGCTCATGACACCGCCAACAAAACCAAGCGCCATGAAGCCCCAACAGCAGCCCACACAAAACGCTCCCAGTCCCAACCCCATGCGCAAACCGCCAGTGAACCCTGTTTTCCAGTGCCCGAGGAAATAGGTCATGGGCGCGTGGCAGACACCGTGGCAAACCTCTTTCACGCGGGTGAACTGAAATGCGCCGACGGCGATCATCAGGCCGCCCGCGAAATACCCGGATTTACCAACGCCCAACATGTCGATGACCCCACCAAACAACAGTGACAGTTGAACACCGGTGATCAAAGCAGCAAAGCCGACCCAGACGGCAAGATATCCTGTCAGTACACCTAACCAGCCTGCGCGCGAGCCATTGGCACTGCGGATCAGATCATCATAACTGCGCAACGTCGGCACGAGCGTCGGCAGCATCATAGCCGCCATCATGATAGCCCACATCCAAAACAGCGGACCAAACTCGGCCATAGGCATATACATGTCCATCCGCGGGTCCATCGCGGCCATTGCTTGTCCCATTGGGCCGGGGCGACCGATCCAATCCAGATCCATGTCTCGGCTCATGGTGAACATGGCCCACCACGCGGACAGGATTAGGGCATAAAACCCTAGCCAAAATGCGTTGCGTAGAACTGTACGACTCACGCGCTCCTCCCGACTCAGTCCTTGCTTTTCAAATGTCAGACTTTTAAATGTCAGACAAATAAAAATTCACCAACGGTCCCCAGAATATGAAAATTGACCCCAAGAAGCCTGCTGATCTGTCTGCCCAGATCGCTCAGGCCATTCGCGATGCTATCATCTCGGGCGAATTGATCGTGGATGAACGCTTGCCGTCCGAAGCGGAATTGTCCGAACAGTTTCAAGTGTCACGACCGACCGTACGCGAAGCTCTAAAACGATTGGCGGCACAATCACTTATTCGCACACAGCGCGGAGCAAGTGGCGGGGCATTTGTAAACCGGTTGAGTTTTGAGGGCGCGTATTCGCAGCAGATCACGACTTCTACCCTGCTTTTGTCGATGAATGCCGTCAGCTTCGACACGGCCTGCGAAGCCCGCTTTGCTCTAGAGCGCGCCTGCGCCCCGTTGTCCGCTCAGCGACGGACAGCCGATCAGTTGGCTACAATGCGGGCCGAGATACACCGGCAGTCACAACCGGGCCTTACGGATGAGGCTTTCTGCGCCTCTGACGTAGCGCTTCACCGCGCCCTTGTTGATGGTGCCGGCAATCCCGTGCTGTCCTATCAATTGGCCGGAGCGGTTGAAGCCATGCAGCCTTTGATGAATATGATCACCTTCACGGCACGATCCCGCGAGGCAATCATTTCTCTGCACAACGAGATCGCTGACGCTCTGGAAGACCGAGACTCGACCAAAGTGGACGCGACGCTAGTTGAACTTGAGAATTACACAAGGCAGTTGGCGCAGGACGTAGCACAGCAGCGAAGCAAGCCTGCGTAAGGAGAATGGGATGACTACCGGTTTGAACGTGATTGCCGCGCTCCTGACTATTGGGTTTGGCCTTTTCGGGTTTCTGGCGCCCAGCTTTACCTTGGGTGCATTGGATCTGACCCCAACTGACAGCAATATGGGGCTGAGTGAAATGCGCGCATCTGTCGGCGGGCTATTCGTCGTCACTGGCGTGGCTGTTTTATATCTCAACAACCCCATGGCTTATGCCATGCTGGGTATTGTCTACGCAGGCGCGGCACTGGGTCGGTTCGTTTCGGTCTTTCTGGACAACCCACCACTGGTCAAAGCAGTCACATTTGGCGGAATCGAGCTGATCCTGGCGCTTTGGCTGATATTAGCGAACATCAACAGGTCTGCCTAAGCCACTGTTATTGCAGTGCACACCTGATCAAAATCACGGTTTGCATCCTCTTGCACGCTCACCTATATAGAGAGTGTCCTTCGGGACTATGGACATAAACGCGCTCGTAATAAGCGGATCGGACCCGGGGGCGGTACCCGGCGGCTCCACCAATATCTTTCGTTTGAAGATCATGGGGCCGAAATAGGATCGACGAACGTCTAAAGGGGTTAGCTTTGTCTCGGCTGTCTGCCACCGTTACCGGCGAAAATAGTACAATTGCAAACGACAATCGTGCTCCGGTTGCAGTTGCTGCGTAAGCAGTAACAAGACCGAAACTTAAGCCCTTGCGCCTAGCCGCGTAAGGCGGGGTTCGCAGGTACCTGGCAACAGAAACCTGCACTTCCCAACTAAAGTCTGAGGTTTTTGCTGAGCATGTTCATGTTCAGAGTTTTTTCACGTTTTGGCCTCATGCTGACGCCAGCAGAATAAGGAGTGCTGGGATGGCGCACGCAGATCTACTCAGAGAATGGTATTCCGAGGTTTGGGAAAACGGCAACACCGACGCGATTGACCAATATTTCGCCCCCGAGGCGATGGCCGAAGGGCTTATTCCGGAAATGCAGGTCGGCGCAGATGATTTCCGTGATCTGGTCATGGCGTTTCGCCATATCCTAGGCGACATCCAGGTCGAAATGCCCAAAATCATCGAAAACGGCGATTGGGTATCCGCCATTATTCACCTGCGCACGACACGCGCCGACAACGGTGCCCCGATTCAGGCGACAGGCAGTGTCATGGGACGGATCAAAAATGGTCGTATGGTTGAGGCATATAATCAATTCGACTTCATTTCACTCTTCGAACAACTTGGTCAGTTCCCGCAGGATACCTTGCCGGTGTGTATGACGGGACAAAGGCTGGACTGGGCCTGATCGTCAACGCAATCTTGACCCCCTCGGCGCTTACGCGGTAGCTAGGGCCATGGGGTAAGATTGCGAACACCCCGTGAGGCGTCAGCCCAAGTTTCGCATGTATCCGACAAAACCAGGAGACATGCTGTGCCCGCGCCAAACTCAATCACATCAAAGCAATTGTTAAGACTGATAGGCACGCCTCAGGCGCCCGTGCTGATCGACATCTGTATGGACGCGGATTTTGAGGCAGACCCCTATCTGATCCCGGGGTCCATTCGCCATTCTGCAACGGATCCAAAAGGGTTGGTCACCCTGATCGGCGACCGTCCAGCCGTTGTGATTTGCCAAAAAGGCAAGAAACTTAGCCAGGCCGTCGTCTCGTGGTTGCGGGGCGAAGGTGTTCAAGCCGAATTCCTTGAAGGCGGTATGTTCGCGTGGCGAGACATGTCGGACGCGCCACGTGTGCCCGCGGCGGCATTGTCGATGCTGCAGCCTGAAGGATCCCTTTGGGTAACGCGTCACCGCCCAAAAATTGATCGCATCGCCTGCCCTTGGCTGATCCGGCGGTTTGTTGATCCCAACGCCCGGTTCCTGTTCGTTGCACCGAAAGAGGTTGAAGCAGCCGGCGAGATTTTTGGTGCGACCCCTTTTGACATAGAAAACACCTATTGGAGCCACCGCCAGGATCGGTGCACCTTTGATACCATGCTGGATGAATTTGGGCTCCGCACACCCGCGTTGGATCGACTCGCGACTGTCGTTCGGGCCGCGGACACCAACAGTCATGATCTTGCGCCAGAAGCTGCCGGATTGCTTGCGGTCTCTGTCGGTTTATCCCGGCAATACCGCGACGACCATGAAAACCTCGCGGCTGGATTGCATCTCTATGATGCGCTGTACCGTTGGGCGCGCGACGGGTTTGAGGAACAACACGACTGGCCGACGGATCGTAAATCATGACCCCCACGCACTCGGAACTGGTCCGTATCTTTGGACGTATCGGATTGTTGTCGTTTGGGGGCCCTGCGGCGCAGATTTCATTAATGCATCAAGAGTTGGTGGAAAACCGGCCGTGGCTGGACGAGCAAACGTACTTGAGGGCGCTGTCTCTTTGCATGCTGTTGCCCGGACCCGAAGCCATGCAACTTGCCACCTATGCAGGTTGGCGTCTGCGCGGCGTGACCGGAGGGTTGATCGCCGGCGGACTGTTCGTATTGCCTGGCGCACTGATCATTGCCATTTTGGTCGGACTGTACGCAGCTTTTGGTAACTTGCCTCTGGTTCAGGCCGCTTTCCTTGGGGTGAAGGCAACGGTTATCATCATAGTCCTTCAGGCCCTCAAAAACCTGTCGCGCAAGGCCCTTACCGATATGGAACACCGGGCAATCGCAGGATTGGGTTTTGTTGCGATCTTCGCCTTTAACCTGCCGTTTCCCTTGATCATTCTGGCTGCGGCGCTTTGGGGGTATCTGAGTTTCAAGGGTGACGCCAACACTGCCCCAATACCCCCTGCCCCAAGTGCAACGCGCCCGTTGCGCACCTGTGCAATCTGGCTGACACTATGGCTTGGCCCATTGGTGTTTCTGAACGTGACTGGACAAAAATTGTTGAGCGATCTCGGGTGGTTCTTTGCTCGCCTGGCCGTTGTTACGTTCGGCGGAGCCTACGCGGTTCTGGCATATATGACTCAGACTGTCGTGGACAAGTATCAGTGGATCAGCACGGACCAAATGATTGACGCGTTAGGGCTGGCCGAGACGACGCCGGGTCCTTTGATACTGGTCACACAATTCGTGGCCATGCTGACGGGGCAAATCTCGGGTGGGTTCTCTTTGGCTCTTGCTGCTGGCGCGGTTGCGCTTTGGGCCACCTTTGTCCCGTGTTTTCTGTGGATCTTCCTGGCCGCACCATATCTTGATCAGTTGGCCGCCCGTCCACGGCTGTCCGCAGCTTTGCACGGTATAACAGCAGCGGTTGTAGGCGTGATTCTCAACCTTTCCGTGTGGTTTGCTCTTAACGTTCTTTTCGGGGCAATCCCGGAATTGGCATGGGGACCCTTAACCATCCCATGGCCCGAACTTGCGACGCTGAACATATCAGCGCTGCTTTTTACGATCATGGCCGGGGTGTTGATATTCAAACTAAAATTCGGCATGGGAATGACCTTGGCCGTGATGGCCGTGGCCGGGGTTGGATTTCAATTTCTTTGAACAATCCACCCACACCCGGTCTTTCGTTTCCGAACGAATCCCCTATGCTTGGGATAACCACTTTTGAGGATGACACATGTCGCAGGACATTGACTATGGAACCCTGATGCACACCGCGATGCGCGGCCTTATTCAGAAGGTTCTGACCAACGTTTCTGAAAACGGTCTGCCTGGGGCGCATCATTTCTTTATCACGTTCGACACACGGCAGGACGGAGTTGAAATAGCTGACTGGTTGCGCGAACGCTATCCCGAAGAAATGACTGTCGTAATGCAGCACTGGTTCGAAAACCTTGAGGTTGGCGACAACGGCTTTGCGATTACGCTAAATTTCGGCGACGCGCCCGAACCTCTTTATATTCCATACGATGCGATCAAAACCTTCGTGGACCCGTCGGTTGAGTTCGGGCTGCGTTTTGAAAGCCCGGATGACGAGGACGAGGTTGCGGCTCATATTGTTGAGGAAGCGATAGAGGTTGAGGAACCTCCGGCCCAGCAAGACGCAGATGTCGTTTCACTGGACAGCTTCCGAAAGTAAACTGAAACATACGAACCCCGCCTCTCGCGGGGTTTACTGTTTCTGTAGGAACGTATCGACCGAACGGGATTTCACACCGTTACGGAATCGCGAAAAAGACAGGTTCAGCCCCCCGTCAGCAAGCGTGCGGTCAAACTGCTGTAGTTCATACCCGCCGTTTTCATCAATAAACAATGAGAAGACCGTTAGCGTTTCGCCCTCGATCCGGCCCCAGACGAACGGTTCTCCCTGCATCGGGTCCAGGGGCACCTCGTGCCCGAACACATTGCGCTTCATTGCGGCTGAATAAACGTCGGACCTGTCGGATTGTTTGAAGTCGATCGAGAAGGACTGGTCCTTGACCCGGCCATCCGGCTTATAGGTTGTAGTCTTCCAGCTGACGTTGAAACCATCTTTCGTTTCATGGATTGAAACGCTCATATCACGGGGAGTTTCGGTTCCATCATCGTCCACCACATTGGCGGAACCAACGTAATCTCCGATAAATGGTTCGATGTTACCCGCTTGGGCTTGAAGATTTCCAAAACCAAGCCAGAACACGGCACCCATCGCAAAAACGATAAGCCGCAGCGGATTAATCCCGTTGATAAGCAGCACCTGACCCTCCAGCTTTTAGATCTTTCCATTCTACCTCAGCCACGGGCGCGCACAATGGCTCTAACGCGCGTGTCTCAAAGAAAAATGGCGCATCCAAACGCCTATACCTTTGGCAGGGTTGCGCTTATGGTGCGCGCAACTGGCCGATTGCGCGTGGACGCTGTCACGGGTAAACGGCATACGACTGCATACTAGACGGAGTGACCGATGTCCCAGACCCGCACCGAATCCGACAGCTTTGGCCCGTTGGAAGTTCCCGCTGACAAGTATTGGGGTGCACAAACACAACGCTCGATCATGAATTTTCCGATCGGCTGGGAAAGGCAACCCGTTGCTATCGTACGGGCGCTGGGCGTTATCAAAAAGGCCTGCGCGATGGAGAATAAGGCTATCGGCAAGCTGGATGCCAAGATCGCCGATGCCGTCGTTCAGGCCGCCAGCGAGGTGATTGAAGGCAAGTTCGATGACAACTTCCCTCTGGTCGTTTGGCAAACCGGTTCTGGCACTCAGTCAAACATGAACGCGAACGAGGTCATCGCAAATCGCGCGATTGAGATCATGGGTGGCGTGATCGGTTCCAAAGAACCGGTGCACCCCAATGATCACTGCAACATGGGGCAGTCGTCAAACGACACTTTCCCGACCGCAATGCATATTGCCACAGCGATGAGTGTACGCGACGTGCTCATGCCCGGACTCGAGAAATTTGCGTCGGCACTGGAAGCCAAAGCAAAAGAGTTCGCGGGCATCATCAAAATCGGCCGCACACACACTCAGGATGCGACCCCCTTGACGCTGGAACAAGAGTTTGGCGGCTATGCGCACCAGATCCGCCAAGGGATCGCTCGGGTCGAGGCTGCAATGCCCGGCATCTATGAACTGGCGCAAGGCGGTACCGCTGTCGGCACCGGCCTAAACACGCATGATGGCTGGGATGAAGCCGTCGCCAAGAACATGGCTGACATCACTGGCCTGCCCTTCGTAACGGCACCGAACAAGTTCGAAGCCCTTGCCGCACATGACGCCATGGTCTTCCTGTCGGGCGCGCTGGCGACCATTGCGGGCTCTTGCTACAAAATCGCGAACGACATCCGGTTCCTGGGCTCTGGCCCGCGGTCCGGTTTGGGCGAACTGATCTTGCCTGAAAACGAGCCTGGCTCGTCGATCATGCCGGGCAAGGTGAACCCTACGCAGGCCGAAGCGCTGACGCAGGTGGCCGCGCATGTGATCGGCAACGACGCGGCAATGAAATTTGCGGGTTCGCAGGGACACTTCCAGCTGAACGTCTACAATCCGATGATGTCTTACAACCTACTGCAATCCATTCAGTTGCTGGGAGATGCCACCGACAGCTTTACCGAGCGTATGTTGTTGGGCATCAAGGCAAATGAGCCGCGGATTGACAAGCTGATGAAGGAATCGCTGATGCTGGTCACCGCACTGGCTCCGACCATCGGTTACGACAATGCGACCACCGTGGCCAAGACTGCGCATAAGAACGGTACGACCCTCAAGGAAGAGGCAATCGCGCTGGGCTTTGTCGATGAAGAAACATTCGATGCGGTTGTCCGACCAGAGCACATGATCGGCCCCAAATGATCGCATGGCGCAAGCCGGTATGTCTTTGCCTGCTGATAGCAGGCACAGCAACTACGGCACAGGCCGACCTGTTCGCCCTGATTGACGCCCGGTTGGAATGGATGCAGGACGTCGCCGCGTTCAAACATGCGAACGACCGCCCGGTCGAAGATCTAGAGCGTGAGAAAGTCGTGATTGACAAGACTCTGGAACAGGCGACGCTGGCAGGCGTTGATCCGGACAGCGCACAGCTGTTTTTCCAAGTTCAGATCGAAGCCGCGAAAGAGATCCAATCCTGTTGGATCGAACGGTGGTCCAAGGATCAAACCTCGGTTCCTGAAAGCTATGCGGATCTTACGAGCGAGGTGCGCCCCGCTTTGTTGGACCTGGGCGGGCAAATCCTTGACACATTGTCCAATCAACCACCCGTCTCATCTGCGTCGCAAGCTGATTTTCTGGACACTGTGAATGTCGAATGTCTTTCAGATGACAGCCGAGCAAAATTGTTCGATAGTCTGACAAAGGTGAGGCATTCGCAGTGACAAACCCAGTAAATCTGAACAAGTACAGAAAAGAAAAAGCACGGGCCGAAAACAAAGCGCGCGCTGACCAAAATGCCGTCGCTTTTGGCCGCACCAAGGCCGAGAAGGATCTGGCGAAAAAACAGCAACACAAGCTGAGCCAAGATCATGAAGGTCGTAAGCTGGACAAATGAGTGGTCGCCCGGTCAAACGTTCCCTGACGCTGAAAGGCCACCGGACATCCGTTTCGCTTGAGGATGAGTTTTGGCAGGCATTTCGCGAAATTGCCAAGAAAAAAAATATGCCGATCAATGCTCTAGCGGCGGCAATTGATTTCGAGCGCGATCCCGAAGTCGGGCTTGCCTCTGCCATTCGGGTTTTCATTCTGAACTGGTATCAATCCAAATAATTCAATCTTGCTTTGACTTTGTGAAACTGCCTAAAGTGGCATGGAACAAAAAGGGTACATAGGAATGGTGCAGACAATCGAAGGGCCTGACGGAAAACCGCGCTGCGCGTGGTGTCAGACAGCCCCCGAATTCTTTGACTATCACGATCAGGAATGGGGATACCCGGTTGGCGACGATCAACGCCTGTTCGAAAAGCTCTGCCTCGAGAGTTTCCAGTCCGGCCTTAGCTGGCGCACGATACTGTCCAAACGTGAAAATTTCCGCAAGGCGTTCAAAGCATTTGATATCAACGCTGTAGCGACATTTGATGATACAGATAGGGAAAGATTATTGAAGGATGCGGGGATTGTGCGGCATCGTGGAAAGATCGAGGCTGTGATCAACAACGCCCGTCGCGCGCAAGAACTTATCGCGTCCGAAGGATCCTTGGCCGCATATGTTTGGCGATACGAGGCAGACGCGCCGCCTGCCCCGCAAACCGCCTCAACATCGCCGGAATCCGAGGCGATGTCGAAGGACCTGAAAAAACGAGGCTGGAAGTTTGTCGGTCCGACGACCGTGTTTGCCTTTATGCAGGCAATGGGGCTGGTGAACGATCACGCTGAAGGTTGCATTATGCGTGAAAAAGCGGCGCAGATGCGCCGCGAATTCGCCAAACCCCAATAGTGTTAGACCGACGCGCGGAAAATCTTGTCGATGTTACCGCCCAACGCTGCGTTGAACTCGGCATCTGATTGCTGTTTTGACAGGCCTTCAGTCAGCGCGCGCGAGAAAGATGCGATCATCTTACCATTCTGCCCCAGCAGATCGCAGGCCTGATCCGTCGAATAACCGCCTGACAGCGCAACCACGCGCAGAACACGCGGATGATCGGCCAACTCGTCATACAGGTTTGCTTGAGTAGGGATCGTCAACTTGAGCATGACGTCCTGCCCCTCGTCCAACAGATCCAGGTTCTTCAGGATTTCAGCCTTCAGGATGTCTTCTGCTTCGGCTTTTGTCGCCGAGTTGATATTCACCTCGGGCTCAATAATCGGAACCATGCCTGCGGCCACGACTTCGCGGGCTACATCGAACTGTTGCGCAGTAACAGCTGCGATGCCTTCCGCATTTGCTTCGTGAATGACTGAACGCTCTTTGGTGCCGAAAACACCGTCAGCTTTAGCCAACGTCTCGGCCAGACCCGGAATGGGTTTCATCAATTGAACACCATTCGCTTCGTCTTCCAACCCTTTGTCAATCTTAAGGAAAGGCACGATACCTTTAACCGACCAAAGATAGTCGGCAACTTTTCGGCCATCAATTTGCTCGCCCAGCGTACGCTCGAACAGGATCGCGCCGATCACTTTAGCCTTCGTGAAATCATTCGCCAGAATGATCCGCGCACGCATATTCTGGATTTCGCCGAACATCTCTTCGTCCGAGTTGTAGTCCGATGCGTCTACGCCATAAAGCGCCAGCGCTTTGGGGGTCGACCCACCGCTTTGATCCAGTGCTGCGATGAAACCTGCACCGTTTGACATTTGTGCGCGCTGTTCTACTGCTGACATAAGACTTTCCCGTTCAATATGATTCCGCGTTTTCAAACCGCATACAGCAAGGCGTGAAAGGATGGTAGTTTGTTAGCGCTCAACCAAGCGCAACCAAATTCCTTCCTTCGATCGGACAGTCAAATGCGCAACTGGTACAGGTGTTTGCCCCTCGCCCAGCTCAAATCGAAAGTGTCGCAAAAGCATGGACACCAAAAGCGGCCCCTCAATCATAGCGAACCCGGCACCGGGGCATACGCGGGACCCTGTTGAGAACGGAATGAAAGCGTTGCGCTGACACGACTTTCCGTTCTCAGTCCCCCAACGGGTTGGATCAAATTCGTCCGGGCGATCCCAGATCCTCTCGTGCCGGTGCAAATGCCAGGGGCTAATCACGATTTGCGAGCTTTCAGGCACATCCCTGTCTCGGAAACGTTCGGGGCAAGTCGTTTCACGCACCATCATTGGCACAGGCGGGTAAAGCCGCAACGCTTCACGGAACACGTCCCGGCTAAGCCTCAGTCGCGATATTGCGGTAAATTCCGGCGTATCCAACGCCCCTGCTTCTTCGGCCAACATGTCCTGCCATTCGGGATACATGGCCAACAGATACAGCGTCCAGGCTAGTGCAGACGCGCTGGTTTCGTGGCCGGCAAGGAAGAAGATCGCGACCTGATCGACCATTTCCTGTGTGTCGAAACCACGCCCGGTTTCGGGATCACGTGTTGTCATGATCTTGGTTGCCAGATCGTCCGGCGCTTCACCCCGAGCGATCAGCGCAGCCCGATCCGCCGTAAGGCGCCGGATGAGCGCCCTGATATCCTTAGCATTTCTTTTGGTGCGCCGCGAATGCAACCTCGGCAACCACTTTGGCAGCGGGACAAAGGCTGCAATGTTCAAAATGGGTTGTTCGCGCTGATAGCTGCGAAACTTGTCAAAGACCCGAGCGGCTATTTCATGCTCGATAGGCACCGAAAACAAAGTGCGAAAAATGACATCCGCAGCAATATGGCTGGTGACCTCTTCAAACTCAATGACCTCGTCAGCCTGCGGGCGCAACCGATCCACGGCGGCCTGACCTGCCGCGAGCATCGCCGGAAACGTGTCCTTCAGGCGCCCACCCTCGAACGCCGGGTCGATGATCCTGCGTTGCTGTTTCCAGGTATCCCCGTTCGTCAGGAAGACAGAATTTCCCAGCAAAGGACGCAGACCCTCACTTATTCGGTTCGACTTGGGGAAGTCGTCGGGGCGTTTTTTCAGAACCGTGTCAACGAGTTCCGGCTGGTTCATCAAGTAAGACCTAAAAAACGGTGTTCGAAATTCAGCCATCCAGGCGCGGTACAGCCTATGGGGCTGGGCCGAAAGAATGTCTTTACGGAACAGTTTCAAGTATCGCCAAAGCGATACTCTGTCCGGACGCGAAGCCGGTTTGGGCGGTGTCATGCGGTCACCGTCGTGTGTTTTGAGACTGGCTTTTCCACGCGCGATTTCGACGGCACCCGCCCCTCAAACCTCTGCTCCAAGGTTTGTGGACCAGCGGTGATACGAAAATAGTCATACCGATCGGGCTTATCAAACGCGCAAAGATATTGGAAATGCAGTCGGAAAAACTTCCAGCGCAAGTACTTCCATCGTTCGGGGGACAGGGTCTGCGTGAAAGCCGCAGACAGGACCAGCGGCCACTTCTTTTCTGCCGTGGCCACGCCGCTGACCGACACCGGATCGCAAAGGGCAAAAGAACACCCGTCGCCGGGAGCCGAGACATCTACCCATGTCAGATTTTCCTGCGTGGATAGGAATTGCAAATCGGCCCTTAATTCATGGGCCTGGGGCAGAAAGGAAACCATCGGCACGACCTGTCCCAACGTTAGGAACGAAAATACAGGCCCGTCGTCACGTTGACCATTGTCGCGGATAACATCGGCCAGAACGCTGACTCCCAGATGGGCGCCTGAGCTATGGCCGACGACCAGCACCTCGTCTGCGTCTGAATTCAGCGCTTCTTGGATCAACGCACCGAATGCACGCAGGCGATTTCGCAATTCAACCGGCGTCGCCCCTTTGAGCTTTGCGGAATAGGCATAATCATGCATCAGGTAATAAGCAAAAAACTGGCCGTCTTGCTGGCGAAACCAGCGCATCAGAGCGTAAGCGGCCCCAACTGCCAGAACTACGCCCAGCCAATCGATAAACGGCATTAAAACCCATGTCATGGCCGCGGCTAGCAAGATCGCCAACAGCAGTTGAGCCACCAACATTCCAACTGGATAGAGTGCGGCAATCACCGGTCCTTTGCGCAGCTGCATCAGGCGCCACAGCGTTCCAGAGGACATATAGATCCATGCAGTCTGCACCAATTGCAGATAGGTCGCCGGGATCGAATTGGACATGCTGTCACGCACCAGATCCGACCAGACCAAAACACTTACATCAGCTTGAACTTCTTCACCATCCTGCCGGGAAGTGACGTGCCACCCATACGGGCCATCGCCTGACTTGGCGGACACCGAAATCTGATAACCGGATACCTCCGACTGAAGCATGCCTTCGGTACGATAAAGCTCACGATACCGCCGCGGTGGTATCGGATCATAGCCAGGGATATAGAATACTTGGCGTTTACGCACCCGTGGATGATTATTCTGACTGCTCATGGCCTTACCTTCTGCAGCGCAGGTTAACGCAGCCTGAGCGTCAAGGTAAGTCAGATCAACAGATCATCCGAAATTCGCCAGCGCCGGGAAAGTTTCCAGCAGCCACCAGCTGAATTCTGTGAACAGGCCTGTGATCAGCATGATGCCCACGAAAAGCAACAAGCCCCCCATCACCTTTTCAATGGTACCCATGTAAGGCTTGATCCGGTTCATCACCGTCATCGACCGGTTCAGGAACATCGCCGCCAGCAGGAACGGTATGCCCAAGCCAGCCGCATAAACGCCCAACAACAGGGTCCCACGCGCGACCGATGCCTCAGACGCCGCAAGTGACAGGATCGCCCCCAACTGCGGTCCAATACATGGCGTCCAGCCAAAGGCAAAAGCCAGACCAAGAATATAAGCGCCGAATACAGATCCACCGGAATCACCGGTTTCAATCCGGGCTTCGCGGTCAAGAAACGGGATACGGAAGACGTTCAGGAAATGTAGGCCAAAGACGATGACTACTGCGCCAGACACCTTCGCGAACAGCACCTGGTTCTGAAGGACAAACGCCCCGAACGCGGATGCTGTGAAGCCCAGCAACAAAAACACGGTGGACAGGCCCAACACAAAGAACAAGGCCGCCAATGTTGCCTTGCGCCGCGCTTGCGCCTCATCCTGCATTTCGTTGATCGTTACGCCGCTCATGTATGCCAGATATGGCGGAACGATGGGCAAAACGCAGGGCGACAGAAAGCTGATCAACCCGCCCAGCATCGCGATGAACATGGCAGGCAGCAAGCCCGCGTCGATGATATCTATTCCGAACATGATTCAGCACATATGGTATGGGGCGGCCAACGTCACGGGGCCATTCGGTCACATCCTCGTGGTTGCACGCTGGACACCCTGCCAAAGTGGAAATATCTGAACCTTATGTCAAATCCATCCGATACACTCGACGCGTTAGGTCTGCTGTGCCCTCTGCCAGTTCTCAAGGCACGCAAACGTTTGAAATCCATGCCGGCCGGTGCAGTTCTGCGCGTACTTGCAGATGATCCTGCTGCTATAATTGATGTCCCGCATTTCTGCGTCGAGAGCGGTCACCAACTGCTGTCGCAGGAGGACGCGGACGGCCATCAGGTCTATTTGATCCAGAAATCTAGCTGAGATTGGCCGAAACAAAAAAGGCGGACACCTGGCCCGCCTTTTCTTTTTACTGGCCCAGTGACCACCAGCCACGCCGCTTTGGCTTGGCCGGCTGTTCGGGCTCTTCGGCTACAACCTCCAAAACCGGTTCGGGTGTCTCTTCAACCACGACTTCCGCAGGCTCCTGCGAGTCGTCAGCGGTCGCCTCAACGACTGGCTCGGGTTGTTCAACCGCTACAGGTTCAGCCTGTTCTTCGGTGGAAGTTTCCGCCTCAGTCTCAGGTTGTTTTGCCGCCGTTTCAGTTTTTTCACCGTCTTCTGCAGTTTCTGCCGCTACTTCTTCTGGTGCTTCCGTTACACCAGTTTCCACGGCCTCTGCTTCCGGCGCTACAACTTCACCATCTTTGCCCGCAGTCTCTTCAGACGCGGCTTCAGAAGTTTTTTCTTCTGCCACTTCAATAGGTTCGGCGTCTTTCTTCTTACGGCGAGGCGCACGACGACGCTTGGGCTTGGCGGCTTTTTCTTCCTCAACCGGTTCGGAGGCTTCACCTTCAGGCTTTGTTTCATCTGCCACGTCGGTCTTAGCTTCATCCGATGCCTCGGACGTTGCCGCATCACCTTCGTCAGCGTTCGCCTCGGAAGATTCGCCGGAACCATTGCCCTTTTTCCGACGACGGCGACGACGTTTACGCTTGGGCTTGGTGTCCTCTTCAGCCTGAACAGCTTCCTCTTCGACCTGCTCTTCTTCGCTGGCGTCAACAAGATCCATCAGGGACGCGTCTACCGAAACGACTGGAGCTGTGGCTTCCGGTACGATCCGGCTGGCGGTTTTGAACTTCTCCATCGAGAAATCCGGGCTGACCAAATGCACGTCACCTTCGACACGTACGGACAGGCCATACCGCGCCTCAATCTGCGCGATATGCTCGCGCTTCTGGTTCATAAGGAAGTTGGCGATGCTGACCGGGCAGCGCACAAGCACCTCGCGCGAGCGGCGGCGCGTGCCCTCTTCCTCGATCTGACGCAGGATCGACAAGGCCATGTTGTCGTCCGACCGGATTAGACCAGTTCCGTGACACGCCGGGCACGGCTGTGTCGTGGCCTCCAACATACCGGGACGCAGACGCTGGCGGCTCATCTCCAGCAGTCCAAAGCCCGAGATGCGGCCAACCTGAATGCGGGCCCTATCGGTTTTCAGCTTGTCTTTCAGACGCTTTTCGACGGCCGAGTTATTCTTCCTCTCGTCCATATCGATGAAGTCGATGACGATCAGACCGGCCAGGTCGCGCAGACGCAGTTGGCGCGCAACCTCTTCTGCGGCCTCGAGGTTGGTCTTGAGCGCGGTTTCCTCGATCGAGCCTTCTTTGGTGGCCCGGCCAGAGTTCACGTCGATCGCAACCAGCGCCTCTGTCACGCCAATCACGATATAACCACCAGATTTCAGCTGAACGGTCGGGTTGAACATCCCGGCCAGATAGCTTTCAACCTGATAGCGTGCGAACAAGGGCAACGCGTCTTCATACCGTTTCACGTTCTTGGCGTGGGACGGCATGATCATCTTCATGAAGTCCTTGGCGATGCGATATCCGCCTTCACCTTCGACCAGAACCTCATCGATTTCGCGATTATAGAGATCGCGGATCGACCGTTTGATCAGGTCGCCTTCTTCATAGATTTTCGCGGGCGCAATGGATTTCAGCGTGAGCTCACGGATCTGCTCCCACATGCGTTGCAAATATTCGTAGTCGCGCTTGATCTCGGATTTGGTGCGCTTGGCACCGGCTGTGCGAATAATTAAACCCGCCCCCGTGGGCACGTCGATTTCCGCAGCGATTTCTTTAAGCTTCTTACGATCCGGAGCATTGGTGATCTTGCGGCTGATCCCGCCACCACGCGCCGTGTTTGGCATCAAAACGCAGTACCGACCTGCCAACGACAGATACGTGGTCAGGGCTGCGCCTTTGTTGCCGCGTTCTTCTTTGACGACCTGAACCAGCAGAACCTGGCGAACCTTGATAACCTCTTGAATCTTATAGCGACGCGGACGTGGTTTACGAACGGGGCGGATATCCTCGCTGTCATCTTCGTCGGCGACGGATTCAATAGAGTCGTCCTTCGCAGTCGCATCAGCTCGTGCTTCTTCAGTCTTACTCTCGTCTTCTTCGGTCGTGTCTTCCGAGGTTTCGGCCTTCGCTTCACTCACCGTTTCGTCAGAGTTCTCTTCAGCTCCTGCAGAATCGGTCTCTGCAGCTTCCGCAGCAGGTTCTTCAACCTCTTGCTCAGGCTCGTGATCGTCTTCCGATGATGCAGATTCGCCTTCAGCTTCTGATGACTCAGCTGTTTCTGGCTGGTCCGGTGACGCTGCCTCATCAATAGGCTCTTCCACCGGCGTTTCGGCAACCCGGTCTGCTGGTGATGTCCCTTCGAGGACCGGGCCATCGGCTCCTTCTTCGCCTTCGTCCAGATCAATGGTTTCCATGCCAGTAGGTTCGTTCGAAACTTCGATCGACTCCACCGCATCGTCAGACTTCACATCCGCAGCTTTAGACCGCGACCGTGAACGGCGTTTTTTAGGCTTGGTGTCTTCCGCTTCGTCGCGCGCCTTCATTGCCTCAGCATAAGCGCGCTCTTCTTCCATCAACGCTTCGCGATCAGCCACGGGGATCTGATAGTAATCCGGGTGAATCTCGGAAAAGGCCAGAAACCCATGCCGGTTCCCGCCGTAATCTACAAAGGCCGCCTGAAGAGACGGCTCAACCCGGGTTACTTTTGCAAGATAGATGTTGCCAGCAAGCTGGCGTTTGTTTTCGGATTCAAAATCGAACTCCTCGACCTTGTTTCCGTCAACCACCACGACGCGGGTTTCCTCCGCGTGGGTGGCATCGATAAGCATTTTCTTAGCCATGTTTCCTTGGTGCACCGCGCCAAACGCGTTGTCCTTACCCGTCCAGGAGGACAGGCGCTTTTGGGGTGGTGTCTTGTCAGGGCGATATCGGACGGCGCGCGGCAGGGTCTGGCGCTTTGGCCCCCTGCCCGTACACTCAATCGTTGCGCGCGCGTCATCGCGGTTCTTCTCCGACAGGCGCGGATCTGGCCGCTGCCTGCCCATTTATTCCTTTCGCCCGCTGTAGCGGGCTCAGGCGTTCAGCTGCCCCCTTGGGGGCACAATCGGTCTGCTTTGCCATGCGGGATTGATCACCATCAGTAGCAGAGCAGCGAAACTCAAAGATTCGGGACTTTTGGGCGCAAAACAGCCCTGCCCGTCAGGACACAATAAAAGCAGTCCTGTGGAAAACACAATGGGCAAACTGCGAGAAGATCAATAGAAGGCCCCGGGATCTATTGATCTGCCCTCAAATATCCCGGGGGCAAATTGAACCGCGGGCTCAAGAGGGGGTTGGCCCCCTCTCTTTCCTAAAGATAGTCCGAACGCTGCAGACCGTACTTCGCCATCTTCTCGTTGAGTGTCCGACGTGGCAGGCAAAGTTCGTCCATCACGGATGCAATCGAACCCTTGTGCCGACGCATGGTATTATCGATCAGCATCCGCTCGAACGCTTCGACATACTCCTTGAGCGGCTTGCCCTCGGTCGTCATGACGGGCTGCATTTCCTCGTGATCGGACATCAAAAGCGATGCAATCGTCCCGGAACCGCGCCGTGACTGTAGGACGGCCCGTTCTGCGATGTTGATCAACTGCCGTACATTTCCCGGCCATGGAGCTTGCAACAACTGAGCCGCTTCTTGAGCACTCACCTGAGGCGCTTCGCAGCCATACTCCTCAGAGAACTGTTCGCTGAGCCGGGTAAACAGCGTCAGAATGTCTTCACCGCGCTGGCGCAGGGGTGGCATGGTTATCCGCAATGCAGCCAGACGATAGAACAGGTCCGGGCGCAGAACATCTTCGCTGGTCTTTCCCGCTTCCTGCAGGTTGGAAATCGCGATGATACGGGTTTCGGCCGGCGTGCCCTGATCGTTCATCACACTCAGCAAACGGGCCTGCAGCGTATCGCTCAGCGCCTCGACGTCCTCCAGCACCAGCGTTCCGCCCCGAGCCTCTTCGATTGCGGGCAATTGCGCATCTTCCGGCATCATCGGGCCGAACAGACGTTTCGACAGCGCCTCTTCCTCAAGCGCCGCACAGCTCACCAAAACAAACTTCTTACCGGCACGGCTACCAACTGCATGCAACGCATGCGCCACCAGTGTCTTACCTGTGCCGGTTTCCCCGTCGATCAGTACGTGACCGTCCGCTTGGCCCAGATCCAGGATATCTTCGCGCAGACGTTCCATGACCGGGCTGGCCCCGATCAGTTTGTTCATTATCTGCGTTCCACCCGACAGCTCGCGCCTCAGGGCACGGTTGTCCAAGGTCAGTCGACGCGCAGTACTGGCGCGTTTGGCCAGTTCCGACATGCGATCGGGGTTAAAGGGCTTTTCAAGAAAATCGAATGCCCCGACGCGCATGGCTTCTACCGCCATTGGCACATCCCCGTGACCGGTGATCATGATGACTGGCAACGTACTGTCGGCCCCCATCAGCTTTTTCAACAGTTGAATGCCGTCCATGCCAGGCATTTTGATATCCGAGATCACGATACCCGGATATTCCGGCCCCAACACCTTCAGCGCGTCCTCGGCACTGGCGAAGGTTTCCGTGTCGTATCCCGACAGTGCCAGCCATTGGCTGATCGACTGGCGCATGTCCTGTTCGTCATCCACAATGGCGATCTTCATGGCCTGTGCCATAGTTATTCCTCGTTATTCCGCGGCCTCAAGGCCGTCGCTTCCCAGTATCGGCAACTGCATCTCGAACACGGCCCCGCCTTGCGGGCTGTTGCGTGCTGTCAGCCGTCCGCCATGGTCGTTCACGATCCCGGAAGAGATGGCAAGCCCCAGACCAACGCCGTCGCCGGGTTGTTTTGTAGTATAGAACGGTTCGAACAGGTTTTCGATGTCCTCGATTCCATAGCCATTGTCGCGCACTGTCAGCACCGCCATATCGCCCGCTGCCAGTATGATTTCGACATCTGGTTCAGAGACTGACTTGGTGGCGTCCAGCGCGTTGCGCAATAGGTTCACCATCACTTGCTCGATCCGCATCCGGTCGCCCATGACCGACACCGGTTCGTCTGGAAGTATCTGGGTGATTTTGACGTGACGCTGACGCAGTTGCGGCTCCATCATAGACAGCGACGCGGCCAGTGCTTCACTAAGGTTTACTGGGGAAAACGTATCTGCACCCTTTCGCGCGTATGATTTCAGCTGGCGGGTAATCGCCCCCATTCTTTCAATCAGACCGTCAATACGACCAAAGCTTGCCAAGGCCTCTTCTGGGCGGTTCCGACGGAGCAAAAGACGCGCGCCGGCCAAATAGGTTTTCATTGCAGCCAGAGGTTGATTGAGCTCGTGACTCACAGCCGCCGACATCTCGCCCAGGGCGGCCAATTTTGAGCTTTGGGCAAGCGTCTGCTCGGCAACTTCCAGCGTTTTTTCAACCCGTTCGCGCTCAGCAATTTCCCGCTTTAGCCTTGTGTTCAATGCGCGAAGCTCTGCCGACTCACGCTGGAACAGTGCCATGCGGAAGGTAGCCCGGCGGCTGAGCGCATAAAAGGCCAGCGACAGAAGAATCGCAAAACCCATAATCTCGAGCGCGATTACACTGTTCACCTTTTCACGAATCGACTCGTAGGTGGTGAACGATGTCATTTTCCAGCCCCGGAACGGAATGCGTGTTTCCATCCGCATCACTGCCTCGCCTTGCAGATAGGCGTCCGGCGGCAACGCAGTCCAGTCTGTGGTGGCACGAATTGCCCGCTGGATAGCGCCTTGCGCAGGCTGGCGCAGCAACGCGGCGCTTTCCTCAAGTCCCCGCCATTGGGGTTCGGTCGACAAGATGATTGTTCCGGTACTGTCCGTCACCATTACGGCGTCAGAAATACCTGCCCAGGCGCGCTCAAACTTCTGCAGATCGACCTCGACAACGATGACGCCCAGAATCTCGGCATTGGACTCCATTCTTCTTGAATAGACAAAGCTGTAGCCGCCCGATTCTTTTTCAATCACGGTAAAGATCGTCGAATTCCCTCGCACCGCATCAATGAAATACGGCGAGCTTCTGTGAAGCTCTCCCAGACGCGCACGATCGGTGGCCGCAACAGTGCGACCATCCCCATCAAGCAACATCAATGAGGCAGCGCCGATTTCTTCAACAAACGAGATCAAACGCTGGGTAGACAGCGAGAAGTCACTGGATTGTAGCGCAGATATCAACGTAGGATCACGGGCCAATAGCTGCGGAACAATTGCATTTCGGCGCAGTTCGCTCAGCAAGTTGCCGGAATACAGCGCCAGTCGCACTTCGGCCCGGTTACGTGTGGATTCGGTAAAACGGTCCGTCAGCAGCCGATTGGTCACATAAACCGTGGTAACCGTGGCGATCAAAAGAAAAATGACCGCCAACCGCAGCCGCCAACCTAATGGCGCGCCACGAAATGGTTTTGTCAGAAAGGACCAGCTAGAGCGAACTTCGGAACTCATCCCGGAAAGTTACGCGGGCTGGAACGTAAGCTCAAGTCACGCCGGAGCGAGAACGCCAGACAATGCGCGGAACAATGCCGTCCCGTCAGTTCCACCGTGGCCGTCATCCGCCGCACGTTCAGGGTGAGGCATCATCCCCAACACCCGGCGGTTCTCAGACAGGATACCTGCAATGTTCCCGACCGAACCGTTGGGATTCTCGGTATAGGTGAACGCGATCCGATCCTGATCCTGCAGTTTGGCCAGCGTTGCATCATCCGCAAAATAGTTGCCGTCATGGTGGGCAATCGGAATGCCGATCACATCACCCGCGTTGTAACCTTCGGTGAACGCGCTATCGCTTGTTTCCACCTTCAGACCGACAGTGCGGCAGATATATTTCAGGCCGGCGTTGCGCAGCAGAGCACCAGGCAGGATGCCGGTTTCGGTCAGGATCTGAAAACCGTTGCAAATACCAACGGCGTAACCGCCGCGCTCAGTATGGTTTACTACGGCCTTGCAAATCGGTGACTGCGCGGCGATTGCGCCGCAGCGCAGGTAATCCCCGTACGAGAAACCACCTGGCACGCCCACGATATCCACGCCTTCTGGCAGCGCGGCATCCTTGTGCCAGACCATATCGACCTGAAAACCCGCCTGTTCAAAAGCGACGGCAAGATCCCGGTCACAGTTGGAACCTGGGAATACGATGACAGCTGCGCGCATGGTGGGTCCTCCGGGACTATGGTTAGACCAGTTCGATTTCGTAGCGTTCAATGACCGTGTTGGCCAACAGCTTTTCGCACATCTCGGTGATGTCCGCCTCGGTCGCGCCTTCGGCCAGTTCCAGATCGATCACCTTTCCCTGCCGCACGCCTTCGACCTGATCAAAGCCCATGGCACCCAATGCGTGACGCACTGCCTCACCCTGAGGGTCAAGGACCCCGTTCTTGAGCATCACATGCACACGTGCTTTCATTCTTGCAACTCCAGCTGAGGGCCTTGGTTTCCAGCCCGTTCCGTTGCGCGGGGGATAACGTGCTTGATGAAGTTGGACAACCCTTCTTGAAGTGGGCAGATGACCGCAGTCACCGTCGCTACCCGCTTCCGCCCGAAATCAGTCCGGGATAGTGCGCGTCTATTGCATTGAATGTGCCGGTCAAAACCATCTCGATAGCCACCGCCACCAGTATGAGAGCCATGACACGCGTGATGACATTGATCATCGTCATCCCCAACAGTCGAGAAATCGGATCGGCGAACAACAAACCTATGCCGACGATCAAGCAGGCGATCACAATTGCCGTTCCAAGGGTCACCACTTCGGCACCATCGCTCAGGGTATGAGAATAAACGATTGTTATCGCAATAGTTCCAGGCCCTATAGTCAAAGGAATAGCCAGCGGCACAACGGCGATGTTGTCTTTTTTCTTATGCCCCTCATCCATAGCCTGTTGATCACCTTTTGGCCTGTCCGATGCGTTCAGCATCGACATACCAATCCCAAAGATAATCAGCCCTCCAGCGATACGGAACGAAGGTATGTCGATCCCGAAAACAGCAAGAATCTCTTCTCCGATCACAACCGCTATCAGGCCGATAATGATAACCGTGCCCGTCACGATAAGCGCTACCTGCCTGCGTTCGGAGGCCGAGTATCCTTTGGTCATGCTAAGAAAAATCGGGATACCGTAGAGCGGGTTGAAAATCGCCAGAAGGGCTGCAAGGAATTTTAGAAAAACCGCCTGATCAAACAATTCGACCATGTAAAGCGCCACCCTCGTTTTCGTATTTGTCCGACAATGCCGGACAACCGACATTTCTGTCAAACTACCAGACACAAAGAAAAAAGCACTGCTTTGATTTAAGCAGTGCTTTTGAAAAATGTTGTGGTTAGTCCGCGTGATCAGTTGATCAGCGTAGGTTTGGCGACGTTACTTTGGGGCAGCACACCCAGACGGCGCGCGACCTCAGAATAAGCGTCCGTCAGACTGCCCAGATCCCGGCGGAATACGTCCTTGTCCAGCTTTTGGCCGGTTTCGATGTCCCAAAGGCGGCAGCTATCGGGGCTGATTTCATCAGCCACAATGAGGCGTTGGAAATCCCCGTCGTAAACTCGGCCGATCTCGATCTTGAAATCGACCAGTCGGATACCGACGGCCAGCATCATACCACTCATGAAGTCATTCACCCGCAGAGCAAGGCTCAGAATATCGTCCATGTCCTGTTGGCTGGCCCAGCCAAAAGCGGCGATGTGTTCCTCGGTAACCAGCGGGTCACCTAATGCGTCGTCTTTATAGCAATACTCGACAATCGGACGCGGCAGTTGCGTACCTTCGGCGATACCCAGACGTTTCGAGATCGTACCGGCAGCATAGTTGCGAACGATCACTTCAAGCGGAATGATTTCGCAGTTGCGCACCAATTGCTCGCGCATATTCAGACGGCGAATGAAGTGGGTCGGAACGCCAATCTGGTTGAGACCGGTCATGAAGAATTCGCTCAGACGGTTGTTCAGCACACCTTTGCCATCGATGACGTCTTTCTTTTCCGCGTTAAACGCGGTGGCATCATCCTTGAAATACTGCACGATCGTACCCGGCTCAGGGCCTTCATACAGAATTTTCGCCTTGCCTTCGTAGATCTTCTTGCGACGCGCCATGAGCGACCTTTCCAGTCCGGGGCGAGGGAATGAGTCCCTTCGCGTTGGCGCCCTCATAGTCCAAGCCCCACTTTCCCGCAAGTTCAGCGGACCGAGAGGCTTTGACGCAGCGCAATTCCCTTGCACAGGCGCTCAGCTATAGTCATATCATCAATTAAGAAGATGTAAGCTATGAGGTCCGCAAACAATGACCACTTTTGACGAACGCGAAAACGCTTTTGAAGCTAAATTCGCTCATGACGAAGAAATGCAGTTCAAAGCTCAGGCGCGCTGCAACAAACTGCTTGGCCTTTGGGCCGCAGAAAAACTGGGCAAGTCTGGCGACGATGCCGATGCGTATGCCAAAACCGTAGTTATCGCGGATATGGAAGAGGTCGGCCACGAAGATGTCGTGCGCAAGGTGTCTGCTGATCTGGGCGCGCTGTCGTCCGATGATGAAATCCGCGCGAAAATGGCCGAACTTCTGCCCGAAGCAAAGTCGCAAGTGCTGAGCGAAACCGAGTAAAAAATACTCGGCTCATGATCTTCATGAGTTTTATGAATTTGATTTGATGCCCCGGTCATGAGACACGGGGCGTCTCTATTTTTAACGGCCCCTAACGGCCTTTTGGGAATACCCCCATGACAAATGCGCTCAATAAACTTCTGGAAACAAAAGATGCTTTGCTGGCCGACGGCGCCACGGGCACGAACTTGTTCAACATGGGTTTGCAGTCGGGCGACGCGCCCGAGCTGTGGAATGTCGATGCGCCAGACAAAATTCGGGCATTGTATCAGGGTTCGGTGGACGCAGGCAGCGATCTGTTTCTGACCAACACCTTTGGCGGCACTTCCGCCCGCCTAAAACTGCACGACGCCCAAAACCGGGTCGGTGAATTGAACCGGATCGGTGCCGAACTGGGACGCGAAGTGGCCGACAAGGCCGGTCGTACCATTGTTGTTGCAGGGTCGGTTGGACCTACCGGTGAGATTATGGAGCCGGTTGGTAGCCTATCCCATGCTGGCGCGGTCGAGATGTTCCACGAGCAGGCCGAGGCACTCAAGGCTGGTGGCGCGGACGTTCTGTGGGTCGAAACGATCAGTGCACCAGAAGAATTCAAAGCAGCGGCGGAAGCATTTGCTCTGGCCGACATGCCCTGGTGTGGCACCATGAGCTTTGATACTGCCGGGCGCACCATGATGGGCGTAACCTCTGCAGATCTGGCTCAATTGGTCGAAACCCTGCCCAATCCGCCGATTGCATTCGGTGCCAACTGCGGCACGGGCGCGTCGGACATCCTGCGCACGGTTCTTGGATTTGCGGCTCAGGGAACGGAACGTCCGGTGATTTCCAAAGGCAATGCGGGTATCCCAAAATACGTCGATGGCCACATTCACTATGACGGCACGCCTGAATTAATGGGCCAATATGCCCAAATGGCACGGGATTCAGGTGCCACGATCATCGGTGGATGCTGCGGAACTATGCCAGAGCACCTGCGCAAAATGCGCGAAGCGCTGGACACCACCAGTCGCGGCACACGCCCGACGCTGGATCAGATCGCAGGTGCGCTGGGCCCGTTCTCATCGGCGTCAGACGGCACCGAAGCCGATGCGGTGGTTCCTGAACGGCGCAGTCGCCGTCGCCGTCGCGCTTAAATCGTTCAGCGCCCCTCGAATTTCGGGGGGCGTTTTTCCATGAAGGCAACAACGCCCTCGGAAAAGTCGCGTGAACGGCCGCAATCTCCCTGCAAATGCGCCTCGATCGCTAGCTGCTGTGGCAGAGTGTTGTCGTACGTTCCGCGGATTGCTTGCTTGATCGCACCAAATGCGGTGGTTGGCCCATCGGCCAGATAAGCCGCACGTTTGCGCCAATGGGCGTCGAATTCTTCGTCGGCAACCGCCTCCCAGATCATGCCCCATTCATCCGCCTGTTTGGCGCTGATCTTGTCGGCAAACAGGGCTGCCCCCATAGCTTTGGCAAAACCCATCTGGCGTGGCAGGAACCAAGTGCCCCCGGCATCCGGCATCAGACCGATGCGGGAAAATGCCTGCAGGAAGTATGCGCTTTCGGTGGCGATCACTACATCAGCGCTAAGCGCGATATTCGCCCCCGCACCTGCCGCTGGTCCATTGACCGCCGCGATGGTCGGGACCGGACAGTTGTAAATGGATTCCAGCATCGGATCGTATTCGTCGCGCAGCGTTCGTTCCAGATCAATCCGGCCGGTACTGGACGAATCCCCCAGATCCTGCCCCGAGCAAAACGCACCCCCTGCCCCCGTCAGAACGATCGCCCGCGCGTGGCGGGCCGCATGGGTCATCGCATGAGTGACTTCGGCCCGCATCTGCGCGGTCAACGCGTTCATCTTGTCGGGTCGGTTCAGGGTTACCACAGCCAGATTGTCAGTGATATCCAGCAGTATAGCCTCATAGTCCATGCAGTCCTCTCCCCATGCTCACGACTTGGTGAACCCTGACTCAAATACAGGCGAAGGGAAAGAAATACGGTAGGTCAGTCGTCAAGAATCTGGCGCAGGCGTTCTTTCTCGGCGTCGCTGAGGCCTTCTTTGCTTTCAACGCCCGCAGCCTGAGACCGATTGCGTAGAAAATTCCAACCCATTGCGGCGGCGATCAACAGCATGATCGGCCCGGCCAACCATAGCATCAGATTTGATCCGGTGACCGTTGGCTTCAACAGGACATATTCACCATAACGATCCACGATAAAATCAACTGCTTCTTCGTCCGTATCCCCTGCGACCAGCCGTTCGCGCAACAAAAGGCGCAGGTCGCGGGCAAGTTCGGCATTGCTTTCGTCGATACTTTCGTTGCGGCAAACAAGGCAGCGAAGACCGGTGCTCAAATCGCGTGCGCGCTGTTCCAGAACCGGGTCTTCCAGTACCTCGTCCGGCTGTACTGCAAACAAAGGCGATGCGATCAGAGTGAAAATGAGGATCAAACGCTTCATTCTGCCGGTACTCCGCCCGGGGGTGTTTTGCGCGCACCTGCAGCCACCCGGAACCGGCGGTCAGACAGGCTGAGGAGCCCGCCCAGAGCCATAAGGATACAGCCGCCCCAGATCCAGTTGGCCAGCGGTTTGATGTAAGTCCGCATGACCCAGCCGCCATCAGCTTGTTGGTCCCCGATCACGACGTAGAGGTCACCAAGGAAACGATAGTCGATGGCTGCTTCGGTGGTTGGCATCCGCGCCACCGGGTAATTGCGTTTTTCAGGATGCAACGTGCCCATTGACTGCCCGTTCTTTTCGACCTGTACATCCGCAGTGGTTGAGAAATAGTTGGGCCCCTGAACGTCCCGAACGTTTTCGAGCGTCAGAGTAAACTCGCCGACTTCAAACGGCTGACCGGGCTGTGCCACGCGAATATCTTCAACCTCCCACGCGGTTAGACCGGCGATGGCAAAGATGGTCACACCCAAACCGGTATGAGCCACGGCCTTGCCCCAGTCCGCGCCAGGCAAGCGGAACAAGCGCTGGAGGCTACCTTTGCGCCCCGTGCGATTCCACAGGTCCACGGCCGCACCAAAGGTGACCCAAGCCCCCAAAAACAGTCCGATTGGCCCAAGAGCACTGCGTTCGGTTTGCATAACCCATACCAACAGGGCCAGAGCGACAGACAAGATGAATACATAGCGCAGGGAATAGGCCGTCTTACCCAGTTTACCCCGCTTCCACGGCAACATAGACCCGATCGGCAATGCGATACCCAAGGCCACCATGAAGGGCGTGAAGGCCGCGTTGAAGAAGGGCGCCCCGACCGAGAGCTTACGGTCGAACGCCATCTCGGCAACCATTGGCCACATCGTTCCGAAAAAGACTACGAAACAGCTGACGGCCAGCAGGATATTGTTCAGGACCAGCGCGCTTTCACGGCTGACCATGCTGAACACGCCTTTCGCTTCCATCGCTTGTGCGCGGGCGGCAAACAAAGTCAGCGCTCCACCAATGAACAGCACCAGAATAATCAGGATAAAGACGCCGCGTTCGGGGTCATTTGCAAAGGCATGAACCGACGTCAGCAAACCTGACCGCACGATGAACGTCCCGATCAGCGAGAATCCAAAGGCGATAATTGCCAACAAGATGGTCCAGCTTTTCAAAGCTTCGCGTTTTTCGACCACGATGGCAGAATGCAACAGCGCGGCGGCCAAAAGCCACGGCATGAACGAGGCGTTTTCGACCGGGTCCCAAAACCAGAAACCGCCCCAGCCTAATTCGTAATAAGCCCACCACGACCCAAGCGCGATCCCAATGGTCAGGAATATCCACGCGGCCAGTGTCCACGGACGCACCCAACGGCCCCACGCGGCATCGACACGTCCCTCGATCAGGGCGGCGACGGCAAAGCTGAAGGCCATGCTGAGACCAACATATCCCAGGTACAGAAATGGTGGGTGAAAGGCCAAACCGGGATCTTGCAGCAGCGGGTTCAGATCACGACCATCGAACGGGGCGACAATCAGCCGGTCAAACGGGTTCGATGTGAACAGGATGAACGCAAAGAAAGCGACCGCGATCATTGACTGAACCGCCAAAACGCGCGCCTTCAACGTCGGTGGAAGACCCGCTCCAAAGAAGGCCGCCATCGCACCAAAAAGACTGACGATAAGAACCCACAAAAGCATCGAGCCTTCGTGGTTTCCCCATGTTCCGCTGATCTTGTACAGCATCGGCTTGGCCGAATGACTGTTCTCGACGACCACGCGCAGCGAAAAGTCCGACGTAACGAACGCCCAGACCAAGGCCCCGAACGAGAACGATACCAGCAGGAATTGAACGATCGCAGCAGGTTCCGCGAAACTCATCCAGCCGACCCAACGTTTGGCAGCGCCGATCAAGGGGACGATCGACTGCACGATAGCGACAAGGAAAGCGAGGATCAGGGCAAAGTGGCCGAGTTCTGTAATCATGCCCCCGGATATAATCCTGTTGTACGACAAGCACCAATCACTTTCGCCCTTATGCAGCGAGCATAGTGTCGCGGGTCAGCTGGCCCTATTTCTCCGCCAGGCCTCTAGCGCAGGGTTTTGGTCGTGTTCCACGACTTCTTCTGTCAACGACGCGCCCGTGTCGGGGCTAGCGACATCAACACTGTCGCTGCGCATTGCCGCCAGTGCCCCTAAGTTCTCGAGAACCTGCGGCGTTCGCATCATTGTCGCGGAAATTTCGCGTTGCAACTCTTGCACTTTGGCCTGATGCCGCGCGCCGAAATAGAAGGACACGATAACACCTAGCAACCACCACAAAGGCTCTGGTACCAAAGCGATCCCTTGCATGCGGGACGAAAACCAGATCGGGTCAACCATGGCTGCCACGAAGAGACAAAGCGTTCCCAGCGCCATCGCTGGGCGCGGCAGCCGATTGAGGCTGTCAATAAACCGGTCAAACGGAGCTTTGCCAGCACCCCCAAACTCTGCGCTGAACTGGCTGACAGCCTGCTGTCGGATCAGCATATCCCTTTCAGCACCTGAATCGGTATTTTCCCAAAATACTTCAGCAGTTTCGCGTAAGATATTACGTTGGTTTCTGAACAAGAATCCCAATATGCCCGAGATCAGTCCCATCTTGAAATCCTCTTTTGAAACTCTGCCTCTGTCAGGTGATAAGATGGTGAAACAAACTCTTCCGCTCGCTTGATCCAGCCGCCTTTACCTCCTGCCCTGCTACGCGCGTATTTTCGGGATGCCGGCCTTCGGTCTGCGAGCCGAAAGTAATAATTTCTCCGCGCAATCCCATAGGCATCCGCGAACGTGGCCGGGTCGGGCTTGGCTGCGTCCATACATGCCTTAGCGGTTTGAGGGCCGACTGCCCCATCCACCACCACGTTAAAGCCCATTTCTCGAAGTAGCTGCTGCAGAAGGCGAACCGCTTGGACACCTGCATTGACATACATGTCAAACACCGACGGCTGGACTACCGTCGGCAAGAGCCCCAGGCGCGGAAGCTCGAAATAGTGCCGTATAAAGATATCGATCGCCTGAACTTTACTGAGTTTGCGCACATCAGCGCCATCAATTGCGCCATCGCCGGACAAATCCAGACCAAGACGCCGCATAGTATGAACCGTCACACCATACTTTGTCGCGCCGCCCGGGTCATCCGGATCATCTACAAACCCGCCCTCTCGCCCCACGATCTCAGTCGCAATTTGCCGAACCGTTTGCATCGCACCCTCCGCCTTTGGTTCCACAAAGGCTCGGGCAAATTTGTTAACCTGAAGAAAGGAAAAAGGGCGCTGCATGGCAACCCACGCAACGCCCTGTGCCAAATCCCGGCAGATGATCTGGTTCAGCTCTGTTCGTCACCTTTATAGACGCCTTGCTCTTTCAGGGCATCCATCACTTCTTTAGGCATGTAGGTCTCATCGTGTTTGGCAAGTATTTCCGTGGCTTGGAAGACACCGTTCACATACGATCCAGTGCCGATCATCCCTTGGTTTTCCGAGAACAGATCCGGCAGAACCCCGGTGAATGCGACCGGGACACTTTCACCGCCATCGGTCACGACAAAGCGCACCGTTTCGCCCTGTCCCCGTATGATTGATCCCTCTTCGACCAGTCCGCCAATCCGAAAGACTTCGGTCGGTTGCGGTGGTTCGGCAATCACCTGACTAGGTGAACGGAAGAAGTTAATACCATCCCGCATGGCATACCCAATCAACGCCGTCGACAGTGCCAAAGCGACAGCTGCCAGCACAATAACCTGAATTCGGCGACGTTTCTTGAGCGTTTTCATACCGTCCTCACGGGAATAGAGGGGCCATCATCAGACCCCGGGTTTCATCCTCACCTAACATCAGGTTAGCGTTCTGCAAGGCTTGCCCGCTGCTACCTTTTGTCAGGTTATCCAACGCGCCAATCACAATGGCCCGGCGTTCGATCCGGTCAGCCACCACTCCGATATGGCAGAAGTTCGAACCCCGCACATGGTGAGTCGAGGGCGCTTCACCAAAAGGCAACATCTGGATAAAGGGTTCGTCTTCATAAGCCTTGGCCAATGTCTCATACACGCTGGCCGGATCGCCTTTTACGTAGGTTGTCGCAAGAATTCCCCGATTGGCCGGGATCAGGTGCGGGGTGAACTGAACGTGCACCGTACGGCCTGCAAGCTCCGAAAACTCCTGGTCAAACTCGCCCAGATGCCTATGCGTTCCGCCGATGGCATAAGCGTTGTAGCCTTCGCTTAGCTCGGCATGCAGCAAGTTTTCCTTGAGCGACCGCCCTGCCCCTGACACCGCGCATTTCAGATCCAAAACGATATCATCCAGATCAATGACACCTGCAGAAATCAAAGGGCGCAGCACATACTGCCCAGTCGCGGCATTGCATCCCGTTCCGGCCACAAGCCGGGCATTGCGGATCTGATCCCGGTAGAACTCGGTCAGGCCATAGACGGCCTCTTCCTGTTGCTCCAAGGCCGTATGAGGGTTCCCGTACCATTTTTCATATTCGTCCGGATCACGCAGCCGGAAATCAGCGGACAGGTCCACGATTTTCAGGGTCTTGGGCAGGTCGCGAATGACCTCCTGGCTGGTTTTATGCGGCAAGGCACAGAAACAAAGATCGACCTGCGAAAAATTGATCTCAGAGATCTTGCACAGATCCGGAAGATCCATGTGTCTCAAATGCGGAAAAACCTGCGCCATCGACTGGCCTGCCTTACGCTCGGCGGACAGCGCAACGATATCCATATTCGGGTGCTCGGCGATCAGCCGCACCAGTTCAGCGCCGGTATAACCAGATGCGCCCAAAATTGCGATTTTATGGGTCATGTCAGACCTCTTGCTTCAGTGTGTCACAGGATGCGACCGCCGATGTGACGGTCGTTGAACTACGGGATCAAACAGGTTGCGTCCTTGACCTAAGTCAGGCGGCCTGAAAGGAGATTTGTCGTCGGAGGAATTGCGTCGCCCTGTCGCTGACGAACTCGGGCTTGCCGGTGGTCAAAAACCCACCGTCGCCGTTACCTTGCATTTTCGGATGCCGTTGCAGGTAGTCCGCAAGGCTTTCGGCCACGAGATCACCCTGACTGTACACTTGAACATCTTGGCCAAGCGCTTTCTGAAAGGTTTCGGCCATCAGCGGGTAATGGGTGCAGCCTAGAATCGCGGCTTGCGGTTCTGGCATCTTGCGCTTTAGCGCGTCCACATGGGAACGAACCAGCGCTTCGGCCAGGATCATGTCGCCGTCTTCAATCGCGTCTACGACGCCTCCGCAGGCCTGCGCTTCGACATCAACGCCGATGGCCCGAAACGCCAGTTCCCGCTGAAATGCCCGGCTGGACACTGTGGCGGGCGTTGCAAACAAGGCGACGTGTTTGACGGCAACTTCGCGTGGCGGGCTATTGTCGCCCCACTGCCGTTCCGTCAGTGCTTCGATCAGCGGCACAAAGACGCCGAGCACGCGTTTGCCTTCTGGCACCCCCTCTTCCTGCATCCGGCGTAACGCCGCAGCGCTAGCGGTATTGCAGGCCAGAATCACCAGATCACAGCCCCGATTCCACAGATCGTTCACCGCCCTGCGTGTCAGGTCGTAAATGTTTTCAGCGTCCCGCACGCCATAAGGCGCGTGTGCGCTGTCCGCGAAATACAGGAAATCGACGTCCGGCAGACGTTTCTGCGCGGCGTTCAAGACGGTCAGGCCGCCCAATCCGGAATCAAAGATGCCTACTGCCATTTGCCCCTTCAGGCGCGATGCCGTTCCTCAAATTCATAGCCATAGTCATAAGACTTCAGCGGCTTCGGGGACAGCTCATACGTGGCTTTGCGTAAGAAATCCATCATCTTGCGTTTATCCGTTGCCAGCGGATCCAGAACGTCTCGGGAAATTGGCTCACCGATGACCACTTTTACCGGCGTATCGACGCGTTTTTTGAACTCTTTGATCAGCAAACCCATGCGCAATGTGTTGTGCAGATGGCTGGCGATCTGGAATAGGCGCGAGGTGTGTCCGTCAAAGAAAACGGGCACTACGGTAGCCTCAGATTTGGCCACCATCCTTGCAGTAAACCCACGCCACCCCGGATCCATCGGATGGGAGAACGGCTTTAGGCCCGTACTGACAGTTCCACCCGGAAAAATTCCTATGGCGCCGCCTTCACTAAGATATTTCAACGCGGTTTTCCGGGTTTCAATATTCTGCTTCATCGCCTCTTTCGTTTCATCAAACGATATCGGCAGGACAATGTTGTCCAAGTCTTCGGCTTTCCGAAACACGTGGTTCGCCAGAATGCGAAAATCGCCGCGCGTTTCTGACAAGATATGCCCCATCATCATCCCGTCCAGAATGCCATATGGATGGTTGGCAATCAGGATCAGTGGTCCGGTTTTGGGAATATTGGACAAAGACCCGCCGACCACGTCCAGCGAAAGCCCGTACCTCTCAACCATGACCGACCAGAAATCACGCCCGTTGGCCACTTCTTTTTCATACCCGTCTGCACGCTTGATCAGGCGCATGCGACCCGTTGTGTTCTCCATCAACTTAATGAGCATACGCCCGCCTTTGGTTTCGGCGGAATAGGCATAAGAGATGTCACGAGCAACGTGGCGGCGCGAGGGCATTTCGAACTCCGATACTTGGCACCTGCTAGATAGTGCCAAGTAACAATTTTGCCTAGCTATCGTGACAGGCTTGTGACGGACTATTCGGCCGCCGCTTGCATTTCTGGACCGCCATTTCGAATGGTCGCCAACAGTTCTTCGCGCCTTTTTGCGGCCTTAGCCTCGTTTTCAAGTAGAACCGGGCCAAATCCCTTTATCTCTAGTGGCAACTTGGCCAAAGCAACAACCGCATCCTTAGTTTGTGGTGTAACCAAGGGCGTTATCTCCTTGATGTCGCGTTCATATTGCCGGATCAAGGCGCGCTCCATTCTACGCTCAGCACTGTAACCGAAGATGTCCAAAGGCGTTCCTCGCAGGCTTTTCAGTTTGGTTAAGAGTTTTAGCGGACCCAACATCCATTCACCGAAGGCGCGTTTGCGCGGCCTGCCCTCGGCGTCTTTTCCGCCCAGAATTGGTGGCGCAAGGTGCAGGGTCATCTTGAAGTCGCCATCAAACTCGGCCTCAGCCTGTTCCCGACTACGCAGCAACAGGCGTGCAACTTCGTATTCGTCCTTGTAGGACAACAGCTTGTGATACCCTCTTGCGACGGCTTCTTTGACTGTTTCGTCCTCGAAGCTGTCAACAAGTTTCCGGTAACGCTTTGCCAAACGGGAGCTTTGGTAGTCGGTCAGATGCTGAGCCCGAAAATCAGTTACCTGATCCAGCGTTTTCGGCAGTTCGGCCACTTTAGGCTTCAGAATTGCGGTAACGTCTTCCGGATGCAGAACTGCCCAGCGACCTACATCAAACGCGCGCTTGTTGCGCTCGACCGCGGTCCCGTTCAACTCGATCGCGCTAATCATCGCTTCATGGCTAATCGGCAACAGACCACGCTGCCAAGCCGCGCCCAAAACCATCATGTTCGAATAGATCGAGTCGCCCATCACAGCGCGCGCCAGATCGGTTGCATCGAACAGCGACAAACCCTCTTTCAGCCGCGCCTGCAGTGCAAGCTCAAGCCGATCCCCAGGGATTTGGAAGTTGGTGTCGCGCGTAAAGTCGCCCGTAACCGTTTCATGGCTGTTTACCACGGCACCGGTTTGGCCTGTACGCGTGAGCCCAAGTGTCTTGGCCCCAGCCGACACAACAAGGTCGCCGCCTATCAACGCATGGGCCTCGCCGGTGGCAACTCGAATAGCACTGATGTCTTCCGGCCGGTTGGCCAGGCGACAATGAATGTGCACCGCGCCACCCTTTTGGGCTAAACCCGCCATCTCCATCATCCCGGCGCCCATGCCGTCGATCTGAGCCGCCTGCGCCATTACAGCACCCAGCGTGACCACGCCAGTTCCGCCAATCCCAGTAATGACAACGTTGTGTGTACCGTTGATTGTCGGCAGAACGGGCATCGGCAAGTCCGGCAAATCTATCTCGGTCGTGGCCTCTTTGCGGATCTTGGCCCCCTCCAACGTCACGAAAGACGGGCAAAACCCCTTCAGGCAAGAGAAATCCTTGTTGCAGCTGGACTGGTCAATAGCGCGCTTGCGCCCCAACTCGGTCTCTTTCGGAACGATCGAGACACAGTTCGACTGCACGCCACAATCGCCGCAACCCTCACAGATGTCCGAATTGATGAAAACCCGTTTGTCCGGATCCGGGAATGTACCCCGCTTGCGACGGCGACGTTTTTCTGCAGCACAAGTCTGAATATAAACGATGACCGATACACCCTCGATCTTGCGGAATTTCTTCTGCACGTTCATCAGTTCGGCGCGTTCAAAGATTTCGACGCCGGATGGCATCGCCTTGAAGTTCACGTCTTCTTTTTCGTCGTAAACCACCGCAACGTGCTGAACGCCCATGGCCCTGACCTCGGCCACGATCCGCTCCGCGCTCAGGTCGCCTTCGTTGTCTTGCCCGCCCGTCATGGCGACAGCGTCATTGAATAGAATTTTAAATGTAATGTTGGTTCCGGCCGATAGCGCCGCACGGATCGCTTGCACGCCGGAATGGTTATATGTTCCGTCGCCCAAATTCTGGAAAACGTGATCGGTCGTCGAAAACGGAGCTTCACCGACCCAGTTCGCACCTTCTCCGCCCATTTGGGTAAAGCCGGTGGTTTCCCGATCCATCCACTGAACCATGTAGTGACAGCCAATTCCCGCGTAGGCCCGGCTACCCTCGGGTAGTTTGGTCGAACTGTTATGAGGACAGCCCGAACAGAAATATGGCAAACGAATTGCGATCTCTTCCGCGTTATCCGCCCGGCGCGCCTCGGATAGCTTGGCCATTCCAGCGCGCACCCCGTCAGTATCGCGCCCTTCCTCGATCAGAATATCGCCCAGTTTTTCGGCGATCATGATCGGGTCCAATGCGCCACGTGTCGGGAAAAGCTCTTCACGATGCAAGGTCCCGGCACCGCCCTTATACCAACCGTAGACGCGACGACCGCGGCGATCATCAAAGATGGCCTCTTTGACTTGAACTTCGATCAGCTTGCGCTTTTCTTCAACGATTACGATCAGATCCAACCCTTCGGCCCAGTCATGGAACCCTGCCATATCCAACGGGAAGGTTTGGCCGATTTTGTAGGTCGTGATGCCCAGGCGCTCGGCCTCAGCCTCATCGATATTGAGAAGCGACATGGCGTGCGTCAGATCCAGCCAGTTTTTGCCTGCGGCCACAAACCCTATCTTTGCGCCAGGCTTGCCCCAGATGCGCTTGTCCATCTTGTTGGCGCGCGAAAACGTCTCGGCTGCAAAACGTTTATAGTCGATAACACGCGCCTCTTGCAGATGTGGCGTATCGCCTAAACGAATGTTCAGACCGCCTTCGGGCATGTCAAAGTCGGGAACCACCACATTCATTCGATCCGGGCTGCCATCAACAACCGAGGTGACCTCGATCGTGTCTTTCATCGTCTTCAGGCCAACCCAAACACCTGCAAACCGGCTGAGTGCGAACCCGTAGATGCCGTAGTCCAGTATCTCCTGCACACCAGCGGGGCTGACCACGGGCATATACATGTCGACCAATGACCACTCGGATTGATGCAATACGGTCGAGCTTTCGCCTGTGTGGTCGTCGCCCATCGCCATCAGAACGCCGCCATGCTTGGCGGTTCCAGCCATGTTTGCATGACGCATTACGTCGCCGGAACGGTCCACACCAGGCCCTTTGCCGTACCAAAGGCCAAACACGCCGTCGAACTTGCCGTCCCCGCGCAGGCCAGCCTGCTGGCTGCCCCACAGTGCAGTGGCTGCCAGATCTTCGTTCAGCCCGAACTGGAAGGTGACATCGCTTTCAGCGAGTTGCTTCTGGGCCCGCATCATCTGCTGGTCGACCGCCCCAAGCGGCGAGCCGCGGTACCCGGTCACCAAACCAGCGGTGTTCAGACCTGCCTCTGTATCCCGTGCCTTCTGCATCAGCATGAGACGCACCAGCGCCTGTGTGCCGTTCAAAAGAACGGGGTTTTTCTTAAGATCGAACCGGTCGTTTAGCGATATTTGTGGCTGACTCATCGGACGCCTCCCCTCGTCAGATCAGTGTGCTTCATTCTTTCGCATTTTAGGTCAAAAAAGCTGACCTGTATAGGACCTACCACTCTGTTATTATAACGTTTCAGCAGTTTGAATGTAGAACTTGTTACCTATTTCATATAGGGCTTCGGAAGGATAACGAAAGTTGCGGCGATGGATTGGGACAAGTTAAGGATATTTCACGCGGTTGCGGATGCGGGCAGCCTGACTCATGCGGGGGACAAGCTGAATCTGTCCCAATCCGCGGTCAGTCGGCAGATCCGTGCGCTGGAAGAGTCGCTTGATTCGACGCTTTTTCACCGCCACGCCCGCGGCCTGATTCTGACCGAACAGGGTGAGCTGCTGTTTGATGCAACATCAGCTATGTCGAAACGCCTTGATGCCGCTGCAGCCCGCATTCGCGACAGCGAAGAAGAAGTGTTCGGGGTTCTGCGCGTTACCACCACATTTGGCTTTGGCACACTCTGGCTAGCGCCGCGCCTGCCGAAACTTTATGAACAATACCCAGATTTGAACATCGACCTGATGCTGGAAGAGCGTGTTCTGGATCTGCCGATGCGGGAGGCTGATGTGGCCATCCGCATGAAAGAGCCCAGCCAGGCCGATCTGGTGCGAAAGCGCCTGATGACAGTTCAAATGCAACTTTATGCGACGCCGGAGTACCTGGAAGAACGTGGCAGCCCGGAAAAACCGGAAGACATCTCTAAACATAGGTTGATCTGCCAGACCCCCTCTGCCCCGCAGGTTGGTGCAAGCGCGATGATGGTTCGGCACTTGATGACGTTTAATCCGACCTCGCTGTTGACGGTAAACAACTACTTTGGCGTTTTGCAGGGGGTACTGCACAACCTTGGCATCGGTGTGCTACCGGACTATGTGACTCGGGACTTTCCGCATCTGCAGTCGATCCTGTCGGATATCGAAACCGCGGATGTTCCGGTTTATCTCGCCTACCCTGAGGAACTGCGCCATTCAAAACGCGTCGCGGCATTCCGCGATTTTGTGCAGGATGAGATCACCGCACAACGCAAGCAGTTGAAACAGATGGGAAAACTATAGCTATGCACCAATGTCATAGCGGACATGATCAACGATCAGTCTTAAAAACCTTGATAGTACACAAACCGCTCCCTAAATGAGCATTCGAAGGCGGTGATGCTGAAACGCTCATCATCTTCATACCTCCCTGTTGGACTACGGCCGAGCTTAGTGCTCGGCCTTTTTTTTGGTTACAACGCAAAACTCGTATCCGAATGAGTGAAACATCTGGGAATATCCGGCACTTAATCTTATGATCACAAAAAAATCATCAAGACTTACGGTCGAGGACAGATTCGATGTTTCACCTCACTCGCCTGCTTATGGCGTTGTTTTCCATTGCGCTTTTGTCTGGTCCCGCTCTGGCTCAGGTCAGTAGTACCACCAGCGAACCTTCTACAGTTACAATTCCCGAGGATCTGACTCCTGAACAAGTTGATGGCTTGGTCGCGCGAATGTCCGACGATCAAGTCCGCGCCATCCTGCTGGAACGCTTGGACGCGGTCGCGGAAAAACAAGCCGCCGAGGCAGCAGATCGCGAAGATCCGATTACGGAACTCAATGAAATTTGGGCGGAAATGGTGGCATCTTGGACGCATGTTGCGGTCACTGTCCCGAACATTTTCACGGCTCAGGTTGAAGCAATCAACAACTTCGTCGGCACCTTTGGATCAACCGGCGCACTTACGCTTTTGGGATTGATCCTAAGCGTCCTGATTGTTGGGTATATTGCGGAAAAGCTGTTTGGTTTCTTTACCCGAAATTGGCTCAGCGGGGCCGAGATGGCCGACGAAAACGATTTATGGGGAGCCGTTAAATACCTGTTCCGGCGCTTCTGTCGCGAAATCGCAGGATTGGTCGTGTTCTACGTCGTTATCCGAGCACTCGGACGTGGTCTTCTGACGCACGAACAGATCGTTTACGCAGCACCTTTTGTTCTCTACCTGATCTGGATTCCCCGTCTGGGCGCAGCAGCGTCGCGGTTCATTCTGGCTCCGAACAAGCCTCACTATCGGTTGGTGAACATTGATGATCATTGGGCAAAGTACCTTCACCGTAATCTGATCGGCGTTCTGTTCCTGATCGGTTTCACGCTTTTCATTCTTCATTTCAACGAACTTAACGGGATTACTGGCGGCGAAACACGTATCGGATTCTGGCTGAACGCTGCGACGCACATCTATATTGGCGTCGTTGCCTGGAAGGCCCGCGAGGGACTTTCGCAGATGATGCTGGGCACGGACCCCGATCACACCAAGTTTGATGAAGAAGTCGCACACTATTACCCGTATTTCGCCATCGGCGTCTCGGCGGTGATCTGGTTGCTTGTCGAATTCCTGGTCGCGCAACGCAATCCTGTCTACTTGCACATGTTGGTTCAGGGCGCCCACTACACCACCATGTTCTGGCTGTTGATCGCGCCCGCTCTGGACACGCTGATACGTGGATTGGTTCGTCACCTGCAGCCGCCCATGATGGGCGAAGGCCCTGTGGCCGAGCGCGCATACAAGTCCACCAAACGCAGTTACATCCGCATCGGTCGGGTTTTGGCTGGTATTCTTGTCATCCTGATGATCGCAAGAGCCTGGGATCTTGACCTTAGTGAAATCGCGGGCGGCGGAGATGAATCCGGTAGCAAGGTTATCCAGTTCTTCATCATAATCGCTATCGGTTACATCCTGAACGAAGTTGTTTCGCTCTGGATAAACTGGCGACTGGCTAAGGAACAAACTGCGGCCGAAGAAAGCCCCGATCAGGAGGCTGGCGAAGGCGGCGGTTCCGGTGGATCGCGTCTGGCGACGGTTCTACCTTTGCTGCGCGTCACTGCTCAGGTCGCGATTACGGTGATCTTTGCCCTGCTTGCACTGGGCGCGTTGGGTCTGGATATCACGCCGCTGCTGGCCGGTGCCGGTATTCTTGGTCTGGCCATCGGTTTTGGTGCCCAGAAACTGGTCTCTGACATTGTTGGCGGGATTTTCTTCCTGATCGACGATGCGTTCCGGGTCGGTGAATATGTGGATATCGGTGGTACCATGGGAACAGTCGAAAAAATCTCGATCCGCTCGATGCAATTGCGCCACCACCGCGGCCTGGTGCACACCATCCCCTATGGTGAGATTCAGAAGATCACCAACTTCAGCCGCGACTGGGTCATCATGAAGCTGAAATTCACCGTGCCCTTCGATACCGATCCAAACAAGGTGAAGAAGATCTTCAAGAAGATCGGTGCCGAGATGATGGAGGACGAGGTCCACAAGGATGGCTTCCTGCAGCCCTTCAAATCTCAGGGTGTGTTTGACTTTGACGATGTCGGCATGATCATCCGCGGTAAGTTCATGGCAAAACCGGGCAAGCAGTTCACACTGCGCAAAGAGATCTTCAACCGGGTCAAAGCCGCCTTCAAGGAAAACGGCATCGACTTTGCCCGTCGCGAAGTTCGCGTCGCTATTCCGGGGCTGGATGACGCCGAAAATCTGACCGAAGAGCAAAAGGCAGCCGTTGGCGCTGCGGCTGCAGATGCGTCCAAGGCGCAAAACCCGGCCTAGCGGCATCGGTTCAGCCGCTGATTTGACGGCGACTGACACCCGCATTCCCAAAACAACAGACGGAACCGGCCCAATCGCCGGTTCCGTTTTTTCTTGTCATAATTGGCCTGCGCTGACTTGACCCTTTCCACAGACGGCACCTTGCCCTAAAAGGCCCGCAATCCCGGCCAACCTGGACAAGGACAAACGATGCAAGAGCCCGCCATCACCCCGGATCTGATTGCCGCACACGGGCTAAAGCCCGACGAATACGATATGATCCTCGAGATCATCGGGCGCGAGCCGACATTTACGGAACTCGGCATCTTTTCGGCCATGTGGAACGAACACTGTTCCTATAAGTCGTCCAAGAAATGGCTGCGCACCCTGCCCACCTCCGGGCCTCAGGTGATCTGCGGACCGGGCGAAAACGCAGGTGTGGTCGATATTGGCGACGGGCAGGCAGTGGTGTTCAAGATGGAAAGCCACAACCACCCTTCATACATCGAACCCTATCAGGGCGCGGCCACAGGCGTTGGCGGCATCTTGCGTGATGTCTTCACCATGGGCGCGAGGCCTATCGCATCCATGAACGCGCTATCCTTTGGCGAGCCCGGTCACCACAAAACCCGTCAGCTGGTCAACGGTGTGGTCGAGGGCATCGGTGGCTACGGCAACTGTTTCGGAGTTCCATGCGTTGGCGGTGAAGTCCGTTTCCACCCAGCCTACAACGGCAACTGCCTTGTAAACGCCTTTGCCGCAGGTTTGGCCGACAGCGACAAGATTTTCTACTCCGCAGCCTCCGGTGTGGGTATGCCGGTCGTCTATCTGGGCGCCAAGACCGGTCGTGACGGTGTTGGTGGCGCGACCATGGCCTCGGCCGAATTCGACGACACCATCGAAGAAAAACGTCCCACCGTTCAGGTTGGCGACCCTTTCACCGAAAAGCGCCTGATGGAAGCCACGCTTGAGCTTATGCAAACTGGTGCCGTGATCTCGATTCAGGATATGGGTGCCGCAGGTCTGACCTGTTCTGCTGTTGAAATGGGCGACAAAGGCGGTCTGGGTGTACGTCTGGACCTCGAGAACGTGCCCCAGCGCGAAGAAAACATGACAGCCTACGAGATGATGCTGTCGGAATCTCAGGAACGGATGCTCATGGTCCTCAAGCCCGAGCTTGAGGCTGAGGCCCGTGCCGTGTTTGAGAAGTGGGACCTTGATTTCGCTATCGTCGGCGAAACCATCGCCGAAGACCGGTTCCTGATCGTTCATAACGGCGAAATCAAAGCCGATCTGGTTCTGTCCAAGCTATCCTCAACCGCACCCGAATATGACCGTCCTTGGGTGGCCACTACAGAAGCCGAAGAACTGGCTGAGGTCCCCCAGATCGATCCGATTGACGGCCTGCGCGCCCTGCTCGCGTCACCCAACTATGCAGGCAAGCAGTGGGTGTATGAGCAGTACGACACCATGGTTATGGCCGACACCGCGCGAACACCCGGGCTGGGTGCAGGCATGGTCCGTGTTCATGGCACCGACAAGGCGCTTGCATTCACCAGCGACGTAACTCCGCGTTATGTTCGTGCAAACCCCGTTGAGGGCGGCAAGCAAGCTGTGGCCGAGGCCTATCGGAACCTGACCGCCGTGGGGGCAAACCCCTTGGCAACCACCGACAACCTGAACTTCGGCAACCCCGAGAAGCCCGAGATCATGGGCCAGTTCGTTGGCGCGATCCAAGGCATCGGCGAAGCGGTCGCCGCACTGGATATGCCGATCGTATCGGGTAACGTATCGCTTTATAATGAAACCGATGGTCAGGCGATCCTGCCGACCCCAACCATTGGCGCGGTCGGCTTGCTGAACCACACGGACGACATCATCGGCAACGAGGTTCGCGAAGGTCATGTGGCACTGGTAATCGGCGAAACCAACGGCCACCTTGGGCAGTCCGCTTTGCTTGCTGAAGTGTTCAACCGCGAAGATGGCGACGCACCGCATGTTGATCTGGACGCTGAAAAACGTAACGGCGACTTTATCCGCGCCAATCGCGAGATGATCAAGGCTTGCACCGATCTGGGTGACGGCGGTCTGGCGCTGGCGGCTTTTGAACTGGCCGAGTCAGCAGGCGTCGGCGTCCACCTGGATGAAGCATCAACCGAGTTCTTGTTCGGCGAAGATCAGGCCCGCTATCTTGTTGCGTGCAACTTTGATCAGGCCGAGGCGTTGATGATCGCTGCCGGTCAGACGGGCGTTCCGCTGGTCTCAGTCGGCCGGTTCACAGGCGAAAGCGTTCGGGTTGGCGGCTCTGAAGCCTCACTCGAGGATTTGGCCGCTACATTCCGCAACAGCTTTGCCGAAGCCGTCGCTTAAGGCTCACGCACTTTCAAACACCTGAAACCTGCGCCCTGCCCGGCGCAGGTTTTGTCTTTTAAGAGGCGCCAACACACCCTTGCACGCCCCGTCCGGGCGCTCTACATCTTGGGAAAGACCTTTAGGAGAAGACCTACATGCCGATGAGCGCCCACGAAATCGAAGCCCTACTGCGTGAAACCTTTCCGGATGCGGAAATTCAGGTTGGCGGCAGCGATGGCGTGCATATGTCCGCAATGGTCGTGGACGAAAGCTTTCGCGGGAAGAACCGGGTGCAACAACAACGCGCGGTCTATGCAGCCCTAAAAGGCAAGATGGACGGCGCAGATGGAGAGCTACACGCACTGGCGCTGACGACGAAAGTGCCTGAGTGAGCACGGCTTTTTGGGCATATTGTATTTGGGGCGCCGTGTTTGTCGGCATCGTGGGTACTTACGTCGTCGCCATTGTTAGGCGTAGCCGCTCCGCACGAAAACCTATCACTCGTGGACGCAAAGGCGCGACCCCCAGTCAGAATGCCAGCGTGGTCGCCTCAACGATGGACGGAGGCAGGGGAGGCGCGGTGAGTGCGATAGTTGTTCCGCGTGATCCGCAGCAATACGCAAAGACAATGGCTCCCAAAAAATGAACGGCTGGCTATTCTGGATAGGCATCATTGCAGCATTGATAGTTGCCGCGGCACTTATCGAAGCCTATGTGAAGCGCAACAGAAAGCGTAAGCTGGCCGACATGCGCCCGGACCCGGACAAGATCAGCAAGGTCGGCGGCATTGAAAGATACGGGCTGGATCCGCTGGCCCTGGCACAGGCCGAGCATCGGCGACTAGAGGAAGAAGGATGGGTCCCGGACCCGTCAAAGGATGAAACGACCGCCCCTGACGCGGGTGAAAAGGACAAGCAAGATGACCGACGTTAAGACTCAGATCGACGAAACCGTCAAAGCTAACGATGTGGTGCTCTACATGAAAGGCACCAAAGAGATGCCCCAATGTGGGTTCTCGTCCCGCGTGGCCGGCGTGCTGAACTACATGGGCGTAGACTATGCCGATGTTAATGTTCTGGCCGACGAAGAGGTTCGTCAGGGCATCAAGGATTATTCTGACTGGCCGACCGTGCCACAGCTGTACGTCAAAGGTGAATTCGTCGGCGGTTGCGACATCATCACCGAGATGACCCTGTCGGGCGAATTGGACACGCTGTTTGACGAAAATGGTGTCGAATTCAACAAAGAAGCGGCTGACAAAATTCGCGAAGCAAACGCCTGATCAGCGACTGCTGCAATTCTCCAAAACAACCTGCTCACTGGCGGCCCCTCCGGTCGCCAGAAAGCTGACGGTCGCATCCCACCCTTTTGACCGCAGTATATACGACCCGGTCTCTCCATCGGACTCATAGCGAATACCAGATCCGCTGGGCACTTGCTTTAAGGCAACCAATTGGTTGTCCACCATCATCGCCGCCGCACCAGAACCGTCAGCCGCATTGAAATACGCAACCTGCAACTCAACGCCATTCTCGCAGGTGAATGTAACCGGTAAGATATCCATATTCGCCCAGGCCAAGCCGGCCGGAAGACCGAACAAACTGGCCAATGCTGCCGTTTTCAACGCTTTCATTTCGCTGATTTCTCCTCGACCACTGTGGCCAAAGCCTCGGCGCGTGCGGCGAGCTCAGCCAGTGTATCGGTTACTGAAGGCGGGACAACGGCCACCTCAATCCGTTCGGGTTCAGGCTCAGGTCGATTGCGCAGGCTTTGCAATTCTGCTTCAACCTCGGCCAATTTGGCCTCTGCCTTCTTGAGTTTGTCATCGGTCGCAGCGGTTTTGTCGGCCAGCATCAACCCTGCCATCAACAACATTCGGGCCTCGGGCATCCGGCCAATCTGATCCGACAAAACCTGCGCTTCGTCATCCAGCATTTTTGCGGCAGACTGCAGGAACGGTTCTTCACCGTCCTGGCACGAGACATCAAAACCGCGGCCACCAATATGAATGGTCAATTCGGGCATTACTCTACCTCTCCCTCAGCCAGCTTTGCCTGCGACAGCAACGGTTCAAGCCGGGCCAAAACGGCCTGGGCTTCGGCAGCGTCGGTGGCCTGCGCAGCCTTCGTCGCCTCAAGCTCAGCCACCGTCGCGCGGTTTAGCAGTTCAGCATCCGCCAGCCCGTTCTGGCTGGCGGCTCGCAATTCGTCCACTGAATTTCGCAACTGCTCATTCGCCTTGCGCATACGTTGTAGATCATCGTCCAAACGTGACATCGCCGCGCCATGGCTGGCGCGTTCGGCGCGCAGCATTTCCAGTTCTGCGCTCAACTCCGCAACGCGTTCGCTATCTGCCAATTCTGAACGGAGTTTCTTGTTTTCATCTTCAAGCGACTGCGCTTTGCTTGCGGCCGCTTTAAGTTCATCGTTTTCCGTCTTGAGAACAATCAGTTCATCTTGGTTTTCTAATGCAGCTTTTGCCTCTGCCAACTCGGCTCTGGCCGCCTCGACCGCCGCCAACTTGGCGGTGGCCTCGGATAGCTGCTGACGTAAAGCACCGTTTTCGGGATCTTCAGCTGGTGCAGCTTTAAGTGCGTCCATGTCGGCGCGCATGGCGTCGACTTCCTTCTCGTGCCGCTCCTTGAGGGATTTCAGCCTCTCTTCCAACTGCGCATTCGCAACGCGTTCGTCTTCCAATGCCGAATGCAGAGCAGCGTCCTCACCGCCAGTTGCCGGTGCTGCGTCACGCAAGGAGTCAACTCCGGTTCCGATCCTCTCCATCGCGGCAACGATACGGCGCTGTAGTTCTTCGATCTGGCTCATGCCCCTGCCACCTCTTTACCAAGGTTCACTTTTTCGCGGCCCATCCGAATCAATACGGGCCGGGTATTGGCCTAGTCTAACCGAATGGGAGGGAAAATACCCACTGTTTGCTTTCAACCACTTGGACAGCATTCTTGAAGCACGAACGCGACGCAACCCCCAGTTCTGCTTGCACTTTGAGGGGTGGATGGTATTGAGCGCCTCATCTGCCTGTAATCCAAAGGAACAACGCCCGTGGACCTGACTGCGCTGCGCAATGCCAATCCTGAACACTGGAACAAGGCTGCGGCCATCCGCACCCTGACCCTTGACGCCGTCGCCGCCGCCAATTCCGGCCATTCCGGTATGCCGATGGGCATGGCCGACGTTGCGACCGTGCTGTTTGAAAAGCACTTGAAATTTGACGCCTCGGCGCCGAATTGGCCCGACCGCGACCGGTTCATCCTGTCCGCGGGACACGGCTCAATGCTGGTATATTCGTTGCTCTATCTCACAGGCCACGCTGACGTGACGCTGGATGAGATCAAGAATTTCCGTCAACTGGGCGCGAAAACTGCCGGGCACCCCGAAAACTTCCTGGTGAATGGTATCGAAACCACCACCGGCCCACTGGGACAAGGTATCTCAAACGCCGTAGGCTTTGCCATGGCCGAGGAAATCCAGCGCGCCAACTACGGAAAAAAGGTCGTAGATCACTATACTTACGTGATTGCAGGCGACGGCTGCCTGATGGAAGGCGTCAGCCAGGAGGCCATCACCCTCGCGGGGCGTCATGAGCTGAGCAAGCTGATCGTTTTCTGGGACAACAACAATATCACTATCGACGGCACCGTTGATATCGCCGATCGCACTGATCAGGTGCGCCGTTTTGCGGCTTCGGGCTGGCATGTGATTGAAATCGACGGCCATGATCCGATCGCGATTGATGCAGCAATTGTACAAGCCAAAGCGTCCAACAAACCGACCATGATCGCGTGCGAAAGCCACATCGCGCTGGGTCACGCCGCTCAGGATACTTCCAAAGGTCACGGCGCATTGACCGATCAGGATCAGCTGAAAGCTGCTAAAGATGGCTATGGCTGGCCCCACGACGCCTTTGTGGTTCCCGCTGATGTCAAATCGGCTTGGGAGGCCATCGGCGCTCGCGGCGCTGCCGAGCGCGCAGCGTGGGAAGAGCGTTTTGCTCAGATTTCGGAGCGCAAGCAGGCCGAATTCAACCGCGCCTATGCTCTTGAAGCACCCAAAAAACTGGCCGGTGCCATCCGCGCGTTCAAGAAGCAGATGTCGGAAGATCAGCCGAAACTCGCCACCCGCGCGTCTTCGGAAAAAGTTCTGAACGTCGTGAACCCGATCATGACCGAAACCGTTGGCGGTTCAGCCGACCTGACCGGATCGAACAACACCAAATCTGCGGATATGGGCGTATTCCTGCCGGAAAACCGCAAAGGTCGCTACATTCACTATGGTATCCGTGAACACGGAATGGCCGCAGCGATGAACGGTATGGCGCTGCACGGTGGTATCCGCCCATATGGCGGCACGTTCATGGCGTTCACCGACTATGCCCGCCCGTCCATGCGACTGGCCGCATTGATGAAGGTGCCTTCGGTCTTCGTGATGACCCATGACTCGATCGGTCTGGGCGAAGACGGCCCGACCCACCAGCCGGTCGAACATCTGGCCATCTCGCGTGCGACGCCGAACACCTATGTGTTCCGCCCCGCCGACGTGGTCGAAACTGCCGAAGCTTGGGAACTTGCGCTGACCTTCAAAGATAGTCCTTCTGTCCTGTCACTGACCCGTCAGGGCGTGCCGACCGTTCGAAAAGACCACAAGACCAAGAACCTGACTGCTCAGGGCGCGTATGTTCTGGCCGATGCGGACAGCAAACGTCAGGCTATCCTGATCGCCACCGGGTCCGAAGTGTCGTTAGCGATGGAAGCCAAAGCGATGCTTGAGGCTGAAGGCATTGGCACCCGCGTCGTCTCCATGCCCTCGATGGAGCTTTTCGCCGAGCAGGATGAAGCCTATCGCAAGCGCGTCCTGCCAGGCGGACCCGTCCGCGTTGGGATTGAGGCTGCAGTCCGCGCAGGTGGCTGGGACCGTTGGTTGCTGGGCGAACGCGGCCGCGAAGCCAAAGCAGGATTCATCGGCATGTCCAGTTTCGGCGCCTCGGCTCCCGCCGGTGAGCTTTACAAACATTTCGGTATCACCGCCGAAGCGACCGTGGCCAAGGTCAAAGAATTGCTTGGGTTGTAAACCCATCACAAATAGAAGAGCAAAGGGCGGCATTGGCCGCCCTTTTCATTTGGGTTTCAGTGCGTCTCGGACTTTTTGGACATTAGCGGCCCAATCACCTTGGTCGCCAACGGGATAAGTACAAACCCCCAAGCCAGCCCAAAAATGCCATCCATCGTCGCCTTGGATACCCATTCAACAACGCCAGTCCACTGCTCGGACACGGAATGACCAATGGCATAAGCCCAGTCGTGGATGTGGTGCCCCAGCCAGCCAAAGCCCAAAACCTCCATCCCGTGAATGATAATGGAACCGCCGACCCATAGCATTGCTGCGGTGCCTACAATGGACAAGACCTTCATCACCACGGGCATGGCTTTGACCAATCCACGTCCCAGCCCTCGCCCGATAGGCGTCGGAGCGTTTTGCGCGAGGTACAGCCCAACATCATCCATCTTAACGATCAGGGCCACTGATCCGTAAACTGCGACAGTGACCCCGATCCCCACAACTGCCAACGTCGCGGCCTGCATCCACAGGTTCGGCGCCTCAATCGCGGCCAGTGCAATTGTCATGATTTCAGCTGAAAGGATAAAGTCGGTCTTGATCGCGCCTTTTACCTTTTGTTCTTCCAGATGACCGGGATCGCGTATGGCCATGTCTTCTTCGATGACGTGACTTCCATGCGGGAAAAGAACATGGAATATCTTCTCGGCCCCTTCGAAGCACAGATATGAGCCACCGAGCATCAGCAAAGGCGTAATCAACCACGGTGCAAAGTTCGCCAGCAGTAAGGCAACCGGCAGCAGCAGGATGATCTTGTTAAAGATAGATCCGCGCGCGATACGCCAGATGATCGGCAATTCCCGCGCCGGGGCGAATCCCTGAACGTATTTCGGGGTCACGGCGGCATCGTCAATGATAACGCCTGCGGTCTTCGCCCCTGCCTTCCCGGCAGCCGCGACCACATCATCCACAGACGATGCCGCTACCTTTGCAATACCCGCTACATCATCCAACAGGGCCAACAGACCGCTCATGGTGTTTCCTTTCAATTCACCTGCCGCACCCGGAGCCTACCCGATCCGACGGCTAGCGCAAGCGTTAGCGCAACCGGCGCAGGTTTGCGCTAACACGTTAAAAATATGTCACTTTTGGTCTTTTGAGAAAGCGCTTTGACCGCTATATGGCGTCCAACGCAAGCGCATTTGGAGACAGCACATGACCATCAAGGTCGGTATCAATGGTTTTGGCCGCATTGGCCGCTGCACGTTGTCGCATATCGCGGCATCTGCCCGCAACGACATCGAAGTGATCAAGGTCAACGCAACCGGCCCGCTGGAAACCACGGCGCATCTGCTGAAATACGACAGCATTCACGGTCGTTTCCCCCGTGATGTCGCAATCGATGGCAAAACCATGGATTTGGGCCGCGGTCCGATGGAGATGTTCTCGACCTATGACATGAATGAACTGGACTGGGATGGCTGCGACGTCGTTCTGGAATGTACCGGAAAATTCAATGACGGTCTGAAAGCTAAAACGCACCTGGATCGTGGTGCGCAAAAGGTCCTGCTGTCTGCACCTGGCAAAAACGTCGACAAGACCATCGTTTACGGTGTGAACCACAACAGCCTTGTGACCGAAGACAAAATGGTCTCGAACGGCTCGTGCACTACGAACTGCCTTGCTCCGCTTGCCAAGGTACTGGACGAGGGCATCGGCATTGAGAACGGCATTATGACCACGATCCACGCCTATACCGGTGACCAGCCGACCCTGGATCGCCGTCACAGCGACCTTTACCGCGCGCGTGCTGCGGCGATGTCGATGATCCCGACCTCGACAGGTGCCGCGAAAGCTCTGGGTGAGGTTCTGCCTAACCTAAAGGGTCGTCTGGATGGCTCGGCCATCCGTGTACCGACACCGAATGTTTCCGCTGTTGACCTGACATTCCGCGCCGCACGCGATGTTACGGTAGAAGAAGTGAACGCCGTCGTGCGCGAAGCCTCGCAGGGTTCAATGCAGCGCGTTCTGGGCTATGAGCCTGCTCCGTTGGTTTCGACCGATTTCAACCACACCGAGGAAAGCTCGATCTTCGCTCCCGACCAGACCCGTGTTGTCGGAGACCGCATGGTTCGGGTGCTCGCTTGGTATGACAACGAATGGGCGTTCTCGGTCCGTATGGCAGACGTCGCGGTCGCCATGGGTCGCCTTAACTAAGGTTGTTTTGAAATCTTGAACCTTTTCGCCCGCTCAGGTTATCTGGGCGGGCGTTTTCGTCTGGGGCATGCATGACAAATCAAATCGCCATTTGGCTTGCCCTATTGATATTAGGCATGTTCATCGCCGACTACGCGCTGTTTGGCACCGAACATCTCGTATTCCTCGGCAAGAAACTCTACGCCTTTTTGGACTGGCTCGCCTTCTGGCGGTGACTGAGGTTTTACTTGACTTTTTCTCTGATCTGGCTTTGTTAGCGCTAACTTGGTATTAGCCGCATTTCGGACGGAGCAGGACATGACACTCAAGCTGGCAATCAACGGATTTGGACGGATCGGACGCGGAGTGCTGCGGGCGATTATGGAAACCGGGCGAACGGATGTTGAAATCGTTGCAATCAACGATCTGGCCAAGCCGGAAATGAACGCACATCTGTTCGAATTCGACAGCGTTCATGGCCGATACAATAAACCCGTCACCCTGACCGAGGCGGGCCTTGATGTTGGAAATGGCCCGATCCGCCTGAGCAGTGAACGCGAGCCGGAAAAGCTGGATTGGTCCGACGTGGACGTCGTTCTGGAATGCACAGGTGTGTTCCGGACACGAGAGGCGGCGTCCCGTCATTTTGAAAATGGGTCAAAAAAGGTGCTGATATCTGCCCCCGCGCGCGGCGATGGTGGCGTTAAGACCATCGTATTCGGCGTGAACGACCACGAGCTGACAGCCGAAGACACCGTGGTGTCCAACGCGTCTTGTACCACCAACTGCTTGTCACCGGTTGCCGCGGCGCTGGATGCGGGGCTGGGTATTGTACATGGCAACATGACAACTGTTCACGCGTACACCGCCAGCCAGCCCGTTCACGACACTGCCGGCAAAGACCCCTACCTTTCTCGCGCAGCTGCACTGTCTATGATACCGACCACAACGGGCGCAGCTTCAGCCGTTGGCCTCGTCCTACCGCAATTGGCGGGCAAACTGACCGGCCAGGCCATTCGCGTACCCACCCCAAACGTTTCCGTGGTAGATCTGGTCGCCGAAGTTTCACGTCCGACAACGGAAGAGGAAGTGAACGCGCTGTTTATTGAAGCCGCGGCCAAAATCCCTGGAGTTCTGGCGGCAGAAAATCGCCCGCTAATCTCAGTCGATTTCAACCACGATGCGCACAGCTCGACCGTTTCGCTGCCGGAAACCAAAGTCACCGATGGCACGCTGGTTCGCGTGTTGGCTTGGTATGACAATGAATGGGGCTTCTCGAACCGTATGCTGGACACCGCCGCAGCGATGGGCGCCCTAGCCTAAACGGTCGCGCAGCGCCGCATTGACGCGGGGCGTGACGAATTTCGCCACGTCCCCGTCCAAACGGGCGATTTCCTTGACCAGTTTGGACGCAATGGCCTGATGCCGTGCCTCGGCCATCAGAAAGACCGTCTCGATCGAGTCGTCCAGTGCTCGGTTCATTCCAACCATCTGGAATTCATACTCAAAATCCGCAACAGCCCGCAGGCCGCGGACGATGATTTGCGCTCCAACATCGCGAGCGCAGTCGATCAGTAGATTTTCAAAGGGATGAGCAACGATTTCAGTACCCGTTTGCTCGGTCAGGTGTGAGCATTCCGCCTCAATCATGGCCACGCGTTCTTCCAGCGAAAACAACGGCCCCTTGTCGCGGTTGATAGCGACGCCAATGACCAGTTTGTCGACTAATGCTGCCGCGCGTCGGATGATGTCGATATGACCCAGGGTGATTGGATCGAAAGTCCCGGGATATAATCCAACCCTCATCGTGGCCTCCTGCGCAATAAACTTTCTGCGCTAGCAAACATAACTTCGCCGCAGGTGCAAGTGGAAGCTATGGGGATCGCGGGCGTCAATGCCCCATGATCATGCCCTGCAGTGCGTCTTTTTCCATGGCCAGTTCTGCCAACTGTGCTTTTACCACGTCACCAAGCGTCACGATTCCCACCAGCTTGCCATCTTCGACAATGGGCATGTGGCGGAAACGTCCCTCGGTCATGCGTGTCATGATATCTTGCACTGTGTCTTGTTGCGTGGCCGTAACAAGATTACGGGTCATATAGGCGCTGACTGGCTGCGTTAAGCAACTACTGCCGCTTGCGGCCAGTTCTCTGACGATGTCCCGCTCGGAAAGGATACCAGTCGCCGTTTCGCCGCCATCTTCGGATACAACAACCGTCCCGATCCGTTTTTCCGCCAGGATTTTTGAGGCTTCAGTCACAGTGACAGACGGGTCAACCGTTTCCACCCCCCCGCTGGCCTTGGATTTCAGAATGGCCTGAACGAGCATAAGCGTTACCTCCGAAATAATGTCCTGTTTTCCAAAGCGTTGCCGGAATGCTTAAACCTGTCAAGGTGACACTTGGGCTTCAAGCCGCTCAACCTCCTCCCGAATGCCTTGTGACAGGGCTTGTGCAAAACGGTTCAGCCTTTCGTTTCGCTGATCCCCCTGATGACGAACTAAATGAAAACTTCGGGTCAAACTCACCTGATCCGTCAGGATTTTCTGCAGGTTTGGATGAAATGGCAGGGTAAAGTCATGCGCCACGCAAATCCCGGTGCCAAGCGTCACCTGCCGCAACTGCACCGACACCGAATTCGATGCAAGTGCGACACGGTCAACACCGATATCTACAAGGTAATCCAACTCCCGATCAAAGATCATATCCGGAATATAGCCGATCAAACGATGACCACTCAGATCCTGGACTGACCGGATTGATGGGTAAGAGGCCAGATAGTCCTGCGTCGCAACAAGGTGCAATTTATAATCGGTAATTTTCTGGACCAGAAGGCTGCCAGCTGTTGGAGCGCTGACTGTCACCGCCATGTCGGCCTCACGCCGGGACAGGTTGATCACGCGCGGCAGGGCAAGGATCTGAATATCCAGGTCGGGGTTTGCATCGCTGATTTTCGCGCAAACCTGAGGCAAAAGATAGTTGGCCGATCCATCTGGTGCGCCAATCCGTATTTGTCCGCTGAGGGTTTTTGACGTGCCCGCCATCGCCCCAGCTGCCGCACGCATCGCCTCCTCGGCTTTTAGCCCGTGCTCCATCAAGCGTTCGCCCGCAGTTGTCAAAAGGTAGCCCTGCTGCGATTTGGTGAACAGCGGTGCTTCCAATGATGCTTCCAACCGGGCAATCCGGCGCCCGACTGTGGCTGGGTCGATCTTCAACTGACGACCGGCAGCCGAAAGGCTTTCTTCACGCGCGACGGCCAAAAAGACCCGCATATCATCCCAGTTGGGTGTCACCGTCACTCCTTTGCATTTTTGCAAAACATCTTTGAGACATTGCCTCTGTTCAAGTAATTTATGCAAGCCTATTGTGCGCGCAAACGCATCGGAGGAGATCTGCAATGACCGAGCTGACCCATTTCATTAACGGCGAGAATGTCGCCGGAACCTCAGGACGATTTGACGACGTTTTTAACCCGGCCACCGGTGAGGTGCAGTACAAATGCCCGATGGCGAGTGCTGCTGAAACCACCGCCGCGATTGAAAGCGCGGCAGCCGCGCAGCCCGCATGGGGCGCGACAAACCCTCAAAAACGTGCGCGCGTCATGATGGCAATGGTCCACCTGATGAACCGGGACATGGACAAACTGGCCGAAGCGCTGAGCCGTGAGCACGGTAAAACCATCCCTGACGCCAAGGGCGACCTGCAGCGCGGTCTCGAGGTGATCGAATACTGCATCGCCGCGCCGCAAATGCTCAAAGGTGAATTCACCGATAGCGCGGGTCCCGGCATTGACATGTATTCGATGCGCCAGCCGCTGGGTGTTGTTGCTTCGATCATGCCGTTCAATTTCCCGGCAATGATGCCGCTGTGGCACGTGGGCCCTGCCCTCGCCTGCGGCAATGCTGTGGTTCTGAAACCGTCCGAACGTGACCCGTCGGTTCCGCTGATGCTGGCCGAGCTGTTCGTCGAAGCCGGATTGCCCAAAGGTGTATTCCAGGTCGTCAACGGGGATAAAGAGGCCGTTGATACCCTACTGGACAGCGACACCATCCAAGGCGTCAGCTTCGTGGGTTCCACTCCGATCGCGCAATACATCTATTCGCGCGCTACCGCGAACGGAAAGCGCGCGCAGTGCTTTGGTGGTGCGAAGAACCACATGATCGTTATGCCCGATGCGGATCTGGATCAGGCCGCCGACGCGCTGGTTGGTGCAGGCTTCGGCGCAGCCGGCGAACGCTGCATGGCCATCTCGGTTGCTGTTCCCGTTGGTGAAGAAACTGCCGACGCATTGATCGAAAAGCTGATCCCGCGCGTAGAAAAACTGAAGGTTGGCCCCTACACTGCAGGCGACGATGTCGATATGGGCCCCGTTGTTACCGGTGCCGCCAAAGAGCGTATTCTCGGTCTGATCAACTCAGGTGTTGAGCAAGGCGCAAAACTGGTCGTCGACAATCGCGACTTCAGCCTGCAAGGCTATGAAGACGGCTTTTTTGTCGGCCCACACCTGTTTGACCACGTGACGCCAGAGATGGACATCTACAAACAGGAAATCTTTGGCCCGGTTCTTTCGACCGTACGCGCAGGTTCCTATGAAGAAGCGCTGAAGTTGGCGATGGATCACGAGTACGGAAATGGCACGGCGATCTTCACACGTGACGGTGACACCGCGCGCGACTTTGCCAGCCGTGTTAACATCGGCATGGTCGGGATCAACGTTCCGATCCCTGTTCCGCTGGCTTACCACACTTTTGGCGGTTGGAAGAAATCCATGTTTGGCGACCTGAACCAGCACGGCCCGGACAGCTTCAAATTTTATACCCGCACCAAAACCGTAACGGCTCGCTGGCCGTCGGGTATCAAAGAAGGCGGCGAGTTCAATTTCAAAGCAATGGATTGACGTCCCGCCCTTAAGAACATCAAAGGCCGCCCTTGCAGGCGGCCTTTTTCGTTCACCGAAATATCAGTACTGAAGGAACTCCCGCAGAGTGACGCGACCATCAAAATCTGCGTCGAGTTCAGCCATGACCATCCGTAACTCGTGTGCTGGCATACAGGCTTTGGCAATGCCTTCGATCTTTTCGCTTTCAACCATAGTCAGGCATTCCGCGGACAACGGTTCATCCATTTCCGGGTCAGGGAATTCGACCAGGTCTCGTGCCTCGACCGCCACGAATTCATCCTGAGATACGACACCATTTCCGTCGGCATCATATTCCAGAAACTCCACCGCTCGCTCCGCGAGAAAGAAGATTTCGAATTCGGAATATTCAACGTGACCATCCGCGTTTGAGTCAGCCCGACTGATTTCTTCTGCTGCGATGGCTTCGGCCGTACAGGGTTCCGAAGCCGCGTCGCAGTCTTCTGGTACGAACTGGGCGTCTTCTTCCGTCAGGAATTCGTGGAATTCGGTTTGGGTAATATGCCCGTCGCCGTTACGATCTAGTTCAGCAAAAAACACGCGTGAAGTTGGGGTTGCTTGTGCAGGCGTCTGACCAGATCCCCAGTACAATCCGGCCAGCAAAAGGACCGGCAAGAGATAAAGCGATTTGGGGGCAAATCGGCTGAGCGTAGGAATTGGCATGTCATCATCTCCGACATTTTCAGGTGACGGCCCTGCAAGTTCGCGGTCGATCACACCACGCACAAGTTCGCTCATCGACGATCCGCGCTGCTCGCTAAGATCCGCCAATTTGCTTTTCAACTCATAAGATACGCGAATTTCCAAGGTTTCGGATTTCTTGGTCATATCGTGTGGTCTCCGAACTGCTGTGGGCCTGTTCCTAGGAGTTGGAGCAGACATGCTGGGAAAAATACCCCAAGCCGTGTCCGGCAGACAGTAAAAACCTGTCCGGACAACGTATAATTCCTCGTCCGGGCAGGCAGAAACTTGCGTGAAATATGTAAATCTCACGGAAAATTTAAGCTAAACATCTGGCCCTAAGGGACTCCAGTTACTAAATTGCCGTCAACCATCGAGCAGCCCTTCAGGAGGCATCCGTGTCAAGTTCCCGTTTTAATCGTCGTTCAGTTCTGTTGGGTGCTGCGTCCGTCCTTGCGACGCCGACGCTGCTGCGCGCCCAAAGCACAGATGCTTTCCCAACAAGCGAAGACGCGATCAGCACGCAGTTGCCTGTGCGCCGCAATGTTTCGTCCTTTTCACAGCAGAACTGGCAGGACCATTTTGATACGCTGGGCGTAGGTGCATTGCTGGCCGATATCACCAGCCGCGCGGTACACTATTGGGGACCTGATGGCACGTACAAGCTGTACCCGAGTTCAGTACCGATGAGCGAAGAGTTGACCAAGCGCGGCTATACCAAAGTTGTGCGCAAAGCCGAAAACCCAAGCTGGACGCCGACCGCTTCGATGCGCGAACGCGATCCGCTATTGCCGGTTCGTATGGAAGGCGGAGAGCCCGGAAACCCGCTGGGTACACGCGCCATGTATCTTGGTTGGCCAGCATATCTTGTGCACGGAACGCATGACACACGGAAAATCGGACGCCAAAGTTCGTCCGGCTGCATTGGCCTCTACAACCAACATGTAGAGGAGCTTTATCCTCTGGTAAAAGTCGGAACCCAGGTCAGACTGGTCTAACGAAAAAGCCCCGGTCATCAGGACCGGGGCTTTGTTCTTGTCAGATGGGGGTCTTATTCCGGCAGGATCACCGCATCGACGACGTGGATCACACCATTGCTGGTTTCGATGTCGGCCTGAACGACCTTGGCGTCGTTCACTTTTACGCCGTTCTTGGCGTTCACGCTCAGACGGTCGCCTTGTACGGTAAGCACCTTCGCACGCTTGCCAGCGATATCACCCGACATCACCTTGGCCGGGACCACGTGATAGGTAAGGATTTCGACCAACTGATCTTTGTTTTCCGGCAAAAGCAGCGTTTCTACCGTGCCTTCGGGCAATGCAGCAAAAGCCTCGTCCGTTGGCGCGAAAACGGTGAACGGTCCGTCGCTTTTCAGCGTATCGACCAGACCGGCGGCCTGAACGGCAGCGACAAGGGTGTTGAACGAACCGGCTGATACTGCGGTGTCCACGATATCTGCAGCCTGCGCCTTTACAGGCAAGGTCAGTGCAAGTGCGGTGGCGGCGCCCATAAACGTGCGACGAAACATGGCTGTCATCTCCTCTCCAGCTTGTTATGGAAAGGGGTACGGGCGCTTTGTCGCACCGGATCACTATCAGATCAATTTTCTTTGACCTGCACCCAGATGCTTTGGGCACGACCGTCTTTCAAAAACGGCAAAGCTACGACCGCGTCGGGGCGGTCTTGTTGCAGGTAATATCCGGGCCAAAGCATTGAATATGAACCAGATTGCAGCAAGGCGTGCAGCATGTACTGCTCTCCCCAACCCGGGCAGTCATAGAAGAACCGCTTGGGATATTCATAGGGCAGAAAAACATCGTGCACATGGATGACCACACCGGGCTTGAGCGCGGGAATGATACGGCAGAACAGATGCGCGACGTCATTGCTCATGCGGACAACGTGGCTGGAATCTATGAAAAGAACGTCGCCTGCCTCTAGCTGATCAAACAGCGCCGGATCGACCTCTTCCAGACGTTTCTGTTCGAACTGATCCACCACATGCGCGATGTCTGCTCGTGGATATGGGTCGATAGCGGTGACTTCTGTCTGCAACCCGCCGTCGATTATCGCCTGACGCGTCACGCGGGTCGAGTTGCCGCAACCCACCTCGATCACACGCTTCGGTTTGAACCGGCGGATCATCAGATACAACGCGTCCGCATCCGGGCTGTCGTAGTACCCGTTGTTGATACGATATCCGGTCTTGTTGCGTGCCGGGTCTTTAAGAGCTTCTAGCGAAGCGGAATGCTCTTGGTATTCCGACACCAATTGAGTGATGTCGAACCCGTCCATTCCTGGTGACAAGGCATAGGCCGGGCGGGTCAGCCCCCCTGCCCGTTCGAACGCCTCAAGGCGCGCACGCTCATCCCGTTCAGTTACTTTGTCGACCAGTTTGACACCAAACCGGTCAAGCGCGGCGTTCAGCCGGGGAAATTTCCTGGGTTTCACGGGAGGCTCCGGATTTGGTAACAATCTGGACGCATCCTTACCTTTGCGCACGGGGGCTTCGCAAGAACCCAGCAGGCAAACACTTGGCAAAAAGGCGATTTCCGTATTCACTGGTCCGAACACAGTTGCGAGGGCCGGAATGCAGCAGGAATTTACGCTGGGCATCGAAGAAGAGTATCTGCTGGTCGATCGCGACAGCCTGGAACTCGCAGAAGCACCTGCCGCCCTGATGGAAGCCTGTCAGGCCGATTTTGAAGGTCAGGTCAGCCCGGAATTCCTGCAATGCCAGATCGAGGTCGGAACGCGTCCGCATGTGACCATCAGCTCAGCGCGCGAGGATCTGAAACGATTGCGTTCCTGTGTGTCGAAACGCGCAGCCGAACACAACCTTGCTCCGATTGCGGTATCCTGCCACCCGTTTGCTGACTGGAAAAAACAAACCCACACGCGAAAAGACCGATATGACGCGCTGCAACATGCGCTGGGTGGTGTGGCGCGACGCATGCTGATCTGTGGCATGCACGTTCATATCGGAGTGGCCGATTCAGCCTTGCGCGCCGACCTTGTGCCGCAACTTTCCTACTTTCTTCCGCACCTCTTGGCCTTATCGACGTCATCGCCATATTGGAATGGAGAGGACACTGGACTGTCATCGTACAGGTTGACGGTGTTCGACAATCTGCCCCGGACCGGACTGCCGCCGGTCTTTTCCGGTTGGTCCGAATACGAACGCACAACGGGCATTTTGGTAGAACTGGGTGTGATCGAAGACACCACGAAAATCTGGTGGGATTTGCGACCGTCGCACCAATATCCAACACTGGAGACCCGGATCATGGACGTGCAGCCCCGGCTGGAGCATGCGCTTTCACTGGCCGCGATGGTGCAGGCGTTGACGCGAATGCTGTGCCGCCTGAAAGATCGAAACCTCAGGTGGCGGCAATATGACCGGTTCCTCATTGGTGAAAACCGCTGGCGCGCGCAGCGTTATGGTGTCGGCGAAGGCATGATTGATTTCGGGGACCGCTCGATCAAACCCATGCCGGAACTCATGGGCGAGTTGATGGGCTTGTTCGCCGAAGATGCCGAAGCCTTGGGCACCATGTCCGAACTGGCAAAGCTCCAGCAAATTGCCCAGAACGGCACCTCGGCCACCCGTCAGCGCCGGGTACATGCCGAAGCTGCCGCAAAAGGCGATGATCCGGGAAAAGCCGTGGTTCAGCACCTGATCGACGAGTTTCATCAGGATCTCTGAACGTCCCTGACATTTCCTGCAGATGATTGTGCCAGTGATTGCTGGCCATGCAAAATTTCTGTAAGGATTGGGAAATAAACACTCGTTCAATTCACCGGGCAGCGTGGGAGGCAAGCCATGGATTTCGCAACGACCGAAGAGCAGAATGCGATCTTCGACATGGCCCATGATTTCGGGCAGGAAAACATCGCTCCATATGCCCGCCAATGGGAGGCCGAAGGCACCATCCCAAAAGACCTGTGGCCGCGCATTGGTGAGCTGGGTTTCGGCGGTCTTTATGTGTCCGAAGACAGCGGTGGTTCCGGCCTGACGCGTCTGGACGCCACGCTTGTGTTCGAAGCTTTGTCGATGGCCTGCCCCTCGGTCGCAGCATTTCTGTCGATCCACAACATGTGCGCCAAGATGCTGGACAACTTTGCCAGTGACGAGCTGAAGTCCCGTATTATGCCCGATGTGTTGAGCTTAAACACCGTGCTGAGCTATTGCCTGACCGAACCCGGATCGGGATCCGATGCAGCCGCGTTGAAAACCCGCGCTGAACGCACAAACGAAGGCTACACCCTGAACGGCACCAAGGCATTTATTTCGGGCGGCGGATACTCGGATGCCTATGTCTGCATGGTGCGCACCGGTCAAGATGGCCCCAAGGGCATTTCGACGGTCTATGTCGAAGATGGCACCTCTGGCCTAAGCTTTGGTGCGCTAGAACAAAAGATGGGTTGGAAAAGCCAGCCAACTGCTCAAGTACAGTTCGACGATTGCAAAATCCCTTCTTCCAACCTCGTTGGTGTCGAAGGCGACGGATTCAAATACGCGATGATGGGGTTGGATGGCGGACGTCTGAATATTGCTTCCTGTTCGCTGGGTGCCGCGCAATCCGGACTGAACATGACGCTACAGTACATGTCCGAACGGAAGGCTTTTGGGCAGTCCATTGACCAGTTTCAGGCTTTGCAGTTCCGCCTGGCGGATATGGAGATTGAGTTGCAGGCCGCCCGGACATTCCTGCGTCAGGCCGCATGGAAACTGGATCAGGGCGCACCGGACGCCACAAAGTTCTGCGCGATGGCTAAAAAATTTGTAACTGAAACTGGGTCGAAAGTGGTTGATCAGTGCCTCCAGTTGCATGGCGGCTATGGTTATCTGGCCGATTATGGCATCGAAAAGCTTGTACGCGATCTGCGCGTGCATCAGATATTGGAAGGCACGAACGAGATCATGCGAGTTATCGTTGCGCGCCAGATGCTCTCTCAGCGCTGAGGACTTTATGTCGGACATCTATATTCGGACCGCAGGCCGTGCCGGCCGTATCACACTGACCCGGCAAAAGGCGCTGAACGCACTCAGCTATGATATGTGCCTGGCCATCGACACCGCCTTGCGTAATTGGCGCGAAGATGATGCGGTTGATCTGGTCATTCTGGATGCCGAGGGTGACAAGGCCTTCTGCGCAGGCGGCGATATCGCCGAGCTCTATGAGACCGGAGCAAAGGGCGATTTTGCATATGGGCAAAAGTTCTGGCGCGATGAATACCGTCTAAACGCACTGATTTTTGAGTATCCCAAGCCTGTAGTCAGCTTTCTCCAAGGCTTCACGATGGGCGGCGGTGTTGGCATCGGGTGCCACGGTAGCCATCGTATCGTGGGCGAAACGACGCAAATCGCCCTGCCCGAATGCTCGATCGGTTTGGTTCCGGATGTCGGCAGCACACTGATGCTGGCACTCGCGCCCGGACGGTTGGGAGAGTTCCTTGGTATCACCGGCCACCGCATGGGCCCTGCCGATGCTATCCTGGCCGGCTTTGCTGATCACTTTATCCCGCAAGATCAATGGTCCGATCTGATTGACATGCTCGAAGCCTCCGGCGACGCCGACACTCTGGAACGCCACTCCGAAACACCACCGACAGGGGCGTTAGCCAACCTACAAGCTGACATCAACGCACATTTCGGTGGCGAAACACTGGGCGATATCCAGAACAGTCTTCGCACCTCTGGGAATAGTGACGCCGCTGTAAATGCACTTAAGCTGATCGGACGCAACTCGCCTCTGTCCATGGCCTGCACGGTTGAGATGCTGCATCGTCTGCGTACCCCAAACCTGACAATGCGCAAGGCATTGGAACTCGAATATCGCTTTACCTATCGTGCGATGGAGCATGGGGATTTTCTGGAAGGCATCCGGGCGCAAATCATCGACAAAGACCGCAACCCCAACTGGCTCCATAAAGATCAGGATGTTCCGGCAGTTGCCGTTTCGAAGATGTTGCAGCCTTTGGGCGCGGACACGCTGACATTCGAGGAGGATTAAGGAATGAAAATCGGGTTTATCGGCCTGGGAAATATGGGTAATCCGATGGCAGCCAACCTTGCCAAAGCAGGGCATGATGTCACCGGCTTTGATATGGCGGACGTCGCTGTTCCGGGCGTTAACATGGCCAATTCAGGGGCCGAGGCTGCCACAGGTGCCGACGTCGTAATAACCATGTTGCCCAACGGGCAAATCCTGCGCGCGGTGGCGAATGAGATCATCCCCGCCATGACGTCCGGAGCGGTTTGGATTGATTGCTCAACCGTCGATGTCGACAGCGCCCGTGCCGTCGCCGAACAGGCCAGCACAGAGGATGTTCTGGCAGTCGACGCGCCGGTGTCGGGTGGGATTGGCGGTGCCGCTGCGGGGACCCTGACTTTCATGGCAGGCGGCAGCGACGCCGCTTTTGAAAAAGCCGCTCCGCTGTTTGACATCATGGGGCAGAAGGCCGTGCATTGTGGCGACTCCGGCGCCGGTCAGGCTGCCAAGATCTGCAACAACATGATTCTTGGCGTCACGATGATCGCAACCTGTGAGGCATTTGCCCTGGCTGACAAACTTGGTTTGGACCGGCAAAAGATGTTCGATGTGGTCAGCACGTCCTCGGGCTATAGCTGGACGATGAACGCCTATTGCCCTGCCCCGGGTGTCGGCCCTGCCAGCCCTGCGGACAACGACTATCAGCCCGGTTTCGCGGCTGAACTGATGCTGAAAGATCTTCGCCTCAGCCAGCAAGCTGCTGAAAGCTCGGACGCAGACACTCCCATGGGACAGGTCGCAGCCGCGCTCTATGAGAAGTTCGTCGAATCCGAAGACGGCTTGGGCAAGGATTTTTCCGCCATGCTGCCACGGTTCGAGAAACGCGGACGATCGTAGATCGCAATAGCTAAGGGGCGAAAATTTCATTGGGTGGCCTTGCGTCGCCCAACAATATTTTGTCGCACCAAGCTAAATAACAAGCGACAGGGTAAATTCCCAAAAGTAAGAATCTGCCGCCAACGCTGTTCTTTGTGCAAAGCTCATTCAGCGGCTACTTTTTGTCCATCCAACATCGGCTGGAGGTACTTACCGGTGTGGCTGCGTTCGACCTCAGCCACATCCTCGGGTGTACCTGTCGCCACGATCTCACCCCCGCCGTCGCCGCCTTCGGGACCGATATCAATGATATGGTCAGCGGTTTTGACGACATCCAGATTGTGCTCGATCACAACAACCGTGTTCCCTTGATCGACCAGTTCATGCAGCACTTCCAACAACTTGCGCACGTCTTCGAAATGTAGGCCAGTGGTTGGTTCATCCAGAATATACAAAGTCCGCCCGGTCGAGCGTTTGGACAATTCCTTTGAAAGCTTCACGCGCTGCGCCTCGCCACCCGAAAGCGTGGTCGCCTGCTGCCCAACCTTAATATAGCCAAGCCCGACACGGGCCAGCGCATCCATTTTATCGCGGATCGACGGCACCGCTTTAAAGAACTCCTGCGCGTCTTCGACGGTCATATCAAGGACATCGGCGATAGACTTGCCCTTGAACTTAATCTCAAGTGTTTCGCGGTTGTACCGCGCGCCCTTGCAGGTTTCGCAGGTGACGTAAACATCTGGCAAAAAATGCATCTCGATCTTGATCACGCCGTCGCCTTGACACGCCTCGCAGCGACCGCCTTTGACGTTAAAGCTAAATCGCCCAGGCTTGTATCCGCGGGCCTTCGCCTCGGGCAGACCGGCAAACCAATCGCGGATCGGTGTAAAGGCCCCGGTGTAAGTCGCTGGATTCGAACGCGGAGTTCGCCCGATAGGGCGCTGGTCGATATCGATGACCTTATCCAGATGCTCCAACCCTTTGATGGTTTCACAAGGTGCCGGTGTTTGCCGCGCGCCGTTCAGGCGCATCGACGCGGTTTTGAACAATGTCTCAATCGTAAGCGTCGATTTCCCGCCTCCGGAAACACCGGTGACGCAGACAAACTTGCCCAGTGGAAACTCGGCCGTCACGTTCTTCAGGTTGTTCCCGGTTGCTTTGACAACAGTAACCTTCTTTTTGTTGCCCTTCCGTCTTTCCACAGGAACCGAGATTTCACGAGTCCCTGCCAGGTATTGACCGGTCATTGAAGCCGCATCCGCCGCAATCTGTTCCGGTGTTCCTTTGCTGACGACTTGTCCGCCGTGCACTCCGGCCCCCGGCCCGATGTCAAAGACGTAGTCCGCTTCACGGATCGCCTCTTCGTCATGCTCAACCACGATTACAGTATTTCCCTGATCACGCAGGTTCTTAAGAGTACCAAGAAGGCGGTCATTGTCTCTCTGATGCAGTCCGATTGACGGTTCGTCGAGGACATACAAAACCCCCGTCAGACCCGACCCGATTTGGCTGGCCAAGCGAATGCGCTGGCTTTCACCGCCAGACAACGTACCACTTGAGCGGGACAACGTAAGGTATTCCAAACCAACGTTATTCAAGAATCCCAGCCGTTCACGTATTTCCTTGAGAATGGCACGGGCGATTTCGTTTTTTTGAACGCTCAGATGGTTCGGCGCATCCTCGATCCAGGCCAGAGCCTCTCTGATCGACATCTGAACCACCTGCCCGACATGCATCCCTGCAATCTTGACTGCCAACGCCTCAGGACGCAGGCGATAGCCTCCACAGGCACCGCAGGGCCGGTTGTTCTGGTATCTCTCGAACTCTTCCCGAATCCAGGCGCTGTCAGTCTCGCGATAGCGGCGCTCCATATTCGGGATCACACCTTCAAAGCTGCGGGTCACCTGATAAACGCGCCCGCCTTCGTCATAGCGGAACTGGATTTCCTCATCGCCCGAACCACGCAGGAACACTTGCTGAACCTTTGCTGGCAGATCTTTCCACGGCGTGTTCTTGTCGAACTCATAATGCCGGGCGATTGCTTCGATGGTCTGCAGGAAATACGGCGACTTCCCCTTACGCCAAGGCGCCAGCGCCCCGTCGTACAGTTTCAAGGTTTGATCCGGCACAACAAGGCGCTCGTCAAAGAACAACTCGACGCCCAGACCGTCACAATCCGGGCAAGCCCCGAACGGAGCATTGAACGAAAACAAACGGGGTTCGATTTCAGGAATCGTAAAGCCGCTGACTGGGCAGGCAAAGTTCTCGCTGAACGTAATACGCTCCGGATCGCCTTCGCGCGGTGCGGTCTCGAGAACGGCAATACCGTCCGCCAAATCCAGCGCTGTACGCAGACTGTCAGCTAGCCGGGTTTCCATCCCTTCGCGAACGACAAGGCGATCGACGACGACATCAATGTCATGGCGAAACTTCTTGTCCAGCGTTGGTGGTTCGTCCAACTCATAGAACTCACCATCGACTTTTACGCGTTGAAAGCCCTGTTTGCGCAGTTCGAGGAATTCCTTTTTGTATTCCCCTTTGCGGTCGCGGACGATCGGAGCGAGAAGATATCCGCGAGTCCCCTCTTCCATCGTCATGATGCGGTCGACCATGTCCTGAACCTGTTGGGCCTCAATCGGCTGCCCAGTGGCCGGGCTGTACGGCGTACCGGAGCGAGCGAACAGCAGGCGCATATAGTCATAGATCTCGGTGACCGTTCCGACCGTAGAACGCGGGTTTTTGGACGTGGTTTTCTGTTCAATCGAAATGGCAGGCGACAGGCCGCTGATGTGCTCCACATCCGGCTTCTCCATCATGTCCAGAAACTGACGGGCGTAGGCCGAAAGGCTTTCGACGTAACGACGCTGGCCCTCGGCATAGATCGTGTCAAAAGCCAAAGAAGACTTGCCAGATCCTGACAGCCCGGTGATCACCACAAGCTGATCGCGCGGGATGTCCACGTCGATACCTTTGAGGTTATGCTCGCGCGCGCCGCGCACTTCGATATTCTTCAGCTCAGCCATTTTTGGCCCCCAACACACAAGTGTCTTAGAAATAGGTGAACGACGCTGGAACTCCAACAGAAAAATCAGAACAAAGCAAGAACTGTCATCTATTCGCCTATTCGACAAAGCAGCATCGCAACTGACACGCCGAAGCGTGCAACAAGTTACGATTTCAACGCTGACTTTTGGGAAAATGGCGCGGTTGACGGGGCTCGAACCCGCGACCCCCGGCGTGACAGGCCGGTACTCTAACCAACTGAGCTACAACCGCGCATCTATTTTCGTGATCCATTTACCCGGATCCAGGCTGACAGCAGTGGCGCGGTTGACGGGGCTCGAACCCGCGACCCCCGGCGTGACAGGCCGGTACTCTAACCAACTGAGCTACAACCGCCCGCTGTCTGTTCATCGCTGAACGTTTGGGTGTATTATGGCTACGCCCCGACATCGTCAAGCGGCGTTTTGAAGTTTTTTCGAAGAACCTGTTTTTTTCCGATTTGCGCACCCGCTCGCAGGACCAGAAAACCCGTCTTTCAAAGGTCGGCAGTAATTCACCATCGGCCATCTTGCCAACCGATCCGCGTCCCTGTAACTGCACCGCCTACGGGTGATTAGCTCAGTGGTAGAGCGCTTCGTTCACATCGAAGATGTCAGGAGTTCAAATCTCTTATCACCCACCATTCCCTTTTCTGAGAATCAACGTCCTTCAAGGTATTGAAACTACGAAACTTGCCAGCTTGCGTTTCGGCTGCGTATCGTCCCTGCATCTGCCGTGTAATTGATCGGCGCCGCAGCACAGGATTTCGCATGGCCAAGTTGAAACGGGATATCGGCCTTGTCGGTCTGACTTTTATTTCGGTTGGCGGAATCATCGGATCGGGCTGGTTGTTCGGCCCCTTGCTTGCGGTGCAACACGCAGGGCCTGCCGCGATCCTGTCTTGGATCATTGGTGCGGTGGCCATGTTTGTTCTTGCCATAACCTTCGCCGAGATCTCGGCCATGCTTCCCATTCCCGGAGGGATCGCCCGTGTCCCACAGTTTTCGCACGGCAACATCGTTTCGATGGCAATGGGATGGACGGCTTGGATTGGGTACAACACCACCGCCCCGATTGAGGTCGAAGCTATGCTGAAATACCTCGCACCCTATGCCCCCTGGCTGCACGCTGCCGAAACGGGCGATTTGACCGGTGCCGGTATCACCGTGGCGCTGTTTTTCATGCTGCTGTTCGTGGTCATTAACGCGTTGGGGGTGAAGTTTTTCACGCAGGTCAACGCAACGCTGACATGGGCAAAAATTGCTATCCCCATCGTGCTGTCGGTATTGCTGATCGCAAGCCGATTTGAAACTGGGAACTTCACCCAACCGGGTGGTTTTGCGCCTTATGGTCTACAGGGGATCATGGCAGCTGTTTCCACCGGGGGCGTTATCTTTTCCTTTATCGGTTTTCGCCATGTGGTCGATATGGCCGGCGAGGTTCGAAATCCCAAAGTAGCGATCCCAGCTGCCTTGGTGCTTTCCATCATTCTGTGTGCCGCCATCTATGTCGGTTTGCAGATCGCGTTCATTGGCGCGCTTGATCCGGCAATGCTGAAGAACGGTTGGGCGAACCTAAACTTCGGCGGTCAGGGGCCATTGGACGGAGTCATCCTATCAGTCGGAATCGTCTGGTTTCTAAGCTTTTTGAACATCGGCTCGGTCATCGGACCTTTCGGTAATGGTTTGGTTTCTACCGGCTCAAACGCACGGATCGCGCTGGCTTTGTCACAGAACGGGTTCCTGCCAAAACGTCTGCAAATGTTGTCCGCGTTCGGGGTGCCTTTGTGGGCATTGGCCCTGAACTTTCTGATCGGAGTGTTATTCCTTCTTACGGTTCCGTTTACCACAGTTATCGCCCTGAATGGTGCCGCCATCGTTGTATCGTTTGCCGTCGGACCAATCGCCGTAGTTTGCCTGCGCCGACTGATGCCGGACCACCCGCGTTCAATTCGCATCCCCTTTGTTAAAGTGGTGGCTGTCACGGCCTTCGCGGTCGCAACCCTCATCGTCTATTGGAGCGGATGGGACACCGTTTGGCGGCTTGGCATCGCGTTGGTCATCGGGTTCGTTCTGCTTCTTGCACGATTCCACAATCGACTGGACGAAATGGATGTAACTGAAGCCTTGTGGCTGGTTCCCTACTTCGTCGGGATCGGCCTGATCTCTTTTCTGGGACAGTTCGGCGAAGGTGCGCTAAAGCAAATTCCCTTTGGCTGGGACATCCTGCTGTGCGTGCTGTTTTCGACCGCCATCTTCGGCCTTGCGGTCCGATCCTCCCTGTCGGCCAAAAAATTTCGAATCTACATTGCAGAGGAAGAGGTTCTGGACCCGAAGAAACCCGTCATCGGATTCTGAACAGAAAAAAGGCGGGGAAGACCCCGCCTTTTCCTTGTTTATTTCTTAGTGTGTCGTCGCCGACGGGCTCGAGCTTTCCGTAGCCTTCGCAGCGGCTGCGGCAGCCTCTTCGGCGGCCTCATCCCATTCGATGGCTTCGGGTTCGCGCACCAGTGCCTCTTTAAGAACCTCGGACACGTGCTTGACCGGAATGATCTTCAGGCCTTCTTTCACGTTGTCCGGGATCTCGGCGAGATCCTTTTCGTTCTCTTCCGGAATCAGAACCGTCTTAATGCCACCGCGCAGCGCCGCCAGCAGTTTCTCTTTCAAACCGCCTATTGGCATCGCGTTACCACGCAACGAAACCTCACCGGTCATGGCGATATCCTTGCGTACCGGAATGCCAGTCAGGACCGACACGATCGACGTTACCATAGCCAGACCGGCCGATGGCCCATCTTTCGGTGTCGCGCCGTCCGGCACGTGGACGTGGATATCCAGCGAGTCAAACTTAGGCGGCTTCACCCCGATCTGAGGCGAGATTGACCGCACATAGGACGACGCCGCATCGATGGATTCCTTCATCACATCGCCCAGCTTACCGGTGGTTTTCATCCGACCCTTGCCCGGCAGTTTCAGCGCCTCGATATGCAGCAGGTCACCACCAACGGAGGTCCACGCCAGACCGGTAACAACACCGACCTGATCGTCCTGCTCAGCGAGCCCATAACGGAACTTCGGCACACCAAGGAAATCATCCAGATTGTCGGGCGTCACAGTGACCTCTTCCGCCTCTTTCTTGATGATCTTGGTCAGCGATTTCCGCGCAACCTTAGCGATTTCACGTTCGAGGTTTCGCACCCCCGCTTCACGGGTATACGTGCGGATGATCTTCTGCAGCGCCTCATCGGTCAGTTCAAACTCCTTGGCCTTAAGACCGTGGTTTTTGACCTGCTTGTCGATCAGGTGTTGCTTGGCGATCTCGCTCTTTTCCTCTTCGGTGTAACCGGCCAGCGGGATGATCTCCATCCGGTCCAGCAAAGGCCCAGGCATGTTGTAGCTGTTCGACGTGGTCAGGAACATCACGTTGGACAGGTCATATTCGACCTCAAGGTAGTGATCCATGAACGTGCTGTTCTGTTCCGGATCCAACACCTCAAGCATTGCCGAAGCCGGATCACCACGGAAGTCCTGCCCCATCTTGTCGATTTCGTCGAGCAGGATGAGCGGGTTCGTGGTTTTCGCCTTCTTCAGCGCCTGAATGATCTTACCTGGCATCGAGCCGATATAGGTCCGACGGTGACCGCGGATCTCGGATTCATCGCGTACACCACCCAGCGAGATGCGAATGAACTCGCGCCCCGTGGCTTTGGCAACGGACTTACCCAGCGAGGTCTTACCCACACCCGGAGGGCCGACAAGGCACAGGATCGGGCCTTTCAGCTTCTTCGAACGCTGCTGAACCGCCAGATATTCAACGATCCGCTCTTTGACCTTCTCAAGCCCATAGTGATCGTCATCTAGAATGGTTTGCGCGCGCGCCAGATCTTTCTTAACGCGAGATTTGGTGCCCCACGGCAAGGCCAAAATCCAGTCCAGATAGTTGCGCACGACAGTGGCTTCAGCCGACATCGGGCTCATATTGCGCAGCTTCTTCAGCTCGCCTTCGGCCTTTTCGCGCGCCTCTTTCGACAGCTTGGTCTCTTCGATCTTGGCTTCCAGCTCGGCGACCTCGTTGCTGCCGTCCTCGCCATCGCCAAGCTCCTTCTGAATGGCCTTCATTTGCTCATTCAGATAGTACTCTCGCTGCGTTTTCTCCATCTGGGTTTTGACACGGGTCTTGATCTTTTTCTCGACCTGCAAAACAGACATTTCGCCCTGCATCAGGCCATAGACCTTTTCCAGACGCTCGCTGACGCTGAGGGTTTCCAGCAGTTCCTGCTTCTGCTCGACCTCAATACCCAAGTGACCCGACACGAGGTCGGCCAGCTTGGCGGGTTCGGCAGTCTCGCCCACTGCAGTGAGTGCTTCTTCGGGGATGTTCTTGCGCACTTTCGCATAGCGCTCGAATTCGTCTGCAACCGTGCGCTGCAGCGCTTCGGTCGTCGTCACATCACCTGGAATCTCGGTCAGATATTCGGCGCGGGCCTCAAAGAACTCTTCGTTTTCAAGGAATTCCGTGATTTTCACACGAGCCTGGCCTTCGACCAGCACCTTCACGGTGCCGTCCGGTAATTTCAGCAACTGCAATACATTGGCCAGCACGCCCGACCGATAGATGCCGTCCTCGGTGGGGTCATCGTCACTTGGGTCGATCTGGCTGGACAACAGAATCTGCTTGTCGTCCTGCATCACTTCTTCCAGCGCGCGGACGGATTTTTCACGACCGACGAACAGCGGCACGATCATATGTGGGAAAACCACGATATCGCGCAACGGCAGCACTGGGTATGAGGAGTTCAGGGGCTCTTGCATGCTCTATCCTTATCATTGGCAAGACGGCTCTGGTCCCTCATCGAGGCAACGCCTGGCCGTCTCCTGTCTTGGACGATTAAGGTGGGGCAGTTAGTGCCCTATTTCAACCTTACCGTCATCTCTCGAAGTGAGAATGACCTGAGGTGTTCGGGACTGCAAGGCACCTAACGGACTATTCGGCGATTTTCATCATCATTACGCCGAGTGCCTATCAAAAGGGCTCAATATCGCCTTGTTCGCGCTGCGCATGGAACTCTGCTTGCCAGGCCTCAAAAGTGCCGGCGGCAATCGCATCGCGCATGCCCTGCATAATCTCTTGGAAATAATGCAAGTTGTGCCAGGTCAGCAGCATGCCCGAGATCATTTCGTTCGAGCGGAAAACGTGATGTAGGTAAGCACGCGAATAATTCGAGCATGCCGGGCACGTGCAGTTTTCGTCCAGCGGACGCGGGTCATCAGCGTGGCGGGCGTTTTTGATGTTCACAACACCGTAACGTGTAAAAACTTGCCCGGTACGCCCCGAACGGGAAGGCAGAACGCAATCCATCATGTCGATTCCGCGCGCGACCGCACCAACGATATCGTCTGGTTTTCCGACGCCCATCAGATAGCGCGGTTTGTCAACAGGCAGCATGTCCGGCGCAAAGTCCAGCACGTCAAACATCGCTTCTTGCCCTTCGCCCACGGCAAGACCGCCGACGGCGTAACCCTCGAAACCGATCTCTTTCAGCGCCTCGGCTGATTCCTCGCGGAAATCCTTTTCCAGCCCACCCTGCTGAATGCCAAACAGCGCATGGCCTGGGCGATCTCCGAAAGCATCGCGTGACCGCTGAGCCCACCGCATCGACAGGCGCATCGATTCCGCAATGCGATCCCGGTCCGCAGGCAATGCCGGGCATTCATCAAAGCACATGACAATGTCAGAGCCCAAAAGGCGCTGAATCTCCATCGACCGTTCAGGCGTCAACTCGTGACGCGAGCCGTCAATATGCGATTTGAAGGTCACGCCTTTTTCGGTCAGCTTCCGCAATCCGGCCAGCGACATCACCTGAAACCCGCCGGAATCCGTAAGGATCGGCCGCTCCCAGTTCATGAATTTGTGCAACCCACCTAAACGGTCGATCCGCTCGGCTGTCGGACGCAACATTAGGTGGTAGGTGTTGCCCAGCAGTATGTCCGCCCCTGTAGCGCGTACACTTTCCGGCATCATTGCTTTGACTGTTGCCGCGGTGCCGACCGGCATAAATGCAGGTGTGCGCACTTCACCACGCGGAGTATTGATAACTCCGGTGCGGGCCTTTCCATCCGTGGCCTTCAGGTCGAAAGAAAAACGGTCTGTCATTTGAATGCCTCAGGATCGCTGAACCGGGCAGCAATTGCCCGATCTTCGCTACTAATGCAAGACGTCAGGGCAGTGACGCGACGCGGTCGGTGAACAGGCTTACAACCCCCGCCCCGTCCACATCACGGCATACGCGAACTGTTGGTCTACCCGTGTCTGGTCGGGTTGCTCCGATTTGCGTCCCTTCGGCCACCACCCGAAGCCCGGTTTCTACCATCTCGAACATGGGTTCGTGCGTACAAGCTATCACGGCTGTGGAGTCGTGCAGGCCGCACCCCTCCAAACCACCAATATCCTTGTAGAATTTCAGGTAGAATTTCGAGATGTCGCGTAGGAACCCACCCATATCAGCGGAACGTGCAGCCAGTGCCTCGAAATCTGCATTCGCGTACAGAGTTTTCAGCGTGACATCCAAGCCGACCAGAACCGTATCCGGCGGCGATGCGAACACCGCATCCGCGGCCAGTGCATCGTTATATATGTTGGCCTCGGCATGTTCAGTGATGTTTCCGGGACAAAACACAGCGCCACCCATGATCACCAGTCGCTTGATGTTGCCCGCAAACTCAGGATCCAGCTGCATGGCATCGGCGATATTGGTCAGCGGGCCAACAGCACAAACGACCAGCTCACCCTTGTGTTCCCGCGCCTGATCCACAAGAAATTCAGCCGCGGTCATAGTGTGATTTGATCCAACCTGCGGAATTTCGGTGATATCCCCAAACCCTTCGGGGCCGTGCACATGCTCGGACGGCGTATGCGAATCTGCCCCCCGCCGGTGCGGCGCGCCCTCTGCAACCGGGGCGTCGATCCCCAGTTTATGCAGCAGGAACCGCGCGTTGCGGCTGGACTGATGCACATGTGTGTTGCCAAAAACGGTGGTCAGGCCAATCAGGTCAATTTCTGGTGCAGCGGCGGCATAGGCAATGGCCATCGCATCGTCGATGCCCGGATCTGTATCAATTATCAGTTTCATCCCCGCCCGATAGCGCAATCACGACCGGATGCAAAGCAGCCACATTCAAAATTTTCCATGCCACATCTCGGGTTTCTGAGATTTGCATCCATCCCCGTTCCCGCCATACCAGAGTTGAAAATGGGCGAGTCAATCCCCAAGTGTATACCATAGTACACAATAAAAGAGGACAGATATGACCGAAGATCAGATAATCGGACTGCTAACATCGAACATCATTTACCTGCTCGCAGCAGTTCTGATCGTCGTTGTAATACTCAAGGGCATAAAAATTGTGCCGCAATCGGAAAAATATGTGGTTGAACGCTTTGGCCGCCTGCACTCAGTGCTTGGCCCCGGCATTAATTTTATCGTTCCTTTTCTGGATGTTGCACGTCATAAGATATCCATTCTTGAACGCCAGTTGCCAAATGCGACGCAAGACGCGATCACCAAGGACAACGTACTGGTCCAGATCGATACATCGGTATTTTACCGCATTCTTGAACCTGAAAAGACTGTGTACCGGATCCGCGACGTCGATGGTGCGATCGCAACAACGGTTGCAGGTATCGTCCGTGCCGAAATCGGTAAGATGGATCTGGATGAGGTCCAGTCGAACCGCGCGCAACTGATTGAGCGCATTCAGGAAAGCGTAGAAACCGCCGTTGATGACTGGGGTATCGAAGTAACCCGGGCCGAGATTCTGGACGTGAACCTCGATCAGGCCACCCGCGACGCGATGTTGCAGCAGTTGAATGCCGAACGTGCCCGCCGTGCGCAGGTGACCGAGGCCGAAGGACAGAAACGCTCAGTCGAATTGCAGGCCGATGCAGAACTTTATGCGGCCGAGCAGACCGCAAAAGCCCGCCGTATTCAGGCCGAAGCTGAAGCATATGCAACCGGCGTTGTCGCCAAGGCCATTCAGGACAATGGTATCGAGGCTGCTCAGTATCAGGTTGCGTTGAAGCAGGTCGAAGCCCTGAACGCGCTGGGTAACGGTACCGGATCGCAAACCATTGTTGTCCCTGCCAACGCGCTTGAAGCCTTTGGCGATGCGTTTAAAATGCTGAAAGGAGGAAAGTAATGGCTGATCCCTTCTGGCTTACATGGTGGCTCTGGCTGGCCGGAGCGCTTGCTCTGGGCATACTTGAGATCGTCTTGCCGGGGTTCATCTTTCTTGGCTTTGCGATTGGAGCAGCTGTCACGGGGCTTTTGCTTGTGCTTCCGGGCTTTGCCCCAGGCCTACCGGTACTACTATTGATCTTTGCAGCACTATCGCTGGTGTCCTGGCTGATCCTGCGTCGCATGTTTGCCCTGCCCCACGGTCAGGTCAAAACCTTCCGCCACGATATCAACGAGTGATCCAAATCGACGCAGCGTCCCGGGGCCCCACGGCACCACTGGACGCTGCCACAGGCTTTCCCTATATAATTTATCAGGTAACAGCCCCGAGGCATGAATGACGCATCCAAGTGAACAGTTCGAAGGTACGCCGTTGATTGCGCCTTCGACCATCGATCATCCACTCTACGAATCTGTGGTCGAGGCTTGCAGAACCGTCTTCGACCCTGAGATTCCGGTAAATATCTACGATCTGGGTCTGATCTATACGATCGACATCACCAAGGAAAACGCTGTGAAGGTCATCATGACCCTGACTGCGCCTGGATGCCCGGTCGCCGGCGAGATGCCGGGGTGGATTGTCGAGGCGATCGAACCGGTCGCGGGCGTCAAGGAAGTTGACGTAGAACTAATATGGGAGCCCCCGTGGGGCATGGAAATGATGTCGGACGAAGCACGTCTGGAACTGGGCTTCATGTAGCCTCAGGTTTTCACTCTAAAGACATGTAAACAATATGTAATCAAGCAACAGGGCCGCTTTGTCGAAAAAGCGGCCCTATTTGTATTTATGGCAGAACCACGCAGCTTATTTTACGCCGCACGTCGCTTTGATTTCTTCCGCACGCTCATCCAGTTTCTTGACATAGTCGCCGGAGAGCATCGTCAGTCTTTTCTGCTCAGTTCCAGTGGCCAGACCCAGCAAGGCCCCCGCAGGTGTGATTGCAATGACACTTTCCACCTGCTGATCTTCCGCATGTTTCTTTTCAGCTGCGATGGCCCGAAGATCACCCTCGGCTGTGGAGCAATTCACTGGGTGCACCTTGCCGTCTGTTTCGGCAGACACGAAATTCGCGGATAAGAAGAAGGCGCTAGCGACCTGCAGTAGAAGAGTTTTTCCGAACTTAATGCTAAAACCTGCCATGATTATTTGCCCTTTATCAATAAAGCCTGATACTGCGGTCAGGCTAAGGTGAACGTTGATTAAGATGCAAGTTTACTTTGAGCGGCCACCCGTGGGACAAGCATTTTGACGGTAAAAATTAGGTCAGCAGGTTTGCTATGTCTTGAGCCTGACGCGTCTCGGCCCTAAATTGGGGATAATGTAGCGCAACGGAGACCACCATGTTTGGCATTCCCGGCAAACAGGCCGTGACAATGACGCCCAAAGCCGCCGAGCAAATCGCACGCCTGATGGCGTCCGGCGGTCATGCTGGCTTGCGTATTGGCATCAAGAAAGGCGGCTGCGCGGGCATGGAATACACCATGGATTACGTAGATGAGGCCGAACCCAACGACGAGGTGGTCGAGCAGGACGACGCCCGCATCATGATCGCGCCAATGGCGCAGATGTTCCTGTTCGGAACCGAAATCGACTATGAAGTTTCGCTACTCGAATCCGGGTTCAAGTTCCGCAACCCGAATGTCGTGGACGCTTGTGGATGCGGTGAATCCATCAAATTCGACGACGCGCTGTCTTCACAAAACTAACTCGCCTTCAAATGCACATAGGTTTCGTTGTAACGCCGTGTGAGATGGTCACCGGCGCTGATTGTCTCGCCTGATTTCGGCGGAGCGACGTTAGTTTCGTAGGACGGATTAAAGAAGAGTGGGACCGAAACACGTTCCTGCGTACCGCCCACAACGCGGTGTTCGGTGGCTTTTACTTTTCCGGCGGTCCAGAATTCCAGCATCTCGCCAAAGTTGATGATGAACGTACCCGGTGCGGCCGAGACCGGTTGCCAGCTGCCATCCGGCATCCGGACCTCCAGTCCTGAAACACCGTCGGTCGCCAGCAATGTCAGGCATCCATAGTCCGTGTGTGCCCCAATGCCAAAATCCCGATCACCGGCCCATGCCGGGCGTTCTGGATAGAAGTTTCCGCGCAAAAGGGCCATTGGTGTGTCGAAGGCGCGATCAAAGCTGGTTTCATCCCGGCCTAAAGCGACGGCAATGGACCTGAGAACGCGCATCGCAACCGAGCAAGCCTCGCTGTAATATGCTCGGATTACACCTTGAAATTCCTGGGGCTTTTCCGGCCACAGGTTCGGTGCATACACACTCAGTCCTTTGTCAGCATATGCGTTTCCGGCTGGCAGCTCATAGCCGCAATCGAACACTTCCTTGAAATCGGGATTGGCCATTGGGTCCACCTGTTCGGATTGCGACGCGCCCCACCCTCGGTTCGAACCCGTCATTGCCATATCAACGGTCTTTTTGTGACGGTCAGGCAAATGAAAGAATTCGCGATAGGTTTCGATAACGTTCCGTACCTGATCTGCATCAAGCCCGGTGTTGGACACCGTCAAAAAGCCAACCTCACCCACGGCATGCAACAGTTTTGCAAGCTCTGAAGCCTCACGGTCGTCCAGTTTCTTCAGATTCAAATCGTCGATCATGCCGCCCTCCAATGTGAAGCGGAACCTGCCGTTGTGATCTGACCTTTGCAACCGGAATTGTCAGGCTCGGCCGGTGGTGCTATCCGATGACCAAACAACGATTTATTTGGGGGTATGCGTTATGCGACGCAAGCTGGCGGCTGGAAACTGGAAAATGAACGGAACTGCGGCTGATTTGCCCGAGCTTCAGTCGCTAGCCGGGTCGTTTCCTGACGCATCAGTGGATGTTCTGATTTGCCCACCCGCAACCTTGCTGCACCGCGCGGCAGAAACGGTAAAAGACACCGGAATTTCGGTCGGTGGACAGGACTGCCACGCGGCCGAATCCGGCGCGCATACAGGCGATGTCAGCGCCCAGATGCTAATGGATGCAGGGGCAAGTGCGGTCATTCTTGGCCATTCCGAACGGCGCGAGGATCATGGTGAGCAAAACGACGATGTTCGCGCCAAAGCCCGCGCTGCGATGGACACGGGCCTGAAAGCCATCATTTGCGTCGGCGAAAGCCTGGAGCAGCGCGAGGCCGCGAACACGCTGGACATAATCGGCGGACAGTTGTCCGGTTCGATCCCAGACCAGTCGACCGGCGAAAACCTGATCGTTGCTTATGAGCCAATCTGGGCTATTGGCACCGGCAAGGTTCCCACCCTGGACGAGATCGGAGAAGTGCACGACTTCATCCGCGCCCGGCTTGAGCGTCGGTTTGGCGAAGGTGTCGGCCGCTCGGTCCGTTTGCTCTATGGTGGTTCGGTCAAACCGGGCAACGCAGCCGAAATCTTTGCTGTCTCTAACGTGGACGGGGCCTTGGTGGGCGGCGCAAGCCTGAAAGCCCACGACTTTTCCGGCATTATCGACGCCCTGCAAAAGGCCTGAGGTCAGGCTAGTTTCATTGTCACCAGCCCCGTCACAATCAGGGCCGCCGCGATCAGGCGGGGCGCAGTCAGCGCCTCACCCAGAAACATTGCGCCGACCATGAAGGCCCCGACGGCACCGATGCCGGTCCAAATCGTATAGGCCGTGCCCAAAGGCAGATCGCGCATCGCAAGGGCAAGCAATCCGAACGATCCGATCATCGACACACCCATCAGGGCCGTGGGCCATAAGCGCGTGAAACCGGCGGACTGCTTCATGGCAACGGCCCATACAATTTCCAGCAGACCGGCGAACAACAAAAATATCCAGGGCATAGAAAAACCTCACATCGTTTCGGGTCGTCCCGAATGATCAACCAATGTGGCGAGGTCGTCCTCTTGTCCGTACATAAAGTCTCTTGATTGGCATTCAAGAGGATGCGTTGTGCTGGTCGCAAACTCGCAAAGGGTACGAGTCGAAAATTGCAGTATATGAAGAGTGCTTTGCCCCTTGATAACAGCGAGTGTCACAAGGGCATGTGACGCAATCGCGCTGATGACAGGATCAAGCGGGTCACACTGGGAAGTAACGCGCAGCAAGAAGGCCGGGTCTGTCAAAGACCCGGCCTTTTTTGTCGCGGGCATGCCCGCTAGTTCGTCACGATTTCCGGACCCATAAAGGTATTGGGCAAGAAGGTCGAAATCCACGGAATATACGTCACCATGATCAGGAAGACGAACAGCACGGCCAGGAACGGCAGCGCCGCCTTCACAACGCTCATCATTGGCATACCGGCTACGCCCGAGGTCACGAAAAGGTTCAAACCAACCGGGGGCGTAATCATTCCGATTTCCATGTTCACCACCATGATGATGCCCAGATGGATTGGGTCGATACCCAGTTCGATGGCGATCGGGAACACCAAAGGTGCCACGATGACCAGCAAGCCCGAGGGCTCCATGAACTGACCGCCGATCAACAGGATCACGTTGACGACGATCAGGAAGGTGACCGGACCAAGACCCGCAGACAGCATGGCGCTTGCAATGTGCTGAGGCACCTGTTCATCCGTAAGCACATGCTTGAGGATCAGCGCGTTGGCGATGACGAACAGCAATGTCACCGTCAGCTTGCCCGCCTCGAACAGCGTGTGCTTGGTATCGGGGTGAAAGAACGCCGTGACCAGCGCATAGGGCTTTTTCAGCAGCGGAACGCTCTGGCCGTCCCCAGCGGTGCTGAGCGGCCCCATGTCCTTGTAGACAAAGCTGGCGATAAAGAAGGCATATACGGCAGCCACTGCTGCAGCCTCGGTCGGCGTGAAGATACCACCATAGATACCGCCCAGAATGATCACGATCAGGAATAGGCCCCAACCGGCTTCGCGTGCCGAGGTAAAGATTTCACCCCAACCCTTCCAGTCACCCTTCGGCAGGTTCTTAACTTTGGCCATGACGTAAATCGTGACCATCAGCATAAGACCCGCCATCAGGCCCGGGATGACGCCCGCAAGGAACATCCTCCCAACCGAGACCTCAACGGCCGCAGCGTAAACAACCATCACGATGGACGGCGGGATCAGAATGCCCAGCGTACCCGCGTTACAGATCACACCAGCGGCGAATTCCTTGGAATAGCCAACCTGCCGCATACCGGCGATCACAATGGAACCGATGGCAACAACCGTGGCCGGCGAAGAGCCCGAAAGCGCAGCGAACAACATACAGGCAAAGACACCCGCAATTGCCAGGCCACCCGGCAAATGGCCAACGCAGGCAATCGAGAAACGGATAATCCGTCGCGCCACGCCGCCCGTTGTCATAAAGGATGAGGCGAGGATGAAGAACGGAATGGCCAACAGGGTAAAGTGCCCTTCAAAAGCTTCAAAAAGCGTACCTGCCACAGAAGCCAGCGAGCTGTCGGAGTAGATCAACAGGAACAGGGTCGAGCTGAGGCCCAAGGCCACCGCAATCGGCACACCGATCAGCAGCAGGCCAATAACCATTGAGAAAAGAAGTACGACGTCCATCAGTCATGCTCTCCTTGCTGAGCGCGGACTTCTTCGATCTCGTCCTCGACTTCGTGGCTGGCGACAAGACGGTCGGTCTCACCACGCCAGATTTGTACTGCGACCTGCGCAAAGCGGATCACCAGAAGCAGCATCGACACCGGCAGCACCAGATACGGCACCACCTTGGGCAGTTTTTCATACCCCTCGCCATAGTTGATCAGGTCCTCAAGAAAGCGCAGCGGTGCGACCATGGGAATATCGTCAACTTCGTAAAAGCTCTGGCTGCGTGCATCGAAATTGAAACCGGTCGGGAACCAGCGGCCCGAGGTGGGCGGCAGGTCGGCAAACACGGCCCAATAGTCATACGACCCTTTCAACAGCAGCAGCGAAAATGCCAGACAACACGCCACCGAGATCAGTGCCAAAATGCGGCGCGGCGCCGGGGCCAGCATGTTCAGGATTGCATCCACACCCAAGTGAGCGTGCTTTTTGACCGCGTATGACGCGCCCAGCAACACCAGCCACCCAAAGGCAAAAACCGTTAGTTCAAGTGCCCACAGGATGTTGGAATTGAATACAAACCGCGCGATTACATTGGCGAAGGTCACGACTGTCATCAGGCCCAAGAGCGATGCAATCAGAGTCTCTTCGATATGGTCGACCAGCCCGCCTTGGCCGGGTTTCGAACCAGACATTTATCTGTCCCCACATTATTAGTGATGAGAGTTTGGTGTGGCGGGCCAGATCTCGGCCCGCCCGGCCTGCGCGTCAGCAACTCCCCAGTCTTTGGACACGCGGCCTGAACCGGGATCAGAACCCGGCGTTGATGGCCTGAGCGGCGTCGATCTTGTCCTGACCTACGTCGTCTGCGAACTTGTCCCAAACGGGTTTCATCGCGTCGACCCACGCCTGACGCTGTTCAGGGTTCAGATCGCGGATGATACCGCCTGCATCGGTGATCGACGCTTTGGCCGCTTCATTCACAGCAAAGGCTTCCTTGTTCCGGGTCTCGGTCACCTCACCCAGGATGGTCAGGAACTGATCGCGGACTTCCGGGTCAAGACTGTCCAGCCAGTCAACCGATGTCACAACCAGGTAATCGATGATACCGTGGTTGGTCTCGGTAATACCGTCCTGCACTTCGAAGAACTTCTTGCCGTAGATGTTCGACCAGGTGTTTTCTTGCCCGTCAACAACACCCTGCTGCAGCGCGCCATAGACTTCCGAGAACGCCATTTTCTGTGGGCTACCGCCGATGGCTTCCATTTGGGCAACCAGAACGTCCGAAGACTGAACACGGAACTTCAGACCTTCGGCATCCGACGGGGCCTCCAGCGGCTTGTTGGCCGACATCTGCTTCATACCATTGTGCCAGAAAGCCAGGCCCTGCAGGCCGCGGCGCTGCATGCTGTCTTTCATCGCCTGACCATCCGCTGAGGCCTGGAAGGCGTCCACGGCGTCGATGTTCTTGAACATGAACGGCAGGTCAAACAGGCGGAACTGCTTGGTAAACTTCTCGAACTTCGACAGCGATGGCGCAGCGAGTTGGACGTCGCCTTGCAGCATCGCCTCAAGAACCTTGTCATCATTATAGAGCGTGGAGTTCGGATAGACCTCCATGCACATTACGCCATTCATCTCGTCGTTCACGCGCTGTTCCAGCAGCGATGCCGCGATACCCTTGGGGTGTTTGTCAGTGTTCGTGACATGCGCAAACTTGACTACGATCTCGCCGTCGTCACAGGCGGCCATTGCAGCCGAGGCCGAAACGCTAAGCGCGAGTGCGGTGGCAGCAGTTGTAAGGAATTTCATCTGTCTTTTCCTCCCAGACTTCCATGAAACCTTCCGTCGACGCCGGATCGACGTCGCATGACGCGCAGTGAAGCGAATCAATGCCGACCGCTCAACTTTTTGTTCGAAATTCGAGGACTAGCATTATTATTATTTTATTTCTGATAGTTACCAGGATCTTCTTCACTATCATCAACCAGCGATGCATCTTTCTGTGCGGAATTCCGCACAGCCATACCCCCGGATGTGCGGATTTCCGCACGCGCCCCGAATCGGATCGAACGACTCACCTGATGATTCTTGAACGAACACCCGCCGCCTCTGGATACATGCTTATGGCCCAATGCCTTCAAATAACTGATATTGCGACCAAAGGCGGCGGGTGCCCCTGTTAGCGCCGATAATCTTCGGGGCGAATCTGATAGCGCGCCAATTTGTCGTAAAAAGTCTTACGCGGCAGCTTCAATGCCTTTGCTGCATCTGACGCTTTCCCATTGTGCCGACCCAGTGCCGCAATCAGCAACGAACGTTCGACGCGCGCCATTTGCTCGCTCAGTCCCAGATCAGCCGCCTGTGCAACCTCCTCAGGCATCCCCAACACGAAGCGCATCGCCGCCGACATCAGCGATCTGGCATTGCCCGGCCAATCGCTGGCCATCAATGATGCCAGTCGCTCTGAGGTGATCTCGGGCTCGGCAATACCCGCCTGTTCTGCCGCTTGCGCGACATAATGGCGAAAGATCACTGGGATATCTTCGGGCCGTTCCGCTAGTGACGGGATCCGCACACGCATGACGTCCAGACGATAGAACAGGTCGGCATTGAATTTGCCCTGATCTGACAGCACGGCCAGATCGGCGGTCGTCCCTGCAACAATACGTGCGCCGGTACCCTGTTCTACCAACTCAAGTGCGGCGTATTGCGTCGCACCTGGCATGGCCGAAATCTCATCCAGAAACAAAGACCCACCGGCCGCATCTTCACACACTCGCGCCAGTCCCTCGGGCGTCAGCCCCGAGGCCGGGCGCTTGACGAATGGACCCTGCCCGACCGGCGACATCAAATGCACGACCTCGGCAACTTTCGAAATCCCGCTTCCAGGCGGCCCGGTTACAAGAACCTCAGCCCCGGTGGGTGCGACGGATCGGACCCGTTCACGCAGCGCCTCGGCCTGTGCAGACAGACCGAACAACAACCGCGCGGCCGGGTCTCCGCGCTCAAGCTCTGATTTCAGGGCACGTTGTTCGATCACCTGGGCGCGCGCGTTCAGTGCGCGCTCTAAAACAGACAGCAGGTCTGCTGCCGCACATGGCTTTTCCAGAAAGCCGAACGCACCCTGTCCCATGGCCTGCACCGCCATCGGGATGTCACCCTCTCCGGTCAAGAGAACAACCGGCAGGTCGGGATCAACCTCGCGCGCATAGTTCAGAAGGTGAAACCCGTCCCGGCCCGGCATTCGGATATCTGAAACGATCACGCCGGGAAAATCCGCGCGAATATGGTCTTTTGCTGCAACAAAGGACCCTGCAGTGACGGGATCGTAGTCCGCCAGCTCAAGCGTTTGCGCCAAGGCCTCGCGAACGGCGGCATCATCATCAACCAGTAAGACTTTCCGCGTCATGCGACCTCGTGTTCCGTGAAAGGCTCAAGCTCGACCGTGAACAGCGCCCCGGTATCCAGATTTGCACCCCGGATATTACCCCCAAAGCTTTGCACCAAACCATACGAGATCGAAAGCCCGAGCCCCATCCCCTCAGAGGATCCGACGGCCTTGGTCGTGTAGAACGGCTCGAACAGCTTTTCCGAGTTTTCGATACCAGGACCGATATCGCGGACGGTAACGGCCAGCTTGTTGCCATGTTCGATCCTGATGCGAATAAGGCGATCGACCTGCCCGCCCATCGCGTCAGCAGCATTGTTGATCAGGTTCACGAACACCTGAACCAACCGTACTTCGCCGCCCCACGCGTAAACCGGGCTGTTGGGCGGTGCCCAATCCATATTGACATCTTCGGTCCGCAACCGAGCCTCGGTCAGTTCCACCGCCGTATCTATCACCTGAACCAGATTGACCTTACCCATCGGTTCGCTTTCGTTGCGTGCAAAAGCACGGAGGTTCTTGATGATGCGCGCCATCCGGGCTGCCATGGCAGAGATGCGGGTCAGGTTCTCCGACGCTTTCTCATCCCGGCCGCGGGAAAGAAAAGCGGCGCCATTGTCGGCGAATTGCTGGATCGCCATCAGGGGCTGATTCAATTCGTGACTGATACCCGCCGACATCTGGCCCAACGCGCTGAGTTTGCCCGCCTGAATCAGCTCTTCCTGCGCATGCTTCAGCGCGGTTTCGGCATCCTCGCGTTCACGCACCTCGCGGCGCAGAGCGGTGTTCGCAGCCGTCAAAGCATGTGTCCGTTGCGCGACCCGGCTTTCCAAAACAGCGTTGGCCTCGGCCAATGTGCGACGGCGTTCGGTCGCCAAATACAACAGTGCGCCGAAGGCCAAACAGATTGCGGCAACGGTTGCTGCCTGCAAACTCGCCAGGCGCTGCGCGGGTGCCACATCGACCAGAACCTCAGCTGTCATATCAATGACAGGCAGGTCCAACATCAGGTGCAACGCACGGCTGGGCAGGTATCGCCCCCAATTCAACTGCCATACCTCATGCGGACCGACCTGAACCGAGGCGAAATCGACCGCCCCGCCATCCGGAGGTGTCAGGCCCACCTGTCCCTCATCCCGGTGCCAAAACAGCAAATCTGATCGGTTGGAAATAAAGACAACGCCGTCTCCATCAATGAAAAACACCGCCTCGGTACTACCCCGCCAGGTCTGTTCAACATCCTGCACATCGGCCACAACGATCAGTACGCCCTCGACTTGACCGACAGGACCAAAGGCAGGGGCGGCGTAGGAATATGTGCGATCTCCGCTGCCTTCTACAACACCATGCGCGCTGCCCATCGCGCCCTGCATTGCACGCTGGAATGCAGGATGATCGGCCATGTCTTGGCGATCCACCGGCTGCGCCGAGGCCAGAACCCGCCCGTTTTGGTCCAGATACATCATGTTGACGGCCGAGGTCTTGTCAGCCACGTCCAGCAAGATCTCGCGCGCGGTCTGTTGCTGCGCCGGCGTTTCAAGGGACCGCAGAACGGGATGCGTGGCCATCAACACGGCCAGTTCCTGATAGACCTGCATCTGAGTGCTTAGGCGGTCTGCAGCCAGTTCAAGGTCGGCCTCGGCCTTTTCGCTAAGCTGCGACAGCGCCTGTCGGTAGCCATAAGACCAGACGCCGACGGCCAACAGCCCGACAGCAATCAAAAATCCCAGAATGACCCAAACGCGTTGCATGACATAGGGTCTTGCATTCAGCGCGCTGCATGGCAAGTCTGCGCCGCATGAAGACGGTATTTCAATCCCCGGTCGATCCGGATTTCGTACAAAACCCCTACCCGTTCTATGGTCAGGCGCGCGCGAGCGGTGACCTGGTCTTTTGGGACGATTATGGGAAGGTCGCAGCGGTGTCACACCATGCAGTATCGGCCCTTCTGAAAGACCGCCGCTTTGGGCGTGAGGTGCCAGAAGAATTGCAAACACCTGGACCAGCACATCTGGCACCGTGGCTGGCGGTCGAGGCACACTCGTTGCTCGAAGCAGAACCGCCGAGGCATACACGCTTGCGGGCGCTGGTGATGCGGGCATTCACGTCGCGGGCAATTGCGGCGCTGGAACCTTCGATTCGCGACCTAACTCATTCTTTGATTGACGCTTTTCCCGATGAACCCTTTGATCTTCTTTCCGCCTATTGCACGCAAGTTCCGGTCATAACGATCTGCCGCCTGCTGGGCGTGCCCGAGGAAATGTCACCCAACCTGCTGCGCTGGTCCCATGATATGGTAGCAATGTATCAGGCCAGCCGTACACCTGAGACCGAAACTGCCGCCGCTACTTCTTCGCAGGAATTCACCAACTTTTTGATGGGCTACATTGAGCAACGCCGCAACGATCCACAAGACGACCTAATCACACGATTGATTGTGGCCGAGGAAGATGGCGAGAAGTTATCGCTCGAAGAGTTGGTCGCCACCTGCATCCTGCTTTTGAATGCCGGGCACGAGGCGACCGTGCACTCGCTTGGAAATGGCGTGAAGACCGTTCTGCGACTTGGCGTCAGCCCCCAAGTCTTTTTGCCTGACAGCATCGATTGCACAGTCGAAGAGATTTTGCGCTATGATCCGCCGCTACATATGTTCACCCGCTATGCTTATGAAGACATAGATGTTTTCGGGCACAGCTTTAAACGCGGAGATGAGGTTGCGCTGCTATTGGGCGCGGCAAACCGGGACCCCGCGGTCTGGACTGACCCGGACAGGTTTGATCCCAGCCGGGCCATTGTCACAAACACCAGTTTCGGTGCTGGTCTGCATTTTTGCGTTGGTGCTCCGCTGGCCCGCATGGAAATGCGAGTCGCGCTGTCCACGTTGTTTGAACGCTGTCCGAACCTGCGCCTGAGCGCCGATCCGGAGTATTCGAACACCTACCATTTCCACGGGCTGACCAGATTGATGGTGCAGACTTAGCTTTGGATCAATGCGTTCAAGGGCAGCATGGTCGTCGATTTGATTTCCTCCATAGACAGCAAAGCAGTCACATTGTGAACGCGCACTTCTGAAATCAGCGCCTGATAGAACTCATCATAGGCACGCGCGTTCTTGACCCGCACCTTAAGGATATAATCGATGTCACCCGCCAACCTGTGCGCCTCTTGCACTTCGGGCCTGTCGCGCAGGGCTTTGAGAAACTTGTGCTGCCAGTCGGCTTCATGCTCTGAGGTACGGATCAACACAAAGAATGTGGCCTCAAATCCCAGTGCTTCGGCGTCCAATAATACGGTCTGCTGACCGATCACACCGGCTCCTTTCAGCTTGCGTATCCGATTCCAGACCGGGGTCTTGGAACTACCGACACGGGCGGCTATTTCGTCCAGCGATTGGCTTGCGTCCCGCTGCAGCTCGACCAGAATTTTCCGATCCGTATCGTCAATCCGCACCGACATTCCAAATTTCCTTTCGTTTCGAAACGAACGTTCCCAAGGCCAGCTCAGACAGAACGTTTGTCCTTATTTACCCGCCCATATGGCGTATCTGCGGGAATATTTCCTATATTGCAATCCAAGTCAAACCACACTCGGGACAAGAAATGCAGCTTACGCAATCATACGATGGCACAGGACATGTCGACTTTGTCGGCGCGGGTCCCGGCGATCCGGAATTGCTGACGCTCAAGGCGCTAAATGCCTTCGAGCGCGCGGACGTTGTACTTCATGACCGTCTGATCAGCGCTGAGGTTCTGGCACTGGCCGGCAAGACCGCCCAACTGGTCGATGTCGGCAAGGCAGGTTTCGGCCCGTCGTGGAAACAGGAAGACATTGACGCCCTGCTGGTCGATTACGCCCTGAAAGGTCAGCGCGTCGTTCGCCTGAAATCCGGCGACCCGACCGTGTTTGGACGCTTAGATGAAGAGATTGAGGCGGTCGAGGCTGCTGGCATATCTTGGCGGATCGTACCAGGCATCACTGCTGCGTCGGCGGCGGTTGCAGGGATTGGTCAAAGCCTGACACGGCGAGGCCGCAATTCTTCGGTCCGTTTTCTGACCGGCCACGACATGAAAGGGTTTGCGGATCACGACTGGACTGCCTTGGCACGCGCCGGTTCAGTGGCCGCGATTTACATGGGCAAAAAGTCCGCTCGTTTCATTCAGGGCCGCCTGATCATGCACGGTGCAGATCGCCAGACGCCGGTGACGTTGGTTGAAAATGCTACGCGCCCCGACCAGCGCATTCTGGAAACGACTCTGGACCAGTTGCCCTCCGATTTGAACGCCGCCGAAATGGACGGCCCTACCCTGACATTTTATGGCCTCGCCCCACGGCAGGCGGCCGTGGCCCTGACCGAATTCAAGAAGGAGCACGCCTGATGGCCCGCGCTTTTACCCCCAAAGTAGTGACCGCCAACGACCTGTTGGAAGGTGACGTCATTTATCTGACTGAAGACGACCGGTGGTCTCGGGAGTTGTCCGAGGCCGAGCTGATCACTGATGAAGCGCATGCTCAGGTGCGCCTGCTGGATGCCACACGTCAGGCCAGCAAAATCGTTGGTGCCTATCTTGCCGATGCCGTCGCCGGCGACAACGGCCCCGAGCCAACCCATTTCCGGGAAGACTTCCGCCGCACTGGTCCGTCCAACTATGCCCACGGCAAACAGGAAACTTCCCCGCAGCCCCGGGCCTGACCTCTGGCCCTTCTCTCTCCCCTTCTCAAGGCCCCACGGTTCGGGGCTGCAACTAAGGACAGCTAATCATGTATCGCTACTCCGAGTTCGACACAGCATTTTTGGCAGAACGTAACGCGCAGTTCCGCGCGCAGGTCGAGCGCCGCATTGACGGCTCGCTGACCGAGGATGAATTCAAACCCCTGCGCCTAATGAACGGCCTGTATCTGCAGTTGCACGCATATATGCTGCGGGTCGCTATCCCCTATGGCACACTGTCCAGCGCGCAGATGCGCCAACTGGCCCTGCTGGCCGAGAAGTGGGACAAGGGCTATGGCCATTTCACCACCCGCCAGAACATCCAGTACAACTGGCCCAAGCTGAATGACGTGCCCGATATGCTGGACGCTTTGGCCGAGGTCGGCATGCACGCCATCCAGACCTCGGGCAACACTATCCGCAACGTGACTGCGGACCATTTCGCTGGTGCCGCCGCGGATGAGATCGCCGATCCTCGCCCCTATGCGGAATTGCTCCGCCAGTGGTCGACCGACCACCCGGAATTCCAGTTCATGCCGCGTAAGTTCAAGATCGCCATCACCGGTTCGGAAAATGACCGTGCCGTGATCAAGGCGCATGACATCGGCTTGCAACTGGTCGAGCGTGATGGCGTTCTGGGTGCCCGCGTTATCGTGGGTGGTGGCCTGGGACGTACCCCGATGATCGGTAAAGAACTGTCCGAATTCGTCGCCTTTGACGACCTGCTGGCTTATCTGGAAGCCACTGTTTCCGTGTGGAACCAGATCGGCCGCCGCGACAACAAGTACAAAGCTCGCATCAAGATCACCGTGCATGAGCATGGCATCGACGCGATCCGCGCCAAGGTTAACGAACGCTTCCTGAAAGTTCGCCCGCAGTTCAAGGGCGCAGACATGAACCTGTTGGAAGAGATCAAGGGCCACTTTGCCCCGCCAACCTTCCGTGAAGCCTCGGTTGCGTCGTTCGAAAGTGCCTACACCAACGATCCGGTCTTCCGCTCTTGGGTCGATACCAACATCGCGCCGCACAAGAACGCGGACCACGCGATCGTCACGATCTCGATCAAGAAGCACGGCCAGACGCCGGGCGATGCAACCGCCGAACAGATGCGTGTAATGGCTGATCTGGCCGAAGAGTTCGCCTATGACGAATTGCGTATCAGCCATGAGCAGAACGTGATCCTGCCGCATGTCCACAAATCGGACCTGCCCGCGATCCATGCGAAGCTGAAAGAGTACGAACTGGCAACCGCCAATATCGGCCTGATCAGCGATATCATCGCCTGCCCCGGCATGGATTACTGCGCGCTGGCGACAGCCCGTTCGATCCCGGTTGCTCAAGAGATTGCGACCCGTTTTGATGAGCTGAAGCTGGAGCATGACATTGGTCACCTGAAGATCAAAATCTCGGGCTGCATCAACGCATGTGGTCACCACCATGTCGGTCACATCGGCATCCTGGGTCTGGATCGCGCTGGCGTCGAGAACTACCAGATCACTCTGGGTGGTGACGCAACCGAAACAGCCGCCGTTGGCGACCGCACCGGTCCAGGCTTTGCCTATGATGAGATCGTGCCAGCCGTTGAGCGCATCGTGGACACTTATCTGGAACAGCGTGACAGCGCCGAAGAAACGTTTCTGGAAACCTATCGCCGCGTAGGCATGGCACCGTTCAAGGCGGCGCTTTACCCCGAGGCGCAGGCCAATGCCGCTTGACCTGATCCAGACGGAACTGGGCAAAGACCGCGCGGAGCTGACCGAACAGGTCGACGCGCTTAACGCCCGGTTCCGCCATCACAGCGCCCATGATGTCATGCACGGCGCGCTGGAAGAGATCGAAGAACTGGCCCTTGTGTCCAGTTTCGGTGCCGAGTCGGTCGTGTTGCTGCACATGGCGGCGGTAGTCGACAAGATGACGCCGGTGCTATTCGTGGACACGCAGATGCTGTTCACCGAAACGCTGGAATATCAGCAAGAGGTCAGCGAACGTCTGGGGCTGAAAAACGTCCGCATCATCCGCGCCGAGGATGAAGATGTGGAACGCGAAGACCCCTATGGGGCGCTGCGCCTGGGTGACACCGATGCGTGCTGCAACCTGCGCAAGACTTTCCCGCTGCAAAAGGCACTGGCGGGGTATGGTGGCTGGATTTCCGGTCGCAAACGGTTCCAATCGGGCACACGCGCCGCACTTGACTTCTTTGAGGTCGAAGACGGCACCGGCCGGATCAAGGTCAACCCGCTGGCCCATTGGGCGCCCGAGGATGTGCGCGCCTATATGGACGAAAACAACCTGCCCCGGCATCCGTTGGTGGCTAAAGGTTACCCCTCTATCGGCTGTGCGCCCTGCACCTCGCCGGTCAAAGAAGGCGAAGACCCCCGCGCCGGACGCTGGCGCGATCAGAACAAAGAAGAATGCGGCATTCATTTTGTCGACGGCAAAATGGTGCGCGCTGGAGAAAAAAAATGAACGTAATCGTAACGGATGAGGGGTTCGCCCCCGACGACTGGACAGATGGCTTTGTCACGCTTGAGGACGCAGCCAATGATGTCGTGGCGCTGGACGTGGCGTCGGACACTGACCCCGATGAGCTTGTCGACCGCCTCGGCAGCGCCCGGATGGTCCGTGTGGATTTCCCGTCTTCGGCGGATGGTCGCGGCTTTACCATCGCCCGCGTGTTGCGCCTAAAAGGCTACACCGGTCGTTTGCGGGCCAGAGGTCATGTTCTGGCTGACCAATACGCCATGGCGCGCCGCAGCGGGTTTGATGAGGTCGAAATCGACGACGCGCTTGCCAACCGCCAGCCCGAAGATCAGTGGCTGGCCCGCGCCGATTGGAAAGACCACAACTATCAGGCCCGCCTGCGCGGCTAAGATCGCCAATCGCCAGCTTGTGACTTCAAAGGGGCATTTAGCCCCTTTTCCTGACTTGGATCAAAGATTAAACGGAGATGTCGGTTTACCCAGCCGATAGTGAAACGATGACAGAGATGAAACCCGTGACCGAAGTAACCGCCGTCAAGGCCCCCGTCCTTCCGGACGCACAGACCGTAACAGACGTCAAACATTGGACCGACAGCCTGTTTTCCTTCAAGGTGTCGCGTCCCGCCTCGCTGCGGTTCCGGTCGGGAGAGTTCGTGATGATCGGCCTGCTAGGCGACAACGGCAAACCTTTGCTGCGCGCTTATTCCATCGCCTCGCCTTCGTGGGACGAAGAGCTGGAATTCTACTCGATCAAGGTCCAGGACGGCCCGCTGACCTCAAAGTTGCAGCACATCAAGCCGGGTGATCAGATCATCTTACGGCCCAAGCCCGTTGGCACGCTGGTCCACGACGCCCTGCTACCCGGTAAGCGCCTTTGGTTCTTTGCTACCGGAACAGGTTTCGCACCCTTCGCCTCGCTGCTGCGCGAGCCGCAGACTTATGAGGACTATGATGAGGTCATCATCACCCATACCTGCCGCGAAGTTGGCGAACTGGAATATGGACGTCAGCTGATCGAAAACATCCGTCAGGACGAAATGCTGGCCGAGCTGATGGGCGAAGGATTTGCGGACAAGATCCGCTATTATCCGACCACCACGCGAGAAGAGAGCCCTAAGATGGGTCGCATCACCGAGCTGCTGAAAGATGGCACGGTCTTTGCCGATCTGGGCATCGAAGGCGGCATCAAACCGGATACTGACCGGGCGATGGTTTGTGGTTCGCTGGCCTTCAACCTCGACATCAAAGAGATTCTGGAAGAGTTCGGCCTGCGCGAAGGTGCCAATTCCGAACCCAAGGAATTTGTCATCGAAAAAGCCTTTGTTGGTTAATCCAACACGCCAGTCCGGGGCAATTTACCCCGGACTGGCGAAAAACCCCTGACAAAACCCGGAATTTTCGGACTGGCCTGTACTTATGCCGCTTGAAACGGCGTGCAGGCCAGTCTAAATTCCGACCTCGAAATTCTGCAATTATCAAAGGAATGAACCCATAGCTCGCAGACCTCACAACGCGCCGCCGCAGAGAGACACCGGCCCCCGCGTCAATGACAAGATCCGTGCCCCTGAAATTCGCCTGATTGGCGCCGAAGGCGAAAACGTCGGGGTGGTTCATCCCGCCAAAGCCATGCAGATGGCCGCAGATGCCGGACTTGATCTGGTCGAGATCTCGCCGAATGCGAACCCGCCGGTCTGCAAGATCATGGACTTTGGCAAGTTCAAATATGAGCAGCAGAAGCGCGAAAGCGAAGCTCGTAAGAAGCAAAAGATCATCGAGGTGAAAGAGGTCAAGTTCCGGCCCAACACCGACACGCATGACTACGATGTCAAAATGCGGAACGTGTTCAAGTTTCTTGAGAACGGCGACAAGGTCAAAGTCACTTTGCGTTTCCGTGGCCGCGAGATGGCGCACCAGAATCTTGGACGTGAGCTTCTGGAGCGTGTGGCAGCCGATACCAAAGAAATCGGCAAGGTTGAAAACATGCCGAAGATGGAAGGTCGTCAGATGATCATGATGATCGGCCCGCTGCCGCAGAAGTAATCGCGGTGCATATCGAATTCGAAACCCTGTCAGATACGCTCTGACAGGGTTTTTTGTTGGTATCAGGCACAGCGCGCGGCAATACCGCGCGGAACGCTTCAGCTCGGGATCGAGGCCGAGATTGCCCGGCTAAGCTTGCCGACAAGCTCGTCTAATTGCGTGTCTTCGATAATGAACGGCGGTGCCAGAAGGACGTGATCACCGAGACGTCCGTCCCGGGTGCCAGACATCGGATAACAGATCAGCCCCTCGGCCAGCGCCGCCTTCTTAATTTTGCCCGCAACACCGTGGGATGGATCAAACGGCGTTTTTGTTTCTCGGTCGGCCACCAGCTCCAGCCCTCGGAACAACCCTCTGCCTCGAACGTCCCCAACATGCGGATGTTGTGCAAACTCGGCCCGCAACGCCGCTTGCAGCTTGCCGCCCATAGCGTCGGCGCGTTGGGGCAGTTGGCGCGTGGTCAGTTCGGTGACAACAGCCAAGGCCGCAGCCGTTGCAACCGGGTGACCGATATAGGTGTGACCGTGCTGAAAGAAACCAGATCCATCGCGAATTGCTTCATAGATTTTTTCGCTACACATCATTGCGCCAATCGGCTGGTACCCGGCACCCAACCCTTTGGCAATGCACAGAATGTCCGGTGCGACGCCATCATGATCGCAAGCGAACAAATGGCCGGTCCGACCCATACCGCACATTACTTCATCAAGGATCAAAAGAACCTCGTATTGATCACAGATCTCGCGAATACGCTGGAAATACCCTTCAACCGCAGGCACCGCACCCAGCGTCGCCCCCACGACAGGTTCCGCCATGAACGCCATAACAGTTTCAGGGCCCAGGCGAAGGATCTCTGCCTCCAACTCATTCGCGACGCGTTGACCGTAATCAAAACTGCTCTCATCATCGCGCTTTTCTGCGTATTCGAAACATGGCGCGATATGCGTCATCTCAATCAGCATCGGGGCAAACTGCGCCCGCCGCCATTCATTGCCCCCGGCCGACAACGCACCCAGCGTGTTCCCGTGATAGCTCTGCCGCCGTGCGATCACGCGGCGACGCTCGGGCTGACCAATTTCAAGAAAATATTGCCGAGCAAGCTTCATAGCCGCTTCTGTCGCCTCGGAACCGCCCGAGACAAAATAAACACGATCCAGGTCACCCGGCGCATGTTCAACCAGCAGATCAGCCAGCGCCTCGGCAGGTTCGGAAGTCATGAAACCGGTATGCGCAAATGCGATCTGTTCAACCTGCCGCTGCACGGCCTCAATAACAGCCGGGTTCGAATGGCCAAGGCACGACACAGCAGCATCACCACAATCCAGATAGCGCTTCCCCTGACCGTCAATCAGGTAGCATCCATCGCCGCCAACAGCGACTGGAAGAATTGATTTGGTGTGGCGTGGAAAAACGTGACTCATAGCAAAGTTCCTTTCAAAGCCGCGATCAGCGCCGAAACCGACGCCGCATTGTTCGCCCAGGTATTTCCGTCCCGGTCGGTCAGGCTGTTTTCAAATCCGACCCGTACATCCCCACCGCGCTCCGCTGCTGCCAAAAGACAAGCATGCTCTTGCCTTCCGAACGCGCAAACCATCCAACGGGACGCGTTTTGCGGAAAGTGGTCAAGGTCTTGTGGCGTGGATTCCTGTCCTGAAGTGTACCGTCCCAAAACCAGCAACCGATCAGTTTGTCCGTCGCGTACGACCCCACGGGCCTGCCAATCCACCAGCAAAGCCGCGTCTTCATCGTTATAGAGAATGTGCTGAACGCGCGTCCCCTGCTCGGCGCACAATCCATATACCTTGTCCGCCAAATCTGGGGCTCGCGCAATTTCGCGGACCGAGATCGAGGCCCAATTCGGCTTTACTTGCTGCAAACACTGAAACTGGGCTGGGACATCAAATATACCCGCTGCTTCGGTCGTAATCTGAATGTCCACCGTGGGCACCGCACGCCGAAATTCGGACATCGTCTCAAGGTAACGCCCGGCATCCAACGAGTGCTGCCCCTGATCATCGCGCACATGCAGGTGAATTCCATCTGCTCCTGCCCGATAGCAGCTTTGCGCGGCGGCTACGATTTCGGGCAACGAAACTGGAAGCTGGGCGTGATCTACGTGCCCCCTGCGTGCACCGTTCGGCGCTACCAAAACATAAGGCATTTGTGTTTGTGACAGTGTTTCGGACATAAGAATAACCTTTGCGATTGCTAATCCAGTTAACGACCTCACGCTCGTTTTCAATTTACATTTTTCATAACATTTGTTTTTCTTTTCGCATGTCCATAGCCCCGAACCAACTCACCGACATCTTGCGACGGCAGATAGACCAGCTGCCTCCTGGATTGCAGATGGCCGCAAAGTACATTCTGGATCATCCTGCAGATTTCGGGCTGGATCCAATCCGGGAAACTGCAGCAAAGATCGGCGTCAGCTCGAACGTTCTGGTGCGGCTGGCACATCGGATGGGGTTTGATGGCTTTGACGCCCTTCGTGCTCCGTTTCGCGATGCTTTGGTCACGGATAGCGAGGATAACCTCAGCCAAAGCTGGCTTGCCGACATGCAGTACGATGACACATTCAGTGCTGCGCAGTCGAAATTCGCACAGAACGCACAGAACGTCGTAATGCGATCCCTGCGGTTAATGAACCCTGACCGCGTCAGGCAGGCCGTCAAAATCATGACATCTGCAGACAGGTGCTTTGTCACTGCCACGCGCGCAAGCTATGCCTTGTCTTACTATTTTTCTTATGCCGGGCGTATGGCGCATCCCGGTCTCCAGCTTGTTCCCCGCCACATGGGGTCCGCATCAGACGATCTGCTGGATGCAAATCCAAAAGACTGCCTGATCGCCATCACTGTCCACCCCTATTCCGCCGACACCATCCAATCGATGCGACTGGCGCGGCGCATGAACATGCCGATCATCCTGATTGCCGATAGCGAAGTCATCGCACCCGGGATCGAACCGGATGTGGTCTTCCCGGTCAGCACGCGGTCCCTGCATCACTTCTCAAGCTATGCAGGGGCTATGGTGGTTCTGGAATGTCTTCTGGGCCACCTGTTTCAAGCGGGCGGCGATGCGGCGCGCGATCGTGTGGACAGTTACCAGAAGTCCCGAGAGGACACCGGTGCCTATTGGCGGCCATCCCAACCGCCCAAAATAAGACGCACATGAAAAAACCCCGGCCACAAGGACCGGGGCTTTTGTTTGAGTGTTTTCAGCTCACATACAGGCTTCAATGGCCCGCTTGGTCATGACACTGACCAGATGCGCGCGATACGCCTTGCTACCGTGCAAATCGCCAATCATGTTCGCGGGATTGATGCTCAGCCCCGTCAGGGCATCCTGCCGAAACTCCTTGTTAAGGGCTTCTTCGGCCTCGGACCACCTGAATACACCGTCCTCGCTGGCGCCGGTCACGGCAACGCGAACACCGTCCGCGAAACGCGCCAGATACACTCCGACCAGTGCAAAGCGCGAAGCGGGTTGCAGGAACTTCTGGTAGCTGGCCGCTTTTGGGACCGGGAAATTGACCGTCGTGATGATCTCACCCTCGTCCAGAGCCGTCGTAAACATGCCCTGGAAGAAGTCGTCCGCCGTGATCTGGCGATTATTGGTGATGATCGTAGCACCTGATCCCAAAGCGCCCGCAGGATAGCAGGCGGCCGGATCGTTGTTAGCCAGCGATCCACCAATAGTGCCGCGATTGCGCACAGCAGGATCGCCGATCTGTCCTGCCAGCGCTGCCAGCGCCGGATAATTGCTGGCCGCCTCTGACGCGACAGTTGCGTGGGTTGTTGCACCACCAATAGCCACTGATCCGTCATCCTCGATACAGACGCCCTGCATGTCAGGAATCCCACCAAGCGACACCAGTGTTGACGGCGCTGCCAATCGCTGTTTCAGCGTTGGGATCAACGTTTGGCCACCCCCCAACGCCTGTGCATCCTCGCCTCCCAATGCCGAAACGGCATCCGCAATTGTCGAGGGCTTCTCAAACTCGAAATTGTACATTTCGCTTTTCCTTTCCGAAAGGCGTGGATCCGCCCTTCATCTGGCTATAAATATCCCGGGGGTCTGGGGGCAGAGCCCCCAGCCTACCCAACCAATCAGCTGTTCATCGCCGCCCAGACACGTGACGGGCTCATCGGCATATCGATGTGATCGACCGCCTTGCCGCCCGAGTTCAGCGCGTCCAGCACCGCGTTTACTACTGCAGGCGGTGAACCGATTGCTCCGGCTTCACCGCAGCCCTTCACACCTAACGGGTTATGCGTACAGGGCGTCTGGCTGGAATGATCGACACCATAGAAAGGCACGTCATCCGCGCGCGGCATCGCATAATCCATGAAAGACGCGCTCAGCAACTGACCGTTTTCGTCATAGGCACAGTTTTCCAACAGTGCCTGACCAATACCCTGACCGATACCACCATGGACCTGACCGTCGACGATCATTGGATTGACGATGTTGCCAAAGTCGTCAGCGGCAGTGAAAGACTCGATCGTCACCTGACCGGTCTCGGGGTCAACCTCGACCTCGCACGCATATGCGCCGGCCGGGTAAGTAAAGTTGGCCGGGTCGTAAAACGCGGTCTCCTCCAACCCTGGCTCAACTTCCAGCGGATAGTTGTGCGGAACATAAGCTGTCAGTGTCACATCACCCCAAGCCACCGATTTGTCGGTGCCCGCGACGCTGAACTGACCGTCCTTAAGCTCGATATCGGCCTCGGATGCTTCCAGAAGGTGGGCTGCGATCTTCTTCGCTTTCTCGATCACCTTTTCCGTCGCCTTTACCATGGCCGAGCCACAGACGGCCAGAGAACGCGAGCCATACGTGCCCATTCCAAATGGGATCTTGGACGTATCGCCATGAACGATCTCGACCATCGACTCGTCGATACCGATCATGTCAGCCACAACTTGCGGGAAGGCGGTCTCATGCCCCTGCCCGTGGCTGTGTGCTCCGACCATGACACTGATCGAACCGGTGGCGTTCACCCGCACTGTCGCCGCATCATAGAGACCCGCTCGGGCGCCCAACATGCCGACGATGTTCGACGGCGCGATGCCGCAGGCTTCGATATAGCAGTTGATGCCAAGGCCACGCAGCTTGCCATTGGCCTCACTGGCAGAGCGGCGTGCAGCGAAACCAGCCAGATCGGCAGCAGCCTCAAGCTTGTCCATCGTACCGTTGTAGTCCCCGGTGTCGTAGGTCAGCGCGACGGGCGTGTCATAGGGGAACTGGGTGACAAAGTTCTGACGGCGCAGGGCAATCGGATCGACGCCCAACTCTCGTGCAGCTTTATCAACAACACGTTCCAGCTGATAAGTCGCTTCGGGACGGCCAGCGCCACGATAGGCGTCCACCGGCACCGTGTTGGTGAACATCGCCTTCACGTTCACCTGAATGACCGGCGTTTTGTAATTGCCCGCCATCAGTGTTCCGTGCAGCCAGGTCGGAACCGAGCTGGAAAAGGTCGACAGATAAGCTCCCAAGTTGGCATAGGTGTTGGTGCGCAGGCCGGTGAAGTTGTTGTCCGCATCCAGCGCCAGTTCGATCTTGCTGACATGGTCGCGGCCATGGGCATCGGACATAAACGCCTCGGACCTGCTTGAGGTCCACTTGACCGGGCGATTACAGGCCTTGGCGGCGAAGGTGCAGAACGCCTCTTCCGCATAGTGGAAGATCTTGGTTCCAAAACCACCACCAACATCCGGGGCCACCACGCGCACTTTATGTTCGGGCAGGCCTAGAACAAAAGCACACATCAGCAGGCGGATCACATGCGGGTTCTGCGAGGTGGTGAAGAGCGTGTATTCGTCCGTACCACGCTTGTACTCACCCACCGCCACGCGCGGCTCCATCGGGTTGGCGACGAGGCGGTTGTTTACCAGATCCAGCGTCGTTACGTGGGCTGCGTTGGCAAAGACGTCATCGACCTTGGCGTCGTCCGTCTCACCCAATTGCCAGTCATAGCAGATGTTGTTCTTTAGATCGTCATGAACCAGCGTCGACCCATCCTGAGCAGCAGCTTTCATGTTCATGACAGCCGGCAGTTCTTCGATATCCAAATCGATCGCCTCGGCCGCATCACGGGCCTGTTCGAGGCTGTCGGCCACAACGGCCGCAATCGGGTCACCCACATGGCGCACCTTGCCTTGTGCCAAAATGGGGTGCGGCGGCTCCTGCATAGGTGCGCCGTGCTTGTCGGTCACTTCCCAACCGCAGGGCATCCCGCCCACACCTTCGAAATCCTTGCCGGTGAAAACCTTGACCACGCCCGGCATGCTTTCAGCTGCAGAGGTGTCGATGTTTTTGATCCGTCCATGCGCGATGTCGGACCGTAGGAAATGTACATAGGCCTGGCCATGTACGTTGATGTCGTCGGTATAATTGCCCGCTCCGGTCAGAAAGCGTACGTCTTCGCGCCGCTTGGAACTGGCTCCGATGCCACTGTCTTTGGGCATTGCTTGTTCTCCTCCCATAAACGGATGCTCTGCATCCTATGTCTTCCCACGGGCGCTTCATCGGACGCCCGCAGCGGCATCATTCGGCAGCGATGCTGCTGACGTCCTGACCAGATGCGGCCATGATCGCCTTGACAATGTTGTGGTAGCCGGTGCAACGGCACAGGTTGCCTTCCAGATACTTGCGCACCTCGGCTTCGGTCGGGCGCGGGTTTTCCTTCAGCAGTGCCGCAGCACTCATGACCATTCCCGGTGTGCAGAAACCGCATTGCAGGCCGTGATGGTCCTGAAATGCCTGCTGAATCACGTTCAGCGAGCCATCCTGGTTAGCCTGCCCTTCGATCGTGCCCACATCGGCCCCGTCTGCTTCAAGCGCCAGCATATTGCAGGACTTCACCGCCTCGCCGTTCACATGGACAACACACGCGCCGCATTGCGCTGTATCGCAACCCACGTGAGTGCCAGTGAGATTGAGATGCTCGCGTAAAAAACCGGACAACAGCGTCCGACCTTCCACCTCACCGCTCACGGTCTTACCGTTCACGGTCATTGAGACCTTGGTCATAAGATCCTCCCCTATTGGCTTTTATCGCTATCGCCGAGTTAAACACGGGAAAATTTGTTTGAGAACAAAAATATTTAGCGCCAATATCCGACGTTCGTAGGGGTCGTCTTTTCCATCTCAGCCGCCTAAGAAGAAAAGCTAAATTGCTACATCACCTTTTGCGCGATGCGCGTGGTTGCGGCCGTGTCGGGATTTCTTTCAACAGCCCGCCAACCCCCATCCCAGCAATGTCCGCGCCGGTTGTTTCGATGCCGCAAGCAACCCGCGACAGGACCCAATCCGCGCCGTTCAATGCGGGCGAACGGGCGCATCCGGGCAATCCGATTACTGGCCTCGGGCCGAGTGATCCAAGAAACAGCAGATTGCCGGGGTCGACTGGCATGCCGAACCTGTCCACTTGACCGCCAGCCGCCCGCACGGCCTGAGGTGCCACATCAAATACATCAGATGTGGCAGAGCCGGTCAGGATCATCACAATGTCACCGGCAGCCTCTGAGATAGCCTGCGACAGCGGTTCGGCTTTGTGTGGAACGATCCGTACATCGCTGAGGTCCATGCCAAGGGTTTCCACCCGACCGCGAATTGCTGCGATCCCCTTTTCGTTGGGGGGACCTCCGGGAATATCCGTGACGATCAGCCCTGCCGTTTTATGGACCGGTGCCATCAGACGAATCGAAGCCCTGGCCAGACCAGCGGCCTGCACGACGTCATCCTTTGGAACGGCATAGGATATCACCTTGATCGTGGCGGCCATCCCGCCCGGGCCCATCTGTTGATATTGCGGCACCGTCGCTACTGTGATCATCGGGTTGACGCAGTTGAACTCCTGCAGGGCCGCAACGTCCAATTCGACAACACCCGGCCCGTCGGCCAGCAGGTTCACGCGCCCGGTAAACGGCTGCGTTACACGTAATCCGGCAGCGTTTGGATCAGGCGCAAGTGCAGCGGCCAACATTTCTGCCGCCTCATCCTCATGGCAATCGCCGGGCTCAAGCTGCGCCACCGTGACCTCATCATATCCAGCTGCACCCAGCTGAGCGCCATGTTCGGCAGTCAGCAGCAGTCCTTTGCGCAACTTGGCATCCCGCACCTGGACGGAGTGTGCAAGGATCGCGCCGGTGGCCTCAGCGACAGGAACGGGGCCGAATTTCACGCCTTGCCCCGCAGCACAGCCGTCATCTGGGCGAGGATGGCCACCGCGATCTCGGACGGATCCGCCGCACCGATGTCCAATCCAATAGGTCCGTGGATCTGAGCAATCTGTTTGTCCGTAAATCCCGCCTCTTTCATGCGAGCAACCCGCTTGGCATGCGTACGCGTGGACCCCAGAGCCCCGATATAGAACACGCCCGCCTTCAACGCAGATTCCAAAGCCGGGTCGTCCAATTTGGGGTCATGCGTCAGCAAAACAACAGCGGTTCGCGTGTCCATGCCCAAGTTGGCCACCGCCTCGTCCGGCCAATCAGTCAGGATGGTTTCGCCCGGAAAACGGGCTCCAGAGGCAAAGGCGTCGCGCGGGTCGATTATGGCCGGATCATATCCGGCGATCCGGGCCATTGGAACCAGCGCCTGCGCAATGTGCACTGCCCCCACTATTATCAATCGCAGTGGAGGGTTGTGGACTGCAACAAATGTCTGCCCGTCCTCCTCAAAACCTGATCGGTCCATGCGCATTCGGTCTGAATAGGCTTTGCGCCGCAAAGCCCGATGACCGGTTTCGGTATTAACTTCATAGGCCACCGGTTCCCGCTGTGCGCGGGCTTTGACCAGATCTCGCAACATGGATTCTGGCAGGACCGAACCGATAGGTTCCACTAAAACACGGATCGTTCCGCCACAGGCCAGACCCACAGCAAATGCATCCTCGTCACTGACACCAAATTCCAACAGACGTGCCTCACCCTCGTCCATCGCTTCAAGCGCTTCGACGATGACCGCTCCTTCGACACAGCCACCGGACACCGAACCTTCGATGCGACCATCTGCGGCAATCACCAACTGAGCCCCGACACGGCGCGGCGCGCTGCCCCAGGTTTCAACCACCGTGGCCAGCGCGGTTGGATGGCCTTCGTCATGCCATTTAAGAGCCGTCTCTGGGCTGTTGTCGAATCTGTCCATTGCACCCTCCCGGCGTGTTCTGATCCAACATAGGCAGGTTTGGCGCAATGAAAAGTAAGCCTTAAGGCCAATATCGAATCTTCCCCAACCCTCAAACGCAACGACCTGAATCGGCGTATACAAGCCCAGATCAGCACGCCAACGACTAATCATTGATTGCACCTGACCCAGATTCTAGCCTACATGCGTAGCTGCTGCATTCCAGTATGCGCATATTAATTTTTCACAACGGAGACAGAGAGTTGAAACGCATTATTACACTCGGAATGGCATTTGGCCTGTTCACCGCAAGCGTTGCATCCGCGGACACTTTCCTGCGTTATGGCGAAGTTGAAGGTTGGAAAGTCTTTATCGACGAGGACAAGAAATCCTGCCTGATCGAAGCTGTAGACGACGCCGAAAATGTCGTTCAGATGGGTCTGACCGAAGACCGTAGCGTCGGATATGTCGGCGTCTTCACCAAGGCCAAGACCGACATCAAGCGCGGTGAAAAAGAAGCTGTCGCGGTCCTGCTGGGCGACAACATCTATGTCGGTGAAGCAACCGGCATGAAGGGCAACATCACCAAGGGTTACTCCGGTGGGTACGTCCTGTCTGACGATCCCCAATTCGCCGATGACCTCGCCAAGCAAAAGGTCATGGTTGTATTCCCGGAAAAGGAATTTGCCTTCACCGTTGATCTGACCGGTACTTACAAAGCCATGGAAATGGCCCGCAAGTGCAACGAAGAACAGTTGAGCTGATACTCAGTCGGAAAGCGCGGACAACAACCGCGCTTTCTCACCCACGTCATCGGGTTTCGAGATGACATTGGCCAGATCTTCCAACGACGCGATCGAGTGACCAGCACGGAAGCTGTCCACATGGGGCAGCATCGCAGCGACGCCTTGTGCCTTGGGTGCAAACCCGTCCCAACGCAGCAATGGGTTCAACCAGATCAGGCGTCGAGCGGACAAGTGCAATCGCTCCGTCTCTTTCCTCAGTGCCTCCGGGTCACCCCGATCCAGCCCGTCCGAGATCAACAGGACCACAGCACCCTGTCCCATAACTCGCCGCGACCAGTCGCGATTGAACGCATGAAGGCATTCGCCAATCCGCGTCCCCCCTTCCCAATCCTGCGCCTCGGCCCCGGCAGAGGCCAGCGCAGCATCTACATCTCGTTGCTGCAGATGGCGTGTTATGTTGGTCAGGCGTGTCCCGAACGTAAACGCATGAACCTTGGCCCAGCCTGCACCTTTGGCATTCGAAACGGCATGAAGGAAATGCAGGACGACCCGACTGTATTGGCTCATTGACCCCGAAATATCGCAGAGCACAACAAGATTGGGCCATCGCGGCTTGGGCTTGAGCTTGGCAATATCGCGCAGCTCTCCCCCCTGCCGCATCGCCGCGCGCAGCGTTCGCGCCCGATCGATGCGATGGCCCAAATGGCTGGACTGACCGCGCCGGGACTCTATCGGCTTTACCGGCAGAGCAAGCCGAGACAGCATCCGCTTGGCTTGCGCGATCTCAGCGGTGCTCATTTGTTCAAAGTCCAGACTGCGCAGACGTTCTTCGGAAGACGCGGTTTGCGAGGCGTCGATTTCTAGTTCGGTCTCGTCGCCCTGCTCCGCCACTTCTGGCAGATCACGTTCAACCCCATCCAAAAGCGCCTCAGCCGCTCGCTTTTCGGCCGCGTCCGCTTTGCGTTCTTCCTGTACGCCACGGATAGCGGGCAACATCATGGACATCATGTGTTCCAGATACCGCGGATCACGCCAATAAAGGCGAAAGACCTGCGCGAACACAGTGCGATGTTCGGGTCGGTTCACGAAACAGGCGTGCAGAGTCCAATAGAAATCGCGTTTCTCAGTGAACCCTGCGGCCTGAACCGCGCGGATGGCATCCACTACTCGACCCGTCCCAATCGGTAGCCCGGCCTTACGCAAGGCGCGGGCGAAATGGGTGATGTTTTGCGCCAGCTTGGGGTTTTCAGGGATGTCGATCGGAAATTGCTCGGCCATCAGGCCGGTTCCAGAGACGCTTTGGCTTGATCCAGAATCCGTTTTGCCTCGGACCCCTGCAATTTCTGGATGTCGTCCTGGTATTTCAGGATCGCCCCCAGCGTATCCCCGATGACTTCGGGGCTGAGGTTGATAACATCCAGGGCCAAAAGGCACTTGGCCCAGTCAATCGTCTCGGCAACACCCGGTTTTTTGAACAAATCCTCGGTGCGCAGGTGCTGAACGAAGGCCACGACTTCGCGGCTGAGGGCTTCGGCCGCTTCGGGCGCACGTGCGCGCAGGATTTCGATCTCGCGGTCGAAATCGGGATAGTCGACCCAATGGTACAAACAACGCCGCTTCAGCGCATCGTGGACTTCGCGTGTGCGGTTGGACGTGACGATGACAATGGGCGGTTCGGGCGCATTGACGGTGCCCAGCTCGGGGATCGTGACCTGAAAATCGCTGAGTGCTTCAAGCAGGAACGCCTCAAATGGTTCATCCGTGCGGTCAAGTTCATCAATCAAAAGAACAGGTGCGCCGTTTTCATCCGGACGCATCGCCTGCAGCAACGGACGTTCGATCAGATACTCGTCCGAGAACAGCTCGGACTGAAGCGCGCTCCGATCCGCCCCACCTGAGGCTTCGGCTGTGCGAATAGCCACCATCTGCGCCGGAAAGTTCCATTCGTAAACAGCGGAAGAGGCATCCAGACCTTCGTAACACTGCAGTCGGATCAGGCGACGTTTCAGACCAGAAGCAAGGGCTTTGGCGATCTCGGTTTTGCCTACCCCGGCCTCACCCTCCAGAAACAGTGGCCGACCCAATTTCAAGGACAGAAACACGACCGTCGCCAGCGCTCGCCCGCAGACATAACCTTGCGCGCCCAGGATGGATTGGACGGCATCGATGGAATCTGGCTGTGTCATGTTCAATTCTCTCCTTCGCCACAACAGGTCACGGCAAGGGACGCGCGTCAAGACCGTGGTCTTTCCGGGACTTACGACGATCGAACAAGTTGACAAGGCCTACAACCGAATTGAAGGCCTTTTACCGTCGGGTCCGCTGTGCTAGCGGAAAGCCATGACCGATACCCTTACAATCCACCGTCCCGACGACTGGCATCTGCACCTGCGCGATGGCGCCATGCTGCAGGCCGTCCTGCCCGAAACCGCGCGCCACTTTGCCCGTGCGATCATCATGCCGAACCTCGTGCCGCCCGTTGTTCGCGGGGATCAGGCTGCCGCCTACCGAGACCGGATTTTGGCCGCACTGCCCGAGGGCATGACGTTCGAGCCGCTGATGACGCTGTATCTGACTGAAGATACGGATCCCGAAGACATGGCCGCAGCCCATGCCAGCGGTCTGATCAAAGCAGTCAAATTGTACCCGGCCGGCGCGACAACCAATTCGGCCTCTGGCGTGCGTGATTTCGACAAGGTCCGCCCAGTTCTTGAAAAGATGGCGGAGATTGGCCTTCCAATGTGCGTGCACGGGGAAGTAACCGACGCCGAAATCGACATCTTTGACCGTGAGGCCGTGTTCATCGACCGTGTTCTGGATCCGATCCGCAAGGCCACGCCCGGTCTTCGCGTGGTCATGGAGCATATTACGACCGCCAACGGTGTGGATTACGTCAAAGCCAATGACACCGATCTGGGCGCGACGATCACAGCGCATCACCTGATCATCAACCGCAACCATATTCTGGTTGGCGGGATCAAGCCGCATTACTACTGCCTGCCCGTCGCCAAGCGCGAAGAACACCGGTTGGCACTGCTGGCGGCTGCGACCTCGGGCGATGCGCGATATTTCCTGGGCACTGACAGCGCGCCGCATACTGACGCCAACAAGGAAATGGCATGTGGATGCGCCGGGTGTTTTACGGCGACCAACACGATGTCTCTTGTGGCTGAGATGTTTGACCGAGCGGACGCGCTGGACAAGCTGGAAGCCTTTGTCTCGCTGAATGGACCAGCTTTTTACGGTTTGCCGGTCAACGAAGACTTCATCACCCTGTCCAAGGGCGAACCGGTTGAATATCCCGACAAAATCGAATCCGCCGATGGCCCAGTCACAGTGTTTGATCCGGGCTTCCCGTTGCACTGGCGCGTGGCTTAACCCGTTAGGAACTTACACAGATCGCGGGCGCGACCTCCGGTGCGCAGCATCGACCAGATCGCGTCCGCGTCTTCTGCCCCAATCAGTTTGTTGGCTTTACCGCGCACGCGGTCTTCACGATCTGACAAGGTCATGGGGGCCAGCAGATCATGGGTAGCCTCACGCCGTGCCCCATCCCTGCGCAACAAGGTCAGTTGCGCCTGTGTTTCCGACAAACTGTCATCCGCTTCGACCGAGACGCGATCCCGCAAGGATATAAGGCGCGGGTCGGTACATATTTTGTCGGAATAGCTGCCAGGCAGGGCCGTATCGTACCCAAGCGCCTGCATCGCAATCACGGTTCGATAAGAGAACTTGGCGCCCAACCCGGTTGACGGGGACATCTGGTTACAGACACTCATCCATCTTGGATGCGTCTTGATCTTGATCTCGGCAACTTCCGGCTCTGCAATATCCAGATCGCGTGCCGCCTCAAGTGCTGCGTGCAAACCGTGGCAACACGCGTGATACTTGTGACTGACGCTTTCAAAAAACCATTCCTCACCCAACCCATCCAATGATGCCGCAACGTCGGACTGACCATTGTGGGTTGCGCCAAAACCGTAGGGTCCTTCCATCGCGTCTAAGTTTGGGTCGAAGCCCGATGCCACCAGCAATGCGGCCTCAACCCCGGCTGAGGCCGCCAAACCGGCGTTATACGGTTTGCCCATTGTTCCGAATTGCGCCTTTAGTCCCGCCGCCCGGGTCGCGGTCAGGCCCAGAACTTTTTGCATTTGCTCGACGTCAAACCTCAAGATTCGGCCAACCGCAACAGCTGCACCAAAGGCGCCGGAGGTTGCTGTTTGGTGAAAGCCCGCCTGATAGTGATCGCGCCCAAGCCACAGGCCGATGCGAATAGACGTCTCCATTCCGATCAGCGCGGCCTCCAGGAAATCGACAAGAATACGGTCATCCCATTCGCTTGCAGCAAAAGCCGCTGGTAAAACGGCGACCGAAGGGTGGCCGATATGGGCGAAATGAGTATCATCGTAGTCCAAGGCATGTGACACGGTTCCATTCACCAATGCGGCTCCGCGCAAGGGGGCGGCGCCTCCGCCAAACAGGTGTGCCTGTTCTGCGCCTTGTTCACCAAGCACAAGGTTCCGCACGGTTTGGGACACGGGTTCCTTAACGCCGGCGCGCCCAACGGCAATCCAGTCCAAAACAGAAAGAGATGTCACAACCCGCGTCTGCAGGGTCGTCGTGATGGGCCCCGCCGCGAAGGCTGCCAAAGATGCGGTAAAATCGGTCATGGGCGCAGTCTAACAACCGCCAACCCGGGGTAAAGGCTTAGCTGTAAAGGTCCTTGGCGCGAGTCTCAAATGCCTGAACAATCCGGTGCATGGCCTCGTTGAAGACCACACCGATAATGCCCTGTAGGATGGCATTCTTGAATTCGAAGTCGACGTGGAACGAGATGTTGCAACCGCCGTCGTCGGCGTCCGCGAATTGCCAGTCTGATTTCATGTATTTGAATGGGCCGTCCAGATATTCGGTATCGATCCGTTTTTGATCGGCAAACAGGGTCACTCGACTGCCAAACCTTTCGCGGAACACCTTGAACGAGATCACCAGATCCGCCTCCATCACCTGTGCCTCACCCGCCGCGTAAGTCCGTCGAATACGGGCGGCAGCGCACCAAGGCAGAAATTCGGGATACTTGGCCACATCCGCGACCAGCTCGTACATCTGCTGTGCAGTGTAAGGAAGGTGACGTGTTTCCGAATGTGTTGGCATGGCGTCCGGTTTTTCAGGTGACAATGGCGCGTCATGTCGTATGTTGCGCGCCAAAGATCAAGGGGGCAGCGATGAGCGACCGCGCATATGTGATAGATACGATGATCTCGGCCAAGGCCATTGCGGCCCGAATCGAGGAATTATGCCGGGAAATCACTGCGGAATTCGGCGGTACTGACAAGCTGGTTGTTGTCGGCCTGTTGCGTGGAAGTTTCGTCTTCATCGCCGACCTGGTGCGTGAACTCGACCTGCCGATCGAAGTCGATTTCCTTGAGGCATCCTCGTACGGCGATTCGATGGAAAGCAGCCGCGAAGTACGCATTCTCAAGGACTTGCGCGGTGCAATTGAAGGGCGCGACGTTCTGGTCGTCGAAGATATCGTCGACACGGGTCACACGCTGAACCACGTCACAAAGCTGCTGCAAAGCCGCAAGCCAAGCCGCCTTAAATCTATCGCCCTGCTAGACAAGCCCAGCCGGCGTGAGGTCGATTTCCGGTCGGACTGGATCGGGTTTGAAATCCCCGACGAATTTGTCGTTGGGTATGGGATCGATTACGCGCAGCGCAACCGTAATTTGCCGTTTATCGGCAAGGTAAGATTTGTCGAAGACTGAGAAGGACAATAATGTAACCGGATTCCAATAGTCAAAGTTGCTAGGCACCTTTGAATTCACCAATTGGAATATCATTGGACAACACCCTAAACAACAGATTACCCTCCAACCACCTTGGGAGGTTTCCGCTTATGAAAGTAATGTCTGTTGGTCTTCTAGCGACTTGCGCAGTCGCCGCTACGGTTGGTTTTGCGGACGCAAAAGACAACAAGGGCAAAGGGAAAGGCCCAGACAAGTCGAAAATCGAAAAGTCGGTAAAGACCAATAATGGCGTTGGTGTACCGCCTGGACAGATCAAACGTTATACGCGAGGTCAGAAACTCCCGAACGATCTGAATTTCGACTATCTAGATGACCTGGACGGCTGGAAGTTGAAGCCACTGCCAGTCGGTCAGCGGTATATCCGCGTGAACGACGAAATCCTATCGATATCAGATGACACTAAGACAGTCATTGATGCCGTTGGGATAGTGAGCGATCTGGTAAACTGAAGTTTCAGCTAACAAGAGATCGAATTGCGGCGACAAAAACATCTACTCCTACCGGGATAAGTGCGTCCGGGAAATCGTAGTCTGGGTTGTGCAATTGTGGGTGATCCTGCCCTGACCCCAGCCAGAACATTGCCGCCTTCGCGCCTTTCCCAAATTGCCCAAAATCCTCTGAGAACTTTTGCGGTGTCTCGGTCAGTTCGCAGGGAACACCGCGCTCGGTACACGCTGTCACGATGGTTCTCACAGCTTCATCATGGTTGGTGCAGGCTTCAAAGACATCGTCATAAGTGACTGCAACCGCCAGCCCATCAGCAGATGCAGCGTTCCGCGCCAACGCTTCCGCCTCGGCCATCAGGCTTTTCATCCGCCTGTCCGATACGGTGCGCAGCGTTACCCAAATCTCGGCCTGCCCCGGAGAGATACCGAATGTGGCCTCACCCAAACTGGCGTGCGTAACTGTTGTCAGCGCGAAATCGGTATCCAACGCGCCACCTGCACCCAAATCCGCAAGCTTCAACATCAGCTCAGACACCGCCCGCGCCGGAGATATTCCGTCCTGAGGTGCCGCCGCATGAGACGTCTTGCCAGTCAAGGTAACCCTCATCCCGCGTGAGGCGCAATTGGCCGGTCCCTCACACAGCTCTACCGCACCCAATTTCAACCCTGGCAGATTGTGCAACGAGAACACGTAATCCGGCGCGATCTGGTCGAATTTTAGGTCTGCGCGAAAGGCGATGGCCCCCTGTCCGGTTTCCTCAGCCGGTTGGAATATCAAAACCACCCGGCCCTTTGTCGGCCGCTGGCGCGTCAGTTCTTCCGCAACGCCAAGCACTATCGTCATGTGCCCGTCATGCCCGCACAGATGCCCCTTGCCAGGTACTTTCGACACATAAGGTTGCGTATTCAGTTCCTGAATCGGCAGCCCGTCCAGTTCGCACCGGATACCTACAGTCGGCCCCGGCTGTCCGCCGTCAAAAATCGCCGCAACTCCATGGCCGCCGAGGCCGGTCAAAACCTGATCCGCGCCGTATTCACGCAGCAACTCCGCCATTCGGGCAGCGGTCTCACTCTCTTGCCCGGAAAGTTCGGGATATTGGTGAAGATCGTGACGCAGGCGTGTCAGCTGCGCATGCGTTTCAGGTGTCACCCCTGCTCCAGTTTCTTCTGGCGGGCATCACGCAATCGGGCAAAATCATCCCCCGCGTGATAGGATGATCGGGTCAGAGGTGTCGCAGAAACCATCAGGAACCCCTTACCAAAAGCCGCCTTTTCATATGAGGCGAACTCTTCCGGCGTTACAAACCGGTCCACACCGTGGTGTTTGGGCGTGGGTTGCAGGTACTGGCCGATGGTCAGGAAATCGATGTCGGCGGCACGCATGTCATCCATGACTTGCCGGACCTCTTGTTCATTCTCACCTAAGCCAACCATGATACCCGATTTGGTAAAGATCGACGGGTCCAGTTCCTTGACCCGCTGCAACAAGCGCAGCGAGTGGAAATAGCGCGCACCGGGACGCACTTCGAGATACAAGCCTGGCACGGTTTCAAGGTTGTGGTTGAACACGTCCGGCTTGGCCTCGACCACAGTTTCAAGAACGGATGGGTCACATTTCAGAAAATCAGGCGTTAGGATTTCAATGGTCGTCTTTGGTGACCGATGCCGGACTGCGCGAATTGTCTGCGCAAAGTGTTCGGCACCGCCATCCTTGAGATCGTCGCGGTCTACAGAGGTGATCACGACGTGGTTCAAACCCAGCTTTTGTACGGCATGCGCAACGCGCCCGGGCTCAAACGCATCCAGAGAATCGGGACGACCAGTTGCAATATTGCAGAAGGTACAACCACGTGTGCAAATCTCACCCATGATCATCATGGTGGCGTGGCCCTGGCTCCAACATTCGCCGACATTCGGGCATCCAGCTTCTTCACATACAGTGACGAGATTATTCTCGCGCATGATCTTGTGCGTGTCTGCATAGCCCTTACCGCCAGGCGCTTTGACACGTATCCACTTGGGCTTTTTTGGCTGCGCATTGTCTGGACGATGCGCCTTTTCGGGATGTCGTTGTTCTGGGATCTTCAGATCACGCACGGCTGGCTTTCCTGACTTTGGGTCAATTTGCTTTGCCCTAACATAATACGCTCACGCAGACTATGCCACCCGGGCATACCCGTCATGCAAGGCAGGTTTGCACTCGCAGTATTTCACGACCAAATTAATGCCGTTTCGGAAGATTTACGTACTAAATAGCAAGCCTTAAAAGTATATTGCAAATGCAGCATTTCAGGCGTTGAAGACAGTTTAGAACTGTTTTAATCCACTTTTAATTCAAATGTGAATCACAGGAGCCCGTAGATGAAAACCGGCGCAAAACTGCCTTCCGTTACCTTCCACACCCGCGTCCGCGATGAGGCAATCGAAGGATCCAACCCGTTCCGTTGGGAAGACAAAACGACCGCGGATTACTTCGCGGGCAAGCGCGTCATCCTGTTTTCCCTGCCCGGCGCGTTCACGCCCACATGCTCTACCTACCAACTCCCCGGTTTCGAAAACGGCTATGCCGATTTCACCGCCAAAGGTATCGATGAAATTTACTGCATGTCCGTGAATGACAGCTTTGTCATGAACAAATGGGCGCAGGATCAGGGCCTGAAAGATGTGAAGGTCATTCCTGACGGCTCGGGCGAATTCACCCGCAAAATGGGTATGCTGGTCGATAAGGAAAATCTGGGCTTTGGCATGCGATCGTGGCGCTACGCTGCCATTGTGAACAACGGCGTGGTCGAGGCGTGGTTCGAAGAGCCCGGCCTGATGGATAACTGCCCCGAAGATCCCTATGGCGTTTCGTCGCCTGAAACCCTGATGAAACATCTGGACGAAGCCAAAGAACCGGCGCTGGCCTAAGACCTCTCAGGCTTATGCATCAAAGGCTCGCCAGTGGCGGGCCTTTTTAGTGACGGGTCTCGGTCACGATTTCTTCGCCAACACGTCGAATAACGTCGGCCAGACTGTCGAACCAATCTTCATGCCCTGTAGAAAGGCGTCGAACCAACCCGACCGTCCGCGCGGGCTGGGGTGCCCTGAACCGCATGAGTTTGAGTCCCGGCACTGCTTCGGTTTCCGAGCGCGCCGCCAACTCGGGCATGAGTGTCAGGCCGAATCCTTCGGCGACCAGTCGCGAAAGGGTCGCCAGCGAAGACGCCCCCATATTGATCAGCCCGCTGCTTCTGTCCTGACCACAAACCTCAAGCGCTTGATCCGTCAGGCAATGCCCATCATCCAACAACATGAGCTGTGCGGTTTGTAAGTCCACCGGGCGCAAGGCATCAGGATCCGTGCGCACCGTTCCAAGTCTTCCAGCGCTTCCGGCAAGCAGAAAGCGATCCTCAAACAACGGCAACTCGAACAATTCGCTTACACCGGCGGGTAAGGCCATCACCCCGGCATCGATTTCTCCGGCGCGCAACATGGAAAGCAAGCGCTCTGTTCGGGCCTCACGAATTTGCACCCGCAGAGACACGTCGGCTGTGCGCAGCCCGGCAAGCACTCCGGGCAATAGATATGGGGCTATGGTCGGGATGATCCCAATCGCCAAAGACCGGTGCCCAACGGAATGATCCTTTGCGAACTGATCCAGCCGATCCGCTGCGCCCAAGACCTGACGCGCATAGTCCAGAACATCGCGCCCCAACGGCGTCAGCAAAATGTCGCGGGCCTGACGTTCGAACAGCGGACCGCCCAATGTTTCTTCCAACGCTTTGATTTGAACCGACAGAGCGGGCTGTGAGACGTGGCAGACTTGCGCCGCACGGCCAAAATTTCGCTGATCCGCCACCGCGTTGAAGTATTGAAGTTGTCTGAGGGTAAAATTCATAGGGCATTCCTATCACTACGCCCCAGAACCTCAACCTCGAGTTATAATTTACTACCCGATCAGGCGAGTTTTTTCTGTTTGTTCTTCGTAGTGGCGTTTGAGGCGTTGCAAGGCGATCCGCAACACGATCTTTCCGGAACGCGCCGACCAGCCCATTCGTTTTTCGGCCAATTCCAGCCCTTCAAGATAGCAACAGCATCGCAACGCAACATCGCTCAACCCCGGCCCCAGATCCGACAGTGCCCGTTCGACCCGAGCGCGCGCATCTGACGACCCCTGCCCATCATACCTACCGTTTGAGAAACTTCCCCGTCCACCCGCGGTCAAAAAGTGATCCCAGTTTTGCGCGACCTTCGGACCTATCTGCGACAGCTCAAAGTCTTCGCGCAGGCGTTCGCCGGCACCGACCAGAGATTCGTCCAGAAAGTGTTTTCCGTCCTTGTCCCGCCTGCGTGCCAGCGCAATTAGTGGGCTTTCGGCCGCGCTGTAACGAATGCGTCTCGCTGACTTGTCCTGCCTGTTATTGCCTTGCGGCTGAAACGGAGATTGTGCCTCGGCCATCCCGAACTCGTTTCTGGCGCGTGCTTTGTTCTCGGCCTCGGCTATCAGTTGACTTAGCGCCGACCGCCCGGATGATGAAATACGATAGCGAGAAATACGTCCTGGATTATCGCAAGAGATCCAGTCATTCAGCGCCAACGCTTGCGCAATAGTGCATTCCACAACTGCAGTTCTTGTGGTCCCACTGACTCCGGTGTCGCGGACGACTACGGCCTTGTCCATCTCTTCCGCTACAGCCAGAACAGCCCCGGTTTCACAAAGGCGGCGTAGTATGCGCAGCGCCTCGCGGTTAAAGTCTTCGTTTTTGGTTGCCGTATCCTCGGCCTGCAACCCCAAAGGTTCGCTCAAGGACCCGGAACGCCCCTGCGGATCCGAGAAATGTTCTTTTGCCAACGACTGCAACGCGGCATCCACCAACGGATCGTCCCGGCGCATCTCGATGCGTCGGATTTGTCTGAGTATGGTTGACGCATGGCATCCCACTGACCGCGCGATATCGCGGATTGATTGACCGGTTTCGGTATGCGCCAGGTACCTCTGAGCCCCTTCAGGCACCCACGCCGGAATGGTGAAAGCCATATTTTCTTGCATAGTTACTTGCCCTCGTCGACAAAACAATCTGTTCTCAATCGCCCCCGGTGAATGCGTTAACCAATCCTAACTAGAGCCGCTTTCGTTACTCGTTCGTTAACCGGGAGAGACAACAACCAGATTTGATTCAAAATCATAAACACTCATGAAGTCAGAGTTCGGAGGGAACCCTCACAAGGCAACACTCGCTTAGGTTGTGTGACAAATGACTATCTTCTGTTCAACCAAGGGAACACCGAAATGCAGGACCTGATGACCATGATTACAACGCTCCGCCGCCCACGCCTGCTGGCCCGGGCTGCAAAGTTTGGGGCGCAGGACTATGATCGGGACCGGCACCTGCAACGCGTTTTGGGATACGGCTCACTGCCCGGTACAGGGTCTGCACTGGTTCGTTTGTTGGAAATGGAAAAAGAGGTTAACGCACAAAGGCTGGCCGAAGACGCCGCCTATTCGCTGGTCCGTCATCTGGATCTGTTGATCGCGCTGTTGGGCGAGGCGCAACTGTTCAAAGCCAGCCGCGCCTCGCAGTATCAATGATCAGGTGAAGGCATCCGGCATGGATGCTTTCTTTTCCGCCACGTATTCGTTCAGTGCGGCATTGAGTTCCGGGTCGAGTTGGGGTTGCTGGTAGTTGGCCAGCAGATGTTCGACCCGCGACGTGGCCAATTGGCGCGTATCGCGCCCGCCTTCGTCTTCCCAGGTTTCGAAGGGTTTGTAGTCCAGAACCTCGGATTTCCAGAACGCGTCCTTGAAATTTGCCTGTGTATGAGCGCAGCCCAGATAGTGGCCTCCCGGACCAACCTCGCGGATCGCGTCCATCGCCTGGGCATTCTCGTCATAGGCCACGCCTTTGGCCAGGCCGTGAAGAACACCTAACTGGTCGGCATCCATGACGAATTTTTCGAAGTCAGCAACCAGACCGCCTTCGAGCCAACCGCATGAGTGCAGCATGAAGTTCACGCCCGCCATCAGACCCATGTTCAGAGAGTTCGCGGTCTCATAGGCTGCCTGTGCGTCCGGCAGTTTCGAACCGCAGAACGACCCGGCCGAGCGGAACGGCAGGCCCAGGCGACGCGCCAGCTGGCCCGCACCATAAGTGACCATAGACGCCTCGGGCGTACCAAAGGTCGGAGCGCCCGAATTCATGTCGATCGACGATACGAAAGCACCAAAGATTGCAGGCGCACCCGGACGAATGATCTGACTATACGCGACACCAGCCAGAACTTCGGCCAGAACCTGTGTCAATGTGCCTGCAATCGAAACCGGCGCCATCGCACCGCCCACGATAAAGGGCGAGATGATGCAGGCCTGATTGTTCTTCGCATAAACCTCCAGCGCGCCCATCATCACGTCGTCGAAAGTCATCGGCGAGTTGATGTTGGTCAGCGAGGTCATCACCGTGTTTTCCTGAACGAACTCCTTGCCGAACAGGATCTCGCACATCTCAACCGAATCCTGCGCGCGGCTGGGATCGGTGACCGAGCCCATGAACGGCTTGTCCGAAAGGGTCATGTGCGCCATCAGCATATCCAGGTGACGCTTGTTCACTGGTACGTCGGTGGGTTCGCACACTGTTCCTCCAGAGTGGTGCAGCCACTTAGACATATAGGCGAGTTTCACAAACTTGTTGAAATCGTCCATTGTCGCGTAGCGACGACCACCTTGTGCATCCCGGACAAACGGAGGTCCGTATACCGGGGCCAGAACAAGATTGCGGCCACCAATAACCACCGATTTCTCAGGGTTGCGCGCGTGCTGCGTGAACTCGCTGGGCGCAGTTTTGATCAACTGGCGGGCCAGACCACGCGGAATGCGGACGCGCTCGCCATCTACATCGGCACCGGCATCTTTCCAACGCTTCAGGGCTGCGGGGTTATCGACAAAGTTAACCCCAACTTCGGCCAGAATGGTTTCTGCGTTGGTTTCGATGATTTCCAACGCTTCCTCGTTGAGAACCTCGAAGTTCGGAATATTCCGTTCGATATACTTCGCGGTTTCGATGCGTACCGCGGTGCGTTCGGCCCGGCGGGCGGCGCCACCGCCACCTCTTGCCCGACGCCGGGTGTTTGCCTCTGCCATGAGAAGATCCCGTCTATTGGTTGGTTTGGTCAGTTTGTTACAGGAAGCATTTGATGCACAGCATCTAATTAACGGCGCTATAGGGGGAAAAGCGACATCCAAAGGAACCAAAACCGTCAGACAATTGCCCCGGTCAGGAAAGTTCTTTCTCCATCAGAATGGTGTTCCCGCTCATCTCTTTCTCGCCCCAGCCCAAATGTAGGTACATGGACAATGTTCTCCGCATTGATTTATGCGTCCGCAGCCTGAGGATTGCGACGCCCGAATCCTTGGCTTCCTGTTCAGCTATTGTGATCAACCGCCTCGCCAACCCTGCACCTTGTGCCTTTGGCGATACGGCGAGATTAAAGATCATCATCGCAGAATCAACTTGGTCAAAAACAATGAACCCGACGATGCCCTCATCCATCGTGGCAACCCAAGCCTGATGCGCGGTGATATCGTCACCAACTCCGTCCGTAACGTCGGGCAGATCAGGAATATCGCGCATCGCATCTGAATAGGCCGCTGCAATGCAATCAGTGACGGCTTCGGTGTCAGCAGCACTGGCGCGGCGAAACTCAATCTCGGACATCTCGCGGCCTTTCTGTTTAATCCTGAGGCACAATTGCACAAATGACGTCATAGCGCTTGCACATGCAAGGCTTGCAACCTAATAGCCAACCATGACCCAAGACACCCATGACCGCCTTCTGATCATCGACTTCGGCAGCCAGGTTACGCAGCTTATTGCCCGCCGCCTGCGAGAGCTGAATGTCTATTGCGAAATCCACCCCTATCAGAACGTCACGATGGACTTCGTTCGGGAAATGGCCCCCAAAGCCGTGATATTCTCGGGCGGTCCGGACAGCGTGACGCGCGAGGGGTCGCCACGAGCACCGCAAGAGATCTTTGACTACGGCGTGCCGATCCTGGGTATCTGCTACGGCCAGCAAGTGATGATGCATCAACTGGGCGGCAAGGTTGAAAGCGGGCACGGCACGGCAGAGTTTGGGCGTGCATTTGTTACCCCGCAGGCAAAGCTGGATATTCTGGATGGTTGGTTTGCGGATGGCGACGAGCAAGTCTGGATGAGCCACGGCGACCACGTCAGCGAAATCGCGCCCGGGTTTGACGTCTTTGGCACCTCTCCCAATGCGCCTTTCGCGATTACGGCGGACAGCACGCGTCATTTCTATGCGGTTCAGTTCCACCCCGAGGTGCACCACACCCCCAAAGGCGCGAAGCTGTATGAGAACTTCGTCAAACTCGCCGGCTTCAAGGGTGATTGGACGATGGGCGCCTATCGCGAACAGATGATTGAAAAGATCCGCGAGCAGGTCGGCGATAAGAAAGTGATCTGCGGTCTGTCGGGCGGCGTCGACAGCTCGGTCGCGGCGATTCTGATTCACGAGGCGATCGGCGATCAGTTGACCTGTGTCTTCGTCGACCACGGGCTGCTGCGCAAGAACGAGGCCGAGGAAGTCGTCGGCATGTTCCGCGACAACTACAACATTCAACTGATCCATGCGGATGAAAGCGATCTGTTCCTGGGTGAGCTGGAAGGTCAAAGCGACCCGGAGACCAAGCGCAAGATCATCGGCAGGCTGTTCATCGACGTGTTCCAGAAACACGCTGACACAATCGACGGAGCCGAATTCCTCGCCCAAGGCACACTGTATCCGGACGTCATTGAATCGGTGTCCTTCTCGGGCGGCCCCTCGGTCACGATCAAGTCCCACCACAACGTCGGCGGCCTGCCGGAAAAGATGGGTCTGAAACTGGTTGAACCCCTACGCGAGCTATTCAAGGACGAGGTCCGCGCGCTGGGTCGCGAACTGGGCCTGCCGCAGAGCTTTATCGGCCGTCACCCCTTCCCGGGCCCCGGACTGGCGATTCGCTGCCCCGGTGAGATCACCCGTGAAAAGCTGGATATCCTGCGCGAAGCGGATGCAGTCTATATTGACCAGATTCGCAAGCACGGTCTGTATGATGACATCTGGCAAGCCTTTGTTGCCATCCTGCCTGTGCGCACTGTTGGCGTCATGGGCGACGGGCGCACGTATGACTACGCCTGCGCGCTGCGCGCCGTGACGTCTGTGGATGGCATGACCGCCGACTATTATCCGTTCAGCCATGAATTTCTTGGCGAAACGGCCACACGCATCATCAACGAAGTCAAAGGCATCAACAGATGTACTTATGACATCACATCAAAACCACCCGGAACCATCGAGTGGGAATGACAAAAAAAGCCGGGCTTTGTCCCGGCTTTTTTTGTGTTTCAAGCGTACCAAAGTTCTATATTTATCAATTTGATACAGCGAGAGGTCTGCAGGCACCGAAATGGACAACGCCAAACCACAGATTGGCAAAGCTGCGCTCTGGATGACCGGGGCGATTGCCTCTTTCTCGTCCATGGCAATCGCAGGCCGCGAACTAAGCGTGACGCATGATACTTTCGAGATCATGTTCTACCGCAGCCTCGTGGGAATCTGCGTTGTCGCTTTGATTCTGACCCTGACGCGAAAGTGGCATCAGGTGTCGACCGAACGGATTGGTCTTCATGGGATCCGGAATGTGCTACATTTTACAGGGCAGAACCTGTGGTTCTACGCGGTTGGCGTTATTCCTTTGGCACAGGTTTTTGCGCTGGAATTCACGCAGCCCATATGGGTCATCCTGCTGTCTCCGCTTTTATTGAAAGAGCGCCTGACGACTGTTCGCATGATGTCCGCATTAATCGGTTTTGCAGGAATTCTGCTGGTTGCGCGCCCGGGCGCTGTACCGCTTAATGCCGGTGTCGCGACCGCCGCTCTTTCTGCTATTTTCTTTGCCTTAACAACGATATCGACAAAGTCCCTCACCCGCTTTGCCAGCATAGGGTGCATCATGTTCTGGCTGACGGTTATGCAAGCTGCGCTAGGGTTAATCGCGTCCGGCATCGACGGTCAGATTACTTTGCCCTCGGCTAGCACGGCGCCGTTTCTGCTGTTGGTGGGTTTGGCCGGACTTCTGGCGCATTACTGCATTACAAATGCGCTGGCGATTGCCCCGGCAACGGTAGTGGTACCATTTGACTTTGCCCGCCTGCCCACAATCGCAGTCGTCGGCATGGTTTTGTATCACGAACCACTGGATCACTGGACCTTGTTGGGCGCGGGCGTAATCTTTTGCGGCATCTTTTTGAACGTTCACGCCGAGAATCGTAACAGTTTGGCAACACTCCCACGGGACACTCAACTCAAGTAACGCACGGTCACCAGTTGACGATAAAGTAAACCTTAAGAAAGTATCGAGCACCACAATGCAGGTCGGTCCCGCACCACACATTCACAGGCACTGACCTTCAGGAGACCTAGAGGGAGGAACTAATGAAAAAAGCGCTTCTACAGGCGTGCGCGGTATGCGTTGGCGCGACTGGGGCTTACGCTGGCGGACTTGATCGTAGCGGTCAGGGCGTCAACATTCTGTTTGAGGAAGGCTCTGTCGTACAGTTCCGTTTGGGGTATGCAAACCCTGACGTGAGCGGCGAGCAGAATGGCGTCGATTCCGGAAACATCGCCAATAGTTTCTGGACGCCACATCTGGCGTACAAACATTCGTTTACCGACCAACTGGATTTCGCGATCATCTACGACGAACCCTACGGCGCAGATGTCGAATATCCATCGAACTATCCTTTGTCGCAGAACCCATTGGCCGGTTTTGGTGGTCGCACAGACGTATTGCGCGCAAAGGCGGATGTTGACGCAATCACCGCCCTGGTACGCTATAAATTCGATGGAGGCTTCAGCGCCATCGGTGGTATCCGCGCTCAGCGGGCCAAAGCAACCGTGGCTGTACCGGTCGTTGCCGGGTACGAATTCGAGTCCGGCTCTGAGGTTGATTTCGGTTACGTCGTCGGTGTCGCGTGGGAACGCCCGGACATCGCGGCACGTGTCGCACTGACCTACAATTCGAAAATCACACATGATTTCGACTCGACAGAGTCCATTAACCGGAGACCACCGCCCGTCCCTGCACCGCTCGTGACGTCGGAAACCGAAACAGAAGTTGTGACTCCTCAATCGGTGAATCTGGACTTCCAGACCGGTGTCGCGCCTAAAACGCTGCTGTTTGGATCGATCCGCTGGGTTGACTGGCCGCAGACAGTTCTGGCACCGCCGGTTTATACCGCCGCTGCACAACAGAACCTGGTTGACTACGCGGACGACACGTTCACGTACACTCTTGGTCTTGGCTACAAGTTCACCGAAGAGTTTTCTGGCGCAATTTCTGCGGGCTATGAAACGTCCTCGGGTTCTGCAGTCTCCAACCTCGGCCCAACCGACGGGTTCTGGAGCCTTGGCGTAGGCGGTACATACACGTTTGAGCAGGCGCAGATTTCGGGTGGCATCCGCTACACCGACATCGGAGATGCGACCACCACCACAGGTGGCCAATTCTCGGGCAACTCGGCGTGGAGTGTCGGTCTGCAGCTCACTTATACGCTGAACTGATCCTCTTAGGGATATCCAAACCAAAGCCCCGCCATTTTTGGCGGGGTTTTTCTTTGCTCAATTTTCCTGTCGAACAACGCCTTTGGGAATGCAAGAAGGGCCATGGAACCTCAAAAACATCTCTCACCAATGGCTTGGACCGAACTTTTACCCTGGGAAAATCTGGGGCGCATCCTTTATCAAAATCCGAGTTGCCCCGGACGCGATCCCGGTCATGACTTCGGTTCTGCATCGTGTTTGCTGGGCGATGCTGGCGCTGTGGATCGTAGTTTGGGTCAAAAAGCTGAGCGTTCCAACCAGTCCGCGCGTCTGGAGCGCGTTTCTGAAGGTGGGATTGTTAAATAATGCAATCCCACTTCACGTATGGCTTGGGGGCAGCTCTATATCGAGACCGGTCTGACATCGATCTTGAATGCCGCAACCGCCATTTTTGGCGTTCTGATCGCCGCCATCTTTTTCAAGGATGAACGGCCGACCCTCGCGCGCGGTGTGGGTGTCGGTCTGGGTTTTCTGGGCGTTGCAATTGCAATTGGACTTACGAATTTCGCAACCTTCGACCCTCAAAGCGTCGCTCAGCTGGCCGTTATCACCGCCACTGTTTCATACGCCTTCGCGGGTGCATGGGCTAGAATACAGTTGTCAGGACTGTCCCCCATTGTTGCGGCCGCTGGCATGCTGATTGGTTCGACCAATCTGATTTTGCCTGTTTCGCTGACAATCGGCGCGCTCCCTCCTTTGAACCTGCCAGCGATCACATGGGTGGCGATTGCTTAATACGCCCTGATCGCGACCGCCGGGGCGTATTTGCTTTACTACCGCGTTCTTGCGATGGCGGGTGCTGGAAACTTGATGTTGGTGCCGCTTGTCATTCCGCCCGTGGCCAACGTACTGGGCACTGTGATACGCGACGAAGCCTTACCATCGCAGGCCTTTCTGGGATTTGCAGTGCTGGCGGTCGGACTACTGATTCTGAACTGGTCCCGCTCACGTGATTGACGCCGCCCCCTGCCCGTTTTAGCTAGGTCAGAAAAAGGGACAGCGGACAATGATCTACAGCTCGGCAATGGACTGGCGCGAAGCGGCCCGGAAAAAAGTGCTGTTCTTCGGCATGTCGGGGCTGGGCAAGACCTATGTGTCAAACGTTCTACGCGACTCCGGAGACTGGTTTCACTACTCGATCGATTACCGCATCGGCACCCGATACATGGGTGAATACATCATCGACAATGCCAAGGCTGAGGCGATGAAGGTGCCTTTCCTGCGCGACCTCCTGCTGTCGGATTCGATCTATATCGGCTCGAACATCTCATTCGAAAATCTGACGCCGGTCGCCACCTATCTGGGCAAACCGGGCAACCCCGAACTGGGCGGGCTTGAACTGACGGAATATCGACGGCGGCAAGAGCAGTTTCGCCTGGCTGAAATCCACGCTCTGCTGGATACCGAGTATTTCATCGACCGCGCCAAACGCCTTTATCAGTATCCAAACTTCATTTGCGATACCGGTGGGTCTATCTGCGAGTGGGTCGATCCTGAGGACCCTGCAGATCACGTCCTGTCCGAGCTGTCCCGGCAAACCCTTATGATCTGGATTAAAGGCGATGAAGATCACACAGCCGAACTGATCCGCCGTTTCGACAAGGCACCAAAGCCGATGTCTTATCAGCCCGAGTTTCTGACCCGGGTGTGGGACGAATACCTCGCCGAACATGGTTATGCGCCCGAAGACGTCGACCCGGACGCCTTTATCCGCTGGACCTATGCCCGCGCATTGGCGCACCGCCAGCCGCGCTATCAGGCCATGGCGGACAATTGGGGTGTCGCGGTCACTGCTGACGACATGAACAAGGTCCGCGATGCCGGTGATTTCGATGAGTTGATCGAACGCACCCTTGAGACCCGGGCAAACCGGGCTTAATTACCGCCTCTACACAATAACTCCAAAGGCTTGCACCTGATGCCGATCAAGATCCCTTCCGACCTACCTGCTTACGACGTTCTCACCAAAGAGGGCGTCATGGTCATGGCAGCGGATCAGGCGATGCGTCAGGACATCCGTCCTTTGCGGATCGGGTTGTTGAATCTGATGCCCAAGAAGATTCAGACTGAAAACCAGTTTGCGCGTCTGATTGGTGCGACTCCGCTGCAGATCGACCTGTCGCTTATCCGCATGACGGAACATCGCACGAAGAACACCGCCGCCGATCATATGGCCGAGTTCTATCAACCCTTCCAAGAGGTGAAGGATCAGAAGTTCGACGGCCTGATCATCACCGGCGCGCCGATCGAACATTTGGAATTCGATGACGTCACCTATTGGGACGAAATGACCGAAGTCTTTGAGTGGACGCAGACAAATGTGCATTCCACCTTTGGTGTCTGCTGGGGCGGGATGGCGATGATCAACCATTTCCACGGCGTTCGAAAGCACATGCTGGACGCCAAGGCCTTTGGTTGTTTCCGACATCAGAACCTGGTCCCTGCATCCCCGTTTTTACGCGGCTTTTCAGACGATTGCGTCATACCGGTCAGCCGGTGGACGGAAATGAAACAAACTGAGATCAACGACGCACCCGGTCTGACGACGCTTCTGGGCAGCGAAGAGGTTGGTCCTTGTTTGGTCGAAGACCGCGCGCATCGCGCGATCTATATCTTCAACCATTTCGAATATGACAGCGATACGTTGAAGCAGGAATATGACCGCGATGTCTCGAACGGGACCCCCATCAACGTGCCGATGAATTATTATCCAGACGATGATCCGTCGCAGCCGCCACAGAACCGGTGGCGCAGCCACGCGCATCTGCTTTATGGCAACTGGATCAATGAGATTTACCAGTCCACCCCGTTCAACATGGAAAACATTGGTCATTAAAGCTCTCATATTCCTTGGCCTCGTCTTATCGGGCCTGACCCTGCTGGCCTTCTGGCGCGCAGCTCACAACGAAGCGGCGGCCGAGGCCAACTTCCCCCCTGAGGGTGAATTGGTCATGGTTGACGGGGTCGCCGTACATGCGGTGGTCATGGGCGAAGGTCCCGATGTGGTTCTGATCCACGGGTCCAGCGGCAACACCCGCGACATGACGTTTGCCCTTGCGCCAATTCTGGCCAAAAACTTCCGTGTGATCGTGTTCGACCGCCCCGGACTGGGCTATAGTGACAGCTTCAACCCAAACGGCGAAACCATTGAGGAACAAGCGCTAATCCTGCAAAAGGCTGCAGCCCAACTAGGGGCCGATAGACCCATTGTTGCGGGACAAAGCTATGGCGGGTCCGTGTCGCTGGCTTGGGCCGTCACGCGGCCCGAAAACATATCCGCCCTTGTCCTGATCGCACCAGCTGCAATCCCGTGGGAGACGCCGCTGGATGGCTTCAACAAGCTTGCGTCAACCCCGGCAGGCAACACTCTTGCCCTGCCCCTGATCACCGCGTTTGTCCCCGAATGGTACGTGGAAAAAGCGTTAGACAAGGTCTTTGCCCCTCAGGTTGCGCCGGAAGGATATTCACAGCACTTCGGCCCCGGCCTGACGATGCGGCGTGCTTCGATGCACGCCAATGCCAAGCAGCGAGCAAACCTGCTGGACGAAGTGCGCGCGCTGCAGCCCCGTTACGGCGAGATTTCTGTGCCGACAGAAGTCGTTCATGGAACGGCTGATACAACTGTCAGTTTCGCATGGCACGCCGAACAGCTGATTGACCAGATCCCCAATGCCGAGCTAATCGAACTTCCAGGGATTGGTCACATGCCACAGGTCGTGGCCGCACCCGAAGTTGCATCAGCAATCGACCGCGCTGCTGAGCGTGCAGGTTTGCGTTAAACCGCCAGCTAATCCATAGTAGGATATGGATTTTATGGCGAGGTAGCGTATGGCACGTTCGGACAAAGGTTCCATTGAGAAATACTTCCGCAAGGAAGCCCCGAAAGACGTGCGGTCGGCCATTGAAAAAGCTAAGAAAGACGACATCCTGAACCCGACCTATCCTTACGAAGAACGCATGAAGCGTAAGGATTACGACAAAGAGATGGAATTGCTCCAGATCGAGCTGGTCAAAATGCAATCCTGGGTCAAGGAAACAAACCAACGCATCGCGATCATTTTCGAAGGCCGCGATGCTGCGGGTAAAGGCGGTACCATTAAACGCTTTCGCGAGAACCTCAATCCGCGCGGTGCCCGCAACGTGGCGCTGAGCAAACCCTCTGATACCGAACGCAGCCAGTGGTATTTTCAGCGTTACATACAACACCTGCCTGCGGCCGGAGAAATCGTGTTCTTCGACCGTAGCTGGTACAACCGCGGGGTGGTTGAAAATGTCTTTGGCTTTTGCGAACCCGAAGAACGCGAGCGGTTTTTCCGACAGGTTCTGCCGCTGGAAACAGGGTTGGTAAACGACGGGATTCAACTGTTCAAGTTCTGGCTAAACGTTGGACGCGCGGAACAGTTGAACCGGTTCTTGTCACGTGAGACTGACCCGCTAAAACAATGGAAACTCAGCCCAATCGACGTTGCAGGGCTCAGCAAATGGGACGAATATACGCAGTCGATCTCAGAGACTCTGACCCGCAGCCACACAGATCATTGCCCTTGGACCATTGTTCGGTCAGATGACAAGAAACGCGCCCGAATTGCGGCCATTCGAACCGTTCTGAACGCGCTGGACTACGATGAGAAAAACAAAAAAGCTATCGGCAAGATCGACCCCCTGATCTGCGGCGGGCCCGAGGTTTGGGACGCGTGATGACAATTTCGCGCTCTATCGCCGGCAAGTGTTGGACGAACCGGTATGCGTGGATTATGTCTTGGTTCCCCAAGGCTTAAACAAAAAGGCTCGTGACACAGGCATGGCGAAACGCGGGTATCACCACGGCAATCTCAAGCAAGCCCTGATCGAGGCCGCCCTGTCGCTTGTCGAAGAAAAGGGCCCGACCGGCTTTACTCTGTCCGAGGCCGCAAAAACTGCAGGCGTAACACCGGCCGCGGTTTATAGGCATTTTCAAGGGCGCGAGGATCTGATCGCCGAGGCGGCGCGTCAGGGGTTCGAAATGTTCGCGGACCTAATGCAATACGCTTATGACACGGGCCAACCCTCGGCTCTAGCTGCTTTTGAGGCGACGGGTCGGGCTTATCTGGCTTTTGCCCGCAAACACCCTGGCCACTACATCGCCATGTTTGAAAGCGGGATATCCGTAAACCGAACGCCCGAATTGGCTCTGGCTGCGAACAGGGCCAAAAGCGTGCTGGAAAAGGCAGCTGGTGATCTTTCCCAGCATATCCCGCCGGAAAAGCGACCTCCGGCGTCGATGTTTAGTGCCCATATCTGGGCCATGAGCCACGGCGTTGTTGAGCTTTATGCACGCAACACTGGTGCAAGTTCACCATTCCCGCCAGAGGATCTACTGGAAAGCGGAATCGGTATTTATTTGCGGGGCTTGGGACTGGTGCCGCAGGACGACTGAACGCAGTTAAAACATCGGTCGTGGTGCAGGCGCGCTGAGACCCGACGTGACATTGATCAGGTCCATCGACCCCATGCCCTTGATATCAACCGGACCCAGATCGGACACCTGAAACTCGTCGATCAGGGCATATTTCATCTCTTCCGGGGCAACGATATTCATCGGATTCGCAAAGACTTGCAGACGTGAGGCAATGTTCACCGCCGGGCCAAACACATCGTAAACGTATTTCTGAATACCCACGACCGAACCGACCGCAGGCCCCATACCCAGACCGATCCGGGCCTGCCATTTATGCGGATGGCTTTCGTTGCGCCGTTCGAGATAACGAAGGAACCGGACCGCACAATGGGCGACTGCCGTTGCGTGGTCCGGCGTGGCATCCGGCATACCCGAGACAGCCAAATAAGCGTCGCCGATGGTCTTGATCCGTTCGCAACCGTATTGTTCGACGATTCTATCGAAAGCCGTGAAGATGTCGTTCAATTCGCTGAGCGTAACGGTCGGGTCGGTCTTGGCCGCGAAATCCGTAAAACCCACAAAATCCAGCATCACGACCGATACTTGATCGTACAGCTGCGGGGTGACGACACCGAAGGTTTTGAATTCCTCGTACACAGCGCGCGGCATGAGGTTCAACAACAACCGTTCGACACGCTCTTTCTCGCGTTCCAATTCGCGCGTGTTACGCTCGACCATGGTCGAATAGCTGTCGATCATGCTCTCAAGCTCGCGAATGCGAGTTATGTTCTGAAACTCCACCACCAGCACTTGCTCGGACAGGCCACTGGCCAATGAAACTGCGACGGCGAAAATTAGCGTTCGGCGCTTGGGTTTGACTTGCAATTCAACCGAATAGCGCAAGCCCGATTGTTTGACGTCCTCAAGCTCTTTTGGATCAAGATCAGGGAAATAGTCCAAAAGGGTCTGACCTTCGGTCGGCGCGCCGAACCATTCGGTAAACGGACCGTTGTGGAACACGAAACCCAAATCCGACGCCCGCACAACGGCGACACCCACGCCGATCGCACGCAGCAACTGTTCATTTATCGCCAGGATACTCATGCGGCGTCGCGCGCCACGATTATTGCCCGCTTGGACTCAATGGCATTAAGGGCAATCTTTATATGTGCGTCTTCCATACCATGCATCGAAAGGGCCTCACTAAAGAGCGCGGCCATTTCGTCAAAATCGGCGTGAGAGATTTTCAGATGACGATGGACGGCCTCAATTCTGTCATCGCTAAAGGACGCGGGCCCGCCAACCAAAGAGGAAACGAACTTGGTTTGATGATCGATCAATCGGGGCATGTCTATGTCTTCGAAGTGGCCGCCGATCTGATCAGACTCCAACGCCATTTCGTAGAACGTCATAACGACCCGAGAGATCGTTTTGAAGCCACCGTATTTTTCGTAAATAGTCTGCCCCACGACACAAAACCCAAACGTTACACACCACTAACGTCACGAGGTTATATCATATTGACAGTTTTGTTAACGCTTATGACGCGAACGCGGCGTGCAGCGACCATTCAGGTGGTCTTACTGTGACTTGAATTCAAACGCTCAGATCGTCGGTACAGGGAATGAAACCTACGTATCCCCCCTGCTCCAGCAACCGCGTTTGGCCGCCAAAACGCCAATACAGCTTACGTCCAGTGGCCTTTAGCTCTCGTCGAAGACGGAACCAAAGCGGCCCTTTGTCCAGTTCAGAGTTGGTTTTTACGTCCTGTGATCGCTCGCTGACTTTTACCTCTTCGACCGTCTGATCCTGTTGTTTCGACCATATCATCTGCACCCCAACTGCTGGAAAACACTGATACATCCGCCAATCCGGACGCGGAATTGAAACGAAGTCGTCAAGGTGATCAGAATATCTTTCGGACCAAGACAGCAGTTTTTGGCAGGCCCGCTGCGACAGCACGTAAGCCGCAGCACTTGGCGCCATCTCTAGCATGGGCCGAACGTTTACGCCCGCGATACGGGCCTCAGGCCCAAAACGAAGGGATTTGGGAGAATAGTCCAGTTTGACCATGTCAAAGGCATCTGGGTCTTCCAACAAAGCTGAGATTACAAACCCTGCCTGAGAAGACATTTCGACGTCATCTTCGAAAACAGCCACAGCATTCAGGTTTTGATCCACGGCCGTTTGCCAAACAGCACGATGGCTTTCGAAACAAGCGATTTCGCTTCGCCGCAAACCCCACCGGCTGCCGGTACCAGGAGCATAGCCATTGGCATCCAGCGCGCCACTTTGCTGTGCGTCTGTCGCGCTGAACCGGGTGGCACCCGCTAGGCCACTATGTTCAAACTGCGCCTCCATGAAATCACAGCGTGCCGGGACCCGATCTAGGTTAATAAAAAAGGCACCCGTTTTTGGTGGCAGTTCCTGACGTCCCACGGCGTTTCCTTTCAAGCGGTTACGCCAGATACACACCGGTGAGGCGGACAATCAAGTCCGTGCTTGGGCAATAAGCATTGCGTTATGCCTATTCAGAATTAGAAGCCCCGATTAAGCTGCGCTGGGAAAACAAAAAACAGGATTCTTGTAATGACGTCTCATGGATATTCTGGCGGCCGCCTCAACCTTCCGTTTGTGGGCATTTCGACTTTTGGCAAGGCTCCGTATGTCATGGATTGGGACAAAATCGAAGCCGACGTCGCCATCATGGGAGCCCCTTTTGATTTTGGCACGCAATGGCGCTCGGGCGCCCGTTTCGGCCCAAGGGCGGTGCGAGAGGCGTCGACCCTGTTCAGCTTTGGGCACGCAGGCGCGTATGATCACGAGGATGATGCCACTTACCTAGATGCCTCGGTCCGGATGGTCGATATCGGCGATGCGGATATCATTCACACCAAAACCGAAGAAAGCCACGCAAACATTCAATTCGGTGTGGAAAAGATGCTGAACGCGGGCGCCCTGCCCGTTACCATCGGCGGAGATCACTCGGTCAACATCCCGTGTATCAACGCTTTCGAGAAAGATTGCGAAAAAAACGGACCCATCCACGTTGTTCAGATCGATGCACATCTGGACTTCGTAGACGAACGCCACGGCGTGACCGCGGGACACGGCAACCCCATGCGACGCGCGATTGAAAAGCCTTACGTTTCAGGCATGACACAACTGGGCATCCGGAACGTGTCATCAACAGCCAAAGAAGGGTATGAGGACGCCCGCGCCCGTGGGTCTGACATTCTGTCCGTGCGACAGGTGCGCAAGCTTGGTACTAATGGCGTTCTGGCGCGCATCCCCGAGGGCGCACGGTACTATGTGACGATTGATATTGACGCGTTCTGCCCTTCTATCGCCTCTGGCACCGGAACGCCCAGCCACGGCGGGTTCCAGTACTATGATGTCCTAGAGATCATTCAGGGGCTTGCGAAACGCGGAGAGGTGGTTGGAATTGACCTTGTCGAAGTAGCTCCGAACTACGACCCGACCGAGAGCACGCAGATTCTGGCAGCGCAGGTTCTGTTGAACTTCATCGGATTCATTTTTCACGAACGTGGCAAGAAGGGCTAAGCGCCCTTCCTGCCGAATAGATCATGCACTGATCGTGTTGTGTTCAGGGCCGTAGGGGAAGCCAGTGATGTTCTCAGCGCCGGTTTCCTCGACCACCAAAATATCGTGTTCCCGGTATCCGCCTGCACCCTTCTGACCTTCTGGAATCCACAGCATCGGCTCAATTGAAACGACCATGCCCGGTTCCAGAACCGTATCGATATCCTCGCGCAGCTCCAGCCCCGCTTCGCGCCCGTAATAGTGACTGAGGATCCCGAAAGAATGGCCGTATCCGAATGAACGGTACTGCAGCAGGCCTTCGTCGGCGAAGAAGCGGTTGATCTCTTCACAGATTCCGGAACAGGTCGCACCCGGCTTGATCAAGCTCAGGCCCAGCTCATGCGCAGCAACATTGGCCTTCCAAATACGCAGGCTTTCAGCATCCGGCTCACCCAAGAAAAGGGTCCGTTCCAGAGCGGTGTAGTAGCCCGAGATCATCGGGAAGGTGTTCAGAGACAGGATATCGCCCTTTTCCAGCGCCCGCTTGGTGACGGGGTTATGCGCACCATCGGTGTTCAGGCCGGACTGAAACCAGACCCAGGTATCGCGGTATTCGGCGTCGGGATAAGCACGCGCAATCTCGGCTTCCATTGCGTCGCGGCCTGCCATTGCGATCTCGATCTCGGTCGCACCTTCGCGGATCGCTGCATGAATGGCCGCGCCGCCTACGTCTGCTGTCCGCGCACCACCCTTGATCAGTTCGATCTCTTCAGCCGATTTCACCATCCGCGCAGCCATCGTGTCAGGCGCAATGTCGACCAGTTCAGGTGCGCCCAACATGTCCACCGCAGTGTCACGCATCGCTAGTGTCAAATGATCACCTTCAATGCCGACGCGACGCGCCGACCCGATCAGGTTGGCCACTGCACGCCAGTAGTTGTTCCGCTTCCAATCGGTGTAGATCACGTTCTCTTCAACCGACCGTCGCCACGGTTGCCCGGCGTCGATATTCGCCGACACCGTCGTGCAAGCATCCTGCGTCACAACACAACCGTATGGGCGGCCAAACGAGCAGTACAGGAAGCCTGAGTAGTATGCGATGTTGTGCATCGACGTCAGCAAAACGGCCGGAATATCACGCGCCGTCATTGTTGCACGCAGGCTGGCAAGGCGACGATCGTATTCCGCGCGGCTGAACGGCAAAGGCGCCTTGTCGCCATTGTGGCTTGTGAAGAACTCGGGGCGATTGTTTAGATCTTTCATCTTTGACTCTCCTCAACGCCGGACTGGCATCGCCCGGCCACAAGTCCCGGCGTTCAGGACGAGCGGCCTCGGGATCCGAGAGCCATGCACCCCGCGTTTCGTCACGACGCCATCGTGACCGAGGTGCATGGTGAAATCGCTAAATCAGCTTTTGAGTCGCGTCAAGCCGGGCTGAGGCCCCGCAGACGTTCTGACCGGCGGCGCAGCAGTTCGACCGTAGTCAACAGCGCGATTGAGATCACCACAAGGATGGTCGCGACGGCCAGAATGGTCGGGCTGATCTGCTCGCGCAGGCCGGTGAACATCTGCCACGGCAGTGTCTTCTGGCTGGCCGAGCCGACAAACAGAACCACCACAACTTCGTCAAACGAAGTAATAAAGGCGAACAGTCCACCCGAAATCACACCCGGCAGGATTAGAGGCATCTGGATTTTGAAGAACGTCCGCACCGGACCCGCGCCCATATTCGCAGCAGCCCTCGTAAGTGACTGATCGAATCCCACCAACGTCGCGGTCACCGTGATGATCACGAAAGGAATCCCGAGAACAGCATGGGCCAGCACAACTTTGACATATCCGACGAAGTTCTTGTTCATGCCAAGCGAGCCTTCAAGAAAACGGCCGATGTCACTGTAGAAAAAGAACATACCGGTGGCCGAAATGATCAGCGGCACGATCATCGGTGAAATCAGGATGCCCATGATCGCCCGGCGACCCGGAACGTGCGACTGACTAAGGCCAATCGCCGCCAGTGTTCCCAACGTGACCGAGATAATGGTCGCAATCGGGGCAATGATCAGCGAGTTCTTGAAACTGCGCTGCCATTCATTGTTGGTGAAGAAGTCACGGTAGTGCTTCAGCGAATAACCCTCAGGGTCCAGACGCAGCATTTCCGGCGTAAAGGTAAAGAAGTCCTGCGCATTGAACGACAGGGGCAGAACCACAAGGATCGGCGTGATCAGGAACACGAAGATCGCGCCACAGATCACCCGGAAAGTATAGTGCCACAACACCTGACCTGCTGTCATGTAAGGCAGCAATTTTTGGCGATAGCGCCCTTCGTAGAGCCAGAAGATGAAGAACGCAAAAAACCATCCCGCCAAAAGTCCGACGATTAAGCCCGTGATGCCCGCAAAGAAAAACCCAATCGCAGCAAGTCCCAGGATCGTGATCCAACGCGCGACGCGTTCATTGTCCAGCACGTTGATATACAACCACGCCAGACCCGCCATCAGTGCAGCACCGATCACTATGCCCAACAGGACATTGTCCTGCCCGGCACCGACAAACATGCCTAGAAATCCTCCAGCGATTGCGACAGTCGGCAGAACCATCGACAGCGGTTTGCGGGATATTGGTGTAAGTGCAGCCATATTCTTTATCCCAGCTTGACGTTATCAATGCCGACGATCTTGTCGTAGCACCAGTAAAGTAGAAGAACGACCGCCAATAGTATTGTACCCAGCGCCGCAGCTAGTCCCCAGTTGAGTGACGACGAAATGTGATACGCAATCCGGTTCGAGATGAAGACACCTTTAGTGCCGCCTACGATCTCGGGCGTGATGTAGTAGCCGATCGCCAGAATGAACACGAGGATCGACCCCGCGCCGATGCCCGGAATGGATTGGGGGAAGTAAATCCGCCAGAAGGTCGTCCAGTTCGTAGCGCCCATGGATTTCGCCGCGCGAGTGTAAGTCGGCGGGATCGTCTGCATGACCGAATACATCGGCAGGATCATGAACGGCAGCAGGATATGCGTCATCGCAATGATCGTGCCGAATTGGTTGTTGATGATCACCAGCCTTGCATCATCGGCAACAAACCCCAGCCAGACCAACGTCTCGTTGATCACCCCTTGCTGTTGCAACATCACTTTCCACGCAGACGTCCGCACCAGCAGCGAGGTCCAGAACGGAAGCAGCACCAAAATCATCAGCAGGTTCGAAACGCGCATCGGCAGATTGGCCAGCAGGTACGAGATCGGATAGGCGAGCAGAATACACGAGCCAGTAATAATCAGCGACATGAACAAGGTCCGCCCGAACAGCTTGATAAGGATACGTTTATCTTCGGGTTGGGCCTGCGCACCTTCTGGCGTGCGCTGCATATCAACGGCGTTCAGGAAGTACCCATTGGTGATCGGCACTGCATGCGTCTTGATCACACGCCAGGTATTCACATCCCCCCAGCCGTCGTGAATCTCGATCAGCTTTTCCTTGAACGGCGCGTCAGCTTCTGGGTCCAATCGTTTGATCTTGCGTCCCGATTGCCTGAACATCGAGGACATTCCTGTCTGTTCGTAGTTCAGGCGTGAACCCAGTTTCGTATGTTCTTTTGCGTCAATTGCGGCGACCATATCTTTGGCAAAGGCCGCATACAGCGCCTCATCCGGTAGCTCTCCGCTTTCGGCATCCCAATTCTGCAACTCGACCACCGTAAGGGGAAGCGTTTGGGACACTATCCCGTTCTCAACCGAGCGGAACAGCATCGAAACGATCGGTATCACAAAGGACAGCAGTACAAACAGCAGCAAGGGCGCAATCAGAGCCAAAGCCCGAAGTTTTCGGCGGCGCAAGGATCGCGCCAGAGATTTCTTCAGCGGCGTGCCATCGGCAGCAAGCATCGGACCGGATTGAGTAGCGTCAGTCATCTGCGTCCCTTGGTCTTAGGTAAGCCGGGGCCAATGGCGGCCCCGGCCATGTTTTTCAGAACCGGCTTATTTTGCCAGCCATGCCTGGAATTTCGCGTCGATATCGTCGCGGTAGTCAGCCCAGAACTCGTAGTTGTACAGGAACGTGTTCTTGGCGTTTTCCGGATCAGTAGGCATGTGTGGTGCCATGTCGATACCCAGATCAGCGTGCTGACCAACCAGCGGTGCCGAAGACGCACGTGCCGGGCCGTACGAGATGTACTTGGCCTGATCCGCCAGACGCTGCGTGTCTGTTGCGAACATGATGTAGTCCAAGGCACGCTGTTGGCGCTCTTCGCTCAGACCGGCGGGAATGATCCAGCCATCCAGATCGAATACCTGCGCGTCCCACAGCATGGCAACGGGCTGCTTCTGCTCTTCGATCACACTGAACAGGCGACCGTTGTAGGTTGAGCCCATGATGACTTCGCCGTCGGCCAGCAACTGAGGCGTATCTGCACCTGCGGACCACCAGACAACGCTGTCCTTGATGGTGTCCAACTTGGCCAGAGCCTGATCCTGCCCTTCCGGGGTCGCCAGAACGTCATAAACGTCGTCTTTGGCAACGCCGTCACATAGCAGCGCCCATTCCATGTTGTTGATCGGACGTTTTTCCAGCGAACGTTTGCCCGGGTAGTTTTCCAAGTCAAACACTGCGCAGATTTCGGTCGGAGGGTTATCGCCGACCAGATCGGTACGATAGCCGAATGTGGTCGAGTACACGATCTGCGGGATAAAGCAGTCGCTGACCAGTAGATCGCCGAAGTCGTCGGAGGCAGACGTCCCATCCGGAGCCGGAGCCAGCTGGGTGTCAAAGTCAATTTCCAGCGCCAGACCTTCGTCGCAAAGACGAATGGCGTCCGCCGCAACAACGTCAACAACATCCCAGGTAACGTTGCCAGCTTCGTTCATGGCCCGCAGTTTGGCAACCGCCTCGGCCGAGCTGTCATCATTCAGGATGGTGACGCCGGTCTTTTCTGAATAGGGCTCGTGATAGGCCTTCAGTTGCGATTTGGAATAGGCTCCGCCCCAAGAGACGATCGTCATCTCTTCGGCTGACGCGGCGCCGGCAACAGCCACAATCGCACTCGCCATTAGAGTGGTTTTGGTAACTTTCATCGTTAACTCCCTGTTTTCCCGTTAATCTTTTTCATTGCGGTTGGGCCACGGGGTAACCCACGCATGCCTTTCCCCGCACATATTGGTTACACGAGCGGGGTAATTCCTGATCAGGCGTCCAATGCCCGGCAGTCGCGCGCGAGCCAGCCGATCTCGACTTCCTGGCCCGGCGACAGCCTGATAGCGTCCGGTGCGTTACGCGTCTTGATGATAAAATCATCATTCCCGGCAACCGATAGACGGAAGCGGAAGACGTCGCCCATGTAAATGAACTCTTTCACCGTCGCCTTCAGCGTGTGCGCGTCGGCGTGCAGACGATCCTTGTTGAACTCCACCCGTTCGGGCCGGATTGACACTTTGGTCCGGTCTCCCGCCGCGTGGACATTGACTGGCTTTGCATCAATTTCCGATCCATCATCCAGCGTAACAACACATTCGTCGCCGTTAATAGATTTAACAACGCCTTCCAAAGTGTTGTTTTCACCAATGAATTGAGCAACGAAGCTGTTCTCCGGCTCTTCGTACAGCAAGTCCGGCGGAGCAAGTTGCTGAATGCGCCCATCATCGAACACCGCGACGCGATCCGACATTGTCAACGCTTCGGTCTGGTCGTGGGTTACATAGACGGTGGTGATACCCAGTTCATGCGCCAGACGTGTGATTTCAAACTGCATATGCTCGCGCAGTTGTTTGTCGAGCGCGCCCAACGGTTCATCCATCAAAACCAGTTCGGGTTCGAACACCAGCGCGCGTGCCAAGGCGATCCGCTGTTGCTGACCCCCGGACAATTGCGCCGGTCGACGGCTGCCAAAGGCCCCCATCTGGACCATATCAAGTGCCCGGCGAACCTTTTCTTCTCGCGCATCCTTGCCAATATTCCGCACTTCCAGCGGAAAGGACAGATTTTCTGCCACCGTCATGTGCGGGAACAAAGCGTAGTTCTGGAATACCATGCCGATACCGCGTTTATGCGGTGGGATATTGTTGATCGGCCGTCCGTCCAACATAATCTCGCCATGTGTGGCTGTTTCAAAACCTGCCAGCATCATCAGGCAAGTTGTCTTGCCGGACCCTGAGGGCCCAAGCATTGTAAGAAACTCACCCTTCGGCATTGAAAGGTTGAGGTCTTTTACAACAAGGATCTCGCCATCATAGGATTTTTGGACATGCTGAAACTCGACGAACGCTGCGTCATTAGACATTTACCGATTAGTCTCCCCTGTGCGGTCCCTGCTTGCCCGGTTCATCCGGATCTCAAAGACCTGTCGCAGCCATTTAAGGACATGCAGGGTGCTACGCGCAACCAAAATTTGTCACCTGTTTAACGATTAGGTCGATTGCAGCAGGGTTTTCACGCGGAATTTAGTTTTCGCATGTGCCACGCAAGGCTTTGATTGCTGGAAAGCACCGGTTTTTTCAGGTGTTCCTGTACCACTGGGATGACATCAAAAGTTCTTAGATTCGTGCAACTTAGAAAAACAGCTTCAACTGATTCATCCTGCCCAAGCTTTACTGCAGCCTCAATCAGAGACTTCCGCGAAATCCGCGCGACTTTGGCCTCTTCGGCTTCTCCGAATGTGCCAAAAACATCCATCGAAATCCCGTTTCTCGAAAATGCGTTACGTAAGGGATCGTTCACTTCTTCGATATACGGGGACAAAAGCGCAAACTTTGCGACACCAAGGTCGTGGGCGCATTCGGATGCCGCGCGTAATGGGTTGGTAACAACCGACGCCTCGCAGGTCATTTGAACCATTTGCTCGACCTGTTCCGAGCCGATAACCGAGCTGGCAGAGGTGCACCCATATCCCACAACACGGTATGGGCGGGTCTTGGGCAACAGATCAGCAGCAGCGGGTAAGGCTGTTTTCATCTCGGCCAATGTATCGGTGGTCACCTCTTTCCCGCTGGGTATTCTGGAGACGTAGATGGGACAACTGCGATCAGAAAAATATGCGTTGAATTCCGGCTCAAGCGTTTCGTCTGTCTGGAGGACAATTAAACCCATCGGGGATGTGGCGGGATCATCTGCGTCAATGGCATAAGGCAAACGCGTCATATCTCGGGCAACTCCTGATCAGCGCGGGGACTAATAAAGCGAGGCTCGCCTTCAGTTATTGCGATGTTCTCTTCGTGAACAAGGATCTTGTCACCAACGGCAATGCCCGGCTCAAGCGTCAGGACCATGCCTGGCTCTAACACCGTATGGTCGGTTGGAATAAGGGACGGCCATTCTGTCAGCGACATGCCCAGACCGTGCCCCAATCGCCCTGCCCCCGTATCGGCGTCGCCGCGCGACAGCACAGAATTCATTGCCTGAAACAAATCTGCTGCCGTGGCGCCAGGACGCGCAATCTCGAATGCCGCATCCGAAGCCTCGATCAGGGCACCGTAGGCCGACTTCACCTGTGCATTGGCTGAGACGATGGCCCAATTGCGGTCGTAGTCGCAGAAATACCCATCCCAAACCAGACCGGTATCCAGCATCAGAACATCGCCCCGCTGCAGCCGCGTATCGGTCGCGGGGGAAATTACATCTGTGTAGCCACCCTGTTCCGCGCCGCCGGCAAGATACGGAACCCAATCGGCCCCCTCGTCCAGACACAGCATCTGGAACCGGCGAAAAACCGCATCCAGCGCCACACCTTCTTTCGCAATTTCGGGAACCTTTTGAAATGCGCGCCCGGCGATAGCGCAAGCCGTTTCGATCTTTGCAATTTCGGATGATGATTTCACCATTCGCAGCGCGCGAATAATACCTTCATCGCCACAAATTTCTCGCGGACCGATCGCCTGCTGCAGACGTCGAAGATCTGCTAGCGGAATTCTGACATGCGTTTCATGCCCATCGGGCAATCCTATCCTCGCGCCGTTGGGGCTCACCTCGCGAAGGGTCTCGGCCAATAGGCTGATACCGTCGTCCATCAAATCTGGTGCAGTCCAGATTCGAATGTCGTCAATCCATGTCTCTGCCATCAGCGCGGCCCCGATCGAAGGGATCACGGCAATCGGCTTGCCGCTCGCGGGAACGATCAGAAACCAGGGACGCGTTGGGCTTTCCCAAAACCGCGTTAGATACCCGGTAAAATACCGGACTTCAGGTTCCGTCGTCAGAAGCAACGCTGATAAACCTGAGGCTTGCATCCTGCGCTGCGCGCGCTCGGTGCGCGCAGCGAACTCTGAGTTGTCAAACCCCCTCATTCAGCGACCTCGGAAAAGGTGCTCAGAACCTTCGCCCACGACATCGATTGAAGGGTGCTGAGCGGGAAAAATCTGCTTTTGGTCGTTGCGATTAGAGGGTGGTGAGATTCTCAATTTGGTGTCCTTTCTGTGATGCCCATTGACGTGATCGCATTCGTCAAGTTCTGTCAACAAAACTCGCCCCAGACAGGAGCCTAAAATGCCCCATTCTGATCCAGCCTTCAGCCGCGCCGAATATGATCGAAGATTGGCAAAGACCCGCGCTGCCATGGCAGCAGCAGGTTTGGATGCCCTGTTCATCGAAGATCCTTCGAACATGGCATGGCTGACGGGTTATGACGGCTGGTCATTCTATGTGCATCAAGGTGTGCTGGTCCTGCACGACGCCGACCCGGTCTGGTGGGGTCGCAATCAAGACGCAAATGGCGCGCGTAGAACTGTTTGGATGACGAGTGATCGAATCCGCGGTTATGCGGACGAATACGTGCAATCCACCGTGCGTCATCCAATGCAGGATTTGGCCGCATTGATTACGGATGCCGGTATCGCCAAGGGGCGCATTGGTGTTGAGTTGGACAATTATTACTACTCAGCAAAGGCACACCTTACCTTGCTGGCAGAGCTACCCGAAGCACAGCTTGTCGACGCAAACGCTTTGGTCAACTGGCAGCGTGCGGTTAAATCCGATGAAGAAATCGCGCTGATGCGAAAGGCGGCCCGCATATCCGAGCATGTAACCGACGGCGTATTGGAACGCATTGAACCGGGTATGCGCAAGAATGACCTCGTCGCACAAATCTACCGTGACGCTGTCACCGGAGTTGGCAGCGACTGGGGTGACTACGCAGCCATTGTGCCCCTGCTCCCGTCCGGCCCGGATGCCGCTGCCCCCCACCTGACATGGGATGGCGAACCATTCAAAACCGGTGAGTGCACGTTTTTCGAACTGTCTGGCTGCTATCGCCGTTACCACGCACCTTTCTGTCGCTCGGTCTTTTTGGGGAAGCCACCCGACTATTTGCTTCGTGCTGAAGCTGCCCTCGTAGAAGGGCTTGAGGCGGGACTAGAAGCCGCGCGTGCCGGCAATCAGGCGCGTGACATAGCTTTGGCGCTGGCCGCCCCGCTGGAACGGGCCGGTATCGAACGCGGCGCGCGATGCGGTTATCCAATCGGCCTCAGCTATCCACCCGATTGGGGCGAACGCACGATTTCCCTGCGCCCCGAGGATGAGACCGTACTGGAACCCGGTATGACCTTTCATTTCATGCCCGGCCTTTGGATGGACGATTGGGGGTTGGAGATCACTGAGTCGATCCTCATCACTGAATCCGGACCTGCCGAATGTTTCTGCAACCGCCCCAGAAAGCTGTTTGTAAAGCCATGACCTTACCGAGAACCCTGGAACTATTAGCGGACCTGATCGTTTTTGAGACGGTGTCAGCAGATTCGAATCTGGAAATGATCAGCTATCTGACCGAACGGCTCGAGGCACTGGGCGCGCGATGTATCGTCACGCGGGACAAGACTGGCACCAAGGCCAATGTGTTTGCCACGATCGGCCCCGATCAACCCGGTGGTATCCTTCTGTCCGGCCATACGGATGTGGTGCCGGTGGCCGATCAGGACTGGACGAAAGATCCGTTTAATTTGGCGGAAAGTGACGGCAAACTCTACGGTCGCGGCACATGCGACATGAAGGGCTTTATCGCTGCGGCGGTGGCTTTCGGCGAAACACTGGAGGCCCGGAAGCTGACCCAGCCACTGCACTTTGCCTTTACTTACGATGAAGAAGTCGGCTGCCTTGGTGCCCAAACGCTGGTTGATGATCTGTCTGATCGCGGCATTGTCCCGGACATTGCAATTATTGGCGAGCCGACCGAGATGCGCGTGATCGAGGGTCACAAGGGCTGCTTTGAATATACCACCCGCTTCTACGGGCTAGAGGGACACAGCTCGGCTCCCGATGACGGGGTGAATGCTGCAGAATATGCTGCACGATATATCGGCAAACTGCTGGAGTTGCGCCACATTCTCAAGTCTCGCGCACCGGCAGACAGCCGGTTCGAGCCGCCCTGGACCACTGTCAATATCGGGCAAATCACCGGGGGTGTTGCCCACAATGTCATCGCCAGCAAGGCCGAGGTCTTGTGGGAGATGCGGCCTGTGCAAGCAAGTGACGCCGACCTCGTCAAAAAGACCCTTTCGGACTACGTAAAGCATTCGTTGCTGCCGGAAATGCAAGCGGTCCACAGTGACTCGAGTATCACGCAAGAGGCTATCGCCGAGGTCGAAGGCCTTGAGCCCATGGAAGAAAACGCAGCCCGTGATCTGGTCGCCGAACTGACCGGGGCCAACGGTACAGGTGTCGTTGCCTTTGCGACCGAGGCCGGATTGTTTCAGAAGCTTGGCGTTCACGCGATCGTTTGCGGGCCAGGTTCAATCGCACAGGCCCACAAGGCGGACGAGTTCCTCGAGATTGAACAGTTGGACATGTGCTGCAGAATGCTAACCCGCTTGGGTCATCGCCTCACCCGTTAACCACGCCGTGGGTGCGGTCATATTTTGACCGATCTGGTTGCACATGCGCAGCCCGTGCGTCCTCGCCTGGGTCGTAGACTTCCATCACCAACGGATAGCAGGCCGCCGCGTCTGAGGAGTGTTCCGAGGAACAATCCCCTCCGGGGCACGCAGACAGGCCGACGATCAGATCGATTTCTGCGTGGAACTCAAGGTAATCGCCGGGGCGTACCGGGCTGGCTTTCATAAAATACTGGCCGGTATCGCGGGTAAATCCAGTGCACATGAACACGTTCAGCACGTCATGCACCAGCATCTCGGCCTCATGCAGCGGCAGGTCGCAATGGCTGGCCAGTGCGCGGGTAAGGTTCGAGTGGCAGCAATAGTGATAGTCGTCCCCCGAAAGCAAACGCCCGGTATACGGATCACACCGTGTGCCAATCACGTCATGGACCGATCCGCCATAGGAATCGAACCCGTACCAATCCAAAGTATCAGCCACGATCGTCGCCATCGGTCGCATATTGGGAAAGCTCGACCACATCCGGTCTCCGGTGGACAGGTGCGTGCCGTGCAGCGCGCGGGTTTTGCCGGAGTAGAACCGCTCGGTCAGGTCATGCTTGTTCCACATGTTCAGGTCACCGACCTGCGGACCATCGACCGATACCACCCTGACAAAAGCGCCTGCTGGAACTTCAATACAGGCCGCATCGCGCGGCGCTGCTATGACTTCAGCCGTTTTGACCGCGCCTTCGCGCAGTATAGACAAGGTGGTTAAGTCTGGTGGATCAAGCGATTCCGGCGGGTAGCAGATAACTGGCGCAATCGCCTTGCGGTCTGCCGCATCTACGGGCGGCGGGAAGTTTGGTTTTACTAGCTTCATAGTCGCCTCCCATCCCGGCCCGATGCCCTGCTTTGCCGATTCTTTAACGCATTATGAAGGGGTTCGCCATCGGCTCTTGCGCGGTGCTGATCCAGGTGGTCTTGGTTCTGGTGTAATCCAGGATCGCCTCAACGCCGGCCTCGCGGCCATATCCCGACTGATTGAACCCGCCAAACGGCGCGATAGGAGAGATCGCGCGATAGGTGTTCACCCAGCAGATCCCAGCCCTGATCCGTTTTGATACGCGATGCGCGCGCGCCAGGTTCTGAGTGAATACACCGGACCCCAACCCGTAGGGCGTGCTGTTTGCCAGCTCGATAGCTTCTTCTTCGGTATCGAACGGCAACAAGGACATGACAGGTCCGAACATTTCGACCTTCAACGTTTCGGTCTCGGGCGACACGCATTCGACCAAAGTGGGGTTCATGTAATTTCCGGCACGGTCTGCAACTTTTCCGCCGAGATGAATTACAGCTCCCTGCCCCCGCGCTTTGGCCAAAGTCTCTTCGATCTTGCGCACCTGCGCTGCCGTGCAAAGCGGTCCAACATGCGTTTCGGGCTGCAAAGGATCACCCAACCGGATGGCGCTGGCCTTTTCGGCGATCCGTTCGACTAGAGGTTCCAGGATCGACCGATGCACCAGACCGCGCGTACCTGCCACACAACTTTGGCCTGATGCGCCAAAATTCCCCGCAATCAGGCCATTTGCTGCACCGTCCAGATCAGCATCTTCGAACACGAGGATCGGAGATTTTCCACCCAGTTCCAGAGAGGTGACGGCAAAGTTCTCGGCTGAGTTTCGCACCACATGGCGGGCGGTCTCAGGCCCGCCGGTAAAGGCAATTCGGTCGACATCAGGATGGCGGGTCAGTGGAATTGCGCAGTTTTCCGCATCACCGGTGATGACCGACACAACACCGGGCGGGAACCCCGCTTGTTCGATCAGCTTTGCGAATTCCAGCATCGGCGCAGGTGCTATTTCCGACGCCTTCAGCACCACAGAGCACCCTGCAGCCAACGCCGGGCCCAGCTTGGTCGCGGTCAGGAACATTTGCGCGTTCCACGGCACAATGGCGGCAACAACGCCGATCGCTTCGCGTGTGGTAAAGACGTGCATGTCAGGCTTGTCGATCGGCAGGACCGTGCCTTCGACCTTGTCTGCCAGCCCCGCAAAGTAACGGTAGTAATCCGCGACATACCCGGTCTGAGCCGAGGTTTCTGCCAACAACTTTCCGCTGTCGGTCGTCTCCAACTCACCCAGCCGGGCCGCGTTCTCGGCAACCAATTCGGCCAGTCGATACAAAAGTTTGCCCCGCTGGGTCTGCGTCATATCCCGCCATTCAGGATCATCCAAAACACGTTTGGCAGCAGCGATGGCGCGGTCGACATCCTCGGACGAGGCGCAAGCGAAGGTGGCCCATCCTTGACCAGTCGCCGGGTTTTCAGACGTCATTACCTGTGAGGCTGCCCCTTCGGTCCAGGCGCCATCAATGAAAAGCTGAAAATGCGGAAGGTTTCCCATGGTGGTCCTCACTGAAATGCTGGCATGACGTCGTCGATGAACCGCGCCAAAGACGCGCGCTTGCGTTCATTGGTCATGCCGCTGTCGACCCAGAACGAAAACTCGTCATATCCAAGATCTTCATAGCGTTTGATCCTGTCGATCACCTGTTGGGCAGTCCCAACTGTCAGATCGCGGCCCAACTTTTCTTTGGTATACATCGGGTTCGCGTCCATCTCGGCCTCGGTAATCGGCTTGATCAAGCCCTGTTCAACCGGCCGTTTGTTCATGAACCATGCACCAAAGTAATTGTAGTACCGGCGCAGATCTTGCACGCCCCGTGCTACGTCGTCGTCATCTTTGGCGACATAGGTGTGGTGCAACAGCATGATTTTGGGGCGCGGCCCCGCATAGCTATCGCAGGCATCGTTGAACCGCCCCATCAGTGTTTCAATCTCTTCCATCCCCTGCCACAGCGGGGTGACTTGAATATTGAAACCGTTGTGAACGCCGAATTCATGACTGTTTGGATCCCGCGCGGCGATCCAGATTGGCGGGCCGTCCTTCTGATATGGCTTCGGTGCCGAAGTTGCGGCCGGAAACGCATAGAACTCGCCTTCATGGGCACAATCGCCCTTCCAGATCTGAGGCAACAGCGGGGTGGACTCGCGCATGCGCTGCCCCGCTTCCCAAGCGTCCATTCCCGGCATCAGGCGTTCGTATTCATAGGAATACGCACCGCGCGCGATCCCCAACTCGATACGCCCTTTCGTCATCTGATCCGCTGCGGCGGCTTCACCGGCCAGTTTGATCGGATGCCAAAACGGCGCAATAACGGTTCCTGTCCCTAGCCGCACATTGCGCGTGTGATGCGCCAGATCGACCAGCGACAGAAACGGGTTGGGGGCAATGGTGAACTCCATCCCATGATGTTCACCTGTCCAAACTGCCCGCATGCCCCCGTCATCAGCCATCTTCACCAGGCTCACGAATTCATCATACAGAACATCGTGAGGCTGATCCGGGGTCAGACGTTCCACGTGGGCAAACAGTGAAAACTCCATCAAATGGCTCCTTTACCGAAACTGTGAATTTCGCCGCGTTCGGCGTCACCGAGATACAGCCCGAAAACGCCCTCGCGGGCTTCAAGGGCGTAGCGGGTCATCATGTGGTGCAAGCTGTTACTGGCGTAAGTCAGATCGGTTAGATCACCGATATCTACCCATTCGGCATTTTCTATCGGGGTGTTCTGAGCACAAGACGCCAGAAAGAACGTGTATTGAAGGTTCGTTTCCGCATCGTTGAACGACGAATAGACCTGTTCAATCTGCGCCTGAATACCACGACCGGAAAGGCCTTGTGCCAACCTGTTGCGTTGCCCTCCGGGTTCTGCACCGGCGATTTGAACCGGGCGAAACGCGCCGTCGTGGCGCTCCAGAAGAACCTTTTCATTCGCCGCAACGATCGCTCCGCAGATCGTTGGCACCCGGGCGTCCATCTCACGCTCAAGTCCAAGACTGAAATACGATCCGTTCACATACCCCAGACCGTTACCACCGATATGGTTGAACTCTTTGACGCGGCCAATCAGAACCGTATGGTCGCCGGTAGGCAGCGCCTGATGCGTTTCGCAGCTGAATTGCGCCAGCGCCCCGTCGATCAGCGGCAACCCATTTGGGCCGTCGCGATGCGTCACCCGACCAAATCGGTCGCCCTTGAAGCTTGCGAAGGTGTTGGAAATATCCTGCTGACCATCCGCCAGAACATTCACCGCAAAATGCGAGCATTCGGCAAAGATATCGTGGCTGGAAAGAAACTTGCCGGGGCAGACCAACAGCAAAGGCGGATCAAGCGACACGGATGTGAAGGAATTCGCTGTGAACCCAAAGGGCGTACCAGAGGTATCGCGGGTCGTCACAACCGTCACTCCGGTCATGAAATTGCCGAACGCGTCACGCAAGGCACGAGTGTCAATCCGGGTCATGGCAGGCACCTCCGCACGAACTCAAGCAGCTTGGAGTTAACGTCAGCCGGATGCGTCATGGGCATCATATGGGCGGCTTCAGGAACGATCTCGACCTGCCCGTTTGACACCTGTTGCGCCATGCCACGTGACATGTCCGGCGTGGAATTCGGCTCATCTGCGCCCGTCATAAACAACGCAGGGCATTCGATTTTCGCCAGTTGCGCGTCTGTCAGCCCATCGCTTTCGGCAAAAACTGTATAGGCTGCCTTGTAAGCACCCGGATTGACCTCTGTCAGCCATCGCGAACAGGCCTTGCGCTCATCGGTTGCTTGATCGCCAAACCAACGTTGCAGAGTCCCGGAAGGGTCATTCACGGACCATGCATCCAACGCAGCCGCACGCGACTGAATTGCAGCGCGCGCTTCCGGGGATCTGCGGTAGATCGCGTTCAGCGCGGCCACGCCCATCACTTGATCATGACGTGACGCTGCAATGTCCAAAGCGATCAATGCACCCATCGAGTGTCCAACCAGCACGGCAGGTTCAGTCAACAGGGCCGCAATCGGATCAGCGTACCCTTTCAATCCAATGGGGCGGTTGAACAGGGTTTCCCCGTGGCCGGGCATGTCCGGACACAGAACCCGGTACCCGGCGGCGGAGAGTGCATCGATTTGCGCGCCCCAGGCTTCCGCCCTTAGCCCAACGCCGTGGAGCAGAACCACGAGAGGCCCCTCTGCGACGTCAATGGCTGAAAGCCCGCCGATGTCAGACCGAGGCCGGATTGTCCACGTCATGGCCCAGATCCTTCAAATCCTGATAACGATCTCCGATGCGATGATGCGGACGGCCCGAGGTCGCGCCGCCCAGAACCACGACAATCTCATCTGCGCGGGGTGCGTCGGGAATCGCAAATTGCAGCGTCAGGTAATGCGACCGGCGGCCCGCATCGTTCTTGTCCATCAACGGCACCATGATTGGTGTGTTCGCTGGACCCCTGGTATTTGTGAACGACAGGTAGGATTTAGCGCCAACTGCTTGCCGGAAGATATTTCCGAAATGCAACGTGTGGATCAGGCCTGAGGCATGTTCGACCTCTCCGTCCAGTCCTACGACAGCCGCCTTACCATAGGCTTCTATCGCCTCACCACTTCCGGCAAGTGCGATCATCCTGTCGGTCAGTTCCTGACCCAGGATCGGGCCATAGGCCAGAATTTCGGGCCGCAGGTCCTCGACATAGCGCCCCGCCCAAGGGTTGGTCACAACCGCCGCCACGGCGAATGTTCGCCACGGCCGGTCGGCTTTGCGAAACCCTTCGACCAGCACTTCTTCGTCAAAGGTCACTATTTTTCGAATTTCCGGCTGCACGATATCCCCCAATCTTGAGTATGGAAAATATCTTTGATCGGCCGGCACTTTGACAAACGAAAGAAGTTGGGTCTTAGGTATTAACAAAACTACTAGGTCGGTTACACATGCCCAAAACGCTACCACCGCTTACATGGTTCAGGTCCTTCGAGGCTGCGGCTCGAAGGCTAAGTTCAACCGCGGCGGCAGATGAAATCGGATTGACCCAATCTGCGGTGAGCCAGCAAATCAGATCGCTGGAGTCGCGGCTTGGTGTCGTGCTGTTTCATCGGCATCCGCGCGGCCTTTCCCTGACGGATGAAGGGCGAAAACTGTTGCCGCAAGTCGAAGCCGCGTTGCAGATGTTGCAATCTGCGGCGTCTCCGTACTTGGCAGAAGAACGCGCCAGGCACGTCACAGTTGCTGCATCGATCAGTATCATCGAATGGTTGATTTCCCCGGCCCTGCCCCAGTTCCGGGACCAAAATCCAGATACGTCCGTTCGCTTTGTCAGCACAATCTGGCCCGATGAATACTCGGCCCTACGTGCCGATGTTGAAATCCGGTTCGGGTCGGCAAAACAGGTCGGGCGGGATGCCAAGCCATTAAAACCAAATGACCTGATCGCGGTAAAGGCACCTGGCTTGGCCGGCGATTTCCAGAACTTGCCCCTGATCGAAGCCGTGGGGACGTCGGACAATTGGTCCACCTGGGCAGAAGTCACCGGCCACACCATCCATACACCGGCATACTACGTCGATTCCTATGGGCTGGCCTTACAATTGGCTGCCTCTGGGAATGGCGTGGCTCTGGTGAATTCGCTTATTGCTGAACATGCCCTGCGAACCGGACAGGTTGAGCGTGTTTATGATGCGACCGCTCTGGCGACCGAAGGCTACTTCCTGGCCATTCAACGCGCATCTCCCGAAGTCGACGCATTTGTATCGTGGTTTTCCCAATTGGTTCCTGGTGCTGCGAAAGAAAGGGTCTGATTCAGACATGCCGATGTCGCATCTGAGGATATCACCGTACGGAAAAATAGTGAATTCTGGAAAAAAAGGTCCGATTCATGCGATATTCCGGCTTTCGAGTCATCAAAGAGGCGCTTACCGGCCACAAAGGGTGGAAACCGGTCTGGCGCGACCCTGAACCCAAAGACCATTACGACATCATCGTTATTGGTGGCGGCGGTCATGGGCTGGCGACGGCGCACTATCTGTCCAAGGTTTACGGTCAGCGAAACGTTGCGGTTGTCGAGAAAGGTTGGATCGGCGGCGGCAATGTCGGGCGGAACACGACGATCGTTCGCTCGAACTATATGCTCGACGGGAACGAGCCGTTTTACGAGTTCTCGATGAAATTGTGGGAAGGGCTAGAACAAGACCTGAACTATAACGCGATGATGAGCCAGCGCGGCATCATCAACCTGTTCCACACGGACGGTCAACGCGATGCTTATATCCGGCGCGGCAACGCCATGATCCTGAACGGCGCTGACGCCGAGCTGCTGGATGCCGAGCATGTGCGCAAGGAACACCCTTACCTGAATTTCGACGACGCGAGGTTTCCAATCAAAGGTGGATTGGTGCAACGACGCGGGGGAACGGCGCGCCATGATGCGGTCGCGTGGGGATTTGCGCGTTCCGCCGACAGCCACGGTGTGGACATCATCCAGAATTGCGAGGTCACAGGCCTTCGGATCGAAAACGGGAAGTGCCTGGGCATTGAAACGTCAAAAGGCTTTATCGGAGCGAACAAAGTCGGGTGCGCTGTTGCCGGAAACTCGGGCCGCGTGATGGGCATGGCGGGAATGCGTCTGCCGATCGAAAGTCATGTATTGCAGGCCTTCGTGTCCGAGGGTCTGAAGCCTGTATTGCCCAGCGTTATCACCTATGGGGCCGGACATTTCTATGTCAGCCAGTCCGACAAAGGCGGGTTGGTCTTTGGCGGTGATATCGACGGCTATAACACCTACGCCCAACGTGGAAATCTGCCTGTGGTCGAGGATGTCTGCGAAGGCGGCGTCTCGTTGATGCCAATGATCGGCCGCGCCCGTCTGCTGCGCATGTGGGGTGGTGTTATGGACATGTCGATGGACGGCTCGCCCATTATCGACCGCACACCGGTTGAGGGGCTCTATTTCAACGGCGGCTGGTGTTATGGCGGATTCAAGGCAACCCCCGCATCGGGCCATTGCTTTGCGCATCTGCTGGCGAAGGACGAACCGCACCCAACGGCCACGGCCTATCGACTGGACCGGTTCCGCACGGGTCGGATGATCGACGAAAAAGGCGTGGGCAACCAGCCCAACCTGCACTGAGGGGAGCAGCAGAATGATTATCAATCACCCCCTTCTGGGCCCGCGCGACGCATCAGAGTTCACCTATCTGGGTGACGCATCTTTGATTAACCGCCCGGATTGGCAGGCCGATAACGCGGCCGAAGCGTTCTATGAGTACGGCTATGTGCGCGACAACCCCGCAGGCAAGCATCAGGAGTTGTGGTTTCACGAGGCTGGCGACCGATCCTGGCTGGTCGTGACCCGTGACACCACCACACATGAGATTTCCAAGGTAGAACTGGCCCGCGACGTGGCCCGCGCGCGGGGGAGATCCAAATGACCCAGAACAACAGGCTGAGCGGTGGCCAGATCGACCGCAACACCACAGTGAACTTCCGGTTCGACAACCGCAGCTATACCGCTCATCCCGGCGATACTCTGGCCTCGGCCCTTTTGGCCAATGATGTGCGGCTTATCGGGCGCTCTTTCAAATACCATCGCCCGCGCGGCTTGCTGACTGCCGGATCCGAGGAACCAAACGGTATTGTTGAGCTGCGTGCAGGCAACCGACAGGAACCCAATACGCGCGCCACCACGATCGAGATGTTTGACGGGCTTGAAGCGCAATCGCAGAATTGTTGGCCAAGCCTGAAATTCGACGCTTTGGGCGTGAACGATCTGTTTTCGAACTTCTTGTCCGCCGGGTTCTACTACAAGACATTCATGTGGCCGGCAGCTTTTTGGGAAAAAGTCTATGAGCCGATCATTCGCCGCGCCGCTGGCCTTGGATCGCTCTCAATGGAGGCCGACCCCGACGAATACGACAAGGGGTTCCGCCATTGTGATCTGCTGATCATTGGTGCGGGCCCATCAGGCTTGATGGCGGCCCTGACAGCGGGGCGCGCGGGTGCAGACGTTATCCTGGCAGATGAAGACTTTCGGTTCGGCGGACGTTTGAACAGCGAGTCGTTCTCGGTCGACGATCAAAGCGCCAGCGACTGGGCCGCGCAGGCTGTCGCGGAACTGTCGAGTATGCCCAATGTCCGCTTGATGACTAGAACAACCGTCATCGGCGCGTTCGATCATGGCATCTACGGTGCTGTTGAACGGACCGGGGATCACGTGGCCACCCTGCCCGCCGGTAAGCCGCGCCAGATCCTGTGGCGTATCTACACCAAGAAGGCTTTGCTGTGTGCTGGCGCGACCGAGCGGCCGATTGCGTTCGAAAACAACGACCGCCCCGGCATAATGATGGCCAGCGCCTTACGGACTTACGCCAACCGGTTTGCGGTGACGGCCTCTCAGCGCGTGGCGATCTTCACCAACAATGACGATGGTCATCGCACCGCCGCCGACTTGCATGCCAAGGGCGTTCACATTTGCGCCGTTGTCGATGTGCGTGAAGATGCTCCGGTCAACTATGACTACGAAGTCTTGCGCGGCGCACAGGTTGTAAACACCAAGGGGCGCCTTGGCCTGACCTTTGTCGAAGTTGCCCTGCCCGACGGCTCGACCCGCACGCTGGAATGCGGCGCGCTGGGCGTTTCGGGTGGATGGAACCCGAATGTGCACCTGACCTGCCATCAGCGCGGTCGTCCGGTCTGGAACGACGATCTGGCCGCCTTTGTGCCCGGTTCAAATCTGCCCGTCGGATTGACTGTCGCGGGTGCAGCGAACGGGGTGATGTCTACGCAAGGTGCATTGCAATCAGGGATGGATGGCGCTGTCGAAGCGATGGAACTGTCCGGCAAACTGCCCGACCTGCCCGAAGCCGAAGATGCCGCGGTTTCGCAGAAACCTTTCTGGTACGTCGAAGGATGCAAACGTGCGTGGCTGGACCAGCAGAATGACGTGACCGTCAAAGACGTCAAGCTCAGCTATCAAGAGGGGTTCCGCTCGGTAGAGCACCTCAAGCGTTATACCACACTGGGCATGGCGACCGATCAGGGCAAGACCTCGAATATCAGCGCCTTGGCGATCATGGCCGAAGTCGCCGGAAAGTCGATCCCCGAAACGGGCACGACAATTTTCCGCCCACCCTACACACCGGTTCCCATCAGCACCTTCGCCGGCCGGATGAAGGGGCAAGAGTTTCACCCCACCCGCCTGACACCTTCACACTACTGGGCCAAGGAACGGGGCGCTGTGTTTGTTGAGGTCGGCAACTGGCTGCGCGCGCAGTGGTTCCCCCTGCCCAGCGAAACTCATTGGCGTGAATCGGTGGATCGCGAAGTCCGCCAAACCCGCGCGTCGGTTGGTGTTTGCGACTGTACGACACTGGGCAAGATAGACGTGCAGGGCACGGACGCAGCTGCATTTCTGAACCGCGTCTACGCCAACGGTTTCGCCAAGCTGGCTGTCGGTAAGACCCGTTACGGTTTGATGCTGCGTGAAGACGGCATGGCTATGGATGACGGCACGGCCGCGCGTCTGGCCGAGGATCATTTTGTTGTTACAACCACCACTGCGAATGCCGTAAGTGTCTATCGCCACATGGAATTTGTGCGCCAATGCTTGTTCCCCGACATGGACGTGCAGTTGATCTCAACCACCGAATCCTGGGCGCAGTATGCGGTTGCCGGTCCAAACTCGCGTAAACTGCTGCAAAAGATTGTCGATCCGGAATTCGATATCTCGAACGAGGCATTCCCGTTCATGGGCTGTGGCAATATCACAGTCTGCGGCGGGCTTCGCGCTCGGCTGTTCCGAATCTCGTTCTCGGGCGAGCTGGCGTTCGAAATAGCTGTGCCGTCGCGCTATGGCGATGCCCTGATGCGACGTTTGATGACCGAAGGCGAAGAGTTCGGCGTTGTCCCCTATGGCACAGAGGCGTTGGGCGTCATGCGGATCGAAAAGGGTCACGCGGCGGGTAACGAGCTGAACGGAACCACAACGGCATTGAACCTTGGAATGGGTAAGATGGTGTCAAAAAAGAAAGACAGCATCGGCTCGATCCTATCTGAGCGTGAGGCTTTGGTTGAACCCGACGTCCTGCGTATGGTCGGGATCAAGCCAGTATCATCCGAAGAGAAAATCACCGCTGGAGGCCATCTGATGAATAGCACCGGACCGGTGGATGCCGCCCACGATCAGGGCTATGTCACTTCGGCTGCGTATTCGCCCATATTGAACAGCAGTATCGGGCTGGGCTTTTTGAAGGACGGCGCAAACCGAATGGGCGAAAAAATGCGCCTTGTATCCCCGTTGACCGATCTGACCGTCGAGGTCGAAATTGTGTCGGCCCATTTCGTTGACCCCGAAGGAGATCGTCTGCGTGCATGATCTAGTTGCAATAACCGCATTGGGCGGGGTTGAGCCGCGTGTTGACACAATAGGCGGGGTTACGTGTACGGAAGTTCCCGGCGTCGCGCTGGCATCAGTCGCCGCGCGTATCGGACAGGAAACCAAGGCCACTAAAGCATTGGCCAAATTGATCGGCGTACCTGCACCCGGTATCGGTCAACATGCCGGGGATCCAGTTACAGCCTTTTGGGCAGGCCCTGATCAATGGATGATCGAAGCACCTTTCGATACGCACGAGGACCTCGCAGATCAGGTGAAACCCGCTTTGGGCGATGCCGCGTCAGTAACGGAACAAACAGACGGGTGGACGCGGTTTGATCTGAGCGGCGATCAAATCCCGGCTGTGCTAGAGCTGTTGTGCACGCTCGACTTACGCAAGATCGAAACGGGCAGCGTCGGCAGATGCTCAATCCATCACATCGGTTGCTTTGTTCTATGCCGGTCGCCCGATGAATACAGCATCTATGGCCCTCGTTCGTCCGCCGGATCCCTGCATCATGCTATTATCTCGGCCCTGCGGTCGGCGCTGTAAGGCGGCCCTCAGACCGATGGCAAAGGCGCATTTCCTTCGACACGGAAACGGTTAATTCGACGTCGGTCTTCGCTGGGGCTAAGCCCAAAGGCGGAACGGTAATGCGTCACAAGAGGCGCCACTGAACCATACCCGATCGCAGCCGCGATATCTGCGATCGGGTCTTTGGTATAAACCACCATCTGCCGTGCCGCCTTCATGCGCATTGCGCGATAGTAATGGCTGGGGCTTTGGCCCGTCGCCTGTTTGAAAGCACGTTCCACCTGGCGCGGCGTAACCCCGATTTGTTGTGCTGCCTCCGCGATGGAAATTGGTTCGCTCATATGACCCGCGAACAGGTCAACACAGCGCGATACCAGAGGCGGAAGACTGTCGCCCGTATCCGGCGTCGTCGCCGTGGGAACCTGTTGACGCACCCCTGCCCCGCGCATCATCGGGTGTTGGAACCAACAAGCGACCTCGTGTGCAACGTCCCGTCCTAGCCGTTCCTCTATCAGATGCAAGGCCAGATCGAACCCGGCCGCGGCGCCGGCTGCGGTGTAGCGTGTGGCTGTTTTCACAATCACCTCGCTACGAGAGTTGATCTCTGGGAATTCAGCAAGAAATGCGGCCTCATAACACCAGTGAACCGAAACAGGCTGCCCCCCCATCACCCCAGACCGGACCAAAGGAAAAACGCCGCCGCTGATCCCCCCCAGAATCGTGCCATGTCGCCCCAGACTACGCAGGGCTCCGTTGGCCACAGTTGGGCTATCAAAAACCGAGGTTGGGCTGCTGAGCAGGAACAGAATGTCGATAGCCTTGCAGTCAGCCAAAGACCGCTCGGCTTCGAACCGGACACCGGCGCTGGATTGCACCTTCTGACGATGTTCTGAGACCAACGACCAGCAGAAAGCCTCTTGCCCGGCAATTTCGTTGGCCGCCCGCAATGGTTCGATCACCGAGGTCAGGCAGGCCATTGGAAAGCCGTCAAACAGCAAAAAGCCGATTTCGATTCTATCTTTCTTGCGCATACGGCTTTCCTAGCAGGAAATCCTCATCAGCCCCATGCGAAGTTCACGCCCAGCGGATCAACCCGATAATCGCCGAAGCCGCGTAAAACCCTTGCAATAACAGGAACGTCCAGCGGCGGTCAACTACCGCCCAGGCTGCGAACAGGCCCGAGGACAGCAACAACAGGCTAAAGCCCAACAGCTCAGCCCCCGTATTTGAAGCGATCAGCAGGGCATAGGCCATGGCCAGCACCGATCCGGAGATTTCGAATACAGTCGTCAAACCTCGCCTGTTAGGGGTATTGATTTGATCCGTCATGCCTCAAGCCTTTCGCACTGGAAGTCGTCCAATAAAGAAAAAACCGCTTAATCGGTTTCGGCATCGATAGATGCCCGCAATTATCCGGGGCAGGTGTGTGGTCAGCACCCAACGCATCGATCGCTGGTTCGTCTTCCCCATGCGCTCTGTTGGCAGTCCGTGGCTTTTTTTGATCAGCGAGTTGTTCAAGACGAGACATGTCATGAGGGCGTTCCTGAGTTTTGACTTTTCCAACCCCTAGCGCAACGCTAGTACGTGACACAAATGAATGATATTGATCCATCAATCTAAAATTGTCATGATATTTTTATGACTGAACGATTGGAAATTGACGCCCTTCGCGCCCTTCTGGCGATTGCGTCCCATGGCGGCGTAACCCGTGCGGCTGAACACCTAGCGCTGTCGCAATCGGCCGTCAGCCACAAGATTAGGCGGTTGGAGCAAACCCTGGGCTGTGATCTGCTTGCGCGGCAGACTGGTGGGCCAATGTTCACTGATTCAGGTTCGCGCCTGTGCGAATACGCCCGCAGAATATGCGCTCTGCACGATGAAGCGCTGTCTAGCCTGGTCAGGAAACCTTTGGCTGGTGCGATCCGGCTGGGCATGACCGAGGATACGGCAACCAGCAACATCGCTCGCATATTGGGACGCTTCACGCGGCTGTATCCAGAGGTCCAGGTTCGCACACGGACCAGCCAAAGTCTGAACGTGCAGGAATGGCTGAAAGCAGGAGAGCTTGATGTAGCCGTCATGCAAGTTTTCCAACACGATGCGCAGCCCGATGACCTTGTCCTGTTCAAGGACACTTTGCATTGGGTAAAGTCGCCGGATTTCCAACTGGACGCGACAGCACCCGTTCCATTCATATCCTTCGACACCCAATGCTTTTATCGCCAGTGGGGATTTGCAGATGGGCAGGTTCAAGGGCACCATCTCGACAACGTTTTGGAATGCCCCAGTGCTGCCGGCATTCAATCTGCTGTTCGGTCCGGTTTGGGCGTTGCCTTACTGAACGGAATGCATGTCACTCCGGACATGGAAGTAATCAACGGCGTTTTCCCGGATCCACCAGCCATTGCATACGTTGCACGCTTACACGTCAAACGACGCAACCCTGCTGCGATCGCGCTGATACAAGAGATCAGCCGCGAGGTTGGAAACGCCAAACCTCTGAAAGCTGTCAGTTAGCTATCTGGTCCGGAAGGATCTGAAACCCGTCGGATCAGGCCTGATCAGTTGCGCGATCCCGTTCCTGTAACGCGCGAATACGCATTCGCTGGGCCGCGTGAATATGAGCGCGCATCGCCAACTCGGCCGCATCCCCATCGAGGGTTTGTAAGGCATCCATTACACGGCGATGCTCGCCGACGGCCTCATCTGCGCTGGTAAAAAAAAGGGACTGAGAGTGTCACGTATAAGCAGGGTTGGATGAATGTTACCGAGGGGGATTGTGGCGGAGAGACAGGGATTCGAACCCTGGAGACGGTTTCCCGCCTACACACTTTCCAGGCGTGCGCCTTCGACCACTCGGCCACCTCTCCGTGCCGGCGATATTTGGACTATCACCGGGGGATTTGCAAGGCCCGATTGAGGTGAAATTTCACACGAAATCGAAAGCCCTGCAAAGGCGGTTAAATCTCGTCCCCGTCACCATCAGCCAAATCAGTCTCAGTCATCTCGACAGGCGCTGAGGATGGCTTTACCGCCGGTGTTTCGTCGGTTTCCTTGGCGGGTTGGGTTACGCCGCCCTGCAACGTCTCGGGATTGCGCAACCAGACGTCTCGTTGTGCAAACGGGATCTCGATCCCTTCAGCGACAAAGCGTTTGTTGATCTCATGGTTCATGTCGGATTTGACCGATAGCACCCAGTTCACATCTCGCAGGATGGCGCGGATTTCAAAGTCCAGAGAATCTGCACCAAACCCCTGGAACACCACGCTGGGGGCTGGATTGGCCAGAACCATCGGATGTGCATTCGCAATCTCACCCAGGATATTTTCTACCAAACGGGTATCCGTTCCGTAGGCGACCCCGACCGGAACAATCACCCGTCCAATCGTATTGCCGCGGGTATAATTCGTGACAACGCCGCTGATCAGATCAGAGTTTGGAACAATTACATCCGTGCGGTCGAACGTCTCAATCCGCGTGGAGCGAACCGAGATATCGCGGACGTAGCCCATCATCCCATTCACGTCGATCCAATCCCCTTTCGAGATTGGACGCTCGACCAGCAGGATAATGCCCGACACAAAATTCGACACGATAGTCTGCAGACCAAAACCGATCCCGACCGACAAAGCACCAGCAACAATGGCCAGAGATGACAGGTTGAAACCGGCAATCGTAATCGCGACCAGTGCAGCCAGAAAAACACCAACATATCCGGTGCCGGACACAATCGCGTTTTGCCCGCCCGGATCAATGCTGGTCTTTGGCAACAAAGAATTGCGCAGCCCGCTTTGCAGCATCCGCGTCAGGCCATAGCCGATGGCAAATATGACGAGGAAAGTAAAGAAGTTGCTGGGCGAGATGGTTACCCCGCCAATGTCAAACCCCTGCAGCAGGCGCGACCAGACTTCCTGCAGGTCGGTTTGACGCGCACCCCAATACAGCGCGAGCACGGGCATAGCCAGAATGGCCATTGCAAACCCGATGAGCACCGCAAACAACGAGTCTTTGGCCTTGTCGCCCTGCCCGCTGAGCCATCCGTAAACAGAAGTTAGGAACCGTTGGACGATAACAAGCGCCGCAATAAGAACCAGCGAACGAACGGCCGGAAAAACGATTGCCTCGGCTGCATTCGTATACCCCAGAATTGCCAGTATCGGGCTGGCGATACCGAGGAAGAACAAGGCACGACGAATGAACTCGACCAGTTGGCTGAACCCGGCAGCACGTGCCGTTGCGGATGGCTCATCTGCATCCACCGGTACGTCGACACTTCGGACGCGACGAACGCGCAGCAGAACCAAAGCTGTAGCGACAATAATCGGAAACGCGACGACAGCGCGCGTCGCATCCGAGATGTTTTCAATCTGATCGAACAGGTTCACCAGTTCGTGCAGGATCATGAGCCCCGCAAGAATGTCCAGGTAGACGCGCAGTTCGGTGACTTTCTGGCGGGATAGCTTTTTGAAACCTTGCGCCGCCTGCAGCACGTAAACCTGCCGGCCAATCCAGTCATAAAACAGGATGATCGCAGCCCAATACGGCACGTTTTCCATCAACAACGTCCCGCGTAGCCCCAGAACGCCGGTCAATACAACCGCCTCAACCAGAAGCCAGACACCAAGCCAAGGCAGGATAATGCGGAGTAGCGATATCAGAAACGTCCATACGCCACTTCCCTGCCCACCCAAGGCCCGCAGCCGTTCACCGGCGGTTTCGGACCAACGTTTGCCGTACAGCAACAGAACGCCAGCGACGAAAACCAAAGCCAGAATACCCAGCCCACGTGACCGTAATCGTTCATGCACCACGTCAGTTTTCAGGTTCCGCCGCGCTTCGTTAAACAACGCTTGCGCGGCTTCATTCACATCAACCCAAGCCGGTCGCCAGCTGGTGGGGTTCAGCGGCGACGGCCCGCGCTCCAAAAGCTCTTTCGTCTGACGGTCCCGCAATAACTTATCTATCTCGGAAATCAGACCATTGGCCCGGCTAAATGCCTCTTCCGAGATGATCTGCGGGACGCGCAAACTGTTCAGTTGCTCGTTTAGGTGTTTTCGGAGTGTCGCAATGTCCTCTGGTTCGGTCGCGTCGCCTTCGGGCGCAGCACCAAGAGCTTTGATCTGGTTTTCAAGCGTCTGAATACGTTCGGTGTTTGCGCCGCGTGCCTGATTGAAATCGTCGCGGTAATCGTTGATCTCAGCGCGCAGGTTTTCGAGCGAAGCATTCGACGCGCGATTGTCCTCGATCACTGTCTCGGCCCGGTCCGCCGTTTTAACCCAGCCCTGATAGTACTCGCTTTGACGATCAGTAAGCTGCGCCGCGACGGGGCCGCACAGCATCGCAAAACATACCGCCACAAGGCTCAGGAACAGGCGAACCTGCCGAAACATCACACGTCCTCAAACACGCCGGGGATACTGCGCGGAGCTTCAGTCATCCAATCGGGCACCGGCAATTCCTTTTCACGCAGGAAGTCCGGGTTGAACAGCTTGGACTGGTATCGCGTGCCATAGTCGCACAGTATTGTCACGATAGTGTGGCCAGGCCCCAGATCCTTGGCTAGGCGCACCGCGCCCGCCATGTTGATGGCCGTCGATCCACCCATGACAAGGCCTTCTTCACGCAGCAGATCAAAGATGTAGGGCAGCGCTTCGTTATCAGTCATCTGATAGGCGAAGTCAGGTTTGAAACCTTCAAGGTTCTTGGTGATGCGCACCTGCCCGATACCTTCCGCGATCGAGCCGCCCTCCATCGCGATTTCGCCGGTGGTGAAATACGAAAACAGCCCTGCTCCCATCGGATCGACGAGGCCGATCTTGACGCCCTTGGGCTGCAACGCCTCGGCTACGCCCGCAAGTGTGCCACCAGAGCCCACAGCACAGACGAACCCATCCACCTTGCCGTCAGTCTGCTCCCAGATTTCAGGGCCGGTTGTTTCCACATGCGCTTGGCGGTTCGCGACATTGTCGAACTGGTTGGCCCAAATCGCACCATTCGGTTCGGTCTTTGCCAGTTCCTCGGCCAAACGGCGCGAATAGTGCACAAAGTTGTTGGGGTTGCGATAAGGCGCGGCCGGAACCTGGACCAGTTGCGCACCTGCTAGCCGCAGCATATCTTTTTTCTCTTCGGACTGCGTCTCGGGGATGACAATGACAGTCTTGAACCCCATCGACGCGCCAACAAGCGCCAGACCGATACCGGTGTTGCCTGCTGTACCTTCGACAATGGTGCCGCCCGGTTTCAAGTCGCCGCGCGCTATAGCATCGCGAATGATGTACAGAGCCGCACGATCCTTTACCGACTGACCCGGGTTCATGAATTCGGCCTTGCCGAGAATCTCGCACCCGGTCTCTTCGCTGATGCGACGCAGACGGATTAGCGGGGTTTTTCCGACTGCGTCGGCAAGGTCTCGTGCAATGCGCATGGCGCCCTCATTTCATTTCGGATCAACGCAGATTTACCTGTGGTGCGCGATGACCACAAGCGGCGAAAGTCATCCGCGCAGACGCGCGCGATGACGTGCAAGCCAATGGGCCAGCGCCAACAGCGGCAAATCCTTGAACCCGTGGCTGTCGACCCTGTCCATGAAGTCCGTGTAGGATAAAATCTGGGTTCGAATATCCTCGCCTTCAGTGGCCAGCCCGCCGTTTTCAATGGTCTTTGTCAGATCAGCCAGCCCAACGTAAAGATACACATACTCGGTCGAAGACCCGCTGGAGGAGTAAGCACCGCCTGCGTATTCCAGTTGGCTCAAAGCAACCTGGGCTTCTTCTTCGGCCTCGCGCAGCGCGGCTTGTTCCGGCGTTTCGCCCGGGTCGATCATTCCCGCAACGGGTTCCCACATCCACGGTTCAGGATCTTCAGTCAAAAAAACCGGCGCTCTGAATTGTTCGACCAACAACACCGTGTCCCGCACCGGATCATATGGCAGAACGATCACGGCACTGCCCTGCATCAGGCTGCTACGGTTAAGTACAGCCCCCATCGAGCCATCGTGCTGGCGATGTTGCAACGCGATTTCTTCAATCGCGAAATAGTTGATATAGGCAGGATTGCGGTCGTGTACGATGACGTCATTGGCGATCTCTCGCTTGTCACCTGTTGCGCGTTGCTGAGCCGCCAGCTTTCCCCAAGCGCGGGTTCGGATCGACGGGAAGCTGCGTGCAATCTGATCTGCATCGACCTTGCCGTAATATCCCACGACCTCTTGCGCAGCGAGCATCGTCAATGCTCCCCACTCATCCAACCAATCCTGCAACGACCAAAGTTGGGCGCGGGTCCAGAGCCCTGGTTCCGGATAGAACACGAGGGCCTGCGCCGTTGTTCCATCGTCCAGATCAACTGTCTGCGCCTTCAGATCGTAATCAAAGCCACCTTCGTAGAAGGTCAACCGGTTTTGATCTTCCTGGGTCAACCTTCGGACCAATAGTCCATTGGCAACACTGGCATCCTCATGCACAATCATGGGAAACACCTGATCCTGTACGCTATAGACTGCGTGGTCTTTCAGCGTCGCCTGAGCAAATTCAAGCTCAGACGCTGGACGACCCAGGACAAGCTCCAGCAATGGCATATGCCGCAGCGTGCCATAGAAAAACAGATCGGACACTGTTGGCTGCTTTCGTATTTGATGTTGTTAGATCAACGCCACCGGCGAGCTGCTTCTTCGGTGGCCAGCCCAGTTAAAATGGCTCCAATAATCAATGTCCACAAGATTTCGGGCGCTATCAGTTGCTGACCATATTCAACGCCGATCTTGAAGATGGAGATCAGCGCCTCGAACGGCCCGTCATACCGATGGCGCATTGCCAGACGAAGCATTTCGTTAACGCCCTGAACAAACAGGCCCCAAAAAACCAGCGCCGCCATCCCGGTCAACCCGTTGTTAATTGCGGAAGTCCAACCCCGACCAGCACGCTTGCCCATGATCCACCATCCGCAGACCACGCCCAAGCCCATGTTCACGTAGGTAAAGCTGCCGTAGTTCTTACCCTCTTCACCGTTTGCGATGATCATGCCAGAAACCAAGAACGCCACGATCAAAAGGCAAAAGCCAGCAATAAGCTTGGGGGCAGTGGGCATTTCTGAAGTCCGTTCCTTAACTCGGTTTCGCTATAGTGATCTGTGTCACATCGCAATTGCCGGTGTCAAAGGCTGCTCCGCAGGCGGTCAAATAATAATTCCACATGCGGCGAAAACGCTCATCAAAGCCCATTTCCGAGATTTCGTCCCACTTATCGTTGAACGTGTCGTACCAGCGGCGCAGGGTCAGGTCATAGCTTTTGCCGAATTCTTTCGATTTGACGACCTTTAACCCCGACTGAGCAACCTGCTCTTTCAAAACCGATGGTGCGGGAAGCATTCCGCCCGGGAAAATATATTTCTGAATGAAATCAATACCATTACGATACACATCCCATCTGTGGTCCGCGACGGTGATGATCTGCAGCGTCGCTTGTGCCCCAGGCTTCAAGCGGTCGCGCACGGTATCAAAATACACGGGCCAGTACTTTTGCCCCACCGCCTCGAACATCTCAATCGAGGCAATGCCGTCATACTGACCGCGCTCATCTCGATAATCTTGCAATTTGAATTCTACCAGGTCAGAAAGACCAGCATTTTCAATCCTTTGGCGTGCAAACTTCAATTGTTCCTGACTGATCGTCAGACCTGTGACCCGTAGGCCACGCTCTTTTGCAGCGTATTCAGCGAACCCACCCCAGCCACAGCCGATCTCAAGAATATGATCTCCGGGTTTTGCGCCCATTTCATCAATCAGGCTGGCATATTTCGCAGTTTGCGCTTTTTCCAGGCTTTCCTGCCCCGTTTCGAACAGAGCGCTGGAATAAGTCATCGTGTCATCAAGCCAAAGACCATAGAACTCATTGCCCAAATCATAATGGTACGAGATGTTCTTCTTGGCCTGCGTCCGGTTGTTCCGATGCAGCCAGAACCGCAGTCGTTCATACATTTGCACAAGGACTTTACCGGTGAAATCATCATAGACGGTTTCATCACCCACATGCACCAAATCCATGAAAGATCGCAGATCCGGTGTGCTCCAGTCACCTTCCAGATATGAGTCGGAAAAACCAAGTTCGCCTTCGCGAACCAACCGGGCAAAAACGTCTGGATTATGGATATCCACACGCGCAACCGGCCCTGGTTTGGCGCCCTCGGTTCGGAAGACACGACCATCCGGCAGTGCGATGTCCAATCGGCCGGATTGCATCCGGCTAACCATTTTGAATACTTGCGCAAAGTATCTGGGCAGGTCTTTCTGCCCGTCTGTGGTCGTTAAAGTCATCCGCTCTCCTCTGTGCGGCCGCGCAAACAGGCTAGGCCGAGTTTGTGTTTGTGGCAAGTTTTCAATTCGTTACTGGTTTTTTCGGTCCTGATACGCTGCCAAGGCCCGCGCCCGACCAGCGGCCAAAGTGACTACGGGCTGAGGGTACGCATCCGTCGAGCCAAGGTTCCATGAAACCGGAACCGCATTAAAATAAGCCAATGCTGTTGCCGGCGGATTGGTTTGTCCTTCGGCAATCCATTGTCGAACAAAGTTCGATTGGGGATCGAATTTTTCCTGCTGTGTTTGCGGATTGAAGATACGAAAAAAGGGGGAAGCGTCTGGTCCGGAACCCGCAACCCATTGCCAACCCATCGCGTTTGCAGCCGGATCCCAGTCAATCAGGCAATCCGCGAACCAATCCATGCCAATTTTCCAGTGGGTCATCAAATGCTTGGTCAGGTAACTTGCGACGATCATCCGGGCCCGATTGTGCATACGACCGGTCACATACATCTGTCGCAACCCGGCATCGACGCCCGGCACACCGGTTTTTGCTTGCTTCCAGGCTACCACTTCAGGAATGTCGGCATCAGTGTTCCATGGAAAACTGTCCCACTCAGACTTCCAGTTACTACTGAGCAGAGACGGCGTGTGATACATCAGGTGATATGCGAATTCGCGCCAGACCAATTGACGCAAATAAGGTTCAACCCCTTGCTCACCGGTCATTCCGGCGCGCTGAACTGCGTGCCAGACACTGCGCGGACCAATTTCACCCAAGGAAAGATACTCGGACAGGTTAGATGTCCCCTCCAAGTCCATTCGATCCCGATGATCCGAGTAATCGGAAATGCGATCCAGAAACTGGTGCAACGCCTCAAACGCGGCGGCTTCGCCAGGTCGGACAAAGGGCGCTACCACGGATTCTCCGCGCCGCATTTGTGAGCCCAGACGCCAATCCTCAAGAGCCTCGGAAACAGGCCATGTTTCAGGTGATCTTAGTTTAGCAAACGGGGCGCTTGGTGCCGGTATGTCCCGGTTTCGCACCGATCGCCACATCGGAGTGAACACGCGGAATGGCTGGCCAGTTTTCGTAGCCACTGTCCAAGGTTCGAACAAAAGATGACCAGCGAAAGACTTAGCTGAAACATCTTGCTCGGTCAGCGCTGTCTTGATTTTTGTGTCCCGGGCAATCGCGTCAGGATCATAAGCCCGAGACCAAAAGACACTGGTTGCTCCGGTTTCAACAACAAGCTCTTGCAGAACAGACAGCGCGTCCCCTTGCCGCAGGATCAGACGGCTGCCAACCGGCTCAAGCGACCGCGAAAATGCCCGCAGGCCCAACCCAAGACGCCATTTGGACGCTGCGCCCAAAGCCTGAACCGTGTGGTCCAATATGAAAAGAGGTATTACGGGACGCCCAGTCTCAACCGCCGCGGATAGAGCTGGGTGGTCCGACAGGCGCAAGTCCCGCCGGAACCATAGGATGATCGGTGTCTGCTCTTGTTCCATATCCGCCCTGGCGTTTTCTTCGGTTACGAAGCCAGAGGGAAACTGGATCACAAAACGTCGTCAAGTGCATTCAAAAGCTGATCAATTTCCTGTTGAGAGGTATAGTGCGTGAAGCTGACCCGCAGAACGCCCTGATCCAGATCGACCCCCATCGCCGTCAACGGACGGACGGCATAGAAATCGCCGCCACCCGCCATGATGCCAAGTTCGGCCAGATCAGCGGCGACGGCTTCGGCGTTGCGATTCAGAGCCAAGGCCACGGTAGGTGCGCGACGATTGGCATCGGATGTTCCGATCAAGCGGACCGCGTTGCGATCTTTGACTGCGTCCAGAACCGGCTGCAGCAATGCGATCTCATGCGAGCGCATCAGATCATGGGCGAACGCGCCACGCTCGGCCGCGTCGCCGTTGGATCCGCTGTGATGGTCACACAAAAGGTCAATATAATCCGCCATGCCCGCGCTGGCCGCAATCTGGGCGTGGTCCGGCCCTGCCGGGGTAAACCGTTGGTATAGAACACCGCCGTTGAAGTAGTGTCCCTGGTTCGGCAGCATTTCCCCCACCGTTCGCCGGATGACCATGCATCCCTGATGCGGCCCATACGTTTTATAGGCCGAAAACAGATAGATATCCGGTCCCAGATCACCAACATTCGGGAACCCGTGCGGGGCGTAAGAAACGCCGTCTACACAGACAAACGCTCCGGCCGCGTGGGCAATTGCGGTGATCTCGGTCACCGGGTTGATTTCTCCGATCACGTTCGAGCAGTGGGGGAAGCAAACCAGACGCACGTTTTCGTCCAGTAAGTTTTCCAGATCCATCGGATTCAAAGAGCCGGTTTCGGGATCAATCTGCCATTCGCGGACTTCAATTCCCTCGGCCTCTAGCCGCCGCCATGGGCCAGAGTTCGCCTCGTGATCCTGATTGGTGACGACGATGGCCTCCCCCGGTTTCATCCATTGACGAAATGCCTGCGCCAGAACGTACGTGTTCTGGGTGGTCGATGGGCCAAAGCTCAGTTCATCGGTCTCGACCCCCAGAATGGCGGCCATACGCACGCGGGTTTCGTCCATTTCCTCACCAGCCAGACGGCTCGCATCGTACGGCGCATAGGGTTGAACTTTGCGCTGCTTGTAGTACCGCGTCAGGCGATCGAGCACCGGCCTGCAAGTATATGACCCACCAGCGTTTTCGAAGAACGCCTGTCCCTCTAGGCTGGGTTCGGAAAAAGCCGGAAACTGTGACCGGACAAAATTGATATCCAGAGTGCTCATGGCACGTCTCTCCTTGATCATGCGCGTTCATCCAAGAGGTGCCCGAGCATGATTTCGGAACCCTCAGAAATCATGGCAGGTCTTCCAGCCTAGTCCACGCCGAACGGTGCAGACAGCCCCTGTGCTGATCGGGCGCAGGAACACGCGTAAATTGCAAGGAGTCCCAGGGTTCGTCAAGCGTGCAGCTTTTCAAAGCGCGCACACAAAAAAGCCGGGCATACGAGCCCGGCTTTTGTTCAATCTGTAAAGCGGTTTAGCCCTGAACTTTGGTGTAGGTCCCCTCACCCGCCAAAATGCCACGGAACCCACCGGGTTCGTCCAGCCCGAAGACGATCAGCGGGAGATTGTTGTCCCGTGCGAGCGCAATGGCCGACGCGTCCATGACGCGCAGGCGCTTGGCAAGCACATCGTCGTAACTGACGGTGTCATAACGTACGGCATCCGCGTGTTCTTTGGGGTCTTTGTCATACACACCGTCGACGCCGTTCTTGCCCATGAAAATCGCCTGGCATGCCATTTCGTTGGCGCGCAGGGTCGCAGCTGTATCTGTGGTGAAATACGGGTTGCCGGTACCGGCGGCAAAGATGCAAACACGTTTCTTTTCAAGGTGGCGCACAGCGCGGCGACGAATATAGGGTTCACAAACTTCATCCATTCGAATTGCAGAGATAACCCGGGTGAATACCCCGACCTCTTCCAGTGCGGACTGCATCCCGAGCGCATTCATAACCGTTGCCAGCATGCCCATGTAGTCGGCCGTTGTCCGCTCCATCCCCTGCGCTGATCCGCTGAGACCGCGAAAGATGTTGCCCCCGCCGATCACCATGCAGATCTCGACCCCCAGATCGTGCACCGATTTGACCTCTTGGGCGATGCGCTGAACAGTTGGCGGATGCAGGCCAAAACCCTGATCACCCATAAGCGCCTCGCCCGAGATTTTCAGCATTACGCGATCGTACTTAGTCTTTGGGGTTTCGGCGGTGTCGGTGGTCGGGGAAAGGCTCATGTTGCGCTCCGGGCTGGCACGGGTTTATTTTCCGGCGCAAAATGAAGCAAAAGCTCCGCAGGTTCAATGCGGTTGGTAAGGAATGAGGCAGTCTAAAATGACCGAACCCGCAAGATCACAGATTTTGGACCGCCTGCCCCATATTCCCGACGGAAGACCTGTGTTGATTGCAGGTCCTACAGCGTCAGGTAAGTCAGCTCTTGCCCTGTTGATAGCCGAGCGGTTCGGCGGTGTCATCGTGAACGCTGATGCCAGTCAGGTTTATGATTGCTGGCGCGTGATTTCAGCCCGCCCATCAGTCGAGGAAGAAACCCGCGCGCCGCATATGTTGTATGGCCATATCGCTTATGATCAGGACTATTCCACAGGCCACTGGCTGCGCGAAGTGAAGCCGCTGCTGAAGAGTGATGCGCGCCCTATTATTGTGGGCGGAACCGGGCTTTATTTTTCGGCGCTGACCGAAGGAATGGCTGATATTCCCCCTACGCCGTCTGAAATCCGGTCCGAAGCCGACGGCCTGGACCTGCAGACGCTGATCGCTGGCGTAGATGCGCGGACACTGTCCCGGATCGACATCCAGAACCGTGCGCGCGTTCAGCGGGCATGGGAAGTGCAGAAAGCCACCAGCCGCAACCTCAGTGACTGGCAGGATGACACCCCTCCCCCAGTTCTGGACGTCTCGGACGCAGTACCCATTGTTTTTGACGTGGATAAACAATGGCTTTTGGACCGTATCACGCGTCGCTTTGATCTGATGCTGGAATCCGGTGCATTGGACGAGGTCGAAAGAATGCGCGACCTTTTTGATCCGTCGCTTCCGGCATTCAAAGCTATCGGCGTACCCGAGTTGATGGCCTATATCGATGGTACGATGACATTGGATGAAGCCCGCGATCGGGCCACGATTTCGACCCGCCAATTCGCCAAACGACAGCGCACCTGGTTTCGCGCCCGCATGAAAAGTTGGAATCGGATCGATTTATCAGAGTGATACCTGCCGCGATTGAAGCCATGTTATTCGCGAACTCACTTGCAAGAAATTCGCGGCGAATCCGCTACCGCTAAACTGAACTTGCCGAAGGATTCTCTTGAGGCGGAAAAAGCTGAGAGCGATAAACTCTGTCCGTCAATGTCGTTTTTGTACCATGAATGACGATTTCGAACATTGACCTATCCCAAATTCTGGTGCCGAATGTCGGTTATGGGGATGTCCAGAATCCGAGATCAGAAAATCCTTGAACCTGCCATCCGGAGTATTCCGGCCTGAGCGGTTCGACACTTCATCCAAAAAAATACTGACTCACAGGGAGTAATATTAATGAAAAATCAGACAATGACCGGAGCACCGATGCACTGGGCCGCTGAGATGCATGCACAGGAATATCGGGACGGCAAACTGAACCGGCGCGAGTTTCTGACCCGCACTACCGGTCTTGGTGTCACTGCAGCCGCAGCCTACGGCATGATCGGCCTGACCGCGCCTGCACATGCGGCAGGCGAAGACGCCAAGAAAGAAGGTGGCACCCTGCGCGTTCAGCAGGAAGTGCGCGCGCTGAAAGACCCACGCACGTATGACTGGTCGCAGATCGCGAACGTCACTCGCGGCACAATGGAATATCTGGTCGAGTACAACTCGGACGGTACATTCCGCGGCATGTTGTTGGAGGGCTGGGAAGTCAACGACGACGCAACCGTATACACTCTGAAAGTCCGTCCGGGCGTCAAATGGAACAACGGCGACGACTTCACCGCAGATGATGTGGCCCGCAATATCGGCCGCTGGTGCGACAAGAGCTCGGAAACCAACTCGATGGCCGGTCGCTTTGCGACACTGATCGACCCGGAATCCGGTCAGGCGATCGACGGCGCGATCGAAGTTGTCGATGCCAACACCGTCAAACTGAATCTGCCAGCTTCTGACATCTCGCTGATTGCGGGCATGGCAGACTACCCGGCGGCGATTGTTCACAGCTCATTCAGCGAAACGGACCTTCTCAACAACGTTGGGACCGGGCCGTACCTGGTCCAGGACCTGGAGGTTGGCGTTAAAGCCACCCTCGTTCGCAACGAGAACCACACATGGTGGGGTGAAGAGGTGTTTGGTCGCCCGGCGTTGGACAGTATCGTCTACATTGACTACGGCACCGACCCATCCGCATGGCTGGCGGCACTGGAGTCCGACGAAGTCGACATGCTATATGAATCAGTTGGTGAATTCATCGACGTGATGGACAGCCTCGGGTACATCAAATCCGAAGTTGTGACCATGAACACCATTGTCATCCGTCCGAACCAGCTGGCCGAGATCGACGGCAAGAAGCCCTACGAAGACAAGCGTGTGCGTCAGGCCCTGCAGATGGCAGTTGATAACTCGATCTGTCTGGAACTGGGTTACGGCGGCCGCGGTTCTCCTGCGGAAAACCACCACGTTGGTCCGATCCACCCAGATTACTTCGAACTACCCCCGCAGAAGGTCGACCCGGAAGGTGCACGCGCGCTGATGGAAGAAGCCGGAATGATCGATTTTGAGCACGAGCTGATCTCGATCGACGACGACTGGCGCCGGAACACCACCGACGCGGTCGCAGCGCAGCTGCGCGACGCTGGCATCAAAGTCAAACGGACAGTTCTGCCGGGCAACACGTTCTGGAACGACTGGGCGAAGTATCCCTACAGCTCGACCAACTGGAACCACCGTCCGCTGGGCGTTCAGATTTGGGCTCTGGCCTATCGAACCGGTGAAGCGTGGAACGAATTTGGCTGGTCCAATGCCGAGTTCGATGCCCTGCTGACAGAAGCATTGGCCATCGCGGATGCGGACAAGCGCCGTGAAGTAGTCGCCAAGGGCGAAGCGATGATCCAGGAAGAAGGCGTCACCATTCAGCCTTACTGGCGTTCGCTGTACCGGCACATGAAAGACGGCCTTGTCGGAACCGACATGCACGTCTCCTTCGAGCACCACCACTATAAGTGGGGTTGGGCGGCCTAAAACCTGCCAGACGTTAATGGGGGCGCCTGATCAGGGCGCCCCTTTCCAGCCGCAGACAGGCCGACACGGGGTCGGATGTCCGAGGCCAGACAATGGTCCAATGATCTGCGGAACACCCGAACAACAGGGGCCATCATGGGACTATTCATCCTCCGACGGTTCGGCGTCATGCTACTCACTGCATTGTGCCTGACTTTCGTGGTCTTTTTTCTGACCAACCTCTACCCGAACCTGGAAAAGCTTGCCAAAACGCAAGGTAACCAGCGGATGTCCGACGAACAGGTTGAGACCTGGCTGGACAATCGCGGTTATCTGCAACCCACTCTCGTCAAGTACGGTCAATGGCTGGGCGTTCTCCCTGGCTTTTCCAAGACACTTGACGACGGTACGTTCCTAGGGACTTGTACCCGCCCGGGATCGACCGAGGAAACGACTCCCAGATATTGCGGCGTATTGCAGGGCGACTGGGGTTACTCAACCGTTTTCAAGGACGAGGTCGGCAGCATCGTGGGCAAGCGTCTGGGCAACACCGGCTATCTGATGTTCTGGGTTCTGGTTCTGATGGTGCCATCAGCATTGTTGGTCGGGGTGTTGGCCGGGATGCGCGAAGGATCGGCGCTGGACCGGTCACTGTCCACCTTCTCGATCATAACAACAGCGACGCCGGAATACGTATCGGGTGTGATTTTCATCGCGATCTTCACTTCATCTACCGTTGGTCTGAAATGGTTCAAGGGTACCGCGACGCAGGCAATGGATAACCCGACCTTTGAGAATTTCTTCCTGCCAGTGCTAACCATCGCGCTGTATGGCATGGGCTATATCGCGCGGATGACGCGCGCTTCGATGACCGAGGTTATGACCGCGCAGTACATTCGAACCGCCCGTCTCAAGGGTGTTTCCTTTGGCAACATCGTTATGAAGCACGCGCTGCGCAACGCGCTGATCGCGCCCTTTACAGTTATCATGCTGCAGTTCCCGTGGCTGCTGAACGGCGTGGTGATTGTCGAGACCTTGTTCAACTACAAGGGCTTTGGCTGGGCGCTGGTGCAGGCGGCGGGCAACAACGACATTCAGCTGTTGCTGGCGATTTCGGTCGTGTCAGTCTTTGTGGTGCTGGTGACGCAGCTGATCTCCGATATCGGCTATGTCTACCTCAACCCGCGCATCCGTATTTCGTAAGGGAGATAGATCATGGAACCTCTAAGCTGGACCGGCTCTATCGCCATTCTGAACCCTATCCTGATGATCGCGCTTGCCGCGTTGATAGTATCAATCGTCGTTTGGATTATCGGAAGCATTGTGCTGCCCGAATCCCCGATGAGCGTGAATATCGACGGCACCATAAGCGGCGGCAACGGGCTACGTGGCCTAACACAAAAGGCCTTGAGATACAGCTTTTCCGCCTGTGTCGCGCTTGCGCTGGCCTATATCGTGCTTGGTATCCTCATGGGGACCAGTGCCGGGATAATCGGAGCGATCTCGCAGCAGTTTCTGCCTGTGTGGTTGTCGTTGATCATCCTGTTTGCAATGTCGATTGCCTTTAAACGCCGCCTCGGCCTTTACGGCAAACTGTTCGACAGCCCCATCGGCATGATCGGCTTTGGCCTTGTGATGTTCTGGGTCTTCACCGGGATCTTCGGTGCGCTGGATCTAATCATCACTCATGATCCGTTGGTTCAGGTCTCGGGCATGAAGAACAAAGTGCCGGGAACGCCGCTGCCAAGCCCCGAAGAAGGTGAGTATGCCTGGTACCTTCTGGGCGGTGACAACCTTGCCCGCGACGTTTTTAGCCGAATGGTCAAAGGTGCGTGGATCGTGGTTCAGATCGCTCCGCTTGCGACCATGTTTGCTTTCATGGTCGGGATCACCCTGGGCCTGCCAGCCGGGTACTATGGCGGACGTCTGGATACGTTCCTGTCGTTCCTGGCCAACCTGATCCTCGCCTTCCCTGTCATCCTGTTGTTCTACCTCTTGGTCACACCGGAAATCGTGGCAACAGGCGTGCCGAACTATATGGCAGCGGTTCTGTTCATATTCCCGATCCTGTTCATCGGCGTTCTTTTGAACTCGCGCTACTACACGCGCCCGAATTTCCGGACACCGCTGCTGATCGGGGTTCTGGGTATCGCACTGTGGCTCTATTTGTCGCTGATTTCGACCGGAGGCTATGTCATCAACACCGATGATTACAGCATCTGGGGTTTGCCAACCTATCTGGACCTGTTCGATATCCCAGGCGGGATTCTTGTGGTGTTCGTCTCGGTGGTCTTTGTGAACTCGCCCACGGTATTCCGCATCGTGCGTGGTCTGGCACTGGACATCAAAACGCGGGATTACGTGGCAGCGGCACAGACCCGTGGCGAAGGTCCGTGGTACATCATGCTGTGGGAAATCCTGCCCAATGCACGTGGACCGCTGATCGTCGATTTCTGTCTGCGCATCGGCTATACGACCATCCTGTTGGGAACCTTGGGTTTCTTCGGGTTGGGCCTTCCACCGGAAAGCCCGGACTGGGGTTCAACGATCAACGAAGGGCGCAAGCTGTTGTCGATCTATCTGCACCCTGCCCTTCCACCTGCCTTTGCGCTGCTGTCGCTGGTTCTTGGTCTGAACCTGCTTGCGGATGGGCTGCGCGAAGAAAGCCTGAAGGATTGATGTGAGAGAGACCGGGGGCTTTGCCCCCGGACCCCAGGATATTTTTAGCCAGATGAAGGGGATCCCCGGACTCTCGCGAGGAGATACAAGATGAACAAATTGGCGGAATATGACGGCCCGATCCTTGAGATCGACAAACTGTCGATTTCTTTCTTCACCCGCCTACGGGAAATACCGGCGGTTATGGACTTTTCCGTAAGTGTGCAGCCCGGCGAGGCCGTGGGGTTGGTTGGAGAATCCGGTTGCGGCAAGTCTACTGTTGCGCTTGGTGTCATGCAGGATCTGGGTAAGAACGGTCGTGTCGTTGGCGGTACGATCAAGTTCAAGGGACGCGACCTGTCGGAAATGACGAAAGAGGAACTGCGCGATATTCGTGGCAATGAGATCGCGATGATCTATCAGGAACCGATGGCCTCGCTGAATCCGGCGATGAAAATCGGCAAACAGCTGATGGAAGTGCCGATGATCCATGAGGGTGTTGGCGCAGAGGAGGCCTATGCCCGCGCCTTGGAGGTGGTCACGGATGTGCGCCTGCCCGATCCAGAGCGGATGCTGAATTCATTCCCGCACCAATTGTCAGGTGGTCAGCAACAGCGGATCGTAATCGCGATGGCGCTGATGTCCAAACCGGCGCTGTTGATCCTCGATGAGCCAACTACCGCCCTGGATGTGACGGTCGAAGCCGCGGTTGTCGAATTGGTCAAAGATCTGGGCAAGAAGTACGGCACATCAATGCTGTTCATCAGCCACAATCTTGGTTTGGTTCTGGAAACCTGCGACCGGCTTTGCGTGATGTATTCAGGCGAGGCGGTCGAGCGCGGCTCGATCCACGATGTGTTCGACGAAATGCAACACCCCTACACGCAGGCACTGTTCCGCTCTATCCCGCTGCCGGGTGCGGACAAGAACGCGCGCCCGCTGGTGGCTATTCCGGGGAACTTCCCCTTGCCCCACGAACGCCCGCCGGGATGTAACTTTGGCCCGCGCTGCGACTATTTCGAAGAAGGCCGCTGCGACGCCCAGAACATTATCATGGCACCTGTGCCTGGTAATGACCGGCACCACACGCGCTGTCTGAAGTTCAGCGAAATCGACTGGAACGCACCAATCACTGTGGGCGAACAGAAGGAAAAAGGTGAAATCGGGCGCACCGTCCTGAAAATGGACAACCTCAAGAAATACTATGAGGTAGCCGCAAACGCCTTGTTCGGAGGTGGCGAGAAGAAGGTCGTGAAGGCCAACGAAACGCTTAGCTTCGAGGCACATGAGTCTGAAACGTTGGCCATCGTGGGTGAGTCCGGTTGTGGTAAATCCACCTTTGCCAAAGTTCTGATGGGTCTCGAGACGGCAACAGACGGGCAGATCCTGCTGGACAACCGTAATATCGAAGACGTGCCCATCGAAGAGCGTGACGCCAAGACCGTGGGTGAAGTTCAGATGGTGTTCCAGAACCCGTTTGACACACTGAACCCCTCGATGACCGTTGGACGGCAGATCATTCGTGCGTTGGAAATCTTTGGCGTGGGAAATTCCGAGGCCGAGCGTAAACAGCGCATGCTGGAATTGTTGGATCTGGTGAAGCTGCCTCGTGCCTTTGCCGAACGAATGCCACGTCAGCTGTCCGGCGGCCAGAAACAGCGCGTCGGTATCGCACGTGCGTTTGCAGGGGACGCGCGGATCGTCGTTGCGGATGAACCTGTGTCAGCGTTGGATGTGTCCGTTCAGGCGGCAGTGACAGACTTGCTTATGGAGATCCAGCGAGAGCACAAGACCACCCTGCTGTTCATCAGTCACGACCTATCGATTGTGCGCTATCTCAGCGACCGGGTGATGGTGATGTACTTGGGCCATGTGGTCGAACTCGGGACTACCGATCAAGTATTCTCACCACCCTATCACCCCTACACCGAAGCACTGCTGAGCGCTGTGCCCATTGCGGATACTTCGGTTGAAAAAGAACATATCGTATTGGAAGGCGACATCCCTTCAGCCATGAATCCGCCTCCGGGATGCCCGTTCCAGACGCGCTGCCGCTGGAAGTCCGAAGTGGCCGGCGGATTGTGTGAAAAAGATGTGCCACCGGTGAAAACGCTAGCGGACGGACATCAGGTCAAATGCCACCTGTCCGACGAAGTACTGGCCCGCATGGAGCCGGTCATCAAAATCGCGGCAGAGTAACAGCCCAAACGAAAAGAACCGGCCAATGCGCCGGTTCTTTTTTGACTAGGCTTGGCTTTGATCAGCCGCCCCAGATCACTTTCACATAGTTCTGTGTCTCTTTGTACGGCGGCACGCCACCGTGCTTTTCTACGGCTTTCGGGCCCGCGTTGTAGGCAGCCAACGCCAGACGCCAGGACTTGAATTTGCGGTACTGCCACGACAGATACCGGGCTCCACCTTCAAGATTCTGTTTGGGATCATGTGGGTTCACACCCAATAGTCGGGCAGTTCCGGGCATCAGCTGCGCCAGTCCCAAAGCACCCTTGTGCGATACCGCGTGGGGATTCCATCCGCTTTCCTGCTGAACCAACCGCAGGAACAGTTCTTCCGGGACACTGTGTTTTCGGGCAGCTTGCCGCGCCAGAGCCAGGTATTGGCCGCGATACTTTCCGTTATACCGCTTGATGACCTGTGTTGGCTGCGCAGTCTTCGGCTTCAATCGCTCAGAACCGCGGTATTGGGTGGCAGCGCGCGAATCCAGAATCTTGGATTGTTTAAGGAAAATGTCCTTACGGCTTTTGGTGGACAGGGTGTCAGCCGTAGCTGGAACCGAAACCAGCGCAAGGCACAGAACAGAAAAACAACCAACTAGAAAACGCATTTATGCCAATCCCGCTCGCTCTCGAACCCAACCGATTATAGATATTTCAGGCAAGAATGAAAGCTTGGTAAACAGAACCCGCGGAATTTCTTGTCGACCGTTGCACACATCAACTGTGTTTTAACCACGACGCAGGCCGTATAGGGTCGCATAGATACATCGCGCCAGATTCGGGCGCACTCGAGTCAGACAAGAACGAGGAAATACATGGCAGGTTCAGTCAACAAGGTCATTCTGATCGGCAATCTTGGCGCCGACCCTGAAGTACGGTCGTTTCAGAACGGCGGCAAAGTATGCAACCTGCGCGTTGCGACGTCCGAGACATGGAAAGATCGCAACACCGGAGAACGCCGGGACCGAACCCAATGGCACCAAGTTGCCATCTTCTCGGAACCGCTGGTGCGGGTCGCCGAACAATATCTGCGCAAAGGCAGCAAGGTTTATATAGAAGGCCAGCTGGAAACCCGCAAATGGCAGGATCAGTCGGGACAAGATCGGTATACGACTGAAGTCGCCCTACGGCCCTATCGCAGCGAACTGACGATGCTAGACAGCCGCGGTGAAGGCGGCGGCGGTGGTCAGGCCGGCGGCGGCTATAGCGACCCCTACAGTGGCCAGTCAGGCGCCCCAGCCCCTGCATCCGGCGGAATCGACGACGACGAGATTCCGTTCTAAGGCAAACGGAGACGAATATGACATGGTCCTTCTCACTCGGCCGGGTATTGGGGTCGGAACTGAGGGTCCATGTCACCTTTTTTCTGTTGTTAGGTTGGGTGGCCTTCGCGGCCTATTCCAAAGGCGGGCTGCCCGCAGCGATAGACAACCTTATCTTTGTTCTGGCCTTGTTTGCCTGCGTTGTTGCGCATGAGTTCGGCCACGCGCTGATGGCGCGGCGCTACGGCATTAAAACCCCTGACATCACCCTTCTGCCTATAGGAGGGCTTGCGCGGCTTGAACGGATGCCCGAGAAGCCCATGGAGGAGGTTTGGGTCGCTCTGGCCGGGCCGGCGGTAAACATTGTGATCTGGATCGTTCTGGTGGCTCTGGGAGCTGGAATGTCGCTGGAATCCTTGGCCCGAATAGATTCGACCAATGCAGGGCTGTTGAACAGGCTGGCCTATGTGAATCTGCTGTTGGCAGTTTTTAACATGATCCCGGCCTTCCCCATGGATGGCGGCCGGGTTTTCCGCGCGCTTTTGTGTCTAAAGATGAACCGAGTGACGGCGACGCGTGTTGCGGCAGTGGCGGGTCAAATTGTGGCCGTGGCGTTTGGATTTCTCGGGCTGAGTACAGGTAACCCGTTACTGGTTTTAATCGCTGTGTTCGTTTTTGTTGCGGCCAATGCGGAAAGTCACGATGTGGCTATGCGCTCGGTCGCGCGGCGCGTACTTGCCCGGGATGCGATGATCACCGAATTCCATGCCCTATCGCCTGCCGACACGCTTGCAACCGCCGCACAGGCCGTTATTCACACCACCCAACACGAGTTTCCGGTGCTGGGCCCTGATGGAGCCTTGCTGGGTTTTGTGGCGCGCGGCACGTTGTTTGCTGCCCTGGCGCAGGAAGCCCCACGGTCCGATCTTGCGACCTCGATCATGGAAACCGAGATTCCGCGCGTTGAATTGACCACCGGGTTGGAAACGGTGCTGGGAAAGCTGCACAAGGGTGCCCCTGCTGTCGCAGTTTGCACGGAGGCCGGGGCAATGGTGGGCTATATCACCCGTGAAAACATTGGTGAGCTGATGGTAATTCGCGGGCGCTGATCAAACTGTCGCCAAAGCGTCTTCCAGCACTGTCAGCACAGCGTCACGCGGGACATCCGAAGTGACGAAAGCCCGGCCGATCCCGCGGGCAAGAATAAACCGCAACTGCCCGTCGATGACCTTTTTATCCTGCGCCATCAGATCAACCAGCGCTTCGGCACCCGGCAGATCTCCGGGAATATCGGCCAGATCGGTTTTCATTCCCATCGCGCGCAAGTGTGCCCGCACACGGCTTGGATCCTCTTGCGAACACAGCCCGAGACGAGAGGATAGCTCAAACGCCAGCGCGCAGCCGATGGCTACGCCTTCCCCGTGCAGCAGACGATCCGAATATCCGGTAGCCGCTTCGAGCGCATGACAGAAGGTGTGCCCGAGGTTCAGCAAAGCCCTGTCGCCTTGCTCGGTCTCATCGCGGGCAACGATATCAGCCTTCATCTGAACGGAACGGGTCACGGCGCGCACCCGCGCGGCCATTTCTCCGCCCGAGACGCCGGGGCCGTTAGCCTCAAGCCATTCAAAGAACTCGGCATCGCCCAGCAGGCCGTATTTCACCACCTCGCCATAACCAGACAAGAAATCCCGTTGGGTCATCGTGCCAAGAACCGAAGTATCCGCCAGCACCAGAGACGGCTGATGGAATGCTCCGATCAGGTTCTTGCCCTGAGGCGCGTTAATCCCGGTTTTGCCGCCCACGGAGCTGTCGACCTGCGCCAGTAATGAAGTCGGTATCTGAACAAAGCGAACACCGCGTCGCAAAACGGCGGCCGCAAATCCTGCCAAGTCGCCAATGACCCCGCCGCCCAAGGCGATAACCACGTCGTTGCGTTCAACTTTTTCTGCCAAAAGCCACTCGACCGCGCGTTCGAAATGCGGCCAGCTTTTGGTGGCTTCACCCGCGGGCAAGGCCAGCGAGGTCATCTCGATCCCAGCCGAGGCCAGTCCATCCCGCAAAGCATTCAGGTGCAACTTGGCCACGTTCTCGTCTGTCAGAACAGCGACTTTGCGCCGGCGTAGAAGAGGCGCAATCAACCCGCCGGACCGTTTCAGCAGGTCGGGTCCGATTTCTACGTCATAGGACCGCTCGCCCAGCTCTACATGTACGGTTTGGTGCATTTACTTCCGTTCCAAAACATCGGGGCGTGTCAACAAGGCCTCCACAACCCGGCTCACCATATTTTCGATCGAGATCTCGCCATCGGACTCAACCGTCAGACCTGCCTGCGCATAAACCGGAACGCGGGCTTCGTACAAGTCGCGCAAGGTCGCATAAGGGTCAGACGTGCGCAGCAAAGGCCGTGTGTCCTTATGTTTCACCCTGTTCCACAACACCTTCAAGTCAGCCCGCAGCCAGACCGAGACCCCGCGTTCTGTAATCATCTGGCGGTTCTGATCGGAAAGAAAGGCGCCGCCGCCCGTGGACAGGATTCCCTTTTCCTCATCCAACAAGCGTCCGATGACCTGACTTTCCTTAGCGCGAAAGAACGGTTCACCATCACGCTCAAATATCTCGGGGATGGTCATATTGGCCGCCGATTCGATCTCGGCGTCGCTGTCAAGGAAGGGAACGCCCAACCTTGCGGCCAATGCACGGCCCACAGCCGTCTTTCCTGCCCCCATCATGCCAACAAGAACGACGGTTTTGTGCAGTTCAAAGACCGCATCCGTACCTTCAGAGTGGGTGTTATGCTTAATTTCGCTCATTTCAACGTGAATGACGTGATCTTAAGAAAAATGCCAGCTATAACTATGACAAAAGACAAAATTGGGGCAGCGTTGAGCAATGGGCCGTCTGATCAAGTTCTTGATATATATTGTTTGCCTGTGTTTTGTCGGGCTGGTGGGATATGCCTATCTGGGTCCGATATTTGGGGTGGATTTCTCGGCCCCGCAGGACGAGATACGAGAGCCGGTTATCCTGAATGTTGAATAAAGCCGCACTGGCTGCATTGTTGCTGGCTGGTTCAGCGCAGGCACAACAGGCCCCTCTTTCAGTCATCGACTGGCTGACGGACCCGCCTGAAAACCTGCCCGGAACGGTCCTGTTGGAACCGCCGATCACGGAAACGGGCGTTCAACCGGATATCGAGGTCACTCCGCTTGAAGCCTTATCGCAGCCGCTGGGTCTTGTGTCGTCTTCTGTGACGGGCCTGCCGGTGCACCTGTGGCAGAACAGCGATGCCGATCGGTTGGCTGAACTGATTAACGATGTGCCCGTTCGCTATAACCCCGCGATGCAGCGATTACTGTTTACTCTAATCCTGTCCGAGGCTCGCGCACCAGCCGGTTCGGGTGCTGAAGAAACCCTGCTGCTCGCCCGCATCGACCGGTTGATGCAGCTTGGCGCGGCCGACCCTGCGCAATCTCTGATCCAGCTGGCTGGCCCGACTGATACACGAGAAAGGTTTCAGCGCTGGTTTGACGCGACCCTGCTGACCGGTGATGAGGATCGCAGTTGCACCTCGTTGATCGCAAAACCTCACCTGTCGCAGGACTACGCCGCACAGATTTTCTGCAAGGCCCGACGTGGAGACTGGCCATCAGCCGCCCTAACTCTGGAAGCGGCGCATGCATTGCAGATATTGCCACCAGATGAGCTGGATGTACTGGACCGTTTCCTAAGCCCCGAACTGTTCGAAGATGCCGAATATCTGCCGCAACCTGATGATCCAACGCCGCTGACCTTTCGCCTGTTTGAAGCGATCGGAGAGCGCTTGCCGTCTGCCCCTCTGCCTCGCGCCTTTGCGAACGCCGATCTGCGGGATGTGGCCGGGTGGAAGGCACAGATCGAAGCCGCAGAACGGTTAACCCGTATCGGCGCGCTAACCCCCAACCAGTTGTTGGGCCTTTATACGGAACGCTCTCCGGCTGCATCCGGTGCGGTCTGGGACAGGGTTTCGGCCGTTCAACGGTTCGAGGCCGCACTGGATTCCCGTGATCCCGACAAAATCGCCCACGCCTTGACGGTTGTGTGGAACCAAATGCGACTGATCGGGTTAGAAGTGCCCTTTGCCGAATTGTTCGCAGGACGCCTGTCGCAGATCGAGCTGACGGATCAATCTGCAGAACAGTTACGCTGGCGTATCCTGTTGTTGTCCGAACTGTATGAAACGGCAGCCCTTTCTGTTCCTGGTCAATCCGACGAAAATCACTTTCTGGCTGCGTTGGCCCAAGGCGATCCGGGGCGCGCCCGCTCGCCTTCGCCATTGGCAGATGCAGTCGCACAGGGGTTTGCATGGGCGGCTCCGATCCCGTCGAATATCGAAACAATGCTGAACAACGATCAGTTGGGTGAGGCAATTTTGGAATCCATGGAGCGGTTCGCGCATGGGTCGCGTGGCAACCTTGTCGACCTGACCGCAGCCATTGCTACGCTGCGCCGTGTTGGTCTTGAGGACACCGCCCGCCGTGCGGCGCTGAACTTGCTGATCCTTCAGGACAGCTGATCATGACCGCGCCCGCCACTCAGGAGTTATGGATTTCCACATTCTTGCAGGCTCAGGCCGCAGAATTGGGGGCTGCGACCAACACACTGCTGGCCTATGGTCGTGATCTGAAAGAGTTTTCGGCTTGGCTGGAGCGTCGCAAAAACGGTTTTTCCGGCACACAGCGGGAACAGATCGAGCAATACTTGATAGACTGCGACGCGCAAGGGTTGTCCCGATCTACGCGCGCACGTCGCTTATCAGCTATTAAGCAGTTGTTCCGCTTTGCTTTCGAAGAAGGATGGATCGAAACCAACCCCGCCATTCAGATCAAAGGTCCCGGCCGCCAAAAACGTCTGCCCAAAACGCTGGACGTGGCCGAAGTCGACCGCTTGCTCGAGGCCGCGCGCCGCATTGGTCGCAAAGATTCAGACCGCATCCGCAACACCTGCCTGATGGAAGTGTTGTACGCCACCGGCATGCGGGTGACAGAACTGGTTTCGCTGCCAGTCTCGTCGGCGCGCGGCGACCCGCGAATGCTGCTGGTGCTTGGCAAAGGTGGTAAGGAGCGAATGGTGCCGCTGTCGCCTCCGGCACGCGACGCGTTGGCGGCTTGGTTGGTTACCAGAGACGAGGCCGAAGACAAGAAGGTTGCAGACGGTGCGCAGCGCTCGAAGTTCCTGTTTCCCTCTCGCGGTAAATCCGGTCACCTGACCCGACACAGGTTTTTCCTGCTGGTCAAGGAATTGGCGGTTGAAGGCGGCGTTTCCCCTGAAAAAGTGACACCGCACACGCTGCGCCATGCTTTTGCCACTCATCTGCTGGCCAATGGCGCAGATCTAAGGTCTATTCAGACCCTTTTGGGCCATGCCGATGTTGCAACCACGGAAATTTACACGCATGTCCTGGACGAACGCCTTTCAGAGCTTGTGTTGCAGCATCACCCGCTGGCCAAAGACAGCGACGATGCAGGCTAACCCCTTGATCCGCTGCATGCGCACCCCCATAACGGATGCAGTATCACGAACAACCAAGGACCGATGGAACCCTCTTCTGCTTCTCTGATCGACGGCGCATTCTGGTTTACAACAGGCGCCATTCTACTTTTGCTTGTCCTATCGGGCTTTTTCTCGGGTTCTGAAACGGCATTGACCGCCTCGTCGCGCGGAAAACTGCGTGCACAGGCCGACAAAGGGTCGCGCGGCGCGCAAAAGGCCCTGGACATCACCGACGACAACGAACGGCTGATCGGTTCGGTCCTGTTGGGCAACAACCTTGTCAACATCCTTGCGGCATCGCTTGCGACTGCCCTTTTCACACGGCTTTTTGGCGAAAGCGGCGTTGCGCTGGCAACGCTGGTGATGACCCTTCTGGTCCTGATCTTTGCCGAGGTTCTGCCAAAGACCTACGCGATTACCAATTCTGAAAAGGCGGCGGCGGCCGTGGCACCGATCATCAGCGTCGTCGTGACGGTGTTTTCGCCGGTTGTCGCGGCCGTGCGTTTGCTGGTGCGTGGTGTTCTGCGTCTGTTTGGTGTCCAGATCGACCCGGACAGCAATATTCTCGCCGTGCGTGAGGAAATTGCCGGTGCGTTGCAGCTTGGTCATTCCGAAGGCGTTGTGGAAAAGGAAGACCGTGACCGTATCCTTGGCGCGCTGGACCTGGGCGACCGCACGGTGGAAGAGATTATGTTGCACCGCTCGAATATCGAAATGATCGACGCGGACGCCTCACCTGAATCTATCCTTCAGCAATGTCTGAAAAGCAGCCACACCCGGTTGCCGGTGTTTCGCGACGAACAGGAAAATATCGTTGGTGTGGTTCACGCCAAAGACCTGTTTCGCGCGATGTACGCCCATGCCGGCGGCAGTGAGAGCGCCGACAACCGCCTGAAAGAGTTCGACATCCTTAAGGTCGCCAACGACCCTTATTTCGTGCCCGAGACGACCACTCTGGACGACCAGATGCGCGAATTTCTGCGAATGCACAGCCATTTTGCCTTGGTCGTGGATGAGTATGGATCGCTGCGCGGCCTGATCACGCTTGAGGATATTCTGGAAGAAATCGTGGGCGAGATCGCGGACGAGTTCGACATCGACGAAGACGTTTCTGTGACACGCACCGACGATGGGCAGTTTCTGGTCGAAGGGGCCACCACGATCCGAGACGCCAACCGCGCAATGGACTGGTCCCTGCCTGACGAAGAAGCCAACACCGTTGCTGGCTTGGTCATTCACGAGGCGCAAATGATCCCGACTGTAGGTCAGGTCTTTTCCTTCCACGGCTTCCGGTTTGAAGTGACACAGCGTCAGGGCAACCGGATTACAGAACTGAAAGTTCGCCCGCTCTGAAGCCAGCCAAACAGTGCTACAAATCACCGGCGTTCAGGTCAAAGCGCCGGTTTTCATTTGGGTGAACACAAAAATTCTACGGCTTTGAATCACCGGCAGCCGCGCCTCTTGGATCGCGATCCGCGACACTTTCTGTCGCTGCCGCTATTGCAATGGTGATCTTCCTATTGAGACTGACGGCATAGCCATCAGGAGTCGTACATGAAACTCACAACCCAAGTTGCAGTTATCGGCGGCGGAGTCGTTGGATGTTCCGTTCTCTATCACCTGACCAAGTTGGGTTGGTCGGATGTGATGTTGCTGGAACGCTCTGAACTGACCAGCGGATCGACTTGGCATGCGGCGGGCGGGTTTCACACTTTGAATGGCGACACCAACATGGCGGCGCTGCAGGGGTACACGATCCGGCTGTACAAAGAACTGGAAGAGATCACCGGTATGTCATGCGGCCTACACCATGTGGGCGGAGTAACATTGGCGGACAATCAGGATCGGTTCGATATGCTGCTGGCGGAACGCGCCAAGCACCGTTTCATGGGACTGGAGACCGAAATCGTCGGCCCGGACGAAATCAAAAAGATCGCTCCGATCACCAATACGGACGGAATTATCGGTGCGCTCTATGACCCGCTGGACGGGCATCTGGATCCATCCGGCACCACCCACGCTTACGCCAAAGCGGCTCGGATGGGCGGCGCGACAATCGAAACCCACTGCATGGTGCGCGAAACCATCCAGCGCAGCGACGGCACCTGGGATGTGGTAACTGATAAAGGCACCGTTCACGCCGAACACGTCGTCAACGCAGGCGGTCTTTGGGCGCGCGAGGTCGGCGCGATGGCAGGTGTCTACTTCCCGCTGCACCCGATGGAGCACCAGTACCTTGTTACGGACTCGATCCCGCAAATTGAGGCGATTATCGACGCAGGCGGCGAGCATCCGCATGTGATGGACCCGGCCGGCGAGAGCTATTTGCGACAGGAAGGGCGTGGATTGTGTATTGGGTTCTATGAACAGCCCTGCAAACCTTGGGCCGTCGATGGCACACCGTGGGAGTTCGGCCACGAACTGCTTCCCGATGATTATGACAAGATCACCGACAGTATCGAATTCGCATATAAACGTTTCCCCGTTTTGGCCGAGGCTGGCGTCAAATCGGTGATCCACGGACCGTTTACCTTTGCGCCGGACGGGAACCCTCTGGTTGGGCCGGTGCCCGGCATGCGAAACTATTGGTCAGCCTGCGGCGTGATGGCAGGGTTCAGCCAGGGCGGCGGCGTTGGACTAACGCTGGCACAATGGATGATCGAAGGTGAACCGGAACGCGATGTTTTTGCCATGGATGTCGCCCGCTTTGGCGACTGGATCAGCCCCGGCTATACGCGCCCAAAAGTGATTGAGAACTATCAGAAGCGGTTCAGCGTCGCCTACCCCAACGAGGAACTGCCAGCCGCGCGCCCAAATCGAACGACACCGATGTACGACATTTTCAGCGATATGGGCGCGGTCTGGGGCCAGCAATACGGCTTGGAAGTTGCGAATTACTTCGCGCAAGAGGGCGAGCCGGGCTATGAAACGCCCTCGTTCCGGCGCTCGGATGCGTTCGCGGCAACGGGGCGCGAAGTGCGCGCCGTGCGAAACGGTGTCGGGATCAACGAGGTCCACAATTTCGGGAAATACCGCATTACCGGTTCGGGTGCACGCGACTGGCTGGACCGCATCATGGCTGGACGCATACCAAAGCCGGGACGGCTATCGCTGACACCAATGCTGTCCCCCAAAGGCAAGTTGATCGGGGATTTCACCGTATCCTGTTTGGCTGAGACTGAATTCCAAGTGACTGCGTCATACGGCAGTCAGGCCTTCCATATGCGGTGGTTCCTGCAGCATCAGGACGAAGGCGTAACTATTGAAAACGTCAGCGATCATTTGAACGGGCTTCAGATCGCAGGTCCAAAGGCGACTAAGGTTCTGGAAGCTTGCACCCGAGCGAACATCACCGACCTGAAATTCCTGGACGTTCGGCGCATGACCATCGGCATGACCGACTGCATCGTTCAAAGGGTCAGCTACACCGGGGATCTGGGGTATGAGATATATTGCAGTCCGATGGCTCAACGGCAGCTGTGGTGGACACTTTGGCAAGCTGGTCAACCTCTCGGAATGGTGCCCTTCGGCATGCGCGCAATGATGAGCCTGCGCCTGGACAAGTTCTTTGGGTCTTGGATGCGCGAGTTCTCACCTGATTACACGGCCGCCGAAACCGGATTGGATCGTTTTATCGCGTTTTCCAAAAACTCGGACTTTATCGGTCGCGCTGCGGCCGAGCTGGAGCGGTCCGAGGGCACCGCGCGCAAGCTGGTCTCGTTCGAGGTGGATGCTGACGACGCCGACGTGAATGCCTATGAACCTGTTTGGCTCGATGGCGTCGTCGTCGGGTTCTGCACCTCGGGCGGATATTCGCACTATGCCGGGAAATCCATCGCCATGGGCTTTTTACCCACGGATCGTGCGCGCGATGGGCTAGAGGTCGAAATTGAGATACTGGGCCAGATGCGCAAAGCCCATGTTATTTCCACCCCGCTATTCGATAGGGAAGGTAATCGTATGCGGGGATGACAAGGGATCGCTCAGGCGGCACTGTGACGGCATGAAAAACATCCCCATCATCCTTCTGGCCGCAGGACAATCTCGCCGCATGGCAGGAACGGACAAGTTAATGCAAATGGTCGACGGGGCCCCCCTGTTGCGGCGAACGGCTCAAACTGCGATGCAGGCTGGCCCGGTAATTGTCGCGTTACCCCCTGCACCGCATCCACGCCATGATGCGGTGAAAGGGTTGAACGTTTTGGTTGTTGGCATTCCAGACGCAGACGAAGGGATGAATGCCAGTTTGCGCGGCGCCTTGGCGCATGTCCCCCCCAATGCCGATGCCGTCATGGTTTTACTGGCCGACCTGCCCGAAATCACGGAGAGTGACCTGTTACAAGTCACAACTTCTGTCCAAAAGCACCCCGAATGTTTGATCTGGCGTGGGGCAACCGCCACGGGAAAACCCGGCCATCCGGTCGTGTTCGATCGTTCGCTATTCGAAGAACTCAGCCACTTAACGGGCGATGAGGGTGCGCAATCTGTTGTGCGTGCCTTCAAGGATGCGGTGCATCTCCAGCAGCTACCCGGCGAAAACGCGCTTTTGGACTTGGACACACCTGAGGATTGGGCGCGCTGGCGCGCCAAGAAGTCTAAATAAGCAGACTATTAAAATAGAAGCGGCCCGGTCGATACCGACCAGGCCGCTTGCCCAAAACAGGACTACCACTTTTCACCAATCCTGAAAACGCTGCCAAAAATGCCTATGGCACCCTGGCTATTCCGCCGCTGAACCTAAACAAGACCCCCTCGTTAACATGCCGCTCAGCGCTTCCAGTGACTGTGACAAGCCGTTGGCACCCCCTAGTGCCGTCGGCTCCCCCTTCGCTTGGGCAAGTTCATCGTCACCCAAACAGTGCTTCCAAACAACGTAAAATTGGAAAGACCGGTTAATTTTCTGAGTTTCGGAATGGTTTTTGCGCAACAACCCGCCGAGACCGAATCTACCTATAGAAGATCTATGAATTACCGCTTTGGACCAATACCGCCATTATGTATATTCTTTATTGAGCATATATAAAGGTTATTGGGAGCATATGCATTTGATATGATCAGGTCGCAAAAATACACCACAACCAAAAGGTGAGCGGTTATTTGCCGAAGCTCTACAGCGACCCTTTGTTACCAAAACTGAATCAATTCACGTCAATTCAGGGTTTGACTTTCGAATTGGCAACAATCAGCCGATTCGCGCCAATCGATTCGCCACGCATCTCTGCATTTCGCCGACATAGAACGATCTGTTTGTGGCGAAATTAAGATTTCTTAATCCTAGGAACAGGAAACGCACAGACTGATGCCTCATCTCCTCGGTTAACGCGCGGCTGCAATCGCGCGATATAAACAGGAGACCAAAATGAGCATCCGTAAATCCTCTCTGCTTTTACCACGCGCCACTGGTTGGGCAGGTACATCCGCGCTTAGCGCCGCGTTGCTGGCAACGACTGCGCTGCCCTCGCTGGCCGACGAAGCCTTGGCTGACCTTGTCGAAAACGTATCCCCTTCGGTGGTGACCATCATCGCCGAACAGGACATTGTGCCCGTGCAAGCACCGGGACAGGGACAGAACTTTGATTTCGAAGACCACCCGTTCGGTGAATTTTTCAAACGCTTCGGCGCGCCTGAAGGCTTTCAGGCACCCCAACGCGGACCATCCCAGGGGCTGGGATCGGGTTTCGTACTCGACGAAGCGGGATACATCATCACCAACCACCATGTGGTCGACAATGCCTCAACCGTGACCGTCCGCCTGAGCGACGACCGCAGTTTTGAGGCCGAGATCGTGGGCACCGACCCGCTGACCGATATCGCCGTCCTAAAGATCGACGCCGGAGAAACCTTGCAAGCCGTAGAAATGGGCGACAGCGAAGTTATCCGTGTGGGCGAGGATGTGGTCGCCATCGGCAACCCGTTCGGCCTGCATTCAACCGTGACCACCGGTATCGTTTCTGCCAAAGGCCGCAATATCTCGGCCGGACCATACGCAGAATTCATTCAAACCGACGCTGCCATCAACAAGGGCAATTCGGGCGGTCCGCTGTTCAACATGGACGGCGAAGTGATTGGCGTGAATTCGGCCATCTACTCGCCCACCGGCGGGTCGGTTGGTCTGGGCTTTGCCGTGACATCGAACATCGTTGAACATATCGCCGCCGATCTGCGTGACGATGGTCAGGTCAGCCGCGGCTGGCTGGGTGTGTCGATCCAGAATGTCAGCCCGGAAATCGCAGCGGCCATGGGCATCGACGCCTCAACCGGCGCGTTGGTATCGGATGTCGTTGAAGGCAGCCCGGCGGAAGGTGTACTGGAACAGGGTGACGTTATCCTGACCTTCAATGATGAAGCCGTCGGCTCCAGCAGCGATCTGCCGATCCTCGTCGGAACAACCAAAGTCGGCACCGACAGTGTCATGACTGTTCTGCGCGATGGCAAAGAGCAGCAGATTGAGCTGACAATCGGCCAGCACCAGAGCGCCTCAGCCGAGGTCGACAAATCCGTGGACGAAGGCATCTCGGGCACTGCCCTGGGTGTGACCGTTGCGCCGTTGACCGAAAGTAACCGCGCGCAAATGGGCGTCGGCGAAAATGTCGACGGTGTCGTTGTGACTGACCTGAAACCCGATAGTCCCGCCGCCAAGGCCGGACTGCAACGCGGCGACGTGATCGTGAAACTGGGCAGCCAGGAAACCGCATCACCCGACGCGCTAAAAGCCGCGCTGGACAGCGAAAAGACGGACCCTGCACTGGTGCTGATCAACCGGGGCGGAAACCAGATCTTCGTGGCGGTGGAAATCGCCTGACCCGAAGTCCGCGTACGCCATTTGATGGGGATTTCTGGCGTGCGCCTCCCTGGCGGATTGAATTGTCCGCATTCCGCCGGGACTGCCGGGTGCGCTGCAACGCACCCGGCACGTAGTTTACGCAAATTATGTGCTTTTCCGGAAATTTGTGTTTAAATCCCGATAGAAAGGAACCCGAAACATGAGCCGCCGCCTGCTGATCGTCGAAGATGACGAGGACACCCGTGAATTCATCGCCAAGGGCTTTGGCGAAGAAGGCTATGTGGTCGAGCAGGCCGCAGATGGCCGCGAGGGCCTTTACCACGCCACCGATGGTGGGTTTGACGCCATCGTTTTGGACCGGATGCTACCAGGGCTGGATGGTTTGTCGTTGATCCGTTCCTTGCGGGCGGCCGGGGTTAAGACCCCTACCCTAATGCTGACCGCGATGAGCGCGGTTGACGAAAGGGTTAAAGGCCTGCGTTCCGGTGCGGATGATTATCTGGTGAAGCCGTTTTCGTTTCAGGAGCTTCACGCGCGGATCGAAGCCCTGTTGCGGCGCCCGCAGGAATCCGAGGAAACCGCGACACTGACCTGCCGCGATCTTGAGATGGACCTGCTGACACGCAAAGTCACACGCGATGGACAAGAGATTTCCCTGACCCCGCGTGAGTTCCAGATCCTTGAGTTCTTTTTGCGTCGCAAGAATCGCGTGGTTTCGCGCACCATGCTGCTGGAAGGCGTCTGGGATTATCATTTCGACCCGAATACCAACGTCGTCGACGTCCATATCTCCAAACTGCGCCGTCAGCTTGATGAGGGCGGCAAAAAGCCGTTGATCGAAACAGTCCGAGGCGCAGGTTACATGATATCTGATGGATAACCTGCGACTTTCGTTCAATAATTCCCGCACCCGCCTCGTTCTGGCCAGCATGGTTCTCAGCACTTTGCTGACCGCAATCGTGCTGGGGCTGGTCTACTTCACCGCCAATCGCAGTATCGAGGGTGAGACCCGCTCGGTGGTGTCCGCCGAACTGACAGGCCTGGCAGATGAATACGAACGACGCGGCCTGTTTGGCCTGTTACAAGCCATTGAGCGCAGGATCCCAACCGCGTCCGAGCGGGATGCCCTGTATCTTTTGACCGACCGGTTCGGCGTGAAGCTGGCCGGTAACCTCAAGCACTGGCCTGCGGATGTCACAGCGGGCAGCGGTTGGGTCGATCTGGATCTTCGCCGCGCCGATAACGACCAGTTGGTGCCGATCTCGGCTGCCTCGGTGCGCTTGCCCGGCGGCGAACGCCTGCTGGTTGGACGCGATGCCCTTGCGCGGCAACAATTCGACAGAGCGCTGTTGCGCGCGGTTGGCTTGGCGCTTGCAATCGCGTTGGCACTGAGCCTTTTAACTGGTTGGCTTTTCACACGGCTGGTCTTCACTCGCCTGTCTGAATTTGCGGGCACGGCAGAAAACATTGTGTCGGGCGACCTGTCCCGCCGCATGCCGTTACGCGGAACCGGGGATGAGCTGGATCAGGTGGCCGGAACCCTGAACAGCATGTTGGACCGAATTGAGGAACTGATCAGCAATCTGCGCACGACCTCAAACTCAATCGCCCATGACCTGCGATCCCCCCTATCCCGCCTGCGTCAAAGGGTTGAGTCGCTGTCTGACCCAGCCAAAAGCGAATTGGACCGCGAGGTCGACGTATCCCGCGCGACGGCGGAAATCGACCATGTGCTACGTGTTCTTGGGCAGCTGACCGAAATCTCGCGCGCCGAGGCCGGTGTTGGGCGGGAACAGTTCGAATCTGTGGACCTGCAGCAACTGATTGGCGACGTTGTCGAACTTTATGATCCTGTTGCGACCGATCAGGGAATTTCTTTAGAAGTTGTAGGCACCGCTCACACTGTTCAGGGACATCGCCCGCTTCTGTCGCAAGCTCTATCGAACTTGTTGGAAAACGCTATGCGTTACGCCCCTGAAGACACGGCGATCACGATCACCCTGTCAGAAAGCGGTCCCTTCACCTGCCTGAGCGTACGTGACCGGGGCCCGGGTGTCCCAGAAGAGGACTTACCACGCCTTCAGGTGCCCTTTGTCACGCTCGACCCCGCGAGGACCGAGCGAAACTCGGGGTTGGGTTTGGCTTTGGTCGCAGCGATTTCCCACATGCATGACGGCGCATTCGAAGCGCGCAATTGCGATCCGGGCCTTGAGGCCATAATCAAACTGGCCCGCAAGCCCTAGTTGGGCAAGCCATTGATCGCCATCATCTTGTTTTTATAGCGTTTATCCGCCGTCACATCCGCTCCGAACCAAGCCGGCGGCAAATATGCCCTTGCCTCGGCCTCAGTGTCGAACTCAACCTCGACTAGCCGCAACGGTGCAAGGTCCCCCAGAAATATGTCCAGCTCAAACACCCGACCATCCGGCAGCGTCCCGGTATAGCGTTCCTTCTCGACCCGGCGCCCTTCGGTTTCCGGCCAGAAGGTCTCGAACTGCTCGACGGTGATCTCGGCCTCGCGTTCCACGCGCACCAGCGAACCCGCCCCTTTTAGAGTGAGGAAATGGCGGTCATTCTTCTGCCGCAGACGCAGTTCGGTGGAATCGTCCGGAGCCGTCAAATAGCCTTGGCGGACGACGGCCTTACCCGCGTCACTCAGGTCTGGCAGTTCCGCCACCAGAAATTTGCGTTCAATTTCTGTGCTCATTGCTTTGAAGCCGATCTGTTTTCTATCTCGTCATACAATTTTTGATAGGCCGTGCTGGCAGCGCTGCGTGGGGCGTATTCACTGACCGGCGCACGGTTTTGCCCCATCCTTTCAATATCCGCCGCAAACGGGATTGAGCTTTGCAGGAACCGCTTGCGATGACGCTTTCGCATCTCATCCATCGTCTCATGGTGCAGGGTCTTGCGTTGCTGCACCATGGAAAAGAATGCGTTCAGCTTCTTCTTCGACAACTTGTTGGCATCAAAAAACCCGACCAACTGATCGAAACTTCTTTCCGACAGCGTCGTCGGGATCACCGGAACCACGATCTGATCCGCGGCTTTAAAGACGTTTTCCGACAGGGTCGAAAAGTTGGGTGGGCAATCCAGTATGATCACGTCGTAATCGCTGCCTGCTGCAATCAGCGCCTTTTTCAGCCTGGATCGTTTGTTCCGCATCCGCGACAGGAAGACGTCAAAATCCCGGAATGTCATGTTTGCCGGGAGCACGTCCAGCCCTTCGAAATCGCTGGCGCGAATGGACTTGGTAAAGCGCGCGACATCATCAAAAAACCGCGCATCTGTCAGCTTTTTGGATGGCTTAACGCGCAGATAAAACCCAGACGCGCCCTGCGGATCCAAATCGCACAACAGAACTTTGTGCCCCGCCACCGCGTAGGCATGGGCTAAATTGACCGAGGTCGCGGTTTTACCCACACCGCCCTTGTTGCTGTAACAGGCAATGATTTTCATTCCTCAGCCCTCCTTGTGGTGAAACAACTTCCGAAACAGGTGCCGGATATCCGGGCTGTCGAATTGTTTGAATTTTGCTATGACGCAGTCACGTTCCGCCCTTTGGCGTTGATCCAGAACCGCAATCAGACCGCCAACCGACAAAGCCATCTGCGCGTCAGCGCGGCCTTGGGTATTGCTGTTCTGTTTAACGAAGTTTTGCAGTGCTTCTTGCTGTACCGAGAAATCGTTGAACAGACCCAAATTATCCTGCAGCTTTTTTAACGGCTTGATGATCGTTTTGAACGCCTTGGCGTCGAACAACGGTGCAAAGTACTCCATAAGGTAACGCAGCTTCTTACAGTCGATCCGCAGATTATGCACAACTTCGTCAGGCGTGTGCGGCGTGATCCGCCGCGCCAGTTTGCAGGTTTTACGGTAGCGTTTCCAAATCAGAGAACATGCAAAATCATAGGCCGGCCGATCCGCATTTGGACCAGGCCGCAGATTGGCCGGATCTGCGAAAAGTTCGGTCAGCTTTCGCATCTGCGTGTCATAGCCTTGCGTCAAAAAGCGACGGGACAGGCGGCCAAGTGCTTGGGCGCGTTCGTTTTCGAATTGCGTAAACATGGCCCTGACGCCGTCATGAAGGTTGACCGGTATCAGATTGAAGTAACTATCTTTTTCCAACAGATAGACATCCAAATCTCGCACTCGGCCAGTTGGTTCCATCAAACCCGAAAACTCACGCTTTAGTTCGGCGGTTTGTTCGAGCGAAAACACGTCTTTGAACAGGCTGATCACCGATCGCACACGGCGCAATGAAACGCGATAATCATGCAGAAACTCGGTGTCGATATCATCGATCACACCGGCTTCATTCTGGCGCGCGACCGCCAGATAGGTGCGGATGATGTCCGTGGCGACTTCGATCGAAGGTTCATGGGTTTCGATCCTGATCTGTGGCTTCGCCTTGTAAATGGTCGCCTTGGGAAACAGTCCGTCAAACACTGGTTCCGTGCTGCTTGCAGCAGCGTCCATTTTCTTCAGCTTTTGACAAATTGACTTGAACGCCCGGTCATATCCGCGCATGTGCCGAACCGTTACAACCGATACCTGCCCCTGATCCGACGACAAGAGCATCATCGTGCCGCGCACCTGCGTTTTTTGCTGGTCACCCAGAACCACAAATGAGCGGTGTTCGACCCTGCCTGACCCGACATTCATCAGCGCCCGCAACTTGGGAAATCCAGCCAGTGCAACTTTGACGGGACCGTCCGGTAAGTCCTGAACGAACTTTCCCTCTCCTCTGCATCCTTGGATCTGGGATTTTCTGCCGCACAACAAGATCAAGGACCCATCGATCTGGATCAAAGCCCTGCCAGATGCCCGAAGGGATTGATCGTGGCAATCCAGAATACCAAAACGTCTGGCAGGTTCAGCGGCGTCAAACCGCAACGCCAGTCCTTTCAGAGACTGTGCAAACCTCGCCCCATCAAACGCGCCCCGGATGACAAAACAGCTTTTGACCCGAACCATTAAGCGCGTCCCTTTCACGGAGTATCCAGTATGTCATAATGAATTCATATTCCTTCAATCCAATCAACGACTAACTCTGCTGATCAACCGCTATGGCGCAAACGTCAGACTTTGCACCAACAACCGAATGACTCTGCCAGGCCATTTGGCTAATACAAGGGAATGTCCGATCCCGTTTCATCAATCCGCAATCTCGGCCCGGCCTTTGAACAATCCTGCGCACGCGCAGGCATTCACTCTGCGCAGGAATTGCGCGCACTGGGGGCGGATGAAGCCTATGCACGGTTGCTGCAGGCCGGTACCCGGCCGCATTTCATCGGATACTACGTTTTGGTGATGGGATTGCAGGGGCGCCCTTGGAACGATTGCAAGGGCGAGGAAAAGAAGGCTTTACGCAAAACGTTTGACGCGATCAAATCCAGTGTCAGCATCGCCCCAGAAAACCAGCTGATTTCTGATCTGGATGCGATAGGCGTAAGGATCGCACCGAAAGACCTAAAACAGGTCTGAAACGAAAAAGGCCGCACCCCGATGGGATACGGCCCTAAAGTTCGTCCAGTGGCGGTTTAGCCGACCAGTTCGATACCCGAGAAGAAGTATGCGATCTCAACAGCTGCCGTTTCCGGCGCGTCCGAACCGTGGACAGAGTTTTCTCCAACCGATTCAGCGAACTCGGCGCGGATGGTACCGGCGGCTGCGTCTGCAGGGTTGGTTGCGCCCATGACTTCGCGGTTCTTGGCAATGGCGCCTTCGCCTTCCAGAACCTGAACAACAACCGGTGCCGACGACATGAATTCGCACAGCTCGTCATAGAACGGACGCTCGGCGTGCACGTCATAGAACTTGCCAGCCTGAGCTTTGGTCATGTGGATGCGCTTTTGCGCAACGATGCGCAGGCCGGCTTCTTCAAACTTGGCATTGATTTTGCCAGTCAGGTTGCGGCGGGTTGCATCGGGTTTGATGATCGAGAATGTGCGTTCCAGTGCCATGTCGGCCTCTCCTTACTATATGGCGCGGGGTCCGCGCCGAAATCCATCGCGCGCCGCCTAACATGGTATCAGCCTCATGAAAAGTGGAATGATTGCACCGTTTGGGATTTGGCGATCAGATTGTGTCCGGCAATGGCTCCGACGCGTCGACCCGGCGAACATAAACCACGGCGAGCAGACCGACAAAACCACAGACGAACATCATGCCCAGCACCAGATACGGTCCATTTTCGGGGCTGACAAACGCGCCAGTCATTAAGGTCAGAACTGCTCCCAAGGCGACGATCATCGCACCGGACAATCCAGCCGCGCTGCCCGCCAGTTTGGGCCGCACGGACATGACCCCTGCAGAGGCGTTGGCGTTGGTCAAACCGTTGCCGAAACCCACGCAAATAGCAGACCCAAAGAATACCCAGACCGAGCCCAGACCCGCTATGAACAGTAGCAATCCGCACAAAGGCCCGGTTGAGGCGACAACCCGCCCGATCAGGATCATCGTCGTCAGCTGTGTATGCGCCGCGATGCGCCCGGTGATGAAGTTGCCCACCATGAAACCACCGGTGATAATCCCGATCCCCAACCCCAGCATGGCGGGGCTCAGATCGAACCACTCTGCAGCGACAAGCGGCGCGCCGGTGATGAAGCTGAAAAAACCGCCGATCGAAAATGCCGCGCACAGCGCGTAGCCCCAGAACCGACGCGCGCGCAGCAGGTGGGGATATTCCTTTAGCTGAGCCGAAAAGGTTGCCGACCGGTTCGTATTCGTTTCACCCATATCGGCCCATAGCAGCGCCAGCATTCCCGCCCCAAGCACCGAGTACAGGACGAACCCGGCCCGCCAGCCAAACAGCATATCCAACGCACCGCCCAGCATCGGGCCAAGCATCGGCGCCAATGCCATTGCCATTGCGACATATCCCAATTTGCTAGCGGCCTCGTTCGGAGCATAGAGATCCCGGATCGAGGCACTGGACAGCACGGGTCCGGCCACCACCGCGGCTTGCAGCAAACGGAAGCCAAGGAACATCCAGATCGACTCGGCCAGTACGCAACCGACCGAGGAAATAGCGAAAATACCCATACAAATCAATATGATCGGCCTGCGACCAAACCTGTCCGATAATGGTCCTACGATCAGCTGTAAAACGGCGGATACCGCCAGATACCCGGCGACAGACAGATTAATCAGGCCATAATCGACCTGAAATCCCTCAGCCATCCGTGCCAGCGACGGCAGAAACATATTCAGCGACAGCACCGATAACGCCGTGGCGAAGATCAATGTAATTAGTGAGGGGGGCGTCTGTGCCGCGCGCATGATAAAAACCGTCGAAAAATGCCTACCCGGCCAGCGCTAACACATTGCTTGGATATTGAACATGCCAAGCCGCTGGCGGCGGCATCTCGGCTCTGCTAAGAGCGCGTCATGCTACGGATCGAAGACATAACATATGCGGTTGAAGGCCGTCCCCTGTTCGATGGGGCCAGTGCCACCATTCCTGATGGGCACAAGGTTGGCCTCGTGGGGCGAAACGGTACGGGGAAGACCACCCTATTCCGGCTGATCCGGGGCGAATTGGCCCTGGAATCGGGCAATATCACGGTCCCTAAACGCGCACGCATTGGCGGGGTCGCACAAGAGGTGCCCTCGTCCGATGTCTCGCTGATAAACACGGTTCTGGCCGCCGATACCGAGCGCAGCGCGTTGATGGCCGAAGCCGACAGCGCGACCGACCCCTCCCGCATCGCCGAAATCCAGACCCGGCTGGCCGACATCGACGCCTGGTCGGCCGAGGCGCGCGCAGCTTCGATCCTCAAAGGCCTGGGGTTTGACGACGAAGACCAACTGCGCCCCTGCTCAGACTTCTCGGGCGGCTGGCGGATGCGCGTGGCCTTGGCGGCGGTACTGTTTTCCCAGCCCGATCTGCTGCTGCTCGACGAACCGACCAACTACCTTGACCTCGAAGGCGCGCTGTGGCTGGAAAGCTATCTGGCGAAATATCCCCACACGGTGATCATCATCAGCCACGACCGCGGGCTGCTGAACCGTGCGGTAGGTTCAATCCTACATCTGGAAGACCGCAAGCTGACCTATTACGCGGTGCCCTACGACAAATTTGCTGAACGTCGCGCCGAGCGGCTGGCACAAGCGGAATCTGAGAACGCCAAGGCCAAGGCTCGCATCGCCCACCTGCAAAGCTTCGTGGACCGGTTCCGGTACAAAGCCTCTAAAGCCGTTCAGGCGCAGTCGCGCCTGAAAATGATCGAACGCATCCAACTGGTTTCGACCCCGCAAGAAGCCGCGCTACGCGCATTCTCCTTCCCCGAACCCGAGGAACTGTCACCCCCGATCATCCAGATCGAAGGCGGCGTGACCGGCTATGGCGAAACAGAAGTACTGCGCCGTCTGAATCTGCGTATCGATCAGGACGACCGGATCGCGTTGCTGGGCAAGAACGGTCAGGGCAAATCAACCCTGTCCAAGTTGCTGTCCGACCGCCTGCCTTTGATGGCGGGCAAGATGACCCGCAGCAACAAGCTGAGGATTGGCTATTTCGCACAGCATCAGGTGGATGAGCTGTATGTGGACGAAACACCGCTGGACCACTTGCGCCGCCTGCGCCCGAATGAGGCGCCGGGCAAATGGCGGTCGCGTCTGGCGGGGTTCGGATTGAACTCGGATCAGGCCGAGACACGGGTTGGGCGCTTGTCGGGGGGGCAGAAAGCGCGGCTGTCGCTGCTGCTAGCCACCATCGACGCGCCGCATATGCTGATCCTGGACGAACCGACCAACCACCTGGACATCGAAAGTCGCGAGGCCCTGGTCGAGGCGTTGACCGCCTATTCCGGCGCAGTGGTTCTGGTCAGCCACGATATGCACCTTTTGTCGCTGGTTGCGGATCGGCTGTGGCTGGTCTCGAACGGCACTGTGAAGCCCTTCGACGGCGACCTCGAATCCTATCGGGCCATGCTTCTGGCCCGCGACAAGCCGGTCAAAGTGAAATCGCAGCAGATCAAGCCCAAGCGACCATCGCGCGAGGCAGTGCTGGCCCTTCGGGCAGACCTTCGAAAATGCGAAGACCGGATCGAAAAGCTGACGGATATGCACGACAAACTTTCAGCCAAACTGGCGGATCCTGCGCTTTACGAGGACGACAAGATCAACGATCTTGAGACATGGAATCGGAAATTTACCGAAGTCGTTGAAGCCATGCAAAAGGCCGAGGCCCTGTGGGTCACTGCCGCCGAACGTCTGGAAGAGGCTGAAACGACATGACGATACCCGTGGTCGAAACCAATGCCATGATCCAAGGCATGAGGCCGCAACTGCAGGACGGCGAATTCGCCTTTGTCGTCTGGCCGAAGGGACGCGATTGGCCCAAAGGAACGCGCGCAAGCTGTGTGGAAGCCGAAGGTCTCTCCCTCATCGTGCCGATCGAAGCCGCGCCAGTTGATGCAGTCAGCATGAAGTGCATCACCTTGCAAGTTCACTCTTCGCTGGAAGGCATCGGTCTTACTGCTGCTGTGTCAGGCGCTCTGGCCCAAAGCAACATTCCGGCGAATGTGGTCGCAGGGTTTCACCATGATCATGTTTACGTTCCCAGCAATCTGGCGGAAACAGCTGTGTCCGTTCTGTTAGACCTACAACAAGGTGCTGGAAAATGATCGACATCGCCTTTTTCATCACCGCTTTCACCACCCTTTTCGTGGTGATTGACCCGTTCGGCACGACGCCGATCTTCGTCGCATTGACACAGGGCATGGATGCCCGCGCGCGCCGCAAGGTTGCTTTGCGCACCTGCGCTACGGCGTCTGGGATCCTGATTGCATTTGCCGCCTTTGGCGAGGCGGTGCTGGGCTTTGTCGGAATCTCGATGGAGGCCTTCAAGGTCGCCGGTGGCGCACTACTGTTTTTGACCGCGCTTGATATGCTGTTCGAACGCCGCACCAAACGCCGCGAAGACCGGGTCGAGGAAGAAGAAGAACACCACGACCCGTCTGTGTTTCCGCTGGCCATTCCGCTGGTTGCCGGTCCGGGATCAATCGCGACCATTATCCTGCTGGCCGGACAGCACCCCGGTATTCTTGGCATTGTCGAGGCCTGCATCGTCATGCTGGCGGTCATGGCAGTTGTTTTGACCTTATTCCTGTCCGGCGGCTTGATAGCCCGCCTGTTGGGTAAAACCGGTCTGAACGTATTGACCCGGTTGCTGGGCATGTTGCTGGCGGCGCTGTCCGTTCAATTCATCCTGGACGGCCTCAAGGCCTTTGGTTTTGCGTCGTAAATCCCCATATACCTCTCAGTAGATATGGTGAGGAACGCTATGGACGGCGACAGCATTGGACGTTTGGTATATCTGGCTGTGCTTGGTACGGCCGTTGTCGCGTGGTTTGTCGCACAGAACCGGCAGTCTCTGAATAAAACCATGCAACAGGCCATGGCATGGGTTTTTATCTTTATCGGTGTCATTGCTGTTGTCGGCCTGTGGGAAGACATCCGCACCACCGTTGGCCCAGCCCCGCAGATGACTGTCACAGGGCAAACGGTCGAAGTTCCGCGTGCCGCCGACGGCCATTATTACCTGCCGGTGCAGGTTAACGGAGAACCGATCTCTTTTCTGGTCGATACCGGCGCAAGCCAGATTGTCCTAAGCTCAAGTGACGCTGAACGTCTTGGCATCGACCCCGATCAGTTGAACTATTTCGGCCGGGCAAACACGGCCAATGGGGTTGTTCGGACCGCGCCTGTGCGCCTGGACACGATGGAATTGGGACCAATCGCCGATAGTAACGTCCCGGCCTGGGTCAATGAGGGAGAGTTGGACAAATCCTTGCTGGGTATGGATTACCTGCATCGGTTTTCGAACATTCAATTCGCCAACGGTCGCCTGCTTTTGTCGCGTTAAGGCATCTTTTTCTACAACTCCCCAATTGAGAACAAAATAGGAACATGCTAATCTGACAGCATGTCTACACATCTTCTTGGTCGCAAACCCGCGCGTGAAGTGCCGGGAATAGATCTTCATCCGCAGATCAGACTGCAACTGGCCCGCGTGCACGAGGCCTGCGGCCCCGCCCGGCGCAGCTTTGCCATGTGGCTGGCGGGTCAGGCGCAGGGTCCCGTGCTATGGATCGCACCCGCATGGGAGCCCGGCCAACTCAACCCCGATGGTATGATGGCCTTTGCCGATCCCGCCCGGTTCATCTTTGTTCGCCCAACCCGATCCGAAGACCTGTTATGGTGCATCGAAGAGGCGCTACGCAGCGGGGCCATCCCGTTGGTCATCGGTGATCTGCCGGGTGCGCCGGGGTTGACGCCGGTACGGCGCATGCATCTGGCTGCCGAACAAGGTGGTGCGATGGGGCGGGCTCCGCTTGGGGTGCTGCTGACCCCTGGTGACGGTGGCGCGCAAGGGGTCGAGACGCGCTGGCACATGGCCGCAGACCATCAGGCAGAGGCCCGACGCTGGACCCTGACCCGCCGCCGTGCCCGCGCCCTGCCCCCGGTCAGCTGGCACGCCACGCAGACCAAACCGCGCGCCGGTCTGAACCTGCAGCAGATCGCCACAGAGGACACACCCGTGTGATCATCCCCTCCTCACGGGGTTTGTGACTGGCCAAAACCAGGGACGAGCCCTAGCGTTCCGGGATGAGCCACGCGATCCATGATAGTCGATACTCCTGGCTGCGGCTTGCGATCACCTTGATCATCGCAACCGTTGCAAATGTGGGAATGTGGGCCGTCATTGTTGTAATGCCTGCCGTCGAGGCGCAATTCGGTGCCAGTCGCGCCGAGGCCGCAATGCCTTATACGCTGGCCATGATCGGATTCGCCCTCGGCAACCTGTGGATGGGGCAATTGGTGGATCGACTGGGTGTCACCAAAGCTTTGATCGGGGCGGCAACTCTCAGCGCCATCAGCTACCTTATGGCCACACTGGCACCCAGCATTATGACGTTGTCCGTCGCACATCTTTCCTTGGGTCTCGGCGCATCAATAGGATTTGGACCGCTGATCGCTGACATCTCGCACTGGTTCATGAAACGCCGCGGGATCGCCGTGGGGCTGGTGGCAAGCGGAAACTACCTGTCAGGGGCTATCTGGCCGACATTGCTGTCCGGCATACTTGCGCGCGAAGGCTGGCAGCAGGTTTACCTTACGCTGGCGGTTATCACGCTGCTTGTCGTTATCCCCCTGTCCCTGCTTCTGCGCCGACAGGTTCCGGCCGAGGCACACAGAACCGCCGCCACTGCGGCACAAATCAAGGCGCGCAGTGTTGGCATTTCCCCCCGTTCGCTTCAATACATTCTCGGTCTGGCCGGGATTGCGTGCTGCGTTGCAATGTCGATGCCTCAGGTACACATCGTGCCCTATTGCGTCGGGTTGGGATATGGACCCACCGTCGGAGCGGAAATGCTGTCGCTGATGCTGTTCGGAGGTGTAATCAGCCGCGTAATCTCGGGCCTTGTTGCCGACCAACTGGGCGGCGTTCCGACGGTTCTGATCGGCTCGGTCCTGCAATGCCTCGCGCTGCTATTGTTCCTGCCATATGACGGGATGGTGTCACTCTATGTGATAAGCCTGCTGTTTGGCTTGTCACAAGGCGGCATCGTGCCGGGCTATGCAGTTGTCGTCCGCGAGTACATGCCCCCGCAGGAAGCCGGTGCGCGCGTTGGGTTTGTCATGATGATGACGATCATGGGTATGGCGCTGGGGGGATGGATGTCGGGATGGATTTACGACGTCACCGGCAATTATCAACTGGCTTTCGTGAATGGCATCCTGTGGAACGGCCTGAACATCGGAATTCTGCTGTTCCTTCTCAGCCGATCGCGCCTCCGCAAACAAGAGGTTCCGGTATGAAAACGCTAACGCGACGCTTTCTGATTGCGAGCCTGGCGGCCATTCCATTGGCACGGCCAACGAAAGCTGCATTGGTCCAGTATATTCTGTCAGGGGCTGGAACCTCCGTCGGGTTTTCCTTCGTGCTTTCGGGGGTCGCACAGTCAGGCAAGATGCCGATCCAATCGGCAGATATCCAGGTCGACACGGATCAGTTGCAAAACAGCCGTGTCACCGTCGTTTTGAACGTCGCCGCAGCGCGCACCCGGCTACCATTTGCCCGCGGCCCGATGCTTAGCGAAAGCGTACTGAACGCGAAGGAGTTTCCGACCATCACGTTCAAATCCACCCGGATACAGCTTGGCCCGACCGGTCGTATTTCAGAAGGCGCAACCATTACCGGTGATCTGACGGTTCGCGGCGTCACACGCCCCGTGACTCTGCAGGCTAATCTGTACCGCGAACCCGGATCCGAAGCAGACGATTTGAACGCGCTGTCCATTCGGCTGTCCGGTGCGCTGAACCGCAATGACTTCGGCGCCTCTGGCTATCCCGAACTGGTTGCCGACATGGTCTCGCTGAACATCCGGGCCGAACTGATCCGCATGACCTGAATGCCAAAGGACAAAAAACGACGCATAGAGGTCGAATTATCACGCGCAGCGCTGGCTGATGCGGTAATGCTGGGCGCACTATGCGCACGATCATTTCTTTTGCCGCCCTGTTTCTTTCTGTCATTCTTCTGCAGCTCTCGACGGGCGGCGTCGGACCATTGGATGCCATTTCCGGCATTACGCTTGATTTCTCGACGGAACAGATCGGTCTCTTAGGTTCGGCACACTTCATAGGTTTCTTTGTTGGCTGCTGGTGGGCCCCTCGTCTTATGGGAACTGTAGGACACTCGCGTGCTTTTGCCGTTTGCACTGCTTTGGGCGCGATGGGGCTAATCGGACACACACTGACAGACAATCCATATATCTGGGCCGCCTTGCGTATCGCATCCGGAACGTGTGTGGCCGGAAGTTACACCGTTATCGAGGCTTGGCTAAATGCCAAAGTCACCAATGAAACACGTGGCCGAGCGATGGGAACCTATCGCATTGTCGATATGGGGGCATCACTCGGGGCTCAGCTGATTATCGCAGTTCTTCCGCCTGCGTCGTACGTTTCGTACAACCTATTGGCCATTCTGTGCTGTGCTTCGCTGTTGCCGCTGACATTAACACGCGCCAGCCAGCCTAAAACACCGGACGCTCCACGCCTGCGCCCGAAACTCGCATGGCGCAGTTCGCCGCTGGCAGTAGCCGGTGTGATTGTGGCTGCGTTGAGTTCAGCGTCATTCCGGATGGTTGGCCCCGTTTACGGTCAAGAAGTTGGCCTTGCCGTGGACCAGATTGCTTTCTTCCTGGCCTCTTTTGTTCTGGGTGGCGCGCTTGCTCAGTATCCGATGGGCTGGCTTGCCGACAAATACGACCGACGCTGGGTCTTAATCTGGCTCTCGATTGCAGCGGTTCTGAGTTGCGGAATAACGATGGCTGCCAGCGGAACCGGAACGGTCGGGGTTATGCTTGCCGCAGGTTTGTTCGGATTTACAACCTTCCCGATCTTTTCGGTGTCATCGGCGCACGCGAATGACTTCGCAACAACCGAACAGCGCGTCGAGTTATCAGCCGCACTGATGTTCTGGTACGCCCTGGGCGCGATTGCCTCGCCTTATATTTCATCGACTTTGATCCAACAGTTCGGGCCCGGAGCCCTCTTCGCGTTCGTTGCACTGGGGCATATTTTCCTGATCATCTTTGGTCTTGCCCGAATGCGGTCGCGCCCGACGCCGGAAGAAAGAACCAACTATGTCTACGCGCCACGCACATCGTTCACGATTGGCCGTTTGCTCAAACGGTCCCGCGAGGGGAAATAGAAAAAAGGCCGGGAAACACCCGGCCCTTCTGGTTAGTGTTCAGTGCGGGGTTCTTGTTCGACCACCTCAGCCTCTTCCACTGGTTCGACCGTCGGTTCCAGCGCGCCGTTCACGACACCGCCAACGCCGTTCTCCATCGACAAGCCCAGTTCTTCGCCCAGCTTCTTGAGCGCGGGCATCTGCACGGCCATACCCATGATCGAGTCCAGAGCCTGATTGACGACCGGCTTGTCACCGCTTGACGCAGTACCGCCGTTGCCGCCGCCAATGCCACCAACTTGGTGGATTTTGATCGAGTCAATCTTCTCAGCCGGCTTGACCATTTCCGAGATGATCGACGGCATGGTCTCAATCCGTGCCAGATCAACCTTCATGCGGATCTGATCCACCGACAACGCATTGTCTGCTTCGACGATTGCACGCTTACCTTCGGCTTCAGCCAACATGTCGTTCTTCTTAGCCTCGGCCCGGATGTTAAGTGCGTCAGCCTCAGCCTGCGCTTCCTCACGGCGGGCTTCGGCACGATCAGCGGCAGCCTCTTTCTCGGCCTGCGCGGCCAGACGGATTGCGGTCGCCTGACGCTCGGCCTCGCGGGTGGCTTCGATCAGGGCGATCTGCTTGATACGCTCGGCCTCGGCAACCTTCTGCGCTGTGGCCACGGCTTCGGTCGCCTTGGTCGCCTCGGCGCGGGCCAGATCGGCTGATGCACGCGCGCGGCTTTCCTCTTCCGATTTCTGCGCGATGATGATCTGGCGCTCTTGTTCAGCCACTTCCAGTTCACGTTCTTTCGAGATTTCGGCTTCGCGGATTTTGCGCTCACGCTCAATGTCCGCCGAACGGATCGCTTCTTCCCGTGCAATCCGGGCCCGCTCGGTTTCACGAACTGAGTCCTCGGTCCGTGCGGCGATCTCGGCCTCTTGTGCGACGCGCAGAGTTTCGACCTGTTGCGCCTGTTCGATGCGCGCCTGTTCCTCGTCCTTTTCAATCAACAGTTTCTGACGCTGGGCCTCCATCGACGCACGACGCACCTCAACCTCGGCGTCTGCATCAATCTGCGCGCGTTCTTTCTTTGAGGTCGCAATCACCTCGGCCAGTTTGCGCATACCGACGGCGTTAAATGCGTTGTTCTCGTCCAGCGCCTCAAACGGTGTCTGGTCCAGCGCCGTCAGCGAGACGGATTCCAGAGACAGACCGTTTTTCAGAAGGTCCTCGGATACCGCATTCTGCACCTCTTGCACAAAGTCAGCTCGATTTTCGTGCAGACCGTCCATCGTCATCTGAGCAGCAACAGCGCGCAGACCGTCGATCAGCTTACCTTCGATCATCTCGCGCAGTTGCTCGACGTCGAAAGTGCGATCACCCAGTGTTTGGGCGGCGCGCGCGATGCCCTCTTCGGTCGCCATGACCGAGACGTAGAACTCGACGCCCACATCGACACGCATCCGGTCCTTGGTGATCAGCGCGGCCTCGCCGCTGCGCTGAACCTCTAGGCGCAAAGTCTTCATGTTGACCGGGCTGACCTCATGCAGCAGCGGCACGATGATGACGCCGCCATCCATGATGACTTTCTTGCCGCCCGCACCGGTTTTCACAAGGCTGATCTCTCGGGTCGCGCGTTTATAGAGACGGCCAAGCACAAGGCCAATAAACAAGACTACTGCTAAAATGGTCACAACTGTGACGGCAAGGAATGGAAGTTCCATGCAATATCCTCCATGATGGGGTTAGAAATTTTGGTTATTCAGACAAACCGACCAGAACGAACCGGTCGCGCCGTCGGTCGCGCAGCACCAGCACATCGGTGCCTTGTTTCAGCGCGTCCTTGTCCTGCAACGGCTCTGCGCGCAGGTAGTGGGTGTTGCCGAACCGATCCATGACACGCACCTCGGCGGGACGTCCGCGCGATGCGGTACCCTGGGTGATTACGCCGCGACGGCGGGCAAGCAGCCGTTCCGACGTTGCCTCGGTCTCGGTCTTGGGCAGCAAGCGGGCAAAGACCCCGCCAAAGCCACGAGCAAACCAAAGGCCGAAGGCACCTGCAGGGATAGCGGCCACCCAAGCAGGCAGGTCGAAGCCCAGCAGATCGCGCAGCGCCAACTGCAGGCCCATACCAGACAGGCCAAAACCCGCCAGCAGAACGACCAGCCAGATCATGAACGGCACTTTGCCGATCCCAAGCCACGCCAAGGGTCCCGAAGGGGCTGCGCCAGGCGCGTCCGCTTCGACCTCGGCCAACTCAAAGTCACCTAGGTCCACATCGGCATCGATATCCAGATCGAAATCACCAACGTCGAGATCCGGGGCGTCAACAACGTCCAGATCAACCTCGCCCTCGCCCGTCATCAGGCTTCCACCCAGAACCAGCGCAATCAGTTCCAGCCCTAACAGGCCGAACAGAAGCGCGAGCGCCAAGGTAAAGGGTGCAAATGCACCCTCGAGCAGAAAGTCGAACATCAGTTGTTTGCCCTCGTTATTGTATACTTTGGTATACATACTAGATGGGGAGTCATTGCGAAAATTCAAGAGGTTGTGATTCTAATTTACAACTCAGGGGTATTGCAGGAATTGAAGGACACGCAATCCAAGGCTGCAACTCAGGTCAATTTTCCCGCCTGGCCGTACCTAAAATGACATCCTGACGAAAGCCGGGGTTTTGCTGGCGGGTAACATAATGTAGACGGGCGCGCAGACAGTTACGCGGAAACGGAACATGGCTCGAATTCTCATCACTTCGGCGATCCCTTACATCAACGGGATCAAACACCTCGGCAACCTGATCGGTTCGCAATTGCCGGCTGATCTGTACGCACGCTACCTGCGTGGCCGGGGGAACGAGGTCATGTTCCTGTGCGCCACCGACGAGCACGGCACGCCGGCCGAACTGGCTGCTGCGAAAGCCGGTAAGCCAGTGGCTGAATACTGCGCGGACATGTACGAAGTTCAGGCCGACATCGCCAAGCGTTTTGGAATGAGCTTTGATCACTTTGGCCGCTCATCCAGCGAACAGAACAAAAAGCTGACCCAGCATTTCGCAGGTAAACTGGATGAGGCCGGGTTGATCCGTGAGGTCACGGAAAAACAGGTTTATTCCAACGCCGACGGTCGTTTCCTCCCTGACCGTTACATTGAAGGTACCTGCCCCAACTGTGGTTATGAGCGCGCGCGGGGCGACCAGTGTGAAAACTGCACCAAGCAGTTGGATCCGACCGACCTGATCAATCCGCGCTCGGCCATTTCCGGTTCGACCGATCTGGAGGTGCGCGAGACCAAGCACCTGTATCTGCGTCAATCGGCGATGAAGGATCAGCTGGACGCATGGATCGACAGCAAGAAAGACTGGCCAATCCTGACCACTTCGATTGCCAAGAAGTGGTTGCATGACGGCGACGGCCTGCAAGACCGCGGCATCACCCGCGATTTGGATTGGGGCGTTCCGGTCAAGAAAGGCGATCAGGACTGGCCCGGCATGGAGGGCAAGGTCTTTTACGTTTGGTTCGATGCGCCGATCGAGTACATCGCCTGCGCCAAGGAGTGGGCGGATGCCAACGGCAAGACCGACGCAGACTGGGAACGCTGGTGGCGCACTGACAAAGGCGCCGACGATGTACGCTATGTCCAGTTTATGGGTAAAGACAACGTGCCCTTCCACACGCTGAGCTTCCCCGCGACCATTCTTGGCTCGGGTGAGCCGTGGAAAATGGTCGACCACCTGAAATCGTTCAACTATCTGAACTATGACGGCGGTCAGTTCTCGACTTCGCAAGGCCGTGGCGTGTTCATGGATCAGGCGCTGGAAATCCTGCCTGCCGATTACTGGCGCTGGTGGCTGCTGAGCCATGCGCCGGAAAGTAGCGACAGTGAGTTCACGTGGGAAAACTTCCAGCAGTCGGTGAACAAGGACCTCGCGGACGTTCTGGGTAACTTCGTCAGCCGCATCACTAAGTTCTGCCGTTCGAAATTCGGCGAGGCTGTGCCCGATGGCGGCGCTTATGGCGAACGCGAAAAGGCGCTGATTAATGAATTGACCAAACGCGTTCGGGCCTATGAGGGGCATATGGAGGCGATGGAAGTTCGAAAGTCCGCGCAAGAATTGCGTGCGATCTGGGTTGCCGGAAATGAATACCTTCAAGCCGCCGCGCCATGGTCGACTTTCAAGGAAGAACCAGAGCAGGCTGCCGCGCAGGTGCGCCTGGGCCTGAACCTGATCCGTCTCTATGCAGTGCTCAGCGCGCCTTTCATCCCTGAAGCCTCGGCCAAAATGCTAAGCGCGATGAACACATTGGACACGGGCTGGCCCGAAGATGTTGCAGCCGCGCTAGACGCCCTGCCCGCCGGTCACGAATTCACGGTACCGGACGTTTTGTTCGCCAAAATCACTGACGAGCAACGCGAAGACTGGCAATGCCGGTTCGCTGGAATCCGCGATTGATCATCAGATCGATATGCCATTGCAACGGAGGCCCTGTGGCCTCCGTTTTCGTTTGAAACGAGGGAAAATCCTAGCTTTGCCTCACAATCCGTTCAGGCTCCTGCGCGTAAGTCCGCCTGCGAACGGGAAAATTTCCGAGCAAGTCAACCGACTGACGCATTCAAGAAGCTTGAGATAAAGTTTCAAAACGGCCATCCTGCTTAGGAATTTGCACGACTCGTCGCGGCAACCGACCTGCCCCGGCGCAATATCCATAAGTTTAACGAGGCGCCTGCCATGTCCCTTGCAATCAAGAATTCCTTTTTTCGCCACAGCGGTCCGGTCCTGGCCATTGCAGCACTGACCAGTTTGGGCGTCTCATATGCGGCGCTGGCGCAGGACCAAAGCGATGCACCACCACCAAAAGTTTCGATCGCAGCCGCCTATACCGAAGAAATCACCGATCAGGCCGTCTTCATCGGGCGTGCCGAGGCTATTAACAAGGTCGACATCGTCGCCCGCGTAAATGGCTTTCTTGAAACTAAGGACGTAGAAGACGGCGCACTGGTCAAGAAAGACGACCTGTTATTTACGATTGAGCCCGACCTCTATCAGGCGAACGTAGAAGCACGCAAAGCCGATCTCGAACGTGCTGAGGCTAATCTGGAACTGGCCAAGATTGATCTGGCCCGGAAGGAAGAGCTTTATCAGCGCGATGCGACGCCGGAAGCTGAGCGTGACACCGCGCGCGCCAACGAACTGGTTGCCGAAGCCGAGGTGAAGGCGGCCAATGCTGCCATTCAGCAAGCTAACCTGGATCTAAGCTACACAGAGATTCACGCTCCGTTTGACGGGCGGATTGGGCGTGTAGAAACCAGCGTAGGTGACGTTGTCGGGCCCACAAACCCCCCGCTTGTCAACCTGGTCAGCGAAGCTCCGATTTATGTGAATTTCTCGTTAAACGAAAAACAATTCACCTCGGTCCTCGAACAGGTTGGAGAGAGTGCAGCGTCACTGGCTGAAAGCAACAAAAGCCCGAATGTGCACCTGACCCTGCCCAACGGAACCAAGCTGGACGAAACTGGTGAGATTGTTTTCGTGGACAACCGCATTGATCCGCTGACAGGTGCGATAACCCTTCGCGCCGAGTTTCCCAACGCGGACCGCTATATTATTGACGGCCAATTCCTGAGTGTTCAGATCGAAGCCTTGGAGCCGACGCTTCAGGTGCTAATCCCACAGGCCGCATTGCAGCGTGACCAGCGTGGTGAATTTGTGCTGGTGGTGAATGACAAGCAAATGGTCGAACAGCGCTATATCACAACCGGTGACGTGGTCGGCACGGCGATAATTGTACTGGATGGGCTTCGCGAAGGAGAAAGCGTTATCGTCGAAGGTCTGCAGCGGGTTCGTCCCGGTGTTGCGGTGGATGCCGTTGTCGCATCTGAGCAGCCGGGAGAGTAACAGATGTTCTCTGCCCTGTTTATCAGCCGGCCAAAGCTGGCACTTGTCATTTCGCTGGTCCTTACGATCATGGGCGGCATCGGCTATTTAGTTCTGCCAGTCGCCCAGTTCCCTGACATCACTCCACCCGTCGTCAGTGTGACGACCACCTATACCGGCGCGAACGCCGAAACCGTGGAAAACACCGTCGCCGCCCCGATTGAGGCGCAGGTCAACGGTGTGGACGACATGATCTACATGACGTCAACGTCGTCCGACAACGGGTCCTATTCACTGAATGTCACGTTCGAAGTTGGGACCGACCCGGATATCGCGTCAGTCAACGTGCAGAACCGCGTGGCACAGGCCATGTCATCCCTGCCCGCCGAAGTGACATCTTCTGGTGTGGTCACACAAAAAGCCTCAACAAACATGCTGTTGCTGGTAACGCTGACCTCACCGAACGAGACGTATGATAGTGTCTTCCTGTCGAACTATGCGTCGATCAACCTGAAAGACGCTCTGGCACGTGTTCAGGGTGTAGGTAAAGCGGACGTTCTGACCAATCTGGAATACGCAATGCGGATCTGGATGGACCCGGACCAAATGGCCGCTTTGTCCATCACTCCGGGTGACGTGATCAACGCAATTCGGGAACAAAACGTCGAAGTTTCGGCCGGTTCAATCGGGGCGCCTCCGGTGCCGGAGGGGCAGACCTTTCAGTACACGATCAAGACCAAAGGCCGCCTGACCTCGGCCGCCGAATTCGGCGACATTGTTATCCGTACCGGAGATGCGGGTTCAATCGTGCGCATCAAGGACATTGCGCGGGTCGAGCTGGGTGCCGAGTACTATGCGGCCTCGGGTTACTTTGATAGCGTCCCTGCAACTGTTATTGGCATCTATCAGGCACCCGGTGCGAACGCGCTGGCCGTGTCGGACCGAGTGGAGGCCGAGCTGGAACGTTTGTCTCGTTCCTTCCCGACAGATGTGGAATATGATGTTCCCTTCAACACAACGGACTTTGTTGAGCAGTCGCTGAATGATGTGGTCTCGACCCTGATCCTGACCTTTATCCTAGTTATCTCTGTCGTCTTCGTTTTCCTTGGAAGCTGGCGCGCAACGATCATTCCGGCGGTTGCGATCCCGGTCTCATTGATCGGGACATTCGCCTTCCTGCTGCTGTTCGGCATGTCGTTGAACACGATTTCGCTGTTCGCCCTGGTTTTGGCTATCGGGATCGTGGTGGATGACGCCATCGTTGTGGTTGAAAACGTCGAACGGATCATCGCGGACGAAGGGTTGCCCCCTGCCGAGGCGACGCGCAAAGCCATGGGGCAAATCACCGGTCCGGTGATTGCCACCACGCTGGTTCTGCTGGCGGTGTTCGTCCCCGTGACATTCATGCCCGGCATCTCGGGGCGATTGTACTCACAGTTCGCCGTGACGATCTCGACCGCGGTGGTGATCTCGTCGATCAACGCGTTGACTTTGTCGCCGGCGTTGTGCGGATTGGTTCTGAAAGCCCGTTCCGGCCCGCCCAAAGGACTGTTGGCCGTGTTCGAGAGCTTTATCGGCACCATCCGCAGCGGTTATGTCGCCATTGTGCGTAAGCTGCTTATACTTCCCATTGTCGGGCTGGGTATGATTGCGGCCTTCGCCGTAGGTACAGGCACAATTATGTCCAACACCTCAAGCGGATTTCTTCCTCTTGAGGATAACGGCTATCTGTTTGTTGACATCCAGTTGCCCGACGCGGCGACCCTGGAGCGGACCGAGGCCGTTTCAGCCCGGGTCGACGAACAGATTCAACAGATCCCAGGCGTGTCCAGTACCGTTCTGATCAACGGCTTCTCGTTGTTGAACGGCACAACCACCAACGGCGCGGCGATCTTTGTCAACCTCGACAACTGGGATCTGCGGCAGGAAGACGACCTGAGTGCAAACGCCATCCTCGCCAAGGTTTTGGCCATTGCAAATGGCGAATCCGCGGCCTCGATCGTGGCCTTCAACCCACCACCCATTCAGGGTCTCGGTATGTCAGCCGGTGTTGAGATGGAGGTTCAGCAGACGGGCGGCGGCTCGCCTCAGGATTTGGCTTCTGCGGTCGGTTCCTTTGTATATTCGGCAAATCAACGGGCGGAAATCGGGCAAGCCTACACCACATTCCGGGCCAACGTTCCGCAGCTTTTCGTGGATCTGGACCGGGAAAAGGCCAAGACGCTACAGGTGTCGGTGGCCGAGGTGTTCCAGACTATGCAAGCACAGTTGGGCTCATACTACGTGAACGACTTCAACCTTTTTGGTCGGGTCTATCGCGTGATGATCCAGGCCGACGGGTCTTATCGTGACAATGTCGAGGATATCGCGAACCTGTATGTGCGATCGACCAAGGGTGAGATGGTGCCTCTGGGCACGCTCATCGACGTTGAAAACGTACTGGGTCCGGTCTTGCTGAAACGTCACAACCTGTTCCGTTCAGCAACCGTGACGGCGGTTCCCGCTCCGGGGCTTTCCACCGGTGACGCGATCAACGTAATGACCGAGGAATCCACGACCGCCCTACCGCCGGGCTATGCCTTTGAGTGGACCGGAACCGCGCAGCAACAATTGGCAACCGGTGGTCTTGTGGTCATCATCCTGGGGCTCGCGATCCTGTTCGGTTACTTGTTCCTTGTTGGGCAATACGAAAGCTGGACCTTACCCGTCTCGATTCTGCTATCCGTGATCGTCGCCCTGTTCGGGGCGGTGGCGGCCGTGGCCATCGTGGGTAGTGATATCAACCTGTATACGCAGATCGGGATGATCATGCTTGTGGGGTTGGCATCGAAGAACGGCATCCTGATCGTTGAATTCGCGATGGAGCAACGTGCCAAGGGGTTGTCGGTCAAAGATGCCGCTGCCGAGGCCGCCTTCCAGCGTTTCCGCGCGGTGATGATGACGGCCTTGTCCTTCCTGCTGGGTGTTGTTCCATTGTTGGCGGCCAGCGGCGCGGGCGCAGCCAGCCAAAAAGCCATTGGTGTCGCCGTGTTCGGCGGGATGTTGGCGGCCACTCTGGTGGGCGTGATCCTCGTGCCGGTTCTCTACGCCCTGCTGCAAGGGTTCCGGGAATGGATCAAAGGAACCAAGGACGATCCGGGTCCTTCAGAAGAAGCGGCCTGATTGAAACAAAAAGCCCCGCCAATCTGGCGGGGCTTTTTTCTTGGGTCAGGCTGTCGCCGCGGCAGGGACTTGGCGGTGATCCATCCAGCTTTGAATGCGCGCGATCTGATCGGCGTTTAGCCGCAGGCCCATCTTGTTTCTGCGCCAAACAACATCCTCAGCCGAACGCGCATATTCCTTGTCCATCAGCCACTCCAATTCCTGCGCCGTCAGCGTAGCACCGAAATCCTCTCCCAGATCGGATGCCGATTTGGCATCACCCAAAATCACTTTGGCCTCAGTGCCATAGGCACGCACCAGACGTTCTGCCCAACCGCGATCCAGGAAGGTGTAGTTGGTCAAAAGTGCCTCAACCAAGCCCTGCACACCGCCTACAGGAAAGTCCCCGCCCGGAAGTGATACACCTGCGGTCCAGGGACCGGGAAGATCAGGAAAATGTTCCGACACTTTATCCATCGCGCTTTCGGCCAGACGACGATACGTGGTGATCTTACCACCAAAGACATTCAGCACGGGCGCCCCACCCTGTGCGTCAACTTTCAGCGTATAATCACGCGTCGCGGCCGTGGCGCTGCTGGCCCCGTCGTCATACAATGGGCGCACCCCGGAGTAAGTCCACACAATGTCATCGCGGGTGACCGGTTTTTCGAAGTACTTCGAAGCAAAGGCACAAAGATAGTCCTGCTCTGCCTCTGTACAGGTCGGCGGCGCATCGGCGTCCGGGTGGTCCTGATCTGTTGTTCCGATCAGTGTAAAATCCCGTTCATAGGGGATGGCGAAAATGATCCGCCCATCTTCGCCCTGAAAGAAATAGCATTTGTCGTGATCAAAAAGCTTGGGCGTCACGATATGGCTGCCGCGCACAAGTCGCACGCCCTCGCGAGAGTCAACGTGGATCTTGTTCTGGATGATGTCCCCAACCCAAGGCCCACCAGCGTTGATCAGCATTTTAGCCTGCACCATCTGCGTGTCACCGGTCTGCTTATCGCGGATCGTGATCTCCCACAGATCGTCCGCACGCTTAGCCGACAGTACTTCGGTCTGAACAAGGACAAGTGCTCCGCGTGCCTCGGCGTCGCGGGCGTTTAGCACCACCAGCCGGGAATCCTCGATCCAGCAGTCCGAGTATTCGTAAGCTGTGTGGAACTTGTCCTGCAGCGGCCCACCTTCCGGTGCATTTTGCAAATTCAGAGAGGTTGTCCCTGGCAAGATCTTACGTCCACCCAGATTGTCATACAGGAACAAGCCCAAACGGATCAGCCAAGCCGGGCGGCGTCCACGCATCCACGGCATCACCGTGCTGAGAAGACGAGAAGTCGGCGTTTCAGAATCGAACCTCATATCCTTGTGATAGGGCAACACAAAACGCATTGGCCAACTGATATGCGGCATTGCCCGCAAGAGTGTTTCACGCTCGATCAGCGCCTCACGCACAAGGCGGAACTCGAAGTATTCCAGATACCTCAAGCCGCCGTGAAACAGCTTGGTCGAAGCCGATGAGGTCGCCGAGGCAAGATCGTTCATCTCTGCCAATGTCACGGACAATCCGCGACCGGCAGCGTCGCGCGCGATACCGCAACCGTTGATCCCGCCGCCAATGATGAAGAGGTCCGTGACCTTGTCCGTGTGCCGTTCCATGTCCGGATGATTCTCTTTGTTGAAAAAAACGGGTTCATTAACCCGATGAACCCGCGTTTCGTCAACGTATTCTTTCGTTTTTTTTCGCTTTGGCGCCACACATCTAATTATTTTATAGGGATTTTCGAACAACGCTCTTGGAGAAAGCTGAATTTTAGAACAAAAACGAACACAATCTTCGCTTCGGAGCTCACCATGTCCCTTTCCTTCCGTCAGTCAGACATTTTGAACATCGCCAAACAGGATGGCCGCGTCATGGTAGAAGAGCTGGCTGCACAATTCGGGGTCACTGTTCAGACTATTCGTCGCGATCTGTCCGAACTGGCCGATATGGGCAAACTGGATCGGGTTCACGGCGGCGCCGTCATACGCTCGGGTGTGTCGAATATTGGCTATGAGGACCGTCGCGCCCTGAACGATGAAGCCAAGGCGCGCATTGCCTCGACCTGTGCAAAAGACATCCCCGATGGTGCATCCGTTTTTATGAACATCGGCACCTCGACCGAAGCTGTCGCGCGCCAGTTGATGAAACATAAGGACCTGATGGTCGTCACAAACAATATGAACGTCGCCAATATTCTGGCAGAGAACGTCGAATGCGAAATCGTGGTCGCCGGTGGTGTGTTGCGGCGGTCGGATGGCGGGCTAATCGGTAATCTGACGGTCTCGACCATCCGGCAATTCAAATTCGATTATGCAATCGTTGGCTGCTCCGCACTGGATGCTGACGGCGATCTGCTAGACTTCGATTTTCAAGAGGTGCATGTCAGCCAAACGATCCTAGCTCAGACGCGGCGCACTTTTCTTGTAGCCGACCACTCAAAGTTCCAGCGTGCCGCGCCGGCCCGTATCACCTCATTGGCTGAGATCGACACGTTCTACACAGACCAGCCTTTGCCGGACCGTTTGAGCAACAGGTGTCAGGAGTGGAAGACTACCCTGCGCGTTTGCAAATAGCCTTCTAAGTGTTTCGCGCAAAAGGCGAACTTGGTGAAACTTTTCTTGCCAGCCTTCCTTGTGCCTGACAGTATCCCTGTATTGCGTTCGTAGCATGGAATGGGAGAACCGGGCCATGATAGCGCTTTTATTTGCGTTACTTACAGCCGTCATGGGGCTGAATTATTTTCGACAAAAAACTGCAGCCAATGCGCTGTTTTTTATCACGCTGGCGTTGAGTGTGTACTGGCTGAAATTCCACGCCACTTCCCAACTGACAATCCAACTGTAGGGGTGATGATGACACCGGAACTGTCCAGAACCCTGAATGCCATCGGCATGCTGGCCGTCAGCCTCGTGCTGCTGTTGGCCTATATTTACCAACTCTCGCTTTACGAGTTGCCCTGCCCGCTTTGCCTACTGCAGCGCGTTGGTTTTGTTGCCGTGGGGGTTGGTCTGGGATTGAATCTGCTCTACGGCGCGCGGCCGCAGCACTATGCCTTGATGTTGATCGCTGCGCTTTACGGCGGAAGCGTATCTGTGCGTCAGATCCTTCTGCATATCGTTCCGGGCACCGGCCATTACGGTTCACCCGTATTGGGACTGCATTACTACACCTGGGCGGCTATCTGCTTTTTCCTGATCCTATTGGGAACTGCGGTCATGCTGCTGTTTGATCGCCAATACGCTGACGATACCTCAGATCAGCCGCGTTTTGGTGGAAGCACTCTGGCCAAAACGGCCTTTTTCGTCATGCTGGGCCTGGCGGTTCTAAATGCCGGCTCAACTCTGCTTGAGTGTGGTCCAGGCATTTGCGCCGACCCGCCAACCAGCTACAAATTGATTGACGAACTGGGCACCAACAACTGAGGATGGGGAAACCTTCCCGAACGGAGGCACGAAGATGGGGCTACTTGGGCAGCCGCTGGGCTACTATGACTACCTGACATTTGTTGCGCTGATTTTGTTATTGGCCGCCGTAATGGCGCTGTTTCTGTTTGTGATGGGCCTGCCAGGCCGCATCGCGATTAAACGCAATCACCCGCATGCCGAAGCCATAAAAATAATGGGATGGATGGGGTTTCTGGCCATAGTGCCATGGGTGCATGCGTTTATCTGGGCTTTCCACGACGGCACGGTAGTCGATATCCGCCGGATGCCCGATGATGAACGTGAAGCTGTTCGCAAAGAAATCAAACGCTTGGGCGGTGAGTTGACGGAAGAATACCGCGACCCGCTTGATCCGGAAGAGACGAAAAAGAGCTAAGGCCAAAGGAAACTACCGAATATGTTTGTCGCCCTAGGCATTACGCTTTTCTACATCATTTTTGTCTGGCTTATCTTCTTCAAGTTCCAGTGGCTGAAGTTCAACATCATGTGGGGCATCGTATCCTTCTGGGTGGGCGCGCATCTGCTGCTGATATTTCTGGTTGCCCTTCGGTTCTTTCAGCCGTTTTCCATCGATAGCCATGTTGTGCGTTCGACCATCCAGATCGTGCCCCGTCTGACGGAACCAACCATCCTGACCGAGGTGCTGGTTGAACCCAATGCCGAGGTCAAGAAGGGTGATCCGTTGTACCGCTTTGATGACACGGTGTTCGCGCTGGAGGTTGAGGAAGCCACAGCGCAACTTGTGGCGGCAGAGCAGAACGCCAAGATACTCGAACAGGACGTTATTGCCGCGGCCGAAGCGATTGAACGTGCCAACGCGCAGCTGGCATATGCAAGAACTCAAAAGGCCCGATACGAAAACCTTGTACCCGCTGGCGGTGCCCGTCAGGACGAGCTGGATCGCTGGAATGAACAGGTCACCGAGGATCAGGCTCAGGTCAAAGAGGCCACGGCAAATCTGGAAAAGGCGCAACTGGCGCTGGATTCTCAGATTGACGGGGTGAACACGGGTATTCTTCAGGCGCAAGCGCAATTGGACAAAGCCCAGTACTTTCTGGACAACACAACAATCTACGCCCCCGAAGACGGGATGATCGTGTCTCAACAGGCGCGTCCCGGTCTGGTCGTCGGCGATATCCGTCTGGGCGCCATCGCCAGCTTTGTCACCAAGGACAATCCGTACATTCTGGCCACGTACCGACAGCAGAACCTGAAATTTGTCGAGGTCGGCCAACCCGTTGAGGTTGCCCTTGATCTGTATCCTGGAGAAATTCTGACCGGCAAGGTCGAGGCTATCTGGTGGGCAACCCGACAGGGTCAGTACCTGCCATCGGGCCGCCTGCCCGGTTTTGAACTGCCCAAACTGCCCGGACGCATCGCGGTCCAGATTTCGGTCGACATCCCGGACGGGCATACCTTTCCCGCCGGTGGCCACGCAGCCGTGGCGATCTATACTGGGCAGGGGAAAAGTTTTGAGTTCCTGAGGCGGATCAACATCCGGCTGTATTCCTTCGCCAACTTCATTCGACCACTGGATATCTAAGGACAATTGCGATGACCCGGGCCAGACTATACCGCCGACTGATGGGAGCGGCCCTATGCGCCGCCCTGTTGGTTGGCTGCACGCCAGTTGGCCCGGATTTCGTGCGCCCGAACTCTCCGGTCGTAAAACAGTGGATCGAGGTCAACAGCCCAAGTGCGGGTCAAAGCGGACTGACTTCGCGCAGCGCGCCTGTGGTAAAATGGTGGGAGACCTTCAACGACCCCACCCTCAACAAGCTGATCGCTGAGGCTTATGCCCAGAACCTTGACCTACAGGTCGCCGGTGCCCGCGTTTTGCAGGCGCGCGCGCAGTTGGGCATCGCGTTCGGCGAGCTTTATCCTCAATCACAAGCCATTGGTGCCTCTATTGAACGCCGTCAGGTCAGCGATAACCTCGGGCCGATTTCCGATATCCGTCGGATCATCCCGCTGGATACCGAGTTTTCGACCTCGCAGGTCGGGTTTGATGCCCAATGGGAATTGGATGTCTGGGGCCAGCAACGTCGCGGTGTTCAGGCCGCCCGGTCCAATCTGGCTTTGCAAGTGGCCAACTATGACGACGCGCTTGTTACTCTGACCGGCGATGTTGCCGCCCTGTATGTCAACATCCGTGCTTTGCAGGAGTCGCTGGCCGTGGCGCGCGACAACATCAAACTGCAACAGGAATCAGCGGATCTGACCCAATTGCGGTTTAACAACGGCGTCACGACCGAACTGGACGTTCAGGAATCGCTGGCCTTGTTGAACAACACCAAGGCTTTGGTCCCAGAGATTGAAAGTGATCTTCAGCAAGCCAAGAACGCTTTGGCCGTGTTGCTGGGAACCACGCCGTCCCGCATGACCAGCCTGCTCGGCAATTCCGGGCGCATACCGTCTGCGCGTTCGAACGTCTCCGTAGGTGTCCCTGCGGAGCTTCTGCGTCGCCGTCCGGACGTACGCGCGGCCGAGTTGGCAGCGGCTACGCAATCGGCGCAGGTTGGGATCGCCTTGGCCGACCTATACCCTCAGTTCGTCCTGTCCGGTGCAATTGGTCTGCAAGCCTCCGGCGGGCAGGATCTGTTTTCCTCGGGCAGCACCACGGGACTGGCAAATGCCGGCGTTGTCTGGAACGTACTGAACTATGGCCGGATCAAGAACAATGTGCGCTCGCAGGATGCGGCCTATCAGGCGCTGATCGCCAATTACCAGAACACAGTTCTTACCGCCTATTCCGAAGTCGAAAGTGCGATGGTCGCTTATGCGCAGTCCCGCAAACAGGTCGGGTTTTATGAAAACAGTGTGGCCGCGTCGCGCAAGGCGGCGGAAATCGCCATTGACCAGTACCGGGACGGCATCGCCAGTTATTCCCGAATTCTGAACACACAAACGGCCCTGCTGCGGTCGCAGGCGAACCTGATCCAGGCGCGCCAGCAGGTGTCCAGTAATCTGGTCGCTGTTTATAAGGGATTGGGTGGCGGATGGCAGATCCGGCAGAATCAGGAATTCCTGCCCGAAACCGTTCTGGCCGAAATGGCGTACCGCACAGATTGGGGCGATTTGCTGGAAAAAACACCAACCCGCGCCAGCTTGAACTGACTTTTACTTCGTCAACCCGCGCAAGCCGCCGGAAATCAGGATGTTAACCTCATACAGGATTCGCGGCGCCGCAAGACCGCCGGGGCTCGCCAGATAGTTCGGGCTCCATTCCGGATCGAACTTCTGCTTGAAAGACCTCAGTCCTTCAAAGTGATAAAACTGCTCGCCGTGTTCATACACGAACCCGCCGACACGGTTCCAGAATGACGCCAGCTGCCGGTTCTCAATCCCCGAAAACGGTGCTGCACCCAATGAGAACCAATGGAACCCTTGCTCTGCGCCCCAAGTCATCATCTCGGCAAACAGAGCGTCCATGATAAAGTTCGAACCGTCAGGCTCATACCGCATCAGGTCCAGCGAGAGCTCGGACTTATGCCCACCCTGAAAGAGATTGGCAAAGGCCACGATCTTTCCGGTATCCGCTTTTTTCAGGACCGCAAAATCGAAGTAAGACAGGTACTCATCGTCAAACCCGCCCAACGCGAAACCCTTTTCCTCGCCCGCCTTGTGCTCCAACCAGTCGTCCGAAATCTTGCGCAGTTCGGGTAACAAAGGGCCCACTTTGTCCTTGGGAATGACCTCGAACACATACCCTTCGCGTTCGGCCCGGTTCTTGGCCTGACGAAACCGTTTGCGGGATTTGCCGTCCAGAGAGAAATCTTTCAGAGGCACGCGCGCGACCTCTCCGATTTTCAGAATGGACAGGCCCAGATCCAGAAACGTCGGAAGGTATTTGGTCGAGACGCTGTAGAACGCGCACAACTTGCCTTCGCGATCCGCCATTTCACGCAGTTGCCAGATCAGTTGCTTTCCGGCTGCTTCATCTCCAACAGGTTCACCCTTGGTGATTAGCGCATTGCCTGTGTCGGCATAGGCCAGAAATGCATCATCATCTGGCGAGATCAGGAACTGTTTGTCGCCAGTCAGTGAAATCTGCGCCTCGGTGTCTTCGCTTTCCATGACCAGGCGCTCAACAACTTCGGGTATTTCAGTCCGGACCGGTTCCGGAACTTCGCGTCCAAAGAGCGAGTTCACCGCCACCACGCCAAGGATAACCGCCACCACAAGGCTGGATCGCAAAAAGCGCGAGGCGTCGCCGTTCCAAGCGAATTCCCACCATAAGGCGTTCTGATATTCGACATGTGAATAGGAAAACAGCCCGATCCAGAAGACGACCAGCAGCAAGGCGACTACGCTGACCAACCACGGGATGTTCAGACGGAAAATCGACGCCCCGCTGACCCGGTAAAACGCCCCGCGAAACGTGGCTAGCAAACCGATCGTCGCCAACATGCTAATCGCCTCATGGGTATCGAGGCCCTTGGTCAGCGACGCGACGAACCCGGCAACCATCAGCAGCATCGCCACTATCCATGCGCGGTACAGCTTGCGGAACAGGCCGCGAGAAACAAGGATCAGTAGGACGCCGACAGCGCTTCCGGCAAGATGCGAAGCTTCGACGAAGGACAAAGGCAGAAAGTCCCGTAGTGCGCTAAGGTTCTCGCTGCCTGCAGGCAACGCCCCGGACACCAGCAGAATGACGCCCGCCACAGCTGCGACACCGGCCGCGACCATCGGCACAATCGGACGGATCACACGATAAACCCACGTGGCAGCTCCGCTGATGTGATGCCGGTGCGTCAGGGCCGAGGCCACTGCGATGGATAACGTCGCGATTGCAAATGGCAGGAAGGTATAGATCAACCGGTAAAGCAACAGGGCCGCGATCACGTCAGACCGACCCGAGGCCCCTAGCCCGGCGATCAGAGTGGCCTCGAACGCACCAATCCCGCCCGGAGCGTGGCTGAGGATTCCGACTGCAATTGCGCCAATGTAGATTGTGAAGAAGAACGGGAACCCGATCCCCAGATCATCCGGCATCAACACATACAGCGTCATTGATGCGCCAAACAGGTCACCCACCGCGGCCAGCGTCAGCAATCCGGGCAACTTGCCGCCCGGTAGGTTAAACCCCAATCCACCGGTGGCCAGCCTGCGCCCCCCCTTGGACAGCCAAATGAACAAAGTTGAAAAACCTACAAGCAGGCACAGCCCAATAACGGTTTCGACGGTGTCACTTATCGGCAGAACCTTGGACACCCCGTCTGGGTGAAAGGTCAGCAACCCGCCAAGCAGTAGAATGAAACCCGACCAAAATGCGATCCACGATGTGGCGATCACTCCTGCGACACGCCCCAGATCAAGGCCCAGAGACGCATAGATCCGGTACCGGATTGCCGTGCCAGTGATGTATGAAAAACCCAGGCAATTGGACACGGCATAACCGCAGGCTCCCGCCATACCGGCAACAGGCAAAGGGACTTCGCCATCCGCCACGCTTTGAACGGCAAATACATCGTAAAGTGACAGGGACAAAAAGCTGACAGCCGTCCAGCACAGGGCGAAAAACATCAGCTTCCACGATGTGTTCGCGACGTCCGTTTTTACATCGGCCCATTTGACGTGCGAAGACAGTTCATGAAGGACAGTCAGGGCAATAAGGGTTACCAGAATCGGTATCGCGATTCGGACTACGGGCTTTTCAAGAAATCCCGATACCCGCTCGGCCAGGCGCACAGCCCAGAGTTCTTCGGCGTTTTCATGAGTTGCCATGCTTTGTCCCTGCTCTCAGGCGCGATCACACTCTGCACGATAGAAACGCGCAGGCCGACTTTCGCACAATTTCGTTCAAGCTCAAAGCGCTACGGGCGTCAGACCCGACCTTTGCGCGTGGACAGCAATAGGTTAGTCTCGGACTTGGTAATCCCTTCCATACGCCGGATCTGGAACAGAACCTCGTCCAGCTCGGCCAAGGTTTCTGTCCAGATTTCCGCAATCAGATCCCAACTTCCATTGGTGGAATGCACGGCGCGCACCTGACGCATGGCGGCTACTCTGGCCATTGTACGCTCAGTCCCGCGGCCTTCGATTTCCAGCATCATCAACCCGCGTACAGGGCTTTGCGCCACGTCCTGGCGGGTGAGAACGGTAAAGCCAACAATCTCGCCGGACTGTTTGAGGCGCTGCAGGCGGCTGCGGACAGTGGTGCGTGTCACACCCAACGTTTCGGCCAGTTCAGACAGCGATGCGCGCGCGTCCCGATGTAAGGCGCTGAGCAGCCTGCTATCCAAATCGTCCATAACTACTTCTCAATTCGTTTATCAGGATGCCATTTTGAACATTTTGCTGCCTTTTCGCAAGCCATCACGAATGGGTAGATAATCATATGGATACTCAAAACATAACACTGGTCGGCGCGCCGATGGATGCGGGCAAACGTCGCCAGGGCTGCCGCATGGGACCGGACGCCTATCGGGTGGCCGGTCTGGAACAAGCTCTGACAGATCTTGGGCACCAAGTGACGGATATCGGCAATATCAGCGCCGACCCGTCAGATGTACCGGAACACCCCCACCTAGTAGCCCTGCCCGAGTGCATCGGCTGGACCAGCGCCCTGAGCCGCGCTGCGCAGGAAACCGCGCCAAAGGGTCTGCCGATTTTCATGGGCGGCGACCACGCCTTGTCCATGGGTACGGTTGCAGGCATGGCCGCGCACGCCGACCGGATCGGGCGACCGCTATTTGTACTTTGGCTCGATGCTCATAGCGACTTTCACACGCCCGACAGCACCGGCAGCGGCAATCTTCACGGAACGCCGGTCGCATATTTCACCGGGCAGCAGGGCTTTGACGCCTTCCCGCCCTTACCTGCCCCGGTTCCAACGGATCGCGTGGGCATGATTGGCCTTCGATCGGTGGACCCTGCAGAACGCGCAAGGCTGGAACAGGATCAAGCCATGCTGGCTGACATGCGCAGCATTGACGAGCACGGCATCAAAACGCCCTTGATCGCCTTCCTTGACCGCGTTCGCGCAGCAAATGGTATTTTGCACGTGTCGCTTGATGTCGATTTTCTTGATCCCTCCATTGCCCCTGCCGTGGGCACCACCGTTCCCGGCGGCGCAACCGAACGCGAAGCCCATCTGGTGATGGAACTGCTGCACGAAAGCGGTCTGGTCTGTTCACTGGATCTGGTCGAACTGAACCCGTTTCTGGATGAGCGTGGACGTACTGCAAAACTGATGGTCGATCTGGCCGCATCTCTGCTTGGGCGCCGAATCTTCGACCGCCCGACCCGGAGTTTCTGATGAATTCTCTGCAATCTCCTTCCGCTGTCGTCATGGTTCGACCGCACGAGTTTGTGTCGAACCCAGAGACTCGCCATGACAATGCGTTTCAGACACTGGCACACCGATCCGCTGAAGCGACTTCAGCAGCCGCGCGCGATGAACATGATCGCGCAGTCGAGCAACTGCGCGATGCAGGCGTCACAGTTCATGTATTCGATGATCACGGTCAACAGAACACGCCGGACAGTGTCTTTCCCAACAACTGGTTCTCGACACATCCCGGCGGGCACGTTGCGATCTATCCTATGTTTGTTCCGTCGCGTCGACGCGAACGCCGCACAGATGTTATCGAGTTGCTGAAACAGGAATACCGCGTTCAGGACGTGATCGATTATTCGGGGCTGGAACAGGACGATCTCGCACTGGAAGGTACCGGAGCAATGGTTCTCGATCACGTCGGCCGCATCGCTTACACGGTCAAGTCAAACCGCGCTGATCCCGTTTTGTTGGAGCGGTTCTGCACGAACTTCAACTACGAACCCATCGCGTTCGAAGCTAGGGACGACGCAGGCCGAGACGTTTATCACACCAATGTCCTGATGGGGATCGGCACACATTATGCACTGATCTGCCTCGACATGATCATCGATGCCGAACGCCGCGCGACCGTACAGGCGCGATTGGAAGAATCCGGTCGCACCGTAATTGATCTGTCCCATGACCAGATCGCAGACTTTGCCGGAAACACCATCGAGCTTAGTGGTCGTGATGGGCTCGTGCTGGCTCTTTCCAGCCGCGCCAAAGATGCGCTGACACCCCAACAGACCGACATTATCGAAGACAGCGCCACTCTGCTGCCATTGTCAGTTCCAACCATAGAAACAGCCGGGGGGTCAGTACGCTGCATGATCGCCGGCATCCACCTTTCCCGCCGATAGGAGACCATGATGCAACCTTCTGACAAGGCGCTTGTGCCCTTTGTATCCGTCGACAACATGATGCGGCTGGTGCACCACATCGGGCTTGAAAAGATGATCACTCAGATCGCAGCTCAGATTGAATCCGACTTCAAACGCTGGGAGAGCTTTGACAAAACCCCCCGCATCCCGGCCCACTCACCCCATGGCGTGATTGAGCTGATGCCGACCTCGGATGGCGAGGCCTACGGGTTCAAGTACGTCAACGGCCACCCAAAGAACACGTCCGAGGGGCTGCAGACCGTCACCGCCTTCGGCCTCCTGGCTGACGTTTACACCGGCTACCCGACCCTGTTGACCGAGATGACAATGTTGACCGCGCTACGCACCGCCGCGACTTCAGCGTTGGTGGGCAGTTATCTGGCCCCGAAAAACTCGCGCGTCATGGCGATGATCGGCAACGGCGCGCAGTCTGAATTCCAATGTTTGGCGTTCAAGGCCATGTGTGGAATTGACACCGTACGTCTGTATGACACCGATCACGCAGCGACCGAGAAGTGTGCAGCGAACCTCAAGAACACCGGACTGACGGTCGTGCTGTGCAAAACGCCCGAAGACGCCATCGAAGGCGCGCAAATCATCACCACCTGCACAGCGGATAAGAAATATGCAACGATCCTGACCGACAACATGGTTGGACCGGGCGTGCATATCAACGCCATTGGCGGAGACTGTCCCGGCAAGACCGAGTTGCACCGAGACATCCTTCTGCGGTCTGAGATCTTCGTCGAATACCCCGAACAAACACGCATCGAGGGCGAGATTCAGGCGTTGGAAGACGACCACCCGGTGACCGAGATGTGGCAAGTTATGACCGGTCAGGCCCAAGGTCGACGCGATGATCGCCAGATCACCTTGTTCGACAGCGTCGGCTTCGCGATCGAAGATTTCTCGGCCTTGTGCTACATCCAGTCCGCCATCAAAGGCACTGATTTCTTTGAACCTTTGGACATGCTGGCCGATCCGGATGATCCACGGGATCTGTATGGGATGCTGATGCGGGCGAGCTGAAGAACCCGCACTTCGCATCAACTAACCCCCGGTTCACCACCGGGGGTTTTTTCTATCCGGCGAGCGACGGTAGGTAGAGTACGATACCGGGAAACGCCACGAGCAGCGCGATCGTCACGCCATCGGCGATGAAGAACGGGGTTACGCCTTTGAACACGTCCTGAACGCTCAGATCCGGACGCACACCTGCCACCACGAAACAGTTCAGACCAATAGGCGGCGTGATCAGGCAAAACTCGGCCATTTTCACCACCAGAATACCGAACCAAATCGCACACATCGGACCTGACATGCCAAAGGCGCTTTCTGCTGCACTGACCGTCTCACCCCCGTTCAGGGCCATGACCGCTGGGTAGACTACTGGCAGCGTTAGCAACAGCATCCCGATGGCGTCCATGAACATGCCCAAGACGGCGTAGGCCAGCAGGATACAGATCAGGATCAGCATCGGTGACATTTCCAATGAGGTGATCCAGTCTGAAAACGCACCCGGAAGATCGGCAAACCCAAGAAACCGCACGTAAATTAATACGCCCCAGATGATGGTAAAAATCATCGCGGTCAGCTTGGCGGTTTCCAGCAGGGCCGACTTAAGCTCGGGCCACCGCATTCCGTGGAACAGAGCAAAACAGAAGACGATGAACGCGCCGATTGCCCCGCCTTCCGTTGGCGTACCCCAGGCTTGGTCTCCGAACGGATTATAGACAAAACAGATGATGATCAAAATCACCGCGACAATCGGGAACGCGCCGGGCAGCGACGCAAATCGCTGCTTCCAGGTGAATCCCGTGACCGGCGGACCAACGGATTTAAAAACAACCGCGATACCGACAATCAACAGGCCGTAAACAACAGCCGAGAACGCACCAGGGATAAAGCCGGCGAGCAGCAATTTCCCCACATCCTGTTCCACGATGATTGCATATATCACAAGGATTGCGGATGGCGGGATCAATGACGCTAAGGTACCGCCTGCCGCGACCACTCCGGCCGCGAATTGTTTGTTGTAACCGACCTTCAGCATCTCGGGGATTGCGATCCGGGCAAACACAGCCGAAGTCGCGACCGAAGCACCGGAAACGGCCGCAAAACCGGCTGTAGCGAACACAGTCGAAACCGCGAGTCCCCCTGGCACCCATGCAACCCAACGCTTTGCAGCCTCGAACAACGCGCGCGTCAGGCCTGCGTAATAGGCCAGATAGCCAATCAGAATGAAGGTGGGGATCAGGCTGAGCGTATGGGCGGCGACCTTGGAATGAGGCACCTGCCCGGCAGTCTTAACGGCAACCGTCACTGCCTTGCCAAAGCGGTCTGGGTCGTAACCGAATTTGGCCCAGAAAATCCAAACCAGCCCAACAAGACCCGCGAGCCCCGCCGCGAAGGCCACGCGCATTCCCGTCACAACCAGAACCAGCAGGCCACCCGTGACCCACAGGCCAATCTCTATCGAGTCCATGCGCTAATCCTGCCCTTCGAATTGTTCGGCTTCGGCAGCGGCCTGAGCGGCCGCATCCTGTATCAGTGGAACGGCTACGGGGCTTTCCGCCCCTACGATCAGCGCGCGACCATATCCCCAAACCTGAAGCAGCAGGCGCAGGCAAAGCACCGAGAACGCCACAGGTGCCAGCAGTTTGGCCGGCCAAAGCGGGATACCGATGTCGATTGAACTATCCCGGCTCCACATTGGCGCTCCAAAATCAAACGAGCGGTCAAAATGGGACCAGCTGCCCCACACTAAGGCCAGCATTAGCAGCAGGATCAGAAGAACCGAGATAAGCTCGAACAACCAAAGCGCCCGTCCATGTAGACGCGAGATGACAATGTCCATCCGGATGTGACCGCCATCGCGCTGTACATATGAAATGCCCAAAAACGCTATCAATGGCATCGCCTGTTCGATCCAGTCGACATACCCGGGCAAAGGTGCATTGATCGCATTGCGTCCGCTGACCGAGACCACTGCCAGAACCATAAGGCTGAACACGGCGATACCGCTGATCAGAGCCAGAAACCGTTCCAACCTCAGCAACTTACGATCCAAAGAACTCAGGAGGCTGCTGTCCTCAAGCACCGTGGCCTGTCCTGCCATTGCGGTGTTCCCCTGTATTTTATTGGTGTCCGGGCGCCCTGATAGGCACCCGGATTTAGTGCTTAGTTGCCGCTACGTTGCTGTTCCAGCGTGGACTGGACCAGGTCGTACAGGTCCTGCGCAGGCAGACCCTGAGCGGACATATCCGCAATCCATTGCTCGCGGATCGGGTCAGCGGCCTTTGTGCGGAACTCGGCGATCACGGCGTCGTCGATCTGTACTTTTTTGACGCCCTTTTCATCCAAAACACTGTCCCACTGGTCTAGCAGCGTTCCGTAGTTGGCCAGATAGTGATCAATTGCTTCATCGATCGAGCTGTCCAACGCTTCGCGATGCTCGGCAGGTAGTGCCTCATAGGCGTTAATGTTGACAACAACCGGGCAGTTCACGGTTCCAGGGTTCAGGTTGGCTGTCCACCAGTCCGCTTCGTTGATCGTGCCAAAGGACAGGTGCGCGTGCTGCGCAAAGGCGACGGTGTCCACAACACCCGATTCCATAGCATTGAACGCCTCGGTTGCGGGAACCGAGGTCGGCACACCACCAACGGCTTCGAATGCCTGGCCAAGACCGCCCGTAGCGCGGACGCGCATCCCTTCAAACTCGGCTAGTTCATCGCGCGGATCACCGGTACCAACGAGATTGTATTGAGGCATCGGCGAGGTCATGATGATACGCGCATTCCACTGCGCCATCTCATCCTTAACGGCGGGATGGTCGTAGACCGCGTGGCTGACGGCAACTTCCTCGTCAAGATTACCGACGCCCAGGAACGGCAGTTCAAGAACGGTGATCGCGCGGTTTTTGTCGCGATGGTAACCGGCACAGAATTGAGCCATTTCAAACGCGCCGATTTCGATGCCATCCAGATTTTCGCGCGGTTTGGACAGGCCACCATAGCTGACATTGATGGTGAAATCGCCGTTTGTCTTTTCGCTGACCAGTTCGGCCAGTTTCTCGACATGCTCAGTAAACGCCCGACGTTTGCCCCACACCGAGGCATTCCATTCAGTTGCGGCTGCCTCGGACACGAAAGCAACACACAGGGCGGCCACAGCAGAGCCGCTCAGAATCTTTTTCATATTGATTTCTCCCATTGCTGCACCCCCTTGCCGGGGCGCTTGCGATCAAAGCTAGCGCCAACATGGGTATGTGCCAACCCCCGGCCATCATTCGCGGCCAGCAAGTCGCGACTTCGTTGAGCGCTAACAACCAAAAGGTGAGTCGCAGATTCAAATTAGATGGAAACAGGCGACGGATTTCTGCTGAAATTTTCGTTACACTCAAAAGTATGTAAAATAATTGTTTTTCCTGATCGAAGCTACTTTGTTTACAAATTGATCCCGGGGCAAAAAAATAATTTACAAACTAATCGTGAAAAAACGGTAATTTATTTCCTTGTTTTCACCTCTCCGTATTATTGCGCACAAGGAGGAAACAGATCGACATCGCCCGTTCAGCAGGCAAAATCGATCTGATTCAATATGGTCCAGAGGGAGGAGCCTCAGAATGACAACCGCTGCCCAGGCAGAAGCCAATACCTTTCCGCCATCCGCCGAAACCGTAGCTCGCTCGCATGTAAATGCTGAAAAATACAACGAAATGTATGCGGCCTCGATCAACGATCCCGTCGCTTTCTGGGACGAACAAGGCAAACGTGTCGACTGGATCAAGCCCTACACCCAGGTCAAGGACGTCAGCTATGATTTCGGCTCGGTTGGAATCAACTGGTATGCAGACGGGACACTGAACGTTTCGGCCAACTGCCTGGACCGTCACCTGAAAACCCGCGGCGATCAAACCGCGATCATCTGGGAGCCGGATGATCCAAACGACGAAGCCCAGCACATCACCTATGCTGAGCTGCACCGCCGCACGTGCCGGATGGCCAATATTCTGGAGACCATGGGCGTGCGTAAGGGCGACCGGGTCGTGATCTATATGCCGATGATCCCCGAGGCCGCCTATGCCATGTTGGCCTGTGCGCGCATCGGCGCGATCCACTCTATCGTTTTTGCAGGGTTCTCGCCTGATGCTCTGGCGGCTCGTGTAAATGGCTGCGACGCAAAGGTTCTGATCACCGCCGATGAGGCCCCGCGTGGTGGTCGCAAAACCCCACTGAAATCCAACGCTGACGCCGCCCTGCTGCACTGCAAGGACACCGTTAAATGTCTGGTCGTCAAGCGCACTGGTGGTCAGACCACCTGGATCGACGGTCGCGACTATGACTACAACGAAATGGCGCTTGAAGCGGATGACTACTGCGCGCCCACGGAGATGAACGCCGAGGATCCGTTGTTCATCCTCTACACCTCCGGCTCGACTGGGCAACCCAAGGGTGTGGTACATACCACCGGCGGATATCTGGTCTATGCTGCAATGACGCACGAGATCACCTTTGATTACCAAGAGGGCGACGTCTACTGGTGCACGGCGGATGTGGGCTGGGTCACCGGCCACAGCTATATCGTCTATGGCCCATTGGCCAATGGCGCAACGACACTGATGTTCGAAGGCGTCCCAACCTTTCCTGATGCGGGCCGGTTCTGGGAAGTTTGCGCCAAGCACAATGTCAATCAGTTCTATACCGCACCAACCGCGATCCGCGCTTTGATGGGGCAAGGTAATGAATGGGTCGAGAAGCACGATCTGAGCGATCTGAAAATCCTCGGTACCGTTGGTGAACCGATCAACCCCGAAGCCTGGAACTGGTACAATGAGGTAGTCGGCAAAGGCAATTGCCCCATCGTAGATACATGGTGGCAGACCGAGACTGGTGGTCATCTGATGACTCCCCTGCCCGGCGCGCACGCGATGAAGCCGGGCGCAGCGATGAAACCATTCTTCGGCATTCAGCCGGTCGTGCTAGACCCGCAATCTGGTGTCGAGATCAACGGAAACGGTGTCGAAGGCGTTCTGTGCATCAAAGACAGCTGGCCGGGTCAGATGCGCACCGTCTGGGGTGATCATGAACGGTTCGAGAAGACCTATTTCTCGGATTACAAAGGTTACTACTTTACCGGTGACGGTTGCCGCCGTGATGAAGATGGCGACTACTGGATCACCGGTCGTGTCGACGACGTAATCAACGTCTCGGGCCACCGCATGGGCACGGCCGAGGTCGAAAGCGCTCTGGTCGCGCACGCCGCGGTCGCCGAAGCTGCCGTGGTCGGCTATCCGCATGAAATCAAAGGACAAGGTATCTATTGCTACGTCACTTTGATGAATGACCGCGAGCCGTCGGATGAGCTGCTGAAAGAGCTGCGCACCTGGGTCCGGACCGAGATCGGCCCGATTGCGTCGCCCGACGTGATCCAATGGGCACCCGGTCTGCCCAAGACCCGTTCAGGCAAGATCATGCGCCGTATCCTGCGCAAAATTGCCGAGAACGACTTTGGCGCATTGGGTGACACTTCGACACTTGCCGATCCATCGGTGGTCGAAGACCTGATCGAAAACCGTGCAAACAAGTGAGGATGTGATGGACGCTGCCACGATCACCACACCCGCTGTTCTGATCCTTCTCGGCCCTCCGGGTGCCGGGAAGGGAACACAGGCCCGTATGCTAGAGGATAAGTTCGGGCTGGTTCAACTCAGCACCGGCGACCTGCTGCGCGCCGCAGTCGCGGCAGAAACCGATGCAGGCAAAGCCGCAAAGGCCGTGATGGAAGCTGGTGATCTGGTCAGCGACGACATCGTCATTGCCATCCTTCGTGATCGCCTAGCTGAACCGGATTGCGCCAAGGGCGTCATTCTGGACGGCTTTCCACGCACCACGGTTCAGGCCGAGGCGCTGGACGGGTTGCTGTCGGAAACTGGGCAGAAGATCAACGCCGCCATCAGCCTTGAAGTCGAAGATGGTGAAATGGTGATCCGTATCTCGGGCCGCTACACCTGCGCCGGATGTGGCGAAGGGTTCCATGACACGTTCAAGATCCCTGCCATTAAAGGCAAATGCGACAAATGCGGCAGCACGGAATTCAAGCGCCGCGCTGATGATAATGCCGAAACCGTCGCCTCACGTCTGGCGGCCTATCATGCGCAAACCGCGCCGCTGATTACCTATTACCAAGACCACGGTGTTCTGAAAGGTCTGAACGCCATGGGAAATATCGAAAACATCGCTGGCAATCTGGAAAGGATAGTCAGCGACGCGATGAACTAAGGGAAGACGGCCCGCCCTGAATAAGGGCCCAATTCCTAAAGAAAAACTTCAAAGGACCCGCCCTGGCGGACCGGAGAAGTCTTGCCTGATGCCACCCTGGCATTCGGCATATCGAAAAGCGGCCCCGCGCATTGGAGGTTTAGGACAACGGGCCGCCTATGGAAGAAGCGAAGGAGGAACCCGCAATGGCGGATCAATCAACAAACTCCGCGCAGACTGCCGAGGCCGACAAGGGCTATTGGCAGGCGAACCTGCGTCTCATCTACATCAGCCTCGTGATCTGGGCGCTGGTGTCTTTTGGATTCGGCATATTGCTGCGTCCGCTGCTGTCTGGCATCGCCGTTGGCGGCACCGATCTGGGCTTTTGGTTCGCTCAGCAGGGATCAATCCTGGTCTTTCTGGTGCTGATCTTCAACTACGCCTGGCGCATGAACAAGCTGGACGCCGAATACGGCGTGGATGAGGAGTAAGCGGAATGGACCAGTTTACCATCAACCTGCTCTTTGTCGGCGCGTCGTTTGCGCTGTACATCGGCATCGCGATCTGGGCCCGCGCGGGCTCCACATCGGAATTCTACGCCGCCGGTCGCGGCGTTCACCCGGTTACAAACGGTATGGCGACCGCAGCGGACTGGATGTCCGCAGCCTCGTTCATCTCGATGGCGGGCCTGATTGCCTTCACCGGCTATGACAACTCGACCTTCCTGATGGGTTGGACCGGTGGCTACGTGCTGCTGGCGCTGCTGCTTGCGCCCTACCTGCGTAAGTTCGGCAAGTACACCGTCTCGGAATTCATCGGCGACCGTTTCTACAGCCAGACCGCACGCGTTGTTGCGGTGATCTGTCTGATCGTTGCGTCGGTGACCTACGTGATTGGTCAGATGACCGGCGTGGGCGTGGCCTTTGGTCGTTTCCTTGAGGTTTCGAACACTTCCGGTCTTCTGATCGGTGCCTGTGTTGTGTTTGCCTACGCGGTATTCGGTGGGATGAAGGGCGTGACCTACACTCAGGTCGCTCAGTACTGCGTGCTGATCACCGCCTACACCATTCCGGCGATCTTCATCTCTCTGCAGCTGACCGGTACGCCCGTTCCGGCACTGGGTCTGTTCGGCGACACTGCAAGCGGTGAGCCTCTGCTGACCAAGCTGGACGCGATCGTGACCGAGCTGGGCTTCGCCGAGTACACGGCACACCACTCGAACACGCTGAACATGGTGCTGTTCACGCTGTCGCTGATGATCGGTACTGCTGGTCTGCCGCACGTGATCATGCGCTTCTTCACCGTGCCTAAAGTGTCTGACGCCCGCTGGTCCGCTGGCTGGACGCTGGTCTTCATCGCTCTGCTGTACCTCACCGCCCCTGCGGTTGGCGCAATGGCGCGTCTGAACATCACCGACATGATGTGGCCCAATGGTGGCATCGAGGGCGGCGCTGTTTCGGTCGAAGATATCGACAATGATCCGCGTTACGACTGGATGCAGACATGGCAGAAAACCGGTCTTCTGGACTGGGAAGACAAGAACGGCGACGGTAAAATCCAGTACTACAACGACAAGAATGCCGACATGCAGGCACTTGCCGAAGAAAAAGGCTGGGTCGGTAACGAGCTGACCAAGTTCAACCGCGACATCCTGGTTCTGGCCAACCCCGAAATTGCCAACCTGCCGGGTTGGGTGATCGGTCTGGTCGCTGCCGGTGGTCTTGCGGCTGCTCTGTCGACCGCTGCGGGTCTGTTGCTGGCGATCTCGTCGGCGGTGTCCCACGACCTTGTCAAAGGTGCGATCAACCCGCAAATCTCTGAAAAAGGAGAGCTGCTGGCCGCTCGTATCGCCATGGCTGTTGCCATCGTCGTTGCAACCTACCTGGGTCTGAACCCACCGGGCTTTGCAGCGCAAACCGTGGCCTTGGCCTTTGGTCTGGCGGCTGCCTCGATCTTCCCGGCACTGATGATGGGTATCTTCTCGACCCGCATCAACAACACCGGCGCGGTTGCGGGCATGTTGGCTGGTCTGACCGTCACTCTGGTCTACATCTTCCTGCACAAGGGCTGGTTGTTCATTCCTGGCACAAACTCGTTCACTGATGCTGACCCGCTTCTGGGTCCGATCAAGTCGACCTCGTTCGGCGCCATCGGTGCAATGATCAACTTTGCAGTCGCATTTGTTGTCGCCGGAATGACAAAAGAGACTCCGAGGGAGATCGTTGAATTGGTCGAAAGCGTGCGCATTCCCCGTGGCGCGGGCGCAGCTCAGAGTAAGTGAGCATGACGCGGCATATGGTTAACTTTCCTGTGCCGTGTTTTTCGATCAACTTTTCCCGTCCGGCACTCCACCGGGCGGGATTTTTAAACCAGAAACCAAGGAGTGATTGATGCCCCTGTCCCATGACCAGATCACCCGGTTTCTAAAGTCCGTACATCCCTATGATGCCCTGCCCCCGGAAACGTTGGATCAGATCGCAAAGCAGATTGAGGTATGGGAGGTCGACGAGGACTTTCCTGTATACGAATTGGGGCACACCCTGCCCGGCGTCTTTGTGATCTACGAGGGGCAAGTTGAGATTACCGATGAGAACGACGCGGTCGTGTCCCATCTTGGCCTGCGAAACTCGTTCGGAGAGCGCGGCCTGCTAAAGGACGGCAAGGCCGCGACCAAAGCGCGGGCACATACGCCATCCGTGTTGCTGGTTTTGCCCCCCGACCTGGTGCGCCAACTTATAGATGGCCACGACGTCGTTTCGAAATTTTTTAACCGGACCCGTTCAAACCGATCTGGTCCGCAGAGCTTGGCCACAAGTGCAATCGACGTTCTGATGGCCCATAACCCTGCGACCTGCACGCCGGGCACACCGGTTCAGGAAGCCGCCCGGATGATGCGCGACAAGCACATTTCCTCGCTTTGTGTAACCGAAGCGGATGATCTTCTGGGCATCGCCACACTGCGCGACATCTCAGGCAAATTCGTGGCCAATGGAATGTCTGCCGACACGCCGATCTCAGCGATCATGACGGCAAACCCGATCACCCTGTCACCTTCGGATATTGGCTCGGACGTTCTGCATGTGATGATGGAACGCGGGATCGGCCACATTCCAATTTGCGAAGGCGGACGGCTGGTCGGTATCGTGACGCAGACGGATCTGACTCACTATCAGGCGGTTAACTCGGCAGAGTTGGTCCGGCGGATTGCACAAGCGGACACGGCAGATCAAATGGCGGCGGTGACCGCTGAAATCCCGCAACTGCTGGTGCAATTGGTTGCAGCCGGAAACAGGCATGAAATCGTAACCCGCCTGATCACCGATATCGCAGATACGGCGACCCGCCGCCTGCTTAAACTGGCCGAAGACAAACTGGGACCCCCACCCGTTCCCTACCTGTGGCTGGCTTGCGGATCACAGGGGCGGCAGGAGCAGACCGGCGTATCCGATCAGGACAATTGCCTGATGTTGGATGACAGCGTTTCGGACGCGGATATGGGCTACTTCGCGAAGCTGGCAAAATTCGTCTCGGATGGGCTGGACGTCTGTGGTTATTTCTATTGCCCCGGCGACATGATGGCCACTAACCCGCGCTGGTGTCAGCCCGTTCGTGTCTGGGGCGAGTACTTCAACGGCTGGATCGCCAAACCAAATCCCGAAGCACAGATGCTGGCTTCGGTCATGTTCGACCTGCGGCCGATAGGAGGAGCCTTTCACCTGTTCGACGATCTGCAGGCCGAGACTTTGGCAGCCGCCAACGCAAACTCGATATTTGTTGCGCATATGATCTCGAACTCACTGAAACACACGCCTCCGCTGGGTCTTTTGCGCGGGTTTGCGACCATCCGGTCCGGTGAGCATCGCAACACCTTGGACCTAAAGCACAATGGGGTGGTGCCAGTGGTTGATCTGGCGCGTATATACAGCCTGCAAGGCCGATTGACCGAAGCCAACACAAGGGCGCGCCTGAAATCAGCTGCATCTGGCGGAATCCTCAGCCCATCGGGGGCGAGGGATTTGCTGGATGCCTATGACTTGATTGCAGAAACCCGACTTGAACATCAGGTAAGGCTTGTGAAGCGCGATCAAAAGCCTGACAATTTCCTTCCGCCCTCGGATCTGTCGGATTTTGAGCGAAGTCATCTTCGGGATGCGTTCGTTGTGGTAAAAACCATGCAATCGGCAGTTGGTCACGGCAAGGGAATGCTGGGCTAAAGCGGCAGACACACGGAGAGTCACATGTTTCTGGAACTGATCGGCACCATCTTTGCAGGCATTGCTTTTGCAGGCGTTGTGATGGTGTTGAACAAATTGACGGGCGGCCGCCTGCCCCGTTGGATGACACCTGTCGCGGCAGGTCTTGGTATGATCGGAATGACGATCGCCAGCGAGTACTCATGGTATGACCGCACCCGCGACACCCTTCCCGAAGGCATGACTGTAATACAAGAGGTCGAAAGCCGCGCATTCTATCGCCCTTGGACCTATGCCGTTCCTTTTGTGGACCGCTTTGCCGCCATCGATGCCGGTTCCGTGCGTACCAACGAACAAGTACCGGAACAGCGGCTGGTCGAGCTATACCTCTTTGGTCGCTGGGCTCCTGTTTCGAAGCTACCAGTCGTCGTCAACTGCAAAGAGTTCAGCCGCGCCAACCTCGCAGACGGGGCGCAATTCGCCGATGACGGCCGGTTGCTGAACGCCGACTGGATTGACGTCACCGCCAACGACCCAATCGTCGAGGCGACCTGCGGAGTGTAACATGCTGAACCGGTTAAGCCTGCGTCTGCGCATTTTCCTGTTCTTCTGCCTGCTGGCTGTAGGTGCATTGGCCGTCAGTTCACTGGCATTGTGGATCAGCTACCGTCGCGTTGCAGATCCCGACCTTTTTGATGCCTTCATCTTTGCTGAAATTCTGATGGGTTTTGGATTTTTAGCCCTGATCGCAGCTGTTTGGCTGTTGTTTGACGACAATGTTGCCAAGCCAATCGAAAGGATATCCGCCCAGCTCAGGGCGCGCGCGCATGCCGGTGTAAGCACCGAATTGGACGCGCAGGCCGCGCGATATCTGGGTGATCTGGCACCAGCCGCAGCCGGGCTCGCCAACCAACTGTCGGGCAAAACAATGGATGTCGCACAGGCCGTAGCCGAGGAAACAGCGCATCTGGCCGAGGAAAAGGAACGACTGACGGCCCTGTTGACCGAAATCCCGGTTGCGATGCTTCTGGCCAGCCCAACCCACAAGATCGTATTGTATGATGGACAAGCCGCCGAAGTTCTGGCGCAGATCGCACATCCAAGACTAAATGCTTCGCTGTTTGAATATCTGCAGTCCGACTTGCTGGAAGAGGCTTATGCAAAACTGGTGAAAACCGGGCTTGAGGTTACCTGCACTTTGACTGGCATTGACGGAGCGCAGAGTTACAGCGCGCGCATGAAACCACTTGGCGGCGCGCCCGGATACATGCTGGTCTTTGAAGACAGTAAAGCAAACCTGGCGCCCGACGCCGCTCGGCCTTTGGTCTATGATTTCGACTTGCTGAACGCGACCCCGGGCGAGACCGTTGAAAGTCTTGCCCTGAAAGACTTGTGCTTTGTCGTGTTTGACACCGAAACCACCGGCCTGCTGCCGCATAAAGACGAAATTGTTCAGATTGGGGCTGTTCGGGTTGTTAACGGACGTATTGTGGACGGGGAACAGTTGGACATGCTGGTCGATCCCGGCATTCCAATTCCTCCGGCTTCGACCAAAGTACACAAGATTAGCGATCATATGGTCCAGGGTGCGCCGAACATTAACGAGGCCGGGCGCGTACTACATCAGTTCGCCCGTGAGGCAGTTATCGTGGCCCACAACGCGCCTTTCGACATGGCATTTTTACGGCGACATGCGCACCTGATGAAGGTCGAATGGGATCACCCAATTCTGGACACGGTTCTGTTGTCCGCTGTTCTGTTCGGGGCAAGTGACAAACACACTCTGGATGCCGTGTGTGAACGGTTGGACATCACTATCCCCGAACATCTTCGCCACACCGCACTTGGCGATGCCGTAGCAACCGCCGAGGCGCTTGTTAGGATGCTACCGATGTTGAAAGCGCGCGGCATGACGACCTTTGGTGACGTTATCGAAGCTACGCGGCAACATGGTCGTCTACTGGAAGACCTGAACTAATCTGAAAAACCCATAATCCGTGCGCAGCTTTTCATGGACAAACCCGACGCATCGTGGCACCTGAGGCGCGGCCACGGGATGAGCGCGCAATGACGGAAAAACACTTTACCCCAACCCCGGATCAAAGCACCGCTTTCCGCGAGGCGTTGGGGTGTTTCGGAACCGGCGTGACTGTGATCACCACGGACACCGATCAAGGCCCGCGGGCTATCACGGTTAACTCATTCACCTCGGTGTCGCTGGATCCGCCACTTGTCTTGTGGTGTCTGGCCAAAGATTCCAACCGGTTCGATGATTTCAACGCCAGTCGGCACTATTCGATCCACGTGATGGGGCAAGATCAGCAGGAACAGGCCCTGCGCTTTGCCCGCGATGGCAAGGATTTCTCGCACGCCGAATGGGCCCATGACACGATACGCCGGCCACAATTATCCGATTGCCTGGCCCGGTTCGACTGTCAGGTGCACGCCCAACACGATGCCGGGGATCACCTGATCATCGTTGGTGAGGTTCAAAAGGTCATGTACCGGACCGGTAAAGGTTTGATCTTTAAACGCGGTCAATTTGGCGGTTTTGCAGATCTGATCTGACGGTTACTCGTCCAAAGATCCATGAACCGCTAGCGCTTCCAGCTGGGTCTCTTGCGGTGTGATCACGCGGAATGCTTCACGCACCCCGGCGTCTGACAATTCACGCGAAACGGTCAGTAGCGTGTTCGGGTTATGCCCGTCACACAGTTCGGACATATGGGCAATCTCGGCCCGGGCGACGTCCATCGCAGCTTCGACCGACGGGGCCCCGTAGAGTTGCACAAAATGCTCTGACAGATTCTGCGCGATCTGGTCCAATTCGGCCTGTTCCACTTGAGTAACGGCAACGAATGTCACGCGCCCAAAGGTTTCAACTCCCAGCCAGCCATTCGCAAAGGCCTGACGCGCCTTCCCTTCCAGGTCGCCCTCGCCCCAATTGGAAAACTCAAAACCGCCCGAGATACACCACTCGCCGGTTCGAGCCGGAGAATGGAACACGTTCATGTCGCTTTCGTCGAAATGGATTGCGCGGGCCAGTTTCATCATCCGTTCTCCAACAATTCCGTCAGTGGGCGAAGCTGCGTGTCAGAACCGTGTCGGATCAGCATACCGAACCGTTCATCCGTTCCCAAGAACACACCGGTTTCACCAAACGGCTCTCCTACGCCGCGCATCAGGCCCATCCATTCGCCGTGCACCGGGGCGTTGCCCTCTTCCTGCCAACGGTTCAGCCATGTCAGCATGTGCCGCGACCAGCTTTCAAGCAGCTGCGTCGCCGAAACATCTGCGCATCCTTCGTCGTACAGCGCGGTTACATCCGGGTTTTCGCCCGGCGCCTCGCTGGTCTGCAGCAGCGCCAAATCCCATCCGACGATCAGCCAATCCGGTTCCGCCAATGGTTCTTGATCCGAAGCCGCCACGCGGAACATTCCGCATTCGGCCCCGTTCACACAAATCAACCCATCCCAGCCCAGATGTACCGCGACCTCGGGCGGGGCCAGCGCGCCGAGCGCGTTCTGAAATCCGACCGAACACAGTGGCAGCATTGCCATTGCGTCCTGCAGGGCAACTTCCGGTGCAAAAACAATGGCGACACGCAGGCGGTCGGCCTGAATGTTGTAAATCAAGGTTCCCGCATCGCAGCCCAGCGCGGCCATAGCCTGCGCACGCTCGAACGGGTCTTCCCCACCCTGCACCGGGTGGCCCGTCAGCAGCGGGGGAAAGACCGGCTCGCTCATGCGTTGCCCTTAGCAATCATGTCACGCGCGATTTTGCGGAAAGCTTCGGCCTGTGGGCTATCGGGCTTGCTGACCACTATGGGCGCACCGCCATCGGCGGCGACGCGGATATCTAGATGCAGCGGGATTTCACCCAGCAAGGGAACGCCCAGCGCCTCGGCTTCGGACTTAACACCGCCATGGCCGAACACGTGCTCTTCATGGCCGCAGTTCGAGCAGATATGCGTCGACATATTCTCGATCATCCCAAGGATGGGCGTCTTGAGCTGGTTGAACATGTCGATCCCCTTGCGGGCATCGATCAGCGCCACGTCTTGCGGGGTCGAAACGACGATGGCACCGTCCACTTTGAACTTCTGGCTCAAAGTCAGTTGCACATCACCGGTACCCGGTGGCAGGTCGACGATCAGCACGTCCAGCGCACCCCATTGCACCTGACCCATCATCTGTTGCAACGCGCCCATCAGCATTGGGCCGCGCCAGACAACGGCCTGCCCTTCATTGGTCATCAAACCCATCGACATCATGGTGACGCCGTGATTGCGCAATGGCAGGATTGTCTTGCCATCGGGGCTGGCTGGGCGTCCCGAGACACCCAGCATCCGCGGTTGCGACGGTCCGTAGACATCTGCGTCCAGCAGCCCCACGCGCCGGCCCTCGGCGGCCAAGGCACAGGCGAGGTTGGCTGAAACAGTAGACTTGCCGACACCCCCCTTACCCGAAGCCACAGCGATAATCCTATCCACGCCCGGTACGGCCTGCGGGCCTGTCTGGGAAGGTTTAGGTTTGGGTTTTAAATCCGGCGGCGCCTTTTCGGAATGTGCGGTCAACATGGCCGATACAGTGGAAACGCCGTCGACAAGTTGAGCGGCCTGTTCTGCTGCTGCTCGGACGGGTTCCATCCGCTCGGCCTGCTTGGGGTCGATCTCCAACACAAAGCGCACTGTGTCCCCTTCGACATTCAGTGCGCGAACGACGCCGGCGCTAACGATGTCCTGTCCGGAAACCGGATCGGTGATCTTTCTTAGGTTTGCAAGAACTGCGTCACGAACACTCATGCGTTATTCTCCTTTTGGAACCCGGTGGTAAGGGCTCTGCGTATCGACAAGCTGTGGTTGCCGCTCATTGCACGTGTCTCCGTCTCATTCAGTTCATTTGACGCATTTGCTGCCGTGCCGTTAGGCTGTGGCATGCGCTTTGTTCTCTTGTGCCTGAGCCTGACGCTCTCTGCTACCCCCTCTTGGTCGCAAGAGGCGATTGGTCTTGCCGCACCAGACGAGGTTGCGGACTCCGGTCTGCTGCAACATATCCTTCCTCGCTTTTCTCTCAAGACCGGGATACGGGTTATTGCGGATAATGCGGGCGATTTGGTGCTGGAAACCACGCCTCCGGGTAGTCCTGTGTTCGCGCGCGATGGTGTCATCTATCACCTCCGGATCAGTGAAGACGCCAAACATGAACGGTTCCGCGACTGGCTGCTGTCCGACATTGGCAAACGGACGGTAGAGAGTTTTGCCCCCGAACAAGGTGCGCCCTTCTCGGCCAGTTTCGATATCGCGGCCACAGAGACCGAAACAGTGATCGACGGTGATACGTTGCGCGGCGAGGAATTGTCGATGACCCATTGCGGTCGGTGCCATGTGATCGGACCAAAAAACCGGATGAATGGTCTGGGATCGACGCCCTCTTTCGCGGTGCTGCGCGCCATGCCAGACTGGTCGGAAAGATTTGAGGCGTTCTTTGCCCTCAACCCGCACCCCGCCTTCACGCAGATTGACGGGCTGACCCCACCGTTTGATCCTCAGCGCCCATCGCCCATCTATCCGGTTGAGATGACGCTGGACGATCTGGAAGCCATCCTAGCTTTTGTCTCGGTCATTACCGCGGCAGATTTGGGTGCGCCCTTACAGCTTCAGTGATCCTTTCGTTTTGAGAAGTAATCCTCGGTCGTAACGACGCGGGGTTTTGGTGCGGATTGAAACGGATTGTCCTGTTGCTGAAACTGCGCGTTCACGCGGCAATTATCGCACATCTGTATCATCCGTGCCTTGTCCGAGGTGGCAAACATTGGATGCGTACCGGATAGTTTTTCCATTATCCTCTCGACAGTAGATTTTACACCGAACAAAGCTCCGCACTCCACGCAGGCGAACGGTTCCTCTTCATTCAGCACTTGCTGAGACAGGGCCGCATCGCTCAGGTCAAGCTGCGGGACAAGCGTAATCGCGTTCTCTGGGCAGATGCCTTTGCACAGCCCGCATTGCAGACAGGCATCCTGTTGAAAATTCAATTGCGGCTTGTCCGGGTTATCGATCAAAGCGCCTGACGGACACAGCGATACACAGCTGAGGCACAAGGTGCATGCATCCGTGTTCACCGCGACTGCACCATAAGGCGCGTTTTCTGGTAACGGTAGCGGCGCTTCGGCTTGCGGATGTAACGCCTGCGCAGCCAAACGCGCGATCTGACGACGGTTGCCTAATGGCAAAACAGGATCTGCCAAAGGCTGTGGGACTTCTTGCGCATAAAGGGTATCGGACAAGGCATCCGGATCAACCTCGTCCACCAAGCCCAGTGCATTCGGCCCTGCAATGGCCTGCGCCAAGGCCAGTTCACGGTCCAACGCATCCCGCTCGGTTGTTGGGGCCAGCAAGACGTCCACGCGGGCGAAACCATGCGCCAGTGCAGCCAGCATCTCGGCATGACCAAACCCGGAAATAACACCCAGTTCCAGCGGGATCACATCCGCAGGCAAACCACGTCCAAATCTGGCGGCCAGGCGGATCATCTCGGCCCCGTGGGCATCATGGATCAATAAGCGCGGCGCAACTCCTTCGGCTCGCCGATAGGTGCGCGCTAAAATATGCATCCGCGACAGCAACGCAGATATCGGCGGATCCTCGTAGGTGATTGCTGTTGAGGGGCAAACCGCGGCGCATTCCCCACAGCCCGCGCAGATCATCGGGTCGATTTCCACATGCTCACCGGCGGGTTTGATCGCACCGGTCGGGCAGATATCCAGACAGTTCGTGCATGCGACCTGTTCGGCCCGTGAATGGGCACACAGCGTTTCTTCCATCCGCACGTAAAGCGGCTTTTCGAACGTGCCGACCAATTGAACCGCCTCAAACGCCAACCGTTCGACGGATAGTGGATCTTTGGGGTCGGCGCGCAGATAGCCCTCGCGTTTGGTCGGGGCCTGCACCAGGGGGGATTCTCCGGTCAGATCAAGAACGATGTCGCAAGCTGACTGCGCCTTGTCCCGTGCCGCAGTCCATGTGAACGCTCCGCGCCCACCGGGTTCAAGCTGTTGAAACGCGTCCAGCCGCAAGGTGAAGCCGCCCAGCGCCCCGTTTAGCGATTTGATACGCCCACGCACCACGTCGAACGCGCGCGAGATCGGCGCAACCTCATCCGTGACGAGAACCGTAACCGCAAGAGTTCCTGACAGCTTTTCCGCAAGCGCAAAGGTTATATCGCCGGGGCCGATAATCAGGCATGTCCCTTCGCTATATACATCAACGCTGGGTGTCACTGGTTGCGGCAACAGAGCCTCAGCTGCCAACGCAGCCATTTTCGGAGCCGCACCCGCGCCCTCATCGGACCACCCGGCCCTGTCACGAAGATCAACAAATCCCGGAGCGTTCACACCCAGTTCTTCGGCCAGTGCCTGAAACACCTCTTGCTCTTGCCCGCAGGCAATAATGATGTCCCCCTGTTGCATCGCTGCAGAAGCAGCCCCCAACTCTCGTGTGCAAAGTGCTGTGTGAACCTTGGAACACTCCACCTCGCAGGCCGAACCAATGGTGTCGGAATCCAAAGGTTGAGACACGGCGCAATCGCATAGCAGTAGTTTGGTGCTCATGATCCTCCCCCGGATACATCTCCGCCTCTTGGTATCGTAGGCTGTATTCCCGTTGCTGCAATGTAAACCCTTTGAGACTGAGGGCCGTTTGGTCACCAAAACCCCTTAATTTACAACAAACAAAGGCTTCTGTTTGCCGTGATCACTGTTTTGCTACCTGCGATTACGACTAAGGTCGTACAGCGTGGGCTTGGCACCTTAGCGCTTTGTGTACCATAGTGGACCCTAGGGAAGGCATGGGAGAGCCTTCCGGGGAGGAGCCAGTGGCCAAGGCCGCAAGCCAGATTGAAATGCCAATCGGCGTCGTTGTGCGCAAAACACCCGGTGTAACCCGCTGGGCGAAATGGAACTGGCGCGCCATCGCCGTGCTGCCCGGTGCCGGGCCTGCGGACTGGCACGAAATGCGGCGCGAAGGCGAGGCCATCGAGTACCACGCAGCGACCCTGCCTCTGACGCTTTGGGCGGACGAGACCGAAGCCTATATGGTGAACCTGTCGGACGGCCAACCGTCGATCTACCTTGTTCTTCGTGATGCATTGGATGGTGAAAGGCCAATGGATGCAGTTCTGGTTACTGCGTCGCCTTTTGAAGGTCAGGACTACGCGGATACCGGCGAGGAGATTGTTGAGAAAATTCCGATGACCGAAGGGTTAATCGCCTGGGTGCGCGACTTCGCTTTGGAACATCACAGCGATGAGGTCTTTGTGAAACGCCGCAGGGACAAAAAGCGGATCGATCTGGTCGAAGACGGCAAGGGGGATGCACGTATCCGGCAAGAGTCTGACGTCTACCGCGCCCCTCGGAGGATCGTGCAATGACCGAAGCTCGCGATTTCTGGTCCCGCCGCAAAGCGGCGGTGCAAGCGGAAGCCGAGGCCGAGGTCATCGCAGTTGAAGAACAGACCATTGCCGCTCAGCACGCGGAATTGGACGAAAAATCCGACGCCGAAATACTGGCTGAGCTTAACCTACCCGATCCAGATCAGCTGCAGGCGGGCGATGATGTCACTGGCTTTATGGCGAAGGCGGTGCCCGACCGTCTGCGCCGCCGTGCTTTGCGCCGACTGTGGCGGCTGAACCCGGTTTTGGCCAATGTCGATGGTCTTGTAGACTATGGCGAGGATTATACCGACGCGGCCTGTGTGATTGAAAATATTCAGACAGCTTACCAGGTCGGCAAGGGAATGCTCGCGCATGTCGAGGCTCTGGCGGCTGAGGCCGAAGAGAGTGAAACGGACGAGACACCTCAACCGGACGAACTGCAGGATAGCCCTGTGGAAAGTGAAGAGGCCGCGCCAGAAGCTGTTTTGATGGCTGAGACTGATACTCCGGTCGACACGCAAGACGAGGTTGAGATCGTCCCTGCCCCGCGCCGTATGAAATTTGAATTCGAAGGATAACCTGATGACCGCAAGTGAAGCGCAACAGTTGGACGTCTCAGCCGAGGATCGCATGCGCGCGGATTTCTACAACTTCCTGGGGCTGCTTTTGTCTGCGCCGCCGGATCAGATGTTGCTGGACCAGGTGTCTGGCCTGACAGGCGACGAAACTGATCTGGGACAGGCCATTCAGGCCATGGCCCGCGTCGCCAAGGTTACCAAGACCGCCTCAGCCGAGCGCGAGTTCAATGCGCTGTTCATCGGATTGGGGCGCGGTGAGCTGCTGCCCTATGCCAGTTTCTACCTCACTGGGTTCCTGAACGAGAAACCCTTGGCGCAGCTGCGCAACGACATGGCGATGCGTGGCATTACCCGAGCCCGGAACGTTTTCGAGCCGGAAGATAACATTGCTTCACTGATGGAGATGATGGCCGGAATGATCGTTGGTCGTTTTGGCGCACCGGCGTCGTTGGAAGATCAAAAGGCATTCTGGAGCAAGCATATCGGCCCTTGGGCCACGCATTTCTATTCGGATTTGGAAGGCGCTGAAAACTCGGTTCTCTATGCCTCGGTCGGTACTGCCGGTCGGGTTTTCATGGAGATCGAGCGCGAAGCCTTCCGAATGACGGCGGCGTAAGCCCGCCACTCGCCAGCGCTTGCAAAGGCGCTAGATCGCAAATGGGAGAGGAGAACCCCATGAGCAAGAAAAAGGAAGAAGGCGCGACGCGCCGCGACTTCCTCAAACTGGCCGGAACCGCAGCCCCTGCTGCAGTCGCCGCCGCCAGCCTGAGCGGAAAGGCCGAGGCAGCTGAGCTTCCGACGGACGAAACCCGCATTCAGGACACTGCGCATACACGCGCCTACCTCGACAGCGCCCGGTTCTGAACCGGACGAGGTCACACCCGACTGACGGTTGCGATTGGCCCTGACGTCGGCAACAGCAGTACCAAGCCAGCCATGGCTTACATGGCGAGCAAGGGAGGAACGAAATGCTTAGGAAAAAGACCAACGGGGTTGCGAGACGCCCCCAGCGGACAAGTATCCTGTCCCAGGTCGGCGAAAAAACCGTCGATCGCCGCGCATTCCTGCGTGGCTCGGGCCTGACGATCGGCGGCTTGGCCGCGATCAGCGCCACGGGTGGAACCGTGACGCCAGCCAGCGCCCAGACAGCAGCAAATCAGGCTGTCGAAAACATCAAATCCATATGCACCCACTGTTCGGTCGGCTGTACGGTCGTCGCCGAAGTGCAGAATGGCGTCTGGATCGGGCAAGAACCCGGTTGGGATAGCCCGTTCAACCTGGGTGCACATTGTGCCAAGGGGGCCGCAGTTCGCGAGCACGCCCATGGTGAACGCCGCCTGAAGTATCCGATGAAAAAGGAAGGCGGCGAATGGAAGCGCATCAGTTGGGAAGAGGCGATCAACGAGATCGGCGACGGCATGATGAGCATCCGCGAAGAATCTGGGCCAGACAGCGTCTATTGGCTGGGTTCTGCGAAGCATAACAACGAACAGGCCTACCTGTTCCGCAAGTTCGCCGCCTATTGGGGCACGAATAACGTGGACCATCAGGCCCGGATCTGCCACTCAACCACGGTTGCGGGTGTTGCGAACACATGGGGCTACGGCGCCATGACCAATTCGTATAACGACATCCACAACTCTCGGGCCATCTTCATCATCGGCGGCAACCCGGCCGAGGCACACCCTGTCTCGCTGCTGCACGTTCTGCGCGCGAAAGAGCAGAACAACGCGCCGCTGATCGTCTGCGACCCGCGCTTTACGCGCACCGCAGCGCATGCGGATGAATATGTCCGCTTCCGCCCCGGTACAGACGTTGCTTTGGTCTGGGGTATTCTGTGGCACATCTTCGACAACGGATGGGAGGACAAAGAGTTCATCCGCACCCGTGTCTGGGGCATGGACCAGATCCGTGAAGAGGTTGCCAAGTGGAACCCGGAAGAGGTTGAGCGTGTCACTGGCACACCAGGCTCACAGTTGAAGCGTGTTGCGCGCACCATGGCCAACAACCGTCCCGGTACGGTGATCTGGTGTATGGGCGGTACGCAGCACACCAACGGCAACAACAACACTCGCGCCTACTGCGTGCTCCAGCTTGCTCTGGGCAACATGGGTACTTCGGGTGGTGGCACCAACATCTTCCGCGGCCATGATAACGTGCAGGGCGCAACGGATCTTGGTGTTTTGTCCCACACCCTGCCCGGCTACTATGGCCTGTCAAAAGGTGCATGGGGCCACTGGGCACGTGTCTGGGGTGAAGAACCCGAATGGCTTGCTGGCCAGTTCGCCACGATCAAGGACAAGGAAGGCAAGGACAAACCGCTTCAGAACGAACGCGGCATCCCTGTTTCCCGCTGGATCGACGGTGTTCTGGAAGACCCGGCGAACATGGATCAGGACAACAATGTCCGCGCCATGGTGCTGTGGGGCCACGCGCCCAACTCACAGACCCGGATGACAGAAATGAAGACGGCGATGGAGAAGCTGGACATGCTGGTCGTGATCGACCCGTATCCCACCGTCTCGGCCGTTCTGCATGACCGCACCGATGGCGTCTACCTGTTGCCCGCCTGTACGCAGTTCGAAACCCGTGGATCGGTCACGGCATCGAACCGGTCTTTGCAGTGGCGTGACAAGGTCGTGGAACCGCTGTTCGAAAGCCTGCCGGACGAGGTCATCATGGCCAAGTTCGCCAACAAGTTCGGCTGGGCGGATCGGTTCTTCCGCAATATCGAGATGGACGACCCTGAAACCCCGAATGTTGAAAGCATCACACGTGAATTCAACTCGGGTCTCTGGACCATCGGGTACACCGGTCAGTCACCGGAACGTTTGAAAAGCCACATGGCCAACCAGCATACGTTCGACAGAACCACGCTGCAGGCCATTGGTGGACCAAACGACGGCGAGTACTACGGTCTGCCCTGGCCCTGCTGGGGCACGGCAGAGATGGGTCATACGGGGACACCAAACCTCTATGACATGTCGAAACCGGTGGCCGAAGGTGGCCTGACCTTCCGTGCCCGCTTTGGCGTGGAACGTGATGGCGACAACCTGCTGGCCGAAGGGGTCTACAGCGCTGGATCGGAAATTCAGGATGGTTATCCCGAATTCACGATGCAGATGCTGATGGACCTTGGTTGGGACGGTGATCTGACCGCTGAAGAGCGGGCAGCAATCGACGCCGTTGCAGGACCGGAAACCAACTGGAAAACCGACTTGTCCGGCGGTATCCAGCGGGTCGCGATCGAGCATGGCTGTGCGCCCTTCGGGAACGCAAAGGCACGCGCGGTCGTCTGGACCTTCCCGGATCCGATCCCACTGCATCGCGAACCGCTTTATACACCGCGGCGCGATCTGGTGGAGGATTACCCGACCTACGAGGACCGTCAGGCTTATCGCCTGCCAACCCTTTATGCCTCGATCCAAAAGAACGACTTTTCAAAGGATTACCCGATAATCCTGACGTCTGGTCGTCTGGTCGAATATGAAGGCGGCGGTGATGAGACACGGTCAAACCCGTGGCTGGCTGAGCTGCAGCAAGACATGTTCGTCGAGATCAATCCCCGCGATGCCAACAACCTTGGTATTCGTGACGGATCACAGGTCTGGGTCGAAGGTCCTGAGGGCGGCAAGGTCAAGGTGATGGCGATGCTGACCAACAGGGTCGGTGCCGGCGTGGCCTTCATGCCATTCCACTTTGGCGGCCATTTCCAGGGCGAAGACCAGCGGCACAAATACCCCGCCGGTGCAGACCCCTATGTGCTGGGTGAAAGTACCAACACCGCCCAGACGTATGGCTATGATTCAGTGACCCAGATGCAGGAGACCAAGTGTACTCTCTGCAAGATCTCGGCAGCGTAAGGAGGACGAAAATGGCTAGAGCAAAGTTTCTCTGCGACGCTGAACGCTGCATCGAGTGCAACGCCTGCGTAACCGCGTGTAAGAATGAACACGAGGTGCCGTGGGGCATCAACCGCCGCAGGGTGGTGACGATCAATGACGGCAACCCGGGCGAACGTTCGATCTCGGTGGCCTGTATGCATTGTTCGGATGCGCCTTGCATGGCGGTGTGCCCGGTCGACTGCTTCTATCAGAACGAAGAAGGTGTCGTCCTGCACTCCAAAGACCTGTGCATTGGCTGTGGCTATTGCTTCTATGCGTGCCCCTTCGGCGCGCCGCAATATCCACAGGCGGGTAACTTCGGATCGCGCGGCAAGATGGACAAATGTACCTTCTGCGCTGGTGGTCCCGAAGAAAACAACTCGACCGCAGAGTTCGCAAAATATGGTCGCAACCGGATCGCCGAGGGCAAACTGCCCATCTGCGCCGAGATGTGTTCCACCAAGGCCCTGCTCGCCGGTGACGGTGACGTGGTGTCGGCCATCTACCGCGAGCGCGTCGTCGCGCGCGGGTTTGGCTCGGGCGCCTGGGGTTGGGGCACGGCCTACGACCAGAAAGACGGCTAAAACCGTCTTCGTGAACCAAACAGACGACCCGCGTTCGTGGGTCGTCTGAACAGGGATTTTGACCGAGGTTCAGATGTTCCGCTTACTCTCCGTATTGCTGCTGACATTTTTGATGGCCCAAACCGCTGTCGCCCAATCAAGTGAAGCCGAAGCCCCTGCCCCTGCCCCTGCTGACAGGGCGCAGACCGGGGGCGCGACGACGCTTGAGGATATCATGGCGCGACAGCGCGGCGAACAGGTTGATGACAGCTATCGCTCAGACAATACTGGCCAGGGCAATGCCGAAGGCTTGCTTGGTCAGTTGGGCACACGGGGTGTCGCCTCGGACAGCGATGTCTACCGCGCGCTGCGCTACGGATCGGCGGATGTCACAGTCTCGTCCAAAGGACCGGCAGCCGGAGTGCTGATTCAGGACGGCGGCATGTGGTGGTTGAACTTCCGCACCGGTCCGCTGCGCGAATATGGCAGCTACATCATCGGCGGAATGCTTGTCATCCTTCTGCTTTTCTTCCTAATCCGTGGAAAGATCAGGATCGACGGCGAAAAAACCGGCCGCACGGTCACCCGCTTTGGAGGCTTTGAAAGGTTTGGCCATTGGCTGTTTGCCGGTTCATTCCTGATCCTCGGCATCACTGGTCTTTTGACCCTATACGGCCGCGACTTCCTGATACCGATCTTCGGGAAAGAGGGCTTCGCAATGATCGCTCAGGGATGCAAATGGCTGCACAACAACCTCGCATGGGCTTTCATGCTGGGGCTGATCATCGTCACCGTAAACTGGATCAGTCATAACATTCCGAACCGCGTCGATCTAAAATGGCTCGCCGCTGGTGGTGGACTGTTTACCAAAGGCAGCCATCCCCCAGCCAAGAAATTCAATGCCGGACAAAAGATCATTTTCTGGCTTTGCATCCTGCTGGGCGTCTCAATAAGCCTGTCGGGTCTGTCGCTGCTGTTCCCGTTTGAAATGCCGCTGTTTGCCAAAACCTTCTCGATCGCAAATGCTACAGGCATTCCGCAAATGCTGGGCCTGAACCTACCAGTGCAAATGTCCCCGCAGGAGGAAATGCAATACGCTCAGGTCTGGCACGTCATGGTCGCCTACGCTTTCATCGCTATCATTCTGGCTCATATCTACTTGGGCTCGGTCGGCATGGAGGGCGCGTTCGACGCAATGGGAACCGGAGAGGTTGAAGAGCAATGGGCCCGCGAGCACCACTCGCTGTGGCTGGAAGAGGTGCAGGCAAAAGAGGCCAGCGAAGGAGCGGCCTCGCCCGCCGAATAAATGCGCAAGCTGGTTCTGGCACTGGCGCTGCTGCCCCTGCCCGCGATGGCCGAGTTCTTCACTCTTAAAGGCCACGGCGGGCCCATCATGGGGATCGCCACCGCGCCAGACGGTCGGATCGCAACAGCAAGTTTTGACAACTCGGTTGGCATATGGACCGGGCAATCGCCGAAATGGCTGGAAGGCCACGAGGCCGCAGTCAATTCCGTCGTATTCAACGGTACCGCGATCTATTCGGCTGGGGATGATTTTACCCTGCGCAAATGGCCTGGCGGTCAGATTGTTGGTCAGCACAAAGGCAAGATTGTAGGCGTCGCCGCGTCGAAGACCCATGTGGCAACGGCCAGTTGGGATGGGACCATCGGGCTGTGGCCGGTCGATGGCTCGGCGCCGTCGATGCTCGGGCCGACTGGAAGCGGTGTGAATGCCGTCGAATTCTCTGCAGACGGTTCGGAACTGTATTCCGCAGGTATCGATGGTTCACTGCGCATATGGGACGTTGCCAGCGGACAGGAAACGAACCGGTTCGTGGAACACGGATTTGGCATCAATGAGCTGGCACTGAACGAACAGGACAACTGGATTGCGTACGGCGCGGTTGATGGCGTCACCCGCATCCTCGACCTGACAACTGGCGACGAACGTGATTTCACTTTGGAACGCCGACCGATCCTTGCCTTGGCGCTCAGCCCGGATCGCAGCATGTTGGCCGTCGGAGACGGCGAAGGCTATATTATGATGATAGACACGGTCGAATGGCGCATCGCACAGGATTTCAGAGCGACCTTACGTGGCCCGGTCTGGGCATTGGCCTTTTCCACTGACGGGCAAAACTTGCATGCGGGCGGTATTGACGAGGCCATGTATAGCTGGCCAGTCGCTGCGCTGGGAGATCAGGAACAGATGGCTGCGGCTGAACCCAGCTTTTTGAAAGATCCCGAGGAAATGGAAAACGGTGAACGTCAGTTCGCCCGCAAATGTTCGATCTGCCATAGCCTGACCCCGGATGGCCAACGCCGGGCAGGTCCGACGCTCCACGGTGTGTTCGGGCGCAAAGCAGGTACCCTACGGGGATATTTTTACTCGGATACGCTGCAAGACTCTGATATCATTTGGAATGAAGAAACGATAAACGCTCTTTTTGACGAAGGGCCGGACCACTACATTCCGGGGTCGAAGATGCCGATGCAACGGATCACTCAGCCTCAGGATCGGGACGACCTGATCGCCTTTCTGCGCCGCGCCACGATGCCAGAAAATTGAGCCGGAGGAGACTATGAAAGCCTTTCTTGCTGCCGTCGCCGTTATGGCGGTGATCACTGTCGCCGCGCCATATACGCTGCAACAGATCGGTTTCAGTGCTGCGGATGCAGGGGCTGGCTCGGCTGTGCGTCTCGACTGAATGTCCGAATACTTGACCACCAAAGAACTGGCCGATCTCCTGCGCATTGGCGAGCGAAAGGCCTATGACCTGGCTTCATCGGGTGAGGTGCCGTGTGTGCGCGCTATGGGCAAGTTGCTTTTTCCGCGGGCCGAGGTGATTGCATGGCTGAACGCCTCGCGATCTGGCCCGGAAGTGGCCGAACCGCCCCTGCCCCCGATTGTCGCTGGCAGTCACGATCCGCTGCTGGACTGGGCGCTGCGCGAAAGCGGATCAGGCCTGGCGACATATTACGATGGCTCATTCGATGGGCTAACCCGGCTAAAAGATCGAAACGCACAGGCAGCAGCGCTGCACATTCATGAGGATGCCGGTTTTAACACCCGGACGCTTCAGGACACTTTGGGTGAGGCTCCGGTCGTTCTGTTTGAAATTGCTCATCGCCAGCGTGGTTTGCTGCTGGCGCCAGGCACGTCGGATATTCAGGGATTTGAACAGCTAAAAGGTCGACGTGTAATCCTGCGCCAGGACAGCGCCGCCAGCCAAAGACTGTTCGACGCCCAACTGGAAGCCCATGGTTTGACGCGCGAAGATCTGGAAGCCCTGCCCACCTGTGCCCGCACCGAGGAAGAGCTGGCAATCGCCCTGCATGATAGCAAAGCCGAGGTCGGGTTCGGGTTGGGTGCATTGGCCGGACTTTACGATCTGGAATTTGTCCCGACACATTCGGAACGCCTGGACCTGGCGATCTGGCGAAGAGCTTACTTTGATGACCCAATGCTGAAGTTGCTCAGCTTTGTACAATCCGACCGGTTCCTGAACCGCGCCAATGAGTTTGGCGGCTACGACCTGTCCGGTCTGGGAACAATCCACCACAATGGCGCCAGCGGGTAGTTTCCTATTTTGCGTTCGGAAAGAACAACTGATTGCCATTCAACTTAAAGGCCTCAATTGCGGTTTGCCCGTCCGGACCGATCAACCAATCTATGAACCGCTGCCCCGCAGCTGCGCGAACACCCGCATGTTTTTCGGGATTCACCAGAATGACGCCGTATTGGTTAAACAAGCGCGGATCACCTTCGACCAAAACCTCAAGGTTCCCCCGGTTTCCAAAGGATTCCCACGTCGCCCGATCCGTCAGCGCATAAGCGTCCATGCCACTGGCCACGTTCAACGTCGCGCCCATGCCTGAACCTGTCTCGCGGTACCATGTGCCCGATTCCGCTGTGGGGTCTACACCGGCGTCGCCCCAGTGGCGCATTTCAGCCTTATGGGTACCACTGTCATCCCCACGAGACGCAAAAGGAACTGCCGCTTCGGATACTGCCGTCAAGGCGGCCACAATGTCCGAACCGCCTTTCACCTTGGCTGGGTCTGATTTAGGCCCGACAAGGACAAAGTCATTGTACATCACGTCGAACCGTTCAACGCCCCACCCGTCTTTGACAAACTGCTCTTCATCAGCCGTTGCATGGACCAGCAGAACATCCCCATCGCCGTTGATCGCATTTCGGATCGCCTGCCCGGTGCCGACAGCCACAACGCGCACGTCGATCCCGGTTTCCGCTTCAAACCAAGGAAGGATGTAGTCGAACAGCCCCGAATTTTGGGTCGACGTTGTTGATTGTACGACGATAAACGGCTCTTCGGCCGAGGCCGAACCTGCAATCAGGCCAAGGGAAACCAATGCTGCCCGAACGAAATTCCGGATCATTGTGAACTCCAGGTTTTTGTTATGTTACCAGCCCGCCTGCCAGATACCGGCGTGAGGCCTCGCTCAGTGGATCGTCCATTACCTGACGCGCGTCGCCATGTTCAACCACATGGCCACCCTGCATCATGACGACATCCGATGCCAGCCGACGCGCCTGACCAATGTCATGGGTCACCATGACAATGCGCACCCCTTCAGCTGACGCGCGCAGGATCATCCGTTCGATTACCTGAGTTGCACTAGGGTCCAGCGCACTGGTCGGTTCGTCCAGAAACAGCGTGTCCGGGTCCAGCGCCAGTGCGCGTAAGATGGCCAGCCTCTGCGCCTCGCCACCCGACAACGATCTGGCCGATTGCCGCGCCTTGCCCTCCAGCCCGCCTTGGATCAGCAACTCTGCGATACGCATCTTGCGGGCAGCGCGTGACAGGCCCTGCCGTTTCAGAACAAACTCCAGATTGGCCGCAACCGACCGGCGCAGTAAGACAGGCCGCTGGAAAACCATCGCCTGTCGAGCTTTATGATTGGAATTCAAGGGAACGCCGTCCTGTTCCACATGCCCCTTATCCGGAGCGATCAGCCCGTGCAAACATCGCAGCAACAGGCTTTTGCCAGACCCGTTCGGTCCAAGGATCAGAGTCGGACCCGGCCCGGCCAAATTCAGATGCGGTACGTCCAGCAACGCAGTGCCATTGCGTGCAATTTGTACTCCATGCACAGTGATGTGCCGCGCCATTTCCGAGACCAGATCACGCATGGCGCAACCCCTCTCGCTCGGCCCGCAGGCTAAGCGTGCTGACCATGGCGTTTACCGCCACAGCGATACCGATCAGAATCGCACCAAGCGCAAGAGCAAGCGCAAGATTACCTTTGGACGTTTCCAATGCGATGGTGGTCGTCATCACACGGGTCACGTGATTGATATTGCCCCCGACAATAATCACTGCCCCAACTTCGGCAATGGCACGGCCAAATCCGGCCAGTAATGCGGTGACCAGTGCCAGACGCGCGTCCCACAGCAAGACCGGAACAGAAGCCAGACGCGATACACCAAGCGAACGGAGCTGTTCCGAATATTCCTCGGCCAACATCTCGACCACTTGCCGCGTCAGCGCGGCAACAATAGGTGTCACCAGGACCACCTGCGCGATGATCATCGCGGTCGGTGTATATAGCAGTTCAAGAACTCCCAACGGCCCCGACCGAGACAACATCAGATAGACCAGCAGTCCAACCACGACGGGTGGAAACCCCATCAGAGCGTTCATCAGAACGATCAAGATCCGCCGTCCCGGAAAGCGCGAAACGGCCAGCGCAGCGCCAACAGGCATCCCAATCAGAGCAGAAATCAGGACGGCAAATACAGAAACTTTCAGGGACAAAAGCACAATCGCCCAAAGCTCTGGATCCCCGTTCAGGATCAGAGCGATAGCGGTATTGAATTCTGATGCAAATCCCTGCATTTTTTCCGGACTATCGACTGTTTCGTACGAAATGCGCTGTTATTCATAGAATTCTACGCCATTTCGGCCTCAAGTACAGACACTTTTCCGACATAAGAAAAAGGAAACGCGGCCCCGTATGGGACCGCGTTTTTTCAGTTAATGCCTAGTTGATCAGTTCAGCGCTGCATCCGTGATCTGATGGGTCCAAGCACCATCCGGCTGTTTGGTGATGACTGGGTCTGATCCACCAGCCAGCAACGTGGCCACAGTGCGTTCAAAATCGGCCGGATCCAACGCACCATTCGAACCAGAGGTCAGTTTCGCGATCTCACCCATCATGCGTTTCTGATGCTCTTCGGTCTGGGCGCCGGTCTCATCGTTTTCCAGAACGATATCGGCGGCCTCTTCCGGGTTTTCTTCAGCGTATTTCCAACCTTTCATCGAGGCCCGGACAAAGCGCTCCATCTTGTCGGCGAATTCCGCATCACTCAGGTTTTCTTCGAGCACGTAAAGACCATCTTCAAGCGTCGCGACGCCCTGATCTTCGTATTTGAAAGTCACCAGTTCATCCGGGCTGACGCCCGCATCAATGACCTGCCAGTATTCGTTGTAGGTCATCGTGCTGATGCAATCAGCCTGACGTTGCAACAGTGGATCAACGTTGAATCCCTGCTTAAGAACTTCCACGCCGCTTTCGCTTTTGCCACCCGTGTCGATCCCCAGTTGGCTCATCCAGCTCATGAATGGGAACTCGTTGCCAAAGAACCAAACGCCCAGCGTGCGGTTCTTGAGGTCCTCGGGCGCGGCGATCCCGGCATCTTTCCAGCAGGTCAGCATCATGCCCGAGCTTTTGAACGGTTGCGCAATGTTCACCAACGGCAGACCCTTTTCACGCGCGGCCAGTGCTGCGGGCATCCACTCGACGGTTACATCAGCGCCCCCACCAGCAATCACCTGTGTTGGCGCGATGTCTGGTCCGCCTGGCAGAATGGTGACGTCCAGCCCTTCTTCCTCGTAGAATCCCTTGTCTTTGGCGACATAATAGCCTGCGAACTGCGCTTGCGTGACCCACTTGAGCTGCAATGTCACCTCATCCGCTGCCAAGGCCGAACTGGCGGCCAGACTAAAGGCGGCTATCGCCCCGCTGAGTAGCTTATTCATCTTCATATCTCCTAGTTGCTGTTGGCGCCCCTTTTGGGGTCTGTTGAATTACTTATTATCCACGCTGAGACGGATGCCAGAATGTCACCGCCTTTTCGATCATGGCCACAAGGCCGTAAAACGCCGTTCCGGCCAAAGCGGCCACCACAATCTCGGCCCAGACCATATCCAGAGACAATTGCCCGACACTGGTTGAAATCCGAAAGCCCATGCCAAGCGTGGGTGATCCGAAGAACTCTGCCACGATAGCGCCGATTAACGCCAGGGTGGTAGAAATCTTTAAGCCATTGAAGATAAAGGGCATCGCGGCTGGCAAACGCAGCTTCAGAAAGCTTTGCCAATAGGTGGCTGCATAGGTTTCCATCAGATCGCGCTGCATGGCCGTGGCCTCGCGCAATCCGGCAACGGTATTCACTAACATTGGGAAGAATACCATCACCACAACCACCGCTGCTTTGGAGTGCCAATCAAAGCCGAACCACATCACCAGAATGGGGGCTGTCCCCACGATCGGCAGCGCGGCAACAAAGTTCCCGACAGGTAGTAGCCCGAGGCGTAGGAAATCCCAGCGATCCACTGCGATAGCCATCAGGAATGCCGCGCCACAGCCGATTATGTATCCGCTGAACGCCCCCTTGATGATGGTCTGAACAAAATCTGCCCACAGGATCGGCAGACTATCTACAAAGCGCACCGCAATTACGGATGGTGCCGGCAGTATGACCAGAGAAACATTGAGCCCTCTGACCAGCAGCTCCCAAATGACGATGATAGTTATGCCAAATATGAATGGTGCCAAGAAACGCACAATGCGCGTATCGGCATAAGGTCCGCTGGCCAGACGGCTGTTCAGCCACCAGCCCAGCACCCAGACGGCGATTGCAAACAGCACCAGTATCATTGCGCCATCCCCATTCTTTTCAGCACTGTCCGTTCAACAAGCCCCAGCAAGCCAACCAGACAGGCCGCCAGAATGGCCGCCGCAAACAAGGCCGACCATATTTGCACGGTTTGTCCATAGTAGCTGCCCGCCAGCAAACGTGCACCCAGACCGGCCACCGCTCCTGTTGGCAATTCACCAACAATGGCACCAACCAGCGACGCCGCGATGCCAATTTTCAACGACGTAAACAGATACGGCATAGACGCGGGCAAGCGCAACTTCCAGAACCCCTGAGACCGACTGGCATTATAGGTGCGCAGCAGGTCCAGTTGCATTGCGTCAGGGCTGCGCAGGCCTTTAACCATTCCGACAACCACCGGGAAAAAGCTCAGATAGGCCGAGATGATCGCCTTGGGAATGATCCCCTGAATACCAATCGAATAGAGAACCACGATAATCATCGGTGCGAGTGCGATAATCGGGATAGTCTGGCTGACAATGGCCCAGGGCATGACAGACAAGTCCATCACACGGCTGTGCACGATGCCCACGGCCAGCAATATGCCCAGCCCTGTGCCAATCGCAAAACCCAACATCGTCGCGCTGAGCGTCACCCAGCCGTGATAGATAAGTGACCGTTTCGAAGTGATTTTCTTCTGTGCCGTGGTCTCCCACATTTCGATGGCGACCTGATGTGGGGCCGGCAGACGGGGTCGGTCCTGCTCCCACGTGCCTGGAATGGCAAAGCTATTGTTCAACACCAGTCCGAATTCGGACATATCCCGACGGTCTTTAGCTGACGGCGGTTGCACTTCGGCCCCGGCGCGCTCTTGCTCGGTCAATACGCCTTTGATGTTCATTGGAACGCAAGCCGCGTACCAAAACGCAATGATCACCGCGAGAACAGTCAGAACGGCCCAGAAAGCTTTGAATCCGTCATTCATCGTCCGCATGCCCCGCCCTCAGGCCTTCGCGCACGCGATGGGCGACCTCGATGAACTCTGGCGTATCACGGATATCCAAAGGCCGTTCTTTTGGCAGAGGGCTGTCGATCACGTCTGTAATCCGCCCCGGCCGTGGGCTCATCACCACGATCTTGGTGCTCAGATACACCGCCTCTGGGATCGAGTGCGTGACGAAACCAATGGTCTTTTCCGTCCGCGCCCACAGCGCCAGAAGCTGTTCGTTCAGGTGATCCCGAACAATCTCATCCAGCGCACCAAAGGGTTCGTCCATTAGCAGGATGTCCGCGTCAAAGGCCAAGGCGCGCGCGATACTGGCCCGCTGCTGCATTCCTCCGGACAACTGCCAGGGAAACTTGCCTCCAAATCCTTCAAGATCAACAAGTTCCAGAACGTTTCTCACACGTTCATCTTGCTCAGCGGCCGAATACCCCATGATCTCAAGCGGTAGCTTGATGTTCCTAGCGATGGTGCGCCAAGGATACAGACCCGCCGCCTGAAACACGTACCCATAGGCCCGGTTCCGCCGCGCCTCATCCGGGGTCATGCCGTTGACTGTCAGGGTTCCACCCGTTGGGGTTTCCAATGCCGCGATACAGCGCAGAAAGGTGGTTTTTCCGCAGCCCGAGGGGCCAATAAAACTGACGAATTCGCCCTTGCCGACAGTCAGGTTGACGTCTTTCAACGCGTGAATCGGTCCGTCATTGGTTTGGAAGGTCAGATCCAGCTGCCTTGCCTCGATCACGGGCTGGGTAGTGCTTTCAGTATTCATTCCATAGCCTTGAAAAGATTTGATTTTGGGTCGCCACAAAGACGACCCACACGCATCATACGCCCGTCGCCGGGATGCCCGACCGCTCGATCGGTCGAGGCGCAGTCAGCTCTTTCCAGGTGCTCAACGCCTTGTTCACATGGCCATTAGGTTCGCGTGCGACAAAATCACCGTGACCTTCCTGCGTGCGAATCTCGCCGTCATGCACAGCCACATGCCCCCGCGTCAGCGTAAAGCGCGGCAGGCCTTTGACCTCTTTCCCTTCAAACACGTTGTAATCAATCGAAGATTGCTGAGTACCCGCGCTGATCGTCTTGGATTTCTCAGGGTCCCACACAACGATATCCGCATCTGCCCCAACAAGGATCGCGCCCTTTTTGGGATAGCAGTTCATTATCTTGGCGATGTTTGTTGACGTCACCGCGACGAATTCATTCATCGTCAGACGGCCTGTATTCACCCCATAGGTCCACAGCATAGGCATCCGGTCTTCCAAGCCGCCGGTGCCGTTCGGGATTTTGGTAAAGTCGCCGACACCGTACCGCTTTTGCTCCGTCGTAAAGGCGCAATGGTCTGTCGCTACAACACTCAGCGTGCCCGAGTGTAGACCATTCCACAAACTATCCTGATGTTGCTTGTTCCGGAACGGAGGGCTCATGACCCGACGTGCCGCGTGATCCCAATCGTGATGAAAATACTCGCTTTCATCCAATGTCAGGTGCTGGATCAAAGGTTCGCCCCAAACGCGCTTACCCTGCATCTTGGCCCGGCGGATCGCTTCATGCGCCTCTTCACAAGAGGTATGCACAACATAAAGCGGCACGCCTGCCATGTCGGCAATCATAATGGCGCGATTGGTCGCCTCGCCTTCAACCTGCGGCGGACGGGAATAAGCATGCGCCTCGGGGCCGTTATTGCCCTCGGCCAGTAGTTTGGCACTGAGTTCCGCCACCACATCACCGTTTTCGGCGTGAACCATCGCGATGCCGCCCAACTCTGCCAGACGCTTGAACGAAGAGAACAACTCATCATCATTCACCATCAAGGCGCCCTTGTAGGCCATAAAATGCTTGAACGTGTTGATACCGCGTGTCTCGATCACCGTCTTGATGTCATCGAACACCTGCTCGCCCCACCATGTCACAGCCATGTGGAAGGAGTAGTCACAGTTGGCACGGGTGGATTTGTTGTCCCAGCGTTTCAACGCGTCCAACAGGCTTTCACCCGGGTTCGGCAGCGCGAAATCAACGACCATCGTCGTTCCACCCGCCAGCGCAGCCCGCGTACCGCTTTCGAAATCATCGCTGGAGTAGGTGCCCATAAACGGCATCTCCAGGTGGGTATGCGGATCAATCCCACCCGGCATGACGTAACATCCCGTGGCGTCCAATTCTTTGTCACCCTTAAGATCCATCCCGATCTCTGTGATGACCCCATCATCGACCATGACATCCGCCTTGTAAGACAAGTCGGCGGTCACAACGGTTCCGTTCTTGATAACAGTGCTCATTCTAATCTCCCTGACGCGGTCTGCGCCGCTTGCTTGATCTGGCCAAATATATCCCGTGGAAGTCACCCATCAGGCGACGGGGGCAGTCCCCCTATTCAACAATCTCCGCCGTCTCAACGACCGCATGGAACAGAACATCCGTCCCGGCTGCAGCCCAGTCCTTGCTGATTTCTTCAGCCTCGTTATGGCTCAGACCATCGACACAAGGGCACATGACCATCGCGGTCGGTGCCACCCGATTGATCCAGCAGGCATCATGCCCTGCACCTGAGATGATGTCGGTGTGCGAATACCCCAATCGCTCAGCCGCGTCCCGAACCGCAGCGACACACCCTTCGTCGAACTTTACCGGGTCAAATCCGCCAACTTTTTCGAACTCGATTTGGAGGCCCATCTCTTCCACGATATCCTCGGCGGCAACGCGCAGACGGTTTTCCATGTCCTTGATCACCGCCAATTCGGGCGAACGGAAATCGACAGTGAACACTGCTTTACCGGGGATCACGTTGCGAGAGTTCGGATAAACGTCAATATGCCCTGCCGCCCCAACCGCATGGGGCGCATGCGACCAGGCGATCTCATCCACCTTCTCAAGGATACGCGCCATCGCCAGCCCTGCGTTTTTGCGCATCGGCATCGGCGTCGAGCCGGTATGTGCGTCCTTTCCGGTCACGGTGACCTGCGTCCAGCTTAGCCCCTGCCCGTGCGTCACAACGCCAATGTCCTTGCCTTCGGCCTCAAGGATCGGCCCCTGTTCAATATGCAACTCAAAGAAAGCATGCATCTTGCGGGCACCGACCTCTTCGTCTCCCCGCCAGCCGATGCGCTTTAGCTCATCGCCGAAGGTCTTGCCTTCGGCATCTTCGCGGTCATAGGCCCAGTCCTGCGTGTGCATCCCGGCAAATACGCCCGAAGACAGCATCGCCGGCGCATAGCGCGTGCCCTCTTCGTTGGTCCAGTTGGTCGCGACAATCGGATGTTTGGTTTTGATGCCCAAATCATTGAGCGTTCGGATAATCTCCAGCCCACCCAATACGCCCAACACGCCGTCATACTTGCCGCCGGTTGGTTGGGTATCCAGATGTGAGCCAACATAGACCGGCAGAGCGTTGGGGTCAGTGCCCACGCGATGAGCGAACATGTTGCCCATCTGATCCAAACCCATGGTGCAGCCGGCGTCTTCGCACCACTTTTGAAACAAAGCGCGCCCCTCTGCGTCTTCATCCGTCAGGGTCTGGCGGTTGTTGCCCCCCGCAACACCGGGGCCGATCTTGGCCATCTCCATCAGGCTATCCCAAAGTCTGTCGCCATTGATCCTGAGGTTTTGCGCCGGAGCTGCCATCTTGTTCTTCCCTGTTGCTTGCGATTTGGCTCGCTTTTGGTGTCTTGATTTGACCATCTGGTCAAACTCACGCTATCACGGGTTCGACATCAGTCAAGAAATTGCATGGTGCCGCCGGAAAATTCGGCATATTTGGTGCCCGCTTGGCGGAAAAAGAGACAGTCAGGAAACATGCCCAAAGACCGCGCCCCGACCCGAATTCAGAAAAAGAACCGCGCCGCGATTCTCGAAGCCGCACTGAATGTGTTTTCGGCGCATGGCTTTCGTGGGGCGACCGTCGATCAAATCGCGACCGAGGCCGGGCTGAGCAAACCAAACCTGTTGTATTATTTCCCGTCGAAAGAGGCGATCCACACAGCCCTGCTGTCAGGCCTGCTGGAGGTCTGGCTTGCCCCACTGCATGATCTGGACGCGGATGGCGATCCGATGGAAGAAATCCTCGCCTATATCCGCCGTAAGCTGGAAATGAGCCGAGACCTGCCGCGCGAAAGCCGTTTGTTTGCAAACGAGCTTGTTCAGGGCGCTCCGCGCATCCACGAATCTCTGTCGCGCGACCTTAAATCTCTGGTGGATGAGAAAACGGCAATACTCACACGGTGGATGGATCAAGGCAAAATCGCGCGCCTGCACCCCCATCACCTGATCTTTTCAATCTGGGCGCTGACACAGCACTACGCCGACTTCGACGTTCAGGTCCGCGCAATTCTGGGTGACGAAGACCCATTTGAAGGGGCCGAGCCGTTTATCGACACGCTCTACCGCAAACTTCTGACGCCATAATCGGCGCGACGTTATCCGCCACGCCATTGATCAGGTGATGTCGGCAGAATGCCATACGTTTTTTACGATCATGTAGTTGTCCAGCCCCTCGGTGCCGCCTTCGCGACCATATCCGCTGGATTTCACACCGCCAAAGGGCGTTTCAGGCATGGATGCCTCAAGCGTGTTGATAGACAGGTTGCCGACCTCGACCTCGTCAATCAATCGATCAATATAGTCCGCGCGATTTGTAAATGCGTAACCGGCCAACCCATAGGGCACCGAGTTTGCTTTGCCGATTGCGTCATCCAGTGAGGATACCGGATTGATCACAGCCACCGGACCAAAAGGTTCCTCCTGCATGATCCGGGCGTTGTCGGGCACGTTCAGCAGGACGGTGGGCTGAAAGAAGTACCCTTTGTCGCCATGTTTGGCGCCACCCGTGGCAACCGTCGCACCCTTTTCACGGGCGTCTTCCACCAATTCGGTCAGTGCAGGCACCCGCCGGTCATTTGCCAAAGGCCCCATTTCCACATTTTGGTCCATTCCGTTTCCGACAATAGTTGCCGCAGCGCGTTCAACGAAAGTTGTGGCGTAATCGTCAAAGATGCTCTCATGCGCAAAGAACCTTGTGGGCGATGTGCAAACCTGCCCGGCATTGCGCATTTTTCGAACTGCGCTTGAGATCCCGGCCGCTTTCACATCTGTGTCTTCGCAGACAATTACTGGCGCGTGGCCACCAAGTTCCATCAGCACCGAAGTCATATGTTCTGAGGCCAAAGTAGTCAGATGTCGCCCCACAGCGGTTGAGCCGGTGAAAGCCACAAGCCTTACAGGGTCCTGCGGGATGAGGTGGCCTGAGATTTCTGCCGGCTCTCCGAACACCAGGTTCAGGACGCCTGCAGGAAGACCGGCATCTTCGAAGGCTTTTGCAATATGTATTGCCCCCGCGGGTGTTTCTTCTGCCGCCTTCAGGATGATCGAGCAGCCCGAGGCCAGCGCGCCAGCGATTTTGCGTGCAGGTTGGCTCATCGGGAAATTCCAGGGTGAAAAGGCTGCGACGACACCGATAGGCTGGTGATGAACGGAAAACTTGTGACCTGGAGCCGCAGGGATGACCCGCCCATAGGTCCGCATCGCCTCGCCCGCGTCCCATTCAAAAAACTCTGCCCCTCGGATAACCTCAAGCCTGGCCTGCTTCAGCGGCTTGCCGTGTTCCATGGTGATAGCATGGGCAATCTTTTCCTGACGTTCCCGCATCAGCGCAGCAGCGCGCAGGATTGTATCGGAACGTTCGCGCGGTGAGGTGCGACTCCATACGCGAAACCCTCGGACTGCAGCCTCTAGGGCGTCATCCAGATCCTGCTTTGAGGCGCATGGAAGACGACCGATTTCATCCTCGGTCGCCGGATTCACAACCGGAATGTCGCGGCTGGTTGTGCGCCATTTGCCTGCAATGAACAGCTTGAGCTCAGGATACATGAAACCGTTGCCTCCGAATTTGACCATTTCAAATCACGCAAAGGCTGGCATTACTTCAAGTGAATTGGGGGAATACTGATATCAATTTGGCGAATACCTGACCTCATTTCCGCTGCGCCGCCTCATGCAGCGCCGATTTGAAGGCCCGACCGGCGGGCGAAAGATCGGCATCTGCCCGAAACGAGACGCCAATCGGCCCTTGGCCAAATGGGACGTCCCAATCCAAAGGCGATAAGTAGCCGTGGGCGATGTCCTGCGAAACGACCTCGGCCGGCATTAGCCCGATCAGATCCCGCGACTGTAACAGGGCCCGGTTGGTCAGGTAGGACACGGATTCGATCATCACAGGCGGGACGTACTGCTGCTGACCAACGAAGAAATGATCAAGCTGACGCCGCAGCGTGGTTTCAAGCGGTGGCACAATCCAGCCAAAAGGTTTGATCTGCGCGAACGAGATGTTTTGACGTTCGGACAAGGGATGCTGATTGCCGACAATCGCCAGAATACGGTCTTCAAACAGCTTTTCCTGCCTGATCTTATCGCGATGCCGATGGGATGGCAGGCGCCCGACCACCATATCGATCTCGCCCGAAAGCAACCGTGGCATCAGGACTTCGTTCGTGCCTTCGTTAATCTTGATGGCCACGTTCGGACGGTCAGCGAGCAGGATTTCAATAGCCGTTGGCAGAAGGCTGGTCGAGGCTGCCAGTAGAGTTCCTACCACAACGCGGCCTGCATTTCCTTCGTTCAGGTCGTCCAGTTCCTGCGCGGCGTTCGAGACCTGCGCAAAGATCAGTTTGCCATGACGGATCAGGGTTTCTCCAAACACAGTCGGGATCACGCCCCGGTTGGTTCTGCTGAACAGCTTGACCTCAAAGTCCAGTTCAAGATCCTGAATCATCTTAGTTGCTGCGGGTTGAGAAATACCCAGCTCGCGTGCTGCGTTCTGGATGTTTCCATGTGCACCCACAGCAACCAGCAGGCGCAGTTGGCGCAGTTTCAGCCGGGTCAGGGCGCGATCGACGATGCGTGAGTGACGTCCCACCACGATCAGATCACAATTGGGTCCAGAAGCTGTTCGACCTTGGCCACCACGCTCATGGCCGCCAGGGCAGAACTGCGTGGATTGTCCGGCAGGGACTTCCCACTGATCTGGAAATGAAACCGCCCGAATTCGCCTTGGGCCTCGATCTCGTGAGTGTTGCCGTTGGCTGAAGGGTCCGCAATCAGTTGAACCTGCGTGTCATCGAACCCTAGCCCAGCCAAAGCGACTGCCGCCGCCACGTTTGCATTTTTGGGATAGTTCAGCGCGGCCTCGCGAGCGGTGCCACTGAAATGCGTTTCGGCCTTGGTGAGATTTGCGAGGTCTAACTTGTCCTCAGCCATTGAACCTTTCCAGCCCTGCGGTGGCTTGCGCCCGACATAGATAACCTTGTCCAACTTGCCGGTCGCAGCCGCACCAAGACAATCCAGCGCACCGATGGCGCCACTGGCCAGATGCAGTTTGGCCCCCGAGTCGCGAGCGGAGGACTCCAGTGCATCCGCGACCTGCCGGTCTGCCAATGCGCCGATGGATACGGTGACCATATCAATGCCACGGGACAAAACCGGAGGACCGTACTCCGCCAACGCCTGATGGCCCGCGCAGTCGATAACCAGTTCTGCCCTGGAAGTGAGATCATTTACAGAGCTCACAAATAAACCCGGGTCCTGCGAAACGCTACTTGCGCGAACCAGAACCGCATGAACTTGATGCCCTCGTGCCTGAATGGCATCCAGGACATGCTGCGCGATCGCGCCTTTTCCAATCAATCCAATCTTCATGCGGCAAACTTAACCCAGTGCCAAAGATTCCTAAATTGATATTCTATGGATATTCTAATTTCTGATATCCAATTCCCAGCTTTCGCATTGGATCAGACGATATGATCGGGCTTTCTTAGCAGGATAACCAAAAGGTCCGCCTGATATGAATTACTCTAAACACGATGCAAAAGCCTATGCGCGCGAGCACATGACCGGTATCTGGGCGGCGGCCCTGAACCCGTTCAACGAAGATTTGTCACTGGATGAGGCAGGCCTGAGGTCAAACATCCGCCACTGGATCGACGATCTGGATATTCAGGGCCTGTTCGTTGCGGGGAAACAGGGCGAGTTTTTTTCGATGAGCCTTGATGAGCGCAAGCGCAACTTTGAAATTGCGGTCGATGAATGCGCAGGCAAGGCCGGTGTGATCGTCTCGGTCTCGGACCAGAACATGGACACGGCGCTGGAACTGGCCCGCCATGCGCAGGATTGCGGAGCTGATTACATAGTTCTGCACGCGCCTGTCCTGAGCTTTGTTCAGGATCGTGGTGAAGTTCTTTACCAGTACTACAAACGGTTCTGCGATGAACTGGACATCGGGATCGCCATGTGGAGCCACCCTGACAGCGGCTACCTGATGCAGCCCGAAGAATGCGCGCGGATCGCTGAGCTGCCCAATATCGTGGCGATCAAATACTCAGTCCCACGTGAGATGTATGTGAAATTGACTCATATGGTTGGTGACAAAATCCATGTCTCAACCTCGGCCGAACATGAATGGTTGGACAATATTCTGGAGCTTGATTGGAAGTTGTACCTTTGCTCGTCCCCGCCCTATCAAATCCAGTCCAAGAACGATCAGCGCATGAATGAATACACGCGGCTGGCCTTTGCGGGAAAAGCAGACGAGGCGCGCAGAGTTTTTGACAGCCTGAACCCGGTTCGTGATGCGATAAAACGAACCAAACCTGCGGACAAACCCACAGCTTTCGGCAAGTACTGGCAAGAGCTGCTGGGGCAGACCGGAGGGCGCGTGCGGCCCCCGATGCTTGAACTGACGGATGCGGAAAAAGAGATCATCCGCAAAGGGTTCGAGGAATGCGGCTTAAAGCCCTAACCGCATCGATATAAGCAAATCGGATATCTAGATGCGGATAATTTCTTTGCGGTTATGAAAAAACCGGCCAAACTTCTGCAAACAGGGAGTGGGACATGTCGAAGTTAAAAGCTTTCAACTTTCAGAAATGGATTGATGAGCACCGTCACCTGCTGAAACCACCTGTCGGCAATCAGCAGGTCTGGGAGGATGCGGATCTTATGGTCACAGTCGTCGGCGGGCCGAACAAGCGCACCGATTATCACGACGACCCGGTTGAAGAGTTCTTCTACCAGCTTGAAGGCGACATGGTGCTGAAGCTGTATGACGGCGAGGAATTCTATGACGTTCCGATCCGGGAAGGTGAGATCTTTCTGCTGCCGCCGCATGTCCGCCATTCGCCACAAAGACCGCAGGAGGGTTCTATCGGATTGGTGATCGAACCGAAACGGCAGACAGGCGAGCTGGATGCGATCGAATGGTATTGCTTCGAATGCGGTACCCGCGTTCACAGGGCTGAGATGCAATTGCAGTCCATCGTCAAGGATTTGCCTCCGGTCTATGAAAAGTTCTATTCATCGGAAGAAGACCGAACATGCCCGAAATGCCAGACCGTGCATCCGGGAAAAGAGCCACCAGAGGGCTGGGTCACACTCTGACAAAAACAAAACAACAGGGAAGAACATGAAACATTTTGCTAAGATCGCCGCATCGGCTGCAGCGCTTGTTGTGACAACGCTGGCCGCACACGCAGATGAATTCCGTCTGGGCCTGATCACGCCACCTCCGCATATCTGGACTAAAGCTGCCGAGTCCTTTGGGGCCGAGCTGAACGAAGCTAGCGGTGGTGCGCATACCGTGTCCGTTTTCCCCGCTCGTCAGCTGGGAAATGAGGCGGAAATGCTGCAGCAATTGCAGACTGGTGCGCTGGACATGGCATTCATGACCGTGGCCGAAGTATCAAACCGCGCGCCCGAACTGGGGGCGTTTTACGCGCCGTATCTCGCAGATGATATCGGCCACGCGGGGCGCATCCTGCGTTCGGACACAGCCAAATCGATGCTGGAACCTCTGCCAGGCCAGGTGGGCGTTGTCGGCGTTGGTTACGGCATGGCCGGGCTGCGCCAGATCGTCAGCCGGGGTGATGTATCTTCTGCCGAGGACCTATCCGGTCTGAAATTGCGGATCACTCCGTTCACACCAATTTTGGATTTCTACAACGCGGTCGGAGCTGCTCCGACGCCGATGCCGCTGCCGGCGGTCTATGACGCGCTTGCCAATGGGCAGGTCGACGCCATTGATATGGATGCCGAGCTGATCTGGGTGCTGAAGTACTATGATCACGCCGACACTATTGTTCAGTCTGATCACATGATGTTCCCGATGGTCGGGCTGGTCTCGGCCAAGGTCTGGGCCGGATTGTCCGAGGAAGACCGCGCAATGATCGGTGAATTGATGGCAAAACACGTTGACAGCACCATCGACGCCTATGTTGCCAACGAAGCGAAGTGGCTGGAACAAATCGAAGGCACCGGCAAGGCCTATAAGAAAGTTGATGCCTCATTCTTCGGCGATGCGATTGAGGAGTGGAACGGCATCTGGTCTGAAAAGACCTCGTCCCTTGACGCGCTGCGGGAGACTGCGGCAGAAACCAAATAAAGTTGAACGTTTCAAGGAAAGGGCGCGGGTCGATCCTGCGCCCTTTTGTACAGGGGATCGGCGATGTTGTACCGACTGTCGGCTGCGTGGGCGCGGGTGGAATTGTGGTGTGCCGCAGCGCTTGCAGTTTGCGTCACTTTGTTGATCTTGCTGAACGTTGTGACCCGCACGGCTGGCAACGCACTGTTCTGGGTGGATGAACTGGCAATCTATGCCATGGTATGGATGACATTCCTTGGCGCATCCGCAGCGTTACATCACCGCAATTCGGTCTCGATCACTATCCTTGTGGATCTGGTTCCGCCTCAGGTCCGGGCAATCATCCAAAAAGTCGTCGATATCGTTGTCTTCATTTTTGCAATCGCGATGCTGTGGGTCTGCTGGCGCTGGTTTCTGCCTTTGGACATCGCACGCACTGGGTTCGACGCAATGGCTTTTCAGGGCAACACCTTCAACTTCATCTATGCTGAGCCGACCTCGACACTCGGGCTGCCAAAATTCCTGTTTTGGTTCGTGATGTGGCTATTTGCCTTGGGGGCCACGCTGCATTCGACAATGCATCTTGTGGCGCGCCCTGAACGAGGGTTGCAAGCATGAGTCCTATTGTCTTTCTGGCGACCCTGCTTTTGTCGGTCCCCGTCGCCATCGTGCTGGCGATCACCGCGATCTGGTACATCTGGGAAAGCGGGAACACGGTTCTTTATGACAGTTTCGCCCAGAAGATGTTTGGCGGGCTGGAAAACTACGGCCTGCTGGCTATCCCGCTCTTCATGCTGACCGGAGAATTGATGAACGAAGGTGGCATGACCCGTCGATTGGTCGCCTTGGCGCGCGTTTTCGTGGGCGGGTTTCGGGGTGGGCTGGCCTATATCAACCTGCTGGCGAACATGTTCATGGCCGCCATCATCGGTTCGGCGACCGCACAGATCGCTGTGATGTCCCGCGCCATGGTCCCCGCGATGGAGGAAGAGGGCTATAGCAAGGGCTTCGCCGCCGCCACAACAGCCGCCGGAGGCCTTTTGGCGCCGGTCATCCCGCCGTCAATGATGTTCGTCATCTTCGGCGTTCTGGCGCAGATACCCATCGGTGACATGTTTATAGCCGGGATCATTCCCGGATTGCTTTTGGCCGGAGCTTTTGCACTGGTAATCACGTTAATTGGTTGGGTTCAGCAATTCCCCAAGGGTGTCTGGATGTCCCGCAAAGACGCCGTACAAGCCCTGATCGCCGCCCTGCCCGCCATGCTGATCCCGGTTTCGATCATCGGCGGCATTCTGTTCGGAATTGCAACGCCAACGGAATCCGCCGCCATCGCCTCGCTGATCGCATTTCTGGTTGGTTGGCTGATTTACGGAGATCTGAAGCCGCAGAATCTGGGCGAGATGTTCAAGCGAACAGCCGCAAATGCGTCGATGATCCTGTTCATGATCGCTGCGGCCAGCGTGTTTGGCTGGGTCATCATTTACGAGGAAATACCGCAGCAGCTAGCCGGGTTGATCACATCCATCACATCCAACCCGTTCATGTTTCTGTTAATCGTCAATGCCGCCCTGCTGTTGGTAGGGATGGTGATCGATGGTATCGCCGCAATAATTCTGATCACACCCATTCTATTGCCGATTGCAACCGGGTCCTACGATATCAGCCCCTATCAATTCGGCGTGGTTGTGTGCTTGAATCTGGTTCTTGGCTTGCTGACACCGCCCGTCGGGATTGGCCTGTATATCGCCTCATCCATGAGCGGCACGACCCCCGGAGCAATTCTGAAATCGCTTTGGCCGTTCCTGATTGCAGTGGCTGCTGTTTTAATTCTGCTCAGCTATGCTCCGATCTTGTCGACCTACCTGATCTAGCGAAACGAGATGAAGCTGCGGGTCTCTGGAGACGCAGTTAAGTTGGGGCAATAACCACAATTCACGTGGTCAACAGCACAATTGGTAAGGGGCCCACGTTTTGGGGCCCCTTCTTGCTTTTAGTAAGCAAATTACTCGGCAGCTTTGGCCATCGGGTTGTTAGGATGCGTCGTCCAATTCGCATATTCCGGCTGAACTTCCAGCCCTGTACGCGGATCAACCTCGCCCGCGGCCATTGGCACCATTGAGATACATCCATCAACTGGGCAAACGTCTACGCACAAGTTACAGGCCACGCATTCGTCATCCATCACCTCGAACACCCGGTCATCGGACATCGAGATCGCCTGGTGGCTGGTGTCTTCACATGCCGCATAGCAGCGACCACACTTGATACACTGGTCCTGGTCGATCTTAGCTTTTGCCACGTAGTTCAGGTTCAGGTATTGCCAGTCGGTCACGTTTGGAACCGCGCGACCGATAATCTCGGACACGTTTGTGTACCCTTTTTCATCCATCCACTTGGACAGACCTGCAGTCAGTTCGTCGATGATCTTAAAGCCATAGGTCATAGCTGCAGTACACACCTGGACGTTTCCACAGCCCAGAGACATGAACTCTGCCGCATCGCGCCATGTGGTCACGCCGCCAATGCCGGAAATCGGTAGGCCATGAGTGGTTTCGGCGCGCGCGATCTCGGACACCATCGAAAGGGCAATTGGCTTGACCGCCGGGCCACAATACCCGCCGTGGCTGCCCTTGCCATCAATCGACGGTTCCGGGCTGAACGTGTCCAGATCAACGCTGGTGATCGAATTGATCGTATTGATCAGTGACACCGCATCCGCGCCACCGTTTTTCGCCGCCTCGGCAGGTTTACGGATATCGGTGATGTTTGGTGTCAGCTTCACAATCACAGGCCGGTCATAGTATTTCTTGCACCAGCGGGTGACCATCTCGATATATTCCGGAACTTGCCCCACGGCGGCGCCCATTCCACGTTCGCTCATCCCGTGCGGGCAGCCGAAGTTCAGTTCAATCCCGTCCGCGCCGGTTTCTTCGACACGCGGCAGGATAGCTTTCCAGGCCTCTTCCTCGCAGGGCACCATGATCGACGCGATCAGCGCGCGATCCGGGTAGTCGGCCTTGACCCGCGCCATTTCCTCGAGGTTTACCTCAAGCGGGCGGTCCGTGATCAGTTCGATGTTGTTCAGCCCCAGCAATCGACGATCCGCACCATAGATCGCTCCGTAGCGCGGCCCGTTTACGTTCACAACCGGCGGCCCTTCAGACCCAAGAGTTTTCCAGACGACACCGCCCCACCCGGCCTCGAATGCGCGGCGCACGTTGTATTCCTTGTCTGTCGGCGGTGCCGAGGCCAGCCAGTAAGGATTGGGGCTGGAAATGCCCAAAAAGTTTGTTGTCAGATCGGCCATGGCTTCTCCCTTCCCGGCTCAGCCGGTTTTCTTGAATATCATTTCGGTCGGACGAATACGCCCGGCCTTGAGGTTTTTGACGTAGTTTTGGAATTTTTCAGGCGCCGTCTCGCCCATCATCAGGTGGATGCCCAAGGGGGCTGGCCCGCTTTCAGCGGTGCGCGCGAAGACTTCCTCGAAAAACTTCAGTGCGAACTCTGTGCGGTCGGTCTCGGCGGCCAATTCCAGACCGGCGGCACCCGCGGCGTCCTTGTAGACCTGCGGTGCATGTACAAACGAGGTTTCGGACACCGTTGACCAAGGCAGCGGGAAGGACAGCGGTTCGTCCACATCCCCGCCCATCACATCGAACAGGGCAAATGTCCCGCCCGTAGCCAGCGCGCGCGAAACTTCTGCGAACAGCCCGGCCTTATCTTCAATGTTCATGCCCACATGCAACATGACGGCAAGGTCAAATCCGGCATCCGGCACCGGCATGTCCAAAGCACTTCCGACGTGAAAACTGGCCTTGTCGGAATGCCCGACCAGATCGCTGAGGGCGGTAGCTGTTTCAACGAATTCTGGCGTCAGATCGACGCCGGTCACTGTCGAGTCGTAGCGATCCACGATGTACCGCGACGTGCCACCTATGCCGCATCCCACGTCCAAAACGCGCGTTGCATGGGTCGGTGACAATTGCGCAAACAGGTTGTCTGTCGCCAGAACGCCGCCTGTGTGGAACTCATCCCCCGCCTTCAGATCGGCCACAGTGGCCGCGTCCGGGTCGATCCCACTTGCCTCAAGCGCCGCGCGCACGCGGTCGGTCAAAGCTCCGGTGGTATAGTGTTGGGCAACGGCTTGTTCGATCTGGGACATGGGAATACCTCAGCAGCGACAGGAATGGGGTGAATACCCCACCCTATCACGAAACCAGAGTTGCGTGGATGTCCATCGCGGCATCACGGCCCTCGGCCACTGCGGTCACGGTCAGGTCTTCGCCTCCCGCCGCACAGTCGCCCCCGGCCCAGACACCCGCCATCGAAGTCCGTCCAGCCCCGGTCACAGCGATCTTATTGCCGTCCAGTTCCAGACCTTCCGGCGCGCCGTCCAGCTTTTGGCCAATGGCCTTGAGCACCTGATCTGCAGGCAAGCGGATCATTTCCCCGGTGCCGGTCAGTTGCCCATCGTGGCTGGTGGTATATTCCAACTCAATCTCGACCGCGGCCCCGTTTCCATGGATGGCCACAGGTTGCACATTGGTCATGATCTTGACGCCGTGTGAGGCTGCGAGGTCCTGTTCGTACCGGCTGGCCCCCATCGCGTCGCGTCCACGGCGATAGGCAATGGTGACATGTTCGGCACCCAACAGTTTCGACTTCACCGCAGCGTCCACTGCAGTCATGCCGCCGCCGATGACGACCACGTTGCGACCTACGGGCAAATCAACCAGATCAGAGGCCTGACGCACGTCCGAAATGAAATCAACAGCGAAGCGAACACCATCTTTTTCCGCCCCATCTGCGCGCAAGGCATTCACCCCGGCAAGACCGATAGACAGAAACACTGCATCATAGTTCTCGGCTAGCCCTTTCAGCGAGATCCCCTCTCCCAGAACTGAACCGGTCTCAATCGAGATTCCGCCGATTTCCAGCAGCCAATCCACCTCGGCTTGAGCAAAATCATTAGTCGATTTATACGCCGCGATCCCGTATTCGTTCAGGCCGCCCGGCTTTGGGCGGCTTTCGTGGATCACCACGTCATTACCCAGCATCGCCAGCCGGTGCGCGCAGGCCAGACCCGCTGGCCCTGCCCCGATCACAGCAACCGTTTTGCCCGTCGGCGCAGCCCTTTCAAACGGATGGCGTCCGGCAACCATGACGCTGTCCGTTGCGTAACGTTGCAAACGACCGATCTCTACCGGCTGCCCTTCGGCAGTTTCGCGCACACAGGCCTCTTCGCACAATGTCTCAGTGGGACAGACGCGGGCGCACATACCACCGAGGATATTTTGTGCCATGATGGTTTCGCCGGCAGCTTCGGGCTGACCGGCCTGAATCTGGCGCATGAACAGCGGAATGTCGATGTCCGTCGGACAGGCTGTGACGCATGGCGCATCGTAACAAAAATAACACCGATCTGCTGCCACGGCGGCCTCATGCGGGGCCAATGGCGGATGCAAATCCGTAAAATTCGATGTCAGCTCTTCGCTGGATAGCCGACCGGAGACAATGCCGGAGGCAATCTGGCCCTGTGCCATCGCTCTACTCCCTGTAGATATGTTCGTTATGGCTTCAGCTTGCCACAAAGTAATTTTTTATCAAATGGTAAAATTTGCCAATTGGTCAAAAAATGAATAAACCGGACCATTCAATCCGGTTTTCCTTTGTTTATGCCCATTTTTCGTGCGGTAGACGTATCACACCATCTGAGACAAATGGCCAGATTTGGTCCAAACACGCGCCCCGGAAGCCCCGGCTACAGCGGTCGACCGCGTGCCTGGCGCCAACCTCAACCAGTCCCAGACGTTGAAATCTTCTTCAGATTCCCTCAGCGAACCTTCGATCACAAACAGCTCTAACCCCTGCGACGCGTCCAGATTCAACACCTCACCCGCCCCAAGATTGAACACCCGGACATCTTCATGCGCGTCTTTGAACAGTTGAGTGTTCCCCTGACCATTGATCGAACGGCGCACCTCGGTCCGGTCGTCGGGGTCAAACTGATGCAGCTTCACTAAGATTGTGGCGCCTTCTTTGGCCGAAGGTGTGTGCGACGAGGTCGGAGGGTTTCTCACATAACTGCCGACCGGGAAATCTCCGGTTTCGTCCTGAAAAACGCCGTCTAAAACCAGATATTCTTCTCCCCCGTCGTGAGTATGGGCCGAAAACGCGCTGCCCGGTGCAAAACGGACGATTGTCGTTGCACGGGCAACCTCTTCGCCGATGCGATCCAGCATCTTGCGTTCGACACCGGCAGCGGGGGACTCGACCCATTCAGTCTGGTCGAAATGAACTGCAACACGTTTGGTGAAATCTGCGTTGATCCTCATGGGGGCACTCCTGAACGGGGACGTGTCAATTACATGGTGTTGCGCCGACAGTTTTCAAATTGCGCGCATCACATCTGGTTTTGACGGGCGCACCTGCTTACTGTACGTCCGAAAAGAAACCCGAGCAGCGCCGGCCAACGGCAAACACAATAACTGAAAGTCAACGGATGCAGGCCAACGCCCCGAAATTCAACATCCTAATCATCGGGCAAAACAACCGGCTGCAATACGAAGCGCTTTTGTTCGCCGCATCACTGCGGCACTGCAGCCCTGATTTTTCCGGCCGCCTGTTTGTGGCGGCCCCCAAACCCGGACCGAACTGGCCGCAGGACCCTGGTATTCAGGACGAGGATCTGCTGAAAGCGTTGCGCCAGTTGGATGCCGAGATCCTGCCCTTCGAAAACAGGGTATTCGGTGCCAGCTACCCCTATGGCAACAAGATCGAAGCATTGCTGGCCATGCCCGAAGGCGAGCCTTTCGTGTTTTTCGACAGTGACACATTGATCACTGGAGATCTGAACAGCGTGCCTTTCGATTTCGATAAACCGAGCGCATCGCTTAGGGTCGAAGGAACGTGGCCCAAGCCAACCCTCTACGGCCCCGGCCTGGATGGGATCTGGAAGGCGCTGTACGACAAGTTCGGATTGGATTTCGCCAGCTCACTGGATACCAGCCAACCGGTGGATTACTGGCGGCGCTATTTGTATTTCAATGCCGGTTACTTCTTCTACTCCTGCCCGCGTAGGTTTGGAGAACGCTTTCTGGACTATGCCCGCACGATCCGCGACGGCGAGATTCCCGAAATGGCCGGTCAAAACCTTGACCCCTGGCTGGATCAGGCAGCTTTACCGCTGGTGATCCATTCGTTTGGTGGCAACCGAAACTCCCTGCCTGCAGGATTTCTGGACGGGTCGGTCAGCTGTCACTATCGCCTGTTCCCCCTGCTCTACGCCCGTGAAAGCGATCATACTGTCGAGGTGCTGGAAACCGTGGTTGCGCCCAACCGGGTCAAAAAGGTGCTGAAGGGATATGATCCGATCAAGAAGCTGGTGTTGCAGCGCAAGGGTCATAAAATCCGGGACATGTTCGACCGCGACGACCTTCCAAAACGCGAGCAGGTTATTCGCAACACGATACGCAAGAATGGTCTTTGGATGCGCTGACAGGAATGTTGTCTGCGCGCGCTCAATCGCCTAGAGATTCAGCAACAAGCATTCCAACAGGAGATTTCCAAGATGTCTGACGGCCCCACCTACGGTTTTGACACGCTTCAAATTCACGCGGGCGCGCGACCCGATCCTGCGACTGGCGCCCGTCAGACACCGATCTATCAGACGACAGCCTATGTGTTCCGCGATGCCGACCACGCGGCGGCTCTGTTCAACCTGCAAGAGGTCGGCTTCATCTATTCGCGCCTGACCAACCCGACCGTGGCGGTTCTGCAAGAACGCGTTGCCACGCTGGAAGGTGGTGTGGGCGCGGTATGCTGCTCGTCCGGTCACGCTGCGCAGATCATGGCGTTGTTTCCGCTGATGGGTCCGGGCTGCAATGTCGTCGCATCTACCCGCCTGTACGGCGGCACGGTCACACAGTTCAGCCAGACCATCAAGCGGTTCGGCTGGTCGGCCAAGTTCGTCGACACCGACGATCTGGACGCCGTGAAAGACGCCATCGACGAAAACACCCGCGCTGTGTTCTGTGAATCGATTGCCAACCCCGGTGGCTATGTCACAGATATCCGCGCGCTGGCGGATGTTGCGGACGCCGCAGGCATCCCGCTGATCGTCGACAACACCTCGGCCACGCCCTACCTGTGCCGCCCGATCGAGCACGGTGCGACGCTGGTCGTACATTCGACCACCAAGTACCTGACCGGCAACGGGACCGTCACCGGCGGCTGCATCGTGGATTCGGGCAAGTTCGACTGGTCGGCGAATGACAAGTTCCCCTCGCTCAGCGAACCGGAGCAGGCGTATCACGGGCTTAAATTCCATGAGACCTTCGGCCCGCTGGCGTTTACTTTCCACGGGATTGCCATTGGCCTGCGCGATCTGGGCATGACCATGAACCCGCAGGCGGCACACTATACGCTGATGGGGATCGAAACCCTGTCCCTGCGGATGGAGCGGCATGTCGAAAACGCGCAAAAGATCGCCGCGTGGCTCGAGGCAGATGACCGGGTGGAATACGTGACGTACGCGGGACTGCCCTCTTCCCCCTACCACGACCGGGTAAAGGCACAATATAAGAAGGGCGCTGGCGCGCTGTTCACCTTTGCGGTCAAGGGTGGCTATGATGCCTGTATCAAGCTGGTCAACGCGCTAGAGATCTTCAGCCACGTAGCCAACCTGGGCGACGCACGCTCGCTGATCATTCACTCGGCTTCGACCACGCACCGTCAGCTGACCCCGGAACAGCAAGAAGCCGCGGGCGCTGGCCCGGGTGTTGTGCGCGTGTCCATTGGCATCGAAGACGCTGATGACCTGATCGCCGATCTTGATCAGGCACTGTCCAAAGCGTCCGCTTAAATAATGAGCGGGCACGACACAAACGATCTGGGTCAACCCATCGGATTGCCGGTTTCGGGTGAGTTCCCTCGCCCAACACCGCCCTACACGCCGATGGAAGGTCGGTTTTGCTCCGTCGTGCCGCTGGACGTGAACAGACATGCGCCCGGATTGTTCCGGGCGTTTGCCAACGACACGGATGGTCACAACTGGACCTACCTGCCCTATGGGCCATTCGAAAGCGAGCGCGCGTTTGAGGATTGGGCGCGGGCGACCTGCATGGACGCTGACCCGATGTTTCACACGGTTCTGGATACGAACGAAGTTCCAGTGGGCATGGCTTCGTTTTTGAGAATCACCCCTGCCTCGGGTGTTGTCGAGGTCGGGCACATCCACTTCTCGCCCTTATTGCAACGCAGCCCACAATCGACGGAAACCATGTATCTGATGATGCGCCGCGTTTTCGATGAGTTGGGCTATCGCCGTTATGAATGGAAATGCGACGCCTTAAACGCACCATCCTGTCGCGCCGCCGAGCGGTTAGGCTTCAGCTACGAAGGTACATTCCGACAGGCCACCCACTACAAAGGCCGTAACAGAGACACGGCGTGGTATTCCATCATCGACAGCGAGTGGCCGCGCATCCGCAACGCCTTTGAAGCGTGGCTATCGCCGGACAACTTCGACCAAGCGGGCCAACAAAGACAACATTTGAAGGCCCGCGCAAACGTCTGAGGTTACTCAGAGATTTCAAATTCCATGGTGACTGTGACCGAAACGGACACCTCACCTCCCGCCACAGGTACACCCCCAGAATCCGCGGCACTGAATTCTCGCATCATGGCAACGGGACGCGCACCACCGACTTGTTCGCTGATCTCCTGAACCGGCCCAAGCGTCACGTTTGCAGCCTGTGCCAACTGTTCGGCCTTGGCGGTCGCTTCGGCTACGGCGTTTGCGCGCGCCTGCGCTTGCAGCGGTTTCGGATCCTGTACACCAAAGCTTAGCCCGCCAAAGTCATTGGCCCCGTCCTGGATGACTGCATCCATGATTGTACCAAGCTGTGTCAGGTCACGCACACGCACCACCACTCGGTTCGAGGCGACAAATCCCGAAATTTCGGGCCGGTCGCCGCTTGCGCTGTTACGATTGTTCCAGACCGGCGACAAAGACACGTCGCGGGTCTGCACATCACGCGTTTCGATGCCCAGCTCCTGCAACCGGCTTAGGACTTGAGTCACCGATTCCGAAGTGGCCTTCATAGCGTTCGAGGCCTGCGCGTCCTCGTTGGTTACGCCCAGAGTTATGGTCGCCATATCGGGCGTAGCCTGCACGGTTCCCGCTGCGTCAACGGTGATGCGACGTTCTTCCGCATGTGCCAGGCCTGCGACTGACATCGACAAAACTGCAGCTAGAAAAGCGATTTTATTCAAGGTCTTCCCTCCAATTTGCTTTTCTCCAACATGGGGTGGCGAGGGTCTGCCGAACAAGGGGAAAGACCGGCTTTTTCTTTCCCTCGGCGGGATCCTGCTTTAATGTCACTCTGCGGACGACAGATCGTTTGCACAGATGCTGACAACTATGGTTTTTCCGGATTATGAAACCCGCCTTTGCGCTGTCTTTTTCTTCGACCGGAATATCCTTGCACCACCATTCGGATGGTGATTGGTACTGCATTGGCGAGGTTTCTCTGGATGCGCCTGACCTGAATGCACAGATCATCGCATTGCGAGATCAAGGCTTTAATCTGGAAAACGACCTGAACTGCAAGCTGTTGATACCGGCAGACCAGGTGCGTTTTTTATCTGTGTCGACAGAGGGTTTAAGCCCGGAAGAAAGCGCTGAGAAAGCTCAGTCGGAGCTGACCGATGCCACCCCCTACGCGCTGGATGAGCTCGCTTTTGACACCGTAACCGTGGGTTCCACAACCCATGTTGCTGCCGTCGCAAGACAAACTCTGGCGGAGGCGCAAGCATTTGCCGCCGATCACGGATTTGTTCCCGTCCAGTACTCAACCCCGATCGAAGATCAGGTATTTCCGTCCGAACCACTCTTTGAAATCAACGCCCCCGAAACGGCCGCTGCGGCTGAACCGGCTGAGGTGGAAAAACCCGACAAGAACGCTGCGACCGAACCGGCTGAGGCAGATGAACCCGACAAGGCCGAGGCGGCCGAACCGGCTGGGGTAGATGCACCCGACAAGACCGAGGCGACCGAACCGGCTGGGGTAGATGCACCCGACAAGACCGAGGCGACCGAACCGGCTGGGGTAGATGAACCCGAAAAGGCCGAGCCGGCTCCCGCGGTTCACGCGATTGCGGCTTCCGAGACCCCGACGGAGTTTCGTTCAACGCCCACCCCGAACACCGCAGCGGATACAAATCCCGCCCCCCAATTCAGCCGTTATGCTATCCCCGCGGCAGCGGCAGCCGTGGTTGCAGGCATCGCGGTAACAGTTTGGTCCCTGACAGGAACAGACGAAGTCGAACCCGCAGTGGCAGAGGTCGCTTCAGTCGAAGAGGTGCTGCCAAGCTCGTCCGTCGACGATCAAATCACTTCGCCAGCAGAGCTTGAGGACGCACCACAGCTTACTGAGGTTCCGCAGACTGAAACGGATCAAGAACGAGATGCGGATCTGTCGGCAACGGATGCTGCAATTCTTGAGGCTTTGAATACCGCGCCGACATCAATCGAACTGACCGATCAGGAACCGGAGCTTGCCGCCGTTGCACCCGATGAGGCACAGCAGGATCAAGCCGATGCAGACTCAAGTCCTGATCTCATCACAACTGATCCCGCGGTTCTTGAAGCGTTGAATGTGGCCCCGACCACCGTCGAACCGGTCGAGCGGGAGCCTGAACCAGCAGAAGACCTCGCACAAGCCGACATCAAAATCGTTGCGCCCGCACCTTTACCCGACCCGGACCTGCAGCCGACTGAGGACTTGTATCTGGCGTCCCTGGACAGCACTGATTTGTCGCAGGACGCGGTGGCGCTGCCCCCCGTAAGCAGCTTTGAAACAGATCTTCCGTTTGAACAGAACGCCCTGCCCGCACAGGCAGGCGTCCAGTTTGATCTGGACGAACGCGGCCTGGTCACGCCCTCAGCCGAAGGAACCCTGAACCCGGACGGGGTGGTCGTTTATCTTGGCCGGCCCGCCAAGGTTCCCCCTGCAGTACCGGTTCGGTTCGAGCAAGAGCCGATTGAAGAAGATCCAACAGCCCGCTTAGCGCAGAAACGGCCAAATCCACGTCCCGCCAATTTGCTGGAAAGCTTCGAGCGCCAGCAACTTGGCGGACGCACGCGCGAGGAATTGGCGGTTCTGCGTCCGAAACTGCGGCCGGATTCGTTGCAAAGCAGCCCCCAGATTGACGAAACGCCAACGGCTTTGGCAGTTGTGCGTGTGCCACGCCCCAAACCACGACCAGCCGGACTGACCCGCCCTGCCAGCACAAACACCGCCAATCTTGGGTCGACGGCGGCGGTCAACCAAAACTCGGACGAGGCTGGTTCATTCCAGCCAAAGACTGTGGCGCCCAAAATCCCTTCGACCGCTTCGGTGGCGCGTCAGGCGACCATCGACAACGCGATCAACCTGCGCAAGCTGAACCTGATCGGGGTTTACGGGACGCCGGCCAACCGACGCGCCCTGGTTCGGTTACCCAGTGGTCGATACAAAAAGCTGAAAGTCGGAGACAGGCTGGACGGCGGCAGTGTCATCGCCATTGGCGATAGCGAGTTGCGGTACCAAAAGCGCGGCAGAAACGTGACACTGAAAATGCCGCGGAGCTAAGTATGAAAAAGGCGGCCGAGGGATAAACCTGACCGCCATTTTCGGCTTAACTTACTTCATTAAGCAGCTGAAATTTCGCCGCTTTCGATTTGTTCACGTTCGATGGACTCGAACAGGGCCTGAAAATTCCCTTCACCAAACCCATCATCGCCTTTGCGTTGAATGAACTCGAAAAAGATCGGACCGATCACGGTTTTTGAGAAGATCTGCAACAAGATACGTGTCTCGCCGCCGTCAAGAACGCCTTCGCCATCAATCAGGATGCCGTGCTTGATCATCCGGTCCAGCGGTTCATCATGATCCACAACCCGATCCTTGGACATGTCGTAGTACGCCTGGTTCGGCCCCGGCATAAACTTCAGACCTTTTTCCGCAATCGCATCGGTCGAGGCGTAGATGTCTTCGCTACCCACTGCGATATGCTGAATGCCCTCACCTTTGTATTTCTTGAGGTAAGACACGATCTGCCCGGTTTCGCCCCGGTCTTCGTTGATAGGAATACGGATACGACCGCATGGCGACGTCAGTGCGCGGCTGTAGAGGCCAGTGAACTTGCCCTGAATGTCAAAGAACCGGATTTCGCGGAAGTTGAACAAGTCCTCGTAGAACTTGAACCACTTGTCCATATTGCCCTTGTAGACATTGTGGGTCAGGTGATCGAGGTAATAGAACCCGTCACCGCGCGGTTTCGACTGGGTGGTCCAGTTGAACTCGTGATTGTAAGGCGATGTTTCGTAATACTGATCGATGAAATAGATCAGCGATCCGCCGATGCCTTTGATTGCCGGGACGTCCATGGTTTTGTCGGCCGCATCGTAAGGCTCGGCACCTTTGGAAACAGCGTGCTCATAAGCTTTCTGCGCGTCCACAACGCGCCAGCCCATCGCCGGTGCGCATGGGCCGTGCTGTTCCACGAACTTGGCGGCAAAGCTTTCGGGGTCGGCATTCAGGATATAGGTCACGTCGCCCTGTTGCCACAGTTCAACAAGAGTATTGTCCTTATGGTGTCCGACCAGTTCGAAACCCATCTTGGCGAAAAGATCGCGCAACTCCTGCGGTTCAGGATGGGCGAATTCCACAAATTCGAACCCATCGGTTCCGGCGGGGTTTTCAGGGCTGATGACAGATTTCGGGGCGTTATGCGGGAAAGGTCCCATGGCGCGTCTCCGTAAAAACAGGAATTTCTTTGCTGATTCCAAAATACGCCTTACCAAGCGCTGTTTCTGCGCATAGTTTTCGTGTAAACTATGATCACATGCGCAATTCGCGCATATTTGTTAAAGAATATGGAGAAAATCCGCATATGCTGGATTCCACCGATACGCGTCTGCTGTCTGCCTTGCAAAAGGACGCACATCTGACCGCGCATCAATTGGGTGAAATGCTGAACTTGTCACCAAGCCAGGCCGGGCGTCGCCGTCAGCGGCTTGAGGCCGAGGGCTATATCACCGGCTATGCCGCGCGGCTGGATCCGCTCAGGCTGGGTTTGCAGGTTCAAGGCTTCATACAGGTTCATTTGGGCACTCATGGCCCGGAACAATCCGAGAGCTTTGCTCGCATGGTCAACACCCGCCCCGAAATCACCAGCGCCTGGACGATGACCGGAGAGGCAGATTATCTGCTGCACGTCTATTGCGACGATCTTTCCGCGCTCAACCGCTTGCTTCACCAGGTGATACTGCCGCATCCTGCGGTGGCACGGGTTCAAAGCCAGATCGTGATGGACCAACTTAAACGCGACGCGCCGTTGCCCACCTGACCGGACCGAGAGGACAAAAATGGACGATTTCCTTTACCAGGCTTCGATCTATCTGGCTGCCGCCGTGATCGCTGTGCCCCTATCGGCACGTCTGGGGTTAGGTTCTGTTCTGGGTTATCTGGCCGCTGGCATCGTCATCGGCCCTGTCTTCGGTCTTGTGGGGGCCGAGACTGAAAGTCTGCAGCACGTGGCCGAATTCGGCGTGGTCATGATGCTGTTCCTGATCGGACTAGAGCTTGAACCGCGCGCCCTTTGGGACATGCGAGACCGACTTCTTGGACTGGGCGGTCTGCAGGTGTTGCTGTCCACCGCTGTCATCGCCGCCGTGGCCATTTATGCAAACCACCCATGGTCGGTCGCCCTGGCCGTAGGGTTAACCTTATCTCTGTCATCGACAGCGATTGTGTTGCAGACGTTGTCGGAAAAAGGGTTGATGCAGACAAATGGAGGGCGGGCGACGTTTTCGGTCCTGTTGACACAGGACATCGCAGTCATCCCTATTCTGGCGATGCTGCCGTTATTGGCGCTGCCTGCCATGCCTCATATCGAAAGCGACGGATCAATCGATCGCGGCGCGGACGCACTCCATGACGCGGGCCATCACAGCTTGTCACTGGTCGAAGGTTTGCCAGGCTGGGCTGTTACGCTGGTCACCATCGGCGCTGTTGCCTTTGTCATTCTGGCCGGTATCTACCTGACGCGCCCACTGTTCCGCTTCATCCACGCAACCCGGCTGCGCGAAATGTACACAGCGCTGGCATTGATGATCGTCGTGGGAATTTCCTTCCTGATGACCCTTGTTGGGCTGTCTCCTGCTTTGGGCGCGTTTCTTGCGGGTGTTGTTCTGGCCAGTTCGGAATTCCGCCACGAAATGGAAAGCGACCTTGAGCCATTCAAAGGCCTGTTCTTAGGCCTGTTCTTCATCACGGTCGGCGCTGGGATTGATGTCGGTTACTTTTTCAACGACCCGCTTGATCTGATCGGTCTTGCGTTGCTGGTCATACTGGCAAAGGGCATCATCCTGTTTTTGGTCGGCCGCGCGTTCCGGCTGCGTGGTCGGGATCACTGGCTGTTCACACTGGGTCTGGCGCAGGCAGGCGAATTCGGCTTTGTGCTGTTGGCTTTCTCGACGCAGCAAAACGTCATCCCACCGGATTTGTCGCAAAAACTGCTGATGATCATCGCCCTGACAATGCTGATCACCCCGCTGTTGTTCATCATCTATGATCTGATGTCGCGCCGAATGGGCGAAGGCGCCGCGGAAGTCGAACCTGATGAAATCGACGAGAAAGGCCCTGTGATAATCGCCGGGATTGGTCGTTTTGGTCAGATCGTTAATCGGCTTGTTCGCGCCAGCGGCTTCAAAACCGTCGTTCTGGACCACGATATCGAGACAATCCAGTTGATGCGGCGGTTCGGCGTCAAGGGTTTTTTGGGTGATCCCACGCGGCCAGAACTGTTGCGTGCCGCCGGGCTTGAAAAAGCTTCTGTTCTGGTCGCTGCGATGGATGACCCCAAGCAGGTCACGCGGTTGGTTGGCTTTGCCCGGCGTCAGCGACCGGATTTGCATATCGTGGCCCGCGCACGTGATCGCACCCATGTCTACCAATTGTACCAGGCCGGGGCGGATGACATTGTCCGCGAGATGTTCGACGGATCGCTGCGAGCGGGCCGCTATGTTTTAGAAAACGTAGGTCTGAGCGAATACGAGGCGGCGCAGGCCGAGCAGACATTCTATCACCACGACCGCGCCTCTGTGCGTGATCTGGCAGAGCTGTGGATTCCCGGAATGCCAACCGCTGACAACAAAAAGTACATCGAGCGGGCACGGCAGCTTGAGAAAGACCTGGAAACCGAGCTGTTGGAACTGGCCGAGAAACACGCAAAGAAATCAGCCTGACCCGGTCTTGCCGGATCAGGCGGTTCGATCAACCGTCCGAAACACCTGCTTCGGCAAATGTCGCCATTCCGGAATGGCACGCGACGGCACTTTTGAGGATATTGATGGCCAGTGCCCCACCAGAGGCTTCGCCCAGGCGCAATCCGAGGCTCAACAGCGGCTCTTTACCCAATTTGGCCAATACGGCCGCGTGGGCACCTTCGGCGCTTTGGTGGCCTGCGACCGTGTGATCTAAGGCACCTTCGGCCACGCCTGCCAGACAGGCTGCAGCCGCCGAACAAATAAAGCCGTCAAGAATGACCGGAATGCGCAACGCCCGCGCAGCTGCGATGGCTCCGGCCATAGCCGCGATTTCGCGCCCGCCCAGACAGCGCAGGATTTCCAGCCCGTCGCGTGAACCGGCATGCAAGGCGACGCCTTCAGCCACAACACGGGTTTTGTTGGCCAGACCGGCGTCATCAACACCTGTGCCGCGTCCGGTCCAATCGGTCGCCTCCCCCCCGAACAGGGCGCAGGCGATGGCAGCCGCCGGGGTGGTGTTGCCGATCCCCATCTCTCCGACAACCAGCAAGTCGGCGCTTGGATCAACGGCAGTCCAACCCACGCGCAACGCCGCGAGCAGTTCGTCCTCGGACATAGCTGGGCCTGAGGTGAAATCAGCCGTGGGTCGGTTCAAATCCAGCGCGTGCACATTCATGGTCGCACCAGCGGCTTTGGCCAATTGATTAATCGCCGCGCCTCCATGTTCAAAATTCATGACCATTTGAACGGTTACTTCTGGCGGAAAGGCGGAAACACCTTGCGCCGTAACGCCATGATTGCCCGCAAACACGATGACTTGGGGAGCAGAGATCTGCGGTCGGGCGTCCCCGCGCCAGCCGGCATACCAAATCGCCAAATCCTCGAGCCGGCCCAAAGCACCGGGGGGTTTGGTCAGTTGTCCATTGCGCTCGGCAGCACCTTGCAGCGCGGTTCCATCCGGTCCTGGAGCGTTGCTCAGAGCCTCGCGAAGAGAATTCAGGTCTTTTAGTTCGGGCAGCATCGAAAGCCTCGTTGCATCAGAGTGGTCCTGTGTGTTTAACCGAAGCGTCCGATCCAACAAGACCCTGAAAGGCGCGGGAGTGAACAAAAACGACACTAAACTCTTTTCCGCTTGGGATTTTCCACTGTCGCTGGTGTTGTTGACGCGCCTGCCGATGCCACGTTTGCCAGAACGCCTGTTTGCGCGACAAGCCAATGCGGTCTGGGCGTTTCCACTGGTGGGGCTGTCAGTTGGGTTGTTGGCCTGTGTCTTTGGTTGGATAGCAAGCGCAACCGGCCTGCCTGCACTCGCCTGCGCCGTTATTCTGGTGACTGTGCTTGTGATCACCACGGGGGCTATGCACGAAGACGGGCTTGCAGACACGGCCGATGGGTTCTGGGGCGGGTTTTCCACGGAACGGCGCCTTGAAATCATGAAGGACAGCTATATCGGCGCCTACGGCGTTCTTACCCTTATCTTCAGCCAACTGCTGCGCGTCGCGCTGATCGCCGCGCTTTTGTCGGCCAACGCCTTCACAGGTATTCTGGCGGCCTGCGTCATCTCGCGTGCAGTCATGCCAATACTAATGGCAACACTACCGAACGCCAGAAACAACGGGTTGAGCCATTCGGTCGGCGGCCCAAAGGCCGAGACTGCAGCGATAGGCTGTGGTCTCGCGGTCGTCTTGTCTCTGCTGCTGATTGGACCAAGTGCGCTGGTACCAACAGTTTTTTCGGCTCTGACAGTTGGAGTTCTAGCTTTGATCGCCAAAGCCAAGATTAAAGGACAGACAGGGGACGTTCTGGGAGCATCGCAACAAATATCAGAGCTTGCGTTCCTGATGGCCCTGGCCGCAACTCTCTAAGTCGTTCCGCCTGTTTCGATCCGCAGTGTTTCGCCGCAATGCTTGCAATGCACCGCGTCCGGATCGTGCCGATACAGGCCGCAATTCGAACACTTGTGACGCACTTTTTGGGGCATGAAAATTGCCTGAGCCAAGCGGACAAACAGGGCCACACCAACGATCATAATGAAGACCGAGAACAGCTTGCCCGCCGGCGTCGCCAGCGTGATGTCCCCGAACCCGGTCGTGGTCAGGGTCGCCATAGTGAAATATAGCGCATCGACATAAGCATGCGGGCTGTTTTCGGGGATGAAAAAGACTAGTACGGCCGTCGAAGTGGCAAACACGAAAACCAACAAGTTTATCGCCGCGATCACGGCGTCCTCATGCGTGCGGAAAAAATCGCTGTCCCGCCGCAAGTCCCTCAGCAGGTGGTAGGAGTGGATAAGGCGCAAAGCCCGCAAAATCCGCAGGAATGCCAGGTTCCACGGCAGGAACAGATCAAGGAACAACGAGACGATGACGACGATGTCGGCCAGCGTGTAGACTTGACGTAGCAGTTTCCAACGATCTTTCGAGATCCACATCCGCGCCGAAAAATCCAGCACAATAAAGAACCCGATGATCAGGCTAGCAACGGTGAAACCGAGGCCATGTTCGCCATTTGCTGTACCGACAAAGAAAACGATGGTGATCGCGTCAAACAGGATCAACCCGTATCGAAACCAGACCGAAATCGGGTCGTGCCCGATATACAGATATTTGACTGCCTGCTTTACGTTCGCCATCTACGCGCCTCTTCCTGCTGGAAAATTAGCCGCAAACGGGGTTTTGACCAAGCCGTCAAAAATGAAAAAGCCGCTCCCTTTCGGGAGCGGCCTGAAAAACGGCATTCCTGGCGATTATGCAGCAGCTGCGCGCGAGGTCAGAACCTCATCAACCTGCTTGGCTGCAGAGACTTCGCCAGCACCGGAAACAGCGGCGACTTCGCGGGTCAGGCGTTCCAGCGCTGCTTCGTACAACTGACGCTCGGAATAGCTTTGCTCGCGCTGATCGTCGGTGCGGTGCAGGTCACGGACCACTTCGGCGATCGAGATCAGATCGCCTGAGTTGATCTTTTGCTCATATTCCTGCGCCCGACGCGACCACATCGCGCGTTTGACCTTGGCCTTACCTTTGAGCGTTTTCATCGCCTGACTGATGACGTCGGGCGAACTCAACGAGCGCAGACCCGATTCGGTGACCTTGTTGGTCGGTACCCGCAGGGTCATCTTGTCTTTTTCAAAAGAAATGACGAACAGCTCGAGCGAGTATCCCGCGACTTCCTGCTCTTCGATCGAGATGATCTGGCCCACACCATGGGCGGGGTAGACAACGTAATCGTTCGGGCGGAACTCAAGCTTTTTCGACTTAGACATACAGGTTCATCCTTGGTTTCGAGAGCGAGGCACAGACAAAAATACGCCACAAACCGCGCCAGCATCGGGCCCGGTCAGGCGGCAAGTTTGTCATAAAATTAGAACTCCAAAGCGTACATACTTACGGAGTCATCCCCATCTCATTCATCATTCAGCTTCTGAGTATATCACAAAAATGCGACACCCGAAAGGCCGCCCCCTAGCTGCGTCGAGAAAATCAATACTTCTCAGATACATAGAAGGCTAACGTGTGTCTGAACAGTTAAGTTCAACAAGCGAATCGCTTAACCACCCTCGCCGGGTGCGGCGATGAAGTACTTCTCAAGCTTGCCCTCTTCCCCGTCGCGTTCTTCTGCCTCAGGGAGCGGGTCTTTCTTTGTCACGATCACAGGCCATTCTTCCGCGTATTTTCGGTTAAATTCCACCCATTGATCCATACCCGGTTCGGTGTCCGGACGAATAGCGTCTGCCGGGCATTCCGGCTCACATACACCGCAGTCAATGCATTCATCGGGATGGATGACCAGCGTATTCTCGCCCTCATAAAAACAGTCCACCGGGCACACCTCAACGCAGTCGGTGTATTTGCAGCCGATACAGTTGTCCGTGACGACATAGGTCATAGTCAGAATCCCATTCAGATATGGCGTTTAGCTAATCCAGACCGAGCTTGGCTTCAAGGTAACTCGCCATTCCGAGGGCGAGAAAGATCAAGCGCGCGCCGATCCTTCTTTGTTGGACGACCCTTTCCCTCAAACCCCGGATTTTTAGGAGGGGCGTCCTGTTTTTCTGTCAAATCCGCAAACAGTGTTTGCGCTTCCGTGGCTGGACCGCGTCTGACACCCAGAGCCTCGACCCGCACAACGCGTACGATACGACCCTGGGGGAATGTTAGAACGTCACCGGGTCCGACGGCCTGCGCCGGTTTCAAAACCCGGGTTCCGTTCAGTCGTACATGACCGCCGCTGACCTGCTTGGCGGCCAGGCTGCGGGTCTTGAAGAACCGCGCCTGCCACAACCACTTATCGATCCGCAGCTTGGCCTCGGCCATGACGGATCAGTTGCCGTCTTTCAAACCCATGAGCGCTGCTGCAAACGGGTTATCGGGATCGATCGCCTTTTCCTTCCGGGGAGGACGGGACGAGAATGTCTTACCACCCTGCGGTTTGCCACCCTTCTTGCCTTGCGGCTTACCGCGACCGTCCTGAGGTTTGCCGCGCGGTTTGCCTTTGCCGCCCTGCCCTTGCCGCTGTTCACGACGCGGACCACGGTTGGCCTGACGCTGACGTCCCCAGGTGAATGTAAAGAACACCTCGACCTCGGGTTCCTCTGAAACAGGTTCGGTTGTCGATTCCGTATCCGTGGCCTCGGCTGACGCCTCGGCGGTCACGACGACTTCTTCGGTTGCGGCCTCCGGCGCCGGGGTTTCTTCCGCGGTAGCCTGTTCCGACGGCTCAGTCGCAGGCGTGTTGACTTCCGCGGGTGCAGGTTTGACCTTTTCGCGCTCACCGCGCTCGGCCTTATAGCCCAGCCCCTGCATCAGATCCGCAAACTGCTCCAGCGTCATGCCGGTGATCGACAGCATGTCAGGCTTGGCCTCAAAACCACCCCGGCTGTCTTCGGCGCGTAGCATATCTGCCAGCCGCTCCAGCATGTCGATCCGGATCGAACGTTCACCGGCATCGCGGTAGCCGCACATGGTGTCGTAGCCTTGCGGCGCGTCCTTGGCGACAGGAACGGTGACCAAACCCGGAGGCGGTGCTTCGGGGAATTCCTGCAAGCCCTGCACCAACGCCCAAAGAACCAGACGCAATCGCGTCGGCGCGGGTTTCAACAAAAGAGGCATGAAAATGGTGAACTGGCCGAACCGAATACCGTGTTTGCGCAAGGCACCGCGGGCATCCTGATCCAGATCCTTGACCTCTTGCGCAACTTGCGCGCGTGGCAGAACGCCCAACGCTTCGACCATACGGAAGGCAAAGCCCTTGGCCAGGCCGGACAGTTCTTCATCGCGCGACAGGTTAAGCAGCGGCTCAAACAACGCTGCAACCTTGCGGTCGATGAAGTGCTGCAAACGGCGCTGCACTTTCTGCTCAACATCCGGGCCTGCAGCCTCATCCACAAAAACCTCGACCAACGGCTTGAGGGGTTCTGCGCCGGCAACCAGTTTGCCGACAGCATATTCGCCCCACATCAGGCCACCCTGATCGGTAAAATCAATTTCGGTATCGGGCGCGTTATAGAAGCGATCGGCACGCAGATGGAATTGCGGCGCGAGTGCTTGCAAAGAGGCCGATTTCAGAGCTTTCGCTTCGGTTCCTTGCGCGCTTTTGTCCGGTGTAAACCGGAAACCTTCCAGACGACCGACGAATTCTCCTTCGACGGTCACTTCACCCTTGTCATTTACTTCGGCCAAAAGGGCCTCCTTCTGTTTGAGCCGGCGCAGCAACACAGATGTGCGCCGGTCCACAAATCTTTGAGTCAAACGATCGTGAAGAGCGTCTGACAGGCTGTCTTCTACAGTGCGCGTTTCCGCGCGCCAATGTGATTCGTCACGCACCCATCCGTTTCGTTGCGCAACATATGTCCAGGTGCGAATATATGCCAACCTTTTGGACAGCGCATCAATATCCCCGTCTGTTTTGTCGATGCGGCGGATTTGCCGCGCCATGAAGTCATCAGGGATCGTGCCGCGTTCATGCAGATGACCATAGATCACCTCGAGCAGGCTAGCGTGTTCCGCGTGGCTGATACCGCGAAAATCGGGGATTCGGCACACATCCCATAACAATCGGACGGACGGGCCATCGCTTGCGCGGGCGATGACCTCGGCGTCCTGAGACAGCGATTTCAGTGCGTTCAGGTCGTCTGCGGGCCGCGCTTTGATCAGATGTTCGCTGTCGGGACCGACTTCCAACGAGTCGATGAGGGCCTCAATCGAGCCAAACCGCAAAGCGGCATTCCGCCAATTCAGCTTTTTCATCGGCGTGAACCGGCTGTCCATGATCGCCTGCGCGACCCCTTCGTCCAGCGGTGGGGCTTCACCCGTCACACCGAACGTGCCATCAGACATCCCGCGCCCTGCCCGGCCTGCGATCTGGGCCAGTTCATTGGGTGCCAGAAGCCGCATACGCCGGCCGTCAAACTTGGTCAGAGACGAAAACGCCACGTGGTTCACATCTAGGTTCAGCCCCATCCCGATGGCATCAGTGGCAACCAGATAGTCAACCTCACCGTTTTGATACAATTCCACCTGAGCATTCCGGGTGCGCGGGCTGAGCGCCCCCATGACCACCGCTGCGCCGCCTTTTTGGCGACGCAGCAGTTCGGCAATGGCATAGACGTTGTCGACCGAAAATCCGACGATTGCGCTGCGCGCGGGCATGCGGCTGATCTTTTTCGAGCCGGAGTAGACCAGCTGCGACATGCGATCGCGCCGCACAAACTGCGCTTCTGGCACCAGCGCTGCAATAGGCCCGCGCATGGTGTCAGCGCCCAGAAACAATGTCTCACTCGTGCCACGCGATCGCAGCAGACGGTCGGTAAACACGTGACCACGCTCAGGGTCGGCACAAAGCTGGATCTCGTCGATCGCCACAAAATCCGCACCCATGCCTTCGGGCATCGCCTCAACCGTGCAGACCCAATATTGCGCGCGCGGCGGAACGATCCTTTCTTCGCCCGTGACCAGAGCGACAACAGACGGTCCCCGGATCGCAACTATCTTGTCATAGACCTCACGCGCCAGCAGACGCAGCGGAAGGCCGATCACGCCTGTCCGGTGCCCCAGCATCCGCTCGATCGCGTAATGGGTTTTACCTGTGTTCGTTGGGCCAAGTACGGCCACGATTCGGGATGACCCGCTCACCTTTGCCCCCTGCCCCGGCTTGTTAGAGGGCCGAGCCCTCGACCCGGGGCTTCAGTCGATTCACGGCATTGGTTACTTCTTCATGGTGGGGATGTATAGCCAAAGCACGCTTATAGGCTTGCAGCGCCTTGTCGGGTCGATCGACAATTTCAAAAATCAGGCCCAATCCGTAGATGGCCTCGTAATTGTTGGGGTTCAACGTCAGAGCGTATTCCAAGTCGGCCGCAGCCATACCGAAGCGTTCGATGCCAAAAAAGGCCGAGGCCCGCACATGCCAAGCCTCGGCAAATTGCGGCGCATGATCGGTAAGGGCCGTCAGATGCTGGATTGCGGCCAGCGAGTCCCCGTCCTCCAGCGCTTCGCGTCCCCGTTCCAGCAACAGATCCGCCGAGGCTGAGCCAGACTGTGCCCACAATGCCTTGAGCTGGCGGTCAATGTTAATCGCCTGTTCGGGGGTTGCCTGCGACAATTGCAGTAATAGCTGTTCCTCATCCCTTGAATCCGCAGTTTGTGCAAAAGAAGGGAGGGAAAACGTGACTAGCAGCGCTGTTGCCGCGACGATACCTTTGAGATTGGTGCTTGCAATGCTCATAACAACGTTCAGTGTAGCGCAGCGCCCGTGGATGTCCATTCCCGGCGCACAAACATAGTGAGGAGAATCATGAGCGACACCTTGGAAAAAGCCGCAGCCGCGCTGAACGAAAAACTGTCGGGTGGCGATTTTAGCGCGTCGGCAAAATTTGCCATCGCCGATCTGGGCTCGATCGTTCTGGACGCAAGCGGCGCGCGCGTCAGTGATGAAGAAACGGACGTCACCATGAGCGCGGACGCAGACACGTTCGAGCAGATCCTCAGCGGTGAGTTGAACCCTACCGGCGCATTCATGTCGGGTAAGCTGACCGTGGATGGCGACATGGGCGTTGCCATGCAACTGGCATCGGCACTGGCCTGATGGATCTGTCGCCGGCCCCTTTCTTTGCAGACATGGCCGGCGTCCCCGCCGGTGGTCAGGCTCATTGGCTGAACACAGCGGACAATACGCGCATTCGGGTCGGCCACTGGCTGCCCGGAGGCGACGCATGCGGCACGGTGATGATGTTCCCCGGCCGCACTGAATACATCGAAAAATATGGCGATTGCGCGGCCGAGTTTATGGAGCGCGGATTTGCCTTTCTGGCCGTTGACTGGCGCGGCCAGGGCTTGGCTGACCGGCTGCTGGATGATCCACGCGTAGGCCATGTCGAGCAGTTCACGGATTATCAGCAAGACGTTCAGGTAACACTGGAACTGGCGAGCGAACTGAACCTACCGAAACCGTGGTTCGTAATCGGACATTCTATGGGCGGGGCAATCGGTATGCGCGCGGCTTTGGAAAAGAACTGCTTTGCCGCCTGCGCCTTTACCGGACCGATGTGGGGCATTTTCTTTACGCCGATCATGAAACCGCTCAGCCGTCTGACAGCCTATTGGGGACCGCGGATCGGGTTGGGGGAAAAAACACCACCGACGACGTCCTTGGAAAGCTATGTGGCCTCCCAACCGTTCGAGGGGAATGTACTGACTCGCGATCCGGACATGTTCCGGATGATGAAGGATCAACTGGCTGCACAGCCCGAACTGGCGCTTGGTGCGCCTTCTACAATCTGGCTGCGCGAGGCACTGGATGAATGCGCCTGGTTGATGGAACAGACAGCACCGAAAACGCCTTGCCTGACCTTTCTGGGCAGCCATGAACAGATTGTCGACCGCAAGGCCATTCGCGCCCGAATGGCGAATTGGCCTAGTGGCACCCTGGTCGAAATCCCAAATGGTGAACACGAAGTTCTGATGGAAGCGCCCGACGTGCGCGGGCCGGTCTTTGACCAGCTGGCCGCTCATTTCAAGGCCGCGTTGCCTGATGCGGTGCAGGAACCAGCTCTGTCTTCGTGAACACAACGAAGCACCGCTTGTGATCCCCGCCCTGCGCGCCTAGATGTTGGCGAAAGCTATTATCGAGGTGATCCATGCGCGACCTTCCCTTTCCCGTCCGTGACGCAAATGCAGTCGGAGGTGCCGACAATCTGGGCAATCTGCCGGAATGGGATCTGACCGATCTTTACGCCTCAGAGGACGCGCCCGAACTGTCGCGAGATCTGGGCTGGCTGGAAAAGGAATGTGCTTCGTTTGCCGAAGACTACGAAGGCAAGCTGGCCGATCTTGATGCTGCGGGTCTGCTGAACTGCGTCCTGCGAAATGAGAAAATCAATGCCATCGCCGGACGCATCATGTCGTTTGCAGGTTTGCGGTACTATCAGCTGACCACAGATGCCGAGCGCGCCAAATTCCTGTCAGATATGCAGGAAAAGATCACCATCTTCACTACCCCGCTGGTATTCTTCACGCTGGAAATCAACCGCATCGACGATGACGTGTTGAAGGCCCATTTTGAGGCAAACGCTGATCTGGCGCGTTACGAGCCGGTTTTCCGCCGCATCCGCGCGATGAAACCCTATCAACTGTCTGACGAGCTTGAGAAATTCCTCCACGATCTCGGCGTTGTGGGCGACGCGTGGGAGCGGTTGTTCGACGAGACCATTGCTGGCCTGACTTTCACCGTAGATGGCGAAGAGCTGAATATCGAAGGCACCCTGAACCTGCTGACGGAACAGGATCGCGCCAAACGCGAAGCCGCCTCGCGCGAGTTGGCCAATGTGTTTCAAGACAACATCAAGACCTTTGCCCGCGTCCACAACACGCAGGCCAAGGAAAAGGAAATCGTCGACCGCTGGCGCAACATGCCGACCGCTCAGACCGGTCGTCACCTTTCTAATGACGTGGAACCCGAAGTTGTCGAAGCCCTGCGCGAGGCGGTCGTGGCCGCCTACCCCAAGCTCAGCCATCGCTACTACGAGCTGAAACGCAAATGGCTGGGTCTGGATGTCATGCAGGTCTGGGATCGTAACGCTCCTCTGCCGATGGAAGACACCCGCATCGTTGGCTGGGACGAGGCCGAAAACACGGTCATGGACGCCTACAATGCGTTCGACCCACGCATGGGCGAAATAGCGGCGCCATTCTTCAGCAAAGGCTGGATCGACGCGGCCGTGAAGCCCGGCAAGGCGCCCGGCGCATTTGCGCACCCGACCGTCACCGAGGTGCACCCCTATGTGATGCTCAACTACCTCGGCAAACCGCGCGATGTGATGACCCTTGCGCATGAGCTGGGCCACGGCGTGCATCAGGTCCTGGCTGCCGATCAGGGCGAGATGCTGTCATCGACCCCGCTTACGCTTGCCGAGACGGCATCGGTGTTCGGCGAAATGCTGACCTTCCGCAAGATGTTGGACAAGGCCGAAACCCCCGAACAGCGCAAAGTGCTGCTGGCCGGTAAGGTCGAGGACATGATCAACACAGTTGTCCGACAAATCGCCTTCTACGACTTCGAATGCAAACTGCACGCCGCCCGTCGCGAAGGCGAGCTGACCCCGGACGACATCAACGCCCTGTGGATGAGCGTTCAGGCAGAAAGCCTTGGGCCCGCATTTGAATTCATGGATGGGTACGAGACCTTCTGGGCCTATATCCCGCACTTCGTCCACTCACCCTTCTACGTTTATGCGTACGCATTCGGCGACGGCTTGGTGAACGCACTTTATTCGGTTTACGCAAATGGATCGGAGGGTTTCGAGGACAAGTATTTCGAAATGCTGCGTGCCGGTGGGTCTAAGCACCACAAAGAACTACTTGAACCATTCGGGCTGGACGCCAGCGACCCGAAATTCTGGGACAAAGGTCTGTCGATGATTTCCGGCTTTATCGACGAGCTGGAAGCTATGGAAGATTAATCACTTTTGGCTCTTGGTCGTCAGGAAGACGGCGGCCACGATAAACACTGCCCCAAGGGCCGCGATCGGTGTGATTGCGGCCCCCAGAAAAAGGGCCGAGTTGATGAATGTGAACACCACGGATGCGGCAAACATCAACGTCGCTGTCAGGGTCGAGACCCGCGCCGCAGCCTCATACCACAGATAGTAAGCAAGGGCGGTAGGCAGCACCCCAAGCAGGATCAGGAAGACCACGTCGTTGACCGTTGGGACCTGCAATGCGAACGCGGCAAGCGGCATCAAAAGCACGCCCGAACAAATGAATATTCCGAAGAGGAAGTTCAAACGTTCGCCGGTCGATTCCGAGGTCCGCATGGCACGGCTGCTTGAGATCAGGAACACGGCCCAGCTTAGGCCCGCTCCGATTTCAAGCAGGTCCCCGAACAGAGGTTCCCCGCCCCCTTGAAAATCCTGGTAAACAGTTAAAAACACGCCCAAAATCGCCAAGCCAGTGGCGAGGAAATCTGTACGAGTAACGGCTGTGTCGGCAAAAAAGTACAGGAAAACCAGCACAAAGAACGGCGCCGTGTTTTCGAGCACCATAGCGTTGGCTGCGCCGGTATGTTCTAACCCGATATGAAACAGAATGTAGTTTACGACGGTCGAAAGAACGGCAAGGCGAAAATTCCAGTCGCTCAGTTGGATTGAGACCGGAACGCGCATCACGCGCAACATGCAATAGATGGCCAGTGCAGCAATGAAGAGGCGCGAGACCGCGATCTGCAATCCGCCTAAATCGCTGGTCAGATACCGGACAATGACACTGTGCGTGCCCCACAGAAACGCCGCCAGAAATCCAAGAACCAACCCGTTTTGCAAGAGTGGTTGTTTCTCTGTGGCGTCGGGCATCCCTATGCCCCGCTTACTTCAACTGACTGTCTTTTGAACCACGGCGATTGATGCCGGAACGGGCTTTGAAAGCCCCGTCCCGTTCCTGCTGGCAATCCAGACACAACTTCACCCCGGGAATAGCGGCGCGCCGCTTTTCCGGAATAGGCTCTTCACATTCGGCGCAGTGCGTCAGGCTTTCACCTACGGGCCGCTTTTGCGCCTGCATCCGGGCCAATTCGTCCGTAATGGACGCCTCAATCTGTTCACTCACCGCACCATCGCGCGCCCAGCCGCCTGCCATCGTCTCGCTCCTGATCAGGTAACAGTCAGATTACGCGAGCCTGCCGCCGCGTGGCAAGTCAGAGCGCGACTGCGCCCTCGAACACCCTGTCAATCATTGCCTGCGTACCCTTCGAGAATTCCAGCGGGCATGGATAATCAGCCCCATCACGAACCGACCGGCAAAATGCCTCGACCTGAAGCTTATAGTGATCGTCGCCGGGGAAGCGCGTGACCTGAACTTCCAATCCTGGGCGGTGCAGTTCCACCCGCGCCTCTCCAAAAACTCGCGCGTTGAACGGCGCAGTCAGGCGGATCACACCGCCCTCGCCATGAAACACCATTTCTTGATGAGGGTGCATTCGGATCGAGACATAGCTGGAATAGGTGAAATCGGGGAATTGCGCGCGTATTTCGGTGAAGGCATCAATGCCGTCTTCCCAGCGGATTGCCGATTGCACCGAAACCGGTTCCTGTCCGGTCGCGAAGCGGGCACTGCCGATCACATAAACGCCGATATCACGCAGCCCGCCGCCGCCAGTTTCGGCCCGGTTACGGATGTTTCCGGTATCTGCGCGATTGTCAAAACTGAACGCGCCTGTCACATGCACGAGCTTCCCAATGGCCCCATCCGCTATCAGCTTGCGCACAAACTGCCACTGCGGGTGGTGCACGATCATGTACGCCTCGGCCGCCAACAAACCAGTCTGATCCCTCTTTTCGATCAGCGTATCAAACTCGGGCGTGGACATGGTAATCGGCTTTTCACACAGAACGTGTTTTCCGGCGTCCAGTGCCTTGAGGCTCCATTCAACATGCAGGTGATTGGGCAGCGGGATGTAGACCGCATCTATCTTTGGGTCCGCTAAAAGGGCGTCATAGCTGCCATAGGTCGTCAGATCCGGGCAAAACTGCTGAAACGGCTCAGCCTTGGCCATATCCGACGTGGCAAGGCCAGCCAACCGCGCGCCTTCTGCAGCGTGAATTGCCGGTGCCATATACTGTCTTGCAAATTTCGCGGCGCCTAATACGCCCCATTGAACCGGTTGCTGCATACCGCCCTCTCATCTTTTGCTGGGTTGTGCCGTCTTTAACAGGGAACTGCTTTAAAGTCAGGGGGTTCGTGGTGTTTGTTAGGTTGCAATAAAAGCAAAGCTGAGAATTTCTTGATCCTTTTCATTGTCTGCGCCGTAGCAACTATGTCACCGGGATGTCGGCATTGTCCGCTTTTGCACCCGGGATTGATGTTGTGACCAACTGGGTGGGAGATTACCAGACATGTCAACACCGACAGAGACAATAACAGGCACCGTGTTGATGAGCGGAGCCCTCGGCTCGTTCGATGACAACAACGGAGATTTTGATATTTTGCGCGAGGCCGTGGTTGCCGCCGGCTTGGACGGGGCACTAAATGATCCCGAGGCCAGCCTTACCGTATTCGCTCCAACCGATGCGGCTTTCATTGGGCTTGCTCAGGCACTTGGCTATACCGGATCGGACGAAGCCGGCGCACTGGGGCATATCGTCAAAGCGCTGACCCTTCTGGGCGGCGGGGACCCTATCCCCCTGCTAACAGAGGTTCTGAAGTACCACGTCGTGAATGGAGAATTCGATCTGGCCGCGGTGGCCAGCTTTGGAGATGGCGCACCGATTGAAACGCTGCAAGGTTCATCCGTTGAACTGAACCTGCAAAGCGCCCCCCCAAGCCTGGGCGATGCGGATGACGGCGTCGCTGATCCCGGAATCATCGCCACGGATATTGGTGCGACCAACGGGATCATTCACGTTCTGAACGGTGTTTTGCTGCCCGTGTCCGTAACGGACATTCTGGGCCAAAAGAACACCGATTTCATCCTTGGCGACGACTCGGACGAGTTCTACTTCACCGGGCGCGGCCAGGACTTTGTGCATGGTGGCGGCGGAAATGATGTCATCAATACCGGCCGAGGCAATGATGTCGCGCTTGGAGGCGCCGGGCACGACGTGATCTTTGGCGGGCGAGGCAAAGACACCCTACGTGGTGATGAAGGCGAGGATACGATCTTTGGCGGCAGAGGGGCCGATGTGATCGACGGCGGCGCCGATGATGACATCATGTTCGGCGGACGTGGCAAAGACATGTTTGTCATTGAAAACGGCGATGGCGACGATTGGATCGTCGATTTCAAGATCGGCAAAGACAAGATCGACCTGTCTGGCTATGACGGGATAACCGGTTTCGATGACATCGAAGACGACATCTCGGGCGAGTTGTTCAGAACCACGATCGAGCTGGACGGCGGCGATAGTATTGTCCTGACGGGCGTTTGGCCTGGCCATCTAACCGAAGACAGTTTCATCTTCGCGTAAAGAAAATCAGCCCGCCGTTATGGCGGGCTGAATAATAGGGTCAGACGGTCCCAAGCATACCCTTTTCACGGGCAAGTTCGCGCATCTTTTTCTGCAGCTTCTCAAAGGCACGGACCTCGATCTGCCGAATGCGCTCGCGGCTAACGTTATATTGGGTACTGAGCTCTTCCAATGTGACGGGCTGATCCATCAGACGGCGCTGAGTGAGGATGTCCTTTTCCCGATCATTCAGGACATCCAACGCAGCGGCCAGAAGCTCGCGCCGGGCGTCAAGCTCGTCGCGAGCTTCGTAATCGCCGGCCTGATCGGCATCTTCGTCCTCAAGCCAGTCCTGCCATTGCATGGTGCCCTCGCCCTCGGACCCGACGGTCGCGTTCAGCGAGGCATCACCACCGGACATACGGCGGTTCATGCTGATGACTTCATCCTCGGTCACGCCCAGATCTTCAGCGATCTTTTTGACGTTCTCAGGACGCAGGTCGCCTTCTTCAAGCGCGCCAATACGGGCCTTGGCCTTGCGCAGGTTAAAGAACAGCTTCTTCTGCGCAGATGTGGTGCCTAGTTTGACCATCGACCACGATCTCAGGACATACTCCTGAATCGAGGCACGAATCCACCACATCGCATAGGTCGCCAGCCGGAAACCTTTCTCAGGGTCGAACTTTTTAACAGCTTGCATCAAGCCCACATTAGCCTCGGAAATTACCTCGGCCTGTGGCAGGCCATAGCCGCGATATCCCATAGCGATCTTGGCCGCCAGACGCAGGTGCGAAGTGACCATTTTATGTGCAGCTTCAGTATCTTGCTCTTCCACCCAACGCTTTGCGAGCATGTACTCTTCTTCCGGCTCAAGCAGCGGGAATTTGCGAATTTCCTGCATATAGCGGTTCAGGCCGCCCTCGGGCGTCGGCGCGGGGAGATTTGCGTAATTTGCCATGATTCATGTCCCTCCGACAAATGTTTACATCGTTAACATGGGATATGGGAGCAAGTCCCGATCCATTCAAGAGGTACCGTTAACAGTTTGAAATTAACGATTGATAAAGGAAAGCTAAGAACGCGTTACTCACGTATGTTTGCGTATTATGTCAGCGGCGCGCGCAATTGTTCAATCAGAATTTCCATATCATTTGGCAATTCAGCCTCAAACCGAAGTTTTTCACCCGTCACGGGGTGCTCAAAGCCCAGAACTGCAGCATGTAGTGCCTGTCGTGGAAAGTCGCGGACAGCCTCGGAAGTTGTCGCACTAAAAGCCTTTGCCGCAAGTTTGCGTTTACCGCCATACACCGGATCACCAACCAGACCATGCCCGGCATGTGCCATATGCACACGGATCTGGTGCGTCCGGCCGGTTTCCAACCAACATTCAATCAGCGCGATGCCTGCCGGGTTGCCAAATGTCTCGACCAGCCGCGCCCGAGTGACCGCATGCCGACCACCGTGGAAAAGAACTGCTTGTTTCTGCCGGTCGGTTTTGTGTCGCGCCAACTGCGTCGTCAGGCGCATGATATTGCCTGGTTCAAAGCTGACACCCTTGATACCGCGCAGTCGCGGATCATTGGCGTCTGGTACGCCATAACAAATCGCGCGGTAATAGCGTTCGACGCTGTGCGCCTCGAACTGCGCTGCCAAGCCGTGATGGGCCGCGTCAGATTTGGCGACAACCAGCAAACCGCTGGTTTCTTTATCAATGCGGTGCACGATGCCGGGGCGTTTGACGCCTCCCACACCGGATAGGTCCGCTCCACAGTGATGCAGCAGCGCATTGACCAGCGTTCCGTTGGGCGAGCCCGGCGCGGGGTGCACGACCATACCCGCCGGTTTGTTGATGACAATCAGATCCGCATCCTCATAGACAACTTCCAGAGGGATGTCCTCGGGGCCTATATGGCTCTCCTCAGCCTCAGCGACGGTGATGGACACGGACGCCCCTTCCGTCACTTTGGCCTTGGGGTCCCGAATTTCGACATCGTCGATTGTCACCTCGCCATTCTCGATCAGCCGTGTCAGGCGCGTACGCGACAGGTTTTCATCCGCTGGTACATCCCGCGAAAGCGCCTTATCAAGGCGGGGCGGCGGATCGGCCGCGATTTGAAATTCAATCTGGCGGGTGCCCATGACTGTCCCTTCCGAACCCCAAGAACCGCAGGAAACACCGCAGCTTCGATTGCTGCGGCGTATGGTCATGCTGCTGACCGCGGTGATGATTGGCGGGGTTCTATTGACATTCGCACTGATTGTCATCCGGCTATCGGACAGAACCCCCACCCTGCCCGATCAAATCGAACTTCCGAACGGGGCTAAAGCACAGGCTGTAACGATCGGCAGCAACTGGTACGCGGTCGTGACCGATGACAACCGAATCCTGATTTTTGACAAGACGACAGGAAAACAGCGTCAGGAAATCGCCGTTCAGGAATAACGATCAGTTGTCCAAAGCCAACCGAAACACAATCTCAGAGGCTTTTCGCAAAGCCTCATATTCTTCAGCCGTGTCCCGACGGAACATTTTGTCCTCATCGCTTAGCTTTTTCGGGGCGAACAGTTCAGGCCGTTCCGGAAAAAATTCGTGCTGAAAGGCTGTATCCTGCTGGGCCAGGAATTCGTCCAGCCAAGCGCGCTCATCGGGTTCCAGCACATCATTTCGACGCACCATGACGGGATCATCGACAAAAGTTCGACGCAACTGGCGGCTTTTCTTGCGTCCTAGAGCGCGAGATACGACGCCAAAAGCTTCGCTGGCCGCGCGGGAATGCGAAGGGTTGGACACGCCCCCGCCGGCAAGTTCCTCGGCCAATGGCGTACCGATCCGCGACAGGAAATCATCGACAACGTTGCCCCGCACCATGCCAGAGCGTTCGTACAAAAGTGGAGCAATAGTGACACCGGGAAAAGCTGTACGAATTTCAGCCAGCTTGGCTGAAAAACTCAACCGCTCTGGGTGGTTGCGAATAAGATCAAGTTGCTGACGGATATATTCGGACCCACCATGGGCCAGCCGCCCCGCTTTGGCCCGCTGCTTGTAATCCGCCTCGAAGAAATCCGAATAACGGCGGCAGTAGTAGGTGATCGTCAGATCACGTGAAGGAATATCGGCGAAAACCTCGGCCAACCGGTTCAGATTGCAGCCATAGAACATCTCAGACGAGACAACACAGGTCTTATCCGCATGGGCGTCATATTCGGTGGTCATATCGGACCGAAACGGATCCATCGGATCAGCGCTTTGGTTGATGTGAAAGGCGACAATGTTGTGACTTATGGCGAGCCGACTACTACCTTCCAGCCTGCGCCGGCCTGTTTCCATATAGTGCAGGCCGATTTCGTCCATCACTGCATGGTTTCGGCGCAAAAACCCCTGCAAGGCAGTTGTGCCCGTTTTGGGCATCCCCATATGCAGCCAAAGCATTTCTCAGCTCCTGTCCCCGAACCGTTTCGTATTACGCCTGCTGATTGGCCGTAAATTCAGCGGTCATCTGCTGCATTAGGTCCTGCATCTCGGGCACTTCACGCAATTGCGCGATCTGTTGGCGGTGAAGATCGCAAGACGCATGATGAAGGCGCGCGACCTCGGGGTCAGAGAGCATTTCATAGTAAAATCCACGTTTACGATCCAAAACCACGTCGATCGAGGTATTCGTCTCGGCGTTCTGGTTCATCATATTCCAGTATTCCAAACCCAAGCTTTCCCCCAAATGGTGAGCCCGACCGCGCATCTTTTTGACCAGATAGCTTTCGCAGGACTTCAGCGCGTAGTGATTGACCTGCACGAACTCATACCCGACCGAGTCACGGGCCGATCGCCAGCTTTTTTCGTAGTATCGTTCAGGCATCAGTTGGCCTGATCCGTTGTACCAATGACATTCTTCAATGGTCTCGACGGTCGGTTTTTTGGGACGATGAACGCCCAATCCATCCCAAATCTCCCGCTGAAACATGGTCTTGAAGCCCCATGCCTGCGGCGGCCGGTAAGTCTTTTCACGGGCAGCCTGTCGGAACTGATCCGACAAGAACCGGTCTTCATACCGTACAACGCCTGCATTGCCGAACAACCGCCAAGTCATTGAGATCGTCTTGGCGTCAGGAATGGCATCGGTCAAAGCCCGCAGAGTATGATCACCGGCCTTGACGTTGATGTGTTCGTCGGCGTCGATCACCACGACCCAATCCTGCGGGCGCGCAACCTCCATCTTCAGAAAAGTTCTGTAGGCGCGTTTCTGGGGGCTGGTTTTACGGCGCGAGTTGTTGTCGACATGGATCAGGACACCCATGTCATGCAGCCGTTGCAACAAGGCATCTGTGCCGTCGCTGCAGTCGTTGGTCATCACCACCATCTGGTCGATACCAATCGCACGGTTATGGGCCACCCATTCCAGCACAAACGGGCCTTCATTCTTCATCGGAGTGATACTGATGTATCGAGGATCCTGATCGGCCATGACTGACTGCCCTGTTCGTTGTTTTTGCCCGGAACGCGTCGGGATCATTGGGAGTTTGCCCGCAAATTACGTTGATTTCGCGGAACTACCAAGGGGAAATCCGCGTGATTCAGCCGCCTGCCCGTTTAAGTTGGTTTGAAAACCGCTTGAACTTGGGACATAAATCATGAGCTTTTTGAAGAAACCCACGAGCGGCTTCCTTTTCCCCGCGTTGCAAAAGTAAACGGCCTGCCTCGCCCTGAATGGCGGCAGTATCGTCGTCAATCTCTGCCGCCTGAATGATTTGGCTTTGCCCCTGCTCAACGGCACCATTCTTTTCCAGCATCTGCCCCGTAGCAAAAACCAAAAAGGCGTTTCCAGGATCGCAAGCAAGTGCGTCGGCCATTGTGATCCGAGCAGCTGTCGTGTCACCTTCAGCCTGGTACAAATCGGACAACCGTTTGTGGTAAAGTGGGTTGTCGGGTACTTCTGACAAGACCTTGCGTGTTATATCAATGGCCGCCGCGTTCGAAATTTCGCCCAAATGCGCCTCCAGCTTGGCGCTGAAACTTCTAACGCGCGGATCGGTATCCGGCATGTCGGTCATCCGAGTAAGGCCGTCATGCAACTGTTTTAGGCGCGGTTGGTTGTCAAACAGTCTGCGAGCTTTCTGATCCAGCGACAGCTCCGACCAATCCAACAGAAGAAAATCGAAATTGCAGGGCAACCGTACCAATACCTTGCGCTGCGCGACATGAGAGTTGAAATTGAACCAAGGTCTGCGGATCACTTTTTGCAATGACCAGTCAGTCGGAGGAAACAGTCGCAATGCAATCTGATCCCGATACACGACGCGTGACCCAAAAACCAAAACATCCGGTCTTATTGGTTTGGCCCAGAACGCTCGGCTGAATGCCTGCGCCGCCTGCCAGCGCTTTCGTTTCTCGCCAAGAGCTGCAGCTTTCAGAGCGCTGCAAACAGCATAGTCTTCCGGCCAGATATTGGGATTTTGCAATGCCGAGTCGACCATATCCGAAGCATCATCCCACTTACCTGCGTAAAACAGGTTAAGCGCTTGAAGAAGAGGAAGAAAAGCGTTGTCTGCGCCGTTGTCCAACAGTTCGGCGGCAATGTTCAATGCCTCGTCTGTTCTGTCATCCGAATCCAAGCGGTTCATATGAAACAACGCTTTGGAATAAATATGTGCCGCTTCGGAGGCATTTAAAAAGCCACTGCCCCCCTTTCTCAGCCGCGCTATAGAGGCTTCATTCGCGTAAGAGATCTCATCATCTGTCAACACATCCCGAAAGACTTTACGCTGCTGCCCTGAAATCCGCGCGGCTGCCATGGAAAAAGCAGAGATGACGGGAGCAACCACCTGCTCTGCCCGCGACATAGCATAAAGTTCAAGAAAATCCCGCTTTGCACGCGTCATCCCCGAGACATCGGCAATGTCACCCATCTGCAGCAGTTTCGGGAACCGTTTCTGAAACCGTGTGATCAACTCGGGCTGGTCCGAGAACATGATGGCCGTTTTGTCGGCGTTCTTCTCCAGATGCGCTTCATACAATTCTTCGGGTTCAATCTTTGCAGGCCATGTCGTGTGCTTCCACGGCAACCCGTTCAGGATATCGCCGCGGCGGATGTGATAGGCCGATACACCCTGACCTGACAGCTTGGCATCCGCACAATCCATGACTTCGCGTATTTCTTCGGTGAACCCGACCCGATGAATAAAGTCGCGATACCGGGGCCGGATGGCCTCGATATCTTCCCAAGGGAAAGCCAAAACTTCGAAGCCTTCCTCGACAATCACAGATCGTCCCGCATTCAGATGTTCGATCAGGCGATCAGGCGATGAGTCATTTTGGAAGGACCAGATCGGCAAGGAATTCGTTGAAAAAGCGTCGAACTCTTTAGGACTAAGGAAATGGTCATCCATCCAGCCCTGCGCGAACAATTCTTGCGGCTGGTCAAGCTCAGGCGCGTCTGCCCCTTGCGGGAACCAGTTAACCCGGTAGGTCGTATCAAAATCTTCGGCGAGCCGGATACAGGTCAGCATCATCAGCAACCGCGCGCCCATACGATCTTTACGCTGACCTACAAACACGCCTTTGGCACTGCTCACGAGGCGTCCCTTTCTTTCTCGGCCATTGCCTGTCGGCGCAGTCGGCGGAACCTTTGTCGGGCACGCCGCACCAAGTCGGGATGTCGCTCGCTCCCGATGGCCTCAATCCCCCGAATATACATAGGCAGGCGACGTCGGGCGCGCATCATCTTGTAATACCCAACCGTATCCAGTGAGCCGTCCATAGCCCCCAGCATCACGGGCTTAAGGATATCCAGCTTGCGCAGCATGGGCGCCGCGAAATGGTTTGAAAACCAAGTCTTCAGCAACATCACGTTGTCGCCCTGCAAACGCTGAACTTGCTGTCGGTCCAGATCGAAGAACGGGTCATAAAAGACATACGCCTTGCCAGCGGCATGAACTGTCTGGGCCGCGTCGCTCATCGGCAGATCCCAATCCTGAACGCGGCCGAAGCGGTACCTGGTCTCCCAGGGGACCAGCCGTTCATCCAACGTCGTCTGAGGATTGAAAGCGATCACATTGGCTCCGGGCACAAGCGATGAAAATGTCAAAGCGCCAAAACCGCCCATCGACGCGCCCGCAAAAACCACCTGATCGAACCGATCAAAGAAACCCTCGGCGACCTTGCCTTCGAAATATGAAATAATCTCGGGGTCGCGATACCACGCTTTGGTGCGGGCGAAGACGCCCATATGGGACCAACCTTCGTCGCGAAAAAATTTCCAGCCCCACGGTTCGCGCGCGAAAGACAGGTCATTGGCATTCGCGATATTGTCAAAGCTGACCACCAGCCGCGTGGCATAGCGCTGATGGAACAGGATCGAGTGGCGTTCCAGCTTTTGAAAGAAACCGGTGCCATCGCCACCCGGATACAACTCGACAAACCACGGAGGCGCGGGGTCGGTCAAAATACGCTCATACCCCGTCTTGCGATCAGGGTGTTCCGGTTTCAGCTGCTCTTTGGAAAGATCTTCAGCCATGTTGATCAGATAAGGTTATCGGCAAGCCAGACACGAAAATCCACCCATTCCGGTCGCATCTTGATTTCGGACACTTTGGCCCGATGCCAGTCGCAGGCCTGAACGTGCAGTTCTTTAAGCTCTTGATCCGCTTTCAATTCGGCCAACAAGGGCGCGGCCCGGTGTGCGGCGGGCAGAATGGTTTGGTCAGACTCTTTATTTACGTTCATGTCCTTCCAATAAGCTTGCCCCTGATCCACTTTGATGTGGTTTGTGCGGCCCCGGTCACGCTTGACCAAGAAGCCATCCATGGACCGGACCGAATAATGATGAATGCGCCCCAAGGAGTGGTCGAATCCGCGCCACGCCCGCCAACCAACCTTGTCGGCCGGGAACAGTTTGCCACCGGCATCTGACCAGGCGATATTGGGTGCTTGTTCCTCTTCAAATCCCTTCGGGCGATGCGGACCAAACCGGGTGAACTTGCCATTATTACGGAACAACGTTTTCAGGCCAAAGGCGCGGCCTGAGTGATAGGGAAACTCCTGATCGCTCATCGAGAACACCTCGGTCACCGGTCTGTCTTCGAAACTGATGTTTCCGGAACTTCCAAACAGTTTCCACGCAAGGGATATCGCATCAACCGGTTGCCCTGCCCTTTGCTCAACCTCTGAAATCAGGTCATGGAATCCGTTGTCGCCACAACGGATATTCCAAAATTCATCTACATCCAGACACAACAGCCAATCGGCCTCTTTGACCTTAGGCTGGCGGCGCGCGCGGCGCAGCATCTGGTGCTGTGGGTTGCCCCCCTCTTTCACTTCGTTGCTGACATGAGTGGCCAGGCCAAGTTCTTGCAATCTGGCAGCAATCTTGTCCGTTCCGTCGTCACAGTCGTTCGTGAAAATCACAAAGTGGTCGATCCCAATCGATTTGTGAAACGCGACCCATTCCAACATATACGGGCCTTCGTTCTTCATCGTCGTGAATACGGTGATCGACTGAGACATACTACTCTTCCCAAATATTCTTGCCCCACTCATACACATCCCGATCCGCGCGTGCGAGACAGGAAATAGTGATGCGGCCATTCCAACGCCGACTGGTGCAACTCTACACGGCAGATGCGCTGACTGATCGATAGTTTTGGTTGATTAATGGTGCGGTCGAGAAGACTCGAACTTCCACGGGAGTTACCCCACAGCGACCTCAACGCTGCGCGTCTACCAATTCCGCCACGACCGCACTGCCAATGACTTGGTAGGGGGCCGTATAGACGGTGGCGAACAGGATGTGAAGAGGCAAAAAACGCGCCGGTTTGAATTCCGCTTTGCCGCCCATATCTGTATTACAGACAGAGTTTTATGTACCTTTGCTCGGAGCCCGCCCATGACCGCGCCAGATCCCCGTCCGATTGTCCAAATCGATATCGTCTCAGACGTTGTATGCCCTTGGTGCATCGTGGGCTTCCGACAGTTGGACATAGCTTTGAAAGAACAAAACGTGCTGGCCAACCTCAGGTGGCATCCCTTTGAGTTGAACCCTGATATGCCCTCTGAGGGTCAAAACCTGCGCGAACATATCATGGAGAAATACGGATCCACGGCCGAGCAGAGCCAGCACGCTCGCGACCGACTGACCCGGACCGGCGCCGAGCTTGGCTTTACGTTCAACTTCGATGACGACAGTCGAATGGTGAATACTTTTGCGGCACATCAACTGCTGGACTGGGCCGAAACGCAAGGCCGCCAGCATCCGTTGAAGATGGCTCTGTTCGCAGCTTACTTTACCAATCAGCAGGATGTGTCCCAGGCCGAGGTTCTGCTTGATGCTGCCCAAGCAGCGGGGTTGGACCGGGACGCCGCCCGTGCGGCTCTGGATTCGGGCGATCACGTCGCGCCAGTTCGCGAAAAACAGCAGTTCTGGACCAGCCGCGGCATTTCGGGCGTCCCGTCGATGGTGTTTGCGGGCAAGTATCTGGTGACCGGTGCACAGGGGGGCGAAACCTACTCGAACCTATTGCAACGGTGCCTGACCGAAGCTGCGTGACCTCTTTTCTTCGCGCTGCCCCGGCGGTAAGGAGCCCCCATGGAATGGAAGATCACTGACGGGCTGACCGATTACAACGACGCCGTCGCCTTCATGGAGGCGCGCGTGGCCGCAATCGCGGCCGGTGAAGCGGATGAGTGTGTCTGGCTGCTGGAGCATCCGCCCCTTTACACCGCCGGCACCTCGGCCCGGATTGAAGATCTGACCGATCCAGATCGCTTTCCGGTTTATGAGGCCAAACGAGGTGGTGAATATACCTATCATGGCCCCGGTCAGCGCGTGGCCTATGTGATGTTGGACCTGAACAAACGCGGCAAGGATGTGCGCCGGTTCGTCCAACAACTGGAAGAATGGGTGATCGCGGCGCTTGCCGAGTTCAACGTAACTGGCGAGATCCGCGACGGGCGCGTTGGTGTTTGGGTGCGGCGCAATGACAAACCGCTGACGGCATCCGGCCTACCCGCCGAGGACAAAGTTGCAGCGATCGGATTGCGCCTGCGTAAGTGGGTTAGCTTCCATGGCATCTCGATCAATGTCGAACCTGACCTCGAACATTTTTCGGGCATCGTACCCTGCGGCATCACCGAACATGGTGTCACATCGCTTGTCGATCTGGGGTTGCCTGTCACAATTGTGGACGTGGACGCGGCTTTGCGGAAAACCTTCTCAGAGGTTTTTGCCCTCGATAGAGCCTGAGTCGGCACAAGCGAATCGTTCAGAGTTAGTGCCTTGTTAACAATCCCACAAATCTTACCCCCTCTGTTTCCGTACTGAGCCAAAATTTCCCAATGGCTACAGTTCAAATAGGGCGAATTAACGAAAAACTCACTCAAATGGATACATCACGCGTGATTGCGGGTAGTATGATCTTACCGTTCTTAGAGTGAGTGGTGTGTTAACCGGTGATCTTGGGTCATCCTGAGAAGTCGGAAAATTTTTTGTTAACGAGTCTGCCGTTCCGACCCCAAATCGGAGCGGCAATTCGCATTCTGCTCTAAAGCTTCTCTTCTATATGCCCAAAGCGAGATGGCCCGCAACAGGCACGGTGCGCCTGCTCGATCTCTAATGTGGCATGGCCGATGCCGAACTGATCGCGGAGCGATTGTTTGACGCGGGACCGCACCCCTTCAGCGTCGGCCCAGACGGTTGCATCCACGACCAGGTGGGCGGTCAGCGCAGGTTGTCGCTCTTGCATGCTCCACAGGTGAATATGGTGCACCCCTGACACTCCGGGTGCATCTTCGATTGCCGAGGCAACCTCTTCCGGGTCCAGGTCGGGGGGGGCAGCCATCATCAGAACGCGGATCGTTTCGCCAATTTCGCTTTTGACATGCCACAGGATGTAAACCGAGATCAGGATCGTCACGGCGGGGTCGACCCATGTCCAATTGAACAGGATCACGGCCGTACCGGCGACGATAACGGCCACCGATCCCAGAGCATCCGCGACGTTGTGCAGAAAAGCCGCCCGAATGTTCATGCTATCCTTGGCCATCGTGTAGGTAAGCGCCGCGGTGACAAGGTCCACGATCAACGCCAGAGCAGCGATCCAGACCACCATCCAGCCATTTACTGGCTCGGGTTCAAAAAACCGCATCACACCTTCGTAGAACAGGTACACCGATAAAACGATCAAAGTGGTGTAATTGACCAACGCGGCGACGACCTCCGCCCGACCATAGCCAAAGCTCATGCGCGGATCGGCCGGGCGGCGCGCGATTTTGCGCGCGAAAAAGGCGATGACCAGTGCGATGGCGTCTGAGAAATTATGCAGGGCATCGGCAATCAGCGCTAATGATCCAGAAAAAATGCCGCCGATAACTTGCGCCAGTGTCAGGAACATGTTGACGGCAATGGCCCATATTACACGCGCATCCCCGGCCTTGGGGTCAATGTGATGGTGTGCGTGGCTGTGCCCTTTGTGAGAATGATCATGTGCCATCTTGTTTCTGTGTTCCTATTTACGACTGCACACCGCATGTAATTCCTCTAGTAACTAGAGGTTCAAGAGCCTTGAGGAAAAATATGTACTCGATTGGAGATCTGTCGCGCCGAACTCGGGTCAAGGTTCCGACAATTCGGTTTTACGAAGAAAAAGGGCTGTTGCCGCGCCCGGACCGAACAGCAGGTAATCAACGCCGATATGATGACACTGCGTTACATCGGCTACTTTTCATACGCCATTGCCGCGATCTGGGATTGCCGTTGGCCGATGTCGAGGGTTTGCTGTCCTTGGAAGGCGCGTCTGGCGGCGATCTTAACCGAGCGCATGAAATCGCCGAAAAGCAACTGGCCGACCTCCGGGATCGCATTGCCCGGCTGCGAAGCCTCGAGGAGGAACTGACCCGAATTTCCAAAGCTTGCGACGGGAAGCACGACCATGTCTGCGCCGTGCTTCATGCATTTGGCGACCATAGCGAGTGCTTGGGGTCGCACTCGAAGTAATTACCAGTCGATCAGTTCAGCGCAGCTTTTATCTTTTCGGCATGCTGGGCAATCAGCTCGAAATCACCCATCGTGCCGGGTGCGCGCACCGCGACGCCATCATGGCGCGGCAGGACGTGGAAATGCAGATGGAAGACCTCCTGCCCTCCTGCGGCTTCATTGAACTGCTGGATCGTGACCCCATCCGCATCGAACGCAGCGACAACCGCCTTAGCCAGTTTCTGAACCGTTGCCGTAACCGCCGCCAGTTGTTCCGGCGAAGCATCCAGGATGTTGCGGCACGGAGTTTTGGGGATCACCAGAAGATGCCCGTCCGCACGCGGCATAACATCCATGAAGGCCAGCGTGTCGTCATCTTCGTAGACGCGGGTCGAAGGGATTTCTCCGCGCAATATCTTGGCAAAGATGTTTTCGGGATCATAGGAAGTCATTTCAGTTCTCCGATTGCGGTATTGCCGACAGTTCTGCGGCGCACCCGGGCCCGGGTCAAGCGGGGAACGCAATTCGCCGCCGTCCCCTTGAAATTGCGGCGCAGATACCCAGATCAGACCGGAATTTGGTGAAAATTTCTCGGGTCGCCCTCCTGCCCGCGACAATTATTCTTGATCCAGATCAAACTCGACCATTGAAGGTCGCCCCCCCGCAATCTAAAACCAGCAGGAATCCCGCGCGTTGGAGAGGTCCGACTGCGCGGTGTAGTTGCAACAGGAGGCACCTATAATGGCAGACGCAGCCATTCATGGTCACGACCATGAAGACCAGCGCAGCTTTTTCCAGCGCTGGTTCATGTCGACCAACCACAAGGACATCGGGATTCTCTACCTGATCGTCTCGGCACTCGCCGGTCTGATCTCGGTTATGATGACCGTCTACATGCGGCTCGAGCTGATGCACCCCGGTGTTCAGTACATGTGCCTAGAAGGCTTTATGGCCGACCCATGTACCCCCAACGGACACCTGTGGAACGTTATGATCACCTACCATGGTGTTCTGATGATGTTCTTCGTGGTCATCCCTGCCCTTTTCGGCGGATTTGGCAACTATTTCATGCCGTTGCAGATCGGCGCGCCGGATATGGCGTTCCCGCGGATGAACAACCTGTCCTTCTGGCTGTACGTCGCTGGTACCTCGCTGGGCGTGGCTTCGCTGCTGAGCCCCGGTGGTAACGACCAGCTTGGTTCGGGCGTTGGCTGGGTTCTCTACCCACCGCTGTCCACGACCGAGGGCGGCATGTCCATGGACCTTGCGATCTTCGCCGTGCACGTATCGGGCGCCTCCTCGATCCTCGGCGCGATCAACATGATCACCACCTTCCTGAACATGCGCGCCCCAGGCATGACCCTGTTCAAGGTGCCGCTGTTCAGCTGGTCGATCTTCGTCACCTCGTGGCTGATTCTGCTGTCACTGCCGGTTCTGGCAGGCGCGATCACCATGTTGCTGATGGACCGCAACTTTGGTTTCACCTTCTTTGATCCGGCCGGTGGCGGCGATCCGATTCTGTATCAGCACATCCTGTGGTTCTTTGGCCACCCGGAAGTGTACATCGTGATCCTGCCCGGCTTCGGCATCATCAGCCACGTGATTGCGACCTTCGCGCGGAAGCCGATCTTCGGTTACCTGCCGATGGTCTGGGCGATCATCGCGATCGGTGTTCTGGGCTTCGTCGTATGGGCGCACCACATGTACACCGTTGGCATGTCGCTGCGTCAGCAGGCCTACTTCATGCTGGCCACGATGGTCATCGCGGTTCCGACAGGGGTTAAGGTCTTCTCGTGGATCGCGACCATGTGGGGCGGTTCAATCGAGTTCAAGACGCCGATGCTGTTCGCTTTCGGCTTCCTGTTCCTGTTCACCGTTGGTGGTGTGACCGGCGTTGTACTGTCGCAGGCTGGTGTGGACCGTGCTTACCACGACACCTACTACGTGGTTGCGCACTTCCACTACGTGATGAGCTTGGGTGCGGTCTTTGCGATCTTCGCGGGCGTGTACTTCTACTTCTCGAAAATGACAGGTCGTCAGTACTCGGAATTCTGGGGCAAGGTTCACTTCTGGCTGTTCTTCATCGGCGCCAACCTGACCTTCTTCCCGCAGCACTTCCTGGGCCGTCAGGGCATGCCGCGTCGTTACATCGACTACCCCGAGGCATTCGCTCAGTGGAACTTTGTATCGTCGATTGGTGCGTTCATCTCTTTCGCTTCGTTCCTGCTGTTCTTCGGCATCGTGATCTACGCCCTGCTGCGCGGCGCGAAAGAAACACGTCCGAACCCGTGGAACGAATACGCGGACACGCTGGAATGGACCCTGCCTACCCCGCCGCCCGAACACACGTTCGAGCAGCTGCCAAAGCAGGAAGACTGGGACAAGGGCCACGCCCACTAAACCCTGCAAAACACTATCTGGAAAGCCCCGCAAACGCGGGGCTTTTCATTTTTCAGACCTCCGGATTAAAACAGCGCTGGCATAGACTTGCCCGAGAATAAGCCGTTAGACTGTCTTGCAATCACAAATTGCGCAGGACCTGATCGGTCATGATCCTTCACGATGGAATTACTGTACGACAGATGGTCAAAGGCTCCTTTGGCTTTATCTGCATCGTGCTGACATGGTCATTGCTGGTTGTACTGGCAGACGAACTCACCACAATCGAGCTGATCTCGAACCCTAGTCCACCCGTCACCATGCTAGGACTGGCTGTGGCATTCTTTCTTGGCTTCAAGAATACCTCAGCCTTTGGGCGATGGTCCGAGGCGCGCAGCATCTGGGGCGAGATCGTCAACGCCAGCCGGGATTGGGGCAACACCATCAGCAATTTGGTACTGCCCGACGGTACACCAATTGATCCTGCGCTGCGCAACGAACTGATCGAACGTCACATCGCTTGGCTCAATATGCTGGCATTTCAGCTGCGCCAACCTTCTCCGACAGGACGCAGCCGACGCCCGTGGATGTTTGGGCACAAGCCTATTTCCGACTACGCCGAACTGCATCAAAACCCCGACTGCTGGCGGGAACACCAGTTGCAATGCGACTTGCCAAGGCTTGAGGGCAAGAGCAATCGGGCGGCCTATCTGATGTTTCTTCAGGGCGAAAAGATAGCAGAGTTGGCGCGCAACCATCGCATTGATCCGTTTTGGCACGTCGCCCTGATGGACCGTCTCGCCCGGTTTACGACTACGCAGGGTCAGTGCGAGCGCATCAAAAACACGCCGTTTCCCAGACAGGTTGCCGAAGTCGGACGGGTTTTCAGTTGGATCTTCATCTTCATGCTCCCATTGGCATTCAACGACGAGCGATCGGTTGTCGCCGGAACAGATTTCTCTGTGTGGCAGCTTGTGATCTTTGATTGGCTGACATTTGCGCCCGTAGGGGCACTGGTCTGCTGGATCTTCTTTGTCACCGAACGCGTCAGTGCGTCGATGGAAGATCCGTTTGAAGGGGATGTCACCGACGTCCCGATCTCGGCCCTGTGTCGGACCATCGAGATCGACTTACGTCAGATGACCGAATTCGGCGTTGCGCCACAACCTGTGAAACCTATCGAAAAAGCCCTGATATAGGGCAACCAGTTTTGGCGGGTTCGCAACGCCATTTCCGGACGCGTTCGATAATCTGTCCGAATTAGGGTATCATATGTCCTGAAACTCTGAGATCGGAGTGAACAGATGCCTGAAATTGATTTTTGGTATTCCATCGGAAGCACATACAGCTTCCTGACGATTATGCGTTTGGATGACTGGTGCGATGAGCATGACGCCACCGTGAATTGGCGGCCTTTCAATGTGCGGACAGTGATGTCCGAGCAGAAGAACATTCCCTTTTCCGGCAAACCCATCAAATCCGCATACATGTGGCGGGATATCGAACGGCGAGCGGCCAAGTACCACCTGCACGCCACGCTTCCTGCGCCCTACCCGATCTCGGATCTCGCGCTGGCCAACCAGGTGGCCGTGCTGGGCATGTCAGACGGTTGGGGCAAATCTTTCACCCAAAACCTGTATCGCATCTGGTTCGAAGAAGGAATCGAAGCAGGCAGCGAAACCGCGCTGTCAGAAGCCTTGCATCGGTGCCAGCAAGACCCGCGACTGACCATTGCCCGCGCGCGCAGCCCGGACACGATCTCGGCGCTTGAGACCGAAACCGAACAGGCCACTAAGCTGGGTGTATTCGGCGCTCCCAGCATGGTCGTGCGCGGCGAGGTTTTCTGGGGCGACGATAGGCTGGACGACGCGCTGTCCTGGGCCAGAGTCGGTCACGTCATCTGATCTTTCCTGTTAGACACACGCAGGTGTTGCGCTATTTTCGCATCATGCCCTACCGATGGAATCAAACGTCAAATTCCGAACAAGAGTTGCGCCTGTGGCCGCATAACTCTCTGCCTCCACGCTGGGCGATGCGCGTTGTGTTCGCAGTCTTCTTGTTTGGTTTGATCCCCCTCATGGCAGTGCTGGGCTCGGTTTTGTTGTGGGGCTTGCTACCGTTCATGTTGCTCACGGTTCTAGGCCTGTGGCTGGCAATCCAGTCAAATTACCGGGCCCGCAGCATCTTCGAGGTGTTTACTTTGACCGGCACGCAGGCGCGCCTGGTGCAGCATCACCCGCAGCGGGGGCAGCAGGAATGGTCCTGTAACCGCTATTGGGCGCGCCCCGAAATGCACGAGCGCGGCGGCCCGGTCCCAAACTATGTCACGCTGACCGGAGATGGTCGCGAGGTTGAAATCGGTGCGTTTCTGTCTGAGGAAGAACGGATTACGCTCTATGATGAGCTCACAAAAAAACTGCGCGAACCCGTCGCGCAGCCTTAGCTTTTGGCAAAAGAAAAGGACTTAGCAGCCGCCGCTTGCACCGGCGCAAAGCTGGTCTTTGACCATCGGGCCGACCTTACCGAAATCCATTTGACCGGTGTAACGGGTTTTCAACTCGCCCATCACTTTGCCCATATCGCGGATCGACCCAGCGCCTGTGGCCGTGATTGCGGTTTGAATCGCTTTGCTGACCTCGTCATCGTCCAACTGCTTGGGCAGGAATTCCTCGATAACGTCGACCTCGCGTAGTTCCCGCTCGGCCAAGTCCAGCCGACCGCCTTCTTCATAGGCACGGGCGCTTTCCTTGCGTTGCTTGGTCATTTTGCCAAGAATCTCAAGCACCTCTGCGTCACCGCAGCCTTTGGCTTCTTCGTTGTCAGACGCACGCGACGCGATGTCACGGTCCTTGATCGCAGCGTTAATCAGGCGCAGCGTCGACAAGCGCTCGGCGTCCTTGTCTTTCATCGCTTGCTTAAGGGCTGTGTTCACCCTTGATCGCATATCCATATGTTCTGTCCATCCCCATGGCAAAGGAACCCCGACCATATCGAAACAAAAAGCGCGACACAACAGGGGGCGAACATAGCTAACACATTGATTTAAAACGATAGCCCAAAAATTGAACAGACTTGACCCGAGCGTACAACCCCCTTAGTTATGCGCCGGTTTACCTTGTAGGAGAGTCGCGCAATGGCCCAGAACGCCCCGTCCAAGCCCACCGCATGTCTGGCATTGGCCGACGGTACATTGTTCTACGGTATGGGCTTCGGCGCCACCGGTCAGACCGTCGCCGAGTTGTGCTTTAACACGGCCATGACCGGTTATCAGGAAATCATGACCGACCCCTCCTATGCTGGACAGATCGTGACCTTCACTTTCCCACATATCGGCAACGTTGGCGTGAACCCCGAGGATGACGAGACCAGCGATCCCGTAGCTGCCGGAATGGTCGTCAAATGGGACCCCACCGAACCATCTAACTGGCGCTCAGCCGAGGAACTGAAGGACTGGCTGGCTCGGCGCGGACGTATTGCCATCGGTGGCGTGGATACGCGCCGCCTGACCCGCGCCATTCGTCAGCAAGGTGCACCTCATGTGGCGCTGGCGCATGACCCGGATGGCAATTTCGACATCGAGGCTCTGGTTGCAGCCGCACGCGGCTTTGCCGGCCTGGAAGGCATGGACCTGGCCAAAGATGTGACCTGCGCTCAAAGCTATCGCTGGAACGAGATGCGGTGGGCCTGGCCGGATGGCTACAAACCGCAGGAGGCTCCGGCGCACAAAGTTGTCGCCGTCGATTTTGGCGCAAAGCGCAATATCCTGCGCTGCCTCGCCTCGGCTGGTTGCGATGTCACGGTTCTGCCTGCAACGGCGACTGCCACCGAGGTGTTGGCCCATAATCCTGATGGCGTGTTTCTGTCGAACGGCCCCGGCGACCCCGCAGCCACCGGTGAATACGCCGTACCGATGATTAAAGAGGTTCTGGACACAACCGACCTGCCCGTCTTTGGCATTTGCCTCGGGCACCAGATGCTGGCGCTGGCTCTGGGCGGTCAGACCGTGAAAATGAACCACGGCCACCACGGCGCAAACCACCCGGTCAAGGATCTGGATACCGGCAAGGTCGAGATCACCTCGATGAACCACGGTTTTGCGGTGGACGCGCAAACTCTGCCGGATGGCGTTGTCGAAACGCATCGCTCGCTGTTTGACGGCTCGAACTGCGGCATTCGGATGTCGGGTCGTCCGGTCTATTCGGTGCAGTACCACCCCGAAGCCTCGCCTGGCCCTCAGGACAGCTTTTATCTGTTCGAACGCTTTGCCGAGGCAATGGCGGGTAAGAAAGCACAGGCTTAACTGCCTGATCGTTTAGTGTTAACGCGCTGTTAACCATGAATGAGCAACCCTGACGCCGGGATCACCGCGTCAGGGTTTTTTAATGGTCGAACTAAACCTGCAGCATTTCGCGCGCGCCGCGCCGATTTCCGTTCGGGAGCGGAAGCCCCTCGGAACCTGTTTGATAGAACGCGGGTGTATTACCCCTGCGCAGTTGGAAAAAGCGCTGCATCTGCAATCTAGGCAACAGGCCCCCTTAGGCGAGATCCTTGTTGGAGAGGGATGGATCAGCCGTCAGAACGTCATGGACGCCTTGTCCGAGCAGACCAACCTGCAAGTTGTCGATCTGGAAGACACACCACCCACTCGGACTTTATGTAACATCAAACCGGTCGAGTTTTGGCTAAAGCATAACGTTATCCCGTGGCGACGTATCGGCCCCATCCTGCTTATCGCGACCGCGAATCCGGACCGTTTTGCCGCTGTTCGCGCCGCCCTGTCCCACACTGAACACACGGTCTCACCAGTACTTGCGTCAACCAGTCAGATTGATCACGCAATCGCCGACGCATTTTCGGAAACTTTGGCCCAAGGCGCAGAAGCTCGGGTCGACGAAGATCAGAGCTGTCGGTCCTGGACACCAACAGCGCGCGTGGGTCCTATAGTTGCGATTGCAGGACTTCTTTGCTTTTTTGCGGCGTTTCCTCTGATCGGGTTGTCTGTTCTGCTGACCACTGCCGTGGCTTCGCTGCTTCTGTTCATGGCTTTGAGGATAGCTGGCCTAGTCTCGTACCTCATGAGAACTCGTCAACGGTGCCAAAATCCCGAGCCTGTTCCACTGCGGCTACCTCGCGTTTCAGTGATGGTACCCCTGTACAAAGAAAGAGAAATAGCTGGCGCTTTGATCAAGCGGCTTCAACGCCTGACGTACCCAAAGGCGTTATTGGATGTCATACTGGTTTTGGAAGCCTCGGATGAGGTCACGCGGGCGACAGTAAGTCGGGTGGAGTTGCCCAGCTGGATCAGAACTGTGGAAGTTCCCGAACTGAACGGCCTGACGACCAAGCCTCGCGCAATGAACTATGCATTGGATTTTTGCCGAGGCGACATTCTGGGGGTTTGGGATGCCGAAGACGCACCGCAACCGGATCAGATCGAACGGGTGGTCCGACATTTCTCGCGGGCCAGCGAGGACGTCGTGTGCCTGCAAGGCGTTCTGGATTATTACAACCCGCGCACCAATTGGCGGTCACGCTGCTTTACAATCGAGTACAGCAGTTGGTTTCGGATCATTTTGCAGGGCATTTCGAACCTGGGTCTGGTCGTGCCGTTGGGTGGCACAACTTTCTTTTTCCGCCGAGACAAACTGCTGGAGCTTGGCGGCTGGGATGCCCACAACGTGACCGAAGATGCAGATTTGGGCGTACGTCTTAGCCGTGCGGGATACCGGACCGAGATGGTCGATACCACCACCTATGAAGAGGCGAACTTTCGCGCCTGGCCCTGGGTCAAACAACGCTCACGCTGGCTGAAGGGGTTCATGGTGACCTATCTCGTGCACATGCGCGCACCGCTGCGTCTGCTGAACGACATTGGGCTCAAGCGATTTCTTGGCGTTCAGGCGTTCTTTCTGGGCACGATTGGTCAGTTTCTATTGGCACCGGTCCTATGGCTGTTTTGGTTAGCGTCATTGGGCCTGCCCGGCCCATTTGATCCACTTTTGTCAGATTGGTTCTTCTACGCACTTATCGGCGTGTTTCTGACCGCGGAGATGACCAATCTAATTGTCGGAATGCTGGCCGTTGCCGCGCCAGAAAGGCGGTTCCTGATGCCGTGGGTTCCAACGATGCCCCTGTATTTTCCGCTAGGCGTGCTGGCCGCCTACAAAGCCCTGTGGGAGCTGGCCAGCAACCCGTTCTTCTGGGACAAAACACAGCATGGACAGGCCCGAGAAGAGGTTCAGCCGCACTAAGCGTCACTTCTCGCGCAGCACTGCATCCTGTTTCAGGCGCGTCATGAAGGCCACCGAAATATGTTCTTTTAGCGCGTGTTCTGCCGCCTCTTCATCCCGTGCTGCGATCGCCTCGACTATGCCCTTGTGTTCGCTCTGAGCAATCTCGCCACGGCCCTGAACCGCCAAGGATGTGGTGGCCATCAGCGCCATAGTGCGGTGAACAAGGTCCAGCTGTTGCACCAGATATCTATTGTGTGACGCCAAATGGATTTGTTCATGAAACCGCCTGTTGGCCCTCGAAAGCGCTGTTGGATCATCCACTAGTGCATCATCGGCGGCGACCATGTCCTGCAGCACTTTGATCTCTTCTTCGGTGGCGTGTTTCGCGGCCAGCTTTGCTGCCAACCCTTCCAGCTCACGCCGGACGACGTAAAGCTCGGCCATTTGGTTGTGGTCAAGCGAAGCCACAATCAGGGATCGCCCGTCACGCTCCAGCAAGGACTGAGTTTCAAGCCGCTGCAACGCTTCGCGGATCGGCGTGCGGGACACGCCAAATCGCTCTGCCAGCTCACTTTCGACCAATCGGTCACCAGGCTTGTAAACGCCTACGTCAATTGCTTCGAGAATTAGACTGTATGCGTCTTTATTGGGCTGTCTGGATTGGGGCATCGGGTGGTTTGTCTCCTCGTTCGGACATGTCTATCCGCCCCACCCCCTCGCAATCAAGTGTAGCATTGAAAACCGTGGCACGTCGGCCTAAACCCGAACCATGGTCAAACCTTCCTTTACGCACGTCACCCAATGGGTGTTCGACCTCGACAACACGCTGTACCCGCCTCATATGCAACTGTTCGATCAGATCGAGGTTCTGATGACGGACTATGTGGTAAAGGCCATCGGCGTAGAGCGGGCAGAAGCGGATCGTCTGCGCTCGCACTATTGGCGGGAATACGGCACTACGCTGGCAGGGTTGATGGCCGAGCACGATCTGGACCCTGATCCTTATCTGCATGCCGTGCATCAGGTGGACATGAGCCATATGGACCCTGACGCCGAACTGGCCGACCACATCCGATCGCTGCCCGGTCGTCGCATCGTCTACACTAATGGCAGCGCGCCTTACGCAGAACGGGTGTTGGAAGCACGCGGCCTCGGCGGGTTGTTCGATGCGATCTACGGCGTGGAACATGCGGGCTATCGGCCAAAACCCGAGCAGGCCGCCTTCGAGACTATCTTTGCACAAGATGGAATCGACGCGGCCAAAGCGGCAATGTTCGAAGATGATCCGCGCAATCTGGCCGCCCCTCATGCAATGGGAATGCGCACTGTCCACGTCGCACCTGAGCCGCATGAGGCCGATCATATCCACCACCATACCGACGATTTGACCGCGTTTCTGGCCCGCCTGCGATAGGCTGTCACACTGCGACGATCTGCACATTCTGCGGGTGCAGCATCGTCCCTATATGCGCCTCAGCGACGAACAGAATCGGAGACCCCATGAGCGCGATCGAGATGCCCGGACGCCTGCCCATCTGGCAGCGCCTGTTGTTTGCAATTCCCCTGTTTGGATGGATGGCGCGCGATGTCGCGGATGCCAAGGGCGAAGATTGGGGATATACTGCGGCCGCGATATTCAGCATGTGGGGCTGTTCGGCCCTGTTGTTCGGTTTGCCGGGCCTATACATCCCAGCCGTAATGATGGTGCCGGTAATGTTCCTGATCCTCATTCTGATCTCTCGCGGCTGAGACGCGGGACAGGATGTCACTTGGCACCCGATGCAGAACCGCACTAGGTTCTGCGCAACACTCGGAGGCCAAGGTCATGAAAGACAGCTGTGACATCCTGATTTCCGGCGGAGGAATCGCCGGACTGACCGCTGCGGCGGCCTTTGGAACCGCAGGTTTCGACGTCGTTTGCGTCGACCCGACCCCACCTGTCACCGAGCGTGACGTGGACGGTTCAGATTTGCGGACCACCGCGTTTCTCCAACCTGCACACGGGCTGCTGGAACAATGCGGCTTGTGGCAACGGCTGGACGCACACGCAGCCCCTTTGCAGATTATGCGCATTGTGGACGCCGGCGGTGACGTGCCCGAACCCCGCGTGGTGCGCGATTTCAACGCCGCCGATATTTCAGACCAGCCGTTCGGTTGGAACCTGCCCAACTGGCTGTTGCGGCGTGAGATGGTGGCGCGTCTGGCGGAACTGCCCAACGTCGATTTCCGCCCCGGTACAGGCACCGCCAGCCTGTTCACTCGCACAGTCGAAGCGCGCGTGGGGCTGAGTGACGGCAGTCGCATTCGCAGTAAACTGGTGGTTGCTGCAGACGGGCGCAGCTCCCCAATGCGAGAGGCCGCTGGTATCAACGTCCATACGACCCGATATGGCCAAAAGGCACTGGCCTTTGCAGTCACACACCCGATTCCACACGACAACGTTTCAACTGAAATTCACCGCTCTGGCGGGCCGTTCACTCTGGTTCCCCTCCCCGACTGGCAAGGGCAGCCGTCTTCGGCGATCGTGTGGATGGAGCGCGGCCCCCGCGCAGTTGAGTTGCTGAACACCGAGCCCGAGTCGTTTGAGGATCAGATGACCGAGCGTTCCTGTGGGTTGTTCGGACCGTTGAAACTGGCTTCTCGCCGAACCATCTGGCCCATCATCAGCCAGTCGGCTGAACGTCTTTCAGGCGAACGTGTCGCGCTAATGGCCGAAGCCGCCCATGTGGTGCCCCCTATTGGCGCGCAGGGTCTGAACATGTCGCTGGGCGATCTGCGCAGCCTGCTAGATCTTGCACAAGCTCGCCCCGACGGCTTGGGCGATGCGCAGATGCTCGACGCCTATCATAAGGCCCGCCATACCGAAATCGAGATGCGCGTCAAAGGCATCGACCTGCTGAACCGCGCCTCGATGATCGAAGCGCGGCCGTTAAGGGACGTGCGGGCCATGGGTCTGAACGCTCTCTATTCCCTACCGCCCATTCGCAAGACGTTGATGCAAATGGGCCTCGGCGTACGCTAAGGCCCCGGAGCTCAAAGAACCTGATCCAACACACGTTTGAGACGTCCGATGGTACCGTCGACATCGTACAATTTGTCCAGGCCGAACAGGCCAACACGGAAAGTGCTGAAGCCTTCGGGTTCATCACATTGCAATGGCACACCTGCTGCGATCTGCATGCCCAAAGCGGCAAACTTCTTACCGTTCTGAACGTCCGGGTCCGCCGTATAGCTGACCACAACCCCCGGCGCACCAAATCCGTCTGCGGCAACCGAGACGATGCCTTTATCCCGCAGCATGGCCCGCACACCATCCCCCAATGCCCATTGTGCATCGCGCAGTTTTTCAAACCCATAGTCACGGGTCTCGACCATCGTATCCCGGAACGCCTTTAACGCATCCGTTGGCATGGTTGCGTGATACGCATGTCCGCCATTTTCATAAGCCTGCATAATCTGCCGCCACTTCTTCAGATCAACGGCAAAGCTGTCAGAAGTCGTCTCTTCCAACCGCGCCTCGCCACGCTCGGACAGCATGACAAGGCCTGCACAGGGCGATGCGCTCCACCCTTTCTGGGGGGCCGAGATAAGAACGTCCACTCCGGTCGCCTTCATGTCGACCCAGGCACAACCCGATGCGATGCAGTCCAGCACCATCAAAGCCCCAACCTCATGCGCCGCAGAAGCCATGGTTGTTACGTAATCGTCGGGCAGAATAACCCCTGCCGAGGTTTCCACATGCGGAGCGAATACGACATCCGGGCGCTGTTCATAAATTGCTGAAACAACCTCATCAATCGGTGCCGGGGCAAAGGGCGAAGGGCTGGAATTGCCCGTCTGCCGCGCCTTGAGAACCGTGGTTGACGCCGTAAGACTAGCGGATTCGATAATCTGGCTCCAGCGATAGGAAAACCAGCCATTCCGAACGACCAGAACATTCGCGTTGCTCGCAAATTGCCGGGCAACGGCCTCCATCCCATAGGTGCCACCACCGGGGATTATTGCCACGCCATCTGCGTTATATACATCCTTCAGTAACCCAGAGATGTCGCGCATAACCTGTTGGAATTGAACCGACATGTGGTTCAATGATCTATCGGTAAAAACGACCGAGAACTCTTCGAGCCCAGAGGGATCAACGGTATCCAATAGCGCTGGCATGGTTTGTCCTTTCAAATTGTGTCAGCGGACTCACGACCCGGTTTAATCTGTCGCGACCTGTACTGAACCTGAATACCTGCCCCAAGGGAACCCGAAAACAAAATAATCAAATGACACATTGTTCGTCGAATTCGCTAATAAATGACGCCAATTAGTGTCAGTAGCCCTTTACACTTTGACGTGTTTCTGACCAGATGCACTCACTTTGTGGAAGAAAGGTATTTCGACAGGTGAATGCGCAAAAGCGGATCAGTTTTCAAGTTGTACGGGACGAAGTTAAACGGAGGATCGAAAGCCGCGTTTGGCCGCAGGGATCGCTTCTGCCAACCGAAACTCAGCTTGCCGAGGAATTCAATTGCGCCCGCGCGACGGTGAACCGCGCTTTGCGCGAGCTTGCCGATCAGGGCTTTGTCGAACGCAAACGCAAAAGCGGGACCCGCGTCAAAAAGGAACCCAGCAAGCATGCAAAGCTGGAATTTTCTTTAGCCCGTCAAACAGTTGAAAGCCAAAATGCAACCTATCGGTACTCGTTGGTTGAACGCAACGTGGTCGCAAGCCCCGGTTGGCTGGCCTCGCAGATCGGTGTTTCGGCGGACATTCGCGTTTTGCATGTCATTTGCATGCACTATGCAGACAACCGTCCCTTCCAACTGGAGGAACGCTGGATCAACATAGATGCAGTGCCTGAAATCGAATATGCCGACCTAAGCTGTCACGGCCCGCATGAATGGCTTCTAAACGCCTCTCCGTTTACCGAAGCGGAAGTCGCCTTTTGTGCGATCTCAGCCGACGGACGTCTGGCGGAATTCATGGGGACAACTGCCGGGGCATCCATGATCCAGCTGGAACGCACAACCTGGAAGAACGGCAACCCGATGGCTTTTGCCCGGATGACGCACCATCCGGGATATTGCATCCGCACACGGTACTGACCCACTCTATCCAATCGGGCCCGGCAGGCGTTCCTCGCTCAGTAGAACGTTGGCCTCGACATCTCCTGCGCCGGGCAAGGTCATGATCCGGCGGCGCAGGACACGCTCAAAATCCGACAAATCACGGGCAACAACCCGCAGGCGATAGTCGTACAGACCCAGCACATGCTCGACCGTCTGAACTTCGGGAATCGCACTTACGGCACGCTCGAAATCCTCCAAACTGATCTGTCCCTTGCGTGCCAGTTTTACGCCAAGGAACACCGTCACGCCGAACCCCAAAGCCTCGGCGTTCAGGCGTAGCCTTCTGCCTTTGATAATGCCCGAGGTTTCCAGCCGTCGAATTCGCCGCCATGTCGCGGGTTGTGACAATCCCAGGTTACGCCCCAACGCCCCCGCGCTTAGCGAAGCATCCTGCGCCAGCGCGCGCAGTATCTTTCGGTCAAGTTCATCCAGATCGGTCATACCGGCAGGACCTCTTCGCTTTTGACCCGCGCGATGTGCATCAAGGCCTCGATATCCGCGATATGCGGCAGGGTCAGAATGCGGTCGCGGTAGAGTTGTTGGTAATGTGCCATGTCCCTGGCAATAACCGAGAGGCGCACATCTACCCGGCCCAGAAAGGTCTGCAATTCGATCACCTCAGGCACCTGCCGGGCGGCCGCAGTGAATTCGTCAAACGCGCGGGCTTGCGTCTTGTCCAGTGTGACCCGCAGCGAAACCTCAACGGCGTACCCAAGCGCCGCCCAGTCAATCACAGCCTCTTGCCCCAGAATGATCCCCGCCGCCTGCATCTTTTCGACCCGACGCCAGCAGACGCCCTGACTGATACGGCAACGTTCGGCCAGTTCTGCGGCGGTCAGACTGGGATCAGCCTGAAAGTGGCGCAGGATTCGGCGGTCTAAATCATCAAGCATGAATTTTTCACGAATCTACAGTTTCAAGAATTATTCTTCATCTTTTTTACAAATACTCAAGGCCAACCCTATCGCCAATACACAGTCTGGCAGGTAAAACCCTCGGCAATCTAACCAGAAAGGACCGGCGACATGCGCGTCTATTACGATCGCGATTGCGACATCAACCTGATCAAAGACAAGAAAGTGGCGATCCTGGGCTATGGCAGCCAAGGCCATGCCCACGCACTGAACCTGCGCGACTCGGGCGCGAAAAACCTTGTCGTCGCTTTGCGCGAAGGATCTGCATCGGCCAAGAAAGCCGAAGCCGAAGGCCTGGAAGTCATGGGCATCGCCGAAGCGGCAGCCTGGTGTGACGTCATCATGTTCACCATGCCCGACGAACTGCAGGCCGAGACCTACAAGAAATACGTGCATGACAACATCAAGCCGGGTTCCGCGATCGCGTTTGCCCACGGCCTGAACGTCCACTTTGGCCTGATTGAGCCGAAAGAAGGCGTCGACGTCATCATGATGGCCCCCAAGGGCCCCGGCCATACCGTGCGCGGCGAATACGTCAAAGGCGGCGGCGTGCCCTGCCTTGTTGCGGTGGATAGCGACGCAACCGGCAAGGCGCTGGAAATCGGCCTGTCCTACTGCTCGGCCATCGGTGGCGGCCGCTCGGGCATCATCGAAACCAACTTCCGCGAAGAATGCGAAACCGACCTGTTCGGTGAGCAGGCAGTTCTGTGCGGCGGCATCGTTGAGCTAATCCGTTGCGGCTTTGAAACGCTGGTTGAGGCAGGCTACGCGCCTGAAATGGCTTACTTCGAGTGTCTGCACGAAACCAAGCTGATTGTTGACCTGATCTATGAAGGCGGCATTGCCAACATGGATTACTCGATCTCCAACACAGCCGAATACGGCCAGTACGTCACCGGTCCGCGGATCCTGCCTTATGAGCAGACCAAGAAGGCGATGAAAGAGACCCTGTCGGACATCCAGACCGGCAAGTTCGTACGTGACTTCATGCTTGAGAACGCTGTTGGTCAACCGACCATCAAAGCAGCACGCCGTCACAACGATGAGCATCAGATCGAGCAGGTTGGCAAGAAACTGCGCGACATGATGCCGTGGATTTCAGCCGGCAAGCTGGTCGATCAGGAAAAGAACTGATCCCGTCAGGCGAATGCGAAAGGGCGGCCCTTCTGGCCGCCCTTTTTTGTCCATACCCTAAGCCGAGACGAAGATGGTCCAGCAACCCACATCCCGCGATTGGAGCGGCGTTATCACCCTTGGCCTGATCTGGGGCGGTACGTTCATGGTCGTTGCCATGGCTCTGGAAGGGTATGGACCTATCACCGTCGCCACCGCGCGGACGACGCTGGGCGCCGTGATGCTTCTGGGACTAATGGCGGCCACGAACCGCAAACTGCCCTCGGGGTCCGCTGCACTTTGGACCTCGGTCATCGTAATTGGCATTCTGTCATCCGCCCTGCCCTTTGTTTTGCTGAGTTGGGGTCAGCAATACGTACCCTCAGCCTTCGCGGGCCTGTCGATGGCCGCAATTCCGCTGATGGTGCTGCCTTTGGCTCATTTCTTCTCGGACGAGCCCCTGAACCTCAGGCGGTTGGTGGGCGTTACCCTAGGCTTTTGCGGCGCATTGGTGCTGATCGGCCCCGGTTTGGCACAGCTCGGCCAAGGGGCGGAACCACTGGCGCAACTGGCCTGCATCGGGGCAGCACTATGTTATTCCTTCGCGTCGATCTTCACCCGCCAATGCCCGCCCATTGACCCGGTGGTTCTGGCCGCTCTGACCTTGCTGGTAGGCGCAGTGATCCTACTGCCAATCATGTTTGTGACCGAAGGCGTGCCGACCTGGGAAGGCACCCGTCCGAGCATTGCCATTATCGTCTTGGGACTGGTGCCCACAGCATTCGCAACACTACTGCGCGTGTCTGTCATTCGCAGTGCAGGGTCCGTCTTCATGACACTGGTCAATTATCAGGTGCCGATCTGGTCGATGGTGTTCGGCGCGTTGGTGTTGTCCGAAGCTTTGCCGCTCCGGTTTTACGTGGCACTTGCCATGATCCTGACAGGGTTGGCCATCAGCCAGTGGTTCAGCCTTCGAAAGATGCTGACAGGCCGCTAGCTTGTGACGGCTTCGACTTCAGCAACGATGCCATCAACAACCTGATTCAACAAGTCGTCGTCTTCGCATTCCGCCATTACACGGATCAGAGGTTCTGTGCCCGATTTACGGATCAGCAAGCGCCCCTGCCCGTTCAGCCGTGCTTCGGCGTCAGAAATCGCAGCCTGCACGCTGGTTGCCTCAAGCGGGGCTTGTCCTTCGCCATAACGCACGTTCTTCAGCATTTGTGGAACGGTTTCGAACTGCACCGACAGTTCCGATGCATTACGGCCTGTATGAACCATCTCAGCCAGGAAATGGAGACCTGCCATCAGGCCGTCTCCCGTTGTCGCATAGTCGCTCATCACGATGTGGCCGGACTGTTCGCCGCCCAGGTTGAACCCGCCTTCACGCATACGTTCAACGACATAGCGGTCCCCGACGCCGGTCCGCTCCAGACGCAAACCGTGTTTGGTCAGATGCCTTTCAAGACCAAGGTTCGACATGACAGTTGCAACCAGCGCACCCCCCTTGAGCCGTTCTTCTTTGGCCCAACTGGTCGCCAAAAGCGCCATTAGCTGATCGCCATCTGCGACTTGCCCGTGTTCATCGACCATGACCACACGGTCGGCATCACCATCCAGGCAAATTCCGACGTCCGCGCCATGAGCGACAACCGTTTCCGCAGCCAATTGTGGTTTGGTCGAACCGCAATTAAGGTTGATGTTCTTACCGTTGGGCGCAATCCCTACCGGGATCACTTCGGCACCCAATTCCCACAAAACCTCAGGCGCTGTACGGTGCGCAGCCCCGTTGGCACAATCCACCACTACTTTCAGCCCGTCCAAACGCAGGTCGCGCGACAGCGAGGACTTTACCCGCTCACCATACCGAAAACGCGCATCATCCACGCGTCGGGCGCGACCGATATTCTGCGCTTGCGCGGGGCTAACGCCCTCTTCTATCAGACGCTCGATCTCGGCTTCTGCCTGATCGGACAGTTTGTACCCATCCGGGCCAAAGAACTTGATGCCATTGTCTTCGGCAGGGTTGTGGCTGGCCGAAATCATGACCCCCAGATCAGCACGCATCGACCGTGTCATCAGCCCGACTGCGGGTGTTGGCACAGGCCCAAGAAGCAGCACATTCATACCTGTCGAGGTCAAACCGGCCGTCAGAGCGTTTTCCAGCATATAACCGGACAGTCTTGTATCTTTACCGATTACCACACGGTGAACGTCGGATTGGTCGCGGCGGAAATAGCGACCAGCGGCTGCACCGATGCGCAATGCCATTTCGGCCGTGATTGGATGGGTATTTGCCGTACCCCTTACCCCATCGGTTCCGAACAGCTTGCGCATAATATCACTCCGTCACTTCTTGCCTGTCTCCGCCTTACCGGACGGCAGCCCAAAGGCGCAAGGCCTGAGCCGTGTCTGCCACATCATGCACGCGCAAAATTTGAACGCCTTGGGACAATCCGGCCAGCCCTACTGCGATAGATCCCGGCGCACGGGCGTCCTTGCGCGGCTCTTTGCCAATTTGCCCGATCATACCTTTTCGGGACACGCCCAACAGTATCGGGCAGCCCAAACCGTGAAACAGGCTGATCCCCTGCAGCAAAGCCAGATTATGCGCCTCAGTCTTACCAAAGCCAATGCCCGGATCGACGATGATCTGATCTCGGTTCAAACCCAGTTTTTCCAGGCTATCTACCTGCCCCTCCAGGAAATCATAGACGTCCAGCAGGACATCCTCATAGGTCGGGTTATCTTGCATCGTGGCCGGATCACCCTGCATGTGCATCACACAAACCGGCGCCCCAACTTCGGCACAAAAAGGCGCAAGCAACGGGTCATAGGTAAAGCCGGTGACGTCGTTGATCAGCCCTGCCCCGGCTTCCCACGCGGCTTTGGCGACAGCGGACTTACGCGTATCTATGGATATCAACGCATCCGTACGGGACTTGATAGCTTCGATCAGCGGGCGGGTCCGGGCGATCTCTTCGTCTTCGGGAACAAAACTCGCTCCGGGTCGGGTAGATTCTCCGCCGATATCCAGAATGGTTGCGTCGTGTGACACCATCTGCTCGGCCGCAGATTGCCCGGCACTAACCGAGTTGTGCACGCCGCCATCCGAGAAACTGTCCGGAGTTGCATTCAGAATACCCATAATATGCGGGCGATCCATGGCAAGGCCCGCAACATCGGCACGTGGACGCGTCAGTCGGTCCAGCGCATCGCTTGGTACATCCTGTACGGCAATGACCATTGGACGTTCTTTTCGGCTTAACCGTTCAACATGGGTAAACCAAAGCGGCTGGCCCGCTAATGGTACAGAACCCGACGGACGGTTAGGACCATGCTGAACCAGAGGTCGAAAATACGAGGTCACAGTTGCGCCTGATCCACCGAAATCGCGCGCAACGGTGTTTTCGGGGCGTCGGGCAGCGCGCCGCCTATCACCATCATCTCGCTCGCTTCAAAAGTCGCGGCAAACCATGCGGCCAGCGCGACCGCATCCGAAGGTGCAGCAGACGGACCATCGACGGCGTCCAGAACGATTTTCGAGGGCGCCCAGACACAAATCTGGCCGTTTTTCATGGCCCAATCCAGCTCAGTCCGTGTTGAGACAACAACGCAACGGTGATCGCGCGCGGCCAGAACCCACGCGTTCTGTTCGATGGCCAGCAGATCAATTCGGCGTTGGGTCATCGCATGGCCGGTTTGGGAAACCGGCATATCTGCGGCTCCGACGCACAGGATCAGAGGGCGTTCACGATTTTCCAGTTGGTCGATCCACCCGGTCAGATTGGGCGAGACGATAGCCTCGTTCGATAGAAAGGCCAAACGCGGATGGGGGCGCTCTTCCTCGACCACGTCTTGATGGGTATTGTCTTTTCCGCGAACAATTTCGACACCTAGGGCGCCGGGACCGCGGTCAAGTTTTTCTATTCTGACGAAAGCTCTTACAGCCTGAGGCTCAAGTAGAATACGTTCCGCCACGCGGTCCGCCAGGGTTTCCAAAAGATTAAGACGTTCGGCCGAAAGCTCAAATGCAATCGCTTCAGTCACCCGGTCGTAGGACAGGATGCGATCCACGTCATCGTCGATGGGATCGCTCAAGGGGCGAACTTCAACCACGATGTTAAAGCAAATCCGCTGGGTCGTTCCACGTTCGGCCTGAAACGCGCCGATCTCTACCTCGACGATATGATCGCGCAAGGAAATACGATCCAGCGGCCCCCGAGAGGCGGTCGCTTCGGACCGCTCGGACGGATGCGCAAAGGCAAGACGGATTTCAGAGCTCATACAGGCGAACCTCTTCGGGCTTTGTGGACGTGTTTGCCCAAAATAAACGATGCGCGCGCGTATAACACCGCAACATGCGTCTTTCCAGCCATCGAATGCGGCGTCAGCTGACGCGGAACCAGCTCATCATACCCGAGGCGGCATGACCCAGCATATGACAATGCAGCAGCCAATCGCCCGGGTTGTCCGCCACAAGTGCAATTTGTCGGGTTTGCCCCCGGTCAACCAACACCGTGTCACGCCACGGCCCCAAACTGCCATCCGGCAGAATAATTCGGAAGTGGTGACCATGTAGATGCATTGCATGAGGAAAGGCAGTTTCGTTCAAAAATTCGATCCGGTGTACCTGCCCCTGACGCGCATCCAAAAACGGGTCCTTGGGGCGTTCAGCGTATCCGTTCAGAGCCCAGAACCGGCCGAGTTGCGCCAACTCACGTCCCGTCAGGTCCTGATCGCCAAGCTTCGCCCCTTCAAGCCAACGCATCGCGCCGCCTTGCAGGGACATGCGATGCAGCGGTGCTTCATCATATTGAAATTCCGGCATATTGTTTGCGGGCAACGCCTCAACACCCTGCCTTCGCTGCGTGGATTCTTCGGTGACGGTAAAGCGTACCAAGCCGTACCCGCCGTCCCGCTCGATACTGGCAAGGCTGGCAACGTCCCCCGACGGAGCGGTCACATCCACAATAAGATCCGCGCGTTGTGCCGGTGCAAGGGGGAAGTCGCCTTCGACAGGCAGTGGCGTTGTCAGCGGCATGCCATCCAGTGCCACAATCCATCCCGTCAGCCCGTCCAAGGCCAAATCAAATATTCGAGCGTTAGATGCGTTTATCAGGCGCAATCGCAGGCGTTCCCCCGATCCAACGTTGTAAGCCGGATCAAAGCTGCCATTGACGGACACGAGATTACCCAGCCGCCCTGCATGACTAAGATCGTGCCCATTGTCGAAATCATCCACGACATGCGCCGTTTCTGGATCCAGACGCCAATCGTCCAGCATCAGCGTCATATCCTTATCAACATCCGGCGGGCTGGAATCTTCAACGATCAAAGGTCCGTACAGACCTCGGGCGACCTGTTCCATGGATCTGTTATGCGAGTGATACCAATACGTTCCGGCATCGGGTGCAACAAAATCATAGTCGAAGGATTGGCCCGTCTCGACAGCGTCCTGCGTCAACCCCGGCACGCCATCCATTGCATTGTCGATCCGAATTCCGTGCCAGTGCACTGCCGTGGGTTGGGACAGATTGTTGATCAGTTTGCGCCTGACACGCCCACCTTGAGGTACACGAATGTCGACCCCGGGCACAGAGCCGCCATAAGTCCATACCGGCGTGGCCGGATACCCCGACGGGGCAATCTGCTGCATCGCTTCTTGCGCGATCAGATCAGAACTGACCGCATGCGCCGCCCGTGGCAGCAGCGCAAGCGCGGTCGAAGTTTGCAAAAACCGTCTGCGGGATAAAATCATAGCGGACCTCCTGGCCCGCTACATAGGTCATGATTTGCCCCGCGCCATCAAGGTTCCAGCGCGGGTGCGTCAATCAGTTGCTCGCGGTCCGATAGTTGTGGCGGTAGAAAATATGGACCCCGATCCGAGCGGTCTCTTTGTAGACACGAGACCATGACGGGCGCACGGCTTTGGTGTGATAGTGAGTCGCCCCTTCGGTAAGCCCCACGCCAACGCCGTCGATTGCTGCGCGGGCAACCTTGGACACACGTTCATAGGCTTTTTTCTCGCGGATTACTTCCTTTTGACCATCGCAAGTGTAGGTGAACTGGCACTGGTACTTCTTGCCGGTTCCCTGCTTGATCACCCCGCACAGCGAGCTTGGAAAGCGGCTGCTTTTGACCCGGTTCAGGATCACCTCGGCCACGGCAAACTGACCGCGCACGCTTTCACCGCGCGCTTCAAAGTACAGCGCCTCGGCAAGACATTTAAAGTTCTCGTCTCCGGAAGCCTTGGGGAGTTGATCCAACCAGGACTTTGAATACGAAACTTTTTCCAGCACAGGCGCCTTACGGGGCTTGAACAGATTCAGATAGTCGCGAAAGTTTTGCCCGGGCAATTCGCTCCGGGTCACAAGTTCGCGTTTGGCAGATTCGGTGGCTTCCCTCTCAGCGACGGAAACACTCGGCAGCACGGTTGCTGCCAATGTGGCAACAGCCATTATGTATCGTAGCATCAGATAACCTCGCACAGGCACATTCAGCGCCAGACCCTCCCCCGGCGGGCGCGATGAGGCTCATACCGAATTCAAACGGCGACGTCCAGTTCTGACGAAAAAGCAAGTGGAAAATCGCCGTTTCGTCAACAATATTTGACGACGGCGCTCTCTGTCTCCTACTAATTCTTGAGTGCTGGCCTTCTGTCAACCCCCAAGTCTGGACGAAATTGCAAGTTGAGCGGCAGCCAGCCGAGCGACGGGCACCCGGAAGGGTGAGCAGGACACATAGTCAAAGCCCAATTCCCGGCAAATAGCGATTGATTCGGGGTTACCGCCATGTTCGCCGCAAACCGATAGGGTCACGTCGGGCTGCGCTTGCCGACCGCGCTCAGCCCCAAGTTTAAGCAGCTCACCGACACCGTCTGCGTCCAGCACATGAAACGGGTCTTCTACGAACACGCCTTGCCGCACGTAAGCCGACATAAACCGACCCGCATCATCGCGAGACAAGCCGTAGGTCATCTGGGTCAGGTCGTTGGTGCCAAAACTCAGGAACGATGTCTGCGGAGCGATCTCATCCGCACGCAAGCAGGCCCGCGGGGTTTCGACCATCACGCCCAACCGGTATTCGAACTCTTGCCCATGCTCTGCTGCAACGGATGCTGCAACCGAATCGATGCGCGCCTTGACCAGTTCGACCTCGCGCTTGGCGGATACCAGAGGAATCATCACCTCGGGCACGACAGGTGCGCCATCTTTGCTGGCCTCAAGCGTGGCCTCAAAAATTGCGCGCGCCTGCATGTCATAGATTTCGGGAACCGTCACACCCAGACGTACACCGCGCAGGCCCAGCATCGGGTTGTACTCGGTCATTTCCGCTACCCGCCGCTCCACGTCAGAAACCGGCAGGTCCAGCGCTTCGGCGAGTTCGCGTTGCCCAGTGCGCGTGGTGGGCAAAAATTCGTGCAACGGTGGGTCAAACAGACGAATACAGACCGGCTGACCTTCCATAATCCGAAAAAGCTGGGCGAAGTCGTCGCGCTGCATCGGCAACAGGCGTTCCAACACCGCTGCGCGACCGGATGAGGTTTGTGCAAAGATCATCTCGCGCATCACGATCAGGCGGCCGGGATCAAAGAACATATGTTCCGTCCGGCAGAGTCCGATCCCCTGCGCCATGAAGTTCCGCGCTGTCTGCGCGTCGGCGGGCGTGTCCGCATTGGCGCGAATTGCGATGTCGCGTTCCTCATCGGCCCAGCCCATAAGGGTTTGGAAGCAGTCGTCAAGCGCGGCCTCAAGCATGGTCGGCTGTCCAGCCAGCACCTGCCCCGAGCTGCCGTCGATCGTCACCGTGTCGCCCGTTTTGAAGACACGCCCATCCGGTGCGGTCAGCTGCTTTTTCTTGGTCTGAAACCGCATCTCGGACGCGCCAACGATACACGGCAGACCCAAACCTCGGCCAATCACGGCCGCGTGGCTGGTCATGCCGCCCTTTTCGGTCAGCACAGCCACAGCGGCGTGCATGCCCCGCACATCTTCCGGAGAGGTCTCGCGCCGCACCAAAATACACGGCTCCCCGCGCGCGGCACTTGCTTGCGCCTCGGCCGAGGTGAACACGATCTTGCCTGTCGCAGCACCCGGGCTGGCTGCAATGCCAGTGGTCAGCGTATCCCGTTCCGCATCCGGGTGAACCTGACGGTGCAGCAACTCGTTCAGCGAATGCGGATCGACCCGCATCACCGCCTCTTGCGGCGGGATGATGCCATCTTCAGCCAATCGCACGGCGATGCGCATCGCGGCCCGGGCACTGCGTTGCACCCGCACGCCATCCAAAATGTGAACATGGCCGTTTTCGATCACGAATTCGACCTGCATTTCCTCGCGCAGCTTGACGCGCATCAGCGCCGCATGGGCCTTGAGTGCGGCAAAAGCTTCGGGCGCGACGTCCTCCAAAGACACCCCGCGCGGGTCCTTTTCCAGATAAAGCGCTGCGACGCCCTCTCCCAGCGCATCCCGCCCCTGGCTCTGGCTCAGATAACGACCGGTCAGCTGAGGCAATCCGGTGGCCGGATCAATCAGTTGCAACACGCCCGATCCGCACTCGCCCTGCCCGACGCCGGGGATCATCTCCTGGATCACAAGCCCCAAGCCTGCATCTGCCGGGGCGCCCTTGGCCTGACGCAACAATCGGGCCGAGGTGCCCTCCCACGCTCGCGCCATCGAACGCAGAACGGCGATCAGCTGCTCGCCGCGATCTTGCGGAAAGGCTTCGTCCGTCTCGTCCTCGTATGCGCGCAGGGACTCCTGCAGACCTTCGCGGCCATCCGCTTCAATCTCGTCAAATACATCCGGGTCCAGCCGCGCCACGTGCACCGCATAGCTTTGGACAAACCGCAAATACAGCGCGGCTGCGGCCTCGACACCCATCGAATCCGACAGGTCGACATAGCGCGCATCATTCATGCCGATGTTCAGAATGGCGCCGGGACCGCCCCAATCAGGGTCCTCGGAACTGGGCCGGACACAAAGCAGCGCGGTCTGATCGAACTGCTCCAGAATGGCTACGATATCTGGCACCTGCCCGTCCGATATCTGATGAACCGCATCAAAGGACAACGCAACCGTCCGTGGGACTGGCAGGTCTAGCCGAACAAGACGCTGCAAGCATTTTGCCCGCCCGCCATGTGTGTTGGCGGCTACGGGCGCTTCGGACGTGATAAGTGTGGTATGCGGATTATTCTGCACTGCGGCACCTTTTGGTTTGCACGCAGCATAAGCCCCTGCACCAATGGCGCAAGGGCGTTCTGGATCAGCCTTCGATACGGCTCAGATCAGCAACACTGGAGCAGACCTGACGGATCTGGCTCAGCAGGTTCAACCGGTTACGGCGCAGGATGTCATTGTCGGTGTTGACCTGAACATCCTCGAAAAACGCATCGACCGGACCGCGCAAACCTGCCATAGCCGACATCGCGCTCGGGAAATCTTCGGCTTTCAAGGCCGGGTCGATCTGGGCCTGCGTGGCCTCAAGTGCACCGAAGAGGGCTTTTTCGCTATCGGTTTCCGCAAACTTGATATCCGCACCATATGAGTACTCGACCCCGTCCTTTTCCTCGGCCTGGGTCAGAATGTTGTTCGCGCGTTTGAACCCCTGCACGAGGTTTTCACCGTCCTCAGTCGCGATCACCGCGTTCAGCGCGCGGGCGCGTTTGACCAGCAGGTTCAGGTCGTCATTGCCGTCCATCGCGATGCAGGCGTCGATGATGTCGTGGCGGATGCCTTCATCGCGGAGGAAGGTTTTGAGGCGGTCGTGGAAGAAAGAAAGCAGGTCATCGGACGCGTCTGGGACTTTCTTCTCCAACCCAAGAAATTCAGCGGTCGGCTTTTCGCCGAGATTGTCTTTGACCGCTTTGAACGCTGCGCCGAAGACGCCGTGATCCGCGATTTCTTCTAGCAGGTCCTCGACATTTGATTTCGACAACGCGTCATTGATGGCGCCTTCTGCCCGGACCAATTGGCTATCAAAGAACCGATCCAAGCTTAGACGCAAATCGTTTTCCAGTATCAACCGCGTCGCGCCCAACGCTGCACGACGTAGAGCAAACGGGTCCTTCGATCCGGTCGGCTTCTCGTCAATCGCCCAGAAGCCGGTCAGCGTGTCCAGCTTGTCGGCCAGCGCCACGGTCACCGACAACGGCGCAGTCGGCACGTCGTCCGAGGGGCCGAGTGGCGAGTAATGCTCCTGCGCAACGGCGGCCACGGCGGCATCTTCGCTTGCGGCCTCAATGTAGTACCGCCCCATAAGTCCCTGAAGTTCGGGGAATTCATAGACCATCTCGGAACTCAGATCCGCTTTGGCCAGTCGCGCGGCCGTCTCAACCTGATCTGCATCTGCGCCAGTTACTTCCGCCAATTCTCGGGCCAATGCCGCAATACGGTCGATCCGCTCGGCCTGTGTGCCCAGCTTGTTATGGAAGGTCACATACTCCAACGCGCGGGTCCATTGGGCGATATCCGATTTGGCCACGCGCAGGTCGTTCTCCCAGAAGAACTTGGCATCCGCCAGACGCGCCGACAGAACCTTTTGGTTGCCTGCCAGAATAGTCGCGCCATTATCGGTGGTTTCGCGGTTTGCAACAGTAATGAACTGTTCGATCCGGCTGGTTTTGGGATTGCGGACCGAGAAGAATTTCTGATGCTCCTTCATCGAAGTCTGCAGCACCTCGGGTGGCAGCTCCAGGAACTCGTCGTCGATCCGCCCCATCAGGACGACCGGCCACTCGACTAGGCCGGCAACCTCGGCCAACAGGCCCTTGTCGTCGACCACTTCCAGACCCGCCGCAAAGGCAAGGTTCTGAGCGTCGTTCCAAATATGCTCAGCGCGTTCTGCAGGCGAAAGCACAACGAATGCGCGTTTCAGCTTGGCGGCGTAGTCCTCAAAGGACGACACGGCGAACCGACCCGGCGCCATGAAACGGTGACCCTCGGTGGTATCGCCGGACTTGATGCCATCGACTTCCATCGGCACGACCTGCGCGCCGGTCTCATCGGTCAGGATGCACAGGATTGAGTGCAGCGGGCGTACCCAGCGCAGACCGCCACTGCCCCAGCGCATGGATTTCGGCCAGGGGAAGTTACGGATCGTCGCCTCAAGCACTTCTGCAACGATTTCAGCTGCCGGGCGTCCTGCCTTTTCGATGGTGGCGAAATAAACCGCGCCTTTGGGTGTTTCACGCTCTTCAAGTTGATCGCGGGTCAGACCTGCGCCCCGCAGGAAACCTTCGATGGCTTTATCCGGAGCACCAACTTTCGGACCCTTGCGTTCCTCGCGGATCATGGGGCTTTCTGAAAGCAACCCTTCGACCGCCAGCGTCAGGCGGCGCGGCGTTGTCAGAGTAGCAGCAGAGGCGTAGGTCAAACCGGCCTCGACCAGACCATCGGTGATCCGCTTTTTCAGGTCTTCACCGGCGCGGGTCTGCATGCGCGCGGGGATTTCCTCGGAAAACAATTCGATCAGCAGGTCGGGCATATTCGGTCCTTAGAAATTTACGATCGTCTGAATGACGATGGCATTAGCGATATCCACAAAGAATGCGGATACAAGGGGCAATACGATAAAAGCAATAGGCGATGGGCCATATCGTTTGGTGACAGCGGTCATATTTGCGATGGCGGTCGGGGTTGCACCCAAGGCAAAGCCTCCGAACCCGGCTGCCAGAACGGCAGCGCGGTAGTTGGAGCCCATGACAGGAAACAGAACCCAGATCACAAAGGCCGCCGTGAACAGCGTCTGGGCGGACATGATGACCACAATGGCAAGACCGAGTTCCGCGATGGTCCAAAGCTGCAGGCTCATCAGTGACATCGCCAGAAACGCGCCCAGCGAAAATTCAGAGATCAGCGCCAGCGAAGGCGTGCGTTCTACCGGTGGCCTGCTGGGCGCAAGCCAGGCGCGGAAGTTGGCGATCACGATGCCCATGATCAGGCAGGGCACGAAAAGCGGCAGCTTCAAACCGGCGGCGCTGATTACCTCGCCCAGCGAGTATCCCGCGATGATTGCCAGGTTGAGGAACAGCAGAACCCGCATGATCGACAGGTGGTCGATCTTGCTGGACGCGTCATCGTCGTCAGCGGGAAGCCCCACTGTGTGATCCTCGTCGGGGCGTGCAGGGCTGAGGTTGCGCCCTTCGACCAAAAGCCGCGCAATCGGTCCGCCAATCAAAGCAGCCAGCACCAACCCAAGTGTTGCAACGGCAACGCCTAGCTCGGTTGCGCCGTCCAGACCGGTAGCCTCGGCAACTTCTGGAGCCCAAGCAATCGCAGTTCCGTGCCCGCCGATCAGAGATGCCGAGCCGAACAAAACCCCAGCCTGCGCCGGATACCCGAATATCGTCGCCCCAATCGCCCCGATACCGTTTTGCGCGACGATCGTCACCAATGTCAGGATCAAAAGCAAAAACAAGGGCTTGCCACCTGATATCAAATCGGAAATCCGCGCGTTCAGCCCGATTCCAGCAAAGAACACCACCAAAAGGAAGTCCCGGGTGGCCAGATCAAAGGACAGCTCAAGATCAAAAACCAGATACAACGCCAGCACGACCAGCGAGGCCAGCAACCCACCCGTGACAGGTTCCGGAATGTTGAACTGGCGCAACGCATTTACACGCGCGTTGATCTCAGCCCCCAGCAGATAGACCGCAAACCCCAACGTGGCCGTTAGAAAGTCAGGTATCTGTAAGGTCTCGGCAGTCATCCCATCCTCAATTCTGTGGCCGGTCCGGGCATTCTTCGCCAATTACAGTGCCGTCATAGGCCTTTTCCCCGCAATTGTTCAGCGCGTGCCAAACATAGCCTTTGCCGTCATTTGTGACGGCAACAATACGGTCCACGCCAAAGTGGATATTCTTCGCCCCCAAAAAGGCCTTGGCCTCACCTGATTTCAGCGCATCCGCGACCGCCACAGCGTCAAAGCAATCGAACCACCCGGGCGCGGTCAGTGGCTCTGCATCCTTGACCACGACATAGGTTTCTTCAATCTGCGCTGGGGTCAGATCGGTTTCGAAACAAGCACGATAGCGTATAGGTGAGCTGTCTGCGTCGATAGCCCGAAACGCGCTGTAGGAAATCGGTGCGGGTGCCTCGGCCCCTTCTGTCATTAACAAGACGTCCTGTCCGGGATTGTGTTCAACGTCATAATAAAACCCGTAGATCTGCAAGTAATACATCCCGAACCCGGCCGCCGCTGCGGAGATCAGAAGTATGATCGCAAGCACTTTTCCTGTCATCGTCTTTTCCTTCTGCTCACGATGCCTTTTTCACGATCGGTAAGTAGTACAGATTCCAATTGATCACAGGTCTCAACGAGACTTTCGGGACGGGCTGCACCCTTGCCAGAGGTTTCTTCGGCGCGTTTTTTGCTATTGCGAACCTGGTCACCAACCCACCAGACTTCTTTGCGTCAAGGTCGGATTTTTCCCGGCCGATCAGCGTTACGTCACGACAAAAACGACGCTCTTTTGCCTGATCCTCGGCACCGCTTTTGCGGCTACGGGACACCAAACGCTGGACCTGTACGGCGTCAACATCGATGATTTGAGCGAGGCAGCTGGCCTTAGTTTCCTGCTGCCCGGGCTGAGCTGAGAGGCACATCAGGCCTCGAACCCGGCGGCCTCGGTCAGCAGGAACGCATCCGCACATTGTTTCGCCAAGGCCCGGACGCGGCCAATATAGGCCTGACGCTCCGTCACCGAAATAACGCCGCGCGCATCCAGCAGATTAAAAACATGGCTGGCCTTGATGCACTGATCATAGGCCGGATGTGCCATGACGATGCGTTTGCCGGTCTTCGGGTCGTCATGGTCCTGCGCGAGAATGGCCGCGCATTCGGCCTCGGCCTCTTCGAAGTGACGCAGCAGAACCTCGGTATTGGCCACGTCAAAGTTCCAACGGGCGTATTCCTCTTCGGTCTGCTTAAATATTTCGCCGTAGGTCAGCGGGCTTGGCGATTGCGGGTCGTTGAAGGGCATGTCCATCACGTGATCGATGCCCAGCACATACATGGCCAGACGCTCCAGACCATAGGTCAGCTCGCCCGAAACCGGTGCGCAATCATGGCCACCGACCTGCTGGAAATAGGTGAACTGGCTGACTTCCATGCCGTCACACCAGACTTCCCAACCCAAACCCCAAGCACCCAAGGTTGGGCTTTCCCAGTCATCCTCGACAAATCGGATGTCGTGCAGGTTCATGTCGATGCCAATCGCCTCGAGCGACCCCAGATACAGTTCCTGCAGATCCGGCGGGCTCGGTTTGATCAGAACCTGGTATTGATAGTAATGCTGCAAACGGTTGGGGTTTTCACCGTAACGTCCATCCGTGGGGCGGCGCGACGGCTGCACATAGGCCGCAGCCCACGCTTTCGAGCCCAAAGCACGCAAGGTAGTGGCCGGGTGGAACGTACCTGCCCCAACCTCCATGTCATATGGCTGTAGAATGGCGCAGCCTTTCGAGGCCCAATAGGTCTGAAGCCGCAAGATAATCTCTTGAAAAGAACGTGGTGCGCTGGACTGGTCGGTCATGACATTCCCTTTGGACGCCACTGCGCCCGGTTCCGTTGGGTTTTGTCCTTCCTATGCAAGGGGCCGTTGGGCGTCAACGGGCCGCAAGGCTTATGCTGTCACTGCGCCGCCACACTGGAAATTCCCCGTATTCCGGGCATGGCTTTCGGTGCAGGAATTCGCGTAGTGTCCGGCAAAGATAAAACACTGCGGACACGGGCAGACAATGACTCGCATATTAACGGCAATTTTGTTTCTTTTTCTCATCGGCGCGCGCGCTGTATTTGCACAGCAGGACGCAGGCGTCTGGGTGCAAGTCGAGGCGCAGCCTTCACTACGCGAAGCGCAGGAACGTGCGCAGGCCTATGCCAGCACCCTACCGGACGTAAACGGTTTTCGCTTGAACTCTGGCTGGTATGCCATTGTTATTGGTCCATATTTGCGCAGCGACGCTGAGCAGGTCTTGAGCGTATACCGAGCCGAGGGGCAAATCCCCGCGGATAGCTACATCGCGTTTTCAAGCGCGCTAGGTCAGCAATTCTGGCCGGTTGGTGTGAACATTCTGGACCGGGGCGTCGTAGCGCCGCCAGTTGAACCGCAGCCTGAACAGCCGGTTGTGGGTTTGACCCCGCAGGCCTCGGACGAGACACGCTCGCAGGCGCTGCAAAGCGAGCGCCTTCTCAGCACGCAAGAGCGTATGGACTTGCAAACCGCCCTACAGGCCGCGGGTTTTTACAATTCAACGATTGACGGGGCATTTGGCCAGGGCACGCGCAGGTCTATGGGCGACTGGCAGCGGTTCAATGGCTTTGAGGCAACCGGCGTTCTGACAACCGCACAGCGCAAAGCTCTTATGGACGATTTCAACGCCCCCCTTCTAAGCGTCGGGATGGAGCGATATTCTGATCCCCAAGCCGGTATCGATCTGGACCTGCCGCTTGGTGTCGTCGCATTTGACCGGTACGAGGCTCCGTTTGTTCACTTCACGGGCACGACCGACTTGGACGCCAAGGCCCTGTTGATCAGTCAGAAGGGCGACAAGGCCACCTTGCGTGCCCTCTACGAAGTGATGCAGTCGCTGGAAATCGTTCCTCTGGACGGCCTGCGGCAACTGCGCGGCGACAGTTTTACGCTGGAAGGACGCGGCAATGGGATCGTGTCCCACAGCGAAGCGCGGCTGGATGACGGACAGATCAAAGGCTTTACTCTGGTCTGGCCCGAAGGTGACGACGACCGTCTTGCCAGAGTTCTGGCTGCGACGCGCGCCAGCTTTACTGCAACCGACACAGTGCTGGACTCAGCAGCGGGTGCCAACGCCGAGCAGCGAATTGACCTCGTGTCCGGGCTGCAGGTACGAACGCCGCGCCTGTCGCGTTCCGGCTTTTTCGCAGATGCCAGTGGCACGGTCCTAACTGTGTTCGAGGCCGCAGACAGCTGTACACGGATCACGCTTGACGGCGATCAAGAGTTTGAGGTTGCTTCGTCGGACGCCGATCTGGGTGTCGCGGTTCTGCGCCCCAACCGTAATCTGGTTCCAGTTAACGTGGCAGAGTTCAGTGCCGATGCCCCGCGCATTCAATCCGAAGTCGCGGTGTCCGGGTTCTCGTATCAGGGCGCATTGGGCGCACCGACGCTTACTTATGGTCAGATCGCAGATGTGCGCGGCCTGAACGGTGAGGACGGGGTGAAACGCCTCGCATTGGCAGCTCAACCCGGCGACGCGGGGGGGCCGGTATTTGACGGCAGTGGTCAGGTTGTTGGCATGCTGTTGCCTACCCCGACCGAGGGCCGCACCCTGCCCGCCTCGGTCAGCCTAGCCGCCACGGCGAGCAGCCTGAACGAAGTTCTGGCAAAGGCTGGGGTATCCGGTCAATCCGGTCAGCCTACGGCGCAGATCTCACCGAACGAACTCAGCCGTCGGGCAACCGGGATGACCGTATTGGTTCATTGCTGGGACTGAGTTCGCACGAAATTGTTCAAAGCGCCGCTCGATTGGGCGGCGCTTTTTTTGTTGGCTAAAGGATTTCCGGAGTGACGCGGATCAATGTCGGAACCGGGGCCGCAAAAGCCGACCGGACTGCCTGTTGCATCTCGTCCAAACTAGAGGGCGCGGACGACAAAGCACCGAAGGCCTCGGCCAGTTTGCAGAAATCCGGGTTGCGCGCCACGACCGCATTCGGAGCGATCTGACCCCGGACCATACTTTCCTCGATCTCTTTTAGCTTTCCATTATCCCAGAGGATAATTGGCAGAGACAGGCCCAGTTCAACCGCCGCCCCAAGTTCCTGCATCGTATAGTGAAAACCGTAATCACCGGCGATCACTGCTGTTGGTTTTCCTCGGCGCGCCACGGCCCCGCCGATACCGGCCGGCAGCGCGTAACCAAGTGTCCCGAACCCGGTCGGATGGTGCCAATGGTAAGGATAGGCCATATCCCAGACCTCTTTGGCGACATAAGCGAACTGGGTCATGTCGGAATAGATCATGGTGTCGCCTGGCATAGCCTCGCGCAATGCATCCATCACTGGAACAATGCCCGGTCGCTCGGCATCCACTTCGGCCCGCCAACGGGTGCGGGCGTTGGCTACTTCCTCGGTTGTCCAGCCGGTTGCCGGTTTGACATTGTCGATTGCCGCCCAAAGCGCATGGGCAAATCCTTCACCATCCGCCTGCAACTTCACCGCAGCGCGGTGGTGATCAGACAGAACTTTCGGGTCCAAGTCGATGCGCACAAGATTGGCCGAATTGCCGAGCTTGTTACGCCAAAGGTCCACCTCGCCCAATTCTGCGCCCACAACGACTACAAGGTCGGCCGAGGCGATGACATCGGCGCTGCCCGGTCGCGGCAGCGTGGCGCCAAAGTCCAACGCATAGCCCAGACCCGCCATTCCACGCCCCGCATAAGTGGTGAAACACGCGGCGCCCAACTCTGTCAGGATTTGCCGCCAAAGGTTCGACCGTGCGCCACCACCCAGAATAAACAGCGGACGCTTCGCGATGTTCAGCATGGACATCACCGGCGCAAGGTCGGGCGGCAGGACTTTTGTGCGTAGCCCCGGCTGATTTGGAAACGGCGCGGGATCGGCATCTGCCTCAAGCTGCGCAATCGGCACCTGAATGTGCTTTGGACGTGGACGGCTGAGTTCAAACTCTTCAAACGCCCGCTCGACCAAACCATAAGCGGCCTGAGCAGTATTCGCCTGATGCGACCAGTCCGTTACGGTTTCAGCTGCGGCGCGTTGATCCTTCATCTGGTGTAGCTGACCATGCACGGCTTGCGTTTCATCCAGACACGAGGACATCACGAGCATCGGTACTGAGTCCGTATAGGCCTGCCCCATCGGCGTCATGATATTGCACAGCCCAGGTCCGGTGATGACATAAGCAACACCCGGCTTGCCGGTCGCACGAGCGTAGCCGTCGGCCATGAACCCGGCACCCTGCTCGTGCCGGGCCAGCACATGGGTGATCCCAGCCTCTTCAATCCCACGATACATTTCCTGATTGTGCACGCCGGGAATACCAAAGATCACATCCACTCCACGATCCCGCAGCATATGCGAAATCTGCGCACCAAGGGGTCTTTTCATCAATTCCTCCAGAACTGGACAGTGAACAGAGCGTAGACGGCCAAAAGCTCAAGCCGACCCACAAGCATACCGATCGAAAGCAGCCACTTCGCTGTGTCGCTCAGCCCTGCAAAGTTACCCGCCGGTCCGATCTTATCCCCCAGCCCTGGCCCGACGTTGGCCAGCGCGGTCGCGGCTCCTGATACGGCCGTTATGAAATCCAATCCAGTCAGCGCCAGCGCCCAGGCAAGAACGCCCAGAGAAACCACGAAAAACATGAAGAAACTCATGACCGAGGTCAGAACATCCGGGCCTATCGAACGGCCATCGTATTGCGGCGTGAACACCCCGTGGGGTGAGCGGATACGGCGGATCTGAGTCTTGATCGACGCAAACAGCAGTTGATACCGGAAGATCTTGATGGAACAGGCTGTTGAGCCCGCGCAGCCGCCAATCAGGCCGATCAGAAAGAACATCATGATCGGGAAACTGCCCCAGGCCATGTAATCAACGCTGGCATAGCCGGTGCCCGAAATGATCGACGTGATGTTGAACAGGGATTCACGTACGGCCTGTTCCCAATGATGCGGGAACACTGATGTCAGAAAGACGGCCATGATGACCACCAGTACAAGAATGGTCGCCATAAAGGTTCGTATCTGGCTGTCCCTGAAAATTGATCGAGTATTGCCATTGGCGAACTGGACGTAGCGCACGAACGGCAGTGCAGCGAGGATCATGAAGACAGCAGCCGCATATTCTGCCGGGCCCGAGAAGGTACCAAAAGACGCGTCATAATTCGAAAACCCGCCCGTTGAGATCGTCGTCAACGCGTGGACCACGGCATCAAAAAAGCCCATGCCAAGACCGGCATAGACCAGTGCGCAAACAACGGTCAGAAAGACATAGATAAGTGAAATCTGACCCGCGATTTCCTGCGCGCGCGGCAAGATTTTACCCATGGTTTCAAATCCTTCCGAGCGGAAGATCTGCATGCCCCCGACCCGAAGCTCTGGCAGGAAAACCATGGCCACGACAATGATGCCGATACCGCCCAACCATTGCAGCAGACCACGCCACAACAGCAAACCCTGCGGCAGGTCATCAAGGCCCGAAATCACAGTCGATCCGGTTGTCGTCAGGCCGGACATCGCCTCGAAATAGGCATCGACAAAGCGCAGTTCGGTCTCGCCAAGCAGAAATGGGATAGCCCCGAAAAACGGCAGCGCGACCCAGACGCCCGTGGTCAGCAAAAAGGTCTGACGGATCGTGAGACCTTCACCCACGCCGTTCGAGCAGCTCATCGCCAGAATGACACCAGTGAGGACTGTGATGACCGCGCTTTCAAGAAAAACGTGCCACTCGCCCCGGCCTTCGATGAAGTCCGCAAGCATAGGCAGCATCATGGTCGCCCCAAGAATGGCGACCAATAGGCCAATCACATATCCAACCGGGCGCATATCCGTCATGAGGCGCAGCGTTGGCGCGCCTACACGACTGTGTCAAGCCGGTGTCGGGATTTACCCGTCCGTTTTGCCTGCCGATGTGGGCATCGCGGGCGGTTTGGACGGGGCGCGCGTTCGACGCGCCTGGGCTGTCTGCGCCACCTCAGTTTTTTCCGCTTCGACTTTGGCAGGTGCCGGTTCAGGTGCGACTGGCTTGAGGGCCGTTGGTTTGGCCGGGGCCTTGGGCACAGCGGTGTTCGCAGCCGCAGGTTTTGGCTTTGCAACTGCTGCAGGCTGCGGCGCAGGTGTTTTCTTGGCGACTGCAGGCGCAGCCGCAGGCTTTGGTTTGGCCGCTGGCTGCTTTTGGTTGACTGTGGGCTTTTCTGCAACTTCGACCGGTTTGACCGCCACCGACGCTGTTTTAGTCTCAGTGGCTTTGGGTGATTCGACCTTGGGCTTTGCTGCAACTTTCTTACGAGCTACAGGCTTGGGTTTGGCGACCGCTTTGGGCTTCGCCTTTGCGACTGGTTTTGCCTTGGGCGCAGGTTTTGCCGTTGGTGCAACCGGTGTCGGGGCCGATGCGGATACGTGCAGGGCACTAACCGACACAAACGGCAACTCCATCGCCGAACGGGTCAAAATCTGCATAATTTTCATCTGGTTGCTAACCGCATAGCCTGCCATTCGGATGGCTGCTGCCTGAAACTCCAGCGGTTGGGAAATTGGATTCATACGTTAGTTCTCCTCTGAAAGCGATGCAGCCTGCAAAAGAGTAAAAAGACCTGCCCGTCCCGAATATTCGGGCGGATCAAGCGGTCATGAAGTCCTGAGCGTCGCACGTCTCAGCTTCCTTTCAGTGTGGCTGGCGTACGAACAGAAATTCGCCAGCCACGGCTGCATTCCGCATCAGTGTAACGTGAACTACTGTGCGAATGCAGCACGAATTGCCGCGCTGCGGCGGAAAACCGCTTTTAGTCTAGTATTGATACTTTATTGATCCACCCTGCCCATCACCCGACGTGGAACAGGGTGGTGAACAACCGTGGGTCAAGACTGGGCGATACAAAGGTCGGACCTTCGGTCAGAACCGAAACCGCATCATGGCTGTGCAGGCTTTCCTGATGGCTTGCGACCACACGGAAATCACCGATATGGTGATCGGCCAGCAGCTCGGCACAGAACAGGCGGGCTGCATCTTCGACAAAGATCGGGTTGGCCGCGTTAAGTTCGGCAAAGGCCTGCTCGTCCTCACGTTTGACCATTACCTGAGTCTCTGTCGGCACAGCACGGCGGCAAATGGCGATCAGATCCTCGAACCACAGACAATCTGTGTCGCAATCGACCACAACCGAAATCCGAGCTACTGAGCGCTGAGAATGCGGAGTCGCCAGTTGTCCGCGCGTCGAACGCGCATGTTCGCTAAGCTCCAGCGAACAGGGGCAGGTCGAGGAATAGACGTAATCCAAATGCATAATCTTCTGGCGCACACCACCCTGTTCGACCAGCTCCAACGCGATGTCGTAATACTGGTACCCCTCCAGACCGGACCGCAGGCTTTGCACCCGGTCGGGGTAGGAAAACCGCATCTGAATGCGCGCATCAAAGCTGTCCAGATCGGTCATGTAGTCATCCAGCGCGGCCTCCATAACCTCAAAGCTGAATGTCCGTTCGGCGTGCTTGTAGAACGAGCGCATGATCCGGGACATATTGATGCCCTTCTTTTCAGCATCAAGGCTGACAGTGCCAGTAACCGAGGTCTCAAGCGCCAGATCATCGCCATTCTTGCGGTGAAATCGGATCGGCAGACGGAAGTTCGAGATACCAACATGCTGGATTTGCTGCTTGGCGCCCCGGATCAGGCTGGACGGGCCATTCTGCAGATCCGGCAAGGTCGCGCGATACGCACTGTCAACGGTAAAGCCTTCTGGGTACTCGCGCGACAGAGACGGATAGTTTACGGGCACCAGACCAGGAACAAGACGCGCAATTGCCGGGTCAAGCTGGCTGATCTCGGCCTCGGTCGCGGACTCGGCCCATTTGCGCAATGTCTTCAACGCGGCTGCGGCTTCGTCATTGTCGGGCATATCCTCAATGTCGCGGGAGTGCACGTTCATCGATCGGGTTCCTCGGTTGGTCGCCGGACATTATTCGGGCTCGGCTTGCTTTCCAGTTTAGCTTTATACGCTGAAAAACACAGCCCGGATCGAAATTCGGCGAAAAACGCATGACTTACGTCATTTTCACCTAGGTTCGACCCGGTTTTCAGTAAACCGCTGCGGCAAGTTAACGTTGCGACACGTCCAGCGCGTGTTTGATGTCTGCAAGCAGGTCGCCCGCATCCTCCAAACCGACGGAAAAGCGGATCAAGCCCGGTGTGATGCCCAATTCGTCCTTCTGATCGTCGCTCAGACGCTGATGCGTAGTCGTTGCGGGGTGTGTCGCGATTGACTTGGCATCGCCCAGATTGTTCGAGATGACGGGGATCGTCAGCGCGTTCAGGAACGCAAACGCCGCGTGCTTGCCGCCCTTGATATCCAGCGAAAGGACCGTTCCGCCTTTACCGCCCAATTGGGTTTGCACCAACGCGTTTTGCGCATGGGTCTTCAAACCCGGATAGAGCGTGCGTTCCAGCGCCGTATGCCCCTCCAGAGCTTCGGCAATGGTCTGCGCCGTCTCGGCCTGCGCGTTCACGCGCAGAGCCATCGTTTCCAGCCCCTTCAGCATGATCCACGCATTGAACGGGCTCAACGCACCGCCAGTGTGCTTAAGGTAGGGCTCAACCGTTCCCCGGATGAAGTCCTTGGTACCAATTATGACACCACCCAGAGCTCGCCCCTGCCCGTCAATGTGCTTGGTCGCGGAATAGACGACAACATCTGCACCCTGCTCGATTGCGCGCGAGAAGACGGGCGTGGAAAAGACATTGTCCACGATCACGACCGCACCGACCGCATGGGCCAGTTCGGCAACCGCAGAAATATCGATCACCTCGAGCGTCGGGTTTGACATGGATTCAAAGAAGACGGCTTTGGTCTCTGGCCGGATGGCAGCTTTCCAGGCCCCCAGATCGGTGCCGTCGACAAAGGTAACGTCTACACCATAGCGGGTCAGGATGTTTTCAAGAATGTACAGGCAGGACCCAAACAGAGCCTTGGCCGACACCACATGATCGCCAGCCTGCAGCATCGAGGTCAGCGCCGCATTCACCGCAGCCATACCTGACGCGGTTGCAAAGGCATCCTCGCCGCCTTCCAGCGCCGCAATGCGCTGTTCGAACATGGAAACGGTCGGGTTGCCATAGCGAGCATAGATGAACTCATCCGGGCCGGTCTCGATGAACCGTGCTTCGGCCTGCTCGGCAGTCTCATACACAAAGCCCTGCGTCAGAAAGATCGCCTCGCTGACTTCGTTATATTGGCTACGGCGGGTGCCGCCATGGACGGCTTGGGTGCGTTTGTTCCAGCTCTCGCTCATCTCATTCCTCTCGACCCTTGTCTGGCAAGGGCAACAAAAAAACCCCAGACGCGGTCAAGCGAAAGGGGCCTTTCATCCTGACCTTTTAGCGGTGTTGTTTAGCGTGGCCCGCAATCCGGTAACAAATCGCCACGTAGCTTCTGCGACGCAAATACGCCGCGCGTCCTTGGCCGTCAAGTCCGCTTGCCATGTGTCACGCTTTCGTAACCGCCTCTTGCCGATTGCTCAGAATACATCATGATTTCGTCAACCTAAGGAGGCACTATGATCGATCTGTATTTCTGGCCCACGCCGAATGGTTGGAAGGCATCCATCGCTTTGGAAGAGATGGAGCTGCCTTACACCACCCACCTGATCAATATCGGCAAGGGTGATCAGTTCGACCCCGAGTTCCTTAAAATCGCCCCCAACAATCGCATGCCCGCAATCGTCGACCCCGACGGGCCCGACGGCGCACCGATCTCGGTTTTTGAGAGCGGCGCGATCCTGATGTACCTGGCCCGCAAGACAGGTCGCTTTTACGGCAACACCGAGCGTGACCGGATCGCAGTCGAGGAATGGCTGATGTGGCAGATGGGCGGCGTCGGCCCGATGGCTGGTCAGGCGCATCATTTCCTGAAGTACGCGCCGCAACTGGACCCGCCGCAGGACCTGCCTTACCCCAAAGACCGATACCGGTCGGAGGTTGCACGCTTGTATGGGGTGCTGGATCGTCGGCTGTCTGAAAACGAATACGTCGCGGGCGATTTCTATTCCATCGCCGACATGTCAATCTGGGGCTGGGCCAGCCTGTGGGAGGGTCAGCAGCAGGTTTTAGACGATAAACCCCACTTTACCCGCTGGCTCGAAACGCTTAGCGACCGCCCCGGCGTTAAGGCCGGACGCGCGCTACATGCCGAGTTACGTGGAGACCATCGGGACAAGCAATCGCAGGGGGTCTTGTTCAAACGGTGAAACGACTTGAAGACCTACCGCATGTATTGCGAAATCACCATTGCAGCTTCGTGTTTTCTGAGGACCTTCGCTGCGGTTGGTCCGTACCCCCACGGCAAGCTTTCAAAAATGTCAGGGAAGATTTCAGCGAGTTCCAATTGCGCTTCATGCGCCATGCCCTTTAACGCGATATCCCCTGGAAACAGACTTTCCGTATATGCGCCGTTTGACACCACAATCTCGTGCTTGTCGAAAATAAAGTGGTAATAGACGACACGGCAAGAATCCGAGACAACCTCAACCCCCGGCAGATCTAACAGGAACTTCGCGGGTACCAGAACGTCTGCATCCTCAAAAAGCAATTCCAGCCCGGCAGCAGAAACAAGTATCCGGTGGTTGGGCGACACAAAAAGGTCGGATGCTGGCAATCCTTGGCCCAATGCTCCTTTGGCAATTCTAACGGGCTTCAGATAGCATTTATCAGCACGCGAGACATCAACCGACCGTGATCCGATCCACTTGATCTCTTTAGCCTGCCCCTCAGCGGTCAAAACCAGATCGCCGACCTCAAGCATTTCAACAGCCTTTTCACCTGACGGTGTCCCGATCAGCGTGCCCTGAACGAAACAAGGGACGTCAACGATTGCATCCGGATCTGTCGTATCCGGCGCGTTGTCCGGTGTCACATTTGACGGGGTAGAATCGTAAGCAACGCCCGGCACCAACGGTTCAGAGGTTATGTAACCCGCAAGAACGCCGTCCACTTCAACCCTGTATACGGTTATTGTACCGCCATCGGGATCTGCAAGCGCATAGGACTCTTCAAGATAGATGTTCCCGTTTTCGGTAAGGCCGGAAATTGGATTGCCGTCCAGATCTGTAACAAGACCTTGTTGGGTCAGGTCATCCCCGATTTCGTTGTTGAAACGGTCTCCATTGAAATCCGTACCATTGTCAGGGTCACCGTTGATAAGCGGCGGTGGCCCGGGTTCGTCCTCAACATTGAATACGCGCCGGTCTGTGCTGGGATCGTAGGTTGGTGACAGCGTGACTGTACCAAAACCAAACACCGTCACCGATATGACGTCAGGCGAGTAACCTATGTAGGAATAGTTTGCCACGTGAAACCTCGGACCAATTACGGTGCTCAATGTTCATCGATCAGGATGCCTTGTGTCCATCAGTTTCTGCGACGGTCCTTCAAAATGCAAATATTCGATTTTTAGTGCATCTTTTCTGCCAGATTATACAGCCTCCCCCCGCACCAACACATCCAACATCCCCGAAATATCCTCGATCTCTTCAGCGATCACATGGGTCACCGAATGCGCCCGCTGCATCCGACCGGTGACCTTCAGCAACCGCCCTGAGATCACCGCGCGGCGAAACTGCTCGTAGATCTTGCGCCAAACCACCACATTCACGATGCCGGTCTCATCCTCAAGCGTGACAAAGATCACTCCCTTCGCTGTGCCCGGCCTCTGCCGTAGGATCACCAGCCCCGCAACGGTCACCAGCGCCCCTTCGGGCGGGTCATCCAACCGATTGGCGGGCAAGCATGCAGGCGGGCGCGGCCAGGTCCGGTCCGAAGATGCAGGGCGGGAAGACAACACAATCATGAGAACAAAAATAGAACATACGCAAGGAAAGTCCATAGGCGGCGTGACGAGTCGCAAATGATACTGGAAAGAGCTAAATGCCTTCACTAAGGAAGAATTCGACAAGCGAAAAAGGAAGACGCACGCAATGGCAAAGATCACCTATGTCGAGCACGGCGGTACCGAACATACAGTCGACGTCGCCAACGGCCTGACCGTCATGGAAGGGGCCCGTGACAACAATATCCCCGGCATCGAGGCCGATTGCGGCGGCGCCTGCGCCTGTTCGACCTGCCACGTCTATATCCACCCCGACTGGGTCGAAAAGGTCCCGGCCAAGGATGACATGGAAGAAGACATGCTGGACTTCGCCTACGAGCCTGACCCAGCCCGCTCACGCCTGACCTGCCAGATCAAGGTCACCGACGATCTGGACGGGCTGGTCGTTCAAATGCCGGAAAAGCAGATCTGATGCACTCCAAAGCGCCGCGCCAACCCGAACGCCTCTGGCATCGTCGGGCACGCGGCGCGCTGCTGGCACTATTTTCGGGGCTGGCAGGCGTGTCTCCATCAATTGCCGACACGATAACAATCGCTCGTTTCATAGAGCCCACCACACGCTATGCCCACGGGGTTTTAGGTGACAATATAGAGTACGGCGCACTAGAGCTGACCGTTAACGATGAGGTGTTCACCGTTCGCCTGCCTCCCGACAGAGTATTTGAAGACCTCGCCCCGCGGCTAGCAGATGTAGACGCGGATGGCAAAAGCGAGGTCATCGTCGTCGAATCTCACAATCAAACAGGCGCTCAGCTGGCCATATACAACTCGCGCGGAGAAAAGATTGCCGCGACGCCCCATATCGGCACTCGCTATCGCTGGCTCGCGCCGGTCGGCGCGGCCGATCTGGACGGCGACGGTAACGTCGAGATCGCCTATGTCGATCGCCCGCATTTGGCCAAAACCCTGCGCATCTGGCGCTTTGCCGACGGCGAGCTTACCGAAATCGCGTCTCTGCCTAATCTCACAAATCACCGCATTGGAGAGGACTATATCTCCGGCGGCCTGCGCAATTGCAGCGGCACTCCGGAACTGATCCTTGCCAGTGGAAACTGGAAACGCATAGTCAGCGTCTCATACGAAAACGGCTGGGCCGAAACCGACCTCGCCCCCTTTACGGGCCCCAAAAGCCTAAAGCGCGCGCTGACCTGCTGATCTGTCCAATAATGTACTTGGGGTGTAAGGCCTCGGGCCAAGGGGCAAAGCACCCTGCCTCGTTAACTGATCACAGTGCCCGCCAGCCGATATCCCGGCGATAAAAGCCTTCTGGCCAATCCACGCCCTCAACCATCGCGTAAGCCCGATCCCGAGCCTTCTGCAAGGTCTCGCCGCGGGCGGTTACATTCAACACGCGCCCGCCTGCTGCCTGCACCTGCCCCTCAGAGGTCTTGGTGCCGGCGTGAAAGACCATGTTACTGCTATCTTCAGGAAGAGCGTCCAAGCCCCTGATCGCGGTCCCTTTTTCATAAGATCCAGGATAGCCTTGCGCCGCCATCACAACCGTCATTGCATGATCGTTGGCCCAGTTAACCTGCGTTTCGCTCAAACGCCCCTCGGCCGCAGCATGAAGCAAATCCAGCACCTGCGCGCCAAGGCGCATCATCAGGACCTGGCATTCCGGGTCACCAAAACGGACGTTGTATTCAACCAACCTTGGCTGGTCGTCCTTGATCATCAGGCCCGCGTACAAGACGCCCTGAAACGGCATGCCCCGGCGTTTCATCTCGGCCATGGTCGGACGCACGATTTCTTCCATCGCCCGCGCCTCAATCTCGGTGCTCAGAACGGGTGCAGGCGAATACGCCCCCATGCCGCCGGTATTCAGACCTGTGTCGCCCTCGCCTACGCGTTTGTGGTCCTGTGCCGTGCCGATGGACAGGATGTCCTCACCATCACACAGCACGAACAAGGACGCTTCCTCGCCCTCCATGAATTCCTCGATGACCACCTCGGCACCCGCGCCGCCGAATGCTCCGCCGAACATGTCATCAATGGCGTCCAGCGCGGTTTTCTCATCCATTGCCACAATCACGCCTTTGCCTGCGGCCAGACCATCGGCTTTAACCACGATCGGCGCGCCCTGCTCGCGGATATAGACCTTGGCAGGTTCAGCTTCGGTGAAACGAGCATAAGCCGCCGTGGGCGCGTTCGAAGCGTCGCAGATTTCCTTGGTGAAACTCTTGGACGCTTCCAGCTGCGCGGCATCGGCAGACGGTCCAAAGACCAGCACACCTGCCTCGCGCAGGCGATCGGCAACGCCGGCGGCCAGAGGCGCTTCGGGGCCAACTATCACGAAATCAATCGCGTTCTCTTCGGCAAAGCTGACAACCGCACCGCCATTCTCGATATCCAGCGCAGCACAATCAGCGATCTGCGCAATCCCGGCATTTCCCGGTGCCACGATCAGACGGTCACACTTGGGGTTTTGCATCACAGCCCAGGCGAGGCTGTGTTCGCGCCCGCCGCTGCCGAGAATAAGGATGTTCATGAAGGTCTCCGATCTGCTTGGCCTCGCCTTCCGGGCGTTCTAAGCTGGCCGGGCATTTGACACAAGGCGCTGAAATGTCCGACCTGCTTGATGACCCAATCCCGGGCCAAAACACCCCTGAATACTCCGTTTCGGACATCTCGGGCGAAGTAAAACGCACGCTCGAAGGCGCGTTCGGGCGAATCCGAGTACGCGGTGAGGTTGGCCGCGTTTTCAAGGCGCGCTCGGGCCATCTGTATTATGACATTAAAGATGATCGCAATGTTTTGGCCTGCACCACCTGGAAAGGTCAGGTTTCCAACTTGTCCGTCGTCCCGGAAGAAGGTCTTGAGGTCGTGGTCACCGGCCGCCTGACGGCTTTTGGTGCGCAGTCAAAATATAACCTGAACGTCGACGAGGTTGCCGTTGCAGGACAGGGCGCGCTGATGGCCCTTCTGGAAAAACGCAAAAAGCAGCTTGAGGCCGAAGGCCTGTTTGCGCCTGAACGCAAACGACAGCTGCCTTACCTGCCCCAAATCATTGGCGTGGTGACCTCACCATCCGGAGCCGTGATCCGAGATATCCTGCACCGCCTGCGCGACCGCTTCCCGCGCAAAGTGCTGATTTGGCCTGTCGCTGTGCAGGGTGCCAACTGCGCCCCTGAAGTTGCGCGTGCGATCGAGGGTTTCAACAAACTGACACCGGGCGGTGCACTACCCCGGCCCGATCTGATCATCGTCGCGCGCGGCGGTGGATCCATCGAGGACCTGTGGGGCTTCAACGAGGAAATCGTCGCGCGCGCAACTGCGGCATCCGATATTCCGTTGATTTCTGCGGTGGGTCACGAAACGGACACGACGCTGATCGATTTTGTTTCGGATCGCCGTGCGCCAACACCGACCGCTGCCGCCGAACTTGCTGTTCCCGTTCGTATGGAACTGCTGGCTTGGACCGGCGAACAAGGCGCGCGTCTGTCTCGTGCCGCGACGGACGCGGTTCAAAGGCGTTCTCAACGACTTCGCGACCTTTCCCGCGCGTTGCCTCGCCCAGACAGCCTTTTAAACACTCCGCGTCAACGCCTTGATTTGATTGCGGATAGACTTACACCCGCCCTGAACCGCGGCGTTCAAAACCGGCGTTTGCAAGTGGTCGAACTGTCGGCCCATCTGCGCCCATCGACATTGCGTACCCTCGTTTCAACCAGAAACGAGGCGTTGCGGAATCTATCCTCCCGCCTCTCGCTGCGTCCGATCCAAAGAGAGATCGAACAACAACGGCAGAATATCAACAGGTTGGCGGATCGAATGAACGCAGCGCAGGCCACACGCCTGGATCGGATGCGGCAACAACTGGACGCCGCCGATCGCCTGCGTGAAACACTCAGCTATAAGGCGACGCTGCAGCGTGGCTACGCCGTCGTTCGCGCTGGGGGCGAGGTCCTGACGACCAAGAAACAGGCGTCAAAACACAGCGCCTTCGAAATCGAGTTCGCGGATGGCTTGCTGAACACGGGTCAGCCCACGACCTCATCTGCGACGCCAAAACGATCCGCAAAGAAAGATGCACCGGATCAGGGTTCACTCTTCTAGGCAAACACGATCAGACACCAACTTCGGGGCCAAGACAGACCATCTCTTCATTGACGTCTTCGGCCTCGTACAATTCAGTGGCATCCGAGTTGCCTTCGAACAGGGCGATCAACCCGCCGTCAGACTTGGTAAAGACCCAGCACTGCGGATCAATCCGGTCTTCGTAAACAAAGCAGATCTGATCCGCTTTTTCGTACCAGACACCCTCTTTGCAATTGCCATCCAGAAACGACCAGATCACACGGCGATTGGGCAAATAGCGCTCGACTCCGTACACCGTTCCTTGAAACCCGTAGAACATGGTTTTTCCACGCGTGTAGGTGTCGAATTCAGCCCCTGTCAGTGCTGGTTGAGCAGCAGCCGTCTGCGCGGCAAGGGTCAATAGAATCGCAAGGTATCTCAGCATAGGAGTATTCTGCCAGATGCACGTCAGGCGCGCCAATACACAACTGCCGTCGCACGGATGCCTTAACGTCACCGCTTGAGTTGCGGCGACCATCCCGGTGATGCTGCTAAAAAATCCAACCGGGGGAAACTTCATGACGACCGCTCTTTTCTGGATCGCTGCAGCGAGTGCTCTGATCTACTTGCCGATGTCGCAACGACCTGCCAGCGCTCTGCGGTCCCTCTTCAAGACAGCCTCTGTGGCACTTTTGGCCGTTACGGCGGTCCTAAGCGGCGCCCCCGTGCTCTTGTCCCTTGCGTTGGCCTTGTGTGCACTGGGCGACGCACTGCTATCGCGTGAGACGGATTCGACCTTCATGGCTGGGATCGGTGCATTTGCAGCGGGCCATTTGGCATACATCGCCCTGTTTCTCAGCTACCCGGCCAGTGATACCGCCCTGATTCTGGGCAAACCCGGTTATTTCTGGTCGCTGGTCATCCTTGGGATCGTGGCCGCGACCCTCCTCGCCCCACGCGCCGGAGATCTTAAGGTTCCGGTTCTATGCTATATTCCGATTATTCTTGGTATGGGGCTAACGGTTCTCGCCGTGCCCGAAGCAGGCGCGCTGCGTTGGGCTCTGCCCGCCGCACTGGCTTTCATCGCGTCAGATCTCATCCTGGCGACAGAGAAGTTTTTGCTGCCCGTCGATCATCCAGCGCTGCGCTTCACGCCCTACATGATCTGGGTCCTTTACTGGGGCGCGCAAGCCGGGCTGTTGATTGCGTTTTTGTGACCCTTTGCAACTGCCGCAAATCCGCATTAGGTGAGGGGAACACCTGCGGAGACCAAAAATGGCGTTTTTCTCAAAGCTAAAGGACAAGCTGTTCAAATCCTCGTCCCGCCTCGAACAGGGGCTGGACGCCATCGTCGAAGACGGTGGCGAGGAAACTGCCGCCCCCGCCCCCATTATCCCCGAGCCCGAGCCGCAGCCCGAACCGGTTCCAGAAGTTCCACAACCTGTGCCGGAAACGCCGGACCCTGCGCCCGCACCACAACCTGTCGAGACGCCAGAACCCGCGCCCATCGACCCAACACCTGCTCCACCCCCACCCGAAGACGCACCATCCAAAGGTATGCTCGGGCGTTTCTTTGGGCGTAGCGAAGCCAAGGCGGTCGTTCGCCGTACCTTGGACGACGATATGTTGGAGCAGTTGGAAGAGCTGTTGATCGCCTCGGATATGGGAGTGGACACCGCCCTGCGCGTAACCTCAAACATGGCTGAGGGACGGCTGGGCCGAAAGCTGTCTACGCAAGAGATCAAGCAATTATTGGCCCAGGAAGTCGCCCGCGTGATGGAACCCGTGGCCAAGCCGCTGCCCATCTACCCCAAACGCCCGCAAGTCGTGCTGGTCGTTGGCGTGAACGGGTCCGGCAAAACCACAACAATCGGCAAGCTAGCCAGCCAGTTCAAAGCGGCCGGCAAAAAAGTCGTGATCGCGGCCGGAGATACATTCCGCGCCGCCGCTGTCGAACAGCTTCAAGTTTGGGGCGAACGTGCAGGTGTGCCAGTTCTGACTGCGCCCGAAGGATCTGATCCTGCGTCGCTGGCGTTTGATGCGCTGACCCGCGCCCAGCAGGACGGCGCGGACCTGCTGATGATCGATACCGCCGGCCGCCTGCAAAACCGTTCGGACCTGATGGAAGAGCTGGCCAAGATCGTCCGGGTGATCCGCAAAGTTGACGAGACCGCCCCGCACAACACGCTGTTGGTACTGGACGCCACCACTGGCCAGAACGCGCTGAGCCAGGTCCAGACTTTCCGCGACCTCGCCGACGTATCAGGGCTGGTCATGACCAAACTCGATGGCACCGCAAAGGGGGGCGTGCTGGTTGCACTGGCCGACAAGTTCGGCCTGCCGATCCATGCCATCGGAGTCGGAGAGCAAATCGACGACCTGGCCCCATTCGACCCCGAAGAATTCGCAGCCGCCCTCACCGGCCTCGACCAAAGCTGATCCGCACCTTCATCTGGCCCCAAGTATCTTCCGGGGGTCTTAGGGTGGAAGACCCCCAACCTCTCCATCCAGCGGAAAGACTGACATTTGAGCGACTGGCTAATTTCTCTCGAAGGCACCGAAGCGGGCCACCATCTGGCCCTTGGCCTTGCCTTGATGGCAGCCTTCCTGCATGCAGTTTTCGGCGCGTTACAAAAAGGCCGTCACGATCCATGGCTATCCCGGGGCGCAATCGACGCCTGCTATTGCCTGATGGCCGCCCCGTTCGCCTTCTTCGTTGTGCCCTGGCCGGAACCCTATATGTGGCCGATCTTCGCGGTCGTCTGGCTAATCCACATCGCCTACAAGGTCCTTCAGGCCATGGCTTATACCAAGGGCTCATACACCGTCGTCTACCCGGTGGTACGCGGAACTGGCCCCCTGTTCACGGTCATCGGCGCATATCTTTTGTTCGGCGAAACCTTTACCAGCATCCAATGGTTCGGTGTTCTGGTTCTGCTGGCCGGCATTTTCGGGCTAGCCGCTTACAATTTACGGTATCTTGAAACCAACCGCGAAACACTGGGTATGGCGCTGACGCTGGCAATCGCGACCGGGCTGTTCGTGGCCCTCTACACCACGTATGACGCCTATGGTATTCGCGCCACTGCCGATCCGTTTACCTTTCTGGCTTGGTTTTTCATGATCGATGGGTTTGCGATGCCGATTTACGCCTTCCTCAGATGGCGAACCATGATAAACCGACCCGCGATTGGTCCCCTGATGGCGCGGGGGTTGGCCGGTGGCATCATCGCGCCTATGTCCTTCGGAGCAATCATGCTGGCCACAAGGCTGGACAAGGTCGGCGAAGCGGCAGTTCTGCGGGAAACCTCGACGGTCTTTGCAGCGCTGATCGGGTGGCTGGTGTTGAAAGAAACGGTGGGGCCAAGACGGGTCGCCCTGATGGCATTGATTGCATTGGGCGCCGTAATAGTTGAAATGGGCGGATAGGCAGCAAGGAACCGACATGTCAGGCAAAAAAGAAATCAATCCGTTTCTGAAACAAGTGCTGGAACTTGGCCCCCCGCTGGCCTTCTTCTTCATCTACCTACGCCTGCGTGACGACAGTTTTCTGATTGGCGGCATCGAGTATTCCGGCTTTATCGTTGCCACGATCATCTTTGTACCACTGATGCTGGCAGCCATGGGTATCCTCTGGTACCTGACCGGCAAACTCAGCCGGATGCAGATATTCACCGCCTTTATGGTCATCTTCTTCGGTGGCCTGACCGCGTGGTTCAATGACGAGCGGTTTTTCAAGATGAAAACAACGCTGGTTTATGGCTTCTTCTCGGCCATCCTGGGAATTGGACTGCTACAAGGGAAATCCTACCTGGCCTATGTCCTCGAGGATATGCTGCCGATGCGCCATGAGGGCTGGATGATCCTGACCCGCCGGCTATGCGGCTGCTTTGCAGTTTTGGCCGTTGCCAACGAATTTGTTTGGCGCACAATGTCGACGGATCTGTGGGTCAAGATCGAAACTTTCGCCTTTCCAATCGCATTGATGGCGTTTCTGATGCTTCAGTTCAGCCTGCTGCAACGCTACATGGATGACCCCGACCACCAATAGGCGAGTAGCGTGGCTTGCCGCACAGCCAATACGTTTGCGTTCATGTTGAGACCTTAAACGACGGGCGTATGGGCAAACCAATAAAAACCTTGGAATAATAGCCCGGCTGTGGAACATTGGGTCACCACTCAAAACCAGCAGCCGGGGACCGCTCAACCACATGACAGCACTCCCAAACAGCGGATTTCTGTCCGAGGCATCAGACCGTCTCAGGGCGATGCTTTCATCACTCGCGACCGAGATTTCCCTGAACCAGGGACAGGTGTTGTTTGAGCAAGGGGATGAAGGCGATGCGCTCTATGTGATTTCGGAAGGCACGCTTGAGGTTTCCTTTCTTGCGATGAGCGGGCGAAAGCTGTCTTTGACCCTTATGAAACCGGGCGAAGTGTTTGGTGAAATCGCATTGTTCGATAGCGGGCCCCGCACAGCGACGATTGCGGCGGCCGAGCCATCGAAAGTTCTGCGCGTGCGCCGCAGTGACGTCATGGACCAGATCAGACAGCATCCCGATCTTGCGGTCGATATGATCCGGTTGGCGGGACTGCGCATGCGCTGGATGGGATCACAGCTGAACGAACAGGTGTTTCTGCCAATGCCCATTCGTCTGGCCCGCAAATTGCTGCATCTGTCCGCCCTTCAGGACGATCCGGCCATGCGTATTACCCTGTCCCAAAGCGAGCTGGCTGAGTTCGTCGGCGCCACGCGCGAGGCGGTATCCAAAACGATTTCCACGTGGAAACGGGACAAGGTTGTCGAGGCGTCGCGCGGTGGGCTGATGATCCAGGATTTCAACGCCCTGAAAGAGCTGGCGGAATCTGACCTGATCTGACTTGTGACCTCCTTCACATACGACGCATGCCAAAATAGCTAATGTCTTAGGTGTTACCGTAGGAGGTCAGAGAATCATCCCCGATATCTGTCCACTGACCTCTCCCTGTACCAGAGCCACACGCCTCCCCGGCGTGTGGCTCAGTTACTTTCAGCGTCACGTAGAATTGAAAAAGGCCAGAGCATTGCCCTGACCTTGTTAGAGAGTTTGATGGGATGCGTTACTCGTCCAGAGTCAGCGCGACAAACCGTGGGTCTCCGCCGCGGCGTACAAGCAACAACAGCGATTTACGCCCAGCTTCATGCGCTTCTTCCATGCGTGCTTCCAGATCTTCAATCGACGTCACCTTTTGCTGCCCGGCCTCAGTAATTAGGTCACCGGCGCGCAGACCCTTGGAAAACGCTTCCGAGGATTCATCCACTTCGGTGACAACCAGCCCGTCTGCGTCCTCTTCAAGACCAAGATCGGTGCGTAGCGTGTCTGTAAGCGGCGAAATGGTCAGGCCCAGAATGTCTGCGTTTTCGTCCGCTGGCGCTTCCGAAGTTTCCTCGTCGCTCTGTTCGGCCCGCTCGGCATCCTCGCGACGTCCCAAGGTGACCAGAACGGTCTGCGTGCCACCATCGCGGTGCACGACGACGCGCACAGATTTACCAACCGTCGTCTCGCCAACCTGACGCACAAGACCGCGTGTATCTTCGACCTCGACCCCATCAAAGCTGAGGATCACGTCACCAGCCAACAGACCAGCATCCTTGGCAGGGCCATCCGGAACATCACTGATCAGTGCGCCGCCCGGCTTTTCAAGCCCCATTGCTTCGGCCATGTCTTCCGTCACGTCCTGAATACGTACACCCAGCCAGCCGCGTCGGGTCTCACCGAATTCACGCAATTGGTCGACCACCTTGACCACGACATTGGATGCCATCGAAAAGCCGATCCCGATTGAGCCGCCATTAGGCGACAAAATCGCAGTGTTCACGCCGATCACTTCACCATTCATATTGAACAGCGGCCCGCCCGAGTTGCCCCGGTTGATCGCTGCGTCGGTCTGGATGTAGTCGTCGTACGATCCGCTCAGCGCCCTATTCCGAGCCGACACGATCCCGGCAGAAACCGAGAAACCCTGCCCCAGCGGGTTGCCCATGGCAATAACCCAATCTCCGACACGGGCGATGTCGCTGTCACCAAACTGCACGTATTTTAGCGGGCCTGTAGCCTCGACTTTGAGCAGCGCGATATCGGTTTTCTCATCTGTGCCGATCACCTTGGCAGGCAGTTCCTTGGCAGGCTGGCCATCGCCGGGGAAGAACTCCACAAGGATTTCATCGGCCTCGGCGATTACGTGATTGTTTGTGACGATGTAACCGTCTTCGGAAATCACAAATCCCGAACCTAACGCGTTGCTGCGACGTGGTCGGTTATCGCCATCACCGCCTCGGTCGCGATCCTGAAAATCCCGAAAAAAATCTTCGAAAGGAGACCCTTCGGGCACAATGCCCTGTGGTCCCGTTTGACCCTCGATCAGGGTTGATGTCGTGATATTGACGACAGCCGGGCTGATCTGCTCGGCAAGTGGTGCAAGGCTTTCGCTTCGCGCCTGCGCCGAGACGGTTTGAGCCAGAACCAGCATCATCCCCACCAGAACCAGCCACATCAGCCGCATGAAACCAACACCCTCGTCCTGCCGGACCGAAATACTGCGTGCTTGTGCCTGCACTTGGGAACTCCTTGTCAACAAGTCTCGTCAAAATGCCCTTGGGCAAATCTTCTCAGGAACCAATGTAGTCGGTTTGTCCCTGCCCGCAACTCGGGATCGTAGGGAAATCACCTGCAAGTGAGGTCACCACGTCAAAACCCGACCTGATATGCGCCCCATAGCAGCACAAGACCACTGACCACGCACAGCAAACCGGCCAACCGCCGGGCCTGCTCGGGTAGTGACCGCAGCGCCTCTAGCATACGCTCAATAAGCGAAGGGGCCAGCGCATAGGCCAGCCCCTCGACAATCAATACTAGCCCGAAAGCCAGAAGGATCAGGCCCATTACCGGCCAGCCTGCCCGGTGGGCGATTTCAGGTAGTTAAAGAACTCGGAATCCGGGCTCAGCACCATCGAGCTGTTTCCGCCCTGCAGTGCGTTTTCATACGCACTGAGCGAGCGGTAGAATTCAAAGAACTCCGGGTCTGCGCCATAGGCTTCGGCAAAGATCGCGTTGCGTTCGGCGTCTGCCTCACCGCGAATGATCTCGGCCTCACGTCGGGCGTCAGATACCAGCTCCACCACGGTCCGGTCTGCCTGCGCACGCACGCGCTGCGCCGCCTCGTTACCACGGGCACGTTCGTCGGTCGCTTCGCGTTCACGTTCCGCTTTCATCCGGTCGAATGTGGCCTCAAGGTTGGCCTGAGGCAGATCGGTCGCTTTCAAACGCACGTCGATCACATTCACGCCCAGCGCCTGCGCTTCGGCAATCGCGCTGTTACGGATGCGCAGCATCAGCGCCGCACGGTCCGAGCTGAGGATGTCACGGGACGAAACCGAACCCAGTACTTCGCGTGTTTCGGCGCGCAGGATGCGGTCCAAACGGTCCTCGGCAACTGGGATACCGCCGACACCAACGGCCTGACGGAACCGGTTCAGATCAGAAATCCGGTAACGCGCGAATGCGTCGACAACCAGACGACGGTCATCCAGAGGTGTGACCTCGAGCGGCTGAACGTCAATTGACAGGATGCGGTCGTCATAGCGTACGACTTCTTGAATCACCGGAATCTTGAATGCCAAACCCGGCTCTTCCTTGACTGCGACAACGCGACCAAACTGCAGAACCAGCGCGCGTTCACGTTCATCAACGATGAAAATCGAAGACAAGCCAACGACGCCCAGGATCACAACCAGAATAAGGATAATAGGTGACTTACGCATCAGTTGCTCTCCCCTGCAGGGCTACGGCGCAACTCGTTGAGCGGCAGGTAAGGCACAACGCCCTGGCCCTGACCGGTCGAGTTTTCGTCCAGAATGATCTTGTCGACGTCACCGAGAACCTGTTCCATCCGCTCCAGATACAGACGTTTTCGGGTCACATCAGGTGCTTTTGAGTACTCTTCCAGAACCGCACTGAAACGGCTGGCTTCACCCTGTGCACCGTTGATCTGCTGCGCGCGATAGCCTTCAGCCTCTTCCAGTACCTGCGCCGCTTCACCACGGGCTTCCGCCAGGACGCGGTTAGCGTAGGCATCCGCCACATTCTGCAGGCGGTCACGTTCCTGTGCCGCGGCCTGAACGTCACGGAAGGCCGCGATCACGTCTTGTGGTGGGTCGGCCTTGTCAAAGTTGACGCGGACAATGTTGATGCCTGAATCGTAACTATCCATTGTGGATTGAATCAGTTCCTGCAAACGGTCTGCAATGATACCGCGGTCCCGGTTCAGGATCGGAGCCAATTCGCTTTGCGCGATAATCTCACGCATAGCCGATTCCGACACCGCGCGGATCGTCTGGCGCGGGTCGCGCAGATTAAACAGGTACTTGGCCGGATCGTTGATATTCCAGACGACCTGATAGTCGATATCAACCACGTTCTCGTCGCCGGTCAGCATCAGGCCATCATCGCTTCCGCGAGCTCCGCCCATGTCCTCGGTCTGTTCGCGCGTGACCGGGATGACTTCGGCGGTCACGAATGGCCAAGGCGCAAAGTTCAGACCCGGATTTCCGACGGCTGAGAATTCACCAAGAAACAGTTCAACCGACTGTTCTTCGGGTTTGACTGTGTAGAAGCTGGCCGCCCCCCACAATACCGCCGCCACGACGACACCGATAAGAACCGTGCCTTTGGTAAAGATCGGACCGCCGCCGCCAGAACCCTGACCATTGCCACCGCGGCCCGAACCGCCGCGACCGCCCATCAGGACACGAAGTTGCTCCTGACCCTTTTTCATCAGCTCATCGATCTCGGGGATCTGCGGGCTGTCGCCTTCGGGGGGCTTGCGCCCGTCCCCGTTGTTACCCCGATTTCCTCCGCCGCCCGAAGAGCCTCCGCCCCCCCAGGGGCCGCCGCTGTTGCCCGCCATATGTATCTATTCCCTTGTGTTGGACCGTGTGATCACGGGTTCCCTTGTAACTTGTGTGCGCGCGGTTGCAAATCAAGCAGTGCGTACAGGTTGCCGCATTGTCACCAATTCCTCGGCCATGACCGGGTGAACGGCGACTGTACGGTCGAAATCTTCCTTGGTTGCGCCCATTTTGACCGCGATGCCCGCCAACTGAATCATCTCCCCCGCACCGGGCGCAACAATGTGGCAGCCCAGCACTTTGCGAGTCGCCTGACTGACGATCAGCTTCATCAGCACGCGCTGTGTTCCACCGGCAAAGGCCTTTTGCATTGGCTTGAACGAAGTCGCGTATACTTCGACAGGTTCCTGCGCTGCGGCCTCTTCTTCGCTCAGGCCCACGGTGCCAAACTCCGGCTGAGTGAAAATCGCGGTTGGGATCAATTCGTGATCGACCGGCGTTGGATTGCCTTTAAACACCGTTTCCACAAAGGCCATCCCTTCACGGATCGCAACCGGCGTCAGGTTCACACGGTCAGTAACGTCACCGATTGCATAGATCGAAGGCACGCCAGTCTGGCTGTACTCATCCACCACGATCTCACCTTTGCGACCGCGTTCCACGCCCAGCGCCTCAAGGCCCAGATTATCTGCATTGGGTGCGCGACCGGTGGCGTACATGACCACATCGAACTGATCTTCGGTGCCATCAGTCGCTTTCACGCGGATCTTGTCGCCTACTTTTGTCATTTCTAGCACATTGGTGCCAAGGCGAACGTCAATGCCGTTCTGACGCATTTCTTCGCAGATCAGACCGCGCGCTTCTTCATCAAAGCCACGCAGGATTTGCGCACCACGGTAGAACTGAGTGGTCTTGACGCCCAACCCGTTCATGATCCCAGCGAATTCGCTGGCGATATAGCCGCCACCGACGATCAAAATGCTTTGAGGCAGTTTTTCGAGGTGGAAGATCTCGTTCGAAGTGATCGCCAGGTCCGACCCCGGAAACTCAGGGATTACGGGACGACCACCGGTAGCGATCAGGATGTGCTTGGCCGTCTTGCGGGTACCATCAGCCAGCTCGACCGTATGGGGGTCCACTACGGTTGCGCGCTGATCAAAGCTTTCGACGCCGTTGTTTTTCAAGATATTGCGATAAATACCTTCCAGCCGATCCAGTTCCGTCACCAGCTTGCCGTGGAAGGTGTCCCAGTTCAAAGCACCGGACTGAATGTCCCAGCCATAGGCCTGCGCGTCGCCAACCATACCCGAGAACTCACTGGCAAAAACCATCAGCTTTTTCGGTACACATCCCCGGATGACACAAGTGCCGCCATAACGGTCTTCTTCGGCCAGAGCCACTTTGGCTCCGTTCTCGCCCGCAGCCACACGTGCAGCCCGGACCCCGCCCGAGCCCCCGCCGATGACAAAAAGATCGTAGTCAAAGCTCATTTGTCCTGCCTCTTCCATACTTCAGCAATCGCCAAATCGGCGTTGCTAGGGGTGTACTCTATCCGGCGCTGCTGTCCAGAGTGATCGCTGGGCACCAGCAGCTCTGAAATCTCGAGTTTGCACAGGGGTTCGCTGCAGCGCTGTGATCAAACGCCCAGATATGCTCGTATTTCATTTATTCAACGGAGGCCCCTGCTTCTTGACCGACCATTCCGAGCACCAAGTTGAACAGGATCGAAATCGTTCGAGGTCGCAATTTCAATCATACCAATGCGAGTACCCAGAGTTTACAAATGAGAAAATTGGGTCTGCGCCTCTAGCGCTCAATCCGCCAGATCCGAAAACAGGTTCTCACCACCATCGACCAACTGATCCAACTCGAACGTGCCATCGTTGATATCGCGCAGCTCGACCCGGCCATCGCCGTGGCCGATCACAACTTTGTCACAAATGTCGATGAACAATCCGTTCTCGACGACGCCCGGCACCTGGTTCAGCACCAGCGCCGTTTGACGGGGGTTACCGATCCGCTGAAGGCGGAGGTCCAGAATGTGATTGCCCTCATCCGTAACAAACGGCGCCTCTCCGTTCATGCGCAGCGTGGCTGAGGTGCCAAGAACATCCATCGTATCCAGCGCCTCTTGAATCAGTGTCCGAGTGGTCTGCCAGCCAAATGGGATCACCTCGACCGGCAATGGAAACGCGCCCAGCGTTTCGACCTCTTTCCCTGCGTCGGCAATGACGATCATCTGATCGCTGGCCGTGGCGACAATCTTTTCTTGCAGATGCGCGCCTCCGCCGCCTTTTATCAGGTTTAGATCACCGTCGAACTCGTCCGCCCCGTCTATCGTCAAGTCCAGCCAACCCGCTTGATCCAGCGAGACGACTTCAATCCCCAACTCACGGGCCAGTTGTGCGGTGCGGGTCGAGGTTGGAACACCCTTGATCCGCAAACCTTCGTCTTGGACCCGCTCCCCCAGACGGCGGACCATCCAGGCAGCGGTTGATCCGGTGCCCAGCCCAACCCGCATTCCGTCCTGGACCATGTCAGCGGCCCGTCGCGCCGCGGCATATTTGGCCTTGTCGATGGGTGACAGATCTCCGGTCATTGCAGCATTCCCCCTTGGTATTGCGGATTTTATACGGAATCTCCGACCCAACTGCGAGGGCCAATTCACCCTTCCAACTGGCCAACTTGTCGCGAAACTACGCGTTTCCTATCGGAAACGTCGCAATCGGAGCGTTGAGCACGCCGGTCGGTGTATACATACAGGCCATGAACGCGCCCTACATACTGCACTATGCCCCCGACAACGCTTCTCTGGTGATCAGACTGGTGCTGGAAGAGATGGGCATACCGTATGAGACGGCCTTGGTGAATCGCCGGCAAAACGCGCAGGACAGCGCGGCATACAGGGGTTTGAACCCGAACGGGCTGATACCGGTCCTGGAAACGCCGCAAGGCCCTATCTTTGAAACAGCTGCCATCCTGTTGTGGCTGGCAGATGCACACGCTCAACTGGCCCCCGCCCCTGACAGTCCGGACCGGGCGGCGTTTCTGAAGTGGCTCTTCTTTGCGTCGAACACATTGCACGCCGATCTGCGCATTCTGTTCTATGCCGAGAAATACATCGACGCATCACATGCCGAACAGTTGCGCAACGGAATTCGACCACGTCTGCGCCAACATCTTCGGATCTTGGATGACGTGGCCAAAACTGGACCAGTCTGGCTACATGCTGATCAGCCCTCGGTCCTGACGTACTATCTTGCTTGCCAAATGCGGTGGATGGCCCTTTATCCGGCCAATAGCGATCGCAGTTGGTTCCAACTGGCGGATACGCCTCATCTGCAAATCATTCTGATGAACCTCGAAAGCCGCCCCGCAACCCGGGCTGCCATCTCGGCAGAGGGGTTGGGGGTTACCCCCTTCACCAGTCCAGCTTATGCTAAACCTCCAGAAGGCTCTGCTACCTGATATGTTTCTGTCTGTCTTCGATATGTTCAAAGTGGGCATCGGCCCGTCCTCGTCTCACACGATGGGGCCAATGGTTGCGGCCGCGCGGTTCCTGGACCTTATGCGCGAGTCGCCGTTTGAATTTGCCGGTCTCAAAGGATCTTTGCACGGGTCGCTGGCCTTTACCGGCGTAGGTCATGCAACCGATCGGGCCACTATCCTTGGGCTGGCCGGGTTCGTTCCCGACACTTATGACAACGACAAGGCCGAGGCCGCGCTGGCTGCTATCGCGGAAACACATTCAGTCACGCCCGAGGGGTTGCCGACACTGCAGTTTGATCCCAAAGCCGATCTGACCTTCGACTATGACCACAACCTGCCGGGTCACGCCAACGGGATGATCCTGATGGCTACTGACGCGCAGGGCGACGTGATCCTGCGGCAAGTTTATTATTCCGTCGGTGGCGGGTTTGTCCTGACAGAAGAAGAACTGGCCGAAGGCAAAGCCACCAATGACGGCCCCCCGGTCCCCTTCCCGTTCCACTCGGCAGCCGAGATGCTGGAGATGGCAAATGCCAGCGGCAAAAGCATCGCTCAGATGAAGCGCGAAAATGAAATCGCGCGGGGCTGTGCCGACAGTTTCGCAAAAGGCACGGCCCGCCTTTGGGAAGTCATGAACAACTGTATCGAACGTGGACTGAAAACCGATGGCATCCTGCCTGGCGGTCTGAAGGTGCGCCGCCGCGCTAAGGGCATTCACGACGCATTGTTGGCTGAACGGGGTATGAACCTGAACGCGCCACACACCATCAATGACTGGATGAGCGTCTATGCGATGGCGATAAACGAGGAAAACGCGGCTGGTGGGCAAGTTGTCACCGCCCCCACCAATGGGGCAGCGGGCACAATGCCTGCGGTACTGCGCTATTACCTCGACCACGTTCCGGGTGCCTCGGAAAGCCATATCGAGGATTTCTTGCTGACGGCCGCTGCAATCGGAGGTCTGGTCAAATACAACGCTTCAATCTCGGGTGCGGAAGCCGGATGTCAGGCTGAGGTCGGCAGCGCTTCAGCCATGGCGGCCGCGGGTCTGTGCGCCGTGATGGGGGGCACACCTGAGCAAGTGGAAAATGCCGCGGAAATCGCGTTGGAGCATCATCTTGGCATGACCTGCGACCCAGTTGCCGGGTTGGTGCAAGTGCCTTGTATCGAACGCAACGGGTTGGCGGCGATCAAGGCCGTCTCGGCAGCGTCGCTGGCACTGCGCGGCGATGGGAAACACTTTGTGCCACTGGATTCAGTGATCGAAACCATGCGCCAGACCGGCCATGATATGCACGAGAAGTACAAGGAAACGTCTCTGGGCGGGTTGGCGGTGAACGTGCCAAACTGCTGACACTGACAGTAACGGAGGACAATAATGCAAGGACACTGCCTGTGCGGCACCATCCGGTATGAGGTTGATCCTCCGGTCCTATCCTGCGTGAACTGCCATTGCGACAGTTGCCGACGGCAATGCGCCGCCCCCATGACGACCTATTTCGGCGTGCGGGACGGACAATGGCGCTGGACCGGAGCGCCGCCGAAAACATTCAATTCGTCCCCGGGTGTCGAACGCAGCTTTTGTCCCAATTGCGGCACGCCGATCTCATTTCGCTCGGAATCCATGTCCGACGTGCTGCATTTGTATGTCGCCACGTTGGACAATCCCAACCTTTTGCAGCCCACGCTGCACGTGGCACATGAAGAACGGCTGGACTGGCTGAAACTGGGTGATGATCTGCCGGTCTGTATCGGACCGGATTACACAAAGGTACAGCCAATTTCATAGACGCTTTCAACCGGACGTCAAAACCCGTAGCGTCACCGCATGACCCAGGATCGCCCCGTTTTTGGCATCTTATTGATGCTGTGTTTTTGTGTGCTGGCGCCACTGGGCGATTCCATCGCCAAGCTTTTGGGTGAGACGACTCCGCTGGGCATGTTGGTCTTTGTTCGCTTTGCCGTTCAGGCGTTGATCCTGATCCCCTTGGTGGCCCTGAATGGCCGACACTGGCGTTTTCGCGGACGTCTTCTAAGGCTCGCGTTCATTCGAACAGTTCTGCACATCATCGGCATCGCCGCAATGTTCAGCGCGCTGCAGTATTTGCCCTTGGCGGACGCGGTCGCCATCGCCTTTGTCATGCCCTTTATCATGCTGCTGCTCGGCAAATACGTACTGGGCGAAGAGGTTGGCATACGCCGCCTGATCGCCTGCGTTGTGGGGTTCGTGGGGACTCTGTTGGTCATCCAACCCAGCTTTGTTCAGGTCGGCGCGGCCGCGCTGCTGCCCTTGCTCGTGGCGGTGGTCTTTTCGCTCTTCATGCTCGTTACGCGACAGATTGCCAAGGAAACTGATCCAATCGCCCTTCAAGCTGTGTCCGGAGTGATGGCGACATTTATGCTTCTGCCCGTTCTGGCGATGGGAACACTCGGCAATATTTGGGAGGTGTCCTTCGTCGTACCCGCGCGCGACAGTCACTTGCTGCTGATCGGGATCGGGGTTCTGGGCACCGTCGCGCATCTGTTCATGACCTGGTCGCTACGCTATGCCCCGTCCGCCACGTTGGCCCCCACGCAATATCTCGAGATCCCGGTGGCAACTCTCTTTGGTTTGTTGATCTTCCATGATCTTCCAGACGGATTGGCAGCAGCCGGTATTGGTATCACCGTAGCGGCGGGTCTTTATATCATTCTGCGCGAACGGGCCAGTGCCCGGTCTGCCCCGACAGAAACGCCTGCATAAGCTGGTCCAGAGTGTATCTCGGCACCATCACCAACAAACCCGGCCCGTCCACCGTCAACTCGACATCCGCCAGCGCACGATTGGATGTGCCGACCTGCCCGCCGGGCTCCATCACCAGATCGTCGATAGCCCACTCCAACCCCTTGCTAGTGCCGGTCACTCGGCGAAACGGAAACAGTGAAACGACGTCGCCGGGCGTGATGCTTAGGGAAATTCTCGGTGGTGCGTGAAAGACGACTTCGGTCTCTCCCAACAGGATACAAGGTTTATCCTGCCTCTGAACCAAGGTGTTAAGAACGGCGAGTTGATGGTCCAGCCGCCCTCCCAGAAACCCTGCCCCCAGAACAACAGGCGCTTCGATGCTGCGCAAAGCCTTGTCAAAGTCTGTGCTGTTTTGTTCGCGTAGGGGATGCAACCGGTCCGCAGGAATTTGGTCTTTGTGCTGGCTGTGCAACGAATCGAAGTCGCCGATCACAGCGTCCGGGATGCGACCCGATTCCACCAATGGGGCAGCACCTCCATCTGCAGCCACCACCGTTTTGGCGCGAATCAGCATCACATTCAGGTCGTCAGGCCCGATTTCCCCGCCTCCGACCAGTGCAATTGGCTCAAATGACCGCACAATTGGGCGATTTTTACTTAGATTGATCATTTTTCCCGGATTTGGACACATTGAGACCACAAAATGATAGGTTCATGCAGAGAGTTCAGAGCCAATGGGTGTGCCTGCATAAGGCTGGTTGGCTCTCGTAGTTTGTAGAGGACGTGCGTCTGATGGTACAGAACAACAAGGTATTGACCGTTTCTTATGGAACCTTCTCCTGCACTTTGGAAGGCTTTGACGATTCATTCGAAACGATGAAGGCAATCGCAGAATACTTCCGCGACCTTTCCGCCGATGATCGGTATTTCGGTTCTGAACCCCCACAGCCTGACGCAGAAATGCTGACCCGTATCGCTCAGCGCGACGCCGCAAAACATGTGGAAGCCAGCCAAAGTGATTCCGGACTGTTGCTGCGCGCGACCCAGCAAGCGGCGAGGTCTGCGCCTGCAGCGGTTGCAACAGCTGCACAGCCAGACCCGGCCCCCAGCACGACCCCCCCTGCGCAAGGCGCCGAGTCGTTCTTCGCAGATGCTGAACCGGTCGAAAGCGCGCCCGCACCGGCTGCGGACAGCATTGCCGCCAAACTGCAGCGCATTCGCGCCGTCGTTTCGCATTCCGAAGAAAATTCGGTGGTTTACACCGAGGACGAGGAAACAGGCTTGGGCGATCAATCGGCCGTTCCGAAAGATGCGGTTGCCGCAGCGTTTGAAGCGGGCTCGCTTGATGTGTCGGACCTGACGGAAACGGACAAGCCCGAAACGGAAGTTGAACCAACTGCACCGACTTTTGAGGCGGAAGAAATCGACGACACTCCAGCTGTGGCCGAGCCGGTGGCGGACGCTGAAACGACAGAGGAACCGGAAGAATCCGTTCAGCCATTCACGATGCCGCAGGACGACGACTACGAAGATGAAGAAGAGGCCCCGACGCCCTCTGCGCTGTTCACAGATCTTGAAGAAACGGCTGAGACCGATGAGCCGGGAAATATCCTGAGTGAAGAAGCCGAAGAGGATCAGATCGACGCCGTCGCCGAGTCCAAAGATGGCTATCTGACCGCCGAGGATGAGGCCAATGTTCTGAGTGAGATTTCGAAGGTCGAGGCTGCTATGGACGGTCGAGCACCGGACGAAACGGCCTTGGATCAGGATATGTCCCGCCTGATGGACAAGGCAGACAGCCAGATGGACGACCCGGCGACCAGTACGCAGCGCGAAACATATTCACATCTGCGCACGGCAGTCGCTGCGACCGAAGCTGAGCGCGGGAACCAGCCGCGGGACGAAGACTCCGAAGAAAGCGGATATCGTGGCGATCTGACGTCGGTCGTAAGCCCGCGCCGCCCCGAGATTCAAGTCACCAGCATGCGCCCGCAATCCGACACTTCATCCCCCTTGAAGCTGGTTGCAGAACAGCGTGTTGACACAAATGAACAGGACGCCGGCCCCGTGACCCCCCGCCGCGTCACGTCCAAATCAGAGGACGAAGCAAACGAAGAAGGTGGCTTTGCCCATTTTGCACAGGAACAAGGCGCACAATCGCTGCCCGACCTGTTGGAAGCTGCAGCCGCCTACTTGTCGTTCATCGAAGGTCAGGAACAATTCTCGCGCCCGCAGCTGATGAACAAGATTCGTTCGCTCAAGCAGGATGACTTCAACCGTGAAGAAAGCCTGCGCTCGTTCGGCCAGCTGCTTCGGGACGGCAAGATCGAAAAAGCCGGTGGCGGTCGTTTCGCAGCTTCAACGCAGATCGGGTTCCGCCCTGACGATGAACGCGCCGCGGGCTAAACTCGGAGAAATCAATAGAGAAAGGGGCCGATGCTAGCCATCGGCCCCTTTTCTGTGTGTAGTAAGAAATGCGCCCTCTCAGTCTTGCGACTGATCCGGATCCGCCTGTCCAACGCCCTTGAACACGAATTTGAAGGGCAAGGCCCAAACGACGCCCAGACCGATATAGACCAGTAGTTCAAGCCAGATCGGTGGTCGATCGAGCCAATTCACAACCGTCACCACTGCGACGATATAGAGAGGCAACCCAATCAGTAAAAGCGCCAGAGACCAACGGCGGCGCGCCTTATAGCTGAGGCCTTGTTTCTGCTCTTCTGCCATCAGTCTGCAAACGGATCTGTCACCAGAATGGTGTCATCCCGCTCCGGGCTGGTGGACAAAAGGGCAACGGGGCAATCGATCAACTCCTCGACGCGGCGCACGTATTTGATGGCATTGGCCGGCAGATCCGCCCAGCTGCGCGCGCCTTCGGTGGATTCGCTCCAACCCGGCATTTCTTCGTAAATCGGCTTGCAGCGCGCCTGTTGGTCCGCAGCTGTTGGAAGATAGTCCAGTCGTTCGCCGTCCAACTCATAGCCAACGCAGATTTTCAGGGTCTCGAAACCGTCCAGAACGTCCAGCTTGGTCAGCGAGATACCGTTCACGCCGCTGGTCGCGCAGGTCTGGCGCACAAGGCAGGCATCAAACCAACCACAGCGCCGCTTACGGCCTGTGGTGGTTCCAAACTCGTGTCCACGCTCACCAAGACGCTGGCCATCGTCATCATCCAGCTCGGTCGGGAACGGCCCCTCACCCACCCGGGTGGTATAGGCTTTGACGATGCCCAGAACAAAATCGATCGAACCCGGGCCGATGCCAACCCCGGTAGATGCCTGACCAGCGATTACGTTGGATGAGGTCACAAAAGGGTAAGTGCCGAAATCAATATCCAGCAACGCCCCCTGCGCGCCTTCGAACAGGATACGCTTACCCGCCTTGCGCTTTTCGTTCAGCACTTTCCAGACCGGTGCTGCGAAGGGCAGAATCTGGGGTGCGATCTCTTTCAGCTGAGCGATCAGAGCATTACGGTCAATCGGTTCCAGCCCAAGGCCGTTTCGCAGAGCATTGTGGTGAACCAAGGCGCGATCCACTCGCAATTCCAGTGTCGCATCATCAGCCAGATCAGCCACCCGGATCACGCGGCGGCCAACCTTGTCCTCGTAACACGGTCCAATGCCGCGGCCGGTCGTCCCGATTTTCGCAACCGAGTTTTGGCTTTCACGCGCCCGATCTAGTTCGCCATGGAACGGCAGGATCAACGGCGTATTCTCAGCAATCATCAGATTTTCAGGGGTGATGTCGACACCCTGAGCCTGAATGGTTCCGATCTCTTTGATCAGATGCCACGGATCCAGAACCACGCCGTTGCCGATAACGCTCAGCTTGCCACCGCGTACAACGCCAGACGGCAGCGCGTGCAGCTTGTAGACCTCACCATCGATGACCAGTGTATGACCAGCGTTATGTCCGCCTTGAAAGCGTGCAATCACGTCTGCCCGTTCGCTGAGCCAGTCGACGATCTTGCCTTTTCCTTCGTCACCCCACTGGGCGCCGACAACAACCACATTGGCCATATCAGGTCCTTTTGCGCTGAGTTATCAAACTCGGCTCGTATAACGGGGGGAATGCGGTAGGGAAACCGGTAATTCGACGCAGTCGAGCAGTTCCAGTGCTTACTCGTCGGTAAGTCGCACCGGATCGCCGTGCGGGGTTGTCAAATACGCGTCTTCCCATGCGTTTCGCAGCCGGTTTACGGCGTCAGGTGTCGCAGTCCCCTGCTCAGCCAGTAACGTCTCGAGCGTTTCCAGCCACGCGAAAAAGTAATCGTCCCCGCCGTTCAACTCACGATCCAGACCGTGGCGTTTCAGGGTGTCCGAGAACCGCGCGGCCCATTCCGGCCAGTCGAACCGTCCGGCCTCGTTTAAAGCAACCGTCACAGCAAAGACCTGAGCGTGCCAGGGCTCCGCAAAGGCTGGTTCGGGGGCAGTATGAATTATGCAGTCGCTCATGCTGGTTCCAGATAGCTTTGCCAAAGATCCAAAACGACTTCATCTTGCGGGTGTTCGGGATTGGCCCAAAGCTCGGATGCCGGAAAAACCACGGCGTAAAGCGGCTCGGGGGCGTCTCCCAACTTATGAGCACTAGAGTCCGGCAGCACATACGTTCCGTGTATCATAAGGATTCGCCCTCTTGCCCCGGTGGCGTACATGGGCAAACGTGTATGCCCGCCGTCCACAAAGCGGTTCGCGGCTTGACGGGCGGTCACAACTTTTTGCCCCGGCTCAAATTTCACCCGCACATTTGAAGGGCGATCCGCAGGCCCGCCGCTGGCCAACACTTTTGCAACCGCGTCAGACTTCAACACGCGGCTTGTCAGGGGGTGTTTGTCGCCTGCTGTCTCGCCGCGCAGATCCTCATCTGTCAGCACGCCTGTTTCGACAAGAAGGTCCGCAAGCCCCGAAATCCACTTTTCGTAATAGGAAAATCGGGCGTAATCCTTGGGCGACAGCCTTTCGCGCGCGTGTCGGGACACATCAATATTCCACTGCCCAAGCGATCCCGCTGCCAGTGTTACGGCCAATGCCCTTGCATGCCAGTCTTCGGCAAAGACCGGTGCATCTTCGGGTTCAGGGTGCACAGGCCCATCGCCAAAGCGCCCGCCCATATCGTGAACTCGGGTCATGATGGCTCCTCTGGCAAACCGGTTCCGATCATGCTGTCGCGCGTGACAAGCCCCACCAATTCGTCTTCGCTCAGGCCATCCGTACCCAAAGGGCGCATTGGAAGTACAAGGTACCGTACCTCGGCAGTCGAATCCCAAACACGAACCGATGACGTTGTGGGCAAGGTCACCCCAAACTCTGCCAGCACCTTGCGGGGCTCACGTACTGCCCGCGCGCGATAGGCATCGGATTTATACCAACCTGGCGGAATCCCAAGCAGCGGCCACGGGTAACAGCTGCACAGGGTGCAAACGACCATGTTGTGCTGTTCGGGCGTGTTTTCGACGACAACCATGTGCTCGCCCTGACGCCCGTAAAAACCCAGATCGGCGACCACCGAAGTGGCATCTTTCAGCAACTCGGCTTTGAATTCCGGATCAACCCAGGCTTTGGCGACGACGCGTGCGCCGTTCTGAGGACCAATCTTGTTCTGATAGGTATCGATGATCTCATCCAATGCCGCAGGATCAATCAGACCCTTGCGCGTTAGAATCGTTTCCAGCGCCTTTACGCGAAGCGCAGGATCGGGCGGCAAAAGGGCGTGCGGGTGGTCGTGATCGTCATGTGGCATGGCCGCAGCCTGCGCGAGTTACAACCTTGCTGTCCAGTCCCTTTGCCGTGATCTGAAACATCACCGATCTTGATGCCAACTCCTCCCTTGCCCCCGCTGGCAAACTTGCATAGATACCACGCGATACACGCCACGCTGTACAGGAACACCATGGAAAACGTCGTTCTCATCATCCACCTCCTCCTGGCCCTGGGCCTGATTGCCGTTGTTCTGATGCAGCGGTCCGAAGGCGGTGGCCTTGGCATGGGTGGCGGTGGTGGCGGAGCCATGACCGGACGCGCAGCAGCGACCGCTCTGGGCAAGGTGACGTGGATCCTGGCTGCATGTTTCATCGTGACTTCAATCACGCTGACCATTTTGGCCGCACAGAAATCCTCGGGCAGCTCGGTAATTGACCGTTTGGGCGTTCCTGCGCCTGCACCGACCGAGGAAAGCACACCGGCGGTTCCGTCGGCTGACGATCTGCTGCCTCCGGCAGAGGGCGACAACGCGCCGCTGATCCCACAGGCCAACTGATCCACAAAACCTAGAAACTTGAAAGAGGACTGCAACAGCATCTTGCGGTTCTCTTGCGCTATGGGCGCGAATCCTTTATATGTGAAGTCCCGTGGTGCAGCGGTTTTTCGGAACCGTCGGGCAGCTGATTTTGACGTCTCACGGGAGCAGCCGAAAACATGGCGCGTTTTATTTTCATCACTGGTGGTGTGGTTTCGTCTTTGGGCAAAGGACTGGCTTCGGCGGCTTTGGGCGCGCTGTTGCAGGCCCGGGGATATTCGGTGCGTTTACGCAAGCTGGACCCCTATCTGAACGTCGATCCGGGTACGATGTCGCCATTTGAACATGGCGAAGTATTCGTAACTGATGACGGAGCCGAAACCGATCTGGACCTTGGCCATTATGAACGGTTTACGGGCGTTGCCGCACGCAAGACCGACTCGGTTAGTTCGGGTCGGATCTATTCCAACGTGCTCGAGAAAGAGCGCCGCGGCGATTACCTCGGCAAAACAATTCAGGTGATCCCTCACGTCACCAACGAGATCAAAGATTTCATCGCCATCGGTGAGGATGAGGTCGATTTCATGCTTTGCGAAATCGGCGGCACCGTCGGCGATATCGAAGGTCTGCCCTTCTTCGAGGCCATCCGCCAGTTCAGTCAGGACAAGCCGCGTGGCCAGTGCCTGTTTATGCACCTGACGCTGCTGCCTTACATCAAAGCCTCCGGTGAGCTGAAAACCAAACCAACCCAACACTCGGTCAAGGAACTGCGTTCGATTGGCCTGGCGCCCGATATTCTGGTTTGCCGCTCGGAAGGCCCGATCCCGACGAAAGAGCGTGAGAAACTTGCTCTGTTCTGTAACGTCCGCCCCGATAGCGTGATCGCAGCGCAGGATTTGTCGACTATCTACGACGCTCCGCTGGCCTATCACCGCGAGGGTCTGGATCAGGCCGTTTTGGACGCGTTCCAGATCAGCCCTGCCCCCAAACCCGATCTTGCCAAGTGGGAGGACGTAAGCGACCGCATCCACAACGCCGAAGGCGAAGTGAAGGTTGCCATCGTCGGAAAATATACCCAGCTTGAAGACGCCTATAAGTCGATCGCCGAGGCCCTGACACATGGTGGCATGGCCAATCGGGTTCGCGTCAAGGTCGAATGGGTCGACGCCGAGGTGTTCGATACTGAAGACGCTGCCCCTCATCTGGAAGGGTTCCACGCGATCCTTGTCCCCGGCGGATTTGGCGAACGCGGCACCGAAGGCAAGATCAAGGCAGCCCAATACGCACGCGAACACAAGGTTCCCTATCTTGGCATCTGCCTAGGTATGCAGATGGCCGTGATCGAAGCTGCGCGAAATGCGGCAGGGATCACCGAAGCAGGTTCGGAAGAATTCGACCACGAGGCCGGGAAAAAGCGTTTTGAACCAGTTGTTTACCACCTGAAAGAGTGGGTCCAGGGCAACCACAAGGTCGAACGTAAGGTCGGTGACGATAAAGGCGGCACAATGCGTTTGGGTGCGTATGACGCAGTTCTGGCCGATGGCTCAAAAGTGGCCGAGGTGTATGGCGGCACCAATATCGAAGAACGCCACCGGCACCGCTATGAGGTGGACATCAAGTATCGCGACAAGCTGGAAAAAGCTGGCCTGAACTTCTCGGGTATGTCTCCTGATGGCCGTCTGCCAGAAATCGTAGAATGGTCGGATCACCCGTGGTTCATCGGCGTACAGTACCATCCGGAACTGAAGTCCAAGCCATTTGATCCACACCCCCTGTTCCGCGACTTTGTCCGCGCAGCGAAAGACACCTCGCGCCTCGTTTAAGTGGTGTCTGTGTCGGACTGTCACCCCGCATTGTCTTGCGGGGTGTAACCTCCTAACTATTTGAATAAGCAGGTCCGCCTGCGGTGCGCCTTAGATGCAGTTCAAAGATTTAGGAGATTTCAGATGAGCAACGCGACAACGATAACAAACCTCCAACAAGCGCTTCACATGGAAATGACCGCAGCGCATCAATACCAGCTGCATTCGCATGTACTGAACGATTGGGGTTTGGACATACTGGCCGAGAAGATGCGCGGCGAGATGCAGGAAGAGTTGGGGCACTCGGATGCCTATATCGAACGCATCCTGTTTCTGGGGGCCAAACCAGAGCTTGAGCTTCAAAAAAGCCCCAAGGCGGCGGACAGTCTCGAAGAGATGTTTACCGCGGACCTGAAGGATGAAATGGAAGCCATCGACTTCTACACCCAAGCTGCAGCACAAGCGGCCGAGGCTGGGGACGTCGGAACCCGAACCCTGTTTGAGCGAATATTGCTGGAGGAAGAAGGCCACAAGGCGTGGCTGGAGACCGAGTTGTCGCTGCTCAAGCGACTGGGTGAGCCGGCGTTCAGCGCCCGATACGTGTCGAGCACAGCCAGCGAAGACTGATTTCTCAGCGGCTAATCTCATCACGTCGCAAAAATCGGGCCAACAAACGTTGGCCCTTTTTCATTCGTCACCGCAAAGTGACGGCGTTCAGTAAGAAAACACTACTCGGGTTAAGTTCCTCATGGTTACTGTGGGGCAAATAACGACAGGAGTGGCCGAAATGACCGATCAAATCCAACGCGCTGAAACCTTTGCGGCCCTACACAGAAAGGGCGATCCGGTCATCCTCTATAACATCTGGGACGCGGGCAGCGCCGGTGCTGTGCGGGATGCGGGTGCCAAGGCTGTGGCGACCGGCAGCGCGCCAGTGGCAATGGCGCAAGGATTTGGCGACGGCCAGAATATCCCCTTGGATGTCGCCCTGGACAACGCCCGCCGAATCGTAAGCGCCGTTGATCTTCCTGTCTCATTGGATTTCGAGGGGGCCTATGCCGAGGACGCGGTGGGGGTTATCGCCAATGTCCAGAGCGCGCTTGAGACTGGTGTTGTCGGCTTCAACTTCGAAGACCAGATTGTCGGCACCAAGGACCTGTACGATATCGAAACCCAAGCGGCCCGCGTTAGCGCAATGCGCGAAGGCTGTGACGTTGCTGGAGTCCCCGCATTTATCAACGCCCGAACCGACATCTTCCTGAAGGCTGCGCCGGACACCCACGACGAGGCAATGCTAGACGATGCCATGGCCCGTGCCAAAGCTTACGCCGACGCGGGCGCCAGCGGGTTTTTCGCACCGGGTCTCAAAGACGAAGGCATGATCGCCCGGCTTTGCGATTCGACTGATTTGCCTGTGAACATCATCGCCCTGCCCGGTACTCCGGATACTGCGACGCTTGCAGCGCTGGGTGTTGCCCGGATCAGTTATGGACCAGTGCCGTACCGCCAGATGCTAGGCTGGTTCCAGGAACAGGCGAAACAGGCGCTGCGTTCCGGGGCCTAGCCAGCCAGCGGGCAGATACCGATACAAGCGGATACCGGCAAAGTTGTGACCATTCACGGCTATGACGGGTAGTCAAAGCTTGGCGGCCCACAAAATATGGAATAACCTCGCGGTATGTTGAAAAAATTCCTTCAGGCGTTCCGCCCGCCACAACACGATCATTTGCCTGACCCCGATGCCGAACTGGCCTTGGGTGCTTTGATGGTGCGCGTGGCGCAGGCTGATCGGGACTACAAGCTGGAAGAAATCAGCTTGATCGACCGCATCCTTGCGCGGCTCTACCAGCACAACGCGATTGAAGCCGCCAAGGTCCGTGCCACCTGTGAAAAGTTGCACGCCGCTGCGCCCGACACCGATACGTTCGGCAAGTTGATCCGCGAAACGACGGACCTGCAAGAACGTCTGGCGGCGCTGGATGCCTTGTGGGAAGTCGTTCTCGCCGACGGTAATTCGGACGAAGGTGAAATGAAGATCGTCGAAGAGGCCCGAATTGCCATGGGCCTGAGCTTTAAAGACAGCCAAAATGCGCATGAACGGGTACAAACGCGCTTGGATCAAAAGTAGTCCGCTTCTATATCGATCTTATGTTCAGCGATTTTCTCTCCCGACTCACGCAGCCTCAGCCTGACCCGCTTGCCGATAGCGACGCGCGTCTGGCCCTGACGGCCCTTCTGGTGCGCATCGCCCGGTCCGACAACGATTACGCCGACAGTGAAATGGCACGAATCGATCGGATATCGACGGAACGGTATGGCCTGTCCCCTTTTGAGGCCGCAGCCTTGCGCGCCCGTGCTGAGGATCTTGAAGCCGAAGCCCCCGATACAGTCCGCTTTACCCGCGCTATCAAAGAGGCCGTCGCCTACGACGACCGCCTGGCCGTGGTTCAGGCGATGTGGTCGGTTGCACTGGCTGACGGCCATCGCACCGGCGAAGAAGATTCGCTGCTGCGTCTGGTGGTTAGCCTGTTGGGTGTCAGCGACGTCGATTCTGCTCTTGCCCGGCAAAAGGCAGCCAAATCGTGATTGCTATGCTGGGCATGTACGACATGCCCGCGCTGCAATCTGCCAACGATCGCTTTTGGTCGTTGATTCGAGGACATCTCGGCTTTGGCCCAATGCATCTGACTAGAGACGTCGATTTCTGGGATGTCTGGCACAGCCCTGATCTTGTTTTTTCCCAAACCTGCGGCATGCCTTATCGCACACGTTTGCATGGAAAAGTTCAGCTTATCGGTACACCGGACTATGGTTTGGCCGGATGCCCGGCGGGCTTCTACCGCTCGATTATCGTTGCCCGAAAAGACGATACCCGAGGTCTGGATCAGCTTGCCAACGGTACTTTTGCCTTCAATGAGGCGCTTTCGCAGTCCGGCTGGGCCGCACCCATGGTCCATCTATCCCGGCATAGCCGCCTTCCAAGTGCCGTGTTGGAAACCGGCGGTCATGCCCTTTCGGCAACTGCCGTGAAGGACGGCCGCGCGGATTATGCCGCGCTGGATGCACTGACCTGGGAACTGCTCAAAGAACATTCGAGTTTGGGCGACGAGCTCCGCGAGGTCGCCGCAACCGATCCTTCGCCTGCCCTGCCCTATATCACGGCCAACGGTCAGGATGTGCCCGAGGTTGCACTGGCAGTTCGCGCGGCAATCAACGATTTGTCATCCGCAGATCGAAAGCTGCTGCACCTGCGCGGTCTGGTCGCTATTCCGGTGGAGCATTACCTTGCTGTTCCCAACCCCTCCTCCAAGGCTGCCGTTTTGCTCGATCCGTGACCACTTTGGTCAGAACGTCTGGTCAATTTGACAGTTTATAGCCTGTTCCGTGTCATTTGCGCATTGCATTGCACTGAATTTTCAGCCCTAGTACCGCACCAACACCAATAACAACTGGACCACCCGTGACAGATTCCACTCCGGTCATCGAGATCAAGAACCTACACAAGAGCTTTGGCAATCTTGAGGTATTGAAAGGGGTGGATATCACCGCCAGACGCGGCGACGTCGTTTCTCTGATCGGCTCATCAGGGTCCGGAAAGTCGACACTTCTGCGTTGCTGCAACCTGTTGGAAGACAGCCAAGAGGGCGAAATTCTGTTCAAGGGCGAACCGGTCCGCTGGACCGGCAGCGCACATAACCGCCGGCCAGCCGATCCGAAACAGGTTCTGCGCATTCGCACGAACCTGTCTATGGTGTTTCAGCAGTTCAATCTTTGGGCCCACATGACCATCCTTCAAAACGTGATGGAGGCCCCGGTGACTGTTATGGGCCGCGACAAGGCCGAGGTTGAGGACAGCGCCCGCAGGTACCTGGAAAAGGTCGGTATCGGTGACAAATGCGATGTATACCCGGCGCAATTGTCGGGTGGTCAGCAGCAACGTGCCGCGATTGCGCGTGGCCTGTGCATGGAGCCTCAGGCCCTGTTGTTCGACGAACCCACATCGGCCCTGGATCCCGAGTTGGAACAGGAAGTTATCAAGGTAATCAAGGATCTGGCCTCTGAGGGTCGCACCATGATCATCGTGACGCATGACATGAAAATGGCTGCTGATATCTCAAGCCATGTTGTGTTCCTGCATCAAGGCCTTATCGAAGAAGAAGGCCTGCCGGAAGACATCTTTACGACCCCTGAATCCACGCGACTTCAGGGTTTCCTATCCGCCACCATGGCGGCATAAATTCAGGACAGAACCAAATAGGGGAGTAACAATGAAAAAACTGATTCTGACCACAGCAGCACTGGCGCTGGGCGCTGGAATGGCCATGGCGGACACCGTCCGTCTGGGCACCGAAGGTGCTTATGCGCCGTGGAACTTCGTCAACGACGCGGGCGAGATCGACGGATTCGAGCGTGAGCTGGGCGATGAGCTGTGCAAGCGTGCCAGCCTGGATTGCGAATGGGTCAAGAACGACTGGGATTCGATCATCCCGAACTTGGTCTCAGGCAACTACGATGCCATCATCGCAGGCATGTCGATCACCGACGAGCGTGACGAAGTCATCGACTTCACCCAAAACTACACGCCGCCGGATCCGTCCGCCTATGTCGCCATGGCAGATGGTGTTGATCTGGCAGGCGGCGTGATCGCTGCACAAACCGGTACCATTCAGGCCGGCTACGTTGCCGATTCCGGCGCAACTCTGGTCGAGTTCGCAAGCCCTGAAGAAACCATTGCTGCCGTGCGCAATGGCGAAGCAGATGCCGTTCTGGCCGACAAATCCTTTCTGGTGCCCTTCACCGAAGACGGCTCGGGCCTGTTGTTTGTCGGTGACGAAGTCCCGCTGGGCGGTGGCGTCGGAATGGGTATCCGCGAATCCGACGGTGATCTGAAGGAAAAGTTCAACGCCGCCATTCAGTCCATGAAGGACGACGGGAGCCTGAACGAGCTGATCACCAAGTGGGAAGTGTCCTCGACCTTCTGATACATTCTGCGGCGCGCCTCCCCTAGGGCGCGCCGCCTCAGAGCCCTTGCCAGTCAAAGAGGCCCGCCATTTTCTCGTTCTGCACTGATCCCGATACGCTCGGCACGTTTCGTTGGTTTGCCTGTTACCTGACCAACGGTGTGCATTGGCTGTTCTACCTGTCCTTCTTCAAAGTCCTGCTGCTACTTGCCATCACCGCGCCGGTTGCCTTGGGATTTGGATTTCTGGGCGCCATGGCGGCCCGGTCGCACATCCTGCCGCTCTCCTTGATAGGTAAGGGCTATATCGCCATCGTGCGCGGAGTGCCGGATATCGCCTTCTTCATGTTCTTCGTGATCGCGCTGGACCAGGCGTTCGAATGGACTCGTCACAAGATTCTATGCCCGGAGTGGACCGACCCGATCCGGCAAGGCAATGACTTCATCGTCTGCCAGGCGGCAAAATTGCCGTTGGGAAGCGCACCAGAGTGGGTGCACGAGACCTATGGTTTCTTTCTGGCTGTCATCACCTTTTCCATCGTGTTTGGAGCCTTCGCCGCGAACGTCCTGTTTGGCGGCATGCAAGCCGTGCCTCATGCGCAACTGGAAACGGCCGAATCTTACGGTATGACTCGCCGCCAGACCTTTTGGCGCATTCTGGTGCCGCAAATGTGGGTATATGCCCTGCCCGGCCTGTCGAACCTGTGGATGGTACTGATCAAGGCCACTCCGTTGCTGTTCCTGCTGGGTATCGAAGACATTGTCTATTGGGCGCGCGAACTGGGTGCGTTCAAAAACCCGAAATTCACCCAATACCCACATGGCGATTGGCGCATGTGGTACTTCCTTGCTCTGCTTGTCTTCTATCTGGGCATGACCCGCGTCTCGGAAATCGGGCTTGAAAAGCTGATGCGCCGCTTGTCCCATGGTCAAGCGACCTCGGGCGGAGAGTTGCTGCGGAAGGAGACCACGGCATGAGCTGTATCCAAACTATACAGGACTACGGCCTGCGCTCGATCGGACTTGGTGAACGTGCAATTCCAAAAGCCGATTTTACTCTGTGCGAACAGTTCACTCTTATCGGCTCAGGCATGATCTGGAATATCTATTTCGGGATCATGGCGCTGATAACTGGCTTCTTTTTGGCCACGGCGCTGGCAGTGGGCAAGGCATCCACTAACAAATGGCTGCGTAAACCGTCCGAGTGGTTCATCTTCCTGTTCCGGGGTTCTCCCCTGTTCATCCAATTCTTCTTTGCCTATTTCTTCTTTCTGTCGCTCAAGCAAAGCTTCCCGTTTCTGGATGCTTTGACTTCTGCGTGGCTGGGTGCGCTGATTGTGCTGTTTTTCAACACAGCAGCCTACTCGGGTGAGATTTTCTATGGCGCGCTGCGATCCATCCCTAAGGGCGATATAGAGGCCGCTGACGCATATGGCATGACCGGTTGGGCGCGTTTCCGGCGCATTATCTGGCCAACCATGCTACGGCTGGCCTGGCCCGCCTACACCAATGAAGCGATCTTCCTGTTCCACGCCACAACGCTAGTCTTCTTCTCGGCCTTCCCGGTCTGGCAGCAACGGGGCGACGCGCTGTACTACGCGGGTTATTTTGCGGACAAAACATTCAACCCCTTCATCCCCTATCCGATTCTGGCTTTTTACTTCATCCTGCTATCGCTGGCGGTAATCGGCCTGTTCGGGTTGGTAAACAAACAGCTGAACCGCCACCTGCCCACGACCAAGCGCAGCAAAGTGAAGCTGAAACTGAACCTGGCGCGCTGATTTCAGGCGCGCCAATCGGTTTTCCGTTCTCAACACAACAAGGCACCCAACAGTTCGAACTCTGAGCTGCATCATGGTCGATTTGGGGGAAATGGTACCGCCTCCCTGGCTTGAACAGGGGACCTCTGGATCCACAATCCAGCGCTCTAACCAACTGAGCTAAGGCGGCACTCGTGAGGGGCGATGTACCGAACACGCACTCGGAATGCAAGAGGATTAAAGACGAATTTCCCAGCTTTGTTCGACTAGATCGCAGCCAAAGGAATGAACCTTTTTACTGCCGGTCAATTGCCATCCGGACGCCCTGTAAAGCGCACAGGCAGCCCGATGACTTTCATGAGTCCACAGCGCCATTTCGCTGTAGCCGGCGCTGCGCGCAAACCCCATGCATGTCTCTAGCATGCGCTTACCCAAGCCCTGCCCGCGGGCCTCTGGCATCAGCAGAAACAACCTCAGCTTTGCAGTGTGGTCATCAAGCGCAACGCAAAAGATACTGCCAAGGCGTACGCCATCCTGCTCGGCGATCCAGCCTCGCTCTCGTGTCGGATCGTGCGCGTCGAGGAATTCCGTCAGTATCCGTTCAACGAGGGGCGCGAAAGTGTCATCGAACCCCTCGTCCCGTTGATAAAGAAAGCCATGTTGTTCGACCAACCAGGGCGCATCATCTGGGCGGAAAGGTCTGATCAGAACATCATCCATACCCTACCTGACCGCAAAGGCAGCTTGATTCTCAACCCTTTGCGCGCTAGCAGGAATGCTCAGTCCCGGAGGCGAGTATGGGCATCAACACCGAACGTGACATTCAGGCAAACCTTCAGATCGGCCCGACCGACCAAGGCATGGTGCGCCTGTTCATCGAGGCCGACGGCATCGAAGTTCCGATGGACTTCGAACCTGAAGAAGCGGAAGAAATCGCAGAGGAAATCCTAGCCGCCGTGCAAGCCGCCCGGATCGTAAAAGACTGATAATTCAGATTCTTGGATCGCGCAGTGCCTGCAACCTGCGGGCTGTATCTGTTGCAAACTTCTGAATCATCTTCTTGCGCCGCGCAGGTGCCAGCTTATCTTCCGGGGCCATTCGAATGATTTCGGCGTCATACGCATCTGCGATGATCAGACCGGTCTCTACTGGCAACAAATCTGTCGGAAAATCGGTGTCCACCGCCCAAAAAAAGCGGTCGCACCAATCCAGATACCCCTGCCATTTAGAATCCGTCAGATAATCGGCGCGACTGGATTTACACTCAATTACCCATAATTCCCCTTTGGGTCCTAGCCCCATGACGTCAACACGCAGACCGCGCGTGGGAACGAATTCCTCAACGGATACAAAGCCATGCGTCAGCAAGTGGCGCGAAACCCCGCGGGCCAGTTTTTGTCCGGGCTGTAAATCCAGTGTCATATCCGAAATGTGAACAATTCGTGAACAAAAATCAAGCACCTCAAAGGACTTGACATGATACCATTTGGTATCTCATAAAACAGATACCAAATGGTATCACTTATGAGGTGACCAATGCAGACTCAAACTCAAAACGCATTTCGCGCACTGGCCGACCCTACCCGCCGCGAAATTGTCCAGATCCTGGCGTCTCAGGATATGACGATCGCGCAGTTGACGGATCAGTTCGATATGACACGCGCCGCGGTAAAAAAGCACCTGACGGTTCTTTCTGATGGCGGCCTCATCACCGTCGAGGCGCGCGGACGCGAGCGTATCAACCGACTGGAGCCAATAGGTATGGCCCCCATCCTCGATTGGTTCAGCTATTTTGACCAGTTCTGGGACGATCGTCTGAACAATCTGAAAGAAGCTATTGAGAGGAAAGAAAGATGACAAAAACAGTTCTGCAAAAAACGATTTTCCTAAGGGCCGAGCCGGAAACCGTTTGGGCCTATTTGACCGAACCCGCCCGATTGGCTGAATGGTTTCACAAACCCGAACAACTGCTTGCCGCCGGTCAAAAGCTGGAAATGTTCGGTACGTCCAGCGGCGACCTTCTGATCTGGGGTGAGGTACGTGCTGCGCGCCCACCAGAATACCTGGAATACACGTTTACAATCAAACCCATGGGAGACGCCGTCAGCGTCGTGAAATGGACACTGGACCCGGTTCCGGGCGGCACCCGTCTGGGGCTGGTGCACGAAGGGCTGCCACAAGGCGCAGAGGCATTTGGCCTGATCCTTGCACTCGATGACGGTTGGGACGAACATTTAGGCAAGATGCGCAAGGCCCTGCACGAAACTGTTGACGCCTGACCCCTTGTGCAAACCCGCCGCAACCCCTAATTAGGCCCGTGGCGGGTTCTGCCCTTCTTGTGATTGGTAGCATTCTGGTGGCCTTAAGCAATTCCGAGGGGGCTGGCTCTGTTCAGGTCCTGGCCTGATTACCTGGCGCCCACCTGTACATACAGGTCCTCGGGAATCACACCGCACGGTTGACTGGTGGTCCCGCCACAAAAACTTGCCTCTCGCCTTGTCTTCGAGAGTTTCCGTTTTCCGAAATAGGTCCTGTCAGTTCTTGTCCACCGCCACACGGACGGGTTCAAACTTGGCGGCGATGGGTGTGCCACCCCGGGGTCCCTTTGGCTTTTCAGCCATGCTCATAATCGCGTAGGCAAACTGAACACCGGCGAATACGATCCCGTTCATGAACCAGATCATTGCCAGAGCAATCAGCCCGATCTCAGACCCGAAAATCAGGCCGCGCAGGTTGGCCACGTTCAACGCCAGAAGTACTCCGACAAACACGGCTGAGATGACAAATCCCCATGCAACCTGAGTGATATACAAACGGACCAGCTTGGGCATAATAAAGCTCCTTGTCTGATACCGTGATGATAGCGCATGCTCAGGCTGAGTAAACTGCGGCCCCTAGGGGTGCGACACTATATTCGGAGCTTCAATGAATGCCCTCAGCCTGTTCACGCTTGATCTTCTCGAAGAGCTGTCATTGCGCCATGATGATCAGGAACGGTGGGAGTTCACGTTAGACCGTCTGACTGAGATCGGATTTAACGCCCTGAACATGCTTTGCTTCACACCCGAGACTGGCGCCATTCATTGGGTTCGAAGTTCAATGTCCAAAGGTTGGCTGAACCGCTATGACAGCCAAGGTTATGCCGAAGCGGATCCGATGCTGGCGCAAGTTCAAAATGGCAAAGAAAGCCTCTACGTGCAGGCCGCAAGCCTCCGGTCCGCGGACGGCCATTCCTCCAAGGCGCTGGGTCTGAACCACGATCTGGAAAAGGCCGGATATATTCACCTTTACTCTCTGGTGGTTCCCTGCCCTAACAACGAGGCCAAGTTGGTGGTTCTGTCATCGGACCGACCGGACGCCGAGGCTCAAATGACCGAGCGGCACCGCGAAATGCGTGTCCTGGCAACCGTACTGGCAACTAATCTGGGATCGGATATCCCCAGCAATCACGGTCGTGTGTACGACATCACAAGCATCGCTCCAACCACTCCGGACCTGACACCGCGAGAGCTGCAGGTCCTGAACCTTTTGGCTCTTGGGCACCGAAACGATAGAATCGCCGAACTATTGAACCTCTCGGAAGTTACGGTACGAACCCATTTGAAGAATGCGCGCGAAAAACTGAGAGCCCCGACCAGAGAATCCGCACTAGTCCGAGCGATGCAACTTGGCCTGATCAATCCGCCGGGCTATCGGAATCGATAGGTGGCACGCCGGATGCGTTCCGATAAAATGCTGGTGTCTTTGGAAAAAACTGTGAGTGGTGGAGGCCGAAGACTTGTTTAAACAAACATATTATTAGATTTCAGGCGCAGCGCCTTGTGTGGCTGCGCCTTATTCATTTGGATTACGGCCTTACTCAAAACGCCTCGGGCTGGGCCTCGCGCGCCATGTGGTCCAGAACGGCGTTGACGAATTTCGGCTCTTTGCCTTCCGGGAAGAACGCGCGCGCCACATCAACGAACTCGGTAATTACAACCTTTGGTGGTGTATCGCTTTGCGTCAGTTCTGCCCCGGCCGCACGGAAGGTCGCGCGCAGGGTGGGGTCGATCCGCGCGATCGGCCATTTGGCGACCAGAGCGCGGTCTGTCATCTGGTCAATCGATGCCTGATAATTCACGGCATCCTGCACCAGCTTGCGAAAGACGCTGATATCGCCGTCCAGCATCTCATCACCTTCATAGACAGCACCAAACCGGTGATCCAGAAACTCGTTCACGACTGCTTCGGTCGTTTGTCCTGATTGCTCCATCTGGAACAGCGCCTGAACGGCATACAGCCGGGCGGCGGATTTCATCAGGCGTTTCTGGTTGGCCGGTTTCGGCGCGTCGGTCTGGGTCATGCTGTCGTGGGTCCGTTGCTGTCGCCCGCCACAAGGATGGACTCGGACGGCGGCTTGAAACCGACGCCCTTTTTCGAAGCGCCCCACTTACGGCTGAGTGCGATCAGATGCAAGGCCGCAGCGGCTGCGCCACCACCTTTATTCATCTTTTCTGGATTGGCGCGCACCTCGGCCTGATCGTCGTTCTCGACCGTCAGGATACCGTTACCGATAAGAAGACCCTGCAAACCCATCAACTGGATCGCACGGCTGGAATCATTGCACACCGTCTCATAATGCGTGGTCTCACCACGAATGACGCAACCCAACGCAACGTAGCCATCATAGTTGCACTGACGATCCGCCATTGCGATCGCCGTCGGGATTTCCAATGCGCCGGGCACCTCAATTACATCACATGTGCCGCCTGCCCCTTCAATTTCAGCCTTGGCGCCTGCGACCAGATTGTCGGCAATGGCGCGATAGAACGGAGCCACCACGACCAGCAGTTTCACCGGTTTGTCAAAGGTCGGTGTCGGCAATACGCCGTGTTTGTCTTGTTCAGCCACGATCAATCATCCTTGAGAATGGAGTGGGTGCCAACGATGGACAGGTCAAACGCATCGAGCCCCAGGTATTTTGTTTCCGGAGTATCGGTCAGCAAGATCAATTCCTGGATACCCAGCTTGGACAGAATCTGCGCCCCCAGACCAGTTTGCTTGATAGTGCGCGGACCTTCGTCATCGGTTGCATAAAGCGAGTTACGCGGCTCGCGGAACAAGCAAACCACGCCGCGCCCATTCGCAGCGATCTTTTCCATCGCTCGAGGCAGTTCTTGCGGGGATTTCGGGCCCAGACCCAGAATGTCGGGCGCCTCATGCAGTGCATGGGTTCGTGTCAATACCGGCTCGGGCGTGGTGATGTCACCTTTGATCAGGACAACATGCTCGATGCCATGTGTTTGATCGGTAAACAGGCGCATTTCCCATTCACCGCCATATTCCGACGTTACGGTCCTGCGTGAGGTTTCAACGACCAGGTTGTCGTTGCGCGAGCGATAGGTGATCAGGTCGCTGATCGTACCGATCTTCATGTCGTGCTCTTTTGCAAATGCAACCAGATCAGGCAGACGTGCCATAGTGCCGTCGGGCTTCATGATCTCGCAGATCACACCCGACGGGTTCAGCCCGGCCAGCCGTGAGATATCGACCGCCGCCTCGGTATGGCCCGCACGCACCAGCACCCCGCCCCGCTTGGCACGCAGCGGGAATATGTGGCCCGGTGTCGCGATGTGCGCCATCGTATTTTGCTCGTTGATCGCCGTTTTCACGGTCAGCGCGCGATCTGCTGCTGAGATGCCGGTTGACACGCCTTCGCGTGCCTCGATGGACACGGTAAACGCGGTTTCGTGACGGGATGAGTTGTTCACTGCCATCATCGGCAGGCCAAGGGTTTCGACGCGTTCCGCCGTCATCGGCAAACAGATCAAGCCCCGTCCGTGGGTGGCCATGAAGTTGATGGCTTCGGCATCCGCAAACTCGGCCGCGATGACCAGATCACCCTCGTTCTCCCGATCTTCATGGTCGACTAGGATGTACATCCGGCCCTTGCGCGCCTCTTCAATGATATCTTCGATCGGGCTGATCGCGTCGCGCAGCTGGGCCTCGACTGGGCCAGGGGTTTCAAAGCTCATGGGGCAGCCTTTCGCAAGAGCGTTTCTGACCGGCTGGATAGACCACCAAGCGTTCAAATACCAGAGCGCTTGCTGCTACACCCCGCTGAAACGCGACGTCTCAACCTGTGGTTCAGGACATCTCAGCCAAGCGGGCGACGTAGCGTGCCAGCGTGTCGATCTCAAGGTTTACCCGATCTCCGACAGAGACATCGCCCCAGGTCGTCACTTCTTTGGTGTGGGGGATGAAATTGATCCCAAAATCGCAGCCGTCCACGTCATTGACCGTCAGAGAGGTTCCGTTCAGCGCAACCGATCCCTTGGGCGCGATAAATCGGGCCAGTTCTTTGGGTGCACGCAGTGTTACACGGGTGCTGTCGCCTTCGTCCTGCAGCGCAACAACCTCAGCCACGCCGTCGACATGGCCGGAAACAATATGCCCGCCCAGCTCGTCCCCAACTTTGAGGGCGCGTTCCAGATTGACGCGCTGGCCGACGGTCCAGTTGTTCAGATTGGTTTTCGAAACAGTTTCGGCGCTGATCTGCACGTCGTACCAGTCGTCGCCAAGGGCAATTACGGTCAGGCAGACACCGTCACTGGCGATAGATGCTCCGATATCGATACCGGCAGTGTCATAATCCGTTTTAATCCGGGCGCGCAGATCTCCTTGCTGGTCCAGCTCGGTAACTATTCCGATATCGGTGACGATCCCTGTGAACATTGCTTATACCCTTAGTCTATAACCTGTGCGGATGTATCACAGCCGAGGTAAGGCCAAGAAACGCTGTGGGCAAGCCCTGCCTTGCCCAGATTGCTGTTAGCAGGCATAATTTCGGCACCAGAATAAAGAGCAGCAACTATGCACTCACTCACCACGGGCTCAGATCGCCGCGTGTTCCTGTTCTTGCAGGGACCACATGGCCCGTTTTTTAGCGCACTGGCGCGTACTTTGCGCGCCGCCGGTGCTGATACTCTGCGCGTGGGGTTCAACGCCGGCGATCAGGCATTCTGGTTTGACCGCAACACCTATATCCCGTTTCTGGATGGTCCCGAGCAGTGGCCCGAAACCCTAAAGGGGCTGATCCGCTCGCGGTCGGTCACGGACATTGTTTTGTATGGCGACACTCGCCCTGTTCATGCAAAAGCCGTGGAAGTCGCACGCGCAGTGGGCGTAACCATCCATGTCTTCGAAGAGGGGTATCTGCGCCCTTGGTGGGTCACTTACGAGCGCGACGGGTCGAATGGGCACTCACGCCTGATGTCACTGGACATCGCGCAGATGCAACATGCGCTTGATCAGTCAGAGGCACCGGTCCCACCGCCACCGTCCCATTGGGGGGATATGCGACAGCACATATTCTACGGCGCGCTATACCACTGGTTTGTTCTGTTTTTAAACAAGCGATACTCCAACTTCAAAACACACCGTGAAATGCCCGTGGCAAAAGAGTTCCGGCTGTATTTCAAGCGGCTTGCGCTGATGCCTTTCCACAGTATCAGACGTCTTTGGGCCACCATGCGCGTTCGACAAAGCGGTGCCCCCTATCACCTGGCCCTTTTGCAACTGGGCCATGACAGCTCGGTTCAGGCGCATTCAGACTATACCTGTATGTCAGGTTTCCTTGAGCATGTCATTTCCGGATTCGCCAAAGGCGCTCCGATCCATCACCATCTGGTGCTGAAAGAACATCCGCTTGAAAACCATCGCGAGCCACTGCGCCGCAGGGCGCGGGAAATAGCCCGCGCTCATAATGTGGCGGATCGCGTGCATTATGTTCCTGGCGGCAAACTGGCCCGATTGCTGGATGACGCGAACACAGCCGTAACGATCAACTCCACCGCAGGCCAACAAGTTCTCTGGCGCGGAATACCGTTGCGTAGCTTCGGGCGGTCCGTCTACGACAAACCCGAGTTTGTTTCACAGCAACCCTTGGCTCGGTTCTTTGCTGCCCCGGACATTCCGGACCACGAAGCCTATCGCGCCTACCGTCAGTTTCTATTGAAAACCAGCCAGTTACCTGGCGGGTTTTATTCACTTCGCGGGCGGCGTCAATTGCTGCGCCGAGCTGCCGACATGCTATTGCAGGCGCATGACCCTTATCAGTCCGTATTAGCCGGCAACGAGGCGCAGACGCCACAGTTGAAGCTTGTCGATTGAGCCGGACTGGTTGGTGCTGGATGTTGAACCATGAACGAGCTAAATTGACGCAAACAAAAGACGACTGAGGATAATCGGCAGTGCATTGCTTTCCAATTCGCTGGGCGCGAGGGGCCGCCCTTGTTGCCGTTTGTGGCGCGCTGGCCGCGTGCCAGCTTCCTAAATCAGGCCCCAACAAAACCGAGATTCTGGCGGGTTCGGTCGAGAATGGAGGAAATGCCTTTGTCGTCGAGGTGGATGACAGGGTTGCGCGGGCGACATCCAAAGTCCCTCAATTCGGCTTTTCATCTTCCTTCACCAGTGCTCAGAGTTTGACGGCGGATACCGTTCGCCCCGGCGACGTGTTGGGATTGACGATCTGGGAAAACGTTGATGACGGCCTGCTGACAGGCGAGGTCGGTTCCTCGACGAGCCTGAGCGAAGTGCAGGTGGATGCCGATGGATTCATTTTTGTCCCCTATGCCGGGCGAGTGCGCGCGTCTGGAAACACGCCCGAGCAGCTCCGTCAGGTGATCACCGAAAAACTTCAGGATCAAACGCCCGACCCTCAGGTCGAAGTCCGCCGGGCTGCGGGGAATGGCGCAACCGTCGCGCTGACAGGCAACATCTCGGCTCCGGGGATTTATCCCATCGAACTTCCGACCCGAACCCTGTCCGGAATGTTGTCGCAGGCTGGCGGCGTAGTGGAAGGTTCTGACATTGCACTCGTGACGCTGATCCGGGGCAACCAGAAAGGAACCGTTTGGTACGACGACGTATTCAGCAATCCAAAGCTGGATGTGGCGCTTCGCGGCAACGATCGCATTCTGGTGGAGGCGGACAGCCGGTCGTACATTGCCTTGGGGGCAACTGGCGGCCAATCTCGCGTCGCGTTTGACACACAGGACCTTTCGGCGCTTGAGGCATTGGCGCAGGTCGGCGGCCTGCTGTCGTTGTCCTCGGATCCTACCGGGATATTCATTCTGCGCCGGGAAAGTCAGGACATCGCGCGATCGGTGATGGGACGTTCGGACCTGCAAGGCGATCAGCGAATGGTCTACTTGTTGAACCTGACTGCCCCGAACGGGCTGTTCATTGCCCGGGATTTCGTTATCCGTGATGACGACACTATCTATGTGACCGAAGCGCCATATGCGCAGTGGACCAAGTCTATTTCCCTGATCGCTGGTGGCCTCACACCGCTGGCCAATGTCGCCACATTGACTGGCAACTGATGTCGCTTGAAACAACAGCCGGGTCTGAACGTACCCGGCTGCTTGTCTTTAATGGCGGCCTCCTTACATCTCGCCGCATTCGCCGCATGTTGGCTTTGTCCGGTTTTGACGTGCGGATTGGCCTTCCGAAACAGGGCGACAACGTTGGGGTTTGGGGTAACAGCCCAACAGCCCATCGCGGCCTTGGGGTCGCGACCCGGCACAATGCCCCAGTGTTGCGCGTGGAAGACGCCTTTCTACGATCTTTACACCCGGGCCGCAGCGGAGAGCCCCCACTTGGCCTGTTAATTGATCGGTCCGGTTTGCATTTTGACGCGAACCAGACATCTGATCTGGAAACGCTTTTGGCCACCCATCCGTTGGACGACACTGCCCTACTGAACCGTGCGCGGGGTGGGATCGAACGGATGCGCAAATTGAACCTTAGCAAGTACTCGGCTTTTGATCTGTCTGCTCTGCCGCCCGACCCCGGCTATGTGCTGGTTGTCGATCAAGTCCGCGGCGACGCAGCCGTAACGGCTAGCGCCGGGGATGAGGCGCGGTTTCGCGAAATGCTGGTAATGGCGCAGGAAGAGAACCCCGGCGCCACAGTTCTGATCAAGACACATCCGGACACCATAGCCGGGCATCGTTCGGGCTTTTTTACCACAGCCGATCAATCCGATCGCGTCTCGGTCATCAGCACGCCCGTCAGTCCGTGGGCTTTGTTGGAAGGCGCGGTCGGAGTTTACACCTTGTCCTCACAGATGGGGTTCGAGGCAATTTTGGCAGGCCACAAACCGCGTGTCTTCGGCCAACCTTTCTATGCTGGTTGGGGCCTGACGCAGGATGAAGCGCACCTGCCGCACCGTCAACGCAACCTGACGCGCGCGCAATTGTTTGCTGCGGCGATGATCCTCTACCCGACTTGGTACGATCCTTACAGGGACAAGCTGTGCCAGCTGGAAACCGTTCTGGATACGCTTGAGGCGCAAACGCGCGCCTGGCGTCAGGATAATAAGGGATGGACCGCGTCGGGTATGCGCCTGTGGAAACGCAAACATCTTCAACAAATGTTCGGACGCGAAAAAAAAGTTCGCTTCACCGCTGAACAACCGGCGCAGTCCGACCGCCCTCATATGGTCTGGGCAAGTAAGGCCAAGGGCACGGAAAGTGTCGTCCGAGTTGAGGATGGGTTTTTACGCTCGCGCGGGCTGGGCGCAGATCTTGTACCGCCGTTGTCGTTGGCGACTGACAATCAGGGGATTTATTATGACCCCACGCATCCCAGCCAATTGGAAGAGATGATTGCAGCCCGGGAAACCTTGCGACCGGATCAGGAACTGCGAGTTGAAAAACTGATCGCTCAAATCGTGTCAGCCATGATTACCAAATATAATACTGGCGATGGCGCACCGGACCTACCTGAAGGGCATCGGATACTTGTCCCTGGTCAGGTCGAAGACGATGCCTCGATCCTCTTGGGCACCAGCACTATTCGCACAAATACCGATCTGCTGCGCGTTGTGCGTGAAGCGAACCCTAACGCCATTCTGATCTACAAGCCGCACCCTGATGTCGAAGCAGGCTTACGCGATGGGGCTGTCGAAGCCGCAGAGTTTGCTGATGTCATCGCCACCCAATGCGACCCCGCAGCCCTGCTATCGCAAGTCCAGGAGGTTTGGACTATGACCTCTTTGCTGGGGTTCGAGGCTTTGATGCGCGGCACTAGTGTGACCACCCTGGGCGCACCGTTCTATGCCGGGTGGGGGCTGACGAACGATTTGGGAACCGTCCCCGCGCGAAGGGGCGCGCGACCTACGGTCTTGGGCTTGGTGCACGCGGCTCTGATCGACTACCCTCGATACATGGACCCAGTGACAGGTGACCCCTGCCCTGTCGAGGTTGCTGTCGAACGGCTGTCACAAAGCGCTGCCCCGGCAAGCGGGCCACTGCTTCGTATACTGTCAAAGTTGCAGGGGGCATTCGCGACCCACGCGCATATCTGGCGCCGTTAGCGAAGCGCTCGCGCCCAACGATGCATGATATCTGGCCCGATAACTTGAGTTTCGATCAGCTCAAAACGCGGCGCATTGTCCAACTTTTCCAGACCCAGCGTGCCGATCGCTGACAACCCTTCAGCACCAATCGCAAGACCGGCAGTGAACCCGATCAACTCATCCACCAGATCAGCAGCAAGAAGCGACGCGGCCAAAGCAGCCCCGCCCTCGCAAAACACGCGGGTCAGGCCCGCTTGTCCCAGTTGATGCAACAGGTCTACGGCGTCGATCTGATGTTCGTCCAACGCGCAGGGCAGTAAACGCGCACCCAGACCTTCCCAAGCACGCGCGCGTTCGGCATCCGGTGACGGGCCATGGCAGAGCCAAACGGGAACTTCTGCGGCAGTTCGTGCCATTTGCCCCATCAAGGGAATGTCTAGATGCCGCGAGACCACAATCCGGACGGGCTGAGCATCGACGCCAATATCCCGCACGGTCAAGGAAGGATCGTCGGCACGCGCGGTGCCTGCCCCGACCATGACCGCATCATGACGCGCGCGCATGGCATGAACGGCGCGCCGCGCCTTGGGTCCAGTAATCCATTTACTGTGGCCTGTGGCGGTGGCGATCCGCCCATCAAAACTGCTGGCCAGTTTCAAGGTTACGAACGGGCGGCCCTGTTCGGTTTTCAGAAAAAACCCGGAAAGATCTTGGGCCGCTTGGTCAGCCAGTACGCCGGTGATAACTTCGATCCCGGCATCACGCAACATCGCAAAACCCTGGCCGGAAACACGCGGATCGCTGTCTTCGATGGCCGCAACAACACGAGCCACGCCCGCCACGATCAGGGCCTCGGCACATGGCGGTGTTTTCCCGTGATGGGCGCAGGGTTCAAGCGTGACATAGACCGTGGCACCTTGTGCGGCTTCGCCGGCTTGTGCCAGCGCCTGAGGCTCAGCGTGCGGACGGCCACCCGGTTGAGTCCAGCCGCGTCCCACAATGCGCCCGTCGCGCACAATAACACAACCAACAGCCGGGTTTGGCCAGCACGTCCCTTGACCACGCCGCCCCAAAGACAGGGCAAGCGCCATATATCGCTTATCTGTTTCGCTCACTCGTCCGTCGAAGGCTGCGGCGGTCGCAGTTCGTGGACAAACTCCTCGAAATCATCGGCCGCCTGGAAATTCTTGTATACGCTCGCAAAGCGAACATAGGCGACGGTGTCGATCCGCGCCAGAGCTTCCATGACGATCTCGCCGATTTTGCTGGACGGGATATCGGTCTCGCCCATGCTTTCCAGACGGCGCACGATGCCCGAGATCATCTGGTCGATCCGATCCGGTTCAATGGGGCGTTTCTGCATCGAGATACGGATCGAACGCTCCAGCTTGTCCCGATCGAAATCTTCGCGTTTACCGTTGGTTTTGATCACCACCAGATCACGCAACTGAACGCGTTCGTAAGTCGTGAACCGGCCGCCACACGCGGGACAAAACCGTCGCCGGCGAATGGCCACATGATCCTCCGCTGGGCGTGAATCTTTGACCTGAGTATCGATATTTCCGCAAAACGGGCAGCGCATCCGCCGTCTCCTCGTCCCTGGTTCGGCCTCTTTTTGTAAGCTTTGCCGCTTACTTATCCACAACTATAGGATAGCCGCTAGAGTTTGGGTAGTCGGAAATTTTCACCGCAATATAAAGGGGTCAGGCGAAGTGTGCCGCCACCTTTCGCGTGTGCGCTGCAGTACGGTGTTCAAAAAGATAAATACCTTGCCATGTCCCCAGTACCGGACGCCCGGCGGACACGGGAATAGACAATGACACAGGTAAAAGAGCTGCCTTGATATGAGCAGGCATATCGTCGGGACCCTCGTAGATATGCCGCAGGTAAGCCATCGCAGGGTCATTGGAAGGCGGGACTAGCCTTTCAAAAAAGGCACGCAGATCTGTTTGTACCTCGGGGTCAGCATTTTCCTGAATTATCAGCGAACAGGACGTATGTCGCACGAACATTGTCAGTAGGCCATCGCCTGAGACCGAGTTCAGCCAGTTGCGCACGTCCGCGGTGAACTCATACAACCCCGGCCCGTTCGTCGAAATAATAAACTCGGTCTGCATATTACGATACGTCCTGGCTCAACGGAACCTAGGAACAACGTGACAGCGACCATTGGCCCCCTGAACCGACATACTTTCGCCAGCCTTAAAACCGACTGAGAACGAACTGCTTTGCTGTGCCACGTTTGTCGGTTGCTGAAGCGAGAATTGAACAGCTGTGCGGCGACCTGTTGCTTCGCTGGGACCATAGCCGCGCCAGACATAAATACGCTGTTGCCAGCCTGCACCTAAAGTCCGACGCGCATAGTCCGCAGCCGCGCACCAATATCCATCCACATCCTGGCGTGCCCGAGGGATCACTTCGAATACAGTGTTGTTAACAGAAACTGTTTGATACCCGTTTCGCGCGGCCGAGGCCGACGACACCGGAACAGTCAGCAAGATCGCGGCCGAAACCGCTAAAGTCATAACCTTTTTCATAATCATACTCTCATTCGTTTCGAGGTGATTTTTCAAATAGTATACATTCTTACCCGGCAAAGCTGGTTCACAATCAATTCAGTCGAAGGCAGTCCCGACGTGATCGCACGTTAGCCAGCCCTGATACCGGATCAAAGCTCCGATAAGCGGCATCCGCGCTGAAACATCAAACCGAAACCGTCCTTCTTCATCCTGCCATTCCACAGTCTTTGATTGCGGCAAAAGCAGCTTTGGGCAGGGTATGCGCAGCAAGCTGAGGCGCAGGATCTGGATCTCTAACTGCTCGTTCGCATAAACCGGCTTCAGCCAGACAGAAATCTGTCCAAACTGTTCGCGGACGCATCCCATTTGATGATCCAATGCCAGCCGTGATTGCGTGACGTGACCATCGAAATCGCGCGTCCAAAACCAAGTGCCCCCCTCTTGATCGATCCTGAGCCGCACCGGGATGTCGTCACCCCCAAGCGGCATACTGGCAAAGCGCAACGCGACCTTGGCCAACCACCCCTTGCCCGGCTTGACCGAGCATCGCCCGGAATAAATTCCGCCCGAGTTATGCAATGCCTGCAACGCTTTGGGCAGGCTTGTTCCCATTGGCAAGGCTTGCAAAAAAGGATCGGGTTGCACTCAGAACCCCTCGGGCAGGAAACGAGCACGCAGAGCTTTGTCCGGGACCATGCAGGTCGGTGAACGCCCAAAGATGGCATACCGGTTTCTGGCAATCGCGTAATAAAGTGGGTCTTTGATGATACTTGGAAGGTATTTGCAGATCGAAAGAGCACGCCAGATCCCTGGCAGCTTGTGCATCGCGGCGGCGAAAGCATCCAACCGTTGATGCACGACGCCATCGGTCACAACGAGATTGGTTTCAAAGTCCCGGGCCGGCAGTCCAAGTTCATTGTACAGCCGTTGTCCCAACGGCGATTGCGCGGTGGCAAATTTGAACTGTTGCGCTTTGTCCCGCGCGACCATGAAACGAAAGAAGCCCGAACACAGAACGCATTCGCCGTCAAAGACAATGAAATCCTGACCATCTGCCGCATCGGTTGCCAGTGTGGTCATATCAGTTACGCCTGCTAACCCAATTTGACGCACATTCGCACCACTACGCCTTTCCGGCAATGCGACACTGGGCCATCTTTGCGAAATAGGATGTGTCGGGGAGCCTCGGGTCATCTGCGCGACAAGTTTCCTGGGCTCTGGCCTCATCCCCACAAGGCCTAACCCGACAGCACGCGGAAAATACGCTTGATGGTCACTGTAGTCTTGCGAAGTTCAGCCATTGTCATTTGAATAGGTGACAACACTGTCACCAGCGGCCGGAATTTCGACTGTGATCAGAAACATGCTGCTAACTCGGGTTTGAACATGGACGTCGATATTGCGCGCATTCAAGTGTTGTCCAAAACGTTGGATCAACGGGCAAAAGATCCTTCGATTGGGGATCGCGTTCTGGCCAAATCCGGTTTGAGCCGCAGCGACATTGCGCCACCTGCAACAGCCTATAGCGCACACAAAGAGGCGTTGTTTGTCCGCTACGCCTGCGACGCGCTGAATGACATCACCTTTTCGGCCAGTGCTGGGCTTGGCTTCAGGTCGTCCTCCAGCCTGACGGCGTATATCAGTAAATACTCGCGTGATCTGAAGCAGGTGATCGAAAACTCGTCGCGGTTTCACGGGATGATAGACCCGGCGTTATACTTCAGTCTGCGCGTTTCCGGAAATTTTGCTTCAATCGAAGCCGACTGGAAGGATGCCAGTTTTGCCCGATATCACCGTCGTACCGAATTTTTGGTTTTCGCGGCCCTCGCCCGCATACGCTCGCTAACGCAAACAAGTTTCTATCCTATCGAAATCCGCTTTCAACACGAGGTCGGCGAAGCCAGAAAAGAGTTTCAGAAACTAGCGGGCTTTCCTGTGTCCTTTGGTTCAGAACGGTTGGAAATTATACTGACGCTGTCTTCATTGGATCTTCCGGTGCCGACATATGACCCCTCTCTGCGCGAGCATCTTCTGTCATATGGCGACAGGGTTCAGGCCGAAAGTGACCAGCCCGCGCAAAAACTCAGGGCGCAAGTCGAGGGGCTGATCACCCGGTCGATGCCCGGCGCGATTATTCAGGCGGACGACGCAGCCTCGAACCTTGGGATGAGCCCGCGCACCTTTGCCAGACGGTTGAATGACGAAGGCACAAGCTATCGTGAGATTGTCGAAGACCTGAGATGTGATCTGGCGCAGACTTTTATCACCAACGGGATGCCTTTATCGGAAATCGCCTATTCGCTGGGTTATGCGGATCAACCTGCGTTTTCCACCGCTTTCAAACGCTGGACCGGTCAGGCACCCAGCACGTTCCGCACTCGGTTGGAACCGTAACACGGAAAGGGTGGCCGGGGGTCGTCAGCGGCACAGCCTCACCCCGGCCTGTCCCATGAGTGGACAAGGCAGAAATAGGGGCCACATCGCTGCATGACTTGTGAGTTCTCGCCAATTTGAGGTCTGAACCGGTCACCGTGATCAACGCGTGAACAGATAAGAAAAAGGCGCCTCGGTTGAGGCGCCTTTTCGATTACTGATCCAAGAATGACCGCAGTTTGCGCGATCGGCTGGGATGTTTGAGTTTGCGCAGCGCTTTCGCCTCGATCTGACGAATACGTTCGCGGGTCACGCTGAACTGCTGGCCGACCTCTTCCAAAGTGTGGTCGGTGTTCATACCGATGCCAAAGCGCATCCGCAGAACCCGTTCCTCACGCGGCGTAAGCGAGGCCAGAACCCGAGTGGTCGTTTCCTTGAGGTTTTCCTGAATGGCGCTGTCCAAAGGCAACACGGCATTCTTGTCCTCAATGAAATCGCCCAGCTGGCTGTCTTCCTCGTCGCCAATTGGCGTTTCGAGTGAGATCGGCTCTTTGGCGATCTTCATCACCTTGCGGACCTTTTCCAGCGGCATCTGCAGCTTCTCGGCCAGTTCTTCCGGCGTCGGCTCGCGACCGATCTCGTGCAGCATTTGACGACCGGTCCGGACCAGCTTGTTGATCGTTTCGATCATGTGGACCGGGATACGGATCGTGCGGGCCTGATCCGCGATCGAACGCGTGATCGCCTGACGGATCCACCAGGTCGCATAGGTCGAGAACTTGTAGCCACGGCGGTATTCGAACTTATCCACCGCCTTCATCAGGCCGATGTTACCTTCCTGAATAAGATCAAGGAATTGCAGGCCGCGGTTTGTGTACTTTTTGGCAATCGAGATCACGAGGCGCAGGTTGGCTTCAACCATTTCCTTCTTGGCCTGACGTGCCTCTTTTTCACCCTTCTGAACTTGCTGAACGATGCGGCGGAATTCAGGGATATCCAGTCCGACATACTGACCGACCTGAGCCATATCGTTGCGCAGTTCCTCGACCTTGGCGGTCGAGCGTTCGATGAACATCTGCCAACCCCGGCCCGGCTTTTCTGCCATCTCGGCCAGCCAGTTCGGGTCCAGTTCGCGCCCGCGATAAGCATCAATGAATTCACGGCGGTTGATACGTGCCTGATCCGCCAGTTTCACCATCGAACTATCCAGCGACATGATACGGCGGTTGATGCCGTAAAGCTGGTCGATCAGCGCTTCGATACGGTTGTTATGCAGGTGCAGACCATTCACCAGTTCGACGATCTCAGACCGCAGCTGTTGATAGGTCGCCTCTTCTTTTTCCGAGAACGTGTCGTCTTCGTTCAGAGTCGCCGAGATCCGGCTGTCCTGCATTTCCGACAGCATCGAGAAGTCTGTCGAGATCCGCTCGAGCGTAGTCAGCACCTGATCTTTCAGCGCGGCTTCCATCGCGGCCAGCGACATGTTGGCCTGATCGTCGTCGTCATCATCGTCATCGTTGTTGAGCGGATTGCCATCGGCATCCAACTCAGGCCCTGTATCCTTGGCAGGCTTGGCGGCCTGAACGGCTGATGTATCGACAACAGTTTCTTCAACGTCGCCGTCTTCATCCATCTGGTTGCCGAACGTGGCCTCCAGATCGATGACATCGCGCAACAGAATGTCTTCCGACAACAATTCGTCGTGCCAGATGGTGATCGCCTGGAAAGTCAGAGGGCTTTCACACAGACCGGCGATCATGGTGTTCCGACCTGCTTCGATCCGCTTGGCGATGGCAATCTCGCCTTCGCGGCTCAGCAGTTCGACGCTGCCCATCTCGCGCAAGTACATGCGCACGGGGTCGTCGGTCCGGTCCAGCTTTTCGGTCGCGGCACCAGACAGCGCAACTTCGCGGTTACTGTCGGTGGTCGTCAGTTCGGTCGAGCCTTTATTCTCTTCCTCTTCGGCCTCTTCATCTTCGATGATGTTGATGCCCATCTCGGACAGCATCGACATAACGTCTTCGATCTGTTCCGAGCTCACCTGATCAGGCGGCAGAACCTGATTGAGCTGGTCGTAGGTGATGTAACCTTTCTCGCGAGCCTCGGCGATCATTTTCTTGACCTGAGCCTGGCTCATGTCCAGCGAGATTTCCTGTTCCTGCTCTTCGGATTTGCGGTCTTCGTTCGTATCCTTGGCGGCCATTCAATGCTCCTGCAGGGATGGGTGATTCGTTTGTACCGAATCATTAGCGCGTTGAAGTGATTCGGCCACCCGTTTACCCGTTTTTCTTTTCCAGTGCCTTACGAAAACACCACTTATCGCCGTTTCCGTTCAAAATTGATGCCAGACATGATCGCCTGAAACGCGTCTTTCTCGTCGCGGTTGATTCGTGCGCCGTTGTCGGCGACGTCGAATATCGCTCTGTCTTCGTTCTGACTGCGGCTTGTGCGGTTACGCTCTTCGGCGGCCTGGGCCAGCCGATAGGTCAGCGCCTCATCAGCCAGATCGGACAATTCCTCTGCAGCTTCAGCAATCTCGGCATCTAACCCCCGGAGCGCTTTGATTTTCGCGAGTTCCTCGGCCAGCGTTATCTCGGCCTTTTCAACGTCGCCCGGTTTGAACACACAGGGGATAACTGCGACATGGCGAAGGGCCAGCAGGTTTTCAAGGATCTCGCCGCCTAAAGTTTCGATAATGTGGTCTTTAAGGTGATCGGGGTCGTCGATCGCGTGTCGCAAAATGGCGCCGCGCAGAGCCGCGTGATCGGGATCATGGCATTCCATTTCTTCAAGCTGATGCTCGAATTGGATAACGACAGAGGGGTTCAGGACGGCAATCGCCAGAATAGCGGCCTCGCGCATCTGGATGTCTGCGTTTTCAGACGACGCCAGAAAAGACGAGCGCGCACCCGGAGTTGCCGGCTGTTTTGGAGGTTGCCACTTGCCGCGTGGCTGCCACTGGCGGTTTTGCGGCTGGCGTTGCGGGCGGAACAACTGCCAGCGAAGATCTTTGATCTCTTGCCCATAATGCGACCGGATCGAAGGGTCGCGGATCAATTTAATCTTTTCTCTCAATGACTTGTCTAGTGCCGCCTTGCGTTCGGGACTGTCGAAAACTTTGCCTTCAATCTCACGCTGCCACAGCAATTTGACCATTGGAATCGCGCCTTCCAATACCGCATGAACGGCCCCCGATCCTTCGGCGCGCAGCAGGTCGTCAGGGTCTTTGCCCTCGGGCATTAATGCAAAACGCAGGGATTTACCCGCCTCCAGCAGCGGCAAGGCCAGATCAACCGCACGCATCGCGGCGCGCAAACCCGCCTGATCGCCGTCCAGCGCTATGATCGGCTCGTCTGAGACGCGCCACAGGAGCTGCAACTGGTGTTCGGTAATAGCCGTGCCCAGCGGCGCGACCGACGCTCCGAACCCGGCTTCGGCCAGGGCGATCACGTCCATATACCCTTCGGCTACAATCAAGGGCTGCCCCTTGCCGGCGGCTTGTCGTGCCGGGCCGTGGTTATAAAGACTGCGACCCTTATCGAACAATTCGGTCTCGGGCGAGTTCAGGTATTTCGCGTTGTCGTTGGGGTCCATTGCCCGCCCGCCGAATGCGATGCACCGACCGCGCGGATCGCGGATGGGGTACATGATCCGATTGCGGAACGTATCATAGGGCTTTTTGCCCTTGTTCGAGGGCTTGGCCAGCCCGGCGCCAAGGATCAGGTCCTCGGCAACATTTTTGCCGCGCAGGTGATCCCACAGCCCTTGCCAACCGTCAGGTGCAAAACCGATCTCCCACCGGTCCAGAGCCTGAGCATCCAAACCTCGACGCGTCAAATAGTCTCGCGCAGCACCCCCTGCCCCGGTCTTGAGCTGCAGGCGAAAAAACTGCACCGCCTGTTCCATCACGTCGGCCAGTTGCGACCGGCGATCCTGTTTTTCCTGAGCTTTTGGATCACGCGCGGGCATCGGCATGCCCGCCTCCCGCGCCAGAATCTCCACCGCTTCGATGAACGAGACATTCTCGGTCTCTTTCACAAAGCTGATCGCATCCCCTTTGGCGTGGCAACCAAAGCAGTAATAAAACCCCTTCTGGTCATCGACATGGAAGGACGCGGTCTTTTCGTGGTGAAACGGGCATGGCGCCCACATGTCACCTTTGCCCTGGTTGGACTTGCGTGCATCCCACGTGACTTTACGCCCGACGACCTGAGACAAGCTAAGGCGGGTGCGCAGTTCATCCAGAAATCCGGGGGGCAAAGACATGGGTCAAACCTGACAGAAACAGGAACGCGCGCCAAGGGCATGACGCGCGTTTGTCCACAGGGAAATGATGGGGCTGTGGATTATTGCTGCAAACACAGTTCAAGCCAGGCGGCACCCAAATCCTTTTTGCGCACGTCGCGCATCTTTTGCTCATAAACCCATGGCGCGATCAACGGGATGGCCGCATTGTAGTTCTCGGGCCAGGTCGGGCCTGTATCGGCGACCGCCTGCGGCACGTCGCGCTCTTTCACACGGTCCAGCCGAGCCTTCTGAATCGCCGCAACAACATCAGCCTGATATTTGCAGCTTTGCTCTTTGGTCTCTTCCGCAGCTAAGGGGGTGGCCAGCAAAGCGGCGGCTAGGACGATACGCAACATGGGGTACTCCGGTAATCGATTCTGTCGCTGCAGCTTACCTGTAGCGGACGTTGCCTGCCATTACCGTTTTCGGCGTATCTGAAGGGACCAAGGGACCCCATCTTCGCGGCTGGGGCAACCTGACAAAGCCAGATTGCCCCGAGCTCTCAGACCATCACAGCCCTTTGGCGCGATAGCTTTTGGAGACACGGTCGATGGCCACAATATAGGCCGCAGTCCTCAGGTCCTCGACATCATCACGGCTGTGCCAGACCTCACGCATCGACTGATACGCAATCCGCATAGTGTCATCGAGACCGGAACGCACCAGCTCCAGCTCATCAGCACCGCGCAGATACTTGGCCTTAAAGTCCGGCGACATCGACCAGGCATCGCCCAAGTAACGATCCAGCCGCTCCAGCTCGCTGACGATCAGCTCGTGCCGCGCCTCTTCTTGACGGCGCTGCATACGGCCAAAGCGAATATGGCTGAGGTTCTTGACCCATTCGAAATAGGAAACCGTCACACCACCCGCGTTTGCGTACATGTCCGGAATGATCACCGTACCCTTTTTGCGCAGAATCTCATCCGCACCGGCAGTCACTGGGCCATTCGCGGCCTCAATGATCAAAGGTGCCTTGATCCGGTCTGCATTAGACAGGTTGATGACGGCCTCCAGCGCAGCAGGAATTAGGATGTCGCAGTCTTCTTCAAGAACCGCCCCACCCTCGGCCGAGTGTGTCGCATCGGGATAATCACTAACGCCGCCATGCTTGACGATCCACTGGCGTACAGATTCCACGTCGATCCCGTCGGGATTATAAAGCGCACCATCCCACTCGATGATGCCGACAATTCTGGAACCATCCTCTTCGCTCAGGAACTTCGCAGCGTGATAACCCACATTGCCCAGGCCCTGAACAATGATACGTTTGCCATCCAGTTTGCCGGTCAACCCTGCCTTTTGCATGTCTTCCGGGTGGCGGAAGAACTCACGCAACGCGTATTGGATGCCGCGGCCTGTCGCCTCGACCCGGCCAGCAATGCCGCCCGCATTCAGTGGTTTACCGGTCACACAGGCGCGCGAGTTGATGTCCGTCGTGTTCATCCGAGCGTATTGATCCGCCATCCAGGCCATCTCACGCTCACCTGTTCCCATGTCGGGGGCTGGCACGTTTTGCGAGGGGTTGATCAGATCGCGCTTGGCCAGCTCATAGGCAAAGCGGCGGGTGATCTGCTCCAACTCGTGCTCTTCGTATTTTCGGGGATCGATGCACAATCCCCCTTTTGATCCACCAAAGGGCGTTTCGACCAGAGCACATTTATAAGTCATCAGGGCGGCAAGCGCCTCGACCTCGTCCTGGTTCACAGCAAGGGCGTAACGAATACCGCCCTTAACAGGTTCCATATGTTCGGAATGAACCGAGCGGTAACCAGTGAAAGTATGAATATCGCCGCGCAGGCGGACACCAAACCGAACGGTGTAGGTGGCGTTGCAGACCCGGATCTTTTCCTCAAGCCCCGGCGGCAGGTCCATAAGGGACGCCGCCCTGTTAAACATCAAATCTACACTTTCGCGAAAGCTTGGTTCATTAATGGCCGTCATGTAATCCTCCGTGCCGACGAACGACGAGCGTTCTGACGTTTTGTCGCACCCATTGCCTAAACGATCAATATTTAAGCAACAATAAAACCCGAATTCATCACAAAGACTCTCGGGCCGGGTTGAGTCGCGCTCCGGGCTTAAGTGCCGAAATATTGTCGCCTGACGGAAAACAGAGATCGAAAAGCTGTTCAATTATCTACGCTTCACGCCCAAAGTTGCCATATCTCGGGCACTTCCGCCCAATTCACGCCACGATTCGCCGTTAGTTTTCAAACGTTAACTTTTCCTTAGCAGCGCCGGATGTCTGCTCAGCGAGGTCGGCTAGATGAAAATGCGCGTATTTAAGTGCAACACCAAGAATTATAAGAATGCAGCCGCGGTTGCTCGTCGATTTTCACGCGACGAGGAAGGTGGCGCATTCATTATCTTCGTTGTGGTTGGTTTTTTGCTCATATTTGCGACGGCAGGTATTGGCGTTGATATTATGAACTTTGAACGCGACAGAGCGAGCCTACAGGGTACGCTGGACCGCGCCGTTCTTGCCGCAGCCAACGTGAAACAAAAACTACCTCCTTCGGACGTAGTTAAGTCTTACATTGAGAAGTCCGACGTCCACGGCAAGCTTATCGGCGAACCCGAAGTAGAAGACGATCCTCGCGCCGGGGCGAGAAAAGTTACCGCGAATGCGGCGGTCGACGTCAAAACGCACTTCATGTGGTTTTTTGGGTATCCGTCGCTAACCGCTTCGGTCACAAGCGTCGCGGAAGAGGCCATTGGAGCGATCGAAATCGCGATGGTTCTGGATATTTCCGGCTCAATGAGCTGGGATTCCGCGACGGAAGACAAAACAAAAATGGAAGCCCTTCAGGACGCCGCCACCCAGTTCGTGACAACGATGTACGAGAAAGAGAACCCGGACAAGATTTCGATCTCGATCATTCCGTACAACAACCAAGTGAATGCCGGTGAAAATATCCTGAGCAACATGCCGGGCGTAACGACCGAACATGATTATTCACACTGCGTTGACTTTGTTGATAGTGATTTCAAGGAAAACGCGATTAATCCGAACCAAGTTCTCAATCGAACGGCGCACTTCGATCGCAGAAACTATAATGACGACTATGAAGATGAAAGACACTACGTCTCGCGTTCGGTCTGCACCACCAGAGCGGGCAGCGAAATTACGGCAATGACGAATATTGTTTCCGACTTGCACGATCAGATCGCAGCAATGTCGCCGGGCGGAAACACGTCGATTGATATTGGCGTGAAATGGGCTGCTGCGCTGCTGGATCCTCAATTCCAGCCAGTCATAAACAAACTTTCAAAGCAGAACGTCGATCCTGATTCCGTGGATCCGGATACGGGTCTGGACATCTCCACGGGCCTGTCACCCCAGAAAATTGTTCCGGCGGTGTTTGACAACCGTCCGATGAAATACGAGGCGAACGTTAAAAAGATCATGATCGTCATGACCGATGGCGAAAACACCGAAAACTGGATTCTGAACGAGGCATACCGCGATGGAGCTTCGGATGTTTGGTACAACCCCAATTATGAGCAAGAAGTCACAAATTGCTGGTATAACAGGTGGGGTCAACGCCGCTGTGAGACCAACAGGTACACCGGCGAATACAGCGTCCGCACCACGGCCCCTGACGTCACGCCACCAGAGTATTACTGGACCAGACAAGAACTGGCAGGTCAGTCCGAGCCCTTTGGCGGCGAAGCGGATGATCAATCAGTGCGCCTGACCTACCCGCAACTGTGGAACCGCGTCACTTTGGACTGGAATGCAGAATATAACTACGCTTGGCAGTCCAACCACAATCAAACTTGGTATGACAACGCATTCACCACAGTTTATCGATCCGAAAAAGACACCCGTCTTTCTGATATCTGCAGCGAGGTCAAGGGTAAGGACATTGATGTTTATGGCATTGCGTTTGAAGCACCCGCTGTGGGCGTTACCGCAATCGATAATTGTTCAAGCGGCGCAGGGTTCTTTTACGAAGTCAAAAAGAGTGGCGGCCTCGGAGAAAGCGAACAAACAATTACGCAAGTGTTTGAATCCATTGCTACCGCAATCAAACGTCTGAGGTTGACGCAATGACCCTCAGTCTTCTGAAAAAAGCGGCCGGGTTCAAACGATCAGAGCGCGGTTCCGTAACGGTTGAATTCGCCTTGTGGTTCCCTCTCTACATGTTTTTCATTCTGGGCGTCATCGATTATTCGATGGTCTCGATTCAGAAAGCGATGCTGGATCGATCGATGGATCTGGTCGTGCGCGACATTCGCCTTGGGATCAATTTGCCAGACACCGAGCATGATACGATCAAAGATGCTATCTGCGAACATATGGTGGTAATGCCAGCATGCTCTAACAACCTGCAATTGGAGATGATCGTTCAGGATCCGTATAGCGGTGTAAGTCTGCCCGCTGCTCCGGACTGCGTCGACCGAGCCGAAGAGGCCAAGCCAGTCCGCGAGTTCTCTAACGGAGGATCAAACGCGCTGATGATCATGCGCGCCTGTATAAAATTTGACCCAATTATCCCCACGACCGCAATGGGTCGGGCTGTGTCTGGTGATGATGGTCTGGTCACACTTACGGCGACGACCACTTTTGTTCAGGAGCCTTAATATGACGCGCCCCATTTCACGCATCCGTCACTTGATTGGCAATTTTTCTGGCGAGGAAAATGGCAACCTGTCCTTGGAGTCCGCTCTGATAATCCCAATGCTCGTATGGAGCGTCACACTTACGTATACGTATTTTGATGGTTTTGTCGAAAGCACGGCAAACCTGAAAGCTGCGTACACCGTCAGCGACTTGATTTCACGTGAGAGTGAGAATGAAATTACCGATACTTACGCGGAGTCCATGTATTCGATTTACAATCGTATGGTAAGAGACAATTCGACCCTAAAAATGCGTTTGAGCGTTATTCAGTACTTTGCCGAGGATGTAGATGCTGGCACGGAAGAGCGCTATAATGTGGAGTGGTCGACAGCTTGTGGGTTTGATGGCACCTGGACCAATGACAACCTTGATCCGCTAATTGAAAAGCTTCCGGCAATGGCCAATGCTGACTCCATGATCATTGTGGAAACGACAAAACCCTATGTGCCAATTTTGGACACCGATTGGCTGGACAGAGATCATACTTTCGAAAATTTCATTTTCACGCGCCCGCGTTTTGTTCCAATCGTCAAAGGGGACGTTTCTGCTCAGTTTTGTTAGCAGGATGCAGCAGTGGGTGTAGCATCTGGAGCATGAATTTGGTTTCGGCGGCTGTGGTCAGGCCGCCTATGCCAATCCGGCGACCCAAGCGCCACCACAATCCCGGCGCCCAGCTCTTTTCTGCGCTTTCTTTTGTTTTCAACAAACATCCATTTGACGGCTTGAACGCAAAAACCCCCTGATCGACACCTTCAATATCCTCAACACGTGCAATCACCTGCCCTGACCCGGTCCGGATTTCAGTTTCCGTCAATTCGATCCAATCGCTGGTTGCAAGCCACATGCGATAGGCCAGCCAGAACGCCGACACACCAACAACCAGCAAAAAAATCAGCCAGACCGGTTCCGGTGGAGTTGTCAAAGCAACATAGATGACCAGCACCCCAACGGTCGACAGCATCCCCACTCCGATCCAACGTCTGGATGATGATGGCCGGACCGTGGCCAGAATTTCCTGTTGCATTGATGTCCCCTGCTCTGCTTCGATCGGGTTTAGCCGCTTTGCCCGACGAAAAACAGAGGGCAGCGGAATGCTAAATTACGCACAGCATCCGTGTTTGCACGCAAATTGACGCATATCACCGACAACATACATGATCGTCTCAACTTCAGGAGGCCATCATGTCCCTTAGACCAACATTGGAAACCCGCAAAGCCATGCCAACCATGGAAGGCGCAGGCGTCAAATTGCACCGGGCGTTTGGCTTTCAGGACCCGTCCGAGCTTGACCCGTTCTTGTTGTTCGACGATTTCCGCAATGAGCGCCCCGAGGATTACCAGCCAGGCTTCCCCTGGCATCCGCATCGCGGTATCGAGACCATCACCTATGTCCTATCCGGATCGGTCGAGCATGCGGATTCGCTGGGCAACACCGGCACTTTGGGCGCAGGCGATGTTCAGTGGATGACCGCAGGGTCCGGGATACTCCATCAGGAAATGCCTAAGGGAAATGGTGCAGGCCAAATGCACGGTTTTCAACTGTGGGGTAACCTGCCCTCGGATCAAAAGATGACCGCGCCCCGCTATCAGGATGTCCAAAGCAAGGAGATACCCGAGATCACTGATGATGACGGCACCACCGTACGCGTCATAGTCGGAGAGTTCTGGGGTAAGACAGGTCCTGTGGACGGCATTGCTGCCGATCCGCAATATCTGGACGTGCAGATTCCGGCTGGTGTGGAAAAGACCTTTCGCATCGACACCTACCGCCGGGCGTTTGCCTATATCTTCCAGGGGCAGGCAGCCTTTGCAGACGCTTCGCAACCTACCGGCATACTTCTGGAAAAAGAGGTTGCAGGACAAGAGGTCAACATCCGCGACCTGTCCGGTGATCGCACTCTGGTTCGGTTCGGAACCGGTGATGAGGTCACAGTCCAGGCCGGTCCAGAAGGTGTTCGGTTTCTGTTAATCTCGGGCGCGCCGATAGATGAGCCTGTTGCTTGGCACGGACCAATTGTAATGAACACGCAGGCCGAACTGGAACAAGCGTTTAAAGAATTGCGCAACGGCACATTCATTCGCGCAGCGCACTGAAAAAGAAATGCTGGTCAGGCAGTTACGGCGCGCCTGACCATATCCCAATAGACCTGCTCGACCTCATCCAGCGACAATCGACCGCCAGCGCGATACCATGTCATAACACCGTTCAGCATGGCGATCACGGCCAGGGTCGCGATCTTGGTATCGGCAACCGAGAACAGCCCAGCCTGCTGACCGTCCCGCAAGATAGCTTCAAGCGAATCCTCATAGGCCCTGCGCAGACCCTCGATCTCAGAGAAGTTTTCTGGCGACAGGTTTCGCAGTTCCATATATGCGATGAAGACCTCGTCCGGTCTCTCCATATGAAACCGTATGTGAAATCCCACAAAGCGGCGCAGCGCAGCCTCTGCATCGGCCTGCTTTTCAAGCTCATCGTATGCGGCCAACAGATCCTGCATATGGTCATGCATCAGGCGATAAAGCAGGCTTTGTTTGTCTGGCGTATAGTTATACAGAGCACCCGCTTGCACGCCCACCTCCTTCGCGATCTGGCGCATGGACACGGCGGCATAGCCATGCCGGGCGAATAGTCCCAGCGCAGCCTCACGAATGCGCGGGCCGGTGATATCTGAATGGGAACCTTGGGTACGTGCCATGTGCTCACCGTATATGAACGTATGTTCATATAGAACCCCGCTTGAACGACGGCAGTAAAAGGTGCATCACAGTCTAAGTCGTTATTGAAAGGGTTCGTTATGAAGCCTCTGCCATTGTTGGTCCTGCTTCTGACTTGCGCAGCCTGCACGGACTTTCCGGAATTGGAAGGACGCGAGCAGCCAAATGTGCGCTCAGCGAAATATCCTAAACTGATCCCGATTCAGGACATTCTGGGCCCACCAATAGATCCCGTCAGCGAGGCCGCCGAGGTTGAAGAAGATCTGACCGCGCGCAGCGAGGCACTGGCCAAAAAGGCCGAAGCACTACAGAACGCACAGATCAACTGACCTTTCACATTTCAAACGCTTGTTACCGCTGTCTCGGATTGCGCCCCGACGCTGAACCCGTTAAGGCACCAATGAACGGGCAAACAGCCCGAAACCAAGGACATTCGAGCGGAAAGGAACCCACGGGATGACACAGGCGCTGCGGCTGGGAATTGCGGGCTTGGGAACGGTTGGCGTGGGTGTCGTGCGGATCGTGCGCCGCCATGCGGACCTGCTGCAGGCGCGTACAGGTCGCGCCATCGAAATCACCGCTGTTTCCGCACGGGATGCCAACAAAGACCGTGGCGTGAACCTTTCAGAATATGCTTGGGAGACGGATCCGGTCGCACTGGCGCAACGTGACGATGTGGATGTCTTTGTTGAACTGATGGGCGGCGAAAACGGCGCTGCCAAAGCGTCGGTCGAGGCCGCGCTGGCCGCTGGCAAGGATGTGGTGACTGCGAACAAGGCACTGCTCGCCATTCACGGTCAGGAACTGGCTGAGCAAGCCGAGGCCGCAGGCCGTGTCATCCGTTTCGAAGCGGCCGTTGCGGGCGGTATCCCCGTGATCAAATCTCTGACTGAAGGTCTGGCTGGGAACGAGATCACCCGCGTCATGGGCGTGATGAACGGCACCTGCAACTATATCCTGACGCGGATGCAATCGCAGGAGTTGGGCTATAACGCACTATTCGAAGAATGCGCGGAACTGGGCTATCTCGAAGCCGATCCGAACCTGGACGTTGGCGGTATCGACGCGGCACACAAGTTGGCGCTATTGTCTTCGATCGCCTTTGGCACCAAACCGAATTTTGATGGCATCCAGATCGAAGGTATCCAGCATATCAGTCTGGACGATATTCATCAGGCAGCCGACATGGGCTATCGTATCAAGCTGCTGGGCGTCGCTCAGCGCTCGGCGCGCGGTCTGGAACAGCGGATGCAGCCCTGCCTTGTCCCCAGCGGCTCGCCTCTGGGTCAGCTAGAAGGTGGCACCAATATGGTGGTTATCGAAGGCGACGCCGTCGAACAGGTTGTTCTGCGCGGCCCTGGCGCAGGTGAAGGTCCGACGGCCAGCGCAGTGATGGGCGACGTCTGCGATCTGGCGCGGGGGCTGCAAATCCCAACCTTTGGCCGTCCCGCCACGACACTGGAAGAGGCAAAACCTGCCATAACCGGCCTGCCCGCCCCATACTACCTGCGCCTTGCACTGTTCGACAAACCGGGTGCTCTGGCGAAAGTGGCGGCTATCCTGGGTGATGCAGGTGTCTCAATCGATCGAATGCGCCAGTACGGGCACACCGAAGCCACCGCGCCGGTTCTGATTGTTACGCACAAGGCCACACGTGCCACGCTGGATGTCGCTTTGGAAGGCCTCCGGACGACCGATGTCGTGTCGGGTGAGCCCGTTGCACTGCGGATTGAAGAGGTTTGACCCTTGCGGCCTGCACAAAACGCAGGCTATGCCCGATGAAACGCCTTTATTGACCTGAGGATACGAAAAAATGAGCGCTGCCAAAATCGATTTCAACGACCGCCTGTTGTCTCTGGGCCTTGCGCGGGTCGCAGAACAGGCCGCTCTGGCCTCGGCCTCGCTGGTCGGACGCGGTGACGAAAAGGCTGCGGATCAGGCGGCTGTGAACGCGATGCGAGAACAACTGAACCTTCTGGACATCGCAGGAGTCGTTGTAATCGGCGAAGGTGAACGCGACGAGGCACCGATGTTGTACATCGGCGAAGAAGTGGGCACCGGAAACGGCCCCGGCGTGGACATCGCGCTGGACCCGCTTGAGGGCACCACACTGACCGCCAAGGACATGCCGAACGCGTTGACCGTGATCGCGATGGGCCCGCGCGGCTCGATGCTGCACGCGCCAGACGTCTACATGGACAAGCTGGCCATCGGTCCGGGCTTTCCCGAGGGCGTAGTGAACCTGGACATGAGCCCACGCGAACGCGTTGAGGCGCTGGCCAAAGCCAAAGGCTGTGAACCGGCCGACATCACCGTCTGCATTCTGGAACGCCCCCGCCACGATGCAATGATCGCCGAAGTGCGCGAAACCGGTGCCTCGATCCGCCTGATCACGGACGGTGACGTGGCCGGCGTCATGCACTGTGCCGAAAGCGAAGAGACCGGCATCGATATGTACATGGGTCAAGGTGGAGCGCCCGAGGGCGTTCTGGCCGCCGCTGCACTGAAATGCATGGGTGGTCAGATCTTTGGCCGACTGCTGTTCCGCAACGATGACGAACGCGGCCGCGCTGCCAAGGCGGGCATCACCGATCTAGACCGCGTTTACGCGCGCGATGAGATGGTGACTGCCGACGTGATCTTTGCCGCGACAGGCGTGACTGGTGGCTCGCTGTTGCCGCGCATCAAACGCCAACCAGGCTGGGTCGAAACCACAACCTTGCTGATGCGGTCGAAGACTGGTTCGGTGCGCCGTATGTCCTACCGCACACCGACCTGGCCGCATGACAACGCCTGATGGCTTGAACCTTTGCCCATGGCAGAGGTATCGATAGATAGAATGAGGCCGGGTCCGAGAGGGTCCGGCCTTAGCATATGAGGGCAGGCATGAGCTTTTTAGGGGTTGAGCAATCACTGACCGGGCGGCGTTGGATCGGACCGGGCGCCGAGGTCGAACGGGCGACCGAAATGCTGGTGCAACAGACGGGCCTGCCCCGCGCCGTGTGCCAGGTTTTGGCGAGACGCGGCGTGCCGCCAATGGAGGCGCAGAGCTTTCTGGACCCAAAGCTGAAGGAATCGCTGCCTGACCCACGATCCATGAAAGATATGGAAAAGGCGGCAACACGCTTTTTGGAAGCCGTGCGAAACAAGCAGCGGATTGCGGTATTTGCCGACTATGACGTCGACGGTGGCAGCTCGGCGGCTTTGCTGTTGGTCTGGCTGCGCCAGATGGGACTACAAGCGACGCTGTATGTGCCGGACCGGATTGATGAAGGATATGGACCGAACGTACCCGCAATGCAGGAACTGGCGGTCTCACATGACCTGATCATCTGTGTGGACTGCGGAACGCTTAGCCATGAACCGATTGCGGCTGCAAAAGCCGCAGATGTCATTGTGCTGGATCACCACCTTGGTGGTGAAACGCTGCCCGACTGTGTCGCGGTGGTGAACCCGAACCGACAGGATGAAAGCGGCGACCTGGGTTATTTCTGCGCCGCTGCCGTAGTGTTTTTGATGCTGGTCGAAGCCGGCCGGCAATTGCGAGAAGCAGGCGCTAAAGGCCCGGACCTGATCGGATTTCTGGACCTTGTGGCTTTGGCAACCGTTGCGGATGTCGCCCCGCTGATCGACGCGAACCGGGCACTGGTCCGGCAGGGCCTGAAGGTCATGGCGCAACGGCAACGACCGGGGCTGGTCGCATTGTCGGATGTAGCGCGCATGGATTCGGCCCCAACCAGCTATCACCTCGGGTTTTTGCTGGGACCGCGCGTGAATGCGGGCGGACGGATCGGTCAAGCAGATCTGGGCGCGCGCCTGCTCAGCACGGATTCGATGACCGAAGCCGAAGCGCTGTCTCAAAGGTTGAACGAACTGAACACGGAACGTCGCGATATCGAAAACGCGGTGCGTGCGGCAGCTCTGGAGCAGGCTGAGGAGCGTGGACTGGACGCGCCTTTGGTCTGGGCGGCAGGCGAAGGGTGGCACCCCGGCGTTGTCGGGATCGTTGCGTCCCGCCTTAAGGAAAACGCTAACCGACCGGCCATTGTAGTCGGCTTTGATGGGGATGAAGGCAAAGGCTCGGGCCGGTCGGTTTCGGGCGTGGATTTGGGGGCGTCGATCCAACGGTTGGCTGCTGAGGGCCTCTTGGTCAAAGGAGGCGGTCACAAGATGGCGGCCGGTTTGACAGTCATGCGCGATCAGTTGGAACCAGCCATGGAACGGTTGAGCGAATTGCTCGCCAAACAAGGTGCGGGTCAAGGCGGACCAGCAGACCTGAAGCTCGACGGTGCCCTGATGCCGGGCGCAGCCTCGGTCGATTTGATCGAACAGATCGAAAAAGCCGGACCATTTGGGGCCAGCGCCCCTGCTCCGCGTTATGCGATGCCGGACATGCAGGTGCGCTTTGCCAAGCGCGTTGGGGAGTCACATCTAAAGCTATCTCTGTCCGACGGGATGGGCGGGGGGTTAGACGCGATCGCATTCGGCGCCTTCGACGGAGCGATGGGCGAACGGCTGTCTAACCATGGAGGCGCACGGTTCCATTTCGCCGGACGGCTTGAAGTAAACACGTGGGGCGGACGGCAAAGCGTCCAGTTGAGGTTGGAGGACGCGGCAGAAGCAAACTGAGCCCGTTTCAACCCCCTCAAAAAAGTTTCACATCCCTGCGTTTTTCGGCTTGCGGGGGTCAGAGGTAAACCGTAAAAGGCCCTCCACAAGCCAGCGTGGCCCGTTCGTCTATCGGTTAGGACGCCAGGTTTTCAACCTGGAAAGAGGGGTTCGATTCCCCTACGGGCTACCACTTGTGCTTGTGCCATTGGCAGATGGCCCGTTCGTCTATCGGTTAGGACGCCAGGTTTTCAACCTGGAAAGAGGGGTTCGATTCCCCTACGGGCTACCACCTCCCTAACTTACACCCCAAATTTTTCGCGGCAAAGATCCTGAATCTGCCCCCACAGCGATTTGAATTCCGGTGTATTTTCCGCAGCATAGTGGAAATTCTTCATCAAACCGGTAAGCTGTGTAAAGACTTGACGCACTTCACCCTTGTCCGCAAATTCCGCGGTCGATTGCGTGACATCGTAGACGAGTTTGAACGTCATCTTCTGACGCTCCAGCGGAACGGTGGCATCCACCTTGTCGAATGCGTCCTGCTGCAGATAAACCATGTCCACAAACAGGCCCTTTTGCTGGGTCACGAAATCCTCGATCGTGACGCCCTCCTCACCAGTGACCTGCATCATCTGGTCGACCTGCTCGCCTTTTTCGATCAGCGCCAGCAGATCGCGCACCTTGCCTGTCCAACCAGCCTCGGCGTTCTTGTCATACCAATCCGACAGCTGATCGGTGTAGCGCGACCAGCTGAGCAGTGGATCGACGGCGGGATAGAACCGTTTGTAAGCTCGTTCCGAGGACAACCCAAGAAAGCACTTCACCGTTGACAGCGTCGACTGAGTCACCGGTTCGTCAAAATTGCCACCCGCTGGTGACACTGTGCCAATCAACGTCAGGCTACCCAGATCGCCATCGTTTGTTTTCAGCGCCCCAGCACGCTCGTACAGGCCCTTGATCGAGCTCTCCAGATAGGCAGGAAAACCCTCTTCACCCGGAATTTCCTCCAGCTTGCCTGAAGTCTCGCGCATGGCCTGCGCCCAGCGGCTAGTACTGTCCGCGATCAGCAAAACATCATACCCCATCTGACGGTAGTATTCGCCCAGCGTGATGCCGGTGAAAATCGACGCCTCGCGGGCCGCAACGGGCATGGAAGAGGTGTTGCAAATGATGATCGTCCGATCCATCAGACTGCCGCCCGACATCGGATCGGTCATCTTGGGGAATTCGTGTATCGTTTCAACAACCTCGCCCGCGCGTTCACCACAGGCAACGACGATCACGATATCCACTTTGGAGTTCCGCGCGATAAGGTTTTGAAGCACGGTCTTACCCGCACCGAACGGGCCGGGAATACAGGCCGTACCACCACGCGCGATGGGAAAGAATGTATCAATCAGGCGTTGCGAGGTCAGCACAGGTTCAGTCGGGTACAAGCGTTCGGACGAGGCACGTTTCAGAACCGTTTCAGGCAAGGGCCGCCGAACTGGCCACTTCTGACAAAGCGTCAGTGTGTGTTCACCCCCCTGCTCGTCTTCAAGTCGGGCAACAATCTCATGGATCGACGCGGCGCCTTTCTGAACCCAAACGACCTTGTATTCGCCAACCCAATTGAAGGGCAGCATAATTTTATGGGTGAACCGGCCTTCCGGAACAGTTCCGATGCTGTCGCCTGCCGTGACTGTATCTCCGACCTTAACCGAGGGTGTGAAGGACCATTTCGCCTGATCGTCCAACGGTGCAACATCGGCCCCCCGCGGCAAGAAGGTTCCAAATTCGGAAGCAACTTTGGGCAAAGGCGATTGTAGGCCGTCAAATACCTGACCCAGTAGCCCCGGCCCAAGCTCTACGGATAGCAACTGACCCGATTGTTCCACCGGATCGCCAACGGCCACGCCGTCTGTGCTTTCATACACTTGTACATCAGCTGTGTCTCCGCGCACGCGCAGCACCTCGGCTTTGAGCCGTTCCTGACGCCCGCCTGGTCCAGCACGGGTCGGCAGGATGAACACCACCTCGTTCTTGACCAGTTGCCCGGGAACTCCGGCTGCATCGTGGTTGGCCTGAATCTGCACCAGCCCTTCCTGGACCGAGACGACACGGGCGGTTGCGGTTTGAACCGGGGGTGTTTGGGCAGTCATGCGCTTACTCTCTCAAAATCGAATTCTGCGACATTGGCCATGGCCTGCTGGGCCAGCTTCTCAAATCTTGTGGCTGCGTCCTGAGCGTTGCTTTGCGCCCATCGATCAAAAATGTTCCAGATCAGGACGTATATCGCCACGGCCTCAAAATCGAACAGGTGGCGGGCGGCGTATCGTTTCAGTTGCTTGTGGCTGACCGACAGCAACAGCCGTTCCAGACCCAAAGGATCCTCGGCTTCTAACAGTTGACGCGCGTCCTTGATCCACGGCATCGGCACCGAAAGTCGGAAATCCGGGTCCCCCCAGTTGGCTGGAATATGGCGGCTCCAACGTCCAATGCCGTACGCTCCCGAGGGCGGATTGCCTCCACGCGCGCGCAGGCGCAGTGCAGCAACTACAGTGCGCAAGTCCATCCGCTCAAGGAACAGTCTACGCAAGGTTGGTTGCGGAATTTTGCCCAACGCCTGATTGCATCGCTCTACCGCCTGCGTATCCGTGACATCCATGTCATATGCGCTCCAGTTCAGCGCCTGCTCCAACACTTTCAGAACACGCGCATCCTCAGTCGTAAGCGCGGTCAGGCGGCGATCCAGCCGCAGCCGTGACAAGGGTGGCTGCTTGGCCACAAACAGCCGTTCAGATCCCGGCAGGCTGCTGATCAGCGCGATATAGGCGTCAGGGTCTGACATCTCAGCGGATCACACCTTCCAGCACGGCACGGAACCGCGGCTGAAGATGCTCCATCAGCAGTGAGGCGACCGCCTTGTCCGTCAGGTCCAGCACAACGCCCTGATCTTCGGCCCGAACGCGGATACCATCTTGGTTGTCGTCCGATGCATGCAGCTCTACCTGTTCGCGCAACATGTCAGCTGTCAGCCCAAGAACATATTTGGTCAGCTTGCCAGACTGAATGTCATCCGCGTTCTGCTTGATGTCTTCCTGCGTCGCGACTTTGGCAGGCAGAATGACCTGGACCTTGCCATCCAGATTGACGCCATCAGCCTCTCGACCGACAACCTCCAAAATCATCTGTTTCAGCAATTTCGGGTCAGCCATTTCCTTGGTCACCAGACGTTCAACATCTTCGCGAAACCGGTCGGTCAATCCACCTTTCATGGTCAGAACTGCATCACGCATGGCGGTATTCAGCGCCTCTTCCCCCGCCGCGCGATATTTGTCGGAATCGCTGCGCGCCTTTTTCTGATAGTCGTCCGCTTCGCGTTTCGCGTCAGCCAAGATTTTGGCGGCTTCGGCCTTGGCTTCTGCCCGCAGTTTTTCTGCGTCAGCCTGACCAGCCGCCACGCCATCATTTCGGAGCTTATCGATCAGGGCATCCACGCCGTGTGAAATCATGCCATCCTGCGCCATCAGCTGATCCCCGCGCTGATCACCAGAGCAAAGACAAAGGCAAAGACGCCGAACCCTTCGATGATCGCCGCCGGAGCCAGCGCAAGGCCAAAGATCTCGGGCTTTTCCTTGGTGGCGTTGATCGCCGCAGCACAGGCCCGACCCTGCCAGATCCCGCAATACATCAATGCGATGCCCGACAGGATACCTATCCCGAACAAGCCGCCCGCGTTTTCGGGTGTCACATCTCGGTTCAAGGTAAACATGATGACGATGCCGTAAATCACCATGGTCGACGGAAAGGCCGATACGCCAACAAAGCGCCCATAGCCGCCTTCAGTTTCGGTCATAGCGCCAATACTGGCCATGCCAGCGATGGAGCATCCGATCGCGCTGGAGGCCGCGCCCAACGCCATAGGCGCGTAAATGCCTAACCAACCCAATGTCAAAACAAGCTCATTCATTCCTGAACCTCCTTGCGGGCGAACGGGCGAAAGACAACGCCTTCGTCCGGCAGACCCCATTTAAAGAATTCGATGTAATTGAGACGTAATCCGTGGACGACACCGCTCATCATGGCGAGGGCGAAGTTGAGAATATGGCCGATAATCAGGATCAGCAGGGCAAACAGAACGCCCAGCCCCTTGAGGGATTGCATCACTGACCCTGCCAGATCGTTAAAAGTGATCGCCAACGAGGCCGAGGCCAGCCCAAGTGCAAACAGCCGCATGTAGCTAAGCACATCGCCAAATGCACCCATCGCCCCGGCAAGGCTTTGCAGCCCTTCGATCAGACGCCATAGCCAGTCGGTAGGTTTCTTGATGGCCCGCTCGCTTGAGAACCAGACGATGGCCAGAACCCCGACCCCCATCAGCAGCGCTCCGGGCACCGGAGAATTGCCCTTCATGTAACTGAGCCACAGGACAAATCCCCCGATCAACGCGGCGATCCAGCCAAGGTTGGCAATAGCCTTTCGGCGGCCCCAAGCCGCGTGGGCGGCAAGCGCATTGGCCAGCACCAGATGCAACACACCAACGACAATCGAAACCATCATCATCGCGCCGAAATTGTTGAGGTCGAGCACTTGGAGCTTGGCCCAGATTGATCCGTCTGCCGGCGACACGCCGAAATAGCTGCCAACCAATACGCCATAAAGGATCGTCGCCCCCGAGATGATCACGCCAAAGCGTCGCCAGGAACGCTCATGTGGCGTGCGATCAAGGCGTTTCCAAAACAACAAAAGCCCCGCCAAGATAATTGCCCCGTACCCGGCATCGGCAACGATCATTGCAAAGAAGATCGCGAACGATACGGCGACGATGACACTGGGGTCCCAATCCTTGTAACCCGGCACTTGATAAAACAGCGCCAAGTCTACAGCAGCACTGCGCTTTTCTGGTTGTTCTAACAAGGTAGGTGGGCTGTCTTCAGGGCCAGGTTCTTCGATCAGCAAAGCGGCATCCTTGGCGTTTGCCATGTCCAGAACCGCGTCTATACGATCCTCGGGCACCCAGCCCTGAAGGGCAAACATCGCCTCTTCGTCGCGCACCTTTTGCGTAGCATGGGCCAGCTCAGCCGCACTTTCGGCAACCGACAGGTTCCGGCGCATCAGTGTCAGGTATCGGGTCTGCGCGACGCGCTCAGCCTCAAGCGCTTCGATGGCGATCTCAGCCTCTTCCAGTTGCGCCTCAAGCTCGTGAATGGGCAGCGATCCTGTGTGCGTGCGCGGGACTGGCAGGATATCGTCATCCGGCTCATTCGGGTCGATCAGTACGGCATAGATGAACCTATGGTCCTGCTCGAGTATAGCCCTGGGCATATCCAGGGCTTCCAACGCATCGCGATACTTCAGGGGCAGTTGATAAAACCATAACCGGTTCCCCGCCAACACATCGTCGGGTGGAAAATCCAGGTCACCCCAGGGGCGAACCTGCGCGATCCGGTTGGCCAGAAAATCCCTTTGGTCCGTCATGTCACGGGTCCGTTGCATCAGGTCCAGCACATCCTTGACGAACTGCTCCATGTCAAAACCGGGGTCGCGCTGTATCTGGCGGCGCGGTTCGGGCACGTCATGCAGGAATCGCAACGCCTTATAGGCGTCCCGCGCACCGCGCTCGCTGATCTTTTCCGGTTCAGAGGGCGGCGGGGCCAGCGGCAGGACGTGCATGCATCCCAATTCCTGCAGCGCCTCAAGCGTTTCGGTCTTTTGATCTGCTCGCCCGACCAGTGACAGTTTCTTGAGCCTCGCGACACTCACGACACAGCCTCCTGCGCATGCTTGCGTTTCGAAATTTTCGAACGGACTACGGCCTGCATCTGCTCATCGCTCAGATAGATGCGGATTTTCTTGATGTTGGCCCTGGCGCGCGGGATCAGGACCTTTTCAAACAGGTTGACACGCTGGGTGATCGTGGCGACGGCCTTGTCGAAAATCTTCACCCTCTCTTCGGCCACATTAACCCGAAGACGCGCCTCGATCATATCGTGCAGCAGTCGGGCTGCAGCATCGACCCAGTGGGGCTTGGCCAGATAAGAGTACGGGCGCACCGTGACCTCGATCCGGTCCAACGCAGGCATCTTTACGCCCACGACGTTGACCTCTTTGACTTTGTAGTCTTTCAGCTCGACCAACCCGTCCAGATCGATGCCTTGCTGCGCCAGCATCGGCAGTTTTTCTCCAACCTTTTGCGCCAGTTCCTGCACCTCATCCTGAAGGCGCTGCACATCTTCGCGCGCTTTCGCGCGCTCGGCCATCAATTGCTGACGCTTAAGATCCAGCGATGGCAGGAACCGCTCATAGCTTTTCAGCTGCGTCTGCTCGCGTGCGAGCGAAGATTTATTCAGCTGCAACCGCGCCATCGGCATCCTTTGGGAAATATTTGTCGATCAGGGTTTGCTTCATCAGCAATTGCTCGGGCGCGAAGCACTCCGCCAGAGTTTTCCAGCCCAGATCCAGCGCATCTTCGAGCGGGATCGAAACGTTGATGTCCATGAAGCGCGCTTTGAACAAAGCACCGAACTTCAGCAACTGGTGGTCATAGTCCGAAAGGTCGAACGCCATCGCCTGTTTCTGCGCGGCGTCTCGGCTTTCGGAATAGAACCGGATCATGGTGTTCATGATCTGACTGTGGTCCTCACGCGTGGTTTTGCCGATCACGTTCTGCTTGAGTCGCGACAGGCTGCCGAACGGGTCAATCACGCCCGAATGCAGATAGATCTGCCCCTCGGTGATATAGCCCGTGTTATCCGGCACAGGATGGGTCACGTCGTTACCGGGCATCGTCGTCACGGTCAGCACAGTGACCGATCCGCCCTTGGCATAATCACAGGCTTTTTCGTACCGGCGGGCCAATTGGGAATAGAGGTCACCCATATAACCACGCTGCGACGGCACGCGTTCCTGGCTGATCCCAACCTCTTTCATCGCATCGGCATAGGCGGTCATATCGGTCAGCAGGACCAGAACGCGCTTGCCTTCTTCCACCGCGAATTTTTCGGCCACGGCCAGCGCCATATCGGGTACCAGCAGCCGTTCGACCAGCGGATCCATCGCCTGGTTGACGAACATCACCGTGCGGGAAAATACGCCTGCATCCTCGAAGGACGTCCTGAAAGTAAAGTAGTCGTCAAAGATCAACCCCAGCCCGCCAAACACCACGATATCCGCGTCCGCCTGAATACCAATTCTGCTGAGGAACGCGTTGAATGGCTCACCCGAGACGGAAAAAATCGGGATTTTCTGACTTTCGACCAACGTGTTGAACACGTCGATCATCGGCACATCCGTTCGGATCATCTTGTTGGGAACGGCGCGTTCCGCAGGGTTCACGGTCGGCCCACCGATATCCACGCGCGGCTCAGACGACAGGTCAGGCCCACCATCAATAGATACACCCGCGCCGTCAAAAACGCGGCCCAATATATTCTGTGAATATGGCGTCTGCATCGGATGGCCAAGGAACGTCGCCGTCGCCTCGGTCGAGATGCCCTTGGTGCCGGAAAACACCTGCAGGGTGACAACGTCTCGGTCAATGAAAATCGCCTGCGCCAGTGTCTTGTGGCCGTCCACGGTTTCGATCACGGCCAGATCGTTGAAACGCACCGCTGCGTCGGTCGATCCGTCCAGAGGCACCCTGACTTTGATCGTGTCTCCGACAATCTCAAGAACACGCGTGTACTTCAAAAGACTTCCGGACATTGCTCATCCTCGGTCGTTAAAGATGTTTTTTAAATCAACGCCCCGAAAACCTTAGGCGTTTTCTGCAATCATAAGCTTAGCTTACAACGAATTCATGCATTGGCAAATGATGATATCTTAGCTGCAACAAAGGAGATGAAAGCCGCCTGTGGCGACCAAACCCCCAGGTTTCAAAGCGTTCCGGATTGGCTCACCACCCCCTGCGCCCGAACAGCGATTGCAGCCGGCTTTGCCCGGCAAAAGGATCGACCTTCGTGGGCTTCGTCAAACCTGAAACAACCCGGCGAACCAATACCCAGCAGATAACCGCAAAAATCACGCCACCCAGCGCCTGCCCCAACAACACTCCCGGAGCCCCAGCAAGATAGGCCCCAGCTACTGCAAAAGGCCAGGTGCCCAGCGTATGGCGACCCCAGTTTACCCATGTCGAATAAATGGGATAGCCAAGGTTGTTGAAGCTGGCATTGGCGACAAAGATCACCCCGTTGAAAAAGGACGCAAGGGCCAGCGGCCCGCAGAACAGATAGATCAGCGCCCGCGTCTCGCCCTGGGCCTGAAACAAATCAGCAATGGGTGCGCGCAGTACAAACAGTACAGTTGCCATCAAAACCACATAGACGGCAGTGAACTTCACTCCGGCCAAAAACGCGCCCTTCACCCGATCGTATTGCCCTGCCCCAAAATTCTGCCCAACAATCGGTCCTATTGCCCCGGACAGCGCAAACACGACCGAAAAAGCGACAGGCATCAGGCGCCCAATCACGGCCATGCCAGCCACGGCATCCGTTCCGAACTGCGCAACCTCCCGGATGACTATGGCGTTGCCGACAGGCGTCGCGACATTGGTCAGAACCGCCGGTATTGCAATCGCGCGCACCGGTTGGAGGTCTTCTTTCACCTGCCTCAGCGAGGGCCGCGAAAACCCACGATGCACCCGTACGGCAGGCCGAACCGCTGCAACTAACATGCAAATACGCGCAATAACCGAGGCAATCGCCGCGCCATCCAAACCAAGTCCAACAGCGAAAATCAGGATCGGATCCAGCACTGCATTCGCAAGCCCACCGTAAATGGTGGCCTGCATTGACCGGCGCGCATCACCATGAGCGCGTAGTACGGCCATACCTGTCATGGCCGCAGCCATCACCCACATGGTTGGCAGAATGATGCTGACATATCGTGCCGCGAGATTCAGAACCTCTCCCTGCGCGCCCAACAGCGACAGCAGAAACTTGATATTAATCATGACGATAGCAGACACTATCAATCCCATCAGTATACCAATAACCCCAACACTCGTTCCGAATTGGCGGGCTTTTTCAGGACGCCCGGCTCCCAATTCGCGCGCGACAAGGGCACCGGCTGCGATCGAAAGCCCCACATTGATCGAGTTGGTAAAAAACAAAAGCGTGCCAGCATAGCCGACGGCAGCGGCTAGCGCGTCGTTGCCCAGCATCGAGATGAACACCATGTCCACAAAATCTACTGCAAAGATCGCCATCAGACCGATGCTGGTGGTCAACGACATACGCGTCACATGCCGCATTAAGCTGCCCGTCAAAAAGACAGCCATGCCCGTTGATTGTTGTGTCATTGGCTGATCCGTCTCTTGGTCCTCCTAAACAACCTGCCCGTGATCGGACCCGGGCAGCAACCTCAAACTGCATCTGCGCGCGCCGGAGTCGCCCAATGTTTATTCAATTTGCGAATTAGGCCGCCTTTTCCCATCAATGATCATAGCCCTATCGGCCAGTTGACTTGCGTGCGGCCATTTTCATGCCATACTATGCAGGATTGTTATTCTACGCTGATTTTCAGCCCCTTGTTTGTTTGATGAGTAAAAAGGTCAACCTGTTGTCATGCAACGCGTATCTTTAGACGAAGCCAGCTCTCGTGAATGGGACGTGATAATCGCAGGATCCAGTTTCTCAGCGATGTTCTTCGGTCATGGGCTTCCGCCGGACCTGAATGTGTTGTTCGTCGAAAAGGGCGGTGAATACACACATTCGGACCAGATCGAAAACGGCCCCGCGGTTCAAGAAGCTTTTACACAACGAAACACGTCCGGGCTGAAAAAAAATTGGCTCGCCTACACTCTACTTGGTGGAAACTCGAATTACTGGTGGGGCAATGTACCAAGGTTCCATCCAAACGACTTTGCCCTGAACAGCAAGTTTGGTGTCGGTATTGACTGGCCTATTAGTTACGATGATCTCGAACCTTATTGGGAACGTGTCGAAGATATCATCGAAGTTGCCGGCGGTCAGTCACAGGATATTCTTCCACGCAGAAAGCCATTTCCCTACCCCGCACATACTCCTTCGCGTGCTGATGCTGCTTTACAGGAATCTTCGCCTCTATGGGTACCTGCATCCAACGCGACGTCAAACGGCGGTTCACGACCAACGTGCTGTGCAAACGGGGTATGTCGGACGTGTCCTATCGACTCCAAATTTACCGTATTGAACAGTTTCGACAAACTCACCCATCCTGGTTCGCACTACCTACTTGGTACCGAAGTGAGGGCGGTGGATATCGAAGGCGGACGCGCACGCGGTATTCGCGTCAAAAGTAACGATGGCAACGAAGTGCGCCTTCGAGCCGACACAGTTGCGCTGGGTACCAATGCAATATTCAACGCAGCCATTTTGAAACGCTCGGACGTTCGCAATGACGCGCTAGGACGGTACCTTCACGAACAAGCGGCAGTGAAAGTCCTAGTGGACACAGCCAACATAAAGGCTTTTTTTGGTGGCACATCGGAAACCGGACTTGGCTATCATTTTTACCATGACGTAGATCGCAGAACGTCCGCAGCGGTTCTCATCGAAACAATAAACGCACCTGTATCGATCCGAAAAGAACCCGGCAAATGGGCAAACCGTATTAACCTGCGCCTGGCAGTTGAAGATCTTCCCAGCGCCGAGAACCGCGTCATTTTGGAAGATGATGAACCAGTCATCGAATGGACCGGGTATTCCGACTATGCCAAACGCGGTATTGAGCGAGTAAAGACCGGTCTGCCCGAGATAATCCCGGACACAATCGAATATCTGTCGTTTTCTGACATTTTGCCATCTGACGCTCATATCCAGGGCACACATCGGATGGGCATTTCCGCAGAGGATTCAGTTGTTGACGACAGGCTACGCCTGCATTCTGCACCCAATGTCTTTGTTCTTGGATCGGGTGCTTTCCCAACCTGCTCACCCGCCAATCCGTCACTGACCATCTCGGCGCTGGCGCTTCGCGCATCGGAGGCGGTTGCATGAAACTTTCTCGTCGCAAAGTTATGGCATTGGGTGCCGGCATTGTCGGCGCCGGCCTGGCATATCGGGCGATCAAGGGGCACGGTATCGCAGGACATGCGCTGGAGGTGATCCGCGACGTCTATGGCCCCGAGATCGCAAATGATCCGGCGGCCCATGAGTTTGCGCAGGCCTACGAGGATTTCGTTCTTGAAAAGGGCACGCAGGGTCAGGTGCTTGATCTGGTGTATTGGTCCGGCCTTCAGGACGCTCCTTTTGTCAGCAAGAAACTCAGCCGGATTGACGACAGCATCATCGACAAGTTTGCGACATCAACAAATGTGATCCTTGCTACCGAACTGGGCAAACCACTGGAATTCGTTGCCCTGTTTGACCCTTTTCAAAACACTTGCCAGAACCAATTGGGTGCGCAGGGTTATTCAGTGGCGTGATCGCGCCACCATCAATTGGCTATTCACGCATTCCTAACCCGAAACAGGCATTCCGTCGCAATGGATTTAACCGAACGTTTGAAAAACACTACAAAATATCACTCAATACATTATAAGAAGTGAATATACTAAATTCACTATGTACGGCTGGCTCGAAGACCTGGGGAGGTTTCAATGCTTCGATTTTCCACTTGTTTGATCACTTTGCTAACACTGCCCGCGCTCGTTTGGGCGGACGCTGTCCCCAGCAAAGAGGCTGCCGAAGGCACCTTCCCTGACAGCCCCTACTCGCCCTACGCCAACCGATCCTTTCCCGAACGACCCCTTTGGGGGGATACTCACCTGCACACCGGTTTGTCGCTGGATGCGGGCGCATTCGGCAACACTCTGTTGCCCGACGACGCATGGCGTTTTGCAAAGGGAGAGCAGGTTATTTCGTCAACTGGCCAGCCTGTCAGACTGGCGCGTCCCTTGGATTGGATGGTATTGACCGATCACACGGACCTCATGGGTTTTGCACCCGATCTGCAGGCAGGCAAGCCCGGTGTGCTGGCGGACCCAAAAGGTCTGGAATGGTACGAGGGATACAAAGCTGGTGGTGAAGACGCGGCCAAAGCGGCATTTGATATCATCACCAACTTTTCCCAGATGACCCTGCCCGAGATTTTGCTGGAATCCTACAGCCCCGGCGCGGATGCTTTTGCGTTTACATGGGAACAGATCGTACTGGCCGCCGAACGTCACAATGACCCCGGCAACTTTACCGCATTCATTGGATTCGAATGGACCTCGGTTCCCAAAGGGTTCAACCTGCATCGCAACGTCATGCTGCGCGACGGCCCAATTCGGGCGCTGCAAGTTGTGCCGCCCGTTACCCAGCCCCCTTATGGCGACACCGACCCCAAGGCGCTGTACACTTGGCTTGAGGAGTACGAAGCCAAAACCGGTGGTCGCGCCGTAGCGTTCGCCCATAACGGAAACCTGTCAAACGGCTGGATGTTCCCGACCGAAGATACCTACCACGGTGGCAAGGTCGACGAAGAATACGTTCAGAAACGCGCAAAGTGGGAGCCCCACTACGAAGTCACACAGATCAAGGGCGACGGCGAAGCGCACCCGTTCCTCAGTCCCGATGACCCGTTCGCCGATTATGAGAACTGGGATGTGGGAAACCTCGATATCACCGAGCTCAAAACCGATGACATGCTGGCTGGTGAATACGCCCGCGAGGCACTGAAACGCGGGCTGGCGCTAGAGGAAAAATTCGGTGTTAACCCCTATAAGTTCGGCATGGGCGGTGCGACGGACAGCCATACCTCGCTGGCCACAGCGGAAGAGGATAACTATTTCGGCAAATCCGTCAGCGCCGAGCCCTCTCCCACACGCGTGCTGCATCCGTTTGTTGAAAGTGACCTGGGCGCATTCGAAGGACACACACTTGTCGCCTCTGGGTACACTGCGGTTTGGGCTACGGAAAACACCCGGTCGGCCATTTTTGATGCATTCAAGCGGCGTGAAACCTATGCCACCACTGGTCCGCGGATCGGGTTGCGTTTCTTTGGCGGCTGGGACTTTCAGGACGACGATCTTTTGACACGGTTTGTGGCGGATGTGGGCTATACCAAAGGCGTCCCCATGGGCGGCGACCTGCGCCCGCGCGAGGGGGACGGCGCGCCTTCGTTTCTGATCGGCGCGCTACGTGACCCGGTCGGTGCCAACCTGGACCGTGTTCAGGTGGTGAAGGGCTGGCTGGATGCAGAGGGCGAGTTGCAGGAAAAATTGTTTAATGTTGCCTGGTCTGATGACCGCGCGTTGGACGCAGCTGGCAACCTGCCCGAAGTCGGCAACACCGTTGATCTGGAAACCGCAAGCTGGAGCAACACGATCGGTGCATCCGAACTGCTGACCATCTGGACCGACCCGGAGTTCGACCCCGGGCAGCGGGCTTTCTACTACGTTCGGGTGTTGGAAATCCCGACACCGCGCTGGGTTTTGTACGACAAACTACGGTTTGGCCTGGACCTGCCGGAAGAGGCGCAGTTGGTGCATCAGGAACGCGCATATTCCTCACCAATCTGGTACACCCCTAGCGAGTAACCGCATTTTGCTTTTAAGATTTCACCGGGCGGCCCACCCCGCCCGGTGAACTTTTCTACACAATGTCGGGTGCGCGCATGCGAATTCTAAGAGAGCCTTTGTTTCACTTTATTCTGATCGGGGTGGCTATTTTCGGCTGGTTTGCGTGGGTTTCACCCCAAGAGGAAATTGTCGAAATTACCGATACGATCACAATTGACAGTGATGATGTGGCCCTATTGGAAAACCGCTTCCAAAACAGCTGGAACCGCCCGCCGACGGAAGACGAACTAAAGGCCCTTGTCGATGCAACCGTTCGAGAGGAAGTGCTGGTGCGCGAAGCACGCAAGCTGGGTCTGGATCAGGGGGATCAGGTCATCCGTGCACGCCTGGCGCAAAAAATGGATTTTCTGACCGAGGCAATCGCGGCTTCGGTCGAACCCGAGCCCCAGGTTTTGCAGTCCTTTCTGGAGGAAAACCCCGAACGGTTCACCACCCCGCCAAAGATCGCTTTTGATCAAGTCTATCTCGGCGAGAACCCAGGATCCGAGGCCATCGAAAGTGCAATCGAGGCTGCAAATACCAGTCAGGACTGGAGCGAAATCGGATGGACAACCTTGCTACCAAAGTCGATGCCACTGACGACGCTGCGCGTGGTGGATGCAAACTTTGGCGCAGGATTTTCGTCCGCTCTGGATGATTTGGAACCGGGCAATTGGTCCGGCCCGGTGCAATCCGCATATGGTATCCACATCGTTCGTGTGACGGAAACTCAAGAACCGGTTTTGCCAAATCTCGAAGAGATCCGGGACGCCGTTGTACTGGAATGGCGGCGTGAGGCAGGCTCGGAACTGGCACAGGCGCAATATGAAAGTCTGGCTTCGAATTATCAGGTCGAAACTCCCGGCATGGACACGGCAGCCGAATGAAGCAGCTCTCTTTCCTTTTGCTCTCCGGCTGGCTGATGCTCGCGGCACAAACAGGATATGCGCACGCTCTTGACCCCGGTTATCTGGACCTGCGGCAATTGACGACCAACACATGGCAAGTCCTTTGGCGCAAACCCGATGTGAACGGCAGCCCCATGGATATCGATGCTGTTTTGCCCGCCCAATGTACCCAACGCCGGGGACTAGATCCACAGTCTGACGGCGCGGCATGGATTGCGACCTGGGTCGTGGATTGCGAGGGCGGTATTGCCGGGCAAACCATAGTCATTGATGGATTGGAGCAGCAGCGCAATGACGTTCTGCTGCGCATCCAGCCCATCTCGTCCGAACCATCGACTTTTCGTTTTACACCCGACACCCCTGTTCTGACCATTCCTGAGCGGCCATCGACCTGGTCGGTTCTGACCAGCTATTTCCGTCTTGGTTTCGAACACATTCTGGAGGGCTGGGATCACCTTCTGTTTGTCTTTGCTTTGTTCGTGCTGGTGCGCGACCCGTGGCGGTTAGTTGGGGCAGTCACGGCCTTTACCGTTGCACATTCGATCACGCTGGCGCTTGCAACGTTGGGTGTTCTGAATGTGCCCGGCCCTCCGGTCGAAGCCGTGATCGCTTTGTCGATCGTGTTCCTTGCGCTGGAAATCCTCAATCGAAAAGACGGAAAGCTGCGCTTGTCCGAACAATACCCTTGGATCGTCTGTTTTTGCTTTGGGCTGCTGCACGGGCTGGGTTTTGCCGGCGCGCTGGCCGATATTGGTGTTCCAACCGACGATATCGTCGCAGCGCTACTTGCCTTCAACGTCGGTGTCGAGGCTGGTCAACTTCTGTTCATTGCCGCCCTGTCGGCCCTGATCTTTGCCTCCCGCCTTGTGCTGCCAGCCTTGTTCCAGAAAGCCGGAGCAGTCGCCACCCCGGTCACCGGATACGCCATCGGTTGCGTGTCGATGTACTGGTTGGTTGAGCGTGTCAGCGGGTTTTGATTGGCATGATCGTTATTTCGCGGCCTCTTGCTGCTGTAAACGCGTTTCAACCCGATCCGTTTCGACCTGTGCCCAGCCTTCGTTTAACAAACTCTGGTGTTGGCGCGCCTCGCCCAACACCTGCTGCGCGCCTTTAGGATCACCGGCTTTCAATGTCAGCTCAGCGATAAGAGTCAAAAGGAATGGTTTGTAGTTCCCTGCGCCGCTGTTCCACCAGGCTTCCGCCGCCTGACGCATTGCGCTGATGTTGCCAAGTGTCGGCGCGTCATACGCAATCGCCCAACTGCGCCACAATTTGGCGGTGATCGTCATGAAGGCAAACGAGTGTTTCTCGGACACCTCTTCAAGCTGCAGCACCGACTTCAAAACATGATCCGGTTCACGACGCAAAACGTGCAGCATACACAAATAGGTCAGTGCTTGGGCGATACTGTGGGCGTGCTTAAGCCCTTTGGCTGCATCGACGGCCTTTCGCTGAATATCAACGGCTCGATCAGGTTCGCCTTTCAACCACAGAGCCATACTTAAGAAACAAGATGTTATAGCCGCGTGGTCAGATCCGTAGACATAAGCAAGCTGTGCGTGCACATCTGGACGGTAGAGGTCCAGAGCCCTCTCCAGGTGTTTATGCGCAGCCTCAAGATCACCGATATGCAGCAAGACGGCCCCCATCGCACGATGGGCGATCATGACATGATGCGCCTCGTCAGACTGATCTGCCAGGTCGAGGATTTGCCGGGCGGCGTCCTTTGCCAAATCGTACTCGGCGCGCACCAGATGGAATGAGTAAAGGCCGTTCAGAACAGGAAAAAGGTTCTCGGTTTCATCCAGCCGATTGCATAGTTTTCGAATCCGGGCGTAAACAGCGCCCGTTTCATTGGCGGCAATCCCGGCTGTTGAGCGGGTCACCCCTGCGCGAAGCACCTGAATCTCGACCTCTTTGCGGTCGCGTTCATCGGTGCTTTCCAACGTGTGCAACTGCTGAATCGCATATCCCAGCTGGGTCACCGCTTCGACGTTCGCGGATCGCTCGGCCGCGCGTTTACCTGCAAGATGCCATTGTTCGATGGCCTCACGGGGCATTGTCGCCATTGTGTAGTGGTGCGCCAGGACTTCCGGGCCAGCGTCGGCTTGACTACGCTTTCCATGGTGCAACGCCTCTGCCACACGGGCATGCAACCCACGGCGTTCGCTTTTCAGAAGGCTGTTATAGGCCGTGTCGCGAATAAGGGCGTGACGGTAGATAAATGTCTCTTCCGCCTTATCTCGCGTCACGGTGACAATGCCCGCGTCCACAAGCAGATCCAGACCCGCGCGCAGCGGCTTTTCTCCAAATCCTGACACACCGGAGATCAGTTGATAGGTGAAATGTGGGCCGATCACAGAACCGATTTGTGCGATCTCCTTGGCCGAACTCAAACGGTCCAAACGCGCCATCAACGCATCCTGCAACGTACTGGGTACCAAAGGCGCAGGACCAGGGGCGTCGTCCAAGCCAAACGCATTCGATCCATCGGCCAATTGACCAGACTCCAGCAGGTCTTTTGTGACTTCTTCGATGTAAAGCGGAACGCCATTCGTCCGGCCCGCGATTACCCCGAACATCTCGGGCGGAATCGGTTTTCCTCCGGCCACCTCATGAACAATTTCGCGTACCTGCACGAAATCCAACTGCTTGAGAGGGACATGGGTGACATTCGGCTGGGCAGTCCAATTCGGATCAAAGCCTGTCCGGTACGTCATGACGATCAGAACAGGGGCATCCTGAAGCCTGTCCACAATCCGGTCGAGCAGAGTTTTCGTCGTCGGGTCAATCCAATGCGCATCTTCGATGAGGCACAAGACCGGCTTTCGCCCTGCCTGGGCAATAAGCTGATCGATCAACATGTCCAGAGTCTGATCCATGACTTGCTGAGATGTCAGATCAAGGGGACCCAACTGGTTTTCGAATGGAATGGACAAAAGCCCTGCTGCCAGCTTCAGGCTGTGGTCGGGCGGATCCATCAGATGTTTGGCGATCTTTTTTAGCCGGTCGCTGTCTGAATCATCGCCACGCAGATCCGCTGCGTTTTCCAACTGGCGGATCACTGGGTAAAACGCGCTTGTTTCGTGATACGGAGAACACTGTAACCGCATTTGCACAGCCTCCGCCTTGGACACACTCAATCGAAGTTCTTCGATCAAACGGGATTTGCCGATACCCGCTTCGCCGGAAACCAAAGCAATCTGCCCCTGACCAGCACGGGCCAAAGCCCATTTGCCGCGAAGGGTATCGAATTCTACATCGCGACCAATCAAAGGGCTCAACGCGGTGCTGTCAGCAGTCATGAACCGGCTGATCGTCTTGCGCGTTCCGGTGACCTGCCAGGCCTCAACCTCTTTCGCGAAGCCCTTAAGCTTGAACGCGCCGCGCAGAACATAATTAAATGTATCGCCTGCCAATTGGTGCGTGGTCGGCGCGATAATCAGAGTGCCAGGATCGGCCATGGCCTGAAGGCGCGCCGCCAGGTTAGGTGTTTCGCCCATTGCGGTGCCGTCCTCGAACATGTTCTCGCCGCGCAAGTCACCGACAACCACCAACCCCGTCGCAATCCCGATCCGCACTTCAAGCTGTGCGTGGGTCTGGATTTTCGGCATTTCCTGAACAATCCTAAGACCCGCACGTATCGCGCGTTCGGGGTCGTCCTCATGCGCATGCGGAAAACCGAAAAAAACCATAATGCCGTCGCCGTAGTAACTTGCGATATGGCCATCGAACGCGGCCACGGCCGTCGCGCAGGTTTCCTTGAAAAGGCGCAGAACCTCGGCCAGATCCTCGGGATCCAGGCGCTGAGCGATCTCGGTCGACCCGACAAGATCAATGAACATGACGGTCAACTGCCGCCGCTCGGCGACGATTGTCGGGCTTAGTGTTGCATGCAATGAAGGTACGCTGGCGCCGCTTTGTTCGCGAACGGCCTTTGCGAACCGTCGTCGTGGCCCAAGAGGCAGGCCAATTTCAACAAGATCGTCTTCGGTCAGCTCAGGCAAATCCCCCACCACTATTTCATGGCGGGCGAAGGCGTCGGCGTATTTTGACAGGCCGTGTTTTTCCAGCCAGATCTGGATTTCAGACATGCATTCGCTTCATTTGCTCTATTCCAAGACAGGGGTCTTTCAGGCGAACCTTCCCTGATCTGGCCCAGTGTACCGGAAGTGGTGAATAAATGCAGCTTCATCAACGGGGCAAATCCGTATCAATGACGACCCTAAAACTCTGGTCAAGTGAAAGGACAAGAGCGGGTTGAAAGGCGCAATCGGCCGGAACCTACGCGACGGAAGGGTGGCAACCAAAGGCGATACGCACTTAACTCGGAGGAAATCCGGGGAGAAACGGGAGGGGGCCGGTATAACCGGTTCAGATAATCGAGTGATCATCAAAGCATTGAAAATCGTCGCAGGCGCTCTTGCTCTGGGTGCCATTGCAATCGTGGGCTATCTGTTGTTCGCCCCGCCGGACCTTTTGAAGGTTGGGACAAACTATTCGGCCAAGATTGTCTGCTCCAACGTCTTCATTGCCGGGCGTGACCCGGATGAGGTTCTTACCGTCGACGTGCAGGCACCGGGGCATCCGTTGCTCAAGCAAATTTCAATCGATGTAGACACCGAAGCTCAAACCGTGACGGCACGGATTTTCCGGTTCTTTGCCCCCGCGACCTCGCAATATCGCGAGGGGCTTGGCTGCACCAATATCCATGACGCGACCCTCAGCACCGCGACCTTGACCACAATCGAGCCCTTGCCTACTGGTCTCTGGCCTGTCGGCAACGAAGTTCAGTTGTCGCAAAATCCGGAAATCGCGCGCATCCTGGCGGATGATACTTTGCTTGGGGAAGGATTCCGCGCCGTGGTTGTCGTGCGGAACGGACGTATCATTGGCGAAACCTTCGCCGACGGCTTCAATGAAAACACACCCTTGCTTGGGTGGTCGATGACCAAAACGGTCACCGCGGGCCTGATCGGCACTCTGATCAATGCCGGCCAGATGTCGCTGGCGGATACACTGACCGAAAGTTATCCGGGCTGGGCACAGGACGGGCGCAAAGACATCACCGTCAAGGACATGCTGGCCATGTCCAGCGGTCTGCAATGGAATGAGGAATATGGCGACGTCTCGGACGTTACAAAGATGCTGTATCTCAATGATGATATGGCAAATTTTGTCTCGGGCCGCCCAGCGGAAAGTGAGATTGGGGCGGATTTCAATTACTCTTCGGGGACGACAACAGCGCTGTCGCGCGTATGGCAGGATAAGCTGACCGATGGTGGTCTGACCTACCCACAAGAGGCGCTGTTCGAACCATTGGGTATGACATCTGTCGTACTTGAGACCGACGCAGCGGACACATTTGTCGGGTCCAGCTATATGTATGCTACTGCCCGCGACTGGGCGCGTTTTGGCCAACTGCTGTTGCAGAAAGGCAAATGGAACGAACAACAAATCCTGCCAGAGGGTTTTACGGACTGGATGTTTGAACCGGTTGCCGCGTCTGACGGGATGTATGCCAAAGGTCACCTCTGGCTGGATTCTCCGGGTGGGTTGCCGCCCTATGAGGATGCCGTCTGGCTACAAGGGCATGACGGGCAGTTTATCGGCGTGTTTCCATCTCAGGACATGGTCGTTGTACGGTTGGGTTTGACACCGTCCCGACATGGCTACTCTTCGCTGCCACTGGCCAAAGAACTGATCGCCGCTTTGCAGAATTGACCAGAAGCCCCCCCATTCGGACCTTCTGATCATTCCAGAATTTGCGTTGCGATGCGAGTGCTTGTAAGCTCTTCCTCTACTAGCGCATAGATCTGATCCGGCGGCGTATTCAGTGAATACAACATCAAAGAAGGGTCGATACCCATGTCGATCAAGTACTGCATTGTCTCGCCTTGCCCCTTCTGGATGCTTTCCACCGCAAATACCACGGGGATCAGGCGCGGTTGGTCGTAATAGTGTTGATGTAGCCCGACGATGCCCTGCAGCGACACGATACGCTCGACTCCACCGGCCAGAATATACGGGCAGGCGGACATACAGACCGCGCCTGACAGAACCGCTGATGACAACCCGGCCTCGCGTATCCGGTCACCGATCATCAAAGCCTCAGACACTTTACCTCCCGGGCTGTGCAGCGCGATCAGGTCCGGCTGTTCCGACATATCGGTCAGAAAGGTTTCGAACCGTTCAGCATCGCCGATTTCGATCTGACCGCTAACCAGCAGTACCCGCCCCAAATCATCGACGTTCTTTTCGGTGAATTCCAACCGTGTTGGAAAGTTCTGAGGCACCGGCACATCCAGAGGCAGGTCCTGTGGCAACAACGTCGGATCGGTGCGATCAGTACGATATTGGCGCCGCTGGTCGCCTGGCGATATAGGACCCGTTGGTAATTCAACCCTGGGCGTGAACGGGTTTGACACGACCTCAGCCACATCTGACAGGATCAAGACACATGCGATCACCAACTGGAAAACCAGCACATACCGCAAGCCTCTACGCACATCAATTCGGGACAGGAAGCCCATCACTTATCGTCTTTTTTTGGCGTAGCACGGTCCAGAATTGCGGCATCAGCCACGCCCATCGTCGCCTCCACATCCTTCATCGCATTCATGGCTGCGCGCAGGTCAGACAGCGTTAACGTATCCTCAATGCTCATGCCGTCTTTACCGCTCCGGATGGCGGCTTGGGTGATTGCCAGTACGAACACAAGAACAGCAGGCAGCAGGTCGATGGCAATGGCTCCGGCCCAGGATGGCACAAAGTTGTGGGCATACTTAATCACCGCATCCGCGCTGGAAATTGGGTTATAGGCGGTTTCAATTGGCGGTTCGATCTCAAGAACCTCTTCCGCCGCGGTCCGAAGGGTCTTGCCGCGCTGGTCAAGGGCGTTCAGGACTGAGTTGATTGTCGATGACTGGGCGTCGCGTACCTCGGAACTGCGCCCGTCCAGTTCGGGCAGCACGACCGAAGAGGGCAGATCACCGGCCGCGCGCGCAACTAACGGTGCGACGTTATACTGGTTCAGACGCGAAATAACTCCGGCCAACTTTACGCTTTCCTCAGAGAACTGCACGGACCGGCGATCCACCGGCCCCGGAGCGACCGTGAGCTCACGCATCCTGGCCAGGACTTCGTTACCTTGCTGGAACGCGTCTTCGATCAGCGGTTGTTGATTGGCGATCTGCTCTTCCAAATTGCGCAGTTCTTCGGCCTTTTGGGTCAAGACCCTAAACACGGCACCACGTCCCGCAGTGCCGGACAGATCACCTGATTGCTCCAGCTCGGCTAGTTCTTCAAAGCTTTGGCGAGCACGCTCGACTTCGCGTCCCAGCGCCTGACCGCTGAGCGCAATGTCGTGCGCCTGCTCAAGCGCAGCCTGGTAGTCACGCACAGTGTTTTCCAGATGCTGTTCAACAGCTGCAGCACCGGCCAGCGCCGCAGCGTTGAGCCAACTGGACATGGCGATGATCGCAACGGATCCAACAATTGTTGAGATCGTGAGGCCAATGAACCCACTGGCCGTTCGCATCGACGGCAGTAAGCGCAGCATATAGCTCCAAAATACAAAAATGCCGACGGATACAGCGATCGAATAAGCGACGGCTGCAAAGAACGTTACTGCGCCATTGTCTTCCAGCAGCGATGAAACGCCAAGATAAGTATAGATTCCCGAAGCAATTGCCAAAACACCCAGCGCGGCAGGCGTGAATGTGTCTAACCATACCAGATGAGCCTCAAGCTCTTTGGCCGTTCGAAGCCCCCTCGCCTCCTCAGCTGTCAGGCGGTCTCGTTTTTCTGTCATGTCACCCCACGCTCCAAATCGTTAATCTTGGTTAATCACTAGATAATAACGCATGGGGCAATTTGATATGGTGCGGTGCGTAACATCAAGCTGAGCAGATGGTACGGGGCCTTTTTTGCATCGCCTTGGGGCTTACTCGTGTGCCTTCAAAACACCGGTAAGCCCACCATGACAGAACTGCAGCAGATTCTGGATTGCGCTGTCGGCGTCTCGTTCTTCACCGGGTTGGGAAAGTGCAGTTATCCGCCACTCCGAAGTGCACAATGCCAACATAGCCGACACAGAAAAAACCAAGGCCCCTGCAACGTGCGCCGGATCGGAGTTGGGGTATCGGTTACACAGTTTTTGAACAACCAGCGAGGCGACTGGATCAAAGTGGGTTTTGGCCAATGCATGCCAGCGCGCATCCGCTGACACGATCGCCACGATACGCGCATATGCAAGCCATTGTGGATCATTGCCGAATGCGCGGGTCAACAGCGGCCGCATGAAGGCTGACATCAGGTCCGCCGCATCCCAATCGCCGCGTTCCTCCAACCGTTCGATGGCCTCGCGACGCTCTTGTGACAATTCGCTGGCGCGACGCGCGACGATCCGTTCAAACAGCTCGTCCTTAGGGCCACCGTGGAAGTTCACGTTCGCCTTTTGAACCTGCGCCCGCGCCGCGATATCGCGAATCGATGCCCCTTCGAATCCCTGCTCCGCAAAGACCAGTTCCGCAGCGTCAAGAATACGCTCCCGCGCGGCTACAGATCGTTGCGAGGGTGCTCTTTTTCGTTCTTTTACAGCGTGTTGTGCCATTTCAAAAACCAGTTTGCCTTATTTCGAACGATCGTTCAAGATAAATAGTGTCGCAGGAGGAGAGACGCATGCAACAGGTGCAAGTGAGAGCGGGCCAGCCGGTTACGGCAAAGGCCCGTCCGGAGGAGCGTTTTGCTCTGATCGGAGCCGGGCCCATGGGTCTGGCGATGGCAAAGACACTTGTCGAGCAGGGAGTGCCATTTCAAGGATTTGAACTGGCCGATGACGTGGGTGGTCTGTGGAACATCGATGCCCCTCGGTCTACGATGTATGAGACCGCCCACCTCATCTCTTCCAAGAAGATGACCGAATTCGCCGACTTTCCCATGGCTGAGGAAACGGCGGAATACCCATCACATCGCGAGCTAAAGACATATTTCCACGATTTCGCGACCGCGTTTGACTTATACCGGCATTTTCAGTTTGGCGCCGAAGTTCTAAGCACCACACCGCTGGACGAAGGCGGGTGGCAGGTGAAGTGGCGTGACAAGGCAGGCACCGAACATAGTCAGAATTTTGCCGGCGTCCTGATCGCCAACGGCACCTTGTCCGAGCCCAACCTGCCCCAGTTTGAGGGCGAATTCACAGGCGAGTTCATCCACGCCTCGGACTACCGCTATCCGACCCAGTTTACCGGCAAAAGGGTTCTGGTTGTCGGGGCCGGGAACTCGGGCTGTGACATTGCCGTTGACGCCATTCACCATGGGGAATCCTGCGATATCTCGATGCGCAGAGGTTATTACTTTGTGCCCAAATACGTGTTCGGCGTCCCTGCTGACACGATGGGGGGCAAAATCAAGTTGCCCATGTGGCTAAAACGCAAAGTGGACGGGGCGATCCTGAAGTGGTTTGTGGGCGACCCGCAGAAATATGGGTTTCCCAAACCGGACTACGCCCTTTACGAATCTCATCCCGTTGTCAATTCGCTGATCTTGTTTCATGCCGGGCACGGCGATCTGAAAGTTCGGGCAGATATCGAACGATTTGACGGCAAGACAGTACATTTCCGAGATAGCACCAGTGCTGAATATGACATGGTCCTTGCAGCAACAGGGTACAAGCTCCACTACCCGTTCATCGACAGGACGCATTTGAACTGGCAGGGTGACGCCCCGCATCTGTACCTTAACTGCATGCATCCGACCCGCGATGACCTGTTCGTCCTGGGAATGATCGAAGCGTCCGGCCTGGGATGGCAAGGACGGCACGAGCAGGCCGAGATGGTCGCGCGATATATCGCAGGGCTCAAGACCGGAAACTCCGCCGCAAAGGCAATCCGCGCAGCCAAGTCCGAAAAATTCGAGCGGGCGACCGGTGGCATGAACTATATCGATCTGCCCCGGATGGCCTACTACGTCGACAAGGCGACCTATCGCGGCGAAGTGACCGGCCAGATCGCGGCGTTGAAGGCGGCCCAATCATGAACGGGATAGACGACGTTGCGCTGAACTTTGACGCAGGCAATCTGAGGCTGCTGAACGCAATATTGGCCGTCGTGATGTTCTCGATCGCGCTGGATCTTCGGGTGGATGACTTCCGCCGTATCCTGCGCGGGCCGAAACCGCTGCTTGTCGGGCTGGCGTCTCAGTTTCTGGTGCTGCCTGCCCTAACCTTTCTGATGCTGCTGGTGGTCAATCCGTTACCTTCGGTCGCGATGGGGCTGATCCTTGTTGCGGCCTGCCCTGGTGGGAACATCTCGAACTTCATGACACATCGTGCGGGCGGAAACGTGGCGCTTTCGGTGTCGATGACCGCATTTGCAACCGTGGGCGCGATCATCATCACGCCTGCAAATATTGCACTGTGGGGGAACCTCTACGCCCCAACACGGGAAATCCTGCAAAGGACCGAGATCGACCCGGTTGCAGTGGCCATTACGGTAGGCTTCATGCTGATCCTGCCCCTTATCCTTGGCATGCTGGTCAATGCGCATTTCACAGCCATCGCAGATAAAATTCGCCGCCCAATGCAATGGCTTTCGATGGCGATCTTCATCGCATTTATCGTCGTAGCGCTCGCCGCGAACTGGGTGAATTTCCAACGTTTTGCTACGGCGATTATCGGGATCGTGATCCTGCATAATGCGCTGGCATTTTTGGGTGGATACCTGACTGCAACTGCCGCCAACCTGTCGGAGCGCGACCGTAGATCTGTCACAATCGAAACAGGAATTCAGAACTCGGGCCTTGGCCTCATCCTAATATTCGCCTTTTTTGGCGGGCTTGGCGGAATGGCAGTTGCCGCGGCGCTTTGGGGCATCTGGCACGCGCTCTCGGGGCTGGCACTGGCCGCCTTTTTCGCAAGACGAGAGGTGCCCGAATGCGCCACATCCTGATCACCGGGGCTGCGGGCGCGGTCGGCACTGCCCTGCTGCAACGACTGGGCAACCGCGACGACGTCACAATCACTGCAACAGATATTCAAGAACCCGCCGACCTGCCGAAAAATGCAAGATTCGTCAGGATGGACGTCACGGGCAACGCGCCACTCAACGTCATTCTGGCTGAAGAACCTGACACCATCGTGCATCTGGCTTCCATCGTGACCCCCGACCCATCATCGACCAGAGAGCATGAATATCAGGTCGACGTCGAAGGAACCCGTAATGTCCTGAATGCCGCGATCGCCGCAGGGGTCAAGCGTCTGGTCGTTACTTCATCAGGTGCAGCCTACGGATATCATGCCGATAACCCGGTTCCCCTGTGTGAAACGGATTCGATACGTGGCAATCAGGAATTCGCCTATTCGTGGCACAAGCGGCTGGTCGAAGAAATGCTGGCCGATACCAGACAGGTCGAGCCCGACCTCGAACAGGTTGTTCTGCGTGTGGGAACTGTGCTGGGGTCAAAGGTTGAAAATCAGATAACGGCCCTGTTTCACAAACCCCGTCTGCTGGGGCTGAAAGGATCCGACAGCCCGTTTGTGTTTATCTGGGACGAAGATTTAGCCGATATCTTGGTTAGTGCGGCGACTGACGGGCCTGCCGGAATTTTTAATGTTGCCGGCGACGGCGCGCTGACCATCTCACAGATCGCATCAAAGATGGGCAAACCGGTGCGTTGGCTGTCTCCGGCGGTGGTCAGGGCCGCTCTGGCCATTGCCCGCCCGCTGCGCCTGTCGCGTTATGGCCCGGAACAAGTGCGTTTTCTTCTGTATCGCCCTGTACTGAACAATGCCGCGCTGAAAGGCGAATTCGGCTATCACCCCAAATTCACAAGTGCCGAGGCGTTCAATCGCTGGTGGGAGGCTGCCCAATGAAACCAACTGCTGTCATTACAGGAGGAGCCGGAGGACTGGGCCGTGCATTGTCTGCTGCGCTAAGAGCCGACGGTTGGCATACCGCATTGATTGATTTACCCGGGCAAGAGCTTGACGCACTTGCCAATCTGGATGACGTCAGCACCTATGCCTGTGATCTGACCAACCCGGACCAGTGCAAAGACACTTGCGCCCGGATCATTGCGGCCAGAGCCTCGGTTGATCTTGTGATCTACAATGCAGGTGTCTCGCAGATTTCCGCGTTTTCGGACAGCGATATGCGCTCGCATCGAAACTTGTTCGAAATCAACTACTTCGCTGCAGTTGGTTGTGCGCAGCATTTTCTGGACGCGGTCAGGAAAGCCAAGGGTACGCACCTTGCGATCTCTTCCGTCGCGGGTTTTGCACCGCTCATCCATCGAACCGCCTATGCAGCCAGCAAACACGCGATGGAGGGGTTCTTTAAGTCCCTCCGTGCCGAAGAAACCGCACACGGGGTGCGCGTTGCTATCGCCGCGCCGTCCTTTGTGGCGACCAATATCGGGCGACCCGAAGCTGCGTGCGATGAATTCGTTCGCCCCGGTTCAGCCTCGGATGGCATCGACTACATGGAACCGGAAGCCGCGGCACAAGTGATCTTGCAAGGTTATCAACGGCAAAAGGACTATATTCCGGTCGGGCGGATCGCACGGATCGCCAGTCTGCTGAACCGTCTGGCACCAAAGTTCTATTTCCGTCAGATGATGCGGACAGTAGGCCAAGGGCGAACGCACTGAGCAGTCAACTGACCGACGCCTCCAGCACCGATTTGAGCCTCTGCGCATCAATTGGCTTGTGCAGCAAAGGATAGCCCGCCTTCTTGCAAGCGCTCGCCAGTTCGGTCGAACGATCGGCCGAAATGATGCAGCCGGGCAACGGCCCGAATTCGCACGTCAGATCGGCAATAGCGTCGGTCCCGGTCTTACCTCCGTACAGTTGATAATCGGCAACAATGACATCGGGCAGAATTCCAATCTCGTGCAGCAGGTTTGCGGCCTCATCCTGGCTGGCCGCTTCCAGCACCTGAACGCCCCATGCCTCCATCGTCATGCACAGCGCGCCGCGCAGGTTGTCATCATTTTCAATCAGCAAGGCAACCGTCCTGTGCAGAACGTCCGAACGCGGTGGCGCTGACGGCGCGCCACCATTCATCGCACCACGCGCCTGCCCCACTGATGGAACCGTGATTGAGAATACAGTTCCGCGCCCAGGCTCGGACTGAAGACCAATCGGATGCCTCAACAACCCACAAGCACGTTCCACAATGGCAAGACCCAAACCCATCCCTTCGGCGGCGCTGGCGTCTGAATGAAGTCGTTTGAATTCCTGGAAAACAACGTCTTTTTGGTCAGAGTCGATACCTATGCCGGTATCCCAAACCTGGATTGAGACGCTCGCGCCCTTTCGCCTGACACCGACCAGAACTTTGCCTGTTTCCGTATACCGAATCGCATTGGACAACAGGTTCTGTAAAATGCGCCGCAGGTAACTGGCATCACTTCTGACCACCGCGCTGGTGTCGACAAATCGCAAACCAAGCCCCTTAGCCTGTGCGACCGGCCCAAATGCGTCTTCCATCTGGGAAAAAAGCTCACCCACTGAGACCGATGATAAGTGAACTGATGCACGCCCGGAATCCAGTTTTGATATGTCCAGCAGCGCTTCAAGGATGTGTTCGACACTATTGAGCGCGCTCTCGGCTTTTGCCGCAACCGCGCGTGCATCCGCAGCATCCAATTCACCGCCCAACGTCGAGACGTAGAGTTTTGCAGCCGACAGTGGTTGCAATAGATCGTGACTGGCCGCCGCGACAAAGCGGGATTTGGATGCGTTCGCGCGCTCTGCTTCGTTCAGCGCATCCGCAAGCTCCATTGTCCGAGATGCGACGCGCTGTTCCAGCAGTTCCTTTGCTTCGACAAGGGCTTGCGCGGATTTTCTGTCTTCCGTCACATCAGTAAAAGAAATCACGAATCCCCGATCAGGCATCTCCTGCGCGAAGACCGACAAAATCTTGACGCGACCACTATGCATTTGAAATTGCAATGGCGGGCGCTCGGTCGAGCGGTTTACCCAGGCCAGCAGATCGGCGTCGCTCACTCCGCCTTCAAAGTTGATGGTTGTGCTTAAACGGTGAAACAACGACTGGAACTGTGCCCCCATCTGGAATTGTGCGTTGGGAATGGCCAGCAGTTCGCTGGCGCGATTGTTCCATCCAACCAGACGCAGCTGACTGTCAAAAATACAAACACCCTGATCGATATGTTCCAGTGTCGCGCGGATCAGGCGGGCTTTGTCATCGAGTATACGATCCCTTTCCTGACGTTCGACCCGCATAATGTCGGTCACATCCGTTTGCAAGATAACGGTGCCATCATCCGGCGTGCGGTGCTCGGACACCTGCATCCATCGGTTGCCGCTCAGGCGGATGTTAAAGACCACGTGATCTTCGGCATGGCGGGCAATGCGCCGCCGCACCCAATCTTTCCGAGAAAGCACTCCGGGCAGAGACAAGAACTTGGACTGGCTGACCAATTCGACATAATCGGTGAACCGCAACCCAGGTGCCAGTTTGGCCTGAATGTCGGGCATGTGCAGACCAAAACGGCTGTTGCACAGCACCATTTCCTCATCTCGGTTGAACAGTGCAAACCCTTCCTGAACTGCCTCGATCGCATTGGCGAGGTTTGCACGGGCAGCCTCGGTTTCTTGATTGGCCTGCGCCAAACGGGCGTTCGAATCGTTGAGAAGATCCAACGCGCGCTCAAGGTCATCTGTCCGGGCCCGCACTTCCTGTTCCAACATGGCCGCCCGCTGAAACTGAGCATAAGCCGCTCCTGAGGCATCGGTGGATTCCTCTACCCGCCGCATCAACGCCGCGACAATCTTCAGCAGCTTTTCGTTCTGCCGATCAAGCGGATCATTGGGGTCGGTCAGAGATTCAATCATCGCCTACCCGTCTTCCGGAGGATAAATCGCAACGCCAGTCAGCGTCTGGTTCACGTGGATCGAGTTGAACTGCTCGCCATAAGTCGAAAACCCTACGACGTGGTTCTCGGAAAGCAGACGCGAAATCTCGCCCGTCTTTTGCTTTTCCTGCGCCTCCAGACGGCGCAGGATGCAATCGCAGGCAAGGATCGTGTCCGGCCGGTCGGTCTGCGTCAGCGTTGCGATTTCTTCGGCAAGATGCACGGCCATGTCCCGAGGTTCCGCCAATGTCAAAACCAGCCCTTCATCAATCGCCGAAAAGAACACAAGGTCGCCGTTGCCCGCGACCCGCTGAATGGCCCGCACGTGATGCTGGCCGCCAATCTGCACAACCAATGGATGGGCTGCAAAGGTAAAAGTGGTCAATTGTTCTGGGTCTTTACCAAGCAGACGGGCATATTCGCGTGCGGCAGGTTCGGCGTTGATTTCCTGAACGATACGACTGGCCGGATCGGCCTTGGTGACAACCATGCGCCGCGCCGTCGGCACTAAATGATCTGTCTTGAATACTTTGATTGGACAACGTGTACGAACCTGCGTCAGAACCGCTGCGTTCTGCATGGCCTGACCGTCCTTCAACACGTAGGTCGCCTCGAACCGGGTTCCGTCCCCCGCAGACCCGCCGAACAAGGGTACCGGCCCCAGCCCAATGGCAAGCTCCGATGTCAGCACATCTTCTTTGGTCGACAATCCGTCGATCAACAGGAAAGAAAACTCGTGTTTCCAGTCCGGTGCATGCGCGGCCATATCGTTTCGGTTCCGGATCATCCGGTCGATAATGTCCTGCGCCGAAAAATCACCCAGGTCGGGCACCAAAAGGGTCCGCACCTCGAAATGCGAAGACGGAAATCCGATGGCAACGATCTGATCTTCGCCATAGCCGCAATCTGCCAACTCACCGGCCGTGGTGCATCCGATAACAGGCGTCGGCGCAAAAGCACCTGCCGCCTCAGAGATAACCGCCGCCGCATCTGCGCCGGGGCTTACGAACAGAACGATCAAAGACAGAAGTTCATCGCCCAGAGAGCTGGCGAGTTTTTCGATCGCCCGATCTGTGTCGCGATGTACAAAGCCCGTTTTGACGATACCTGGCGCACGGGCAGCAGCTGACGCCCACCCGACTGCTTGGTTCATCGTGCCCTCCTCCCTAAAGCGCGACATCCCCTAAGATATGACGCGTGGGCTTACTCTTGCAAGACGCTGGCAAGAGAAGCATTCTTGGCAAGCAGGACAGCCTGCGTACGACTTTGGACGCCAAGTTTGCGCATGATCGCAGTCACATGTGCCTTGACCGTTGTTTCGGCTATGGACAGATCAAATGCAATTTGCTTGTTCAACTTACCCTCGCAGATAAGCTGCAGAATACGCGATTGCTGATTGGTCAAAGTGGCAAGACGATTGGCGGCCTCACTATGTTCGCTGTCGGCTTCGTCCTCAATAAACGTGAAACCATCTGGTACGAAAACATCCCCGGAATGAACAGTTTCAAACGCTGTCCGAAACACGTCACGCTGGCTGTGCTTTGGCACATAGCCTGAGGCACCCGCATGGATCACCTGACTAATCACGCGGTTCTCAGCGATGGACGACACAACTATGATCGGCGCATCGATCGCTGCTTTGACGCGCATCAAGCCTTCAAGCCCGTCCACATCCGGGAGATTTAGATCCAGCACCACTGCATCGGGTCTCAAGCCGTCAGAGATTAAAGCAATCGCATTTTCCAGCCTGTCCGCGGTGTGGATTTCCCCGATACGGGCTACGGTTTGCAGTGTCATCGACAGCGCATCGCAGAACAACGGGTGGTCGTCGACGATCAGAACCGTGTCAAAATCAATCTGTCCGGCGGTTTTTGCAAACATGAGACTTGGCCTTCGCAATCAAGATACCCCAACCCTAACAACCGATGCGTGTCGCGCCTACTGGCGAAACGTCGTATGTCCGAAACCCACGCTTCGCTACGACTAAGAGCCTTCAGGCATTATCGATTGACGTAAGACCGCTGTCACCTTGGTTCCGATTTCGGGGGCTTCGCTTTGTCGGGGGCCGGCTATGTTCAAAACCGCATTGGGCCGCGCCATGAGCCAACGCCTCACTTGTCGCGCGCAAGCTTCACACCCCTGCCGCACGTCAACGATCAGGCAAGGTTTTCCGATTTCTTTCGCAAAATCAATGGTCAACTGCGTTCCAGGGCTGGGTGATCCGTCGGCGAACACAAGCAATGCATCGCTTGCCAAAACGTTCCGCTTTGTGCGCTCTGCAACATCTTCGGAATGCGTTTCGGTAAGGCCGGTGTAGCGGTCGGGAATGCGACCCGCCTCGTTCAGGCGGCCTTTCGGAACCCAACCGCCATAGGGAATGTCGTTTTCCAAAGCGAACTGAAAAGCCGCCAGATCAACACCCGTTTGTCCGCCAGTAACGATTTTCACAAGGTGTTCCTTGTCTATTGTTGGCGTCTTGCTAGCCCAAAAGACCGATTTCATGCCCGTCAATGATAATCGCCAGATCCCAGTATTTTCTGAGTTCTTCCTCGGCGTCCTGCGCCGCCGCGGATTCTTCCGGAATGCGTTCAACCCGAAAGCCGAAACGTTCAAGGCCGCAATAGTCGACGCGGCTGAGAATGACCGGATACACGTCCCGCTCCATCGCTGCGGCGGCCAAAAGCCTTGCGATACGGTAAGGCGTTTCTGGCGGCTCGTGCACCCGAACGCCAATATGCACCGGTCCACCCGGTTCGCGGTCCCATAGCATAAGCGAGGGCGTCAGTCGCATTCTCGGGAAGACAACTTTGCCAAGCGGCTTGGCGTCCCGTTTCTCATTGATCAGATCGTCTAGGGGCTCGGGTCGGTTTGGCGAAGCTCGGCTGAGGATCTCGAACCATTGATCACTGGTCATACATAGCCCCCAATTCTGTTAACAATTCAGCAGCCTTGACCGCCCCTGGTTCAGGCAATTCGAAACTATTCAGTGCGGATCGGTAAAATTCAGTGCCGTCATGATCCAGACAGTCTGAGACCGTCCGCTCGAGCTTCATGAATTCCTTTTCGGTAATGACGGCGCACAGATCACGCTCGGCCATGGCAGTGGCGCGCCGTTCCTGATCATCCAGATAGGGGGCGGATTGGGGAATGAATATCGCCGGAATGCGATGGTACAGCATCTCTAGGACCGAGTTGTATCCCGCCGCAGAAATGACCACGTCAGCGGCAAGGCAAAGCTTAGTCGCCTCTAATGTCTGAACCACGCGGGTGTTTTTCCAACCAAATGTTGCGGGCTGAACCGTACTGCCGGGCCACGTCACAACCAGATGTAAACAGTCAGGACGGGCCTCGAGCATACCCGAGATCGCCTGCAATTGCGCGGACCTGTCAGAGGCGACTCCGCCGCCCAACATGCTGACGACCAGTTGCCGGAAATCGCGTCCGAAACGTTTAGCCAACCGAGCTCTGAGCTTTTCTTTTTCTGCAGCGGACTGTTCCACCAAACGAACGATTGGCCCGACATAATGGACATGGTCACCATAGCTGTAAGCGTCGTTTAACTCGTCAAAAGCCTCAGAGGGCACAATGACCCGGTCAAAGACTCCTTCGCGGCGCAGCATGGTTTGCCTTGACCGCCCTTCAGGCCACAACCCGCGCCGGATCCATGCAGCCAGCAGGTTGCGTTCCCGGATCACCCGATAAACGGAATCGAATACGTAACCGCCGTCAAAGACCAGCGTGTCGTTTTCGTTCAGCACCGCGCCAAGACGCCGATACGTCACTACATCATTGCCATCAGAATTTGTTTTTGTATCAGCGCGCTGAACCAGCGGAATACAGTTGATGCCTTCGCGACGAACAAGCGGAACGCAACTGGGAAAGGCCGCGAACATTTTTGACATCGTGTCCGGCATTTCCCGGGCGATGATGCTGCACCGCTGCGCATGCCCAAGCCCCACTCCGTTTGTCGGGAAAAACAGGGTTTTGGCTTTATCCTGTTCAGCCTGACGCTGCCTCGGATTCAGTCCGGCAGCCTTTTCCAAACGAGAAATATCGACAGTGTGCAACCACTGCGATTTCGAAGCTTGTTCGACAATTTGCGGCACGTTTCCGATCACATTACCGATCAGATAACCATCCAAGGCGAACGGTGTCTTTGGACCAAGCAATGCAGGTGCGCCCGATGACATCAGAACCTCATCGTCGGTACAGTCGATGGCGACACCGCCGGCTGCAATCAGTTCGACCGCAAAAGCCGCCATTCGAACGCCAGCAATTCCGTGCCCGAACATCGCCAGAATATCTGTCGAATTCGCCAAGGTCAGCGGCGACAGGCCGGTATAAAGATACGTCGGCAAATCGTGAAACGGCGACGCCTTTATCGCCTCATTCTGAGCGCCGCTAACGATGAGTTTCAGGTTATAGCCACCCTGGCTGCTCATCCGGGAGAAGCAGGACAGCGTTTCGGGGTTGTCCAACTCCATCGAACCCAGAACAACCGTCACGTTCGGCAAAACTCGATTTGGTCGCCGAGATGCGGGCCGAATATCTGCCACCAAAGGGCTGGAGGTCGATGGCAGCACCGGCCGCGGCTGAAAATCCGTAAGGTCAATCACTTGCGCCTCGCGCCCAAGCGCATAGGCCAGCCGGGCTTTGGCTGCGATATAACTTTGCTGGGTCGCAAAACGACCAGTTGCAACAACCGGGACACTCGGGTCGAGCTGCTTGTTCCGCAGAGAGGCTAGAAGAAAATCGTCGATCTCTTCGGCACCCAGTACGAATACGGACTGCGCCTTGTGCTCGCCTGGATCAACGAGAAATTTGGCTGCCTCGTAGATCCTTCCACGCCCAGCATCTTCCGGCAGATAGTCGGCATCAATGCACACACTAAAGCCACGTGCTGCAAGTTGCTCGGCAAGGATCAACTGCGTGTCAAACGACCGCAACGAGCGTGTGCCCACTTCTATATAGATCATGCATTCACCCCGCTGTCGGCGGAAATTATGCCTGACAGCATCGCTTTGAATTTACCTGCAGAGTAGTTTTCCAGCGCCGATTGCGATCTTACCACCTGGTCATGATACTTCTGCGGCTGGGCGATCAGATCGGCAATGATCGTGTCCACCTGAGATGGCTGGCAGGTCAGTACAGCATTTCCAAACGTGGCACCTGTATCGGGGTTGGTCAGAACAACCTTACCCGCTGCCACCGCCTCGGCCACAACGCGACCAAAGCTCTCCTGCCAGGTCGGCGCTGTAAAATATACAAAAAAGTCAATCATTCCAAAGAACTCTTGCACAGTTATGGCATCAAAGGGAAGCAAGGTCCAATGCGCGCGAAGAACACGAGCATTCAACAGAGCATCTGCACCAAGGATTACGTTGCTCTGAGAATGGCTTGGAAAACAGCTATCCAGATCAGCGATAGCCGGGAACTTCTCGAACCCGGGCCGTGAATGCCGCCCGCGCCGGTCCTGTGGTATTTCACACGGAGCACTCATCTCGGTCTGGCAAATGTTGAACCAATCCGATCCCAAAACGTCCCACTGCCGTGCTATGCGGGACGTGGTCAACCAGTCGACAACGCCTTTGCGGTTATACGGTGAAATCGGCGCAAGCGTTTTCTTAAGCGCAATTGTCGAGACCTCGATCTGGTTCAGGCAATTTGCAACGTCAAACCCCTCTGCGCCGCCGGGACGCAGAAAATTCTCATGCGTAATCACGTAAAGCTCTCGTGCAACGATCCTTGTGCCGAGCGTGTCCTGAAACTTCAAAAAAGACGGATTGTGCAAAAATACGAAATCCGCGCTGATCCGGGGGGCGTCCCAAATGATCGGAATGTTCAACTCGTCCAACACCCGCCGTAATACTGGCGAGACGTGCTGATTGGCACCAAAAGTTCTGGACGTGATCGCATGCACAACCACTTGCCCGAATTCTGCCGCTACCGGCAACTCGGCAGCCACCGCTGCAGATGTCCCGCCAGAAAATCGCGGCTCGATGACATAGGCGATCGTAGGTGTGTCTGATCGCCCGAAGGCGCGCACTTCCGACATCCCGCTCAGTGTTGCAACGAGGCGGCGAATGCGCTGTCGGCCGAACGGTTCTCGCCGCTGGCCGGTGCGCTGGCGGCATAGCTGAAGTCCACATCACCAACAGAAGCGACCTCGTGAAAGCTCCGCAGCTCCAGCGACAGTTCATCTTCGCCGCTCAAAAGCTCGGGGTTTTTGTCGAGGTAGGCGTACAGTGCCTGAATGTCATTGGTAGACAGCATTTGGTCGATGACCAGCAGATGCTCAAGTGTGATCTCGGCACGCACGTTTTGGGATGTCGATAAAAATAGCAGAGCAGTTACGATGCCGATAAGTCGTCTATCCGTCATTTTGGATACCCCGTCGGAAATAATTAACAGTACACAAAATTGAATCAGTCCTTCTTAGTATAGCTCAAAAATACAGTTATTGGGTCGTCGCTTTCTTAAGTTTGCTCAGCACCTGACTTTTCAGGCGATTGACACGGTTCGGAGTCTGAGCCCTGACCGTTTTACGTGTGGTGGTCGGCTTGGCCGCTGCAACACCCGAGCCTTCTCCGGCCAGCCATAACTCTATGATCCCACTCGGGGTTTTGACGTCAGCCCCGGTGAAATCCCGAAGCTGTGCACCGGAGTCTCTGGCAAGGGCGGCCGCTCTTTCCTCGTCCTGCTTGTGATAGAAGCGCACGTTCGACTTGGTGATCCCAAAGCCTACACGCGCCTGCCCACTAAGCTCATGCCCTGTCGACGTCAGGTTGCTTACAACAGAATCAACAACGCTTTGGGGCACATTGGTTGGTGAATAGATCCGAAACGCCACCACCGTATTTTCCGGGGCGGGCTCTGGTTGCGGGGTCGTAACAGCGTCATCCAGCAAAGCTGTTCGCTGGATAGGCTGCGACGGCTCAGATGTCTCTTGCAGCAGGGGCACCAATGACACTTCGATCTCCAACGGCGCCGGTGCTTGTGGCGCAGCCGGTGTTTCCAGCGAGTCTAGTGTTCCGAAAAGCGTCGGCACCTGCAATGCGGACGATAACCCGGACGGGGTCGGCGTTACTAATGATTCCGGCACGTCAGGCAGTTTCGGCGCAACTGGCAGCGCCACCAATTCCACAGGCTCCGGTTGCGGTTCGGACGGCGATGGCTGGGGGACAAGGTCTAATGCAACCGTGTTCGCCTCTGGCGCACTGGGCTCAACCAACACACGTGCTTCCGACGGCTCTTCGATTTCAAGCGAGACCACAACTTCAGGCAGAGAAAGGTCCGAACCAGTTGCTTGACCTATCTGCTGCCCCTGTTCCGGCAGATACGCCCGCACGGAATGCGGCACTGTCCGAACGACGTCCAATTGCACTTGCGACGCCGAATACTCCAATGCCGCAGGCTGGATCGGAACCACCGGCGGACGCATTGTTGTCGGGGATGCTATTGCCGCAACCGTTGCACCTTCCAGAAATTCTTCGGGTTCTGCCGCAGTCACAGTCGTTTCAAGCAATGCGACAGACGTACTGAAAATCTCGGGCGTGGATTGAAACCGTACGAAACCCAGATTCACCTCTTCCCGCGGTCGATAGCTCAGCAGCGATATCGGCAATGGCGGCTGGATAAGTGTGGGTACAAACGACCGAACACTTGGAGCCAAACCAGACAGTTCTGACCCGACGCCGCCCGACGGGTCGGGCGGTTCCGAGAAGGGCAGCGACAGCGATGCAACATCCTCTGGCAAGGTTGTGTCACCGTCGGGCGAATTTGCTTCAGATGACGTATCGAACACAGTCGTCGAGTTTGCAGCCGCATCCGTCGCGCCGTTTGCTACATCAGAGGACGCCGCTGAACGATCAGACAGTTCCGTTTCCGGTTGCGTGATCGCGCTTGTCGCCAATGCTTCCTGGTCTACCAGCCCCGCAGTTTCGGTTGGTCCAGATGCGTTCAATCCAGAAAGGATGAGAAACACCGAAGACGATGCAGCCACACCGATGCCGCATCCCGCCGCGACCAAACCCAAACGCATCTTGCGACGAGAACGTTTCTGGTCTTCCATCCTTTCAAGAAGGTTCTTGCGCAAACGATCTGCCACCTCACCTTCGGACAGCTTTAGGCTAGGTTCCGAGGTGATCAGATCTTCTGGGACATTGCCGGACTGCAGGCCCGGCACGGGCTCGGTATTTGGCGAAGCAGCGTTTGCTTCACCTTGTTCATCACCTGTGACGTTTCCGGTCTGGGTGGTGTCATTGTTGATAGATTGGCGTGCAACACCGCCTACGGCGGCACTTTTGGCCGACTCACCAGGCTGGAGAGGCTTGGATGCTTGGCTCGGATTAGCGGCCGTTCCAGGTTGCTGCGCCGCCGTATTCGGGACATTTTCCGGTTGCGCGCCAGAGGTTGATTGCACTGCGTTACTACGACCCGGGGCAGACGGCCGCGCGGCACCGCCGTTTGTCTTGCCTGTCGGTGGGTTGCTTTCTTGCTGTTTCCGAGCGTTTTCAAGCACCTCCTGCCATTCAGGAGATTGCACAAAGTCATAAATACCCGACACTTTGTTAGCGTCTTTGTTGGCAACTTTAGGGCGAGCTTTTGGATCGCTGGCCTTTGTCATCAATACCCCCGAACTGGCCGCCGGAACATGCTCTATGCTGTTGCAACACGGGCAAACCAAATACACTCGTGAACACTAAAAAATTCAAAAAAATCTATGAGTCAGTATAAAAAATTGACCACTGGAAGACAAGTAATCCGGTGTTCGAAGTGCAATTTCGGCGTCTTTCGCAGGCTAAGAATGCGTGGTTGTAGCTCCCGTAACCTGCCCCAACGCGATCTGCCACGACGTCGCAGATTCGGTAAAAAAGGGCTCGTCATGCCGTTTGTGACCACTCTGATCACGGCCGTTTTCGCAGACTTCAGATTTGCGGTTTGGCTGAATCCGCTTCAGCGATCTCAAACCTCGAAGTCCAGAACTAGAATTCCGTCTATGCCACCTACAGCATGTTTGACCAACTGCGCGCCCAGCGCTTTGTGTGTCTTGTCGTTTTGATAGGTGTGCAGCGCGGCCCAATCATCGAAATCACCCACAAACCCATGCATGTAACCGCATTCGATCTGCTCAGGGCTTTCGCTGCGACCACCTGTAAACCCGCTTGCACCCGGCAGAGCGTCGGTCAGGTCAGAAAGACCATTGTGAATCTTGGCGATGTTCTCTTCGGTTACGTCGGAACGAAATTTGGTCAGCACGATATGGCGGATCATGCTCTGGCACCGTAATCACAATTGAATGAGCGCATGAGTTTGAAAACCCCGACCATCGGCAATTCTGATGCGATTGCAATCAAACTTCACCTAAATCTCGAAGCCCGGTTTAGATCGCCAAATACTCCTCGCGAAGGCCGGTGTCTTGAAGCACCTCGTTTGCTGTCCCATCAAACACGATAGTGCCGGTGTCCAAAATGATCGCACGATCGGCCAACTCCAAAGCGCGGACAGCGTTTTGTTCAACGATAATCGTGGTCATGCCCTGTTGCTTGACGTGAACCAGTGTCTTTTCAATCTCGTCGACAATTACCGGGGCAAGACCTTCGTATGGCTCATCCAAAAGCAATACTTTGATGTCACGGGCAAGCGCTCTGGCGATTGACAGCATCTGTTGTTCGCCACCCGACAAGGTAATCCCCTCTTGCTTTCTGCGTTCGCCTAGGCGCGGGAACAACTCATACAGCCGCTCCAGAGACCATCCGACAGGCGGGGCAATCTGGGCAAGCTGTAGGTTTTCCTCGACGGTCAAGCCTGGGATTATGCGTCTGTCTTCCGGTACCAGGCCAAGTCCGACAGATGCCGCTTCGTAACTTGTCATATTGTGCAGCGGCTTGTGATCCAGCCAGATTTCACCATGCCTTACTTCGGGATCGCCGACTCTGGCAATAGAACGAAGTGTCGAGGTTTTGCCAGCGCCATTCCGTCCAAGCAGGGCCAGAATCTCGCCTTCATGCACGTTAAAGCTGACGCCCTGCACGATGTAGCTTTCGCCGTAATACGAGTGCATGTCCCATACAGAAAGGAACGCAGGCGCGGTGCTGGCCATATTGGCGTTTTTCGAAAAGTCAGGTTTTTCGTTCATAGCTTTTCCTTACGCAGCAGTCTCGCCCAAATAGGCCTCGCGGACCTTGGGATTACCGCGGATATTTTCCGGAGTGTCTTCGACCAATGGTGTCCCCTGCGCCAATACGGTGATCCGTTCGGCCAGGCTGAAGACGACGTGCATATCATGCTCGATAATGGCGATGGTAATGTCGCGCTCATCTTTGATCTGTTTGAGCAAGTCGATCGTGTTGTTGGTATCAGCCCGCGCCATGCCTGCCGTCGGTTCATCCAGCAACAACAAGCGCGGGTTCTGGCTGAGGCACATGCCGATCTCAAGTCGCCGCTTGTCACCGCGGGACAGTGAGGCCGCATTCATCTCGCGCTTGTCAGCCATGTTCATCTCTTCCAACATGGCTTCTGCTTGTTCTACCACCTCACGTTCATTGGCGATGGTCTCATAGGCGTGCATCCGAAACGCGCCATCCCGCATCGCGAAGATCGGGATCAGCATGTTCTCCATCACCGTCAGCTCACCAAAAATCTCGGGCGTCTGGAACACGCGGCTGATGCCCATCTGGTTGATCTGGAACGGCTCCAGCCCCAGAACCGAGTTATTGTTGAACAAAACTGACCCTGTATCCGGCATCAGCTTGCCCACCAAACAGTTCAACAGCGTCGACTTCCCCGCACCATTGGGACCGATAATGGCGTGAACCGAGTTCTCTTCAACGTTAAGGTTCACATCTGTCAGCGCCTTCAGGCCACCGAAGCGTTTGCTGACGTCTTTGACTCTTAGAATTGCCATTGCTCGCCCCTCACTCAGCCGGTTCTGTTTTGCCTGACGGCGCATCGTCGGCATCTGTTTTCTTGCGCTTGAGGCGCTTGAGCAAACGTTGCCCCCCCTCGACCAGACCGCCCGGCAGATAGATGACGACGAGCATGAACAGGATGCCCAACGTCAGGTGCCAGCCTTTGCCGATAAATGGGTGGATCAGGAACACCACGGCGTCTTCCATCCCGTCGGGCAGGAAAGCGAACCAGCTGTGCAGGACGTTGTCGTTGATCTTCGAGAAGATGTTCTCGAAATACTTGATGAAACCTGCGCCCAGAACGGGTCCGATCAGCGTGCCCGTGCCACCGAGGATGGTCATCAAGACGACCTCACCCGAAGCGGTCCATTGCATCCGTTCGGCACCTGCCAGCGGGTCCATCGCGGCCATCAAACCACCGGCCAAACCGGCATACATGCCAGAGATAACAAAGGCAGCCAACGTATACGGCTTTGAGTTCAGGCCCGTGTAGTTCATCCGTTGTTGGTTCGACTTCACCGCGCGCAGCATCATGCCAAACGGCGAACGGAAGATGCGGATGGCAAGGTAGAACACCACCATCATGATAACCGCACACAGGTAGTAACCTGCATTAAAGTCGAAACTCCATGCGCCCACATCCATCGTGTATGTAGCCCGCATGGGCAAACCAAACAGATGCGGCAAATCTGGTGAGTTCGCCCCCTGCAGGATTTGCGGGTCGTCCGCATAAACCTGCAGACCGGTTTCGCCATTGGTCAGGTTGAACTTGGGGTTCGAGAGCACCGAATAGGCCAGCGCAAAGCTCATCTGCGCGAATGCCAGCGTCAGGATCGAGAAATAGATCCCCGAGCGTCGCAGGCTGACAAATCCGATTAGGAGCGAAAACAATCCAGCGACGACAACACTTAACGCGATGGCTGGAATGACATTGTAGCTGAGCAGTTTGAACATCCAAACAGCCGAGTATGACCCCACTCCAAGAAAGGCCGCGTGACCGAAGGACAAGTACCCGGTGAGGCCAAACAGAATGTTGAACCCAATGGCGAAGATGCCAAAAATCACGAACCGCTGCATCAGGTCCGGATAGCCCGCGTTGAACTGCGCCATGGCGCTGCCTTCAGGGAACGGGTTCAGGATGAAGGGCGCAAACAGGGTCAAAAGCGCGACAACGATCAGCAGGCTGGTGTCTTTTTTATTCAGTCCCAACATTGATTATTCCTCCATCACGCCTTTGCGCCCCATCAGCCCGCGCGGACGCGTCAGCAGCACGATGATGGCGACAAGGTAGATGATGATTTGGTTGATGCCCGGTATCGTGGTCGTGGCCCAGGTGGTCGACGCAAAGCTTTCGAGTATCCCTAGAAGGAACCCGGCTAAAACGGCCCCTGGCAACGACCCCATGCCGCCTACAACAACCACAACGAAGCTCAGGACCAGAAAGTCCATGCCCATGTGATAGTTGGGCGGGTTCAACGGCCCGTACATCACCCCGGCAAGACCAGCGACAGCGGCGGCTATGCCGAACATGATGGTAAATCGGCGGTCGATGTTAATACCCAGAAGGCCTACGGTTTCCCGGTCCGCCATCCCAGCGCGGACAACCATCCCGAAAGTGGTGAACTGCAGGAACGAGAACACGGCCCCGATAATGCCAACGGCGAACCCAAAATAGACCAGGCGCCAGATCGGATAGATGATTGCATTGGGATCAAAACCAACCATTGTGCCCAGATCGACAGACCCGCTGAGCGCATCGGGCGGCGGGGTCTGGATCGGGTTGGCACCGAAGAAATACTTGACGATTTCCTGCAGAACGATCGCAAGACCAAAGGTCACAAGGATCTGGTCTGCATGCGGACGCTTATAGAAATGTTTGATCAACCCGCGCTCCATCACGTAACCGACCACCAGCATCACTGGGATCGCAAACAAGATGGCCAGCGGGACGGACCAGTCGATAATCGTTGCGCCGACTTCCGGGCCGAACCAATATTCGACATATGGGGTTTCGACCTTCAGCGGATTGCCCAGAAAGTCCTTTTGGGTTTCATCCAGCGTCTCGAAACTCAGATTAAGCAGTTTTTGCAAAGTAACGGCGCAGAACGCGCCGATCATGAACAGGGCCCCGTGGGCAAAGTTCACGACGCCGAGCGTTCCGAAAATCAGCGTCAGCCCCAGCGCGATCAGCGCATAAGCCGAGCCTTTGTCCAGACCGTTTAGTATTTGCAGTAGGATGGCGTCCATTGGGCCCACCTCAGGGTTGGTCAGTGTGGATTGAGTGGTCAGGACCGGGCCAACAGGCGCGGCCAAAAGGTGTCCGACCGCCGAGAATGGCGGTCAGACATTAGCCAAATGGCTTACGCGCCCGGGTTGCACTTACCCAGTTCGCCACCGGCGAACATCGGGTGCTCCGGATCGTACTCGACCTGCGCACGCGGCGTGATCTCGACGATTTCAAGCGTGTCATAGGCGTTGGTCGGGTTCTCGTTGCCCCGCACAACCAGCACGTCCTTAAAGCACTGGTGATCGGCACCACGATACCATGTTGGACCGTTGCCCAAGCCATCAAACTCAAAGTCTTCCAGAGCTTCGACGACTCCACAGGGGTTAAAGGTGCCTGCACGCTCGACCGCATCAGCGTAAAGCAGAACTTGCGCATAGCATGTCTGAGCTGAGTTGGACGGTGGCTTGCCGTACTTTTCGCCAAAGGACTTAACGAAGGCTTTGGTGCCCTCATCCTGCAGCTGCCAGTTCCAGTTCATCGAACCCAGCACACCTTTGATGTTCTCGCCAGCACCGGCGGCCATCAGCTCGGAATACAGCGGCACAACGATCTTGAAGTCCTTGCCGTTGGCAACCTTGTCGAGCAGCCCGAACTGGATCGCGTTGGTTAGCGAGTTCACCATGTTGCCGCCATAGTGGTTCAGAACCAGAACGTCCGCACCCGAGTTCAGAACCGGCGCGATGTAAGACGAGAAGTCCGTCGACGCGAGCGGTGTCTTAACGGTGTTGACCGTTTCCCATCCCAAGGCTTCAGTCGAGGCTACGATCGACTCTTCCTGGGTCCAGCCCCAGTTGTAGTCGGCCGTCAGGTGATAGGCGCGACGTTCCTTGCCCATCTCGGCCGCCAGAACCGGCGCCAATGCAGCACCAGACATGTAGGCGTTAAAGAAGTGGCGGAACCCGTTGGCCTTCTTGTCCTTACCCGTAGTGTCGTTGGCATGGGTCAGACCGGCCATGAAGATAACGCCCGCCTCTTGGCACAGGCCCTGAACCGCGACGGCCACGCCCGAAGACGAACCGCCGTTGATCATGACCGCACCGTCTTTTTCGATCATCGACTTGGCCGATGCGCGTGCCGCGTCAGATTTGGTCTGTGTATCGCCTGTTACGAACTCGACCTTCTTGCCGAGGATACCGTTCCCTTTCAGCGCTTTCGACGAAAATGTGTTCAGGCAACCTCCGTCGCCTTCGCCGTTCAAATGTTCGACCGCCAGCTGCTGCGCCAGCAGTTCGTCATTGCCTTCTTCCGCATAAGGTCCGGTTTGCGGAACATTGAAGCCCAGGGTCACGGATGACCCGGTCGGCTCATTGGTAAAGGCAGCGGCGGATGAGGCCGTAAAGATCGTAGGCAGGGCCAGCCCGGAACCTGCAACGGCACCAGACTTTAGCACGCCGCGGCGCGTGACATTTTTGTTAGTCATGTATTCCTCCCGTTTCCATTTTTCGTCCTATGGCTCCTCTTCCAGCAGACGAAAACGCACTTTTGTGCACTCCAATAATGGAAATCGGACTGAAAATTTCTCAATAAATTACCAGTTTTGAAACAAGATTTTGTAAATTTATTCACGGAAAATAGGAGTTTTTGTAAATATCCAAGAAATCCCCTACGTACCATGAATAGTTTCATGTAGTTAGGTGTGAACCTTCTCAGCAGCGAACATAGACCTCAGTCCCACCTGCCCCACGTGTCTTTTGACGCTCAACTATAGCCGCAACTCACAATGAGACCTCCGACTTGACGCACTGACTCCAACTGACCCCGGCAACCAAAAATATCGTATGAAGCACCTGTGAACGAAATCACCGCCTCAGCCCATTTTCCAAGTTCATTTTAGCGCCGAAGATCAGGTGATTGCTGTCTAAAGCAACCCCACCAAAATACGGTCTAAAGACCGAACCAACGACGAAGTTACCGGCAGGAATCTGTATGGAACCAGCGTTTAAAGCCAAGAGAATTACCAAATAATTCTAAAGCAGGATATCAAATGAGACAGGCGTGAGTGGCGGTGCTGACTGACAGATTATGACACGTCTTAGCTAGGCGAGAATAGCTATCCTGTGTGGGAACCAAACAAAATGCATCACGGCCAGACGAATGATCTCGGGACTGGTGTTAAAGCACCTGAAGGACGATGATTTAGTTAAAGACCGAGGCTACGAATGCCCCCTGCCCGCCTCACGATGAATATTTCTGAAAAGACGCAGCCGATCATTCATCTTTTTCATAAACAATAAAGGGCGTTCTTTTAGCCACTTTGTCGTACAGAACTCGCCCTGGGTAGTTAAATTCTTGAGTTGTCCAGTAGGTGGTTGGAACACCGTCCTGCTTGGCGATCTGAAAAACAGATTCGATCAGAGCTCGTCCAACACCTTTTCCTCTAACCTGCGGATCAGCGAAAAGATCCATAAGATAACACGTATCCTCAACCGACCACATGAACCTATGGTAGAGGTAGTGCGCCAATCCGACCGGTTTCCCTTCTAACTCAGCTATGAGACAATTGTATTCACCTGCATCCGTTGACAACAACCTGTTGAACGAAACCTCATAGACTTCTTCTGAGACAGAGGTCTCGTAGAAGTCCAAATATGCCGTCCATAAGCGGCGCCACTCTTCGTGATCTTTCAATTCGAGGGGGCGGATAACTAAGCCTTCCGGCATGAAAGATTCCTCCAGCGTTTCTTTGATTGCTTACAACTGAGATCGCGCAGTTCGGTCAAATGGGCTGCTACCCGACGTCTACTCGATCATGATTAAGTGGTATGTCCTCATCCACGGCTTCGCCCAATTCCTGGGCGTATCGATGACCTGCATAAACCGCTGCTGCTATAATCGCCGGAGCATCACAATCTCCTATGCGACGAAGGCTGAACTGCAAATCCTCAGAACTGACCCGGCCGAGCAACCTTCTGTAAAGGCAATCATTTGGTTTACGAGCAGTAACCATAACAATGTTGGCAACGGGTACGGTCACACTTGGCCCGCCATAGGTACACTCTAACTCCGCGATTTCGCCATCAAACTGTTTAATCGACTTTGACGGCAGGGTCTCGACCCCTAAGCGAAGCAAATGCGTTCGGATTCGCCAACGTTCGGAGGTTTTTCCCGCCCAATCAGAAACACTGTCAGACGGTGTGACCAGCGTTACACCATGTCCCTGCGCTCGTATCTTCTCAGCAATGACGCTGGCCATGTAATAGCCATCCCCATCGAAAACGAGCGTCGGTCCATCGGGAAGCTTTCCATCCATGATGTCATCGGGGGTAAAAACGCGACTTAGGACGGCTCCTTCTGCGATCGGGACGAAACGTTCTTCGTCAAAATACTCCTTTCGCCAAGTCGCGCCGGTCGCAATCGCTACGTGATCAGCCTCAACGGCCAAGATATCGTCAACTGTCAGCGGACTTTCACGGTAGATTTCAACGTTGGGCATCTCAATCAATTGCTGTTCGCGATAGTCTTTGACGCGAATGTACTCGCTCATGCCAGGCAAAGCTGCTTCGCGCGAGACCCTGCCACCCAACTCACGAGAAGCTTCCGCCAATAGGACGTCATACCCACGCAAACCAAGCGCCCGTGCAGCTTCCAGTCCGGCGGCCCCGGCTCCGACGATCAGAACGCGCGCGTCTGAAGATTTCGTTCGGATGATTTCAGGGTGCCAACCTTTGCGCCACTCCTCCCCCATTGTTGGGTTCTGAGTGCATCGAATAGGTACACCGATCGAGTCGCTGGCGTAACAGACATTGCATCCGATACACTCGCGGATCGTAGACAAGCGTCCTTCCTCGATCTTTTTTGGAAGGTAAGGATCAGCAATCGACGGGCGCGCTGCACCTATGAAATCAGTTACCCCCCGCCTGACTTGTGAGACCATTGTATCCGGTGACGTAAATCGACCAACGGTTACCACAGGCTTATCCGTCACGGACTTGACCCAATGCATATAGGGTTCAAGAGCAGCTTCTTTTGTAAAACGGGAGACACCCATCTCAACCGAGTAGTCTGCGATGTTGATATCCCACAAATCTGGTAAATCAGAGAGCATCTCAAACATATCTCTTCGCTCACCATAGATTGGCTGGCCATCCTCGCCGATCTCTTCGTCTGCCGAGAAACGGACCGCCACGGCGCACCGATCCCCAACGGCGTCTTTGGTTTCTTGAATCAACTCACGGGTCAGGCGCACCCTGTTTTCTAAACTGCCACCATATTCATCACTGCGCGTGTTCACGCGCGGATGCAGAAAATTCGAGATCAGGTACCCGTGCGTTGCATAAACATAGACAACGTCAAATCCCGCATCTCGTGCCCTCAAAGCGGCCTTTCGATGCCAGCGGCGTAGATCCCGGATGTCCTGCTTGTCCATTGCGCGGGTCTGAAAAGGGTGCCCTTTCGTATTGGGACGGCTGTCGACGTCCATGCTCGGAAGCCGGGAAAACAAGTTGTTCGAGTTGGCGCCTCCGTACCAAAGCTCAGCACCCGCTAGGCTACCGTATTCGTGTACTGCATCGGTCATAAGTGTGTGCGCCCGAACATCACTGTCATCCCAAAGCGAAGCATAAGGATGCGGAAGGTCGTCAGATGATGGGTGGATCGAGTTGTATTCCGTGCATATGACGCCCCACCCCCCTTGCGCCTTTACTTTACGCATAGCAGCAAGAGTACGCGGGTATTGCCACCCCATTCCTGTACAGTGCGGCACCTGATAGAACCGGTTTGGCGCAGTAACTGGCCCGATTTGGACTGGTTCGAAAAGGATGTCGTAGCGAGAGTCCCTGCCCATATTTATTCCCTTAGCTAGCTGCGCCATGCGCTGGCTGATTTTGTCTGGAATGTCCGGTCTGAAAGCTGCTCTGTTTCAATCACCGTTGTTAAATCCAGGCATTCGAAAGTGACCCGGATAGACTTTGGAAAGGAAGCCGGTGATGTGATCCCGCGCTTCGATACGTCGAAAGTTTTCTGGATAGGTCAAAAGCTCCAACCAGATTCCGTCGTAAAGTGCTTCGAGGATATTGGCGACTTGCCTTGGCGGCATGTCCGTGTATCCACCGTCCTCGGCAATCTCTGAACATAGTCGTAGCGCAATGTTGTACCGCTCCTGATCGATATCATTGATCAGGCTGCGGTAGACTTTACGCCGCCCTGCCTCTCCAAAAAACGCAAACCAAACGGCTAGCTTCTTTGGAGTACAAATCTGCGGGTGGAAGTGCGCGTCGACAATAGCCAAAAGTTTCTCTGGCGCTGACAGCCCTGCATTTTCAAAAGCTTCCAACCACTGTTCATGATGCTCCTTTGCAAGAAACAGCAACGTTTCTTCCAGCAAGTTCTGTTTGCTTTTAAAGTGGAAGTTGACGATGCCCAGCGACAAACCGGCAATCTCGGTCACGGTGGACATGGTCGTTCCACCAATTCCATTCTGAGCAATCGAGTCGATTGTCGCATCGATGAGTTGTTGACGCCTCACTTCCTTGGACTCGGTACGCGGACGCCCCTCAGGGTTTGTTTTTTCGCTTGGCGATTGTCTCACCCGAATGCATCCCATCTGTTAGAGCGCTCCATCGGTTTTGCCGACCTCCACGGCCAAACTTCCCCAACGAGAGCGCATTTGACATCTAAGGGATATATGTCATTGATTGAATGCTCATTCAATGGTGAAGAAAAAAGATGTGAAAACAAACCGGGCGTTCGCGATCGTCATTCTAGAGTTCCGACCAAAAAGTGAAAACTGGCTCATGCACCAAAGATATAACCTTGCGATGCAAAGCTCCCAGAGGCTCAATGCGATCTTCAATCGCCGCCCAAGCCGCGTCGGCCTGCAATTGATCCTTGAATTCGATAACAGCCATAAGCGTATGATCTCGCTGCTCGTCGGTATCATAACCACTTGCGGGGATGCGTTTACACAATGGCGCTCCTTTCGTGGCCAGATCTGTCTTGACCAAGTGGTCGACAAACGCGTTCCACGCCTGCTTGAACGCGTCGAGCTCAACAGTTGGTTTCAATTCGAATTGGTTCAAAAGTCTTGGCATTCTTCACATACTGCCCGGCAAAGTATCACGAGCCAAACCTATGCAATTCCCCACGCAAGGCAAGCGCGAGGCCGTTAGATGATCCGCAACGAAAACCCAGTCATCGCAAATAGCCTGTGGTCCGCAACCGCTAGCTATTCAGCAGAATACCCGCAGCTCGTTGGCGAACGGCAATCCGACGTAGCCGTGATTGGCGCCGGTTTCACCGGACTTTCGGCGGCACTTCATCTGGTCGAGCAAGGCGTCAAAGTTGTTGTTATCGATGCCCAGCACCCTGGTTGGGGAGCTTCCGGACGCAATGGCGGTCAGATCAATGTGGGTCTCAAGGACGGACCGACGGGCATCAAAGCCAAATTTGGTGATCTCTGGGGAAACAGAATGATCCGAATGGCAGGTGAAGCTGCCGATCTTGTGTTCGACTTAGTCGCTCGGCACGGCATTGAGTGCGACGCAAAACGTCCAGGCTGGCTGCGCGCAGCGCATACTCACAAAACACTCAGTGAATTACACAAGCTCGCCGAGGATTGGGACAACCACGGCGGGGGCATGAAACAGCTTGATCAAAGCGAAATGCAGCGTCTGACAGGGACCGAAGCTTACCTCGGCGGCGTTCTGGATCGTCGCGGCGGTGTTTTGCACCCATTGAATTATGCGCTTGGGCTGGCCGAAGCAGGTCGCCGCAACGGTGTAGAAATCTTCGGCGATACGCCCGCCAACCAGATTACTTCAGGGGCCGGGCGTTTTCGGATTGAAACTCCCAAAGGAGCTGTCATCTCAGAGAAGGTGTTGATTTGCACGAACGCCTATTCCGGAGATCTGCATCCGCGGTTGTCTCAGTCAGTTTTGCCCGTTCGCTCAGTTCAGGTTGCTACTTCGCCCCTGTCCAACAATGTCCGCCAGTCAATTCTGCCAGAAAGCAACGCTTTGTCAGATGCACGACGCCTGCTTCTGTACTTCAGGCAAGACGCGGAGGGTCGCTTTCTAATGGGCGGTCGCGGTACCTACAACGACAACTCCACTCTCAAACAAATCGAACGTTTGAAGCGCATCTCTGTCGAACTTTATCCACAATTGTCCGGAGTTCAGTGGGAATTCGAATGGGGCGGCTTTGTTGCATTGACGAGAGATCACTATCCACACCTACACGAGCTCACTCCGGGGATCATGACAGGTTTGGGATACAATGGGCGCGGCGTTGCCATCGCAACGGCAATGGGGCGCGTCCTCGCCAAATGGGCGACAGGAACCAAAGCGGACGAGCTGGAATTTCCGGTTACCCCCCTCAAACCACTGCCCTTCTCGTTCGCGAAAGAAACTCTTGTCGAAGCAGAAATCCTACGCCTTAAACTCTTGGACAAGCTGGGTCTTTAGTGAGCGCGCAAGCAACCCCGACTAGCGTTTTTTGGAGAAGAAGCGATAGGTCAACGCGATAGCCGCCAAAGAGAGACCTGAGCCGTATCCGATCCAAACGCCGTTGGGACCGAACCCAAGCCAAAAGCCCAGCGCATATCCAAGCGGCAAAGCAAAGACCCAATACGCAATCAGGGTAATGGCAACAGGAACGTGATTGTCCATCATGCCCCGAAAAGCGCCCAGCATTGTCCCCTGCACGCCATCTGCAATCTGCATTGCAGCAATAACAAGGAACATCGATATCGCGAGAGAAACAACTCTTGGATCATCTGAAAGGCCATTGGCCAAAGGAGCGCGGCCTATCAAAATACCAGTAACGACAACGGCCATCCAACCAACAACAACCAATAGCGACGCCAACACAATCGGCTTGAGCCGTTCTGTTTCATCCGCACCAATTGCCTGAGCTACACGTATCGAAATCGCAATCGAAACACCCAAGGGCACCATGTAAATGACGTCGCTGACCGCGGAAACGATTTGATGCGCGGCAAGCGCGGCGGCGCTGAACCATCCCAGCATAAGGCCGGCGACAGCGTATGCGGCCCCCTCCCCCAGGTAACCAACGGAAATAATGAACCCTTCTTTGATCTGCGCCTTAACCTCGGACCAATCAAAACCTGCGGCCTTTAGGAAACCCTGCTTCTTTCTCCACGCGCGCAAAATCAAGAATGCCACAATTAACGGTACCATCTGGGACAACAGGCTAGCGATCCCGGCACCGACAAGACCCAGACCCGGCCAACCAGCAACCCCGTGGATCAAAACATAGTTCGAAGGGATATTGAAACCGACCGCAAGGAACGCGAGGCCAACCCCAATCCACGGGCGATTCATGGCGTCAAACAGGGCTTTCAAAGCATAGAAAATCGTGAAGGGTACCAAAAGGAGGCTCATCGCGATCCAGTAGCCGCCAATCAGACCGACCACTTCGGGCGGCTGCCCAATCCAGGAAAGGGCAGGTTTGAGGCAGATCATTACAGCAGCCCCAACGACACCAACGACAAGCGAAACGCTAAGCCCAGCGCTAGTGGCCGATGCAAGCCCTCGTTCACTCGATTTTCCAAAGGCTTCAGCCATCCGCACACCAATTGCGGAAACAAAGCCGTAGAGCGCTGAATAAAAGATGATCAGCACCGAGGCAGTGATTGAGACCGCCGCCAGAGGAAGTGTTCCCAATGGAGCCACCATCACGGTGTCCACGACGCCAATCAAAGCAGCTGCAGCAAGAGAGATAACTATCGGAAGAGCAAGCCGCGCAAGGTAACGCGCCTCTTTCAAGATCGCGCTCCAAGATGGCCGAGGCTGCTGCGATAACCGCACATGCGTCATATTGTTGGGCCTTTCAGTCGTAATTGACTAAGCCGTATCCCCAAGTAATTCCGGGACCAGGCGAACAAGGCAACCCCAGGCAGCCTGTTCCGCCTGCTTTCGGCTCAGGCCTTGAGGAGCAAGATGCAATCGCTGCCAATAGCCATCCGTCAATGTCTCCATCCATTCAGCCATTTGATCTGGTGAAGTAACCTCATCGTCGGGCAGCAATTCGTTCCAGATTACACGCAAGGTCTCTCTCCGACGTGTTTCGAAATGCTCGGCAACTTCATCGTACTGCAGTTGAAAGCGAAGCTCGCCCCAAAACGCATACCAAAGGGGTAAGACATCCGAACCACATGCATCAGGATGGAAATCAGCTTTTATCAGAGCCCTTATTTTTTCGGCGGGCTTATCCCCTGCTCGCTCTAAAGAAGCTGTCCAGTGATCTTCGTAGCGCTGGTAAAGGTCGCGCAAAGCTTCGGTCAGAAGACCAAGCTTTGACTTGAAGTAAAACGCCGCAACACCCTGAGAAAGCTCAGCTTCAGACGCGACCGTTGCGAGCGTCGTTTTTGCCAATCCATGAGCCAATATAGAGCGGCAAGCCGCGTCCAGCAGCTGTCGGCGACGACGATCTGCGTTCTCCTTCCGCTCTTTTCGGGGACGTTTACGATCTGCTTCGACCAATTGCCGCTCCTTCTACGAATACAGCCATCTACAGCGCGCAAAAAAGATGCGTCAATAGCTTGAAATTTATTTGAGCGCTCAAATAAACTTTACGAACCCGAACCTGATCTGTAAACGAGAGAGAAAGGGATGGAAAAATTTGACGGTTGAGAACAGATACGATGTTATTGTGGCCGGTGCTGGTCACAACGGATTGACTGCCGCCGCCTATTTGGCACGTGCCGGCATGCGTGTTTTGGTGGTCGAAAAGAACGACTGGATTGGAGGCGCTGCAGTCAGCCGCTCGCTGCACGATGGTTGGACGTACTCGAATTGCTCGTACGTTTGCTCTCTTCTGCGACGCGAGATTGCCCGGGACCTTGAGTTACCGAAATACGGACTTCAGGTTATTCCGTATGAAGGTGGCGCGAGCTTTACGCGCGATGGGGATTACTTCGCCTATTATTCCGATCACAACGCCCTTAAACGCGAGATGGCGCGACATTCTGCAAAAGATGCCGACGCCTATCGCTGTTACTCGCAAGCCATCATGCGGCAATGCCGTTTTATCCGTCCATTTCTGCTTCGAGATGCACCGGACCCTGCGTCTCTTCACCCACGAGATCTCGGCGAACTGGCTTATCTCGTAAAAAAAGCACACGGGCTGGGCAGTCGGGAGCTCGGCGAAACACTGAAATTCTGGACAATGTCCATTGGTGACGTTCTGGATGAGCATTTCGAAAACGACCTGATCAAGGCCCATTTGGCTGGCTCCGGCATTATCGGTACCGGACTTGGGGTGTACTCACCCGGCACGGCATATGTGCTGCTGCACCACTACATGGGTGACATTGACGGCGGCATCGGAGCATGGGGTTTCGCACGTGGGGGGATGGGTGCAATTTCGAATGCCATTGCAGCCTCTTTCAAGGATCACGGCGGTACTATCCACACAGGTTCGGGGATTGAGAAAATCCTCAGCAAAGATGGACGCGTTGAAGGCGTTGCTCTCGAGGACGGCAAGGTTTTTTATGCCCCTGTTGTTGCCTCCAATATGGATATCAAGCGCACAATTCTGCACCATATTGACGCGGCCGAGTTGCCGGATGATTTCACCAAGGCGGTGCGAAACTTCAAAATTCGCGGGTCTTCGGCGAAACTCAACATCGCGCTTGACCGCTTTCCAAATTTCCCTGCAGCACCCGAGCACACCAGCTTCCTCAGGGGTGATTTGCATGTGTCGCAAAGCCTCTTTGAACTTGAAAAGGCCTATGATGATTGGAAAGTCGGGCGCTGGTCGGAAAAGCCTTATATCGACATGCTCATCCCCAGCCAGATTGATCCGACTATGGCGCCAACAGGTGCCCATATGATGACGGTTTTCGTTCAATATGCGCCTTATGCTCTAGAAGTCGACGGCGTTAGATCGGCCCAGAATTGGGGCGAAAAGCAGCGCAGTGCGATGGCAGAAACTGTACTCGACCAGATGTCTGCGGCGTGCCCTGACATTCGCGAGCGCATTGTTCATATGGAAGTGCGTTCACCATTGGAAATCGAACGCGAGGTCGGTCTGACAGAAGGCAACATTTTCCAAGGTGAACTGACTTTTGATCAGCTTTTCTTCAATCGGCCAGTCCCGGGTTGGTCGCAGTACAATTTACCCATCGAGGGGCTTTATTTGTGCGGCTCATCCGCCCATCCGGGCGGAGGGGTTATGGGAGCACCTGGTGCAAACGCTGCCCGCGCAATCCTGAGGCACGAAACACGGCATGGCCGAATGAAGGGGTATGCCGCATGAGCCAATTTGATGCGATTGTCATTGGCGGCGGTGTTAACGGTCTGGTTGCCGGAACACTCCTTAGTCGACGCGGCAAGAATGTCTGTATCATTGAGAAATCCAGCAGGTTCGGCGGCATGGCGTCTTATTCCGTGGATGGCGGTCCGACTCTGGCCCATTCGCTATATAACCTGAGCCCACGGGTCTTGAGTGACATCGGCATAGATCCTCAACACCCTGTCCTGTCCGGCAAACCTGTCTCCACGGTTTCTTTGTCTGAGGATGGGCGGCATATCGTCTTCAAGAACGAAGGCATCTTTTGGAGCGAGGGGGCAAAACACCCGGAATCCGACGCCTGGACCGATCTGACACAGCAGTTGATTACGTATGGGGGCCTTTTGCGCCAACTCGCCGAGGCCCCACCACCCGGCGGTCAAAAAGCCATCCTTTCGCGGGGTGGGCTGAATGAGCTTTTGCGCCTGGCAAAACTGGGCATAGGATTGAAAAAGCTTGGAAAATCCGAGATGCGGCGTTTCTTGCAGGTCATTTTGTCCAATGTCCACGACATTGTAATTGATGACTTGCCGGAAGGACCGGTGGCTGGAATGCTTGCTGCTGATGCAATCTGGGGGTCAGCCACCGGTCCAAGATCCCCGGGCACGGTGTTCAATCTGATTTATCGGCTTGGCCACGGAGGTAACATCACACAACCAGCAGGTGGGATGTCCGCGCTGACCGATTTGATGGTTGAAGCAGCACAAAAGGCGGGGTGCGTGCTGATGCCGGAAACTGAGGTGTCTCGCATTGTGTTGCACGACGACACAGTCTCCGGAGTGGCAACTAACAATGGACGAACTTTGACCGCACCCATTGTGCTCAGCAACCTTGCTCCAAGACCAACAAGCCGAATGACCGGACCCTCTGCTTTTGACATCGAAGCAATGCGGCGAGTTCGAATTATTCGAGCTCGTGGAACAGCGGCTAAGGTCAACCTACGGTTAAAAGACGACGCCACCCTGCCCGGCCTGCCTAGCGAACTAGCCCACGAACGACTGATCTATGCCCCTTCTGTGGAGTACGTCGAAGCTGCGTTCAATCCAGTTAAGTATCGTCAAATGTCTAAAGCACCGGTGATTGAAGCCTTTAAAAGGCAGACAGCCGATGGGGCAAACTGGCTGTCAACCATAGTGCAATATGCGCCATCTGACATTGAAGGCAGTTGGACTGAGACTGCCAAGGAACAGCTTGCGCAAATCACAGTTGAAACTCTTAGCCGTGCCCTGCCCGGCTTGGGCGATCAAATCTCTGGCATACAGGTCATAACTCCGGATCAAATCGAAAGCGCGACCGGCGCACCAGGGGGGCACTGGCACCATGCGGAAATGTCATTGGACCAACTGCTGACACTTCGGCCCGCGAACGGGATGGCCAGATATTCCATGGGGCCGAAGGGGCTGTTCCAATGTGGTGCGGCAACGCACCCCGGCGGTGATGTCATGGGGCTCGCTGGTCGCAATGCGGCGCTGGCAGCGCTGGAGGCACAGGCATGAGCATCTTCACCGATCCGAAACTAGGTTTGATCCCCGGGCCGTTTCACAAAAGACTCGAAGAGCAAAATCGCGCGCAAAATTGGTACGATTGGGCGGGTTATGCCGCCCCGGGCGTGCTGGACAGTGTCGAGTTCGAGTACTTCGCGCTGCGCAATCAGGCATCCTTGTTCGACATCTCACCAATGCACAAGTACCGATTGACCGGGCCGGATACGACTACGATGCTCAATCGCCTAGTGACACGGGACATCCGAAAAATCGGCGTTAGTCGCGTGGGGTACGCAATCTGGTGTGATGAAGAGGGTATGGTCATCGATGACGGGACCCTGTTCCACCTTGGCGACAACGATTGGCGCCTTTGCTGTCAGGAACAAATGCTGACATGGCTACTCGACGCAGCTTGGGGTTTTGACGTTTCAGTCGTCGACGAAACTCACAGTATCGCTGGACTTTCGCTGCAGGGCCCGACCTCCTACGCAGTTTTGGAGGCCGCCGGGTTAGATGTCAGCCAGCTGAAGCCATTCGATCTTGCTCACGTTGACCATGATCTCATGATTTCGCGGACGGGTTTTACCGGTGATCTGGGCTATGAACTCTGGTGCGACTGGGACGAAGCAGAAGCGCTTTGGGACCGTATTTGGACAGGTGGCGCACATCAGGGATTGCGCGCGATTGGCTACGAAGCCTTAAATTTGGCCCGCATCGAAGCGGGGTTTCTGACCGCAGGCGTGGACTTTCAACCAGTTCATGCAACCGAGCGATTGCATCGGGGACAAACCCCCTTCGAACTTGGTCTTGGCCGGCTAGTCGACTTCAACAAAGGTCATTTCAATGGTCGGCGAGAGCTGCTGTCCAAGCGAGAAACTCCAAGAAGCCTGCTCATGCGTTTCGACGTTGAAGGATTCAAACCCTCAGAAGGGTCATTGATCTACAACCGACGCAAAAAAGAAGTTGGGCACATAACGTCCGGAATATGGTCGCCCACCGCCAAACGCAACATCGCGTTGGCACATGTCCGTATGCCGGATGCAGGCCGGTCATCCGGCTTAAAGGCGGAAATTTACACTCTGCAAGAAGGCAAATGGGACACCAGGATGGCGCGCCTTACACCTGTCACCAAAGCCTTTTTCGCACCGCCCCGCGCACGTGCCACGCCACCGGCCCACACCTAAAGGAGAAGCAGACGTGAATACTCTAGGGAATACACCAGCCGACGGCGATCTGGTCGCTTGGGATCGCGACCATCACCTGCATCCTTGGGCCGGAACCGAGGGCTTTGGGTCCGACGAATACATGCGAGTAAATACAGCGGATGGTATCTACCTTTGGGATGCTGCCGGGAAGCGATATATTGATGGCCCAGGCGGTATGTGGTGCACACAGATCGGATACGGGCGTCAAGAGATGGCTGATACCATTTCCCAACAGGTTATGAAGATGCCTTACGCGTCGCCCTGGTCGTTTACGACTGAACCCGCAGCTATTTTGGCGCGCATGATCGCAGAACGCACACCGGGCGATCTGAACACCGTGCACTTCACTACCGGTGGGTCTACGGCCGTTGACACCGCGCTGCGGACCGCGCTTTTCATGAACAAACGGCTTGGCCGGCCGGAGAAGAGGATCGTGATCGGCCGGGAAAAAGGCTACCACGGATCCACTTTTCTCGCCGCGACTGTCACTGGGAAAGAGCGCTTCGAAACAAGCTTTGAAAAAGCTCAGGATCTGGTGCGTTTCCTTCCCGACGTGAATCCCTACCACCGGCCGGAAGGCATGAGTGTTGATGCCTGGTGCGACGCTAAAGTCGCCGACCTTGAAAACCTGATTGCTGACGTAGGCGCCGACCGTATTGCCGCCTTTATCGCCGAACCGATCCTGTGTTCCGGTGGCGTGATCGTTCCACCTCTGGGCTATCATAAGCGTACGCTCGAAATCTGCCGTGCAAACGACATTCTGTACATTTCGGATGAAGTCGTAACCGGCTTTGGCAGGTTGGGCCATTGGTTCGCCTCAGAAGACGTCTTTGGTATCGTCCCTGATATTATTACCTGCGCAAAAGGTTTAACCTCGGGCTATCTGCCGCTGGGCGCCTGCATAATCTCGGACGCAGTAATGAAACGCATTTCAGACGCACCGGGCGACGATGTTTTCTACAACGGCTATACATACTCCGGGCACCCGGTGAGTTGCGCCGCTGCAATCAAAAATATCGAAATCATGGAGCGCGAAGACATTCTGGGACACGTTCAACGCGTCACACCGCATTTCCAGGACCGCCTACATCAAATTAAAGAAAAGTTTCCGATAGTTGGGGATGTGCGCGGTGACGGGCTCCTTGGGTGCATAGAATGTCGTCCCGGACTAAACGTCGAGAGCTACGAAGCGCATGTGAAGTTTGGGCAAAAACTGGACGATGCGTGCGAGGAGATGGGGTTGCTATTGCGTCCGTTTGGAAACATGGCGGTGTTCTCGCCCCCTCTGATCATATCTCCCTCGCAGATAGACGAAATGTTCGGCATCATGGAGGCTGGTATGGCGCAGGTCAGCAAGGACTACGACGCATAACAGTCAACGCGCTAAGACAAGGAGGCAGTTAGATCAGGCTGGTTTCCGACCACGGATGTGATGTGGGCAATGCTCTCCGGTTTTTAGCACGGGCTGCATAGCGTCCCAGATTTCGATCTGGTGCTCGATAAACTCCGCACCGTGCCGGGCTTCCCAGTCGGCGCGGTTTGGTCCGGTCAATTCCTCAAGTTCCGCAGCGGATACCTGAGCATACCAAGGGTTGCGATTGACCAACTCTACGTCTTCAAAACCCGCCAACTCCATGGCAGCGCGGTACTTAGAGGGCGACGCCATCTGAAACTCCAAGGCTTCCATCTTTACGTAGTGCGCCATCTCGGGTGACATTTCCCCGTCGTGATTGGTCAACCAGTCAGAAGCCGCGAAATGACCACCCGGTTTAAGCACGCGATACGCTTCCGCGGCCATCGTTACTTTGTCGGGGATATGGATGATCGAGTCCTTCGAAAACACGACATCAAAAGTACTGTCTTCGAATGGCATTGGACCTGGAGTGACCTCTATAACTTCGACCTTTCCTTCCAGATCCGCCTGTCTAACTCGCTCCTTTGCAGCCGCGCAGACTGGGGCTTCTACATCAATCCCCGTCACTCTAGCGACGCCGAACTCCCTTGCCATCAACACCGCGATAGCCCCAGAACCACAGCCGATATCGAGGATACGCTTATCCTTCAGATCAATCCCTTCAACAACTCGAGCAACTTCTTCAGGGCCTCCCGGTGAAAGAAACCCCTCCCCCCAAAGCTCCTCCAGAAAGCTGATCACCTGTCGGTCATATAGGATTTCGTCTGACATAGGATTTCCCCGCATCTGATTGTCAGTCAATCACTGTAGTGAAGCCTTTTCTCCCTGTTCAGACAAGCTTTATTGCGAATTCGAAGGTCGGCGATGTGATTTTAATTGAATGATCATTCAGTCAATAGACATTATTCGTATTGAATGATATTCGGAGAAATGAACGCTAAAGTAGGAATTTCTTGCCATGGACGACACCCTTCCGACGCATGTCCAAACCGTGATCATTGGCGGGGGATCTATCGGTGCGAATACGGCCTACCACCTTACCAAGCTCGGCCATACCGATGTTGTGGTTCTGGAACAGGGTCAACTGACATCAGGAACCACTTGGCACGCAGCAGGCCTGATTGTAGCCGGCCTTCTCAAATCGGAAGCTGAGTGCGCCATCTACACGCATGGGCGGGACCTTTATGCCAACCTAGAGGAGGAAACCGGTATATCCACAGGTTTCCGCGACGTTGGATATCTGCAAATTGCAACCAACGAGGAACGCCTGCATGAGATGCGCCGTGTCGCAGCCTTCATGCGGCGTTTTGGGATAAACAATCATGAAGTCTCGGTAAAAGAAGCGCAGGATATGTTCCCTATTGGGGACCTTTCAGACGTCGTTGGAGCATTCCTAATTCCGGAGGACGGGCGGGCTAACCCAGTGGACGTGACAATGTCTCTGGCCAAGGGAGCCAAAAACAGAGGCGCACGTTTCTACGAAGGCGTGCGGGTTGAAGAGATTTTGGCCAGTAACGGCACCGCGACAGGGGTCCGCACCGCAAGTGGTCACACCATAGCAGCGGAAAACGTTGTGATTTGTGGTGGCATGTGGTCTCGCCAGCTGGGTGCCAAACACGGTTTAAATCTACCCCTCCAGGCGGCTGAACACTACTACCTGATAACGGAAAGCATCCCGGGCCTACCCCGCGATCTGCCCGTTCTCGAAGACCCTTCCACGTACGCATATTACCGTGAAGAAGTCGGTGGGATGATGTTAGGCCTTTTTGAGCCCGGCGCTGCGGCTTGGAAGCTCGATGGTATCCCAGATGAATGGCAATTTGGAGAGATCGAGCCAGACTGGGAACGTGTTGGGCCCGACCTGGAGAAAGCCTATTCGCGTGTGCCTGACACCATGAACTACGGTGTCAAAAAACTATTCTGCGGTCCTGAGAGCTTTACGCCTGATCTTGCGCCGCTTGTTGGCCCAACGCCTGAACTGCGCAATCTTTGGGTTGCATGTGGGATGAACTCACTTGGCATCCTGAACGGTGCAGGCACAGGAATGGTGCTGGCCCATTGGATGGTGGACGGATTGCCGCCAATTGATGTCACCGGTATCAACGTCAATCGTTTCTCCCGTGAAATGGCGACACCGGCTTTTCGACGCGACAGGACACCTGAGTTGCTCGGAAAGCTATTTGGCCAGCACTACCACAACGAAAACTACAAAACGGCAAGGAACGTTAAGCGTTCAGTGCTATATGACCGCCTCAAGCAGGCCGGAGCCTTTTTCGGCGAAGGAAATGGATGGGAACAACCTGATTGGTTTGCCCCGACGCCCGAACAAGCCAAGGTCGAGAAATACAGTTGGTACCGCCAAAATTGGTTTGATTGGCACGCTGAAGAACATAAGGCAGCACGAGAGGATGTTATCGTAATGGACATGACATCAATGGCGTGTTTCAGCGTAGAAGGCCCGGACGCATGCGCACTCCTCTCTCGCCTGTCTTGCAATGACGTTGATGTTGAACCCGGTCGTGTCGTCTACACAGCCTGGGTAAATGAACGAGGTGGATTTGAGGCTGACCTTACAGTTACCCGGTTATCCGATCAGAAATACTGGGTCATCGTGGGAGAAAACTCGGCGGGTCATACCGAGATGCGCATGCGACGGCACATTCTGGACGATGAGAACGTTGTTATCACAGACATCACCGCAGGACGCTGCCAGATCAACGTTCACGGTCCAAAGTCACGCGAACTTTTGAGCCGAATATCTGGTGCTGATTTGTCCGACGAAGGTTTTCCCTTCATGACTGCTCGAGAAATCGACATCGGGTACGCCGTAGTTACAGCCTATCGCGTCACCTTTATCGGCGAACTGGGCTGGGAGCTTCACGTGCCTGCCACTCAAGCAGTACAGACCTACGATCTGATAATGGAAGCAGGTCGTGATTTGGGCGTTCGCAATGCCGGAATGCAGACCCTTAACTCCCTGCGGCTCGAGAAAGCCTATCGTGATTTCGGAATTGATGTGGACAACACAGACAACCCGATTGAGGCCGGTCTTGGCTTTGCCGTTAAATTGGACAAACCCGGTGGCTTCATCGGCAGGGAAGCACTAGCCGCGATCAAAGCAAAAGGCACGCCCAAGAACCGAATGTTGCAGTTCCTGCTCAAAGACCCAGAGCCTCTCATGTACGGCAACGAGATGATTTACCTAAACGGCAAAGAAGTCGGATATATCCAAGTTGGTGGATATGGGCACACTCTCGGCGCTGCGGTCGGTATTGGTTTTGCAGAAATTGGCGAACCGTTGACTGCCGACGTAGTCGCAACAGGGCAATGGCAGATCGAAATTGCCGACGAGAAATACGATGCGACCGCCTCGTTAAAGCCGCTTTATGACCCCGACATGCGCAAGATAAAGTGCTGATGCATTATTGTTCGGTGCTGTATTTCAAATCGGAAAATGTTTTGGGAAAAACCGAGCCAGCGAAAGCATGCAAACATCCCTGAATTCCCGACGATCAGCCACTTTGGGATACAACATCAAGCTGAGCCAGGCCCCATCAGACATCGCCTCAACAGCCCGTGCTGTTTTTTCCGGATCGAGATCGTCATAACCACCATCTTCGATCAATTCACCACACAGTTGCAAAATTCGGTCGTATCTTTCGTTGTCATATTTATTATGTATTTTCAAATAATTAGGGCGATACTTAGCTTGACCCCAGAAAGCAAACCAGACAGCCAAGCGCTTATGGGTGCAGATGCTTTTGTCAAAATCTGCTCGAATGATGGCAGCCAGCCTATGCGCGGCAGTGGGTTCCGCAGCGTCGTAAGACCTTAGCCAATTCTCATAGTGTTCTTGCGCAAGGAAACCCAGCGCAGCGTCATACAGTGCTTCCTTGCTGTCGAAGTGGTAGTTCACAACGCCATGGGACAGATTGGCAGTTTCGGTCACATGTTTAAGCGTCGTGTCAGAAAACCCGCGCTTCGAGATCGAGTCGATGGCAGCCATTATCAACTGCAAGCGACGAACTTCAGGAGGTTCGGTGCGTCGTTTTTTCTGAAGCTCATGCGTCTCCAATTTAACTCTCCTCTCGTTCGGCCATCTGCCTGTCCAGCAAATCCGCCCTTTGTTGCCGGAACATAACGATAGCTGCGATAGCGACACAAATGGCGATCACAAGGATCATGATGGTCGCCAGCGCATTAATATCCGGCCTGAGGCCTAGTCGAATGCGCGAAAAGATCAAAATTGGCAAGGTATTTGCACCTGGGCCAGTAACAAAACTTGCTATGACCAGGTCATCGAGAGACAGAGTAAACGCCAATAGCCAGCCGGAGATAAGGGCTGGCGTCAGCTGTGGGATCGTGATGGCAGTCAGAACTTTGAACGGTTTTGCTCCAAGATCGGCGGCAGCTTCTTCCAAAGTTTGCCCAACGCCGGTCAAACGCGCCTGAATTGTCACCGCCACGTAAGCCATTGAAAAGGTAATATGCGCGATCGTAATCGTCGCAAAACCACGTTCTGCTGGCCATCCGATCAGTTGGTTCAGGGAGATAAAGAAAACCAACAAGGACAATCCGGTTATCACCTCGGGCATCACCAAAGGAGCGACCAACATACCACCAAACAACGTCCGCCCCTTGAACCGCCCAAAGCGCACCATAGCCAGTCCCGCTAAGGTGCCGAGCGCTGTCGCAAAAGTCGCGTTCACAACAGCAATCTGAAGACTGAGCGAAACAGCACTCCAGACTTCGGCAGATTGGAAGAGCTCTTTGTACCAACGCAGGGACCATCCTCCCCAAACAGGCACGAGTTTGGAGTAGTTGAATGAGTAAATGACCAACAGGATCATCGGGATGTAAAAGAATGCCAATCCCAAGGTCAGCATGATGGTCAAAAAGCGGGAGCGTTTGGCGTACATTTATTGCTCCTCCGATGCTTTGCCCTGGTAGTGCTGGAACACCATGATGGGCAGCACCAGAATGATAAGCAGAACAATCGCCACTGCCGCAGCGACCGGCCAATCACTGTTTCTAGAGAACTCGTTGTAGAGTACCCGACCAATCATCTGCACATTCCCGCCCCCCAACAGGTCGGGGATAACGTACTCTCCGGTCGCAGGGATGAAGACCAACAACGAACCAGCGACAATACCGGGCATCGTCAGCGGCAAAGTAATTTTGAAAAACGTGTTCGTTGGCCTGGACCCAAGATCGGCAGCCGCTTCGTTCAGACTGTTGTCCAACTTCTCCATATTCGCGTAGAGCGGCAGGATCATGAACGGCATATAGGTGTAGACGATCCCGATATAGACGGCGAATTCCGTGTACAGCATGCGGATTGGCTCGTCGATTATACCCAGCGCTATCAGGAGATTGTTGATCGTGCCTTGATCCGCAAGCAACCCCATCCACGAATAGACCCGCAACAGGAACGACGTCCAAAACGGAAGAATTATTGCAAACAACAATAGCGGTTTTGCAACTGGCCCCGATCGTACAATTGCGTAGGCGATGGGGTAACCAAACAAGAGGCACAAGAACGTGGAGGTCACTGAAATCTTGAGAGAATTGACGTAAGTGTCAAAGTATAGGCTGTCTTCCCAGATGTAGACAAAATTGTCGAACACCAGACGGATCGTCATGATCCCGTCGCCCGTCCACTCAATCAAACTGGTGAATGGAGGGCTTGCAATCGCCAGTTCGGCCAAGCTTATTTTGGCGACAATAAAGAACGGCGCTAGGAAGAAAACGAGCAGCCAGAGGAACGGCACAACGGTAACGATCTGTCGCCAACTGTTTTGTATACGCCGCATGAATTGGCGTGATATCGGCAGTTGTTTAACCGGAAGCGGTTCAGGCATATCCTCCGTGAAATCTGTCATGAGTGGAGCAACATGGCGCTAGACGGATCCCAGCTGATTTTCACCTTGTCTTCCCAAGTTATTCTCTGTGTGGTGTGCGTCGGACGAGATTGGTTGGGCATAGTGACGTCGAAGATTTCGTCATTGGGAAGCCTTACCTTGTAGATCGATGTTTCCCCCAAATACCCAACGTCGTCGATGATTGCCGATGTCTGGTTAGGGCCTTCAGCAACCTCATCCGATTTCTCCAGCCGAATTTTCTCCGGCCTCAGCGCAACCCAAATCTTGCTGCCAACCTTCACCGAATGACCGTGATCAACAAAAACTTCGCAGAACTCGGTCTCAACCCGAACATGGTCCGCCCCGTCCTCGGTCACCCTGCCCTCAAAAATATTTGCTGACCCTATGAAGTCAGCGACAAAGCGGGATTCAGGGAACTCATATATCTCTGTTGGCGTTCCAATCTGTTTGAACCGACCCGCGTCCATGACAGCCATTCTCGAGGACAAGGTCATTGCTTCTTCCTGATCGTGGGTCACAACGATAAACGTGACACCGACCTTGTCCTGAATGTTTGCGAGCTCAAACTGCGTTTGCTTACGCAGTTTTTTGTCAAGTGCAGCCAAAGGTTCATCCAAGAGCAGCAGTTTGGGGCGTTTGACTAAGGCCCGCGCCAACGCGACCCGCTGACGTTGTCCGCCAGACAATTGCTTGGGTTTTCTCTTTTTGAAATCTTCCAGCTCAACGAGCTTGAGGATGTCGTGAACCCTATCAGCTAAGTCGAACTTGGGGACATGGTCCTGCTCCAACCCGAATGCCACATTTTTTTCGACGGTCATATGCGGGAACAACGCATAGCTTTGGAACATCATATTAGTAGGGCGTTCGTAGGCTGGCACATCGGCCATATCAACACCGTCGATCGTAATTGTGCCCGCATTCAAATCCTCAAACCCTGCAAGCATTCTAAGCAGTGTCGACTTTCCGCATCCCGATCCACCCAGAAGGCAGAATAACTCTCCTTTGTAGATGTCCAGATCGACGTTATCGACGGCGGTCACTTCACCGTATTTCTTGGTTACACCTTTGATTTGAACTAGGGGTTGCTGCTCTTTTTGCTCGAGCCAAGGTGCTGCACTGACAGTTGTGGAAACGGTCAATTTGGGCCTCGCAGTCTGCCAGTGTGGATTGGAGGGTGCAGGAGCGATCCGATAGGAACCGCTACTGCACTTGCTGGGGTGAGTGGATCAATTACCGGCCTTGAAGTCAGTCCAGGTGCGCGTCTGCAAACGCTCGACCTTGGGAGGAAGAACGGCAGTCGTATACATCTTGGCAACCTGATCCGATGTCGGGAAAGCGGCCGGGCTGGACGTGACGGCTTCATCAACCATTGGTTTGGCCGTCAGGTTGGCAGTCGCATACCACGTGAAGTTACTATCATTGGCGCCAACCTCGGGCCGCATCATGTAGTTGAGGAAAAGATGTGCGTCTTCCTTGTTGGCAGCGTCCTGCGGGATCAGCCAGCCATCAATCCACAGCTGTGCCGTGCGATCACCTTCGGGCAAAAAGAAGTCTAGCACGACACCAGTATCGGCTTCGGCTGCACCGGACATCGCAAGAAGACCATCCGGGCCCCAAGTGGTTGAAACACAGAACTCTTTCTGAGGCATCCGCTGATAGGCATAGTTATCGAAGGTTTTGATGTACGGCCTAATTTCCGCCAGCATCTCCCCAACTTTCTCATAGTCTTCCTTGTTTGTGGAGTTCGCATCCAAACCCATGTGCGCCAAAGCCATTGGAATGATGTCGCCCGGGGAATCCAAGAACGAAACGCCACACTTGGACAGCTCTTTCATGTGCACAGGGTCGAATACCATATCCATCGAACCGATGGGGGCGTCAGGATAAGTCTCTTTCACCAATTCTTCGTTGTATGTGACTCCGTGCGTTCCCCACATATACGGAATGAAGTGCTGGTTGCCTGGATCCCACTCGCTGGCCAGCTGTTCCAAAATGGCCGGATCAATGTGCTTAATGTTATTGAGCTTCGACATATCAAGCGGAGCGACGATACCCGCCTTAATCAGCCGAGCCGTATCACTGCCGGCATGACTAACTACGTCATATCCGCTGTTTCCTGCCAGGAGCTTAGCATCAATTGCTTCGGCAGAGTCATACGGATCATAAATGACCTTGATTCCGTATTCTTTTTCAAAGTTCGAAATTGTGTCTTCAGCGATGTATTCTCCCCAATTCGTAACCTTCAACACACGCTCTTGCGCGAATGCCGATCCCGAAATTGCAGTAGCCGTTACTGCTAAAACTGTAATCCCGGCAACTTTCCTGATTGAGCTCATGATTTCGCTTCCTCTCCCTGAGTGGTGGCTGCAGCAATTTCGCTTGCCTTGTCTGCTAGACACTATTTCGAATGATCGCGCCCTGCGTCGCGGGCGCGATCATTATGCACCCCATCCTCCTCCAGCCGTCATGTCTTTATCTGACTGGTCATTCAGAACGGTAGTCTGATGAAATCTTCGCTGTCAAGCGCAGCCGGGAAGATTTTGATCAAATCCCCGCAAACAGTTATAATTGTACAAAACTTACGCAAATACAGTGAAAATGACTATGTCAAACCGACTTTGAGATTTACTTCGAATCTATTTCTGAATGATCATTCAGTCAGAAAATGTTGACGCACAACCCAAACTGAGCGAAACCTACAGTTACTTGAAGGGTGGCTGATCAAGTTGAACATTCAAGACTGTATGCTTGAACTCGCCTACCCAGTTGAAACACTGACTGACCAAGTCAAAATTAAGCGGATTGCACAGATGCGCGACGAAGCCAGAAATACCGAAATTCCCGCCAATTGGGACCGGCGCGGGCTGCCCGGGTGGTGCTACCACAGCGCTGCTCTTCTTGAGCTCGAGAAGAGCGAACTCTTCAAAACTCACTGGCAAATCGCCTGCCATATTTCGGATATTCCGGAACCCGGTAGCTTCCTTTGTTTTGACATGTGCGGAGAACGCGCTCTGATCTTGAAAGCAAACAATTCGGACATCCGCGCGTTTCTAAACGTTTGTCGTCATCGCGGTTCTCGGCTCGTGTCCAAAGAACAAGGAAAATGCGCGAACGCTCTGGTCTGCCCATTTCACGGCTGGGTTTACAATCTTGATGGAACGCTGCGTGGCGCCGCCCGCCCTGAGTCCTTCCCAGATCTAGACAAGCACGACTTTGGCCTGAAAGAAATCGAAATGGAAATCTGGCAGGGTTTTGTCTTTGTCCGATTCAAACCCGGCCCCCAGCCATCGGTAGCGGAACTTCTTGCCCCGATTGAACAGGAAATCTCTGCCTACAAAATGGCCGAACATGTTCCGACGGACGGGATATGGACGGAGGAAACTCCAGTAAACTGGAAATCAATCAGAGATGTCGACAACGAAGGGTATCATGTCCCTCTCGCGCACCCTGCCCTTCAGGACTTATATGGCTCGACTTATGCAGATGAACCATATGTCGACGGCATCTCACGCTCGGATGGAAAATTCACTCCGACGAAGGGCCGAAGGTGGGCCGTTCGCAACTACAAGAAATTCACAAAGCCACAGCTTCACCTACCAGAGCACTTGCATAAAACTTGGCTCTACTACGGCATTTTTCCAAATGCGGTAATAGCGGTCACGCCTGAAACAACCTTGTTTTATCAGGAATTTCCGGTCACGACAGAAAAGTCCATCCTTCGAAGCGCAACATACCGAAACCCAAACGAAGACCGCCAACAAAAAGCGGCGCGGTACCTTGCCGCTCGGATTGATCGAGAAACAGTGGAAGAAGATATTCAACTGACGATATGGTCAAACGAAGCCATGGCCTCAGAGGCTTTTGAGGGCTTCTATCTTTCTGATCTTGAGTACGGCGTGCGCTCCCATCACGACCATTTGAGGAAAATACTACCCATCTACAACTCTGAAGTAACGCCCGGAGAGGATGAAGTTGCCTCGTTGAATGATGAATTGTTGGCTGAGACGAAATCGTGACGAAAGGTTTTTTCAAATCGTCAGAAACAGAAACTCAAAGGCAGTTCCTGACAACGACTATCGGAACGCCTGGTTCTGGCGCCACAAGGTATGCTGCAGCGATGTATTTTTTTAAGATCGGCAAGCTTTCTCTCGAGATGCTGGAAATATACCGAAGATGCAGCAAGTTTGACACGGAAGATCCGCTCGATCTGGCTAGATATGAGGGCGTTTCAATTCCAAAATTTGTTTGCGACTTAAGCTCAAGCACCGACGCATGACTACTTCTGCGCAAATGACAAAACTCTTGGACAATTCAGATCCCTGTAAGGTCTCACGAAGCCGAAGAAGAAGCGGAAGCTCACTCCGGAAATTGTCTCTCAAGTCACTTTATTTGTTGGAGCGAAATCATTGAGTGCTCATGACTTTGACGTCGTTGTCGTTGGTGCCGGAGCTGCGGGAATCGCGGCTACTCGCGCCCTCAAATCGGCAGGTCTAGCGGTTGTTTGCGTTGAGGCATCTAACCGCGTTGGAGGGCGTACGCACACGGATACGAAAATCTTTGGTGTCCCGTTCGACATGGGTGCGCACTGGATGCACACCGAACATGTAAACGCTCTGAAAGCCCCCGGTCTCGCACTTGGTCTTGATCTCTATGCGGCCCCGGACAACGCGATGACTTATGGCTTGGAGGATGATGCTGTTCTTTGGGACGAAGTCGATGAAATTCATGCCGCGATAGATGAGGCGGCGCGCATCGATGCAGAAATTGAGGCAAGCACCGGAATTCCAACAGATCGATCTCTGGCTGATATTTGGGAAAACAAGGGGCCTTGGTCCTTTACAGCAGCGATGACATTTGCGTTGTCACTTGCCAGAGACTTGCCGGACACATCGTTGCGAGACATCAGTGCCTGGGAAGGCGGTGACGACTGGTTTTGCCGTGAAGGGTTTGGACATCTCATTGCATGCACTGCACGGGGTCTGCCAATCAGGCTGGACACCCCAGTCACAGAAATAAAATCTTTCGCGGATGGCGTGCACATAGCGACGGCGAAGGGCAACATTAAAGCTCGCACCGTGGTCGTAACAGCTTCCGTTGGGGTTCTGGCCGAAGACATCATTCGCTTTGATCCCCCGCTCGAACCCGACCGGCGGGCAGCGCTCGAACTCATCACAATGGGCGATTACAATCACGCGGGGCTACTTTTCCAACCCAATGCGTTGCCTGTGCAATCCGATACTTGGCTGACATACCACTTAGAACCCGACGCGTCGGGCGTGGCCCGTGGTGGCGGTTTTCTTTGCAACATCTCAAACACCGGCCTAACCAGCTTTGAAAGTTCTGGAAGCCTTTCCAAAGACTTGCAGAAAGCAGGACCAGAAAGTGCCATAGAACACGGGCTCGAGACACTGGTTGGCTTCTTTGGCACAGCCATCAGAAAGGACTTCATCAAAGGGTACGCGACCGCCTGGCGGAATGAACCTTATGTGCGCGGTTCTTACGCTGGAGCCAAGCCAGGCGGCCACAACCGACGCACTGTCCTACGACGGCCTCATGCTGACCGGGTGCACTTCGCTGGGGAAGCGACGCATCCTAACCAACAATGCTCGGTCAGTGGAGCCCACCTAGAAGGATTAAGGGCCGCGGAAGATGTATTGGCTCAGTTACGCTGAACAACTAGCGGTCAACTTGTTCCAGAACGTGGAATAATCTTAGAAAATCTAACAAACCTTTTGAGAAAAGTCGCAAAGCTATGCCTCACTTTTGCGTACTTAACCGGCAATTCAAATCAAGCAATCCTGTTTCAGACAAACGCCAAGGGCTTAACAATTTTGGCGCTCAATCTTGAATCCAGGATAGTGGCCCGCGAAAGCGCAAATAAGGCCTAAATCCTGAAACCCACACTTCTTTAAAACGTTTTGAGAAGCGAAATTCTGATGATCAGTCGTTGCGAAAATAGTTTCTATTGAAGACTCCAGAAAGGCGAATTCAACGAGGCGAGCACAAGCTTCTGTCGCATATCCTGCACCCCACCTTGACCGCTTTAGGACGAAGCCAATCTCAATATCTCGATCTGGCCATTGATCACTCTGGAGCAATTCAAACTCTGTGTCCTCGGCGTCGGTCGGGAGCGGGAGAAGTGCCGCGTGGCCAATTTTTTCGTTTGTGGTTTTCTCAATCAAACACCAAATGCCAATGCAACCGCTACCAGCGCGCATTGTCACGACGGGCATTAGTTCGCGGATTTCTTCGACAGTGGAGACCTCGCCCGTAATGAAACGAACGACCTTGGGGTCAGTCCAAAGTGCCACCTCAATATCAATATCGCTCTCAACGAGAGGGCGGAAATGAAGACGCTTGCTTTGGAACTCCAGTTTCATAGTCTGGACCATGCCTATTGTTGACCTTGCAAGAAAGGCTTCTGTGAAACTCAGAACCAAAAAAGGCGAACTTCGCCGAACCAAGTTCTATTGCCGATTTGGGTATAGTTTAGAAGTTCACCGAAGTTCGGAAAATAACCACCAAAGCGGCCAATCCGCTCAAAGACTCAGGGCATCCACATCGAACGGCACGAGATACTCTTCATTCTCAGTGCTTCGGATCAGAAGTTGGTTTTCCAGAGTTTCGACGGATTTTACCCTGGCTCCCCTACGCCAACGGAGCGCACCGATGACGTGGATGATCTCAACTTGGCGATGAGGATCCAGGTGAATGGCACCACGCATTTTTGGAAAACTGTCTTCGCCAGTCCCCAGAATGGGCAAGGCGGCGCCCTCCTCGATCCCGAGGCAGGCGAAGTGTCGGCTCGACCAAGGAGCATAATATCGACCACCGTTCGAATGCCACAGCATTGTCATAGGCAATGCTTGAGCCGATTTAAGTGACAGGAAAACGTCGCCTTCCACGGGACGAATGACTGCGGTCCATCCTAATTTCTCGTCAGGTGAATCCAATCCAACGACAAAATCCTCACTCTGTGGAGACCATGGGTAAATGGACAAGTTCACATCGCCCTCTTTACCGGGAAATGATGTCAAGCTTCGGCTTTCAGCCGGATATCGAAGTGCTGAATAGCCCAATGCCGGATCAACTTCCTGCGCAGCCTTGGGTGTCCTCCAACATTGCTTTCGAGAGGTTTGAATGATCCCGCCATAGGGCAAAGATACATTGGCATGATTTGCAACCGGCACTAACCCCTCGCCACCAATGAACGTGTGGCGCTGGTAGACGAATGGATGCCCCGGATGCACAGTAATCTCTTTCTGAAGCTTTGCCCCAAAGACCGTTTTTTCGAGCTCAGCACGCAGATAACTGCCTGTCTTTTCTTTAAGCACCCAACATGAGTTAGGCGGCCACCCATGCAGAGGCGATGCTCCTTCGGTAGACCCGAATGGAGCGCAGAAAAAATCACCGCCCAACTTTTCCAGATGAGGTGCTATGCCTTTGGGCATAACTTCGTTTGTCCCGACCCAGGGTGCGCGATGCAGTGGCGAAATCTCTGCGTCACCGTCATTCACACTGAAGCTCTCAATCAACCCCAACTGCAAATCGAAGGAAAGCCGAATACCCGTTGCGGACAGGTCGATCACAAACCGCTCCTAACCCGATAAATCATTAAACTAACACCATTACACGACCATTCTCTACTTTGGTTTCGTAGGTGCCGAGGTCTTCACACACCGGCGCTCTGAGAGCTTTTCCTGAGCGATAATCGAATAGTCCATTATGCTTGGGGCACTCTATCTCATAGCCCATCACAAGACCGCCCGATAAATGCACTTGCTCGTGCGTACAGAGACCATCGGTGCAAAAGAACTCATTGTTCAAACTACGATAAATTGCGTACGTTCGATCCTCGTGATCCCAACGGATAACGTCTTCTTCATCAACATCGTCTACGGCACATGCGTCAACCCAAGGCATTATGTTCCTCCCCGATCACTGATTTCTACTTCCGTATTTCGCTCGGGAACTGCCCTATGCAGATGCTCCCGATAAGGACGGGCCGTCGGCGGGAGCGTCTTTCGAATGGCATGGTTCGGGTCAACGCGCTGCTTCATGACGGAACCCATCATTTCCCTATAGCCGTCCCAAATCGAAGTGTTCGGCGGCGGCAGGTCATCCTTGATCAGTTCATGAAGCTCTGGGAGCGCATAATACGGAACCATCGGGAACATATGATGCTCAATGTGGTAGTTCATATTCCAGTAAACCCAACGGCTGATCGGGTTCATATACAGCGTTCGGGAATTCAACCGGTGATCAAGAACGTTCTCTGCCAATCCTCCATGCTGAAGCAGCCCCGTCATTACAAAATGCCAGCACCCATAGACCCGAGCCCCCCCAATCAAGAGAATTGGGATCAGAGAATTCCATCCGGCCCCAGAGACAAACAAAACAAGTGAAACCACCAAAACAGCGGCGTAGATTGCAATGTGAACCCGCCCCCAAAAGACCGCTTTGGGCCACTGGCTTTCCGGAATGTAATCCCGCTCTTCTTGCGACAAGTTCCCCATCGCATTTCGCATCAGAACTTTAAGCGAAGTCCAGGTCTCGACAATCCCCACAAACGCAAGCGCCTTCAGGACGAGGCTGATCGGGTGCATCCACGCTATTTCCGGATCGCGGCCAACAATGAGCGTATCGGTGTGATGTCGTGCGTGGCTCCAGCGCCAATTGACCGGGTTCCGCATGATCTGGAAGGACGCGATGTGGTACACGACGTCGTTCATCCATCGGGTTCGAAAGGCCGTTCCGTGTCCGCATTCGTGCCAACGGCTGTCGCATGCCGAACCATACACGACACCGTATGCAAACCAGAAAGGCACGCAAAGCCAGCTGCCCCAGAAGTACAGGCCACCAGCCGCAAAAATAATGTGCAAGGAAATCCAGATCACTGTGTCACGTATGGCCGGAGCATCCCGGCGCTTCATAAGCGATTTCAGCTTCTTTCGAGGAACCTCGCTGTGGTACCACTCTGCCGCCGACAGACCGGTTTCTATCGCTTGACGCGTGCTGTCACCGGTCAGGGAATAGTCCCGAACGGCAAATTCGGAGCCAATGGGTGCGGTCGAATTACTCATTTCCCCTTTCTCCATCGCTCACTGCTTTCCCACGCGTCCTCATTGACTATAGCAAAGGCGCCTGAATTTTGGCTTCGCTAATTGGGCGGCGCAGAACTTGCTCGTGTTACAAGCTCAACAGGAAGCGCTGATTTCGTTGGAAGAGCTTTGCCCGTGTTCGCCAACTTGCCCAGCAACATCTCTGCCGCACGGCGTCCCAGTTGATGCCGGTCTTGTCGGATCGTTGTCAGCGCGGGAACGTACGATCCCGACATTTCGATATCGTCGAAACCCACCACCGAAATGTCGCCGGGCACCTTCAGTCCACCTGCCACCAGCCCGGAAATCAACCCAAAGGCAACCATATCCGCAGCGCAGAAAACCGCCGTTGGACGCTCCTCCATCGCAAGTATTCGTCTGGCGGCCTCATGTCCGGACTCCAGCGAGAAGTCGCCTCTGATGATCCACTCGGGCCGCGCTGGAAGACCCAAGCGAGTCCGCTCTTCTACCACACCCTCACGCCGAGCGGTCGTCAGAACATTCCCGTCGGGCCCGGTGACATGCGCGATTTTCTTGTGGCCTAAATCATGCAGGTGCCTGATCGCCAATCTCGCACCTTCAGCATTGTCGCTGGAGATTACCGGAAAGGCCTCTCCTTCCACCCATTCACATAAAAATACGATGCGGTCGCCTGCTCCGTATGTGACGCATTGCTGAAGTGCGGCCGAAGATATTCCACCATCCAAGGAGATGGCGCCATCAATTCGACCGTCGCGAAAATACCCAGCGAGGGTTTCCTCCTGCAACGGGTTACTTTCGGTATCGGTGATAAGAACTGCGTAATCCGACCCGGCGAACCCCTCGCTGATACCAGCGAGAATACCCGAATAAAATGGTTTCCCGAGGTTGGGAACAAGGATCAGCACTGCCCCTGCCCGTTGCATCCGTAGGTTTCGGGCGGCCTGATTGACGCGGTAACCCGTTTCCCGAATAGCTTCAAGGACGGCGACCCGCGTTGATTTTGACACCAGGTTGGGATTGGACAAAACACGGCTGACAGTGGCTGTGGACACCCGCGCCACACGTGCGACGTCCTGTATCGTGGCGGGTTTAGGTTTCTTGCTCATGGCCTGTCAGACGATTTCCAGCTTGACTCGAATCTGTTCTGATGCCGATTATGTAATCGATTACACAAATATGAAAGCTGCTTTTTCGCAAAATGTAATCGATTGCAGACGCAATTTCGCCAAATGGGGGACCTAATGGTATCCGAACCCAAACGCAAAAAAAGCCGGGCTCTTTGTTGACTTCGAAGGCCTCATTCGACTTTGCCGGGGCGAAGGTCCTGGTGATAGGCGCCAGCCGGGCGGGCATTGGCGCTGCTATCGCCAGAGCATTTCAGGACTCAGGTGCCGCAGTGGAAATTACCGGCGTGGAACCGGAATGCGCCGAAGTGGACGCGGCCCGCTTTACCTACAACCAACTGGATGTAACCGACACCGACGAAGTCTACGAATTCGCGGGCATGCGCGACCATATTGACGTTCTGGTCAATTGCGCAGCGATCACTCGACGCGGCGAGGAAATGGCGCCCGAGTTCTTTTCCCACGTGTTGAACGTAAACCTGACCGGATCGTTTCGATGCGCCGAAGCGTTGCACCCTGCCCTTTCAGCCGCGAAAGGGCGCGTCATAAACGTGGCCTCCATGTATGCGCGCTTTGGCTCACCAAAAAACCCGGCCTATGGCGCATCAAAAGCCGGCGTGGAACAACTGACAAAATCACTGGCGATTGCCTGGGCCAAAGACGGTATTCGGGTAAATGCCATCGCACCGGGATTCATCGTGACCGAGCAATCGGCACGCGCCCGGGAAGATGCCGGTTTCACATCCGCTGTCGAAGCACGCACACCCTTGGCGCGCTGGGGTCACCCGGCAGATATCGCCGGAACAGCAATGTTTCTCGCATCCGACGCTGCGGCTTTTGTGACCGGCACATGCCTGATCGTGGACGGAGGGTATTCGGTTGTTTGACAGGAGCACATCATGAGTGACATCGCGAAAATCCGCGCTGCAGTGATCGGGACCGGCTTCATAGGAACGGTCCATGTTCAGGCTCTTCGGCGCCTTGGCGTTGACGTAAGAGGTGTTCTCGGCTCATCGCCAAAGCGCGGACAGGAACGGGCGCAAGCAATGAGCGTGGCACGCGCCTATGACTCTCTGGAAGATCTTTTGGCGGATGAAAGCATCGATGTAGTGCACGTAACGACCCCTAACCACGCGCACTATCCGCAAGTGAAGTCGATCCTGGGCGCTGGCAAACACGTCATCTGCGAGAAACCACTTGCCATGACGTCCGCCGAAAGCGCCGAGATGGTCGACCTTGCCAATGCGTCAGGAAAGGTTGCAGCTGTTTGCTACAACATTCGGTTTTATCCACTGAACCAGCAGGCTCACGGAATGGTCCAGGCGGGGGACTTAGGTGATATCCGTTTCGTTACAGGGCATTACCATCAGGACTGGCTTGCCAAACCTAGTGACTGGAACTGGCGGCTGGAAAGCGAAATGGGGGGTGCGCTGCGATCGGTCGGTGACATTGGAACTCACTGGGTTGACCTGACCAGCTTCGTCACCGGGTTGAAAGCTGCATCGGTCATGGCAGAGCTGGCGACCTTTATCCCGAAACGCCAGAAACCTCTCGGCTCGGTAGAAACCTTCACCAGCGGGACCGGTGAAACTGAGAGTGTGCCCATCGAAACCGACGATGCCGCCATGATCCTTATTCGGTATGTGAACGGAGCACGCGGCGTGATGAGCACGTCTCAGGTGAACATGGGCCGAAAGAACTCGCTGCAATGGGATATCGCCGGGGCAAAAGGCAGCGCTGCGTGGGACAGCGAAACCCCCGACCATCTGTTCATTGGGCACCGCGACGGGCCGAACCAAACGCTGATGCGCGACTTTACTTTGATGAACGGCCCTGGGGTCGCAGCCGCCACATTGCCCCCCGGGCATGTGGAGGGTTTCGCGGATTCCTTCTTCAACTTTTTCCGGGCGGTTTATACCGACGTACTCGCAGGCGGACGCCAGCCGACCAGCACTTGGGCCACGTTTGAAGACGGCCATTACGAGATGCGTTTCTGCGATGCCGTCGTGAAATCGGCAAGCGAGAGTCGCTGGGTAGATTTGAGCGAGATTTGAGGGTGATGAAATGAAACTGGGCTTGCTGACTGCACCATTCGAAGACTCTCAGCTGACAGAGGTGGCGGCCTGGGCCGGTGCCAATGGGTTTTCCGCCATGGAGGTTGCCTGCTGGCCGTCATCCGGTGGCGAGCAACGACGTTATGCTGGGACCAGCCACATCAATGTGGACAGCCTTTCCGCCGATCAGGGCAATGAAATTGTCGGGCAGCTCGCCGATCAGGGGATCGAGATATCGGGTCTCGGATACTATCCCAATCCGCTTCACGCCGATGCAGAGCATCGGGCCGAAGTTATTGGGCATCTGAGAAAGGTGATCACCGCTGCCGGGGTGATGGGCATCAAGGTCGTCAACACCTTCGTTGGCGGAGACCGCACTCTGCACCTCGATGCGAACTGGGAGCGCGCCACCGAGATTTTCGACCCAATCGTCAAGCATGCTCAAAATTCAGGAGTACGTCTGTGTTTTGAGAACTGCCCGATGATCTTCAGCTATGACGAATGGCCCGGGGGTCACAACATCGCTTACTCACCAAGAATCTGGCGACGGATTTTCGAGGAATGGGGTGACGCGGTCGGCATGAATTTCGACCCCTCACATTTGATTTGGCAATTCATCGATCAAACACGTTTCATCAAGGAATTTGGCCCTCACATGGCTCATGTCCATGCCAAGGACGTGATGGTCGATCAGGATGGACTTTATGAAAACGGGGTGATGTCGACTGGAATGGGGTGGCAGATCCCGCGGCTCTGCGGGCTGGGTGATGTGGACTGGTCCGATTTCTTTTCCGGCCTGTACCGCGTCGGATACGACGGTTCGATCATCATCGAGCATGAGGACAGGTTGTTCGAAGGAACAGACGAGAAGGTGAAGCGAGGCTTCCTACTGGCCCGGGATGTCCTGTCACCGTTCATCAAATGAAGAAATTATCAAATTTGAAATGACTAAAACTGGGAGGAAACTGAAATGAAAAACCTACTTTACGGCGTTGCTGCAATAGCAGTTTCTGCATCTCTTTCAACGGTGGCGATTGCGGACGGCCACAAGCAATACACCATCGGCGTCTCCAACACCGTTCAGGGCAACGGCTGGCGTGAACAGATGATCTGCGCGATGCGTGCACAGGCCTTGGTTGAAGGCGATGTCACAAACCTGATCGTCGCGCACCGAAACACGGATTCAGCCGGGCAACTGGAAGACATCAACAATCTGATCGAAGCGGGTGTTGATGCAATTGTGTTGAACCCATCAAATCCTGACGCTTTGAATTCGGCACTTGAAAAAGCGATGGCGCAGGACATCGTCGTTGTTGCCGTAGATGCAGGCGTTTCGGCTGATGGCGCGTATATTCTTTCAAACAACCAAGAAGAATATGCCTACCTTGGTGCCAAGTGGCTGTTTGAACAGCTCGGTGGCAAAGGTGATGTTGTTTATATGCGCGGCATCGCAGGTGTGTCCGCCGATACAGACCGCGACAACGGATTTAAACGCGCGCTTGCTGAACACCCCGACGTCAACGTAGTGCACGAAGTCTTCACTGGATGGCAGCAGGATCAGGGCAAGCAACAGATCTTTGATTTCCTTGCCACTGGCATCCCGTTTGACGGTGTCTGGACCAGCGGCATCGACAATGTAATTGTCGACGCGTTTACTGAATCCGGCGCGCCTTTGGTACCGATCGTCGGTGCGGACAATGCGGGCTTCGTTCAGTACCTGACCGAAGTTGAAGGGTTGAATGGTGCAGCGGTGACAAACCCCGGTTCCGTCGGTGGTGCAGGCATTGCTTTGGCGGTGGACATACTGAACGGCGAAGCCCCTGAGAGTAAAACAGTGCTTGTCGACCCCGTGCTTTGGGAAAACGCGACAGATGCGGGCCGAGAAACGATCAAGGCAGCACAGAATCCAAATCTGGACCCTGAGTGGCCGGTTTCTGTGACCGTTCCCGGCTGGACCGACTACACAATGGAACAAATCATCGACTGCAAGGGACCCGGCGAAGGCTGATCCCAAATGACTGGCCTTCCGCCCTTAGCTGGGCGGAAGGCAAATCCAATACACTTAGTATTCAAGGGCTTACATGAACAGCACACCACTTCTCGACGCGTCTGACGTCGCCAAAAGTTTTGGCGCTGTACATGCCTTAACCAACGCCCATCTTACGGTCGCTGAAGGCGAGATCGTCGCCCTGATGGGCGCCAATGGCGCCGGCAAATCCACGTTTGTCAAAATAATTACAGGCGCTCTAAGACCTGATGCTGGCCAGGTATTAATCCGAGGTAAACAAGCACTTGTCGGAAGCCCTGCCGAGGCGCGCCGCTCCGGCCTGGTGCCGGTTTATCAGGAACCGTCGCTCATTCCTGATCTCGACGTGTCCGATAATCTCAGGCTGACCGACACACCGGTCGATCGGTTCCGAGACTGGGTTTCCGAGCTTGGCATCGAAGACCTGAAGCTGTCAGCGATGATTGGCGACCTGCCTCTCGCTACACTTCGCATCCTTGATTTGGCACGCGCACTGGCGCTTGAACCTGACGTTCTCTTGCTGGACGAAATGACGGCTGCACTGCCTACGGATCTGGTTGAACGTGTTTTGAAGACCGTAAGACGCAAAGCAGATGACGGCATGGGTGTGATCTATGTTTCCCACCGCTTCACTGAGATATCCGAGTTGTGCGATCGGGCCACGGTTTTGCGAGACGGCATGTCCGTTGGGGATCTCGACATCGAACCCGGCGTAGAAGAACGCGTTGTCGAGTTGATGCTGGGACAAAAGATAGACATCGGAAAGCGTGCGGTTCTCAAAGCAAATGGACCGCAAACAAAGACACCCCGCCTAAACGTACAGTCGCTGGCGTTTGAGCCCAGTTTCTCGGACGTTTCGTTCGACTTGTACCCCGGTGAAGTATTGGGAGTCGTGGCACTGGAAGGTCAGGGGCAAGACGAGCTTTTCGAGGTTTTGGCAGGCTTTGACCGGCCAACGTCAGGATCCATGAAAGTGGACGGGCAGCCGGTTAGTTTTTCCCATCCCGCCGACGCCATTGCCGCCGGGCTGACCTTTGTACCGGGCGATCGTTCCGATGCCCTGTTGGCGCAACGGTCAGTGAAAGAAAATATCGCTTTGCCATTCTCAGCCCGCATCAAAAACTGGGGGCCGATAAAACTCCGTCACGAGCGTAACCGGGTCGCCTATGCGGTCGAGAAACTGCAGATCGACACACGCGCCCAAGGCGAAGTGCAACGACTTTCCGGCGGCAATCAGCAGAAGGTCACCATTGGCCGCTGGCTGGCGACAGGTGTTGAAACCTTGCTGTTGTTCGACCCAACCCGCGGCATCGATGTGCGCACAAAACGCCAAATATACCCCTTGGTGCGAGAGTTGGCGGATCAGGGCGCGGCGGTTCTATTCTACACATCTGAGTTGGAGGAAATCCCGCTGGCCTGTGACCGTGCAGTAGTGATCTTCAACGGGCGTGTTGTCGACGTGATAGACGCGGCCGACGCCGATGAACAAACACTGATGCGGGCGGCTTATGGTCTGACCGAAACGGAGGGCGCGGCGTGAATGGGCCTATCCGAAAACACGCATGGGTCACAGGGCTGGTGGTCCTTCTTGTGATCCTTCTGACCATCACAAAATTGATACAACCCACATTCGGAGCGTCTGGGCTGGAGAGTATCGCCCGCGCCGCCCTGCCCTTTGCTTTCGCAACTGCCGGTATGGCTGTCGTCGTAATCGTCGGAGGCATCGACTTGTCCGTCGCATCTATGATGGCCGTATGCGCTGTGACTGCTGCCGTATTGATGGAACGTATGGCCGGTGTACCAGCCCTGTTTATCGTTCTGGGCGTTGGTCTTTTGATGGGGCTGATTAATGGCCTTCTGATCGTGGTAACGCGGGTGCCCGACATCGTCGTGACACTCGCCATGCTTTTTGTGTGGGAAGGCGTTGCGCTATTGATCCTCGAGACACCCGGCGGCGCGACAGCAGACTGGCTGGAGCAGGCAATCCGCGGTCCTTTTCTGTTCGACGGGCTGCCAAAGGCGCTTGTCGTTATCGTCTTGGGCATCGCGGCGGTCTGGTTGCCGATCCGGCGCTCCAAACTTGGCCTTTCGATCTATGCAACCGGGTCAGACGAGTTGGCCGCCTTCCGTTCGGGCGTTGCGGTCGGAAGAACGAAGATTGCTGCCTACGCGCTTTGCGGTCTGTTTTGTGCCATGGGTGGATTAAGTCTGGCCGCCCTGACCGGAATTGGCGAACCGGTACCGGGCCCATACCTCATGGCCTCTGTCGCCGCGGTGGTTCTTGGCGGCGTCGTGCTAGGTGGTGGTAAAGGCGGGCTGCTTGGACCCATTATCGCCGTTTTCATTCTGCGGATCATTCGAACGATCCTGACATTGCTGGCCGTCGATCCAAATGTGACCACCATTATTGAAGGCACAATTATGGTTCTCGTTGTTATGCTGGGCACGGCGGCTTCACTAAAAGGGGCCCGCCGATGAGTATGGACGCCACAGACCCGCCGATGGCCCGCTTTGGTCGGTATCTGCGTGATAATCCGATCATCCCGTTGTTGGTCTTCCTGTTCTTGATGATCGCTGTACTCGAGGTCTTGCGACCCGGTATCGTCACCCCGGTCCGGGCCGGACGGGATGGGCTGATATCAACCTTTTGGGTCGGCAATCTAATCAAGTTCGCAATTCCGCTGGCCATGCTTGCCGCCTGCCAGGTGCTAACAATGCTAACGGCCGGCATTGACCTGTCCGTAGGGGTGGTTGCCACCGTATCAGCTTTCGTTTGCGCAACGCTGAGTGCGATCTGGGGCGTCACGCCTGCAGTATTGATCGCGCTGTCCGCTGGCCTTGTTGTTGGCGTAGTAAATGGCATCGGAGTGGGATTGGTCCGGGTCCATCCATTGATCATGACCCTTGGAACAGGATTAATCGCCACGGGATGCCTGCAGGTCTATCAACGGTTGGTCATAAATGCAGGAACAGAAATCCCCACTTTTCTTGCCTGGCTCGGAACAGGCCGAACGGCGGGGATGCCGAATGGTCTATTCGTGTTCATCCCCTTCGCACTCTTTATCCTGTGGCTCATGCGCTATACCGGATTTGGCCGATTGCTGTTCGCACTTGGCTCCAACGAACAGGCTGCCAAACTATCCGGGGTTCGAGCTTGGCAGGTCTACCTGGCGCTCTACGTGCTTTCCAGTTTAATCGCTGCGCTGGCTGGTTTGCTCTATCTCGGCATGATCCGCCAAACCTCGCTGAGCCTCGCCAATCCGTTGTTGTTGCCTTCAGTCGCTGCGGCAGTGATAGGCGGCACGTCGATTTTCGGAGGCCGTGGTAGTTTCGCAGGTGCGATTGTGGGAGCATTAATTCTGCGTGTGCTGGATACTATGTTAACTTTGATGCAGATGCCGGAAGGTGCACGTACAGCTCTGTTTGGACTGATCATCCTCGCAGTTACCGCACTCTACGTCAGGATCACCGGCACACGCTAAGGGGGTTTCCAATGGCAAAATTCCGGATCGTCGGCATCAGTTTCGATCACATGCACATGGGTGATTTACTGCGGATGGTGCACGATCATCCTGACGCTGAAATCGCCGCAGTCTTCGATCCGGATCGGGATAAAATGCAGGCGGCAGTGACGGCTTTCGACATTCCCGAAGATCGGGTGTTTACGGACTTCGACACATGCATGGCAGCGGGTCCTTACGACATGGCACTTCTGTGTGTAGCGACAGCTCAGCACGCGGAATTTACTGAAAGGTTGGCCCCACATGACCTGCATGTTTTTGTCGAAAAACCCTTTGCTGCATCCGCGGATGATGCGCGCCGCATGATGGCAGCGATGAACGAAACAGGCAAACAGCTGATTATCAACTGGCCTTTGCGATGGGTTGAAAGCCACGTGACGGCCAAACGGTTGATTGATGAGGGGATGATCGGCGATTTGCGTGAAGTTCATTTCTACGACGGAAATCGGGGACCGTTGTACCATCTGGCCGACAAAGTTGAAGTAACCGCCGAGGAGGTTGAGCGTCAGAAACCGAACTCCTGGTGGTATACGCGTGCATCTGGTGGTGGATCATTGTTAGATTATCTTGGCTACGGAGCGACGCTTGGAACCTGGTACATGGATGGAAGAGCGCCGATCGAGGTCACATGTACGGTTGACGAAACACCCGGTATCGAAGTCGACCAGCATGCCATTGCCGTTTGCCGTTATGAAACCGGACTATCCAAAATGGAAACACGCTGGGGCACCTTCACCGACCCGTGGACCACGCAGCCTCAGCCAACCTGTGGATTTGTCTTTGTGGGCACAGATGGCACCATTTCATCGCCTGATTATGCCAGCCATCTAACAGTTCAGACCCGTACCCGACCTGAAAGGCACGAGTTACCAGTGACCCCGCTTCCAGTTGGCGAACGAAATGCGATCGAATACGTGCTTGGCTGCATTTCCAATGGAATCCCGGTCGCTGGGCCGTTGGATCCCGCCCTTTGTCTGACTGCGCAGCGGATCGTCGATACTGCGCGTCGTTCGGCACTCGAAAAACAAACACTTCGGTTGATACAATGAGTGGCGACAGTGCTGGCACGGACCAGTATGCTTTGAAATCGGCCAAGCAGCGCGACGTCCCTGCCCCGGACTTACCGTATACGCCGCCGATGCCTCAGCACTACAGGCCCCGGATCGGGGTAATTGGTACGGGCGGAATTTCTGCAAGCCATCTTGATGCCTACCGAACGGCCGGCTGGGACGTCGCCGCAATCTGGAACCGGACGCGCGCGAAGGCCGAGGAAAAGGCCGCTGAGTACTGTCCGTCTGCCCGCATCGAAGATGACTGGCAGGCACTTCTTGCAGATCGTGAGATTGACGTTATCGATATCACCCTCCACCCAGAACATCGTGTGCCAATTATCAAAGCTGCCTTGCAAGCGGGCAAACACGTGCTTAGCCAGAAGCCATTTGTTACCGACCTTGATCAGGGCAATGACCTTGTGAAGCTGGCGGATGATCAGGGTGTGAAACTCGCGGTAAACCAAAATGGTCGCTGGGCTCCGCACCTGTCCTGGATGCGCGAGGCGGTTTCAGCCGGATTGATCGGCGATGTTCTGTCTGCCCACATCTCAATTCACTGGGATCACGGCTGGACTGCAGTTACTCCGTTTGACGAGATTGACCACCTGATACTCTACGATTTTGGGGTGCATTGGTTCGACTTTCTTACGTCCCTGGTCGGAGACAGGGCCGAAAGCGTATTTGCAACCGCTACTACTGCGCGCGGCCAGGCAAACAAAGTCCCTTTGATGTCGCAGGCATTGGTACGTTTGGACCAAGGACAAGCAAGCTTGGTTTTTGACGGGGGCGTGCCTTATGGCCCTCGAGACACAACATACGTGGCGGGCACGACCGGCAGTCTGACATCAGACGGGCCGGATCTTTCGACACAATCTGTAACGCTTGAGACGGCGCATGGCATCGCGCGCCCAGCGCTCAACGGACAATGGTTCAACGACGGTTTTCGTGGCGCAATGGGAGAGCTTCTTTGTGCAATCGAAAACAATCGAGAGCCTACAGTTTCTGCAAGAAACAACCTGAGGTCATTGGCCATCGTTTTCGCGGCAATTGCATCATCCGAACGCAACAGAGAAATCGAAGTAGGAAGCGTTAGAACAGCCAGAACCTGATTGAGTGCCGGCTGACAAATTCGAACCAATCTCAGCTAGGCCAGTAAAGCAGCCCCATATGCTGCGTCAAGTTCGCGCCATTCGGCCGGAGCGGCGGTGCGTGTCAGCTTGAATGAGGCTCTGCTAGCCAGAAATCTTTCCTGCCTGAAGTTGTTGTAGACGGAGGACTGGACGGAAGCGAATTTCTGTATTGGTTACGAAACCCGAACGTAGGCTTGTCCTACCAGATCAGCTTTAGTCTTAGGCTAAAACTAACGCGCGACCTAACTCTCTGTGACACCCACAACCCATGGTGCTGACCGATCTTTTCTTTCGCCCTGCTGTAGTGCCCTAGGATTTGTAGAGACCAGGCACCAATCCTTCTGATAACTCTTTCAGCAGGTCCGGTGCTGTTCCCGCAGGTTGAATTGGGCCGTAATACACATCGTAGGTTCCACCTAGTTTAGCAATCAGCTCGGACACGTACCTCAACGATGCCACCCTGCGTCCGAACTCGTCGTTTCCCCCACCGAGTAGTGCCGCCAATCGTCGAGTTCGGTAGTAGTGCCGCGAATTACGCATGTTCGCCGAGGCCGGTACAATCGGCGCTCCGCTTTCTGCGGAAACACGAGTAACCCCGGTTCGCCATTGCGGCTCGATCAGAAGTCCGTCTTTCAACGTTGGCACACGGCCCGAGCCGAATACCAGCAACGCACCCTCCTGTTCCAAATGCGCCAACATGCCGGCCCGAGTTTGGCGCGCTGTCAGCACCTTGTCCTGTCGGTCCAAGTCCACCGGTACGATCAAATCGCGCCCAAGAAACCGCTCGGCCTCGCGACCGGCGACGACTTTCAAGTCTGATCGGTGGTCAAGCAGAGCTCCCGCATGTGCCAAAAAATCGAAAGTGCCGATTGGATGTGTCGATCCAATGATGACGGGGCCGCTGGCTGGAATGTTTTCAAGACCGTGGGCTTTGACAACAGTTCCCCCATTCATCGCAAGCACCGCTCGTACCAAGTCGTGCCCAGTACGTTCATCCAGTTCCAACAGAATTCGTTCTGTTTCGTTCAATGCAAAAAACGCTTGGCCGGTCGCTGTGCGACTGATCCAGTCGACGCCCTTCATTAACTGGCATAGCGCCCTTAGCCTCAGGTCAGCGCCAACCGGAATGCGAAGTCGAGCGCGTAGTAGTTCATCCAGCGGATCGTGTTTCTTGTCGTTGGTCAATACCGTTGCCCCGTCGTTACCGCAAAGCTAGCACGCATAACCAACAACGGCACACGGCCAAGCGAACACTTTTGAATCTTTCTGTGGTACTAACTGTGGGTCGGCTAGATTGACTACCCAGGGAGGCACCCCGCCATCCATTTGGTATCGTAATTGCGTATGCGCAATCACTTTCGAAGCGTGCGCCAAGTTCTTGCCGGACAACGGAGGAGAGACCGAGTGCAAGCTGAAGGTTTTATCAAAGGTCGACCGGTGAGCCTTGCCGTGTTGGATTACGGTTTGTTCCAAGTTCACTCCAACGGTCGCATAATCGGCATTTCGGGCTTTGCTATACAAACGGATGAAAATGAAACGATCCTTGTCGACACTGGCCTCCCGGAAAAATACGCTAAGAATGCCCAATCTGCTTCCGAAGAAGATCGATTGGATGAGTTTGGCGAGGTGCTTGGGTGCACACCAGACAACCTACCTGCAGCACAGTTGGCAAAGCTGGGGTTAACCTCCGAAGATGTCACACTTCATGTTTGCACGCATACCCACATCGACCACGTGGGCGGGTTGCATGCATTTCCAGAGGCACCGATCCTGATCTCTGCCAAGGAACGCAAACTCGCCAAACCGCTGTACTGGGGTAACGCGCAACCGATAGATTGGCCTTCGTGTGATTATCTTCAGATTGAGGGCGATGTTCGCGTCGGACCGGGGCTAACGGTGTTGGAAGCGCCAGGTCATTCGCCGGGCCAGATCGCACTGTTGGTTGAACTACCATCACAAGCGGTGATGTTGACCAGCGACGCAATTTCAAGAGCAGAAGAAATTGACGAGAAGTTCTTGGGGGCTTGGAACGAGGCTGCGGCAAATGCCAGCGCAGAACGGTTGATGAAACTGGCCGCAGAGAATGACGCGTTCGTGATTTACGGTCATTGCCCGAAACAATGGCCCAGCTTACGAAAAGCTCCAGAGACATATAGCTGAGCTTCACTAATCGACGATGTAAAGAAACGAGCGGTCACATACCGCCCGGCCAACCTCCAGCCAAGTTGCTCTAACCAACCTTCAAAAAACGGATCAGATTAGGCAGACTTTTTCCGCCAGTTCATCAATCAGCACGCGTTGGTTTTCGCTATAATCAACAGGTACATCGATGAGATGGACGCCACCCACTGCAAACGCTTGCTCAAAGGTGGGGACCAGATCCTCAGTTCGCTCTACCCGGTGGCCGGTCGCACCATAGCTTCTGGCATATTGCACAAAATCAGGATTTTTGAACTCCAGCCCCCAATCTTCAAACCCGGCGTGAGACTGTTTCCAGCGGATCATCCCGTACGAGCTGTCGTTCAGCACCGTCACAACCAGATTGAGGCCCAAGCGAACGGCCGTTTCAACTTCCTGACTGTTCATCATAAAACCACCGTCGCCACATATCGCCATGACGCGACGGTCAGGATAAAGTTTGGCCGCCATCATGGCTGAGGGAAGGCCGGCTCCCATCGTGGCCAGTGCGTTATCCAGCAGGACTGTATTGGGCTGGTAGGCCTGATAATTTCGCGCGTACCATATTTTATAGATGCCATTGTCCAGCGCGATGATATCGCAGTCACGCATGACTTTGCGTGTATCCGCCACAAACCGCTGTGGGATCACCGGGAAGCGTGGATCATCTGCTCCTGCCGAGATGTGCACGTCGGTTTCCTGCTTGACCCTCTCGAAATAGCTGCGGTCAAAATCCAGTGGGCCACCAAGCTTATCGCCCAACCGTTCGATGGATTGCGCCAGATCGCCGACAACCTCGACTTGCGGGAAATAGACCTGATCAACCTGCGCGGCCTTGTAGTTCACATGGATCACTTTGGTTCCACCTTCCTTCATGAAGAAAGGAGGTTTCTCCACCACGTCATGGCCCACGTTGATGATCAGATCGGCCCTTTCGATGGCGCAGTGCAGGTAGTCCCCATCGGACAACGCCGCCGTTCCTAAAAACAGATCGGACCGCTCGTCTACTACGCCTTTGCCCATCTGCGTGTCAAAGAACGGAATCTGCGTGTCATTCACAAACTGGCTGAGTGCGCGGCGAGCATGCTTTCGGTTGGCTCCCGCCCCCAACAAAAGCAAAGGCATTTTAGCCAAGCGGATCATCTCGGCCGCCTCATTCAGAACCGCGTCACCAGCCACGGCGTAGTAGCGCGGATGGGGTTGCAGGACCAACTCGGTGGTATCTTCGGCCGCTATATCCTCGGGAAGTTCCAACAGAACGGCACCGGGACGCTCCTCTTGCGCGACGCGAAACGCTTCGCGAATTAACGAGGGGATAGTGTTGCCGTGCACAATCTGCTTGGACATCTTGCAAATCGGGTCGAACAGACCCACCACATCAATGATCTGAAACTGGCCCTGCTTCGATTTTTTGATCGGCTTCTGGCCCGTGATCATAACCAGCGGCATCCCACCTAAATGCGCGTAGGCGGCGGGTGTGGCAAAATTTGTGGCGCCGGGACCTAATGTTGCCATGCAGACGCCAGCTTTTCCTGTCAAACGCCCATATGTCGCTGCCATGAACGCTGCGCCCTGTTCGTGACGGGTCAGAACAAGTTCAATCTTGGACGTTCTCAAAGACTCCAGCACATCCAGGTTTTCCTCACCTGGGACGGCGAAAACATACTCAACGCCCTCCGCCTCGAGCGCTGCGACCAGCAAATCCGAAGCTTTGGTGAGGGACGAAGCGGTTTGGTCAAAAGCAGACATGTGCTCTCCTGATATCACGGTGGATCCGTCGGTCTAACCTGACATGCAGGCGGAAATCTAACCCTTCCGATTTAGGAACGGACTGCTCAGTTTTCAGTAGCTTGCAACTATCGGGTTTCGAAATCAGCGCATCCATCGATACCCTTCGGCCAAATTCCAGTACAACACGCGCGCGACACAGGTTCAACAAGCGCCATGACCAACTGTGTTGCAGCGCAGTTCGGTCAGGTTTCTCCGGCCGGGCTTATTCCGATCCATCAAAAAGAACGCGGGAACTTTCTGTTTTCGCGCGCTTTACCTGAAACATTCACCGGATTTCTTGCCGCAGGGCTCGTCACTTTCATCCTGTTGCCTCTTATCTCGGCCGTCGCACGCTCTGTCTCGGGTGATCTGGCTTTTCCAATGGACTTAGTTTTCGCTCTCGGCATTTTTGCGGCCATAGCTGCCTTCGTGCTCAGAGGACAGACGCCACGAGCCTTACTCGGTCACGGTTTGATCTGCCTTGGAACAGCCCTCATCGTTACGCCTGTGGGCCTGTCTGTTCTGTTCGCGTTGTATCTGCATGACTGGTCGACAATCGTTACAGGTACGGCTGTTCAGCAGCCCGGAAACATCGCCGCATCCCGGTTTGATGGTGTCTTCTTTGCCAATGCCCTCGTCTTGGGATCGGCATTGGGATGTGTCCCTGCTAATTGGGCGCACGCTCATACACAAGCGCTCAAAACCACTACTCCCACCATATGAATTCCAATCAGCGGCCCAACCGCTTTGCGATCGGTCACCATGAAACCGCACACCCCCCCTCACAGCGACAATCAGGAGTTCGGAACAATGGATTCAGTTCATATGATTTTGGTCGCGCCGGACGAAGCTCGCGCGACTGTCCAAGAACTGGCGACCCACCCAGAAGGTATTGAGATTGCTGGCGTGCCTATAATTTGAGAACAGCAAAGCAAATCCTTGATCGCACGCAACCGGAATTGCTTCTGGTCGACGTGATGCTTCAGGGCCTGCGCAGCGTGGACGTTATTTCATACGCGTCAACAACTCTCCCGGACCTCAAGATACTAGCGCTTAGCCCAGGTGATCCGCCCCACGACCGGGTAATCCTCGCGATTCAAGCCGGCGCTTTGGGGTATGTGGGCAGAGATGCAGAACCCGCGGAAGTACAAGAGGCGATTTCCGAAGTTCTTCATGGGAAGTCTTACCTTCCGGTCGACACCACTATCGATGTTCTCAAAGCTACCGCGCCGGAACTCGCTGCTTCAGCCAAGGAGAGACTGAACTTTATGTTTCAGGCACTGCTCGGGTTAATTCCAGCAGCTGGCCTCATTGCTGCGGTCACCGGTTTTCTGTGGCGAGAATACTGGGGGCAGATTGGCGTTCGCGTGGTGGATATCGGTGTGGATGCGAGCACACGGGTGACAGAGTTTGTTCTGACCTTTCTTGTCCTTCTGGGAATTCTGGGGCCGCTTCACTTTGTAGAAAACTGGCGCGGGGCGTTGAAATCTTGGGCAAACGGTCGCCCCAGACTTCGGATGCTAGGCAAAAAAATTAAACCCGTAAGAATTGGGAAAACTACGCTTGGAGACATCATTGCCAATGAGAGAGTCCAATGGGTTGCCGTTGCTGCGATCGTTCTGGCAATCACTGTTCCACTAGACTTTTCTGGCGGCAGAATTCTTACAATCATCTTGGGCGCAGTCGTCGCGTTGGTAATGCTCGCAAACCTGTTTTCATTGGACGACTATCTTCCCGAATTGTTGCGCCCATCTAAGCAACACATCGGGAAGGCGTTGGTTATCGATGGAATGCTGTTCTTGGTCCTATTGCTCGTGTTGAGCGCTGAAGTCTTTCTGTTGGGACCGGACCTTCGCCAGGACGGGCTGCACGGATTTCTTGCTCCAAAAGTCCTCGACCTTTCCGCACGGCCTGTAATGGTGACTGACATAAACGAAAATTTCGGACCGCTGGAAGCGCTTTATCTAGGTGGCAACGCAGACCTGTATGTACTGTTTGATCCCTGTGACAAAGTTGTGCGAATGATCCCCGTCGGTTCATCCAGGGTCGAGCACATCCCCCAGGTTCAATGCTAGCCCAACGCAAATTATGGCATTATGCGCAAGTAAACCGTCTTTGGGTCAGCCCAGCTATCGGCTAACTAACCGACAAGGCCATAAGCGAATTGATCATACAAAGCGTGAAAGCCCCCCACGGGATTGTGGGGGCTTTTATCTGACCGGTTTGCAGCCACCTCAGAACCCAGCACTGCCTTTGGGACCCGAGCGGAATTCAAATGACTTTATCGGCATCATCCATACGCATTGAAGCTATTTTTGACAAACCAGACCCTTCCAACATTTAAAACAAGCGCCACTTAACAATGGCCTGTATTGCCTTTGGCTATTCTTTGTCTTTCGTGGTTTGCCTCAAAACCAAGCGCGTGGAAGTGCGCGCTTGCTGTGCCGGCGAAACTCCATCCTGCAGCCATAGCAAAACAGTGTCCGCCACTTGTTCGCCAAACTCAGAGACGCCGCAGTGTACCGTCGACAGTGCTGGCCAGCATTCCGAGGCTTCCTTGATATCGTCGAAACCGACGATTTGAAACTCCGTGCCAATCTTCACCTGAGTTTCATGGCAGGCATTAATCATCCCAAAAGCAACAAGGTCATTAAAGCAAACTGCGGCGTCGCACTCCGGATGCTCCGTAAAAAGGCTGATCGTTGCTTCATGCCCAAATGACCGACTGGATTTCCCTGTCTTCACAATAGGCTGCAAGCCGTTGCGCTTCATTGCACCAATGTAGCCAGACAGTCTTTCCTGTGTGACTTCAGCGCCATCCAGGCCTCCGATGAAGGCGATGTTCCGCGCGCCTGTGTCGATCAGGTACTGCGTTGCCGCGCGCCCACCCTCGGCATAGTCGGGGGCGATAAAGGGAAATCTCGCCGTTTCGCTTTCAACTTGCCGCAAGACCTGCATCAAAGGGATGCCAGCTCGCTCGACCGCGGACAAGGTGCTCGAGACATCGCCATAAGCAGGCGACAGGATCAAGGCGGAAACCCCATGTTCCAGCATCGCGCCCACCACCTGATCCTGAAGCTCGGTGTCTTCGTTTGTATTGGCCACAACGACCGCATAGCCTCGGGACCCCAGTGCCATCTGCAAGGACGTCGCAAACTCAGTGAAAAATGGGTTGTTCAGGTCGTTGATTACCAAACCAATAAGCGCCGTTCCTGTGGATCGCAGATTTGCCGCCGACCGATTGTAGACATACCCAATCTCTTTCATCGCAGCATGAACCAGCTTGCGCGTCTCCTGCTTCACCTGCGGGCTGCCTTGCAGAACGAGGCTGACCGTTGACTTTGAAACACCCGCCGAGTTGGCGACATCTATGATCGTAGGTCTGCGCATTCAGGTTATTGTTCAACTCCATGCAGGCTGAGAAGCGTGGTCATCCGTGCTTTAGCCAGTTCCGGGTCCGAGAGCAAACCGGCCTGATCCGCAAGTTTGAAGACCTGCGCGTAGTGGCAGATATCGCGGCTGGATTGGAACCCGCCCGGCATGATAAAATGGGACTGCGACCCGTTCAGCCACGCCAGATAGGCGATCCCGGCCTTGTAGAACCGGGTCGGAGCCTTGAATATCTCTCGGCTGAGGGGAACGGTCGGTGCGAACAACACGTTGTAGCGATCCATGTCTCCCATCGCCAGCGCTTCCAGGGCCTGACTGGCGGCGGGGGCAATAGCGGCGAAAATACCCAGCAACGCATGCGAGAAATGCGTGCCATCCCCGGCAATTAGGGCCGCATAGTTAAAGTCGTCGCCCGTGTATAGGCGCACGCCTTCAGGCAGGCGCGCGCGGAAGGATTCTTCGTGCGCTTGATCCAACAGAGAAATTTTGATCCCGTCCACTTTGGCCGGATTCTCATTGATCAAAGACAGGACAAAATCGCTGGCGGTATCGACATCCGCACTGCCCCAATAACCGGTCAAAGCGGGGTCAAACATGTCGCCCAGCCAATGCAGGATAACCGGCTCCGCCGCGCCATCGATCAACGCGCGATATACATCGTGATAGGTGTCCGGGCCCGCGTTGATAGCCGGGAACGCGCGCGAGGCCATCAGGATCAATTGGCCGCCTGCCGCCTCAATCGCTTCGGCTTGATATTCGTAAGCCGACAGAATTTCACCAGCGGTATTCAATGCGCTCAGCGGCAGGTGGTCTGTCCCTGCCCCACAGGCGACACGGGGTGACATTGGGTGCGCCTTTGCGGCCGTCATTGTGCGCTGGACCAGCTCCAACGCAGTCGCCCAATCGACGCCCATCCCGCGCTGAGCAGTGTCCATCGCCTCAGCCAGACCCAAACCCTGATCCCAGAGTCCCTGTCGAAAACGCAGCGTTGCATCCCAATCCACAGCCGGACGCCCATCCCAGGGATCGCGTTCCGCCAGCGGGTCCGAAACCACATGCGCCGCTGCAAACGCCGTGCGCGTCAGAGGCACTTTCGGCGCTCGCGGCACCAACGGCGTGCCGGTCAGCGCATAGGGTTCAAGCTGCCCTTCAGGATTTGGCAAAATCAGTTTCATTTTCTCAAACCTCCAAATCCAAAACCAGAATACCGTCGATACCGCCCACAGCATTCTCGACCAATTGCGCGCCCAGCGCCCTGTGCGTTTCGTTATTCTGATAGGTCTCCAGCGCCTCCCAATCGTCGAAATCGATCACGAACCCATGCATGTATCCGCGTTCGATCCGCTCGGGGCTTTCACTGCGGCCACCGGTGAACCCACTGGCCCCTGGCAGGGCATGAGACACATCTGCAAGGCCTTTATAGATGGCCCCGATTTTCTCTTCGGTCACTTCGGGGCGGAACTTGGTCAATACGATATGGCGGATCATGTTCAGAAGCCTTGATCTTGTTTGATCATGTCGGCAGCCTTTTCGCCGATCATGATTGTAGGAGCATTGGTGTTCGAGGAGTTAACCGTCGGCATGATCGACGCGTCAGCAACGCGCAGTCCGTCGATGCCATTGAACCGCAAGCGAGGGTCCAGCACAGCTTCCGTGTCGCTGCCCATCCGGCAGGTGCCCGCGCAGTGGTGCGATGTTTTGGAATGGACGCAAATAAAGTCGAAATACTCCTGCTCGGTCCGCACGTTCGGCCCCGGCAACCGTTCGGCGAGGATGTACGGTTTCAGCGCATCTTGTGAGAGGATGTTCTGCACCAGTTTCAATCCGCGAATGGACATCTCGCGATCATAAGGGTCCGCCAGATAGTTGGGATCGATCAGCGGCATGACCGCAGGGTCTGAGTTTTGTAACCGGACGGTCCCACGTGACCTTGGGCGGAGGAAACAGGCGTTCAGGGTGACACCACCGTTGGGCATCGCCTCGACCCCTGCCTCGATGCCGGTTCCTAGCCCCAGATGCATCTGAATGTCGGGCGAACGCGCCTCCGGGTCGGCGTACCAAAACCCACCTGTTTCAAACAGGCTGGACGCAACCGGCCCTTTGCGGGTGAATGCGTATTGCAGCGCGGCGAGGGCCGAGAGGTGCAGCTTGGCGAAACGGTCATAGGTGTGCGGCCCGGTCACTTCGCAGATCGAGTACAGATCCAGATGGTCTTGCAGGTTCGCGCCGACCTGCGGCTGGTGATAGACCGCATCGATTCCAAGCCCACCCAAATGATCCGCCGGACCGATGCCCGACAGTTGTAACAGGCGCGGTGAGCCGATGGCTCCCGAGGAGAGAATGACCTCTTTCGCGGCGGTTATCTTGACTCCATTCATCATCTCGATGCCGGTCGCCCTACCCTTGTCCACCATGATGCGGCGGACCTGTGCGCCTGTGCGGACCGTCAGGTTCGGGCGGCTGCGATTGGGCGCAACAAACGCCATCGCAGCAGATGAGCGCCGCGCGTTGCGCTGGGTCAGTTGATAATACCCCGCGCCGTCCTGTTTCGCGCCATTCACATCGCGCGTTTCGGGAATGCCCACCTGCCCGGCAGCCTTGATATAGGCATCGCAGATTGGCAAAGGCGCTGCGGGCATGGAAACCCCCATGGGCCCGCCCTTGCCGTGGAATTCGTCTTCATAAGTATCGTTGTCCTCGGACTTTTTGAAATAGGGCAGCACATCGGCATAGCTCCACCCCTCGCAACCCATCTGCCGCCAGTCGTCGTAATCCTGCGCCGCGCCACGGGTATAGATCTGTGCGTTGATCGCCGACCCCCCGCCGATCACCTTGGCCTGCGTGTAGTTGAAGACCTTGTTCTGCATGTGCTTTTGCGGAACCGTGGACCAGCCCCAACTGCCAATACCCTTTGTCATCTTTGCGAATCCGGCCGGCAAGTGAAAGAACGGGTGGCGGTCGCTTGAACCGGCTTCCAACAACAGCACACTCGCCGACGGTTCTTCGGAAAGACGCGCAGCAATCACCGAGCCTGCCGAGCCGCCTCCGATGACAATGAAATCAAATCCTTCAGACATCCTGATGTGCCCTGCGTTAAAGACGTGAGATCGACAGACCGCCATCCACAGGGATCGCGGCTCCGGTCGCAAAATGCATCTGTCCCTGCACCAGCGGGACGACAACGGACCCGATGTCCTCGGGCTCACCCCATCGGGCGGCGGGAACAAGGCCGCCTTCGATACGGTCGGTGTATTTGTCGCGTACGCCCGCAGTCATCTCAGTCGCGATGATGCCCGGTCGCAGCTCAAAAACTCCGATCCCATGAGGGGCCATACGTACAGCGAACAATTGAGCCATCATCGCCGCGGCCGCCTTGGACACGCAGTATTCAGCCCGTTCGATCGACACCATGGTCGCACTGACCGAGGTTACAAAGGTGATTGACCGATAGGTTTCTTGCGGCTGCTTCAACATGCGCCTTGCAACCTCTTGCGCCAGAAAAAACGGGCCACGCAGGTTGATGTTCTGCACGAAATCCCAATTCTCGGGTTTCAAATCCAGCATGTCGCCACGCACCGGCGCACCCACTCCAGCGTTGTTTATCAAAGCGGTGATTGGGCCCAAATCAGCTTCGATCTGATCCAGCAGTGCCGGCACATGATCAATGTCGGACACGTCGTGCTGCACATAAATCGCGTTTGGGCCAAGCTCGGCCAAAGCCGCCTTAACGACCGGTTTGTCGAGCGCCGAGCGAGAGGCTAGTGCGACCTTGTACCCCGCTGCGATCAGCGCGCGCGCCACGCCAAAGCCAATACCCTGCTGTCCTCCGGTCACCAATGCTGTTCCGGTCATGCGGAAAACTCCGTTTCAATGATGTGACGACCTGCCCTGAGCGCCAGTGCGGCTATCGTAAGGGCCGGGTTAACCGCAGCAGACGTCGGAAGGACCGATGCATCGACAATGAATAAGTTCTTGTGGTCATGGCTGCGGCAATACGTGTCGACAACGCTGCTGGCCGGATCGTTGCCCATCCGGGCAGTGCCGCATTGATGCGACGGGGTGCGTCGATCAAATGGTCGCGACAGTACCACAGGAAACCCAGCCTGTTTCAGATGCGCCTTTAGCCGTGCGACCAGGGCCTCGTGCGCTTCCCAATTCGAGCGTTTCCAGTCCAGCGTGATCTGGTCACCTTCGACCGTCACCCGGCTGTCTGGGTTCGGCAGGTCTTCAGACATGGCATAGAAATCAAAGCTGCGATTGGCGATTAGCGTTGCGATTGGCCCCGGTAGATGGGATTGCGACGCAAGGATCGGTCCGGTGATCTTTCCCAGCATCTGGATGTTGCCCAAGGGCAAGCCACTTTGCCCGTCGCTGTTGTAGTAGTCGTTGAACATCAACGTCTTCTGATAGACCGCCTTGTTTAGACGCAATGGGTGAAGGGCCAACACCGCCGAGCAATTATGATTCATGAAGTTCCGCCCAACCTGATCGGATCGGTTGGCAAGACCAGTGGGGCAATTGTCGTTCGCGGACTGCAGCAACAGGACCGACGACTGAACCGCGCCTGCGGCAAGCGCGATGACCGGCGCGCACAGGGTACCGTGGCCGTCAACCTCGACACTCGTAACGCGACCATTGTCACCAGCTGTTAGTTTTCGAACACGCGCACCAGTCAACAGCTCGACATTCCTATGCTCCAATGCCTTGGCGAGCGCACAGGTTTCGGCATCCATTTTTCCTTTGCATGTATTGGGAAACGCATCCCAAGTCGTTTGCCCAGCCTCCAGCCAGGTATCGATATTCACGCCCAACGGCATCGAGGACGGCGTCAGACCTGCTTGGCTTAGCCGATTTCTCAGGTCGGCAATGTCCACCTCATCTGGCACCGGTGGGTGCGGGTAGCCCTTGCTGTGCCACGGTTCGGTGGGGTCTTCTTCGGCGGTCCCACGCGCGTCATAAAGCTCTTCAGCCGTTGTGTAGTCTGGCTCCAACTCTTCGTAGGGCATCGGCCAGCCAGGAGAGAGGCCACCCATATGTTGGCGCGGCTCAAAATCCTCTTTCCGATAGCGGATCAAAGCGGCTCCGTAGAACTTGGAATTGCCACCTACACAGTAGTAGTTTCCGGGATTGAAGGGATTTCCGGCACCGTCCAGCCATGTTTCATCGGGGCGAAAGTGCCCATTGGCAAAGATCGCCCTTGGGTCTCGATCCTGCGGTGAGGGCTGCAACCGCTCTCCTCTTTCAAGGATCAGAATGCGGCGACCGGACGGGGCCAGCGCAGCAGCCAGCGTTGCCCCCCCGATACCCGACCCAATGATAATGACGTCAGGCCGTGTCATGGAAGGATCCGCATCTCGCTTTCGGGATCAAAGGCCACGGCCTTTTCCATGTTCACTGAAAACGCGAAATCCTGACCTGGTACGACCTCGGCATCCGAGCGCATACGCGCGATCACATCTCGTCCGCCCAATTGCATCGAGACGAAGGTGTCCGATCCGGCAGGCTCCGTCACCACGATACGGTTGGTCATTTGCGCGATGTTCGAAGACTTTCGGTCCGCACCATCCATGTCAGTGATGGTCTCAGGGCGGATGCCCAACAGAATGTCGCGCCCATCCCATGCGGCCAGGTTGTCCTGACTGAATGGAAGTTGCGCCATTGATCCATCATGAACGGCGACCTCTGCATGCGGGCGGCCATTCAAAACACTAATCGTTGCCGGCACCACATTCATTGCGGGCGAGCCCATAAACGTTGCGACGAAGATATTCGCAGGCGTGTCATAGATTTCCTGCGGTGTACCCAGTTGCTGCACATATCCACCGTTCATCACTGCGATGCGGCTGGAGAGCGTCATCGCCTCTATCTGGTCGTGGGTCACGTAGACGATGGTGGTCCCGAGGTTCTGATGCAGCTTTTTGATCTCGGTTCGCATGTCGACCCGAAGTTTGGCATCGAGGTTCGAGAGCGGTTCATCGAACAGGAAGACATCAGGATTTCGTACCAGTGCGCGGCCCATCGCAACCCGCTGACGCTGACCACCCGACAACTGCCCGGGCTTACGATCCAGCAATTGCTCGATCTGCAACAGCTTGGCGACTTCCTGCATCGCTTTTTCGCGTTCAGGCTTGGGCACCCCGTGCATCTCAAGCCCGAATGTGATGTTCTGCCCCACGGTCATGTTGGGGTAAAGCGCATAGCTTTGGAAAACCATGGCGATGTTGCGGTTCGACGGGTGCACCCCGTTCATAACTTGATCTTTGATACGGATTTCGCCGCTGGTGATTTCTTCCAGCCCTGCGATCATGTTCAGCAGGGTCGACTTGCCACAGCCCGACGGCCCAACCAGCACCAGGAACTCGCCCTCTTGCACCGAGATATCGACCTTGTGCAGAACCTCGACCGCCCCGTAGGATTTGGTCGCGTTGTCTATGTCCAGAAAACCCATAAGGTCTTATCCTTTCACGGAACCCGCCATCAGGCCGCGGACAAAGTAACGTCCGGCCACGATGTAGACGAGCAAAGTTGGCATGGCAGCCAGAATGGCGCCTGCGAAATGAACGTTGTATTCCTTCACACCTGTTGACGACTGCACGAGGTTGTTCAGCGCCACTGTCATCGGCTGGCTGTTGGCGTCAGCAAAGGACGCGCCGAACAGGAAGTCATTCCAGATGTTGGTGAACTGCCAGATGATCGACACCACAGCGATGGGCCCGGAACTGGGTAGAAGGATACGCCAGAAGATCTGGAAGAACCCGGCCCCATCGATCTGGGCGGCACGGATCAGCTCGGTCGGGAACACGGCATAGTAGTTGCGAAAGTACAGCGTCGTGAAGCCGATCCCATAGACCACGTGCACCAGCGCAAGACCCCAAGTCGTGCCCGCCAGCCCAATGATGCCCAGCATCCGCGCCATCGGGATCAGCACGATCTGGAACGGGATGAAGCAGGCGAACAGCATCAAGCCGAATAGAATGGTGTCATACTTGAAGCGCCATTTGGTCAGCACATAGCCGTTCAGCGCGCCGAGGATGGTCGAGACGATAACCGCCGGCACCACCATCTTGATCGAATTCCAGAAGTAGGGTTTCAACCCTGTAGGGTCGACGCCGATCTGCGCCGACGACCACGCCTTTAGCCAGGGCTCAATCGTGAACATCTGCGGCAGGTTCATCATGCCACCGCCGGTGATTTCCTCAAGCGGTTTCACCGAATTCACCAGCATCACGTAGAGCGGCAGCAGGTAGAAAAGACCGAAGAGTAACAGCACCAGATAAATCAGCGTACGCGTGACGCGGCCGGTGCGGATTGCGGTATCCTGAGTTGCTTGGGACATCAGCGTTTCTCCCGCAATTCGGCATAAAGATACGGGATCATGATCGCCGCGATGGTCATTAGCATGATCGTGGCCGAGGCCGCACCGATGCCCATCTGGTTCCGTGTAAACGTATAGGAATACATGAAGGTTGCGGGCAGTTCGGTAGCACGCCCGGGCCCACCCCCGGTCAGGGCGATCACAAGGTCAAAGGTCTTGATCGCAAGGTGGCTGAGGATCACGAAGGCCGACAGGAATGCGGGGCGCAGTTGCGGGATGATAATCCGGCGATAGAGGTTCCAGTTCGACGCCCCATCCATCTGCGCCGCCCGCAGGATTTCGTTGTCGATGCCTCGCAGCCCGGCCAGGAACATCGCCATAACGAAGCCGCTGGTCTGCCAGACCGCCGCGAGAACCACCGTGTAGATGGCGTAGTCGCGATTCTTAATCCAGTCGAATTCAAAACTGGTCCAACCCCATGTGTGCATCACGTTTTCCAAGCCGATGCCGGGATCCAGAAACCATTTCCACGCGGTGCCGGTGACGATGAAGCTCAGCGCCATCGGGTACAGGTAGATCGGGCGCAGCAACCCCTCACCGCGGATTTTTTGGTCGAGGAAAATTGCAAGACCCAGCCCAAGGCATGTGCAGATCACGATATACAGGCTGGCGTAGATGCCCATATTGATCAGTGATGTTTCCCAATGGCTCAGCCGCCACAGCTTGTCGTAGTTTTCCCATCCGACCCAACCAAAGGTCGGCAGAATGCGGCTGTCAGTAAAGGACAGGTAGACCGAAAACAGAATGAAACCGTAGACAAAGACCGTCATCATCGCGATCGATGGAGACAGGACTAGCTTGGGAATCCAGTTCTGAAGGCGTGTCTTGAAATCCGCGTCGGCTGAACCAGCCATGGCGCGCCCTCCTCGTTCGAGTAGTTGTAAGTCGGAGCGATTGCGCCCACTTTGTGACAGGGCGGCCAACCCGCCGCCCCATCGGGAGGATCACATTTAGATCACTTGGCGATCGATACTGCGTCGACCAGTTCGACTACAGCTGTCTCGCTGTCATACTCGCCGTTGAAGTGGGCTGTGACGACGTCATAGACCGCATTCTTCACCGATGCCGGCGCGGCATGGCCGTGCGCCATCGAGCCAAACAAGTTACCCGACGAAGCCGCTGCTGCCAGATCCTTCATGCCCTGTTGGCCACAAGCATCCAGATCACTACCGTCCACGTCAGTACGAGCCGGGACAGAGCCCTTCACCTTATTGAAGGCAATCTGGAAGGATGGCGACAGGATCGCGCTGGCCAGAGCGGCCTGTTCAGCCGATACCGAACCGCCCTGATCGAACATCATGAACTGATCAGCATTGAAGGTGACCTGATCCTGAGTGCCGGGGAAGCGGAAGCACAGGAAATCCTCACCCGGCACTTTGCCCGCGTTCAGGAACTCGCCTTTGGCCCAATCCCCCATCATCTGGAAACCGGCTTCACCGTTGATGACCATTGCCGTCGCCAGGTTCCAGTCGCGGCCCGAGAAATTCTCATCAACGTTGTCGCGAATGAACGCCATACGGTCGAACGCTTCTTTCATGGCGTCGCCGCCAAGTGTTTCCTCATCAAGATCAACGAAGGCTGCCTTGTAGCCATCCGGCCCAAGTGTCGACATAGCCACCGCATCGAATATGGTCGCATCCTGCCAAGCCTGACCACCATGCGCGATCGGAGTGACACCGGCAGCTTTCAACGCCTCAACTGCCGCGACGAATTCGTCCCAGTTGGTGGGCTGTGCAATACCGTTGGCGTCCAGCACCGCCTTGTTAGCCCAGACCCAGTTGGTCGAGTGCACGTTTACCGGGGCTGAGACCCATTTACCGTCATGCTTGGCAAAGGCTTTCAAAGCATCTGGAACGACGTCATCCCAACCTTCCTTGGCGGCCACATCGTTCAGATCGGCCAGCGCCCCCTGATTAGCCCAGTCGATAATGTCAAAACCAAGGGCCTGAACGGCTGTTGGAGCGTTGCCAGCGGTGACGCGTGCGCGCAGAACGGTCATCGCCTGTTCGCCACCACCGCCCGCAACAGGCATGTCGGTCCAGCCGATTCCCTGCCCGGACAGGTCGTCCTTGAGAACATTCAACGCTGCGGCCTCACCACCTGAAGTCCACCAGTGCAGAACTTCCACGTCCTCAGCGTGCGCAAGGCTGGTCGTGCACAGCAGACCGGCCACAAACAGCGATTTTGTCTTCAGCAGTTTACGCATTCTTGTTTCCTCCCTTAATGCGTTCTTCTTATTCGGGACCAATCAGGTGCCCGGTCTTAATCTTGCGGAACCCATGGCGCTCGGTTGTTGCCGATGCGCATGACCACTGATTTCACTTCGAAGAATTCCTCGAACCCGTAACGTCCGATTTCCCGCCCCTGCCCGGATTGCTTGAACCCACCGAATGCAACCTCGGGGAACCCGTCCATCCAGGTGTTGGTCCAGACCGTTCCCGTTTCTGCACGACGGGCGAATTCCAGGCAGGTATGGACGTTCTCGCTCCAGACCCCTGCCGACAGACCGTAAGCGCTATCATTGGTTAGCGCGATTGCTTCGTCCAGTGTTTTGAACGTCAAAACAGAAAGAACCGGTCCGAATACCTCATCCCGGGCTATTGGCATGTCGGGCGAGACATCAGAAATCACCGTCGGCTGGTAGAACTGAGCGCCCAAGCCTTCGACCTCCAGCGGCTCACCACCCAGATCAATAGTTGCACCCGAAGCCTGCGCCTGTTTGACGTACGCGTCGATTTTTGAGTTGTGCTCGGACGTTACGATAGCACCAACCTGCGTCGTCTGGTCCAGAGGATCGCCGAATTTGACTTTGCGCGACAGGGCAACGACACGCTCACGGAAATCGTCGGCTATGTCTTCGTGCACAATGATGCGACTGCTTGAATTGCAGCACTGGCCAACATTGAAATAGACACCAAACACAACCGCATCAGCGGCTGCATCCAGATCGGCATCGGGAAAAATGACCTGCGGGTTTTTGCCCCCAAGCTCCAGCGCTACTTTCTTGAGCGTGTCCGACGCAACTGCACTGATTGTCTTGCCCACGGCCGTCGAGCCCGTAAAGCTGATCATATCCACGCTGTCATGGCTGGACATCACGCTTCCGACAGGAACACCGTAACCCAGCACGATATTGCATACACCGGCGGGCAATCCGGCTTCGACCAGCAACTCGCCCAACATCAAGGTCGTCGACGGCGTCATTTCAGACGGTTTCACAACAACGGTGCAGCCTGCGGCCAGTGCAAATGGCAGTTTCTGGCTAAGGATCCAGAACGGAAAGTTCCATGGCGTGATGATGGAGACGACACCGACGGGTTCCTTCAGCACGACGCCCATCATGTCAGCGCCCAGCGTGTTGTGGCTGTCGCCATGGGTACTGCGCGCCAATGATGCCGCGTAGCGCCACAGATCCGCGGCACCGCCAACCTCGCCCTTGGATTGGCTGATCGGCTTGCCGCTTTCCAGCGTTTCGATCAGGGCGATCCGGTCGACATTCTGTTCAATCAGGTCCGCAACTTTCAGCAGGACCGCCGCGCGTTCCTTGCCCGATGCGCGACTCCAGACACCGCTATCGAACGCCTTGCGCGCCGCCTGGATCGCAGCCTCGGTCTCAGCCTCTCCCCCCATGGCCGACCGGCTGACGATATGGCCGTGCGACGGTGAGCGGCGCTCGAACGTCTCACCCGACGCGCTGTCCTCCCATGCGCCGTCGATCAGGTGCCGGCCTTCAAACAGAGGCGGCAACTCGAACGGGATAGCTGGGTTGATGGTGATGTCTTTCATATCGTCAAAGGCCCGAAAATGTGGGGTTTCGTTTTTCCATGAACGCAGCAACGCCTTCTTCGCGGTCCGCTGAGGCGGCAATTGCTGCACTACCAAGGGCTTCGACCACGGCATGAGTGTCCTCACCGACCGCTGCATGGATCATGTTTTTTGAGATTTCGGTGGCGCGGGGCGAAAGGTCGCTAAGTTCGACAGTGATCTCAAGCGCGCGCGCCAGAACATCGTCAGTCACCTCGGTCGCATAGCCTAAAGCCAGCGCGCGGTCGGCACCAATACGGCGCCCGAAGAGTGCCATCTCCTTGACCACAGCTTCGGGGATCAGCCGGGTCAACCGTTGCGTCCCGGACCAACCCGGCACGATCCCAACCCGAGCTTCCGGCAAAGCCAGCGTGGACCGCGGGGTCATCAGGCGCAAATCGCAGCAACTGGCCAACTCCAGCCCGCCGCCGAAGGCGTGACCGTTGATCGCTGCAATTGTCGGTTTGCCGATCCGCGCCAGACGGTCAAAGATGCGATGCCCGTCACGGACCCAGTGACGGGCAAACTCGGCGGGACTCAGACCACCCCATGCTCCGATATCGGCTCCGCAACAGAACGCTTTTTCTCCTGTGCCAGTCAGAACAAGCGCACGAATGGACGCGTCACGCTCGACCTCTTGCAAGCGAGCCTCCAGCGCGTCCAGCATGTCCACGGTCAGAGCATTGAGCTTGGACACGTTGTCCAAAGTGAGGACGGCGGTCAGACCCTCGATATGAAACCCAAGCTTGCTCACAGTTGCATCCCCATCGGGCCGACTGCGAACAGTGACTTGGGCATCTGAGCCGCATTTTCCGCGACTTTGACGCGACCGCCCGACGCTTCGACAATGTCGCGCTGCGCCTCGATGCCAGGCATGATTTCCGTCGCGACTAGCCCCTGATCCGTCAGGCGAATGACGCAACGCTCGGTCACATACAGAACATCCTGTCCGGTCTCGCGGGCTCGGCGGCCTGAGAATGTAACATGTTCAACCTGATCCACCATCTTGGTGAATTTTCCGGGGGCATTCACACGGATACCATCATCCGCCAGATCAATCTTGGCGCCAGCTTCAAACCAGCCCGAGAACACGATCTTTTTGGCCCGCGCGGTGATATCGACAAAACCTCCGCACCCTGCAGTCAGGTAGGGCTTCTTCCCAAGTTTGGAGACGTTCACATTGCCGTCGACATCAACCTCGAGGAACGAGAGGAACGACATGTCGAAGCCGCCGCCCTGGAAATATATGAACTGCTGTGGGGACGGCACGAAAGCATGTGCGTTGGATGCGCAGCCAAAGGCAAAGCCGGTTAGTGGGACACCACCGACGGCCCCCTGCTCGATCGCCCATGTCACTGCCTGAGGATGCCCCTCTTCCAACAAAACACGCGGGACCATTGCGCTGATGCCAAAGCCCAAGTTGGCGCTCATGCCACTGCGCAATTCTTGGGCGGCGCGACGGGCGATGACCTTTTCGACGCCATGCTCAGCCAGCGAAAAGCTGTCCCAAGGGCGCATGATCTGGCCAGAGATCGCTGGATCATAGGACGTCTCGGTCGTCTGCATCTGCTCTGGGTCTTCAACGATCAGATCGACCAGATGCCCTGGCACGCGTACATCATGGGGACGCAGGCTGCCAGCTGAAGTCACCCGCTGAACCTGTGCGATCACGATCCCACCGTGGTTGCGAACGCAGATCGCTTGCTCTAGCCCGCCCAGATAAGCGCCTTCATGCTCATAGGTCAGGTTTCCGAACTCATCCGCCGTGGTAGCGCGCAAAATACATACGTTCGGATTGATGTTTGGGAAATGCAGCCAGGTCTGACCGTCGAACTCTCTCCGGTTCACGATAGGCGTTGCCGCGCCACGCGCATTCATCGCACATCCTTCGCGGACAGGGTCCACGAAGGTTTCAAGCCCGACCTGCGTCAGAACACCGGGCCGATGCGCTGCGGCCTCGCGATGCATGTCGAACAGAATACCCGACGGCACGTTATATGCGGCGACCCGATCCTCGACGATCATTTTCCAGATTTCCGGCATCTCAAGGCTGGAGGGGCCGGACGGGTACGATCCGGCAAGAACGCGGCTTAGCAAACCATCTTGCGCCAGATAATCCATGCCCTTCACGCCATACATATCCCCGGCGGCGATAGGGTGCAGCGTTGTTATGTTGCGCGGATGCCCCTCCGTGCGAAACCGCTCTCCTAGCGCCTTCAGCACAAGGTCAGGGCACCCCAGTGCCGAGGACGATGAAACGGTTACCACCGCATTGTCAGGAATGCGGGAAACGGCCTCGGAAACGGAAACGAGCTTTGTCATCACAAGCCACCATAGTCTACGTTGATGCGCTTACCTGACGCTGCGGCCTCACGAACGCTCAGCGCGACGGACAGCGATTTCACTCCGTCGGGTCCGTCCGCGGCTGGACGGCCCTGCCCTTGCGTCGCGGCGACAAATTCGGAAACGCCCTGAGCATAGAGCGAGTGATCTGAAAACGGGATTTCTTCACTTCCGGCTTCAGTCACCAGTTTTATTGTCCCAACCGGGCGCTGTGTCATGACGCCATCTGCAAAAATCGAGCCCTTGGTCCCGTGCACTTGCAGGCCTGACCCGGCAAAGGGGTGCGTAAAGCTTTCGTGCGTCATGACCATCGCGCCCGAAGGCATAGCCCAGACGGACATGCACGAGTCTTCGACCCCCTGCCCCATCCCAGAGCTGGCCATTTGCGCGACGACAGAAATCGGGTCCTCATTGAGCAGGTACCGCGTGACATCCGCATCATGAACGACGATGTCGGGGATCACGCCGCCGCCAGCATCTGCTGAGTTGATGCGCCACCCCTGTAGGTTCCCCGGCAAATGTACCGCGTGATGTATACGCAGCGAAAGAACGTCACCGACACGCCCGTCTGCAATGAGGTCACGAATGGCTCGATGGCTGCCAGAGCATCGCAGGTGGTGATTTGTACCAAATGTCACGCCAGCCGCTTCGGCCGCCCGCACCATTTCGACAGCTTCAGCCTGCGTCATCCCAAGCGGCTTTTCACACAGAACATGCTTACCAGCCGAAACGGCTGCCATTGCCTGACCGTGGTGCTTCTCATTGGTCGAGGAAACATACACAGCCTGAACGTTCTCGTCAGAAAACGCAGCGTCCAAGTCCGTCGTTGCGTTGGGAATTCCGTGTTCCTTGGCCCAGGTCTGAGCCCGTTCTGGAGAATTACTGACAACCCAGGTCACGTTGTTGCCTGCCTGCCGACGCACCGCGTCCAACATGTGTTGCGAAGCTATTGTGCTCGCTCCGACAAATGCCCAATTCATCCTCTCACCCCACAATTGGAACGTTCCAATTTAACTAATGGAACGTTCCAATTGTGACAAGAGAAAATTCGACAGAATTTCTATCTATCAGAAAGTAAGAGGAAAATAAGATAACGACCGCCCTTTTTCAAAAGGGCATCGGGAATCGAAGGTGTGTCACAGCGTCGTCGCACCCAAACTGAGTCGCAGAGGGCAGCCTTTTACCACTTGCCCCACTGCTTCAAAGCAACCCCTTCAACCGTCACCCGATGCATAGGACGTCGAAAACCATGGTAGCCGATTGTCGCATTGTGCCACGTTGCTCAGTTATCCCAAATGGCGACGCCCCCTGCCTGCCAACGTCGATTAGCCATAGTGGCCACTTTGGCGAACAAAACGACGACCACAATCAGCGGTGCTTTCAGACGAATTCGAACCAGTCTCTGGGGACGCTGTCTTTTATCCCGCGCCAAGTTCACGCCACTCGGTAAGAGCAACGGCGCGTGTCAGCTTGAAGGTGTCTCGACTGGTGAGTGATCTTTCCTGGTTGAAATGGTAGTAGGTGGAGGAGCGAACGGAGGCGAATTTCTGCAAACTTCGCATCCGCCTGAACCGTTGCTTGGCGCGTTCGCGTCGTCGGAATGGCAGGTGCGAATTCTCAACGCAGTTGTTCTGCCACCTGCTCGTTTTCTGATTCTCTGTAACGCCAAGCCCCCTTAGCGCCGCATTGTAGGAAGCGAAACGATCTGTGACGATCTCTTCGGCGCAACCGTGCCGCTTCATCAATTTCTTGAAGAAGTTCAATGCGGCTTTGTTCCGACGCTCCGTGACGACGTCCTCAAGCAATTCACCTTCGCGATCAACGGCCCGTCAGAGGTAGTGTGTCTTGCCGTTCACCTTCACAAACACCTCGTCCACGTGCCACTTACCTTTCGAGAACGCACGCAGCTGCTGGGCTCGCTTTCTTCGGATCTCGGCGGCAAACATCGGGCCGAACCCATTCCACCAATAGCGGACTGTTTCGTGGCCCACGTCGATGACTCGTTCGTGCAGCAGATCTTCGACATTCCGAAGCGAGAGTGGAAACCGAACATACATCATCACCGTAAAGCGGATGATCTCGGGCTGGTTTTGAAATACTTGAATGGCGATGGTCTTTTCATGATTAAAAGCTACGAAAGACCCCTGCCCGCCTCAACTCAAGTTCTTCTGACAAGACCAACTGGACACTGGTTTGCTACGCAGCATTCATCAATGTGGGCGGGTTGCCGCCATTCGCCACAGCAGGATCGAATGACGGCTTTGGTGCGATGTTCGTTTTAGGCCGAGCGCGCCAAATTACCGCGGCTCACATATTTCCCGACAGTCAATCCGTTTACCTTTTCGACGATGGCATCGGCGTCGATGCCATGATGGCGGTAGAGGTCGCCAATCGTGCCGGTTTGGCCGAAGTGTTCAACACCCATCGGGATGGTCTGATGGCCAGCAACAGAGCCAAGCCAGGACAGCGTCGCCGGGTGACCATCAATGACGGTGATGACTTTGCAATGAGGCGGAAGGTCACTCATCAGGGTCCCGATATGGCACTGCGCAGACTTATTCCCGCGAGACCGGGCACGTTGGGCAGCGGTCCAACCTGCGTTGAGCCGATCAGCCGAGGTCACTGCCAGCACACCGACGTCCCTGCGCCCCTCTCCGATCACCCCAGCCGCCTTGATCGCCTCGGGGGCGACAGCGCCCTGATAGGCAATGACGATCTCGCAGTTCGGTCCGGGTTTACGTAACCAATAGGCCCCGTCGATAGCCCCTTGTTTGAACGCGTCGTCATGGCGCTTGCCGGGTTGCTCGATCGGGTTGGTGGTCAGGCGGAGATAAACCGAGCCTCCTGTTTCGTCACGTAACCATGTGCGCTCACAGGGATCACCCTCTCCATCGCGTTGAAGATAGTCGAAGGCCCATTTCATTATCACTGCAAGCTCATCAGCAAAGGCAGGCTCGAACGAGGCAAGCCCATCCTGGCTCATCCCGATCAGAGGTGAGCCGACCGATTGGTGCGCTCCGCCTTCCGGGGCCAGCGTGACGCCAGAGGGGGTGCCCACCAAGATGAACCGGGCATCTTGGTAGCAAGCGTAGTTTAGCGCATCCAGGCCGCGCGCCACGAAGGGATCATAGACGGTGCCGATGGGGATCAACCGCTTGCCGAAGATCGAATGCGACAGGCCAGCGGCGCCCAGAAGCAGCATCAGATTCATCTCGGCGATGCCCAGCTCGATATGCTGTCCTTCCGGCGTGAATTCCCATTTGGCAGTCGACGGGATGCGGTTTTCGACAAAAGCATCTGCCTGTTCGGACCGGGCGAAAAGCTTGCGCCGGTTCACCCAAGGTCCAAGGTTGGTGGTCCCCGTTACATCCGGGGACGTGGTGACGATCCGGGCAGCCAGATCACTGTTCCCCTTCGAGAGTTCGTCGAGGATCTTGCCAAAGGCCATCTGGGTCGAGGTCTCACGGGAGGTATCAATTTCGATGGCGGGCACGGCAAGCTTGTCATCGTGATACCGCCGGATGCCTTTGGCAAAAAAGGGAACCTTGGTCAGGAAGTCACGCACTGCGGAGGGGTTTTCGACCGTGGCCAGAGGCTCCCACTCATCGCCTGTTGCCACGCCCATATGCTGTTGCCAGGTGGTGAATTGCGCATTGTTCATCAGCCCCCCATGATTGTCCTTGTGGCCGGCAATGGGCGTACCCCACCCTTTCACCGTGTAAGCCAAGAAACAGGTAGGGCGGTCGTGATCGATGGCATCAAAGGTTTCCGCCATGGTCTGGACGCAGTTACCGCCGAGGTTTTCCATCAGGTCAGCCAGTTCGTCGTCGCTGTGCCTTTCGATCAGGGCAGAGACATCGCCCTGGTCTCCAAGATCATCCATTAACCGCTTGCGCCAGACTGCTCCGCCCATAAACGTCAGCGCCGAATACTCCTGGTTGGGACAGGCGTCGATCCAGTCGCGCAATTTGTCGCCGCCCGGCTCCTCAAAGGCCGCGCGCTGCAATGCCCCGTGCTTCACCCGCACCACGTCCCATCCGAAGGCATCGAAAATCTTCTCGATCCGTGCAAACAGCCCTTCGCGCACGATCCCGTCCAGCGACTGCCGGTTGTAATCGATGATCCACCACGTGTTGCGCAGGTCGTTTTTCCATCCCTCCTGCAGGGCCTCATAGATGTTGCCCTCATCCAGTTCGGCATCGCCCACCAACGCAACCATGCGCCCCATCGGGGCATCGCTTCCCCAGCTCTTGGCATTGATGTAATCCTGGATAATCGAGGCGAAAGAGGTGATCGCAACACCCAGTCCGACCGAGCCGGTCGAGAAGTCCACATCGTCTGTATCCTTGGTCCGACTGGGATAGGACTGCACCCCGCCAAAGCCCCGGAAGTTCTCCATTTTCTCGCGTGTCTGGTTGCCCATCAGGTATTGCATTGCGTGAAAGACCGGTGATGCATGAGGCTTGACGGCCACGCGGTCCTCAGGCTTCAGGGCCGAGAAGTAGAGCGCCGTCATGATCGACACCATCGAGGCCGACGAAGCCTGGTGCCCACCGACCTTGATACCGTCCACCTTTGGGCGCACGTGATTGGCGTGGTGGATCATCCAATGTGAAAGCCACAAAAGGCGTTGTTCGATGGTCTTCAGGTGGGTGATGTCCGTGGGCATGAGGCTCTCCTTATTCGGCGGCGTGATGCAGGGGGCGAGGCAAGGCTTGATCCAGGTCGGCAATAATATCCGCGACATCCTCCAACCCGACTGACAGGCGGATCAGCCCGTCACTTATACCGTGTTCTGCGCGCTCTTCGGGCGTATAGGTCGAATGGGTCATCGAAGCCGGATGCTGGATCAGCGTTTCGGCATCGCCAAGAGAAACCGCCCGCTGTATCATGTTCAGATTGTTCATGAACTCAACGCCAGCCGCCATGCCACCGTCGACTTCGAAGGCAATCATTGCACCGGGTTTGGACATTTGGCGCGTGGCAAGTGCATGTTGGGCAAAGCTTTCCAACCCGGGGAAATGCACGGCACGCACCGACGGGTGATTTTGGAGGTAGTCGGCAGCAATCTGGGCCGAAACGCAATGGCGCTCCATCCGCAGCGACAGGGTTTTCAACCCGCGCAGGATCAGCATTGCGTTGAACGGCGCCATGACAGCGCCAGTCATGTCTTTCATTCCAACAAGCCGGATCTCGGTGATCTGTTCGGTTGTTCCAGCAACCAGCCCGGCGACCACGTCGCCATGTCCACCAAGGTATTTGGTGGCAGAATGCACCACGAGATCTGCACCCAGCTCAATCGGCCGTGTCAGAAAGGGGGTGGCATAGGTGTTGTCGACGACCACCTGTGCCCCGGCCTCATGCGCGATTGCGGCGGTGGCCGCGATGTCGACCAATCGCATATTTGGGTTGGCCGGCGTTTCGAAATAGACCACTCGCGTTTGCTCTGAAATCACCGCGCGCAGGTTTTCGGGATCGGTCATATCCACATGGGTGATCGTCACTCCCCATTTCTCCAGCCCATGCCGCATGAAAGCGAAGGTGCAACCATAAAGGGTTTTGTCCACGATCACCTCGTCCCCGGGGGACAACAAGGTCCACAACACAGCGGTGATCGCCCCCATGCCTGATGACAGGGCTAGCCCTGCTTCGGCTCCTTCAAGAGTCGCGATACGGCTTTCAAGCAGATCACAGGTCGGGTTCGAAATACGGCTGTAGATATGCCCTTGGCGTTCACCAGCGAACATCTCGCCACCGGCCTCGGCGGTCTCAAACGCGAAGGTCGATGTCAGATGCAGAGGCGGCGTCAGCGCGCCTTCGTTCTGCTGGGGGTCATAGGCGTGATGGATGGCGCGGGTGGCGAAGCCTTTGGGTGAGTTCATGGCAACCTCTCTCATGGTGTTTGAGGCAGGATGCGTTGTATTGGCAGGGGAGTGATTGCGAATTATGCTGCGGCGGGAATGAATTTTGGCATTATCTGCCAATAAGGGGGTGAAATGGACGCCAAAGACCGACAGATCATACGCGCCCTGCAGGCAAATGGGCGTATGACCAATCAGGACCTCGCTGCCGCAGTCAACTTGTCGCCGTCGCCCTGCCTGCGCCGCTTGCGCAACCTCGAGGAAAGCGGCACGCTCCGGGGATTCAGCGCCGAGGTGGACGCGAAAGCCTATGGGCTGCCGATCACGGTCTTTGTGCGCATCCGGTTGGAGCGCCACAATGAAGACGATGTACGGCGCTTCGAAAGCAGGATCCATGCGATTGACGAAGTGCTTGAGTGCCATGTCCTGACCGGAGCCTCTGATTATCAGTTGCGGGTGGTGGTCCCCGGGCTGGATGCCTATGAGGATTTCATCCGCCATCGCATCCATCCCATCGGAGGCATTGCCTCAATCGATACCAGTTTCGTTTATTCTACCGTAAAGAAGACCAACGTGTTTCCAGCAATCGACTGACCGCCCCTATAGCGGCGGCCATATCCATTCAATGCAGGTGGCCCGGGGAATTGGCACAATCTGTTCCTGAAGAAGGCACGCCATTTGATCGTGTGAACTTCGGGGCACAGGTGGTTCGCATGACGGATAATCTGGTGCAACGGCCACATTAGGCGATGCCAGACAGTGCTAAGTTGCTTTGCGCGGGCCCCCATGCTCGCTGTCTCCGCGGAAAATCGTTGTCTTTCAATCATTGGCGGTGAAATCTAAGACCTTTTTACTTAAGCCTGCAGTCGAACGCCGCCTCTGCAATTCAGAAGCCTTCCAGCACGATCTTGCCCTTGGCCTTGCCGCTTTCCAGCAGCGCATGGGCGCGGGTCAGGTTGGCAGCATTGACTGTGCCATAGGTCTCGGTTGCTGTGGATTTGACCTTGCCGCTGTCGATCAGCCCGGCGACTTCGTTCAGAATGCCGCTTTGCCGCGCAATGTCACCCGTTTCGAACAAGGACCGAGTGTACATGAACTCCCAATGGATCGAGACCGACTTCTGCTTGAATGGCATGATGTCAAAATTCTCGGGATCATCGATCAGGCCGAACCGGCCTTGGGGGGCAATGAACTCGGCAATTTGCTGGACATAGTTTTCCGAATAATTGGTCGAAAAGACAAAGGCTGGCGCCCCAATGCCAAGGGCCTCGATCTGCTCGGGCAGCGGTTTGGAGTGGTCCACGACAAAGTCGGCCCCCAAACCTTTGACCCAGTCCTGCGTTTCAGGGCGCGAGGCTGTTGCGATTACGACCATATCGGTCAACGCCTTCAAAAGCTGAATGGCGATCGAGCCGACACCCCCGGCGCCACCGATGATGACAATGGCATTGGCCGCTCCAGCAATAGGTTGGGTGACATCGATACGGTCGAACAGCATTTCATAAGCTGTCAGCGTCGTCAGGGGCAGAGCTGCTGCCGACGCCGTATCGATTGACGCTGGCGCTTGTCCAACGATGCGTTCGTCAACAAGATGATATTCGGAATTCGTGCCCGGGCGGTTGATCGCACCCGCATACCAAACCTTATCGCCCACCTTGAAGCGGTTAACGTCCCCTCCAACGGCAACGACTTCGCCTGCAGCATCCCAACCCAGAATGGCGGGCGTGTCGCCTTCTGGAGCGCGGCGCTGGCGGATTTTGGTGTCTACTGGGTTGACAGAAACCGCCTGCACCTGGACCAGAAGGTCGTGGCCAGTGGCAACGGGGTCTGCGGCTTCGAAATCAATTAGCGCATCGGTGCGGTCAATCGGTCCGGAGCTTTTGTATCCTACGGCTTTCATATTCATGTCCTCTTGGATGCGGTGTCAGAGTTGGCGACTGTTTTTGGGTGGCGGAGGGCTTCCCCCACCGCCCGAGGGGCCTTAGGCGATCACGCTCATTTCGTTCAGCGTGAATTCAGCAACGGCGCCCTCTGTGGCTGCCATGTAGGCCGCCAGATGTGGTGCGCTCATGTGGGTCTGCCACAGTTCACGGCTCTCCCAGTTTTCATAAAACATGAAATGCGCCGGGTTTTCGTTGTCCTGATGCAGATCGTAGTTGATGCAGCCATCCTCGGCGCGGGTGATATCAATCAGCTTTTCAAGCTCGGCCTTCACAAGATCGATCTGGTCGGGATTGGCTTTGATGTTAGCAACGATGGTCAGTTTCGACATTGTTATATTCCTTTCGGTGCGTCGATTGCTTGAGCGGAATATACTGCTGTGATAATCCCGGATAAACACGCATGTCGCGAAAATATAATTCGGAAATTACGTATAATGTTGATCGACAATATCCGCCTGTTTTTGAAGATTGCCGAAAAAGGCAGCATGGTGGCTGCGGGCCGCGAAATGGGACTGTCAGCAACAACGGTATCCGAGCGGCTTGCGGCGCTCGAAGCCCACTATGGCGTTGTTCTGTTTAATCGAACAACACGCTCCCTCAGCCTGACCGATGAAGGGCGCACCCTTATTGAGGGTGCAAAGGTGGTGTTGGCAGAGGTGGAAGACTTGGACGCGCGTATTCGCCATGGAGCGGAGGCCATTTCGGGGCCCATCCGTATTAGCGCGCCCGTTGATCTTGGGCGGAGCATTATTTCCGAGGTGATCGCCCGTTTCACCGAGAAGCATCCGGCGGTTTCGGTCGAGTTGTCCTTGTCAGATGGATACGTGGATATGGTCGGTGAAGGGTTCGATTTGGCCCTCAGATTTGGAACAGTGACCGATAGCACTCTGCGCGTACGAAGGTTGGGAGCATACAGGCGCGTTGTGTGTGCAGGTCCGGCCTACCTTAAAGCGCACGGCATACCTCGGAAGCCGTCCGACCTTTCGGATCACAATTGCCTGGTCATGCGGTTTGGTAGAACTCTGGATAATGTTTGGCGTTTCGGGACTGGCAAGGCGTCACAAGTCGTGACAGTGCGTGGAAATAAGATCGTCAATGATGGCTCATTGGTGCGCCACTGGGCCTTGGCGGGGCATGGCATTATCCTGAAGTCCGAGCTTGATGTGGACGCCGATCTGAAAGCAGGAAAGTTGATTGCCTTACTGGAAGATCATGCCTCGCCCGCGAACCCCTTGCAGATGATGTATCCCCCAGGCCGTGCGCAGCCACGGCGTGTACAAGCACTTGCCGAAGAGCTGACTAATGCCATGGCACGGGCTTCGGCTTAAGCCCTTTGGCACATACCACAATTGCGATGCTTGCCGCAGTTAAACCGAACCAACCCAAAGGCCCGTTTTGCTTGCCTTGCCTGTTTTGACAGTGCCTCTCAGATATGTACTTGTCTCATGGCCCGCAAAACAGTGAACTCAATCTTCCGCCCTTTGCGTGAGCAAATCGGACCACTGAAAGAAGAATGTCCAAGGTCGGCTAAGGGCCGAGAGCGCTAGTTGACCGCCGGGAGCCGAGTAGCTGGTTTGCCCGCAAAGCGAACGTTCAAGCAAGTTGCAACGAACGGCCGCAATGCGGACAAAGCTGCCGTTCACTGCGGTGTCGAGTTGGGGGCCGCGTGAACGACAGCTTTGCTACCCAAAGGCTGAATTCGAAAGTCGTTTCTTTTCAATTGTGGAGTTTGTCAACGAAGACCCGCAATTTGCGGGCCCCTTTTTGCAGTCAATCTCCCCAATCAAAATCCATCATTTCGAAGCTGGGCTGACGCTGAATAAACTCCTGCACGGTTACCGGCAGGCCTTGCAGATTTCGTTCAAGCCTGTCCGCAATTGCAAGAGTTTCTGGACGGGCGTTTGATAACCCTGTCAGAGGAATTCCACGTGCGTTTGGTTTATCGGGATACTGTTCTTTCAGCAGCTCGTGCCGCATACGCATCATCTTGAATTGTCCAAGAGTGTGAATGAGAGGAACCAAGTGGGGACTTTCTTCGTGTGGATCTTGGTAAAGGTCGTAGTATGACGCACCGATACCAGATGCGGCGCCCGGGTCCGCTGATATCCAATGCTGCTTGTAACGCCCTTTCACAGTAGCCGCGAGTGTGTGACCTTGGTAAATATGCACCCAATCACGGCGCGAGAAAGTATCTCCGTTCAACAGCAATGAGCTCTGGTCGACGCCATCGATAACGCGGTCGCGAGGGATGTGATCTGTTGCTCCGGCAATAGTTGCGAAGGTTGTAAACAAATCTGTGACATGTACCATGTCGCCGACCAATTGACCGCCATCAATCGTACCGGGCCACCACGCAAACGCCGGCACACGAACGCCGCCTTCGGTAAAATCGCCTTTACCACCTGAAAACATGATTTGCGTCATGCCCCACCCTGGCGGAGGATTGTGAACCATTGGTCCATTGTCCGCCATCGCCACGAAGATTGTGTTCTCGGCGATACCAAGGCTCTCAAGTTCATCCATCACTTGACCCACGAATAGATCAAGCCTGTGATATGCCTCAGCGACTTTGCCACCATTCAATGTGTTTCGTTCGATATCCGGTTGAAGGAAATTCAGCCAATTAGGCCAATACTGTACGTAGAATGGTTTTTCGGCTTCAGCGTTCCGTCGGATGAAGTTGATCATCCTGTCTTGGCTTTCGGGATCGACTTTGGAATACCATTCGTTGTTAGGTAATCCCCATTCTTCCCCTAGTTCGCCTTTTCGTCCGTCAATCGTCTGAACCCAACCTTCAGGAAGAAGACCCGGATCATCTAACTTGTATGGATCTTCTGGACCAATATTGGGGAACCCAAGCGTTGCATTGGCAGCGGAACCCATAGCGTCATAGAGAGATGTTATTTGGTTCATCGGGGTGAAAAGAGCTTCGTCGAAACCTTGGTTGTGCAAGTAGCTTTCTTCGATGTCCCCCAGATGCCCTTTTCCATAGTGCGCAGTTGCATAGCCAACTTCGGACAGTACTTCGGCAATCGTAACCTCGTCACCTCGTAGCCCCGCGTACTCATGGGGCATCCCCACAACACCCATGCCATGTCTGACAGGGATGCGACCTGTTAGAAATGCGGCTCGAGTTGGAGTGCAAGACGGCTCAGAGTACATCCGAGTGAAGTTAATTCCTTCGGCCGCCATTTCGTTTAGATTAGGCGTCGAAAACCCAAGAGTTTGTTGAATCCCCGGAAAGCCCACGATGCCAAACGGCTGATCGTCCCAAAGAATATAGACGATGTTTGGTGGCCGCCCGTGTTCTTCTTTGAGTTCCGCCAATCTCGTTTGAATGGCTGCGTCCTCTTCCGCCCAGCGATCTCCATGCTGTGCATTTAGTACAAAAAACTCTGCATCGTGAATAATTTGGTTGTCTTGCCCCGCGGCGACAGATGCCCACATCGCTGCGGATGCGATCAGTACCTTCTTCATCATTCGGTCGTCCCCCCATCTTTTGATCTTCCAACCATACCAAAAGTCATTAGAGTATCTTACCAGCAAAGGAATAGAAGGTTGGCCGACGACCGCTTCACTCCATGCATGTCCGATAGAACAGCAATACTAACGACACGTCCAGCAGTATGAAACTGTCCGCTCCGGGCTCGATGCGGTCATACGCTGCGCTGCTAACGAACGTCGAGTACTCTGATGAAACCTGTCTTTAGCTCCCTGATAGATTCAGTTGGTCGACACGGTGTCGGTGCCTGGAGAGGGAGGGAAGGATGGAGGACAAACGATGTCCATTATTCAACTTCCTGCCATCACACCGAAGCGCCCGCCGTGGAACAAAGGTCGCCATATAGGCCAGAAACGCCCGCTTCTCGCGAAGCAGGTCTGGGCCATCCGCGCCCGGCTTGAACTCTCGGACAACCTCAGGGACTTGGCACTCTTCAATCTTGCGATCGATAGCAAGCTGCGAGGCTGCGATCTCGTTCGTTTGAACGTAGCCGATCTTGTTGCTGGTGATCGTGTCCGCGAACGCGTGACAGTTGTCCAGAGCAAAACAAAGCGGCCAGTCAAATTCGAGGTTTCGGAAAATACCCGCCAGTCCATCTGGACCTGGGTATGTCGCCCGGAGATGCTTGGACGCAATTTCCTTTTCCCAAGCCGCTTCCACGAAAGGCCGCATATATCGACGCGACAGTACGCGCGTTTAGTCCGCGATTGGGTGTCGGCGATTGGTTTGGAGCCAAACGGTTACGGCACGCATTCGCTGAGACGCACAAAAGCGGCACTGATCTACCGGAAAACGGGCAATCTACGCGCGGTGCAGCTCTTGCTTGGCCACACCAAGGTTGACAGCACAGTTCGATATCTTGGCGTTGAATTGGAAGACGCGCTGAGTATCGCAGAAAAGATCGACGTGTGAAGATTAAGCGGGCGGCAAGAGTCGCCCGCTTTTCGTGACTGGCAATTGTCGCATGAGTGTCGACCATCCACCGGGCTTCTGAGCCGAAACGAGCGTCACCATCGTCGTCGATTGAGTTGAATCTCCCGCCCGGATCGCTGGGCTCAGGTCAGTAGCTGGGGCGTCATCACTCCCAAGTGACTGCTTGTGCGAAGTAAGCAGTCACTCATGAAAAGTGCGGCGAACATCCTCTTCGAGCCCAAACTGCTGAATGCTGCACTGCACACGATTGTCCGCTGTTATTTGGTCGCCAAAGCGCGTTGCTAGATTTTTCTTCCCATCAAGCTTGCTGATGCTACGAATAAGTTATGACAGATTTTTCGAATGAATTTTTTGGCCAGCCAGAACAGCAGGACCTGCAACGCAGGGCGGACCGTATTTGGACATTGGTCAAGAATGACCCGACTTATTCCTGCCATGGCCGCGCGGTGGGCCTTAGCGCGGAGAACGACATCGATTTGGTGAAGCAAATTGCGATGACGCGACTACAGGGCGTTTGCATGGCCGAAGGAACTCCTGTCGAAGCTGCCGATCGTAGGCGTGAAGGGCTTGAACAGCACGGTCTGAAAACGGATCAGTTCGTTGACTGGCAAGGGAGCGCAGCATCGCTTGAAGCCGCGGCCATGGTTTTGGCGTCGCGCAAGTTACCCGATGATCTCGAACTCGTGCGTGTAGATGCGCAAACACCAGGTGATGACTTGGCCAAATTGGATACGCTCACACAGGCATGCGGAGTCCTGCTTCCGATGGGCGCGTTCATCCGCGGGCTGAGACGCCCGAGCGTGTGTTTGTTCGCACGTGACCGCAACGGGAAAGTCGTCGCGGCAACAGCAGCCGTTGCGCAGTTTCATCCTGATCACCGGAATGCCGACCAGGCTTGGTGGGGTATGCTAGCGACAGATGAGTCGCGGCGGGGCGAGGGAATTGCCCTGATCATGGGCGCAAATTCAATGCTTGCTATGCGTGATCTCCATGGTCTTGGGACTTTTTTCACGGGGATCCGTGAAGGTAACGCGCCTTCTGAAGGTTTGTGCAGAAAATTGGAGATGGCACCAACTAGTGACGTGCATCTCATGGCGATAGACCCGGACGTGTTCGCAGCTGGGCGGTTGACCAAATAAGTCGTGTCCTAATTGCGTCTTTGGAGTATGCGACTGCTCCAAACTGTGCGACACAAGCCGACATTCCCAGAACTAATTCAAACGGCAGCTTTGTCCGCGTAGCAGCCGTTCGTTGCAATTTGCTTGAATGTCCATTTTGCGGACATTGCAGTCATTGACCTAAAGTTACATGATCACCACCTGACGGGATCAAGTGGAGACACCATGGCAGACGAGAGAGTGAGCCACTGGGAGGAGGTCTACCGCGAGAAAGACGATACCCAGCTGAGTTGGCATCAGGATGATCCCTCGATCTCGTTGGAGCTCTGCGACGTGGTCGGCGTCGATAATGCCTCCTCTGTGATAGACATAGGCGGAGGCACTTCACACTTCGCAGAACGCCTGATCGAAAGAGGACTGAGCGACGTTTCTGTGCTCGATGTATCCAAAGCTGCGCTTGATCGATCTCGTGGACAACTTGGCGCCGTAGGCGAGCAGATTGAATGGATCGCAGCCGATGTCACAACCTGGAGCCCGGAGAGAAGCTATGATCTATGGCACGATCGCGCCGTATTTCATTTCCTTGTCGATGCGGACGACCGTTCCGCCTACCGGGACCAGTTGTACCGCTGCCTTCTCCCAGGTAGCCATGCGATTATCGCAACGTTTGCGCTCGACGGTCCGAAGAAGTGCAGCGGTTTGCCAATCGTTCGCTATGATCCAGAGGGGCTATGTGAGGTATTAGGCGATCGTATTTCCCTGGTCACGCATCGGAAGCACACACACCATACTCCTTGGGGAAGCTCTCAGTCCTTCCAATTCAGCTTGTTACGCGTGGGCCAGTAGCGCTGCTGTTGCGCTGCTAATGCGCTTCGGCACGACTGTGACATCCAATGGCCTTGCTCATGCCTTCGCTGCAACTTTACTCATCCGGCGGCCGTCTTGCGGACGAAGTCGCCCTTCGGTTTCTTTCCAAGCCTGCGCATGATAATCTTTGATAATTGCACTTTGCTCGGAGGAGGATGACCTCTGAAACGCAGGCTGACCGCCATACTAGCAGCCGATCTGGTTGGGTATTCCCGCCTTATGAACTCGGATCAAAGCGGAACGCTCAGCGCGTTGCGAGAGCTTCGATCTGGGCTTTTTGACCCTTCTGTAGTCGCGCATCGCGGCAATTTAGTGAAATGCATGGGGGATGGTTGGATAGTCGAGTTTCCATCAGTCTCTGACGCTGTGACCTGTGCTGTCGCCATTCAGAACTCTTTGGCCAGCGAGAATACACTGAAGTTGAGAATTGGGATACACACAGGTGAAGTCGTTTTCGAGGAGGATGATGTATTTGGTAACGGCGTTAACGTCGCCGCTCGTTTGGAAGCGCTTGCCGAAGCCGGGCAGGTTCTCATCTCCGGCTCCGCCTATGAATGCCTGGACAGCAAAACGGCTTGCGCGTTCCAAGGCGGAGAAAACCGTGAGCTTAAGAACATTGATCGACCGGTGCCAGTCTGGTGGTGGGGGGACGCCGAGTCTGTAGATCCGCTTTATGATTCTGAACCGCCCGGGTCCCCTGACGGAACTGCGATCGCCGTATTACCATTTGACAACATTTCAGGCGACCCTGAACAGGAATATTTTTCGGACGGGTTGTCCGAAGACATAATTACGGCTCTGTCGAAACACCACTGGCTCGAGGTCGTCGCGCGCAACACGACCTTTGCCTACAAGGGAAAATCCCCGAATGTTCGGCAGCTCGCCGATGACTTGGACGCCGACTACGTTGTCGAAGGCTCGGTCAGGAAAGCGGGCGCGCGCATTCGAGTCACGGTTCAGCTGATTGACGCATCGACTGGCAACCACGTGTGGGCGGAAAAATATGACCGTCAGTTGGAAGACATCTTCGATGTTCAGGACGAGATCACGGAAACAATTGTTGGCAGACTGGAGCCCGAGGTCGGAAATGCGATCCGGCGCAAGTTAGAAGATACGCCGCGCCGAAACCCCCATGCCTGGGACTGCTATCATCTTGGGCTTGCGCACTTTTACAAGTTTACTGCCGTAAGCAACCGTGAAGCTCAGAGATTGTTTCTCCAAAGCCGCGAACTGGACCCCAGTTTTCCCGAGGCACATGCCTGGTGGGCCTATGCCACGATTCTCGGGATGGTGTATTGGGACACGGAACCGGATTCTGCCCTTATGGACGAAGCGCTGGCTGCCGCACGCACCGCCGTTTCAATGGATAACCAGAATGCGCTGCTCTACATGCTGATGGGCAGAGTCCAACTGGCCCGCCGGGAATACCGCAGCGCGCTGGCTGAGAATGAAACTGCAATCAAATTGAACCCGACGCTGGCCCCAGCATATTGCGGATTGGGAGACTCACTTTCCTATGAGGGACGATACGAAGAGGCGATTGCCAATTTCGAGAAAGCCGTGGAGATGAGCCCTAACCATCCACAGCTTTGGGCCTTTCTGAGCTATGGCGCGCTGACTCTGCTTTTCGATCACCAGTTCGAGAAAGCTCTGGACTGGGCAGAGCGGGCTCGCGATGTGCCAAATTGCCAATACTGGGCCACCGCGCACGCAGTCGTGGCGCTTGCCAATCTCGGGCGGGACAAAGATCTGGCCAAGATGGTGCATAACCTAATGGTGGAAGAGCCGAAATTCTCGCGGTCATTCGCAAAAAAGAAGCTGTTTTATCTGAAGCGGGACGATCAAATGGAACTTTACCTTGCAGGGCTTGCAACGGCAGGTATCCCCGCCTGATTTTTCTTGTGATCGGCCCTTGCTTTGCCGCTTGTCTTGAATGCTTGCGTCAGGTCAAGCCGAATGACTGCAAAGGATTCGGAGCGGGACTTAAACTCCCGCAGAAATTGCTTGTCCGGTGACGTGTTGAAGATCGCTCTGCGGTGGCCTTTATCCAGCCTGTGAATACACCAATGTTTCCTCAGGCAATCGTGATCAGCCACCCACCCCAGGCAATCAAAACGAAGCCCAATCCTCGGCTCAGAAACCGCCCGAATGGCAACGTCTTTTCCGCCAACACTACGATTGTAAGTACGGCAACCCACGGCAGGTTCATGACGCCCAACACAAACAACAGCACCATCAGCAGCCAGCAGCAGCCAAGACAGTAGGCCCCGTGGTGAAGCCCCATCTTCGCGGCACCCAGGGTTCCCTCGTGCCAATGAGCCATCAGAAAACTCATGGGCGAGCGGCAATGCTCTAGGCAAGCGTTCTTGAGTGGCGTCCATTGAAACAACCCGGCAAGTATCAACATCACGCCGCCCACAGTCGGCGCAACCCTCCCCATCATGGATGAAAGCGCGCCACCCGTGTGCAGCCACCAATTCAATACCGTCGCCGCCAGCGAGAATACCAGCCAAACCAACAGATACCCCGCCACGAAGCTGCCCGTTGGCACGAAGGGTCGCCCTGCCTCCTCCCGCTTCGCGCGGACCCGCTCGTAGATCATTACGGCGGGTGTAATTGAAGGCAGCATCATCGCGAACATCATTACCGCCCACATTACAAGCATGAAGACAAAATCCGCGACGGACCACTGCATCATCATCGGCATGGCCATGTCGCCAACCATCGTCATCGAGGACGAACCAAGCCCGAGGTAAATTGTATAGGCCCACGCCAGCGCCGTGAGCGCGGCTAGCGCTGCCAGCACCAGCGCCCGATCTCGTCGTGCAACTCCTACAGCATTCACTATGACGGCCTAACGATCCGGCCCGGCCTCAGCCGGCCCAAGCGACTTGTCCGACCACACCCGACCGGCCCGTCCAGGTCACGGGCATATCCGCGTCGTTCCAGGTGGTTCCTTCACTGGGGGCCAGATCACCTTCATGCCCTTCATGCCCGAAGGCCAGGCTGAACGCGGCGTTCTGCAGTTTCATCTTGTTGCCGAGGTCATTGACCAGACGACGGGATTTCATCTCGCCCACACCTGCCACGATTGCAGTTATTTCGCCATCGGCCTCGGTCACGCTGATCCCGGCGCGTTTGGTCGGAAGCCAGGTCGACAACAGGCTTGCCGGCACCTCCATGCCGCCGCCGGACGCACCCTGCAAGATAGTCTCCAATGCCGCCGCCTGCGCATCGCTGGCGTTTTCGTCAATGTACACTCGCCCGGTGCCGTTGGCGTCGAACAGTGTCGGCCCGGGGAAATGCAATGAGACAATCGCGTTTTGGCCAGAAAGGTCCACGCCTTCATGAGAGCCCTCGCGAATGCGTATTAACAGGGAAGTCGCGCAATACCCTTGGTCCAAGAGCATAAGGTCAGCTTGTCCGAACCAGCATGGGCAAAGCATGTTGCAATTGCAGGTTTCGACGAGTTCACCTGAAACATTCCAAGACATGATTTCTCCTCCCATCCCACGTTTTCCACGGCTGTATTTTAGCAGAAAGGCTGCTTTTCACCAATCAACCAGAAGGTTAACTATGTCTCCTCAGGGCACAGAGCGGCCTATCCCTACAGCTTACATGATTAGCTGGTTGGCAGCCCAAGCCGGTCCTTCGCAACAAAGCCGCCATTCGTCACCAAGCGATCCAAACCGAAATATCATTGGGTTCGAAGTTTAACTGACTTGATCATGCTGGTTTTATCAATGTTCCCAGATATGCCCGAGTGTCGGCATCCCAAGAGCTGGGGTCCTCTCCATGAGCGACCACCGCGTGGAGTTCCATGAGTTTCCATACTTCATCTTTGGTCGCTGCGATCACTTTGCCTGGGCAGGCCTCCATGCCCTCGCAATCCTTGCAGGCATATGAAAATGCGGTGTTCATCATTTTCTCCTCTTTCTGGACGGGAAAGTTGATCAAAACTCAGGAAACGTCGGGAGACCGTCGTCGAGTTTTATCCATGGCTGCTGACGTGATACGAAGACGTGGGCCTTGGGTTGCGCAATCGATGGGTCATCCAACGTCACAGCAGAAAACCAAGCGTCAGCGCTCCAGTCTTGGCCCTCAACTTCATTTAGGGCAGCATAGGTCAACGTCGTTCCACATTCCCGACAAAACCCTCGGCGAATACCCGGAGTTTTCTCAATGTGTTGGATTTCGCCTTTGATCACTTCAAAGTCTTCGGCGGCCACTTTAGCCCAAGTTACAAAGGCACCGCCAAGGGCCATTTGGCACGAACGGCAATGGCAATGACCCGACCAAACTGGCGGGGTCGCTATCTGATACCGAACGGCACCACAGTAACATCCACCTTGAAGTTTTTCCATCGTATCAAACTCTCCTGACGTGCGGCTCTGCAAACATCAGCGTTGAAGCGTTCGCCTTTTCCCCAACAAAAATACAGATTTCACTGTGAATATTGTCAAGAAAACCGATATCATGCGAAACAAATAGTCTGAGGATACATAAGAAAAACTATAGTATGGATTGGCTGCACCTTCCCCCGATGAACGCTTTGCGCGCTTTCTCAGCGGTTGCGGAAGCAGGGAGTTACGCCGTGGCGGCTGAACGCTTGAACGTGACCCAAGCGGCTGTCAGCCAGCAGGTGAAATCGTTGGAGAAGCATTTGGGTGTAGCTCTCGTTGCTAAACGGGGGCGCAGCATTGAGCTGACCGAGCCAGGCATCATGCTTGCACGTGAACTGGGTATCGGCTTTGAAATCATTGGAAGGGGTGTCGAACGACTGGCAGAACACACAGCAAAGCGTCCCGTTCAAGTGACCATGTCACCAGCATTCGCGGTGGAGTGGCTATTGCCGAGAATGGCAGACTTTCAACGTGAACACTCAGAGATCACTTTGATGCTGAACCCAACTTCGGAACTGGTTCAGATACGCCCCGGCGGTATAGATGTCGCCATTCGGTATCACGACAGACGCATGCCAAGAAAAGAGGAGGACACTGTCCTTGTCACCGACATGGTAGTGATCGGAGCACCTTCATTGGTGAGAGACCAAGACCTGCGTGACCCGGCCTCTTTAACGAAGCTGCCCTGGTTACAGGAACTGGGCACCAACGAGGCGGCTGACTGGTTCACCTATCACGGGGTTGTTCCTGCCGAGCCATTGACCATAAATCACATGCCGGGGAACCTGATCATGACTGCGGTTCGCCGGGGTGACGGTATCACGTATTCTGCCAGAGCTTTTTTTGAGGAAGATCTTTCATCTGGTCGGATGATTGAATTGTTCTCTGAGCCACTCTTCGGCGTCTACTACATCCAGACTCAAGCAGAATTTCAGCGTCCCGAGGCTAATGTGTTCGTCAACTGGCTTATATCTCAGTCGCAAGTCGTCTCGGCAAACACGTCCGAAAACTGATCCAGTTGCAGTTGGAAACTTTCGAACCAAGCTAGGCTCGAGGCTGTCGCGCACCTCATTTGTTCGAAGTGGAAATCAGGTGATCAACTACATACTCCGCGTCCTCGCCCACGCCATAAAACAGGCCTGACCCTTGTGTGTGCATCCAATGCAATCCGCAGAAGTACAGGCCTGCTATATCCGTAATACCTCGCTCATATTGCGGATAGCCAGTCTCATCGAAGACCGGCAAGTCGATCCATCCAAAATCGCGGTGAAACCCAGTTGCGTATATGACGGTTGAAACATTTGCTGCAGCCAAGTCGAAGAACGGTAGTTCAGGTTTAGGCTGCCAGTTGATCGGGACAACAATTTCCTTGGGATCATCGAGTCTGTTCTCTGCAACAAACGTGTCGATGCTCTCCATTTCCGCGCGACACACATCGTCCACTGCCTTGAGCGTCTCTTCAAGTCCGCCCGCCAAAATCAGACACCCGTCTTGAACACCCTCAACCTTGCTGTGTAGCTTGACCCCGTCGAGCGCCATCTGGCGCAGATCAATAATACGACCACCCTCTCGCCCAGAGAGATGTGGATGGGCCTTGAACCGGATAGCTGTCCCTTTGGGATGGTCCTTTACCGCCATGTTCATGTACCCAGTCGCCAAGTCCCATTCAAAAATGTCGCGACCCCTATAGCGACGTGGGATGCGGCCAGCACTGCCCACTGCGAGATGTACGTCGCGCCCGGATAAGTGCAGGTCCTCAGCGACCTGACACCCTGACTGACCACTTCCAATAATAAATACCGCACCATCCGGTAGGCTCGCTGAGTTGCGATAGTCACACGTATGTATGCCAGTAACCCTTTCAGGCAGATCGTAATGCCAACTTGGTATATTCGGGTGTTGATGCGTGCCGACGGTGACGATCAAGTTCTGCGCTCTGATTTCGCCATCTGATGTGGTTAGTTTGAAACGACCCGGTCCTGCACTTGCCTCGATTCTAGCCACCTCGACGCCCGCTCGATAGGGCGGAGCAAAACTTCTCGCATAGTCTTCGATGTACTTAACAATCTCATCGCGGAGCATGAAACCATCGGGATCATCTCCATTGTAATGGAAACCTGGAAGTCGGCAGAGTTTGTTAGGAGAGACTAGGCAGAACGAATCCCAGCGGTTACGCCATGTATCGCCAATCTGCCCGCGGTCCAAAACAACGTGATCAAGACCAGCCTGCTTTAAGTGCCAGCTAACGGAAAGACCAGCTTGACCTCCGCCCACAACCACAGTGTCAATCAGGGTGTACATAACAGCAAACCTCTCTATGAAACTCTATCGGCGACAGCTAGTTGCTTCAACGTATCAATGTCCGCTCAGGGCTCGATGCGGACCTTCGCTGCAGTAGATCTGAACGACTGCTCAGCGGACAAAGCCGCCATTTGGAATATGCTTGGGAATGACCGCTGTCAGCCCAAAGCGGACATGGCGCAACTCAAGGCGAGGACAAATCGGCTGTTTGTCCTTAAGCTTTTCGCGCAGACTTATCTGAGTGTTTCCCGACGTTGAACCCCGTTTAAACCAAGGTCAGAATTCGCCCCTGTGCACTTTCGCATGGTCTAAACACATAGCGACCAGTATGAAACAGAAAGGAGGACAATACGTGGAGCGAAAGCTGGCGGCCATCCTGATTTCCGACCTTGTCGGCTTTACCGCCCGGATGGAGCGGGACGAGAAAGGCACGCTCGAAATTCTTTCAGCGCACATTGACGATATTGCTGCTCCGCTTGTCGGTCGGCATCACGGTCGCATCGTAAAAAAGATGGGTGACGGTCTGCTCGCCAGCTTCGACAGCGCAGTCGATGCCGTTTCCTGCGCGGTCGAATGGCAAAACGCATCAGCGGCAGGTAAGGACTCTCTCCAATTTCGCATTGGCGTTACTCTTGGGGACATAATAATGCGCGACGGAGATGTTTTTGGGTCCGGTGTGAACCTTGCGTCAAGGTTGGAGCAGCTTGCCCCGCCCGGCGGTGTGTTGGTGTCGGACGCTGTATATCGTGTGGTCGGAAATCGTATACCGGTCGCCTGGGAGGATGCTGGTCAGCACACGGTAAAGAACGTTGCCGATCCGGTACATGCTTGGCACATTGGCGGGTTAAGCGCAGTATGCGCTGAACCGCCTCGGCCTGAAGCCTCAGGAAAAGCCACTATTGCGGTCCTGCCTCTACACAACATGAGCGATGATCCCGAGCAGGCATTCTTTAGCGATGGGATTGCGGAAGACATTATTGTGGGTTTATCGCGTTTTCGGACGCTTAAGGTTGTTTCCAGAAACGCGTCATTCAGGTTCCGAACACAAGACACAGATCCGGCCAAAATCGCGGAGGCGCTCAGCGCAGATTACCTGGTTGAAGGCAGCGTGCGGAAGGCCGGTAGTCGCGTCAGAATATCGGTACAACTCGCTGACGCACGAACGGGGACTCAACTCTGGTCGGATCGATACGACCATGAACTGGAGGACGTTCTGGCAGTACAAGACGAGGTGGCCCGGAATATCGTCGCAGTGTTGCCTGGCAGGGTCCAGCACGATGTCGTCGACCGTTCGACACAGAAACCAGCGGATCAGATGAAGGCCTATGAACTGATGCTTAAGGGCAAGGCATTGCGCGACGGCCTGAACGCACGAGATACGGCCAAGGCGAGAGCTTTGTTGGAACGAGCGGTCGCACTCGATCCGACCATCGCGCGATCTTACATGTATCTTTCAGACACATATGTCATAGACTTGTGGCTAGGGCTGGCAGACGCTGACGCACCCACGCACACGTTGAAAATCGCCCGCAAGGGCGTGGCACTGGATAACCGGGACGTCTACATTCAGGACCAGCTTGGGTTTGCTTATCTCTGCGCCGGACTGTGGGGTGAGGCCGAAGCGCAATTCAACAAGACACTTTCCATGATAGAAACCGAAGCGGAGTCGATGGCTTGGTGCGGCTATGCTCTCCTACTGCTCGGCCAGCACGAAAAGGCGCACGATGTAGTCTCGGAAGCTATGGCGCTGGACCCGTTACATCCGCCTGCCATCGACTGGATTATGGGGCAGGTCGAATTTTTCAACGGTAACTATGAAGCAGCACTTAGTTTTCTAATGGGAGCAGCGCGGCTTAACTCGTTGGCCACTGCATTTGTAGCCGCGTCTTACACGCAGCTCGAACGAGCGCGAGACGCCTCCGACGCGTTGCGAGAATTTGTCACCGATCGTCACGATGAATTCACAAGTCGAGGTATTGTGGTTGAGGATGAGACGGTCGAAAGCCTTGCCCGTGGGTTTCGGTCTATGTGGCGGCGACCGGATGATTTTGAACGTCTTGCCAATGGGCTACGAGCGGCAGGATTGACCGGCTGACACCGACATTAACTCCTTTGTCCAAACAGCGCGGCCTCAATTACGCATTTCTCTACGCTCTGTTTTTTCGGCGGCGCGAACCCAACGCGGACATGCACAGTTAGACTTTGCAGTTTCCAAGACGCCAAAGAGCGAACTTTTGCACGAGGGCTATACCCGATACCAGTTTTCAACGTCTCGGGTAGCTTCCTCGACTGTAAAAGCAGCCTCCACCTCTGCGATTACACACCGTACTTCATCCGGGCTTGCATTGAGTTCAAAAATACTCGCCCCTAGATCATGGGCTGACCCGGCAACTGAATAAATCGTATCGACCCCAATTCTGATGGCGTTTCGGTGTTGCAGTAGGTGCTCAAAAAACCGCACATAAATCATCTCCTCGTACGGAGAATGACTGTCCGCTTCAGAGATCAAACCCAATTCTGCGGCCTTGGCACATGTCAAACGCCAAGCCAGTTCCATTGTCGATGGAGGCGCATCTCTGGCCTCATCAGGATGTTTTGGGTTCGCAAACGTAGACCTTCGGAAGGCTTCGAGATTGGCACGCAAGCTCTTTGTAGGAACGGGATAGATGAATGTGGTTTCCTCGGATGCTAAGGCTGGTTCAACCTGATCCGGCTGCGCCTGGATGAACTCGGAAAACCTGTTTCCGATTATAGGCACTTCTCCGACAATCAAGTCTGTGGGGTCGGTATCCTCCACCAGCCATCGCGCCAGGGCTCTCCGACCCCACAGCCCGGCAGCCTTTCGGATCAACGGATGAGTTCCATCCGAAACATCTGGATACCTAGCGAGTATATCTTCGGTCTGAAACGCCGCGAGACCTGTATCCCAACGCATAATTTGCACGCGACGTCCCAAGGAGACCGAAATGGATATCTGCTGACGCAACAGGAATGACTTTCCTGATGCTGGTAATCCAGTGAAGAAAACCATGCGGCAACGACGTGCAGCGTCGGTCAGGTGTCTTCCAATCTCAGTGTCCGCAAAACTGTCGATAGAAATTGCGAATCTCCTAATTCGGTGTCGGCAATAGGCTGGAGCGGCGAGCGTTCACCACCTCCAAGATTGTTGCCCAAGAAATCCGGCGATTTCACAGTTGAAATGTCAACCTAAATTGCCCCAAAGTGAATTTTGCCTCTCAGTTATTCTCTTAACCACCTAATAACTCGCCGGTCTCAAAAATTAATCATTCCGCAGCACACGCTTCTTGACGAGCGTGCTTCCTTGACTCTTCACAGACTAGGAACGACAAGAGTGTATTGCTAAAAAATTACTCGTCGCCGCGATGCTGCCGGCTTCGATGATCCAATGGCCTTCAGACTAATTGTAGCATGCGCCCCAGCGTAGGAACGGGTTTCGCTGGGGTCTTCGCTATGAGCTCGTTCCTCGTAAGCATTCGCAACGGTCACCTGACATGCTCCAGTCATCGCGTGACCTATCAAAGAAGGCACCGTATGAACAGAACATGGCTAATAAATCGCGTACGCGATGCCGGATAGATCAGGTCTCAGGCTCCGTTTTAATCAGTCAATCATCGTGTTTACGCGCTGCATTCTCTGTTTGATCCCGACACTCTTTGTGTTGCTCTCAGGAACGCAGCTTCCTGCCCAAGTTGCAGGCAATGCCGAAGGATCGGTTTGTGACCAAGGTTCCGAAAACAAGAACGGATTCTGCCAAAGAACAGACTTACCAGAAAACGCATATTTGACGGGTAGCTCCTTCGGCAGCGGCTGGGAATGCAATCACGGTTTTCAGAATGTCGGAGAACTTTGTGAGGAGATAAGAGTTCCTGAAAATGCCTATCTGGCATCAACCGGAGATCAGTGGGAGTGCAATCGGCTGTTCCAGCGTGTCGGCGCAGAATGTGAAGAAGTGATTGCACCTCAAAATGGATACGTCGAAACCCGGTTTGGCGTGCAGGAAACACACTGTAACTGGGGATTTCGGAAGGAGGGCCAGACTTGTGTTGCAATAGATGTCCCGAGCAACGGCCGCCTGACTGACAAAAACAGCGCGAATGGTTGGGTGTGCATCAGAGGTTACCGGGCAGCGGATAGCGGCTGTGAGCCTGTGTTTGTTCCACAGCATGCATATCTCGCGCCTGAAACTTATTCCGGATGGAAATGCGAACGTGGTTTTCGCGCAAACCGGGACAGTTGCGTTGCGATCCTTGTGCCTTCAAACGCTCACTTGAATCGAAGAGGTGATGGTTGGGAATGTAATCGGCCGTTCACAAGACAGAACGATAAGTGCGCCGAAAATGTGCCGTGACAATAGGTTGGTGGAAATCAATACCGCCTGAAATATCCGGAAGGACCAAGCCGTGAACTATAACTCGATTGACGAAAATCTGGGCAAAATGCTCAAAGCCGAAAGGGCGCATCTCTGGTCCTATAGAGTGAAGATGTTTATCGCGTTAGCGGTGTTTGTCGCGGCCATAATTGTGGTGGTGTTTCTCTAATGCGTAAAAATGCCCCTCAAGTGACCCTTCCGGACTCAAAGATGTCAACTTTTGGTCTGGAACAAAGAGCATTTCAGGACCGCAGTGTTCGTAAGTCGCGGAACGCTGACGTATCAGGAGTGATTGAGGAAGAATTTGGAAAGTACTTGATAAAGGCTGGCGTTCTGAGCGGCAATAGTGTCGCACGGGCATTTCCCAAGCCGCCGGCTAAAACGCAGGCAATGATTGCCGATGCAGTTGGAGAAACACCAGCATTGGCCATTGAAGCATTAAAAGGAATTCTCGAAGAACGAGACAGGATGCGCGGCTGTCAACGCCGTTTGGAGGGAAACTCCGGCACCCTCGTTCCCAGTGAAAGAGAATATGCCGAGGCATTGCGCCAGATCAGGTTCACCCCTGCGCAGGTCACATTGCTCAAAGCACTTACAATCGCGGGCAAGGACGGTCTGACCATTGGTCACTTGTCTCAGGCGGCCGGTTACAAATCGCGCGAGGCCTCCATCAAGGTCTTTAAGAAAGTCGGACTATTGATTGCGGAGTATCTAGAGCTCGAACTTCCCGAAGCCGGATCGGCAAAGAATGATGGCGCCGCGCAGGTAATTGCATTTTCTCACATCGAAAGTGACGATGAGCCAGCAACTTGGATTATGCATCAGGAACTGCGCGACGCTGTTCGTTCGGTTCTATGACGTACGTTCCAGCCCCCGCTTTCGAAGCGAGCTCTGAACCGGAACAAATGCACGAAAGGTTGCTCACGTAGCTTATGTTGGAGAAAAGACCATATCCGCTCGACCTGATCTATGTACCTGTGAAACGAGCGAAAACGCTTGATCAACAGAAAGTTTTGACGCTGGCCGAAGATATCCTGAAGAACGGCCAGAAGACCCCGATCCAAATACGCGCTGACAACAAAAGGTTCGTGCTGATTGAAGGCCTTCACCGACTAGAGGCCATTCGCGCCCTGGGCGGTGATACGGTCGAAGCCTATCTGGTACGCGCCAGACTACACTAAATGCCTATTGGAATTGGCGTTCGACAAAGCCTCGGAAAATGTCAGCAGACGTTGACTTTTTTCATCCCAAAGATGCAAGCGTGCACAATGAAAACTCTCATATAGAGTAGTACGCTGGCAATTTTCCAACTCAGAATGGTCACGCAAAACCTCGTTTAGCCGATAAAACGGTATGCGGCTGGCCAGGTGGTGAACATGGTGTACGCCGATATTAGCAGAGAACCACCGAAGGATGCCTGGTAGGGCATAATGAGAACTTCCACAGAATGCGGCGTTCTGAAGGTTCCACCCCTCTTCCCGTTCCCAGGTCGTGTGTTCAAACTGGTGTCGAATATAGAAAAGCCAAATACCAATCGATGATGCGACAATCATGGTTGGTAGGAAACATACGCTAAAACCTCAATGCCTCCGGCCGAAAAAAAAGGGCCAATATCCCTGCAATTGCAGCGTTTGTTCCCATCGCACTTGCCCAGTACAGCCAGCCAGAACGCATGAAACCAAGAGGTAAACAGTTTTGAATAAAGAACGTATAGATCGGCGCAACACCGAACAGGAAGACGGGGTTCCGCGTCAGACGATACGCGGCACGCCCGAACCACCTCCGCTTCAGGTACTCTTCAGTGGTCAATGTAGGGATGTCACCCATACCACGCCGATCAAGGTTACCGGTTGAGGCTTGGTGAATCGCATGGCTTTGCCGCCAAACGTCATAGGGTGTCAGGGCAAGTACACCTAGAACCCGGCCGGTCCAATTGCAAACAGTGCGACTTCTAAAGAAAGATCCATGACCGCAATCATGCATAATGATGAAGGTACGCACCAGAAATGCGGCATTTAGGATGGCCAGTAATATTGCGATCCAGACACTAATAGATAAAGCTATCCACGCTAGCGCCCATAGCGCGAATAAGGGGACAACGGTGATCGCAATTTCATAAACACTGCGCTTTGCATCGGGCACACGGTATTGCGCGAGCGCCCGCGTCTAGTCTTCTGGTTGCAACTTACTTGTTCTCCAACGGCGTATAGTAGCCCAGTGTGCAAACGGGCACCCAGAAAGGGTGCCCGTAAAAGGTCAGGCGAGTGCCAGATTGGCGGCGCTTTCGCGTCCGTCACGGCCAGCCTCGACGTCAAAAGTAACCTTTTGGCCATCCTTCAGTTCGCTGATGCCGGAACGCTCAACTGCTGAGATATGCACGAACACGTCGCGCTTGCCATCTTCAGGCTCGATAAAGCCAAAACCTTTGGTTGAGTTGAACCATTTTACTGTGCCATTTGCCATGGTGGAAGTCTCCTAATACGTGCCGCCCGCATCATTGCGGCGACTCGGCGTGGTCGGTCTGAATCGAAAGACTGAACGCCGAATTGGGGAGACAGCAGGTCGAAAAAGAAAAACGTAAGCCTCGTGTATATGGACTTCGACTACGCACGATACAAGCCTTGATGCTTTTGCGGACAACAGAGAATTTGAGCCTGTCTGGCTTAGAACTAGGCAAGTAGAGGTGAAACCGTTGCTCTTCGATCCAAACTTGAAGGTGGCTTGGGTCAGCGGCACAGAAGACTAACGATCATTTTTGGGAAATTATCCTGCTGCATACGAGACAGCGATAAGCGTCCGTTTTGGTGCCTTGGCGAGACTTTGCAAAGTCCGCTTTCTGCGCATCGCAGACCTTCGCGCCCTCAGGACCACTTGCGTGCCCAGCACACGCTGCCTTTCGCCAACAGAAGTCTGGGTTTAAACAATGACGCTGGGTGGAGCGCCTCAGAGATCGAGCGTCCTGACGATTTCGAGGCGCATATGGAGTGCCAGAACAGTTAGGCCTATAAGGCTATCCAGCGCCTTGGCACGGCGCTTTTGATTCATCGCGCTGACTAGCCGGATGATCCGAGCTAAGTGGGCCGTTCTCGCGCGTGCATGAATGCAAAGGGCATCTTCCGTGAAGAATTCCAGTGACTTCTCTTACATGTTCTCTAAACTCCGGGCAGTTGTTAGTCAGAATTGACGTGGGAGTTTGGGCTCAATTGGGCGACAAAAAGGCTTCAGGGACCCCAATAAGTCCCGCGCCATCATCTGCGCCAATTTCGGAGTTAAGCGCAGCTGATCAACAGGCGCGGTTTGAAGCCACCGCTCAGGTGATGCAGGCGATCTCTGTGACCAAGGACGACGTTCAGCCGGTTTGCGATCTGATTGTTACGCTTGCCAAAGACCTTTGCGACGCTGTTTTTGCTGGTCTGGTTCTTGGACAGGAAGGCGACGCTCTTCAGCGGCTCGTGGCCAGTGTTAACCTGCACCCTGACATTCAGCAGCTCTGGCGCGACGGCAAATACACGATGGAGCCGGGCAATTCTCTGGTGACTGAAACAATCCTCAGCGGCGAGACCAGACGCGTTGTGGATATGGGAGACACTGATTTCCACAAATCCGGTGATGAGCGGTTCAAGCTGATTGTCGACAAGCATGGGTGCCGCAGCAATCTGTTTGTTCCGTTAAAGGTGGATGGCGGTGCAATCGGATGCTTGATGTTGGCGCGAGACGAGGTGCGGCCCTATACCGACGATCAGGTCAAGCTCGTCGAAACCTTTGCCGCCCAAGCGGTAATCGCCATTGAGAATGCTCGCCAATTTCGCGAATTGCAGATCCGTCTGGCACGCGAAGGCGCCACGCGTGAAGTTCTCGAGACAATTAGCCGATCGCGGGAAGATGAGACGCCGGTGTTCCAGACGATCCTGGAAAACACAGCCCGGCTTTGCGAAACGGATGTCGCCACACTAAGCCTTTTGAATGAAGCAGGAACCCACCTCGAATATGCGGCCCATTTCGGTGATCAGTTGGCGACCTACGAGGTTGGCGTAGATCGTTGGTCACTGGTCTCACATCTCCAGATTGCGGAGTCCGTTCGCGAGGCACGCGTTATTCACAATGTCGATTTGCGCCTGACTGACCAGTATATCAAGGGCGACCCATGGCGCCGTCAACTTGTAGACGAAGAAGGTGTCCGGTCATTTCTGACGGTCCCATTAATGTCGGCAGATGGCACGCCCGTGGGCGTTATCGGGATTTACCGACGTGAGGTTCGGGCCTTTACAGACGACGAGATTTCTCTGGTTGAGGGCTTTGCCGCCCAGGCCGTGATCGCCTTGGACAACACGCGACAATTGAATGAGCTGCACACGCAATTGGAGCGTCAGACGGCAACGCAGGAAATTCTGACGGTCATTAGCCAAAGCCGTGATGACGATGCGCGCGTCTTTGATTCAGTGCTTCAGCAGGCCACCAAGGTATGTGATGCAGATCAGGCGGTACTTATTTTGATCAACGCTGCAGGGACCCACGGGAGGTTGGCTGCGAATTGGGGGCATCAGAGAACCGAATTTGATGTTGGAGACGAGTGGCAGTTGGATGAATCGATTCCAATAGCCACTGCGATACGAACAGGTAAGGTTGGTCGCATCGATGATTTGACCGACACGTATTTTTATCGCTCGGGCCATCCTACAGCTGCCATGATGGTTGAGATCGAAGGCATTCGGTCACGCGTTACAGTCCCCCTGATGCAAGGAGATCAGGCCATCGGTGCCATCGCGGTCAGCCGCCGTGAGGTGCGGCCATTTGCTGACCCTGACGTGCAGTTGATTGAAGAATTCGCCAAGCATGCAGTCATTGCCATCGAAAACACGCGCCAGTTTCGTGAAGTTCAGGAACGACTTGAACGGGAAGAAGCGTCGCGCGAAATCCTCGAAGTCATCAGCCGCAGTCGCGATGACGATAGCCCTGTCTTCAATAGCATACTCGAAAATGCCAGCCGTTTGTGCAAAGCGCCGCTGGCCTTTCTGTGTGTCGCCGATCACGAACGTGGCCTCGCAACAATTCCGGCCAATATCGGTGCGCGAACGGATTTTGATGAGGCCCTGAAGGGGTTCGTGGAGCCCTTGACGCGCACGGAACTCGTTGCAATCCGCCCTATGATCGATGGCCAGGTCATCCGGCAAGACGATATTGCAGATGATCCGCTTTATTATCAGGATCGCGATCCAAAACGGGTTCAGATGGTTGAAGTGGAAGGGGCTCGCTCGGTCCTTGCGGTACCGTTGATGAAAGACGACACGGGTCTTGGGGTGATCGTTCTCTATCGCCGTGAAGTTTCGCCATTTTCGGATGATGATGTCGCTCTGGTCCAAACCTTTGCGGCCCAAGCCGTGATCGCAATGGATAACGTACGCCAGTTCCGAGAGGTGCAGGACCGTACCGCGGAAGTCACGCAAGCCTTGGAGTATCAGACTTCAACATCCGAAGTGCTGCGTGTGATCTCAGCGTCTCCCAATCAACTGTCGCCCGTTCTGGACGCCATTCTTAAAGAAGCGTCGCGCATCTGCGAATTGCAGGATGCCTATGTCGCAATGCTCGACCCGGACGATGGGCTTTTTCATGTGCACTCGACGCTCACACAAGACACGGCCTTTGCAGAGTACGTCAAAGCTCACCCGATTTCGCCAGCGGAGAACGGTGTAAGCGGGCGTGCAATCTTGTCGAAACGCACAAGCTATGTCGAAGATGTCGAAGCAGATGACACCTATACCTGGTTGGAAGAAAGCGGCGTGGGTGATTACAAATCATTGCTTGGACTTCCGCTGGTAAAAAACGGGGAAGTCGTAGGCGTTATCTCTCTTGGGGCGCCAGTGGTCTCGGGTTTTTCCGCCAAACAGATCAAACTGCTGGAAACTTTTGCGGATCAGGCGGTTATCGCGATTACCAACGCAAACCTTTTCCACGAGTTGGAGGAGCGGACAGAAGAAGTCACGCAGGCGCTGGAGTATCAGACCGCCACTTCAGACGTATTGTCGGTGATTTCGCGATCTCCGAATGAGCTGGAGCCGGTACTGAAGGAGATACTTAGAGTCGCCAGCCGGATTTGCGAGCCAAAATATGCGGCAATCTCGATTCTGAATCCCCAAGACAACCTTTACCATACTGACATCATGCTCGAATTTGACAGTGATTTCATGAAGTTCATGAAGGCACACCCAGTGCCGGCAGGTCATGGGAGCGGTATTGGCCAAACAGCTGCACGTGGAGAAACAGTCTACTACGAGGACACTGAAGCTAACGAATACGCCTGGAAGGAAGCCGCACGTATTGGCAAGTATCGCTCGCTTCTGGGTGTCCCATTGGTCAAGGAAAAGGTTGTGGTCGGTGTGATCGTGCTCTGCCACGACAAAGTTGCACCATTCAATTCAAAACAGATCGCGCTCTTGGAAACGTTCGCCTCCCAAGCGTTGATTGCTATCAATAACACACGGCTTTTTGAACAAGTTCGGGCGCGCACGGCCGAGGTCGAAGAGGCATTGGTGCGCGAACGTGCCAGTGCTGAAATCTTGCACCTCATCAACGAAGCATCGTCCGAAATCCAGCCTGTGTTCGACCTTGTCGTGCAAAAATCCGCTGAGCTTTGTGGGGCGCAGTTCTGCGTTCTCGAACGCTTTGACGGCAATCTCTATCATTTCTGCGCACAATACGGGTTTCCGAAGGCTACTTTGAAGGCACTGACTTCGGACTATCCATTGAAAGCTTCCAAGGGTCATCTGGCTCCATTGGTCGTGGAAAGCGGCGAAGTCCAGCATCTAGCAGATGCACGGGGGCCCGAGTATTTCAGCCCAGAGCTTGCCCGAAAGGCTGGGTATCGGCGCTTGATGGCCGTACCGATCCGGGCAGAGGCGCGGATTTGGGGCGTCATAATTGTCGGTTGGGCCGAGGCAGGACCGCCGCAACAAAACAGCGTCGAACTCGTTCAGGGTTTTGCGAATCAAGCCAGCATCGCCATCGAGAACGCACGGCTATTTCGGGAAACTCAGGAACGCACTGCTGAAGTCGAGGAGGCGCTGAAGTATCAGACGGCGACGTCTGAAGTGCTCGACGTCATCTCGCGCTCACCCAACGATCTTCCTCCGGTTTTGGACGCCATTCTTGAGGTCTCGTCGCGTATCTGTTCACCGGAATACGCGTTCTTTGCAATGAAGGATGCTGACGATGGCCTATACCGCGTGGCCATGTCCCACAATGTAAGTGATGCTTTTCTCAAATTCCTGTCCGACAACCCTATCGCGCCAGAAGAGGGGTCTTGCATCGGGCGCACGGCTCTGCAAGGCAAGACGGTCTATATAAAAGACACCCGCAGGGATCCGACTTACACATGGAAAAAAGCGGCTGAGATCGGGGACTATCTTACCACTCTTGGTGTCCCTTTGGTCAGCAATGGCGTAACCGTTGGCGTTATTGTTATGGCGCATCGGCAGGCAGCTGCGTTTAGCGACAAACAAGTCAGCCTACTCGAAACCTTCGCGTCCCAGGCCGTGATCGCCATCAACAATACGCGACTGTTCAAAGAAGTGCAGGCCCGCACTGCAGAAGTTGAAGAGGCATTGGGGTATCAGAAGGCGACATCCGAAGTGCTCGAGGTGATTTCCCGTTCCCCTGACGCTTTAGAGCCGGTTTTGGAAGCGTTGGTAGCGGTTTCGTCGCGCATCTGCCGCCTGCAGGATGCTTTCGTGGCGCTTAAGAAACCCGAGGATGGAAAATTTCATTTCTTTGCCGGGCACAATCTCACAGAGAGTTTTGCCAAATTCCTCGAGTCGCATCCATTTGAACCGGGCGAAACGTCGGCGACCGCCCGGGCGCTCTTATATGGGCGCGCCGACTACGTTGAGGATACTCAAGCGGACCCTAACTATGATCCGGTCCTTAGGTCCAACTTGCAAGGATACAGGTCGGTTCTCTCTGTACCTTTGATACGCGACGGTGACACGATTGGTGTCATCAGTATGGGCAGCCGAAATAAAGCCGCCTTTGAGGACAAGCAAATCAAGCAGATGGAGACCTTTGCATCGCAGGCGATCATAGCGATTCAAAACTCTCGATTGTTCAACGACACGCAAGTCGCACTCTCGCGCCAAACTGCAAGTGCGGATGTCCTCAGAGTGATCTCGGAATCTCCGACAAATACCAAACCGGTTTTTGAGAAGATCGTTGAACTGGCCACCGCACTGATCGACTGTGACTTGTCGATTGCCATTCAAGCCAATGAGTCTGAACTCTGGCAGGTTGCCGTAGCAACTCCGGACGGAGCCCAAGAAGTCACTTGGGAAGAGCGGCTCCCAATCGACCCTGAAGATAACTTACCGTCCCAGGCAATAAAAAACGGCAAGACTCTGCACATGCCAGAGCGGCGGTTTGATGAGCTCCCTCCGCGCGACCAAAAGATCATCCGCGAGAAAGGGTTTAAGTCATCCTTGATCGTGCCTTTGATGCGCGGGAAGGAGTGTTTTGGCGCCCTGGTTTTCATTCGAAAAACATCCACAGTTTTCAACGATGATGACGTGGCCATTGCCGAGTCGTTTGCCGATCAGGCAATCATCGCGCTGGAAAACGTGCGTCTGTTCAATGAAACTCAGGCTTCCTTAGCGCGCCAGACTGCCAGTGCTGATGTACTGCGGGTAATCAGCCAATCGCCCTCAGATACGACACCTGTTTTTGAGGCGATTGTGAATTCCGCGACACAGCTTGTTTCTTGTGACATGGCAGGCGCCGCTTTGTCAGATCACAGTTTCTGGTGGCAAGTGGCTTTGGCCACGCCAAAAGGTCTTCTGCGTGATTTCGGAAGAACCCAACACCCGTTGGACCCGAAGGATAATTTTCTGTCGTCCGTGTTACTGTCGGGGAAAACCATGCATGTACACGATTTGTCGTCGCAGGGCTTACCGCGGTTGGCCAAGAAGCTACATGAAGAAAGCGGATTTGAAGCTTTCCTTGGCGTACCGTTGATGCGCGGAGACAAGTGTTTAGGCGGGCTCTATTTCATCAGGAAATCAAAAATACCGTTCTCAGACGACGATATTGCGATGGCTGAGTCTTTTGCAGATCAGTCTGTTATTGCCATCGAGAACGTGCGCCTATTCCGCGAGGCCGAAAAGGCCCGTGAGGTGGCCGAGTCTGCTAACGAAGCAAAAAGTGCGTTCCTCGCCACCATGTCCCACGAAATCCGCACACCGATGAATGCCGTCATTGGGATGAGTGGGCTCTTGATGGATACTGAGTTGGACGCCGAGCAAAGCGATTACGCCAACACGATCCGCGACAGTGGCGACGCACTACTGGGCATAATCAACGAAATCCTCGATTTCTCAAAAATCGAAGCCGGGCAGATGGACATCGAGAGCCATCCTTTTGACCTGCGTGACTGTATCGAAGGCGCGCTTGATCTGATAGGCGGCAGAGCTGCGGAGAAGCAGCTTGATCTGGCCTATGAATTTGACGACGCTCTGCCTCTTGCAATCAGCGCTGATTTGACCCGGTTGCGGCAGATCCTGCTGAATCTGCTTTCTAACGCGGTGAAGTTCACTGAAAGCGGTGAAGTAGTTCTATCTGTTGAACAAACCGCCAATAAACGCGGATCGCTTGAGCTGACTTTCAAAGTCCGTGACACTGGTATTGGACTGAGCGAAAAGGGGATGAGCCGTCTGTTCCAGTCCTTCAGTCAGGCAGACAGCTCAACAACCCGCAAATATGGCGGCACCGGACTCGGCCTGGCAATTTCCAAGCGTCTTGCGGAACTCATGGGCGGCACCATGTGGGCACGAAGTGACGGTGAAGGGCATGGTTCGACCTTTATGTTTACGATCCGGGCCAAACCCTCCAAACCGGTCAAATCATCGTCGCGCGATCTGGTGGGCGTTCAGTCCGAGCTTGAAGGCAAACGCATCCTTATGGTGGATGACAACGCCACCAACCGTAAAATCTTGTCGCTCCAGACCGAGAAATGGGGCACTAAAACCACTACCTGCGAAACCCCGTCCGATGCGCTGGCCACACTTGAGAAGGCTCAAAAGTTCGATCTGGCAATTCTCGACATGCACATGCCAGAAATGGATGGTGAGGAACTTGCCCGGAAAATTCGGGCCAAGCATCCGGACTTGCCGCTGATCCTCTTTAGTTCTCTTGGTCCGCGCGACATTGACCTCGAAGACGGCCTCTTTGCTGCCAACCTCACCAAGCCGCTGCGTCAGTCGCATCTCTTTGACACTCTGGTCACGTTGTTTTCAACCGAAGATACCCCAGTGAAGCCGGCCAAGCCCGTAGACAAACCCCAGACCGATCCAGAGATGGCAAAACGCCACCCTCTGCGTATTCTGTTGGCTGAGGATAATTTGGTGAACCAGAAACTTGCGCTTCGCCTGCTTGAACAGATGGGCTATCGCGCTGATCTGGCCAGCAACGGCGCTGAGGCGGTCGAAAGCGTGAACCGGCAAGCATACGATGTCGTATTGATGGACGTGCAGATGCCCGAAATGGATGGGCTCGAAGCCTCACGCTGCATAAACAAAGATTTCCCCGGGGAAGACCGACCGCGTATAATCGCCATGACCGCTAACGCTATGCAAGGCGACCGCGAGATGTGTTTAGATGCCGGAATGGACGACTACATCGCCAAACCGATCCGCCTGCCTATTCTTATCGAAGCCCTTTTGAATGTTCCAAGGAAAAGCAAGTAATCCATGAAAAACGGCCCAATTGATCTTGATATCTTTGCTGAACTCAAGGACGCGACTGGCGACGAATTTGCCGCCGAGCTTGTAAACACCTTTCTCGACGAAGCCCCCGGCATGATTGCCGAATTGAAAGCGGCTGCCGACGCGTCCGACCCCGATGGATATCGCCGCGCGGCTCATTCCATTAAATCGAATGCAAACACCTTTGGTGCGACTACGCTGGCCGAGTTGGCAAGAAAAATCGAGCTCGGGGACATGCCCGCGACTGGCGACTTTACAGATGCGAAAGCTCTAGAGACCGCTTTCGCCAAAGCTGCTGTGGCCCTGCGGACCCTGTACAATGACTGATGTACCCGGCCATCTCCTCATCGTTGATGACAACAAAGTCAATCGGCTACTCCTGTCTCGCAATGTTGAACTGTTGGGGCACAAAGCCTCTGTTGCGGAGAACGGCCTCGTCGCGATGGAGATGTTGTCGAGTCAGTCCTATGACCTGCTTCTACTCGATATCGAAATGCCGGAAATGGACGGGTTTCAGGTTCTGGAGGCAATCAATGCGGACCCCGACCTGCGCGAATTACCGGTAATTGTGACCTCCTCTGTCGAAGGGCTCGACAATATTGTGCGCTGTATCGAGTTAGGTGCGGAAGACTACTTGCCCAAGCCGGTGAACAAGACGCTTCTCAGCGCCCGCGTCTCCAGCGGCCTTGAAAAGAAGCGATTGCGGGACGAACAAAGACGCCTGCTCGAGCGTTTCGCGACCACCGAAGTTGCGCAAGACCTGCAAGAGTCTGGCTTTGCCATCGGTGGTAAACGTGCAAACGCATCGGTTCTTTTTTGCGACATTCGCGGTTTCACAGCCCTTTCAGAAAACCTAGCACCCGAGGCAACAATTGATCTGCTCAACACCTTCTACACGTTGATGTTCGAGGCAGTGACCAGCAATGGCGGCATTGTCAGCCTTATGCTGGGAGACGGGTTGATGGCTCTCTTCGGTGTTCCACAACCTCTGAACAATACTGCGCAAAGTGCAGTAGCTGCAGGGCATGAAATGCATAGCATGATAGAGATGCTGAATCACGACCGGCTCGCAGATGGAGAACGGAATCTCAGGATCGGTATCGGTATCGCCACAGGCGAAGTCGTCGCGGGCTATGCCGGCACTGACAACCGGGCGACCTATACCTGTATCGGATCCGCGGTAAATCTCGCAGCCCGATTGGAAGCGGAAACCCAGAACACCGGAAGCCGGATTTTGGTCGATCAAGAGACCCTGGATCTGCTCGACGGAGTTGATATTCAGGAGACTTTTGGCGGGACACAGATCAAGGGCTTCTCCGATCCATTCGACATTCACGCTTTGTGATCTTCCGACACGAGTATCGTTTCTCAGATATCATTTCCTGAAAATTCGCTTAGGATCAAAGCACCCCGCCGTCGCAGCCAGTGAACTTGGTTTTGCTAAAACAGGTCGTATTTTTTCGCCTGGCCATGGACCTATTGCCACAGACAAAATCGGGCTTCATTCGATGCGTGGAGAGCAGATGAAGCGAACTGTGATAGATGATTATCATCCGGGTTTTTTAAGCAATTTGTCCGATTCAATGGCCGCTTTGCAATAGTGTAACATTTGCTTTGCACCGCAGCGAACTTCCGCATTCCGCCCATCACGACGAATGCTGCGCTGGTCTCTAAGGTCGTCTATGGGCTCGAAGCGGTCGCTCGTAGAGTTTGGACGAATGTCTGCTCCGCGGACAAAGCAGACATACCTTCGGAACTAAAGCGCTGAGAAAGATCTACCAATCTCTGCAATTTGCTGACCCTTGGGCTTTTAAACAGTCACAGCAGATTGGATCGGATAAACGTGGACAACTGCGATCGTTTCTATACGTAGTTAGCCGTTCCTTTGGTTTTATTCAGAATCCCGAAACCGCCGGGCGAGATAATCCACAAACGCGCGGGTTTTTGGTGCCAGGTTCCGCCTTTCGGCAAACATTACGACAATATCTGTGCTGGGTGGTGCATACTCCGGCATGACGTGGACAAGTTCGCCGGAGCTAAATTTAATGTTTGCCATATAGCAGGGCAGCCGTGCGATCCCGATGCCAGCAAGAGCGGCTCGAAAGACGACATCGGTGCTGTTTCCCTCAAAACTGCCCGTTGCTTCAAATTTTTCGCCTGCGTTCTGTTCGATGCTGTTCCAAGCGTTCCGTTGGCTTCTCCCAGCAACTCTCAAGCAATTGTGCTCAGCCAATTCGGCAAAATTCGACGGTGTTCCAGAACGCTCAAGGTATTCAGGTGAGGCACATAGTACCCTTCGACTCTGCATAATGCGCCTGATGACCATATCTGGATTTTTGCGTTGTTCCGCAAAGCAGATCGCCGCATCGAACCCTTCACTCCGAAGATCAATTTCTCGGTCGGTCAGATCCAGAGACATTTGAACCTCTGGGTTCTCATTCATGAACTCTGGCAAGGCAGGAATCAGTTGGGACTTACCAAATGCAACAGTGCACGCGATCCTGAGTTCTCCGCGTGGGACACCGTCAAAGCTATGGATCATCGCTTTGGCTTCATTGAATTTGTCAGCCATCGCTTTGCATTTTTCATAGAAATCTTGGCCTTCTCGCGTCGGAGAGACACCCGTTCTGGTGCGATTAAGAAGGCGGTAGTGAATCTGATCTTCAAGAAACCCGATCTGCTTACTTACTGCTGATGGGGTCTGCCCCATTGATCTTGCAGCCGCAGAGATGCTGCCCTGCTCGACAACCGTCGCAAAAATTAGCATTTGCGCAGAAATGTCCATGTGGTGACCTTTGCTGTTCCAAAATGGCATGGGGCCTTTGCCAAATTGTCGAATTGTGAGCGCTACCAAATACTTTTATCTCTGCATTGCAGCATAATTACCGCACCGCAGCAACGGACAAGGCAATATCATGGCAATTACTCGATCAAACAGCGGGCTAGATGTCGTTTTCGAAGCTGGCCGCACGTTCTTTCATCAAAAGCTGGACACGATACGCAGGGCACAGGCTAAACGCAGGGTTTATCGCGCAACGTATTATGAGCTCTCGGTGCTATCTGACCGTGACTTAGTAGATCTGGGCATTCCACGCAGTAGCATCAAAAGACTTGCTATGGAGGCTGCGTATGGCTGCTAATACCCATACGGCTGGTACAGATCGTGGTCACGCCATTGCTCTATCAATCAGCTTCCTGGTGTGGATCGGAGCCACGGCAAATGCCGTCTTGAAGACGCTTCAAATGGCCCGGATGCTCTCCACACTTTCGAAAATGAGCGACGACCAACTCGCACAGATTGGAATTTTGCGATCCGGTATCCCGGAATATGCAGCGAAATTAATGGCTGATTAATAGAGCAGAGGCCCTCAGGTCAGAATCTCACACGAAATTTGCTGGTCCTCGCTCCTCCCAGAGTAAACCAGCAAAAGCGGAGGCGAAAAAGCCAACAGGGAGCGCCAACGCAAAGGGCCAGCATTTTCACCTCCTCCCGAAAATGCTGGCCCAAACCACCCTGCCAAGCAGGAGCCGCGAAAGATGAGAGGCAGGAGAACATCACGAGACCCGATCGTTCGTCGTCTCCGTTTCGGCGATCAAGATAGCATCTGTGTTCCTTTTCTTCGATTAGATGACCAGACTCGGCGCGCATGGTTTTGTGGAACCGTTACCAATAAAGGGGATTTGGGTTGCGCGCAGAATGTCCTTCGGTACGACAGTATCGTTTGCCCGTCTCAACCCAAGTTCTTCTGACAAGACCCAATGCAAACCTCCAGGCGAAATTTTTTCGGAATAACCACCAGCAATGGCCGCTATCCATTCCGAAGCCGTCATCTGACCAAAAGAGTCAAATGACTGCCGTGAGCCCAAAGCAGAAACGCCATGCGATTAAGCAGAAAGACCTGCTAGCACCAAAAATCAGTTGTCAACAATCTTACTCAATTTCCGAGGATCGCGCCCAGAGATTGATTTCCTCTTCCGAGCTGACCTCATCAATCTTAGCGAGTTCCGCTTCGGTAAATTCCAAATTCTGGACCGCACCTACGCAATCCACGATCTGCTCAGGTCGCGAAGCGCCAATAAGGGCTGTCGTAATCCGGTCCCCTCTCAGCACCCAAGCAAGTGCCATCTGAGCTAACGATTGACCGCGTGACGCCGCTATGTCGTTTAGAGCCCTGACACTCGCCAATGAACGTTCGTTGATCATGCCGTCCAATAGAGACTTGCCTTGGGTCGCACGACTGTCTTCGGGAATGCCGTTTAGATACTTCGATGTCAAAATACCCTGGGCAAGTGGCGTGAACGCAATCGATCCCACGTTCAATTCGTCAAGCGTATCCAACAGCCCGTCCCGCTCAACCCAACGGTTGAGTAGGTTATACGACGGCTGATGAATCAGGCACGGCGTGCCAAGGTCTTTCAAGATGGCCAGCGCTTCGCGCGTTCGTTGCGAGTTGTAGCTTGAAATTCCGACGTAAAGTGCGCGCCCAGAGCGCACTATATAGTCTAAGGCTCCCATAGTTTCTACCAGAGGGGTATCTGGATCATAGCGGTGGGAATAAAAGATATCTGCGTATTCTAACCCCATCCGCTTGAGCGACTGATCACAAGAGGCCACGAGATACTTTCGTGATCCCCACTCCCCATAGGGGCCCGGCCACATATCGTACCCTGCCTTGGTAGATATGATGAGTTCGTCCCGATAGCCTGCGAAATCAGTTTTTAAAATTTCACCGAATGCTTCTTCCGCCGATCCCGGTGGTGGGCCATAGTTATTTGCTAAATCAAAGTGCGTTATACCCAAGTCAAAAGCAGTGCGGCAGAGATCGCGCTTTGTCTGGTGCGGGGTATCCCCACCAAAGTTGTGCCATAGCCCAAGACTTATCGCGGGTAGTTTTATGCCAGACTGTCCACAACGGCGATAGACCATTTGCTCGTAGCGGTCCGGATTAGGAAGAAATGGGCGTGGCCGAGGCTTCGGGGGGCGTTGTAAGTTGCTCATCTGTCCATAATCCGAGATCATCACCCCGTGTCAATTCAACGAGATAGTAATCGGCAATCAGCGAAGCCTGCTGTATAGACGGAACATGCCTCAGGCATTGCCAGCGCAGATTGTCAAACTGCAAACTAGCCCTCGAATAACGCGCGAACTTTCGACATGTCATAGGCATGTTCCGTCAGGTTTTCAGGATCCCATTCGCTTCGCTCAGCTTCAAAAAAATCCCCGCCGTATACGTGGATTGCTCCGGTCAACTTGGGGATAGGGTTTGTAACCGAGTGAATGAGGTCCTTACCAAGCGGAGCATATTCACCCGTCGACAATGCCCGAGCCCCCGCCGCTTCAATGCGTCCGTGAGGGTCATCTGCTACGCGCCGCCAAAAAATGTTATCTTCGCGGCCACCATAAATACCGATCACGGCCCACATTTCGTGATTGTGGGGCATTATGGTCATTCCTGGCTTCCATACGACGTTGACGATTGTCAGATCACCTGACTTGTAAATGGGAAAGATACCGCTTTCGGTCGGCTCTCCCAATGCTTGCGTCACGCCCGCGGGATCGCGCATCGCCCGGTCCACCACCTCAGCCACCGATTTGTGAGACGCGTCCTGATCTACTGCGGTCCGGCAGTCAGCTACAAACTGTTCCATGTTCCACATATCTTCAGCCCCCAATTGCATACGATAAATGCAACAGGGTAGCACAGGCTGTAAAATAGACGAAATTGGGACCCAGATTGCAGCTGCATGTATCGGGTATCTAAGACTTCCAATGACTGCTTAGCGTTCTTTCGCCAGATCGGGGCGGATGTCCACTTTGCAGAACCATCCGTCGATTGCATCGCATACATTAGGCTGTCTGTTTGCTTAATCGAAAATGCGTTCGCCCTGCTCGTCGATCACCTGTTTCGCCTTTGCGATGCTGAAGCTTTCGCCCTGATCACGGGTCTCAAAAACATCCGCCCGGATCACAGTATGGGTCTTGCGATCTCCGTCGATGGTCTTTTCGATACGGGCTAGAAGGCGGTATTTGCCACCTTCGGGCATCAGGTCCGGAAAGATTTCGAACCCTCTGTAAGAGACTGGCTCCAGCTCCGACTTTTCACCACCACCAAAGAGTTTAGAGAAGAGGGACATTGGGTGGTTCCTTTCAGCGTTGCTATGACGGGAGAATAGCGCCGCTTGGGACAGGCGTGAAGCATGTCTTGCTACCAGAACACTTGTCTTCGATCCGGCGCCACGCTTTTTGCGTTGCCTCATACGTTCAGATCCGCGGTAAAAGTCCATTCCCCCCCGCACCACTCTCCCTTGCACGGGCGGCCCAAAATCGCCATTCTGACTCGCCGCCGCCAACGACCGCTTCAAGCCCAAAGCGAACTATCAAATACCCGATCTCAGTAGGTGGCTGAAGAACCAAGCTTTCGTTGATAACCGTTGAGATTGAGATTTCAGATCGACAGCAAGTTCACGGCAAAAATATGAAAGTCTTCACCGGAAATCTCTACTATTCGTTCTCGAGAGAAGTAACTGAACCTTTTGCCAAGTTACTTTCAAGGCGAGCTAATATACCTTCATTTCAGAAAGCGGCTGGACAACGCTCTGTCCTGTAGGGAGCCTACAAATGAAAAAGAGTATGCATCATAAAGATCCTGCTCCAAACTTCTTAGGGCTCACGTTCTGGTATCAGTTGGTCGTGCTGGTGTTCTTGACAATAGCGTCATTAGTCCTCGCTTCGTCTGTACTGGTCCCTCTGTGTTTTGCGGCCCTCTTGTTCGTTCTCCTTACAGCGACTGCGGATCGTATCAGCAGATTCAAGATATTCGGAAGTACCGTCCCGAAATGGCTTGCGCATTTGGCCGCAATTTCAATTGTGTTAATCGGCCTCTCGCTTGTGTTGTCGATACTATCCAGTCAAGCCGGCGAGGTTTCGGAAGCGTTTCCGCGCTATGAGGAACGGTTTTCCAGCATAGTCGCAAAGCTGGTATCACTGGTTGGGCAAGACAACTATGCAGCCGCGGTAAAGGCCTTGGAGCAAATCAACCTGACTGGGTTCGCGAAAGGAGTGATCGGGTCTGCCGGGGCGTTCTTAAGCGCGTTTTTCCTGGTGCTGCTCTATGTGCCATTTATGATGGTCGAACGCGTTCCAATGCGCGCTAAAATTAAGCTTGCAATCAAAGACAGGGAAGCCGCTGAAAAAGTTCATCGCGTTCTTGAGAGCACGTCAGACAGCATTCAAAGATATGTTGGCATCAAAACGCTGGTGAGTGCCCTGACTGGCTTGGGCAGTTATGCCGTAATGGCATCCGTCGGCCTAGACTTCTCTGAAACCTGGGCCGTTCTTGCGTTTTTGTTGAATTTCATCCCGACAGTCGGCTCTATCGTCGGCGTCGCGCTTCCTTCAATTGTCGCACTGGTACAGTTTGAAGAAGTCGTGCCCTTTCTTGTGGTTCTGATTGGTTGTGGCGCAGTTCAATTCTCTATCGGCAATATCCTGGAGCCAATGCTGCTTGGGAAAAGCCTGAATTTGTCGCCATTCATGGTCATTTTGGCGCTCACGTTTTGGACTGCGATCTGGGGCATTGCCGGGGCGTTGATGAGCGTCCCGATCACCGTGTGCATCATGATTGTACTTTCGAATATCCCGTCTACGCAGCCAATCGCGATACTGATGTCCGGTGATGGTAAGGTAAACAACACTAACGCAGTGAACAGCTAAGCGCGAAAGACGTTCGCCAAACTGGATGGCGGCTTTTTACCTGACTCTATCTGCGAGTGTATGTGTCAGCCCCGCATGGAACGTTCGAAACACCGTGCCAAGTCTGAGTTTAAGGAGAAACCCGCACTACTTACCGCTTGGGAAAACGAAGTTCAGCGCTTTTGGTTTAATTGAAACCTCAAAGCGTTGATCGATCATCGGCTCGCCGTCCAAATTCATGTGAAACGGTTGGGAGGTTTCCAGAACCATAGATCTCAGACGAGAGCGCTGTACAATACCATCCTTGGGATCCGAGATATCCGGCAGTCTGCCAAAGGGCAGATTTTCTGGCATTAAACGCTCTGCGGAAAGCACGCTTAAATCGAGCAACCCGTCGGACACTTCCGCTTCAGGCGCCACGTCAAAACCTCCGCCTGCATAGCGGCTGTTCGCAATCGCGATCGCGGAAATGGAAACGTCGTACGGGTCTCCATTATCGATTGCGATTTTCGCTGGAACAGACTTCGCATCAGATAGACGAGCAAGCCCAAATAGCGTGTACGCAAGCCCACCGAGTCTTTTCTTCATTTCTTTGGGTGTCGTTGCGGTGATCATCGCTCCAAAACCGCCGCTGGCGACATTCACAAACGCCCTGCCGTTTATGTATCCGACATCGATAGGCCGCGCGTCCCCCGATGCGGCAATTCGAACAGATGTCGCCAAATCCACCCCCTTATCACCATATGACCGGGCGAAATCGTTCGCCGTCCCCAAGGGAACAAGGCCCAGCGAGACAGGCGATTTTGTCTTCAACTTCAAAACAGCACTCGCGACCGAGTTCAAAGTGCCGTCACCACCGCCAGCGATTATCCGGGTTACCCCATCGCCCACGGCTTCTCGGAGTGTCTTCTTCAAGTCTTTTCCTGACCAAGGAATACACACCCTAATGCCAAGCTCTTTTTCTAATGGCCGGACAGCAGAACGCAGATCGGGTCTTGCTGCGGACTTCCTATTGAGAACTAGCAGGGTACGTTTGGCCATGGTTCCAGCATAAAACTCTGGCACGTTGGGGCAACTGCTTTAAAAGTTCTACGTCAGAGGCGTTTGGGCTGATCACGGCTAAAACCTTGTGATAACAGCGGTTCCTGGGGACGTCGGTCCATTCATGGCGCGAAGTTCATTGCTAGCCTCTTCCAATCGGATTTCTCTGGCAACCATTGGCTGGATATCCACTTCGCCACGTTCGATCATTCCCAGAAGGCGGGGGTATTTCCAGGAAGGCATACCACGAGTGCCGAAAAACGAGAGTTGTTTGGAATAGATTGCCCGCATGTTCACCTGCATCTGGCCGTCGCCCGACGGCATACCAATTTGCACGTGTCGACCAAGGATAGCGAGACACTCTAAGGATGCGTTCGTCGTTGTTTCGATCCCCAGCGCTTCTATGGAAACCTGTGCTCCTCCATCCGTGATATCTCGGATCGCTGCGGCGGCGTCTTCTTTGCTTGCATTTACTGTGGCGTCCGCACCGTGAAGCTTTGCATGCTCAAGTTTTTCATCTACGACATCCACCACAACAACTTGGCATCCGAGCATTTTTGCCAATAGAAGAACGGACAAGCCAATCCCTCCTGTTCCGTGGACAGCCACCCATTCACCAGCTGTAACATCTGCACGGTCAGTCAAAGCATGCCAAGCAGTGGTTACGCGACACCCAAGCCCTGCCGCCAAGGCAGGAGACAGCGTTTCTGGCAAGTGAACCAAGTTGTGGTCAAAAGGCACTGCAACGTATTCTGCGTAGGCACCAGGCGTTCCAAATCCAGGAACGATTTGATTAGCACAAGTGTTTGATACGCCTGTTTGACAAGCGTTGCAGCTGCCGCACCCCAAGATGAATGGAGCTATGAGGCGGTCACCAACATTGTGCTTCGCTTGAGGCCCTGCCTCTACCACAGTCCCACAATATTCGTGCCCTAAGATGGAGCCATTTTGAACCTTGGGGTGTGCACCAGACCATCCATGGTAATCCGAGCGGCATACGCCACAGGCAGCGACCTCAAGGACCACTCCATTGCCTGGGCAAGTTGGATCCGGGACCGTCTCAATCGAAAGGTCTTCACAAAATTCTCTTACGACTGCAGCTCGCACTTAGCGCTCCTAAAGATTTGGTTTCTTTGATCGAGCAATTCGGTTCGGTCGAGATTAAACAGGTCTATCGCCTTTCACAGTCACACGTCGCCCTTTTCGCTCTGCGGGCCAATAGTCCCAGATAGCACGATGCATACAGCACCGATTGTCCCAAAAGGCCATGTCGTTAAGCGACCACCTGAACCGGATTTGATAGTTGATTTGTTCCGCATGCTCGAACAGCAGGTCGAGGATCGCATCGCTTTCCTTATCCGACAAGCCCACAATTTTTGTCGTAAATGTTCGGTTCACAAACAACGATTTCCGGCCCGTTTCCGGATGAGTTCTAACAATCGGATGAACCGCTTCGGGACAATCAATATCGCTGTCTTTTTGGCCCCGGTCGCTATATCGGCCTTTATAGATATGCTCTGAACTATGAAGTGCAGATAACCCGTTGATCATATCTTTTATCGGCTCAGAAAGATCATCGTAGGCCGCATACATATCACTGAACATAGTGTCCCCACCACAGGGAGGGGCGATATGGATTTGTAGCATAGTTCCAAGGGGCGGCGTCTCATCGCAAGAGACGTCAGAGTGCCAGAACTCACCGTTTGCTACCTTGGAATTCTTGGTTGCATGGATTTCGAAAATCTCCGGATACCCGTCCATTGTTGGGGCTGCAGGGTGCGCATGAAGCGGCCCAAAACGTTTCCCAAATTCGATGTGCTGCGCAGGTGGAATTTCCTTCTGCTCTTTGAAGAACAGCACTTGGTAGGTGTGAAAGGCGTCGCAGATTTCCGCAAACTGACTGTCAGGCACGGGCCGGCTTAGATCGACTCCATAGATCTCAGCTCCAAGGTTTGGTGCGAAGGGTTTGGCAACGATGGAATCATAGGCGTTGGATTTGGGAGCAACCATAAGCACCTCTGGGTTTGGTTTCGTGGGCATGCTATGCGCAAGGTACACATCAACAAAAATGAACAAAAACGAAAAATCTTTGACTAATCGGTGAAAAACTTTCACGTATTGATCACGGTTTAGGCGGTAGTGAGATTATCGAAATGAGCATCCGGTCACTGCGAACTCTGATCGCAGTTCATCGACATGGTAGCTTCCGTGCCGCGTCAGAGGCGGAGCATCTAACTCCGTCGGCGGTCAGTCACCAGATGCGGAATCTGGAGGTCACGTTGGGGCTCGTTTTGTTTGACCGATCGGCCAAATCACCCAAACTGAACCATGCCGGGCTAACGTTCGTCGGAGAGGCCGCTGCGGTGGTGGCCGCTTATGACGGTTTGGCGGAAAAGGTGAAGTCGAACAACGATCTCTCGGGTGAAATAACTTTGGGAGCCGTTCCAACGACCCTGACTGGATTAGTGCCGATTGCGCTAGCGAGGCTAAAGTCGGTGCACCCCGATATCCATGTACGGATTGTCCCAGGTTTGACCAATCAGCTTTTGCTACAGTTGGACCGCGGGCAGATTCAAGCGGCGATCATCTCCCGACCAGATGTTCTGCCAAACACGTTGGAATTCTCTGAAATTGTAGCCGAGAAATTGGTCCTGCTTGTCTCGGAAAACACCTCAGATTTGCCTCCGAAAGAACTGCTTGGTGCGTCACCTTTTATTCGTTTTACGCGTGATGCGGTTGTAGGAAGGCAAATCGAGACTTGGCTGCAAAGAAAGGGCATTGAAGTCAAAGACGCCATGGAGCTAGAGAGCCTTGAAGCAATCTCAAGTATGGTGGCCGCTGAACTTGGCGTATCAATCATACCAGACAGCCGCTTAGCTGCATATGACCACTTGCGGCTCAAAAGGATCCCCCTCGAAACGAACGGACCTAAGCGCATTGTTGGCTTGGCAAGTATGACGGCGTCGCCTCACACCAAAATGATCGACGCAGTTACGGCGGCGCTATTGGAAGCAGCAGATAGTTAGCGGGTTTATCTGGGAGTTGGCACTCCAAAAGGTATCCAGAAGACACTTTCGACCAATTGAACCAAGAAAACTGGAAGTCAAAATTGGGCTTGGTTCAGTCATTAGCATGCAACGTGGAGAAAAACGGCTTCGAGCCCATAACGAACACTCATCCGATGTCGTTTTGCCGTTCTGCAAAGTATCTCTGGCATTATCCAATGCAAAATTGAGAGATGGTGAGGCAATGTATGGCCGGAAAAACAGTATTTACGCTCATTATTTGCAGTCTATTTTGCTGAAAAACATACAGTTCTGACATGCAAAACACCTGCATTCGAACCCATCTCACGAAAACTCCCTGTAAATTGCAGGTTATCAGGGAAATCCAGTCCAAAGCGACCCCGCCAAATTGCGTCACTGAAACTTGGGCTTGAATTGCACTCTGAGTGTACGGTTTGCTTCGTCTCTGATTGAAAGCGCATGCGCCAACTCGCGGGAATTACGACACAATTCCGGGTCAGAAAACACAGCTGAAGCGAGACAGGTATGAGTGGCGGTGCTGTCAGACTAATTCGAACCAGTCTCAGTTTGCTGCGGAAACCGCGAAACTATCCAGGACAAAGTTGACGCCACTCGCTACGAGCGGCGGCGCGGGTCAGCTTGACGTTGTCTCGACTGGCGAGCGATCTTTCCTAGTTGAAGTGGTTGTAGACGGAGGAGTGGACGGTGGCGAATTTCTGCAAACTTCGCATGCGCCTGAAACGCTGCATCGCGCGCTCACGTCGTCGAAACGGCAGTTGCAAGTTCTCGACGCGGTTGTTGTGCCACCTGCCCGTCCGTTGTTTTTCCAGTGCACCCATTTCTCTGAGCGCAGCCTTGTAGGATGCGAAGCGATCTGTGACTACTTTTTCAGCTTTGCCGTACCGCTTAATTAATTTCCTGAGGAATTTCAATGCTGCAGCTTTGTTTCGACGTTTGGTGACAACGGCTTCCAGCACCTCACCTTCGTGATCAACGGCCCGCCAAAGATAGTGTCGCTTGCCATTCACTTTCACGAAAACCTCGTCCACGTGCCACTTCCATTTCGAGAATGCGCGCAGCTGCTGAACACGCTTTCTTCGGGTATCTGACGGTTTCATGGCTCACGTCGATGCCTCGCTTATGAAGCAGATCTTCGACATTTCGAAGCGAGAGTGGAAACCGAAAATACGGTGCTGTCGGACGAATTCGAACTCGTCTCTATTGGGCCAGTGACGCTGTCCTTTATCCCGCACCAAGTTCGCGCCATTCGGTAAGAACGGCGTTGCGTGTCAGCTTGAAGATGTCTCTGCTGGCTAGCGATCTTTCCTGGTTGAAATGGTTGTAAACGGAGGAGTGGACGGAAGCGAATTTCTGCAAACTTCGCATACGCCTGAACCGTTGCATGGCGCGTTCTCTGTGTCGGAACGGCAGGTGCGAATTCTCAACACGGTTGTTGAGCCATCTGCCCGTCATTTGCTTTTCCAACGCACCCAAGTCTCTGAGCGCCGCCTTGTAGGATGCAAAGCGATCTGTGACTACTTCTTCAGCTTTGCCGTGCCGCTTCATCAATTTTTTGAGGAATTTCAGTGCTGCAGCTTTGTTTCGGCGCTTCGTGACAACGGCTTCCAGCACCTCGCCTTCGTGATCAACAGCCCCCAGAGATAGTGGCGTTTGCAATTTACCTTCACGAAAACCTCGTCAACGTGCCACTTCCATTTTGAAAAGGCTCGGAGTTGCTGAACACGCTTTCGTCTGATCTCGGCAGCAAACATTGGGCCAAACCTGTTCCACCAATATCGGACAGTTTCGTGACTCACCTCGATGCCTCGCTCATGCAGCAGATCTTCGACATTCCAAAGCGAGAGTGGAAACCGAATATACAGCATCACCGCCAGGCGGATGATCTCAGGACTGGTTTTGAAGTACTTGAAGGTGGCAGGTTTGGTCATTCCTAAATGTTATGCACCCGCCCTGCCCCGCTCAAGCAAAGTTAATCTGACAAGACCCCGAAATGGTCAAAACAAAGGAAGAGGCGCTAAGCGCAACGATCGCAAAATAGAAATTAAACAGAATACTTTTAGAGTTTGTAATGACTATTTTGATTTCGAACCTGCCGTAGACTTCCTCTGCAACTTTTCGCCCAGTGGAAGAAAAGCTTAGCGACTATGTTAACTTTTAATTGTCTACTAGTTTTCGCGATTCAGGGCGGTTTCTCAGTCGATATAGCAATGGGTCTGAGCTCGCGAAGGGAGTCATTACACTCCGGCGAAGAGTATTTGTTTCTTGCGATCTGCATCCCTTTGACACAAAACGAAATCGTTCTCATGCAAAAAACCCTGAGGGGAGGACGCAACTAAAAAATGCCCAAAATCATCTCGCCCTGCGACTAGCGCAACCAAAGTTTTCACTCCGTTTTGCTGTTTCATTGAGGGCTTTATGAAACGCAACGCCACACCAATGCGTCTATCGTCCGTGTTATTGGGCCCTGATGCGTGAAAGAGATGCCCGTGATGCATGGATGCCTGCCCTGCACGCAATTCGGCAGCAACTGCATCTTTTTCGTTCACATCGACTGCGATTTCCTGCCCACGTGACAAAAGATTGTTTTCGCTGAAGGTGTCCACGTGAGGCACGATCCGGCTTTTATGGCTGCCAGGAACAAACCTCATACACCCGCTTTGCTCAGACGCTTCTGAAATCGCAACCCAACAGGTTACCTCTTCAGCATCATCCAAACCCCAATAGGTCAAGTCTTGGTGCCACGAGACTATCTTCGATGATCGCGCTTCTTTTACGAAAAGTGCACCGCTCCAAACCATGAGGTCCGGCCCCAACACTTTTGAAGCAGCCTCAATCAGCTTCGGATGGCGAAGAAGTGCATCGAATGATGGTATCAGCCTGTCTGGATAAGAATATAGAAGCTTGAGTTTCTCTGGGTCGTCTCTGAGAATAAGCTCTGCTTTCTCAAAATCATCGCGCAGCGTTTGGACCTCGGAAGCTGTCAGGATATCCAGCGGAGCTACGAAACCGTCTCTTTCATAAGTCTTTGCAATATCACGCATTCGCCTATCCATCGTCATTTTCCGGAAACGTTAACTGCACTTTCATTGATTGGCTTCGATCAGACGCGACCTCAAAGGCAGTAACAGCCTCGCCAACTTCGAAGGAATGCGTCACCAACTGGTCGACGTTTATTAGTCCGCTTCGCATCATCTCGACCGCGACTGAGAACTCGGAATGGAAACGGAAAGACCCGCGAAGCACTATCTCTTTTGCAGTCAACGCCTGCATTGGCACAGTCATATCTCCACCCAGACCAAGCTGAACCAATGTTCCACCCGGTCGCAAGCATGCGACGCCAGAAGCCAGAGCCGATTGAGCCCCAGAACACTCCAGTTGGACATCAACCTGGCCCTTGTCGTTTTCAAACTGCTCCAGTTTTTGCGGATCGGCGTAGGTGTTGATGACATCGTCTGCCCCGCATTCACGCGCCAGAGCGAGGGTCTGGTCCGAGATATCCGTCGCCACTATTCTGGCCGCTCCAGAACGGCGTACCGCCAAGATCGTGAGGCAGCCAATCGGGCCGCATCCCGTTATAAGTACCGTTTTGCCTAAGAGGTTCCCGGCTTGTTTAATCGCGTGCAAACAGACAGCCACAGGTTCGGCCATAGCGGCCTGCGCAGGGCTCAACCCATCTGCCGGAACACATTGACTGGCTTTCGCCACGAGTTTGCTTTGAAAAGCGCCTTGGATATGCGGGAACGGCATCGCGCTGCCATAGAACTTCATATCAAGACAGTGGTTTTGCTGCCCGTTCAGACAATAAATGCAGGCTTGGCAAGGGCGGGATGGAGAAACTGCAACCAATTGGCCTAAGTGCAGCCCCTGCACACTTGACCCGACTTTCACGATTTCTCCGGCGACTTCATGTCCTAGCACCATCGGCTGACGCAACTTGATCGCACCGAAACCACCGTGGTTATAATAATGCAGGTCAGAGCCGCAAATCCCACCCGCGCGCATGGCAATCAAGACTTCGTCTGGCCCCACGTCGTGTACGTCCCGGTTTTCCAACCTCAGATCTTTTGCGGCATGGATAACAACAGCAACATTGGCCGAAGACATTGCACAGACTCCCTATACATATTGCCAAAAGATACGGATAGTCGGTGCTGACAACCAAGGGGTTTTTGCATGATGCTTGAAATGTTCAACCTAGAGGGAAAACGCGCACTAGTAACAGGCTCTAGCCAAGGCATTGGATTTGCGTTGGCCCGTGGCTTGGCTGCCGCCGGTTCGCAAGTCGTTTTGAACGGGCGCGACACCGCGAAACTAGCGGCAGCGGCATCCGAGTTGAGCGAAACAGGCGCCTCAGTACGTGAACTTTCGTTCGATGCAACCGATCATAAAGGTGTCCGATCTGCCGTGGACAACTTTGAAGACAATGTCGGCCCCATAGACATCCTGATAAACAACGCCGGAATGCAATACAGGACGGAGCTACAGGATTTCCCCGCTGATGCCTTCGAGCACCTACTACAGACAAATGTAGCGTCCGTCTTTCATGTCGGTCAGGCTGTGGCACGGCACATGATTGAAAGAAAGTCAGGCAAGATCATTAACATTGCGTCGGTTCAATCCGCATTGGCAAGACCGGGTATTGCGCCTTACACGGCGACAAAAGGTGCCGTGACCAACCTTACAAAGGGAATGGCGACTGATTGGGCTAAGTATGGCCTAAACTGCAATGCCATTGCGCCTGGATATTTCGATACACCTTTGAACGCCGCATTGGTTGCTGACCCTGAGTTTAGTGCATGGCTCGAGAAACGCACCCCGGCCGGTCGCTGGGGCAATGTGGAAGAACTTGTCGGCGCCGCCATATTCCTTGCCTCCCCTGCATCCAGTTTCGTCAATGGACATACTCTCTACGTTGATGGCGGAATAACGGCGTCACTTTGATTTGTGTCTTTCAACCGTCTGCTAGGTACGACTGACGCAGGCTTTGTTTAAAGCGCCGACGCCAAAGCAGTCACCACAACAACCATCAATGAAGCCGCCATCGCAAAGTTGATCCTTTGATGTGATCTCTCACTTAAATCAAGGCTGCCTAGCTTCGCGCCAGCACCCAGCCAGATCATGTGCACTGGCACCCAAACCATATTGAATATTACGATTTTTATGACGACCTCCCAAACGGGCGCATCGGGCAAAAAGGCAAACCCTGAAAACAATGCAGTGCCAACCACGTAAGCCTTGGGATTAATGAACTGAAGTGTCAGCCCGTTCGCAAAACCAAGTGGCGAGACCGCGGGGGAAAACCCGACCTTTGAGCCAGCTCTTGCAATACGCCAGGCAAGAAATCCCAAATACCCAACAGAGGCAAATAGCAGCAAAGTTCTAAGTACCGGTATAGCCAAAGCTACTGCAGCGACTCCAGAGACAACAAACATCATGTTGATGAACCCGCCCAGCATCAAACCGGCCACAAAAGCGAGCCCAGCTCGAAAACCAAATGCTGATCCAATACCCGCAGTTGTCAAAACACCTGGGCCAGGCGTAATCAGCAGAAAGAAAACCGCAACGGCAAACTCAAACACTATTCAGATTGGCCTTCTACAGATCTCTGCATTCCGGCACAGCTGTGATCACCGATCCGTCCTTAAGGTGTTGCAGGAGATTGTCGACAGTCAGGTCACCCATTGCTGCACGCGTCTCAAAAGTCGCGCTACCAGCGTGAGGGAGAAGAACGACATTGGACAACTCGCGCAATGCTTTTGGAACGCGCGGTTCGTCCTCGAAGACATCAAGCCCTGCCCACCCGAGCTCACCGTTTTGCAATGCACTAATTAAGGCAGTTTCGTCGACAACCGAACCTCGACTAACGTTTATCAGAGTGCCGTCTGCCCCCAACGCGCGCAACACCTCAGCGTTGACCAGCCTATTGGTCGACGGGCCGCCGGGCGTGATGCATATGAGGACGTCCACATGCTCTGCCATTTCAACCAAATTGTCGAAATATCGGTACGGGACATCCTTTTGATTGCGGGTGTGATATGAGATTTCGGGGGCCCACGGCTCCAACTTATCAACAATCGCCTGACCAATGCGACCAAGACCAAGAATGCCTATTTTTTGATTGTCCGCTGATCGCGTCAAAGGGGCATTACCTTCAACTTCCCACCGTCCGGACCGAACGTAATTATCGTCACGTACGAGCTCTCGATAACATGACAGCAACAGCAGAACGGCGGTGGTTGCGACTTCTTTGTTCAACACATTGGGCGTGTGAGTCACAACAATCCCGCGCTCAGCCGCAGCACTTGCGTCGACGGCGTCGTAACCGACTCCATAGACGCTGATCATCTTCAGATTACTGAGTGAAATCATTAGGTCATGCGGAACGCCATCATGCCCATTTGTAACGATATGCGTAATACTTTCCGCGTTGAAATCGTCCAATTGTTGAATATTGAACACTGAGGACAGGCGTTCTCGCATCCGTTCAGTGATCCCTCCGATTTGCAATAAGTCAGTCATCTTGGCCGACCTCTTGCCGCTGAACGCCAAGCCCATCGATACGAAGCTCCATGACGTCGCCTTTTTTCAGATAAACTGGTTCCGGTTTGATCCCCATTCCAACACCGGGCGGTGTTCCGGTTGAAATGACGTCACCGGGGTGCAGTGTAAAAAGTTGGCTTAGATGCTCAATGATCTCGGCAACGGAAAAGATCATCGTGGCGGTATTCCCGGTTTGCATGCGCTGACCGTTTACATCCAGTGACATACCAAGACTTTGAGGATCCGGCACCTCATCCCGGGTCACTAACCACGGGCCGGTAGGGCCATATGTGTCGCAGGATTTTCCTTTGGTCCATTGACCTGTCAGTTGCGTTTGAAAATGCCTTTCCGACACGTCGTTTACGATGCAATAGCCCGCAACATATTCGAGTGCGTCGGCCTTGGAAACGTATTTGGCGGTTTTTCCGATGACGACGCCCAGTTCGCATTCCCAGTCGGTGTGTGTAGATCCCCGCGGCATGACAACATCGTCATAGGCACCAATGACAGCTGAGTTCGCCTTGAAAAAAAGTATCGGATGTTCGGGAATATCTGCGCCGGTTTCTGCAGCATGGTCCGAGTAGTTCAGACCGATGCAAAGAAATTTACCGATGTCACCGACACACGGCGCGATACGAGGGTCACCCTCTACAATTGGCAGGTTGTTCGGATCCAATGACCGCAGGTTATCAAGCGTTCCGTCATCCAACATATCCCCCGTGATATCATTGATATGAGCGGACAGATCCCGCAATTGACCCTCAGAGTCGACCAGGGCCGGTTTTTCCGAGCCATTGGCTCCGTAACGAACAAGTTTCATTTCTGTTCCTTTTAGTGGTTATCGCGTGGCATGAAGCCTCGCGCGATATCGCGGTAGTTTTCTGCACCCTTGAGCGTCATACCGCGATCCAACCGATCTACTTTTTCGCGGAATAATTCCTGCCAGGGGGATTGGTTGGGCGGGGTTGAATACCCACCCTTTGCCTCCAGATCGCGGGCGCGTTCATGCAGTTCTTCAAGCGAAACCAGCATATCTGCTGTGCCTTTGCCAAGATCGATGCGCAGTCGGTCACCATTTCGCACCAAGGCCAACCCACCACCCTCTGCAGCTTCGGGTGAGGCATTCAGGATAGACGGACTTCCTGATGTCCCGGATTGCCGTCCATCACCGATGCAAGGAAGGGCTTCGATGCCCTGTTTCAACAAATATGCGGGCGGCCGCATGTTCACGACCTCTGCAGCACCAGGGTATCCTTTTGGTCCAGCTCCGCGCATAATCAGAATACAGTTTGCGTCGATGTTTTCTGCAGGATCATCGATCCGATGGTGAAAGTCCTCAGGCCCATCAAACACAACCGCCCTGCCCTCAAATGCATTAGGATCATCCGGGTTCGACAGGTAGGTCTCTCGAAATGCCTGTGAGATCACAGACGTCTTCATAATCGCACTCTCGAACAGGTTGCCCGAGAGATTGATGAACCCCGCCTGCTGCTTAACCGGGCTACTGACAGGCTTGATTACGTCGCTATTCTGAGACCGGCGCGTCGAGCAGTTATTGCCCATCGTCTTACCGTTCACCGTTATCGCATCGGGATGCGGTAGCAATCCAGCATCAAGAAGCTCTCCGACAACGGCGGGTACACCTCCGGCCTGTTGGTAGTCTTCGCCCAGATACTCACCCGCAGGCTGCATGTTAACCAACAGTGGAACGTCGTGGCCAAGTTTCTGCCAGTCATCGTTGGTCAATGGAACACCAAGATGCCGGGCGATTGCATTCAGGTGGATCGGAGCGTTCGTCGATCCACCAATCGCAGAGTTGATAACAATCGCATTCTCAAAAGCCTGACGTGTCATCACATCGCTGGGGCGTAGATCCTCCCAGACCATGTCCACAATGCGTTTACCCGTTTCATAACTGATTTGACCGCGCTCTCTATACGGGGCTGGAATGGCTGCTGATCCGGGCAATTGCATACCCAAAGCCTCAGCAAGCGAATTCATGGTCGTTGCTGTTCCCATCGTATTGCAATAACCCACCGAAGGTGCTGCGGCGGCTGCGATCTCCATGAACTCATCGGTGTCGATTTCGTCAGCCGCAAGGTCTTCGCGCGCTTTCCAAATAACCGTTCCCGATCCGGCGCGTTCACCTTTCCACCAACCGTTGAGCATGGGGCCGACCGACAGGGCAATCGCTGGGATGTTGACGGTCGCAGCGGCCATAAGAAGCGCGGGCGTGGTCTTGTCGCAACCAATGTTCAGAACAACGCCATCAATCGGATACCCGAATAGACTCTCAACCAAGGACAGATAAGCCAGGTTGCGGTCGAGTGACGCCGTTGGCCGTTTACCTGTCTCTTGTATCGGGTGGACCGGTATTTCGATGCACGTTCCCCCGGCGGCGATGATTCCATCGCGAACACGTTTGGACAATTCGATATGATGCCGATTACAGGGGCTCAAATCACTGCCGGTCTGAGCAATGCCAATGATCGGTTTGCCTGATTGCAGTTCCTCACGGGTCAATCCGTAATTCAGGTATCTTTCCAGATACAATGCCGTCATCTCAAGGTTCTCAGAATTCATGAACCACTTGCGAGATCGCAAATCGTTTTTTGATACTTTTGTCATTGGCCTGACCAACCCCCGTCAATTATGTGCGTGTGTCCTGTGGTGAATGCACTTTCATCGCTCGCCAGATAGACGACCAATGCAGCAATCTCTTCTACTTTCGCTACACGCCCCATAGGCTGTCGCGCCACAAATTGTGCAAGGGCCTCTTCTCTGCTGCCCAGTTGCTCTCCCAACGCATCTACGCGGTCACGCCAACTGGGACTGTCGACTGTTCCCGGACAAATGCAATTGCACCGGATTCCTTTTGTTATGAAGTCCACGGCTACCGATTTCGTCAGCCCAACAACAGCGGCTTTTGTCGTTCCATATACAAAACGATTTGGCGCACCGATTATGGAACCCAGCGCGGAAGACATATTGATTATCGAGCCTCCTCCGCGCTCTAGCATTCCCGGCAATACAGCCTTTGTCGTGCGCACCATTGAGCGCACATTAAGGTCCATGGCGAAATCCCACTCTTCATCGGTTGCATCCAGAATAGTTCCGTGATGCACGAACCCTGCGCAGTTGAACAAAACGTCCGGCTTCGCTCGCGCGACCCCATGATGAATGCTGTCATTATTCGTCACATCCATCTCGAAAATTTCGAGATTTTCGAGATTCTGACCGCGAATCAAATTTAGTTTTTTGGGGCTAATATCCGTCGCATAGACTTTTGCACCCTCTCTTGCCATTGCAATTGCGCTTGCAAGTCCGATCCCCTGCGCGGCGGCTGTGACCAGGACGCTTTTCCCCTTAAGTCTTTCTGACATATAAATATTCCGACCTCAAAAGTGGCGACTGGACAAGTGTTACGTCGTCCCACAGATCAACCGAGAAGCAAAGAAACCTTGGCGGATTTGCAACGACTTCTGGCATGTGGGCCCAGAGCCGTTAGCGTATGACAGAGATTTTGGTTTGGCCATAACCATGCGTGGCGCACCTTCGGAAGGACAGTAGATGATGAGCAAGCAGTTCAAAGTGGCTCTGTTGGGAACCGGCCTGATGGGAGCTCCTATGGCGCGGAATATTTTGCGCGCCGAGTTTCCGCTCACTGTATGGAACCGCAGCTTGAAAAAGGCAAAACCGTTGGCAGCAGAAGGCGCGACATTGGTGGAAACTGCCCCGCTGGCGGTTTCGGGTGCAGACGTAATAATAACCATGCTCTCGGATGGATACGCGACCGGCGCGCTACTTGCTGACGAGGCTTTCCGCGAGCAACTCAAACCGGGGATGATCTGGATTGATATGTCGAGCGCCAAACCCGAACACGCAAGAGAGCAATCCGCGCAGCTTTCCTCGATGGGGGTGCTGCATCTGGACGCCCCGGTTTCCGGTGGCACCAAAGGTGCCGAAGCTGGCACCCTTGCGATCATGGTCGGTGGCGGTCAGGACGTTATGGAGCGCGTGCGACCGGTTCTGACAGCAATGGGCCGGCCTGTGCATGTTGGCCCAAGTGGTTCTGGTCAATTGTGCAAATTGGCCAATCAAACAATTGTCGCTGTAACAATATCGGCAGTCGCCGAGGCGACTCTACTGGCTCAGCAAGGCGGTGCGGACCCCACCGCGTTGAGGGCCGCACTAAAGGGGGGCTTTGCGGATAGTATTATCTTGCAACAACATGGCGAACGCATGTCTGATGGAAATTTTACACCCGGGGGTTTGTCTAAGTTTCAACTAAAGGATTTGGACAATACGCTAGAGGAAGCGGGAAGCCTTGGCGTTGAGCTACCCAGCACCCGATCTGTGCGCGACCGCTTCGAATATCTGATAGACGAAATGGATGGGGCCGAACTGGATCATTCGGCTTTGTATCTGGAACTCAAAAAACGGAACGGAATGCTGTGACGCGGATCCTGATTATAGGCGGCGGAGGAATGCTGGGCCAGAAACTGGCCCATCGCGTGTCGATCCAAGAAACCTTTGGAGCCGATGCCCAAGTCTCACTGTTCGATCTCTCGTTCCCGCCCGACAGTGCGGCAGGTAATCAAATTGTGGGGAACTTGACTGCGACAGGCATAGCTAAGTCTTTCGCTACGCAGCGGCCAGACGTCATTTTTCATCTTGCAGCTATCGTTTCAGGCCAAGCTGAAACAGACTTTGCGTTGGGTTGGGATGTAAACCTTATGGCAACGTGGGCACTGCTGAACGCACTTAAGGATCAACACGAAGCTTCAGAAAGCGAGTACACACCGCGCCTGGTTTTTGCCTCGTCCATAGCAGTTTTCGGGTCACCATTCCCCGAAAAGATAAGCGATGAATTCCTCTCGGCACCTTTGACAAGTTACGGAGCGCAGAAAGCGGCGGCTGAATTGATGATCACGGATTTCAGCAGGAAAGGATATATCGACGGTATTTCCTTGCGCTTGCCCACTTTGTGTGTGCGCCCGGGCAAAGCCAACGCTGCCGCTTCGTCCTTCTTTTCAGGTATAATCCGAGAGCCATTGAATGGGGATGAGGCTGTCTTGCCAGTTGCCGAAACCGTTCGCCACTGGCACGCCAGCCCCCGCGCCGCTGCGACTTTTTTGACCCACGCAGCAACAATGGACACGCAGCTTTTGAATGACAGACGCGCATTGAACATGCCTGGCGTAAGTTGCACCGTCGCCGAACAAATCGAAGCTCTGCGCAAAGTGGCCGGCCAAGAAGCGGTTGGCCTAATCAGGCAAGAACCCGACGAGACAATCGAACGAATAGTCAAGAATTGGCCGCGAGACTTTCAAACAGATCGCGCTCTGGAGTTGGGGTTCAAGGCGGAATCAAGCTTCGACGAAATCATTCGCGTGTATTTGGAAGACGATTTTCGGCTTTAGTCGCCCATCGTCTTTCCAGTTAGATGGCGTTCCAGATGGTCGTGAATTTTCTCTCGTGTTAACTGCTCATCCCCTGACAATGCTGCTTCAAGTATATCGGCATGGTGTCTTATGTTCTGAGAAATGAATTCAAAGTTCCGGTCTGCCACCATCAACTGCTGTCTGAATTGCGCGTAAACTCGGCTATGCATTTGTTTTAAAGTTTCCGAGCCACAGGCAGAAATAAGTGTTTCGTGAAATTCCTTTTCCGAGGCAAACCATATCTCGATAAGGCCGCTCGGGTCGTCTGTGGCGTGAATGCGTTTTTCGATATGGCTAAGTTTGTGATGTGCGGCCGTCAATCTTGCTTCCCAATCCACCCCGCCATTACGGATCGACATTGCGGTGCCTTCGGCCTCCAACAGAACACGGACGTGCGTCAATTCGATAAGCTTCTGCGGCGAACGCATTGGCACGCGGAAACCTTTTTGTTCCTGAAAGTCCACCAAACCAACAGCGGCCAAACGAAAAAGGACTTCACGAACGGCGCTCGCAGAACAGCCATACACTTTACGAAGTTCTTCAGCCCGCACCTTGGCTCCATGCTCGAATCCATTAGAGATCAGGCGCATCTTAAGATCTTGATAAATATCTATTTCGTCGTTCATTCCAGTATGCACCTTCAAGTTTTGTCCAAGTAGCGTCCTAACCTTATTTTCGAATTATCGCAAGAATCTCGAATTTTTTAAAAATTTCAATTTTTTCTTGTTGCATTCGATTCGTCGGCTTAACGTTTACCTGCGCGACAGCAAAGGAGGCGGCAAGATCTTCCACACCGCGCACGCTCAACGTCTGGGAGGACAATATGAAAATAGTCAAGACAGCGGCCCTCGCGGCCGTAGCCACGACAATGGCAGCCGGTTTCGCGATGGCTGAAACAACGAAGCTTAGAATTCAAACCCATTTTTCGCCCGAAACTCTGTCAGGCCAGATGGCTGCAAAATTCGTTGAAGACATTCAGGAAATGTCGAACGGCGAAATCGAAGTTGAAATGTTCTATTCCTCTTCGGTGGTCAAATCAGTTGAAACCTTCGATGCCGCAGCTACCGGAATTCTGGATTGCGACATGACGGGCGGCGGCTATCAGACCGGTAAAAACCCGGCCTTCCAGTTTGCGGGCGACCTGCTCGGCGGATATCAGAACCCCTATCAGCAAATGGCTTGGCTTCTTCATGGCGGCGGAAGAGAAGCTGTAAATGATTTATACAACGGCTACGACATGGAATTCATCGGATGGTGGATTCCCGGGCCGGAGTCGCTTTCTTCGACCAAGCCGATTGCAAAAGTGGACGACTTCAAAGATTGGAAATTCCGCTCCCCTCCAGGCCTTGCGACCAAAGTGTTCGCGGAACTTGGTGCTTCTCCGATCGTTATGGACTTCAACGAAATCTTCACAGCTTTGGAAACCGGCATCATTGATGGTGCGGATGCTGCGAACCTGACGAACAATGTGGGCCTGGGCCTGTACGAGATCGCAGGTCACACAAACTATCCCGGTTTCCACTCGATGCCCGCGGACCACCTTGCCTGTCGCAAAGACGTTTGGGAAGCAATGCCCGCGCACCATAAGAAGATTATGGAAGTCGCAATGGATAGCCTGGCATTGCACAATGCGACCATCAACGAAGTGCAGAACGCTCAGACTGCAAAAGACCTGAAAGCAAAAGGCGTTCAGTTGTACGAATGGTCGCCTGAAGATCTGGCAGCCTATCGCGCGGCCGTTCAAGTCGGGTGGACTGAGTTCGCAACGACCCCTGAAGCACAGGCGCTGCTGGAAAGCCATATCAACTTCCTGCGTGACCTGGGCGCGATGCAGTAGTCAGGCTGCGACCGACTTACGACACACGGAAGGGCCGCACTAGCGGCCTCTCCGGTTCGGCGCCGGGATCCAGAGCTTCATGAAAATCACCAGAATAATAAGTCACGTACTGCAGTACGACATGCCGGAAGTTCTGGGCTACTCGCAACAGTATTATGACAAGCGTACAACTCATCTGGTCGAGGTTCAGACAGATGAACGGGTAACTGGTTGGGGGGAGTGCTTTGGTCCCGGAAACGTAGCCATTGCCAACAAATCCATCGTGGAAAAGGTCATCCAACCAATGGTTCTTGGCATGGACCCTTTGGACAAAGACGTGATCTGGCACAAGGTGTACAACCTTTTGCGAGACCATGGCCAAAGCGGAATGCCAATACAGGCTTTGTCCGGTGTGGACATTGCACTTTGGGACATCACCGGCAAAATCTCTGGCCTCCCCCTCCATAAGCTTGTCGGCGGCGCACATCGCGCAAGCGTTCCTTGCTACGGCTACGGCATGATGCTCAGGGATGAACCGATTTCCAATCTGGCCAGCCGTTTTGAGGATGAAGCCTCAAAGATCAAGGAGATGGGATTCACCGCCACCAAAATGAAAACGGGCTTTGGCCCGAAGCCTGATGTGAAGCTGTGCGAAGCCGTTCGACGCGGGGTTGGTGACGACTTTCCCTTTATGGTCGATGCAAACCATGCCTATACGACTTCGGACGCATTCTACGTCGGTCGGTCGCTGGAAGAACTGGACGCATATTGGTTCGAAGAACCCGTCGCGCCAGAAGACATTGACGGATACCGCGAATTGCGCACTTCGCTGAAAGTCAACATTTCGGGCGGTGAGACGGTATTCAATCGCTGGGCCTGGCGCAGTCTTCTTGAAAATCGCGGCATCGATATAGCGCAGCCAGAAGTTTGCGCTTTGGGCGGTGTTTCAGAGTATCTCAGGGTACTGGCCCTATGCCACGCACATTTCACTCCGGTCGTAAATCACGTCTGGGGTAGCGCCATCGCTGTCGCAACTAATCTGCAGTTACTGGCGGCCATGCCCGCGATTCCAGGCGGCTTGCATCCGTGGGAGCCGATGCTGGAGTTCGACACAACGGACAACAAGTTTCGGGACGATCTGCTGACCGTACCGCTGGGAATTCAAAATCAGGTCAAGGCCAACAACGGTCGTGTCATGATCCCGACTGGGCCCGGACTGGGTGTCGAGCCGGATCGAGACTTTATCGATCACTACAGGATCGAAGGATAGGGACGAGGGTTACGCGATGCATAAGAATTCAGGCGGACCAATTGAATGGCTCATACCGTTGGCCTTCGTCGCGACGGCCAGTTGGCTTGTTTGGCATCTCCCTGCATTCCTATTGGATTGGCTGCCCTACACCTCTGAATCCCTCAAAAGTCAGGTAACAGAAATATATCTGCGCAGCGACATCACGCCCGAATTGTCTGGCGTGTTCGGGGGTTATGTCGACATCATCGACGTCGCCGCGCTCGTCCTTCTACCGTTTCTTGCAGTGATTGGCACCAAGACAGTGCGCCCAGCGACGATGGAGTTCGAAGGCACGACGGTTATGGATCGTTTCGCCCTGTTCATAGGACGAGTTACGATGATGATGATCGCAATCATGACTGTCGTCATGCTCTACGAAGTCTTCATGCGCTATATCCTGGAAAAGCCGACCGAGTGGGCCAACGAAATGACACTTTGGTTCGCCAGCTTTGTGTTTCTGATGTCCGGCTACTACGCCATGCAGCAACGCAGTCACATTCGAATATTCCTGCTCTACGACGCAGTTCCACGTTGGCTTCAACGCGTTTTTGATACGGTTTCGACAATACTGATCGTGCTGTTTGCCTTCTTTTTGGTCTACGGCAGCTACAAACAGGTGTTCGTCAACAAGCTCTATAAATGGGAGCTTTATGGCTCCGCCTTCAATCCTCCGATCCCGGCGACGTTGCAGCCGATGGTGCTGATCGTGATTACGCTCGTCGCAATGCAAGCAATTTTGAACTTGATCGCCGATTGGAACAAAGAACCGGAAATCCACACAGATGAACCGGACGAAGACGAAATTGAAATGATCAAACGAGCGGTGGGACAAGACTGATGGATATTGGAACAATCTCACTCATTCTGATGGTCGCCCTGATCGTGCTTCTGGCGATCGGAATGCCCTTGGGTCTGGCCTCGGCTTCGCTTGCGGTTCTGGTTCTTGTCCTGAAGTTCGAACCGACACTGCTTTTGAACCCGTTTTCATTCGGCGACGGGGTTCTCACCGGTCGGCCAGGGACTGGGCCGCTCTATATCCTGGCACAGAAAATATACGGGCTCTTAACGGACTACGTGCTCATATCAGTGCCATTGTTTATCTTCATGGCGTCGCTGCTAGAGCGGTCCGGGATCGCGCGTGACATGTATTCGTCGCTGAATGTCTGGCTGTCCAGAACACGCGGCGGCATCGCGATCGTGACCTCGATCATGGCGGTGATCATGGCAGCCATGTCCGGCATAATCGGTGGTGAGGTTGTCCTGCTGGGACTTATCGCCCTGCCCCAGATGCTGCGCCTAGGGTACGATCAAAATCTCGCGATCGGCGTCATCTGCGCCTCGGGTTCGCTGGGCACCATGATCCCTCCCTCCATCGTTCTGATCATCTATGGGCTGATCACCGAAACCTCGATCAAGTCGCTGTTCACCGCGTCTTTCATTCCCGGCTTCATGCTGGCCTCGATGATAATCCTGTACATCATCATCCGCACGCAGTTGAATCCTCATCACGCTCCGCTGCCGGAACCGGATCCGAACGACCCCGAACCGGCCGAAAAACGCAAACTGTTTGGGGCCTTCATGAGCATCGTCGTCGCCGGATTTTCCACCGTTCTGTTTATCCGGGCCGCGTTTTTCGAGCTCTCAGGCTCGAACGCTGCCAGCCAGGGCGAGCCCGCGAGGCTGGGAACGGCTGACTACATGCCCTGGTTTGCCGGCATCACGATCGTTGCCCTTCTGCTGATCTTCTTCGTCTTTGGCAGAGAGCGCGCTAAAATCGGGTGGGAAATGGGCAAAGGCCTCGTCGCTCCGCTGGTCGTCATCGGCGTCGTGCTCGGCTCGATCTATGGCGGGATCACAGGCATCACCGAGGCTGCGGGCATGGGCGCCTTCGCCGTTCTGATTATCGCCATCCTGCGGGGCGAAGGATCGTTCGAGCTGGTTTGGGACAGCTTGATGCGAACCCTAAAATCCACAGGCACCATCATCTGGGTTACGATCGGGGCCGCCGCGCTGGCGGGTGCCTACACCATTGCTGGCGGGCCCCAATACGTGGCTGACCTAATCGTCGGCCAGGAGCTGCCAACCATGCTGGTCATTCTGGTGATGATGCTGATCTTGCTGTTCATGGGCGCATTCATGGATTGGGTCGGCATCGTGCTGTTGATTATTCCGGTCTTTCTGCCGATCGTCCTGCGCCTTCCTATCGAAGAAATCGGAGTCTTTGGCCAGTTGGAGCCGAGTCATGTCGCCATCTGGTTCGGCGTCGTGTTCTGTATGAACATGCAGGTCAGCTTCCTCTCGCCCCCATTTGGCCCGGCCGCGTTCTACCTGAAGTCGGTGGCCCCGCCACATATCAGTCTGACGGATATCTTCCGCGGCTTCCTGCCATTCATCGGGATCCAGTTGCTGGCGCTTTCCGTTCTTCTGATTTGGCCGGGCATCATCGCGCTGCTGTTGTGAGGTCGCACCCATGCTGACACAAGATCAGATTGGCAAGTTCCAGACGGACGGATACCTCGTGGTCGAGGATGTTATCCCTGCCGATGTCCTTGATCGGGTACAGACCGAATACTCGGATGTCCTGAGCCGGCTCTATGACGGTTGGTACGAAAAAGGGCTGGTCAAGGACGAACCGTCTGGAATGACCTTCTGGGACAAACTTCTGTCCGCTTATCAGGCCGGTTGCGACTATTTCCAGCCGCTGGACATCTCGTTGCCCGGCGATCGGATCATGGCGGACACACCGTTCCATATCGGGCCTGCAGTGTTCGACTTGCTAACGGCCCGGCCCATGCTTGACATTGTCGAGCAGTTGATCGGGCCAGAGTTGGTGAGCAATCCAATCCAGCACGTTCGGCTGAAGCCCCCCGCTCTCAAGCTGTCCAAGGATGAGGTGCGCGCGCACATCACAGCGACGGACTGGCATCAGGACCGGGCGGTTGCGTTGGAGGATGCGGATCAGACCGACATGGTCACGGTGTGGATTGCCGTCAACGATGCAACGCTCGAAAACGGCTGCCTGCAAGTGCTGCCAAAGGCACAGGACCAATCCATCCTACCGCATTGCGCGCGGACGCAGACTGGTATTGCCGACGGATTCATTGACGAAGGCCGGGCTGTGCCCCTTCCTGTCAAGGCGGGCGGGATCATCCTGTTTCACCCTCTGACGCCACATGCTTCGCTGGTCAATGAAACGGACCGGTTCCGCTGGTCGTTCGACATTCGCTTCAGTGCGGCAGGCCAGCCCACCGGTCGAGACCATTTCCCCAGCTTCATCGCGAGGTCCAGATCGCACCCCGAAACCGAACTGCGAGATTGGCGTGTCTGCAATTCCAATTGGGAAGCGGCGCGAGCAAGGCTGTCCGGACAACCGCACATAGATATTCACCGATGGACATCGGACTCACCGTTCTGCGCCTAGCTGCTGCCGCCAGGAAAGCTGATTATGACTTTTGTACGTTTAGATCGAACGGATAGCGTGGTGGTTGCAACTCGGCCCCTGGAGGTCGGCAGTATGGTCGAGGATGTCACGACCAATGCGCGCATCCCCTCGGGACACAAGGTTGCCACGCGAAATCTTGCACCGGGTGATCCAGTCAGAAAATACGCCCAGATCATCGGTTACGCCACCCAACCGATCGAACCTGGCGACCATGTGCACACCCACAATATCGAGTTCCGCAACACTAGTGTGGACTACGAGTTTGCGACGGATCACAGGCCCATGAAACCCGCCACCTCGGTCGATACGTTCATGGGCTACCACCGGGACAGTGGTCGGGTCGGCACGCGCAATTACATCGCGGTTCTGACCACAGTTAATTGTTCGGCGACTGCGGCCCGTATGATCGCCAACCACTTCACGCCGGACAAGTTGGCCGAGTTTCCGAACGTCGACGGCGTGGTGGCCTTTGTCCACGGAACGGGCTGCGGAATGGCCGATTCCGGCGACGGTTTCGAAGCACTTCAACGGGTCATGTGGGGGTTTGCGAAACATCCCAACCACGCTGCCGTTCTAATGGTCGGTCTGGGCTGCGAGATGAACCAGATCGACTGGCTGCTGGACGCGTATGGTCTGAAGCAAAGTCCCACCTTCCAGACGATGAACATCCAGAACGTCGCCGGATTGCGCCGGACCGTGGAAGCGGGCATCGGCAAGATTAACAAGATGCTGCCCATTGCGAATGAGGTGAGGCGCAGCGAAGCCCCGGCGTCTGAATTGATAGTTGCGCTGCAATGCGGTGGATCGGACGCTTGGTCAGGCGTGACCGCAAACCCTGCGCTCGGGCATGCCTGCGACCTGTTGGTGTCCCAAGGAGGCACAGGAGTCCTTGCGGAAACGCCCGAAATCTACGGAGCCGAACACCTTTTGACCCGCCGCGCCCTTGGTCGTGCAACTGGGGAAAAACTGATCGGACTGATCGATTGGTGGCAGGACTATACCGCCCGCAATCACGGTTCGATGGACAACAACCCAAGTCCCGGCAACAAGCAAGGCGGTCTGACGACCATCCTTGAGAAGTCGTTGGGGGCAGCGGCGAAGGGCGGAACAACCCCATTGACCGGTGTATTCAAATACGCCGAACCCATCACCGCCAAAGGATTCACCTTCATGGACAGCCCCGGATATGACCCGGCCTCGGTGACCGGGCAGATCGCCGCCGGATGCAACCTAGTGTGCTTCACCACAGGGCGCGGTTCTGCCTTTGGGTCGAAACCGGCGCCCACGCTGAAAATCGCTACCAATTCTGAATTGGCAGCGCGCATGCCGGAAGACATGGACGTGGATGCGGGCGACATTCTGACCAAAGGTGCCAGCGTCGAAGAAAAAGGACAGGAAATATACCGAAGGCTTCTGCAAGTCGCCTCTGGCGCGCGGACCAAATCAGAGGCGCAAGGCTTGGGTGACTACGAATTCGTTCCCTGGCAAATCGGAGCGGTGATGTGAAACGGATTCTTGTAGCCGGCGGCGGATTAATCGGTATCCGCCACGTGCGCGCCGTGATCGAGCATCCCGGCTGCGTGTTGGTCGGGTTGGCCGATCCAGATGGCTCGATCCACGTCGACGCGCCGCGTTTCGCCAGTATGGACGAGGTTCAGGGCCCGGTAGATGGTGTCATCATCGCGACGCCAACCCGCCTGCATGCCGAACATGGCATTCTGGCCGCATCCCGCGGTTGGCACATGCTGATCGAAAAGCCGGTTGCCGCATCGGTCGACGATGCCCAGCGCTTGAGGGCGGCCGTTCGCAAGGCCGATGTCCGCAGCCTTGTAGGCCACCATCGGCGGTATCACACAACCTTGCAGCACCTGAAAGAGGTGATCGCGCAAGGTACGATCGGACAAGTCATCAACGTCTCGTTGCTGTGGGCCATGCGTAAACCCCAGAGCTATTTTGAACAGAACTGGCGGACATCTGATGGCAGTCCAGTCATGATCAATCTGGTGCATGATATCGATGTCTTGCGCTTTGTGATTGGAGAAATCTCGGATGTCGTCGCCCTGCCCGGAGCATCAATCCGCGGATCGGATAGGATAGAAAGCGGGGCTGTTGCGATCGCGTTCGAAAACGGCGCGACGGGGACTATCAGCTTTGCCGACACTTCACCCAGCCCTTGGGGGTTTGAGGCCGGAACCGGCGAAAACCCGAATATCGGCACGACCCACCAGGACATGATGTGGATCACGGGAACCAGTGGTGCTGTGAGTTTTCCCTCCATGACACTGTGGCGTGGAAAGGATTGGGGGACTGCGGCCCAAAAGGACCAGCTTACACGACCGGAACAGCAACGCGCACCATTGGAGGTGCAACTGGATCATTTCCTTGACGTGATCGACGGCGCCCCTCCACTGATCGACGTCGAGGATGCAGCCCGGACGCTCGAGGTCACATCATGGATAGAAGAGGGGCTAAAGGCGCGAACAACTCGAGCGCGGGCGCCGGCCTGATGGACATGCGGCCCGGCAAAATACCGGACCACTCAAAAATCAATGATATTCCACCGGGCAAAATGAGCAATTAAACTGAAAAGCCGCCCGCACCAGACACAAGAATGGAAACCTTACACATTCACGGAAAGGGAGACCTATGAGCAAACCATCAATCGGGTTTATCGGCTTGGGACTAATGGGCGGAGCCATGGTGAGCCGGCTGTTGGACCAAGGATACTCGGTCGCTGTATTGGGAAACCGCGACCGCACACACCTGGACGCCGCGATTGACCGGGGCGCCCGCGAGATGCACAACGCCCAAGAACTGGCTCAGGCCAGCGACATCGTGATGTTGTGCATGGGCACCTCCGAACAGGTCGAGGGTCGAATGCGAGGTACAGATGGAGTGATTGCGGGATTGAAACCCGGGGCGGCCGTCATCGACTTTGGCACCTCTCTCCCAGGCAGTACACGCGCCTTGGCCGAAGAGGTTGCCGCAGCCGGTGGAAGCTATCTTGATGCACCGCTTGGCCGGACGCCGGCGCACGCGCTCGAAGGCAAGCTCAACATCATGACGTCCGGCAACAAGGCTGCCTTCGACAAAGCCGAGCCGACACTGAAGGATTTGGGCGAAAACGTCTTTTACCTTGGCCCCGTTGGATCCGGACACACGATCAAGCTGATCAACAACTTCTTCGGAATGACCGTCGCGAACGCGATGGCCGAAGCTTTTGCCATGGCAGATATCACGGGTGTTGACCGCGAGCAGGTGTATGACGTTATGGCCGCAGGGCCGCTGCATTCCGGAATGATGGATTTCGTCAAAGCCTACGGCGTCGAGAATGACCCAAACCAACTGGCCTTCGCCATCAAGAACGCGGCGAAAGACCTTGGGTATTATGACCGCATGGCGCGCGAAGCAGGCGTTACCAGCGTGATGTCGCAGGGGGCGCTTTTGGCGCTGAATGACGCGCGCGACCACGGACAGGCGGATGACATGGTCAGCCAGATGGTTGACTACTACGTCAAGCGTTTCAACACCTGATCGATGGCTGTCACCGCCAACCCCAATGCGGACCTGCCGCGCCTTGGCATCGTGCTGATGCTGACGGCGTGGCTATTCTTTTCGCTGGTGGACCTTGGGGCCAAGTGGTTGGCATTGGCCGGCGTGCCGGCATTTCAGTTGGCGTTCATGCGTTATGCGGGGCACTTCGTGATCTCTGTGGGCGTGATCGCCAAGGGCGGGATTGAGGCCAGCCGGTTCAAGACCGACCATCCATGGCAGGTCATTAGCCGGGCCTTGCTGCTGATCTCGGCGACCGTTTTCAATTTTTTTGCCCTGCGGTTTTTGCCTCTGACCGTCGTGTCGGCAATCATGTTCTCAAGCCCGGTCATCGTGTGCTTCCTGTCCGTTTTCGTTTTGAAGGAGAGAGTGGGACCATGGCGTTGGGCGGCTATCATCCTGGGTTTTCTGGGGGTGTTGGTTGTCGTGCGGCCCTTTGGCTCGGCCTTTCATCCGACCATGCTGCTGATAGTTTACAACGCCACCGCGTTGGCTTTTTACTCGATCATGACGCGCAGGCTGTCCGGGGTTGTTGCCGTGGACACCATGCAATTCTACCTCGGGCTTACCGGGACGGTGGTCCTGCTGCCCTTCGCCATCTGGTTTTGGGTTCAGCCGGAAAACATGTGGAGCCTGATAGTCCTGATCAGCCTAGGCGTCTTTGGCTGGTGCGGGCATCAACTGCTGACGAACGCGCATCGGTTCGGAACGGCGAACCAGTTGATGCCATTCACCTATTCGTTCCTGATCTACGTTGCGATCTGGGGCTATCTGTTCTTTGACACAGTACCGGACGCATTCACGTTGGCAGGGGCTGCGCTGATCATGGTCGCCGGGCTCATCATCTGGAAAAGAGAAAAGAAATGACGCGAATTGCCTGCATCGGTGAAGCAATGATCGAATTGTCCATGCTGGAGACCGGCGCGAAGGTGGGCGTCGCGGGGGATACGCTGAACACAGCCATCTACATGCACCGCGCGGCTCCTGATCTGCAGGTGGAGTATGTGACATGTCTGGGCGACGACCCGTTCTCAGGGCGCATCGCGGACTTTATCGCCAGCCATGGCATCGGGACATCCGGCATCCGCATCATTCCCAACGCTTCTCCGGGACTATACGCGATCACGACCTCTGCGGACGGTGAACGCAGCTTCACCTATTGGCGCAGCGAGGCGGCCGCCCGCCAGCTTTTTGCCGATCATGACTTCAGCTCGCTGAAAGGTTACGACGTGCTGTACTTGTCAGGGATTTCCGTGGCCATTCTTCCGCATTCAGTAAGGCTTGCGCTTCTGGACTGGCTCGAAGGCTCTTCAGTCCGGTTGGTCTATGACAGCAATTTTCGTCCGCGTCTTTGGGACAGCGCCGAACACGCCCGGCAGATCAACCAACGGCTTTGGCAGCGTGCAGATATTGCCCTACCATCTATCGACGACGAGATGGCACTGTTCGGGGAATGCGCGGATCAAGTGGCGGCACGCTTTACCGATCATCACGGTGTCGGTGCATTGAAACGCGGAGAGGATGGCCCTCTGTCCATTGGTCAGAACATTGACCAAACCTATGAGCCTGCCAAAAACGTGCTGGATACCACAGCGGCGGGCGACAGTTTCAACGGTGGGTACCTCGCAGCCTTGCTGACAGGAAAATCGCAGGCCAAGGCCCTGATGGCCGGACACAATCTGGCGTCCACCGTTGTTCAGTTCCGCGGCGCGATCACTCCCGGATAAGTGACGCGAGATCCTCAGCGCCAACAAGGTCCAAAAGCGGCACTACCGGATCTTGCTGTGTGACAGCCGAGGCGATTTCCAACGCGCAAGGATCGTTCAGCGTCCTGCCCTTGGCGATCTCGGACATGCAAAAGGAGATCCAGGCCCGCATCCCTGCGATCACCGCCTGAGAGCCGGTCTCACGGAGTGTGGGAACAAACCGATACGGCAGCTTCTGGCTGCCATCCATCGCGATTTGGTCCAGACGGTGCGCCAGCTCGAGGTTTTCAAAGCGGCGCAACAAAGCCTCGGCATAGTCCGGAACCTGTACTTGCAGTGCTGCGGGCAGCGTTGCGCCCGCATCCTTCATCAACTCGGTAACCAGCGGGCGCAAAACCGGGTCTTGAACCGCTTCGTGAACGTAGGTCAGGCCTCGCTCCAACCCGGCATAAGCCAAGAGGGAATGGGCACCGTTCAACATGCGTAGCTTTCGCATCTCGTGCGGGGCCACGTCATCGACCAGTTGCACGCCCGGCCAATCGGGATGTGGCCCGACGAAATTGTCCTCGACCACCCACTCCGAGAACGCCTCGGTTGGAACAGCCATAGGATCGCCGCTGATTGCGCGAACGGCGTCCGTGGTAGCCGGGGTGATCCGGTCGACCATCGCGTTGGGAAAGCGAACTGCGTCCCAATTCACGTCCAGACCGGCTGCATTTGCAAAATCGGCAACTGCCGTTTCAAGCGTTTTGCCGTTTTCCATGCGATTGTCGCAGCTTAGCACCGTCACTGGCTTGCGCCGTTCCGCGAGGCCAAAAGCGAGAAACCCGATCAGCGTTGCGGGCCCCTGCCCCGCCAGATCGGCAGCAATCGCCGGGTCCTGAAGGTTCAGATTGCCCGCTGCGTCCAAGTGATAACCTTTTTCGGTGACGGTCGCCGAGATGATCTCGGCATCCGCCATCACATTGAGAATCTCGGCGCGATCCTCGGGCGCGACCAGAACGTCCCGCAGAGCTTTTATGCGCCGGACGCCCTGCCCCTGTACGCACAAATCGTACTCGAAACCCTGGCCGGCCAATCCATCCCGAACCGAGGATGAACGCAGGCTAACGCCGACAACGTCCCATCCGCCCGCTTGATCGGTGTAGTCCAGCAAATGCGCCCGGGCGAAGTTTCCAAGACCGAAGTGAAGAATGGTACCCATCTAGCTTTGCAACCCGTAAACCTGTTTCGCCAGATCGACCGCCAGCAATCGCGCCAGATGCTCGGCACTGTCCCGGCCGAAATAGCCGCGCGCAACCTGCTCGGCCAAATGAATAGAAACACCTCGTCGCCACAGGTCGTGACGAGCTGGAATGGACAGAAAAGCCCGCGTGTCGTCATTGAATCCGGCCAGATTGTAGTATCCGGCCGTTTCAACGACCTGATCGAAATACCGCGCAATCCCGGCTGGGCTGTCGTGGAACCACCAAGGCGGCCCGATCCGAAGGCACGGCCAATGCCCCGCCATTGGCGCCAGTTCACGGGCATAGGTGCTTTCGTCCAATGTGAAGAGAATGATCCGCAGTTCCGGCGAGTTTCCGACCCGGTTCAACAGCGCCTCAAGGCCCGTGACCCAATCCATCGCGATTGGAATGTCAGCCCCCTTGTCCCGTCCGAAGTCCCGCATTACCGCGTCGTTCGTGTTGCGCTTGCTGCCCGCGTGTATCTGCATGATTAGACCATCATCGACAGACATCTGCGCCATTTCGATCAGCATATGCCCGTAGAAACGGCGAGCATCCTGTTCGGCCCCTTCCCGCCGTCTCAGCCGTTGGTACAGCGCATCCGGGTCTTCCAGCCACTCGGTCTGCACACGTTCGATACCGTGGTCGGTAGCCGTACAGCCCAGCCGGATGAAATAAGCCCGCCGCATTCGCAGCGCATTGAGGTAGCCATCATAGCTGCCCAGATCGCAGCCTGTCAGCTCGGCCAACTTGTTCAGGTTCTGTACGAACTCCGGGTCTGCCCCATCCAAAACCCCGTCTGGGCGGAACGTCGGAATAACTCGCCCGCCCCAACCGCTTGCACGGATATCCCGATGCTCCGCGAGGCCGTCGAGAGCGGAATCCGTGGTGGCCAGAACCTCGATCCCAAACTTGTCGAACAAAGCCCTCGGGCGAAATTCGGGTCGCGCCAGCTTTTCGGCGATCTTATCATAGATCAGGTCTGCTGTGCGTGAAGACAACTCCTCAGACACGCCCAGCGTTTCATGCAGCACGTAGTTCACCCAGATCCGGGATGGCGTTCCCAGAAACAGATGCCAGTGCTCGGCAAAGGTGCGAAACACGGCGCGAGGATCATTCTTTCGCCCCTCTTCCCCAACGCCAAGTTCGGACAAGGGAACACCCTGCGAATAGAGCATTCGGAACACGTAATGGTCGGGAACCACCAGCAGCTCTGCCGGATTGGGAAACGGCGCATCGGTTGCGAACCACCCCGGATCGCAGTGACCATGCGGAGACACGATCGGGAGGTCCTTGATGCCGAGGTACAGGCCTTCTGCCATCCCATTCAAATTACCAGTCAATTCTGCCTCCGATACTGCTGCCCGCAATTGTTAACACAGTTTTTAATGGTTGCATCTTTCCCGTTCGAACCCGCAGACTGACCGGGTGATCCGGGGGAATGAATGAATATTGCGCTGATTGGTTTGGGGATGGTTTCGGGAACGCATGTTGCTGCCATTCAGGCATCGGAGCGAGGTCTCAATCTTGCTGGCGTCCTAGGGCGCAATCCTGAAAAAGCAGCTGAGTTCGCGCAGCGAAACGACACCCGCGCGTTCAGCTCGGTTGAGGAAATCGCAAACGACTCAAACGTCGACTTTGCGATCATCGCAACCCCGCCTGATCAGCGCACAGAGTTGGTGCGGGTTCTTTCGACCGCTTCGAAACCGATCCTAATGGAAAAGCCTATCGAAAGAACGCTGGGCGCCGCGACAGCCATAGTCGAGCAGTGCGAGGTGTCTGGCGTGCTGCTGGGCATCGTTTTTCAGCACCGCGCTCGCACCGCCTCGCAGGCGCTGAAATCAGCCATTGTACAGGGTGAGTTGGGCGCGATCGCCACGGTGGAAATCCGTGTCCCCTGGTGGCGCAATCAGAGCTACTATGACGAGCTAGGTCGCGGCACTTATGCACGCGACGGAGGCGGTGTCATGATTTCGCAGGCAATCCACACGCTTGACCTCGCGATGTGGCTGCTGGGGCCGATCTCGGACATTCAAGCCATGATGAGAAAAACTCCGTTGCACGATCTCGAGGCCGAGGATTGGGCAGGTGCAATCTTTGAAATGGATAACGGCGCGGTGGGAACGTTGATGGCAACCACCGCCGTATATCCCGGGGCCGCTGAATCTATCACGATCCAGGGCACGCACGCCAAAGCGCATCTGGAATCAGGTGTTCTGACCTTGACCACTTTCGACAGTCAGAAATCCACGGTTGGCGAAACGTCCGCCACAGGCGGCGGGGCCGATCCCATGGCGTTCACCCATGAATGGCACCAGGCGGTCATAGAGGATTTTGCCAACGCACTCGCCGGTGGAACGCGACCCATGGCCACCGGACGCAGTGCCCTTTTGACCCACGCCGTCATAGACGCGATGCAGATCGCCAATCGAACCGGCCAGAAAACACGAGTCATCTCATGAGCCTAACCTGCGTCGCCCTTGGCCTGGACCACCGCCATATCTATGGCATGACGGAAAACATGCGCAAAATCGGCGTGGACTGCGTTGGCTATTGGACACAAGGCGAACCCGAAACGCTGGCGGGCTACGTCAAAAGGTTTCCCGATATTCCACGACTGGCCCGACTGGAAGACGCTTTAGCCTGCGGGGCGGATTTGGCGCTGATTTCCGCAATTCCGGCAGATAGGGCCGCGTTGACGATCCGTGCCATGCAGAACGGTATGGATGTCATGAGCGACAAGCCGGGCTGCACGTCGTTCGAGCAACTCGACCAGATCAAACGGGCGGTTGCGGACACCAGTCGAATCTGGTCGGTGGATTTTTCCGAAAGGTTTGAAACGCCGGTCAGCACCCGGGCGACCGAGTTGATCGAGGCCGGTGCCATCGGGCGCGTGATCCAGACGGTCGGACTTGGCCCGCACCGATTGAACCGGGCAACCCGGCCGGAATGGTTTTTTCAGCGTGACCGCTATGGCGGCATTCTGACCGATATAGCCTCGCATCAGATCGATCAGTTCTTGCACTACACAGGTTCGAAAACCGCAGAAATCACAAACGCCTATGTAGCGAACTACGCAAACCCCAATGATCCCGGATTGCAGGATTTCGGAGAGCTCAATCTTCGAAGCGAGAATGGCACCGGGTACATCCGGGTTGACTGGTTCACTCCGGATGCCTTGCCAAACTGGGGGGATGGTCGCCTGACGATCCTAGGCACCGAAGGCTATATCGAGTTGCGGAAATACGTCGATGTGGGTGGTGCCTCGGGAACAGACCATCTGATCCTCGTCAATGGTGAAACCTGCCAAAAGATCGACGCAACCAACGCCGACCTTCCCTACTTTTCGCGCCTCGCCGATGACGTCCGTAACCGGACCGAAACCGCAATGGCGCAGACCCACTGCTTTACGGTCATGGAACTGGCGCTGCGTGCACAGGAAATGGCGGAACGAAGATGATCAACGTTGCGATCCTTGGCGCAGGTATCGGTGCGCAACATCTGAGCGCACTGGAACGGCTTGACCGCACCTTCCGCGTAGCCGCCGTCGTCGACCAGAATACGGACCGGATCGAGCAGATTCGACAAAACTCGGATTTTCAAGCACTGACCAACATTCAAGACGCTCTGGATGATCCGGCGATTGATGTCATCGACATCTGCCTGCCACCCCATCTGCATGTACCGACCACCCTTGCGGCACTGGCCGCAGGAAAACACGTTGTATGCGAAAAGCCCCTTGCGACCTCTATGCAGGATGTAGATCGGATCACGGAAACCGCCCGCAGCACGGGCAAGCATGTGTTTCCGGTCTTTCAATACCGGTGGGGCCCGTCACTGGCCCAATTGCGCCAGTTGCAACGTTCGGGCCTCACCGGAGCGGTCCAAACTGCCGCGCTTGAAACTCATTGGTCCCGGGGGGCAGACTATTACGCGGTGCCGTGGCGGGGAACATGGGCCGGTGAACGCGGCGGCGCAGTGCTGGGCCATGCCATCCACAACCATGATCTGCTGACTCATATTGCGGGTGATATCGCCTGGGTGTCCGCAATGGCCACAACGCGAGTTAACCCGATCGAGACGGAAGACTGCGCTGCGATCTGCTTTGGCATGACTTCTGGAGCTTTGTGCACAAGCAACATCACACTAGGCGCCGCTAAGGACGAAACCCGCCTGCGGTTCGTCTTTGAAAAAGTGACCGCCACCTCTGGCACGGAACCCTATGCCCCGGGTCAAATGCCTTGGACATTCGTCGCGCGGGACCCGTTGGATCAAGCCACTATCGACGACGCTCTTGCCGCCTCCGCTATGGAGCCAACAGGTTTCGAAGGGTTCTTTACCCAAGTCGGCAAGGCGCTACGGTCCGAGGCAAATTCAGTCGTTACACTGCAGGACGGTGCTGCGTCCATCGGCCTTGTGACGGCGATTTATCACGCGGCACGCACCGGGCAGCGTGTTGCCCTTCCCATCGAGCCCGATCACCCTCTGTATGAAGGATGGCTGCCATGAAACAATGCTGGCGTTGGTTCGGACCCGAAGATCCGATCGCCCTGGTCGATCTCCATCAAGTCGGGGTTCAGGGCATTGTCACCGCGCTGCATCACATCCCACCGGGACAGCCCTGGGACGAACAGAGCATCGCCGACCGGCAGGCCGTTCTGACCGCTGACGGGTACAGTTGGGACGTTGTCGAAAGCCTGCCCGTCTCCGAGGCGATCAAGACGCAATCCACAGACATGGCCGAACATCTCCAGGCTTACAAGTCCAGCCTCAGAGCCCTGTCCGCCCGTGGAGTCAAAGTCGTTTGCTACAACTTCATGCCAATCCTGGATTGGACACGCACCGCCCTTCGCGCCCCGCAGCCGCATGGCGGAACGGCCATGCTGTTCGACCTGACCGATTTTGCTGCATTCGACATATATATTCTCGAACGTCCAGGTGCGTCGGAAGACTATTCCAGCGACGTCCAGCAAACGGCCAAGGATCGTTTCTTGCGCATGTCGGATGAATCCAAAGCCCAGTTGCAGCACAATGTCACTGCGGGGCTGCCCGGCGCCAACGATCAGTGGAGCGTGCAGGACGTACGCTCTTTGTTGCGGACATATGCGCACATAGGCCGTGACCAGCTTCGCGCAAACCTCATAGACTTCCTTTCCGAGGTCGCCCCAGAGGCCCAAGAACTAGATCTACGCTTGTGCTGTCATCCGGATGATCCGCCGTTCTCGTTGCTCGGTCTGCCGCGGGTCATGTCCAGCACCGATGACTACGGCGCCGTTCTGAATGCGGTTGATTTGCAGGCGAACGGCGCAACGTTGTGTACCGGCTCGCTGGGAGTGTCCCCCGAATTCGATGGGCCGGACTTCGTGCGTAGACATGGCGGCCGGATTCACTTTGTTCACTTGCGGAACACCAGACGCATCGCGGGGTCATACAGCCAGAAGCCAGACTTCTTTGAGGCCCCGCATCTGGAGGGCGACACCGACATGGTCGGCACCATTCGCGAGTTGATGAACGAACAGCGCCGCCGCAAATCCCAAGGGCGTGGCGACTGGCAAATTCCGATGCGGCCTGACCACGGACAAGAACTGCTGAGCGATCTGGGCGGACACAGTACTCCCGGTTATCCGCTGATCGGACGAATGCGCGGGCTGGCGGAACTGCGCGGCATCATGGCGGCGTTTTCCTAACGCGTCGGATCAGACAGTTTCTTTCCACCCGCAACACTTCTTTGCTTGCCTGCGCGCCGCATTCTTCGTTTACTTACATTACGTATACGGGCAGCGGGGTGTCTTCCGGACTCGCCCGACGTCTGTTCAAGACGCGTGAAACTCCCGCGAAAACCGATGCGATTGGGCATCATTTTTCGAAACGTCTGCCATACGGAAATGGCGGAAAACGGGAGGATTATTTATGAAAACTGCAGGCGTAATCGGTCTTGGCGACATGGGCAGCGGCCTTGCCAAGAACCTGATCAAGAATGGCTTTGAAACATCAGGTTTCGACCTGAGCGAGACGCGCATGAAGGCATTTACCGACATGGGCGGCTTGGCCAAGGACAGCGTGGGACAGGTCGGCCGTCACGCCGCCGCTGTGTTTGTCATGGTGATGAACGGAGATCAGGCCCGCGATGTCATTCTGGGTGAAAATGGCTTGGTTGCGAACATGGCCAAAGGCGGAACTGTCATCCTGTCGGCGACCATTACCCCGGCCGAAGCAAGCGCTATCGGGCAAGACATGGAGGGCGCAGGCATCCACCTGATCGACACTCCGGTCTCGGGTGGATTTCCCGGCGCGCAGACCGGCACATTGACGATGATGGCTGCCGGCGCTTCGGATGTGCTGGACCAAAATGCCGAAGTCATGCAGGCAGTGTCGGCAACCATTCATCGGGTTGGAGAAAACGCCGGCGACGGGCAAACCGTGAAAGCCTGCCTGCAATCCCTTATCGGATCGATCTTTTCCGCCACATTCGAGGCTGCGGCCCTGGCGGCCAAAGCCGGTGTCAGCGGTCAGGCATTGCTTGATGTATTCTCCTCATCCAGCGCGGGGTGCGGCGTCGTGAATACCGCCCTTGGAAACATCATTGATCGCAAGTTCGAAGCCACCGGTAGTCATATCGCAACCATGCATAAGGACCTGACGATCTCTCTAGCACTGGCCGGTGCATTGGGCGTTCCCATGCACACAGCGTCATCCGCAATGCAGATCTTTCACGCCGGAAAAACCAAGTACCCGAATGGCGACAACTGGGTGTGTACTCGCGTCATCGAAGAGATCGTTGGCGCAGAATTGCATCGCTGAGGGGACGGGACATGAAATTAGGTGTAATTTGCGACGGCATTTCCCGCAATCTGCGGCATGCCGTGGACGTAATGGACGAATTCGGTCTGGACTATGCAGAGCTTCAATTCGTTGGCGATTCAGAGGTCGGAGACCATTCCCCGCAGGAAATTGCCGAGATCGACGCGCTTTTGCGCGACCGGGGCAAGCCTGTGTCGTGTCTGTCGCGCCATATCTTTGCGGGGATGACAGCTGCCAACAGGCCCGGCGACGACCTGCACACTCGGCATATGGACGCCTTGAAACGTGTGATCGACATGGCGCATGTTGTTGCGTCTCCGCTGGTTCGGATCATGACGCAACGAAAAGAGCAGATACTCTGGGGAAAAAACGGCGCCGAGAAGTGGAACGTGGCGCATGGGGTATGGGACTCGATGCCGCCGCTGATCGCGCCGGCGGTTGAACTGGCAAGAGCTGAGGGCGTGACGCTTGTCGTGGAAACCGGAAACGGCACGCTGGTCAATTCCAACTATACAGCCCGCAAGCTGATTGACGAGTTAGACGCAAAAGACTCTTTGAAAGTGCTGTGGGACCCCGGAAACAACTGCTGGTGCCATGAACTGGCATACCCAGACGGTTATGAAGAACTGCGCGGCGGCTACCTGGGTCACATTCACATCAAGGACGTAAAGGTCGACACGCCGCGGGCAACGCTGGAAGTGCGCCGCATGGGGGAAGGTCAGCTTGCGCCTTTGTTCCAACCCATCGCGGACGCGCTCAGATCCGACGGCTATGATGGCGTCATTTCTTTCGAAAGCGTTTATCAACCCGGCAACGGGAACTTCGAAGATGGTTTTCGTCTGTGTGTGGACCAGTTTAAAAGCCTGTTTGCATAAAAATGCAGTCAATATGCGTTCAAAATCAAAAGTTTGACCCCCATTGCTGAATGCCAAGTGAGATGTAGAAAGCCGGGCGCGTTCGCGTGAAATCAAGGAAAGGGCCTGCTGGATGAAACAACAGTTTTTTGACCTGTCAATTGAAACGCCGGGCAAATCCCTCATCGACATCAGCGGGATCGTTCAGCGTGCGGTGTTCGAACACGAATTTGTCTCGGGCTTGCTGACCCTTTGGTGTGCCCACACCGGTGCCGCGCTGTTGGTGCAGGCCAATGCCGATCCCGAAGTGCTCAAGGATATCGAGACGTTCTTCGAGAAACTCGTACCCAAGTCACCAGGCAAGTATCACCACCGCCCGACCGAGGACGACAACGCTCCATCGCATCTGCGGGCGCTGTTGACGCAAACTCAGGTATCGATCCCGGTCGAACAGGGGCAGCTTCCGCTGGGTCGCGTACAAAGCCTGTACCTGTTCGAACATCGGGAAGCACCCAATGCACGCCGATTGATGGTGCACTACATCGGGACGTGATGCCTTGGATGACATGGAGCGTTGGCAGTGCTAACGCCCCATCCAGCCCCCGTCGACTACAAGGATTTCACCGTTGACGAAGTCCGACGCAGCAGAGGCCAGAAAGACCACCGGTCCGGCAAAATCAACGGGCGTACCCCAACGGCCTTGGGGTGTTCGTTCCAGGATCGACTTCGACCGGACCGGATCATCCCGCAGGGCTTGGGTGTTGTCGGTCGCGATGTAGCCAGGCGCGATCGCATTCACGTTCACGCCCTGCCCGGCCCATTCGTTGGCCAAGGCTTTGGTCAGCTGTCCAATCCCGCCTTTCGAGGCCGCATAGCCCGGAACGGTGATGCCGCCCTGAAATGTCAGCAGCGATGCAGTGAAGATGATCTTCCCCGAGCCGCGCGCCAGCATGTCCTTGCCGATCTCGCGTGACAGAACGAACTGCGAGGACAGGTTCACCTCCATCACTTCGTCCCACCAGTCGTCCGGGTGTTCGGCGGCGGGTTTGCGTTTGATCGTGCCGGCATTGTTGACAAGTATATCAGGGATTTGTCCGTCGGCCCTCAACTGATCAATGAACCCATGCAGCGCGGCGCGATCCGAGAAGTCGCATTGGTAGGCCCGGAAATTGCGTCCCATCGCCGTCACGGCTTTTTCGACATCCGAGCCAGACAGCTCGAGCGAGGCGGACACTCCGATGATATTGGCTCCGGCCGATGCCAATGCTTCGGCCATACCGCGCCCGATACCGCGTTTGCACCCGGTCACAAGGGCCGTCTTTCCCGTCAGGTCGAAACTTTGCAAAACACTCATGAACGCGGTCCTACTTCGATCAGGCTTTTCATTGCGGTTGGGCTGCGATCCAGTGCTTCGAACGCGGCCTGGATGTCTGCCAGTGGGCTGACGTCCGTGATCACAACATCCGCGTCCACTCCGCCCGAGGCGACAACTGCAATGGCTTTCTCGTAATCCTCTGGCTCATAGACCCGAGCACCGATCAGTTGCAGCTCTCGCCAGAAGAACTGGAACAGGTCTATCTGAGGTTTTTGAGCATGAATCGCGACCATTACGATCCGGGCCCGAGTCGCGGCAACGGCGGTCATTGCATCGACACCGGGCTGCGTTCCTGACACCTCGAAAACCACATCTGCCCCTTTGTCGCCCGTGCGCGCATTGATTGTGGACACTAGGTCGGTTTCGGTTGGGTTGATCGTGTCAAAGCCAAGTTTTTCAGCTATCGCAAGACGGTTCGGATTCACTTCGGAAATTACGACATTTCCACCCGCGTCCCGCGCAACCATGGCAACCAGGATGCCAATCGGGCCGCCGCCGATAACGACAACGTCCTCTCCAGGTTGCAGGTCAGACAGCCGCACATCGTGGCAGGCAACGGCAACCGGCTCGATCAGCGCCGCGTGATCCATGCGCAAGTCATCCGGCAGAACGTGCAACGTGTGGGCCGGAACAGTCCAGATCTCTTGCATCGCGCCATCGGTGTCGAGGCCGAGAAACTTGAGATTCTGACAGATATGCTGATGCCCCCGCTTGCAAGCTGGGCATTCTCCGCAGTGATCAAGCGGTCGGACAACGACCTTCTGGCCGGGTTCGACCGTATCGACGCCCTCGCCCACCGCTTCGACGACACCTGACATCTCATGCCCAATCACCCGGTTCAGGCCGACGCGGGCATCCATGTTGCCGTGGTAGACGTGCATATCCGTCCCGCAAATCCCGCAATAGGCAACGCGAACGGCAACCTCGCCTGGGCCCGGAGCAGTCGCTTGGGCTTGCTCTACAGCAAAGCTCTTATCGCCCCTGTAGTATGCCGCAGAGATCGTCTGGGTCGTCATTATTGCATCTCCTTGTGTTCCGCATTCAATTTTTCCCAGTCGAACTCCACTCCGGTTCCCGGGGTATCCGGGGCTACGGCCAGACAGTCTTCCACAACCAGCGGACGGGTCGTGTACTGGTCTATCGGAAATGAGTGTACTTCCAGCCACCCTGCGTTGGGTTGCGCAGAAACAAGGCTGACGTGCAGTTCCTGCATCCCATGACTGCAAACCGGAATGCCGTGTTGTTCGCTTAGCGCGGCCACGCGCAGCCAGCCGGTGATTCCACCGCAGTTTGAGGCATCGGGCTGGATAAAACTCAGTTTCGCGTCATCAAAGGCGTATTCAAATTCGTGTATGGTGTGCAAGTTTTCACCCATGGCAAGGGGAACGCCCGTCGCTTCGACAATTCGGCCATAACCTTTGTAGTCGTCTGGAATTGTCGGTTCCTCGAACCACAGGATATCGCAGTCGGCGAACCCTCTGGCAGCGACGATGGCCTGTTCGACACTCATAGAGTAATTCGCATCGACCATGAAGAACCGGTCCGGCCCCAGCATCTCGCGCACCGCCCGGGCACGTGCAAGATCGTCGGCCAGGTCTGGTTGACCGACCTTGATCTTGACTGCGTTGAACCCACGCGCAAGGTACCCTTCGGTCTGACGCAGCAGTTTCTCCAACGAGAAATTCAGGTCGATCCCGCCGGCATAGGCCTTGCACCTTTTCGACGCTCCACCGGCCATCTGCCACAATGGCGCATTCTGCGTTCTGCCGCGAATATCCCACAGTGCAATATCCACGGCCGAGATGGCAAACGAGGCGATCCCGCCCCGTGCGACGTAGTGCACGTGCCACTGCATGGCATCGTACAGGCTTTCGATCTGTTCGGCGTCTTGTCCAACAAGGAACGGTGACAGGTCATGCTTGATCATCGCCAGAATGGCGTGACCACCCTTGCCCCCGGTATAGGTATACCCGACCCCCTCGACCCCATCCGAGGTTTGAATGGTGACCGTGATCAATTGAAAAAACGTGTGATCCCCATGTTTGGCGTCGACCAGGACCTCTGCGAGCGGAACGTTGAACAGCCGCGCTGATACACTTTCTATGCGATTCATTAACCCAAGACCTTCTGCTGCCTGGCAATAACCCGAGACTGTAAAAGGATGACCGCAAATAGAAAGCCTCCACGTATGACCATTTGCCAATAGGCACTGAAACTGATGGTGCCCTGACCGTTTTCAAAGTTTAGAACGTTGAAAACCAGCCCCAGCAACAACGCGCCGGCGACCGTCGCAGGGATCGATCCCATCCCACCCGTCAACAAAGTGCCGCCTACAACCACGGAAGCGATAGCTGACAATTCCCATCCGATGCCTTCAAGGGGTTGCCCAGCTCCAAAACCCGAGGCCAGAAAGACTCCGGCCAGCCCCGCACAGCCACCCGACAGCAGGTAGACAAAAGCCTTGGCGCGATTGACCTTCAGGCCCATGAGGTTCGAGGCATCCTCGCTGCCACCGATCGCCAAGACGGTCCGCCCGATGGTGGTTCTTTCCAGCACCAGCCAAAGTGCCAGAGTCAGTCCGGCCACGATGACGATTGCCCATGGAAACAGGCCAAACGCCTGCCCCATGCCAAGCTTGGTGAAGTTCGACCCCCAATCGACCGAAATTGTCTGGGCGCCCGAAATCACCAATGCGCCGCCTTTTGCGGCCAGCATGGTGGCCAGCGTGGCGATGAAGGGCGGGATCCGAAGGATGATTATGCAAAAGGCGTTGATCGCCCCGAAACCAACCCCGGCAAGAACGGCCCCCGGCAAGGCAACCTGAATCCCATACGGGCTGAGATAGGCCGCAACAACCGAGGTAAAGGCCGCCACTGATCCGACCGACAGATCAATCCCGCCGGTCATGATCACAAAACACATGCCCAGCGCAATCGCGATGAACATCGCGTTGTAATTCAGGAAAGACGAGAAATTGTAGGCGCTGCCAAAGTTGTCATAGCGCATCAGCCCGAACAGAATCAAAGCCAGCAGTGCGATCCAAACCGTCACCGAGGCCGAATTACGCCGAAGGTATTTTCGCAGGTCAAAAGCCGTTTCATCCAACATCGATTAAGCCCTCCGAAACTGCTGGACCCAAACGGCCAGGATAATGATGACGGCCTTGGCGATCAGTGCAACTTCGTCCTCTACCCCGTTGGCCAACAATGTATATTTGACCAATTGGATGATGACGGCACCCAGTATGGCACCAAAGATCGGCGCTCGCCCGCCTTGCAAAAGAGCCCCACCAACAACCGCGGCCGCGATGGCATCAAGCTCCATCAGATTGCCGTTGCGCGCGGCGTCCGAGGCCGAGTTGATTGCAACCACGATCAAACCGGCTAGGCCCGCAAGCACCGCGCAGATGACATAGGCCCCGATCTTGACCCGTCGGACGGGACCACCCGACAGATAGGCCGCGCGTTCATTGCCCCCTATGGCCAGCAAGTAACGGCCCCATGTGGTTCTGGTGATCACCCAAAACAGCACACAGGCAATGGCCAGCGCCAGCCAGCCCTGGAACGGCAATCCAAGCACTTTACCAGTTCCAAGATAACTGAATGAAGGGTTTGAAAACGTCTGCAAGTTCCCGTTCGTCAGGACTTGGGCAATACCGCGACCAGAGATGAAGAGAATGAGCGTCGCAACGATGGGCTGCACGTTCAACAAGGCAACCATCACGCCGTTGAATACCCCGCATAGCCCCGCAATGAACAGCGGCAGGACAATGGCCAAAGTGACGCCTAGCATCGGATTGGCAGAGCCCAGATCCGACAGAAAGATCAACGGAGCAAGCGCCCCCGCCAGCGCCATGACCGCCCCAACCGACAGATCGATCCCACCCGTGGCGATTACCAGCGTCATCCCCATGGCCACGATGGCGATCGTAGCGACCTGGCTGATATTTACGAACAGGGTTTGCAGTTGCAGGAAATTAGGTGTGAAAAACGCGTTGAACACCAGCAGGGCGACTAACGCGGCGATGCCGCCGTGAAAGCGGAAGGGCATTGATGCGACCCGTTGCGGCAACTTCATTGCGCGTTCCATGAACCAGTTCCTTCTTCATGATGCGCAAGCGCGCGCACCAGTATGTTCTCGGTGACCCCGGGGTTGGTCAGTTCCTTGACCGAGCGTCCCTCGTGCATGACCACGATGCGATCGGCGCCTTCCACCAGTTCTTCGAATTCCGAACTGATGAGAACGACGCCAAACCCCTTCTCGACATAAGACCGAATGAACGATTGGATCTCTCGCTTGGCGCCAACATCCACGCCTCGGGTCGGCTCGTCGAGTATCAGGATGTCGGGCTGCGTCGCCAGCCAACGGGCAAGCAGCACCTTCTGCTGGTTGCCGCCGGACAATTCTCGAATGGGTTGGTCCATATGCGCCGCCTTGATGCCCAGATCGTCGATAAAGGCCTGAACAATCTCGCGCTCGCGGGCAAAGTCGATTTGACCACGACTGGCCAGTTTCGGCAGCAGGGCCAGCGTCATGTTCTCGCGCACGGACATGTCTGGAATGATCCCTTCGGCCTTGCGATCTTCGGTCAGGAAGCCGACGCCGTTTACGATCGCGTCACCCGGTCCGGACGGTTGCCCGACCACGCCATGCAACTCGATTGCGCCGCTGCGTTTCCCGTCCACTCCGAACAAAGCGCGCGCCGCCTCGGTCCGGCCTGAGCCCAGCAATCCGCCCAGCCCAACGATTTCCCCGCGGTGGAGAGTGAGGTCGAAATGCGTCAGCCGCGGGCCTGTTGAAACAGAGTCCGCCCGCAAAACGATATCGCCTTTCTTGGCCTTGGCACCTGCGAAGTCCGTCAAACCGTCTGCCGCGATCTCATCCTTGTTGCGGCCCAGCATGTCCGCGATCATTTCCAGTTTGGTCGTATCCTGGACGTTACGCGTGCTGACGGTGCGCCCATCTCGCATCGTTGTGACTCGATCGCATATTTGGAACAGCTCATCGAGGAAATGCGAAACATAAAGAACAGACACGCCCTGTTTCTTCAACTCGCGCACAACACCGAACAGCACCTCGACTTCGCTGGCATCCAGCGACGACGTGGGTTCGTCCATGATGACAAGTTTCGCATCCAGCGAAACAGCCCGCGCAATCGCAACCAACTGCTGGATCGCTGTCGAGAAATTTCCTAGCGGCTCGGTCACGTCGATATCTATGCCAAAGCGCGTAAGAACCTCGCGTGCGCGCCTGTTGCCCTCGCGCCAGTCGACCAGAAAGCCGAGACGTTTGGGCTCGTACCCCATGATGATGTTTTCAGTCACTGACCGCAGCGGCACCAGGTTGAGCTCTTGATAGATGGTGGCAATTCCGGATTCCTGCGCTTCGCGCGGAGTGGAAATGCGGCTTGGCACACCCGCCAGATGAACGTCGCCGGCATCCCGATCGTAAACTCCGGTCAGAACCTTGATCATCGTCGATTTGCCCGCACCGTTCTGACCGATCAGCGCATGAACCTCGCCGGGCGCGATTTCTAGGTTGGCCTGGCTAAGTGCCGGCACGCCGGCAAAGGACTTTTCAATTCCCGACATCGAGACGAGCGCATTCATGAGATGTCTTCCTCCGATTGCTTGCAGGTGGCGCCGACCACAGGCCAGCACCACCCACCAGGGAGAATCAATAGGCTTCGTCGATGTGATCGGCCGCATTGTCCTTGGTAAAGATGCGATCTTCGACTTTCACCCATTCCGGGATCGCCTCGCCAGCCGCGTATTTATTCATGACTTCACAAGCCAGAGGGCCGAAGAAGGGTGAGCTTTCCACCGTCACCCCCATCTTGCCATCGATAATAGCCTGAAGTGCATCGCGTGTCCCGTCGATCGAAACGATGGTCACGTCCTCGCCAGGCTTGCGGCCGGCCAGTTCCAGAGCCTGGATCGCACCGATTGCCATCTCGTCATTGTGGGCGTAGACCACGTTCACATCGGGGTGCGCCTGCAGCAGGGTTTCCATCACCTGACGACCCAGGTCGCGCGCAAAGTCACCGGTCTGAGAAGCCACGATCTCAAAGCGGTCATCCGTTGCAATCGCGTCGTCGAAACCTTTTTTGCGGTCATTTGCAGGTGAAGAACCAGTCGTGCCTTCCAACTGGACGATGACGCCATTGTCGCCGTCGAAATTCTCCATCAGCCACTGTGCGGCACGGTTGCCCTGATCAATGAAATCCGACCCAAGGAACGCCACAAAATGCTCGCCCGGCTTGGCAACGGCCGGATCAACCGAGCGGTCCACCAAAAAGGTCGGGATTCCCGCGGCACGGGCCTTCATAACGGCTGGGATCAACGGCTTTTCTTCCCGCGGGGGCAGGAACAGAACGTCGATGCCTTGGGCGATCATGCTGTCCACATCCGCAACCTGCTTTGCTGCAGATCCGGCTGCATCCGTCGCGATAAGGTCCCAGCCGCAGGCCTCGGCCGTGTCATGGAACGATTTTGTCTCGGCAATGCGCCACGGATTGTTCGACTCCATCTGCGCAAAGCCGACCTTGTAGCGATCCTTCTGCTCAAGCGGTGGCAGATCCTGCGCTATCGCAGTCGTGCCCAACAGCGCACCCGCGACAACCGTCGAGATCAAAAGAGTTCTGCGTTTCATTGTTATTCCTCCTCCATTGGTGCGGTCGCCTCCGTTTTGACCGCGAGTTTTAGGTCATGCCCAATTCATGTAAGTCGTCTGTTTCCTCAGATAGCCATCGAAGCCATACGCGCCGTCTTCGCCCCCAACCCCGGACAAACCCCAACCGGTGTGAAATCCCTGTACGGCCTCACCATTGGAGCGGTTCAGGTACAATTCGCCGAACTTCAAACGGCTCGGGGCCTCCATCAATCGCCGGTGCGATGCCGTAAAGAGATAGGCGGACAGCCCGAATGACGTGTCATTCGCAAAACTTATCGCCTGATCAAAATCATCGACTCGCATGGCTGTCGCCACGGGTCCAAAGACCTCCTCCTGCATCGCGGCATTGCCGTTGTCGGAGACCTCGAGAACCGTTGGGGACATCCAGTGCCCTTCGCGGTGCGCGCCGTCCGTCAAAGGCCCGCCTTCCAGATGGACCGTGGCACCTTCGGCGATGCTGCGCTGGATGATTTCGGCGACCTTGGTCATTTCGACCTTGCTGACTTTGGGCCCCAGGTCGCAGTCCTCCATCGGATCTCCGATCGACAATGCGCGGGCTGCTGTCACGAATTTTTCCAAGAACTGATCCGCAATACCGCGATGCAGATACATACGCTCGTTGCAGGTGCAAATCTGGCCGCAATTGGCAAACCGGGCGGCAATGGCGGCCGAAACAGCAGCGTCAATATCCGCATCCTCCATCACGATGAACGGCGCCTTGCCGCCAAGCTCGAGCCGGACAACCTTGATCCGGTCGGCCGCGGCGCGAAAAATCTCTTTACCGGCTCGTGTGCTGCCGGTCATTGTGATCAGTGAGGTATCGGGGTGCTCGACCAACCGCTGCCCTACCACCGGCCCCTTGCCTGTCAGAACATTCAGAACACCGGGCGGAAACGCGACCTTTTCGGCAAGCTCGGCGATCGCGAGACCGGACAGCGGCGTGATTTCGTGTCCCAACAGAACAACAGTGTTGCCCGCGACCAGCGCAGGCCCGACTTTCCTGGCGGCCAATGCCAGCGGATAGTTCCAAGCCGTCAACGCAACAACAACGCCATAAGGATGACGCCGGATCTGGATTTCCTCGGACTTGTTGTCCGATGCCACTATGTCACCCGAAATCCTCCGGGCCTCTTCAGCCGCATGGCAAAGAAAGGTAACAGCGGCATCAACTTCACTTCGGGCCTGCGTGATCGGTTTGCCCTGCTCGACCGTGATCAGAGCGGCCAGACGCCCGGCGTCAATCCGGATGGCTTCGGCCAACCGCTGAACCATTTGCGCCCGCTCGATCGCCGGGCGCGAGGACCACGAGCCAAAAGCACGATGGGCCGCCTCGACGGCCGCATCCGCATGAGCGGCACCGCCATCTGGAACTTGCGCAACGATCTCTTCATTTGCAGGGTTCTCGACACCAACCGTGTCCGCGTCAGAGTCGGTAAAGCGGCCATCGATGAACATCGAATGCCGAACCACCTGACCCAACTCCCCCACTACAGACCGCAATTTCGCCTCCCGCGCTTACTCGGTCAGACCACATTGGCGACCCCACCATCGATCAAAACACTAATAATATTATTTCGTCAACACTAATATTAATTACTATGCACTAATATTAGTTGCGCGTCCTCCGTATAGTCGATAAAAAGGAAGCGAACAAAAAGGTTGAGCGATGAACGATCAAGCGAACAAGGCCGGGCAGCACAGGGGCGTGGGACGAGTCGCGGGCCGGCAGCGCATAACGATGCATGATATTGCACGCGTCGCCGGGTGCTCACAGACGACAGTGTCGCTAGTTCTAAACAAGAACGATTCCGTCAAAATCTCCGAGGACACAAAGCAAAGAGTCCTGGACGCCGCCAACACGCTTGGATACGCCATGCCCTCTCAACTCAGGAAACCCCAGAACAGCGCGCCGCGGCCCTCGGCGTTAGACGGCACCATCGCTTTTGTCGTGGACGATCTGGCGTCGAGCCCCGAAATGGTAAACGCGTTTAATGGCGTGAAACAGGCCGTTCGGGACACGGGAAATCTTGTATTGCTGGCAGAAACCCAAAACGACCCCGAGGTCGAACCCAGAACGCTTAGGTGTTTCCTCGACCAACAGGTTGCGGGCATCATTTACGCAACCGTTTTCACCCGGCGGGTGGTCGTTCCGGAAATCCTCAGGCAGACCGCAACCCCGGTTCTGCTGCTGAACTGCTTTTGCGACGACCTCTCTTTTCCTGCGGTGATCCCCGGCGAAGTCGCCGCTGGACATACGGCGACCAACGCCCTGATCAAGGCGGGGCACAAACGAATCGCCACCATCACCGGCGAGCCGTTCATGGAATGCGCCGCAGGGCGAACGACCGGGTACAGAAACGCCCTTGCTTCCGCCGACATCCCATTTGACGAGGATTTGGTCATCGAGGGCAACTGGCTGCCCAGCGCAGGCTATGCTGCCACGCGCGAATTGATGGACCTGCCCTCTCCGCCAACCGCCATTTTCTGTCAGAATGACCGAATGGCAATCGGCTGCTATGAGGCGCTCAAGGAACTTGGCCTATCCATCCCCGAAGACATCTCGGTCATCGGATTCGACGATGACGAAACCGCGCGACACCTGTCGCCACCCCTGACCTCGATGATCCTTCCAACTAGGGCGATGGGACGCTGGGTCATCGAACAGTTGTTCCACGGTCCGACGGATGGTCAGCGACACCCTCTCGTGAAGCTTGAATGCGAACTGGTGGAGCGCGACTCGATCAGCGAACCCAAACGCCGGGCCTGAAGGCGAACTCGTGACGGAAACCTTCGATCATATCGTCATCGGCGGCGGCTCTGCCGGCGCAGCCGCTGCAGCGCGACTGGTCAACCGGGGCAAGTGCAGGGTTCTGGTTCTGGAGGCCGGGCATTCGCACCGCCATCCGTTGCTGGACATGCCGCCGGGTATCTTCAAGATGATCAACGGGTCCAAGTTCATGACCTACCACCAGACCGAACCGCAGGACCACCTGGACGGTCGCGTGCATGACATTCCGCAGGCCAACGTGCTGGGTGGCGGGTCGTCTGTGAATGCCCAGGTCTATATGCGTGGCCGCCCTTCTGATTATGACGCGTGGGAAAACCTGCTCCGACAGACCAACGACAGAGTCGGCTGGGGATGGGACGATGTGCTGCCCTACTTCCGCAGGATGGAAGACAACAACAGGCTTCACAATGACCTGCATGGCAGCAACGGTCCGGTGCAGGTCTCGGATCCGGGGCATATCGACGACATGTCACGTTGGTTCGTTCAGTCGGTGCAGGCCCTTGGCGAACCATTCAACACGGACTTCAACGGCGCAACGCAGCGCGGTGTCGGGTTCTATCAGTTCACCAATCGCGCCGGTAAGCGCAGTTCGTCGGCTTATGCTTTTCTCGCCCCTCTCGAGACGAACCCGAACTTGACCATCCGGCTTGGCGCAACGGCCAGCAAAGTCATCATCGAAAACGATAAGGCCGTCGGCGTGCAGTATCGAGACAAACGCGGAGCCCACACGGTCCGGTGCGATGGTGAAGTTGTCGTTGCGGCGGGCGCTCTGGTGACGCCAAAAATCCTAATGCTATCAGGCATCGGACCTGATGCACATCTTGCCGATCACTGTATTCCCGTGATCTGCCCATTGCCGGGGGTTGGCCAGAACCTGATTGACCACCCCGAAGTTCCAATTACCGCCTTTGCCAACGGTCCCTACGGATACTTCAAACAAGGGGAGGGCTGGCGGATGCTTCGCAACGGCATCCAGTTCAAACTGTTCGGCAGCGGACCGGTGACTTCCGCCGGAGTCGAAGCCGGCGCGTTTGTCAATCCGTCGATTCCTGATGGAGAACCGACCATCCAAGCCTTTTGCGTGCCAATTGTTTATCTGGATCGCGACGCTCTGGACGAGGTGCAGGATGACTTTGGCCTGACCGTTACGACCGTCGTGGTCAAACCGAAATCACGCGGAGAGGTCCGGCTTCGCTCGGCCGATCCTCACACCATGCCAGTGGTCTCGCCCAACCTTCTGAAGCATGAAGACGACATGCAAGAGATGATCCGGGGGCAGCGGTTCTTTCGCCGGGCATTCACGTCGGGCCCGCTTGCTCAAAGGGTTCGCGAAATCGTCATTCCTACAGCGGACGACGACCAGACGCTACGAGCACATTGTAAGCGATTCGTAAAAACCAACTATCACCCGGCGGGCACTGCCAAAATGGGCCGGGACGGCGACGGAATGGCCGTGCTGGACGCCAGGATGCGCGTGCGCGGAATTGAGAGCTTGCGGGTGTGCGACATGTCAGCCGTGCCCGACATCAACGCCGGCAACACAAACGCACCTGCCATGATGCTGGGCGAACGATGCGCCGACCTGATCCTCGGCATCGGATCAGCCCGCGAGATACGCAATTCGTAACCTGAGCTGCGGCGTCGCCAGTCATTGATCCGATTTCTAACGCAGAATATGGCGTCGCCCTGCCCGACCGACCGAAAACGGATTTCCCTAGATGTTTTCCGACTAATTCGAACTAGCCTCAGTTTGCCGCGGAAACCGCGAACCTATCCGGAACAAAGTTGACGCCACTCGCTAAGGCCGGCGGCGCGGGTCAGCTTGAATGTATCTCTGCTGGTGAGATCGCTCCTTGTTAAAGTGGTTGTAGACGGAGGAATGGACGGAGGCGAATGTCTGTAAGCTTCGCACCCGTATGAACCGCTGCATTACGCGTTCGCGTCGTCGAAACGACAGGTGCGAATTCTCGACGCGGTTGTTGAGCCACCTGCCCGTCTGTTGTTTTTCAAGCGCGCCCAGTTCTCTGAGAGCGGCTCTGTATGAGGCAAAGCGATCCGTGACGATGGATTCCGCTTTGCCGTGTCGCTTCATCAATTTCTCAAGTAATTTCAATGCTGCAGCATTGTTTTGGCGCTTGGTGACAACAGCTTCCAGTACCTCGCCTTCCTGATAAACGGCCCGCCAAATATAATGCCGCTTGCCATTTACCTTCACGAAAACTTCGTCAACGTGCCACTTCCATTTGGAGAACGCGCGCAGCAGCTGAACACGCTTCCGCCTTATATCAGCAGCAAACATCGGGCCAAACCTGTGCCACCAAAATCGAACAGTTTCGTGGCTCACGTCGATGCCTCGCTCGCGCACCAGATCTTCGACATTCCGAAGCGAGAGCGGGAAAGGATGTACAGCATCACCGCAAAGCGGATGATCTCGGGACTGGTTTTGAAGCATTTAAATGGTGATCGTCTTTCCATCCACAAAGGCTATGAATGCCCCCTTGCCCGCCTCAAGCCAAGTTCTTCTGACAAAACCTGCATTGCAGCGATTCAGACATCAGTCAGAGAGCCTAGCGCGCCAGACCTCAAATCGTTCAAGAACGTCTGGGTCGGTTGCAGGATAAAGTCCAATTACGGGGGTGTTTTTTCGGACTTCTTCCAGAACGAAGCGTTCGAACAGCTCCATTGGGCCTGCCTCGATCGCAATGTCATCGGCGAGGTGACGTGGGATAATCATGACACCGTCGCTGTCACCCAGAACGATGTCGCCGGGATAGACCGCCACGCCGCCACACCCGATTGGCAAACCTATATCAACTGCATGATGTTTCGTAAGGTTGGTTGGGGCAGACGGTTTCGCAGCAAAGACTGGCATCTCAAGTGCTGCGGCACCGTCGGCGTCGCGAATGCCACCATCCGTGACAACGCCCGCTGCTCCGCGCATTTCCAGTCGCGTCAAAAGGATCGAACCTGCCGAGGCCGCCGAGGCATCCTGCCGACAATCCATGACCAATACCGCGCATTCAGGACATGTTTCCACGGCCACACGCTGCGGGTGATCTGGCTCACGAAACGCCTCGATCGGGTCTGTATCAGGCCGCGTAGGAATATAGCGCAGCGTAAAGGCAGGCCCAACAAGCGACGGCTTGCGGTGGCCCAAAGGAGCAACACCTTGAACATAGGCGTTTTGATAACCGCGTTTGAAGAGCAGCGTGGCCACAGTCGCTGTGCTGACCTTCGACAAGCGATCAAGCGTATCCGGACGCAGTTTGATCGTTTCGGCAGGCTGAGGGTTCGGCATGGACTGGATCCTTCTGCTAAGGCTGTGGGCAACTGTCGAGCAGGCTTTGGTTGATGGGAACAAGTGCACCTTTGCCTTGCACGACATGCCCTGCCAGTTTGCAGGCCAGTGCTATGCTGTCAGGTAAGGGTGTATCTGTTGCCAGCCCCGCCAGAATGCCCGCGTTGAAACTGTCGCCTGCAGCAGTCGTATCCACAACCGAGGCCAGAGGCGGAACATGGACAGATCCCTCTGCGCCGCGGGTACGATAGAGGACCGCTTCTGCACCATTCTTGACAATGATTGTTTCCGCACCCGCCCTTGCATAGCGCTGCAAAGTGGCCGCGGGGTTCAGGTCGCTGAACCAACGTGCCTCGTCCTCGAACGATGGCAAGGCGATATCGCTAACGGCGGCCGCCTGCATGATGTTCTCGGTCATCTCAGAGGGGCTGTCCCAAAGATGCGGGCGCAGATTGGGGTCGAAGGCAATCCGTTTTCCGGCGCGCCGCGCTGACTGAGCAACGTCGAGCAAGGCGGCGCGCCCTTCGGGGTTCAAGATTGCCAGAGTGATGCCCGAGAAATAGATGAGATCTGGTTGCGTCATGGCGTGGGCAAGTGCTTGCTTGTCTTGGGCCAATAGGCGTGCGGCCGACTGGCCGCGCCAATAGGTAAAACTGCGTTCACCGTTGTTTAGCGTGATAAGATACAACCCCACTGAACGGTTTGGCACGATCCGCACTTGCTGGGTGTTGACCCCGCTTTCGCGCATCGAATCCAGCATCTGGGACGAGATGGCATCATCTCCGACGGCGGTAAAATAGGACAAAGGCGTTTCGGGTGTGAGTTGGGCCAGATACCAAGCTGTATTGAACGTGTCTCCGGCGAACCCCAATTGATACGTGCTTGGCGCGTCAGTTGGGGCCATTTCGGCCATGCATTCACCTATCGCGAGAATTCGCATAATCCGGTTTCCAGTACTTCGAAGTTTGACAAACAGTAGCGTTCGACAATTAGGTAACCTGTTTTGCAGAGGTCACGAGAACAGCATCCCACCATTGATATCGACATTGGTCCCGGTCAGATAAGCCGAGTCCTCGCTTGCCAGAAACGCCACGAGGTTCGCAACGTCCTGAGACTGGCCTTGCCGCTTGAGCGGCGCAGCAGCTTCTAGCCCGCGACGGCCTGCATCGGGAGTATGGATGTTATGGAAATCCGTGTCGATCATGCCTGGGCAGATTGCATTGACACGGATATCGGGGCCCAGTTCCTTTGCAAGACTACGGGTGAACGTCATGACCCCGCCTTTTGACGTTGCATAAGCCGACGCACCCGGGCCACCACCGTCGCGACCCGCCTGACTGGCGATGTTTACAATGGCCCCGGATTTCATATGCAGCAGTGCCGCTTTGACCATAAGAAACGTGCTGGTCAGGTTGAGATCCATGACAGCCTGCCAATGCTCAAGCGACATCTCGGTGATTTTCTTGCGCGCGATCAAACCTCCGGCATTGTTCACCAGAATGTCCAGGCTGCCATAGGTATCGACCGTCTTGGCGATCAACGCATCGACCTCTTCGGGTTTGTTCAGGTCGCCTTGCATTGCAAACGCCTGTCCACCGATCTTTTTGATCTCGGCTACGGTTTCCTCGGCGCCAGCGCTACTGGCGAAGTAGTTCACCGCGACATTCACCCCTTCGGAGGCGAGTTTGACAGCGCAGGCGCGCCCGATATCGCGGCCACCACCCGTGACAATTGCGGTCTTTCCCTGAAGTCTCATGGTTGTTCTTTCCCGTTCAATTGGTGCTGCTATGCGTGACTGATGGATCTGACGCTAAAGCTTGGCAAAATAGTCGAAGATTTCCGGCACGTTGCCGTCGCCCATGCCTGCGTCCGCGGCTGCCTGAAGGTTGTTCGCGGTTCCTTCAGCGATCTCGGCACGAGTGCCCACGTCCTCGGCCAGCTTCAGGAAGTAACCAAGATCCTTGTTGGCGTTGTTAATCGAAAACCCCAAATCGCTGACACCATCTACCGCGTAATTCTTACAAAACTGCATAAAGGGGGAATTGGACGGTCCAGCTGACATGATGTCAAAAAGCTGCTGTTTGTTTACCCCTGAGCGTTCAGCCACAGCAAAGGCTTGGCTCATGGTGCAAGCTGTCGTCATGCCCATATAATTGTTGATGAGCTTGGTCACATGGCCCGCACCCAGTTCGCCAAGGTGAAAGACATTTTCCCCCAGTACATCCAGGACAGGTTTCACCTTCTCAAAGGCGGCTATATCGCCCGCTGCCATGATGTTCAGCAAACCATCCTTGGCGTGCGCCGGTGTGCGTCCCAGCGGCGCATCAATCATACCAGCACCTTTTGCGGCCAAGTCTGTGCCGATTTTGCGTGTGGACGCTGGGATCGAGGTGCCAAAGTCAATGACCACAGCACTATCTTTGATGCCTGCCAGGATGCCGTCATCGCCGTAGATCAGGCTTTCGACGACATCCGATGTTGTTACACAAAGCATCACGATATCGCTGTTTTCAGCAAGCTCTCGTGGCGTTGTAACCTCTACAGCACCGCGGTTGACTGTTGCTGCGACGGCTTCCTTGTTCCGACCCATAACAACCAGATCAAAACTGTTGTTTTGCAGGCACTCTGCCATGTTGCCGCCCATAAGACCGAGGCCGATGAAACCGATGACGGGTTTTGTCATATCTGACTCCTTAAACTCTTTCTAATTAGGCTTCGCAGAGCGCCGTGACCCCTGCCTGTGCAACTTCGAGATCCTGAGCTGGTGAGCCCGAGCTGACACCAATCCCGCCAACCACCTGTCCGTCGACCGTCACGGGAAGGCCACCTGCAACGGTCACCATTCGTCCGCCGAGCGTTGAGGATATTCCGTGTGCGGCCATGCCAGGCTGATTTGCTTCACCAAGAGCATCGGTTCCTTTTTGGATACCGGTAGCAGTGAAACTCTTGTCGATGGCCAAAATGATGCTGGTAATCTTGCCACCATCCATCCGTTCAAACGCGATGAGGTTGCCGCTTTCGTCTGTGACGGCAATACACATCGGTACGCCGATTTCCTGCGCTTTGGCTCGCGCTCCTGCGATCAACTTGCCCGCGTCATCGATGTCCAGGCGTCTTATTGTCAGCATCGCCTAATTCTCCTTTGATTTAGGGGCCAATGATTAGGTTCGGCAGCGTCAGCGATATTGCCGGTACAAAAGTGATCAGCATGAGCGCGGCAAAGATGGCGAGGTAGAAAGGCCAAATCGTTTTGACCGCTTTCTCCATCGGTAGTTTTCCAACAGCACAACCCACAAAGAGACAGGTTCCGACAGGTGGTGTGCAAAGACCAAGACCGAGGTTCACCAAAAGGATCATGCCGAACTGTAGCGGATCGATGCCCAGCATGTTCATCACCGGCAGGAAAATCGGTGTGCAGATCAGGATCAACGCGGCCATATCCATGATCATCCCCAAGAGCAACAGCACAGCGTTGATCATCAACAAGATCAGGATCGGGTTTTCTGTGATACCCAACAGGAATTCGACTGTTTTTGTCGGCACCCGGTTGAACGTCAGCATATAGGCAAAGGCACCGGCGCAGGCGATCAGGATCATCACCATAGACGTTGTGCGCACCGAAGAGATAACGGCGGTTTTGAAGTTTTCCCAGGACAGGCTGCGATAGACAACAAGTGTCACCACAAAGGCATACATTGCCCCGAACGCGCCGGATTCAGTGACCGTAAAGACGCCTGACAAGACCCCTCCAACAATGATCACGGCCGTCAACAAGCCAGGGATCGATCCAACAAAGGCGATGGCCAGTGCGGTCCAACCCGGAAATTGTTCGGCCTGATAGCCGCGCTTGACCGCTACGACATAGGCGGCAATCGCAAGGCAGCAACACATAAGGACACCGGGCACAACTCCGGCCAAGAACAGTTTTGAGATTGAAACTGCACCGCCTGTTGCGAGGGCAAAGATGATCATGTTGTGGCTGGGTGGGATGATGATCCCGGCAATTGATGATGTCACTGTGACGTTCACCGCATAGTCGGCGTCATAACCTTTGTCTTTCATCACCGGGATCAGAATTGACCCAAGCGCCGAGATATCTGCAATTGCCGATCCGGAAATGCCACCAAACAACATGGACGAGAAGACATTGACGATACCAAGCCCACCGCGCACAGCGCCTACGGCGGCCTGCGCGAACCGAACCAACCGGATCGCGATTCCACCGTGAAACATCAGCTCGCCGGCAAAGATGAAAAACGGGATCGCCATTAGGGAAAAGACGTTGATCCCGGACACGATACGCTGGAACCCAACAAACATCGGCAATCCTTCAAACCAAAAGGAAGCCAATGCAGCGATACCAAGGGCGTATGCCACTGGAGCGCCGATGATGACACATAGGGCAAAAACCCCCAACAGAATCATGAGTCCCATGACTATCCCTGATCTATGTTGTCTTGGCGTTCGTCTCGGCCCTGAAACAGGCGGATCAGATGGCCAGTGGAAAAAAGGAACACCAACGCGCCGCTGATTGTCAGTGGCAAGGAGCGCAAGCCCTCTGACCATTGGATGAGCGGGATCAGGGTGTTCCATTTGAATATTGTCAGCTCGATCCCGTACCAAAACATCATGCCACCGAAACCTGCCATCAGGACATCAGTGAGCACGACGAAAACCGTTCGCACAGAGGGTGGGACTAAATTGCGGAACACGACAACAGAGAGGTGCGTGTGATTGTGCACACCCGCAGCCGCTCCGAGAAACGCGATGACCATAACCAAAAGCAGTGAAACCTGCTCAACCCAAGTGGGCGTGTTGTTCAGAACGTAGCGACCGAACACCAGCCAGGCAAAGATCGCAGTCATAACGACAATGGCGATGCCAGACAGCAACATGCAAACTCGTGCGAGCAGATCAAGAATCCTGTCCATGTTGCGCATGGCGGCAGGGGCGGTATCGGGCTCTTGCATTGGATTTCCTCTGAGACAAAACGCCCGGCATCCAATTGGCGGAGCCGGGCGCTCAAAGTTGAACTGTTAAGACAACTTATTCAGTGGCTTGCGCCATTTCTACCAACGCTTTCATATCAGGATTTGCAGCCAAGTAGTCTGCATAAACCGAATCCATTGCGGACTGGAATGGGCCTTTATCGGCGATTTCATTGACGGTGATGCCGGCCGCTTCAACATCTTTACGCGCTTGTTTAGAACCAATTGCCCAAAGCTCACGCTGGACCAATGCGGCTTCTTCTGCTGCACCGCGCACAGCGGCTTGCAATTCAGGAGACAGCGCATTGAATTTGGCCGTGTTCACGCAGATGCACTCGGGGATAATCAGGTGTTCGGACAAAGAATAATTTGTGGTCACTTCATAGTGACCGACATTCTTGAACGACGGGAAGTTGTTCTCCGCACCATCAACAACGCCGGTTTTCAGCGCTTGCTGAACTTCGGAGAATGCCATTGGAGACGGGTTACCGCCCATAGCTGAAATCATAGATGTATAAAGATCGTTGTTCATCACACGAATTTTCAGACCTTCGACATCTGCGGGCGTGTTGATCGGCTTTTGGCTGTAGAAAGAACGCGCACCGGCATCAAACCATGCCAGTGGCAGAACGCCTGCTTCACCCATCGCAGATGAAACAACCTCACCGGCGTCGCCGTCCAGCACGCGGAACATGTGCGGCACATCTTTGAAGATGAAAGGAAGCGATACAAGGTTAGCTTCTTTCACCATTGGGCCAATGGGACCGAGGTTGAAGTTACCAACCTCGATTGCGCCGATACGAACCTGTTCTAGGGCATCCGGTTGGGAACCAAGAACACCACCGTGGAACACATCGACGGTAACTTCGCCGTCTGTAGCGGCGTCAACCAGTTCGGCAAACTTGTCCATTGCAGCCGTGTTGGGATGGCCGTCGTTGTGGATATTCCAGGCCCGCCAGTTTTCGGCTGAAGCTGACGTTGCAATGAATGCCACAGCGGTCGCAGTTGCAAAGAACGATTTCGTGAAAGTCATGGGTTCTCCTCCCCGATTAATTTTGGACAGGATTTGGCTTTCATGGAATTTCAGAGACCGTAAGCCACGTAGCTTTCGATTTCCCCCAAGAACCAGAATCGCTGCTGCCCCTAAAGGGACACTAGTATCCAAGTTATGTCAACTGTAGGCTTTTAGTATGTCAGATTGCTTGACAGTCGAAAGCGCAGGGCATTTGATAGGTGGCAGGCCTACATTGGTTCACTCAAGCAAAACAAAATAGAATATTCTATTTGTTTCAATGCCATAACAGTGGATCTGTAATTTGAAACGTGACTAAGACAGAGGGCGCAAGCAACATACCGTGGAAGAAATTGTCAGACGAACCACGACCGATGCGGTCTATGAAGCGCTACACGACGAGATCGTTTCGCTTGAAATTCTTCCCGGTACAAAGCTATCCGAAACAGAGGTAGCCAGCCGATTCGGCGTATCACGCCAACCTGTTCGCAACGCATTCACAAGGCTCGGCAACGAAGATCTGCTCTTAATACGACCACAAAAGGCGACCGTAGTTCGAGGGTTTTCTATGGAGCGTGTAGCTCTCGCGCGATTGGTCAGAATGGCGGTAGAGCTAGAGATCGTCCATCGAGCAATGGAAGTTTGGGACGCAACACGTGAAGCAAAACTTGCAGAAAATCTCGCCTTACAAGAGCAGGCGATCAATGACGGTGATCTATCGGCGTTTCACTCACTGGACTATGATTTTCACAAACTGATCTACGTGCTCAGCGGCAATCCGATGGCATTTGATGTAATGCTAGAATCCAAGCAAAAGGTTGACCGGCTTTGTATGCTCAGTCTTGAAAATGGCAGCGCCGCAGACGCCATCCTCGCCGATCACCGAGAGATTGCAGAGGCCATGGCGGCAGGAGACCATGACCAAGCGCAAGCCGCTGTCAGAAAACACCTGTCCCGCCTCGACGAAACCATCGACTTCATTCACAAGACGCACCCAGGCTACTTTGAGTAACCGAGGCCATGCGATCTAATCGTCTCAGGCCGTTCCTCGTTCCGGACGATCATTATCAATATTGAATTTCATGCCGTCCAAAAGCTCTTCCAAATCGGGACGTGCCGCAGGGCCGTTAGAGATATCGGCCAGCATCAGCGTCCCATTCGGACGGATGGCAAACGCGCCAGGTTCGGCGAACAGACCCGTCGTTTCTGCATCAGATAGAGGCGATGACACATAAAGACCAAGCGCGCGCATTTGCGCTTCAGTCATTCCAAAGCAAAGATCAAAATCCCAGCCGAATTCTGCTTTGTCTGCCGCAGCTTTTTCTTTGGTGTCGGCAGAGACAACGATAACGTCCATAACGTCAGCCCATGCTGACAGCGCCGCATTCAACTTGTTCAAAAAGCGCTTGCAGCGTGGACAATGCTTACCTCGATAAACAAACAACATAGTCCAGCGGTCTTTTTGTTGACCGATCGTAACCTTGTCCTCAGACCCCAGCCTAAAAAAACTCATTTGCTCGATTTGCGCGCCGACATTTGGTTTGGCTGAGGTCATGAGTCGTTCCTTTCTTTTATAAACAAGGGCTTTGCGCGGATACCGCTAGCTTAGTTCATGTCACGTCAAGGCAATGATTGAAACCAAGATCGCAATATTATTTAGTGCTTGAAAGGCACGCTCGATCTAAGATTGCTGTCAGTTAACGAGGAATCACCGATACCTACCCGCCGTCACTCTACGCCCCTCATTGCAGCCGGGCTTCTAATGCCGTAACAGGTGTGAGCGCAACCAGCGTACTTGTGTCGAATTCAACGCGACCTGATCACCTGTGGCCCCCAAGAAAACTTTAGAATCGAAACCAGAACGATCAAACGATCGGCCCGGTGAAACTCAAAAACGTCACCGTTACTAGTTAACTGTAACTTTAGGCTCGAAGCCGTCGTTCGCTGCGCTTTGTACGAATGGCCGGTTTTGGTGAAAGCAACCATCAGCCGATTGCATCGTCAATGACCGCTATGCGGACAAAGCTGCCGATAAGTCAGTTTGTTGGGATGTATGAAAACGGCCCAAAGCTGACCTTCACGCGTCGGGCAGTGAAGGTCCGAATTAGCGACAATAAACTCGGTCTGGTACAAGAAGCCGCCAGTGAGGGGCTGCCTTTTGAGCTCACCCAACGCAACTTAAACCTACGGTCACGAGTCAAATATCAGGAACACATAGGTCATGAAGGCGGCCAGATGCACGACACCCTGAAGCGCATTGGTGCGGGTTCCGACAAAGGTCAGGATGCTGATCCCTATTGTCAGGGCCAGGAGCACGATTTCCGCGCTGCCGAGCCCAAGTTCGATGGGAAGCCCAACAAAATGTGCCGCGATCAGCACAGCGGGCACTGTTAGGCCAATGGTTGCCAAAGCCGACCCCAGACAGATGTTCACGGCCCGTTGCAGTTTGTTGGCCCGCGCAGCGTCCAGCGCGGCAAGGGCTTCGGGTGTCAGGATCATGGCGGCAACCAGAAAGCCACCCAACGCGACAGGTGCGCCAAATTCCAGCAATTTGAAATCGACAAACAGCGCCAGTTTTTTGGACATCAAAACCAATGGCAACATCGCCAGCACCAACCACAGAACATGGAAACCGATGCTTTTGGTTTCCAGATGATGCGCATCCGAGCCGCCGGTTGTTGGCAGGTCTTCCTCAGGCTGTCGAAAAATCTCGGGTTTACCGGCGGTTTGGTAGACGAGGAAAATCCCGTAGAGCACCACGGACATGGCGATCATGAAGAGAGTTTGCAGAGCCGACAGACCACCGCCCGGGGCGGATGTGGTGAAGCTTGGCAAGACAAGGCTGACGATGGCCACTGGCAACAGCACCACAAGGTAGGCATTAGCACCCGAGAGGTTGAACACCTGCAGCCCGTGCCGCAGCCCCCCAATCAGCAGGCTGAGACCAACCAATCCGTTCATGACAATCATCAACACGGAAAACATAGTGTCCCGAGCCAGTGTCGGGTTGTTGTCCCCGGTCAGCATAACAGCTGTGATCAGAGCCACTTCTATGCCGATCACCGATAATGTCAGGATCAGTGTGCCGTAAGGCTCGCCAAAGATAACGGCCAAGCACTCGGCGTGGTGCACCACGCGGAAGACCGCGGACAGCATCACCCCAAAAATGCCGCCCAGCAGGAGCCAGGACATGCTGGAACCCATGGATGTTGGCTTGATGAGGTCGCCAGCGAAGGTCATAGCAACAAATACCAGCCAGATGAGCAGAGTGGCTTTTTCTGCGCGAAAGAGGTTTGTGAAGGGGGTGGTCATGGTGGTCTCCTACCTTACCGTTTCTGGGTGGGGACGGATTTGAGGCTGGTGGTTTCGGTCGCCTTAAAGTGGGTTTGCTCCGCTCTGGCAGCCGGGGCCACTGTATTGATCCTGAAAGCGGTGAAGCCCGCGAAGGCGGCCATCGCGATTACAAGCATCCAGCCCATGACCGCATCGCCAAATACCGCCGAAAGCGCGCTGGTCAGGAGTGGGCCTGCAATGCCGCCGATGGTGAAGACAAACAGCATTGTGACAGCGCTGGACGCGACATAGACGGGCACAGTGCGGTCCATCGCGTGAGCCAAAAGCAGCGAGTAGAGGGTGAGCATCGATCCGCCCAGCAAGATCAATCCGGCGAGCGTTGCTATGTATAGTGGTGTGCCCACGATGGCAGCGTGGCGCGCACCGTCACCAGTGGCGAAAGTGGCGAAGGCCGCAAGGGCGCCGGTTGCGACTGTCGCCGTCACTACAATGACGCGGCGCCGATCCATGCGGTCTGACACAAATCCAAGCGGATAGAGAAACAGGATACGCCCGACGTAAATAGCAGCGATGCCAATGGCCACATCCGCGGCATCAATGCCAATGACAGCCGCCCGATACGGCACAACATTCATGAACACGGTGGACACGATACCAACGGTGAGCGCGCCGAGGGCGGCAGTGGGCGCTTCTTGAAACAGCGCCTTGAAACGCACATTTGCCCGTTCTTTGCCCTCGGGCGGCGTGCTGGGCGTGGCGGCGATCACCACAATGGCCAGACAGTAGAGCAAGGACATCAGCACAAAAGACTGGTTCAGGTCGTCGGGCGTAACGATAACGAGAACCTGACTGAGAACCGACATCAACCCGAGGATAATGGCAAACACGGCAAGCAATCGGCCCCGCGATTTTTCGTCGACGGTTTCGCTGATCCAAGCGTCACCGATTGCAAAAAGACCCGCGGTTGCAACGCCGGTCATCAGGCGCACAATTAGCAGCGTGGGCTCGTTGTCAGTCACGGAAAACAGCAGGGCGGCAGCGGTACATATGGCCGCCGCTGCAGAAAATGCACGAATATGTCCAATGCTGGTGATCCATCCTGCAATGTAGAAACAGCCGATCAGGAATCCCAACGAGTAAGCAGCGGGCGCCAGCGCGGCGATTTCCTGAGACGCGCCGGTTTGGGCAAAATAAAGCGCGACGATGGTGCCCGATGCCGCAGTCACCAACTGTATCGCCGCGACCGCGATAAACAGGTATTTCAGGGGGTGGATTTGATCGCTGAACCGGGCCATGGAACTGCTCCAGGAAAGAGAGGAAAAGTGGGCCGCGCCTGACGCGCGACCTGCTTTAGTTTGGAAAGCTGACTTTGACTTCGACGTTCAAGCCGGGAATAAGGCCGCGCTCAAGATTTGGGATTTCCGCCCAGATGCGTAGGGTTTCGTTCGCGGCCAGCACGCTTTCAGCAAAAAGCACGCGGCCACCCTGTGCCAGTGGCTGAACGTCACCTGGCAAATGCAAGTCGACCTGAAAGCGCTCCATCAGAGCACTCAGGCCCTCTGGCGTCGACTGGTCCAGCGCGATCAGGGATTTGTACGGCATTCCGTACACAACGCGGACCGTGTCTGTGTGCACAATCTGCGCCAGCGCTTGACCGTTTTCTGTGTCCAGATAGGTGCCCACCTGTTTGTGGGCGAGCCCAATTTGCCCCGAAATCGGCGCTCTGATCTGTGTCGAAGCCAACTCCAGCTCTGCCAATGCACGGTGCGCCTGCGCCTCTTGCAACGCCACCTTGGCCAGTATCAGCCGGTCCGTAGCGTCTTGAACGGCCAGTTCGGAAACCACATCGCGCGTGCCAAGTTTCGCCTGCCGTTGCGCCACGGCCTCCGCTGTTGCCAATTCGGCCTCACGACGGCTTTCGACCGCACGGCTGGCGGCGAGCTTTTGTTCGTAAGCTGGGGCCGCAATTTCAAACAGTAATTGGCCTTTCTCAACCGTATCGCCCGGCTTGAAATGCACCGCCGCGAGGATGCCGCTCACCGAATTGGCCACCAGAGCGCTCTCACTGGCCTCTATCCGTCCGGTAAATGTCTCTGCGGCGAGCATGTTGGTGAACTCTTTCACAGGCTCTGCGTGGGCATTGTGTGTCATCAGAAGACCCAACAACAGAAGCGGGAGTTTTGCAAAAACGGTCATGGCTGGTCACTCCAGATGCAGGTCAAAGAAGGTGTTGAGCTCACGCCAAGCGTCATGAGTCTCTGGCGCGTTCACGAAGAAACCTGCCATGTAGTCGCCGTGTGACTGGCCGTCGTAGACATGTAGATCGGCGGCAACTCCGGCGGCGCGCAGGGCGCGGTGCATGCGCACCGTGTCGCTTAGCAACAGGTCGCGTGTGCCGGTCAGAAGAACCGTAGGCGGCAGGTTGTCCAGATTGGCGTAAATCGGGGACAGTCGCGGATCGGTGCGGTCGGTACCGTCCGCATAAATGTCAAACGTGCCTTCAATCACACCTTCGCGGGCGCCAAGCGGATCAAGACCCTGCAACGTGATCCAGCTGTCCGACGTCTGCGCCAGATCCACAGCGGGCGTGCCGGCCATAATGGCTCCAGGCAAAGGGGTGCCCATGTCGCGCAGTTGTAAAACCGTCGACAACACCAAGTTGCCCCCCGCAGAGGTGCCAAACATCGCCACTTTGGCTGGGTCATGGTCCTTGATAACTTGCTGCCACACGGCGATCACATCGTCTGTTGCGGCAGGAAACGGATGCAGCGGTGGGCGGCGATAATCGACTGACACCACCTCAACACCCAAACCATGCGCCATCCAGATCGCTTCGGCCATGGCGGCCTCACCACCATTAAAGACAAAGGCCCCACCGTGCACGTGCACAAAAACGGTGTCCGCCCACCGGGGATCAATAGTAGTTGGCGTGACACGGTAGTTGGTCACCCCCGCCACGTTCTCGATGGCGAATTGAGCGCCGGTCATCTCAAGCAAACGTGCGACCCCTTGCAGGGAGGCAGCGTCAAACTCGGCTTGCAACGTAAGCCATTGCTCGGTGGAGGATGGCGTTTCGGCATGCGTACCAACTTGACGGCTTTCGATGAGCCCGGCCAATTCCGGGGACACGCCCGCAGGAACCGGCGCGGTCCGCGCCGCCATTGGCAGACCTTCAATCACGGGCTTTGCGCTGTCTGCGGTGGCGACCGCAGGCACCGAAAGAGCCGCAATCAGTGCGCTTGTCAGAACAACTTTCAGGACGGAACGGCGTTTCATGTTTGGTCTCCAACTTTCAGTTTGGGTCATTCGTTTTGCTAAACTGGAGGTAATTTGTGGGGGGAGGCCGCGCCACTTCCAAAAGTGATCATTTCACGACAAACTGTCCGTCATGGACACGGTTTTGCAAAGCACCTTGGCGTTTCGCCCCGCGCTACAAGGGCTTGACCAAATTGCATCGCCGCGGGTGTCCGAACATGCCCTGAAGGAAGCTGGACTGTCGCGAGCGGTAATGGAAGACCCGACGGTGTTCCTCCCCTATCGGCTTCAGGCGCGGTTCATGCAAGCCGCCAGCCTGAAGATCTCCGAAAAACACATCGGTGCCTATATCACGCAAGACTTCCATTACGCCTCCTTTGGGGCCTACGCAGACTATGTGCTCGGCGCGCCGAAACTGGATGTGGCCCTGGCGCGGGCCGAAAAAATCCTGCCGTTCCTGCAACGGGGGTCAGTTATGCGCACCCGCGTGGTTGGCGATCATTTTGTGCTTGGGTTTGATGCCATGCTCGGCGGAATCGCCGGGGCAAATTTGATCGATCAGGACCTTCCGTTTGTGCTGCAGTCTGTGGTGCGCGAGTTCTGTGGACGCCGCTGGCGGCCGAGCTGGGTGGAGATGCCAGAGGTGCACCGAGGTACCGAAACCGCGCTGCAGTACATCTACAATGCAGAGGTGCGTGTGGGGGGATCCGCCGCCAGCATTGCGATCCCTCTGTCAGAAATCGAAACCCCTAATCCGCGGACAACCGATGAGAGGCTGGCGATGACGTTGGCAGGCATCCGCGATGTCCGGTCGCGGCAAACGCCCTCAACCACCAAAGAGGTGGTTGGGAACGCCTTGCGCGCGCAACTCGCCATGGGACACGCCGACATCGAAACGGTGGCGGCTACATTGGGTGTCAGCGTACGCAAGCTGCAACGGCAACTCACTGCAGAGAACACCAGTTTCAAAGAGATCCGTGTGGCTGAACAGACAGATCGAGCCAGGTCGCTGCTGTCGGGCACTGACCTTTCTGTCGCGGAGGTTGCCTTCAATCTTGGGTTCAGCGAGGTCAACAGCTTCCGCCGCACATTTGCCAGCTGGTTTGGAATTTCACCATCTAAGTTTCGCAAATTGAGCGGTACTTAGGTAGCAAGGCCTCAATGGAGCGGACATTGGCGCAATGCGCAGCGAAGGTTCAGTTTCCGCCCAAAACGACAAATGCTAAGCCCATTACCTAAGTCGCCTTTGGGCTCAGAGCAGACCTTCGCTGCAATTAGCACTAACGTCAGCTTTGCGCTTCATCGCTGACGTATGAGTTCGAAGCCATGATACCCAATCCCAAGTCACTGGAAAGCGCTCTCGCGTGGCGTCAGAACCGCATGCGGTCTTCCCTTCTTGGTCGTTCGGGTCGATAGTTGCCTTGGCGGCGACCGGTGTAAGGATCAGTATCGAGGTATGTGCCTTGGCTTCGACGCATGTATTCGGCGAACTGGGTCAGAGCATCCACCTGATCATCTTTGAGAGCATCCGGAAACGCCAGCAGTTCCCTGCGGAACTCATCAAACCAGGGTTTGTCCGTGGGGATGACTAACTTGCCAGATTTAATCCAGGCGGTCTGTGGGATGAAGCGGTCCAGTTTGCCGGTGACAACGTTGACGGGCATGTAAACACCTGCTGCGGTGCGTTTCAATTCATCCAGAAGGTGGATGCCCATCGCCGAGGACTCGATCAGGACTCTGTCCACGCGCCACTGTTTGCGCAATCGAAGAACAGCGTTCCGCACCTGCGTATAGTTCGTTCGAGCACGAAAGACGTCGAGCAAATACCATCTCTCTTCATACGCATGCCATCCAAAGGTCAGCCCCACCGTAAAGTCCGAACGCGGACTATCCTTCGCCGCTGTATCCCAGCTCTGGACCCGCCGGACAAACACGCTTTCGTCCGGCAAGGTTTCCACCAGATGCAAGTCGGACATTGAGAGAAACTCGTTTTCTCCGTCCGTGGGGTTTTGTTGATACTGCGCCTGGAAGGCAAAATTGCCTATGTCGGCCTTGATCCGATCAAGAACCTCCTGCGGTTCCCGCTCTGGGTTCAACAAGTCTCCTGGCTGACGCTTCAAGACCCGGTTGTTGTAGAGCGGGATCTCTTCCGGGATCTCCGCGATCGACGGCAGGCACAGATGGTCAAATGTGTCCTTTTCCAAAAGGTAGGCGGAAAAGTCATCCGGGTGCAATCGCTGCTGGATCGAGACAATACGGTCCGTGCGCTTGTCGTTCAGCCGTGAGAATAGGGTCTGGTCGAAGAAGTCACGCAACTCCTGCCGGTACGTATCGTGGCGCATTTCGGAGGGTTTACCCAGATCGTCGATGATAATGAGGTTTGCACCGAAGCCGGTGATACCACCGCCAAGAGAGACCGATTTGCGCCCGCCTCCTTTAGTGGTTTTCATATGTTCGAACCTGTTGTGTTTGGGATCAACCTTCATTTTTGGAAAGAGGCGCTGATAAAACGGGCTGGTCACCAGCCGTCGAAACTGTTCGGCATGTTCGCGCGCAAGATCTTTGCCGTAACTGACAACAACCACTTTCTTTGTCGGATCGCGTCCAAGCTCAAAGGCTGGCAACAAAACAGATCCACAGATCGATTTCAGATGGCGAGGGGCAATCGAGATCATCAACCGTTGGCACTCACCGGAGGCCACGCGCTGAAGGGCATAACACATGGCCTCCAGGTAAGGGGCCCGGGCAAGTTTCTCGCCCGGACACAAGATACCAAAACTGCCCGCAAGGAATGCGTAGAGGTTTTCACGCATAGCAGCCTCTGCCAGCCTTTTGCGATCATCAGAATTCAGGGCATTCATCGTCGATGCCTCCCCGGATGCTTGCAAAAAGCTGATCCGGATCGCTGCCAAACATATCTGCCAGCACTTCCAGGGCGGCCAGGTCTGAACAGGGGTCGATCTCGGTTGCACCTTCGCCACCCGCCAACTCTGCGGCGCGCGCCTCCTGAACCGCGGGCAACAGTTTCAGAACCCGGTCAATCGAACGCATCTCGCCTTTAACTGCCCCATTCACCAGCTGGTGCAGGATTGCCTCCAGCATCGTGACCTCGCGGCGTGATCCATTCTCGGTGATCGGGATTTTCCGAAAGAACACCTCCTCAAGCATCGACCCAACATTCTTCGAGGCTTTCGGTCGCCCTTTCGGATTGCCGGATCGGCCTTTTTTGAATTGGGTCGCTTTGGGCGGTTTGCCGTAGCCCACCTCAAACTCTTTCGTATCGTCAGACATGATCCGCCTCCAGCTCTGATGTGGCATTGGTTGCCGCAGAATGCGAATCGAACGTCTGGCCGGTCACCGCGTGCACGGCGTTCTCACCAGTCATCTCCTGCCAGCGGCGGATGGCGACATCGACATAGACCGGGTCGAGCTCAATGAGCCGCGCCCGGCGCCCGGTTTTCTCAGCTGCCAGCAAGGTCGCGCCAGATCCACCAAAAGTATCCAGCACAACTTCGCCGCGATGGCTCACATCCATGATGGCATCTGCCACCAGTGCAGTTGGCTTTACTGTGGGATGATCGGCAAGATCCGCTTCGCGCCCTGCCCCAAAGCTGTTCACTCCGGCATAATCCCATACATTGGTGCGGTTGCGCCCGTGTTTGCCCAATTCGACATTGTTGATATGCGCAGCACCGGGCTTCTTAAAGATTGCGACCAGCTCGTGCTTGGAGCGGTAAAGGCTACCCATGCCTCCGTTTGTCTTGTTCCAGATGCAGAGGTTGATGAGGTCCAATCCACCTGCCTTGCCCGCCGCAATCAACTCTTCAATGTGACGCCAGTCCATGCAGATCATCGCAATGCCCCCGTCTGGCAGATGGCCAAACAACTGGGTGATCATGCCTGAAAGAAAGCCGCGGAACTCACTGTCCGACATTTCACCCGACGCCATGGCAAACTCGCGGTGATCGGAACTGCCACCACAGCGGACATGCCCATTGACCGGCACGTTGTAAGGCGGATCGGTAAAGACCATCTGCGGGCTCTCACCATCCAGCAAGGTGTTGTAGCTCCGGGCGTGCAAGGCATCCCCGCAGAAGATGCGATGATCTCCGAGAACCCAGAGGTCGCCCGGCTCCGTGATGACAGGTGCCGCAGGGTCCGGGGTGTCTACAGTTTCAGCTTCGGTCTCCGCAGCCTCGCTCGCAGCGTCGATGATGATGTCGATCTCCGGCGTTTCGAACCCGGTGATATCCAGATCAAAATCGAGCTCGCCATCAAGGCTGAGGTCCATCAGCTCGGCAAACTCGATCTGCAGAGCAGCTTCGTTCCAGTCCGACAGTTCCGCCAGCTTGTTATCCGCGATCCGCAGGGCGCGCACTTCTGCGTCTGACAAGTGATCCGCGACAACAATCGGCACGGACATCAACCCCAGAGCCTTGGCGGCTTCATAGCGGCAATGACCCGCGATAATTGTGCCCGAACCATCCAACAGGATCGGAGTGACAAATCCAAACTGGGCCACCGACGCCTTCAGCTTTTCAATGTTCTTGGCCGCGTGCACGCGGTTGTTGTTGGCGTAGGGTTGATCTGGCTGATCTGAGATTGGATGACTTTGTCCGCCATCCAGATCGGCGTGTTGGACGCCTTGGCGTCGCTCTGTGTTTTTTTGGCAGACATAGCCGCCTCCTTTCATTTGACGCTCTTTAGCGTCGACAAGAAAGGATCGTGTTGGGAATTCGGAGAGAGCACGACTAGCAACTCTCCGGACCAATCGATCCGGTTCGTTGCCCCTTCGAATGCTCTCGGTCTTATCCGCTCAAAAAATGCGGCGCCGAATGCTGCCTGGGAGATGTATTCACCTCCCCGTGGGACCTTGTCCCTTGCAGGGCTGACTAGAATTTATGCGCGGGGATTTGCAATTGCAACCCCAAATCAAAAAGCAACCAAGTCGTAACCAATTAGGATTGTTGACGAATAATCGGGGGTACGGCAGCAACGCCCTGCAAAACACACCCCTCCAGAGCTCGCCCCAGAAAGAGCTGGACTGTTGCTATAAACCACGCATCACTGGACCCACGCCCGAGCCATTCGGGCGCTCCTCAGTACCGGGGTTCGGCATCTCGCTGACCCAAGATCAGAGGAGGAAATACATGTCCAAATCCAAACAAACCAAAATTGACAAGGTGCAAGCTTTGTTGCGCCGCCCGAGTGGCGCCAGCCTTGAGGCGCTCTGCAAAGCAACGGGATGGCAGCCTCATTCGGCCCGAGCAGCTCTAAGCGGTCTGCGGAAAAAAGGCGTCACAATTGAACGGCGCGAATCCGACAAACCACATGGTTTTTCCACATATCACCTGACGGCGGTAACAGGAGAAGAGTCATGACTAAGACGAGCGATGTTGCCGATCTCGCCGCCATGGGTCGATCGGATCTGGTCACGCTTTGGCAGCAACTTTTTGATCAACCCGCCCCCACCATGCTCAGCCAACCCTTCCTGCGCCGTTTTATCGCCTTTGAGATGCAGTCCCGCTGTCATGGCGGGCTAACCCGGCAGGTCAAAGCCGCGCTGGAAAAGGGCTCTGAGAAGAAACCCCGGCCTACATGCCCTGCTCTTAAACCCGGCGGGCGCCTGCTGCGCGAATGGAATGGCATGACCCATGTGGTCGATGTGACAAGGGATGGTTTTACCTGGAACGGTCGGTCCTATCGCTCGCTCTCGGCCATCGCTCGGGAGATTACCGGCGCGCATTGGTCGGGGCCGCGTTTCTTCGGGCTCACCGGCAAGGGGGCCAAATGAGCCCGCGCCGCAAAATCAGATGCGCCATCTACACGCGCAAGTCGTCCGAGGATGGACTGGACCAGGACTTCAATTCACTAGACGCGCAATATGAGGCCTGCGCGGCCTATATCGCCAGCCAGCGACACGAAGGTTGGACCCTTTTGCCAGACCGCTACGATGATGGCGGGCTGTCCGGCGGCACACTCGAACGCCCCGCCCTTCAGCGCCTTATTGAAGAGATCGATGCCGGGCGTATTGACATGGTGGTGGTCTACAAGATCGACCGGCTGACCCGTTCGCTCGCCGACTTCTCCAAGCTGGTCGAACGGCTGGAACAGGCGAACTGTTCCTTTGTGTCCGTCACACAAGCATTCAATACCTCATCTTCCATGGGTCGGTTGACCCTCAATGTGCTATTGTCCTTTGCTCAGTTTGAACGGGAAGTCACCGCCGAACGTATTCGCGACAAAATCGCGGCGTCCAAGAAAAAGGGGTTTTGGATGGGTGGCAACCTGCCTCTGGGCTATGATCGCCACCCCGACCCAAAAGCAAGAACACTGGTGGTGAATGAGGAGGAGGCCGGAACGGTCCGGCATCTCTTTCGGCTTTATGGCGGGCTGGGATGCCTGCGCAAAGTAGAAGAACGGGCAACGGCAGACAACCTGCGGTCGAAGCGGGTTGTTTGGGCGGATGGAAGCATAAAAGGGTATTTTCCACTGTCACGGGGTCAAATCTATTACCTGCTGCGCAACCCGGTTTATCTCGGAAAAATTCGCCACAAGGATAAGATCTGGGACGGGCACCACCCGGCGATCATCGACCAAGGCGATTGGGACCGGGTGCAAGAGAAGATGCGGCAGGCCTCCAATCGTTCTCGGGCACGCGGCGGCTCCGATACGCGCCAACATTCCAATGACCCCGGCGCCTGGCTCACCGGTCTGCTGCAGGACGAAACTGGTGATCGGTTGACGCCAACCCACACCACGCGCACAGGCCGACGGTTGCGCTACTATATCTCCAACAGACTGATCTCGGGCGGCAAGGATACTTCCGGCTGGCGACTGCCCGGCCCTGCGCTGGAAAACGCGGTCATTGATGTCATCGTCAGACATCTGCAAGACGCCGCCGCCGCGCATCAGGTACTGGCGCAGCCGGAGGCCGGGTCAGCCGAAGCTGTCCAGACCTCAGTTGCAGATTTAGTAACCCGACTTCAACGCCAAGGCGGTCAGGTCGGCGCTGCTCTTCTGGCCAAAGGCAAAATTGCACCAGGTCAGATCGACCTCGAATTGAACCCCAAAACTCTGGCAAGCGCAGTTGGCATTGCTGCGGACCATCTGCACCCGGATCTCACCCACGTCACCGCATCTTTCGGTCTGCGCCGCCGCGGCGTCGAGGCCAAGGTCATCGCCGGAGATATGGCACCCCAACCTGATGCCCACCTCCGGTCCATGCTGATCCGCGCCCATGGCTGGGCGCGCGATCTAAAAGCCGGAGTTCAACTGATGGAGATCGCACGCCGCGAAAGCGTCCCCGGCGCCTTTATCCGTACCCGCGCTCAGCTCGCCTTTCTCTCACCGAAGATTCAGGCCGCGATTCTCGACGGCACCCAGCCGCCCGAACTCACACTCAAGCGTCTGGTCAGCAAGACCCACCCACTTGATTGGACCGAACAGGAGCGACAGCTCGGTTTCTGACACCTCCAGATCCGGCGTCCCTGATACAGGGTTCGCCCTCCCTGATCCGTCAGCACAATTCCCTGTTCCCACGAGAAAATTCCCTGCTCCACCTTGTAGGGAATTTGCAACATAAACCTCTGTAAAACATGCAGTTCTGACAGGTGAAATGACAGAACTCAGACCCGTTTCGCGAAAATTCCCTGTAAATTGCCGGGTATCAGGGAAATCTGGCCCAAAGCGACCCCGCCAAAATGCGACACTGAGACTGGCGCCTGAATTGTCCTCTGATTGTACAGTCTGCTCCGTCTCTGATTGAAACCGCATGCGCCAACTCGCGGGAATTGCGACACAATTCTGGATCAGAAAGTACAACTGAAGTGAGACAGGTATGAGTGGCGGGGAGACAGGGATTCGAACCCTGGGAACGCTCTCACGTTCAACGGTTTTCAAGACCGCCGCATTCGACCACTCTGCCACCTCCCCGCGTGAGGCTGGGTCTAAGGCCATCGCGAACCGGTGGCAAGTCCAAATAGGGAATTCTTGCCGAAGCGCTTGCTGCGGTCTTTCCATGACACTTTGCCCGCGTTATGATCCGCACGAAAGACCGGAGCAGGCTGGCAATACAGAACCAGCACACGGCGGGTCTCGGGAGACGAGGCCCAATCAGGCAAGGGATGACAAAATGAAGCGAGCGACTGAGAAACGCGCACAACCGCGAGCGTTAGCGGCATTGGCCGTTATGTCCGTGGTTTTGGCTGGTTGCGACGAGGCGCTTTCCCCGGACAATGTCTCGGCAGATGCCCAAAGTTCCGAAGCCCAGGCAGACGGTCGGACCGACCTTTTCCCCATACCCGCCGGTAGCCCCAAAGATGATGTAGAAGCACCCGAGGTGTTTCAGTTGTCCGAGCCCGGACTATGGGACGGTCGCCCGTCACTGGGCGGTATATGGGTTGCCCACCCGGATGTGACGCAGCCCGAACGCGTGCGCGTAAAAAACACCAAGAACAACAAAACTGTCACCGCAGCGCTGTTCCGTCGCGAGAGAAACCTGCCGGGACCTGAGCTTCAACTTTCCTCGGCCGCTGCAGAAAAGCTAGGCATACTGGCGGGCGCACCCACAAAGGTTGATGTTGTAGCTCTGCGCCGCAAAGCACCAGAACCTGTTGAAGAAAAGCCAGCGACCGATGAGACCGCTGCCGAAGAGACGCAAACAGCAATTGCGGATGAGCCCAATACTGACGCCGCCGAAATTGAGGTTACCGAGACCGAACAGCCTGAAAAACTGAAGTGGTGGCAGCGCAAAAAACCAGCCGCCGCAGCTGGGGGTGCGACCGCGGCCGCAGCAGCCACCGTTGCCGCGACCGACACTGCAACCGACACCACCGCAGAAGCAGCAACCGAAGCTGTCGAAGCCGCCGCAGAGACCGAAAAGCCGACAAAGCCCAAGTGGTGGCAACGCAAGAAACCTGCCGCTGCAACCGGTGCCGCGACAGCGGCTGCTGATGCCGCGACCGACGCTGCAGCGGAAACGACAGCAGAGGCGGCTGAAACCGTCGGTGAAGCTGAACCTTCGGCTTCCCTTGTGGACCCCGAGGTTACGCCCCCGACTGAACAACCTGAAAAGCGTAAGTGGTGGCAAAAGAAAAAGCCCGATGAAATCACCGAAACGCCGCTGGACCCAATCGCAGGCGCTGCTGCGGCGATCGACGCAGCCGAACCCACACCGGTCTCGACGGCCGCTGCCACAACTGCAAGTGCTTCGGCCGCTACAGGAGCTTCGGTTTCATCGCTGTCCAAGCCCTATATTCAGATTGGCACATTCGGAGTCGAAACCAACGCCAACAGTGCGGCCAACAAAATCCGCCGCAACGGGATGCCTGCCGAAGTGCGAGAGCTGACGTCGAATGGCAAAAAAGTCTGGAGGGTCCTCATCGGACCCGCGACGACCCGTTCGGAACGCAATGCAATGCAACGTGATGCCAAAGACCTTGGCTTTGGCGACGCGTTCACTGTCAAAAACTGAAACAAAGGAGGCCCCCGTGCTGTCCTCACTGCGATCATCTGTTTTGACCCTCGGGTTGGCGCTGTTTGCCCTGCCCGCCAATGCTTTCGACACAACCGCACGCGCGGCCTATGTGATTGATCAAACGACCGGAACGGTTCTGCTGTCCAAAGAAGCAGACCAGCCACTACCGCCTGCATCGATGTCCAAACTGATGACGCTCTATGTCGCATTTGAGGCGTTGCGCGATGGTCGCCTGACCTTAGGTGAAACTCTGCCCGTGTCGGAACACGCCATGAGTTATGGCGGTTCGACCATGTTCCTGAACACGCAGGATCGTGTCAGCGTCGAGGATCTGCTGCGCGGAATCATCGTGTTGTCTGGTAACGACGCATGCGTGGTGATTGCCGAGGCGCTGAGCCCCGACGGGACCGAGGCCGGGTTTGCCCGCTACATGACACAGCGCGCCAAGCAGATGGGCATGGACAACTCGAACTTCGCCAACTCGAACGGTTGGCCAGCAGCGGGCCACATGATGTCAGTCCATGATCTTGCCGTCCTGGCCGATCGGCTAATCAGCGACTTTCCCGAGTACTACCCCTTGTTCGCGGAAGAAGAGTTTGAATTCGATGGCCGCGCGCCATCCAACAAACGCAACCGAAACCCTCTGTTGAAACTGGGGATCGGGGCCGACGGCCTGAAAACCGGACACACGCAAGAGGCAGGCTATGGCCTTGTCGGTTCGGCCAAACAGGGCGACCGTCGTGTGGTCTTTGTCCTGACTGGCCTCGATAGCACCGCCCGCCGCGCAGAGGAGGCTGAGGCCGTGGTTAACTGGTCGTTTCGCAATTTTGTCGAGAGGACAGTTGCCGACGCAGAAACGCCGATAGCCGAAGCCCGGATCTGGATGGGAGCGGAAAAAACCGTCGGGCTGGTGCCCGAAGAGGATCTGAACCTGCTGTTCCCTGTTCTCAATGACAAGAATGTTGAGGCCGAAGTAGTATATGAGGGCCCAATCAATGCGCCCGTAGAAAAGGGGCAAAAGCTGGCTGAGCTGGTGATTACGCCAGAAGGCTTGCCGGAAATCCGTCGCCCACTGTTTGCGGCCAACGATGTGCCTGTGGGCGGGTTTGTCGTGCGCATGAAAACCGTAGGCGGTATTGTTCTGGAAGACGTGATCGGCAATCCGCTGGAGGCAATGTGACGAAGGCCGGGTTGTTTCTGACTTTCGAAGGGATTGACGGGTCTGGGAAATCATCACAAGCGCGTATGCTTGCGGATCATTTGCGCAACCTCGGTCACGATGTGGTTCTGACCCGCGAACCCGGCGGGTCCGCTGGCGCTGAAGAAATCCGAAGCCTCGTACTGGAAGGCGATCCGGATCGCTGGTCAGCGGAAACGGAAATCCTGCTGTTCACCGCTGCGCGCCGTGATCATCTGGAACGAACGATCAGGCCCGCGCTGGCCGAAGGCAAAGTGGTAATCTGTGACCGTTTCGCCGACAGTACCCGCATGTATCAGGGCCTCTCGCGCGGCGACCTTCGAGGATTGGTCGATCAGTTGCACAAGTTGATGATCGGACGCGAACCTGACCTTACCATTTTGATCGACATGGACCCCGAAACTGGCCTGTCCCGCGCCAAGGGTCGTCAGGGAACAGAAGAACGGTTCGAAGATTTTGGTCTGGATCTGCAACAGCAGATGCGCGCGGGTTTTCTGGCCCTCGCAGACGAATTTTCCGATCGCTTCCGCGTCATTGACGGTAACCGGGACATGGACAGTGTTGCACAGGATGTGACAGATATCGTTCTGAAAGCATTGCGATAGACGATAGATGAGCGACGACACCCCTACCCCGGATCAGGCCCCCGGTGCACCGCACCCACGCGAAACGCAGCGCCTGTTTGGGCAGGACGCAGCGCAAGAGGCGTTTCTGAGCGCCTACAATTCTGAACGCCTGCACCATGGCTGGTTGATCACAGGTCCGCGCGGCGTGGGCAAAGCAACACTGGCCTGGCGGATCGCGCGTTTTCTGTTGGCGACGCCTCCTGCGGATGATGGCGGACTGTTTGGTGCCCCACCTCCGCCTGATAGCCTTGAGATTGATCCGGAACATCAGGTTGCGCACCGTATTCTGGCCGGTGCTGAACCCGGCTTGGCGGCGATCACCCGGTCGCTTAACGATCAGGGGCGATTGCGCAACGAAATCGTTGTGGACGATGTCCGAAAACTGGGAAAGTTCTTTGGGCTGTCCTCGACCGATGGCGGCCGCAGGGTCGTGATCGTGGATTCCGCCGACGAGATGAACGTAAGCGCAGCCAACGCGCTGTTGAAGATGCTGGAGGAACCTCCGGCCCGGACCACGCTTTTGTTGATCTCTCACCAACCGTCACGCCTTTTGCCGACGATCCGATCCCGGTGCCGGACACTGCGTTTGTCCCCCCTGGGGCCTGAGGACATGCAGAATGCATTGGTGCAAACCGGTGCGCAACTGCCCGAAAATACAGAACATCTGGCCGCCCTGGCCGCCGGTTCTGTGGGTGACGCAGTGCGCCTGATCAACCTGGGCGGGCTGGACATTTACGCCGAACTGATCGCCATTCTGGGCACTCTGCCCCGCATGGATCGCCAGCGCGCGCTGGCCTTGGCCGAGGCTGCCGCCCAACGGGGTGCCGCCGAACGGTTCGAGCTGTTGCTGACTCTGATCGATATCGCCCTGTCACGGCTTGCACTGACCGGTGCGACAGGTGCAGCCCCGATGCCTGAGGCCGCGCCGAACGAGGCTGAAACTCTCGCCCGCCTGTCGGCAACACCTAATCAAGCCCGCAAATGGGCAGAGGTTGCCGCGGTGATTACCGCACGCGCGCGTCATGGGCAGGCTGTGAACCTTGACCCTGCCGCTCTGGTCCTAGATACGGTATTCAAGATACAGGAAACCGCCGGTCAGAGCAGATGAGCGATACCCCCGAAATTACCGACAGCCATTGCCATCTGGACTTCCCCGATTTTGAAGGTCAGCTGGATCAGATCATCACCAACGCCGCCGAAGCTGGCGTCTCCCGAATGGTGACCATCTGTACACGCTTGCGGAATGAACCAACCGTCCGCGCCATTGCCGAAGCCCATGCCCCGGTGTTCTACGCTGCAGGAACGCACCCGATGAGCGCGGCTGACGAGCCAATGGCAACGATCGACGAACTCGTTACCTTTTCTCAGCATCCCAAATTTGTTGGTATTGGTGAAACAGGACTGGACTATCACTATACTGCCGACAGCGCAGAGGTGCAGAAGCAGTCGTTGCGAGTACATATCGAGGCAGCTCAGCGCACCGGTCTGCCGCTGATTATTCACGCGCGTGCGGCCGATGACGACATGGCCCGCATTCTGGCCGAAGAACATGGAAATGCGCCCTATTCCTGCGTGATGCACTGCTTTTCCTCATCTGCCGAACTGGCCCAAGCCGCCCTTGAACTGGGGTTCTATCTATCGATGTCCGGCATCGCGGCATTCCCCAAAAGCCAAGAACTGCGCGATATCTTCGCCAGCGCCCCGGTTGACCGCATCCTTGTGGAAACCGACGCACCATATCTGGCCCCGCCCCCTTATCGCGGCAAAAGGAACGAGCCGGCTTACACCGCCCACACAGCGCGCAAGGGCGCCGAAGTGTTCGGTATGGATTACGCTGATTTCGCCGCGCAGACGCAGACTAATTTCGACCGGTTGTTCACTAAAGCCGCGATCTACAAGGCGGCTGCATGACCGAAATACGTTGCACCATTCTGGGCTGCGGGTCTTCTGGCGGCGTCCCCCGGCTGGGCGGGCATTGGGGAGATTGCGATCCCGAGAACCCCAAGAACATCCGCCGCCGCTGTTCGATGCTGGTAGAGCGTTACGGGCCGAACGGAACAACCTCCGTGCTGATCGACACCACCCCTGATATGCGCAGCCAGCTGCTCGACAGTGGGACTGGGCGTCTGGACGGGGTCATCTATACCCATTCGCACGCGGACCATGTCCACGGCATCGATGACTTGCGCATGATCGTTTTCAATATGCGCGAACGGGTGCCTGTCTGGGCTGATGGAGATACGCAGAACGCCTTGTTGGGGCGGTTCGGTTACGCCTTCATTCAACCCGAGGGATCGCCCTATCCACCGATCCTTGATCTGAAAACCATTGACGGCCCGTTCGAGGTTGACGGCCCTGGCGGGCCGATCCTGTTTCATCCATTCAAGGTCAACCACGGCTCGATCGACTCGCTGGGTTTCCGAATTGGCAAACTGGCGTATCTGCCGGACGTCGCGGAAATCTACGATGACGCCTGGCCGATGATGGAGGGGCTGGATTGTCTAGTGATCGACGCCTTGCGTCGAAAACCACACCCAACTCATGCCCACCTTGAAAAGACACTGGGCTGGATCGAACAACTGAGCCCGAAGCGCGCAGTCCTGACCAACATGCATATCGATCTGGATTATGCCACGGTCGAGGCGGAAACCGCCGATTACATCACGCCTGCCTATGACGGAATGGTGATCCATCAGGCACTTTAAGACCTCATGCAGCCGACTTAGGCCTCTGCAGTCTCAAGCCGGCCCAGCCTGCAAAGCGGTGCCATGCTCCAAAGTCTGATCGACGTCATTCTACCGGTTTTCCTTGTGATCGGAGCAGGCTATGCCTCGACCCGGTTGGGATACTTCAAGGAAATCCACATCGACGGGTTGATGAAGTTCACCCAAGGCTTTGCGATCCCCTGCCTGCTGTTCCTTGCGATCTCACATCTGGATCTGAGCGCCAGTTTTGATCCTCGACTAATGGCCAGCTTCTATACTGCAGCTGGCTTGTGTTTCACCGCTGGCCTGTTTGGTGCACGGCTCATCTTTCGCCGCGATTGGGAAGACTGCGTCGCTATCGGTTTCTGCTGCCTGTTCTCGAATTCGGTTTTGTTGGGTCTGCCGATTACAGAGCGTGCCTATGGCCCGGAAAACCTGACTGGAAACTATGCGATAATCGCCTTCCATTCGCCCTTTTGCTATGGCGTTGGCATAACGGTGATGGAGGTCATGCGAAACCGTGGCCACGGCGGCACCCGGATGTTCAAGTCCATCCTTTCAGCCATGTTCCGCAACGCGCTGATCCTGGGCATTGCTCTTGGCTTTGCCGTGAATCTGTCGGGCCTCAATGTGCCTGCCGTCGTGGACGAAGCCCTGAGCCTTGTGACCCGCGCCGCCTTGCCCGGCGCACTGTTCGCGCTTGGCGGCGTGCTTGTGAAGTACAAACCCGAAGGCGACCTGCGCGCCATTGCCTTCGTCTGTGCAATTTCCCTGATGCTGCATCCCAGCCTTGTCTGGTTGTTTGGCTCAACGTTCGGGTTGCCGCAGGACCTGTTCCGCTCGGGCGTGCTGACTGCTGCGATGGCGCCCGGATTTAATGCGTATATCTTTGCGAATATGTACGGGCGGGCGAAACGGGTCGCGGCCTCTTCGGTCTTGGTCGGAACCGCCGTCTCGATCCTGTCGGTCTGGTTTTGGCTGACACTATTGGGGTAGCGGCGCGCACGCCGGATTGACTTTCCCGCAATCGGCGACATCTATCGGAAAAACCACAGGAAGAACCAACATGCCGAACGCCTTAATCGTCGCCCACGGCCAACCCTCGGATCCTGCCCCTGCTGAAGCTACGCTGGCGGCTTTCGCGGCCGAGGTCGATGGGTATTGCGATGGGCTGAGCGTTTGGTCCGCGACCCTTGCGGCACCTGGAAAGCTTGAGGCACGGTTGGATGAGCTTCCCGAAGATATTGTGATTTATCCTCTTTTCATGGCCAAGGGGTGGTTCGTGACAAGTGCGCTACCTAAGCGACTTGGCGATAGAAAAGCCCGAATCCTGGATCCGCTGGGCGTTGATCCTGACCTCCCTGCTTTGGCTGCGAAGGCGTTTCGAGAGACCCTATTGGGCAAGGGTTGGGATGCGGCTAAAACTGATCTGGTTCTGGCCGCACACGGATCGGGTCGCAGCCGTAACCCATCAGCTGTCGCCATTGAATTTTCCAAAGAACTAGCGAGGTTTGTGACGTTCCAATCGATCCGAGTCGGGTTTGTGGAAGAGACCCCATCCATTGCCGAGGCCGCAACCGGGGCTGATAATCAATCTCTGTGCCTGCCTTTCTTCGCCTGCACCGGTGGGCATGTTCGGGAGGACGTCCCGCAGGAACTGAAGCGAGCGCGATTCAATGGACACGTGATGCCGGTTGTCGGAGATCTTCCGCCCATCAAACGCCATATCGCCGAAATTCTGAGCCGGGCTTTTTCGCAGGATTAACCAAAATACCCGCCCTACGCGGGGCCCAAGGTCATTGCGAGCTGGCCGGTCTCAACCCATTGGCCGCAAGCGCCGAGTACAGACAGTGTCGCGACCGTCCCTGCCGCTTTGCCTCGTACAGCGCCTGATCGGCCGCGTTCAGAACTTCTGCCGCGTCCGGCGTGCCAAACTGCGTGGACAGAGCTGTTCCGATGCTTGCCGAAATCTTACACGGAATGCCCTGAAACATCATGGGCTGGCATAGCCGACTGATCAGGCGCCCTGCTATTTCGGACAGGGTGTTTTCGTCGACCAAGCCTTTAAAAATAATAACGAACTCATCACCGCCGATCCGGGCTACTGTGTCCTCATTTCGTGTCTCTTCCTCCATAAGGCGCGCGGCCTGTTGCAGCACAAAGTCCCCTGCGGCATGGCCAAGGCGATCATTGACGCTTTTGAAGTAATCCAGATCAAGATGCATAAGCGCGAAAACGGAGTTTCCGGAGATTAAGTGGCCCAGTACCACATCCATCGCACGGCGATTTTTCAACCCCGTCAACATGTCTGTTATGGCCTGCTCTTCCGCAGCCAACATGGCCCCCTGCAATCGCAGATTCAATGAACGCGATGCCTCCATCGCGGCTGTTTTCGCCTCAACCAGATACAGCAATTCAATCGCCAAATCCGTGCCAGAGAAATCTGCGCTGGTCAGGGCGTAGTCACGAACTGCATCCAGTATCGAAATCCCGAAGGATAGGTTGATGATGGTCCCATTCCCCTTTGGCAAGGGTGCGATTAGCCCGGTCAGCGCTGTCCGGGGTTCATCGTGAAATTTCAAATGCACTTTTCCACCGGTCAAAGACAGCAGCCCCGCAATCTTTGTAACTGTTCGCGGCCGAACCAGTTCAAAGACGTCCAAAAAGTCTCGACCCCGCATCGGGTGATCCGGGCGAAGCTTTTGCAACGTCGGCCCGGCATTCACGATCCTGCCCTGATCATCCACCATCACAAACATGGGGCATAGCGTGACCAAAAGGGCCGAGAGTTCAGAGGTTTGCATCATGATTTGCGTGCCCCTAGATCGAAATGACGCCCTTCGGCGAACGCGCTTTCGATCAGAACGATCGTGATGACCTCAGCGTCGCCGCACTGCCCTTCATGCGAAAGCATGGCCAACGCTCCATAATCGTCTGCAATTGCCCGCAATACGCCGACCATCACGCTGGAATAGCCTGGCAGACCGGGGTAGCAGTACAAGTGATATTCTGCCGGTGACACCTCACGCAATTCCAGCATTGGCAGGCGCAGATCGGATACTGCAAGGCGGGCACGATCTGACAAGTCATCCAGCGAGTGCAGAAATTCGACATATGTCACACCCCCGAACCGAAGCAGTCGGCGCAAATCTTCCATATTGGGGTGCGACACCAGATAGGTTCCAAGATCCTCCAGTATCTCAGCACGCGGGCGTTTCAGGTCAGCGCAAAGCGCGTCCAAGACCTGTCCGGTCATGGCGTCATCATATACCAGCATTGCCTCAAACTCGGTTAATCCCAGCCCCGCGGCCTCGGTCACCCGAAGCCAGCAAGGATGTCCGTAAGTCGCGCAAACAAATGACTGTATTGCCCGATTGATCAAACCATGCATGAGATGCCCCAAATTGGTTACGCCCCAATCTGGTCAGATAATCCTTAACAAATAGCCAAAAAAAGCGATGCGCTGAGGAGAATTTGGAAGAGTCTCATTATGGAAGTATTTGTTGTCGCACTAGAAATCTGTCGGCGCGCCACCTTCGGCCTTTCGGCGGGCGACGAAATCCGCCAGCTCCTCGCGGATTCCGTCATCTAGCGGCGGGGGCTCAAAGCTGGTTACAATTTCCTTGAACATGTGGTGGGCGCGCTCTGCCGTCCAGATACCACCGGCCACGTCCCAACCTTCGTAGTTTTTCCAATCACTCAGGAAGGGTTGATAGAATGCAGAGGTGTAGCGGTCCTGGGTATGCTGGACGCCAAAGAAGTGACCATCGTTTCCAACGGCCTTGATCGCATCCAATGCGATTTCGTCAGGGCCTGTCGCGGTGACCTCGGGCTGCATATACCTTTGGATTTGCTGCAAGATCTCACAGTCCATGATAAATTTCTCGGGGCTGGCGATCAGCCCGCCCTCAAGCCACCCGGCCGCGTGATACACCATGTTGGTGCCCGATTGCACCGCAGCCCAGAGCGAGTTCGATGTCTCCCAAACCGATTGCCCGTCTGGCACGTTCGCGGCACACACGCCTGATGAACGCATCGGCAGACCATAGTAACGCGCCATCTGGCCGGTCATTTGGGTCGAGCGCATGTACTCAGGTGTCCCAAACGCAGGTGCGCCGGATTTCATGTCAACGTTGGACGTGAAGGTCCCGACAACACAGGGAATTCCAGGTCGGACATATTGGAACAGCGCGATTGCGCAAAGCGCCTCGGCCAGAGATTGCGCAACCGCGCCCGCCATCGTAACCGGCGCCATCGCACCTGCCAGCGTGAACGGAGTCACGACAATCGCCTGCCCGCGCCGCGCTAGGCGCAAACAGCCGTCAATCATCGGATGATCATGTTTCAACGGCGAGGTCGAGTTGATATTGGTATACATCCTCGGGGTCGCCTCGAACTCTTCATGGCTGTGACCCCCAGCGATCCGCACCATCTCCATCACGTCCTCAACTCGCTCTTTGCCCAGCGAATAGGCGTGCATTGCCTTGTCGGTGAGCGTCAGCTTGTCATAGAGAACGTCCAGATGCCGGACGCTGGCGTGGATATCGACAGGCTCAACCGGGTAGCCCCCGGCAAAGTGGATACAGTTGAAATACTGCGTCAGCTTCAGCAGATTCCGGCACATCTCACGGTTACCGGCCACCTTGGTCCCGATCTCAAGATCCCAGTAATTCGGCGGAGAGGAGACGTTCCCGAACAGCAGGGTTTTGCCACCAACCTCAATCGTCTTGTCAGGGTTTCGTGGCGTGATCGTAAACTTTGACGGCGCTTTGGCCACCATTTCCATCACGAAATCCCGGCCCATGCGAACGTTGTCGCCATTGATCGTACAGCCGGCCTCTTTCAGGATGCCGAGGGCTTCTTCGTTGTAAAACTCGATACCGATCTCTTCGAGGATGCGCATTGCTCCTTCGTGGATCGCTTCGATGCCAGCTTGATCCAGCGGTTCGGTGGGTTTGTCGATGTTGATTGGCGGATTCCACGGCATTTGGTCGATCACCGCGCTGCCCCTGCGTGCTGCGGCACCGGCCCGTCCCCCTCCGCGACGTTTGCGAGTTTGTGTGTCAGCCATTGGAACCCTCCGGAACTTGCTTTCTTCAAGCAAGCCCCGAAGTCAGGGCAATCGCCGCTCTGTCTGCGACACACTCTGTCGGTTTTTCAACTCGAACCGTCGAAATCGGCCATCAGTTGGTCAGTTTTCGGCCAACCAGGCGGGAATGTGACCGATATCTGGGAGCACCACATCCGCCATCGGCGCAAGCGCTTCGGCCGGGGCCAACCCGGTCAGCACCCCGATTGTGGTCATACCAGCGGCACGCCCAGCCTGAAGGTCATGCAAACTGTCACCAACCATAGCCACACGAGCCGGTTCGACGCCGACATGCGCGGCAAAAGCGATCAATTGCCCTGGTCCAGGTTTGAACCCATGGCCGCTATCGTACCCGGCAACAAAATCGAAGTGATCGCGAATCCCGACTGAAGCCAGATGTTGCAACGCGGGCATTTCCCCGTCATTCGTGGCCACACCTAATTTAAGGCCCGCCTCCCGCAAAGCGTCCAGGAATGGAACCAATGGAACAGCCGGGGCCTGCGTCGCCGTCGCCGATTCCATGTTGAGAATGTCGACTAGCTCATCGCTGGGCATATCCGGGAAAAACGGCGCGAGGGCTTCGGCGATCTCTTCAACGGTCCCTGCAATTACAATGCTGTCGTCGGAATATTTCTCAGTGATCGGATCAAAGCCGATGGCGCGACCAAGTTCGGCCGCGCGCTTTGGGTCCCCGTTTGACATCTTTTCCAACACGCTGCGTCCGAAACCACCCCAAGTGTCCGCGAAGTCAAATAGTGTTCCGTCCTTGTCGAACAAGATCGCGTCGATGGGCATTGCATGCTCCTGTCAGTGTATTGTTTCATGTCCAGTGAACATCACCGCCACCAGACAATACAGCCCGTGCCTGACCCGGCAGATCATAGGGCACGGAATTGGCGTCACAAAAAGCGATCACCCACGAATCGTCAAGCATCAAGAATTCAAGAACCGAACTCAGGAATTCCGCCTCTGATGCGCGGGCCCGCAAATCATCGGTCGATGCGCCCGTCGAGCCCAGAAAAATCGGCAGCAACTCGTCATTTCCGACCAGCCACCCAAGGACGTTCAGGGCAAGCGTTTCGGCGGATTGGGCGGTGATCGGCATAAAAAGGCCTCGGAAGTGCAGTTGGAAAGGGTTTGTTAACCAGACTCATAAACACTTTGGCAACGCATGCAATCAACGGTGACTGATATGTCCGTGCAGGGAACCATCCTTGTCCTCGACGGGACTTCGACCAATCGCATTATGCTAAAGGTCCAGTTGACGGCGGCGTGGTATCACGTGGTTCAGGCTGAAAAGCTGCATGGTCTGGCCGGGCTACTGCGGCGAACGCACCCCGATTTGGTGCTGGTTGCACAAACGTTGCCCGACGGCTCGTCAGCAGACGTCAAAAGACTAGTGGTAGCCAACCCGGAACTGGGGGATGTTCCGGTCGTCGCGATCGCGCCGCAGAACGACAAAGCCGCAAGACTGCAAGCATTGGCAGACGGGCTGGATGATGTGCTGACCGCCCCCTTCAAGGACACATTGCTCTTGGCCCGAATTCGCAGCCTTCTGCGCGCGCGTGCTGATACTCAAGAGCTTCAATTAGGCAACGGATCGCACCCAATTGGATTTGCTGAACCGGCCGCCACGTTGATTGCCCCGCCCAAACAGGCTCATGTGGCCATACTTACCCAAACTGCCAGGATCGGAACACTGTGGAAGACCGCGTTGTCGGGGCGATCGCGACACAGCCTCAGAAACCATCTGGCTTCGAACATGCGTGCATTGTTGTCAGGATCGGTGCCAGACGCGATCCTGATCGAAATCGGAACAAGCGCCGCGGGTCTGAATACACTGGCCGATTTAAAGTCGAGGGGGGCAACTCGGCACACGGTTTTGATCGCCGTCTTGGCGGATCACGACGCCGGATTAGCGTGCGAAGCGCTGGATCGTGGTGCCGACGCCGTTTGCATGGACGGGTTCTGCGCCGAAGAGGTTCAGTTGCAACTAGACAATCAGGTTGCGCGAAAGGCACGCATGGACCGGATGCGCGCTACGTTAAAACGTGGGCTTGCCGAATCGTGGGTTGATCCGCTGACCGGGCTGCACAATCGTCGCTATGCCATGCAAGCGATGAATCAGATGGCGCGGCAGCCTTCGCGAACCGGTCACGGTTTTGTTGTGATGCTGGCAGATCTGGATCACTTTAAGACCATCAATGACCGCTTTGGGCACGTCAGCGGCGACCGGGTTTTGACCGAGGCTGCAATGCGCATGAAGCGTACGGTTGGATCAGCTGGGTTTGTCGCGCGTATTGGGGGAGAGGAGTTTATGATTGGCCTGCCCGACAGCTCTCCGACTGGGGCGATAGAATTGGCCAAAACCCTGCGCGACTGTATCAGCAAAACACCCTTTTCTCTGCCCGATGCTTCAGCCCCGGTGCCCGTGACCATCAGCATCGGCCTGACGGCTCCAAATCCGCCCCTGACCCATAGCGAGCCGTTGGAACAATTGCTGAAATCGGCCGATAGCGCACTTTACGCAGCCAAGAAGGCGGGCCGCAATCAAGTAAGGGTCAGGCAGAGCGCTGCCTGAAACCTTCAGTCCTTTTTCTTATGGCCACGCGGACCTCGTTTGACGACCTCTTCCAACCGATCGGCATAGACCAAACGTTCTTCATCGCTCATGGCGACGACCCGCGCCAGCCACTCTTGCTGCAGGGCATCCTGCAGGTCCGCCATGGATTGCGCCTGCTGGTCCAACAGGGCCTGAACATCCGCCGCTTCGAACGGGGTTGCCCGTAATGCAGCGCTGAGTTGTGCAAAATCCTGGGATCGGTTGTTGGCCCCTTTTTTGTGACGGTCGAATAGCTCGCCGCGCATAGCTTTCCGCTCTTCTTTTGGCAGCGCACGATACAGCGCCGAGCCGAAGCCCGGTGGTGATTTTGCATGATCCCCGCCTTTGACCCGCAGCACGGTCCCCAGCGCGACGCCGACAACCAGCAGGTTCAAGGCCAGCGAGATGACAAGCAAAACTGAAATCCAGCGGCTTTTGGGTTTGGGGCTATCGCTCATTCGGCGTCCTCCAGAAAACTCGTATCCAGACTTAGGTCAGCGACTACGAAACTAACATCCTCTGCGTAAATGTAGTTGGCGGGATCGGGCAGAAACTCCGGTGCTGAAAAACCGATCCAGACACCTGCCATGCTGGCCGCAACCAAACCGCCCATTCCCTGCCAACCGCCCAGACCGGTAAGCAAGCGTGCCCAACGAGGGGCTGCCTTAGGCTCATCTGGTTGCAGTCGGCTCAACCGAACCGATTCTGCGTCGGTGAGAATCCGCACGGCCAAGTCATCCGGCAACTCCTGACGGTCTTGTCGGGCCTGGGCGAACAACAGATCCAGATTGTCTTTGTCTTCAGTCATCGTCATACCCCAGTTCATCACGTCGTCCGGCCAGAATCGCCGTTAACGACCGTTTTCCTCGTGCCGTCAGACTTTCCACCGCTTCCACCGAGATTCCCATGATCCCCGCGATTTCGGGGTTGGGCAATTCCTCAATATGCCGCAAAACAACGGCTTGCCGCTGCCGTTCGGGCAACTGTGACAGCGCCGTTTGCAGCGCGTCCTTGCGAGCGGCATCCTGCAAGCGATCCGCCGCACTAGCCTCTTCATCTTCGGGCTCTGGCACATCGGCCAACCGGTCCGGCGTCTTTTTGCGGCGTAGATCAACGCACAGATTCAGCGTCACACGATAAAGCCATGTCGAAACTTTGGCCTGACCAGGCACCCAATCGGGTGCCATCTGCCACAGGCGCATCATGGCCTCTTGCGTGACATCCTCGGCCTCAGCGCGGTTGCCAAGAAACCGAAGCGCCACCGACAGGCTGCGTGGCGCAAGCCGATCAGTAAGCACGCGTGCCGCTGCAGCATCGCCATTGGCAAACTGCCTGAGCAACGCATCGTCACCCGGTTCGTTCGCGGCGTAATCCACGCCGCGAACGTCTTGTGGAGCAGAGGTCAGGTCCTCCATCCCGCATTAGCTGTCGTCAGAGTCCGCATTCCCACGTTTCTTGTGGCGTTTACCCATTCTGTCTTTTGCATCGGCAAATTCCTCTTCCGAGATGGCGCCGTCGTCGTTTGCGTCGATCCGGTCAAACATCTTGTCAGCACGGCGCGGCTTGGGCAACTCGTCCTCGCTCAGAAACCCATCCTTGTTGGCATCGTTGCGTTCAAACATCTTCGTAACACGATCGTTGACCTTTTGTTGGCCGGCGGCCTGCATCTCTTCTACGCTCAGCTGGCCATCGCCGTCTGTGTCGGCGTTAGTGAAACGCTGATTCCGATGAGCCTGCATTTCTTCCTTGGTCACCTGCCCGTCACCGTTCGCGTCGAGCTGTTGAAAGGTCACAGGTTCGCGATCTTTACCGCCTGCGGCCAAAACGGACGTGCCGGTGATTGCCAGTGCTGACACAACGATTGCCGGAATGAATTTGGCGCTTTTCATATCGTTTTTCCCTTGTTTTCGCGGCGCCATTGCCGCTGCTTACATAGGTTCAAACGCAGCAGACTGAGCATTCCGTCGCGGGAATCGAAATATTTTTCAAAACGCCTGAGCGATGCAAAGCGACGCACCCCCTTTCCCGGTAGGCCAAACAAGCGTTATACCCTCATCATTGGAACGCGCGAGTATCAACATGACAGATCAAACGATCGACACCACCGACGTGGAAGACCGCCCGACAAAGCCTGCATTGGTCAAAGGGTTCCTTTGCCGTTGCCCCAATTGCGGTGAAGGCAAACTGTTGCACAGCTACCTCAAGGTAAACGACGAATGTTCGAAATGCGGAGAAGAGCTGTTTCACCATCGCGCCGATGACGGCCCGGCCTATCTGACGATTTTGGTGGTGGGTCACCTCTTGGCGCCGGCGCTGCACGTCTCTTACGTCCATTGGCGGCCCGAACCCCTGACGATGTTCCTGATCTTCGCCTTTGGCTGCACAGCCCTGTCGCTGTTTTTGCTGCCTCGATTGAAAGGGGCAGTTGTCGCCTATCAATGGGCCCGCCGTATGCACGGCTTTGGCCAGTCCAAGTGATTCCGGATCGCGCGTTGGGCAACGGATGACGGTGGACAAAACAGCTATACGGAACGCAGCGACGGTCATTGTTCTGCGGGATCGTCTGACTAATCCGTCTATTTTGATGGGACAACGCGGCGCGAATGCCGCGTTTATGCCCAACAAGTTTGTGTTCCCCGGCGGCGCTGTCGACGCATCTGATGCAGACGTGGCGCTTGTCACGGATCTACCTACTGTGTGCCGGGAACGTCTTGCTGAACAGTCGCAAGCCGGGTTGCAAACCGCCTTGGCCGTAGCCGCTATCCGAGAACTGTGGGAAGAAACGGGCCTGATCCTAGGCCAGCCTGATGACTGGGCCGGCCCGCTGACCGAAGACTGGGTAGCTTTTGCGCAGATGGGATACCGCCCATCCGCACAGGCACTTCAGTTCGTCTTTCGGGCTGTCACCCCGCCGGGACGACCACGCCGGTTCGATGCGCGTTTTTTTCTGGTAGATGCTGCAGAAATTCAGGGCGATCTGGACGATTTCAGCCGTGCCTCGGACGAGCTGTCGCATCTGCAATGGGTTGCGCTGGATCGGGCGCGCGAATTCGACCTGCCGTTCATTACCGAGGTCGTGCTGGCCGAAATCGCGGCGCGGGTCACAGATCCAACACCGCCCAAATCCGTCCCGTTCTTTCTGAATACTGAAGAGGAAAACCTGTTCCTCAGGCTTCGTGGCTATCCCATGCCCGAAGCGGACTGAGGGCCATTGGCCCCCAGTTGAGTTTACTTCATCCGGCTGATCACCGTGGTGACTTCGGGCTTTTTGCCAATCTCGCTCTTTGCCGTTTGGCGAACAATTCGGCGCATGGCTTCTTCTAACTTGTCGTCGTCGCGCAAAGTTTTGGCTTCAGCCCGCATCAGGAATTGGTTCAGATCCTCTTCCAGGACCTCGACCAGCGCGGCACGAGACGACCCAAGTTCGGGCAGGCCCATCGTGTCACACCAGGGCTCTCCCAGCGGCTCGTTTTCCTCGTCCAGAATGACGGTTACCGTCACATGGCCGTTCAAGGCCATGCGAATTCGGTCGCGCACCACGCCGTCCAGCGCACCGATCTTGACCGTTCCGTCCAGATAGGTCCGTCCGGTTTCGACATAGTCGACAACCTGCGGCGCATTGCCGGTCAGGTCCAGCATTGTACCGTTCACCGCCAGAACACCCGAACGGCCCCCGGCCTCTGCCAGTTTGACATGCTCACGCAGGTGGCGATGTTCACCATGCATCGGGATGACCATCTGCGGATCGATCAGCGCATGTACTTTCTCAAGATCGGGGCGATTGGCGTGGCCGGACACGTGATACAGGCCCGAGCTGTCATCCACCACATCCACGCCCTTTTCGCTGAGCTGGTTCATGATGAAAATTACGCCACGTTCATTGCCGGGAATCGTTTTCGACGAAAACAGGAACAGATCGCCCTCTTTCAATTCCAACCCCCGGTATTTGCCCCGCGCCAATTGCGCGCTGGCTGCGCGGCGTTCACCCTGGCTGCCGGTTACGATCAGCATCAGGTTCTGGCGCGGCATATCGACGGCCTCTTCGGCGCTGACGACACGCGGAAAGCTGGTCAGAATACCCGTTTCGGTCGCGGCCTCAATCATCCGGCGCATCGCGCGCCCCAACAGAACGACTGAGCGTCCAGCCCGTTCGCCCGCCTCAGCCAATGTTTTCACCCGCGCGACGTTCGACGCAAAAGTGGTGGCGACAACCATGCCGCTGGCTTCCTCTACCAGCTTGGTAATCTCGGGACCAACTTCGGACTCGGACCGACCCGCGTGGGGGGAGAACACGTTTGTGCTGTCACACACCAGCGCTTTGACACCGGGCTTGGCGACCTCGGCCCAGAGCTCGGGATCAAAAGCTTCACCCACAACCGGATTTTCATCCAGCTTGAAGTCACCAGAATGAACAATTCTGCCCTCAGGCGTGTCGATCACCAGGGCAGCACTTTCCGGGATCGAGTGCGAGACCGGCAGGAAACCCACCGTGAACGGACCAACGGTTATCTGTTCCGGCCATGCAGACGCTGTATGCACGGCGTCTTCTGGATGGCCGTGTTCTTCCATCTTGCGCCGTGCGATGTTGGCGGTGAAGGCGCGCGCATAGACAGGCGCACCCAGCGCCTCATAGCAATGCGCCACCGCGCCCACGTGGTCCTCGTGCGCGTGGGTAACAAATACGGCTTCCAGCCGGTCCGCGCGCTCTCGCAGCCAGGAAATGTCTGCGTGGATCAGGTCAACGCCGGGGGTTGTGTCCATGTCGGGAAAGGTCACGCCCAGATCTACGAGGATCAGCCGTTCTTTTCCAGGTTTGCCATAGCCGTAGACATAGGCATTCATGCCAATTTCACCGGCACCACCTAGCGGTAGGTAGATCAGTTTTTCGCTGCTCATGTCGAGCCATTGTCCTTGTTATAGCGATGAATCACGGTCAGCCCGTGCATCGTCAAATCATCTTCGATTGCGTCAAACCCTACGTCCGCCTGATCGAACAGAGGCGCAAGCCCACCGGTCCCAACGACTTTCATCGGCATTCCATATTCGGTTTTGATCCGGGAAATCAGCCCCTCGATCAAGCCGGAATAGCCCCAATACACGCCGGATTGGATACAGCCAACCGTATTTGTGCCAATCACTTTTTCAGGGCGGGTGATATCGATATGTGGCAAGGCAGCCGCCCCCTGGTGCAACGCCTCGAGACTGAGGTTCACGCCCGGCGCGATGATGCCACCAACATAGGCCCCATCCGCCGCGACCACGTCAAAGTTTGTTGCAGTGCCAAAGTCGACCACAACTACATTGCCGCCATGCCGGTCGAATGCGGCAGCGGCGTTGGCCAGACGATCTGGGCCGGGCACGGTGCCCTCGTCAACACGGGGGGCCATCGGCAAAAGGCATTCAGGCTTGCCCACCACCAGCGGACGACATCCAAAGAACCGATCTGCAAAGACCCGCAGGTTGAACACAACGCGCGGCACGGTCGAGGCGATGATCACATCCGTAATCTCAGCCTCGATCCCATAGTGTTTCACCAGCGTCGAGTACCACGTGAAATAAGCATCCGCAGTGCGTGCATGGTGGGTCGACGTGCGCAGAGTGCACAGAAACTCTTCGCCATCCCAGATTGAGAAGACAGTGTTCGTGTTACCGCAGTCGATAGCCAGAAGCATCTGAGCCTCCTTCAGAAAAACACATCCGCCGCAGGAATGCTGACACGGCCCTTGGCGGTGTTTAGGACAAGGTTGCCCCCGGCGTCCACCGTTTCAAAGGTTCCAACCGTTTCCGACGCTGCGGTACGGGCCGTGATGACCTCTCCCAATTTCGCGGCTCGGGCCAGCCATGCCGTGCGGATCGGTTCGAACCCGAAAGTTGCGAATTGGTTTTCATACCCGGCATAGGCAGCAGCCAGTTCGGTCAGAAAATCCTCAGGCGTCACATGGGCCCCAGTTTCGGATAACAGAGAAACCGGGCGGACAGCGTCTGGTTCGACCAATTCCGCACCCGGCGCTTCGGACAAGTTCACGCCGATACCGATGGACAAGTGCGAGACGCCGCGCCCCTGCCCCGTGCTTTCCAACAAGATGCCAGCCAGCTTGCCGCCGTTCAGCAAGACATCGTTGGGCCATTTAAGTGTCAAGCCTGCTGCCCGCCCGGTGACTGCCACGCAGGCGTCAAACAGTGCCAGCGCCGCCACAAAGCTGCGCAGTGCCGCCTCTTCCGGGTTCCCTTGAGGGCGCATTAGCAAAGTCGCGGCCAAGTTTCCTTTGGGGTTAGCCCATGCCCTGCCCCGCCGCCCACGAGCCGCCGTCTGATGATGCGCCATGATCCACACTGGCCCAGTCGCTGTCGGGGCCATACGCGCGGCCTCGTTCAAGGTGCTGTCGACCTCGTTAAGCACATGCAGGCCGTATTCTTGGGGCCAATCAGTCATGTCAAAAAGGCCCGGTCTGTTGACCGAGCCCCCGGGTTCAAGCTGCTACGCGGATCAGTTGACAAGTGTCGCTGCCGCAGCTGCAGCTGCGCCTTCAATTCCGAATTGATAGAACACGCCCACCAACATCAACGCTGCCGAGCCCATCAGGGCGACCCAAAGGACCGGCGAAGAATGCGTCTCGATCGGCTCGTCGTTTTCGTCCCCGAAATACATGTAGAACACGATCCGCAGATAATAGAATGCCCCGATGACCGATGCGATGGCCGAGACAATTACCAGCCCGGTTAGCCCCGCACTAACACCTGCCTGCCAGACGCCAAACTTGGCGAAGAACCCCAACATCGGCGGCACGCCCGCTAGGCTGAACATCAAGATCAACACTGCCAGCGCCTTGCCCGGTTCCCGCTTCGAATATTGGCGCAGGGCGTCGATGTCCGTGATCGGCTTACCATCCCGCTCCATCATCAGGATGAACGCGAATGTGCCGATATTCATGGTTACATAAATCGCCAGATACATCAGCATTGCCTTGATGCCCATCTCGGTGCCTGCAGCCAAACCGATCAACGCATATCCCATGTGGGCGATCGACGAGAACGCCATCAGTCGCTTGATGTCACGCTGGCCAATCGCCGCAACTGCACCCAGCAGCATCGACAGGACCGAAAGCAGGACGATCACCTGTTGCCAGTCCTTGATCACACCGCCAAATGCGTCGTGCATTACGCGTGCGAACAGAGCCATGGCCGCCACTTTCGGCGCCGTGGCAAAGAAGGCGGTGATTGGTGTAGGTGAGCCTTCGTACACGTCCGGTGTCCACATGTGGAACGGCACGGCTGACACTTTGAACGCAAGGCCCGAAATCAAGAACACCAGACCAATCAGCAGGCCAATCGAAATCTCTCCATCCTGAACCGTCTGGATGATGCCCGAGAACAGCGTAGTGCCGGAAAATCCATATACCAGAGACGCACCGTATAGCAGCAGGCCCGAACTCAGTGCACCCAGCACAAAGTACTTCAGACCAGCCTCAGTCGATTTAGCGCTGTCCCGGCGCAGCGCGGCCACGACGTACAGCGACAGTGACTGCAGCTCCAACCCCATGTACAGCGACATCAGATCGCCGGCGCTGACCATCATCATCATGCCGACAGCGGCCAGCGCGACCAGCAACGGAAATTCGAACCGCAACAGGTCGCGACGCGCCATGTATTCCTGGCTCATCACCAGAATGGCCGCAGCGGACAACAGGATTGCCACCTTCGAGAACCTTGCGAACCCGTCATCGACAAACATGCCGTTGAACGCGACGTTGGTGCCATCGCCATTGGTCGCGATCCAGATCGCCAGCAGCGCCATCAACCCCGCTGTCGTCCAAACCAGCGTCGGCGCAAGCCCGTCCTTCGTCGTGTAGACAGCCCCCAAAAGCGCCGCCATCGCATACACGGCCAGAATGATTTCCGGCAGGATTATTGTCAGATCAGCCTGGATCATGTCTCCAAAGCCCCCTTAATGCGAAGCGGCCGACTGGGTCGCAGCCTCAGCCGCGGCCAGAGCCATGTCATAGTTCGAAATCAGCGCAGCCGTTGAGTTGCCAATCACATCGGTCACCAGCGACGGGTACACGCCCAGCAGGATCGTCATCACGATCAGAGGCGCAAAGATAAGCCGTTCGCGCGAGCTCATGTCAGTCATCGCCTTGAGGCTTTCCTTGATCAGATCACCAAACACGACCCGACGATAAAGCCATAGCGCGTAGGCCGCCGAGAAGATCACGCCAGAGGCAGCCACAGCCGTCACCCATGTGTTGACCTGGAAAGCACCCATCAATGTAAGGAATTCACCGATGAACCCGCTGGTGCCCGGCAAGCCCACATTGGCCATGGTAAACAGCATGAAGACCAGCGCGTAGGCCGGCATCCGGATCACCAGACCGCCATAGGCTTCAATCTCACGTGTGTGCATCCGGTCATAGATCACTCCGACGCAAAGGAAGAGTGCCGCCGAAATGAACCCGTGGCTCAGCATCTGGAAAATGGCCCCGTCGACCCCTTGCTGATTTGCGGCAAAAATCCCCATTGTCACAAAGCCCATATGCGCGACCGAGGAATATGCGATCAGCTTCTTCATATCTTCCTGCACCAGCGCCACCAGCGAGGTGTAAACAACCGCAATTGCCGACATCCACAGCACCAGATCGGTCATCACCGCTGATCCTACCGGGAACATTGGCAGGCTGAAACGAAGGAAACCGTAGCCACCCATTTTCAGAAGGATGGCTGCCAGCACGACCGAGCCTGCAGTAGGCGCCTGAACGTGGGCATCCGGCAACCATGTATGTACCGGCCACATCGGCATTTTCACAGCGAAGCTGGCAAAGAAGGCCAGGAACATCAGCGTCTGCATGCCGCCAACGATATAGATGCCCAGCACACTGAACCCTTCGGACGAGAAGTGATGAAGCATTAGTGCTTCGATATCAGTAGTGCCCGCATCTGCATACATCGCCACCATCGCCACCAGCATCAGCACCGAGCCTAGGAAGGTGTATAGGAAAAACTTGAAGCTGGCATAGATACGGTCCTTGCCGCCCCAGATACCGATGATCAGGAACATCGGGATCAACCCAGCTTCGAAGAACAGGTAGAACAGCACCAGATCCAGCGCCATGAACACGCCCAGCATCAGCGTTTCCAGCAAAAGGAAGGCGATCATGTATTCTTTGACGCGGTCGGTGACATGCCAACTGGCCAGAATGGTCAGCGGCATGATGAAGGTGGTCAGCAGCACGAACAGAACGCTAATGCCGTCCACACCCATCTTGTATTTTAGGCCCATCAGCCATTCACCTTCTTCCACCATCTGAAAGCCGGTGTTCGAAGGATCAAAGCCAGTGTAAATGCCGATCGAAACTAAGAACGTCACTGTAGTCGCCACCAGCGCAACCCACTTGGCATTGCGCTGAGCAGCCACGTCTTCACCATGCAAGAACAGGGCCAGGATGCCTGCCGCCACGGCGGGGATGAAAGTGACGATGGAGAGGATATTATCCATTATTGTGCGCCCCCGCCGATCGACATCCAGGTGACAAGGGCTGCGATGCCCAGAACCATCCAGAAGGCGTAAGTAAAGATGTAACCCGTCTGCGCCTTGCCTGCGAGGCGGGTAAAGAAGGGAACTACGCCCATGGCCACTCCGTTCAGGAAGCCGTCGATGGTGTTGCCATCACCGCGTTTCCACAGGAACCGGCCAAGCGCCAAGGTCGGTTTAACGAAGATCGCGTCATAGATTTCGTCGAAATACCACTTGTTCAGCAGGAACAGGTACAGCGGACGCTGGTTCTGCGCCAAACGCGCCGGTAGCGAGGTGTTCACGATGTAGAACCAGTAGGCCACGACAAAGCCCAGCAACATTGCGACAAAAGGCGAAACCTTGACCCATTTCGGAGCAGCATGCGCGTCGTCCAGGATATGGTTGTCCGGCGCGATGTAGATCGCGCCCTCGCCAGGCTCTCCTGCGAAGACATAGTGGTGATCGCCACCTTTCGCGGCCTTGTCGCTATGTGCAGCATCATCGGCATGGCCCTCGTCCGAATGGCTGTCATCAGCATGGGTGGTTTCAGCATGCGCGTCAGCTTGGCCATGGTCGCCGGCCTCTGCATGCTCCGACGCCTCGGCGACCGGAATGCCATAGAACTTACCGACCTTGTCCGCATGACCAAAGAAGTTGCCGTACCAGATCATCCCGGCAAACACCGCACCCAGTGACAGCACGCCCAGCGGAACCAGCATTGTCAGAGGGCTTTCATGCGCGTGATCATGGGTGTGCTTGTCGCCCCGCGGTTCCCCATAGAAGGTCAGGAAAATCAGGCGCCAACTGTAGAACGAAGTGAACGCTGCCGCGATCACCAGCATCCAGAAGCCATAGCCGGAACCACCCGCATAGGCGCTTTCAATAATCGCGTCTTTGGACAGGAACCCGGCAAAGCCAATGGTCGTCAACGGGATGCCCACACCAGTGATGGCCAGCGTTCCGATCATCATTGCCCAGAAGGTATAGGGGATCTTCTTTCGCAGGCCGCCGTATTCGGTCATCTCCTGCTCGTGATGCATCGCATTGATTACGGAACCCGCTCCGAGGAACAGCAGCGCTTTGAAGAACGCGTGCGTGAACAGGTGGAACATCGCCGCCGAATACATGCCAACGCCAGCAGCAACAAACATATAGCCCAGCTGCGAACAGGTCGAATAGGCGATGACGCGCTTGATGTCGGTCTGTACCAGACCCACGGTGGCGGCGAAGAACGCTGTCGAGGCCCCCAGCACGGTGATGAACCCGGTCGCACCCGGCGCAAACTCCATCAGCGGCGACATGCGGCAAATCAGGAACACACCCGCCGTCACCATGGTTGCGGCGTGGATCAGCGCCGACACAGGGGTCGGGCCCTCCATCGCGTCCGGCAACCAGGTGTGCAGGATCAGCTGCGCCGATTTACCCATCGCGCCGATGAAGAGAAGGACGCAAATCACCTCAATTGCGTTCCAATCGCCCCACAAGAAGTGCAGCTTTTCTTCTGCAAGTGCAGGCGCCGATGCGAAGATGTCCGAGAAGTTGATGCTGTCGGTCAGGAAGAATAGCGCAAAAATACCCAGCGCGAAACCAAAGTCACCGACCCGGTTTACCACAAAAGCTTTGATCGCGGCGGCGTTCGCGGATGGTTTGCGGTAATAAAAGCCGATCAGCAGGTAAGACGCGACCCCCACGCCTTCCCAACCAAAGAACATCTGAACCAGATTGTCCGACGTCACCAGCATCAGCATGGCGAACGTAAAGAACGACAGGTAAGCAAAGAAGCGCGGCTTATAGCTTTCGCCTTCACGCCATTGCGGGTCGTGATCCATGTAGCCAAAGGAATAGAGGTGAACGAGCGCTGACACGGTGGTCACTACGATCAGCATGATCGCGGTCAGCCGGTCCAGACGCACGGCCCAACTGGTCGACAGCGAACCGCTTTCGATCCAGCGCATGATCTCGATCTGTTGCGTCACACCGTCAAAGGTAAAGAACACAATCCACGACAGCAGACAGGCCAGAAACAGCAGACCTGTAGCGGTCCACATGGCGGCCTTCTCGCCAATAAACTTCCAGCCGAACCCGCAAATCAGCGCGCCCACCAGAGGGGCAAAGAGGATGGTGGTTTCCATGTTCTCTTACCCCTTCATCATATTGACGTCTTCAACCGCGATGGTGCCACGGTTGCGGAAGAAGCAGACCAGAATGGCCAGACCAATCGCCGCCTCGGCTGCTGCCACGGTAAGCACGAACAGGGTGAAGACCTGCCCGACCAGATCACCGAGGAAACTGGAAAACGCCACAAGGTTGATATTCACCGCCAGCAGCATCAGCTCGATACTCATCAGCAGGATGATGACGTTCTTGCGGTTCAAGAAGAGGCCGAAGATGCCGATGACGAACAGCGTCGCCGCGACTGTAAGATAGTGTTCAAGTCCGATCATCGTCTTAAAGTCCCTGCCCCGGTTTCACGTCCTTCAACTCCATCGCCTTGGCCGGGTCGCGCATCATCTGACCGACAATGTCCTGACGCTTGATGTCCTGACGATGGCGCAGGGTCAGCACGATGGCGCCAATCATGGCCACCAGCAGGATGAGGCCCGCCAGCTGGAACAGAAGGAAGTATTGATCGTAAAGAATAACGCCCAGCGCCTCTGTATTGTGGCGGTCTGTTGGAACCGGCTGGGCCAGATTGGCCTCAACGCCTTGCGCGCTGTCCCAAGCCCCAAAGGCCATGACAAACTGCATTAGGATGACCAGACCGATCAGCAAAGCCAGCGGCATATAGCGCGCCATCTCGGCCTTGAGCTCGGCAAAGTCCACATCCAGCATCATCACAACGAAGAGGAACAGCACTGCGACCGCGCCGACATAGACAATGATCAGCAGCATCGCCACAAACTCGGCCCCCAGCAGAACGAACAGTCCCGCCGAAGACAGGAAGGACAGGATCAGCCACAGCACCGAGTGTACCGGCTGGCGGCTGATCACCGTAAACAGCCCGCCGGTGATGGCGCTGATGGCAAACAGGTAGAAGGCAAAGACGGTCATTGATCCTCATCCTCGTTATCGCCCATGACCTCTTGCGCAAGTTCCAACGCGCGGGTCATAGCCGGGATGCCGGCAAAGACCGACATCTGACCGATCGTTTCCACGATCTCTTGTTTCCTGGCACCAGCCTCAAGCGCGTGGCGCACGGTCTGACGCACCGCCGCATCTGCCTGCGCGCCCTGACAGGTCAGCCCGGCCAGTGTTAGCAGCAGGCGGGTCTTGGCATCCAACCCATCCTTGTTGACGGTATTGCCGAACATCATCTCCATGACCTCTTTGGGCATGGTCGGCCAAAGAGCCTCAAAGCCCTTGGGCGAGAAATTCTCCATCGCCGGGTTCATCGCCTTGGCCATGTCCTGCGCCTGCTTCATCATCAGGTCGAACGGATTTTGGGGCGTGTCACTCATCTGTACGGCGCGTCCATTTCCAGATTGCGGGCAATCTCGGCTTCCCAGCGTTCGCCGTTATCGAGCAATTTTTCTTTGTCGTAGAACAGCTCTTCTCGGGTTTCGGTGGCGAATTCGAAATTCGGGCCTTCGACGATGGCATCGACTGGGCAGGCCTCTTGGCAGAAGCCGCAATAGATGCACTTGGTCATGTCGATGTCATAACGCGTGGTGCGGCGGCTGCCGTCTTCGCGCGGTTCAGCGTCGATAGTGATTGCTTGCGCAGGGCAGACCGCCTCGCAGAGTTTACACGCGATGCAGCGTTCCTCGCCGTTCGGGTAACGTCTTAGGGCATGCTCACCACGAAAACGTGGGCTAAGCGGGCCCTTTTCATGCGGGTAGTTGATGGTGGCCTTGGGGGCGAAGAAATACTTCAGTCCCAGTTTCATGCCGACCCAGAAGTCCTGCAGCAAAAAATATTTGGCAGCGCGGGTGTAGTCGATTTGGGTCATATCAGCCTCCTACGCTCCAACGGGCAAACGCGCCCCAGAACCAGTCGAATTTCGCTGCAAAGGCCACGAAGACCACCCAGGCCAGCGAGAATGGCAAGAACACTTTCCAACCCAACCGCATCAGTTGGTCATAGCGATAGCGCGGCGTAATCGCCTTGACCATCGCGAAGAGGAAGAAGAAGAACGCCATCTTGGCGACCATCCACAGCACTCCGTCCGGCAAGCCGGGGATCGGGGACAGCCAGCCGCCGAAGAACAGCAGCGTGGTCAGCGCGCACATCAGGAAGATAGCGATGTACTCGCCTGCCATGAACAGCAGGAACGGTGTCGCCGAGTATTCGACCTGATAACCGGCGACCAGTTCCGATTCAGCCTCGGGCAAGTCGAACGGAGGCCGGTTGGTTTCGGCCAGCGCCGAGATGAAGAACAGGAAGACCATCGGGAAATGCGGCAGCCAGTACCAGCTGAAGAACCCGAACCGTCCGTCCTGCGCCTCGACAATGTGGCCGAAATTCATCGAACCGGTTGAGATGATTACGCCGATAATGATCAGACCGATGGAAACTTCATAAGAAATCATCTGTGCCGCAGAGCGCAGAGATCCGAGGAACGGGTACTTTGAGTTCGACGCCCAACCACCCATAATCACGCCATAAACTTCCAACGAGGATACGGCAAAGACGTACAGGATCGCGACGTTGATATCCGACAATACCCAGCCATCGTTGAACGGGATCACAGCCCAGGCGATCATTGCCAATACGAAGGAGGTCAGCGGAGCAAGTATGAACACCGTGCGGTCGGACCCGGCGGGGATGACCACCTCTTTGACCACATATTTCAGAGCGTCAGCCACAGATTGCAGCAGGCCATAGACACCAACCACGTTCGGGCCGCGGCGCATCTGAACAGCCGCCCAGATCTTGCGGTCGCCGTAGACAAGGAACAACAGGGAGATCATCACAAAGGCAACAACGGCAATCACTTGCGCCAGAATGGTGATGGCTATTCCGCCTGGGGTGTTAAAGAAATCAGCCATTGGTCCTCACACCGTGGGTATTCCGTTTTTTGCGCGTGATGTTCAGGCCAAGTGCCTGCGCATATTGCGGTTTGGTCGGCGCGTAGGTGTAAATAGCATCTACAGCCTTCGCGCCACCTTTTTCATTGCGTTTCATGCGCAATTCCCCGATCCCCACACCGCAGGCGGCGGTGTTGGCCTCTGAAAGCGATATGAAACGTGCTGTATTCATTCCGCCGCGATCTTCCCGGCGTTCCGTGCCTGCGCCTGAGCGGACAGCTCGGCCATCAGTTGCGACGCCCGTGCAATCGGGTTGGTCAGGTAGAAGTCTTTAACCGCAGTGCGGAACGTAGCCTGACCCAGAGGACCGGCATCCAGTAGCTGGACCTCATTCTCAATCACTTGGTCGATCTGGGCCAGATGTGGAACGGCTTCGATCAAAGCAGTACGCAGTTGCGCAAGTGAGTCGAAGGGCAGTGTTGCGCCCAGTTCCGCTGACAAAGCCCGCAGGATGGCCCAGTTTTCCTTGGCCTCACCGGGGGCAAATCCAGCCCGCATCGCCAGTTGTGGTCGGCCTTCGGTATTCACGAACAGCCCGTTTTCCTCGGTGTATGCGGCACCCGGCAGGATCACGTCGGCACGATGCGCGCCGCGATCACCGTGGCTGCCCTGATAGATCACAAAGGCCCCTTCGCCGATTTCGATCTCATCAGCGCCCAGATTGTAGATCACGTCAGCCGCGCTTACGGCATCCATGCCATTTTCGTTGGTGGCATCCACATCCATCGCACCCACGCGAGACGCCGCGGTATGCAGAACAAGCAGTCCACTTTCGGTATTGGCCGCAATGGCTTGCGCTGCGGCCAGGACAGCTGCGCCATCCGCCTCGAGCAAAGCACCCTGCCCGACGATGACCAGCGAGGCTTTGCCCTTAATCTCATCATCGCCGCCCATGTCGAGGACCTTCTGCAATGCTGCGCGGTCTTCTCCCATATGGTGATACGCGTAAGTCAGATCGGCTGCAGGCCCGACTAAAGCCACCTCGGCGCCATGTGCCCAGGCCTTGCGGATACGCGCGTTCAGAACCGGAGCTTCGTCGCGTGGGTTCGCTCCGATCAGCAGAATACGTTCTGCCGTATCGATATCCTCGATCGTTGCCGTCCCGGCATAGGCCCCACGATTGCCTGCAGGCAGTTTGGCCCCATCAGTCCGGCATTCAACAACACCGCCCAGCCCTTCGATCACCTGCTTCAGCGCAAAAGTAGCCTCGACCGGAACCAGATCACCGATAAGAGCGGCCGGCTTTTCAGCCTCTTTCAACGCCTCGGCCGCCTTGTTCAACGCCTCGGGCCACGAGGCCGGGCGCAGCTTGCCGTTTTCACGCACATAAGGTTTGTCCAAACGCTGGCGACGCAGGCCATCCCAGACAAATCTGGACTTGTCGCTGATCCATTCCTCGTTCACGCCGTCGTGGTTGCGCGGCAGAAAACGCATCACTTCGCGCCCTTTGGTATCGACCCGGATGTTTGACCCCAAGGCGTCCATCACATCGATGCTTTCGGTCTTGGTCAGTTCCCACGGGCGCGCTGTGAAGGCATACGGCTTCGAGGTCAGAGCTCCAACTGGGCACAGGTCAATTATGTTGCCCTGCAGGTTCGAATCCAGCGTCTGGTTCAGGTACGAGGTGATCTCCGCATCTTCACCGCGCCCGGTCTGGCCCATCTGAGTAATGCCGGCGACCTCGGTGGTGAACCGCACACAGCGGGTACAGCTGATGCAGCGTGTCATCGCAGTCCCGACCAGCGGTCCCAAATCCAGATCATCCACGGCACGCTTGGCTTCCTTGAAGCGCGAGCCCGACACACCATAGGCCATGGCCTGATCCTGCAGGTCACACTCTCCACCCTGATCACAGATCGGGCAATCCAGCGGGTGGTTGATGAGCAAGAACTCCATCACCCCTTCACGGGCTTTCTTGACCATAGGCGAGTTCGTCTTGACCTCGGGCGCCTGTCCTTCAGGCCCTGGGCGCAGATCGCGGACCTGCATCGCGCAAGAGGCCGCCGGTTTGGGCGGGCCGCCAACAACCTCGACCAGACACATCCGGCAGTTGCCGGCAATCGACAGGCGTTCGTGATAGCAAAAGCGCGGCACCTCGACCCCTGCCTGCTCGCAGGCCTGGATCAGCGTCATCGCACCATCGACTTCGATTTCTTGCCCGTCGATATTGATCTTGCGGAGGTCAGACATGGTCTAGTTCGCCCTCAAATACACGCCAATGGCGCTGTTTCTTTCGATCTCTGCCTGCCCCAACGTGCAGAAAGAGTTGGGGTTGTCGTAAGACACACCATTCGCGGCCAGATACGCCTCGCCCTTGGCGCGCATCCGGTCCTTTTCGGCATCCGATTCCACGTAAGCGCGGATTTCACCGTCCGAATACCCCAGTTTGTTCGCTTTGGACTTTAGCCCCCACATAACGCCAATCGCCTTCAGCCTGCGCCCGCTGATCGACGGGCAGAATTCCGAAATCTCGTTTGCGATTGCGATGTAATAGAGTTCTTCGTCAATCTCTTTGACTTCGCGCAAGGGCGGTTTGGCCTCGACCGCGGCAGGGAAAGTCAGAACAGACAACGCAATAAGCAGTTTCACACCAGACATGACAAATCCTTTCGTTTTGGACAGGCCAAAACGATCCGGTGCCGGAGTGCTATTCAATAACACGTCCTGCGTCATGGGCTGATATGCAAAAAACCGCATCATGGTCGCTGGCAGGTTCCTGCAAAGGTCAATTTATTGTCCGTAATGCGCAGGTTTTGCGGCTCGGTGTCGGGTCCGACTTTCCAGTTGATTTTCGAAGTCCCAAAAGAATCTATACAGAACTTGGTTCCCTCAAACCGACCCGCTTCGCGCGCGCCATCCAGAGAGGCAGATGCGCCGTTTACGACAACCGTGAATTCTGTGGGGGCGTTCCTTTTATCGACTGCTTTCGCTTTGGCCCGGAAAGCTTTCCCATCAAACAGAATGCGATCGCTGGACGACGGGCCGCAAGCAGAGACGAAAACCACAGCCCCCAAGACCGCGACCAGTGTTGCGCGTCCCGCCCTGAAATTTGATCCAGTCAACGAATAGACACCTTTCTTTTCCATCAAAACGCCGCCACCAATGCCATGACGCCCATCACCACCATGCAGGCCCACCCGACGACATAGGTTACAGACCGGACGCCGCTGTGCGGTTGTCCGATACCACGCATGTGGATAACCAACATGACGATACGCGCAATCAGAGCCACGGAGGCCAGAAGGTTCACCCAGAACGGGCTCACCCCAAGCAGAATGGCCGCGACAGTAACTGCGACAAAGGCCGGCAGAGTTTCAGTTCCATTCAGATATGCCCGGTTCAACCGATAAGCCTTGTCGGAATAGTCCTGCTCCGGCGTCGCCCCGGGGGCAAGACCTTTGCCAGCCTTGGCAAGCGCCGAGAACGGCGACAAAACCAGAATGATCAACGTAAAAATCACCATTGAAGCGATCGCGTGTGAATAAGCGGAAAAAACTTCCATTAGTTCAACTCCTTGATCTCAACCCGGCTTGGAATTGGTTCAACATCCCGCACATTGTTCATTCCGCTGCCATCGCGCCCATACGGCCAGATTTCTGGGCTTTGATGCGATCCTCGATCTCCTCACGGAAGTTACGGATCAGACCTTGAATCGGCCAGGCCGCCGCATCGCCCAAAGCGCAGATGGTATGACCTTCGACTTGCTTAGTGACGTCAAACAACATGTCGATCTCTTCTAGCTCCGCCTCACCGCGCACCAGACGGTCCATCACCCGCATCATCCAACCGGTTCCTTCGCGGCAGGGCGTGCACTGACCACAGCTTTCGTGCTTGTAGAACTTCGACAGCCGCCAGATCGCCTTGATGATATCGGTGGATTTGTCCATCACGATCACCGCCGCCGTGCCCAGCCCCGAGCCCAGATCGTTGCGCAGGTGGTCGAAATCCATGATGGCGTCGCGCATGTCTTCCCCGCGCACGCAAGGTACCGAGGAACCGCCGGGGATCACAGCCAACAGGTTGTCCCAACCGCCGCGAATCCCGCCGCAATGCGTTTCGATCAGCTGCTCAAACGGGATCGACATCGCCTCTTCTACTACGCAGGGATTGTTTACATGGCCCGATATTGCAAACAGTTTGGTGCCTGCGTTGTTTTGGCGGCCAAAACCGGCAAACCAGTCGGCACCACGCCGTAAGATGGTCGGCACAACGGCGATAGACTCCACATTGTTCACAGTGGTCGGACAGCCATAGAGGCCCGCCCCCGCCGGGAACGGAGGTTTCATACGCGGCATGCCCTTCTTGCCCTCAAGGCTTTCGATCAGGGCTGTTTCCTCACCGCAGATATACGCCCCTGCCCCGTGATGCAGAAACAGGTCGAAATCCCAACCCGACCCGGCAGCGTTCTTGCCCAGCAATCCGGCATCATATGCCTCATCAATTGCGGCCTGCAGCGCCTCTCGCTCGCGGATGTATTCACCGCGAAGATAGATGTAGCAGGTGTGCGCATTCATCGCGAAAGACGCGATCAAACAACCTTCGATCAACGTATGCGGATCGTGGCGCATGATCTCACGGTCCTTGCAGGTGCCCGGCTCGGATTCGTCCGCGTTCACAACCAGATAGGCCGGACGTCCGTCGCTTTCCTTCGGCATGAACGACCATTTCAGACCAGTCGGGAATCCGGCGCCGCCGCGTCCGCGCAAGCCGGAATCCTTCATCGTCTGGATGATCCAGTCGCGCCCGTTTCCGATCAGGCCAGCGGTGCCGTCCCAATGCCCGCGGGCCTGCGCGCCTTTCAAAGTGCGCTCATGCATCCCGTAGATGTTGGTAAAGATCCTGTCCTGATCCTTCAGCATCGTGTCTTACCTTCAGCTGTCCTGACGCATGCGCCAGAGTTGAAAAATGTTCACGCCCGCATAGATAAACCCCGCCAGAGCGGCGAAATCAAACAGCAGCGCATAGCGCCCCGGCAACCCTAGCGCGGGGCCAATGAACAATGTCATGGCAAGCCAAAGCACCATGGTCGCGGCGATGACTACCCCGACATGACGACCCTTTCGGGCTATCGCCTGTTCCTTGTCTTTGTCCATCTCATCCTTCATGCCCCGAACGGACATGGGTCCTATTCTTCGTAAGTGCCGTCTTCCTTGGCACGCTTTGCAAATTCGGTTTCTTCGCCCTTCGCCAGTTGAGCGGCTTGGGCAATCCAGCCATCCCGTTCGATCCGCCCTTTGAATTTAAGCCGTGCGTCTACCCAAGCCACCTGCTCAGGCGTCCACGCTGCAATCTGGTCAAAGTGGAAGAACCCAAGATCATTCAGTGTCTGCTCAAGCTTGGGACCGACCCCTTTGAGCATCTTCAGATCGTCTGCCTTGCCATCCCGCGCCGCGGTCAGGGTTTCCGGTTGATCCTCTTTCGCCGCCTTCGCCTCTTCGGCCTGTTTTGCTGCAGTCTTCGCAGGCGCGGGTGCTTTTGGCGGTTTGGGCGCGGCCTTGGTCGCCGCAGCTTTGCCGTCTTTGCCCAGCCACGGCGTCAGGATCGGAACCTCGGTCCCGTCGATACGTTTGACTGTATCGCCAATATCCAGGGCCAGCTCGACGCTGGCGTTGTATTGCGGTTTGCCTGCTTCATACTCGGTCAGGCTGGTCAGCCCTTTCAGCGGTTCCGCCGCGTACCGTCCGTTTTGTGGGCCCGGAAGTGGCACCTTTCCGGCAGCCAGATCGTCGACGATCTTGCCAAAGCTCTCGGCGGTCAGATCTTCGTAATAATCCTTGCCGATTTGCGCCATCGGCGCGTTGGTGCAGGATCCGAGGCATTCCACCTCTTCCCAACTCAGCTTACCGTCGGCGGACAGTTCGTGGGGCTTGGCCGCGATTTTGTCCTTGCAAACCGCAATCAGATCTTCAGCCCCGCAGATCATGCATGAGGTCGTTCCGCATATCTGAATATGCGCCACAGAGCCAACTGGTTGCAGCTGGAACATGAAGTAGAACGATGCAACCTCAAGCACGCGGATATAGGCCATTCCCAGCATATCGGCGACGGATTCAATCGCAGGGCGGCTGAGCCAGCCCTCTTGTTCCTGCGCGCGCCACAAAAGCGGGATAACCGCGCTGGCCTGACGGCCATCGGGGTACTTGGTAATCTGCGCTTTGGCCCACTGCTGATTGGCTGCGGTAAAGGCAAAGCTTTCAGGTTGTTCGGGGTGCAGACGGCGCAGCATTAGCAGGCATCTCCGATCACGATAATATAGGGGTCTTCCTGATGCGCGCGACCCTGTTCAACAAGGCGGGCTATCAGATCCGGCGTTTCGGCCTGAGTAAAACCAGCGGGGCGCAGTTTGATCTCAGCCTCGTCTTCGACCATGCGGCACCCGTTCAAGCGTACAAAGTCGTAAAGCGCATCCGCACGGCCTACCGCATCCTCGGGCGCAAGGCCATGCGCGCCGCAAATTGCCGGGGCAATTTCGAATATCGGACCATCCAGCCCGGCCAACCCTTGCTCAGCCCATGAGTTTATCACTGCGCTGACATCCTCGGGACGCAAGTCCCGGGCAGAAAACGATTCCTCGGCGCGCGAGATATCTAACCGGCAGCCGTTGTCGCGCATAACGTCAAGCACTTTCGCCGTCGGATGAGTCGAGGCGGCCTGAGCAGGCGTTACGACTACCACGGCGAGGGTTAGTACTAGCCGTCTCACCGATCAATCTCCCCAAACACGACATCCATGGTGCCGATGATGGCCGCGACGTCGGCCAATTGGTGGCCTCCGGCGACGTGATCCATAGCCTGCAGGTGCAGGAACCCCGGCGCGCGCAGCTTTGCGCGGTAGGGTTTGTTGGTGCCGTCGGCGACCAGATAGACGCCGAATTCGCCCTTGGGGGCCTCGACGGCGGCGTAGACCTCGCCTGCTGGGACGTGGAAGCCTTCGGTGTACAGTTTGAAGTGATGGATCAGACTTTCCATCGAGGTTTTCATGTCCGACCGTTTGGGCGGGGTGATTTTGCCTCGCGCCAGAACGTCTCCGGGACAGTCACGGATTTTTGCGATTGCCTGTCGGATGATCAGCAGCGACTGGCGCATCTCTTCCATGCGGACAAGATAACGGTCGTAACAGTCGCCGTTTTTACCGACGGGGATCTGGAACTCGAACTCGTCATAGCATTCGTAAGGCTGCGCGCGGCGCAGATCCCATGCGAGGCCAGAACCACGCACCATAACGCCCGAAAAACCGTATTTCTGAATGTCATCCTCGGTCACGACACCAATATCGGCATTGCGTTGTTTGAAGATGCGGTTTTCGGTCAGCAACCCATCGATGTCGTCCAGAACGGCGGGAAATTCGTGGCTCCACGCCTCGATATCGTCCAGCAGTTCGGGCGGCAGGTCCTGATGCACACCACCGGGCCGGAAATAGGCCGCGTGCAGGCGGGCACCGCAGGCACGCTCATAGAACACCATAAGCTTTTCGCGTTCTTCAAAGCCCCAGAGCGGTGGTGTCAAAGCACCCACATCCATCGCCTGCGTGGTTACGTTCAGCAGGTGGTTAAGAATTCGGCCGATCTCGGAATACAGCACCCGGATCAGCGAGCCCCGGCGCGGAACCTCGACTCCGGTCAGCTTTTCAATGGCCAAACACCAGGCGTGTTCCTGGTTCATCGGTGCCACGTAATCCAGACGGTCGAAATACGGCAGGTTCTGCAGATACGTCCGGCTTTCCATCAGCTTTTCGGTGCCACGGTGCAGCAGGCCGATATGCGGATCGCACCGCTCGACGATCTCACCGTCCAGCTCAAGCACGAGACGCAGAACTCCATGCGCCGCAGGGTGTTGCGGGCCGAAGTTGATGTTAAAATTGCGGATCTTCTGTTCTCCGCTCAGCGCGTCCGTGCTGCCGTCATCGTATCTTGAGCCGTCCATCAACGCCCCCGTTTGTTCTTTTTAGCATCGGCCCGAACCCGGACCTTTTCCGCCTCGGCAGCCTTGGCCGCGGCCCCTGCCAGCAAGACCCCCAGCGCACCCAGTGCGATCAGTTCTCCCAGCAGCATCAGCATCTCAGCGGCGCTCCAACTCTTGCAGTTTCAGCCCGACCCACCAAAGCAACGCGATCGTGCCAAACGGAACCAGACAAAGAAGGCACCAGAATTTGTTGATCCCGAAGAATGGCAAAATCTTTACCATCGGGATGATGGTCAGCGCAGACAGGATCAGCCACCAGATGCCACCCATTATTCAGTCTCCTGCTTCTCATCCCCCGGAAGAATGTAGTTTGCACCCTCCCAAGGGCTCATGAAATCGAACTGACGGTATTCCTGCACAAGGCTGACAGGTTCGTAGACCACGCGCTTTTGCGCCTCATCATACCGAACCTCGGTATAACCGGTGGTCGGGAAGTCCTTGCGCAATGGATAGCCGCGGAACCCATAGTCAGTCAGGATGCGCCGCAGGTCTGGGTGCCCAGAAAACAGGATGCCGAACATGTCGAACACTTCACGTTCGAACCAGTTGGCCGAGGGGTGTACCTCCGTGATCGAGGGCACCATATCCTCTTCACGGATCGAGACCCGCAGACGGATACGCTGGTTCTGGTACATAGACAGGAAGTGATAAACCACGTCGAATCTTTTGGCACGTTCCGGGTAGTCAACGCCGGTGATGTCTACGAGTGTGGAAAACTGACAGCTGCGGTCCGACCTCAAGAATTCGACGAATTCCACAAGGTTCGACAGCGCCACATCCACGTTCAGTTCACCGTGTGTGACGTCCCATGACAGAACGCAATCCGTCCGCTTCAGTTCAAGCTGCGTGCCGAGTTCCTTGAGTGCTTCGCTCATCAGCTCTTTCCTCAGCGTACGATGGTGCCGGTACGGCGGATTTTGCGTTGCAACTGCATCAGACCGTACAGCAATGCCTCAGCGGTCGGAGGGCAGCCGGGCACGTAGATATCCACCGGAACAACGCGGTCGCAGCCGCGCACGACGGAATAAGAATAGTGATAATAGCCGCCGCCATTGGCGCAGGATCCCATCGAGATCACATAGCGCGGCTCGGGCATCTGGTCGTAGACCTTGCGCAGCGCCGGCGCCATCTTGTTGGTCAGCGTGCCCGCCACGATCATCACATCCGACTGGCGCGGGGACGCACGTGGCGCGATGCCAAACCGTTCCGCGTCGTAGCGCGGCATCGAGGTGTGCATCATCTCAACCGCACAGCAGGCCAGACCGAAGGTCATCCAGTGCAGTGACCCGGTGCGCGCCCAGTTGATGATATCCTCGGTCGAGGTCAGCAGAAAACCCTTGTCCTGCAACTCGGCATTCAGGGCCTGGGTGGCGACTTCTTTATCGACGCCAGCGGTGTTTGCACCCGTCATCACTCCCATTCCAAGGCCCCCTTCTTCCATTCATAGGCAAAGCCAATGGTCAGAACGCCCAGAAACACCATCATGGACCAGAAACCAACGTCGCTGATGTCCTTGAAGCCGACAGCCCACGGGAACAGAAACGCGATTTCCAGGTCGAAAATGATGAAAAGAATCGAAACCAGATAGAACCTGACGTCAAACTTCATCCGTGCATCGTCAAACGCGTTGAATCCACATTCATATGCGCTGACTTTTTCGGGGTCGGGATTGCGGACCGCCAGCACGACTGCTGCCAGAATCAGTACGATTCCAAGGCCCACAGCTACGGCCAGAAACACCAGGATCGGGAGGTACTCCCGCAATAGGTCTTCCACGTACAGCTCCTTTCCTGCGCATACCCCGAAAGGGAGCGCCGTCAATTGGCGTGTTGACTGGACATTCTGTATCCCCGCCGGGTCATAGGGTCAACCGAACACAAACGCGCAGGGGGGTAATATTCGACTTACTTCTGTTCTGATTAAGATAGTCGCGCGCCCTGCCGCGAGTGCAATACAAGTGTCGCCTAAACCTTACTAATCCATGCAGGTTTTCTTTTTTCAAAGAACGCGCCGATTCCCTCTTTGGCCTCTTCGGTTTCCCACCTGTCGACCAACTCTCGGATCGTATGGTCGATCACAGCATCGTCAATGCGGGGTCCGAGTTGGCGCACCAGTTGTTTGGCGGACGCAACCGCACCGGGTGCGCAGGTCAGATAGGGAACAACCTCGGCCTCAATTGCGTTATTCAGAGCGTCCGCCGGCACAATTCTGGCCAGCAGACCCAGCTCTACCGCTTCTGCGGCTTCAAACACCCGAGCCGACATGAACACGCGCCGCGCGCGGGCTTCCCCCATGCGAGCGACAACATACGGGCCAATGGTGGCCGGGATCAGGCCCAGCTTGGTCTCAGTCAGCCCCATTTTGACCGTGTCCGCTCCGATCGCCACATCACAAACCGACGCCAATCCCACACCGCCCCCAAAGGCATTGCCGTGAATCGCTCCGATCAGCGGTTTCGGCAACGTGTTCAGCGCCTGCAACATTTCGGCCAGCTTGCGCGCCTCAATAAATCGGGTTTCAGATTCTGCTACCATCTGAGACTGCATCCAGCCCAGATCGCCGCCGGCACAAAAGCTCTTTCCCGCACCGGTCAGTACAACGACGCGCACCGCCTCGTCCGCGCCTAGCTGCTGCGCTGCTTGCGTAAGCTCAGCGATCATCTGCGCCGACATGGCGTTGTGCTTTTCGGCACGGTTGAGGGTCAGAGTGGCCACACCGCGCGCGTCGGTGGTCACAGCGATCGTTTCAAACATGTCTGCTCCTTACTGGGACCGCATGGCACGTGCCATTTGCGCGGCCTCTTCGATGACCGCAAGGTCGATGCCGGTCTGATATCCAAGACGTTCCAAATGAGTCGCGACGGCTTCAGTGGCGACGTTTCCGGCGGCACCCGGCGCATATGGACATCCACCCAAACCGCCGACGGCGCTGTCGAACACCCGAACACCCAGCGCCAGCGCTGCGTCGATATTGTCGATGGCCCGCCCGTTGGTATCATGGAAATGCCCCGCCAGCCGCGTCACCGGCACTCGCTCGCGCACCGCCAGCAGCATGTGGGCAATTGTGTCGGGCGTACCCTGCCCGATCGTATCCCCCAGCGACACCTCGTAACATCCCAGCGAAAACAGCCGATCCGCGACCTCGGCCACCTTCTCGGGCGGGGTTGGTCCGTCGTATGGGCAATCGGTCACGCAAGATACATAGCCCCGCACAGGAAGATCAATGTGGCGCGCGGCTTCAAGGATCGGGACAAAACGCTCGATGGATTCTTCGATGGTGGCGTTAATGTTGGCTTTTGAGAACCCTTCAGAGGCCGACGCGAATACTGCGATCTCATCGGCCTTTGCGGCCAAGGCATCTTCGTACCCCCGCATGTTCGGTGTCAGCGCGGCATAGCGCACCCCATCTGCCCGCTTAATCCCCGCCAACACGTCTGTGCTGCCTGCCATTTGCGGCACCCACTCGGGTGAAACAAAACTGGCCACTTCGATGCGATTGAAACCAGCCCGACTAAGGCAATCGACCAGCACCACCTTTTCTGCCACCGGGATTTCGCGTTTTTCGTTCTGCAGACCGTCACGCGGACCCACCTCGAAGATTTCGACCCGTTCATCCATGGTTGTGCCCTTCTCTGACTGACGCATTCGATCTGACTGTGCCACGTTGCGTGAGAACGGGACAGATCATTCCTCCTTCAGCCGGACCAGCGCGGCCCCTGCCTCGACCTGAGCCCCCGCATCGGCCAGCACTTCTGCAACAAGGCCATCGCGCGCCGCCAGCAGGGAGTGTTCCATTTTCATTGCTTCAAGGATCGCCAACCGGTCACCTTCCTGGACCGTCTGCCCCACCTGCGCAAAGACAGCTTTGACCAGACCGGGCATTGGTGCCTCAATCACGTTGGTATCACCTGCCGCACTGGTATCACGGTCCAGCGGATCAACGATTTCGAGGGTTTGGCCATAGTTTTCAAAGACCGTAATCTGCGCGCCCGAGATGGACACGCGCGGCATCTGAACCCCGTCGATCAGCCACCCACCCGGACCGCGATCGGCAAGAATTGTACGTTCTCCGACCTGCCAGATCTGACGGTTCAGGTTTTCCACTTGTACATCCAGGTCGATATCATCACTCGCCCGCAGCTGAACCGCGCGATGCAGCGGAGCCCATAGCGAAAACCCGGTTTCCTCATCGGTGTCCACTAGATCCAAAGCCGTCATCGCGGCGGCGACTATGGAAGACGTCGGGACAGGTTCTGCCTGAACCAGCGCGTCCAGATCGCGGCCAATCAGGCCGGTATCCACATCACCGGTTACAAAGCCGGAATGTCGGGTCAAAGCGCCCAGAAAGCTGAGGTTCGTGACCGTTCCCGCCACCTCGGTACCTTTCAGCGCCCTATGCAATTGCTCTAGCGCAACCGCGCGCGTCGGACCATGCACGATCACCTTGGCGATCATGGGGTCATACCACGGGCTGATCGTATCATGAGCACGCACGCCGCTGTCGGCACGGCAATCGGAGGGGAAAGCTAGATGGGTCAGCGTCCCTGTCGCGGGCAGGAACCCTTTTGGCACGTCTTCAGCATAGAGCCGCGCCTCGAACGCATGACCCGAGATCGACAGGTCACTCTGCTGCTTGGGCAAACTTTCGCCCGCTGCAACGCGCAGTTGCCATTCGACAAGGTCGACACCTGTGATCGCCTCGGTCACCGGATGCTCGACCTGCAGGCGCGTATTCATCTCCATGAACCAGAACCGGTCCGGACGCAGCCCATCCGAGGCGTCGACGATGAACTCAACCGTCCCTGCCCCTTTATAGCCAATCGCTTCGGCCGCACGCACGCCCGCTTGCCCCATCGCTTCGCGCATCTCAGGCGTCATGCCCGGAGCCGGAGCTTCTTCGATCACCTTCTGGTGTCGACGCTGCAACGAGCAGTCCCGTTCGAACAAATGCACAGCATGGGTGCCGTCGCCGAATACCTGCACCTCGATATGGCGAGGTTTGGCGACGAATTTCTCGACCAGAACAACGTCATTGCCGAAAGCGGTTTTTGCCTCGCCTCGGGCGCTGTCCAATGCCGTTATGAAGTCCGCCGGTCGCTCGACCAGACGCATGCCTTTGCCACCGCCACCCGCAACGGCTTTGATCAAAACCGGGTAACCGATGGTATCCGCCGCCCCTGCCAAATGCTCGGGGTCCTGGTTGTCACCGTGATATCCCGGCACAACCGGCACGCCCGCTTTCTCCATCAGTACCTTGGCGGCATCTTTCAAACCCATCTTGCGGATCGCATCCGCCGAAGGGCCGATGAAGGTCAGACCAGCGCCCTCGACCGCATCCACGAAATCGGGGTTTTCGGACAAAAAGCCATATCCGGGGTGGATCGCCTGCGCGCCTGTATCCAGCGCAGCCTGAATGATCACTTCGCCCTTCAGGTAGCTGTCCGCTGGGGCCGCGCCACCGATGTGCACCGCCTCATCTGCGATCTGAACGTGTTTGGCCGAGGCATCTGCATCTGAATACACCGCCACGCAGGACACACCCATCTTCTGAGACGTTTCCATCACCCGACAGGCAATTTCGCCTCGGTTGGCAATCAGGATTTTGTTGAACATCTCTTATCCCTCAACCGCCAGATCTTCGATTAGGCGGAACCGCTCGCACAGCAGTTCCATCTCTGGATCGAAACCACCATTACGCTCAAAGTACCGGCGATGATCTTCGCGCCATCCCTCAAGCGTATCGTTTTCGCCCTCGGCCAACGCGAAATCCTCGCTCATATCGCAGAAACGACAGACAGAAACATCGACGGTTTCGATCACCAAAGCAGGGCGTCCATCCCATTCCAAAGCGATGTCGCGGCGCCCAACGACTGGCGTCTCGGGGCTACCATCCGGATAGTCCCTCAGCGCGCCACAAGTTGCAGTTTTCCGGCCTGCACGCACCAGTGAAAGCAACTCGGCACTCATCATAGCGCTGTCGCCGAATTTGAAGGTTTGTGCGTCGGGATATCGGGCCATTACATCTTTCAGTGTCATGTTCATCACATTCTGAACACGCCGAAACGTGTCTCCTTGATCGGGGCGTTCAAAGCGGCACTCAACGACAGAGCCAGCACATCGCGGCTTTTGCGCGGGTCGATGATGCCATCATCCCACAGCCGGGCCGAAGCATAGAGCGGGTGCGATTGCTCCTCGAACATCTCCAGCGTCGGACGTTTGAACTCGGCCTCTTCCTCGGCAGACCATGTACCACCCTGCCGTTCGATCCCGTCACGTTTGACGGTGGCCAGAACGCCCGCCGCCTGTTCACCGCCCATGACCGAGATCCGCGAGTTCGGCCACGTCCACAAAAACCGTGGCTGATAGGCTCGACCCGCCATACCGTAGTTTCCGGCCCCAAACGAGCCACCCACCAGCATGGTGATTTTGGGAACATTGGTCGTCGCCACCGCCGTAACCATCTTGGCTCCGTGCCGCGCGATACCTTCGTTTTCGTACTTCCGACCAACCATAAAGCCGGTGATGTTTTGCAAGAACACCAGGGGAATCTTGCGCTGCGAACACAGTTCCACGAAATGCGCGCCCTTCTGCGCGGCCTCAGAAAACAGCACGCCGTTGTTGGCGATAATCCCGACCGGGCAGCCTTTAACATGAGCGAAGCCGGTCACAAGCGTCTCACCAAAACGCGGCTTAAATTCATCAAAACGCGAGCCATCGACCAGTCGCGCGATCACTTCTCGGATGTCATAAGGCGTGCGCAAATCGGCCGGGACGACGCCCAGGATTTCTTCGGGGTCATATGCCGGATCTTCTGGGCTGGCCCAATCTACCGTCTGTGGCTTGCGCAGGTTCAGAGAACCAACCGCGCGGCGCGCCAGTGCCAGCGCGTGAGCATCATCTTCGGCCAAATAATCAGCCGCGCCGGACAGACGCGTGTGCACATCGCCGCCACCTAAGTCCTCGGCACTGACCACCTCACCGGTCGCAGCCTTGACCAACGGGGGGCCTGCCAGAAAGATCGTGCCCTGTTCCTTCACAATGATGGTCACATCCGACATCGCGGGCACATAGGCCCCGCCTGCCGTACACGAACCCATGACGACCGCGATCTGAGGGATGCCTTTCGCGCTCATCCGCGCCTGATTATAGAAGATGCGGCCAAAGTGGTCGCGATCAGGGAAGACCTCATCTTGATTGGGCAGGTTCGCGCCACCACTGTCGACCAGATAGATACAGGGCAGATTGTTTTCTTCGGCAATCTCCTGCGCGCGCAGGTGTTTCTTGACCGATATCGGGTAGTAAGTGCCGCCCTTCACAGTGGCGTCGTTGCAGACCACCATGACCTCTTGTCCCTGCACCCGGCCAATACCGGCAATCACACCGGCGCTGGGGGCCGCGTTATTATACATGTCATGCGCTGCGGTTGCGCCGATTTCCAAAAACGGAGAGCCCGGATCGAGCAGGTTCGCCACCCTTCGGCGCGGTAGCATTTTGCCCCGCGATTCATGTCGCGCGCGCGATCTTTCGCCCCCGCCCATCCGCGCAGCATCAGCCGCAGCGGAAATCTGCGCCAGCGCATCCAGATGCGCTGCACGGTTTTGCCGGAAGCCTTCGGACGAAGGCAAAGCAGAGGATCGGAGCTTCATCTTGTGTACTCTCTTAGAAAATCTCGAACGGGGTTTTCGCTGACTGCAAAGCTCTGCATCAGACGCGCGTAACCTTGCGCCACGTTGCTGGAACAAACTGCATCAAGTTTTTTGATCTCTGGCTCTTCCAGAAAATCTTCCAGCTCCGACATCGGGACCAAAAAATAGTAGTCAAATGGCAGCATCTCGGCCGCCATCTCCATAGCTTCGATGGCATCTTCGTTATCCCCGCGGCACAAATAGGCTAGGGATAGGTTGCGATAGGCGTTTCCCATATCCTCATAGGAGCCGTCCGCCTCGTACTGGCTTACTGCTAGTTTGAAACGCCCGACGACTTCTCGATTGTAAAAATTCTCATCCGCTTGCGCTTCTGGCAGAAACATCGAGACATATGCCAGGTTCTCATCATGCCATCCGTCAGTTTGCATCTCGGTGCTAAAGACACTTCTCAGCATGCGGATTTCGGGTTCATATTTCAGGGTGCTGTAAGAGGCAGAGATCGCATCTAAATAGTTGTCATAAAATGCAATTTTTCGTTTGTCTTCGTCATCAAGGCTCGCCACTCGACCGGCTACTTTGCGCAATTCAGAAATAGCCTCGTCGGGATAACCATAATAAACCAGAAGGTCTGCTAGTTGCAGTTGCTCTATGACTGCAATTTTGTCTTCGACGGCTTTTTCGATTGTGTCCCGCATCCACGTCTCGAAGTAAGCCTTGCCCGCCCAGGCGGCACCAATAACCGCAATTGCCGTCGCGCTGAATTCAATCCCCGTTCTGATACTGGACTTATCCGCCATGATTTCCCTCCTCAGACGCGCGACGCTTCAACTCCTTACGAATTACTTTTCCTGTCACGGTCAAAGGCAACTCTTGCACAAAAGCCACTTCACGAGGGTAAGAATAATGCGCAAGACGGGTTTTAACCCACTCCTGCAACTCGGATTCTGAGGCGTCGGCCCCCGGTTTCAAAACCACATATGCCTTGACGATTTCTGTCCGCAGCTTGTCGGGCTTGCCGACCACGCCAACTGTCGCCACTGCCGGGTGGGTCAGCAGGCAATCTTCGATCTCAGCCGGGCCAATACGATAGCCGGACGATGTAATGACGTCATCGTCGCGCCCGACAAATCGCAGATAGTCGCCCTCCCACACGCCGCGATCGCCGGTGATCAGCCAGTCGCCACGGAACTTCTCAGACGTTGCCTCTGGACGGTTCCAATACTCCAGTAACATCGAGGCCGAGCCGCGCCGAATGGCCACGTCGCCCTCTTGATCCGATGGGTTTCCATCTTCATCGATGACCGCCACCTCATGCCCCGGTACTGGCTTGCCGATGCAGCCGGGCCGCACGGGGAAGTCGTCTGAACAGGAAGAGACGACCATGTTGCATTCGGTCTGACCGTAGAATTCGTTGATCGTCAGGCCAAACGCCTGCTGCCCCCAGGCCAACATCTCGGCACCCAGCGGCTCACCACCTGATGCAACGGAGCGTAACCCGGGAAGCGCCTGATCCGCCGCCTTCAGCATTCGCAGGGCGGTAGGAGGGAAAAACACGTTCCGCACACCGCCAAGCGCGATCACGTCAGCGCAGGCTTCGGGGGTGAATTTGTCCAATCGCGCTGCAACGACCGGAATGCCCAGCGCAAGGCCAGGCATCAGCACATCGAACAACCCTCCGATCCAGGCCCAATCAGCGGGGGTCCACAGGCAGTCACCCTCACGCAGATTGTTGTGGCTGATCGAGACGCCTGGCAAGTGCCCGGTCAACACTCGGTGGGCATGCAATGCACCTTTCGGGCTGCCCGTGGTGCCGGATGTATAGATCAGAACCGCCGGATCTTCGGCGCCAGTGTCGGCGAAAGGCACAGCGTCGCCGTCCTCACCAATCTGATCGACCATTAACGGCTCAGCCAGATCTCCCAGCAGCGCTGCACCTTCAGGGTCGGTCAGCACAATTTGCGCCCCTGCATCACCGACCCGGGATCGCAAAGCATCCTGCTTGAAAAGTTTGAACAGTGGAACCGAGATCGCACCGATTTTCCAGATCGCAAGATGCGCCGCCGCACACCAGGGAGACTGGCTCAGCAGCACCCCAACGCGATCTCCCGGCTGCACCTTTTTCGACACCGCGCGCGCGATCCCGTCCGTCATTTCAGCGAGTTGTCCGTAGGTGACTCGCCGTTCGTCTCCCCCGGTCAGGTCGATCACCGCAACCTGATCCGGTGCGTGCAAAAGACACTGACGCGCCATGTTCAGACGCGATGGTACATCCCAGTCACTCGCTGAACGCAAACCCGGTATGCGACTAGCTTCTAGCACGCAAGAAACCCTCTATTTTTAAGGGGCTTACCGGCAGCGCCTTCAACGATCCAGTCACACAGATTTGATGCAGATCAGAGTGCTCCGCCCTCGCAACTGTCAAATCGTCCTCATCAACAGAACCAAAGGCAAGAACATGACCAACAAACTCGCCGCTTTGACCCTTTCCACCGCGCTGGTGGCGCTTGCCGCCCCTGCCTTCGCCCAATCGCAGGGCGACTGGACTGTCGGTGTTGGTGTCGGTTACCTGAACCCCAAATCCGACAACGGCACGCTGGCCGGGCTGAATGCCGACATCGACTCGGACACCCGCCCGATCTTCACCGCCGAATACTTCATCCGCGACAACCTCGGCATCGAGCTGCTGGCCGCAACGCCGTTCAAGCACAATATCACCCTGGGCGGCAGCACCGACGCGGGCAGCGTCAAACACTTGCCGCCCACGTTGTCGCTGAACTATCATTTCCCGACCAACAGCGCGTGGAAACCCTATGTTGGTGCTGGTCTGAACTACACCATTTTCTTCGACGAAGACTCTCCGCTGGGCGACTTGAAAGTTGACAACTCGTTCGGTGTCTCGCTGCAGGCCGGCCTGGATTACATGGTCTCGGACAATGGCGCTGTTCGCCTGAACGTTCGCTGGTTCGATATCGACTCGGACGTCAAGCTGAACGGCGCGAAGATCGGCAAAGCCGAAATCGATCCCTTCCTTGTTGGCGTATCGTACGTCCATAAATTCTGATCCTTCAAAGGAAAGCGCCCCGCAGTTACCTCGTCTGTTGGGCGTTTTTTTCTCAAAGCATTTCGTTCATCAGTTCCCGCCCGATCAGCATCCGACGGATTTCGCTGGTGCCCGCGCCAATCTCCATCAGCTTGGCATCGCGGAAAATCCGGCTGACGGCCGAGTCCGACAGGAAGCCCGCGCCGCCCATCGCTTGAACAGCCTGATGCGCCTGTGACATGCCCTGTTCCGAGGCATAAAGGCAGCACGCCGCCGCATCCTGACGGGTTACATCGCCCCGGTCACAGGCTTTGGCGACTTCATAGACATATGCGCGCGCGGAATTCATCGCGGTATACATGTCCGCGATCTTCCCTTGCATCAGTTGGAAACTTCCGATCGGTTTGCCGAACTGCTTTCGCTCGGCCAGATAGGGCATGATTTCATCCAAACAAGCGGCCATGATACCCGTCCCGATCCCGGCCAGAACCACGCGTTCATAGTCTAGCCCGGACATCAGAACTGCGACGCCCTTGCCTTCTTCGCCCAGAACGTTTTCGAACGGCACCTCGACATCTTCGAAGATCAACTCTGCCGTATTCGACCCCCGCATGCCCAGCTTGTCGAAGTGAGGCGAGGTCGAGAATCCCTTCATCTCTTTCTCGATCAGAAAGGCTGTGATCCCTTTTGACCCGGCCTCCGGATCCGTCTTTGCATAAACTACCAGAGTATCTGCGTCAGGTCCGTTGGTGATCCAATACTTGTTACCGTTCAGGCGGTAATGATCGTTGCGCTTTTCCGCGCGCAACTTCATCGACACCACGTCAGACCCAGCCGACGCCTCGGACATGGCCAGCGCGCCAATATGCTCGCCCGATATCAAGCGCGGCAGGTACTTGGCCTTCTGCTCGTCACTGCCATTCAGTTTGATCTGATTAACACAGAGATTCGAATGAGCACCGTAAGACAGAGAGACCGAGGCCGATGCCCGCGCGACCTCTTCTACAGCGACAGTGTGGGCCAGATAAGACATCCCGGCCCCGCCATATTCCTCGGACACTGTGATGCCGAGCAAGCCCAGATCGCCCATCTCTTTCCAAAGCTCGTTTGGAAATGCGTTCGAGGCATCGATGTCAGCCGCCATCGGCTTGATCCGCTCCTGCGCCCAACGATGCACCATTTCACGCAGGGCGTTCACGTCCTCACCCAGATCAAATTGCATGGCCGCCGTGAACATAAGCGATCTCCTCTTTCGCATTAATGAACAGTTGTTCAATAAATAGCAGCGAATCTAAATCGGGTCAACGACAGCGTCCCAAAAACAAACCGCCGCCCCAATCGGGGCGGCGGTTTCAAAACAACAAGCGTGCGCGGCACGCGCACTCGATTGGACTACGACTGATAAACGGCGCTGACCTCTGCCCGAATAATCCGCGCGATCAGACTGCAGTCGTCCAGCGAGAAAGTCAGAGGAACACGCATGTCGACGATTCCGGCAAGGATTCGATCACTTTTGGGCATGGGCGCGCTTTTGGCATATCGCCAACTGTCATAACGCGACGTGAAACCGTTCGGTTCGGCCCCTCCGAACCACTTGAGTTCGACCCCCCGGGCCGCGCACCGCTGGATAACCTCGTTTACCCGCTCTGCCGACCAATCCAGCAGCAGAAACTGAATCGAAGACCCCACAAATGTCTCGTCTTCCGGCCGCTCCACAATGCTTAGACCCGGCGTATCGCGCAGACCTTTTTCAATCGCAAAATAACGTTCATTCCAGCGTTCGATCTGCCGGCCCAGATCGCGCAATTGCGGGCGCAGGATTGCGGCCCGCAAGTTATCCATCCGCCCTGAAACGTTGGGCGTGTTGTACTTGATGCGTTCGAACACATCTGGGGCTGGCGCAGCAAGGTGGCGTTCGTACAGCATGTAAGACCCAGACAGAATTGTTGCTTTTGCTGCCAATTCCTCATCATCGGTTACCAGCAAACCACCCTCGCCCGAGTTGACATGTTTGTAGGTCTGGCACGAGTAGCAGCCAATTGCGCCTTGCCGGCCCGAAGCCTGCCCGCGCCATGCGGCCCCCATCGTATGGGCGCAATCCTCGATCACCGTGACGCCTGCTGCGTCGCACATCTGCATAAGCCGATCCATGTCACAAAGGTGGCCACGCATGTGGCTCAGCATTAGCACACGCGCCTGATCCAGCTTGGCTTCAAGATCGTCCAGATCAATCGTGAGGTCTTCCGTTACACCTACAAATACCGGTCGGGCACTGACTGACGCAATGGATCCGGGCACGGGAGCCAGGGTGAACGCGTTTGTCAGCACCGGGTCCTCCGGCTTGACCCCTAAGGCGCGCAGTGCCGTGGCCATCGCATAGCCGCCTGATGACACGGCCAGACAGTATCTGGCCCCAGTTTGGGCAGCAAATTCTTGCTCCAAAAGGGCGGTTTCGCCCAATTCGCCAGGTACGACGTTGTAACGATGCAGGCGTCCGTGGCGCAATACGGCCAGGGCGGCCTCGACCGCCTCTTCGGGAATGGGTTCCTGCTGTGTGAAGCTGCCGGTGAATGTTTCGATCATAAGGTTGTTCTGATCCTGCAATTGGCCCGGGTCAAGGGATTAAGCTGCGACGCCGATCAACCGAGGCACCAGGCCCGTCAGATCGTCGAAGTGATGCAGCAAAGCTTCAGGCTCAAGCGCAGCCATGTCATCTCCGGAAGGACCGAACGTAACCAAAACCGAAGGCACACCTGCAGCCCGGGCCGTATTCCGGTCGGTATCTGAGTCGCCGATAAGGACGCACAGGTCAGGATCGCCCCCCGCCCGACGGACCGCTTCACGTAAAGGTTCCGGATCAGGCTTGCGCACCGGCAAGGTATCCGCGCCGACCAGTGAGGCGAACTGTTCACGCACACCCAGCTGTGTCAGCAACTGATGTGCCAGGGCTTCGGGCTTGTTGGTACAAATTCCGACGCCATAGCCAGCCGACCTTAGCCCCTCAACCGCTTCCAACGCACCGGGATAGAACTGCGTGTGCGTGTCAATATCCTCGGCATACGCTTCAAGCAGCATCGGGTAGTACGCCTGAACTGTTTTTTCGTCAAAAGCGCCCACACGTTTCAATCCGTGGGTCAGCATCATCCGGCCACCGCGCAGGGCGACACCTGCATCTTCCCCGTGAACCAATACATCGCCATGTCCCATGTGCCGAAAACAGTGGTTGGCTGCGGCCAGCAAGTCGCCCGAAGTATCGGCCAAAGTCCCGTCCAGATCGAAGATTACCGTGCGCATTTTGCCTCCCAATTCGGCGAGTCTTCGCCATAAGTGTTGCAAACGGCAATCTTGTTTGATCCCCGAACCGCTTGCGCCTTTGAACTCAGCGGATAAAACGGGCCGCAACAAAACACAAAGAGAAATCGATTTTATGGCCACCGCCCTTGTTATCCTTGCCGCCGGAAAAGGCACCAGGATGAATTCGGATACCCCAAAAGTACTGCACCCGATTGCCCAGACACCGATGTTGGTTCACGCTATGCGCGCTGGCGCAGTACTGGCACCCGAACGCACTGTCATCGTCACTGGTCACGGTTCCGAGGCTGTTGCCAAAGCCGCCACCACCGAGGATGAAACCGCACAGATCGTTGTTCAGGAAGAACAGTTGGGAACGGCACATGCTGTCGCGCAGGCGCGGGATGCGCTAGCCGATTTCGACGGTGATGTAATCGTCCTTTACGGCGACACACCCTTTATCGACCCCAGAACGCTAGAACGTATGATCGAAGCCCGCGCCTCTTTTGATCTGGTCATGCTGGGTTTTGATATTGCCGAAGTTCAGCCCCGCTATGGCCGGTTGATAATGGATGGCGACAAGCTGGTCGAAATTGTCGAATACAAGGACGCAACCGAAGAACAGCGCGCCATTCGCTTTACCAATAGCGGTTTGGTGGCCTGCAACGCAAAACTGCTGTTCGAATTGATTGACGAGGTTAGCAATGAAAATGCGTCGGGCGAGTACTACCTGACTGAAATCGCGGCACTGGCGAACGCACGCGGTCTATCGGCAACAGCGATAAAATGCGATGAGGCGGAAACGCTGGGCGTGGACTCTCGCGCCGATCTGGCTGCGGCGGATGCCGAATTTCAGGTTCGTGCACGTGATGAATTGCTGGCATTGGGCGTGACGTTGATGGCCCCTGATACGGTTTACCTGTCCGCCGATACAATAATTGGCCGGGATACTGTGATTGAACCAAACGTCGTCTTCGGCCCCGGCGTAACCGTCGAAAGCGGCGCGACGATCCGCGCGTTCTCACATCTGGAAGGCTGCCATGTTAGCCGCGGTGCCATCGTTGGCCCCTATGCCCGCCTGCGCCCCGGTACAGAACTGGCTGAAAACACCCGTATCGGCAATTTCGTTGAGACCAAGAATGCCCAAATCGCTGAAGGCGCTAAGGTCAACCACCTCAGCTATGTCGGCGACGCCTCGGTTGGAGCGTCTACCAATATCGGTGCGGGGACGATCACCTGTAACTATGACGGCGTGATGAAGCACCAGACGACCATCGGAGAGAACGTCTTTATCGGTTCCAACACCATGCTGGTTGCCCCCGTTTCTGTCGGTGACGGAGCGATGACCGCAACAGGTACAGTCGTCACGCGGGATGTAGAACCCGACGCGCTGGCAGTGGCACGCGCCAAGCAGGACAACAAGCCCGGGTATGCGCGCAAATTGTTTGAGATGTTGAAGGCGAAGAAGGCTCGCCGCAACAAGGGAGCCTGATTTATGTGTGGAATTGTGGGTGTACTGGGTGAGCATGAGGCCGCGCCAACTTTGGTCGAGGCGCTAAAACGCCTTGAGTATCGTGGCTATGACAGCGCCGGGATTGCGACCGTAAACAGTGGCACGCTTGGGCGGCGTCGGGCAGTCGGCAAGCTGGTCAACCTGAGCGACTTGCTGGTGCACAACCCCTTACCCGGAAAGTCCGGCATTGGTCATACCCGCTGGGCTACCCATGGCGCGCCGTCGGTGGCCAACGCACACCCACACCAGGCTGGCCCCGTAGCCGTGGTGCATAACGGCATCATCGAAAACTATCGCGAGCTACGATCAGAACTGGCCGAGCATGGCATCGATTTCACAACCGAGACTGACACAGAAACAGTGGCGCTATTGACGGCGCATTACCTTGAGACTGGTCTGTCACCGGTCGAGGCCGCCTTCAAAACCATCGACCGCCTTGTCGGCGCGTTTGCGTTGGCTTTTCTGTTCGATGGTCAGGACGACCTGATTGTCGCGGCCCGTAAGGGATCCCCATTGGCAATCGGTCACGGCGATGGTGAGATGTACGTTGGGTCCGACGCCATCGCTCTGGCCCCGCTGACCAATCGCATCACCTATCTTGAAGAAGGTGACCGCGCGGTTCTGACCCGAACCTCTCTGGAAATCCGCAATGAAGCCGGTGAACTGGCCAACCGTGAAACCCGCCAGATCAATCTGGACCACACCCAAACCGAAAAGAACGGCCACAAACACTTCATGGCTAAGGAAATTGCCGAACAGCCCGTGGTGATTGCCGACGCGATCCGGGCCTATCTGCCCAGCGGCGGAGATCAGGTTGTCCTTCCTGATGCCGATCTGGATTTCACCAAGTTGAATCGATTGACCATGGTGGCCTGTGGCACGGCGTTTTATGCCTGCCTGACCGCAAAATACTGGTTCGAGCAGCTGGCCCAAATGCCGGTCGAGGTCGATATTGCCAGCGAGTTCCGCTATCGCGAACCTCCGATCAGTGACCGCACAGCCGCGTTATTCGTCAGTCAGTCAGGTGAGACCGCCGACACTCTGGCCGCGTTGCGGTACTGCGAAGGCAAGGCGGACAAGATCGTCTCGGTCGTTAACGTCCCCGAAAGTTCGATCGCGCGTGAAAGCGATATCGCCCTACCCATCCACGCAGGCGTTGAGATCGGCGTCGCCTCGACCAAAGCGTTTACCTGCCAACTTAGCGTGTTGCTGATGTTGGCGCTCAAGGCGGCTGCGGATCGCGGCACACTGACAGACGAAGAACTGGCCGACCATTATGCCGCTCTCCGCGGACTGCCGACGGTGTTGAATGCGGCGCTGGACCAGAACCCCGCCATCAAGACATCCGCCCAGCGCCTGTCCGAAGCGCGCGATGTTCTGTTTCTGGGTCGCGGCCTGATGTATCCACTGGCCATGGAAGGCGCGCTGAAGCTCAAGGAAATCAGCTATATCCACGCCGAAGGTTATGCGTCGGGCGAACTGAAGCACGGACCAATCGCCTTGATCGATAAGAATATGCCTGTGGTGGTCATGGCGCCTCGGGACACGATATTCGACAAGACCGTATCGAACATGCAAGAGGTGATGGCGCGCAAGGGTAAGGTCATTCTTGTTTCGGACGACGATGGTATTGCCGAGGCCGAAGATGGCGTCTGGAGCATCATCAGGATGCCGTATGTCCACCCTAGCCTGGCCCCAATCCTGTACTCAGTACCCGCGCAACTGTTGGCGTATCATACGGCTGTGGCCAAAGGCACAGATGTGGACCAGCCGCGCAATCTGGCAAAATCGGTTACGGTGGAGTGAGACATGGCCAAGCAATTTCCGGAACTAGACGACGCGCAACGTAAATTCATCGAAGAACAGCATATGTTCTTCGTTGGCACCGCGGCACCTGATGGGCGGGTCAATATCTCGCCCAAGGGAATGGATTCGCTGCGCGTTCTTGGTCCGAACCGGATTGCCTGGATGAACCTGACCGGCAGCGGCAACGAAACGGCCGGTCATCTGCTGGAAGCCAACCGCATGACGCTGATGTGGTGTTCGTTCACGACACGGCCGCTGATCCTGCGAACCTATGGAACTGCGCGCACGCTGCACGTGGGCGATGCGGGTTGGAACGAACTTGCTGACTTGTTCCCCGATCACCGCAGCGCGCGTCAGATCTATGATCTGGATATCGAAGTGGTTCAGACTTCGTGCGGCTACGCGGTGCCGTTTATGGAATACCAGTCCGAACGTGACACGATGCAGAAATGGGTCGATGGCAAATCTGACGAACAGATCCAGTCCTACTGGGTGGAAAAGAACCATCAGACCATTGACGGAAAGCCCACCCGACCGCGGAACTGACAAAGTTATGCTTGAAAACTACCTTGACCAAATCAAGGCCCACGCGGACCCTAAGCGCGCCGAACAGATGGCGGCTTATCATAAAGTCGATCGCCCCCATTTGGGCGTGGCGAACCCGATCCTGAATGACCTGACCAAAACCTGGCGACAAGGGTTGGACGTGGCAGAGCGCGTGGAACTGGCAGATGCGCTGTGGCAAACCAATATTCACGAAGGACGTCTTGCCGCAGCCAAACTGCTGACGCAAGCGCGCATCCGACCAGATGATGCCGTTTGGGACCTACTGCAAAGCTGGCTGCCAGATTTTGATGCCTGGGCTGTAGCAGACCACGCCTGCATGGCCATGCAAAAGCGCTTGTCTGCCGACCCAAAGCGACTGGATCAGGTAGAAAGCTGGACAACTTCAGACCACATGTGGACGCGGCGCGCGGCGCTGGTGGCCACCCTGCCCTGGACCAAACAAAACCACCCCAAACCGGACGACCTGCAACGCAGAGACCGCATTCTGAGTTGGGCTGCAGGATACGTACCCGATCGCGACTGGTTCATTCAAAAGTCTGTTGCGTGGTGGCTGCGCGAGCTGTCCAAGCACGACCCGGGCCGCGTTATTGCCTTTCTGAACGCACATGGCGATGCGATGAAACCGTTCGCACGAAAAGAGGCTGGCAAGTATCTGAAAGGTCAGTTGGAATAAACTTCCAATTCTACCAATTCATCAAATGGCAACAGCAGTGCCCGCATCGCATCCAGCGATAGACGGCTGCCGCCTCCGGCTGGCCCAGATGCCGGAATCAGCGTGATATAGGCCTGTGCACCCGTTCGCGGCACAACTACGCGTCCTGTAAACTCGGTCTCAACCAACGAAGTTTCGAGCCAACGACCGGGTGTTGTGGGGTCTCCCAAACCAGCAATTGTGGTTTTCGGACCGACCCAACCCGCGGCGGCAACCGCGACAGGCTGCGGCTCGACCACCTCTTCTACAACGGCGGGTTTTGCTTCTTCTGGGGGCTTGTTGCCGCCAAAGACACGATCAGTGGTGGACCGCACGGTGTCACATCCCGCCACCAGAACACAAATAGCCAAAAGCGTATATCTCATACAGCAAATCTATCGCCCTGCACGCATCTGTTCCAGCGCAAAGCGCAGTTCGCCCTTGTCGGAGGGCGGTTGCAGCTTTACCTATGTCGCATGACAGCTCCGCTTATCGACCCGTTTGCCCGCGCCATCACCTATCTCCGCGTCTCCGTCACGGATCGCTGCGATTTCCGCTGTGTCTATTGCATGTCCGAGGACATGACGTTTCTGCCAAAGAAAGACCTGTTGACGTTGGAAGAGCTGGACCGCATGTGCTCGACCTTTGTGAACATGGGCGTGGAAAAGCTGCGCATCACTGGCGGTGAGCCGCTGGTACGCCGCAACATCATGACATTCTTCAATTCGATGACCCGTCATCTGGAAAGCGGCGCGCTTAAAGAGCTGACGCTGACGACCAACGGCTCGCAGTTGCATCGCTTTGCCGATGATCTCTATGCTGCCGGCGTGCGCCGGGTGAACGTGTCGCTAGACACGCTGGACGAAGACAAGTTCGCCAAAGTCACCCGCTGGGGTCGTCTGAAACAGGTGTTGAACGGGATCGACGCCGCGCAGAAGGCGGGCCTGCGGATCAAGATCAACGCAGTCGCGCTGAAAGGGTTCAACGAACCTGAACTGCCCAAGATCACTGAATGGTGCGCCGAGCGTGACATGGACCTGACCTGGATCGAGGTCATGCCGATGGGCGATATCGGCAACGAAGACCGCTTGGATCAGTACTGGTCTCTCAAGGATGTGCGCAAGGAGTACGAGAAACACTATTCCGTAACCGATCTGGCAGAACGGACCGGCGGACCAGCGCGCTATGTGCGGCTTGAGGATACCGGCCAGAAAATCGGATTTATCACTCCGCTCTCACATAATTTCTGCGAAAGCTGCAACCGCGTGCGCCTGACTTGCACTGGTGAGCTTTACATGTGCCTAGGGCAGGAAGATATGGCCGATCTGCGCGCACCGCTGCGCGACTATCCTGACAGCGACGAACAGCTGGAAGAAGCGATCAGATCAGCAATCAACCTTAAACCCAAAGGGCATGATTTCGACTATTCGCGTCAGGCCGTCGACGGCCAGATGAGCCGCCACATGAGCCACACAGGCGGCTAAAATGCCAGACATCTCTGACCGGCCCACGCTGCTGTACCACTTGTATTGCGGCCTGACTTCTGTTGCGGCCCCCTTGGCATGGCGCACGGTGCGCAACAAGCTGCAGGCGGCAGGCGTCCCTAAAGTGCGTCAGCAGGAACGCCTTGGTCACGCGACGCAAGCCCGCCCGAAAGGGCAGCTGATATGGTTTCATGCGGCCAGTGTGGGCGAGACTCTGTCGGTCATCAGCCTAATCAAACGTTTGGGTGAGCGCCTGCCAAATGCAGAGTTTCTGATCACCTCCGGAACGCCAACCTCAGCCGCGCTGATCGAAAAGCGGATGCCGCCGCGCGCGCGCCATCAATACCCGCCATTGGACACCGCCGGAGCTGTACGGCGTTTTCTGGACCATTGGCAGCCGGACGCCGGTGTCTTTGTCGAAAGCGAGATTTGGCCACGCCTGATCGTCGAAGCATCCCGGCGGAACGTTCCGCTGGCGCTACTCAATGCGCGCCTGTCGGATCGCTCGGTCGAGGGATGGAAAAAGCGGCGACAAACCGCGCGGTTCATTCTGGACCATTTCACGCTGTTCCTGACCCAGAATGATAAAACTGCGACGAATCTTATCGACATGGGCGCACGGCCCGACCGTGTGCAACTAGGCACCAACCTCAAAGCCATGTCAGACCCGCTGCCAGTGGATCAGGCCGCGCTGGACGACATCCGCACCCAAATCGGCGAGCGCCCAGTCTGGATTGCCAGCTCGACCCATGCGGGCGAGGAGGAAACGGTTCTGGCAGCCCATGCCCAACTGATGCAACGCTGGCCCGATCTGCTGCTTTTGTTGATCCCACGTCACCCCGAGCGACGGTCAGAGGTTGCAGGTCTGCTAGAAAAGGCAGGGCAGTCTGCTGCTTTCCGCACCAAAGGTGACCAGATCGCAACGCAGACTCAAGTTTACGTCGCCGACACTCTGGGCGAAACCGGCACCTGGTACGCGTTATGTCCTATCGTGTTTCTGGGTGGCTCGCTCAAGGAAATCGGCGGCCACAATCCGTTCGAGCCTGCTCAGGCCGGTGCCGCCGTGATTACTGGCCCCGGTTACTACAACTTCGCGGAAACCTATGCGCCACTGATCGAAAGCGGTGGCGCGACTGAGGTCAATTCTGCCTCGCAACTCACAGAGATCGTTGCGAATTGGGTGTCAGATGACGAAGCGCTGAACGAAGCCCGAGCTGGCGCAAAATCCTGCGTAAACACCCAGAAGTCCGCATTGGACGGTGTGATCGACACCTTGTGCGAAACGTTGGACCTCACCTGACGTCACGCGGGCGCAAATTCATCTGGTAAAAATTCCCCGGGAAACGCGAGGGGCTGGCCCCTCGCTTCTCTACGCCGCCGTCAGGCCGCGGGCATACGTTGTTCCACGATCTCCGCCCACCAGCTGCATCCAGCCGGAATAGCCTCGTCGTTAAAATTGTATTCAGGATGATGCACAGCTGCAGTGTCGCCATTCCCAACCAGGATGTACGCTCCGGGCCGTTCTTCCAGCATAAAGGCAAAATCCTCACCGCCCATGATCAGAGGCGCTTCGTCACAGTTTCCGGACACTGACCGCGCAACATCTGCAGCAAAATCCGTCTGCTCATCACTGTTCACCATCACCGGATAGCCCCGGTAGTAGGTCACATCCGCTTCACCTCCAAAAGTCGCTGCAACGCCGCCACAGATCTCTTGAATGCGCTTTTCGGCCAGGTCGCGCATTTCCTTACTCATTGTACGCACTGTCCCTTTGATCTTCACCGTCTGAGGGATCACGTTAAATGCGTTTGAAGACGTCTCAAAAGACGTGACCGAAACAACGATACGGTCAATCGGATCGGCGTTCCGTGAAGCAATGGTCTGCAGCGCCAAAACGGCCTGAGCGGCCATCACCGTAGTATCGACCGTTTCATGTGGTTTGGCGGCGTGCCCCCCCCTGCCTTCAAAGGTGATATCAAACTGGTCCGTCGCCGCAAAAAAGGCGCCGGGTCGAATGGCAAAACTGCCCACCGGGCGACCCGGCCAATTGTGCATGCCATAGACTTCCTGGATGCCCCAGCGGTCCATCATCCCGTCTTCACACATCTCGCGCCCACCGCCGCCGCCTTCCTCGGCAGGTTGGAAGATCACGACTACGGTGCCATCAAAGTTCCGCGTCTCTGACAGGTATTTCGCGGCCCCAAGCAGCATCGCCGTATGCCCGTCATGGCCGCAGGCATGCATCGCGCCATCGGTTTTTGACGCGTAATCCAAGCCCGTCGCCTCATGGATCGGCAGCGCATCCATGTCCGCCCGCAACCCGATCACTTTGCCGCCTGTATCCGCCTTGCCCTTGATCACCCCTACAACACCGGTGCGGCCGATGCCTGTCACAACCTCGTCACAGCCGAATTCCCGCAGCCTATCGGCGACCAACGCACTGGTGCGATGGGTGTCGAAAAGTATTTCGGGGTTCTCATGAATATCGCGCCGCCATTCGGTGATTTCACCCTGCAACTCGGCGAACCGGTTTTTGATCGGCATGTTGTTCTCCTATCTGTTGGTTTTCCGGCCTGCTGTTCTGTTTTGGCTTCATTCTGTTTCAACAGGTCGCAGCGCGCCCGCCAACAAGACAATAAAAACGGCCAGTGGCAGCAGCGCCGTGAATGCTAGGCGTAATGTAAGCATCTCTGCGAGAAACCCAATAAGCGGCGGGCCAATCAATAAGCCTCCGTATCCCAGCGTCGCGACGCTTGCGATCGCCTGCCCCGGTGGCACGTTGGGATCACTGGCCGCCCGGCTGAAGGCCAGCGGCATAATGACAGCATACCCGATCCCCATCATAGCGAAGCCTCCCAAAGCCAGACCCGCCTCGGCGGCTGAAACAACGCAGAACACGCCCAACGCAGCGCAAGCCCCGCCAAAGCGCGCGGTAGCGACTGGCCCGAAACGGGCGATGACAAAACCGCCTGCCAACCGGAACGCCACCATCGCGACAGAAAACACTGCGTAACCAAGGGCCGCAACGCTTTCGGCGGCGTCTGTGACGTCTCGCAGGAAAATCGCACTCCAATCCGCGACTGCTCCTTCCCCCAACGCACCGCACAGAGCGGTGAAGCCAACAAGGACCAAAGCGCCTGAGGGCAAAGCAAAAACCTTGCCCTCGGACACGGCTGAGCGACGCGAGGTCCAGCGGACCCACGACAACGCCAATGCCAGCACGACAACAAGCCCGCCAGCCAGCAGAAAATGCTGGATGACCGTCAGCCCCATCTGCACCGCTGCAAACCCGCTGAGCGCCCCCAGCCCTGCCCCAAGGCTCCACATCGCGTGGAAGGACGACATAACGGGTTTCTTGTAAGCCTGCTCCACTTCCGCTGCCCAGGCGTTCATCGCCACATCCATCGAGCCGTGGAAAGCGCCGAATATGAACAAAAAAGCTGCAAGCGACCAGAAGCTGCCCGCGAGGGCCAGAAGTATAAGAGAAAACGTATATAGAACAGCTATGTACCGCGTCAGGGCCACCGCTCCAAACCGGTCGGTTAGCCGGCCCGTGATCGGAAAAGAACACACTGCGCCGGCAGCCATGAACAACAAGCCGTATCCTAACGCCTCATGCGTCAGCTCCAACTTGTCCCGGATCGCCGGAATTCGCGACGCCCAGATGCCGAACAATGCGCCATTCAATATGAACATGGCGGCTACAGCCCGCCACGCAGCCACGATTCCAATCACGAAGGATTCCTCGACCCAAGTGCCAAACGCGTTTGTTGTACAGTGCACGGCCCTTCAGGAAAACACGGATTTACGCCAGCCGTTTCCGAATCCTGCGAACGGCAAACCAAACAGCCAGAACAACCGGAATCGTTACTGCAGCCGTCAGCATCCCCTTACTGATCCCGGCACTCGTCAGCGGATAAAGCAAGTAACTGACCAGGGACACAGCGTAGTAGCTGATCGCAACTACAGAGAGACCCTCGACCGTGTGCTGCAAGCGCAAGGCCAGATCGGAGCGGCGGTCCATGCTTTCCAGCAATGCCTGATTCTGGGCGCTGCGTTCGACATCCACACGCGTTCGCAGCAATTCCCCCGCGCGAATGGCCCGATCCGACAGGGCTTGCAAACGGCGCTCGGTGGATTTGACGGTCCGGATCGCCGGATCATATCGGCGCATCATAAAGTCCGCAAAGTTCTGTCCGCCTTCGAAACGCTCTTCGCGCAGAACCTCAATCCGCTGGTTTACGATGGCCTCATAGGCGCCGGTGGCTCCAAATCGGAAGGAACACTGCGCGGCTAGAGTCTCCAGCTCGATAGAGGTAGACAGCAAATCCTGTAGCAGCTCATCCGGCTGGGCTGAATTGCCGGTCATCTGCCCCATCAGCTGTGTTAGTTTTTCATCCAGTTTCCCGATGCGCGGCATCAGCTGTTTGACACGTGCGAAACCCAGCATGGACATCGCCTTGTAGGTTTCAATCTCGCAAAGCCGCTGGACAATCCGTCCAGTCCGGCGCCGTCCGGTGCCTTTTGCAACGAACAGCGCAAACCGCATATGCCCCGCCGGATCGATACGAAAATCGCTGGCACAAACAGCTGCATCATCCAGCACCCGAGCGACAGCCAGGCTTTCCGGTTCGAACCAATCCAGCAGCTTGGTTTTGATGACTTCATCGCCTTCACGTTCGACAACACGCACCATGGCCGATGTAACCCTCTGGCCGGGGCTGGCCATTAACCAATCGGGTGGAAAAACTTCGAAATCAGCTGGGTTGAACGCACGGTCGCTCACGTTCTGAGCGATGGCCGTATAGGTCACGAACTCGGTATGTTGCTCCCACTTCAACCAGTGGCGGCCGATCTGTCCCGCATAGTGTGTGGCGTCCGGCTGCGGGTGCTGAGCACCGTGGCGGTCGAGAAGGTCGATCAGGTGCTCCAGATCCTCACGCCGATCCCGAGCGACAGCCGCAACCGGTTTCTTGATCGCCAAAAAGACCACTGTGCAAGGCATCGCCGCCACCGGAAACGGCCGGGCGTGCAGCTCATTGGCCAGCGCATAGCGCAGCGGATGATCATCAATCGGCGTCATTTCGGGCTCCGTTTCCTCCGAGGCACTATACGACACCGTCAAATTACATCAATTCTCTTTTTATTTCATGTACTTACAAGGATACTACGGTATACAAACCTGCTATCTCATTGATTTGGTTGCCACAGCTCGATCGGATTGCCCTCGGGGTCGTGAATGCGGGCGAACTTGCCGACCTCGCTGTCCCAGTCAGCGTTGGTTTCAACCTTGATCCCGGCGGCCTCAAGCTGCGCGGTCATAGCAGCCAGATCATCGACACGAAAATTGATCATCCATTGTTGTTCGGCCCGCCCAAAGTACTCTGTGTCCTGCGCAAACGGGGCAAAGACCGTATAGCCTTCGCGCTGTTTCCATGGTTCCGGGACGTAGTGATTTACACCCAGATGCTTTTCATACCACGCACTCAGCGCTTCGGGGTCTTTGGCCCGAAAAAACACGCCTCCTATGCCGTTCACTTTTTGCATCACCAACCTCCTGCCACAGCACAACTCGGCTCAGTTTATCACACTCCGCCTGCGTCATCTGGGCAAACTACCCTGGTTGCGGGCAATGCTTCTTGTTCAATGAAAAAGAAAAGGGCGCCTGCCGGCGCCCTTTGCAATTTGCTTAAAGCTCCAGATCAGTCGATCATCGGCAGTAGTTTGTCGAGGCTCGCCTTGGCATCGCCGTAGAACATGCGCGTGTTCTCTTTGAAGAACAGCGGGTTTTCGATGCCCGAATACCCGGTTCCCTGACCGCGTTTGGACACGAAGACCTGCTTGGCCTTCCAGCATTCCAGCACCGGCATGCCAGCGATAGGGCTGTTGGGATCTTCCTGCGCCGCAGGGTTCACGATGTCGTTCGAGCCAATCACGATGGCAACATCCGTTTCCGGGAAGTCATCGTTGATCTCGTCCATCTCCAGCACGATGTCATACGGCACCTTCGCTTCAGCCAGCAGGACGTTCATGTGGCCCGGCAGACGACCTGCAACGGGGTGGATTGCAAAGCGCACATTCTTGCCCTTGGCACGCAGCTTGCGAACCAGTTCCGATACAGACTGCTGTGCTTGTGCGACGGCCATGCCGTAACCCGGGATGATGATGACACTGTCTGCATCGTTCAGGGCTGCGGCCACGCCGTCGGCCTCGATAGCGATCTGCTCGCCTTCAACGGCCATCTGCTCGCCCTGCGGGCCACCAAAGCCGCCCAGGATTACGCTGACAAAGTGACGGTTCATCGCTTTACACATGATGTAGGACAGGATCGCACCGGACGAGCCCACCAGCGCACCAACCACGATCAGCAGGTCATTGCCTAGTGAGAAGCCGATCGCCGCCGCGGCCCAACCCGAGTACGAGTTCAGCATCGACACAACCACCGGCATGTCGGCACCGCCGATGCCCATAATCAGGTGATAGCCAATGAACAGCGCCGCCAGCGTCATCAGGAACAGCGGGAAGAAGCCGCCGGTCGAGGTGTACCAGACCAGGCAGATCAGCGAGAGACCTGCAGCCGCCGCATTTAGCGCATGACCGCCCGGCAACTTGGTCGCTGCCGATGTGACCTTGCCGGCCAGCTTGCCATAGGCCACGACTGACCCGGTAAACGTGATCGCACCGATGAAGATGCCCAAGAACAGTTCCACGTGCAGGATTGCCAGCTCAGCCGAGGTTTTCTTGGCAATCAGCTTGGCGAATGCACCCAGATCGGAAAGGTCCGCTTCTTTTGCGCTGTCGGCAATGGCCATGACCTGGGCCACGTTGCCAATCTCAAAATGCGCGTTGAAGCCGACGAACACAGCCGCCAGACCAACCAGCGAGTGCATCGCAGCTACCAACTGCGGCATCTCGGTCATCTGCACGCGTTGTGCGACGTACTGACCGATTAGGCCACCGCCCGCAATTAGCAACAGCGACAGCAGCCACAGACCCGAACCGGGACCAACCAGCGTGGCAAAAACCGCCAGCGCCATACCGACGATGCCATACCAGACCGCGCGCTTGGCGCTTTCCTGGTTCGACAAACCACCGAGCGAAAGAATGAACAGAACAGCCGCAACAACGTAGGCGGCAGTAGTGAAGCCATAATCCATGTGCCCGGCCTCCTTAAGATTTCTGGAACATGGCGAGCATGCGCCGGGTTACGAGGAAGCCGCCGAAGATGTTGATCCCGGCCATGAAGACAGACAGCGCCGCCAGCAGAATAACCAGGAACGACCCCGATCCAATCTGCATCAAGGCTCCAACAATGATGATCGACGAGATCGCGTTGGTGATCGCCATCAGCGGTGTGTGCAGGCTGTGCGCGACGCCCCAGATCACCTGGAAGCCCACGAAGATGGCCAGCACAAAGACGATGAAGTGCTGCATAAAGCTGGCCGGAGCGATCAGCCCCACCAGCAGCATCAGCGCGCCGCCAACACCCAGCAGGGTGAACTGCTGCTTGGTCTGCGCCTTGAAGGCCGCGATCTCCTGCGCCTTTTTCTCTTCCGGGGTCAGTTCTTTGACTTCCGGTTTCTTCTGCGCCGCAATCGCCTGCACCTTGGGCGGTGGTGGCGGGAAGGTGATGTCGCCTTCAAATGTCACGGTCGCACCGCGGATCACGTCATCATCCATGTCGTGATCGATCTGGCCGTCCTTTTCAGGCGTCAGGTCGGTCATCATGTGACGGATGTTGGTCGCGTACAGCGACGATGATTGCGCCGCCATCCGGCTGGGGAAATCGGTATAGCCGATGATGGTCACACCATTGTCGGTCACAATCTTCTCATCCGCGACGGTCAGCTTGCAGTTGCCGCCTTTTTCCGCCGCTAGGTCAACAATGACCGAGCCCGGTTTCATCGCCTCGACCATGTCCTTGGTCCAAAGCTCGGGCGCTTCGCGGTTCGGGATCAGCGCCGTGGTGATCACAATGTCCATTTCCGGAGCAAGCTCGCGGAACTTGGCCAACTGCGCCTCGCGGAACTCGTCCGACTGCACGCTGGCATATCCACCGGTGGCCGCGCCGTCCTGCTGGTCGTCTTCAAAGTCCAGATAGACGAACTCGGCCCCCATCGATTCTACCTGTTCGGCCACTTCGGGGCGCACGTCGAACGCGTAGGTGATCGCACCCAGCGAGGTCGAGGTCCCGATGGCTGCCAAACCGGCCACACCGGCACCAACGATCAGCACCTTCGCAGGCGGAACTTTACCAGCCGCTGTCACCTGACCGGTGAAAAAACGGCCAAAGTTGTTACCCGCCTCGATCACTGCGCGGTAGCCCGCGATATTAGCCATCGACGACAGCGCGTCCATCTTCTGCGCGCGCGAAATCCGCGGCACCATTTCCATGGCGATGACATTGGCGCCCTTGGATTTGGCGGCTTCCATCCCCTGTTCATTACCCGCAGGGTTGAAGAAGGAAATCAACGTCTTGCCCTTGGTCAAACGCTTAAGCTCGGCCTCGTTGGGTTGACGTACCTTCGCAACAATGTCGGCCTGTTTCCACAGCGATGCAGCCGTTTTGACGACCTCAACCCCCGCTGCCTCATACGACGCATCAGAAAACCCGGCCGCAGCGCCCGCACCCTTCTCAATCAGACATTCATAGCCCAATTTCTGAAGCTGCAACGCCGACTCAGGCGTCATCCCAACACGGTTCTCACCGTCATAAGTCTCTTTCGGTGTGCCTATCTTCACTGGCAGTCCCCCTAATTTTCACTCTGACCGAGCGGGTGGTCGGTATTGTTTGTTAAGCAAAGGTGTATCCTGCGCAACATTATTTCGCAAGCGCAGCATTATTACGTTGTGTCATTACCACATCACCTCACATCCATCGGCGGGTTTGGCGCTCATATCGGGCAAAGTCAGCGCGAAAAGTTCTGCGCATTCTGTCCTCTTCAGGCACGATGAAACGACGCTCCAAAAGCCATACGAATATTGGAATCAGAACCAATGACGCTATGGCATCAAATCGTAGGATCAGGCCGGACAGGATGAGCACATCGCCCACGTATATGGGGTTTCGGCTACGTTTGAAGATCCCTGACTGCACCAGCGATGTAGGCGTTTCATGCGGGATGATTGTGGTGCGATGACGGCGAAATTCGGCGGCCGCCAGAACGATCATAATGACACCGCCACCGATCAGCACACCGCTGAGCAAATCAACAAACCCATTATCGAGAGACAACCCCATCGGCATATGCCGCGCCTGCAGCCATGCAACCACAGCAAAGCCCAGCAGCCACACCGGTGGGATGTCGATTTTTTGCATGTCAGGCAGTCTTTCGTATCCGGGCAGGAAAAAATGTCGCTTTTGCCCGATGACCTACCGCTTTTTGCCGGGAATAGCAAAATCACAGTTGGTCGCAGCCGAGCAATCTGCGCGCGGATAGACTCGGTTGCGGTGAAGCTCTTCGACGATGGACAGCTGCATTTGGATCAGATAGCCATTTTGCATCTGCACTTGCACAACATATTCACAGGATCACGATGACCGACTTTGCCGCGACCAAAGCCATGTTCAATCTTCCTCAAGGTGTCGTTTATCTGGACGGCAACTCGCTTGGGCCGCTGCCCCGAGCGGCCGGAGATCGGGTTAATGACATGATGGTTCAGGAATGGGGGCAGATGCTGATCACCGGCTGGAACAAGGCCGGGTGGATGGCATTGCCGACCGGCTTAGGTGATCGTGTCGGGCGGCTGATTGGCGCTGAACCCGGCAGTGTCGTTACCGGCGACACTCTGTCGATCAAAGTCTATCAGGCCGTCGCCTCGGCGCTGGAACTGTGCCCGGATCGCAAGGTCGTTCTGTCAGACAGCGGTAATTTCCCGTCCGATCTATATATGGTGGATGGCCTGCTGCGCTCGCTCGGGCCGGAATATGAATTGCGCGTTGTAGCGCCAGAGGATGTCGCGGCCAATGTGACCGAAGATGTCGCCGTTCTGATGCTGACCGAGGTAGATTATCGCTCGGGCCGGATGCATGACATGAAGGCACTTACGGAACTGGCCCATGCAAACGGCACAGTTACGGTTTGGGACCTGGCCCATTCAGCTGGTGCAATTCCCGTCGATCTGGCGGGGTGTAATGCAGATTTCGCGGTTGGCTGTACCTACAAATACCTGAATGGCGGGCCAGGAGCACCCGCATTCATCTATGTCTCCCCACGTCTGACGGACCAGGTACGCCCCGCATTGTCTGGGTGGTTGGGCCACGAAGCGCCTTTTGCCTTTGATCTGGACTACCGCGCCGGTAATGGCATCGAGAGAATGCGCGTCGGAACCCCTCCTATCCTTCAGATGACTGCCTTGTCGGCTGCGATGGACATTTGGGATATGGCCGACATACGGGACGTCCGAGCCAAGTCAACTGAGCTGACAGAGCTGTTCATCAAACGGGTCGAAGCCGCCTGCCCCGACCTGCAACTGGCAAGCCCGCGCAATCCCGCCGAGCGCGGCAGTCAGGTGTCTTTCCGATTTGCCGATGGCTATGCCGCTATGCAGGCCCTGATTGCGCGCAGCGTGATCGGGGACTTCCGGGCGCCTGACATCATGCGGTTTGGCTTTACGCCGCTTTACATAGATGAACAGGATGTGGAAAACGCGGCCGAGATCCTGACAGATATCATGCAGAACCGGCTATGGGACGCGCCAGAATACAAGGTGCGCCAGCATGTTACCTGACCTCTAATCCAGCTCCTATCAGCGCGGCAAACTGGGCAACACGGGTTTCGTATTCCTCTGCGCCAATGGCGCTTGCCTTCAGCCCCTTAAGAGTAGCCGTTATTGTTTTGCCCGTCTCGTCGGCATCCGCCAGTAATCTGACGCGCCCGGCTTTATGTTCGCGTGTCAACCACTCGGAATACAGGCGGGCCAGTTCAGCCTCGCCTTGCGAAATGATGTCTGACGACATGGACTTGGTCGCATCCAGCATTTCAAGTCCGTGGGGCGATGCAAGGATCATTGCCATACCCTCGGTTTGGGCTTGAACGGCATCCTTCAACACGTCCGAAACCGAACCCGACACAGTCAGAGCCGCAGCGACGGCGGCGATCTTCTCGGCATAGTAATGCTCGGTCAGCCTGGTGACGATCGCTTCTTTGTTCTTAAAATGCAGATAAACGGCCGGTCGGGACATTCTCGCGCCCCGCGCTATGTCATCCATTGAGGTCTTTCGGAATCCATAGGTGGCGAAGGCCTGAAAGGCTGAGTTCAGGATCGCCTGCTGCCGTGAATCTTCTGCTGTATCTGCCATTCTTAAACTCGTGACATTTTCTGTTCATTTTGTCAATTGACATACTGACATTTTTCACCAATTATGTCAGAAACCAGCCACAGCTACGAGAGGTGCGCCATGGCGACCGACTTGAAGATCAACGGAAACCAACACCAAATCGACCTTCCCGATGACGTACCCCTTCTTTGGGTTCTGCGTGATGAAGTCGGACTGACGGGCACCAAATTCGGCTGCGGCGTTGCTGCCTGCGGGGCATGCACAGTGCACATTGATGGCGAAGCTGTTCGGTCATGCCAGGTGGCGCTGTCAGATGTCTGGGGGGATGTTACCACGATTGAAGGGATCGGCACGCCGGACGCGATGACTGCAATTCAACAGGCCTGGGTGGATCATCAGGTAGCGCAATGTGGTTACTGCCAGTCAGGCCAGATCATGCAGGCTGCCGCTCTGTTGGCAGAAAACCCTGCACCTTCAGACACGGAAATCGATGATGCCATGCAAGGCAACCTGTGTCGCTGTGGCACCTACCCCCGCATCCGCGCAGCTATCCACGACGCTGCATCCAAGCTGAAGGAGGCATAAACGATGGCATCCGTTGGAAAAATCCTCCGTCGTACTTTCTTGATCGGCTCAGCAGCGATTGTCGGGGGCGTGGCCTTTGGCGCTTACTACGTCAGCCGTCCGGCCGCCAATCCGCTGAAACCAGCAGAGGGCGAAACCGCACTCAGCCCCTTTGTTCTAATCGACCAGCAAGGCGTCACTCTATTCGCACCGCGAGCCGAGATGGGACAGGGCGTGATGACCACATGGGCGGCATTGATCGCCGAAGAGCTGGACGTGGAGTTGGACCAGATCCGTGTTCTGCATGGGCCAGCCGCTGCGGCCTACTATAACTCGGCACTTGTTGGTGAGGGGTTGCCGAACAAGGGCTATGACATCTCTGACTTCCAGCACAATCTCGGTGAGGCTCTGGGCGTTCTTGGCCGAACGCTGAGCTTGCAGGTCACTGGCGGGTCGACTTCGATGAAGGACGGGTTCGAACGTATGCGCGAGGCGGGAGCAACCGCACGCGAAACGTTGAAGCAGGCAGCAGCCGATCGGCTGGGCGTGGATCGTTCAGAACTGAAAACTCAAAACGGCGCGGTGATTGCGCCTGATGGAACTCGCATTCCGTACACCGAACTGGCGGAAGCCGCGGGTCAGATCGAACCTCCGCAGGTCGAGCTGCGTGATCCGTCCAACTGGCGTTTGCTCGGGCAGAACCTGCCGCGCGTCGATGTGGTCGGCAAATCAACCGGAACAGCCGAATTCGGTATTGATGTGCGCCCCGAGGGTCTGAAATTTGCCTCGGTCCGCATCAATCCCAAACTGGGCGGCGAGATGAAGGGCTTTGATGCCAGCGCAGCCGAGCAGATGTCGGGCGTGGAAAAGGTGGTTGATTTGGGCAATGGCGTGGCTGTGGTTGCCAGCAACACGTGGCTGGCCATCCAGGCGGTCGAGGCAATTGACGTGGACTGGGGCGATGCGCCCTACCCACCGGAAACCGACGCTGTATTTGCAGAAATCGCAAAGGCTTTCGACGCGTCACCCAATTCGACAATGCGTGATGATGGGGATGTGGACACCCTGCCCGACGGTGCCACCGAGGTCACGGCTGAATACACGGTGCCCTATCTGGCCCACGCAACAATGGAGCCGATGAACGCCACCGCGCTTTTTACTGGCTCGGCGCTGGAGTTGTGGTGCGGCAACCAGGCACCGACACTTATTCAGATACGCGCGGCCAATACCGCCAATCTGGATAAAGAGGCCGTTGAGGTCCACACCACTTATCTGGGTGGAGGTTTTGGTCGCCGGGGCGAGCTAGATTTTGGCGAGATCGCGACAAAAGTCGCAATGGCCATACCCGGCGTCCCCGTCCAGACCACCTGGAGCCGTGAAGAGGATATGCGCCACGACTATTATCGCCCTGGCGCGATGGCCCGCATGCGCGGCGCGGTGAAAGACGGTCAGGCCGTTCTGATTGACGGCAAGGTCGCCGCTCAATCCTGCACACAACAGGCAGTCCAGCGCTATACGGGCATACCGGGCGGAGGCCCCGACAAGGTTTTGGTCGAAGGGTTCTTTAACCAACCTTACGCGGTGCCAAACTACCGCATGAGCGGGCACATCGCAGATCTGGATATTCCGGTCGGTTTCTGGCGCTCGGTCGGGAACAGCCACAATGGCTTCTTCCACGAGACCTTCATGGATGAGATGGCCCATGCCGCAGGACGAGATCCGCTGGAGTTCCGCTTGGAGCTGGCCAAAGCCGAACACGCGCCATCTGCAGGTTGCCTGCAAGCTGTGAAAGAGATGTCAGGTTGGACCGGAGAAACCCCTGATGGTGTCGGGCGCGGTGTGGCGATGACCTACAGCTTTGGCACCCCTGTTGCACAGGTGATTGAGGTCGTCGACGAGGATGGCACCATCCGCATCGCCAAGGCCTGGATCGCCTGTGACGTCGGGCTGGCCCTGGACCCCGGCACGGTCGAGGCGCAGATGTTCGGCGGCATGATCTATGGCCTGTCGGCGGCGGTTATGGGTGAGATCACATTTTCGGACGGTGAAGTCGAACAGTACAATTTCCCCGATTACGACGCCCTGCGGATGCACACCGCTCCTGTGACAGAGGTAAAGATACTGGAAACCAACCACCATTTGGGTGGCGTGGGCGAACCGGGGACGCCTCCGTCCATGCCCGCGCTTGGCAATGCCCTGTTTGACCTGACGGGTGAGCGCGCGCGCACCCTGCCTTTGATCAATCAGTTCAATCTGCTGGTTTGATCGCGCTGCGTCGGTCCGGACCCTCTCTCCCGGATCGGCGCAGGAGTTACGCGGATTGTTGAAACAACGCCTTATCCGATCCGGTTGCCCAAGCATGCACAGCAGCACCGAACGCCTGGAACAAAGGGCGTGACACAGGGTCATTTTCCGCGTCCCATTCCGGGTGCCATTGAACGGACAACGTAAATCCGGGAGCGTCCTTGATGTAGATCGCCTCGGGCGTTCCGTCAGGAGCGTGACCATCAATCACGACCCGGTGCCCAACTGTCTTGATGCCCTGCCCGTGCAAGGTGTTCGTCATCACTTCGGTGGCGCCCATCAGGCGGTGGAATATCCCCCCCTCATTCAGCGCAACAACATGACGCAAAGCGAATTTCTCTTCCAACGTGCCGTCGGGCGGCATCCGGTGGTTCATCCGTCCCGGCAGTTCGCGGATCTCAGGATACAGGGTGCCGCCCATCGCCACGTTGACTTCCTGGAACCCTCGGCAGATGCCAAAAAAGGGCTGGCCGCGTTCCACACAAGCCCGCACCAGCGGCAATGTGATCGCGTCGCGCGCCCGGTCAAATTCACCATGGGCCTCGGTTGCGGGCTCGCCGTATTCTTCAGGGTGGACATTCGGGCGCCCACCCGTCAGCAGAAATCCGTCACAGACCTCGAGCAGCTCATCAACCGAGACATAGCGCGGATCAGCCGGGATCAACAGCGGCAGACAGTCCGACACATTCGCAACCGCGTCCGAGTTCATCGTCCCACCGGCATGGGTCGGATATTGATCATTCATCAAATACGAATTGCCGATGATACCGACGACGGGTCGAGACATACTGCGTTCCTGCGTTTCTTGTTTACTTTCAAAAACTATCGGCAGTGAGAACAGCGCGCAATAGCACAGGCTCTGCGTGTCAGCGCAAGTTCTTGTTCAGCCGTGCACAAGTTAGAATTCGAAAGCGCTGTGTCTGGCACTTTGGCCATTGCACGTTTTCAGGACTTACACGAACGCCAGCAAGGGCTGGAGAGCCGAACGGGCTCTCCAGTAATCACGTGGTTCAGATCTCGCCAATCAAGCCAGCGATTTCGATCCCAGCCAATGCGGCGGCAGCGTCATTGTCGGATGTATCGCCGGTCACGCCGACCGCGCCGATCACTGCGCCCTTTTTGTCGCGCAGCAACACACCGCCCGGAACCGGGACAACCTGGCCGCCGTAAACGCCATTCACGGCCGCCATGAAATAGGCCTGTGCCTCTGCCCGTTGCATCTGTGCCGTGCCCGCCATACCAAGCATCACCGCGCCATAGGCCTTGCCATGCGCGATCGCAAACCGACCAGGTGCGGCGGCGTCTTCGCGTTCGAACGCAATAACATGACCGCCTGCATCCAGAACGACGACGGAAAGGGGTTTCAACTCCATCTCGCGCCCCTTCTCAAGGGTCTTGCGGATGATGGTGCGGGCTTTGCGGAGGGAAACTGCCATTTCGTGTCCTATCGTTCCTTATGGTTTAAAGGCTGGCTTTCAGTTCCAGACGGCGGGCATGCAGAACCGGCTCGGTATAGCCCGAGGGTTGCACGCGCCCCTTGAAGACCAGATCACAGGCAGCTTGGAAAGCAATTCCATCGAAACCGGGGGCCAACGGGCGATAGTCTGCGTCATTTTCGTTCTGACGATCCACCACAGCGGCCATTTTTTGCATGGCGGCCATAACCTGCTCTTCCGAGACAGTGTCATGGTGCAACCAGTTGGCCAGAGCCTGAGACGAAATCCGGCAGGTCGCGCGATCTTCCATCAGGCCGATATCGTTGATGTCCGGCACTTTCGAACAGCCAACACCCTGATCGACCCAGCGCACCACGTATCCCAGAATGCCCTGCGCGTTGTTTTCGATCTCACGCGCGATCTCGTCTTCGCTGAGGTTACGACCGCCCAGCAACGGGATGGTCAGCAAGTCGTTCAGAGTTCCACGAGCACCACCAGCGGCCAGTTCATCCTGTCGCGCCAGTACATCGACCTTATGATAGTGCGTTGCGTGCAGTGTTGCGGCTGTCGGCGACGGCACCCAGGCGCACGTCGCACCTGATTTCGGGTGGCTGATTTTCTGTTCCAGCATGTCGCCCATTCTGTCGGGCATCGCCCACATGCCTTTGCCGATCTGCGCCTTGCCCTTCAGGCCGCAGGCCAAACCGATATCGACATTCCGATCCTCGTAGGATGCGATCCAAGGCGTATTCTTGATGTCGCCTTTGGGCAGCATCGGGCCAGCTTCCATCGAGGTGTGAATTTCATCACCGGTCCGATCAAGGAAGCCGGTATTGATGAAGGCCACACGCGATTTTGCAGCACGGATACATTCCTTAAGGTTGGCCGACGTGCGGCGTTCCTCATCCATGATGCCCAGCTTTACGGTATTGCGCGGCAGCCCAAGGATGTCTTCGACCATGTCGAAAATCTCGACCGAGAAAGCGACTTCAGCAGGCCCATGCATCTTGGGCTTCACCACATAGACTGAGCCCTTGACCGAGTTGCCACCCTCGCGCTGCAGGTCGTGCATGGCGATCAGCGTTGTGCAGAGCGCATCCATCAACCCTTCGCCGATTTCATTGCCGTCCCCGTCCAGAACAGCTGGGTTGGTCATCAGGTGGCCCACATTCCGGACCAACATAAGTGATCGACCTTTCAACGAGCCCGTCGTGCCATCTGCGGCTGTATATACCAGATCGTCAGCCAGTTTACGGACAAAGGTCTTGCCACCCTTCGTCACCTCTTCGGTCAGGTCGCCTTTCATCAGACCCAGCCAATTGCCGTAGGCGACAACCTTGTCTTCGGCATCAACACAGGCGACGGAGTCTTCGCAGTCCATAATAGTTGAAAGCGCAGACTCCAGATAGACGTCGGAAATTCCTGTCGGATCGGTTGCACCAATGTTGCTGGATGGATCGATCACGATACGAATATGCAGGCCGTTGTTTTTCAGCAGCACGAAATCAGGTTTCTCGGCTGAACCGCCATAGCCGACAAAGTGCGATGCATCCGCCAGCGCAGGCACCTGCGCGCCGTTTTCAACGCGCAGTTCCGACACGTCCGCCCACGAACCGCTTGCCAAAGGGGCAGCGTCGTCCAAAAACCCCTTTGCCCATGCGATCACACGTGCGCCGCGCGCGTCATCGTAACCACCAGCAGCGGGCAAATCACCCATCGCGTCCGTTCCATAGAGCGCGTCATACAGACTGCCCCAACGTGCATTTGCTGCGTTTAGAGCAAAGCGGGCATTGGTGATCGGAACCACAAGCTGCGGACCGGGGGTCGACGCGATCTCGGGGTCGACATTGGCGGTTTCAATCTGGAAATCCGCACCTTCTTCGACCAGATAGCCGATCTCGCGCAGGAACGCCTGATAGGCCTCGGCGTCATGTTCTTGCCCCTGGCGCTCAAGATGCCATGCATCAACCTTGCCTTGAATGTCCTGCCGCTTGGACAGAAACGCGCGGTTCTTGGGACCAAGTTCGGCGACGATGCGCGCCATACCATCCCAGAAAACATCCGCTGTAACACCTGTACCCGGCAGGGCTTGGCCTTCGATAAACTCAGCCAATACCGTGTCCACCTGCAATCCGCTGCGCGCCTGTCTGCTGCTCATTTTTTCTCTCCCGGGAATGTGCACGACTGTATGCCGCCAGCATTTAGGGCGAAAGTTTCCGATAGGCAACTTGCGTCGCAGCGTCGCGGTCAAAAAGACTTACCAAAAACAGGATCAGGGTATGTTCAAGCGCACCCGGCACCGCTTGCAGCCAACCGCCACAGCCCATACGTTCGCGCAAACACGAAATCATGCGAGGCCCCTGATGCGCGACGCTGCCCCCACGACGATCTATCTGAAAGACTACACGCCCTTTGGTTATCTGGTGGACAGTGTGCACCTGACGTTCGATCTTGCCGCACACGCAACCCGCGTCACATCGCGCATAGCGTTCCGCCCAAACCCGGATGCGAGCGACAAGACATTCTTCCTGCATGGTGAAGACCTGACGCTGATCCGAGCATCGGTCGACGGCAAGGACATCACTCCCGAGGTCACCGACAAGGGCCTGACAGCTGCCGTGCCCGGCGCGCCATTTGTCTGGGAGGCCGAGGTCGAGATCGATCCCGGCAACAACACCGCCCTCGAAGGGCTTTATATGTCGAACGGCATGTACTGCACCCAGTGCGAGGCGGAAGGGTTCCGCAAGATCACCTTCTACCCCGACCGCCCCGATGTAATGTCCACCTTTACCGTGCGCATCAACGGCGACCTTCCTGTGCTGCTGTCCAACGGCAACCCTTCGGGCAATGGTGAAGGCTGGGCAGAATGGACCGATCCGTGGCCCAAACCCGCTTACCTGTTCGCGCTGGTCGCGGGCGAACTGATCGCCCATCCCGGCCAGTTCACCACCATGTCGGGTCGCGATGTGGAGCTGAACCTCTGGGTCCGTCTCGGTGACGAAGGCAAATGCGATTTCGGTATGGAAGCACTGAAGAAGTCCATGAAATGGGACGAGGACGTCTATGGCCGCGAATACGATCTAGACGTTTTCAATATCGTGGCCGTGGACGATTTCAACATGGGCGCGATGGAGAACAAGGGGTTGAATATCTTCAACTCTTCGGCCGTTTTGGCCAGCCCCGAAACCTCGACCGATGCCAATTTCGAGCGGATCGAGGCGATCATCGCGCATGAGTATTTTCACAACTGGACCGGCAACCGCATCACCTGCCGCGACTGGTTCCAGCTGTGCCTGAAAGAAGGCCTGACCGTTTTTCGGGATGCGCAGTTTACTTCAGACATGCGCTCGGCCCCGGTTAAACGGATTGAAGACGCCATCGATCTGCGTGCGCGTCAATTCCCCGAGGATAACGGGCCCCTGTCGCATCCCGTAAGGCCCGAGAGCTTTCAGGAAATCAACAATTTCTACACCGCGACCGTCTACGAGAAAGGTGCCGAGGTTATCGGCATGCTGAAAAGTCTAGTTGGCGACGAAGCTTATGCCAAGGCACTTGATCTGTATTTCGATCGTCATGACGGTCAGGCCTGCACCATCGAGGACTGGATCAAAGTGTTCGAGGACACCACTGGTCGCGACCTGGGCCAGTTCAAACGCTGGTATAGTCAGTCCGGTACGCCGCGTGTGACAGTGACCGAAGATTGGAATGACGGCACCTACACGCTGACCCTTGCCCAACGTACAGAAGAAACGCCCGGCCAATCCGAAAAACTGCCGCAAGTGATCCCTGTGGCCGTCGGCCTGCTTGGTCCTAATGGAGACGAAGTGCGCGCAACCGAAGTTCTTGAGCTGACCGAAGCTGAACAAAGCTTTCAGTTCACCGGTTTGGCGGCCAAGCCTGTCGCCTCGATCCTACGCGATTTCTCGGCCCCCGTAATCCTTGAACATGATCACACCGATGCCGAGCGGGCCTTTTTGCTGGCGCACGACACCGATCCGTTCAATCGCTGGCAGGCCGGACGATCACTTGCGCAGGACACTTTGCTGCGCATGATCCTTGAGGACGCCGCCCCGAGTGCGGATTATCTGGACGGGGTGTTGGCTGTTCTGCGCGACGGTGATCTGGACCCGGCTTATCGCGCCCTGATGCTGGGCCTGCCAACGCAATCCGAACTGGCCGCCGCGTTGTTCGACCTAGCTGAAACACCCGACCCGGTGGCGATCTGGACAGCGGTCGAAACACTACGGCAGGCAACAGCGCAGCACGTTCAGGATCTTTTGCCACGTCTGCACAGCGAAACTCTGATCGAGGCGCCGTACTCTCCCGATGCCGACCAAGCTGGAAAACGCTCGCTTGGCAACGCCGCTCTGGCCCTGACCTCGCGGCTAGACAGTGGCGCAATGGCGGCCGAACAATACGCTGCCGCTGGCAACATGACGCAGCAACTAAGTGCGCTGTCCTGTCTGCTGCGCGCAGGCAAAGGCGAGGTTGAACTGGCTGCTTTCTATGATCAATGGCAGCACGACCGGCTGGTGATGGACAAGTGGTTCGGCCTGCAGGTCGGAATGGCCTCGCCAGAGGATACGGCGGACATCGCCCGCGCCCTGACCGAGCATCCGGACTTCAACTGGAAGAATCCCAACCGATTCCGGGCCGTGATGGGGGCGCTGGCAATGAATCACGCAGGTTTCCACCGCGAAGATGGAGCGGGCTACGCGCTGTTGGCCGACTGGCTGATCAAACTGGACCCGGTCAACCCGCAGACCACTGCGCGGATGTGTTCCGCCTTTCAGACCTGGAAGCGGTATGACGCGGTTCGCCAGGACCTGATACGCGCACAGCTAACCCGCATCGCCGAAACGCCCGACCTCTCGCGGGACACGACGGAGATGGTATCTCGCATCTTAAACGCATGACAGAGTTCACTTTCACGCGAAACAACAGGGCGCCGCGCACCGTCGGCGTCCTGATCTGTATATATGCAGCACTTCTTGCCCTTGTGATCCTTTATGACGCAGCATGGTGGCTGATGGCGCTTTTGGCGCTGCCAACTCTACCTGCCCTTTGGGACGTCGCTCAGAACACCAGCGCAGGGTTGCGTCTGGATCGAAACAAACTGCGCTGGTTTACAGGCACCCGCGAAGGTGAAGTGGATTGTTCAAACATCGACTATGTCCGTTTCGACACGCGTTGGGACTTTTCGGTGCGCGTTTCATTGGTCTTGAACTCTGGTAAGCGAATTCGGCTGCCGGATGAGTCGTCTCCGCACCACAGAGAATTCGAACAGGTCCTGCAACAGGCTGGTTTTCGAGTTGAACGTCATCACTTTGTTACATTTTGAAACAATGGGAAAATTTCAGAAAAATTAGACACAGAAAATAACCAATTAATTCCAAAGAGCTTGTATTTGAGACCGATTGCGGCAAAACTTTCAAGTCGAAGTACCTGTTTTGTTTGTTTCGAGTGCCACCATGTTCCGGTTTTTTAGGGACCGTTTGTCCCGTTTCCAATCTTCTATTGTTCGTCCCGACGCATCCGGCGCGCATTTTGCCAATCCGGCTGTTTCTTCTGTTTTGCCCGATCACGGGCAACTCAATATCCCGTTAGCAGATGTCCAGGCTCAGGATGAGATCGGGCGAAGCTCGATTGAAAAGGGGCGTTTCCTGGCCAGACAGGATCGTTGGGCAGAATTGTCCGACCTGATGCACAAGGCGGACGCGGCTCGAAAGGCTGCCCCCGACGGGATGCCTGTCGCCGAGCTGCTCGCATTTGGCGCACGGGCCGATGTGGTTCTGGCGGCGGAACACGCCCTGTCCGATGCCAAAGCACTTTCAGAATTTGATGTCCTGAGTGGCATTTCCGAGTTGGAAGACGAAATGCGCGCGCATTCGGGCGATCCGATGATCGCATTGGTCGTCGCACTGGCGCATATTGATTTGGCATGGGCCTGGCGTGGCACCACGAACGAGGCAACCCTGCCCTCTCTGCACCAATCCCGTTGCGCCGCCCATTTCGACCGGGCAGCTGCAATCCTGCCCAAATGCCAAAAGGCCGCATCAGACAGTCCTATTGTCGCCTCGACCGGCTGCGCAATTTTGGCGGGTCAGCGCAGGCCCGGCACGCGGGTGGCGGATGAATACGAGCGTTTGATCAAACTCGACCCGATGAACCATCGGCACTTGCGTGCGATGGGCACGCACCTGCTGCCGCGCTGGTTTGGCAGCTACGGCGAGCTTGAGGTCCAGGCGCTGCGCATGGCGGCCCAGACGCAGGATATCTGGGGGGCTGGGGGTTACACGTGGGTTCAGTTCGACGCGATCGCCCTGGACGAAGAAGCCTGCGCGCGGCTGGATGTCGAATTCTTCCTTGAAGGCATGCATGATATTTTGCGCCAGCGTCCCGACCAGCAAACCGTCAATATGCTGTCGGCTTACTGTGCCATAACGATTCAGAACGGCGCCGGCGAAAACGACAAGGCCGATCTGGTCCGTAGCCAGATAAATGAGGCCGCAAACTGGTTGATCCGCGATCACCTGACCGAACTGCACCCATTGATCTGGGCGCATGCGGCGAATGGGTTCAACAACAGTGTTAGGATCAATTCGCCCGAACGGTTCGCGGCTCGTGGGCAGCGGGATGCCCTGCGCGCGATTGGCGATCTGTTCCGGGATGAGCTGCGCAGCGGATTGGATGTGACCTTTACTCCGACGGGTTTGCAGCTGTCCGGGCACTGATTCCCCCTTGCCCCTAGCCCCTGCCGGGCCTAATACGCAGGCTTAGACTTCTGCGGAAATGAGGCGCGCCATGCTCGACCTGACATACGAAATGCCCAAAATCAAAACCATTGCCGGGGCCAAGCACGACTGGGAACTGGTAATCGGGATGGAGGTGCACGCTCAGGTCTCATCCAATGCCAAGCTGTTCTCGGGTGCATCGACCCAATTCGGGGCCGAGCCGAACTCGAACGTGGCCTTTGTGGACGCGGCGATGCCGGGGATGCTGCCGGTGATCAACGAATACTGCGTGGAACAGGCGGTGCGCACCGGGCTGGGCCTGAAGGCGGATATCAACCTGAAGTCCGCCTTTGACCGCAAGAACTATTTCTACCCCGACCTGCCGCAGGGCTACCAGATTTCCCAGCTCTACCACCCCATCGTGGGCGAAGGCGAAGTGCTGGTCGAAATGGGTGACGGCACCGCGCGCATGGTCCGCATCGAACGCATCCACATGGAGCAGGATGCGGGCAAATCGATCCACGACATGGACCCGCATATGTCCTTTGTTGACTTGAACCGGACGGGCGTCTGCCTGATGGAGATCGTCAGCCGCCCCGACATCCGTGGCCCCGAAGAGGCCGCCGCCTATATCGCCAAGCTGCGCCAGATCATGCGTTATTTGGGCACCTGTGATGGCAACATGCAGAACGGCAACCTGCGGGCGGACGTGAACGTCTCGATCTGTTTGCCGGGCGCGTATGAGAAATACCAGGAAACGCAGGACTTCTCGCATTTGGGCACCCGTTGCGAGATCAAGAACATGAACTCGATGCGCTTTATCCAGCAGGCGATTGAAGTTGAAGCCCGCCGTCAGATTGCCATCGTCGAAGGCGGCGGCAAGGTTGATCAGGAAACCCGCCTGTATGACCCGGACAAGGGTGAAACACGGTCAATGCGGTCCAAAGAAGAGGCGCATGACTACCGCTATTTCCCCGACCCTGATCTGCTGCCGTTGGAGATTGAGCAGGCTTGGGTCGACGACATCGCTGCCAAATTGCCCGAACTGCCCGACGACAAAAAGGCTCGGTTTATCAGCGCGTTCAGTCTGACAGATTATGACGCATCCGTCCTGACGGCTGAGGTTGAATCGGCTGCCTATTTCGAAGAGGTCGCCAAGGGCCGCAACGGCAAACTCGCTGCGAACTGGGTGATCAACGAGTTATTCGGTCGCTTGAAGAAAGAAGATCACGACATCACCGACTCGCCGGTATCCCCCGCGCAGTTGGGTGGGATCATCGACCTGATTTCTTCGGATGCGATTTCCGGCAAGATTGCTAAGGACTTGTTCGAGATCGTCTACACCGAAGGCGGGGACCCGGCGCAAATTGTCGAAGAACGCGGCATGAAGCAGGTGACCGATACGGGTGCGATTGAAACCGCGCTGGATGAGATCATCGCCGCCAACCCGGCGCAGGTCGAAAAGGCCAAGGTGAACCCGAAACTGGCCGGCTGGTTTGTCGGCCAGGTCATGAAAGCGACCGGCGGCAAAGCGAACCCCAAGGCCGTAAACGAATTGGTCAGCAAGAAGCTGGGCTCGTAGTCTTTTCGGTTCGAGAAACTTCTGCGGCTTGGTCCGCGCGTGCAGCGCGGGCCTTTCCGGTTCCCGCGCATTCAGCGCAACAGACGACACAGAATTTGCCCACCGGGCGATGATGACTTTTCGAAACCCGACAACATGTTAGATTGCGTGGGATCGGCAACCAGGAAAATCTGATGCAGCGCTACGAATACAAAGTTGTCCCCGCTCCGCAAAAAGGCACAAAAGCCAAGGGCGTCAAAACTGCCGAAGGGCGGTTTGCTGTGTCGATCGAACAGATTCTGAACCAGATGGGGCAGGATGGCTGGGAATACCAAAGGGCGGAACTTCTGCCAAGCGAGGAACGCTCAGGGCTGACCAGTTCCAACGTGAACTGGCGCAATGTCCTGGTGTTTCGGCGTGAGATTGCAGCTGAGTTTTCTGCGGAGCGCGAGCCGGTTGAAGACAGCGATGATGCCGCCGTGGCTCAGCCGGTGCCCGGACCAGAAGAAGTGCAGGCGCCTGCACCGATTTCAGAAGAGGTCAAAGATCCGCCATTGACCCTGAAGCCAACAGACCTGTCCGAAAAGGACAAAGAGCAGACCTAAGCGGTCTGCTCCGCGTTTTCATAGCCTGCAGCTGAATTTTACTCGGCAGCGCTTGCTGCTTGGCTCAGATCCTGCGCCAGCATCAGTGCATTTCCGTCCGGGTCGTAGAACGTTGCGGTGCTGACCATGCCCTCGATCGTTTCTGTCGCGCCATCGAACCTGACGCCCGAGGATTCGAGGGCCTGACGCGCCGTCGCAATATCCGACACCCCGAACACCGGCACAGTATTGCCCGGCGCAGGCTCGGCCTGCTCACCCAGGCCCAAGGTCACACCTTCGGTTTTGGTCTTCATCTCACTCCAACCGGCCTCGTCAATATGGTGGATCAGTTCGAACCCCAACTTGGCTTGATACCAGTCGGCACTGACATGTCTGTCTCGCACGGACATGGCCAACGTGATTGTGTTTTCCAATGAAACAAGTGGCATTGAACTATCCTTTTGGCAAAAATTAAAGTAACTATACTTTATGGACATAGCGATTCTTGTCAAGCTTACGTCCCGCGCCTGGTCTCTGAACATTATGGCGTTGATGCACGCGGGAACCCCGGGGCGACAGGCCCCCCTACTGGCGGCGACAAGCGCCAGCAGAACGGCTTTTGCCCAAAGCCTTGATCATTTGATTCAACTGGGTTTTCTGGAACGAAATCCCGGCCACGGCCATCCGTTGCGCCCGGAATTTCGACTGACCCATATCGGCGCCTCAGTGGCCGAAACTGCCAGCCGGATCGTAAACGCCGTGCCGGAGGACAATGATTTCGCGTTGCTCAGACGCAGCTGGACAGCCCCAATTCTGGCGCTGACCGATAAGCCCCAACGTTTCTCGACGCTCAAGTCCGGTCTGATCTCGATCTCAGATCGCGCCTTGTCGACGTCTCTTCATCGACTCGAGGAGCAGGAGTGGATACAGCGGGAAATTGATGCGACGCACCGACTTCCTTTTCCCACCTATCGCGCGGTGAACCAGGGGATCACGGTTAACAGAGCCATTTCTCTGGTCGCCTGACCATCGGCAAAAATAGGTCCGTTCAGTCATCAATGTCCAACGCCAGCGCATGAATGCGGGGTACAATGTCGCCAAGCGCCTTATGCACGGCGCGGTGGCGGGCGACGCGGGATTGCCCCTGAAAGGCACTGGAACGGATGCGGACATTAAAATGGCTTTCACCGCCTTCCTGAAACCCCGCGTGTCCGCGGTGGCTTTCGCTGTCATCCACGACCTCCAGCTCACGCGGGTCAAATGCAGCCTGCAGGCGGGTACGGATCTCGTCGGTCACAGTCATTTTTTTGCTCAGCGGCGAAAATTTTACCGCATCCCCTCTTCTACTTTCGGCTGCTTAGACTAAACTGCTGCCTCCGAGTCGAAAAGATGTGTTCGTAAGGATCAGAGCATGACGAAATCAGACCCCTTCGGATTCGATATGTCCGTTTCCAGCGCCAAGAAAAAAAACCCGCGCGGGCGTCGGGGTATGTCCGGCGCGTCTGAAACCTCGACACGTATCTGCGATCACGAGGGATGTAACGAACCCGGCAAGTTCCGTGCACCCAAGGCGCCTGATGTACTGGACGACTTTTTCTGGTTCTGCCAGCAGCACGTCCGCGAATACAACAATAAGTGGAACTTCTTCGACGGCACCACGGAAGCCGAACTAAACGCGCAGCGGTCCAAGGACAAAGTGTGGGAGCGTGAGACCAAGCCGATGGGTGATCCCGAAGCACGCGCATGGGCGCGTCTAGGCATTGAAGACCCGCATCAGGTGCTTGGCGCGAACAGCACGCAAAACAAAGGCCGCACCACGGGCGGCGGCGGCCGTCGCCTGCCCCCCACCGAACGCCGTGCGATCGAGATTCTGGAAGCCAATGATAGCTGGACCAAGGCCGAAGTGCGCAAAGCCTACAAGAAGCTGATCAAGGTTCTGCATCCGGACATGAACGGCGGTGACCGAAGCCAGGAAGAGCAGCTGCAAGAGGTCGTTTGGGCTTGGGATCAGATCAAGGACAGCCGGAACTTCAAATAAGCCGGATTAACCCCGCCAGCCATTGCTGGATGGGCGGGTATCTGATGTGGTTGTCAAATCAACCAGTGCCAGACGGATCATGATTTTTTGCACCATTGCGAGACCGGTGGATACCGGACGCCGTTTCCGAAGCAAATTCTTCGGACTCACAGGCTGGAATTGGTCCGCCAAATCCGGCCGAAATTGGATCTGACAGGCAGAAATTCAGCAATACGATTGATTGAAAAGTATGTTGAATTGTCTTTGAGCCCGCCGCCAATTGAACCTGAATAATGGATCGGGGACCGGCCAATTGGCACCATAACTGCTGATCAGCAGTTTCTCAGGCTTGCTTGGCAACAGAATTTCATAGTCGCCAAACATGTTTCTGGTTCTCTGGAGGTCAGATTTCAGCGGCAGAATATCTGCAGAATCCATTGCATGATATGAATAAGGGTAAACAGAAAATCTGGTTTTCGTTGTCCATGACGGAAACAGGTCCACGGTTACATTCTGATCATTCTGCACCTTGAAAACCGGCGGATTGTTGGACGTTGGCCCATAGGCCACCAATCCAGCAGCGCAGAGATCTTCTTTGTATTTCTGCCATTTTTTGGCGGCTTCTTCGTCCGTGCACTCGCCCAGATAAACAGCCAGGTCAATGTCGTCATCATGCGCAATGTACTGCCCATCCCGCACCAACCCCAAAAGCGCACCTGCGTAAAGAAAGAAGGGGCAATCGAATGCCTCTAAAGGCTTTAGAACTGTCCCGACAGTCTGGGACATCTGATCGGTGTCCTGAACTGCAAAGGTACTGCAGTAGCCATGGAACGTCAGCGATTCAGGGAACATCAGTTCGTTGAGTTCGGCAAAAAACGTTTCGAATTGTTCATCCCGCCCCTGCTCTTGGTACATCTCGCGCAAACGGATGAGTTGCGCATATGTTTTCGCCGGGCGGGATCGGCCAGCACAGTTGAAATAGATTGACAGCCTGAGCCAGTCTTCCTCCCATTCCGAACTGAAAACCGCTTCCAGTTTCGGGAAAACTACCCGTGGGCGCAGTCGCTTTCCCAAGCGAATTGCCGCCAGCAAGTCGTCGCGAAGCGCGTCAAATGCTGCCCGGTCGGCATTCTCGCTGCTCATCGATCTGCCTTTACATAAATGCCACGAGCAACATGAGCATCTTCATCCATAAATTTTGCCAGACCCTGCCCTTGCGTCCCGTATAGCTTGTCAAACCCCAAGCCGTTCAGCTGTTCGTCAAGATCATGCATCGACTGATACCGCCGGTAATGGGGTGAGGCCACCTTAAGCAGGTTTTTGTCCTCCAGAGTTCTGTATTCAAATGCCACTTTTTGGCCGGGTGACAACGTTTCGGAAAGCAGCCCCAGAAGTTCATCTTGCTCTTCCTGTGTGATCGCGTGCAGGAAGAAACGCCCGTAAATGCAAAGATCTTGACCTTCACGCTTTTTGATTTCGGATGTCAGGCGATCCGACGCAGCCAGGCTGCAATGAAACTGCGTCTCCTTGAAACCAAAGGAATTGGCGTTTGCGCGCGCTACTGCGATGCCTTTCTCGCAAGCATCCAGTCCGGTAACGTCAAAGTTCAACAAACTGAAAAAGATCGTGTCCCTGCCGTTTCCGCAGCCAACGTCGATAATACTGCTGCGAGACGACAATTCTTGCGCGATGAATGCCGCAAACTGCGATGGTGGCGAAAGGGTGTTATCTTTCAGCTGACCGTCATAAAAATTTTGCCAGAAAGTTTCGTTCTGCGTTCCGGATTGTGTCATTAAGTCAGCCTTTCGTTGCCGTCGACTAAAGCCACGAGACGCCTGATTGTGCAATATGTTTTGCCTGGCTCTTCATTTAACGCCGCAAGAAGAGGTTTCGGTCTAGTGACGAGACGTCGAAGCTGTCATACGGACTAGCATATCGGCGTGAACACCCCCCACTTGTTTACTTGCGAGCCATCCTATGAGGACCATTTGATAAGCGCAGGTCTGGAGGCGAAGGTGCGCAAAGCCTGCAAAAGGCTGATCAAAATTCTGCACCCAGACATGAACGGCGGTGACCGCTCGCAGGAAGAGCAGTTGCAAGAGGTCGTCTGGGCCTGGAAACAAATCGAGGACAGCAGGAACTTCAAGTAATCGGCTTATCGACGGTACATGCCCAAAAGCGCCTCTGCTTCGGGGCGTTTTAGGCACCGTACACGAGTTTGCTCCGAAGTCGGTTCAGGGCTGAAACGATCCGGGAATAGCATACGGAGCTCGTTGATATCTTCGCGATCGAATGACAAAAGCGCCATGTCCCCCAGAAACAAACTTTCTGTCGGCAAACCGTGCGACATCAGTATGGCATGGCGATCACAGGCAATGTGGAAATACGTCACGGCCTCATCAGACCGCACTTGTCGAATGGTTTTGTCATTGACCAAATGAACTGCCGCAGAAAAAACTCTGGGCTCTCCAAACAGCAATTCAGCGCGCCACCCTTCGAGAACAATCCTATGCTGTGGGGACACGTATAAATCACGATCAGGCAAACCGTCCCCGATTGCCCCTTTCTGGATGCAAACAGGGCGCAATCGCGGGTTTCGCTGCAACGCTTCCGCGCTCATAGTCTTTTTGCCAATCCACTTGACAGGCAGTAGCTCGCCGCTAGAAACACGAACCCTGTCCCCAACCGACAGCTCTTCGACAGGGCGAGGGCCTTTTTCGGTTTCTATCAAAGTGCCTTTTACAAAACACGGCACTGTTCCAGCAGGAAGGTCGACTGTCACATTCAGGATGGCATTGTTTCCGGCTCCTGGCTGCCCAGTCGTCGCCCCTATTCTAACCGTGAGTTGCGTATTCGGAGGGATGTCTGCCCCCTCAGTAAGCTCAACGGTCAAAACTCCGCTAGGTGAAATTGAAACAGTGTAGTCGGAAGGGTCCAATCCGCCATCGCCAGTTACGGTCACGCTCCACGTCACAGCTTTGGTCGTGGTATACTGCTGCATAACCGAGGTCGACCCACTGGGGATCGAGATAGAAGTCGGACCTGAGATTACTAACGACATTTGTACCTACACTCTTAAAAACAAAATCGGGAACCGTTTTTGCACAATCATATGTGCATATTTAACTTATCATATCTTGCTATTGCAATATTAATGCTTCACAGGACTGCTTGGCGGCGTTCTGGACCCAAAATTCGTGCTATCAAAGTTTTGAAAGAATAGCCCGAGACATCCGACGCAATATCGATAAGGCCAGTTTCAAAGAAACATCCGCCTAAGGCCTTACGAGCACGGCTTTCCCTTGCCCTTGCCCGCAATATGTTGCACCACACACGGGTTCAAACCCGGCAATGCGGGCCAAAGGATAAGGACAAGGCGAATGGCTGACGGATCGATCGACGTAAACGCAAAACCCACCGAAGAAATTTCGGTCCGTGACGTGTTCGGTATTGATACCGACATGGCGATCAAAGGCTTTGCGGATCGCAGCGACCGAGTGCCTGCGATTGACCCGACCTACAAGTTCGATCCAGAGACAACACTGGCGATTCTTGCAGGCTTTTCGCACAATCGTCGTGTGATGATCCAAGGCTATCACGGCACGGGCAAATCGACCCATATCGAACAGGTCGCCGCCCGTCTGAACTGGCCTGCGGTGCGTGTGAACCTGGACAGCCACATCAGCCGGATCGACTTGATCGGTAAAGACGCCATCAAACTGCGTGACGGCAAGCAGGTTACAGAGTTCCACGAAGGCATCCTGCCTTGGGCGCTGCGCAACCCCGTTGCCATCGTGTTCGACGAATACGACGCGGGCCGTGCTGACGTGATGTTCGTGATCCAGCGCGTGCTTGAGCATGACGGCAAGCTGACCCTGCTGGACCAGAACGAGATCATCACACCAAACCCGAATTTCCGCCTGTTCGCCACTGCCAACACTGTGGGTTTGGGCGACACAACTGGCCTCTATCACGGTACGCAGCAGATCAACCAGGCTCAGATGGACCGCTGGTCGCTGGTCTCAACGCTGAACTACCTCAGCCATGATGCCGAAACGATGATCGTTCTGTCCAAGGCGCCGCACTACAATACCGAGAAGGGCCGCAAGACCGTCAGCCAGATGGTCACTGTTGCCGATCTGACCCGGACCGCCTTCATGAACGGTGACCTGTCCACAGTTATGAGCCCTCGGACCGTTATCAACTGGGCCCAGAACGCCGAGATTTTCCGCGATGTAGGCTATGCCTTCCGCTTGTCCTTCCTGAACAAGTGCGATGAGCTTGAGCGTCAGACCGTGGCCGAGTTCTATCAACGTTGTTTTGATGAGGAACTGCCGGAAAGTGCAGCGAGCGTAAGCTTGGGGTGAAAGCCTTTTTTGTCATAGCATCGATCTGGGTCGTTTTTGATTCATTTTGGCTATTTGACAAAGTAGGTTGGAAAAAGTCGGCGCCTTCAGACATGACGGCGTCGCAATATGTTCACCTGATACGGCTGCGTTGGGAGTACGCAATACTTTTCCTAGCAGCAATGATCTGGAGTACGTTCATTGTCTAAACCAAACGACAACCCCGCCGATCCGTTTAAGAAGGCCTTGGCCGAGGCCACCAAGGTTATGGCCGACGATCCAGAGCTGTCTGTAAGCTATACGGTCGACCCCTCGGGGCTGTCGGGCGAGTCGATGCGTTTGCCGCAGGTCTCGCGCCGAATGACGCGAGAAGAAGTGCTGCTGGCGCGCGGAACGGCGGATGCCTTGGCACTGCAGCGCAAGTACCATGACGATGCAACGCACAACCGCTATGCGCCACCGGGCGATATGGCGCGCGACTTGTATGAAGCGATGGAGGTCGCCCGGTGTGAGGCAATGGGCGCGCGGGACATGCCCGGCACCGCTTCGAACATTGATGTAAAGATCGGACACGAGGCACTGCGCCGCGGTTACGACCAGTGCAAGCAACCCGCAGATGCCCCTTTGTCGGTGGCCGCGGGTTATCTGATCCGCCACTTGGCAACCGGACGCGACCTGCCGCCTGCGGCCGAGAACATCATGAACCTCTGGCGTGGGTTCATCGAAGAGCAGGCTGGTGGCACGCTGGAAAAATTGCAGGACATCCTTTCGGATCAGGCCGAATTCGCCAAGTTTGCCCGTCAGATGATCAAGGATCTTGGGTACGGTGATCAGTTGGGCGAAGACCCGGATGAGCTGGACGAAGATCAGGAAGATCAGGCTGAGGACGACGCCGAAGAACAGCCCGATCCCGACAGCACCGGTCAGGATGATCAGGACGAACAGGACGCCGACGCGACCCCTGAGCAAACTCAGGAAGAGCAGCAGGATCAGTCCCAGGCCCAGGTCTCGATGGACGAGATGGCCGAAGATGAGATGGGTGAAGAGGCCGAGATGCCTGATGGCGAGGCGCCACTGGAACCCCCTGCCCCGCCGCCTGCATCCGAAGCCGACCCGGATTACAAGGTTTACCTTGGAACCTTTGACGAAGAGATCGCAGCCGAAGACCTGGCAGAGCCTGCCGAATTGGAACGGTTGCGCGCCTACCTGGATCAGCAGCTTGAGCCGCTGAAAGGCGCAGTAAGCCGTTTGGCGAATAAATTGCAGCGGCGGTTGCAGGCGCAACAGAACCGCAGCTGGGAATTCGATCGCGAGGAAGGCATTCTGGATGCGGGTCGTCTCGCACGCGTAGTTGCGAACCCAACCACTCCGCTAAGCTTCAAGGTCGAGAAAGACACTGAGTTCCGGGATACAGTGGTGACGCTGTTGCTGGACAACTCCGGCTCGATGCGGGGTCGTCCGATCTCGATCGCTGCCATTTGTGCCGACGTTTTGGCCCGTACGCTGGAGCGCTGTAATGTGAAGGTCGAAATCCTTGGTTTTACCACTCGGGCGTGGAAAGGCGGTCAGGCACGTGAGGCTTGGCTGAATGATGGTCGCCCCCAGCAACCCGGGCGCCTGAATGATCTGCGGCACATCATTTACAAGGGTGCAGATGCCCCGTGGCGCCGCGCGCGACCCAACTTGGGTTTGATGATGAAAGAAGGCCTGCTGAAAGAGAACATCGATGGTGAGGCTTTGGAATGGGCACACCGCCGGATGCTGGCGCGGCGTGAGCAACGCAAGATTCTGATGGTAATCTCGGACGGTGCGCCGGTTGATGATTCAACGCTCAGCGTTAACCCCGCGAATTACCTGGAGAAACACCTGCGTGACGTGATCGGAATGGTCGAAAAGCGCAAGATGGTCGAGCTTTTGGCCATCGGTATCGGCCACGATGTGACCAGGTATTATGATCGCGCGGTGACGATCACAGATGTCGAACAGTTGGCGGGTGCTATGACCGAGCAACTGGCGGCTCTGTTCGACAGCGATCCTCGGGCACGTGCGCGTGTGATGGGGATGAAGAAGGCCAGCTGACGCTGGCCTTGCCTCCGGCAGGAGAATTTTTCAAAAGATAGAAATGGGGCGTCCCCCGTTTGCAAGAGGTGTCACATGATTCAGTCCTTTGCCGTCACCGCACGTCCGGAACAGGGACCGCCAAGACTAGCCGCTTTGCGATCCCAGATGGCAAAGGATGGGCTGGACGGTTTCCTGATCCCGCGCGCAGATGCGCATCAGGGCGAGTATGTGGCCCCGCGCGATGAACGGCTGGCATGGCTGACGGGTTTTACCGGTTCGGCCGGATTCTGTGCGGCGTTGTCCGATATTGCGGGTGTGTTCATCGATGGCCGATACCGCACCCAGGTCAAGGCGCAAGTTGCGGAAGAATTCACGCCTGTACCCTGGCCCGAAACCAGCCTTAGTGCGTGGCTCAAGGAGCAACTGCCGAATGGCGGAAAGGTTGGTTTTGATCCTTGGCTGCATGCAGCCGGGCAGATTTCCAGCCTGAAGAAAGAGTTGAACGCGAGCGGCATCGAGCTGGTTCGGTGTGACAATCTGGTGGATCGGGTTTGGCCGGATCAGCCTGAGGCCCCGTTAAATCCGGTCAAGGCACATCCAATTGAGTTTGCCGGGGAAACCGCAGCAAGCAAAATCGCGCGACTGGCGGATGATCTAAAGCAGAACGGGTGTGAGGCGGCGATCATTTCCTTGCCGGATTCGATCATGTGGCTGCTTAACATTCGCGGATCGGACATCGGGTATAACCCGGTTGCCCATGGATTTGCCATTCTGCACGCCAACGGTCGAGTTGATCTGTTCATGGCGGCACAAAAACTGGCGGGCTTGGACGATCATCTTGGTGGGCAGGTGCAGGTTCACGACCCTCTATTATTTCTTGAGTCAGCAGCGGATCTGAGCGGCACGGTACAAGTCGATTTGGGAACCCTGCCGCAGGCCGTTGCCGATGTGCTAGGGGAAAAAATGTTGGATGCGGGTGATCCTTGCGGCCTTCCCAAGGCCCGCAAGAACGCGGCTGAAATTGCTGGTAGTGCCGAAGCGCATCTGCGCGATGCAGTGGCTGTTATTGAGACTTTGTGCTGGCTGGACACTCAGGCCCCGGGAACGGTGACAGAGACTCAGGTGGTCACGCAGCTGGAGGAAAACCGCCGCCGGGACAACACGCTTCAGGACATCTCGTTCGATACAATTTCGGGAACCGGGCCTAACGGTGCAATCATGCATTACCGGGTGACCGAAGAAACCGACAGCCGGCTGGAGAATGGTCACTTGTTGGTTCTCGATAGCGGCGGACAGTATCTGGACGGCACAACCGACATCACCCGCACGATAGCGATCGGAGTAGTGGGCGACGTAGAAAAGGCCTGTTTCACTCGCGTGCTGAAAGGGATGATCGACATGTCCTTGTTGCGCTGGCCTGCCGGTCTGACCGGGCGTGACATCGAGTGTATCGCGCGCGCGCCCCTGTGGGCGGCGGGTCAGGATTTCAATCACGGCGTCGGCCACGGGGTCGGCGCATACCTAAGCGTGCACGAAGGACCGCAGAGACTGTCCAAAGTCAGCCACGTGCCGCTTGAGCCGGGGATGATCCTATCTAACGAGCCGGGATATTACCGCGAAGGCGCGTTCGGCATTCGTATCGAAAACCTTGTAGTGGTGCAGGATGCCCCGTCCCTACCCACTGCGGATACCGAGCGTTCGATGCTGAACTGGCGGACACTTACATACGTACCGATTGACCGGCGGCTGATAGTGGTTGATATGCTTACGGTAGTTGAGCGCGCGTGGCTGAACTCATATCACCGCGACGTTGCGGAAAAAGTCCGGCCAAGGCTGGGCGATGACGCTCAACTGTGGTTGGATGCCGCAACTGCGCCGATCTGACACTGAACTGTCACATAAACCGGGCAGAGGAGTGATCCGTACAAAAGACGAGGGAAGAAGCAGAGATGACAGAGATAACGATCCGCAAAGCAGCCGGTAAATGGAGTGTTCGTTCCGGGGGCGCCGTTCTGGGCGAAAGCGTGAATGCACTGGAACTGCTGGAAGGTGATCTGGACCCAGTGATCTACTTCCCCCGCGTCGACATCGGAATGGCGTTTTTGGATCGTACAGATAAGATCACGAATTGCCCGCACAAGGGCGATGCAACGCATTTCTCAATCGTCAACAAATCCTCGGTGACCGAAAACGCAGCGTGGAGCTATGAAGATCCGGTTGCCGCAATGGGCGAGATCAAGGGTTATGTCGCGTTCTATCGCGTCGACTCCGTTAAGGTCGAACAGATCTGACCCTGTCAGATTGCCTCTCTGACCCGCTCGGTTGAGGCCAGGTCGTGACGCACACGCCCATAGGCTTGCGCCATTGAGGTCAGGGTGTGCGGCGCGCAACCAATTTCCGTTAGGCAAGAAGCATCAATCACGCGAACCCGCTGTTGAAACGCTGTATCAACCAACTGATCCACAGGCTCGCGACCCGGCCCAAAGGTCAGGTTGTGATAGTGAAACCCTTGACCCGGCGCAGTTCTACCCAGATTGTGGCGCACGCGATGCGAGGCCAACCATTGCAGCAGCTGCTGTAGACCGTCATCCTGTTCCGGTTCCGGTACATGCGTCACTTCGATCTGACTCTGCTGAGGTTGGAAACGAAACTGCACAAATGTCTTGGGCGTCCAAATCCGAACGGGTTGCACGAAATCAATAAAACGCCCCACGCGCCAACCGCGCAGGCGCGGGCCCAGACCCAAAGTTGTCGTCACAAGGCTGACCGGCGCCTGCGAAACAGCGTAAACGGACGCAAAAAGATCACACCGTCCCTCTCTTTTCAGCTTGAGTGTCAGCGCGTGGAAGTTTCCGCGGTTCCTGTAATGCCGCGGCGATCCCAACGCCCGACCCAGCCTTAGGCAGTTAATTGTATGTGGCGCGTGGTCTACGAAACCTATCTCGGTGATCTGCGGCAAGCTACGCGCAAGCAGAGTTGCAGTGCCCAGCACACCGGCCGCCACGAACACTTGGCGGGCCTGAACGCGTGTCCCATCCGCCATTTGCAAGTTCACGCAATTCTGGTCGTTTTCGATCCGTTGCACACGTCCCGCACGAACTTCTACACTTGGCATTTCGCGCAGGCGATTTTCAACGGCCCGTGCCATGGCCCCCAAGCCGATATCCGGGGCGTCCTTCGTCCCCGCCAAAAGACGCGGGGCGCTTTTTTCCAGGCCATCACCCAGATTTCCAAGCCTGGCGCCGCCAATGACCTGAAGGTCACTTTGCACGGTGTCACAAGCGGTGGCGTAATCTGTCCACGTCTCAAGATACCGCCCGCGTCCCCAAGAATCTTCGCTATTGTAGACTTGCAATTGTCTGCCCCAATAGTTGGCAAGCCCTCCTATTTCGGCGGCAACAAACAATGGGGGCGCATCCCCGGATACATCCGTGCATTCTGTCATAAACGCAGGTTGCTGTCGCTCATACGCAACGGAAACCATCTTGGCTGGACCGCCTTCAAATGGCTCGGAAGCCTCTCCTGTGACCACCACCACCGAGCCTGAAACCGCCCGCATGGCGGTTAGAGCAGCATAGCTAGCGGGGCCAGCACCTATCAACGCAACATCAAAAACTCGCATAATATGAACCTTTGCCCGGCCCCCACCACGGTTTCCCCCAGACGGGCACGATAAAATCGCTCAAACAAACCTGTGGGAGTGGTTGAGAACAACTGTTACTAAAATTGACGTCTCGGGAAACCTTTGCGCCAGAAGCATGAAAGCCAGCGACGCACCTACCCGCTGACGTGACGAAACACGGACCGCATCGTGCCGAAAATAACGACCCGTTGATCCGCTTGTCATCTTGGGAGACCTTCAAATCAGATCTCCAGGTCGGATATCTGTAAAATTGTTCTCGCGACTGGGTCGTGGACGTGAATGACGCGCGCAGGCAACGAGAATCCAGGCGTGCAAATCAGGATGCAGAAATAGCATTTTCAAATTACTCCCGTTCGCGCGAGTTTCAGTTCAAAAATAATTCAATACAGTTAGGTCGTTCAAGATTCTGAAATTACTCGGTTCCCGACACGTGCTATGGGAATAAAATTTCCTTTGGTCACGTAGGGATAACGCTGCAATCGTCACCAATACTAACGATTTTTTGGCCTTTTGATCAAGAAAACCGAGAAAACTGAAAGATACTTAGCTGATTCCCGGGTGCAACTGACCAGCAAAATATCGCCAAGACATGCAGCAAATTGGGCTTTGTTGGCAGAGTGATACCAGCAAGCCCCCTGATACATCAGGCTCACGGTCTAATCACGGGGCTGTTGCATGCATGTGAGGCATCAAGAGTGCACAATGTCCCTGAACATCGCCCAGAGGATGCCATGCCAATTAACCGTCGCAGATTCGCAGGATCAATGGGGGCCCTGCTATTGTCACCCGGAACGCTTTCCGCACAACAAGATCCGGTGCTTGATGCCGTGCGTTCCACCCTGTTCGGAAGCAACGCAGAATTTGAGGAGGGAATGGCCTTTCTTGCCCAACGCGGCAACCCGGATGTGGTGCCCGCTTTGCTGACCGGTATGCGATACGCCAGACGTCGCAGCAGCGAGATCGCGCAGGTCATGCAGACCCTGACAGGTGAGAGGAACGGCCAAGACTGGTTTGACTGGATGTTGTGGCAAGAAAAGAACCCACAAATCGTCCCGCACCCCTCGCTTATCCCGTTCAAGCGCGAGGTACTTCTGGGTATTGATACGAATTTCGACGTCTTCCTGAAACCAAAGTACCTTCAACGTGACAAGATGAAGATACGGTTTGAAGAGATCGCATGGGGTGGCGTGCACAAGGACGGCATCCCGTCGCTGGACAATCCGGCGCTGATTTCAGCAGTTCGTGCGGATTACCTTAAGGACGATGATCTGGTCTTTGGCGTTTCGATCAATGGCGACGTGCGCGCTTACCCTTTGCGGATCATGGGCTGGCACGAGATGTTTAACGAGGTGATTGGCGGGGTTCCGGTGGCCTTGGCGTATTGCACCCTGTGCGGCTCAGGAATTCTATTTGAAACACAGGTTCCGGGCCGCGGCAAACCGCTGATTTTCGGTTCATCGGGATTTCTGTACCGATCCAATAAGCTGATGTTCGACCGCCAGACGCATTCTTTGTGGAACCAATACACCGGCAGGCCGGTCGTCGGCCCGCTTGTCGACAGCGGCATCGAACTCAAGCAGCGCCCGGTGGTCATCACCACCTGGCAAAGTTGGAAAACATCGCATCCGCAAACCAAGGTTCTGTCGCGCAATACCGGCTACCGTCGGAACTATGGCTCCGGCGTGGTCTACCGTGACTACTTTGCGTCATCTGAGTTGATGTTTCCTGCCCTCGTTGACCAGTCACAGCATCGGCAAAAGGACTATGTGTTCACCATCCGCCAGTTCGGCGCGGCGCGAGCATGGCCGATGGATGCGTTCAGTCGGGCACGGGTGATCAATGACGCGATCGCCGGCCGGCCGCTGGTCTTGGTCGGTAACTCAGACAAACGCGCTGTGCGGGCATATGAGCGCGGATCTCACACGTTTGCCGCGTCGGGCGGCGGGCTGGTGGATGAAACGGGCCAGAAGTGGACAATGACCGAAGAGGCGCTGATCGCGCCTGATGGTGCCGAATTGCCCCGGGTCGCTGGTCATGTCTCATACTGGTTCGCGTGGGACAACTATCTGGGTGATACAGCGACCGTGTACCGACGCTAAGAGTGTTCTTCGGCTGCTGTAGCCGCTAAGGCGCGGTTATAAGCCTTCAACGCATCTATATGGTACAGCGCCCCAACCGGGCTTTCGCTGCCGTCTTCATCGACAACCACAACCGGAATGCAGGGGATGTCATCCCGGTCGAAATAGGGCATCGCGGCCTCCAGCGTGGCGCTGGCCTGAACACATAAACCCTGTTCAATCAGTTCTTCCGCTTGCTCCTTGGTGATCGAGCGGGCGTCGCCAAGGGGCCGCATGACGGCCCCAGCCCGCAGCATAGCCAACAAATACGCTTGCGGCCCAGCGGCTAAATGCACGTTGCGGCGTTCCAGCTGCGTCAGGAAAAAAGACCGGTCCACAAGGCGCGAAGCCAGCGCCGTCGACATCGAAACCGAAACCATCACAGCCAAGCCGATCTGCCAATCTCCCGTGAGTTCAAAAACGATCATCGTGGTCGAAATCGGTGCGCCCAGTACGGCAGCGGCAACGGCCCCCATTCCGGCAAAGGCATAAAGCGTATGTGTGCCAGATACATCCGGTAACAGCCCAGTTGCGATCAAGCCAAAAGCCAACCCGGTCAGCGCTCCTATCATCAACGAAGGCGAGAACACTCCGCCGCCCATTCGCCCACCCATGGTGATCGCAACAGCTATGGTCTTGATCACGGCGAACAGAATGGCAATGCCAAGGGTCAGATCGCCTGTCAGAGCGCGGATCGTCGTCTCATACCCGACGCCGATGATGTGCGGAAACCAGATCGCCAGAAGCCCCAGCATCGCCCCCGAAACCGCCGGTCGCAGCCAACGTGGCAGGGAAAGCCGGTTCTGGACATGGTTGCCGATATCCTCGGCAAAGAAGATCGATCGCATCAGCAACAACGAGACCAAGCCACATATCAGGCCGAGGATCAGAAAGGCCGGCAATTCCACGTAAAATTGGAGTGAACCGGGTGTATCCAGAACAAACTCGGTCACATCGCCATATTCCAACCGGTTGATGACCGTACCTGCAACCGAGGCAATCACGATAGGAGCGAACGCATGTACCGCAAAGTGGCGCAGCACAACCTCAAGCGCGAAGAGTGCACCAGCGATGGGGGAATTGAAGCTGGCCGAAACAGCAGCGGCCACAGCGCACCCCAACAGATCGCGCCCAGTGATACCGTCGGCATGGATCCGGTTGCTGACCCAGGTCGAGATTACACCAGCCATATGCACGACCGGCCCTTCCCGCCCCGTAGAGCCACCCGTGCTGAGCGTAATGAGCGAGGCAAAGAACGAGGCAATACCCGCCTTGCCCTCGACCCGGCCATCGGTCACTGCAGCGCCTTCTATCACGTCAGCGACGGATCGTACCCGCCCATCATCCGTGAACTTGTGCAAGATTACACCCACGATCAGGCCACCTATGATCGGCGTGATCAAGATGACAATCCAAGGCAGTTTTTCCGCGTGGCTATGCAACAGCAAAATGTCTTCGGTGTCGTAGACATAAGCCTGAAGCCAGCGGATCGCCTTGCGGAAGCCCAACGCCATGAAACCGGCTGCAATCCCAATGGCCAGCGCGATGAACCAGAATTGAATCTGGCTGGGCCCACGACGCAGCATCACCCGCCAGGCATCCTTTATCGCGGCCAGAGCCTGATTGAGCTGGTTGCGCAGAACGGTGCGGGTTGATTGGGTCATTGGCCCTCGGGGATCACGTCTTTCCCCTTAGTAAGCCACGGAGCGCCCTTATAAAAGTGGGATCGCGACGGATTGAACACAGGAAAGCGTCAGAAAAGCCTCAGGCATCCAAAAGGGCGCGAGCGGCCGCACGGGCCTCGTCGGTGATTGTATCGCCTGCAACCATACGGGCGATTTCATCCACGCGGTCGGGCTCAGCCAGCGGTACAACGGTAGACAGTGTCTGCCCGTCGGTGACCTGTTTCTGCACGCGCCAGTGATGTGCCGCGCGGGCCGCCACCTGCGGCGAGTGCGTCACGACCAGAACCTGTCCGCCATGCGCTAACGATGCAAGGCGCCGCCCGACAGCATCAGCGGTCGCGCCGCCAACGCCGCGGTCGATTTCGTCGAAAATCATCGTGCGCGCGCTGTCATCTCCGGCCAGACAGACCTTGAGCGCCAGAAGAAAACGACTGAGTTCACCACCCGAGGCGATCTTGTTCAGCGGACCTGATGGCGCGCCGGGGTTGGTGGCAACAGTGAACGCCACGGCGTCAATCCCCTCGGGGCCCGGGTCTGCGACCGTGATTTCGGTTTGGAACACAGCGCGTTCCATTTTCAACGGAGCGAGCTCGGTCACAACTGCGGCATCCAGTTGCCCGGCCGACTTCTGTCGCACTGCGCTTAGATTTGCCGCTGCGGCGTCATATGCGGCCTGTGCTGCATCTACCGTCGCTCTCTGATCGGCCAGATCCGCGTCGCCCGCGTCAAGCCGGTTCAGGCGGTCGCGCAATGTATCGGCGAAGGTGCCCAGATCGTCAGGCCCGACGTCATGCTTTCGCGCGAGTGCGCGGATGGCAAACAGGCGTTCTTCGGCCTGCTCCAATTCCGCCGGATTGAAATCCAATTTTTGCAGGCATGCATCGACACCATCCTGCGCCTCGCCCAACTCGATCAAGGCGCGTCCCAGTGCGGCGATTGGCTCTTCCAATTGGCCGCCCGCACTATCCGACACCCCTTCGAGCCAGCGCACAGCGTCAGCCATCGCCCCCTCGGCCCCGTCACCACCCAGCAGAGCGAAGGCGCGGGCAACGTCATCGCGGATACGTTCGGCCCCTTGCATCATACGACGACGGGCGTCGAGTTCGGCGTCCTCGCCCGGTTGCGGGTCCAGTTGATCCAGTTCGGACACCGAATGCCGCAGAAACTCCTCTTCCGCCCGCATAGAGGCCAAGGCCGACTCTGTCTGTGCCAGTGCCTTGCGTGCGCGGGACATCTCGGACCAAGCTGACCGCACCTTTGCCAGATAGGGTTCTGCTCCGGCGTAATCGTCCAGCATTGCCCGGTGGCCACGCGGGTTAAGCAGGCCGCGGTCATCATGCTGACCATGCAGCTCGATCAGTGTTTCGGACAAAGCGCGCAGCACCTCGCCCGAACATCTGCGGTCATTGACCCAAGCGGTCTTGCGGCCCTCGGCCGTGTTCACACGGCGCAGGATCAACTCTTCTCCGCCGGGCAGTCCCGCCTCGGCTAGAATCGCATGTGCGGCGTGATCCTCAGTCAGCTCGAACTCGGCCACGACTTCGCCTTGGGCGGCACCCTGCCGCACCAGTTCAGCCCGGCCGCGCCAGCCCAGAACAAACCCCAGCGAATCCAGAAGGATCGATTTGCCCGCGCCAGTTTCACCAGTCAAAGCGTTCAGGCCCGGCTGAAACGTGAGTTCCAGCCGGTCGATGATCAGCATGTCGCGGATATCGAGGGCGCGCAGCATCGGGTCTTAGCGTCCCAACCCATTGGCCATAGCGATTACAACCACTCACCCTTGACCGTCTGACGGTAAATCGTGCTGAGCCAGTTGTTTCCACGGCTCTTGAGATCCAGCCCGCGCGACGTCAACAATTTATAGCCAGCATCATACCATTCGGACGACTGATAGTTGTACCCCAGAATGGCCCCCGCCGACTGTGCCTCGTCCACAAGACCCAGTGCCAGATAGGCCTCGATCAAGCGATAGAGCGCTTCGGCAGTGTGGGACGTGGTCTGGAAATCCTCGACCACGACGCGGAACCGGTTGATGGCTGCGGTATAGTGGTCCTGACGCAAATAATAACGCCCGATTTCCATCTCTTTGCCAGCCAGGTGATCAAAGGCCAGATCGAATTTCAAAACAGCCGAGGTCGCGTATTCACTATCGGGATAAACTTCGATCACGGTGCGCAGTGATTGCAACGCCTGAAAAGTCAGGCCCTGATCGCGCCCGACCTCGTCAATCTGGTCATAGTAGCTGAGCGCCAGAAGATATTGGGCATAAGCTGCATCTTCGTCTGTCGGGTAGAAATCAATGTACCGCTGCGCTGCACCTCGGCTTTCTTCGTAGTTTTTGTCCGTGTGGTACGAGAACGCCTGCATGATCAGCGCGCGCTTGGCCCAATCGGAATACGGATACAGACGTTCTACTTCTGAAAAATACCACGCTGCATCGTCCGAACGATTCTGCGACAGCTCATATTCGCCGCGCGTGAAAATCTGTTCAGGAGTGAACCCTTCCAGGTTCTGATTGCGGTCTGCGCCTTTTCCAGCGCACGCCGTCAAAACTGCTGTCAGAAGAATCGCGCCTGCGAGCCTGACTGCCGCTTTGGTGCCAACCATTCCGCCTATCCTTGTCGTATTACTTGACGGGGTTAAGCCCCGATTTAGGCCAAGGTCTAGCACATATAATTCTGGTGCAAAACGTCTTATGCGCCCGTTCGCGGAATTGTCGTCAGACTTGATCCAATCACGCGACTTCTGGGATTTCGTTCCAGACAAGGCCCTGCCCGGGAAGGCGGGCTGCTTGTTCGGGGGTGCACAGGATCGGCCGGACCGCACCCGGTGTTTCGAACAGTTTGCGCAGCAGAGTATTGGTCATTGCATGGCCGGATTTGTCACCCGTGAAGTGACCAAAGATCGGGCCACCTGCCAAATAGAGGTCTCCAAGGGCGTCCAACATCTTGTGACGCACGGCCTCGTCCGCGTGGCGAAAGCCACCCGGTGTAAGGACTTCGTCACCCTGAACGACGACTGCGTTTTCCAATGTACCGCCCAATGCCAAGCCGTTTTCACGCATCGCCTCAACATCAGTGCGGCGACAGAACGTCCGGCAGTCGGAAAGCTCGCGTGCGAAAGAACCATTGCGCATATCCAGCGTCTTGGTCTGATTGCCGATTGCACCGTCTTCGAAATCAATGTGGAAGTCGATGATCAAACCATCCGCGGGGGCAATCGATGCGCTTGCACCCTCGCGCACAGCGGTCACCGGTTTAAGAACCTCATAGGCAAGAACCGGGCTGGCCTGACGGCGCACGCCTTTCGCCATGATACCGCGAACGAAATCAATCGAGGACCCGTCCATGATCGGAACCTCGGGACCATCAATCTCGATCAGTGCGTTATGTATGCCGCAACCGGCCAGCGCAGCCATGATATGTTCTACCGTGGACACTGAGACACTCGCGTCGTTGATCAGGCGGGTGCACAGCGGGGTACGCTCGACCACGTCATAGATCGCAGGGATGAGGGCATTGCCCAGCTCAATATCCGTCCGTTTGAACCAGATGCCGTGACCGGCGGCTGCCGGTTTCAGGACCATCGTCGCAGGCTTACCGCTATGCAGTCCGACGCCTTTAAACGTGACCGGAGATTTGAGCGTATGTTGCAAGGTGAACCTCGAAGAGTGGTGTCCGGCCTCGGTTGGCCGTGTTGGACACTCAGTTAAGGAAGGCGGCGTCAAGGCTCAACTCACTCTTTGTAACCGAATGAAACATGTATGTAACAGATCGGCAAATCCCTGCTTACCCCCCCTTAAAACCCTATAAAACAAAAGAAAAGGGCCGCCATTCGGCGACCCCTTGTAATCATTTTGTTACCGCGATCAGTTGGCCTGGCGCCGCAAAAAGGCGGGAATTTCGATCCGATCCTGCTCCGGGTCCGCCTCATCCCTTGCGGGTGCCGTAGCGTCAGATTGGCGCATTACGGGCTGCTGGCGGGGTGGTTGCGCCGGAGTATCTGCCGCGTGACCGGTCATCCGGTCGATCAGGCGGTTAAAGCCAAACCGGGGACGGTCATGGGACTCATCCTGCGGAGCCGGGGCTGGTTGTGGGGTCGCAGGACGGACCATCGAAGGGCTCCGTTCGGACGGCGGAACGTTCTGAACGGCGGCCTGCAAGCGCTGCAGTGCTTCGGGCGACGGTGTTCCCGCTGCCGGTTGAGGCTGCGGCGCGACATAGCTCTCGGGCGCAGGCTCAACCGGTTCGGGGGTCGGCTCGAATTCGGCAACGCGCGGCTGATAGGCCGGCGGTGGCAAACCATCATCATCCTGTTCGACACGAGACTGAAATTGAGGCTGTGCAGGCTCTTCAGGTGTTTCGAACAGCGAGGGTTCGCGATTCATCTCTTGCTGCGGTGCTTGCTCAGCGACTTCTGCAGCAACAGGTGCTTCTTCCTGCACTGGCTCCTCAGCCGAAACGGTGCGAGTCAGCGGTGCCGACATAGAACGGCGCGCGACGGGAACATCTTCCTGCTTTTCACTGGCATCGATACCGGTCGCAACAACCGATACACGCATGCCGCCTTCCATCACGGTATCCAGTGTCGAGCCAACGATGATGTTTGCCTCGGGGTCCACTTCTTCGCGGATGCGGTTGGCAGCCTCGTCCAGTTCGAACAGGGTCAGGTCGTGCGAACCGGTGATGTTGATCAGAACGCCCTTTGCACCCTTGAGGCTGATTTCGTCCAGCAGCGGGTTGGCAATTGCCTTCTCGGCGGCCTGAACGGCGCGATCTTCGCCTGTGGCCTCGCCGGTACCCATCATCGCCTTGCCCATCTCGTCCATCACGGCACGAACGTCGGCAAAATCGAGGTTGATCAAGCCCGGACGGACCATCAGGTCGGTGACACCTTTGACACCCTGATACAGAACATCGTCGGCCATCGAGAACGCCTCGGTGAACGTGGTCTTTTCGTTGGCCAGGCGGAACAGGTTCTGGTTAGGGATGATAATCAGAGTGTCGACGACCTTTTGCAGCATCTCAACGCCGTCTTCGGCCTGACGCATCCGCTTGGCGCCTTCAAACTGGAAAGGCTTGGTCACGACACCAACGGTCAGCACACCCAGTTCCCGAGCGGCCTGCGCGATGATCGGAGCGGCACCAGTTCCAGTGCCACCGCCCATACCGGCGGTGATAAAGCACATATGCGCACCAGCAAGGTGATCTACGATCTGCTCAATACTCTCTTCGGCTGCTGCGGCACCCACGGTCGGACGTGCCCCTGCCCCCAAACCTTCGGTGACTTTCACACCCAGTTGCACCCGCGCCGAGGACTGGCTTTGTTGCAGCGCCTGCGCATCGGTGTTGGCGACCACAAAATCGACGCCATCCAGCTGTTTCTCAATCATATTGTTGACAGCGTTGCCGCCTGCACCGCCAACGCCAAATACCGTGATCCGAGGCTTCAGTTCGTCGTGCCCGGGCATCGAAAGATTCAATGTCATGCTCTGTCCGCCTGTTTTTTGTTCCCGCCAAAGCGGTGTTTTTCTTACCTATCCACTAACAATCCTACCGTTCGAAACAGCAAACGTCACGCCAAAAATCGCGCAATTCCACAAAATATGGAGGAAATAAGGCGCTGACCGGCAGTATTTCGCATAAACTGCCAGATGTTGCGTAAAGAACTCAATGTAGCACAAAACAGGCGATTTGCACGCGGCACTCAACCGACGCATCACCAAAGGGACTCATAAACTGTCAAACTGCGGAAAACTGCTCAAGTCCTGCCGCGGGCCTCTGTCGGGCCTTGTGGATATCTTGCGGGATAAATGAGTCTGCTGCAACCCGTTTCTTTAGCTAATCGGGGCACTTGGACAATTCAGACCTTCAGTTGTGATGCGGCGAACCTCTTGAATCTCCGAGTTTGCAAGGGTCGCCAGCCGGACCATCAATCTGCCTTCATACTCGAACGGCCACCAGCAAACCGCCGGACCTTCGATTTCATCATCGTAAAGGAAACAAATCTGTCCGTTCGGCGTGGTGATTTGTCCGTAAACACACCCCCTGCCCTCACGGCGCCAAACCGACACCGTCGAGCTGAGGAATTCTTCGGTCCCAACAATCTCACCGCTGTGGAAGTCATGAAAATCAACGGTTTTCCCCATGACCGCCGCCAGAAACGCCTCGGGTGAAATGCGCGTCTGCGCTGCTGCCTCCAATGGCGCAGCTGCGCCCAGACAAGCGATCAGCGTCGCGGAAATGCGTTTACCAATTGTCACGGAACCAACGCACGGCACGCTTGAATGGGCGCGCGGCATAGGTATCGACCGGGATTTCAAAGTCCCACCATTCGTCCTGCGGGTGCGCAGCAAACAGGCTGAGCCCCACCGCCGACGAGAACCCCGGCCCCGTTGCCGATTGCGGTAGGCCATGCACACGCAGCGGCCGACCCAGGCGAACACGCTGCCCGAGGATGCGGGTGGCCAGACCATCCAGCCCCATGATCTGGCTGCCGCCGCCGGTCAGGACGATCTGCTGGCTCGGCATGTGCTCGAACCCGGCGGCATCCAGACGAACACGCACCTCTTCAAGGATCTCCTCAACACGCGGACGCATGATCCCGATCAGTTCAGCACGGCTGACCGTGCGGCGATCATGTTCCCAGTCGCCGGTATCGCCGCCGATATCAATCAGGTCGCGATCATCAGCGCCAGTGGCATGGACGCCGCCGTTGAAGGTTTTGATCCGCTCGGCCACGGAGGCCGGGATGCCCAGCCCCATCGAGATGTCAGAGGTCACGTGATCACCACCCATGCGCACGCAGTCGGCATAGATCATGTGCTTTTTCATGAAGATCGACACGCTTGTCGTGCCGCCGCCCATGTCGATACAGGCGGCACCCAGCTCTTGTTCATCCTCGACCAGCGCGGAAACACCGGACACATAGGCCGAGTTTGCAATTCCCGCCAACTCCAGATCGCAGCGCTTGATGCAGCGCACGATGTTCTGGATCGCTGTCGCGTCAACCGTCAGCATGTGCATGTCGACGGCAAGGCTCTGACCCATTTGCCCTCGCGGGTCGATCAGACCCGAACGGTTGTCCAGCGCGAAATTCACCGGTTGGGCGTGCAGAACCTCGCGTCCTGCGCCGTAATCCGGCACGTCGCAGGCATTCAGAACACGGCCCACTTCGGCCTCGGTCACTACCTGACCTTCAAGGTCAACCTGCGCATCCAGACCGTAGGAACGTGGGTTCGCCCCTGAGAAGCTGGCGATCACATGATCAACACGAATGTCAGCCATCTTCTGCGCCGCCTGCAAGGCGGTTCGGATGGCCCGTTCGGTTTCCTGCATGGCGGTGACTTCGCCAAACTGAACACCGCGTGACCGTGTGGTCGCGGCACCGATCACACGAAAGCCGGTCTGACCGGCCATCGATCCGATTGTGTTGTCCTCGCTCAGGCGGCCCGTTCCGTCAAAGCGCAGCACAAGACAGGCAATCTTGGAACTGCCAACATCCAGAATGGCGACAACACCGCGTTGCATCGCCTGTCTGCGCATCTGCCGCATGGCCCGCTGGGACTGATAAAGATCGGTCATCATTGTCTTACTGCTCGCTACCCACTGTCACTTTTGTATTCCACCAGTCTTCGCTGGCAGCTTTGGTCATTCTTATTGTCGGACGTTGGCCAAGGCGCATGTCGACCACCGCCACGTCGCGTTCCAAAAGGTCCTGCACTTCATTGACGGCCAGGACGCGCTCCAACGCGCGCACGGGACGCTCGGTCGGCAACATGATGCGTTGACCGCGGTCCATAACCAGATCCCAGCGGCGCTCACCGATCCGGACCAACCCACGCACGCGGCCACCAAGGCTGCGAGCGGTTGTCATCAACTCAAGCGCCTCACGCACGTGGGCATCAGCGCCCTTGCCTGCGATCAGAGGTAAATTGGCGTGATCCTTACGCGACGCGATGCGCTCCACGTGGGCACCGGTTTCGTCCAGCAACTCGATCCCGTTCCGCGTACGCCAGACGATGACGGGCTGACGCTCGACTACATCCACCTGCAGAATGCCGCCCGGGCGCACCCGTACCGTGGCGGATTTGACCGGATTCAGCCCGGTAATCGTATCGCGGATTTGCTCAACATCCAGATCCCATGAGCTGACAGGGAAATCCAGCGGCACGACCTCACGAATATCCTCGGACAGGTTGGTCCCTGCCCCGTCAATGGCCATCAGATTGACCATGAACTCTGGCCGTTGCTGGATTGAAGTCTTGATGTCGATGACATAGGCCACCACCGCATCGCGACGCTCTTGCGAGCCGAAATAGATGCCAACTGCGGCGCAAACGGCAAACACCGGCAGGCCAATCTTTAGGCTACGCCGAACGCCTCGCGTCAGCATCCAGCGCTGCAGGCGGTAGTTGAGGCGCGACGGGGCCGGGTCGAGGCGATCACCCTTGCGGCCAAACATCCCGCGCAGCCGCAATTTGGGTTCCGCTCCTGTACGCGCGCCGGATTCGAAATCGGCATCAGGGCCGGCCAATTGCTTGGGCCGGTGAACCACAGGTGCTCGGGTGGCTCTTAGCGGTCGCATGATGCGTCCTCCACCATCCAGGCGCAGAGCTGACCAAAAGACATCCCCAGATGCGCGGCTTGTTCAGGCACCAGCGATGTTGGCGTCATGCCGGGCTGTGTGTTGGTCTCCAACAGGAACAGCCCATCCACGCCAATGCTGTCATCCCAGCGAAAATCCGTGCGACTAACGCCCTTGCAACCCAATGCGGTATGGGCGCGCAACGCATAGTCCATACAAAGATCAAATATCTCGGCCGGAACGTCAGCGGGCAAAACATGCCATGATCCGCCGGGCTTGTACTTGGCGTCATAGTCGTACCAACCGCCATCGGTCATGATCTCGGTAACGGTCAACGCCTTGTCATTCATCACCGTTACGGTCAGCTCGCGCCCGGCAATGTACTTCTCGACCATAACCTGATCGGGCATCTCATCCGACAGTTGCGGAGGACCGTTGGACCCCTCGTGTACGATGTAGATCCCGACGCTGGAACCTTCGTTGTTGGGCTTGGCCACGTAGGGCGGCTCCATCACGTGAACCTCGACCACTTCGATCTTGGGGACGATCACGCTGGGAACAACGGGCAGGCCAACAGCCTCATAGACCTCTTTGCTGCGTTGCTTGTCCATCGCCAGAGCCGAGGCAAGAACGCCGGAATGCGTGTACGGAATGCGCATCCATTCAAGTAACCCCTGAACGCAGCCATCCTCGCCCCAACGGCCATGCAGGGCATTGAACACTACGTCTGGCTTGATGTCCAAAAGGCGCGCATAGAGGTCAGGACCTGCGTCCAGCTCAACCACTTCAAAGCCTTCTCCCACAAGGGCGGCTGCGCATTCGCGCCCAGAGCTGAGAGACACCTCGCGTTCCTTCGAGGGCCCACCCATCAATACCGCCACTTTGGGGCTTGTCCTGCTCGACATACCCAACGTGCGCCTCAATGTCCCCGGACCTTATGTGGTGGTCCGTACTGCGTTTATGCCTTTGATCCGTCGCCTTAATTTGCCTGTTATGGTCTGACGGTTAGGGCTTTATTCTGTCAACGGATCACCGACCCGCATGATTTCCCACTCTAGCGTGATGCCGCTTGTTTCGTAAACCTTTTTTCGCACCTCTTCCCCCAGACCTTCGAGGTCCGCGGCAGAGGCATCACCGGTATTGATCAGAAAGTTCGAGTGCTTTGGACTCATCTGCGCGCCGCCTTTGGTTGCGCCGCGCATGCCCGCATCATCAATGACCTTCCACGCCTTGAGGTCGTGCACGTCATCCGCCCGCCCGGTCGAAGAAAACCCCGCCGGATTGCGGAAGGTAGACCCAGCGCTGCGATCTTTGGTCGGCTGGGTTTCATCGCGTTTTTGCAATTGCGCCGACATCCGGGCATGCAACTCGTCCGGATCGCCGGATGGTCCTTCGAACGTTGCCGAGATCAGCACCCCACCTTCGGGCAGATCGGACTGGCGATAACGGAAATTCAGGTCTTCGGGCGTCAGGTCCACGACCTCTCCACCCCGAGTGACAATAGTCGCCTTGCGCAGCACATCCGCCGTGTAACTGCCATAACACCCTGCATTCATCCGCACGGCACCTCCGACTGAGCCTGGGATCGTGCGTAAAAAGGTCAGATCCACGCCCGCATCCGCGGCCTTTCGCGCCACATGCGCATCCAGCGCCGCAGCACCTGCGGTGACGGTATTGCCTTCGACTGAGATATTGTTGAATCCACGTCCCAGCCGGATCACCACTGCGCGCAAACCGCCATCACGAACGATCAGGTTCGAACCAACACCCATCGGGAAAACGGGTCGGTCTGCCGGCAAATTGCGCAGAAAGGCTTGCAGGTCTTCGACATCGGCCGGCTGGAAAAAATAGTCCGCAGGACCGCCAACACGAAGCCATGTCAGGTCGTTGAGTGATCTTTGTTCGGTTAGTTTTCCGCGAACCGGAAGCGAAGTCAGTGTCATAGGCTCGTTCTATATCCGGCTTTCTGGGATGTCATCCATCGAACGAAAAAAGATCAGCAATTGCGACGCATCTTTCTAATGGTCCCCATCAACGCACCCAGGATTGCGCCTGACAGGGCAGGAAAAAACAATGACCACGCTAAGAGGACCAACAAATAATCAGCGTCCTTTGGCGGACCTTCACCATTGGCGAGTAGCAGATACGTGATGCTCACAGCGGATACTGTGATTGCTGAAAACACGGTCCATGCAAGTCCGCGCTTGGATAACAAATGGGCTATGGCCAAAGCGGAAAGGAATGAAACAACAGCTAGGCAACAAAAAGCTATCAGTGCAGCCATCATTCAAAACTGCGACCGACTCGCCGCAACCAGCGCCCCAGATAGATCACCGGCCACCGTAGTACCGACATACCTGCCGCCAGAACGATCAGCCCGATCCACGGGCCGTTCTGCAAGGTTACATACCCCAGGATCGGAATTCCGAGCGCAATCAAAACATACGCGCGGGTCCAGTGGTTATCCTTGCTGGGGATCATCGCCAGAACATTCGCGGCGATCCCCCACAGCGCGGCCAAGGCGATTGACCAGTTCATCCCTCGACCTCCTGCCCTGTCCAGCGACGCCAATAAAAACGAATGGGATTGCGGAACATGGATGCAAAAGCAGCAAATGCTAGCACCGAGAAGAACCAACCAAAGTCATGGCCCAGCCAGACGATCAGCGCAGGTGCAGAAACGAAAAGAACCACGCCGGGCGGAAACTGAAGGCGCATCGGCAACATGGCCACGGCCGTTGAAGCCAGAACCCACAAGCCAGCAAAAAGCACTGAATATACCAACTGCCCCTCCGAGGACGATCATTGCTGCAATTGCAACATCACACTTTAAAGTTGCACTGCCGGGGAGTCCATTCCGTCAAACGGCTTGTTTTTGTCGCAGCCTATCGGGCAGCCCGTTGGCCCAAGCGCTGATCGTACCGGCACCAAGGCAAACCACCATGTCACCGGGGCGGGCCTGTTCGCGCACAAGGCGCTCCAGATCATTTTCATTCAGCAATGCGCGCGCATGGCGGTGGCCGTGACGGATCAAACCTTGCACCAGATCATCTCGGCCGGCCCCTTCAATCGGGTCCTCTCCGGCCGCAAAGACATCGGCGATGGCGACAACGTCCGCGTCATTGAAACAGGTGCAAAAATCGTCAAACAGGTTGGACAGACGCGAATAACGGTGCGGTTGGTGCACGGCGATAACGCGCCCGTCGGTTGCTTGACGTGCGGCTTTCAAAACGGCTGCGATTTCTACCGGGTGGTGGCCGTAATCGTCGATGATGGTAACTCCATCGACCTCTCCAACCTTAGTAAAGCGGCGGTTGACGCCACCGAAATTGGCCAGCGCCTCGCGGATTTCCGAGGCCTTCATACCCAGGTGGCGGGCGACGGCCACGGCAGACAGCGCGTTCGAGACATTGTGGTCGCCTGGCATCGGCAATGTGCAGCCCTCAATCATCTTATCTTCGTACTGAAGGTGGATGTCGAAATGCGCCACGCCGCCCTTGTAAGTCAGGTTCAAGGCGCGCACATCGGCCTGTGCATTGAAGCCATAGGTCCGGACCCGGCGGTCGGTGATACGTCCAACCAACGTCTGTACTTCGGCGTGGTCCGTGCAGCACACAGCCAGCCCGTAGAACGGCAGGTTCGAGACGAATTCGTAAAAGCCGTCACGCAGTTGGTCGAAATCACCCCAATGCTCCATGTGCTCAGGGTCGATATTCGTAACAATGGCAATGGTCGCGGGCAGCCGATTGAACGAGCCGTCGGATTCGTCGGCCTCGACCACCATCCACTCTCCCTGCCCCATCCGTGCGTTCGAGCCATAGGCGTGGATGATGCCACCATTGATGACGGTCGGATCGAAATCGCCGGCCACCATAAGCTCGGCCATCATTGTGGTCGTGGTGGTCTTACCGTGCGTGCCCGCAATAGCGATGTTCGACTTCAGGCGCATCAGCTCGGCCAACATGTCAGCGCGACGGACGACCGGCAGGCCCTGCGCCCGGGCGCCATCCAGCTCGGGGTTACCCGGTTTAATGGCAGTCGACACAACGACAACGGCCGCATTTTCTAGGTTTTCAGCGCGCTGGCCGACAAATATCTCAGCCCCCAGGCTCGCCAGACGATCGGTGATCTTAGACGCTTTCAGGTCAGATCCCTGCACACGGTAGCCCAGATTCAGCAGAACCTCGGCAATGCCCGACATCCCTATCCCGCCGATCCCTACGAAATGGATCGACCCAACGTCCTGCGGCAGTTTAGTTGCTGGATTCATGTGGTCTCCTTCTGCGCCAGTTGTTCGACGAGGGCCATCAGACGTTCGGTCGCGTCGGGGGCACCTGTCGAGAGGGCGGCATGGGCCATCTTTTGCGCGGCTTCGGGGTTGGTCAGAACTGCGGTGATTTGCTCTGTCAGCGCGGCAACGTCAAGCGCGTTTTCAGGGATCATGATCGCCCCGCCCGCCTGAACCAGTCCCCGCGCGTTGGCGGTCTGGTGGTCGCCTGCGGCGGCGGCAAACGGGATCAGGATTGCAGGACGTCCGATAACCGAGATATCGGCAACGCTGGACGCGCCCGCACGGGAGATAACCAGTTGCGCGTCAGACATGCGGCGCGGGACATCGTCGAAGAAAGGCAGGACTTCGGCCCGAATTCCGTGCTCGGCGTAAAATGCGGTCACCCTCTCACCATCTTCGTCCCGGGCCTGATGGGCAACGCGGATGTGGCTGCGCAGGTCTTCGGGTAAGGCCGCGATTGCTCCGGGGACAACATCGCTGAGGATGCGAGCGCCTTGAGAGCCACCCATTACAAGGATCGACATCGGATAGTCGCCAGGCGGAATGTATCCTGCTGCCGCACGTTCCAGAACTGCCGCGCGAACCGGGTTGCCGGTGTGGATTCCGTGCGCGCCTTCGGGCAGATCTGTCGGCCAAGCACCGCAGGCCACATTGGCAACGCGTGTGGCAAAAACTTGGTTTACGCGACCCAGGACCCCGTTCTGTTCGTGGATCATGCGGGGAAGTTTCAGCATAGTGGCCGCCCCTAGCGCCGGGATCGACGGATATCCGCCAAAGCCGACCACCACATCCGGTTTGTCCCGCGTCATCTGAAAGGCCATACTAGCAACGCCGCCCGCGATTTTGGGTCCAGCCATTGCCTTGGCCGCAAGACCGCCGCGCGCAAAAGTGGCCGAGGCAACTTCGACAATCTCGACCGTTTGCGGAAAGCCACCAGTGTAACGCGCGCCACGCTCATCCGTAGACAGGCGCACACGCCAGCCTTTCTTCAGCATCGCTTCAGCCAGCGCTTGCGCCGGGAACATGTGGCCCCCGGTGCCGCCCGCCGCTATCAACAGGTAAGGTGTCCCCATTATCCTCTTCCGCGCAGAATATCGCCAAGTTCGCCCTGTGGGCGGCTTCGGGTGAACGCCAGCAACATGCCAACCGCGATACCACCCGCAATCAGCGACGAACCACCATAGCTGACAAAGGGCAGCGTCATACCTTTGGCTGGCAGCAGGCGCACAGCCACACCCATGTTAATCATGGCCTGAACGCCGAACATGCAGGCCAGACCGGTCCCGGCCAATCGGATGAACATGTCACGTTCCCGCATCAGCCGCAGCAGTGACCGCACCACGATCAGTGAATAAAGCGCGATGATGATCAGCACCAGGATCAGACCGTATTCCTCGGCCGCGACAGCAATGATGAAATCCGTGTGCGCATCGGGCAAAGACCACTTCACCTGCCCCTCACCGACGCCAACGCCGAACAATCCACCCTCACGAATGGCGTTGGTGGCATACCCAAGCTGAGTGGTCGGGTCGACCTCCTGGTTCAGAAAACCATCAATGCGGCGGGCAAAGTGTTCCGAGTTCGAATAGGCAAACATGCCACCCAAAACCACGACCCCGGCCATGCCAACCAGCAACAGCATCGGCGCGCCGGCCACAAAGTACATCACGCCCCATCCGAACAGGATCAGGCAGGCCTGCCCGAAGTCTGGTTGCAAAACCAGCATCGCGACAATCGCTATGCACAGCGCGAAAGACCACAACCGCCCCGGAGGGCCGTTGATCTGCTGCGACGCGGCCAGCAGCCAAGCGGCCACGACGACAAATCCGGGTTTCAGGAACTCTGACGGCTGCAGCGACGCAAAACCCAGTGAATACCAACGGACGGCACCTTTACCGAAGTCCGTCCCAAAGACCGGCAGGAAAGCCAATGCAACGAAAGAAGCAAGGAAGCCAAGCACAGCCAAACGCCGCACCAGTGTCGGCGACATCATAGAGGTCAACAACATGGCAATAAGCGCCAAACCGCCGAACAGCACCTGCCGCTCGACATAGTGGAATGGATCAAACCCATTGCGCCCGGCCAGCGGCGGCGATGAGGCCAGCCCCAGCAACAACCCGATGACAAACAGGATCAGAACACAGGACATCGTCCAGCGATCAATCGTCCGCCACCACTTTGGAAGAATCGGTTCTCCGCGCTGGTCCTGAACCGCGCCATACACCATCTCAGTCATGAGATACCGCCACTATCTGCCTCGTTAACGTCCCGTTTTTCGGGATCTGATTGAGAGTCTACAGACATTTTTGCGTTTGGGCTAGCGGAATGAATGACGCTTGCCAATTCTGCTTGGCTTTAAGTCTGAAAGGCGGAATCGCAAGCCGGTCTCAGACAGCAAAAAGTTCTTGATGACTGGTTTTGATCTTCGGCCAGATGTCGGCGATTTCGGGGACATCAAGGCCAAAATCATACTTCAGGCTGTCCACCAATTCCTTTGGCGTCGAAAGGACTTCCTCACGTATTCCCACGGCATCAATCGTCCTGATGACCAGACCGCGCAGTATGACATGCCGGTTGGCGTAACGTCTTTGCGCGGTCAACGTCCGTAAAAACGGCGAGTTTGGATCGGATTGCAATTGCGTGCTGGCCGACTGAAACACATGGGGCTCTACACCTTCCTGAACAAACCAATAGCCTGCATCCGCACCGCCCGCGCTTTCTAAGTATTGGATAAATCCACCACGTCGGGCTGAAATAGTAAGATCATAAGGCTGCTGCAAAACCATGGCTGGCTTGAGCGGCAGCGGAGCGGACATCGCGCCACCAAACCCAACATCGACCAGCAATAGCTCATCACATTCGACTTTGAGCAGCATGTGATCCGGCGCCTGATTTGGTAAAGGTTTATCGGGACCGACGTATCCTGCCAAATATGACACCTCAAATCCGATTTCCCTCAGGACCCAACTGAAGAGAGTGTTGAGCTCGAAACACCACCCGCCGCGCTTTCGGAGAACTATTTTCTCAAACACGTCGCTCAGATCAAACGACACTGGAACACTCATTTGTTGATCAATGTTTTCGAAAGTGACCATCCTTAGCTGGGCCGCAAAGAGGCTATCTAGTGTCGCCCGATCCGGCTTTAGGTCGCCCGTATAGGCAATATGGCTTAAGTAGTTTTCCAAATCCATCTTTGCACCTTCAGCATTTCTTCGCGGTTTCAGCCGCACAAGTTAGCTTGTAATTCCTCAAGTTAGGTTGAGCTCAAGTCTAAACACTGGGTCATGCGCCGCAAATATTGCCCCCTTGCCTTCACCCACAATCCACGCCATGCGCAGCGTATGAGATTTGACACGATCATCCTTGGTGCCGGTGCTGCCGGTATGATGTGCGCCGCCCATTGCGGCGGGCGCGTGTTGGTGATCGACCATGCCAAGGCCGCCGGAGAAAAGATCCGCATCTCGGGCGGCGGGCGTTGCAACTTTACCAATACGTACGCAGGATCCGGAAACTTCCTGTCGCAGAACCCACATTTCTGCAAATCCGCGCTGGCGCGGTACACGCAATGGGACTTCATTGATCTTGTCGGCCGGCATGGCATCGCGTGGCATGAAAAAACACTGGGGCAGTTGTTCTGCGACGGGTCATCAAAACAGATCATCCAGATGCTGCTAGACGAAATGGGGCGGGCCGGTGCCGAGCTGTGGGTTCGGACCGAAGTGAAGGATCTGCGCAAGACCGACAGCGGTTTTATTCTCGACGTAGAACGAGAAGGCCAGCGGCACGGTCTGAGCTGCACCAATCTGGTCCTTGCCACTGGCGGCAAGTCGATCCCAAAGATGGGCGCGACCGGGATGGCCTATGACATCGCGCGCCAATTTGGACTGGGGATAACAGAGACACGCGCGGCGCTTGTGCCGTTCACCTTCTCTGATGGTCGGTTCAAAGATCTGTCTGGCGTTTCACTGCCTGCGCGGCTGTCAAATGACCGAACCAGCTTTGACGAGGCCCTGCTATTCACCCACCGCGGTCTCAGCGGGCCAACGGTACTGCAGTTGTCTTCTTATTGGCGCGAGGGCGAGGCGATCCGGATAAACCTGGTCCCGGACCTGCCGCTGTTTGATTTGCTGCGGGAACAGCGGCAAAGCGGTGGGCGCAAGGCATTGACAACAGAACTAGCGCGCCATCTGCCCGCGCGGCTGGTCGAACACCTAAGCCACAACATCCCCATGTCCGGCAATCTGGCCGATCAATCGGATGCCGCGTTGTCGGAGCTGACTGCCGCCCTGTCCAACTGGCAGCTAACCCCATCGGGCACCGAAGGATATCGTACCGCCGAGGTCACTCTGGGTGGGATCGACACAGATGATCTGTCCTCAAAAACGATGGAGGCCAGGGATGTCCCCGGCCTCTATGCAATCGGCGAAGCGGTGGATGTCACCGGCTGGCTTGGCGGTTACAACTTCCAATGGGCGTGGTCCTCAGGCCACGCCGCTGGAACTGCTATCGCCAAACAGAGTTAGCCGACGACGTTGTAACCACGTCCGCGCATGCAGTTGCGCACGATGACTTCTTTGTTCTGGTTCTTCGCATAGACATCTGCACCGGCACCGATGAGGGCACCTGCAGCCGCTGCGCGGCCCAGATTGTCGCTGCTGTCCTGAATGATCGCTGTGGTCGCTGCGGCACCAGCCGCACCAAGGGCGGCATTCCCGGCAGTGGACCCATCAACGCTGGCCTGCGATGCCGCCAACTGTTGGCACTGCTGCAGATCCACGTTGTAGTTCGGGCCGATCGGGCCGTCGACGATAGGCTGGTAGTTAGCACCTGTGTTGGTGCAGGCACCGGCAACGAGAATGGCAGGCAGGATCAGAGAAAACTTACGAAATGGCATATTCATGACCTCGTGTTGAATTTGCAGGCAAGCAAAACCAATAATGATGGCGCGTCAAGCTGATAGCATCCTAGCTTGGCTCAACCGGCGGTCTATTGCAAACAGCTATTCCGAAAGCCTTTGCCTGACTTCTGCCACGAAATCCTCTCCGCGCTGTTCGAAATTGTCATACTGATCGAAACTGGCCGCTGCTGGTGCAAGCAGGACGGTCTCGCCGGATTGGGCGTCCTTCATGGCTTGCTCAACGGCCTCGGACATGGTGACACAGACCTGAGCATCAGTTTCTAATTGCATGGCAAATTTCGCAGCTTCGCGCCCGATGACATAGGCTTTGACCACTTGGCCTGAAGCTGCGTTTAGGGCCTCAACACCACCTTCTTTCTCAAGCCCTCCGCAAATCCAGCGAACCTTCTTGAAGGCGCTCAACGCCTTGAGCGCGCTGTCCACATTGGTGGCTTTGGAATCGTTCACGTAAGTAACACCATCCACTTCGGCAATGACCTGACTGCGGTGCGGCAGGCCCGGATAGCTGTGCAGCGCGTCTTCGATCACTCGCGGTGCCAGCCCAAGCGCCCGGCAAGCGGCATAGGCAGAACAGGCGTTTTGATGGTTATGCGCCCCCGGCAACCCTTTGATCCCGCGCAAATCAATCGAGCCTGCCTGCCGTCCCTTGCGGTATTCTGACAGGAACCCTTTGCGCGCAAATACCTGCCATCCAGGGCCTGTCAATTTACGTGCAACCGACACGCGGATGACGCGATCGTCGGCGGGGCCTTCGGCCAGTTGACCAGCCAGAAACGTCCCCTCTTTCTCATCAACGCCGATCACGGCGCGATCCGGGCCGCCTTCGGCGAACAACCTTCGCTTGGCCGCGAAATAGCCCCCCATACCGCCGTGGCGATCCAAATGGTCAGGTGAGAGGTTGGTGAATACGGCCACATCCGGGGTCAGGGAGCGGGCAAGTTCCGTTTGATAGCTGGAAAGTTCCAGCACAACGACCGAACCGTCACCGCCCGGATCAATATCCAGCACCCCACGTCCGATATTGCCCGCCAATTGCGCCTCGCGCCCAGCTTCGGTCAGGATGTGGTGGATCAGGGCCGCCGTGGTCGATTTCCCATTGGACCCGGTCACCGAGATGACACGCGGAGGCGTGTCATAGTTGTTCCACTCGGGCCCCGCAAAGGATCGGAAAAACAACCCGATGTCGTTGTCGACCGGTACGCCCGCTTCCAGCGCTGCAGCTACAACCGGGTTCGGTTCGGGATAAAGGTGCGGAATGCCCGGCGAAACAATCAGCGTGGCGATGTCATCAAAAACCCTGTGACGGCGCAGATCGGTGCATTTGAACCCTTCGGTCTCGGCTACCTCTCGGGCGGCAGGGTTGTCATCCCAGCACACAGGCTCAGCATTGCCTGCCTGGAGCGCACGAGCCGTGGCTAGCCCCGACCGGCCAAGCCCCAGAACCGCAACTTTTTGCCCTGAAAACCCTTTGACCGGGATCATTCTGCCCACCTTTTATTGATTTTGAATTGGCCGCCACACTGCACCGAAGAAATCCCTGATGGCAAGGGCGGCAAAAGGCTCGCGCAACAGCGCGAGCCGGGCCCAACAGGTAGCAGGTGGACCGCAGGTCCGCTGAACCTGGCGGGAGTGTTACCGAACTTTCAACGTGGCCAGGCCGATCATCGCCAGGATCAGCGAGATGATCCAGAACCGGATCACGATCGTAGGCTCCGCCCAGCCCTTTTTCTCATAATGATGATGGATCGGAGCCATCAGGAACACGCGCCGTCCGGTGCGTTTGAAATAAAGGACCTGAATGATCACGCTCAGCGCTTCAACGACGAACAAACCGCCGACGACCGCCAGAACCAGTTCGTGCTTTGTGGCCACGGCGATGGCACCCAAAGCCCCGCCCAAAGCCAGCGATCCTGTATCACCCATGAACACAGCAGCCGGTGGTGCGTTGTACCAAAGGAACCCAAGGCCCGCGCCAAACAAAGCCGAAGTAAAGATGAAAATCTCACCGGTGCCCGGCACGTAATGCACGTCGAGATATTCGGTAAAGTCAACCCGCCCCACGGCGTAGGCGATTACCCCCAGCGTCGAGGCAGCAATCATTGCCGGCATAATTGCCAAACCATCCAAACCATCTGTCAAGTTCACCGCATTGGCCGCGCCAACGATCACGACGATCGAGAAGGGAATGTAGAATATGCCCAGATTGACCAGCGTATCCTTGAAAATCGGCAAAGCCAGCTGGTTTTGCAGCGCTTCGGGATGATGCAGCGTAGCCCACGCAGAAGCCAAAACTGCGATGATCACACCCAGCGCCATACGCATTTTGCCCGAAACGCCCTTAGTGTTCTGCTTCGACACCTTTGCGTAGTCATCTGCAAACCCAATCGCCGCATAGGCCAGCGTCACAAACAAGACCATCCAGACATATGGATTGTCCCAACGCGCCCAGACCAATGTCGATGTCACCAGCGCGCCTACGATCAAAAGCCCGCCCATTGTCGGTGTGCCAGCCTTTGAAAAATGCCCCTCCGGACCGTCATCACGGATCGGTTGGCCCTTACCCTGTTTTTTGCGCAGCACGTTGATCAGCGGCTTGCCGAAGATAAACCCGAAAATCAGCGCAGTAAGAAAGGCGCCGCCAGCGCGGAACGTAATATAGCGGAAGAGGTTGAAAAAATCCCCTCCGTCCGACAGGGCGGTCAACCAATAGAGCATTACAAAACCTTTCTCACACTGAGGTCGCGGGCGCGGTCATCGATCAAACGCGCCCCCTTGCCCCATTTTATGCAAACCGTCAACAATCTGCGCCAAGGCCATGCTCAGCGATCCCTTGGCCAAGACCGTGTCGCCGGGCTGAATAAGCTCAGGCAGATGCGTAACCATTTCGGCGCTGGTCTCAAACCAAAGCCCGCGTTTGTCCGCCGGAAGCGCGTCGTACAGGGATTTCATCAGCGGACCAACGCAATGCACTTGGTCTACACGCGGCATAGCTGATACATCCGCCATTGCCGCATGCATGGCGATCTCTTCGGCCCCCAACTCTTTCATGTCCCCAAGAAAAGCGATGCGGCGCTGGCCTTGCGCGGCGGCCAAAACGTCCAGCGCTGCCTCCATCGAGGTCGGATTGGCGTTATAGCTGTCATCCAGCAATTCGATCCGGCCACCGTCTGCCAGCGCGATCTGTTCACGTACCCCGCGGCCCTTCACCGGCGACCATCCGCCGAGACCTGCAATTGCCTGATCCAAATCGACGCCCATTTCAGCGCAGGCAGCCAAAGCACCCAGCGCATTCATGGCGAAATGCGTGCCCGCTGACCGAACGTCAAACGCAATCGCACGCTCTGCAACCGTCGCCGTTGCATGAACCGAGTCGGCCTCTTGCGATACTTCAGTCAGTGTGTAGTCGGTGCCATTGCGGCCAAAATTTACCGTCTTTACACCCAAGTCATGCGCGATGGTGCGCAAGACGTCCGCGTGTTCGATATCCGCGTTTACGATAGCCGAACCGCCCTCGGTCAGGCCGTCAAAGATTGCAGCTTTTTCACGCGCGATACCGGCCACTGAATCGAAAGCCTCAAGATGCACCGCTGCGACCGTTGTTACCATCGCCACGTTCGGGCGAGCCTGACGCGCAAGCGGAGAAATCTCTCCGGGATGGTTCATACCGATCTCGATCACGGCGAACTCTGTGTCGCGCGGCATCCGCGCCAGTGTCAGTGGAACACCCCAATGGTTGTTGTAGCTGGCGACGCTGGCATGAGTTTTCCCCTGCGTTTCCAGTATTGTGGCCAGCATTTCCTTGGTCGAAGTCTTGCCAACGCTTCCCGTAACGCCCAGCACCCGCGCGTTGCAGCGGTCACGGCCCGCGCGGCCCAACGCTTCTAGCCCCAGCTGCACGTCTTTAACGATCAACAGCGGCGCATCCTCAGGCAGGCCTTCTGGAACATGGCTCACCAGAGCCGCGCCTGCGCCTTTTTCCAAGGCTTGCGCCACAAAATCATGCCCGTCGCGCGCAACTTTGAGCGCGACAAAAAGATCGCCGGGCTGGATCGTGCGCGTATCGATGGAAACCCCATTGGCCACCCATTCCGTGGTGGCGCGCCCGCCGGTTGCCTCGGCAGCCTCAGCCGCGGTCCAAAGCGTCATGCCACCCTCCCGTCCAATGCCGCCACACTGATGCTGGCTTGTTCGACATCATCAAAAGGCAGAACCTGATCGCCAACGATTTGACCGGTTTCATGCCCCTTGCCCGCGATTAAAAGCGCGTCGCCGGGTTGCAGCGCGTCGATACCGCGCAGGATTGCTTCGGCGCGGTCACCGACTTCTGTCGCCTCCGGCGCCCCCCCCATTACAGCCGCGCGTATGGTTGCTGGATCTTCGCTGCGCGGATTGTCGTCCGTGACGAAAACCAAGTCTGCGTGATTGGCGGCGGCTTGCCCCATCAAAGGGCGCTTGGTCGCGTCGCGATCACCACCCGCGCCGACAATGGCGATAAGGCGGCCCATTACGTGTGGGCGCAATGCCTTGAGGGCTGTCGCCACCGCGTCGGGTGTATGTGCGTAGTCCACGAATACCGCCGCCCCATTCTCTCGTGTCGCCGCCAGCTGCATGCGCCCGCGAACCGTCGTAAGATGCGGCAAGGTTTCAAAAACGCGCTCTGGACCCTCGCCAGCCGCGATGACCAGACCGCAGGCCAACAGAATGTTCTCAGCCTGAAATCCGCCGATCAGATTCAGACGAGTTTGAAAGACCTTACCCCGCCATGAAAACCGCAAGTCCTGACCCGTCGCATCGAACCGCTGATTGATCAGGCACAGGTCGGCATCTCCAAGCCCAACGGTCAGCACCTTTTGACCGCGGTCTTTGGCAATCCGACTTACCAAAGCGCCTTTAGGATCGCTGAGGTTGACGACGGCAGTACCGTCTTGAGGCAGAACCCGATCAAACAGGCCTGCCTTGGCGTTGAAATACGCGTCGAAGGTTTCGTGGTAATCCAAATGGTCCTGAGTGAAGTTGGAAAACCCAGCTGCCGCCAGTTGCACGCCGTCCAAGCGGCGCTGTTCCAACCCGTGCGAGGACGCCTCCATCGCCGCATGGGTCACTCCGTTCTCCGCAGCCTCCGACAAGCAGCGATGCAAAGTTATCGGCTCGGGCGTTGTATGGGCCAGCGGTGCGGTCCACGCGCCCTCGACGCCTGTGGTCCCAAGGTTCACCGCGGCATGACCGAGTTCTGTCCATATCTGGCGTACAAACGTCGCGACAGAGGTTTTGCCATTGGTTCCGGTGACCGCCACAATGTTCTGGGGCTGTACACCAAACCACAACGCAGCCGACCCGGCCAGCGCCTGACGGGGGTCTTCGACCACGATCAACGCCGCATCGGATTCGGCCAGTTCATCGGCGGCGATCTCGGCCCCTTCGGCATCCGTCAGAATGGCTGCGGCCCCCATGCGCAACGCGAACTGAATGAACTCACCGCCATGAACACGCGTACCTGGAAGCGCTGCAAACAAAAAACCGTCTTTGACTTCGCGACTGTCTACCGCCAGCCCAGTGATGTCAGGATTGACACCACCGCGCGCAGTCAGGGCCAGCTGGCTTAGTTTCTTCGTCCTTGTGCCCATGACCCACCTCTTGCCGGACAGTCTAATTTGAGGTCAGCGTTATAGCAGCGCCCGCATCAGGCTCAAGCCGGGGACGCAGCCCTAGCAAAGGTGCAATGCGCCCGATCAGTTCGGCGGCAACTGGAACCGCCGTCCAACCCGCCGTGCGCCGTTTTTCCCCATAGGCGACGATGGATGGTTCATCGAGCGTCACGATCAGGACATACTTAGGATCATAAGCCGGAAAGAACGTCGCAAAGGTCGCGATCACTTTGTCATCGTAGTACCCGCCGCGAGGTTTTGGCTTGTCCGCTGTGCCGGTCTTACCGGCCACATCATAGCCTGCCACATCACCAAAACTGGCGGTGCCATCCGTTACCACCCGGCGCAACATGTTCTGTGCCTGTTTCGCGGCGTTGTCGGACATTACCCGAGGACCGTATTGCGGCCCGTTTTTGCGCAGGATGGTCGGGCTGACGTAATGCCCGCCATTGGCAATCGCCGCGTAGCCCGCAGCCAAATGCATCGGGCTGGTCGACAGGCCATGACCATATGAGATGGTAACCGTGCTCAGTTCGCCCCATTTCTTGGGCTTCAGCGGCTCGCCGCCCTTGGCCTCGACGATTTCAAACGGAGTCGGATCAAACATGCCAAGAGATTCCAGGAAATCCTGCTGCCGTTGCGCGCCGATCTGTAGCGCCAGTCGCCCGGTGCCCCGGTTTGAACTGTGGACGATCACATCGGCCACGCTGATCTTGCCGTAATTCTTGCCGTTGAACTCACCAATTGGGAAACGGCCGATCTTCATTGGCCCCGAGGTATCGATGATGGTGTTCGAATTCACCAAACCTAGCTGAACCGCCTGCGCTGCGGTGAAAATCTTGAAGACGGACCCCAGTTCGTAAACGCCCTGTACATAGCGATTAAACAGCGGACTGTCGGAGGGGTCGAACCCCGAGGTCGGCGGACGCGGACGGTCATTGGGGTCGAAAGACGGCAGTGAAGCCGCCGAGATCACTTCACCTGTGTGCGCATTCATCAGAACCGCCGATGCCCCCTTGGCGTTCATGATCTTCATGCCACCAAAAAGCACCTGTTCCACTGCGGCCTGAACAGTCAGGTCCAGGGAAAGCTGCAGCGGCTTAGTCCCATTCGCAGGGTCGCGTAGATAGTCGTCGAATTGCTTTTCGACGCCCGCCACGCCAATCACTTCGGCCGCGCTGACGCCTTCGCGCCCAAAACTTGATCCACCCAGGATATGGGCCGCCAGACGGCCATTCGGGTACAGACGCATCTCTCGCGGGCCGAACAGAATGCCCGGATCACCGATATCGTGTACGGCTTGCTTCTGCTCGGGCGAGATACGCTTTTTGATCCAAAGGAACTTGCGGTTGCCGGTGAAGTCCTTGACCAGACGTTCTTTTTCGAGATCAGGGAAAATCGCGACAAGTTGATCAGCCGCGGCAATCGGATCGATCATCAAAGGCGGCTGCGCATAAACCGAATAAGTGTCCAGGTTGGTCGCCAGAATGCGGCCTTCCCGATCGACAATGTTGGCGCGCTGCATCGCGATGGCGGCACCGGGGGCCGAGGCAACAGGTTCCTGCGCTTCAGACGTGGCCAACATGCCCATGCGCACGCCCACCACCGAAAACGCACAGAAAAAGAAAAGACCCAGTACCAGCAAGCGGCCCTCGGCCCGGGTGCGGGCACGGTCTTTCATGTCTTCGTGGCGCTGTCGGATGTTTTCACGCTCGATGGATTTGGGGTTCTCACCCCGCGCACGCGCATCAAGGATTCGGGCCAGAGGGCGCAGTGGCGTCCGGGTCATGGGATCTGCACCTCACCCAATGCCTGAATGTTCGTTATGGCCTGCAACTCGATCGGGTCGACAATAGGTAGGTCGGGATCTTCAGCATAGGCAATCTGGTCGGCGCGACCGAACTGCTCGGCCCGCAGGGGCAAAAGGCCCAGCCTTTCAAAGTTGAGATCGGCCAGCTCGCGCAACCTGTCGGGGCGGTTCAGATAGGCCCATTCAGCGTTCAAAACCGCCAGCCTAACTTGCGCCATGCCAATTTCGCGCTGCAGTTTCTGCGTTTCTTTCACGACCTGTTGCGTACGGTAATTTTCCTGATACGCCCACAGCGCCAGTCCGAACACGGACAGAGCAGTCAACACATACAAAACACTCTTCATTTTGCTCTTCCCCCTAATTGCGGCATGCCAACAGCGCGGGCCTCAATTTCCCCCGACGGCGCATCCGTTCGAATTGCCACACGCAACTTCGCCGAGCGCGAGCGCGGATTTTCTTGCAGCTCCTGATCATCCGGTCCCACGGCCTTGCGTGTCTTAAGCGTAAACTGCGGCTGTTCCTGCTCAATCTCTGGCGCGTAACGGTTGGCCCGACCCGTTTTGCCCGCACGAGATTGAAGGAACCGTTTGACCATCCGATCCTCGATGGAATGGAATGTCACTACAGCCAACTGCCCGCCCGGCCTCAGTGCCCGTTCAGCGGCCATGAGGCCCTGGTACAGTTCTTCATATTCAGCATTCACCGCGATCCGCAGCCCTTGAAAACTGCGCGTTGCAGGGTGCGACTGCCCCGGCTTGGGGCGTGGCAGACAGGATTCGATGATCTCAACCAGGCGCAGGGTCGTCGTAATAGGTTCGTCAGTGCGCGCTTTGACAATGGCCTTTGCGATGCGGCGGCTGGCACGTTCCTCGCCGTAGTGAAACAAGATGTCGGCCAGTTGCGCCTCGGTTGCGTTGTTAACCAGATCGGCGGCACTTTCCCCCTCCTGGCTCATCCGCATATCGAGAGGGCCGTCTTTCATGAAGGAAAAGCCACGCTCGGCCAGATCCAGCTGCATCGACGACACGCCCAAATCAAGGACAATTCCATCCAGATCCCGCGCGTATTCGTCCATGCGCGAAAATACACCCGGCTGCATCACCAGCCGATCACCATAGTCTTCAGACCAATCCGCCGCCATTTCAAAGGCCAGTGGGTCCCGGTCCACGCCGATGACTTTCTTTGCCCCGGCGTCCAACAGACCCCGCGTGTAACCGCCAGCACCGAAGGTTCCATCCAGCCAGACACCAGACACAGGTGCCACAGCTGCCAGCAACGGGCGCAACAGAACAGGGATATGAGGTTTATCGGAAGGGGTTTCAGCGCCGGCCATGCCGTTACGCATCCCCGGTGCCGTCAAGGAACTCCAAAGGATCGAAATCCTCGGGCTGTTCATCCAACCACTCTTCGGCCGCGGCCAGTTCTTCGGAATCGTAGGTTTCCGGCTTCCATATCTGGAACGTGTCCCCTGCGGCGATAAAGAATGCTTCGCCCTCGAGATCGATCTTGCTGCGCAGTTTTGCGGGCAACACCAAACGGCCGGTTTCATCTACTGTTGTCGGAAAGGATTGACCGTGGAACATCCGCTGCAACATCTTCCGCTGCATCGACCCGCGCGGCAGCGCATCAATCTTGGCATCAACTTCGTCAATTGCCTGCATAGTATAGCATTCAAGGAACTTGCGGCGGTGATCACCGTAGACAATTACAAGTTCAGGAGTGTCTCCGGGCTGCCAGTTGGGGTCAGAGGCCTCAAGCACACGGCGAAACGAGGCCGGGATTGACACCCTGCCCTTCGTATCCACCTTGTGGTGGCTTTCACCTCTAAACCTGCGCGCCAAGACGACTGTCCCTTTCGCTTGCGCCCCACCTAAATTTCTCGCCCCCCGGATGAAAAACGGCGGGTTGATCTGCTGCCACTGATCAACCCGCCGCATTGACCCGCTGTGCGGGATGTCCAGCTGCGCGCGCCACCTGGGGGGATGTCTGCTCGCCCGCGCGCCGGATCTCTTGATTGATGAAAGCGAGATGCCTGTATGAAACCTGTTTTTATTGGTTCGGGGTCGTTTGGCGCCCCATGTGCCTCGTCCTCATCGGATGAACTAGGGATGGCATGGGAATTTATGGAAATCAATAGAAATTTTCTGAGCCATTCCTCAAGAATCACGGTCTGACTGTTCGTATTCGAAAAAATACCACACCAAATACACAATTTGTAGATGCAGTCTCCACACTCCCTACCAAATATGCCAAAAATAGTCGGTCCCCAATAGTTCCCATAATTTCCCGTATATTTTCCATCGAAAAGAAAAATCGGGGCAAGAGTGGCCAAAAAGAACCAGTTGAGTGCCGAATCGCGCCACCGTCGGAGCCAAATTAAGAGCGACACCCACCGCAACCCAGCAGGCGCCCATGAAATCCCATGAGCCGGAATATTTGTGTCAGTCGCCGCAGGCTTCGCCCACTCCGCTCACAAAGCGCACAAAGCGCACAAGAATTGACAAATCCTACTTAAGTAACACGCAACCTTCCGAAGTCGAAATATCAGATTGAAACCTCCCCCAGCGGAAGCTTCCGCCTAAGGCCTTATTTTGTTGACGCTTCCGGACCCACGTCAGCAAACGTTTGATATCTATGCATTTGCTGCATAGCGGCATTGATGTCATCAGGTATTGTGCAATTGCAGCATTTGCCTATTTTCAATCTCAAGCAAGCGCCGGGCAACACCGGCAACAACGAATACATCGAGTTAAGCAAATGGCTGTAGCAACACATAACACCGCGCTCAAAGGCGCACCGGTAACAAGCCTGGCTTCGCTGATTGAGGCGGCAAAGACCCGGTTTGTGCGGTATCGCATCTATCGCCAGACAGTTAACGAACTGTCTGATCTGTCAAACCGCGAACTGGCTGATCTGGGGCTTCACCGCTCAATGATCCGCCGCCTGGCCCAGCAAGCGGCCGAAGAACACGTCGCACGTTAAGCGACACTGAAATACGAGATCAGGTCCTTCCTCCTCCCTTTTGGACCTGTATTTTAGCGGCGACATCTCTCCTCCTCCCTGATGTCGCCGCCCTTTATACCGGCCTTGAACGCCGGAACGTGACACACCGGGTACTCCTCCCTTTTCCTGGTGTTGAAAGCGCGCGGCGACGTCTCTCCTCCTCCCTGACGTCGCCGCGTCTTCCTCATACCGGGCTCGAACCCGGGTTCAGATACATCGGGGCTCTCCTCCTCCCTGCCCTGATGTTGAAAAGAACGGCGGTTTCCTCTCCTCCTCCCAGGGAACCGCCGTTTTTGTTTTCTCAGGCAAGAAAAAAACGCCGCGGTCAAAACCGGGCGCTTTTCAATAGGATCAAGCATGTGCCGTCAGGCACATTCAATTTGACTAAAACGGAACATCATCCTTGGCGGAGAGAAAGCGGGAAACCACCTTTTTGGTACCAGCCTTGTCAAAATCGACCTCGACCTTGTCACCCTCGATACCAATAACGGCGCCATAGCCGAATTTCTGATGAAACACGCGCTCGCCCATGGTGAAACTCGCAACTGCGGTCGCGTCGATCACCGTATTTCGGCTTTCGCGGGGTTGAGATGTCCCATATTGCCCCTGCCGCGCCTGCATCCGCCTCCAACCTGGCGAGTTGTACACATTCGCTTCAGCCGCACGGGTCTCAATACTCGCCGTCGGCTGCCCGCCCCCGTACAACCCGGGTGGCGTCAGAACTTCGACATGGTCTTCAGGCAACTCATCAACGAAGCGTGACGGCATTGCATTCTGCCACTGGCCAAACACCCGACGATTGGCCGCAAAGGAAATCGTACAGACTTCTTCCGCGCGGGTGATGCCCACATAGGCCAGTCGCCGCTCCTCTTCGAGGCCCTTGATCCCGGACTCGTCCATTGATCTCTGTGAGGGAAACAGCCCGTCTTCCCACCCCGGCAAGAACACGGCCGGAAACTCAAGCCCCTTTGCCGCGTGCAGAGTCATGATGGAAACCTTGGCCCCATCGCCCTCTTGCTCATTGTCCATGACTAGGCTGACATGCTCAAGAAACCCTTGCAGGTTCTCGAAATTGTCCAGCTGGTTGACCAGTTCCTTGAGGTTTTCCAACCGTCCCGGAGCTTCCGGAGTCTTTTCGTTCTGCCAGTGGGCCGTGTAGCCGGATTCGTCCAGAATGATCTGTGCCAGTTCGATATGTGAGACCTCGGGCTCACCAAACCGCATCGGAGCGGAGCCATCATCAATTACAGAATCATCGTCAACCTCGATCCGAGGACCTCGGGTCATCGCATTCCAGCGGGCCAACCCATCAATCAACTCGCGCAGCGCTTTGCCGCCCTTACCCTTGATCAGCCCGTTATCGACTGCAATGCGCGCGCCATCGACCAGAGACACGCCATTTTCCCGTGCCGTCATCTGAATCGTCTGCTGCGCCTTGTCACCAAGCCCACGCTTCGGAGTGTTTACAATCCGCTCGAACGCGAGATCGTCACCGGGGCTGACCACCAGCCGGAAATACGCCATTGCGTCGCGAATCTCCATCCGCTCATAGAATCGCGGGCCGCCTATGACCTTGTAGGGCAGACCAATGGTCAGAAAACGGTCCTCAAACGCCCGCATCTGATGGCTGGCCCGCACGAGAATCGCAATTTCATCCAGATTGAAGGGTCGCACCCCGCGCGTTCCGCCCTGCATCGCGTCGATTTCTTCACCGATCCAGCGGGCCTCTTCCTCGCCATCCCAGTGGCCGATTAACCGTACCTTTTCGCCATCCTGCGCATCAGTCCACAGTTCTTTGCCCAACCGGCTTTCATTGCCGCGAATTACATTGGACGCAGCCGCCAGAATATGTGGGGTTGAACGATAATTTTGTTCCAGCCGGACAACATAAGCCCCGGGAAAATCCTTCTCAAACCGCAGGATGTTGCCCACCTCGGCCCCTCGCCAACCATAAATTGATTGATCGTCATCCCCAACGCAACAAATGTTCTTGTGCGCCCCGGCCAGCAGCCGCAGCCACAGGTATTGCGCGACGTTGGTATCCTGGTATTCGTCCACTAGGATGTAGCGGAACCAACGTTGATATTGCTCCAACACATCCTGATGGGTCTGGAAGATCGTGACCATGTGCAACAGCAGATCACCGAAATCCACCGCATTCAGCTCGCGCAGCCGGATTTGGTACTGAGCGTAGATCTCAATTCCCTTGTGGTTATAGGCGCCGGCATCGGCAGTAGGCACCTTGTCGGGCGTAAGCGCCCGGTTCTTCCAGTCATCAATGATTCCGGCCAACATGCGCGCAGGCCAGCGTTTGTCATCGATATTGGCCGCCTGAATCAGCTGTTTGAGCAGCCGCAGTTGATCATCCGTATCTAGAATGGTGAAATTCGATTTCAGATCGACCAGTTCTGCGTGCCGCCGCAGCAGCTTGACGCAGATCGAGTGGAATGTGCCCAGCCAAGGCATCCCTTCGGCCGGTTGCCCCAACAAACGGCCCACGCGGTTCTTCATCTCGCGCGCGGCCTTGTTGGTGAAAGTCACCGACAAGATTTCGTTCGGGCGCGCCCGCCCGGTACTAAGCAGATGCGCGATACGCGCGGTCAGTGCCTTGGTTTTGCCCGTACCTGCGCCTGCCAGCATCAGGACAGGCCCGTCCAAACGCTCGACCGCATCGCGCTGCGCGGGGTTCAGCTCGTCCAGATAAGGCATAGGGCGCGCGGCCATGGCCCGCGCGGACAGGGATGCGCCCTCGAAGGCGTCCATTTCGTCAAAACTGCTCATCTTTCCAAACTACGCTGGATGAAGGCTGAGGGAAAGGGTTTGTTCACGCCTTGTTCGCACAGTTTTTGATGCAGTGTTACGATCAATTCTATTCAAAACTTTTGACCTGCGGACGACCACGTTAACCATCTGTAAAACCCCCGGCGCGATGATCAGTAAACTGCTGTGGGAGCGCAAAGAAATGACTCAGGAGAAACGGGGGGGCGTAAATCACCGGCTGAAATGGATCGGCATCAGCATGTTGCTGATTTCTCTGGCAATTGGAAGCGGTTGGGGCGTGTACAAATTACCCGCCCCGCTGGTCGACAGGATGTTGAAGACCGACATTTTAAAGCAGGCCGAGCTGTGGAAACGCCGTGTCGTGTTGCACCTGGAGGACCCCGAAAGTGCCCTGGAAACCGGCGTAATCGATGCCCACGACGCCGAGTTTCTGACCTCGATGCCGGAGGCATCCGATGTTTACCGGTTCAAATTGTTTGATACGAATGGACGGGTCACGTGGTCGACTCGCCCGACTGAGATCGGCAGTGTCGAAAACCGCGATTTCTTTCGCAGCGACGTTGCCCGAGGGATGATTCACTACATTCAGGAAATTGTTCCTCTGTCCGAGATCGACGGGCTTGATCTACACACCGACAATATTGGAAACGCAACTCAGCACCATGTCGCAGAAGTCTTCATGCCCGTGACCAAGAACGGTCGCTTTATCGGCGCGATTGAATTTTTTACGGACATCTCTGATTTGCGCACCACTTTTGTTTCGCGGCTCAGAATTTCTTTAACAGTCCTGAGCGGTATCGCCCTGCTTGCTTTGGCTGCGGTTTCTTTTGCCAGCTACAGGACCAACCGCTTGCAAATGCAGGCACTTCAAAAACAATCGACCAAAGAGCGTGACCTGATGGAAGACCAATTGCGTCTGGCCCGCGAAGTCCGCTTGCTGGGCGAATTGAATGAGTGGCTGCAATCCAGCCGCTCTTTGGACGAGTTGTTCGATATGGTCTCGCGTTTCATGACACATATCCTACCTGAGGCCGAGGGCAGCGTTTACGTTTATTCCAACTCCCGCGATGTCCTGGATGGGTGTGCCAGCTGGAACGGCGGAACACACAAAGCACACATCCACCCCGAAGGGTGCTGGGGCCTTCGACGCGGCCGAACCTATGAATACGGCGCTTCAGAGATCGATTTTGTTTGTGAACATGCAGAACCCCATGATGGAAGGCCCTATTTCTGCTTTCCGATCCTCGCGCATGGGGAAACGGTCGGTCTCTTACATCTTCGTGCTCTCGAAAGCATGGATGTGGCGTTTCATGCTAGCAAAAAACTGGCTCAGCTTTGCGCCGAACAGATCAGTATGGCGATTGCCAATGTAAGAATGCGCGATCAACTGCATGACCAGTCTGTCCGGGATCCCCTAACCGGGCTGTTCAACAGGCGGCACATGATCGAAACACTGCGCAAATCCATCAACCGCAGTCAGCAAACTGGCGCGCCGCTGAGCCTGATAGCCGTAGATGTCGATCACTTCAAAAAGTTCAACGACACCCATGGGCATGATGCCGGTGACATGGTGTTGCGCGCAGTTGGCGCTGCATTGGAACAGGGCTGCGACCGGGACGAGGTTGCCTGTCGCATCGGTGGTGAGGAATTCATGCTGATCCTACCCGACAACACATCTGACGACGCGGTTACACGTGCCGAACAATTGCGGCAGGCGGTCGAGGCCGTCTCGGTGCGCTACGGTGAGAAATCCCTGCCCCGTATCACGATCTCAGTTGGGGTTTCGCATTATCCGGCGCATGGCACTATGCCGCAGGATCTGATGCGCTCTGCGGATGATGCGCTGTATGCGGCAAAAGACAAAGGTCGCAATCAAGTTCAGGTCGCAGGCAGCTGGGACGACGCACGGCAGATTTCCAAGCTCAAAAAGCCGATAAAAGCCGTTGTGGGGCAATCAACGGCTTAAATTCCTTGCCGAATCGCGCCTTTGGCCCGATCAATCCCCATGGACCTTCATAGTCGCTTTCCCGGCATCGCCGATCTGAAACACCGCGCCCAGCGCAGGATACCTCACTTTGTCTGGGAGTATCTGGACAGTGGAACCGGCGTTGAGGCCACGTTGCGCCGCAATCGCGACAGCTTGGACCGCGCCGGCTTTCTGCCTTCGATCCTCCACGGGCCGTTGGAATTTGACACCTCGACCAAGTTTCTGGGGCAGACCTACCCTTTGCCTTTCGGCGTTGCTCCGATCGGTATGGCAGGCTTGATCTGGCCCGATGCCGAAGGCCACTTGGCCCGTGCCGCTGCCGAAGCTGGGTTGCCCTTTACCTTGAGCAATGTCGCCTGCCAAAGCCCCGAGGACGTCGCGCCCCATCTAGGTGAAAACGCTTGGTTTCAGCTGTATCCGCCTAAAGATCCGGACATTCGTAAAGATCTTCTGAATCGGGTCCGGGATGCTGGCTTTACGACGCTTGTAATGACTGCAGACGTTCCGGTTGCATCCAGACGCGAACGTCAGACACGCTCGGGCCTGACCAATCCACCACGATTGACACCGCGCTTGCTGGCCCAAATCGCAATGCGGCCTGAATGGGCGCTTGGAATTGCGCGCAGTGGGCCTCCGCGGATGCGGACACTGGACAAATATACGGACAACTCCAGCAACCTGCCACCAACCGCACATGTTGGATATTTGCTCCGTACGTCTCCGGATATGGACTATGTTCACTGGCTGCGCGATGCCTGGGATGGTCCACTGATCGTGAAAGGCGTACAGCGCCCTGAAGATGCCGAACCGTTGCAGAAGGCGGGTGTGGACGCTCTGTGGCTATCAAATCATGGCGGTCGGCAATTTGACGGCGCCCCGGCCAGTATCGACGCCCTTCCCGCCATTCGCGCGGCCACCGACTTGCCCCTGATCTTCGACAGCGGGATTGAAGGTGGTTTGGACATTTTGCGAGCCAAGGCCTTAGGGGCCGATTTCGTGATGTTGGGCCGTGGCTTCATGTACGGGCTTGCCGCCCTGGGCGCAAAAGGCCCAGCCCACGTTATCGACATTTTGCGGCAGGACATGCACGCGAACATGGGCCAATTGGGCGCCGAGTCGCTGAATCACCTACCGCCCATTACCCCGCTTGTTCATGCCGCGATGCAGCGTTAATAAGTAGATAGCGCTAACAGGGGGCGTTTGCGAGCGTTAACATGCCGGTTCTACCCAGAACGACTGATATACGTACGCGTATTGTCCGCCTATCAACACGGCCAAACAAGTAGGACCGGGACCCGACATGACTGAATTCAACAAGATCCTGATCGCCAACCGAGGCGAGATTGCCATTCGCGTGATGCGCGCAGCTAATGAGATGGGCAAGCGTACTGTTGCCATCTTTGCCGAAGAGGACAAGCTGGGCCTGCATCGTTTCAAAGCGGATGAGGCATATCGCATTGGCGAGGGCATGGGGCCTGTTGCCGCCTACCTGAGCATCGACGAGATCATCCGCGTCGCGAAGGAATGCGGGGCGGACGCGATCCACCCCGGCTATGGCCTGCTGTCCGAAAACCCGGACTTCGTGGATGCTTGCGTGCAAAACGGTATCACCTTCATTGGCCCCAAGGCCGAAACCATGCGCGCCCTGGGCGACAAGGCCAGCGCGCGCCGGGTGGCCATCGCCGCGGATGTACCTGTCATCCCGGCGACAGAGGTTCTGGGCGATGATATGGATGCAATCCGCGCCGAGGCCAAAGAAATCGGTTATCCACTGATGCTCAAAGCGTCCTGGGGCGGCGGCGGGCGCGGTATGCGCCCGATCCATTCGGAGGATGAGCTAGAAGAGAAGGTTTTGGAAGGTCGCCGCGAAGCCGAGGCCGCATTCGGCAATGGAGAGGGTTATCTGGAAAAGATGATCATCCGCGCGCGTCACGTCGAGGTGCAGATCCTGGGCGACAAGCACGGTGAGATCTATCACCTGTATGAACGCGACTGCTCAGTCCAGCGCCGGAACCAAAAAGTTGTCGAACGCGCCCCTGCCCCTTACTTAAGCGAAGAACAACGCGCCGAGATCTGTGAACTGGGCCGCAAAATCTGCGCGCATGTGAATTATGAATGCGCAGGCACGGTTGAATTCCTGATGGATATGGAAACCGGCAAGTTCTACTTCATCGAAGTGAATCCGCGCGTGCAGGTGGAACACACGGTTACCGAAGAGGTCACCGGTATCGACATCGTTCAAGCTCAGATCCTGATCGCCGAGGGCAAAACCCTAGCCGAAGCCACAGGTGCCGCCAGCCAGGCAGACGTGCATCTGACCGGCCACGCGCTGCAAACCCGGATCACTACCGAAGATCCGCAAAACAACTTTATCCCCGACTATGGCCGTATTACCGCCTATCGATCGGCCACCGGCATGGGAATCCGTTTGGACGGCGGCACGGCTTATGCAGGCGGGGTCATCACGCGGTACTATGACTCGCTGCTGACCAAGGTGACCGCCAAGGCACCAACGCCCGAAGCGGCGATCGCCCGGATGGACCGCGCCCTGCGCGAGTTCCGTATTCGGGGCGTCAGCACCAATATCGACTTTGTCATCAACCTGCTGAAACATCCGACTTTCCTGTCGAATGAATACACCACCAAGTTCATCGACACGACGCCGGATCTGTTCACCTTCAAGCGCCGCCGCGACCGGGGCACCAAGGTGCTGACCTATATCGCCGACATTACGGTGAACGGCCATCCCGAAACCAAAGACCGCCCCGAACCACGCGCTGACTTGAAAGAGGCCAAGGCACCTGCGCCAAAAGCCGAGGCACAGATGGGCACCCGCAACCTGCTGGAACAAAAGGGCCCGCAAGCCGTGGCCGACTGGATGAAGGCGCAGCGTCAGCTTTTGATCACCGACACCACCATGCGGGACGGCCATCAGTCTTTGCTGGCGACCCGGATGCGGTCGATCGACATGATCAAGGTCGCGCCAACCTATTCGGCCAACCTGCCACAGCTGTTCTCGGTCGAATGCTGGGGCGGTGCAACATTCGACGTGGCCTATCGGTTCCTGCAAGAATGCCCCTGGCAGCGTCTGCGCGACCTCCGCGAAGCGATGCCGAACCTGATGACCCAAATGCTGCTACGCGGTGCAAATGGGGTTGGCTATACCAACTATCCCGACAACGTGGTGCAGGAATTCGTTCGTCAGGCGTCGCAGAATATCGACGTGTTCCGCGTGTTCGACTCTCTGAACTGGGTTGAGAATATGCGCGTCGCCATGGACGCAGTTGTTGAGAACGGCAAAATCTGTGAAGGAACGGTCTGTTACACCGGTGACATTTTGGACCCGGATCGCGCCAAGTATGACCTGAAGTACTATGTCGGCATGGCGAAAGAGCTGCGCGATGCGGGTGCTCATGTCCTTGGCCTCAAGGACATGGCGGGGCTATTGAAACCAGCCTCGGCGCGCATCCTGATCCGTGCACTGAAGGAGGAGGTCGGGCTACCGATCCACTTCCACACACACGACACCGCAGGCATTGCCAGCGCGACCATTCTGGCGGCATCAGAGGCCGGCGTGGACGCGGTTGATTGCGCGATGGATAGCTTCTCAGGCAACACCTCGCAGGCGACGCTGGGGACGGTGGTCGAAGCGCTGCGGCATACCGAGCGTGACACTGGGCTGGACATCAAATCCATCCGTGAGATCAGCGATTATTTTGAGGCGGTCCGTGGGCAATATGCGGCCTTCGAATCCAGCCTGCAGGCCCCGGCATCCGAGGTCTATCTGCACGAGATGCCCGGCGGTCAGTTCACTAACCTCAAGGCGCAGGCGCGGTCGTTGGGGCTGGAGGAACGCTGGCACGAAGTCGCCCAGATGTATGCGGACGTGAACCAGATGTTCGGTGACATTGTGAAAGTGACACCGTCGTCCAAAGTTGTGGGTGACATGGCGTTGATGATGGTCAGCCAGAACATGACCCGAGAGCAGGTCGAAGATCCGAATACAGATGTCGCCTTCCCCGACTCGGTCGTGGACATGATGCGCGGCAATCTGGGTCAACCACCGGGCGGGTTCCCAGACACCATCGTCACGAAAGTACTTAAAGACGAAGCGCCCAATACAGATCGCCCCGGCAAGGATGTCCCGCCGGTTGACCTTGAGGCTACACGTGCCGAGCTGTCCAAACAGCTGGAAGGCAAGGAGGTCGATGACGAGGATCTGAACGGTTATCTGATGTACCCCAAGGTTTTCCTGGACTACATGGGGCGCCACCGGACCTATGGCCCTGTTCGAACGCTGCCGACCCGCACATTCTTCTATGGAATGGAGCCGGGCGAAGAAATCACGGCTGAGATCGACCCAGGCAAAACGTTGGAAATCCGCTGTCAGGCCATCGGTGAGACCGATGAAAAGGGCGAGGTCAAAGTATTCTTTGAGCTCAACGGCCAACCACGTGTGATCCGGGTGCCGAACCGTTTGGTCACCTCAACGACACAGTCCCGACCAAAAGCTGAGGCCGGTAATCCCAACCACATCGGCGCACCGATGCCTGGCGTTGTTGCCACCGTTGCCGTGACTGTCGGCCAAGAGGTCAAGGAAGGCGATATGCTGTTGACCATCGAAGCGATGAAAATGGAAACCGGCATCCATGCCGAGCGTGATGCGACGGTAAAGGCCGTTCACATCCAGCCGGGCGGTCAGATTGACGCAAAGGACCTACTGGTCGAACTGGAATAACCGACCTAACGTTCTCAGGAACAAGGGCCGTTCGGGTAACCGGGCGGCCTATTTTTTTGAAAGGAGCAGACCATGCTGTCCATCACCCCTGTCTACGCCGCGTTGCTGGCACTTCTTTATGTCACGCTCAGTGTGCAGGTCATCCTGCAACGCCGCAGCGACAAGATTTCATACGGTGATGGTGGAAACACTGGCATGCTCAAAGTAATGCGCACCCATTCCAACTTTGCCGAATACGCGCCGTTCGCACTGCTGCTGATCGCCATGGTCGAGCTTCAGGGTGCCGGTGCGTGGCTGGTCAACCTATTGGGCCTTGGTATTCTGGCCGGGCGGGTGCTGCACGCTTATGGGTTCGGGCGCCAACCGCAGATTGTGATTCTGCGCCAGATCGGCATGTTGTTGACCTTCGCGGTGATGGTAATTGCGGCAATATCCAGCCTTTTGATGGCACTATGAGCGGGCGGCGGGGTCATCACCCCGCCAAAATCCGCGTTTCGATTCGGGGCGCTTCCATAAAGAAAGGCTCCGCTTCGCCCAAACGATTCTGATCCGTGTCTCCGATGGTTGACGCCAGCAAAATCATCGCCGCTAGAGCCGCCATCTTCAGGTCCTTAAAATACGTCATTTATGTCACCTCCACAGTTTCTATTCTTGGATGCTTTGGTTCTTGAACGGTTGAGAGGCACAATTCCGTCGCAAAGAATTTTCCTCTTTTTTGCTTTTTCCGCTTGCAGGCATGCGTGGGAATTTATACATCCCTCCTCACTCAACGGCGCGGGCGTAGCTCAGGGGTAGAGCATAACCTTGCCAAGGTTAGGGTCGGGCGTTCGAATCGCCTCGCCCGCTCCATTGAGAGACCGAAAGGTCGAAAATATGTATCTGATGCGGGCGTAGCTCAGGGGTAGAGCATAACCTTGCCAAGGTTAGGGTCGGGCGTTCGAATCGCCTCGCCCGCTCCAGATACAAACCTCTCTGAACATGCTGGTTCTTTCGGTGCCGTTGCGGCATCCTCGTGATTACACGCAGTCACGACAGAGGTGCGCCCATGCCAGAATACGTAATTCGTGCTTTGACAGAAGACGAGGTTCAAACGGCCGTCGATTGGGCTGGTCAGGAAGGCTGGAACCCCGGCCTGCACGATGCTGTTTGTTTCCGCAGTTCCGATCCCGAAGGGTTTAAGGGTGGATTTTTAGATGGGCAGATGATCGCATCGGCTTCGGCCGTGAATTACGATGATAACTACTCGTTTTTAGGGTTTTATATCGTGCGTCCCGAGTATCGCGGATCGGGATATGGGTTGCAGGTTGCCGAGGCCGTCAAATCGCATTGCCAGGACCGGAACATGGGTATGGACGGCGTAGTCGAGCAGCAGGACAATTACCGCAAATTCGGGTTCGATCTGGCCTATGACAACTATCGTTTCTCAGGCACAGTCGGCGGAATTCTGGGTCAGTTAGGCCGGTCGCAGCACGATCAGGTCATCCCTCTGAACGCCCTGACGGATGAGTTGAGGCAGTATGACCGTGGCTTGTTCCCTGCCCCGCGCGACACATTCCTTCACGCATGGCTGGATGCGCCCAATCACGCCTCTCGGGTGTTTGAGGAAGACGGTCAAATCAGGGGATATGCAACGCTGCGCCGTTGCCTGAGTGGTTACAAGGTCGGCCCTTTGTTCGCAGATAGCCCTGAGATCGCTCAGACCCTTTTGGTGTCGCTGCTGTCGACACTTCCCGCCGATCAGTCGGGGGCCGAGGTGTTCATCGACATGCCAAACCCCAATGCGCACGCTATGGCAATGGCGCAACAGTTGGGGTTGACCAAAGTATTCGAAACCGGCCGCATGTACTCCAGCCATGCGCCGGACATTGATCTGGACCGAATTTATGGGATCACGACATTCGAATTGGGATAAGCGCGTTCCGCGCGCGACATTTTAAAAGGAAATCAAACTATGCCCGGCACCACCCAAAAGCGATTGCTGCTTGAGATGTTTGAGAACCTGCCGGGCATAGCTTTCATGCTTTTGTTTCGGGCCACAGACGATCTGCAATTGGCTGGGTGGGTCGGAACGGTTCTGGCCGCCTCGGTTTGCGTCACCTATGTCAGGAATACGCTGCGCCCTCAGCCCATTTTACTTGGGATCAACGTCTTCATGGTGGCTATCACGCCGGTCATTGAAGGCTTGATCATGCTAGGTTACCGCAACGCTGCAACCCTTTTGACCGGGAACATCGCAACTCTCGTTCTGATCAGTGTGTTTTTTACGGGTGCCATTTTAACCCGGTTCAGAACGGACGGTTTTCTGAACTATCAGACCAGCGGAACGAAACAAAAACGCGCGCATTCTGCCGTTTTGCTGTTTGTCTGCGCAATCGCAATCGTGTGGTCGCTCCTGGCCGGAGACAATTATTTGATCTCACTTGGCATTCCGCTGATGGTGTTGTTTGGCGTACATCAGTTGCTCCGGGCGGGAACAACTGATCAGCAAGCACGCAATGGCGCGATTCTGGCCTGTACTTCTTCACAAAGCTCGGTGTCCGAGGCGTCGATCTGACTCAGAACGCCTTGAAGGTCATGGTAGTTAAAGACCGTTCGATATTCGGTATCACCAGCAGGTTTTCATTGATGAAATGGCCGACATCGTCCGTTTCCGGGATGTATAGCTTGAGCATCAGGTCATATTCGCCGCTGGTTGAATACAGCTCGGAATGAATTTCGCGCAGCGCGATCTCTTCGGCGACCTTGTAGGTGGTGCCAGGTTTGCAGCGGATCTGGATGAAAACGCAGGTGGACATGATTTTGACCTGTTGATTGAGTTTCCGGCAGGCTGGCATGGCAGGACACCGGGTGCAATCCCCTGCAACAGATTGCAGCGAAAGCAACGGTTGGACTGGATAAGCCGGTCAAACCCCGTCTATAAGCGCGCCTGTAGCAAAAGGAATTCGCCCATGCGCAGCGCAAAGATCAGCCGTCAGACCGCCGAGACCGAGATTACGGTCGAAGTCAATCTTGACGGGACCGGCACCTATGACAACCAGACCGGTGTTGGGTTCTTCGATCACATGCTGGACCAGCTTGCGCGCCATTCGCTGATCGACATGACGATTAGCGCCAAGGGCGATTATCATATCGACGACCACCACACTGTCGAAGATACCGGCATTGCACTGGGCCAGGCGTTGACGCAGGCCTTGGGCGACAAGAAAGGCATCCGTCGCTATGGCGAGTGCCACTTGCCCATGGATGACGCGCAAGTACGCTGCGCGCTGGATCTGTCGGGTCGCCCGTTCTTGATCTGGAACGTGGACCTGCCGACCCCTAAGATTGGCAGCTTCGATACCGAACTGGTGCGTGAGTTTTTTCAAGCGCTCAGCACGCATGGCGGCATCACGCTGCACATCGACCAACTACACGGCTTCAACAGTCACCACATTGCCGAGGCCGCGTTTAAAGCCGTCGCACGTGCTTTGCGTCTGGCGGTTGAAACCGATCCGCGCAAAGCGGATGCGATTCCGTCCACGAAGGGCGCGCTGTAAATGCTGACGGCCATTATCGACTACGAAAGCGGCAACCTGCACTCGGCCGAAAAGGCGTTTCAGCGCATGGCGCGTGAGGTGGATGCCGGTGAGGTTGTCGTGACCTCTGACGCCGACGTCGTTGCACGTGCGGACCGGCTGGTTCTGCCCGGTGACGGTGCTTTTCCGGCCTGTGCAGCCGAGTTGCGCGGCCACAAAGGTATCTATGACGCAATGGTTGAAGCGGTCGAACAGAAAGGCCGACCCTTTCTAGGCATCTGCGTGGGTATGCAATTGATGGCCTCCAAAGGCCATGAATACTCCGAAACCGACGGCCTGGGTTGGGTCGCGGGTGACGTCGTGCGGATCGAACCGGCAGACAAAGCACTGAAAGTGCCGCATATGGGCTGGAACGATCTGGTTCTGGAAAGCGATCATCCGGTCTTTGCTGGCGTAAGAACGGGCGACCACGCCTATTTCGTGCACTCCTACCATTTCCGGGTCAGCGATCCGTCGCAACGGCTGGCCTATGTGGAATACGGGCAGGAAGTCACGGCCGTGATCGGCCGTGACACTATGGTTGGTATGCAGTTTCACCCTGAGAAGAGTCAGGAAGTCGGGCTGCGCATGATCGGAAATTTCCTGACCTGGAAACCCTGATCGGTTACTGAACCCGCGTCCAGTCCTGCCCGCGGCACACCAGACCGCCCGCGACACAACCTTTGACTGTCAGTTTGTTCTGGCTGTCCAGTGTCATTTTCGAACTGTAAGTTTTGTCGCGGTCCGGGGCCCAGATCTTGCCGCCGCCATAGTTGCCGCCGCCGTCGGGCACCATATCCCAGATGATCTGCTTGCCGAGGTTTTCATACTCCAACTGCTCATTTCCGTCTTTATCAAAAGCGGTGTCAATGGTGCCACAGATCGCGCTGCCACATTCAGCGATCGAGACATGCAGATAGCCCCCTGTGTCGCCCGGCTCGGTCTTCCAAAGCCCGTCAACCGGATCAGCGGCAAAAGCAGCGCTGGCCAGTACAGCGAATCCAGCTGCGAGTGTAAATGTCTTCATGATTTCCTCCCTTATTTCCGCTCAGTCTGGCCCGGCTGGGCAATTCCGGCAAGATTGACTTGGCGTCGCGTTGCATCCCCTGCCCCGCATGTGCGATATCCCGCGCGAACAGTTTTGATATAGGGCCGCCTGACATGATCCTCTACCCCGCCATCGACCTCAAAGACGGCCAGGCCGTACGCCTGCTGCGCGGTGAAATGGACCAGGCGACCGTGTTCAACGATGACCCTGCCGCGCAGGCACGGGCCTTTGTGGACGCTGGCTGTGAATGGCTGCACTTGGTCGACCTGAATGGCGCATTCGCAGGTGAACCCGTGAACGCCGCCCCGGTCGAGGCGATCCTGAAGGAATGCAATGTACCTGCGCAGCTTGGTGGCGGGATACGTGATATGGCCACGATCGAAACCTGGATCGAAAAAGGCTTGGCGCGAGTTATTCTCGGCACCGTAGCAGTCGAAAACCCCGATCTGGTGCGCGAGGCCGCTAAGGCTTTTCCGGGCAAGGTTGCCGTCGGCATAGACGCGCGCGACGGGATGGTCGCCACTAAAGGCTGGGCCGAGGAAACCAACGTCAAGGTCACCGACCTGGCCCGCAGCTTCGAGGACGCGGGCGTTGCGGCCATCATCTATACCGATATCAACCGCGACGGGGCGATGCAGGGCCCGAACATACAGGCAACGGCGGATTTGGCCCGCGCTGTGTCCATCCCCGTTATCGCCTCGGGTGGGGTCAGTTCTTTGGATGATCTAATCGCCCTGCGTGATTGCGGCGTGGCGCTGGATGGCGCTATCTCGGGGCGGGCGCTTTATGACGGCGCGATTGACCTGTCGCAGGCCATTCGCGCCCTAAGCTGATCACTCGGCCGCGACCGAAGTCAGTTTGGCAAGCGCACCTCGCATCTTTTCTATGACAGGTGACTTCTCGACTTCGTCAAACTCGTCCATCGTCTCTTTGGGATCCTCGTAGGCCAGCCAGACCTGTCCGTTCGCGTCTTCGTATGCCTGCACTTTGAGCGGGAGGAAAAGCCCCGCGCGTGGATCTATCTGCATCGCGGGGGTGCCCAGTGCCGGGTTGCCAAAGATCAGTACCTGGTTTGCAGGGATGCTCATGCCAACCTTTTCCGCACCCGCCGCGTGATCAACGCGGGCAAAGACAGTCGCGCCCGCATTGCCGACAGCCGCTTCCAGAGCGTCCATCGCCTCTTGTACCGATTTACTTGTGTTTACCTTGATGATGTCATCGGCCATTGCGGACATCGCCCCTCCAAAAGTCAAAATTGTTGCCAGTATCAGATTTCGCATATCGGGTTTCCTTCTATGATTTCCAAACAAATTGTCTCAGTTTTTCACTATCTTACAATCACAACTCCGGCATCAGCGGAGCGTTGCCACGTACCCGAAAATTCGCTGCTCGACGTTCGCACGGACCGTTCCGCATTCAGGGACAATAACCCATTCTGACAGATATTTTACCTAGCTTAGCCTAAACTTGGTCTTAATTGGCCTGTAGCAATTCGCCAACGACCTCGAGCAGGGATTTCCGCCGTGAGTATTGCGAGCACAGAGTATTCGAACAATTCTTGGTTCAGAATTGCAATCATATTTAGTTTTTGCGTGACGGTATTTGTCAGTGCTGCTTTGTTGTTTTTTGTCCAGCCCCTGTTTGCCAAGCTGGTCTTGCCGCAAATCGGTGGCGCGCCAGCGGTTTGGACGACTGCGATGCTTTTTTTTCAGGTGGTTTTGATCGTGGGCTACATTTACGCTCACGTGCTGACGAAATGGATACCCCTGCGCTGGCAGTTGGTTACTCATCTGGCCCTTTGGGCGGCTGCACTCACCTACCTGCCCCTCTCAATAAGCGATGGCTGGAGCTATGACGCATCCAGCTCCACTGCACTGCAAACCCTAAAATTGTTTGCCGTGGGCGTTGGCCTACCATTTGCGGTTCTGTCAGCGAACGCGCCTTTGCTTCAAGCGTGGTATTCGCGGTCCGGCGGACCTTCGGCTGACGACCCCTATTTTCTCTACAGCGCAAGCAACGTGGGGTCACTTCTGGCCCTTTTGGCCTTCCCACTACTTGCGGACCCCCTGCTGGGTGCGAGTGCGACCAGTGATATTTGGTCCATCGGGTTTGTCGTCTTCGGCGGACTGATGGCGATCAGCGGCCTGTTTGCACTCCGCGGATCAAGCAGCGTCAATGCCCCAATCGCAACCGATATCGCGATTAGCACTCCAAAGCTGAAGCAGATCGCAACCTGGATTGTGATCGCCTTTGTACCTTCATCTCTGATGCTTTCTTTCACCACGAAAGCCAGCACGGATCTGGGTTCAATCCCATTGATTTGGGTTGTACCTCTGGCGACTTACCTTCTGACCTTCATTTTCGCCTTTGCAAAACTGAAATGGTTGAGTGTCAAATCCCTGCACATTCCAATGATTTTGGCGCTGGCGACTGGCGCAGTCCTTTTGTCCAATCTGATCGACCATCACAAAACCCCGATCGTATTTTTGCTGTATGTTCCGGTTCTTTTTGTAATCGCCCTCTTTGCGCACAGATTGCTATACGAAATGAGACCTGCGGCAGAGCAATTAACAGTGTTTTACATCGCATTGTCGGTGGGCGGTGCATTCGGCGGATTGTTCAATTCCATTCTCGCCCCGTTGGTGTTTGCCCAGGAAGTCGAGGCGCACCTGACATTTATTTTGGCTGCTGGATTGCTCTTGATCGGACAAGGCGCAGTTACCCCCAGGAACCTGGCATTTGGTCTGATCGTCAGCTACCCGATCCTTTTCGCCTTCGGTATGATTGATGGAATAGAGCCACTTGGAAAGGGCGCTTTGCGCGCGGTTGTTGCATCCGCGATGCTGCTGACCGCATTAATCCTGTTCCGCAATCAACCTGCACGCATCATCGCCGTTGTCGCAGCACTCATGTTGCCGGTTCTTTGGCCGCAAAAGGGCGCGCTACTTCAAGATCGAAGCTTTTTTGGAACCCACGGTGTGTACTCGAAAGCGGGTCTCAGAGTTTACCGAAACGGAACTACGCTGCACGGTTTGCAGTTGGAATCGGACTTTGGCAAGAAACCTACGCCTAAGTCTTACTACTACCCCAATGGGCCAATGGCTCAGGTCATAACGTCTGAATTCGGGCGCCAAGCCGACAGCATTGGCATTGTCGGCCTCGGGGTCGGCGCTCTGTCCTGCTACAAGCTTCCAACTCAGGAATGGGCATTCTTTGAAATCGATGCCTTGGTCAATCAGGTGGCACGCGACCCATCCCTTTTCACCTATATCTCAGAATGCGCGCCGAATTCGCCAACGCATCTTGGTGACGCGCGCATCGTTCTGGCTCAGACAGACTATTCCTTCGATATTCTGGTCCTGGACGCATATAGTTCTGACGCGATCCCTTTGCACCTGACAACAGAAGAAGCAGTGCAGATGTACACAGAACGACTGGCTGACGACGGTATTCTGGTCTTCCACATTACCAACCGCTACTACGATCTGCTCGACCCACTTGCGCGGATTACGGACAAGCTTGGTCTTCATATGGCACACCAGTTTCATCAAATCGAAACGGGTAGCCAAGAAATTGGCGCACATAAATCGCACGTTGTGATCGTTAGCCCAGAACAAGCTAGGATCGACAGTTTTGTCCAGAACGGCAAATGGCAGCCCGTGGTTTCGGATGGGGGTGAGCCGTGGACGGATGACAAGGCCAACCTACTGTCCGCGCTCAGATTGCTTAAAGACAAACAGCAGTAGAACCGGCGCTGTATCTCAGCCAGTGATTTACCCCGCCGATTTCCGAAAGGTGTCCCAACGCCACTGGAAACGGCGGGGTTTTGCCGATACAGGTGCGTCAACAAAGGACGCTGGCATGCTAAAAACTCGTATCATTCCCTGTCTGGATGTCGCCGATGGACGCGTTGTCAAAGGTGTCAACTTCGTTGGCCTGCGTGACGCAGGCGATCCTGTGGAATCAGCCAAAGCCTATGATGCGGCAGGCGCGGATGAGATCTGTTTTCTGGACATTCATGCCACTCATGAAAATCGTGGCACCATGTTCGATGTGGTTCAGCGCACGGCAGAACAGTGCTTTGTTCCTCTGACGGTCGGCGGAGGTGTCCGCACCAAAGACGACGTGCGTGCGCTGTTGCTGGCGGGTGCCGACAAGGTCAGCTTCAATTCGGCCGCAGTCGCCAACCCGGATGTCATCGCAGAAGCTGCCGATCAGTTCGGCAGCCAGTGTATTGTGTGTGCCATCGACGCAAAAACAACGAGCCCTGGCAAGTGGGAGATCTTCACCCATGGCGGCCGCAAGCCAACAGGCATCGACGCGGTTGAGTTCGCCAAAACTGTCGTCGCCAAAGGCGCTGGAGAAATCCTGTTAACCTCGATGGACCGCGACGGCACCAAAGCCGGGTTCAACCTGCCCCTGACCCGCGCAATCTCGGACGCGGTGGACGTGCCGGTGATCGCCTCCGGCGGTGTAGGCAACCTAAACCATCTGGTCGAAGGTGTGACGGAAGGCGGGGCCAGTGCCGTGCTGGCCGCTTCGATCTTTCATTTCGGCGAATACACCATTCGCGAAGCCAAGGAACACATGGCAGCGGCTGGTATCCCCATGAGGTTGACATGAGCATCCTGCACGAACTGGCCGCTACGATCGAGACCCGCAAAGATGCGGCACCTGATTCCAGCTGGACCGCAAAGCTGCTGGCCAAAGGTCCGGAGAAATGCGCCGAAAAATTCGGCGAGGAAGCCGTTGAGGCCATCATCGAAGCCGTTAAAGGCGACAAAGACAAGCTGACGGCCGAGGCGGCAGATGTCCTCTATCACTTGCTGGTCATGCTGGCAGCGCGAGACGTTGCACTGGACGACGTACTGGCCGAAATCGCCCGACGCCAAGGCACAAGTGGCATCGCAGAAAAAGCATCACGCCCCAAGACCTAAGGGCGGGTTCCGTCCTGCCGCCCCGCCCTATATAGTCAGGGATCAATGTGGGACCGACCGAGGGGCGCGGGAATGACCAGAGCTTTTGCCAGTTTAATGGCTTTGCTTTCGCTTGTGATGATTGCCGCGTGTTCGGCACCGCCGCGCACGACAGGTGATGAGGTCCAAAGGTTGGCAACGGAAATCCGAAACCTTGGTCCGGATATAGACCCCGAAGAGGCCGACCGAGCAGCCCGCATAGCCTATTCCTATACCGCGCAACTGGTACAGGAATATGAAATCACCGACCCTCCGCTGATTCACAATGCCAAGGTCAACAAAGGTCTGCGACCGCGCGGGCTGTGCTGGCATTGGGCAGAGGATATCGAACGTCGACTGAAGCAAGAGAACTTCCGGACATTGGAATTGCACCGTGCAATAGCCAACGCGGACAACCAGTTCAGAATCGACCACAGCACCGCAATTATCAGCCGCAAAGGCGAGACGATGTATGACGGCGTGGTGCTGGATCCATGGCGATATGGCGGCGTGCTGTTCTGGTCGCCCCTGGTGGAAGACACCAGATATGACTGGGTGCCCCGAAACGTTGTGCTGGAGAAGCGCCGGCAGGAACAGTACGGGGCATTGCTGCCCTATGTCAGCGGCTAGCCGTCACAGCTTGGATGAGATCACACCGGTTGCGAATCCACCCATCCTCAGCTCACCAAACAGCCGCTGATATTCGATCTTCGGGCAGCGGTTCATCACCACATCCACGCCGCGCGTCTGTGCTTTTGCTGCGGCTTCTTGGTGTTCAACGCCAATCTGCATCCAAATCGTGCGCAGGCCGGCAAAGGCAGACAGGGCTTCATCGACAATTGGCGGAACGGCCTCGGACCGGCGAAAGATGTCGACCATATCAACCGACTGGGTGATCTCAGACAATGACGCACGTACGGTCTGACCAAAAAGCACCTTGCCCGCATGGCCCGGGTTCACAGGGATAACCGTGTACCCCTTGAGCGAGAGATATCGCGCAACGTAATAGCTAGGCCGAACAGGATTCATCGAAACGCCGACGACAGCAACAACTTTGGTCCGGCGCAGGATGTCTTTCAGGAATGAGTCTGAATAATCCGTCATGCGGCCACCCTAAACGTCGTCTGAAAAAGAAAAAAGCGCCCAGGTCGAACCTGAGCGCCAGTTGTTGGAACGAGGGACAGTGAAATGACCCGCGGCAGTTCCGTTCCGCGGTCACTGTGACATTTAGGCATAAGTTCGGAGAAAAAAAGAGGCGAGTATCATTTTTGTGATGACAGACCAAAAAAAGCGGCAATCCGCTTAGTCTTGATACAACACAACTGGCCAGTTTTCCTCAGCCATATGAATGTACTCTGCGCGATCTCCGCGCCACAGTTGCTCAATCTCTGGGGAATGGGTCAGATACAGTCGACCCTCTACCATATCCCAAAGCATCGGATCTGTGCTTTTCAAAATACCTTGCGCCATAGCGTAAGCGCAGTAACCCCCGAACTGAGGAGAAAAGGCGCGGGGATTGCTTTCAAACAGATCACGATTCTCGGCCGAGGCAAAATGCCACTCGGCCCCCTTCCAGATCACGGAGTACTCAGGCAATCCCAGTACTGGTGTCTCCTCCAGAAAATACGAGACCGGGTCATATCCAGCCATGACAGCACCGTCCGCCTCGTAAAAGACGGGTAAGTCCTGTGCGTGAGCGGCAGGAAGAATGGCGAGGGCGGCGATCGCGCCAAGTATGAAACGTTTGATTGTCATCACATGTTCAGGGTTACAAATTCAGGCTATCAAAATGCAATCTTTTGTCGCGCGTAACACCCCTATTAACGCGGTTGTGAACGCGCGTGTCGCTTTACCCCGCACTAGTCAAAGATATCCTCTACCACATCCCAGGCCTCATCAATGACGCGTGCGAAGATCCCCTTTTTCTTCTTTTTCTTTTTGTTCTGGTATGCGGTGGCCGTTTTGTAGCTGTCACGCTTTGGTTTGTCGCTGTTCAGCTTGCGCTTGGGAACCATCTTGAGGTCATGCAAAGGGGCCCCACAGCTAGAGCAGCTGAGTTCATGGCGTTGCTTCCCCTTCAGAACCAACGCAGCGCGCGTTCCGCAATAACAGCACGTGGCGATTTTAGTCGGGCTTGAAATGGCTCTCTCCTCTCCATCAATGCCTTGAAGCATATAAGGCAATTGCGGCAGCATTTGAGACGTTGAGAGAACCAAACCCACCGGCTGCGTCGATTTTCACCAGCTGGTTAACGGTTTCTTTGGTCTTTTGCCTCAGACCAGGCCCTTCGGCCCCCAGCACCAGCGCAACAGGTTGATCAAGTTTGCCACCCAGCGCAGTTTCGATCGTGTCCTCCGCCTCGCCATCCAGGCCCAACACCAAGAATCCCATATTCTGCAACTCAACGATCGCATCAGCCAAGTTGCGCACGCGCAGATATGGCTGACGCTCTAACGCGCCGCTGGCGGTTTTGGCCAGCGCTCCTGTTTCCGGGGCCGAGTGGTGCCGCGTACCGATCACGGCGCTGGCCCCAAGCACTTCGGCTGAACGTAGAATCGCCCCGACGTTGTGCGGGTCAGTCACGCGGTCCAACAAAATGACTCTCGGATGTTCACGCCCGATGCAGTTTTCGGCCAACCCGCCCCAATCCAGCGGCTTGACCTCAAGCGCAGCCCCCTGATGAACCGAACCGGGGTCAATGGGCGCGGTGAACTTGCGCGGGTCGACCATTTCGGCCTCAATCCCTGCAAATTCAATCGCTTCTGCCAGTTTGTCCCGCGCGTTCCGCGTCACGATCAGTTTCAGTTTCTGCCGGTTCGGGTTCATCAAAGCATCGCGAACGGCGTGCAATCCGAACAGCCAAACAGTTTCGGACGCCGCAGCTTTGCGCGCCTGTTCTTTTTCAACGACCCACTTGGGTTTCTTCATTTCTTGGGCCTCCGGGCCGGGAATTCGGTTTCCTGCGTCAAAGCCAAATTTTCCTGTTGACGCTCCTTCAAGGCGCTAGTAATCACGCCTCCACGTCAGGTGCAACGCCTGACAGTGGGCGACAGGCCGCAAGGTGTGGCAGGGGACTGTAACTCCCTCGCGGAGACGCACGCCTGGTTCGATTCCAGGGTCGCCCACCACTTTCCAAACATACACGAACCAAGCAATCAAAGACCTTTTGCGCGCATCAGCCTTTGATCGAGCCTATTTGTTGCATTTTGTTGACATTCTCCCGGCGCAGTGACCCAGAGACGCACCGCCGAAGCGTTGTTTTTGGATGCGCGGCCTAGTTGGGCAGGCATTGCCATTCCTCAATCACCTGCCCGTCGCGAACGGCAAGAATGCTGCCAAACTGATTCAGCACGGCCTCACTTTGACTGGGCCGCAGCAGCGCTATGTCGCCCGGTGACACATTGGCCGCGCGCGGTCCGGTCCATACTTCTTGATTGCTGGAACGACCGAAAACCGTTGAATACCCAAATTCCCTCGGGAACACCGGTTGGCCAAGGAAGTGGCCGCCAAAAACCGCAATATCCGTTTTTTGTCTGGGCAAAAACTCAAGACCCGGCAATGCGTTACCCGGCATGACCTTGAGAACCGGCGTCGCAATAAATGCGGCCGGTTCAAAAGCGCGCGTCGTGGCGTGATCAAAGTCGCTAGGCTTTACCAAGACCGAGCCGAATGCGACCTCATTCGCGGTACCTTTGGTGAGGTAAGACTGGAAAGTCAGGCTGCCGCCTGTGTTCAGACACAATCCGTCCCCGAAACGTGGCAATGCGGCGACGGCCGCGTTGAACGCATTTGCGCTGGCTCTCGCTGCGCGGCTGCGCAAAATGCCAGGCAGTTTCGCCAGATGCGCCTCATAACCCATGACACCGGCCAAATGCCCATAGGGGTGCGCCGCAATCCGTTGGGCAAGCTCGGGCACGGATTGAGCGTTTACACCGCCTCGGTGAAGACCAACATCCAGTTCCAGCGACAATCGCAATGGCATCTGGCGATCTGATGCCAGCTTCAGATACTCCCCAAGCCGAACCGGAGTGTCGATCAACCATTGTACGCGCCTTGCCGCGTCGGGATTGGTAGATAAAATCCTTGCCGCAGAACTGACCTGAAAGGGCTTCCCTACCAGATGATCCGTATTTGGCTCTGCCGTCAAAAGCGCTTGCAGCATCGGCTCGGAAAACGTCATCAGGCCAGAGGTCGGAATGCGCTCGCGAATGTAGTTGAGCAAGGGCAGACAAGGCAGAGACTTGGCGACCAGCCTGCGGGCCAACCCGGCATCGGCAACCTTGTCCGCCACCGCACAATTGGCGTCCAGCACATCCAAATCCACCACGACAATTGGTTTGTCGACGCCGTATGAACGCAGTGTCTCCGAAAGTCGTTTCAAGACCGCCGTGTTCATGGTTGAAACAGCCGGGCTAGCGCAGGGGTCAGAAACTTACCTTGCGGGTCAAGCTGTTCGCGCAATGCACAAAACCTATCAAAATCTGGGTACATCAACGACAGGTCCTTATAGGACAGGTTGTGCATCTTGCCCCAATGGGGGCGCCCACCTGCTTCGACAAACAGGGGTTCAATGGCTTCGAAGTACCGTTTATGGTCTTCGGCCGCGTCTGTGTGAATGGCGACTGAAATGCGTGGCCCGCCCTGAAACGGAGACAGACACGCCGTGTCACCAGCGGTCTGGCGCACCTCGATCGGAAAGTAGACATCTTTATGGTCGCGATGCAGGCGCGTCAGAACCTCTTGCAGAACATCCCCCGCAACTTCGGGCGGCAAGTGGTATTCCATTTCCTTGAATGGAATATGCCGGTCGCTACACAGAACCCGCCAGCTTTCACCAACATAATCCTCATTTGACTGCGCCATCGTTAGCATCTTGAGCAATGCACGACGCAAACCCGCGCTGATCCGCCCGGCGCTGCGCGCGAGTTTCAGCACCTTTACTGCGATCATATCCAAATCTCGCGGCGCTTTGCTTTCGGCTGCATCAGTGATGGCATGACGAAGCTCGACAGTTTTTCCGGTAAAGGGGATGTAGAAGAACTCGAAATTCCGGTTCTCCGCCCATTTCTGGTGCATTGTGGCCAGAGTTTCTTCGACCGAGGCAAGCCCGACCTGTCGTCGCAGATTGTATTTCGAAACGACCGAAATTTGCGCCTCGGTCAGGACGCCCAACATCCCCATACTGACCTGCGCCATCTCAAGCGGGATATCATCCGTGGTCAGGATATCTCCGCTTGCTCCGATCATCCGGGCTGCGGTGATTTCTGCCGCTAGGCATGGCAAGTCCCGCCCGGTCCCATGCGTCGCGGTCGACGCTGCACCCGCCAGCGATTGGGTGTTGATATCCCCAAGGTTTCGAAACGCCAGCCTTTTGTCCGCCAGCGCCGGTGACAGATCCCGCAACCGCGCGTTGGCGTTAACCCACACCCGGTCCTGTTCGGCAGCCCCAAGTATTGGCAGGTCCAATCCCGACAAGTCCAGAATCCGGTCACCACCAGCTACGATTGGCGTAAAGGAGTGCCCTGCCCCCAAGATCCTCAGGCTTTGGGGCTGCGCAATCTCTTTTTGCAGATCAGCAATCGACGTCGGGCACGCTAATGGCGTATCCGTGCGCTGGTTTCCAGCCCAGTTGGTCCACATAAAATCACTCCTCCGGACACGAGGATTGCAGTACATGTGGCACGAAACAAGTCAGGAAAACAGAAACTTACCCTACGGGAGCTTTGTCAGGCTGCGGCCTCACGCTGCGCTGTGATACGGTCGAACCAGGCAATGATGCTTTCGGAATCTGGCGATATCTTTTCGGCGGCGCCCCCGGTGAATTCGTCGAATTTCTCTTTATTCAAACCGTTCACGCCAACGAGAACAGGAATATCCTGCGCCAGTGCTTCGGCGATCACCGGGCGGAATCCGCGCCCGTCAGCCTCATGCTTGCCGAATTTGTTGATGATCAGCAGTTGCGGCGCGTCGGCAAGCGAAGAGGTCACATATCCAACGGCCTGCTCCAACGCGGCCGGGTCCAGACGACACCCCCGCGACTGCTCACCAAGGGATTGCGAGATGCGAATGGTCTCTCCCTCGGGCAGAACCCGAACATCCATGTCACACTTGCTGCTATCCGCGCATTCGGTATTGGTTTGCACCACTCCGGCAAGGCTTGCGCCTTTCGCGAGCAGGTGTTCGGCAACCGCGCTTAAAAGACGATCGGTTGCGCCGCGGTCGGTGGTAGTGACATAGGCCAGATGCATCTAGGGACCCCTAAGTACAGATTTGTGACATTCCAGATAGCACGCAAGTACCCGCGCGACCACTCCCTTGCTTTACGGCAGTGGTGACAACCCGATCACAGGCGCGTGCAAATGAAGCAGGGCCATGAAGATGGCGATAGTAACAAACCAGACCCAAGGGCGCGGCCAGGGACGCGGCGCGCGTAGCGACAGACGACGTGTATTGCGGGACAACCGAGTCCATTCCATGCCTATATCGCGTTGTTTACGACGATCGATCAAGGCCATGCCAAAGACAGCAAAACCAGCAAAAAGCCCAAACAGGATCACGTGTGACAGACTGCCATTGGCCAGCAGATGCGCAATGGCCCATAGCATCAAGGCGACAAGAATAGGATGGCGCGTTGTCCGCAAAATGCCCGGTTTTTCTGGATCGAAGGCGCGGTGCCCCATCCCGCCAAAAGAGAACGGGTTTTGGATAGACAAGCCTGCAACCGCCAGCCAACACACGATCGGCATCACCAAGAGTGGCGCCCAGCGAAAAATGGCAAGCGGTGGTATGACCTCAACGTAAGGCGCTTGTGCGGCGGCTACGATCAGCCATGCCAGCACCAACAAGGACAGTCCGGAATAGGCCGCGAAATATCCCTTGCGCCCCAACGTTTCAATCAGCCGCCCGCGCACGGCAGGACGTACCGGGATGGCGTGGCTAAGAAGAAAAGCGATCAATGCTGCGAGGAAGAAGGCCCAACCGGTCATAGTAATCTCCGAACGTGTTACGCAGGATCTATGCGCCGAATACCGTCCGGTCTTTGTCCAAAATCAAGTGTGGGAAAAAGGGGCGGACACACCGCCCCTGCCCCATTTCAAAGTCCCAGCGCTTTACGCTGTTCTTCGGCAAAGCCCTGCACGATACGGTCGGCGACCAGCGCCAAAATCGCCATCGCCGCTCCGGCCGAGATACCCAGGCCAACATCCGCCTGACCCAACGCCAGATAGATCGACTGTCCCAGACCGGTGGTCCCGATCAGCGCCGCAATCACTAGCATGGCAAAGGCATAGAGGATGGTCTGGTTCAGACCCAACAGGATCGTTGGCGCGGCATAAGGCGCACGGACGTCGCGCATGATCTGCCACTCGGTCGCGCCGCTTGAGATTGCGGCCTCCATCATCTCTTCCGGTGTGTTGACCAAACCGTGCCGCGTGTAGCGGATCATCGGGACGATGGCGTAGGCACAGATCGCCAGAAAGGCCGAGAACTCGCCAATCTGGAAAACCATCAGCACAGGGATAAGGAAGACGAAAAGCGGGATTGTCTGTAGCATGTCGCAGATCGGGCGAACGACCTTCCAGACCGGCAACCATACGGCGCTGGCTAGGCCGATCAAGCCACCTGCGATGGCGCAGGAAAACACCGCAGCACCGCTGAGGTAAAGCGACAGCAACGCGCGCTCCCACAGGCCGGAAACTAGGATGGTGCTAAGCAACCCAACGGAAAGCGCCGCCAGACGCCAGCCCCCCGCGACATAGCTGAGCGCAGCCGCCCCGGTCAGGACGAAGGGCCATGGAAGGTTTGAAATACCCGTTTCCAGCATTCCGAACAGGATCAGAACAACCAAACCACCTGTCAGGTGGCCGCGCCATGCCATCAATGCTGCGATGACGCCGCCGGCAGCAAAAAGGCCAAAGCTCATCCCCGCTGTCCACTGGAAACCCCATGTGAAGGGCAGAACCGCCTGATCCAGTCCGATCCGCAACGGCAACAGCACGTAAAACAACGAGTTGTTCTTGAGCGCATCCAGCCAAGGACCATTCGCCTGCGTGAACGCAGTCAGTCCGCTGTCGACAGCCTCAGCCATCGGGTCCAGCAGGGTCAGTTCGGACGGGTTCGGCAGCCATGCCCAAAAGGCGGCGGTAAACAGGACCGTAAAGCCCAGAAGTGCCCAGACGACGCGTTGGTCATAACGTTTACGCTCGGTGGCCAGCGTGCCGCTCATCCGGTCGATCACTACGGCAAAGACCACAATGACCAGGCCAGCCATCAGCGACTCGCCAAACTGCGCCTTGCGCATGGTCAGAAGGACTTCCCAACCGATGTCGTTGAACCCGCCGATAACGGCGGCGATGATGACCATCGACAAGGCGGCCATCAGACACTGGTTTACGCCGACCATGATCTGCGTCGCGGCCGCCGGGATTTCAACTTGAAACAGCTGCTGAAACCGCGTGCCGCCAGACATGATGGCAGCCTCTTTGATCTCGGGTTCGACCCGTTCCAGACCCAGCATCACGTTACGCGCCATTGGGGGTGCCGCGTAGATGGCCGAGGCAATCAGACCCACAACCGGGCCAAAGCCGAATAGCAGCAATAGCGGGGTCAAATAGGCAAATGTCGGAACCGTTTGCATCACGTCCAAAACCGCCTGAACAAAGGACCTGACGCGCGGCACTTCGTTGGCAAGGATGCCGATGGCGCCGCCGACGACTAACGCGACGGGCACAGAAACGGCAACCAGCGCCAGCGTATTCATACTCTCGGCCCAGTAGCCTGAGGCCAGCACAAAACTCAGACCAAAGAATCCCAACGCCGCCATAGGTAAACCGCCCAGAAACCAGCCCAACGCCGTCACCAGACCAATCAGAATCGGCCAAGGGGTGCTACCCAACACGAAATTGGCCCAGTTCATGGGATAAGCCATCAGGTCAGAGAACAACCGCATAGCGGGTTTGATACCGTTCAGAAACCAGTCCAGAAACGCGCCGACCCATTGTGTAGCGGGCAGTTCCCACGTGGTGGGCCACTTGACCAACCAAGGCGCAACGCCCTCTAACGCAAGACAAATCGCACCAACGATAGCAGTGATCAAAGCCGCCTTTGCGCCTACCGAAAGACGCAATGCGTATTGCCTCGGAGTATCCGTAACGGCGGTCATGTTTCTTCCACCTGCAAGGCGGCGGCCAGATCCGAGGGGTGAACTGTCCCGACAATGTTGCCGTTTTCGTCACGTACAGGGACTGGTTCATACAGCTCCATGCAATGCGCAAGTGCTGCATCCAATGTCATAGACGTGGTCAGGCCAGGGTCGTCCGGGCCACGCTCGGCTTCGTCTCGCATGACGGAGGCGACCTTGGCGTGCTGACCTTTTGCCACGTCTTTCGAGAATTCGCGCACGTAGTCGTCAACCGGACGCAAAACGATATCCGTCGGCGTGCCGATCTGAACGATCTTGCCGTCGCGCATGATGGCAATTCGGTCAGCCAGTTTCAGCGCCTCTTGAATATCGTGAGTGATGAATACGATGGATTTCTTCAGTGTCGCCTGAATGCGCAGAAATTCGTCCTGCAATTGGCGGCGGATCAGCGGATCGAGGGCCGAGAACGGTTCGTCCAGAAACCAGATATCGGGGTTTACAGCCAGGGACCGCGCAATCCCCACCCGCTGACGCTGACCACCGGAAAGCTGACGGGGGAAACTGTCCTCACGACCTTCCAATCCAACCAACGAGATCACTTCTTGCGCGCGGGCCAGCCGTTCTTTTTTGCCGATACCGGATACGCGTAGCGGATAGGCCACGTTTTCGGCCACGGTCATGTGCGGGAACAGACCAAAATGCTGGAACACCATTCCCAGCTTTTTGCGCCGCAATTCGGTCAAAGCCTTCTTTGACGCGCCGATGACGTTTTCACCGTCGACCCGGATTTCACCACCCGTGCCGGGCAACAATTGCGAGATACAGCGGATCAGCGTGGATTTTCCTGACCCGGACAGCCCCATGATGACGAAGAGCTCACCCTCTTTGACTTCGAAATTGGCGTCCTGAACGGCCGGGATGAATCCGTGTTCGCGCAGATCGGCGGCGGCTTTGTCTGCGTCATTCCCTGACCGAGACAGCGCGTCGGTCAGGGCTTTGTCTGCGCCTTGGCCAAAGACCTGCCAGAGATTCTGGCAGGCAATGGCTGGCGTATTCGCGTCAGTCACTTATGCGAACTCACTGAGTTGCCGCGTCAACAACCGGACGCCATTTGTCTTCGTTCGCAGACATCCATTCGGCGACAACCTCTTCGACCTGACCGCCGTCAACGTCGATTGCGCCCATCATCGGCTGCTGGTCCTCGACTGCCAGTTGATAGTTGGACAGGATTTCATAGGCCGCAGGCCATTTGTCTTCCATACCGTTCCAGCTGGCCTTGAAGATGCGCGAGGGTGAGAAATCACAGTCATTAATAGCGTTCGGGTTCGGGCCCCATGCCGGATCGTTAAAGCATGCCTCTTCACCTGCAGGCAGTTCGACGAATTGCACGTCATAAGCCGACATCGCCCAATGGGGCTGCCAGAAGGTGATCAGCAGCGGTGACTTGCGCTCAGTCGAGGCGCGAAGTTCGGCGATCAGAGCACCCTCAGATCCGGCAGGAACCGCTTTGAACGGCAGCTCAAGACCGGTCATGCGGTCGGCGCCGGGCGTACCCCAATCGGCGGGATAGTCGACCAGACGTCCACCGGGCAGAGTTTCAGCAGTTGCAAAGACCTGCGCGCAGTCTTTCAGCGCTTCCCATGCAGGCAGACCCGGGCACAGATCGGCCACGTGCGCCGGATATGCGATGCCTTCCTTGGCATCCAGACCCAGATCACCGATCTCAACCACTGTGCCTTCGTCGATTTTCTTTGCGTATTCGTCCGAGACGTTGGACGACCAGATTTCGAGCGTCGCAGTGATGTCACCATCCGCGATGGCTTGGAACTGGTTCATCATGCCGGCGGTCACGTATTCGACATTGTAACCTGCGGCTTTCAGCATTTCGCCAGCAACGTGGGTCGTTACATGCTGACCGGTCCATTCGTTGATCGCCAATTTGATCGGCTCGTCCACGGCCCCCATTTCGGCGGCGTAAGCGGAACCGGCTACCATCATAGCCAAAAGGCTGACACTGAGTTTTTTCATCGACATTCTCCCTGTCTTTTTTGTTTCTCGTCCACCTCAGCGGATACTTCAGCGCCGCAAGGTTGATAAGACGACATCACCATGTCGCAACATGCACAAAGTCCGCCGCAAAAGGAAAGCGAACACTTTGAACGAGCGCGGAATTTTTCGCCTTACTTTAAGGTGCAAGTCCCCACCCGCTGCGTTGTACTGATCGCGCGCTTTTTTGTTTAACACAGATATTCGGCGCGGGTCTTTGATTGACGAGTCAATCACAAACCCGATTCCACTGTTTTGTCGAGCATTTCTTTTTCGGATTTCCGACTTTTCTGCATTTTTTGGTGTCACAGGTGCCAAAATTCAAAATAATCACTCGCTTTGAGACCTTGTAACACAATGCTCAACAAGCAACGTTACCGGTGGAGGACAGGATTTATGCGTCACTTTGATGAAATTTTTGCCATCGCCGCCAAGCGACATGGTGGCCTGGATGCTCTGAACGGAAAACTGAGCAAGCCCACTAGTGTGGCCGAGCTGGCCAAGATGCCGGATGACCGCTGGCTGTCGATCATCACCAAAACCGTGTTTCAGGCAGGGTTCAACTGGAAGGTCATCGAAAACAAGTGGGACGGGTTCGAGACTGCCTTTGACGGTTTCGATGTAGGACGCTGCGCCTTCATGGACGATGAGAAATTCGACGCATTAATTCAGGACACGCGCATCGTGCGCAACGGCACCAAGATTGCCGCCGTCCGTGATAATGCTGCATTTCTGCTGGAACTGCGGGATGAAGGCGGCGCGGGTCGGGTGCTTGGAGGATGGCCATCTGAAGATTACGTCGGTCTGTTGGCGATGCTGGCCAAGCGCGGTTCGCGTCTGGGCGGCGCCTCGGCCCAGTACGCGATGCGGTTTGCCGGGCGGGACAGCTTTATCCTCTCGCAAGACGTGACCGCGCGGCTGATTGCCGAAGGCGTTATCGACAAATCCCCCACTTCGAAAAAGGCAATGGCTGCGGTGCAAGCAGCCTTTAACACGTGGATGGAACAATCCGGCCGGTCTCTGACCGAAATAAGCAGGGTTTTGGCAATGAGCCTGTGAAAACGGGTTGCAGCGCGGGCACTTCGCATTAGGCTTTGATTATGGCCCTTCGCATTTTGATGACGTTAATTATTCTGTTTGCAGCCTGCGGCCGCCCTTTGACGGATCAGGAACGCGCATTTGCCAGCGCCGTTCAGGGCGACACGCTTGATCTGGATCGCGTGCGCCTTGTTGAAGGTGCACCGGTTGCACCTATCACTTTCTACCGCAAGGACCGGCCGCGTTTGGCCTGCCGGGAACGTATCCTGCCACCGACCGAAGAAGGTGTCGTGACAGCGAAACCTGCCGCCGTTGCGTTGTTTAACAAGGTCTATTTTACCAAGGATTGGTATCTTGAGGACTATATGACCGACTTTCCGGATCAGATGGACCTGATTGCCGCTATGCTTCTGGCGCATGAGCTGACCCATGTCTGGCAGTGGCAGAACCGTCAGACGACGGGCTATCACCCCCTGCGCGCAGCCGCAGAACATGGTGGAAGCAAGGACCCTTATCTGTTTGACCTGAAGACATCACCGGATTTTCTGGCCTACGGGTTTGAACAACAAGGTGCGATCGTCGAGGAATATATCTGCTGCCGCTCATTGGACCCTACTGCACCGCGCACCCAGCGTCTGCATGACATGTTGGGCGCACATTTCGATCTGTCTCCGCTGCCCGGCGCGCAACGCGAGCGTGCAGTTGTAATTCCGTGGAGCGGCGCAAAGGTCGAAGGGATTTGCCGCAACGGCTGAGCCCTATTGCAGAGTCTCGAGAAACGCCACCAGATCCACAATCGGTTGACTGGTCAGAATCGGCTGCCCGTCGGGTGTTTTCATTGATGTGTCCTGCCCGTCGAAATACGGGCCATAAACCGGCATCGGACTGCCATGACTGACCAAGGGGTCACGCCCATCAATACGCGCCACGACGCGGGCTGTAGGGAACACGCCATCCTCTGATGTCAGTTGCGTAAGATCGGTGGGCTGTATCACCAGAACACCCGCCATTGGCCCATGCCCCGTTGCATCAATCCCATGGCATGTTGCGCAATAATGCTGATAAAGCTCAGCGCCCGTCTCTACGTTCTGCGCCTCGGCCTGAGAAGCCAACGCGGCCATACCTGCACAAGCTGCCCCGAACAACGGTCTGATCATCGCATCCTCCTGTCATGATTGACATTTGCAGGCTTGCCCGCCGGGCGGCTTGGCGCAATGATCCAGATCAACGAAGCAAGAGGATACGGGCAATGACACAATACATAGCCATTATGCTGGCGGCCGGGATCGGCGTCCCGATTCTGGCGGCTTTGAACGCCGCCCTCGGCAAGCTGATCGGATCACCGACAACCGCCGCCGTTGTCCTGTTCGCCATCGCGTTTGCAGCCTCGGCGCTAGTCATGGTGTTATTCCCGGGAACAGCAGCGCTGTCCAAAGTGGCCCAAGCTCCGAAGCACTTGTTACTGGCGGGTGTTCTAATTGCGTTTTACGTTTTGTCGATTACGCATGTCGCGCCCCATTTCGGGGTCGGCAACGCAGTGTTCTTTGTTCTGCTGGGACAGCTGATCAGCACAGCGGCCATTGACCACTTTGGCCTGTTTGGCGCTCAGGTCACGCCATTGACCTGGATAAGGGCCGGCGGCATCGCCGTGATGGCCGTTGGTGTCGCCATCACACAACTGGCTTAAGAACACCGGCCTCAAGCCGCAGTTTACGATCCATCCGCGCCGCAAGATCCATGTTATGTGTGGCTATCAACGCAGAAAGACCCTCGTCCCGGACCAGCGCCATCAGCGCGTCAAATACCTGATCCGAAGTTTCGGGGTCCAGATTGCCTGTCGGCTCATCCGCCAGCAAAACGCGCGGCTTGTTTGCCAATGCCCGGCAAAACGCAACACGTTGCTGCTCGCCACCTGACAAAGCGGCGGGTCGATGGTCGGCGCGCGCTGCAACGCCAACACGGTCCAGCAAGCTCATCGCCCTGACCTGTGCAACCTTCTCAGATACACCGTTCGCCAGTTGCGGCAGAGTGATGTTTTCCAGCGCAGTAAACTCGGGCAGCAAATGATGGAACTGATAGACAAAACCCACGTCTTGGCGTCGCAGCGCCGTACGGGTTCGGTCACCCTTGCCAGCAACATTCTGACCCGCTATTTCGACCGACCCCTCATCCGGTTTGTCTAGCAGCCCGGCAATATGCAATAGCGTTGATTTGCCTGCCCCGGATGGGGCGACCAAAGCCACGGCCTCACCCGCGCGCAGCTCAAGATCGACACCGCGTAGCACCTGAACCTCCCCCGGAGTGCCCTTGAGATAGGTCTTGGTCAGACCGTTCAGCCGCATCGTCACATCATTCATAGCGCAGCGCCTCAACCGGGTTCAGCCGCGCCGCACGGCGGGCCGGGAAATAGGTAACGATGAACGACAGCCCCAGTGACAAACCAATCGCCTTGAGAACATCAGAAAGATGCAGTTCAGCTGGTAAGGAGTAAATGCCGCGAATGGACGGGTCCCAGACCCCGCCACCCATGACGTAGTTCACGAATGAAAATATCGGGTCGATATATATCGCAAACAGGCAGCCGAGGATCACTCCCATTACGGTGCCAATGATGCCGGTGAATGCGCCGCAGATGAAAAAGACCCGCAGGATCGATCCTTCGCTCAGGCCAATTGTACGCAAGATACCGATATCGCGCCCCTTATTCTTCACCAGCATGATCAGGCCGGACACGATATTCATTGTTGCGATCAGGACGAGGATCGAAAGGATGATGAACATCACGTTGTCTTCCACCTCGAGCGCGCGCAGAAAGCCGCCCGAGGCATCCTGCCACGTCCAAAGCTGGCTGCGCCCCTCGGCGGCTTCAAGGATCGGGATCAGAACCGGAGTCAAATCTTCGGGACGTTCGACCATCACTTCGATCTCGTCCGCAACACCGTCGCGGTTGAAAAAACTTTGGGCCTGCACAAACGGCATGTAGACACGAGTTCGGTCGATGTCATACCGCCCGGCCGAGAATACATAAACCACACGATAGGCATTCACCCGCGGCGATGTCCCAAAGGCGGTTTTAACCCCATTCGGTGAGGTCAGCTTTACCGTATCACCAACCGTCGCCCCAATACTGCGCGCTACACCGGACCCGATGGCAATCACATCCTCGCCGTCCTGAAACTGGGTCAGATCGCCGACGGCCTGTTCGCTTTCCGCTACGCCGGGCAAATCTCGCAAATCCTCTGGGCGGATGCCAAAGACCTCAACCCCGCTGCTGCGGTCGCGGTTGGTAATCAGAACCTGCCCTTTGACCAGCGGGGCCGCGCGTTCCACGCCCGGAACCTGCGCGATACGGCTGGTCATTTCGTCATAGTCCGCAATCGTTCGGTCCACCTGGCCCTGCGCGTCGAACTCTCCGGCAGAGTACACGGTCACATGCGCGTTCGCGCCCAAGATGGTGCCAACAAATTCGGCCCGAAATCCCGAACGAACAGCCAAAGTGGCGATCAGGGCAAAGACGGCCAGCGTGATCCCGATCAGCGAAATCCACGTCATCACGCTGACACCACCTTCGGCACGACGCGCGCGTAGGTAACGCCAAGCGATCTTCCACTCAAATGGGGCAAAGGGCGGGGGTGTTTTGGCCATACCTGCTCCGGGTTTGTTTGTTGGCGCGACCCTTTCGGCATTTCACCGGATGGTCAAGCCGGTTGTCTGCCGGTCAGCGTTGCCGCGCGGTTTAGCACCTCTTCAGTGCGCGACCTGTCACAGATACGCCTGTTCTCCAACTCGGAAAATACCCGGTCTCGCAGGTTGTCAGGTAAAAGCGCCAAGGCGCGGTTGTGAAGGCCCAGTGTCAATGCAGCAGGATTGTCCAACATTGCCAGCTGCGACGCCATTTCTTCTGGCGAATAGGTCGGCCAAAGCCCGATATTGCATTGCGCCTGATCCTCGAACCAGGGGGCATAACCCTCGGGCGATTTCAGACAAAACGCGTTCAACAGCATAAACTCAGACGGACGTCTGCGCGATCCGAACAGCGCCTGAACCGAACCATACTTGGCGTTGATTTCCTCCAGCAAAGCCAGAACCAATGATCGGCGAACAGCGAAAGGCGTGGCAAAGGTCGTTGTTTTCAACCCGTTCAGATCGATATGCGATGCAGCCAGGGCATCAAGACTCTCGATCAACCAATTGCGATGATAGTCGCTTTCGACATCGATAAATGCGATCCGCGCCGCGCCATTTTCCGCAAAGAACTCAGCTTGGTCAAAACCGCGCAAAAAGACGTTCTTGGTATCCAGTATTACCATGTTCTCGGACGCAGCGACCCGTGCGGCGCCCAGTTTTAACACTTGTTGGCTGCGGTACCCGTTCGCACCGCGCCATCCCTGCCTGCGAATACCCGGGATACGAAATCGGTTCTCGATCAGAAATCGATCCGAGAAAGACCGCTCAGCGCTTTGACCCGGCTGCAACAACAAAGCATCGCCACCCAGCACCTCGACCTTGGACCGTAGCGGGCCGTAGGCGTCCAAAATGGGTGCGATTTTTGCCTTTAGCGCCTCTTCGTCATTGTCATTCATGATGACATGGATCGACGAAACCATGTCCGGATCGACAAAACGGGCAAAAGAAAGCGCCTGAAGTTCAAGCAGGGGATAATCCTTGGAGTACACGACGGTCGCGAAACTCAGCACGGCGCGGGCCCTTTCATCGTTTTGCTCCGTTTATCAGCAATTTCCGCGTGGTCCAATTCACTCTCACGGCCTCAATTTCGCGAATCAGTCCGACTATCACGCAAAGGGTCACTCGAATTTAAGGAGATCGGTTTTTAGCCAAATACACCACTGGTTGTGACACTCTTCACAGACAGCCCCGCATTGTTTCAGGTATGAAGTCAATGTGAGCACGGCGAGACAAACTGAACTCAAAATGCAACATTTGCAACGCAACTTTATTTCGTGTTTTGCTTATTTTTAGAAACTTTGTCACCCTGATTGTGGGGGAATACATTTTTAAGAGCGGGGGTCGCTCATGAGTATTCGAATTGAAACTGAAAAACCGGACGTAATTTCGGTCCGACATGCACCAACAGAACTGGATTGTGAATCCGCAGTTCTTCTGCGCGCAACCATCCTTCCGATCTTTTCCAGCGCCGCAAGTTGGGCTGGTCTTACGGACATCCTGAACGACAAGGGTTATTGCCTGGTATTCCGCGATGGACGGATGTGCATTACCGATCAAACCACCGGTGACCGGATTTGCGGTCTGCGCTTTCTGGGTCTCGAGTTCAGAGATCTGGTGCGACGGCTGGGCCGTCCGATCGTCGTGGCGCGAGGCCAAGAGGCCGACGGAGACGTTCTGACTGCCCGACCGACAGCCTGACGCGCTTAAAACTTGCGCCAGAACTGAACCGATCGGCGCGTGGTTTTCCACAGACTGTGGCGCGCAGCGGCTTTGATCGCTTTGCACGTACCCGGTTTTAGCATTCGTTCCAGTATCAGTCCTGCGGGCATGTGACCCCGTTGATAATACCGGACGAAGTCGCGTTCTGTAAGGCCCTGGGCAGCCCTGAACCCGGTGTAATAGTTCGACCAAACACGCGCATAATCTTCGGCAGTCGCGTCATCATCGCTGGTGACGCCTCTGCCCCAAAACATGGAAATCGGATCGTCAATGCGCGAACCCTGATACCCTTCAGTCAACAGGCGCAGCATCAGATCGTAGTCGGCGGCAACGCGAAACTGCGTGTCATGACCGCCCAGCGCCATAAACACATCCCGCTTCAGCAGCACCGAGTTATGGCAGAAAGGCATCCGCTGCAGGATCGCCGTCAGCGACATCCGTTTCTCGCGGGCTTCCGACCCATCTTCAAACCGGCGCAAGGTCGATCCGAAAAGGAAATCTGGTCGCGCCGCCTCAAGCCGATCCGCTACCGTATTCAGAATGTCGTCAGCCGCCAGAGAGTCGTCCGAGTTCAGGAACAACAGGTATTCGCCGCGAGCGGCCTGCGCCCCCTTGTTCATCGCATCATACAAACCTGTGTCCGGTTCGCTGAACAATCGAGTGCGCTGGGCATCCGCAGTCAGGTTCTGCAGAAACTCGACGGTACCATCAGTCGACGCCCCGTCTTGAATGACGTGTTCAGCCCTGCTGCAATTCTGACGCGCCATACATCTGATCACCTCGCGAAAGCTGTCCTGCCGCCCTTGCGACAGCAGATCATACGTCGCGGTGATGACCGAGATCAGCGGCGCGTCCGAGGTTTCAGGCGAAGCGCTCATAGATCTCGGCGATCTTGGTAACGGCGGCTTCGGGTGGCATCTCTTCGCTTTCACCAGTCCGGCGACAAGTCAGTTCGACCACGCCGTTCTTAAGACCGCGCGGGCCGACGGTGATGCGCCAGGGCAAGCCGATCAGGTCCATGGTGGCGAACTTGCCACCTGCCCGTTCGTTGCGGTCATCATACAGCGGGTCCAGACCCAGTGCGGTCAGCGCGCCGTAGATTTTGTCGCAAGCGGCATCTGCCTCGTCATCACCTTGTTTCAGGTTGACGATACCGCAATGGAACGGGGTCACACCTTCGGGCCAGATAATGCCATTGTCATCATGGCTGGCCTCGATGATTGCGCCGACCAGACGGCTGACCCCGATACCGTGGCTGCCCATATGGACCGGTGTCGGTTTGCCATCGGGGCCTTGTACAGTCGCGCCCATCGCTTCGGAATACTTGGTTCCGAAGTAGAAAATCTGGCCAACCTCAATCCCGCGCGCGACGCGGCGACGCTCTTCAGGGACTTGATTGAACAGCGCCTCGTCATGAGTTTCATCGGTGCGCGCATATTTTGAGGTGAACTCTTCGAGGATCGCCTGACATTGCTCGCGGCTGTCGTAGTCGATCTGACGGTCCCCAAATGTCAGGTCAGTGACGGCGCTGTCATAGAACACTTCAGATTCGCCGGTATCGGCCAGCACGAGGAATTCATGCGTGTTGTCCCCGCCGATCGGGCCGGAATCGGCGCGCATCGGGATGGCCTGCAGACCCATGCGTTCATAGGTGCGTAGATACGTGACCAGATGACGATTATAGGCGTGCAGTGCGTCTTCTTTGGTCAGGTCGAAATTGTATCCGTCCTTCATGTAAAACTCGCGCCCCCGCATCACGCCGAAACGGGGGCGGATCTCGTCGCGGAATTTCCACTGAATCTGGTAAAGCGTCAGCGGCAGGTCCTTGTAGCTGTTGACGTGACCACGGAAGATGTCGGTGACCAGTTCCTCGGCGGTCGGCGTGAACAGCATATCCCGGTCATGCCGGTCTTTCATACGCAGCATTTCCTGACCGTAGTCGTCATAACGCCCGGATTCGCGCCACAGGTCCGCCGATTGGATGATCGGCATCTGAATCGCAATGTGGCCAGCGCGCGCCTGCTCTTCATGAATGATGTTTTCCAGCTTGCGCAGCACTTTGAAGCCCAACGGCAACCAGGAATAAATCCCGGCAGAGGCTTGCTTGATCATCCCGGCGCGCAGCATCAGCCGATGGCTGACGATCTGGGCCTCGGAGGGGTTTTCCTTGAGAACGGGCAGAAAGTAACGGCTGAGGCGCATTGTATGACCTTCAAAGGTAAGAATTCGACTTCAAAGCTGCTTATTCCAAAGCCCTGCCGGGGGCAATCATGCATTGGCTATTTTGCGACCTTGGGTCAGTCGGTTTTTTGATTGACCCGCCAGTTAGGGTTTCCAATTGTAGCGGGAAAGTGAATCCCATGAGGCGCCTATGCAGACAATTCAGGAACCCGCCCGTCAAATCCCTGTTGTTCACCAGACGGACGTTCTGGTCGTAGGCTCCGGCCCCGCCGGATTGGCCGCCGCTTTGGCCGCGGCGCGCGCGGGGGCCGAGGTGTCTTTGGTCGACCGGTTCGGCTGCATGGGCGGCAATATTACCGCCGTGGGGGTCGAAGGGTTCGCCTGGTACCGACACGAACAAACGGTTGAGGCAGGCGGTATCGGCATGGAATTCGAAACTCGCGCCAAGGACATGGGCGCTGCTGTGCCCGAAAGCCAGTCGCTGAGCTATGAGTTGGACAGCGAAGGGTTCAAACTGGTTGCCGACAAGCTGGTCGAAGAGGCAGGCGTTCACCCGATGCTGCACCGTCAGTTCGTCGCGCCGATCATGGATGGTGACCGGATCACTGGCATCATCACCGAATCCAAAGCCGGGCGCGAGGCCATCCTCGCCAAGGTGGTGATTGACGCCACGGGCGATGCAGACGTGGCCCATCGGGCGGGTGCACCGACCCACAAAACAGCCCGCGAAGACATGATGGCGGCCTCGGTCATGTTCCATCTCGCCGGTGTCGACAAACGCGCATTTATGGAGGGCGTCAAAGCCGACCCCCAAACCTATAAGGACTGGGGCGGCGGCGGTGAGTGGAACATCGAAACGAGCGGCAAGGAAGACGACATGTTCTCGCCCTTCGTGCACAAACCGTTTCAACAAGCCATTGATGAGGGCCTGATCCCTCCGCATCTGAACACCATTGCAGGCACCTGGGGCGCGATGCACGACACGGGCGAGCTGACCTATATGAACCTCATCCACCTCGCCGAGATCGACGGCACCGACCCCGATAGCCTGACGCGGGGCGAGATTGAGGGCCGCCGCCAGTCGATGCTTGCCATTGAGGCGCTGCGCCGGTTCATGCCCGGTTGTCAAAACGCACGGCTGCGGAACTTTGGGATGACCATCGGCATTCGCGACACGCGGAAGATCGACGCGGTCTATAACATGACTGAAGATGATGCCCGCCATCAGGGCCGGTTCGAGGATACAATCGGTATCTATCCCGAATTCATCGACGGCTACGGCATACTGATCCTGCCGACCACGGGGCGGTATATGCAGGTGCCCTATCGCTCGATGCTGCCCAAGGGCATCAAAGGCCTGCTGGTCGCGGGCCGTTCGCACGGTGCGGACAAGGTGGCCCACGCCGCAACGCGCAACATGGCCTGTTGCGCGGTCATGGGACAGGGTGCGGGAATTGCTGCAGCCTTATCGCTGAAAAGCAATCAGGACCTACACGCGATGAACCTTGCCCCTGTTCACGCGGAACTGGACCGGCAGGGCGTGAGGGTTCACTGATGCAGTCAATCCCCACGATCGACATCTCTCCGCTGCAAGACACCGCCCATCCTGACCACGATGCTACGGTCCGGAGAATTTTGGATGCGTGTACCGACATTGGTTTCCTCTCAATCACAGGAACTGGCGTTTCGTCGAACTCCGTCGATAACGTGCGTGCCAAAGCACGTGAGATCTTTGCTATCGACGAGCAAACCAAGTGGGATCAGGCCATCACCCGCAACAACTATCGCGGTTACATTCCCTTGGGCTTCTTCACACCCAATGATGGATCGGGCCAAGCGGACAAGTACGAAGGCTACAAGTTGCATTTCGAGGTGTCCGGTGACGATCCGGTACGCGAAGACTGCGCGCTTTATGGCCCGAACCTCTGGCCGGCTGAAGTGCAAGGGGCGCGTGAAGTTATTTTGGAATACTGGTCGCAACTGGATCACGTGACCAACCTGCTGCTTGGTGCGCTTGAACTGGGTCTGGGTTTGAAACCCAACATCCTGAAGAGTGCATTTGAAACACCCATGACAAACATGACGGTGCTGCACTACCCGCCGCAGGCCCCGGATGAGGAAGGGTTCGGCATCCATCCCCACAAGGACACAGATGCCCTGACCATCATTGCCCCGGACCCGGTTGGCGGGCTTGAGGTTCAAACCAGAGACGGGGGCTGGATCACTCCTGATTGTCCACCCGGCGGGTTTATCGTGAACATCGGCGATATGCTTGAGCTGTGGTCGGGTGGTCGATTGAAGTCGACGCCACACCGGGTGGTCAACCGGTCAGGCAAGGAACGTTATTCCTTTCCCTATTTCGCGGTTCCGCGCCATGACGTGATCGTCGAGCCACTGCTGCCGCCGCTACCCGGCTTTGATCGCCCTTCAGTTCATTGCGGGCATTGGTCCGCAGAAATATGGCGCACAAACTGGCCCGATGAAACCGCCACAGATGATACGCCGGAACTTGGAACGCTGGACTCATAATTCCTGGAAATCCCCAAGGCATGAACCGCTTGCATCACGGGGCTTGTTACGCCAAGAACACCGGTAAGAGCCAGAAACAAGGGGACAAGCATGGCCTTGCCGGTAAAAGATCAACTCAGATACTGGGGCGTCGCGGCTGTCATTTTTGTGCTTTGTCTATGGGCACTTGGCGACGTTTTGCTTCCATTTGTGATTGGCGGTGCGATTGCTTATTTCCTTGATCCGATCGCAGATCGGTTGGAAAATCTGGGTCTGTCGCGCATGGCGGCCACGGCCATCATCACAGTTGTCGGCATTCTGGGCTTTGCTCTGGCAATCCTGATGGTTGTTCCCGCGCTGATTACCCAGTTGATCGAGCTGGTCGAAGTTATGCCAAGCCTGTTCCAACAGCTGCGCAGCTTTATCGAACAACAGTTCCCGTCGCTTCTTGACCGCGAATCCAATTCGCACCAATTCCTTGTCTCACTGGGCGAAACGCTGAAATCCAAAACAGGCGATGTCTTGCAATCCGTCGCTGCCTCATTGGGTTCGGCGATCAACGTCGTAGTTCTGTTGGTCATTGTTCCTGTTGTGGCTGTCTACATGCTGCTGGACTGGGACCGCATGATCGCCCGGATCGGGGATCTGCTGCCGCGCGATCACGCCCCCACGATCAAACGCCTGGCCGGTGAAATTGACGCTGTTCTAGCCTCGTTCGTCCGCGGCATGGGCACGGTCTGCCTGATCCTTGGCACTTATTATGCCGTGGCGCTGATGGCGGTCGGCCTGCAGTTCGGGCTGATCGTCGGTTTCATTGCGGGTTTGGTCACTTTCATTCCCTACCTCGGCGCCCTGATCGGTGGCACGCTGGCAATTGGATTGGCACTGTTCCAGTTCTGGGGAGATTGGGCGCAAATCGGTCTGGTTGCCGGTATCTTTGCGCTGGGTCAGGTTACCGAAGGTAATTTCCTGACGCCGAAACTGGTGGGTAATTCGGTGGGTCTGCACCCTGTGTGGCTACTGCTGGCGTTGTCAGTTTTCGGCGCCTTGTTCGGTTTTGTCGGCATGTTGATTGCCGTGCCCGTTGCTGCAGCGCTGGGCGTGTTGGCCCGGTATGCCACATCGGTCTATTTGGGCAGCCGCCTGTATACCGGCCTCGAAAGCGCGGATCAGGAAGACTCGTAAGATGGCCCTTCAGCTTAGCTTTGATCTTCCGGCCAAAACTGCGCTGGGGCGTGAGGACTTTTTCGTCTCGCCTGCAAATGCACTTGCGGTTGCCATGATCTCGGCCACATCCTGGCCGGGCAACAAACTGGTGCTGAGCGGTCCTGCCGGTGCAGGCAAAACCCATCTGGCCCATGTCTGGGCGGCGGAAACAGGTGGGCGGATCATTCAGGCCACGGATGTACGGTATGAGGATGTGCCTGATCTCGCGCGCACTCCAGTCGCAGTGGAAGACGTTCCAATGGTCGCGGGCGATCCGGAACTACAAAAAACACTGTTTCACCTGCACAATCTTGTGTTGGCCGAAGGCAATGCCCTTCTCATTACGGGACGGCTGGCACCGAAATTCTGGCAACTGCCGCTCCCCGATCTCCAAAGCCGGATCGAGGGCGCACATCACGTAGCTCTGGACCCGCCCGATGACGCGTTGCTGGGCGCGGTCCTGGCCAAGCTGTTCGTGGATCGGCAACTGAACCCAAGCCCCGACGTCATCGCCTATCTGGTTAAACATATGGATCGGCGCTTTGAAACTGCGGCGAATGTCGTGGCGCAACTGGATCAGCTTGCCCTGTCGGAAAAGCGTGACATTACCCGAGCGTTGGCGGTGCGTGTTTTGAGCGCAGATCTGGATGATGTCGAATCTGGTAATTGACCCACACCCGGTCATCTCGCATTCTGCACGCGGAATATCTGGAAGAGACATGGATCAGACTGTCGTTACCGAAATCCCCGACTGGGGGCCGTTCGGAAAGCCCCTTTTTGATGACCCACAAGCCCGAGCTCTGTCGCGCGTCGGCGTGGTTGACGTCGGATCGAACTCTGTCCGAATGGTGATCTTTGACGGTGCAGCCCGATCACCGGCATATTTCTACAATGAGAAAGTGATGTGCGAACTGGGCGCGGGCCTGTCAGACACCGGGCGGCTTAACCCGACGGGTCGCAAACGCGCTCTGGCCGCTTTGGGACGGTTCGCGCTGCTCTCGGATGACCTTGGCCTGCCCGGCCTGCATGTCGTCGCAACTGCAGCCGTACGCGAAGCCGAAGACGGTCCCGATTTTTGTGCTGAGGTAAAAGCCGAAACCGGCCTGACCGTTTCCGTCATCGACGGTGATGAAGAGGCCCGCCTATCTGCGCAGGGCGTCCTGCTGGGATGGCCCGGCGCCTACGGTCTGATCTGCGACATTGGTGGGTCCTCAATGGAATTGGCCGAGATCGGAGATGGCGGCGTCGGCCGGCGTCTGACCTCGGCGCTGGGGCCGCTGAAACTGCGCGATATCAAGGGTGGTCGGCGCGCGCGCAAGGCGCACATCAAGGCCACGATGGAGGATCTGCGCGACCAGATGGGGCCACAACGGGACCGTTTGTTCCTCGTGGGTGGCAGTTGGCGAGCTTTCGCACGGCTGGACATGCTGCGCCGCGGTTATCCCCTGAACGTGCTGCACGAATATCGCATGACCACCAAGCAGGTGCGCGAAACCATTAAGTACATTGAAAAGGGTGACCCGGAAAAACTGCGCAGCAAGGCCGGCGTGTCGGGGTCGCGAATGGCACTGATCCCCTACGCGATGGATGTGCTGGCGCGGTTGATCCGCACGTTCAAACCCAAGGACATCGCCATTTCCAGCTATGGAATCCGCGAAGGCCTGCTTTACGAGCAGATGCCGCAAAACCTGCGGGACCGCGATCCGTTGATCGAAGCGAGCCGCTTTTCCGAAGCCAAAGACGCGCGCCTACCAGGTTTCGGAAAGCACCTGCTGGAATTCGTGATGCCGCTGTTCAAATCAGCGCCCCCCGCGCGAGCCCGTCTGATCAAGGCAGCCTGTCTTTTGCACGACGTCAGTTGGCGCGCGCATCCCGACTATCGCGCCGAAGTCTGTTTCGACTATGTCACGCGCGCCAATCTGGGTGGTTTGAAGCACTCGGAACGGGTGTTTATCGGGCTTGCCCTGCAGCACCGGTATCGCAACAAGCGTGAGGGGAATCGTTTTACCGCGCTGTATGAACTGCTGGACGAAAAGGACCAGAAACAGGCCGAGATTTTAGGCAAAGCCATGCGATTTGGTGCAATGCTGTGGATGCAGAATGATGCACCGATGGCGACGTTGAAATTCTATCCCAAGAAGCAACAGCTGGACCTGTTCTTACCCAATGCGGCACGCCCATTGTTCAACGAAGTGGCCGAGGCGCGGTTGAACTCGCTGGGCAACGCATTGAAGTCTGAGACCCGCGTCGTCATCCGCAAGTAGATATCAAATCTCAGTTTCGCCCTCGGGCGCGTCTTCACGCAGTTCTGGCTGCGCGTCGGGATCCTGCGGGGGCTTCTTTCGGATCAGGATGTCGCCATTGGGTAAAATCTCAGGCGCTTCATAGGCGCTCCAATCCTCGATCTCATCTGCCAGCTCGGCAAGTGCAGGGCCCATTTCCGTAATAAAGGACTGCATAGCCGGTCCAAACTGTTCGGCGAGGCCCAGCAATTCATCCAATGCAGGCTCCATCTCTTGACGCAGGCCCTCAAAGAACAGCTCTGCCCCCTGCTCCATCAGGGATTTGCTTTGGTCGTCCTCGGCAGAGGCCGGAAGGGCCATAACAATGGTCAGCGCACAGATTGGAATGAAAGGTTTCATATCGAAAATATAGGACATCTGAAACGCGGTTGAAAGGTCACAGCTCAAGGTCCAGAGTGACCGGGAAATGGTCGGACGCGGTGAGCAGCGCCTCTTGCAGGTCGCCCGCATCTCGGCAGGCCGGATCGTGATATGGATGCCAGATACGCCAATCCGGGCGGCGGTCCCTTAGCCCATCGCTAATCATAATATAGTCCAGCAACGCCTCAAGATACCCGCCACTATCAGGTCGAAAGAAGCGCGCAGTCGATGGGCCATCGCCAGGTTTGGACCTGAAAGCGGCATCTGCATGTGGGTCAAAAACCCCGGATTGAAGCAGGATCTCAACCGATGAACGGCCGAACAGGTTTTCGAATTGGTCCAGTCCGGGCCCGTCATTCAGATCACCCAGCAAGATTACCTGCTCATCAGCCGCCAGATGTGCCTTGATACGTCTGCCCAGCCAAATGGCCTGCGCCAGCTGCTTCCGGCGATTGGCAATAGAGATGCGGATAGCCTCATCCCGGCTTTCCGCCCCATGAGGCGCTTTTGATTTCAGATGCGCCCCGATGAGCCGAAAATGATTGCCGTCTTTGGTTTGGACGGCCAGCTCCATCGGCGGCTTGGAAAACTGCACCTGATCCTCGGACGCGTCTACATCGAGGTCGATATGGAAAACCTGATCGAACCGCGGCGCTTGATGACTGCCATCTTTCGGGTCATGCCGCACCGTCAGAGCGAGCGGATCATATAGCAAAGCTAGTTCCTGATGCGTATCGTTGGCAAATCCCATTACGGCTTCGCCGGTGCGCAGATCAAAAGTTTCGGCAAAGTTTTGCAGCGCGCGAACCGTGTTCTGGGACTTCCCTGTGTTTGGTGCCTCGACCACCAGAACAGCATCCGCATCAATCGCGGTCAGAACCTTGGCGATGGCCTCAATCTGCTGTGCTTTGGTGACATCGTGGCGACCCGACCAACTGTCATCAATGATCAGCTCGTCCTTACGGTCAAACAGATTGGCGAACCATTCAATGTTATAGGTCGCCAGACGCATGCCTCAGGCCTGCGCGCCATTGATTTCGTCCCAAGCGCGGTTGATATCGATCATCTTTTTCTCGGCCAGTCGCACAGCTTCTTCGGGAACCCCCCGCGCCAACATCGCATCGGGATGCGTTTCGCGCACAAGTTGCCGCCACACCTTGCGAATGTCGGGCAGCGGCATGTCCCGTGGCACTCCAAGAACCGTATAAGGATCGTTGGGCGCATCAGGTACAAACCTTGCACGCAAGGCCATGAACTGCGCATCGGTCTGGCCGAAAATCTGGCTGACCTCTTCTAAAAACTCGTTTTCATTGGGATGATAGAACCCGTCCGCCATGGCGATGTGGAACAGCCCTTCCATCAGGTCACACAGTGTGGTGCTATCCTCGGAAAACATTCGCGCGATCTTGCGGGCGTAATCCTGATAACCCGCGACATCTGTACGGGCCATGTTGAACACACGCGCCGCGCCTTCCTCGTCATCACGCGCGATCTGGAATACGTCGCGAAAAGCGGTGACCTCATCTCGCGTCACCTGCCCATCCGCCTTGGCCATTTTCGCACCCAAGGCGATTACAGCGATAGTGAAGGCCACCGACCGTTCGGGTGGCGAGCGTAGCTTTTCAAAGACTGCGGTAAGGCTTTCACCCTGGGCAAGCGCGCTCAGCGCATCGGATATACGGATCCAGATCGACATGAGCGCACCCTAGCGCCACAAATCGCGACTGTCAGGTGCAACAAAACCGTCGGCGGCAAGAATTTTCTGCATCAGAACAAGGTCCAGACGTTTTCCCCATTTGAACCCAACCTCGGGCATGCGTCCAACTTCGGAAAAACCCAAGGCCGTATGAAATAAAATCGCCCCCGGGTTGGCCGACGAAATGCCGGCAACCAGCACATGTATTCCCTGGGCCCGGGCGGCGGCCTCAAGCGCCTGTATCAAAGCCCGCCCCATGCCCTGTTCGCGCGCATCGGGGGACAGTTGAACTGTCAATTCGCAGCATTGCGCATACCCAGGACCAGATCGAAAAGGGCCATAGGTGGCAAATCCAAGAACTTGTTCATCTCGTTCAGCCACAAGAAACGCCGGACCGCGTGTTTGGATATCATAGGCAATGCCGTCTTCACCGCGTTCGTCGGTTGTAAAGGTAATAAGTGTGTCGCGGATGATTGCGTTAGTGATAGCGGCAATCGCTTTGGCATCCGCAGCTTCAGCTTGCCTGACCCTCATCCCAACACGCGCTTGCCATGGGGTGTTTCAAACTCTGCTCGCAAAGCGGCGGGGCCGGTATCGAAAACCACGGCGTCCATTTCGCCTAGAATCCTCGCCAGCTCCAACCCGTCCGGATGAAAAACAACCAACCGATGCAAACGGCAGCCACTATCCTGCAGCATGCTCGCAGGGTGCAGGTCACCGTGCCACTGAATAAGTGCCGGAAACAGATTGTCGAAGGGCAGACGCCCGTTTGGCGGAACCGCCATCTGCCAGCGCAACGCGCCCCGGGCCAGATCAATCGGATGCCCGACGCCATCGGGGAAAGCGGAAAGGGAGGCAGAAATGTCCGGCACCCTGCAAATCCAGTTGGTAAGCCGGGGCGCGCCCTTGAACCGGTCCAGATCGAACCATCTGGTTCTTTGCGGGTTCGGAGCCTCCGGGTCAATTGCGATGGCCTCTAGGTACAGGCCATCCCGCAGCCCCAAAAGACGATTGTAGGTGCCGAACCTTTCATGCTTGCCGCCCGCTTGCAGCGTCACGCCCAACGCCTGTTCGATATGATCCGACGCCTCCTCGAGCGTTTCGCCCGCAACGGCCAGATGATCCAGTAACACGCAGCGCCTCCTATGAAAAACGACCAGACCCAATTGGGTCTGGTCGCATTTTTTCCTCAAAGGCGGGGGATCACAAGATTTTTCGAAGAAAATCTTTGACCGCTTCAGCCTTTCGCTTCACCGATCAGCCGCAATATGTCCTGTGCGGCCTCAGGGATATTGGTGCCCGGGCCAAAGATCGCTTTGACACCGTGATCGTAGAGGAATTGATAATCCTGTTGCGGGATAACCCCGCCACAGATCACCAGAATATCCTCGGCACCGGCCTTTTTCAGTTCTTCGACCAGTTGCGGTGCAAGCGTCTTGTGACCTGCTGCCTGCGACGAGATGCCGATGACATGCACGTCGTTATCCACAGCGTCCTGAGCTGCCTCAGCCGGGGTCTGGAACAGTGGGCCAACATCCACGTCAAAGCCGATATCCGCAAAGGCGGTTGCGATTACCTTGGCGCCACGGTCATGGCCGTCTTGGCCCATCTTGACCACCAGCAGGCGTGGGCGGCGGCCTTCGGCCTCGGCAAATTCTTCGATGGATTTCTGGATCGCAGCAAAGCCTTCATCGCCTTCGTATGCCGCGCCATAGACACCGGCCAGTGTTTTCACTTCGGCGCGGTGGCGGCCGAATTCTTTTTCCATTGCCATGCTGATCTCTCCTACGGATGCGCGGGCACGGGCGGCCTCGACCGCAGCAGCCAGCAGGTTTCCACCCTCGCGGGCGGCCTTGGTCAGAGCATCCAGCGCCTGTTGGCAGGCAGCCTCGTCTCGGGTTACACGGATACGTTCCAATCGCGCGACCTGAGCTTCGCGCACGGCCACATTGTCGACGTCCAGAATGTCGATCGGGTCTTCCTGTTCCTTGCGGTACTTGTTGACGCCGACGATCACCTCGTCACCCCGGTCGATCATGGCCTGACGGCGGGCGGCGCTTTCTTCAATCCGCAGCTTGGGCATACCGCTGGCCACGGCCTTGGTCATGCCACCCATCTCCTCGACCTCTTCCATCAGGGCCCAGGCTTTTTCGATCAGCTCATTGGTCAGGCTTTCGATGTAATACGAACCGGCAAGCGGATCGACCACGTCGGTCACGCCGGTTTCCTCTTGCAGCACCAACTGCGTGTTCCGCGCGATGCGGGCCGAGAAGTCGGTCGGCAGCGCAATCGCCTCGTCCAACGCGTTTGTGTGCAGCGACTGAGTGCCGCCCAGAACCGCGCTCATCGCTTCATAAGCGGTGCGGATCACGTTGTTGTAGGGGTCCTGTTCCTGCAAGCTTACGCCAGACGTCTGACAGTGGGTGCGCAACATTTTGGAGCGTTCGGATTTCGCACCAAAATCGGTCATCACCCGGTGCCACAACGTGCGCGCGGCGCGCAGCTTCGCGATCTCCATGAAAAAATTCATTCCGATGGCAAAGAAGAAGGACAGGCGGCCAGCAAACTTGTCCACGTCCATCCCCGCCTGCGTCGCCGCACGGACATATTCGCGACCGTCGGCCAGCGTATAGGCCAGTTCCTGCACGAGGTTCGCCCCAGCCTCTTGCATGTGATAGCCCGAGATCGAGATCGAGTTGAATTTCGGCATCTCGTTCGAGGTAAACTCGATGATATCCGAGATGATCTTCATCGAAGGTTCAGGCGGATAGATATAGGTATTTCGCACCATGAACTCTTTCAGAATATCATTCTGAATGGTGCCAGACAGAACAGATTTGTCGTGCCCCTGCTCTTCGCCTGCAACGATGAAACTTGCCAGGATCGGGATCACTGCGCCGTTCATGGTCATCGAGACCGAGACCTTGTCCAGCGGAATACCGTCGAACAGGATCTTCATGTCCTCGACGCTGTCGATGGCCACACCGGCCTTTCCCACGTCACCAACCACGCGCGGGTGGTCGCTGTCATAGCCGCGGTGTGTCGCCAGATCGAAGGCAACTGAGACACCCTGTTGGCCAGCCGCCAGGTTGCGGCGATAAAACGCGTTTGATTCCTCAGCGGTCGAAAACCCTGCGTATTGGCGGATCGTCCACGGACGCCCGGCATACATCGTGGCCTTCACACCGCGTGTAAATGGACCGAACCCGGGCAGTGACCCCATATGCGGCAGCTCAGCCGTGTCTTCCTGCGTATAGAGTGGTTTGACGTCGATACCTTCCAAAGTCTCCTTCGTCAGGTCGTCCAACGGGCGTCCGCGCAGCTCTTTCTCGGCCAGCGCCTGCCAGTCTTTCGTATCGGTCATTGCGATTTCCTTTTCTCAATTCGGGTCGCGAACAGGCTGCACCTGCGCGTTTTGACGTTCCATGTCGTCCGCTGCGGCGCGTGCGAACGCGATATTTTGAAGCTTGTGTGCATTTCGCCGGTCGCATTCACCGGCGTAGGGGCTATATTCAAACGAACAGGAGGCCCCATGACACGAACGCTTGCCCTTGTTTTATCGGCACTATTCCCGCTGGCCGCGATGGCCGCTGACGGGGCTGCGCCCGCTGAGGACGAGTTCGTCCGCCCGGCAGGGGACAGCGAACTCAGCGAATTCTTGTGGGTCAACCGACCCATCGTCGTATTTGCGGATACCCCCGCCGATCCAAGGTTCCAGCAGCAGATCGACATGCTGGTCGAAGGCGAAGCGGCCATGCGGGATCGCGATGTCGTCGTGCTGACTGATACAGATCCGTCGGCCAAGTCCCCGATCCGGTCGCAATTGCGACCGCGCGGGTTCCAGATGGTGTTCGTCGACAAGGACGGTGTTGTCAAACTGCGCAAACCATCTCCGTGGAGCGTGCGCGAAATTGGCCGTTCCATCGACAAGACGCCCCTGCGCGAACGCGAAATCCGAGAACGGCGCGAGGGCGGCTGAACGCTTTCGCCACGCCCCAACTCCCCGGCGGAGAACGCCGGGACACGATGGGGATATGACAAAAGCGCTTTCATGATCACTCGAACTCGATGATCACTTCATCCACGGCCAGGTTGTCGCCGGGGCCAGCATTGATCTTCGCGACCACGCCCTTCTTCTCAGCGCGTAGGATGTTTTCCATCTTCATCGCCTCGACGGTACACAGGGCCTGACCTTCCTGGACCTCCTGCCCCACTTCGACGTTGATCTTCACGATCAGGCCCGGCATCGGGCAAAGCAACAATTTCGAGGTATCGGGCGGCAGCTTTTCGGGCATCATACGGGCCAGCTCGGCCTGACGCGTAGTACGGACATGGACCTTAAGATCCGCGCCCCGGTTGCGAATTCGGAACCCGCCCGAGATTTTACCGACCTTCAGAACCAGTGGGCTGCCATCGACGTCCAGAACCGCCAGTTGATCTCCGGGTGTCCAGTCCGAAGTGACCCGCATGGTCGTATCGTCCGAGAATGTCACGGTTGCCCCATCCCGATCCGCATCGATCTCAACTGCATATTCCTGCCCTTGCAGGGTAACGACCCAATCAGAGCCGACCTTGCGTTCATGATTGTCCATCCGGCCAGAAACGCGGGTGCGGCGAATCTCGGCAACGCGGTGCATCGCGGCACAAGACGCGGCGATGCGGCGCAAGTCGGCCTCGGGAAGTTCAACGCCTTCGAACCCGTCAGGATATTCCTCGGCGATAAACGCCGTGGTCATGTCACCGCTGACGAATTTCGGATGGTCCATCACAGCCGATAGGAAAGGCAGGTTGTGGCCGATGCCTTCGACCTCAAAGCTGTCGAGCGCCACGCGCATCGCTTCGATCGCCGCCTCGCGGGTCGGCGCCCAGGTACACAGCTTGGCGATCATCGGATCATAGTACATGCTGATCTCGCCGCCCTCATAGACGCCGGTATCGTTCCGTACAGCTGTTTCACCTTCGGGCGCTTCGCCCTGCCACTTGCCGTTAACCAGCAGCGGGCCAGAGGCAACCTCCTGCGGCGGACGATAGCGGGTCAGACGTCCAATCGATGGCAGGAAGTTGCGATACGGATCCTCGGCGTACAGGCGGTTTTCAATGGCCCAGCCGGTCAGTGTCACGTCGTCCTGCGTGATTGTCAGCTTTTCGCCCGCTGCGACGCGGATCATCTGCTCGACAAGGTCAACACCGGTGATCAGTTCGGTGACCGGATGTTCGACCTGCAAACGCGTGTTCATTTCCAGGAAGTAGAAGTTCTTTTCGCCATCAACGATAAACTCAACCGTACCAGCGCTGGCGTATTTCACAGCCTTGGCCAGTGCCACGGCCTGTTCGCCCATCGCCTTGCGGGTGGCTTCGTCCAGGAACGGCGAAGGCGCCTCTTCGACCACCTTCTGGTTCCGACGCTGGATCGAGCATTCACGTTCGCCCAGATAGATTCCATTACCGTGACTGTCGCACAAAACCTGAATTTCGATGTGCCGTGGCTGGGTCACGAATTTTTCAATAAAGATACGGTCATCACCGAACGAGTTTGCCGCCTCGTTCTTGGACGACTGGAAGCCCTCGCGCGCTTCTTCGTCATTCCAGGCGATCCGCATACCCTTGCCACCGCCGCCGGCGCTGGCCTTGATCATGACCGGATAGCCGATTTCGTTGGAAATCTTGACGGCCTCGTCGGCGTCCTCGATCAGCCCCATGTAGCCGGGAACGGTCGAAACGCCCGCTTCCTGGGCGATCTTTTTCGAGGTGATCTTGTCACCCATGCTTTCAATTGCACCAACCGGGGGGCCGACAAAGGCGACGCCTTCAGCGTCAAGCGCCTCGGCGAACTTGGCGTTCTCAGACAGGAATCCATAACCGGGATGAACAGCCTGCGCGCCGCTTTGGCGGATGGCGTCCATGACTTTGTCTATCACGATGTAGGACTGGTTCGCAGGCGGTGGGCCAATATGCACCGATTCATCCGCCATCGACACATGCAAGGCGTTCTTGTCTGCGTCCGAATAAATGGCGACGGTGCCAATACCCATCTTGCGGGCGGTCTTGATGACCCGGCAGGCAATCTCGCCCCGGTTTGCGATCAGGATCTTGTTAAACATGGAACGTCCTTTGGCTTGATGTTCTGAGAACGCAAAACGCCGCCGCAGGGAGCACTCCCCACGACGGCGTAATGCGCGATGACGGTCGGGACGACGCGCGCCCCGGAAAACCCGGTGTTACCTACAGTTGTTTTGCGTTTTGCAGTACAGGACGTTGCCGGCCGCGCCGACAACTGCGCCGAACAGCGGATCGGCGCTGACAACGGCCGCCCCGACGGCGCCCGCGCCGCCGCCAAGCAGCGCTTGTTCGCCTGTTGTGTCGCCACAGGCCGTAAGCCCTGCGCAGGTCGCCACTGCAAGTAAGAGTTTCGAGATTCGCATGATATCTGCCCCTTTTGGATTCTTGATGCGTTCGGGGGCAGATGTCGGATTTCGGCCTTGTTATTCAATAACAGGCAGTCTTGAACGGAATTTTGCGCAAGTTTGTGCTGCTTTACGCATGGTTGGTGCGCAAAGAAAAACGCGGGCAGGACTTTGTGAACTTCACAAGCCTGCCCGCGGAAGGAAGGGGTACGGAATAGTAGGTGCATGTGCGACGCAGGCAAAGTAGAGCCGCACGGCTCAAACAGGTTGCTTGGCACAATCGACTGCGTAAACAAAGTATTGTTTCCGACTAAGATTCCGGCTGGAAATCGCCCATTGGATGAATGCGCGCGCAGATTCACGCCTAGGTTTGGTGCTGTTTCGAATGAAATGCACGGCATTATAGCTGTCACGTTGCCGTTACTATTCTTCGTCAAATGAGCTGTTTCTGCGCTTGCAGCATCACGGACTACGGGATTGGTCGCCAGAAATTCCCGTCTCAAACGCAAAGGGTTAACCGATCTGTTCACCATCCGGTGAAACCGGGCCTGAAATCTTGCACATTTCCTTGAGAAAACAGGTGTTCTCCATCCCGTTCTCGTGATTTCCCTCATTGTCTCTTGCATGGAACGGTGCCGGTGCACACTCGCACACAAGGAATTATCCACATGATTGCAAAGAGAAAAACGGCGTTGCTGCTTGCCGTATCCGCGCTTGGCATGTCCGGCACTGTTACTTTTGCCCAAGATGCCCAGACGCAAGCGGAACTTGATGCCCTGCGCGCCCGTGTCGAAGCCCTGGAGGCTGGAAAACCAGGGGCTGGTACTGGTGACCTTCAAATCGGAAACACCACGCTCGACGTTTATGGGTACGTTAAGGCTGATTTCTTCTTCGATACCGACTTTGAATTGGGCGATCTTGCCGATGCGACCCGAATTGGCGAGCCAGCAGATGCCACCAGCGGCACTTTTGGGGCCACCGTGCGCCAATCGCGCATCGGACTTCGGACCAATACGCCATCCGCCATCGGTGACATCGCGGGCCAGCTTGAGGTTGACTTGTTTGCATCCGACGGAAACGCCGAATTCCGCCTGCGCCACGCCAATATCCGCATCGGTGACAATTGGTTGATCGGCCAGTACTGGACCAACTTCCAGCCGCTGGACACCTACCCAACTACCGTCGAGTTCAACGGTCCCGTTGGCATTCCCTTCGCACGCGTCCCCCAGGTGCGCTATACGAACACACTCGGCTCCGACACAACATTTGCGTTTTCGATCGAAGAAAACGTTGGTGGTTCGGACTCGAACGATCCCGTTCTGACCGGTTCCATCGAGTACAACAACGACACCTACCTCGCCCGCGCCTCGGCCTTGTACGGCAAGGCCCAATCCGGAGCGGTCGAAGTGGACCAGACCGGCTTTACCCTTTCGGCCGGAATCCGGCCCTGGCAAGGCGGTCTGTTTCAGGTCAACTATGTCGACGGGGAGGCGCTGGGCCCCTATCTGATCGCCGCGGGTGACGCCATCGTCAATGGTCAGGCCAATGACGTGGATGGCTTTACCGTGGAGTTCCGCCAGGACCTCAGCCCCAAGTGGAACGTCGGCATCGCCTACGGGCAAGAAAACTACGACCTGCCGACCTCGACCGGGACCCTGTCCTTCACCGAAGTCGAAACGATCCACGTGAATGCCTTTTACAAAGCAACCGACAACCTGACCTTTAGCGCCGAATTCTTCTATGGCGAACGCAACGACGAGCCGACCGGGCGCACCTTTGACAGCAACCGGATTCAATTGGCCGCACAGCTGAATTTCTGACAACACATAACGGCCCTGCCCCGACGTGGGCAGGGTTCCGGACCAGGACGGCCCCACGGTGTTATGTGCAACGACAGTCTGCACGATCAGCGCACCCCGTCGAAAATTTCGGGGAAAGAAATCCGACCCACATTCGGATCAATCACCAAAAGCGCATCGTAACTGGCGGGATCAAACGGATCCTCGGCCGGAACGACTTCGCGTTCGAAAAGCCAGCATAGCCGGCCGGCGTCCAGATTGCCCCGCTCAAAGGGTTGATCACCAAAATGCGCCCACAGAGCTTCCATAAAAGCCGCATCCGCGCGTTTATCTGCAGGTTTGCGGTCCCGAAACCGCTCACGCCGGGTCAGCGGTGTCACGCCTTTGGGATTGGCTCGACGAATGGTGAACTGAAAGTCCGTGCCCGGCAGGCGACCGGGAAATCCGCGATGTTTCAGCATGGTTCCACCTCAATTGTACAAGGGGTCATGGGGATCAGATTTCCACATCCGTCACGGGATGATGTCATGGTGCGCACCTCCAAAGCCGCGTAGCTGTTCAGAAATGCCCTGACCGGATGAACTGAGGGATTCATGGTCAAAGCCCCTCCCAGATACACCGGGACTGTTCCAGCCGGTAGGCTTCAAAGAACTGGGTGGCGTCAGGGGATGAACGCCCGAATTCAATGGGGCGATCCGACAAGGAAATGACCACCCGCGCCGGTTCCAGTTCGTATTTGGCCACATAAGCGACCGCAAGCGTCTGGCACAGATGTTCCATATCCACCGAAGCGATGTCGTATCCGATCCGGCCACTGTCTGATCCGATCTTGGGGGCAATAAAGCGGAACCGAACCCAAAGCTCGCCGGGGTTATCGTCCAGCAAAACGTCACTCAGGTGCACAGGCTGCCCGGACGGGACGGGCAACAGGTTTTCGGTATCAGCCAGAACAGGGGACACACAAACCGACAGCAGAACTGCTAAAGCGCGATCCCAGACTCGCCAGAAGCGAGCTCCTCTCTCCGGGATCGCGCGCGCTTGGCTGTGGGCCCGCGCTGTTCTATGTCTAGTGGGGCAACTCATTAGCAGTTGTGGCCTCAATGTCAATTTTTCACCAAAATTGCCTGCCCTAATTTGCTGTCTTAGACTAAATCCAAGCCGCTCCATTAGGGCAGATTCCTTGGCACGTTCCCTCAAAGCGGAATGTTATCGTGCTTTTTCCAAGGGTTCTTCACCTGCTTGTTGCGCAAGCTGGCGAACGCGCGCGATACGCGACGGCGGGTCGATTGCGGCATGATCACCTCGTCGATAAAGCCACGCTCGGCCGCGACGAACGGGTTCGCGAACCTGTCCTCATAGTCCTGCGTGTGCTGTGCGATCTTCTCGGCATCGCCCAGATCGGCACGATGGATGATTTCGGTCGCGCCCTTTGCGCCCATTACCGCAATCTCGGCTGTGGGCCAGGCATAGTTGAAATCGCCGCGCAGATGCTTGGAGGCCATAACATCATAGGCACCACCATAAGCCTTACGGGTGATCACGGTGACCTTTGGCACCGTGGCTTCACCGTATGCAAACAACAACTTGGCGCCGTGCTTGATCACTCCGCCATATTCCTGCGACGTCCCCGGCAGGAAACCAGGCACATCCACCAGCGTGAGGATCGGAATTTCAAAGCAATCACAGAACCGTACAAACCGCGCGGCTTTGCGCGAGCTGTCGATGTCCAGACAACCGGCCAGAACCATTGGCTGATTGGCCACAACGCCCACGGTCTGCCCTTCAAGCCGGATGAATCCAGTGATGATGTTCTTGGCGTAATCCTCTTGAATCTCGTAGAAATCGCCCTCATCCGCCACTTTGGTGATGAGTTCCTTCATGTCATAGGGCGTATTCGGGTTGTCGGGGATCAACGTGTCCAGCGAAGCTTCCAGACGGTCGGGCTCGTCAAAGAACGGGCGTACTGGAGGTTTTTCGCGGTTGTTGAGCGGCAGGAAATCGACCAGGCGGCGGACTTCGGCCAGTGCTTCTACATCGTTTTCGAACGCGCCATCTGCGACTGAAGACTTCTTGGTGTGTGTCGACGCGCCACCCAGTTCCTCGGCAGTGACAACCTCGTTTGTAACTGTCTTAACCACGTCGGGGCCGGTCACAAACATGTAAGAGGTGTCTTTGACCATGAAGATAAAGTCGGTCATTGCCGGGCTGTAAACAGCACCACCAGCACAGGGGCCCATGATGACGCTGATCTGCGGCACCACGCCTGATGCCATGATGTTGCGCTGGAACACCTCGGCGTAACCAGCCAGTGATGCCACACCCTCCTGAATTCGTGCGCCACCCGAATCGTTGATCCCAATTACAGGCGCACCGTTCTGAACGGCCATATCCATGATCTTGCAGATTTTTTGCGCGTGAGTTTCCGAGAGTGAGCCGCCAAAGACCGTAAAGTCCTGACTGAACACATAAACCATGCGACCATTAATCGTACCCCAGCCAGTGACAACACCATCACCCGCAGGCTTTTGATTTTCCATTCCGAAATCGGTGCACCGATGACTGACAAACATGTCGAATTCTTCAAAGCTGCCTTCATCCAAAAGCAGCTCAATCCGTTCACGCGCAGTCAGCTTGCCGCGTGCGTGTTGTGCGTCGATACGCTTTTGCCCGCCACCTAGTCGTGCGTTGTCGCGACGGCCTTCAAGTTCGGAAAGGATGTCTTTCATAGCGATGATCCCCTGTAAAATCTGGCCGGACACTATACTCTGACGCTACAAGACCAAAGCACCTTTCCGCAAATTTGCAAACTATTGACAACTGACTTCTTGAATATTGTAAACTTGCAAATTTTTGTTTTCGAAACGCCAGACGGATGGCATTCCTATCCGCGGTGTCTATACATGTGAACCATGCAGTTTAGTTCTTCGTCGGCGCATCGGTCGCCACCAAAGATTACCACACTGGTTTTGCTGTCCGGACTGTCCGCGCTCAGCCTCAATTTGTTTTTGCCGAGCCTACCTAACATGGCCCTGCACTTTCAGGCTGACTACAAGGTTATGCAGCTGTCTATCGCTCTGTACCTGCTGGTCAATGCGGTGCTGCAGATCCTGATCGGACCAATCGCCGACAAGGCGGGGCGCCGGCCTGTTCTGCTTTGGGGCTTGGTCCTATTTCTACTGGCCACGCTTGGGTGCATTTATGCCCCCAACGTCGAGGTCTTTCTTGTTTTCCGGATGTGCCAGGCAATCATCGTTGTTGGCATGGTTCTAAGCCGTGCGGCGGTTCGTGATCTGTACGACCAGGATCAGGCCGCATCGATGATAGGCTATGTGACGATGGGCATGGCCGTTGTCCCCATGATCGGCCCTGCGATCGGAGGCTTGCTGGAGGAGAGTTATGGCTGGAAAGCCAACTTCTGGCTGCCCTTCGTTCTTGGCGTAATGACGCTGATGCTTACCTATTCAGATTTTGGTGAAACGTCGGCCAAAAGCGGCAAAACACTGATTCAACAGTTCCGGGAATACCCTGAACTGCTGCGATCCCCGCGATTTTGGGGCTATTCGCTGTCATCCGCACTGTCATCGGGCGCGTTCTTTGCCTACCTGGGCGGCGCTCCCTTTATTGGCACCGAGCTGTTCGGCCTCAGCGCCGCCGAGGTCGGCATATATTTTGGCGCCCCTGCAGTTGGATACTTTTTGGGTAACTTCGTCAGCGGTCGCTATTCCGTTCACTTCGGTGTCAATAGAATGGTGCTTTGGGGCTGCTGGTTGAACGCGATAGGCGTCGCCATGTCTGCCGTATTGTTTTTGGCCGGTTTCGGAACAGCGCTCAGTTTTTTCGGCTTTATGACGTTTGTGGGCGTCGGAAACGGCATGACGATTCCAAACGCTACCGCCGGCGCGCTGTCGGTACGTCCGCATTTGGCCGCCACTGCTTCTGGGCTGAGTGGTGCAATCATGTTGAGTGGCGGCGCAGGCCTCAGCGCCCTTGCCGGAGCCTTGCTAACCCATGAAACCGGAGCGATGCCTCTGCTATGGTTAATGCTGGCAACTTCGGTCCTGGCTGTCTGCGCAATTTTGTCTGTCATACGACGTGAACAGAAATTGGGCCTTTGACGCGACTTGTTTATATTGGTTTGCAAAGTTAGCTTGCCGAATTAGAAAAGTTGCAAAGGCCCGCCATGGCGACACAGAAACTCTATGCAGGTGCAAAGCTGCGTGAAATGCGCACGCGCCTTTCACTAACCCAAAAGGAATTTGCCGCCAAACTGGGTGTTTCCCTGCCGTATCTGAACCAGATGGAGAACAACAACCGGCCGATTTCGACCACTGTTGTCTTGGCTCTGGCGCAAGAATTCGGAATGGATGTCACCGAGTTAAGCACCGGCGACAGCGAACGCCTGGTTTCGGACATGCGCGAAGCTTTGGCCGATCCGGTTTTTGACGACGCTATTCCGCCTCTGGCTGATCTCCGCCTGACGGCGTCAAACGCGCCTGCACTTGCACGGGCCTTCATCGCCCTACATCGAACCTATCGTCAGACGCATGAACGCTTGGCTTCCCTTGACGAAGCATTGGGGCGCGAAGATGCGCGGATCCAGGCCAGCCCTTGGGAGGAAGTTCGGGACTTCTTCCACTATTGCGACAACTATATCGACGCGGTGGACCGTGCAGCTGAACGATTTGCGGGGCGGGCCGAGGATGCCGGCGGCATTCGCGCGGCGGCCCTGGACAGCCTTGCGGAACGCGGCATCCGGGTACAATTCCCGGATATCGACGAAACCCGAAAGTACGACCCGGAAAACAAGACGCTGCTGCTTTCGTCCAGAACCGCGCCACAAACTCAGGTATTTCAACTGTTGTTGCAGGTCGCATTGATCAGCCAGGACAAACTGCTGGAAGCCACGCTGGATTTTGCCAAGTTTCAAAGCGACGAAGCCCGTTCAATTGCCAAAATCGGACTGGCCAACTACTTCGCCGGCGCATCGTTGATGCCGTATACCAAGTTTCTGACAATGGCAGAGGAATGCCGCCACGATCTTGAACTGCTCAGCAACCGGTTTGGGGCATCGATCGAACAGGTTGCGCATAGACTATCGACTCTGCAACGCCCGGGCGCCAAGGGGATTCCCTTCTTTTTCGTACGCGTTGATCAGGCCGGAACGATCACTAAAAGGCACTCGGCCACGCGCCTGCAATTTGCCCGGTTTGGCGGTGCCTGCCCCTTATGGAACGTGCACCGCGCCTTCGAAACGCCCGGCCACTTTCTGCGTCAGCTTGCAGAAACACCCGATGGCGTTCAGTATATTTCTCTGGCTCGAGACGTGTCGAAATCCGGAGGCTCATACGGTGCACCGGTACGTCGTTATGCCATTGCCCTTGGGTGCGAAGTGCGCCACGCCGAGGCGCTGGTTTATGCCGACAATCTGGACTTCAACAACGCCAGTGCCTACGAGCCAATTGGCATATCCTGCCGCATCTGCGAGCGGCAGAATTGTCATCAGCGATCGGTTCCGCCATTGGAAAGACGCTTAACGATAGACGCCCATACCCGCGGCACCCTGCCCTATGAAGTCACCTGATCTTGACCTGGGCTGACAATATCCTAAGGGATGCGCGGCCTGCCGCGACCAGGGGCCGAGCCCCCGTTATGCCTCAGGCTTTCGACAGGATAGCCCAGATCTCGTCTTTCAAACCCGCACGCTTCTTACGCAGGTCCGTTTCAGCAAGATCATCCATCGGCTCAACATTGGTTTCGGCTCGATGCACTTCGCGGTTGATCTCATGGTATTCATCCGCCAGCCGCGCAAAATGAGCGTCCGTTTGCTTGAGTTGGCTCATCAGCTCAACCTTGTCCGGAAACTCTTCAGCCAGTTCGTGCGGGGTATGGGACATTCCTGTTCGCTCCTCAAAATATGTTGTTGCGATTCAAGTCTATTCGTCCGGTCCCCGTCAATCTTTGACGCGGATCAAATCATGCATTCGATCATCGCTGCGCAACCGCCCATTGGGGATTAATCCAAGGTTGGTCATTGGCTGCTGGCAGGGCATCCTTACCCATCAGATGATCGGACATCTTCTCACCCACCATTATAGACGGCGCGTTCAGATTGCCATTGGTGATCTGCGGGAAGATTGAACTGTCGGCGACGCGCAGCCCGTCTACGCCAATAACGCGTCCCTCGGGATCGACCACAGCGTTTTTGTCATCAGCCCGACCCATCCGGCAGGTTCCACAAGGGTGATACGCGCTTTCGGCATGTTCCGCGATAAAGGCATTGAGCGCTTCATCAGACTGCACGTCCGCACCCGGCTGAATTTCTTTGCCGGAATACGGTTTGAACGCATCCTGCCCGAAAATTTCGCGTGTCAGGCGAATACAGGTGCGGAAATCTTCCCAATCCTGCTCGTGGCTCATGTAGTTGAAACGGATCACAGGCGCGTCCTCGGCCTTGGCCGACCGAAGTGAGACCGCCCCGCGCGAGGGCGAGCGCATCGGCCCGACATGCGCCTGAAAACCATGACCTTCTGCTGCCGCCTGACCGTCGTAGCGAACGGCGATCGGCAGGAAATGGTACTGAATATCAGGATACTCCACACCCGGCTTCGACCGGATAAATGCCGCACTTTCGAACTGGTTTGATGCACCCAACCCGGTCTTTGTGAACAGCCATTGTGCTCCGATCAGGCCTTTGCTGATCAGGTTCCAGTGCTTGTACAGTGTGATAGGCTGCAAGGACGCCTGCTGGATATAAAGCTCCAGGTGGTCTTGAAGATTGCCACCCACACCCGGACGGTCCGCCACAATTTCGATCCCATGCTCGGCCAGATGCGCTGCCGGTCCGATACCGGAAAGCATCAGCAGTTTTGGAGAATTGATGGATGATGCTGCCAGAACCACTTCGCGCCGAGCGCGGATAACCTCAGTCTTGCCACCGCGGATCAACTCAACACCGGTCGCGCGACCGTTTTCAATGACCACTTTTGTGGCCAATCCGCGCACGATATCGCAATTCTCGCGCTTGAGCGCAGGTTTCAGATAGGCATTCGCCGCAGACCAGCGCCGCCCTTTCCAGACGGTTTGTTCCATCGGGCCAAAGCCTTCCTGCTTTTGGCCGTTGTAATCGCCGGTAACCTCGTACCCCGCCTGCTGGCCGGCATCGACAAAAGCCTGAAACAGGGGATTCTCGCGCGGGCCGCGCGAGACATGCAGGGGGCCATCGGTTCCGCGCCATGTCGGATCACCACCATGGCCACCATCATGCCAGGTCTCCATGCGTTTGTAGTACGGAAGAACATCCGCAAACGACCAGCCATCGGCGCCCATCTCGGCCCATGTATCGAAATCGCGCGCGTGGCCGCGCACGTAGACCATGCCATTGATCGAAGACGAGCCGCCAATCACCTTGCCGCGCGGACAAGCCAATTCCCGATTATTGAGGTGCGGCTCGGGCTCTGACCGGAAACCCCAGTCATACATCGGCATGTTCATCGGATAGCTCAGCGCCGCTGGCATCTGGATGAACGGGCCGGCATCGGTCCCGCCATGCTCGATCACCAGAACCGACGCCCCGGCCCCGCTTAGGCGATATGCCATCGCGCATCCTGCGGATCCTGCGCCGACGATGACGAAATCTGCTTCCATTTTTGGTCTCCATGACCCGCCGAACTGCGTCTTGATCCGTTCGGCAGGAGTATTTTCAATAAGGTGAAGAGGCTATTCGCCACGCGGGAAGCGGGCGTTTTCCTCTACGACATTCAGGTCCATGTGGTTGCGCATGTAACGCTCAGATGCTTTTTGCAGCGGCTGGTAGTCCCAGGGGTAATACCCACCCTGCCGCAAAGCCTCATAGACAACCCAGCGGCGCGCCTGACTGGCACGGACGTCGGCATCGAACTGGTCCAGGTCCCAGCGTGCTTCGGATTTCGCGCGCAAAGTTTCCAGCGTGCCTGCGTGTTCGGGGTGTTCCGCAAGGTTTTCCAATTCATGCGGATCGTTTTCCAGATCGTACAGTTGATCGGGGTCCAAAGCGCAGCGATTATGCTTCCACTTGCCGTAGCGCAACGAAACCAGCGGCGCATATGACGCTTCAGCTGCATATTCCATCTTCACCGGCGCGGTCCGTTCCGTGCCGTTGGCCAGCGGAACAAGATCTTCGCCATCCGTCCACGGCGCGATCTCGGCCATATCGACACCCGCTAGCGCACCTAGGGTTGGCGTAACGTCGATTGTCGACACCGGCGTGTCGATCCGCCCCGCAGGCATTCCCGGCGCCGAGATCATCAAAGGTACACGCGCTGAACCTTCGTAGAAGGTCATTTTGAACCAAAGCCCTCGCTCACCAAGCATGTCACCGTGGTCCGAGACGAACATGATGATTGCCTCTTGCCGGGTTGTTTCCAGCACCTCGAGGATTTCACCGATCTTGTCGTCCAGATACGAGATGTTGGCAAAGTAAGCGCGGCGGGATTTGCGGATATCTTCTTCGGTGATGTCGAAGCTGCGCCAATCATTGGCGTCAAATATGCGCTTAGAATGCGGGTCCTGATTGTCATAGCCAAGGTCTGCAACCTCGGGCTGCAGGTGTTCGCAATCTTCGTAGAGGTCCCAGTATTTGCGACGCGCCACGTAGGGATCATGGGGGTGCGTAAAGCTGACGGTCACACACCAAGGGCGGTCGTCCTTACCGCGGGCCAGATCGTACAGTTTGGCCTTGGCGTTGTATGCGACCTCGTCGTCATACTCCATCTGGTTTGAGATTTCGGCCACACCTGCGCCCGTCACCGAGCCCATATTGTGGTACCACCAGTCAATCCGTTCACCGGGCTTGCGGTAATCGGGCGTCCAGCCGAAATCGGCCGGGTAAATATCGGTTGTCAGGCGGTCCTCGAACCCGTGCATCTGATCTGGGCCGACAAAGTGCATCTTGCCGGACAGGCAGGTATAATAACCCGCGCGGCGTAGATGGTGCGCGTAGGTCGGGATATCACTGCGGAATTCTGCGGCATTGTCATAGACACCTGTGCGCGAAGGCAATTGACCGGACATGAAGCTGGCCCGCCCCGGCGCACACAGGGGCGACGCCGTATACGCATTGGCAAATCGGGTTGAGCGTTCCGCCAGTTTCTTCAGGTTCGGAGCGTGAAGCCAATCAGCGGGACCATCCGGAAAAAGGGTCCCGTTAAGCTGATCCACCATCAGGATCAGAATGTTCGGTTTTGTCATTTTTCAGCCTCGAGCAGAGTGTTGAGGACACGCATTGCGTGATTAACGGCCAATTGCGGCTCTTCCGGCGCGCTTAGCGCCGCGCGGATATATAGCCCGTCGATAAGGGCGATCATGTTTTCAGCCGCTTCGACCGGATCGCCAAGCAACGGGCGCAGAGCATGCGTCAGGTTCGACCGGATGCGTGCCTGATAGATTTGCCACAGGCGCAATGCGTCATCGTTGGTTTGGGCCAGCACGTAAAATGTCATCCAGGCTGCGATGACATCCGGAGTGAAACATGACGGCGCAAAACAGGCCCGGATAATCGCCTGCGCGCGCTCTTCCGGAACGGCATTTTTGAGCTCCCCTCGGGCCTCGTCAGCAAAGTCCGAGAGAATTCGGCGCATGGCAGCCAGAAAGATCTGATCCTTGCCGCCGAAATAGTGATGCGCCAGTGCGCTGGACATACCTGCACGTTTGGCGATCTGGCTGACAGTCACGTCAAGGGATTTCTTCGACCCGAGCTCGGCGATTGTTGCCTTGACGATCGCGTCACGGCGGATTGGCTCCATTCCGAGTTTCGGCATCGCTATCCCCTCATTACGTGTACCGGGAAACGCTAAGGGGTTTTTATTGACCCGTCAATCAATAACGTTTTAAGCGGCCGTGAACGGCTAGAGTTTTGGTGCGATGCTTGGGGTCGTCAAGCTGCTGCGGTTCAAAACCGCCTCGCGCCAGGCAATGAAGCTGACCGCCAGAAGAATCACCGTACCACCCGCGACAACCCAAATGTCGATGCTCTCCTTAAAGATCAGTGCCCCCAATAGCGTGGCCCAGATCAGCTGCAGGAAGGTGACGGGTTGCGTAACCGCAACCGGGGCCGCCTTTAGCGCAAGCGTCATGAAGTAATGGCCTGCCGTGGCAAAACTGGCCACCAGAAACAGGACACCAAGATCACGCAGGCTGGGCGGGGTCCAGACTGCCATTGCAAAGGGGATCAAGGCGACCGTCACCCAGATCGACATGTGGGCCACGACAACCGAGGGCGGAAGGTCGCGCACAAGCACTTTGGCGATCAGGTACGACCCCCCCAAAGTCAGGGCCGTGCCCAGCATTGTGATATGACCGGGCGAAATCTCGCGGAAACCCGGTCTGAGGATGATCAATACGCCGACCAGCGCCACGCAGATCGCAGCGATCCGTCGGAAAGCCAGCTTTTCACCCAGAAACAGCGCGGCCCCCAGTGTTACATAAACCGGCGTCATGTAGTTCATCGCCGTGACCTCAGCCAGCGGGATCTGTGTCATCGAGAAGAACCACAGCATCACGGCCAATGCATGGACGATGCCGCGAGTGCCCAACAATACAATGTGCCTGCGCGTCAGATGGGTTTTCAACACCAGACGCAGTGCGGGCAACAGAAAGATCAGGCCGAACGCAAACCGCAAAAACGCGGCCTGTATCGGATCCATTGTTGGACCCAGCGACTTTACCAATGCAGTCATAACCACAAACGACAGGCCTGCCGAAAACATCCAGAGCATACCCGCCAATGGGCGGTGTTGGGCGGCTAAAGTTGACATGTTAACGGTTGAACACCTAATCCCCGGCAGAGGCAACCCGTCACATCAACACAAGTTTGGCAGCAATCGCCAACATGACTAAGCCGATAACCAAGTCTAACACCTGCCACGCCCGTGGCCGCGCAAAAACCGGGGACAGCATCCCTGCCCCGTAGCCCAATGAAAAGAAGAAAACAAAGCTGGAGATCATCGCACCAAGTGCAAATGCCATGCGATCATCATACTGAGCTGATATCGATCCAATCAGAACAACGGTATCCAGATAGACATGTGGGTTCAGCCATGTGAACGCGAGTACCGTCAGCAGAACAGACTTCAGGCTGACACGCTCACCCTCACGAACCTCCATCACTGCTCCACCGCGCCATGCAGAATTCAGGCTGCGCAAACCGTACCAGGTCAGGAAGATCGCCCCGCCATATCGCATGACGGTTTCGAACCAAGGCACGGCGTGTGCCAATGTTCCAAATCCGGCGACACCAGCGGCGATAAGAATGGCATCTGATACTGCGCACGTCAGGCACAGGGGGAAAACGTGTTCACGCCGCAAGCCCTGGCGCAGAACAAAGGCGTTTTGCGCACCGATGGCGAGGATCAGGCTAAAGCCAAGCACAAAGCCTGCGAACAATGATGTGGACATGAAACCTCCGATTGTCTGAGCCGTTGACTACGCTCCCAGCGGACATCTATCAATTTAAAGATACTGTTCTGAATTAAGTCAGGCTAATGTTACTGGACCCAAACCACCTTTCGGCACTATCCGCCATCCTGCGACGTGGCAGCTTTGATGCGGCCGCCTCGGAGCTTGCAGTTACGCCTTCCGCAATTTCGCAGCGGATCAAGGCGCTGGAGGACCTTGTTGGAGCAACCCTGATCAACCGGGGATCCCCCTGTACCGCCACTCCAATGGGTTTACGCATCGCGCAACATGCCGAGGATATCGGATTACTTGAGGCGCAGCTGGCCCGGGAACTGACGCTTGATCAGACCAATGGCCCCGCGCGCGTGCGCATCGCCGTTCCCGCGGATGTTCTGGCCACATGGTTCATCAATGCCATGTCGCAGGTCGACGGTCTGCTGTTCGATCTGGTCGTAGACGATCAGGACCATTCGGCAGAATGGCTGCGACGCGGAGAGGTCAGCGCGGCCATAACTGTCGGCGGTGATACGATCCCCGGCAGCGACGCCGTCACCCTAGGGTCTCTGCGGTACATCCCAACAGCCAATCCCATGTTTATACGCAAGTGGTTCGCTGACGGAGTGAATGCCGACACGTTGTCCCGCGCCACCTGTTTGACATTCAACCGGAAAGACGGCCTGCAAAAAGCTTGGATCACGCAACAGACAGGCCAACGGATATCGCCGCCTTCGCATTTCCTGCCGTCTTCGCAGGGGTTTGTAGAAGCGGCAATAGCCGGGATCGGGTGGGGAATGAACCCGGAGAACCTTGCACGCCGAGCGCTGGAAGATGGCCGTTTATGTCCTTTGATGCCCGGCGCGCGGCTCGATGTACGGCTGACTTGGCAGGTGGGACGCGTGCTATCCACGGCGCTGGCCCCGCTGACTGCCGCAGTCAAAAGCGCCTCGCGTGCAGCCCTACTTCAGCTGGACACCTCAGATCAGGCCTGAACCGTCGCTTTATCACCGGGTACAACCACGCGGTAACAGGCGAGCGCGGCGAAAACGCTTATGACGACAATGAACGCGATAGCCCAGGCCACCTCGTGCAAATGCGCAACACCTGCCAGTGCCGCCGAGAATAGCACACCAGAGATACGGCAAATGCTCTTGACCGCTGCGGCACCTTTGACCCGCTGCTCTTTCGGCGCAACGTCCAAAAAGTACAGTTTGCGGGCGCTGCCGATACCCGTCACGGCGACCGTTACGATAAACAGGGCGATGGCGTGCAGGTGAACATCATGGTCCATGCCCAGAAAATGCACGGACAAAAGCGCACCGCCCGTCAGCGCCACCATAAGATTTCCGGTGACCATCACGGCCCGATGCGATTTCATGTTCACCAATTGCCACAACGGAGCGGACACAAGGTACCCCGACGCAGACGAAACGATCATTGCCGTAAGCCCCCTGGCCGAACTGTGATGCGCCTCGGCCGCGATGAGTGCAAAGAACGGCACAGACAAGGACACAACGACCAGCGGCATGCGCATGACCATGTACCGGCGAAACCAGGCCTGATCGAACATCGCGGCGATATCGGTGAAGTTCTCGATGAACTTTCTTTTCTTGCCCGATTGTGGGCCATTTTCTTCCGTCCGGCCAGCATCTTCGGACATCATCAGGATCGACAGACCAGACAACACAAAGAACGTCACCGATACGGCGATAACAGCGGAATGACGCGAGAACGGTGGATTCTCTTTGGTGATCTCATGGACCAGCAAGGCGAGGCCGATTGCACCTAAACCACCCACCCCAAGTTGCAGATAATGCATGATCATCCGCGATTTGGAACGCACGTGATCGCCCAGTAGATCGGTATACATCAGCGACTGAATCTCTTCGATCAGGCCGATCATGAAAAACGCCAAGACAAAGGCCAGCCCAATGACCGGCACGACCCCGGTTGCGGCCACCAACAAAGCCAAAATCAGGCACGCACCAATTGCGATCTCGGTCATCGCGATCGCACGTTTCTTGCGTTCACGCGCCGCGATGGGTTGCGCCAGGAACACATCCGAGATCATGCTGCCCACCATTCGCACCGACACCAGCGCGCCGGCTATGAACATCGGAAGCTCGAGCGACACGGCCAGAAACGGCAAAACCACGGATGGGCTGCCCAAGGTCCACGCCACCTGAGACAGAATGCTCTGCCCGGCCAGAACCGGAATGTTTCTTTTGGGCGTTAGCTGCGAATTGTCCGTCATTCGGGCGTGTTGGTTCCTCGGCTCGCGACTGGGACTGTCGGTTGGGTTTGATCAATGCATGGTACTCAGTTCCACACAACCGGCCAAGAACACCCTTTACTGAATGCAAAAACCCGGCCAATGACCGGGTTTTTCGTGTTTTTCCTGCACCGGGATCAAAGCTGGGCCATGACCTCGTCCGTGGCTTCGAAATTGGTCGTCACACGCTGAACGTCATCATCGTCTTCCAGCGCATCGACCAGTTTCATCAGCTTTTGCATGTCTTCCAGACCCAGCTCGGTGGTGGTGGTGGGTTTCCAGACCAGCTTGGTCGACTCGGATTCACCAAGCGCCTCCTCCAGTGCGTTCGATACATCATTCAGATCGGTATCAGCGCACCAGATGATGTGACCATCTTCCGAGCTTTCGACATCTTCAGCGCCCGCCTCGATGGCCGCTTCGAAAATCGCATCTGCGTCGCCTGCATCCGGCTGGTAAACCACCTCGCCTTTACGGTCGAACATGAAGCCGACTGAGCCGGTCTCACCCAGATTGCCGCCATTCTTCGAGAAGGTTGAGCGCACGGTAGACGCAGTGCGGTTGCGGTTGTCGGTCATCGTCTCGACGATGACTGCCACACCGTTCGGACCATAGCCCTCATACCGGATTTCTTCGTATTCGTCGCCTTCTCCGGCCACCGATTTCTTGATCGCACGGTCGATCACATCCTTGGGGACCGAATTCGACTTAGCTTCTTTCACAGCCAGACGCAGGCGCGGGTTCTTGTCGGGATCGGGGTCGCCCATCTTGGCAGCCACGGTGATCTCTTTCGACAGTTTGGAAAACAGTTTGGACCGCGCGGCGTCCTGACGCCCCTTGCGGTGCTGGATGTTGGCCCATTTGGAATGGCCTGCCATATTGCGTCCTCGTCATCATGTTTGCGTATTCGGCGCTCATATAGACGTTTGCGGGGCCAAGGATCAAGAGAGCGGCTTGCGACGGTCACTTCTACAGGTATGGTGACCGCATGACGACTGACCAGATTATTCTATTTTCCCTTTTCGCCATTGTGTTTGGGATGTTGCTTTGGGGGAAGTTCCGATACGACCTCGTGGCCTTCACCGCGCTTTTGATCGGAGTTACGCTGGGTGTTGTACCAGTAGATGACGCTTTTGCCGGGTTCGGGCATCCTGCCACTATAATTGTCGCTCTGGTTTTGGTTGTCTCAGCGGGGCTTGTCCGATCTGGAGCTGTCTTTCTGATTACGCGCACGCTGGTCGATGCCTCGCGCGGGCTTGGTGCGCATATCGCCCTTATGGGCGGAATCGGCGCGGTTCTCTCGGCCTTTATGAACAACGTGGCCGCGCTGGCGCTTTTGATGCCGGTTGATATTCAAACCGCGCGCAAAGCGGGGCGTTCGGTCGGGCTGACGCTGATGCCGCTGAGCTTTGCCACCATTCTTGGCGGTATGGCTACGTTGATCGGAACGCCACCCAATATCATCATTGCTTCGATCCGGGCAGAAACCCTGGGCGAACCATTTCGCATGTTCGACTTCGCCCCGGTTGGCGGTCTGGCCGCCATTGCTGGTCTTACATTCGTCGCACTGGTCGGCTGGCGGTTGATCCCCAATCGGGGAACTCAGGAAGAGGCCTCGGAAACCCTAGCCGAGTACATCGCGGAATTGACCGTCCCGCCCGAATCCTCGCAGATCGGAAAACGTGTCAGCGAGCTTTACGAAGCCGCCGAGAAATCCGACGTGGCCATCATCGGCTTGATCCGGGACGGCAAGCGGCGATACGGCCGGTCGGCCCACGCAACGCTTAAACAGGGCGACGCGCTGGTTCTTGAAGCGCGCCCTGAGGCGCTGGACGAATTCCGCACAGCGCTGAACCTCGATTTCTCGGATACCCGTCGACAGGAATTGCTGACCGCCGAAGGGGACGGCCTGGAAGTGGTTGAAGTTGTCGTGCCATTGAACGCGCGCGCCACTGGCCGCACCGCGCAGGGCCTGGGACTGGCCTGGCGTCAGAGCACCGTTCTCATGGGGATTTCACGTCAGGGCCGCCGCATAACGGAGCAGGTACGCAAAACTGAGATTGAAGCAGGCGACATATTGCTGTTGCTCTGCCCACGCGACCGCAGCGCTGATGTGACCGAGTGGCTGGGCTGCTTGCCACTGGCCGAACGCGGCTTGAATGTCACCGCCAACGAAAAGGCGTGGCTGGCCATTGGTCTGTTTGCCGCCGCCGTCCTGGCGGCCAGTGTCGGGTTGATCTACCTGCCTATCGCTTTGGGGCTAGTCGTCGTCGCCTACGTGCTGACCAAGATCATGCCGATTGCCGATATCTATAATCATATCGAATGGCCTGTTGTCGTGCTGCTGGGTTCGATGATCCCGCTAGGCAGCGCATTGGAGACATCCGGCGGTACGGAACTTATTGCCAACGCGTTGATACAATTGACCAATGGGTTGCCTGCCTGGGCCATTCTGACTGTACTTATGGTGGTCACCATGACCCTATCGGACGTGCTGAACAATACGGCCACCGCCATTGTTGCGGCTCCGGTCGGCATCCAGATGGCCCGCACGCTTGAGGTTTCACCCGACCCGTTCCTGATGACGGTTGCCGTTGCTGCCTCAGCCGCGTTCCTGACGCCGATCGGGCATAAGAACAATACGCTGGTGCTGGGGCCCGGAGGGTATCAGTTTAGCGATTATTGGCGCATGGGGTTGCCGCTGGAAATCCTGATCATCGCCGTTTCCATTCCCGCCATCCTTGTCTTCTGGCCTCTTTGACGGATAAGAGCCATTCATGAAACGATTTCTGATCCTGCAACTACGCCCGGAAACCGATGCTTCGGATGCCGAATATGCCTCGATCCTGGACAAAACCGGGCTGAAACACGAGCAAACCCATCGCATTCGTCTGGATTGCGAGGACTTGCCTGCGGATCTGGATGTCACGGACTATGCCGGGGTGATCGTCGGCGGTGGACCGGGATGCGTCAGTGACGATCCAGCAACCAAATCGGAAACCGATGCACGTACCGAGGCGGCCATCATGGGATTGATGCCGCAGGTCATCGCACAGGATCATCCGTTTATGGGGTGCTGCTATGGGCTGGGCATATTGGCTGCCCATCTTGGCGGTGAGGTCAGCAAAGAAAGATATGGCGAACCGGTAGGACCTTCGACTTGCCACCTGACCGAAGACGGGGCGCAAGACCCGCTGACGTCGGGACTGACCGGAACATTCGACGCCTTCGTGGGTCACAAAGAGGCCGTGCAGGCGCTGCCCGACGGATGCGTTCATCTACTGGCCTCGGAACCGTGTCCGTTTCAGATGATCCGCTGGGGACAGAACGTTTACGCCACGCAGTTTCACCCGGAAGCCGACGCGCGTGATTTCGAACAGCGCATCAACATCTACAAGAACCACGGTTATTTCCCGCCCGAGGACGCCCAGCGCCTGATCGATATCTGCCATGCTGCGGATGTTACACAACCGGCCGAAATCCTCCGCAGGTTCGCGGAACGCTACGGATGACCTAACGGCGTTATTGCCTGATCCGCAACCGCTCGCTTAGGGTGGCCCGAACGGCTTTGGGAGGAGTTGTTCTTGGATCTTCTAATAAATGTCGGCCTGCCACTGTCGCTGGCCATTATCATGCTTTCTCTGGGCGTCGGGCTAGAGGTCGCAGATTTCCGCCGCGTCTTTAGCCGACGCTATCCATTTGCCATCGGCGCGTTGTGTCAGGTTGTACTGCTGCCGGTCGCGGCTTTTGTCACGGTCACACTTTTTGCGTTGCCACCCGAGATCGCCGTCGGCTTCATGATCCTCAGCTTTTGTCCCGGCGGCGTGACCAGCAACATCCTGTCGAAACTGGCAAAGGGTGATGTTGCCCTGTCGGTCAGCCTGACTGCCGTCATAAGCCTGCTGTCGATGGTGACCGTGCCCTTTCTTGCCGCTTGGTCAGTGAACTATTTCATGGGCGATGCCGCACCCGAGGTTTCCATTACGGGATTGGCCATTGCGATGTTCCTGATCACTACGTTGCCCGTGGCGCTTGGCGTCACACTGCGCAGCTTTGCAACTGACTTTGCGAAGCGGCTTGAGCCTGTGTTGTCCAAGATTGCAACTGTCCTGTTCATGCTGATCGTTTTGGCGGCGCTGGCTGGTAACTGGCAGCTTTTTGTCGATAACCTTGGAGTTATGGGCGCGGGTTTGATCTCATTGAACATCGCATTGTTGCTGATCGGCTTGGGGCTGGCGCGCGCAGCAAACCTGACGTGGGACGAAAGCAAGACGGTCTCCATCGAAACCGGAATACAAAACTCGACACTTGGGATTACACTGGCTGCATTGATCACGGCGACGGAAAGCGGGTTCAGCCCGTTGGCCCTGCCCTCGGCTGTGTACGGAATAACGATGTATGTTGTGGCCTTGCCCTTCATCCTTTGGTTCCGCAGCCGCTGAAAGGACAAGACATGACGAATAACTCTGCCGATGCCATCGTCGTGGGGGCTGGGCTGGCCGGGCTGGCCGCCGCAGCTGAACTGGGTGACCGGGGCAAAAAGGTGATCGTGGTTGATCAAGAACCCGCGCATTTCCTGGGCGGTCAGGCGTTCTGGAGCCTTGGTGGGCTCTTTATGGTCGACACGCCAGAACAGCGGCGTATGGGAATCAAAGACAGCTATGATCTGGCACTGCGCGACTGGATGGGCAGCGCGCAGTTCGACCGCGACGAGGACGCATGGCCTCGCAAATGGGCCGAGGCTTATGTGGAATTTGCCGCCGGCGAGATGCGCCCTTGGCTGCATGATATGGGCTTGCGCTGGTTCCCAATTGTAGGTTGGGCCGAGCGCGGTGGATCGTATGCGGACGGACACGGAAACTCTGTGCCCCGCTTTCATATCACTTGGGGAACAGGTCCGGGCGTTCTGGAACATTTCAAACGCCGCGTTCGCGAACATGTCAGCAACGGATTGATCGAGCTGAAATTCCGCCATCAGGTCAGCCACATCATCATGCAGAATGGCGCGGCTAAGGGAGTTTCGGGCGAGGTTCTGGCCGACGACACTGCACCCCACGGCACCAAGACCAACCGCGATGAAGTCGGAGAGTTCGAGTTTTACGCCCCTGCCGTCATAGTCACCTCTGGAGGTATCGGAGGCAACTTTGAAATGGTGCGCAAAAACTGGCCACGCGATCGTCTGGGCGAGCCGCCAAAAGACATGGTCGCTGGCGTGCCATTCCACGTCGATGGACGCATGATCGGTATCAGCGAAAAGGCCGGCGGTCATGTCATCAACGGCGACCGGATGTGGCATTATACCGAGGGCGTTCGTAACTGGAATCCGATCTGGCCATCGCACGGCATTCGCATTCTGCCCGGCCCAAGCTCGATGTGGTTCGACGCCGAAGGCAACCGGTTGAAACCGCCATGCCTGCCGGGTTTTGATACGCTGGGGACGTTGAAGGAAATCCTGAAGACCGGCCATGAATACAGCTGGTTCGTTCTGACCCAGAAGGTGATCAAAAAGGAATTCGCCCTATCCGGGTCCGAACAGAACCCCGACATGACCGACGGCGGTTGGAAAGAGGTTCTGTTCCAACGTATCCTGACAGGCTCCAAGGCCACTGCGCCGGTTGAAGCGTTCAAGGAACATGGCGAGGACTTCATTGTCGCCAACACCCTCACCGAACTGGTGAACGGCATGAACCATCTGGGTGGCGGACTGATTGATGAGGCGCACCTGCGCGCTCAGATCGAGGCACGCGATTCCCAGATCGACAACCCGTTCACCAAGGATGCGCAGATGGCCGCCATTCTGGCCGCGCGAAATTATCGTGGCGACAAATTGATCCGGACTGCCAAGCCACACAAGTTCCTCGACCCGGCCAATGGCCCGCTGATTGCAGTTAAACTGCACGTGCTGACACGCAAAACGCTGGGTGGGCTGCAGACCAATTTGGATAGCCAAATGGTTGGCGAAGACGGTCAGGTCATTCCTGGCCTGTTCGCAGCCGGAGAGGTCGCGGGTTTCGGCGGCGGTGGCTATCACGGCTACAACGCGCTTGAAGGTTCGTTCCTGGGCGGCTGCATCTTCTCGGGCCGCAATGCAGGGCGGTCAAGGGCCGTCGCGTGACGCCCCTTTAAGCTCTACTGTTCCCGGGCAAACTGCACGACGGATTGCCCGGCGCTGTCCAACAACACCAGCGTATCCCCTTTGAAGGCATAGGCCGTAACGCCCTGCAATGCCTTGAAGAACTGCCGCTCCACCTCATCCAGAGGCGGTGGGCAGGCCATTAAAGTTGCCGCCATGTTGTCCGGGAATTCGATAGTGTTGCCCGCGATCTGCGCCTGGCCGGAAAACCGGTTGCATCCACCGCTGCCAGAAAACGCACCATCATTTGCGAATGAAAGCGCCGGGCGCCTTTCAGTTTCAAGTGCTGCGCCATTCAGGCCGGTTGCGGTCCAATTGGTGTTTTCCAGCATTTCTGCCCCCGGCGGTTGCACTTTGACAAGCATCAGATCAGTCGCGTTCCCGGCCCCATTCGTCAAAACCGGATAAGCGGTATCGGTTGTGAACAACAGCTTGTCGCCCTGGAAAATCGATCCCCGCACCACATAACGCATCCCTTCTTGAATTAGGGCGTCGTCATAGATCAACTCGAATTGCGCCGGCACTCCGGTCAAAGCGTATCGCTTGGCAGACAGGGTCACCGACGGTGCGTCCGCGCGCGAGACGTCCTGCAATTGAACATATAATGTGGCATCTGGTGGAACGGCGATGCGTTCGCGATATGCGGCTGTACCTTCTATCGTTCCGCCAATGGCCGCGCTGCTCAGCATGGCTGATGTGGCCGCAACCGTAAGCGCAGTGTATCCGGTCTTGAGCATTGATGTGCTCCTTTTCGCAAAATCACGTATTCAAAACATTGTATGAGGTTTTGATTTTACAAGGACTTCGCCGGAAAACCAGCGGTTCTGCGCCGAAGTCAAAGTGGCCAGATCAATGGGATCAGCAGCGAAGCCAGCAGCCCCACAGTCAGGTTGAGCGGCACGCCAACTTTCAGAAAATCTGTGAACCTGTATCCACCGGGACCGTAAACCATCATATTTGTCTGATATCCGATCGGGGTCGCGAATGAGGCCGAAGCCGCCACCATGACCGCCACCACCAGAGGACGCGGGTCGATCCCCACCGCCTGTGCCAACCCGATAGCAATCGGCGTCACCACAACCGCCACAGCGTTATTCGACACAAGTTCTGTCAGCACGGAGGTCAGCAGATAGACCGCCCAGATAATCAAGAATGGCGGCAAGGCGCCAAGACCCGGCGCCACGGCCTCGACAATCAAGGACACTGCACCGGATTTATCTAACGCTGCGCCTATGGCCAGCATTGCAAAGATCAGGGCCAGCAGTCGTCCTTCGACAAATGAAAACGCCTCATCCGCGTCGATGCAGCGGGTGATCAAAACAACAGCAACAGCCAGAATGGACAACAGCAGGATCGGCGCGACACCCAGTGCGGCCAGCACAACGATCCCCACTAGCGACCCAATGGCAATCGGCGCATGGCTGCGGCGGAACGCGCGGGCCGAAGGTTGGGTCACATCGACCATATCCATGTCAGCCGCCAGCTTCTGAATATCGGCCGGCGAGCCCTCCAGCAGCAGCGTGTCACCGACCCGAACGACCAGATCATCCAACTGACGACCGATATTCTGGTTCCGCCGATGCACCGCCAGAACGTAAACGCCGTAACGACGACGTAGACGCATCGTGCCCAATGTTCGCCCGACCATGCGGCAGCCGGGGGTAATCAGCACTTCGACCGTTTTGGTTTCGACCGCCGAGACCTGGTCGACGCGCTTAAGCTCCTTGTTGGTCTGCAAGCTCAGCAATTCCGTCATCTCGGTTCGAAGAACCACACGGTCGCCGACTTTCAAGGCGACGCCTTTGAGGTTGCGACGCAGCGACTCGTCGCCGCGCACGACATCGATCAACCGCACGCCCTGACGCTTGAACAGCTGCACCCCCGTCACTTCGCGCCCGATCAGGTTGCTGTCGGGGGGGATCACGGCCTCAGTAAAGAACTTCATCTTCGACCGGTCGCTGAGCATGGATGCCATGCTGTCGCGATCAGGCAGCAGGCGCGGCGCAACAAAGCGCAGGTAGAACATGCCGTAAATCACTAGCGCAATGCCCAGCGGCGTTACCTCGAAGATCGTAAACGGGGTCATCCCCTGCGCCCGCGAAACACCATCCACCAACAAGTTGGTCGAGGTCCCGATGAGGGTCAGTGTACCGCCAAGAATAGCTGCATAGCTAAGCGGGATAAGCAGTTTCGACGCCTGCACATTCAGTGTGCGCGCGATCTGAATGAACACAGGGATCATGACGACCACAACCGGTGTATTTGAAACCACCGCCGAGGCCAAAACGACAAAGGCCATCAACGTCGCGATAGCCGCCTTGGGATTCACCTGTGCCTGTTTCTGTGCAATCGAAGTGAAGGCGTCCAATGCTCCGGTACGTACCAAGGCCCCCATGATGATAAACATCGCCGCAATCGTCCATGGCGCAGGGTTTGACAGGACAGCCAGGGCACTTTGATAGGGTAAAATGCCGGTCACCAACATCACGGCGACACCACCGATAGCGACAACTTCAGTCGGATAAACCTCGCGCAGGAACATGATGAACATGCCTGCAACGACCAACAGCGCCAATATCGCGCTTCCCATTTCTGTCAGCTGAAGGAATTGCATTCTTGGTATTCTGTCCGAACCCTGGCCTGGCTTACGCGCCCGTCAGGCAGTTTCACGCATTGCGCGCGACAGAGCAAGCCTGACGTGCCCTTATTGCGGTCCGGCCTGCTGCAAACGTCCGCCAACGCGTACCATTTGAACAGATTTAGCCTGCCCGTCGCGATCATCGGTTTCAACAAACACACCGCTTAGCGTGGCCTCGCCATTGGCCGGAGTGAACCGGGCCTTTGGCATACCAGTGATAAAGCGGCGCATCGGCTCCAGCTTGTCCATCCCAATGACCGAGTCATAGTCACCGCACATGCCCGCATCCGTCAGATAGGCCGTACCACCTGGCAGTACCTGTGCATCCGCGGTCGGTACGTGCGTGTGCGTGCCCACCACAAGGCTGGCGCGTTTGTCGCAATAGTGCCCCATGGCCATTTTTTCGGACGTCGCTTCACAGTGCATATCAACGATGATCGCCTGCGCCTGCCCACCACGCGGGTGCGATTTCAGGATTGGTTCAATAGCCGAGAACGGATCATCAAAGGGGCGTTTCATGAAGACTTGGCCCAAAACCTGAACAACCAGAACCTTGCGTCCGCCCGGCGCGGTGTACAACCGATGACCCCTGCCCGGCGCGCCCTTGGCAAAGTTCACCGGGCGCACAATACGGGGTTCACTTTCGATGAATTGCAGCATGTCTTTCTGGTCGAACGCGTGGTCGCCAAGCGTCAGGCAATCGGCCCCGGCATCCAGCAACAGCTTTGCGTGATCCCCGGTCAGACCCATCCCGTTCGAGGCGTTTTCGCCATTCACCACGACAAAATCCAGGCGCCATTCGTCGCGCAAGCGCGGTAAATGTTGCTGAATGGCCGCGCGCCCGGCGCGGCCCATGACGTCACCCAGAAAAAGTATTCTCATCCTTAACGTCCTAAGTGTGGTATCCGACAAGCACAAGTGGTTAAGCTGCCGCCACGCATTGTGAAAACGCCTTGGACAGGAGACGTTAATGACCCGTTACATTATTCCCGCAGCCCTGCTTGCGCCTCTCGCCGCCTGCGAGCAGGCCCCGGATCAGCCAGTTGGACTTGCCAACCCGGCCGCGACCTTCTGCATAGAGCAGGGCGGACAATATGAAATACAAGATGGTGAGAATGGTCAGACCGGGATTTGCACATTGCCCGATGGGTCGAAAAAGGATGCTTGGGAATACTTCCGTGCCGAAAACATGGGTTAGGCTTCGAAAGTCAGAACGCGACTTTCGGTGATAACCATATCCAGCGGCTGATCCGTGGGTTCCAGCGGAAGCCCTTCGGCTTCTTGCGCGTCAAAGGCAAACCCGATGGCCAAAGTGGGTCGCTTGGCGCGCAACCCTTCAAGCGTGCGGTCATAAAAACCTCCACCATAACCCAGCCGGCCACCCTGCGCGTCAAAGGCCACCAGCGGCACGATCAGGATCTCGGGGTCGAAATAATCTTCAACCTCAGGCACTTTGGCCCCGAAAGGGCCGTCTTTCAGTACGCCCTCGGGTGTCCAGCGCGAAAACCGTAGCGGCTGCCCGGCTGCCTGAATGACCGGCACACCAACCGCGCCATAAGCGGACGCCTCGGCCATGGCCGGCAGCGGGTCGATTTCAGTGCGGATCGGCATATACCCCGACGTAGGTACGCCGCGATGGCCCGCCAGCACTTCAGACAATCGCCCGGCTGCTCCCGGTAAACGCACATCGAACGCCACCTTGCGGCGCGCAAAAGCCGCCTTGCGCGCGGCAGCCTTGATTTCAGTCAGATCGGTCACAGAAGCACCACGCTTGCAAGCCCAAGAAAGATGAAGAACCCCATGACATCCGTTGTGGTCGTCACAAAAGTTCCCGACGCCAGCGCCGGGTCAACACCAAGACGGTCCAGCACAACCGGTACTACCGTACCTGCGAAGCCAGCGATCACCATATTCACGACCAAGGCCGAGCCGATCACGACACCCAGCAAAGGTGAATCAAACCACATCATACCGACAGTGCCCAGAACGATCGCAAAACACAGACCGTTGAGCATACCCACAAGCAACTCTCGTCGGATCACGCGCATGACGTTCGCATTGGTCAGGTCGCGAGTCGCCAGCGCCCGCACGGCAACCGTCAGCGACTGCGTACCGGCGTTGCCCCCCATCGATGCCACGATCGGCATCAGGATGGCCAATGCAACCAGCTGATCAATCGCGGCTTCAAACTGGGAAATCACCAGCGAGGCACAGATCGCCGTGCACAGGTTCACCGCAAGCCAGGGTAGACGACGCTTGCTGGTGGCGGCGACACTATCGGACAGAGAGCTCTCTTCACCCACACCAGCCAGACGCAGGATGTCCTCTTCGTGTTCTTCATCCAGAACGACCATCGCATCGTCGATGGTGATCACACCAACCAGACGCCCATCGGCATCGACCACAGGCGCAGAAATCAGGTGGTACTGGTTAAAAGCATAAGCGACATCCTCTTCATCCTGATCGACCGGGATCGTATGGAATTCCTCTTCGGCGATATCTTGAAGCGTCACCTCGCGACGCGTCGCCATCAGCTTGCCCAGTGTGACTTGAGCCACCGGCTTGAGCCGTGGATCCACCAGAACCACATGATAGAACTGCTCCGGCAGGTCATCATTGGCGCGCATGAAGTCGATGGCCTGCCCCACCGTCCAATGATCGGGCGCCATGACAACTTCGCGCTGCATAAGGCGACCGGCCGAATTTTCGGGGTAGGACAAAGCCTGTTCCGCGGCGTGACGCTCGGGTTCTTCCAGGGCATCAAGGATGGCCTCTTGCTGCGGTTCTTCGAGGTCCTCCAGCAGGTCGACAACATCGTCGCTTTCCATGTCCCGCACGGCTTCGGCCAAAACGTCGGGGCGCAGGATACCAATCACCTCTTCGCGCAGCGCTTCGTCCAGTTCGGAGAGGATGTCGCCGTCGAACTCTTTGTCGTACAGACGGATCAGGTGAACGCGCTCATGGGGGCTGATCTGCTCCAGAAGGTCAGCGATGTCTGCCGCATGGAGAGGATCCATAAGCTCGATCAGCTTATCGCGATCGTCTACCTCGACCGCATACAAGATGTCCGCCACAGTCTTGCGGTCCAGCGCATAAACGTCGTCGTCACTCGTGGACTCGGTTACGGGTTCATCAAAGCCTGTGGTCATGTTGCCCCCGTGTGTTCGCGCATTGACCCCTAATTAGAAGAAGCAGCTACCGGAAAACAATGACAATGCGCCGATTTACCGGCAAGTTTCGTCCCCTTATGCTGTTTCGTAGTCCCACACAGGCGGAGATAAACAGAAATGGCGCATAAAACGCTGCTGAAAGGGCGTGTCCTGAGCTTCAACGGATCACCATTCGAAGGTGAACCGACAGAGGCCGTGACCATCAGCGAAGCGGTCCTGATCGAAGACGGCCGCATTTCTGCAGTTGGCGATGCCGAAAGCCTGCTCGCCGCGCAACCGGAGGCCGAGGTTGTAAACCACGGTCAGCACGTGATCATGGCTGGCTTTGTGGATGCGCATGTCCACTACCCGCAGACCGCCATGATTGCCAGTTGGGGAAAACGCCTGATCGACTGGCTGAACACATATACCTTCCCCGAGGAAATGAAGTTCGGGAATCCCGAATACGCAGCCGAAATCGCCAATCGATATCTCGATCTGACGGCTTCGAACGGCACGACAACGATGTGCAGTTTCTGCACCATCCACCCGGAAAGTGTCGATGCGTTCTTCACGGCCGCACACCAACGCGGGCAACGTGTGGTGGCGGGTAAAACCTGCATGGACCGCAATGCGCCCGAAGGGCTGCGGGACACACCGAAAACGGCCTATGACCAGTCGCAGGCCTTGCTGGAGAAATGGCATGGGGTCGACCGGATCTCATACGCCATCACACCGCGGTTCTCGCCAACGTCAACGCCCGAGCAGCTTGAGGCGATGGGCGCGCTGTGGGCTGAACACCCCCATTGTCTAATGCAAACGCACCTGAGCGAGCAGACAGACGAAATCGCGTGGGTGCGTGAACTGTTTCCCGACGCACGGGACTATCTTGATACCTATGAAAAGTTCGGACTGCTGGGGTCGCATGGCGTTTATGGCCATGTCATCCACCTGGAATCGCGTGAACGCGATCGGCTGCGCGAAGTTGACGCCTCACTGATCCATTGCCCAACCTCGAACACCTTTATCGGATCCGGCCTGTTCGACATGGACGGGTTGATGCGCGAAGGTCACCGGGTTGGACTTGCAACCGATACCGGTGGCGGGTCCAGCTTTTCGATGCTGCACACTATGGCGTCGGCCTATGAAATCGGGCAGCTTCGCGGCTCACCCCTGCACGCGGCACAACTGCTGTGGCTGGGCACGGTCGGCTCGGCCCGCACGCTGAGAATGGATGATCGCATCGGCAACGTGGCGCCGGGAATGGAGGCTGATCTGGTTGTTCTCGACCTAGCGTCTACCCCAGCCATCGCCCAGCGCGAGGCTTGCGCCGATGACCTGTGGGAGGCCATTTTCCCAACCATCATGATGGGCGACGACCGGGCCATTGCCGAAGTATGGATCGCCGGTCGCCGCGTCACGTCCTAGGCTTGCAAAGCGCGAGCCAGCTGGGTCTGCCGTTCGACCACGCGCGGCAGGTCCAACGTCGTGACATGCCCGTCGCGCACAATCTGGCGGCCTTCGACAAACAGGTGCTTCACCTTCATTGGCCCGGCCAGCAGCAATGCGGCCGGGTCCCAACTGCCCGCGCTTTCGATCCCGCGCGTGTCCCATATGGCAATGTCGGCGCGCTTGCCGGGCTCAAGCCGACCGCAATCGGGGCGGTTCAGCACATCTGCACCGCCACGCGTGGCAATCTCCAACGCTTCGCGTGACGACATTGCATCTGCGCCATTGGCAACGCGCTGCAGCAGCATGGCCTGTCGGGCTTCGAGGATCAGACTGCCGTTATCATTGCTGGCCGAACCGTCCGCGCCCAGACCCACCGGAACCTTATGATCACGCATGGCCCGCACCGGTGCGATACCCGATCCCAATCGACAATTGGAGCAAGGACAATGAGCTACACCCGTTTGGGTTCTGGCAAACAGATCAATCTCGGCCCCGTCCAGCTTCACACAATGGGCATGCCAAACGTCTGATCCGGTCCACCCCAAGTCTTCGGCATATTGACCGGGACGGCACCCGAACTGCGCCTGCGAATACGCGATATCCTCGTCATTTTCTGCCAAATGAGTGTGCAGCATCACGCCCTTGTCGCGCGCAAGTATTGCCGTGTCGCGCATCAGATCACGGCTGACCGAAAACGGAGAACACGGCGCTAACCCAACTCGGCACATCGCGCCTTCGGATGGGTCGTGAAACGCGTCGACCACACGGATCATGTCGTCAAGGATCGCCGATTCGACCTCGACCAAGGTATCTGGCGGCAATCCTCCGTCGCTCTCACCGATACTCATCGCGCCACGGGTCGGATGGAACCGCAGGCCAATTTCAGCGGCAGCGGCAATCGTGTCGTCAAGACGCGCGCCATTGGGATACAGGTATAGGTGATCAGAGCTAAGCGTGCATCCAGATAAAGCCAATTCCGCCAGACCGATCTGAGCCGACACGAACATCTCTTCAGGGCCGAATCTGGACCAGATCGGATAGAGTGTCTGCAACCAACCGAAAAGCAACGCATCTTGCCCCCCTGGCACAGCCCGCGTCAGGGTTTGGTACAAATGGTGGTGGGTGTTCACTAGGCCGGGGGTCACAACACAACCCGCGGCATCGTGGATCTCTCCGTCTGTATGCAGATTGTGGCCGATATGCTTGATCTGACCTCCAGAAATTAAAATGTCCGCGCCCGACAGTTCTTGCCGCGCGTCATCCATCGTCAGTATGGTATCTGCATTTTTGATAAGGATTTCAGTCAATTCGCCCTCCTGCATTAGCCCGTCTCATGCAAGGAGTGCAAAAGCTGGCGGAAAACGGGCACAAGAACCAGCCGCGTAGAACCTACCCGACCGACCAAATCGCGGCAACCAGTTTCAGTAGTTGCGCAGGATTTCCAATGCAGCGGCGTGCAGTTCAGGGTTGGCGGCCGCCAGAGCTCGTCCGCCATCATGGGCCGGAGCGCCCTGCCAGTCGGTCACTATGCCGCCTGCCGCCTCGATCACTGCGATGGGGGCCTGAATGTCATACGCGTTCAGGCCGGATTCGATCACCAAGTCGACCTGCCCTGCCGCCACCAACGCGTAGGCATAACAATCCATGCCATAGCGTGTCAGCCTTGCTTGTTTGGCCACAGCTTCGAACCCAGCGCGATCCTCGGGTGTCCCGACCTCTGGGAATGTGGTGAACACAACCGCCTGATCCAAGGTGGATGTCGAACGTGTTTTTAACTGTGCCAGTCCGGTTGGGCCGCTGACCTGCGCGACATCCGCCGAACCCACAAACCTTTCGCCGATATAGGGCTGGTCAATGACCCCCATGATCGGGCCATCAGACGTGCTGAGGGCAATCAGAACGCCCCAGGTAGGAGTCCCGCTGATAAACCCCCGCGTGCCGTCGATGGGATCCAGTACCCAGGTCCGGCCGCTGGAGCCGTCTTCGCGACCAAACTCCTCGCCGAATATGCCGTCTTCAGGCCGATGTTGCGCCAGAACTTTACGCATCGCCTTTTCCGCGTCGCGGTCGGCAATGGTGACAGGGTCAAACCCATCAGCGAGTTTGTTCTTGGTGTCCAGATTAGTTTGCCTGAAATACGGAAGAATGGCCGCACGTGCTGCGTCGGCCATTTCTTCGGCAACTTCCAGATCGCTTAGAGAGGTCTCTTGCATGCGTAACCCGTGGGGTGAGCGCGGTGCCGAGTCAACCCACTAATTTATGCGACGTCGCTGAGAACCCGAGCCAGTTCGAACAGGCGGCGGCGCTGGTTTTCGGGAATCGCATAGTAAGACCGCACGAGGTCCAGTGCTTCCTTGTCCCCCATCAGGTCCGCAGGAACCGACTTTTTGCCTGAGGTTTCTTTTTCGGCCTCTTCCAGACCTTCAAAGAAAAAGCTGACGGGAACGTCCAATGCCTCGGCAATGTCCCATAGGCGAGACGCGCTGATCCGGTTGGCCCCAGTTTCATACTTTTGAATTTGTTGAAACTTAATACCAACTTGCTGCGCCAGCTGCTGCTGGGTCATGCCAATCAGCCAGCGGCGATGCCGGACGCGCTTGCCCACATGGACATCGACGTGATGGGTCATTGGTATTCTCCTCTTTTACACACAACTACCTGGGGCGCGCGTTGCTTTTCATCGCAACACTAGCGAGTCGCACTTAACCACTCCCTAATTTGGAACATACCCCCAAAACAGCACCATAGCGCAATATTGACGCATTTGGGTATTTTTTCAAGAAGGTTGAATCTGTTTCGGCCCACAAAGATTTAGGGTTGTGTGTTTTTAACGCTTCGATATTTCCTGCACTCGTTGCCGGGCATCTAAACGCAACGGAAACGACCGGAGAAATGATTGACAAATCCGCGCTGAAGAGAATCTATGCCCAAAAAAGCACGGAGCGCGATCATGCAGGCATTTACGATCCCATCCCACGGAGCGACTGCCCAACTGGCTGATATCGACCTTCCCGAACCCGGCACCGGGCAAGTGCGCATCGCGATCAAGGCCTGCGGACTGAACTTTGCAGACCTGCTGATGCTGAAGGGCACTTATCAGGACACGCCCGAAGCGCCCTTCACGCTGGGTATGGAGGTCGCGGGCGTTATCGACAAGCTGGGGTCAGGCGTCACGCGCCTGAATGTCGGTGACCGCGTGGCCGTGTATTCCGGTCAGGGTGGACTGGCCGAATACGGCGTATTCGATGCGAACCGTGCAATACCCCTACCTGACGCGATCAGCTTTGAAAATGCCGCGGCCATTCAGATCGCATATGGCACTAGCCACATTGCCCTTGATCATCGGGCGCGACTGCAGCCAGGTGAAACCCTTTTAGTTACCGGAGCTGCAGGTGGAGTCGGACTAACAGCCGTTGAAATCGGTAAGTTGATGGGCGCGACGGTGATTGCCCATGCGCGTGGCCAGGAAAAGCTGGAAGTGGCGCGCGCGGCAGGCGCAGACCATCTTATCGACGCATCCGAGGATCTTCGTACTCGCGTCAAGGAACTGGGCGGCGCCGACGTTGTCTATGACGCGATTGGAGGCGACGTCTTCAAGGCCGCCTTCCGCGCAACCAACCCTGAAGGCCGCCTGTTGCCGATCGGATTTGCGGGTGGCGACGTGCCTCAGATTCCGGCCAATCACCTGCTGGTAAAAAACCTTACGGTGATAGGGTTTTACATCGGCGGATATCTGAGATTCCGGCCTCAGATCGTGCAGGACAGCTTTGACACTCTGTTTGGCTGGCTCGCCGAAGGGCGGATCAAACCGCATATCAGCCACATACTTCCTTTGACCGAAGCCGAAAAGGGTATGCAACTACTGCGCGACCGGGTTGCAACAGGGAAAGTGGTGGTGACGCCCTGAAAGGCGCCTACCCCACAACCGCCTTAAGAGGCGCACTGCCCAACATGCGGAAATTCTGACGGACCAAAGCAGCCAGCGCTTCGACAACAGCACCGCGCCCGGCCTCTCCACCGTACAAATTGATTACGTGCGCTGGCAGTTCCGGCAGCGCACCGCCGGTATCAATCTGTTCAAGATGTGCCGGCTCAGTCCCGTCCAACATGGCGTGGACTGCCAGATCCGCGCTGACCGTGGCCTCAATTGTTCGGTCGTTTTCCGTCTCGACCGACAACTCCCAAGAGATACCTTCCGCGTCGAGGGCTGAGATCATCTGTGGTCGGAACGCACATCTCCGCCCAACGGCCAACGGAATCGGACTCTTGCGCCACGCTGACCCGCCCGGTGCTCCAATCCACCGCAATGGCAACTCAGCGACGATCTCAGCTCCATCACTGGCTGATGCCTCTGTGGTCAAAATCAGATCGCATTCTCCGCGTTTGAACATTTCTTTCAATTGAAGCGAATACGACGAAATCAATTGAACCCGAACCCGTGGAAATTCGGCGTTGAAACGTTGCAAAACCCTCGGAATGGCCGGGTAGACGATGTCGTGCGGAACGCCCAGAACAACCTCGCCCTCATAAGCTTGATCAGTGAGTTTCGAAATCACTTCATCATTCAGCGCGATCATGCGCCGGGCGTAGGCCAATAGTTGTTCGCCAGACGCTGTCAACGCAATTGTGCGGCCACTGCGGTCCAATAACTCAAGACCCAGCAACTCTTCCAATCGCTTCAACTGCATAGAAACCGCAGATTGTGTCAGATGCAGAAATCCGGCCGCGCGTGTCACGCCACCCTGGTCGGCAACGGCAACGAAGGATCTGAGCGTGGTGATATCCAGATTTCGCATGTTCACGATTCCTTATGCTTCACTTCAAAAATATTCATTTTCAAAATGTGACATATTGCGCCATATAAATCAAGGAAGCTGATGGAACGATAAGAAACCATCGACAATCAGAGAAAGGACAATAAACATGACCCAAATTGCAATCAAACAGCACTGCAAACCGCAGCGTCGCTTTTTGTTGTCCTCGCTTCAGGATGTCTTCTCTCTTCTGCGCCAGCGTCAAACGCTTGCCAAACTTGATGATCGCGCTCTGGAAGACATCGGCATCACCCGCGAACAAGCCGAAGCCGAGGCTTCGCGATCCATTTGGGATGCGCCTGATTTCTGGCAAAAGTGACTTGAATTCACACCTTTCCTCGATGAATGGCAGCGCGAAACGTCGGGCTGCCATTTTTGTTGCGTGTTTTAGCCAGTTTCCGGCGTTAAACCCTTGAAACGCAGCCCGCACTTGCCGATATTTGCGTGGAACGCGGCCGTTATCATGGCCACGACAAGAAATATGCGAAGGGAGACCCTTAATGGCACAATTTGACACGATCCGGACGGCGACCGGTGCGCGCGCTGCCCAGATTGACGAGGGCCTGCGCGCCCATATGAACAAAGTCTACGGCACCATGTCCGTCGGCATGCTGATTACTTTCATGGCAGCCTGGGCCATTTCCGGCCTTGCCACGACAACCGACCCGTCGGCAGCAGCCGGGCAAATCACCTCGGGCACCTATCTGACGTCGCTGGGCGCCGCGATCTATACCTCGCCTCTGCGCTGGGTGATCATGTTTGCGCCGCTTGCGTTCATCTTTGGCTTTAGCGCCGGCATCAACCGCCTTTCCGCTGCGGCAGCGCAGTTGGTGTTCTACGCTTTTGCGGCCGTCATGGGCTTGTCGATCAGCTGGATTTTCATTGCCTTTACCGGCATGTCGATCATTCAGGTATTCCTGATCACCTCGATCGCCTTCGCAGGGCTGTCCTTGTATGGCTACGTGACCAAAAAAGACCTGTCCGGAATGGGCACATTCCTGATCATGGGTCTGATTGGCCTAATCGTGGCGATGGTTGTGAACATCTTCCTGCAATCACCCGCAATGATGTATGCCATCTCGGTGATCGGCGTTTTGATCTTTGCTGGCCTGACCGCCTATGACACCCAGAAGATCAAAACAACCTACCTGCAAATGGCCCACTCGGGCGACCAGGAATGGTTGGGTAAAGCCGCAATTATGGGCGCGCTGAGCCTGTATCTGGACTTTATCAACATGTTCATGTTCCTGCTGCAATTGTTCGGCAACCGCGAATAAGACAAGCCGGAATTCGGATTGAAAGGCGAGCCCGATTGGCTCGCCTTTTTTATTTGCCTCACTTTATCGTATCATGCCCAGAGTAACGAGCGGGCTTAGGAGCCCAAAAACAAAGAAACCTTCACCGACATGGTGAAGGTTTCTTTACTAGTAACTTGTGGTTGGATTAGCTGCAGTTCAGAGCGATCGCGAATCCCGAGCTACGCGACGAAGATCCCTTGCGGTATACTTCACCCGCTGGCAAGCATCCCGTAAACTGTTCAGTGTTTTGACCAAAGGCAGCGCCGATGTCGTTGTCCACGCGAGTGCTGTTATTTTCCGTCCGAAGCACACCAAACAAGGTTCCGTTCACGCTGACGGTGCTCAGGTACATGTTCATGTCCGAACCGGTCAATACAACTGAGTTGCCATCACTGCGTCCGCCATTGTCGATCGCGACTCGGGCTACTTTCTCCGCTTCGGTCTGATCAGTCACGACCGGTATGGCTGGCAACAAAGCCAACTCGGCCGGAACGTTCGTGGCGACAGGAAGAAACGAGACTGCACCCGGAACATCCGAGAGGGTCCGGGGTTCTCCGTCTATGCCCGTGAAGCCAACGCCCGAGCGGTTATAGGGGTCTTCACATGCCGCTAAGGCGAAAACGGCAATTGTGGATAACAAGATTTTTTTCATGGCGACCAACATTTTGGAACGATTTGCTGAAGCGTATGGTCAAGGTGTCCCAAAAAGCAACCCGCCGCCCTGTCGAATGGCCGTTGCGCTGATGCGCCACTGCAACGGCCAATTCCTGATCCCCGGCAATTCACCCAGCCGCAGGCACAAAGAAAAAGGGTTCCGCATCAGCGAAACCCTTTTGTATTCTGTCCAAGTTGGACGGCAGATTACTTAATCTTGCCTTCCTTGTACTCGACATGTTTCCGAGCGACCGGATCGTATTTACGAACGATCATTTTCTCGGTCATGGTGCGAGCATTTTTCTTGGTCACGTAGAAGTGGCCCGTGCCCGCGGTCGAGTTCAGACGGATCTTGATTGTCGTCGGCTTCGCCATGGTTATCTCCTGCGTCCGAAAAGGCAGGGGCCTTTCGGTTGAATTCCTATGAGCGTGCGCTTTTACGCCTTGCACGGCTCGTGTCAAGGGCAATCAGGCACATGTCCTCCGGTTTGGGGATCAGGCTTAGGTCGAAAGGGTTGGCGCACCCATATAAGTGTGTATCTGGTCGCGCTCGGCATCGGATAATCCCAGCGCCGTGGCCAGCTGCACGAGGTAAGATGCCTCGCGCTGATTATCCAGACGAATCGCCGCCAGAGACGTCGCATAGACCTGCGTTTTCAGTGGCGCACCGGAATCAGCAGCCAATCCGATCACATCAATCGGACTGTTCAACTGATCCTGAACAAAGGCGCGTTCTTCGTCGCTGATATCGTCACCCAACTCGCCCAGGATAGTCTCCTTCTCTTGCGCGTCCAGCTCTCCGTCCGCTTTGGCTGCCTGGATCATCGCGCGCAGCATCAGCTTGGCCTGCTCCTCCATCGCGGCACCGCCCGGCGTGCCTTTGAACACCGTTTCCATCATGTCGACGGTCTGCTGGCTGCCTGTCTTTGCGGCCCCCTGCATGGCATTCATCAGACCGCCAAGGCCAGCGGCACCGGCTGGGTTGGCCATGCCAAGCTTACCGATCATCTCTTGCAGCCCACCGGCACCACCTGGCATCCCGAACTGTTCTGCCATCTTGCCCAATTGATCCATACCAAAGCCGCCTCCAGCTCCTTGCATCATATCCTGCAGACCGGCCATCCCGCCCATTTGCTTGTACTTTTCCATGCCTTTTGCTGCAGCAAATCCAACTGCAACCGACGCCAATGCCTTCATGAAGCTCATAACAATCCTCCCAGTATTCAAAATACGTTTCCGCTATATAGCAGATACCTGTGACTCAATAATCCGCTGATAAAGCAGATGCTCCGACGCTAGCGCGAATCCGATCAACTGAGGCGTCGCTTCACCGAGTGAACGCGAAACAGGCGTATTCCCGCACAAACTCAGGCCTAATTTGTCAGAAATTCGAATTTGTGATAGTTACTGCGCCATCAACAATCCAAAGAAGCCAATTTCTGGCTCGTTCTTCGAGGCACCATGAACAGGCAAGCAACCGTGCAAGCAGGCTTTGCACGATTGATATTGTTTAGGGGGCATCATGACTGAATGGACCATTAAGGGCGAAGAACTGGCCAATTGTAACTGCAACTTCGGTTGTCCTTGCCAGTTCAGTGTTCTTCCCACGCATGGCAATTGCGAAGCGGTCGTCGTGTTCGACATCGAAAGCGGCCACTATGGGGACACCGATCTGGCCGGTGTAAGGGCGGCTGGTGTTTACTATTGGCCGGGCCCGATCCATGAGGGCAACGGTCAAATGCAACTGATCATAGATGAAAACGCCAGCGCCGATCAGCGCGCGGCACTGCAGGCCATCATGACCGGGGAAGATACCGATGAAATGGCGACGATGTGGTATGTATACAGCGCTATGGCCCCGACCAAATACGAAACACTCTTTGTGCCCATTGAGCTGAACTGGGATCGCGACGAACGCACGGGATTTGCCAATGCGGCAGGCATCTTTGATGTCGAGGTCAGCCCTATTCCGCATATCGTATCGGGCGCGGCGCACCGGGCGTCTATTCAGTTGCCAAACGGGTTCGAATACCGGCACGCCGAAGCTGCCTCGGGCTCTGCCAAAACGCATGGCGGTGAAATCAGCCTGACCTTCGACGCAACGCACGCTCATTTGGCCCACCTGAACATTTCGGGCCACGGTGTCCTGGGCGCCTGATCCGGGGTTCATTATGACATCCAATCCCACACCGCCCCGCACTGGGGCGGTCGAGCGGCTTATGCGGCGTGAGCGGGTCATCGTGTTGTCCGGCGTATCGCTGATCATTTTGGTTTCGGCCTGGTATACCATCGCCGGGATTGGCATGAGCATGACCGCTACCGAGATGACGCGGATGGCGGGTCCGATCGGAGAGCCCATGCAAATGGGCGTAGCGCCCATTTGGGACCTGCAATACGCAACGCTGATCTTTCTGATGTGGTGGGTCATGATGATTGCGATGATGACCCCCAGCGCCGCCCCGGCGGTCCTGCTGTATTCAGCGATAAAACGCGCGGGGCCCGAACGGGACAAGGCAGCGCAGTTCAGCTTTTACTTTCTGACGGGTTATCTGATCGCCTGGGCTTTTTTCAGCGTTGCCGCGACGGGACTACAATGGGGCCTCGAAAGTGTTGGGCTGTCTGATGGTCCAATGATGACAATTCGGTCCAAAACATTCGCCGGTTGCGTCCTTATCATGGCAGGCGCGTACCAGTTGTCGGACCTCAAGACCGCCTGTCTGCGGCATTGTCAAAGCCCTGCCCGGTTCATTGCCGATCATCATCGACCCGGAGCGTTTGGCGCGTTCCGAACCGGCGCGCTGCATGGGCTGTACTGCCTTGGCTGTTGCTGGGCCTTGATGGCGCTGCTGTTCGTCGGTGGGATCATGAACCTGTACTGGATTGCCGGAATTGCGGTCTACGTCGCATTGGAAAAGCTTCTGCCGGGTGCACGATGGTTGTCCACCCTGACCGGTCTTGGGCTGATCGCAGTGGGTTTCTGGATCGTCCTGGACGCCCTTATGAGCATTTTTTAGTCCCATTTTCAGGCCGCGGAACAGGCCAATTTCAGCGTTCCAAACCATTGAAACAAGGAGAAGACTTATGCCTATTTTCATAACTTACGCGACCTACTCGCAGGATGGCGTCAAAGGAATGCTGAAGAAGCCTGCAGACCGCACGGCGGCCGTCCGGGCGTTACTGAAAAAAGTCGGCGGCAAGCTTTTGGCTTTTTACATGACGACCGGCGAAAATGACGTGGTGGTCGTAAGTGAAGTTCCGGATGGCACTGACGCAGTAGCCATTGGAATGGCCGTTGCGGCCTCGGGTGCAGTATCAAACGTTGAAACAGTACGCGCCTGGAAGGCGAAGGACTTTGCCGCCATTACCAAAAAGGCCGCCAAGCTGACCGGGGCTTACACGCCGCCCGGTAAGTGAACAGAGTTATGCGCGGAGGGCCTATAAGCCGGATCTTGTTCCGGGGTTGCCCCCTTCGATGACCATTCCTCTAGGCCGCGCATTGCTGCGCGGCTCAAGCTGCCAACCCGGTCCCTCTTGGCCAGGACGTGCCTAGCGGCGGTATCGGCTTACGCCGACCGGCCCGCGCGGGGACCCTATTTGGCATTGCTCCCGGTGGGGCTTGCCGTGCCGCCACTGTTGCCAGCGGCGCGGTGGGCTCTTACCCCACCGTTTCACCCTTACCTCGGACCGAAGTCCGGGGCGGTCTGATTTCTGTGGCGCTTTCCGTCGGGTTGCCCCGCCCGGGCGTTACCCGGCACCGTTGTCTTGTGGAGTCCGGACTTTCCTCTCGGGCCTTGCGGCCCCAGCGGCCATCCGGCCCTCCGCGCAAGCGGTGGGTATGCCTTGTGACAAGCTGCGTCAAGAGCGCAGAGCGGATCAGGATTGGGCGGTCAGAGGTGCGAAATCGGCCTTCTGCAACGGACCTGTAGCCCAAGGACGAAATCGCAGGCGAACGGCGGACAGCAAAGTTTCGTCGTCTACGTCAGCGCTGAAGCCGGCGGATTGAGCCAGAATCCGAAACTGATCCATCGGCGCATCTAGCGGGCCATCGCTTTGTCCGCGCGGCGCGGCCAGTTTGTTGCGCTCGAGCCGCAACCAGTCAAATCGCGGCCCGGGATCAAATTTGCGTCCGGGTGCCATGTCGGAATGACCGATCACACCGTATGGGCGAATGCCCCAGCGATGCATGATCTGAGGCAACAACTGTTCCAGCCTGCGCATTTGCAGGTCTGAAAACGGGTGCCTGCCGGTATTGTCCAACTCGATGCCGATCGAACGGGAGTTGATATCCTTCTGACCGCTCCATTCCCCGGCCCCTGCGTGCCAGGCGCGGTCCTCTTCTCGCACCATGTGCCAGAGCGTCCCGTCGCCCCCAATCAAATAATGCGCCGAAACTTCGTGGACGGGGTCGCATAACCTGTCCAGCGCCTCTTGCGCGCTGTTCATCGCGGTATAGTGCAAAACGATCAGGGACGGCTTCAACCCGTCCCTGCGTGGCCCATAGTTAGGCGAAGCGTGCCAGATTGGCGCTTGTGGATCAGTTGTTGACAGCACTGCGGAATGCACTGGGATCCCAGCCACAGGCATACCCATCCCCATCCGGGTCCAGCCCGTTGCGATCACGCTGCGGGCCGCCATTGGCCAAAAACTCGATCTGAGCTTGGTCGGGCGACGGGAACTTGGCGCAGTTCCGCTGAGCCTTGGCCTCAAGATTAAACCCAGCGCGGCTGTAAAGCTGTGTACCAACTGGATTCGAAGTGCTTAGAGCGTATTGCACGATATTGGGCTGGCCGTCCGATCCGCGCTGCGGAACAGCAGTCGGGGTGACGACTTCGTAGGTCTGGCGGTTCTGTTGAATCAGGGCCGCGTCGTTTTCGATCGTGCGACGGCCTGATACAGCCGCGAAATCCTGTTCGTCGGAGATCGCATTGTTACTGGCGGCGGACAGCGGTGCTTGCGTCAACGTGCTTTGCCCCGAAGTGTTGGCCAATGCAGCTGCGGTTGCCGACGCGATATCAGCGTTATCCCCAGTCGGAGTGCTGCCGGGTGCGCCCAATTGTTGTTCTGAAACCTCAGCAGGGCCAGTCAATGGGTTGCCGGTATAGCCCTGTCCGGCTAGCGCCGCCTCGCGCTGCGCCTGATATTGAGGCGTGTTGAATCCTGTACCCTGGACCGGGGCCACCGTGTTACAGGCGGCCACAAGCCCGATTGCGGGGATCAGAAGCGTAAAGCGCATTCAGCTGCTCCGTCTTAGCTGGTCTTGCCTGATCCGAGGATTACCACCATTTGCTCGGCTTGGCCACAAACCCGGCCGCACTTTCCAGCGCGTAGGCTGTGTTTAGCAAATCGCCTTCGTCCCACGGGCGGCCGATCAGCTGCAGACCCAACGGCAGGCCCTGCTGGTCCAGACCTGCGGGAACCGAGATCCCGGGCAAGCCCGCCAGGTTCACCGTCACGGTAAAGACGTCGTTGAGGTACATCTGTACCGGGTCCGCCTCGGTCATCTCGCCCAATCCAAACGACGCCGACGGGGTTGCCGGTGTAAGGATCGCATCGATCCCCGCGGCAAAGACATCCTCGAAGTCTTTCTTGATCAGGGTTCGCACCTTGCGGGCACGGTTATAGTAAGCGTCATAGAACCCTGCCGACAGCACATAGGTCCCGATCATCACTCGACGCTGCACTTCGTGGCCAAAGCCTTCGGCACGGGTCTTTTCGTACATCTCGGTAATGCCATCGCCTTGCGCCAGTTGCGCGCGGCGGCCATAGCGGACACCGTCATAACGGGCGAGGTTCGAGGACGCTTCGGCCGGTGCAATCACGTAGTATGCGGGCAGCGCATACTTGGTGTGCGGCAGCGAAATGTCGACGATTTCAGCGCCCGCTGCTTTCAACATCTCGGCGCCTTCGGCCCAGAGTTTTTCAATCTCAGCCGGCATCCCGTCCATGCGGTATTCTTTGGGGATACCGATTTTCTTGCCTTTGATATCGCCGGTTAGCATGGCCTCGAAGTTCGGAACTGCCAGTTCCGTACTGGTCGAATCCTTGGGATCATGACCACACATCGCCTCGAGCATGATGGCTGCATCGCGCACGTTTTTAGTCATCGGACCCGCCTGATCCAGCGAGGACGCAAAAGCCACGATGCCCCAGCGCGAGCAACGACCATAAGTCGGCTTGATACCAGTGATACCTACAAACGCTGCAGGTTGACGAATTGAACCGCCTGTATCGGTGCCGGTGGCGGCCAGGCACAGGTCTGCCGCCACAGCCGAGGCCGACCCGCCGGATGAGCCACCGGGTGTCAGTTGTGCGTCGTCATTGCCGCGGCGCCAAGGGCTGACCGCGTTGCCGTAAACCGATGTCTCGTTGGACGAGCCCATGGCGAATTCGTCCATGTTCAGTTTGCCCAGCATCACTGCGCCAGAGTCGGCCAACTGCTGGGATACTGTGGATTCGTATTCAGGCTTGAAACCTTCAAGGATTTTCGAAGCCGCCTGTGAAGGCACCCCTTTGGTGCAGAACAAGTCCTTAATGCCGATCGGCAGGCCGCACATAGACGGTGCATCGCCGCCCTTGATCCGCTCGTCCGCCGCTTTGGCACGCTCCAGCGCGATCTCTGGCGTTTTGTGAACAAAAGCATTCAACGCGTCCGCGTCGTCGATTGCCTTAAGGCAGGATTCGGTCAGCTCGACAGAGGTTACATCACCGGCGCGCAACGCATCGCGCGCTTCGGCCAGGCCCAGTTTGTTCAGATCGCTCATGTCTTACTCCACAACTTTGGGAACTGCGAAGAACCCTTCGCGCGCATCAGGGGCGTTGGCCAGCACCTTGTCTTGCTGGTTCCCGTCGGTGACCACGTCTTCGCGACGTTTCAGGCGCATCGGCTCAACCGAAACCATCGGCTCGACACCTTCCACATCGACTTCGTTGAGTTGTTCGATGAACCCAAGGATAGTGTTGAATTCAGATGCCAGCGCAGGCAGCGCGTCATCTTCGACCTTGATCCGGGCCAGTTTGGCCACCTTGGCGGCGTTGCTTTGGTCAATCGACATCGGATATCCTCATATGCGTTAGGGGGCATTTACCTGTCTGGTCGCCGGGTCGCAAGACCGCCGAGGCCCTGATCCACCCTTGGATCGACTGCAAAGCCCATAATTCCGACAAGACCAATCGTTTCCGCATACCCCCTATGCAAAATAGTGAACTATTTAGTTCATTTCACATCTTGAAAAACTGAACTGAACTGTTCACTTCATATGCACGGCACAGCCTTATATGGAGAAAAACGATGAAAACGCTCATGACTGCTTTTGTATTGGCCACGACAATTTTTGCGGCACAGGCTCAGGCGGGCGCGTTTGGCCCAGGCATGGACACCCTGACCCGTAGCCTGATGTTCCCCGATCAGGTTTCGGAACCTGTCACTAAGGATCAGACCAAGCCGGGCAAGTAAATTGAACCGCAAAACCGGGTCGGATCCATTTGCCCCGGCCCGGCAATTGCCTGCTGCACCCCGCGCAGCAAACCGCTACGGTGGCGTTAAATGACCCGCCGGTCTGCCCCGCAGATCCGGCAAGCCAACGGAGCGGAAGATGAACGCGCGCAAGCAAGCTGTTCTGGACGCGATTGATGCGGCCAACTCAAAAGACCCCAACCTAGAAGACGGCCAACCGGTCGAATTGCTTTATGGGCAGCGCATGAGCGCCGAGTTGGACAGGTTGTTCCCTGACGCGTCCGACCCATTGCAGATTGCCGCACGTGGCCAGCATGTAGAACGGTGGAAACTGGCACGCAGCAAATATCCCGAAGGGCGCGCCGGGTATCTTGCATGGCGCAAAGCACAGGGTGTCCATCATGCTGACGTTGTGATGGGCTTGATGGAACACGGCGGCTATAGCGCCGATGATGTCGAATCTGCCGGTCGGATGCTGCGCAAGCAAGGTATCAAGCGTAACGACGAGGTTCAGGCGCTTGAGGATGTCATCTGCTTTGTTTTCCTCAAATGGTACTTTCAACCTTTTGCCGAGAAGCACTCGGCCGAGAAAATCCAAAGCATCGTCGAAAAAACGGCGCGCAAAATGTCTGAGCAAGGCCGCGCACGTGTGCTGTCCGAATTCGACCTGCCCGCAGAGCTAGCCGCCGCGTTTCAGGCCTGAACCGCGCGGGCCAGGTGTCTGCGGTAAACCTCAATCATCCAGCCAAGCATAATGGCGTTCAGGATGTGCCACATGAAGTGCGTTCCCAATGGGATTTGCCCACAAATGGGTTCATCCAGCGCGCGAAAGGTGATTGAGGCGATCAGAATCACTGCCCCAATTGCCAGACCACGGGCAGTATCCGGCACCCGGCGGCGCAACAAGTACGCATAAATCAGGATCAATAGCGGCACCGGAGCATAGGCGGCTGACCCACCCAACCCCGGTACAAGCTGGAACAGGGGTACTGTCGCTGCCGCATAAGGAATGAACAGGGCCGTCAGAATCCCGGCCACAATTGGGCGCATGTGCCAGACGTCACGATTGATCGCGAAAATATAGATCAGGATGTACAGCAAAATAGGCAGAACATCCGCCATGGCAGCCCAGACCTGCGCGTGAGTATGGAACAGATAGCTGCCCACGCCGATGGCGGCCAAAACGACCACCAACAGCATCGCCAACGGCATCCCCTGCCCGCGAACACGTCGCCACATAACAAAAGCCGCAATCAGAAATGCGGCGTTGGTCACCGCGTTTACCGGCTCCGCCCAATAGGCGGGCGACACGCGCTCGCAATAACCATCTATTTCCTGCAACCAATCCATGAACTTTTACATAGCCGATGCTAAGTTGATGCCAACAGTTTGTTTTGGGAGGATGAATTCATGGACATCATTTGGCTTGGCCACGGCAGTTTCCGCATCGAAACCGGTGGGCAGGTTCTGCTCATTGACCCGTGGCTGACAGGTAACCCGGTTTTGTCCGAAGAACAGCATGACCGCGCGTTGGCGGGAGCGACCCATATCCTTCTGACCCATACGCACTTTGACCATGTCGCCGATGTCGTGTCGCTGGCGAAGCACCTGAACGTTCCCGTAGTCGGACAATACGACTTGATGGGGTATTGGAGCGAGGCCGAAGGGCTGGAAACCATCGGATTCAACAAAGGCGGAACCGTGAACCTGAACGGTGTCAAAGTGTCGATGGTTCCGGCCTCGCACAGTTCAACCTTTTCCACGCCCGACGGTCTGCGCACCGGCGGCAGCGAGGTCGGGTTCATGATCGCCTCGGAAAGGCGCATGCTATATGTCTCTGGCGACACAGATATCATGGCCGATATGGATTGGATGGGGGATTACTACAAACCCGACATAGGCATCCTTTCAGCAGGCGGCCATTTCACAATGGATATGAAGGGCGCGGCTTACGCGGCAAAGCGTTACTTTAACTTCACAACCGTGATTCCCTGCCATTACAAGACCTTCCCGATCCTTGAACAATCGGCTCAAGCGCTAGTCGACGGGTTGCCGGGGGTCGATGTCATCGAACCCGAAGTGATGAAGACCATCAACCTTTAGAGTTATCGCCGCGCGGCGAAGAACTCTTTTAGAAGGTCGGCGGCCTCCTGTCCGCCGATACCATCGTAAACCTCTGGCACGTGGTGCGCTTGCTTGTGGGTAAAAACGCGCGCGCCATGAGCGACACCGCCTGATTTCGGGTCGGCGGCACCATAGTAAATGCGGCGGATACGTGCAGCTGCCAAGGCCGCTGCACACATGGCGCACGGCTCCAGCGTGACGTAAAGGTCGTGACCCGGCAAACGTTCGGACCCGGTCGCGGCGCACGCTGTGCGCAGGGCCAGGATCTCGGCGTGGGCTGTAGGGTCATTCAACTCTCGGGTGCGGTTGCCCGCAGAGGCCACGATCTGGCCATCGGGTCCGACTATGACAGCGCCCACAGGCACTTCGCCGCGCGATCCCGCAGCGCGCGCTTCAACCAACGCCTTATCCATGTGCGATCTGAACACCATGCCCCTGACTGCATCAGAAACCCGCCTTTCGCAAGCGGCCGGGATGCGCTATGGGCTGCGGATGACCAAAACCCCTCCTCCCGGCGACCGGATCGCCAAAGTCCTTGCCCGCGCAGGCGTCGCCTCGCGTCGGGAAGCCGAACGCATGATCGAAGCCGGTCGTGTGCGTGTAAACGGCAAGACCATCGACAGCCCCGCCCTGAACGTCACTGCAAAAGACAAGATCATCGTCGACGGCAAACCGGTGTCCGAACCGGAACCGTCGCGCCTGTGGTTGTATCACAAGCCTTCGGGTCTTGTGACAACGACCCGCGACGAAAAGGGGCGCGCGACGATCTTCGACAATTTGCCTGAGGACATGCCGCGGGTCATGAGCGTCGGTCGGCTGGACCTGAACTCGGAAGGTTTGCTGCTGTTGACCAATGATGGCGGGATCAAGCGAAAGCTGGAACTGCCGGCAACAGGATGGCTGCGCAAATACCGCGTGCGTGTAAATGGCCGCCCCAAGGACGAGGATTTCGAACCCTTGCGCAAGGGCCTGGTGATCGAAGGTGAGCGTTTTCAGCCCATGACTGTTACGCTTGATCGCCAGCAAGGCGCGAATGCGTGGCTGACCATTGGTCTGCGCGAAGGCAAAAACCGCGAAATTCGGCGCGCGATCGAAGATATTGGCTTTGCAGTGAACCGACTACTGCGCGTATCTTACGGCCCGTTCCAACTGGGAAGCCTGAAACCCGGTGAGGTCGAAGAGATACGCCGCCGGGTTATGCGGGATCAGCTGGGTCTGGACGCAGAGCCTGACGCACCGGCAAAACGACCCACGCGACCACAGCGAAAACGCCCCCCAATCGGCAAGAAACCTCGCAAGTGACGCAGGTTAGGCAACCTTCCCCCTAGCGCCACGGCCTCTCATGGCCTAGATTTCCACAAGGGACATACTTGGGGGGCGCCATGTCCGGGACCGGAGTGCAAAAATTAGCCTATGTTGTGCTGTTGGCACTAATGCTTGGCGTGTGCACTGGCCTGCTAGGGGGCTTGTGAGCGCATGACCAAACGGTATGGCGGAAAATACAGCCCTCAAGGCGAATCGGCACAGCCAGACCAAAACCCGCGTGGCCAGTTTGACGGCGCACGCGTCGAACCTGCTGGCGCCCGCGCCAACCTTTTGTTCTTGCCCGCGATCCCCTTGGTGTTCCTGTCACTGAACGACGGCGCAGTTGGCATGACAATCGGGCTGATTGCAGCCGGCGTTTTGACCGGCGCGGCATTCCTTTTGCGTGAAGGGTTGCGGGCCGAGTCTGCCTATAATGCCCGGCGCACCGCGCGTCGTCCGGCGTTTCCCAGAAAAATATTCTCCAGCCTCCTGACCGGACTCGGGATCGGGTTGGCCGCATACCGCACAGAATTTCTGGATGCAGCCACATCGTCCGAGGCTAGCCTTGTTGCTCCGATCCTGTTTGGCTTGGTGGCTGGCGCCCTTCACTCTGTCTCATTCGGAATTGATCCGATGAAAGACAAGGGTATGGAGGGCATCGACACCTTTCAGCAAGACCGCGTTGCCCGCGTAGTTGAAGACGCCGAAACGCACCTGTCCGAAATGACCGACGCCATTAAACGCGCGGGCGATCGCAGGATCGAGGCGCGGGTTGAACGGTTTCAGGACACTGCCCGCGAACTGTTCCGCACGGTCGAGGAAGACCCGCGCGATCTGGCCGGAGCACGAAAGTACCTGACCGTTTATTTGCAGGGTGCGCGTGACGCGACGGTCAAATTCGCAGATGTTTACGCCCGCACACGCGATGCGAAGACGTTGGAGGATTATTCAGCCCTGCTGGATGATCTTGAACAGAATTTCGCGGCTCGAACCCGTAAGATGCTTTTGGATGACCGCAGTGATCTGACGGTTGAAATTGATGTGTTGCGCGAAAGGCTGCAACGCGAAGGCGTCCGGTTGGACTGACCGGCCACAATTTGAGAGAGGATTACCCCCATGTCCGATGACATCAAGAACAAGGCGGTCGAAGCTGAAACGTTGGTACAGGAAGTGACGGCTGTAGCCCTGCCCGACCCGACCGCCGAAATCGTCTCGCTTGAGGAAGCCGACGAACCTGTCAGCGCCGAGATCCGCAAGCGCATGGACGAGATCGACATGGGCAATACCAACTCGATCGTCGCGTTCGGGTCATCTGCCCAATCGGAACTGCAAGAAATCAGCCAGGCGATGCTGGCCGATGTACGCAACAAGGATGTCGGACCTGCTGGGGATAGCCTGCGCAACATCGTGACCACAATCCGTGGGTTTTCGGTCAGTGAGCTGGACGTCCGGCGCGAACGCAGCTGGTGGGAAAAACTGTTGGGCAAAGCCGCGCCTTTTGCCCAGTTCACCGCTAAATTTGAAGATGTTCAGGGTCAGATCGACAAGATCACCGATGACCTATTGGGTCACGAGCATACGCTGCTGAAGGACATCAAATCGCTGGACCTGCTATATGAAAAGACGTTGGGTTTTTATGATGAACTTGCGTTGTACATCGCGGCAGGTGAGGAAAAACTGACTGAACTGGACAGCCAAAACATCCCTGAAAAAGAAGCCGAAGTTCAGGCGGCGCCCGAAGACCAACAAGTGATGAAAGCGCAAGAGCTACGTGACTTGCGGGCCGCCAGAGACGATCTGGAGCGGCGTGTGCACGACTTGAAGCTGACCCGTCAGGTGACCATGCAGTCGCTTCCCTCAATCCGGTTGGTACAGGAAAACGACAAGTCGCTGGTGACCAAGATCAACTCGACCCTCGTCAACACAGTGCCTCTGTGGGAAACGCAACTGGCGCAGGCCGTTACCATCCAGCGCAGCGCCGAGGCTGCTTCGGCCGTGCGCGATGCGAATGACCTGACGAATGAGCTGCTGACTTCGAACGCGGCGAACCTGCGCCAGTCGAACAAAATGATCCGCGAGGAAATGGAACGCGGTGTATTTGATATCGAAGCAGTCAAGCAAGCCAATGCCGATCTGATCGGTACGATCAACGAGAGCCTGGCAATTGCCGACGAGGGCAAGGCCAAACGCGCCGCTGCCGAACAGGAATTGCAGAAGATGGAGACCGAGCTGCGCGACACCCTTGCCGCGGCCAAGGCCCGCAAAGACGGGGTCGGCGACAACGCTGGAACTGCGGTTTCCAGTTAAAGGCAGGCTAGGCGTGCGGATAACGGGATATCTGAAACCCTTAATGGGCGTGGTAGCGCTGTTGGCGCTGGCCAATTGCGATGAAGCGCTGACATCTTCGGTTGCCCCGCAGCCGCGCCCGGTGGCACCTGCGCCGGCACCAAACGCCTACGTTCCCCCGTCCGCCGCAAGTCAGGATCTGGCCCGGTTTTACGAGCGGGTCGAACGTGACCTGCTAACCCGTGACATGTTGCGCGTGGACGGAGGCGGACCTGATACACCCTACGACGCCGACGATTTGGCCCGCAATTTCGAGGCCATAGCATTTTACAGCGAATACCCCGATCACGCTGTGACCACGCGCATTCGGCGAACGGACGGACAGCTTAGCCGGTGGGCAGGGCCCGTGCGGATACAGACCGAGTTCGCCCCATCCGTGGCACCCGAAATACGCACAAAAGACGCGGCTGAGGTCGAGGCGTTCGCGGAGCGGCTGAGTAAGCTGACGGATCACCCGATCTCGGTCGTCAATCGCAAGGCTAACTTCCATGTCTTCTTTGCAGGCAAGGATGACAGCGCCTATGTGGTGAAACGTTTGAAACAGCTGATCCCCGGTATCAGCACGCCTTCCCTAGATTTGGTAGCGAACCCGCGTGCCAATATCGATTGTCTTGTTTTTGCGTCACCCACAAAAAGCTCGCCGTATAAATTTGTGCGGGCCGTCACGCTCATCCGGGCTGAACTGCCGGACCTTACCCGCCGCAGCTGCATTCACGAAGAGATCGCGCAAGGGCTTGGGTTATCCAACGACAGCCCTGCCGCACGGCCTTCGATATTCAACGACAATGATGAGTTTGCGCTGTTGACCAGCCATGACGAAAAACTTCTGACAATGCTTTATGACCCGCGCCTTGAACCCGGTGTTACGGCTGATGACGCCCGCCCGGTGGTCCGGATTATTGCTCGCGAATTGATGGGCCAGCAGCTCTGAGCCCAAGGAAAGGAGACCCCAATGGGTATTTTCGATTTTCTGACCGGAGAATTTATCGACGTCATTCACTGGGTCGACGACACCCGTGACACAATGGTCTGGCGTTTCGAGCGTGAAGGGCATGCAATCAAGTACGGCGCCAAACTGACGGTGCGTGAAGGACAGGCAGCGGTATTCGTGCATGAGGGACAACTGGCAGACGTGTTCACGCCCGGTCTTTATATGCTTGAGACCAACAACATGCCGATCCTGACGACGCTGCAGCATTGGGATCACGGGTTTCAGTCGCCCTTCAAGTCCGAGATCTATTTCGTTAACACGACGCGTTTCAATGATCTGAAATGGGGCACCAAGAACCCAATCATGCTGCGCGATCCGGAATTCGGACCGACCCGTATCCGCGCCTTTGGCACATACACGGTCCGGGTCAAGGACCCCGCGAAGTTCCTGATTGAAATCGTCGGCACCGATGGTGAATTCACCATGGATGAGATCAGCTTTCAGATCCGTAACATCATCGTGCAGGAGTTCAGCCGCGTGATCGCAGGATCGGGCATTCCGGTGCTGGACATGGCCGCCAACACCGCCGATCTGGGCAAACTTATCGCCGCCGAGGTGTCGCCCGTTCTGGAAGGGTACGGGCTTGAGATGCCCGAGTTCTACATCGAAAACATCTCGCTACCGCCTGCGGTCGAAGCTGCGCTGGACAAGCGGACGTCGATGGGATTGGCGGGCGATCTGGGCAAGTTCACCCAGTATTCCGCCGCCGAAGCAATGACTGCTGCCGCAAACAACCCTGGTCAGGGCGGCGGAATGGGCGCGGGTCTTGGCATGGGAATGGGCATGGCCATGGCACAGCAGATGTCGAACATGGCAGCGGGTCAACCAAGCGGCCCGTGGGGCAGTTCCGCCCCCGCTGCCCCGCAACCGGCAGCGCATGCAGCACCGCCACCTCCTCCGGTTGAGCATGTCTGGCATATCGCGGTGGACGGGCAAACCAGCGGGCCGTTTTCCAAGGCCAAGATGGGTCGTATGGCGACAGATGGTGAGATCACGCGCGACACCCATGTCTGGACAGCGGGTCAGGACGGTTGGAAGAAAGCCGGGGATGTTCAGGAATTGGCGCAGTTGTTCACGATCTTGCCGCCACCACCGCCGGGAGCTTAGGCTCGGAAAGGCAAGAAATGGCGTCGCTGACAGATATCCTCAATTTTCGTCGCGTCGATGAGCGGCTGACTGTGTCAGGCCAGCCGACCGAAGAACAGATCGCAGCGCTGGCGGATGCTCGGATCACAGATATCATCAACTTGGGACCGCATGACAACAAGGGGGCGCTTGCGGACGAACCCGGAACTGTCGCAGCAGCCGGTATGACCTATCATTATATTCCGGTGGATTTCGAGAACCCGACCGAAGACGACTACTCCGCGTTTGTCAGAACTCTGGATGCGCTCGGCGATACGCCGTTGCATGTGCACTGCATCTACAATGCCCGCGTTTCAGCTTTTATGCTGCGCAGAGCACGGGATGGATCTGGTGACATTGAGGCCGCCGAAGCGCTTATGGATGGGATTTGGCGTCCCGGAGGCGTTTGGGCCGCCTTTCTGGGACATGGAGCCGATATCGACAAACCGAACCGTTATTTGGGTTATGAGTACTGATGAACGAGAATCCAGCCAACCCGTTGACCGAACACCGTTTTCCCTGCGATCAATGCGGCGCGGATTACCGGTTCAATCCGGGCGATGGAACGCTGACCTGCGATCATTGCGGTCACTCGGAACAGATCGGAGCCGGGCCGTGGGGCGGTGCCAGCCTGAAAGAACTGGATTTCAACGCTGCGCTGGCGAACAAACTGCCAGATGCGGAAATTGAGGAAACACGGGTTCTGTCCTGCCCGAACTGCGCGGCTCAGGTCGAGTTTGACCCCAACACCCATGCCGCTGAATGCCCATTTTGTGCCACGCCGGTCGTGACAGAGACCGGTGTAAACCGGCATATAAAACCCAAGGGCGTTTTGCCCTTTGCCTTGGATGAACGCGCGGCTCACAAGGCGATGTCAAGCTGGTTGGGCAAGTTGTGGTTCGCACCCAACGGGTTGAAGGACTATGCCCGCAAAGGTCGCAAGATGCAGGGGATTTACGTCCCGTACTGGACATTCGATGCAGATACCAAGTCAGCGTATCGCGGCGAACGCGGTACAGTGTATTACGAGACCCGGACCGTAATGCGTGACGGTAAACGCGTGCAACAACAAGTGGCCAAAGTGCGTTGGTCCCCAAAATCCGGCCGGGTTGCGCGGTTCTTTGACGATGTTCTGGTGCTGGCGTCCCGGTCCTTGCCCAAAGCATATACTGACGCGCTTGAGCCTTGGGATCTACCGGCGCTTGAACCTTATCAGCCCGAGTATCTGGCCGGGTTCCGGGCAGAAGCATATACTGTCGAACTGCAGGATGGTTACACCGAAGCCCGCGCGCATATGGCCCGCGTGATCGAACGGGATGTTCGGTTCGATATTGGCGGCGACCGACAGCGCATTCACGCAATCGACACTGACGTGCGGAATGTGACCTTCAAGCACATATTGCTGCCTGTCTGGCTGGCCGCGTACAAATACCGAGGGCAGACCTATCGTTTCGTTGTGAATGGCAGAACGGGGCGCGTTCAGGGTGAACGCCCGTGGTCAGCCATCAAGATCACGATCGCTGTTGTCCTCGGCCTGCTGGTCGCGGCGGGTGTCGGGTACATGATGGCAACGGGTCAGCAATAGAACCGCGTCGCGTTCGCGTGCAATTTTGGCGGTTTAACCGCTTGAACATCGCTGAACCTACCGCCATCCTGCGCCTCGTCTGCACGAAGGGGAGAGCAGTGTGACGCTATCCGATCTGGATCAATTACTGGCCGAGCGGCACTCTTGCCGGGCGTTCCGACCTGACCCCGTTCCTAAGACGCTCGTCGAACAAATATTGTCCAGCGCATCACGCGCCCCCAGTTGGTGCAATGCGCAACCTTGGAACGTCATTGTCACGAGCGGCGCCGAAACTGACGCATTCCGAAAAGCACTGCAACACGAAGTCGCAACTGGCGCACCAGAACCGGACCTGCCGTTCCCGACCGAATATACTGGTATCTACCAGGAACGCCGCCGTGAATGCGGCTGGGCATTGTACGAAGCCGTCGGCGTACAGCGCGGGGACCGTGCAGGTTCAGCCCAGCAAATGATGGAAAACTTTGCACTTTTCGGCGCGCCGCATTGCGCGATCATCTCAAGCCCTGCAGAACTTGGCCCGTACGGGGCAATGGACACCGGCGGTTTTGTCATGGCCTTCACTCTGGCCGCGCAAGCATTGGGTGTGGCTACAATCCCTCAGGCTGCGGTGGCCAGCTATGGTCAGTTCCTGCACCGGTACTTTGGTATCCCCGATGACCGCTTGATCCTGTGCGCAATCTCCTTCGGCTATTCCGATACAGACCACCCTGCAAACGGGTTTCGAACCAGCCGTGCCGGCCTGGACGAGATCGCACGCTGGGTCGAATAACCACGTCACCAAACGGAGAGCGGATTTGCGCGCACTGCTACAAAGGGTTTCCCGGGCCAAGGTCTCGGTTGATGGACAAACGATCGGACAGTCTGGCCCTGGTTTGATGATCCTGGTCTGTGCGATGAAAGGCGATGATGAACAAAAGGCAGGCCAGCTTGCGGCCAAAGTATCAAAGTTGCGCATTTTCAAAGATGAAAACGGCAAGATGAACCGCTCTGTGGTGGATGTTGGTGGCTCGGCGCTGGTGATCAGCCAGTTTACGCTGGCCGCCGATACGTCGCGCGGGAACAGACCGGGGTTTTCCGAGGCTGCGCCCCCGGATGAGGGGCAGCACTTGTATGAAGAGTTTGCGCGGCGGTTGCAGGCGCATGGTTTGGCCGTGGAAACCGGGCAATTCGGTGCCGACATGGCGGTAGAGCTGGTTAATGACGGACCGGTCACGATTTGGATGGAAAGCTGATGGATCAGAAGCAACAGGCAATTCGCATTTGGCAGGCTGGCGTTGATGCGGTTGACGGAAAAAGGGCCACCAAAGCTGTTCTGGATGGGGTTCCAACGCCCGACCAGATCTTGGCAGTCGGCAAGGCAGCCGCAGCAATGGCCAGCGCGGCATTGGAACATTTCGGCCCGCGTCCTACGCTGGTGGTCACAAAGGATGATCACGGACGCGGTCTGCTGGAACATGTTCAGCTGATCGAGGCCTCACACCCCGTTCCGGACGCGCGCAGCCTTGAAGGCGGTCGCGCCCTGCGGGCGGCGATCGAGGCTATGGCACCCAATTCTCATGTGCTGCTTCTGGTTTCGGGCGGAGCCTCATCCCTAGCTGAGGATTTGCTGCCGGGAAACACTCTAAGTGATCTGGAGCAGCTGAACGGCAGGCTGCTGTCCGAAGGGATGGATATCACCGCAATGAATGCCGAGCGTCGCAAGCTGTCCCGGATAAAGGGCGGTGGGCTGCTGGCCCATTTCAAAGGGGCAAAAGCCACCGTTCTGGCAATCTCGGACGTTCCCGGGGATGATCTGAATGTCATCGGATCGGGGATCGGTGCCTTGCCCGAAACTTACGAATTTGACGCCGTGACCCGGATTGTTGCGTCGAACGCTCATGCGCGATCTACGGCAGCAGATTTGGCGCGTCGTGAAAGCCTGCAAGTATTGGCCAATGAAGAATGCCTGCACGACGACTTCTTGCACGTCGCTTCCCAACTGGGACAACGCCTGAGGGATATGCCCCCGGGTGTCATGGTGTTCGGCGGTGAGCCTACGGTTGTGTTGCCAGATCAGCCGGGCCGCGGGGGGCGCAATCAGGCGCTGGCTCTGGCGCTGGCCCGTGAAATAGCCGGGACCTCGGGTCTGACGCTGGTCGTTGGCGGAACAGATGGAACCGATGGCCCGACCAATGCCGCCGGAGCGGTTGTTGACGGCACGACCTGGGGCGACGGAGCTGAGCATGCCCTGCAGAATGCAGATAGCGGGAGTTTTCTGGACGCCGCCGGCGCTTTGTTGGTGACAGGTCCGACCGGAACAAACGTGATGGACCTTGTTGTCGCAATCAGGCGATGAATTGACGATTTTCAAACACCGGGAAACGCAAAAGACCGTGACACTTCCACAATGACGCGCTCGCTCAATTCGCTATGCGATATCGAAGACTTACCGGATGTCGGCATAGTGATGCCCGACGGGTGTCGCCTTTCAGCGCGTGTCTGGCGTCCGGTGGATGCAGACAGCAACCCCGTTCCGGCCATTTTGGAGTTTCTTCCCTATCGCAAGCGGGACGGTACAGCGACGCGTGATGCCCTGACCCATCCTTGGTTTGCCAAACGCGGCTATGCCTGCATTCGTGTGGACATGCGCGGCAACGGCGACAGCGAAGGGTTGATGGAAGACGAATACACTCAGCAAGAGCTGGATGATGCCGTCTCAACAATTCGGTGGCTGGCGGATCAGCCGTGGTGTTCAGGCGCGGTTGGGATGATGGGGATCAGCTGGGGCGGTTTCAACGCGTTGCAGGTCGCAGCCCTGCAGCCTGCCTCTTTGAAGGCGATCATAACCCTGTGCTCAACCGCCGACCGCTATGCCGACGACATCCACTACAAGGGCGGCTGCCTACTGAACGAAAACTTGGGCTGGGGCGCGACCATGTGGTCCTATTCATCCCGCGCGCCCGACCCGGAACTACGCCCGAACTGGCGTGAGTTATGGCTTGAACGTCTGGGAAATCAGCCGTTTCTGCCTTCGGTCTGGCTGCGTCACCAGACACGCGATGCCTATTGGCAACATGGCTCTGTCTGCGAGGATTTCAGCGCGATCCGGGCGGCGACGCTGGCCATTGGCGGTTGGGGCGATGCCTACAAAAATACTGTGCCGCTGCTGGTTGAACAGCTTAGCGCGCCGGTTAAGGGAATCGTCGGGCCGTGGGTGCACAAATACCCGCATTTTGCAGTCCCGGAACCGCGGATCGGTTTTTTGCAAGAGGCCTTACGCTGGTGGGATCATTGGCTGAAAGGTCTGGATAGCGGAGTTGAAACCGACCCCGACTACCGGGCGTATCTGATGGACGGGGTCCGTCCACATCGATGGTACAACGACAGACCGGGGCGCTGGATCAGCGAACAGACCGGCGCAACCTCACATCTGTCCAACCTGACCTTGAACCTGTCCAACGCGGGACTTGGACAAGATGAACCGTTGGATACGCGGGTTTGTTCGCCTCAAACCTGTGGGATGGACGGCGGTGAGTATTGCGCCATTTGGCTGGGCCCCGATATGCCCGGTGATCAGCGCACCGATGATGCGGTGTCCGCCTGTTTCGATGGGCCGCCTTTATCGGAAGACCTGGATATAGTCGGTGCACCGCGCATTTGCCTGAATGTCAGCGCCGACCGCCCGCAAGCACAGATTGCCGTGCGGCTGAACCACATTCACCCAGACGGGGCTTCGACCCGGATTACGTATGGCGTTCTGAACCTGTCGCACCGTGACAGCCACGCGAAGCCAACTCCGTTGACGCCAGGAACCTCGTATGAAATCTCGTTGGATCTGGATCACATCGCCTATCGTGTTCCCAAAGGGCATCGCGTGCGAGTGGCTATATCCAGCGCGTACTGGCCGCTGATCTGGCCCTCACCCGAGCCTGTCGAATTGCACCTGACAGGTGGTAAGATCATGATCCCGAACCGACCAACCCCGGGTGAGGATGAACATGTGTTCAAACCGCCCGACTCTGACACCCCGATTGACGTGACAACTCTGCGGAACAGCAGCAACTCTCGCCGGGTCGAGACAGATATGAACTCGGGTGAAACCCAATTGATCATCGAAGACGATTTCGGTCGTGTAGTGAACAATCACCACGGGCTGACCTATGGTGGGACAGCATCTGAACGCTGGACCATCCACCCTGACGACCCGCTTTCCGCTCGCGGGCAGTGCCATTGGACACAAGAGATCAGTCGCGGCGGGATTGATCTGCGCACTGAAACCTCCTGCGAAATGTGGTCGGATCGCGAGAACTTTTTCCTCAAGGCGCAGATAAGTGCTTTTGAAAACGAAACTTTGGTATTCTCTAAAAAAACGGAGGACGCCGTTCCACGAAACCAGATGTGATATTTTGGTGGCCAAAGGTCAGACATTTGCCCTTGCTCGGTAGACCGAAATGCGCCTAACTTGACTCATGCGTCAATAAAAATGCCCGAGAAGGGCTGAAATCCAATCAACTGGGAGATCACTAAATGAACGAACAACTCACTCACATGGCCGGTCAGGTCACTGCGGGCAAACTGACCCGCCGCGAATTCATGGGGAAAGCGGCGGCTCTGGGTGTGTCGGCAGCGATGGCCAGCACCATGTTCGCTGACGCGGCACGCGCGGCAGGACCGAAAAAAGGCGGCGACCTGAAATTTGGCTTGCAGGGCGGCGAATCCACCAATTCGCTGGATCCCGCGACCTATGCCAGCTCAGTGCCATTCCAAAACGGCAAACAATTCGGTGACCAACTTGTGGAAGTTGCGCCCGACGGTTCGATCGAGCCGCGCTTGGCGGAATCTGTCGAAGGCAGCGCGGACGCCAAAGTTTGGACTTTCAAGCTGCGTCAGGGCGTCGAGTTCCACAACGGTAAGACCATGACCAGCGAAGACGTGCTGAAGACCATGCAGCGCCACTCGAACGAAGACTCCAAGTCAGGTGCCCTGGGCATCATGAAAGGCATCGAGTCGATGAAGGCCGATGGTGACAATTTCCAGGTCACTCTGACCGAACCGAACGCCGACCTGCCATATCTGATGGCCGATTATCACCTGATCATTCAGCCAGATGGTGGGATGGATGATCCTGGTGCTGGCATCGGTACAGGGCCGTACAAGGTCGAAGTAAACGAGCCCGGCGTACGTCACCTCTACAGCAAGTTCGAGAACCACTGGAACCCCGATTTCGGCAACTTCGACAGTGTCGAAGTGATCGTCATCAATGACGCGACCGCCCGTACAGCTGCGCTGCAGTCGGGTCAGGTCCATGCTATCAACCGCGTTGAACCTAAGGTTGCCGATCTGCTGGGTCGCGCGCCGAACCTGACCGTTCATTCCACAGCTGGTCGTGGACACTATGTGTTCATCATGCACTGCGACACTGCGCCGTTCGATCAAAACGAACTACGTCTGGCGTTGAAGCATGCCATCAACCGTCAAGAACTTGTCGACAAGGTTCTGCGCGGCTACGGCACCGTCGGTAACGACATGCCCGTCAACGCGGCCTACCCATTGTTCGATGGCTCGATCCCGCAGCGCGAATTCAGCCTTGAAAAGGCCGCTGAGCACTACAAGAAGTCGGGCCATGATGGTTCGCCGATCATTCTGCGTGTTGCAGATGGCGCGTTCCCTGGAGCCGTTGATGCAGCAGCCCTTTTCCAGCAAAGCGCGGCTCAGGCCGGTATCCCGCTGGAAATCAAGCGCGAGCCGAACGATGGTTACTGGTCCGAAGTCTGGAACGTTCAGCCGTTCTGCGCATCCTATTGGGGTGGCCGTCCGGTACAGGATCAGATGTACGCAACTGCGTATCTGTCGAGTGCCGACTGGAACGACACCCGCTTCAAGGTGCCGGAGTTCGACGAAATGCTGTTCGCAGCAAGGGCAGAGCTGGACAACGACAAACGCAAGGACATCTACAGCAAAATGGGCATGATGGTCCGCGACCAGGGTGGTCTGATCTGCCCGATGTTCAACGATTTTGTCGAAGGCGTCACCAATCAGCTCGAAGGTTGGGAAAGCGACCCGACGCAAGAGATGATGAATGGCAACATGTCCCGCAAAATGTGGTTCTCCTGATAGGGCCCACAGTTAATGCATCCAATCATCAAACTGGTTTCCCAGCGCCTTGCGCTGGGACTCCTTCTTCTCTTCGGTGCATCGGCTCTGATTTTCGGCCTCACTGAAGCCCTGCCCGGGGACGCTGCGCAAGCGGTCCTTGGCCAATCCGCAACCCCCGAGGCGCTGGCAAACCTGCGCGAGGAAATGGGCCTCAACCGTCCCGCTTTGACCCGCTATTTCGAATGGTTGGTGGGCATCCTGCAGGGCGATCTGGGTCAGTCTTTGACCAACAAACTAGATATCGCGGAAAGCATCGGGAAACGTTTGGGTAACACCCTTTTCCTGGCCTGTGCCGCAGCTGTCGTATCCGTGCCGCTTGCTATCTTTCTGGGCCTTCTCGCCGTCCGTTTCCGCAACCGCTGGCCTGACAAGCTTATCTCAGCCATCACCCTGACAACGGTTTCGATCCCCGAGTTTCTGATCGGTTATGTGGTGATCTATTTCGTCTCAGTAAAACTGGGCTGGTTTTCTTCGCTCGCAATGATCAACGACACGATGTCATTCGGGCAAAAGCTAAATGCAATCGCGTTGCCTGCTTTCGTTCTGACACTGGTGGTTCTGGCGCAGATGATGCGAATGACCCGCGCTGCGATCCTGAACCTGATGCAGTCGGCCTATATCGAAACTGCTGAACTGAAAGGCCTTTCCAATTTTCAGGTCATTGCACGCCATGCATTTCCCAACGCGATTTCGCCTATCGTCAACGTTGTGATGTTGAACCTGGCCTATCTGGTTGTGGGCGTCGTCGTTGTCGAAGTGGTGTTCGTGTATCCCGGCATGGGACAATACCTTGTGGATTCGGTGACAAAACGTGACGTGCCGGTCGTTCTGGCCTGCGGCGTCGTCTTTGCCGCTGTGTATATCGGGCTCAACATGGTTGCCGATATTGTGTCCATCCTTGCCAACCCAAGACTGAGGCATCCGAAATGATGAAGAATATTCCTATTTCGGCCGCCATCGGTCTGTTTTTCACCGGGCTGTACTTTTTCATAGCCTTTGCAGCCCCGCTGATCGCCCCCTACGGTATGGCCGAAGTGGTAGGCGATGTGTGGGAACCGTCCAGCGCTGAACACCTGCTGGGCACGGACAACATCGGGCGCGATCTGCTGACACGTATGATCTACGGTGGTCGCACGACTATCTTTATCGCTGCAGCAGCTACGATCCTCAGTTTTGTCACCGGCACTTCGTTGGGCCTTTTGGCTGCCGTGCTGGGTGGTTGGGCCGATCAGGCACTCAGCCGGACAGTTGACCTAGTCATGTCGATCCCGACGCTGATCCTGGCACTGGTTATCCTGGCAATTGTTCCGGTGACCGTTCCAATCCTGATCCTTGTGATGGGACTGTTGGACGCGACGCGTCCTTACCGACTGTCACGGTCGGTTGCTGTAGACATCAACGTGATGGACTATGTCGAGGCCGCAAAGCTGCGCGGTGAAGGTCGGCGCTGGATCATCTTCCGGGAAATCCTGCCAAACGCCCTGTCACCTCTGGTGGCCGAATTCGGGTTGCGGTTCATCTTTATGGTTCTGTTTATCTCAACCTTGTCGTTCCTGGGCCTTGGCGTCCAACCGCCGCTGGCGGACTGGGGCGGCATCGTGAAGGAAAACAAGGACGGGATCGTCTATGGCATCGGCGCGGCGCTCTACCCTGCTGTGGCCATCGCGACGCTAGCCATTTCGGTCAACCTCGTGGCTGACTGGGTTCTAAACCGTACCACATCGCTGAAAGGAGGCCGGGGATGAGTGATACCCTTCTCAAGGTCCGTGGCCTCAAGATTGGCGCGACTGTATATCCACCGGGCGAAAAGCCCCATGACATCGAGATTGTGCACGGGGTCGATTTCGACCTCGAACGCGGCAAGGTGCTGGGGCTGATCGGCGAATCCGGTGCCGGTAAATCGACCATCGGTCTGGCGTCCATGGCTTATGGCCGCGGTGGCGTTGAACTGACCGGAGGAGAAGTCTGGGTCAACGGGCGCGACATTCTGAAATCTCCGCACAGCGATATCCGCAATCTGCGTGGTGGCGAGGTTGCCTATGTCTCGCAATCCGCCGCCGCGTCATTCAACCCGGCCAAGAAGATCATGGATCAGGTTGTCGAAGCTGCGGTCGAGCACAAGAAGTTTTCACGCAAGGAAGCCGAAGGCCGTGCGCGGGAACTTTTCGCCAAGCTGGGTCTGCCCGATCCGGACAATATCGGTGATCGTTATCCGCACCAGGTCTCGGGCGGTCAGTTACAGCGTTGTATGACAGCACTGGCCCTGTGCCCCGAGCCTGATCTGGTGGTGTTTGATGAACCGACCACAGCTCTGGACGTGACGACCCAGATCGACGTTCTGATGGCGATTAAAGAGGCCATTCGCGATACTGGCGTTGCTGCGCTGTACATTACGCATGACCTCGCCGTTGTCGCACAGGTCAGTGATGACATCATGGTTCTTCGGATGGGTAACACCGTCGAATACGGCAGTACCGATCAGATCATCAACAACCCGAAGGAAGATTACACCAAGGCCTTGGTCTCGGTGCGTTCTATCGAGCACGAAGAAAAAAAGCCAACACCGGATGCGGTGCTTAGCGTTGACGGTATCACCGCACGCTACAAGGGTTTGAACTTCGACGTGCTGCACAACGTCAATGTCGAGCTTCATCCAGGGCAGACGCTGGCGGTTGTGGGTGAATCCGGTTCGGGTAAGTCGACGCTGGCACGTGTGATCACGGGCCTGTTGCCGCCGCGTGATGGTGAGATCACCTTTAACGGGCGAAAGCTGTCACCAGACCTGAAGAACCGCACACGAGAAGACCTGCGCGAGCTGCAGATGATCTATCAGATGGCTGACGTGGCAATGAACCCGCGCCAGACCGTTGGCACGATCATCGGTCGCCCGCTGGAGTTCTACTTCAACATGCGTGGCGCCGAAAAGCGCAAGCGGATCGTTGAGCTGCTGGATGAGATTGAGCTGGGCGAGAAGTTCATCGATCGCTATCCGGCGGAACTGTCAGGTGGTCAGAAACAGCGTGTCTGCATTGCGCGGTCACTGGCGGCCAAGCCCAAGATGATCATCTGTGATGAGGTCACCTCGGCGCTTGATCCTCTGGTTGCGGACGGCATCCTCAAGCTGCTGCTGGACCTGCAAAAGATCGAGGATGTAGCATACCTCTTCATCACCCACGATCTGGCAACGGTGCGCGCAATCAGCGACAGTATCGCAGTGATGTATCAGGGTCGCGTGGTTCGCTACGGGTCGAAAAGCGAGGTACTGAGCCCGCCGTTCGACGACTATACCGACCTGCTGCTCAGCTCGGTCCCCGAGATGCATCTGGGCTGGCTGGAAGAGGTCGTCGCCCACCGCAAAATGGAAAGCGCCGGGAACTGATCCCTGCCCTTTCCGTGACCATACGGTAAAAAATTGAAATCCCGACACCTTGTAAAAAGACAGGTGTCGGGATTTTGCTATTGGGGGCGCGAACGGGCAGGCCCCTGATTGCGAATCCCCTAGGGTCGCCTGAAATATCTAGTCAAAAGGCCAATGACATGGACCGCAAACTTCTACTCATAATTCTGGACGGTGTACCGTGGCGCAATTTCCGACGGTTGTTCGGTAACCTTGAAGGTTGGGTCGACAGCGGTGAGGCGCGCGTGTGGAAACTACGCGCTGTTTTGCCATCCACGTCCGCCAGCTGCTATGCCTCGATCCACACCGGTGTCACTCCGCAGGAACATGGCTGTACCGGCAACGGTAATGTCTTTCGCCTAGGCCATCAGGACGTCTTCAGCCAGGTCCGTGAAGCTGGTGGTGTAACCGGTGCGGTCACCCACAGCTATTGGTCACAGTTCTTCAACCGCCACCCGTTCGATTACGTCCGCGACATCGAATATGATGAGCCTGAGAGCAAGACAATCAACCACGGCCGCTTTCACACCATGACCGGCTATGGCAAAGCCAATCAGATGACGCCGTCCGACGTGGATCTCTATGCCACTCTGACCAACCTTTGCCTGCGTCATGGGCTGGATTACGGCCTGCTGCATGCCTGCACATTGGACAGTATGGGGCACCGTTTCTACCATGATTGCGAGGAGATGGACCACGCCTGTTTCGTCGCAGACGAGATGCTGGCCCCCTTCATCCCGCGTTGGCGGCAACTAGGCTATGAGGTCATCGTGACCGCCGATCACGGTCAGGACGAACGCGGGCATCACGGCGGGCGCAGCCCGCTGCAACAGGAAACGGCACTGTACTACTTTGGCGACGCGGAAGGCCCCGAGGCCGACACGGTGATCGATCAGCTACAACTAGCGCCCACGATCCTGAACCGCATGGGCGCGCCCATTGCTGAAACGATGAAGGCACAGTCTTTCTTGAAGTAACGGGTTAGTCGTAGGGCCAGATCTGCTGGCCCAGCGCCTCGATCGCGACCGAAATCCTCTCAAAACTGTCTGCCGCGCGCTTTACACTGGTCCGCGCGCGCAGATAGCCGTGGACGAGGCCCGGTTCGTTGATCCAATGCGCCTGCCCTCCGGCGGCGGAAATCTTGTCGCAATAAGCGGCGCCATCATCCCGCAGCGGATCACAATCTGCAGTCACCACCACGGTCGGCGGCAGACCCGAGAAATCTGTGTCGTGAAGCGGCGCGAAGGTCGGATCATCTTGCGGGATATCACTACCACAACGCACTTTTTCGTAGAACTGAATCTCATCCAGCGTCAAAAGCGGTGCGTGGGCGTGCTCGATATACGACCCTTTCGTGCTGTCACCACCCAAACCTGGGTAGATCAGGACCTGACCCAGCACATGGTCCAACTTACCTCGCCCATATTGGGCGACTGCGGCCGCCAGGTTGCCACCGGCACTGTCACCCGCAAGGACAATCGGGTCGCCGAATTCCTGCGCCACCCAGTTTGTCGCATTCCAGCTGTCCTGAAACTGCGCCGGGTGGACATGTTCGGGACACAGACGGTAGTCCACAGCCACAACCCGATATCCAGTCTGCGCGCAGATCTCGGCGCAAACATCATCGTGGCTGTCCAGACCTCCAACAACAAATCCGCCACCATGAAAATAAGTGACGGTTCGCGTCGGCTGACCCGCATTGTAGACACGGACAGGCACGCCAAATGCCTGCCTGTCCTCAGTCTCGACCCCCTGCGGGCGGGGTTGGCGAAAGTCGCGACACATCGTGCCGTACACCCGGCGTTGATCTTCGATCGACTGTTCGACCGCATCATCGGGATAGCTTTCAGCCGTTCGTTTTATGAACGCCCAGGTTTCTTCATCAATCAGACGTTCATAATCCATGCTCTCTCCCGGTCAGGCAGCCCACTCCCACGGCCGGGTGAACGATCCCAGCACTTTGCTGACATCGTCCTCTGAGGAGCCCTTCGCGTCAAGCTGCGCAACGAGTCCGCGCTTTTTATCGTCGATGACTGACACGACCCGTGCCTCAAGCCCCGCTTCCTCCAGCGCGCCGTTATAAATGCGCGTGATCGCCTGTTTGCGAAGCTCAGGCTTAAAGACCTTTCCGACAGCGGTTTTGGGCAGTTCGTCCAGAATGGTCATATGCTTGGGTTGCGCCGCGCGTTCATGGACATGGACGTTGCAATAATCCATCAGTTCTTTCTCGGAGACCGAGGCACCATCGACCAGTTCGACAAAGGCGCAAGGCACTTCGCCCGAATAGGCATCTGGCTGCCCGATGGCACCGGCAAAGGCGACGGCATCATGCCCCAGCAGGGCTTCTTCGATTTCAGCCGGGTCAATGTTGTGACCACCACGGATGATGAGATCTTTCGCGCGACCTGTGATCCACAGGTAGCCATCCTCGTCAAACCGACCCAGATCGCCCGTACGCAGGTACTTGTCGAAGTGGTACAGATCTACGTTCTTGTCCGCCTCGGTATAGGTATTGCCCGCATAAACCCCCGGGTTCGATATGCAGATCTCACCAATTTCGTCGGCGGCACATTCCTTTGGCCCATCCGGGCCATCCTGCAGGATTTTGACATCCGTATATGGGAACGGAATACCAATCGAGCCGATCTTCTTTTCCCCGTCCACCGGGTTGCAGGAAACCAGACAGGTAGCTTCGGTCAGCCCATAGCCTTCTACGATGGTCACACCGGTCGCTTCTTCGAACCGGCGGAACAGTTCGACGGGCAAAGGTGCTGAACCTGAGAACGCCGTTTTCACGCTTGAGATGTCCGCATCCACGGGTCGCTGCATCTTGGCAGCAATCGCTGTGGGTACGGTGATGATGAACGTTACTTTCCAACGCTCGATCAATTTCCAGAAATTGTCGAAAACACCGTCGCCGCGATATCCTGCAGGCGTTGGGAATACCACATGGGCGCCTGACGACACAGCAGCCATCATGATCACGTGCACGGCAAAAACGTGGAACATGGGCAGTGGGCACATGATCACGTCTTCGTCCGAGAACAACAGAGTGCTCCCCAGCCAGCCGTTGTAGATGAGGCCCGAGTATTTGTGCTGTGCAACCTTAGGCATGCCGGTTGTGCCGCCGGTGTGGAAATAGCAGGCAACGCGATCTTCCTTGCCGTCTTCAAAGGTCAGCGTTGTTGGCTGCTTGGCCAATTCTTTATTAAAGTTCTTGTAATCCGCATGGGCCAGTTTTTCCTTGTCACCCATTTTTGGGCGCAGGAACGGCACCAGCCAGGATTTTGGCGGCGTCAGATAGCGGTTGAGGTCAATCTCGAGAATGGTTTTGACGTTGGGCGCGTGGCGCACTGCCTCTTCGACCTTTTGCGCCACATCCGTTTTTGGGAAGGATTTCAACGTCACAACCACCTTGGCGCCGGTTTCGCGCAGGATTGCGGCGATCTGCTCGGGCTCTAGCAGCGGGTTGATCGGGTTCACGATCCCTGCAACCGCGCCGCCCATCATGGTGACCAGCGTTTCGTTACAGTTAGGCAGCACATATGCCACCACGTCTTTCTCACCGACCCCTAACGACCGGAAGAGATTGGCAGCCTGGTTGACCTTGCCCAGAAGTTGCGACCAGGTCAGCGTCTCTGCCTTGTCTGTCGGACCAGACATAAGTTGAAAGCTGACCGCATTACTGTTCGGAAACTTGCTTGCCGTACGTGACAGCAACTGGTGGAACGTGACCGGAACGTCCCGATCCTCCCACGGCATTTCCTGCTCCATTCTCGCCTTGTCTTCCAAACCCACAAAGGCCATGTGACTCCTCCCTGTTTTTTCTCCCGCGTCTTGCGCGGTTTTTTCCAGAACAAGATGGAAGCAAAACCCCGCAGGTGCAAGCGACGGGTTAGAGGGGCCACGCCCAAATTTGTAGAATTACGCAGCGGCGCAAAAATGACTTCCCCGACGTCAGGCTATTCCGCTGCGACACCGTCGGTGAATTGCAAACGCGCCAGACGAGCGTATAGGCCATCCTGATCGACCAGATCTTCATGCGTGCCTTGAGCCACGATTTGACCGGCCTCCATCACCACGATCCGGTCCGCCTTTTTGACTGTCGCAAGACGGTGGGCCACGATCAATGTGGTGCGTCCTGCCCGCATCTGATCAACCGCTCCCTGTACTGCACGTTCGCTTTCGGCATCCAGGGCAGAAGTTGCCTCATCCAACAGCAGAACCGGCGCATCTCGCAGGATCGCACGGGCAATCGCGATGCGCTGTTTCTGACCACCCGACAGCATTACACCACGCTCGCCGACAAAGCTGTCATACCCTTCGGGTAGTTTCGAAATGAATTCATCTGCTGCGGCTGCGCGCGCTGCTGCCTCAACCTCGGCGTCAGTGGCGTCCAGACGCCCAAACCGAATATTTTCACGAGCCGAGGCTGCAAAGATGGTTGGGTCCTGCGGCACCAGTGCCATGTGCTGCCGGAAATCGGACCGGTCGAGATCGCGCAGATCAACACCATCCAGGCGGACATGGCCTGCGTCCGGATCGTAGAACCGCTGGATCATCTGGATGACCGTCGTTTTGCCTGCACCCGATGGCCCAACAAAAGCCACTGTTTCTCCCGGTTGGATCGACAACGTCAGATGATCCAATGCCACGACATCCGGACGGGCCGGATAATGGAAGGTCACATCTTCAAAACGTATCTCACCCAGGACAGGTGTGGGTAAAGACGCCGCCTTGACCGGGTCGGTTACCGTGTCCTCAGCATTCAGCAATTCCACCAAACGCTCGGTCGCGCCAGCGGCGCGTTGCAGTTCGCTCCAAATCTCGGACAGGGCTGCGACTGAGCCGGCCATAATGACCGAATAAATTACGAACTGGATCAAAACACCTTCGGTCATCACTCCATCGCGCACGTCATTGGCACCCATCCACAGCACACCGACAATGCCTGAGAATACGAGGAAGATGACAATAACCGTCAGAACGGCGCGGGTCTGAATTCGACGCAGCGATACGATATACGAGGTTTCGGTCATATCGCCGAACTGCTTTTGGCTGGCTTGCTCGTGGGTAAAGGCCTGAACTGTCTGCACCGCGCTCAGCGCTTCGCCCGCATTGCCGGATGAGGCCGCGATCCAATCCTGATTTTCCCTGCTAATCACCCGCAGACGGCGTCCCAGAACCAGAATGGGCACCACGACCACCGGGATCAACAAAAGCACCAAGCCCGTCAATTTGGCAGAGGTCAGCAGCATCAGAACCAAGCCCCCAACGAACATCAGCAAATTGCGCAGCGCGATCGAGACGGATGATCCCAGTACCGACTGGATCAAGGTTGTGTCCGTGGTAATGCGGCTCAGAACTTCTCCGGTCATGATGCGTTCATAAAACTCAGGGCTCATCCCGATTACGCGATCAAAAACGGCCTTGCGAATATCGGCCACGACCCGTTCCCCCAACCGAGTCACCAGCGCATAGCGGATGCCGGTTCCGATGGCGAGAATCGCGGCAATACCCAACGCCGCCAAAAAGTACCAATCCAGCAGCTCGCCATCTTCAATTCGAAAGTTATCGACGACCCGACGCACCGCAAGCGGCAAGGTCAGCGTCATGCTGGCTGTCAGCACCAGTGCCAGTCCCGCGCCGATCATCAGGGCCCGATACGGCTTCATAAACGGCCAAAGAGACGACAGAACGCCAATCTTCCGCGATCCTGCGCGCTCTTCCGTGGCGCCGGGTGCAGGTTTGCCCTTGGGAGAGGCTGAGGCAGAGTTCGCCATATTTGGCCCTTACGTCATATTCGCGATTTCGTGTTCGCTTCTTGGCGGCCACGGCAAGCCGGGTCAAGAACCACAATATATGACACCACCTAAAAGGGCCATTTGACGCAGAATTTCGGGGCTGATTTGGAGCGGGCGGCGGGAATCGAACCCGCTTCATCAGCTTGGAAGGCAAGCGCCTTAGTCACTACTTTCAAAACTATTTCAATGCAATATTAGAATACATATAGTCGATTTGTAGGTTATATGTCGGAGAAAAATTCTTGGAGCGGGCGGCGGGAATCGAACCCGCTTCATCAGCTTGGAAGGCTGAGGTAATAGCCAGTATACGACGCCCGCTCAGCTCGAGCGGGTCTATTTCATCCCGAATTTGCGGTCAATAGAGGATTTGTTTTTTTTCAGACAACTGATCTTTGTTGAACAAAAAATCTGCAGCTGAATCGCAGGCAAGTAATGGAGTTTGGCCGAAAAGTAAGCTGTCAATTTTCTAATAGAATCAACTGAACAATCAAAGTGTCCCTGTTCCAATCGGAACTGTTCGAATGTCCCCATTGCGGACAGAACGGGCATTCGTCTTATTGGCGACTATGACTGCACTGAGCCGAAAGCAGACATAGATGATGAGAGCAGCATTCGTCACTCTGGGCGGCAAGCTGACATTCTCTGTGGGTGCAAATTGGAAGGTTTTTTTTCGCGAAGCGGTCATTTGACCTCCCGTCGGTTCATAAAGTGAACTGCCTCTTAACAAAATGCTACGGATCATGCCCATCATTGGCAAATGGGGGCGGGTCGAACTGAGTCGGCTAAATACTTATTGCGTGGTATAGAGTTGATGAAAGAATATACCGACCAGTAAAGATTGCACGATCCGTCATCAGAGCGCGACCTTCGAATACAAGTTTAGATGCTTCTTGAGCCATTCGGTGTTCATAGTATGCGGAAGCGCAAGGGGGAAATTTTGACCAAAGTCCTGTTGGTGGAAGACAATGAAATGAACAGCGATATGCTGTCGCGCCGGTTGGAACGCAAAGGTTTTCATGTTGTCGTTGCGAAGGACGGGCTGGAAGGCGTGTCAATGGCTGGAGAAGAACGTCCAGACATCATTTTGATGGACATGAGCCTGCCTGAGATTGATGGGTGGGAGGCTACACGACGTATCAAGGCGGCGCCCGAGACGGCGTCGATTCCGGTGGTGGCCCTGACCGCACACGCGATGGCCAGTGATAGGGAAAAGGCGCTGGAAGCAGGTTGCGACGACTTCGACACCAAACCGGTTGAGTTGAGCCGTTTGCTAGACAAGATGGGGAATCTTCTGCCTACAACCTGAGGAAGAACCGCTCAATCCGCCGCCGTTTTGCGTTGGGTGACATAGTAGGTTCTAATCTGACCCTTGCCTTTCACCCTTGTTTCGACAGGTTCAGAGATGTCAAAGCGATGTTCGACCCGTCTGGCGGTGGCCTCAGAAACTTGCACCCGGCCCGGCGCGCCCGTTGATTCAAGGCGGCTGGCAAAATTAACAGTGTCCCCCCAGACATCGTAAAGGAAACGGTGTGATCCGATGATACCGGCAACCACCGGCCCGGTATGTACGCCGACCCGGATATGCGTCGGGTGGTCCATTTCAAGGTTCAGCGCCTCGACTTGATCGAGCATCCGGAGCGCCATATCGACGATCACCTCGGCATGATCTTCACGACCATCCGGCACTCCGGCGGCCACCATATACGCATCACCTATCGTCTTAATCTTTTCAACGCCCAGTTCCGTCGCCGTTTTGTCGAACCCCGAAAAAATCCGGTTCAGATAGGAAACCACCTGCGCCGGAGCCAGCCTGGCCGACATCTCGGTGAAGCCGACGATATCGGAAAAGAGCACGGTGACGTCGTTGTGGCGGTCGGCGATTGTAGCCTCGCCGTGGTTAAGGCGCGTCACGATCTGTTGAGGCAGAATGCTAAGCAGAAGGTCTTTGTATTTTTGCTTTTCCGCTTCCATCATCTCAAGGTACTGGCGTTCGCGCTTTCGCCAGCGGTTTTTCTCTAGCGCCGCGCTGATCCGGGCTTTTAACAGGATCGGGTTGAAGGGTTTGGGCAGGTAGTCCTCGGCACCGGCTTCGATGCAGCGCGCGACGCTTTCGATCTCATCAAGGGCAGAAATCATAATGACGGGGATATCATGAAGGGCGTCATCTTGTTTCAAACGCACCAAGACCTCAAAACCGTTGATATCCGGCATCATCAAATCAAGCAGTACCAGATCGAACGGCTGGCAAGACATTTTCTCCAGAGCGGAATAGCCGCCGTCGGCGGTCCAGACGCGATGCCCGTCCAGTTTTAACCGGCGGGCCAGCAAGTCCCGGTTGGCTTCGGCATCATCGACGACAAGGATATCACCGGTAGATCCGGATGTATCGGCGATTGAAGTCAGGGGCTGCATGCTCCGCGCCAGATTGGCGAACATCGCGGCCGTTTCGTGTGGTGGTTCAGAGAAATTGAGGGCATCACCGTACAAACCCGAGAGTGTGCCGATACGTTGTAGCAAGGTCTCGGTGTGGTCCAAGAGCCCAAGCAAGTCCTGCTCAAGATGTTCTGCGTCCAGATCCGGCAGATCCTCGAGCATCATTTCGCTGTAGCCTTTGATCGCGTTCATCGGTGTACGCAGGTCGTGGCGAAGCCGTTTCACGCCTTCATCGCCGCTGACCGTCAGCTTCGTCGCCATCTCAGGGTGCAAAAGCTGATCCACCAAGGCCTTCAGTTCCGTTGTCGCCTGAGAAATCCGGTCCAGATCCGAGACAACCTCATCCAGATTCAGCCGCCTGGATTCGCTTTGAAGCAACTCACAAAATCCGACAATGGCGCTGACCGGAGAGATGAGGTTTTGTCGCAAATTGGCTAGCCACACTGCCTGTGTGTTTTGTGCTTCGTTTTCTGGGCTGCCGTTCAAAACTTAAGTTTCCTTTGCAGGGGCAGGCCGGTGTTTGACCAGAATGTCCTTCAACTCGTTGAGGATGGTTTCAATTTCATCCCCGTCTTTGCTGATCAGTGTCTCGACCGAGCCGCTCAATCGAGCGCGATCTTCGTTTGACAGGGTCTTTGCGGTGACAACGATGACAGGTATGTCTTTCCAGTCCGGGTTCTTCCTCATCCCCGCCAGAAATTCAAACCCGTCCATCTCGGGCATCATGAGATCCAGCAAAATGACGTCCGGTACGGATGCAGAAAGATGTTGAAGGGCGTCCAGTCCGTTGACGGCCTGCTCGATCTGCCAGCCTTCTTTGCCCAGAACACGGCAGATCATTTCGCGGGTTACGGCCTCGTCTTCGACGATAAGAGCGCGGGGCGTCGGCCGGGGCGGACAATGCTCTTTCAGCGCGTTCAGAAGTGCAACCGTGTCGATTGGTTTTCCCAGATATTCGCTGGCACCCAGCGACAACCCGCGCGTGCGGTCCTCTGCGAATGTCAGCATGATCACCGGGATGTCCGCCATGTCCGGATCGTCTTTCAGCTTGGACAACACCGCCCAGCCGTCAATCTCGGGCATGAATACGTCCAAGGTGATTGCGTCAGGCCTGAATTTGCGCGCCAATTCCAATGCTTCGTCACCCTTGGTCGAGGCAAGAACGCGGTATCCTTCCCTGCGCAGCCGCCGCCCCAAAAGGTCATGCACCGTCGGGTCGTCATCTACCAACAGTACCAGTGGCGCGTTTGAACCGCTGTCCGGATCGTCCGCGGACTCCCCTCTTTCGCGCAGCGGGTCTGCCGACGGATCTCTGCAGACGCTCGGAAGACGAATTGTGAAGGTTGACCCGTCGCCGAGAGTACTGGCGCAGTGAATGTCACCCCCCAGCTGTTCACAGAAGACCTTGGTGATCGACAGCCCTAGACCGGTACCACCATAGTTGCGGGTAGTGGAGGAATCTGCCTGAGTGAACGCCTCGAAAACTTTGTCGACTTGTTCGGGCGACATGCCGATGCCTTGATCGGCGACTGAAAATTCCAGCTGATCCTGTTCCTTCGATCTTTGGACGGACAGCGTGATTGTAGCGTTTTCGGTAAACTTGCAGGCGTTGGACAAAAGGTTGAGCAATGCTTGTCTCACCTTGGTCAGATCGCAAACCATATCCCCGATGTTCTCGGCGCACACAATCTTCAGAGTATTGTTATTTCTTTCGGCCAGCGGTCGCACCGTTGTTCCGACATCTTTGATCATTTGAAAGACATCGAATGCTTCCAGATTGAACTCCATCTTTCCGGCTTCGATTTTGGACAAATCCAGAATGTCGTTAATCAGGGCAAGCAAATGCTTTCCGGCAGATTGGATTTTCTGAAGATCACTCAGGTTCGTCTCATCATTCTGATCGATAGCTTCCTCAAGCATCAACTCACTGTATCCGATGATCGCGTTCAATGGGGTGCGGAGTTCGTGGCTCATGTTGGCAAGGAATGTGCTCTTGGTCTTATTGGCCGCTTCAGCATTGTCTTTTGCCACGCGCAGTTCGCTTTCCACCTGCTTCTGGGTGGTAATGTCCCGACCGTAGATATTCGCATAGCCCCCCTCCGGAACCGGCCATAGTAGCAGGGCATAGATCAGACCACCTGCCTCGTATTCGAAATCTTGGCGTTGATCCTCGTTCAAACCTTTGGTGACTCGTTTGCGCCAACCAGTCCCCACTCGGTCGCCAACCTTCAATTGCAGCGCTTCAATCAGTGGAATACTTGCCTTGTTGGCGTAGATCAATTTGCCCTTATCGGTGATGCGCAAGACCGGGTTAGGGTTCTCTTCAGGAATACGCGCCAGTTCTTGCATCCGCTTTTCTGCTCGCTTCAGCTGCGTAACGTCCCGCCCGTACATATTGACATGTTTGGCATCCGGCACTGGCCAGAGAAGTAACGAATAGACCATGCCGCCAGCATGGCATTCAAAATCCTGCCTTTCGTTCTCTTCAAGCCCTTTCCTGACGCGTGCCAGCCATTCTTTTGTAACGGCTGCACCGACTTTCAGGTTCAACGCTTTCAACATCGGGTCGCTGGCTTTATTCGCAAAGAGCAGCTTTCCGTCGCTGCTGATGCACATAACCGGATTGGGGTTTTCCTCAGGGATCTGAGCAAGCTCGGCATTGCGGGCTTCGACCTTCTTTAGTTCGGTCACATCGCTGTAGATCGCAACGGTTCCGTTATCATGGGTCTTCCGCTCGCTGATCTTGATCCAGCCCCCGGATGCCCGGCTTTGCAGCTGGGTGCCTTCCGGATTGTCGTGACGTTTCAGCCGTTGCGCCAGCCATTCTTCTTCTCGTCCGATCGCATCTGCAATCACGTTGAGCGACAGTGCTTTGCGAACGACCTGTTCGAACGTCATCCCCGGTTTCACCAAATCTTCGTGCCCCGGATACAGCATCTTGCGATACGTCTCGTTCGCCAGAACCAAACGATCTTCGGAATCATACAGGGCAAAGCCCTCGGGAATTGTGTTTATGGCGTCGACGATCCGGTCCAGAGCCTGGTTCGTTCCAACTGGTTTCGACACACGGTGATCGCCGGAGTGGTTCATTTCGCGCTCTCCATCTGGTGAAACCGACACGTCGGCAACTCACTGTTTCCAGTTGAATTGAAATGCAGTTACAAAACAAGGCTGTTTCGGACCGTCTGTGTGTGCCTTTGGATTGATGTTGACAGAGCCGCTGTTCTGTCGGACCCCGTGAGGCCAATGGTGTAGCTGTGGCCAATGTCCGGAATGCGGGTACGATAGCAGATATCAATCAATCTGCTCAAAGTCGGCTATGGGCCGTTATCACACGTCCCAACAATCTGACTTATCGGCAGTATAGTCCGCAGAGCAGACTTTGAGGAAAATTCTGCAAACGACCGCATCGAGCCCACTTTGATCGATGCTGCGCGATGCCCCAATAACAGCAATGCGCAGAAAGCGGACTTTGCAAAGTCCAGTAGACTGGTCAAACCGGGCATTCCTTCCAATGGCAGCGTATGCGGCTATGAGCAGGAAGCAGGCTTCGCGGTTGCGCTCCGACAACTTGGGTCCTGATAAAGCTTTTTCTGTATCGTTTGATTGATCTTTCTTGATCGATAGGATGGGCTAACCTTCAAAACAGTTCTGAGGTCCCAAATGTACAGGTATGTTCTGACAACAATGGCTTTGTGTTGTGCAAGCGTTCTTCATGCCGCTGGTATGGAACGGTGGGGTGAATCCGGCGACTGGACAATCCTGATTGATCCCGAAAAGGGAGACGGCTGCCTCGCGTGGAAGCCCTTTGAAAATGACATGACCGTTGAAATCGGCGCAGCACCCAATCAGGCCGGCGGCTTTTTTGCCGCTTTTAATCCGGCCTGGGTTCAAATCGAGGACGGGGCGACCGGGATCGTACAGTTCGATTTTGGTGATGCGAGATTCGAAGGCGAAGCGGTGGGTACCTTCAAGAATGGCGTGCCCGGTGGCTACGCCTTTTTCGACAACCCGGCGTTTGTAACCGAGTTTGGAAAACGCCAGAGTGTTACGATTATTGGTGAAAGTGGGACCGAGGTTGAACTCGATCTCAGCGGGTCTGCCAAAGCTATTGAGGCTGTTCTGGCGTGTCAGGCTGAACAGCCGGAACCACTAAAGAACTAGGTAGCGTCCAATTATTGCAATTGATTGACGTCCGGCACACAAGGTTGCCTGTCGCCAGGCATAGCATTGGCGCCTTCCGGAGCCTTGTTTCTGGACCCACCAACATCCAGTTTGAACTTTGGCGACGAAAGCTGGCCAGTCACATCAAAGGGCCAAGCGCTTCGAGATAGGGGTTTGCCAACGCGCCGCGGCTCAGCTCTAATCGCAATGGTGTCGTTCAGCCAGTGCACTTGTCCCCTGGCCACCAATTGAACTGATCCTGTTTCAATGACGATGGAGTTTGAACTGACTTGCCCGGCTTGGATATCAACCGGGGCAACCACGCAAGTGATGTCGGTGTAGCCTTGTCTGAACTCCTCTGAAAACAGCCAGGGGAAAATGCCCAGCCCCGCCAGTTCCAATAGGCTGGTGCTGATATAACCCTCCGACATCGACAAAGACGCGTTGCCGCGCATCGAGTTGATGAAGGCCTTGCCCGAGGAGGTGCTGCCAGAAACGTTGAACTCACCGCTCAAACGTCCATAGGCATCAATACCTATTCCCAATTCATCAAGGATCTCACCGAATTCCCAGCCCGAGGTCGATCCCGACAATGAAAGCCAATCGGGTGAATCTACCAGGTCCATGACCGCCCGAAGGCTGAAGTTTCCGCCACCATAAGTCATCTGAAGGGGGCCGAAATCCACGGTTCCGTCTCTTGCAGACAATTGGCTGGAAACAGATGTTACGCCTCTTTGGCCTACAATCTCTTTGAATTCGATCTGTACCTCGACGTCAGCTTCTCGCAGCACGCGTTGCACATCCAGAAGATCGGCAGGTTTCCCTTTTTCCTTTTGCAGCACCAAGGGCTGGACGCCTGTCTTCTTCGGCAAAACCAAAGGCTGAACTTCGGATTCAGGTACCTTTGAGGCCTCTCCTACCAAGCTTTTCAGTTGATCCAGTACGGCAGTCAGGTTCTTCAGGTCATTGAGATCGAGCTTTTCGCTCGTGATGTTGCCCCAAACTACAGAAGCGCCCTCGGGAAACTGTGCATCCAAAGCTGCAAGAAGATGCGAAGACCCGGCTTCGAACTGGATTGCAGCATCAAAGTCTTCGCCCTGCCTAGAGGTTTCAGCGTTGATAGCCAATGCGCCAATTTCGACAGGTTGCAGATTGAGCGCGGTCAGAAACTCGGCGCTGTCGTCGATGTCCAATTCCACGTCGAAATCGAGACCGGCAAGCCCTCTTAGCTCGTTGACAGATAGTGCGAGATCGAGCGCCCAGAGATCGGTGCCGTAAGTGGTCGCATTAAACCTGTTGAGTGAAACCGGCCCGCCCGCATTGGATATGTTGAAATCGGCTTTGATGCCGCCGAACTGGTTAACATAGTCTTCATCAAGGTTGGGCAAAATCAACTTGGCGGGTCCGTTCAGCACACCATCGAAAGTTACGTCCTGAAGCTGAAGCAGATTAAGGATTTCACCTTCGGCTTTCAGGACAGGCTCTTCAATTGGCCCGGCTTGCAGCGCGATGCCCAGCATGGCGAGCCGGCCGTCTGGCATGCGGCGAATGCTTTCGATAGAGGCTGGACCGATTACGTCTAACCCTTGGTCAAACGCATTGGTTTGAAAAAGTAGCTTCTCGAACTCGAAGGAAGCCAGGGATCCAACCATATGCATTTCAAAGCCGGTGAATTTCAGCTCTTGGATACTTTTTGCTGCTGGCGGCGGCTGTCCTTCAGGATGAAGCCGAGCGTTGAAAAGCAGATCAACGCCCTGAGCGGTGTAGAGGTCATCTATTGAACCTTCAGCTTCGAGATTCTGTCCATCCTCCAGGCTTACGGTGGTTGTAAACGCCTCGATCTTCAGGGCGTCCTGAGACACGAGTTCTGCCTGCAACTGGCCATTGCCTTCCAAAACGCGTTCCAATCCGATGACATCTAGAAAATCACCGAATTCACCGGTGTCCATCTCCAATACAGCTCGATAGCCACCACCTTCGTCCTCCGAGAAAGGCTCACCATCGAAGCTTACGGTCATTTCGCCAAAACTGGCGCGCGTCGTAAACGGTGCGGCGTGCGGGTAGTCGCCTTCGATTTGGAAGCCCTGACCGTTGACGGATCCGGAACCAGAGACCTTCGTTCTTTGTCCATGATCCGCTTGTTCAAGAGCAAGTGACTGTAGGTCAAACACAAACGAGAAGCCCGAGACCTTGTCGTCGATGTTTAGCCCGATTGACTTGAAACTGACGTTCTTGTCGCTCAGAAAGTTCAGGATTCCACTGCTTTCGGTGTCGATCTCATCGGTACTATCAACACTAGCGACGTCTTTTTGATCAACCGCTGGTACTGTTTCCTCGGAAGCTGGCTTGGTTGTCGGCCTGCCTTTTCGCCAGCTTGTTGTGCCGTCTGCGGCTGTAAGAAGATTTGCTTGGAGCCCTTCCACTACCAGATTGTCAAAATGTAGACGCCGGTTGGTCAAAGCGGCAATGTCCAGCTCCAGTTCCAGAAAGTTCAATTCTACAAGAGGTGACTCCGGCATTGTTTGGCTCGGAATGACCACCCCACCGACGTATATGTGACTAATGCGTCCAAGCGCTACGCTCACGTCATCGTTGATCAACAGTGGCCGGCCAATTTGTTTCGAAAGAACTTGTTCAACAAGTTCACGCCGCATATCGGAGAACAGTGGAGCCGCAAGCAACAGCCAAACAAAAGCGACTGCGGCGAATGCGAGAAATGCAACAAACCCGACTATCCTAACCAGCCAAACCCTCATGTGCTCCCCTATTGCAGCTCACACTGCTTCGAATTTCCGCCAATTAGAAGTCACCAATCCTACTGGCAATTTAGCACGCTTAAAATTGCGCATCTCTTTTAGGATGACGTGTTCATCGGTCCAAAGCCGCAAGTATCCGAGCATCGCGCTCGTAAGGGTCCTCGCGGAAATGAACGGCCCCATCTTCGACCCAAGCAGTCCAATAGGTCAAAAGGACCGGCATGGGCTCGGGTAGGTTAACTCGCGTTGTCTTCCCGCTATCCAGAATGGATTGCATTTTTTGCCGACTCCAGTCCGGCTCTCCCTCCATCAAAAGGCTGGCAAATTCGAACGGATACTCAAGGCGAACGCAGCCGGAACTGAGGTTCCGCTCATTTCGGTCGAAAAGGCTGCGGTCGTTGGTATCATGCAAGTACACTGCGTATTTATTGGGAAACATGAACTTGACTAAACCTAACGCATTGTCTGGGCCCGGCTGCTGAACCAAAGTGACGTCGGGGTTCTTTGCCCCCCAGTTCACAGCGTTGGCAGGAATCGTCTGCCCGTCTTTGTTCCGAACTACGTAATTGTTGCGCGCCAGATAGGCTGGATCCTTGCGGATGCGCGAAAGCTTATCCTTCCGAAAAATCGAGGCGGGAACAGTCCAAGTCGGATTGAATTCCATGTATTCAATTTCATCTCGGAACACTGGGGTTTTTCGGTAGGCTGATCCTGTGATCGACCGAGTGGTCCAAAGCGTCCCATCGGACGTGACCAAGTAAGTACGAGCGCCTGCAATGTTTACCAGCACGAACTCTTCGTCGATTTCGCGCATGAGCCAGCGGCCTCGTTCCAGGCTGAGCCGCAATTTATCTATGCGATCTTCAACAGGTTTGTTGAGAGACGCGAAGGTCTTACCACCAACGACGCCATCTGCCTCCAAGCCGTGACGATTTTGAAAGGTTTTTACCTGTCGCACCAAATGATCGTCATAAACCCAAGCTGGATTTATACCGCTTTGGCTGATTTCTGGAAATTCATTTGTTCCATCGTAGCCTTCTGTCGCTAACCTTTTGCGCAGTTCGGCGACGGCAGGATCCACCATTTCCGGCTTCAGAACCGTTTCTTCGGGGACTGTGTTCCAGCCTCCCTTTGATGCGATAGCTCTGTATTTGCTCAAAGCATCAACGAGCATCGTATATTGCGCGTTGTCGATATCGATGCGTTCAATTAAAGCGCTGAAGCCTTCATCTTGAAGATAGTGGCTCAATACAACGGAAGGGTCTTGTTGTATTACTGGCTTTGAGAAATTCCAAGCGTCGTCTAGCGCATTTGGATCGACTTTTCCAAACACCAAGTGGTGTACGAGTTTTACGGCCGCGTCAGTCGCCAGAATATCGAATAAAGCTCGACTGGAGGCATCGCCATCCTGTGAGGCTTTGAATGCGGATCGAAGCTCTTCTAGTTTGAAGTCACTCGGCGTAAAACCCTGATCAATTGCTCCGTCCAACTCCTCAAAAAGCTCGTCAACCAATTCAAAACCGGTCCAAGCCGGCGTAAATTCTCTAGCCGTATAGAAACGAGGTACAAGGATTTCTGCGTCCAAACTCTTGCTGTTTGAAAGTGTATTACTCGCATTCGTATTTGACCGTAGAAGCGCTTCTATCTGTTCCGAGACTTGGTCTGCTGCGCCCAAATTGGGGCATGTTACCAGCGTTGCAGTCAGTGCAGTTGCAACAGCTGATCTAAGAACTTTCACCATCCCCTCCTGAATAGTCAATCTATATGTGGTTGCTGCAGCATAGGATACTCCAACATTTTGTATAATCAATTCGTAATTTATTATTCTCAGATTTTGCTCGAAAAGCGGACCTACTTCACGAGCATTTCATCGAACATCGAGGTCGTGCCTTAACCGGTAAGGCGACGAACCAAACCAACGGCGACACGTTCGTGTAAACGCACTTGGGTTTTTGTAGCCCAAGTTCTTTCCGATATCTGTTATAGAAAGGCGCCCCTCGGTCAGCCATTGCTCCGCCTGGCGCATTTTCGCGCTGTCTACGAGATTTGCTCCTGTCGTGCCGTGTCTTGCAAGTTCTCTTTGAAGCGTTTTGGGATGCAAACCGATGAATTTTGCAAATCCGTCCAAGCCAGGCCATGCGGAGTAGTCAATCACAGAGAACAAGTCGGCCAAGTCGAGTACTTTTTGAATGGGGCTGTCCGCTTCCGTCGCCTCGTTTCGTTCAAATTTTGACTGCTGCATCAACCAAGACGCGGGGAACGACATACTGAGGCCCCATGCATCGCATTTTTGAACCTGACTTTTTGGAATAAAAGTTGGCGGGATCGCTTTCGGATCAAAGACAAGTGCTTCTACCAATGCGCTGTTCCATACTGGCCCCAATCTCGTCTTCAGCATTTCAGACCATGCAACAATATCCCATGCGTCTGCTTGGCCCGGAGGTTGAGAAGCTTGAAGCATCCGGCGACCCATCAATATGGCCCGTCCATCTTCAATCGTCATTGTGTAATTCATTGAAATTTGCACGGCTTCCACAAACTGAAGCCAAGCAACGAGCAGGTCTCCCAAGCTAGGCGTGTAACTCAAAGTTTCAGGTGGGACGAAACCGTCACTCCAATCAAATTGACTAGCAATCTCTGCGCAAAGATATGGCTTTTTTGAAAGTCTGGCGGCACGGGTGGACGCGCGATACACACATGCGCTAGGAATTGGTTGGGTAGGACCAGATAAAACTTCTGACCTGAGTAAGCAGCCTTCCAAGACCTTTTCTCTGTGGGCGCCCAATTCGCAAGCTCGACCCACTACCGCTGACAAAAATTTTGACTGCATGACTGGGATTGTCACTTGAGAAGCCTGAGCGCACATATGTCATCCTAGTTATCTTTACTGGACAGAGAAAATTGAAATTGTCCTCAAATGACAATGAGTAATTCTCAAAAACCTTGATAGCATGATCGCCAACTTGGACATCCTTTAGCTGGAGATCGGAAAATGAACTTTCCCTTTGAGCTGCGTTTCAAGCGAGCACTGTCAAGAAGTGCAGCCTTGGTTATCTTTGCGGGACTTCTTTCCGCTCCGACATTCGCACAAGAGGTTAGCTTTCCAATACTCTTTACTAACGTGCATGTTTTTGACGGCGTGAATTCAGAGAGAATTGAGAACGCGAATGTCATGGTAGTCGATAATCTGATCGCAGAGGTATCGTCTGAACGCCTTGTAGTAGCCAACGCTAGGATAATCGACGGTGGAGGCAGAACTCTGATGCCGGGCCTGATCGATGCCCACGTACATATGGCAATAACTGAGCCTGTGGCTGATCTAAGAGATAACTTTGATTGGATGTATTGGGGCGCTGTTTCCACGTCAGAAGCAGAAAAAATGTTGCTGCGTGGCTTCACAACTGTCCGGGATGCTGGAGGCCCTGCCATTGGACTGCAAAAAGCAATTGATCGAGGAAAGGCCGTCGGCCCACGAATATACCCGTCTGGACCTGTGATCTCTCAAACATCGGGTCATGGAGAACATCGCGTTTACACCGAACCGCACCCCAACTTTATTGGAGCGCAGCCCTCATTCTTTAATCAGCATGTAGAGTTCCTAGCGGATGGCGTGCCAGAAGTACTGCGTGCAACGCGAGAGGCGCTGCGGCTCGGCGCTACGCAAATAAAAGTTATGGCTGGCGGCGGCGTGTCTTCTTCGGTTGACCCACTGCACACTGTACAGGGCTTGCCTGAGGAGCTTGAAGCCTCGGTTAAGGCCGCAGCGGACTGGGACACTTATGTCATGGTCCACGCATATAATGATGACTCGATCCTGCGCTCACTAGAAGCTGGCGTAATCAGCATCGAACACGGACAGCTAATGACCGAAGTCTCTGCACAAGCAATCAAGGATGCCGACGCTTGGATTGTCCCCTTCTACTCGTTGCTGGGGCTGGACGAAGAAACAGTAGCAAAAGCACTCGGCCCTAGTGCTGGGGCAAAGTTTCTCAGTGTCCAAGCCGGTGCTAGAAACCAGATGAAGCTAATCAAGGACTTCGGAATAGAAAAGGTCGCATTCTCAACAGACATTATTGGAGACCCAGTTGCGCTTTCGAAACAGAACGATGAATTCCAGTATCGGACAGAGGTCTGGTCATCTTATGAAATACTGGTTCAGGCAACGTCCAAGACTGCTGAATTGCTCGCGCTTTCAGGAAAGCTTAATCCATACGTTGATGGCCCGTTGGGCGTGATATCGGAGGGAGCTTATGCCGATATTCTACTAGTGGACGGCAATCCAGTTGAAGACGTGACTATCCTCGTCGACTACGCGAACAACATCGATTTCATCATGAAGGATGGGGTGATCTACAAGAACGCACTTGAATGAGTGTCGCGCGGAGTGAACTCACCTCGGCACTCCGCGCACCTTTCCAATTGAAAACTCTTCAGATTTGACCGCCGCGATTGGCGACTTTGCCCGCCTCGCTGTGTTTGCAAAGTCTATTTGTGACTGTCTGCTTCGGCTTGTGTGCGGTCTTCCGGTGAAAGTGGGCCAATGGCGGCAAAGTCCGCAATTCTGCCGTTCAGCAGATTTCAGCGAACGTCCGCTGCCGGTCAATGCAGACCCTCAGGCGAATTTCCTCGGAATGACCACCAACAATGACCGCTATCCGTTCCTAAGCCGTCATCTGACTGAAAGACTCAGGTGACTGCGTTGAGCCCAACGCAGACATCTCCCGCAACAAGTATTTCCCTCTTGGATTGGCGGGCAAGCGACGGTGCCGTAGGAACAGAAAACGCAGCAATCCCCTGGCAACGGCTTCAAAACGGTATTGCAGGCAGCGCATTCATAGAACCACTGACACGCATCGGTCGGCATCGTTTCGACGGTTGCGTGGCCGCACTTAGGGCAAGTAATTTTGCTTTCCAAGGTCACATTCAGATCATTCATATCGTCACATCAAAGTTATGAGGTAGTCGTTTATTTGGGCTTCGTTGAAAACGATAATCCAAGCGAGGATGGTCAATATGGTGCTTCCAACCAGCCATCCTTTCAGGTGCGCCAGCGTCCCTTTTCGGGCTGCGATAACCCAAGCGAATAGTAGCATTATGGATGCTGCCGCCAGTACGTAGTAGCTCGCAGCAGCAATCCTTCCAAACACCGCCAACCAACTTCCGCCGAGCCCCAACAACATCATCGTCATTGGCAGCACGCAGCACGTTGCTACGCCCAAAGCAGAAATTGATCCTGCATAGCTTGCCCAAAGAGATTTCGTCATGACCGGGACGCCCTCCACAACGAAAACATCGTGCGTGTGGCTTCTGCTTCCCAAAGAGGAGCGGTGGCCGCCACAAGGAATGATGCACTTGTGGCAATCAAAATGGCGAGAGTAGAGCGCCGGTGGGACACACACGCCCACCTTTTCCAAACTCTGTACCATGCCCAAAGAAGAACTAAGCCCAAGGCGAGCACGATTGGAACGCGATATGCCACAAACGGGCCAAGATATAACAGCCACGTACCGCCAAGGCCGATGATCGAGAAGCCAATAGGCAAGACACAGCAAGAGGCAGACACAAATGCCAGCAGGCCAGCGGCACTGATCAGGATGCGGCTTGGACCCTGGTCGCTTTCGCCGGACGTGTTTTCGATGCTTGTTTTCATAAGAGCCAATATGCATCCTGTAGTCACTACAGGATCAATGAGGAAAAAGTTCACATGATCGCGATTGGTGAAGCGGCAAGGCAGAGCGGCGTATCTATAGAAACAATCCGCTATTACGAACGAGAAGGTGTCGTGCCCTTGCCGCGCCGCGCTTCCAACGGGAGACGTGTGTACTCCGAAAAGGACGTTGGGCGTCTCCGGTTTATCAGGCGATGCCGTGATCTTGGCTTCACAATTGCTGAGGCCAAAAATCTTTTGTCGTTGTCAGAAGGCGAAAACGAAGACTGCGCCGCCGTTCGGCATATCGGCACCCGCCATCTGGACGAGGTTCGCTCCAAAATCGCCGAGTTGAGAGCATTGGAGGCCGCACTTATAGAACTGACAGCAAATTGCCGAGCAGGCTCTGTGTCGTGTCAGATGTTGGAAGAGTTGGCGCGATAAAAAGGAACTGGCTTAGACTTTGCGATACAGCGAGAATGAAAGTTGGGAAAGTCCGCACAGCCGACGTTTGAACCGGTTGCAGCGAACGACCGCATTGGAGCCCAAACTGGACACTGGTTCGTTACGCAGCATTCATCAATTTGGGCGACAACCGGACATTCTCTTCAGACGCAAATTGGAGAGCCTTTCTATCGCAAAGCGATCATTCGGCTCCGACACGGTGCTGTTTGTCGGTTCAACCCCAACACCTTTATTGCCTAAGCGCTGTCGCCAACATCTTGAAAACCGCAAAATGAATTTTCCTCACAACTCACAAAGCGATGTGGTGCTTACCACACCACCTCAGATCATGTTTGGCCGGTTGAAAGACTGGAGACGCGTTGCCACCTGCTACGACAGACACCTAAAGGCCTTCCTTTCTGCCCTAGCACTCTAGTAACCGTTATTTATTGGCTATGAGGCCTAAGACCATCCTGGATAGTACTACCCCAAACCCATCGCAACCAAGGGCAATAATACACCCGACATAGCTATCGATACACCCATCGGATAGCCGGCTTTTGGCCGCAACGCGAGCCAGCGGCATTCCGGAAATCCAATTATCGAGCGGCTTGTGATCACAAACATCATGCCCACGACCATGGACAGGGTGAAAGTGTAAAAGAACAGCAAAAGACAGTAGCTGGGCACAAACAATGTCAGCGCGGCGATTGCCTTTACGTCCCCTCCACCCCACAGGCGTAGCGTGAAACCAAGAAAACCAACGACAAAAACGCCAACGCCGAAGACCGCACGGTACACCGTCTCGTGGAACGATAGAAACACGGGCGCGGAGAGGACAAAAGCGGCGAGCATCATCATCACCAGCTTATTGGATATCTTGAGGTTCTTTAGGTCATTCCATGCCATTGCAGCCAAAAGCGGAGTAATGACGATCAGAGGGGCGAGCTGCGCGACTTCAGGCGACATTTTCGCTACCCGCAGTTGGCGATTGGCGCTTGACCATCGGGGTCAGCAAATCATGGATCAATTCGGGTTGAGATGACGTTTCTGTTTTGACGTAGATATTGCGAAGATGTGTACGCAGTGTCGAAATTGAAATCGACAACTCGGACAACAAGGCGTTGTTGTTCAATCCCCGCGCCAGTAACAGGCAAACCCGATATTCCGAGCGACTCAGCCGACAAGGGTTGTCCAAAGACAAAATGCTTTTTGGTTCTTTCTTGATAAGCTTTCGGCGCGTGTTTTTCAGCTTCGCTTCGGAAAACCGACCAAGAGATCTTTTCTTCCAGCAATCCGACAGAACATGGCCCAGAACGCTCAGAATATCTACCACGGCCGAAGAGATAGGGTGGATGAAATGCAATTCCAGAAAGTCGGCGACACCATTTTGCCTTTCCAGCAAAATGGAAACGGACTCGTGAAATCTGCGAAACGCATAGAACTCTGACAGATGTTCGTATTCGGAAAGGTCATCGAGGTCGCCGAACCAAGCCGACCCCAGTTTAGCCCGGCTCATGTTGTTGCCGCAGATGGCAGGCGCGATGCAGAAGTCGAAACCGCTGAAACTGTCCGGCGTCTTGTGATTGGCGTCGTAGCTCAGCACTTTTGCCGAATTCTGATTGCCTTGCAGGTCGACCCGGCTGATTGCAACCACTTCCGCGTCAATCGCGCGAGCCGTTTCACGCAGTGCGTTTAGCAGTGGAACTTTCCCCTGAGAGGCCTGGCAAAGGACCGCTACGACCTTGAGAAGTTCTGAAGTTGGTGCCATTGCATCTGGCGCGAAACGATGCGCCGAAAACATACCATTCATACCGTTTAATATTGACCGAAACCCGATCAACCCTTTCGACAAAAGCCCCCACCCGTCGATTGTGTCTCGATTTTTTGTGTGGCTGGACTCCACTTAACTGCTTATAAGTTTAGTCTTATTTCCCTAAGTCGGGCAAAAAGTTTCGCAACAGGAGTTCTGTTTGTTCTCATTTTGGAAACGCGAATTGTTTGAACACGTTATTGCATTGGAACCGGGCACGAATTCTACGCCCCGAAGCCCCGGAAGTATCGAATCATCGAAGGTGCGGCGGTGATGATTATCAGCGTCGGCAGCATCAGCGCAGCCAGAACGGCGGACATCTTTACCGGTAACTGATTTGCCAGTTCCTGCGCCCTGGTTTCGCGGGAATCCCGCATTTCAGATGCATAGGTGGTCAGGGCTTCGGACATGCTCGTTCCATAGCGAATGGATTGCTGGACGACTGTGGCAAATGACTGGATTTCATCAACCCCCGTACGCCGCGCCATGTCAGACAGCGCGGTTGCGCGGGGACGCCCAGCCTGAATCTCGTGTTGTGTGTTCAGAAACTCAAAGGCCAGATCAGGGGAGGCCAGCGCCAGTTCGTTTCCGACTCGGGTCATAGCTGCATCAAAGCCTAAACCGGCGTGAAGCGAAATCTGCAACAGGTCGAGGGCATTTGGAAACGCGTCGCGGATACGTTGCTGACGCTCCTTACGGCGACGCTTCAGCCAGGCTGCGGGTAGAAAATATCCGACGGCCGTCAGCAAACCGATAAGCTGTATGGCGTTGGCTTTGCTGATGGATTCAAAAATGTCCGTAATCGGGCTGGGAACTGGAATGCCAGGAGTTCTTGAGGCAACAATGAGCAGACCCACAATCATCGGCACGAAAATCCCAAACCAAACCCGCGTCAGCGTATAGATCCGCAGGGCATTCCGGCCGGTCAACCCGGCCTGAATAAGCTGATCCTCAATCTTGCGCCGCTCAGACTCTTTGCTGGGTAGCGCTGCTCTAAAAAGGCCTTTTGGTGTAGCAATGGTTTCCCGCAACAGTCCACGGTCGTTGCGGGCCCCATATCTTTGGGCACGCAGTTTGGCGATGCGGACGGCCGCAGGATGGCGGCGGTTTAACGCCGAGGTTACAGCAACGAACACCAGCAAAACACCGAGGCCAAAGATGGTCAGCAGAATTGTTTCGGCTGGCAAACCGAAACGAAGCGACATGATTTCCAGCATATGTTCCATGAAACTGCCCTCAGATACGGAAATTGACGAGTTTGTGCAGGATGATGACGTTCGAGACCATCAGAACGACAACCAGCACTGCAAGTTTGATGAATGCGGGATCGTCACTGATATCGGTGTAATATCCCGGTGCGTTGATCGACATTACCCCCATGATCACCAGCGGAATGATCGACAAAAGAAACCCGGACAGGCGCCCTTCTGCGGAAATGGCCTTGATCCGCGCACGCAATGCAATGCGCCGTCTGACCACGGTAGCCAGAACGGACACGATCCGCTCCAGATCGCCACCAGTGCCGTGTTGGATTGCCATGCTTGCCGCCAGGTACTGTGCATCTTCCGAACCGACCCGGTCAGCAAAGTCCTGAACCGCGTCGGGCAATTCGTCGCCAAAACTGATCTGGTCGAAAATGATGCCGAACTCGGACCCGATAGGGTCTTGCATCTCGTCCGCAACGGCTTTGATCGAGGTGTTGACCGGGTGGCCAATTTTCAGGCCACGCGCCATCAACTCTAGCGCATCGGGCAACTGGCTGGTCAAAGCTTTTTGGCGTTCAGCCTGCCGCGATTTCACCACCAAAGCCGGCATGACCACACCCAGGACGAGTGCGATCGGGGCCGTCTGCCAAGGCGGCAGAAACATCATACCGGCGGTTGCGATCGCCAAGGTACCAAACAGGCAAAGCAGCACAAAATTCTTCGCTGAAACATGCAGCCCCGCCTGAACTAGCGTATCCGGCAAGTTCCCAAAAAAAGGGATCTTCGCAAAAAACCCTGTCTGGGTCTCGGGAAGCAGCAAGGCGAGCCGATCTTCATCGGTAACGCCTTGCCGGACCATGCGCATTCGGCGGTTGCGGGCCTCGGAGTGGTTTTCACCGCGACGGGCAAAGTGGAACACACCGGTAATCAGCATGAAAATTCCGACGAAGACGCAAGCGAGCGTCAGATAGTTAAGAAGTTCGGCTGTGTTAATACTGGTCATGCCTCAGCCTCCTGATACTCGGAAGGTCTCGGGTTCGAGATCGACGCCAGCGGCTGTGAGCATGTCATAGCATTTCGGGCGAATCCCAGTGGGAACAAACTTACCAAGCACCTCGCCGCTTTCCGCGCGGCCTTTCTTCTGGAACACGAAGATGTCTTGCATGGTGATGATCTCACCTTCCATCCCGGTTATTTCCGAAATGCTGGTGACGCGGCGCGACCCATCCGCCAACCGCGACAGATGCACAATAAAGTGTAGCCCCGACGCGATCTGGGATCGAATGGCTGCGGCGGGAAATTCGATACCCGTCATCGTGACCATCTGCTCCAGACGGCCCAATGAATCGCGCGCCGAGTTTGCATGTACAGTCGTCATCGAGCCATCATGACCCGTATTCATGGCTTGAAGCATGTCGAAGGTCTCCGCTCCGCGAACCTCTCCGACAATGATCCTGTCGGGGCGCATACGCAGCGCGTTTCGCACCAGATCACGCTGAATTACCTGGCCGTCGCCGGACGGGGATGGCGGGCGTGTTTCCAGTCGCACAACATGCTCCTGCTGGAGTTGCAGTTCGGCTGCGTCTTCAATGGTGACGACACGCTCGCCATGGTCGATATACGAAGACAGGGCGTTCAACATCGTTGTCTTACCCGACCCCGTCCCGCCTGCAATCAGGACATTCAGGCGCGCAAATACCAGCGATTGCAAGAACCGTGCGGCGGCATCGTTCAGAGCGCCATTTGCAACCAGCTTTTTCATTGTCAGTTTCGACTGGGCGAATTTTCGAATTGAAACACTGGGGCCGTCAATCGAACACGGGCGGATGATTGCGTTTACACGGCTGCCATCTTCCAGCCGGGCATCCACCCAAGGCTGGCGCTCATCCACGCGTCGGCCGATCTTGCTGACGATCTTGTCGATAACACGCAACAGGTGCTTTTCATCCCGGAACCGCACCGGAACGCGTTCCAGCAGGCCAGAGCGTTCGACATAGACCGTCTGATAACCGTTAACCAGAATGTCATTGATAGTTGGATCAGCAAGCAATGGCTCCAACGGGCCAAAACCCAGAATTTCGTCCAGAAGTTCTTCGACGATGCGGTTGAAGTCTTCGGTATTCAGTGGCTTGCCCGCTTGGGATAAGGCGCTGCCGACAACCCCGGCGACTTCGCGCCGCAGCACGTCTTTTTCAACCTTTTCGATCACTGCAAGGTTCAAGCGTTCCAGCAAAGCCTCGTGCAAAGTGCTTTTGAGCTCAAGCCAATCTGCCAGTTCTGTATCTTCGGCGGCAGTGTCTGGCTGAATGTCCTGGGCCTGCGGTTCGGCACGTTGATTCAGCTGGATAACTTCGGCCTCATTGGGTCGTCCGGCGCGCGTAAACTTTTCAAACATCCCTTAGACTCCAATTAGGCTGCGTTGTTTCTCAGGTCGGCTTTTCCGACCATCGTTTCATTTATGATTTTTCGACCCACCGAGCGGATCGCCTTGGACAGGGCACAACTGCCTGAGGCCTGCGACAGCAACTGACCCCGATCCAGCGCCTGCTTTGCGTGTCGCGCGTCGCTGGGAAGCCAGAACCGCAATTCGCGTTCCAGCACGTTTTGGGCTTCAACATGTTGGCTTGACCGGAATGTCGGTTTCGTTTCTTGGCTGATGACGATCTCAACCGGAGGTTCGAGCCGCTCTTTTGTGAAGAATTCGATCAAACGGCAGGACTGGCGCACCGAAGAGACCGAGCTGTCGCCCACCATCAGCATCCGGTCCGACGCGTTAACAACTGCACCCAGCCAATCGACCAGCACCCGAGGCAGATCAATGACGACAAAGTCGAATTCCAGACGCAGAGTCTCGATCAGCGCGCTGACCTGTTCGCGTGTCAGAACATCCAGAGGAATGAATTCTTCGGGAGCGCTCAGGACTTCCAAACCGGATTCATGTTGCACCAGAGATTGCTGAAGGAACGTCCGGTCCGGCATGACCCCATCCTGAGCCATTCTCAGAAGCCCCGAGGAGGGCTGCAAGTCCAAGGACGTTGCGACCGTACCGAATTGCAAATCCAGATCGACGACAGCGACCTTGTTTTGCGTCTTTTTCCGGAAGATGCCGGAATACCCCTGCAACTGGTCGGCCAGATTAATAGACAGCGTTGACGCACCGATGCCACCGCGGGCCGGGCATATGCTGATGATCTGTCCCAATCGCTGCGGTTGCGGCGCATAAATGGTGGGCAACAAAGATTTGTCGACCGTCAGACGCTGAATCTGCTCGGCCAGTTCGTCCTGCCCGATGGGATAGGGCAGAATCTCATCGACGCCCGATTTGTTCAGCGCACGCACTTCGGTCAATGAGATGTCACGGTCGCTAAGTGCCAGCAACGTGCCGCGCGAACCGGCGCTACGACGAAGATCGCTGACAGTTTCCAGATCCAACTCACCTGAAAAGCTGAACACCAGCAGATCATTTTCACCCATCAGACCACAGGCGCGGCCGTTTACCGAAGACAATGTTCCGGAGTGCGTCTCGAGCGAAAGATCGTCGAGCCGGTCGACGGCCTGGGCGACTGAATTCTTAATCGCCTCATTATCAGAGATAAGGGCTAATGATTTTTGAGTCATTTTTCAGCTCCCATGGTTAGAAATTCAACCGTTGACTCCGCTGGCGAGGTCTTCGCCAGGAAGGGTTGCGCTAAAGTCGGAAAATATCTTGAAGCCCGTTGTCGCGGTGGTCAGCGCATCGGTTTGCGGCGTGGAACCGCCCAAAACCAGCGCTGCGATCGAACCCAACGGAGAGACAAACCGGAACGGAAGCTCTTCGATTGTCACTGTGACCATCGGTACATAGGGGCCACCCAGGAAATTCATTTCCGGGTCGAAGTTGTAAGTGAACGTGATGTTGCTTTCGTCAAAAGTTGCGGTGGGATCGTTGGGAACGGCAAACTGAAGCATGTTCCAGATGTCGGTCACGGTGGTCTGGGCAGCTGCATTCGCGGGGGCCGCACCGGTGCATATGGTGGTGGCCGGTTCGACACAGACGCCAGCAGCGAAACTGCAATTGGTTCCGAACCGCGGGCCGGTGATATCGGTATAGGTGCCTCGGCTGTTGGTTGTCGGAACACCGCCACATGCGGGTGGCATCACTGCAGCCATCCGAGCGGCGACCTGTGCTGTTTTTTCAGCGGCCACATAGTGGAAGGCCAATCTGCCAAAATCTATCAGGCCCAGGAAAATCAAAAGGAACAACGGCAGGACAAAGGCAAGCTCAGTGACCGTCGACCCATCTTCCTGACGGCCAAGTCGTGACATTTCGCGGGTTATCTTGTGAATGCGGCGGATCATGGTCCAAACACCCGGCTGCGATCTGTGATCGTGGTTTGGATCTGCGCCGTTGCCGAGCCTCCAACCAGTTGGAACACGGGCGTAAATGGCAGATTTGAAATTGTCAGTGACGCGGTCAGTACGGCAACAGGTGTGGGCGAAACGCGGTATTCACCTGCGTTGCCAACGCATTCGAGGGACAGAGAGTCTAGACCAACAGCAATGTCAGTGGTCGAAAGCGACGTCAGTGTATTTGAGACATCGGTTTGAAAATCGCCGATAGCAGCGCTTGGCGAGGCAGTGCACAGGTCCGACGGGGCGATCCGGCCAACATAACGGGCAGTGTCCCGAACCCCCGTGATCGCATTTTGGTAGGACCAGAAAATCCGCCCCCCTTCGACGATCAGGGCAAATGTCACCAACAGGATCGGTAAAAGGATCGCGAATTCGACCAACGCCGCGCCGAACTGGTCATTGCGGAACCGGTTGAGGGTCTTTCTGATATGACGGGATGCACCAAACATGATCATTACTCGTACAGCTGAACCAGATCGTGAACGATGCCGCCGACTCCGGCGCCGCCAATGCCGTCCGAAACGGTCTGAATGACTTCACCATAGATGACCGCGTTGGCACCGGTGCTGCCGGATTCAGAGGGGCGGATCAGAAACATCTCGATAAAACTGGTGACCGGAATGGTGCCCGATCCGCCGTTAAGCTCGTCCGCAAAAGTTGCGCAATCGATACCGGCGACGGTGATGACACGGCGCGTAGGATCTGCACGACCGGCTGACGCGGGTTGGCACGAAGGCATGCTGCTTTCAGCTTTACCACCAGCGGTCAGGATAGCTTCCAGAGCGGCCTGGTTGGTGACCTCAGCATTGTAGATGTCGTAGCGGGTGCCACCAGTCGGGAACCATGGCGGAATACCGGTTGGGAGAGGGCCGCTGAAATCTGCGCCATAGTTGATGGTCAGATATTCGGTAAGACCAGCAGTGAATACGCCATTGCCAATACGAGGCGTCGGGCAAGTGCCACTGGCAAAACAATCGTCAAGCGGCAAACCAACGGTCGCGGACGGATCAAGGGCACCGTTTGAATCATAGCTAGGCGACGGCTGGCTGGTACAGTTGTTTCCATTGCCCGAAGTGATCCAACCGTCCAAGACATGCGGAGAAGAGGCAAAATTGTCGACGTCGTAGCGCGAACCGTTACTGAATTGTTTGGCGCTGGATTCAAACCGGTCGAAGCGTGTGTTAAAGCCCGCGATCATGTTACCCACGCTCAGACCCGGTCTGGTTTCAACGCCTCTTTGGCTGAAGCACATGGAAACAGCGCGCGACGCGGCCAGAGCACAAGAATCTTCCTGACCGTTTGGTGCAGGTTCGCAGGCACCAGACGCGTCGATGGCCAGATTCTGATTAGAAGACAGAAAACCAAAGTTTCCGGGACCCCAATGGCCATTGCCGCCCTGACTTACCATCCTAATCAATTGGCCCTCGGTCATATCGAGGCTAGGTTGCGGCAGGCAGATGAACATGGGGGTGATGTCGCAGGCCATCAAGGTGAACCCTGCCACAGCCTCGGCATTGACGCTGGAGAAGGGCTGCGCATTGCCCAACAAAGCCGCCGCTGCCGCTGCGAGCGGAGTACCAACCTCGTGCGTATCGACAGTCACCCGAACGAATGCAGCATTCGGTCCGCTGACCGGATCGGTCGAATCCAGCAGTTGCGCGGGTTGAGCTGGATCAGTCGCGGTGGTCGGCGGGTTTTCGTAAAACCGCAACTGGTAATCCGTTGCGCCGGACAACAGCTGATCCTTGTTCCGAACGCCAAAGCTTTGACGGTCGCGGATCATGTTTTCAGCCGCATTTGTGGCGCGGGTGATTGAATCCGGGCGACCATCAAGCTCCCCCGCAGCCGCAAGGGCAACATTGTCCGCAAAGCTCTGCAATTCCGACTGTGTGGTGGTCACCCGACCAATGTCGAATGCAAGGGCGGCCATACCGACCATGACCGACAGGGCCACCGCAACAAAGACCAGGATCGCGCCGTCTTCGGAGCTGCGGAATGGACGTATGAATTGAGCGAGGGACACGGTCGAAACCTTCATTGGTCGATTCAGTTGATGATGGATTCTGTCACTTCGGTGCCGCGGCGGACCCGAATAATCGTTTTGCGAACCGGTTCTTTGATGTCCCGCGCGACGGCTGGTTCATCAATCAGAAGATCGTTCAGTCGAGTCATGGTCAGCGTCTTGTCCTCGGTGTCATCAATGGACCGCAAGGTCAGGCTCAGCCGACCGGCACGTTGCGCCAGAGCAAGGCGCTGAACTTGATCCGGGGTAACGGCGACGGTGACCGTGCGAGCAACAACGGGTTGGTCGGTCTGTTCATCAGATTCCTGATCAACACCGATGACCCTGATATTTTGCAAAATGGTGACGGCGTGCATGTCTCTTTTTTCGCCAGTGGTCATCACCACATCGACCCGATCACCCGGGGTAACAAAACCCCCAACGGCGGTTTCAGCGTCAACCTCAATGGCCATGGCGCGATGATCTGCGCCCAGCGTCTGAACGATGGTGACCTTTTCACCAAAGTCGGAAACCTTGCTGTTCAGGATCAGTTCACCCTGAGTAATTGCTCGACGAGCGCGACGGGACGGCATGCTAGCCGCCGCAATCAGGTCGTCATAATCTGTAAAGACTCCCACGGGTACAGCACCGCGGGGCCAGTCAATGGTTGTCAGCGCGCCTGGCTCGATTTCTTCGCCAAACGAAATATCGCGCGACGCAACGACCACGCTCACCATCTCGCTCTCGGCCTCGACATTTGCGGACTGAGTATCGAATTGAATGTAATCCCGAGCGACGTAAACCGACCCTCCGGCTACGACCAGGCCCGTCAATGCTGTGAAAATGGCAGAGAGTCTCATCTGGTGCTCCTTCAGCTTTTTTTGGCGTTTATCGAATGAACCGATCTGAGCGGTTGCACTTTGCCAGCGGATCAAGAAAATATTCCGGGACGATAAGCACGCGGGGCTGAGCGCACCGCGTGCTTTGTCTTCCGTCAGGTCATTACATCAGGGTTTCAGCGTCTGTGAACTGACCGTTAACGTCGTTGCCCAACGCTGTCAGGGTAGCAACTGCAATCGCCGTGACGATTGTCAGGGCAACGCCATATTCCACAATGGTCGCGCCGTTTTCGTCACGTGCCATGGTCTTCATCATTACATAAAGCTTCAACATCTTACTCTCCTAGTTAACTCACTAGCTACTCATGGATGCCGCCCAAATTCGCGGCGTTCTAACCCCCTCCATACCGACGGAGCCTTCCACAAGCTTAGGTCCCGCCATCAGGGCACCGCATCCTCCAAACCACGGAGAAATACACGCCAGGATTGTAAAATTTGGCAGCTTGGTCGATTCTTTGTCGCAAATTTGCCTGATTCCTTACCGGAATCCGAATGGCCAGATTCCTGATTCTTTCCCAACTGACGGGCCGCCAATTCCGGTGCCAAGCTGCTTTGCTGCACAAATGGACTGAAGGATTCACTTCATGAATCCAGAACGATAGCTGAGAGGTACGACCAGTTGGGCCCGGACGAAGCACAAGACCGGGAAAAGCCTTCGTACAATACCGCAATGAAAAAACTAGGATCGCTCTCGATCTGGTTTGATCCTGAGATGGATTGGACATCGCTACCTTCAGGCAAGCGCGGCAGTCACCAGAGTTTCAGCGACTCCGAAATCCAAGCGTGTCTGACCCTGAAGGTTTTGTTCGGGATGACGCTGAGGCAAACCACGGACTTCGTGAGCAGTCTCCTGCGGCTGATTGGCTTGGACTGTGCCATGCCTGATTTCAGTACACTGTGCCGCCGTCAAAGAACGCTGAACGTGAGCCTTCCGTATCGTGGTGGGAAGCGGCCCGCTGCATCTGCTGATCGACATCACCGGCATCAAATCCGAGGGCGAAGGAGAATGGAATGCCCGCAAGCATGGTAGCCCCAAGCGAAACATTTGGCGTAGAAAACGCATAGGCTTCGACGAGGAAACGCTGGAAGTGCGCGCCGTTGAAGGTATCACAAGCAACGTCTGAGACGCGCCAATGTTGCCCGAGTTGCTTGATCAAATACCTCCAGGTCACAACTTTGGGGCAGTGAGCGCAGACGGGGCATACGACACGCGCAAGTGCCACGGCGCGATTGCCGCCCACAAGGCCCACGCCATCATCCCGACACGCAAGAACGTCAAGTCATGGAATCCCACATTTGCCGGTGCCATTGCCCGAAATGAGACGGTCAATGCATCTCGATACCTGGGCCGCGCCATCTGGAAACTGTGGAGCGGGTAAGCGATGCGTCAGATGCCGTCAAGCGCCGTTCGAAGCCAGAATTCAAATTCGTCGACAAAAATTCACAGGCATTTAACTGCAACCGGCAGGCAGTCATTCTGCATGAAAAATACAAGATCAGCCTTGCGCAGGCAGCCAATCGCAACCGCTGAAATCAGATGAAATCCGGATCATCGAGCTGTATTCCGGGGTTGCCGGGCTGTCCAATCCGACCAATTGAGCCGGATAAGAGATGGCTGCTGACAGCGCGTCCTGCAACGGGACACCGACTTGATTGACCAACACTCCGACAGCGGTGGTCAGGTCCAAATCCGCCCCGGCCAGAGTGCCATCATCCAGCGTCAACCTGCCGTTGGTTCGCGTGATTCTGCGCCCTTCAAGGGTGAACTCGGTTTGATCGGTTCCCGCCACAGCCATCGCATCGCTAACCAGAAAGATCTGGCCAGGTCCGGTTTTCGCAGACCAGGCAGCGCGCATGGCCGCGGGATGCACGTGAACGCCATCGGCAATCAGCCCCGCAGACAACTCGCCATTTGCCAGCGCCGCGCCGACAAGGCCGGGTTCACGACTAGCCAACTGGCTCATCGCGTTGAACAGATGGGTTACGCACCGAGCACCGGCGGCAACATAGTTTTGGCAAGTCGCAAAATCCGCATCGCTGTGTCCTAAAGAAACCAATATGCCTGCGCTGCTCATGGCTCGTACCTGCTGCTCGGACACACCCTCGGGTGCGACGGTCACCTTGAGGCAAGGCAGCGCATCCGCGGCAGCGATCAGCATATCCAAATCTGCCGCTTGCATCGGCCGTATCAGATCGCCGTCATGGGCCCCCTTTCGTGCAACCGATAGATGTGGACCTTCCAAATGCAATCCGACGACGCCTGGCAACTGTGCTCGAACCGCCTCAATCGTCGCGTCTATCGCCGCGCGGGTCTTGGCCGGCCCATCGGTGATCAAAGTTGGCAAAAGCGACGCGACACCCAGTCGACGATGAGCGCATGCAATTCTTCGGATCGTTTCAATTGACGGGTCATCGTTGAACATAACCCCATCGCCGCCATTGACCTGAAGATCAACAAAACCCGGGCTAAGAATATCTCCATTCAGATCGACATAGTCCTTTGCGCCGGCCACCTCGGCATCAGGCACAACGTCGCCAGAGTGTCCTTCGCGAAAAACAATCGCGTGGTCTTGATGCAATCGCGTCCCATCAAAGATCGGACCGTTCCTAAAGATCACCGCATGCTCGGTCATACCGTCTCAGTCACTTTCTTAAGGTGTCGCGGCGCGTCCGGATCGATGCCGCGTGCGCTGGCGACGGCTTCTACCATGCTGTAAAAAGACGTAATCGCCGTTATCGGATCGGTTATCCAGTGATCTGTGCGAACCACAGGCAGTGCTTGCGCTCGCTTCACCTTGTCGCTCGTGGCAAAGACCGCAGCACCTTTCGCGGCCAACGCATCCGCCGCGCCGGCAGTCGCCTGTTCGGCTGCATCATTGGCTGCGAAGCAAATCACGGGAAATCCTTCTTCAACAATCGATACCGGCCCATGCAGAACTTCGGCGGCCGAATAGCTTTCGGCGTGGATCTGGCAGGTTTCCTTGATCTTCAACGCAGCTTCGTCAGAGATGGCATAAGAAGGCCCCCGGCCAAGTGTGAACAACGAACGCCCGGTGATTGTTTCGGCTGCCGTCGACCAATCGCATTGCGCCGCCCGTGCCAGATATTCAGGCAATGATCGGATCGCACCGATCAATTCAGCATCCCCTTTGACCTCGGCCAGCAGCCAAAGGCCGGACACCAGTGAGGTCACAAACGTTTTGGTCGCCGCGACGCTCAATTCCGGGCCCGCATGAAGCGGAAGAACAGCATCCGCGACGTCAGCCAACCGGGATTCAGAGTTGTTGGTTACCGCAATTGTCGTTGCGCCCGAGTTCCTCAGGGAGCCGGTCAAACCCACGATATCCGGGCTTTGGCCGGATTGCGAAATGGACAGACAGACTGATCCTTTGGCCCTGAGGTCCACGCCATAGATCGAACTGACGGACGGGCCGACCGACGCAACCGGCAACCCCAAAAGCAACTCGCTGGCGTATTTCAAATAGCTGCAGGCATGATCGGATGATCCGCGCGCGACAGAGATCAAAAAGCGTGGATCCGAATCCCTGACACTTTGCGCAACCTCTCGGATATTGCCTGCCCCCGCGCTCAGCAATCTGTCGACGGCGTCCGGTATTTCCAGGATTTCCTGGCGCATTTTTGACGTTTGTTCAGACATTTGATCCCGGTCCTTCCGGTTAAAGGCGTAATTCAGCGACGAAGTCGTAGGCGTCGCCGCGATAGAGCGATCGCGTCATTTCCGCGACCCGCCCGTTTTTGAGGAATGAGATACGCTCGATGTTCAAACCTGCAGCGCCTTCGGGCACCTCCAGCAGTTCTGCCTCGCGCGCGGCAAGGTTGAGGGCCGAGATCTTTTGCACCGCGCGTACCGGGCGGTGCCCCAGAACATCAAGCACTTCATAAAGTGATGTGGTGACTTCGATTGGGTTTGGCAGAATATCAAGCGGCAGCGCAGCACGTTCCAGCGCCAGCGGACGCCCGTCCGCCTCGCGCAGGCGGTAAATGCGGGATATCTGCTCACCCTCTGACAGATTCAGTGCAGTGACCTCTTCCGGGGTTGGCGCAAATACTCCGCGCTCCAACCACTTTGAGGTCGTCTCCATGCCCCGGCTCGACATATCTTCGGTGAACGAAGTCAGGTGCTTCAGCGATTGTTCGACCCGTGGAACACGTTCGCGGATGAATGACCCTGATCCCTGTCGTTGCTCGATTATGCCTTCCTGAACCAATTCTTGAATCGCCTTGCGCACAGTCACGCGCGATAACTCTGTTATTTCAACAAGTTCACGCTCAGATGGCAGCGAGGAATTCGGCGCAAGCACGCCCGTATCGATCCCCTCTTGCAGCCTGCGGCGTAATTGAACGTAGCGCGGACCGCTTTCCGGGGTCAGCCAAAGATCAGCGCGTAGGAATTCAGCAATGCTCATGCGGGACCTCCTTCGCCAGAGCCAGCGCCCCGGTCAACGGCTCGCCCGATGGGCGGCGTATTTCTGATTGCATGTCAGCAGACAAATAATCCGCATAGTACGGAGAAATTCCGCCGGTCAGGCAAATCACCACTCCAGGAACCCAACCGAGCCGCTCCGCCATTTCGGAAACGTAAGTGGCCCCTGCCTGCATGATTTGTTTGGCGACCACGTCCCCCGTCTTTGCGGCGGACGTCACCGCAGGGGCGAGCGCACCAAACTCAGTCGGCGTCGCATGGCCTGCAAACTCGACTATCCCGGCAGCGCCGCCAAGTTCATTCATTAAATGCCGCGTCAGATCGCTTACGGTCTGAATTCCGTCTTCTGAGTTCAAGGCCTCTGCCAACGCACGACGGCCGACCCATTGCGCGGACGCCTCATCCCCCAAAATCGGCCCCCACCCACCGGCAAATTGCATCACCCGGCCCTTCTGAGAAGCGAAGAAGGATCCTGTACCACAATGCGCGACCAACCCATCCTGAGAACCAAGCGCGCCACGCAGCGCCGCAGGACGATCATCTGAAACGCGGGCACACGTTAGTCCCAGAGCACTTTGCACGCGGCGAGCGATACGATCATCTGTAACTCCGGCCAATCCGACATAAGCCGGCAATCGAGCCAGGTCCTGAACATTTACAGCCAGCATTTGCGCCAACCGCACTAACCCCGATTTCATCTGCAAGACGGACGCTTCGAAATCTGTCGAGACATTGGCTGCGCCGGTTTCAACGGAGTGAACAATACCAGCCGCTTCACAAGCAACCCGGCATCGGGTTCCACCACCATCTATGGCCAGCACAGCATTGCTTAGAGACTCAGTCATGACAATACCATTATAATACCTGTTTAAGTTAAGGAAGGTCAAAATAGACCAATTTCCCAGTATTTTTTCCAAAAAACAGGGAAAAGCGTTGATTTCTGTTGGAGAAATAAAATTATGGACAAGTGGTATTGAATAGGTATTGTATTGATAACCGCAAAGGGGGATTCTCTTGACGCTGCCGTCGACCGAACAACTGCATCCAGACGCCACCAAACTGGACCCACAGGACCTAGTCGCTTCTGCTCGGGCACTGGTCGAGGGTCAGATTGCGGCCGCAACATCAGCGCGGAACGCATTGGATGCAATCGCGCGCGGCGGTAACGCTATGGCGCAATCCATCCGCGCAGGCGGCATTTTACACTATGTGGCCGCTGGCTCATCCGGGTTGATGGCTGCCGCCGACGCACAAGAGCTGGGCGGCACCTTTTCAATCCCCTCGGAGCAGCTTCGCATACATATGGCCGGCGGCCTGCCGACCGATGTTGAAATGCCGGGCGGCGCAGAAGACGAAGCCGAAGGGCTTGAGGATGCGCTCGCGGCACTAAAGCCGGCAGACACAATCATCGCGGTATCCGCAAGCGGATCGACACCATACACTTTGACCGCCAGCGCAATCGCGCGGGCACATGGCGCAACTGTTATCGGCATTGCCAACAACGCCGGCAGCCCTTTGCTGGAAACGGCTGATATCCCGATTCTTTTGGCGACGCCGCCGGAGTTGATCTCGGGTTCGACGCGAATGGGTGCCGGAACAGCTCAAAAAATCGCTCTGAACATGCTGTCGTCTATTATGGCGCTGCAACTTGGCCATGTTCACGGCGGCATGATGGTCAACCTGCGCGCCGACAACGACAAATTGCGCGCGCGGGCTGCGGGTATCGTCGCACGGATCGCCAATGTTGATACGGAAAAAGCAAAACACGCGCTGGACGCCGCGAACGGAGACGTGAAGCCGGCGGTGCTGATCGCCGCACGTGGCATATCACACAAGGATGCCTCAGCCGTTCTCAACGCAAGCAACGGGGTTCTGAAGTCCGCGCTGGAACAAGATAAATGACTGCTAACCAACTGGGAGAACAAGAATGAAACGCAACAGCCTGAAACTGGCCTTACTGGGCACGACCCTGATGGCATCAAGTGCCTATGCCGAGGACGTAACACTGATCATCGAAAGCTGGCGCAACGACGACCTGACGCTTTGGCAGGAACAGATCATCCCGGCGTTCGAAGCCAACCACCCTGGGATCAAATTGCAGTTCACCCCATCAGCTCCGGCGGAATACAACGCTGTGCTGAACTCGAAACTGGATGCGGGTTCGGCCGGTGATCTCATCACATGCCGTCCGTTCGATGCGTCGCTGGCACTGTATGAGGCCGGGCACCTGACCGATCTGTCCTCGGTCGACGCGATGAGCAACTTCTCGGACGTGGCAAAATCGGCATGGCAGACGGATGACGGCTCGGCCAGTTTCTGCGTTCCGATGGCATCGGTGATCCACGGCTTCATCTACAACAAAGATGCGTTTGCCGAGCTTGGCATCGACGTGCCGACCACCGAAGACGAGTTCTTTGCTGCCCTCGACAAGATTAAAGAAGACGGCACATACATCCCAATGGCGATGGGCACCAACGATCAGTGGGAAGCTGCCACAATGGGCTATAACAACATCGGCCCGAACTACTGGAAAGGTGAAGAAGGTCGTCAGGCCCTGATCGCAGGCGAACAGAAACTAACGGACGAAGCCTGGACCGCGCCCTATGCAGCGTTGGCACGTTGGGGACAGTATCTTGGTGACGGGTACGAGGCGCAGACCTATCCTGACAGCCAGAACATCTTCACTCTGGGCCGGGCCGCTATCTACCCCGCCGGATCGTGGGAAATCGCTGGCTTCAACACACAAGCCGACTTTGAGATGGGCGCATTCAAGCCGCCAGTCCAAAACGCAGGCGACACCTGCTATATCTCTGACCACACAGATATCGGCATCGGCATGAACGCCGCCACCGAACATCCCGAAGCGGCCGAAACATTCCTAGCGTGGGTCGCAAGCCCCGAGTTTGCCGAAATCTTTGGCAACGCCGTCCCGGGCTTCTTCCCGCTGTCCAACACGCCAGTCGAACTGCAGGACCCGCTGGCCAAGGAATTCGTCGGTTGGCGTGATGAGTGTGAATCGACCATCCGTTCGACATATCAGATCCTGTCGCGCGGCACGCCGAACCTAGAGAACGAGACCTGGGGCGCGTCGGTTGCTGCAATCAAAGGCGCAAACAGCCCTGAGGAATTGGGCGCAGACCTGCAAAAAGGCCTGTCCTCCTGGTACGCTCCGCACCAGTAAGCGCTGATCTGACACATACCCGGGCGGCGGTGATCGCCCGGGTATCCCCGACACCCCATTGAAAGCAGTCCCATGAACCGCCCCCGCTTCCGCTGGCATATCCTTGTGTTTCTTGCACCGGCCGTTCTTGTCTACACCGCGGTCATGATCTTCCCGCTGTTCAACACACTGCGACTGGCGCTTTACTCCGAAGTCGATCAGAGCCGCGTCTTCGTTGGATTGCAGAACTTTCAAACCCTGTTCTTTGATCCGATCTGGTCGGAACAGTTTTGGAATGCGTTAGGCAACAACTTCTGGTTCTTCCTGATCCACATGCTGGTTCAAAACCCAATTGGGATTGCTCTGGCTGCCCTGCTCAGCCACCCGCGCCTGCGGTTTGCCGCGCTGTACCGGTCGGCAATCTTCATTCCCACGATCCTGAGCTTTGTGATTGTTGGGTTTGCCTGGAAACTGATCCTCTCGCCGATCTGGGGCATTGCGCCGTCAATGCTGGATGCTGTCGGGCTCAAATCGCTGTTTGCGCCCTGGCTGGGGAAAGAAGAATACGCGCTGACAACGCTTGCGCTTATCTCGGTCTGGCAGTTCGTCGGCATCCCGATGATGCTGATCTATGCTGCATTACTGACCATCCCGGAAGAAATCCTTGAGGCGGGGGAGATTGATGGGATCACCGGAACTTCGGCCTTCTGGAAGATCAAGCTACCGCTGATTCTGCCCTCAATCGGCATCATTTCGATTCTGACATTCGTGGGCAATTTCAACGCATTCGACCTGATCTATGCGTCACAAGGCGCGCTGGCGGGGCCTGATTTCTCGACCGATATCCTTGGTACGTTTATGTACCGCACGTTCTTCGGCTTCCAGTTGCAACTGGGTGACCCGCATATGGGTTCGGCAATCGCCGGGGCGATGTTTGCCATCATCCTTGTGGGCGTTTGCATTTATCTTTTCGGCATCCAGACCCGGATGCGCCGGTATCAACTCTGAGGGCATCACGATGAACAAAGCACGTCATAACCCCCTCAACATGGTCGCGATGCACGGCGCGCTGATCCTGTACACTCTGATCGCCCTGTTTCCGGTCTTTGTGATCCTGATCAACAGCTTCAAATCCCGTCGGGCGATCTTTCGCGAGCCATTGGCCCTGCCCAACGCAGATAGCTTTTCGATGATAGGCTATGAGACGGTGATGAAGCAGGGGGATTTCTTCCTCTATTTCCAGAACTCGATGATCGTCACCGTCGCGTCGCTGTTTTTTGTTCTCTTGTTCGGCGCGATGGCTGCTTATGCGCTGTCGGAATACCAGTTCAAAGGCAACCTGATCATGGGCCTGTATCTGGCACTTGGGATCATGATCCCAATCCGTATCGGCACCGTGGCGATTCTTGAGATGATGGTGGCGACCGGGTTGGTGAACACACTTTGGGCGCTGATCCTGGTTTATACCGCGCAGGGGTTACCATTGGCCGTCTTCATTCTGTCCGAATTCATGAGACAGGTCAGTGATGACCTTAAGAACGCCGGGCGCATCGATGGGCTATCCGAATACACGATCTTTTTCCGTCTGGTTCTTCCTCTTGTCCGTCCCGCCATGGCAACGGTCGCGGTATTCAACATGATCCCGATCTGGAACGATCTGTGGTTCCCACTAATCCTCGCGCCAGCGGAAGAGACCAAGACATTAACGCTGGGCAGCCAAGTGTTCATCGGACAGTTCGTGACGGATTGGAACGCAGTCCTTTCGGCCCTGTCGATGGCGATCCTGCCGGTGCTGATCCTGTACGTCATCTTTTCGCGCCAGCTGATCCGCGGCATCACCTCCGGAGCAGTCAAATGACCCGCGTTCTGATTGCAGGCCTCGGCAACATGGGGCTCAGCCACGCGTTAGCCCATCACCACCACCCTGACGCGCAGATCGTTGGCTTGGTGAACCGGTCTGGTCGTGTGGATCATCCAGACCTTGCTGGCTATCCGGTATTTACCGATTTCGACACGGCGCTGGCCGAGACAAAACCCGATCTGGTCGTGGTCGCCACCTACTCGGATAGCCATGCCAATTTTGCCTGTGCGGCGATGGAGGCCGGCGCGCACGTATTCGTCGAAAAACCCCTTGCCACCAATGTCGCCGATGCCCGCCGTGTGGTCGAGACAGCAACGCGGCTGAAACGGAAACTGGTGGTTGGGTATATCCTGCGCCATCACCCGTCGTGGGTGCGGTTGATCGACGAGGCGCGCAATCTGGGTGGACCATACGTGTTCCGGCTGAACTTGAACCAGCAATCTTCGGGCACGGAATGGGAGACGCACAAGGCGTTGATGCAAACCACCTCGCCCATCGTCGATTGCGGCGTGCACTACGTCGACGTGATGTGCCAGATCACCGATGCGCAGCCTGTCCGCGTGCATGGCATGGGTTTGCGCCTGTCAGATGAGATCGCAGAAGACATGTACAATTATGGACAGTTTCAGGTGGTGTTTGGCGACGGCTCGGTCGGCTGGTACGAGGCCGGATGGGGCCCGATGATGTCGGAAACAGCGTTCTTCGTGAAAGATATCGTGTCGCCCAACGGGTCGGTCTCGATCACCGATGGCAACAAGGGTGCGTCTGCCGACATCGACGGCCATACCAAAGTCGGCGGCCTGCTGGTCCATACACCGCAAGGCGACCACACCATCGAGATGCCGGACGAACCCGGCCATCAAGAACTCTGCGATGCAGAACAGGCCTACATGCTGCGCGCCATCGCTGACGACATCGACCTGACCCGTCACATGAATGACGCCGTCCAATCGCTTGCCATTTGTCTGGCGGCGGATCAAAGCATCCGAACCGGCCAGCCAGTTTCCCTTGAGGAGCCCGCACCATGACCGCCCTGACCCTGAAAAATGTCAACAAATCCTTTGGCAATGTACATGTCCTGAAAGACATCACGCTTGAGGTTGAAGAAGGCGAATTCGTCGTCTTTGTCGGCCCCTCGGGTTGTGGCAAATCCACCTTGCTACGGGTGATCGCGGGGCTGGAGGATGCGTCATCCGGCGATATCAACATTGGCGGCCAGCAGGTCAATCTGGTGCCGCCCTCTAAGCGCGGGATTGCGATGGTGTTCCAAAGCTATGCGCTCTACCCCCATCTCAGCGTACGTGGAAACATGACACTTGCGTTGAAGCAGGAAAAGCAGCCCAAATCGGTGATCGAGGACCGCGTGGCCAAGGCCAGCCGCATGCTGAATCTTGAACCCTATCTGGACCGCTACCCGTCGGAATTGTCAGGCGGGCAGCGTCAACGGGTCGCCATTGGCCGGGCCATTGTGCGTGAGCCAAAACTGTTCCTGTTCGATGAACCCCTGTCCAATCTGGACGCCGCCCTACGCATGAACACGCGGATCGAGATCGCAAATCTACATCGGGCGCTGGACGCATCGATGATCTACGTGACCCATGATCAGACCGAGGCGATGACGCTAGCCGACAAGATCGTCGTGCTGCGCGACGGGCGGGTCGAACAGATCGGCAGCCCGATGGAGTTGTACAACAACCCCGCCAATCAGTTCGTGGCCGGGTTCCTTGGTTCACCCTCGATGAACTTCCTGCCCGAAGGCTTGCTGCAAGACGGTGGCCAGAACACGATTGGAATACGCCCCGAGGACCTGTTTCTGTCCGATGACGGCCCGCTTACCGCGCATGTCAGTCACGTTGAAAAACTGGGCGGTGACACCAACGTTATTGCCAAGGTTCAGGACCACGATGTTACGGCACGGCTGTTTGGACAGCATTCGATCTCAGAAGGTCAGGAACTGCGATTTGGATATGCGCCAGATCGGGCCTATCGATTCGACACATCTGGTCAGCGCCTGCTCTGAGGATACCGCGTTTTAGGAAAACACCTGATTGAACCATTTGGCCGGTCACAAATTACGGTCGCTTCAATCTATTACACAGGAATTCAAGCGTTTAGGTTCCGGCAAACGCGGTACAGTATTTGCTGTACCAACTTAAACGGAAGACTTCATTAATGACGCTGTTAACAACCTGTCACAAAGACGTCCTACATGCCTGTCATCAACTACGATAAGACAGCCAGGAGCTATTCATGAAAGACGTTGATCCCACCACCCTGTCCGCCGACGATTGGGATGAGTTGCACTTCCCCCGACCCGAGGAAAACGACTTTGACCGCGTCGTCGAAAGCGCAATCTCGCGCCGTGGCTTTCTGGCTGGCGTAGTGGCCTTTGGTTCGGGTGCTGTCGCGATGGGCACGGGCCTGCTAGGCTCCACTTCCGCCCAGGCTGTCGAAGCTTCGCGCTTTGCCTTCACTCCGATTGCCGCACAGACTGACGGCACAGTACATGTCCCCGAAGGGTACGAGTGGAAAGTTGTGACACGCTGGGGCGACCCACTGTTTTCCGACGCTGATGGCTATGACATCACCGATGGTGGCCCGGTTGAGAAATCGGATCGCATCTTTGGCGAAAACACCGACGGGATGGAGACATTCTCGTTCCAGGGTCACGAGTTGATCGCGATCAACCACGAATACCCGAACCGCAAGATCAATCTGACCGCCGCGCAGGAAGGTGTTCCGGCCAACGCCGACGATGTTTTGAAACTGCAGAACATTCAGGGTGTCACCGTGATGGAAATCACCGAAGGCCCCGATGGCTGGTCTGTCGTCAAAGACAGCCCTTTCAACCGTCGTATCCACCACAACACGCCGATGAAGATCGTTGGCCCCGCCGCAGGTCACGACCTGCTGAAAACTGAAGCTGATCCGACCGGAACCTCGTCGCTAGGTACGATGAACAACTGTGGTGCAGGTAAAACTCCATGGGGTACCTACCTGACCTGCGAAGAGAACTTTAACGGCTACTTCGGGTCCAGCGATGAAAACGCCACTTACGACCAAAAGGTTGCAGATGGCTTCAAACGCTATGGCGTCAAAGCTGAAAGCTGGAACGGCTATGAACTGTTCGATCCGCGTTTCGACACGTCGAAAAACCCGAACGAACCGCACCGCGCGGGCTGGATCGTCGAAATCGACCCGACCAAACCTGACAGCGCGCCGGTCAAACACACTGGCCTGGGCCGTTTCAAACACGAAAATGCAGAGGTCACTCTGGCCGCAGATGGCCGCGTGGTTGTCTATATGGGCGACGATGAGCGGGGCGAGTATCTGTACAAGTTCGTCTCGAACGGCACTTACCAGCCGGGCGGCGAAACCGAGAGCCTGCTGAACGACGGCACGCTTTATGTGGCCAAGTTCAACGACGACATGAAGGGAGAATGGCTGCCTCTGACGCCGGAAACGACCGGCATGGAAAAAGCTGAGATCGCGATCTTCACCCGTATGGCCGCGTCCAAGGCAGGCGGCACCACCATGGACCGCCCCGAATGGGTGGCCTCCAGCCCTGTTGCGGTCGAGGCGTATTGCTGCCTGACCAACAACAAGAACCGCGGCGTGAAGCCGAACGCAGGTGGAGACGATACGTCCGTCAACGCCCCCAACCCGCGTGAGGCCAACAAATACGGTCAGATCGTGCGCTGGCGTCCGGCAAATGACGATCACGCCGCCGAAGGGTTCGATTGGGACCTGTACGTCATGGCCGGGAACCCGACCGTGCATTCGGACGACCGCGCCGGTTCAGCGAATGTGAACGAGGGCAACCTGTTCAACTCGCCCGACGGCATGGTGATCGACTCGACCGGCCTGATCTGGATCCAGACAGACGGCAATGACGACAACGAGGGAGATTTTGCAGGCAACGGCAACAACCAGATGCTGGTTGGTGACCCGATCACCGGCGAGATCGCGCGCTTTATGACCGGTCCGAATGGCTGTGAAGTCACCGGACTGGCCTGGTCATCCGATCTGCGTACCATGTTCGTTGGTATTCAACACCCAGGCAGCAACTGGCCCGATGGTGGTACACCCCGCTCTTCCGTGATCGCGATCAAGCGCACGGACAACGGTCTGGTTGGATAAGCCCATCTACAACGAAACGCCCCCGTCCTTTCGGTTCGGGGGCGCATTTCGTTTCAGATTTCCTCACCCGGCAAGGCAAGCGGCCCGCCCGGCGCCATCAGATGACGCTCTGACAGCCAGGGATTCAATTCGAGTGCCTGAGACAACGCTTCGCGCGCCTCATCAATGCGCTGAAGTCCCAACAATGTCAGGGCCCGTCCGCTGATTGCCGCGACGTGGTTGGGCGACAGCTCTATAGCTTTCTCCAGATCGGGCAGTGCGGATTGAAAATCTTGTCTCAAATAGTGAGCAAAAGCGCGTTGGTTGTACCCTTCAGCGTAAGACGGACAATACGCGATCAGCTTGTCGAAATCCTCAATCGCACCCAGCAGGTCCCACGCATTCCGGCGCGTCATGCCGCGATCCAAAACGGCCTGTGCACTTTCATCCGGCGCATCAGTCCAGAATTCCCAAAGCTGACCAGATAGAGCGCGGGCGGACTGTTCGGATTCAGCGTTCTGTATTTGCGATAGCACTGAAGATACGTCAGCGGAATGGTCCGGCGCGATAGGGCACTCCTGAGCACTGCCCGCGAATGCAGTCGCAGCATAGAAGATTGAGGCGTAGGCTAAGCTTTTCATGCGCCAATGGTGACCCGCACAAGGCGTTCGTCAACCCATCGCGTCCAAAGCTCCAGATACACCAGTCTCTTTCACAGCCTCCATCGCAACAAACGTTGAGGTACTGGCGACATGCGGCAACGATGATATCTTTTCGGCAAGAACGGCACGGTATTCCGACATCGACCTAGTGCGTATTTTCAGCAGATAGTCAAAATTCGACGCAATCATATGAGCTTGCTCAATTTCGGGCACCTTCCGAACGGCGGCGTTAAACTCGGCCAAAGCCTTCTCGCGCGTGTCGGTCAGGCGGACCTCAACAAAGGCAACGTGGTCCAAACCAAGGCGAATGGGGTCCAGCAAGGCGCGATAACCTGTGATAATGCCTTCTGCCTCAAGTCTCTTCACACGTGCTTGAGTCGGGGATTTTGACAGTCCGATGCGCCGCGCGAGATCGGCGATGGGTATCCGGCCATCCTCGGCCAGAATCGCCAGAATTGTCCTGTCGAACCGATCCAATCCCGGAAAGTCTTTTTGCATCGTCTGCACCCCAAAAAACAGGCCATTCGCCTATCCACGTGTGAAAATAAGGCAATCGTCCCGGAAAATCGACACTATATTACTCAAAAGACCGGAGGATACATGTCACACAGCCTGCGCACCCGAATTGATGCCCAAACCTATGCCGATCCCACTGAGGTTCTTGACGCACTAATCGCCAAGGCCGACCTCAGCGCGACCGACCGCAACGTGATTTGCGCGTCTGCGGCGCAATTGGTGCGTGATATCCGATCCAGCACCTCACCCGGTATGATGGAAGTGTTCCTTGCAGAATATGGCCTCTCCACGGACGAAGGCATCGCGTTAATGTGTCTGGCCGAAGCGCTGTTGCGCGTACCCGATGCCGACACGATCGACGCGCTGATCGAGGACAAGATTGCGCCATCGGATTGGGGCAAGCATTTGGGTCAGTCCTCATCGTCGCTGGTCAATGCATCCACTTGGGCTTTGATGCTGACTGGCAAGGTGTTGGACGAAGGCAAGACCTCTCCGGTCGGCGCGCTTCGCGGGGCTATCAAGCGCCTGGGCGAACCCGTGATCCGAACGGCCGTTGGACGCGCGATGAAGGAAATGGGTCGTCAATTCGTATTGGGCGAGACCATCCAATCCGCCATGGACCGTGCCAACGGGATGGAGACCAAGGGCTATACCTATTCCTACGACATGTTGGGAGAGGCCGCCCGGACCGAGGCAGATGCCGCCCGTTATCACCTGTCCTATTCACGCGCGATTGCAGCCATCGCAGAAGCCTGTATTCACGATGATATCCGGGCCAATCCGGGGATTTCAGTCAAACTGTCGGCGTTGCATCCACGCTATGAATTGGCGCAGGAACAACGGGTTATGGACGAGCTGGTTCCCCGATTGCGCGCGTTGTGCCTGTTGGCAAAGGCCGCTGGAATGGGTCTGAACGTTGATGCCGAGGAAGCAGACCGTCTGTCCCTTTCGCTGCAGGTAATAGAAGCCGTGATGGCCGAACCCGCTCTGTCCGGTTGGGACGGTCTGGGAATCGTGGTTCAGGCTTATGGGCCGCGTGCTGGGCTCGTGCTGGACACGCTGTATGAGATGGCCGAGCGCCACGATCGCAAGTTGATGGTACGCCTGGTCAAGGGCGCGTATTGGGATACCGAAGTCAAACGGGCTCAGGTCGAAGGCGTAGATGGCTTTCCGGTGTTCACCCGCAAGGCGGCCACGGATATTTCGTACATCGCCAATGCGCGCAAGCTGCTGAGCATGACCGATCGCATTTATCCGCAATTTGCCACCCACAATGCCCATACGGTCAGTGCGATCCTTCACATGGCCGAGGGCCAGCCTTTTGAATTCCAGCGCTTGCATGGGATGGGCGAGACCCTGCACCAGCTTGTCAAAGACCAAAGCAATACAGGGTGTCGGATTTATGCGCCAGTCGGGGCACATCGGGATCTTCTGGCTTATCTGGTGCGACGCCTGCTAGAGAACGGTGCAAACTCGTCGTTCGTCAACCAGATTGTAGACGAGAACGTCCGCCCGGAAGAGGTGGCCGCCGATCCGTTCCTGACGCTCAAGGATCAGGTCCGCCCGCTGCCAACCGGGCCAGACCTGTTCCAACCGGAACGCGTCAACTCGAAAGGATTCGACCTTAATCACACCCCAACGTTAGACAGGATCGACGCTGCGCGGGATGCATACCGGGCGCACCACTGGTATGCGCAACCGCTGTTGTCCGGTGACGCAAATCCGGAACAGGACCAACCGGTCATGAACCCGTCCCAGCCGCAGGATCGACCTGGAGCCGTCGCCGCCGCCAGCGCGGAAGATGTCGAGCTTGCTCTGGCATCCGCCGCACCATGGCAGACATCTCCGGTCGAACGATCGCGTATCCTGAATATCGCAGCCGACCTGTACGAGGCTCATTTCGGTGAACTTTTCGCCTTGCTGGCGCGCGAGGCGGGTAAATCAGTACCCGACGCCGTCGCTGAGTTGCGAGAGGCGGTGGATTTCCTGCGTTACTACGCCGCGAACATTCCTGATGCCGAACCGGCGGGTACATTTACTTGCATCAGCCCATGGAACTTCCCTCTGGCTATCTTCACAGGCCAGATTTCAGCGGCCCTGGCCACAGGCAACGCGGTTCTGGCGAAACCTGCGCCACAGACGCCGCTGACTGCGCATCGCGCTGTTCAACTATTGCACGAGGCCGGAATTCCCCGAGACGCACTTCAGCTTCTGCCGGGTGGTCCCTCAGTCGGCGCTGCTCTGACCTCGGACCCGCGCGTCTCGGGCGTTGCGTTTACCGGATCAACCTCAACTGCGTTAAAAATCCGCACAGCGATGGCTGAAAACCTGCGCCCTGGTACGCCGCTGATCGCCGAGACTGGCGGATTGAACGCGATGATCGTGGACAGCACCGCCTTGCCTGAACAGGCCGTTCAATCCATCATCGAAAGCGCGTTCCAATCTGCAGGACAACGGTGCTCGGCCTTGCGATGCCTCTATGTTCAGGAGGATATCGCCGAGGATCTTCTAACAATGCTGACCGGCGCAATGGATGCTCTGCTGGTTGGCGATCCCTGGTTGATCGCAACCGATTGCGGACCGGTCATTGATGAGGCCGCGCGCCAGGGCATAGCGGATCACATTGGCAAAGCCCGCGCAGAAGGGCGCGTTTTGAAAGAAACCGGCGTACCGCGCGAAGGGACGTTCATCGCCCCGACGCTTATCGAGATACCCGGCATTTCCGCCTTGCAGCACGAAATTTTTGGCCCTGTCCTGCATGTCATACGCTTCAAGGCATCCGAGATTGATCAGATCATTTCCGAAATAAACGCCACTGGATACGGGCTGACCTTTGGCCTGCATACTCGGATCGACGACCGCGTACAGCACATCACCGAGGCAGTGCACGCCGGAAACATCTACGTCAACCGCAACCAGATCGGTGCAATCGTGGGGTCTCAGCCATTTGGCGGCGAAGGGCTTTCAGGCACGGGCCCCAAGGCTGGTGGGCCGAACTACATGGCACGATTCTGCGCCCCTGACCGGCAGCAGTCCGACGATCAATGGGATAGCCAGATGAGCGAGCTTCCCGGCGCTCAGGGTACGCCCGCTCCGGTGCAGACCAAGTCATTGCCAGGCCCAACGGGCGAATCCAATCGGCTAAGCGAGTTCCCACGCGCGCCATTGCTGTGCATGGGCCCCGGAGCCGAGGTCGCGCGCGCGCAGGCTGACGCCGTTCAGGCACTTGGGGGAACGGCTATTCAGGCGACAGGTTCGCTGGATTTGCACCGGTTGGAGAATATCACCGGGATATCGGGCGTGCTTTGGTGGGGCGATGACGATACAGCGCGTGAGATCGAACGACACCTCGCCCGTCGGGACGGCCCGATCCTGCCGCTGATCCCGGGCCATCCGGACCGCGCACGGGTTCTGGCTGAGTGCCACCTGTGCGTTGATACAACAGCCGCTGGTGGCAATGCCGCTTTGCTTGGGGGTGCGGCGTAAGCATGCCTTGACGCTGGGCCGGGAAAAGCCCAGCGTCGCCTCATGTTTCCAATCCGTGACCATAACCCTTCGGGGCGAACGCCGTATGTCGTCTACCTGCTGATGGCGGCCAATATCCTGATATTCCTAAGCTATGTGGGCATCATGAACGATGCTCGGCTGATCAATCAGCTTTACTACGACTATGCGATTATCCCGGCGCGGATTGCCGACGGGTTTGCCTTTGAAACGTTGGTGACGTCGATGTTCCTGCACGGAGGTTGGATGCATCTTGCGGGAAACATGCTGTTCCTATGGATTTTCGGCGACAACCTCGAAGATGAAATGGGCCACCTGCCCTTTCTGCTGTTCTACACTGCCGCCGGCATTGGGGCGGGTCTGATCCACATCGTCACAGCGCCGGGTTCGGTGGTGCCGACCATTGGGGCATCGGGTGCGATTGCGGGCGTCATGGGCGGCTACCTGCTGCTGTTCCCCAAAGCCCGCGTGGATATCCTGCTGATCCTCATCGTTTATTTCCGGGTATTCACGATACCAGCCTTTGTCATGCTAGGGGTTTGGTTAGCCATCCAGTTCTTTGGAAGTCTGGCCAGCAACCCGGACGAAGGCGGGGTGGCATATTGGGCCCATACGGGTGGATTTTTCGTAGGATTGATCCTTTGCATTCCACTTTGGCTGCGGCGCGGTGGCACTGATTTCTGGAGTCGCACCCACGGCCATCCGCCGCATCCAGAACACAAGTACAAGCTAACGCAGTCCCGTATCCCCCGCGTGCCCCGCAAATAATAGGTCTTCAAGGTCGCGCAAGCTGGTCCTGGTAAGACACGTGATTTCCTGCTGTAAGGGTTGAAATGCGGTGCCAGCGGCAATCATCGCCATTTGCTCCCCGAGCGGGCAGCCAATGCGGATTGAGGTCGGCGCTCTAACCTAGGCACCGTGGTCCACACGCCCTCCGGCCGGTCCAGGAATTGCATGGACACAGCCAGTTGTACCCGTGGCCGGGTGAGAGATTGCTGTTAGCAACATGCGAACTTGTGAAGGCGGAAAACGCCTCTAAGTTGGCGCATGCCTAATGAATTGGCGGTTAGGCTATCAGCCCCGGATCACCTTGGAGAACTGGTCAAAAATCGGTTCGTTCGAACAGATCACTTCACCGTCTTCCAGAACGTCACCTTCAGGATTCAGCGCCTGGACAAATCCGCCCGCTTCCTTGACGATGATGATCCCGGCCGCCAGGTCCCATGCATTCAGGCGACGTTCCCAGAAGCCTTCGTAACGCCCGGCGGCCACATAAGCCATGTCCAGCGCAGCGGCGCCCCAGCGCCGCACACCGGCACAAACAGGCATCAGACGCGCCAAATCCTGCAAGGTTGCAGGAAGGTCCGAGCGACCACCAAAGGGCAGGCCGGTCGAGAAAACCGACTCGATCATTCGATGACGGCCCGAGACACGGATGCGCATATCATTCATCCACGCACCCTCGCCTTTTTCGGCAAAGAACATCTCATCCTTGGCTGCGTCATAGATCACGCCAGCCACGATCTTGCCCTTGTGTTCCAGCGCGATCGAGATTGCCCAGTGCGGCAAACCGTGCAGGAAGTTCGTAGTACCGTCCAGCGGATCGACGATCCAGCGACGGGTTGGGTCTTCGCCGTCAATTGCGCCGCCCTCTTCGGCCAGCCAGCCATAGGTTGGACGCGCGCCCAGCAGTTCCTCTTTCAGGATCGCCTCGGCGGCAATGTCAGCTTTGGACACGAAGTCGCCCGCGCCTTTCATCGACACCTGAAGGTTCTCTACTTCACGGAAATCCTTGACCAAAGAACGCCCCGCCTTGCGCGCGGCTTTGATCATGATGTTGAGGTTTGCACTGCCAACCATTGTCCAAAGGCTCCTGTCCGGTCAAACCGCGCGTATACTGATGCAAAGCCCCCTTGCCAAGAGGAATGATACGCATAGCAGACCCGCGTTTTTCGCCTATTGCGTCTGCAGCTTGCGCGCCTCGGTACCGGCCAGCTGAATCAGCTCTTGCACGAAGGGTTTTTCCAGGTCCTCGGCACGCACTGCTGCGTAAAGCCTGCGGGTGATGCCTTCTTTGGTCAGCGGACGTGTAACATAGTCCGAATTATACTTCACTTCGCGCACAACCCAATCGGGCAGAACAGAAATGCCGCGGTTCGACGCAACCAGCAAAAGGATCACCGCAGTCAATTCAACCTGCCGGATCGCCGCCGGTTCGACCCGAGCGGGGATAAGCAACTGGCTGAACACGTCCAAACGGGTGCGTTCTACCGGGTACGTGATCAGGGTTTGCCCACGAAAATCCTCGGCTTCGATAAACTCTTTCTGAGCCAGCGGATGGGACGAAGCCGCGACAAAGACAGCGTCATAGTCGAACAGTTCAATGAACTCGATGCCCGGCAGATCTTCTGGATCGGACGAGACGACCAGATCGACCTCTTCTTTTTGCAGCGCAGGCAGTGCGTCGAATGCCAATCCAGGCCGGATATCGACGTCCACGTCGCCCCACGACTTCCGGAAAGATTCAAGCACCGGGAACAACCACTCGAAACACGCGTGGCACTCGATTGCGATATGCATACGTCCGGTCCGTCCATCCCGAAGCGACGAGAATTCCTGTTGTGTGGCCTCGACTTGCGGCAAGATCTGTTCGGCCAAACGAAGCAGGCGCAACCCGGCCGCAGACAGTTTCATCGGCTTGGATCGGCGCAAAAACAACTCAACCCCTGCCTGATCCTCTAGCCCTTTGATTTGGTGGCTCAGCGCCGATTGGGTGATGTTCAATTGATCCGCCGCACGGGCCAACCCACCACATTCATGGATCGCCTTGATCGTGCGCAGGTGGCGGAATTCGATGTGCATTGCAGTGATACTCATGTTGTTCTTGAATAATATGAGTTTGTCTCACATTGCCGGAACTGGCACAAGGTCTCTGTACCAATCAAATGAGGCCGAGATGACCAAGCCAGAAATTTCGTTCGAGTTCTTTCCGCCCAAGACGCTCGAGGCCTCGTTTCGCCTTTGGGATACGGTTCAGACACTGGCCCCGTTAGAGCCACGCTTTGTCTCGGTTACGTATGGTGCGGGTGGCACAACGCGGGAACTGACACGCGATGCGGTGGCGACCCTTCACAAATCCTCAGGCCTGCCGGTTGCCGCGCATTTGACATGCGTGGATGCCTCGCGCCAGGAAACGCTTGAAATCGCGGACACATTCGCGCGCGCAGGCGTGCAGGATATCGTAGCCTTGCGGGGCGATCCGCCAACCGGTCAGGACCGATTCCAGCCGCATCCCGATGGTTTTGCAAACTCAGTTGAACTGATCTCGGCCCTGGCCGAGACCGAGATGTTCAGCATTCGTGTCGGAGCCTACCCAGACATTCACCCCGAAGCACAGAACGCCCGCACTGACATTGATTGGCTCAAGGCCAAACTGGATGCAGGGGCAGACGAGGCCCTGACGCAGTTCTTCTTTGAGGCCGAGACGTTTTTCCGGTTCCGCGATGCCTGTGCAAAAGCTGGCATCGACAAGCCCATCGTGCCTGGCATTCTGCCTATCGAGAACTGGAGAGGCGCACGCAATTTTGCCAAGCGTTGCGGTACACGCATTCCGGATTGGGTTGAGCACGCATTCGACAAAGCGGTGCGCGACGATCGTGAAGATTTATTGGCCACAGCACTGTGTACCGAGCTGTGTTCGGACCTGATCGAAGGTGGCGTGGACAAGCTGCATTTCTACACGTTGAACCGTCCTGAACTGACCCGCGACGTATGTTTTGCCCTTGGCATCACCCCAAAAGCCGAGTTGCAAAACGTCGCCTGACCGGGCCAAACGAAGAGCGGCTCCATGCTACGGAAAAATTGAGAACAATTGCCGCCACCCGCCGCAATTGTTCCTCCATGCACCTCAATTTTGCGTGAAATTTGACAAATTCACGACCCTGGTGAAACTGGGGCAGTGTTATTTTTTGTAATGAGTAAGTTAGGTTATGGAATCTGTTGACAAGATCAACGCCCGCGCAGAGGCACTGCATGCTCTGGGGCTGGATCAAAGCGCAACCTCAGATGATATCAGGAGCGCCTGGCGAGACATTGCGTTCCATGGTCATCCAGACCAGGCCCAAGGCGACAGTTCCGGGTTTACCCGCGCCAAGGATGCGTACGATTTTTTGCGCAAAGAAGGTCTGGCGGGCAAGGGTGTCGGGTCGGGGAAACCCCGACGTCCAAAACTGCGCCGTCGTATCCTTTCACTGGAAACAGCCGACATAAACGCATGCCGCGCCCTGCTGAACACAGCGTTGCCGGACAGATCGGACGAAGTCGAAGTTCCGGATTCCGAGCTGATATGCAAGTCAGATCATGTGCCTGATGCGGTCGGATTCTTTGGGCGTCATGTGACCTTCTTTGTCTCAACGCCGGTCTATGAGGGTGCAAACCGTGTGGCATTGCCGACATCAGTTTTAGCAAGCTCACGCCAGACCGAAACCGAGGTGCTGAATTTCCAGTCAAACAACTCGGGCGGTGGTGAAGTTGTTGTGCCGGATGCGATCACGGCCCGGACGTTCCCGGGGGCTAAGAGCGTTCGAATTCGGTTCGATGCTGATCAGCAGATGCGGGACGAATTCTCGTTCGCACATTGACGGAAAAGCCCGGCTAAAATGGGCCGGGCTTTGACTTGGTGAGTGGCCACTTAGTTTGAAATCGGGCCTTCCGAGGTGAATTTCGGAATCACGCTGGTGGATGCTCCGTCAGGTTCGATCCCCGGCCAATTGCCTTCTGCGATGTTAATGTTGCCGGGTACGTCTTCTTCCCAAAATCCAACAACTACATCGGTGATGTTCAGATAAAGTTTATCATCGACGATGCGCCACAGGTTCGGGTTCGCGGGAACCTTTCCGCCTTTCGACACACCATACGCGCAATGGCCGTCATATTGCGGGGCGTAGTATGCCGGGTTTTCCAGAAACTTGTCGCGGTTTTCTTCCGACGCAAATGCCCAGGTGGCGCCGTTGTACTCCGCGGTAATATCTGCGTGTCCGCGCACAGCTTCGGGCTGAGATTGACCAATCGCAACCTGATCCAGATCACGGTAGGCGACGACATCGTAACCGGAAACTGCAAAACCGGTGCCGTCAACATATTGATCGCCAGCAAAGGCCGGTGCGGCAAGGGTCAGCGCCGCAGCGACTGTCAGGGCAAAACGTTTCATGGTGGCAAGTCCTTTTGTCCTCGGGGTTGTATATCTGCCCGAACTTACGGGTCTGAACTTACAATAGGCGATTCAGATGGGTTGCGAAGTCCCCCTCGCGTCGCTGTGACGTTGAATGAGGATTCGTGAGAAGTCAGGTGAGGAATGTTACAAAAAACGCTACGCCCATGGGGGTTGGACTCTGGGCTTTGCAACATTAGCTGTTGGAACGGACGGACAATTCACCTGCACTTTGTGAAGAAAGGCAAGAAATGAGCGAGCAACCGACCTATACGCCCCCAAAGGTCTGGACTTGGGACAGCCAGAATGGCGGCCAATTCGCCAACATCAATCGCCCGATCGCCGGCGCCACCCACGACAAGGATCTGCCGGTTGGGAGGCACCCGCTACAGCTTTACTCGCTGGCCACCCCCAACGGCGTCAAGGTAACCGTGATGCTGGAAGAACTGTTGGCATTGGGTCATGAAGGCGCTGAATATAACGCGTGGCTGGTCAACATCGGCGAAGGTGACCAATTCAGTTCGGGCTTTGTCGGAGCCAACCCAAATTCGAAAATCCCCGCTCTTTGGGATCGCTCGGGCGACAAACCGACACGCGTGTTTGAAAGCGCATCAATCCTGTTTCATCTGGCCGAGAAGTTCGGTGCGTTTTTGCCTGCATCCGGACCGGAACGTGCGGAAGTCATGAACTGGGTCTTCTGGCAGATGGGTAGCGCACCCTACCTGGGCGGTGGGTTTGGCCATTTCTACGCCTACGCGCCGGAAAAATATGAATACCCGATCAACCGCTTCACGATGGAGACCAAACGTCAACTGGACGTTTTGGATCGCGAACTGGCGGATAAAACCTACATCGCGGGTGAGGACTATACTATCGCCGATATGGCAATCTGGCCGTGGTATGGTCAACTGGTTCTGGGCCGCCTTTACAGCGCCGCGGAATTCCTGGACGTCGAATCTTACAAGAACGTCATGCGGTGGGCCAAGGCTATTGACGCACGCCCGGCCGTTCAGCGGGGCCGAATGGTCAACCGTCCGTTCGGTGAACCTCATACTCAGCTGCACGAACGTCACGAAGCCAGCGATTTCGAAACCCGCACCCAAGACAAACTGGAAGCGGCTGCAGAATAAATGCAAAAGCCCCGCAGACCATCCGGTTTCGGGGCTTTTCACTTCAGAATCGGTGGCTTATCCGGATCGCTGCCGGGTGTCGTCTGGGTGATAACGCGCGCTTCGGGCTGCGGTAGATCAAACCGCAAGCCAACCCGCGCCAATGATGCGGCAGCCGGATCATGTGCGCCGAAGAAACCGACATCCATAGCCCCTGCTTCAATCCCGGAAAACGTCAACGCCTCGGACGCGGCCTTGGCCAGTGCGGGTTCGGACCCCTCGACCGCACCAATGAAACCCAGCAGGTGGCCTGAACCCCCGCCATCGGATTTCGTGCCCACCAGATACGCGGCTTCAGCCAGCCCAACTGCGGTGGCGAGCTTAGCGTCCAGCGCGGTCAGCAAATCGTCGGGCAGACCCGCAGGCGGCAGGAACTCTGCCAACCGCTGCTGAACCTCTTCTGGCCCGTGCTGCAGCGTTTCCGCCAGCCAGCCCAGCGCCTCGGAAGGGATCAGCATAGAGGATGGCGCGACTTCAAGGTTGAGCCCCAGCCCAATCCCCTGCCCCGCCAGCATGGATGACAGCACCCGGCCCGACAGGGCCACGTAAGGAACTGGGCGTTCTGCAAACCGCGCCAGCCGGTCCTCGCGGTCAAAGGCCAGCACAAAACGCCCATCAGCGACGTCAAACAACTCGGGCGAAATGTTTTCGCCCTTTGCCTCTTCCGTCAGCATCAAAAACAGCTCGCTATCGGCAAGCCGTTCGAAAAACCGCAAACGCGCTGCATCGTCCTGTGGATTAGCGTTCATCGCGGCGTGGGCAGTGTCCAAAGCGGTGGTTTCAGTCATTCAGAACCTCTTGCACCCGCGCACGCAGGACCGGCAGAAGGTCGGTCTGGAACCACGGATTCTTCTTTATCCATGCCGTATTCCGCCAAGAAGGATGAGGCAAGGCAAAGACGCGCGGCGCATGGTCCCGCCAGTTGCGAACCGTTTCCGTGACCGATCCGCGCACGTTCAGGTGGTACTTATGCGCGTGACCACCCACCAGAATGGTTAGGGGTACATCGCCCAGTGTTTGCATGACCTTTTTGTGCCAGGTTTGCCCGCAAACTGTTGGCGGCGGCAAATCAGCCTTGCGCGCATTATAGCCCGGAAAACAAAAAGCCATCGGTACGATCGAAACCCGTGATCGGTCATAGAACACGGTTTCATCCACTCCAAGCCAATCGCGTAAGCGATCTCCGGATGGATCGGTGAATGGCCGGCCCGACGCGTGCACCCGTGCACCCGGCGCCTGACCGGCAACCAAAATCGGCGTTCCCGGCTGAAACCAGACCACCGGGCGCGGCTGGTGGGCGGTCTCTGTCGCGGCGAATCTTTCCGCGCAGATACGGCAGGATGAGATTTCTTTCTGCAGCGAATTCATCAGATGGCAAGGTTTCCCGCATCAAATTGGTTGACGGTCACCCTGAAAGATAGTCAACGCAACGCGCGGGTCCAACCGAAGGAAAAGTCACATTACCAACAGCACATTTGCCGGTGCATTGATCATTGCTGTAAAAATTCGACATAATATGGCCCATATAAAACGTAGGATAAAACCCCGGTTACCGGCGCATCCGGTGCAGTATACAAGGTACAAGCAGCAGGCCCTTAATGCTTGAGTTTGAAAATGTCAGTAAGTCCTTTTGGACCGGGACCCGCCGCAAGGTGATCTTGGACAGTGTCTCGTTCCGGGTAGAATTGGGCCGTTCGATTGGCATTCTTGCACCTAATGGAACCGGGAAAACGACCTTGATCAACATGATGGCGGGGCTGGAAAAACCCGATGAGGGCGTAATTCGAAAGTCCTGCAGGGTATCGTTTCCCATGGGATTCACCGGGGGTGTCGCAAACAAACTGTCGGCCCTGGAAAACGCGCGCTACGTCGCCAACATCTACGGGATGGACCCCGACTACGTCGAAGCCTACTGCAAGTGGCTGTGCGGATTGGGCGAGTATTTTGACCAGCCTTTGGCCACCTATTCCAGCGGTATGAAGGCACGATTTACGTTTGCTCTGATGTTGGCTCTGGATTTCGACATGTATCTGATTGACGAAGGTATGCCCGCGACGACGGATGTGGAATTCAACAGGAAGGCCGGTGACATTCTTCGGGAAAAACTACGCACGACAACGATGGTTATCGTGTCCCACAGTCCCGCTGTGCTGGAAAAATTTGCACAAGAGGCCGCCGTTTTGATGGATGGCCAGCTTTATATGTTCGACACCTTGGAAGAGGCAAAGCAGTTATATGACTACCAAACCCAAGGCTAAAATCTACAACTGGCGTCGCAAACGCCGCAGCGCAGGAACGGAAGAAGACCGCGCTGACGCTATTTCTCGGATTCGCAAGGCAACTCAGCCGCCCTCCGCCGCCAATGACTCGCAACCTAACGCCGAGATTGATGCCATCAGAAATGAGGGGCTGACCGGACGCCAATTGCGGATGGCACGCAGGCTGGCACAAAAGAACGGGCTGGACGCGACCTCGGACTATGATGCGGTGCGTTTGCTGCGCCAAAAAGGTATCGACCCGTTTCATCGCGCCAACTTGCTGGGGATGGCAGGAGAAACAGAGCAGACCGAGGACCACACAAAGGACAAAGTCACTATTCACTTGCCGCAAACGGTCAACGAAGGTGGAAAGACGCTACCCGGCCCCGAATTGACCCCTGCAGAACGGCGCGCGTTTGAAATTGGCGAAATACAAAAAGACATCGCCCGCCGCCGCCGCCGTAAGCTGTTTACCCTGTTTGTCCGCTTGGCGGTTTTTGTCTTCCTGCCCACCTTTATAGTCGGGTTCTATTTCTACCGGGTGGCAACGCCGATGTATGCCAGCGACTCGGCCTTCTCAATCCTTCAGGCGGACGGCGGCGGTGCAGCTTTTGGCGGGCTTTTGGCGGGAACCCAGTTTGCCACCGCGCAGGATTCTGTGGCCACACAGGAATTCCTGGAATCCAAAGATGCTCTGCTTAGGCTTGAGCGCGACATGGGCTTTGCCGAAATCTTCAAACAAGACTGGATCGACCCAATTCAACGGCTTTCGCCGGACGCCACGCTGGAAGAAACCTACAAGCTTTTCCGCCGGATGATCACGATCGGATATGATCCGAGTGACGGCATCATTCGGATGGAAGTTGCAGCACCTGATCCGGAGATTTCAGTAGCCATTTCCGATCGCCTGCTGTCCTACGCGGAAGACACGATAAACGGGCTTACGGAACTCAAGCGCGAAGACCAGATGCGTGACGCACGGGCTGGATTCGAAATGGCTCAGAACGAGCGGCGGAAAGCCCAGGAAGCCTTGATCGAACTTCAGATTCAAGGCGCATTACTGGATCCGCAAAATGTCATCGCCGGCTTGCGTAGCCGCATCAACGCCTTGGAAACACAGCTTCAGGAAAAAGAGCTGCAGTTGGCCGCATTGCTGGATAACCGTCGTCCAAACCAGGCCAAGGTCGATGGCGCACGTGCTGACATTGCGCGGCTTGAAGTTGTGTTGGAAGAGCTCAACTCAGAAATGCTGGATGTGTCTGCAGGCGAAAACTCGCTTGCCAGGCTTAGTGTTCGAATTCAGATGGCGCAGGCCGATCTTGTTGCAAGGGACATGATGCTGCAGACAGCCATGCAGCAAATGGAAACCACACGGACCGAGGCAAACCGCAAAGTACGCTATCTGACAGTTTCGGTGCGGCCAGTCCCAAGTCAGGAACCCACCTATCCGCGCAAGTTCGAAAATACGATTTTGGCTTTTCTGTTGTTTGCTGGTATCTACCTGTTGATCTCGCTTACCGCGTCGGTCCTTCGTGAACAGGTATCCTCGTAAGACACATGAAACATGTAAAAATCTCCGATCTCACGGTCGGTAATGATCTGCCTCTGACGATCATTGCCGGTCCTTGCCAACTTGAATCTGCCGACCATGCTCAGATGATCGCAGGCAAAATGAAAGAGGCTTGCGACGCGGCCGGCGCTCAGTACGTGTTCAAAGGTTCGTTCGACAAGGCGAACCGCACCTCTGTAAATGCGGCCCCTGCGCTTGGGCTCGACAAGGGGTTGGCAGTGCTGCAATCGGTAAAAGACAGCATCGGTGTCCCTGTCACCACAGATGTGCACGAGAAGGAGCAATGCGCGCCCGTTGCCGAAGTATGCGACATCCTTCAGATCCCAGCTTTCCTGTGTCGACAGACCGCCCTTCTGAAGGCCGCGGGGCAAACAGGCGCGACGGTCAACGTAAAGAAAGGTCAGTTCCTGGCGCCTTGGGATATGCAGAATGTTGCAGCCAAGATCGAAAGCACGAACAACCACAACATCATGCTGACCGAACGTGGTGTCAGCTTTGGCTACAACCGCCTGGTCGTAGACATGCAATCGTTACCGGAAATGGCCCGCACCGGGTATCCGGTGATCATGGACGCCACTCATACCGTGGCGCAGCCTGGTGGCCTGGGCGGCGCATCCGGCGGTCAGCGCGAATTTGCACCCGTTATGGCCCGCTCGGCTGTTGCTGTAGGCGTGGCGGGTGTCTTCATGGAAACCCACCAAGATCCAGACAATGCACCGTGTGACGGGCCTAACATGATCTATCTGGACCAAATGCCTCAATTGATTGACACTTTGATGCGCTTTGATGCATTGGCCAAAGCCAATCCAATACAGATTTAAGTAAGAGCAATAGCATGACGAAACCCATCCCCGAGGTGACCCCGAACACCTGGAGCTTTCTGCGCGATCCGATGATCAAGCCAACCGGCTTTCGCGAATATGACGCACGTTGGAAATACCCTGAAGAGATCAATCTGCCCGGTATGACTGCGCTTGGTCTGGGATTGGGTACGCAGATGCGAAAGCGCGGGATCGAGCCGGTGATTGCGGTGGGCAACGACTATCGCGACTATTCACTGGCGATCAAGAATGCGCTGATCCTGGGCCTGATGCAGGCCGGTATTCAGGTCAAGGATATTGGTCCTGCGCTGAGCCCGATGGCTTACTTTGCGCAATTCCATCTGGATGTGCCGGCCGTGGCCATGGTGACCGCCAGCCACAACCCGAACGGATGGACCGGCGTCAAGATGGGCTTTGATCGTCCTTTGACACACGGCCCCGACGAGATGTCAGAGCTCCGCGACATCGTCCTGAACGGTGAAGGCACCCCGCATGAGGGCGGAACATACGAATTCGTTGATGGTGTAAAAGAAGCCTACATCGACGATCTGGTCGGCGACTTCAAAATGTCCCGCCCCCTGAAAGTCGTATGTGCAACCGGAAACGGAACAGCTTCGGCCTTTGCACCTGAGATTTTCGAACGCATTGGCGTCGAAATGGTGCCCAGCCACACCCGATTGGACTACACCTTCCCCAACTATAACCCCAACCCCGAGGCTATGGAGATGTTGCACGACATGTCCGCCTCTGTGAAAGCCAGCGGGGCCGATCTGGCTTTGGGCTTCGACGGCGACGGCGATCGCTGTGGTGTTGTGGATGATGAAGGCGAAGAGATTTTTGCCGACAAAGTCGGTGTGATCATGGCCCGCGATCTGGCGAAACTGTACCCCAATTCGACCTTCGTGGCGGATGTGAAATCCACCGGCCTGTTCGCAAGCGACCCCGAATTGCAGGCCCACGGCGTCAAAGCGGATTACTGGAAAACCGGCCACAGCCACATGAAGCGTCGGGTCAAGGAGATCGACGCGCTCGCCGGTTTTGAAAAATCTGGCCACTATTTTTTGGCTGAACCGATCGGGCGTGGCTACGATTGTGGAATGCGGGTTGCCGTTGAGATCTGCAAGCTGATGGATCGCAACCCGGATCAAAGCATGTCGGACTTGCGCAAGGCGCTGCCAAAAACCTGGTCTACGCCGACCATGTCGCCCTATGCCGCCGATACCGAGAAATATGACATTCTTCAGCGGCTGGTCGACAAGCTGGTTGCAAAAGCAGATGCCGGAGACAGTTTTGCCGGTCGCGCGATCAAAGAGGTCGTCACCGTCAACGGCGCCCGTGTCACTCTGGACAATGGCAGCTGGGGTTTGGTGCGCGCGTCTTCGAATACCCCGAACCTTGTTGTGGTCTGCGAAAGCAGCGAAAGCGAGGATGAGATGCGCGCAATCTTCGCAGATATCGACGCAGTTATTCGCACTGAACCCGGTGTGGGCGATTACGATCAGACCATCTAAGTATACTTGCGTTTCGGGGCACTTTCCTGCCCCGAAACATTCTGTAATTGGCGCGCTTTAGTTACCGCCAAACAGTTTCAAAAGCCCCTTGTTCACTTCGTCTTCCAGTTTGTTCTTGATCGCGTCTTCGATCTGATCACTGTCGGTGATCGTCGTGTTCAGCTCGTTTCCGACTTTGTCCAAGACTTTCTGCTTAGCCTCGTCTTCAAGTTCTTTGGCCTTTCCTTCGGCGACCGCTTCTAGGACCTTGGTCAGGTCTGGCTTGATCGATGGGTTGCTCCAAGGCCCAACGATCTGAACCGGCACGGAAATCCCATTGCCCGAATTCGCGCGCAGCGCAACAGGGGTGAACAGATAGTCTATATCTCGGTTACCGATTCCGACGCGTCCGGTGCCGTCGGCCCGGAAGTTATCCAGCGACATCAACAGGTCATCGTTCCACAATACCCCCTGGTCTATTGTGAAGCTGGCGGACAGGCTATTGAAGACAGTTGTGCCTCTCTCGCCGCCGCTGCGGCCCATCAGGCGATCCAGATCAAACCCCGAAATCACACCCTTGCCCACGTCCACGCGGCCCTTGCCGCTGAGTGAGCGCATGATTTGATCTTCGGTCTGTCCAACTCCCAGAAACTCGAACGATCCCGATCCGGTGCCAGACAGGCGCTCAATGCCACCGAGCGCGGACAGCGCTTGTTTGATGTTTATCCCATTTGCGGTCAGGTTGCCGCCGACCGATAATCCGTTCCGGTTATTTGCAACCACCTGCCCGTTCAATTGTCCTGAGAACAGGGTGGCGGGGCTCATCTGAAGAACTGCTCTGGACCGATCGAGGTTAAGCGTCAGATCGCTGTGACCCAGCGTTAGCCCCGGCACGGCAATCGAATTTGCTTTGAGTCGGATCTTGCCGTTGGCCAACGCCAGCGCAGAAGCATCAATCGGTGTGGTTGACCAACCTTGGTCTGGCGGGGGCGCTGCCCCTCCGCCACCACTGCTGGGCGCATCGGTGAAATGAGTGAGATCAAGATCACCGCCATCCAGCCGGGCGGTGATCTGCGGCGTGTCCGAGATCACGATATCTGCCTCACCGGTCAGACGGTTGTTATCAAGCAGCGCTACCATGTTGCGCAGGGAAATCCGACCATCACTGGTATAGGTCATCTGACCGGCCACATCGGCCTCGCGGCCCAGTCCCAAAGGCAGTCCGACGCCGGGCTGACCAAAAGCGGCCAGCATTCGTTCTGTATTCGTCGATTTGGCCAACAACCTGCCGTCCATTTCACCGGCAAGATTGACCCGGCCAACAAAACCAAACTGCCCTCCCGGGGCGGTCATGGTCAGATCCAGAGGCGTAACCGAACCAGACGCATAGGCCGGCAGATCCTGAATCTTTAGGTCGACATCGACCTCTCCTCCCGGGACCGCCATTTGCGCCTGAACTTGCAGAGGCGCTGAAACGTCCGGCCAACTGGCCGCCAGATCGACATTGGCAAAGTCGAACTTTGTTGCACCGTTTTCGATGTAGATCAGGCGCGCGTTCGTCAGTTTCAGGTGATCCAGCGTAACCTCGCCTTGCTGACCTTGCGGCGCTGCACCTCCCGTGGCGCTTGTCGAGGTCGCGCTTGTGGGCGCTGAAAGCTCCCAATTCCCGCGCCCGTCAGAAAGTTCCAACCGCAGAACCGGATTATCGGCGATCACCCTTTTGATCCGCAAATCCCCGGATATCAGCGCGGCGGCTTCAACTCCTACGGCCAGGCTTTCTGCGCTCAACATTGGTTCTGAACCGGCCCACGATGCGTTTCCAAAGGTTACGGGACCGGTCTCCAGCCCCAGTACAGGCCAGAAAGACAGATTCACATCACCTGAAAGCGTCAGGTCGCGACCGGTCTGGGCGCGAACCTGCTCGGCCAATATCGTGGCCAGCTTGTCGCCGGGCATAAGTAGCAAAGCCCCAATAATCAGGCCAAATACTGCCACTAACAGAAACAGGATGCGCAATAACCACTTCATTTTCTGCTCTCCGCCTTTTTCATGCGTTTAAAAAGATCATCCAAATCCTGCGTCGCATTTGCAAGGGGAAGCGTTCCCCACTATATGCCGCGCCATGACCACGAACCCGCCAAACCTCCGCCCCGACCTGGCGCCTGCCGCCCGGATGCCCGAGACGCCACGTTCGAACCAGCCGACAATCGGTATGGTTTCCTTGGGCTGCCCCAAAGCACTGGTCGACAGTGAGCGTATCCTGACGCGCTTGCGTGCCGAAGGTTACGGCATATCACCGGACTACTCAGGCGCGGATGCCGTGATCGTGAACACCTGCGGGTTCCTCGACAGCGCCAAGGCGGAATCTCTGGATGCGATTGGCGAGGCTTTGGTGGAAAACGGCAAGGTCATCGTGACCGGCTGTTTGGGTGCGGAACCGGATTACATCCGCGAACATCACCCGCGCATCATGGCTGTCACCGGCCCACACCAATACGAACAGGTGCTGGATGCAGTGCACTCGGCTGTGCCCCCCGATCCCGATCCGTTTGTGGACCTGCTACCCGCCGCCAGCGTACAATTGACCCCGCGTCACTACAGCTATCTCAAGATTTCCGAGGGCTGTAACCACAAGTGCAAGTTCTGCATCATCCCCGACATGCGTGGCAAGCTAGCCAGCCGTCCAGCCCATGCGGTACTGCGCGAGGCCGAGAAGCTGGTCGACAATGGCGTGCGTGAGCTGCTGGTAATCTCGCAGGACACTTCCGCCTATGGGTTGGACCGGAAGTATGACGTGAACCCGTGGAAGGACCGCGAGGTCCGCAGCCACATCACCGATCTGGCGCGCGAGCTGGGGCAGTTAGAGGCATGGGTCCGGCTGCACTATGTCTATCCTTACCCACATGTGCGCGAGTTGATCCCTCTGATGGCGGACGCAGGGTGCAACATCCTGCCCTACCTGGATATTCCCTTCCAGCATGCCCACCCGGACGTTCTGAAACGCATGGCTCGCCCCGCGGCAGCGGCTAAAACACTGGATGAAATCGCCGCATGGCGGGCGACCTGCCCGGATATCACCCTGCGTTCAACATTTATCGTCGGTTACCCCGGTGAAACTGAGGCCGAATTCCAGACCCTTCTGGATTGGATGGACGAGGCACAACTGGATCGTGTCGGCTGTTTTCAATACGAAAACGTCGACGGCGCACGTTCGAATGATCTACCTGATCATGTCCCTGCCGAGGTCAAGCAAGAGCGCTGGGACCGTTTCATGGAAAAAGCTCAGACCATTTCCGAGGCCAAGCTGGCCGCCAAAGTCGGCCAGACCCTTGAAGTGATCGTGGATGAGGTTGATGACGAGGCCGCAACATGCCGCACGAAATCAGACGCGCCCGAGATCGACGGCAACCTGTTCATCGACGAAGGCTTCGAAGACTTGAAACCTGGGGACATCGTATCGGTCGAGATCGACGAAGCCGGCGAATACGATCTATGGGGCACACGCACCAGACCCTAATGTATCCGTTCACCCCAAATAGTCAGAGCGTGACTTAAGTTTATTGGCTTTGGACCGGATATTCCCGGACCATGAATGAAGACCTCAACTCGCAAGAAGGAGGGTTTTCATGTCATACCTTCGTGCAATCTCTTTCAATTGCATGGCCGCGATATTCCTGTCCCAACTTTATGCCGTTCCTGCAAACGCTGGCAACGCCACTGCTGGAACGGGAGTCATAGTTTTTGTCGGGGCAAAATCGCAGCATATTCATAACCACAACAATATCCGCATACACAGGCACTATGCCTCACCTAAAGCTTACACGCCCAAAGCGCTACACGCGAAGCCAGTAGCCAGGCATGATCCTTACGCTCTGCGTAAGCCAAAAAAGAAATCCTATCTCTACCTGTATGGGCCTTGGTATGGGTCTAAGCGTCAATACTACCACCGAAGGTCATTTGGACACGGATATTGATAGCTACTGAGGAGACGAGCTGATTGCCTGGCGCAACCTGACCCGACACTGCGCCAGCCTGAAGCAGGCAAGAAAAAAACCGCCCTGAAGGAGGCGGTCGAATCGAACTCAGAAAGCGGGCGGCCCCAAAAGGGCCGCCCGTAGAATTCTTATTGAGCGACTGGGTTACAGACCGTCTGACCCGCTTCGGTCGTGGCCAATGCAGTACCTGCCGGGCAGCTCGGTGTGCCGTACTTGTCGTATTCAGGCGTGATGTAAACCGGTGCCGGTTCTTCCTGCTGCGAGCATGCAGCCAAAACCAGGGCAATTGCGCTTACGGCAGCAAATTTAAGTTTCATGTCCGTCAATCCTCTAAAATTTTTCATATTGACCTATAACCTCGGGCCAGTCTCAAAATACGACCTCATTGAATTTATTGCAACAAAATCAATCACGGAACTGTGAGAACGGCAAAACCATGCTGCTTCCATAAAGAATCAGATGCGCTCTACACGCCCTGCCCACAGGGTCTATAGTTGATTCACGACATCAGCCAAAAGCGGAGCAGCCACATGTCAGATCAGCCGAAACTTGCCCAAAAAGCCCCATATCCGGTCGAAGTGACCGAAGGAAAAAGCTATTTCTGGTGTGCCTGCGGTAAATCAGAACGGCAGCCATTCTGCGATGGTTCACACAAAGGAACACAGTTTGAACCGGTGAAATTTACCGCCGAAACCAGCAAAAAAGTGTTCTTTTGCGGTTGCAAGCATACAGCCAATCCGCCGCTGTGCGACGGTTCGCATTCCAAGCTCTGATCACGTCTTCAAAGCGTTCAACGTTTCCGCATTTGCGCAGAACGCGGGTGCTGAGTTGGCTTTGGATTGCTGCTGCGACAGCCACAATTCGCATTGGCCACTGCAGCCAGAGGCGCGACAGCGGGTCACGATATCTGCATAGCCGTTGCTGCTCAGACGCCCCTCGGCCATCGCTTCGGTCAACGAAACATTCATGCATCTGGCGACTGACCGCGTGAGCCAGAAGTGTTTTTCCACGTCGCCCAAAATATCTCGGGTCATTAACGGATCTGCCTTTCGTTCAAGCAAAGCACCAAAACATGGGGCAACGGCGGGGTTTGGTTTTTTCCACCCGCCGCACTATCCGTCTGAAAGCGAAGTCAGGCGGTCAAACAGTGCCGTGTTCCTGCAGTATTCCGGCGTCTTTCGGTCCTGTGCGGATTGAGCCAGAAACCGTGCGCAATGATCTGGGTTCGAGCAATCCCTGCAGCGCAATACCGCCTCAGAGATCTGATCAATCGAGACCTCACCACCAATGGCTGCATCTTCCAGATCAACCCCGACACGGGTTGCCATTTGGTCGACCAATTCCGCATGTCGTTTCAGAGTGTTCTTTCCAGTCATTGCGCTGTCTCCCTGTCGCACGGTTTGGACAGGATAGCGCAGCGGTTCGATCAGGCATTTGACTCAGGTCAAGACCCGACGCCGATGTGATCCAGATAGGCTCGCGTGGCATCCTGAACCCTGCGAAAGCGGTCTCCACCGAGTTTTTTGCCCCCATACCAGCGGGTAACGATGATGACGTGGCCGTCCAAGCCGGCCCTTTCGAGCATGCGCAAAATGACCATTCCGGCACCACTTTCGCCATCGTCGGCCTTTAGCGCCCCTGTCGGCAGGATCGCAGCCCAGGTATTGTGCGTCGCCTTGGCATAAGCTTTGTCGGACTTTAGGTCTTGCAGCACGGCATCCACGTCATCGCGGGTTTGAACCGCAGCGCCTGATACTGCGTACTTCGATCCGCGATCCGTCAGGATTACGCCTAGTTGGATCATTGAACTCATTGCGTCAGTCCAAGTTGTCGCGCGGTGTCCTTGACCATCTTGACGCGCTGCGCATTCGGGGGGTGCGTTCCTAGAAATTGATCGCCCGGGTCCGGAATGCGATCAAAATACTTTGCACCGATCAAAGGGTTGTAGCCGGCATTGTAAGTAATGATCGTACCCAACTGATCGGCCTCTAGCTCGAAGTCTTTGATATAGACTTGGGCGCCAACCTCAGCTCCTAGTCTCTGCGCCTCTTCGATACCCGCTCCGTCCGCACCGCCCAACCGGGCCAGTTCGCCGAAAATGGCCGCGCTGTCCCGCGCGTTTCTGGATTGCCTTGGAATGTGACGCAGGATGTGATGCGCCGCTTCGTGACCCATCACAAACGCCAATTCATCCGCGTTGTTTGCGGACTCGATCAACGCGCGGGTAAAGATTATGACCGGCTGATCCTCATTGTCGAGCGTTTGAAACGCATTGGCCTCAGCGTTCGGGTTCAGGTCAACCAGAATCGTAAACTCGCAATTGGTCACGTTTGACCGCCGCAGGCATTCTTTACGCGCCTGTTCTCCAACCTGCTGGCTGACCTGCTGGAAAACTTGTGCTTCGGCCTTGAACTCCCGGGCCTCCTGCGCCCATTCGGTTGCGGGTTGAACGCGCAACGAATTGGCACTGCACGCCGCCAGCAACAGGGGAAGAATTAAACAGATCAGACGGCGCATTCATAATCCTTTGAAACGGTTGGCCCGTTTTCACGACCATAGCGCGGACCTGCGGCGATCACCACAGGCCGATTACGACAGTACGGGTTGCATTGCGCTCGACGGGCTTGCACTCTGGCTTCATGTTTTCGATTGAGCATGAATTCGACTCGACAGTCATTACTCTAGTGGACGAGGGCCCAAAACCTTTGCAAGAGGATGTCGTCATCAACAGCTTCGCAGAATGTGTGACGCTTGAACAATTGGATCCACGGACAGATAGGATTCAGAGGATCACGTTATCCCCTGAACAGGTGCGCGATCTGGCGGCGGCTTTGGATCTGCCGGAAGGCGTGTACCAAATCCGTGAATCACCGGATCAAGGTGAATAGACAAATACTTTGTCGCGCGACGCCTGACCCCGCCTGAGGGTCAGCGAAGACGGTGCCACACCCAAGGCAACAGCGAGGATGGAACGCACCGCCCCGTTTGCCTTGCCATTTTCAGGTGGCGCGGTGACGGTGATGCGGATGGTTCCCGGATCGGAAACAATTCCGTCTTTCGCCGCTTTCGGCGTGACTCTGACCTTGATCTCTTCGCCGGGGATGGCGCGCGCGCTCAGGTTCGGTACATTTCGCAGCTTTGGCTTGGCCATCTTTCCTCTCTTCTTCTTGAACACCCTTGCACGAACGCGCAGGGAGTGAAATTGATCTTCTGCATCCAGCCGCTTGCCCTTGAAACCCGCCAGATGTTCAACCACATACACAACCGCCAATGTAAAGGAAGTTAACATATGTCCTTGAAGAATCCGGCCGCTCTAGAATTTCTACAATCGCGGCGGTCGCGCCCAGCGAAAACGCTGATTGAACCCGCGCCCACGCGGGACCAGTTGTTACCCCTGCTAACGGCCGCGGCGCGCAGTCCGGATCATGGCAAGCTGGAACCCTGGCGTTTCATCGTGCTCGATAAAGGCGCTATGCCGCGCCTTGCGCAATTGACCGAAGAATGTGGCTCGGCGCTGGGTAAATCCGCCGAGGACATAGCCAAGGCCCGCAACCAGTTTGACATGGGCCATCTGGCGGTCGCTGTGGTCGAGGTGCAAAAACCGTCAGCGAAAATCCCCGCGCTCGAGCAGACCTATTCCGCCGGCGCTGTGTGCCTGGCCCTGCTGAATGCCGCTCTTGCTGCGGGTTGGGGGGCGAACTGGTTGTCTGGTTGGCAGACACATGATCGCGGTTTCTGCCTAAAGGCGTTCGGTTTGCAAGACAACGAACGCGTCGCGGGCCTTATCCATATCGCGACCGAGGGCTCAGCGCCGCCGGAAAGGCCGCGCCCTGATGTGGCCGCATTGACCGAGTGGGTTTCGGAATGATCATCTTTAATGCCTTTTTCGCAGCACTGGGACAGATCGGAGACCCAAAGTTCCGATCCGTCCTGTTGCGCGGCGTTGGCCTGACGATCGTTTTTCTGATCCTCGCCTGTGCAGCCGCAATCTGGATAATCAACCGCCTTTCAGGGAACGAGATATCACTACCCTTTGTCGGTGCCGTACCGTGGCTGAACGACGTGCTGAATTATTCGGGCATCTTTGTCGTCCTGATCCTGCCTGTGTTCCTGATGGTTCCGGTCGCTTCGGCGGTTACGTCATTGTTCCTGGAAGAGGTCGCTCAAGCCGTTGAGGACAAGCACTATCCGACCCTTCCCAAAGTCCCCGGCATTCCGCTCAGCGAAAGTATACTGGACGGGCTGAGTTTCATGGGGGTTCTGATAGTTGCCAACCTGCTGGCCCTTATCCTGTACGCGATATTTACCCCGCTCGCCCCGTTCATCTTCTGGGGCATGAACGGATTCCTTTTGGGACGAGAGTACTTTACTTTGGCAGCGATGCGCAGGTTGGGTCGTGAAGGTGCACGTAAACTGCGCGCCAAGCACGCTACGACCATCTGGATGGCGGGAACGTTAATGGCGATCCCGCTTTCCGTACCTTTGGTAAACCTTGTGATCCCAATCCTAGGGGTCGCAACCTTCACCCATATCTACCACAAACTGTCGGGGCCAACCGCATAAAGTTCAGCCGCGCGGCTCCAACTGATTCAACCAGTCAAAGTCACGCACCGAAATAACGCCGGACAAGATAATGCCAGCGATTATGGCCCACAGCACCACCGAGATACCGGTGGTGATCCACATCTTTTTCTTTAAGTGATGCTCTTCCGGTGCGCCCGAATGGGTGCCCGGAACGATGTCACCCAGATCACCCTGCGTCTTGATGCGGATTGGCAGCACCACCAGCAAGGTCATGAACCAGATTACGGCGAACAATACGGCCGCAGCAGTAATCGTCATCTCATCCCCTCCGGGGTTTGGTTAGACCTGTTCCAGCTCGACCAGGCAGCCATTAAAGTCCTTGGGGTGCAGAAACAGCACCGGTTTACCATGCGCACCGATTTTGGGCTCGCCTGAGCCCAGCACGCGCGCTCCGGTTTCCTTCAGATGATCGCGCGCGGCGATGATATCCTCGACCTCGTAGCAGACATGGTGGATGCCGCCGGCGGGATTCTTTTCCAGAAACCCATTGATCGGACTGTCGTCACCCAGCGGGTAAAGTAGTTCGATCTTGGTGTTGGGCAGTTCGATGAAAACAACAGTTACGCCATGATCCGGCTCATCTTGCGGGGCGCCGACCTTCGCACCCAACGCGCTGCGGTACTGCTCAGAGGCAGCCTCAAGATCAGGGACGGCAATGGCGACGTGGTTCAGGCGACCAATCATGGAACTCTCCTCTATTTCGGCGTTGCAGCGGTTATGGGGGCTGATTGGGTAAAGGACAAGTGCGCCAAATTGACGTTAACGCCCTGTTAGCCAGAACTTCCTAGCGTAAGGCATCTGCTGATTAGGAGTTCCGCCATGGACGATTCGAGCCCCTTTGCCTCTCCCGCGCAGCCGACGGCCACGCGGCCCCTGCTGGGACAAACCATTTTGGTTGTGGAAGACAGCCGCTATGCCTGCGACGCTATTCGGCTTATGTGCCTGCACAGTGGTGCGCGTATCAGGCGGGCGGATTGCCTGCAATCGGCGCGGCGTCACCTTCAGATCTACCGCCCGTCTGTCATCATCGTGGATATGGGTCTGCCCGACGGGTCCGGTGCAGATCTGATCGCCGATCTGTCTGAAGCCACGCCCCGTATTGGGGCCATTCTTGGCATGTCGGGCGACGACCAAACGAAACGCGCCGCAATGCGGGCCGGTGCCGATGGTTTTTTGGCGAAACCCCTAAAATCTCTGGCCTATTTTCAGACGTCGATTCTGGAATGTCTGCCCGAAGACCGCCGCCCCAGCAGCCCACATGCAGTCCGGGATGAGGTGATTCATGCCGATCCGATGGCCTATCAGGATGACATGGCCCATATCGCCGACATTCTGGCCGGTCCGAATGATCAGCGCACGCTGGATTACGCGGCACAGTTTCTGCACGGGGTTGCCCGCGATGCCGAGGATACGGTTCTGGCAGAAGCTGCCCAGCGGCTTGCCGAATCCCGGGCTGACGGGACCCCAGTAACGGCTATAGCCGCTCAAGTCGCCGGAATTGTGCAGACCCGTTTGGAACAGCGCGAGGCGATTTGAGATGATGACCGCTTACTTCATAACCGCAACGATCCTGTGCCTTTGGATCTACTGGCAAACGCGCGCCACCGCCCGCGATATTCGATCGAGCCGGAAGTCATTTAGGGACCCATGGGAATAGGTCGCCGACAAACGGGCTAGGCGGATCTGTGAACAGTCATTGCTATAGGTCCACGACCGAGACATATGCACCAGCGCGAGCCATAAAAAAACCCGCTGCAGGGTAAGCAGCGGGTTTTGCTATTCTCAGTCCTGAGGGATGATCCGCAGGCCCAGCTCCATCATCTGATCCGAGGTCGGATCGGACGGTGCGTCCATCATTAGATCCTCGGCACGCTGGTTCATGGGGAACATCATGACCTCGCGGATGTTGGCTTCGTCGGCCAGCAACATCACGATACGGTCGATACCAGCGGCGCAGCCACCGTGCGGCGGCGCACCATAATGGAAGGCGTTGAACAGCGCCCCAAAACGGCTTTTCACTTCTTCTTCGCCGTATCCTGCCAGTTCAAAGGCTTTCAGCATGATTTCCGGCTTGTGGTTCCGGATCGCGCCCGACACCAGCTCATACCCGTTACAGGCGAGGTCGTACTGATAGCCACGCACGTCCAGAGGATTGCCGTCCAGAGCCTCCATTCCGCCCTGCGGCATCGAGAACGGGTTGTGTTCAAAGTCGATCGCGCCGGTTTCTTCGTCCTGCTCATAGATCGGAAAATCCACGATCCAGGCAAAGGCAAAGCGATCTTTCTCGGTCAGGTTCAGTTCCTCACCAATCACATCACGCGCCTTGCCAGCGACTTTTTCAAAGGCTTTCGGCTTACCACCTAGGAAGAATGCCGCATCGCCGACACCTAGCCCCAGTTGCTGACGGATCGCCTCGGTGCGTTCGGGGCCGATGTTTTTGGCCAGCGGTCCTGCGGCCTCCATCCCTTCGCCCTGATCGCGCCAGAAGATGTAGCCCATACCGGGCAGACCCTCTTTCTGGGCAAACGCGTTCATGCGGTCACAGAACTTGCGGCTGCCGCCGGTCGGCGCAGGGATGGCGCGGATTTCGGTGCCGTCCTGTTCCAACAGCTTCGCGAAAATCGCGAAGCCAGAGCCGCGGAAGTGGTCGGAGACCACTTGCATTTTAATAGGGTTCCGCAGGTCGGGCTTGTCGCTGCCGTACCACAGGGCCGCGTCCTTGTAGGAAATCTGCGGCCATTCCTGGTCGACCTTGCGGCCGCCACCGAACTCTTCGAACACACCGGTCAGAACCGGCTGGATCGTGTCGAACACGTCCTGCTGTTCGACAAACGACATCTCAAGATCAAGCTGGTAGAAATCAGTGGGCGAGCGATCGGCGCGCGGGTCTTCGTCGCGGAAGCAGGGCGCAATCTGGAAATACTTGTCGAAGCCCGACACCATGATCAGCTGTTTGAACTGCTGTGGCGCTTGCGGCAGCGCGTAAAACTTGCCCGGGTGCAGACGCGAGGGCACAAGGAAGTCGCGCGCGCCTTCCGGCGAAGAGGCGGTGATGATCGGTGTCTGATACTCGCGGAAGCCCTGATCCCACATGCGTTTGCGCATGGAAGAAACAACATCCGAGCGCAGCGTCATGTTCTGCTGCATCGCTTCGCGACGCAGGTCCAGATAGCGATAGCGCAGGCGCGTTTCCTCTGGGTATTCCTGATCGCCGAACACCATCAGCGGCAGTTCGTCGGCGGCACCCAGCACTTCCAGCTCACGCACGTAAACTTCAACCTCTCCGGTCGGAAGTTTCGGGTTCACCAGTTCCGGGTCACGCGCTTTTACGGTGCCGTCGATACGGATACACCACTCGGACCGAACACTTTCAAGCTCGGCAAAAGCTGCACTGTCGCCGTCGCAGAGAACCTGTGTCACCCCGAAATGGTCGCGCAGGTCGATGAACAGCACGCCGCCGTGATCTCGAACCCGATGCACCCAACCGGACAGGCGAACGGTTTCGCCAACATTGGCGGCGGTCAGTGCGGCGCAGGTGTGGCTGCGGTAGGCGTGCATGGATATATCCCTTCGGGCGCAGAATTCGTCGCGCCGATACACCCTGTCAGGCTTGGAAAGTCAAGGCAGGTCGCGCCGTCAAAACGGCCTTTGGACGTTACCGGAATAGAAATAGATGCCCAGACCGGCCGCAAAGATGATATTACCCGCGATTGCGTGCAACAGAACCGCATAGAAAAACGACCCGCGCTTGCGATATGCCCAAGTGAACAGCAGCCCACCGGCAAAGGTCATGATGGCGACGATCCAGCTCCAGTACATCAGGTGGGCCAGCGAAAACAGGGACGCGTTCAGAAGGTAAGCTGCTTTCCCGTTTGGCAGGATTGCTTGATAGCGGCGGAAGAACAGCGACCGGAACAACAGCTCTTGCGGCAGGGCGGAAGCAATCGGGTAAGCCAGCCAGATCACGGCCAGGAATTCGGGCCGGTAGAGAAGCATGCGAAATGCAACATCCGGTCTCGTTGCCAATACGATCGCCGTGCAAAACGCGGTCATAACAACAGTGAACACGGCGAGTTCGCGCCACGACCAGTTGCGCCAGTTGTACCGAAGTTCGGCCCAGGCAAAGCCCGGCGTGCAGTGGAGCAGGATGATTCCGATGGCCGTGAAAGTGAACAGCGACGGAAACATCCAGTTCGGAGGGAAGAAAACCGCGATCAGGACCGGCACTGCTATGAAAAACAGGCCGAATTCCAGCCGCAACCGAAAGTGCTGCGTCCCGTCATGCGCCCAATCACTTTGTTTGCTCACAATACCGCCAACTCCGCCCGGATCAGGCCACGCAAGGAATTCCCTACGAAAACTTTTTCCGCGTTTTGCAGATCGGTCAAGGACAAGACGCTTTCGGTAACCTGTTTATTATCAATCAGTTCTTCTCGCAGAATTCCCGGAAGCAAACCGCAGCTCAACTTCGGGGTCAGGCGGCGACCGTCCGGCATGTGCAGGAACAGGTTGGTGATGGTCCCTTCGCACAGTTCGTCACGTTCATTCAGAAACAGCATCTCATCGATTCCACCGGGCAACGACGCACGGGCTGTGTCGTAGACAGAGCGTTGGGTTGTCTTGTGCTGCAGCCAAACATCTGACGTCGAAAGCCGTGTATCCGTTACCGCGACCCGCCAAACCGGAGGGTTTTCGGCCAGCACTCCGGTTGTCACGTCATACGTTCCATCAACTGCCAGCGTCAGCCGGCACCGAAGGGGTGATTGCCCCGCGACAGAATCCAATGTCTTAAGGGCCGCGTCCCGATCGAATGGAATGTCCAGGGTTGCAGCCGATCGGGCCATGCGGGCCAGATGCCGCTCTTTGCGCCCGAACCCTTGCCCGGGTCGAAAGCCCAAAGTTTCGATCAGACGGAAGTCAGGGTCACTTGGCGGGCAAAGCGGGCTTTCCATAGCGCTTCCTCGTATTCGGATGGGGCCGTGCTGTCCCAGATGACGCCGCCGCCCACATTCAGGGTGGCCGAACCATCCTCGACCATCAGCGTCCGGATCGCCACGTTGAATTCTGAACGCCCATCAGGGGCGGCCCAGCCGATCGCACCACAATAGATGTCGCGCGGCCAAGGTTCGAGGTCGGACAAAATCTCCATCGCGCGGATTTTCGGCGCACCGGTGATCGAGCCGCACGGAAACAGCGCCATCAGGATATCCGACAGCTCGGCACCCATATGAAGCTGTGCCTGCACCAGCGAGATCATCTGATGCACGGTTGCGTAAGTTTCGACTTTGAACAGTTCGGGCACTTTGACGGATCCCGGCATCGCAACGCGACTGATATCGTTGCGCAAAAGGTCGACGATCATCAGGTTCTCGGCCCGGTTTTTTTCGTCAATGGCCAGGAACGCGCGGCGTCGGGTGTCCTCGGCCATGTCGTCGCTGCGGGGCTGAGTGCCCTTCATTGGGCGGGTTTCGATCCCTCGGTCCGCATTCGTACGAAAAAACAGCTCAGGCGAACGACTGAGCAGATCGGGCAATCCATCCTGCTGAATCAGTGCGCCGTGACCCACGGGCTGCTCGGCTGCCAGTGCAGCATAGAGTGCAGCGCTGTCGCCATCCACTTTCAAATCAATCGGGAATGTCAGGTTCGCCTGATAGATATCCCCTGCCCCAATGGCGTCGTGCACGTCTTGAAAAGCCCGCGTGTACCGCGCCTCATCCCAGCGCGGCTCAAAGCGGGTAAAACCACCGGATGGCGCGGGAAGCTCGCGTTGAGTCGGCCGATCAAAAACACCAAAGCACAACAAAGGCAGCCGACGGCCTGTTGGCATGCGATCCGCCAGGCGCGCCTCAAGCGCATATCCCATCTCATAGCTGGCATAACCGGCCAGCCATGCCCCTTGTGCACGTGCCTCGTCCAATGCCTCCATCGCCTGGGGCACGTCCTCCGCATTGTCCGCGCGGATCACTTCGGCTGGCCGGTCGAAACTGGTTCCGACCCCGACTGGCCCCTGATCAAACCGAATACGCAATTGCATCCTCAAATTCCTGTGCTGCGCGATATAGAGGATACGGCGGAGAGGGAAAGAGGTTAAAGCGGCAAATTCGTCCCTGTTTCCGATACCTCTTGAACCTTTTCGCGCGGTCCCTATAACGCAGGACAATTTGGGCGCTTGGGGTGCGCCCTGACTCGCGGACAATCGAAGGAACAAGGCCATGCCGAGAAGAACCGACATTCAGTCGATCATGATCATCGGGGCGGGCCCCATTGTTATCGGTCAGGCTTGCGAATTCGACTATTCCGGCGCTCAGGCCTGCAAGGCGCTGCGTGAAGAAGGATACCGGGTCATCCTGGTGAACTCAAACCCTGCAACCATCATGACCGATCCCGAATTGGCCGACGCGACTTATATCGAGCCGATCACGCCCGAGGTCGTTGCCAAGATCATAGAGAAAGAGCGCCCTGACGCCCTTCTGCCCACAATGGGTGGTCAGACTGGCTTGAACACCTCACTCGCGCTGGAAGAGATGGGTGTGCTGGACAAATTCGGTGTCGAAATGATCGGCGCCAAGCGCGACGCCATCGAAATGGCCGAAGACCGCGCCCTGTTCCGCGAAGCGATGGACCGGTTGGGCATCGAAAACCCCAAAGCCGAGATTGTAACCGCCCCGAAAGACGACAGCGGCAAGAAAGACCTTGATGCTGGCGTCGCGTTGGCCCTCGAAACTCTCGAAACTGTCGGTCTTCCGGCCATCATCCGCCCCGCCTTTACGCTGGGCGGCACCGGCGGCGGCGTGGCGTATAACCGTGAGGATTATATTCATATTTGCCGCACAGGCATGGATGCCTCGCCCGTTGGTCAGATCCTGATCGATGAAAGCCTGCTGGGTTGGAAAGAATACGAGATGGAGGTGGTGCGTGACACTGCGGACAACGCCATCATCGTCTGCTCCATCGAAAACGTCGACCCCATGGGTGTGCACACCGGCGACTCGATCACCGTTGCCCCTGCTCTGACGCTGACCGACAAAGAATACCAGATCATGCGCAATCACTCGATTGCTGTGTTACGTGAAATCGGTGTCGAAACTGGCGGATCAAACGTGCAATGGGCGATCAACCCGGTTGATGGCCGCATGGTCGTGATTGAGATGAACCCGCGCGTATCGCGATCTTCGGCGCTGGCGTCAAAGGCGACAGGTTTCCCGATTGCCAAGATCGCAGCCAAGCTGGCCGTGGGCTACACGCTGGACGAGCTGGACAACGACATCACCAAAGTCACACCGGCCTCGTTCGAGCCGACCATCGACTATGTCGTCACCAAGATCCCAAAATTCGCGTTCGAGAAATTCCCCGGCTCCGAACCCTACCTGACCACCGCGATGAAATCGGTAGGTGAGGCGATGTCCATCGGTCGCACCATCCACGAATCGATGCAAAAGGCGTTGGCCTCGATGGAATCGGGTCTGACAGGCTTTGATGAGATCGAAATCCCCGGCCTGAATGTCGGTGTCTGGGACGAGGCCGACGACAGGGCCGCCGTCATTAAGGCGATCAGCCAGCAGACACCCGACCGCCTGCGCACCATCGCACAAGCTATGCGGCATGGCCTGACCGATGACGAAATCTTTGGCGTCACTAAATTCGACCCGTGGTTCCTGGCCCGTATTCGCGAGATCATCGATGCCGAGCGTCAGGTGCGCAAGGATGGCCTGCCGGTGACCGAAGATGGCGTCCGCAAGCTCAAAATGCTGGGCTTCACTGACGCACGTTTGGGCAATCTGACCGGGCGTGACGAAGACAATGTCCGCCGAGCCCGACGGAACCTTGGTGTCAACGCCGTATTCAAACGCATCGACACCTGCGCTGCCGAGTTCGAAGCGCAAACGCCTTATATGTATTCGACCTATGAAGCCCCGATGATGGGCGAGGTTGAATGCGAGGCACGCCCGTCTGATCGTAAAAAGGTCGTCATCCTCGGCGGTGGTCCGAACCGGATCGGTCAAGGGATCGAGTTCGACTATTGCTGCTGTCACGCCTGCTTCGCGCTGACAGAGGCTGGTTATGAAACCATCATGATCAACTGCAACCCCGAGACCGTGTCGACCGACTATGACACCTCGGACCGGCTGTATTTCGAACCGTTAACCTTTGAGCACGTCATGGAAATCCTGACGAAGGAACAGGAAAACGGCAACTTGCACGGTGTGATCGTTCAGTACGGCGGTCAGACCCCTCTGAAACTGGCCAACGCGTTGGAATCAGAAGGCATTCCGATCCTCGGCACCACGCCGGACGCCATCGACCTGGCCGAAGACCGTGAACGGTTCCAGGCACTGGTCAATGATCTGGGCCTAAAACAGCCTAAGAATGGCATCGCATCCACCGACGAACAAGCGCTTGAAATTGCTGAAGATATCGGTTTCCCGCTGGTGATCCGCCCTTCTTACGTTCTGGGTGGTCGCGCTATGGAAATCGTACGCGATATGGATCAACTGAAACGCTACATCAACGAGGCGGTGGTCGTCTCGGGCGACAGCCCTGTGCTGCTGGATAGCTATCTGGCTGGTGCGGTTGAGCTGGACGTTGACGCTCTTTGTGATGGCACAGACGTTCACGTTGCAGGCATCATGCAGCACATCGAAGAAGCTGGCGTCCACTCGGGCGACTCGGCCTGTTCGCTGCCGCCCTATTCGCTGTCAAAAGAGATCATCGCGCAAATCAAGGACCAAGCATACAAACTGGCCAAAGCGTTGAACGTCGTCGGCCTGATGAATGTGCAGTTCGCGATCAAGGATGATGAAATCTACCTGATCGAAGTGAACCCACGCGCCTCGCGCACCGTGCCATTTGTCGCCAAGGCGACCGACAGCGCGATTGCATCCATCGCAGCCCGCGTCATGGCCGGCGAAAAACTCTCAAGCTTCCCTCAGCGCCCTGCGTATAAGGAAGGTCAGGACACTAAGATCGCCGACCAGATGACGCTGGCCGATCCGGACATGCCTTGGTTCTCGGTGAAAGAGGCCGTGTTGCCCTTTGCCCGTTTCCCTGGAGTTGACACGATTCTGGGCCCGGAAATGCGGTCGACCGGTGAGGTCATGGGTTGGGACCGCGACTTCCCTCGCGCCTTCCTGAAGGCGCAGATGGGCGCGGGTATGGTTCTGCCTTCTTCGGGCCGCGCGTTCATCTCGATCAAGGATGCCGACAAAGGTGCCGCAATGCTTGAGGCCGCTCAGGTCTTGACCGAACAAGGCTTTTCGCTTGTCGCGACACGTGGAACGCAAAGCTGGCTCGAGGAACAGGGCGTCGCCTGTGAGGTGGTCAACAAGGTTTACGAGGGCCGTCCGGACGTGGTCGACATGTTGAAAGACGGTCAGGTTCAGCTGCTGATGAACACCACCGAAGGGGCGCAGGCGGTCGAGGACAGCAAGGCTATCCGCTCCATCGCGCTTTACGACAAAATCCCGTACTATACGACTGCAGCCGCAAGCCACGCCGCCGCGCTGGCGATCAAGGCGCAGGCCGAAGGTGATGTAGAGGTTAAATCGCTGCAGGGCTGATCGGCCTTAACCTGCTTACATGACTGATCGTTTCGCGCGCCCGTTGACCTTGTGTCCTCGGGCGCGCATCGTTTCTGTGATCGAGCAGAAGGAAAATGACAAATGCGCAGGTTTTTGGTTTTTGCCGCAATGATGACGCTTGCAGCGTGTGACGTGCCCCTGGTCCCGTTGATCTAAGGCAACCTTCAGTGCTGTTTTTCTGTAACCCTCCGATATAAGGGCCTTGTGACACTGTCCCTAAAACGGGGGAATCCGTGCGCCTTTATGCCACCTATGGAACAAATGACCTACCGCGGGCCATAAAGTTCTATGACGCGATCTTTTCTGTCTTGGAACTGCCACGCCTTCCGGGATGGACCAAAGACCGCGCGGGTTGGGGAACCGAACCAGACGATGGGACCGGGTTCTGGATATGCGCGCCCTTTGACGGAAGCCCTGCCAAGGTTGGCAACGGGACGATGATCGCGTTCCCTGTCCAATGCGCCGCGAAAGTCAGACAGTTTCACGCTGTAGGCCTGGAACATGGTGGTACAGATGCGGGCGCTCCGGGTACAAGGGACTATTACACTCCTGATTTTTATGTCACCTATCTGCGTGACCCCGACGGGAACAAGCTGTCCTGTTTTTGCTATCACTACGACCCGGCAAAGGATCCGGGCGACTAACAAACCGCCGCAAGCAATACCGCTGCCCTGGCGATCAAAGCGTGAGGCGAAGTGAGATCACTAGAAGATTAAAGGCAACGACATTGACAGAGCAGAGCCATCCCGTTCTTGCCTCCAGCAGCCTGACGGAACTTGGGCTACGGCGCGAGATGAAACCGGGCCATACAGGCCCGGACTATACCGAACATGTCTACGACTATGACACGTTCTGGTATGACGCATTCTGGGACAGGGGCCGCCTGACGATCATCTGCCCCAAGCTGTTCGGCCTGTATGACGTTATCCGCGAAGGCCAGTTTTTACTGGATGGCAAACGGGTGGGCAAAGCTCGACTGAAACCGCATGAATTCTATGATGCCCTGATAATCCGGGAACCTGAAAAACCTGAAACACTGGCGTTCGAATGGGGTGGGTCACGGGTTGAATCTTCGGTGAATTCGGTCCCACAAGACTCGGCCCCTTTCACGGGTAAAAACGTGGCCGTCACCCTTTCACGCGACAACGATCTGACTTGGATCGAGGATTTCACTCGATACCATTGCCAGGTACACGGACTGGAGCAGATGTTGTTCTTCGACAATGCCTCTTCGCTATACGGTCTGGATGATATCCGCGCCGCGCTGAAGCGCGGCGGGATCAAAGACGCTGTCGTAGTGTCAGCCCCATCTCGCTTCGGCTTGGCGACGCACGACAAAAAGGGAAAACTCCGTTACAATACCGAGTTTTTGCAGACTTCCCTGTTAAATATCTCGCGCCTTCGCTTTCTCTCCGGGGCTCGCGCTGTTTTACAATGCGACATTGACGAATTGGTCTGGTGCAAAAACGGTGCGATTTTCGACCTCACTCGGAATCGACCATCAGGATTCATCCGTTTGGGTGTTGAATGGAGATATCCGGATACAACCCGCACCAAGGATTTCCGACATTCGGATCACATCTGTAAAGTACCTGGTGATAAATTGTGCAGAGCTAAGTACTGCATCGCGCCCTCGGGCCCGCTTTGGTTTACATCATGGCACATCCACACAATCGGCCTGCTCCGACAGCGAGGCAGCCTGATCGCTCCGAAGGACAACGGCGTCTGGCACTGCAAGGCGATCACGTCGAGCCCATGGCGTAGCTACGACAAGGATGCGCTGACCAACTGTGAGGTGGATCCTCAAACACAGGCTGCATTCGACCGCGTCAGCTGGTCAATAAACCCGGCCGGAAAAGACACCAGCCGGGTTTGAACGGTTTTCAGGTTTTACTTAGGCCGCTGCTGCTTTCGTCTCGCGTCTTTCATCCCGCGCGAAGAAGATCATGTAGAAAACCGGTGCGGCGACCATCGTCAGGATTGTCGCGAAGGCCAAGCCACCCATAATCGTCACCGCCATGGATTTGAAGAACGCATCCGTCAGCAATGGCGCCATGCCCAGAATTGTGGTGATCGCGGCCAGCATCACGGGGCGCAGACGCGAGACCGACGCCTCGATGATCGACACGCGCAGGCCCTTGCCGGTTTCGCGGACCAGATCGATCTCCTCGACCAGTACGATGCCGTTCTTGATTAGCATCCCCGACAGGCTGAGCAGCCCCAGCAGCGCCGTGAAAGTGAACGGAAGACCCGTGCCCAACAACCCGATTACCACGCCATTTACGGACATCGGCACCAGCAACCAGATGATAATCGGCTGACGGACGGCGTTGAAGATCAATACCGAAATCAGCACCATGATCAGCAGGCTTACCGGCAACTGACGGCCCAGGCTTTCGTTGGCGTCACCCGCGTTTTCAAACTCACCGCCCCACTCCATGCGATAACCGGCGGGCAGTTCCATCTCTTCGATTACAGCGCGTACTTCCGAGTGGACCTGAGCTGCCGTCAGGCCAGCAGGAATTTCGGCCCCGACCGTTATGGTCAGCACCCTGTCGCGGCGGTGAACCAGCGTATTGAGCGATTGGTATTCAAACCCGTCGACCATCTGTTCGATTGGAACAAATCTGTTTGACTGATCCGAATAAACGACCTGGTCAACGATCGAGTAATCTCCGTCCGCAGGGCGGCGAATAATGATCGGGATCAGGCGGTCGCGTTCACGGAAGACACCCGCCCTGACACCATCGGTCGAGAATTGCAGCGTTCCGGCGATATCCTCACGGGTCACCCCAGCTGTCTGCGCCCGTTCGGTTGCATAGATAGGCTGAACAGCCAGCTCTTTTTCACGCCAGTCGTGGTGAACATGCAGGGCATTCTCAGAAGCCGCGCGCATTCGCACGATCGCTTCATCCGCAAGCTGCCGCAGAACCGCCGGATCACTGCCCGAGAACCGCGCCTGAATCGGATCACCGCCTCCTGGGCCAAAGATCAGACGTTTGGTGCGGAACTCACCTTCGGGGAATTGCGCCGAGCCAAACGCCTCAAGATCCGCCTGCAATGCAGGGATGTCATCCAGAGTTTCGGTGCGGATGATCATGTGACCATAACTGGGGTTCGGTTTCTCTGCCGAGTAGGTCAGCAAGAACCGGGTTGCGCCCTGCCCCACAAATGTGGTGACGGCGACCACGTCTTCGCGGTTATCCAGCCATTCCTCAAATACGGCCATGTCCTCAGCCGTCCGCGCGATAGGCGTACCTTGCGGCAGCTTGTAGTGCACGAAGAACAGCGGCGTATTCGAATCCGGAAAGAACTGCTGCTTAACCAGACCGAACCCGGCGAAGCAGGCAAAAGTGACGCCAACCAGCCCGGCGACGACCAGCCAGCGGAACCGCAACGCCCAGCGCAAAATCGTGCCGTAGACACGGAACATGATCCCGCCATAGGCATCTACGGCCCCTTCCTCGCCCTGTTTAAAGAAATAGTGGCCAAGCAACGGGGTCACCGTCAGGGCAAGTACCCAGCTCAGCAACAGCGAAATACCGATCACCGCAAACAGGGAGAACAAGAACTCGCCCGTCGCATCGGGGCTAAGACCGATCCCAGCAAAAGCCATGATCCCGATTACCGTCGCGCCCAACAACGGGATTTGCGTCTTGGACGCAGCCTCATCCGCTGCATCGCGCGAGTTCTTTCCGCGCAGCATGGCGATCTGCATGCCCTCGGCAACAACGATGGCGTTATCCACCAGCATACCCATCGCGATGATCAGCGCGCCCAGCGAGATCCGCTCCATCTCGATCGAGAACATCGACATGAACAGAAGCGTTCCCACCACGGTCAACAAAAGGGTCGAACCAACGACAATAGCCGCGCGCCACCCCATGAAAACCGCCAGCACAATGACCACGATGGTCACAGACATGGCGAGGTTCACCAGAAAGTCGTTTGAGGCCTGTTCCACCACCACGTGCTGTTGGTAGATCGGCAAAATTTCGACGCCAAAGGGGATTTGCGAATCCAGCTCGGCGAATTTTGCATCCGCGCGTTTGCCTACCTCGACAATGTTTTCGGTGGACAGGCCCGCAATGCCCAATGTGAAGGCTTCAGTCCCGTTAAACCGGATCATCACATCTGGGTCGGTCTGGCGGCCACGGTACACGTCGGACATATCAAAAAGGTTGATCACCTGCCCTTGAGAGCCGACCGACAATCCCGCAATCGCTGAAACACTGTCCGACCCTTCGGCGGTCAGAATCGTTGTACGGTCATTTTCTGACCGAACCGACCCCGAAGCATTCACCGAATCCGCATTGGCAATGGCCTCGTTAATGGACTGGAGCGGCACGTTCTGATTCACCGAAATGGCTAGATCGGGTTCCACAAAAATCGCCTCTTGTGGCAACCCCATCACTTCTACGTCTGCCACGCCGTCGACGGTCAGTAGTTCGCGCCGCAAGAAGGTGGACAGTTCGTGTTTTTCGGCATCTGAAAACCCGTCCGCCGTTACCGCATAGAACAGCCCAAAAACGTCGCCGAACCTGTCATTGACCAATGGCTGCTGCACTCCAGACGGCAGGCTGCGGGCCGTATCACGCACTTTGGCGCGCAGTTTGGTCCAGATTTCGGGCAGTTCGGTTCCGTCATATGTCGATTGGATCTCGACTTCGATCAGCGAAAGACCGGGCTGGTTCACGGATGTGATGGTTTCAATTTCGCCCATTTGCTGGATAGCGGATTCCAGAGGCTCTGAGACCTCCAGCGCTACTTGTTCCGCGGTTGCGCCGGGGTACTGTGTGGCGATCACCGCGTTCTTGATGGTGAAAGCCGGATCTTCCAGACGTCCCAACGAAAGGAACCCCCAGACGCCACCAAACAAAGCGATCAGGATGATCAGCCAAGTATAGATCGGACGATCAATGGATGCGCGCGCAATGTTCATCGATACGCCTTTCAGTTTGCAAAGCCGGCAAAGCGGCGAACGGCCTGACCATCTGCCAGGGTGCCGCCACCCGCGACGACGATCTCATCGCCGTCCTTCAAACCGGTCAGAACGCGAACTTCGCCGGTCTGAGTGGGTTCTATGGTAACCGGCACAAGTGTGACGGCGCCTTCATCAGCACCAACCGGCGAAAACACCATTACGCCCAGACCACCTTCGGCGTCTGCTATGATGGCGGTGGCCGGCACAACGATACCTGTGCGGGTGTCCTGAACCTTTACGTTCACCGTCACCGACGAACCCGGCAAAATCTGCAAACCTTCGGGTGGGGTAAGACCAAACTGGATACGGAACGTCTGACCCACGCTCGAGGTTTCCGCGTCAAATTCTCGGATCTGTAGCGGGAAGACCTCGTCGCTGGTGGGGAACTTCGCGGTGATCGTGATGTCATCTTCCTGACCCGAGCGTTGGAACAGGATTTCAGGAACGTCCACTTCGATCCGCAGTTCGGACATGTCGTGGATACGCACGATGGGCGCCCCCGCGTTTACAGTCGTAAAAGACTCGACCGTTCGCCGAGATACCAATGCATCAAAAGGCGCAGTCAGCGTGGCGTGCTCCAAATCATATTCGGCATCGCGGACGGCAATATCCGCCAGTTGCGCTTCGGTTTCCGCGTCGTCCACCGCAACCTGGCTGGCCGTTGATCCGCGCAGGCGGGAAAGACGAGCGACGGTACGATCCGCTTGATCTTTTTGCAGGACAGCCCGGTCATAGCGGCGCTGGAACGGTTCCTGATCGAGTTGGGCAATCAGTTCACCTTTGGGAATCACAAACCCCTCGGTCACGGGCATTTCGACAATTTGGCCGGAAACCTGAAAGGCCAGATCAACCGTCTGCCGCGCAGCGACGCGGCCAAAGAACTGGCGTGAAAAGCCGGGCGAGGTCTCTTTGACCACCATCAGTTTCACGGGCTTAGCGATATCCTGCGCCAGCGCAGAGGTTGCAAACACGGTCAGAGCAACGCTCAGTACAGAGAAGAGCTTCATTTCTTCAATCCCTCAGGAATTCCTGTTTTCATTATGTTTTCCCGGATCTTCCGGGCCAGTCGTGCAAATTCGGCGGTTTCTTCCGCATCCAGCCCCGAGGCACGGCGGAACAGATCCCCCGCTTCGGACATCAGAACCTGACGCATCTCATTTCCCTTGTCGGTCAGAACCAACAACCATGCCCGACGGTCTTCCGGATCGCGCTGACGGGTCAGATACCCTGCCTTCTCGAGCGCATCAGCGGTCGAAGTGATGGTGGAAGGAACTGTCAGCATGTCCGCAGCTAAAACGCCCATGCGCTTGGGTCGTTCCAGTTTGACCATCATGTGGCATTCCTGATGGCTCAACTCGACCTCAAGGGCGTCAAAGCTCTCTTCCAGTTTCCAGTAGAGCGCATAGACACCCATCATCGCCTGCACTTCGGGGCTGAGACGGCGGATCAGTGCACTGTCATCATAGGTCATCGGCGAATCCATCTGCGATTTCAGCCCCGCATATACTTCGAAATATGAACTATTCAAGAAGTGAAGCGGATTTCGGCGCGAAGATTGAGGTTCCCTTGGGTCAACCTCTCTTGATCTAACCCCTATATGACTGCATTTTGTGCAAATCCGAAACATTCAGGTCTTATCATGTACACGCCCGCGATCACCGGCTCAGGTGTTTTCACCCCAGAAAACGTCATTACAAACGCCGAACTTGTCACGGCCTTCAACGCCTACGCCGACAAGATAAACGCCCAAAACGCAGGCGCGATTGCGGAGGGCGAGGTGGAACCGATGCAGCATTCGTCGGAAGAATTCATCGTCAAGGCATCGGGCATCGAAAAGCGGTACGTAATGGACAAGGACGGTGTTCTGGACCCTGATGTGATGCACCCCCTTCTGCGTCAACGCAGTGATGATGAGCCGGGCATTATGACCGAAATGGCCGTGGATGCCTGCCAAAAGGCACTGGAACAGGCCGGGCGTACTGCCGAAGACGTTGATCTGGTTATCTGTGCCGCCTCGAACCACGAACGCGCCTATCCTGCGGTTGCTATCGAGATACAGCAGGCACTTGGAATCAACGGATTCGGGTTTGACATGAACGTCGCATGTTCTTCAGCCACATTCGGAATTCAGGCCGCTGCGGACATGGTTCGCTCTGGTTCGGTCCGCGCCGCATTGGTGGTCAACCCCGAGATTTGTTCCGGCCATCTGGAATGGCGTGACCGCGATTGCCATTTCATCTTTGGCGACGTGGCCACCGCCACCCTGATCGAACGGGTGGAAGACGCAAAGGGTCCGCATTTCGAAATCCTTTCGACCCGTTGCGCGACCGAGTTTTCAAACAATATTCGCAATAACAACGGCTTCCTGCGCCGCTCGCGTCCTGACGGAGTGGTCGATCGCCGTGACATGCAGTTCATGCAAAACGGCCGCAAGGTGTTCAAGGAGGTGCTGCCTATGGTGAGCAAGCATATCTCGGATCACATGGACGCGGAGGGCATACACAGCGATGACCTGAAACGCCTGTGGCTGCACCAGGCCAACAAGACGATGAATGATTTCATCGGCAAAAAGGTTCTGGGTCGTGAGCCGGAGCAGGGCGAACAACCCAACATCCTTCAGGACTATGCAAACACGTCTTCGGCCGGATCAATCATCGCGTTCTCAAAATATTCAGATGATCTTTCAGACGGTGACGTCGGGCTGATCTGTTCTTTCGGAGCGGGCTACTCGGTGGGTTCAGTGATCGTTAAGCGGCACGGGTAATATACTGATGCAGCGAAAGCTGCACCGCCTCTGGGTGCACTCCAGGTTTTGGCATTGACCCAGACTTGCAAGCTGTCATCTGTCGTCCATGACATTACGCAGGCCAAAAATAACAGATGCATCCAGCATTGCCGCAATTTCGATTGAGGTGTGGGTGGGCACTTATCTGAAGCGCGGCGTAAGTGCCTTTTTTGCGGACTATGCGCTGGAAGAGTTCCAGCCATCGAATATCGAGAAACTCATACTCGATCCCACTCAGTTCATCATCGCCTCGGAAAATGAGGAAGGGATCGACGGGTTCATACGTGTTTCCTCTGGAAGCATAGCGCCGGTGCCCGGCTGCTCAGAATTTGAAATCGCTACTTTCTACGTACAGCCGCGTCACCAGGGAAAGGGGATTGGCAAACGTTTGTTGAACGCGGCGCTACAATTCTGCCGTGACCAACAGGCCGCTTCAGTTTGGCTTGCGACGAACGCTGAAAACGACCCGGCTATCGCTTTCTACCTTGCGCAGGGATTCGATCATGTCGGAGAGACCCATTTTCGGATCGAAAACCAAAAGTACCTGAACAACGTGTATTCGGTTCACTTGGCTTGATTCAGCAAAAAATTCGCAGCGGACTTTATGCCGCTACGCGGTAGGCAACAATTCCCTCGAAACTGACCGCCCAAAATTACTGGTGATTTGCTTAGGAACCTCAGCTTACGCTTTCCTCTTCCAGATGCAGTTTCATGTCCAGAAGGACTTGTTGCAGCTGGCTGGTTTCCCTCAACAGGCGCTTGGCCTCGTTCACCGTAATGATACCGTCCTCGATTGCCGACTGATACTCGGTCATCAACATCGCAAAACGCTGGCTCAGCGCGATCACGTCTGAATTCACGCCACCGGTGCGGGGGCTGTCGTCATTGCGGCCGTCATAAGACAGAGTGATATTTTTCAGGTCGGCCAGCGCCGAGGTGACGTGAGGGAAGTTCGACACAGCCTCCAGTCTTGCCACTGCATCCACTGGCATGAACCTGTCAGCATGTTCCGTATTGTCAGAATAGTAACGGCCCAATGTGGCTTTGGATTTGCCTGTAATCTCGCATGCGGATTCGATTCCGACATCCTTGACCAGCGCTTCAGTATGTTTTTTCAGGTAGGCCCCGATATCTGCCATATTTTTACCTTTACTGCCTGCACGCCCCACTAAATCTGCCATTGCGGGGGAAAGGAAAAAGAAATTTCCCATACTCGATTCATAATTGAAATGTCATATGTTGGCTATCCCTCAGATAAGCAGGGGTTTTGTGAGTGAGTGGGGGCATTTCATGCCAGTAATGAGTGATTGCGGGTCGGTTTTCTTGTCCCGCTACGGTTAGGCCGCATGTTGGCCGATGGCGTCGCTGTTGTTGAGGCGGGGGGATCCATCCCCAATGGGCTTACGCTCGACCTCTGCAACAATAACGGCGACGTCGCTTATTCAAGCGCTTTTGATGGCTTGCCCGGATAAGACAGGCGTTTTAGACCCGGGTCATGGCAAAACTATACTTCAATTATTCGACAATGAACGCGGGTAAGTCGACCGTGTTACTGCAAGCTTCGCACAACTACCGTGAGAGGGGCATGGACACCTATCTAATGACCGCAGCCTTGGACGGCCGGGCCGGTGTCGGCAAGATCGCCTCGCGCATCGGAATCTCGGCTGATGCGGACACGTTCGCAGCTGAAAACGACGTCTTCGCGATGATTGAACAGCGCTTGAAAAAAGGGAACGTCACCTGCGTTTTTGTGGATGAGGCGCAATTTCTGACCGAAGAACAAGTCTGGCAGCTTGCGCGCGCGGTGGATGACCTTGGAGTTCCCGTCCTTGCCTATGGCTTGCGCGTAGATTTTCAGGGCCGCCTGTTTCCCGGCTCAGCTGCCCTGCTGGCCCTGGCCGACGAAATGCGCGAAGTGCGGACCATTTGTGAATGCGGGCGCAAGGCCACGATGGTCATCCGCCAGGACGAAAACGGCAACGCCATCACTGAGGGCGCACAAGTGCAGATTGGCGGCAATGAAACCTATGTTTCGCTTTGCCGCAAACACTGGCGTGAAGCCGTCGGGCGCTAGACCGGGTTCGGCAATGGGCGACCTGCAACATATGCCGCGACATTATCCAGCGCCAATTGCCCCATATCAGTACGCACCTCTTCTGTCGCTGTGCCGAGATGCGGCAGTATCGTCACATTCTCCATATCGCGCAGGGCCTGCGGAACAGCGGGTTCGAACTCATACACGTCAAGGCCGGCCCCAGCGAGCTGACCGGCTTGCAGGGCGGCGATCAAGGCGGATTCGTCCACGACTTCTCCGCGCGCAATATTGATGAGGATACCCGAGGGTTTCATCGCCTCTAGCACGTGTGCATTAATGAGGTGGCGCGTTTCTGCTCCACCCGGAACGGCGAGCACCAGGAAGTCTACCACAGACGCCAATTCTTTCAGGTCCGGGATATTCTCGGCGGGAAACTCCACTTCTTTCGGGCTGCGCGACTGGTAGACCACGTCCATCCCGAAACCAAAATGACAGCGCCAGGCAATAGCCTGACCAATTCGGCCCATCCCGACGATTCCAACGCGTTTTCCGGTCACGTGATGACCCAGCATTTGCGTCGGATGCCAGCCCTGCCAGTTTCCGGAACGCACCAGCCTTTCACCCTCGCCTGCGCGGCGCGCCGTCGACAGAAGCAAGGACATTGCGATGTCAGCCGTGGCATCGGTAACAGCACCAGGGGTGTTAGTGACTTCAATCCCTGCCGCCCGCGCGGCTGCAACGTCAATATGGTTGTAACCCACACCGAAATTGGCCAGCAATTTGCAGCGCAGTTGCGGAACCTCAGCAAAAACCTTAGCCGAAAACTGATCGCCCAGAGTCGGCACAACCACGTCGAACTCAGTCAAGGCGCGCAGCATTTCCTCGGGCGACATGGGCAAAGTGCTGCTGCGAATCTCAACGTCAAACTCGGTTCGGGCACGTGATTCGACGGCAATGGTCATCGGGCGCGCAATCAGCAATTTCATCAGTGCATCCTTCCACCGACGGGAACTTCATCATCCGGTCCGATAAGGACGATCTCGCCCTTCTCATCTGGCAAGCCCAGGACCAAAACCTCGGACATGAACTTGCCAATCTGGCGCGGCGGGAAATTGACAACGGCCATCACCTGCTTGCCCACTAGCGTCGCAGGATCGTAATGCGCCGTTATCTGGGCCGAGGTTCTGCGCTCGCCAATTTCATCACCAAAGTCGATCCACATCTTGATCGCGGGCTTGCGGGCCTCGGGGTACGGTTCGGCGCGCAGGACCTTGCCGACCCGAATGTCGACTTTCAGAAAGTCGTCGAAAGAAATCTCACTCACGGGACAGCTCCTTGGATCGGTCGGTTGCGGCCTTAACGGCGCGGTGCAGCAGATCGGGGAAACCTTCTTCCTCATGCATCAGCACTTCAAGCGCAGCTTGCGTTGTACCGTTGGGAGAGGTCACGTTTACGCGCAATTGCGAGGGATCTTCTTCAGCGGCCATAGCAAGGGCCCCTGCCCCGGCGACGGTGGATTTGGCCAGCTTCATCGCCAATTCATGGCTCAGGCCCTGCGCTTGTCCGGCAGCTGCCAGCGTTTCGATCAAGTGGAAGACGTAAGCTGGCCCCGAACCGCTGAGGCCCGTCACAGCGTCCATCTGCGCCTCATCATCCAGACGAACTGTGTCTCCGATTGCGGACAATAGGTTTTCCGCCAAGGCAACATCGGCGGCTGAAGCAGTCGAATTGCCGATCAACGCAGTAATTCCCTGACGGATGGCAGCCGGTGTGTTCGGCATCGCCCGCACGATAGGTGTGCCATCGCCCAACGCATCCTCAAACGTAGCAATTGAAGTACCCGCAGCGACTGAGACGAACAGGCTGCGGCCTCCACCCAGCGCCTTGATTGCCGGCAGCGCCTCGCCCATCATCTGAGGTTTTACGGCCACCAGTACAACCGCCGGGGCCTCGGGCAACGGAGTGTTGATATTGACGCCTAGCGACTTCAACCAATCAGATGGATAAGGGTCGATCACCCAGACGGCTGACGCAGGAAGGCCATGCTCCAACCACCCGGCGAGCATGGCCGATCCCATCTTGCCGCACCCCAGAAGAACAAGCCCCTGCTCAGCGACGCGTGACATGTCCATAATTGCCCCTTCCCTTATCCGGTTTGGGGCAAAGCTTTACGCGCGGCCGTAGGCCTCTGCAATGGCGACCTGCATCGCGTCCTCGGGATCGCGGTTGCCCCAGGTGACCAACTGGATCGCTGGGTAATAACGCTCAGCGCTCAGCACCGCTGCGGTGATCATTGTGTCGATCTGTTCTGGGCTGGCCATTTGGCCGCCGGTCAAAACCAGTCCGTACCGGTAAACCATAAGCTTTTGATTAGCCCAGTAGGTAAACGCACCGGCCCAGCACTGATCGTTCATCTTGTTGAGCAGCTCATAAAGCTCATTCGTGCGTTCGGATGGCGGGTCCATTTCGAAAGAGCACACCATGCGGAGTGTTTCGTCATAATTGGACCAAGCCAGGGTGATCGAGTATGTGCGCCACTGCCCCTCAACAGCCATAGCTATCTGATCATCCCCGATCCGGTCGAAATCCCAATCATGGTGTTCGGCAAGATGTTCAACAATGTCGATTGGATGAAGGTCTTCTTCGAGAAACTGTTCGGAAAGGGCCATAATGCCACCTCACTAATCTCTAGCCTTTTAGGGGCTGGCAGCGCCCCAGCGCTAGTTGCTTGCTCTACAAGCCGGGCTTCCCCAGTCTGCCTGTACTAGATATGGTGCGCCGCGGGCAGGGTTCTGGCAACCCTATTTGTTGGGGATAACAGCAATAAGTTGTGGACAGTAGGCAACGGCGATCAAAATATTGGCCGCTCACACAGCTTTGTCTTGATTAAATTCAGCAAGACGTCAGAATACACATCACCGCACAATCCAATGCCGGATTGCGCGGCGGTTTTCTTTTCTCAAAATTTCGGGTTTGCGGAACTTATTTGTCCAGCTTGGCTTCAAGCGCGGCAATGCGCGCCTCAAGTGCGGCGTTTTCTTCACGCGCTTTCTGCGCCATGGCACGCACGGCATCAAATTCCTCACGCGTGACGAAATCGCGGTCAGCCAGCCAGCGATCGATCATCGACTTCATCGCATTCTCGGCCTCTTCCCGCGCGCCTTGCGCCACGCCCATAGCATTGGTCATCAGCTGGGAAACGTCATCAAGAATCTTATTACGGGTTTGCATGGCTTTACTCCGGTATCGCGGTTGGTCTCTATATGGGTAAAGATTGGCTCGGGCTCAAGGTTGACTTGCCCCGCAAACCCCGGGCAATGAGACGCACATGCAGGCTGTTCTGAATTTCCCCGACCTTTCGCCCGAATTGTTCTCGATCTCGCTGTTCGGGATGGAGTTCGCACTCAGGTGGTACGCGCTGGCCTATATCGTCGGCATTCTGATCGCATGGCGACTGGGCATTATGGCATTGAAACGCCCTGCCCTTTGGCCCGCGGAAACACCCCCGATGAAGCCGCAGCAGTTGGAGGATCTGATCACCTGGATCATCCTGGGCGTTATTCTGGGCGGGCGTCTTGGGTTCGTTCTGTTCTATCAACCGGGTTATTACCTGTCGCACCCGCTGGAGATTCTGAAGATCTGGCAGGGTGGGATGGCCTTTCATGGTGGGCTGCTGGGGGTTGTTGTCGCATCATACCTTTACGGGCGTCGGCATCAGATACCGATTTTATCCATGGCCGATCTGATTGCACACGCTGTTCCACCCGGCTTGCTGCTGGGCCGATTGGCGAATTTCACGAATGCCGAACTTTGGGGACGACCCAGCGAGGTTCCGTGGGCGGTGATCTTTCCCGGCGCTGCCGCGCAAGATTGCCCCGGCGTTGTCGCCGGAATGTGTGCCCGCCATCCTTCGCAACTGTACGAAGCCGCGCTGGAAGGGTTGTTGCTGGGCACAGTTCTCCTGTGGATGGCTTACCGGCGCGGGGCATTTCACAAGCCAGGCCTCGTGACCGGCGTCTTTCTAACAGGCTATGGGGCTTCGCGGTTCTTCGTCGAGTTCTTTCGCCAACCCGATGCGCAATTTGTCTCGCCCGGCAATCCGCTGGGACTGGCGTGGCATCTTGGCGGATACGGTCTGACGATGGGACAACTTCTGTCTCTGCCGATGATCGCACTTGGCCTTTGGCTCGCGTTGCGCGCGCGATCGGCGCTATGAACCTTAAGGACCACCTGCTGGCGCAAATCGCGTTGAACGGCCCGATGAGCGTCGCCGATTTCATGACCGAATGCCTGCTGAACCCCAAGTTCGGGTACTATACCACCCGCGATCCTTTGGGCGCACAGGGGGATTTCATCACAGCCCCGGAAATCAGCCAGATGTTTGGCGAGTTGATCGGTCTTAGCCTGGCGCAATGCTGGATAGATCAGGGCAAGCCGGACAGTTTCACGCTGGCCGAGTTGGGGCCGGGACGCGGCACCCTGATGGAAGATATCCTGCGCGCGACCCGCAGCGTGCCGGGCTTCCATGCGGCGGCCGAAATCGTGTTGTTCGAAGCCTCGCCTGCGCTTCGGGACAGACAGGCCCAAACACTCAGCATTCACGATCCGCGCTGGATCGATTCGCTTACCGAATTGCCCGAAGCTCCTCTGTTTCTGGTGGCGAACGAGTTTTTTGACGCACTGCCAATCCGACAGTTCCTACGTGACGGTGATGGCTGGCACGAACGTCTGATCGGCGCAGAAGGCGAATCGTTAGCGTTTGGCCTGGGGCCCAACACCAGTCAGGTCGCTCTTGCGGATCGCATTACCGACACTGAAGACGGCGATCTGGTCGAACTTTGCGCGGCCGCTATTCCGATTCTGACCGTCATCGCAGGGCGGATCGCATCGTATGGTGGCACTGCGCTGATCGTTGATTATGGAGACTGGCAATCGCTGGGCGACACGTTTCAAGCTTTGCAATCACATGAACGTGTTGATCCCCTCCAAGCGCCGGGTCATGCGGATTTGACCGCGCATGTAGATTTCGAACCGCTTGCCCTGGCGGCACGCGCGGCGGGTTGCGCACATACAAAGCTGACACCTCAGGGCATATTTCTGGAGCGACTCGGCATCACTGCCCGCGCGCAGGCATTGGCATCACCACTCGGCGGGACTGAGCTTGAGACACTCATTGCTGCACATCGCCGGTTGACGCACCCCGAGGAAATGGGAAACCTGTTCAAAGTACTGGGCCTCTACCCCTCATATGCTGCACCTCCACCGGGACTGGAACCATGACTTTGGAAATTCTGACCTCGGACATCCTTTCGCCTGTCCGCCACGGATTCTTCAGCCGCCGGGGCGGGGCATCTTCCGGTATATTTTCGGGTTTGAACTGCGGCTATGGCTCGTCTGACCAAACCGAAGCAGTGACGGTGAACCGTCAGCGCGTCGCCGCCGCGATGGAGGTCGAATCGGATGCTTTGGTCGGCGTACATCAAGTGCATTCGCCGACTGTTCTCACAGTGGACGCGCCCATCAATGGAGAAAAGCCCAAGGCAGATGCCGTTGTCACCGCGACCCCTGGATTGGCGCTGACGATTCTGACCGCGGATTGCCAACCGGTGTTGTTTGCCGATCCTGACGCAAATGTGATCGGAGCCGCGCATGCGGGCTGGCGCGGTGCACTGGACGGCGTTTTGGAAGCAACCTTGGACGCGATGGAGGCTTTAGGGGCGCAAAGACAAAACACTGTCGCCGTTATTGGCCCGACGATTTCTCAAGGCGCCTATGAGGTCGGTCCCGATTTTCTGGATGAATTCGCTGCGGATTCACCCGATAATCTCAGGTTCTTCGCAAATGGTAGTGGGGATCGATTGCAGTTCGACCTGCCCGCCTTTGGTTTGCACAAGTTGCGGCAAGCTGGCGTGGGTCAGGCCGAATGGACGCGGCACTGCACCTATTCAGACCCGGACAGATTCTATTCCTACCGCCGCTCAACCCACGCGAAAGAGGCCGATTACGGCCGCCTGATTTCCGCCATTAAATTATAACTCGCGCCCCAATTGTGGCAAAGTCGCCGCTTTTTTGCCACAATTATTGTGTCTGTTTGAGTCGAGACATTTTGATTTTTATTGTCCGCACTCAGATGTTTATCAATCGATTTTCCAGCAGTGCGAGGCATTCCAAAGGAAGAGGACCTGCTGACCTTCAATTATACTGCATTAACCCCGGATCAGCCTTATCGGTGCCGCAATGACGCGTCACAGTGATCCGACAAGGGAAAACGGGGTGTTCACACTCCGATACGAGCAGGAACAATATCATGAAGGTCAAATCTCGCTTCCTCAGTGCCGTTGTTGCGGCCACGCGAGAGCAGGCACCGGAAATGCCGTGGAAACGGGTTTCCAGTACTTCGGTCCGGGTCGCGCGCCGCTTGGCGCGCCGGCGCTGACCAAAAGGCCCAAGGAACCAAGCTGCCGGTTCCAAGGGTGAAGACGCACATCGGAGGGGTGCTCCGGGCCGGTGTGTGACCAACCGCTGAAATTTCCAGCGGCCTGGTTCAGGGGTGTGTGTGCGCAGGTAATTTCCGCTTGCGTTGTAGTGAGTTTGTCTGGGGGGTCAGTGTGTTGACCAAAGGAAAGCGTAAATTCATCGCGCTGCGACGCCGGAAAGGCGTGCGCCCTGTGGTCTCTATCTCATTCAAGACAAAAAAGATGCCGGTCAGGTTGCCCTGTACGGAGGGCTCTACCCGTCTGAGCGGCTTTTTAGAGGGGACGGAATAAAAATGACAATTCCACATTCCTTGGCGCGTGCAGCCAGAAACGCGGTCGAAACTTCGACCATGCTGCGCGAAATCCCAAGGACACAAGCAAGACCAAAGGCGCAGCTGCGGCGCTATGAGGTCAGCACGTTGATGCCAAACGGAGATGTATCGTTAACGCGCCACATCGCCCCGGCTTTGCCTATGTTCGAAGACGCGTTCTGCGCTTTTACGCGCGGATCATTGGTGGAAACCGAACACGGCCCATTGGCGATCGAAGATCTGCTTCCGGGCGACTCGGTTCTGACACAGGATGGCGAACTGCAGACAGTTCTGTGGAAAGGGTCGGTGACACTGATTCCCGGACGCGAGGATTCGCGTGGCCGAACGCGCCCGCTAACGCGGATCATGGCTGATACGTTTGGGATGCAAAAGCCGCTGTCTGGCGTGATCGCGGGGCCTGCCGCGCGCTTGCTGGGTGCGCCTGCGCACCTGCGCCATTTGCACGGGGGCAGTGAAATCCTGACCCCTGTTCATGAATTCCAGGACGGTATGAGCGTGATCGAAACGCTACCGCCGACCCCGATCGAACTGTTTCACATCTGCCTGAAACGCCACTCGGTCATCAAGGTCGACGGCCTGCAATTCGAATCTTACCATCCGGGCGTCAACGCCGTGCGGCAGGTCAGCAGATCACTTAGGTCGATCTACCTGAACTTGTTTGCGCACATCGAATCGCTGAATGATTTTGGCCCGCTGGTTCTGCCGCGCGCCGGAGACGGCGAAGTGGACGCGCTCACGGCCTGAAAACGGAAATTAACTGCAATGTGGGGGCATCATGCAGCTAATACTTAGTTGGGTTCTATCATTGACGGTCGCAGCTTTTCTGCCGCCGTCAAAACCGCATCAAAAGCGGATGATGTTTACGCCGTCCGGCTCATTCGTTCTTCAAGAACGTCGAAGGGAACGCCGGGCTCGTCTTTTGCGCCGCGGATAACCAGCGATGTTTTTACGCTGGCTACGTTGGGCGTCGTCAGCAGTTCGCCGGTCAGGAATTGCTGAAAACTGCTCAGGTCGGGGGCGACGCATTTCAGGATGAAATCCACCTCGCCGTTCAACATGTGGCATTCCCGGACCAGAGGCCATTCGCGGCAGCGTTCCTCGAACGCGTTGAGTTCGGATTCGGCTTGGCTTTCCAAACCCACCATCGCAAAGACCTGAACCTCGAACCCCAGCTCGCGTGAGTTCACATCGGCATGGTAACCGCGGATCAGCCCGGACTCCTCAAGTGTGCGCACCCGCCGCAGGCAGGGCGGCGCGGAAATACCCACGCGCTTTGCCAGCTCAACATTGGTCATACGACCGTCTGCCTGCAATTCCGCCAGAATCTTGCGATCAATCTCATCCAGCCGTATCGCGACCATGAAATGCTCCTAGAATTTTCGGTTGTTATATCAGCACCCGATCAATGCGCAATTATCTTTCGCATCCGCGCAATATTCTATATTTTCAATGTTCTTTTTTTGAGCGCCCACCAGCAATCGCATAGCAGCCTGTCAAAAGGTTGGGGGTTTAAGCCCTGCGCGGTGGTCGCTATATCCATCCGTCAGGGGCTACGCGCCCCAATCAGGCAGATCGAGTTGGGGGTACCATGGCCGAAACACGACACACCAGGGTTCTGATCATCGGATCGGGACCGGCCGGTTACACGGCCGGCGTTTATGCCAGTCGCGCGATGCTGGAGCCGATTCTGGTTCAGGGCATCGAGCCGGGTGGCCAGCTGACCACAACAACCGAGGTCGAAAACTGGCCCGGAGATACCGAGGTTCAAGGCCCCGACCTGATGGTGCGTATGCAAGACCACGCCAAAGCGATGGGCTGTGAAATCATCGGTGACATAATCAACAATCTGGACGTCAGTAAACGCCCGTTCACCGCAACAGGCGACAGCGGAACCATCTACACCGCCGATGCGGTCATTCTGGCCACCGGCGCGCGCGCCAAATGGCTGGGGCTGCCGTCAGAAGAAAAATTCAAGGGCTTTGGCGTTTCGGCGTGCGCCACCTGCGACGGGTTCTTTTATCGCGGACAGGAAATCGTGGTGATCGGCGGCGGCAACACCGCCGTGGAAGAGGCGCTGTTCCTGACCAATTTTGCCAGCAAGGTCACGCTGATACACCGACGGGATGAGCTGCGCGCGGAAAAGATCCTTCAGGACCGTCTGCTTAAGCATGAGAAAATCGAACCCCTGTGGTTCCATGAGTTGGAAGAGGTGACCGGCACCGATGCCCCACTGGGTGTCGAGGGTGTGCGCGTCAAAAACGTGAAGACCGGTGAGATCACCGAGATCCCCTGCAAGGGCGTTTTTGTTGCGATCGGGCACGCGCCAGCCAATGAGCTGGTCAAGGACTCGCTGGAATCCCATATGGGCGGCTATGTCGTGACAAAACCGGGCTCGACCGAAACTTCGGTGCCGGGTGTATTCGCGGCGGGCGACCTGACCGACCACATCTACCGTCAGGCTGTCACCAGCGCGGGAATGGGATGTATGGCCGCATTGGACGCCGAGCGTTTCCTGGCCGAACAGGACTAATCAGATGCTGGAATTCTCTGGCCCGGTCTGGAGAATTTTGTTTCTGTCACAATTGGACGCCCCTTTGGCCCCTGCTCGGGCGCCAGAGGGGCGTTTTCATTACCCGGGACAGCCAGCGCTTTACGCATCGCTCAGCGCGGAAGGCGCCGGAATCGCCATTCGGCGATATGTCACGGCAGGCGATCCGCCACGGGTTTTGGTGCAGGCAAACGTGACAGACGCAAAGCTGGTCGACCTACGGGGGCAGTCTGACGCATCTGTCCTATGGCAGGATATTCACGCCAAACAGGGCACCTCACCCACATGGCGGTTCTCGGACCACGCGCGCAGCATTGGCGCGGACGGGTTGATGTACAGCTCGCGCTCGCGCCCCGAACTCAGCCACATTGTCCTGTTCGACCCGTCGCCTTCCCTTATCGGTGTGCACGCACCGCCGACGGATTGGGCACCGCATTACGCACAACCTCCGCTTGACCGCTAAGCTGCGGCGTATCAGACTCGGCCTCAGACGAGACGAATGCGGGTGATCTGATTGAAAACTGTTCTGTGGCAAGGCGGGCGGGCAACCCGGCTAAGGATCGGCAGCGGCCTGATTCTGTTCGCCTTTGCGTTCTTTCATTTCATCAATATCGGCCTTGGTCTGTTTCACACGGACTACCTGCATGACATGCAGGATGCCCGGCATGTGATCACGCGCCACGGGATCGGAAGCGTAATCCTCTATGCTGCTCTGCTAATTCACGCAGGGTTGGCCCTGTATTCAATTAGCCAGCGCAGGACATTGCGAATGCCGTTCAGCACGGGGTTGCAGATGGTGCTGGGGTTGTTGATCCCATTACAACTGATCTCACACATCGTGCAAACGCGATATGCGAACACGGTCTTCGATGTGAACGATGAAATGGGCTATATCATCGTGCTGATGTGGCCCAGCTACGCGGTCTGGATGCAAAGCCTGCTGTTATTGGTAGTTTGGGTGCATGGTTGCATCGGACTGCACATGTGGCTGCGGCTGACCAAATGGTGGCCCAAACTGGTACCTTATCTGATTGGTCTGGCTGTGTTCGTTCCGACATTTGCTCTTACTGGAGTGTTGACGGAAGGGCGCCGGATCTGGGCCGATTTTGCAGATCCTTTTTTGCGCGAACAATATATCGAGCATTACAACTGGCCTTCTCCAGAAGAATTTCAGACCCTGTTCAACGTCAAGGACAATGCGCTGATGGCGTTCTGGGTGGCCCTTGGAGCATCTCTGGCGGTTTTTGCGATCCGCAAGCTGTGGCGCCGCCGACATTCCGTGCGCGTCAAGTATGTTCAGGGCCCTGAGGTCGTTGCCGAAAAAGGCATGACCTTACTTGAAATATCTCAAGCCAACGGGATTCCGCACACCGCGCTGTGCGGTGGAAAAGGGCGCTGTACCACCTGCCGTGTGATTGTCGAGGATGGCGCGGATCAACTGCCTGAACCCGGTGAGGTCGAAGCCCGAAGCCTTGCCGCAGTCAGCGCCCCGGATGGTGCCCGGCTAGCTTGCCAGATCCGGCCGACTGCGCCGATCACGGCGTTTCGAATGTTTCGCCCGGACGGCGCGCGGCACAGGGCACATGCAAGCCAGGGTCAGGAGCGGCAGTTGGCGGTCCTGTTTCTGGACATGCGCGGCTTCACCTCTCGCACCACCGGCCAGTTGCCCTATGACATCGTTTTCCTGCTGAACCGTTTTTTTGACGCCATCGTTCCCGCGATCACCGCCGAAGGCGGAGTGGTGGACAAATACATGGGCGACGGCCTACTTGCGGTATTCGAAACCGCCGACGCTCAAACCTCGGCCCGGGCGGGAATAAAAGGGGCCACTGAAATCAGCCTGGCCCTGCAACGTTTCAATCAGCAGTTGGAATCCGAGGGCAGCCCTAAAATTCGCATAGGAATGGGCTTGCATCTGGGCGACCTTGTTTTGGGCGAAATCGGCGCTGCAGGCCATGCCGCTCGCACGATCATCGGAGACACCGTCAATGTGGCCAGCCGGTTGGAAGCTGAAACTAAAACACTGGGTTGCGAACTTCTGGTCTCAGAAGAGTTGTTGCTGGCCGCAGGCTATGAGGGCGATATGCGGCAAGTCCGCTCGTTTGAGTTGCGCGGTGTGACGCGCCCGATTCCCGCCTTGCCCGTCCACACAGCTGCGGATTTGAACGCCAGTGTCGCTGCATAAGAACACTCGCCCTCAATTCAGTGGAATTGTTGCCCACCGCAAGGACCAACTTCGCGGTTTGTGTCAAAAACCGGAAAATCCTTCCATTGCGGGAAAAAACCACGCATATCGTCCTTAGTTTCATCAAGGTATATGGACTTCACCCAAATGCCGGGGCAAACGCCCTTAACTCAACGGCAAAAAAGCACTTCGACAAGAGTATTCCAATGACGATGTTAAGTAACCTGGCCCCTATCCCCGAATTGTACGTGTCATACGAGTCGGCACAGAAAATGAAGGTGGAAGCCGCCGATCTGACCAGCTGGGACCTGAGCCCGCGCCAGATCTGCGATCTGGAATTGCTGATGAACGGCGGGTTCAACCCGCTCAAGGGATTTCTGAGCCAGGCGGACTACGACAATGTCGTTGAAAACATGCGGCTGGCCGACGGCACCCTTTGGCCGATGCCCATCACGCTGGACGTAGACGAAGCGTTCGCCGACAAAATCGAACTAGGCCAGGACATCGCACTGCGCGATCAGGAAGGCGTCATTCTGGGCACGATGACCGTGACGGACCGGTGGACGCCCGACAAAGCGCGCGAGGCCGAAAAGGTCTTTGGTGCTGATGACGACGCACACCCTGCGGTGAATTATCTGAATAATGTGGCGGGCAAGGTTTATCTGGGCGGACCTGTGGTCGGTATTCAGCAGCCGGTTCATTATGACTTCCGCGCGCGTCGCGACACGCCGAACGAGTTGCGCGCCTATTTCCGCAAGGTCGGCTGGCGTCGCATCGTGGCGTTTCAGACGCGTAACCCGCTCCACCGCGCACACCAGGAACTGACCTTCCGCGCCGCAAAAGAGGCACAGGCCAACCTGCTGATCCATCCGGTCGTGGGAATGACCAAACCGGGGGACGTCGATCACTTTACCCGCGTGCGCTGCTATGAGGCTGTGCTGGACAAATACCCGGCCTCCACCACCTCGATGTCGCTGCTGAATCTGGCTATGCGAATGGCCGGTCCGCGCGAGGCGGTCTGGCACGGGCTGATCCGCGCCAACCACGGCTGCACCCACTTCATCGTTGGTCGAGATCACGCCGGTCCCGGCAAGAACAGTGAGGGCGAAGATTTCTACGGCCCATACGATGCCCAAGACCTATTCCGCAAATACCAGGACGAAATCGGCATCGAAATGGTCGACTTCAAACACATGGTCTACGTGCAGGAACGCGCCCAATACGAGCCGAATGATGAAATCCTCGACAAGGACAACGTCACCATCCTGAATATCTCGGGTACCGAACTGCGCCGCCGTTTGCGTGAAGGTCTTGAGATTCCGGAATGGTTCTCGTTCCCCGAAGTCGTGCAAGAGCTGCGCAGCCGCTTCCCACCACGTTCGCGGCAAGGGTTCACCGTGTTTTTCACCGGCTTCTCGGGTTCAGGCAAGTCGACGATTGCTAACGCCCTAATGGTCAAGCTGATGGAGATGGGCGACCGCCCTGTTACCCTGCTGGATGGTGACATTGTGCGGAAAAACCTGTCGTCTGAGCTCGGCTTTTCCAAGGAACACCGCGACCTGAACATCCGCCGCATCGGCTATGTGGCCAGCGAGATCACCAAAAATGGTGGTATCGCAATCTGCGCGCCGATCGCACCATATGCCACGACCCGTCGCGCGGTCCGGGAAGAGATCGAACAGTTCGGTGCCTTCTGCGAGGTTCACGTGGCGACCAGTATTGAGGAATGCGAACGCCGCGATCGCAAGGGGCTGTACAAGCTGGCACGCGAAGGCAAAATCAAAGAGTTCACCGGAATTTCGGACCCCTACGACGTACCCGACAGCCCCGAGCTGAGCGTCGAGACCGAAAATGTCGAGGTCGACAACTGTGCCCATCAGGTTTTGTTGAAACTGGAAAGCATGGGTCTGATTGCGGCGTCATAAACGTTCTGGATACCAATAATCAAAGCGGCCATCAGTGGCCGCTTTTTTTGTTGGATTGACAAGCGGGGACTGCCTTAGTGCAAATGCAACACCTGACAAAAACGCAAAGTGCCCATGACCCGCGACCTGCCTGCAATTGCCAGTTTCTGGTTCGGCTCAGATTTAAGCTGGCTCGAGGCGTTGTGTATTCAATCCTACCTGGATAACGGTCACCGGTTTGTCCTGTATACCGTGCATGAAGTCCAAGGCGTGCCTAAGGGTGCCGAGGTACGACCCGCAGCCGACATTCTCTGGCCCGCGCCGTTTGATTTCCAACCGGAAGATCGGTTGGGGATCGCAGTGTTTTCGGACATTTTCCGACTGCGGCTTATGCAGAAAACCCCGTTCATCTGGGTCGATCTGGATGCTTATTGCGTGCAGCCATTTGATTTTTCTTCCTCTTATATATTTGGATCTTCTCAATCAGGTACCTTTCCAAACGGCGTACTGCGCCTGCCGGAAGATTCTGAGACACTGGCGTTATGGATCGACTTCGTGACCTCGACCAATCCGACCCAACCCTGGCGTGGCGGGCGATTGTTTCGGCACAATCGCAGGCGCATCCGAAACGGTGAATCCTGGGGCATCGAAGCACTGCCATGGGGCAGCTCAGGCCCCAAAGCGCTGGAGTTCTTTTTGCGTCAAACGGGTGAAGACGTACACGCAATGCACGCCGATGTCTTCTATCCATTGGACAAGGAACAGCTATGGAAATTGCACGATCCGCTCATTTCCACGTCCGATATTGAACGTGATGCGGTGCATTCGGTCCACATCTACGGACACCAGAAAAAGTTCTTAGCAGGCAATTCCGCCGGGCTTCCTGTCAGCGGATCATACCTGCAGCGGCTTTGCCTTCGGCATGGAATTGACGCCCTGGCAAACCCTATACGGCCCGTGGGATGGCTGGCCCCAAAACCAATGGACCACTAGGCCGCGTTGACCTGTTCTCGCAGCGTTCGTACCGCGCGACCTTCAAAGTCACCAAACTCTGCTGCCTTGCTTTGTGCAGCTTTCAGATGTGGCAATCGCTGGGCATAGTCTTCAGCGGACAAGCCTCCGATCGCGCGCTGAATATCGACTTCGGACTCGCAGAGGATCATGCCCTTGGTATCCATGAAGTCGCCAATATTCAGGCAGCCCCAATAGATCGGAACCGTTGAACACAGGATCGCGTCTGTCAGCTTTTCCGAGAAATAGTTCTTCTCGCGCACATTCTCGATCACGACGGAATAGCGATACGGGGCCAACCCGTCGGACTTGCGGTCGAACGGGGTATATCCCCGCCCCATGATATCCACGTCGGCCCCGTTGTCGCGTACCCAGTCAATCACTGAATGGCGCAATTGATGGCCTTCCAGATCACGCTTGGCCGAGGCGATCAGTGAGCAGGATTTGGTCTTTTCGACATCCAACTCACGCCAATCTGGCACCATTGTCACGCCATAAGGCAGGAACACCGAGTTCGGAAGGTTCTGCAGCAACACATCGTGGAACGTCATCACGCGAAAGAAACGTCGCCACGTGTAGCGCAGCATCTTGTCGTGCTTGGCGTGAATGGCCGACGGCTCACCCATCATCAGGGAAATCCGAGCGCGGGTCCCTCGGCGAAGGCGCAGATGCACGGTTGAATTAGGGTACATGATCAGGTGGTCGGTACGCTCAAGATCGCCAACCGTTTTACCCATCAGGCGCTCGGGGCACCCTTCGGGCCAGATCAGATCGGACAATGGAACCGAAGCCAGTTTCGGCCCCAACCGATGCCCGTAAGGCAGGATGGCGATCGCGGGTTCAGTCATGACAATTGCTCGGGCAAGTTGACCTGACCGCGCATTAACACAAAGCCACGCCCAGCCACCTTGATACCGGTCATCGCATCCGCCGGTCCGACGCGCGTCACAGTCGCTTGACCCGGGCGGCCCAGGTCATGGCCCTGTTCAGCTGTAAACGTATCCTTTGGCATCAAACCGTATTTCCACAGATATGCCGCCATTGCCCCGGTTGCGGATCCGGTAAACGGGTCCTCAGGTGGGCTGGGCGGCAACATCATCAGGCGCGAAAACGTATCTCCAGCCTCAGTCGCACCCTGGAGCGTCACAATATACGGCTCGGCCATGTCCGATCCAGAATACCCTCCGGCCTCTATGACCTTGCGTAAAGGTTCTTCAACCAACGTTGCAGCACGCAGCGCTTCAAGATCGCGCAGAACAGTGACACAGAACGGCAATCCGGTTGAGACCATCTGAGGCGGCGAGATGATCGCATTTTCCGGCAGATTAATGGCCGCGGCAACAAGATCGGCAGGAACCATCGCACCAAATTGCGGTGCGACCTGCGTCATCTCAATCTCATCGCCGTTGAGTTGAATCGACACGATCCCTGCCCCGGTTTCCAAGGTCAGGGCCTCGCCCTGAAACAAACCACGCGACCGCATTGCCGCAACGGTGGCAATAGTTGGGTGTCCGGCAAAAGGGATCTCACGGCTGGCCAGAAAATAGCGTACTTTGATATCGGCCACATTTGACGGGCCTGTGAAGGTACACTCGACCAAAGAAGTTTCCCGTACATAGGCTGTGCAGACTTCTTCAGGCAACCCTGCCCCACCATGGACCACCGCGCAACCGTTGCCACCAAAGGCGCGGTCACTGAAGGCATCCACCCAGTCAAAATCAAACCAGCTCATTTATTGAAGCCTCCGCCCTGCGAACCAATCCTGGTTCGCATATCTCACCCGTGGGGCGGCGGATGTCACGGGAAAATCACGCGCTGTGGGGGGCCGTTTCAGTGAACGGCCACCGGAGAGAAGTCATGCTCGCGCGCCAGAACAAAGGCCAGCTTGCGGTCTGCGACCAGTGCCAGTTGCTGACCATCTGAATCGTGCACAGCATAAAGCTGATCCAGATCACCGGCCTGTTCGCGTACTTCCCGAGGCAGGTCAGCTACATCGACGGCTTTCACGTAAACGATCCGATCGCCTTCGGTGTTGATTTCAATCGGTGTATTCATTGCTCTTACCCCTTCCGTATATTGATTGTCTGCACCACGGTTTCCGGCACGGCGCGGGTCAGGTCCACATGCAGCAGACCGTTCTCCATGATCGCCTCGCCCACCTCGACACCATCGGCCAGCACAAACATGCGCTGGAATTGGCGCGCCGCGATGCCGCGATGCAAAAAGATGCGCCCCTCGCTATCGTCGCGTTGACGGCCCCGGATCACAAGTTGGCGATCCTCGATGGTAATCGACAAGTCTTCTTCCGCAAAACCGGCAACCGCCAAGGTGATGCGATAGGAAAAATCCGAGGTCTGTTCGATGTTATAGGGCGGGTAACCTTCGTTGCCGGCCTTTGCAGACCGCTCCAGAAGGCGTTCCAATTGCTCGAACCCCAAAAGATGCGGGTATGAGCCAAGAGTAAGTTTTGACACGTATTTTCGTCCTTTTTTGTCAAAGCGACGTATGGTGCGGCCCCGTTCCGGCAACCGCGTATGATAGAATATGGGAATATGCAGGGATGTCCACAAGGTCTGGTCGGATAAAGTCTGACACACTATCTTGTGTGGAAAGCACCACAATAATGACCGAGTCGCCTATGAACGCGCCCACTGACATTTCGATGAAAACTGACGAAGTTCTTCGGGTCGAGTTGGAGGTTTTTCGCCGCCAGCACCGCGATCTAGACGAGGCGATCGAAGCGCTGCAAGCGACGGGCACGTCGGATCAGCTGACGATCAAGCGACTGAAAAAGCAGAAACTGCGCCTTAAGGACATCATTCGCCTGATCGAAGATCGCCTGACCCCGGATATCATTGCCTAATACCCCTCTACCGCATTGCCAGATAGGCCGATTTGGCTATAGTGCGCGCTCTTTCGACGGGCAGAGGCGACAAGCGGATGAGCGATGTAAAAGTGGGGATCATCATGGGCAGCCAGTCGGACTGGCCCACGATGAAAGAGGCCGCGGATATTCTGGATGAACTGGGCATTGCGTATGAAAAGCGCATCGTTTCGGCGCACCGCACCCCCGATCGCCTGTGGGACTATGGCAAAACTGCCGTTCAGCGCGGTCTGGATGTGATTATCGCCGGTGCGGGCGGTGCTGCGCATCTGCCGGGGATGATGGCCTCAAAGACGCGCGTGCCTGTGATCGGCGTGCCTGTTCAGACCCGTGCCCTGTCCGGCGTCGATTCGCTTTACTCCATCGTGCAGATGCCCAAAGGCTTTCCGGTGGCGACGATGGCTATCGGCTCGGCCGGTGGGGCCAATGCCGGGTTGATGGCGGCCGGCATCCTCGCCTTGCAGGACGCAGCGCTGGCTGATCGGCTGGATGCCTGGCGCGAAGCTTTGTCTGCTTCTATCCCCGAGGAACCCCAAGGATGAGCCGTATCGGCTTTATCGGAACCGGACATATCGCAGCCCCCATTGCGCGTTTTCTTACGGACAAGGGGCATAGCATTGCCGTTACAGAGCGAAACGCCAAAGTCTCAGCTGAGTTGGAGGCTGAACTGGGCGTAACGGTTACAAACCCACAAGCGGTTATCGACGCATCGGATATCGTTTTTCTTTGCCTGCGCCCTCAGATCGCCCCGGAAGTTCTGGATAACCTGAGTTTTCGCTCGGATCAGCAAATCGTATCTGTGATGGCAGCTGTATCGGCGGATCAGCTTGCATCCCTGTGCGCTCCGGCGACTGACTTCGTTCAAACAATCCCTTTGGGTTTTTTGCGGCAAGGCGGATGCCCGCTTGCGGCGTTTGGCAACGATGCCTTGCTGGCCGAACTGTTCGAACCCGAAAACCCAGTTGTAAAAGTCGAAACCGAGGTAGCGTTGAACGCACATTTTGCGATCTGCGCGATGGTGCCGGGGATTCTGGACGTTATGGCGACAGGTGCCGAGTGGTTGACCCAGCAGACAGGCGACGCGGATGCCTCGGAGTTCTACACAACACAGCTGCTGTCCGGATTTCTGCAGACGATGCAAACCGGGCAAGCCGGGCGTCTGACCGAGGAACGGGACGCACTGGCGACGGATGGAACACTCAGCCTGCAAATGACGCAGGCATTGCATGCGGGCAAGGCACATGACGCGCTGCGCTCGGCGCTGCAGGCGATTGGAAAAAGGTTGGAGACAGACTGATGACGGACATGCTTTCTCCGGGGGCACGAATTGGAATTCTTGGCGGTGGTCAATTGGGCCGGATGTTGTCCGTCGCGGCAGCCCGGTTGGGCTTTGTAACCCACATCTTTGAACCAGGCGCCAACCCACCCGCCGGTCAGGTGGCGGATCGTGTGACCACTGCAGCCTATGACGACGCTGCGGCGTTGCAAGCGTTTGCCGGGTCGGTTGATGTCATCACCTATGAATTCGAGAACATCCCAACCGAAGCGTTGGACCTGTTGGAAGCACATTGCCCGATCCATCCGGGCCGCGAGGCATTGCGCGTCAGTCAGGACCGGCTGACCGAAAAGAACTTCCTTGCCGGGTTAGGCTTGAAGACGGCACCATTTGCCGACATCACGGATCTAAACAGCCTGAAGGCAGCGATTGACCGGATCGGCACGCCGGCCATCCTGAAAACCCGCCGCTTTGGCTATGACGGCAAGGGGCAGGCGCGTCTGCGTAGCCCGGAAGATGCCGAGGCAGCCCTGGCCGATATGGCCGGTGCACCCGCGATACTAGAAGGGTTCGTTAACTTCAGCCACGAGGTATCGGTCATCGCCGCCCGCGGTATCGACGGTCAGGTTGCCTGTTTCGACCCCGGTGAAAACGTGCACCGCGATGGCATCCTGCACACCACGACGGTACCCGCCCGCCTCGCCCCGGCGCAGCGAACTGATGCTGTGCTGCTGGCAGCGAATATCCTGAACGCGCTGGATTACGTGGGCGTCATGGGCGTTGAACTGTTCGTCACGTCGGATGGTTTGATCGTGAATGAGGTCGCGCCAAGGGTGCATAACTCGGGCCACTGGACGCAGAACGGCTGCGCGGTAGATCAGTTTGAACAGCATATTCGCGCCGTAGCCGGCTGGCCGTTGGGCGACGGTCAACGCCATTCAGACGTGGTTATGGAGAACCTGATTGGCGACGATATGGACCGCGTGCCGGAATTGGCGCGGGAACGCGACGTTGCGCTTCATCTCTATGGCAAGGCTGAAGTCAAACCGGGCCGCAAGATGGCGCATTTTAACCGCATTACGCGGTAACTCAGCCCACGAACCTTGCGGCGATATCGCCGGACATGAAACTCACCCGCCCGCCAGCCAGCGTGGCGGCGACGCGGTGGGACCGAGCATCAAGTATCACTAGGTCTGCGCGTTGGCCCGGGTCGAGCGTACCCCGGTCCTGCAACCCAAGAACCCGTGCCGGTCCAGAAGAGACCAACGCCCAGGCTCCGGCCAGATCCAACAGACCGGATTTGGCAAGCATCAAAGCCGCTCGCCTGGGACTGGGATAATGGTAATCCGAGGCCAGCGCATCACACAGCCCCATGGTGATCAGATCCAGCGCACTGACGTTGCCCTTGTGCGAACCGCCGCGCACCACGTTGGGTGATCCGAGAATAACGTGATCCCCAGCAGCCCGAGCGGCCTCAGCCGCCTCTAGCGTTTCGGGAAACTCGGCAATCTGAGCACCTCGCTCCCGCCAATTGACGCGAGTTTCAGCCGTTGCGTCGTCATGGCTGCCCATACGGACACCCTGCTCGGACAGTGCCGCACAGAGCGCGTCCAAGGCTGCGGGAACCTCATCGCCTCGGGCATGCATGGACAGCAACATCTCAAAATGTGCTTCAGGATTACGCCCGGCCTTAAGCGCCTGCCCCGTCAGGCGCGGCGGCTTGCGCCCCTCGGCCAGCCTGTCATGTGGCAGGTGATCGTTGAACACAACGTATGGCACACGCCACGCGGCAATACGTTCAGGCAGGCTTGGATATTCCTCGAGCATGTGGGTTTCGAAGCGCAACTGCGGCAGCAGATCGGTCACGACGCAGTCTTGAACCGAGGCAATGGCGTCGAACACCTGCCCCGCGAAATCTGGGCCGCGAACGCCGCCCTCCCAGCTCAGGAATTGGGCCAGGACCGCCGTCGTGATCCCGTTGGCGGCCAGTTCAGCTTCGGCCGACAGAATACCCTCGCCCATCTGCTTCATCGCCCCGCGGCGCGGTGCGATATGACGCTCGAACCCGTCGCCGTGCAGGTCGATGATGCCGGGCAACACCAAATATCCAGACAGGTCGATAGTCCGTCCCGCCCGATCCCGTTGCACGGCCCCTTCAGAAATGGACAGATCGGCACGAGTCATGCCCTGATCCGGCAGCAGTACCTCTGCGCCGGACAAAGTCAGAGAAAGTGCGGTCATTCAGAGCGCTCCGAGTCCGGTTCCGAGCAATCCTGCCCAATGCAGATTTCATCGATGATTTCCATCACCCCATCCAGCCATGTGATCTGCGGATCAAACTGACCGAACTCGATGAAATGCAGCGCTTGCGCCATCACGCGTGGATTGTTCATCATGAACGTGTGAGTCACCGGTAGGACGATATGATCCGCCATCCCTTCGACCTTGGTCGTTTCTACCGAAACTTTCCCGTCATCCGAGCCATCGATCATCGAAGAAAACAGTGGGTTCAACGAATTCTCCCCGGCGATTACACCAAGCTCGAAATCCACAGGGGGCAGTCGTCGTGGGATACCTTCGGGGCCCGTGCCCAGCGCCAGACCGGCTGGTCCGTTCAGCATCCCGAATACTTCATACGCGCTAAGTTCGTCCACCAACTGGCTACCCTGATTGGGGGGGCCAAGCATGACCACACGACCCAGATTTTCAGGATGGTTTTCCTGCAACCAATAGCGCAACAGGATACCGCCCATCGAATGCGCAACAACATTGACTTTGTCGTCGCCGCATTCCGCAAATGCATCCGGCAACGTCTGTGCAGCCAGTTCGGGAATTGGCAGGTCGGTAGAGGGATACCCCGGGCGCACGACGGTATAACCATGCGTTTTGAACAACTGTTCCATGACGGTAAAGGACGCTTCGGTCCGCGCCAGCCCATGTAGCAGGACCACGCATTTGGCCTGCGCTATGGCGGGGACAATGAGCAAGAAGAGGGCAAGCAAGTAACGCATAGCCGCCAGATAAGGCCTATCGCCCGACGAATAAACCCCTACCGCGGCGTCCTGCGCAGAACCGCCAGTGCAATTCCGCCCAATACCAGCCCGGCCCCGAGGATCAGGCGCAGGCTGGCAGCCTCACCCAGTAGGATGACACCACCAACTATGGCAATGATCGGAACGCTGAGCTGTACGACAGCCGCCGTTGTGGGCGTCAACTCCCTTAGAACGTGATACCAAAGCGCATAGCCCATTCCTGATGTGACCGCGCCGGACAAGGCTGCCAGAAGGTATCCATCCGTCGTCATGTGCCACGCCCCTCCGGTCCCCAACAGGGCCAGCGCGGTCACAGGCAATGCCACGACAAAGTTGGCAGCCGTACCGGACAAAGCATCCGGTTCGGACTTGCCAACCAGCGAATAGATCGCCCAACCAATCCCTGCAGCGATCATCAAAGCCGCCCCAACCGGATTGACCTGTGTCGACCCGGACGGCCACAGCACATAACCTAGCCCCAACAACGCAATTGCGGCTCCTGCGATCTGTCGGCTGGTGGGGATCGTGCCCTTCACTGATGTCACAGTGAACATCGTGACCTGCACCACCCCAAACAGGATCAGCGCGCCAAGCCCTGCGTCCAACGTCAGATACGCAACCGAGAAACCGATCATATACAATGAAAGCGACCCTGCCCCGGCAATTCTGCGCCGGTCAAACAGGGGCAAATGGCTAGTCCTGGGAAAAACCAGCCCGGCCAGCATCACCGCCCCGGCAAGAACGCGCACCACGGCAAAGGCTGCGGGATCACTGGCGCCGGTGTCAATCGCCAACCGGTTCAAGATTGAATTGGACGCAAAGGCGCACATCGTCAGGCATGTGAGCAGGAACAGTTTCATATCAACCGCATAGCGGGAAAATCATGTTTTGCACACTCACATTCCTGCGGGGAACAGCCGGTAAACGAAACGGGGCCGCCCGAAGGCGACCCCGCTATTCTTACCACTAGGCGTGGGCTGATTACATCATGCCGCCCATGCCGCCCATGTCGGGCATACCACCGGCAGGTGCTGCGCCTTCTTTGGCGGGACGATCTGCAACCATCGCTTCGGTGGTGACCAGCAGGCCAGCAACCGATGCCGCATCTTCCAGAGCGGTACGGACAACTTTGGCCGGGTCGATCACGCCAAACGAGAACATATCGCCATATTCTTCGGTCTGCGCGTTGAAGCCAAATGCTGCGTCAGCGGATTCACGGACTTTGCCCGCAACAACCGCACCGTCAACACCTGCGTTCTCAGCGATCTGGCGCAGCGGCGCTTCGATTGCCTTGCGAACGATGTTGATGCCCGCGCTCTGGTCAGCGTTTGCGCCTTCCAGGGCTTCCAGTGCTTTACCGGCCTGAACCAGCGCAACACCACCGCCAACAACAACGCCTTCCTGCACAGCAGCACGAGTTGCGTTCAGAGCATCGTCCACACGGTCCTTACGCTCTTTCACTTCAACTTCGGTCATGCCGCCGACGCGGATAACAGCAACACCGCCTGCCAGTTTGGCAACGCGCTCTTGCAGCTTCTCACGGTCGTAGTCCGACGAGGTTTCTTCGATCTGAGTGCGGATCTGAGCAACACGTGCTTCGATCTCGGCTTTCTCGCCAGCACCGTCGACGATGGTGGTTTCGTCTTTGGTGATTTCGATTTTCTTGGCGGTGCCCAGCATGTCCATGGTGACGGACTCGAGCTTCATGCCCAGATCTTCGGAGATGACCTGACCGCCGGTCAGGATTGCGATGTCCTGAAGCATGGCTTTGCGGCGGTCGCCGAAGCCCGGTGCTTTGACAGCAGCAATTTTCAGGCCGCCGCGCAGTTTGTTGACAACCAGAGTTGCCAGCGCTTCGCCTTCGACGTCCTCGGCAATGATCAGCAGCGGCTTCTGCGACTGGATCACCTGCTCGAGCAGCGGAACCATCGGCTGGAGCGAGGACAGTTTCTTTTCGTGCAGCAGGATCATGCAGTCGTCGAGTTCTGCAATCATCTTGTCTGCGTTGGTGACGAAGTAAGGCGACAGGTAGCCACGGTCGAACTGCATACCTTCGACAACATCGGTCTCGGTTTCCAGACCTTTGTTTTCTTCGACGGTGATAACGCCTTCGTTGCCGACCTTCTGCATCGCGTCTGCGATCTGCTGGCCGATTTCGGCTTCGCCGTTGGCCGAGATGGTACCAACCTGAGCAACTTCTGCGCTGTCTTTAACTTCGCGCGAAGCGTCTTTGATGCCTTCAACAACCTTGGCAGTCGCCAGGTCGATGCCGCGCTTCAGGTCCATCGGGTTCAGACCAGCTGCAACCTGCTTCAGACCTTCGCGAACGATTGCCTGTGCCAGAACGGTTGCGGTGGTAGTGCCGTCACCGGCTTCGTCATTGGTGCGGCTGGCGACTTCTTTCACCATCTGCGCGCCCATGTTTTCGAACTTGTCTTCCAGTTCGATTTCCTTGGCAACCGAAACACCGTCTTTGGTGATGCGCGGTGCGCCGAAGGATTTGTCCAGAACCACGTTGCGGCCTTTGGGGCCCAGGGTCACTTTGACAGCATCAGCCAGGATGTTCACACCTGACAGCATGCGGTTGCGGGCATCGGTGTCGAACTTGACGTCCTTAGCAGCCATGTTGTTTCTCCTTGAGAAAATGTATTGGAATGAAGATCAGAGGAAGCGGGTCGCTTACTCGATGATCCCCATGATGTCGCTTTCTTTCATCATCAGCAGCTCTTCGCCGCCGACGTTGACCTCGGTGCCCGACCACTTGCCGAACAGGATCTTGTCGCCAGCTTTCACAGCCATTGCGATCAGTTCGCCGCTGTCCTTGCGTGCGCCTTCGCCGGTTGCAACGACTTCGCCTTCGCTGGGCTTTTCTTTTGCGCTATCGGGAATGATCAGACCACCAGCGGTTTTTTCGTCGCTTTCGGTACGGCGAACCAGCACGCGGTCATGAAGCGGTTTCAATGCCATCTTTGCAGCTCCTTGGGCTCAAAGTTTATTATCCTCCCCTCGCCGGTCGGCGAGGCGTTAGCACTCAAGGGTAGAGAGTGATAACGACGCATAGCTAGGGGGTCGAATTAGCCGAGTCAACAAGTTGCCCGAATATTTTTCCCACGCGGAACCACTGACCCCCCGGTTTACACAGAGCTTCGACCATCTAAGGTGGCGACAACGACATTAGACCGAGGCAATTTTGATGCGCGGACTCCGGATCATCACAACTAACTTTCTGTTTTCAATCACTCTTATTTTTGGGCCAGTCATGTCCGTGCAGGCGCAGTCCCTTACTGAAACAGTCCGGACGTGGGAGGATCGTCTTGATGCGCGGATCGGGGCGCTGCTCTATGAACCCGGCAGCGATTGGCAGGTCTCATACCGCGCCGATGAGCTGTTTCCGATGTCCAGTACGTTCAAAACGCTCTTGTGTGGCGCTGTACTGGCGAAGGTAGATGCAGGATCGGAAAGGCTGTCAGATACCGTCACATACCAATCGTCGGATCTGGTGGATTACTCTCCTCTAACCAGCAAACATGTCGAGACGGGCATGTCGGTTGGTGCACTGTGCGAAGCAACGATGACAATAAGCGACAACACCGCGGCCAATCTGTTGCTACAACGTCTGGACGGGCCTGCCGGGCTGACCGGGTTTCTTCGCACAATAGGCGACGATGTCACCCGACTTGATCGTTGGGAGACGGCATTGAATGAAGCCACTCCGGGCGATCCACGCGATACCACGACGCCGCATGCAATATTGGCAACGCTGGATCGGTTGTTGTTTGGCGAAGCGCTCTCTGTCACATCCTCCGCTCAGCTAAAACAATGGATGATCGAGGATCAGGTGGCTGACGAACTTATCCGCGCGCACGTGCCCGACGGGTGGACGATCGGAGACAAGACGGGGGCCGGAGGCCACGGCAGCCGTGCGATCGTGGCTTTTCTACAGACCCCTGAACCCCGCACCTATTTGGCTGCCATATATCTGACCGAGAGCGATGCGCCGTTCCCGGAACGCAATGCGGTCCTTTCAGACGTTGGCCGCGCTATGATTGCCGAAATCAGCGCACGGTCGGATTAGTCCGCATCTTCCCAACTGTAGGCCCAATGCTTCAATCCTTCGGCCCCCGAAGCGGACAATGCGTAGACACCCTTCTCGACCCTGTCGAACCACCCGTAGTGATTATCCCGCATCAAGCGCGTGGCCGCGGCCACGCCAGTGGACTGTGCGACCTCTGCCCCTTTTGTCGCGCCGCATTCAGCCAGATGCGCCGCACACTTTAGCGCGTCCTGCCTGTAGGCCGTTACGATCCCGTGCCGAGTGGCTCCGCCTGCATTGGGATCGCCCTCCAATCTGTCAAATTCGCGCAGCAAACGGGTCGCTTTTGCCTTGCTTTTGCGTGGCGCATAAGGGCCGGGGTCGCATTGCACCTCGACCGTTCCGTCGGCACGTACGGTGATCAATCCAAGACCCAGCCTGCGGCACAGTGCCAGATTATCCTTCAACGCACGCCGCGCGGTCCGCCCCTTTGGCTTGCACACGCCGATATAAACCAGATCGGTTACCTTTAACCGCGTGATCGCCTGATGAAACAGGGTCAATGAGAACCGCAGCTTCAACTCAACGATCACCGGCTCATCGCCATCCCGAAGGGCAACGATGTCGGCTGCGCCGACTTCGCCTTTGACGGTGTAGCCCTGACGCTCTAACAGCGCTTTGATCGGCGGGTATAGATCCTGCTCGCGGTCCATTCTGCCATGCTATGCAAATTTGCCGCGAACACCAGACATCGCCTGCACCCGGCTTGAACATGTGGCCGCGCCAAGGCAATGTCTCGATCACACTGACATTCCCGAGATGATCGCTATGCGCCTGTTTGCACCGCTGCTTTTCCTGCTACTGCCGGCCACTGTTCAGGCCGCTTGCGAAGGAAGTGACCTGAGGCCGGGCCTCAGCCCCGACGTAAAGTCCGAACTACAACAGGCGGTCGCCGATATCCCGTTCCCCGAGGGCAACCATTGGATCGCCACCAAGGGCGACACGGTTCTGCACATTGTTGGCACGCTGCACGCCAACGATCCACGCATGGATGCGGTGGTCGAACGGTTAACACCGACCCTACGTGATGCGGACGCGTTTTATTTTGAGGTCACGCGCGAGGAAATGGACGCGTTCGAACAGGATCTGGCCAAGGATATGAGCCCGGTGATGATCACCACAGGACCCAGCCTGATTGACCTGATGTCCGAGGAAGACTGGTCTGCCCTGTCTCAGGGGTTGGCCGAGCGCGGCATCCCAGGCTGGATGGCTGCCAAAATGCGCCCTTGGTTTCTCAGCATGATGCTGGGCGTCCCCCCCTGTATGATGCAGGACCCCAGCGCGAACCACGGGATGGACGCCCGTCTGGATCAGCTGGCTGACGAGTTGGGCACCCCCAAACATTCGCTTGAGCAGATTGCCGATCTAATGAGTATGTTCGACAATCATCCTATAGAAAAGCAGGTCCAGTCTCTTGTACGAATGGCCGGAGCCATGGGCGGCAGCGAAGATCAGTTGGCCACAATGGCCAACGCCTATCTGGAAGAGAAGCATGTTGAGATCATCCAGCTAGCGCGGCTTCAGGGATTGGAGGAATCCGGCCTTTCGCCCGAGATATTTGACGAAGAATGGAACGACTTCGAACAAAAACTTCTGGTCGAGCGCAACGGAAACTGGATGCAGAAAATTTTGGACATAGAGGACCAAACCGCTGTTATAGCGGTTGGCGCCGGGCATCTGGGCGGCGACCAGGGGTTGCTGAATCAACTGCAACAGGCCGACTATACCCTGACTCGCGCCCCGTTCTGACACACCGCGTCCCAGACCAACCGTCGCAGCGTAAACACTGCCGGGTGACAACCCCTGCAGACCACCCTATAACGCGCGCGAAATGATGATCCTCAGGATGCTGACATGACAACGCTCGTATTTGGCCACAAATCCCCCGACACCGATTCCACAGGCTCACCGATCCTGTGGTCCTGGTACCTGAATGAAATCAAAGGCGAACAAGCAGAGCCCGTTCTGCTGGGTGAGCCCAACACCGAAGCTGCATTCCTGCTGCAACGCTGGGACCTGCCCAAGCCGCGCATTATCGAAGATGTCGACGCAGATGCGCCGGTCATCATCGTAGACACCAACAACCCGGCCGAGCTGCCCGCCAGCATCAACGGCGCTGACATCCGTGCCATCATCGACCATCACAAACTAGTGGGCGGTCTGGAAACCAAAGGCCCGATCGACATCACTGTGCGTCCGCTAGCCTGCACAGCAACCATCATGATGGACTTGATCGGCGAAGATGCCGCAAAAATGCCCGAGGCCATCAAGGGCGCGGCACTGACCTGTATCCTGTCGGACACTCTAGAGTTCCGATCGCCAACCACCACCGCGCATGATCGCGCCGTGGCCGAGAAGCTAGCCGCTGATCTGGGCCTGGACGTCTCGGCCTATGCCGCCGACATGTTCGCGGCGAAATCAGATGTTTCGTCCTTCTCGGACGCCGAATTGATCCGCATGGACAGCAAGGAATACGAAGTCGACGGCACCAAGTTCCGAGTATCGGTTCTGGAGACTACAGCTCCGGGCGTTGTTTTGGACCGCAAGGCTAGCCTGGCAAATTCGATGGCAGACGTAGCCAAGGAAGACGGCGTCGATCAGGTTCTGCTGTTTGTTGTCGACATCCTGAACGAAGAAGCAACGCTGCTGGTGCCCAACGAACTGGTTAAAGGCGTCGCAGAGAAAAGCTTTGGCGCAAGCGTGGATGGCGACGCCGTGGTCCTGCCCGGCGTCATGAGCCGAAAGAAGCAGATCATCCCAAACCTCAAGGTCTGAGGTTTGCAGCATTTGCAATGACAAGGCGCCCCACCCGGGCGCCTTTTTTCTTTGCCACTAATGTTTTGCACCAACGACGTCCATTGATAGTCTGACTTCAACAGCCAGACAGCAAATTGGGCCAGACGACGTTTATGAGTTCCCGCAAGTTCAGCACCACACGCGACATCCTGAGATTTGAGGGCAAGGACAAAGCGGCCTATTGGCGACGCTTTGCCATGCTGCTGACCTTGTCGGTGGTGATTGCCACGATGGGGATGCTACGTGACTCCGGCGCGGTGGTCATTGCCGCGATGTTGGTTGCGCCTTTGATGACACCTATCCTTGGCGTTGCGGCAGCGATGGTCATGGGATGGCTGGGCCGCGCGTTCAAATTGGCGCTGATTGTTTGTTGCGCGGCTGTTATCAGTGTCTTGCTGGCATGGCTTCTTGTCTATGTTGCCGACGTCCCGCGCGGCATTCTGATCCCCGATCAGGTTCTGGCCAGAACCGACCCGGGCACCGAGGATCTGATCGTTGCGCTGGCTGCCGGAGTGGCCGCAGCTTACGTTCAGATCAACCGGTCCGAGGTCAGCCTTCTTCCTGGCGCAGCCATCGGCGTGTCGCTCGTGCCGCCGTTGTCTGCCTCGGGCGTCTTGCTGTATTTTGGCGAACCCGCCGAGGCCTATGAAGCCGGCCTGCTTTTCGCCACCAACCTTGGTGCGATCATTCTGTCCGCTTGCTCAGTCTACATCGTATACGCGGCGCGCGCGGTGCTGTTCAGCAAGGGTCGACGCAAACTGAATTTCACCGCGAGTGTGGCGGTGACACTGGCATTCCTTGCCTTCGTTGTCCTGCAGCTAGGGAAATCCACCTACAACAGATACCTCGAAACCCGGACTGAGGCACAGTTGGCGCAAACGATCCGGGACTGGGCCGATCCGGTGTCGGTTGAAGTTGTTCGCGTGGACGTGAACGCCAAACGAAAACATGCCGACATCTGGCTGATCGTCGACCTTCCTGTGGAAGCCGCATACAAAGTGTCCTCGATCGCGGGCTTGCTGCCCGCATCCCTGCGAGAAACACCTTTGACTGACGCGCTTCAGAAAGAACTGGGGCCGGGGTATCTGGTCGTTGTGCGTTTCCAGAACAGGATCGGCGCACAGATTATTCTGGGCACCGAAAACGTTCAGCAAGCGCCAGATGTCGAGGAAATTGTCGAATAAAGCCTGCAGACACCATATGTTCAGCCGACAAATCGTATTGCGGGATGGTCATCAGGTGAAAGCTTTGCCATAGCTGTCACAACTCCGAAATCAGATCCCGAGGCTCCCATGACCCAGATCATCCACGCGCTTTCCGAGATTTCAAACCGCTACAAAGCGCTGTTCGTTGACCTGTGGGGATGCGTTCACAACGGTATCACTGCATACCCCGAAGCGGTCGCGGCGCTGCAGCAGTACCGGGCGCAAGGTGGGGTCGTGGTGTTGGTCACCAACTCTCCCAAACCGCGCGCCGGGGTGGCTGAACAGCTTGGGCAGTTCAATGTTCCCGCGGACGCTTACGACACAATCGCCACCAGCGGGGACTCGGCACGATCCGCCATGTTCCGCGGAGCAGTCGGCCACAAAGTATATTTCATGGGTGAATGGCAGCGAGACGCGGGGTTCTTTGAGCCTTTAAAAATTTTGCATCACCCGATCCACATCGAACGCGTGCCGCTGGATCAGGCCGAAGGGATCGTCTGCTGCGGCCCGTTTGATCCGATGGCGGACCCATCCGTCAACCGTGCAGATTTTTTGTATGCCAAGCAAATGGGTATGAAACTCTTGTGCGCAAATCCCGATATTGTTGTCGATCGAGGCGAAGTTAGGGAATGGTGCGCTGGCGCGCTGGCAAAGCTGTATACCGAAATGGGCGGTGAAAGCCTGTACTTCGGAAAACCCCACCCGCCGATTTATGATCTGGCGCGGCGCAGGCTGCAGGAACTGGGTCACGATATACCCGATGGCGACATTCTGGTGATCGGCGACGGCCCTCATACAGACATTCTGGGCGGTATGGGCGAAGGGATTGATTCTCTGTTCATCTCGGGCGGCCTGGCCGCAGCAGAAACAAAAACTGACCATCACCCACACCATGAATCCCTAAGTGATTATATTGCAAAGGAAAACATCAATCCGACCTACACAATCGGCCGGTTGAGATAGTCAGAAAAGACTTGATTTTCTGCAGTTGCGAAGTAATAAAGTTGCCAAACGGGGGCAGCATGCGTTGTTTTGTTGCCCAATGAACTCGAGTGAGGGCGACATGTTGGATAATCTTCCACGCGGCACGATCTGTATTGAAGACATCGAAATGGGCATGACCCGCCACCTGCGCAAAGTGGTGTCGGACGAAGATATCGAGATGTTCGCGCAGGTTTCAACGGATCGGAATCCGGTACATCTGGACGATGACTATGCCCGCGACACGATTTTTGAAGGGCGCATCGCCCACGGGATGCTGACCGCGGGCCTGATCTCTGCCGTGATTGGCGAACAACTGCCGGGCCACGGAACAGTGTACATGGGTCAATCGCTGAAGTTTCTGGCACCCGTGCGCCCTGGCGACATGGTCTATGCAGAGGTCAAGGTGATCGACATTGATTTTGCCAAGCGCCGCGTGAAACTGGATTGTCACTGTGCGGTCGATGGCAAGAAGGTGTTGGTGGGCGAAGCGATGGTTCTGGCCCCGTCGCGCAAATTCGACTGAAGCCTCGATACCTTTATCCTTTTGAAGGGCGCCGGAAACGGTGCCCTTTTTTGTTGCGCGGCATTTGTACCAATCAGGTGCTTGAACCCAGTCTCCAGTCCCGCTAGGCAAGCTTCATGCAGATCATCCGGGATTTCCAGTTTGTCGAGCCAGAAGACCGCGGTGCCAGTGTGGCAATCGGGAACTTCGATGGCGTGCATGTTGGTCATCAGTCGGTGATCGAACTGGCACAACGCGTAGCCCCGGATGCTCCGCTTGGTGTTCTGACGTTCGAGCCCCACCCTCGCGAGTATTTTGCACCCGATGCACCGCCTTTTCGTCTGATGCGCGGAAACGCACGTGCGCACCGCTTGGAGAAACTGGGTGTGCAAATGCTGTACGAATTGCCGTTCAATGCAGCGCTTGCTGGCCTGACGCCTGAAGAATTTGCCCGCAATGTCATCTGCGAGGGGCTTGGTCTGTCGCACGTGGTGGTCGGCGCGGATTTCTGTTTTGGAAAAGGTCGAAGCGGCACCGCCGAAGACATTGTCCGGTTCGGGCAAGAGATGGGGTTCGGTGTCACCATTGCACCGTTGATGGAACGATCTGATGACGTCGTATCCTCAACCGGGATCCGCACAGCACTGTCCGAAGGCCGCCCCCGCGACGCCGCGACGATGCTGGGTCATTGGCACCGGGTCGAGGGCGAGGTGATCGGCGGTGAACAACGCGGGCGCGAGCTTGGGTTCCCTACTGCCAATATGTCCATTGAAGGGCTGCACCCACCAAAATTCGGTGTCTATGCGGTGCTGGTCGATGTGCTCGATGGCCCCCATCAGGGCAGCTATCTCGGAGCTTCTTCCGTTGGCGTGCGCCCCATGTTCAACGGAGACGTCGCGAATATAGAGACTTTCCTGTTCGATTTCTCAGGCGATCTGTACGGTTCGACCCTGTCCGTAGGGTTGGTCGATTACCTGCGCCCCGAGATGACCTTTGACGGGCTGGACGCACTGATCGCACAAATGGACGCCGATTGCGCCAAGGCGCGCGCCCTGCTGACCGCGCTATGACCTCCGACCCGATCGACCGCAAGGACCTTGGCTCCCGGTTCTGGGAACGAAAACCGCTGACCAAGATGAATCAACGTGAATGGGAAGCGTTGTGCGACGGCTGCGGCAAGTGCTGCTTGAACAAGCTGGAAGATGAGGACACCGGAGAGGTCGCTCTAACCTGCGTCGCCTGCCGCCTGCTGGACGACGAGACCTGCCGCTGCACGCAATACGACATCCGCCATCAGTTCGTGCCCGAGTGCATCGTGATGAAGCCCGAAAACATCGACGATCACGCCTATTGGCTACCTCAGACCTGCGCCTATCGGCTGTTGTGGGAAGGCAAACCCCTTTACGACTGGCATCCTTTGATATCAGGTACGCCGGACAGCGTGCACGCCGCTGGTGTCTCGGTTCAGGGGCGCACGGTGTCCGAGTTCGAAACACCCATGGAAGAGTGGGAAGACTATATTATTGAGGAGCCTAGCTAGATGTATTTTGCGTCTGACAATTCCGGTCCGGTTCACCCTCAGGTCATGACCGCATTGAACGAGGCCAATCAGGGCTATCAGATGGCCTATGGCGCCGACACACTGATGAATGAAGTGCGCGATCGAATTCGCGGAATCTTCGAAGCGCCAGGTGCGGCTGTCTATCTGGTAGCCACCGGGACAGCGGCGAACTCGCTGGCTCTGGCGACGCTCTCAAACCCTTGGGAAACTGTGTTTTGTTCCCCCGTCGCGCATATCCACGAGGATGAGTGCAACGCCCCCGAGTTCTATAGTGGCGCAAAACTGACGCTGGTGCCGGGCGGCGATAAGATGGACCCCGAGGCGCTGCGCCGTTCCATTCTGGCTGAAGAAACACGTGGTGTGCACGGGCCCCAGCGAGGGCCAGTGTCGATCACGCAGGTGACCGAACGCGGATCGGTTTATTCTCTGGCCGAGTTGCAAGGGTTGTGTGGTGTTGCCAAAGAATACGACCTGCCGGTGCATTTGGACGGTGCGCGTTTCACCAATGCGCTTGTCGCGCTCAATTGCTCTCCTGCCGAGATGACATGGAAAGCGGGCGTGGATGCGGTCAGTTTTGGCGGCACCAAGAACGGTCTGATGGGCGTCGAAGCGGTGGTTTTCTTCGATGAATCCAAAGCCTGGGAGTTTGAGCTGCGCCGCAAGCGTGGAGCGCATCTGTTTTCCAAGCACCGCTACCTATCGGCCCAGATGGCAGCATATCTAAAGGATGATCTTTGGCTTCAGCTGGCGAAGCAAGCCAATGCGAACTGCGCGCATCTAGCCAATGGTCTGCGGTCCAAAGGGGCAAGCTTTTTACATGAACCACAAGCCAACATGATCTTCGCGCAGTTTTCCCGCGCACGGCACAAGCAATTGCACGACGCAGGCGCGATCTACCACCTGTGGGGCGCCGAGTTGGACGGCACGGATGACGAGGAGATTCTGGCCTGTAGACTGGTCTGCGACTGGTCGATCAGCTCAGGCGATATCGACCAGTTCATCGGCTTATTGTGATGTCTGGGGTTTGGGACGTTATCCTGCCCCACACAAACGTCAGGACAAACCACCCCAGAACTTTCTGATCTCAGCGACCGTCTGATCCGGGTGCGTGATTGGAACCATGTGACCGGCACCCGAAACAACGCCTGTCTTTGCATTGGGTAACCGCCGGGCAAGTCCTTCTCCGATCGCGGGCATAACGGGATGTGTCTCGGACCCACTTAGGATCAGAAACGGCAAGTTCACGCGGTCCAGAACGCCGGGGATCAACAGCCCCTTCTGATCGTGAAACAATGCATCATCGACTGCTGGTACAACGTGAATCCCGCGGATCATGCCCGCGCGGGTTCGTTTCGGCAGGTCAGGCCATCGGGGGCCGTCCTGTGCACCCCACATCCGGTTGAACAACCGGGCGGCCTGCTCCATGTCTCCAGCGGCTAAAGCATTAGAAACGGGTTTGGCCTCGTCATCATGTTGCCTGACCAACTCTGGCGCGTCCTGAACCGCAATCGCAAAAAACACAGGCTCGATCAGTACCGCACTGCGGACGAGGTCCGGAAACTCGACAGCCAGCCGAAGGGCTAGCATTCCACCAAAGGAATGCCCAATCACGTCCATCGGCTCGGTCAGATGCGCGGCCGACAGCTGCGTCACTTGGTCAAAGAAATCCCCGTGTCCGTCCCAATCGGAAGTGCGGCCATGAGACGGCATGTCGGGGGCCGTAAATGTCGCCTCGCCCCCTAGCGCAGCCGACAACCCCGCCCAAGCCCCGGAATGCGCAATCGTGCAGTGCAGGGCGAGCACCTTGCGGGCGCCCTGACCCAAAGTTCTGACAAAGATGTCGTCTACCAACGGGGTGTCCTTCACTCCTTCAGTCCCGACAAATGGCGATCCAGATCATCCAGCCGGTCCTGTCCCCAGAACCGCTGGTCATCTTCGGTAATATAAAACGGCGCGCCAAAGACGCCGCGATCCACTGCCTCTTCCAGATTGGCTGCATAGGTTTCCGCACCCACCAGAAGGCCGCTATCCGCCAAACCTGGATCAAAGCCGGCCCGTGTCAGGCAATCACGGATCACATCATCCTGCGCAATGTCTTTTTCTTCGGCCCAACATGCACGCACGAAGGAATGCACAAGTTTGCCAACATCGCCGGCCCCATCTTTAATTGCTGCGATGATTGCGTAGGACGATGGTGCCGCATTGGTCGGCCAGTGCGCGGGTTGCAAATTGAACTCCATCCCAAGCTGCTTGGACTGCCTTTGCAGTTCTTGCGCTCGGTATTCAATGCGCGAAATGTGGCGGTCTTTGGGTGGCGTGCCACCCGTACGCCCAAAGAGGGCGACAATATCCAGCGGTTTGTAGTTGATCGTCGCGCCATGTTTCGCCGCGACCTCTTCCAACCGCATTCCTGCCAGATAGGTATAGGGCGAGAGTGTCGCAAAATAGTAGTCAATCTGGGCCATGTGCACTTTCTCCGCTGCGTTATCTTTGCTGGACGGTAAGGCCATGCTAAGCGGTGTCAACATCACGAATCTGTCACATTGCCATTGCTGCCCGGGGACCTCAGCCGATGCCGACACTCAACGAACCCAAGCTTATCGCTGGGAACGCCAACCTTCCTCTTGCCGAATCCATATCGCGGCGCATGAGCCTGTATCGCGGCGTCGATCAGAATCTGGTCGATGCGCGGGTCGAACGCTTCAATGACGGCGAGATTTTCGTCGAAGTGTTCGAAAACGTGCGCGGTGAGGATATGTTCATCGTCCAACCGACGTCGAACCCGGCGAATGACAACCTGATGGAGTTGTTGATCATCGCCGACGCGCTGCGCCGGTCTTCGGCGCAGCGTATCACCGCCGTGATCCCTTACTTCGGCTATGCCCGTCAGGATCGCCGCACCAAGGCACGCACGCCGATCAGCGCCAAGCTGGTGGCCAATATGCTGACTGGCGCCGGGATTGAGCGGATCCTGACCATGGACCTGCACGCGGCGCAAATTCAGGGGTTCTTCGACATGCCGGTCGACAACCTCTACGCTTCGCCGATTTTTGCACTGGATGTGAAACATCAGTTTCAGGACAATCTGGACGAACTTATGGTCGTCTCGCCCGACGTGGGCGGCGTGGCCCGTGCGCGCGAGCTGGCCAAGCGCATCAACGCCCCCCTGTCGATCGTGGACAAACGCCGCGAAAAAGCCGGTGAAGTGGCTGAGATGACTGTAATCGGTGACGTCAAAGACAAGATATGCCTGATCGTGGACGACATGTGCGACACTGCAGGAACGCTATGCAAGGCGGCTCAGGTCCTGCTGGATAACGGTGCGAAGGAAGTTCACTCGTATATCACGCACGGCGTCATGAGCGGCCCTGCGGTCGAACGCGTGACGAATTCGGTGATGAAATCGCTGGTTCTGACCGATACGATCCAGCCGACCAAAGAGATCGCCAAAGCCAAAAACATCCGCATCGTACCAACCGCTCCAATCTTCACTCAGGCAATCCTGAACATCTGGAACGGAACAAGCGTGTCTTCGTTGTTCGAGGACAAGACGCTGACCCCAATCTACGAGTCGATGTATCACATGGACTGACCAAGTCGGGCGGCGCAGCAGCCGCCCTTTTTTGTCAACACACAAAGGCAGGACGAACCCGTGACAGCCTCAAAACGCATTGTTCTTTCCAGTGACCACGCAGCGATCGCGCTGCGCCAGACGGTCGCCGACCATATCTCGGCACAAGGCTGGGAAGTCGTCGATATCGGCCCCAAAACACCGGAAAGCACGCATTATCCGGTACACGGCAAAGCTGCAGCTCAGGCCGTTGCCTCGGGCGATTGCCACCTTGGGATCGTCCTGTGTGGTACAGGTCAGGGCATCATGATGGCGGCCAACAAGGTTCCGGGCATTCGCTGTGGCGTGTGTTCTGACGCTTTCTCGGCCCGCATGATCCGCGCGCACAACAACGCCAACATGCTATCAATTGGCGCGCGTGTCGTGGGTGAAGGTCAGGCCCTGGATATCGTAGATGCGTTTCTGGAGGCCGAGTTCGAAGGCGGTCGTCACGCAACCCGTGTGGACATGATCGAGGCGCAGGGCGACTAAACCGCATTGTGCTATCCCACGACCGCGCAATGGGCCCCGTAGTGGGGCCCTGTTGCGTTAGGAGATGTCCCAATCGTCTTCGTTGGCCACCTCTCCGATGGCGGTCCATGTGACCCGTATTCTGGCGATCCGTGTGTCAGACCATGTGCGGAACACCGCGCTGAAGCCTTCAGGCGTAATGTCTTCGGCGGTAACTTCGGCGCGCAGGGCAGAAGATGTATCTACATCCCACAAGGACACACCAACCTGAACAACCGGCACTGATCGGAACGCCTGACTGAACGTCACGACTGACCGGCGCTGGCGCGGCCCTTCGCCCGTCCACATCTCGCCACCATCGGCGAACTCGGAAAAAATGACTGCCTCGCCTTGGTCGATTCCAATCGGGTGGGATTTAAACGTCTTCATTCATTCAACTTTATTTATAAACCCCCGGAGGTTAACCCGGTACTTCACTAAAACTCCACAAAAAAACGGCCCCGATTCAACGGGACCGTTCTAAATCAATTGAACGTCGATGGGCTCACAGGCTCATATGCGTTCCAAGGGCTTCCATATCGGCCAGCAGCTTGGCTGCGTCATCGACGATAGACTGATCGTCACCAGCCTTGGCCGCCTCGTGCGAAGCGCGGGCTTCAGTGATCAGATCGTCCAGATGTGACCGTGTTACTTCAGCAACCGGAATGGCCTTTTCGGCCAGAACCGAAAGGCTGTCGCCGTTGATCTGGGCAAACCCGCCGGTGACCAGGTATTCGCTGGACCCTTCGGGTGCCTCAACCTTCAGCAGACCGGGGCGCAGCGTGGTGATGGTGGGGGCATGATCGGGCATTGCCGTCATGTCCCCGTCCGCGCCGGGAATCTGGACCGCGGTGGCCTCAAGCGAAGCAAGGCTCCGCTCAGGGCTGACGAGGTCGAATTGCATCGTGTTTGCCATCAGGTGTGCTCCTTAGGCAGCTTCTGCGGCCATCTTTTCCGCTTTGGCGATCACTTCGTCGATGCCACCAACCATCAGGAAGGCCGCTTCGGGCAGGTGATCGTATTCGCCGGCCACAACGGCCTTGAACGACGCGATGGTCACATCCAGAGGAACCTGAACGCCGGGCGAGCCAGTGAAGACCTGCGCAACGTCGAACGGCTGTGACATGAAGCGTTCGATCTTACGCGCACGTGCCACGGTCAGTTTGTCCTCTTCCGACAGTTCGTCCATGCCAAGGATGGCGATGATGTCCTGCAGCGACTTGTAGCGTTGGAGGATCTGCTGAACGTCGGTCGCAACCTTGTAGTGCTCTTCACCGACGATGGCCGGGTCAAGCAGACGCGAGGTCGAGTCGAGCGGGTCAACCGCAGGGTAGATACCCTTTTCCGAGATCGCACGGTTAAGAACGGTGGTCGCATCCAAGTGAGCGAACGAGGTTGCCGGTGCAGGGTCGGTAAGGTCGTCCGCAGGCACGTAGATCGCCTGAACCGAGGTAATCGAGCCCGACTTAGTCGAGGTGATGCGTTCCTGCAGGGCGCCCATGTCGGTGGCCAGTGTCGGCTGGTAGCCCACCGCCGAAGGAATACGACCCAGCAGAGCCGAAACCTCGGAGCCTGCCTGCGTGAAGCGGAAGATGTTGTCGACGAAGAACAGAACGTCGGTACCGGACTGGTCGCGGAACTGTTCCGCCAGGGTCAGACCGGTCAGAGCAACACGTGCACGTGCTCCCGGAGGTTCGTTCATCTGACCGTAAACCAGAGCCACCTGCGATTCTTCCAGGTTGTCCGGCTTGATAACGTTCGATTCGATCATCTCGTGGTACAGGTCGTTCCCTTCACGGGTCCGTTCACCAACACCCGCGAACACCGAGAAGCCCGAGTGCACTTTTGCGATGTTGTTGATCAGTTCCATGATCAGAACGGTTTTGCCAACGCCGGCACCGCCGAACAGGCCGATCTTGCCGCCTTTTGCGTAAGGGGCCAGCAGGTCGACAACCTTGATGCCGGTGACCAGAACTTCCGACTCGGTCGACTGTTCTGCGAAGGTCGGCGCAGGCTGGTGGATTGCGCGGGATTCGGTTGCCTCAACCGGGCCCTTTTCGTCGATGGGGTCGCCAACAACGTTCAGGATGCGGCCCAGGGTGGCGTTGCCAACCGGAACCGAGATCGGTGCGCCCATGTCTGTTACTTCTTCGCCACGGACCAGACCTTCGGTCGCATCCATCGCGATAGTGCGGACAGTGTTTTCACCCAGGTGCTGTGCAACTTCCAACACCAGGCGCTTGCCGTTGTTGGTGGTTTCCAGCGCGTTCAGAATTTCAGGCAGCTGATCTTCGAAGTGCACGTCGACGACGGCCCCGATGATCTGTGTGACTTTGCCTTTTGCATTCGCCATGTTTCGTCTCCGGTTTGTCTCTACAGCGCTTCGGCGCCGGAAATAATTTCAATCAGCTCGTTGGTGATCACGGCCTGACGCGAACGGTTGAACTGGATCGTAAGTTTGTCGATCATTTCACCCGCGTTACGTGTCGCGTTGTCCATTGCGGACATCCGTGCACCCTGTTCCGAGGCTCCGTTTTCGAGCAGAGCCGAGAAGATTGCAGTCGCAACCCCCTTGGGCAGCAGATCGGCCAGAATGGCTTCTTCGCTGGGCTCGTAATCGAACACCGCACCGCTGTCATCACCCTCGGTGTCCTCGAACGAGGCAGGAATGACCTGCTGTGCCGTCGGAATCTGGGTCACAACGTTTACGAACTTCGAGTAGAAGATCGTTGCAACGTCGAACTCACCCCCGTCGAAGCGGGACAGAACGTCCTTAGCGATGTCCTGCGCGTTGGTGTAACCCAGACGCTTGACCTCGCTCAGGTCGACATGTCCAACGAACAGATCACCAAGATCACGCTTGAGGGCGTCGCGGCCCTTTTTGCCGACAGTCAAAACCTTGACCGTCTTGCCTTTCAGGCGCAGCTCTTCCGCTTTGACACGGGCCAGCTTGGCGATACTCGAGTTGAAGCCGCCACACAGGCCGCGCTCAGCTGTCATGACAACCAGCAGATGGACATCATCACTGCCCGTACCCCGGAGCAGCTTGGGGGCGCTGTCGCTACCCCCGACTGATGCCGCCAGCCCCGCCATCACGGCATTGAACCGCTCGGCATAGGGGCGCGAGGCTTCGGCAGATTCCTGGGCGCGGCGCAGTTTTGCAGCCGCGACCATCTGCATGGCCTTGGTGATCTTGCGGGTCGATTTGACCGACTCGATCCTGTTTTTAAGGTCCTTAAGATTTGGCATATGCCCGCCTCTCCCTTAAGCGAAGGTTGCGGCGTATTCGTCCAGCGCAGCCTTGATCTTGTCGGAAGCGTCACCCTTGATCTTGGGATCTTCGTCCGTGATCCACTGAAGCAGATCTGCGTGTTTGCCACGCAGGTGCGCCAGCAGGCCAGCTTCGTAACGTCCAACATCAGATACTTCGATCTTGTCGAGGTAACCGTTGGTACCGGCGAAGATAACGCAGACGATTTCAGCGTTGGTCAACGGCGAATACTGCGGCTGTTTCATCAGCTCGGTCAGACGCGCACCACGGTTCAGCAGCTGCTGAGTTGCGGCGTCGAGGTCGGAACCGAACTGCGCAAACGCAGCCATTTCGCGGTACTGCGCCAGTTCCAGTTTCACCGGACCCGCAACCGATTTCATCGAGTTGGTCTGAGCCGAAGAGCCCACACGCGAAACCGACAGACCGGTGTTCACAGCAGGACGGATGCCCTGATAGAACAGTTCAGTTTCCAGGAAGATCTGACCGTCGGTGATCGAAATCACGTTGGTCGGGATAAACGCCGAAACGTCACCACCTTGGGTTTCGATAACCGGCAGAGCGGTCAGCGAGCCGGCACCGAAGTCCTCGTTCAGCTTGGCCGAACGCTCCAGCAGGCGCGAGTGAAGGTAGAAAACGTCGCCAGGATAGGCTTCACGTCCGGGCGGGCGGCGCAGCAGCAGCGACATCTGACGATAGGACACAGCCTGCTTCGACAGGTCATCATAGATGATCAGTGCGTGACGGCCGTTGTCACGGAAGTATTCAGCCATTGCGGTTGCGGCGTAGGGTGCCAGGAACTGCATCGGTGCCGGGTCGGACGCGGTTGCGGCCACAACGATCGAGTATTCAATCGCGCCGGACTCTTCCAGTTTCTTCACCAGCTGCGCAACGGTCGAACGCTTTTGACCGATGGCAACGTAAACGCAGTACAGCTTCTTCGACTCGTCGTCGCCAGCCGCTTCGTTATAGGTTTTCTGGTTCAGGATCGCGTCCAGTGCAACGGCGGTTTTGCCGGTCTGACGGTCACCAATGATCAGCTCACGCTGGCCACGGCCAATCGGGATCATCGCGTCAACCGATTTCAGGCCGGTTGCCATTGGTTCGTGAACCGATTTACGCGGGATGATGCCCGGTGCTTTAACGTCTGCAACGCCACGCTTGGTTGCGTTGATCGGGCCTTTGCCGTCCAGCGGGTTGCCCAGACCGTCTACAACGCGGCCCAGCAGCTCGTCACCGATCGGAACGTCCACGATCGAGTTGGTGCGCTTAACGGTGTCACCTTCTTTGATGTCACGGTCGGAACCGAAGATAACAACACCAACGTTGTCGCTTTCCAGGTTCAGCGCCATGCCCATGATGCCGCCGGGGAACTCAACCATTTCACCCGCTTGCACGTTGTCCAGGCCGTATACACGGGCAATCCCGTCACCGACGCTCAGCACGCGGCCGATCTCGGCCACTTCGGCTTCCTGACCAAAATTCTTGATCTGGTCCTTCAGGATTGCAGAAATCTCTGCAGCTTGGATTCCCATTTATCCGACCTCTTTCATTGCATTCTGTAGGGAGTTGAGCTTCGAACGGATCGAGCTATCGATCATTTTCGAGCCCACTTTAACGACAAGACCGCCGATGAGGCTTTCATCAACGGTCGCATTGATTGTCACGGTCTTGCCCACACGCTCGGACAGCGTCTTGGACAGTTTTTCGATCTGGGTTTTGGTCAGCGCCTTGGCCGACGCGACATCGGCAGTCACTTCGCCACGTTCGTCTGCCAGCATGTCGCGCAGAACCTGCACCAGCTGCGGCACAACAAATAGGCGGCGTTTCTGCGCCATCAGACCCAGCGTGTTACGCAGGATGGCGTGCAGACCCATTTTGTCAGCGATTGCGGTAATGGCGCCTTCTTGTTCGGCGCGCGAAACCAGAGGCGATGCGATCAGGTCGCGCAGTTCGGCACTGTCGCCCAATGCTGCTGCCAGATCGTTGATTCCGGTTTCCAGACCTGCGAGGTCATTATTCTCTTTGGCGATCTCAAAGATCGCGGTGGCATAGCGCTCGGCGATGCCTGTGGAAATCGAAGCTGGTTCGGACACGTCCACCCTTCCGATATTTTGGGCCCCGAATTCGCGTTGCGGCAGCTACCCCGGGGGCGTGAAGAAACCCCGGCCAGACGGTCGGGGATCAAAATCACCGGGGGTCTAGCAGAGCCGAACCCAGCTAGCAATATATTATCACGGCAACAGGCTTATCCACAAAGTGTTTAATTTCAAACAGTTAAGCCGGGTGCGACCCTTTTGTCCGGCTTAAACAGGCGAAAAATGTTACGAAAGTGTAGGTTTTTGCGATTCCTGTGTCCTATTTCCCTCAATTTTTGCGATTTGCCGAAGCAAATTGACCGGTATGTTCAGGCTGGTTTCAGAAGACCATCCAGCGCCTTGATCGGTCGACGCTCGGCGTCTTTTGTGACATTTCCACTTGGCGGACGGATCTGTTTTGTCACCTCAACCATCAGCACACCGCCCGCCATAACGGTGGGCAGCCGTTGACCAGTCTTTTCGATCAGATTTGCCGATTTCAGCCAGAAACGTCGAAAGGACGGCGGTAGGTAAAGTGCAGAGCAGTGGCTTTCCGGGATGAAATGATGCGCCTTGAGCTGGCTTTCCAGTTGAGAGGCAGAATAGGGTCGGCCAAAGCCGAACGGTGTCTTGTCTGTCCGTGACCAAAGCCCTGCCCGGTTGGGCACAACAAAGAATGCGCGCCCCCCTGGCCCCAGAACACGCCAACACTCATTCAACAATTGGCTGGGCCGCTGCGACGTTTCTAGACCATGCATCACAATAAGCTTGTCTACATGGCCCGTTTCGATTGGCCACAGGGTTTCTTCTGTCAGAACCGACACATTTGGCATTCCCGCTGGCCAGGGCATAACCCCCTGTGGTCCCGGCATCAGGCCGATTACGCGGCGAGCGTCGGCAAGGTAAGGACGCAGCAAAGGAACAGCGAACCCGAATCCTGCCACGGTTTGCCCTTTGGCCTCAGGCCATTGCTCAATCAATCGTCCACGGATCGCCGCCTGCGCGGCACGACCCAGAGTGCTACGATAGTAGAAGTTCCTCAAATCCTGCACATCAAGATGCATTGCAGACACCCGGTCAATCGGCTTAGCTGGGCGCAGTCTAGCAACGAAAGGGCAAAAGGCCATGCCTCTTGAGGTCGTTACCATCCCATGTCTCAGCGACAATTACGCATTTCTGGCGCATGACGCCGCAAGCGGCAATACCGCACTGGTCGACGCCCCCGAGGCCGGTCCCATTCTGGCCGAGTTAGACCGGCGCGGGTGGGCGCTGTCCCACGTATTGTTGACACATCATCACTGGGATCACGTGGACGGTTTGAGTGCAATTTTGGAAAGACGCCCGGCCAAAGTGATTGGTGCGGCTGCTGATGCACATCGCCTGCCACCGCTGGATCAGCAAGTCAGCGAAGGCGACACTTTCGAAGTCGGGGGCGAACCGGTTCAGGTCCTGGATGTATCGGGACATACGGTCGGACATATTGCGTTCTATATGCCGCAAAGCGCAGTTGTGTTCACTGCAGACAGCTTGATGGCCTTGGGTTGCGGGCGCTTGTTCGAAGGCACGCCATCGCAGATGTGGGCCTCTCTCAGCAAACTGGCCGCCCTGCCCGACGATACGCTGGTTTGTTCAGGTCATGAATACACGCAGTCCAATGCAAAATTCGCTGTGACTGTTGACCCGGAAAATGCTAAGCTACAGGAGCGCGTTGCTGATATCGACCGCGCCCGCGCAGCCGGAGAAGCCACTGTGCCCTCATCTCTGGCGCTCGAAAAGGCCACAAACCCCTTCTTGCGAGCCGCTGATCCGGCGATTCAGGCCCATTTGGGTATGCGCAATTCGGACCCGGTCGAAGTTTTTGCGGAAATCCGGGCTAGAAAAGACCGCTTTTAATGCCCAAATTGCCTTCCTCACGGCCACGGTCACGTGAAATGTGACTGTCAAGTGAAAGAAAACCCTTGAAGCCGGGCCACGATCAACCAAACTCTAATAGTATGAGGACATGGTTGGGATGGGGTTCCGGCCGAAGCCTGCCCCCTTTCGACCCAAGACAGAGGAGCACCCGCGTGCCTTCATTCTCGAGCACATTAGAACAAGCCATCCACGCGGCCTTGGCAGCCGCGAATGAACGGCGTCACGAATTTGCCACGCTGGAGCATCTGCTTCTGGCGTTGTTGGAAGAACCTGACGCGATCCGCGTCATGAAAGCCTGCAGCGTCGATCTGGATGAGTTACGCAGCACGCTGGTCGAATTCATCGACGAAGACCTGTCCAACCTGGTCACGGATATCGACGGTTCCGAAGCTGTTCCGACAGCTGCTTTCCAGCGCGTCATTCAGCGCGCGGCAATCCACGTCCAAAGTTCAGGTCGGACCGAAGTGACCGGGGCAAACGTTCTGGTCGCCATCTTCGCCGAACGCGAGAGCAACGCAGCCTATTTCCTGCAAGAACAGGATATGACCCGCTATGATGCGGTGAACTTCATCGCACACGGTGTGGCGAAAGACCCTGCATACGGGGAAAACCGCTCGGTATCGGGCGCCGATCAGGTCGAAGAAGAAGCTCAACCTGGCGTCACCGAGGGCGATCAGAAAGAAAGCGCGCTCGGAAAGTACTGCATTGACCTGAACGCTAAATCCCGTGCGGGCGACGTCGACCCTCTGATTGGACGCGCCGATGAGGTTGAGCGTTGCATTCAGGTGCTGTGCCGCCGCCGCAAGAACAACCCACTGCTGGTGGGCGATCCGGGCGTGGGCAAAACCGCCATCGCCGAAGGTCTGGCGCATAAGATTGTGGGCGGGGAAGCCCCCGATGTGCTGTCCGAAACCACTATCTATTCGCTGGATATGGGCGCTTTGTTGGCAGGCACCCGTTATCGCGGCGATTTTGAGGAACGCCTGAAAGCGGTCGTGACCGAGCTGGAAGATCACCCCGACGCGGTATTGTTCATCGACGAGATCCACACCGTCATCGGTGCCGGTGCCACTTCGGGCGGCGCGATGGACGCGTCAAACCTGCTGAAGCCTGCTCTGCAGGGTGGCAAGTTGCGCACCATGGGATCGACCACATACAAGGAATTCCGTCAGCATTTTGAAAAGGACCGCGCGCTGAGCCGTCGGTTCCAGAAAATCGACGTGAATGAGCCTTCGGTCGAGGACAGTGTAAAAATCCTGCGCGGTCTCAAACCCTATTTCGAAGAGCATCACGAGATCAAATATACTGCTGACGCCATCAAGACGGCGGTAGAACTGTCGGCCCGTTACATCAACGACCGCAAACTGCCCGATAAGGCCATCGACGTGATTGATGAGGCCGGTGCAGCGCAGCATCTGGTGGCTGAGAGCAAACGGCGCAAGACCATCGGGGTTAAGGAAATCGAGGCGGTCGTCGCCAAGATCGCCCGCATCCCGCCCAAGAACGTCACCAAGGACGATGCCGAGGTTCTGAAAGACCTCGAAGCCTCGCTGAAACGTGTGGTGTTTGGCCAGGATCTGGCAATCGAAGCGCTGTCCAGCGCAATCAAACTGGCACGTGCCGGTCTGCGTGAGCCTGAAAAGCCCATCGGCAACTACCTGTTCGCCGGCCCCACCGGCGTAGGGAAGACCGAGGTGGCAAAACAACTAGCGGATACGCTGGGTGTGGAGCTGCTGCGCTTTGACATGTCGGAATACATGGAGAAACACGCGGTCAGCCGCCTGATCGGCGCGCCTCCGGGCTATGTCGGGTTTGACCAGGGCGGCCTGCTGACCGATGGCGTTGACCAGCATCCGCATTGTGTTCTGTTGCTGGACGAGATTGAGAAAGCGCACCCGGACGTGTTTAATATCCTGTTGCAGGTGATGGATCACGGCGAGCTGACCGATCACAACGGACGCACGGTGAATTTCCGCAACGTAGTGCTGATCATGACCTCGAACGCGGGCGCGCAGGAACAGGCCAAGGCGGCTATCGGCTTTGGCCGCGACCGTCGCGAAGGAGAGGATACCGCCGCGATCGAACGCATGTTCACGCCGGAATTCCGCAACCGTCTGGACGCCGTGATCTCATTCGCGCCACTACCGAAAGAGGTCATCCTCCAGGTTGTCGAGAAATTCGTGCTGCAGCTTGAGGCGCAGTTGCTGGACCGCAATGTGACCATTGACCTGACCCGCAAAGCCGCCGAATGGCTGGCGGACAAAGGGTATGATGACAAAATGGGTGCCCGTCCTCTGGGCCGTGTCATCCAGGAGCACATCAAGAAGCCTCTGGCCGAGGAGTTGCTGTTCGGCAAACTGGCCAAAGGCGGCGTGGTCCGCGTGTCGGTCAAAAAGGGCGATTTGAACCTGGAAATCCTCGGCCCTGATCAGCCGCGTATTCCGGGCGATAAGCCTCCGCTTTTAACTGCGGATTAAGACCCGCGTACGACTAAAGAACTTGATCGCCCGGTTGCCCAGCAGCCGGGCGATTTCGTAGTCACCTCGAGCTATTTCGACGGAATAGCCAATCCCGCACGTTTCAATGTCACAGTTGAAACGCAAAGGGGATTTTGATGACCAAGACTGTCGCCGTTTGGAGCGTTGCATTCGCTCTTTCCACAGTTGCTGCTATAGCAACCGCCCAGCACAGATTTCGGTACCACGACGAAACAGAAACGCGACCACTTCGTCTGCAAGCCGCAACAGTTGACCCCGGACACAGTCATTCTGAAATCTCTGAGGTGCGAAACAGCCTGCGCGTTTCAGCCAATGGGATTCCCGATCACCTTGTCGGCCGCTTCCCAAATAAGGGCAATCCGCACAGCATTTCCGAGCAGCGCGTCAAACTGAAAGTGCCGGCCAACCCAAAAACCAATGGACGCATTACCCCGCTCGAAATGGGATGGAATTTTGGCGTGTCTTTGAACGGCGTCGTATTCGACCCGTTGGCGGCTGAGTTCTGGCAAGGAAGTCCCCGTTCGGGCTGGTCCTACAATGCGCTTGGCGGTGCGGTTGCTCTGGGCTTCGACGAAAACTTTGCGCATGTACAACCCAATGGAAAATACCATTATCACGGCATCCCTACTGGCTTTATTGAGCTGCTGGACTATTCACCCAACCGTCATTCGCCACTGATCGGATATGCCGCCGATGGTTTCCCGATTTATGCAATGACCGGCGTTGTGGACGGGAACGTCACGCAAATGACGTCGTCCTACCGCTTGAAAAGCGGCAACCGCCCCGGAGGAAGAGCACCAGACGGGAACTACGATGGCACGTTCAATGAAGACTATGCCTACGTCGCTGGCGCAGGAAATCTGGATGAGTGTAACGGAGCCTTTACGGTTTCGCCCGAATATCCATCAGGAACGTATGCGTATTTCCTAACCGAAAGCTACCCGATCATCCCGCGCTGCTTTGCGGGCAAACCAGATACCAGCTTTCGGTTCGGTCGTCGGTAACCCATACCCTTAACGAGTGACACTGTTACCTTTCGGTGAGTTTCAGCTCGATCCGGCGATTCTGTGCGCGGGCCTCCGGCGTGTCGGCCGGGTTGACAGGCTGGAACTCACCAAACCCATTTGCGGCCAGCCGGTTTGGCGGGATGCCCAAAGCTTCAACCATATAGCGCACCACTGACAAGGCGCGCCCCTGGCTCAGCTCCCAGTTGTCTCGATAGCGCCCTGAACCGGCCAGCGGCACGTTGTCGGTATGGCCATCGACGCGGATCACCCAGTTCAGACCCTCGGGAATCTCAGCAGCTACGCTACGTAGGATACTGGCCACTTTGGCGACCTCCTGCTGCCCGATCGGTGACAAAACGGCTGAACCGGTATCAAATAAGACCTCCGACGAGAACACAAATCGGTCGCCTTCGATCCGAACGCCTTCTTCATCCCCGAGGACGTCGCGCAATCTTCCAAAAAACTCTGACCGATAGCGCTGCAGGTCCTCGGCCTGCGCCGCCAGTTCCTGATTTTGACCCGACAAAGCCTCGGCCTCAGCTTCTAGCCGGACGCGCTCAGCTTCTTCCAAAAGACGTCGACGGCGTTCCTCCGATGCCGCGCGGGCCAAAGCTGCATTCAGGTCCTGACCCAGGGTCTGAATTCGAATGTCCGAAGCTGCGTTGCGTTCTTCGTAATCGTCCAACAACGCCTGCAATCCGCCAAGTTGTTGGCGGAGCGCGGCCATCTGCTGGTTCAACAACGCCGTTTCCCGCTGCGCTTTTGCGGAAATCGTTTTCTCTGTTGAGATCGCTTCCCTAGCCACAGCCAATAGGTTTGCACGTTCTTCGGCCAATGAGCGCTGCGTTTGTGCCTCGGTCTGTGCTTCGGCCTGCGCAGCCAAGGCGGCTTGTAGTTGGGCCTGCAATTCGTCCGTATCCAGCGCGCCAAACTGGCGCTCAAGCTCGGCCTTCGCAGCCCGTGCAGCAGCAAGCAGCGTCAGCGTGTCCTCAGCTTCCTTGCGCTGCGCTTCCAAAGCCAGGGTCATCGCCGTCAACTCGGCATCTGCGTCCTGCAGTCGGTTGCGCAGGTTTTCGGCGGCGGCAGCTTCAGCCAGTTTGGCAGCCTCTTCCGCGCTGAGTTGCTCTTCCAGTTCACTAATCCTGGTGGATTGCGCCGTGTCACTCTGTTCAAGATCTGCGACCAACGCCTCCAACGCCTCGCGTTGGGCAGCCGCCAACCGAGCGGCTTCGGCCTGTTCGTCGATCTCAGACCGGCTTTGCGCCAGAGCAAGGTTCAATGCCTCACGGTCTTCCAGCAGTTTGGCACGCTGGGATTCCAGTGATGCAATTGCACCGCGTGCGCGTTCCTGATCCGTCAAAAGTGCGGCGACCTGCGCCTCAAAATCCGTTATTCGCGCTTGCGACAGGGCCAAGTCCACTTCGGCCCGCGCCAGCGTATCCTCGGTTTGCGACAGAGTCGCATTCAACGCCCCAAGACGGGCCTCCAAACGGCTATTTTCACGCTCTTCCAAACCCAGCGCTCCGGCCAGCGCAGCGACTTCATCTGACAGGGCAGTCAGTTCGTCCTCTTGGCCGGAAATAGTTTCGCGCAACACGAACTGCACCACCATAAAGATGGTCAGAACGAAGGTCAGCACCATCAGCAACCCAGTGATCGCGTCAACAAAGCCCGGCCAAACCGAGCCCTGAAAACGCTGACCTGTGCGGCGGGACAGAGCCATGGATTACTCCCCTTCCGGAGCGGTGCGCACGGCGCCTCGGGGCAATGTCAGGGCTTTGACCAGCAATTCGATATCCTTGCGCAATTCGCTCATGCTTTCCTGACGACCGGCCGAGATTTCTTCGAGGATGCGCAATAGCTGAACGTCCATCGAGCGCAGGCGCATCCGACTTTCGGCGTCTATACCATCGCCTGTCCCCTGATCGCGCATGTGGTCCAACAAGGCATCCTGCCCAAGGGCCACGCGGTCCAATGCCGCTGTCACCCCTTCAGATTCAGACTGTCGCACATTCATTTCACCAATCGCGTCGACCAATTGGCCAAGCTTAACCGAAACGGTGGCGCGGTCAGCCTCTTGCGCTGAAAACAGGTCCTGCAGCGCATCCATCTGCTCGGACATAGCATCCAGAACCGGGGTCAGGACGGCTAGCTCTGCCCCGCCCTCTTCAGCGGCGGCAAAGCCAACGCGGGTGATTGAGGACAACCATTCCTCAAGCTCGCGGTAGAACCGGTTCTGGCCGTGACCCGCGAACAGTTCCAGCAAACCAACGATCAGAGATCCGGCAAGACCCAACAGGGACGAGCCGAATGCCACGCCCATGCCTTGCAATTGCGCCTCAAGCCCCACCATAAGTCGGTTGAACACAGCCAGACCCTCTTCGCCTTCTTGGGGGTTCAGACTTCGGATTGTGTCCACGATGGCCGGTACAGTCGTCGCCAACCCAAAGAACGTTCCCAAAAGGCCAAGATAGATCAGAACATTGGTGATATAGCGCGTTATCTCACGCTCTTCTTCAACCCGTTCCGCAACCGAATCCAGGATCGACCGGGTCGAACTGGAGCTGATCTGCGATCGGGCACCACGTTCCCGCAGCAACGATGCCAGGGGCGCCAGCAATTGCGGCGTGCGTGCGTCTTCGCGTACCACGCCGCCTACAAAAGCCTCAATCCACCGAACCGATCCAATCAGCTGCGCCACCTGAAAGAAACAGGCAAACACACCAATTATGAATACCAGAATGATAAAACCGTTCAGGTATGGGTTGGCCTGAAACACCGGCAACACATATGGCAACGCCATAAAGACGCCCAAACCCGCCAGGCCAATTGCGACCAACATCATCACAATCTGACGGATGGGATGCGAGAAATGGGGTCTCGCGCCCTGATGTGCCTGCGCCATGCGCGTACTTCCCGGTTTTTGCCTGCTCTGGCTTGAATCTAGCCAAAATCCGCCGGTGACGCCAAGGAATTATGATGTGATGTTGCGCACCCGTTGCGCTAACCACTCAAGATCGGGATCGCGCAGGTCGATCTCGGCCAGATGTTCAGCTGTGTTATACAGGTATTCCGTATTCGGACCGCGCCCGCCAACCGCATGCGCAATGATCTGCGCCTGCTCTTCCAACGGCATGCCACCGCAGTATTGGACGTGATCCGCGTCGATCACATAAGTCACGGCGGTGACGACTTCGCCGTTGTTCAAATGCACATCAAGGTTTTTCTCGACATAGGCAGACGAAATCAGCTCACGCTCGCGCAATTCATGCAAGGTGCGCTCTTCATGGCCGGCCTCGACCGCAAGTGCCAAGCCGGTGCAATTGGCATCGGCCTGTTCGTCCAGTGCCAGCACAAGGCCGGGGTGTTCTTCGGTGCCGCGGTGGTGAATTGAACTCATGCAGAATGAGCGGGCATACCCATGCAACGTGGCGTGTTCGCTGCGCGCCACCGGAAAGCCCGGATTCCACAGCAATGATCCATATCCGAAAACCCACATCGTCATAGCTCTGGTCCTTGCCCGTTTGGGCCTATAAACATCAAATTCAACGCGGGAAAAAGGGCCAACTGCCATGCGCGGTCTAATACGAGTAGTCATTTTCTTAACGGTTATCTGGAGCGCCTATTGGTTCGTTGCCGGATTCGGATTGCGGAACGCAATCACCGCCTGGTTCGACAATCAGCAGGAACAAGGCTGGCAGGCGGACTTTTCCGATGTTTCGACAGCCGGGTATCCGTTTCGTCACGTTACGCGCCTGAACAGTCCTGCTCTGGCAGACCCAGTCAACGGCACCGCGTGGAGCGCGGATTGGATTGAGTTCCAAAGTCCTGCCATCTGGCCCGGACGCCAGGTGCTGCGCTTTGCCGACACGCCCCAGCGCCTGTCCTATTTTGATCAGACAGCGACCATTGAAGCCAGCGATCTGCAAGCCGAGCTACAGCTGCAACCCGGTGTGGCGCTGGTGCTGGAAAAAATGGCTTTGACCGCCGGTTCATGGTTGATCACCGATGATGCCGAAGCGCTGGCTGGCGGCGATACGCTGACATTGGTTATGGAACAGACCTCTATTCCGGTAACCTATGCCATCGGCGCTCGAATAGACGGGTTTACCCCGGGAGATGGTCTGCGCGATTTGATGCGGTCTGCAACTACGTTGCCACAGGCGTTTGAGACGCTCGAACTGGATATGACGGCCACGTTCAACAAACCGTGGGATCGTACGGCTCTGGAACAAGGCAGACCGCAGCCGGTGAAGATTGACCTGAACCTTGCCGAGATGAAATGGGGTGCTTTGCGTTTGTTTGCAGCGGGTGAGCTCGACATCGACCACCAGGGAATTCCAACGGGCGAGATTGCGGTCAAAGCTGAAAACTGGCGCGACATGATTGCAATGGCTAACGCTGCAGGTGCCCTACCCGATCAGGCCGTTGATCCTGTGACGCGGGCACTGAACTTTATGGCCGGGCTGGGTGGAAACCCAAATGCGCTGGACCTGCAGCTTAACTTCCGGGACGGTTTCGTGGCGCTCGGGCCTTTGCCGCTGGGGCCTGCGCCCCGCCTGATCTTGCGTTAACGGCAGTATGGCCCGCGACGATGGCGGGCGGTATCCAGATGGAAATGATCCCGGTGATACCGGTCGGCGTTTGGCCCTAGTACGGTGCCAAACGGCCCACACGCTTCGCGCCAGATCTTGACCAGTTGTTTTTGGGACGGGTTCTTGCGCCACCCGTTCAGGACCGACACAACCTCTCCATCGGCCATCTTGAAAGCCGAGATATCAATTGCTCGGCCTTTGCCGTGCTCGGAAATACGAGCGCCTTTACGGTTGTTTCGCGTCCGACACGCATAATGCGCGGCGACCTGCAACTGGACCACCGGCCCGCGTCTCTTGAAGGTCGGCTTGACTGCCTTTTCAACCCACTTGTTCAGCGCAACAGCCGTTCCACAATCCATCGTGGAAGGACGACTAAGCGTCACCCCCGAGATCGAGGTGATCTGAACTGCGTCCTTGATCCCACATGCCTTGATCTTACCCGGTACAGTGCCGACTGGCTTGCCCTGTATATTGATGTCGCCGCATACCGACCCCTTACGCAACTTACGCTTTTTGAACAGCGCCTCCTGCTCAAGGGCTTTGGGCCGCAGGTACGGCATCAGCGATGTGTCTGGTCCAAGCAGGGGCAGGTCTGCGGGACGGGCCGCGACCGCCAAAACCTGCGGCGACGCTGGCCGCAACTCCGGGCGTATCGTCGCCGGAGGCAGCTGAGGCAACACCGCGCTGCTGAGGACGATCTGTTGCGGGGTCAGTACAGTGCCGGGCCGCGACAACGGTACCAACGAGCGTTCCAGTGAACCAGCCTGAGTCGATGCTGCGCAAAGCGCTGCAAATGCAATCAGAGTGGTTCTCCAGCCCCGTGTCATGGGTTCGTTTTCCCCCGTCCGAAATCTGGCGCATCCGTGTCTTGCCCGGCGTCAATGATGCCGCGTCGGATCGCGCGTGTACGGGTGAAATAGTCGAATAGTTGCTCGCCGTCACCTGTTCTGATTGCGCGCTGCAAGGCAAACAGCTCTTCGGTAAACCGGCCAAGGATCTCCAGCGTCGCTTCCTTGTTGGTCAGGAACACGTCACGCCACATCGTCGGATCCGAGGCTGCAATGCGGGTGAAGTCCCGGAACCCCGCAGCGGAATATTTGATAACTTCGGTATCGGTGACCCGACGCAGATCATCCGCCACGCCAACCATTGTGTAGGCGATCAAGTGCGGCGCGTGCGATGTCACGGCCAGAACCAGATCATGGTGGTCCGCATCCATCTCATCGACGTTTGACCCCATGCCTTCCCACAGCGCTCGCAAGCACGCAATTGCGTCCGGATCAGAGCCTTCGACTGGAACCAACAGGCACCAGCGGTTATCAAATAGCTCGGCAAATCCCGATTCCGGGCCAGAATGCTCGGTCCCCGCCAACGGGTGCGCGGGTATGAAATGAACGCCATCAGGGATTTCAGGCCCAACGGCCTGAATAACGTGGTGCTTGACCGAGCCGACATCTGTCACTGTCGCCCCAGGTTTCAATGCGGGCGCAATTTCCTTTGCAACAGCCCCCATCGCGCCGACAGGGACGCAGAGAACGACAAGATCCGCGCCCTCGACCGCCTCTTGCGCGCTGTCGCAAACTCGGTCGCACAGGCCGATACGACGGGCCGTTTCGCGGGTGGCTTCGGACCGCGCATAGCCGGTAACCTCACCCGCAAGCCCAGCGCGTTTGATCGCCCAGAACATTGACGAGGCAATCAGGCCCAGCCCGATCAAGGCCACACGGTCGTAAACTTGGCTCATGCGGCGCCCCCTTTGAACGCAGTGATGGCCGCAACAACGCGGCGGCAGGCTTCTTCGTCGCCCACGGTGATCCGCAGGGCGTTCGGCAGGTTGTAGCCCGCCACGCGGCGCACGATCAAACCTTGGGTCTTGAGATAGTCGTCACACGCCTCAGCCTCAGCCCGGTTGGCAAAGCGGGCGAGGATGAAATTGGTGCAGGACGCATCCGATGGAATCCCGATCTTGTCCAGTTCTTCCGACAGCCACACCCGCAGGCGCGCATTTTCGGCCTGGCAGAAGGACAGGAATTCCACGTCATTCACCGCTGCCTCTGCAGCAGCCAACGCGGTCAAGGACAGATTGAACGGCTGGCGCACCCGATTCAGCACGTCGATAATCGACTGCGCGGCATAACCCCAACCGACACGCATTCCACCCAGACCGTACACCTTGGAAAAGGTCCGCGTCATGATCACGTTGTCAAACCGATCCACCAGCGATGCACCACCGTCGAACCCATCGACAAACTCGGCATAGGCCCCGTCGATCACCATCAGGCAGGTCTTGGGCAATGCCTCGGCCAGACGCAGCAATTCAGCCTCGGCGATCATGGTCGAGGTCGGGTTGCCCGGGTTTGTCACAAACACAATCCGCGTCCGGTCGTTCACGGCAGCCAGAATGTTGTCGACATCCACGTGGCGATCCCGCTCGGCCACCATCACCGGGGTTGCACCAGCCATGCGGGCGATGATCGGGTACATCGAAAACCCGTGCTCGGTATAGATAACCTCATCACCGGGGCCCGCATAAGCCTGAGCGATGAACTGCAGGACTTCGTCACTGCCAACGCCGCAGATAAGTCGTGCCGGGTCCAGCGCGTGACGCTCGCCGATCGCCGCGCGCAGACTCGCATGGTCGGTGCTGGGATAACGATGAAGCGTTGCCGCGCTATCGCGAACCGCTTCGATCGCCTTGGGGCTTGGCCCAAACGGATTTTCGTTCGAGCTGAGCTTGATCACATGCTCGACCCCGGCCACATGCGACTGACCGCCTTGATAAAGCGCGATGTCCATAATGCCGGGTTGCGGGGTGATCTTGTTCATAAGAGGCTCCGTTGTTGGAGCCTCTCATACCTGTCTCAACGCGTTGAGAAAAGCGGCAATTCCGTCACGCCGCTTTGAAGCGGGCGGTCGCCGGGTCCGCGTTGTAATAAGGGGTGAATTCCTCAGTCCGGTGGGACAGGTCATTGACGCTGTCGATGATGAACTGAACCGTCTCTTCGCTCATAAGGTACGAGAAATTCAGGCGGACCCATCCGGGTTTCTTCATCTCTTCCCCTGCTGACAAAGCAGCATGCAATTCAGTGGACGTTTCATGGTCGATATCCAGCAAGCGATGCGCATATGGCCCGGCACACGCGCAACCACCACGCGCCTGAATGCCGTAGATGTCGCTGAGCATCCGGGTAAACAGTTGCTGATGCACCGGCTGGCCAGAGTTGTCCCGCACAAGGAAAGAATAGATCGGCAAACGATGCGGGTTTTCAGTACCTAGCAAAGTCAGGTTCGGATTGTCCCCCCACCCTTTCAATGCCATTTCATTGTACCGGGCTTCGCGTTCAGCAATTTCATCCGTGCCGACGACATCCTTGACGATGAAGGCCAGCGCGGCGCGGATATCTCCGATCACATTGGGTGTTCCGGCTTCTTCCCGCGTAGCCAAATCCTCGCTGTAGTCATGGCGCCAGGGCGATACAAAGCTGACAGTCCCGCCACCAGGCCAACTTGGGCAAGTGCGTCGAACTGCGTTCTGATTAACGATCAGCACACCGGAAGCGCCCGGGCCGCCCGGGAATTTGTGCGGGGATACTACGATGGCATCCTTGCGCGCATCTTCTGGCCCCATGTCCATCGGCAAATAAGGTCCACCCCCAGCGTAATCCCAGATCGAAACAGCGCCATGAGACTTGAGCAGCCGCGTGATCGGGTCCGGGTCGGTAATGATGCCGGTTACGTTAGAGGCGGCGGAAAAAGAACCGACAATCAGATCGGAATCGGAATTGTCCTCCAATGCCCGTTCAAGTGCACCCAGATCAACGCCACCTTCAGGCGCTTCGGGGATTTCGATGACCTGCGCTTTGCTTTCCCGCCAGGGGAGGATGTTTGAATGATGCTCATACGGCCCGATCAGAACAACCGGCCGGTCAGCCCCCTCAATTCCCATCAAACTGACCAGCCGGTTAAGACCCGCAGTGGCGCCGGACCCGGTAAAGATCACCGCGTCCTCTTCCTTTGCTCCAACAATGCGGGCTATTTCTGCGCGCGCTTCGCGCCGCAGGCGGGTCATGTACGACCCACAATAGGAGGCCTCTGTATGGCTGTTGGCATAGAAAGGCAGCACCTCATGGGTGACAAAATCCTCCACCTGCCGCAGCGCGCGACCCGAAGCGACGTAATCCGCATAGACCAGCGGCACGTCCCCATTCAAACCGGGGATCAGAACATTTTCTCCGATCAGCCCATCGCGCAGGGTTGAATTGCGAGTGGTGGATTGGAGGTCTGCGCGAAATTTTGACAAGGTCATGGTGAAATCTCCATATTGCACAATCCAATATGATTGAGCATTGCCGCGAAAACCTCCCCTATCTTTTGGTAGAATTCTAAAATTTTGTGTCATATGATGCGGAATGGCTGACAAATTAGATCAAATTGATAAACGTATCTTGCGTGAGCTTCAAACAGACGCAACGCTATCTCAGCGTGAGTTGGCAGATCGGGTCGGGCTATCGCAAAACGCCTGCTGGCGCCGATTAAAGGCGTTGAACGAAAATGGTGTCGTTACCGGATCAACCGCGCAAATTGCGCGTGAGAAACTGGGGCTAAGCCTTGTGGTCTTTGTCATGCTACGCACCCGACATCATTCGGCGGACTGGTTGCAGGCCTTTCGACGCCACGTCCTGACCATCCCCGAAGTTGTGGATTTTCATCGCATAGGCGGCGACTATGACTATCAATTGAAGGTCGTCACACAGGATATGTCATCATACGATAAAGTATATCAGCGACTGATCGATAAGGTCGAACTGGACAGTGTCACATCATATTTCGCAATGGAGGCAATCGCTGAGGGGCGCCCCTTGCCGATCTGATCCGCTCTTCGTCCGGCCAAGGTATCCCAGCGGAATCACAGCCCGCCTCAATTGGGAACAAAGGCCCCTTTAAACAAAGAAAGGCCGCGCAATTGCGCGGCCTTTCCAAAACTTGATGTCGGCGAAGATTAGTTCTTCGCGTAGAATTCGACGACCAGGTTCGGCTCCATGACGACCGGGTAAGGCACATCGCCCAGGCCAGGTGCGCGCACGAAGGTGGCGGTCATTTTCGAATGATCGGCGTCGATGTAGTCAGGTACATCACGCTCGGCCAGAGCGGCAGCTTCCAGAACAACAGCCAGTTGCTTGGACTTGTCACGCACTTCGATCACGTCGCCTTCTTTGACACGGTACGACGGAATGTTGACCCGCTTGCCGTTCACTTTGACGTGGCCGTGGTTCACGAACTGACGAGCGGCGAAGACGGTCGCAACAAATTTGGCGCGGTAGACGACGGCGTCCAGACGACGCTCCAGCAGACCGATCAGGTTTTCACCAGTATCGCCGTTCACACGCACGGCTTCGGCGTAGATGCGGCGGAATTGCTTCTCGGTCAGGTCGCCATAGTAGCCCTTCAGCTTCTGCTTGGCGCGCAACTGCAGACCGAAGTCCGACAGTTTACCCTTGCGGCGCTGACCGTGCTGGCCGGGGCCATATTCACGACGGTTGACCGGGGATTTCGGACGACCCCAGATGTTTTCGCCCATCCGGCGGTCGATTTTGTACTTGGCAGACGTGCGTTTGGTCACGGCTGATCTCCTTCTTAAAGTCGAGGCCTTTTTAGGCCGCTATGAAGGGCGTTGTCCTCTTGAGGTTTCCCCCATGACAGGAATCCCCTTGCGGGGTCCACCAACACCAATGAAGCCGCGCTTATATCCGCAGAATTGGCGGAGTCAACACGGCTTGGATCTTTTTGCTATGTGAGAACGCAGTCTGCCGGATTGGAAGTTCAGTCTGCCAGGCTTCGGGCTCGCGTGACCGCGTTTTCCCAGCCCTCGTCCGTCAGCGACTGCGTTGGAAATGCGACAACGGTTCTATCCGGGAGGGTCGATACGGTTTCGCGTTCAAATTCGGCATACGCGCTAACCCAGAATTCTTGGTCGCGTGCGGGATATCCGTTTTCGAAAACCAGCGTCGGGTCTGCCTCTCCGGGAACCATAAACAAATCTGCTGTATATGTTTGCGCTCCGTTGGTCAGGACGACCCGACCCAACGCACCGTCTGCCACGCTCGGCGACGGCGACATGCTGCTTAACACTTTTGATGCGTATGCTTCGGCCTGACCTGACAACACCAGGGCCTGCTCTGACGGGCTGGCCAACGAAAGGGCCTGCCCACGCCATGACCATGCAGCTCCAACTTTCAAAAAAGACTGAGGCGCTGCCTCAAGTCCGTCTAACTCTGTCTGCGTCCACGAAATGGATATACGACCGCTAACCCCGGCTCTCATTGTGCCGCCTGTACCTTTCAACAAATCACTGCTCACTGACATCTTCTTATCAAGACAGAATCTGGCGGAAAAGGGACCGAATTGCAGCAATCACGCAAATGTTTCTAAATTGTCAAATCAAATTGATACTAAAATGACAACTTTTCAACCTTGAGTTGCTCTACTCGAAAAACGGCAGTTTACAAAGCAAGACTGTCCAAATCGATTCGCCAACCAAATACTTGTTTTTAATTTGCAAATCGAACCCAGTGATCTTGTGTCTTTTAAACCGCCAGTTCTGTACTGAATATATGAAAAATTAATGTTCCGGTTCTTACAATCACTCGCGAACCTGCATTTTGATTGGTCGGAGCATTACGTAACGGCAACTTGCTTGGGCCACTGCACCAACCTGGCCACGCACCTGCTTCAAGTCATGAAGTGGCGCCGTTCGACCGCTTAAGTTTGTTCAAGTACTCGCGTTTCGCGGCCGACACCTCTTCGTCGCTCAAGTTCGATCGATTCAGTTCTAAAAAGTAGTCAGCGCCGCCCATTGGCTGGACGTTGCGATTTTCACTTTTGACAAGCCTGTCGGACCTGACGTTCAGGATGGACAGTGCCTTAATCAGCGGGAAATAATGGTCGTCGAACCTGGAAACATTGACAGACTCTACCTCAGCACGCGGGGACACAGCCTCCTTCACGCGGCACACTACGGCCTCAAGATCCGAACCCCGACGCAATGCCTCGCCGTATTGCGCTAAGTTCTCGCGAATTCTGTGGCTACGCAGATTTTGCCAATACGTACTTTTGACCCAATCGGGCGCGTTTCGTGTTGTAAGCAGAAATACAATGCGGTCCCCATCTTCAGTCAGGTGTAAGACCTCATCCAACAGAACTTTGGCAAGAACGTGCGTTTGTTCATACGACCAAACCCCTTTGCGACCGGGGATTAGGCCAGCGAGTTCTTCGTTGCTGATCAGTAGAGGCTTACCGCCATGATCTGCAAACGGCTTTAGCGCTTCGCGAATGATCGCTCCAAAATTACGAAGAGTGCGCTTCTTGGGGGCAACCGCATAGCGCCGCGCGGCGCGGCTGGCGTCTTGCAGATCTTCCGGCAAAAGGACGTTGATGTGATCTTTCAGATATCCCCGATTTTTCGACAACGTCTTTTGCAGAGTTGTTGTTCCTGTTTTATGGAAACCCTGATGAATTACCACCTTCAAAACGCTTCACCTATTTCGCCCTTGGTCCACATATGCCCACCCTTTTCAAAGCGGACCCTAATCGGCTCGATGGGGAATGGAAAAGAGATAAACCGGGACGCATTGCGGCTTGTGTTGGATTACCTCATCAGAGGGACAAGGGCGCAAAGCGGTCAAATTTGTCCAACACCAGCCCCGACAGATACCTCTATAACCAAGCCGGACAGGTGGTGCACATCAATCGGATGTCATTTAAGTTCTGTCTTATCAAATTCGTAAGGTTCTTTAAGTGGTGCCCGGGGGCGGCACAGCTAAAACTTTGAATAACAATGTGTTGTCAAAAAGTGGGACATATAATTTTCCCACTAATTGTTGCGCGTTTCTAATTTTATGTCCCACCACTTAGACGCTAAACCTATGTCCTTTTTTGGTCTCCGCCTTCACGGGCGCTCACGCGACGGCAAATTTTTCCAAACCCATGATGCTCGCAATGATTGCGACGAAGAAGGGCCAAATACGGGGAGCTTCGGGGAACCGGCGGGGAATGATTGGGGAGCCTAAATGCAGCGATGGTTGCCAGTAAATCTTATAAATTACAATATCTTATATAGATACTCTTTAGTGTATGGGGAGTAAGGGAAGTTATTTTCTATCCCCCACGCGAGAAATTGGCATTTTGACCAATTTTTCATAGAGGTAATAGAAGTCGCTCCCCACCTCCCCACTTGAAAAATGAAACCCGGCGTGGACCAAACACCGCCAGAGGTTTTGTGGGTCCTTTCGGGGCGGTGTTACGTGGGTATATTCGCGCCACGTTTCCTTGGCCGACTAACGATTTCGAACAAGTGGGTTTTTCGATTGGGGTTGTTGTTCCGAGCTGATCACGATGGGGCGCGTTGTACCGCGTCACCATGCAAGCCCCTGACCATACAATAACACCGCATCGGCAAGCTCCCCACCGGTGGCGACGGCGGCCGCATACAGTGCGACACGGATAAAAACCATTGCCGGATTGGCAAACCATCCCCTGGCCTCGTGTGTGCCATGTTGTGATGCGATCTTCAAAATGTACTGCTGCCTGCTCATGTGAACCTCGGCAAACGCTGCTCTCGGGTAGCCAGTGACCAAGGAATCATGATGTGCGGGAAGTTTCCTCTGGCGGTTCCCCACCTCAAATGCACAGGGCGAACCGGACTCTAAATTCTTGTTGGCTCCGCAGCTACGTCTGCTTCGACGTCCTAACGACCGTTTGTGCTGGAACTGGACGTTGGTTAGACGCGGCGTTATCGACTGGGTCAACACAAATGACCGCATTGGGCCCGAAGCAGTCACTCGCTGCGATTAAGTCGGACGACTGCTGTGCGGACAAAGCGGCCGTTAGTTGCACCGCTGCACAGGACCTTGGAAAGAGTACTTTAGAGTTGAATAGTCACGTTTCTCTATCGACTGTTTCGCCTGGCACTTTTTCGTAGCTCGAAAAATTGACAGGCTTTGGCCAATACCGCGAGTGAGCGGGCGTGAGAATTTGCAAACCCATCGCTAGAGTATTGAGCGTTCGAAGACAAACCGAATGACACGAGCCTTCGGCTGTAAGAAGATGATGGTGGAGGTGTAAGTTATGGCGGATGTTTTCGACCGCATTGCAGATTGGCTGCAAAAGCTGGCCTTTTTTGATGCTGATCTTGGTGGACTAGTCGAGCAGTTAAGTAACAGGCTGATCGATGGTGGCGTGCCGGTCACGCGTGTTTCCTTGGGTCGCCTGATGATGCACCCTGTAATTGGATTGCTCGATGCAACTTGGGATGCATCGAACCATCGTATTGAATGGACCGTTCTTCCACGCAGCTCAGTAACGGTTGATCTCTTCGACAAAGCACCCTTCGGAGAGAATTCGAAATTGGCCAATGAGATTGCGAAACAGCACTTTAATAAGGAAGTATGGGATTTGGCGGACGGACTTGCTAACGGCACAATCAAGTTTCCTTTCATGCGAGCAAATCTGACTGACCAAGCGACGCGTGACAAATTTCCGCTATTCCGAAAACTCGCTGAAGCAGGTGTGACCGACTATGTCGTATGCAGTGCACCATTCGGCAATCGTACTGTTGTCTTTGACGGAGAGATGGAGTGGGCTTTGGGCGCGTCCGTGTCTTTTGCTACAAAGCGTCGTTCTGGCTTCACAGACCGTGAGGTAGATGGTCTGTCGCGGCTATCTTTACCCTTGCTTGGTGCAGCGCGTGTATTGTCGGAGCAGTTCTTGGCAGCTGAGTTGATGGAGGTGTATCTAGGCAAGTTGTCCGGTCGATCCGTACTGAACGGTCAAATAGCCCGGGGAGATGTAAGCATAATTGACTGTGCTCTCTTGTTCAGTGATATGCGCGGCTCTACGGCTTTGAGCCAGCGCTTGTCATCGGAAAAATATGTCGCGACGGTTAACCAATTCTTCGATTGTGTCGGTGGTGCGGTACACGATCACGGCGGAGAGGTTCTTAAATTCGTTGGCGATGGGTTGCTTGCAATCTTTCCTTTTGATGGTCAACGAAGACTACCCGAAGACATGTGCGAAGCAGCCCTGTCCGCGGCGCGTGAAGCGTTCCAAAGGAATGAAGAACTTGATCCACCAGACCGTGCTGAATTTGGGGTTGGTTTGCACACTGGGGCGGCTGTCTACGGGAATGTTGGCACTGAAAAGCGCTTGGATTTTACGGTAACTGGCCCATCAGTCGCGATAGCCAGCAGGTTAGAGGGCCTGACGCGAAAACTGGAGGCGCGGCTTTTAGCAACGGGTGATTTTGTGAACTTGGTATCTGAAGAGCCAAAAAAATTGGGGCGGCATTCTTTGCGGGGTTTTGAGGAAGACTTAGAGGTCTTTTCTTACGAAATTTTCAAATAACGCTCAATTGCATTAGGCGATTGGCAATCATTCGTCTAGGCGCGTCTTGAAGCGCGGGTATTGGAATGAAACCGCTCAGCTTTAGGCTCGGCACCCCCATTCGCTGCATACGATGTGAGCGTCTGCTTTGCGGACAGAGCCGATCCCCGCTTCCCGACAGAGCATAGGTACCAAAAAAGTGTCTTTGCCGCAGAAACTGACAGTTCCCAACTAGCCAGCACAGCCAACTCTGAAGTCACGGTACGGCGTCGTGTGGGGAAGAAGTACTGGCATTGCGCTACTGTTGCCACCTTGAAACAGCAATTACCGCATTTCTGTGATTTCGAACTACTTACTTAGAAAAAGCCGAGGCGGCTGCGCTAAAGTAGAGTTTAGACAAAGCACAATGGATTTGATTAACATGACAAAGCGCAATAGTCTTGTCGCCCTCTTCCTCGCTGCGATGTATCCAGCAATCTCGCTGGCTGGTGAAATTGAACATGCAAGTGCAGTAATGCAGTTCGGGAAGCCAGCCTTACCAACTGAAACGGGCGTCGATTGGACCGGTTTTTCCGTCGGCTTAGAGCTTGGCTATGCTCCCGACGTGGAAAGCTCCAGCGGCCCGGTTTACGGCGCAAAAATTGGTTGGGACTACGATTTCGGCAAGGTCATAGTCGGGTATTTCCTGCAATACACCCGAACGGAACTGGACATAGACCCAGGTTTCGAACTTGGCTATTATAAACGTTTTGGTGCGCGTGGCGGATTCGACAGTGGCGTGAACATGTACTACGCCAGCGCCGGCTATGCAGAACTCGACACTCACGCCAGCGGCGACATTAACCCGGGCGCAGGCAGTGGTTATTTCGTGGGCCTTGGTTATGAACGATTCATCCGCGAACAGATCACATTCGGAGCCGAGTTGGTGTACTCTGAATTCTCAGATTTTGAACGTGAATTTAAAGATTTGGATGTGACAGTGCTTTCCTTTTCATTGAACTACAGATTCTGAGTCGCGGCAGATCCTTTTTGGTATTCGATATTCCCAATCAAGGGTGTGGCGTATGCCTTGTGTCGATGACCATTGAGATGGGGTTCCAGTTATATCCACACATCATGTTATCATGATAATTCGCTTTTGTCGCCTTGCGCCGGAGTGTAGCATTGTCCTTGCGCATGTCTCGCGAGGTGTCGACGTACTTGCGGCACACCTGTTCTTGGCAAGAAGGACCAGCTAAGCGTTGCCAACCTATCACACGTTAAAAACAGTCTTCGTTCATATACCTAAAACTGGGGGATCTACGATCTCTACCATTTTGCGTCGCCCGAACCTCCGGAGTCTGACCAAACATGAGCCTTGTCAGACGATCAATAAACACGCTTCAATATTTGTGCATCTCGACGAACTGGGACCGGAAGCGAAGAACTACTTCAAATTCAGTTTTGTGCGGAACCCTTGGGACCGATTAGTATCCGCCTATCATTATATCATCGCGCGGCGAAAGGAACTGGAATTGGTGGCAAATCATTCCACCTTTGAGAGTTTTCTGCATTCATTTGTTGAAGAGCCTTCCCAGTATCTCAGTATTCCCTATTTTACACCGCAATCTGATTTTCTCATTAATGAAGATGGAGAAATGCCAATAGATTTCCTCGGCCGCTTCGAAACATTCGAGAAAGATCTAAGCATCGTTCTTAGAGAGGTTGGCAGCAAGCGTAGGTTTTTTAAGCATCGAAAAAAATCGAGGAGGCAGGACTACCGAGAATACTATTCCACAGAAAGCAGTAAAGCTGTTGGCGCAATATACATCAGCGACATCCAAAACTTCGGTTACGATTTCAATGATGGTCTAATTCGACAGAAACAATTTTCTCTTAGAAAGTTGTAGCTTTGGGTAGTGTCGTAAGCCGATGCGCAGTGTCACTGGTGCTGTCAAACGAATTCGAGCCAGTCCAAGTTTGACGCCAAAACTGTGAACTTATGCGGAACAAAGTTGACGCCAATCGGCAAGAGCGGCGGTGAGCGTTAGCTTGAAGGAGTCTCGGCTGGTGAGGGTTCTTTCCTGATTCAAGTGGTTTTGGACAGAGGAATGGACGGAAGCGAATTTCTGTAAACTTCGCATGCGCCTGAAACGCTGCATCGCGCGTTGGGTCCACGAAACCTTTTATAATAAATCCACCACTGGCGTGAGAAGTTCTGAAAGCCCGTAGACCATTTAAATTCCCATCACAAAGTATGTAAATTTATGACCTAAGAAAAGCGCGCAGCTATTTGCAATTGGTCGGTTTCCGGTAAGCGCAAACGCAGTCGCGGCGAGTATAATAAGGCTAACTACACCAACAACAGAATTGGTATGCCTACTAACCAAATGTCACCCATCAACAGCCTCGTACATTCGTTTACACAGTATTTTAGGTGACTGCCCACGCCCCTTTTTGAGAGTTATCGGAAACTCCGTGAGACACCAAAACGCACGGGTGTACATCGTTTCTTGTAGGTCAAAACTCTTGCCGATTCTACACCTAGCTTGCAACGTTCCTACAGCTGTCGAACACATCTTTAGGAACCAAACAAGTTAAAGCAACTTCAAGGCTTGAATGAAACCTTCGACACCCCACCAAATACCGCTGAAAGCGTTTCAACCGCTTGAGATTGAGAGATGATCAAGAGTTCGTTTTCTAACACTGAGTCAAAGTCGAGATCGTGCCGCCAACCTGAATATAGAACGTTCACTGTTGTAGTAGCGTCGTAGTCCGAGATCGTTTTGAGCTCAGCGGCAGTAACAATTTCAGGTGCACGATCTCCACTGTGAAAGCGAATGGCCGCAACTTCGATTGAAAGCAGGACAGTGAGTGATTCACCCTTCTCTAAATTTGCAGAAATCGACGGCGCCATTTCCTGGGCCAGCCTGTCCAGGGAATTAACAGACCACGTATGGTACGAGACGCCGGGTCTTTTGCTATATGGTCTCGCTTGGACAAGACCCGATGTTCGAGCTGCTAGATCGGCAGTGAAGGCTACCTTCGCTTCCGGGTGGCGTTCAAAAAGCATTGCCCATTGCATTGGGTTGCCGCACGCAAGCGACTGCCCCGCCGCACTAGCCATTAGACCCGATGCAAGTACTACTCTTTGAAGGAGCTTCATGGCAGTTCTCCATTATAAAGTTGACGCCTAGATCCAGGGACCAGTCACTGCTTGGTGTGATCCCAAGTCACTTGGCCATCCATAATCGTGTAGAGAATTTCGACCTCAGAAATCTCGTTCGGATCAATCTCGTAGAGGTTCTCACTAACAACTACGAGATCCGCCTTTTTGCCAACTTCTAAACTGCCGATCTCATTGCCCATGCCCATACCATGTGCTGCATTTATCGTATGCGCAGTGAGCGCTTGATCGACGGTCAGTCTTGCTTCTTCACCGCCGAGTGGGGGGACATCCTTGCGTCCGTCAAGCTGTCGGAGAACAGCCGCTTCGATTGCAGAAAGCGGCCGATATTCGGAAACATAGCCAGATACGGGCCAGTCAGAACCCAGCGAAAAAGACCCGCCCGCGGCCATTACACTTGTTGCTGGGAATGCCTTGTCCCGTCGTTCCTTGCCGACACGGGCCAGCGCGATGGATTGCATCAGTGGGTCCAAGCTCATCCAAGCGCCTGAAGAGTCGTATGTGACCCCCAGTTGTCCAAAACGCACATAGTCATCGGGATGAACATAAACGCCGTGTGTGATCTTGTGGCTGCGTTCGCGCGGCGGGTTGACCTCTATTGCAGTCTCAATGGCATCAAGAAGACTGCGCACCGCAAGGTCGCCGAAACAATGGCAAGTCACGTCAATCCCCGCTGCGTCCGCGCGCACCACTGCATCTTCTACAACATCGTAGGGGATGATTGGTTCTGGAACCCTGTCAGGTTCGTCAACGTAAGGATCGAGCATAAGCGCGGTCCATTTGTCGTCACCGCCATCGATGTTGATCTTTAGGTATTTGGCCCGCACGAGGTCCGAGTTGTAGTTCTCGCGCAACTCCATCGTGCCTAGCAAAGGGTCGATCGTCCCGTCATTCCAGTAATAAGACCCAATTACGCGAATTGGCAGCTTTCCCTCTTGCTCAAAGGCCTGCAACATCTGGAAGCCCTCGTCCTGCCCAAGGCCCTGAATACCATGATCATGGACGGCTGTGATGCCTGCGGCTGCAAAACGGCCCATCCACATTTCTACGCCTTTGGCAATGAATGCCGGATCAATATCGAGAAGCGCGGACAGAACTTGCAACTGAGCCGGGACTTCGACGATCCAGCCTGTGGGATTACCGTCGTCATCACGTTCAAAGAATGCAAAACCCGGAACGGTGTCTGGCGTGTCTTTGTTGACCCCGGCCAGCTCAAGAGCCTTCGAGTTTACCCAAGCTGCATGTCCGTCAATTGCCCAGAAAAACATTGGCCGCTCAGATTCAATTTCGTCCAGCATGGCAGCTGTTGGGTTGCCATCCGTCCAAGGATTAAATCGAACCCCAAAGCCGAGGATCAGATCATCGTCATTGGTCTCTACCTCGTTTCGGATGCGCGCGAAAAGTTCATCCTTATCGTCTGTCTGTAGATCAACGCCCAACATGATGAGCCCACCTGCGGCAGCGTGTATATGACCGTCCACAAAGCCTGGCAAAACCATCGCGCCAGCAAGATCGATAACTTCTGTTCCCAACCCAATGATATTTGGAAGACCTTCGGCACTTCCGACATAAACGATTTTACCATCTTCAATGCCTATGGCCTCAGCGACAGATCCCGCTTCGTCCATGGTGTGGATCTGACCATTGATTAGAGCATAGTCCCCAGTCGGATTCTCTCGACCGGTTTGAGCTTGTGAAGCGGTAGCGAAAGTGGCCAAGAAACTAATTGCTATCATCGTCTGTTTCACAATGCGCACTCCCAACACTGCAAGTCTTCATAAATCATGAAACATAATATCTGCATGTCAAATAAATTTGGTTGGCGCTTCGGAAGCTAGCTCCGTGCAAACAGATGTTCGAAACCAAGTGTGCAGAAACACAAATTTCGAGCAACGCAGAAATTTTGAAGAAGAAGTTAAGAAAAGCGACAATGAGAGTTTACCCCCATTCGGCATATTTTGAGAAAAGGCAAACTGTCCCAAGATGCCTGAAAGCAAAGAACGTCTTGAACGAATTTCAGCTCCAAATATATTTATTTTCAATAGCTTACTGACTACCTGCTACAGTAGGACTACAGTAGGACACCTGCTGGTTTCAGCCGCTCTTTCCCACTTCTGTTTGGTGAAAACCGAAACAGGAGCGAAAGATGTCTCAATTCGAACTTCTGAAAATCTTGAGGGATCAATATCCTTCGACCACCGCCGCTGCACATAACCTTGTACAAAAGGCTTCAGAACTTAGGCTAGCCCGCGAAAACCGAGTCTGGATCGATTTTCACGGGGCCAACAAAGCAACGGTCGCGTTTGAAGACGCGATGTGGGAAGCCTTACTTTGGGCAGCTCGCGAGACTGGAGAAACGAGCGCAGAACGCCTCATAAAGTTCATGGCAAATTTCTTGGCCCAGTTCGCACTGGCTTGCCCGAGTTGGAACAGTGCATTGCCCGAAGTTGTGGACTACTTGTTCGATGCCGGCGGCCGAGAAAAGTCCTTGTTAATTGACGCTGTTGCTCAGGTTAAGGGCGAGCAATTGGTAATAGGAGGCCTAGGCAGGGCAGCGCTGGAAGAACACTCGGGACTTAACCCCAAAAACCCTGGGTAACCAAACGAAAACAATGCTAGTCATTTTTTCGCCCGGCTGAAACTCTCTCAAAGTGAAGCCTTGTTTCGTCGGGCGATTTCCAGCCAATCCAATAGATACTGCCCGTGTAAAAAACTGACGAATACCGTCGAGTTTCTGGAGGCTTCTGAACTTGAGGAATTAGCTGATCTTTTTCCGCCAACGTTCAGCAAGAATTAAACGCATCGCACTTTAACTGTCAGAAGTAGCCTTGTCTTTGGCGTGTACGTGCACATCCATTTGCGGGAACGCGATAGAGATGCCTTCATTCTGCAAACGGGTCTTTCCAATTTCCGTCAAGTCCCACATCACATCCCAGTAATCATCCGTACGTACCCACGGCCTGCAAAAAACGTTCACAGATGAGGGGCCCAATTCGCCGACAAAAATACGCGTTTCCGGGCTTCTCAGGCAACGCTTGTCTGCTTCAACTATCTGAGCAAGCGTCGCCTTGGCGCGCTCAATATCGTCTGAATATCCGATCCCGAAAACAAGATCGACACGCCTAACTCGGTACTTAGAAAGGTTCTCCATGGCCCCTTGCCAGATCGATTGGTTAGGGATCTGCACCAGACGGTTGTCGAAAGTTCTGAGCTTTGTTGAAATGACGTTTACGTCAACGACGGTGCCAATCGTTTTATTTATAGATATAATATCGCCTTTTGAGTAAGGGTTTGTTGCTTGTAACAGAAGCCCGCCAATCACACTTTGAAACAAGTTCTGCAGCATGAAAGCTAAAAGGAACCCAAGTCCACCAATAATTGCTGTTGTGACGCCAAGGTTTACACCAAGCCCCCACAAGGCGACAAATAAACCCAGTACAAGAATGCTCCAGAGCAGCAGGTTCGGAAAAACCACTGCGGCGATTTCGTTATCAACGTTTCGGCCGCGCAACCATCTGCCAGACACTCTTTTTAGAATGCCTCCGACAAGGAAAGCACCGGCCATAACTATTAAGGCTTGGGCCACCCCGCTTAGCGCTCTTAGCCCACCCCTGCCTGACAAAATCCAGTCCTTTGAAAGGTGAACAATCGCGGACCATTGGTATGAAAGCAAAAGCTCCGTTATGAAACCTTTGATAAACCCTTGGTGCTTTTTCAAATCCTCTTCAGAACCACCTTTGCGTTCCAGAGCGTTGACTACGACCAAGTAGTTCTGAAAGTCACCGATGTTTTGGCGATTAATAGCCTTTATTTGGTCAACGAGCGCAGGAACTTGATCATCCGCCACTATCTCTAACTGGGTTACGCCTTCGGCAATTCTCGCGAGGTTGGCCTGAACTCTTTGCTGCCAGATGTCTGCTATTTTCGTCAGATCTTCTGCGCCTAACGCAACGACATGCCGAGAGAGGACGTCTTCGTCCACGTTTGCCTCACTCGCAACAGAAATTGAGTTTTGGTACGGATCCGATTGAGCAGGTTGTTGCGCGTTGGCAATGCTAATAAATAGCGAGAAAAGATACAAAACGGACAAACCCACAATTCTAGTTAAAATCGAGGTGCGCGTAACACTCTTCAGTTGGATAGGAGCCATCGATTTACCCGCTCATTTTCGGACTATCTTGGCACAAATTACCGTGGCTGTTGCAATCTTTGCTGAAATTTTCCGGCTCGAAGTAACTATTTGGGTTTTACGTCTCAACGGAACCCAAGTTTCCAATACCTTTCCGCAGCATATCCACGACGCTGGATGCATAGGGGAGATCGCCGAGATACTCGTCGAGCGAAAACTGTTTTGTGGGGAAGTTCGAAAGCGCATCGCGTGCAAGCTCCGTCTCGCCAGCCAGATCATGAATGGCAGCAATCAACAACCAATCCGCTGCATATTCACGAGCATCAATCCGTCGCACCTTTTCTGAGGCCGTTGAATAGTCTCCGTTCTCTACGTCTTCCAGACATAGTGTGAGGTTTGTCCAGATCGGCAAAAATGGGTTGATTTCTAAGGCCCGTCGCACCATTTCCGCACCCAGCTTGACATCACTCACCAGTGCAAACCATCCACCCGCCAATACAAGCAATAGAGCACTGTTGGGATTGGCTTTTATTACTGCGTCAATTAAACGATTAAACCGATGGCTGTCCCCGGCCAGCTGCGCATAAATCGCCGCCGCAAAAAGAGCTTCCTGGTTTTGAGGTTCCAAAGACACTGCCTTTTCAGCGTGAGTTTGTCCCGGCTCCAAAACTTCTCTTAGGCGTTTTTTGCCCAACGCAACTTCCTCTACATAACCCAATGCCACCAGCGCATGTGCAAGTCCATTGGAATGATCGTTCTGAGTTGCTGAATGCGCGAGATCCATCATTTGTTTCAAACTGCCTGATCTCGAGGTGCGAAGATGGGCATGAAACGCTAGTAGGGCTTGATAGACGCTGTTCTCAGCAGACGTCCGACCTGCTAAACGACTCGCAGTATCTGTTGCGACAACCCCATAGGCATCGACCAGCTTTGTTGCACACTGTTTTGCAATCTCTTCCTGGAATTTGAAACTATCGGTCGCGTCTGGATTGATGTCGCGCCGATCGGCCCACAGTACCGAAGCATCATCGATCCTTCTAAGTTGAACGATCAGGCGCAGGCTGGTTTGATCGTCCCGGACTGAGCCGTCAAGAACATAGTCATAACTAGCTATGGGTTTCTCACTGTGCCCACTAGTGCCCTGGTCTAAGAACCCGGTCAAAACGCGGATATGAGCGAAACGCGCCAGTTCCAGCGCCAACTCTTCGGGAAACCCCTCACGGAAACGTTTCGCGCGTATCGTATCCGAACCGGTGAAAGTGCCGATCCCAAGAACAGGCCAGTCTTTACTTTGCGATAGTGATGAGTCCTTAGGCGCATCATTTTTGCCGTTTACTTCAAAAAGCGGGCGGTACTGCCCTTTGGGGATCGATATCGCAACCGGATCACTATTTCCTTCCGCCAAATAGTAGTAATGTAGTGCTTTTCGTAGTTTGGCAGCTTCAGTTCTGACAACCGGATCATTGTTTGGATCAAAGTTAGCGCCCCTTCCAAACACATCCATTGCCAATGCAGTCCCGTTTAACTCATCACTTCGACCCTCAAGCTCTAGTTGGACAAGATGCTTCAGGAGCGACTTTGTCCGCGCACTACACTGAAAGTCCTTTGACGTCGTTATGCGTTCAACTTGCTCAAGAATATCGACTTTTTCGACCACAACTATTCTCCTCCGCTTAATCGAGGATAAATGCTCAAATCTCTTTTACTGTATGACTATATGCACCTTTTTACGCCGTTCTTTTTTAGTCGCCATAATTTGTAAAACAACGCCACGCAGGTTGCGGCGAAGAAGACTTTCAGACGCTACGGTCCGTTAGCGCGCATGGGGCTTGGTGCGGTCATTCGCTCCCGGCGGGATAAGTAGTTGCTTCGCTTCAAAATTTCAGTTCAGCAAAAGATCTCTGGGCACGCTTAAAAACTTTAGTCCACCAAAACGTCTTAACTATTCAGTGTAAGGATACCATCGCGTCAAAATTTGCTTCAAACCACAATTTCGACAATAGTATTGGTACAGCAAAGAACTGAGGAGGGACTTCTGGTGTTTCATAGGCTCCATTCCGTACTGGCTGTTTTGTCGGTTGTTTTTGCCAGTGCAGGGAACGCTCAGATCTACGGTCACGAGTTCGAAGGTACCCAAGCACCGATCCGTGACGGGGAACAACCCGTTATTCCTTTGGACACTGAAGATCCAACTTACAATGCATGGCGCACTCCTTTACCAAGTTTTGAAGGAGAACGTGAAGGACGGGAGCCCGGAATTGTTGACCCTCAGCGTTTCCCTGGTCAAGGCTATATGCAACTCCCAACTTTCTTGCACCAACCATTAGCATTCACGCCCGGCGATCTAGCCGCTGCTGAAGTTGACGTTGCTATCATGGGTGCTTTTACCGACATGGGGACCGGCGCACGCGGAGCGTCGCGCGGTCCGAATGCGGTTCGAAACTCCTCATTGTATCTCGGGTATGGGGGGCGACAACCGCATATGCACGTCATGGTTGACCCGCTGCAGGATATGACAGTCGTAGATTACGGAAACGCCCCGAACGATATCATGAGCACCGAGCGCACAATTCATGCGGTCCGTTCTTTTGTTGGTCAGGCAGCGGCAGTGCAACACGCTGACGGTGACCATGTGATACCCTTTATTGTTGGTGGCGATCATTCTTTGATGTACCCAAACGTCGCTGCGATGACGGACGTTTATGGAAAAGGCAATGTGGGCGTCGTTCATTTCGATGCACATTACGATGCCGGAAAATATGGCTTTGGACACCTGATCAATCATGGCATGCCTGTTTTCAGGTTGATCGAAGAAGACATGGTCGAGGGCAAAAACTTTATTCAAGTCGCGTTGCGCGGATACTATCCAGACGAAAAAGCATTTGAATGGATGCGGTTGAATGGGTTCCGCTATCATACAATGGCAGAGATCGAAGAACGCGGCTGGGATGCGGTTATGGAAGATGTCATCGCCGAGGCAAATGACGGGCCGGAGCATATCTATATTTCCTTCGACATCGACACCTTTGACCCGGCATTCGTACCTGGAACAGGGACGCCCGAGCCTGGTGGCCTGATGCCCCGAGAGGTTTTCCCAATAATTCGTCGCCTCTGCGCCGAGTCAAACGTGATTGGGTTTGAAATCGTTGAGCTCGCTCCGTTAATGGACCCGACCTACGTTTCCGCATTGAATGCCAACCGAACCATCAGGGAGTGCCTGACCGGTATTGCTATGCGCAAACAAGGATTGACCGAGCCGGATTACAAGAGCCCGCTTACTGTTTCGCACGGTCGGAATGACAATTAGACTTTCGGGTTGCTCGATCTCCCTAGTTGTCCTAACCGTTTTGGCCGCTCACTCCGAACCACAGGAGATTTCGTGGTCTGATCTTCGGGAAGAGCGCCTTGTTGAATGCTTTGATTTCTTGAATGATTACCTATCAAATCCGGGTTGCATGCCGAGAGATTTGAGTGATCGCATGCTGTCGATGCAGATTGCTGAGTGCGTACCAGGGAATTCTAAACTGGAGGGAGATCTTGTTCGGATTGCTGGCTACGCGCACCCTCTTGAGTTCGAGTTCAAAAACGTAAAAAGCTTTTTATTGATACCTCCACTGTCTCAGAGCTGCCGACATCCAACCGCCCCTCTTCCTGATCAAGTCATTACCGTAGAATATCCGGAGGGCGTCGACATAACGGCGGATCCCGTGTGGGTTACAGGTAAATTAATTATCCGCCAAACTCAAAGCGAACTCGCTCCTTCAATCTACTGGATTGAAGCTTCAGAAGTAATTTCAGCAAACATTCCTAACGTCACAGCTTCAGAGTGAGGTCATCCGCGGCCCGCAGACAAATTACGGCTTGGGGCTCAAAGTGGACCTTCGCTTTATCTGCGATGAATGCCTGCTTTGCGGACTTTGCGGCCATCCACATTATCAATGCATAGGACCGAAGTCAGCCCAAAGCAGAGATTCACAATTTGGCTTTGCAGTCTCCAGCTGCGGGCAATTCTGCCATTGAATTTGGACAGCTGCTCCGAAAGTTGCGGCCTTGTACCACACCTAGCTGCCGCAGCTGCGCTCTGGTTTCTTCAGCATTTGCGCTAGCTCTTGAGAGAGATCTGGCGCACCCCACTGGTAGAGGTCGAAGACAATGCACAAAACGGAACGAGTTGAGGTTGCAGTCAAATCGGGTAAAGCCGATCACGCGTGCGCTACGGTGTACTACGACGGATCTTGCCCGCTCTGCTCCGTTGAGATTGAGCATTGTGCCTCGTGTAAGGGCGCTGATCGACTGCGATTTGTTGACGTTTCAAATTCTGATGTGCTTCTTGGTGACGATCTAACGCGGCAAGAGGCATTGGGTCGGTTTCATGTACGACGAGCGGACGGAAAACTCGTTTCGGGCGCGCGCGGCTTCACAGAGCTTTGGGGCGCTTTGCCCAAGCGCGGATGAGCTAAGCAAATGTCGTTTGAGCGTGAACCGGAGATATGCTGCATTCGTATAAGATCGACGCGGCGGAGAATAAGCGAACTTTGATCAACAGACCTGTCTGAAACACACCAGCACTGGTCTCACAAAAAGGGCCGAGTGATGTTGTCGACCGGCTGTTGGTTCCGGATGGGAAGACCTGCAAACCGGAAGAAAAAGACACTGGCCGCACCTCGCAAACCTGGCATGGCATCGGGACAACATATTTTGTCAAATGGACGCCGAAGGTTCCGCTCCTTGGGAATAAATATTAACCTACGAATATGAAAAGCTTAATTTCCCGTGGCATATCAAAGGCCCTTGGCCGTGGCAGACGAGAGCCACTTGAAAAGCCTGAGTCTAACCCGACGGGAATCAAGAGTACTCCAATGCCGCGGGAACAATCCGAAATCCTGTCGCGCTGTCTGTCGGTTGATCTGGAGATCGATCCCAAGGAAGCCAAGTTGTTCGCCTTTGCAGCCGTGCCAGACGGCAATGGAGAGGGGATAGTTCATCGGAAAGGTGACCCAAAGGTTGCGCTTGAACAGCTTGATCTGTTTTGCGCCGGTTTCGCACATGTCATTGGGCACAATATTCTGCGCCATGACCTGCCGCATCTCATGGCGGTCTCGCCGCGCTTTGCAAAGCTCGCGGACGGACCGATTGACACGCTGTGGCTCAACCCTTTGGCGTTCCCGCGCAATCCCTACCATCATCTGGTCAAGCACTACCGCGATGGGCGGCTTCAAAGTGGTCACGTCAACGATCCCGAGCTCGACGCGCGTCTTGTATTCGAGGTTCTTCGCAACCAGATCAAAGCCTTCGCGTCGCTGAACACGTTGTCTCCAGAAACGATGATCGCCTATCACTGGCTGTGCTGCCGAGGTCCCAGTAGCGTCGGATTTGATCGGTTGTTCAGCGACGTGCGCGAGGCGCCCATCCCGACGGAACCGGAAGCGCACGAGGCCATTCGAGCGCTACTAAGAGACGTGGCCTGCGGCGCGCAGGTGCACGCTCTGCTCGAGCGGCTCTCGGACACTGGGTTGGGTTGGCCGATGGCATATGCGCTTGCCTGGATTTCGGTCGCTGGTGGGGATTCTGTCATGCCGCCTTGGGTGCGGGCGCAGTTCCGTGACGCAGCACGGCTCGTGAAGGACCTGAGAGATACGAATTGTCGTGATCCGCACTGTGCCTATTGCGCAGAGCACAATGATCCCACCCGTGCGCTCGAACGTTGGTTCGGCTTTCCAAGTTTCCGCCCGGAACCAGTCGACGAGAACGGACGCCCGCTTCAAGAAAAGATCGTGGCGGCGGCCATGGAAGGCGACAATTTGTTGGGCATCCTTCCGACGGGCACTGGTAAATCCATCTGTTACCAGATCCCCGCGCTGTCTCGGTTCGACAAGACCGGGGCATTGACCGTCGTAATATCGCCGCTTGTGGCGCTGATGGCGGACCAAGTTCAGGGCTTGGTACGGGCCGGAATTTCCTCGGCGGTTACGATTAACGGGTTATTGTCTTTACCCGAGCGTCAAGACGCGCTCGACAAGGTGCGGCTTGGGGATGCTGCGATCCTTTTAATTTCGCCCGAACAACTGCGCAGCACAACAGTTCGGTCCGCTCTGGCACAGCGCGAGGTGGGGCTGTGGGTGCTGGACGAGGCGCACTGCGTGTCTAAATGGGGGCACGATTTCCGACCCGACTATCGCTACGTTTCGCGGTTTATCAAGGAAAGCTCAGCTGACGAGCCGGCTCCGGTACTTTGCTTGACCGCAACGGCAAAGCCGGACGTCGTGCAGGACATCCGCACTCATTTCAAAGCGCGGTTGGGGTCCGAGCTGGCGTTGATCGACGGTGGCGCATCGCGATCGAACCTGAGCTTCCAGGTGCTGCCAACGCAACGTGCGACCAAGATGACCGATATCCTCGACACGATCGAAGCCCAGCTTCCGCGGGAGGGCGTGTCTGGGGCAGTAGTCTACTGTGCTACCCGAAACGCCACCGAGCGCGTGGCGGAGTTCTTAAAACAACAGGGCATCGCAGCTGAACGGTATCACGCAGGCCTCAGCCCCGATGAAAAGCGTGAGATCCAGGAGGACTTCCGCATCGGCAATCTACGCGTGATCGCAGCCACCAACGCCTTTGGGATGGGGGTCGACAAGCCGGACATTCGTCTGGTGGTTCATGGGGACGTGCCGGGGTCGTTGGAAAACTACCTGCAAGAGGCGGGTCGCGCCGGGCGGGACCGCGAGCCTGCAAACTGCGTCCTGTTGTTCAGTACCGAAGACGTTGATCGTCAGTTCAGCCTCAGCGCGCGTTCTCGACTTGCGCGGCACGAAATCGGCGCGATCCTGAAGGCGCTTCGGCGCCTTGATGCTCGGACTGGAAAAGGCGGTGAAATTGTCGCCACACCCGGTGAGATTGTTCATGAGGAGAAAGAGCGAGATTTCCAGCGGGACAGCAATACCGACGATACGCGAGTGAAGACCGCCGTCGCCTGGCTGGAAGAAGCACACCTTCTGAACCGCGAAGAAAACCGGGTGCAGGTGTTCCCCGCCTCGCTCCGGATAAGAAGCATGAAGAGGGTCCGCGAAATCCTGGCAACCGCTGAGATCACCGAGCGGCGGCGCGAGGATCTGGCCGCCATCGTGCAGCATATCATCAACGCGCCGCAGGAAGAGGGCATCACCACGGACGAGCTCTGCGGTGTCAGTGGGCTGACGATGTCGAGCCTGCGCAAAGCCTTGGCCGATCTCGAAGCCCTGGGGATCGCAAAGGACGACACAAACATCACCATCTTCGTGCATGTAGGTGTCGAAAATGCCTCGTCGAAGCGGTTCGAAGCGGCATCCCGGTTGGAAGCTGACCTGATTGCGATCCTTAGAGAGCAAGCGCCAGACGCGGACATCAATGAGGCTGTGCCCTGCCATCTGGCCTCAGTGGCGCAGGCCCTGCGGGAGCGGGGACACGCCTCCGTGCGACCCGATATCGTCGAGGGGCTGCTCCGCGGGATGGCGCAGGATGGCCGCGACATGGATGGCGGAAAAGGCAATATTGGCCTGCGCAAGGTATCCAAAGGCAGCGTCATGGTGCGAATGCAAAGATCATGGGGCGTGATCGAGCAGACCGCTCAGCTTCGCAGGCAGGCCGCAGAGCGTTTGGTTTCATACTTGATCAACAAGGTTCAGGCCGGCCTGCGTGGCAAAGATGTTCCTGTCGAGACCACACTTGGCGACCTTCTTGCAGCAATCAACAGCGATGCGCTGTTGCGAGCATCTGTCAATGATCCAGCAAAACTGATGGACCGGGCGCTTCTGTGGTTGCACGAACAGCAGGTGGTGACTCTGGGTAAAGGATTGTCCGTGTTCCGCTCGGCCATGACTTTGCATATCAATCCGAAAGGTGGCGGTTTCACCACCCAACATTTCGCGCCGCTCGAAGACCACTACACCGAACAGACTGTCCAAACCCACGTGATGGCGGCTTATGCAAACAAAGGCATCGATGATATCGATCAGGCCCAGCGGCTCGCGCATGACTATTTCGCAGTGGAGCAGTCCGACTTTATGAAAGCTTGGATGCCGGGGAAGATTTCGGAGTGCCGACGGCAGGCAACGCCTCAGTCTTACGCAGAGATCGTCGACAATCTGGGGAATTCGACACAAGAGAAGATCGTGCGTGACGACCGCGAACAGACCAATGTCCTTGTGCTTGCTGGGCCAGGATCGGGCAAGACACGCGTGCTGGTCCATCGCGTTGCCTATCTGGTCAGAATCAAGCGAGAAGATCCAAATGGTATACTGATGCTCGCCTATAATCGTCACGCCGCCGCCGAGATCCGGGAACGCTTGCGTCTACTGATCGGCGAAGATGCTCGCTTCGTGACGGTCTTGACCATCCATGCCTTAGCCATGAGGTTGGTTGGCGCCAGTTTCGCCGGGCGGGCAGCGGCCGATGAACCTGATTTCGAGACGCTTCTGATCGATGCGGCGCGTCTCTTGCGTGGTGACGGGCTGGACAAAATCGAGGCCGAAGCCTTGCGAGAGACCTTGATCCAAGGGTTCCGATGGATTCTCGTGGACGAATATCAGGACGTTGGGCCCGAGGAATACGCCTTGATCGCAGCGGTGGCCGGTCGCAGTATCGACGACCCCGATCAACGGATCAGCCTGTTCGCGGTCGGCGATGACGACCAGAATATCTATGCGTTTGCCGGCGCATCGGTGCGCCACATTCGGCAATTCGAACAGGATTATTCAGCCAAGCCGGTTTTTCTGACCGACAATTACCGCTCGTCAAAAAACATCATCAGCGCAGCGAACGCCGTGATCGAAGGATCTCGGGAACGTATGAAAATAGGGCATGGGATTACCGTCGACAAATCGCGGCAAAAGGACCCCGCCGGGGGTACTATGGAAAGCCTCGACCCGGTTGCGCAGGGGCGGGTCCAAATCCTTGGCTGCCCAGCCGGAATTGACGCTCAGGCCCTTGCGGCGGTCAACGAGATGATCCGCCTGTCAAAACTGATCCCGGATTGGAGCTGGAAGGGCGCGGCAATCATTTCTCGTGATTGGCGCAAGCTTCTGCCGGTTCGTGATTTTGCCGAGGCGCATGGAATTCCTGTCGAAATGGCGAACGAAAACTTGCCAAGCGTTTGGCGCACCCGTGAGATGCGGAGGTTCATCGACGGCCTACGCGAGAGGCAGGCAGCTTTGGTCAGCTTGAGCGATCTTACCGAAACCCTGAACACGATACCCTCAAGCCGTTGGACTGACCGGATCGGCGAGGGACTTGGCCAACTTGCTCGTGAAGTTGATGGCAAAGCGCTCCCGAGCCCTGACGTGATCGAATGGTTTGCTGAATGGTCGAAGGATACATGGGGCGAGCAGCGTGGCCTCAAATTGTTGACAGCGCACCGCGCCAAAGGCCTTGAATTCGATGATGTAGTGATCATGGATGGCGGGTGGGAACGACCGTCACGAAAAGAAGATCAGGACGCGCCGAGGCGATTGTTTTATGTCGCCATGACACGTGCACGGCGCAATTTGATCGTCATGAGCAACGACAACCACGAATATCTTCCCACCGAGTCGCCCTCCGTTGTCACGCGGCACGTGGTGCCCGACTTGACTACAGTCCCTGGTCCACGCCGGTTCTTTCAATCGCCCGAAATGAGAATGGTCGACCTGTCATTTGCAGGACGCCAAGGTGATCGGCACATTGTCTTTGACGCGATCGCCGAAGCACAAGTCGGCGCGCCAGTCGGGATCTCCCGTGTTGGAGATCGCTGGCAGATCGAGGATGTTCAAGGGCGGCCCCTCGGGCGGATGGCAAAAGCATTCGCGCCCCCGATGGGCACGAAATTTGTTGCCGGCGAGATTGCGGCCATCATCAATTGGCGTAAGGAGGATGCCGATGAGCGTTTTCATCACCTAATGAAACGCGCCAATTGGGAAGTCGTAGTGCCTGAACTGGTATTCGAAGAGGCCAATGGGGCTGCAAAGGATTTCGGAAAGGATCAGAACGGCAAGTAGGGCGGTCAAACAATTGTTCGCTGCACTTGCGATTATGGACCGCTCAGGGCCGTTATCACACATACCAGCAAAATGAGTTATCGGTAGCTTTGTCCGCATAGCGGACCAACACGGTTTTCGGGCACCCCCAACATTTCCATGTGAAGTACACATCGTGAGCGGAGCATATTGTGGAGCAAGTTGTGGAGCAAACAGCCGCTTACCCAATCAGCCAAGCAGACGCAATCGACATTTAAAGCTTATAAAACAGATTATTAGCCGAAATCTCACCCAGAAAATATGGTGCCCGGGGGCGGAATCGAACCACCGACACGAGGATTTTCAATCCACTGCTCTACCCCTGAGCTACCCGGGCACGGGAACGACGTTTGTCGTTGGGTGGGGGCCTTCTATGACTTGCACCAAGCGGTGTCCAGAGGCTTTTTTACATTTTTTCAATGTGGACGTTGCTGGTCCGATTTGGGATCGGAAACTTCGGTTTCGACGTCTTCTTCCCGTTGCGAAGGAACTGCATATGACCCGTTCAGCCATTTGGCCAGATCGATGTCAGCGCACCGTTTCGAGCAAAATGGTCGAAACTTAGTGACAGTTTCTTCTTCGCAGATGGGGCAGCTCATTTCAGCACCTCGGACAACGGGATACGACCGCGTTTGCGCTGTAGTTCGTAGTGGCCAAGAGGGGTCCAGCCTGCAAGCGTGGTTTCGATGGAATCAGCTTTGAATGCAGCGCGCAGCGAGGCCTCGAATCCACGACGGTCTTTCTTGGGCATTGGCGCCAAATCCAGAGTGATCTGCCCCCCCAGACCGCGAACGCGCAGGGCACGGGCAAGCATCTTGGCACAGGCGAAATTGGCCTTGGTTCCCGCTGCCAGTGACGTGTCCGCGCCCGTATTTACATCCACCGCCACCAAAGCCCGAGTAGGCTGAACGAAAAGATAGCCACCGCCAGGCAGTGGCTCGGAAATCCCAAGGGCCACGTCCAACGCGTCCAGCACGCCATGTGTCTCAAAACTTCCCGGCTGCGTCACGACCTCAGCCGGATCGGTCCAGTCGCGCCAGGCAAGAACATGTGGCCCATCACCTTCCAGCAGTTGCTCGGGTTCGGTTCCCGGATCGTTCAGAACTTGGTCCGCATGGGCCCGCATGGTGCCGATATCCTCGGCGATTTCAGCCGCGTTTTCACCCTGACAACAGGATCGCAGGATAAGGCCAAACTCGCTGCCCTCCATACTCTCATGAGCAATCTCAAGAAGGCGGTCGCGTTCATCTTCGTCACGGATGGAACGTGAGATGTTCAGGCCGGGCGCATCAGGCGTGACGATCGCATAGCGGCTTTTGAACAAAACGCGGTCGGTGACCGGCAACGCCTTGCCGGGTTCGGCATAACCCGTCACCTGAACCAACAATTGGGCACCGGGCGCGAGCCCTTTGACCTGCCGCAGAAATGCCGGGCCGTCTGGCGTGGTCAGGAACATGCCGCCCTGCCCTTTGACCGGTCGATCAGCACGGGCGCGGTAAATCGTACCTGGAGCAGGTGCATCTGTGGCAATCAGAAAATCGTCCAGCTTGCCATCTACCATAAGGGCGGCAGCTTCGCGGTTTTCGATATGATCCAGAACTATGGTTCGACCCTTCATGGCGCCTCACTATACAGGGGATAGCCGATGCCTTGCAAAAGCGCGGCGGTCTCGGACAGAGGTAGACCCACAATGCCGGTAAACGAGCCCGAAATCCACGGGATGAAAGCCCCGGCGGGGCCTTGAATGGCGTAGGCGCCTGCTTTGCCCTGCCAATCTCCGGTCGCAAGATATGCATTGATCTCAACGTCTGACAGGCGCTTGATCTTGACCTGGGACACGACATCCCGCTGCAGGACGCGGTCACCGCGCCGCACGGCAACAGACGTTATCACGCGATGACGGCGACCAGACAGAGCATGCAGGAACTCAGCCGCCTGACCCACATCTTCCGGTTTTCCCAAAATACGGCGACCCAGCGCAACAGTGGTGTCCGCGCAAAGAGTTACATCGTCGCTTTCCGCCTGAACCGCCCCCACTTTCGCACGCGTAATGCGATTGCAATAGGGAACAGGCAACTCGCCCTTCAAAGGCGTCTCGTCGATGTCTGGGGCGCGGATTGCATCGGGCTGCACGCCAAGCTGGGCCAACAGGTCCAGCCGCCTTGGGCTGCCCGATCCTAAGATAAACGCCATTTCGGCAGGCGTTACTTGAAGCGGTAGTTGATCCGACCCTTGGTCAGATCATAGGGGGTCATTTCGACCTGAACTTTATCGCCGGCCAGAACACGGATGCGGTTCTTGCGCATCTTGCCTGCCGTATGTGCGATGATCTCATGGCCGTTTTCCAGCTCGACCCGAAACGTCGCATTAGGCAGGAGTTCCTTCACGACACCGGGAAATTCGAGCGTATCTTCCTTGGCCATGTTGTCTCCATATTTAAGTTGCACCCGCAGAATCTGCGGGATGTGCGCTTAAATGAGCTTATTTCGGCCCTATTTCAAGGGCGGAATCTACTATAGGGCCGATAATGTGACTGAATCGACTCGGGGTGGTTGCTCATCCCAATGGGTTCGGTTGAGAACATGACCATCCGAGCGCACGCTTGCGATGACTGACAAATCGACCTCGGCATACGCCCACCCTGGTTGGTTCAGGGTACCTTCGGTCAGAACGCCGGTCGCAGGGAAGCCCTTGTCTGGTGGGCCAAATATACCCCCGGTTCCGGTATTCATGTCCACGGCCTCGGACCATTCATTATTGCCCACCAAAGACGACATCACTGTAACACATTGATTTTCCAATGCTCTGGACATCGCACCGATACGCACTCGCCAATAGCCGGACAAAGCCTCTGTGCAGGATGGAACAAGGATGAGGTCTGCGTCGCTGAGCGCGCGACCCAGCAACGGAAACTCGCTGTCATAACAGATCAGCACGCCGATCTTGCCAAGCGCCGTATCGAATAGTTTCAACGGTCCACCAGCGGCAATATCCCAAGACTCGCGTTCGAAGCGGGTCATGATCTGTTTGTCCTGGTGATCTTGTTTGCCGTCAGGGGCATAAAATGCAGCCCGATTCACCGGTCGATCAGGGCCGTCCACCACCGGGGCGGACGCGCCCAGAATGTAAGTCTTGTAGTTCTGCGCCAAACGCTGGTGCAGGTTCTGCACGTCCTCCATCCGATCAGAAACCGCGAGGATCGAACGCTCAAGGTCCCCCGCCACGTCCACTCCGTCCAGCGTCGACAACTCCATTGCTCCATACTCAGGAAAGACCAGCAACTCCGCCCCCTGGCCTGCAGCGTCCGAGACCCAACGCTCCAGTTTGTCTTCGTATTGCGCCCAACTGTCGAGCCAGTCGAGATTGTAGGCGGCGGTGGCAACTTTCATGAACAAGAGATCCTCAATGGGTAAATCTTTAGCAACACTAATAACGGTGCTCACGCGCTGTACAGGCAAATCATTCGAACACGGCAAACGAAATGCGAAGCCCGCTAAGACCCCAATATGTCAGATTCTGCGCGGCGTACGGATGGCGACTTCGTGCATCACGTTCCCTTTGCGATTGGACGGCCAGCAACGGGCTTCTAACGCGATAAGGCTACGCCATCCACGGTAATCCTGTGCATAAGACGCCGGAAACCGTGATAATCGTTGATCGCCTTGTGCCAGGTGGCACGATTGTCCCACATGGTGATGTCACCTTCCTGCCAGCGGACGCGAGCCTGAAATTCGGGCTGTCTGCAATGCTCATAGAGCATATTGAGGATTGCTGCGGATTCGTCAGCCGTCAGGCCTTCAATGTGTGTGGTGAAGACAGGGTTTACGAACAATCCACGGCGCCCGCTGAGCGGATGTGTGATGACGACAGGATGGCGCGCATCTTGCGTCGCCGCCTCGGCATTAGCCAGTCTTCCGCTTTTGGCCGCTTCGCTATCCAACGTGGTCTGGCCAAAGACGTGCCGGGACGAGTGCATGGCCGTCAACCCATCAAGAAACCGGCGTATGGAATCTGACAGCGCCTCATATGCCGCACCCATCGACACGAACAGTGTATCACCGCCGTAGGGGGGCATTTCGATGGCATGCAGGATTGATCCCATCGCCGGGATCTGGTCGTAGGAATGATCGGTGTGCCAGCCTTCGCCCACCGCTTCTTTCTGGTCCTTTTCCTTCAGGACGGTTGCAATTTCTGGGTGCCCGTCGACAGGTTTGAAAAAGCGGTTCACGTTAATCGAACCGAAGCGGCGTGCAAATTCCAGGTGGTCTTCCGGGGCAATGTTTTGCCCTCTGAGAACAATGACGGAGTATTTGGCGAAGGCGGCCTGGATTTCCGCGAACTGCACACCGTCTTTTACATCTGCTCCGACAATTTCTGCTCCCAGGCCGCCAGTCAAAGGTCTGATGTCCATCGGTTCTCTCCCTGTTTTCTAGCGAGAAGAGTAGGAGATTGCTTAAGATCAGAAAAACTGAATTAATCTGGCGCAAAGGATGGTTTTTCTGATGATTCGATTTTCACTACGTCAACTTGCCTTTCTGACGGAAATCGCCCGCTGCGGCGGTATCGCGCCTGCGGCGCGAAACCTGAACGTCTCCGCTGCGGCGATCTCTTCTGCGCTCGACAAACTCGAAGCGGTCACCGGATTGACCTTGTTTGATCGTTTTCCCGCACGGGGTATGCGGCTGACCAGTGCAGGTGCGGAGTTCCTTGCCGATGCCGAAGCTCTGCTAAGTCGGGCGAAGGCCCTAGACCGACGTGCTGCAGAGATGGCCAAGGGGGAAGCCGGTACGATCCGGATTGGGACGCACTACGCCATTGCCCAACGGGTCGTGCTGCCTGCGGTTCTGGCGTTCCGCAACCACTATGCCCGTGTGCGCATCGAAGTCGTGGAAGATGATTTTCCAAGCCTCGTCGCCTCGCTTGATGCAGGAGAGGTCGATGCGCTTGTTGTTTTCAATCAGGGATTTGATAGCACGCGTTTCGATGTCGAATGCCTGAAGACGTTGCCGCCTTTGGTTTTGTTACCCGCAATGCACCCTTTGGCAAATGCCGACAGCGTGCAGCTCGAGGATCTGTCCGATATTCCCTACATTTCCGTGTCGCGTGCAGGTCCCGGCCCCAGCTATCTTGACTTGTTGCGGGGTGCCGGTCTTGATCCGGAGGTGCCGCTGACCTCTCAATCGCGCGAAATGGTTCAAGCTTATGTGGGAAAAGGATTGGGCTTTACTCTTGTTGGCTTCTCGCCTGGCCGGAATTTGACGATTGAAGGCGATGCTGTCGTCACACGTCCGCTCGCGCAAGAGATTGGCCACTTCGAGGTCGCCATTGCCATCGCAAGGTCCGTGCAGCAGACGGATCTGGTAACTGCATTTCTGGATATGTGCCGGACCCAGGTCTGAACAACTGTGTCACGACCTTTTTTGAAAGCGAACCTTTGTGCATTTGACTAGAACGGCGGTTTTGTCCGCTTTGATGCCTTTCCAATTCGCCCGAAAACGTTCATTCAAGCTACGTACACCTGAACCTCAGCGCGGCCACCATTTATGCCTCTTCCCACTCCCCTAGCCGTCGTCTTCGATATGGATGGCCTGTTGCTCGACACGGAGCGGGTATACTTTGAGGGCTTCCGTACCGCGCTTGAGACTCTCGGATTGCCGCAAGACGACGATCTGTTCCGGCGGCTAGTCGGCACGAACCGTGCGCTAGGACGCCGACTCTTGGCTGAAGGGCTCGCAGGACGCATCAAACTGGAAGAATTTGATGCCGTCTGGGATACCGAAATTGCGCAACGGCTGGCAGATTGCATCCCCGTCAAACCGGGTGCACGCGCGATGGCAGAACACCTGCGTGAGCAGGATATACCTTACATCATTGCCACCAGCACCCAGACGGAAAAGGCGCATCTGCATCTCGAGCGAGCGGGCCTAAGCGCGCTTTATCCTGACGTAGTAGGCGGAGATCAGGTCGCTGCCAGCAAGCCCGCGCCAGATATATATCAACATGCCATCGCACGTCTGAGTCACGATCCGTCAAGCTGTGTCGCGTTTGAAGACTCGCCCAACGGCGTCCGCGCGGCCCACGCGGCAGGTCTTATCACGGTGCAGGTCCCCGATATCGTCGCCCCCGACGCCGAACTACGTGCGCTCGGTCATTTCATCGCCAGCGACATCATCGCCGGGGCCCACGCCGTTGGTCTGATGGTAGGTCCGGAATAAAAGCTAACCTTCGTGCGATTGCAGCGAAAACGCAGAATGCCCCGCATTTCGGACAAATAGCGTCACAAATCCCTGCCCCAGAACTGCAGTGGCTTCAGTGTCTCGCCTTCTTCACCGATATCCTTCCACGAAAACTGCGCGATCACACCGGGTAGCGGTTCGTATCCACGCGCGCGCCAGAAGGCATCCAGGGGGCGATAGTTATCCGGTCGCATTGGGTGATCAACTGGGCGCTGCACGCTGCAAAAGGTGCACTTTACGTAGCCCAACTTGCGCGCATGTGCCTCGCGTAGGTCAAAGAACTTATGGCCTACGCCCTGCCCTCGATAGTCCGATTGAAGGACAGACTCGGCGCAATAGAAGATTTCGTTCAGATCAAACCCTGTGCCTTTAAAAGCAGTGGCGAAATCGTCAGCGTGGTCGGTCAGAGGGGCCCCGGTCGACGCCCCGATCAGGCGGTCGCCGTCAAATGCCCCCACCACGACCGCTTTGTCGCTATCGCGGTAGGATTGCAGGTAAGTTCGCTCATAGTCGAGATCGCCATCATAAAGATATGGCCATGCGCGAAATACCTTGATCCGCAGACGCGCCACGTCGTCCAAGGCATCCGTCAGCGCCGCCCCGGTCAGGGGACGAACAGACGTGACCTCAGCCATTCGAAACCTGCTTGGTCCAGTCGGCAAGGTTGTAAAAGGTGGTGACGCGGGTGATCTTGCCATCCTTCAGGTCAAAGAACGATCCGGCCGGCAGGCGATAGGTTTGACCGTGGGCTTCGGGCAAACCCTCATCCGTCTGCAGATAGGTGCCGTTCACAATAAACTCGGCTGCCGCGCGGGTACCGCCCTCAGCTTCGAACACCACGATATCGGTCAGGTTTTCCTTGTAGCAGCGGTTCATATGGGCGCAGAAGGCGGTGAACTTGTCCTTGCCAGTGCGGATTTGGCCTTCATTCACGTGATGCGCCACGTCATCAGATAGGCAGGCCAGCATGCCATCGACATCACCTGCGTTGAAAGCCTCGAAATAGGTTTTGACGGTCTTGTTCATGATCACTCCGTAGGTTCACCCCAGCGGCCTTTCAGATGCTGAATGATCTGGTCGCGGGTCTGTCGGTAGTGAATTAACTTGTCTGCGCGGCTTTCGCCCAGTCCGGTAGGGTCCATTATTGGCCAATAATCGACATCCAGGTGAAAAATCCGTGTCAGCTCCAGCGCCTGGCGCTGACTGGCCGGTGACAAAGCAACGATCAGATCGAACGAACTGAGGTCATCGCCCCATTCTTGCATTTCATCAAACGAGCGTGACCGATGGCGGGACAGCTCAACGCCAACCTCCTGACAGACCGCGATGCAGAACCCGTCAATCTCAAGGTCATTTCGCACACCGGCGGACTGCACATAGGTGCCGGTGCCGTAGAACTTTTTCATGAGCCCTTCGGCCATAGGGGACCGAACCGCGTTATGGTCGCAACAGAACAGGACCGACTGCGGCAAAGGCTTCACGCGTCAGCCTCCGAAATGCAGCACGCAGATCAGCGTGAACAAACGGCGTGCGGTATCAGTGTCAATGTCAGCCTTACCTTCAAGACGTTCCTGTAAAACGCGACTGCCTTCGTTGTGGATGCCGCGACGGGCCATGTCGATGGTTTCGATCTGGCTGGGCGGCAGGGTTTTTACCGCATTGAAATAGCTTTCGCAGATCTGAAAGTAGTCTTTGACCACCTGCCGGAACGGCCCCAGCGACAGGTGAAACTCTGCCGCCTTTTCTTCGGCCTCGGTGGCGATGTCGAAAACCAGCCGCTTGTCGCGGATCGACAACTGAACACGGTACGGTCCATCGGGCACGACACGGTCATCGCGCACAGGCAGTGCAAAGCTGTTTTCTTCCAGCAGATCATAGATCGCAACCTTACGCTCCTGCTCGATCTCGGGGGTCGGTGGAGGCAGGTTTCGATCATCTAGTTCGATGTGCGAGATACGAGTCATTGGATGCGGTCCGTTAAAGTCGGGACAGACTTATCCCAACTCAAAAAATTGAACAACGCGGGAAAATGCTAAATTGGGTGTTCATTCGGGTCGATCTGGTGCTTTCGCAACAGATGGTCCACAAGCGCTCCCTGTTTTAGAGTTCCAGAATCCACAAACATTTTGCGAAACCACGACCCGTGGAAATGGATCGACATTTTGTTCCGCCAGTCCAGAAAATCCAGTTTGGACATGTCCGGATCGTTCCACAGCCTTCGATGACGCGGCGGCAAAGCGTACATGTCGGCGCGCGGGGTCGCATGCTGCATTTCGCCGCTCAGACTGATGTAGTGATACAGCATCGGTGGTCCCAGACTAAAGAGAGGAAGGCTCCAATAGGTCGATCTTCCGTAGAGCTCTAAATAGGCTTGCTGCTTTTCGACGGGCCACCAGGGCGGTACCAGATTGCTATCAAAAGCAAATTCGCACATAGCTTGAAGAGCGGTGCTGTTGTCCGGAAAGGCCATGATGCTGTTGATCAGCCGTTGGTTTTTCTTGTTACCACGCGGGAACAGATATCCGTCTTTTGCCGCCAATGGGCGTAGCGCGTAGATATCCGCGTCCACCCAGATATAGTCCGTTTTCTGCAGTAGTTTTAGTCGAAACAGATCCGCGTGGACGGCTACAGACCGGGCGATCGGATCGCGGTAAATCTCGGAAGTATCATAAACTTCGCGTGCGTCGCGTTCCTCGATGTAGTCCGGAATATCCTCTAGGTCGCCATAGTGGTAGACGATCGGCTTCTGGTCCACATCCGCGAAGGATTTCAGGCACAAATGCTCTAGAAAACTAAATCGCTTGCCGATCCAGAGTGTTGCCACGCGTTCCAAGTCTGGCTCCTATGCGTCAGGTTCTTCGGTCAAGGCGCCGTTGAACAACCGGTTGTTTCAAGTCCCTACCCAGATAACCTGTGCAGGTTCGCGGCGGGTGTGACCCTTATGCCATAAGGATTTAGCCGTTCAGACGCTTCAACCGCGCGGTTACAGAAAGTCCATGCGCCTCAAGGCTTTCGGAGTGGGCCAGCTGCTCGGCTGCGGGTCCAATCGCACGCAGTGCTTCAGGTGTCATCTGGCTCAGCGTCGTACGCTTGAGGAAATCCATCACGCTGAGGCCGGACGAGAAACGGGCCGAACGCGCTGTTGGCAGCACGTGATTGGGGCCACCGACATAATCGCCAATGGCCTCCGGTGTGTACTGGCCCAGAAAGATAGCCCCGGCGTGGACAGTCTTAGCGCTCAGCGCCACTGGGTCCGCCACGCACAGCTCCAGGTGTTCGGGCGCGATGCGGTTCGACAATGCCGCCGCCTCGTCCAGATCACGTACGGTGACTATCGCGCCAAAATCACGCCAGCTTGCACCCGCGATGGCGCGGCGCTGCAGGGTTTCCAGGCGTTTGTCGACGGCTTTGGCGACATCGTGTCCAAATCCTGCGTCATCTGTAATCAGGATCGATTGCGCGCTTTCGTCATGTTCTGCCTGGCTAAGAAGGTCCAGTGCAATCCAGTCAGGATCGTTGTCCTTGTCGGCGATGACCAGAATCTCGGACGGACCGGCAATCATGTCGATGCCAACCTTCCCGAATACGCGGCGCTTGGCGGCGGCTACAAATGCGTTGCCCGGACCCGTGATCTTGTCGACCGCTGCAATTGTGTCGGTGCCATAGGCCAGTGCGGCAATCGCCTGTGCCCCGCCAATACGATAGATCGTGTCCACACCGGAAAGCTGCGCCGCCAGCAAGACCAACGGGTTCACTTGTCCATCCGGTGTCGGCACGGCAATGGCCAGACGCTCAACCCCTGCGACCTTCGCGGGGATTGCGTTCATCAGCACAGAAGACGGGTAAGATGCCAGCCCGCCGGGCACGTAGAGACCGGCAGCCGACACAGCAGACCAGCGCCAACCCAGCGTTGCGCCCGACGAATCTGTCCACTCGTGATCCTCTGGCAACTGCATTTCGTGATAGGATCTGATGCGCTCAGCGGCCAACTCCAAAGCAGCCCGATCTTCGGATGAGACCTGATCCACGGCCTCGGCTATCTGTTCGGCGCTGAAGGCTAGTGTTTCGGGTGTCAGCTCCAGCCGGTCAAACTTGGCGGTCAGCTCGATCACCGCCGCATCGCCACGTGTCCGCACGTCTTCGATAATCCCGGCGACAACGGCATCCACATCCGGGCTGTCCTCGCGCTTGGCTGACAACAGCGTTGTGAAGGCGGTCTCGAATTCGGACGACGTCGTGTCGAGGAAGACAGGCATGTTCTGGCACTCCGGAGCGTTTGACCGGGACATATCGTCCGGATGGGCTGGCCTCAACCCTCAGTCCTGCAGGTTCAGCGATTTGCGCATGTTTAGACAGGACAAGTCATTGCGCTGACTGCACCTCCCGGTGGCTTGCCAGCCACAACGTGAATAGAAGCCCTTCGCAGTTCGGGTGGCCTCAAGCCGTCCCTCAGCGCAACCCAAGGCGATAAGCTCCTGCTCAAGTTTCTTCAATAAAGCCCCGCCAATACCGCAACGGGTGTGATCGGGATCGATATACAACAGGGTGATTTCTCCGGCTTCGGTCAGTCCACCAACGGCTGCAGGCTGCCCGTTATTCTCGGCAAGCCAGATTTGTGCCCCGTTCCTGATCCAGCCCCTGATAGTCGCCGGATCCTTGTTTGCGATCCATTGGGCAACCACCTCAGGATCATCCTGATGGTCTGCCTTACAAAGCCCGGTAATTGACCGGATCAGAACACGGCTCAGATCGAACACATCGAACACGGTCGCGCGCCGCAACACCAGGCCCTGTGGAGGCCCGGTGAATGCCTGCGCTATGCCGCGCTTATTCCGGATGAGATGGTGCCTGACCCGATGGGGCCTGATACGGCCGGGTCACATCCTTGAGGGTGACATCCAGCGCCTCGACCGACAGGCGGATTGCACCGTCGCCTGCCAGCGTCAGCGTAATCTGCCCGGCGCCATCTTCTTCGGCTTCGAAATCGATCGACAGCAGAGACATCACCATGTCCTTATCGCTGCGGTCGACACCCTGACTGGCCACTGAAAGGACCGAGTCGACAACCAAAACCGCCTGCACCCGTTCGAATGGCCGATCCCGGCGCGCGGCAGCGTCCTTGTCTTCCCAGCGGAAGCGGTTCAGCAGTAAACCGAAGCGACGTTCAGAAGGTCTCCACGTCATCTCGGTAATCGGGAAAACCGCGTCCTGCGCTAGGGTCGAGATCACCTGCAGGTCATCAGCATCCTCGGCCCCCAGGTTCAGTGGGGCTTCGCGTCCGTCTTCGAAACTTGCGTCTGTCATTGGCCTTTGATCCGTTCAATCTTTGCGCCCACGCCTTCCAGCTTGCGCACCACATGTTCATATCCGCGGTCCAGATGATAGACCCGGCTGACCGTCGTTTCCCCTTCGGCCGCCATACCGGCCAGAATCAACGACACCGAGGCCCGCAAATCCGTCGCCATTACGGGCGCGCCTTTCAGGCGTTCAACTCCGGTCACGGTCGCCGTGCCACCGTGTACTTCAATATTTGCGCCCATGCGCACCAATTCGGGGGCATGCATAAAGCGGTTCTCGAAAATACGCTCTTCCAGAACCGAGGTACCTTCGGCCGTGCACATCAGCGCCATCATCTGTGCCTGCAGGTCAGTCGGAAAGCCGGGGAATGGCTCGGTCACCACATCCACGGCACTGACACGACCGTTCTTGCGCGCAACCTTCAGGCCATGTCGAGTTTCTTCGACATGCACGCCTGCCGCATCCAGCTTGACCGCGAAGGATTCGACCAGAGACATCCTACCACCCAACAGCTCAACCTCACCGCCACACATCGCAGGGGCCAGCATATAGGTGCCCAGTTCAATTCGGTCGGTTACCACCTGATGCGTTGCACCATGCAGGCGATCTACGCCCTGAATCTCGACGGTCGAGGTCCCCTCGCCCGAAATCTGTGCACCCATCTTGCGCAGACATTCGACCAGGTCGACGATCTCAGGCTCGCGTGCAGCGTTCTTCAGAACAGTCGTGCCTTTAGCCAGCGTCGCAGCCATGACGATGTTCTCGGTCGCACCCACCGAGGCAAAGCGCATCTCATGCACAGCGCCCTTCAACCCACCGGGGGCTTTGGCGTGCAGATAACCGTCTTTCAGTTCAATTTCCGCGCCCAGCGCTTCAAGTCCTTCGACATGCAGGTCCATCGGACGCGCGCCGATGGCGCAGCCGCCCGGCAACGACACGACGGCCTGCCCGAAACGCGCCAGCAAAGGACCCAGCACCAAATTGGATGCTCGCATTTTGCGCACAATCTCATAATCCGCCGTCTGACTGGTCAGGTCATGGCTGGACATCGCCAGCACCTGCCCATCCTGCAACGAGGACACTTCGGCCCCCAGCGATTGCAACAGCGCAGTCATTGTCTTGATGTCACTCAGCCGCGGCGCATTTGTCAGCGTCAGCGGTTCTTCGCTCAGCAAAGTTGCGGGCATCAGCGTCAGACATGCGTTCTTGGCCCCCGCGATCGGTATCTGACCGTTCAGCGGCCCGTTGCCCGTCACCAAAATCGAATCCATCTGCTCTTATCCCTCGTCCTTGCCGGTCTTGTCCTCGGAAGCTGCTCGCGCCTTAGCCTGCGCCTTGCGCCGTGCCATATTTGCCTTGAGCGCGGCCTTAAGCCGTTCTTCGCGCGCGTCCCCGGATTTACCGTGTTTTTTAGGTGAATTTTTGTCTGCCATTGTCTTTCTCTACAGGAGACGAAAAAAACCGTCCAGACACCCTTGCGCCCCGTTTCGTTTGAGTCTAATCACCCGCCCACAGCGCTGCTGTAGCTCAGAGGTAGAGCACTCCCTTGGTAAGGGAGAGGTCGAGAGTTCAATTCTCTCCAGCAGCACCACCATTTTCCTAAACAAAATCAGTAGTTTACGGGCCTGGGTCTGTTTCCGGGGTCCGGAATTTCCGGACTCGATTTCCGGACTTTTGCAGCGAAACGGCGCGGGGCAGGACGGAATGTCGCGGGGGTAGAAATCAAAAGGCCCCCGAATCTGCGGCTGCGCAAACCGGGGGCCTTTGTTGATCGCCTATAGCTTTTAAATACCCGGCGACCATCTGAGGGACCGGGCAAGATGCTGAATCAGAACCCGGTCAGAGCGCGTGGCGGCTGATATGACAAATACCCGCCACGCGAATCCACCTTAACAGAAAACCCCCGATTTCGGGACGATGAAACCGGGGGTCTTACTATGTCCAGATAACTAGAAAGCACGGTTAAAAGTTACATTGAACGGGCCGGGTTTCGCGTGACTCTTCGTGACGGGGATAAGTCGCCAGATTGTCAGCCCCGACCCGTCACCAGATTATCAGATTCGCCCACCCCACCCAAGAACGGCACCAAGCGACAGGGGGCGAAACAGGGCGAAACAGGCGCGCAGAGCGAGCCGCACAGGGCCGGTAATTTCCGGCGACCTAGCACCCGGAAAACATCCGTTCCCCCACTCAGCGGCCAGCACAGCGGGTCAAAAATATCAAAGTAAAGGCTAAGGGGTTTTACTTTCGGGAATGGCGGGACCGATGGTCAGATTTTGGCCCCGCCTAGCTGCGTGAGAGCAATTGCAGTTGCCGCCAGCCTAAGACGGAAAAGGCCCCCGCGCAAATCCCGCCAGATCGCACAGGGGCCAAGTTTGGGAGTCCGACTAACTCACCCTCGGCACCAGTATAGCGCCAAGGTCAGGGCGTGGGCAAATCTTCGGGCTTGATCCAAAGGCGAGTGTGCATCGGGTTATCAAGGCCGGGGTCGGCCCTCAGAACGTGGTGCATCTGGGTCCGAGTGTTCAGCGGTTCATATCGGGCGGACGCCAGCCACCCGGCGGCGTTGTCAGTCTGGCAAACCGGGTTGCCGTTACTGCGGTACATCGTGACTAGGGCCATTGGTTCAACCTTTCAATCTCGCTGATTTCGGGGGCCGTGATCGGCCAGCATGGGCCGGGTGTTTCCGATGGTTCGGCGTGTAGAGTTTCAGGGCGTGGGCCTTGGCGCGTTCGTCCAGTACCTCGGCAGATCGTTGACGGATCACACCCAGAGTTTCCCGCGTGGTGCTGAACAGGTTTTGCCAGACGATCACGGTTTGATCTGGCAGGCCAAATGCGGTGATCTGGTGCAGCACGGACTCGGCCAGACTGTCACAATCCCCCCGGAACAATCGCCCCACCCGATGCGCGCCTTGGACGCCAAGCCAAACGGCATCCTCTGACGGTTGCCCGGTGCGCAGATCATAATCAGGCGATACGATCAGAGTCGGGTATTCAGCCACAGGCGGGCGCGGTGCGGTGGTTGTGATCATGGTCGAATCCTTTCCCCTAAGAATTGGTAAAGCGCAGATTGCACAAGGCTGGACGCCTTGCGCTTTTGGTGTCGGTCCAGATCGTCAGAAACCCAGATTGTGAAATCCTGTTTCCGGCCCTCTGGCCTCGGTGTTGCGGTGCAAATCGTGGCCCCGTCCAGCGTGGCGCGGACGTGGAATCCCCCGTCAAAGTGATAGGCGGATTCCATCCCGGCGCGGTCTGCGTAGGGCGTCCACTCAGGCGGCATCAGATGCGGCCCCCTAGCATCGCCTGAAAATGCGCGTTCAAGTGTTGCGTGATCGTCTTTCGCGCATTCTTTGGCGGTTCAATTGCCCACTCTGTCACCATTTCCCGGCCATCCTGACGGGCGGTGCAAATCAGCAAATCACCAGCGGCCTTGTCAGTGACCATCAGATAGGCGGTTCCGTCAGCGCGGCCATATCGGAACAGGTAGCCAGCGGGCGACCATCTGGACTCCTTCCAAGCCACGTTAGGCGCGTAGTTCGGGCGTGGTTCCGGCGTCCCGGTTGATAGGATTTTGTTCATGTCGATCACCACGCAACGCCAGTGAGATAAGCCGCACCAGAGGAACGCAGCATTCCCCACGACACAGGCGCAATGACGCGCAGGGCTTGGCAATTCGTCTGGAATGTTGACCGGGCCACGGCACCAGCGGCGGCGGCATCGTCAATGTGAATTGAGTCACCATCGCCAACAATGGAATCGTCACCCGTGCCATAGACCGGGGCCGGGTTTTCATCTGAGGCCATAACCACAGTTGCGGAGCTTGAAACGTCAATCTGTGGAACCTCAGTAGCCCCGGCGAATTTGTCAGCGTCCACAATCGAAACCACGTCAGGCGGGACGTTGTTCGATACGATCAGAGGCAGGCCGAAAAGCTCGCCCCGTTCAATCTCATCACGGAAAACAAAGCCCTCACCATCGCGGATCATTTGCAAGGATCGCTTACGGGCCGGGTGCATGATCAACACAGGGTCAGTCATCTTTTGCGCGTCGGCCTGACCTAGCAAATATTTCAGGTCGTCCATAATCAGGGCCAGCGTTGCCCCGGCGCTTGCTTGGTTCGGTTTGCCGTTCAGAATGGACGCAGGCCGCACGGTGGGTATCGTTGCCGATTGATCTAACAGCGCGCTATCAATTGCCATCGAAACAGCGGACAGCAGACCATATTCAATCACCCGGCGGATGTGTGGAATCGACGTTTCGGCCAGTTCGTTGGAATAAACCGAGATTGCGGCCAGCTTGGTACGCCAGAACGTTAGCGACCCGACAGCACCCGAAACAACCGGGATTGTCTCACCCTCAGAAACCCAATTTGCGGCCATCGTGTCAGCGGCCATTTGTGGCATTGTCAGGCCGTTGAAATTGCCAAATTCCAGACGCAGACCACGGGCCACAAGCGCGGCGTAAACCGAGTTATTCAGGCTTTCAAACCAGATCGGTAGGACGCCATAGTCCACCAGTTCGGCCCCAAATCCTGCGGCGGTTGTGGTGCCGGGGTTGGTGGCAGATTTGAACAACAGACCATTTGCAGCGGTCACGGTGGCGGCGTGGTTCGGTCCCTTCGGAACAAACTTTAAGACCCATTCGGAATGGGTGCCTTGCCCCGTCGCACGGCGCATAAATTCGGCGGCGGTTGCGGCCACCAGTGCCGTTTTCGGGTCGGGCAGTTTCGCCAGCGGGTCAACGTCTTTCGGCTGATCTGGTGGCAACAGTTTGACGGTTGCTTTCGCATCAAACGGGCGGCTTTCCAGAGCATCGACTCGGCGTTCCAGTGCGGCTTGCGCCTTGGTCAATCCGGCGCGGTCTTTCATCCCGGCGGCTTCAAATTCCAGCGCGGACGAATAGGCGGCATCTGACAGGGCCTTTTTCGCTTTGCGTTCGTTGGTGGGGTCGTGCAGATCGCCCCTGACAAGTGGTTTATTCATCGTTGGACTCCTCAATATTTACGGGTGTTGATCGCGCGCAGGCGCACCCGTGGTTTCGGCGTTTCAGCCATATTTTTAAGGGACATTCCTAAATCCTGGGTCTGTTTCCGGTTCCGGACAGACCAAAATTCGGCCACCTTGCGCAGCGTCCTTTCGGCGGCGGCATCCTCGGCAGCTTTGGTGGTTGGCGCGGCCCCTGATTTGGCGTCAAGTTCAGCCTCAATTCGGGCGATTTCTACGGCCCTTTCATCACCCGTCAGGCCATCTAGGCGGCGGTCAATATCGGCTTTCAGGTCGGCCAGCATCACCTTGCCCGGTGCGGTCAATTTACCTTCCCAATAGTCGGGCCGTTGCGCGACCAAATCGCCTATTTCGGTGGTGGTCATGCCAGACTTGCGCAGGGCGTTGAACATCTGCCCCGCGTCCGGGTCTTTGACCTTTGGCAGCACCCGGCGCGGGTGCGGCGGTGCGGTGGCCGCTTTCGATTTGAACGGATTCCTAATCTCCATTGTCGGACTCTCCTGTTGCTTGGATTTCAGCGATTAGCGCCTCTGTATCGGCGGGCAGATCGGCCCTTTGCCGGGTGTTGATCCACTCGGAATCGCGGCGGCACCATTCCCACCAGAGCGGATCGGCGACCACGCCATAAAGCAGGCTTGCGCGCAGGCCGATTTCAGCCCCGAAAACATCGGCAATTTGCCCCGCCAGATATCGCCCATAGGCGATAAACAGCAGCGGTTCGCGGTCCCGGTCAGGCCAGACCACAGGGCCACCCGCCAAGCGTTCCAATTGTGCGGCGTTTATCTCGGTCATTGCTTTTGCGCCCCGGATTGCAGGCGGTTCAGCCAATCAGCCACCCGGCCTTGTGGAACGTGCATTTCGTCAGGTTCCGGGGCCTCTTTCGCGCGGGTGTCGCGGTCTTTGAACCTCACGCCAAGGTCACGGTAAACCAATTGCAGGCGGGCGCGGTGCGTGTCGGCAATGGCAAAGATCGGGTTTGGTTTCGGCGCACCATTCCCGGCCATCACGGTTAGGGGCGCGGTTGCCAGTTCATCGGCCATTTCGTGCAGTCTTTGGGCGGTCAAAGCGGCCTGACAGATCATCGACAGATCGGCCACGGTCCAGCGTTCGCGGGACAGCCACAAATTACGGGCAAAATTCACGCCCCATTCACTCAGCGCATGACTACCCGGCATAGTTTCCAGTTCGGGCATTGTCAGGGATAAATCGGGCTTGTTTGCGGCTTCGTTGGCGGCGGCAAAGCTATCGCTGCGGGCCTTGTGCGGTTTGCGTCCTTTAGTCGGCATCGGTGGGCCTTTCTGGGGTCTGGTTTCGGAATAGCGTTCGTTTTGTGCTTGGGGACACGCTTGAGGTGAATTGCCTATGCTATGTCCACTCCCCCCCCTAGTTGATCCCTCGCCCATAGTTCGCAAGCAGGGGGCGAAGGGTGATCTACTACAGTCGGTTAGATGTATAGTCATTGTATCCACATCATTTGGATTCGTTATCACCATATCACATTCACAATCCTCCTGACTTATCGCACGTTCATTGCATCACCATCCCTTGCACATCGTCTGGCCTTGCTTGGTAAAGGTGGCAATGCCTCGGCTCATGGCCCACGCTATGCACTGACCACAGCAACCATTGGTAGCTATGGCGTGGTGAAGCGGTGCGGTTGGTGGTCCAGTAGGGACGCCAGCACATACGCACAGCACCAGCATAGGCCGGGTGTGACATGGCCCCCTGTCTGCCCTTGGCTAAATCCCAATCAGCGCGCACCAGCATAAGCAGGGATTCGAGCTTCCCCGATTGCATCCACTCAAGGCAGCGATTGACCATCAGCGCAGGGAAATCCCCCGAATATGGTGGGTTGGTCACGATCACCGGGGCGTGTGGAAATAGGGCATCCTCAAAGGGTGTTATTGCCGTATCCGCAAACCCGTAATCAATGGCATCGGACCAGTGAATCCGGGTGGCCCCGGCAGCGGTCAGGGCAGGCCCTAGGGCGTGGTTCCCGGCGCAGGGTTCCCATACCTCGGAACCGTCAATCAGGCCCCTACAGGGCGCGATTGTCAGGACGTGGGCTAGATCGGGCGGGGTCGGGTAAAAATCGGCATCGGCACGGGCGTATTTGCTTCCATACATGGCCGGGTCTTTGGCTTTAGCGTCCATTGGATTGCACCCCCGGATTGTATTGCAGGACCGAGTCCACTTTGCCCGGTTCGGGTTCTTTGATCCGGCGAGGTCGTTTGATGTGCAGTTGTTCTTTGCCTTGGATGTGTTCGTGCATTCTCAGCATTTCACAGGCCAGCGCACAGCAATCAAAAGAGGTCAGGGACGAATGAAACAGGCCGCGCAGGATCGCCACAGCGGACTCGAATGACAGGCCAAACACAGGGGCGATGCGGACAGGCCCCGGCGTGTTCGATTGCATGAAATCACCCACAGGCCAGCGCAGCGCCAGACCAGCCAAATAAACCCCATAATCGGCAGGCAGATTTGGCACCCCTGACCAGATCAAACGGCGGCGGGTCAGTTCGGGGCAATTCTCGGCCTCGGGCAGTTCACAGGTTGCCCGTTCGATCCGCTTTAGCATCGTCACCCAATCGGCACCCGGCGCAGGGTAGCAGCGGCCAAAATCGGGGCGCAGATCGGCCAGTTTCTCAATCCACTTTCGGCCTTGGTGCAATCCAGCCCATTCACCAGCTTGCACAATCACAGCCGGATCACCTTGAGCCACTTGAACGGCAGTTGCAAAGCGCACGGCAAAGCGGGGCAGCATACGGCTATCAATGATCTGTTGAACGGTCAGGGCGGACGCGGTGTTTAGGATCACCGGAACGCGCGGAAAATGGGCCTTCACCAGATCGTCAGCAAACGGGGCCAACGGGCCGATGTATTCAGGCACAGGGGCGCAGGCGGCTTTCGTCGCAAGGGCGAGGTCGTGAAAATCGTATTCCATTTATTCGGCACTCCACACGGTTGCGTTGCAGCGGTCACAGGTCACGGCGACAACGGATTGAAAGTTTCGGGATTTGGCTTGGTTGAATTGTTCCCGTTGGCTTGTGTCCATTTCCAGCAGATCGCCTTGTGACGGGTTGTTTCGGGTGTCGCCCATCACAGCGCGCCAGTGATCCGGCAGGCCAAAGACTCGGCGGTCAGGTCCGGTGGTGATGAATGACAAACCGTCCAGTTCATCGGCGCGGAAAGTGTGCGTTGCATTGGTCGGGCATTGGCACGTTGCATGAACTTGGTATTTATCCCTCATTGATCAGTCTCCGTTTGTTGAAAAGGTCGATTGCAAGGCGGCTGAGAATGGTTGTCCAAGCCATCGGCAGACGGTCAGGCACCCCGGCGCGGTCACTGGACACAACACAACGGCGCAGGGTCAGAATGCGGCCCCGGTGTTGCTCGGCCATCACCTCGGAAAACATCGGGCGCGGGTCGCCTTTTACCCATCCTTTGAAGGTCGGAAACCATCGTGCGGACAGGATCAAATCGGCAGCATTTCGCAGGATTGAAGGCGCAGAACGGACACAGGGCCACGACGCTAAAACCGTATGTAAATCAGGGCCATAACGGGCGTTGTGCAAATCCTGGGTCTGTTTTTTGCGCTTTTCCCGACCTTTCAGCACCCGCACAAATGCCGCGCGGTTTTCCCTGATAAATTCCAGCCCTTGCGGCTTTGGTTCGCGCGGTCCCGAATAGCGGATTTTGTCGCCATCCATCCAGAACCGGAAACCCACGGACTCGGCGTGGTCTAGGAATTTGGCCGGGGTCATAGCTCACCCCCTACCGAATTTTTTTTATATTTGTGGCGTACCTTCGAAGGGTTCTGTTTAGTCGTTTTAGTGTTAGTGGCGTTGCGCCAGATCACCAGCGGTTCAAGCTCATCCCCGGAATCGGGCAGGCTATCGTCGGGCGTGTAGGTGATTTGAATTTTGCGGTGCGTCCCGGTGTGGCTGGAGTCGGTTTCGATCTTCACCCCAAGGTGGCGCAGCGTGTTCGCAACGTGTGGCAGGCGTCGGCCTAGCCAAGTCGGGTTTGAAGGCCACAGGCGGCTTGATCTGGTTTCCTCATCGGCAAAATCTTTCAAGGCATCTTGCAGGGCCGTTGCGGTGCCTTCCCACGTCCGGAGTCCGTCCATCAGGTCGAACACGGCCAGCGCAAACGGATCATCGTTTAGCAGCATGGTTATGCGTTCAATCAGGTTGCGGCGAAAGGCAGCGTCGATCAGCCCCTTTGTATCCCACAGCGCAGGCTCGGCCTCGGACACCCGGCGCAGAAAATCGACCATCCGGGGCGCGTTGACGATCAGCACCCGGCCACGGTTCCGGATACCCTCAGCAAGCGCACCATAGAACAGGCCCAAAAGCTCGGGTTGCAGGGCTTCAAATCTGGCCCATAGCTCGGCATCAGGCAGGCGGTTTTCAGCGGCGATAGGTTCAACGCGCAGGAACACGGAACGGTCAATAAGATCGGCCTTAACCACAAAGTCACCAATCCCGGCCAGCACCACAGGACAACACCCGGTCAGGCTCGTAAATTCGTCCATCTGGTGATGCGTTCGGGCGCGGAATGTTCCCCCGTATGCAATGCGGCTGAAAACGTCTGACACGTCGCCAGACATGCCCGACAGGTTGTCATAGGCCAGACAGTGCAGGGCGCGGACTTCACAGAAAATATCCCATTCGCCTTTAGGCTTCCCCACCCCCTCGGATTGCTGCGGATCAACCAAGCGCGTGAACATCTGCATTCGCTTGCTTTTGCCGCTATCCTGTAACCCGGTGATGATGGTCACAACGTGCGGCCCCTCGGGTTGCATCGCGTCCAGTATGGCGGCGACAAACAGGCGGAAATTGTCCACCCGTTCAAAGGGGGTCAGTTGTTGGAATGCCATTAGCAGCTTGTCACGATCAGACGGGGCCACAGGCTCGGGCAGTTCGGCCAGTTCAGGCCGGGTCAGAAACCGGACGGGCGACTCCTCAGCGGTGATTTGTTCGAAGCCATCAGGCAGGGCCGGATTGATCCGGATTTGGTGGTTTTCCGGGTCGGCGCGGTAGACGTAAATCAGACCATCGTGCAGGGCATACCGCTTGCCCACCTCGCGGCGGGTGGTGGTGTGATGCGCCTTGGCAGATGCAAGGTTAACAGCGGCCCCCAATGCGTCATTGTTCGGCGCGGAGTCGGTGGCCTCGTAATACTTCAAAACTAACGCCTCGCGGAACGCGGACGATCTGACCTTGACCGTTGACCATATGCCCCGGTTTGCCCCGGATGCGTAAGCGGTTCCGGCAGCATCACAGAACAGGTCAAATTCGCCCATCACCTCGGCCAGTGTGTCGAGTTGTGAATCACTTGATCCGTCACCCCTCGGGCCGTGTTGTTTGATCTTTTGGCGCAGGACAGTAAGCCCCACCCCCTGCCCTTTCAGGTCAGCTAACAGGCGTTCAAATTCGGCGGGGTTGTCCCGGTCCAGCGCACCCAATGCGGCCAGCGTCGGAACCTCAAAGGCGGCGGGTTTGCCCTCTGATTTTACCCTGTCAATTAGCCCCTCTAGGGGGTCATTTTGATCAGCAATATCAGGGACTTCTACGGCCTGGGTCTGTTTCTCGGCCATCACTCACCCATTACGCTTGCGCGGTCATGCGCCAGTTTAAGCAGCTTTTCCCAATCTCGATTCTTGGCGGCGTCTTTCATCGCCTTACGGGCAGCGGATTCCTCATTCCGGAAACGGTGGGCGCATTGGGTCAGGGTCATGTTTGGCACCCCGAACAGGTCAACTAGGATGTGTTTGACCAGTGCATAAAGCTCGGGCCGTGCTTGGCGGAAACCACCCAAAGCACAGCGCACCCGGAACACTTCAAAGGGCGACAGATCGTCAGGATTTTTCGCAATGTCCCTGACCAGATCGCGGATAGGTCGGGGCGTTCCCGGCGGCACCATCAGGGCGGCGACAGTTTCACGGCAGCGGGCCGTTAACCTCGGGTTTTCGCCATCACACGGCAGGGCGGACAGGGCCGCATTTAGCGGCATGTGTGGCAGGGCGTCGGCGGTTGCGATTTCTAGGTCTGGGTCAGTCTCAAGGAATTTATCAGGCATTGGTCAGACTCCTTTGCAGTAGGTCGTTAAAATCGGTCCCGGCAGGCGCGCGGGCCTCGGCCACGGTGCGGCCCTCAGATCGCAGGCGGACGCCCAACAGAGCGGCGGTTTTCTCGGCTTGGGGGTCGCCATCCAGAAACAGCACGACAGACCGCACGGCGTCGGGCAGTTCGATATTCAGCAGGCCGTTTGTGCCAAGCGTGGCGATGGTCGGCAGATCGTACAGGCGTTGCGCACTCAGGGCCGTTTCTATGCCCTCAGCAAGCCCAATGCGGTCAGTCAGGGGGGCCAGCCTTACCCCGCCCCCTTTGATCGGCCCCAGCGTGGCCTTTTGGGGGTCTGCGTCGATCTTTCGGCCCTCTGGTGTCAGCCATTGCCGCGCGACACCCACCCGGTGCAGATCGGCCAGCCTTTCGACAGCGGCCACCAGTGCCGGGGCCTTGGTTCCGGTTGGATGGTTCAGGGCCATCACCTCGCGCAGCGTCGGGGGCCACGGTGGCGGCAATCCCCGGCTGATCAGGTACAGGCCAACGGGTGACGTTTCGCTGATCTGGTGCGCGTGGTCGAATATCTCGGCAGCGCGTTCCCGCTTGGCCTCTACCTCTGTCAGGTTACGAGCTTGCCGCGAAGCGTTGCGCGGTCGCCTCGGTCGTTTGAACCCGTCCCGTTCCAGAATTTCCCAAACATCAAACCCGCAATAGGCGTGACAGCGCACCCACGGGTTGCCGTGTTCGTCGGTGCTGATATGCAGCGTTCCCCCGGTGCCATTCTCGGCGCACATCGGGCAGGGCTTCACACTGTATTCATCCTTCCCCGGAATCGGGGTCTTTAGGGAATAGTGGCGGGCCAGATCGTATGCGGAATAGGTAGCCATTGGGCAAAGTCCTATTGTTCCCCGGTTGGCCGGGGTTGTTGCGGGTCAGGTTGTCAGGGGGTCGGCGCTTAGGCCGATTTGGTCAGGGCGGATTTACTCAGGTCGATTTCGCCCGCACTCACACGGTCAACCCATTCCTGCCAAACATCATCCCGCACCATTCGGTTGCGGCCTAGTTGGAAGGTTTCGGGGCCTTGTCCAGATTTCAGAATTTCGGCGGTTTTGGTCGGGCCTAGGCCAAGGTCATTTTCAAACCGTGCATATACCCTTTGAGCTTTTGACATTTCGTAACATCCTTTGAAGGGTCGCGCCTTTCGTGGCGGATTTGAATTAACCATAGGCGTGGAATCGTCGTTGCGTAAAGCGTGGAATATTCCAGTAATCAAAAGTAAAGCCCCTTGTTTTTATAGCTTTGCGCCGTAGAATTTCGTTGCCTTTCGTTTCGTTTCACGACTACGCTTGGCGGTAGGTATTCACAAAGGAGTCCGACAATGACGAAAACCAGTAATGCGACCAGCGCGGAAAGCCTCAAGGCGGCGGCACTGGACGAATCGCGGCGGTCTGAGGCTTTGCGCCAACAGGCCGACAACATCACCAGAGCGGCAGAGGGTCGATATAATCAGGCGGTCAAACTGGACGGGCCAGAGGCGCGGGGCGCATTGGTCGAGGTCATGCGCGATATGTTCGCCGCAACGTCGATTTACCGGGCGGCGGCGGTTGCACAGGACAGCGCGATTCAGTTGATCTTTGCCAGTGATCGCGCGGCGGAAATTGACGCAGACGGGGCAGAGGCACAGGACGCGGCCAAGTTCACCTATAAGGCCGTAGACGATGCGCGGGCGTTCCTGACACACAGGGACGGAAAGGCACCCACTCAGCGCCAGATTGCCGCGTTCCTCGGGTGTTCTCAGGGGATGATTTCCAAGCTGATCAGAGCGCACAAGGCGGCGACAGATCGGGGGGCAGCATGACCGACGCGCGATTGATTCACGTCACCTTGCTTGGCCTGTTGAACGATCTGCACAAGGCGCACATTGCACTAGGTAAACGGGGCCATGAAACCCACTCAATGAAAACGGCCAAAGCCTTGATTGCCTATAACCGGGCCAAGGCGAAAGAACAGGGGGAATCGGTATGAGCCGACCACGAAAGGCACAGCGCAAACCACGGGCGCGCTACAGCCTGAAAACGGAAACCTACACGGGTGCGGTTGAGGTTCAGACGTTCAGTGATTTCGGCGCGTGGTTGGCAGCTATCACAAACACGGATTTGCGGGACGATCTACAAAAGGTCGAAGCCCTGAAACTTGCAACGTGAACCCGACGAAACCCAGCGGCGTCCACCACAACGCCACTAACACTAAACCGACTAAACGGGACGGTTGCAGAGTGGACCACAAATATAAAAAAACCGGGGCGATTGCCCCGGCTCATCCGTCGATCAGGTCAGGCCCATCACAGCCCCGGCCCCGTACCTATCCCGGTCTGTCTGCGGTAGTAGGTGCGCGCTATCAGTTCAAGCGAGGTATCGGCGCACTGTGCGACGGTCACGGCATCCAATCCGCCCCCGCCATGTTCGGCAGGGGTTGCGGCCCAAGTGATCCCCGAATGTCTCAGCGTGTAGAAGGTCAGGCCCTCGGGGTCGATCCCGGCCACCTCAACGGACTGTTGAAACGGCAACCGTTGGAAATCCTCGGGCCAGCGGTTGCCCTCACTATCGGTCAGCAGCGGTGCGTTCGCGGGGCGACCCTCGGCCAGTTCAAACAGGATCGCGGCCACCTCATCAAACAGTTCAATACGCAGGGTGCGTTCAGTCGATCCAACACGGCGGCGGCGCTTATGCGCGTTCTTACCGAAACGCAGGCGCAGCATGGGGCGACCATCAATCACCATCAGGTCAGACACGTTCGCCATGCGCAGGGCGTGGGGCCGTTGCATGGTCAGGAACATCACCCGGCAGAACGTGGCAAAGGCCGGGTCAATCACCTCGGCGGACTCAAGGAACAGGCGCATATCGTCCAGCGACAGAACCCGGCCCCCAAGGGCCTCGGCGGTGGCGTCGGTGGCATCGTCTACGCGGGCGGTGGACTCGGTATCGTGGCGCTTGGCATCTTGCCAAGCGCGCGGCCCCTGATAGTTCAAATCCGGATCGTTGGCCCCGGCGGTCAACATCGCCTTAGCGGCGTTCAGGTCACGGTTGCCAGTGGCACGGCTACGGACAGCACCACGAGACGCAGGGCGGTCCCGGTAGCGTTCCAGATCGGCGCGGGATACATCGGACAGGCGGACGTTCTCACCAAGGAACGCGGCCACACTGTTAGCGGCACCCACCCACCCGGCCAGCGTCTTAGACGCGGCCAGATCACCAGAGGCACGGCGCTTGCCAGCGACCCACGAATCCACGGCCTGACGGACGGTTGGAGTCGGATCGTCGGCGGGGGCGTCGGCCAGAGTGTCAGCGGCCCAAGCTCGGGCGCGGTCACAAGCCTCGGCAAAGGTCAGGTCAGACTCAGGGGCAAGCGTGGTGGTCAGCCACTTAGGGCGACCAGCCGGGTTAATGGTTCGGGCGGTCCAGCGGCCACCCTTGGCCCCCACATAGAACCCAAGAGCAAGGCCCTTATCCAAGGGCGAATAGTAGGGTTCACGGCGGGCGGTCAAACGGGCGCGGGCGCTCGGGGTTCTGAGGTTGGCGGACATGGTTAAAACTCCTGTATCATCCGGACATTTTCCGGACTTTTTCCGGACTTTTGCAGCGAAACGCCCCGAAACGTGGCGGGGCCTTGAGACAGGAAATAGAGAGTAAACCCCTTATTTACAAGGGCGAAACGGCACTTGGCGAAACTAGGGGAAAATGTCGGTAATCCCTTGGTAAGGGAGAGGTCGAGAGTTCAATTCTCTCCAGCAGCACCATCCAATCTCAACTGGTGAATGCAAGCGCTGTTTTGTCATGAAGGTGGCAAATGGTTGTCGCGTTGATTGCGGCACCGCCCCGAACCAAGGCAGTGCGGTTCAAGCCCGCAAGCCCGTTTAAGAAATCACCCAGTTCGCGACGGTATTGTTGGATGCGTCAGACGCGCCGCTCCGACGCCGACAATGCACCAGCAAGTGAGCTTTTGATCTCAGACGGGATGTTCCGGCCTTGCTGTTTCATCTTTGCGGCGATCCAGCCCGCAGAATGTCCGCGGCATCCGATTTTGTTCGTGCGTGCAGCGGCCAGGGTTGTCACCTTATCGCGAGCCAAGGCCATGGAAACCTCAACCTCGGACTCAGGCAGGGCCATCCGAACTGCGCTGAATACATCCATCGAAACCTGCAAAGTCTGATGCTCAAGCCGATGGGCGGCATTGGTCAGCAGCCGCATGCAATATGCCGACAAAAAATACCAACGGAACACTCGAAAAACCCGACTTTGGTAACCTGCTATGTCCGGCGCGCATCCAGCGAAGTCGGTCAGTTCGGAAAAGGCAGCTTCTGCCAATTTGGCCGCATCGCAAATCTGCCGTTCGCGGCTTGCATGTGTATGTGCGCCGTGATCGAAACGGGATTCAGATTTACCTATTTCCAGGTGCATTGATATCCTCCACCGTCAATTTAGGATGAAGATATAAAATCTTCCGACGATGCCGGCATGGGATTTGCGGTCAAAGATTCCCGATGTGTCTGCTTTTTTGGCCAACTTCAGAGTCTGTCTATACATTTCACACTATAGGTTGGCCTGTTTTGCGCCTTTTGGTCAACTGGTGAAACATCGCAACGTTAATGTTTTAAACAAAAAGCACACATATCTGACACGATCTTGTAATAGTTATGCCCATTTCGATATGTATGAATACTCAATCCTGCTGACCAGTTTACCAGTAAAGTTTTAACGAGGGGGTACGAAGCAGGACCAGGGGGTGAGCGCCTGTCCGGCCAGGCTCGCCTTGGGACAGAGACGCTCCCCCCGTCCTCGCCAGTCAATCAATCTTGTTCTTTTGGGCATGCGGTGTCACACCAAAGCTTGATCGGTAAACGCGCGAAAAATGTCCCGGATTCTCAAAGCCGCAAGCCATAGCCACCTCGGTGACGGACGCTTCGGTCTGCAACAACAGCTTCTGGGCGCGCTCCAGCCGAAGCTCCATAAAGTATTTCTTGGGTGACGTGTTGAGGTATTTGCCGAACAGCCGCTCCAACTGGCGCGTAGATATCCCCAGATCCTCGGCTATCTCAGACGGGGACACCGGGGCCTCGATGCAATCCTGCATAGTGTGAATCGCCTTGGCGAGATGTGCATTTCGCATCCCGTTACGCGATTGAAGAGACACACGTTGTTTGGCCGTGGCGTTTCGTACAGCGTTATAGACCATCTGGTCAGCTACCGCGATCGACAACTCTTCGCCGTGATCCCGTTCGATCAGGTGCAACATCAGGTCAGCAGTCGCCGTGCCACCCGAGGCTGTGATGTGTTTTTCGTCGGCCACAAAGACACTTCGAACAAGGTTAACTTCGGGAAAAGCCTCCATAAAGGCATCGTGGTACTCCCAATGAATGGCGGCCTGCATCTCGTTTAGAAAACCGGCCTCGGCCAGCAACCACGCGCCCGAACACAAAGCGCCTATGGCCGTACCTCTCGCTCGCTCGCGCCGCAGGGTTGCAAGCAAGGGGCGCGAGACATGATTGCGCATATGAATGCCCGACAGAACAAACAGCTGATCCGTTTTTGGCAGCGCGTCCAGTCCGCCGTGCACTAGTGTCACTGACCCGTTGGAGCAAACGGCCTGCGCGCCATGTTCAGACACAAAAGACCACTCATACAGGTCTTCACCGCTCACCAGATTGGCAATGCGCAACGGCTCGACCGCACATGAAAAAGCAAGGTGCGAGAATTCCTCGATCAGGATGAACGTGATGTGGCGGGGTTTGCGCATAAACGTCCGTTTCAGTTTGGCGTGGTCGACGGCTTATGCTGCACGATTTTTTTCTGTATACAAGTTGTATTTTCTTCGAATACAGAGAAAGAGCAAAACAATCGGCGCGATTCGTACAGCGGTCGATGGAGGAACCAATGAAAGACGACGCCAAGTCTCGTAAAGCTGAACTGATGGAGCATCTGAAAGTGTCGATCCTGACGCTGCGCCTGCAACCGGGCACGGATCTGGACGAGGCGCATCTGTCCGACGCTTTTGGCCTGTCCCGCACGCCATTGCGTGAAGTGTTCCGGCAATTGGCTGGCGAAGGTTATCTGGACCTGCGCACCAACCGCAGTGCCCGAGTGTCCGAAATGTCGTATACGACCCTGCGCGACTTCTTTCTGGCCGCACCGATGGTGTATGGGGCGATCTTGCGACTTGCCGCTCAGAACGCCACACGGGCGCAGATCAACGACCTGAAAGACGCGCAGCAGTCGTTTAAGGCTGCGTTGCGCTCCGGATCCACCGAAGATCGGGCGCTGGCAAACAACCGCTTTCACGATGTGACCGGCGAGATGTCAGCCAATGTTTATTTACTGCCGTCATTCAACCGGTTGCTGATCGACCACGCCCGGATCGGGATGACATTTTACAGACCTCAGTCAGCGCAAAAGGCTGAGAACCTTTCTGAAGCCAGTCGCCAGCATGACGCTATCATCGCCGCTATCGAGGCGGGCGATGAGACGGCGGCCGCGCAGCTGGCCGAAGACCACTGGAACCTGTCACGCGACCAAATCGAGTTGTTCGTGATGCCTGACGCACTGGATGTCCCGATGGGCATCCCGCCCCTTTCAAAACCTGCATGAGGACGGAATGAACCCGATTTTCAGATTTGAGGGGATATATACCCCTGTGGTCACGCCCTATCACGCCAATGGAAGCGTGAACTGGGATGCTCTGGCGCAGGTGATCGAATACCTGATTGAGAATGGCGTGCATGGATTGATCTCTGGTGGATCGACCGGTGAGAATTACGCCCAAACTGTTGCAGAACGATTGGAGCTGGCAACATTCACGCACAAGCAGTTGAAAGGTCGGTTGCCCTTGGTGGTTGGAACCGGAGCGATGCTCACACCGGATTCGATCGCGCTGGCGTCTGGCGCGCGAAAGATCGGTGCGGATGCGATCCTGCTCGCCAGCCCGCCTTATTCGGTGCCGACCGACCGGGAAAACGCGCTGAATGCGCTGGCCATCGACAAGGCGGCTGATCTGCCGGTGATGCTTTACAATTACCCTCACCGTACCGGCACGATGATGGGTGAAGAATTCCTTGACCGTGTGGGGCGTAGCCGGAATTTTTGCGGCATCAAGGAAAGCTCGGGCGATATCAACCGGGTGCACCTGCTGGCCCGCGACTACCCACATATCCAACTGGGTTGTGGCATGGATGATCAGGCCCTGGAGTTCTTTGCTTGGGGCGCGCCGTTCTGGGTGTGCGGCGGATCGAACTTCCTGCCAGCCGAGCACGTGGCGTTGTATCAGGCCTGTGTCATTGAAGGCAATTTTGCAAAAGGCCGCCGGATCATGAGCGCCATGATGCCGCTGATGCGGGTGCTGGAACAGGGCGGCAAGTTTATTCAGACGATCAAGCATGGCGTGACGATGAACGGGATCGACGCAGGTGCGATGCGGCCTCCGCTAAAGGGCCTGAACAAGGATGACAAACGCGCACTGGAACAGGTGACCCGCGTGCTGAAAAAGACAATCGCTGACATCGTGGCGGAAGGGTGAAAGACATGGATCTGCAGACACAGGACGAATACCAATCCATCGCCGCAGGCCTGGCCCTGCCGACCGGAGCCTTCATCGACGGCGCCTTCCGTCCGGCGATCTCCGGCAAGACCTTCGAAACGGTGAACCCCGCCACAGGCACAAAACTGGCCGATATCGCCGCATGCGACGCAGCAGATGTGGACTTTGCCGTCGAAAAGGCGCGGGAAGCGTTCGACGATGGCCGCTGGTCTAAAATGCACCCCTCGGATCGCAAGGACGTCCTGATCCGACTGTGCAAACTGATGACCCGAAACGCCCGTGAACTGGCAGTTATGGAGAGCATCGACAGCGGCAAGACCATCTATGACTGCGAAACCGTGGACGTGCCCGAGACGATCCACTGCCTGAAATGGCACGCCGAGGCGATCGACAAGATTTATGATCAGGTTTCGCCTGCCAGCGACGACCACATCGCCATGATCGTGCGCGAGCCGATTGGCGTCGTCGGTCTGGTGTTGCCGTGGAACTTCCCGCTGCTGATGCTGGCGTGGAAGATCGGACCCGCGCTGGCGGCAGGCTGTTCAGTTGTGGTGAAACCGGCGACCGAGACCTCTCTGACCGCCCTGCGTCTGGCCGAACTTGCAATGGAGGCCGGTCTGCCACGCGGTGTTCTGAACATCGTTCCGGGTGGTGGCGCAGAGGTCGGCGAACCCATCGGGCGGCATTCGGATATCGACATGGTGTCCTTCACCGGCTCGACCGCCACCGGCAAAAGGTTCCTGACCTATTCGGCCGAAAGCAACGCCAAGGAAGTGGTGCTTGAAATGGGCGGCAAGAACCCCGCCATCGTGATGGAAGATGCGGAAAACCTGGACCGCGTCGCCGCGCATATCGTCAACGGTGCGTTCTGGAATATGGGCGAGAACTGCTCGGCCTCCTCACGGCTGATCGTGCACAAGGATGTAAAGGCAGAACTGCTGGAGCGCATCGCCCATCATACAAAACAGTGGAATATCGGCGACCCGCTTGACCCGGAAACCCGCATGGGAGCACTGGTTAGCGAAGGCCATTACAACAAGGTTTGCGGCTATCTGGATCAGGCTGAAAACGTGGTGATCGGCGGCAAGGCGGACAAAGGGTTTGTCGAAGCCACCGTAGTCGAAGTCCCTAACAACGACGCCCCCTTGGCGCGGGAAGAGATCTTTGGCCCGGTTCTATCGGTGATAGAGGTTTCGGGTTTCGATGAGGCCATCAAGATCGCCAACGACACCGAATACGGACTGTGTGCGTCGATCTTCACCGCCAACGCCAAACGCGCCATTCGCGGCGCGCGGGCAATCCGGGCGGGTACCGTTACGGTCAACAGCTTTGGCGAGGGCGATATCACCACACCCTTCGGCGGCTACAAGCAATCGGGTTTTGGCGGGCGCGATAACTCGGTTCACGCTCATGATCAGTACACCCAACTGAAAACCATCTGGATCGATTTGGCCGATGATGCGGATGAGGCGGTCGATTGACGACTTATACCGCAAAGCGGCTACCGCAGCAGACTGGTCCGGCAGGGTGGAACGCCATCCTGCCGCCGCAAACACCGCTGCCGCGGCTGGAACAGAACATTGCAGCCGACGTAACGATTGTCGGTGGCGGGTTTGCCGGGCTGAGTGCGGCGCGCCGGTTGCACCAGCTAGACCCTACACTCAAGATTGTCCTTTTAGAGGCCGGGCGCTTTGCCGACGGATCCGCGGGTCGCAATTCGGGTTTTATGATCGACCTGCCGCATGATCTGGCGTCAGACAATTACGCCGGTGAGGGGCTGGAAGCCGACCGCGCGACTATAGCTCTGAACCGCCGTGCCATTGGGTTTGCAAAGAAAGTGGCGGACGAGTGCAACCTGCCGCGGGAAATGTTCGACCCCTGCGGCAAGTTCAACGCGGCCGCCACCCGAGCTGGAGACAGGCACAATCGCGAGTTCGCAACGCATCTGGACCGGTTGGGCGAACCCTACACGCTCTATGATCGCCAACAGATGCAAGAGATCACGGGCAGTCCGCACTATTCCTCGGGCCTTTACGCGCCCGGCACGGTGATGATCCAACCCGCTGGCTATATTCGAGCTTTGTCCTCTGGCCTCTCGGCTCAGGTCGATCTGTTCGAAAACTCACCCGTGACCGGGTTTGAGAAACAAGGCACGGGGTGGCTGGTAAGAACACCTGATGCGCAGGTTTCGACAGGTCGGATCATTCTGGCCAATAACGGCCATTTGGAAAGCTTCGGGTTCTTCGAACGGCGGCTGATGCATATCTGTCTTTACGCGTCGATAACTGAGCGATTGACGCCTGCACAGATCAAGACATTGGGAGGCCAGCCCCGCTGGGCCGTCACCCCAGCCGATCCGATGGGCACCTCAGTCCGGCGCGTCTCGGGCAGTTATGGCGACCGACTGCTGATCCGCACCTGTTCGACCTTCCACCCGACGATCGAGACCAGCCCCATGCGCCTGCGCAATGCGGGCTGGGTTCATGACCGCAAGTTCCGTGAACGGTTTCCGCATCTGCCAGATGTACGAATGGAGCATCGTTGGGCAGGCATGCTCTGCCTCAGCCGAAACGGGTCCGCCGCATTCGGAGAGCTGGACGACGGCATCTTCTCTGCTTGCTGTCAGAACGGTTTGGGGATTGCCAGAGGGACGCTGCAAGGCATGGCTGTCGCAGAATTAATCACACAGAGCGGATCCGAAATCGCGGATCATTTCCTGACCCAACCAATGCCGCCGCGGCTACCGCCAGAGCCGTTTGCCTCACTCGGTGCAAATAGCTATTTGATTTGGAAAGAGTGGCGTTCCGGCAAGGAATGACGTGTCAGGGCAGGCTGAGCTTCGTCATACGGCCACCATCAACAGTGTAAACCTGACCGGTGACAAAACTGGCCTCCTCGGACGCAAGAAAGGCCGCTAACGCAGCGACCTCCTCTGGTCGACCGGTCCGGGTGACAGGGTGAATGCGGCCAATATCACGGCGAAATGCATCTGGATCAGGCTGGGCGTCGATGAATTCCATGTTCAATTCGGTGTCGATCCAACCGGGGGCCACCGCGTTGCACCGGATTCCGTCCGCGCCATGATCGACGGCAATTGCGCGGGTCAAGCCATGCAGCCCGGCCTTCGTCGCACAATAGGCTGCATGCCCGGGATTGCTGCCCAGCCCTTCGATCGAGCCAATGTTGACAATACTTCCCTGCGTATTCCGCAGATAGGGCAACGCGGCTTTGATCAGCAGAAACGGGGCCGTCAGGTTGACCGCCAGGTTGCGGTGCCAGTCATCCAGGCTCATGTCTTCGACAAGGGATTCCTGCATCATGCCCGCATTGTTGACCAGAACATCCAAACGCCCTGCCCGTTCGATAACGCTGGCAATCACTGCGGCTGGGCTGTCCGGATTGCAGAAATCCGACTCGATCGCTTCAAACTCGGTGTCCTGCCCGCGCTGCGCGGTAAACACCCGCGCCCCGTCCTGACGCAGTCGTTCAGCAATGGCCTGACCGATCCCGCTGCGGCCGCCGGTGACAAGAGCGGTTTTGCCATTAAATCGGGTCATGATACCGGCTTGCCTCCATTCACTTCCAGCAACGCACCGCACACATACCGCGACGCATCCGAGGCCAGAAACAGGATCACGTCGGCAATATCCTCTGGTTCGGCAATTCTGCCCAAGGGAACAGTCTGTCCCAGCTCGGCCACCGCGGTGTCCGGGTCGAACCCGCGCTTGGCGAACCCGGACCGCAGCATAGGCGTGTTCACCTCGTTCGGGCAAACGGCGTTGATGCGGATGCCCTGATGGGCGTGGTCCATCCCCATACATTGGGTCAGCGAAGCGATCGCGGCTTTGGTCATGCAGTAGACCGCATGGTTTGGGCCAGGACGCAGGCCCCAACAGGATGCGGTGTTCACAATCGCCCCGCCGCCGTTGGCAGCCATAATCGGAATTGCAGCGCGGCAAATGCGAAATGGGGCCTCGACATTCACTCCCAGTGACAAGGACCAATCCTGATCCGAGGTTTCGGTAACGGCACCACGCGCAATGACGCCTGCGTTGTTGACCACAATGTCCAACCCGCCCAGCGTATCCGCCGCCCGTTTCGGCAGCGCATCGGCATATGCCGCGTCCAGCAGGTCACCGGGCAGATGAGCCTCGGCATCCACCCCTTCGACCATGCGGTCGGCGACGGCGACTCGCGCACCGGCGGCACGCAACCGCCGCACCAGAGACCCCCCGATCCCACCGGCCGCACCCGTGACCAAAGCTGATTTTCCCATGAAATCCATGGCTTGCTCCCTCAGAACGACGCGACCGGCGCGCCAAAGCGGGTTTCGTCGGGCACGACACCCAACCCCGGTCCAGTCGGTACTTGGATGTGCCCACCGTCAATCCGGATTCCATTCTGGGCATCGTAGTTGCCTTCGATGTATGGCGCGGCCAGCCAAACACCTTCCAGCAGATCGGGTCGGACCGTCGCGCCAATATGCACGCAGGCCGCGGCGATAATGTCCCCGCCCCAACTGTCGTCGCAGGTATGAGGCAGATTGCGCGCCTCGCAGAGGTCTCGGAACGTGCGCATTGGCTGCAGGCCACCAATCCGCGTGACTTTCATACCAAACCCATCCACCAGGCCAGTGCCGGCCGCTGAGATAACGGTGTTCAGATCGGTGGAGTTCTCGTCCATGTAGATCGGATGGCCAAGTTGTGGCCGTATCTTTTGCAGGTCCTCAATCGTGTTGCAGGGTTGTTCCATGACAAACGGGATATCCGGGCATTCGCGACTGACGCGCAATGCATCGCGGGTTGTCCAACCTCGGTTTCCGTCCACGGCCAAGCGCATTCCGGACCCGCCAATGACCTCCCACACTTTGCGGATGGTTTCGATGTCAACCTCAACCGGCCGGCCGCCAACCTTGATTTGCAGTCGCGGATAGCCTTCGGCCAATTTTCCTGCTGCCAGAGTTGCGATATCATCCGGCGCCCCAACACCAGTCGCGTAATACGACGGAACCTTGTCCACTTCGGCACCGCCGAGCAGTTCCGATACGCTGACCCCAAAATGCTTGCCGAGCAGGTCATGCGCTGCAATGTCTATGGCCGCTTTGGCGTAGTTGTGGCCGTTTAGAAGTCCATCCATCCGACGGTGCAGCCCCAGCAGCGAAACCTCGGCGCCTAGCAACCCATTTGCCATTTGGGCCACAGCGGCACGCGCACCAGCGGCGTGTGCCTCGGCATACGTAGGGCCAACCGGGCAAGTCTCACCCCATCCGACCAATCCATTGTCGGTCACCAACTTAACCAGTGTGGCGTCCAGCGCCCAAACCTCGGCGTTGGCCATTGTATAGGGACCGTTCTTGACCGGCAGATCGTGGCTATAGATGTGAATTTCGGTAATTTTCACTGCAGATATTCCGTCGTGTCTTGAAAGGAAAAAACCCGCCCTGTTGTCGGGCGGGCAAGTCTCGGGGGAGATGATCCTAGTAACTCTGGTTCAGTTCTTCAGCCGCCGGGATCTCGCGCTCGCGCCGGGCGATGTATTCCAGCAGGGCTTCGTTTTTCGCCTCGTCCAGTTTGGGTTCCTCATATTCGGCCAACAACGCGCGCGCCCGACCCAGAGCGCGTTCCGTGATTTCGACACTTCCTTCGGCCTGCCATTGTTCAATCGAGTTGTTGTCGAACAGTTCAGGCATGAAGAAGGCGTCCTGAAAGTTGTCCTGCGTGTGGGGGTGGCCCAGGTAATGTCCTCCGGGCCCGACATCTGGTACGGCAGCCAGGGCTTGATCGAAATCGTGCCACTTGGGCCCTTCGGCCATGCGGTAAGCCATGGCGCATTGTTCGGCATCTACGATGAACTTGGCGACCGAGCAGTGCATCCCCGCCTCGTTCCACCCGGCGGAGTGCCAGATGTAATTGGCACCAGCATGCATGACCGCCTGTAGGGTCGTTGCAGATTCATATCCGGCCTGCGCGTCGAACGTCTTGGCCCCGCCCAGGGTGTTCGACGTGCGCCAGGGCACACCGTAATAGCGTGCCATTTGGCCGATCATGAAGTTCATCAAGCTGATCTCGGGCGTGCCCGCCATCGGCGCACCGGACTTCATCGACACAGTCGACAGGTAGTGACCATAGATCGCCGGTGCACCCTTGCGAATGACCTGTGTGTAGGCCAGCGCACTGAGAGCCTCGGCATTTAACTGCGCTACGGTGGCCGGAACAGATGCAGGCGTGTTGGCGCCCCCCAGAACGAAGGGCGAGCAGAGCACCGGTTGCTTGCGACGACAAAAAGCGCGCATCGCACCCAGCATGGTTTCATCCCAAACCAAGGGCGAGTTGCCGTTGCAGTTGCCGGTGGTTACCGGATGGTCCTCTAAGAACGCCTCGCCGAACAGGATTGCACACATATCCATCACATCCTCGGCGTTCTTAGGCGAGGTGGTCATGCCCATGAACGTCTTGTCCGAATGCTTCATCGAGGAATAGGTGATGCGCAGGTGCCGTTGACTGATCGGGTGATCATACGGTTCTACGATGTGATGCGCCGAAGAATGCAGAGCAGGCATCATATGGCTGAGCTTGTGAAACATTGCCAGATCGTCCAGCGTCGGGTTGCGGCGCACGTCGTCCAGATCGCGCAGGAACGGCGCACCGGTCATCGGCACAAAGATCGAGTGCCTGCCACCCAATCGAACATTCTTTTTAGAGTCACGTGCGTGGTAGGTGAAATCACTTGGGATAGTGGCAATCAACTCGCGCACCAGGCCACGGTCCAGGTAGACCAGTTCGCCTTCTACTTTGGCACCGGCTTTCTTCCAGTCCTCCAAAGCGATGGGATCGCGAAACTGAACACCGACATTTTCCAGAATGTCCATCGAGGCGGCATCGATGCGTTCGACCTGGCTGCCGTCCATCACTTCACACAATGGAATGCCACGGGTCAGGCCGGGCAACATATCAAAGTTCGGGGCGGTGCGTAGGGCGCGACGGGCAGAGCGTCCGCCAGAGCGTGTCGCAGTACGAATATTCACGGTGCAATCCTCCAATCTTGATAACCAGACTGACGGATTCGGCGGCTTTGCACCTCACTGATTGCGATATCTGTTTGCAGGAAGCGACACAGGCAACCGAACGAAAAACGCCGCCCCGGTCGGGGCGGCGTCTGTTTTGGCACTATGAGCAATACTTATTCAGCGGCCTGTGTGCTTGTATCAGAGTGCTGGTCACGCCGACCGTCGCGGTAGAGCGCCTTGGCCAACGACACCATCATCAGCCCCATAACCATGGTAAATGGTAACGCGCCAATGATCATAGCGTTGCGCAACGCGTCCATCGGATTGTTTTCGCCTGCTGCCAGGATCAAAGCACCGATCACGGCTGTAAGAATAACACCCCAGATGATGCGATGCTTGATGCCGGTTTCCTGGCTGCCACCCGACATGATGGTGTTCATCACTAGAATGCCCGAGTCCGCGGAGGTCACCAGGAAGGTCATGATCAGGATCACGCACATGACGTTCAACATGGACAACAGCCCACCGTCGATCATGTAGGACAGTGTCACGAACAGCTTATTGGTGTTCGACGCACCGATGATCGCGCCTTCAGCAGCACCGGCCAATTCCAGATCAATCGCAGTACCGCCCAGAATGGTCATCCACGCAAAACATACCAGCGCTGGCGCGAACACACAGCCCAGAATGAATTCGCGTACAGAACGACCCTTGGAGATACGCGCAAGGAACAATCCCACAAACGGCGAGAATGCAATCCACCAGGCCCAATAGAAGGTGGTCCAGCCCGACTGCCAGCCAAACTGACGGCCTTGCTCACCCGCAGCGTAAACTGCAGCCAGAGTGTCATCGCTCAGCTCTGCAGCGGCACCTTCGAGACCGCTCTTAAAGCCATCAAAGCTGCCCCATGCGTTCGTTGCGCCACCCACCAGGTCAGCCGCATGCGCCTGTGCTTCCGCAGGCAGAGCCGCAGTAAAGGCTTCAACCGACAACGGACCATATGCACCAAAGCTCATCGAAAGGAAGTGCAGCAGGTAGTCAACCAGGGCCGTGCCATAGGTCGTCATGGCAAAGACAAACGAGCCGAATACGACAAAGGTGCCCAGCAGGATGATCGACAGAACAAGGTTCAGGTTCGACAGGTATTTAACACCGCGACCAACACCCGACACCGCCGAAATGATCGACAGTCCCATGATGACAACCAGACCTGCGATCAGGCCAACTTTGCTCGGGGTCGGCACTTCACCACCAAAATCCATGATCCATCCCATCCCGGTGATGGCATACAAACCGTCGATGAACTGGCTGACACCAAACCCGATGGTAACGGACACGCCGAGAATTGTTGCAACAACGCCCAGAACGTCAACGACATGGCCAAGAAAACCGTTCATCAGGCGACCAAACAGTGGGGTAAGTGCCGCGCGAATGGTCAAAGGCATGTCACGGGTATAGGCGTAATAGGCCAGCGACAGACCGGTCACCACGTAAATCGCCCAGGCGTGGAAGCCATAGTGCAGGAAAGTGTACCGATAAGCCGACTGAACGGACTCTGGGTCGTTACCTGCAACAGCGCCACCTACAACCTCGGGGTTTGACCCCCACAGTCCCAGCGGTTCAGCAGTCGCAAAAACCATCAGGCCGACACCCAGACCAGCGCCGAACATCATCGAGAACCAAGAGAAATTTGAGAATTCAGGCTTTTCGCCCGCTGTTCCCATGATCCGCTTTCCGGTTGCCGGGAGGGCTGCCACCACGACGAGGAAGAAGACAAACAAGCCAACAATGACAATGTAGAAGCTGTTGAAGATTTCCAGGATCTTGCCATTCCAGCTGCCGAGTGTGCTATTGGCATTGGCCGGGAAAATAAGCGCCCACAGTACAAGGGCAACCATTATGCCCTTACTGATCAGCGCGATTGGCACGCTGTAGTTTTCATAGAAACCGGCATCCGCCGTTTCTATCTCTAGATCCGTAAAGGGTTCGGGTATCGACATGTTGCTCCTCCGTGATGTCGTATTAATTTCGAAACTGTCTGTGCATTTCCCGCCATTTACCCAATCGCTTCTTACGTGGGAGATGGTGCTGCAGCAGACGTATCGGTTCTTTCTTGTTTCGTTCCTGTTTATCAGAAATGCTTCTCAGCGGCATGGTTCCGCGCCTGCTGGGTTGCATTGAATTCAACACACATTCCAATCTGGCGATATGCAGCCGTACCAACCGGGAGTGAGTTCCACGCCTCCTTCACTTTCCCTTTCGGCTTTCCCCGGTGGTCAGTTTGGGACGTCGTTAGGTCGCAGGCCCGTCACATGACGTCGGGATTTCGCTATTGAAAAGCCTGCAAAACACGACATTTGTTGGTAGAACTGACTATAGTGGCGCTCCGATCTAAATTCGGCCAGAACCGACGCATTGGCGAAAAATGCGACATTCGCCGTTAACATGAGCCAAAAGAACATCAAATCTTTAAAAGCGCTATAGCTTTCACCTTCAAAAAAACTAAAACTGAGTTGACAAAAACTAAACTAAACCGAATAGCGATTCACCAGCCACTATGTCCCGACGCCATTACAACCTGCCGCCGCTGACAACATTGTCAGCCTTTGAGGCCGCCGCCCGTCACCTGAGCTTCAAGAACGCCGCCGTGGAATTGTCTGTCACGCCCGGTGCGGTCAGTCACCAGATCAAGGCGCTTGAAGGCGATCTGGACACGCCTCTCTTTCAACGCAAGCATCGCGGCGTTGACCTGACCGAAGACGGCAAAGCCCTGTACGAGGCGCTGTCCACGTCCTTTGGGCGCATCTCGAAAACGCTGAGCATGATCCGCGACCGATCCACGGCCGGAAAGGTGACCGTAGGATCGACAACAGCGGTTGCCGCGTTGTGGTTGTCTCCGGCCGTTATTCGGTTCTGGCGTGACATGCCCGAGGTCAATGTGGATCAGCTGTCGCAGGACCGACCCTTTCGCGATCGCCCAGACGTCGACTTTTTCATCCGCTACGGGCGGGACAGCGATCCGAACCTGTCACATACGCCGCTGTTTCGCGACCAGCTTGTCCCTGTTGGCAGCCCCGAGATGGCAGAGAGGCTGGCAGATGCCGGTCTCGAGGATCTGACGTCTGAACGGCTGATCCACCTGGATTCAGAAGACCGCACCTGGACCACGTGGCCCGAATGGTTCCAGCAGTTGGGATATAACGGCACCGTACCCGTTGAATCCCGCGTCAACAGCTACTCGGTCGCGCTGCAGCTGGCGCGGAAGGGTGCCGGGCTGGCGCTAGGTTGGCAGCGGTTGATTCAACCTATGCTGCAATCAGGTAAACTGGTTCCTATTGGCACGCATCAAGTGCCCGCGCCGAACCAGTTTTACCTGGTCGGACGCCGCGACGAAGAGCTCTCAGAGAGCGCCCGCGCCCTGAAAAACTGGATCGTTCAAGAGGTTCAGGAAGGCTCGGTTTAGGTGAAATCACCCTCTGATGAGCTTTTCTGATATTGAGGCAGGCAGGTTCGATCCGCCAATAGGGATAAAAAGCATCCAGCAAAACCTCAGGAGAGCCCGATGAACAAGCATAGCGCGCTGTCTTCCGTTCTGGCCGATGTAAATGTCGCAAATGGCCTGCCGAACGAACACTATGTCGACCCGGCCGTTTTCAACGAAGAAAAACGATCTGTGCTGTATGCCAACTGGTCCGGCATCGGGTTCGGCAAGGACGTACCAGAAGAAGGTGATGCAAAGCCGGTCGATTTTCTAGGCATGCCGCTGTTGGTTGTTCGGGACAAGGATGGCGAGGTTGGCGTTTTCCAGAACACCTGCCGCCACCGTGGGATGATCCTGGTGGACACGCCGCGCAAAATCGGCGGCGCAATCCGCTGCCCCTATCACAGCTGGTGCTACAGCCTGAAAGGCGAGCTGCGTGCAACTCCACACGTGGGTGGCCCAGGCCAGAACAAGCACGAGGACGTCAAGCGCGAAGACCTGGGCCTCGTTCGCGTACGCTCCTATGTCTGGCGGGATGTGATCTTTGTGAATGTCGATGGCAATGCGCCTGAGTTCGAAGAGGTTCACGGCCCTCTGCTGGAACGTTGGAAGGAATTTGAGAAACCCGTCTTCCACGGCGGTGAAACGTCCTCATTCAAGCTTGACGTCAAGACCAACTGGAAGCTGGCGGTCGAGAACTATTGCGAAAGCTATCACCTGCCATGGGTGCATCCCGGTCTGAACAGTTATTCGCGGCTGGAGGATCACTACAATATCGAAGAGCGCGGTCAGTATTCGGGCCAAGGGACCCTGGTTTACCGCCAACTGACAGATCAAGACGGCGCAACCTTCCCGGATTTTGACGGGCTGAGCGACAAGTGGAACGAAGGCGCTGAGTATATTGCGGTTTATCCAAACGTTCTGCTGGGCGTGCAGCGCGATCACGCATTTGCCATTGTGCTGGAGCCAGTCGATCAGGAAAACACCGTCGAACATATCGAGCTGTACTACGCCAAAAGCGTTGATGACACTCCGCAGCATGATGGACTGCGTGCTTCGAATGCGCAGCTGTGGAAGACTGTATTCGAAGAGGATGTCTTTGTCGTCGAAGGCATGCAGAAAGGCCGACATGGTATGTTGTTTGACGGCGGTCGGTTTTCGCCCGCTATGGACGGGCCGACGCATAACTTCCACCATTGGGTCGCGACGCAAGTCGAAAACGGCCGCGCAGGCTAACCTTATTGGATCGGCCAGCCAGTCAAAGGTTGGCCGGTCGACGACAAATAGGGACACCTATGGACAAACAGGAACTGGATCGACTTCTACTGGACGCGCATGATCGCAAAGATCCTGCCGACCTGATCCGGTACTACACCCTGGCCGCGGATGAGCGCGAAACGGCGCGGGACATCGACGCGGCCTGCTTTTACCTGACACATGCCTTCATTTTCGCGCTGGAATCCGGCGCGCCAGAAGCTGATGCGCTGAACCAGCGGCTGGTCGCCTATGGCCGGGCGCACAAGCTGAATTTCTGAGTTTAGCCTTAGATTAAACTCACTCAACCCAACTTGAAATTTATGTCCGTTGCCGGCGCTATTGCGATGATGACACATGGCGGCGGGACCAACTTTGATACGGCAGGCTCATGAAAACGAATGCACAGGCGGTGGTGATTGGCGGCGGGGTGATCGGGTGTTCGATCCTCTATCATTTGACCAAACTGGGATGGTCGGATGTGGTTCTGCTGGAACGGGATGAACTGACATCCGGGTCCACTTGGCACGCCGCGGCGAACATCCACGGGCTGCACGACAGCACCAATATCAGCCGCATTCAGCACTACACGATGAACCTGTACAAAGAGCTTGAAGCCGAAACCGGCCAAAGCTGTGGCGTGTTCCAGCCCGGTTCGCTGTATCTGGCGCAGACCGAAGAACGCGAACATCAACTGAAGTTGCAGGCCGCTAAGGCCAAGCTTTACGGCATGAACTTTTATGAGATCAGCATCGAAGAGGCCCAGCGACTAAACCCACTGGTCAACTACGATGGCATCCGCTGCGTGATGTACGAACCTGACGGCGGCAATGTGGACCCTTCGGGCGTCACAAATGCCTATGCGGTGGGCGCCCGGCAGCGTGGGGCCGAGACTCATCGCTTCACTCCGGTCACCGCGACCGACCAGCAAGAAGATGGCACCTGGATTGTGCGGACTCCCAAAGGCGATATCCGTACCCCTTGGGTCGTCAATGCCGCCGGTCTGTGGGGTCGCGAAGTCGCTAAATTGGCTGGCATCGAGCTTCCCCTGCAACCGACCGAGCATCAGTATTTCGTGACCGAAACCATGGCGGACGTGGCCGCGCACGGCACGCGCTTGCCTTCGGTCAGTGATCGCGACGGCGAATACTACCTGCGGCAGGAAGGTCAGGGCCTGCTGGTTGGCGCCTATGAAAAAGACATGAAATTCTGGGCCGAGGACGGTACGCCACTCGACTTCGCGCATGATCTCTTCCCCGACGATCTGGAACGGATCGAAGAGAATATGATGAACGCCATCGAACGTCTGCCCGCCGTGGGTGAAGCCGGTATCAAGCGGGTTATCAACGGGCCGATGATCTGGTCGCCCGACAGCAACGTGTTGATGGGCCCAGTGCCCGAGGCCGACGGCTATTTCTGTTGCAACGGTATCATCCCCGGCTTCTCACAATCCGGCGGGATGGGCCTGATGGCGGCGCAATGGATCATCGAGGGTGAAACGCAGTACGATATGTTCGCCTGGGATATGGCTCGGTTCGATGACTGGGCGACGAAAGAGTTCACAATGGCCCGCGTTCAGGACCAGTACGCCCACCGGTTCGCAATTCACTTCCCCAACGAAGAGCGCAGCGCAGGTCGTCCGGCGCGGACGCGCCCTGTATACGACACGCAGGCCCAAATGGGAGCCGTCTTCGGCCTGAATGCTGGTTGGGAACATCCGCTATGGTTCGCAGACACTCCGGGCGCCAAAGACACCAATGGTTTTACGCGTCAGAACTGGTGGGGACCGGTTGGCGAGGAATGCCGTATGCTGCGTGACCGCGCAGGGATCATCGACATCTCGAACTTTGCCAATTATGTCTGCAAAGGCCCCGGGGCCGAGGGTTGGCTCAACGCAGTTTTCGCCAACACTATGCCCAAGGCTGTAGGTCGGTCCTGCCTGACGCCGCTGATCTCGAAACGCGGAGGAATCGCTGGGGACTTCACCGTTACCCGCGTGGCCGAGGACGAATTCTGGATCATCGGTTCCGGCATGGCGGAACGCTATCACAAACGGTTCTTCAAGCAGGTTCCTCTGCCCAAGGGCACCACTTTCGAAAGCAAGACCCATGCTGTGTGCGGGTTCAACGTCGCGGGCCCAAAATCGCGCGAGATTTTACAACGACTCACTAATACCTCACTCGCCACCGAGGATTTTCCGTTCATGCGGTCGGCGAAAATCGAACTGGCCGGGATCAAGGTGCTGGCCCTGCGGGTCTCGTTCACGGGTGATCTGGGGTGGGAGGTGCACTGCGCCACCGAAGATCAGGCCAACCTGTACGACGCGCTGCTTCAAGCCGGTCAGGAATTTGGCGCGGGTCCAGTTGGCAGTCGGGCATTGATGTCTTTGCGCGTCGAAAAGGGGTATGGGTCGTGGAGCCGCGAATACAGCCCCGAATACTGGCCGCATGAGGTAGGTCTGGATCGGTTGTGCAAGTTCAGCAAAGACTTTCTGAACAAGAACGCAGCCGAGACTGTTTTGACCAACCCTGCCCGCGAACAGCTTGTCCTTTTGCAACTGGATGAGGCAGACACCAGCGCGTCGAACGCCGACGCGACTGGCGGTGAGCCAATCTTCAAAAATGGTCAGGGTATCGGCCGCGTGACCTCTGGCGCTTATGGTTATTCCGTCAGCATGTCTCTGGCGCTTGGCTTTGTGACCGGTGCCAAAGCAGGGGATGAGGTCGAGGTGATGGTATTGGGACATCCGCACAAGGCGACCATTCTTTCCGAGCCGCCTTTTGATCCAAATGGTGAAATCCTGCGCGGCTGAATAAACCGAGAACGGCGCCTGACCCTACGGGAGGCTGTTCTCACGCATTCCAGCGCCTATAGTCTGACCCAACCATATCGGTCGTTTTGGGAGGGACGGGCGCATGGAATGTCAAACCGATATGCTGATCGTCGGCGCCGGGTTTTCCGGCCTGACGATGGCGATTGAGGCCCGCAAACGCGGCATCAAGAATATTGCGATCCTTGAAAAAGCGAATGAGATTGGCGGGACATGGCGTGAGAACACCTATCCCGGTGTCGCTTGTGATATCCCATCGCACCTCTATTCCATGGCAACGCATCTGAACCCAGACTGGAGCCGAGCCTACGCGGGCGGCGCTGAAATTCAGGCCTATCTGAAAAAGGTCTGCCTTGATGAGCGGATTTACGAGCTATGCCATTTCGGTCAGCAGCTGAAATCTGCCCGCTGGGATGGCATGCGCTGGCAGGTGGAAACCGAAAGTGGGCAGCGCTGGTCGGCGCGGTTTCTGGTCTCGGCCATAGGGGCACTGCATCTGCCCAGCATCCCCGATTTACCCGGTGCGGACAGTTTTCCCGGGCCTTGCTTTCACTCTGCCGAGTGGGATAACGACACGCCGCTGGAGGAAAAACGCGTCGCAGTTGTCGGAACCGGCGCATCCGCTGTCCAGTTTGTTCCAGAAATTGCGAAAACTGCTGCACACGTCACAATCTTTCAACGCAGCGCCCCCTATGTCCTGCCCCGCCCGGATGGCCCGATCGCGCCCTGGTTACGCCGCCTTTACCGCAGCATCCCGGTGTTACCTTGGGCACGCCGGAAACTGATTTACATGGTCTTCGAGTATCGCCACCGCGTGTTCCGCGGCGAAAAACGGATGGTAAATTTTGCCATGAAGATGTGGCGCAAATCGTTGGAAAGCGCGATCGCAGACCCGGGTCTGCGCAAACAGCTGACGCCGGACTATAGTATCGGTTGCAAACGCATCCTCAGCTCAAACGATTGGTACCCGGCGCTGGCGCGTGAAAACGTGACGGTGCTCCCGCACGGTGTGGCATCAATTGAGGGCGATCAGATCATTTCATCTGACGGAAGCCGTACACAGGCCGACGTCCTGATCTGGGGCACCGGGTTTCATGTCACAGATGTCGTCGAGCGCCTCGACATAACTGGATCCGATGGACTGACATTGCGCCAGGCATGGTCGGACGGAATGAAAGCTCATCTGGGTACTGCCATCGCAGGTTTCCCCAATTTCTTCATCTTGCTTGGGCCACACACCGGCCTCGGTCACAACTCGGTTGTGCTGATGATCGAAGCACAGGTTCGCCACATCGGCCGAGTGCTGGACCAGATGAACCGCGACGGACTGCAGATTATAACACCCCGCCCGGACTACCAGGAAGCCTTCGAACAGGAGATGCGCGAACGGCACAAAGGCAGCGTATGGCAGGTGGGTGGCTGCGCCTCATGGTATCAGGACGCAAAGGGCCGGAACACGACGCTTTGGCCCGGGACCGTTTCAGAGTATGAAAAGCGCATGGCGCAATCCGGGCTGGAACAATACCACCCTGCCCCTTCCTCAGGCGGAGAGTGATGAGATGACCACAATTCTAGTTATCGCCCTTCTGGTAGGCATCTTCTTTGTCGGCATGAACCTGTGGACCCGAAGACTTACCCAACAAGGGTTAGAGCGCGTACCGCAACTTGGACAGATTGTTCCAGTCCGGGGCGGAACCATTCATTTCGTTGAAAAGGGCGACCCAACCAAACAGACAATTGTCATGATCCACGGGCTTGCAGGGCAACTGCAGCATTTCACCTATGCCCTGATGGATTTGCTGGCAGATGACTACCACGTCATCGCAGTCGACCGCCCTGGCTGCGGATATTCGACCCGCGACGGTGCAGATCTTGGACGCCTGCCCGAACAGGCCCGAATGATTCAGGAGTTTCTGGATGCAAAAGGCATATCAAACGCCGTTCTGGTCGGTCACTCACTGGGTGGGGCCGTTTCGCTGGCTATGGCGCTGCAACACCCCGAGAAAACCAGGGCGCTCGCCTTGCTTGCCCCTTTGACGCAAAAGCTGCCCGCAACGCCGCAAGTTTTCAAACCACTGGAAATACGCACTGAGTGGTTGCGCAACTTTATCGGCAATACGATCGCCGTTCCTATATCCGCTAAGACCGCCCCGCACACGTTGGGGGCCGTTTTTGATCCGGAACCTGCGCCGGATGACTTTCTAGACCGCGCCGGCGGCGCGCTGGGGTTGCGGCCTTCGGCTTTCATAACGGCATCGCAGGACGTCGTCGGCGTGGATGAAAGCATCGAAAAACAGGTAAGCCGCTATACCGATTTGTCCGTACCCGGAGGCATTCTTTACGGGTCACGGGACGCCATTCTTTCACCTGCCGCCAACGGTGCCCCCATGATGCAGTTTGGACTGAGTGACGAACAAATCGAGGGTCTGGGCCATATGATCCTCATCACCGCACCCGACGCCTGCGCAGCGTTCATTCGCAGAATTGCGGATACCACTGAGGTCAGCGCGCAACCGGGAATCCAAGCCGATTGAACGGGCCAAAAATAATCGTCATTGAGCGGTGTTTCCCCCTTGACCCTTCCCGGTCCCTCGCTTAAATCGCCTCTCACTCATGGCGGAGTAGCTCAGTTGGTTAGAGCAGCGGAATCATAATCCGCGTGTCGGGGGTTCAAGTCCCTCCTCCGCTACCATCCCCCACTTCAGATTTTTTGGATCGAGACGAAGGTGTTTCTGCATCGATGATCCTCGACCGAAGAGGCCTCGTTTCCCACAAGGGAAACAGTGTTATCAGAAACGAAGGATCTGATGTCGTCCAGAGCGTTGGTACCTGGTATCACCAATGGATTGACTACCGCGCTCACAAACCTGGACGCAGACCAGCGTCGGCTTTCGGGCGAATTTGCAGAGTTGTCAGGACAATTTGGGTGGGCGTGGCCGCCAGTTAAGACCGTTTCAACCGCGCCATCCCTGCAACCGGCAGAGATGGGTCGGCATGTACGACCCGAATAGCGTTTGTCGGACAGGTATTGCCATCAAGGCACGTACCGTCATCAGAGAGTTCGAACAAGGATTGAACTGAACGCGAGCAACCTTGCCGATTGCGGTACCATTGAAGATCACCGTCCCGCTCGGCATCCAAGCCTAGGCCGGATGGGTCACAACCCAAGCCCGGGAGGATGGAACAGATGTGTTCTGATCATCGACGACATCCACGCCGTGGTCGCCTCACTTCGCGAGTAAGGCGCACCCTTTCGCACCGAAATCACTGCGGGTCCCGGGGGCATGCAAATCCTCTGCGAAGATCCATAAGGTAATGTTGTGGAGCTTTTTCAGCCAAGCTAATCACCATCAATTGGAAACTGGAACCAACGCGTTTGGGCTAATTGCCGTGGTCATAAGTTAGATCAAATTCGTAAATCGGTTTGGCGCCACTAATATCGACTCTGCCGGCCTTTATTCCGAAGTCCAAACATCTTTCCGAAGCCGCGCTCACAAAGCTCAGCTTCGTTTCGTAGTGGAAAAGCACCCACGGTTTCTCGCGCTGCTAGTCTTCCCGCATGAGCGCGACAACCTCATCAAGTTCCGCGCGTCGCCTTGACGGGTGCGGAAGGTTTATCACCAGCGCCCGACCTGTTTCGCAGGCTTGTGCAGACATGCGCACCAATTGTCCGGATTTGAGTACGGGCGCGATCAGGCATCCATGTGCCATCAAGGCACCTGCCCCGGATTTGGCTTCTTCGACCGCAAGGCCATAAAGCGAATACTTCGGCCCCTTGGTGGGGTCGCTGACATATGCCCCTGTCGCATTGGACCACCGTTGCCAGTCATCCTGCCATGTCTGATCGTGCAGCAACGGAACAGATTCAAGGTCAAAATTGCCGGCCAATTCCGGCGCGCAAACCGGGAAAATCAGGTCCTTCTCAACGACTACCTGATTGGCCGACCCGTCGGGTTCGTCAATGAATACCGAAAGGTCGAATAGTTCGCGCGACAATCGAGGCGGTGTTTCCATGGCAGTTACCGAGAACTTCATATTCGGCCGATTTTTTCGGATCCGCCCCAAGCGGGTCGGTAGCCACAATTGCGCGACCGAGGGTAACGCCGCGATGTGAATCTCGACGCTTGGGCTCAGATTCCGCAGTTTCCGCGTTGCAGCCGCAAGCTGATCAAAAGCCATAGTGAATTCTCCAGCCAGTTCTCGCCCGGCCGCAGTCAGTTCAACCCCTTGCGCATTTCGCCGGAATAGCGGCACATCAGACCAGGCTTCAACCGTCTTGATATGCTGAGAAATCGCGCCGGGAGTGACGCTCAGCTCTTCAGCGGCTGCTACGAAACTGCCCAGTCTTGCCGCCGCTTCGAAGGCGCGGAGAGCATTGAGTGGTGGCCCTTTCGGGCGTCTTGGAAGAACAGCCATCAGCACAGACTCAGTTTTTCTACGCCAAGAAATAGCAATTCTGATTTGCGATGTCGCCCCGATTGTTCAATCTGGTGACAAGCAGGAGGTCACAGATATGACAATCACACCCCGAAACTGGGTCCCAGATCAGTGCGAAACCCGTGTTCAGAAAATTGCCGCCAAGACTTCTAAGACTGCGTCGGATGAATTGATCAAACGGATCGACGATCTCGCGGGAAGAAACCGCGAAATCCACGAACAAGAGTGTTTCAACCTCAACCCGGCAACAAATGTGATGAATCCAAGGGCCGAGGCTCTGTTGTCGTCTGGCATCGGGTCCCGACCATCGCTGGGCTATCCCGGCGACAAATACGAGATGGGGCTGGAAGCTATTGAAGAGATTGAAGTGATTGCCGCCGAGCTTTGCGCCGAGATCTTTGAAGCCAAATTCGCCGAAATCAGGGTGCCGTCAGGCGCGATTGCCAACCTCTATGGGTTTATGGCGACCTGCAAGCCGGGCGATACGATCATCGCACCGCCAGCCTCGATTGGTGGGCACGTGACTCATCACCTTGGGGGATGTGCCGGGTTGTTTGGACTACGCACGATTGACGCGCCAACGGATGGTGACGGCTATACGGTCGATCTGGATCGGCTACGGGCATTGGCTTTGAAAGAACGACCCAAGCTGATCACCATTGGCGGCAGCCTCAATCTGTTCGAACATCCCGTAAAGGAAGTCCGGCAGATTGCCGACGAAATCGGGGCCAAGGTCATGTTTGACGCCGCCCACCAATGCGGGATCATAGCAGGCAAAGCGTGGCGAAATCCGTTGGCCGAGGGCGCGCATTTCATGACGATGAGTACGTATAAAAGCCTGGGCGGACCTGCCGGAGGTTTGATCGTCTCAAATGACGCTGAAATTACGCAAAAGCTGGACGCGATCGCCTTTCCGGGTATGACGGCAAACTTCGACGCGGCCAAATCTGCAGCGCTGGCTGTTTCGATGCTGGACTGGCGCGACTTCGGCAAACAGTACGCGACAGAAATGATCGCGATGGCGCAAGCGCTTGCAGAACGGTTGGACGCCCACGGCGTTCCCATCTTTGCCGGACGGGAAGGGTTTACAAACTCACACCAATTCGCTGTGTTGGCAGAACCTTATGGTGGCGGGCAAACGGCGTCCAAAACATTGCGTCGTGCCGGGTTTCTTGCTTGTGGAATTGGCCTGCCCGCGCCCGATGTTGAGGGGGACATGAACGGTCTCCGGATCGGGACGCCTGAGCTGGTTCGATGGGGAATGACGTCGAAGGACACTGACCGTTTGGCGGCTCTGATCACCTCTGGATTGGCAGGCGCGGATATCGCCGCCGAGGTCGCTGAGTGGCGGAGGAGTTTTTCCGAACTGCATTTCGTGCATTAATTGCACAGTCGGTGCCGTCCCTGGCCTGCTTGCCTGCAGCCAGGGACGGCCGTCGCTGTTACCAGCCTCGCATTTTATACCATTGGCAATGCAAGCGGGCTCAGGCCGGTCCAAATGATCCAAGATTAGGCGCGTCACATATCCAAATTTGGCTGGCTACGGGTTACTTCATGTGCCCGGGTCTCTCCGGATCTGGTCACCCGTAAAACCAGCTTCTTCGCGTTTTCAAACCGTTCGAAATATGCAAAGCGAATATTTTCCAGCGCGGAAACATCCTCACACTGGATAAGGTAGTCCGCCAGAAAGTCGCTATGTTGGTCTTGCTCAGCAGCCTCGTCGGTTTTGTCTTGCCCCAAACCCTCGCCCGTCAGGGTTACATTGGCCGACGCGGTAAAGCACCCGGCCTCTTCCGGCAGCACAAACAAGCTTAAAGGCTTGGAAAGATCTGAGACCGCAACCGCCACTTGCGCACGATCGTCATCGGTTTCAGCCGAGCCTTCAAATCCTATGACATCAGCGGCGGGCACGGTGAGCGATAAAGAAAATGACTGATCGGAAAACGCAATATCCACATATCCCGTACCATGTTCATGGGCAGCGCTTTCCGCCTGCGACAGAACAACCGCAGGGGTAAATATCAAAGCAACGGCTGCACATTTAGCAAACAAGGCACCACCCAACATAGAATCACCCAGTCCATTCTAATCTGATTAAGACCCCGTGCAATCGCGGCATCGGATCGCCGACCCCGCTATTTCTGGGGATGGGGTGCGGCATTTATTTCCGACAATAAAACTCAGGTTGACTTAGTTTACTAATTCACTCAGTTTTTAGCGCATGCGCGCCGCTGAGGCGGCGCTTGTGAGTTATTTCTGACAGGGAAGTGTCACCTCTATGACCAGATTTTTTGCCGCCACCAGCGTCTTGACCCTTGGGATCGCGACTTCAGCATTTGCAGATGCCCCCGCGAAGGTGGATGTTCTGAACACCTACGCAAACATCGCCGAAGCCAAATATGACGACAGCCTGATCGCCGCGAAGTCGCTGCAGGCCGCCGTAAATGCGCTGATCGCTGATCCGTCGGACGCCACGCTGAACGCCGCCCGCACCGCATGGATTGCTGCACGTGTTCCTTACCAGCAGACCGAAGTCTACCGTTTCGGCAATGCAATCGTCGACGACTGGGAAGGTAAAGTTAATGCATGGCCGCTGGATGAAGGCCTGATCGACTATGTGGACGCAGCCTATGGCGGCCCAACCGACGAAAACGAGTTCGCCGCACTCAACGTCATCGCCAACCCGTCATTCGAGCTGTCCGGCAATACAATTGACGCAAGCGAGATAACCCCGGAACTGCTGGGCGAGACCCTGCACGAAGCCGATGGGATCGAAGCGAACGTTGCCACAGGCTATCACGCTATCGAATTCCTGCTGTGGGGTCAGGACCTGAACGGTCACGGCACAGGCGCAGGCAACCGCCCCTACACCGACTATGTTCAGGGTGACGACTGCACCGGCGGCAATTGTGACCGTCGTGCCCAGTACCTGAGCGCGGCAACCGACTTGCTGGTCAGCGATCTGGAATGGATGGCAGCACAGTGGGCTGAAGGCGGCGAAGCACGCGCAGCACTGACGGCCGACGAAACCGCTGGCGTGAGCGCCATTCTGACCGGCATGGGTTCGCTGTCCTACGGCGAGCAGGCCGGTGAACGTATGCGCTTGGGCCTGATGCTGAACGACCCCGAAGAAGAGCATGATTGCTTCTCGGACAACACCCACAACAGCCATTACTACGATGGTTTGGGGGTTCAGAACGTCTATCTGGGCAGCTACACCCGCATTGACGGCACCCCGGTTTCCGGCGCATCGCTGTCGGATCTGGTTGTCGCCAACGATCCATCCCTGGACGCGGAGATGAAGGTGAAACTGGCCAACACCATGCAGGCCCTTGGACGTCTGAAATCGACCGCGGAAGCCGGTTTTGCCTATGACCAGATGCTGGAACGCGGCAACGAAGGCGGCGAAGTGCTGATCATGGGTGGTGTAAACGGGCTGGTCGATCAGACCAAGACGATCGAGCGCGTTGTGACTGCTCTGGAACTCGACCAGATCGAGTTCGAGGGTTCGGACAGCCTTGATAACCCTGACGCGGTCTTCCAGTAACTCGCAAGGCCCACACCAACGCGGAGGCGGCAGTATCACGCCGCCTCCAACACTTGTGAGGAACCTTTCGCGCGCTTCCTCTGGACGTTCTTGAAGTAACTTACTAATAAAGTAAGAAATACAACTCAGAGCCTGATTGCTATGATCGTATGCCACTGCACAAACATCTCGGATCACGATATCCGCGCGGCTATTGATTGGATGCGCACGTCTGATCCTTACGCGGTCATTACACCTGGTAAAATCTACCATGCCCTTGGAAAGTCAGCAGATTGTGGCGGGTGCATGCCACTTTTCCTAGACTCGATGCGTTCCAGCGATAAGTTGGAAGTGCCAATGCAGCTTCGCGCACTTCGCAGCGAGGCAACACAGGAGAATGCAGATGAAGGGCGACCCCAAGGTCATAGAATATCTAAACAAATCACTGCGGCATGAGCTAACGGCAGTCAGCCAATATTGGCTACACTACCGTCTGCAGGAGGATTGGGGCCTTGTTCACATGGCCAAGAAAAGCCGCGAAGAGTCCATCGAGGAAATGGAGCACGCGGACAAGCTGATCGAGCGAATCATTTTCTTGGGCGGCCACCCGAATCTTCAACAACTTGACCCATTGCGCATCGGCCAGACTCCGAAAGAGACACTGGAATGCGATCTGGCAGCAGAGGTCGATGCCCGGGCCTTGTACAAGGAAGCACGCGAATACTGTCAGAGCGCTGGCGACTACGTCACTATGTCTCTGTTTGAAGGATTGCTGGCGGATGAGGAAGGGCATATCGATTTCCTCGAAACGCAGCTCGACCTGCACGAAAGGATTGGCGAAGCCAATTATGCGCACCTTAACGCATCGAAAATGGACGAAGGCGAGTAAGCTTGCCCTTTTGGCGGTGGCCGCCCTTGCGGCCACCCAATCCCTGTCGGCAGAGCTGCGGGATCTTCATCTCAACTACCTTCCCAGAACTGAAGACGAACAAGCAAGGATTGCGCGCGTAACAAATGCACCTGACGATTTCAGTGTGCCACAGCGTTTTGAAGAGTTGTCCGCAGGTGCTGCGACTGTCCGAGCGCGTACCGACGCAGATGCTTTTTCGCAGCCCTCTGGCAACCTGAGTTTCGAGCAGGAGCTCGACTTCAAAGTCGGTAACGGCCTGTTCAAGAAGATCTGGGTGTCTTCCCCGTCTTCCACGCTGGCCTCAGATGGGTTGGGGCCGCTTTATAACGCAAGATCCTGTCAACGCTGTCACATCAAAGACGGGCGCGGACATACGCCCAACGGCCCCGATGACAACGCAATTTCGATGTTCCTGCGTGTGTCTATCCCTGGAACTCCCGAGGACGGATACGCAGAGATCGAAAACTACATCGCCACCCTTCCCGAACCGAATTACGGCGGGCAAATGCAGGATCTGGCCCTTCCCGGCCACCCAGCAGAATACCGGTTGGATATCACTTACGATGACGTTCCCGTCACTATGTCGGATGGGGAAACCGTCACTTTGCGGCGTCCTACCTACAAAGCTGCCGATCTGGGTTATGGCCCTTTGCACCCTGACGCGATGATCAGCCCCCGCGTGGCTCCGCAGATGATCGGCCTGGGCTTGCTCGAGGCGATCCCGGTAGAAGACCTGCTGGCGAATGCGGACCCGGAAGATGAGGACGGCGACGGAATATCCGGCCGGCCTAACATCGTATGGGCAATTGAATATGGCGCGCCGATGATGGGCCGGTTTGGTCATAAGGCGGGCATGCCGACAATAATGGAGCAATCCGCCGCAGCCTTTGCCGGTGATATCGGCATTTCCAGCCCCCTCTATCCGGCTGCGCACGGCGATTGCACTGCGACGCAGGCGGAATGCGTAAACGCTCCACATGGCGATGGCGACGACCGGAACTTTGAAATTGACCAGGTCGGCATGGATCTGGTCGCCTTCTATAGCCGCAATCTGGGTGTACCGGCCCGCCGCGATACGGACGATCCTCAGGTATTGCGCGGCAAACAGGTGTTCCACGACACCGGGTGTGCATCGTGCCACACGCCCTCATTCGTGACGCATCGTATGGAAGACCGTCCCGAGCATAGCTTCCAGTTGATCTGGCCCTATTCGGACCTGCTGCTGCACGACATGGGCGAAGCGCTTGCCGATAACCGTCCCGAGGCCCGCGCCACGGGTCGTGAATGGCGGACACCACCACTTTGGGGGATCGGCCTGACCCAACAGGTGTCAGGCCATACGCAGTTTCTACATGATGGGCGGGCGCAATCGTTGCTCGAGGCGATCCTGTGGCACGGCGGTGAGGCGCAGACAGCGCGTGACACGGTCGTCGGGATGCCAAAGCCTGACCGCGATGCCCTTATCCGTTTTCTGGAAAGCCTTTGACCCATGCGCGCCTTCGTACTTGCTCTTTCCCTGACAATGCCTCTGGGCGCCAACGCACAAGATCGTGGGCCGATCCTGTCCGACGCCATCGAGGCTCATATCCTACCCGGCTATTCCGCCCTGTCAGATTCCACCAATGCTTTGGCTGATGCTGCGCGGGCGAATTGTGACCCGAACTCGACCCCGCTTCGCAATGCATACAACGACGCGTTTGACGATTGGATTTCGGTTGGTCATCTGCGCTTTGGCCCATCCGAAGCCGAGGACCGCGCTTTTGCGTTGGCGTTTTGGCCCGATACCAAGGGATTCACCCCTAAAGCCCTGTCCGGCCTGATTTCTACCGAGGATACCGCCATTCAATCCCCGGATGCCTTTGCGGAAACCTCCGTGGCCGGACGCGGTTTTTTCGCGCTGGAACTGATGCTCTACGATCCACGGTTCACCGATCTGGGCGGCGCCGAGTATCGCTGCGCGCTAATGCAGGCCATAACCGCAGACATCAACCGCAATGCCGCGGCAATTGATGCAGACTGGGCGGACTACGCACGCGCATTGGCAAGCCCGGGTGAGAACAGTCCATACCGGACTGAAGACGAAGCCATGCAAGAGCTTTACAAGGCCCTGACGACTGGTCTGGAATTCACCGCTGAAACCCGCCTTGGTCGCCCAATGGGAAGTTTCGATCGCCCCCGCCCCAAACGCGCCGAAGCGCGGCGTTCAGAACGTTCGTTGCGCCATGTGGAGTTGTCTTTGATCGCCCTGCGTGACCTTGCCGCGCGTCTAGCGGCAGATCACCCGGACATCGCCGCCGATCTGGATGACGCATTCGCCGCCGCCATCGATCGGGCGCAGTCGCTGGACGATCCGGCGTTTGCCGGGGTGGCAACCCCACAGGGAAGACTCCGCGTTGAGGCGCTGCAACAATCCATCAACGATATCCGCGCCATTGCCTCGACCGAGCTTGGCCCCACACTGGGCATCAATGCCGGGTTCAACTCGCTGGACGGGGATTGAACCGTGACAAATCGTCGAAGCTTTCTCGCTGGGTTGGCTGCTGCCAGCCTTGCGCCCTTGCGTGGATGGTCCGCTGTCGGCGCACCGGATTATCTGGCCGCCGCACTGTTCCCGGATGGGACTTTTCGGCTGGCCGGGTTGGATACGGGCGGCGACATCCTGTTTTCTCTGCCGTTGCCCGCGCGCGGGCACGCGGCGGCGGCGCATCCCCACCACGCGCAGGCGGTGGCCTTTGCACGCCGTCCGGGAACATTTGCAATCATCATCGACTGCGCGACCGGCACACAGACCGCTGTGTTAGAAGCCCCGAAAAGCCGCCATTTCTATGGGCATGGCGTGTTCTCAACAGATGGAACGCGGCTGTTCACCACCGAAAACGATTTTGAGACCGTTCAGGGCGTGATTGGTGTCTGGAACACGGATGACTACACACGAATTGGCGAGTTCGCTTCGGGCGGTGTCGGTCCCCACGATATGCGTCTGATGCCAGATGGGCGCACATTGGTTGTGGCAAATGGCGGGATCGAAACCCATCCAGAAACAGGAAGAACCAAACTCAACCTGCCTGTGATGCAACCGCGCCTGACCTATCTTGACCAATATGGCGGGGCTCTTGAGCAGGTGGAACTGCCACAAGAGCTGCACAAAAACTCGATCCGCCATCTGGCCGTGCGACCTGATGGTTTGATTGGGTTCGCGATGCAATGGCAGGGCGATACATCGCAACACCCTCCCCTCTTGGGTTTGCATCGCCGTGGCGAAAAGCCCCTGCTACTCAGCGCGCCCGACGGTGACCAAAGTACGTTGCAGGGATATGCGGGCAGCATCGCCTTTTCCGGTGCAGGCGAAACAGTCGCCATCACCTGTCCCCGCGGCAATGCCGTGCACCGTTTTCGGGTCGCGGATGGACAGCTTGATGGCGTCTTCCTGCACGAGGATGTTTGCGGCCTTGGCACCGCATCAAACGGGTTTGTGTTCACAACCGGGACTGGTGTCATCGGGCAATTGTCCACAAACAAAGCCCAAATATCCAACCGGGCTGATTGCCAATGGGACAACCACCTGATCCCAATTCGCACAGCTGCATGAACTCGGAAAATTCCGCCCCATAGATTACACTTGGAAGAATCATATAGCTGCCGTATTGGCGGGCGCGAAACTGGCACCCTGACTTACAAGGACTGACTTGATTGAAACACACGCCCGACGCACCGCATTCCATCTACGGAGTTGAGAAATGGGGCAAAGATCTCATTGAGGTGACGGAGCAGGGCGAAATCGGTCTGCGCAATCCCATGGCACCCGACGCTGAAGCGATCAGCTTACCGGGTATTCTCAGTGATCTGGATGAACGCGGCATCAAAGCGCCGATGATCCTGCGCGTCAGTTCGTATCTGGAACACGAGATTTCCCATATCAACGAAAGCTTTCGCGATGCGATCGCACGTACTGGCTACAAAGGCACCTATCGCGGTGTCTTCCCGATAAAGGTGAACCAGCAGGCGCAAGTCGTCGACCGGATCGTCGAGTTCGGCAAAAAGTACAACTACGGGCTCGAGGCCGGATCGAAACCCGAACTGGTGGTCGCGCTGGCGCACCGTCTCGCCCCTGAGGCGTTGATTGTCTGCAACGGCGTCAAGGATGCCGAGTTCATCCAACTGGCCATCCTTAGCCGCAAGATCGGCTTCAACACCGTCATCGTTCTGGAAAGCCCGAAAGAGGCTGACACAGTGATCCAGGTCTACAACGAGCTGGGCATCGAACCCCTGATCGGCGTGCGGGTCAAACTGACGAACCAGATCAGTGGCAAGTGGGAAGAAAGCTCGGGCGACCGGTCCGCCTTTGGTATGAACACCGACCAGTTGGTCGCCACAGTGGACAAACTGAAGGGCGCGGGCCTGTTGCATTGTCTGAAGCTTCAGCATTCGCATCTGGGCTCTCAGGTGCAGGACGTCAACGATGTGCGTCGCGCGGTGGGCGAGGCCTGCCGGTACTACACCGAGTTGACCCGCGAGGGCGTGCCGCTGACCCATCTGGACCTCGGCGGCGGCATGGGCGTGGACTACACGGGTGAGAAGAAGGCCGCCGAGAACTCGATCAACTACACGGTCGAGGAATATTGCGCCAACGTGGTCGAAACTGTGGCCTATGCCATGGACGAGGCCGAAGTGGATCACCCTACGCTGGTCACCGAAAGCGGCCGTGCCGTGGTGGCAACCTCATCGATGCTGGTGTTCAACGTGCTGGAAAGCACTTTGTATGACGCACCCAACGGACCAAAGGTCGAAGCGGACGATCACCATCTGGTCTCAGATCTTGCGGCGATCAACGGCTATCTCAGCAGCGACCGCCTGCAGGAATGCTGGAACGACGCGAATTTCTATCGCAATGAGCTGCGCGCGCTGTTCCGCCGCGGCTATGTCGATCTGCGTCAGATGGCGCGGGCCGAGCGAATTTACCTGTCGCTGATGGCCCGCCTCAAGACGCTGGCCGCAAGCGATGATCTGGATACGGATGTGGATGATCAGCTCGAGAAAGTGGCCGATATCTATCACTGCAACTTCTCACTGTTCCAGTCACTGCCTGATGTCTGGGCGATCGACCAGCTACACCCGATCGTGCCCCTGCAGGGCCTGAACCAAACGCCTGATCGTCGCGCGGTGCTGTCCGACATCACTTGCGACAGCGACGGGAAGATTGATCGGTTCATTCTGGCCGACGGTGTCTCGCCCAGTCTGCCCGTGCACTCACTACCCGAAGATCAGGAATACCTCATGGGTGTTTTCTTTGTCGGGGCCTATCAGGAAACGCTGGGCGATCTGCACAACCTGTTCGGCGATACCAACGTCGTCACCATTGACCTGCGCACAGATGGCGGCTTTGACTTGCTACACGAGCAGGAGGGCGACACGATCAGCCAGGTCCTGTCCTATGTGGAATTCGACCCTCACGACTGTGTTGCCGCCTTCCGCAAAATGGTGGACGAAGCGATCTCGACCGGTACTCTGAAAGCCAGCGAACGCAAAACCCTGATGAGCGCCTATCGCGACTCGATCAACGGCTACACCTATTACGAATAACCCCAGAGAGGAGATGACCCCCATGGGAACTTTGAGTGGCAAAACACTGGTTGTCGGCGCGGGCGGCGTATCCCACGCAGCCGTACACAAGATGGCGATGAATTCGGATATTTTCACCGAAATCACCCTGGCCAGCCGCACCAAATCTAAATGCGATGCCATCGCCAAAGCGGTGAAAGAGCGTGTGGGCGTTGATATCGCGACCGCTGAGCTGGACGCCTACAAGGTCGAAGACACGGTCAAGCTGATCAAGGAGACCGGCGCCGAGTTGCTGGTGAACCTCGCCCTGCCCTATCAGGATCTGGTGCTGATGGACGCCTGTCTTGAGGCTGGGATCCACTACCTCGACACTGCAAACTACGAACCCGAGGATGAGGCGAAGTTTGAATACCACTGGCAGTGGGCCTATCAGGAACGCTTCAAAGAAGCTGGCCTGACCGCCATCCTCGGCTCGGGCTTCGATCCGGGCGTTACATCCGTCTTCGCGAAATGGTTGAAAAAGCACAAGCTGGACACCATCCGCCAAATCGACGTGCTGGACGCAAATGGCGGGTCCAACGACCAAGAATTTGCCACCAACTTCAATCCCGAAATCAACCTGCGTGAAGTGCTGGCCGAAGTGCGTCACTGGGAAAACGGCGAGTGGAAACATTCCCCTGCCATGACCCATAAGGTCGAGTTCGACTTCCCCGCCATTGGCCAGAAAAACATGTACCTGATGTATCACGAGGAACTGGAGTCGCTCTCGACCCACTTCCCCGAGATCGAACGCGCCCGCTTTTGGATGACCTTCGGCGACGCCTACATCACACACGCCAAAGTTTTGGAAAATGTTGGCATGACCCGCATCGACCCGGTAATGCATGACGGCAAGGAAATCATCCCGATCCAGTTCCTGAAAACCCTGCTGCCCGATCCTGGCGATCTGGGTGCAGAGACCAAGGGCAAGGCTTGCATCGGCGACATCGCCACAGGTCAAGCCAAGGATGGCTCGGGCGAGAAGACCTATTACATCTACAACATCTGCGATCACGAAGAATGTTACGCAGAGGTCGGATCACAAGCGGTCAGCTACACCACCGGTGTCCCCGCCATGATCGGTGCAGCGCAGGTGCTGAAAGGCAACTGGAACGAACCAGGCGTGTGGAACATGGAACAGCTCGACCCGGATGACTTCATGGACATGCTGAACGAGCACGGCCTGCCGTGGCAGGTCCACGAACTCGACGGCCCGGTCGAGTTCTGAGCCTTAGCCCGGCGGCAACGCCGGGCAGCGCCCGACCGCCCCTATGGGCGGGCGCTTCGCACCCACCCGCGGCAGGGCACTGCCCTCCGCACTGTTCGGAGATCAAACCGTGTCGGAAATGATGACCACACAGGCGGGCGACGCCGGCGCCTTCCGCGCGTTCGACCTTAGCCGCGTGCCAACCCCTTGCTTCGTGGTCGACGAAAAGGCCGTGGAACGGAATCTGGCCATCCTGTCCGAAATCGGCAGCCAATCCGGCGCGCATGTGCTCAGCGCGCTCAAAGCATTCTCGATGTTCGCGTTGTCCCCACTGGTGCGCCAACACCTTGGTGGCACATGCGCATCGGGTATCTATGAGGCGCGTTTGGGTCGCGAAGAATACGGTGGTGAAGTCGCAACCTTCTGTGCGGGTTACAAGGATTCCGATATCGACGAAATCCTGTCCCTCTCCGACCACATCATTTTCAATTCTCCGGCGCAAAAGGACCGTTTCCTCGCCAAGGCCCGAGCCGCAGGCGTTCAGGTTGGCCTTCGCATCAACCCGGAGCATTCCGAAGGTGAGATTCCCAAATACGACCCTTGCGCGCCCTGCTCTCGCCTTGGAACACCAGTCAGTCAACTGTCCGCCGAAACCATGACTGGCGTAGACGGGCTGCATATGCACACGCTGTGCGAACAGGGTTTCGAACCATTGCAGCGTACATGGTCTGCTGTGGAATCGAGACTCAAACCGTTCCTCGGTCAGCTCAAATGGCTGAACTTCGGCGGCGGTCACCACATCACCCGTGATGACTATGACCGCGAAGGGCTGGTGGCGTTTATCAAAAACATTCGCGAAACGTACAACATCGACGTCTATATCGAACCCGGTGAGGCCGTGGCGCTGGATGCGGGCATCCTGATCGGTGAAGTCCTCGACCTGCCTACCAACGGCATGGACCTTGCGATTACAGATATCTCGGCCACCTGCCATATGCCCGACGTGATCGAAGCCCCCTACCGCCCTGCCCTGATGAACGAGGCAGAAACAGGCCACACCTATAGATTAGGTGGCCCCTCCTGCCTGGCGGGCGATGTGATCGGCGATTACACATGGGATCGACCACTGGCAATCGGCCAGCGCTTTGCCTTCCTCGATCAGGCGCACTATTCGATGGTCAAGACCAACACGTTCAACGGTGTTCCTCTGCCGACCATCGCCTTGTGGAACAGCGAGACAGACGAACTGAAGATCATCAAGCAGTTCGGCTATGAAGACTTTAAGGACCGACTCTCATGAGCATTTTCCTCGACAGTGAACTGACCGCATCCGAGCGCTCTGAGGACGCACGCTTTCGCGTGATTCCGGTGCCGTTGGAACGCACGGTTTCTTATGGCTCGGGTACTGCCAAAGGTCCCGACGCCATAATTGAGGCCAGCAATGAACTGGAGCGTATTACCGGTCATTCAGAGCCTTGTGTCGAAGGCATCTTCACCGAAGAGCCCGTGGACTGTGACGCGTCGCTGTCCGAAATCATGGAACGCCTTGCCCAGCGCACCGAGGCTGCGATCCGCACGGGCAAAGTGCCGGTCACATTGGGCGGGGAGCATTCACTTAGCTACGGTGCGGTGATGGGCGTGGCGCGCGCCCTTAACCAACCGATTGGTATCGTTCAAGTCGACGCTCATGCAGACCTGCGCAATGCATATCAGGGCGAGAAGCATTCCCACGCTTCCGTGATGCACTTGTTGGCCGAGGAAGGTGTCCGGCTGGCTCAGTTTGGCGTCCGCGCGTACTCAACCGAAGAGGCCCAAAGCCGCCTTAAGAACCACGTCTTCCACGTAGATGCAGAGGAACTGGTCACGGGCAATATCCACGCCGTCGATTTGCCCGAGGACTTCCCCGAACTGGTCTATGTCAGTTTCGATGTGGACGGCCTGGACCCATCGCAAATGCCCGCCACCGGCACACCAGTTCCAGGCGGATTGGGGTATTATCAGGCTCTGCGACTTGTCGAGCACGCCTTGAAGGGCAGAAAATGTGTGGGCTTCGACGTGGTGGAACTGGCCCCGGACGGCAATGCCGCCTGGGACTTTACCGCCGCGCAGATCGTCTACCGTCTGATGGCGGCCTGTTAGCTTTCTGACGTTTCGTTCAGCTCCATATGCCCTTCGCCCTTGTTCAGGACACGGCGCAACATAGGCTCAAAAAACTCCAGCGGTTTAGTCGGATAGTCCGGATCAAAAGCCTTCTGATCGTATTCATGACAGAAATACCGGCAGTCCTCCCAATAGGGGCTGTCGCGATACTTGTCGCGGGCGTTGCGGTCCCCGCCAAGATGGTGGTTGTAGTAATAGCCCTGAAACACGCAATGATGTTTCAAAATCCAATAGGTCTTTTCGCTGACATACGGCTTCATCATCGCTGCTGACAGTTCACCATGGTTGTACGGTGACAGGATATCCCCGGTGTCGTGGATCAGGGCGGCGACCACAATTTCCTCGTCCGCGCCATCTTCATGGGCTCGCGTCGCGGCCTGAAGGCTGTGCTGGTATCGGTTCACCGGGTAAGGCGTCCATGCCTCGTCCAACGAACGGATCGCATCCAGAATACGGTCAGGAAGGGCCGCGTTATAAGCCTCTTCATACTCCATGACCGCATCCCAATCGGCTTTGGTTGCCTCTTCAAAACTGGTCCAGGTGGGTTTGTGGCTTTTGTCCAGCATGGTATTTCCTCTGGCTGATCTGCTGTCGTCAGCATAGTCGAGGTCAGTCGTCCAAAAAAATGAATTGATTTTATCATTGTGATGAAAAAATACTTTCATCATGCAGATCAAAGCCATTGAGACATTTCTATGCGTGGCGGACACCGGTGGGTTCCATGCCGCTGCACGGCAACTCAACGTCACTCAGACTGCGGTTAGCGCCCGGATCAAGCTGATCGAAGAGGAAACCGGAAAGCCCCTGTTTACGCGTGGTGCAGGTGGCACCAACCTGACAGAGTTCGGGCGACAGTTTCGCCCCTATGCCGAGCAGATGTTGTCGTTATGGTCGTTCGCTTCGCACGAATTGCCGGGCCAGACACCACACCGCGCGGCTTTGCGCCTTGGCGCGCAGCTCAGCATTTGGGATCCGTTGCTGGTTGATCTGGCCGTTCGCTATGAGCAACGGCACGGACAATTGTTACTGACTCTGAACTACGATCACGACCTTAACATGGTCGACGCCGTTGCGACGCATGTGCTGGATGCGGCACTGACCCACGAAAAGCCGTCCGATCGGCGCGTTCTGTACCAGGAACTGGCGCCCGAGCGTTTGCTCTTGGTCGAAACGCCCGACGCGGCCGAAGATGCCGTTTTCGTAAATCTCGAATTGGGCGAAGTCTATCAGGACCACGTGCGTTCGGCAGCGCGCAAAGCGTCGGGACAGACGCTCTTTTTAGGAAATTGCATGATGGGTTTGCGGTATGTTTTTAAGCGCGGCGGTACGGGTTACTTTCCGGAATACGTAATTCGGGATCAGTTGAACGACGGCACTGTGGTATCGGTTGCCGAAGCAATGGATCTGATGTTGCCGCTGTATCTGGTGACCAGACGAGATAGCGAGGCGTTTGACGACGTGATGGCCTGCCTGACTGAATTGCGTGAAACGGGTTAAGCCTGAGACAAGGAGCCATTCGCCCCGCGTGATCGGGCTCGAATTAGCGGTCGCCCGGCGATCAGCAGGAAAACGCAAGAGATCAGAACACCGATGGCGGCCGGAATATAGAGTAAAATCCACAGTTTCGGATCTTCAATCACGACAGGCGAGACAAAGCCCCGGACACCTTCCAACAGGATCAAAATCGTGAAGGCCCCAAATATCTGAGGCCATAGCCCAAAGCGCGAAAAGCTGCCCAACATCAGCGTTGAAAACCCAGCCATTGCCACAGCAATACAGATGGCAATCCACGAGAAGCGCTGATGTAGTTCTTCGATCAGTTCCCCTTCCGAGAAATACTCATTCGCCAGAATCCCATCACGACCCTGCATTAGTTCGATCGTTGGGATCGCCTCAAGAGTCCGCATTGCATTTGTGTCCGAATTTGTCAGCTCGGAAATGTCATATGATGCATCCGCAAAAAGCGTTGAAGACAGCGCTCTGCTCTCAGGGTTCAAACGCAGTGCAATCCCGTCCACCATCACCAGGTGAATGCCGGTGCCATTGTTGACCAGATAGGCCGTTTTACTTGAGTAGCTGACCGGGTTCTCTTCATCCCGGCGATCCGAGACAAAAACCTCGGACAGCGTCCCGTCAAGATCGATTTCCCCGATGTAGACCGTCACGCCTTGCGCAGGGTGCAGAAATTCACCCTCATTCAATAGCTGTGCGGTAACATCCCCGGCGACCTCAGCTTGACGTTGGTCTAACCGATCCACTGATGCCGGACGCAGGAAAACACTGATCGCGGCCATCATCAGACCGGTCAGGATGCCGAATACGAACACTGCACGCGCTAATCTCCAGGGGCTGGTTCCGGTGGCCAGCATCACCGTCATCTCGCTTTCGCGACTCAGGCGGTTGGTGGCATAGACGGCCGCGGCAAACACCGCCATTGGCATCACCGTGCGGATCAAAGTCGGTAAGGTCAGTGCGGTGAATTCCAGAAACACCATCGCGGGTTGTCCACCGCTGATCACGCGATCAAACAGGCTGACGGAACGGGTAATCCAGAACACCCCCACCAATACCAGAGTGAAAAAGCCGAACAGAATCAGCAGTTGCCGCAGGAAGTAACCATCAAAGCGCGACATGAACCCTCTTCCGCCTGTCTGTTGTGGGCAGGACCATATGCCATTCTACTGGCGTAGGAAACCGGGATTGACCCTTTGACAGCAGGCCGCGGGAGGAACGATGTCAGGACAAAGTAAGATTGCAGACTTCACCCCCCCAAAAACAAGGCGAGTAAAGATCAAAACTCTTTACTTCTGAATTATTTAGAAGATCACGTAGTGATGGACACCGGTTACGACAACGACAGAGGCGGCAATGACTACGACAGACGCATAGTCGGTTAGTTTGAACTTGCGCTTCTTAGGATGCATCGTCCATTCGGCCCACTTCTTTTGGTCTTCCGTCAGTCCCGAACCTTCACCATACGCCATCACTACTACCTCAAACTTGACATCGCTAAGCCGACAAACTTTCGCCAGTATTTTGACACAAACCGAATAAATCAAGTAAAAACACTGTGTTCTTATCGGGTTAACCTTACGGCAGGCTCGGCGCCTGGGCTCTGAAAACCTTTCGCAGACATCCAACCTCTCGAAAATCCTCGCTCGTCTGACCATAGCGATCCGATAATTGTCCATGAAGCGGCCTGCAGTTGTGCGCCACGACGAACAAGAGCAATCCACAAGGCTTGCACCGATTCCAGATTTTCATTGGAAGAATGGCAGGGGCAGCAGGGTTCGAACCCGCGACCTACGGTTTTGGAGACCGTCGCTCTACCAACTGAGCTATACCCCTAAGGTGCGCATCAGATATGCCAGCCGCGCAGCGGACTCAAGAGGCTTTTTCAGATTCCGGTAGACTAATCCAACTCACAAACAAGTTGCGAACTGCGTTTAGTTCTATAAGACACGGTTTGGCCAGTACGAGGGACCCAATTCGTGAGTATCCGCAAAAAAATCGCCGACAGCGAAGCCATTCTGAACTGGGCCGCGCGCCGCATCGCCAGCTATATCCGGATGGTCAATCGCAACACCAAGTGGCAGCGCATCGGATATGAAGAACTGGACCAGCTGGCAGAACAAGGTGAACCAGTGATCGTGGTGCTGTGGCACCAAAGGCTGGCGCAGTCGCCGTACTTCTTCCCGCTGGACAAAGGGCGCATCTGTTCAATCACTTCGTCTGCGCGGGCCGGCAGCATGGTGGGTCGGGTGCAGAAGTTGTTCGGAATGGACACGATCGCCATGGCCAGCAAACACAAGAGCAACGTTGCCGTGTCGCGAGAAGTGATCGGTAAGATCAAACAAGGGATTTCCATCGGCATCGCAGCTGACGGACCACGTGGACCTGAGCGCGTGCTTTCCACGGTGCCATTGGTTTGGGCGCGCACATCTGGCAAACGAATCTTCGGGATCACCTTTTCTGCACAATACGGCAGCGAAGCGGGTACATGGGATCGTCTTTTGATGCCCCGCCCATGGCGGAACAAAGGAGTCTTTCTGTGCAGCGAGTGGACCGAGACCGTGCCTCGCAAAGCGTCTGAAGAGAAAATCGAGGAGCTGCGCCAAAGCCTTGAGCAGCATATGAACGATATCACTGCCGAGGCCGACCGCATGGTTGGGCGCGAACCGTGGTCGCCAGAGGCCTAACCGCCTCTTAACCGCTGCATCAGGTAAACCTCGCTGCCTTCAGGGATTGGCTCGGTCAACCCTGTGGCGATGACGCGGCCATCAATTGCAATCGACACGCCGGCATCAATAGGACCTTGAAGCTGTGGGTGAGCCAGCACCAATGCGCGTAATAGGTCGCCGGTCGTCTTGGCTTCAACCTCGACGACCTGCTGGCCCCCGGTCAATGACCGGAGACCGGACCAGAGATGAACCTCAACCATCGTCCTTGAGCGCGGCCAGAATACGCGGCGGCGACATCGGCAACTGACGCATGCGCACGCCAGCCGCATGGGACACGGCGTTGGCAATGGCGGCCAGAGGCGGCACGATGCCTGTCTCGCCGACGCCTCGTACACCGAAGGGGTGACCGGGGTTGGGCACTTCGACAATCACCGTGTCGATCATCGGCAGGTCACTGGCAACGGGGATGCGATAGTCGAGGAAGATCGAGTTCTGCAGGCGACCGTCATCGCCGTAGATATACTCTTCGTTCAGCGCCCAGCCGATACCTTGCGCGGCACCGCCCTGATACTGGCCTTCCACATAGGTCGGGTGAATCGCCTTCCCGGCATCCTGGATGACCGTGTAGCGGGTGATCGAGGTCTTGCCGGTTTCCGGATCAACCTCGGCATCAACGATATGAGTGCCAAACGACACGCCTGCGCCTTCCGGGGTCGCTTCAAAATGGCCTGAGATCGGTCCGCCTGTCGAGCCCATATGAGCCGTGATATCAGCCAGTGGCCGCGGATCGAAATCACCGGCATTGGGGCCAGAGGGCACCGCACAGCCGTTTTCCCATTTGACTGCGTCCGTCGGAATTCCCCAGCTGGCCGCCGCACGTTCGCACAGTTTTTCGACCGCGTGTTTGGCTGCTTTGATGGTTGCCAGACCGGAGGCGTAGGTCACGCGAGAGCCGTGGCTGACGTCGTTGTACCCAAGCGTCGCTGTATCGGCGATGGTCACCCGGATGTTTTCGTAGGGAATACCGAGAACCTCAGCCGCCATCAGTGCCATAGATGCACGCGAGCCGCCGATGTCCGGCGTACCGACCATCAACTGGGCCGAACCGTCCTCGGACAGAGATAGCGAGACCGAAGTTTCACCACCGTGGTTAAACCAGAACCCACAGGAGATGCCGCGCCCCTGCCCTGGCTTCAGCGGGGCCGAGTAATGCGGATGCGCCTTGGCGGCTTCCAACGTCTCAACCAGACCGATGCGCTCATAACGTGGGCCATAGCTAGCCTTGGTGCCCTCATGCGCGGCGTTCTTCAGACGCACATCAACAGGATCGAGGCCCAGCTTTTTGCACAGTTCATCGATCACCGATTCAACGGCGAATGCACCCATGGGGGCACCCGGTGCACGGTAGGCAGCCTGTTTCGGCCGGTTGGCCATAACGTCATAGCCAATCTGTTTGACGTTGGTCAGATTGTACGGCGCAAACGCACACATGGCCGTCATGTCACCCGGCGCACCAGGAAACGCGCCACCCTGCAGGCGAAACACGCCCTGAGCGGCGGAAATGGTGCCGTCCTTCTTCATCCCGATCTTGATGTCCATAGACGCCGAAGACGTGGGGCCAGTTGCCCGAAACACTTCGGATCGGGTCATCACAACCTTGACGGGGCGGTTGGCCTTGCGGCTGAGCGCCAGCGCAACGGGTTCGATAAAGACGGTCGTTTTGCCGCCGAAGCCACCACCAATCTCGGACGCGGTCACGCGCAGTTGCGAGGTTTCGATACCCAGCAGCGCCGCGCATGTCTTCTGTGCGATCCAGTGCCCCTGGGTCGTGCACCACAGCTCACCCTTACCGTCATTTCCCAACATGCCCAAACAGGCATGGGGTTCGATATAGCCCTGATGGGTAGCTTCGGTGACAAAGCTGTCTTCGATGACCAGATCGGCCTCGGCAAAACCGGCTTCGACATCGCCGTGCCCACTTTCATGGTAGCGAACGACGTTCGGGTGCATGCCTTCAGGCACCGAGTAATCCGCCGCCCCTTCGCGAATGACAGGCGCATCTGAGGCCATCGCCTTGTCCACATCTGTAACGTGAGGCAGCACCTGGTATTCGACCTCAATCAGCTTGAGCGCATCGCGCGCTGCAAGGGCAGACGTAGCAGCAACAGCGACAACGGCGTGACCGTCATACAGGGCCTTTTCGCCCGCCATAACGTTTTCCAGAACGTTCCAGAATTCGCCCTCCAGTCCCGATTTGAACGGGACGTCCGCAAAATCCGCGCGGGTCACGACGGCTTTCACATCCTTATGCGCCTCGGCTTTCGACGTGTCGATTTTCACGATCCGCGCATGGGCGTGAGGCGAGCGCAGGATCGCGCCGTGCAACATACCGGGCGCCGACATATCGGCCCCGAACTTGGCGCGGCCCGTAACCTTGTCCAACCCATCCGGACGGTTCGGTCGCGTGCCAACAAAAGTGAATTCAGATTTGCGATCGTCGAGTGCCATTACGAAGCCTCCCGCAGTTCTTCTGCCGTTTCCATGACGGCGCGAATGATTTTGTCATAACCGGTGCAGCGGCAAAGGTTGCCCGCCAGCCAGTACCGGGTTTCTTCTTCGGTCGGGTTGGGGTTCTTTTCCAACAGAGACTTGGCCGCGACCAGAATACCCGGAGTGCAGATACCGCACTGCAGCGCTGCATGTTCGATGAACTTCTGCTGCAGCGGGTGCAGAACGTCACCATCCGCGATGCCTTCGACGGTCTCGATGGACTTACCATCCGCTTCAACCCCCAGCATCAGGCATGAGCAGACCAGCCGGCCATCAACTGAGACCGAGCACGCACCGCAGTCACCGGTCCCGCAGCCCTCTTTCGCGCCGGTCAGGTTCAGCTTGTCGCGCAAACAGTCCAGCAGGGTCTCCCGCGGATCGCACAGGTATTCGACAGTGTCGCCATTTACGGTGGTAGATACGTGGAACTTGCTCATGCTTGTTCTCCCTTCGCACGGGCATAGGCGATTTTCGCGGCACGCTTGGCCAGAACGCCTGCGACATCGGTGCGGAATGCGATTGTGCCGCGTTTGTCGTCGATCGGGTTGCAGGCGGCGGATGCCGCAGCAGCCAGCGCGTCCAGCGCGGGATCATCCAGCGTACTGCCGATTATGGCTTTAGCGCAGTCTTCGACCAGCAGCACGGTCGGGGCAACAGCACCCAATGAAACACGAGCCTCGGTGACAGTGTCGCCGTCCAGACGAAGGTTTACACCGACGCCGACAACGGCAATGTCCATTTCGGTGCGCGGAATAAACCGCAAATAGGCGTCTCCACCATTCTCGCCACGGGCGGGAATGTGGACGGCCGAGATCAGTTCACCTTTGGCCAAAGATATCTTGCCGGGACCGGTCGGGATATCTTCGACTGCAACCTCTCGGTCGCCCTCCGGACCGGTCACCGTGACGGTCACACCCGCTGCCACCATGGCTGGCACGGAATCCGCTGCAGGCGATCCGTTGCACAGGTTGCCGGTCAAGGTCGCACGCCCCTGCACCTGAGTCGAACCGATCAGGTCCATCGCTTCGACAACACCTGGCCAGTCCCGGCTCAGTTCGGGATGTTCGCTCATCTCTGCGCCGGTAGCAGCGACGCCGAGGGTCCAGCTGCCGTCGGCATTGCTGTTGATGTCACTGACGCCATCAATCTTTTTGATGTCGATCAGCGTATCGGGCGTCACCAACTCTGACCGTAGCTGCACCAGAACATCGGTACCACCCGCCAGAAAACGTGTGATGCCCGTCGCGTTTGCGGCCAGTGCCGACGCCTCGGCAAAGCTGGCGGGGCTGTGATAATCCATGAAAATACCTCGCACCTGTTGATCAGGATTCACTGGGGTTCGCAGGGGACGTTAGTGCAGCAACCCCACGGCGTCCATGGCTGGAACGACCAATTTTTGTGATTCACACGGTCGTTTTCAGACCTCGGATCAGAGGTCGAGTTCGATCACACCGTCAGGTTCAGCGGCGCGGCTTTGGCACAGAATGATCGCATCTTCGCGTTGTTTGTTCGAAAGGACAAAATCCCGATGCTCAATATCGCCCGAAACAACGCCGCATTTACAGACGCCACAGATACCATCGGCGCATTTCACATCCACGTGAATGCCTGCTTCATTCAGAACCTGTGCCGCGTCTTTATCCTTGGGGACAGCGAGTTCCCTGCCGGACTTTGCCAACTTCAGCGAGAAGGGGTGGTTCTGGTATTCCGGCTGTTCGGGGACTGAGAAATACTCAAGATGCCGGGCGTCATCCGGGAAACCTTGGCGTTCTGCCGCCTGGATCACCCCGTCCATGTACCGATCCGGTCCACAGGTATAAACGTGCCATCCATCGCGATAGCCCGACAAGACGGTGTCGAGGTCAGCACGCGTGCCCTCATCTGAGAAATGGTAATGCACATGATCTGCCCAGGGCATCGCGGCCAGATCAACGAGGTACCCGGCCCCGGCACGGGTGCTGGCGGAGTAATGTAACTCGAACGGCTTTCCCAGCGCGTGCAGGCGGTGTGCGAATGCGATCATCGGCGTGATCCCGATCCCGCCACCCATCAAGAAGGTCTTGGTTGCAGTTTCGTCCAGTTCGAAATGGTTGATCGGCTTCGAGATAAAGACCTTGCGCCCCTCACTGAAGATACGGTGCAACAGGGCCGAACCGCCGCGCCCATCGTCCTCGCGCAGGACGCCGATCTGATAGGCGGACGCGTCCGACGGATCACCTGACATCGAATACTGGCGCAGGAATTCGGGCGCAACCAACACGTCCAGATGTGCGCCCGCTGTCCATCCCGGCAGGGGCGCACCGTCCAGCGGTGAGAATTCATACTTCGTTACATCAGCAGTCATTTTGTCGACTTTGGTCACCGCAACCCGCATCACCGGCGCGTCTCCGGCAATCTGGTAGCGATGGATAACTGACATGTCGCCCGCAGTCTTACGGGTCTTGTATTCATCAGCACTGACCAACGCCTCGTAAGCCGCGATCCCTGCCTCGCGATCCATCGCAAATGGATAGGGCCAGGGATGCGGGGCCAGATAGGCGGGATAAACGGCGAGGGTCTGATCTTCGTATCTCAGATCCAGATCTTTTTGCAGATCACGCCTGTTCAGCGGGTGTTCCGTCGGACGATAGGCTCCATCCGCCTGCAACTCGATATCCCACCACCATTTTTTGGTGTCGTTCAGACCCCCGTTGCCCACGGCATCGTCCAGCTTTGCCAGGGCTGGCGCGGCCTGGGGGATATTCATCGCAGCCCAACGGAAAGGTCGTTCCTTGAAGATGCCTTCAAGGTTCCACGGGCAGGTTTTCATGCAGCGACCGCACATTGCACCGCCCGGTGTGGTCACGCGGTAGGTTGCGCATTTCTGGCTGTCGGATTTCCAGATCTCATAGCCGTTAAACATAAGCTTTGGCCCTGCGGTGATTGCCCCCGAAGGGCATTCGCGCGCGCATTTGTTGCAGCTTTCACAGAAGGTCTGCAGACCAAAATCAATCGGCTTGTCATGTTCCATTGGCATGTCAGTCGTCACTGCACCGGACTTGAGCCGGGGACCGAGATACGGGTTCAGGATGACTTCGCCTATCCGGCTGACTTCTCCCAATCCGGACAACAGCAATAGTGGCGGCTGCAAGACTTCGCCGTCCATAACCGTATGCGCTTTGGCCTTGTAACCGAGGTTGCGGATCTGCTGCGCGATCACACCACCCAAAAGTGAAAACCGCAGATAGGCCCGCATCGACTGGGCAACGCTGATCCAGTCGTCACCGCTTGCGCCCTCCATCGTTTCATAGCCCTGATCGATGATCATGCTGATGGCCTGATCGTGCAGCGGGATGATCTCTTCTCCGGTTGCGTCGTGGGAATACCACGCCCATTCCGGACACCGACTGAGGCCCAAGGCATCAACGCCAAGAAAATAGGTTGCGGCCTTGATATTCGCGGCATTTCGGACGGCATCGTGCGGACAAGGGCCATCTGCGCTTTCGCCGTCCTGCAACAACACAAATGCCCCTAGAGAACGGCGTTGCGCGAAGCTGGGGGCGGCCTTGCGCACGTAATGCCCACCCTTGGCCGCATCCTGCAGCGATTTCCCCATATCCCCAAACTGGGCACGGGCAAACATGTCAGCGCGCTTAGGGACGCGGGCAACATTCTCTTCGTCGATATATGTCGTCGGGTCCTCTACGCGTTTGAGCCTTTCGAACGGGTGCGACCCATCCATGTAACGCCGTTTAGCATAGGGATCGCGGTTCAAAGCGTTCTTGGCAAATCCCGTTCCCAGCCACCACGCCGGGCCCTGCGTGCGAAACCACGGTTGCTGGGCCATCGGTTGCAGAGGGGTATCATGTGCGATCTCCATCTCGGTCGTCACGGCCGCCAGACCAAACCGCTTGCCTACCCACGGGACAACGACTTCGCCATCCTCGACTGTCGCCAACCCCGCCGCCACCGCAAGCTTGCCCAGATCAACCTCTGACGACATTGCGGTATGCGCCCGCGCGTCGAATCCCAACAAACGGATATAGTTGGCAATCACCACCGCATTTTCGGTCGCCAGCAAACAGGAACGATGATCCTGCGCATCTATGATCCAATCCGAGCCGGGCTCGTCCGCGCTCGGATCACGGTTGTGTTCATACAGAAAGACGATGGCGTGGCGATGCTTGTCCATCGGCTTGGGCGCCGCCTCCATACTTTCCTTAAGGTCGGCCATGATGACATCTATGCCCGACGCCAGCGTCTTGGTCTGCCGTGTCTTCAGCGCATGGGACAGACGGTCAATGTCCGGGTTACGGCGCGGCTCGGACAGCAGCGCCTCTGCGGGCAAGGGTCCGCAACCCATCATCGACGCATCATTGAAATAGCCAAAGGCTTTCAGGTGATGCGCGCGTGCGGTCAGGTCAGCCGGAATTTCAGAGGGCACAGCATTCACGAACCCGTCGCGAATTGTGTCCATCATCGCCTGGAATTCACCCATAGCGTTAACAATGCTTTCGGGCTGGTCCGGCCTGTGAAAACTGAGCATGGGCATCGGCTGCACGGCAGACAAATCCGGCACGGCGTTCTGACGTGCCAACCGTTCTAATGGATAAGGTCCCATGTGAACCGGCCGGTTCTTATCCGAAAAAAAGCGGATCCCCATCGCGCGCCTCCTAATCTGTGAATGTCACCTACTGCGGCATGGACAGCAAATCCATTCATGAATAATCATAAACGGTATGAGCAAAATAGATTTCATGGATCTGGATGGCAAAGTCCTCAGGGTCTTCCTGACCATTCTCGAGGAAAACTCGGTGTCCAAAGCCGCAGATCGGCTTGGCGTGACACAATCAGCCATCAGCCACACCCTGTCCAAACTCCGGTTGGTTCTGGGCGATCCCTTATTCGTCAGATCGGGGCAAGGCCTGACCCCCACCGAACGCGCACTGTCCTTGAAAGACCAAGTGCAGCAGGTCTTGGACAACATGCGCGCGCTGACCGAGGATCGCCCGTTCGATCCCCTGTCCGAGGAGATGGCCTTTCACATCGCCACTAATGACATGCCAAGGGAATTGATCTTCCCGCAATTGCTGCAAACGGTTCGGGCCGAAGGTGTTCGATTGGGGTTAGGATTTATCCCCTCTGGTGTTCCGGACCCCGAGCTTCTACGCAGTGACCGATGTCAATTGATGTTGTCGCCTTTGCCGCCGGATGGGCCGGACATCTTTCAAAAGCGCATCCTCAGCAGTCCGCTGATGATCTATTATGATGGCACGCGGCGATCTCCTCCGGACAGCTGGGAAACCTATTGCGAAACCGAACACGTCGAAGTGCGATTTTCCGACGGCCGCAGCTCGCGCGCAGTTATGCGGGGCGTCGATCAAAACCAGATCAGGCCCCCCACGGTCACCCTGCCGCACTTCAACGCCATAACCTCGTTTGTAAAAGGCGGCGATCTGATTTCCACCGATACGGCACTGATGAAGCGCGGTCCTCTCAATGCGTTGGATTGTGCGCCTTTGCCTTTCACATGCGAGCCTGTCTCGATCTTCATGGTCTGGCATCAGCGGTCGTCCAACGATCCGGCACATCGCTGGCTGCGTGACAGGATCGAAGCCATCGCATCAACGCTTCAGGACTGAGACAGCAACCATTCTTTCATCAAAGCGACCAACGCTGGCTGCCGAGGTTGATTGGGTGCCACGATATAAAACCCCAGATCTTCGACCAGTTCGTCTGGGATCGGGCGCACCAACTGACCCGCGGCCAACTGGGCGGAAACAAGCGGCTCATTAGCCAGCGCGATACCCTGGCCCGACACGGCGGCGTCGATGGCGAGACTTGTTTGACTGAAACTCATCATCTTCGGCTTGCCCGTGATTCCTGCTCGCTGCAAGAACAGGGGCCACAGCCCATGCGTGTCATTCAGCAGCGTGTGCTTTGTCAGGTCCGCAGTCTTGGAAATCGCAGTCGCTAACTGAGGGTTGCAAACCGGGACGAAGACTGTCGAGAACAAAGGTTCGGCGACCAGGCCCGACCCGAACGGCGCGCGCCCTTGGCGAACGGCAATGTCGACGCCGTCCCTCTGGAATTCCGCAAGCCTTTCCCGCGCGTCGACCTGGACGGCAATGTCCGGGTAATGACGGGTAAAGTCCTGAAGACGGGGAACCAGCCATTTCGAAGCGAAGCTTGGCGTGACAGAAATGGTGATTTGCCTGTCCTCCGACAAACCTTCGACAGCGTCTTCGATCAGTCGGAAAGCCCGGCGCAAAGGTGTATGAAACCTGCGCCCGGCCTCAGTCAGAGCAAGTCCACGTGGCAGGCGGTCAAACAGCGTCACGGCCAACCGCGCCTCAAGCCCGCGCACTTGCTGGGCGACGGCCCCCTGGGTGACATTCAATTCCTCGGCAGCCAAACGAAAGTTCAGATGACGTGCAGAAGCTTCGAAAGCCCTTAAAGCATTCAGCGGTGGAAGCGCGGCCATTACAATACCCTGTAGATTTTCTACAGCATAAACGCAGCAGAACTGATTGGTCAATCTGTCCGCCAAAGCCCATCCTTATGCCATCAAGGAATGGAGAAATCACATGAGCAAAGTGGCGCTGGTAACAGCAGGCGGCAGCGGAATGGGCGCGGATTCAGCACGTAGGCTTGCTGCAGACGGCTTTAAAGTTGGCATCTTGTCTTCGTCAGGTAAAGGTGAAGCTTTGGCGCGGGAACTGGGTGGTGTAGGCGTGACCGGTTCGAACCAGTCCACGGATGACCTGCAGAAACTGATCGATGCAGCGATGACTCATTGGGGGCGCATTGATGTGCTGGTCAACTCGGCCGGTCACGGCCCGCGCGCGCCAGTGCTGGAACTGACGGACGAAGACTGGCACACCGGCATGGATGTCTATTTTATGAATGCCGTCCGACCAACTCGGTTGGTGACACCGATCATGCAGAATCAAGGCGGTGGATCCATCGTCAACATTTCGACCTTCGCCGCGTTCGAACCCGACCCGGTATTCCCAACCTCAGGCGTGTTCCGCGCAGGCCTTGCTGCCTTCACCAAGCTATTTTCAGACAAATATGCGGCCGACAACATAAGGATGAACAACGTCTTGCCCGGGTTCATCGACAGCCTGCCTGAAAAAGAGGAATTCCGTGCACGCATCCCGTTGGGCCGCTACGGACGCAGCTATGATGAAATCGCCTCGGTCGTGGCAATGCTCGCGTCAGAGGGTGGCGGCTATATCACTGGTCAGAACATACGGGTGGATGGCGGCATTACCCGCGCGGTCTAACCTCAGAACCGTGCCTTAAAAAAATGTGTCAGCGCCGCGCCAGTTTCAAAATACGCGCGGCGCAGGACTGTCCAGTTTTCCTGATATTCAACGACGGCAGGCACTGGTAACAGACCTGGGTCGTCCTGCAGCAGGCTCTCGGCAACAAGACGGCCAAAGACGGTCCCAGGTCCGATCCCACGTCCGGAATAGCCGTGGACGGATAAGGCATTAGGGCCAATCCGTGTGATCTTGGGGATGTGATCCGAAGTCATAGCGATGCGGCCATGCCATCCTTCGACCAACGGCCGATCAGCCAGTTGAGGGTACAGCTGAGCCAGCTTGCGTTTGATCCAGCTTTTGTGAAACGCACCTCCTGCCCGATCCAGATCACCCATAGCCCCAATGATAAACCGCCCCTCATGATCCATTCGGAACGAGGTCATGATCAGATCTGTGTCCCAGCACCCCTCGCCGCCCGGCAAAATGCTGGCGCGAAGACTGTCCGACAACGGGGCTGTCGCGTATTGAAAGTAATAGACCGGCACATATGCGGGGGCCGATGCACTCAGGTCGCGGTGATAGGCGTTGGTTGCCTGCACCACCGACTTTGCACGCACCGTGCGCTGCGATGTTTTTAGCATCCAGGTTCCATCGACATGTTCCATAGACCGAACCGGGCTTCGTGTGCAGATCAATGCACCGGCTTCGGCCGCAGCACGTGCCAGGCCTCGCACGTAGGCCAACGGCTGAATTGTCCCCGCGCGTGGGTCAAACATGGCACCATGAAATACCACACTTCCTGTACGTTGCTCGGTCAGGTCTGCAGAAAGCAACTCAACCGGTGCGCCAGCAGCGCTAAGTTGTGCGTGGCGGGCCTGCAAATCCCGTAAGCCCGCCGCAGAATGCGCACAATGCAGTGTTCCATTTCGAACCGGTTCGCACCCTATGTCGTGCTGGTCGATCAGGTTGAATACTTCAGTTGGAGCAGCGGCCAGAAGGTCAATCAACTGGTCCCCAACCATGTCACCCAAATGCGCGCGAATCTCGGCGGGCGGCAACCACAGCCCTGCATTCGCCAACCCGACATTTCGACCCGAGCCGCCGTGACCAATCTCATCCGCCTCAAGCACGCAGACCGTGGCACCTGCTTTGGCTGCAGTCAGGGCTGCAGAACAGCCGGTGTAGCCGCCGCCGATCACCGCCAGATCAACAGTGATGTCACTGGTCGATATCGCGGGTTCGACGTGTTCGCGGCATGTTTTCAGCCAAAGGGATTGGTTGTGGTCGCTCACTTCGCGCTCCTTCAAATTGCGCGGATCATCAGGGCGGCGTTAACCTGTTGCAAGGGCTCTTTGATCCTCGCGCCCCATTGCAATTAGGAAGGGCCGAGCTTCCTGCTGGGCCTGAAACGCGGTCTTATCTGCCATGCCGCGCCAATTCGCCAGAACCAGGGATTGCGCGACTGCACCACCCAAGGTCGCGCCAGGACCGGTGACAATGAACAAATCCGGCGCAAACTCATGCGCAGCAGTCTGGATCGCGCGGGTGAAGTCATATGGTTCGGTCACCTGATGGCCTAACGTATAGTCCCACAGCGCCGCAGTATCTGTGGCACCAGGCCACCAGATCTTTCCACGACCGTCGATCAGGGGGCGTTCAGGCTGTCCGAACAATTCTGTGTCCAGACGCGCACGCCCTTCGGCGGCAACTGGTGCCTGCAAGGCCGTGTGAAACGCAGCATGGTTTGGCAACCGTATCGGGAAACGATCCTGCACCTTGGGTTGCGACGCCTCGAATGCCAGCAGCCCCTTTTCGTTGCCGGCCAGAACCAGCATTCCGCCAAGATCAATGGATAACGCCAGATCATGACCTTGAATTGCGTTGATGCGGTCCACATCCGCGATCAACTCGGTCTTGCGCGCGGCATCATCCAACCAGTCGTCACCGACAAAAGGATAAACAAGCTGACCGCCAATCAAGTGATCCTGCATCAGCGTGCCCATGGTGTTCACGACCTTGAAACCAGCCTCAGCGGACAACGCTCCAGCGGCGGCCAGCGCGATGTACCACCCCATCGAGTTTCCGGTGACTGCAACCACCTCGATATCATCGGCCAGCGTCTGCGAGTCTGCCAGCGAGGCTGCGTAGATGAGAGGGGAAGCGATGTCTCCTTTTGAATATTTGGAAACCGTGTAGCGCGCTGCACTGTCCAGGGCAGTTACAGCCTCCTGCCCCGCTTCGGCGCGTATAGCGTCGAAGCTATGAAACATCTCCGTCTGATGCGCGTAGTGGCGATGCAGATAGCCAAGCTCGGGCTTGTTATAGGTCCCCCGTCCGGGGCAGATGACGACCGCTGTTCGGGTCATGAGCGGCCTCCGGTCAGACTAAGTGCAGCAGCGACAATCCCATCCTTCGAAGGCAACGGGGCCGCATAGGCGGGACCAGTGGCGATAAAGCAATCCTCGGCCACGACGCGCGCGGTTGAAGCCGTGGGGCTGTTTTCCGCGAAAAAGGTCATCAATGCCTCAGACTGACTGCCAGTGCGGCGGCACTCGTCGACGATCAGAACGTGTTTGCAGGACTTGGTTGCCTCACGCAGCGCATCAACGGGAAGCGGTGCCAGCCAACGCATGTCGATGATGCGGGTTTTCAGGCCCGCCGCCTCCAATTCGGGCAGAGCCTGTTTCGAAAGATAATGCCCATTACCATAGGTGACGATAGCCAAATCTGTCCCCTCGCCATGCACGCCGATTTCGCCCAACGCAGTACTCTTGTCCGGCGACGGATAGGCCGTCATCCAGCCTGCGTCTTGTGCATCGTGCAGGTCACGCATGGGATATAGGGCAATAGGTTCCAGAAAAACCACCACCCGCTGTTCTTCACGCGCCAGACGCACACATTCACGCAACATCTGCGCCGCATCCGCACCTGTTGACGGGCAGGCAATGATCACGCCGGGAATGTCACGCAGGACAGCCAGAGAATTGTCATTGTGGAAATGCCCGCCGAATCCTTTCTGATACCCAAGCCCCGCTATGCGCAGAACCATCGGATTGGTGAACTGTCCGTTCGAGAAGAACGGCAAGGTTGCGGCCTCGCCTCTGATCTGGTCCTCGGCATTGTGCAAATAAGCGAGGAATTGGATTTCGGGGATCGGGACAAACCCGTTGTGCCCCATTCCGATTGCGAGCCCCAGAATAGATTGTTCGTCCAACAACGTGTCGATCACCCGATCCGAACCAAAGCGCTGCTGCAATTTCTGGGTCACGCCATAGACGCCACCCTTGCGGCCAACATCTTCACCCATACACACGATTTCACCGTGCTGCAGCATCAGATCTGTCAGCGCCCAATTGATCAGGCGGCTCATCGGTTGCGGATCTTGCATTGCCCGCATGTCCCCACCAAAGGCATTGGCGCGCGCCTCGGTACTTGGACCGTTGGTGGGTTTGCAGGCGCGCTTGGGTGGAATCAGGCTGGCCATGACCTCGGACGCGTTGGCCAGATGGGGACGCGTCGCAGCTTCGGCAGCCACGCGGTCTGTCCGGGCGCAGGTGTCCTCGTAAATTTTCAACGCCTGATCCGGGGACAGCGCATCAGCCTGATCCAGCAATCGCACCGTGTGGAGCAGAGGATCGTTAGCTTCATCGGCCTCAACTTCGGCTTTGGGCATGTAGGTCGTTGGCACATCGGCGCCTGCATGACCGTAAAGGCGCACCGTTTTCAAATGAAGGAAAGCCGGTTTGCGGCGGGTGCGGACGTACTCGGCAGCCTCCTTGGACACGGCGTAAGTCTCAAAGATATCCAGACCATTGGCCTGAAAATACTTGATCCCCGGGCGATGCTCCATCGATGCCTGTATCCAGCCCTTGGGCGTTCTGACCGAGATTCCGATCCCGTTATCCTCGCAAACGAAAAGCAGCGGCAATGGGGTCGATTGTACGCTGGTCCAACCAGCCGTGTTGATCGCACCCTGCGCCGTGGAATGGTTGGCCGATGCGTCGCCGAAAGAGCACATCGCGATCCCGTCCAAAGGCAGTTCCCGGTGTTCCGGATCATGCCGCCGCGCCGCACCCAGCGCGTAAGCCGCGCCCACGGCCTTTGGCAAATGGCTGGCGATGGTCGAGGTCTGCGGCGGAATCGTCAGCGCCTTGGACCCCAGCACTTTATGCCGTCCGCCTGAGGTTGGATCCTCTTTCGAGCAGGCGAAGCTCAACAGCATGTCCCATGCGATCTGCTGGCCCGGCACCTGTTCGGCACGAGCGATCTGGAACGCCGCATCCCGGTAGTGAAGAAAGGCAATATCTGTTGGGCGCATTGCGTGCGCCACGGCGGCCATCCCTTCGTGCCCTGATGAGCCGATGGTATAGAACCCCTGCCCGGCCTTCTGCATCGCCCTGCTGGTGCGGTCCAAGGCGCGGCTGAGGACTTGTGACCGGTACAGCGACACCGCATCAGTCTTGCTCAGCCCTTGTCGCGGTCCTGCACCGTTGGGAAAGTCGCGATTGGCGACACGGGTCAGGAAGTTTTGGTGAACGATCTGAGCGCGGTCCATAGGATGTATCCCGGTCTTACTTGGTCATAGTTGAGCGATGGCGCCCGCGATACGGCGCACCCCTTCTTGCAGGCTTTCGGTGGCATAGGCAAAAGAAAGCCGCAGATGCCCCGGCATCCCAAACGCCCGTCCGGGCACCAGGGCAACGCCTGCTTCATTCAGCAAGTAGCTGCAAAATTCATGATCAACGGACATCTTCGCGGGGCTCTTGGGAAAGACGTAGAACGCACCATCCGGCATGGCACATTCCAAGCCGGCGGCGTTTAGGCTTTTGACAACCAAATCACGGCGAGCCTGCATTGCATGGCGGCGTTCTGCCAGCAGATCCTGCGGGCCGGTAACAGCTGCCAATGCAGCCGCTTGTGCAATCGAGCACGCGCCCGACGTGATCTGCCCCTGCACTGCAACCATCGCCTTGATCAGCGCCACCGGGCCGACGCCCCACCCAATACGCCAGCCCGTCATGGAATAGGCCTTGGACACACCGTTCACGATCAACGTTCGATCCGCCAACTCGGGGACCGCTTGCACAAAGGGTGTAAAAGGAACAAACGACAGGTGCTGATAAATCTCATCCGAAATCACCCAGACCTGCGGGTAGTTTCGCAGCACAGCACCCAACGCCCGCAATTCAGCCTTGGAATAGACCGCGCCCGTTGGGTTGGACGGAGAATTCAGCATCAGCCAACGCGTGCGCGGGGTGATCGCGGCCTCCAACTGATCCGGTGTCATTTTGAACATCTGCGTGGATGGGCAGCTTAGGATCACGGGAACACCCCCTGCCAGCCTGACCATATCCGCATAGCTTGTCCAAAACGGAGCGGCCATGATCACCTCGTCACCGGGGTTGAGGGTTGCCAGCATCGCGCCGGATAACACCTGCTTGGCGCCCGTCGATATTATTACGTTCTCAGGACCTACACCCGCCTCGTCTGCGATCGCCGAGCGCAAAGCCGGCGTTCCTGCCGTCGCGGGGTAGCGGGTCTGGCCGGCGACGGCCGCGCTATGCGCGGCCTCAACTATATGCGTTGGTGTGGGAAAATCGGGCTCACCCGTGCTAAGCGCAACTACGTCGACCCCTTGCGCGCGCAGACGTGCAGCATGTTCTGAAATGCGGACAATCTCAGATAACTCAATCCCTTCAAGGCGCTTGGCCGGCTGAATTCTTTGAAGACTGCTCGTCAGGGTCATTGTTCCACATCCACGCTGGAATCCATACCTTCTGTATCAGGCTGGTGTGGGGCAATTACCAGTGATATTCCGTGTGAAAGGTATGAGGATTAGTCATATGATTGCACCACGTCGGTTCTTACCCTCGATCCCTTCGCTCCTGGCGCTGGAAGCGGTTGATCGCCTTGGCAGCGCTTCGGCTGCGGCCGAAGAACTGTCCCTGACCCAAAGCGCGATCAGCCGACAGCTCAAGTCGATGGAGGAACAGTTGGGCGTCGCGCTCATCCAACGCAATCAGATGCGATTGCACCTGACCCCCGCCGCACGAGAGTATGTTCTGGTCGCGCGCACGGCGCTAAACCAGATAGCGCAGGCATCCCTGAAATTGAAGGCAAATCCAACAGGTGGATCGCTGAACCTGTCCATCCTACCCGCTTTTGGAATGCACTGGCTGGCACCACGCCTGCAGGATTTTGCCCGGTGTCACCCCGAAGTGACCGTGAACCTGAACACATGTCTCAAGCCGTTTGATTTTGAGGCCGAGCATTTTGATGCGGCCATTCACTTTGGCCAAAAGGACTGGCCCGGGGTAAATTACCTGCCGATAATGCGTGAACAAGTGGTCCCGGTCTGCGCACCGGAGCTGTTGCCCGGGGGCGACCAGGACCTGAGCTGGCTGATGAAAGCCCCCCTACTGCACCTTGAAACCCGGCCGGACGCCTGGGAAAGATGGTTTGCCGCACAAGGGCGGGATGCATCAGGTATGCGGGGAATGCTGTTCGATCAGTTCTCGACGATGGTGCAGGCCACGATCCACGGATTGGGGGCGGCGCTACTGCCCAGCTATCTGATTGAAAACGAATTGAAATCCGAACGGCTGGTTCCGGCTTGGAACGGACCCCGTATTAGCTTGGGGCAGTTCTTTCTAGTTTGGCCACAATCGAAGCCTGAGTCCGAGCCGTTACGGTCGTTTCGGATCTGGTTGGAAGGTCAGGTTGGCCCATTCTGAGCGAAAAAGGCTCAGCCGAAAGCTGCGCGGCCTTCGGCCTTGTGTCCTGTGGACGGCAGGTGGGCCGGGCAGGTGCGAGCACAACCGCGACTGCCCGGCCCAACGGGAGAAAACGTTTTTGTAAAACGTTGACGATGGGCGGGAGCCTTTTGGGTGTATTAATTGTCCAGCGAACGGGCGATCAGTTCTTTCATGATTTCGTTGGTACCGCCGTAAATCATTTGCACCCGCGCATCCGCATAAAGCCGGGCAATCGGGTATTCCATCATGAACCCATAACCACCGAAAAGCTGAAGACATTCGTGCATGATCTCGTTTTGCACTTCTGACCCCCAGTATTTCACCATCGAGGCCGTCGCCGCATCCAACGTGCCCGCCTCAAGCTGTGCGATGCAGTCATTGACGAAACTGCGCAGCACTTCGGCCTTGGTCTTGCATTCGGCCAGTTTGAACCGCGTGTTTTGAAAGTCCATAACGCGCTGGCCAAACGCCTTGCGCTCCTGCGTATAGCGCACAGTCTCGGCAATTGCGAAGTCGATCGCACCCAGCGCCATGATGCCGATGGTCAAACGTTCCCACGGCAATTGTTTCATCATCTGATAAAAGCCTTGCCCCTCTTCCGCACCGATCAAGTTGGTCATGGGAACCTTGACGTCTTCAAAGAACAACTCAGCCGTATCATTGGCCTTCATCCCCAATTTCTTGAGGTTACGGCCCCGGCGGAATCCTTCTGCGCCCTCGGTTTCAACTGCGATCAGCGAAACGCCCTTGGATCCTTGCGATTTATCCGTCTTTGCGGCCACCAGGATCAAATCGGCGGATTGGCCGTTGGTGATAAAGATCTTGGATCCGTTTAGGCGATAGGAATTTCCGTCTTTGTCTGCCGTGGTGCGAACGGACTGAACGTCCGAACCTGTTCCCGGCTCGGTCATGGCCAAAGCGCCCACCATTTCACCGGATGCCAGACGGGGCAGCCACTTGTGCTTTTGATCCTCGCTGCCGTAGGCGTTCAGGTAGTGGATAACGATAGACTGAATCCCGAACCCCCAGCCTGCATCGCCGCGCGCAGATTGGCCGTATAACGTGACCGCGTCAAATCCGATCCCGCCGCCTACACCGCCATATTCCTCGGGGATTGCGCCTGCCATCAGCCCCATATCCCCGGCCTTATTCCAGAAGTCGCGATCCACGACGCCGTTCTGGTTCCAACGTTCGATGTTGGGAACAAGTTCGTCATCCATGAACCGGTTTGCCATTTCGGCAAACATCTGATGTTCCTCGGTGACCCAGTTGGCGGTTGGCTTGAATAGCGACATGTAGGCTTCTCCCAAATCGAATTTCGACAAGGGTAACTTTGGACATCCTGCAAACCAACCCATCCACAGTATAGCAACGTAACGTCTTTTTTGCTCAAGACACTACGTTCACAGGTTTAAATCCGGTTAAGCCAAGGCGTTTTCCAACAGAACCCGCGCCGCTGCCTTGGCATCTTGCGCGGGGTCGCAGCTTTTGACCAGAACGGCCGTTACGATTGCGCCCTCTTGCAACAGCAGTAGCTGGCAGCCTAGTGCCTTGGGGTCGCGCGCGCCCGCCTTGCGGGCCAGATCGGTCAGAAACTCAAGCATCAGACGCTTGTGCTCGGCAGCTTGCACATGGATCGGGTGGTCCTGTTCTTGATACTCTGCGCCCGCCTTGATGAACATGCATCCGCGAAAGCTGTCCTCCTGAAACCACTCGCCCAGCGCATCGAAACTGGCAATCAACCGTTCAGCGGGCGTATCTGCTAGCTCATCTATCCGGGCCATAAACCAGTCGCGAAAACTCTCATTTCGTAGCCGCAAAGCCGCCAGGATGAGTTCTTCCTTTGTGCGGAAATGCTTGTACATCGACGTTTTTGACACGCCTGTTTCAACCACCAGCTTGTCCATGCCGGTGGCGTGAAATCCGTCACGATAGAAGACCTGCAAAGCCTTGCGGACCAGCTCGTCACGTTTGTTCGGGCGCATCAGTCAGCTCCTGTATGTACTGATCGGTACATAATGCACTGCAGCGATGGCTGCAACAAAAACAGCCTAACCTACTGTTTTCATTCACTCCTCATCAGAAACTCAGATTTGGGATCAAATTAATTCAGCTCAATACTTGAAAAAGGTTACCGATCTGTACACATTGAGCTCATAGTGTACCGATCTGTAAACCTCCGGAGTAAACCAATGAAATCCCGCAGCAGACCATTCCCGCCCCAATACGTCCCCCTTCTTTTGACAATCGCTTTGTTGGCAGCCTCACTGACTTGAAAGACTTGTAAATGACTCGTCCCCCTTTGCCCCCGTTCACACTGGAAACCGCAACGCAAAAAGTGCGGATGGCGGAAAACGCCTGGAACAGCCGTGACGCGGATGTTGTTACCCCGGCCTACACTGAAGACAGCCGGTGGCGTAATCGGGCGGAATTCCTGAGCGGGCATGCAGACATCCATGCGTTTCTAACTCGCAAATGGCACAAGGAACTGGAATATCGGCTGATCAAAGAGCTGTGGGCCTATTCCGGTGACCGAATTGCGGTGCGCTATGCATATGAATGGCGGGACGACAGCGGTCAGTGGTTCCGGTCTTATGGCAACGAAAACTGGCAATTTGCACAAGATGGTCGAATGGCTGAACGCCACGCATCGTTGAACGATCTGCCTATTGCTGAAGCTGAACGATTATTTTTCTGGTCGCACGGCCCTCGGCCCGATGATCATCCTGGCCTGTCCGAACTGGGACTTTGAAAGGACATCTCATGCCCCGCGCTTTTTCAGAACTGACCTTTACCCCCGCCGTCCGCGCCCATCAGGAGCGAATGGGATCTGCCAAAACCTATGCAAAATTCATCGAAAGCGGCCCGCAGCAGGGTCATGAAATCGGTGAGCCCGAAAAAGCCTTTATCGAAGCGCGGGACGGGTTCTATCAATCCACCGTGTCCGAGACCGGTTGGCCATATGTGCAATACCGCGGTGGCCCGATCGGGTTTCTCAAGGTTCTGGGACCGCAGACAATCGGGTATGCCGATTTTTCCGGCAACAAGCAGTATATCTCGCGCGGGAATCTGGACGGAAACAACCGGGTGGCGATGATCCTTATGGATTACGCCAACCGGCGCCGCCTGAAAATCCTTGGCAGGGTCGAGTTCACTGAAGGCGAAACCGCAGCGACCAGCCTATACCCGGATGGCGCCGATGCCCCAGCTGAACGCGCTGTAATCATCCGGGTTGAGGGATTGGATTGGAATTGCCCACGCCACATTACGCCCCGATTTACCGAGGCCGAGCTTCGGCCGCATCTTAATTCACTAGGGCAGCAATTGGCGCAACTTCAGGCCGAAAATGAGAAACTGAAGCAAGAGCTGGCAAGCCTTTCCTGATCCAGCAACGGCAAAAATTTATCTGCTTATCTTGAACAAGGACATTCCCGATGAAACGGTCCACATTGAATGTCGCCAGTTTTTGCCTCGTTGGTTTTGTCTTGGCCACGGCCGCTCTGATGTTGGCGTTTTTTGCGTCACCCCAGGCTGTGCGCACCTCGCCACCGGCGGTTTACAACACGCTCCTGCTAGAAACGCTATCGACCCGATAGCGCGCGTTCCGGGAAATAAAAAGAAAACCTCTGTTTGCCCTTGACCTTCCCGTGACTGGAACCCCCATCTGGTGGATGAAAGTCAATTCAGGATGAGTCGCATGACTACGCCGCAAATCACTCAACTCAAAATTTCGGGCATGTCCTGCGCGTCTTGTGTGGGACGAGCCGAGGCCGCTTTGAAAGCGGTACCAGGCGTGACCGAGGCTTCGGTCAATTTCGCAACAGAAACGGCTCAGATCACGCATACCAGGCCAATCAACGCGTTGACGAACGCCCTGAGCGACGCCGGATACCCAGCGATCAGCAAACAGACGACCCTGAAAGTCGGCGGGATGAATTGTGCATCCTGCGTGGCCAAGATTGAAAAAGCGCTGAAAGCTGACCCTGCTGTCGTTGATGCGCAAGTTAATCTTGCAACCGAAACCGCTGTGGTCACGTTTATCGACGGGGCTACCGATCCGCAAAAACTGGCCAATTTGTCCGAAGCTGTCGGATACCCCGCACGTGTGGCGGACGGCGTGCCGGATACGCCCGCAAATCACACGAACGCCAATGAAACCCATGCGCTGACTCGCGCGACGATCTTGGCAGCCGTGCTCGCATTGCCGGTATTTATTTTGGAAATGGGTGGGCACATGATCCCCGCCTTCCATCATTGGGTTCATGCCACGATCGGCACGCAATCCAGTCACCTTGTGCAGTTTGCTCTGACCTCCGTCATTTTGGCTGGCCCCGGGCGTGTGTTTTACGTCAAAGGCATTCCGTCATTGATGCGAGGATCGCCCGATATGAACGCGCTGGTCGCCCTGGGAACGGGGGCCGCCTACTTATTCTCGGTCACCGCAACCTTCGCCCCGCAAATCCTGCCACAGGGCAGCGCCAATGTATATTTCGAGGCCGCATCGGTCATCGTGGTCCTTATCCTGCTGGGCCGCGTCATGGAGGCGCGCGCTAAAGGCCGGACTGGCGCGGCGATCCGTAAGCTGGTCGGGTTACAGCCCAAAACGGCAAGGGTAGAACAGGACGGCAACTTCTTTGATCGACCCATCGCCGATATCGCGGTGGGAGATATTCTGCAGATCCGCCCGGGTGAGCGGGTTCCCGTGGATGCCGAGGTTCTGGACGGCAACTCTTATGTGGATGAAAGCATGATCACAGGCGAACCGGTGCCGGTGGGCAAAGCATCCTCGGATCAGGTCGTTGGCGGCACGGTGAACGGCACCGGTGCGCTGCGCGTGCGCGCAACGCGTGTTGGTGCCGACACGGTTCTGGCTCAGGTCATACATATGGTCGAACAGGCGCAGGGGGCGAAACTGCCGATACAGGGTCTGGTCGATCAAATTACTGCAAGGTTCGTTCCGGTGGTGATCGCAGTGGCTTTGCTGACGATAGCGGTCTGGTTGGTGTTTGGCCCTGAACCGACATTGCCAATGGCCATGGTCGCCGGGGTTTCGGTTTTGATCATCGCCTGTCCCTGTGCCATGGGCCTGGCGACACCAACCTCGATTATGGTTGGTACCGGTCGCGCAGCAGAGCTGGGTGTGCTGTTCCGCAAAGGCGATGCGTTGCAGCAATTGCAACAGGTCAAAGTAGTGGCTTTGGACAAAACCGGGACACTCACGCAAGGGCGGCCGGAGCTTGCCGGCGTTAAGACCGTGAACGACTTTGACCGCGACGACGTTTTGCGTTTGGCAGCCGCAGTCGAGTCACGTTCAGAGCATCCCATCGCCTCGGCCATCACCCGCGCCGGGCCATCAGATTTGCCCAATATTACGGGTTTTGAATCACTCACCGGTCTGGGTGTTCAGGCCATAGTCGAGAGGCAAAAGCTGCTGATCGGATCGGCCAGACTGATGGAGCAGAACAACATTGCCGTCATGCAAGAGCTGATGGCTGAGGCCAACCAGCGCGCAGCCGAAGGCGCGACACCCTTGTTTGTGGCCATCGACGGACAAGCTGCTGCGATGCTGGCAGTGGCGGACCCAATCAAACCCGGCACTGTGCAGGCGCTGGAACGTCTGCACGAGATGGGGCTGACATTGGCGATGGTGACGGGCGACAACGCTCGTACGGCGCAGGCTTTGGCAGGCAATCTGGGCATCGATCATGTCACGGCCGAGGTACTGCCTGATGGCAAGCTGTCCGCGATTAATGCGTTGCGCGACACGTTCGGCTCTGTGGCTTTTGTCGGGGATGGTATCAACGACGCCCCTGCATTGGCGGCGGCGGATATCGGTATCGCGATTGGAACCGGCACTGACGTGGCGATTGAAACCGCTGACGTGGTGCTCATGTCTGGTGATTTGCGCGGTGTCGTTAATGCGGTTGAGATCAGCCGCAGGACAATGCGCAACATCAAGCAGAACCTGGGCTGGGCCTTTGGCTATAACATCCTGCTCATCCCGGTTGCTGCAGGTGTTCTTTACCCGTTTAGCGGACACCTCTTGTCACCAGCCCTCGCCGCTGGGGCGATGGCGTTGTCGAGTGTCTTTGTCGTCTCGAATGCACTACGTTTGCGACGCGTCCGTGCCAGCCTGCCTGACACTCCGCAAGGCCATTCAACGCAAACGGTGACCTCATGAATATCGGCGACGTTTCAAACCAGACAGGTCTGCCCGCGAAAACGATCCGCTACTACGAGGATATCGGGCTGATCAAACCACTGCGCGATGACAACGGTTACCGCCGATTCCGCAGCCAAGATGTGCACAAGCTGAACTTTTTGGGCCGCGCCCGCGCCTTGGGTTTCACGATCGAGGATTGCCGCACATTGATGGCACTCTACGAGGATGAAACCCGTGCCAGTGCCGATGTTAAAAAGGTAGCCCGCGCGCATATGGCCCAAATCGAAGCCAAGATTGCCGATCTAAACGCGATGCGAGATACGCTTGGCCACCTTATTGACGCCTGTGCGGGAGATGACCGGCCCGATTGCCCGATCCTACAGGATTTGGGCGGCAAGGCGTGACGCGGGGTTGCCCTTTGGGCGCAGCTTTGCTTTGTCTCTGCTAAACACTCCGGCCTGCTGAAAAAAGACAGGCACCGGACAGCAGAGAGGATCACCAAATGGCAAAAGTCGCGTTTCTGGGTCTGGGCGTCATGGGCTATCCCATGGCCGGTCACCTGCAGGCCGCCGGGCACGATGTCACCGTATTTAATCGCACCGCGGCAAAGGCCGAAGCCTGGGTCGCCCAACACGGCGGTTCGATGGCTGCGACGCCGCGCGAAGCTGCAGAGGGTGCAGAATTCGTTATGGCTTGCGTCGGAAATGACGATGACCTGCGCATGGTTTGCACGGGTGAGAACGGTGCGTTCAACGGTATGTCGGACAGCGCGATTTTTGTCGACCACACGACCGTTTCCGCCAAGGTGACGCGCGAGCTTTACGACGCAGGAGCAACCCGTGGCATTGCTTTTGTGGACGCCCCAATCTCCGGCGGCCAGGCAGGAGCCGAAAACGCAGTCCTGTCGATCATGTGCGGCGGAGATCAGGCGGCTTATGATGCGGCAGAACCGATCATGCAGGTCTATTCCAAGATTTGCCGTCGCATTGGCGACAGCGGCGCGGGTCAAATGACCAAAATGTGTAACCAGATCGCTATTGCCGGCTTGGTGCAAGGCCTCAGCGAGGCATTGCACTTTGCCGAGAAAGCAGGGCTGGACGGCCGGTCGGTCGTCGAAGTGATCAGCCAGGGCGCGGCAGGCAGTTGGCAGATGGCGAACCGGTATGAAACGATGCTGGATGACCATTTCGATCATGGGTTTGCGGTGGACTGGATGCGTAAGGATCTTGGCATCTGTTTGGACACGGCCAATGAAACGGGGGCTTCGCTGCCCGTGACCGCGCTGGTCGATCAGTTTTACAAAGATGTTCAGAAACTGGGTGGTGGGCGCTGGGACACATCCTCGCTCTTCAAACGCCTGCGCGCGCTGGACTAAAGGACTGCAAACATGGTTGAGCCGACGGATTTCTGGGCTCGCGCCCTACGCACCCAATGGGGGCATGAGGCTAAGCTGACCCGACTGGACGGCGAATATGACCTCAACTTTCTGGCCAGGGCCACCAACGGCCAAAACTATGTGCTGAAAGTCATGCGCGCAGACTGCGAGGTCGAGTTCATTGACCTGCAGATCAAGGCTTTGGAACACCTCGCTGCCGAGGCTCCGGGGCTTCCCTTTCCTGCTGTTTTCCCTGACATCAACGGTGCGCTGCTACCGGAAATCTCGGATCAGGATGGGCAGCCACGACTGGCTTGGCTGCTCGAGTGCTTGCCGGGCCAATGCTATGCCAAGGCGGCACCGAAGCCCGAAGAACTGATCATGAAGCTGGGCCGCGTTTTGGGGGCAACCGGCAGGGCGTTGGAGCGATTTGACCACGAAGGACTGCACCGCCCGGATTTCAAATGGGACCTTACGCAAGCGGGCTGGATCGCGGACAAGCTGGACGCCATCACAGATCCGGCGCGACAGGCCATGTTGTCCGAGATTTGCGCTGGTTTCGATACGATTTCGGACCGTTTGGCCAGCCTGCCGAAACAGGCAATCCACAATGATGCTAACGACTACAACATCTTGGTCGACGGAGAGTTGGGGCAGCGCCAGACAGTCTCGGGCCTGATTGATTTGGGGGACATGTGCGCCGCGCCGCGTATCTGCGATCTGGCGATTGCCGCAGCTTACATCGTTCTGGACCATCCAAAGCCTGAGCGCGCGCTGACAGCGCTGGTTCGCGGCTATCACGCCGCAAACCGGTTGCGGGCTGACGAGGTTGATCTGATCTGGCCACTGCTGCGGATGCGGCTGGCGGTGTCGGTGGTCAACTCGACCCTAATGGCGTCCGAGAACCCGGATGATCCTTACGTGACAATCAGTCAGGCCCCCGCATGGCGGTTCCTGGAGAACAATGCAATCAATGGCGGTCTGATGTCCGCGCGGTTGCGCGCTGGATGCGGATTGTCCGTGACGGACGGGGCTGAACGCATCCATGCCTATCTCTCTGAACATCGCGGTCAGTTCGCCCAAATGTTCGACCAGGACCTAAGTGAAGTTCCAATGGGATCGCTGTCGGTCGAGAATTCAACATGGCCACAGAACCCCTTCAACATGCCGCTGGGTGAAGCCGCGCGCGTGGGTGAGGAGTTCGGAGAAGGCCTCTGGCTAGGCTATTACAATGAACCCCGCCTGATCTATGCCGAGCCTGCGTTCCGCAAAGGGCCGTGGAAAGCTTCTGACCGACGGACGGTGCATTTGGCAGTGGACATATTCGCCCCCGCCGAAACCATCTTGCATGCGCCGATGAGCGGTCGGGTCGAAGCCGTTGAAAACCGCAATGCCCACCTGGACTACGGCGGTGTCGTGATCTTGCACCATGAAACGCCTGAAGGCGATCCGTTCTATACCCTCTATGGTCATCTGGACCCCGAGGTTTGTGGGCGGCTAAAGCCCGGTGATCCCGTGGCGCAAGGTGCCGCCTTTGCTCGACTGGGGAATTCTACGCAAAATGGAGGCTGGGCCCCGCATGTGCATTTCCACCTGGCTTTGACTACGGACGGGATGCAAAACGATTGGCCTGGTGTCGGCGATCCGGATGAGATGGAGCTGTGGCACGCCGTTTGCCCCAACCCCGCAGCCCTGCTGAACCTGCCGGATGACAAGGTGTTCTATCGCCCGACCGACAAACAGGCGATCCTGCAAGGGCGGCATGATCATTTCGGCGGAAACCTGAGCCTGACCTATGACGATCCGGTCATGCTGGTGCGCGGGTGGAAACACCACCTTTTTGATGAGTGGGGTCGCCCCTACCTGGACGCCTACAACAACGTCCCGCATGTGGGCCATGCTCACCCACGCATTCAGGCCGTGGCAGCAGATCAGCTGAAACGGATGAATTCGAACACACGCTACCTGCACCCGGCGCAAACAGCGTTTGCCGACAAGATCCTGTCCAAACTGCCCGATCATTTTGAGGTCTGCTTCTTCGTAAACTCGGGTACCGAGGCAAACGAACTGGCCTTGCGATTGGCCCGGGCACATACCGGAGCCAAGGGAATTGTTACGCCGGACCACGGCTATCACGGCAATACCAATGCAGCGGTGGCAATCTCGGCTTACAAGTTCAAAAAGCCGGGCGGGATCGGTCAGGCGGATTGGGTCGAACTGGTCGAGGTTGCAGACGATTTTCGTGGCTCGTACAAGCGCGACGATCCTGATCGCGCCCAGAAATTCGCTGACCTCGTGGATCCGGCTATCGCCGCGCTACAGGACAAAGGCCAAGGGCTGGCTGGCTTTATTGCAGAAACCTTCCCCTCGGTTGGCGGTCAGATCATCCCACCCAAAGGATATCTGCCAGCGGTATACGATAAGATCCGCGCAGCAGGCGGCGTATGCATTGCGGATGAGGTTCAGACCGGCCTTGGTCGCCTTGGTGACTACTATTTCGGCTTTGAACATCAGGGCGCGCTGCCGGATATCGTTGTTATGGGCAAGCCCATCGGTAACGGCCATCCGCTGGGTGTTCTCGTTACGACCAAGGCCATCGCGGACAGTTTCAACAACGGGATCGAGTTCTTTTCGACCTTCGGCGGCTCCAACCTGTCTTGCCGGATTGGCAAAGAGGTGTTGGATATCGTCGATGACGAAGGCCTTCAAGGCAACGCCCGCGACATGGGCTTGCGGCTGATGGACGGGCTCCGACAGATTGAAGCCGATTTCAGCTGTGTAGGAGACGTGCGTGGCATGGGCTTGTTTCTGGGTGTGGAGCTGATCAATCCAGACAATTCCGAGGGCACCGAGATCTGCAGCTACGTCAAGAATCGGATGCGTGATCACCGTATCCTAATCGGCAGTGAGGGTCCCAAAGATAACATCCTGAAAATTCGCCCGCCCCTGACCATCGAGGCGGAAGACGTCGACATGATCCTATGGGCCTTGCGCGACGTACTGTCCGAGGTTGGTGACTATGCCCCCGCGCCGGCCTGCGATCACGATCATCATCACGCTGGATGCGGGTGCTGCTGAAGCAAAAAAACCCCGACTCTGATACGCCGGGGTTTTTAAGTTGCCTGCTGCTTAATGCAACACGGCCGAGGGGGACTTATGCCCTGTGGTCGGCAGGGGTATCGACGCGGTCATGCGGCGCAGTACCATGCCCATCTCTTCGGACAGCGATGCCAACGCCGGGGCAAAGTCGGGCCGAACGATAAGGGATGCCATCATCATGGCGTCTTCCCGCGCACCTTCTGACGCCGCAGCAATCATCTGCGCAAAGCAGTTCTCATCTGCGCCGAGGCAGGAACAGCCCAACCCGTGCCGCACCAAGGGACGACGACCGTGATGAGCACACAGCCCGCACAGACGGTCCAGCGTCATCATCGCCGCCCGCCCCTGGTCCAGACCGAGCGCGATTTCGAAATCGCTTGCTGCATCCGCACGCGCCTGGGGGCTTTCGCTCCATAAACGCAGATACATAACGGCGCCAACTTCGATCGGGCTGAGGTCGGACAGACGCCCAACCGCAGCCCCGCCGCGCGAGGAAGGCGCGCTCATTTCGTCAGGATCAGCTTGCCGGCGCGTGTGATACGCAGTGTGTAAAGTTGATCGCCCAGTTCGATATGGGCCAAGTTGCCACCCTTGGTCAAATCTTCGGCTTTGTGGGCCGGGAGCATGGACACCGCATAGGACTGGCTGGCATTTGGATTCTGCACATTCATCAGGACAACTCCAGTAGGTTCTCGGGCGAAGGGCCTTAATTTGTTCGCGCTTTCAACAATATGGCTGACCCGAACCGGGTTGGCTGAAGGGATCTTGACGCTAATCTGATTAATTTAGTCAGGTATGTCAACCCCGTTCCTCGGAAAACACGGTCTCGGGGTAATTGCGTCGAGATTTCATGCAGGCTAGGTCTGGTTCACACTCATTTACAGACGGGAATACCGATGACCGCGACAATCATGTTCGACTTGGATGGAACGCTGGTGGACAGCCTTCCGGACATTGCTGCGGCGGCCAACCGGACATTGCTGGATATCGGCATCGCCCCCCTGCCAGAAAGCACAATCAAACAATTTGTGGGTAATGGCCTGCCAAAACTGGTCGAGCGAATGATCCGCCATCACGACCTGCCGATCGGGCGGCATGGAGAATTGACCAAACTGACGCTGGCCCATTACTCTGCCGCCTCCAGCGAGAAAACGATCCCGTACCCCGGCGTTCCACAAGCGCTGGCGAAACTGCGCGAAATGGGTTGCGTTTTGGGTGTATGCACGAACAAACCCGAGGCCCCGGCGCGACATATCTTAGAGGCGCTGGATCTGGCTCAACACTTCGACACTGTATTTGGCGGCGATACACTGGCTGTTCGCAAACCTGATCCCGCGCACCTTGAAGCGAGCTTCAATGCCGTCGCCAATGCCGGCCCGCGTCTTTATGTCGGCGACAGCGAGGTGGATGCCGAAACTGCATACCGTGCCAAAGTACCCTTCCTGCTGTTTTCGGAAGGCTACAGAAAGACCCCGGTTGCAGAGATCCCGCACAACTTCAGCTACGATGACACGCACAAGTTGCCTGCACTCGTGCTGGAGGCAGTACAAGGTTAGTGGCAAATTTTCGGGAAAGGGGCTTGAAAAAGGCGGTTGAGGGGCCGGCCGAGGGGGTAAGTAGCCAGCCCCTCATCGGGGAAAAGTGGTATTGTCCGCAGTAAATCTTTGGATGATTTAAAGTTAACGAATCGACTTGTTTTCAGGAATTGGGGGTTTCCCGTAGGCAGGCATAACCGATTGAAATTGTGCAAATTTTTTTGACGGAAAAATACGATTTTGCGGAAAAACTCGTTTCCGAAGGCAACCAACCCCCAGAATCGTGAGCTGGAGCATTGAAACAGGTTATCTCCGAGCATCTTCAACGCCGAAGCACTGGACTTTCTTTGTCAGAAAACGATCCGTGTTCGCAGGCCGATCAACGTTACGCTGGATTGCTCCTGGTTCAACAAAGGGTTTTCGATGAACTGCAAAGACGGTGTGATCTGCAGGCCCGGTGAAATCGAGAAGCGGTAGAACGCTTCAACCGTGAACTGATCCCCATCGACGCCACGCGCTTCGGCCCAGTTCAAACCCAGCCCGGCAAGATCCGTGTTGCGACCGAAATATCCGACCCCCGCTGAAACAGAGCGGTCGTACAATGCTGCAGTTCCTTTCGCCGCGCCAGCGCGCAAGAATGGCATCCATTTGTTATCCACGAACCAAGCAGCGGAAAAGGCTGCGCCATAATCCTCAGCGCGGCTGCCATCATCAGCGGCATCGGCGTGCCACAGGGTCAGGTGGACGTTGTCAAAATAGATGCGGTCGAAACTGGACGTGTAGCCAAGCTCTAACGACTTGAAGAGATTACCGTCGCTGAACACGTCAAAACTCGGGTCCGAAGGATCTGCATTGGCGTCGGCTACACTGGCTACGGCGTATAGATTGCTGCTCAGCTTCAAGCCGCCGGCAATCCCCAACCCTGGATTGGGGGCGTTGATTGTCGGATTCGTGTTGAAGGCAAGGTTCTGAAAACCGCTATAGGGGCTGACCAGCCCATAGACATCTACAAAATCGGTGACGTCGATTTGGCCTATCTGCAATGTCCATGCACCATCATCTGCCCTTTGGGTCCAGAACAGGTTGGTCAACAATAAGCCACTGTCGTTGAATGCTGTGCCCGTGATGGACAGCGCCCCGCCGTCCAACCCCAGAAACTGTGGCGCAACTTCCGTATATTTATGGCGATGCTCGATTTTGAACGTCAAAGAGCCTCGTTCGGTTGCCTGCCAGTTGCCATACAACCGCGCGATACCGCTGGCCGCTTCACCGGTCCCCAAATCAGCGTTCGTGGATTGACCCAATGCCAAGTAGTCGAAGTTGAACCGAAAACCGTTCTCGGCCAGACCGTCTTTCCAACGAAACCATCGCGGCGCAATGTTTTTCGGAAAATCCGAACGATACTGCGGATCTGTCAGCCCATCACCGGGTTCTAGTTCGGCCCCAACAGAAGAAGGTCCGGACAAACCCTGCGCCCAAGCCCCGCTTGTGCAAACAAGAAGCAGCAGCGTGGCAATCGAAGCTCTGATCATTCGGACGCCTTATTGCCGCCGGTCTTGCGATTGCCTGCCCCGCGAAGGCGGTTGGCACCGCTCTGCGTCCATTCAAGGCTGTCGCCGCGGGTTTCCAGTGTCTCGGCGCTGTCGGCATCCAATTGAAAGGTCGCGTGCATGGGCATCAAGCCATCCACGACCATCATTCTTTGATCCGAAGGGGCTATGGTCAGCTTTCCCGTCAACCGCACAGGTTCATGGAAAAAGCTGGGGGTCCAATCCCCGTCCAACCGTACCCGGATCATCTGATTTGGCGGCGGCGGAGGCATGTGGCTGCACATGCCCCGTTCCGGCACCAGATAGGCCACAGGCCGACCGTCCGCATCTGCAGGTGCCGGTATTGCAAACCCTGCAAGTGTGATCGTTTGCCCGTCGATCAGTGGATTTCCCGCTGTTGCGGCCAATTCACGCCGTTCGGTCACAACTTGCCGCTGGGCCAGTAACCAATCGACATCGACTCCGCCAGCTGCAAGGGCATCTTCGGTCTCGGTCAGAAGCTCTTGCCATTTGTGCCGTTCCTCTGCGCTGCCGACATCCTGCTGCAGCCTGCTACGCATACGAACGACGAACAGTACGTCATCGAACATTTCCGGGCTGAGTTCCCTGTATGGGTCCTTGAAAGCCTGAACCGATGGGTCCGGCAAATCGGACCAGTCAATAACGCCACCCGGAGCCGCGATTGCAGCAGAACCGGCTAGGGTCAGTGCGACCGCTGTGACCATCGTGTAAAAGGCTTTCATCCGCGCCCTCCGATACATCGCTTGTTTCGGTGCATCTACCTTAAATCAGTCCAACGTATTTTTGTAGATGACGCCGTCTTTCATGATCAAACGGATGGTCTCAGGGCTGTCTGGTCGCGGGTCCGCACCAAACCACTGATTGCCGGTTCCAGTGACCGAGAAATCCTCGAGCGGGTTACCATCAATCAGCAGAATATCCGCATAGGCACCTTGTTCGATCACACCCAGTTTGCCGCCAGTATACGGGTTCATGAAATCACCGGACAAAGCAACAACTTCGCCGCCTGTCGAGGTCAGCGTAACCATCGACGTATAGGGGCCGAAAAACTCGTTGTTCAGGTGCTTTTCATAAGCGATTTGAATGTTGCATGCCTCGACAGATCCAACGCAGTCGGTCTGGAACCCACGCTTTACCGGGCACTCCTTCATGTTGTCGATGTAGCCTGCAAAAGTTGCCGATGCGGACTTAGCCTTAGCCAGGCTGGCGGGCACGTTTGCAACCGCGGGGATTTCAAGCAAGCCCGGATCAAATGCGGTCAGGTTTGTGGTGATGTAAGCCCCCTTCGCGTTCATGACCTCGGCAATCTCACAGTCAAACGAGAACCCGTGTTCGATCGACATCACCCCGGCTTCCAAGGCGCTCAGGATCGCCTCTTTGCGGTAAGAGTGCGCCATGACGTAACTGCCATACTCATTTGCAACCTGCACAGCGGCTTCAATTTCTTCGCGAGACCCGGCAAGCAATTGCCACGGATCGAACGCCGAAACGACACCGCCAGATTGCATGAACTTCAGCTGCGTTGCGCCCATACGGAAATTGTTTCGCGCGAATTTGTAAACGTCATCCACGCCGCTCACTTCCTGCGCCATGTTCAAACGGCCCATATTGGTATCCGATCCGGGAGGTGCCGTGAAATTGGCAAAGTCGGCGTGACCACCGCGCGTTCCTATGAAAGCGCCAGAGGGAAAATATCGGGGACCAACAATCTGCCCCGCGTCGATGGCGCGGCGAAGTCCGCCATTGGCGCCACCCGCGTCCCTAACGGTGGTGAACCCCTGCATCAGGTACATCTCGGCCATTCTGGCCCCGTGAATGGCAAAATCCTCCCAGGTTGTGTTGGCCTCCATTGCAGGAAGGGTTGGCCCCATCAGCATAAGATGCGCATGAAGCTCAATGAAACCTGGCGACAAGGTCCGACCGCCCCCATCAACAACCGTGGCGTTCGGCGCATCGATCGTATCGGTCGAGACGGATTTTATCAGGTTACCCTCGACCAGCACGCTGGCATTCTCGATGCGCTGTTCGCTTACCCCATCAAATACGTGCACGTTAGTAAACAAGGTTTGCGGGGCTTCAGTATCCTGGGCCATCGCGGGCAAACCAAAAGAACTGGCCGCAGCAAAAAACGCAGCCCATAGCAGTGGTGTTCGTGATCCGGACATAGGCAACCTCGATATATTCGAATATCTGAGATGTTAGCTTGATTTAGCTACAAGTAGTTGCCAGTTTTCAATCTCATTGTTTGAATAAGGTGCAAAAAGTGGTCATCGAGCCAACCCCGAAAGGTGACGGACATGCCTATAAACACCATTGCACAGGGCCAAAGCGAAGGATTTATTCGGCTCGCGCTGGCGGCACCGTTTCTGAACTATCTCACGGAACGCCAGATTGACCCCCAGCCTGCTTTAGATCAGGTGGGCCTTCAGGCCGAGCTCTTGTCCGATCCGTCCGTCTATGTGCATTCAGAATTGGTTTACGGACTTCTTAACGCCTTTTCAGACATAGCAGGAGATCGTTATCTTGGACTGCATGTCGGAGAGTCATTCAACTTGCACGAGTGGCCGCCGTTTGCGCAGGCCCGACATTCATCCAAAACGCTCTTTGAGTTCTTTGCCCGCTTTGTCCGGCTCGTTCCGCAAGAGTCCAGTTCGGTACGCCACAGGCTGATTTTAGATGCAGACAAAGCAATCTATCGGATCGAACGGCAGCAGGACCCAGCCGTACCTCCGGTTCAGGTCACAGGATTCGGGGCCGCGATCTATGTTCGTCTACTGCAAACCGTGGTCGCACAGTCCTGGAGCCCTTCGGTCGTGCGGTGGGAAAGCCGCTACATCAACGGGGTCCCACTTGGCTACAAGGGCATTGAAGTCGGACTCGGGACAGATCCAGGGATGCAAATCAGCTTTCCGGTCGACTGGCTATTAAAGCCTCATTCATTCGACGCCTCAGTTGAACCACAAACTTCTCCCAAGCAACAAGAAGAGATCACTGTCGTCGCCGCGATACGATCCGTTTTGCGCGATAAGCTAGACGAAGCTGACTTGAGTCCACCGGCCGTTGCCCGCCTGCTCGGCCTTCAAGCGGATCGGCTGCTGAGGGCTCTGCACCAACAGGGAACAACGCTGCCGCGGGAAATCAAACGCCTCAAGGTCGACGTCGCCAAAGATCACCTAAGCCGCAACGACAAGACAATAACTGAAATTAGTCTGATGTTGGGATATTCAGACAAGTCTCATTTCACGCGTTTTTTTCGTGGTCAGATGGGAGTTACGCCGTCGCGATTTCGCGGGCAGGTAAGTTCTGACGAGTTTTTCTCGTAGGTCGACCGTATTTTTGGTCTTATTTTTGGTTTTGGTTTTGGTTTTGATTTGATTGTTTTATTCGATTTGGTTGCGGGAGTAGGATTTGAACCTAC
>NZ_WQCG01000010.1 GCF_013032505.1 Ruegeria atlantica
TACAGCCACACAGCGTGCGCGATGATTTGAGGAGGAAATCGGTGGCGCTTGTAGCAGATTGATGATGACTTCATCGATCTCACCCAGGTCCAAATGCGTGCAAGAGCAACCGAAGGACAGTTAACGTGACAGCACCATCTCAACACCCTGAAAATGCCGCTCACTACTGGTTTTATTCTTCTGACATCAGCCGATCTGTCACAAGAGAAACCAACTCAAACATTACAGCCATTGCGACGAAAGACGTCACTTTATTTCTGTTGTCTTTGGAGGGGATTAAGCAAACGACATCGCCCCCAATCACATTCATACCACGCATTGACTGAAGAATGGTAACGACCTCTGTCATGCTCATCCCGGATTGTGTGACTTCCAGATTTGATGCTGCGGGCGCAATAGAAGGATCTAAAACATCCAAATCAAACGTAACATAGACCGGAGCATCTCCTGCACGTTCACGGATGAGGTCGATTGTACCTTGTACACCAAGTTCTCGAAATCGTTTGATGGGAACAATTTCATACCCATGCTCTTTACTCGCCTCATACCAGTCAAGAGTACCTGTGTGACCTCGCAAACCAATTTGAAGGCTTTTGGAAGGGTCGACATGACCCTCTGCCGCCAAATATCCTCCCCAATGAGCTGCTGATCGGCGAACGCCCAGCCAATGCGGCAAGTGGTCGTAAGAATCAGTGTGAGCATCAAAGTGAATCAATGCAGCTTTCTGGCCTCCGGTTGTTTTGGCATCCCGCCCGGCGATTGCTTTTAATATCGGTCCGGTAATTGAATGGTCGCCACCCATCGAAACCGGGCGCGCGCCACTTTTATCAATGCGTTTGTAAAAGGCTTCGATATGCTCAACGCAAACGTCATTTACCATTGCTTCTGGCAATGGCACATCGCCGAGGTCAACGATACGTTTTTCATTCCACGGATTAATACCGAAGTCTGTGTGTACACGCCGATAGAGGCCTGAAACATTTCTGACAGCTTGTGGTCCAAGATGTTGGTCGCGCTCTGTTGAGCCGTTTCCGGAACTATGAGGGACACCAACCAGAACAACATCCGCGCCTGAAGGATTCTCATCGTGAGGACACTTGAAGAAGGTTGGAATTCCCCACCAGTACCATTTACTGGTATCCTGCTTCGCGCGAGCCAAGTCTCCGTCATCGCTCAAATCATAAGACATCGGATTTCCCTTCTATTTACATCCATTTTCAATTTTCGAACTGCCAGAGGTGCAGATGCATAAGTGTCTGCGGCACGATACCAAAGTGTGCTATTTGCCCCCGGATAGCGGTACAAATTTCCACTGGCATCTCGCCCCTAACCAGGCCACAGATCGGCTCTTGCAAACGTTCCATCTTCTCGACTTCGTGGATTTGCTGGCGTCTTGTTGGCGCGCTTGAAAAGCTACTTTCAGGATTGATATACTAGTCGTGGGTGCAGCGTTACTGATGTCTCTTCACGTCTTTTGTTAGGATTCCTCATGAACACCAGTGTTGGCCGCCAAAGGCTGCCGTCCTTGAATGCGCTACGTGTATTTGAGGCTGCGGCAAGGCACTTGAATTTGACAAGAGCCGCAGAAGAATTGTGCGTGTCGCAAAGTGCTGTCAGCCACCAGATCAGCAATCTCGAAGCGGATCTAAACGCCAAACTATTAATTAGAACGACAAGAAAACTTGAGTTAACCACAACAGGGAAGGCTCTTGCGAGCTCTCTTGCGACAGCCTTTGACACTATAGCAATTGCTTGGGACCGCGCAAACCAAGAGCCTTCCGATCTTTCAGTTCTATCCGCGCCAACAATTGGTTTGCGTGTTCTGTTGCCGCCACTTGAACAGAAGGGCTACTGTGTCGACAGCATAAATATAAAAGTTACTTGCTCACTCGGATATCAATCGTTGGGCGCAGGCGGATTTGATGTTGGGATTTGTTTTGGCGACGATTCCACATGGCAGAATGAGCATGCCGAGTTGCTGCTTTCTGAATGGCTGATGCCATTGTGCTCTTCCGTTTACAAAGAGAAGCATGGGATACAGGGCGTCCAAGACTTTAATGGCGCAACTCTTTTGCACAGTTCCGAAGACCAGCGCGACTGGCAGATTTGGGCGGAAGCGGCAGATCTAAATTTGAGCGAAGCTACTGACCATCTTGCCTTCGAAACTTTGGACGTGGCCTTTCGGGCCGCGAATGAGGGGTACGGAATCTTGGTTGGCGACGCCTCCTTATTGGCTACCCAAGCACACAAAACTAATCTGGTTCCTGCAGTTGATTTGAAAGTTCCAAGCGGAAAGGGATATTATTTTGTATGCCACCCAGACCGCCTCAATGAACCAGCTATTGAAAAGTTTAGGAACTGGCTCATTGAACTGTTGTCAGGCGCAACGAAGAGCAACTTTGCGCCTTCCAAGCCTACAAGGACTGCCATCTAATTCAGCTGTAAACTCGGTTACTCAGGAACATATCTGTTTTTCTGTCAGTTAAGAATAAATTTGGAAAGATCGGTGGCAAATTGCTTTGGTAATTCCCACTGCAAACCGTGCCCTGCCTTCGAATATAGTACCAGCTGCGACCCCGAGATAGCCTTGTTAAGCTCGTGCTGTTCCGACAAAGGGAAATAGATGTCGTCATCGCCGCATTGGATCAAAGTGGGGACATTAATTTCCGCCAAACGATCAACGTGGTTTTCTTGCTGCATGCCAATCCAGCTCTCTACCCAAACTGATCTTGGAGACTTCAGGCTTTCGTAAACTATGGTATCTATCCAGCTGGCATCCGGCGCGAGGCGCATTCCGTCGGATTGCGCCCTAAGTACGAATTCCGAGGTTAGCGGCTCTGGAAAATTCTCAATGCCAATAGCCTCTTCATGGAAGGCAGGTTTTTTGTAGCCCGTCGTCCCCGTACCGATAAGGACCAGGTGTGACAGACGATCAGGATTTTCGACAGCAAACTGGTGCGCGATGAAACCACCCATGGAGTGACCGCCAAGAACAAACTTGTCCAAGCCAATCAGGTCAACGAATGCACGACAATCGCTGACGAAGTCTTTCATGGCATAGCCGTCGTGTGGTTTTGTCGAGTCTCCAAACCCTCTTAGAGAAGGGCAAATAATGCGTAAGCGGTCTGAGAAATAGGGGAAGGATCTTTCCCAGATCCTCCAGGAATCAGTCCATCCATGAAGCAAAACGACAGGAATTTTGTCGCTCGCGCCATGCTCAAAATAATCAATGGTTACGCCGGTAGAAAGTTTGACTCGTGGCATCGTTCAGTATTCCTTTTCTGGGTTCAGCCGGGATGCTGGCCAGCGACCACTCTCCTGGGTCGCCTACACTGTTATTTGCCCGGTTCAATTTTCATACAGAACCTTGGCCAGCTTTTTATTGTCGATGATGCCGAGAACCCTGTCATCGCCAGCCCCTTTAACACCCACAGGCCCGTCACTTGAAAGTACAGTATTTGCTGCAACATCAAGAGTATCTGTCTCCATGACAAATTGTGTTGGATGGAACGATGCTGGCGCTGGCATCAATACTTTCTGAACTGTCAATACTCGTTCTCTTGATATGCCTTGAGTGAACTCCACAACATAGTCATTGGCTGGAGATGTGAGAATATCCTCCGCTTTGCCAATCTGGACGACCTCTCCTTCATTCATGATCGCAATGCGGTCTCCTATTCTGATCGCTTCATCGAAATCATGTGTGATAAATATGATTGTTTTGTTGAGCAGAGACTGCAGCCTCAAAAACTCATCCTGCATTTCTCGACGGATCAAGGGATCAAGAGCTGAGAATGGCTCATCAAGGAACCAAAGATCTGGCCCTACCGTCAATGACCGTGCGATTCCTACCCTTTGTTGCTGCCCGCCGGACAACTCGGCTGGAAAGTACTCTTCCCGACCGGCCAGCCCGACAAGTTCGACCATTTGTGCGGCCCGCTCTGTCCTCTCTTGCTTCGAGATTCCCTGTATCTCCAATGGGAACGCTACGTTGTCAATCACAGTCCGGTGTGGCAACAGGGCAAAATGCTGAAACACCATGCCCATTTTGTGACGGCGCACATCCTGTAGTTCTCGCCGGGACATCGCCAGAAGGTCCTGCCCTTCAAAGAAGATTTCACCAATTGTTGGTCGGACCAATAGCGAAAGGCAGCGGACGAGCGTCGATTTGCCTGATCCGCTTAGGCCCATGACGACAAGTATTTCCCCTTTGTTGACCTCAAGGGACACATCACGAACTGCTCCGATGCAACCCGCTGCACGGATAATTTCCGGATCAAGCTTTCCGTTACTTTGCCGTAAAAGCGTTTCTGGAGATCCGCCGTATAGCTTCCAGAGGTTCTGGCACGACAAGACCGGCGCGCCAAATTCCAACCCTCGTTTTGTGGTGACTGACGCCATGGGACTCATTTTTTGTGTACTCATTTTGTTATCTCTCGCTCGTCATAACGGTGGAGTCGTTGTCAGCCTTCGCTTTATCCCAACCCCCATATGTCCGGGTAATAGGCGAGTCAGGTACTGGTGGAGCCGCCGTTGACTGTTTTGGGTTTGACCACGATAGGTGTAACCCGCGTGATCTACTGATCCTTCACCGCCTCCCCAATACTGGATGTTCCTATTTCTCAGACGGAACATTTTTCTAACCCACATTTGCTAGTTTGGACGTTGGGTGAGCTTGTAGAAACCGCTACTCGCTCTTTTGGCCGGACATTCGGCGGCGCATCCGATCTGCACTGGCTTTGATCAAACGGTCAGCAATGATCGCAATAAATGCCACGCAAAGACCAGCCACGAGACCACGTCCCGGATCCGCCTTTTGCAAGGCATTTAAGACTTCTTGTCCAAGGTCGCGGGTTCCCACCAGAGCAGTAATGATCAGCATGCTGAGCGCCATCATGATAGTTTGATTTACCCCGAGCATGATCTCAGGAAACGCCAAGGGCAGTTTGACTTTCAGAAATGCCTGCCAGCGCGTGCAACCCATCATGTCCGATGCTTCTACAAGATCCTTCGAGACCGAGCGAATTCCAAACTCTGTATACCGAATGGAGGGAACGATAGCGTAGGCGACAATGGCAATCAGAGCCGCGAAGTCCCCGTTTTCAAAGAGCATAACCACAGGAATTAGGTATACAAACGATGGAAGAGTCTGCAGGGTATCGATTGCCACTAGAATTGCGCCGCGAGCACGCTCCGAATAGACCGCAACAAGGCCGACCGGAAACCCCAACACAAAGGAAAGAACTACACCTACCGATACAAGGTAGACGGTTGTCATGGACTTTTCCCAATTCCCCGTCATCGCGAGGAAGAAAACAAGAGCGGCCACTGTCAGACCCAACCGCCAGCCGCTTAGGATAAATCCAAGAGCTCCAACAAAAAGAACGACCCCGCTCCAAGGCAACGAATGCATGAATTGCTTCACTGGCAGCATAACATTGATCAGGAAGCCATATTTGATTGTGCTCAGAGTGTCATAAAGGTTGATGTTGATCCAGGTGACGGCATCATCCCAAAACCTTGCAGTCGATAAGATCAATTCTTCCGGGTAGGCGGCAAAAATCGCTATCCAGTTACTGAGTATTGTTGGTAGCAGAAGAGCCGCCAAAATCGCCCAACCTGTGACCCAGATGGGCAAGCGTGGGTTTTCGTGCCGTTTGACTTGAGATTTTTGTGCCGCCGCTTGGCTAAACCGGTCCATCACGATGGCCATTAGCGTGATGGCGAGACCGGCTTCGAGCCCCTGACCAATGGAAAGCCTACGCAAGGCGGTTAACACATCATAACCCAACCCCCCGGCGCCTATCATCGACGCGATGATAACAACCGTAAGTGACAACATGATGACTTGATTGACGCCCACGAGAAGCGAAGGCAATGCAGACGGCAGCAGGACTTTCCGCAGCATCTGAGCCTCTGTGCAACCAGCCATTGTGCCGGCTTCAGATATTTCTTTGGGTACCTGCTCTAAGGCAATCCGAGTAATACGCACCATTGGCGGTAGTGCATAGACAATGGTTGCAGTCAGTGCGGCAACGGGACCAAAACCGAAAAAAAACAGAACCGGAACCAGATACGCAAATATCGGCATTGTTTGCATGATATCCAATATCGGGTTTAGGATTTTCGCAAACACCCCGTTGCGGTGGGCCAAGACGCCGATTGCAAGACCTCCAAAAACACCAAGAGGAACAGCCACGGACACCGATGCCAACGTTGTCATGGCGCTTTCCCACAATCCGAAAACAGCCATATAGAGCAGGCTCAAACCTACGCCCAAAGCTAAACCAGGTGTGCCGATCCGTAAGGCTAGCAACACACAAAAAAGCAAAACACCCATCCATGAGAGCGGTGGAACAACGACATTCTCAGAACCAAATGAAAACCCGCTAACAAGAATACCTTCGGCAAGAATAAATGGCCGGGTCAGCAACCATGAAATCCCACGGGTGAACTCCTTAAACGTGAAGAGCCCCAGGTCAAAGTCATTGACCAGCCAGTATATCCCGTTACTCGTCCATTCATTTAATGGGACGATCCACGTCGCAGGATATTCTACCAGGTTTGAAGTTGCAGCACCGAACCAACCTGGAACAAACAGCAGTGAGATTAATATAACCGAAAGTAGAATCTTCTTTGTACCAAGAGGTAAGTTTGCGCGGTAAAAGGTGTTACTTTCGGCTTTATTTGTTGATTGTGTCAGCGACATCTCTCTGGATTTCTATCTTTCGGGTTGGCATTTGTGATTTGAACCAGCCAGCCTTCACCGCCAGTTTTGAAGTAAACTTGTACCCACTAGGGCAGCCAAGCCCTCCAACGGTCTTCATTGGCGGCAATCCATTCTGCCACAACGTCGTCTGCATCCCGCCCGTCAAGATCAACGGCACCAATCATGTCGCCAATTTCGGCGTTGTTTAGTTCCATTTCCGAAATGATTGTGTGGGCATCTGGCCAGCTTTGCTTCAGCCCAGACCATGCAACCTTCCAAATTGGACCGCTTGGCTTGGCACAATCATAGGCCATGTCTGGGTTCGATCCCCAGGATGGATCGTCGTAGCAGGCGTCAGAGTAGGGCGGCAGATCGATCCAGTCACCATCAAACCTCTGTGGAGCCCAATGCGGTTCATAGAACCACGCTAGGATCGGCGCATCTCGCCGGATCGCCGACTGGACCTCCGCGTAAAGCGCCGCTTCCGATCCTGCCCGCACAATCTCGTAATTTAGTTTGAGAGCTTCAACACGTTCGTCGTCAAACCCGCCCCAAGCAGCAGGGAACAGCAGCAGTCGGCCTTTCGGGGCGGTCAATGGCGTAGAAAATAGTTCAGCGCAATCGTTTAAAGCTTGCCAGTCAGGTAAGCCAGGGCAACTCTCCTGAACATATTTTGGATACCACCATCGGTCTAATCCGGTGAGGCCAATTTCACCAAGGTTTTCTGTCTGACCGGTGGCGACAGATGCTTCCATCAGTTCGCCCGCAGATGTAGACCAAATTTCAACAGCGAGGTGAATGTCGCCGCTCTCCAGACCTGGCCACATGCCCATATATTCGGCCTGGAGCAATTCAACATTGTACCCCGCTTCCTCAAGAATAGCCTTGGCAATACCTGTAGTTACGAGATTGCCAGACCAATCATGGCGGGCTATTTTGATTGGTTCCTTAGACTTCTGCTGTTCAGCTGGGACATTCGTTCCCGCCAGTGACACAACTGCTGCTGCCATCCCTACAAATAAATGCCTACCGATCTTCATTGCGACCTCCCCTTAGTTATTTCTATATTCGCGGCGGCTTAACCATCGCGAATTGGATCGAAATGGCTTCGGGAAACACACCAGTTTCAAACGGTCTCGAGATATCGGGTTAGACCACAGCCAAATTCAAGACGAGGCTACAGGCTCTCAGAATTATTCAAAAATGACGTTTACTCAGCACAGTCATTAGGCAGTCTCACGAATGCAATAGCCAGTTTCGTTGCGCTAGCGTTATCTGAGAAGTTCAGATCCTCTGTTACGGCATGGTCAGGTTGTTGAAGACAGGATCAGATGAACGGCGCGATGGTATCCTGAACAACGGCGCTCAAATCACGCTGCCGGAGAACCCGGATGTCGGGATTCCAATCCTGGGTGCCTTAAAAACGCGCGGCGGCGACAGGACCATCTTTCTTATGGCCCTCAAAACCGTCGCCATCACTGAAGCGCCACTCTCCGCCCGAAGTGCGTGGCAGTTATGTTCGCTTGGGGTCTTCTTCGGTCTTCCCGAAAACTCGAAAAAGGCCGTCTGCAAAGACGGCCCTTCAAATCTATATTTCGATAGCTTCGGCTATGGAAAGCGCGTCTTCCAACCCAACGCCAAGGTATCGTACGGTGCTATCCATCTTTACATGCCCTAGTAGAAGCTGCACAGCACGCAAGTTCCCGTTTTTCCTGTAGATCTGCGTGACTTTGGTTCGCCACATCGAATGCGTACCATAAGGGCTCAAACTACCTGGCCTGTGCTCGCGGCCGAGAGGCCGAAACCCCATCAGGATCATGAGATCCCCTGCCCTGCGGAAATTTTCGCCTGATCAACCAGAAAGACCGGTCTGGAAGCCCTAGTCTTCAACTCAGTGCGGGTCGCGGAATACCTCTGCCAGAGACCCGGCATCCAGCACCCGGTCGGTCCAGCGGTCCAGATCTTCGGGGGTTGCGTTTTGGACCCGCTCGGACAAACCCTCCGGCAACATCCCGAAGCGGTGGGCCAGTACATGCAGAAAGCTGCGGGCCGCCCCTTCCTTGAGGCCGATCTCTTCGTCGTGCAATTCGCTCTGAGAAATGAGTGCCTCCATCGCGGCTGGCGCAGGATATCAGGATTGCCGAACCTGTGTTTGACCCCAGGTCTTAAGGTGTATCCCGAAACACCGCAGCAACTGAGCTTGCGTCAAGTACACGATCGGTCCAGCGGTCCAGATCCGCAGCCGAGGCGTTCTGAAGCCGGATGCTGACATCTTGCGGCAAATCCCCAAAGCGGCGGACCAGAAGCCGGTGCAGACTTTCGCGTTTGCCCCTGGCTTCGCCCCGCGCTTCGCCTTCGGCGATCCCGGCCTGCTTGCCCTCGGCGATCAATGTCTCTGCGATGGTGCCCACAAGTGTCTCCAATGTGCTGTGGCGCGTCTTGCGCAATTCAGCCTGCAAGGCATCCAGATCGAGGTCCGGATATGTCCTGAGAATATATTCGAACACCTGTTTTTGCAATGTGACGTCATCACCCAGCCCGCTGATCACGGCCTCCAGCAATGCCAGGGCCTCACGGCGCAATGTTATAAAACCCGCCTTCAGCGCCGCATCCCGGGACAGGTCCTCAACCGAAAGTGCCCCGAGATCGCGCAGGATGTAACGCTCACCCGGCAGGAAGATCATCTCCGGATCCGCGGGCGCGATCATATCCGCCAACCCCCCGGGAACAGTCCACCTGCGTTCCCCGTGATAGCAGACCATCGGAATAATCGGTGGGAGGGCGCGCAGACGGGACGCCCTGCCCTGCGCGTAGCGGGTCCAGATGCGCAGCATGTAACCGGCCAGTTGAAGCGGTGCGGCCGGATCGGGGACACTCTTGTGTTCCGCCAGAACGTAGAGGTAGGCCGGCGCACCGGATGTCAGCCGAACCTCGAAGAGAAGATCGGACTGGGAGCTGCGCAGCGCCTCGTCCACAAAAGTGCCATCCATCAATTTTGGCGGGGTGGCCGCAAGCCGCCCGGCAATGGCGTTGGGCAGGTGATCGCGCAGGAAAGCCGCGGCGCGATCCGGGTCCGACAACAGCGCCCGGAACAGGACGTCATGCGGTGTCGGCACATCGGATTTTGCCATCGGGAGCCTCAATACCTTGGTGTCAGACGGCGGCTGCGTGAGGCCGCCGACCGCCATCTTGTTGCCAGTTACCGGAGGCCCGGAACCAGATCAAATCTTACCTGCGGGATCTTAAAAACAGTTGCAACGAATCACAACCTATGCGGGAGTCCTCCGAATGAGTTGGGTGGGCCTGAATGACAAAGCGGCATCTCTTTTGGGATGGCCCGTGTTTTCAGGAGCGACAAACGGAAACGAGCAGGGGGTATGGATGTTGTACGATGACCCCAACGGTTCTCAACCGTCGAGCCTCACGGCTGCGCAACAGCAATAAGAACAAGGGTGGCCTGCTGCGCCCGCCCGGGCCCGGCAGACTATCTGCGGCCGGATGTTCAGGCGCTTTTTCGACGGCATTGACCGGGCTTGGAAAGAGCCCGTGTTCGCAACCCGCAACCGCGGCTCATGCTGGTGCAGGTCTTGAGCGGCCCGCAGACACTGATGTGACGGATCACACCGGGGTCTCGCTCAGGTTGTGTTCTTCGGTGCCGCCTGCGTCGCTCAAGGGTCAGGGCGTGCGGGCGGCTCTCCGTGCCACGCCATCATATTGGACTGACCTCACCGGCGGGCCCATTCCGTATACCTGCATCAAGACCATTAAAGCCACGGCGAGAGTCGGGTTGCCCTGGTCAATGAGTTTCCGGGAGCAGGATCGGTTTCAGGGGTGCAGACCGATGTTTTCGGAAAGGTCACGCAGATCCAAATCTCACAAACCCAAGATCCTGCCGGACAATCAACATAGGAGAATGACATGACCTTTAGATTCACGGATAGCTACTTTGACCCCATTGGTCTATCAGCCTCCTCACACCTTTATTCGATCTTGTTTCAGGTCGCGCCGCATAGAACCTATGACGAGGACAACAGGGTTTGGACCTTGTCATACGTTGCTGACCGGGATGGTAACCCCGAAGTTACGGAGGCCAGGACCTATGACACCGCCGGTCGGACCATGAAAGAAGTTCACCAAGACGGCTCGCTGAAATACTCAGAAACCCAACGCCTTGAAAACGGCCTTCCGCAGAGAGCAACAGTCGATAGTAACGGGGACAGTATCAATGACCGCACCGGCACTTTAACCTATGACGCCAACGACAATGTGCTGACCGAAACATGGGATCTTAGCTCAACCGATGGCCTCGACACTATTATCGCAAGGGGTGTTGTCAGACCTTGCCATGCGTTTGCTTCGGCGACTGATCCAACCCTCAAAACAACAATGGAAAAATTTAAAAGGGCGGGGGTTTCTTGGCCATTGCGCCACCCAAAAAAACCGACAAAATGGTCGCAGGAAAACTTCCTTTGAAGGATTAAAGAATGCCCTTCGCCAAACACGGTCGCTTTGTTCCGTGCGTCACTCTTTGTTTTGTCGCATCGGCCTTTATACTTACGGCTTCTGTTCAGGCGCAGACGCAGGAAGCCCAGAAACCGTCTGTCGTTGTCGCCGAGGCAACGCTCGAGGCCGTCACCTACAGCGACACCTATCTGGGCCGCGTCGAGGCAATAGCTTCGGTCGATGTCATTTCCCGGGTCGCTGGGTTCATCGAAAAAATCAATTTCCAAGACGGTGCGAAAGTGACGTCGGGCGATGTTCTGATCGAAATTGAATCCGACACCTACAAGGCGGACATAACGCAGATACAAGGTCAGATTGAATCGGCAAAAGCCGAAAAAAAGATTGCTGACATCGAGTTGGATCGTCAGCAAAAGCTGTTTGAGCGCGGCGATGCGGCAGAAGCGGTTGTACAAAGGGCACAGGCCCAAAAGGGGCAGGCCGATGGTTTGATCACGCAGTTGCAAGGCAGTTTGCAAAATGCTCAGATTCAGCTTTCGTACACCAAGATCATGGCGCCATTCGAGGGTCGGATCGGCCTGACCAATCTCAGCAAAGGTGCGTTTGTTGACCAGCAAACCGGCGCTCTTCTGACCCTAACCAGCATTGACCCTATTTATGTGACCTTTCCGGTTGCCAACGCGCAGCTCCTCGATTTTCAGAAACAGGGCGAAGACCTCGAAAGCGGTCAGGTTGCGCTGCAGCTGACGCTCGCAAATGGCGAAGTCTACAAGGAGAACGGCAAAGTCGCCGTCATCGATACCACTGTTCAGGAAAATACCGACACTGTTCTGGTCCGGGGCGTTTTCCCAAACCCCGACGGTGCCCTTTTGAACAATCAACTGGCCAAAGTTGCCGTGATCGACAAGCCGGACCAGAAGTTTCTGACCATCCCGGCTGACGCATTGCAAAGCGATCAGGACGGTTATTTTGTTCTGACTGTCGGGAGCGATGGAAAAGTTGCCAAAGCCCCGATCAAAACGCGCGAGGTGACCGGTACGCAAGCCGTGGTCACCGAAGGGCTGAAAGCAGGTGACAAAGTGATCACACAAGGCGCGCAAAAGGTACGTGTGGGCATGGAAGTCAATGCCGAACCTGCGGACGCCTCCAATCAACCGGCCAAGGAATAAGCGGATGATCTCTCGCCTTTTTATTCGCAGGCCCCGTTTTGCGATCGTCATTTCTGTACTGTTTACACTCGCCGGGCTGATCTCGCTGACGCAATTGCCTGTGCAGCAATTGCCCGACATTGTCCCTCCCACGGTTCAGGTGACCGCCTATTATCCGGGTGCCAGTGCCGAGGTTGTGGAAACCACCATTGCCCAGCCCATCGAAGAGCAGATCATCGGCGTCAGCGATATGCTCTATATGAAATCCACCAGCGGCGGCAGCGGCAGCTATACCCTGCAGGTCACGTTCGAACCGGGCACCGATCCCGATATCAATGCGGTGAACGTGCAGAACCGCGTCGCTCTGGCGACGGCATCTCTGCCGGATGAAGTGGTGCGCGCAGGTGTGGTCACGCAAAAGCAATCCACCGCGTTGCTGCAAGCGATTGCGATCACCTCTGACAACCCGGAACATGATACGCTCTACCTGTCCAACTTCGCGACCATCAATCTGCTGGACAGTATCAAGCGTTCACCAGGGGTCGGCGACGCGACCATTTTCGGCGCGCAGAACTATTCAATGCGGATCTGGCTGGATGTCGACACCATGACCGGGCTGAACGTAGCCGTGTCGGACGTCATCAACGCATTGAATTCGCAGAACGTACAGGCTGCCGTCGGTCGTGTCGGCGCGCAGCCGATGACCGATGATCCGACCTTTCAGCTGAGCATTCAGACCCAGGGGCGTTTGAGCACCGTCGAGGAGTTTGAAAGCATCGTGGTGCGTGCGCAACCCGATGGCTCTTTCATATATGTGCGCGATATCGGGCGGGTGGATCTGGGGGCTCAATCGCAGGATTCCTTTGCCCAGTTCAATGGCAGCGCGACTGCGATGATCGGTGTGTATCTGGCGCCCGGTGCCAACGCATTGGCCACAGCCGAAGACGTGCGCAAAGCGATCAAGCAGCTGGAGCCTTCGTTTCCCGACGGCGTGAAGTGGCAGATCCCTTATGACTCGGTCTATTTCGTCGAGGCCAGTATCGACGAGGTGGTCAAGACTCTGATCGAGGCCTTCGCGCTGGTCGTCATCGTGGTGTTCCTGTTCCTGGGCAGCCTGCGGATGGCGCTGATCCCGTTGATCGCCGTTCCGGTGTCGCTGATCGGCGCTCTGGCCTTCATGCTGGCATTAGGGTTTTCGATCAACACCGTAACCCTGCTGGCGCTGGTGCTGGCAATCGGGATCGTTGTGGACGACGCGATCGTTGTGCTCGAGAACGTTGAAAAGGTGATGTCAGAGCGACCAGAGCTGTCAGTGGCCGATGCTACGGCCGAAGCGATGGAACAGATTACCGCCCCCATACTGGCAATCACATTCGTGTTGCTCTCGGTCTTTGTCCCGGTCGCGTTCGTACCGGGCATTACCGGCGCGATGTTCCAGCAGTTCGCGGTGGCGGTGTCATTTTCGATGCTGATTTCCGCGCTGAACGCCCTGACGCTCAGCCCAGCCTTGTGCGCGATCCTGTTGAAGCGGCGCACCGAGCCCAAAAAGGGGCCGCTGGCCTGGTTCTCGCGCCGGATCGACAATGCCCGCGACGGCTACGCCGTTGTCGCCGGTATGTTCGCCCGGCGCGCCGTTCTGGGGCTGGTCTTTCTGGCAGCAGCGGTGTTTGGAGCCGGAACCCTGTTCAAAATCGCACCGTCCGGATTCCTGCCCACCGAAGACCAGGGGGCCTATTTTGTCGAAATCCAGCTGCCACAGGGCGCATCGGTCAATCGCACCGCCAAGGTCATGGACGAGGCTTACGAAATCCTGCTGAAAGCACCGGGTGTCGAGGATGTCATGACCGTCACCGGCTATAGCATTCTGGATGGCCTGACAGAATCGAATGCAGGTTTCATGATTGCCATCATGAAGCCATTCGAAGAGCGCACGGACCCGGCCCTGTCGGTGGATGCGTCGATTGCCCATACAAGACAGCACCTGGCCGCATTGAAATCGGCAATCGGCATCCCCTTCAACCTGCCCCCGATTTCCGGGCTGGGCACCGGTGCCGGGTTTGAATTCCAGCTTCTTGATCTGCAGGGCGGCAGCCCGGTCGAACTGGGCGCTGCGGCTAAGGGTCTGATCACGGAAGCCAACAGCGACCCGCAACTGACGGGTGTCTACACCACCTTCTCGGCCAACACGCCGAAACTGGATCTGAAACTGGACCGCGAAAGGCTTCAGACTCTGGGTGTTGATGTGAGCACCCTGTTCCAGGCCATGCAGGTGACGATGGGCGGATATTATGTCAACGACATGAACCTGTTCGGCCGAACCTGGCAAGTGAACCTTGAAGCCGAAGAGAAATACCGCCAGTCCATCGGTGACGTCAGCCGCATTCAGGTCCGCAACGACAAGGGAGAGATGGTTCCCGTCCGCGCCGTTGCGACAACTGAACTGACGACCGGCCCCGAAAAGCTGGTGCGATACAACAACTATAAATCCGTCACGATTTCGGGCACCCCTGCCCCGGGTGTATCTTCGGGTGAATCGATCGCAGCGATGCAGCAGATCGCCGCCAAATCATTGTCGAAAGGGTATAGCTACGACTGGACAGGAACCGCACAGCAGGAGATCGCGGCGGCGGGCAAAACCCCCATTGTTCTGGGGCTGGCCGTCCTGTTTGCCTACCTGTTCCTGGTGGCGCTGTATGAAAGCTGGACGATCCCCCTGATCGTGCTGCTCTCTGTGTCCTTCGCGGTCTGCGGGGCCCTTACCGCCTTGCTGATCGCCGGACTGGCCAACAACCTCTATGCGCAGATCGGGCTTGTGGTTCTGATTGCCCTTGCGGCCAAGAACGCGATCCTGATCGTGGAATTCGCCATGGACCGGCGCGCAAAAGGTGTGAGCATCGTTGAGGCCGCCATCGACGGCGGGCGCTTGCGGTTCCGAGCCGTGATGATGACCAGCTTTGCGTTTATTGCCGGCCTCTTCCCGCTGGTCGTTGCCACCGGGGCGTCAATGCTGGCGCGTCAAGGGGTTGGAACCCCGGTTTTCGGCGGGATGATCGCGGCCTCGTTTGTTGGGGTTTTCTTCATTCCTGCGCTTTACGTGGCCGCGCAATGGTTCCGGGAAAAGGTGCATGGCAGCCCCGAGCAACCCGCCCCGGGACACAGCCCCGAATAGGGTGTTGCCACGTTAACATCCAGTCCACAAAGAAGTGCTGATGCAGAGATTTGAGCCGAAAGTTTGCGACACATCTGCCGCCATATCCGTGACAAGCATCACATTTCGAGCGCCATCGATATAGCCCGATTACGGAATTCGCCTGTCATCTCTTCTAAATGCCTGCGCCCGAGTGATCTGGTTTCAATAATTGTAGTAGATTGACTGAGTCCCGGAGGGATGACAACCTCAGGTTGTAAAATTCAAAGGTTTTCCTGGTTGAGTAGTTTCAAGATTCTAGCAAAACTCTAGCGCGTCAAAACCATCTCACATTTGACCGCGCGACGGACCGAGGAGTGAATTTATGGATTTGATTATCGAACAGCTTCGAACTTACCCCATTATGGCGTTGTTTTTGTGCCTAGGCCTTGGATACGGCGCCGGAAAGTTCAAAGTCGGAAAATTCGAACTGGGTGGAATTGCGGGAACTTTGATCGTCGCTGTGATTGTCGGTCAGGTGGGCGGCATAAATCTAAGTACCGACGTACAAAACGTTTTCTTTTCTTTGTTCATTTTTATGGTCGGGTACAACGGAGGGCCGCAATTCTTCGCGGCTTTGAACCGGACCGCGCTAACAAAACTTCTAGCGGCCGTCATGATGACGTTATGGGGTTTGTTCTTTGTTGTAATTGTTGCCACGTGGGCCGGTTTCGACAAGGGCCTGGCCGCAGGATTGGCGGCCGGAGGGTTGACTCAATCAGCGATCATTGGAACGGCCGGAAATGCTATAGATTTGCTGGGGCTCGCGTCCGAGGAAGCTGAAAAGCTAAAAACCAACATAGCTGTAGGTTACTCTGTTACCTACATCTTTGGCTCAATTGGCCCAATTTTGGCTGTCAGTGTAATCCCAATCCTCATGCGCTGGGATTTGCGAAAGGAGGCGATTAAGCTTGCTCAAAAACTCAGCGGGGGTGAACACATACTCGCTGAAGGAGAATTCATACCGCTGAATCGGTTCGACGCCCGTGCTTATGAGGTTCAGAACGGAGCCAAAGTAGCTGGTCAGTCCATAAAAGAAACTGAGGAAGGATTCGACGGTGATGTGTTGGTTGAGCGCATATTGCGAAACGGGGCACCTTTGGAAGCGAAACCGGATATTGTTATCGAAGACGGTGACGTAGTTGTTGTCTCAGGGCTAGTTTCCGCTCTAGCACGTTTTGAGGAGTTTTCTGGGAGCGAAGTGGGAGAGTACCCGTCGGAGCTTACCATCGTGGAAGAACGCCGAAATGTCGTGATCACCAACCCCAAACTGGCAGGAAATACGTTGGCGGAGTTGCGTGTAGCTCTCACGCCGGATCAGCGTCGAGGCATTCACGTTTCAAAGATAACCCGCATGGGACACGATATACCGGTATTGCGTAATACTGAAATTCTCGCTGGAGATGAGGTGAGTATTGTCGGGCACAAATCTGACTTGGACCGTATTGCGAAAGTCGCTGGTTACGTGCCTCCGTCCGCTTCGGTCACAAACTTCATAGCCTTGGGTATTGGCATCGCGATCGGCTACCTGATCGGAGAAATCAGCTTTGTCATTGCTGGAACAAAGGTTGCACTAGGTTCTGGTTTGGGGTGCCTCGTGATGGGCTTGATTATCGGTTTTCTGCGCACTCGCCGCCCAAAAATCGGAGGGATTAACCGAGGGGCAGCCAATTTCCTACAGAGCTTCGGTCTGGCTGTATTCGTCGGTGTAGTCGGGCTTAACGCCGGACAACCCGCGTTAGAAGCAATCCAAGAACACGGGATCACCTTGCTACTCCTGGGAGTGGTCGTAACATTGATGCCAATGATTGTGCAGTTCCCAATCAACTACTTCGCGCTGCGCATTCGGAACCCGATTGAAGCTTGCGCGGTCGTTACCGGATCGCGTTCGGGCAACCCAGGGTTTGTGACACTGCTGGAAAAAGCAGGCAATTCAACACCCACGCCGGCATTCACCATGACATACGCTGTCGCGAATATATTCCTGACCTTGTGGGGGCCACTGGTTGTCGCTTTCGTTCCGTTGAGTTTTTAAACCAAAACTAGCACAACCACCGAGCCCCAAAGGGCGAGCAGGACGTTTCCAACTGCATAACCCAACCCGTAGCCAAGTGTCGGTATCTGGCTCTGTGCCGCCTCTTGAACGGCGGCCAGAGCGGGTGCGGACGTCCCTGCCCCACAACACGTACCGGCCAGGACACCTTCGTTGATCTTAAACACTTTGCGACCCACAAAGACTGCTGAACCATGAGCTAGAAAAACGATCGCCAGCGCACCAAAAATTAGGGACGGGCCGCTTTCCAGTACACCGGCCACAAAACTTGTTCCCGACGTGATCCCCACGCAGGCCACGAAAACGCACAGACCGACGGAATCGAATATCCATAACGTCGCTTCGGGAACAAATCCGAATGTGCGACGAACCGAACGCAACCAGCCGGCAACAAGCCCTCCCAAAAGCACGCCCACCGAAGTGCCCAGACCAAGCTCCACTGCGCCATAGTGCAGGGCTGGAATCCCAATCAAGCCTCCTACCAGGATGAAAAACGCAACAAAAACCATATCCGTCTTACTTGTTTCCCGGTCCAGGTAGCCCAATTTGCTTGCCGCGTCCTGGATATGGCTGCGCGTACCGGAGACCGTTATTACATCGCCCATGTGCAATGCGACACCGCGAAAAACCGGCAGTCGTTCGCCGCTTCGCATTATCCCACGTAGAAAGATAGTTCGGGCTTCAGGGCGGGCGGAAAGTTCACCAAGGGTTTTGTTGACCAGTTCCTTGTTCGTCACAACGATGTCGCTGGTTTCAACAGGAAGATCCAAGAGCTCGGGATCTTCGACTTCTTCGCCTAGCACGTCGCCATGGTCAATGAGATAAGACCGCATTCCGGCGATTGCCGCGATGTCCCCCTGCTGCAAAATCATATCCCGTGACGTTGGCAAGATTTTATTGCCTCGGCGTATGCGGTCAAAATAAGCCCGCACGTGTCTTGGCACACGTGCCTCCAATTCGGCGACGGTATGCCCCGCAAATTCCGGGTTTATGCGATATGCCCGAGCTTCGAAGTCGCGATGCTCCGAAGCCAATGGAGCATCGTCATCTTGCAGTTCCGACTCATATTCAGCACAGGCTTCTCGCAGGGATCGTCCGTAAAAGCGCGGCGCAAATTGGGTGTGGAACACGATCGTCGCGATGACACCAACAAAATACGCAACCGCAAACCCTGTCGCAATCTCGGCTTCAAATATCTGCTGGCTTGCTGTGTCAGCACCCGTTTTTGCAAAGGCATCAATAGCTACGCCCAAAGTTGCACTTTCGGTCGCCCCGCCAGCCAAAAGCCCTGCTGCAACACCGACAGACAGCCCCATCAGCGGTGCCAGTAAAACCACAACAAGCAATGCGACTCCGCATAAGAGAACGGTAATCCCGATCTGAGGCAACGCACCAAGGTTCAGAGACCGAAAGAACTGAGGTCCGGTGCGATATCCTATTGAAAACAGAAACAGCAAGAAAAACGCCTGCTTGAGATCATCCGACACGACCACTCCGGTCTGCCCTACCAAAACACCAGCAAGCAGGCATCCAGCAACTGAACCTACAGTGAAAGAACCGATCGAGATTTTTCCAATCGCATAGCCAAGCGCTAGGCTGCAAAACAGCGCCAACTCAGGGTGAGTTTTGAAGATCGAGACGATTATTTCCATGAAAACAGCAGTCTCTCGAACCTATCCAGCGTTGTTAGTTCAACCGTGAATCGGCAAACCTTTTGAAGCGCGGTACGATTGCACGTATCCCATCGCAACCGCGCGCACCGCACGTCCGATCTGCCGATACGCATCATCATCAAGATTTGCGAATGACACACGCGCTGACCAGTTGGGCGCGTCAAAACCAGACCCATTCAAAAGGACAATCCCATGATCCTGTGCAAGTTTGAACGAAATATCGAGTGGGTGGACGTTCTCCTTAATCCAACCCACGACCTCTTCGCCTACATATTTCCGAAGCCAGAACTCAAAATCGATAATTCCGTAGTATCGGTCATACAAGGGATTTTCAGGTACTTCGATTCCCATACCTTCAACCAATTCTGTAAAGCGATGCTCCAGGATGCTTCTGCATAGGGCTTGATACGCCTTTTCTTCATCCATCATCTCGACAAGGGAGAATAAGGTCATCATCACTTGCTGAGGAAGTGAAAGGCCAGCCGTGTGATTCAGGGCGACATCCCTGCTGTCTGCAACAATTCTATCGATGAACTTCAAGGCGGAAGGATCGGGCGTCAGGGTTTTGTAGCGCGCTTCGACGACCGCTTTTGTCTCGGCAGGTGCCTCGCTAATCATTTTGTCGAAAATGTTGTTCTCGGCCACGAGAATGGTGCCCAATCTCCAGCCTGTGCAGCCGAAATACTTGGAATACGAGTAGACCCCGATTGTGTTTTCAGGCAGGTGAGCCATCACAGATTCAAAGTTAGGCACGAAGGTCCCGTACACGTCATCCGTCAAAATGATCAGGTCTGGCCGCCGGGTTTTTACAAAACTGACCAATCGCTTCAATACGTCAGGGCTTATTGCGACTGACGAAGGATTTCCGGGGTTTACCAGAAACAGCGCTTTGACCTCCGGGTCTGCCAATGCCTCCAGATCTTCATCAGTCAACTGAAAATGGTCTTCCTCCTCGGATGAGACATGCACTACATTCAATGCGTAGTCTTCAAGCTCTGGCATTTCGAGGTAGGGTGTAAATATTGGTGTCCCTAACGCGATCGTATCGCCCGCGTTCAAAAGGCGTTGGTTCTTCAATGCTTTGAAGATGTAACACATTGCGGCGGTTCCACCTTCGACCGCATAGATGTCAAACTTGGCATCGGGGCGATGGCCCGCGCACATTGCCCACATCAAGTATTCATGAACAATTTGTTCATTGTGAACGAGACAACGGTCCGGCATAGGATAGTGATCGCCAATGATGCCGTCGGTCAGTTCCAGAACAAAGTCATCCGCATTAAAATCGAACTTCTGAATTGCAAAGTCCACGACGCTAGCCAGGGTAGCTGCAGCAGGATTGGTACTTTCCGCATTGGTGCAATATGCCATCAAACGATTATATGACCCCGGCCCTTGTGGCATTCCGGCCAAACCAACTTGTGGTTCATTCCGGTCGCGCTGCGCCTCGGTGATCGCGAATTGCCCCAAAAAGAAAAAGACTTCTCTCGCTTTGGTTGCAATCCAATTCGGGTTTCCCCGACCGGCATTCAGATACGGTAGGGTCGAGGCACGTGACTCTTTCTGAGCCAATTTGATGAGCTCATCTTTGATCTCAAATGGGCTAAGATCTTCGAACTTGTGTAAGTCGAGAGTTTCGGACATTGGTTCTTATCCACGCTTAATGATTTCAGTAAATGCCATTCGATAGTAAAATCGGATCGCAGCATCTGTAAACAAAAACTCTAAAACGATAGTCACTTACGTTCGGCATTCAGAGCTGGGGAGGCTTGATTTCCAAAGCGTTATATGGTGCAAACCCCGCAATTGGTCTAAGCCGCTCAGATGAACATTAGACGCATCCCTCTCGTCGCATAAACAAAAGAGGGGCGACAAATCTCGTTTGAACTCAAAATTTAATCGGTGGCGCATGTCCAAGCTGGAATAGATCAAATTCAGGCCACGTGTCAAAATCGCTAAGGTCAAGTTATCCCGCAAAGCAAAGTAACCGTAGCGGTGTTTGGTAAATTTAAACCCGTTCCTATTCTCGAAATCTGCAAGAAAGTCTTTCCAGTTCTCACTGCCAAACAGTTCGAGTTTTTCCACTTAAACGAGTATTTCTCCCTAATGTGAAACTACCCAATGGACAAAGTATGCTGCGACCATTGAGCTGATCAGAATCCCAACCGCTAATATTGACCAATCACCACCGCCCATATTGCGGCAAACCTGCCGACCGGCAATCACCGCTTCGGGCTCATTCCACCTCGCCTGTGGTCGCGGCCGAGAGGCCGAAACCCCATCGGGATCATGAGATCCCCTGCCCTGCGGAAATTTTATTCTGATCAACCGGAGGTTTGTTGAAATCACAGATTGCGCAACACAATGGCCATTTGCACTCACATCTTTATGCCTGTGTCGTAAGCCTTAGCCCAACTGCACCAATCAAAATCAGAAGGATGAAACCATATTGGTATGCAGCCAGTCTGTCTCCAAATAAAAAGACCCCAAGAGCACTTGCTCCGATGATCCCGACACCGGCCCAAATTGCATAAACCACCCCTACAGGTAAGTCCTTGAGTGCTGGTGCAAGCGCCCAGAAAAACAAAGAATAACACAGTATCGAAAGTGAACCCCACTGCCACTTAGCAAACCCATCTGATAGTTTTAGCAAGTAGGTCCCCGCAATCTCAAGACTGATCGCGACCAAAAGATAGCCCCATGCGTTCAATCGAAAACCCTCCGGGCGGTGCGCCACTGCTTTGTTGCCAGTTTCCGGAGGCCCGGAACCAGATCAAATCTTACCTGCGGGATCTTAAAAACAGTTGCAACGAATCACAACCTATGCGGGAATTCGCTGAATGGGAAAAGGGACCTGGATGACAATGCGGGATTTCATTTGGGATGTCGCATTGTCAGGAGCGACGAACGGAAACGAGCAGGGGGTATGGATGATGTCCGATGACCCCAACGGTTCTCAACCGTCAAGCCTCACGGTTGCACAATAGCAATAAGCACAGTGGTGGCCTGCTGCGCCCGCCCGGGCTCGTCAGGCTATCTGCGACCGGATGTTCAGGCGCTTTTTCGACGGCATTGACCGGGCTTGGAAAGAGCCCGTGTTCGCAACCCGCAACCGCAGCTCATGCTGGTGCAGGCCTGAAACCACCCGTAGATACTGATGTGACGGATCACACCGGGGTCTCTCCCAGGTTGTGTTTTCCGGTGCCGCCTGCATCTCACGGGGACCACGGCGAGGGTCGGGTTGCGCCGGTCAATGAGTTTCCGGGCTGCAGACCCAAGCTTTCGGAAAGGTCACCAGATCCAAGTCTCACAAACCCAAGGTCCTGCCGGACAATCAACATAGGAGAATGACATGACCGCTGCAAATTCCAATCGCACCATCACTCGCATTGATCCTGACACGGGGGCCAGGATTACAGAAACCTATGACGCCAATGGCTATGTGCAGACCGAAGCATGGGATTTTGATTGGGATGAGAAGCCCGACGAAATCTTCACTTTTACCCATGATGCCAACGGCAATCTGCTGAATTCGGCACACGATAGTAACGGGGACGGCAAACCCGAACACATCTCCACTATTGCCTATGATGCCCGCGGCAACCTGCAGACCGGGAAACTAGATAATAACGGGAATGGCGAAACCGACGAAATCTTAACTTTTACCCTTGGCCCCGCCTACAACCAACTAACCGCAGCGTTGGATAGTGACGCAGATGGCAATCCTGACCAGAAAGAGATCTGGACCTTTGACGCGGGGGGCGAGAATAAAATCAGTGAAGTCATTTTGAGAGATACTGATGATGACGGCACATTCGACCGAGTCGAGTACCGCAACTTTGACACTGAAGTTGATACCATAGAGCCTACAGCGCAGAGCGCACAGGATCTGGCAGGCGTGCAAACGATTACTCTTTCCGATGGTGCAACGAACCTGGTCATCAGTGATTCAGTTTTGAGTGTACTTGCGGGTGGTGATGACAGTTATCGGGTTCAGATCGAAGGTGATGAGCACGACAGCGTTCACTTGGGTCAAGGTATCCGGGACTCCGGACAAGACGTAGAGATCAATGGTGAGCAGTACGATCTCTACACGGGAACGGCCGGAAGCGTCCTCGTCGATCCCGATGTGGCGGTTGAACTCGCTGTTGCCTGAAACAAGGGCTGGCCTGAACGATGCGCCGTTCAGGCCAGCTATGCCACACGTGGTTGGTGCGGCATCCAGTACCTGCCACTGTTTCTGCTGAAGCTCCCGTCCGGCCAACGGGTCAGACGAGATGTATCTCAGGGTTCTGCCGGGGCAGGGCGAACGCCCCTGCCCTGCCCCGCGGGACTTCGGGATCGCCGCGATCGACAGGCTTGTGCCGCTCGGCATCCATCCCTCGGCCTGGGGAGACGCCGTAGACCAGATGGGAGACTTCGCAGCCGCCCTGTGCGTCCTCATCATCGACAACAATGTCGATCACCCCGATACCCCCATCCAATCCCCCGGCGGGGTCCTGCGCGCCATGACCGCGCGGCATCAAGCCGGACAGCTCAGGCTCAACCAAAGCCTCATCGCCATCAGGAAAAGGAAGAGAAAACGGGTTGAGTAAACCAAGATGGCGCCGCCGATCACCCAGATACGTGGGTTCGCAATAGGTCGACCCTGTCATCCTTTGTATTCGCAGGCGGCTGCAAGTTTCGGAAGAACGCCACATTGCCGCCGTTCGCTGCGGATGCAGCCTAGCCAACCCAACCTGTCCGTTTTGCGCAGGTTTGTGACCTTTGCAACATCCTCCCAGCGGCCTTGTTGGACTGCTGCATACGGTGCAGCAGCACAGCTTGGCCTTCCGCCGAACCGACGGCCAGTACGGCGGCAATTTCAAATATTATCGCATAAATGACGAAATTACGTTGAAAACGGAAAAATAGGCAGTATCTTTACTTTGAATTGGAGTGTTTCATGCTGTTCAAGGTAGAAATAGAGAATTTCCTATCAATTGCGGAGCCTGTTTCAATTGATCTTCGAGCCAGAAAGGGTGTCGATGACGTTCTCGGGCGGCTTTCACCCATCTATGAAGGATCTGAGGAACGATCCCCAAATGTCGTAGCGTTATTTGGACCCAACGCTGCTGGCAAAACAAATGTTCTCCGGTCGATTACGTTCGCCGCTTGGTTCACAACCAGCAGCTTCGATTGGAGGCCCGATCTCCCGCTGCCCTACGAAAAGTTTGGGTCGAACGAGAAGATTGGGCAACCAACCCGTTTGGCGTTCAGCTTCGCTGGACTTGTTGATTTCTTAAGGCCAACGGAAGGTGGGGCTCAATGCCCATTTACCTACGAACTAGTTTTAGGACCTCGTAGGACACGGGGCGGTGATGGACACGAAGATGTCGTTCTAGTTGAAAAGATCAGTTATCAGCCCAAAGGCCGCGGCAAGCCGACAACGATATTAGAGCGGAACGGCCGTGACTTAATTAAGTCTGCTCCGGGGCTCATCGATAAAGGCACACGGACTGCTCTCGAGTCAGTGTTACATCCGAGAGCGAGCATAATCTCAACGCTTGCAAGACTGAACAATCCTGTGGCGAACAATTTCGTCGCATCAGTTTCGACAATCTACTCGGATATTTTCATCGACAAAGTGCTGATCGACGACAAAGAAGTTGCGAAGTTTTACCAGCAGAAACCGGGAGCGTTCGACCTACTGAAAGACATTTCGGGACGGATAGATTTGGGCATCGAAGACATCAAGGTGGTAGAATATCCTGATGACCTGTCTCTTCACTTTCAGCATTCTGGCCTAAACCAAATCATCCCCCTGCGTCGGGAGAGCGAGGGGACAAAGAACTTTGTCAAGGTGTTCCCACATATTTTTCAGGCTCTAACTGTTGGCGGCATCGCCATTGTCGACGAACTCGACACAACAATTCACCCGATGTTGTTGCCAGAGATCTTGCGTTGGTTCGGAGATGACAAACGGAACCCGCATGGCGCTCAGCTGTGGATGACTTGCCACTCGGCAAGTCTGCTCTCGGAGCTTACCAAGGAAGAAGTCTTATTCTGCGAAAAGGATCGGGCGGGAACCACAACCGTGTTCAAATTGTCAGATATCGACGGCGTTCGTAGGACTGAGAATTTCTATGGGAAATACATGAGTGGCGAGTATGGAGCCGTTCCCGTGATTGGATGATGGACCATGGCAATTAGGGGACGTCGGAAATCAATATTTATCGCCTGCGAGGGCGAAAGCGAGCAAGGTTACGCGGCGATGTTGCAAAGCTTCGCAAATGACGTTGGCCTGCGTGTTCACCTCGACTTGAAGGTGCCCGGGAAGACGGGCAGTGCGCAGAAACTTGTATCAAAGTCCATCGCAATCGCTCAGGCGAAACAGCGGGGCAGCGGCAATAAGTACGCGTCGAAATACATAATTCTCGACACTGATTGGTTGAGTCCTGTCAGAGCAGAAAACACGAGGGTGAAACAGCAGGCCGAGCGGGCCGGGTTCATACTCGTTTTCCAGGATTGCTGTTTTGAAGCGTTTCTGCTTCGGCACTTTGAGGCATCCAGAAACGCCACACCTCCTAATGCCGACGATGCACTCAGACAATTGTCCAGAGTCTGGGAAGGCTATCGAAAGGGTTTGGCGGCCAAGCATCTACTGAAAAAACTCAGTTCCGACATGGTAAGAGCAGCCGCCATGAGGCCGCAAAACCAAGATTTCGAAGAGCTTTTGCGCGATATTGGCCTCCTGTAAACGAAGGGCATACCGCCTCGGCAAAGTGTTAAAACCACACTAGTGCGCCCGCCGCTACCGGATCACTCGGCAATGACCAGTCAGGGCTCTCAGCCCCAACCGGTGCAAACCGAAGGGAATGTTCTGATCGAGCCCAAAGTGACGGATGCTGTGATCAGCACAGATGGCTGCAAAGCCAAGCAAAATGGAGGTGAAACTGATGAATGATTTTGCGGTTGGGATTTCCTATCAAGACGACTTTCCCAACGAACTTATCGCGGAATTGGAGATACAACTAAAGCGAACTGGGTTGACAGTTGAGGTGCGCCCTCGTGAAGGTACCATTTTTGCATCCCTTGAATGGACTGTTCCCACTCTTATCGTTGCTTACCTGGCCAAACCCTATTTCGAAGCATTTCTCAGTGAAGCGGGAAAAGATCATTACATTTCGCTAAAATCGGGGCTCTTGAAACTTGTCTCGCATTTGTTCGGGGAGCAACCAGAAAACCGCGAGCGACGCCGCTCACTATTGTTTTCACTCGTGACTACCGACAAATCCGGTCAATCGATAAAGTGCATCTTCCCAGAAGGCGCAAGCATGGAGCAGTACGATCTAATGATTGAAAAAATACACGAATTGCTGATTGAAGATTTGGTGACCAGCGAGCAGAGCGAGTTGTCAACGATCTTAGGTTCTGTGGCGCCCACAGGTGGTACACAGTACATTGAATACTCAATTGACGATGAAAGCTGGTTGGTAATTGATCTCCACAAGGAGATCTCGGCTCAGGCCGTTCGATCGAGCAAAAAAAATGAAACACAGTGAAATTGCGAGACCACTTGCGAAGGCCGATCGTAGCGCCGCTGCGAGTATCGGCTCTCGTCATACCGGGTTCATCAACGTTGCTCAAAGGGGCAATGATTGCTCTTGGAGCCAATTTGCAAACTGTTCTTCGGAAACATCCCCGGTGGCCAACTCTTCCATCATTCTGACACCCTGAACAGGGTCTGGGTGGAAAGAGAACCCGTTCAGGCGCAGAAATGTAGCTGCGGTTACAAAGGCAGTACGTTTGTTTCCGTCCACAAAAGCGTGCGCTTTCGCAATTCCAAACGCGTAAGCGGCAGCAATATCTGACAGGTCCGCATCAGTGTATGCGGCCAAGTTCATCGCTCGAGCGCAACCCATTTCGAGAAGAGCTACGTCTCGTAATCCTGGTGCTCCACCATGCCGCGCGATTTGACGGTCGTGGATTACGTTTATTGCGGCGAGCGGGACCCAGTTTAGGTTCTTCACGCAAGTGCCTTCAAAAGATCTCTGTTTTCATCCATGACTATCTCTGCGGCAGCAAGCGCTTGAGCGACAGAGGGATCATGTGCCATGATTTTTAACGCGCCATCGTCGCTTCGCACCACGAAAAGAGAGTCGCCCTCCTTGACGTCCAAAATAGTCAACATTTCAGTTGTCAATGTCATGACCGCTGAATTGCCTACTTTACGAATCTTGGTTTCAATCATGGCAGGTCTCTCCGTATATTCATATGTATATACCACAAGACTTGATCATTCAAGCTTTGCCGCGTTCAAAAATTGCTAACCTCGGCTTTCGCAAACAACTTACAGTGGTTTAAAGTTTCTGATGAATACTGACGGGATGAAATAGAGGTACGGGTGAACTGTATGGCGCTGGCCACAGGCTATTGAACTTCAAAAGGTTGGACGTCCAGCGAGACAGAGAAAAGGTCTATCTTAAGTGTATGCTCCAAACAATGAAGGCAAGGTATGCGATGCCGTAGTCAGAGTTCTTGAAAGATGGACGCAAGAGACGCGAGCGGATGTCCGATATCCTGACAAGCAGGGCGGCATCCCTCCTGTTGACATGCGCTTTCAACTTGGCACCCAAGAATATGCAATTGAACACACGAGAATTGAATCTGTTACAAACCAGATCAAGAGCGTCACGGAAGCAAACCGAATAGTCAAACACGTCAAAAAAGCCTTCCCGGACCCTTTCCCAGGCGTTGCTTATTATGAATTGCATTTTCCTTCAGACGTTTGCGTGCCGAAAGGCAGAAGCCGACTTGCGCTTTCATCTCTTGTCGAATGGACCCGCGCAAGACCTCAGTTATGGAGAAGAATTCCTCTAAACTGCGTCTATGGTTAGCCTGAACGGGGCTTTGGTGAATCCTTTCGCCACGGACCTTTTTCTTGGTTTCTTAAGCAACTCGGGATTGGCAATGCTCCGTTGGGAACGTCCGGTTTGGGCCAAGACTGTTCAAAAACAACCATTTAACCTACGGCAACTTTGTCCGCATTGTGGCCACTGATGCACTGCGCAGCGAACGACTGCTTCGAGCCCACTTTGACCGATGCAGCGCGATGCCCCAATCGCAGCAGTGCGCAGAAAAGTGACTTTGCAATGTCTTGGGTACAGGTCGTAACAGAAGTCTATTTTTTTCAGTATTCCAGGCCTAGCCGTCTTCAACCCAACCGTTTCTTGAATCTTAGAGTCGCCGCCAGCAACCCGAATGCCGCAAATCCGATCATCCAGAGAATTCCCCAGCGCAACTCGTATAGCGAGGCGTCACGCAGGACCACGCCGCGGATCATGTCCATGAAGTGGGTTGCCGGCAGGACCTGTGCGATCATTTGGACGGGTTGTGGCATACCGTCGAAGGGGAACATGAAGCCCGACATTAGGATCGAGGGCAGCAGGACAAAGATTGTCATTTGCATCGACTGCAATTGGTTCTGCGCAAGCGTGGAAATCACCAGCCCAAGCGACAGGCTGGCGATGATGAACAACAAGGTCACCACAAGCAAAGTGCCCAATCCGCCGTTTATCGGGACATCGAACAGAACGTGCCCGAGGCCGAGGATGATCGCGACCTGTATTAGGCCCAGAAAAATGTAGGGGATGATCTTGCCGATCATCAGTTCGATCGATTTGATCGGGGTGTTGATCAGCATCTCCATATTGCCCCGCTCGCGTTCGCGAACGATGGCGGCTGAGGTGAACAGGATCATCGTCATGGTCAGGATAACGCCGACAAGACCCGGCACGATATTGACCGCCGACCGCTGCTCGGGGTTGAAGTAAAGCGTCACCTCGAACGTCGGCACCTGCCGGTTTGGTGCTTGTTTCAGCAGTTCTGTTAAAGGCATCGTGCGCAGGGATTTGATTGCGCTGGCCACCATCGTGTCCGAGCCATCGACGATCCAATGTGCAACCGGTCGGCTGCTTGTTTGGTCGGTTGTGTTGGCCAAGCCCAGCCCGACGGACGGGCTGCGGGCAAGGCGTTGGCTGACGTCCCTAGGGATGATCAGCGCGGCACGCACGCGGGACTCGGTGATCGCGCGCTCGGCCTCCTGCGGGGTGGTCAGCTCTTCGGTGATGGTAACAACCTGTGTGGCTTGAACGATCTGTGCCAGCGTACGCGACAGCTCGGTTCTGGACTGATCCACCAGCGCGACGGGCACGTGTCGCAGGTTTGTGTTGATCGCGTAACCAAACAGCAACAGCTGGATCAGCGGGATCATTATGACCATGGCAAAGGTCATCCTGTCCCGCCGCAGTTGGAGCAGCTCTTTCTTCAGGACAGCAGCGATGCGGCGTGGCGAGATCACTGTTCTGGCCCCCGAGTGGCGCTGACGAACACGTCTTCCAGATTTGGCCGCTGCGGAGTCAGGGACAGGTCGGCAAACGCAGCAAGTTGGCCGCGCAACATGTCCACCGGTTGAGGTTCGGATTTGTCCACCAGCACACGCAGCCGCGACCCGACTTGCGCGGTCGACAGGATCTTGGGCTGGCCGTCCAACGCGTGTTTGACCTTGCGCAAGTCCGGGCCTTCAACCTCGACAACATCGGCTTGTAAATCATCCATCAACTGGCGCGGAGACCCGTCTGCCTTTTTCACACCGTGTTGTAGGATCGCCAGTCGGTGACAGCGCTCGGCCTCGTCCATGAAATGGGTCGACACGATCATTGTTGCACCCTGATCTACGAGATCAAACAGCTGCTCCCAGAACGTTCGACGGGTTTCGGGATCTACAGCCGAGGTCGGTTCGTCCAGAAACAGCAGTTTCGGCCGGTGCAGGACCGTCGCCGCAAGGGCGAGTTTTTGTCGTTGTCCGCCGCTCATGCTGCCACTGAGCTGATGCACGTTGGCCGTCAGGTCGTAAGTATGAAGCAGCTCGTCGATCCGGCCTGCTGCCGATTTCGCTGGAATGCCATAGATATCCGCCGCGAACCGGAGGTTTTCCAGCACTGTCAGGTCGCGGTAGTACGAGAAGATTTGAGTCATATACCCGATCTCGTTCTTTAGCGGCTCAGCCGCCTCGGGCATCGACCGATCCAAAACCGTGATCGCTCCGCTGCTGGGGGTCAGCAGGCCGGTCAGCATGCGCATGGTCGTTGTCTTGCCGCAGCCGTTGGGGCCGAGAAACCCGTAAATCTGGCCCGTTCTGATCTCAAGGTCCAAATTGTTGACGGCGGTGTTTTCTCCGAACCGGCGGGTCAGACCCTGCGTCGAGACGACGATATCACTCATGGCATGGGGACCTGCACGGGTACTCCGGCGGGCAGGTCCGGGGACGCGGTGGGCAGGTCAATCTCAGCCAAGTAGACAAGCCGGGTTCGGTCGTCCTTGTTCAGCCCGTAATAGGGGGTGAAGGACGAGTCGTCGCTGATCCACCGGATCACGCCGTCCAACGGATCGGCCAGCCCATCAACGCGCACTTCCAGCGTGTCGCCGGGCTTCAGATTGACGCGATGCGGCTCAGGCACATAGACGCGCGCGTAAGGCGTCTGGCCCGTGACCATCACGGCAACCGGGCTGCCGGATGTTACTCGTTCACCCAAATTCCACGGCAGGGAATCCAGCACGCCGTCGCGGGTGGCCGTAACCGTCAAGTCGTCCAAAACGGTTTGCTCCGCGGAAACCAACGCTTCGGCGGCCCGTACGTTGGCTTCGGCAACCGCAAGGTCTTCGGGGCGGGTTCCGTTTTGCAGTTCTTTTAATGACTCTTTAGCGCTGGCCAACTCGGCACGCGCAGAATCGCGCAAGGCCAGGTCATTCGCCACCTGAGCTTCGGCGACGACTGAGTTCTCGACCAGTCTGGCGTTTCGGTCATAGATGGCTTCGGCGTCAGCCAGCCGGGCAACAGCACCTGCGACCTTGGCCTCGGCAATCGCGATCTCTTCCTCTCGCGGTCCCACCTGCAGTTTCAGAAGCGTGGCCTGCGCCTTTTCCAGTTCAGCCTGCGCCAGTGCCAGCTTTGCGCTTTGCAGAGTGGGATCAAGCTGAACCAGCGTGTCGCCTGCCTTGATCACGGTGCCTTCGGCAATCGGTAGATCGACAACGATTTCGCTGGCCGTCGCGGTCAAGGCTACCCGGTCGCGCGCCAATACGCCCAAAGCGACGCTGGTATCGGACCCAGAGCACCGGTCCAGAAAGGCGGGCAGCACAGCCGCCAGGATCAAAGGTATTGGGATCGTCAGATTCAACAGGGCCTCCTGCCGGTGATTGGTCTTTAAACGCGTTGGATAATAGTCAAAGCATACAATCAGGAAATCTGATTTATGTATACGGCTCATCCGTTACACGTGGCAGCACGGGTTCATGCAGGCAGTCGCCCCAACCACTCCTCCAGCTTTTCTCCGATCAGATGGGGATTATCTTCCTGCAGGAAATGAATGCCTTTGCCGATATCCACCACTTCGAGGTTCTGGATGGTCTGATGGCACCAGGCGACCTCTTTCGGCCCGATGGTGCCTCCGGGCGTGGCGTAGAACATCAGCATCGGGGTTTGTGATTTTCCCAGCCAACGGCTGTAGGTGCTGACGATCTCATGAACGTCCGAAGGTGTGCCGTCGATCGGTATTTCACAAGGCCACACCCGAACTGGCTTGCGACTTCGCGCTGTGGGAAAGGGCGCACGATACTGCGACATTTCTTGCGGGGTCAAATCACGCACTATGGCATTTGGCAGGATTTTTTCGACGAACATATTCAGCCCCGAGATCATCATCCACCCCAGACCGGGTGTTCGCATCATGCGAAACCCGGCGCGGAAATCCGGTGGAAATCCAGCCCAGATCATTGGACGCACGACACCTTCCATAAATGCGATGCCTCGTATGTTCTTAGGATGCCGGTACGCATAGTGGAACCCCAATGCGGAGCCCCAATCATGAATGACCAGTGTCACGTCCTCTAACCCCAGCGCCTTGATAAAGCCGTCAACATAGGGAACATGGTCGACAAAGCGGTAGGGAATATCCGGCTTATCCGACTTGCCCATACCGATCAGATCCATTGCGATAGCGCGGTTCTGCCGGGCAGCATAGGGGATGATGTTGCGCCAAAGATAGGATGAGGTCGGATTGCCGTGGAGAAACAAAACCGGCGCGCCTTCGCCTTCGTCGACATAGTGGATGCGCTGCCCATTCACCTCGACATACTTCGAGTCAAACGGGAAGTCGGGTGAGATCTCTTGTTCGGTGCTCATTGTGCCGCCCTTTCAGCTTTGTGCGTTTCTTCGATCAAACCCAGCGCCTCATCATACCATGCGGGGCGGGACGGCCAGCCGACAATCGCGTTAACGGGTTGGGGCGGCGGGCGTGATAGGCTGCCAACGGGGACAACCAGAAACTTGCCGTTCCGTGTCTCGAATGGCAGCGTCGTCCCGCAGTTTTGGCAAAACACCCGACGAACTTGGGAATTGGGCACGTCAAAGGTGGTCAGCATGTCTTTGCCTTTCAGCCACTCGATCTGATCGGGCGTGGTGAACGCATTCGCAACATGGGCCGAGCCCGAGGCCCTTTGGCAAAAGCTGCAATAGCAGAGTTTGAAGGCAGCCATGTTGTCCTGCACCCGATAGCGCACTGCGCCGCAGATACATTGCTCCTCGATCTTGTTCGGGTGAACCATCGGAGCGCTCATCTTAGCCGCGATGCGCAAAATACGCGCGGACAGATGTGGTGAAGGTCAGGCCCATGCTGATGATCGCGATGACAAATCCGATGACCGCGGTGGCCGGGATCGAGACCAGAAAATCAATGGCAATCGCAGCGCGGATACCGATCAGGCTGCGTTTGAGGATGGACGCAACGATGCAGGAAAACGTCACCATATACCCCAGCATCGTATAGAGCATCAGGTTGGCGGCCTGCGGGCCGACCAGCTCTCCGACCTGTAGCCCGTAGAACTTGAACGCGGCGAAGAAGCCAAAGGCCAGCAGGATCTTCAACGCGTTCAGAATGAAGATCACGCGCAGAGTGATGGGCTTTGAGGCCCCGGTTGTTGGGTCTATGGCGGTCATATCTGGTCTCCGTTTCAGTTGGGCCAAGCGGCGTTTGCAGCCGCGCGCCCACAATGCTATCCATGTGGATAGGAATTTATTACTATCCATGCGGATAGAAAATGCAAGGAGAAGTCTGTGGCGCGAAAACGCAAGACGGATCACGACAGTGCCGTGGCAGGTGCGCTGGACCTGTTCTGGCGGCGCGGATACCACGGTGCCAGCACGCGGGAGCTTGAGCAGGAGACGGGGCTGACCCGGTTTACATTGCAAACCACCTATGGCGGGAAAGAAAAGTTTTTCCTAAAGACTTTGGATACTTATCTGGACAATGCCGAGGCCCGACACTTTCCCGACCCCGACACCTATTCGCTGGATGATCTGGCTGGTTGGTTCCTGGGTATCGCGTCAACAGAGCGGATGCCAAAGATTGAGGATGCTGGTTGTCTTGCCTTTAATTCGATTAGTTCATTCGACCGCTCTGATCCCGAGGTTAACGCACGAATCGAGCGGTACCTGACCGCACTGGAGGGGCGGTTTGCGGCGATACTGAGCCGGGCAAAGGATGACGGGGCGATCCGTTCCGAGGCCGATCCGGATGAGGCCGCACGGGTGCTGATCGGTTTTTTGCTGGGTCTTCATACGATCATGAAAGCTCGAACTTCAGATCAGTTTCCGCGGAGCTACGCCGAGGCGGCGGTCGGGCTGATTGAAGGATGGAAAAACCAGTAAGTTATCCAACGTACAGGCGCGCCTAACCTCTTGCAGCGTAAGAACTGCGCGCCTGCAGCGAATTTCTGGATGGTGGACTGCCCCTGCTGTATTCCGGTTGGCTGTTGAGTGACCGCTTTGGTGAAGCCGTAGTGCAGCGCGCGCAGCTTGCTCAACGGCAGGTTTGGGCCGTCATCACAAAAAATCTAACGAACTGACTTATCGGAAGCTTTGTCCCGCGTTGCTGCCATTGGTGAAGATAGGTGCTGCGCTCGCAGCGAAGGTCTGCTTGTGGCCCCTTTTAAACCTAACAGATCTTTCAAAGACCGAGAAGCTCTGGGCATGCCAGCTTGAACCCAACTACCAGAATCGCGGATCTTCAGGTATGGAGTCTCATGTTGATTTCTTTTTTGAGGTATTGCCATGACTATTGTCCGCACTCTGACCGAGTACCGCGCTGCGCTCCGTGAGATTGAGTACCTATGGGGATCTGAGCCGAACACGGAAGAGGGTCGGAAACTGGAAGAATACCTGTCGGCGGTCGATCAATACGAGCAGCTGTCAAATGTAGCGCCTGAGACACTGACACATGTTTGACTCTTCGGCGTTGTGCATGCGTGGAGGCTGCCAACCGTCTTGGGAGAACGGGAATGAATAGAAACTTTATGGTAATCGCTGCGGTGCTGGTTGTTTTACTTTTGGGCCTCACAATGATGACGTCAGTTGAGGAGGGTGTGGGAAGTGAAGAAACCGCCCCAGCTGCAGAAACGGAAGCAACAACTGCTACGGAATAAGCTCCCCTCTGGACCTTAAAGGCGTGTAACGGCGTAGCGAGCGTCCGAACCAGACCAATGTGTCAATAGTAGTAGTGACGATAGAAAAAGGGGGCCTGCGGGAAGTCAGCGTATTGGCCGGTTTCTCGAAGGTCTTTTGCGACTTGGGCATCGACCTCCCTTTGCTTCTTACGCGCGTGTTCCTTTCTTTTACGTCTCGCAAGCCTTCTTTCTGGCGAGGCGAAGAGGGCGCGCAGAAAGCTCATGCGAGTTTCCTTGTCTGTAAAAGCCATTTTAGTTCCTCCCGCGGTCCGCAGTGAATCCATGACTTTTAACTGGTACCTAAAAGTTGGTTGTTCTCTTCTAAATCATTAAGAAAAGTACATCGAACAAACCGCTTTGGGATCATTTCGGTAAGGCCGGGTTTTCAGATGCATCACTTCGCAGATAACTTCGAAAGTCTTGTTGAGAACTACGGACTTTTCGTACTTTTCCCCACGATTTTTTTTGAGACCTTTGGACTACCTCTTCCTGGAGAAAGCGCCTTAGTGGCTACATCGGTGCTTGCAGCAAAAGGAACTCTGAACATTTTCGCGGTTGCAGCAGTTGCCAGTCTTGCAGCTATAGCTGGCGACAATGTTGCATACCTGATTGGGCGAAGGTATGGCCGCGCTATCATCCTGGCGTATGGTTCGCGTTTCGGCATTACCGAGACGAAGTACAAAGCTGTAGAACGCGCAACAAACAAGTATGGTGCCTATGTAGTGGTCTGGGCGCGCTTTTTTGTATTGCTGCGGCAGTTAAACGGTTTGGTCGCCGGATCAGCTAATATGCCATGGGTAAAGTTCTTTTTGGCAAATGTTGCGGGCTCTGTGCTGTGGGTGGTGTTCTGGACATCTATTGCATACCAGTTCGGACATCGCGTCTCGCTATTACCCGATGTCCTGCATCATGTTTTACCGATGGGTGCCGTCTTGGCTCCTATAGCCTTGGTGCTGGTGTTTGTGTTTGGCCGTAGGGCTCTACTAAAACGAAAAGCGGTGGCAAAGAAACGACCCGGCGCAAGTTGAGCACAGCTTGCTCGTGGCATTGTCTTTGGCTTGAAGCGGCAACATGTCCCGCTTTTCGGACCTCCGTCCGTCTTCCAGCTTCGCTCGCGCAGCGAATGTCTCCTTTGACGGGCCGCGCCGCAGCGACGAAACCCACCGATCAACGGCAGCTAAGGGCCGCCAAAGAAAGCGGCCCTAGTAATCAGATTTCAGTGTTATGATGCCGACTGGTTCCGAGGGGCGTTGAAAGACAAAAGGATGCGCGTCTGCATATCCAAGCTAGCTTTTGATTTACTACCTAGGATTGTTCAAAAAGAAATACTTTCAATCAAAAATATCAATTTATGCTAGTTTGTTTGGCGTTAAGCAAAGAATTTTGGGAGAAAGAAAATGAAATACAGAATTAAATCCTGTATCGCGGCAGCCCTGTTTGCCGCAACGGCTACAGCCGTTTACGCGCAAGATGAGCCGCCTATGAACTTCCTGATTATTTGGGGGGATGACATCGGTTATTGGAACATTAGTGCCTACAACCACGGCATGATGGGCTACCAGACACCCAATATCGACCGCATAGCTAAAGAAGGTGCGCTTTTTACTGATTGGTACGGGGAGCAGTCTTGCACTGCCGGTCGCGCAGCTTTCATCACAGGACAATCACCCATCCGTACGGGACTGACAAAAGTCGGCCTGCCGGGTGCGCCAGAGGGCATGCCCGTTGAAGATCCCACCATCGCCGGGCTTTTGAAAAACCACGGCTACATGACGGGCCAATTTGGTAAAAACCATCTGGGTGACCGGGACGAGCACCTACCCACAAATCACGGTTTCGATGAGTTTTTTGGAAACCTCTACCACCTCAACGCAGAAGAAGAGCCCGAAAACCCGGATTATCCGAAGGATGAAACCTTTAGGAAGAATTTCGGCCCGCGTGGGGTCATCAAATCGACCGCAGATGGCTCGATTGAGGACACTGGGCCGCTTACAAAAAAGCGCATGGAAACTGTTGATGAGGAAGTCACAGCAAGCGCTCTGGACTTCATGGATAGAGCTGTCGAACAGGACAAGCCTTTCTTCCTTTGGTGGAATTCCACGCGCATGCACATTTTTACGCATCTTAAAGAGGAATCTGATGGGGTAACCGGCCTTGGGGTCTATCCCGATGGCATGGTGGAGCATGATAGGCATGTTGGTGTGCTCCTTGATAAACTTGATGAACTCGGAATCTCCGAAAATACCGTTGTTATGTATTCCACGGACAACGGTGCCGAAACGTTCACCTGGCCAGATGGCGGTACAACGCCTTTCCGCGGCGAGAAGAACACCCAATGGGAAGGTGGCTATCGTGTCCCAACAGTTATCAAATGGCCGGGCGTTATTGAGCCAGGTTCCAAGATCAATGGTGCGGCATCGCATACGGACATGTTGCCAACAATAATGGCTTCTGTTGGTGAACCCGATATCAAGCAGAAGCTTCTAGCAGGTGATGTTGACGCCATCGGCCGTCAATACAAGGCACATCTGGACGGCTACAACCTTCTTCCGTCTTTCTCAGGTGAAACCGATGAGTGGCCGCGCAGTGAATTCATCTATTGGACCGACGATGGCAGTGTCGCCGCCCTGCGCTACGAACAATACAAGGTGACATTCCTCAAGCAGAACGCGCATGGTCTTGATGTCTGGCTATCGCCTTTCGAAGTTCTGCGCGCTCCAATGCTTTCGAATTTGCGCAGCGACCCGTTTGAAAGGGCCGAAGAAGAAAACGCGATGGGCTATCAACGCTGGTTCCTGGAGCATATGTTCGCCATAGCCCCAGCCGCCGCATATGTTGGGCAGTGGTTGCAAAGTTTCGAAGAGTTTCCACCACGGCAAAAACCGGGCAGCTTTAACCTCGACAACGTTATGGAAGAGCTCACCACCCGTGCGGGCAACCAATAGCTCTTTTGGAACGGAGAAAGGAGAGTTTGGCAGTTTGAACGCGACGATACTAATCTTTCAAAACAAGACTTTCCCCCTTGGAATGAAAATCAAGTCAATTCAAGGGGGAGCAAGATGACTGCTTGGTCCGTTTGCCTGCCAATTGCCATCTGGTGTTGAACGTCAGGAATGTGCAGTTCGCGACGTGCCGCACAAAGCACAAAAGCTTGGTTGACGGCAGCTGACCGCTTCGTAGAGCTTCCCTGCCTTTCCAGAGTGGCATGTCCCCCTGATGTGCTGGCAGATTTGACTATTAGGCAGATGAAACCCTGACGTTCTTCAGATGACCGGGTATTCGCGGTCTGCGATTTCGTCGAATTGTAACCGCCACTGATGGGCCAGTGCCGCACCACCGCCGGTCTTGATACGCCGCAATGCATCGGCAACACCTAACACAGATGACTGCACGTCCGGCTCTTTTCGGGTTTTCGCCCAGGCGGACAAAATGCTCAACAGAACTTCAGCCCGCTCGACATCTCCGCGTCCTGCAGCAGAAACCAGCATCATCCAGGCGTGATGGGACTGGTTGTTTTCGATAAACCGGAGCCAGGCAGCTTGCGGAATGGTCAACTCTGAATACTGCACTTTGGATCTCCGTTGTGACGAAAGCCGTTAAGCCGGATTCAAAACCACCCCACAACGTAAATGCAACAGACAAAGATTGTTGGCCTCAGGAAGCTCAGGCTGCGCTGTTCTACTCCCTGGTGGAACACGTCACGCACGATCGGTATTGTTGCAAAGATTTGAGCCCGTTGAGTCGTTTCAGCAATCGCTTGTGAGTCAGGCGGCGAGCTCAGCGAACTGCTGAAATGGACAGAGGCCGGGCGTGAGTGGGCAGGGGTCTCTGCTAGCTTCTGGATAGCGAAACCGACAACGATCAGATGTCGCGAAAGATTTGGATCGCTATCGGTGCCAAGGACTGGAAACCCGAAGTCAAATATCCCCCGCTCCGCTTTGTGAGGTTCCGAGTGTCCGTCATCAGGGGTTTTGGGACAGAAGGCGGCCTGAGCTAAGAAACGGTTTGGCCCCTGACTATGCGACGGATTTGCGGTGAAGCCAGCGCCGGGTTTCGAGCCCAAAGCGACGGCGTTGGGCAGGTGATCGCGCAGGAACGCCGCCGTCCGATGCGGGGCCGACAACAGCGCCCGGAACAGGACGTCATGCGGTGTGGGAATATCCGATGGTGCCATAGGGCCTTCCAATGCGGTCCGCCACTGCTTTGGTGCCAGTTTCCGGAGCCCGGAACCAGATCAAATCTTACCTGCGGGATCTTAAAAACACTTGCAACGAATCACAACCTATGAGGGAATCTGCCGCATAGGCTGAGTGGGCCTGGATGAGAATGTGGGATTTCATTTGGGATGTCGCATTTTCAGGAACAACAAACAGAAACGAGCAGGGGGTACGGATGAAGTCCGATGACCTCTGTGGCTCTCGACTCTCAAATCTCACGGCTGCGCAACAGCAATATGCACAAGGGTGGCCTGCTGCGCCCGCCCGGGTCCGGCAGGCTATCTGCGGCCGGATGTTCAGGCACTCTTTCGACGGCATTGATCGGGCTTGGAAAGAGCCCGTGCTCGCAACCCGCAACCGCGGCTCATGCTGGTGCAGGTCTGAAACCACCCGCAGGTACTGATGTGACGGATCACACCGGGGTCTCGCTCAGGTTGTATTTTTCGGTGCCGCCTGCCTCTCACGGGAACCAAGGCGTGCGGGCAGCTCTCCGCACCACGCCAGTATATTGCACTGACCTCACCGGCGGGCCCATTCCGCTTTACCTGCATCAAGACCATGACGAGGGTCGAGTTGCCCCAGCCAACGAGTTTCCGGGGGCAGGAGCGGTTCCCGGGTTGCAGACCCAAGCTTTCGGAAAGGTCACGCAGATCCAAATCTCACAACCCCTATGTCCCGCCGGACAATCAACGTAGGAGAATGACATGACCGCTGCAAATTCCAATCGCACCATCACTCGCATTGATCCTTATACGGGTAGTAGGATTACAGAAACCTTTGACGCCAACGGCAATCTGCTGGCCTACGCATACGATTTGGACGCGGACGGCACCATCGACCGTGAGTATGCCAACACCTATGACGCGGCCGGTCGGCAGATAGAACAGGTCATTTCGAAGGATTTTGATGATGACGGTACCTTCAACCGCGTCGAGGCCAATACCTATGATGCAGCCGGTCGGCCTATAAAACAGGTCGTTTCGAGAGATATTGATGATGATGGCACCTTCGACCGCATCGAGACCAGGACCTATGACACCAACGGTAATGTGCTGATCGGAGCATACGATTTTGACGCGGACGGCACCACCGACCGTAAGTACGACAATACCTATGACGCGGATGGTCGGCGCATAGAACAAGTGATTTCGTTCAATACTGATGATGACGGCCGCTTCGACCGCATCACCACCAATACCCTCAATGCCAATGGCAAGGTGCTGACCGGAGAAGACGATTTGGACGCGGATGGCATCATCGACCGTAAGTACGAAAATACCTATGACGCGGATGGTCGGCGCATAAAACAGGTCATTTCGACGGATTTTGACGATGACGGCACCTTCAACCGCGTCGAGGCCAATACCTATGATGCGGATGGTCGGCGCATAAAACAGGTCATTTCGAAGGATTTTGATGATGACGGCATCTTCAACCGCATCGAGGCCAATACCTATGATGCAGCGGGGCGACATGTTAAACAGGTTGTTTCGAGAGATATTGATGATGACAATACCTTCGACCGCATCGAGACCAGGACCTATGACACCAACGGCAAGGTGCTGACCGGGGCATTCGATTTTGACGCGGACGGCACCACCGACCGCAAGTACGACAATACCTATGACGCGGATGGTCGGCGCATAGAACAAGTCATTTCGTACAATACCGATGATCAGGGCGGCTTCGACCGCATCACCACCAATACCCTCAATGCCAACGGCAAGGTGCTGACCGGCGAAGACGATTTGGACGCGGATGGCATCATCGACCGTAAGTACGAAAATACCTATGGTGCGGATGGTCGGCGCATAGAACAGGTGATTTCAAAGGATTTTGATGATGACGGCACCTTCAACCGCGTCGAGGCCAGGACCTATGATGCAGCCGGTCGGCGCATAGAACAGGTGATTTCGAAGGATTTTGATGATGACGGCATCTTCGACCACGTCGAGGCCCGCACCTATGACGCGGCCGGTCGGCGCATAAAACAGGTCATTTCGGAAGATGATGATGATGACGGTCGCTTCGACGTCATCACGACTTATACCTATGACGCTGACGGCAATATGCTGACCGAAACTATCGATAATGAAGGTTATGAAGATGATTATGACGGGTACCGTATTCCAGGTTCTTTGGATATTTTTACCTATGATGCTTACGGAAATGTGCTGACCTACGCATGGGATGATGACAAGAATGGTAAACCTGAGGCGGTTTTCACCTATACCTACGACACCGCCGGCAATGTGCTGACCCTAACATGGGACCAATATACCTATGACGCGGACGGTCAGGTCATTAGAAGCTTCCGTGCGTATGATACTGACTATGACGGCGGCTTCGGCACCTTCGAACATATCGAGTATCACAGCTTTGGCACTGCAGTTGATACCATTGAGAAAATGGATTCACATTATACCTTTGCTCGTTTGGAAACGATAACCCTTTCCGAAGGTGCATCGCGTCTGGTCCTTAGTGATTCAGTTTTGAGCCAGCTTGCGGGTGGTGATGACAGTTATCGGGTTCGGATTGATGGTGATGAGCACGACAGCGTTCACTTTGGTCAAGGTATCCGGGACTCCGGGCAAGACGTGGAGATCAACGGTGAGCAGTACGATCTCTACACGGGAACGATCGGAAGCGTCCTCGTCGATCCCGATGTGACGGTTGAACTTGTCGCTGTCTGAAACAGGGCTGCCCTGAACGATGCGCCGCCCAAGCCCCAGCTATGCCACACGTGGTTGGTGCGGCGTGGGTTGCCTACCACGGGTTCTCAGTGAAAACCCCGACCGGCCAACGGATCAGACGAAATGCAATTCAGGGTTCTGCTGGCGCAGGGCGAACGCCCCTACCCTGCCCCGCGGGACTTCGTAATCGCCGCGATCGACAGGCTTGTGCCCCTTGGCATTGGCTCAACCAGAGCCTCGTCGCTATCAGAAAGCGGATGGGCATACGGGTCGAGTGATCCAAGATGGTACCGCCCATCACCCAGATACGGGGGGTCGCAATAAGACGGCCCTGTCATCCTTTGCATTCGCAGGTGGTTGTAAATTTCGGGAAAGAGCCGCTTCTATGCTCTTTCGTCTGGTATCTGGACGAATACTCAGAGAAGGGGTGTAGCCAATCCACACATCCTTGACGCCTTGGCGAGGTGGGTTCGACCCGGTGTCGACTTGGCGCAGGCTGCATTTGTTCTGGTTGAGCCGAGCTTGGACGATGTAGGCAATCCATTGCCAGTGCCCGCGCCGAACAAGATCACCGCCTATGTCAGTAAAGATCCGGTGTCGTTGCTTCATCGGTTAGATTTATCGCGCATCCAGGAGCGGGATTGCCTGACAAGTGTTCTGCGATTGGAACAAAAAATGATCTAATTCGCCCGGCTGCTCAGGCCGGGCTTTTTCTTTTTCTGCTCTAAAGTTTACTGCGGTATTCCAACTCTCTCAGAGCTAAATCGGACAGTTTCGCAGTGCGTTGATCTACTCCCCGGCCAAGCAGAAACTGCTTATATTCTGGAGATGTCTCTAGAAACTCTTGGCAAAGTTTATCTTCCAACCGCATTGCGTATTGCAGGTGCCTGCGATCTTCCTGGGGAAAAGGGATCGGGTCCGGAACGCGCTTCATGCAGGCAAAGATATTGGGCCCTTCACCGACGTTTACATCAGTGACTTCGAACTCAATTGCACCAATTTCCAGAAGATCCCGCATCAGAAACAAGAAACTGCTTGGGGTAAACACCCATCTGTGCATGTCAATGTACTCGGGGGGCGAAACCGCTTTTGCGCGCGTTTCGGATAATTCTGCCCACTCCCGGCGTGGGTCGGGGTAATGAAAATCGAAACTCGATATCTCGTGATCAACAACCCATTCCGAATGACCGTTGTTTGTGCATATGAGATTTGAACTGTCGTATAGCACGTCAGCAGGGTGCACCTTGTCATTTGCCCAGTATGAGCGGAGTACGTCGCCGGTTGTTGTGATCGGTCGGAAGAAATCAAACGAGAACCGTTTGTCTGGTATCGCGATCAGGACTTGGCCTTTCTCGTGCAAAACCTCCTGACAATCTTTGAAAAATCGGATGATGTCGACAAGATGCTCAAGGGCGTGGGACAGGGCAATAAAGCCAAACTGACCCTTCTGTTTTTCCGGGACCGATGACGCGAACGATGATCCCTCCACGATGTAGTCAACGTCCTCTATTCGGTCGACATCTTCGCCTTTAGTGCCATACTTGTCGATTAGTCCCTGTTTATCCAAGTAGTCGAGTGTTTTGACGTTCCATCCGTCCGTCTTTGGAAAAATGGGATTGTAGCTTGGGCCAATCTCCATCCCAGCTTCTTCTTTGCCGACAAACGAACTCAAATAGGTGTCACGGTTCTGCATAGAAATCCTTTGGCGGTGTCGTCTTAGATTGCTTCCGGGTATTTTACTCAAGCACTGGCTGCCTTTAATGGGTCACGTAAACACCAGCAGCAGATAAGCTGCCAGCGCCGCGGTTATGGAAAAAAGGACCACTGGTGGCGGGTTATCCTCACCTTTAAGTTCCCGCTGGAATTCACCTGCCTGATACGCAAGATACAGGGCCGCAACCAGCAGGAAGAAGGCAATGGCGTTTGTGGTTATCGTAATCATGGCGTCCTTGTTCGCACCTTTCAGGTTAGCCTGCGCATCCTTCTATCCTTGGAAGGCCTTGAAAGGACGTCGCTCAACTGCGCACCGGCGGAGATCGTCTCGCATTGAGCTGTGAACTGCTCGGCTCAAGAACACTCTCCATCTGTTCTTCCGACTCTCCGACACACAGATTGCCCGACATAATGCGTGCAAGAGCGTGTCGCGGGAATTTGCGAGGGTTTTATTTTCAGAGACCCTCGCCATAATTTTCTCGTGCCAAGGCCGAACAGTGGCAGAAATCTCTTCGACCGCTTCAAGCGCTCGTTTTTCATCTTTGGCAGATGTCCGCACAACATACTCATTGTAGTCGTTTTCCCGGCGATAATGATAGGTTCCGAACAGGACGGAAGTTCCGAATTTTGAATTTGGCGATATCCAAGCCTATTCACCCTCTGAAAAACCAAGACAATTGATTTGATGCATATTGGATGACATACAAACGACGCACAAGTTTAAGTTGTATTGCGGTATAACGGGAATATACAAGAGGTCTGCGTCACAACGGTTCGAGATTGTGGTTTCGACTTGGCGTCTCACTGCACGATAGCCTTCGATCAAGGCAGAGTTTTTCAACAAAATATCCCGAGTCCCACCATTCGCTACCGGGCACTGAACGTCTGGAATGAGCAGTTCGTGACTTGCTGCACTGGCGAAAGTCTGAAGCAAGCTAAATGTCCGCTAGGTCCTCCTTTCAGACATTCTCCGCACGCAGGACCAATGGCTGCTTCCGGGTTGATTACAGGAATGGCGCAGTTGATCCGAAAATGAGTTGAGCACTCTAACTGAGATCGTTTCACAGAACACCCATACTGCGACGTTCCTGTTTCGTTGGCCCTGATGTGCTAGGATAACAAACAGTTTACGGCAAAAAATGCCTTGCAAGTGTTGCGGATGTCGGTCGGGCTGGAACCGACCTGGGGACGCGCTCAGGCGGAGAGTTCCATTGCTGCAGATATCAATAGAGATGGGTTGGTTAGTGCAGCTGATGCACTCGATGTCCCACGTATCGCGGTCGGATTGCCGGGATGCCCTGATGCTGAGTGGGTTTTTCTGGATGCGAACGCTGGTCTTTCAGAAATTGCACTTAACAACACAGGCTATGAAACTGGCATGACTATGAAAACCCAGGGTGGGCTTTTTCAATTGATATGACCTCAATCCTCTTGGGGAATATTGAGCAAGTCTAATCCGGAACGGTTCCGGCTTTAGCTTTGGCAAAAGACGGGATATCCCCATTGGTTTGATCGCCTTCGGGAAAGTACTCACCAGGCCGTATTCTTCCCCCATTCGAAAGTCTCTTAATCTCATCTCTAATCGACTTGATCACACTTAGAATGCTTCTTTCAACATTTGATTGCCAGGAATGCTCACCAATAGAATTCTTCCCAAAAGAGTACTGCTTTAGAAAACAACTTATGTCACCGAAAAGAATGACTAGCTGTTGGTCGCAGAATAGTTCATAAAAATCGAGTCGTGCCATTATACAAGCAACTTCATCAGCGACCTCCATGGAAAAATCTGAAATCAAATCGACTTCAACGGGGGACGTCAGCAGAGCGATCAGTGTACTTATGGCGACCACATCAAAAAAATTTGCTGAAGCTTCGACCCGGCCACAGCCGAACGTTAGTTGCGTTCCAAAATGGGGCTTTAGGACTGCCCATGCGATGCTCACACATGCAGGGGATTGGCCGAGTATCAGTGCGACGTCTTTCTTTTCGAATGGTGTAGTTGTTGTGCAGAACACGGATTGAAAACTCCTCTAGGTTGATTCATTTTTTAGACAAAACCTTTAAAATCGATTTAAGGGCAGCGTTCCGGATAACTTAAACTTTCCAAACGGCTCGAACGGACTCTTGGCGGTTTGAACCAGCGGGGTAGCAGTGCTCAAGATATGCCTCAAAGCCTCTCAACACCGTTCGCACATAGATTGAATGGGACCTTTGCCACTTTACCTGGTAAATCTGGTGTTCAGTCTTTCACATGTCGCATTTAGTGATAATGCCAACCGCGCCTGGGCATGGTTGGCACATGAAACGAAGCGAATTCGAGGCCGTGTTCAGCGTTACCCTTGAGCGATTGCTGGTTCCCGCCAAGTGTTTCAGATCGGCGTTGACCCCGGATTGGAAACAACAACCAGCATATTTTTGAACCAAAGAGTTCCAAATGCTACATATTGCGCCGACAACTCATTGTTTACATACGAATGACGGCCAAGTGATGCACAATTTACCAATCGTTAAGAGTTTCAATACAGTTTAGGCAAAACTTACCGTATAGGAGAGGTGACGTCATGAAGACGCATATTGGTTTCTTGACTAAAGCGAAAGAAATGAAGCTTCGCCTTGAAGCAGAAGGTATGCACTCGACCGCGGAAGCGTTGGATCAGATTATAAACACTTACATTAAAGACCATTCAGACGAGCTGCTTCTTCAAAAAGAGCCTAATGTCCCAAAAGCATACTTATGGTTAACTCGCCATTAACCACCTGGCCCCGACATTGCAAAAAACACAAAACTTCAGGGGCTCCAACGGCATGGATCATTGGTTTATCGACGCTATAGCAGAACTGGTCAGCGAGGCAGACAATGACCTTACCTCAAACGCTTTGGCTGGATTGAGCACAGTTATTGAAGTTTTTTGTGCGGAATCCAATTTTGACGAAGAACAAATTCAGACCATTCGTGATTTGATCGCACATAAGTGCGATCAGGGTCGACGAGCCAACAGGCCCAAGACGATTTCGCAGCGCGCGCTTCCATACCGTTTACATTCTTGAGAGAGTGCATTGCTCTCTGAGCAATGCTGCGAGGGCACCGATATGATACAGCTCCGGGCCATTGCAGCATAGTTGGCTCAGCCGTATTTGGGCTTAATCTTTAGGGGATCCACTATGGGACAAGTGGCAACCAGGTGTTATGGCGCTTCTGGTGTCCAGTTCGGAATTGCTGGCGCAGCAGAGTGTAGTTGACACCGAACCCGCCAAAAAACCAGCGGTTACGACACAGACGTTCTGGACGCTGCCCGACAATGAGTATCAAGGAAAAATCAATAACGCCGCCTGCTGCAAAATCTGTAGAAGCCGCGATCCACAAATGATGGCCAGACTTTTTACCTGACGACGCCTCTCAAACGATTCTTTTGGCAAAATGGCCCGGCGCTTATGCCGGGCAGTTTACGAGGGAAGTCTGAGTGTTTTTCCAAAGTCGGGTATTTCTACCACTCCTTTGGCCGTAGAATCACAGCGCCTGACACACATCATAAATTCGGATCACATCAGATCATTCCGACTATCATGGATTAGAGAACGGCCGGCTTCAATCCCGGATGTTTGCGAACCCGTTCTGCACAGCATTTAAAATGGCCGGAGTTTCTTCGCAGGCACCGATTGCCACTGCGCCAGTACGGGCCAGACGGTAGATGTTTTCTGGATCGCAATAGGACTTGATACCGATACGATAGGCCTGAAAGTATGCCTGTTTGTCAGGAGTGCGGGATCTTCGCGCGCATAGTTTTTCGTAAACTCCAAAATAGCTTCGTTCCACTCCAAGCCTGCCATCAGACAGACCCACTTCTGACCAGTCGATTTTTGCAGTGCAGGTTTCAGGTTGAAAGAGGCGCGAAAACAAACCGGGCGGCCCTTCACCAGCGCTTGCCGAATGCCCCGAAGAAAGACAAATGGCAATCAAACTCATAAGCAATGCAGAAGACCGGATGCTTATACCAAGTTTGAGCGGTTGTTTCCTGGTGGTCGTCAGTGAATGTTTGTTTTTCATTTCGGTCCCCGGTTGAGGTGCAAAATGCGCATCGATAGAGCACAGGTGGCGCCGTTTAAGTTTCGCAACTACTGGTAAGCACGGTAGAAAAAGTCTCTTGATAAATTCTTAATTTAGGTGCTCAAAAAGGAAATTCGAAAGACAGAACACCAATAGTTTGATCTTCGTACTGGGTCTCGAACTCTTTTGTGAAATACGTCAAACCAAAGAAGACTGATGCGACGGAGACTTGGGATTGAAGCCCAACACGAACCCGAGCCCGACCGCTTGTCATCTCGACGTCGGACCAGGTCGGAAAAAACTCGCTACGCGTAATGTACGTGTAGTCCGCACCAATGAGAAAGGATAAGTCTTCCATTCTGATGGAGCGATTGGGAGAGGATGGTTGCAAAAAACCCGAAACCGGATCCCGCACATAGCGCTCACTCCCGGAATATCCGCCCACAATAAGGTCAAAACCCATTCTGCCGAAGGTTTCGTATCCCGCCTGTAGACCCAAGAAAGGTCGGAAATCAACGCTATCAGAGAGGTTTAGGCTTCGAGCAAATTCGGCTGAAGCCATGCCTGTTACTTTGTTACCAACATGTTTGTGAGGCATATCTCTTGGTAGATATCCGGCAATACCAGTTACTTCGTGAAAACTCTGCTGGAAGTCAGCAATGTATGTTTGGTCGCCAACAAAAAGAACCTCTGCTCCAATATTATACTCCAAGGTTTGGTACCGGTCATTGGCGAAGACACCAAACCCCAACATCCCTACATACGGACGATCATCGTTGTTCAATTGTGCCTTTGAACCCCACGGAGAAATGATCTCGGCTCTGGCGCGAAAATCATGGGAGATTCCCGCAGTTTTCTCACCTCCGAAACCGAGGAACAACGTATAGCTCGCAGAACGCCATCGATCTCGGCCATCGCCAAAGAAGTCATTTGTAAAAAAGCTAGACTTGGTAGGCTCCGCAATACCTGCCGTCGCCGAGAAAAGCGCAAAAATCGCGGCCAAGTGGGTCTTCATTAGGTGTACCTCACTTCGAAGAGTTCAGAGACTGATCTCCAAATTGCTACTGGGTGAGAGTTAAAAATCGCCTAAGACTGTGCCTTGGCATGGGATTCGAACCAGCTTGTTTTTCAAATCGAGAACAGGATGCGCCGGTCAGACAAAAGTACTCAAGTGGCCGAGAGAGCTGGAATTTCCAGAGAATTATCTCGTCTTTGGTTAAGTTCTTCTTTGCATCGTTTTGGCGAGAAACAACCACGGCTACTGCGCTTTGCATAAGCGATTAACCCAGCTAATGCACAATCACACCTGACCCTCTATAAGCGCCTTTATGAACCGGAGATGATGTGGGGGGGGGCCGAAAGGCTTTGACGGTCGGGGCACCTTGATTCAAAGAAGGATAAAATGAACCTCACGAAGATTTCCTGTGCTGAAACTTCAATTTAATAAACAAAGCTTGCTCTTGAAACCGTTTTCTGCTTTGTCGCATTAGAACGAACGTTATCGGGGAATGAAATGACGATAGACATTAGCGGCCTTAACGCAGCGGAATTAAAAAAACTGGCAGCGAAAATCGAAAAGCGCACTGTGGAAGTGGAAAAAGAAACGCTTCAGACGGCGCTGAAAGAAATGCGCGCGATTGCGGATAAGCTGGGCGTGACATTTGAAGATGTTATTGCTTTGCATAGCGGCAAGGGCAAGAAAACTGCCACCAAAGCCGCCCCGAAGTATGCCAACCCAGATGATCCATCCCAGACATGGACCGGGCGTGGCCGCAAACCTGCATGGCTTAAGGCTGCTCTCGAAGCTGGAAAATCCATAGATGATTTGATGATTTAAAGTCGCCCATCGGTGTCATACGTCTGGAGCCTGTCCAGCTGATGGGCAGGTTTTTTAGAAAATAACTACGCTTTCGCAAATTGCTCGCCGATTGCCCGAATTTATTGACCTAATTTTATTTGCCCAAGTAGAATGTCTTAAAGCGTTCAATCGCTTTTTCTGAAAGACCGGCAGAAAACACCCGCTCAAGTGAGCCCAATCAAAAAGACCAGACATGTTCACCGCCCGTTTTTTTGAACCGTGAAGCATGCAGGCATACGAAAATCAATAACACGTGAACCTAACGCCTCAAATCAGCCTGCGATAATACAGAAATTGAATGCCTATAGGGCTATGACCCGGAAGCCAAGCGAATTCACACATGAATCCCTCGATCAAATCAACCAGGATATAAAACATCGGCCGGAATGCATCCGGAAATGATACAACCAATGTTTGAGCTGACTGCCAGTATTGAAACTGATCCGGATGATCCCTAATCCCCCTGACCGTCAGATTATTTCAATGGACCACCGTTGCCCTAAGCTTAGCAACTTATTTTGGACTTTATCCTCGCTCAATGATCTGCTCTCAATTGAGGAGAGCGAGGACGGCTCCCCACTCGATCTCTGAACAAAACGAATACTTTTTCTGAAGATGCTTGCCTGGAAGGCCAGGCTAAGCCACAAACCCATGGACTGCACCTATGAAACTTTAGTGCCCAGCGTCTGGTGTCTGGGTAGCTTGAACTGCCGAACAGCACTAATTCGTATGGCTCCAGGTCGATCTGGCTATACCTCATAGTGTCAAGCATTACGAGTTCCAGATCCCGTTTAACGCTTAGCGTGCTATGCTCGAAGTCTAAGTACTGTCGAAGGTCCACGACGCGGTCCTTGCCAAGCCCCGGTGTCGGTGCGGAATGGAAAATCGTCTCGGTAGCGCGACTTTGTTCAGGAACTGCGGGATTTCATGAGCAATCCTGAGGCCTCTGAAATGGGAGGTACTGTAAAACCTTATACAGAAGGGGCCGGTTTGCCCGAAGAAATGTGGGCAGATTTTGGGCCGCTATTTTTCGACAGGGAGGATTTCATTCCACCTCAACTCTGGCTGGGAGCGGTTCCCACTCACATACCGACATCCAGTCTTCACCGTGATCCCCATTGCGGTTTTCTACTACAGGTGATCGGAAGAAAGCGACTGGTTCTCTATTCTGCGGACCAAGAAGGATTGTTGTATCCACATAAGGCCTACAACAACTACCAACCTTGCTGGTTCAAACCGGAAAACCCGGATTACGTGATCTATCCCAAGGCAAAAGCAGCAAGGTGCATATCAGTAACCCTTAACCCGGGGGAGTTGATGGTACAGCCTGCCGGCTGGTTTCACCAGGTACATGCATTGGATAGCCCGAACATGAGCGTGAGTTATTTCTGGAGATATTAAAGAAATGTCCTGAATTCCAGGTTACGGGCGCAACTCTCAACAGGGAAACGACCGTAAAATGGGCGGTAGGTCCTCAAGCACCCCATCGCCCAATCGAGCCGCCGGTTTACCACCCGGCAACTGTCAGTAGGCAGCTTATGACATGTTTGGCTGCAAATGTGTTGGAGGAACACACAAAATGATCATCAAAGACATTCTTCAATCAAATGACATCAAGGCACCTGTCAGTTTCGGCGGTGGCGGTGGCGGTGGGGGCGGAGGTAGCAATCGCCTTCGCGCGACTCGCGGTGCACTCACCAGTTCCGCCAAAGTACTGAATCAGATATCTGAAAACCATCCAGGGTATTCCGACGTGGATATTTGGAATTTATCAGAGAACAACGAAGCACACTCGGCGGGGCATCCACACGGCGACTCATACTCGGGGTACCCAGGTGGAGACTGGGATGGAAGATAAGCGACTGCAGGCCAACCTTGCTATGGGCGAGGTTGGCCTATCTTAATGAATGAATGGCGTAAAAGTTCTCGACTGATAGATTAAAGGAGCGCTCGAAACAATTTTGCCATTGTTCGTTTTCGCCAATACACTTGTAAAATAAAAAAAATGAGCTCTTACCACTCCTTCGCAGTAAAAACTCAGCTGCGACGAACCCTTTTTGGTAGTGTAATTTGTTGTACTGGAGCCTGTCTTCAAAACGTTCCAATTCAGAAATTTTCATCGACCCCGGGGGGATTTTTTCGCGTGTCAACCGAACCAGATGCTCTAGTTTTTCCTCACTTAATCTTGACAAGTAAGCAAAAAGAACCGCCACCCCTTCAAACAACCAGGCTGGTCCAACCACTTCAGATAAAGATTGTCCCGGTCTGCGGAAACCGCCGCCCACCAATTCGTTCTGAATGATGTGAACCAGTTCATGTGCAACATAAGGGCAAAACTCTCCCCGATCGATTACACTGCGCCAGAATTCTTTGTTAACCATACAGAAGCTTATCGTATCACTCGACACAAAGAGGTTGCCATCGCTGTTTGGGCCGCACGCGATATCCTTAATTAGGCCATCTTCGATAAAGGTAATCTCTCCCGCAAAACGCTTGTCCAGGGCATCGTCCAACTGTTGATAGTCAGGTGCTACAAAAAAGGGAATTCTGTTCACGCCTTCTCGAAACTTCAAGACATCTGTTGCTTGTGCACAAGCGTCAAGGTCCTGACGTAAGGCACGCGCAAGGGAACCATCCAACCCGTCGAAAACAGTGACCTCAAAATATTCTGTGTGAAACTCAGTGGAAGATTCATCGGCTTTCTGGGCCATGGCGGAGTGACAGGAAAAAGCGGAGGCCAGCAACACATTTAACAGTGTTAATCTTTTGCATATTTGCATTGAACAACTCAGCTTAAGTCGTGCAGTTTTTGTTTTTCAGACGACGATGTCTCCGCGAATGTTTCAAATATCCGATCCGCCGGGCCCGTTGTCCAAATGATCCGGTCTCGACGCTCCGCCGGTTTGCCGCCAAAGCTTATGTTGCGGTGAATCTAATGGGGACCTCAAAAAGATAAGCTTTCTTGCGTTCCAGATAAGTATACAAACAATTCCCAAGACTATGTATCCGAATATCCCTAAGGATTGAAAAAACTCCAACATTTTTCGAGTACCCCTATCGCTTAGCAAAAGCAGACTGAACTGTCTCAAAAATAGAATATGAAAAAGATTCCATCAACCTTAGATTGCAGAACATAATATCAATACCAGGCGCCAGGCTCATTAAATTTTTGCGCAGGATCGGACGGTAATCGCGAGGGAGAAAGTCAAAATGAACACCTTGGGACCTCTTTCGTACCGGACAGGTTTGTCCCGTGATAGCCAGTCCGGGATGCCGAGCTTTATTTCCATTCAATAAGGGCCTTGCGGAACCAGCCCGCGTTACATCAACGAACCCCCGGCAGCCAATAAGCTGATAGACGGCTGATCAGCCGGCTCAAGCCCCATTTTTCAACCGTAGGCTGGGCTCCCTACGATGTGCTGCGCGGCAAGCACATCAATCATGACCGTCTTGTGATCCATCGCTTCAGCACTTCACCCTCCCGCGACCCGCGCAAACACACCCACCATCATATTGCTCCATTGCTTCCACAGGCTGTAGGGGGTTTTGGCCACCCGTGTTCACAAGGTGCGCCAAGTTTTCGCAGCCCGTTGCTATTAATGATGACAATCCCACTCAATACGCGCCTGCCATCAACTCTCCGCCAAGCATGAATCTTCGAAAAGTAAAGCTGAAGCCGGGTCCTTTATTCGTTGGCAAACCAGAAAAATTACGCATTCGGCGCCCCTGAAACTCAGGGATTGGACTCACTCAACCCGGATGACCGCAACATAAATGATGGCTCCTGAGGCTGGGCGGTGAATTGGTGGCGACGAACTATCTACGATTCGGACATTTTTTACTTTTATTGCAGGACTATGGGAGCCGACTGCGGTCACGAGCAATTGCTCCGAGATCAAATATTCCGGAATACTTGATCAGCAAAATTATGTGCCAGGAGTTTCCGGCGGGGTCGGAAAACCGCACTGCAGGTTGGCCCGGCAGAAAACAGGAGCAACACCTATAGTGGTGTCATTCGACACATTAGCTGTCCTTTCGAGGACAGCGGAGTTGCAATCAGGTTTCTGCAGGGACTCTGTAACCTATGCCCTGAGCGCTTGTTCTGCCTTTGGTCGAAACTGGTTCTTCATAACCGCAAACAACCGTCGCTCATTCGCCAGTAACCCATTGCTTTTGCGACGGAAGATTTTCGTTTCAACCGAGAAACCAGATCCGTTGCCCGCCGTATTGGCAACATTGCCGCCTAACGTGACCACTGCGCGGTCCCTTACGGCAATGACGATACCGGTGTGGCTTTCAAATTTGCTTTTGACTTCAGCTTCGTCGTATGTGGTTTCGTTGGTGCCGCGCCATTGGCATAAAAGGTCACCAACCTGGGGTTCGGCTTCATCAATCCGGTATCCCCAGAAGTCACGATCCCGCCCAAGAACCTTATTCTGAATAGATTCATGAATATAAGTTGAGTGCCTGATGTCGAATTCTGTTCGTTCATACCCCGCATTTTCCAGGATCCACGAGATAAATGCCGCAGACCAAAACCACTCACGGTCCTTTCCGGCCAAACCAGCGTAACCGCGGGCGGTCCACATCTCGCTGATGTGGCCGTGATATGGCGACTTGTTTTCAAACCCGCCCCCCTTGTCGAAACGAAGCCATTCGCTGACCGCCTCCTGTATTGCCAGTTCAACTTTTGGCGCCTCGTTTGGTCTGAGGTATTTGGCGAACAGGTATCCCTCTGCATCCTTTCCATCCAACGTCACCATTGCTTTCGCGTAGCCGTTGTCTGTCTGCGGCCCCAGAATCAATGCGCTGGACCCGTAGTCCAATTCCTCCCGGACATTGTCATCTGAACTATTATCGGGGCTCGACCGGAACTTCAGGCCTTCAACCGCTACCCAACGCAGGTTCGCTGCACATGCGGTCACAGCTTTCAGACCATTTTCCGGCAGACAGTCGTAATTGTCGCATGCTCGCTCCGCAACCAGGATGCCAATATCTGCGGCCTCAATAGGGTCTGCCCTGACAGGTGACATGGCTTTGCCAGCTCCAAAGCTCCCCCAGTCGAAACCAGCAAGAGACTTTTTCTCACCAAATTCTTTCAGAATGCCGCGAAGCTTTTCCGCAGCCCCGGCCTGTGTCCGGGTCGGGTGCTCGCCCCAACAGGTCCGCCCCTTAACCACGGGGCGTTTGCAAACTGCTTTTTTCCAATAAGGGACGCAGGTACGTGAATATTCTGCCGGGTTCTTCAAGCGCAGGCCGGAAATCTGGGCCTGGTTCAGGAGTTTCTGATAGAGGTGCCAGAACCAATAGGCCTGCGGGGCGAAGAAATCCGCATAAACTTCTGGCTCAGACATGACTTCTTTGTCATGCCAGCAAATGCACCCAAAAGAAGAGGTAAAGGGCGTGCCTGCCAAAAGTGTCTGAACACTCGGACCAAATGGATATGCTTTTGCGACAGTCCGGCCTGAACCGCTTACGTCATGGTCCATGTCAGCGATATAGCAATCCGGATCAAATTGCTTAATCGCAAAGTTTATGATCCGGATGTTGCGATCAACACTATTTCCATCACTCCGGGTCCAGACGCCGATCGTGGTGTTCTCAATTCGAGCAGGGTCGACACGTCTTTGATTGGACCTGACTTTCCACACGTCGTTTATTGAGTGACCACGTATCCGGGCCTGTGTCATCCCTAAATCGTTCAGAGCAGGTGCGGTCTTCTGACCGGAACCAAATTTACTTAGTACGCAATTTGGATTGTAGATAAATGAACCATGACCAAACATAATATAGCTCCGAACAGATCGAAAAACTGCCCTACCGGGCAATAAATGAATTCCGCAAGCAAGGATCTCGTCGACTAAACTACCTTACGGGTCGCAGTGGTTCGTAGCAGAATTTGCCGCTGCGCCTGAACTGGAGGCTCATCGTTCACACCCAATAGGGTCTTGGTTAAGCCGATGCGCCACCGCAGATAGTCTACGAGGCTGCACCCCTGTGGGTGATACCGCAGCCGTCATCTTGCCATACCTTCGTTTGAAAGACCTGTTGTCTGTTTGTTGCTAAAAACACTCCTGCTCATCATCCAAACCTTCGCCATAGAGAAAGTCTCTCAGGATCTCATCAAATGGAGGAGCCAGATGATCGACGTGTAGACGCGCGCGCGGTCCACTACCCTGCGCTTGCTCGCTCATCCAAGCATTCAAATCAGGTCCGTTATTCCGATTATGTCTAATGTCATTCGATATTTTTTCAACTTTTGCAGGTGAGAAGCTTCATGTCAATCCATCTTGTCGATCAGCACAGGTTCATCCAGAGCACGGTCAGAAACCGACGGGACGTTCGGGCCTTGATCCTTCCGCGTATCTCAAGCCGTATCTGGCTTCGGCCAAACCGGCTCGCGAAGCTGTGGAATGTCGCGGTCAGAGGGGACTGCGGCGGGTCGAGTCTAAAAACAGTTGCATCGAATCACAACCTATGCGGGAATACGCCGGATGAGTTGGGTGAGGCTGGATGAAAACGCGGCATCTCTTTTGGGATGCCGCGTTTTCAGGAAACGCAAACAGAAATGAGCGGGGGGGATGGATAATGTTCGATGATCCCAATGGTTCTCAAACCTCAAGCCAAATGGCTGCGCAACAGCAATAATCAAAAGGACGGAGTGCCGCACCCGCCCGAACCCAAGAGTGTATCCGCGGCCGGATGTTCAGGCACTCTTCCGCCAGCGCTGACCGGGCTTGGACAGAGCCCGTTGTCGCGACACGCCCACGCCGAACGAGCTGTTGCAGGCCTGAAACCACTCGCTGATACTGATGTGTCGGAACACCAGACACTCTCGCTGCCGTTGTGCTCTCCCATGCCGCGTGCGCTTTATATGACCGCTTCCAGGCGCTCTTCCCTGGGCCGGTTTTCGGATTCGCAAGCCAGGGCCACCGCTTACGGGCGCAATATGGCCGTGGCCGGAGGATCATCCGCCAAAATCCCCCGATTTAGAGAATGGCAAGGCCTCCCGGCGCGCAGATAGCAGAGGCGCTTTCCAAACATCCCGTTTCCAACCTTGAAACCCACAGGAGTGGACATGAATGATGAGTGATCGGTTGCGCATTCCGGATTTGTTCGGTGATCCGGGCAAGCAGACGGGTTTTGCGCATTGCGGCCCCGCAAAGGATCCGGGCCTTTGCCGTGTACGGAAACGGGGAATGTCATGTCCGCAGCTTTCGATTCACGTCATCACATTTCATCCCCCGGAACGTGAGAGGGCCCGGGAAAGCTGTCTGCCGCGGGCGCCTCCCCGCACCACGCCTTTCTAGTGGGTCGGCCTCGTCGGCGGCCCATTTGGTTTACCTGCAGCAAAGCCATGGTGAGGGACGGGTTACCCCGGCCAACAAACATCCGCGGCCAGGATCGGTTTGCGGGATGCAGGGCCATGCTTTCGGAGAGTTCACACATCTTAAAACCTCACAAACCCCACAAACCCAATGTCCTGCCGGACAATCAACGTAGGAGAATGACATGACCGCTTCAAATTCCAATCGCACCACCTCTGGTTTATCGTTCAACAGCCAGGGCATCCAGTGGAGGCTTCCACCTGTCTCAGGCCCGAACGGCAGCTACGATTTTTCTTACGTTACGCAATGGGGCTGGGGGCTAAATCCTCAACGGACTACCCAGCTAGAAGCGACCTTTTATAGGGCCGCCGGCTCGAACGTCCGAGTCACCGAAACCTTTACCAACGACAACGCCCCCTCCACCGCGTTCACTTTCTTACGAGACGACAACAGCGCGTTTGCACAAATTGTCAAAGTTGGCAACGTCACCAAAAAATTCTCGGTCTTTGGTACCGAGGACAGTAACTTAAAAGAGTATAGTCTGAGCCACACTAACGGAGATAGCCTGTACGACCAATTGGAGGTCGTACGGTTTTCTTCCAATGAGGTCCCTCGCATCACCTACACTTATGACCTGGATTATCTCGTTGTTGCCGCTTACGCTGCTTACAGTGGTGGCGACATTAACTATAACCTTGTTGAGCGTGACCTTGTTAAACAGGTCATCTGGAAGAATACTGACAGTGACGCCGCAATCGAAGAGGTCGAATTCAGAAACCTTGGCTCTGAAGTTGATACAATACGTCTCAGTTCGCAACCACTCAATGAACTTAAAGGACTGGAAAAAATAACCCTTTCCGGCCCGGCTGGATCCAACCTGAAAATCGATTTAACCACCCTTCATTCACTACAGGCGGCGCGCAACACCAGGCTTCGTGTCGAAGGGGATGAGAATGACCGTGTGGAGCTTGCAAGGGGTTTCGTGAGCCGAGGGCAAGAGCAGGTTGGTGATGAGACCTACAATGCGTATTCCGCGGGTCCCGCATTAGAATTTCTCCTTGGTGCAGGAAGAGTCCTCATCGATCCCGATGTGGCTGTTGGGTTTGCTGTTGCCTGAAACAGGGCCGGCTTGAACGGCACTCCGTTCAAGTCGCCTCTACCACAAATTGTCGGCGCGGTTGACTGATAACGGCCCGAAACAGAACCAACTCCAAATCGCTGTTGGCAGCAGGCGCGCAAAACTGTCGTTGATGCCAGACGCATGAAAATCCCCGCCGGGACATTCATGCAAATGTGGCCTTCCATTTCTTCATGCGGGGCGCACTCTGCGGGTGAACAGCGCAGGCCTGAACCAGATCGAAATGGCCAAAAAGCTACCATGTGACCAACCCGGAACGACTGAGTTCCCAAAATCGGAAACACGACCGTCTTCTGCCAGCCGCCGACAGGGAACACCAGGACATCCAAACGCTTTTTGGGCAAGGGCCAGGAGGGCGGACGGATTGGCGCAACCTGGCATCACCAACACCGGCAAAGCCCCGAACGCCGTCGCGCTGGCCAGCTTGAGAAATGAAGGCAAGTGCGACGTGGATGTGGAACAGCGGCAGGCCAAATACCTCCACAACTCTGCCGAAGCGGATCACGGCACACTGAACCAGTTCATTCGACCGGGCGCGCGGTTTCAAAACGATCCAGAGCGCCTGGGCCACCATCAGGGGCTCGAGGTCATGCAAACGCCACGCAAAAGGCAAGGTCGCAGCTTTTCTTTCAGCAGCAGCCAGATTGACGAGACACGCATCCTTGAGCGTGCGCCTGGTTCGGATCCCTGCGCCATATCAGAAGCCCTGCCCAACCTCGAAATCCACCTCCTGGCATGACTGTATTTACACGGAAACGACAATAATCACCCCGAAAACAGATTTTCAGCTGAGCCGTCCCAATGGTTGAAAGACGCGCAAGATCCGACGTGAGGGTAAAAACAGGTGTTCCAATTAATGCCTTTTTGCAAAAAATGCTTCCAGCTGGTGGCCGCCCCACTTCATTTTGCAAGACCCCGGAGACTCAGATGCATCTTGTCCAGTTGATATAAAGAGCCTCGCAAATCTTTATCGTCGTGGGAACAGTGATGTTTTTTGACTCCACCATTTTGTACCAGGAGGCAGAGCCAAGGCCCGCAAGCGAGCAAACCTCGACGATGCTCAAGCCTTTTTCCATCCGCGTTTCCTCAATTAACCTAACAAGTTCATCTGAGCTCATATGGCCAGGTGCGTCCTGTAAATTCTGCGCCGGATCATACTGCTCCTGCAAGAGCCAGCTTGGCCGCACCTCAAGTGCTTCAGCGAAACGGATCAGATTTCTTAGCAACGGCAACCGTCGGCCGTTTTCAGTTGTCGCAAAATATTGTGGAAGTAAACCAACACGTTCGCCCGCCTGTTTCCGGGAAAGACCCAGATATTCTCGACGGTCCCGGACGTTTTTCGCCACGCGTTTGAGAAGCTCTTCCTTGCTTGGGATTGCGGCATGTCGCTGGGGCGCCATGAGATTGGGCAACGTTGTGTCGAGCGCTTTGGCCATAGCGTCGATAACATCCAGAGTTGGATTTGTCTTTCCGGTCTCAACCAGACTGACCGTGGGAAGGGATATGCCGGAGAGCTCGGCAAGCTGTGTCTGGTTCAATCCTTTTTCCTTACGCAGCTCTCGTATTGCCGCGCCCAGTATCTTTGCGGTGGACATAAAATCCTCTCGGATCAAATGCCTCCTTTAAACATCTCTAAATCATTGTTTTCGAGTCTTTTTCCCCGCTGAATTTCGGTTTGCGCGAGATTTTTCAGGGTGAATTTTTAAGCACGTTATGAAGATCTGAATGGCTCAGAATTGATGCACCCCTCATCGCAGGTCAAAGAGTTTTCCATAGTATCCTGTGGCTGGCAGTGAGACATCACCAGACCATCGCCTGAATGAACATAGCTTGTGGTCCTGATCGAGCGACGGCTGATCAGTGGTTGGAACGCACCACATCGCCATGGTGCGGATCTTCGAACAAGGAGGAAAAGAGAGCGAGACCAGGCAGAGATTAAGCCGTCCGTGACCGGCACAACCATATTGGCAACAACTCTGCCAGCGGCATCGGTGGGGCAGGTATTGGCCGGGGAGATGAAAAGCAATCTCATGGACGCCGTGGCACACCGATGCTGAGGCGGCGGTCACAAACCCAAAAGCAGCACCATACAGAAATTCACGAAAAAAAGGATTGTTTTGATCTAAATCAAAATATACTAACTAGTTAGTTGTTAAGTTTGGCCGTAGCCTGCTTTTGTAAACACCGTCTACGAGAAGTGGCACTAAATGAGAATTATGGAGGGCTCTACGCAATGGGTATGCTCAAAGATATTGAACGCAGACAAACGACAATGAACGCGATGTCCCAGAAGACAGGCGTTAATTGGAGCAAAGCAGTTGAGGCTGATCCCTCACTGGCCAAACATTATCGAGGGGCCCTTATTCGATGCACTCAATGCGCGCATGCGAGTTCCTGTCGTACGTGGATGGATGGATTGGAAACTGCCAACGAGGCCCCCGGTTATTGCAAAAACAAAGACCTGCTCCTGCGCGTTAAGACCGCTTAACATCGTCTTGGATCTGAAGGAGTGGAATGTTCGGGGGCGGCGGGACCCTTTCGGGTTCACGTTCCAGCGGAGAACCCCTGCCTGTCCTCCACGGGCGCAGGCGGGGTTGTCCCCGTATTTTCAGAGTGGCCGAAGCTTGTGCGCGCAAGGCGCGCCTGTCACCCGCGGCTGGCGCCGAACACGTTTGGCGCGTGAGGCTGGCGCGCACTCACTGGTACGTTCCTCCAGCGCATCACTGGGCAAGGTCGCAACCATATGCCGGCCCTGATTCAAATTCGATCCGTTCAGCGCGATCGTCCGGCGCGCCGGACGACCGCGTTCGGCAAGCGCGCCATTGGCGCTGGCAGACATTTCCCTGGTATTGAAGTCTTCAGCAACACCAGTTCCGACCTGTTTGCAGCGGTCAAGACTGGTTCTGGGGTGACTGCCCTTGCGGATGCGGGCACGACGCTGGTGACGTTCGAGTGCCTCAGGGCCGAATGGAAGGGAAATCCGCACACCCGAACCCAAACAACCCGTGGCTGGCACCACCATATTGGCAAAAGCCCTGTCACCACCAACGACATGACAGGTATTGGCCAGGGCTTCATGCTCAATCGCAAGGTGAACACTGACATGTCGGCCGGATGCTTCCGGGCTGATCCTGGCATTGTTGATCTTTCGGGGCAAATCAAGGGCGTCGCGGCAACGCACCCAGTCGATTTCAGGCAAACGGGCTTCGGACCACCTGGCATTCAGCTTGCGGGTCTGAACCTCCCGCCCCTGGAAACGGAACGTATCACTGCGCCCACGCAATTTGCGCGAAAGCCGCCCTGAAATCGCCGGGCCCTGTCGTTGCTGAATATGTCAAAGCACAGCGCGAAACGCCCAAAGGCCACTCTCACAACCCCTCCCTCAAGACGGGCGAGGTTTCCAGCCAGGCAAAAGATGAGACACAGACAGCGTCCGTGGCGCTGCACAACAACCGAAAGCCGATCCATGACCCATCGCACAGAATTCGACTCCCTGGGCAGCGTGAGCTTGCGCGCCGATACGCTTTACGGCATCCAGACCGCCCGCGCCGTCGAAAATTTCAAGATCTCGAACGTGCCGCTCAGCCATTTCCCCCGGCTGGTCGAGGCGTTGGCCTGCGTAAAAAAAGCAGCGGCACTGGCCAACCACGCCGCCGGGGTACTCGATGCCAAAAAAACACGCACGATCGAAGCCGTTTGCGACGAGATTCTGGACGGACAGCATCACGAACACTTCGTCGTGGACATGATTCAGGGCGGTGCGGGTACATCGACCAACATGAATGCCAACGAAGTCATTGCCAATCTGAGTCTGATCCGGATGGGCCACGCGCCCGGCCATTACGCGCACCTGCATCCCAACGATCACGTCAACCGATCTCAATCCACCAATGACGTCTACCCCACCGCCATACGGCTGGCGGTGTTGCGCATGCTGGAACCGCTGACCCGCGCGCAGCAGGATCTGGTGGCGGCTTTCCGCGAACGCGCCGATACCTTTGCCGGGATTGGTAAGGTCGGCAGAACCCAGCTGCAGGACGCGGTACCGATGACTTTGGGGCAGGAATTCGCCTCATTTGCCAATACGCTGGCCGAGGACATCGATCGCGTCCGGCAATTGTCCCGGCTGTTGCTCGAAATCAATCTGGGCGGAACCGCCATCGGCACTGGTGCCAACGCACCCGCGGGATTTGCCAACCAGGTGGTCCGGCAGTTGTCACGGATCACAGGGCTGCCTTTCACACCCGCCGAAGATCTGATCGAAGCGTCTTCGGATCTGGGCAGTTTGGTGATGTTTTCGGGTGTGCTAAAACGGCTGGCCGTGAAATTATCCAAGGTCTGCAATGACCTGCGCCTGCTGTCCAGCGGCCCGCGCGCCGGACTCGGAGAGATCCGACTACCACCCGTACAGGCAGGCAGCTCGATTATGCCGGGCAAGGTCAACCCGGTGATACCAGAGGTTGTCAACCAGGTCGCCTATCAGGTGATCGGCAATGACATAACCATAACTATGGCCGCCGAATCCGGGCAGTTACAACTGAACGCGATGGAGCCCATCGTGACCTACCGCCTCCTCGATTCCATCCGCATCCTGCGTCGGGCGATGGATACGTTGACGCAACGCTGCGTGAAAGGGATCGAGGCCGACCGGGATCGCTGCGAATCCCTGTTGGCAAACAGCCTCGTTTCAGCCACTGCGCTTGCTCCGGTGCTGGGCTATGACGCCGCCGCCCGAATTGCCAGGCAAGCGCTGGCAGACGGGTCGACGATCGCCGAGGCGCAAGCCCGGCTGGGTGTGCCCAACAAATAGTGCAACAGCGCCTGTGGCCGCTATGCTGCCACGGGCGACCCCCCCCTCAAACCGGGATCTTTCCGATCGCCATGCTCAAAACCAGGCCTTCCCTTCACCCCAAACGATAGGCGGCACCTTTTCAAAACCTGCCTGATGGGCTTATGGCAACGCTGCGCGCGTGTTGAGGATTGAGAGTGGAGGGCCTTGATTTGGGAGCGCCTCTCGCTGCGCGGCATCCTCTTTCAGCTGCAGCCACTGACCCCGTTCCGCGGGGTTATTTCTTGGTCGTGAAAGTATCGTTATCCGGTTGCAGCCATGACTCAGGCCTCTTCATGCGGCCACCGGTTACATGCCTGCGGCATGGCCAGGCGCGAACCGTCGCCCTTGGCAAGTGCCGTTTCCGACGAACCCAAAACTTGCGATACATCCGTCCAACGGCAATCCGGATCTGTTCAGTGCTGTGCGGGGCAGAACCTCGGGAGTGGAGGTACTCAACAGATCAAGTCTTGGCCGCACATCGCGGAGGGGGATCGTGAGTCCGGCGCGATTGCGGATCGGCTGAGAGAACTGCCCCGCACAGGTCAAAGTTTACGTTACGTAAAGCAAGGCGGCAAGCGAGCGTTTGCACCGGCTTTAAACTGTGGCTGTTTTGCACCGTTTTGATCCCGTATCGGGTGTCGGCGATTATCGCCTATGTTGTTGACATAGCTCCAATTTCTGTGATTTCCCGGTCTCCGCACCACGGCTTCACCAACCAACCAAGCCGACACGGAATCTGTGCAGTTTACTGAGGTAAAAAAACAGGTGTTTGGCGCCGGAGTTTTTTTGTCCCAACGGTCCTGAAAAAGTGGGATGGTCGGGGGTCGCGGGCGCCTTGCAGGTTTTCGTTCCAGCATAAAACCCATGCCTTTCCGCCACGGGCACGGGCTTCCCGCGCGAACGTGTCAGCCGCGCCCAAAACACCCGTGGCCAGCGCAACCATTTTGGCAACAGGCCCGTCAACGTCAGTGCTCCCAACCCGGATCAGGAGCGATGGTGTCGATCAAACTGCATATGCCGGCAAACAGGTTGCCCTGCCCGGCTGCCGGAAGCAGTTCACAACGTCCAGCCGCCTGCGATCATCACTGCATAGTCGGGCCCGGTCCAACGAGCGACAACATGGACTGCAGACCTGGCAGGCATGTCGCTTGTATGCCGCAAGTGCATTTGGTCCTTGCTGCCAGGGTTCGCGCCGATTTTGAGGCTGAACCCGCCGGGTGCGACAGCAGGAACGGTCACCCATTGCGGCGGTGCGGCCTTTCTGCCGTCGCCGAATATGCCGATACACAGCACGAAGCGGTCAAAAGCCGCTCTCCCAGTCCTCCCGATTTGAGCAAGGTGTCATTTGTGATGCGGTCAATGTGCCGCCATTTCTGTTTTGAGCAGACCAGCTATGCACCACTGACTTCGGCACATGCGGTGTCCACATCACTTGAGAACATTCCATTGTTGGCAATGCCGCTTCAGCACCCAAGGTCAACATACCTTTTGAAGGTGCGTTCTGACACGTTGTACTCCTTGCAGATCGTTCTGATATCCTTCCTGTTCTGCGCCAGATCATTGAGTGCCATTTGTATTTGCTGCTCAGACAATGCGCGCGGACGGCCCAACCGCTTGCCCCGCAGGCGCGCCGCGCTGAGCCCCGCTTTGGTTCTTTCGCTGATCAGATTGCGTTCGAATTCCGCCATTGCGGCAATCATATGAAAACAGAGTTTTCCTGTTGAGGATGTCGTGTCTATGGACTCGGTCAGCGACCGGAATTCCACTTTCTTTTCCACCAACCTGGTCACCATGTTCACCAAACCCAGGAGCGATCGTCCCAGACGATCAAGCCGCCAGACGACAATAATATCTCCCTCGGATGCGAACTCCATCGCGGCCTCCAGACCTGGCCGATGCATATGTATCCCGGAAATACCCGTGTCACTGAAAATCCTTGTGCATCCACATTGTTTGAGTGCTCTGGTTTGTAGATCCACATTTTGGTCATCTGTAGATACGCGTGCGTAGCCTATCAACATGTCTTCTTCACCATCTTTTGGAGTGAGCGCCTTAAGGTTTTCAAAAAAATGAGAAAACCCCACAGTTCAGTGTCAAACACCTCGTGAAATGCCACGCATATCGGAAATCGCTAAACGCACTAAGATCCCTGATTTCAGATGGCACCGGCGATAGGGGGATTTTGGGAGGTGTTATGGATTATATCATGGTTTCTTCAGTGTTTCGTATCTCCTCTAAGCGTGACAGCGCCAGGTTGTTTTTGCAGGACCAGATCAGTCACATGTGCTCTGATGGGGACCCGTCTCAGTGACATGATCCGCCCCCGGGCTGAAAGCGTCTTCCGCGGAATGTCGACAGATTCCGGCTTTCATCCGTCGGCGTCGGGATTGGAAAAGCGCAGTGATATCGCCATGGGCCAATGAAATCCTTCTGTCTGGTTGACGTGTCGCCGCAACACCTCCGATTGAGGGCGTTATGCAAATCATCTGCCGCCTCGACCGCGCGTTTCAGCCGGAATTTTTCCCCGATGATCGGGTCCATGACCTCATCCCTATAGCAAAAGCCAGCCGAGCCCAAAGGGCACGCCTGGTCCAGTTGACAAAAGACCCGCCGAGGCAACCTGTTGGTGACTACCACTCACCAATTACAGTCAAGCCAGTCCTTAACGGCCTCGGCGGGTTTTCGCTCCCATACAGTTCAGCAGGTATGGTTCCTGATCGCCTGCTGAACACGGAGAAATGCGCCGGGCTCAACCGGGTGTTTTCAAGTGCGCATCCCGGGTTTCATACAGTCTTTCATCCGCATAACCCATTGTTTGGGGCCGGCCTTTGCCAAGCATGACCTGGAAATAACACGGCTCGAGGCTGTCATTGACATACCCATGTATGATGCCAGCCGGGCAGGCGACGCATTCCCATTTTCCGAGCTTCTGGTAGATGCGGCGCCCCGTGCCTTCCTCTTCAAAAAACACGTTCAGATGACCTTCCAGAACAAAGAAGATTTCCTCGACCTCATGCGTATGGGGCGCGTTTCCTTCCCCCGGGTTCACAAACATGATGCTGCAGGTGAACGCTTCGGCCGGGATCACGTCGGGGTCATTGTGCTTGCCGGATCCGCCACCGCCGATAAAGCGGTGCTGCGCGCGTCGGAACCCGTCAATCTTGGCATCCTCGAAGGCTTCCCAGTCTGCCGTGATATCACTGAATTTCCGAACATACTTTTTTGCAATCTCCTCCAGTGTCATGTCCTGTACATGGGGAAGACGCGCGTGACGTGCAGTACTCATTTTTTTTCCTTTCGCATTGTCGATTAATCTTGTTTCTGTTCGCTCATTTGCCCGGCCGGCTCTCACACCGCCGGATCAACTGGTTTTCGATCCGAAAAGTCGTTTGAACGGACCGGATATCCGGCTGAGAATTCCCTTCAGCACAATCGCAACCGGTTTTAATTCAGTCGCAACAATTGCGTCCGCCTCTTCCTCGGTCGCAGCGCTCAATTTGGCTTCCAAAACGCGGGAGAATTCTGCGGTAAGCTCGCGGGCGACGTCTTCAATCAGACCCTGGCGGGCAAATTGTGCCAGGCTGCCGGACAGCGCGACCTTGGACTCTATGGCCACGATAGTACCTGCACCATCTTCCTGAAGCTGATAGGTGGTACTGGCATTCACGCGTGTACCGCTGCGGCGATCAAGGCCCTTCGCCTGCAAAATACCGAGCCACTCCTCATCCCTGCGCTCGATAACAACTTCGCCTTGAAACTCGGTCGCGACCGGACCCAGTTTCGCGTTCAGGGAGCCATTGAACTGCGTGTCGCTGACAGCTTCACCAAGCTCCGCGCCCGGCAGGCAATCAGCGACCAGCTGAACATCGTTCAAAGCGGCCCAGACTTTCTCTGCCGGCAGTTCGATTCTGAATTCCTGTTTGATATCCATTGGACTCTCCTTATGTCTTGCGGTGCCCCCCGGCCCAGTTGTGCTTACGCGTTTTCGGAAAGCGCCAGCGCCCCGGTTCTGGGATCTGCAGCTGCCGAATGCAGAGTGCTGTCATGCGGCAAAGACAGTATCTGGTTCACCGACCGGAGCGTCAGTCTGGGAATGGTTTTAAACTCTCCCGAAACGGCCAGCTCATAACCCTCTTCAACCTGGATTTCTCTTTTTGGTGTGAGCCCCCAGCGCGGTCTGTTCACAATATCTGCCAGGTCCCTGTTTCCTTCCAGCAAGCCCGACACGGTCTGCAAATTCCAAGGCATCTGGTTGCGCCCTCCGGGGGACGCGCCGAAGAACAGCCCGTCCGGCGCTTCCAGCATCCAGGCGTGTAACGTTGTTTGCGGTATCCGGCCCGGCCGTGGAGCGTTTGGGTGGCCGGGCTCTGCATTAAGGTCAAAGCCACGACCCGGACGATTGCCCAGTATCAGGTCGTATTCTTCCACCACAACAGCGGCTCCATATTGCGGGAACGAATTGCTCGGCACCAGAACGACCACATTCCCTTCACTGTCTGCACAGGTTATGACCGACGTCCCGCCGGAAGCGGGCGCTGGGTTTTTCATGGTCGCCCGATACGCGTCGGTTGTACGCACACCGGCAGCGACTTGCTGTGCAGCCTGCAGCAGGAAATGCCCATGCGTCGGATACGGCGTCGCCATAAGCGTGACGCCATTGCCCAGATCGACGGATTCCAGGTCCAGCCATTGGGCGGGCTGCGGCTTCAGATCGTTTCGGGTCAGAAACCCTCCACCGCGCCGAACTTTGTCCAACAGGGCATTGCCGATCTCCCCTGCAAACAAATCCGCGCCCTTGTCGACGAATTCCTCGATCACCTTCGCTAATCCCGGCAGGTGGAGCGTGTCTCCTACCTTCGGCAGTTTGCCGCCCGGCAGGTAGCCAATCTCATCATTATATTTGCGCAACAGATCTTCGGTCTCGTGCGTCAGCTGGACCGCGATCGGGGCCCAGGGTGTGCCGGACCGCGCCAACTCAATGGCTGGCTTTGCCAGGACATCCATACTCAAACGGCCCAGCTTGGCGATTTCCATATACCCCTGCGGGGCACCGGGTGACCCCACCGAACACGCACCGGTAACGGTCAGCTGCGCCCCGTTTGCCAACGCCTCCGGACCGCCGCCGATCGACAGCAATGCACGGGCGGGTTCACCCTTGACTTTCACCAGGGCAACCAGATCACCCGCCAGGCCCAGCTTCATCGGCAAGACGACGGATTCAACAAGACATGCCGCCATCGCTGCGTCAAAGGCATTGCCACCCAGGCGCAGCACATCCATCCCCGCCCGCGCCGCGTCCGGCGCGGCGGCTGTAATGACGGACGTGCCCGTTACAGCCACACATGGCTCTGCAGTTGGTATGATACCCGCGCCCGACATCAGCAACCCTGTTTCCGGATGCCGGTAAATTTCCACTGGGAAAACTCTTCCATGGCATATTTTACACCCTCGCGACCAAAGCCTGAGAGCCCCATGCCGCCAAAAGGATACAAATCCAGGCGGAACCGACTGGCATCATTGATCCAGATCGAGCCGGCCTGAACCTCATCCGACACTCGCATCGTATTGGACAGATTGTTGGTGAAGCAGGCGGCTTGCAGGCCGAAATCGGAATCATTGGCGACATCAATGGCTTCGTCCACATCTGCGACTTTGATCAACACGGCGGCGGGACCAAATATCTCCTGTCGTACGATCGCGGCATCCCGCGGAGGATCAATCACGATGGTCGGAGGTATAATGGCCCCGTCGCGATCACCACCGCAGGCGACGGTGGCCCCGTTGGCCTTTGCCTCCCGGATCATCGCTTCGACCCGAAGCGCGGCTTTTTCATTGATCATCGGGCCCAGATCGGTGGTTTCATCGCTGGGGTCCCCAACTTTCATCACCTCCGTCGCGGCGATGAAAAGATCGGAAAACTCTTCAAAAACCGGAGCTTCGACGATGATGCGCTGCGCCGAAATGCACTGCTGTCCGGACGCTTCAAAAGCAGATGCTGCAATGCGCGTAGCGGCATCGGCAAGATCCGCATCCGCCAATACGATGTTGGCCGAGTTACCACCCAGTTCCGAGAATAGCGGCTTGGCTGCCGCCGCCGTGCCAAGAGCATTGGCCGCACCATTGCCCCCGGTCAGTGTCAGTACCGGAACGTTCGGATGGCGCGCCAGGAGCTGTGCTTCTTCCCTGCGGCCGGTGACCACGTTGAACAAACCGTCGGGCACACCAGCGCGGGTAAAGCACTCAGCGATGATAAGAGCCACTTCCGTGCCTTCAAATGAAGGTTTCACCACAATAGCGTTGCCCGCCGCAATCGCTGGCGCAACTTTCTGCATCAGAAGGTTTGCCGGCGCATTGAAGGGGGTAATGGCGCCAATGACACCATAGGGCACGCGGCGGGTGAACCCGGTGCGACCCGCACCTGTCCTGGCGATGTCCACCGGCAGCACTTCACCGGTCACATGGCCAATTTCTTCAGCACAGGCCCGCATGAAAGCCACCGTACGGTTGGCTTCGAACCGTGCCGCGCGGATCGGTTTGCCGATGGCCCTTACCGACGAACGCGCAATCTCCTCGACCGATTTTTCAACTTCGTCCGCCGCAGCAAGCAACCATTCCCTGCGCTGCAGGGCGGTCGCCTTTTTGTTGGCCGTGAAGGTGGAAAAAGCACTCTCCACCGCCTGGTTGACAGCATCTTCGTCGCCGCATTGCACCTGAAAAACATTGCTGCGATCCCAGGGGGATACAAGCTGAGCATTGCCGCTGCCTGCGAAATCGACAGTTGTTCCGCCAATCCAGGACTTTAAGATCGGGTTGGTCGTCATGTTCACTTCACCTCATCGGAATTCAGTCGTTGCGCCGCCAGTTTCACCGCAGCGACGATATTCATGTACCCAGTGCATCGGCAGATATTGCCACTCAGCTCATAGCGGATCGTTTCCTCGGAGGGATTCTTGTGCCGAGCCAGAATATCGCGGCAAGTCACCAGCATGCCCGGCGTGCAGAACCCGCATTGCAGCCCGTGCGCCTCGTGAAAGGCTTCACGAAGCACCGCGCCAATCCGATCCTGGCCAAGTTTCTCGGTCGTGGTCACATGGGCACCGTCCAGCGAGGCGGCAAACGTGATGCAGGAGCGCATCGGGCGGCCATCCACGAGCACGGTACAGGCACCACAAACCCCGTGTTCACACCCCAGGTGCGTTCCGGTTAGTTTCGCCTCGTTTCGAATAAAATCACCAAGGGTCGTACGGCCTTCGACTGCGCATTCGACGTCCTGACCATTAACGTTGATTGTGATGAATTTCTTCATTTGAAAGCCTCCCGGGCTGCGCGATCCAGCGAATAGCCGTAAAGCGAACGGCAATACTCATCGACCTGCGCGTTTGACTCTTGCAAATCCGCATGGAATGCCGTCAGCAATTCGTCCCTGACATATTCCCGTAAGTAAAAGGCCCGAAAAAGATAGGCGCTTGTGTTGACCAGCTTGCGCGGGAACAGCTCGACGCCGCCAACAACCGCGCTGAAGAGATTTCTGGCCGGGTCCAGAACCACAACGGCAATCGCTTCGCCAAACTCACCGACTTTCTGGCATTCTTTATGAAACCCCCATCGCGCGTCATCGGAGAGCTGTGGCAGACTGACGGACACAATGATTTCATCGCTGGCCAGATCAGTGTGAAGCGCACCATGCCCGAACTCAGCAAAGGGTAAGGTCCGGGTTCCCTTGGGCCCCAACAGCATGACTTTCGCGTCAAGCGCGGCCATCACATTGGGCCATTCCGCTGCGGAGTCGCTATGGGCAAGGCTGCCGCCAATCGTACCCCTGTTGCGCACCGCCCGATAAGCAATGCCCGAGGCCACCCGCCGCATCAGGCCCTGGGTTGCATCCCCTACGGTACCGTCTTCGAAATCGCAGTGGCGCACGCCGCCGCCGACAACAAAGTCATCCTCTTCCACACGCGCCTCTTTCAGCGATGCGATGCGGGAGATATCGACCAGGCGTTCGACATGAACCAATCGCAGGTTCATCATGGGGCCCAATGTCTGGCCGCCGGCCAGGAGCTTCGAATAACACGACGTATCTGCGAGCAAAGCGACAGCCTGGTCCACAGTGTCAACAAATACATGATCAAAAGGAGAGGATTTCATCGGGTTAAACCTTGCTTTGTGCCGCGTCGATAGCCGCCTTGACCCGGCGCGGCGTCATCGGGGTTTCATTGAGCTCGGCACCTGTTTGGCTCAGAGCGTCGCGGATTGCGTTGGCAATTGCTGCGGGTGGAGAAATGGCACCCCCCTCTCCCATACCTTTCATCCCGTATTCGGTATGTTCGGTTGGCGTACACATGTGCCCGATTTTAATGTGGGGAACCTCAGCGGCCCCGGGCATGATGTAATCGGCAAATGTCGTGGCCAGGGGCTGACCTTCATCGCTGTAGGGAATCTCTTCGAACAGTGCCGTCCCGATTCCCTGGGCGACGCCACCATGAATCTGACCATCGACAATCATGGGATTAACCAGAGTGCCTGCATCTTCGACCACGGCGTAGTCGATAATCTCAACCGCTCCGGTTTCGGGTGTCACGGCAACAACAGCAGCCTGCGTCGAATAGCAAAATACGCCTGTGGCGATATTGGGTTCGTAGGTCTCGACAGCTTCGATCATCGGATCCATCCCGGAAGGCAAACCGTCCTGGCGCAGATAGCCCGCATGCCCGATCTGTTCGAGGGTCACGCTGGCACCCGTCGGACCATGCAGCGCCCCATCGGAAAAGGAGACCTGATCAGGTTTGCACTGCAGCATATGCGCGGCGATTTCTGCCATTTTTGCCTTTATCGTGCGACAGGCGCGCGCAACGGCACCACCGGCCATCACCATGCTGCGCGATGCAAATGTGCCCATCCCGAACGGGCTGATCGATGTGTCACCATGGCGTACCGAAACCCTGTCCGGATCAATGCCAAGCTCCTGATTTGCAACTTGCGCAAGCGAGGTTTCCAGCCCCTGACCATGCGACTGAATTCCCACCAGCAGGTGCAGAGATCCGTCTGTCATCAGCCGTGCGGTGCAGGATTCAAACCCGGGAATGACATGCACGCCACGCGTCACCCATTCCCCACAACCGTGAGCGGTCTGTTCGGTGAAACTGGCAAACCCAACCCCGATGAGACGACCATCGGCCTCGGGCGCCTTCTGACGCTCGCGAACAGCCTCCAGATCAATGAGCTCCTTGGTCTGCCGCACACATTCACCGTAGTCGCCCCCGTCGTAGAGCAGGTCGGTCACTGTGCGGTAGGGCATCTGGTCCTTTTTCACCATGTTCATCATGCGAACTTCAAAGGGTTCCTTGCCAACGGCGTGGGCAATTTCATCAATGATACGCTCGATCGTGAAACACGCAGCAGGGCGCGACACTCCGCGGTAAGGACCAATTGGCGGCTTGTTTGTTGCAACAGTATGAGATCTGGCCCGGTAATTTCGGAAATCGTAAGGGCCAGGAATATTTTTCATGACCATGCCGGTTTCCATGAACGGGCTGTTCGGCCAGTGCGAATAAGCCCCGGCATCAACGTAAACGTCCGCATCAACACCCAGGATTCGACCTTCGCGATCGGCGTATGCCTTAATCCGATGCAGGTGCTCCCGCGCATGGATGGCGGAGACGAAATGCTCGCGGCGGTCCTCGACCCAACGGACCGGGTGATCCAGCTTCATGCCCAGGGCAGACAGGATGATTTCTTCCGGATACAGAATATTCTTGATCCCGAAGCCACCGCCAACATCAGGTGCAATGACGTGCATCTGGCGTTCCTGGATATCGAGATGCTGGGCCAAACCTGCCCGAATCTGATGCGGAAACTGCGTCGAACTATAGACAACCAGCTCATCGAGCCGGTGATCCCAGTACGTCAACACGGCCCGGCCTTCCATGGGCACACCAGAGTGCCGGTTCATCCTGAATTCCCGCTCGATGACAATTGGGGCGGAAGCTGACACCGCGTCAATATCCCCGACATCCAGAGACGTTTCGATAAAGGAGTTCTTCTCCCAATCGTCGTGCAGCAGCACCGTGTCGGGCTCCAGGGCCTGCAGTGAATCCACAACTGCCGGCAACTCTTCGTATTCAACAAAACACGCCTGGGCCATGTCCTCTGCTTCGCCCCTCGTCGGCGCAACGCAAACAGCCACAACCTCCCCCACGAAACGCACCTTGTCCTTTGCAAAACAATGGTAAGAAGACGGGCGAAATCCCGGGGTCTCCGGAATGGACCTGATTGGCTTGATGTCCGGAAAATCATCATGGGTGAAAAAATGGCCGCTGAAACCGGCGGGGGCTTCGATCTCGAGGATCTTGCCATGTGCGATGGGACTGCGCACAAATGCCACTTCCCATGTACCGGGAATATCCAGATCAGACGTGAACTCTCCACGTCCTGCGAGGTGGCGTTTGTCTTCTTTCCGAAGAAGAGACGCACCGACTCCCAAATTCTTGCTCATTGTTTTCTCCCGGATTTGGGGGCGTTCGATCCAGTTCAAAATCGCCGCGGCCCGCTTATGGCTCAATATATAACTAACCAGTCAGTTAAGTCAAGTGATTCAATCATCCCGATTGCGGACAAACAAATTTTCCGGAACGTGGAGCACCCAGACAATCAGGGGCGGCCGCACAGAGCTGCACGCGCTTTTTGGCCAGGTCTCTCTGCGTTGGATTTGTTTTTGTTGTGTCAGCCAGCCAGGAAGGTCAGGTCAAAATTGCCTTTCGAAGCATGTTCACCGCAACCGCCATCAGGAAGAAGGCAAAAACCCGCTTCAGCGGCTTTGGATCCATCGCATGAGCGATTTTCACACCAAAAGGCGTTGTCAAAAGCGTCATGCAAACAACCAGAAAAAACGCCACGACGTTGACGTAGCCAATCGTATAGGGCGGTAAATTTACCGGCGCAGGCTGTGCAATCAGGAATCCAAGTACGGACGGGATTGCAATCACCACTCCAAACCCTGCGGCGGTCGCAACAGCACGGTGGATCGGAACCCCGTAAAGGCTCATCAGGGGAACCCCAAAACTGCCACCGCCAATCCCCATCAACGTTGACATAAACCCCATGACCGGGCTCATTAAGGCGCACCGGACTCCGCCCGGCATGTTGCCACCCAGTCGCCATTCAGAGCGGCCAAACGCCAGATACAGCCCTATGACAATGCCCAGGCACCCAAAGATCAGCATCAGCGTCGTGCTGCGCAGCTCGGTTGCGGCCAGCATTCCCGCCACTGACCCAATCGCGATTCCGGGTGCCCAGGTCTTGAGAATGGCCCAATCCACCGCGCCCTTCTTATTGTGAGACAAGGCAGAGCGGATCGAGGTGAATACAATTGTGGACAGCGATGTGCCCAAGCAGATTTGCATCAACTGCGGGCTTTCGTACCCCAGATAACTGAAGGCGTAGTAAAACGCGGGCACCAAAACAATACCCCCTCCGACACCCAACAGGCCTGCGAGAACGCCTGCAAATCCTCCAATTGCAAGTAGAAGGATCATCATGGGCAACGCTGTATAAAATTCGGACATTACGTGCTTCCCGTATGTTCGGAGTGGATGCGCCCGGGCAGGCAAACTGCCCGGGCTGAATGGTCTTTGATCTGCGGTTGTGAACAGCCCGCTGGCCGGATCACGCCGGCATGTGCTGCGGCTAGAGGCCTAACAAGCTTGGGAAAAACGTTGACACTTGTGGCAGCAGCGTCACCACGGCCAACGCAGCAAAGTTGACCAGAAGGAATGGCCAGACACCAGATATCACATCCAGGACAGGCTTGTTCAGCGTCGAGGAAGCAACATATATATCAAGTCCAAACGGAGGCGTGATCATGGCGATACCGATGTTCAGCGTGACCACCATACCGAAATGAACCGGGTCGATCCCCAGGATGACTGCGATCGGATAAAGCGGTGGAATCAGAATGAGCATCGCTGAGCTCGGATCAATGAACATGCCTGCGATCAAAAACACGATATTGACGAACAGCAGGAAGGTGAGAGGTCCTGCCCCCAAATCCGTGATGAACGCCTGCAGCAAATGAGGAAGCTGAAAGAGCGTCAGGAAATAGGAGAGCACGCTCCCCATGCCAATCAGCACAAAAATGACGCAAGTCGTGATTGCAGCCCGCTCGAAGATGTTGAACAGCTTTTCCCAGGTCAGTTCGCGATAGACAAAAGCCTCCACCAGAATTGCATAGACCACGCTGACACTGGCCGCCTCCGTCGCCGTGAAATAGCCGGAATAGATCCCGCCAAGGATAATCACGGGAAGACCCAGCGCCCAGGATGCGCCTTTTACAGCGGTCCACCTTTCCCGCCACAGCACCCGATCTGCATTGGCTGCGTTTTGACGTCCGGTTTCCCAATAGACATACAGGCCGAAGAAAACACCCAGCAGCACCCCGATCACCAGGCCTGCCGCAAATAGTTTTGTAATCGAAGTGCCGGTGAGCCAGCCATAAATGATGATTGTAATGCTGGGTGGGATCAACATCGCGGTTTCCGCACTGGAGACGATAACCCCGAGACTGAATTTATCGTTGTAGCCTGCCTTTTTCAGCTCCGGATACATGATTTTGCCAATTGCAGCCACCGTGGCAGCAGCAGAGCCGGACACGGCACCAAAAACCATCGAACTTCCGACGGTACTGTTGCCGATCCCGCCCCGGCGGTGCCCGAGAAAGGACCGCACAAGCCCCGTGAGCCTGGAGGCGATCTGACCGGTTGTCATGGCCTCCGCGGCCAGGATGAAGAATGGAATTGCCAGCAAGGTCGGGTGATTGATACCGCCGACAATCTTCTGCAACAGAACCTCGTCCGGCAATTTGCCAAAGAATGTTTCCTTGAGCAGGAAAGTGGGCACACCAAGCACAAGAACCATCTCAAAGCCAAGTATGAAGAGTGCAATTGCCAGACCGATGATGAGTAACAACATGTCAGAGATCCTTAATTGTGCTCATATGGCAGCGTCCGCCATTGTTTGCGCCCGAGCAAACCAGCGAGATACCTCAGCGCAATAAGCGTGAAGCCAATTGCTGGCGCGAGATAGAGGAACATGTTCGATATGCCCAGGGACGGGCTTGTCTGGCCGGTCCTGTACACGAACAGGGTCAGTTTGCCTGCCAGAAAGGCGAGATAGACAAAAAACACGAGCCCGATAAGATTGATCAGCCGTTCGATCCATCGTTGCAGCCCGGGCGGGAAGGTCAGAAGCAACGTCGTCATCGCGATATGCCGACCCCGTTCAAGCGTAATTCCGGAAACCAGGAACACGCCCCAGATCATCGCCAGACGGGAAGCCTCTTCTGTCCAGGACAGGTGGACCGCCAGTTTTGGTGCAATTTCTCGCGCAATCACGTTTGATGCAAAAAACAACACCATCAAAGCATATAAGAATACGACTGCGCCGCGCTCCAAACGTTTCATCTCTTTGCCTCTGAGTTGCAGGTTTCACACCCAGAGCCCCAATCCAGAACTCCGGGTGCTGTATGATGAGGTCCGGTCAGGACCAGTTTCCGGTCAGGACTTATTCCGTGATCGCTTTGTATTCTGCCTCATAGAGATTCATCAACTCTGCCGCCTTTTCGCCGTTGTCAGCAAGATAGACGTCCCGGGTTGATGCAAAAGACATATTGCGCAGCACCTGCTTTTGCTCTTCTGAAAGTTGCTGTACAGTCGTGCCACTTTGGCGGATCAGTTCGATGCCAGCTTCTTTCCTCGCGGCATAAAGATCACGAAGTTCAGGCACCACTTCCTGGAAGGCCTGGCTGATCACGTCCTGGTATTCAACCGGCAGGCTTGCCCACCATGCCGGGTTGAACACAATCACATCCTCGATCGCGCCATGCTCCGAAAGGATCAGATAATCCTGAACTTCGTAGAACTTCATCGAGATGATCGATGTCAACGGGTTTTCCTGGCCATCAACGACCCCGTTTTGCAAAGAAGTGTACAGCTCGCCAAATGGCAACACAATGGCCGAGGCGCCAAATGCCGAAAACTGTTCGAGCAGGATCTTCGAATCCATCACCCGGAACTTCTGACCCTCGAGGTCAGAGACGTTTTTAATCGGGGAGTTGGAGGTGAAGTTCTTGAACCCGAAAGGCCAGAAGGAAACAGCATGAAAGCCACGATCATCGAAGGTCGCCAGCAATTCCGTACCAAATTCACCGGTTCGCAATTCCTGCGCATCATCCGCATCAGTTGGCAGGAAGAAGGGAATGTCCAAAATCGTGACCAGCGGGTTAAACCCGGCCATCCAGGACGTGGCCGAAACCGTACCTTCAATTGTGCCCAGCTGCACACTCTCGTTTAACTGGCGCTGCTTGCCCAGCTGACTGGATGGAAAGATGATAAATTCGACAGCGCCATCGGTGCGCTCATTCACCAGGCTCGCCACTTTCTCCAGCATAATATGGCGCGGCTGATCGGGATTTTCGACGTGGCCGATTTTTGCAACATACTCCGCCGCCATAGTTCCGGTTGCCGACACCGCAGCAACCAAACCCGCCGCAAACGCCAAACGGTGCGCGCCCTTGAGCCAGTTGATTGTTTTCATGGTTTCTCCTCCCAAACACGTCACCTGTGTGACGCTGACATTGTTTATTTCGGGTTTCGCAAGTGGGCTTCTAGTCGAGTTCCGTGAGTGGTTTTCGACCCCTTTCTGAAATTTTCGTCCCTTCTTGCGAAACCCTTCTTCAACTCGATGGTTCCTGCCGACGAAAGCAGATCTTGAGTTTCCATTTTTCTTAACTAACAGGTTAGTTCATTCTTGTCAACGGAATTTGTTCCCTCTTCTTTTCGTGTATTCTATAGACTAACTAGTTAGTGATTTATATAAAGGCCGAGAACCAGCAACTTCAAAACTGGCCGCTTCAACACATAAGGTACTCAGCTATGCTCAATTTTGGTGTGATTGGTTTGGGAGATGTCTCTCGAACAATCCTGCAACTGGCGAATGACGAAACCAATGAGAATATTTGTTGCTCCAGTGTCCTGGTCAGGAACCGACCGATAACTGAGAGTGAAAGAAATCTCGTGGGATCGCGACGCATAACAACCAGTATTACAGAATTTCTTGCACCGGAAATAAACGTGGTTTTGGATTGTGCTGGCCATGAAGCGCTGGCTCAATATGGAGAAACCATTCTGGCCAGCGGATGCAGCCTGATCACCGCCTCCACCGGCGCATTTGCCGATAAGGACCTTTTTGACCGGATTTCAGCCGCGGCCATGGCTTCCGGCCAACGCGTGATTATTCCAGCGGGCGCCATTGCAGGAATTGACGGACTGGCGGCCGCACGACATGCCGGATTGACCAAGGTCGACTACCTGGGCTGCAAACCAGCGATCGCCTGGAACGGCACACGCGCTGAAGAACTGGTTGACCTGGAAAACCTGGAGTCACCGACCACATTCTATCGTGGCACTGCACGTGAAGCTGCTGCGGATTTCCCCAAGAATGCCAATGTCTGCGCAACAGTTGCCCTGGCTGGTGTTGGGTTTGACAACACCACCGTAAGCCTGGTGGCAGACCCGTTTGCAACAAAGAACCGGCATCAACTCATTTTCGAAGGAACTTTTGGTCGCATTGCCATTGAAATCGTAGGCAACCCCTCCTCAACCAACCCAAAAACATCGATGCTTACAGCCTTGAGCATTTGGCAGGCGTTGAAAAATGAACCACACGGTATCGTCGTGATATAGATCCCCCGGGAAAATTTGGACGCCGACAGTTCGATGCATTTCGACGACGATGCGACCGGGACAGAAGATTTCGACTGCGGCATCCGATGGGTTTTCCCGAAATGCATCGCGGACATCACAGGTCAACATCATCCCGCACCTGGTGGCACGAGATATCCGAAGCTCCAAAAGCCCTTCAAGTTCTCGCGTCAACAAAAAACCGGGACCCATGCTCCACGAGCAAAGGCCCGGCGATGCCGCTCGAAAACACCTCCCGCGGCCGCATCGGTCTCCGAGCTTTCGGATCGACCGCGGCATCAAAAGACGCCGCCTTCGACAGGCCTGACCTGCAATGGGTCTGCCCTTCACTCTGGTCGGGAGGCGACGCTCAGCGATGGCTCCAACTTGCGCCCGCAATTGGGACGCCAAACACCAAATACCCTTGCTTGCTAACCTTCAATATCAGCTTGCCAGTGAGCTCTTACTTGTGCAGAAGCGCAATATCATCTCGAGCACATGCGCCTTTCGTGCTCTTAGATTCTCGTCGGACATCAGATCTCGCTTTACGATGATTTCCAATGTCGCATGGTTGGAGACATAATGGTAAACAAGCGAAGCCATTGAGATATAAAGATTTGTGGGATCGATTCCGGGCCGGAAGCACCCGGCCTTCACACCGTCTTCCAATACCGTTGAAAGAGCCGCAAATAACGGATCGTACATCTCATTGATCAGGTCACTCTGCTTGGCATGCACACCGTTCAACAGATTCTCGCTGTTCAGCAACCGGATCAAGTGAGGCATCTCAACAAATGCATCAAAAGTAGCGCTGCCCAATTCATGGAGGGCATCCTCGGGCGACAACCCGCCCAACTTGACCGCACGCTGCCGCGCTCTCAGCCCTCCATAGGCATTTTCCAGAACTGCGGTAAACAGAGCCTCTTTGTTCCCAAAATAATGGTACAGCATATTCTTGTTGGCACCCGATCTGCTCGCGATCAGGTCCACGCGCGCGCCCGCGAATCCCTTTTCCGAAAACTCGATTGTCGCAGCCTCCAGAATGTTCTTTCGAGTTACTTCTGCGTCTCTCTTTGCAACAGCGGTTTTTGGAACGGGCATGTATGACAACCTATTTTCTATTCAGAACAATTGCATTTCTAACCAGTTAGTTGGATTGGTTCAATGGAATGCTTTTTGCACGGCAACCTGCCGCCGAACAACCGGCTCAATCATGTCGGTGTGCGCATACCGGACGTCAAATCGCATTGCATCCGCGTAACTCCTTGTTTGTGAAGGGCCTTCACCTGACATGACCTGGAAATCAAGAAGGCACAAAGTCGCCATTCCGATGACCACACAGGAAACCACCCGGGTGGCCGACACATTCCCGTTTGCAGAGTTTTCAGAAAATACAGCGGCCAATGCCTTCATGTTCAAGATACACGTTCAGATCACCACCGAAAACAAATCAAACTTCCTCAACCTCATATACCAAATTGCCCACCCCCGGCGGATCGTTGCGCTTTCCGGACAGGACTGCCAAGGCGAACATGGAATTATCCGTGCCCGAACCTGATCTCACGCGTCAGGGTTTCAAACACAGGCGAGATAATCCCGGCGTGCCTACCTGCCCGTATTGTCAAGAAGGGATCTATAGTCCTCTTTGTCCGGTATCTTCTTGGGTTTCTTATTCCAAGACACGAAGTTCAACACCCGATCTGCCATCAAACCCAAAACAACTACCGCCAAGAAAGCGATAATACCTACAAGTAGAGCCTTCATAGGAACCATCCGTCAGAATTGTTAGCGACGCTAAGTTACCTAGCGTAAGACAAATTTTCAAGCTTAAAGTGATTTATTCTCTATCTTTACAACCTTAAGGCGATTGCTTGCTTTTTTGAATACGATAGTCTGAACTCCACCGAAGAGGCCCCGAAACCTTTCGACCCCAGGATGCAAGTCAAAGACGAGAAACGCTTCGACCTTGCGCTCAAAACGCTGCATGAACAGGGTGATCCTGACCCCTGAATCCGGTCCGAGCTGAGGGCGCGTTTCTGGGTACATTTCCGGCAAAAGAAGGCGTGGACCGATGCTGAAGAAACAATTCAGCAATGCGCAGATTGCCTTTGCACTGAGGCAGGCAGAAGCCGGAGCGACCGTTTGCGCCGGAATGGGCGTGGCGGCAATCCGCACGCTGAAGCGGCTCGGGGCGCGGAAGACTTGCCGTGCGCATCGCAAACCCCTTGCCGCTCACGCTTGCCGGTCAGCTTGGAATTGGGGCCTTGAGGATGCGCTGAAAACGCGATCCACCGTTACGGTTTAACTTTCCGGTGCGGCGGATTTAGCCTATCAAGCTGACATGAAAATACTTCTGGTGGAAGATGATGCAAAATCGGCCAAGTATATTCGCAAGGGGCTGATTGAAAACGGTTATACCGTAGATTGGGTTGAAGACGGGCGCGAAGCTTTAACCTACTGCTTGTACAACAAAGCTGATATTGCCATCGTGGACAGAATGCTTCCCGGCATGGATGGCCTGTCAGTGGTCAAGGCACTTCGTGCGGCTGACCGCGAATTGCCGATAATCTTCCTGACCGCCCTTTCCGATGTCAATGATCGCGTCGAAGGATTGATGGTCGGCGGTGACGACTACATGGTCAAACCGTTTCACTTTTCTGAATTGCTCGCCCGGATCACGGTTCTTTCTCGACGTCCCAAGCAGGCCACACAGGAAACGGTCATTCAGGTGCATGACCTACAGCTCGATCTTCTTTCGCGCACCGCGAAAAGACAGGGCCAGAGAATTGAATTGCTCAACAAAGAGTTCGCACTGCTGCATTTTCTGATGGACAACCCCGACCGGGTCATTAGCCGCACGATGATCCTGGAGAAAGTCTGGGACTTCGCCTTCGATCCTGGATCTACAATCGTCGAAACCCATATCAGCAAATTGCGTCAGAAGGTCGATAAGCCATTTGATACCGCTCTGATCCACACAATCCGCAATATGGGATACACGATCCGTGCCCCCCGGTGAGATTTTTCGCGGGCTGCCATTCAAGCTTGCATTGCGGGCTTTGGCCTGTTTTGCGGCGATGTTTGCACTGAGCGGGTGGGTATTGGTTCAGCTGCTTGAAAACACGCTGGTCAATGAAATTCACGGCCAGAACGAAGGCGAAAGCCTGCTTTTGGGGGACATTTACCAGACCGATGGCCGAGCCGGGCTGGTCGCCACGCTTCAGCAAATGCAGCGGGTCTCGGAACCTTCAAGGCGCGTGACATCACTGTTGGATGTGAATGGTATTACACTAACGGGACCGATTTCGATTGCGCCCGACTTCGTGGGTGTTGCCGAACAGGACCTGAGCACGCTGACCGGAGGGCGTGTCGCAGGCAGACATATTCTGAATGTGCGCAAGCTGGACGGCATGACTTTGATAATCGGGCGCAGAGATGATCCGATCCGGTTGGCCGTAAAACGCGTTACCTGCGGCCTGGTGTTGTTTGCGATGGTCAATGGGATTGCCATCCTGGCGCTTGGTTTCTGGGCGAGCCGGGTGTCGATGCGCCGGTTGCATGAGATGGACGCCGTACTGGCTCAAGTGTCCGACGGGGATCTCGGCGCTCGGCTTCCTGTTTACCAAAACAACGATCAGTTCGATCGCGTCGCGATCCGGGTCAACCAGAATCTGGAACGTCTGTCGCGACTGATGACGGGTATGAAATCAAACGCTTCTGCCATCGCACATGATCTGAAAACACCCCTGTCCCGTCTCCAGATCGCACTACATGAGATCATGGAAAAGACCGCAATGGGCCAAGATCCAGGCAGCACGATCGATGCGGCGCTCTCTGAGGCGGAATCCCTGAACACGATATTTGATACCATGTTGCGTATCTCGATGATCGAGGCGGATCTTAGCAAAGATTGCATGAGACGCGTCGACCTGCAGAGCCTGGTCGAGCAGGTTGCGGATTTCATGCGCCCTGTGGCGGAAGAAAGAAACCAATCCCTGGTCGCAGACGCCACACCCGTGACCGTCATGGCAGATGCCTCCATGCTGCAGCAATCCCTTGTCAACCTGGTCACGAACGCGTCAGCACATGCAGGTGTGGGGGCTAAAATCACAATCCGTGCAACGTCTGACGCCGATGGTCCGACCCTGTCTGTCCGGGATACCGGCCCTGGTATTCCAGCCGGAGACATCGATCGCGTCCTGCAACCTTTCATACGCCTTGATGCGGCAAGGACCACTCCGGGGAGTGGTCTCGGGCTGGCACTGGTGAAAGCCGTGGCGGACCGCCACAATGTGATCCTGTCACTTGAGGATGCAAAACCCGGTTTGCGGGTTTGCATGCGATTTCCAAACTTCAAGAATCTTTAAACCTCGCCTCAAGCACAGGTAAAGCCAGTGCCTTACCTTGCCGTCACCCGCAGCCAGGACTGCGGGTGATCAGGAGAAAAACATGAAACCCAATCCCAATTTCGCCGCTGCCATCGTCACAGCAGCTGCCTTAACAACCGGTTTTGCTGAACCTGCCAGCGCTGCTGCGGAAACAAAAACTGGAGGCGAGCACACGGAACAAGCTTCCGGGCAATCCATTCGGGTTCCAGCCAATGGCAAGCATATTCTGGATGGTGTTCACGCTGCACGTCTGGCCTTGTTTGACGGGAATACAGACCTGGCCAGGGACATGATTTCCAATGCGCATAACGAGATCAACGATCATGCTGCGGAATTTGCAATAAAACTGCCAGATACTGTCGGCTTTGCCATTCCAGTTGAAAGCGGTCTGCTTTTCAGGGACGGGTTTCAACCCACAGATCAACACGCGCCAACGATCAGTCAAGCGGGTGCGCTCATCCGAAACGGACAGGTCGACGAGGCCATCACCGTTATGGCCGACGCCGGAATTGAACTGGATATCAAGGTCGTGATGCTGCCGGTCGAACCAACCGCCACCCATCTGCAGCAAGCGCTGACCGACATAAAAGCAGGCCATATTCATAAGGCAAACATGACATTGAAAGCCGTCGAAACATCAATCGAAATTCAGGACTTCCAGCCCGGGGCATTGCCGAGCCAGGGCTATCCGCTGTCCGAAATCCTGCCAGGTTAGGTCGAACAAACATGGCGCTCGTCCAGCCTGACCTCACCGCGCCAATGCGGCGGGCACCATTGGCGGGGCGCCAAGATCACATGCTCTCCAACAAAACCAGGCAATAGCAATTCTTGAGACGAAGAAAGGCGTTCACTATGGAAAAAGAGAAATTGGATACGGTTCGTCACTGGGCCATCGATATGCACGTTCAGGAATACAAGGCCGGCATACTGAGCCGTCGTGAATTCCTGACCCGGACAACCAGCCTGGGCATCAGCGCTGTTGCAGCCTACGGATTGATTGGCTTGCCCGGACCCGCAGCCGCCGAAGGGACAAAGAAGGATGGCGGTGTTCTGCGCGTGCAGATGAACGTGCGCGCCCTGAAAGACCCGCGGACCTATGACTGGTCCGAAATGGGAAACGAAACCCGCGGAACGCTTGAATACCTGGTGCAATACAATCCGGACGGGTCGCTGACCCCGATGCTGCTGGACAGCTGGGAGGTCAATGACGATGCCACCGAATACACCCTGCATGTCCGCAAGGGTGTAAAGTGGAACAACGGCGACGATTTTACAGCTGAAGACGTCGCCCGCAACATACGCGGCTGGACCGACAAGAACATCGAAACCAATTCAATGGCTGGCCGCTTTGCAATTCTGGTGGACCCGACGCTGAATAAGGCCCGCCCAGACATGGTCAAAGTGGTCGATGATCACACAGTCAAGCTGACACTTCCTGGCTCGGACATTTCACTGATTGCAGGCATGTCGGACTATCCCGCAGCAATCGTTCACGAATCCTTCGACGAAAACAACGTCACAGATGCCATCGGCACCGGTCCTTATCTGATTAGTGAGTTCGAGGTGGGCGTCAAATGCACGCTGGTGCGCAACGATGCACATACCTGGTGGGGCAATGATGTTTTCGGCAAGCCCGCGTTGGAAAAAATTGAGTACATCGACTATGGGACCGATCCTGCCGCATGGCTGGCAGCGCTGGAATCCGGCGAAGTGGACATGCTCCACGAAGCCGTAGGCGAATTCATCGATGTGCTGGATGGTCTTGGGTACCAAAAATCGGAAGTGCTCACGATGAGCACCATTGTCATCCGCCCCAACCAGCAGGCCGAGGTCAATGGCATCAAACCATATGCGGACAAGCGTGTTCGCAAAGCAATCCAGATGGCCGTCAGTAACGCGGTTCTGCTGGAACTTGGATACGGGAACCGTGGCGAAACAGCGGAAAATCACCATGTCGGGCCACTGCATCCCGAATTCGCACCTTTGCCCCCCATGCCGTATGACCCGGAGGCCGCAAAAGCCTTAATGGATGAGGCCGGAATGGGCGATTTTGAACATGAGCTGTTCTCAATCGACGATGACTGGCGTCGAAACACAACCGATGCAGCGGCTGCGCAACTGCGGGATGCCGGCATCAAGGTCAAACGGACCGTATTGCCAGGCGCAACTTTCTGGAATGACTGGACGAAGTATCCATTCAGCTCAACCAATTGGAACCACCGGCCCCTCGGCGTGCAGATTCATGCATTGGCATACAAGTCGGGCGAGGCGTGGAACGAGTTTGGCTGGGAAAGTGCCGAGTTCGACAGGCTGCTGGCCGAAGCGCTGACAATTGCGGACGCCGACAAGCGCCGCGCTGTGGCAAAAAAGATGGAAGAGCTAATTCAGGAGGAAGGCGTCACCATACAGCCTTACTGGCGCTCACTCTTCCGTTTCATGGTCGAGGGTCTGGCCGAAACAGGTATGCACCCGGCTTTTGAACATCACCACTATAAATGGGGGTGGAAGGCCTGATCTTGAAACTCTTGCAGGGGTGCTCAGCAAAAACAAAAGCCCCCTGCTTGCGCAATGCGCGCGATCAATACCGCGGGGCGTGAAATTTCTCAATCAGATCGCCTGAAACGGCGCGTTGAGCGGTTTCATATTGGTACAATACTCCTCGCGTAATGCCCCTCGCATCTGCAAATCTGTTGCGTGCGATCCCCGTCCAGTTCGGGGCGGCATGTATCCCGGACCTCCGCCAGCATCAAATTCACGTACACCACGAAGTCCCGGGTGTGCAGCACCACCTTAGCCAGGCAGATTGCGGCGCGTAAATCGTCTTTGATCACCACGACCGCCAGCGATCTCGCCTCGACATCACTCCAACCCTGCACAACCGCCGCAGCACCCTCGTCGCGCATCCGGCGCTCTTCAAAGGGTTGCGCGTTGATCTCAAAATCTATGAACACCGGATCAAATTTCAGAGTCTCTCCACGCGGCAGGACGTGACTTCTACGCCCTGGAAAAGGAGCTAGACCCCTTTAGCCCCCACTCTCGCCAAAACCTGCTGATATTGCATCTTCGTCGTGCTTAGCCGCTGGAAGAATTGAACCAAAACGCGCCAAGGCTCATCGAGTTGTTGATAGGCCACAAGCGCAGCCGTGAGCGACCCAAGTGTAATATCACCCTTAATCACCAAGAGTCCGCCAACCAGATAAAACAGAAAAGGCGTCGCCTTCGCCAATAGATTGTTGATGAATTTCAGGAGATATTTTGCACGATACAGCAATATTCGGTTCTTCAAGATGTTCTTCGTATATATCCTGTAAGCAGTCTCTGCATCAGCGCCCAAATGCGCAGCGTTTCGAAATTCACCGCCGTCATGCATTTCGATCGCCGAGGCGAAATTTCGTACTATTTTTATCCTCAGCTTTTTGATCTTGACGATGCGCTTTTGTAAAATGGGTACAACAATGGCCTGCGCCGGAATGATGGCAATTGCAGCCAACCCCAAAAGCGGACTTTGTTCGAACATGAAGAACACAATTGTTCCCATTGTGGAAACCTGAACCACTGGTATCGTCGAAAAGTCGCCTATGAAACCCCCGAAGGCTTCCATTTCCGGTATTACGATCTGTGATTTCTGGCTCACTGGAATGTCGCGATTGATTTCATCATGCAGATGTTTCAGCACCGCCATTCTAAGGTCCCGCAAACCTGTTTCTGAAATGTACCCCATCAGCGTGTTGAGTTTCAGCTTCAGGAAACCGGACGCAATGTTCAGAAGCAAAAACCCGACACAAAGCGAAATCAGAAACAAAACCTGATCGAGTTCAATGCCGAAAACATTTTTTGGAAAACCGGTTCCTTGAATACCATCATCAACGATGATTTTGGGGATGTGGAGAATAAAATAGGTCAGAGGAACATTCAGAAGTGCCAACAGAATTGCCAGGGCTTGCAGCTTTGGTTTTGTGCCACACAAAAACCGATAGTAGTTTGGCTCTAACCGGGCCTGCCCGCTGAACGACCCATCCCTTATTCCAACCGCTTGCCATCGCATGCGCTAACCGTGACACTCTTGCAGCACTAACGTAGACAATGATCCACACTCAGGACTTTCCGAAACACCCACCAAACACGTTGCCTGCTCAATTGCCGCCACGCATGTCACCTCCGTGTTCCTTGTCGTGATTCTCGTGCCCACCTCAACGGTGAAGCCCATATACGGCGCACCCCAACACGTTCGAACTTATCCTCAACCACCACAAAAGCCGCGATCCGGTTGTCGCCAGAATGCAGGGAAATCTCCTCGAAAGACGGCTCTACCCGTTCCACCGCTTGATACGCCACTACCCCTGCTGCTGTTTTGTACCACTGCGCAGCTCCGGCAAGTAGCACGTGCCCCGCTCAAAGAGGTTAAGGTGACGTGCTCGCATAGATCAACTGGCCCAGAATTCTGACCGGTGGGCATTGCACCGCTATTTGCGTAATCCGTTTCACAAAGATTGACGGGCGGGCATGAGTCGCTCTTTGTCCCATCCCTCATGCCCGCCCCACCGGACCACCAAGCCAAAACCAGACCTTTTTCCCACTGTTGACGATCTGTATTGCGCCCAATAT
>NZ_WQCG01000011.1 GCF_013032505.1 Ruegeria atlantica
AGTTATAGCAATGGAAAGAAATGGTATCAGCTGTTGCGCTATAATGGCGAAACGGGTGAACTGACCACCTGGCTTTTTGCAAAGAACCGCTTGTGGAAAGGGGACGTGGGCCATCTGCAGGCGCGCATCCCGGTCGTCACCTGGGAGATCTGCCCGAACTTTCCGAGTGCCCAAAGTCTTGGTGCACAGGTCAACACCAGGCAAACCTCCCGCTTCTACGGCGAGCTGGTGCAACAGGACCCGGGCCAGCGCATCCTGCGGCCGCAATATGTGACTGAATGCGCGCATGAGTGGTACGGCAAGAACGCCGACAAGAGCTGCAAATTGCCAGCGGGGAACAACTGATGTCCTGTGCCCGGCTGATATCCCCCGTTTTCACGGCGCTCCTGGCGCTGACCCTGACAACCGGTGCAACGCTGGCCAAGGATAAGAAACGCCCGTCGTATAAAGGTGGCGAGATTTTCCAGAACGTGGCCGTTGAACATGTCCGGCCTTTGCTTGCAAACACCGCATGGGTAACTCGTTGGTGGGACGATGAAGGCAGAGACCAGGGCGGCTATGTCCGGATCGGCTGGTACGGTGCTGACGGTCGGGAACATTCTTGCCTCACAGACTTCGAAGGTGTGTCGGGTGTGTGGGAAGAAGGTATCTATTCCGGACGCATGATCGATGCCAAACGTCATAGCGTGCGCTACCCGCTGAAGGAAGGGAGTTATAGCAATGGAAAGAAATGGTATCAGCTGTTGCGCTATAATGGCGAGACGGGCGAACTGACCACCTGGCTTTTCGCAAAGAACCGCTTGTGGAAAGGGGATGTCGGCCATCTGCAGGCGCGCATCCCGGCCGTCACCTGGGAGATCTGCCCGAACTTCCCGAGCGCCCAAAGTCTTGGGGCACAGGTCAACACCCGACAAACCTCCCGCTTCTACGGCGAGCTGGTGAAACAGGACCCGGGTCAGCGCATCCTGCGGCCGCAATATGTGACTGAATGCGCGCATGAGTGGTACGGCAAGAACGCCCACAAGAGCTGCAAATTGCCAGCGGGGAACAACTGATGTCCTGCGCCCGGCTGATATCCCCCGTTTTCACCGCGCTCCTGGCACTGTGGACTGGGATCGCCACGCAGCTCGCGGCACAGGAACAGAACATTGACGCCCTGACCGGGGCCGGGGTCGGTCTGGACGAAGAAATTCCCGATATCCTGAGCTGTCCGTTCGATGATTTGCTGGCGGCTTATGAGGCCATTTACACCGATACAGATCAGATCGCCTATGCCGCGATTTTCAACGAAGTTACGAAAATCTGCACGGAACGGCAGACACAGGTGCAGCTGGTCCTCAGGCACGAGCAGGACCTGAGATCAGTTCTGGGGGCTTTGATGGCTCCGGTGCAGATTACCGGGACCGGGCCGGGTGTGACGGAGCAGTGCCCGGCGGCGGTTGCCTCGGTCGCGTTGAGGGCTCCTCCCGTGGCAGTAACTCCATTGCAGCCTTCGCCGGTGCCCAACGCCGTAAATCTGAAGGAGGCCAAGGCGGAGGAACTGGAGAGTGACCATGAGGTTGGGCGAGACACACTGAGCTGCGCAGCGCCATATCAGGTGCTGGCGATCCTGGGCTCGCCTGTGCTGGGGCCGGATCTGAATGCGGTGATCTTCGACACCGGTACAGGCGAGCAGCTGACCGTGCGCACGGGCGACGTATTGCCTGGCGGCATCACGATCGAGGCCATCAGCCGCGACGGTGTGATGGTTGAGGCGGGCGGGGACCGGGATCGGCTGCCCAAGCGCCCGGCAAAACCGGAAGTGAGCGACGGTGGCGGGCTGATCTACGAGGCCGCGACCGTCACGGAGCTGTTCGACCCCACGCAATCCGACGCTGGCGCGCTTCATCCGGATCAGGAGGTGCCGGGGCAATGAGTGTCCTGAACCGTATCCGCACTGGCCTCAAGCGCGCAAAACCGGGTCTGCCGGTTCTGGCCAATGGCATCATCATGGTGGATGACGAAAAATTTGCCGCCATCGCCGCCATCCATGAGAACGGTGACTGTTTTGTCGCGACAGGCTACCAGCACAAGGATGTGTTTCGCGAAGGTCGGCAGCGATTGTTGGATGCGCAACAGATCCCGGAAACGGGTACCATCAAAAATTGCAGTCTTGAGACCATCCGCGCGCTCTATCAACAGGACAACGCGGGTCACCCGTTTACCGAGGCGGGTGCGGTTGAACAGACGCAAGGTCACAGGCAATTGGAGGCGACCATAGCCGCAGCGGCGGAAGCCCGGGCGTCGGACCTCAAGATCTATTTGCGCGACAGCTGTACGGAAGTGCGGATAAAGGCCAAATCGCGCGAGTTCGACTATGGCCGGCCATGGACGGTGGCAGAGGGGATTGAGGCCATCAATTATGCGTTTGATGCCCAGGACAAGGGGGCAGGGGAAACAACCCTGAAACGCGCCGGCCGTCAGAGTTTCTCGATCAGCTCACGGGAAAAGCTCAACTTGCCCTCCAACGTGGTGAAGCTGCGGTGCCAGACCGGTCCGCATGAAGGGGATGCGGAGCTTCAAACCCATCTGGTGATGCGGCTGTTTTACAAAAACGATCGCGAGACCGGCGCGCTTGAGGATCTGGGGTTTGACGCGGAAGTGATGGGCAAGCTGGCGCAGGTGCGTGCGAACCTGCGCGGCGGCATCATCATTGGCGGCGAGACCGGCGATGGGAAATCCACCTCGCTGATCAAGAACGCGGAAAGACTCTACGATGAGCATGACGAACAGATTTCACTGGTTACGCTGGAAGACCCGGTTGAGTTTCGGTTGCGCCGGAGCGGAATAATCCAGGTGCCGTTGAATTCGGCGGGGGATGAAGACGATCTTGAGCGGCACTACCGGCAGGCGCTGCGCCATTTTCTCCGGATCAATCCGGATGTCGGAATTATTTCCGAGATCCGCGATGGCACAAGTGCGCGCAAAGTGCTCGATTATATCCGGTCCGGCCACCAGCTGTTTGCAACCGTGCATGTGGAAAGTGCCAACGGTATTCCGTTTCGGTTGGTGTCCATGGGCGTTCCGTCGGAAGAGCTGGCTCATCCGGGCCTGATCCGGCTGCTGATCAAGCAAACACTGGTGCCACTTCTGTGCGATCACTGCAAGCGGCCGTTGCACAAGGCGGACCTCGGCGCGCGGGACAAAGCCCTGGTTGCGCCGCTGCGCCCGGACGCGGCGGCGCTTTATCTGCGCAACCCGGACGGCTGCCGGGCCTGCCGCCGGGAGACCAACGAGATTGGCCGGTTGGCCTGGTGGGGTTACCAGCGCGAAATTGCGGTGGGAGAGGTGATCGAGCCGGACATCTCTTATTTGAAATTCGTCCGGGACCGGGATTCTATTGGTGCGTTGGAACACTGGCTCCGACCGCGAGGGAAGGGCGGCATGGGCGGCATTTCCATCGGGCAGAAGATGACCGAACTGGCGCTGAACGGGCGGGTCGATCCGCGAGACGTGGTTCTCAAACGGGGTGATCTGAGCCAGCGCATGAGTGCTGTTCAGAGGGCGGACCTGAAATGGGGGGAGGCGTAATGCGCAACGCCCTGATGATCTCTTTTCGACGGGTCGTGTTCAACGCGCGCGCGCGCGAAGAAGTCTGGGAGCTGGTCGCGGACCTTATGGAGTCCGGTCTGCAGATGTCGGACGCGTTGGAGACGGTGGCAGACGTGGCGCGGATGCAGGGCGCGGGGCCAATTTCTGATCTTCTTCTCGATGTGCGGGCGGGCATCCCCCGGGCCGAGTTTGTGGAGCGGATTACCCGATATGCGCCGGGCGCGGAAGCCTTGCTGTTCCAGGTCATCGAACAGGCGGATGCGGAGCGCATTTTCCGTGCGGCGGCGCGTGTTGCCGGGCAACAGGACAAGGTGCGCCGGGCATTCCGGTCGGCATTGGCACAGCCCATGGTTTTGCTGGTTCTTGTGGGCGTTTCACTGTTCATGCAGGGGGCCTTGTTCTACCCGGAACTGCAAGCGGTCGCGCCGATGTCGACCTGGCCCGTTTATGCGCAAGTCATCGGGCAGGTCAGCATGTGGTTCAGCGACTATGTGTGGCATCTGCTGATCGGGTTCGGGCTGGTCGTTGTTCTGCTTCGGGTTTTGATGGTGCGGTGGACCGCACCGCCGCGGCAGGTCTTCGACCGGGTGATGCCGTTCTCGTTCTACAAGGTGCAGGCAGGCGTCGGCTTCCTGTTGACGGTGACGGAACTGGGACGCATGGGCGAGACCCTGAACTCCCGGTTGCTGGGCGATCTGGCAGCGGGCGCGACCCCTTACGAGAAATCCCGCATCAGCGCGATCGCCCGCGAACTTGAGGTCAGGAGCTGGGGCGAAGCCTTGCAGGCGACGGGCCACGACTTTCCAGCCCGGGATCTCAATGCGATCCTGGCGGCACTCACCGGAATGGATGACTGGATCGAAAAGTTTGCTCGTTTTCTTGATCGTTGGCTCAACCATTTCGACCGGATGGTGCAGGAGCGCACGGCCGTTCTGAACCGCCTGCTTCTCATCATTGTGGCCGTTGTCATGGGGGCCACGATCTTCAGCATTTCCTCCATCTCACAATCCCTTCAACCTTGATGAAAGAACACGCCCATGCGCGACACTCTGAAACCCTCTCTCTTCGAATATGGCATCCGGGCATTGCCCCGGATAATCGGCACGAGGCGCCGCCGCAGCCTGCGCAAACCCTGCCGGTCGCGCGCCGGTTTTGTAAACCTGTTCGACCAGGCATTGACCTTCCTGGTTGTCATCGCCCTGATCATAGCAGGCCTGGCCCTCTTCCTGGGGAACAGGGAAACGCAACGCAGCAATGCGCTGGTCGCCATGGTGGTCCGCGCCGTGACCACCATCGAGGAAGTTCACGGTTTCAGCGGTGAATATGCGGATGAGTCCTTGCTTGGGTTTCTTGAAGGCAGGGGGTTCAGCGATCGGGAGCTGACCAAGAATTCGTCCGGCACTTACGAACTCACATCGCCTTTTGATACCGGGATTACGATTCAAGGCAATGGCGGGCGGGACTTTACGGTCACCGTCGCTGACTTGCCGCAGGCACCCTGCACGGATTTGAGCCTGGCGTTTCAGGATTCCGGTGCCGGGCTCGACCGGCTGACGATTGGCGGCACCGCGATCACCTTGCCGATGACGGAATCTGCCGTGAACACGGCCTGCGATAACGCGCCCAAAACCGTGGCTTTGACCTTCTGAACCGATGCCGACGATCCGCCGCCGCATATCCTTTTCGCGCCGCCCCCGGCCAACCGGGCACCGGATGTTGCGTTGCCTGCCGCGCAGATCCAGACGCGGATCAATGCTTGTTGTTGCCACGCTGGCCATGGTGATCGTGACGGTTGCGATATCGGTGTTTTGGCAAAGCGAAATCCGCAAGTCCCGCCACGCCCGCAACCTCGCACGCGCGCAGCAGGTGGCGGAAATCGCGTCCCTTTTTGATCTCTATGTGCATCTGAACAAGACCACGTTTGCTCAGGAGCTGGTGGGCAGAGCAGCGGTGGCCTATGAGCTGACGAACGCCGATCTGGCGCTTTACCAGGCCTTTGCGGATGGTGTTGTCTCACCGGTGATCAGCGGCTTCGACTTGACTTATCTGGTGACCGTCCTTCCGGACGGGGAGAAGCGGACCGGTATATTTGGCGTGTTGCATCTGACGGCCAATGAAGATCCCGCCTATTCGGATCTGGACGGGCTTCTGGTCGCCCTGGAAGGGTTTGGGCTGGCCTCCGGAAAGAAGGGCATCAACACCCATGACCGGCTTCTTTCCGTGTCAGACCAGATGGAAAGCTGGTTCGGCCGGGGTCTTGCGGGAGCCGAAGCGGTAATTCTGACGGCAGAGCTGTCCGGTGTCCCACGGGATTACGTTTTGCGGGAATACCGGGCCGGTCATCCGTTGCCTGTCTTTTCCGACGCGTTCGGCGCGCTGGATCTTGCAGGGAACAATCTCACCGGTGTTGCTCTGACAAGGGCAGACAGCGTGACCGCGACGAACGTGAACGGTGCTGTTGCCGCAAACTCCTTTACGGGTTCATTGCGAAGGGTGATCGGGAGCCTGACGGTGGACGGTCGTATTACGGCCCCGCATCTGCAGATAAAAAACGCGTTGTTCCTTGGCGCGGCAAACATAACCAGCGGTCAGACCGGGCAAACCGCCGTGACCGGGGCCGTGACCGTCACGGACCTGACGGCAACAGCAGGTCCGGTGACCGCTGCCGATATGTTTGCCGGGACCATGTCCGTCGCAAATGACGTGACCGGGGTAAACAGGGTGATTGCCAGCGATGTTCTGGTGGATGGCGCCCTGACGCCAACAACGCTCGATGCCACGACGCTGACCAGCGTACAGGCAAGTTTTGGCACATTAACGGTAGGTGGATCATGCGCGGGATGTTGAACAGGGGAGGATTTCGGGTCTCGCGTCATCCGCGCCGGCGGCGGCGGGGATACATGCTGTTCGAAGTGGCGCTGGTTCTGATCATCGCCCTTCCCGTGCTGAAATGGTCGACGGATATTGCGGCACAATATGCCCGGGACCGCGCCGGCTTGAACGAAGCGCGGCTTTTGACGACGGTCGTCGATGCCGGTGCCACGCTGGCCCTGCGCAATCTCGATGACATGATCCGCACGGGTGTTGGTGTTGGCAATGTTCTGGTTCTCGATCTTTCAGACCTCGAAGCGGAAGGGCTTTGGATGGCGGGCAGCGCCCGGCTGACCGCGCTCGGGCGCAAAGTCACGTTAATCCTGCACGCGCGTGGGTCCGACGAGCTGATTTTGATGGCCCGGGCCACGGCACCAACGGGAGAGGCCAATCCCGCCTATGTTCCGCGTGGCGGGGAAGGGGTCGGCCTTGTGGGCTTTGTCCCGCCTGACGATCCGGGCACCCTGAGAGGCCCCGGCATCGATTACGATCTCTCTGCCATTCAAGCGCTGATCGGCGCCCCGGTTCGGTGGGATGCGGTCGCCATTCGTGTGCTGCGAATGGATCGGGATGTGTTGCCGTTTCTGCATCGCCGCGCGCAGCCCGGCTATCCGCAACTCAATCAGATGTCCACGGATCTCGATATGAACGGGTTTGATCTGATTGGGGTTGGGGTACTGGAAACGACCAGCCTCACGGCCACCGCGGAAATGCAGGCGGCGGAGGTTACCGGAACACTCAAAGTGGATGGAATTGTCGAGGTTGCAAGTGATCTGAGCATAAAGGGTCGGCTGAAATCCAGGGCTGCAACGATCGACGGAGAGATTACGTCCAAAACGCTCAATGTTTCCAATCGGTCCACGTTCGGAACGCTGACAACCGGCACACTGACCGCCAGTGGTCCCGTGTCGGTTGATAACGACCTTGTTGTCGGGGGCGCGGCAAGGCTGGGCGCGCTGGCCGTATCGGATGTGTCGGCACGGCGCATCCAGGCCGCATCTTTGTTGGTGGGCACGGTTGCGGCCAATGCTGCTTTTGTCACCGTGACGCGAGCGACAACAGGCCAGATTCAAGCACTTATCACGGGGAGATGCTCGGGATGTTGATGAATCGATTCAGAACGAAAGGCTGGATGATGGCGGGTGCGGCCCTGCTGATCGCCGCCACCTCCGCCATGTCCCAGGAAACCGCGGAGACCCGTTCGGGCAATGGCGGCCTGCGCGAAATGGCTGCAATCCGGGATGGATTGCAGGCGGATGTGCGGGCGCTGCAACGTGTTGCAGCCTACCAGGAGGGCCTTCTGCGCCTTGCGGGAGAGGACCCCGAAGACGCCCTTCGCGCACGGCGTTCCGAACGGGATTGCCTGGCGGAACTGAACGCCGCAAGTCTCTGCGCCGCCCTGACCGGCAGTTTTGAGAGGGTGGAATGATCCTTTCCGTCACCCTCCTGAGCCTGTTTCTCGTGGTGCTGATCGCGGTTGATTGCCGGACCTTCGAGATCGATTTCGCGGCCCTGGCCATGGTGGCGTTCAATGGTATTTGCCTGAATCTTTATCTGAAGGTCCCGATTGAGGACATGATATTGGGAAGCGTCTGCTGGGCGATTGCATGGGGTGTGATCCGGTGGGTATTGGGGCGTCATGCGATCGGGCAGGGCGACTTGTGGCTGTTTGCCACGTTGGGTCTGCTGTCCGGGTTGTCCGGATCCGTCCTTGCGGTAGCCGTGTTTTTTGGGCTGAGCCTGGTGACGGCGCAAAGTTACCGGATTGCCCGGTCCCGATCGCGCGGTGTTGATCGCGCCCGGTTGCGTCGTATGCGCCGACGCTTTGAGCTGCACCCTGCAGCACTTCCGGCAGGTATGACACTCTTTGCGATTTTCATCATGCGCCTTGCAGGTATCGGCTTTCTGATTTCCCCGCCGATGTTCTGGCTCGATCGGGGACCGGCGATCAACGCGGCACTGCGCGCGGGTATCGAGACATGGGGCGCACCCATCGCCGTCCTGGCAATGATCGCGGCGGTGGCCTGGACGATCCATGGCCGCCGGGATGTGCTGAGGAGCCAACCGGGACGTGCCCGCGAACAGGATGTGCCGCCATGCTGAACACATCCCTAGACCGGAGGCAGTCCGATGATTCCGGGGCGTAATCTCAAATACAGGTTTAAGATGACGCTTCCAGTCCTGGCGGTTGCGTTGATTTTCGCAGGGTCTGGCAAGGCCTGGACCATAATGCGGGATCTGATATCACCGGCGTCGGCACAAGAGGCGATGCTTCAGGGTGTGGCCGTGATCACCGATGGTGACACGCTTGAGATTCGCGATACGCGTATCCGGCTGCACGGGATCGATGCGCCCGAAAGCGGGCAGATCTGCGAGGATGCGGCCGGGGGGACCTATCGTTGCGGACAGATGGCGGCGCTGGCACTGGCGGACCGGATCGGACGGAAACCTGTCACCTGCACCCGGCAGGACAGGGACAGTCACGGGCGGGTGGTCGCCATTTGCCATCAGGGCGCAACCGATCTGAACCGCTGGTTGGTCTCAAATGGCCATGCGCTTGCCTGGCGTAAGTACAGTCGGGATTACGTGGATGCGGAACAGCAGGCCCGGCGCGGGAGGCGGGGCATCTGGGCCGGACGCTTCATCGCCCCGTGGGACTGGCGACAGGGCGTGAGACTGGAGTCAGAGCATCCGGCGCGGGCGGCCCCCACCGGCACCGCAACAGCACAGTGCGAAATCAAGGGCAACATAAGCCGCTCTGGCGAGCGCATTTATCACCTGCCGGGACAACGACACTACACGCAGACCCGGATCGATACCGGCAGAGGCGAACGGTGGTTTTGTTCCGAGACTGAGGCCCGCGCGGCCGGATGGCGGAGGGCACGCGGGTGATCGATCTGTCACGCGATACAGCGCTCTCCTGTTTCCGATCAAACGCGACCTGCGTGCGCACCAGCGCACGTATCCAGGCAGCAATCGCGGGTGGGGGGCCGGGCAGATGACGCTGCAGAGCAAAATCGAATGGTGCGATTTCACGGTAAACGTGGTCGAGGGGTGCCAGAAGGTCGGCCCGGGCTGCGGCGAGACAGGAGGGCAGGGATGACCGACCACCCCCGACGCATCCAGTTGCAGCGCACTAAAGGTTGGCGGAAACCCGACAACACAACCGTAGTCGCGCGCCCGGGCCCGTGGGGAAACCCATTCAAGGTAGGGGTTCATGGCGATGCAGAAGAATGCGTGCGCAAGTATCGTCGCCTTCTGGGCGGCTTGATTGATGTCGCTTCGCAACCCTGCCCGTCCTATGCGGAGCAATCTGCCACCCTGGATCACGTCCGCGAGCAAATCCACACCCTGCGCGGCCGCAATCTCGGCTGCTGGTGCAAACTCGATCAACCCTGTCACGCAGCCGTGTTGCTGAAATTAGCTAACGGGAGTAAGTCATGAACGAGGTACCAGAGAGAATTTACGCCTGGATCGGTTACCGCGACCCAAAAGTTGTCAATGGTGAATTCAGCACGAACAAGGATTTTTTTGACAGTGAGGGCATGGCTTACGTGCCCGAAGAAATGGTCGAAGCGGAGCGTGAACGTGTCGAGGTTGACCACGAAGTTACGCTTTCCGGCGCTTTAAAGGTTCTGGCACGGTGTACGGCGGAGCGTGATGCCGCTCGAAAGCACCGTCGTTTCCTCTGGGACCTGTTGGATCAGATCGATACCCTTCACGACGCCTGCAAGGACGATGACGCTTCGTTCAGGGAACTGGCCCGCGACGTGCAGCAGCGACGTCACGAGATCAACTCATCAGACGGAGACGACATTGTTTTCAATGATGATAAAGCCAAGCGGACGGACGCCCGTGCGGCGCTGATCCGGGAGTTGGAGACCTTTTGCGCCACTCCTGAAGATGCCGTGGGTATGGAATGCGCAGGCATGATGATCGTAGTGTTCACCGCGCTCCTCACTCATGGTGGCGATCTTACCGTGCAGGAAAAATCACCCGAAGCACAGGAAACGCCGGACGGACAACGCAGGGTCTTTCTGCGTCTTCACGGGCTGGCGGTGCGCGGGTGCAATATGGAAGAGGCCTTAACCAACTGGCTCGCCGCTGCCCGGGCCAGCGTGTCTGAGGGCACGCGGCAACAGCGGCAAAGGGGGCAGCCATGGGTCAACTGAAGCCGGGATATGGCAGTGGTGTTTCCGAGCAGCGACGGCATGTGTCGGATAATGAAGTTTATGTTAAATGTGTTAGTATTATTGACCCCGTTTCAAAGCGCACCTGTTCAGCGCATGCGCCGCGCTCGCTCGATCAGTTTTTCCTGGAAGACCCAGAGAGCCGCGGCCAGCATCAGGCCCGCGAAGGTGAGCCCGCCAACCAACACCCCGAAGAACAGTGCCACGAGGGCTGCGGGTGCGAGAGCTGCGGCGCTGACGCCCAGCCAGGCCTTGAGCACCGTCTCCGGCGCGGGCGGGTCGTCGAAGCCCACGAAGTCCCAGTCCTTCAGGCGCGTATCCGGCAGCACGTCAGGCATGTGGGTCGGGTATTTCATCCGCTCCAGCCGCATGGCGAACCATTGCGGATCATCCCGGGCAATGTCGCGCAGCCAGAGGATCCCGCCTGCAAGCATCAGCGCCCCGCCGATGAGACCCCAGGGCGTGATGCCGAACACCGCCACTACGAGAAAGGCGATCACGCCCAGCCACACGAGGAACGGCATACGCTCGCAGCCGAACAGCATCGGTGGGGTGATCAGGTGCATCTCGAAACGGCCGATTTCGGGGCCGGGTGCATTGTCTTCTTCCATCGGGTCCATCGCGGGTGTCTCCGGGTTCGGGGCAGTACCCCTCCCGTGAGAGGCATATCCGCCTGGTCAGAGTCCGGCACCCTGTTCCCGCCTGTGGCGATGTACCGGATGCCATCGATTTTGATGCTCAAAGATTTGAGCGTCACCGCTTCTCCCGGGGCGTTCTTCACAAAGCCACTATGGGAGAAGGCGGGGCGCCGGTGCAAGACCCGTGTCCCGCCGCATTATGTACTGGCCGCGCCGCCCGACCCGGGGGGGCGATCATGACCGCCGCCCGCAACATGATTCCCCTTCCCGGCCCCTTCGCGGCACTGCTCGAAGCGGCGGAGGTGATCGATATCTGCGTCAACCCCGACGGGGCTGTCTTTGTGGAACGTTTCGGAGCGGGTTGGGTGCATTGGGGCACGCTTGCGGCGGCGGATGCCGAGGGGTTCCTGCGCTGGTGTGCCACCAGGACGGGAACCTCTATCACCGAAGAACACCCGCGCCTCAAGGGCCGCATTCCGGGGACAGCGCATCGCGTCGCCGGGTTGATCCCGCCGGTGGTGGAGGGCCCCACCTTCTCGATCCGGCGGCACTCCGAGCGGGTGATTTCCCTGGAGGAATATGTCCCCGATCCGGAGCCCTGCGGCATCCTGGCCCGGGCGCTCGCGGAGCGGTACAACATTCTTATTGCTGGCGCGACAGGCTCGGGCAAGACAACGCTGCTGAATGCCTGCTTGGACGAGGTGGCCCGCATCGCGCCTGGCACGCGGCTTGTCACCATAGAGGATACGGCGGAGATCCGCACCCGGCTGGCCAACAGGGTGCAGATGCATGCCTCCGACAGCACCGGCATGGACGCGTTGCTGGCCGAGACGCTGCGGCATGCCCCGACCCGGATCGTGCTGGGCGAGGTGCGCGAGGGCCATGTGTTGATGACCCTGCTCAAGGCCTGGCACACCGGACATCCCGGCGGCCTCGTCACACTTCATGCCAACTCGGCGGCGGAGGTGATGGACCGGCTCCGGACGCTGGCAACCGAGGTGATGGCCTCCGACCCGACGCCCGCACTGATGCAGGCCACCGACATGATCGTCTTCGTTCGCCGGGGCACCGCCGCACCGGAAATCGCAACCATCCTGACCCGCCCCGGACCCGAACAGGGTCGGAGCACCCAGTTGGAGACCGCCTATGAGATATAAACCGACCTTTTTTCGCCGTGCCCGCCGACTGGCTGTTCCGCTGGCCTGCGCACTCCTGTTGATGCTCGCCCTGCTGATCCCGGACCCCGCTATGGCGGCGGACAATATTTTTGCCGGCCGCTCACCACTGACGCGCTTCATCGAGTTCATCACCGGAATCTTCGCCTACATGCTTGTCATTGTTGGCCTCATCGTCACGCTGGGCGGCCTCATTCTCGGCTCCGACATGAGCGGGTTCTCCCGCCGCGCGCCGCTGGTGGTGGTTTCGGGCGCGGTTCTGATCCTCGCTGATGTCATGGTGGGGTCGCTGTTCGGAGCCCAGGGTGGCTATGAATTGCCGGCTGTTGCGACCATCGGTGACCTCACCCCGGAACAGGCGGGACCGCTGCTTCCTCCGTCCGAAAGCGCTGCTGTGGAAAGCCCGGCCCCTGAACCGCAGGCGGAGGAGCAGCTTTGATGACCCAACTCGATCTCACACTGTTGCTCCGGGAAGACCTGTGGCCAGACCCCGAAACCCGGACCTGCCGGGAGTGCGGTTGCACCGACGACAACTGCCGGATCTGTATCGAACGCACCGGAGAATCCTGTTTCTGGGTCGGCGATGATTTGTGCAGCGCCTGCGCATCCAGGAGCGGCGAGGCAGCCCTTTCCGTCGCCGCGAACAATGACAAGTCACGAAAAAACGCAGCAAAGGACCGCTCTCGCATTCCTCCCCGCCCTGAAGAACGGGGTATCCAGCGAGGTGAGCGATGAGCTGGAACCCCGCATACCATCTCACGGTCCGATTGGCCTGGAGGGGCGTGCCGACCTGTCTCCTCGCCCTCACCTTCCTTGCGCTGCCCCCCGCAACCCTCCTGGCTCAGGCGCCGGGGGAGCCGATCTCGACAACCGTCCTCGACCCTGTAAATCCGACCGGTGCCGGGGAAGGCGATGCGGCCGACATCGGGGATATGCCGGGTGCGGACCCCCTCTCCGCTTCGGGCTCCGAAACAGCGGGCCCGCGCGACTGGGATGCGCCTTCCGCCCGCGCCAACGAGGTGTTGGGCCCCCGTGCGGACACTTTTGCCGGACCCGGCACGGGGAAAGCGCTGGCACAGGAGGCCCGGGCGCAGGACATGCCCGGCCCTGCGGTCGATCCCGGTGAGACCGCCCGGTCCGTTCCCCCGGAACCAGCGCGCGCATCCCGCGCGTCACCGACCACAACAAACGTCCAGGATCTGCTGGCTGAGCTTTGGCGCGAGGCGGTCGCGACGGGTAAAACGACGCAGGGGTTTGCAGCCTGGCTGGGAGAGGTGCTCGACCAGAGCGGTCCGGTGGCACCGCCGCGACCTGAGCTGCCCGCAGACCAGGCGGGTCGGGTGCGCATGGTGTCCGAACGCTGGCTTACCCGGGCGGGACCGGTGGCGCTTGGTGTGGCGGGCCGGGTGGTGACCACCTTCGGCTCGGCCATTCCCACCGCCTTCTGCGCGCCGCTGACGGTCTGTTACATCGAACTCGAACCGGGTGAGGTCATCACCGGCACACCCAGCGTGGGCGATGCCGTGCGCTGGCAGGTTACCGTCAAGACACAAGGCATCGACCCGGAAACGTATCTGATCGAGATCAAGCCGGCAGAGGACGCGGAGATTACCAATCTCGTCATTCCCACCGACCGGCGACTTTATTCGATCAACCTGGTCAATGACCCGGAGGTGCACACGCCGATCCTGTCTTTTGTGTATCCCGACAGCGCGGCGCGCAGGATCGCGGAAGAGATCGCGGAGCGAGCCGCAAAGGAAGACGAAGCCAAAGCGGCGGCTGAACGACGCAAGGCAATTGCCGCCGCTGCGCGGGCGGCTCAACTCGAACATTCCGGCGTGCAGACCACGAAAGGTTCCGTGTCGGCCGACCAGCTGGATTTCGGGTTCCGGATAGAGGGCAAGGCCCCGTTTCGCCCGGTGCGCGTCTTTGCCGACGGACGCAGAACATATATCGATCTGCACCCGAACTATCGCGGCGCGCTGCCGGTGATCATCGCCGGACCTGGCGAGGCCAACAAGGCGCTCAATACCCGCGTGGCGCAGGGCGGTGCGCGGCTCGTGGCCGACCGGGTGATTGCCGACATCTGGCTGCAAGCTGGCAGGAAGCGCGTCCGGATCCGGAAAACCGGTTCATGACGGCGCGCGCGACATATCGGCTCCTGGCCATTCTGCTCTGCGTCAATCTGCTCGCAGGCTGTGCCGGTTCCGGGGGCCACGGGAGCGGAACGGGGACGGTGACCTTTTCCGGTGGAACAGCGCGGGTGAGCGACGTCCAGGCCTGCGCCATCGGCTATGACATGGCCCGGCAGATTCATGACCGCGTTTCGCTCCGGCGCACGGTGCTGCTGGCCCCACCCCGCGCCACCGCTTGTGAGGCTCACGCGCTGGAATACCTGCGTCGGGCCGGGTTCCGTATCGACACAACAGGTCAGGGCGGGACGCGGATTAACATAGCGCTGAGCCGGCCCGAGCCGGAGATCATCAGCGCCGTGGCCCGGATCGGCGATGACCTGCGCATCGCGCGCAGCTACCAACCTGCGCGCACCGGTGTCGTCGCCGCCGGTCCCGTCAGCATCCAGCATCTCGCGCCCGACACTTTTGACAGGCGGGGGAGCGGAACATGAGCATGCGGCGCTTCATGGATGTGGTGAACTGGGACACGATCATCGCCCCGGGCGTTCTCCTCTGCAAGGATGGCAGCTATCTCGCGGGCTGGCGGGTGACCGGCATCGACACGGAAAGCATCGCCCCCGATGAGGTTCAGGCATTGCGGGTTCAGATCGCGACCGGCCTGTCACATCTCGGGGACGCGCATACGCTCTGGACCGTCTGGCAGCGCCGACCCCGAACGCCCGAAGATCTGATCGCGGACACGGGGGACATAGCACTCGACATCCTCGCGGACGAGACCAACAGCCTCTTCTCCGCCCCCGGCCAGGTCTGGCAGGACCAGTTGACGCTGTTTCTTGGCTGGTCGCCCGAACATTCCATTTCTTCGGCGGCGGAACTCGAGGGATTCGAAGAGGCGCGCGCGTTGCTGGAATCCTGGTTCGATCCCATCCTCGCCCTGGACCGGATCGACCCGCCGCAAACAGGACCGGTCTTCAATCCGGATCTCGTGCGCATCCTTGCCGCGCTGCTGGGCGAGAACCGCCCTGCGCCCCGGCTTGGGACGGGCGCATTGCCGGTTGGGCTCGATGCGTTGCTGGCCCCGGCGCTCTTCCAGCGCAGCGCGGGAGGTCCGGTGCGCATTGGTGATCGCCCGTTGGCGGTGATGACGCTGTCTGGCGAGCGCGAGGCCTACCTTCCGGCTCCGCTGGAAAGGGTGCAGGATCTCGATCTGCCGCTGATCTGGATCACCCGCCATCAGGCAATGTCGAAACAGGCGGCGCTGGCACGGGCGGCCTGGAAGCAGAAGACCTGGAGCCAGGCCGGGGCCAATATGCTGGCCAATATCGAGGGCAGCGGCGGTGGCACGCGCAGTCTTTTTGCAGATCGCATGGCGGCGCGGATGGACGAGACCAGGGCCGTGATCGAAAGCGGTGTGACCGGGCACGGCAATTTCCTCTCCGTGCTCCTGCTCTACGGCGGACGCGGAGCCGGACCGGAAACGCTCACCCGCGATATTCGCCGCATCCGGGAAACCGTGCAACTGGGAGGGTTTGCGCTGACCGAAGAACGCACCGGCGCGGTGCCGGTGCTGCTCTCCGCCCTGCCCGGCCATGCCACGCCCACATGCCGCGACGCCATGGTGGGGTCGCAGGTAACGGCCGACCTCATGCCCGTGCGCGGTCTCTGGCCGGGCTCCCCCACCTGTCCTTCCCCGCTGCTGCCGCCCGGCACCCGGGCCCTGTTGCCCGCGCTCACGCGCTCGGGCGAGTTGTTCCACTTCAACCTGCACGTGAGCGATGTCGGTCACACGCTGATCTTCGGTCCCACCGGCACGGGAAAATCCGTGCTGCTGGGCCAACTCGTCGCCGCCTGGCTCAGATACAGGGATGCGCAGGTGATTGTCTTCGATCGCGGCCGCTCAATCCGCCATGCCTGCGCCGCCCTCAATGGCATATTCCTGGAACCCGGCATCGGTGGGGAGACAGGGGTCGCACCGCTCGACCAGATCGACCGCTTGGGCGCGGCCTGGGCGCTGGACTGGCTGACAAACATGGTTCGGCTCGGCATCAGGAGCCAACCCGGCCCGGATCAGATCCAGGAATTGCGTGCCGCACTGGATCTGATGATCCAGGGGGGCGACACCTCGCTTCCCCGCCTGGCCGACCTGGTACAGGACAAGATCCTGCGACAGGTCTTCGCCGAATGGCTCACCGGGCCCCACGCGGGTCTGTTCGACAGGCAGGGCAGCGATATCGCCGGCGGACTCGCAGGAGCCCGGCTCACTGTTTTCGAGACTCATCCGCTGTTCGAGGCGCGCGAAGCCGTCGCCCTGCTCTCGCTCGATTACATTTTCGCCGAGGTGGCGCGGCGGTTCGACGGGCGACCGACGCTGCTGGTGATCGACGAGGGCTGGTTCTTCCTCGACCACGAGGTCTTCGCCGAACGCATCCGCTTCTGGCTCAAGGAAGGCCGCAAGATGAATCTGGCCCTGGTGCTGGCCACGCAATCGATCTCGGACGCGGCCCGCTCCCCGATCATCACCGATCTGCTCGAAAGCTGTCCGACCCGTCTCTACCTCGCCAGCCCCACCGCGACCACGGAGGTGAACGCCCCGCAATACCGCCAGGTGGGTCTCGACAACGCCGGGATCGCAACCGTCGCCGGGCTGCGTCCCAAGCGCGAAATGCTGATGGTTCAGGACCGGATCACCCGCGTGCTCGGCTTCCCGCTTACCCCGGTGGGGCTTTCGATTCTCGGGCGCACCACCAAAACCGACAGCGCCCGCGCGGCGGAGCGCGCCGCACATGACCCTGATTTCTGGATGGAGGACATTGCAAATGAAGACATCGTTCGCGGCGCCATGGAATAAGTTGGCTAACGTCCCGGTTTCAAGCGCACTGAGACCGGGAAATGCCATAATCCGCACCCTTGCCCTGGCCGGTCTGCTGGCGCTCGCATCGCCCCCCGCATCCGCGGGACCGGGGGGGCTGGGGACTGCCACGGAATGGACGCAGCGGCTCAACAATGTCGAATTGGGCACCATCGCGGGGCTGGAGGCGCGTATTCTGTCGACGGGAACCGAGCAGCTGCTGACAGAGGTCGAACAGCTTGCCACCCAGATCCGCACCTACGAGATCATGCTGCGCAACGTCCGGAACCTGCCGGAACAGCATCTGCGCGCGGCCATGGCACCGATTCTGCGCCTGCGCGAGATTGGCGCCGAGGCCGGGGCCATCGCGCAGGCCGGACACGCGCTGGACAGTTTCCTGCGTTCCGATCTCATCACCGATCCGCTCTTCGACCGCACCGGACTGGAGCGGGCCAATGTTGCGGCGCGCTACGACGATTGGCAGGCCCGCTGGCAGGCCAGCCTCAAAGCCGGGCTCGGCACCGCCGGCGCGACGCTGACGGATGTGGAAAATGAGGCAGAGCTGATCGATCTGGTCACCGCCCGGTTCGGGTCCGAGGCAGGGCAGATGCAGGTGTTGCAGGGGGCCAATCAGATCGCCGCCTCGCTGGCGCGACAGATGAACGGGCTGCGCGCCATCACCGCCACTCAGGCTGAACAGACCAGCCTCGCCTGGGGCCGGGTACTGGCCGACATGGACCGCGAGGAGGCGCTCCGTCGTCGGCACGAGCGCGAGGTGCACGAAACTCTCGAAAGCCTTGAGCGCGTCGCACCCGGTCCCAGCCTCAACGAAATCTTCCGTATCGGAGAGTAAAAGATGTATGTCGGCATGAGACATATCCCGTTCCCCGCCCTGCTCGTTTGCTGCGCCGCGCTGGCCCTGGTCTGGCCTTTGGCGGGCTCCGCCCAACCCAACCTCACCGCGCCACCGGTCACGGGGACAACGGATGATCTCGCCATCTCCACCTGGGCCGGTCAGGCGCTCGACGACGCCATCCTCGCCTTCAGGAACGACATCTACCGCGTAGGCGGCAACCTGGGCGAGATCGCACGCAATGCAATGCTGAGCCTGCTGGTGGTGGACCTGGTCCTGCGTGGCGGGCGCGGTATTTTCGGCAATGAAAGCATCCCGGGCCTGATGCGCGGTTTCGCCTTCCAGTTCGGCTTCGTCTGCTGCATATGGGGTTTCACCTTTATCGTGCCTCAGGTCGTCGACACGCTCGCCGGTATCGCGCTGGACGTTGCGAACGCGGCCGGCGGCGCGGAAGTCGAAGCCGGCGGCATGGTCACGCAAGGTCTGGCCCGCGCGGCACACTGGCTCGGCGAGATCAATATCATCGCTCCGGGCACCTGGTTCTATCTCATCGCCGCCGCCATCTCGATCGTCGTCATGGCCATCGCCGTCGCCATGCTCGTCGTGACCTATGCCGAGCTCTATTTCGCGGGCATGGCCGGGCTCATCACGCTCATGTTCGCAGGCCTCACCGAGACCCGCAGCATCGCCCTCAACCTCGTCAATTCACTGGTCGGCAAGGCATTCAAACTGATGGGGCTGATGATCATCGTGGCCGCGACCGGCGAGATGACCACCGCACTGGCCACCCGCTCGGGCTCGGGACTCGCCAATGCCATGGGCATGATCACGCTCCAGATCGTCAGCGCCATCCTGATCCTGACCCTGCCGGGCACGCTCGAAGGCCTCGTGGGCGCCAAATTCTCGTCCCGCGCCGCCGAGATGGTCGGCAAGGTGGCGGGCGGGGTGGCAAAACTCGCCGTCGCAACCGGATTGGGCGCTGCAGCGGGTGCTGTGGCGGGTGCCGCCACCGGCGCGCTCGGAGCCGCAAAAGCCGGGGCCGGCGGCAAGGGCATCGCAAAAGCCGCCGCCACAGGTGCCCGGGACCGCGGCATCGACTGGGGACGCGCCATCCACGACAAGGACGTCATGGCTTCGGTCGGCCGCAAGGTGGCGCACCGCCTTGGCCATGGCGGTGCGAAGGGAGATGAGCCATGAGCGGAACAGAGGATCCCTTTGCGCGTGCGCGCGCCCTCTGGGAAGATCGCCATGCTAGCCTTGCGATCGAGCGTGACCGCTGGCGGTGGGCCTGCTTTACCGCTCTGGGACTGGCCGCTCTCTCTATTCTGCTGGCGGTCTGGGCCGCCGTCTCATCGCGCTATGTTCCCCACATCGTGGCGGTGGACGAGCTGGGCCAGCCGCAACCGGTGCTGGCCCCGAAAACCATCACCGACTGGCCCGACGAGACGGTACGCCACGTGCTGGCAAGCTTCGTGCGCGACTGGCGCGCGGTCTCCATCGACGCCGCCGTTCTGCGCGGGCGGCTCGAACGCATCCGGTATTTCCTGGAAACCAACTCCGCCGCGCAGACGAAGATCGCCACCTGGGAAGGCAATCGCGCCACCAACCCGTTCCGGGTGGCCGAGTTCCGCACCGTGGATGTCGAGGTGATGTCGGTCAATCACGTGGGCGGGCGCAGCTGGATCGTGGAATGGGTCGAAACCTACCGCGACCGCGGCAGCGGCAAGCTGCAGCAACAGCTGCGCTACCAGGGCACTTTCACGACCGGGCAGCGGCACATAAGAGACGAGCGCATCCTGCTCTTCAACCCGATGGGAATGGTGATCGAGGATTTTGACGTCCGGAGAGTCGAATGAGCATGGACACGCAGCCCCGCCGCGCGCCGCGCACGGCGCTGATCATGCTGCTCGTGGGCCTGATTGGCGGCGGAGCAGGCGGGCTGCTGTTCTCGGGATACCTGCCGGGGCTGGAAAAACAGACTTTCCTCCCGGATGCGGACCTGGCCTTCGACACGCCAATCAACCAAAGCGATCCCGGGCAGAGAACAATCGGCCAGAACCCGGGCGGGACCAACGACGGGACGGAAGAGCCCGTTCAGATTCCCGCAGCCGACGGGGCGGATGACACCACGGTCTCCGCGCCCGATCCGCTGGCCAGCGCGGCGCTGCGCGCCATTCTCGAACGCCGCGCCGCCGAGGAGGCCCGGCTGCGGGAACGGGCGCGACTGGCCTCCGAAAGCCCGCTCACCCCGCCGGTGACCGATATCCGCGAGCGCATCCGGGCAAGGCAGGATCAGGAGGCAAAAATGGCCGGACGGGGACCGACCGGGGCAGCAAGTGACACCTCCGATGCGGGGCGCGGCGGCGCGGGCGCGGCGGGTCAGTTGTCACCCGACATCGAGGGCGCATACGACCGGACCCCTGCCGTCTCCGCACCGCCTGCCCATCTGCTGGCGCGCGGCAGCGTGATCCCGTCGGTGTTGGAAACCGCGCTCGATTCCGACCTGCCCGGGCTGGTGCGCGCCCGGGTCTCCCACGATGTCTACGATACCCTGACCGGCACCCATGTGCTGATCCCGCGCGGCGCGCAGCTTGTCGGCACTTATGGCGAGATCGCGCGCGGCGAGCAGCGCAGGCTATTCGTGACCTGGACCGATCTGCGCCTGCCCGACGGCACACCGGTCGATCTGCGCGATTTCTCCACGCTCGGGGCGGATGGTGTGGCGGGAGTGAAAGGCCGGCGCAGCACCGGCTTGCTCGCGGCCCTCGGCGCGGCAGTACTGTTCGATCTCGCTGGCAACGCCACGCAGATTCTGACCGGCTCCGAAACACAGGAAGACACCGATCTCGGCGCTCTCCTCGCCGGGGCCACCGGAAACGCCACCTCGCGTGTGGCCGAACGCTACATGGGCCACCTGATCGATAGCGGTCCCCGCTTCCGCGTGAAGGCGGGCACCATCATGAACGTGCTGGTCGAAAAAGACATGGAATTGCCTGCACAGCCAGGGACCAACCCATGATCCGGATGCGCATATCCCATATCCGTGCCTGTGCAAAACCCGTCATCCGGGCGGGACAAACCCGCGCACGCCTTCTGGCATACGGCCTCACCGCCCTCCTCCTCATGTTTGCCGCGACCCCGTCCGCCCACGCCAATACGGAAGACACGGTGCTGGAACTGGTGCGACGGCTGGAAGCGCCGGGCGGTTATGACACGGTCTATAGCGGTGTGCGGCTCAGGCCCCCCCGCCCGATCACCACCCTGCGCGTGGAAGAGGTGCTGGCCTGGCAGCGCAGGACCGTGCGGCAAGGCTCGGTCTCCTCGGCGGCCGGAAGCTACCAGATCATCCGCCCCACCCTGCAACGGCTGGTGGATCAGGGTGTGGTTTCGCTTTCGGCGCCCTTCGATGCGGCCACGCAGGACAGGCTGGGACGGCATTTGCTGCGCGAGACCGGCTACCGGGCGGGAGACACCTCTTCCGCCACCGCCAACCGCATTGCGCAGGTCTGGGCGGCGCTGCCGAAGATCGACGGATCAGGTGCGGGCCGCTCGGCCTATGAGGGCATCGCGGGCAATCACGCGCTGATCGGCGCGGACGCGTTCCGGGGCGTGCTCGACGGCTCGCTCCAGGTTGCCGATATCACCCCCGAACTGAACCGGATTCGCGCCGGCGAACGCTTCGGCTTCGCCTGGGACCGCTTTCTCGAAGATATCGCCACGGCCTCGCACCAGGTCATGGGAGTTGTGGCCACCGCAGCTTCCAGCCTGCTGCTGGGGTTGTTCGTCGTCGATCTCGTCCTGCGCGCGGGGCACTGGATCTTCTCCGGCAGGCTCCCGGGGTCGCTCGGCGGGTTTGCCATGCGTCTTCTCACGGTCTGCCTCTGCCTCGCCGTCCTGCGCTTTCCCGGCGACCTGATCGGAGCCGTCGATCACATCGCCCCCACCCTGGCCGGGCGGGTGGGGACGGACAGTTATCAGGGCGCGGAGCAGGGGTTTTCGCTCACCAGTTTCGCCGCCGGGCGCAACGCGCTCGCCTTCAGCCTGCTCGAGGGGATCTTCACCCATCCCAAGCCAATCCAGATCTTTCTGCATCTCGTCACCCTTGCACTGTCCGTCACCATGGCCGTCCAGATCGCCTTCATTCTTTATTGGTCTCTCAATCTCGTCCTGATCGGCGCGGCGGGGCTTTTCGTTTTGGGTTTCGGCGGGCTCAGGGAAACCACCGGAGCGGTCAAGGCCTACCTGCGTCATCTCGTCGGAGCCGGGCTGGCCCTGCTTTGCACCCTTCTGGTCATCGCCACCGTGCTTGATCGCGCCTGGAACATACGCGCCGCGGGCAGCATTCCCGTGGCTGCGCTGGCCGTCCTGCTCCTCGACATCATCGCCTGCCTGCTGATCTGGCTGCTGCCCCGCAGCATCGCACGCATTGCCAAAGGAGCATCCGCATGACCGGGACAAACACGAGGACACCACCGGAATCCCGCTTGCACTTTCCCTTGACCTTACGCAAATCCGCCCCCGGTGCGGGTCTCCCTGTCCTGAAGGTTTTCCTTGTCTGTATCTGGTTTTTGCATTCGCCGGTCCAGGCGGGACCGGAGGCCCGCATCACGACCACCCCCACCGCCGCGCTCGAGCCAGCTGCCCGCACGGCAGCGGAACCGGGCCAAAACCCGCCGGCAACACCTGCGGTGCCCGTCGGCACCACCACCGATCTCCTGACCTTCATCCGGGCGCTGGAAGCTCCGCGCGGCTATGCCGATTATGAGCGCCGCATCTCGCTGCCGCCACCAAAGCCTCTGACCGCAATGACCGTGGGCGAGGTGCTGGACTGGCAGCTCCGCGTGCGCCGGTCCGGTGCCCCCTCCAGCGCCGCTGGCGGCTACCAGATCATATACCCGACGCTGTCGCGCCTCGTGCGCCGCCATGGTGTTGCCCGCACCTCACGTTTCGACGCAAAAACCCAGGACCGCCTCGCCCGTCTGCTGATCGCGGAATGCGGAGGCAAGGGACCAAAGCGCAACCACCCCCGCTATGGCAATTGTCTCGCAGGCATCTGGGCCGCCCTGCCGCTGACGCAGGGTGCCGGCAAAGGCCGCTCGGCCCATCACGGCGTGGCCGGGAACCGGGCACTGACCACCCCCGAAACTATGCTGACCCTGCTCGCAGGCCATCCCGTCACCATCGGACCGCAGGCCCCCGATCCGGCAAAGGCCCTGGCCCGCATCGGGCACGCGCTCGATACGCAGCCACTGGCCTTCGGGGCCCGCCGCATCCCTGTCGAAACCCGGCCGATACCGAGCCTGAGCGATATCAACACGGCCCTGCGCGAGGCCCGGCGCGACAACACCCTCACACCCTCGGTGCGAACCTGGAAGAGGGATCCTTATGCGCAGGACTGAGGCTTGGATCCGACGATACGGTGCTCTGGTCAGGGACGCGCCCGGCCTGGGTCTGCAGCTGCTGTTCTTCCCGATCGGGGCCGGTATCACCTATGCCGCCTTCTTTCTGCCTGCCGTGCCCTTCGCGCTGGCGCTGCTGCCGCTTGTCGCCGGGCTCTGGTCCGGAGCGCGGGCCGCGCGGTTCACCACCATGACAAGCTTCATGATCTGGCCGGTCTTTCTCTCGGCCTGGGGGCTGTACGGGCTGGATGTCCGCGCGCCGGAACTGGTCTGGAGCCTCGCCGCAGCGTTTGTCATCCTGTTCGGGCTCCTCGCCGGACAGATCGGTATTCTGCCCACCACCCTTCTGCTCACCCTCATCCCCGTCTTCCCGGCCTCCCCGCTGCTGCCGCTTGCCACGCTTCTGCCCGGGCTGGGTCTGCCCGGTCTCTTCGGCACCCTGACCGGCCTGGCCCTGATCGAAGCCACGCGCAAAGTTCAGTGGCGACGCAACCTTCTCATGGTCTTGATTGCCTGTCTCGGCGCCTGGGCCACGGGCCATGCGCTGATCCGGGAAAACCCGGCACAGCATCCGCGATCGGACTGGCGCGAGATCCCCGCACCCGTTGCGGTCACCGAACGCGGCCGATGGCTCGCCATCCGGGAGCAAATGCCAGACAGCGCGACAGTTGTTCTCGGCGAGAATGTCTTTGCGGCGAAAGACAGCGAAGCCCGGGCGTTCTGGTGCCATGCTGCCACAAGCCGCAATCTCATACTCTATCTCGGCGTCGCGGAACCTTATGGGGATGTCACACGCGGCGCGGTTTGGCGTCTCGATACGAAGACCTGTGCCAAACCGCCAATAGCTCTGACAGAACCCGTGATCCACCACGCTGCACTTGGTATTCCCCATCTCACCGGCACCTGGGGGCCGATGCGCTCTACACCGACTCTCCCGCAGGGTTCAGGCGAAGATACCGACTGGCTGATCTGCCTTGAGGCCTTCCTGCCATGGGCCTGGGGCGCGGTGTTGACGGACACGGAGTCCAGGCGCAGGACCCCGCGCCCGGTGATCGTACTTTCAAACGACACCGCCTTCCGGCCCCTGCCCGACCTGCCGCCCCTGCCCCCGCCCGGGACGCCTCCGGTGCATGAGCTGCGCCGCAAAGCCGCGATCGCCATGGCCGGACTCGCGGGGCGAAATGTGCTCTTCGCCGAGACCGGGCGGACAATTCTCATGCGCAGCCCGGAAAGGAATGCCCCATGACCGGCCGCCCGCACCGCATAGGCCGGTTGCTCCGGATCGCCTGCGCCTGGCTGGCCGATCATATGATCCGCACGTCGGCGCTGATCCCCCTGGCACTGCTGCTGGCCACCTGGGTCGGATTTCAGCAGAATGCCGGCCTCTACCTGCGCGGCGCGCTGCACCCGGCCTGGTACGACGCCACTCTGATTGCCGTGCTGGTGCTGCCGCCGCTCGCGGGTCATCTCACCGCCTGGCTGTCGGGGCACCGCTCCGGCTTCTGGTGGTTGCTCTGGCTCCCCGCTGTGGCGCTCTATTGGCTCCGGCCATGGCACACCGGCACGGAGTGGACAGTCTTCTGGCGCGAACATCTCAACCTCTGGAATTATTTCGTGGAGATCCTGAAAAAGCAGGAACAGGCTCCGCTGCGCAGTTTCGTGCGGCTGGGCGGCATGCTGACCATGGCGCTGATCACCTTTATGATGCTGGCCCGGTCCTGGCTGCGCTTTATCGCCTGGCTGCGGAAGATCGGCCGGGACACCGGTGAAGGCACCGTCGGGGGCCTGCCGCAAGCCACCTGGGCCGACGCCCGCGAGGTGCGCGACACCTTCAGCCACAACGGTGGCATCGTACTGGGCGAACATACCGACCCGCTGACCGACACACCTGGGTTCGACCCCGACAAACCGCGCAGTTGGAAAGGTCAGGGCAAAGGCCACCTCATTACCATGAACCCCGCTCTCGGCAACGGGCATGTCGTGGTGCTCGCCCCTTCCGCCGGCTACAAGACCGCCGGGATCGTCATTCCCAACATCCTGCATTACGATGGTCCGCTGGTTGTGATCGATCCCAAGGGCGATCTCCATGCCCGCACCCGCGAGGCGCGCGCGGCGAAGGGGTTCACCGCGCGGGTGATTGATGCCCGGCACGGCTTCGATCCGTTCAGAATGATCGCTCCGCTCGCGCCCGAAGCGCCTTCGGTCTATCTCACCATGGCCCGCACCCTCATGCCGCTGGCAGACCGTGCTTCCGATATCAGCGAATATTTCCACGAAATGTCCACCATGCTCTTTGCGGCCCTGATGGGGCATTTCATCGCCGAGAACAGCACCAATGTGGCCGGCGATATCTCGGCCTTTATCAACCGCAACCGGGATGTCGTGATCAAGGAAGCCCAATCTATCGCCGCGCGCCATAACTTCCCCTTCATCAATGACGAATTGGAGGGGTTGGCGCTGCTCGACGAGCGCACCTTCCCCGGCGTGGTCAAGGGAATCTCCAACAAGCTCGCCTTCACCCGCTTTCCGGATGTGGCCTCTTTCGGGCAGTCCGGCGACAGCCCGGACAGCCTTTTCGCCGCGCTCGGACCCAAATCCGATATCTTCATCAACTTCCCCACGCTGGCCGCCGAGGACTTCTCTTCCTTTCCCCGCCTGCTGATCGGGGCCATCTACGTGGCCAGCGAATTGACCGTACAGCCCGACCGGCCCCGGGCACGGCGGCTCTTCCTCATCGACGAAGCCCGCATCCTGGGCGGAATGAACGCACTCAACAACATACGCGACGCCGGTCGGTCCATCGGTCTCCACCTGATGCTCATCTACCAGAGTTACGGCCAGCTCACCAAGGCCTGGGGAGGCGAGGCCGGGGCCGCCGCCTGGCTCGACAGCTGTGAGGCCCGCGTGATCAGCGCCGTCGGCTCCTCCCGCACCGCCAACGATATCGTCACCATGCTGGGTCGGCGCACACTGAGAACCCGGGTGCAGGGCTCTTCCGCCTCCAGCCCCGTCATGACCCCGATGGGCGGCACGGTTTCCTCCAGCGAGCAGGAGCAGATCCGCGAAGTGCCGCTGATGTCGGTGGCCACGCTGGGACAATTGCCCGCCCATGGGTCGATCATCTTCACCCGCCGTTCCCGGCCTGTTCTCGCCACCAAGGCAATCTTCTTCACTCGCGAAAAAATGGCCCCGCTGGTCAAGTCGCCCGACGCGGTCGCAAACGAACTGGAAGCTACGCGCCGCCGCGATACCGTTCTGTCCCAAATCAGAGACCGGCAACTGCAAAACCTGCCCGACCCGCAACCCGGCTCTGCGAACCGACGCAGGGAAAGGGAACAGGACGAGACGATATTGCAACCCGATGCGGAAGCGACGGAGGACATGCAACCGGATGCGATGGATCACTTGAACACCGCCGCTGCGCCGGGGCTGAACGACGAGGCCCCTCCCCAGCAGAACCCGCCCATCCCGGATTACGGCGCAAAAACCCGGAAACGCATCGCCGCTGCACGGGCAAAGAGCGCAAGCAAACGGGAAATCGCCGATACAACAGCACATGGTGCGGGGGCACCGACCCCGAGCCGGGGCGCGGCGACGCGCACGCGCGACCCGGCCCCCGATCCGGACGGTCTCTCGCATCAGGACCGCGCAATGATGACCATGATCATGGGGGTATTGGGCGAGCGACCTGACCTGCGCGGTGCCGTCACCCGCGCGCTTGCGGACAGCACCGGGAAGGCGCCCGGGACCAGCGCCCCGGGTGCAAATCGGGAAGTGGACGCAACCGGGATGGCGGACACGGTTGCAGAGGACCGGGATGCGGCGCGCGACGCCACCGCCCAAAACCCGGCGGCGGCCGACCCGTCCGATGCCGAAATCGAAGCGGTGATCGACATGCTCTGGCTCGAACAGATCGAGGTTCCGCCGGTCGGAGCCGAACCGCCCGGAGAACGCGAAACCGGCAGGGTGCGCGCCGGCGAAGCCGGAAAGGCCGGGGACAACGCGCAGGCGATGGATACCGCCCGTGATGGCGCAACTGACGACTCAGGAACTGCCGGAATGGATCAGTCGGCCGATCCGGCACTGACGGGCACCGGCAAGACGGGCGGCGCGACAGCCAAAGCGACCCGGAAAAAGACCGGTAAGCCGGACCCGGTATCCCGGCGCAGGCGCACGCTTGATGCCAACGAGGTCCGAGAGGCCTTCGATCCCCATATCGAGGCTTTCTTCCGCGCCTGGTACGGCGAACCCGCCCGGCCTGGATCGGGTGACTGGCGGCCAAAGGACCGAAACTCGTTCTCCCTGCAAATGAAAGGACCCAAACGCGGGTGCTGGTATGACCATTCCGCAGGAAAAGGCGGCACAATCCTCGACCTCGTTGCCGTCAAGCTCTGCAACCTGCCCAATGCGGGTGCGGATTTTCCGCGGGTGCTGGAGGCGGCAGCGGACTATGCCGGGTTTTCGCCATCAAAAGAAACACCAAAAACCCGCAAAGCGCGCAAGCAGCGCAAGGAGGAACGCGACAGCGCCGCGCGAGCCGAAGAACAGCGCAAGGACGACGAAACCGCCATGCTGGTGCTGGCCCTGCGCGGTCTTGCCCAACCCGTGGCGGGCAGTCTTGCGGAAACCTATCTCGCCGGGCGCCACATCACCAACTGGCCCGAGACCGGATTGGCAGCCCTGCCCGCGCTTGGCACTTTATTGCCCGCGCCCCTGCGCCTGCATGTCTACAATCCCGAATACCCCGCTCTCCTGATCTGGGCTGCCGATGAGCGTGGAATCGTCACGGGAGGCCAGCGCATCCTGCTCGATGACGCAGGCAGGGCGGTGCCGGTCACGCCCGGCAAACCATCCTTCGGTATGCTCGCGGGCCGTCCCGCCCGCTTCCCGGCGCGCACCGGGACCGCCGCCGACCCGCTGTTCGTGGCGGAGGGACCGGAAACGGCGCTCACCCTCTGGCAGACAACCGGCCATGAATGCTGGGCCGTCTTCGGGGTGTCGTTTTGGCGCAGCGCGCATCTTCCCACTGATCGGGACGTCATTCTCGTCCCGGACCGGGACGCCGCCTCAAGCCCGGCGGGCAAGGCCTTTCGCAAGGCAGTGGCGCATCATCTGGAACGCGGCTGCCGCTTGCGTGTCGCAACAGCCCCGGAGCCCGAAGGCAGCAAAAAGGACCTCAACGACACCTTGATGGAGCAGGGTATCGACGCCGTTCAGGCCGCACTCGGGACCGCCCATCCACCGGGTCCGGACGATTTGCCCGACGAGACCGACGAAGGGACAGGCCCCGATGCGCCGGATCCCACCGCATCTCCCGGCGTGAAAGAGGGTGGAAAGACGATGGAAGAGAACAGGGAGACCGACGATGAGCAACCAACAGGCGAAGCCGACCCTGACGGTGGGACATGAGCCGCAAGCGCCTCGAAATCCTGCGCCGGCGCAAAGCGCGAAAGGCCCGGCTATGCAAGGCGAAGAGCTTCCACCTGCGCCTCGCCCGCCGCAGGCTGCGCCGCCGCAAGACCGGTGCGATACCACCCGTCCCGCGATGACTGTCCCCAATCCCCTGGTTAACCCGTACGTCTTCTGGGCTGCCGTCGCAGGTATCGCACCGGAGCATTTGATCTTTCCCCCCGGCCCCTCCCCGCTCCGGCGCCGCTGCACCCGTTGGCTGGAAAATCATCCCCGGATCGGCGCTGGCGCAGCGCGGATAGTGCGGCTCTGGCGCATCGTCTGGTTCGGCCCCCGTCATCCCGATCCTGCGCCCCTGCCCCTCACGCCGCTCAACCTCGCACCCTGGACCAACCAGCGTCTCGCCGGTCCAGAGGCACTCTCTGACGGGTCCAGGCTTTCCCGCTTCCGGGATCTTCTGTTCTGGCATCTCTCTCATCCGGCCACCCGCTTCGAGAGCCACGCCTGGCGGTGCAAGACACGCGCCGATGCTCAACTGGCCTGGCGTCTCCGAACCCTGCGCAACACTCTGGCGGGGCGGCCTTCCGGCCAGCCGCCCTGGGTTGATGCACCCCTGTCCGCACCGGCCCTTCCGCCTGAGAAGTCGGGGAATAACAGGGCACGGCCTCCGTCATGATACGCCGGTCGGAAAATCGCAGAAACGCCCTGAACGCCATGCGGGAAACCCTGACGCGCCGGACCCTGCTCATTACCGCTCTGGTGACCGGACTGCTGCTGGGGGCCGGAGCCGCAAATCACACCGGGTTTGTCATCGGCAACGCCACACCCTCGGTGCCGCGCGGGCTATACCTGAAGGCGAGACCCGATCACGCCAGCTATGTCAGCTTCTGCCTCGGCGTCCGCCATCGGGGCATCCCAACCTACCCGGATCTCTGTTCACCCGACACTCCCGACGCCCCGGCTATCCTCAAACGCATCGCCGCGCGCCATCAAAACGGCAGCCTGACCGTCGAGGGCGACACACGACGCGCCCTCGACAGCCGCTTTCTCGGCCCCGTCAGACCACAAGAGATCCGGGGTTGGTGGGCGCCGTGGCTCACTGAAAGACCAGCACGCCGCCCGAGCCGGGAGAAGAAACCATGACAGCCCTGTTCATATGGCGGATCACCCCCTGGCTGCGCTGGCACAGGCCGGGATGGGGCACAGTCTATCTCATGCGGTCCGGCAAGCGCCCCGGCCTGTTCAAGGTTGGCTTCACGAAACGCCGCACGAAAGACCGCCGCACGGAGCTGAACCGGGTCGGCCGCGATGACATGCGGATCGTCTTCACCGTGGCAATGCCACTGGCCCGCCAGTGCGAGCGCGCCATGCTGCGCCGTCTGCGCGGCGGCGTGTTCAGGAGAAAAAGGGATCGCAGGGGCACCGAATGGTTCTGGTTACGCAAGCAGGAAAGCATCGACGATATCGCCGCCCTACTTCATCGCACCGCGCTTGTCGTCAGACGCGTCGGAAAGCTCAAACTGTCCTGGCCCGCAGGGGCCGAAATCAGAACCTTCGACGGGTGCCCCCGGCGTCATCCCAACCCACCCACGCCCAGGGAAAGTGAAACTCGGCCATGACCAGGAAACCAGCTCGCAAGCGCAAGAACACCGACCCCGAAACAAAACTCGCCGAGATCGACGCCGAGATTGCGCGCGTCCGCGACCGCGAAAAAAAACGCCTCTTCCAGGCCGCCGAAAAGGCGGGCTTCTTCAGGTATCGTTTCAGAACAGGCCAGACCCTATCCCTGTTCCGCAACGCCATCAACGGCCTCGACCCCCGCCTTCGGTCCACCCTGGTGAAGCTCGAAGAGGACGCCGCCCGGTTGCGGAGTCGCATCCGCAAGACCGAGCGCGGCGATGATGCCCGCAGGAAAGCCCTTCTGGGAGGGTTTCTTGTGGCCCAGTGCCGCCACAAACCCGAAATCCACGCCGCCATCGCTTCCGATATCCGCGCTTTCCTCGCAGATCACCCCGATCCGGGAGTAGCAGCCCGCAACCTCGCGCTACTCAAGGACTTTCTTGCCGACCCCGCCAGCACGGGCGAGAAAGATCAGACGATTGCGCAAAGCAGCCATCGCGACCGCGCGCACCGCCTCATCCTGCTCGGGGCCTGGGGACTCGCCCGGCACAGAACCCGCGCGGATATCTCCCTGCTCATCACCGAAGAACTCGGTCGCTTTCTCGACCAGGAAAAAAACGCCGACCGCCACAGGCATCTGCTGCGCGACATCCTCCCGTGAGAGGGCGGAGAGGTGGGGGTCAAGCCCGCACAAGCACTTCCCCATCCAGTATTCTTTACACGTCCTTCATGAGGATGGGTCTCTTGAGCATTATGAATACTTGGAACGCGACGCGCGGCTCCCCGATCGGCTGCTTGAACGACTTGGCGCCGATGTTAGGGCAGAGGGCAGTGTCGTTTCATGGCACGCATCTTTCGAGAGAATGCAAAACAAAGAAATGGCACGTCTGTTTCCCGGGTATTCCGACTTTCTATGTGATCTGAACAAGCGGATGGCCGATGATCCTTCCGCCCGGATGCCTTGTCTTCATAGATGCGCTCGGCATCGACACCGGCTTCAATCAGCGCATCACGTTGCAAATCAAGGAGCTGGCTCCCGTCCGTCTTCGATACCCGTGCATAGCCGATGAGCATGGCAACTCGCCTCGCCAGAATAGACGCGATGCACCACGCAACCTCTTTAAGATTTCCGCAACGGTTTTTCTGGTGATGTTCACGGCACCTTGCGACCGTCGACGGGACGACAAGGAAAACGTCCGTTTTCCGGGCGAATGATGCTGTAGCTAACGGCTCAACTCATGAGCGATCAATGCGGGGTTGTGTCACAAGGTCCTGCGTGCAATCTTCGATCCAGAATTTGATACGGCCCCCGAATGCACTTTTTCTTTTCCATACTTGCGGTGTTTGCTCTGCTTGCAGCCCCCACTCTGGCCGGTATTCGCTCGGACGTGAAAGACCTGTTTTCTCGTGAGATGGACACTCTCGATTTTGCAAAGGTCAAAATTGAAGTGGATCGCATGATTGACCCCAGCATCGATGGGGAGGCACAGCTGGCCCAGATCGATCAGATGGTTACCACCATCCGAACAATGCTGCCGCCAAACGCTGATAGCTGGGAAAAGGTCGAGGCTATTCGTCGTTATATCTATCAACCCGGCGATTGGAACAATGGCCATGCCTTCAGCTACGATCACGACGATCCCTACGGCCTAGACGTTCACAACAAGCTCTTGTCAGATTACATGCAGGACAGGCTCGGCAACTGCATCACCATGCCATTTCTGTTTATTGTTCTCGGCCAAAGGCTTGGTCTGGATGTGATACCTGCTATGGCACCGCTCCATGTGTTTGTGAAGTTTACCGATGACCGTGGCGTGACCCACAATCTGGAAACAACCAGTGGAGCAGGTCGTACACGCGATCAGCATTATCGAAACTTGCTGCCTATAACAGATGCAGCGATTTCCAACGATGTCTTTCTGACCCCTCTGAGCCAAGAACAGTCTGTTGCTGTTATCGCAGCAATAGTTGTCGAAGACCTCATCCAGAAACAACGTTACCACGACGCAATGGCGGTGGCTGATATCCTGCTCGATCACTATCCGCAGTTCGTCTACATCATGGTCAAGAAGGGTACTGCTGCGTACCATCTGCTACGCACGGAGTTTCATGAGAAATACCCAAACGTGCAAGACGTGCCGGAGGATCAGCGCCCTTATTTGGAATATCTTCAGCGCGTGAACCAATACACATTTGAAAAGGCTGAAACTTTAGGTTGGCGTCCTGTGCAAAGGTAAGCTAGCGTCAACTCATAAACACACGCTTAGAGAGAACATATGTTCCGCATTTTGCAGCACTTCATTCTGATAACGATCCTTGCGGTGCTTTCCTCACAGGCATCTGCCATGTTTATTCAGGCAGATCCGATGGACCCAACCTTCCCGGGTGTTGGCACAAATCGTTATGCCTATTCTCATGGTGATCCAACCAACCAACGCGATCCAAGCGGCCTCGCGACCACATATCACGATGATGGATCGATTACACACTATGATGGAGGCAGCCCTGAGCATGCCGCAATCGCATGCGGCTGTACTGCGGGGGCGCAGTACATGAGGGAGCTAACCCAATACTACAACGAATGGCGGGAAGGCTTTGTTTCAAGCAATCCGGGCCAGCATGAGTTTCATTTCGAATCTTTTGACGATGGTTCTTACTTCGTTGGCTTTGGGGAACACGCACTTGCTAGTCTATTGGGTCAAGGTCGACCAGGAATTCCTTCTACCGCAAACTCACTGCCTGAGTATCTTAGTAAGAACAACTATAAGACGGATCGTTTGGGGCTATCTTCAACCGCAATCACACATATTCTGGACAGACATGGGCGAAATGCGCCTCCCGGTGTAGGGCAGTTTGATCCATCATATTGGGGTACAATGAAACTACAAACAGGATTGGCGGCGTTGTTTAATGGACAGGCCACTTACCTGACCCACCATCCTCAGCGTGGAGGACGAGTTCAGGTTGGGTTTGATGCAAATCATCAGATTGGGTATGCTAACTCTTCCACCGGGTGGAGATCAGCAACTCAATACGGAAGGGTTGTCGTATCCCCCGGTATTCCGGGGCGTGGTGGTATGACCCTCAGGGAAATTGTAACAGCTTTTCCTGTCGAGAAGAAAAATCTCGTAAATAGAAACCATTAGATATGATTTTTCGGTCCAAAATTGTGAAAGTTCGTAAGCCTGATGAGCCGATTAGTCGGCTATCACTTACGTATTCTGCATATGCAGATGTGCAAGTGAACTTTGGAGAAGGCGTTAAAGTAGACTTTTTCGAAGTCCCTGTTTTCGATTTCTGCGAGCACTTGTTGTTCAAAGTTTCTGACATTTGTCAAAGTTTGAACGGTTCTGAAAGTTTGACCAACCCTATCTACTTCTCAGACCCGAATGATCTTGAGAGTTTTGCTTTGACCCCGAAAGAGAAGGGAACTTTCGTGCTTACCTACCCCGCACAGAAAGAGGCAGCCACAGAAGTCACTACTCAGTACTTTGTCGACTCGACATTGGATTTGTGCGCCAGAACCATCCTGGATTTCGGTTATCACTCCGGAGTGATACCAAAAGACATATCTAAGCTATTTGTTCCCCCTTCACTTTTAGAAAAGATCGATACGTTAATTGATGAATACCCTGCGCCGAACCTAGAGAAGTTGAGCCTTCAATCCCCACCGTCGTCAGGTGGATGGATAATCGAAAGCTGAAGGAGTGCTTTCCTGATCCCGCGCTGCAACAGCATCTCTTCAACTTCACGCAGACTCAGATTGAAGCGAACGTACAGCCACACAGTGTGCGCGATGATCTGAGGAGGAAATCGGTGGCGCTTGTAGCTGATTGACGATGTCACCTATGTCCAATTACGGGCACGAGCAACCGAACGACAGTTAACGTGACAACACCATCACACCCAAAGTTCTGATGTCGGCGCAAGAAAAACCGATCTTCGAAGGTCATCATCAGGCAAAAATTCTCGGGGTTTTTTGCTGCCGTTTGAGATCGGCCTTTTTTCAGCGCTTTGATCAATTTTAAGCGCCATGCCGTTGTCGAAAATCATGCTTAACGACTGCTTCTGGATGTGTCGCAAACATTTGGAGCGGCCAAAGTCAGCGACTTACTGGATACACCTATCCTGCGATCTCGGCGAATAGCTGGAAGCCAGACGTCGTATTGCTGGGGAATTGCCGCTTCCGGATCATGTTGGCGACCTCGATGCCGTCCAAAGTAGCTGATGCGGATCTGAACGATTTGAACCCACACATGTGCCGTACGCGACGCTTGATAAACCGATGATCCTGTTCGATCAGGTTATTCAGATACTTGGACCTGACCGTTTGGATTTTGGCTGGGCAGCCAAACCGATTAAGGATTTTGTTCACCTCTCGAATGCCCGCCGCGTTGGCTCCACTTTTGTCGATGACGATCTTGCTCGGGATTCCATTTGAAGCCAGCGCTTTGCCAAAGAACCCTGCGTCTGCTGATCGGTTCCTACGCTCAGACAGCATGAAATCAAGAGTATTCCCAGCTTTATCGACGGCCCGATAGAGGTACATCCATTTGCCGCGCACACGAATATAGGTCTCGTCCATGCGCCATGAACTCAGCGTTGGACGCTTCTTTGATTGCGCACGAACTGCGACGATCGGCGAGTATTTCACAACCCACCTATTCAATGTGGCATGGTCAACTCGCACACCGCGCTCAGCCATGATCTCTTCCAAGTCACGATAGGACACCGTGTATCGCAGATAGAAGTAAACTGCGTACAAAACCGCGTCCTTGGGGAAATGGCAGCCTTTCAATGAAATCATACTAAGACCTGTCAGTAAACTTTTTGCGCGAAACAGATGCCAGAACAGGCTGCCCAGTCAATCTGACCCTGAAATTTGCGACACATCCACTCGCCGCGCTTACTCAGTCGCAAGTGATCGCTGGGACGCTCTTGGACACCACAGCGTGGTAAATCTGGTCGGATAGCGCCCCCATAGATGCTCAAGCGGGATTACCTTGGAAACTATTCTTAAGGTTGAGTAAAATTAAAGTGTTGACCGTATAGGTATTTTTGGCAACAAAAGACAAAAAACAAAACTGAACAGGGTACGTCTTTGATTCGAATAGCTTTAGGTGCGGTGCTGGGCATTTCCTGGCTCGTGAGCGCAACGTCTGCTTTTGCGCAAGTGCACGATGCATTCAAGGGCGCATCGACGCCGGATATTGCAGTTGCCAATAGCGTTTTGTCGGATGGAAGCTTCCGGTATTCTGTTCCGATTGAAGTGCCGAAGTTCAGGGGGCTAGAGCCCAACCTGGACCTCAGGTATGTGTCCAGCTTCAATGGCCACGGTACCCCGGATGCCTTGTTGGGTGCTGGCTGGAAACTGGCTGCTCTGTCTTCGATCGAGAGGGTTTCATTTGGCGGCGGCACGCCGGTTTTTGATTTCAATCAGGACATATTTCGTCTCGATGGGCAGGACCTGCTTTTGTGCAACGATGCTCAAGCGACTAGCAAGCTCAATTTTCCATATCCAGCGGAACGCAAAACAAACCGTGAAAGTGCAAGCTGTTCAGCAGGCGGTCACTTCGCGACCTATGACGAGAACTACCTGAAGATCCAGCTGGACCAGCAGCTGAACGAGTTTCATGTTTTTAAGAAGAACGGCACCAAATACACCTATCGGAGCCAGAAGGTTGTTCTCGGCGTGCAGACAACACCGGGAACTGCAGAATATAGTCATCTCCATCTGGGCCGATACTTGCTTTCCAGTGTCACGGATCTGGCAGGACATACCGTGCGGTATACATATTTGGGCGGCGGACGCGCGAACGGCCATGCTCCACGGATTACCAAGATCTCTTATGAGTTACCGAGTGGGACAATTGTCTATTCCATTTTCCTCGGCTTTGATCAGATCCCGGCCGATGTGGCGCGACCGCGCTACGCAACCGGAACATCGTTGATTGGCCAGCAGCCTTTTCGTATCAGAAGTATTCGGGTTTTCGAGGGAGATGGGGCTAACAAGATCCGGGCGTACTTACTTGACTACACCGTCGCCGCCCAAACAAGAATCAGCCTTTTGAGCCAAGTTCAGAGGTATGGTGCTGATTTCGGATTTGATGCCAATCACATCCCGAGCGGTACGCCGCTAGGTGCGCCCTATCGGTTTACGTATACGCCCGACAACATGGCGGTTACCCGGAATTTTCTTGGGGCAAATGCTTTTGACGCTGTTGTTTCCACGCTTGATCTGGATCAGGACGGGCGTCAGGAAGTGCTGGTTGCCACTGGCACGGGAAACAAGGACCTGCGTGTCTACCAGTTCGACAACTATGGTGTGCCCTCGGTCAAACCTGTGGCTGGCTGGCTGCAAAATCTATACGCAAACAACAGTTGGACCCTTTCCTGGTTTGGCGGTGGTTCGACCGGCTCTGGGAACTCAATTGATCGGATTTCCCGTTTTGATCCCACATCTGGCCAGACATTCTATGCCTATACCAACATAACCCGCAGAAGAGTGGGTGATCCCGGTGAGGATAAACGGATTGTAACCAGAACAACGAGGCGGGCGATCCGGGGCATCACGCCGAACACGGCAGATGCCACTTTGAACGTAAACACCCCGATCCGGTTTTTTGGTAACTTTGACCGGGACCCGGGGTTGGAAGCAATTGTGGGCCGTAATGTCCATCAGGTAAATGCATCAGGCGGACTCTGGGGCGGATACTCGCGTGGTAGCATTATCGGAACGTATATGGCCGATATCGACGGGGACGGTCAGGATGAGTTGTTTGGGCCGGTCGGTAGTGACGATACAAATTGGAATTATTCCGATCCAAACGGAACGGGGTGGTTTCGCATAAAAACAACGCCCAATCCAATCAGGCCCCATGGTGCCGATGCACAATTCGGCTTTGGTGACTTCAATGGGGATGGCGCCCAGGACCTGGTCGTTGTGAAGCCTAGAACCGGTTCGACTCCGAGGATCATTGTTCATTTGTCCGATGGGGACGCGTTCAGAACCACAGGCGAAACCTGGATTGACTTTCATCCTGATGCGACGTTTCCGCAACTGAGCGTTCAGGTGCGGGACATGAACGGCGACGGCTTGGCTGATGTCGTGGTCACGCGTAAATGCAACTGGGTAGATGCGTGGTGTGTCCGGGGTCAATTTCAATCTCTGATCTATCTTTCGACAGGTAATTCGTTTCATGAACTCTCAGTTGGGCCAGTGAACGACGTTTACAGTACCCTTGGGTCCAAGCGCGGGGTCGTGGCAGACGTCAATGGTGACGGAATCGGGGACATTGTCGGCAAAGGCGGTAATCTGCACCTGTTTGGTGTGTCTGGCCCCAAGAGTGTTTTGGCCGCAATAACTGACCCGGCTGGTGGCCATCAGACAGTCGGCTACGTGCCTTCAACCCATTACAATGACAACAAGGTACCGCGTTCTTACCCGGTTGTTGGCAGCATCACGCGGTCGAACGGATTCAACGGGCAGGAACGTACCATCGATTTCAGCTATGTGAGCAACCGCTTTGATTATGATCGCCGTCAGACGGTTGGATTTAGAACCATTACCGCGACGCTTCCGGAAATTGCTGGAGAGTCCTCCCGCCCTCGACTTGTTACAACCTATGCACAACATGTCGTCAGTGGCCGGTCAGATTCAGCATTGAAAGGCAGAGCAACGTCACGGACCCTGATCCGGGGCGGAGTGACTTGGTGGCAGGAAATCAATGATTGGGGGTCAACAGGTTTGGATCTTAGGCCGAGACGATCCTGGAAAAACCGGACGCGCACGAAGACTCGTCACGGGCAGGCGCTGCCAGAACGAACCACCGAGTATCACTATACTGTCTTTGGCGAACTGGCCCAGTTTATTGACCTTGGTTTTGCCGGACCGGAAGATGATCGAACGACCTGGTATGTCTATAATGAAAACCCAGACAAGTATATTGTCGAAAAAGCATCGCATAAAATTGTAAATGCAGGACCGTCTTTTAACGGAAACAACGCGCACTGGCTGGCTGCGGAGTTCTTTATCTATGATGGTGAGCAACATGCCGGCGTAACCCCACCCGTACTCGGCCGCATAACTGAGGTGCGCCGATTGCAAAGGAATAATCAAAATGTAGCATTCGGGCAAACAGTTGGCACTTTCTCATACGATTCGTGGGGCAATGTTGTTTCGGAGACGGATGCTAAGGGTCGGGCGACCACACATTCTTATGATACAGGGAAACACCTGTTTCGCACTGGCACGACCAATGCGGCCGGTCACACGGTCAGCACGCACTGGCATCATGGGTGTCAAGTTCCGCTGACCGAAACGGATGTCAACGGGTTGGTGACGACGACCACGTTCGATGTGCATTGCAGGAAAATCGAGCAGCGTTCTCCGAACGGGCATGAGGTGAACTGGTCATACAACGCTTTTGGTAATCCAACAGCGCAATATGTCGAGACACGGTCTGCGTCGGCCGATTCCGGGAATGATCATCCTGATACGGTGTCGCGGCAGTACTTCAACGGCTTTGGCGAGGTTTACAAAGAAACCACCAGCGGTGCGACCAGCCGGATCGAAGACGCGATCGTCACGCTCAGCAGCTATGACAAACGTGGCAACCTTGCCTGGACCAGCATTCCATTGACCTGGGCGGAAGCAGCCGGAAACACGGCTGCGACCAATCAGCGGGTCAGCTTCAACTACGACACGCTCGATCGCGTCACCAAAACCACGGCGGCAGATGGAAAGTACTCCGTCCGGGAATATGAGCAAACAGGGCTCATTACGTCTTGGGGTACCAATCAAAACGGATATTTCCCATTTGTCGACGAAAAGAACGCGGATTGTTTTGACAATGATGCCACTACAATTTGTGGTTGGACTCGGAACACATTTGACGCGCGTGGAAATTTGATCATATCGGGGGTCCGAAATACTAATGTCGAACCAGGTACAGCTTGGTTTGATGATACCTTTTTCTATTTCGACACCTTAGATCGCTTGATAGCGGTGCTTGATCCTGGCCGCGCCCAGTGGACCTACACCTACGATGCTGTTGGCAACCGGCGGACAGCCAATGATCCCGGTCTGGGGCTGTGGTCGTTGTCCTATGATGCCACGGACAACCTCATCTCGCAGGTTGATGCCAAAGGTCAGACCATCGCTTACACCTATGATCAGCTGGATCGGGTCAAAACCAAAACCGTAAGCGGGCCGGGCCTGACCAGCATCACGACCCAGTACAGCTATGACCAGCCCAGGGCCGGGCATAACAATATTGGCATGCTGACCAGGGCTGCGATCAACGGCACCCATGCCATTGAGTACGACTACAACAATCAGGGTCTGCTCGCGAAAGAGCGGCACATGATTGATGGGCGAAGGTATCAGCTGCAGACTGAATATGCGGCCAACGGCGTGCCGTTGCGACGTGCACTGCCAAACGCGCCGGGCACGGAGACCACAGCCTGGACCGGTCCGTTCAGGTATGACGCGGCCAACCGTCTGACTGGATTTGGCGCGCACATTACGGGCATCACCTATGATCTCAGAAGCAACCCGATCGAGATCGTCTACGGCAACGGCCTGCGCTCGGTCAGCGAGTATTCCCGCAGCCGCGGCTGGATGAACCGGACCGAGGTGCGCGACGCCACCAACCAGGTCATGGCCAAGACGCGATATGTCCGGTCGGCCACCGGCCGGGTCAGCCAGCAATGGACCTCGCGGAATGAGGGCAACCTGAACTATTCCTATGATTACGCGGGCCGTCTGATGACAGTGGTCAACCGAAATGGTGTGATGGCATTCGATCAGAGCTTCACCTATGATGCGGCGGGCAACATGCGCTCGAACAGCCATCTGGGCACATATGCTTATGCCCCCGGCACGCACCGACCCACCACCGTGGCCGGTCAGAGTTTCACTTATGATTCCAACGGCAACATGCTGCAGGGCCTGCATGGCAAGGTGATGACCTATGATGGTGAAAACCGCCCGCTGAGCGTAACCTATGCCGGCACCACCACGTCTTACGTCTATGGTGCTGACGGTACGCGGCTGAAGCGGACCGACAAGACCGGTCAGCCGGATGAGACGGTCACGGTCACCTTCGGAGGTGTCGAGATCCGCAACTTCGGTCAAGGCGCGAGCGAAGAGATCGTGACCTACCCGCATCCCGATGTGCGTCTGGTCAATGGAGTGGCCAGCTACATGCACCGCGACCAGCTGAACTCGGTCCGTCTGATCACCGGCACGGATGGGGCCGAAGACAAGCGCAGCATCTATCACCCCTTCGGCAAGGCCCGGGACTGGACCTCGGATCTGATTGCCGCCCCCGAGACCAAGGGCTATATCGGCGAGCGCTACGACGCCGGCGCGGGCCTGCAATACCTCAACGCCAGATACTACGACCCCGAACTCTCCATGTTCATCCAGCCAGACTGGTTCGAAGTCACTCAACCAGGCGTCGGGACAAACAGGTACAGCTACTCATTCAGTGATCCAATCAACCTTTCCGATCCATCTGGAAATGCTATCGACAGTGCAGGGTCGCTGAAATCAGATAGCATCGAAGAAGGTGGTGACGGCAGAGATGGCAACACTGGTGGTGGGCGCGCGGATGGTGTGAACGCCAATGGAGCCGGTGAGCGAGAAACAGCATTCGGACCTGAAGACGAAGAGTACGAGGAAGCTCAAAGGCGACCTGGTCGACCTGGCCAACCTAGAAACCCTTCCGGATACTTGGAAGTGTTGCGAGAACAGGTTCTAAAGGCTCAGATCAATGCTGCGAGGGCAAAACTAGGGATGAAGCCAGCTGCCTATGCTCAGTCTCCTGGCTATACACCGAGCAGTCAAAGTAATGCTAGACTCCAAAGAGACCTTAGACAGCTACAAAGTGCAATCAGAGCTTCGAGATCCCCTATATGGTCAGGAACCAAAACTAAGACCCCTGCACAAAACGCCCAAGCGCACTATCAAAAGCACAAATTGGAGTTTCCTGAGTATTCCAATGCCGCGCAGTACACTCAAGCAGCAAGATCATTTGTGAGCAATCCACCCAAAGGAACTCAATCAAAAGTTCGTCCGAACGGTGATACTATGTACTATAATCCAAATACGAATACGTTTGCTGTAGCGACTCCTAGTGGAGCGCCACGAACAATGTTTAGACCGAGCGCAGGACGTTCTTACTGGGAAAATCAAATAAAATGAAGACACAAGCGAATGATGTAAAAGGATACCCATGTGCTTGCTGTGGGTTCCTCACGAGAAGCGAAAAATACTACGGGTCGTTTGACATATGCCCCATATGCTACTGGGAAGACGATAATCTTCAAGCTGACGACCCGACTTTTGAAGGTGGAAGTAACACCATAAGCTTGCTTGAAGCTAGAGAAAATTTTCTGAAGATCGGTGCCATCAAGCCTGAATATGTGAAACTGATAAGGCGCCCCACTGGCGATGAAATACCGGATATTCAATAGTATTAAGGGATGTGTCGCAAACTCTGGGGTCTAGTTGACGAGCATTCGTGATCTGAGGTTTGTACTGTTCGAAATATTTCGAACAGGTTTTTTGAGCATGATCTCGTTAAAAGGCTGTCATTTCCCCAAGGATGCAGTTTTGTACGCTGTGTTCTTCTATCTGCGCTACTCGGTGTCGTACCGCGACTTACGCACAACCTCCCAATTTTAGGCCCACACCTAAAACCAATGCAAATCTGCAAGCTCAACTGAGTGCACTGCAAGGACAAATTGCAAGTAATTCTGGCGTCTTAGGAAATTCTACGCCGGTTCAATCTGGTGCTGCAAGAGCTCCAAATACGTCTGTTCCCAACTCAGTTTATGAGCAGGTAACAAATGGCATTCTCAGCTCTAGGACATTTTATGATAGCAATGGCAGGCCGTTCTCTCGACAAGACTTCAACCATTCACACGGGGGTATGCGACCACATGAACACCACTTCAATTTCAATGGCCACGGCTTGCCCACAGGGCCAACCCAAGTAAGTCCCTTAAATGGGCAAGGATGGTAGAAATATGGCGAAGATTTATGACTTCGATACGAAAATCGCAATCGAGACTTTAACGAGTAGATTTGAAGACTTTCATGATTGGATAATCTTTGAATTCAGAGTCTTTATCCCTGATGTTGAAATTTCCGAGTATGAACAAGTTCACGTCTTATACAATGCTGAGCTTGTCCTCAAAGACCCTTACGGGCGGTTCGATGTTAAACGTGTTAAGTTTTGCTTCAGCAATATCGATATGGTTTCCTTGGAGGGTCTTTTTGAGTTGGGAAGTGAGTTAGCGGGACTTGTAGTCGAAAGAACCTCCGCGGGCATAAAACTCTTTACACCAGATAACCATCATCTGCGGATATCTGCCGCCACCTTGACTCTCGAACTACTATAGGAACAGAGGGTCGAATGTGACTCAGAAGCTGTCACCAACCCCACGGTCTTGTTCGCAGCTTCGAACTTGCGCCGGTAAACCAGATTAAGTCTCTGGCAGAAAGGACCTAGTTTATTAGCCGCGCCTGCAACTTGCGTGAATCGTCGCCCATGATTTCCAACCTCTGCCCCACCACCCCGCGCAAAACGTCCTTCACCACATACTCTGGGACACCCAGATCAGTAAGCCGCGTCACCGCTCCCTCAGGCGTGTTCGTGTGCAGAGTCGACAAAACCATCCGCCCCACCAGCGCCGCCCGACAGGCGATTTCGGCCATTTCCTCATCCCGGATTTCACCCACCATCAGCACGTTCGGGTCCTGACGCAAAAACGACCGCAACGTCCGGACAAAGGTCCACTTAATCTGATAGTGATTTAGATATGGGTATGAGCCGAAAAACCCATTCAGTTAAACGTCACGAGAACCGAAACTTCCTGAGGTTGCTGGCTACCATTCGACTGTGGCAAGCCTGTCAGATCGTTTTGGTAGTGGCGCGGCAAATTGGTCATATTGATCCGTGAAGAGTTGGATTTTATCGTCACCCATTGTTCGATGTCAGGGTACTTATTGGGGTCTCCACCTGCCTCTATGAATCTCTGACGCAAAGGCGTGTGTATCTGACCATCGCTCTTCATCGTCATAACAATCGAACCTAGGTCCTCCGGTAGCAAACGCTTGACGACGTCGCGCGGTGTTCTGGACAAATCAATCAATCCGTTAACGTCCTGAACAATGAGATTGGCGAATTGACCGTCGATTGTTACCGGGTAAGGGGAGCTATTAAGCGGAAGACTGTGGATTTCACCAAAACTGAGCATCGCATCCGCTATCAGGGGTCTTGCGAGTTCACGTATGGAATCCTCTAGCAAATCCTGTTGTTCTAACTGGCTCAAACGCTTAATTGTTCTGATGCCACTCACGGCTATGGATTGCGTAAGAACGATCAGGCTCATTATTAGAGCCAGGGATACAAGCGTTGAAAGCAAAACAACTCCGCGCCGTTTGTGGCGCTTCACTGTCAGTGAGTTTCTACTTGGGGATACGTAAAGCTTGAAGGCCAATTTTGTCTCTGTTCTGCTCTTTATCTCACTGTATCTTTCGTCACTCTGGTGTCTATGGGATGTTAGTGACAAGCCGCAACTTGTGCTGTCATTATCACTGATGCCTGTTCTTATCTGGCTTTCGATCGTAGATATGCAGTGCTTCGAAATCCCCGATCTCGCTACATTTTTCGTCGCTGCAATTGGCACCGCTTATCTAGCCTTTATCGAACCCCAATCGGTCTTCACACATGTTCTGACTGGAGCGCTGGTAACCGGTTTTTTTTGGTTGGCTGGTAGCCTCTACTTTCGGGCCGTGAAGGAGGATGGTTTGGGTATCGGAGATGCCAAGCTCTTTGGTGCAGGAGCTTTGCTGTTAGGTCCCTGGAAACTGCCCGAACTGATCTTGCTGTCGAGCATAGGCGGAATTCTCGGATACGGTATTTCAGTAATTAAATCACCCAGGGACAACGAAGGTATTCCTTTTGGCCCATTCATAGCCTATGCAATTTTTACACTCAGCTTTATGGAAAGTATTTTTCTGTGAAACATCATCGCTCTAGCACCCTCGCGGTGCGCAAGAAGGACTCGGGATTCTCCATTTTTGAAATCATGGTGACCCTGGCAATTATCTCGCTCTTGGTTGGCTTGGCCGCGCCCCGAATAATGGAGAGTTTCGGGAGAGCTAAATCAAAGGCTGCAGAGATACAGATGCACAGTGTTAAGGGTGCTATTCAATTATTCTACATAGACGTCGGCCGGTATCCCTCAGAGTCCGAAGGGTTGGATGTATTGTTGATTGAACCCGCTGCGATTGCCAACTGGAGAGGTCCATATCTCGACAAGGCAGAAGACATCCGAGATCCATGGGGTCGCATATACTTGTATCGCAGTCCGGGGAAAAACGGTGCGTTTGATCTGTACACGTTAGGCCGAGATGGTCACTCGGGGGGGACCAGAGAAGACAGCGACATATATCTCTGACGCTCGATCTTACCTGGTATGAATGTCAACGGAGGAGCCGGATTACCATCGGAATACTCCCATTCTAGTTTTATTAAATCAGGAAGGTGATTGCTTTCTGTCCACTTGGAGTGCCAACTCTTTTGAGGTGTTTTTGAACCGGAACCGTAGTAAGAAAATCTTACATTTTTCGCACCAGACACCAGAACAAAATCACGATCAATTGGGTCCTGATTGAGACGGTGTTTTCCTCGTCCTCGGATAACAATAGCTTGACCCTTAACTGCGCGGGACCGCACCGTAATCGTAAATTGCGTGAGAGTTCCACCCCAAAAAAAGTCATCAGCGACCAGGCTTTTGAATTCCAGTGTTTCCTGCCCACCCTGTAGCAATGCAGTGTTTTCACTGAAATTCGAAACAAGAGGCATTCGCTCGATCCAACCAACAAGTGAACGGCGAACAACCATGTCGTCTACTGACCGGGAAAATACCTGAAACCGTTCTATCGTTTGGCGATTGAAATTGAGTGTGTTTGCGAGCAACACCGCGATCAGCCCCATAATCGCAAGCGAGATCATCAGTTCAAATTGGGTAATCCCTGCTGTTCGTGATCTTCCCATCCGACTTAGCCTCGCCGCGCGACGACAATGCTGTACTCCTTCGCGTCTCGCTTCGAGTTAACTTGACTTATTGTCAGTATGATTTTGACGAACTTGAAATAATGATCATGTTTCGTGGGTTTCAGCCCTTGCTCGGTAACTTCCCGGATCTCCCATTCCCACCTATCCTTGTATATGCCGTACGTTGGCATCGCGGGATAGGTGATCGTATATTCATTCAATAGTGCCCGCACCATCATGGTTAATTCATACTCAGATTTCGCATCCACCAGCGACCGGGAAAGGCGGGTGGAAATGCTGTAGACACCAACAAGAACTACCCCAAGACAGGCCGTAGAAATCAAGGTTTCTAACAGGCTAAACCCTCGGACGGGACTTCGACGTGAGCTATCAGAAGGCAATTTCATTCACCTCTAGAATTGCCCCCATCAGAGAGTAAACTAGGAAACCTATGGCCAGTCCGAGAACCAGCGTCAGACATGGAGTAAGTAGGCTGAGATAGTTTTGTGATTTCCGCTCCACGAGCGAAGACGTATAGTCTGAAAGAACTGCGAGGGCATTGGGTAGACTGTTGGTCTTTTCACCGATGCGAAACAACTCTCTGAATGACGCCGGCGTGCGTGAATCCTCGTCGAAAACACCTGACGCCGATAGTCCTGTTTCAACAGAGGTTGCCGCTTCTATGAACTTTTGTCCTAGCGCGGAGCCATTACCCATGTTTTGCCCGGACATTCGTAACGCATCATTCAATGGTTGGCCCGAACGCAACAACAGTTCTGTTGATTGCGTCAGACGGGACAGCATGGCGAGATAAGATAGCGCGCCAATGATGGGCAGTTGGAACTTCAAGCCAGACAATACTGATTTCGTTTTTGGCAGTTGCAATGCGATCGTCAGAGCCAGCGCAATGCTAGAGAAACCTGCGAGAATGACCCACCACAAATCTCTGACAGTAGAGTTTACCCACAATAAGAAACTCAGGGAGCTTGGTGGGTCTTTACCAACGGACGCAAAAACGGGTTCAAGGTTTGGGGCCAAGTAAAGCGCGATCACAAAAAACAAAACGATCGCAGCGCAGACAAGTATCGTTGGGTAAATCAAAGCAGAAAGAACTTTTTGCCGTATCTGGCTCTGCGATCGAAAGAAACGCGCCAGTTCCTTCAATAAGTTTGGCAAAGTGTTGGTCGTGTCGCTAACCTGAAGAAATGACACAAAAATCGGGGAAAAAGACTTGTTCTCAAGTTCGAATGCTCTGGGAAAATCGACACCATCTGCAACATGTTGCCCGACACGTTCAAAGTGTCGCTTAACGTCTGTCCGTTCTGCAGACAACGCTGCAATCCGTACCACTTCGACGACAGGAAGCCTTGCCTGAAACAGCGTGCCAAGTAAATCGGCCACTATTGCCTGGTCTTGATATGGTAGGTGCGTGCGCCACAGTTGAATATCGCGTTTGTACCAAGGAATACTTACATTTGAATGAATTGGGCCGATGCCAAGGTTGACTACCGTCAGGCCTCGGGCTCGCAATGTCTCGAACGCAACTTTCTCTGTTGCCGCGTTGATAGTTCCGGTGTCGTTCGTTCCGGTCGCATCATACCCCTGGTAGGAAAACTCTGGCATTTTTAACCTCACTGAAGAACGTCGGTCACAGTGTGTTTTGGAGAACCAAGCCCAGTTTTTAAGATCGAGTCTGTTCTGGACAGTTTTGAACGCCAGTATTCCGTCGCTGTGCGTGCGTCAATTTCGGTGTTCACAACCCGCGGCCTAATAAGAACCAATAGCTCTGACCTCCGCTTGTCGCTCTGGGTTTTCCTGAACAGACTTCCAACGATCGGCGCATCGCCGAGCCCCGGTACTTTTGTTACTGTTTTTGTATCCGACGATTGAACCAAACCGCCAAGAGCCAACGTCGAGCCATCATTAAGCAAAACATTTGTTGCGACTTTACGCTGTCGAATAGTTGGTGAATCAATGCCCGAGGTTTGTTCTTGTGAGACACTGCTGATTTCTTGCACAACGTCGAGGACAACACGGCCATTCCGACTTATATTTGGAGTTACTGTCAGAATTACACCGGTGTCTCGATACTCGATATTTGTGATTGTCGGTGCATCACTCGAAGAGTTATCGGTTGACGTCTGAGTTGCAATGGGAACCTGATCGCCGATCTGTAACACCGCCTCTTGGTTATCCAGCACCATGAGTGTGGGAGAAGAGATGATTTTTACGTCCGTCACGCCAGAAAGTGCACTGAGCGCTGCTCGTGCGCCTCCTGTGCCAAATACTACAGAAAATCCCGGGAAAGTGGGCCTTGTGCTGCCGTTGGTCGCATCTGAGAATGTGTAATCAAAATTCCCACTTTCAAAGAACCACCGAACACCCAGATCCAATTCGTCGTTCAATCGAACTTCAGCGATCGTTGCTTCAAGCATGACTTGTTGCGGACTACTATCAATATCGTTTAGAAGTTCGCGAATTTCTCGATGTTCGCGGCGGTTTGCGCGAACAAGGAGCGCGTTTCTGGCTTTATCCGCAGCAACCCTGGATGCTTTGATTTCGTTCTTTAGGGCTTGACCGTCTGTACTGTCTTCTGTCGCTATCGGACCAGCTAAAAGGTCGTTCAGTATCGGAGCAACATCAACAGCAGCGCGATTTTGCAATTCATAAATCTTGATAAAATTTTTGGAGCCGCTTGCCGTTCGATCCAATTCCCGGATCCACTTTTGTGCAGCCGAAAGATATCGGGACCTGGACGTGATAATCAAAACCGACCCCAGACGTTTGTTAGGAATGAACTCTATGACACCTTCCAGATTCCCACCTTCTTCATTTTCAAATATTACATTCAATTCATCGACGATTGCATCGGGATCAGCGGAATTGAGTTCGATCAAAGCAACAGATTTACCTCTCAGCACATCCACGTCAAAAAGATTCAATGCATCCAAAGCTGCTTCTAGTTGAGCTGGACTGCCCGTCATCATAATCAGGTTTCGACGTCTATCCGCGACGGCCGTTAACCCTTCAGCGATCAGCGGTTCAAGCAGGTTAACCATTTGAGCTGCTGAAATATACTCAAGACGTGCGACAACAATGTTTGCTCCAGAGACGGAACCTGCAGATGCCAAACGAAATGCTTTATTCCCAGAAGTACCTGGTACGATTTTGACAATTTTGCCCTGCTGCACAAGGCGTGCGCCATTGGCAGAGAGGGCAGCTTCAAAAAGTTCTAGTAAAGAGTCCTTTGGAATTGGTCCGGTAGACTGAATGGTGATGGTGCCGCTGACATCATCGCCAACCGCATAACTCAATCCCAGAGTTTCGCTGAGAACGACTTCGGCCGCAGCCTCCACACTCGCATTCACGAGTGACACCTCTACCGTTTCGCCGTCTCGAGGCACTATGATCGCCTTGGATCTTCGCGTCGTTGCCCCATGCCGTGGATTTACGAACTGGTCGTTGCCGCGAGCCACTGCACTTGAGCGACCACTGAGGGCGACCGACGTATTCTCGCTGGAAAATCTGTTCAGAATTGAATTACGTTCCACTTTGACATCGTCACCAAACACCCCGGAACTTGTGGTGACAGTCTCGGTACAGGCGGTTAAAAATATGCAAGCTACCCAAATTGAGATCGTTTTAAACCGCATCATTCCTCACTTAACATCTTTGTCGACTGTCGTTCTTTTGTTGGTTTCAACGATGTGCTGGAATTCACCGGATTCTAAACGGACCATCCTTTTTGACACATCTGCAACATTCCACTCAAGCAAGCGGTCGCCGGCCCGAACCCAACGCTCCTCGGCGGTTGTCGGTAACGAAAGCAACACTCGTAAATCATCGCCGCGCCGCACGTAGCCACGAAACTCAAGAACGGGTAAAAAAGGGCGTGGTTTGGCGACAGGTTCGCTTGCTTTCGGTTTTGGCTGCGGAACACTAACCGCTAGAGGCGTTGGGAGTTCAGATTGGGGTGCGTTTTGCACGTTGCTTCTTGTTTCAGAGAACAAGGGCTTGTCTTTTAACATTTCTTGCCGCGTTTCATAGTCAGCAGTGTAGGGAATGCTAAAATTGATCTCTGGTGCCGCTGTGGCACCAGAAGCCTTGTTTCCAAAGTTGTCCTGAGCGGCAAGCGAATTGGTTTTTTCATTAGGCGGAAACAACGCTAACCAACCAAACAAACCCGCAAAAAGCCAGACCGTAAGTGGAGGAATGTAAACCCGGACACCCGTCATGCTTGGTCGCTCCAAAACACCCATAGGTTCACCTGTAGATAGATTGGGACACCCTGAGCGGAACCACGCTGACTCCGGCTCGGACGAATGCGAAGTGTTTCGATAGCGACTTTAGGAGTATGATGTTCTAACTCTGCTAAGAACTTAAATGCGTCGTCGAGAAATCCTTCGATTTCAATGCTGAATGAAACGATATCGTTCTGTGTTTTATGGCGTGCTTGTGAGTTGTTGAATGAAACAAGTGTCATCGCTGTTTGCGCGGTGAGATCGACGGCCATCTTTTGCAATGAAAGTTCAGCCGTAGCTTTGGTCTTGCCTTTCCACAACAAGTCGCTTGGGAAATCCGTTTCGCGTGTTTCAAGACGCAAGTATTCAAGTCGGTTTTGAATTTCAGAAATTTCTTTTTCGAGGTTGGACTTCCTGTTCGAAAGCACTTTTCTGTCATTTTCAAATACGAAGTGACTTGCCAGCAGCACGATACCAACGACGACGGCACCCAGAAGAAGGGTCAAAACTGATCGATACCTATTCACTTGCGTGCCTTCTCGGTTTTTCGATCACCGCCGCCAAATCGAACCTGTTTTTTCTGGAATAGCTGTCAAAGGTTACAGGTCCTGCAAGGTCAACTCGCTCTACCCAGGGAAGAGAGCTTATCTTCTCCATTACATCTGTGGCTTCACTGCCGGTAAAACCCGAGAATGATACCCTGGAACCGCTGATGATCAGTTCGGAAATCCAGGTTTCTTGATCAAGTATTTCGGTTAGATCGAAGATTATCGATAGTCGTTGATGTTCCGATACGAATAGATCGACATCCTGGATAACCCCTGTCTGGAACGAGGTTTCTTCCTCCAGCTGCTGTCTGAGGACAATTGCGTTCGCACTTAGCTCATTCTTCATTTGCTCCAACAGCGCAATGTCGTTCCGCAACGTTGTAGTTTCTGTAAATCCCCGCCACAGCACCAACAAAACTGAGCCGACAAAAAGCGAAGCCGCAACTACATCCCAAAGTCGGCGGGAACGATCGACATGGCGTCGGTAGTCAGAAAATAGCAAAGGTTCACATGCAACAGTTACGCTGATCGTTCGCACTTTGCCGTGCTTTGCCGCAATCACGTTTTCAATCTGTTCAAGTGTTTTTTTCTTTATGAGGTAGATCACAACCCGAAGGCTTGACTTCTCGTGTTTCTCGATCCGGTATCGCCAGGCAAGACCAGTACCGTTTTCTGGCAGCGATTGCCGCATGTTAACGTCTACTGCCTTCGAAAGGTCACTCTTGGCCGCGATAGGTATCGTCAATTCTCTTGTGAGCAACAATTCTTGAGCCAACGTCACATCGACAATTTCGCCCCGAGTGAGTGGTCCGGTGTCGACGGGTAGAGAGGCAATGTAAAGATTTCGCGACCATTCCGCCGAAAATCCGGGCAATACAATCCATCCCGGCAATTGACGGTACAGCCGAGCGCTAATAGTCACTAGATGACTACGAATTACCAACAGTATGCTTGAGTGTGTGTTCAACCTAAAAGTCTGCGTCCTAGTTTTTACTCAACTTATAGTATGATTTACTCACGAGATCAAAGATGACTTTGACCAAATACGTAACCTACAACATCGAAACCTTCATTGAGGATCTCCTGAATGAAAGTGCCATTGATCAATTGGGAGTGTCGCGCGCGTTGGCAATTGCCGAGGCAGAAGACATTTCGCTGGATCGGGCAATCCTGAAGTTGGGGCTCGTGGATGAGGAGTTGTTGATACCCAGGTTGGCCAAGTCTGCTGGCTGCAAGCAGATAGCCGACATTCCCGAGTACACTCCGGATTTGGTATCTCTGGATCTGCTGACGTTTTCATATTGTCAATCTAACCAAATTGTGCCCATTTCTGATGCGAACGGACGTTCGTTTATCTTATCGAGCGATCCTGCGAACGGTGCTCTCGGCGCGGAGCTTTTGTTTTTTCTTGAAAGACCGCCCGCTGTTGTTGCCGCGCCGACAAGGATCATTCGGTCTTTGCTTGCTTCTCTTGATGAGACGCAAGAAGATACAAAAGTATCCGGCGAACGCCTGCAAGCGGACCAGGAAGCGTTGCGACAGGGCGAGTTTGAAGGACCCGTTATTCGCTTTGTGTCCGAGATTCTTAACGAGGCGGTGGCAGTCGGGGCATCTGACGTCCATTTCGAAGCTCAAGAGGATGGACTACGGATCAGGCTTCGTATCAATGGGATTTTGCAAGCCCATCCGGTGAACCGGTCTTTAAGCGTTGTGTCGATCCTTGCACGACTCAAGGTCATATCTGGCATGAATGTTTCCGAGCGCCGATTGCCTCAGGATGGGCGAATTACGTCCACAATTGCAGGACGCAAGGTAGATTTTCGCGTATCGTCGGTCCCGACCAGTTTTGGCGAGAGTATTGTGTGCCGGGTTCTGGACCCCAATGCATTGCGGCTTGGGTGGGGCAAGTTGGGGTTCGATGCCGAAACGACGAGGCAGATCATTGAGATCATCGAGCAGCCAAACGGATTGTTCCTGGTTACCGGACCAACTGGCTCAGGTAAGACGACGACGCTATATACGGCGCTGGCCCATTTGAACGATGAAGGGCGCAAGATCCTGACGGTTGAGGATCCGATAGAATACAATCTGGCCGGTGTGGAGCAGGTCCAGGTCCACGAGGAAATCGGATTGACGTTCGCCCGAACGTTGCGTTCGTTTCTGCGTCAGGACCCGAATGTTCTGATGGTTGGGGAAATCCGAGATGAGGAGACGGCTGAAATTGCCTGTCGGGCGGCGATGGTAGGCCGGATGGTGTTGTCGACCCTGCACACGAACACGCCGGAAGGGGCAGTGACGCGGCTTACGAATCTCGGTGTGCCGGAATATGTGGTGAAGGCCGTGCTGCGCGGGGTGTTGGGGCAGCGTTTGGAGATCTCGGGCGGAGGCGTGCGGCGGTTGCAGGCGAAGCTTGCACTGTGAGCCGCAACTCAGTGCAACAGAGCCTGTCCGAGGCGGATGGAACAACGCCTAACGGAAGCAAACCCGACGGTTTTCAACCGCTTCCAAACAAGTTGGCAATGCCATTTGTTTTGTTTAGAGGGTGCCGACGGAGACCCGAACAAACCCCCAGCCCTTATCCATCCCAGCCTCATTGAGGCCGGTTACGAGTTGGTCGGACAGGAACAACAGCTTAGGCACCTTCGGGTCCAGTCAGATATCGGGTCCAGCCAGCGCTTCTGGAACAACGACAAGCTCTTTTTCTTGTCCGCTTATGGGTAGATATCTTACACCACCACCTCGGCAATTTAGAGGCGCGCTTGCTGGCCCATCTTCTGGTCCAAGCGCTTCATAATTACCCATGGAGCGTTTGTTGCACACATTCAGGAAGTAGTACGGCTCGGGTGTTGAGAGCCGGGTTTCGTGGGAATACATCAGGGTTAAGGGATGAAATACCGTTTCTCCCAGATCAAACCGTTCAAGAACAGATTTGGCTAATTCAGAGACCAGAGGATATCCACCACCGCTCATAAATGGCGGTCCGACGTATTCGGGATACGTATTGAAATACCAAATGTCGCCAACCGGCTCCTTGGTCAGGATGTCACCGCGCTTCCAGCTGTCAGATTCGTCGGTCAAGGTGCGCGTCCGCGAAACCTCGATTCACGTTCTCATCTAGTTGGCTGCCATTGCTACGTGCCGCCCACGCCTAGGCGAAAGGTTCTTTTGATCCGGCTGACGTCCGACGGCTCTATTTCCGCCTTCTCTGCATGCTCGTTCCATTTCTCGACGGAGGCCACAATCTCCTCAATTGCCTGCTTTGCCCTAGCGGGCTTTAAGCCCGCATTCGAGGCAAAGACCATAAGGTCGTCATGGGTGAAATCGTTTCGCTTTCCTGCCAAGCTCATCTGGTGATCGCGGGTCCAGGAACCTCGGGGGTTAAAGGAGTAAGCCACGTCGTAAGCTGGTGATAGTCGCCAAGATCCGGACCGGTCCATGAGGAAAGAGATGTTCTTCACGTGGTCATCCTGGTTACGAGCCACGACATTGAAGACGGCGCGCTTATATTGTTGCTCCACGACGTCCATCCCAAGTCCAAGATCCCTGATCGTCAAGATCGCCTGCTCGTAGGAATAGGAGGCCGGGTCGTTGAAATCGAAGTGCTGTATCGCTCCAAGAGACTGCATGTGAAGCTTGCGCCCCCGTCCATCCCGGTCGAACCGGCGGGTCATGAAGTGGCTTCGTCCACCTTCGTGGTGAAGCCTGCATTCCGACATGTCGATGCCCGCCTCTGTCGCCATCAGGTGATACGCGTACTCGATCTTTCCGAAGCCTTGGGGATCGGCGAGCTCCTTGTCACGGTTGTTAGACACGCCGTCGAACTTCAAGAGCCAGTGCTCGTACCCCTCGTCAACCTGAACTTGCCCGGACCTGAACTCGCCGGTTTCCCTGTTCCAGGCGAGCACGGCCTTGGCGCGCGCGCCCCCTGCGGAGGTCCCGACGCTCAAAATGTCTTCCAGCGCCCCAGCGTCGTCCTCACCCCCGAGCTTGCCGACGAGGTTCTCACGCTCGTCCAATACCCTGTTGGCCAAGTCCACCAGTTGGGCTAATTCCAGCTTCTTCGAGCGCGTTGCTTTGCGGACAGTAGGCTCGAATTCCAATGCCCCGATCCCTCGGTTGCCTATGTAGCAAAGCCGATCAACCGGGCTAAACCGGTCTGCGCTTCGGCCCGTTTCGGCAAGCCAAGCATCGATCAACCGGTTGCCGAACTTGTCCGGTAGCGCGTCGGCCAGCATGCCCGGCAGTCCCTTAAAAGTCTCCCTTCGAAGGGCAGGAAACTCATAGGGAGCTTCCCGTGCCAGCATTTTCAAAGGGGCGACCTCGATACCTGCACCCACGAACTCCGGATCGTATTGAAAGACGCCGAGCGAACGTGCCTCGTCCCAGCTCGCGGCGCCGATCCGCCGACCCCATAGCATCACAGTCGCGTCAGTCATCTGGTCTCGTCACCCCATGTCCATGTTGATTTTGCCGCGCGTTCCGACGAAGGGCTGGCCCTCTTGCGCTCGCTCCCCTTCCTTGAAACGCGTTCAATGGGCCGAATGTTTCCTTCGGGCAGCGAAGAGAGGATGGCATCTTCGAGTTCAAGCGCCGTTGCAACACGAAGAAAGGTGTCTAAGGTCGAGGGTTCGCCCGCCTCAAGGCGACGCAATGTGCGCACGCCGATGCCTGCCCTTTCGGCAAGGGTGGCCTGCGTCACGTTTCGGGCGAGGCGCAGGCGCGCGAGACGTTGCCCGATTTCTTGCTCTATTTGTTTTGACGTCGCCATGTTGTTCTAAAGGGTCGTATAATGCCGGTTAAGTCTTTCTTTGGCGTATTATAGGTCGTATATGACCTATTACTATATAGATTGTCAATAGGCCACATGTGGACTTTTAAATGGTATCTCCATCGCTAAAAGGCCGAATATGGCTTGTTTATGCTATTCAAGATATCACGATCCTGTGCTATTGGGAGAGTTGTGTCGCAAAATTTTGACATGACCGAAGCCAGCGTCGTTTTGGACGCACTTATCCCGCGTTTCTCACAGATGCCCACGCCTCACATGCTCATACCCAGGCCGCGCGACCGCGAGCGCGCGCGTTCCGGATGCAACCCGTCTTCCAGCGATTGGGCGGCATAGCCCCATGCGTATAAGCCAAAGGTGCGCCCGCCTGTTTCGGTGATTGTGGCCAGCCCCTGCGCCACCGCGATGCGACGATTGTCGTCCAGGGCTGGTACGGTGCCCGGCAACGACTTGTCGGTGCGCGTCAGAGCAAACACTTCCTTATGCGTAAAGGTCCGGAACACCCGCTCCAGAATACCCTCGCTCTTTTTCGGGCTTTCCGTCATATCGGCGATCTCTGTGAGCAACGCTTCGCGCTCCCTCATCAGGTCATCCACCGCCCTGAGCGAGCCTTCCAGAAAGACGTATTTCATCGCTGCCACGAGATCTGCGCTCTGGTCCGGCAGGTCTGGCAAAAGACCGATCCGTGCTACGGACAGTTCCGCATGCGTCGGTTCGGGGGCCGCGGACAATGCACGCTGAACCCGGCCCTCGACATCCCGGTCATAAGCTTCCTTCGCCTCGCGGTTTGCATATCCCAGCGGATGCATCCGCCGCGGGTCGGGATTGCGCTGTCCGACATTGCGCAGGAACAAGGGCTTATTGAACTTCTCGCCATCGAGCCCGGCCGCCAGCGCCAGTTTCGCATCCAGCGCCACCCGGGCGGCGGTCAAGTCTTGCGTGGTTTCTGCCACCTTGTCCGCGGACAGCGTCGGTGCCGCCGCATCCGCCGCCTTCAGAAGCACCCGGATATCCGTTACAAGCTCGCGCCGATGCACCGGATCCCGCGCATCCACCCGCTCAGTGATCGCACAGGCCAGTTGCAGTGCCCGTCCGTCATAGCGTGAATCCGGCGCACTAGCTGCCGCATGTTTCGAGGCTGGCTCCGGGAGGTCCATTTCGATCTGCGGCGCATTCATAGGCTTGCCCTGCGGGTCCCCGACCACAGCTTCCTCCACGTTGTCCTCCATGTCTTCAAGACGGCTTGCCTTCTCCATCTGAAGCTGCGCCTCGGCCAGGTCCGCCTCTCCCTTCGCCATGATTGCATCCCAATCCACCGGCGGGTATTCGACATCCCGGTCAGGATCAGAAGCAACCCTCGCCGCATCCGATCCATCGGCCAATGGCTGTTCCCGTTCCCCGGTGCCCGGTCGCGCGCCAAACACCCTGCCGACTGCTTCAGCCAGCGCCTTGTCCTGCCCCGCCAACCCGGACAGGGACGCGATGCGGCCCGCCAGATCATCCAGCGACCGAGCGCCCGGTTTGCGCCAGGGGCCGCCCAACGTGTCAGCCCGCTCAAGCAGGTGGCCCAGCCGATCTTCCATGTTTACCGGCACCGGCATATTGGACCGGTCACTCTCCGCACGCAGCCGGTCGGACAGCTCGATTGCCAATCTTCTGTAGTCGGCAGGTTTCGGGGGATCTGCGTGCTGTTCCTCGTGCCGCATCTCGCTGGGCGCGCGCTGCGGATCATCGGTCTGGATTGCCTCCTCCTGGTCCTGCCTGGCTGCAGCCGATTGTTGTTTGCGAAGGGCCTCGACTTCCCAGGCATAAGCCATGGTCCGTGCCCGCCGGCGCGGTCGGTCAGAAATCCCCCAGACCTCCAGCGCCATCCGCGCCACCTGCTCGTCGGACGCGTGCACCCCGGCCAAGATCTCGCTCAAAAGGCCGCGTCGGCGCCCGCGTGCCCGCCGCCGGGTCCGCGCCCATTCCCGGTGCCGTCTTTGCCGTTTCTGTTCCGGCGTTTCCGGCCGATCCTTCGGGTCCGGCAGCTCCTGTGCCGGCACCGCATCAACCCGCTCCGGCACCAGTTCCTCAACCCGGGCATGAACGCGCGCCATCTCCGCGCGCTGGCCATAAAGCGCAAGTCCCGCCTCGAACATCACAGCAATCCGCTCCTCGCCAAGCGCCCGCGCCGTCAGCGCACCACGCGCCAGAACCCGCGCCGGAGCCAGCAGCCGGGACGCGCCATCCACACCGGCCTCGCGTCGCGCCAGATCATCTGCCTGGCGCGGCAGATCGGCGGGGACCTGTCGCAGAAGCCGACGCCAGTGACGACCATCGCTCAAGGACCGCACGTAGCGTTCCATCGCCAAGCGGTCGTCTCCTTCGGGCGCCTGCCCGTCCCGCAGGATCGCCGCGCCGATCACCTCCGCCAGAACCTCACCTTCAAGCCCCTGCCCCAACGCCGGCGTGTTTCCGGCCCGCTTGATGCCCGCCAGGCTGGAAAGCCGGTCAATGGCGCGCTCGATCGCCGCATTTGGAGTCGTCTTGCCAGCCGCATCTTGCTCACCGGAACCGATCTCGACGCTCCGCCCCCGCATCGCCTCGCGCGCGCTGAAGCTGGGATCGAACCCGTAATCCAGTACGCTTTCCGCGCGCCCCTCGCGCCGCACGATCCGGCTCAGCATCTCGCCCGTACGCACCTGCGAGGATGGCACCACCAGTTTGATATCGCGGCCATGCGCCGCGACACCCGCCGCCAGAACCTGCCGGGACATGCCCGGGGAAACCAAGAGATGCACGTTGTCGCGCACCAATGCGCCCTCACCATGGATCGTGCCGGCAAAGGCGAACTCCCATTTGGGGAGATCCGTTTCAGGGGGGAACACCACATCGCGGGTTTCCGATCCCCCACGCGCCGCAATACGCAGGACAAGACCACCTGACTTTTCGTCACCGTCGACCACTTCGGCCCGTTCCCCGGCCCGCACTTGCCGGGCCTCCCAGCCCTTGTCCCGTTCCGCCGGGGGCACCCAGGGAGAGGATATCAGGAAGCGGATACGATCCCCCGGTTTGAGCTCCGCATCCGCTTCGAACTCCGCGCGCGCGGGATCAACAAGATCCAGCTTCGCCCGGATCGCCGCCGTCACTGCGTTTGCATCCGCCCGCCCCCAGCTCAACGCGATCTTGTCCGGATTGGCATCGGCGACATAACTGTCGGCCAGCACATCGATGACGCGCCGCGCATCACCCCCCGCCACCACCGAGCCCGTGTCCGAAAGCACGTCCAGGGATTCTTGCGCCACCGCACCACCCGCGACGAGACCCGACAAAACCATGGCACTTCCCGCGTCCCGCAACCGGTCGCACCCCAGCCAGGCCGATCCCACCCGCACCTCCAGCGCACGGGTCACAGCCCCTGCCGCCACCGGGGCTTGTTCCTCGCCCCCCAGGAACGCCACCAGCTTCGCGCCGCTGCTTTCGACCCGCTTCAGAAGTTCGGCCATCTCCCGCCCGCCGAGACGACCCGCTTCATTCAGAACCACCACGGTCGTGGGATCGAGCTGCACACGCGGTTTTTCCCCCTCACCCGGGACGGAGTTCTTCACGGCCGTCTCCGCCATGAAGCGATGCAGGGTTCGGGACTTTTCAACCCCGGCCTGCTCCAACGCCTCCAGCCCGACCCCGGTTGGCGTGACTGTCAGAACCTGCCAGCCCGCCTGTTCATGCAGCGCCGCCGTCTCCGCCGCAACTTCTGTCTTGCCGCTGCCCGCCTCCCCGCGAATGAGCCGCAAGCGGCCCGGAGCCATGGCATGTTCCAGAGCCGCGCGATGCTCCACGGGCATCTCCTGCTCCAGCCGCGCCCTGAGGTCCCGGTCACGTTTCGCAAGCTCCGCAAGCGTGGGCTTTGGCGCGCGCTCCGGCACCGGGGCCAGCGCCAGCCGCGCGCCCAGGTCCACCGCATCGAGTTCCAGCCTGAGCTGGTCCCGCGTCGTATAGACCCGGCCACGATCTTCGCGGCCCGGTTTCGCAGCGCTGCCTGCCGTCGAGCCACCCTCGGACAGCATCACCAGATCGGGATGGGTCAGCGCCGCTCGGTAAAGCCGCAGGAAGGTCTCCGGCTCCCGCACCACCCGTGCCAGCCGGGTCGCCACGTCCTCGGCCCGAAGCACCGAGTTGCGCGCCACCACGTCATCCACCACCCGGCGCGGGAAGCGCGCATAACCCCGCCTGTCCTCCAGGTCCGGGTTCAGAACGGGATCGCCCTTTCGATAGTCCGCCGCCAGCAGGCCAACATGGCGCTCCGCCACCGCCATCAGCTCCGCATCCCCCGCAAAGCCGGCCAGGCCATCGGCCCGCGTCAGGTCAGCCCCTTGCGCCTGCCAGTCCGCACGGGCTCCCAGACCGACAATGTCTGCCCCCGGCACCATCCCTGCGGAGGGGGCGTTGCCGAAGCTCCACACATCATCGGGATCCAAATCGAGATACCCCGCCGCCTGGCCCATGCGGATCAGATCGGTCAGGCTTTCCGCGTGGCCCGCGCGCCCGTACACTGTCACCTTGTCCTCGTGCCGCGACAGCGCCACGTAGAGCGCATGACGGTGCATGCACCGGTGGGGCAGAACCCGGACCTGATCGACGCTCAGACCCTGCGCCTTGTGGACCGTCGCCGCATAGCCGTAATCCAGATCCCGGAATTCCTCGAGATCGAGCGTCACCGGGTTGGAGAGGTCGCCGTCAAACACAACGTCGATCTCCCGCTCCCGTGTCGCCACCACCGTACCGAAGCTCGATCGTGACAGGCCCAGATCGAAATGCGCCTTCGTTAATATGATCCGCTCACCCACGCCCAGGTCCAAAGGTATCGTGGCCTGTTCCCTGCCACCCTCGACACCCGTAAAGACCCGCGTGATCGTACCGTAGCGCCGAACGGTTGAAGCAAGGACAGCCCCCTGTTCAAGCCCGTTGAGCCGGATCGCGTCATTGAGATGAGCCACGTCCCGGTTCGTCGCCGCCACTGCGATCCGGCTGCCATTCCCATCCCAGTAGTCCCGCGCAATCGCCCCGATCGGATCAGCCCGCACCTCCGGGTCCAGTTTTATCGCGCCTCTCTTAGCGTAATACCTCAGCGCAGCGCCAACACCCTCTCCACCCCGCGCCAGCGCTTCCGTCGCCTCCCGGTCCATACGAACTTTCTGCCGTACCACCGTGTCCATGACCACGCTCTGGCCCACAGCCTGTTCCGCCACCGCCCAGCCCGGCAGGTCCGAGACCGGCTGAAACTGGTCCGGATCGCCCATTGCGATCAGCTTGCCCCCCATCGCCGCAACTTGCCGCTGGATGCGCGACCATTGCCCGACGCCCACCATACCGGCTTCGTCCATAATGAAGACAAATTTTCCCTGCGGTGGCACCTCTCCACGCGCCCAGGCCGCTTCCCATGCCGCCAGTGTCCGGGTCCCGACGCCCTTGAGACTGGCCGCCAACTCATCCCTGGCTTTGCCCGAGGGGGCGCCTGCCAGTACTGTCACACCCCGCTCCTGCCAGCCCCGCGCCACCTTGCCCAACGTATAGGTTTTGCCCACACCCGCATGGCCCTGCACCAGCACCAGGCGCTCCGGACCCAGCATGGCCTCCGCCGCCGCCCGCTGCACCGGGTTCAGGCTGGCCAGCACATCCGGGCGAACCACCTGTGACTGGCCCGGCTTGAAGACCCCGGTCGCCAGCCTGCTTGCATCCTCTTCGCATTGCCGCATCACCGCCGCCCGCGCCACCGTCACATATTGCCGGGCACCATCCGGGGCCCGGGTCTTGAGCGCGATCAGGTCGTCCGACCTCATCACCTGAGCCGCAAGCGACCGAATATCCGCCTCCCCCACAACATGACCCAGACGCTCCCGCAAACCCCGCTGCACATCTCCTTCCGTGAAGACAGGCTTGTCCGTTTGAATGATAGCCAGAATCTGATCGGGAGTGTTCCTGAGGAAATCCGCGTTCGCCGCCCGCAGCTGCGCGGCACTCAGGGAAACCTTCGGAACCTGCGTCAGCCGCGCCAGTTTCGCGTGGTCCATATCCGGCTCATCAGGACCCGGGGCCGGCGCAAGCGCCTGCGCGGCAACACGATTATCCGAGGCGGACGGCATGGCATCCAGTGCCATCCGTATGGATTTCTCCGAAGCAAACCCATGGTCCAGCCCGCTGCGCGGCGGTCGTTCCCGACCCGCGATCTTGCCGAGCACATCATCCAGCCTGTTTTCTTCTACGGGCATGACCACGTCGAGCGTGCGCCGCGCGGTTAGCGCGCCGGCGGTCAACACCTCCCGGTCCATGCCGCCGCTGCCCAACAGGTGGATGCTCTCATGCCGCCGTCCCGCCGCCGCCATGATTGTCGAGGCGAAGGCGAACTGCCACCGTGGTAACGGACCTGCGGCGGCAACCGTGATTTCCCGCACATTGAAGCTGACATCCGGTTTGAGGGCACCTGTGACCCGCAACCGGAGCGATCCATGCTTGCCTGGACCAAGCACCTCGGCTGTATCGCCGCGCTGGATACGATCGGTCTGTGGACCCGGACTGTCTGCCGACAGCGGTCCGGCCCCCAGCGCCGGACCTCCAAACACCCCGCTGGACGTGAACCGAATGCGATCCCCCGGTTTGAGATCTGTCAACGGCCCGTGTTCGGCGGCCCGGAAAGCACGGCGTTCGAGATCGACCTTGTCCAGCCGGGCCCGGATGGCGTCCGTCAGGGCTTGCGTCTCCGCACGGCCCCATGCAAGCGCCAGCTTGTCCGGGCTGCGATCCGCCACGTAAGCCCGCGCGATCCTGGCAAGCGCTCCCTCCCTGTCACCAGCGGCCTGGATCACGCCCGCCTCACCTGCCTGCCGCAAAACCAACCGGCACATCGTCCGGTCGCTGGACCGCAGCCCCTGCGCCAGCGTCAACAGCGCTTCACTTTCCACCCCATGCAGACCGGTCAGCTCCGCTGTGTCCATATGGTTTGTGGCAAATTTTCGGTTTGAAGCCGACAGTCGATTTGCCAGTACGTTGAACACCGGCCCGGCCTCCGAGGGACGCCGATCGGGATTGACCAGCGCCACCAGCTTTGCCCCCGTCACTGCGACCCGCGCCAGCAGCACATCCGCCCGCCCGATGCCCAACCCATGCGCATCATCGAGAATGACAACGCGCTCTGGCTCGCCCTGCCTTGATCCAAATACGGGCTCTGCGAAGAAGTCGCCCAGCGTGAGGGCCTCGACGCCTTCTTCAAGCAAGGCCTTGCACCCCGCTTGCGTGGGGCTGACCACCGTGACAACACGTCCCCTGTCCTCGTGCGCCCGCGCCACCGCAGCTGCCACACGGGTCTTGCCGGAACCCGTTCCTCCGCGCACGATCTTCAACCCACCCGGCGAAAGCGTGGAAATGACCGCCCCCCGCTGCTCCGGCGTCAGGTCTGGCAGATCGGTCGGCAAGCTTACCGGCAGGTTGCCACTGTCCTTCTCATGGGAGGGGCTTTCGGCTGTCCCGCGAACAGCCAGCCGCATCCCCTGGTCCGCGGCGGCCAGTTCCGCCTTAAGAAGACGCTCCGTCGTGTAGACCCACGGATCCGCTTTTTCCCCGACCCGGCCACCCGCAGGCAGCGCCACCAGTTCGGGATGACTCATCGCCTCGCGGAGCAACCGCTGGAAGGTTTCGGGATCGGAGACCAGCCGCGACAGGACAGACGCCACTTCATCCGCCCGCACCACACCCTGCCGCGTGACAAGATCGTTGATCACACGTTGCGGGTCATCAGCGTAGCCATTGGGATCTTCCACCTCCACAGAGAGCAGCGGATCGTTATCGGCATGATCCGCCGACAACAGCCCTGCCACCCGGGTCGCCACCGCCACGAGATGCCGGTCGCTCAGGAACGAGTGATGCCGGGAAACCTCGTCAGCCCCCTGAATTGCCCAGTCCGCCCGGGCCCGAATGTCTTTATCCGATGGCAGCGGCACCATGGAGCCGAGTTTCCGCCCCGTCTCCGATGCCTCGTAATCCCGACCGCGCCGAAGCCCGAGCCTGTAAAAGTCCTTCACTTTTTCGCAATGGTTCTCGCGCCCGTACACTGTCACCTTGTCCTTGTGCCGCGTCAGCGCCACGTTCGTCGCATAGCGGTCCATGAACCTGTGCAACAGTAGCAGCACCTCCGCTTCCGTCATGCCCTGGCTTTTGTGGATTGTCGCCGCATATCCGTAATCGAAATACCGAAAGTCGCGCGCATCGATCTTCACCGCCTCTTCCCGGCCATCCATGAGCACGTCGAACCCGGCCTCTGATACCGACACCACCGTGCCGAATCCCGAGCGGGGTAAATTCAACTCCCGGTGCGGTCGCGTCAGCATGATCCGATCCCCGGCCCCGATGTCGATCTCCACCCGCTTTCGCATGGCAACCGGCTCATCATCTTCAACGCTGCGCTCGACCCGCTCGATCACAAACGCCCGTGAACCCGTACTGTCCAGCAACCCGCGCTTTACCGCCTCCTCCCGAATTGCCGCGTTCAGCTCCTCCACATCGCTGTTGGTATAGGCCAGCGCGATCCGCCCCGGCGCGGAGACGTAATGCGCCAGCGCCCGGCCCGGCACAGGGCCAAACCGGTCCCAACGATCGATCACCGGGTCAGGTTCTTCCGGGCGACGCTTGTACAGGGGAAGTTCACGACCAGCCGCTTCCGCTGGTGTCATAAAATAAGAGCGGGCAATTTCCCCAACCGGATCCTCCAGGGTCTGCGCATCCAGCTTGAGCGCCCCCGTCTTCACGTAATGCCGGAGCCCCGCACGAATGCCGGCCTCGTCTCCCCGCGCCAGTTCCGCCGTTGCTTCCTTGTCACCCTCGCTCCGCTGCCGGATCACCAGGTCAATCACCGGGATCGTACCACCAGCAGCCAGAACCTGCCGCTCAGCTACCGCCCAGCCCGACATGTCATTCACCGGCTGCAACTGCTCCCGGTCACCCAGCCCGCGCAGACTGCCACCTAGCGTCTCGATCTGTGCCTGCAATCGCGACCACTGCCCGAGACCCACCATCCCGGCCTCGTCCATGAAAAACACGAAATTACCCACATCCGGCAATTCGCCCCGCGCCCAGCGAGCCTCCCAAGCCGACAATGTGGCCGCTTCCACCCCCGGAATCCCTGCCAGTTCCTGTGTCGCCTTTCCCGAGGGCGCCCCCGCAAGCACCTGCACCCCGCGCTCCCGCCAGACCCGCGCCGCCTCTCTGAGCGTGAATGTCTTGCCGACACCCGCATGACCCGTCACCAGCACAAGACGCTCTGGGCCCAACATGGTCTCCGCCGCCGCCCGCTGGCCATCGTTCAGATCCGGCGAGAGATACGCGCGCACCGGACGGGCCGCCGCAATGGCCGCGCGCACTGCAGCAGCGCCACCGTCTTGCCGCATCAGCGTGTCGTTCAGATCCCGCTTCGAGCCAACCGGTTCCGGTGCAGCCGCGATCCGCAAGTCACATCCCCGGGCCAGATGATGCGCCACCGCCTTGCGGAACGCCCGCCCTGCCGGGCTGTCCGGCGCATCCCGATCCGGCGCAAGGATCACCTCGCGGGCCAATGGGATCGGCGCTGCCTCAAACCCCGACACGCCGAACACCGCCCAGGTCTCATACCCGGTCGCCTGCCAGATCGACAGCGCACTCTCGGGACCTTCGGCGATTACCAGCGGACCATCTTGCGTGCCATCCCGGGCCGGAAACCGCGCCGGGGCACCGCCGATTGTCGCGAAGGACGGCTTCCTGACATCCACCTCGGCTTTCGACCCATCCGGGTTCACCAGAATGCGCTGCCCGCCCGTGATCGCCCCCGTCTCATCCACCGCCCAGACCACCAGCGCAGAATGCTCCGGGCCCAAAACCGGCACGCCCGGCACCGGCGGCAGGTAGCCCAACCCCGCAGCCGGCAGCTCCGTGACCCCCCGGGACGCCAGGTAGGCTGCAGCTGGCGTTTCTGCGATGGGCATCGCCCGTCCCACCAATTCCTTGACCAGCGCCGCGCGCCGCGCAGTCTCGCGTTTCTCGGCCTCCTCGGCAGCTTGTTCACGCTCCGCCGCCCGCGCCAGCAGCACCGTCTCATCGACAGGCCGGTCAGTCGCAATCCCCACATACCGCGCCGCCTCTCCCAGCACTTTCGGGAAATCCGACCGCGCTGATTCCAGCCCGCAGAACGCCTTTGCCACCAGGTCCAGCAGATCGCCGCCCGTCCCCGCGCCGTGATCCATCCACAGGCCCCGCGACGGCCCCTGCATCTGCATCGCAACCGCACTGCTTTTTTGCGCCCGCCATTCCCGCGCACCCGGTCGCACCGGCTCTCCGAACACCGTCCGGAACAGATCTTCGGCCCGATCGTTCAGCGCTTCCCGAACTGCCGCGACGGACGGGCCCAACGCCCTGAAAGGCATCGTAACAGGGCCACGACCCCGCGCCGCGCTGTCACCGGCAGAACCGCCATCATCCGTCGCATGTCCTCGCCCGTCGTCATCTCCTTCACGCCGTGTCCAACTTGCTATGTCCACCACGATCGGGCCTGTGCCAGTCTCAATCGCATCCGAAACTGCAATCGGCCCCGTGCCGTTCTCGACAGGATCCCGCTCAGCTTCCACCTTTCCGACTGGATCACCACCGGCCACGGGCGCAAGTCTCTCTTCGCTCAATACATGTGCATCCCGGGCCAGACGCTGCGCCATTCGCGCCTTCGCCACCGTGATGTAAAGCCGCTCCTGGTCCGCATCTTCCCCGACCGCCGCCGGCAGCAGGTCGGGTGATGACATTGCCGTCTCCACCAGCCGGTCCAGCTCACCTCCATACGCGTCCAGCGCAAGCCCCAGGCGCTTTGCGAAAGCCGCCCGCACATGATCTTCGCCAAACACCACGCGGCCCGCCTGCACAACCGCAAGAATTTGATCCGGATGCGCGCGCAGATAAGCTTGGTTCCGTTTGCGCACTTCCGCACAACGCAGCTTTTCGCGGGGCTTTTTCCCCGCCCGTTCCGCATGCTCCGCCACATGCGGATTATACCCTTCCGGGTCCAGCTCAAGCTCCTGCTGCCGCAGCGAGCGGTGATCAATCCGTTCCGCAAACCCCTCACGCTCCAGCATCAGGTTGGCGTGTTCTGCCCAGGTTTTGCGTTGCGTCACCAGAAACGATGTCGCGTTCCAGGACCGGTTCTTGAGACCCCAATCCGTTTCCCCGAGATCGCGCATCGTAAGCATCACATGCGCATGCGGATTGCCATCGCCCGTGTCGTGCAAAACCCAGTCCGCGATCATGCCCTGCGAGGTGAACATGTCCTTAACATATCCCCGCACCAATGCGATCTGGGCCTGCCGGCTCAGCATTCGGGGCAGCGCAAGTATCAACGAACGCGCCAGTTGCGCCTTGTAAGGAAACTTGTTCAGCCGATCCTCACCTTCATCGACCACGTTCCAGAGACGCTCGGAAATCTTCACCCAGGCCGCGCGGGCGGCGCGATCTTCCGAAAGCGCAACCCCGGTCTCTGTCGCTTCAGCCAGAACCTCTGCCAGCGCCTGTTCGAAGGCCGCCTGTCCGAATGCATCCTGTACCCATTTCGGGGCATAGGCTGGAATCGCAACCTCGGAATGCATCAGCTCTGACTGTTTCTGGCTGTAATCGTTGGTTTTAACCCCTCTCTCGCACATCTGCGTTGCATGCCGGTACGCGGCTGCGGCAACGGCGCTGCGGCCTTTGCTTCGGGAGATGATGCGGACGTTGTGATGCGGCGACGGCATGGGGTTTGAGGTGAAAACTGTTTCCGGATTTGCCGATAGGATACAGGTTACGAAAAAATTTACAATTTTTTCGTATAATCGTGCCTTTGAGATTTTGCTTAGTTCGCTAACGCTCACATCGCTGCATCTGCGGATAACGGCCCTTCCGGCCTTCCTGCTCAGAGACACTCACGCGGCTGGAGCGGCGGACAGAGCGGACACGTCGCGGATACGACCCGAAACGCAAAGGACCATGGGGGCACCTCAATCCCGAACAGCCGACAAGCCGCAACCGGCAAGGAAGGCTCAAACGCACCGAACCGTGCGACCGGGTATCCCGCAACTATCCTGATCTGCCAGATCCACTGCGAACCTGGCCTCTTCGACTCTCGGCCGGAAATGAAAAACGCCGCCCCATGGGGACGGCGTCAACTGGGCAACAATCAAAAGACCGGTCAGTTGCCGACACCAAACAACGCGATGACACGATCAACGATGAACAGAACACCCACAAGCCCGCCCAGCGTGTAAATCGCCCTGTTGGTCGACTGGGCGATCTCCGCCTTCAATGTCGCGGCAACGGTATCGATCTTGGCGTCAAGTGTCGTCGCAACGCTGGCGATCTTCGTATCGAGCGCGCCAATATCGCCTTTCACGTCGGCAATATCGGCCTTGGTCGCCAGATCGGAGACATCAATCGTTCCGATGGTTTCCCCGATCACACGCGCGGTCTGCCTCGGATCGCCCTTGGCAGCTTCCAGATCGTCCGCGAGTTTCCAGGTCTTGACCAGTGGCGCCGCGCGCCGCGGCCCTGCCCTGCTCCTTTTCAAAGTCGTTTTTTGGGTCACACACATATCCGGTGCCCGCGCATTTCTGGCAGGTCGAACAACCGTCATCCATGACGCCATACCCGTCGCAACGAGGGCAGAAAACTTCCGATACTGGTTCGATCTTCATTGCCATTGTCTTGCTCCTCCTGATCTTCGAAACCGGGCTATTCGTCCACGCTGAACACGACCGTTTCATCCTCGAGCGTGTAAGGCACGGCCTTGGACAAAAGCTGCCTGACTGCAGGTTTGGGAAGCTCTGGAAACGTGCCTGAAATGACGTTCACCATTGCGTCGCGATCTTTGGAAAATGCGTAGCCATTGATGGCCCGGGCAATAAGGCCCGGTGTATTCACCAGTCCTGACGATCTGATGCGATATGTAGCCATGTCCTTACCTTTCGTGATGGTGTGGCAGCCTAAGCACTCGTCTCCGCCCGGTTCATCCCTCTGCTGAACACCGGAGCCCGGGGGCTCCGATCCGGCAACGCCGGATGCCCGGCCGTCTAAACGGTCGGGGCGGCCTTGAGCCGCCCCCGTCGTCACCTCCTTCCTCAGATTTGACCACTCGGGTCTTGGTCCTCCTTCGGCCTGGGCGGAAAGGCGACCATCTCGGTCACACCCACCGGGAAATCGAGCTTGATCGTGTAGAACACCTCGCCGGTGTCCCGGTTGTGGTTTTCGAAGAGGACGCCGACCCGGCGGTAGCGTGTGACGTCGTCCTTGCCCTTGACGGGAATGGTGATCGTGAAGTGAGCCATGTTCGTCTCCTCTGGCTGTCGGTTTGAACACAGCAGGCCACGGAAACGGCCTGCTGGCCTGTCCTCTCCCCCCGCACCCCTCCGCGTTTTTCCCCGCGAAGGAGGGGGGGCGACAAAAAGAGGTCGTGAGGTGAATCCGACGCGCCCCACACCCTTTGGGGCCGCAGCAAAGCGAAGGACCGGCGCAAGCGCCGGTTGTGGGGCGCGGCTGATTCACCTAAGCGAGCGCGTCGCCCCCCTGACGCCGGGGAAAAGCTGCACAGCATCCCGCTAAAGCGGGATGCTGTGATCATTACTGACGAGCCGGGGCCGGGGTGAGCGCGCGGCACGCGCGTTGATCGCCGGCCCCGACCAAATTTAATGTGAGCCGCGCGCCCCGCGCGGATCTCTTCTGTCTTTTGCAAAAGCCGAAGCGTAGCACACGGTCCCGAGCTGAAGGCTCGGGATTTGCCCGTGACCTGCCGCTTCGAATTCACTTGCAGAAAGCAATCAGCCTGTTCCTTTAATCAACGGTTTGAACTAGGCGAAGCCCTCCCCGTTTGCGAGCCCGGGGGTTATCCAGCGGTCGCGATTTCGACTTTAGGAGAAAGGGTTTTCGGCAATCTTGCCGGAAACCCTGTAATCGTTCGACCGCCGCAGCAGGCTGTAAGCGGAGACTGCCAATAGTTGGAGCGTCAGCCTGTGGGTAACCCCCGGCGACGGTCGCTTTTGCGATCGTTCTCAGCGAAGCGCCCAGTCCTGTTGGCGATGCGGGGCGCTCTGCCCCGCCTTGCTACAGGACACCATGTGACCGCCGGATTTGCTCATAGGCGGTTGAGTTGCTGTTCATTGTTTTTTTCTCCTGAGCTCTCCGCCCGAACCGTTGCGGGAGTGTGCTGACGGGCAGGCAGAGCTCAGACGACGGGGCAAGGACAGTGCAGTTGCCAGCTTGCTGGGCGCAAAAGTTTTGCAGGCTGCCCGCAAGCACTCCCAACAGAAATGAAGCACAAACAGAGGACATCTGCTCCAGGCAGCGGCGTGGTGCTCTGCTTCTGCCGGGCCTCGCATGTCAAGGGCCGCGCGAGCGTGGCATTGACAAAGAGGTCTATATGTACGATATATTGTACAGTAGCGATGGAAACAAAATTATGGATGTTCTGACGTACACCGACGCTCGGAAAGAGTTGAAGAGTGTCATGGATCGTGTGATCCGTGATGCTGAAGAAATCGTTGTCACACGTAAAAACCGCGAATCGGTGGTCATGGTTTCGCTGGATACCTGGAATTCGATTCAGGAGACAATGCATCTTTTGTCGACGCCAAACAACGCGTCACGCTTGCGTGCATCTATCGCCCAGCTGGATGCTGGCACTGGTGAAGAGCGAGATCTCATCGAGTGAAGTTAGTTTTCTCGGACCAAGCCTGGGAAGACTATCTCCATTGGCAAGCCTCCGATCCAAAGACGCACCAGCGCATCAACGACATGATCAAGCAGACAATGCGAACGCCCTTTCAAGGTGTCGGTAAACCTGAACCGCTTAAGGGCGACCTCAGTGGATGGTGGTCGCGTAGGATCACAAAGGAAGATCGTATGGTCTACAGGGTGTCTGGCAAAGGGAATAGTCAAGCTTTGGAGCTCGCACAACTGCGATTCCACTATTGATCGTCGACACCATGCTGTTTTCGCTCAAGCATCTCTTGGGTCGACTTCTCGGCTTCAGCAGGCAATCGGTTGTGATCTCAAGCAGCTACACTTAGAGGTTGGGGCGATCTCCAAAGCATCGACAGTTTGTGCGCAGCGACGACGGGGCTTGTTGTAGTTAAGGTTCTTGCCCTGCTCGATTTGAGCGAGAGTCGGTGTGTGGAGATATGACCCAAGGGCATCATAGTGTTTCTTCAGCGTTCGCAAGGTAACCGTCCTATGGCTCAAGTGAACGTCAACGGACCTTAGATTTCTATTACTTTTTCACGCCCCGATAAAATTCGGCTCCAGGGTGGATCAACAATCTTCATATCAATGGCATGAAACCTCAGATCGCAACTTACGCGCGTGGCGTCAGTATCATTGAATTTTGTCCCGTGGGACAGATACCCCCCATCCCACAACAATGCTTCGCCGTACCGAAGGTTCAAAGGCACAAATTCAGACGATCCGTAATCCCGTTCGCACCACAGAGTTGCGCCGTCGCGAACGTCAGTGAAGGGCAAGTAAATATTGATTTGTTCTGGGCGTTTGGTCACATCAGCATCTCGATGAAAATCGCTGACCGTTCCCGTACCTGACAGGTGAACACGCATCTTGGGATGATGCGAATAACTGATCCGGTTTCGATAAAAGGGTGCAATTTGTTGTTCAACCCAAGCATGGTATACCCGGTAAAACAGCGCGTCATCGGGCAGCTTTTGCATCAAACTGCGCAGTTTCATGTTGTCGTAATAATCCAGCTTTTTGCGATCTGTCTGACACATCCAGAAGGTATGCAATTGTGCCAGATCAGGCACACGAAAGACATGAGTTTCAAGCACCCGTTTGAACGGGTACTTGTCGGTATCATATTCCAAAATCACCGCATTTGGGATATGTGGTGCTGGTCCATAATTGGCCAATGGGCGGGACATAGGTGCCGTCCAATCACGCCAAAGTTGCGACAATTTTGTTCGTCACCTGGCTTGTGAAATTGTGCTTTTCCCATTTGTGCCAGAACAACAACCCTCCAGTTTTTTGGTTCGCTTCTACGATTTGGGTTAAGTGCCGCGCGGCCCAATCCGCGATTTCGGGACCGTGATAGTCAAAGGTATCCTGAACACGCGCACCATAGCATTTGACAGGTTTTTCTGCCTTTTCTTCCGAAGCTCTGCCGAAAAACTCTAGGGTGCGCGCCAGGGGATCCGTCAGCAACGTGATATCCGCAGCGGCCAATTCCTGATGTCCCCCACGCCATGACAATCGGCCACCGTCATAAGACCATTCATCAACCGGGGTATCGTTAAGCCGCACCCCAGACTGATCCACACGCAGTTCATTTACGCATCTGCGGAACCGCCCGTTTGTGCGTACCGTATATGTGCCCTCAATCGCGGACAGATCTTTGGTCTGCCGCAGTTGGTAAGCCATTGCATTCAACTTCCTACGGTTCGGATCCACTTCTTTGGCAACGATCGGCGCGCTGTCGGGGGCGGGCGCCTCATGATGCCAAACTTTGCCAATAATACGCCGTCGCCCATGTGGGGAAATATCTGGGCGCAGATAGCCCACGTAAGGGTTTTCATCAGACGCCCTAAATTTAAGCACCCCTTGATGATAGCTGAACTCGCGCGCGAGGTGCCCATTCACATAGACCAGACTGTTCCTTTGTTGGGAAATATTGCCTAAAATTACGACGGACACTTCGTCACCGTCGCAGACGTAAACGCCCGTCCAGGGATCAAGGTTCATGCGCCATAACACGTCCAACGACTTGCGCGCATATCGCCAATTGATGACGTAATCATTCTGGGCTAAAATCTCCGAGACCCGTTCGCGCGCTTCCGGCGCACCCGCGCCTGCGATGGCTTGGATAATTGTCGCACTAAGCTGTCGGTTAACCAGCAAAGCGCGCACCGCGGCCTCTGTCTTCTCATCCCGGGCATAGATGCCTTTGCACGCGACTTGAATGGCGCCAGAATCGCGCGTAGCCAGCAGAGAACGTTCGCGTGCAGACAGGCCCGCGAAACGTGGATCGGCCAAGGCTGCATGAGGGTCTTTTTCATAGACACGTTGCAGATCAGGTTCCATCCGCAAGGCGATCATGAACTTGCTGGCCTCTGTTTCCGGCTGAAAGTTATATGACTGCGGTATTTTGAAGGATGCAAAAGAGTCAAATGCCTTCATTTCCCGCGCCTTGTATTTTCCAATTTGGCGCAGCGGTCCTTTTGGCGGGATAATATCCTGACCTGCGCGCAGCATATTCAAATCCATCGCAACTTTGCGATCTGTCACCGCTACTTCTTTCGGTGGGATATATAAGGTCGACAACCCTGTTATTTTGGCCTGCACATCGGGATCATGCAGATCAGACAATTGATAGACATCAATGACAGGATCCAACGTGGGGTATCGCGCGCCAATATAATTGGTCACCGCGTAATCTGGGCCGTAAATATCTTGGAGCCACGACACGAAATAGGAAAAATTGTTGTTCAGATATCCAAGCCGCCGATAACCATTTTCACCGATCAAGCCGACCTGCCACAACACCACATTCACGCAAGTATCAACGGGGCGTTTGCGCAAAAGAGCTTCGGTCGCCTCATAAGTCTGTAGGCCCGGATTGGAAGGATCAACCCCCAGATCGGCGCACAAGGTGTCCAATGCCGATACTGCCGCTTTCATAACTGCTTTGTGCCCCTCCCGGCGCGCCAGCATAATGGCACGGTGGGTCGATAAAACGAACACCCCGGGGTGGCCATAAAACAATACCACTACGTTCAACCCCTGGCGCACCCAATACAGCTGCGCCTCTGCCATTTGCATGTAGGTAGTATAGCGCACCTTGTCCTCACCATAGAGAACGTAAAGATCAAGCGCATCAGGCCGGATTTGGTTCAGCCAAGTCACCGTCACAGGATCGGCGACGCAATAAAGAACTTTGTCCGCACGCTCAATCAGCATTTTGTCACCAATCGATACACCGATGGCCTCGATCCCCGTTCCCAGGATCGTCAACGACCCTGGTTTTGAATTTGGTGCTACGTCAACCGTGTCAGATACCGTCGATCTTTGCGCCGCGATTTGGCCAGCCAGATCTTCCCAGGCTTCCTTGTGGGCTTGTTCGGTTATGCAATAATTCCGCATCTCAAGCCGCCTTTTTCAATTTGTTGGTGTAGTTCACCACAACAGTCGCAGCCACTTTGACCGGCAGCGGTTTTTTGTCGTAGGTGTACTTGGCAAGCGTCAGATAAGCTTTGTACTGATCAGCCCCTTTGGAAGCGGCCATCGCACTTTCCGCTGCGTATTCATCGTCTGATGACCAACGCCAGTCCTTTAACGCCTTGTCTGCATCCGCATTTTTGATGGAAAGTATCCCGGCGGCAACCATGTTCTGCTGCCCCAAGGTGGCACCCTGCTCGGCCCACCTGGAAAAGGTGTTCCAGCGTTCTTCGGTGCTGTTTGCGGGGTTCACCATATAATTGATCAACATGCCCAGCGGTGCCGCCACCTGTGGATTGCTATCGTCATAGGATTTATTGGCCTTCTTGCCCCAAGCGCCCAGTAATTTTTGGGCTGCATACATACCGCCCATAATCGCGACATTTTTCAGGAGGAATTTACCGATCGCTGCCTTGTCGGCCCAAATGGATTTGCCCACGTCCTGCACCAGATTCAGGAAATCTGACCCACCGACGTCAATATCGGTATCGATATCGATATCGGTGTCGGTGTCCACATCTGTCACCACATCGACAACGTTATCGACGACATTGTCGACAACGGAATCCACGTCAATGTCCACGTCCACATCAATGTCAGCGATCACCACAAAATCGGAATCGATATCGACATCGATGTCGATATCGACGTACGTGTCCACATCTGTGTCAACATCGGTGTCCACATCGGTGTCGACGTCGGTGTCCACATCCACATCGATGTCGATGTCGATATTGATATTTTCCAGATCACCCACGTCTTCGGACACCGCGTCCATTTTCTGGTTGATCCAGTCAGACAGTTTGCTGATATCGTTGCGGACGGCCTCCACCAGTTTCGATCCGGCGCCAGCGATGGAATTGAAGACATCTGGAACCGATTTCGCCAGAGCGATGGCCGTATGCGCCATCATAAGGATATTGATTCCGGTGAAGGTGACATAGGCCAAGTTATACGCAGATTCCCACCATACAACTGTTGGCACCTCATAAGGTTGGACAATGTAATCATCACCAGCGATTTTGCCCATAAAGAACATGTCGAATGCATCGCTGCCATTGTGCAATTGCATGTCCTGCAAAACACCGTGCAGCATCAAACCGCTCGTTTCAGTCGCGCCGGGGGATTGCAGCGCGACATGCATTTCAAAATCCAGTGCGGTTGGCGCGCCAAAGATGGGATCGCCGGTGTTGGGGTCTGCGCCTGTTACTTTTTCCCAATTGATGCTGTCGGCAGCAATGGTGATTTTACCTTGCAGGTCTTTTGGTAGAACCAGTGGAATGAAGGACTGCGGTTTGGCAGTTTTGTAAATGTAATAAGTGCCGATCCAGGCGTTTTGGTTTGTTTCGGCCCAACTGCTGACGCCTGCCCACATTTCGTAGTCAAAACCAAAATTGTTGGTATTGAACCACTTCTTCAGCAGATCCTTTTGCTGTGAAACGGGGTTGTTCAAAAGGATGTTGTTCACTTCGATTGACGTGGCCCCGTAAGGTTGCGCCTTATACTGTTTGTAGAAGGCAAAGGCTGCATTGAACGCCTTGACTGAACCCTGGTTCACAATTACCGATGATGTGTCAGATAGTATGCCGTCAAACACCGTTGTGGCATAGGGGCTTTGCGACGATTGATCGACGATCTGTAGATATTCGTAGACCTCTGTAGGATGGTATTTCACCGTCGCGAAGCCATCAATGTCCTGCACCTTTGTCATAATCGGGTACAGACTGTTGGGGCTAGAAGCGGACGCCCCTTTGGCCAGCGTCAACTTCATCAGCGAAACCGCGCTGTTGAGTTGGTTATCGATCGTCAAAGTGTAGGTATTACGAGGCATTTTACTTCCCTTCATGCGGTCTTTGTGTCCGAATTGAGACCAGTGCTTGAGATGCGCAGGCCGGTTTGTTTGCCTGCGGTATTCTTCTGGCTCGTAACTCTCTTGAATTTCGTTGACTTTGGCCTCTTGTTCCTCAACCAACTTCGCCGCCGCCTCTGACGTGCGAGCGAAGCTTTCGTAGCTTTCTTGTTGCTGTTTGGTCAGGCTGCCGCTGATACTTTCATACCCACCCGCCATATCGATTTTCAGTGCGGTCGACCGAGCCGAGGCGATCTTTACAGTATCAAACAATGAAACCACGGGTTCAGCATCCACGATGCCAGCAATTTCTTCCAATTGCGTAGCCCATTCCTGAATGTCCGTCAGTTTTCCACCGCTGATTTCGTTGAGTTCGTTCAACTGCTTCGCTTGAGCCGCCAAAGCATCCTTGACGCGTTCGTGCATGGCCTCAACCGATGGATCCATGGCGTTGACCCAGGCCTCGACGGTGTATTCCTTGCCTCCGCGCGGGGTCACGACATATTGACCTGATCCATCAAACAGGTCAGCTTCCCACCGCATGTCGCCAGGGCGGGTGGTGTAGTTTTCGTTAATGAACACAGCCAAGCTTTTCAGGTCTGTTATGCCGTGTTCTTCTTTTAAGGCCCGCGCAAGACCCGCCAGCGTGTGGCCAGAGGCATCTTTAAAGATGTCTGATTTCAAACGCACATCGGTTGCTGAAACGGCATATTGACCCTTAGCGAACCCTACGGCGAATTCTTCGAGGATATCAAATCCTGATCTGACGCTGCTGATACGCCCGGCCATGGCGCATTTCGCCTCTACAAACGGGGCAAAGTTTTCACCCAGACTGAGACCCGCAAATTGGATGTCGAGATCGTAAGCAACGCATCTGGGATCAAACAATTCACGTGCCATGTTGTCAGGATAGTTGCCATAAGAATGGGAACATCCAGTTACTTCGACCAGAGATTTGTTCAACAAGGTCGCTTCGTTGCGACATGATCTCGCCAACACAAGACCAGCCTCTGATGCGATATTACGGCTCAGTAATTCGCCAAAATATGTGGCGTCCGTTCTGGGCCAAACATCGGGACCCATCGCCGTGAACAAATGCACACAATCCACGGCACCCAATGCCTCGCGCACTGCTTCTGCCGATGCCAGCGCTCCGTCCAACGTGGTTGACGATCCCGTGGCCACCTTCATGACACCGTTCATCTGATAATCAAACGCCTCTTCTAACGTTATGACCTCTGGATCAGCACCACCCCCGCCCAAATAACGAAGGGTTCCTTGTTGCTCGTATGCGAAATATTCTGGAAACCAGTAGGCGTCTGGGTCAACGCGCATTCCGTCCACGTCGGCCATCAATTGGCGAACATGGTCGAGTTTGGAAAAATCCCTGATCCTTAATTTCTCTGTCACACTCGCTTCACGCAACGCAGGAATCAGGGTTCTGCGGATGTCGAACGCAGCGTTGGCCCAACGACCAAAAATTTTGCGTGTCGAGAATCGGAATTTGAGGCCGGCGATAACTCGCGCCATGGTTCCGAAAGGAGGGGGAGGAGGCATTTTAGTTGATCCCTATTTCAGCATTTCAGCGCTATGCTGCATCGCCGAACGGCAGACCTTCACCGTCGTCTGACATATTTTCGCCCGAGGCTTCCTCTTCCGCTTGCTCATTCGCCTTTTCGACGTTGTCGGCTTCTTCCTGCACGGCACTGGCGTTTTCCGTAGCCTCTTCCAAAGCTCTGGTTTGTTTGCTCGCAATCTCTGTATTCAGTTCTTTGGATACAGCTTCAGCGCCACTAGTCGCGGATTTGAAATCACCAGAATTGATGCTGGACATGTCTGATGCCAACTCTTCAGGTGTGATTTTCCTGCTTGCTGCGTCATCAAGATCATTGTTGATTTTGTCGCTGACACCTTTGAGCTCCGTCGCGGAATATTCCAAGTTCTCCATAGTCTTAGCGGAAATCTCAGTACCCAAGTCTTCCAACGCATCGCCCATTTGGATCGCGACGGAGTCAATACTGCATTCCATATTGCCCGCTTGCACATTGGCAGACAGGATGTCGGTTTGGGTGGCCACTTCGGAGGCGGCGGCGTCCAAATCTTTGGGCGGATCAGGGATATCTTTCGTTTCCAGCCGTTTGAACAATTCGTCCATAAGAGCGTTTTGTTCGGCTTTCAAATCGTCCAGCTCTTTGCTCAGGTTACTTTCCAGATCACTGTCTTTTGGATTTGCTTCACCTTTGGATTTACCCTGGGCGAATTTCTCTTTCAGCCATTTCTTCGCCCCCACCAACGATGTCACAGCGAAATGCAGCATCATCAATGCGCCGCCGATTTCCATGATGGACTGAAACACCTGTTGCGATGTTTTGGGATGGAACAAAGTGTTCCAAAACCTGTCGCTTTGTTGCTCGTCTGGGTTTTCGGTGGTGTGGGCGCCGTCCAGCCCCAAACAGGTGGCACCGTAAACAGTTCCAGTCAGAAATGACATGATCACATCATCGGTCGGGTCATCCGTGTCCATGGCGCCCGTAACCTGACTTTTCAGGCGAAAAATACCCTTCAGCCCGATTTTCGGCACATCTGTGTTTGGATCATCCACAAACATGCTGTCCACATAGGTCAACGCGATCTGCTTATCGTTCACATCGACCGTGCTGGTGTCCGTCGGGTTTTTTGCCGTTTGCAGATAAATCGAATACCCGCCGTTAGGCTTGCTAAGGTCGACCGTGCTGGGCGGGGTCATCGTGATGCGACCGACAAAAGACGACGTCGATCCGTCGGAAGAATACAGCCAATATTGTTTTGACTTAAAACTCGCCCATCCAAAGGGAAAACTAGCGTAGTAGTTCTGTATCGCCACAACATCGCTCAACGTCAGCCCCTGGAAATTCTTCGTTGTAGCAAAAAACGCTGCGACGCGTTGGTCGATGGAATCTTCTGTTTTTTGAATATCACCGCCAGTGGAACTGGCTGTGGACCTTGCGTCGCCTTCTGCAGCCGTTAACGCCGCTTGATAATTTTTGACCATTTGCGAATTGGGATAGACCTGCACTTGCTGGTAAAAAGTGTTGGCCTTTTGCATGTTGTTTTTTTCGTCCGAAGTCACCGTCACGTCGGGAAGTTGATTGGTGGTAAAATCTTGCATGACCGACTTGTTCAAGATCGGAAGCGCGAAATCCGCTGTTGCGAAGATCAAGTCATAGATTAATGCGTCCTGCGTTTTGCCCATAGAATCGGTATATTTTCTTTTCAACAGGTACTGCTCCGATCCACCGGGATCGAAACAATAGGCGCCGCCTGTTGTTTGAAGCACCTCTTCTTTCACACCATAAACCTGGATGCCTTTGTCCGAACTGTCAGGGTTGAATGCGGCATTCGGCAGCAGAGTCTGGATTGATGCGCCGGTTGAGTTGGTGACTTTCACAAGGTATGTGGCGTCGCCCAATGTTGAACCTCCAATAACTAAAAATTAATGGTTCGCTAACATTCAACCGCATTGGGACTTTTCAAGTCAACAACCTGTGGTTGTTTTTTTAGTTTTTATCAAGCTCAGGACTCATAACCAGTAAATGATGGTAGCTGTCACTGTGCCCTTAATTCCCGGACGCAGACATCTTGGAGGCGGAATCTTGAGGCTTTGTACCCTTAATGTCCGGATATCCACAGGTCACCGCGAAGTGATCACACATTTACGAGTCGCAGGAATATAAGGGGCAATTGCCTTGTTCACATCTGACTGCAACACAGCTTTTCCCCAAGATACACCGTCCAGGAATTACGGGCACAATCCGAAAATTAATGATACAGTCCAGAAATTAAAGGCACAATCAAACACTGATTTTGCTCAACTTTTTAAAGCAAGCGTCCAGCAATTAAGGGCACAATGACAACACATCCCGGACGGATGCATCAAATCAGGTCCTTGGCGCCACAACACGCAAAAAAGGCCAAAAATGCGCATCTCCGGCCCGGGATCGGATCGCCCCATTTACACGCGATAAGTATCCCTTATCATGTTTAATTGATTTCCGCAGG
>NZ_WQCG01000012.1 GCF_013032505.1 Ruegeria atlantica
AACTCCGAGACACGGACGGGGATATTTTCCATATCTACAACGCTCACAAGATCGAACTCTTCGAATTCGAGACGGAGAATCTGGTCTTCAACTCGTTCTGGGTTGGAACATCGGCGATGTCGAATGACGTGATTAATCTGCCTGGTTCGGGCAATGACATTGTTCTGGGCGGCGGCGGTAATGATACTATTTTCGGCAACGCCGGAAATGATGTCCTGCGCGGAGATGACGGTGATGATCATCTTCACGGCGGCAATGGTAATGACATTCTGGTGGGCGGAAACGGTGACGACCGCCTATATGGTGGCTCAGGGCGTGACAGGTTGGATGGAAACAACGCCAGCGACGTTCTCACTGGAGGTTCTGATGCCGACGTGTTCGTCTTCCATACGCAATGGGATACCGGCAATGATATTATCACGGATTTCGAATTGGGTGTTGATGAACTAGAAATGCGAGGCCTTACCTTTGTCGAACTCGATTTCGAAAATACCGGTTCAGGTTCTCGGGTTAACTGGACCAATGGCTCAGTTGAACTCGAAGGAATCAGCATTAGCTACCTGACGGAAGACCAGTTTACATTCATTTAACGCCCGTTCACGCTCTATGCCTAACTAGGAGCAAGACTCATAGCCAGTGTTTTGTAAGCGGCGGCTGAAGACCGTTGGGTTTTTATGCCTTTTTGAAGACCAACAGGCAGGCAAGCCCTGTGCGTCCGAGCGTGACAACGTCATCAACAAGCGTGATCTTAGGTGCTGTAACCGGCAACACGTCCTTGTTCACGCGTAGGCTGTCCATGTGTTCGGGTATGAGTGGGCGTTCGTCCGCGCTCTTACATGTAGATGACTTTCGAACGGCCGTATGCCGCATCAGGCAGGGTATCATGTCGACCGCCAAACCTTCGGACAGAAGCGCTTCAGCGATTGTCTTTGCCGGCCAGGGAACACCCCGTCTCTGTGGCCTGCTTCGCGGAATCGGCACAAGGGCGTCTTCGCTGTTCAAAAGCGGCACAACGGTATCCCTGTAATGTCTGATCAGGCGGAGAATCCAGTCTTGGCGCGCGGACTTCAGGTTGCCCCGAATTCTTCGGGACTCTCCGGCTTTTTTTGAAGAGCCGTTTGGCGAATAATTAATGAGGCTGGAGTAACGCAGTTTCACGCGGATTCGCGAAACGTGAATAAGCTGTCAGGCAATGCCGCAGCATGGGTCACGGGCTCGATCATGTCGAGCATGTCTCCGAGTGTCTTGCGGTTCAAAACTTCGGCACCATATTCGAGCATCTCTGCGGGCCATGTCAGGTCTGGATTGGCGGCGACGTTTTCCAGCAAAAAAAGGAGCGGTTCAAACGCAGGGCTTCCCAGGCCTGATGCCGTGTTCCACTGGTCTCGGAGGCATCCACAACGATCGTGGCGTCAGTCAGGAGCGCCATAGTCCGGTTTCGGCGCGGGAAATTGTCCTTCCGAACGGGGTGATCCTCGGAAAACTGGCTCACTGCGAGGTGATCTCGTTTGATGGTGTCGAGCAGCGCGGCGTTGTTGGCGGGGTAAGGTTTCGATAGGGGCGTTCCAAGCACGGCCACCGTGTGGCCTCCCGCCTCGATAGCGGTTCTGTGTGCTGCCGTGTCAATGCCTTCAGCCAATCCGCTGACAACAATAATGTCTCGCGCCACAAGCTCGCGGGTGATAGCGCGCGCGGGAAAGCGCTTCCTGGGACGCTTTGCGGGAACCTGCCACGGCCACTCTGCGATGCTCGGTCAGAAGTGTCTGATCGCCTGCCAGCCAGAGCGTGTCAGGAGCATGCTTGAGTTCGTTCTCTTCAAACCCGGGAAGTAGTGCCGTGATCGAGTGTTCGCGCATCAACTACAGGTAAGGTAACCCAAAGCACAGCTTCTGCTCGGCTGGGCGACATCTTCGTTGTTCAGCTCGCGGCGAAACACGGCCCGGATACCCGGATGCGGGAGGCTCTCACCGAGGTGCGCTGTCATCAATGCGGTCGTGCTGCGGATATGGACAGGGTTTCGGTGGTGAGCTGACGCCGGTCCCCATCCAGGCCTGATCGCAAGATGGATTGACATTAATGTCGTGACTTGCAAAGGTTGAGTCTTAATCGAAAGTTAAAAGACAGGTCGGATGAAACGCCGCGAGGCGAGACTTATTCAAGACCAGTGGCATTTTCAGTGACAGAAATCCGACCCCAAGCCTGCCTCTGCGTGTGAACCGGTAAGATCATCCGGCAATGGAGAGGATTGGCACCTCGACACGGCCAGAGGCGTCCTGAGGAGTTTCGTTCAACAGGGCAATCCCTGACACCTTGCCTGATGGCGGAAACGCTTTTTCAGGACAGGTCTGAATGTATGTGATCTGTGGCTGCGCGATAGCCCCAATAAAGCGTCAGCCCCGTTTACCACGCCTTTTGCCGAAACCAGCCAGACATCACCCAGCGGAGGGCTTCACACATGACAACCCCTGTACCCATCGGCTCCGAATTTCGGATCAATTCAACCACGTACGGCACCCAGACTGTTTCCTCTGTGACGGCCCTTGAGGACGGCGGCTTTGTTGTCACGTGGCTCTCTTTCGGTCAGGACGGGAGCGGCTGGGGCATTTACGGCCAGCGCTACGCTGCCAATGGCATTGCACAAGGAGCTGAATTCCGGGTCAATACAACCACCCAGGACTTTCCCTGGTACTCCTCCGCGACGGCCCTGGCGGATGGCGACTTTGTTGTGACGTGGGAGTCCTTCAGCTGGGACGGGAGCCGCTGGGACGTTTACGGCCAGCGCTACGCGGCCGATGGCTCCAAACAGGGGACCGAATTCCAGGTCAATACACACACGACAAATGATCAAGGGGACCCCTCTGTCACGGGCCTTACGGGCGGCGGCTTTGTTGTGACGTGGGACTCCTTCGGCCAGGACGGGAGTGGCTATGGCGTTTACGGCCAGCTGTACACTGCCGATGGCACCAAACAAGGCTCCGAGTTTCGGGTCAACAAGACCGCGCAGGACAGTCAAATAAACCCCTCTGTGAACGCCCTGGCGGATGGCGGCTTTGTTGTGACGTGGGACTCCGACGGTCAGGACGGGAGCGGCTTCGGCGTTTACGGCCAGCGCTACGCGGCCGATGGCTCAAAACAGGGTTCCGAATTCCAGATCAATACACATACGAAAAATGATCAGAGGTTCGCCTCCGTGACCGCCCTGGCGGATGGCGGCTTTGTTGTGACATGGAATTCCTGGGGCCAGGACGGGAGTGGTTTCGGCGTTTACGGCCAGCTCTACACTGCCGATGGCACCAAACAAGGCTCCGAATTCCGGGTCAATGCATATACGCTGGGCCTTCAGTGGTTCTCCTCTGTAACGGCCCTTGAGGACGGCGGCTTTGTTGTGACGTGGCAGTCCCACGGCCAGGACGGGAGTGGCGACGGCATTTACGGCCAGCGCTACGCTTCCGATGGCACCAAACAAGGCTCTGAATTCCTCGTCAATACAACCCTGACAAGCAATCAATTCGACCCCTCTGTCACGGGCCTTGCGGACGGCGACTTTGTTGTTTCGTGGCAGTCCTGGCACCAGTATGGGAGTGGCTGGGGCGTTTACGGCGAGCGTTTTGCAGTACCGCTTGCCTCTGAGGTGGGAACGGAAGGCAATGACACCTGGAACGGGAATGAAGAGCCCAACCGTTTTTTTGGACTTGGCGGAGATGATATCCTCACTGGCCGTGGTGGCGATGACAGGCTTTATGGGGGTGCGGGCAACGACGTGCTGGAAGGGGGAGCGGGCGCGGACGTGCTGGATGGCGGCGCGGGCAGCGACACGGCGCGCTACACGTCCTCTGACGCAGGGGTGATGGTGAGCCTGGCTGACGGCGCTGGCATTGGCGGCCACGCCCGGGGCGACAGGCTGCGCCATATCGAAAACCTCGAGGGCTCGAGATATGATGATTGGCTGTTCGGGGATGCGGGAAACAATATCTTATCCGGAGCCGGGGGTGACGATACCCTCTTCGGCGGTGATGGAGAGGATACCCTCAAAGGGGGTGCGGGCGATGACAGGCTCATATGCGGCCGGGGAAACGATATACTGAGCGGTGGAGCAGGCGCGGATGAATTCTTGTTCTATGCTTCCAATCAGGGAGACAATCGGATCATGGATTTTGCGGATGGCGAAGATAGAATCCAGTTTTTAAGCAGCACTTCAGGCAGCCTGTCGTTTGATGATCTGACCATCGCGGACGACGGGCAGAACACCACGGTGACGTGGCAAGGCGGCAGTATCACACTTGAAAACGTGCTATCGAGCTACATCACAGAGGATGACTTTCTGTTCCACTAACAGCAAAAGAGGCTCTTGTTACGGGGATGACGGAGGCGTTTGGCACCATTTCTGAGCATTTCCGCAGGCCATCTCAGGTCGGGATTGGCGATGAGGTTGTCCATCAGAAAAAGCGGCCGGTTCAATCGCTGGGTTTTTCCGGAAATCGGCCTGGTGCCGCTGAACGAACTTGCCGCCCGGCGCGGCGCGGAATTGTGGCCTGAAGGCGGTCTGTTCAACCGGTTCGTGTTTGTCAGCGCCTCTCTCCGAAAGTGGGAGGGAGGCGTTTTGTCGTGTGATTTCGATTGTGAAATCAAAGTCATGACAAGGAGTTAGATATGACCACGACGACGAAATTCGAAATGATCCAGGTTCCGCTGGGCCGGTTGGTGCCGCATCCGGAGAATGTGCGGACGGGCAGCGAGACGGCCTATACGGAGACATCCATTGCCGCGCTTGCCGCCAATATCCGCGAGGTGGGGTTGTTGCAGCCGCTGCTGGTAAAAGCCACGGACAAGAAGAGTTATGGCGTGCTGGCCGGGGGTCGCCGCCTGTCGACAAGTGGGAAGTGCTGTCCGCGCTGACCACGGCATCAGCGGATTTCGACATCTCTCATCGCACATTGACCGTACTGAAAGCCTTGCTGACCTTTCTACCGGACCGGGACATTCCGACCGAGCCGGGCATGGCGGTTGTGTTCCCCGCAAACCGCACCCTGTCCGAACGTCTGAACGGGATGCCCGAAAGCACCCTGCGCCGCCATCTGGCGCGGCTGGTGTAGCTGGGTCTTGTCAACCGTCACGACAGCCACAATCGCAAGCGGTATGCCCGTCGGATGCCCTGCCCCGCGGGACTTCGTGATCGCCGCGATCGACAGGCTTGTGCCCCTTGGCATTCATCCCTCGGCCTGGCAGGAGGCCGTAGACCAGATGGGAGACTTCGCAGCCGCCCTGTGCGTCCTCATCATCGACAACAATGTCGATCACCCCGATACCCCAATCCAATCCCCCGGCGGGGTCCTGCGCGCCATGACCGCGCGGCATCAAGCCGGACAGCTCAGGCTCAACCAGAGCCTCGTCGCCATCAGGAAAAGGAAGAGAAAACGGGTTGAGTAAACCAAGATGGCGCCGCCGATCACCCAGATAGGGGTGTTCGCATCACGTCATTCTTGGCAACCTTCGCCTTCGTAGGTGGCTGCAAGTTTCGGGAAAAGGCGCCACCAAGCGGCCATTCGCTGCGGTTGCGGCACTGTTTCCAATTGGCGGCAGCTTTGCGGACAAAGCGGCCAGGCGCAAGGTCGGGGCACACGGGTTGCGGCGTAAGCTGGTCAATGCCGCGCAGCGGGAGTTTGATATTGAGAGGTTTCGCATCAAACTGCTGGTCGGGCACAAGCCCGATGCGAACGACATGACGGCGCGAAATTAAATCGACCTATCCAACCTAACTTTCCTTCACCCCGTCATTGAGACCTTGGGTGAACGAATCCTGCAGAAAGGCCGGATCGCTGCAGGCGAGAACGTTGTGTCGCAATGGGCGTGAATGGCAGAGTGAATAATTTGAGCGCTGTCGGTGCGATCACTCGCACTTCTGATCGGAAAATCCCTCTGGTCTACCAATATAGCGGGTCTTTGTATCCAACAACGGAAGTTCGACTGCGTCAAAGGCGTTTATCATCTTGGTTTCTACAAACGTCTTTCCGGCATCTCCCATAGGACCGTGATAGTAGTAGGTTAGGGACTTGGTCTCCTTCGGTTCGACGCCGCCAGAAACAGAAAAGGAGCTACCATCTTTGTTAATTGGCACTGACCTGCCTTCTTGCTTCACAACGTATTCGAACTGAACCCCGCTGATTGCAAATGGCAGATTGTTTGTTATATCGAAGGCTAAATTATTGGAGAAGTCTCCTTCTTCTACACGAATGTTCGAAATAACAATCCGCTCATCCAAACACTTCTGTTGGGCAAAAAGCGCCTCTGCATCCTTTTGTTCCTCAGCTTCGGCTTTCGCAGCAACGCCCGCCTGATCTGCTTTTCGCGTAGCAATTTCAGCTGCTTTCACTTTCACGTCGTCGACCGTAACCCCGGACATCCAGACGCCCATGCCATTGTAGAATTTGTCGCCAAGCTGTCCCATTGCCATGAGTTGAGGCAGGCCGGGTTCGACTGCACTCGTAACTGGATTGTTCTCCAATAGTATCGCAATCAGCGCTTGCCCAAATGCCTTCTTGTCGTCGGGCGACATGCTCTCAGTCACTTCTTCGAGTGATTTCTGCATCGTTTCAACCGAGGAAAAATCTAGCTCGTTATCGTTACCCCAAGGCCAAGCGATGGCGGGGCCGACGAGGGTCAAAGATGCAATAAGCGTGAGTGCAACAAATTTCATTAGAATCTCCGGCTGATCATATCTTTCAAAATGGGTGACTACTTAGCGTCGTGCTTCGGCGGTTGGAATGGCGGAAAGCGCGACTCGGATCTCGACCTGTAAGAGTTGAATAAGGCTGGATTAGGGCAAAGAACTTCCATGCGTAGAAAGAGCTTGCTCGACCTACGTGAGGCAACGAATAGCGGACTTTGCAAGGTTTGGCGAACGTCCCAAGCCGAAAATTAAAGCAGCGATTGTGTGTAACTCCGCGGCACCTGCAATGCGGGCATTGGCCGTTTCTAGATTTCGCAGAGACTGCTATTGCTTCTGGCTATGAGCAAAGCAAAACCTACGAGAACAACAAACCCGATACACTTTGAGGACCTGGACCCGAAGAGATTTGAGGACTTGGTACGTGAGCTAATCTACGACTTCCGTGATTGGCAGACGATTGAAGCAACCGGCAAGGGTGGCGATGATGACGGCTTCGATATCAGGGCCTATGAGCGCGTAACAACGACCACGGTAGATGACGAAGGCAAGGAGGTCATCCGACCAATGGATGGCAACCTTTGGATGATTCAATGTAAGCGGGAAAAAAGGGTGCCGCCGAGCAAGATAAAGCAAATCCTAGCTGACATTGATCCGGATAACCCCCCTTACGGATACATCTTGGCGGCGGCGACGAATTTTTCGAAGAAAACTTACGATACTTTCCGCGATCAGCTTACAGAGCTTGGCGTTTTGGAGTTCTACCTTTGGGGCAACTCCACCTTAGAAACCGAACTCCACCAACCAAAAAACGATAGAATTCTATTCACCTTCTTCGGGATATCGAATGTTCGGCTACGCCGATCACGCTCGACAGAAATTCGAACTGAAGTCACGAACAAGAACCGCGTAATGAGGCTGCTTGACGACAATTCTAGGCATTCTTGGATTCTGGTGAGGGACTCCAAGGATCGGCACTATCCCTACAAATCTGAGTATGCTGATTTTGACGAAAGACCCCGTTGGAAGAGCTATGAGGTTACTGAACTTCACCCGCGTGGTGTAATCATTTTACTCAAGAGGTGCTATGCATTTGTTGATGAAATCGGGAAGACTTTTGATTTAGCCGACCCCCCGCATCCGCTTCAAAACCCCTACGACCATCACAGACAAGAAACGCAAAGTGAACGTGAAATACGTGAGAAGCTTGGACTGGCTAGAGACTATTGGGAACGGCTGCCTCTAAAGAACCAGGCCATGTTTACCCTCGACGGCATCATTCGCTACGAAGACATGCTGGTGATTGATGACAAGGGTGATAAGTGGAATGATCTACCGCACATTTATGTAGACTTCAAAGACGGGTCTCCTGTGTCAGGTACGCTTGCTCTTTTGGAAAAGGACGAGCGGCAGATAGAACTGGACGAATTCAAGCGCGAGGCCGTTTTCCCGAAGTCATTTTCGGAACCAAAATTTGGAACAGTCTACGACGATGAAACGTTACCTCTCCCAGGCACCATCAGTGAGCAGTATGTGAACTTTCGAGGAGGCGACCTCAAAACTCTCTACGATGTAGACGGGCGGCTTGACCACCTTGAGGTGGATGACGTTGGTGTGGTTCGGTTCGGCAACAAAGACGAACGTTTCCTTCAGGTAACGCATCGATACAAGTTGGCTGGTGAAGATGTGCTCAGAGATCAGCCTCAATTGGCTTGGCAGGTGAGTCTGCAGATCGGACGGGAGCCAACATCTGACGACATGATTGAAGTACTTGAGGTGCGCGAGTGCTACAAGCATCAATGGAAAGAGCGCTAGCGTTACGCAAACGGTCTCAGGTATTCCGGCAATCGCACAAATGTCCACTTTGTCCTGCGACCTGCCGAAGTACTCGCAGCGCCCCAATTGCGCGGGGAAGGCCGGTACGGGCTCTTTCGATATGTTGATGCCTACTGCAGAAAACGACCGCATCGAGCCCAGACTTCTAGTTTTCGGCAGCGCGGCGAACGGCAGCTTTCTAAAACCAAACGGTTGGATCGGCGCAACGCATGGGTGTTGACCCCGCGTTCCGGCGATCGCGTCGAGATCGACGGCGAGGCCTTCCTCATCCAGGGCTAGACGATCGGCGGTCGCGAGCGGCTCGACCGCGACGCAGAGCAGGCGCGTGACAGCGTACCGGGGTTGATCGTGGCGAACTGGGTGGTGGGGAGGCAACAGCCACTTGGTGCCGATTATCCCTGCGAAAACTCACGACCGGCAGGGCCCGCCAACAGGAGCAGCGGCCACGCCACCCTAGCGAGCAGTATGACGGTCACTGTCAATCCGCTTCCGAAAGGTGCTGCTTGTGTTGCCTCGACGTACACCGTCCAAAATATTTCTGGCCCGCCAGCATAGCCGAGCGCAGCGGCGCCCGTGACGATCAGTATCGCCTTGTAGACCATGCCGACCATAGCAATTGGAAGTGAAACACCTGCTGCCCACGCAAGCTGCTTGCTTTCGCCTACGCGGCGGAGGAGAGCGTGGAATGTCAGCAGGGTGGCTGCATCTGCAAGCCCCAATAGAAGTGGAATGAAATATAAAACTGACACGGTCGGTCCGCTAACTCCAAAGCCTAACCCAATGAAGAACGAAGCGCCAAATACGAAGAGCAGGCCGCCATGTGCTCCGCTGCCGGAAATCGCGGCGACAAAGCCGAGCGCCTTCTCCATTATCCGTCCGATTCCCTTACCTGTTTCGTTCCAGATTTTTTCTGTTTCCGCGGCCGCCTCGTCAGGATCAACGCCCAACTCGACAGCTCTTTTCCGCGCAATTTCCTGCTGTTTCGCAAGAATTCGCTTGTCACGTTCGCTGTGCGGATTCGGCTTGACCGCCGCAGACATCAACTGAAGAAAACCACCGGTCAGAACTCCAACCAACGCGATGGACGAAAGGTCTTGAAGGAACGAATTGCAACCTGTCCCCAAGAAGGCGGCCAAAAAGAGCCCACATACAACAGCGGCCGTGCCGACAAGCGCGAACAATCCCACAAAGATCCCTCGCCTCTGTGTTATTCGGGTTAGCCAGGCTTCCGGTTTGGGGGCCAGCGAGGAAAGTAGGAATAGCATCAGCAAGAACGACAAATAGATGATTGCGCCAATGGCTACGTTTGATGCCGTTATTGGGGCACACCGGAAAGAGAGGACGCTGCTCCCGTCGACCGTATCTGGTCCGCCCATAGCCCAGCCAAGCAAAAAGGCCGCGAGAAAGTACAGTAGGGCGGGCAATACAGATGCCTGAAACACTCGGAGAAAGAATTTCGCCGAGCTTGTTGTGGGCGCGGGGGATGCATCAGAATTTGACATCAAAATGCTCTATCTCGACTATCCCGCATTCGTTGCGGTGCCACCGGTGTCATGAATACTCTAGCTTTTTGGCGATCCAGACAAGATTCTAATGCTCACTTCTCGTGAAACCATTCTTGCCGCGCAGCACGCACGGCTCTCGGTGCTGCCCGCCACAGCCCTACGCGGCGAGGTGCTGTCAGAGCCTCTCCATCGAGACCGGCATGCCGGAAGTGCCGCGCTACGCGATGTATTTGCGCTTCGTACTCGACCAGCTGCCCTGTCAGATGCGGCGTCCGCAGCCCACAAGCGAAGGAGTATTTCATCGATAGCTGCCGTTCGGCCAACGTAAGCTTTGTCCGCCTACCTGCCATCCGAAACTGGGATCTGAACGTCCGGAATGGGCGGTTTTGCGTCTTGCTGCACAAGCGAGACTTTGGGTGTTGTCAAATGTCCGGTAAGGGCTCTTACGCACCAGTTTGGGCACGGCGCAGAGAAAGTTGGCAGTGAGCCTAAACCTAACGGGTTCCCCAAAGTTCAAATGTCTGCTGTTGAGCATTTGGCAGGATGGTGTTCTCTATGTGCAGAACAACGCTTTCGGATTTGAGCCAAAACAATGCAATGGATACTTCAGGATTTTGAAGACACTCGGAAAATGGCCATGGCACTTGATCGGCTGGATATTCCGTACACATGGCACAAAGTCGTTCCGTTCATCGGCGAACTGACACCAACACCGACCATCAACGATCCGAACGACGTGGTGATGTTCGGTTCTTATACGCTATGGCGATACGCGCAGGCCAACGACCTAAAACCCGGGGTATTCAAGATAAGACCCTTTGTTCATGAAGAGCCTTGGCAACCGTTTCTTCTCAATGGCGCGGATGCTCTTTTCTTAACGCTGCGAGACGTTCCCGAACAACTTCACGATGATGGAAAAGACTGGTTCCTACGCCCAGTAGAAGACAGCAAGGAAGAGCCGGGAAACGTAAAATCTACTGGCGAAATCATTGAGCTGGCAAACAAGGTTCTCGCCCTAGAAGAACACGAGATACCTAGAGGCTCACTTCATCATGATACAGAAATGATGTTCACGAAGCCCGTTCGCATTCAAAAAGAGTGGCGATTGTGGGTGGTCAGAGATGAGATTGTAACTTTCTCTCTCTACAAGGAAGGCTCGCGCGTCGTTTACCGGCATGAAATCGATGACGATGTCTTAGAATTTGCCAAGAGGCTGGTGGAGGCAAACCCAGATTACGCACCCGCTTACGTTATCGATATATGTCGCACGGACGACGGGCTGAAGATGCTTGAAACGAATTGCATCAATGCCGCAGGTTTTTACGAGGCCGACCTATTAAAGCTTGTTTCTTCAATCGACGAGTTTTCAGTCGGCTAGCTAAAGCTGACATTTGCACGAGCGCAGAGTTCTGTCGCTTTGCCCGCTCACCAACCATCTGAAACTTGATTTTGCACGTCTGGAATGAGCGGTTCGCGACTTGCTGCACGAGCGAGACCTTGGGTGTTGTCGAAGGTCTGCTCAGGGCTCGACGCAACGGAAGTTGCAGGGGCACCAAGCCGCTGTTCGCTGCCCTTTCAGTACCTAATAACTTTAACGACAGGTTTGCGCAGGAGTTTGGATTTGCGATGTCTGCGAACCCAAGCGTTGAGGCCCCTTCGAAACCTGCTAACGTGATGCGAAGCAACTGACTTGAAGGAATAATTTTAGATATGAGCGACGAGCAGAACGAAACAAAATACGATATTGTCCGCCAGCAATTTGCGGAACGCGAAGATGCAAAGCGAAAGTATATTCAAGAAAACACCCAATTCGCAGCGATGGTAGCGGATGGATTCCGGGACTTTTTGGGGATGCCCACGAATTACGAACACACGAAAGACGGCACCACGACATTCCGTAGTTACGTGCCGCTCTACAGCTTAGAAGAAGACGGCTCATTTTCAGAGCAAACCATTTGGAGCGATGCAATTGGCCATTACAGCGATGGCGATTTCAAATTCGGACTGGGCATCGTTCTTGAGCTGAAGCCAAATTCATACCCCAAGCAAATTGTGCAGGTGAAGGTTGAGTGCACTCGCAAACCTGGCGCCGTGGAAGTGACGATTGCGGGAGAAGCCGTCACGTGCGCCTTTGACGGCATGAAGTCCTCCGACATCTCGACGGTTCACGATCTGCTTTACCGGCTTTTGAACAAATGGCTAACGTCGCGTTGGGGCGATCCTGAGTCCAAACGCTCAATCGGCTTCAATCTCGGTTAGGCGCCCCATTTAGCACAATCATCGACGCTTTAGGATGTGTTGAATACCCGATCGGGTCTCTTCGGTTAGGCAACTGACCGACCCCCGATGAATGTCCGGTTCCGGCTGTTTGAGGCTTGCTGCACGAGCGAAGCGTCAAAGCATCGTGAAGGTCTGGTAAGGGCTCATTCGACTAATTGGGGACGTCGCAGAGAATGGCTGCACCGAGGATAACTCGGATTAACCAAAGTTCTAGCTTTGGTGGTACACGAACAGATTTGCCTTGGTTTAGGATCGAGCTTTGAGCTGAAAACCCAAGTCGGTACCGCGCGCTTCGCGGCCTATGATTTCGAATGTCTGCTTCGCAGAAGCTGCATTGCAGCACCACATGTCGCGGCGAAGGTCCGCAAGGGGCCGTTCCCTGAAAGTCGTCAATTGTAGGGCAATGGGCCGTCCGCGACGACGGCCCGCTGGACTAGATTTCAATGGCTTCCGCGATGGCAAGAGCATCTTCAAGTTCGACGCCCAGATAGCGAACAGTGCTGTCCATCTTGGTGTGTCCGAGTAATAGTTGGACTGCTCGAAGGTTGCCCGTCTTTTTGTATATCTGCGTAACCTTCGTCCGCCGCATCGAGTGGGTTCCGTAGGCGCTTGCTTCCAGTCCGATAGACGTGACCCAATCGCGGACAATCCGTGCGTACTGCCTTGTTGAAATGTGTAACCGCTCATGGCATCGCCCTGGCCAAAGAAATTCCGAGCCGACCATCAAAGGATCTTGAATCCACTTCTTGACCGAAGCTCGAGTTCCCTGCGAGATTTCAAACCGCACTGGTTTTTGCGTCTTGGATTGGAGAACAGAAGCGCGTTCCTTGATCTGCCCAGACGCCATGATGTCGACCACTTTCATCTTCACTAGATCACAGCCACGTAGCTTGCTGTCTATGGCCATGTTGAACAAAGCGAGGTCGCGATAGTTCTCGGCTAGTTCAAGTCGCACCCTGATTGCCCAAACGTGTTTTGGTTTCAAAGGACGCTTCTGACCGACGATGCGCCCCTTGTTCCACGCCGGGCGCAGAGCGCGAATGGCGGGTAGCTTGTGTGTGGTTTCCATGACTGATCCTCCGATCCGCCACGGTCCACTCCATCGTCAGTTTGCTGACGTATCACCCTATCACCCCTTGTGATATTGAAAAATACCTAATCTTGGTATATATGGGCGATAGGAGGCAAAGCATGGCAAAAAACACATCAATGTCCCTCGGCGATCACTTCGCAGGGTTCATCGAAACACAGGTCAGCAACGGTCGCTACGGCTCCGCAAGTGAGGTCGTGCGGGCAGGACTGCGACTTCTCGAAGAGCAGGAAGCCAAGGTGCAGGCTTTGAAGGACGCCTTGATTGCAGGAGAAAATTCCGGCGAGCCGCGCCCCTTTGATCGGGAAGCCTTTCAGGCCAGGATGCATAAGAAGCATCATTCCTGATGACCCCAACCTATCTGCTCTCGCCACTGGCAGAAACGGACCTCGAAGAGATCTGGCTCTACACGGCGCGTGAATGGTCGGTGGAACAAGCCCAGATCTACACTGATGATATCATCGCAACTTGCGAAGATCTCGCAAGCGGTAGGAAGGAGGGCCGCCGGGTGAATATCCGTGGCGGCTATCTGAAGGCATTGGTTGGTCGACACATGATCTACGCACAGCAACGTTCTGCCGGCCTCGTGGTCGTTCGCATTCTCCATCAAAGCATGGACGTTGACCGCCATTTGTAACGCTGGCGAACGGCGGCTTTCGGAAATGCTGCGCCGCAGCGCTCGACTATATCGGCAAGGTCAACTCTTGGACCTCCATCATGCCGCACCTGCAAATAGGTGAATTTGCAGCAATGGCCGGTAAGGGCTCATTCGACTAATTGGGGACGTCGCAGAGAAAGGCTGCACCGAGCCCAAAGTCCCGAGTTTCTGCAAGATGGGGAATGTCAGTTGTCAGTGGCTCAAACACTTAATATATGCCCGTGCCCACGTTCTGTGCTCTAATGGGAATGCCTTGTATCGGGCCGCGATATTCGGAAACCAGCCATGCGCGTCATCTTTGCCATCGCCACACTTTTTATTTTGACCAGTCAGTCACTGGCACAGGAATCGATCCTCGTGGGGGACGCACCCCTGCCCGACGATATCGAAATCACCGCCCACGACAATTCGCCCTTCCTCGGAGTTTGGACGGGAAGATGGGACAATTGGAGAAGTCACATTCTCGTCGTGGAAAGCCAAGGCGAAGACGGGTTATTCAGCGTCATCTATTCAGTGGGACGCGGCCAGCATGGCATTCGGAATTGGTTCCGCAGCCAAGCACGTTTGGACGGCGACACTCTGGTGTTCACCGATAGCGACTTCGCTGCGCGATATTCAATTTCAGCTACTGGACGATTGCGCGGTATCTATCCGACTGAGGATCGTTTTGCCATATTGGAGCGGCAATCCCTCACAACTTTATTGGCAGCGCCGACCAGCGAGTGGTTCCAGCTCGGTACGCGCGAATTCCTTGCAACAGACCTGCAAGAAGACAGTTCGAAAGTTGAGCTTGCGGTCGCGGTCTATACGCCTGCTGGTGATGGTCCCTTCCCGCTGGCTCTCGTTCATCACGGGTCAACGGGTTATGGGACTGATCCACAAGCTTTTAATCGGTTCTTTGCCAACGATTGGCTTGCAGATGTTCTAAACGCCCACGGTTGGATCGCCGCATTCCCTCAGCGTCGTGGTCGGGGTGGGTCTGATGGTTTGTACGATGAGGGCTTTGCTGAAGATCGGTCGCAAGGATATTCGCCGGATACGCAGATATCCCTGGCAGGGGCGGAACGCGCTCTGATCGATGCAAACGCTGCCTTGCGGGCGTTGCAGCAGCAACCCAATGTAAGTTCGGAACCCGTCCTTCTTTCAGGGTTTTCGCGAGGGGGCGTCGTAGCCCTCATGCAAGCAGGAGACGATCCAGAGAATACTGCCGGTGTGATTAACTTCGTTGGAGGTTGGATGGGAGAAGGTTTCGGAGACCCCGAAATCAACCCGTCACTCTTCCGGCGGGTTGGAAGCTTTGATGGACCGGTATTGTCAATTTATGGCGAGGACGACGCGTTTTACAGCATTGAACACTCGCTATCGAACCTTGCGGCAATGGAAGAGATGGGCGCTGAGAGTGAAGTTCATGTCGTGTCTGTTTCCGGCCACAATAGAGGCCATTGGTTGATGTTTCAGCCAAAACTCTGGGAAGAAATAGTAGGCGACTACTTAATGCGTATCGAAAGCCGCCGTTGAACCAAGTGCAACGAACGGCTGCAATGGTCCACACCGCCGACGTTTGCAAAGTTCGCCGAGTGGCTAGTAGCCAATCAATCGGTTTGGACTCTGTTGCCTTGCAACTTGTCAAGCCACCTGATCTCCACGTATGCGAATTACAGGTCGCTGAGTTCACGAACTTCGGTTTTGGGCTCTTTGGTAGAACATCGCCGACCCTTTGTCGCAGGGGTTCAAAAACTCAATATGAGCAACAACCTTTAGTGGTATGACTAAAGGTACGAATCCTCTTAAAGGGAAAAAGAAGCCCTCAACTTGTTTCATTCCTCCACAAACAAAAAACTGTGAGAATTACGACCGCAAGAATTTGAAGAATAGGTTTTTTGCAATGCATACTGGGAATTTTGACACACTTGATGACCTACTCAGAGCGACATATCTAGATCTTTTGAACGGAGATAACCTAAATCGAGTTTTGTCGAAAAAGGGATTGAGCACAGAACGCTTCGGTGCCCTTCTAGAACTCAATAATCCCAGAGCTAGACTTAGCAGATCAGTCGGGCGCGCACGGATATTTAGCGCGCTAGGTGAACTCATCTGGTATTTGTCTGCCTCCAACTCGATCCAGCAGATTGAATATTATATCAAAGGTTATGGCGAGTTTTCCGACGACAATGGAGAAACTGCAAACGGTGCATATGGGCCCAGGTTATTCGGATCCGGTTCAGGCGATTCTGAATGGGGTCGAGTTATTGGATTATTAAGCAGAAGAGATCGACAAGGTTCCCGAAATGCCGTCATTCAAATCCTGCGCAATTCCGATCTTTCTAAGCCCACAAAAGATCGCCCCTGCACCACTACACTGCAATTTGTTGTCCGAGACGGAAGACTATTTCTTCACGTCCACATGAGATCAAATGATGCATACCTTGGACTTCCCCATGACATTTTCTCATTCTCAATGCTACAAGAGATTGCGGCGAAACAACTGAATCTGGAGTTGGGTTCTTATTTTCATTCTGTAGGGAGTCTTCATCTGTACGATGATACAGATGAGGAAGGTGATCCCAAACCAACTACTAATGCCAAGGAATATGTGGACGAGAAGTACATGGGCGTAAAACCCATGCCAGCTATGCCAGACGCTGATCCGTGGGCTTGGATACAACGGCTCGTTCAGGCTGAAGCAGGCTATCGGCAGGGGTCACTTGAAACTCCGTTGGATGTCTCTGCCCCCACATACTGGAAAGATTTGGACTGCCTACTTAGGGCATATTCAGGCATCAAGCATCTATATGGATCAGAGCGTCTTAAATTCCTGCATGAGTGCTTGTATCAACTGGAAGAAGAGTCCTATCACCTGTTCTTGCTGGACCGAATTGAGTTCTTTGAGCAAAAGTAGTCGAAATTAAGGGAACATACTCAGATGCGTGCACCTGCCCATAGGGACAAATCTAACCAACTATTGGCATCCCTAGCGAATTTTGAGGTCACTCACGGCAAACTTCCTGGGATCGTACCTCAAGCTGCGCGTGATACCTTTGTGGCGCAGATCATCTCTAGCTTAAGGAGAATAGATTTTGTTCGAAGGCTGTCGGGGGCTGGTATTTCTGATCGCAGGCTAGACCCGCACGACGAGTTCTTTGACCCCATTAAGGGTGCCGCCCTTCTGCTTCGCAAAGGTGAAATAGACGAAGCCATTTGGTTGACGTTCGTGGGCACCCAATTTGGCAAGCACGTAACCGACGGCTGGAAACTAGCCGCCAACGTGATGGGCTCGTTTTCACAGGGGCCGGTATGGACTGAGGCTCAATATCGCAACGACCGGGCTGGCTTCGATGCTATGCTCGAAAACAACGCGCCAGCACTTGACGACTGGAAAACTGCCGGACGCTATTCAAACCACCGCCAGTACGAGAGCAGGAAACCGAAGCATCTTTCGAAAGTCTTCAACTCATTCAGCAATTGGCAGAATGAACTGGGGGGATTTAGAGAGCGGCTCCAATTTGTTCATCAAGAAAGGGGTCAAAACCCTGAAGAAGCCTTCGATGGGCTGTACAAAAGCTTTAGCACTGTTCACGGTTTTGGCCGCCTTGGGACGTTTGATTTCCTGACAATGGTTGGAAAATTAGAGCTGGCGCCAATCTCTCCCGGAAGCGTTTACTTGCGCGGCGCCACAGGTCCGTTTGCCGGCGCCAAATTTTTGTTTTTTGGCGACCGCGAGTATTCCATTTCAGCAACGAAGCTGGAACCCCAAGTTGATGAACTGGACAACTACCTAATGGTGGGCAAGCAAGTTATCGAAGATAGCCTGTGCAATTGGCAAAAAAGCCCAGAGTCCTTTATCTACTTTAAGGGTTAACTCATTTCACTTCTGGTACAAACGGGTCCGAATTCCAACGGTATCGGTGTTTTAAGAATGAAAAACGGCCATACTTGACGATGCCTTTTTTCTCTAATTGCCCAGCTAGAATTCCCGGCGCAATATCGAACTCTCTGGCAGTTCTGATCAGAGATTTCGGTGACAGGCTTCTGCTATATATTCGGTCCCACCCTGACTCAGGTATCAATTGGGCCGAAGAGAATGAGTTGGCTTCGTTTTCTATCCTGTCATAGACACCACCTTCGCCATCGTGATCGATATCTACAAAGTCTCCCTGATGCAGCAATACGTGGCCGCATTCATGATAGAAAGTGAACCAAAAATGGTCGTTTGAAAGGTGCCGGAAGCTCAGGTGGATAATAGGGTTCCCACTATCACTCCACCAAGCGGCACCGCTTGCCCTACATCCCTTGGGCGCTCTTGCAGTGGTCACGGCCACACCCGCTTCCTTACATTGAGCACGAAGTTTTCGCACCATGGTGTCAGGATTCTTGAACGCCGAAAGTTTCTTTAACTCCGGAAGCATAGCGCTAAAAAGTTTTGGGTCGTAAGGAGGTAAGTTCATTTTCTCGAACTGAATTTCTCCCATACGCCGCCATACAAGTATGGCCATATCATCTGATTGGAATGCACTCGAAGTTCGAAAGGCTACATCGGTCACGCCAGCGCGATACCTAGCATTCCAATCTGCGAATGTTTTGCATCCGAAGAATCCAAGAATCTCCTTCGCCGCGACCTCCGCGCGAAGACCTTTGGTTGTGAAACCAAATTCCTTAAGTGAACTGACGGGCAAACTCTTTACCCATTCGATAAGTTCATCCGCTTGGTCGGTTGTGACCCGCCGCAATTCACATTCAAATTTCCTATCCCTATCGATCCAAAACCGGGCTGTTGAACCCACGACGTCGGAAAGGAGCTCTGCTAATTCCTCGTCAATTCGTACGTCACCCGCGATGAGATCGCTGATTTCTGATCGAGTGATATTTAGGGCGTCTGCGAGGTCATCGTAGCTAATCTCCCGGGAGCTCATAATCCGTTCGATGGTGGCTCCGGGCGGCGATGCCCAGTTTGGTTCGAGCGTCATATCATTACCTCCCCGTTCACAATGATATTCTCAAATCGAAGTCTGTGGCATCGCTGCCAATTCTTGGGGTCCGTCTCCTTATGAAGAATCGGAGCCGTGCGCAAATGGGTTCTGGACCCGATATCGAAATCCAACCGAAGATTGGGAACTTCTCCAGAGGCTTCAGGTGGAATCGGCAAGTCCTCAACGCGCATCGCTGTATCTATATCCGAAACGACACTAAAGAAGTTTCGCGCTATTTGGTCACCAAGCCGTTGGCTCGCGACGCTGTCGATCAGCGTCACGCGACGCATGAGATCTGTCTTAAAAGAAATTTCCAATGCCAAGTCGCCACTTGCTTAGCCATATATTGAATGCTCTGCTCTGCCCGCAACCAAATGTGGGGATTTTATCTGAATTTGACACTACGGTAAGCGATCTACTAACGCAAGAAATTCTCAGGATAGGACGTGAGTTTGAGTGGTGAATAAAACCTGCCGTATGTCTGTTTAGATTGGCAGCAAACCAGCCTCGCAAGCGAAACCGTAGTGCTTGGCAAACACCGGTCTGCTCGGTTTCACGCTGTAATGGAAAATTCAGAAACGGTCATCGGACTTAGAGAGCCAAGATCTGTCCTGCGCCAGAAACACATCGTTTTCAACACCATCTCCGCATGGCGGACGTTCAGCGATTTTCTCCTATTGACTGCTCTGCGGACAAAGCAGGTGATTGGAGTTCCTGTTCGTTCGACATCAAAGGGCACCAAGCAATTTCTTCGCAGCTTCTATCACCGCTTCTAGTTTCTCTGGGTTGAGCGCGAGGTAGCCTCCGACCGTCGGAATTGCCCACTTAATCGCGGTATCAACAATCAGGTCGCATTTCTTCAGACACCATGCGAAGCCTTTTTTTAATGCAGTGACCAGCGCCTCAATGATCTTTTGCAGACGTGTTGGGTCAGGATCGTCTTTGGCGACTTCGTCTTTGAGCTCTTCCAATGGCTGCCAAACGATAACCAATTCCTGCGCGATAGGAGCATCGTGGAGCGGTTCGGGTGGCATGTTGCCACCAATGCCGTGCCGGTTGACAGTGGCGTGGCGCAGCTCGGCCTCAAGCTCTTCGACGCGCATTTCGAGGTCGAATTTGGTACGGATCTTCTCGATTTCCTCGGCTACGGCTTCGAGCCCGGTTTCCCAGATCGCCTCGTCGATTAGAGCCACGCGCCGCTGCAAATCCCATGGCATTGGTTGCCCGTTCAACATTCCAGAATACCACTCGAGAAAGAAATCAAGGAAATCACCCCACTGTTCGTTTTGGCTCGAACAGTACGCCGTCAATTTGTCGTAGCTGGTTGCCAGCGTTACCGGCATAGACGCGCTCAGCCAAAGCGGTTGCTGAAACAACTGTGCGGGACGACTGTTCTCAAGTAATCTGGCATCCGAGTCTGCTTGGCGGTACGCGAGTTCGCTCCATTCCACTGTCTTTTCGCCCGCCTCGTCGCTGTCATCGTCATCGTAGCCCGCAGCACGCAACAGCACCGAAGAACTCAACACATCTACAGCGATTTCCGGGTTGCTTTCGTCAAGAGCGGCGTAGTGTGCAGAGAACACGGCGTCAGCAAAGGCTGACCACGTATCAGCCGCTGTTGAGTAGAAGGCGGATTTCAGGAACTCTTCTTCTCCATCCAAAACCTCCGCTGCTGCAACGGTGGAGATTATTGAAGAGCGGAAAACACGCCCCAAAAGCTTGGAAATCTGAATTTCGCTTTCATCACCCAATCTTGGAAGAGCCCGCAACGCTGCACGTGCCGAAAACGCGACCAATGCCGAGTGCGATTGGGTCTTTAGCCACGCTCGGGCGCTGTCTTCATCCGATATTACCAACTACGGGTTCCTCCAAAAAACAAAAACATTGCAGTCATGGGGTTAACCAGTCCAATAGTTTATTGATAGAGAATGCGTAACTCGGGCCATAGAGTGCAGCAACGGTTTGATAAGACCCTCTGTTCTGGCTTAGGGTAGGTAGCAGGTCATAAGCACTGACCAACAAAGCCAGTTTTCTATACCCTCGGTGACTTCTGGTGGTTTTGTACAAAGATGCTAGAAACCGCCAAAGTCTCGGTCATTGACCATAGGCTGCGATAGCAGACATTGCTTTTGCTGGACTGAACGGCAGTTTCGTCCGCTCACCTGTCTTTGCCATCTGACGATGGACGTCCGGAATCTGCGGTTCGCGACTTGCTGCACTCGCGATAGACCGAAGCGTGACCAAAGGCGGCTTTGGGCTCTTCGGGCGCAACTGCAGCAGAAGACACGAACGGCGGTTTTCGCCTTCTTTAAGCCACTGCACCGTCCGGCATTCGACCCCTATGACTTGCTTGCCGGATACTACTGATACAGCGGCAGGTTTAACACGTCATCGACCTCATGGATGCAAATCGATGCGAATGCGATTGTAGTGCGGGGAACGGGGGTTTTTTAGCTCCTGCCAGTCTGGCTCCTGCAGGAGAATCCACACAAGCTCTGCGACTTTATCTGATTCTTGTGGATCCGAAACGACAGAACAATGATCGTTATCCGAACAGGCTGGTATAACGGCATGGCACCGGCTTGGTTCGTCATTGGGTCCAGGAACCGAGAGGTGAAACTCCGCCCATTCGTGAGTGTCCTGCCGGGTAATTTCGTTGGATTTCTCTGTCACGATTCCGTCGTGGGACTTTTCCATCTCGATTAGTCGTTTCCTCAAGTTGAGTGCAGCGATTGCAGCCTGCACAGCATTCATCTGGATTGAAGGTCCAAACGTGAAAGAGCTTCGATTAACGTTATAATAAAGCGCCGGAATGCTCGCATAACGCGCTGCGGGGCTCATCTTATTTTGCTCCATTTGTTCGCGGCGGTTTCGCATTAACTCGGGCACCCTGGTCAAGTCATTGACGCCGTTCGTGCGCGGCGCAAGCGGTGAGATCAGATTATTGAGAACGCCTTTGGTAAATTGACCCAGGTTGGTCAGCTGAGCATTGCTTAACGCCCCTCGATTGGGAGTGGCGAGTGTTACTATTGTGTGGACCTCTACATCGGGTCCGTCGGTCGCTGCCATTCGGGCAACTAGCCCACCCATTGAATATCCGACCAAATCAATCCTGCCGTCCGGCAGGTCTTTCAGTTCTCGAGCAAGTTTACTGCCGCTGCTGTCCAGATGCTGCGTATGATCGTATCCAAACGTATAGATGGTTGCGTCCGTTCCGGCGGTGGCGACCAGAGCGTCGGCGAATGGACTTTGTATGTCGTCGCGAGTCTGCCGAATCCCATGAAGAACAACAACTGAGTGATCCAATATCTGCGGCGAGATCCGCTTCAAGCCGTAAGAACTGAAGGTCATTTTTCCTGCCCCGGCGGCACCTGCAGTATGAGTATGGCCACCTTAACAGCTTTTCCACTAGGTCCGTGTTGGATCAGGTCATCGAGTCGAATGCGTACCCACGGGCGATGACCTGGAAACACTCCCCCGACCGCTGGCAAGTCGAATGTGTAGGGCAATTCGAAAGGACCAGGATGGGGGATTACGCAAGCGGTGATCCCATTCGGATTCAACACTTCTGTGCCATCGGGCACCCAAGCGAGCTCGAAGAACTCTTCGTCGGCAGCGCTATAGTACGGGTCGAAGTCGTCGCGTTCGGAAGGGGCTTGCTGGTTGGGTTCGATCTCGATTGATGGAACAGCGGCAATGAGATCAAATGCCGGATCTAACTGAACCGGCCGCGACTCCCCATCTGAATGTCGCGAGGCAGGAAGGGATGCAAGAAACTCTTCGGTAAAGCTTTGCGCCTCATCGCCGACAAGTACGTTGGGAATTTTCGAAGGAACGCGAAGATCACCTACAGTGTTGTTTCTACTAGTTGCCAATCCGCGTTCATTTCCCAGGGATGAGACAAGACTTGCCAATTGCGGCGACTCTGATGCGGCACCCAATATACTATTCAAAACGGGGTATTCCTCGGCCAATTCGAAACCCGCCCTCGTCCACAAGTTGACCAACATGTTCCAGAATCGCGCCGCAAGCAGAGGGTTATCCTCAAACAGCGCCAGTTGCCGTTTCAGACTGCTCGACGACATCCAGCCTTGGGAATCACCTTCTTCTATCGTGAGGCTACCGCTTCCAAATATTTCTCTCATATCCAACAGCGCATAAAACGCTAGCATCATTCCAAAGAACTCTACATCACGTCCCTTTCGTGCCATTTCACTTTGCTCGAACGCTGGATTTCGTCGAAAACTGACCCTCTTTTCCTCGATATCGTCCATTGCCTCTGGTGTGACACGCGTGCTCCCGCGATTTCCGATTTCGATCCGCCGTAGGGGAACGATCGTGCTCTTGGAGCGGGCAAGATTTGCAACTTTGGATTGCTCGGCGTCCAATGCGGACCATCGAAACCAACTGGCAAATGGTATTTCTTCTGCGATGCGCTTCTTCAACTCAAATGTCTTTTCCCGGTTGCCGTCATGTCTGAGGTCAAAGTCCGATGAGAATGGTGCGAGATCAAACAGCGTTGCTCTGTCTGGGGAGCAATTGGCGATCTTTAGCATCATAGCCCTTGAAGCGGCGCCTCCATACAATACGAGGCGAATATCCAAGTCATCTGCAATCAGCTCTAGGGGCGCAAGCGCAGGAAAGTCTTCAAAACCGTGTCCACTAGGATCAAAAAACATAGCAGTAACTCAAAATAATGAATCGAGAGTAGCCAGCGTTTACTTCAATCTCAAGCTTTTTGGGTGTTCCTTTTCGTTGGTATCAAAAAATCAAATCAAAAGAGGCTTATTTCTAGCTAGTTAGCGTTTAGTGTTTACCTTGAACCAATGGCAACCTGGGTGTCCTTGTTTTCCCTAAGAATTGGCTCCGCTGCTCCAATTGACGGCTATCGTTAGCCACTGCATTAGCAACGTCGCTTTCGGATTTCTTACGAACTTGCATGTCCTTTCTGGCAAAAAACACGGCCTTGCTGCCCAAAATCGGTGGCAGACCTCGGGTGAGGATCAGCGATCCGATCTTAGGAAGCTTGGACAGGTTTGACTGGGACAACAGGGGCAGTTCCTTGACTTGGTCACTGGCGCCCTCCGCAACGACAACCCTACGCTGTCGGGCGCATTTTACCACTGGGTGTTGGCTTCATTTCTTCCGACAACTGATGCGCGCGCCAACGTGGCGATTGTCCGGTTAGTGCGGTTCGCGACGCGCCGCATGGGCAAAAAGCTGGTGAGTGATCAAAGGCAGCTCAGGGCTCACACGGGTCCATAACTGCGACAAGCTTTGATTGGTGGAATGAACGCCATCCGCCTTTGGGTGCGTCAATTGTCAACATGGCTTATTGGTTCCAGAAACACAAAGGCCATACACCTGTCAGTGATGATAGTGCCTCCCACAGGCTGCTATCTACTGTGTATGAAATAGCCGCGTATGCAGATAAATATGACAACATCTGATCCGAGGAAATATTACTAAGTCCAACGCCAAATTTGACGCTGTCAAAATAGTTCTCAAAATCTGTTTGTTGCTGATCAAAGGCAGCCAGCATCTGCGTCAGTTGTTCATCAGGCAGAGGAGTAATCTCGTCGAGAGAGATTGATTTTGAATTGATGTCAAACAGCAGCGGTCGAACCTGGTTGTCGAACCAATCAGATTGTTCATACCCAGCCGGACTATTCTCAATCCTTGCCCGATTGTAACGAAAAACGATCGACTGAAGACCTTCCAGTTTAAGAGGATCGCTTATTATTTCTTGAGCTAATGCCGAGGCCTCACCAAGTGCACTGCTGGGATCGTCAGAAAAGCTCTGTCCATATACAGGGGAGCATAGCAAAAAAGCAAAAAAGCCCAATAAGATCCGTTTCACGGTACAATCACCTCTTTAGTTGAATAAATCCTACAGCAGTTAAGAGTGCTCCAAATATGAAGCTAAAAAACTGCAAATTGGCCATGAGGGTTAGTGCTGTCGCTTGCTTGATCTGCTCTATTTCCGAAAACTCTTTCCCTTCGAACGTTAGCGACATGATCACTGGGGTCTTGTCAATTAAGGCTCCCAAAACAGCCCACGATGACAAGCAGGAAACACCAAGTAACACGATGCCAAAAATGAAAAACCAATTGAGCTTTAGCGGGAGAATTTGACCTTCCCGAATTTTGAGCTGTACAGCTAAAGCTGCCGCCCCACCCAGCAATGCAGTGGTCAACGAAAGCAAAAGACTGGATTGACCTTGAATGCTGGCTATCAGTGATTGGGCGGTGTCAACGTCTGTCATGGTGAACTCATAAATCAACGAATAATATGCCCTATCGTGCTGTAGTGCCAAGTTCTCTGTCAAGTCGTCCAACCACTGTTCACGTGCAGTGCGAGATCACGGAAATCGGCACCACTCTAGCGTACCCGCCCGACCTGACTGCTGCGGTCGACCACCTAGACACCTGCTTGGTCGAGCTCAGGCTACAGCAGAAAGTACCAGAAATGGCACGTGATGTCTGGCTTCTTCGTCATATCAACCCGCGTGGCAAAGAGTGTTTCGATGCCATCACCAAGTAGTTGGTCGAGGCAGACTTGTTTTGCTAGCCAAATCGGAGAAAACAGTCCTTGGAGCAGCCACAGTGAGGGGTGCGATGTCCTTGTCCGCACCATGGCCTTCTGTGACACGCGCAGGCAAGGTCCGGTTTGTCCACTCACCCAAGATTCGTTACCTGGCACCGAACGTCCGGAATGCGTGGTTCGCGACGCTCCGCACATGCAAAGAATGGAAGTCTAGTCGGCGGCAGGTATGGGCTCATTCGACTAATTGGGGACGTCGCAGAGAATGGCTGCACCGAGCCCATTTTGACCGATGCTGCGCGATGCCCGAATGACTGCAATGCGCAGACAGCGGACTTTGCAAAGTCTTGGGTACAGATCGTAATAGAAGTCTCTTTTCTCAGAACTCTGGGCCTAAGCATCGCTGGCTGGGAATTAGAAGCGCGAACGACGGATTCAGTTTCAAGGTTCAAATCCAACTCAGCGGATCGCCCAGAAACTGTTGATCTTCCCCGAGTTCATAGCGGAGTGAACAGATAGAATGATGCGGCGTGACGCCAATTTATTTCCTACCGACCCGGAGCGGGCAGGGATTGGCTCAAGGCAGTTCCAGGAAGGGTCAAGATAGACGCAGAAAACAATTGGCTGAACAGAGTTCTGGCCTGTGACATAGATGATCTTCGCCGAGGTTGGGTGTGGGTGAACTAGTAGTTGAAACGCAAACCTAAGCCGGCACCTTTATCGTAGGGGCGGTCGGAACCTATACCGATGAGGAAATCAGCATAAATTGCGATGCCAGGACTGAGGTTCTTGCCAATCTGGAACTCAGCGGTCGCTGGCCAAGCATCGTTCTCCCAGTCATATGGTGCTTTGATATCAGCCTTGGCCCAGTACCCATCGCCAAACGGTTGTAGCGCAATCAACCGCATCGCGGTTTGGTTTATGTCCGTCGGGCCATTGTATGAAGCAAAATGCTGGAGCAGTGGGATCAGCGTCAGCCCTGATTTTGTGTTTGCAAAGGCGAACCCGCCAAAAGGCGCAATTTGATCGGACCCGGTTCCGATCCCTTTTTCCGGGTCGCCAAAGTCCAGTATCCACTCCAGGCCAATGGCCGACTTGATGGCCCACGTTTCGTTGAGCGGTCTCTGAGAAGGGAAATAGATCGCTTTGAGGCTCAATTTCTCAAAGTCAGTGAACCGAGTTCCAGTCACATCCGTTGAGTTGTAGTGCAACTCATATTTCAGTTTCAGATCAGGCCGCAGCATGTATGCGCCATCTATAAAGGCGTCCTGCTTGTCAGCACCGTTGCCCAAATCAAAATACTGATACCGGATGTCCGTGTTATTGACTGCGGCCAAAGGGTTTGAAGCGTTTTCATCGGCGATTGCTGGGGCCGCAACAATGCCAGTCGCCAATGCAAGGACAAGCGCTTGGATTTTCATATTGCTTCCAGAATTTTTGTTGTGGATGCCAAGCCCCACATCAAGCATATCATTATCTGATGCGGGGCTTGCATTACTTTTATCAGCTTCACCTTTTAGTCGGGCTGAATGTCCCGCTTGGCGACAAAGGCATCCACCGCTGCGACGGTTTCAGGGCGAAGGTTCACGATACCTTCATAGGGACGTCCAGTCGCGGCCGGTTGATCGGGGTACATTTCCTTGAATTTCAGGTGGCGGGCAATAATGCGGTTAAACTCATGTCCAGCCCATGCTCCGATCTCGGTCGATACGCTCTGTTCTTCGCGGGGGTCGCGGAACAGGTTGTAGAACTTGGCCACGATAGCATTTTCACCTTTGGCCGGAACTTTGAGTTTGATGTGTTCCTTTACCACCTCTTTCAGCGAATTGATCGAGTAGATCAGTACATGATCCCTGCGCCCATGCGTATCGCCAATAAACATCAGGGACGTCTGATCGACACCGTCAATGATCCGGTCGCGGGGGATGGCATCCATCGCTCCACCGATACGCGCAATTGACGTGAACAAATCAGAAATATGAATAATGTCAGATACAATCGAGTCTCCCTCGATCAAGCCGGGCAGGCGGGCAAACGCGTCCACCCGAACGCCTCCTTCAGACGTATCGGCCTTGCCGCCGCGGAAGACCAGCGGCGAAAACCCACTGCCGGGGGCATATTTGGTGAAGTGACCGTTGTCGCCCATCAAAACGATTAGGGTATTGTCCCTGAGCCCCAGCGCATCGACTTCGTTCAGAATGACCCCTATCCATTCATCCAGCTCTTCCATGCTTTCAACGAATGTACCGCCGTTGGGTGTCGTGAACGCCTCTCTCGTCGTGCGCGTTGTCGACAGAGGGACAAGCGGCCAGTATTGCAGGAAGAACGGTTCATCCCGTTCTGCTAGCAGGCGCAACTGTTCCATCGCCTGTGCCTGATAGCGGATGTTCATTTCATTATATTTGTCCTGGGTCCATTTCTCACCCGGTTCCATATGGACTTCGCGGACCTCCCCGCCAATAACAGCTTCAAGGCCGGTAATCATGTGTCCCGGATCAGGGCGAAACCAATCATCCAGCGTGTATTTGGAGTTGTAGTTGTCTTCCCCAATGGCCATGGTGATTTCTTCTTTGGCTGCATCTTCGTTGAAGATGGCCAGCTGGCCCTGTTGATGGATGGGGAACGCGGCGTAGTCAAAGCCCTGATAAGTAGGCCAGGATTCCTGAATGTCGCCCATGTGCCATTTGCCAACATGCGAGGTGTTGTAGCCTACGGATTTCAGAACTTCGGCAATTGTGACTTCTTCATCGGCAAGGCCAAAACCCGAAATATCAACGGCGGTATCGCCCATCCCATTACGATACGGCTGGCGACCCGTCATGAAGGCGACCCGAGACGGTGTGCAGGAAGGCTCGGTGTACATGCGCGCAAACCGCATGCTTTCCTCTGCTAGCGCGTTGATATTGGGCGTCGAATACCCGCGTATCGCGTTCATCTCGGGCATGCCCATGTCGCCAAAACCCATATCGTCAATAAGGATGTAGAAGATGTTTGGTGGGTTCCCTCCGTTCTTCTCACGAAAATCGGCCAGCAGTTGGTCAACTTGTGCGTCGTTCTCGACCCAAACGGCTTCGTTTTGCTGCTTCAGCACATAATATTCCGCATCATGCACGATATTGCTGTCCTGAGCTGCCGCCGTGATAGCGGAGCCGGCAAAGACCAGCGCGGAGAGGAACAGTTTTGATTTCATGAGATACCCCTGTTTCATGATTTACTTGTTTTCAGACCTTCAAGGATCAGATGATGGCAAAAGGTTGAAAGGGAGAGTTCGCTATCTTCAGCCTGTGAGCGCAACAACTCTTTTTCGCTTTTGGTTAGCAGCGTTACGACGCGTTCGGTGCGCGCAGTATCGTCAGGCAACGATGGGCGTCCGAACCTCTTCCCTCTCGATTTGTGTGCTTTGTCTTGCAATTGTCCAAGCCTACATATTCGAATAACATTTCATGAAAACTACCTGCGAGGCGGAATGGACGACATCAAAAAACGATCAGCCTCCAAAAAAACCTACGCCCCAAACACACTTTTTTTGCAGGACCCTTCGCAATTCCGCGAACTGTCCCAATGGGATGTCGAGCTACGCCAAATTGAAGAGGGAACTATGAACTCTTCGGTATCCGTTTGGGCAGGTCTTAACCTTCAAATGATTGATTTGTCGTTTGACAAGGCTGTGTACCAAACCGGTGTTTCTCGCCCTGACATTCTAGCGTTTGGCTTACCAGACAAAGGGAGTGTACGGACTTGGCTTAACGGCTCCCCCTCAGACACCGCTCTGATGAATTTTGGTAGCGGAGACCCTTTTGAAGGCGTGAGCAATTCAACGCTCACAGGCCTGACCTTTGGCATCGACATCCGAAGGGCTCAACGGATCGCCGACGATTGCGGTCTTGATATCAGCACCGTGCGAAATGACGCTTTGAGATCTTTCGTTAGCGACGCTGGCAAGCTCCATTCCTTAGTCAAAAACAAAGCGCGCTTTCTAATTGGATCAGCGGCCGGACCAAGCTCTGATAGTGAAGAGAGTGATATGATCTTAGAGCTTCTGGAAATGCTGGTGGTAGGCGAAAAATGGGGTGATCGGCGAAACAGTAAAAATAGAACCCGTTTAGCGCAACAAGCCGTTGAGTTCATGCGGGCCCATTTGATGGATAACGTTTCAATCGGTGAAGTATGTGCAGATATACAGGTATCCGCATGCACTCTTCGTCGCGCGTTTCAGGAAACATATGGGGTGAGCCCCAAGCAGTTTTATCTAAGAGCCCGTCTCGGTGCTGTGCGCCATGAACTGGTATCCTGCTCGCCAGAGGAGAGTATATCGGACATCGCAAACGCCTACGGATTTTGGCACATGGGTCAGTTCGCGCGAGACTACAGAGCACTCTTTGGACAACTGCCGACACAAACGTTGTCAGATAAAATGAACTGAAACAGAGCTTGGCAACAGTCTTTGGCGCAAGGTTTATGTCAAGCTATGGTAATTGCGGAGCCAATGTCAGAGTTCAGTGGCTAGCGACGCTGAGACCTTGGCAATACGAGGCCTAACTTGTCCGCAACACGAGAATTGCAAAGTCGGATTTTGAAGGTCCGCTTCGGGCTGCTTGCGGTCCAATGCATCCGCAGCGCCCAAGCAGCGCTGTAATGACCGCAAGGGGCTCCAAACTGCTATCCTTGGCGCAACGACTGCATTGAGTTGCTCTCGGGCGCACAGTCGAATGGGGTTCAGTTCGAATTTGGGCTGATCTAGCGCTCTACCACCCGTTCCACTTCACTTTCAGTTTTTACAGATGACGCCAGGCGCTGCCTTGAGGAAAAGGGCGGTTTTGCACCGCCTCGTAACCTGATCCGGCGTTGCGTATGTGAACCCGTGTCGGGAAAGCTGCCCGCAGTTCGTCCATCAGATCGTGCCGCCCCTGGTTGGATCGAGGTGACGTTGCCGTGAAAACGCGGTTTTCTGATTAAGCGTCTCGCGCGCATCAGCCCCAGAAGTTTTTGCCTTTCTTCGGTTGCGACAGGTTTCACCCCGTTGCCAGTGAAGAACCTCGCAGGCGTGTTTCCTCATTAATGAACATAAGCGGGCAGTCGGAAAAGCCGCTCCTGATCTGCGTGAAGATCAGAAGCTTCAACGACTATTTTCCGCCGCCGGGCAAGCCCGGCTTTGCATCGCGAAGCAAAATAGCCGCTGACATCCCCTTAGTACCCGCTTTGGGCATGTTCATCGAAACACGCAAAAGCGAGGATCAAACAATGGCAACTCAAACTCTGAAACTGAACGTCAAAACCGGCGAGAAAGATGGCAAAAACTTCTGGGACCGTTGCGGTGTCGCTTTCGTAAACACCGACGAACAAGGCAACATCACCTCGATCCAGGTTAAGCACAACATGTTCCCCGGTGTCGAAATGGTCGCTTTCCCGAAACGGGAGAACGACGACACCCAAAGCTGAGGACGGGGCAGGGCGGCGCAAAACCGCCCTTTTCCCATGCTCCGGTTCCGGTCGCGCGGCAAACGCCAGCTCGATCTTTGCCCCGGACAGCAAGCTGCAGCACCGTCAAAAACGTTGGTATGTATAACGGATTGCACTTATCCGGTGCTCGGACTTAGAGAGCATCAGCTGGGCAAATCCCGAGCCTGCAGCTCGGGACCGCGCCCTATTCGGCTGCCGGCTGCGCCGCCATCCTCACCTAACCAAACACGCCCTGCTGCCCTTTGGCTTGGGTAGCGATGAATCCTGTCTCTCCGAGCCAGCATGTCATCGTGGCCAAATGGGTCGGCCTAACATCTTTGTTTCGGCCCTGAAGGGTGGCGACTGGCTTTTGCAAGAGACAGGAGAGATCCGCGCGCCAGGCGCGGCTCACTCTATTCATGCGATCGCAGCCCGCCATAGGCGGTCTGCGGCGCTTGTTTTTCCCGAACGTCAGGGGGCCGAAAATCTCTCGTATCTGATCCCGTCGTGGTGGAAGGCGCAAAGAGAGACCCGCGCCACGGGCGCGGATCACATTTCTCTTTTTGTGCGCCTCAAGCAGAAAAACGGCTTTTACCCGCAAGCGGGCAAACTTTCCGTTTTTCAGCCTGACCCCCTCGCCCTGGATCAGAAACGGATCTTTTCCATCGGCCCCCCTCCTCACCGGGAAAAAACGCGGAGGGGAGCGGGGGGAGAGGACAGTCCAGCAGGCCGTTTCCGTGGCCTGCTGTGTTCACAGCAAACCGCAAGCGGACAGGTCGGGATCATCGGCCATCGTACCACCACGAAAGGAAAAGGACCATGACGACCATCTTCTGCGATAACCCAGGCTCCTGCATCGAACCCGGTGGCTACACTCTTGATGACGAAAGTTGGGAGACCGAATGCCGGGACTGTGGAAAGGCGGCGCGGGAATCCTGTTGGGAAGAAGTCGAAGGCGGCAGCATCAATCGATACTCAGCAATCCGCTGCGGCCATTGCGGCCACCTGAGCGGCAACGGCATCCAGGACGACGAGACCGAGTATCAAGACTACGGCCCTGAGGGATTGGATTTTATGCCGCCATCGATCCAGAACCCGAACGACCCGGACTACTGGCGGGACGTCAAGCGCCAGGCAGAGGCACGCGATTGGATGGGATGGCAATAGTCGCGCCATTTTCAAATTCAACAGAGCGGGTCGGTCCATCGGCCTGCATCACCCCGAAAGAAAAAAGAGGCAGCTCTTCGGGGCAGCTTTCAAGGAGAGAAGAGATGGCCACGAAATTCGATATCTACCAGCACGTCACCGACCAGATCATCGCCGCGATCGAGGCGGGAACGCCGCCCTGGCGCCAGCCGTGGACCGGATCGGCAGGCGGTCTTGTGTTTCCGCTGCGTTCGAACGACGAACCCTATCGCGGGATCAATGTCCTGATGCTCTGGCTGGCGGCCGAGGTGAACGGGTACACATCCGCCCACTGGTTCACCTACCGCCAGGCGCAGGAGATGGGCGGGCAGGTTCGCAAGGGCGAGAAATCCTCTCAGGTTGTCAAATACGGAACTTTCGAGCGCGAGAACGACAGCGGCGATCCGGAGCAAATCCCTTATGCGAGAGCTTATCGCGTATTCAATGCGGATCAGATCGACGACCTACCAGAGCGGTTCTACATCAAGCCCGAAGATCAGCGCGATATGGGCACCACGGCCGAGCCCGGGCTTCAGGCATTCTTCGAAGCCACGGGCGCCCGGATCAAAACCAGCGACCAGCCGCGTGCTTTCTATAGCGTCACGGAAGATTACATCCATATGCCACCCGTGGGGACCTTCCACAGCGCGGAGGATTATTTTGGGACACTGGCACACGAAGCCGTGCACTGTACCGGTCACAAGTCCCGGCTCGACCGCTTCAAGGTGGGCATGGCAAAGCAGGACCGGGCGCAGGAAGAGCTCGTGGCCGAGATCGGCTCTGCCATGGTCTGCGCCCGCCTCGGACTGGTCCCGGATTTCGAGCAGAACGCGGCCTATGTTGAAAGCTGGCTGAAAGCCCTGAAGGAGGACAAACGCGCCATCTTCAAAGCGGCCAGTGCCGCACAGAAAGCCGCAGATTTCCTCTTCGAGACGGCTCCGGAGGACCTGAAGCAGGCTGCGTAAGCGGCCTGCCTGTCAAGACAATTGTTTTCTTGAACTTAACGCAAACCAATTCAAACTGGATAGTGTCATGACCAACCCAAGCACATCAAACGCGATCACCAAAGTTGCTCGCCGCGTCTGGAAGTCGGCACAGCTTTACGTCGGGTTTCACAAGGACAAGCAGGGCCGGTCCCGCGACAAGGCCCATGTCTGGCCGCCGAAAAATGCATCCGCCACGATCCACGCTGATCCAAGTGAGCAGGAGGCGTTTCTGGTCGTCAAATGCGCTGACAAAGATGCCGGAGAGGATGTGCAGATCAAGTTGCGCCCGGATCAGATCATCGTGCGGCGCAGCAGCGGTGTCTACTGGCAGGGCATCCAGATCACCGAGAACTGTGTCGTTATTCGGACCGCCGATGACGCACTGATCAAACTCAACTCCGATGGGTCGGTCACGCGCCAGACCGAAGGTGACGAGACCACCGTTGAAATCAACGGCTCAGTCTTCAAGCGCACCGAATACACCGAAGCCTTCATGTCCGGCGATGGCGTCGAGATGTCCCGGAAGACGCCAAACCATATTGCCGCCATTTCTGAGGATGGTGTTATCAGCAAGGCGCGTTAACTCGGAAAAAACGCCCTTACCTCTTCCAACTATGGAAGCAATTGGCCCGCTTTGGCGGGCCTTTTTGCGTGCGTTGGCACGGTGTCCTGATTCCCGCTCGGGGGTTCAAAATCCAGGCCCGGCAGATCTGGCGGCATTCACAGGCGGGCCAGATCTGAATAGCCCGCACCACAGCGGTTATGCAGCACCAACCCGCTCTTTTCGCGCGGACAATCCCGCGCGACAATCTTTAAAGCGTCCGGCAGGGTCGTGTCCGCGCCCGCCAATTCGACAAATCGCTTTTTTGAGTACCTTCCAAACCGACTGCACGTCGCGCAGTCGATCCGGACGGTTGCGAACGGAAAATCCCAAACTCTCACCAGCTGACCCCGGTTGGTGGTTATTGTGCGCGGCCTCAAAATCCGCTGCTGCGTTTCGTAGCATTATGTCGAAGGTTTCAACTTGCGGGTAGGCCAAAAGGGTGTGCTGTCCCATCCGCTTGCGGCGGCTGGGTAACCCCCAGCCCGGTCGCCTCGCGACCGCCCATTCCTGATCCTTCGAGCTGGCCGTGAGGTCCGGCTTTTGGTGCCGGGGGCTGCAAGGGGCGGACCCCCCACAGCCCCCGGCTGACGTTCCCACTAGGGGGGCCGCCAAGGCGGCCGAAAATGCGCGCGCCCGCAGGCGCGCCGAAAATGCTGAGTTGCAATTTTTGTGCCGGAATGTGAGGGGCGCTGTTCGGGCAGCCCACGCGTTGCGTGATTGCCCTGCGCCGGTCCACCGGCACCGCGCCTGTTGTTGGGAAAAGGGGCGGGACCCTTTTCCCCGGCGCGGAACATAGCCACCAGATCGCGAAGTGACTCCGCCGCAAATCCTCGGAAAACGGTTCCTCGGATTCGCTGCGGTTCGCTTTTGGTGCTTTGACAGGATAAGGTGGTTGTGTTACAAAACTCGATGAGTTATCGTAAGACCATGAACAAAACTGCCGACACCTCCGTGTTTTCCGTCCGCCTCCCGTCCGATGCGATTGCGCTTCTAGAAAGCGCGGTGATGTCCTTAGGTGCCAAAAGCCGGAACCAGATCATCCAGCGATTAATCTACAAATTGATCGGGTACCTCGATCCGGACCCGGAAGTGGTGGGCCTGTGGCAGAAGCATTTGCGTCAGGTTCAGGGTGGATACACCAACCTCAACCAACTCGCGAAATCGGCCAAGAAAGGGGCCGTGATCTGGACGGATGACGACCGCCGTGACGTCGAAAACCTGCATCGTTCGATCGTCGAAATGCGTCGCGACCTAAAGGCGCTGGTCACCGCCGCCCAGCGAAACCGGGAACCTGAATCCGTCATTCGTCGGTTGTTGCAGGACGAGTACCAGGAGGATGCGGCGTGACGGCTCATGCGCTAGATCTTACAGCGGCCGAGCTGATTGAGCTTGCGTTCCGATCCGCCGAGAAGGGCAGGGACCTTACGCAGCGTGCGGCGCTTCAGCTGCAGGCCGCGCGCCGGATGAAGTTTCTTATGTCTCGCGCCTCGCCGATCAAGACCCGCCTCGGCGCTTGCTTTGGGCGCCCCGAAGCCGTTGTCAAATTTGTCCGAAAGGGCGGGGTTCAGAACGGCAAGGAGCTGCGCCGCCAGATCGACTACCTGGTCAAACGTGCAGAGGGAGTTCTCGATATCCGTGAAAACGGTGTGTCCCCCCTAAACGCCCAGGAGATCGAGGACACCATCTCCGAGTGGCATGACGGTTTCACCGGTAAGACAAACTTCGGATACACCCGCCACATGATCGTTTCCTTTCCTTCCGACACCCCGCCTGATTTTGCGCATTCAGCTGGTCTGGAGTTCGCAGATCGCGTGTTCGGTAGCGGGAAGTTTGGCGACACCTGGGACTACCTGAGTGTCTTTCACAACGACACCGACAACCCCCATGTCCACCTGATCGTGAATTGCCGTGGCGTCGAAAACGGGCATTGGCTCAAGACTGGCATGACCGGCGAAATGAATATCGATGTGCTGCGCTCGATCCAGGCCGAAGTGGCGAACGAGTTTGGCATCGACATGACAGCAACAACCCGTTTCGAGCGCGGGCTGGTCAAGGAAGTACCCACGGACACGTGGCAGGTTCAGGCCGGAATGACGACCGTTGACGGGGTGCCGGAGGTCGAGATCAGAGCGCAGGAGGCGGCGCGGGATATGTCAGCTTTGTCCCTTGCCAGTATATCCGAGCAGTTCGCCGAAACTTCGACGCTTATTTCTGACCGCATTCAGCAATACGCCATTCAGCTTATTGAAGGAGAAACGATCATGGTTTCGCAACTGGACTATCTGTTGACGCAGGCGGATTACTTTGGCGACAACAGAAATCCTTCTTATGTGTCTCAGCCGATCATGCGGGAGTTGTGGGACCTGCGCGATGCCGGCGGAACAATAGACATGGTTGGCGCGGATCTGAAGGCGCGGATCACAGATCATATCAACGACACCAGAGACACCGAACAAAGCCACCCGCATCTCTCCGCACTTGCGGAAATTGCCGGTTACAGGGACTTCCGGAAGTCCGGTGCGTATGTGACCGGATCGGAACGCTACGTTCAGTTCATGAATGATCATTTGGGCGAAGACGTCTTCAAGGTGCTGGATGAGCAGACAACAGGTATCCTTCAGTCCATTGCAGACATGGAGCGGTTGCCCGGCAAGGTCGAAAACCCCGAATTGCGCACGACGATGGAGCTTCAGATCGGCGACTTGAAAGCCCAGGTCGCGGTTCTGCGCCCCTACGATGCCAAGCTGCAGACGTATATGGTGGATGACAATCGCTACAACAACGCATTTGGAACCGACCGGATGGACGCGCTGGAAGGTCCAGAGGCCAGCAAATGGGAGGCCGTCAAATCAGCAATTGTCGAGCGCGCCGAGGGTACAGGCCTCGACGCCGATCTCTTCCTGGCCCGCTTTTCCAGCCACGAGAACGTGTCGCTTGGAACGTCAATCGATTGGCGCAATACAGACGAAGCCGTTGCGAGCGCCTTCTTCAAGGCCAAGGGGGTTGGGGATTGCGACGTGCAGGCCAAGACGGCCGTGGACGAACTGCACCAGTTCGCCGCCACCAAGATCAGGGAGGTCGCCCAGGAGATCAGCCACACACACGAGCAGGCAGTGTCTCGTGGACATGAAGATGATGGGCATAGCTTGTAACTGTGGCGGATTGCACTTATCCGGCGCTCGGAATGCAAACATCGTGATTTTTCGCTCGAATTAACTGCGACTATCTGGGGTGCCTTACAGGTGGTCAGCTTCTTCCGGTATTGAGGAAAAGCCTGATCTAAGGTCAAGTTATGCGGTAACGCTGATTAGATCCAATCTTCAACGTTACCTTCATATCCAAGCTGTGCACTTAAGTCTTTTATATGTGCGGTTGAAATTAAGGGGAGTATGTTTGCAGCGCGATCGCGCCAGGCAGCTTTCCGCGGAGCCACAGAAGCATTCATCAACCGAGTTTCGGTAAGTTGAAAACGTGGCACCTGAAGCCAATCACAAAGGCCTTCGACCATTTCAGATCGGCTTTCGGATGAGGAGGTCATATCTTCATAATGGGCCTTAAACGGTTGATGCCGTTCTTTCTCGCACCAGTTAAGCACAGATGTCTGCGCCGTGGCCCACTGTGCAGCACACAAAGTGGGCAAATCACTGTTTCGATAGTCTATCCAACCAGGAAATAAGTCTAACTTCCACCATTCTTTCCGCCAACTAGCAAGATCTGAATATCCTTTAATATTGAGATCGCCTACGCGAAAGCTTTGGTACTTCTTTGATAACCAAGCGTTCATCAAGCCATTAATTGATGCGGCTGGATTACGCTGCAAATGCAGTACTCGGACCTGTGCATTCTTGAATAGAGCTTTGTAGAATTCTAGCCGGTATACATCCCCGGCACTTTTGATGATGATAGGCTTTGTTTGAATATCAGCGCGATCAGCTCTTTGCCATGGTTGGAACAGCACTAGTGGCGGGCTTTCTAGTGCATAGTCGAACGGATAGTTATGATCGGCCGAAGCACTTGGTTCCTTGCTGAAATCGTAAAAATCAGGATCAATTGGATAAATTACTGCCATTTTTGCGAGCAATGAAGCTGAAAACGCAACCGGGTCAAACGGCCGAAGCTGCTGCATTTCGTGGTCTACCGCTTGAGTTACGATATCCACAGCACGGTTGTCGAACGTGAGTGTTGGCCATTGAAGCGCTAAGCGCCGTAGAATATCTGAACAGAATTGGTTGGCATCTATGATTCGATCTAATGGATGCCCTGTTTCAAGGCTAAGATCGCTGCGAAATCCGTCATCGGCTTTCTCAACATCACCTGCGTTTAGGGCTTCGCTTGATAGGTTTCCTTTGGGTGGGGTAAGGCCATGCCGTCGAAGAAACGTTGTCAACTCGCCACGAAAATGGACGAAATCCCGGGATTGCTTTAGTTGTTCGACCAGCCAGCTGGAGCCGGAGCGTGCTGACATTGCAACGATTACGACTGTTCGTGCATCCCGTGTAACATCAAAATCCAACTTCACTTTGTACACTTCCTTAGCAGTTACAGATTTTTAATCGCAGTTTCGATGGAATCGAGAGCCAGTTCATGATCAAGAGCGAATTGCGGGGTCCGACGCGCAATCTCGGAGATCGCGACACTCGTGCCAATGTCACCATGCGCTCCGTGTGCACCGAACAACCGAAATGCAGTCCATTTCGCTGCCAAGCTGTCGACCCTGCGTGCCGCTTCACACAACTCAGCGCTTGAAAACGCGTGACTGGCCTTCTTGAGATATTCCGCGTGCAATGCGGTTTGGGCTAGGTGTGCCCATCCGATCGTATAGATCTCTGATAACCGCTGCTGAGCAGCTTGTTCGGACTGGCGCGCTTGCAAAACTACGTCTTCCAAATACTGCCGCAGGCCGGTTAGCCCCTTCAACGTGGCATCTGACAGATCTGGGTCTCGGAAATCCCGAAGGTTCTGGACCAGAACATCCTTAACAAAGGCGATGTCAAGAGGGGGTGGGGAGCTGGGCGGGTGTATATCAATCCACTGAAAACTCAGTTCCGCACCGGCAAAAAAGTAATCGCGCCATTCTTCGCGGATTTCGTTTTCTGAACCGATGGCCTTCAGCAATTGTTCCCGTGAAATCGAACCGTGATATAGTGGGGGGGTAGGTTCCATAATTCGATACGTCTCGTTTAACATATCGTAGCCTGTGACTAAGACCAAATGGGCTGCATGGACATCGTGCCATGCTGGGCGATTTGGCATGAAATAGTTGTCTTCGACCAACATTACAGGTCGCCCATCAAGAAGCGCTTTTTCAACATCTACCAGCATGGCATTGGCGTCGGGTGCGCTGTGCCAGCGGGCGCTCAGGTTGTGAAAAGGGGCAAGGTCCCTGCCAAGATCACCATATGGCGAGGGGTAATAGAATTCCTGCTGTGAGACTTGGGCCGGATCGTGAAAGAAGGACCAACGCGCGCCCAGAATCGTGATCGGGTCTTCACCATAGTATTTTAACGCCATCGCCATACAATCTTGCAGGCAACTAACGCTTTCGTGGAACCAGAAATCTAATCTATCCGTGGCAATACTCATTGGTCAATATCCTCTGAACGTAGGCAGGTTACAGCGAACAAGTGGGCTGCAACGTTGCGTGGCAGACGAATGGCGGAAAGCGGTGTCTCGCGGGCAACCGGGATTCGTGATCGCCAAATAGCAGGCTCGATGCGTACCTGCCGGTGGCGAGGAAAATTTAGACTGTCAAAACGTAGCGCTTCAATTTCGCCGTTTCGGCCCTTGGCTCCAGGCCAAAAATCAGAAACACAGAAAGGCACAAAATCGACGCTGCCGTCAGAAAAAAACAGTGTTGCCTCATCTTCTACACGGCGTTCTGCGCTGCATAGCATGTAAATCCAATCATATTGATCCACAGGTAGGACGATCCGTTGCCCATCGCAGCGGATATTGTCTGGAGTTTCGCCGTCGGTCTGCGGAAAGCTGAATTTCACCCTTCCCACATCAATGTAACCTGGTAAATTGGCGACTGCCTCTTGCGGGTAAGAGTTGCGCCATATATTCAATTGCCCTTTTGACAGATCATTCAGTCCTGCAAACGCAATATTATTAAAATAGGATAGGAGCGGCACAGTCACCATTCGTCGCGACCGGTCGGTTTGTGGATCCTCCCAAGAACCCGGTTGCGATAGAGCGGTATAATAGCTCGAAAAATCATTTGCTTTCATTACAAACTCCATCTTTTTTCATTGTGGAAGGGCTAGGTGGCGCAGAATTGCATCTCTCAATCTAGGAGCGCTGATACCGCATTGTTCCAGAAGTGTTTTCTCATCCCCAACACGGCTTGGAACATGCTCAGGCACGCCAACACAGGTGACAGGGCAAGGTTGTTTTTGGGCCACCACTTCGCATATGGCGCCGCCAAGCCCGCCTTGAATCGTGTGTTCTTCAACTGTTATCAAAGCCTTGGTTTCTCTAGCCGCTGCGACAATTGCTGCAGTGTCCAATGGTTTGATTGTATGCATGTTGATAACGCGAACAGACGCCTGCGAGAGCGACAATTCGGCCGCCTCAAGCGCAGCTGCAATTGCGTGTGGTCCACAACCGATAATCGTGATATCTGCTCCGTCCCTTAGGATTTGTGCCCGTCCAAATTCAAACGGATTCGGTTGCCTGTGGAGGATTGGGGTCGGATTGCGTCCCAACCGAATGTAAATAGGCCCGTCGTGCTGCGTCGCTGCAACAAGGGCCTTTTCTGCTTCATAGGCGTCACAGGGCACCACTACGGTAAGGTTAGGAAAGCTACGTAGGATTGCTAGATCTTCCACACAGAAATGCGTCATACCATAGTGTCCGGCGGAAAGCCCACCGTGTGACCCAATGATAACAACCGGCAAATCATGATAGGCGATATCAAGTTTGACCTGTTCACAGGCCCGTGTCGACGCAAAACCGGCCATGGTATGAGCTACTGGTCGACAGCCTCCCTTGGCCAAGCCCGCCGCGATCGACATCATGTTTGCTTCGGCGATTCCGACATCAAAGTACTGCTCTGGCAGCACATCCCCAAAGCAGCTATCAAGCCCCCCAATATCGCTGTCCAAGCACAAAATATCGCGGTTCTCTTGGGCAAGACGCAGCAACGTCTGTCGACAATGTTCACGCGCCGAAACCAGTTGACCGTCGGGGTTTGAAAGAGGCTCAATAGGCATCGGTTGTCTCAGGATTCTGGTTGTTTTTTGTGGCGTTCAATTGGCCGCGTGCGCGATGATAAAGCCGGTCACTTAAGGCGACTGAATGACTCTTTCTGTTGTTCTCCATAAAAGCCACGCCTTTAGCCTTTGTCGTGTTTGCGATGATCAGGCGAGGGCAACCACTCTCTTGGGGAGAGGGCGACAAAGTGCTTACTAGAGTGCCAATATCATGGCCGTCGATTTCGAACACTTGCCAACCATAGCTTTTCCAACGCTCGGTCAGCGCGCCCTTAGGCAACCAGGGCTCCACGCTTCCGTTGATTTGAAGATCGTTGCGGTCGATTATCGCGGTCAAAGTACTGAGGTTGAACCTGGGCGCGGCGCTTGCGGCTTCATAGACGCTGCCCTCCTGTAGTTCGCCATCGCCCATCAGGACAAAAGTGCGATTTTCACGTTTTTTCTTGCGGGCGGCAAGCGCCAATCCAATGCCCAGCGACAGACCGTGCCCTAATGAACCAGTGGTGAATTCTACTCCTGGCAAACTGTGCGATGGATGACCGCCAAGATAGCTGCCATTCTGGCAGTAAGTCTTGTGATCACCCTCTGGCAGAATGCCGCGTCGCATCAACGCCGCATATAGCCCTGCAGCGATGTGACCTTTACTTAGGACAAAGTGGTCGCGATTTTGACAATCGGGATTGTCCGGGTTCAGTCGCAAGATCCGATGATACAAAACAGATAAAATGTCAGCAGCCGACAGAGCTCCTCCCAGATGGGCCCCGTGAGGCTGATGCGCCATTTCCAATACCAAACGTCTAATTTCGAAGGCTTCGTGTGCCAAGAACTCATGACTGCGGGAAGTGACGGCGGCGATTGTCATTTGGTCTACCCTCCTATGCGGTTCGCGCAGCGATGGATTGAGCGATCCGGGCTACCTGTTCACGATGCACACCAAAAACTTTTTCGAAGCCATCCGCGCACGCCTGCAGAAAGGCATCCGCGCCGGAATTCAGATGCACTCTTTGCAAGGTGAAGCTATCGTCAATCACGCGGCTGGTGATAGGATAGCTTTCCGCGGAAAACGGCTTGACAGGTAGTTCCCGGCCCGATCGACACATGGCTGTGCGGTCCTCCTCGGCAAAGATCGGTTGAGCTGGTAAGGGGCGTTGTTGATAGGGTTCAACCGGAACACCTTCCGCTCGCAATGCCCTTTGTGTGGCTAGCCGGAACGCCTTGTTGGTTAGATGCGGGAAGCCCGCGTATTCGGCATCAACAAGAAATCGCAATATGTGCCATACATGGGATCGATCCGGCAGCGTTTCGGGCACAATCAGGCCGGGCAAATCCCGCAAACGATCTAGGAACCTGCGAACCGTGGATTCGCGCAGGGCGTTGCTGGTTCCAAAGCGATCTAATTGACTCAGGGTATAGGCGGCTGGAATGCCGCCCAGCTTATTGTTCCAGCCAATATCTTCATGCAGATAAAGGCGTCGTTCGCCGCGTTTCAGTCGTTCTCCGAACTGGCGCAACTTTTGCAGACGATCAGCCAAAGTGTCGTCATCGGTGGTGATGAGGCCGCCTTCTCCACACGTGGGCAGATTTTTTGAGGCATTCAAACTGAAGACACCTATCTCGGACAATGTACCAACGTGCTTGTCCTGGTAGGTGGCCCCATGTGCCTGCGCGGCATCTTCAATGACGTGCAGACTGTTTTGCCGAGCAAATGCCGTAATTTCGGACATATCAGCAGGCAGACCATGCAGATGAACAACGATGATGGCTTTGGTTCGCGGGGTTAGGAGAGCCGGTAGCACCTTCGGATCTAGATTGAAACTCCTAGGATTAATATCTGCAAAGACTGGTCGCGCCCCAATGTGCAGCGGTGCGATAGCCGAAGCAATAAAACTTAGCGCAGGCACGATCACTTCGTCACCTGGGCCGACATCGAGCGCTGCCAGCGCCAATTTCAGCGCAGACGTCCCATTTGAGACGGTGATGCAATGTTTCGTGCCGATCCATTCTGACCAAGCAGCTTCGAGCATCTCCACCGCTCCGCCAGCATAAAGGCTGGTCAGATCGTTCTTGCGCAAAGCTTCAACAACGGCAGTTTCATCCTGCGGCAATGTCTCTGGCCAGATGGGTTTGGCAAGTGTTTTGTCAATGGCGGGTGCGCCACCCGACAATGCGAGCATGTCAGACGGTCTCATTGGAAATTTCTCTCCGGGGCGGAAAGCGGTACCATCAGCATACTGAGAGCTGCCAAGGCAACAAAAATGGACGTACTCCCCATCAGCGGCAGCAGAGCGCTGAAGAGTGTTGGGCCGACTATTGTCGTTGAAGAGAACAGAAAAAAGACCGCACCGGATCCCAAGGATGGACGTTCTTTGAACTTACTGATACTCCAGACCAGAAGCCCACTTCCTATAGCAATGGATGTATAGCCAAACAAAACGGCTGACACCAAAACTGCGCCCAGATGGGTAGGTGCTAGCGCAAGCAATGCATATGACAAAGCACAGGCAGTGAATATCAGGCGCAGGAACCAGCGAAGACCGACCGAGGAAATTGCAAGTCCGTTGAAGATTGCTGGCAGGCCAGCAACTCCGAGCAAGGCCCAGAACAACCGGTCATGAGGTGGCACCATATTGCCAACCTGTTTCAGCAAATCGACCGAGAAGGTCAGGTAGACGCTGAAGAGAATACCATAAACCAACAAGGCAAAATATAGTCGAAGATGCTCTCGCTTGACAAAAAGGCCCCAGCTGATTGGAACTTTGGTGACCACGGAGGAGCGAGATATGGAGTCTCGTGGCAAGATCATGAGAGAAAACATGATAACCACTAGCCCAACGATCGCCATTGTAATCCAAGCCATTCGCCATGTATCAGCGGCAATATATGCGGCCAAAGCCGTAATAATCATTCCCGGTGTAGCGCCCGCGCTCACTGCGCCGATAGCCTTGACCTTCCATGCTTCCGGCAACCAATGCTCGATTGCTTCGAACAAAGCAGGCGATAGAATCCCTCCTCCTATCCCTGCGGTGATGATCCCGCAGGCGACACCCGAGAATTCCGGCGATAACCCGGCGATGAATAGGCCAATCACTGTGATGGCGCTGGCCATGGTCATCATGATTGTTGGGCGGAAGTAGATCGCGACTGCCGACGCCAAAAGTGTAGAGATCAGATAGGTCGCAGCGTTGACACTGGCGATGGCTCCCAATTCGAAAGTTGTTGCAGCAAAATCATCACGCAATACTGGCAGAAATAGGCCGAAAGCATATCGGCCAAAACCATAGGTCACACTGGTCATGCCGATCGTCAAGATCAAGAAAACGACCGGGTGAACGGGCCGGTGCGTTGCAAATTGAGACGCTTCCATCATACTGCCTCCAGCAGGGTTGTGGCATACCAGCCATCTGCGTCGGTAAATGTCTTCACCTCTTGGAATCCGATGTTTTCTAGGCGACTCCGCATCTCAACGCGGTCAAATTTACGTTGCGTACCGGTCCGGACCGTTTCATCGGCATCAAAATGGACCGTCAATTCCAAACCCCGGAACAAGATGTCCTGGTCAGTCTTGCTGCGCAGATGCGTTTCACAACCTTTGTGCTCAGGATTGAACTGCACTTCGAATTCGAAACTCCCTTGATCGAAATTGGAGCCAAACGTATCGTTTAGGTGATCGAGAACATTCAGGCTGCACAGTGAGGCTTCGTAATTCTGGTAGGCACTGCGAAGCAGTTCTGGGTCCTTCTGCAGGTCATACGAGATCATGAACATATCGCCGATATCGAGCTGCTTGCGGATATTTCTGAGCAAAGTGTCATCGGATTCCTGACTGATAGAGCTGCCGATTAGCAAGAACAGACTTGGAGTTCCTGCAGGTTTGATCTTGCTCGCAAAGACATCGCTGTAAGCGCCTGCAATACAATTCGTATAGACGTTGGGTAGTTTTGGCAGATAATTCCGAGCTCCGGCCATCATGATCGCGGCATTGATGTCAATCGGGTAGAAGCAGACCGGGTTATACCGCTTGTTGTAGGCCTCTAGTAAGATGGCAACCTTCTTTGAACTGCCGGCACCGACTTCAAAGATCGCGCGATTACCGGTCAGTTCGACCAGATCATCCTTGTAGGTTCTGAATATCTCGATCTCTTTCTGGGGCAGGTAATACTCTGACGTCTCAACAAAACGATCAAAATAAACGGATCCTTTATCATCGTATGAAAACTCGGGTGGAAAGAACTTTTTTTGAGCCGTTAGCCCAGTAATCAATTTCTTGATTGATGCCTCAGGATATCCGCTCGGCAATCCGTCGGCTAGATTCTTCAAAGTGATTCGATCATCAATGGATATTTCCGTTTTCATGACTTAATGCTCCGAATTCACAACGCAGTGGTGCCGCCATCGACGGCCAGTTCTGCTCCGGTGACATAAGAAGACTCATCGGAGGCAAAATAAACGACTGCATAGCCAACATCCTCAGGCTCACCGACGCGACCAATCGGTAATGTTCTAAGTCGCTCTTTCCAGTTTTCGGGCTCCAGCATGTCATCAATCATCGCGGTACGTACCGGGCCGGGGAAGATCGTATTTGAGCGGATTTTGTCCGCTGCGCATTCCACGGCAATGTTGCGTGACATCAATCGGATTGCCCCTTTGCTCATGGCATATGCGGTATACCCGCCGGTCGCACCAATCAGCCCGGACGTTGACGAAATGTTCACAATGGATCCACCGCCTGCTTCCCGCATTTGTGGGATGCAATGTTTACAACCCAACAGCGCGCCAGTGGCATTGACATTTAGTGAGGTCTGAATTTGGTCAAGCGTCAGGTTTTCTGTATAGTCGCGCTCCAAGGTGCCGGCATTGTTCACTAGGACGGTTATCGGACCATATGTTTCACGCGCAATTTCCGTCGCCGCCTTCCAATCGGCCTCATTTGCGACGTCAAGTGGAACAAAGATGGCATCTTGACCAGCTTCATGGATTTCTTCTGCCACCATCCTTGCCTTGTCGACTAAAACATCGGTGACTATTACCTTTGCTTCCTCCTTCGCGCACATAATTGCTTGGACACGACCTTGTCCCTGCGCGGCTCCGGTGATTAGGGTAACCTTACCTGACAAGCGTGCCATAATGTGATCCTTTCTTGGAGGTTGCATCCGTGATCTCAGATTGCGGGCAAAGCTCGTCGATCACCCGTGACAGAGCATCGCGCAATACATCAATTGCGGTTAAATACTCGGCAAAGCTCAGATGCTCGTCTATGGTATGGTCCAGGCGAGAATCGCCCGGACCATACGCGACAGCCGGGGCGGACCAGAATTCGCGGACGACATTCATGTCGCAGGTACCTGATTTGATCTTGATCTTCGGCTTCAAGTGCGCAGCGCGGATGCTAGCCGAAAGCGCGCGGACCGGAAGGCATGAGCGCGGCGTGCGAACCGCCTTTGTTGCCTCATCCAGCCGCAGGTTGCCTCCGACTGCCTGTTCAGATGTGAATGTCAGGAAGGCGCTGATATCAAAGCCTTCTGGAATTCGGATATCAAAGTCGATCTCAGCACTGGCAGCATCTCCAGCCATTCGAGTGACCGTAGCTTCCGGTCGGTCAAACAGGCGAGTGTCTTGTGATCGATCTTCGCAATACTGTACAATCTTTGACCAATAGCGCACTGCAGCAACACTTGCATTATCCTGTGGGCCGGCAGCATGCCCTTGCGACGTGTGGTGCGAAATGCGGCCGCCAATACGACCCTTATATCCTATCGTGATCCCATCAGAACCGGACGGTTCTCCAATAAATACAATCGCCGGATCATAAGTTCCCCGCAGTGCCCAAGCCCCTCGCGATGTTGTTTCTTCTTCGACCGCACCGATGACGATGAACCGCACCGGCGCATCATGAAATGCCGCAGCTGCACAAATGAAACAGCATAGCGATCCGGTTGCGTCGGCGGTACCACGACCTGCGATCTGGCTATCCGTCAATGTTGTAGGTAGCAACGTAGAGATGGTATCCATATGGCCCAGAAGAACTACTTGAGGCCCAGCTTGGTCACCAATTTCGCCAATGACGTTCCCGGCGTTGTCGATGTGACTGTCAAAGCCAAGTGCCGTCATGCGTTCTGCGAGAAACACAGCTACTTCAGTTTCGTGTCCAGAGGGGGACGGAATGCGAACCGCATCAATCAGCAGGTCAAGAGCTTGTTGTGAATTAGGTTGCATATCGGTCAGTGTCCTGCTTTTTCGATACTATCGAAGGTGAGGCTCCAGCTGAGGCCGTAAAAGTGGTGCCATGGCCAGCCAAGGCTTTTTGAATTGGTTTTGTGATATTGCCGTTGGCGATGACAACTTTTTCTACGCCTCCTGCCAACGCCTCCTGCACGGCAAGTACTTTGAGACGCATGCGCCCATGAGCTATCGCGAGTGCCTCTTCGAACTGGTCCGCGTCAAACGACGATATCAACGAAGTCGGATCGTCCTTATCCTGCTGTAAACCGGCAACATTGGTCATCAAAAACAACAAACTTGGTGTAATATGCGCGCAGATCGCTGCCGCGAGCCGATCTGCATCTACGTTGACAGGTCCATCCTGCAGATCAAAGGCCGGAGGAGAGATCACCGGCGTCAACCCCTGATCCAGGAATGCAAGCAGATGTGCAGGGTTAACATGATTGATCCGTGCCGAATGATCATCGCGAATCAAATGAACCCGCCCGTCTTGCAACGACCGCAAAGCAGCCTTCCGCTTACCCTCGACCAAACCACCATCCATTGCAGATAGGCCAAGCGCTGAAACCCCCAAATGCCGTAACTGCGACACAATCTCTCGGTTAACACGATCAAAAGCCATCAATGTGACTTCCAGAACCGCAAGGTCGGTATAGCGTGATCGTATGCCAGAAGGAGATGTGAAGAATTTTTCGGGCTGCCCTAACCGTTCGCTCAGCGTCCTGATCTCGTGAGATGCTCCATGAACGATAACAACTCGTTCTCCGGCCTGGATCAAATCAACGGCATCCTGGAGGATCGAACCGATGTCAACGCCTTCGCCACCACCAATCTTTATGAGATAGATCATGACTACACCGGATGTAAGCTAATGCTGGTCAATCCAGCTGTTTCTGGAAACTGCATGCGAATGTTCATGCAGTGGATGGCATTGCCGACAGCACCTTTCATCAGGTTGTCCAAGGCTGATATCGCGATGAGCCCGCTCCCATCATCCGTTAGGGCATAGCCGATATCACAATAGTTCGTTCCAGTTAGAATCTTCGGTTCAGGTAGGGTATAACCAGCTTGTCCTTGACGCTTGACCAGTCGGGTGAATGGTTCATCAGCATAAGCTTCACGGAATATTTTTCGTATATCTCGGTCGGAGACCGGGTGCGACAGCGTACAAAAAGCTGTCAATAAAATTCCGCGAACCATATCAACACTGTTGACGGTGACGTGGGGGATCACGTCACACTGGGTGACGATCTCTGCTTCATGTCTGTGACCTGTCGGCTTGAAAACGCGAGTGACTCCTGATCTTAGCGGATGATGCGTGCCCAAGCCCACCCGCGCGCCTGAACCGCTGGAGCCAACTTTTGAATCTACATAAACACGTGGCTCAATCACGCCAGACGCCCGTAGTGGTCGAAGAGCCAGAATTCCTGCAATTGCAGTACAGCCCGGTCCAGCAATGCGATCTGCAGATCGAAGTTCGTTCCGATAAAATTCTGGAATCCCTGGTGTGAATTGGGAGCATAGGTGTGTTGCTGTATGCAAACCACCATAATATCTCTCATAGAGAGCCATATCATTTAGGCGGAAATCAGAGCTAAGGTCGATTACTACGGTGGCCTTATTCTGCCAGATCGAGACTTCGGATGCGGCGGCACCATGAGGCATTGCAAGAAATATAACGTCACAAGGGTTCAAGTCTTCTTTGCGTATAAAAGCTTGATCCGTGTGATGGCGTAGATTGGGATGAACCGTGCCCAACGGCTTGCCCGCGCGGCTTTCTGAGGTAACTTGCAGTTTGGTAACCTCGGGATGTGCCAGCAAGAGCCGCGACAATTCACCGCCCACAAATCCAGATCCGCCAACAATAGCCACATGCACCATGGTTAAAGTCTCGCCTTAAGGTAATTAACAATTTCGGAGGCGATATTCACGCCAGTAACATCTGTAGCCAGGGCGAATTCGGTAGTATGATTGACTTCATTGACCAGTAGCCCAGACTGATCAGTCTCAAACAAATCGATGGACAAGATACCTCCGCCAGCTACTTCCGAGGTGGCGCGACACAACTCCTCCAAGTCAGTGGAAATAGAAATCTTTTCCCCCGTCGCTCCGCGTGAGGCGTTGGTAATCCAATGATTCGACCGCCGCCTGTATGCAGCAATAATGCGCCCGTCCAATGTGATTGCGCGCAGGTCTGAATTGCCTGTCTCGATGAATTTTTGGATATAATGCAGACGATGCTGGGGACCGGTAAGCTGTTCGCGCAAATCAAGAACTGCTTCTGCGGCGTTCCTATCATGTGCTTTAACGACCAGCCTACCCCAAGACCCGGTTGTTGGCTTCAGTACAACAGGGTACCCCATTTGTTCTGTAGCCTGCAGAGCCGTTTTTGTGTCAAGTGCAAATATTGTGGATGGCGTTGGAATTCGCGCAGCCTGCAAAGCCAAAGTCATTGCTTGCTTATCGCCGCTCAGTGCAATGGTTGAAGAGCTGTTCACGCAGGTCAACCCCAAGCTTTCAAAATAGCGAACACTGGCAAGCGACTGTGTTTGCGAAATGCATCGGTTTAACACCAAGTCTGCATTCAAACCAGACTCATGCGTGCGATCAAAGATCTTCTTGCGTACATCAATCGTTGAGAACGCCAGCCCAGCACTGTTCAATGCGTTCAAGAGAAGCTTTTCTTCGGTTCTAATAATGCTCGATAGAAACAACAAGTCCACGCGAGATCACTCCCTTGCTACGGCCGGCAAGTCATTAGATGTTGTTGAAATAGACTAACCCCAAGCCCTAGCGCGAGTAATTACTCGCCCCAGTCTTCCTCAATCTCGGGTGCCGCGATAAGTTCAATGGGATTGGAATTTATAACCTCGTGTTCGGCACCGCATTCCAGGCACGTGACAATTTCCGCTAATTTAACGTCTGTTGGAATCGAAATCATATTGTCGCAACTGATGCAGCGAGCTGTAGTCATCTTCGTGTTTCTCCGTTGTAACTCACTACCTTTTATTCACCATTGGCTATCGTCCTTAGCTGGATGCTGTCAACCTATGAGGGAAATTGGTGGGCTAAAAATCGCTTATAGGTTGAGTCAGAATCGTGCTTGGATGCTCTCGGTTCTGCAAGGATATTCTGAGTGATCTGGCAACGATTGTTTTGTGCGGATTCTATTTGTTTTCTATTAGAAGTCGCAATTGAAGGTAGCGCGCTCCTTGTCTGAACAAGACAAGATCAGCCTCCCGATGTCCAAACTGGCGGCGGTGAGCAACATCATCCGGGCGAAACAGAATGCTGACATCACGGTCAAACTTGGGGGCCTGGCGCTTACTGGCGCGGCGCGGACGACGCGCTTTGCGATGCTCGGGTATCTCTCGCAGCATCCAACAAAATGGGCTCACTGCCCGATTTCACCGCTATCCGTATGAATGGCTGTTGTCGCTATCGCGTCACAAAAGGGTAGACCCGTACAAGACATGCGAATGTGACGGATTATGCTGTCTCAAATGGGTCGATTTCTCCCTAATGTGACACTCTTCAAGCTTCGCAGACCCAAAAGTTACACATCACAGCTGCGTGTTCACGTCCTGTTCTTCATAGCGCCCAAATATGCAGCTTCGGGCCAGTTGGGCCAATTACAGGCTGTGTCCGGCGTCTCCATGACGGAGATAAAAGAACTGCCCGCCGCGTTCCTCAACCAGTTCCTTTGACATCTGGCATATTTTGGCAGAGGCAAATTCATGCAGCTCGTCGACGGCACGTACACCCAGTTTCTCCGCGTTACGGTTCCCCTCGCTAGCGAAGTGAATCTGTGCCTCGATATAGTCTTCGGCTTTCCACTCCATGGATGTTCCGAGAGAAACTGCGGTATTTATCGACAGGTGAGAAGCCTGGAAGCGCTCCAGGAACAGATCAGGGTTGATACCTATTGCCTGTGTCCGCTCAATGATCTCGGCCTTTGCGCCTTTCCATTCTTCCCCCACCCGTCCGGCGTCCCCGTCGAAATGAAACGGTGCAAACTCGTTGGTATAGCGGAAGTCCTCGACGGTAAACGGTTGCAACTCGGCATCATAGGGCCGAAGCTCGGCAACCTGGCCCATGAGTTCGCCTATTTCAATACTCATCCTTGCACGTAGATTAAAGTCTTCAACTCGGTCCACAAAACTACTCATTTTGTTGATCGTAGTCATGATGCCTTGCGTTTGGCGGTCAAGTTCGTTGAACGCTTCCTCACCGATGGTGTCTTTCATGTAGTGGGCGAAGCGATCCGCGGCAGGTACGTAGTCCTCCGATTTTTGGAACGCTGTGTGGTCTGCGAGATCGGCCAGGGCCGAAAAGTAAGGATGGTGGCTTTCCGTCTGCTTGATTTCGTTGATGTGCTCGGAAACCCAGATCCTCATCGCCTCGGTGTCAGGTCCTAGTTCTTTATCGGGGTAAGTGAATTGCTCCTTTATTGCCCCAACAAGCTGAACTTGTTTATCGTGTTCTGAAACACGCGCAGACGCGATATCTTCAATCTCCTGGCTCATTGAAGAAATAGCCGGGGTATCATACCCCATGCGCTCGTAGTCCTTGATCACCGCATCCACCTGTTGGGACAGCCGCTCGTCTCGAGGCGTGCTCTGATCAAACTTCGAATACGGCGCAAAATGCTCAACTTCCTTCAATAGATAGTCTTCTCTTGAAACCATGGCTTACGCTCCTTTTCTCATGTTGCGTTCTGTTGGCTGCCCGCCAGTGTTCGTTGCATGAGCTCACGCGCCTCTTGGGTTCGAACGCCGGCGTCAACGCGTGCCTTTTCGAACTGTTGGGCCAGAGTTTTGTCGCCATCCTTCAAACCTTCAGGGAGATCGGCCGTGTCAGACTTCGCGAGCTTGAGGTTTGTGTCCTTGGCCTGTACCCGGCTCAGGTCCACATGCCTGCCTTTGATTTCAGGGGCTTTTCGACCGGTGAACTGCAGGAAATATGGGTCTTCAAAGTAGCGGATCTTCTTCGCGATCACCGGCATTTTGCCCTCGCGGATCAGCACGAGCTCATCGTCCGGCAATCGGCCGACCTGTTCGGGGCGCATGAGCCTCAAGCCTTCCTCCCGAATGGACAGGCTGCCCATGTCCATTTTACTCATGCTGCGGGACCAGGACTTGGAGATGACCGTCTTGTCGCCGATCGACCTGGACACATGCTCGCGCACTTCGGGGTCTTCACTGGCGGCGAACACCTGCGTTCCGGCGTTCGCCAGCATCGCACGCACCCCTTCATGCCCGTAGATTTCCTGAAGGCGGGAGATCGACTGAGAAATCAACACGAGCCGCCCGCCAAATGACCGCATGGTGTCATAGGCTTCAACGACGCGCTCAAGGTTGCCAAGACGCTGGAACTCATCGAGCAGGATCAGCACCTTGAACGGCTCATCTTCTCCCGGTTCGTCGGTTTCTATGGTGTTGACCAGATCGAGAAAGAACAGGCGAATGAGTGTCTTGTATTCCTTCACCTTCTTTCCTGATATCGAAAAGTAGATCGCGGCAGGCTTGCGCCGCAAATCCTCGAAATTGATGTCATTTCCTTGTGTGACCCGCGCCACAGACGGGTTGCGCCAGAGCTGCAGGCCGGAATTGTTCATCACGGATCTTGTTGATTTGAAGATTTTTGGCTCATCATCCGCGATACTCAGAAATTCATCGGCGGCCAGCGGATAACCAACTTCCTTTGCCAGTTTTTCGTACTCGCTTTGCTTGGTGGTTTTGATCAGGTGAAGGACTTCCGAGATGTATGGCCGATCGCGTTTGATCACCAGCATCGCCATGGCGCAGAACATGCCTTCGACGCCGCCCAAAAAACTCTGGGCGTTCAAGCTGGGCGTCTCGAACATCTGGGTTGCCACCTGAATGACTTCTATCCAGCGCTCGGAAAGATCCTTGGCCAGCACGGCCCGGCGCAGTGGGTTATAGCTGTGGCTTCTGGACGGGTTTTCAGGGTTGAAGACATAGACCTCATCGCCCATTGCCCTGCGTCGGCCGCCAGTTGCTTTGAATATCTCGCCCTTGATATCCAGAACCACGCAAGATCCGTTGAACCTTTGCACGTTGGGAATGACCAATCCGCTGGTCTTGCCCGAACCGGTGGGGGCTATGAATGCGGCATGTGGTTTCTGGACCTTCGGGTCCGGCTTGTAAAAAAGTGCATTTTTCTGGTCCGGAGGGCCGAACTTGGCAAAGACAATCTCGCTGTCGAGTGGTGAACCGAGCTTCAGCCGGGTCGCGTATCCTTCCTTGACGAGCTGGCGCGGTTTCGCAAACACCGCGTCACCGTATTTCGTGGACGGGCCGCGGATCGCGGCGATGACAAAGAGGGTGGTGAGCGACAGGACGGCCACGGTTGCCAGCAGAAGAATGTGCTGCTGTGCCCCGACCGGTTGCAGGGCCAGCTTTGCAGGAATGGTCCAGAGATCCATCCCGGCAAACCGATATGTCATGATCCATTCGAGATAGAGACCGACAACCAGGTAGGTAACGGCAGCCGTTGCAAGCAGGCCCATCATGCCCGCCAATGCCATGCGAGCTGTGCGCGGCAGCTCCTGAAACTCAGTCATCGACCACCTCGCGTTTGAAGAAACAATGCAAACCGCTGAGTTCAACATCAACGACGCTCACCAGCTCCCAGCCGTTTTTTCCCATCTTGTTCAGGCGTTCATCGTATTCCTTGTCATAAACGTGGTATGTGCAGGTTGTGTATTCGAACTTTTTCATAGTTTCTCCAATCAGTTCAGTTGCTCGGGTTGCATTAGGGGAGGGAAAATCACGCCGTTCACCTTCCGCTCATCACCGATTTTTTTCATGTGAATGATCATGTGAATGGTGGCGCGTATGTCTTCGACCACCTCCGCCTTCTGCACGGTCGGAGATCCGCGCCGCACCATCTTGCTCAGACGGCCGACAGCATCGACGGGGGAATTTGCATGCATGGTGCAGACAGAGCCGTCGTGGCCGGTGTTGACCAGTTCCAGGAACATGTTCGCGTCATCGCCCCGGACTTCACCGCAGATCAGCCGGTCCGGGCGCAGGCGCAGAGCGGATTCGAGCAGCTTTGTCGGAGACCGGGGGCCGTTTTCCTCGGAGCGATCCGCCAACAGACTCACGGCGTTGGGCTGCTCGATGTCCAGCTCGGCAACCTCTTCGATGGTGACGACCCGCTCATCATGATCGACGCGTTTCAACATCGCGTTCAGAACCGTCGTCTTGCCTGACGATGTTCCGCCGGCAACGATCACGTTCCATTTATTTTCCATGGCAGTGCCCGCCAGGCGCCTGAAACTGATCTCTCCGAGGATCAGCGCATTGCGGGCCTCATTCAAAAGGCTGTGGTCGTTCATTTCCGTCAGGGCGGGTTTTCCGCTGGTGAAGCTGAACGTGCTCAGGTCGACGGATTTGACGCGGAGCAGGCGGATTGCCACGGAGCCAACGCCGGTTGTAGCCGGGGGAATGACCACCTGGACACGTGCCTTTCCCGTTGTCGTGGGTACATTGGCCGTGGCAATCGGCTTGTTTTCCCCAAATGTCACATCACTGAATCCAGCCACACAGCGGCCGACATTCTCAACCTCATCGCGGGTCATGGTGATCTCGGTTCGGGCCATACGAGTCGAGCCCATACGTTCGATCCAGACAGCCCCGTCTGGATTGATGGAGATCTCACTCAGGCTTTCATCTTGAAGCAGATGCGCAATCTTGCCGGTGTAATAGTCCAGCAATCCGGTGTCAGTTTGTCCGGTCATTATGTGAGCCTCAGAATTGCAGGCCATTTTGGAGGGGTTTGCGCCACCTCCAGGATCTTCAATGCCATCGCAATCTCGTGTGGTTGAAATTCTGGCCCACAAAGAACTTCCTGAAGCTTGTCAGGCCGCATATCGTTTTCAAACGCCCATGTGATCATCGAGCAGCAGTCGCGGAACCTCCATTCAAGAAATGGTTCAGTTTCAAATCCGCCGCTGTACAAGATCTGGCAGGGCAGCTCCGGATCGGTTGTGCGATACCCCACGGTTATGGTCGCAAAGGAACCGGGTTGGATTTCGACGCGGCGTATCTCCGCAATAGGGAGATCTGGGAGCGGGGTCTTTTTGTGTGCCATGATCAAAAGCTGTCAAACACAACGTCGCGCTGCAGAATGGCGCTGATGCGGCTGCCTTGATCCACATGTATTGTCGGCGTGATCCGAAGATAGTCTTCCAGCGCGGCCGCGGTGGCGTCCTGCGTGTTGGACCCTACCTGCGTTGCCAGATCCGTGCGCACCGTGTTGTTGCTGTCGCTATCAGAAACCAGCGCCACAGGGGCAATACCAATCAGGGAGAGCAGGGCGGCCGAGCCGAAGCGTTTCCCGAAATGCGTTCTGACAATGCCGGTGGCACCTGTGCGGCCTTGTGGGTCTGTACCGGCCGACCCAATCTGCGCGGAAAGCCCGTCAGGGGTCATGACACGGCTCCAGACAATCATGATACGGGTTTGCGCCAGTTCTGTGTCCGCGCGGTATTCTCCATAAAGTTTGGAACCGCGTGGCAACAGCAAACGAGTCCCATCCATCGAATAGACGCCACGCGTCAGTGTCGCTACGACGCTGCCCGGCAATTCCGAGCTGATCGCGCCGTCAAAAACCGCGTCCAGCACTGTGCCCTGCGTCAATGTCCGCGACGGATCATCGATCATGGAGGCGCCGACAATGGGCGGAAACTCTTCGACCATGTTGTTTTGCCATGTCGTGTTGGTGTTTTCCATAAAAGCACGCTGTTCTTCAGGCCGACGCGTATCCTCCTGTGTCCCTGCCTGGCGCGTTGCCGGATAGGGCTGAAAAATGATCGGCTGTGACGGCGTGTTGACCGGCTGATACTCCGGGCTGGTCCCGCCTGCGTTTTGTGCGGTAGCGGATGAGGCCAGGGTAAGAAGCGTGAGGGAAAGAGTAGTCTTGTTCATCGGTGTCTGTCCTATTTCTTTCTGCCAAAGGGGTTTTCATCGAACACAATGCCGTTCGACTGGTTTTGCGCTTTGCGCTGTTTCCTGAGTTCTTCGAGCCGGAGCCTTTCGCTTTCGGACAGGCCCTGTGCGTGTGAGCGCCCGGAGCCTGCCAGGGCGCGCGCCTCGGCATCGGCAACCGCCTTGCTCAACTCGGCTGCAAAGCGCTTTTCACGCTGGTCATATTGATCCTGCAGTTGGTCCAGGCTCCGTTTGGTGGTTGTGAGTTCGCTTTCCTTCTGGGTCAGGGCGATCTTTGCTTTTGTCAGCTCGCTCTGAAGCTCATCGATCCGGCCATTCAGCTTTTCGATCGAGGCAAGAGCCTTGTCCAAACTCCCGGTTTCCACCTGAACCGGGGTCTTCACGGGGGCAGGGGCCGGAGCGACCGATATCCGCTCCGCTTCCGGGTCGGAGTTCGGCTCATCGGTTTCCGGGCCGCGTGCCATCAGAAGCCCGTAGCGGTCTCCGCTGTCCTGTTGCAACGCATCGACCCGCACGCCACTGCGGCTGGCGTTGTCACTATCGCCGCTGACAACAATCCAGAGAAACCCGAAGAAGAGGACCGAGGCCGCAGCGGCAACGCCGAGTTTTTTCTGATCGATCCTTTTGCGGACACGCGGCGTCGGCTGCTCAGCCGCCGCCCGCGCCGCAATGACCTCTTCCTGTTTCATCTCTGGTCGCCCGGGCGGTTGAGCAGGGCGGTATGTATCGGTCTGGTGTTGTTCTGGTGGGCCTCATCGTTGCGGATGCAGATGGATGTATCCTCGATGCGCAACGTCCAGAGTTCTGAGAGCCCCTGGACCTGGATCACCCCGCGCGGCTTGACGGTGGTGTTCACCATCAGTTCCCGGCCATCCGGCAGCACCCGGAAGATCCCGGGCAATTCGGCATCCTGCGGGATTTGCATGTAGGTATGCACGCCATCGTCCCAGACGGCGGTGGGTACAAAACCCGCCTTGCCGGATTTCGAGTAGTTCGAGTTCACAAATTTGCCGGTGGGTTTTGGCTCGCTGCGCGCAACACGACCCAGCCAGCCGGATGACCTGGAGGCCCCGGTGTGTTTCTCATCCGGGTATATTGTGACGCGGAACGGGACTTTCGCACGCTCCGCATCCGTCGTGGCAGGGACAAGATAGAAATTATACATGCCCCGATTGGTCAGAACTGTGAGGTTTGAATCGGAGTTCAGGATTTCCGGTTTGAAGGCGATGACCCGGCCTTCCTGCAGGCGGGTGATCTGGTAGCTTTCCGTATCGCCGGACCCGATGCTGCGTACCGTCTCCCCTTGCGGAAAGTGAATATAGGTGATCAGCCGCTCACCCACGTTGATGCGATACACCTGGTTTTCCGCGTAGTGGAAATGCGCCACACGAGGATCCGCATTCTGGCCGTCCGGTGTTGGTGCGATTTCCGCAACGGTGGCCACAGCCAGGGCCACCAACAGTGCGGTCGTAATCGAAAGTGTCTTGAACAGTCTCTGCATCAGAGGTCTCCCATTGCATCTACGCGGTAATTTGTGACGACGAAGCCAAACGGATTTTCCAGAAGCTCATCCATCGAGGTCACGATCTTTTCCTCGAACCCATATGTGACGGTGACAACATAGCGGGCTGAGGTTTCAGGCTGGTTCGGCACGACGAGTGTCTTGCGGATCTCCACCTGTGCCGTGGTGTCATTGACGGGCGTTACACCCAGAACATCGGTCTCAACCTTCGTCCTGTTCGTGTAGATCTCGTCGGGGTGGTCGGGGTTCGATCCGTCCCAGAGATCGCGGAAGGACGATTCCGCCAGCTCATCAGACCGGCGCAGCACGAACCCGATCCGCTCCTTGTTGTCCTGAACGTCATAGGTTTCCCGGTCGCGCACGTAATTGGCAATCTCCCGGAAGGCCATGCCTTCGGATGCTTCCAGCTTTTGAACCTTCTCCGTCAGTAACACTGGCAGCCTGGTGTTCGGATCGATTGACAGCGGCACCGCCCGGATTTCCTTAAGGGGCAGGATGATCACCCACCCGATTATCGACGCGACCCCGATCAGCAGGCCGAGAAAACCAATCACCTGCCATCTGTGTGCGTCCCGGCGTGCACTCAGAAACAGCTCTTTTTCGTGTTCCGTTACATGAGTCATTTGCTCTTACCCCTGACCGTTTCCTGGTTTCTTGTTTCGTCCGGTCTCAAGACCCTTTCTGAAGTCGTCTGCTGCGATGCTTTGCCGGGCTTCTCTGCTTTGGGTGCGGGCTGTTTGCATGATTTGGCGGCGGGCGTTCATGGCACGCGATGCACTTTCGCGGACACCTGAACCGTCCCTGGCAGCGCTTGCCATCGCGGCGGACGTCTTTCCGGCGGTAACCGTCTTCCGCACGGCGGAATCGGCCGCGCCCATGAGCCGTTTCATGCCGCCCGCCGCACCCGCGGCAGCAGCGATGCCGGACGATGCGGCAATAATCGCCCCCGCCATGCCACTCGCCAGCGGCGGGATCTGGGTCAGCATGACAATGGCAATGATGCAGACCGCGAGGAACTGGCCCATTTCCTTTATTTTGGATTCCGTGGTGACAGCGGATATCTGGCTGTCAAACAGCGCGGTGATCAGTGAGACCACGCCGGTCAGAACCACGATGACCATGACCAGCCCGACCACGGTCTTGGCCCAGGCCGCGAAGATATTGGCGGATCCGGAGACCATGAGGGTCGAGATGAACACCGGCGCGAGGCCAAGCGCGACGGCAAGACCCCCCTTGGCAATCAAGGCGAGACCCGTTCCGAAGGCTGCGATGATGGCACCGGCAACCCAGAGCACCACGCCTGTCAGGCTCAGGCCCCATGTCGCATTCTCGAACGCGGTGGACGCAAGAAAAAAACACTTGGTGACAATGTTATCGAGCGTGACCCAGACGTTCGCCCCGCCTGTCATGGCACCGCTGATATTGTCAGCCAGCCCGTTGATCCCGTTATAAATGGGTTCGAAGCTGTCCCAGCTCGTTGCCATGGCGATGATGATGGCGATGCGCACAAACCAGCCCGTGTAAGCCAGCAGCCCGACCTGCTTGATCTGCAGGATCGCGTTGATCATCATAACCACAAAAACCAGCGCAGCGATCTGCCAGAGCGCAGAGGCAAGATCCGCCGCCAGCTTGGTGAAGGCCGTTTCGCTGAAATTGTTGATCGCGGCCTCGATCTTGGCAACGAAGCCCTCGATCATGGGCTGCACGTCGCTACAAGTTTCGGCTTCACAGCGGCAATGCGACTCCGTTTCATGGTCTGTCCTCTCCTGCGTAGTTGATCTGGGTTGCACCTTCCGCTGCGGTGGCTGCGGCCTCCGTTCCCGTCGTCAGGGCGATGGCCGAGATGCCGCGCAAGACTTCGATCTCCACCTGCAGAAGCTTCAGAAGAACGGCCGTGTTGTAATCGATCGCATCTTTCAGCTCTTCCTGCTGTCCAAGCTCGTTGCGCAGGTCTTCAGCATCTTCCGCCAGCTCGTTGGACTGGTCGTAGCCGTTTTCACCCAGCGCCGAAGTCACCAGCCCGGCGCTGCCACGTTCCGAGACAATACGCCGGGCAGCAATGTCGGATGTGCTGTATGCGCCCAGAAGACCATCATCGAGGCCCAGAGTGATCGAGCGACGCTCCAGTGCCGCCGAGGCAATATCCGGGAGGCCGGTGGCGGCGGTCGTGGAATCGAGCGTGTAATCCAACATGTCGAGCGAGTTGGCGAGCCTCAGAAACCTGCGGCTGCTGAACTCCGACAGATCCGTCAGGCCAGACAACGCCTTGAACTGGTTCTCCAGCAAACTGCGTTGTTGTTCGAGCATCTGGTATTGCTCCAGCAATTGCTCGTACTGGCGTACCATTTCCGCGACTTCACGAGCGGAGTTGGCGGCATTCTGGGTCATGTTTGCCCCGTCAAAGGTCGGCACGCCCACGCCCTGTGCGGCTGCGATAACCGGCAGGGCCGACAGGATCAGTGTGGCGGCGGTGGTTCGGGCGGCTTTGAACCTCTGCATCAGACCAGCCCCAGATCTGCGGGTTCCAGCGCTTCGAAATCGCAGGCGCAATCACTGCGATAGCCCGAATAGCTGCCGGTGCATCCGGCAACAGCGGCAAGAAGCGCCAGGGCGAATAGGAGTTTTCCGGTCATGTGATATCCTTCCAGAAGTTGGGGTTTTGTCGCCAGTCAGGGTCGGTGAACGCTTTGCCGTTCGATCCGCTCAGAACGCGGAGCAGGGGGCCGAGCGCGCTCAGATCGACATCGAGCCAGACAGACTCGTTGCCTTTTTTCATGAGCATCACCCGGTCCCCGAAATGAGACCGGAGCGCGCCAAGCTCGGTGTTGTTCAACCCAATTTTTCGGTAGTCGTTCTCGTCGCCGTCGCGGGACGGGAAAAAGAGCTTTGTGCTGGTGTTTTCCAGGATCGACTTGCTGGCCCGCGACGACAGGATGTGGTCGGGGATCTGCGTCATCATCATCATGACAACGTCCAGCTTGCGGAACGTGGTGTAGCCGTTTGTCAGGATTTTCGCGCCATATTCGTTCCCGGCAATCACCCAGGCTTCATCGATGACGAAGAGCGTTGGCACTTTTTCCGCGCAGCGGCGCTCGATCCGGCGCATCACGTAGCTGATCCAAGCCAGCCGCACCAGCCCGTCATCCAGAACCTCGGATATATCAAACACCAGGTGCCGGTCACCGGCGGCAAAGGGATCTTCGCCCCCCGCGCCAAACATCCAGTCCAGACGTCCCCCGCTGGCCCATTCACCCGCCCGCTTGAACAGGGCACGCCCGTCATCGAAAGCTTTGAACCGATCCCGCAATGAATCGAAATTCTGCAGGGGCGGTGGCAACGTGGCATTTGCCTGGCAAGCGCGGGTGATCTCTTCTTTCTGTTCCGGTGAGAGGGTGTCGTCGTAGCTCATCAGGGCCGTGACCCAATTTGCCAGCCAGCTTTGCCCAGCCTTGTCGGTCTCGGTGCAAAACGGGTTCATGCCGGTGGGCTCCCCCACACGCACACGGCTGTATCTTGCGCCAAGCGCCCGAAGCGGGGCCTCCATCGCGTGATCCTTGTCGAAGGCAATGATCCGGGCACCTTGGGCGACGGCCGATGTCGCCAAAAGCATTGCGATCACGGTCTTGCCGGAGCCGTTCGGACCCAGAACAAGCGTATGACCGGAAGGCAGGTTTTCCGGGTCGTCACTGGTTCGGGCCGCATGAAGAGACAGATCGTATCGGTCGCCCTGCGTGGTGGGGAATGTCGCCAGCGGGCCGGGCCAGGGCAGTTTGCTTGCCGGGAGGCCCCCGGGGCGCATGTGAAACGCGACCATGTCGGCAAAATTCTGGTCGGTGATCAGTTCCTCGCGCGTCCGGAAGGCAAAATTGCCCGGATGCTGCGCGAAATACACCGCCCGGGCCGAGAAGGATTCCCGCTTTAACGTGCCGCCCGCGATCTGGATAGATCCGGTGATGTGCCGTTCGGCAATCTGCAATTCCGGCTCTGTGCCAAAGACGCAGATCGAAAGGTGGTGCTTTCCGGCCGAGAGCGTGCCCGAGGCAATCCCGTCGGCAAAGATAGACAGGTCGTCTTCCAGTGACTTGGCTTTGTCACCGGCGGAGCGCATACGCCCGGACTGGACGCGTTCCTTTTCCTGCGCCTGTGTCCGGGTGAGCGGAAGATAGGATTGCGTGATCACCACATCCACCGGCAGGTCCAGGCTGTCGAATATGCCGGGAAAGGAGGCGAGGGGATAATTCTTGAGGGAAAAGACGCGCAGACGGCGCTCCTGACCGGTCACCGTATCGATCCTGGCGGATTTGCCCTGAAACAGCACATCCTCTTGCGGCATGTTGAACGCAATCGGTTCGGCAATGTTGGAATGGATGATCGGCTGGTACCGCCCGTTCAACAGCATCCCGTAATACCCGAGCCATTTCCCTTCGCTGATGCGCAGCCGGCGCACACGGTCATCGCCCAGAGTTCCGGCCAATGCCGAAAACACACCGTCGAGCTGGTCCATCAGTTCACGGCGTTCCTCGTCGATGGTTTGACCAGCGAGACCGAAGATCTGCTTGGCCCTTGCGTCCCTGCGCTGCTGCAGGACAGCACTCAGGATGATCTTGCGTTCTTTCAGCCGGCCCTGTTCGGCAGAGTCTTTCAGTGCCTCGGCCAGGGCACCGGCAAACCCGTCCCGATCTGTGATCGCATGACCGGTTTCCGCAGGGACGGTCAGGCGATGGATGTAAAAGGCAACCTCTTGCGGAGTATGGCGCAAAACACGCTCATAGCGTTCCGCCAGAAACTCAAACTCACCCTCATCCAGCGTATTCGCATTGATGCCGGTGATTTCCGCCGCACCGATCAGCCCGCCATTGCGGGTCGAGATGGTGCGGTCATCCACGACCAGGCCGTAAGGCAGCATCTGGAACAGATGTATTTCGTCCTTGCGCCAGGTCGGTTCCAGCAGGGAGCGTGCGACGGACCACATTTCGGCAGGTTTAGGCACTGTAAAAGTCCCCCCCGTGATGTTTCCGGTTCCGGGTTCTTGGTGTTCTGGAAAGGGTTACGAACAGGATGCGAAAGAATTCAGGTTCCCATTCATAAAAAAGGCGCAGGGCTGTGTAGAACACAAAAGCCGTCACGATTGCCGGGGTGACGCCCAACCAGTAGAACGCCGCAAATGTCACCCCTGCAATGACCATCAGGTAAAGGGCGGGCAGGCCACCCCATTCAGCGGAACGGCTCAGGCCGCGATAGAGCTTGTTGCTGCGCGCCATCTTACGAGCCACCAATAAAAGTGTCGGCAAGCCCGACGACCGCGCCGATCAGCACGGAGGCAATTGGCAGCTTGAGAGACCCCCAACCGAAGATGTAGACCACAAGGCCCCAGATGAAGCCAATGGCGGCGATCGTCACGCCAAGGAGTTTCGAATCCGCCAGGGTTTCTCGCACCCAATCGCCAATGGCGTCGTTCAGCCAACCGGCATGGGCGGGCGCTGTGCTCACACAAATCAGTGTCAGTGAGAAAAAGATCACTTGCTGTAAGAATGGAGATCGTTTCATCAGGATGTGCTCACTTTGCTGAGAATGGTCCGGACGTAGTGCCGGGTTTCAGAGAACGGGGGGACGCCGCCGTACTGGATGACGCGATGAGGGCCTGCGTTGTAAGCGGCCAATGCCAGCTCCCATGTGCCAAAGGCGCGATACTGCGCCGCCAGGTATCGGGCGCCACCATCCAGATTTTCCGCCGGGGCTTTTGGATCAACGCCCAGATCTCTCGCGGTGCCGGGCATAAGCTGGGCAAAGCCGATTGCGCCCTTTGGAGACACGGCATCGGCGCGAAACCGGCTTTCCTGCCAGATCAGGGTCATGAACAGGTCAGCCGGAATGCCATGCCGGTGCGCCGCCGCGCGGACCTCCGCGACGATCCGCGCGCGCGACCAGCCGCCCGACGGGCCTTTGGGACGCGGAGCGCGACCTGAAATCTCTGTTTCGCCGGAAGTATATGGCTGCTTGGTTTCTCGTACTGACTTCGTGGTTTCCCGGTCGTGCAGCCGCATCGGCTGGACAACACCCTCAACGAGTTCCGCTCGTGCCCCATTCAGATAGACACTGCCGTCCGGTTCATACTCGATGACCTGCGCGTCTCCAGCGTTGGTGAACGACAAGAAAAAGAGCAGAACGAGCGTGAACGCCACACCCCAACAGGATGTGAGTGACGCATTCTTGTGCCTGCCACGAGGCTGCTTTAGGCAGGAGGTATCGTTCCGGTCCCATTTCCAGATGGTCTGCAACGATCCCCCTCTCCCTCTTTTTACCGTGCCAGGTTGGGTGGAGAGGGGGCCTTGCTTATGAAAGAAGCTCATCTCATATTCCTCCTCCTTTCATTGAAGCTGTCCGGTCGAGCCGATCCGGAAAGGGTGGCATTGGCGGGTCATCAAGCCAGAGCCATGCAGGAAAGCGGCTCCCGTTGGCCACGTCGGCAAGTGCGGCAACGGTTTCGGTTCTGTCCGGATCTTCGGCCACAAAGAGTGCAACGGGTTCGCTCGTGTCGGTCAGCACCGCAGAGGCAACGGGCGCATTCGTGTCGAGATTGAAGCGCTGCGATTTGATGAAAGCTCGTCTTTGCCCGGTCAGCGCCGAAAGCAGGTCCAGCTCACGCGGATGGTCAAACGGCAACCAGTTGGCCGTGACCAGCATCATTCCGATTTCGTGCAAAACCGGATAACCGGCTTTCGCCACGCTGAAACTCGCTATGACAATTGGATGGCATCCCTCGATATGCTGCGCTGTCAACAGCTTGTCTTCAAATACAGCCTCGAAGCGCCGCGCCAGGTCCTTGTCCATGAAGAAGGCGCAATCGGGCATATGCTTGAGAAACGCTTTCGCCCCAAACGGCGTGGCCTCGTGCCCCTTGTATTCCGCGATCACCAGCCCAAGCGGCAAGGCCCTGCCCGCCGTGGCGGGTTTGAGCCTGCGGAACAGCGCGGTGCGCCTCTCGGCATTGCGCGCCTTGTGCTCCGGTTTAAACGGATCCGGTACATAAAGAATGTGGCTGAGATTGTGCCCCTTCGCTTCTTTGCCGGCCGCGGCGCGGATCAGAGCGTGCTGCACCACGCCCCACCAGCGCTTGCCTTCCATCGCCGGATACCAGCGGTCAAGACCAGCCTCATGCCAAAGATAGTTGAGCAGGCTCGTGATCGTGAGCTTGCGCGGCGGGGCCGCGGCTTCCGCAGGCTTCTTCCCGGTTGCTTCCGGTGCCGGTCGGCTCGTGCGGATTTTTTTCAGAGGAAAGCCCAGCCTGAGCGATGTGCTGCCGTCTTCCGGATTCTCCGAAACAGCCGTGCCCTGAACCTGCGCCAGCCCGGACAATTCTTCAGGAGGTAGAAACGACGCACAATCCGGTGTGTGGTCCGGTCCTGTTCCGGGCATCCGCTTTACGACAAACCTTCCACAAACTGCGGCGATATACATCTCCGGATGTGGCGATCGACAGCAGCATTGAACCCGCACACCAGTGCGATGCGCCCGGGCAAGCTTGGCTTGACCAGCTTCGGATTCAACGATCAAATCGGAATTCCACAGACGGAGAGTCAAGGGCTTGGCCTCCGGATGTCGGAGGGCCGCTCTTTCTCAAACTTGAGGGGGTCAGAGAGAGAGCGGCCTTTTTCTCCACGTGCCGTCTCATATGGCGTTTCGGAAAGGCCATAGTCTTCCAACAGTTGTTCAATATCCGGCACGATGCGCAGGCGATGAAACCTGACTTCCACCGCCGCCCGTGTCCGGCCCAGATCATCAGCGATCTGGCTGAAACTCTGTGATTGCCTGCGCGCCTGCAGCAGACAAAAGTCATCCATCGAAGACCAGTGCGGATGGGCAATGCTCTCCATGCGCTCAGCCCTGGTCGGCTTATTTGGCGGAATGAGGGTTTTGGGAATACCAAACGTCATTTTTGGACCTCCGTTTTGTCGGCGTTCACGCCGGGATGCCTGGTCTCCACGAGTGCGGCATCGTATGCGGCGGCCCATTCCGGAGGGACGCATACCGCATCGAGTATCCAGCCAAACAGGCTGGCATGGGTGATGTCCCCAATGGCGGTTTCCTGGCGAGAGAGTGACTTTGCGACGTCTTCAGGAGGCATGCCACATTGCAGCAGTTTCGAAACCAGCACACACATATCGTGCAGGAGAAATTCCAGGTCGCTGCCGGATTTGAGCCCGGCGCTGTAGAACACCTCGCGAGGTCGCAGCGGTTCTGCCGGGTCGTAGCCCACGGAGATAAACGCCGTCTGACCAAAGGCCGTCTCCACCCGGCGCGTTTCCACAAGGCGGCGGTTTGGCAGGATTTGGCGCTCACGCATTGTCATAGGCCACCCCGTCCCGGAAGCTCTGACGGGGAGGCTGGTTCCAACAGGTCAGTGCCTGGCTGTACGCGCGCCCAGATATAGACCATCAATCCGATGATCAGCGCGCCCGCGACGGCTTTGATCAGCCTGCTATTCAGATGGTCTTTCATCGCGCACCTCCCTTGAAACCGGGTCAATAATACTGACACATTTAACATAAGCTTGATTATCCGACACATGCCGTCGCCGCTCGGAAACACCCCGGCCATATCCCGGCTTCAGTTGACCCATGGCCGCCCCCTTTGCCGCTGTTGCCGCGTGCCCTCAGACACGCTGGCCCGGGCAGCGGC
>NZ_WQCG01000013.1 GCF_013032505.1 Ruegeria atlantica
CCAGGCGTGAGGTCGCGCCGGGGTTAGATCATTGGTCGCACAAGGGCCTCAACAATCGAGCTGAAAACAGTCATTCGCCATTCCGAAAGCGGGAACGGGCGATGCAAGGCCATCGCTCTCCTGGAGGGTTGCAAAGGTTCGTGGCGACCCACTCAGCCATCCGCAATTGCTTCAGCGTCCCCGCGCGCCGTGGCTCCGCATTAACAATCCGATATCACCGCCTCAAGGCCTTTGACGCCTGGAATGCCGCCACTCAAACCGCTTGAAATCCGAAAACATGGATCTCTATGTGGATCGCGGGTTAACGTGGCAACACCAGATATTGCCCTCTTAATCTTTGGAGGATAACGTACACCCGCTGAGGTTGTGGCAATTACAACTTTAGGCCGATTATTTAATGGAGAGATGAAGCATTAAATCTGGGTCTATTTGGTCTCGATTCGAACACGCTTTGACAAGTTTGCAATTGGCAGCTTGAAAAAACAGTTCGTATCCGACAAGCATTCAGCAAATCATTGCTACTTTCGTTGAACGCCTGATGACGAAGTTTTTGGCGTAAGTGGCACAGTTCAAAGGATCATGATGCGCGCAGTCGTATTGTTTTTTTCGCTTATCTTTTTGGTGTCTGCAGGAACGGCTCAAACTCAGAGTGTCATCCCTCTTTCTGAGAAAGGCGAATTATACGCAGCCTACGTGGTTCCGAGAGATGACTTCGACCGTGTAGACGTGCAGCTAATTATTCTCTCGGGGGCGTATGATGATCCGGAACCATCCGGTACAGCTCATCTAACTGAGCATCTGGCTGCGTTTTCAGCGGACGCCACAATACTCAGAAAGCCCCGCGAGCGCGATATCTACGCGACAACGCATAACGTATCGACGGTGTACACGAATTCCGGCGTACCTTCTGAAATAGAAATGTTGTTACAGCTGTCCCGGGCCGTTCTTGAAACGCCATCACTGCCGGCAGGATTTGCGGAAAGCGAAATTGATATCGTTCAGCGTGAAACACTGTTGCGCGAAAGACAGACTCCGCTCCGGTGGCTCCGCAGAATTGCGCTTCAAAACCTCTATGGTACGCTGCGTGGTCGGGCAAATAACACTATTGAAGATCTTCCCAAATTGAACCTTGAGAAGGCCTATCAGTTTCACGAAACACATTATGCGCCATCCAATGTGACGCTAATCGTGTCGGGGAAAATTGAACCAGGTAAAGCCGAAGAACTCGTTGCTCGTGTATTTGGAGACACAGAACCTTCTGAGGCGCCTCAGAAACCTTGGTTAGACAACAAACCGGATCCCGAGCTCAAGTTTATTGAGCGCATTAGGTCGGACAAGTTGGCGCATGACGCAGTCCAGTTTGCGAAATTCGTGGACTTCGAAGATCGGTCAACCAGCATCGAGATGCAGGGCGCATTTTTCATTGCCAGCGATATTTTGAACGATAGGCTTTACAAGGCCCTTTACCATCAGGACGAGCGCGTTTTCAGCGTCGATGCTGACTGGTTTTTTGCCAAGAATGCTGATCTTGAACTTACCATAGATTTACACCTGATGCCCGGCTTCAGCTTGGACGCGGCGCACAGCCATCTGACAGAAACTCTGGCCAATTTGTTGAACGAACCGATCACCAGGGATGAAATCAATCAAGCGCGTCAGATGCAGGTTGTCGCAGCCCGGAATGCCGCGCGCCGACCCGTAGCGTTTCTATCATTTCTGCAGAATGTGGCTTCTGATGGCTTCCCACCTGTCACCCCGTCGGTATTTGTCGACATCTTGAACGAAACAACAGATCAGGACGTTATTGATTTTGCCGAAAAGGTCATCAAGCCATCCGCGACATCTGTCGTCTTGGCCAAAAAAGCAGAGTAACATGCAATCACTTAAAGGCCGTTTCATTTCTACTCTCTTTATGGTTATCAGCCTGCTGTCAGCGCATCAGGTCCGGGCGGAACTGATCGCAACGACTGGCGATGCGAATATTGCTTTTCTGATGCCACTAGAAAACGGCATCTCAGAACTCACCTTGGTTTGGCCGATTGATCGGCCAACAACAGAACGGGTGGCCGCGTTGCGTGCAGGTCTCGCAAGTGTCGTGTCAGGAGGAACATCAAGCCGTTCCTCCCACAAAATCGCTAAATACAAGCAGTTGAAGGGGATCAGGCATTACGTCGAAACAAGTCGCCATAATCTGATGCTCACTGTCTCGGCGCCAAACGAAGTCTTTCCAGAGATCATCGTCCACCTCGAAAACCTCTTGCTTGAGCCGGAATACTCCGAAGGCTGGTATGCAAGAGAGCTGCAGTATTCCAGCCCCACCAAGTCTACCAGGACCAGAATGCCAGAACATGTTCTGAATGAAGTGGTGGATTTCCTAGAGTACGAACCTGACGAAGCAGATACCGAGGTTTGGGATGGCCAATTTCGTTTCGGTCAACCCATTCAGGCAATCCTAAGATCTGGAGATGAAGAAGTAGAAAGCCGCACCATTCGACTGGTTAACAAGCTTCCCCGCCCGAAGGGAAAGTGGGAGTTGCCTTTCGCAAAATGGGCTGAAGCGTTGATTGGCACGAATGAAGAAGCCTTCTCCCTTCCAACGGGTGTCATTCACTTTGCCGATCCCGACTCTACCGAGATGCTTATCCTTTTTGTCAAAGCAGAGGAGTTTGCAGATGAGGCTGACCAGGTTGGAACGAATGTCTTGGTGGATTACATCGGCGCAAACCAAGGGTCCGAGATGTTTCGGATAATCCGCCAGGAAATGCGCGCGGCTTACGATCCACGTTCAGACTTCGTTGTCTTGGGGAAGAAGAAGGCAATTATCTCACTAAGCGCAACAGTTGAGGCGGTAAGATGGCCAGAGATCTATGAGAAAATAAGGGAAATTTACCAGAGTGTCCGCAGCGGGAAGATTGAACAGGAAGGTTTCGAGATTCAGTTCGATCAGTTGGACCGGACTTACTATCGCGACTTTTTTACTGAGCCTGTCTGGGGAACGCGGCAATACCTGCACGAGTATCCCGAGGGTGCTGACGGCAGTATCGAAATCCCGCTTTTCGGTGTGTTTCAAACACTGTCGTTGGAGGAGGCGACAGCAAACTCACATGAGCTTTTACCGCCTTTGGACGATTTCCTTCTCATTCTGATCGGAGGTGGAAACCCTCCTTCGAACACTTTGCAGTCAAACGGATACTGTTTGCTACCCAAAAGCACCCCCCCTAAGCTTTTGCCTTGATGCGCTTGCGAACGCTGAAAACTTATAGCTGAAACACAGTTGTTGCTTAAATTACCCTTTCAAACGGCAGCGCTATCCAGGATCGCAACACCTGGTTGGTGACAAGGGTTGACGAGAATTGCAGGTTTGCCCCTTCACAGGGGATAGCTCGTTCTTTTTCGACCGCCAACTGTTGTGCCGATAAGTGTTCTCAGGTCGACTTTTGGTGAAATGGCGGTCTCTTCGGTATTGGGACCGAAACATCAGCAACACTTGCAGGAGGGTCAGCCGCCTGTCCGGCTGAGTGTGCCTGACTCGGCCCGTCTGATCATTTTCGCGGGCTGTCGGCGTCAGTTGAGCATGTCAGGCTTCGGCATCTCAGGCCGGAAGATCAACTCAGGCAGTATGGTCTCCCAGCGGTCACGCCTATGGTAGCGCGCGTAGTCTTCACCGCTGTCGATCTTGCGCCAGTTGATGATGGCCCCGATCTGCCCAGAGGCGAACGCATGCCCCGGGGGTGGTTTCCACGATTTGGCCATACGTCCGACGACACGGTTTTTGATGTCCAGCAAGACCCAATGAGGTTGCCGAAATACAAGGGAAAGGGTGTCCCCGACATTGGCTGAGCGCACGGCCTTGTGCACTTCATGTGCATCCCCTTGGCGACCGGCGAATGACAAATCTACGATATCGAGCGCAGGCATCTGGTATTTTGTTGCGGGCAGCGAGGTTTCGTCGAGATCGGGCGTCACGTGCCTGAGCAGAACTGAATCTGAACCCGTTTTCAGAAGGGGGTGCGCTCCGGATGTCAGCACTGTCAGGCTTTGCTGTGCACGGGTCATTGCCACGTAGAACAGGCGGCGGGGGGCTTCAGGATCTTCCTCTTTCGAGACCCTCCTCCAGCCGCCGTTCAGAATGGCGACGTGATCGAACTCCAGCCCCTTGGCCCGATGCGCCGTCAGCAACAGCAGTCCACGTTGTTCACCGCGTGTATCCCGGGACCATTCGGCGATCCATTCGACAATATCAAGCGCGGGCATTGTTTTGGTGCCCAATTCCCGGGCCAGTGCGGCCACGCCTTCGGCCAGCAGATCCACCCATTTGTTGCGAGGCTGTACATTCAGGACCGTGAGAATGTCGTGAATACCCAAAAGTGCGCCTTGTTTCTTGCGCAGTCCGGACACCAGACGTTGGGTTTCCCTCAGCCGCCAAACATTTGGAAGGTCTTCGTTGGCCATATCCACGCGCAACCCTTGCGCTTCGGCATATGCTCGGACCGTATCCAGTGCTTTCCAGTCGCGGGAAATCACAGCGGTACGAGACCAACTCCAGCCGGGATCCAGTCGGGAGAGGCGGATCAGTTCATCGACGGCAGCGGCGGCCTTCGGCATAGTGCCGGGCGGGACATCAAGCAATTGCACCCGACCGTGTGCAACAGAATCCGTCTGCTCCAACCGTCCACCCTTGGGTTTAAACCTGCTCGCCTGATTGATCCGGATCTCGTGATCGATCTTCATCCGATCCGGCGCATTGGATATGACCTGATTGGCCGCCTCGATAATATGTGCCGTCGACCGATAATTCTCGATTAGAAATGACGGTCTGGCATTATAGTCCGTTTCGAACCTGCGGATGAATTCGACCGAGGCGCCGTTGAAGGCATAGATATTCTGGTCATCATCGCCCACGGCAAACAGGCTGAGCTTCAGATCGGCGTCTTCCAGCGAACGACCTGCTACGGCGGAAATGAGCGCGTATTCCTCCGGGCCAATGTCTTGGTATTCATCCACAAGTATCCAGCGAAACCCCTGTATCAGGCTCTCGCGTTGCGCTTCGGCTTCGGCTTTGGTCAGTCCATCGGGGTTGAGCTGACGCACCGCCTCCATGATGACGGTGTCGAAGTCTTCTGTCGCGGCCTGAACGCCAGCGAAACTGGCGCCAACCAGTTTCATCGCAAGCGAATGGCAGGTCGATATCGTAACGCCCGCTGCATCGTCCCCGACCAGCGCGCGTAGCCGGACGCGGATTTCGGCAGCCGCATGGCGGTTATAGGCCAGTACCAGAATACCGCGCGGATCTTCGCGCTTCATCCGTAACAGATAGGCGATCCGATGCACCAGAACGCGGGTCTTGCCCGATCCGGGCCCCGCGAGAACCAGCACATTGGTCTGTTCCCGATCATCCACGACGATGTCCTGTTGAACCTTGTTGCCCAGATCTTCGACAATGGCGTTCCAGGACTTGCTGGTTGTTTGTCGCCTGACCTCGTGTGCCATGCCCGGCATCCAGCGTTTCATGAACTGTTCTTTGTTGAGCAGAAAGTAATCCTCGGACAGGCGTTCAGCATCCGCCATCTTGTCCAGACCAGTTTCTGAATAGGTGGCCATGACATGGGTCTGTAGCGTCTGCTCGGCGTAATGCTCTTCCAATGGCAGGAAGTCCGATTGCGTGAACCGGCCGCCTTTGGGGTTCAGAAATACCGTCATGGCGGGGCGGAACACGGTCAACCCCTTGCCAAGAGTCAGCACGCCCTGTTCATGCATCCAAAGCAAGGAGCGCTCCAACAGCTTGGTCATGTCGCGCAGACCGCTGGATTTCAGAACAGCGTCCTGTGTGAGCTGCGCCAGAAGGTCACCCACGGTGGTTTCAACCTGCAGGTCTTTGCCGCGCGCGCCTTTATCCAGCCGTCCCTTCAGTAACATCAGCAGGCTTTCAGCTGCCTGCCACCTGATTTCAGCTGTCCGGGAAATTATGTCCCATGACCGCTCGAGCGTGATGTTTAGCGTGTTTCGGCTGATCTTGCGGAGCCGGATGTTCCCCTTGCCGCCATCCTGCCCCTTGCCATCCCGCGCTATGCCCCGGATCAGTTTGTCGATCACGTCAGGACGGGCATCGGCGTGGTCCTGATCGCGCAGACGCTGGCAAGTTCCCGACAGGTTCAGCGGCATTGGGGTCTCTTTGTGGACATCTGGTGCCAGCTCGCGCAGCAGCGCGACGAGATCCCGTTCCAGATTTGCGACCTGAGTGAGGCGGACAGAAGAAGACTGCGCCACGCCGGCATGGATGAACGCCGTCATCGCAACGTCGTTGCGCGCGATGCCAAAGCTTTCGAGATTGGCCATCGCCTTTGCCAGGGCACCCGGTGTGAGGCCGCTGACACCGCAGAGTTGATCCGTTGACACACCTTCATCCGCTGGAGCCGAGATCAGATGTTGGACGATGGCCAGCAATTGTTTGCGATGCACTTGAGTGATGTCCGCATCCGCGAGCCGTTGTTTCGCCTGGTCAATCGTGTGGACCCTCAGGGAGGAGGGGAAAATCCGGACACGGTTTTCTTCGCGCGAGACAAGTGTTGCCTCCTCAAGCCAGGATACAGCTGTCTTGACCCGTGTGTCGTCTGTTGCGCTGTCACGCTCAAACTCCCGGTCCTTTTCGGACCGGACAATCTCACCTGCGGTAGCGACGATCTTGCCGGTCTTGCGTGTACGCTCGTCAATCCGGCGCAGGGCTTTCAGAATGGCTCCAATTTCATGCCGGGCCAAACGCGAGCCGGCCGATAGCCGGAACTGGCGTTCCACATCATCCCCCGCGAATAGCAGCACACAATCGGCAGCTTTACGATCACGTCCGGCACGCCCTGCTTCTTGCAAATAGTTTTCCAACGACCCCGGGATGTCGGCATGAACCACCAGCCTGATGTCGGGTTTGTCGATGCCCATGCCAAAGGCGTTGGTGGCTGCGATTACCCGCAGGTCTCCGACCCTGAACCGTTCCTGTACGTCGTGTTTGTCTTCGGACCCAAGCCCAGCATGGAAATGCGCAGCATCCATACCTTGTGATTTCAGAAACTCGGCAACGCGTTCGGTTTCTTTGCGCGTCGCGCAATAAACCACGGCACCAGATCGGCCTTCTGAAGGAAGCAGTTCTTCGATCACGGATAGAACGTCGGTCAGCTTGCTGTTTTTGGTCGTGGGCCTGACATCAAATGTCAGGTTATTCCGCGATGCTCCACCATCGAGGGACAGCAGCTCGACCCCGGCACGAGATTGAAAATGCTCCATGATGTCCGCAACCACTTCGGGCTTGGCCGTGGCAGTCAAACATAGGATCGGGGCAGGGGACTGGTCGCCCGAGAATTCTTTGATAAACCGCCCCAGATACCTGTAATCCGGTCTGAAATCATGGCCCCATTTTGATACACAGTGGGCTTCATCGATGGCCCACAGGCCTATTTCGCGTTGCGCCAGAACCGACCGAATGGATGTGCTGCGCAATTGCTCAGGCGAGATGATCAGAATGCCCGCATCCCCCATGCGGACCTTGTCCAGCGCGTCTTGCCGTTCCGGCATCGACATCTGACCATTCACGGTCACTGAACAGGAAATGCCTGCGCGCTCCATCCCCTGAACCTGATCCGCCATCAGCGCGACCAAAGGGGAAATGGCCACGGTCAATGCCCCAGTCTTGTCGAACCGAGACAACGCGGGCACCTGATAACACACGGACTTCCCGGTGCCGGTGGGCAAAATGCCCAACACGCTATTTCTGGACATGGCTTCATCGACGATGCGTTCCTGCAATGGCCGACCATCTGGGTCGACAGGCTGGGGGCGGAAACTTTCGAACCCGAACCATCTTTTGAGCGCACGGACTGGGTCATTCTGTTCTGCGCACCAATCGCAGGAAGGATCTTTGCAGGATGTGTCCCTGAGATGCCGGACGATTAGCGAGGCCACGTGGAACTGCGCGCGGACCCATGGTGGCATGACCGAGTCCCCGCCCGCCGCGGTTATCCAGGACAAGGCATAGGCCAAGGGCCAGCCGTTGCGGGGATTGCTAAGGCGGCAAATAGTCTGTTCGACCCGTTTGCAGCAGGCCCGACCAGCTAGCATCCGACGGATGGCAGCTATGGCCTCATCCTGTGACGGGCAATCAGCCCTCCGCAGATAGTTGAATACAGCATAAAAACCGCCCGACGGTTCTTTCCGCGTTGTCAGATAGTGATAGGCTACAAGCGCATCCGGTTCGCTTTCGGCAAGGTTTTGAAAGGCATCGAGCTGATTGGCGAACACCTCAAAAACAAGCCGGGCGTCAAGTTCGGGATCACTGATATGCCCCGCGGCCAACCGCCCGTCCTGATAGTGTTTGACCAGGCGGTGATAGGGGTTGCGGGGAAAGGCCAGGGGGTTCAGCCACAGTGTATCAATCGGCGCCTGCATGATCTGGGCCAGCCGCGGTCTGACGGCGATCAGGTGTTCCATATCGTGTTGCAGAAAATTGTGGCCAATCAGATGCGCGATACCGGCGATGGCGTCTTCCAGACGGTCAAGGTTTTGCACCAGAGAGCCGGCCCCAGACTTCAAAGCCGCTTGGTCGTCGTTTCGAACGGCGGCAAAGGCAAATACCTTGGCTGTCTTGGGATCCACCTCGAGATCGATGGACAGACACTTGGAAAGAAACTTGGTATGTCGACCGTTCATTTTTGATGCGCCGCTGTTCAATGGCTGCAACCAGAGAATACCTTTTTAAGATCGCGCACAACCCAAACGGGAGTTGGTGACTGTAGGACATGGGTTGCAGGACCAAACTTAATGGCAATCAAGTTAAACTTGGATATGCCCCTGCCGGAATAGGTTCCATTTGCCCAAGTAAATTTCCATGCGCTTAACTCTTGTCCGCCTTCTGCGCTTTGCTGCCGTTCTCTGCGGTGGGCGATTGGAGGTAAGAGCCCATTGCGGACCTCCACTAGCACGACTGATTTTGCCAGCGCAGCATGTCGAGAACCGCAGAAACCGGACGTTGGATTTAACCGGTTTTGGCTCAAGCGCCGAGACCGATAGCAACTACGAAAACTCGGAATACTGCCTAAACAAGGAAAGCTCATCAGTGCTTGGTATGGCGGCAAGGTCCTCAGGTTTCCCAATTAGTACTTTGCCGGTGTCAAGGGCAGTGATCAAATCGTCGTTGTCGATCCAGTCGTTGTTCCACAGAGGGGCAGGCTTTCCTGAAACGATCTGGCAAATAGGTTCAGTACTGTCAAAGTCCAACTCGACACCCTTAGCTTTGGTGACTCTTTGCAGCCAGATTTCGAGATGTCCGTTGTGTGGTATTCGCTTCATTTTGTTAGCGACACGTTCCCAAAGCTCCGGACGATCTTGATTTGGAGCTAGGGAAATCAACTTCGCTAAAATACCTGACAGGGCAGGAAAGGTGCGCGGAGAAATAACTGCAATATCACAAACAATCGCGACTTGTACCGACAAGTCGGCCGGTGCATCATCAATCGTTGAGAGTTTTTCAAAGGCTTGGTCTGCTAGTCTATTGAGTGCGCCTGAATTCGGATATTTCCGAGCGAAAGCATGAAGACGTAGTAGCTGCTTTTGGATGGTTTTTGCTTGCGTGACATCCATATCTTCCAACTGGATACCCGCTAATTTCTCAGGTTTGATAGAGGCCTCAACGATGTTTGTGCTTTGCGAGGTTTTGCCTTCTCCCAATTTCATTCCTACGTGCCGAAGACAGTCACTGATCACGCGAACTACATCAGTTGCTATCCGGTCGCTTTGAGCGAAAACACGATAATCGTCACGGTATCTTAGGATATGAAATTCCCCAGAATCTCCCAGTTGCTCCGAAATCTTGTGGTCGACGTACGCGAGCACGAGTTCTGCCAAAATATCAACAAGGACAGAGCCTTGCATGATCCCGTTGGTTTGCCCATAGCGGCTGTTTCGAATGTGTTTGTCGATTTCATTTCCGAACAGATTTCTGGAGCGGTCAGCCTTAGCAGCTTCATATCCATGAATTGCCCAAGGAATGCTATGTGTATACAGAGATCCGTAGCAGTTGGTCACATCAGTTTGAAGAATGTGCGTGTAGTCCAGCGACAGTTCCAATGAGCGTTGTTCGAAGAGCAACCACCATGTCCTCACTTGAGCTCCGGCTTGAAGTTGCCCAGGCTCCGGTAAAACTGGAAAACCTGTACACTCTACAATTCCAGACTGCAGCTCTTCAAAACGCGCCTGCAATAAACCCCAGTTCGCCTCTTTGCACAAAGTTTGAACAAGCGTTACGTAGATTGCTGGATGAATCAGCTCGTAAGGGCGCCATCCAAAACGACCGTCTTTCGTGCTTATTATCTCGTAGTTCACCCCAGACATTTCGAATGCACGGTTGGGTTTTGGCTTCTGAAAATCAGAGTACGGCCTGTTGTTTAAGACAGCAGCAACGTCTTCAAGAATAGAATGAAAACTAATGTATGGCGGGAAGTCTGAGCGGAAGTAGCACTCCGGCTTGAGTAGATACTCTTGGGCGGCTGTCGCGTCCACGTCGATTATCCTAGTCATCATCTATCCAATTAAATTTAAATGTGTTTTCAGTGTTTTTTGGATACTCTCAAAAATCCTGCAACTTCTAGCCTAAAATCATCTGAAAGCGCTGAGTGTGAGCAAACGCCAAGAAACACAGTTAGCAGTTTATTCTGCATACAGCACAAACCGGACGTTCGGGATTGATAATGTGCACGTGTAGCGAAGGTACGCTTTGTGGCGTTTTCCCCGAAATCTGCATCCCCTGCGAAGGCGAAGGATGACAGGGTCGACCTATTGCGAGCCCACGTATCTGGGTGAGGGGCGGCACCATCTTGGATCACTCAACCCGTATGCCCTTCCTTTTCCCGATGGCGACGAGGCTTTGGTTGAGCCTGAGCTGTCCGGCTTGATGCCGCGCGGTCATGGCGCGCAGGACCCCGCCGGGCGACTGGATGGGGGTATCGGGGTGTTCGACATTGTTGTCGATGATCAGGACGCACAGGGCGGCTGCCAAGTCCCCCATCTGGTCTATGGCCTCCTGCCAGGCCGAGGGATGAATGCCAAGGGGCACAAGCCTGTCGATCGCGGCGATCACGAAGTCCCGCGGGGCAGGGCAGGGGCGTTTGCCCTGCGCCAGCAGGACCCTGAGCTGCATCTCGTCTGACCCGTTGGCCGGTCGGGGTTGTTACCACAAATAGAGGCAGGTGCTGGACGCCGGGGGCTTCCCACCCATCCGCACCAACCACGTGTGACATAGCTGGCTTGAACGGCGTATCGTTCAGACCGGCCTAGTTTCAGGCAACAGCAAGTTCAACCATCACATCGGGATCGACGAGGACGCTTCCGGATGTTCCTGTGTAGAGATCGTACTGCTCACCGTTGATCTCCACGTCTCGTCCGGAGTCCTGGATACCTTGCTCCAAGATAACGCTGTCGCGCTCATCACCGTAGATCCGAACCCGATAGCTGTCATCATCATCCGCAAGTACGCTCAAAACTGAATCACTGATGACCAGGTTCGTAGCGCCACGGGAAAGGGATATTGTTTTCACGCCTGCCAGGACCTGTGCGCTCAGCACTGTGGGCTCTATGGTATCAACGTCAGCGCCATAGTTGCGGTACTCGACACGGTCGATGGTGCCGTTGTCGTCAGTATCTCTCGACACGGCTTGTCTGATATTAATCCCGCCCGCGTCATATGTGAAAGTGTCGATGCGGTTGAAGGTGCCGTCATCATCAAAATCTCTCGAAATGACTTGTTCTATACGCGTACCGTTCGCGTCATAGGTATTTTCGTGCATGCGGTCGATGGTGCCATCTGCGTCACGATCCCATGCCTTGGTCAGCACCTTGCCGTTTACATCAAAGGTGTAGGTGGAAATGCGGTCGAAGTCGCCGTCATCGTTAGTATTACTGGAAACAACTTGTTCTATACGCCGACCGGCCGCGTCATAGGTATTGCTTTCTACGCGGTCGACGGTGCCGTCATCATCAAAATCTCTCGAAACGACCTGTTTAACACGTCGACCCGCTGCATCATAGGTATTGGTCTCGACGCGGTTGAAGATGCCATCATCGTCAGTATCTTCCGAAACGACCTGTTTAATAAGCCGACCAGCCGTGTCATAGGTACTGGCCTCGACCCGGTCGAAGGTGCCGTCATCGTCAGTATCGTCCGAAATCACCTGTTCTATACGGCGACCAGCCGCGTCATAGGTATTTTCGTACTTACGGTCGATGATGCCATCCGCGTCAAAATCGTCTTCGCCGGTCAGCACCTTGCCGTTGGCATTGAGGGTATTGGTGGTGATGCGGTCAAAGCGGTCCTCATCATCAGTATTGTACGAAATCACTTGTTTTATACGCCGACCATCCGCGTCATAGGTGCTGGCCTCGACGCGGTTGAAGGTGCCGTCATCATCAAAATCTTTCGAAATGACCTGTTCTATGCGCTGACCATCCGCATCATAGGTATTGTCGTACTTGCGGTCGATGGTGTCGTCCGCGTCAAAATCGTATGCTCCGGTCAGCACCTTGCCGTTGGTGTCATAGGTCCTGGTTTCGATGCGGTCGAAGGTATTGTCATCATCAGTATCTCTCGAAACGACCTGTTTAACACGTCGACCGGCTGCATCATAGGTATTGGCCTCGACGCGGTTGAAGATGCCGTCATCATCAAAATCTTTCGAAATGACCTGTTTTATACGCCGACCATCCGCATCATAGGTGTTGGCCTCAATGCGGTCCACGGTGCCGTCATCATCAGTATCTCTCGAAACGACCTGTTTAACACGTCGACCCGCTGCATCATAGGTATTGGTCTCGACGCGGTTGAAGATGCCGTCATCATCAAAATCCGTCGAAATGACCTGTTCTATGCGCCGACCAGCCGCGTCATAGGTATTTTCGTACTTACGGTCGATGATGCCATCCGCGTCAAAATCGTCTTCGCCGGTCAGCACCTTGCCGTTGGCATTGAGGGTATTGGTGGTGATGCGGTCAAAGCGGCCCTCATCATCAATATTGTACGAAATAACTTGTTTTATACGCCGACCATCCGCGTCATAGGTACTGGCCTCGACCCGGTTGAAGGTGCCATCATCGTCAGTATCGTCCGAAATCACCTGTTCTATACGGCGACCAGCCGCGTCATAGGTATTTTCGTACTTGCGGTCGATGGTGCCATCTGCGTCCAAATCATCGTCTCCGATCAGCACCTTGCCTTTGGCATTCAGGGTATTGGTGGTGATGCGGTCGAAGCGGCCCTGATCATCAGTATTGTACGAAATCACTTGTTTTATACGCCGACCAGCCGCGTCATAGGTATTTTCGTACTTGCGGTCGATGGTGCCATCCGCGTCCAAATCATCGTCTCCGATCAGCACCTTGCCTTTGGCATTCAGGGTATTGGTGGTGATGCGGTCGAAACGGCCCTCATCATCAGTATTGTACGAAATCACTAGTCGTATACGCCGACCAGCCGCGTCATAGGTATTGACATACAAATAGTTGATGATGTCATCCCTGTCAAAATCGACTGCGTTGGCCAGTATCCTGTTATTGGCGTCATAGGTTCTTGTTGTCCTGGCGCCCGTTTTGGGATCAATGTAAGTGTCGGTGCGGCCGGGATTTGAAGCGGTCATGTCAGTCTCCTATGTTGATTGTCCGGCAGGATCTTGGGTTTGTGAGATTTGGACCTGCGTGACCTTTCCGAAAACATCGGTCTGCACCCCGGGAACCGATCCTGCTCCCGGAAACTCATTGACCGGGGCAACCCGACCCTCGCCGTGGCTTTGATGGTCTTGATGTAGGTATACGGAATGGGCCCACCGGTGAGGTCAGTCCAATATGATGGCGTGGCGCGGGGAGCCGTCCGCACGCCCTGACCCTTGTGAGACGCAGGCGGCACCGGCGAGCACAACCTCAGCGAGACCCCGTTGTGATCCGTCACATCAGTACCTGCGGGTGGTTTCAGACCTGCACCAGCATGAGCTGCGGTTGCGGGTTGCGAATACGGGCTCTTTCCAAGCCCGGTCAATGCCGACGAACGCGCACCTGAACATCCGGCCGCGAATAGCCCGCCGGGCCCGGGCGGGCGCGATATGCCGTCCTTGTTGTTATTGCTGTTGCGCAACCGTGAGGCTTGACGGTTGAGAACCGTTGGGGGCATCGGACATCATCCATACCCCCTGCTCATTTCCGTTCGTCGCTTCTGAAAACGCGACATCCCAAAAGAGATGCCGCATTCTCATCCAGGTCACTTTCCCCATTCGGGGAACTCCCTCATAGGTTGTGATTCGTTGCAACTGTTTTTAGGACCCCGCAGGTAAGATTTGATCTGGTTCCGGGCCTCCGGTAACTGGCACCAAAGCAGTGGCGTGCCGCACCCGGAACACGCATTGGAAGGCCCTATGGCGCCATCTTGGTTTACTCAACCTGTTTGCCCTTCCTTTTCCTGATCGCGACGAGGCTTTGGTTGAGCCTGAGCTGTCCGGCTTGATGCCGCGCGGTCATGGCGCGCAGGACCCCGCCGGGGGATTGGATGGGGGTATCGGGGTGAGCGACATTGTTGTCGATGATCAGGACGCACAGGGCGGCTGCAAAGTCTCCCATCTGGTCTACGGCCTCCTGCCAGGCCGAGGAATGAATGCCGAGCGGCACAAGCCTGTCGATCGCGGCGTCCGAGAAACCTGCATCACTGCCGACATTTTCCGCGACACAGAATTGCCAAGGCTTGTGATACTATCCTGCCCCGTACCGGAATCTACCCCACCTAGTCGCTCCGACTTTGCCTTCTAAGACCTTATCTGCACGGAGCCGGGCTCGGCCCCTATCCGGTCAGTGTCGCCAGTCTGGCAAGCACGTCGTCCACGATCGCTTGATCAACTACTTGGCCCGTGGTTTCGACTTTGCGCGCTTCTGCGTCGATGGATTTGACCTGATCAACCAGCACGGCCCCAGTGATGTCGCAGCTATCCGGTAGCATCACTTTCCATGGCCATGGGGTGGTATTGGACGTGATCGGGCAAACCAGGATGCAGTTGGACACGCCGTTGTAAGCGGCTGGTGAAATAACAAGCGCTGGTCGCCGTCCTGCTTGTTCATGGCCTTTCTGCGGATTAAAGTTCACCCAAACAATTCGACCGCGATCTGGCGTCATAGGGCCTCATCGCCAGAAGGCGCATCATCCAGCGCAGGCGGCGGGGTCATCGCCCTGGCCTGCTCGACGAGTTGGTCCAACGCATAGCGTCGCCTTGCAGGCCGGATGACAAGCGCACCGTCATCAAGCTGCAAGCTGACTTCTTCGCCTTCCTTCAAACCGAGGCTTTCTACGGCCATCTTGGGTAGGCGCACCGCGCAAGAGCCGCCCCAGAGTCCGATTTTCGAATGCATTGCACGTACGGTCATTGCCTCCTCCATAATATGGAAAAGATATCATCGATAATGTAGATTTTCAACATTACTGCCTGTGATTTCCATGCTCGGGGTCTTTCGAGCTCCTACTCCGAAGCGCGATGAGGCTGGCGTTGAGACGCAGCTCACCGTTTGCGTGGCGTCTGGTCATCTCGACGCGGACGCCACCGGGGGATCGGATGGGTGTTTCCGGGTGGAACCTGTTTCGATCGATGATGAGGATGTAGAGCGCGGCCTTAGCGTCACCCATTTCGGTCACGGCGTCCTGATAGGCCGAATATCGAATGCCGAGCGGCTGCAACCGGTCGATCGAGGCATTCACGAAGTCCAGATGTAAAAACTGAAAGTGAAGTGGAACGGGTGGTAGAGCGCTAGATCAGCCTAAATTCGCACTGAACCCATTCGACTGTGCGCCCGAGAGCATCTCAATGCAGTTGTCGCGCCAAGGAAAGCAGTTTGAGCCCTGAGTTGCCCTTGCCGCTCCAACTGTGCGCTGCGGGCGCATTCGGCAGGTCCCAGCCCGAAGCGGGCCTTCGTCAAAAAGGTCCGCAAATTCCGAGATGCGGTACGAAGCCGTCAAACAAGGCGAGCACACTAATGGCCGCTGTCAGCTCGGCCGGAAATTAGCAATAAATTCGGCGGACTTTAGACGGCCCAGATTGCGAGCTTCTTCCTCTGCGGTTGTGTCGTCATCGATCAGGGTCGTGACCGAACGATCTGCGCCTGCCGTGAGCAGCATATGCATCGATCTTTCATCTTCTCTAATCGCAGCCATGTGTAAAGGGGTCCAACCATTGATACCTCGCTGATTGATGTCAACGCCAGCTGCGATCAATGCTTCGAGCATTTGATACTTTTCCTTGCCGTCATGTTCAATACAGGCAAGCACCGGAGGATACCCGTCAGCCGTACAAGGTTGCAAGTTAACCCCTTGTTCGATCATCCAGTTAACTGACTTCAAGCAACCACATTCGACGGCATGCACGATCCAAGGAGAGCCGAAGCACCCATCATTCTCGCACGGGAAACTGTCCACTAACTGCGTAGCGAATTCAAGTTGATCTAGGTCGCCATTAGCGAGCCATTCCTGAATTTCACATAGCTCTTTATAGGCAGGATTCTCTGACAACTTGTACCCGTGATCGATCCAGTCATTTCTAGCCACACTCTTGGATCCGCTCGATTTGTTCAGAAACGCCAACTTCCACTTAAGCAATAGCAGACCTTCAGCAGAAGCGCAGCATCCGTAGCTATGGGCTCTGAACGGACTTTCTCTGCGACAGGCCCGAGTTGGTCGAATGAGCCCAAAGCCGCCTTTGATCACGTTTCGGTCTATCGCGAGTGCAGCAAGTCGCGAACCGCAGATTCCGGACGTCCATCGTCAGGTGGCAAAGACAGGTGAGCGGACAAAGCTGCTGTGGATACGGGGTCAGCTACTTTACCACTCTGAATGGATGATCCGCGTTACGTGAAATGAACTCATCCACGTCCCGCAACCGCTCTGGAAACGGCTCAGCGTCTGGGTAGCTGCGGAAGCTAAAGAAGCGAAATCCAGCCAACCATAGTTTCTCAACTTTTGCCCATTGCTCATGGTCTGCTTTCTTGGGGGCTTTGAATGATCGACCCATCTCAGCAACAATTCCAACGCACTCAGGACAAGTTCGGCTTTCTATTGCGGGGTTCATTTTTCACGATTTTCGGCAAGCAAAGCATGCGTTTGCCACCAAATACTCAGGACCACGTGATTTGAGTATAGACGTATCTGGCAATTTCCTCGTACCGCTTTCACGGCGCAAAGCCATTCGTCTAGATTTTTCGTCGCCCTTGGCCATTTCCGTAGTGTGGCGGCGTTTGAGCTCGTCCTCAATGGGCTCAGAGCGATCATTTGATGGTTTCGGCAGGTTTCGTAAACTCGTCTGACGTGTTCAACGATGGCTTTGCGGACAAAGCAGACTTTGTCATCCGCAACAACTGTCGCCATTCTGGATCGGCGGACAAGGCACCGTGGCATAGGAGCAGTAGACACAACAATCCCCTTCCAACGGTTTCAACACCGCGTGGCACGACGTGCACTCATAGAACCACTGGCAGGCGTCCGTCGGCATTTCTTCGGTTTCGCTGTGCCCACACTTTGGGCAAGTCAGTGTGCTTTCAAGCACTACGGTTTGGTCCGTCATTTTCTCACATCTGCGTAATCAGGAAGTCGTTGATCCGAGCCTCATTGAACAAGACGAACCAAGCTAAACCAGTCATCGCGGTCGTTCCCCAAAGCCACCACTTTAATTTCGGCAATGAACCGCGTTGATAAGACACCAGCCAAGATACCACGACGAGCGCGGTTGACACTGCCAGTACGTAGTAGCTTGCCGCTGCTATTTGCCCAAAGATTGCAATCCAACTGCCGCCCAGTCCCAGCAACATCATCGTCATAGGCAATACACAGCAAGTCGCGACTCCTAGTGCTGACAACGACCCGATGTAACTAAGGCTGAGATACTTCTGCATTTTCGTTTCTGACGACCCTTTTTTGTGCGGAACTGTCCAAGCGACACCATCTCGTATAACTTCTGTAGTCACTACAGGATCAAGGCAGGAATACTCACATGTATGCGATTGGGGAAGCATCCCGGCAAAGCGGTGTCGGCATTGAAACTATCCGCTACTACGAACGCGAAGGGATCGTGCCAAAGCCGGAACGGGCATCAAATAATCGCCGCATGTACTTCACGCGGGATATTGGAAGGCTTCGCTTCCTAAAGAAGTGCCGTGACTTAGGCTTTTCGCTCACGGACGCGAAGACGCTACTCGACCTGTCCGAAGGTGACGTTGAGGATTGCCAATCCGTAAAGCAACTTGCCGAGCTCCACGTCTTCAATGTGCGTACAAAGATAGACGAACTTAGGCGCTTGGAAGCGGCGTTGGTCGAACTTACAGCCAATTGCGACAGCGGGAATGTCTCTTGCCCCATGCTCTCAAAACTGCGTACCGACTAGTGAAACTTTGGGCTCATCTGCTTGTCCGAGCTCGCCGCAGAGAAAGTCGGTAGTGAGCCCAAAGATACAGCGGTTATAGGCCGTTATTTTGAGCTTTGGTTAGATCTCGCGCGTGCAATCAATCATCCACTCAAGATATTCGCCGTTGGCTTGGTCAACATCAATCGAGAGAATACTGGGCGTCTCATAAGGGTGCATCCTGCGGATCGCTTCAACGACTACGCCAAAAAGCTCTTTTCGGGTCTTCAGCAGAAGTGGGACCTCCCGCGCGGTTACGATTTTTCCCTTCCAGAGGTATTTACTGCTAGTTGCAGTGTAGCGGTTCGATGAGGAAACCAAACGCTCTTCAAGAAGCCTGTCCGCGATCTGGTCAGCGACTTTCTCGGATGGGCAGTTGACCCAAATTTTGACTATCATCTGAAATCTCACAAACGCTAAGCCTGAGTTCTTAGTCTAACACGGGACCATTCCGACGCCATTGTTACTCCTACAACGTATCGCCACCTGGTCATGCCGTTTCTGCAGCGGTTCGCGGCCGAAGTCGCGATTGGTATTGCAGATCTTTGCGGCCAAGGCTCCTTCAAGTTCATCAAATCATCTCGTACCCGCGATTGCGGTCGAGACCACACGTGAACTCTGAAGCGAGAACGTCGTGACGCATGGCTTTGGGCCGCTTGCGTGACACATTTGATGATCCGCTCTTTGTGCGCGTCGAATGACGCAGCACAAAATCTCACGCTGAATCCGAGCTAGTGCAGCACTGCTATTTTGCGGCCACAGCAGGTTTCGCTAGAGCGGCCGTTCACGCCGCGCGCTATTCTATTGCCACCTGGCCGACGCCCTGTCGGGCATCAAGGGCGCGTTCGTTCTGTCTATCAATGATGTTCCTGAAATGCGGCAGTGCTTCGCGGCGTTCCATTTGGAGCCGGTCAGTTTGAAATACACGGTCTCAAAGTCCGAGGCGACAGATGCGAAGGAACTGATTATCTCAAACCGGGAAATCAAAACCTGCCTGATTTGAGGGTCCTGCGGCAGGCTCGCCATTGCTTGGGGTTCGCCAAAACGATGAGGTCGCGCCAACGACGGGTCCGCCCTCATTGTAAGGAAAGTCAAACAGCGTTCGTTCATTTGACTTAGGGGCGTTCCTACACCGTCGAGTACTTTCAATACCCTGCGTTTCGAGAAAATGGAAATTCTAAGTTGATCCACGGGAGATGCGGTCAGCAGTCTTTGTAGGTGGCTCGGTTAAGTTTCTTTTTGCTTTTACGGGAATTACCTCATCACGGTGAACTCCGGAATAATCAAGTATTGTCATTTGCCTTGAAGCCAAGGCGCACAGAAATGTTCTGGAGTTTGGTGATAGTTGGTCCAGAGGGACCAGAAATAGTGACATTATCCATTCTCATGGGAGCAGACATATCAAAGATAAAATCAGGAATATGTACACAGCCATCAGGGCACTCAATCTTCGACAAATCCAGATGTGTTGCGAAACAGTCTCCTGAACTCGTAACTTCCGTCCCATGCGGAGAAAAGTCCTCAACTAAAGCTTCGGATTGAGATTGAGATGGTTCAGTGAACTCAAAAAAGCCAACTGCTTCTGCTTTTTTCGAGAAATACTCGACCTTTAGTCTCGAAAGCACCAAAAGTTCATGTAATCCGAGCTCGGCCAAAACTTTGTCGTTGGCGTCGATAGTCGCCTTCGCTTCTAATAAATGCGGAGTATCCAGATTTTTTCTTGCATATGCCTTTAGAACGTGACCGCGAACCAAATCATCCAGAATCCCTCTTTCATCAAGCGCGTTTAAGATATCAACCGGGTCAATGCTACCTTCCATCGAGCGCGGTACGATAAACGCTAACGCGGTTTCAATTATTCTCGCAAAGTGTAACGACAGCTTGGTCCTTCTGCCCCAACCTTGTACTTCGCGATCAGAAATATCGTTCAAGTTTCTAAGAAACACGCCAAACCTTTTGGCCTTTGCTAACGCCGGCTTTGTAAATCCACTCGAAGACACACCGACAATCGCGTCAGCTTTCAGGCTTTCTCTCCTACCTATTAGGGCTTCTATCCATTGAACATCTTGGGGGCGGCTTCTGTGTCGGCATTCAATGTGAACAACAAGCCCGTCCGGTCGTTCAACCTCAATGTCGATCTGGCGGTTCTGATCAGGATAATCTGGATCAGGTATAGTTTTGTTCCACGTTACTGCGGCATCCCTGTTCAGAAGTGAGTAAATTCTACCAATTCGTTTTTCAAATTCTACAGCATCAAGCATCTTTAGCTCAGTTGTTCTTAAAAGTAGATGTTTTAATGCAGCGATCTACCTTAAATTGATCGAGTTTGAAAGAGTAGCAGTAGTTCGCTTCCTAACAAATATTGCTTTTCAATCTGAGTTAGTTTGTAGTCCAAGCGTACTTTGTGCCCTCCACTCTTCGGCATTTACTCCATAAAAAGCCCGCGCACGGTGGCCACTTGTACCGAAGAACAGGTGGACGCGATCATTCTGCTGTGGCACGAAAAGCCGAAACGCAAGCCGTCTGAGTTATTCGAGTTGGCCAAGGAAATCCTGGGCTTGCCCGATGATCATGAAATGAAAACGTCATGAGTCCGTGATCTAGAGATAAAACATGTCGGTACAAGTCAGAGGGACAAGCCGAGCCACTGGAACGGCATTTTTTAGCAGCAACGATTAGGGATTGGTATTTTGTCAGATTGGTTAACACTGATTGGGCTTTTGGTCACATTACTGGGGGCAGGAATAACTGCTTGAGCGGTCATATTGAAACCAGAGGATGCAGCCAGGATAGGTGTGTCTCGGATGAGTGGCTCTAGTTTAGATGATCAATTGAAACTACCGATGGTTCGAAACCTCCTAGCAGCCTCACGTTGGGCGAAGAGGGGGCTGGCGCTGATAGCTCTGGGGACGATCCTTCAAATTCTTCCAGTCGCCCACAGACTAATTCAACTCGCATAACAGGAGTAACAGGTGCCAGATTTACAGGATCGTACAGACGAGCAGTTGGCAGCAGATGCGTCTCAACCTGGGTCACAGATGGCCCATTGGATTGAGTTCGAGTTTCGACGTCGGGAGTTGCAGATCGCGCGTGAGACGTCCCTGGCTCAAATCAGCGCCGCCCGTTGGACGATGGGATCGGCTATCGCTGTTGCTGTTTCTGTAGTTGTCGCAGCCGTCGGAATTTGGGTGGACGCGTTAGTATTGGGTTCACAATAAGGAGCGGGCGTTATGGCAATCGAATTCCACTGTTCAAATTGCGGGCAAGTTGTGCCCCGCCTGAAACAAAAGGGCGAGAGTGACATTCGCTGTCAGGGTCGCATTGAGGTAGACATGCGTTGCCCTGATTGTGGTCGATCAATCGAGCGTCTCGTATTGCCGGAAGAATTCCTGAAGGGTTCACAGTAAGGAACGGAGCGTGGAAAAGAAGGCATTTGGCGCATGGGTTTTGCTCGCTTTGGGAGTTGCCCAGAGTCTGTTTCCAGAATGGAGCGGGCTATTGCTCGATCGTGCTGCACCTGCTGGCGACACAGTTCAAATCACTAGCACCATCTTCTTTGTTGGGGCGATGGTTTTGTTTTTCATGCGCACACAGCCACGAGCGCAAGCTGCGACAGCGGGTGAATACGACATCGGATATGCCGACGGCCAACTCACTAAGGCCGATGATTGGGACCGGGCATTCATTGCCGGGTCGCTCAATCTTGACGAACAATGCGAGATTGATCCGTCTGCCGTGTCAGACGCATTGGCAGATATCTTGTCCTCAGATCAGACAGCTCAACGCTCGGCTGAAGAGTTCACAATAAGGAGCGACACTTTGGCGAGTTTCGAAGGATCAAGGCGCGTGGGGTAGAAACTGAGGCTGTGCAGTTAACCGGCAGGCCGCGAACGGTCGCCACTTACACCGAAGAACAGGCGGACGCGATCATTCGACTGTGACATGAGAAGCCTAAACGCAAGCCTTCAGAGATTGTCGAATTGGCTAAGAAAATTCTGGGTTTGCCCGATGATCACGAAATGAAAACGTCATGGGTACGTGATCTAGTGATTAAGTATGTCGGGACAGAGCAACGAGATAAGCCAGATCACCGGGTCGGCATTTCCACAGGCAGAGAATAGAGGAATATTTAGTGGAGTTTTTCAGAGCGCTTTCAGCCGTTACCAAGTATTTTGACGGATGGTTCACTTGGTTGTCTGATCTTGGCGGCACGTCATCCCGATTTGAGGTTACCGGAGTTGATGTGGTCACTATGTCTACCGTCGTAATCGCGATTTTTACGGTATTGTTGTTTGTCTGGCAGTATCGCCAGCTTAGGCACTCAAAATTAGTGGCGAACGCAGACATCAAATTTGCGCTCTACGAGAAAAGGTTGAGTGTTTTTTTGAGCTAAAGAACTACTTCAAACAACAGGTATTTAGGGGTAAAAACGACTACGATGAGGCTCTTGTTATGTATAGGGCAACAATCGCAGCTGACTACATTTTTGGCGATGATGTCAGGAAGTTTATTGACCAGTTGTTCGGGCTCGAATGTCAGCTCCATTTTATTGACAGCAAATACAAGGGCGTAAACGAACGCGTGAATTTGCAATTAAGTCTGTCAGAAGAGTAGCAGGAAATGAGGGAAAAGTTCACCGACGAGTACAGCAGTATAACCAAGCAATTGTTTTTGATGGGGGGCGAAGACCAATTCTATGCATTGTTTGGGACTTACCTGCAGTTGCCAAGTGAAATATAGGGCTGTGGGCCCATGAACCTATAGTCAACAAATGGGAGCAAGTATGATTTCCAAGACCGCACTGACTGGCGCGGCCGGCGAGCACTATGTTCTGTCTGAATTGCTTCGCAGGGGTTATATCGCCACGCTAGCGCCCCAGGGCGCCCCAAACATGGATGTTGTGGTTGCAGATACCGACGGCAGGAATTTCTGCGCTATTCAAGTGAAAACCAGACAGAATTCGGGTAGGGACGGTGGTTGGCACATGAGCGCCAAGCACGAGAAGATTATCGAAGAGCGTTTGTTCTACGCGTTCGTTGACTTCGGTTGCTCGCCAACAGATTCCACAGAGGTGTACTTAGTTCCGAGTGCCAAAGTCGCGGAAGTGATATCCGCAGCTCATGCCGCTTGGCTAGACAATCCTGGGAAGGGCGGTCGCAAGCGAAAAGACGGTCCAATGCGCCGTTTCACACCAGACTATGCATCTGCGTTTGGTCCTAAACCGAACCCATACCCAACTGGGTGGTTGGAGCCATATCGACGGGCATGGTGGCAGTTGGAGAATTCGGAAGAAAGTCATTAATAAGGAGGACAGCGGTTTGAGTTTTAAAGGCCGATGCAGTTCTTGCGGCTGGACGACCCGTCGGGCGCTAAAGAACATGGACCGCCCATGCCCGAAATGTGGTGGCGCAGTTTACGTCCATGAGGAGGATCGCGCCGAGGCTGCGACATTATCGCCATAGCGTATAAGAACCGAACATCACCACGTCGTTCGGATCTTTGATGATTGGATTTGGTGTGAGTTCACCGATGAAGGGAACGACTTTGTGCCAAGTGTACGGAATATCTAGCCGATCAAGTGCCACAGCCAATTTCCGAGTGTCTTCAAAATCCTGAAGTATCCATTGCATATTTTGGGCTCAAATCTGAAAGCATTGTTCCGCACATACAGAACACCATCCCGGAAAATGCTCAACAGCAGACATTTGAGCTTTGTGTAAAACCAGTAGGTTTGGGCTCGCTCCAGTCATTCGCTGCGCGGGTTCAAACAGGTGGTTTTTGAGCCCTGACCGATCATTGCCGTATTATCTGGATGCTGCGGGCGCAGTCGGCAGGTCCTTTCAGCCAAAGCAGACATCGCCATTTTGCTCATCGGGTAGAATATGTGATTTCGCTGCGGGTGCAGAACGAAGTGAAAACTTGCTTATAAGCAGACTTTCATTGAACCCGATAGCTCGTTTGCAGAAGGCGATCTGACAAAGTTACTGCTTTTTCGGGTCAATCCTGAGAGTGCATCTCGATATTACCTACGTGTTTTGCCTCAGCAAGGAAATCGTCCACAGACCCGACGAACGTATCCTCCAACGCCTCGGACTTGGAGTACTGCATTGGCACCACACCGCTACAGATCAAACAGGAAATGACCTCAGGATTTGATTTGTCGCAGAATTTAGCGATCTTGGCGATATTTTCTTTCGCAATCCTAACGCGATCAAGGTGCTTCCTAAGTTTGTCCTTCTTGCCTTCGCCTTGATAATCAGAGAGTTGAGCTGCAATTTCGGAATAGTTTCGCGCCGCAGACAAATCCTTGCATTCCATAAGATACACTTTGTTGTCTGTGTCATTCCAAGCCAGCACATCCACATCGCCATAGTTTTTGTCCAGCTTTGCATTCAAAATTTCTTCCAGCTTGATCTCTTGGCGTACCAGCCATCCTTGATCAGACAGTTTTTTTGCCACGTCCGCGTTGAAGGTATGACCTTCGCTTGCGACTCCCCACCAATCGTTCCGCATTTTTGGAGAATTGAAGAAGTCCTGATCCAAAGTTCCATTGAACGCACCATCAAATACATAAGCAAAGCCGCGACGCAAAATAGTTGGTGCAACTACGGCCTTTTCCAAGCCGTCTACGTCCATTCCCAAGATTGGGCGGGTCACGATTGACAGCCTTCGACCATATTTCCAAGGGTAGATATCCTTAATGTTATGCCCCTCGGGAATGGTTTCCCAATTGTCACGAGATGGCAGCAAGAAGGTAGTCCAAAATGCCCTTGCTACGGCTTCCGAGACTTGATCCGATACCACATTATCGACGAATTCACCCTCGGTAAGCTCCAAGACCAAGCTCCCTTCGCGAAGACCAAAGTCCTCTAAAGCCTCTATGATGTATCTTGCTTCATCCAAATTGAAGCCGAATTCGTTAGCCCAAATTTTCCAAAACTCAGCATCGATCTTGCTTTCAGTTTCAGGGACTATTTCAGCTTCTTCGTAGTTTTTGGCTTGTTTAGCTGATGCCGCGACAAAGTTATCGCCTACTACTCTTTCTAGCATCGGTTCGACCACAAAATTACCGAAGTCGTCCTCAACTAGAACGTCCCCTAGCGGCGAAATTCTTAGCTGTGGCTTCAAAGCGTTGAAACGTATTGCGTCAGAAATACCACCCAAGCGCACTACCAAAGCAATCTTTGCAATTAGGTGTTCAAGTTCAATGTCTGAAATATTTCTATCGCCGCTCTTTGGACAAACGCATATCGCCATTTCAATCAATATCCGACAGGCGACACTAGCACTGACACACTGTGAATTGTGCTCAACATATTTTGCTACTGTGTTCGGTGTATTTCCATTCAGCCCCAAAATGGCCGCAGATGTGCGCCGCCATTGTGCAGAATTTTCCTCAGCCCTCAATGTATTGTAAAGCAACCTATGCACGATAGGGCGACATTCAAATTTTGCTAAGGCATCTTTAACGTCCCCAAGCAATTCATCGACCAATGAGGCAAGGAACCTACAACACTCACTTTTGCCAGATACTTTCCCATCCTGAGAAACACCTTTACCCCGCCAACCAAGGCCGATCTTGGTTGCTGCATCTGGGATTTTTTCAATAGTTATGAGTTCTTTTGGAAGATCATGGCGAAGAAAATCTCCAAAGTCTTGGGCCACAAACAGATGGAAGCAACGAGCATGTTCGTTAGGAACGACCTCATCGAAAAGCTCTCCCAATCGGAGCAGTGATGTTTCATCGTTTGAGTATGAAAGAACGGCATCCAATATCGTCCTGACAATGGTTGCCTCGGCCACGTTCTCAGATGACCTGAAACCAATCAGAAACCCCCTTCCAAACGTTATTTCTATCTTGTTTTTCGTTTTGTCGAAGGTGACTTCTATCAGGGATTCTAGGTCGACACGACTAGCCTTCTGCGTTAAGTCTTCTGGCGTCTCAGCATCCCTAAATGCCAACGTAATTTCTATACCGTTTTGGTTCAGCCCCTTGCTGTCCAACGCGTATCCCATGCGTCCAAGCCACTCATTACACATCTCCCACAGTCGATATCCCAAATCACGATCCGTGGCGTTTGGGCAATCCACACGTAGCCATATGTCATGAGCGCCGCGATAGACAGACAGAAACTTTGCCTGCATTAAGGCTCGTATCGAGACGTACACTTTTTCTTTGGTTTCGTCGTACCAATAAGAGTTGGCAAAAAATTTCTTTAGGGTATGCAAGTCACCTTTGACATCAATTGCAACGTGCTCATCGTATAACTTATCCCCTTCAGCCCTCACTTCCCTGAGTAAGTTCATAGGAGGCATCAACTGAAGTGGTCTTTGAGGGCTGATGCGATCTCCATCCAAAGATGCATGTGGCACCAAGTGCCCATTATTAGATCGAACCCAACCAATTAGGTTCGCAATCCCATTAACGTTCCACAGATTTACACCTTCATCCATCAGCGTGCTTTCTGCGGACAATAGCTGATACAGATACCGCAGGCTGATTTCTGGTAATCCACTTAACCTTATGAGATCAGACGCGGGAAAATGGGCAAAATGCCAACCTTCTTCTTGGAAGGTAATACTTTCGGTTGCCACACCTGGTCCCCAGCCACATCCAACGAGGATGACCAGTCCGCCCTTTGCTCCGTCTTTGGACCTGAAAGAGTTGACCGAATTATCAATCTCTTCTTGCAGAACCTTTGCGATCTTGCCGTCAGTATCTCTGATTACATCTTTGAAACGCTTTGAATGATTTAGCTCGGTTTTTGGCAAAAAAAGATGGAACGAGGCATAATGACCTTCATCAAATTGCAGACCGAATGTCGCAAACTTGACCTGTTCATGATCCCGCCAAAAAATAGGTGCGCCAACTGGACCTCCCAGTAGTGATGTGTTGCTGATTGCATCAGAAAATGAGTTTGCCAGCCGCAAATCAAGCGTTGGTAGCTGATCCATTCCATGAATAAATTCGAGCAAGTAACGTCGTATTGCTACCGATATAGCCGTTGGCATAGCTACAAGTAGATTTTCTTCATCAAACACCATGATTGGGCACGAAATCAATGAGTTGTCATCGACCTGCTGCGTTGTAAGATCAAAGAATTGTTCTGGACGAAAAATGAACGGAGCCAAATCAGTTGGCAAAACACCTACCGCTTCCAGTTGAGTTATAGGTATGAGTGTTCGATCACGTAGGTCTCCTTCGGGAGGAAGGTGTCTACTCTCGAGAGTTCCAAATTTCTCGTCAGAACCAATTATATACCGTTCAATATCAGAGTTTTTACAGACCAATTCAGATACAAAAAGTAGAGCTTGAACGGACCTTTTGACCTGAAAAAAGCTTCCTTCGTCTGGCATGGTGTCAAGTACGTCAATCATTCGCTGAGTATTGAAACCCGAAGCTTCCCACAGCCCTTCAATCAGCCGAAAATTCCCTTCAGCATTAGTAACTTGAGAAACAAATACATCCTCAGCGGGGTCTTCACCTAGAACGCTTGGCGATTTGCCGATTTCACGAAACCATCGTGCGGCCTGTCCAATACGTGGGCGTTTACTACCCGAACAGTGGATTGCAGCCAACAAAACCAGAGACTCAAGCCTTATGTTGTGGGACTGGTATCTGGGAACGGTAAGCAATCCACTCAATAGTGCCACAGTCAAAGACCTGTCGTACTTGGCTAGGTCTCTTACTAGAGGTTTGCTTTTCTGCCCAATGTCTTGAAGTGTTACGTTGAGGTTTGCCCAATCCATTTGCTCTCCAAACAGCTTCTTAAATTCTTCAGGAACTTGGTCGAAAATATCCAAATCAATCTCTTTCAAATCACGGGGTTGCCCAATGTTCGTACGCAAGGAAAACAACTGCATCAACTTTGAAGTAGCTAACACAACCAATGGCTGAAACTCCACCGTCTCTGGTAGAGCTACATGATGGGCGGTTGTCTGCTTTGATTAACTGCATCTTTGACTTGACTTAGATGTCGGGCATGGGTCGTTCGTTAAACTTTGCAAAGTCCGGTTTCTGCGCATTTCCGCCGTTCGTAGTGTTCGGTGCTGCAAGCGCAGCAAAAGTCCGCTGTGGGGCCTTTTTTGCCGAGCTTTGCAGCCACCTGCAAATTCATTCGAACCCACGCATCTGGGTGATCGGCGGTGCCATCTTGGTTTACTCAACCCGTTTTCTCTTCCTTTTCCTGATGGCGACGAGGCTCTGGTTGAGCCTGAGCTGTCCGGCATGATGCCGCGCGGTCATGGCGCGCAGGACCCCGCCGGGGGATTGGATTGGGGTATCGGGGTGATCGACATTGTTGTCGATGATGAGGACGCATAGGGCGGCTGCAAAGTCTCCCATCTGGTCTACGGCCTCCTGCCAGGCCGAGGAATGAATGCCAAGGGGCACAAGCCTGTCGATCGCGGCGATCACGAAGTCCCGCGGGGCAGGGCAGGGGCGTTTGCCCTGCGCCAGCAGGACCCTGAGCTGCATCTCGTCGGTACAGAGACCACAGAGCACATCCGGTGTCAGCCATTGGAGATTTTCCTGATTTTGGGTCTTGTGCCCTGCCGGATCCGCTTCATCCTGTTTTTCTAAGCACTTTGCGCCGCCGTCAGGCGGCGCATCATCAATTGTTGGTTCTGCCGGCTTGCCGGCAGGCCGTTTATCCACACAGGTGTTACAGGTGTTACAGGATACAAGATTCTCTTCTGTTGTATCTTGTATATCGTGCCGGACATCAGAGTCCGCCCTGCCGGACTCTTGTGCGTTTTCCTTCTCGAAATCTTCGAGCTTATCCACAACAGAACCCATCTCGTTGTACAGCTCATGCATCGCCTCGGTCGGTGTTGCGGCTGAGAACCGCCTGGGCCAGGACTGAAGCTGCTCTGCGGTCTCCAGAAGGGTTTTGTGTTCGGGGTGTTCTTCAATCAGGGCAGCCAGCTTTTCCTTGACCATCCGGCGCACGGCACTGATCTTTTGCTTCAGAACCTGCCGGTCGCGGCGCTCGTTCCTCAAAGCTTCCGAGACCGCGACAAGATGTGGTACGGCCTCGATGAGCGGGGTGAAGACGATGCCATATCGCTTCAGTGAGCCGTCGCGGTTGCGGAAGCATCCCCGCTGGTAATTCCCGCCCACGTTCCGCTCCACAAAACCGAAGGTCGTTTCAAGGACCCGCTCAATGCGTCTGACTGATCGTTCGTCCAGATTGGCAAGATAGGCAATGTTGGACTGGCGGGTGTGGCATACGGGTTGAACGTGCGGATCCGTCCAGTCGGACGGTCGGGTCTCCGCCATCATCAGCTCCAGGACGTGGATCTGGCCATTGGTCATGCCGAGTGTCTTGCCCACACGGCGTATCAGGCGCTCCACATCACTGCGTTGCATGCCATCCGGCAGCACGGGGTAGTGTTCAGGGTCGCGAAATCGCGCCTGTAACTGGGCGTTCATGCTCTGCTCCTCATTTGTGAAGCAAGGCGTTTTGGGCTTCCCGATCAGGCAAAAAATTCCTGTTCGCACAATTGCGTTTTTTTCTTGCCAGTTCTGTTGGGAGTGGGATACAAAATAACTGCTACGATATTTTGTTCCTACCCCCGCAGAGGCCCCGCCTTGCGGGGGTTCGGCTTTTTAAGGCGTCTTTTTCTCCTTCTGATTCCAAACTGCGCGTGTTCATTGGGGCATCGCCCCACACCCGCTAAAGGTGGCGGGCAGCTGGCGCTGACGACCAAAAGATTGTGTGCTGCATTGAACTGAGAAACTGGCAGGCTGCGTCTGGTGTCCTGAGCAACCGGTGAGTCAGCATCAGTAGTTCACCTGCTCAAAGCCGTAGTTTTGTTCATAGTCTCGCCATTCAACAAAGACGGCTCGAACCGAGACTGCTGGGCAGTTTTGCCCATATTTGCCGAGTCCGACAAAGGCACGCGGAACTGAACCAACGCCGACGTCATGCCAGCTGAAGTTCCCCTGTGTGCCATAGACGCCCATCCGTACATTCGCATGACGAACGCAGTCTTCCTGGCTTCCCTGCAGCCGTTGTCGCGCGGTTACGTTAAAAACCCGGATCGAACGGACAAAATCAAAATCAGGCCCGCTGATGTCGATGTTGGCCACACCGTGACCCCCGCTGTACTGCTGGATGCGGTGCAGCATCGTGTCGATCGGTGGACCAAACGCAGGCCCGCTCGGGTGGGATTGAAGTGGGTGCCGTCGATCCGCAAGGATGTCGTAGATGCGGGAGGCGGTCGCTTCGCCGGGTGTGATTTTGGACGCAACACCCATTGGACAACGCCAGATCTGAAGGGGCGGTTCTACCGGAAAGGGTGTGATTCGGCGGATGAACTCTGCCTTGGCCGCGGTGCATTCGGGGGAGGCGGGCCAGCCCCCAGCGAGACAAAGAAATATAGCACAATCTATAGGATAGGCGGCAGCGGAAGATGAAAACAGACCGGTTACCGCCAGTGCGACACCAGAAAAGATGTTGCGGATTCTGTTCTGCGCCGGGTGCATCCTCTCGCCCCCTGGTTGATTTCGACAAGGAATAACCTTGGCGCAGCGTCAAAGCAACGAATTTATCGATTTACAATTAAAGTCTAGCAAAGAATGAGGCGATTTTATGTCAAAAAATTGCCCTTGGGGGCTAAAAAGTGACTCAATTTCAGTATCTTACGGTACTTTGTATAGTCATTTTTGGTGGACCATAGTGCCAGATACTGAGCTGCAGATTATTGGGCGGTCAATTCGGCGATTGCGTAAAGAGAGAAAGTTGAGTCAGACTCAGTTGGCTGAATTGGCCGATGTCGGTCTCATGACGATCAGCCTCCTGGAGAATGGCGCCAACAATCCGAGATTCAGCACAATCGAAGCTTTAGCGAATGCGCTGAACACTAAAGTTGCAGCATTGTGTTCTGCCGACCCGGCAACCTCCCACCGCACAGACGAAGCTCTAAAGAAAACTGTTGGAAAAAATGTTTTGGCGCGGCGCGAATTCTTGGGGCTGTCTCGAAAGGAGGCTGCAGAGCGCGTTGATTTAATACAACAAAACTTTTCCACTGTTGAGAATTGTACAAGCTTGCCAAAACTTGGAAACCTGCTCCAGATTGCTCAGGCCTTAGAGGTTCAGCCAAGTTGGTTGTTGGACAAGGATTTTGATCCCAATAAATCTGCGCCGACAGGTGTAGTGTATTTTTCCATCCGCGAAGTGTTCCGTAGAATTCAAAAAGAAAGAGAAAGACAAAATCTTTCTGTCGCGCGAGCCGCCCAATTAGCCGGCTGGCATACGTCTCAATGGTACAGGCTTGAAAGCAGTGCGCGAGACGTGAGTGTCGTCGTTGCGCAGGGCGCATGTCGAGCTCTTGCCGTAGAATTGTCAGCTATACTTAATAAGACACCTTGACTATTCGTCGCGTATTGATCATTAATAATTAGTAGTACCAATTTTTAACATTTGCGTTGCGTACCCCAAATCGAAAACACGCGACATGTTGAGGGGTCTCATGTCTGCGTTCTGAACCGCCATACGGCGACTGAAGAGAAGTGCGACGAAGATCATGACCCCGCTGCCTGCCCGCCAAACCCTGACCCAGTTCACAGCCGTAGCTGTGATCGCCGCCATCACCCTTTCGGGCGGCCCTACGAACGGGCAGGTCATCGACGCAATGCCCAGCGAGCAGGCGGAGCGGATTGATCCCTTGCCGCTGCCTCCAGGATTTCCGGTGGAAGGAAAGGCTACCTCGTTGCCTCCCCCGGCAGTGTCCCCGGCCACGTCTGAGTGCCCGCCATATACAGTCGTGGTCGGAGATACCCTTTCAGAAATTGCAGAGCGCCAGTTGGGTGCAGTGTCTCGCTCGGCAGAGATTGAAAGGATCAACGGGCTGACAGGCAAGTCCGTTATTCGCCCAGGGCAAGTACTGCGGCTTCCCTGCGCGGCAGCTGGCGGGAAGCTGCAGGACTTCCCCCAGCTCGCGCGCGTCCCGCTCTGGACCGCGCATTCCGGGGAGCTGGTCTCGGACGTCATTACCCGTTGGGCCAAACCGGCAGGTTACAGAGTCGTCCATTCCGGTGCGTATGATTGGGAAGTGCAGGTCCCAATCTCAATCCGGGGCAGTTTTCGGCAAGCTCTCGAAGACCTGATCTCTGGTTTTGAAGATAGTGGCCGTCCGATCTGGGTAAACATTTCCGCCAACAACGTCATCGTCATCGGGGGTGCAATGTGATGCGCTCTCACCTAGCACCCGCACTTCTGATGCTGAGCCTCTTTGCCGGATGTGATGCGATCCGGGAGGCGGATGGCCTTACTGACGAACTGACCGGGCGCATATCTCAAGAAGGTGTGCGGCTGAGTGAAGCGCAGCGCGCTTTGCTGCAGGACGTGGACCGGCCTTACTATGGTCAAGCAGTTTTGCGCCGTCAGACACGGCAAAACGGTGAACCAATGCCGCAGGAACTGGAGCGTCCCGACAGTATCTCGATTTCGACAGGTGGGTCCGCCGCGAACATCGAAACACTGGCGAACCTGATCCACCTTCAGGCCAATATCCCGGTCAAAGTGCGGAATGTTTACAGCCTTCCCAACAATCAGGTGATCCGGCTTCCAATCAACACAACCATGCAGATCGACTATGAGGGCAAGCTGTCCGGCTTGCTGGATCAGATCGGAGCCCGCACGGACACGGGCTGGTCCTTCGACGGCACGGCAATCACGATCGACCGCATGATCACGCGGCGATACCGCGTTTCGCTGCCGGTTGGTTCTCCGGACCTGGAGACGCAGATCGGCGGTATAGTCGGTACCGGCTCTGACGGCGGCTCGGGTGGCCAGCGCAACGTGAGTTTCAGCCGCAATATCAATAACGACGATGTGTGGGCAGACTTCCAGGCCCAACTTGCGGCAGTAGCTCCGCCGCCAGCACATTTGACGATTGCCAGATCTACGGGAAGGGTCATCATCTTTGGGCCGCCTTCGGTACAGAAGAAAGCCGAAGAGGTCATTGCGGATTTCGAAGAGATTTACTCGACGCGGATCGCCATTGAAGTCGCCGTTTATTTCCTGGACACAAGCAAGACAGACAATTTTGCGCTTGGGTTGGAAGGGTCCGGCAGCCATGGCGCAATCAGCGGCGCCGTTGGTGCACTGACCGGCAACGGCGTGGCGACCCTTTCAAACGATTTCGGATCGATCAATTTCCAGGCGCTGGCGAGTGACAGTGCCGTTGTAGATTATCGTCTGGCATCGACCATCGCCCAATCGGGTACAATCGCTCCAATCGTTTTGCCCCGGTCACAGAACTACGTCAGCAAAATCGCCGAAACGCGGAACGAAGACGGAACCACAACCACAAGCGTTGAGACAGCCACCATAGACACCGGCATTTCCATCCACGCCTTGCCGCGTCTCGTGGACGGTAATCGCGTCCAACTCTCGTTGACCATTCTGCAAAACGATCTCACGGCGCTGGAAACCTTCGACAGCGGAGCGGGGAGCCTGCAACTCCCCACGGTGGATCAGCGCGCCATCCAGAATGACTCGATCCTGGCGCCGGGCGAGACGCTGATCCTGTCCGGTTACGAGCAGGACAAGGCGACACGCGCCAACACCGGAACGGGGCGCGCGACCTTTTTTGCTCTCGGCGGACGTGCAACCGGTGAGACGGGCAAAATACGCATGATGGTGCTTGTGCGCCCGGCAGTTATCCCAGTGGCGAGGTGATGCATGGTGCGTGTTGTCTCATATCACGGGCGGGAGGCCGTGGCGGGGCTGCGATGGGATCGCAAGCCTGACCGCCCGTTCTGGAAAGCCGCGCCAATTGCCGCGAGCTGGTCGGACCGGTCCGCCCTCCTTCCGGACGGGAAAGACTTGATTGGAACGGCCAGCCTGCTTTCGCTGCTGGTGGGTGGTCTCCCGGATCAGATGTCGCGCGGCACGATGCTCTTTGCCTTTGCCGATCCGACACAGGATTTCTATTTCGCGGCCGTGAATGTGGACGGGAAGCCAAGTCTTTCCGAGGAAAGCCTGTTTTCCGACCGCAAGGAGCTTTTAGACCATTTGCGCCGCGAATGCGGACAGGGTGGGATTGACAGCATTGCAACCACACCCGAGCTGGCCGCACTTTTCAGATCCGACCTCAAGGATCTGAAAGAGGCCAGCGACCTCAAAGAAGTTTTGATTGGAAAGCCGCCGGACGGATATGACCCGGTACGGGTGGAAGGCAAGCGACCCAAACAGCCCGGATATCGTGCTCTTGCAAAGCTCGTGGTCGTGACGGGCCTGGCGGGCTGCGCGGTCATTGGGGGCCGACACTGGTTCACCGCGCCCGAACCGGAACGGGATGCAGAGCTGATGGTTGCGGTGGTGACGGATCGCGCGGCCTTTGAGCAAAGCTGCCTGGAAGCGTTTGAAGAGGAATGGCCCCGGGCTCCGGGCTGGGACGTTGTGCAGGAGGGCTGTGCAACGCCCCGGATGCAGGACCCGGCATTGAATGGAAAACCGGTCACCGGGGCTGTGGCTTATCGCGAATACCAGTTGCGCGGAAACTATGACAGCGAGATCGCGCGGCGGGCGGCGGAGGCTGTACATGAGGACACCGACGTCTCTTTGAGCGTCGAAAATCGCAGCCTTTTTGCCACCAAGGTCATCCAGGCCCCGGTTATCAAGGCAGGGCAGGGGGGAGCCACGGTCCCCATGGCGCCCGATCCGGTTGCGCTGCGCAAAGCGGCGGCTGAGGTCTTTCTGGGCAGCGCCGGGTTGAGGGTGACGCTTCCTGGCGGATCACAGGCCCGCGTCCGCGTCGAACTTCAAGGCAGTTTCGAAGACGTGCTCTCCACAGCAGGGCGTTTGCCCGGGACACGGATTAACCGGCTGTCGCGCCAAAACGAAACAGTCACACTGGAGCTGGTGCCGATACAGCCGCACCTCATTCCGCTCGCCGCGTTTGGGAAGGAGGCAATCTGATGTATCAACAGGTGCTGGCTTCCGCATTTGCTGCAAGCGTCAGCATGGTCCCGACCGCTGGTTTCGCGCAGGACTGGGACAAAATGCGGCTGAGCGATGCGAGGCTGAACTCCGCGGCCAACTACACAGATGTGTTGCGCACCGCCCATGCGGAAGTTGAACGGTACATTACCTGGCGCGGGTGGGAGACCTCTCTGAGCGCCGCGGAGCAAAAGGCGCGGACAGCCGCAATCCTGAAGGATATCGAGACCAGCGAGACGGTCAGCGCAACACTAGTGCCAACGCTGGTTCGGGCAACGCTCGACAGCTACGCGGTGCGGTTCCGATATTGTGACGGCAAGCTGCTGAGCTATTTCGGGACGCCGGATTTCAAGCACAATTTCTCGGCGACGCAAATTGCGGAAGCGCCGGTTTTGAGAGCGCAGCGGCAGGGCCGACAATATACTGGCAGGCGCATCGGCACGTTGCGGGCCGATCCGCCCGAAATGACCCTTAAACTGGCCAACGGCGGCCGACAGGTGGATATTCCCGACTGTCTGATCAATGGCATTTACGGAAACCTGCCCGATGGTGTGGCCGTCGCGTATATCAGCGATGCACCGGAGAAATTCGGCGTCGCCCATGTGAGACGCAAGCGCGAGACACAAACGCGCGCCTGTCCGAATGGAAAGGTTGGCCAGGGCCGGACCCAGACCCGCTATCTGCGGACGGATTACTCCGCGCAATGGGTGCAGGAGGGAACACCTTATTACGACACGGCCGCCGGAGGGGACGGCAACTGGGTCGTCACCGCCGATTACTGCCGGGACCCGGTGACCATTCGCAAGCGGGATGTAAGAGCCTGCGATGCGGTGATCCGTGGCGCGACCCGGACAATCACCATGCCGGGGCGGGGCAGGGCGGTTTATGACTATTTTCTGACCGAGGCACAGGACCCCACGGACGTCACCAGGGTGGTCTGGCTGCCGTCGGATGCGGATGGCAATTATACAGCCACGGCGGTTGGAACACTGTCGCCCTTGTCGAACTGCGACGATCTCACGACAACATCGACGATCACACCGACCGTCAGGACGACGACGGAACTTCAAACGCATGCCTGCGGGTCTGGCTGGACCCATGGCAACAGGTCCTACCGGCGCACGGTCACCACGATCACCTACCGCTATAGCGGGGCAAGCCCTGGCTGGCAGTCCGGACTTTCGGCCAGCGAAGTAAACGTGGTGCGCCATGGTGCCTGGTCGCTGACGTCCAACAACTGCCATGTGTGGCGGTCATCCACGAGGAGAGAGACACGGCGAACAACCTGCAGCTGCAATGGTTTTGAGAATTACGAGCGAACCGTGACAACGGCGGGGTGGGATTTCGAGGCACACGCAGATCAGATTTCCACGACCTACAGCAACTGGCGGCACGTGTCCGGGAAATGCGAACCGGCCTGGAAGATCGAGCGGCAGGGCGGCGCCTGTCGCAATAACAGCAGTTGGTCCAACAGTGGCGGTGGCGGTCGTGAAGGCCAGGAAGATAACGACCGCGACGGCGTCTACGACGGCCAGGACGCCGATGATGGCAACGCCAGCGTGGGTCATGGGCGTGGCAGTAGCAATGGCGGCGACGGGGGACGCACGTCATGGCGTTAAGTTTCTTGACCGGTTCAACAAGAGCAGCCACTACAAAAAAGTCGCACAACCTAAAGGAGATAAGAATGTTTACCTGCAAAACACTCTTCACCGCGCTCCTGGCGCTGATCCTGACAACCGGTGCAACGCTGGCCAAGGATAAGAAACGCCCATCGCATAAAGGTGGTGAGATTTTCCAGAATGTTGATGCTGAACATGTCCGGCCTTTGCTTGCAAACACCGCTCGGGTGACCCGGCTTTGGGATGATGAAGGCAGAGAACAGGGCGGCTATGCCCGGATCGTCTGGTACGGTGCCGACGGCCGGGAACATTCTTGCCTTACAGACTTCGAAGGTGTGTCGGGTGTGTGGGAAGAAGGTATCTATTCCGGGCGCATGATCGATGCCAAGCGCCATAGCGTGCGCTACCCGCTGAAGGAAGGCAGTTATAGCAATGGAAAGAAATGGTATCAGCTGTTGCGCTATAATGGCGAAACGG
>NZ_WQCG01000014.1 GCF_013032505.1 Ruegeria atlantica
AAATACTATGACGATGTCGATATCGCGGAAAATCCTGCAGCGGATTTGTTGGGGTAATCACCAAAAAACGAAAACGCCGGGCTTTGGACCCGGCGCTTGGTGTTAACAAGGATCTGCTTCAACCTTACCCGTGGGTAAGATTGTCATCCTCCTGCAGGTCGTCAATCAGGGTGGCAATGGCCTTCTCCAATTTTCCCCGATCCACGCGAGTGAAATCCAGATCGTAACGCAGCTCAATCCGGCCACTGGAGGCCGAGCACTTGGCAACCCCTGCCCGGCTCGAAACCTGAAACGTAGTTTTTGCACGGCGCGTCTTACCGCTCCGCGACACTGCAGGTTTCCTCGGCGCGGTGGTCTCCGGCGACACAAAGTCCCGAAGAATGGCCACTTCACGCGGGCCATCCCGATCGGGTTCACTCATCACCGCCGTGCTGACCTGTCGGATCAGTCCGGGATTGGCGTCGAGTTTACGTTTCAGTTCGACCCCCAGATTGCGAGGAATTTCGTTGGGATGAATAAGCACATTGTCCAGCATCATCAGCAAACTGGCGAAGGATCGTATGTAGCTCCGCTTGGTGTAGCTGGCGGACTTGAACAAAATTGCCACGGCCTTGGCCACGTCCGGGCATTCATTCTCTGGGTCCTCAGCAAAGGCCCGCGCCAACGCGCCCATTTCAGCAAAGGAGATGTCCTTGCGGATCAGGTTCTCGTCCACCATGCGCCGGTAGCTGTCATTCAGATCCGTCGCATCGGAAATACCCGCCGGGATTCTGGCATAGGACGCATTGCCGGTTTCCTCATGCAAAGCCCGATACGCGGACAGGCGGCGCATACCCTGAATCAGGTCAAACCGCCCATCCGACCGGCGTTCGAGACGAATGGGATTCGACAGACCGACGTCGCGGATCGAGTCTTTCAATTCCTCCAGTTCAGGATCAGGTCCAGCCGTGCGATCACGGGTAAGCTTTTCAGTCACGATATCCGCCAAGGCCACGTGCTCGGTTACCAATCCTTCAGACCGCAGCCGGACCAATTCATGCGCCAGACGATCGTTCTCGGCGCGGATCGAATCCTCGGTGGATTGCTGGTTGCGCAGCGCGTCGGCGTTTTCCGAAATCGCTGTGGCCATTGGCCCGCGTCTCTTTTCCAGCACCTTATCCGGTACCTTGCCAACCGGGAAGTCATCCGTGGCCGGCATGTCGATGTCGAACATTCTGCGTTTACGGCTCATGCGTCATCCTCCAGCTTGTCCCAGGCCGACAGCATCACGCCTCGGAATTCCTCATACACATTGTCAAAGGTCGAGCGCGCCCGACGCCAGGTCTCGCGGGTCATCTCGCGGTAGTCCATCTCGTAGACCGAACTAAGGAAGCGGCCGGATTGTTCGACAGCGCGGGTCATCTCAACCGGGTACTCCGCGACATGTTCTCCAAACACCTTCCTGAACGCGTCGAACATGGCCAAGTGCAAAGCGTTGCCCGGCTCATACCGCGTCAGCAGGAAGCGCAGTTCGCAGAAGGTTTTTGGCAAGCCGATCTTACCCGTGGGTAAGGTTTTATCGAAACCATAGGCCAGGTCTTCCAGCGCTTCGGCCAGCTGTCCAATGAACGAGGTGGTCGAGTCATACTCCCAATAGCCGGGGCCGGAAGGGACATAAAGCATGTCAGCAGCAAAGACTGCGTTCATCGACTGGTAACCAATCGCAGGTGGGCAATCGAACAGGATCAGGTCATAAGCGTCATCCGGGATCTGATCCAGATAGCGCGACACCGCGGCAAAAAACGACCACTCGGGGTTTAGATGCCGGTACTGCGCCGAGGCAAATTCCACAAAGGCCGCGTTGGCGCAGGAGGGGATGACATCGATGGTCGACCAGGAACTCTGCTTGATGAAGTCCGAGATGCGCAAATCGCCGAGCCCCATATCCGTAATCGACGGCGGCAACTCGCGGCGGGGCAGGGCAGTGCCGGATTCGGCAGCGGCAGGACGGTTGTTCATCCGCTCGGTTTCGCGGATCAGATCGCGCGCCATGATGCCCCAGACGGTGAAATCCTCGGCCACGTCCGTCAGACCCATTGAATGGCTCAGCGTCGCCTGAGGGTCGAAATCCACTACCAGCACACGATAGCCATCTAGCGCGGCGGCGTGGGCCAGATGCAGGGCGACAGTGGACTTGCCCGCGCCACCTTTGAAATTGGCCACGGCTGCGCGAATGGCGCGCTTGCCGGCGGGGCGAGGCGGCATCAGGGATTTGCGATTCACCTTGAGCCGGCGGCGCAGCTCATTCACTTCTTCCAGGCTGAACCAGCGCTGACGGCCATCGGGCTCAACCTCGCCCCCGGGCAGGGAAGGGTCGGCCGCCAGCTTGCCGCGAAAAGTGGACTGATTGACGCGAAAGATCAGCTCGGACACCTCCCAGCTCGAAAAGCGGCGGAGGGTCTTTTCCATCTCCGGGCTGAAGGTTTGCTGGCGAATCCAGCCCTGCAGCTTGAGGGACTGATTGCGCAGGGCGTTCAGGTCTTCGTGCGTGTACATGCCTCAGGTCTCGTTTTTTGGGACGCTATTTTCTATGTTTTTTCTATTTACGCTTGATTTGCGCTTTTTGCAAAAGAATTTATCATAAGAGTGCGATCTTACCCATGGGTAAGAAAACAAAGGGTTCCCAGCCGCCAACCGATTCGGAGGCCCTTTGATTCGACTGCCTCTCAGACCACGGTCCTTGCATCAGGATTTAGGGGGTCATAATAGAAAGCCCTACTCCATTTAGGGGGGCACATCTAGGAAATAAGGGGACGTCCCATATGTCCCCCATCACCAGTACTTCACCCATTTTCTTTTTTAGAATTGGATTTAGATTGGACCAAACTCGAGCTCAAATCAGACTCCACTTGACAGAATCGTCAGTTTGGACGCTAATCAGGTCAACATAGCGAAAAGCGTTGGCAAACAGCGCGGCAGCGGCGGTATCATCCGTCCGAGGCAGATATAGCGGTGAGAACAGGTATGCAGGTTGCAAAACCGGTGGGGCGGAATGCGCCTGCCATAAAATATGACATACTATCGGCTTTGACTGTGCACGCCTTGTCCGGAGACAAGCACCAACAGCGCAGTATTCTTCGCGTCATCGCTCTGATCACCACACGCTATAATTGGCGCAGCAATGAACTGTCGATCGGTAGGGAAGAGATCGCCCGCCTCTGGTCAGTGAACGAACGGACAGTAAAGCGGGAGATGGCCAAGCTGCGGACAATGGGTTGGATCGCTGTCAAACGTCCGGCGGCCCGTGGCCGTGTTGCGGTCTATGAGTTTGATCTGAAGCAACTGATGGTGGACACCTCGGAGGTCTGGCCCACCATTGGCTCCGATTTTCAGGCGCGGATGACCGAAGAGCCGGAAGGCCAAACTAATATCGTGCCGTTCAAGGTTAAACCACCTGCACTCGATTCGCGCGGGACGGATGTCTGGACACAGGTTCAGACCATTCTGCATGGGCGCGACCCCGAGCTTTGGTCCAGCTGGTTCCAGCATCTGACAGAGGCCGACAGGGCAGGGGGGGTAGTGACCCTGATGGCGCCGTCCCGTTTTATGGCCGACTACATCGCGCAGAAGTGGTCGGCGCGTCTGCTTGCTGTCTATAGCCGTGTTGACCCCGACGTGCGCAGCCTGCGCTTTGAAGCGGCTGAATAGGATCGCCCCAAGGAATACATGCGTCACCAGGCGTTATGCTAAGGGCGGTCATATCAAACTTGCGGGGACGCAAGGCCGTATAAGCGAGGCACCGCTGTTCTTCCGGTTCGGGAACACCATCGAGCAGTGGCCACATGCTAACCTTTTTGCAGTTTGGCACGGCGGCCTGGATATTTCTCGCCAGGTACTTTCAATACCGCGATCCGTTTGGTCTTGAAGCGGAACTGCCACGACGCGCCGGGCGATACCCTAGCTTCGATTGATTTGAACCAAACAATTATTCAGATCAAAATGATTGGAAAGTGTTTACCAATCTCCTCATGACGCAAGTCTGGCAATCCAAATACTGGCCCAAATTCACTTATGACCATGAGCGGGTAGAACCGTACCTAGCAACATCATCTCAAATGGTCGGTGAAGTCACAGGCCTCATTGACGGGCCTCCGGATACCGACCGGGAGGAGTTTCACCTTTCGCAACTTGCCCAAGAGGCCATCTCCTCTTTTGCAATCGAAGGAGTGCCCTTGGACGAGACCGAGATCCAGGCCTCAATTGTTGCGTCACTGAAGCACCGTGACAGGCGCGGTGCAATTGCAAGTGGGCTACAAGGGTTACATCGCTTTGGCGGCGGCGATGACAAAAGCAACGTTGATGACACGGCCTACGTCGTCGAGAGCGAGTCCCCTGCTCCGATGAAGGAGGGGAGACGAGAACATCTCTGAAGCAGTTTGAAAGGGTTCAGGGTTTGTTGCTGTCGATCCAGCGGGACATCAAGGTGCGGTCGCGGAAACACTCATCCGGGACCGCACTGCGTTTAATGCGGGCGATGCGCTCAGCGAAGGCGACTTGTTTGGAGCTGGGCCTGGTGTCGCAGGCACGCGGGGTGGCCAACTGAGTGTCGATCCACTGACTGAGCTGGCGACGGTCTTGCAGAGCCTCCCAGGGGAGAGCAACGTTTTGTCTCTCGGCAATTTTGCGAGCATAGGCCAGCTGCTTTTGCGTAGCTGGCAGCGCTTCGGCTTTGATGGTCTGGGACATGGCAGTATCCTCTTTCAGCATCAGCCCCAATATAGAACAAAGAGGGGGTAAGCGCAATCCATATAGTGAATTACTCAATTCGAGATACCATATATAGTGCTATCCCCACGATACCGCTGAAAGTCAGCATTGACTTACTTGGGGTTCGATCCGCTGGGGGGATTGGGGTTCTTGAAAGGGAAGTGTTTGATGGTAGCCACCCGGGAGTATGGACACAACCGATCAGCTTCGGCGTCCGGTATCGTGCTGATCATGATTGCCTGTTTCGAGCTCTATATCGCTTTTGCCACCGCCATCATCGCGTTTGGTTTTGCCGGATGGTCCAGCTCGCGGCACATCGCAATGTGCTATTTCAAACGCGCCGCCGAAAAGGTGCTGAACCTGTTTATGGCGCTGTTCCGTGGCGTGCTCATATCCCAACTCGCAACCTTCGATCTCAGCGAGAGGAAGGGCCAGGCTATGATGCTAGCGGTTTTCCTGGCAATTCTTGCTATAATGATGACCTGCGCGCCCGACGCCGTTGAAGAGGTCCTGACAGGCCACGCCGGAAACTCCCTCGCCGGACAGATCGCCCGAATGATTGGGAGTGGGGCATTTAGAACTGCGCGGCGGGTCGGGGGTGGGACGTTTCAAACCTTAAAACAGATCGGGGGGGGAAATGACACAACCAGGAACCGAACATAACCACGTCGAAGGTCGCATGGCGCTGATCAGGAAAATCGAGGCCATCTGTGCCACTCCGAAGGATGCACTGAATGTAGAATTTACGGGCATCGTACTCATCGTTCTCACGGCCCTCATCGAAAACGGTGGTGCCCTGTCCGTAAATGGCACAGCGGCGGATGCTCGGGAACGGCCCGGTGGACCGCCGAGGGTCGTTTTGCGTCTTCACGGGCTCGAAGTGAGTGGACAGAATATGGAGGAGGCCATAAGCAGCTGGCTTGAGGCCGCCAGAGACAACCTGGACAGGAGGGTTGTCACATAACCGACGGCACCAAAAAGTACCCGGTCAATTGCGCCTGCATGTAGAGTCGAACGCGCTCCGCTTCACAATCGCTGCTTTTGATCTGCATACTGGCCCACGAATTCAATGAAACCACGCGCGCTTTAGATACCTTGTGACTCCGTTTGGAATGTACCCGCTGCACAAGAATTTCAGGTTAAGAGCTGTTATATTGAATATAGCAGAGTGCTAACTGCAGGGATGGGTTCTGCCGCTCGTAGACCCGCGTTACGACAAGGCAAGCCAGGAGGGCTTCAAGAGCATGGACGTCGAGCAATGAACCAACACAGTACAAATACGCCGAGATCGGACACTCCTCCTGATCCACCTTTCACCAAAATCCGTCAGGTCGAAGTGCGCAAAGGCCTGTTTGTGACGATTACCGTGGGGTATCGCAGCACAGATGCGACAGAGCCTTGCGTGGTGCTTTTTGGCAGCGGCGTACCGGATGATTCACATCTCAACTGGAAATACCGTGACGGCTGCGTGATGATTTCCTGGGCGCTGGAAAACGGTGTCCGCCTCGATCAGCTGTCGAAGTTTCTGCGCGAGCCGGAGTTCGAAACACATACCATCGAAATTGTCCGGAAAATCCTGCAGGTGGTCCGGATCGCTCCTGAATGGCCAGATGTGGCGGGGCGTGGCCAATGAGGGCGCAAATCCTGTCCGGCGCGATGTTACCTGCGGTGCTCCGGCCGAACTGGCGACCGCGGAGACCCGGCCTACACCCATCGACGCGCGTACTGCCGGGATGCTGGATTTCATCGGTTCGCTGGAAGGGCTTTGCAGGACAAATCATGTGAAGAGTGTGGTTCCTCTTTCTCGGAAGCCGCCAAACGTTTTCTTTGGAAGGCGCTGAAGAATTTAAAGTTTTGCGAGCAGCGTCGTTGTCCCACACAGATAGAGCCCCCACCTACGCCGCCGACCTCGGCGAACTGAAGGATGAAAGCAAAAGTGCACACGCGGCGGAACATCAGTAGGTGAAATACCACAACAATATTGTCCAGACCGATTACGGAAAGCTGACGCAGTCGAGACGGTCATCTGATCCTTGTCTGGTGGGGCGGGCGTCGAGCAGGCCATCTATCAGGATCTTTCCTGCGAACATCCTTGTTGCCGTAAGCCACAGCCAAAGCGCGCGCTGCGCGAAGAGTGAGGTTCATGATCCAGTTGTTCACGCTTGCAAAGTTGTAACCGGCCTCTCGTGTTTTGTTCGAATTGAGAAGACGCGCACCTTGCCGGATAGCCTAAGCGATACCAATTTTGGGAGACCCTATTCGTAAGGTCAGTGCAGCTACTCCGATGCTCGCTATTATCCTTAGTGATTAAGCTGTTAACTGCTCAGTAGGAACGCAGATTCCCTTTATTTCAAGAGGCCGCGTTTCTAATTTTTTCCTGCTTTTCAGGAAAAGCGTAGCCAGCCTCACGATTTGGCGTAAGTTAGCGAGTTTCAAAGTTTAACGAGAGAGCGTCGTTGAGGCTGGCTGCGTAGCTTTTGATAAGAGTATGGCCTGGCGCAGGGAAGGTAGTTGGCCCAGGGCCAGCGTGATGACTGCCAGACTATAGAATGCCCACGCGGAATAGGAGCGCTGAGCAACAGCCCGCCAGTTTCATTCAAACACCGCAGTTCTCCATGTAACATTAAAGCAGGCCGGTGTGTAATCGGCTGTGTATTAGCTGGTGTCGTGCCTTTGATCGCCGGCCAAGTAACCGGGATGGGCGGTTGATTTTTGTTGTCCGCGGCGATACATTTTTCCTGAAGTTATCTCGAAAGAGAAAGCTCAGCCCCTAAGCCATCGGTGTGCCCGCACTGGTGGCTTTTCCATTTTAAAGGTGTATGGCAGAATCATCTTTAACGTGTTTAACTTTACCGGAAAACAACCTGGGATAGAGAATGGCTGCAAAACCGGACATAAGTTGGACTGGCATTTCGGGGATGGGCTACGGTTTTTGGATTTACAAAATCGGTAAGCGTTTCACTGCGGATACGGTCGGAGTGTACATATATGCCAGACGAACGAGCAAAGGCTACGAAGCCGTTTATATCGGTCAGGGCATTCTGAATAGCAGACTTGACTGCCATGAGAGTCAGGGCTGCATAAAAAAGAAAGGCGCGACGGAAATTCACTGCTGTTCTGTCGGCTCGCTACCACTACGCCGCAACATGGAGAAGGACCTTCTGGCAGGGCATATCGAGGCGTACGCACCAACTGGGTGCAACGAAAAGGTTGATGGATAGTTGGCTACAACTCCGTTTTCCGAACAACGAGTGGCGCGACTTCACCGTTTACGTAGTTTGCCTGCTGAGAGCACCGTCGGGTCGCACGCGCAGGCTCGCTTATGCGTGAACTTCTCTAACCACCTTCAATCAGGAGATAACTTGTATGGCTTACTTTGCTATTTCTTATGATTTGGTCGCTCAGAACGGTTACAAACCGTTATTCTGCCGCCTTGAAGAATTAGGGGCTGTAAAAACGCAACTTTCCTTTTGGTTAGTTAAATCGAACAACACTGCTCAAGAAGTGAAAAACGATCTCGAAGACTTCATTGATGACAATGATCGACTGATGGTAATTGAGTTCAGTAAAAGGCCAAGGTTTAATTGGGGCTTTAAGGGAACCAGAAAATGGATTGAGGACCGGTTCTAGGGTCGGTCGGTTGCGGGGCGGCAGGGTATTTTGGGGTTCGCACGGCAATCTGCTAAAAAAGCTCAAGGGTATCTTTGCTTTGCTGAGGCGGCACAACGGTATACCTGCAGTGTCTGATCAGGCGTAGACTCCAATCTTGGCGCGCGGGTTTCAGGTTGCCGCAAGCTTTTCTCGTTTCTCCACCGCTTTTGTAAAAGCCGTTTGGCGAATTACTTGTGAGGTCAGAGTAAGACAGTTTCACATAGGTTCGCGAAACTAAAACAAGTTGTCTGGCAATGCCGCTGCGCAGGCAACCGACTCGATCATGTCGAGCATCTCAGCGGGCCATGCCAGGTCTGGATTGGCGTCGGCGTTTTCCGTTGCGGGAATGTAATCCGAGAAGGCCTGGTACGATGCGGAACTGGCAGATCAGCGGCGTTTCGAGTAACTTAATTCTGTCAGATGCGCATATCCCGGCCTGCAGATCAAACCTCGGTGGTGTTCCGGCTCGCGCTGCGATGGATGTCAATTACGTCGACTGCCCCGACCATTGATCTGTGCGATGATGGTCTTGCCAGGCCGGAAGCGAGGTAGGCAGGAGGGGCCCAAATCGAATGTTTCACCAGTACGTGGATTGCGCGACTTTCGTGGTGGGTAATGTTTGACCTCAAAGCTGCCGAAGCGCCGGATTTCGACCCGGTCGCCACGTTCCAGCCCAGCAGCAATGTCTTCGAAAATGGCGTTAACGGCTTTGCGAACGGCCCGCTTTTCTATCGTCTGGCCCAGTTCCTGGTAGACGGCGGTGATCAGTTCCGATTTGCGCATCTGTAGTCTCCTGTGATGAATTTCGTCGCGTTGCACCCGCCGCTGTGTTGCACGCGAGGGTCAAGGAGGAGAACAACCTTAGGTTGAGTATCATCTCTCATGTCCGACAAAGCAAGCCGATGATTCTTACGGGCGGTGCGCGGCTGATGCGTGTGGGATGGCCATTGGATATGGGGACGCAAAGATGGACCAAACGATCCCGATGGTGCGGAGAAGGTCGTATTGAAACTGGCGCTTAACTGGCAGGAGCAGCGGGTGCTGATCACGCGGTGGCGTCACTTGACCGGTCAGCTCACACTGAACTCGAAACTGCGGTTGCGCGGTTGATGCCAACGGTCTTCGCACACATAAAGGGGCCGCAGGGTGCGCCGGGTCCTTGGCATGACCAAGCCCCTGTTTGGGGATAAAGCGCGTGGGCTTCCGGCTCAATCTGAGTACGATCGGTTCTGTTGTGTCGGTGGATACCTTGAGCATGTGCCTCCCACGTATGGACACCGCAGTTGGCGGCAGGGTGTTCATGAGATGCCCAACTTCGAGCTGAGGTGCTTTGAATTGGGAGGGCAACGCGCTGCTTGCTACTGGCAAATTAAAAAGCTTGCGAGGTCACTGCCAAGAGCTTGGCCCGGTTCAAACCTGACTGCGTTGCCGTCGCCGACAACACCGTATGGAACCAAGGAAATAGCACACCTGTGAGTGATAGCCGGACCTTGAATTTCGAGCGGTTTGCCAAAAACACGTGAAAAATCAATGGGAACAGGTTAGGCTGCTCCTATACTCAAATATTTATCAAATATTCATTTGAAGTGATATCATTTAAAGGATATATTCAATGACAGACAAGCGTGTTGTGGACACTCTACCAGGAGCCAAAAAAGAAGTTCTCGATACTTTGGAGACGCTAAGCGAAGAATGCATAAACGGTGTTTTGATGGTTCTTATGGAACTCGAAAATCCAGATCCGGCGATCCAGCCAAATCTCGAACACCGTTGCGGACTGCTGGATGACAAATATGAGATTATCTCGCTTCCGATTCCGGATTGCCGAAAATATCGACTCGTCATTTCGATCGCTTCCAAGGACCTGATCGATGGGGACATTCACTATCATGGAGCCGCCCCAGCGGGAAAGTACACCTGCGAAACCGGCAAAAACCTTGCGGCAAGTCAATACAAACTCGTGAACCCAGTATGGGAGCCCAAATCATGAAACCCAATGAACTGCATAAAGAGCTGATCAAAATCCGTCCCGGACTCGAAGAGTTTCTGGACAGGAATGAGCGCAAGAGAAACCTTGCCCTGGCGCTGCGCAGCATTCGCAAGCGGGCCGGGCTGACACAGGAGCAAGTGGCCGAACTCACTGGCATGAAGCAGAACGCGATCTCAAAGCTGGAGTCGCCGTCCGGACCAATGCCGAACACAGACACTCTGCACCGCTATGCCGAGGCCTGTGGTGTTGTCGCGACAGTTGGCTTCTATGGTGCCCCTGTGCCACCAAAGGATCCAAAGAAGAAAGTCAAAAAACCCCGGCAGCTCGTGAGCGCTGTTTGCGGAGGTGAATTTCCGGACGAGAAATTCCAGGTTGCGATGGCACCCCTCTAATGAGCTGGATTCCCGTCGCACAAAACGTAATGACCTTTTTCGGCATCGCGATCCTCGCAGTGCCGGTTTGGTCCATGAATGTCCGCAAGAAAAGCTTGCACAAGATCAAGCAGGAAGTCGACCAGCGCCGACAAAAGGGCGACACCAGTGTGGTCAATGCTGTTGCGGAAATCCTGCAGGAACGTCGCGAGGACAGCGTCAACACATGGCGTCGTGCTGACGAGACTTGCCTGATCATCGGCTACGTTCTTTTACTTGGTTCTGCCCTCTGGCGCATTTTTGCCTGACCCGCGGTCCAAGCCGAAAACCTATCCCGCATGCATTGTCGGCGTGTTTCGGCATGATTTCTTGCATCAATGCAACGAGGGTTAGCACCCGCTGCCCGATGATGTGCCGCGCCCGTGCCATCACTTTCCAACCCGCCCAAAGATGCGCGCCGTCCTCACTGCCATTCGCCGACTGCCACCCAGATCAAACTGAACCAAAGAGGCTCGGCAAGTCTGCCCAACTCACTGGAAAATGAAGCCGTAGGATCGTCGATGGCATCGGCGGGAGGCATATTTTGTCAACCCTCGGTCAATTCTGCGATTGCTGGCACCCTTCGTGAAAAAGACCCCTTGATCTGCCAACCTCGCGACGTAACCATACCTCGGAGACAACAAACCTGGGGAATGTCAGATTACATGCCCGCTGGGCCGACAACCAAAGAAGGATCGCCAGCCGTGACCATCGAAGCGCCGGAAACCAAAGTCGTTGAATCCGCTCGCGATGCCTGTGATGGCGCAGTGGGCCGTTTGCGCCTCTGGTTGCAAATCCCCGAAGACACTGGCTTGGTCGAATGCCCGCATTGCGATTGCAAATACGTGTTGAAAGGGCGCGAGGCTGGGTGAATGCGCAAAGCGGGGCTGCGCATTGGCCTGAGTTTGTTTGCCCCCATCGGGGTTTACTTTCTGGCCGCAACGCTTGGCGCGGTCATTCCCGGCAACTGGCCCAAAACGGCCGGGCCCGGTACGATTGAGGTTCAGCTCATCCGCGGACCCATTCACTACGACTTCCTCATTCCGCTGACACCTGCAACCCGAAACCGATTGGACGACTTGCGGCGCGCGGGGGTTCCGGTCGATCAGCCCGAGATGCAATGGCTGATGGTCGGATGGGGCGCTCGCGAATTCTACACAACCGCCGGTACCTATGCAGACGTGACCATCGCGGCGCTTTTGAAAGGGTTAACGGGCGACCAATCGGTTCTGAGGGTTGATGCGTTCGGCCCCTTGCGACCCGACCTCGACCTGCCCCACATCCGCATGGACCGAGCGCAATTCGCTCTGTTTCTGGATGCGGTCGATGCGAGTTTCTCCCGCTCGGATCAGGGGCATCTGGTGCCGTTGCAGGTTGCGGGGTTCTCCGCGACCGACCGGTTCTTTGTCGCCAATGGCCGTTTCGATCTGTTCCGCACCTGCAACGTCTGGATCGGTGAGGTGCTGCGCGACGCCGATGTCAGGTTCGGGCTTTGGGTCCCGCTTCCGTTTTCGGTCACGCTGTCGCGGTGGCTCTACCAGTCTGTGCCAGAGTAATCCTGCCGCAGCCTTGCCGCGATTTGGTGCAAAACCCCAGCTGTAACCGAATGCGCGTTAAACTCTGAACTACACCAAATTCAACCAGCCGACCCAATGATTGAAATATGAAGGGCAACTTTTGTTGGCGTTCCGTGTTTTCGCCTAAGTTTTGACCAAGCAGGTCAAGCAGATACGGCACTCGATCCGGAGTGCGCGGCTGGCCATGGGGCAGGCCGGCGGTAGAGAGAAAGAGATCTTCTTGTCGTGGTGACTTTCATCACGTGAACGAGGTGATCACCATGGCCAGGCCGAAATTCAACATCTACCAGCAGGTCACACACACGATCATGGCTGCGCTGAAATCCGGGATATTGCCTTGGCGCCAGCCCTCGAGCGGTCGCGGCGGCGGCGGATCTCAGAGATGTCCGGGCCGATGCACATGTCCTCACCTGCCTGGACGATCCGGATGTGGTGATCATGGCCGATATCCTGCATTCGCGTTGCGCCCTGCCGTGATGCGTTTGCGTGCCTGCACTGTGTCCGGGTGGGGCAGGGGGCAACAAGGAATGCGCCCAGATCCAGGGGTCGTTCAGCCTGGCCCATCCGATACACCATCGCATGGAAGCTCTGCACCACGGTGAAGACCGCCACGCCAGCCGCCTGAAATCTGAGCCTAAGCCTGCCCTGGGGGTCGACGTGACGGTGACAAACCCGTTTGTGTCATACACCGGGTTGCAAACGGGTATCGGTCTCACCGTGACCTCCCCCTGGCCCGGTTTTGGTGCTGTGGCCCCTAGCCTTGACGCAACTAACGGGTTAGTTTACTCAGAGATAATGCAAGCTCAGGTTGAATCGCAGTAAGGAACTCGCCTACGGTGCCAACACCTCGCTGATCAAGGACGCAGTGACATATAAGAAAGTTTGGGAACCCCTCCTTGGGCTAAATGCCCCGTGAGAGAAGCAGCAAGGAAAACAGCAGTTGCCATATCCAACTGAACAGACTGAACTTAACATACCCGATGCTCGAAAGAAGATGCGCCTGGTGACGAGATTGATCGCACTGGTTACAGAATTTTGGGCGCTTTACCCTAGCGCACTGAAACTGCTGGTTTGTTTGAAGCCCGACCGCTGCCGTCAAATTCATGCTTTTGACGATCTGGGAATTTGTTAAGCATAAGCGGCCATTAAAGAAAGATGACTTCCACTTAAAGCTGAGTAACTTGGAGGTACGACGTGCCACAACGTAGATTTAACATCAATTCGGTGAAGCCGAAACTGGCAGGCGCAGCTTTCATTGTAGCACTGATGTTTGCGGTATTTCATCTGCCCCGCGCTGCGATCTCACAAACCTCTCCTGCTGAGGCACTGACGGCTGCTCTTACAGAAATGGGGTATTCCCAAATTGCTATAGATAGTTGCGTCTTAACGTTTGAACGCGCCATTGAGCCAAGTGAAGCAAACAATGGTTTGTATAAGTATGAGCGCTTCATCAACCTGAAGACTATCGACTTCTCCAGCGGCTATGAGGTCATCGAACGCAGCACTGAGCGAGGCCCGTTGTTTGTCGTTCTTATGCCCCTCAATGATCTCTACTACGATATCGAACCAGAGTTGCTGCGCTTCAGGTTATGGGCAAAAAAGGAGTTCCCAGCCTCAAACTGGCCTTTTCACTTTTCCAGTAGACAAGGTGCTGAAACACCGATGATTGAGATGGAGATTTGGAAGCAGGTCCCTGGTATTTCCAATTTAAATAGATGGAAAAATTACACTAAATTCGGCTCATCTACAGGTATTCCTCCAGAGTTTAGAATGACCTATTTCCGGCAGGAAGACCTGGAAAAATTTATGCTTTCATTCATTGAGTATGCGTCATTCGCCGATTGTAAAGCTCCAACCGAATAGATCGTTAGACTACTGAAGGAATGAAACATGGCTGGTGAAGACCGTGATCACTTGAGTTTTCCCAACACGAATGACCTCTGGTCCATGACGGACAATCAAATTCAAAGGGAAATAGATCGGGCAAAAAGCATTGCCGACTATAGTAACTCGCTTCAGACGGATGGTCGCGCTCTCGATTTCGCCTTCAAGGCTGGTGACTATCTCGGGGGCAGGATTGCCAAAAAAATCGGTGAAGCTTGGGAAGGAGCCTGGGATGTTTTCACGGAGTACTCAGGAAGTGTTGGAATTCGAAACGAACTTACGACAGAGATCGGGGCAACCAAGGGAAAATGGCGCGATGCACAGGATTTTATAAGTTCGGCTGAAGGAGTCCTCGAATTCAGAGACAAACACTACCCCTTTGAAGGCTACGAGGGTAATCCAAGAGATATTCGAGACACGAGTGAAATTAAATGACTAACAAAAAACCTGACGTTGGTACAATACATTCTACAAATAGTCCGGGTGTTGTAATTGATATCTTTGGAAACGGGGTGTTAACATTTGAACCCTCTCCATCATCAGGATACTCTTGGAATTGGGCGACTGGGCAATCTGTCCAGTATGATTTTCCCGTTACCCGACTCGAAGGTTCGAAACAGGTCGCCGAGATGGCGGCAACCAAGTTAACGGGTCCAGAACAAAACCGCCTTGGCGCTAAAACTCGCTTCGGTTAGCGGGCAAAAATGCCCAACCGATCGCCTCTCGACTTCAACTTCTTTGAGCAGCCCGCTATTTTGAATTGAGTGAAGCTAAGGAATTCTCGATTTGCAAAATTCTAAATCTAACGAGGAGCGGTTACGCAGCTTAGATCAACTCGCTTTGTTGGTCGAAAATCGGTCATTAATCGACTATGATTTCAATCGCGCAATAGGCATGCTCACTCAAGACTTGAATTTTATTTCTGATGCAATTCGCCGTGACACGAACGCGTGGAAATTGAACAGGGCGTTTCATGCGGTTCACGTGCCAAGTTTTTTTGCGGTTATGTCGATGCTGGACAACATCGACGAAATGATTTCCGTCAAAGAAGACGAGCGGCACGAGATTTACACTTCGATCAATCGTGCGGCCCAGTTGGCATCCTCTGCACGTGAACGGATCGAACAGGCTGCGATTGTTGAGGCCAAGGTCGAACTCAGCGTGCTTGCCAGTTATGCGCCGACAACCGCACAGGAATTCAAGAAAGCATCGCTCTTCGAACGAACGCGCGATGGCGTATTATCGGCCTCCAACACTACCCTGCAACGGGCCAAGAACAGCGTTGACGTTGTTCCAAACATGGTTGGAGCGTTGAAGGAAGGTGTTTCGGCTTCTCTTGAACGCGCGAACGCTGTTCCAGTACTAGCATCCAATTTACAACGGACGTTAGGCGGAGTGATGTCAGACAACATCACCAGGCCTATTGCGATGCGACTACAGGCCGGCGGCAAAGCACTCACTCGCGGGGCAGGTGCTGGCGTTGGTCTCGGCGTTACGGCCGCAATTCTGTTTCCCCCTTTTCTTCCAGTCAGCGCCGGAGCAGCTATTCTCGTTGCAATGCAGTCTTGGCGAAAAGAAATGGAGAAAGCTCAAAGGCTCAGCGGACAAGAGCGGGATGAACGGATTGCCGAACTAAAGGCAGAAAGGGCAATGGCCCTTCTTCAACTAACAAATGGAGCGCCTTCGGTTCAGATGGAAAACGAGGAGTTCAGTTTGACGCTTGACGCCGAGACCGGAGAAGCGGATGCGCTCATTTTGAAAGGGGAGCACTCAGGGCGAACATGGTCTGAATTATCCCCCCTTGAAAAAGCCGAAACTGTTGCACTGTATGCTCAGGGAGCCGATGCTCTTTTGAAGATTCTCGATTTCGGGAGCGAAAATCTCTAATTTTGCGAGAGTATTTTCGACATTCATGCAAGCGCTGTTTTCGGCACTAACGGTTCGCGGTCATCATTTCTCATGACGCAGCGATCTGGGCATCAGCACTTCTTTGTGGACTGGATGTTAACGTGACAACACCCCTGACCATGCTCTTGACACAACTAATGGGTTAGTTTCTCAGAGATAATACAAGCTTAGATTGAATCACGGCAAGTGACTCGCCTAGAGTGCCACCAACCCGCTGATCGAGGATGCAGTGACACATAAGAAAGTTTTGAAATTCTTACCTGGCAGTTTACGAAAGCGCGACGTGCGACTGACTATGATGACGATTTATAGGGGACTCCGCCAGACAAAGACAGGGAGCTCAATGCAATCTTGCTATGATTTCCACAACGGTTTTTCTGGTGATGTTTGCACTGCAGCGCAGCCACCAGTGATGCCACAAGAAAAACGCTCGTTTTCCGGGTGCAGGAGCAATCCAGTGAACGAACATCGACCACTGTGCGGACATTGGTATGTCGTGTTCGTGCAGCTTATCATGCCAAAAAAAGCCAGATGGCTGGTACGCCTAATCATTGACTATCCGCGTGTAACCTGGAACTTGCGTTCATCGTTTCAGCGTGTTCATTAAGGTAAGCTTTAGAGGGCTTTAGGCCAACGGCGCTGCAAAAGTCGTATAAGGAGAGTGTTCGTTGCTTAATCCACTTGAACAGGCTGAAGTTAGCTTAGCAGATACTCCGATGAAGACGTTCTTGGTGGTTAGCTTGACCACCGTCACATGCGAATAGGTTCTCCTTATACGGGATTGCTAATAACTCTAGCCGGACTTTGCGATTGCGTACGAAGCCAGAGCCTATCGAAACCAGATTGGTTTTTCAGAAAACTGGGAATAAGAACATCGGGAGGAAACTATAGTGCTTTGCTTTCTAAAAGCTAAACTCTTGTCGCTCGCGGGTCAGCCCAACAAGGCTTTGGCTCAGTCACGGACCGCAAACAAAATAGGTAGGTTATCTCTTGCTATTTACATGAGTTTGCTCGGGGTCTTATCGCCGGTTCCGCTAGTCGCGGGTGGGTCCGAAAGGCCCGAGAGTCCTTGCGGGACCGTTTGGGCGGATGTTGTCGAGCAAGTTCGCCCCTACGGACCACGTCTGCTCCCCCCAAAAAATGGCATCGTTTTTGTGGGCAATGATGGACAGGCGTATGACTGCCTCAATATGGGAATTCCAAATCAATTACTCGAAATTACTTCGCAGCAGGATCGCCAATTTTTTGACCTAATTAAGAGGCAAGAAAATAGGGATTATTTTGAGTCGGTCGCCTGTGTGGCGGGGCTCCAAGAATTTGTGGGGAATTCTTGGGTCACAATATATCTGCCATATGAAGTTGAGCAACTTTCGTCTCAGAAATGTCGAAAGCGGTTACCAGTGGTCTTTGAAGTTTTAAAGGAAGCAATTGGAGAATAAATGACGAATGAAGGCAATTGTTTGATGGGCAGAATTGGACTCAGTTCCGGTCGTGGCGACGGCGGATCTCAGAGATGTCCGGGCCGATGCACATATCCTCACCTACTTGGACGATCCGGATGTGGTGATCATGGCCGATATCCTGCATTCGCGTTGCGCCCTGCCGTGATGCGTTTGCGTGCCTGCAAGGTTGCCGGGCGGGGCAGGGGGCAACAAGGAATGCGCCCAGATCCTGGGGTCGTTCAGCCTGGCCCATCCGATACATCATCGTTCGGAAGCTCTGCACCACGATGAAAGCCGCCACTCCAGCAGCCTGAAATCTGAGCCTCAGCATGCCCTGGGGGTCGACGTGACGGTGACAAACCCGTTTGTGTCATACACCGGGTTGCAAACCAGCATCGGTCTCACCGTGACCTCCCCCTGGCCCGGTTTTGGTGCTGTGGCCCTTGGCCTTGACACAACTAACCGGTTAGTTTATTCATAACAGAAACAAGCTTAGGTTGTGCTGAGACTAGTAAATCGCCTACGATGCCAACACCTCGCTGATCGAGGACGCAGTGACATATAAGAAAGTTTGGGAACCCCTCCTTGGGCTGAATGTCCCGTGAGAGAAGCAGCAAGGAAAACAGCAGTTGCCATATCCACTTGAACAGACTGAACTTAACATACCCGATGCTCGAAAGAAGATGCGCCTGGTGACGAGATTGATCGCACTGGTTAAAGAGATTTACACCCTTTACCCTGGCGCACTGAAACTGCTGATTTGTTTAAGTTCGGCAGTTACCGTCAAATTCATGTATCCTGACATTTACTATTCCTCTGGCTGGTCCGGAAATGCGGATGTAGGAATCTACCTTGTTTTGCCGTTATCCATCTGCGCGTTGATCTGCGGTTCTATCAAGCGCAAGCACCAGTTAGGCAAGATACCCCTGCGAAAGCTAAGTGACTTGGATTTACGCCGTGCGGCCATGTAGATATAATTTTAATTTGGCGAGTCCGAGACTCTAGCGGGAGTTATTCAAGGAAAAAGATCAGGAATTATGGCGGGCATGTTTCTGGTTTGGAGTCAAAAAAAGCGGCCTAAAATAAATCGAAGATATGGGCAAACAATAATAACTTTTTAGTCTGCTCTAATCCACTAAGGAGAATAGTACTTGGAATATCATAGCATCATCGCGGGCCTTCTACTTTCTCTTTTTCCCCTCAATTCCGCTGCTGCGGATGTTGTCAATGAACGTAATTTGTTCTCGGAAAAGTCGCCTTGCAGGGCGTATTCCGAATTTCTAGAGGGGAACCCTTCCGAAGAAGAAAATGGATGCCATCCAATTTCCAATTTCCTTATTTCAGAGGCTAATTCTAGTCACTTAGAATTCCTCCAAAAATATGACGAAGCTCTGGCAGACGATACGGGGTTGGACTTCCTTGTGCAGGCACAAACATTTATTATCAGAAACGAACCTGTTTCTGCTTACTTCTGGCTCGACATATCTGATCGCCAACATTTTTCGGATATGATTGTCGCCGGTGATGTTGAAAGAGCGGTCTTTTATGCCGCTCTTATCAGTAAAGCCAAAGCAGATGCCGTAAAATCTCTATGTAACGCAAACTACATGGAATGTGAAAGACTTGCTGGATATATAGAGGTTGATGAAGTTTTCTCTGATCTCTCACCGCAACATTATTCGACAAAGTCGGATATATTATTACTGTGCTTGCTTAGGTCTGATGCGTATGTATTACCGTTAAAAGAAGTATTAAAAAGTGCAAGATTTAATCAATGCATCGTTCAGTAGAAAAGTTAATTTTGAGAAGTGCTGGGGAAAGTAAATGACTGGACCTAAAGGTGGATATAGGCAGCCGACGATTAAGCAAGACTCTAAATCAGGGCTTACTGTCCCCAAGGGAAGTTTGGAATTGGGGACAATTGGACCTGGTGACTACGCAATCCAGAAGGCTGCGCCTTATGGTCGAATAACAGATAGCTTTCGTAGGCATCTACTACTATTTGCGCGTTCGGGTGAACGGTGGTGACGTGGGTGTTGTAGTCATCGTTTCTATTTTTGTTCTGGCGGCACTGACTTTCTCTGAGAAAAGAAAAAATATCAAGGAAAAGGAAAATACAGATGGGATTTGAGATTCTGAAATACCGGGGTAAACTAATTTATCCAGCGGAACTTCCTCATTCCAAATTTTTTCGGCATTGCATGGACTTTGCCCGCATCAGTATTATTTCCACTTTTTCACTTTTGATTCTACCGCCCGCAATGGCACAACTCGCCGAAGAAATTCCAAAAAAATCTCCTGATTACAACCTCTGTCTCGCTGCGGTGAAAGATAAAGTCTTTTTTGAAACACTCAGCGAACAAGATTTTTTATACTATTACCCGATCGTACAAGACCTGGTGGGAGATGATCTTGACTTAAACTCCATGATTTTGTTCGGGGACGAAAGAAAGATTCGGGCAATCGAAGATTCTATGTTGATTGGCGAGTGGTCAACTTTTTATTATCTGACGTACTCTGCCTGGATTATTGAATCCACGCTTCGGAATGACGCGCCACTTGACGGCGCAGCCTCTCTTTTAAATGAACACTATTATGACAGCCTAGAAGCATTATTGGGCTTTGACCTTACTCAACGCAAACGGGATGCTCGCTCCGTCATTAGCTGCGCCGTCCAGTGTGGATCGGATAGTCAGAGTGTTTCAGATGTTTTGGAAAGCGAAGCGTTTAATCTATGTTTTAACAATGGAATTGAGGAAAACTGATGGGCAGCAAATTACGGGTGCACAATCCGCTCGGGGCAGATGATTTTTTCGCGCGTAAAGCAGCAAACGAACTAAGGGAACTCTACGAGAAATCACTTCAGGATGGAATTGTTTCACCCTCGGAAAAAAAATCCTTAGAAACGCAGCATGCAATTTTGGGGATTGCTGTAAAAAATGCGAAAAACCCGATGCTACCGGCCGAAACTAGCCCGTTATTTTCGCAGGATCTCAGTAGATCAACGATGTTTGAAATGGACAAGAATCTGCACTCCATTTCGCCCCCGGGTCATTCAAAGTATGCGAGACCAGGTTTTGAGCAAATAGCTAGCGCTTTCGCTCACGGCATGAATCATGCCGTCGGAATGAGCACTCGAGAACAAGCGCTGGATAACCGGGTTGATAGAGCTCTGGCTCGTATGGGTGAGCTCCCACTCACGGATTTGGAGAAAGGCAGGTTCCACACAAAATTGAACGAGGGTTTTGCCGCACACCTCAGTGAGCGCGCGCTTAATGACCCTGACGAAATTGGGTTCACGCCGGCGAGCACCTCGTCGCCTAACTGGGTGCCTACCAGATCAATTCGAGGTGGGGATACGTTTGTATCCGCCACTGTGTAAACATAGCCAAAGGGTAAGGAGCGCTACTTGTTCGTCGTTTTCAAACTATTTTTAGTGACATTCATAACTTTTATCCCTGCGATAAGCCACTCTCAAAATTCAATTCCTGAATACCTCGAAAGAATTTCTCGACGGTGCTCTATCGTCTGGGAGTTCGAAGGCGTCATTCAAAGTAAGATGATATGTCGTCAGGGGGCCGAAGCAATTACGGAAAGCAAAGAGGGAACAGTAACGATCAGATTAAAGCGCGATGGTCGAATTGTGGGGGCGAAGAACGAAGTAATGCATATTGAAGCCGCACCAGAACCCATAAATGATTTCATTGCATGGGCACAAAGCTGTAAGCAATCTGGTTCGTGTAAAATACAAGATGACATGAATGGGGTATTTGACACTATAGGCCTTATCAACTTGGATGAGGGAGTTTGGGAATTCCAACTTTCGAGTGCAAAAGAGGAGCCGGACCGCGGGTCCTCAACATTCTTCTTTCTAGCAGGCAAAGATATATTTGCCATCCGAAATACAGCAAACAATTTCGGCTCTGAAAGCTCAATCAAAATATTTCCTTTCTTCATAGTTGAAGACGTCAATTAAGGATTCTTAAAAATGGTTGAACTAACGTACGGTTGGCTCGGGAGACCGTCCATTCACTTAGATCAATATGATTTTCCAGAACCGGACATTTTGGAAATTACAGAGAATTATCGATCTCCGGGTGATATTTCAACCATAGTCGAGAACACTGCCGGCGCTGTAAGAGATTTTTTGGACGAGGCCGCCAAAGATTTAGGAAGAACTCTGGATGTTACTTATGGCTTCGTGGGTGCACAAAGTTATCAAATCCATGTTGGTGCTCAACAGTGGAGGGGAAAAACTGGTTCTTTGGAGAGCTTTGCCAGACAATTAGCATCTGAAGCCGAAGCCAGTATCGAAGTCAGATATGAGCAATTTCTAGAAGACAGCTTTTACACAAGCTCAGTATTCAGTGATCCAAACGAGCTAAGCAATCGGTATCAAGCGCTTCGTTCTGATTTTGATACATTCGTGGCCACAGAGGTCAGTGTTACAAACAAAGCGCTTTTGGGGGCATGGGTTGCAGACAGCTTGGGGTGGGCTCCAAGTTTGCCGGACAACATTCGATCACTTCATTTTGACACATCTTCGTTTGGCCTTCCCAATGCGGACTATCCACAACCAATCGGCAGCCCAATAGGTCCAGTTCAGGGGCCTTATCAATTCGGGAATGGGCCTCAATGGTTAGCTCAACCTCAAACCGGTGTTGGGGGAGTGCAATTGCCGGGGATTGATCCGCTTCCAAATGTTCCCACGTCTCCACCGCTTCCACCGAGTGTGGGGCTGCCAATTCCGGCAGCGAGTCCTGCTGGGTCAGTCTACCAAGCGCTAGATGGTTACAGTTATCCAGTTCAATGGGATATGGGAACTCCGATACCTGCTCCCGCACCTTATGTCCCGCCGGTTTCTCCTGTCATCGCTTTGACACAGGGGCAGTCAGAAGGTGTTGATTTTGGACAAACACCTGCAGGTGGCATTTTAGGGGTCGCCCGAGATTTTGGGCAGACAGTTAGTGAATGGGCAAGTTCTCTTGGGAGTTTGGTTACGACCGGGCAAGATGCAACGACTGCCGCATGGAACTCTCTTTCCTCACTGGAAAAGGCTCAAATTGCCGCGGGGGTCTCAAGTTTTGCCAAGTCCAACCATATCAACAGCAATGGCACGCATGGGGGCATTGATCCCGGTGGGAACTCCGGCGGTGATGGTGGCGGTTCCTCGAGTGGCGACGGCAACGCCGGCCGCAGCGGGCATAATTCCGGGACGGGTCTGAGCGGCGAGGACCGTCCGATCATCCTGGACCTGGACGGATCTGGCGTAGAGCTCACGGAGCTGTCGCAGTCGACGGTGTTCATGGATGCAGATGAGGATGGTCTGAAGAACCAGACGGCCTGGTCCGGCGACGGGGACGGGGTTCTGTTTTTTGACGCGGACGGGGACGGGGTGATCTCCGAGACGCGGGAATATGTATTTACGGAATGGGACCCGACGGCGACGAGCGACATCGAGGCGCTGCGGGCGGTGTTTGACAGCAATGGCGACGGTGTGTTCGACGCCAATGACGATGCCTGGGGTGACTTCAAGGTGCTGGTGACGCAGGCGGATGGCTCGCTGGTGGCAATGACATTGGACGAACTGGGGATCACGTCTATCGATCTGACTGCGGATGCGACCCATATCGAGTTGCCCGATGGCTCGGTGATCACCGGCCAGACCACCTTCACCAAATCCGATGGCACCACCGGGACCGTGGCGGACACCCTGCTGGTCAGCAATACACAGAGCTACCGGATTGAGGAAAGCGAGGTCACTGACTCGGAGGGGGTGCGCACGCATATCCAGACCGGGTATGGCGCCGATGGCGCCATTTCTTTTGTCATCACCTCGGTGACGTCGGCGGACGGAACGTCGATTGCCAACAGCTATGATGACAATGGCGACGGGGTGGTGGACCGGTTGCAGACCATCGTGACGGTGACCAACCCGGATGGCAGCAAGAGTGAGACGGTCACCAACAAAGCGGGCTCGGAGGCCGGTTCTGCGGTACTGGTGAGCGCGCGCAGGACCACCACCAGCGCGGATGGCAATACAGTGACCATCGAGCGGGATTCCACCGGTGGCGGTTGGTATGACCAGACCGAGGTGCGTACGACCCATGGGGATGGCCGCCTGACCATCGTGACCACGGATCGGGGGCCGGATGGCAGCGTGATCCGCAGGTCCAGCGAGACGGTCTCAGCCGACGGGCTGACGCGGACGGATGCGATTGATGCGGATGGGGACGGGTGGGTCGATCTGACCATCTCTCATGTGATTGCGGTGAACGCGGATGGCACGCGCTCGGAAACGATCCGGCATCTCAATGAAGATGACTCACTGCGCAGCGCGGTGACGGAAAGTGTCTCGGCAGATGGCCGCATGAAGACCATCACGCGCGATCTGGACGGGGATGGTGATGCGGATGTCCAGGAGGCGCTGACCATCACGGTGCATGCGGATGGTTCGACGGCGTCGACGGAGACGGTGAGGAATGGCGACGGCAGCCTGCGCAGCACGACCACGCAGTCCCAGTCCGCGGATGCGCTGACCAAAAGCAGGGCGGTGGACCAGGACGGCGACGGGGATGTTGATCTGACAACGGTGGACGCCACCACGATCCACACCGATGACAGCCGCGAGACGGTGACGACACAGACCAATACGGACGGGTCTGTCCGGGGCAAGGTGAAGGTCACGCTGGGCCGTGACAAGGTCAGTTCGGAAACCTGGATCGATCACAACCAGGACGGGGTGTTCCAGGCCACGGATCTGAGCCGGAGCGTGACGGTGGATGGAACGACCGGCGCCCGCACGGCCACCAGCTGGGCGCGTAATGCGGATGGGTCGTTCAGCGCCCAAACGAGGGCGGTGACCAGTCGGGATGGATTGACCACAACCACGCGCATCGACGCGGATGGGGATGGCGATACGGACCGGTCGATCTCTGATGTGACGGTAGAGAATGCGGATGGCACGTCGACCCGGACGATCACGGAACGGGCGCAGGACGGCAGCCTGATCAGCGCGCAGACCGAGACCACAAGCGCAGACGGGCTGACGGTGACCACCCTGAGCGACATTGACGGGGATGGGACCTGGGACGGAAAGTCTGTTTCGGCCCAGGCCGCCACCGCGGATGGGAGCACGCGGACCACGGCAACCACCTCCGCCGGCGATCAAACCACGCTGCTTTCCCGGACCGCGGTGTCGCAAAGCGCGGACCGGCGTGTGACGATCACAACCACAGATGCCAATGGCGACGGCGCGCGTGATGTCACCCTGCGGTCAGAACAGCACGCCAATGGCAGCCGGACCACGCTGGAGACCCGCCTGAACGCAGATGGGTCGACCCGCTCCACCCAGGCAACGGATGTCAGCGACGATGGGCTGACGGTGACGGTTGCAACGGATCCCGACGGGGATGGCAGGGTGGACACGCGGTCGACCAAAGCCACTGTCCTGAACGCTGACGGCGGACGAACCACCACCACCACGGTGACAAACGGCAATGACAGCCTGCGCAGCCAGACGGTGACGACGGTCAGCGATGACGGTCTGGTGACCACCACATCTGAAGACAAGGATGGGGATGGCACGTCAGAGCGTGTGGTGAGCTCCACCACCGCGCTCCTGGCAAATGGGTCCGAGACGACCACGCGGGATGTAGAGGCCAGTGACGGCTCCCGGCTGTCGCGCACGCAGACGACCGTTAGCGATGACGGTCTGACGGTTGAGACCCGGGCGGATCGGGACGGGGATCAGGCCGCGGATCTCGTCACCTCCAGTGTGACGGTGTTGACCGCAGATGGCGGCCGGACCGTCACCACCGAGGTCACAGATGTGACTGGCTCCAGTAACGCGCTGCGGTCGCGCACGGTGATCACCACCAGCGATGACGGCCGCGATGTCCTGGAGACCCGGGACGTGGATGGGGATGGAAACGTGGACCTGCGCCTTCACCGCGTTGTTGGGGATGACGGTCAGGTCACGGTGACGAAAACGCAGCTGGATGACGCAGGCGCAGTCCAGAGCCAGCAGATATCCACCACCAGTGATGACGGGCTCGCGACGTCAACCCGCTCCGATGCGGACGGCAACGGGGTCTTTGAGCGCAACACGAATAGTACAACAGTGCTCAATGCGGACGGGTCCACCACAAGAACGGTGGAAGAGACGGCCGGGACCGGCACGGTGTATCGCCGTGCGGTCATCGAGACCTCCCGCGACGGGCGGACCACAACAACCCGGGAAGACCGGGACACTGATGGTGATTATGATCTGACCACCGTTCAGACCTATGACCTGAGCGCTGCGGGTGTTGAGACCACCATGCTCACACGAACCGCGGCCAATGGCACCACGCTCAGCACGGATACGACCGTGGTCAGTGCCGATGAACGTACATCGGTTCGCTCTTTTGATGCCGATGGCAACGGGGTGAATGACCAGGTCATCACCACAACCATCGCGGATGACGGCACCCAGACCAGCCGGACGCAGGCCTTCAACAGCGCCGGCAGGGTGATTGCCACGCAGGTCCACACGGTCAGTGACGATGGGCTGACCAGCACCACCCGGACGGATCGCAACGGGGATGGCACGGATGAGCTGGTTGCAACGGCCACCACGGGTCTTGCTGCACACGGCGGCCGGACCACGACAACCCGCTACACCGATGGCAACGGGGCGCTGCAGGCCCAGACCATTGCGACCACCAGCGATGACGGCTTCAGCTCCACCTGGACCGCGGATCTCGACGGGGACGGGCGCAATGAGTTCGTCACCACCCGCACGACCGCGTTCGCCGCAGAGGGCGATGTGGTCGAGACGGCCACAACCGTCAACGGCAATGGCGCAACCCTGGGCAGCGTCACCACCACAACATCCGGAAACGGTCTCAGCACATCCACCGTCATGGACCTGAACGGGGATGGCACCACCGACCGGACCAGCACCATAGTGGAGCAGGCCAATGGCGGCTGGACCCGGACCCATCATCACTTCGGGGCCAACGCGGCGCGGGTCCAATCGGTCCAGAGCACAGAGTCCGCCGATGGGCGCACCCGGGCCACGCGCACGGATACGGATGGCGATGGCCATGCAGATCGGGCCGTCACAACCCATATCAACACCGATCAGGACCTCACAACAATCTACAGGGACCTGGGAGCATTGCGCTACAGGGATTTGAGCAGTGCCTGGTGGGCGTCAAAGGACAAGCATTCAGGCGATGTCAACGGTGATGACCGGGCCGATGTCATTGTGCTTAGTGGTGATAACCAGAGCAAGATCAGTGTGTGGTTTGGTCAGAAAGATGGCAGTCTGTCATTTGGGCAGCTGAATATCGAAGATATTGCCGGCGAATGGTGGTCAAGCCGCGAGAAGTTTGTTGGCGATGTGAACGGGGATGGCCGCACGGATATCATCGGATTTTCCGGTGAGGATCAATTCCAACACATCAATGCCTGGTTCGGTGAAGCAGATGGTGGGTTCACATTTGCAAGGGTCGATGTCGAGGTGGTGGCTGGCGAATGGTGGTCAAGCCGCGAGAAGTTTGTCGGCGATGTGAATGGAGATGGCCGCACGGATATCATCGGATTTTCCGGTGAGGATCAATTCCAACACATCAATGTCTGGTTCGGTGAAGCAAATGGTGGGTTCACATTTGCAAGGGTCGATGTCGAGGTGGTGGCCGGCGACTGGTGGTCAAGCCGCGAGAAGTTTGTTGGCGATGTGAATGGCGACGGTCGCGCAGATATCATCGGATTGTCTGGTGAGGATCAGTTCCAGCACATCAATGTCTGGTTCGGTGAAGCAGATGGTGGGTTCACATTTGCAAGGATCGATGTCGAGGTGGTGGCCGGCGAATGGTGGTCAAGCCGCGAGAAGTTTGTTGGCGATGTGAATGGCGACGGTCGCGCAGATATCATTGGATTGTCTGGTGAGGATCAGTTCCAGCACATCAATGTCTGGTTCGGAAAAGCGGACGGTGGCTTTAAATTTGGCAAGTTGACCACGGGCGATATTGCGAACCAATGGTGGTCCGGGAAAGAAAAGCATGTCAACGATATAAATGGAGATGGATTTGCCGATATTGTTGGGCTTTCCGGAGATGATCAGAATGTCGTCAATGTCTGGCTGGGTCAGGCGGATGGCAGCTTTGTGAAAGCGGATCAAAAGGTGGCGACCGCGATCGTATCCGGCACGAAAGCGGCCAACGGGATGCAAGAAGAGTACACCTTTGATCTTGACGGGAATGGTCAGGCTGAATTTGTCCGAACGTCCATCACGTCGTTTGATGCGGCCGGCAATCAGGTTACGGAAATCACCGAAACCCATGGTGCCCATGTCAGTTTCCAGGAAAGGGTTACGTCCTCTGCCGATGGTTTAACCACATCCATCGCAACGGATATTGACGGGGATGGTCAGGCGGATTCAACAACTCAGATCACCACGACCCTGCATGACGACGGGCGCAAAACCCTGCGCAGCGAAGCCACTTATGACGATGGCGGTTCAAAGTCTACACTTGTGCGGGAGACCAGCGCGGATGGGCGCACGGTTGTCGAAAAGCGCGATCTGGATGGTGATGGTAAAAACGACATCGAAGTGACCACGATCACCGAGGCCGACGACAGCGTCACTACAGTTGAGGTGTCCCTGTTTAAGCGAGACGTAGATGACAGGGTCAAAGTCTGGTTTGGCGAGCAGAATGGAGAATTTACTTTCAGCGCAAATGACGTCGAGGACATTGCCGGAGAATGGTGGTCCAGCCGGGAAAAACTCTATGGGGATGTGAACGGCGATGGCCGGATCGACATAATCGGGCTGTCGGGCGTTGATCAGAATAGTCACGTGAAAGTCTGGTTTGGCGAGGATGATGGCGGGTTCACGTTTGCATCTGTCGATACCGAAGTTGTTGCGGGTTCCTGGTGGTCGGAACGTGAGAAATTCATCGGCGATGTGAATGGTGATGGGCGCGCTGATATCATTGGGTTGTCCGGTGAGGATACGCACCAACATATCAATGTCTGGTTTGGCGAGGTTGATGGCAGTTTCACGTTTTCCAACGTGAACACGGAAGACATTGCGAACTCCTGGTGGACGAGCCGCGAGAAGTTTGTTGGCGATGTGAACGGGGATGGCCGCACCGATATCATTGGTTTGACGGGTGATGACCAGAACAGGGATGTAAAGGTCTGGTTTGGTGAAGCAGACGGTCAGTTTACGTTTGCTGGTGAAAATGAGGAAATCATCGCCAACAGCTGGTGGACAAGCCGCGAGAAGTTCATCGGTGACGTAAATGGGGACGGTCGGGATGATATCATCGGCCTGACCGGGGAAGACGGCAACCAGCACATCAATGTCTGGTTCGGCGAAGCCAACGGCGGCTTTACAGCCGGACCCTCTGATACCGAAGTCATCGCGGGTGAATGGTGGGAAAGCCGGGAAAAATTTATTGCTGATGTGAATGGCGACGGGCGCGCTGATATCATTGGCCTGACCGGTGAGGATGCAAATTCTCACATCAATGTCTGGTTTGGTCAGGCTGATGGGACCTTCAGTTTTGCGGCCGTGAACAAGGAAGATATTGCCAATTCCTGGTGGGTGACCCGAGACAAGTTTGTGGGCGATGTAAACGGCGATGGTCGGGATGACATTGTTGGGCTGACCGGTATTGGAGATGTGGATAATACGCGTACCACCAAGGTGTCGGCGGATGGTCTGGTCACAACAATTATAACCAATGACAGCAACTTTATCCTGAACCGTTCACCTGTTGGCAATGGCAGCTATTCCACCAGCTACAGCGATGCGCACCAGAACTTTGTAAGCTCACACTCCGTGGACGGGACCGGTCTGGAAACCTGGGGGCTTACCCGGTTTTTTGAAGGACGGACCCAGAGCCATGCGGCGGTACTCGACAAGACTGCAAAAGACCGGATCCTGACCGAAGCAGAGCGGCTTTATGACACGCTTCTTGACCGGGATCTGGAGACGCATGAATACGAGATTCTGGTCACCCGGGTTCAAAATGGGGAGCTGAACATAGCCGCACTGGCAGACGATCTCATAAAATCACCGGAGTTCACTACGCGGTACCCGGACCAGTCGGATGCCGACTTCATCTACCAGCTGTACATCAACGCGCTTGGGCGCGGGGCGAGCATGAGAGAGTTCGAGATTGCCCTGGAAAAGCTCAATGGCGACACTGAGACCAAAGCGCAACTGGCTGCGGAACTGTCCGAGAGCTCCGAGCATATCGCAGTTGGGAACGAACACCAGTCGAGCAACAATTTTCATCCCGTCCTGAACCCCGCCCAGGCCGAGCGGTCCACGGACAAGGCCTATATCAGAGCTGTGGCCCAGCGTCTTGTGGACGTTCTCTATGGAAAGGAACTGATGGATGAGGCGTTGGACATGGTTGCGCTTCATGCGCTGAACAGAACGGAATCGCTGCACAGCCTGGCAACGAACCTGGTGGAGGAGACCGCAGAGCTGGATCCGAATACAGCGCTGGACCTGGCATCCATGAATACCGTGGATTTTGTAACGCATGTGTTCCGGAACGCTTTTGACAAAGCGCCCTCAAACCAACAGCTGGACTTCTGGAGCGCTCGTCTGCAGGACGGAAGCCTGAGCCGTGGAGAGTTTGCGCTGCTTGTCGCAACCAGCGTGGATTACCTCGCAGCGGGCGGCGCTAACGGGTCATTCGGGACCCTGATACAGATCGGAGCATCTGATCCGCAAAACATCGGTCTCGCAAACTCGGGGACCGGGCCCGCTGCCGTCTATGGGGACGATCGGGAAAACACGGTCAATGCTGCTGACTACGCCGGGCAAACCCAGCTGTCCGGGGGCGCGGGCAATGACATTCTCGCCGGTGGTAGCAATGCGGATATTCTCATTGGCGGAGCCGGCGCAGACCGGCTCATTGGGAACGGCGGAGATGATACTCTGTTCATAGATGTCGCAGATCTTGCATCGGGTGAGGTGCAGGGCGGTGAAGGCCATGACACCGTCAAAGTCATGGGTGCCGCGGGCGTTTCCCTGGTACTCAGGGCGCATGGTCTGGAAGACGCCTTTGGCGGTTTGGGCGATGATACGATCTCGGGTGCCGGACTGGCCGGGCCAACGAAAATCTATGGTGGAGAGGGCAACGATATTCTGACCGGTGGCGATGGGAATGACCTGCTTTACGGGGATAATGGCGACGATCAGATCTCGGGGGGTGTCGGGACCGACAAGATTCATGGCGGAAAAGGAAATGATACCCTGTCCGGAGGTGCGGGTGATGATGATCTGTTCGGAGGCGATCAACATGATGCCCTGAGCGGGGGTGATGGGGCCGACAATCTCCATGGTGGAGACGGGCACGATACGCTTGCCGGCGGTGCCGGAAATGACCGGATCGGTGGCGGTCGGGGCAGTGACATTCTATACGGAAACGATGGGGATGACTTGCTGGATGGCGGTGAGGGCAATGACGTTATCAGGGGGGGTGTTGGCGGGGATGTCCTGGTTGGGGGCGACGGCAACGACACCCTTAGTGGTGGTGCGGGCACGGACACTCTGTATGGAAATGCCGGTAACGACACGCTCACCGGAGACGCTGGTGCGGATGCCTATGTGTTCGATTTCAGGGAACACACCGGAGCAGACGTGATTACCGACTTCACGGTCGATGAGGACGTCATCGTGATCAGGGGCGGGACTTACGCGGATCTCACTTTTGTGAGCACAGGCTCCGGAACTCGGATTGAATGGGATAATGGGTCCGTCGTGGTAGAGGGCATAAACATACTGCTTGAACCGGATCAGTTTATGTTCGCCGTTGCGTAGGCCGGTCAGTTTCTGCTGGCTCCGGATTCTTTTTTACCAGTAGGTCATCAATACACATACGGGCCGTGATCAGATCTCGCCCTCTGTGACAACTCTGCCGGACGGCGGCTTTGTCGTCACGCGGGCTTCCCGCGGTCAGGACGGGAGTGGCCTTGGAATTTATGGCCAGCGTTTTGCGGCGCGACTTGCCGCCGAGGTGGGAACGGAAGGCAATGACACCCTGAACGGGAGAGAAGAAACCAACCGATTTTTCGGGCTCGGTGGGGATGTTAGCCTCAATGGCCATTGTGGCAACGACAGGCTTGAAGGCAGTGCGGGTAACGACATCCTTTTTGGGGAGCGGACTCGGACGAGATGAATTGTGGTGGTGATATCGGCGACCTTCATCGTGGTGCAGAGCATTCAGGCGATGATGTCCTGGCTGTAATCGTAGGGGAGGGTCAACAGTTAGAGCCAGCCTCAATCTGATCCTCAGCATGCCCTGGGGGCCGACGTGACGGTGACAAACCCGTTTGTGTCATACCCCGGGCTGCAAACCAGCATCGGTCTTACCGTGACCTCCCCCTGGCCCGGGTTTTGGTGCTGTGGCCCCTGGTCTTGACTCAACTAACGGGTTAGTCTAATGCAAGTTAATGCAAGCTCAGGTTGAGTTGAGGCAAGGAACGCGCCTGCGGTGCCAACACCTCGCTGATCGAGAACGCAGTGACACATAAGAAAGTTTGGGAATTCCTCCTGAGGCTGAATGCCCCGTGAGAGAAGCAGCAAGGAAAATGGAAGGTGCCATGTCCAACTGAACTGACTGCACTTAACATACCCGATGCTCGAAAGAAGATGCTTCTCTCACGGGGCAATCCGGTTTCAGAAACCAACTCCCGGCTTGCCCTGTGCCGTAAATGCTCAAATGCGCAACCATCGGCTCCAGACATTGGAACACCGATGACCTGGGCGTGAATACCATGTGCACCATCACTCAAACGGAATTCTACTTGGGAAATGTCAGTGCCTACTCTGTGAGTTTGAGTTCTGCTTTCAACAGTCAAAATTCGACGAAAAGGGGCGATCATGTTTTATATTTATCCAAACCAAAGTACTCCGAATGTTGATGTGCCGTCGGATGATCGCCATCAAAGTGACGTTGTGCGAACGGAATGCCCACCAGACATCGGCACTACCTCCGCGGCGACAGAATCGACGCTTCAGGAGATGGCGGACTTCCTTGAGGTCGGGTATTGGAACAATGGCATTGGCCGGCACCATAACGTTGGTTCAACCGGTCGCGATCCGAATAATGGGGTACTCCACTACAATGTCAGTGGGTTTGACACGCTCACACACGGAGGCGGGTCTGATGCAGATGGCGTTTCCGACGCGCGCGCCGAACTCATAAGAGATGCCTTTGATGTTTATGAGGCCGTTCTGGGCATTCAGTTCATCGAGACCACAAGCACCGACGACAGCGTGGTTGATTTCTTCTTTTCGGACAACCAAAGTGACGCTTTTGCAGGCTCGCCACTCTACGACGATGGCACGATCGAATATTCCTATATCAACATCCCAGCAGACTGGTCCGGGTCGACATCAACATATGATGACTATACCTTGCAGACGATATTCCATGAGATCGGGCACGCCTTGGGTCTGGGGCATCAAGGGCCGTATAGCGGTTCCGCAAGCTACGCAAACGACGCGATCTTCGAACTCGACAGCTGGCAAGCAACAATGATGTCCTATTTCTCGCAATGCCAGAACACGGCGATCAACGCGAGCCATGAATATCTACAAACGCCGATGGTCGTGGACTGGCTTGCGCTAGACAGCATATATGGCCCGCAGGGTTATAGTGTCTCTAACGCCTTCACTGGTGATACTGTCTACGGGTTCAATACCAATATCTCCGCCAGCGAAAGTCAGATTTGGTATGAATTCGCAACCTATGCCAGCCGCACAGCCTCGACGATTATTGACGGCGGCGGAATCGACACACTGAATTTCAGCGGCTATCACGCAAATCAGAAGATCGATCTCACGATACAAACGGCTGACCAGACCTCGCAGAACACGTCAGACATCGGAGGATCGACAGGCAACCTGACGCTCGCCATTGGTACAGTTATCGAAAATGCGATTGGTGGATCCGGCAACGATCTTCTCATCGGCAATCGGGTAAACAATAACCTCCGAGGCGGAGCGGGCAACGACACTCTGCGTGGCGAGGATGGCAATGATGCGCTTTTCGGGGGGGCCGGGGCAGACCGTCTCTGGGGCGGGAATGGCAATGACACCCTGGATGGCGGCTCCAGCACGGGCTGGGACGGTCTTTTTGGAGGCGAAGGTAACGATACTTACCTGATTGCGAACTGGTCCGATAACACCTGGATTGACGAACAAGGAGCAACTTCAACCAACGACAGAATTCTGTTCAAGGAAATCTCTTTCTGGGACCTGTCAGGGAATTGGGCGGTTAACGAGGGGCTCTCCCATATCGAACTCCGAGACACGGACGGGGATATTTTCCATATCTACAACGCTCACAAGATCGAGCGGTTTGAGTTTGAAACAGCACAGCGTACGTTCAGCGGTCTTTTTGTCGGGGGCGCTGGTGCTTCGAATGACAACATCACAGATGCCAGTGTGGGCGACGGGCTTGTTCTGGCCGGCGCGGGTGACGACACTGTCTATGGGCAACATGGCAACGATCTTCTCCGAGGGGATGACGGTAATGATCATCTTCACGGCGGCAATGGTAATGACATTCTGGTGGGCGGAAACGGGGATGACCGCCTCTACGGTGAGGCTGGCGACGATTGGCTGGACGGATCCGGAGCAGAAGGCTGGGACGGTCTTTTTGGAGGCGAAGGTAACGATACTTACCTGATTGCGAACTGGTCCGATAACACCTGGATTGACGAACAAGGAGCAACTTCAACCAACGACAGAATTCTGTTCAAGGATATCTCTCTCTGGGACCTGTCAGGGAACTGGGCGGTTAACGAGGGGCTCTCCCATATTGAACTCCGAGACACGGACGGGGATATTTTCCATATCTACAACGCTCACAAGATCGA
>NZ_WQCG01000015.1 GCF_013032505.1 Ruegeria atlantica
CCAGGCGTGAGGTCGCGCCGGGGTTAGATCATTGGTCGCACAAGGGCCTCAACAATAGAGCTGAAAACAGTCATCTCCCTTTCCGAAAGCGGGAAAGGACGATGCAAGGCCATCGCTCTCCTGGAGGGTTGCAAAGGTTCGTGACGACCCACTCAGCCATCCGCAATTGCTTCAGCGTCCCCGCTGCCGACGTTCAGCCTTAACAATCCGTTATCACCGTCTCGAGGCCTTTGACGCCTGGAATGTCGCCACCCAAGCAGCTTGAAATCTGTGCATCAGCACTTCTTTGTGGACTGGATGTTAACGTGACAACACCGCTTCGGGCTATCGCCGGGATCTCCGAGGATGCCTGGACCGTCACGCAGAGAACATTCGGGCCAGAGATTGCGGCAGCAGTGATCGCGCTGATCTATGACAAGCACGCCACCGGAGAAGTTCTGTCGCCGGGTGGTTATCTCAGGGGCATGGTTGAAAAGGCAAGGGCAGGGGATCTGCATCTCGAACGCAGTTTCTATGGCCGTTTGAGCGGGCAGGCTGCGTGATACGGTCCGCCAAATTGCCGCACCTAAGTCGGGCTGATCTTGAATGTCAAGATATTGAACGATATATTGTGGCAACAGGAGTGACAAATATGGAAATGCGTGATCTTGTAGAGGACAGGCTGATCTCACCGGATCGCTTGGCCCGGCACCTGAAAACAACCAAGCGCGAGATTGGTGAGACACTGGGTATTGCCCCGGAATCCCTATCACGGCGGCAACGCATCGCGTCCGTTTCAGTTCAAACCTCTCTGCGGCACTTGGTCGAAATCCTGAATGCCGTTGCTCCAGCTGTCGGGAACTCGCTCATGGCCTACGCCTGGTATCGATCTGAGCCCATCGTGGGGTTCGGCGGGCGAACGCCGGAGGAAATCGTCAAGGACGGCGAAAACGAGGCTTTAAAGTCTCACATCCTGCGGCGTCTGGAAGGCGGCTACGCTTGAAATTTGCGACTCGCGTTCAGCGCACGGTGATCCGCGCCGCAAAACCGCGGTGGTCCTATCTGCCGACGTCAGGGGAGGGGGCTGCGCGCCGCGGAGGGCGATTCAACCGGATTGGGGAACCCACACTTTACACGTCGCTCACCCATGAAGCGGCGGCGCGAGAGGTGCGCTTCAGCCTCAATCAGGAACCTTACACCTTCTATTTTCTGGCGGTGGATTGTTGTCAAATTGTTGATATGACCAGCCGGGATACCCGAAACGCTTTAGGCATCTCCTGGAATTATCTGGCCAATGACAACTGGGAGTCAGAAATGCATCGGGGTCTCAACCCGTCAACCCATGTTGTTGCGGACAAACTGAAGGCCGAAGGATATGCTGGTATTCTAGTCAACAGCTTCGCACCAGGGGCGACACCAGACGATGTAAATCTGGTCCTCTGGAATTGGGAGGCAGTCGAGCAATTACCATCTGATAAGCCCAATGCCGTGATGGTCCTGCATCGGGATGACCTGCCCAGCAGTGACGCATCCTGGAAGTGATATCGTACGGCCGACTACAAGAGGCCCGTTATTTCAGCGGTCTGAGACCGGAAGGCGCTTAAGTCCAAATGCTATTTGCTCCGTATCTCTAGGGCGCAAGGCTTAAGTCAAGGTATGGTTTCAATCCAAGTCTTAACCGCGTCAATCAAAGCTTGGATCTTTGTTGGGTTAAGGGCGTAGTATCCACCCGTGGCTGGAATACTCCACTTTATTATTGTATCGACAGCTAGGTCCATCTTCTTTCCAACCCAACTTATGAAGCGCTTCCAAGCCTCAGTGAGTTTTTTTAATGCCGCGCGAACTAAAGACCTGTCAGGTCGCTCGGTTTCGGATTGTTCGGCGATTTCATCTACTGCCGCCCAAAGGATAGTAAGGCTTTCCTGCGAGGAAGTGGACAATTGAAGTCCTTCAGGTGGGTTGTTACCGCCGATACCAAGACGGTTTTCCGAAAGTGCCGGGGAACGGTACCGCGATAGTTCAGACAACGAGTGTCGTACGCCAAATAAGGCCTCGATTTTCTCAATCTCTCGCGCAACGTGCTCGGGCCCTTCTTTCCAATCATCATTTGAAAGTGTCGAAGCAATCAATCGGCTGAGTTCCCATGGCATGGGCTCACCGTCGTGAAATGCCTTGAACCATCTCAACCAGAAACCCCATGTCTTGCGGTCCGACTCAAAGAAATCGTCCAAGTTAGAGTAGTCACTTGAGATACTGTTTGGGCGACCCTCAACGCCCCATAACGGTGGCCATACATTTGGAGATGCCGCGTCTGATGTAGCTATCCTACTTGCCTCTTCAGCGCCTGCCAGCCACGCCAGCTCCCAATATCCACCTCCAAATTCGACTGTGTGATCTACTTCGCGAAACCCGATTGCCCACGATATTGCATTGCAGATCGCGTTTTCGCCAACTTCGCGTCTGAGCGTACCTTTCTCTGGTAGCTCATCGTCATAGAGCGCTTTCCAATCGCTCGGATGCGTCGATTGAAAAATTAACTGATTGTTGTGGACTCCTTGAATCGAAGCTTGGGCAGTGATCCCGCCAAACGCCAAAGAAGGGGCTTTTCTGGCCGCATGCAAATCAAAGCTCCCCACGGTAGCAATGAGCAAGTGGTGCAACAGTCGCAAAGAGTTTCTTTGGTCAAAGGGCACTTCCCCGATCGCGGCGGGGAATGCCCGAAGAGCCATGCGCGCGGCAAACCAAACCCGAGTCTGTCTATCTTGTTGTGACAGCCAGGATCTGCAGGCCTGGTCGTCAACAATTTCAAACACCAAGGCCTCCCATCGAAAACTCCTTTTCTAACTTGCTTTTGGCGGGATCACGGACAAACTGCGCTCATATGGTGCCGAGAACAGTCATTCGCCATTCCGAAAGCGGGAAAGGACGATGCAAGGATATCAGTCTCAGCCTTGCCAAAGTTCGCGACGCAACCGGGCAATCATTCGCGGAACGCTCTGTTGAAGTAGTCCGCCAGAGGTTTGACGAGGTAAGACAGGGGTGTTCGTTCGTCCGTCTTTATCAAGGTTTCCACCGGCATACCGGGCAAGAGTTCCTGCCCATTCAGCCGTTCGACCTGACCCTCTTTGGGCACCACTTCAGCACGATAGAAAGTCTGGCCGGTGTTTTCGTCGGTGAAAGTGTCGGCCGAAACGGTGATGACCAGGCCATCGATTTCGGGTGTTTCGCGTTGATTGAATGCGGGAAAACGCAAAACGACGGGTTGTCCCACATGCAATTGATCCACATGGATCGCATCAACTCGAGCTGCAACCAGCAAAGGAGTATCCTGAGGAACCAGATACATCATCGGTTCAGCAGGCTGGACCACCGATTGCAGGGCAAAGACTTGACTGCCGTAGACAGCTCCCGAAACGGGAGCCCGAATGTCCAACCGCGATAGGCGGGTGTCCAGAGACAAGCGCCGTTCGACGAGTTCGGAAATCTGAGATTGTATGTCGCGCAGGGTCGCAATTGCTTCTTCCCGTCGCGTCGCCTCCAGTTCGACAATCGAAATCTCTGTTGCGGAAATCTGGCCTTTTAGTCGCGCAACGGTCGCTTCCAATCGCCCGATATCGCCAGTCAGGCTGGCTTCTTCCCGCAATAGGGCCGAAACCCGGCTGGCCTGCGTGAGCCCGCGCTGAAACAGGCTTTGCTGATCTTCCAGTTCTTCCTGAATCAATTCGACTTGTCGGCGCAGAGAGACGAGCTGGGCTTCGGTTCCTTCGATTTCGCTCTCGGTCTGAATGGTTTGTTTACTGAGCTGTTCGGTTTTTTGGGTCAGGGTGTTCAAACGTGCTTCGAACAGACGCTGCTGTCCAGCGATCAGTTCGGGGTCGATACTTTCCTGTTGCTGAATCTCGGCCAGACTGGTTCCCAGATCTTCAGAACTCGCTCCATCACGCTCAGCCATCAAACGGGCGCGGCGTGCCAGAAGCTCGAAAAGTTGCGCTTCTACGATGGTTTTCTCTGACGAAAGAAACGTGTCGTCTAATCTCAGCAGCAAGTCGCCAGCCCCGACAGCATCGCCGTCGCGCACATAGATTTCTCCTACGACGCCTCCATCGGGGTGTTCGATCACCTGACGGTTGCTTTCAACCTCGATGATGCCCTGCGAAATGATTGCGCCCGCCAGCCGTGTTTGAACGGCCCAGACGCCCAAACCACCGACCAGAATGGCCAGGGCGACAAACCCAACCAGTGCCGGGATTGTGATGCGCCAAACCGGGGGCGTGCCTTTAGCTGCTGCGTCCTGCATCAATTCCCCACTTTGCTGAAGTTGCGTTTGATCGCTCCGGCGTTTTGAACCATTGCATTCAGCACTTCGTCCCGGGGACCAGAGGTCACAATCTGCCCACGTTCAACGACTGCAAGATCATCACACTCCGAAATGGCCTGAGGCCTGTGCGTCATGATGATCACGGATTTATCTGCCGCTTTGAGCTCGCGAACAGCGGCGTTCAGTGCTTCGGTACCGTCTGCATCCAAGGCCGAGTTTGGTTCATCCAAGATCAATAGAATTGGGTTACCGTAAAGGGCGCGCGCCAAAGCTATCCGCTGCTTTTGCCCACCGGACAGTTGACTGTCATTGCCTTCAAGAATGGTGTCGTAACCCTTTTCCAGCGTGAGTATGAGCTCATGCGCATTGGCTTTCTTGGCGGCTGCTACGACGGCGTCGGGGTCCGGGTCTTCGGACATGCGCGCAATGTTCTCGGAAACCGAACCATTGAATAGAGTGACAGCTTGCGGAAGATAGCCGATGTGCTGGCCCAGATCGTTCGGGTCGTACTGATCCAGGGTGGCGCCGCCCAACCGGATTTCCCCGGCTGCCGGCTGCCACAAACCCAACAACGCTTTGGCCAATGTTGATTTGCCCGAACCGCTTTTTCCTATGACTCCAAGAGCTTTGCCCGGATCCAGATTTAGCGTGACATTGCGCAATGTCGGGCTTTCTGCTCCCGGTGGAACGACGGTCAGCCCCGTGGCAGCCAATCGGGCCTCGGGTACGGGCAGTTTTGTGCGTTGCGCTTCGGGCGGGGTTGCATCCAAAAACCTGTTCAGAGACGTCCAGGCGGTGCGGGCGCGTTCGACCATCGCCCACTGTCCTACGACCTGCTCAACCGGCGCAAGTGCGCGACCCAACAGAATCGACCCCGCGATCATCGCACCCGGTGTCAGTTCGTTGCGGAGCACCAGCAAAGCCCCCAACGCCAGCATTGCGGATTGCAGAAACAGGCGTAGCGACTTGGTCACGGACGAAAAACTTCCGGTCCAGTCGCTGGCGGCGATGTTCTGTTCCAGTGCGCTTGTCCGTTGCCGTTGCCAGCGCCGGGTGATGTCTTCTTGCATACCCTGCGAACGCACCACTTCAGCCGCTTGTCTGGCGTGTTCGGAGAATGAGTTGGCCCGCGCGGAGGCAGACTGAGCAGCGGCGACTTTGCGACGGGTCAACGCCTGGTTGAGCAGAGCGATGACAATCAGCAAACTGCCCCCACCGACTGCCAGCCAGCCCAAAAGGGGGTGAAACAGAAAAATCGCGGCAATAAAGACGGGTGTCCACGGTATGTCCATTACCGCCAGCAAAACCGGCGAAGAACACAGCTTTTGGATGGATTCCAGGTCCCGCAACGCCGTTGCGGGTGCTGCGCGGGCCCGCGGGTTCAACGAACGCCGCATCGTTGCGTCGAATACGCGTTCGTCCAACTGCGACTGAAACCGAGCGCCAAACCGTGCGACAATCCGACCGCGCGCGAAATCAAGCATTGCCATCAGGCCGTAAAGAAGTGCCACCAGAAGGAACAGCGCCGCCAGCGTCTCGACCGCGCGCGACCCAAGGACCCGATCATAGACCTGCAGCATGAATAAAGGTCCGGTCAGCATCAATAAGTTGACGAAAATGCTGAACAGGAACGCCAGAGCCAGGAAGGTCAGGCCCTGATTTCGTGCATTTCGCATTTCGTGTCTTGGTTGTGCAGTCATACGGCTATCAAATTTCAAGTACGGGACTTTCGTAGTTTCATTACTCTGGCGGTCTGGTTGCCCGCTTTGCCTGTGCTGAACGCACAAGGCGTGATTGAATAGCGCTGAGGCAGAGGGTCAGCCTGATCTAAAAAGATCGGCATCTCCAAGCATCAAAATGAACGAGATTTCGCCGGCTCCAAACATTAGGTTCTCTTTCGCCCGCAACACGCAGGTTGGCAGAAGAAAGCCAAAAGTTCTACAGAAAAACCCAGTCAACCCCCGCCATGATGGGCAGGGCATACATTTGCTGTCACAGCAACTTCCCGGGCTTAATGACACCATAGCGAGTAGGGACATCAATCCTCATCCGCGTCCTCCTGCTCTGTTTTTTGCCGCACAGGTTCCTCCAGCCTCCTTCAGAGCCTCACGAACACTGGCTTCAATTTCACTCAACCTATGAGTGCATAAAAAATCAAATTTACGCAACAGTTTAATAAAAACGGAACTGTTGCATTAACTGAGCCTTTACCTGAGGTCCGGGCAGAAAGGACCAGACATGAAGCGCAAACAAGCAGTCAAACATCATCAATTTCCCGCAGTCATCATTCTGTGCGTTTCGGATGAATTTACGTGGCACGTTTCCGTACAAGGACGCAGTCGATTTGCTGACGGAGCGTTGCGTGCATGTTAACCGCTCAACGGTTTTTTGATGGGCTCGTAAGTTTACCCCTCAAATCGCGGATGGTATTGGAGGGCGCCGCCAATGGGCGGGGCTGAACCGGCACATCGATGAGACCCACCTTCGCGTTTGCGGGAAGTGGCATTACCTATTCTGGGCGATCGAACGGCACGGTCATCTCATCGACTTTCGTTGGATGTGTCGCAATCCATGAGGCCCAATTAACGAACATGAGTGATCTGACGTTTGTTCCAGTCGAATAGATCTCAAACAGGTTTCAACATGATCTCATTTAAAGGCTGCGATTTCCCCAAGGATGCGGTTCTGTACGCTGAGTACTTCTATCTTCGGTAACACGGTTTCCTATCGTGACTTGGAAGAGATCATGGCCGAACGTGGCGTGCAGGTGGACCATGCCACATTGAACAGATGGGTTTTGAAACACGCGCCGATCGTCGGTGCCCGTGCGCAATCAAAGAAACGTCCAACTCAGAGCTCATGGCGCATGGACGAAACCTATATTTGTGTGTGCGGAAAGTGGATGTATCTTTATCGAGCGGTCGACAAAGCGGGAAACACTCTTGATTTCATGCTGACTGAGCGACGTAATCGTCCAGCAGCCACCAGGTTCTTTGCCAAAGCACTGTCGTCAAACGGGACACGCCGTATCGCAGATAGAAAAACACCGCGTGTAAGATCACATCCTTTGGAAGATGCGCGCCCTTAGATGAAATTGCCACGATCTACCGCCCTCTGTTTTGGGTAGTCCCTTACCAGACCATCGATCAGATCGACAGACAGACTACAGAGTTTGCGACAGAGCCGATGCGCCGACAAACTGGCCGCATTGTGCAGTTCTCCGCTGGCACCCGTCAGTGATAACAGTTGCGCGTCTTTCGCGCAGGTTGATCCGCCTTGGTATTTTCCGCAAGCAAAGGTTTAAAATACAGGTTAGAAAGCAACATTGAGACCAATGTATAACGACATTCAACACATAGGAAATTCCTTGCCAAGCGGACTAGCCCCTGCCGAACTGATCGCCATCCTGACGGCTGTGACTGACAATCAGCCGCGGGTTATGACCCTGCGTGGTGGTGAGGCGTTGCCTTCAGGTCCTTTCGAGTCCTCTCATCACAGCCTGCAGAGTAGCCTGCGTGCCTGGATTGAAGCTCAAACCGGCCATCCGGTGGGTTATCTCGAACAGTTATATACCTTTGCCGATAGGGATCGCGATCCGCGTTCTGATAATGCCGCTCCCTCGCAGCGGATCTCGATCAGCTATCTTGGGCTGGTGCGGGAGCAGGACGCGGCTGGGGCGGGTCGCCCCGCGTGGCGGAGCTGGTATCAGTATTTTCCTTGGGAGGATCATCGCGACCGCAGCCCGGAGGAATTGCCACGCATTACCGAACGCCTCACAGCCTGGGCAGGGAGTGATCCGCTAAAGGTTCAGCGTGTCGGCTATCTGTTCGGCCTGAAAGGAAAGACCTGGAATGAAGAACTGGTTTTGCAGCGGTATGAGCTGATGTACGAAGCCGGGTTGGTTGATGTTCCGGAGTTTGGCCGTCCCATGGCGGGTGACAACCGTCGCATCCTCGCCACCGGCATTTCGCGTTTGCGAGCCAAAATCAAGTATTCTCCGGTAGTGTTTGAACTCATGCCCGAGAGCTTTACCCTGCTTCAATTGCAGCACACAGTTGAGGCACTGTCCGGCCTACATCTTCATAAACCCAATTTCCGCCGCCAGATCGACCAGCAGGAGTTGGTTGAAGAGACCGGTGAAATGTCCAGCTGCACAGGGGGTCGCCCGGCGCGTCTGTTCCGATATCGGCCCGCCGTCCTTGAGGCCCGCATGCTGTCGGGCGCGAGATTGCCTCTCTCCAGGTCCTAAGCTTCGGTTGACATAATCTCGAATCGAGAATAATTACCGCTTCCATGTACTCGAATCGAGTATAAACGGAGAAGCCAATGAGAGAATTTCGCCTTCCCGAACTCTATGACCGGGTTAAGCAGGTCATCCCTCCACCAGAATGGATGCTGTTTGAAGAGGACCTGGAAGCCATTCTTGAACTCAAGCGCGAGAAGAATGCGGTCATCCTGGCCCACAACTACCAGACGCCGGAAATCTTTCATGGCGTGGCCGACGTCATGGGTGACAGCCTTGCCCTCGCGCGCGAAGCCGTCGAGGTTGATGCTGACGTGATTGTGATGGCGGGCGTGCATTTCATGGCCGAAACCGCCAAGCTGCTGAACCCGGGGAAGACTGTTTTGATCCCCGATATGGGAGCGGGATGCTCGTTGGCCGACTCCATTACGCCCGAGGATATCGCCCGGCTGCGCGAAGCCCATCCTGGCGTGCCGGTGGTTACTTATGTTAACACTTCGGCAGCGGTGAAGGCAGCATCGGATATCTGCTGTACCTCGGGGAATGCAGTGAAAGTGGTGGAGTCCCTGGGGGTGCCGCGTGTGCTGATGATCCCGGACGAATATCTCGCCAAGAATGTTGCCAAAGAAACCGATGTTGAACTAATTGCGTGGCACGGGCATTGCGAAGTGCACGAGCTGTTCACACCTGACGACGTGCGCGCCATGCGGGATGCATGGCCCGGTGTCACGGTACTTGCCCATCCAGAGTGCCCGCCCGACGTGGTGGCCGAGGCAGATTTTTCGGGCTCGACTGCCGTGATGTCGGATTTCGTTGGTGCCAAAAAGCCAGCGCGGGTCTGCCTGCTGACCGAATGCTCCATGAGTGACAACGTGGCACTTAACCACCCGGAAGTGGAGTTCGTCCGTCCCTGCAATCTGTGCCCGCATATGAAGCGCATCAGTTTGCGCAATATTCGCGAGGCGTTGGAGTTTGGCCACCACGAAGTCACCGTCGACCCGGTCATTGCCGAAGATGCGCGCCGCTCGGTAGAACGGATGCTGGCGGTGAAATGATCCGGCTGGAGGAGCTTCACGGCCAGACTGCTATAGTCGGAAGCGGCATCGCCGGGTTGATGGCCGCATTGGAGTTGGCACCGCAGCCGGTTGTGTTGATCACCCGCGAAGGGTTGGGGCAGGAATGCTCCAGCGCGTGGGCGCAAGGCGGGATCGCCGCCGCCCTGGGCGCGGATGACAGCCCGGCGCAACATCTTGCCGATACATTGCGGGCTGGCGACAGTCTGTGCGACGAAACCATCGCCTCGGGCATTCTTTCTGAAGCGCACGAGGCAATCGCAGTATTGGAGCGGTATGGTGTTCGCTTCGACAGAACCGTAGACGGCGTTTTTTCATTTGGACGCGAGGCAGCACATTCTCGCCGACGCATCTTGCATTTTGGCGGCGACCGCACTGGTTCAGAAATCACTTCGGCCCTGAAGCGAGCCGCGCGGCAATGTCCTTCCATCACTTGCCTGACCGGCGTCGAAGCCCGGCGATTGATAACGACCAACGGGCGCGTCACCGGAATTCATTTGCAAAAAAAAAATCATGCCCAGGTTTTGGGCACAGCGCAGGTCATCATGGCGACCGGCGGCTGCGGTGGTCTGTTTGAAACCAGCACCAACCCTTCGGGCAATTTTGGCCAGGGTATTATGATGGCCGCGCGCGCTGGGGCGGCATTGCGCGACATGGAATTCATGCAGTTTCACCCCAGCGCTCTGGACACTTCGCAAACGCCACTGCCTTTGATAAGCGAGGCCGTACGGGGTGAGGGCGCCATCCTGATTGACCAAACCGGCAGGCGTTTCATGGCGCATGTCCCGGGTGCGGAACTGGCCTCACGAGACGTGGTCGCTCGCGCTGTACATCTGGTCATCTCAGAAGGCGGGCGAGCATTTCTTGATGCCCGAGAAGCGCTTGGGTCTGGTTTTGCCCAGCGTTTCTCGGGCATTCATGCATTGTGCGCTGCGATCGGTATCGACCCGGCCCACGAAGCGATCCCAATCCGTCCGGCGGCACATTACCATATGGGCGGCATCGCCGTTGACAAAGACGGGCAAAGCACGCTGCCCGGTCTTTGGGCCATTGGTGAATGCGCGGCGACAGGCCTGCATGGCGCAAATCGCCTTGCCAGCAACTCCTTACTGGAAGCAGTCGTGATGGGGCGCCGCGCCGCGCGCGACGTAGTCGGGCGCAAGATGCGAACACTGCCAACTGCACCCAAGGCTGAATTGTTGCTCGAGTCCGATCCTGGATCTGTTCGGCCGGTGGTTTCGGAGTACCTGGGCGTCGTTCGCGACGAGATGGGGTTAAACTGTTCCATCTCGAAGTTGTTGCCATTGATTGAAGCCAACGGGCGCGGCTCTGACCCGGCCCTCGTGGCACTTGCTATCGCGGTCTTTGCCAATCTTCGCTGTGAATCGCGTGGCGGCCACTTTCGCAGCGACTTTCCTGGTCCTGCGTCCCGGTCGCAATCAAATCTGATGACTTTGGCCGAAATTCTCGCCCATGCGGGTTCGGTCTGCCAAGATCCCATTTTGAGGACTGCCTGAACTATGAATGTCATACCCCTTGCCCCATTGCCCCGGACGATGCTGGAGCCGGTGATCCTCCGTGCTCTTGATGAGGACCTGGGGCTCGCCGGTGATGTCACCTCTACCGCTGTCATTCCAACGGATCATGCCTCGGAAGTCGTGGCCTGCGCGCGTCAATCTGGCCGTATTGCCGGGCTGGATTGTGCAGAATTGGCGTGCGCTCTGGTTGATCCGGATATCAAAGTGACACGCCATGTCGTTGACGGCGATCCTGTCGTGCCTGGGACAGTGATCGCAACGTTCGAGGGCCCGTCACGCAGCCTGCTGATCGTTGAGCGCACCGCGCTTAACTTCATGGGGCATCTTTCGGGTATCGCCAGCGTGACGGCCGATCTGGTGCGCCGCGTCGAAGGTACGTGTGCTGCTATCACCTGTACCCGCAAAACCACGCCGGGTCTGCGGGCGCTGGAGAAGTATGCCGTGCGAGCAGGTGGCGGCATGAACCATCGTTATTCCCTGAGCGATGCGGTGCTGATCAAAGATAACCACATCGCAATTGCAGGAGGTGTTGGCCCGGCCCTGACAAGAGCGAAGCAGAAAGCTGGTCACATGATTAAAATCGAGATCGAGGTGGACACGCTGAAACAACTGGCGGAGGTTTTGGAGATCGGGGCCGATGCGATATTGCTCGACAACATGGATCCGGCAACCCTCAGCGACGCCGTCGGTATGATAGACCGTCAGGCCATTGCCGAAGCCTCGGGCGGAATTACCCCGGACAGCGTGCGCTCGGTGGCAGAAACCGGGGTTGATCTGATTTCGATGGGCTGGATCACCCACAGCGCCCCCTGTCTCGATATCGGTCTCGATTTTGTGGCAAAGAAGGGATGAGCCGACATGTAAAACCTTGTAACTCTGTCACGAGGAGGGGTTTGGATCCACTCAGTGTGCGGTGCCAGGAGAGAATAACTTCGGTTGGTGCAAAGGGCAGGATTCTTTCTTGTTTCATAGCCGGAATATGACCGTTGTGGCGAGGACGATGGCTGAAAGGAACACCTTCAGGCGTCTGTCATAGCGGAGTACAGTAAGCCTCTATCCGTGTGTCTTGTCGAACGTAATCTCTCATTGGTTTACGAAAATGAATTTGGCGGCCAATGCTTCTTCGTCGGCGCGGAAGCATGGAGCCAAGCCCGGCGGCCACTGCACGTCGTGAACATTGGCGACTTGTTGGCTATCGATCTATGTCTTAACTGTCCTGCTACTCACGCGATCACCGAATGACCAATCTAGTTCGCTATTGAATCAACCAGCTCGATCAGTGATCAAACTCAAATCTATCAGCGGCCCGACATGCAGCGACGTAAAGCGCACAGTTGCCGCTGCCGAAAGCGAGCGCCACGCCGTCCGACTAATCGAGAAAGATGACCGGATCGACTTTGGTCAGATAAGGCCCTGTACCTCAGTCGGCCAAGCCAAATACCTCATGAAGCGGGGCGATTTCACCCTGAACCCCCGTTCTTTGTCCTGTACATTTCGGTTTTTGATGGTTCGGGTGGCGAGACCTGCGCGTCAACCGTGGCACAGGAACTGGGTGAGGCAGATCTGGAAAAGGATCTCTTTACAGAATTAACTTACAGAGTGTTGGCTCCGATCCAGAATGACAAGGCTCACACTCTGCGTCCCATCGGACCTTACCGCGCGGCCTCAACCGCTCGGTCTACAAATTAACAAGCCGCATTAGGCTTTGTGCCCCGAACCTGGGATCGAGAAACTTTTCCAAAAATTGGCACATCAAACAAAATGCCCGGGCATTCAAGCTCCGCGTGGCAACCAGGGTTTACAATCGAAAACGGTGAGGGGGATGTAAGGGAAGAGGCCGCAGCCGCGATAACAGCCATTTGTGAACCAACGATATTCATGCGCGCTACCACTCTCGATCATAAGCCAGTAGACCATGCATCGAAAAGCCACTTTGTCATTGCTCGATGCAGAACATCTCCCGGAGTTTTCCCATGATGTGGAATACTTTTTCATCCGAAATTCTGTAAAATACGGACTGCCCATCACGCCTTGCAGCGATCATCCCTTCCAGAACAAGCCCCGACAATTGCCCGGATATGACTGCGTGACTTAGGCGCAATTGTTTTTGAAGCTCTGTGGCAGACTTCTCACCGGTCAATAGGTGGCACAGTATTTTGAAACGTCGCTCATCTGACAGTGTTGCCAGCAAGTTCGCAGCTTCAAGCGCTTTTTCTTTCATCTCCACATGCAAGGGCCGGGTCCTTCAATCTATTTCATGGAAATCAAAGCAAACCGACCCGATCCCTTTCCCGTGTCGGTCAGAAATTTCGTGGTGGCCATCTTCGTATTCGCCATCCTCAAGTTTTTTGGCGACCTCCCGCAGGGCTTTGGCGGTCCATCCTGCGGTGACTTTCATACCCGGACCGGTTATGTCCAATTCGACATCGCACTTGATGCCGATCGTACCGCGGCCACCGGGAACGTAACTTCTGATCATATTAATTCCTGTTCTGTTGGTCGTTAGTGGTTTGCAGACACGCGTTCGTAGGGAATTGTTGGCTTGCGGAACGGTGCCCACCGCAGTGCCACCAAGGTTCAATTTCGCGTATGGCCGGTGTCTCACGAGTTCCCGGGGCGCTCGGCAACCAGTAATCCCCGTGCTTACCGGACAGGCGAAGCCCATACAGAATTCGTCGTCTTCCATAGTTTCTGACCAATTTCCCATCTCGTAATCCTTGCCACGCAATTTGTTACGTCCAAGTCAGTTATATTGTTAACTAAATGGAAACAATCAGGAAAATCCCGTAGCTTACGTTAGGTCACTTCCGGTTCCCGAGCGTGGCCCGCTTCGGAGTATCCGATGTCAGGGGTTTTGGCTCAGATGCTGGCCTGAGCTAAGGGAGGGTCTGTCATTTCTGTTTGGTTTGATTGAACGGCGACTTTGCGGTGACGCAAGCGCCGGGTTTCGACTGTCCTGCGATTGATTTTTCAGTTGGAGCAGAATGGTCTGGCCCCGTCCGACAGGTACCAGTTTCCAGCAGGATGTGGTTCTTGAGAGGCTGGCGTCGGCGCTCGATCTTACCATGGGTTTGGAAATGATGTAGCGTGCGCCACACGTGATCAATTTTCTGATCTTCCAGCCAACTGCCTGTCACTCCGTATGTGAGACGGTCACGCAAGTAAGACGTGGCTCGTGCAGCAAGGTAGAACGGGCTCTTGCGGGTACGAGAGCGTGACACGTCCAAAGCGACCTTTTGAAAATTTACCGGACGTTTTTTGGAAGTATCAGGAACGGTGCCTGTAATTGTTTTGTCGGGTTCGAACAAAAAAATGGCCCCAATTCAAAAGTATTTCACGGGCACATACTTATGTCCCGTTCAGGTCTTGCAGGCTTGTTTAAGAGTAAAATTCGTAATGATGGGGTACGATGTAAGGCCGGGAGGTGAGTGTGTGCGTTGTACCCAAGGAATGGCCAGCGCCATGCTCCCTCCTTTACCCCAGCAGCGTTGAAGAAGAACCTGTTTGCTTTTCTCACAACGGCCCATTCATTGAGTATTTTCCCCTTCGATAAACCCCTGGGTTCATGTGGCTGCGGTGAAGGGGGCTGTAGTGGGGTGGCAACCAATTCAGCCCGGAGAACCGAAGCAGAATTTCAATAATTTGAGCCGATTGCCGGAGCGGCATTGTGGATCATCGTGAGGTATTTACGATTGGTGTTGTGGCGGGGGTGGCAAGCAAATATTTTGCGTGGCTCCTGAGGATCAGGACGTTGAAGTCGAGCCAGTCTTGTCCAACAACAATATTGGATTTGTTGAGGTTGGTCGGCAGACAGATATCAATTTGGATACTTATCCGCCTGAGCGCGTCGGCTGCGAAAAAGGTGTGGGATCTGATGTAGCTGCAGACACGACCGAGGGCCCCGAGGGTGACTGGTTTTTTCAGCCGCGCGCCAGAGCAGAAACAACAAACTGGCAAATGGGCCAGAGCAAAAACAGAACTCCTGCCTTCTACGACAATCATAGCTTAGCGAGAGTTTCTAAATTTCTTTAAAATCAGATCTGTAAGTCGCGCTGAGATGGCACACACGGCCCCCGCACCAATATAGATATCTAAGCCTGGAGAATCTATTTTACCCATCACAAAGTAGCCGTAGGCCAATCCCACGATTAATGTGACAGTGAATTGCATTAGATAAGACGTCAATTGATGTGCCCTCTTTCTCGAGAATACAGAGAACGCGTGGCGCCTCGTTTTCCAAGTTTACTAATCTGGCGTTTCACGCCCCCGGGGGTCTCCTGAACTACTGAAGTGATTGTTGATCGAACTGGTGATCCCACCTAATGCTCCGAAGACGCCGCCGGTCGCGCCGACGGCAATTTCGTGGCATTTCGTGTCTCGCGTTCGCTTACGGTTGGTGGCAAAAACCTGACCTTGCTTGATATCCGCAGCGCGGGTTTTCAGGGCGGTGTCTTCCGTTTTTGGTATGTTCCCAAAAAAGGCCAAGCTCAATGTGAGCTTGGCAGGTGGGGTGGTTTGAAAGATACGACCATTGGTTTGTGCTTGCCCATACCGCTGGTCGATCTTTGAATAGGTTGTGGCGTGCTTCACGGGACGCGATCCTCAAAATAAGAGCACAACCTAAGGTAGAATATTGCTTTTTACCTTCGGGAATGCAAGCCCCCTTCGGGTTCTTTGGTTTCCATTGAGTAAACAATTCTTGACTCCTGAGCGGGAATCAGGAACCTTAAGTTCCCGTTGAAGTTGATCAGGAGGGGGGAGTTGAATGCCTGGTTTCAGGGCTTTTAACGCTGGATCGGCGCGTTCTGATAAATCTTACAGAGTAGTGGATTGGTTAAGCTGCCACGAGTTGGAACGGGCTGTCGTGAAGGATATTTTTTCCGCCTATTTCGCGGAGAAGCAACCCGATGCACCCGTGCAATTTGCCACAGATGATGCCTCGGCGAGGCATGTGACCGAAATCGGATCGCTACATGACTGCCTGCAGTAAATCATCGTTCCTGCATTCGCTGCAGGGTTTTTCGAGAGCGGCTTCGGGACAATGCGCTTCCTTCCCTTTGATGAGATGGCAAAGCGGACCGAAAACATCCGGAATTACTTTCGCAGTTTTCCAGCGCCAATCCCTGAAACGCCATTGCCGCGCATCAACCGCTGGACCGGGACCGACCTACGACAGCATCAAAACAGGAATACGGCCTCTGATTTGGTTGAGGACGTACACAGCGGGAGGAGGACTTCTTCTCCTTCCAATCTCAAGAGACAGGCACCGCGGTCTGGTCTCGAAAACCCGGCTGGAGCCAATCCAGCCTCAACAGGGGAAATACTCCAATGAACTATGATCTGGAAAAAGCAATGACCGACTTACACAGCCCCGTCAGCTTCGGTGGCGGCGGTAGTCAAGGGGATGGCGACGGTGCTCGTAACACCGGAGTCAACGGCAGCCGCGGTAGTATCCGACAAACTGGTCGTGGGAACAGAGCGCCAACAGCGCAAGAAGCACGCAATACCAGACGCGCATTGGGTGCCCTGGGAATTATCGCTGGCGGTGCCATTGCCGGAGGTGTTCGTGCAGCAGCAGGGGCCGCTTTGGGGTTGGCAGGGAGTTCAATGTTCTCGAGCGATCCAGAGCGACGCTGAGTGTTCCGAACAATATTAGTCGGCGTTGTTTCTCGTCAACGCCGACAACTCTTTAAAGAGGTTACCTATGTCAACAAACGCCATATCTGCCGTTTCTGTGTTGCTTGCCGCCATTTTCGTTGGAATGGCTCTATACTGTATCCCACACACCGTTTGGGTAAGCGATTACAGCGTTTTTATAGGGGTAATTGTCGGTTTGCTTTGTGGGTTGCTTGTTAGGCTGTTCGACTATCTGATTAGCAGAAGGCGACAAAAACCTGACACGTTAAGGTAAAGTACTGGTCTGACACCGTGAACTTTTCAATCGCTCTCTTTGCACAGTCTAATGAAGAACGCTAAACACAAAAAAATCGCGATTTTTGGAGCGTGTGCCGTACCAATTTTCGGCACATGCATTGTATTATTTTCGCCTGATCCTCAGCGTATCTTTAATAGTGAATTTTCAAAAGTTCTTGAATCAAGCTTTGCACAGCAATTTGAAGCTCTGTCTTACCCAGTTGTTCCCTCCTGGGCGCGGCGTCCGCAGTTTTGTCTGATTGCGGGATCAGGTCCCATCGAAACGGCTATGGCATTTCTTCGTTTTCTGGACCAGAGGTTTCGTGTTGTAGGGAAAATAGAGGTATCGGATAACCTGGCCCAATGTCCGTCAGAAACAGACATTTATGTTGTCTCGTATACGACAAAGCATAGTGAGCTTTTGCAGTTTGCAGATTATTTCAATGGAAGGTTGGAGTTAACCGAGGAAATCCCGGATGCCGGGTTTGTTCATTTCATAGAAAGCGAAAGAGAGGCGTACCAGTTTTTGGCAGTTGTAGGACTGCGAAACTTTGGAGAAGGCAATAAGACAATCGAAAAGCCTTTAGTATATCAAGAACTGTATCAATCAATAACTATCGGAAATGATTTTCTTGTTGAACAGGCCTATTCTTCTTTGGTTGATGAGCCCCTTTCAATGCAGCCAGGTAGTGTTGAAGAAGATATTCTGGATCCACCTTTTTTTCTTGAGGTAAGTCCAATTGGACTTTGCGAGTTTGATGCAGCTTTCCTGGCGTTGCTCGCTATCATTTGGGAGGAGAGTATTGACCTGTATTGGATGCGAGACTTCGTTAAGATTTTTAAGTCCAAGTCAGAAGAAATTAGAACTACAACAACAGCCATAAAATCTGATGTGAGCGCAAAAGAGTTTCTGGATTGGAACTGTTGGAGTGACGGAGAATGAAATTTCTTTGCGGGATTCATGCGATCGTATGCCTGGGATTGCTTTCACCAGCAATAGCCGGAGAAGATACATCCTCGAATGGCTCTGCAGCTCTCGAGCTGCCCAGTCTTTGGATGCAGTTTGGGCTCCATGTAAGTGTGCCTTATCCAATCAACATGCAACAAGTGAAAAGAACGGCTTTTTTCAAATGGGAGCATCCGCCAAAATTGCACGTCGATGGACCAGAAGCTATCTTGGTTGACGCAATACCATTAATTGATGGTGCCATTTACGATTTAAGCGCTCATTATGAAAATGCTCCGGAACTGTCTGATAATCGGGATATAGCAGATATCCGAATGGTGTTTTTTGACAGTGCAAAGACAGACATGATGCCATTGTTAAAGGGCATTGTAGATAGCAGTTTGAGTGATTACCGGAGTTTTGACGAAATGGTTGCATTGGCTGAAGTTGATGCAACTAATTTAACTTATTCTGATTGTAGTGTGCATCTCTTTGATTGGGAAACAGACCGAACCAAACCTGACCCATTTGCAGTCATACTCATAGATTACAGCCATCCGGACTACCTTGTGGGGCGGCTAAAAAAACAGTGTTTGTATGAAGAAATCGGACATGCAACGACATTCTTTGCCGACATCACCGCGCACTTAACGGTATTTGGAACTCATTATGAGTTTGACACCATATATATTGCCAGCCCGGACGTGCGAAGCCATCACGATGTTTTCACATCCGATGATCTTGCGTTGCTGGAGATGTTGAACAATCCAAAACTGAAAAACGGGATGCCGACCCACGAGGTGATGGATGTGGCTCTCGGGGTGTTAGGTTTGAGCAAAGAAGAATGGCGGTGACGGAAGGCAAGGAAGCCGGTGAAGTCCCTCTCTCATGGTTCGGCAAGACGCTTTGGAAGTTCACCCCGTTTTATGCTGAACTGGTTTTTCTGGCCATTTGTCTGCGCCTGATTGGGCTGGTTGAGCCGTTCGTATTTCAAGTCATTATTGATCGGATTTTGCCTTTCCAGAGGGAGGCTTCGCTGTTGATTGTCGTCGTGATATTCGCGGCCGTCGGCCTGTTTCAGCTCATCTTTGAAGTTCTCTCTGAACTTCTGGGCATGTTAACGGCCAACCGCGTCACCCGCGCGTTAGGCGCACGCATTTACGATCATCTGTTCAAGCTGCCTTTGGGATATTTCCGAAAGTGGTCCGTCGGGGAAACGTTAGCAAGGATCGGCGAGACTGACACAATACGGGCGTTTCTGGTTGGAACAACAACCGGTGTGTTTCTGGATCTGGTCTTTGTCTTCATCTACATCGCGGCCCTCTTACTGCTGTCTCCTCAACTTACGCTGATTGTTTTGGCAGCACTTCCAATTCAGGTTTTAATCTACATTGGATTTGGCCCCTTCCTGCGCCGCAGGCTGCGTATGCAGTTTGACGCCGGGGCTGCTCATCAAGCCCAAATGGTTGAGAACATTTCCGGGATCGGAGCAGTCAAGGCACTCAGTGCTGAAGGTAAAATGCTGGACCGGCTCGATCAAACGCTCCATACGACATTGAACGCTGGATACCGCGTCGGATTACTGAGTATCTGGAATGACAAGCTTCTGTTCCTTGTGGACCGGGCGGTTACAATCAGCATCATCTATTTTGGCGCTCAAGCAGTTTTTTCCGGTCAGATGACCCTTGGTGAGCTGATTGCGTTTCACCTTCTGGCCGAGAAGGTTTCAGGCCCTATCGAAAACTTCTCAGGTCTTTGGGAAAGCTGGCAAAACATCCGCGTTTCCCGCCAACGGCTCGGTGATGTGGTGAACACACCGATGGAGCCCTTTGAGGCTCTGCCCAAACTGCCACCCAATGTTGCAGGGTGCCTGGAATTTGAGGTTGTAGGGTTTGCTTACACACCATCTGTACCCATCCTGAAGGAATTATCTTTCCGTGCAGAACCGAAAACGCTTACGCTGGTCGTTGGTCCGTCCGGCAGCGGAAAGTCCACCTTTGGGAGGTTGGCCTCCGGGATCGAACAACCGGATACAGGGTCCGTATTGCTCGGAGGTCTGGACATATCAGAGTTCGATCCACATGACGTGAGAACGCAAATCGCTTACGTTCCGCAAGACCCATATCTCTTCTCAGGGACACTTCGCGAAAACCTTATCCTTGGAAACGCGCGGGCAACTGATCGTGACATAGATCGGGTGTTACGTATTTCGGCGGCCGATACGCTGGTAAACCAGATGCCGGACGGTCTGGACACTTCAGTCGGCGAGCGCGGCTCCGCTTTGTCAGGCGGGCAACGGCAGCGCATCGCAATTGCACGGACACTCCTGCAAAAGCCCAAAGTCATTATTCTGGACGAACCGACCAGCGCCCTTGATCTGGCCGCTCGACGGAAAGTGGCGACAGAACTTCAGAAGCTGAGATGTGAAGCAACCCTGATCATCATTACGCATAGTCCCGATACATTCGAGAACCCTGATCGGGTCATTGACTTTGAAAGGCTGGCATGACGCAAGTTTCTGATCCGATGCGCATGACGTCACCGACATTACACATCACCATTCTGGCCACCGTGACTTTCTTTGTTGCCATTCTGGTCATGTCGTTTGTGTTCAGGATCGAAGTTGTTGCGCGGGGGCAGGGGCGGGTGGTTCCGCTGACCCGTGTGCAGGTTGTACAGCCGGAGTTCCCGGGGCGGATCACGGCCATTTACGTTCGGAATGGCATGTCCGTGAAAGAGGGCCAGACGCTGCTCGAATTTGATACCATCGACGCCTTTGCCGAACTGGGCACCATACGCGCAGAGCTGGAACGGCTGCGTATTGAGAATGCGCGCCTGGAAGCCATGGTGGGTGTTTTAGAGAATGAGGCTTACTCAGATGATCAGGTGGCAGGGTTATTCCAGGTTCCGCCGACCTTGAGCGATCATCCCTATGCCGGCGAACAACGCTTGTTGCTGAAGGCAGAGCTGGGTGATTTGCGGGCATCTTTCGCACGGATTGATGCACGGGAGGAAGCAAGCCGCCGTTCCGAGGCTGTTACGCGTGCCGGTATCAACCGCATTGATGCTGCGCTTGACATCCAGGGGCAACGGCTGGCGGCCGCAACACAGCTGCTCAGGCAGGGCACCATCAGCCGCTCGGCATTTCTCGATGTACTCCAGACCCACACCGAACTGGATCGTGAACGCGAGGTTCAGGTTGGGGAGCTTGAGAAGAAGATCGCTGAACGAGCAGTTCTTGCGAGCGAACGCAACAGCCTCACCACGCAGATGCAAAGGTCGCTGTTGGCGCGCAAAGCAGAAATCGACGCGCGCCTTGCCGTATTGATCGAGAACGAACGCGCGGCTTTGCGCCATGTCAGCGCCACTTCGCTCAAGGCCCCTGTGACCGGCATCGTGGATCAGCTCAAGGTATTTACGGTGGGTGGCATCGCACAGGATGGTGCAGAACTCATGCGCATTGTTCCCGACGACGCTCGGATTGAACTGATCGGGCGTTTCTCCAATCAGGACGTGGGCTTCATGCGGGTTGGTCAGAAGGCAAATATACGTTTCGATGCCTACCCGTCGGAGCGATATGGATTTGTTGAAGCGACCGTATCCGTCATTGCGGCGGATTCTACCGAAAACAAGGACGGTGAGTGGGGTTACGTTGTTCGATTGACACCCGAACGCCTGTTCCTTTTGTCCGGGGGACAAAAACTCCACCTGCGACCTGGCATGACGGCAACGATAGATGTAATCACAGATCGCCGCCGTATTATTGGCTATTTCTTCGCCCCAATCGTGCGCACGATCCAGAACGCGATGGGAGAAAGATAGCGATCATCATTTGCTGCAATTGGAGCCAATAGCGGATCAGGATTGTTATCACACGGATACACTTGCGGCAGGCAGGTCATTCAGCATTGGCAGGGATGCGCTGAGTCCGTGGAGGAACTCCAGGTGCGGTTTGGGTGTGGGTAAGTTCGAGATATGCGAGCCGAGCTATACTGTGGATCCGGGGCAGGCGGTTTTGTGCCCGGACCAACTGGCAGCCTGGATCGGGGAGAACGATCCGGCACGCGCCATCTGCCTTGTTATGATTGACGTCATCCCCTTTTTAAAGGCAGGAGAAGATGTTGCTGGCGTCCGTTTTTTGTTCTGTTGTGCCGTTGACTGAGGGCGGCCCGAACCTGACACGCATCGACGCACACCAATGTCGGGCCTCGATCCCACGGCTCACTCCGAAGCCAGCGCGCATTGGGTCTGTTTCGAGGACAACGCTATAGATGGTACCGACGTGATTGCGCAACGCCGACAGTTCACTTCGGGATCGGATACTTTATCGCGGCAGATACGGTGCCACTTACCCGGCCGCATGCACAAATCGACGTTTCAGCTTTCGATACATCCAATCCAACGAAACTCGGTTCAAAATTGCGTTGCAGTCGCTGTTCCGGTGCCATCATGCTTCAGTCATGGGCGCATTCGCTGAGGTCTCGCAATCTGGTGTGGAGAGACGTGCACGCGAGTCCCTCGCGATTGAAATTTTCCTCGTGTTTTCATTGGCATATGTTGATTTGACGCTCTTTTTCGTATATCGAGGCGTATGAATGGGCTTATTTCAGAGTTTGAAAACCTCCAAGGCGGTTTTCAAATTTCTGGAATGTGAAAATTACACAATTGAGGGGGAAGACGGATGACCTCTGATGCCCAAAACTCTTTCATTCTCCAGCCTAACAGGAACAGTCTGTCGCAGAGGAAAAAGCGCGCTCCGCTGGCGTAGAATCCGCCAGGCATTTGCGATTGGTTTTTCACGGCAGCTCTCGACTGTGCGAACCTTTCGTAAGGCGGCACGCCGACCGAAGCCTGGTGAGGTTTTCGCAGTCAGCCAGGACCGGGATAACCGGACGTTCGGGCTGGAGCCCTGCTTGGGCCCGGCGGATACGGCAAGTGCCTGCACTGTTTCCGATTGGTTGTATCTGCATGATTTGGACGTTGCGGTGGTGAAGGACATTGCGTCTGCTTGTTTTGCGGAGACGCTGCGTGACGTACCGAAACAGTTTTCTGGTTGTGGGACTGACAAGCGTCGCGTGGCAGAGATTGGGTCTTTGCAGGACGGGCTGAAACAGTTCATCGTGCCTGCCTTTACGGCTGAGTTCGGCCACAGATACGACATAGCCGGGCTATTGAGCCGGGTTCAGTTTGAGCAATCCGCACGGAACCGGGATGGCCGGCCTTCTCCCGTGGATCGGGGCGAGGAGTTTCGGCCTGTGGTGTCGTTGAACTGGAACGGGCAGGTTGCTGATTTGATAGCGCTCGCGCATGAAAGCGCGCATATCGTGCAACTCGCGCTGTCCCGGCATGATCCGATGCCGCCCGTTGCCCGCGAGACCTGTGCGTTTTTAGGCGAGCTGTTGCTGCTGAGATACCTGCAAGCCCAGGCCCCGGATCTCTTTGGTGCTTTGTGCCGGGTCTGGTCGATCGAGAATGGGGGCTACCTTGTTGAGGATTTCGACCTTCTGTGGGCGGCGCTGGCGGATTTGGATACGCCTTATCGCTATAACCTGAACTATCCCCTTGCGCGATTGACCGCGGCCTATTTGTTCGATCAACAGGCGTTTTCGCTGACGGTGCTCTTTGAAAGCGGCTCCCGGGCAATGCGCTTTCTTCCTGTCGATGAAATGGCCAGGCAAACCGACGCGATCCACAATAGCCTTCCCAGCTTGCCCGATCCGGAAGATGAGCCGCTGTGCCTGAAGCACTACCGCAGCGTCGGGGCCGCCGCGCTTCTCGATCTTGAGACCAATTCGTCTCAGGCCGGATTGGGCTTGCGAGAGTATTTCACGGATATCACCACGCATCTTAAGGACGGGACGGTGCTGATTTGGCTGTCCAGGGACCGTGCCCCCATGGGGTATGCGACGTGGAGCGGGACACCGGACAGGGAGCCACCATTAACCCTGCATGCTGTTGCGCCGTTCGGCGGGCACGCCAAGCTGCATTATCTGCTTGAGCGCAGGCACGGCGCGCGGGCACCGGGCCACCAGCTTGCGGAGGAGATACAGGTATGGTGATCGACCGATATGTCTGCGTCGGGTTTGCAATCGAGCTCCTGTCGCGCTCGGGGTATCACCAAGGCTTCGACATGGATGCATATCTGAGTGTTGAAGTCCTGCCGCCACTCCGGCGCAACCAGGGGCGCTTCTATCTGACCAAAGAGGGCAAGCCCACAGCGATGCTCACATGGGCTTGGCTCTCTGAAGACTGCGAGGCGGATGTTCTTTCAACCGGCCGGGCGACCTGCCGATGTTGGTGTGCATGTGATTATGCGGTGCCTGCTGCGGTAGCAGTCTATTAGCCAGCAGGCGCCGGCACTGTGACGCCTCTGATCGGATTGCGTGGTTGCGAAAGTGGGCGTGACCGGCGTTACGGGCTGTCACTGTTGGTTCCGGTTTTCACAGGGTAGGGTTCGCGTTGAATTCAGCTGTTTGAAAGTCGCAGTAAACCTCGCACATGTTCGACATTTCAGCACTAGCCTATACCAAACCGCATCCACGATCGGATCAAGACCGACGTGGCCAGCGTATGGACAAAAAGAGATTTTGCGGATGCCGGTGTGTGCGGTGCTGTCGACTAGGCGCTCCGGTGCGCGTCTTCAGAGTTTTTTCGCAGACGCGGGCGTCTGTTATCGAAAGCTCCGCGTTGATTTCTGGTCCAGTTCAGGCGGCAGCGTTTTGGTTCGTCATAGGTCGCTTCAGGATGGTCTGTTTCTTGACCTCCTCTGCCATCTTCAGGATCTTTCGGTCGCGACACCGGACGAACCGTTGTCGCTGAGCAGCCTTGGTTTCTGAACGATGGTGGAGTGATCGCATCGGGATGCCTTCAGCCAACTCCAACATGGCGGTGACATTGGCGGTCTTCATCGTGGCTCAGAACTTCCAGGCGATGGCTGGACTCGTTGGAGCGGGTCGACAGGCCGAGCCCGCCCCAATCTGTGACATTGAGGTCTCCGCGTCTCAGCCACGCCCAAACCATTGCGCGCGTCTTCTTTGCTGTTAGTGGAACAGAAAGTCATCCTCTGTGATGTGGCTCGATAGCACGTTTTCAAGTGTGATACTGCCGCCTTGCCACGTCACCGTGGTGTTCTGCCCGTCATCTTCGATGGTCAGATCATCAAACGACAGGCTGCCTGAATTGCTGCTTGAAAACTGGATCCTATCCGCGCCATCCGCAAAATCCGTGATCCGGTCGTCGCCCTGATCGGAGATACCGAACAAGAAAACATCCGCGCCTGCACCACCGCTCAACATATCGTTTCCACGGCCGCCACTGAGATAGTCAAAGCCCGTACCGCCATACAGGATGTCATTGCCTGCCTCGCCCTCAAGGATGTCGTTACCTGCACCGCCTTCGAGCCTGTCGTGACCATCGCCACCGCTCAGATCGTCCCGGTCCGCACCCCCATAAAGGCTGTCGTTGCCCGCACCGCCATTCAGGTCATCGAATCCCGCACCGCCCTCGAGCCTGTCGTGACCATCACCACCGTTCAGAACGTCCCGGTCCGCACCGCCATAAAGGGTGTCATTGCCCGCACCGCCATTCAGGATATCGGATCCTTCACCACCGGCCAGGATATCGTCCCCCTGTGCCCCGGATAAAACGTTGTTTTCCGCATCCCCGGTCAGCCTGTCGTTATGTCTCGAACCGTTTAGATTTTCGATACCCGTCAGCGTATCGCCCCGGGCATGGCCGCCGCTCACTTCGCGCGTGTTCAGGTTCACTGTGACCCCTGCGTCCGAGCGTCCGTAATCGGCGGTATCAATACCCGTGCCGCCCTGAAGGATATCCGCCCCTGCACCGCCCTCGACGGTATCCGCTCCATCGCCGCCGATGAGGGTATCGTTACCTCCGCCCCCATACAGGATATTGTCTGCCGCATCCCCGGTCAGCCTGTCGGCATGTCTCGAGCCGTTCAGGTTTTCGATACCCGTCAGCGTATCGCCCCGGGCATGGCCGCCGCTCACTTCGTCCGTGTCCAGGTTCACTGTGACCCCCGCGTCAGAGTATACGTAGACGGCGGTATCAATGCCCGTGCCGCCCTGAAGGATATCCGCCCCCGCGCCGCCCTCGAGGGTATCATTTCCACCGCCGCCGATGAGGGTATCGTCACCTCCGGCCCCGAACAGGAAATTGACCTCCCCATCCCCGGTCAGCCTGTCGGCATGTCTCGAGCCCATTAGGTTTTCGATACTCGTTAGCCTATCGCCTCGGGCGTGACCGCCCGCCACTGCCCCCGTGCCCAGGTTCACCACCACCCCGTCGCCAGAGGATGTGTAACGCGCCCAATCCCTGCCAGCACCGCCATCCAGGTCATCGGCACCTGCACCCCCTTCAAGCACGTCGTGCCCCCCTGCTCCGGATAAGGAATTGTTTTTGCCATCCCCGATCAGCGTGTCATTATATCTCGAGCCCTCGAGATTTTCGATACCGATCAGCGTATCGCCCTCGGCGTGGCCGCCGGTCGCATTGCCATTGCCCAGGTTCACATTGACCCTTGCGTCCGAACGTCCATAAACGGCGGTATCACTGCCCGTGCCGCCGTTCAACACGTCGTTGCCCGCACCGCCTTCCAGCACGTCGTTGCCCGCACCGCCATAAAGCCTGTCGTTGCCCCCACGGCCAGTGAGGGTATCATCCCCGCCCAGTCCGGAAAGACGGTTGGCCTCTTCATCCCCGGTCAGCCTGTCATTATGGGCGGAGCCCTCGAGGTTTTCGATATCGCGCAGGGTGTCGTCGGTGGCATGCCCACCCGCCACTGCACCCGTGGCCAGATTCACGGTGACCCCTGCGTCAGAGGATGTGTAGCGCGCCGTGTCGCTGCCGTCTCCGCCCTGAAGGGTGTCCCCTCCCGCGCCGCCCTCGAGAATGTCATCACCTGCACCACCCCGGAGGACATCGTCACCTCCGGCTCCGGATAAGACATTGTTTTCATCATCCCCGATCAGGACATCCTCATGAGCGGAGCCTTCGAGGTTTTCGATACCGATCAGCCTATCGCCCCGGGCGTGACCGCCAATGCCTGCGCCGTCAGCCAGGCTCAATGTGACCCCTGCGTCAGAGGATGTGTAGCGCGCCGTATCTTTGCCCGTGCCCCCATAAAGGGTGTCGTTGCCCGCACCCCCTTCCAGCACATCGTTGCCCGCACCCCCATAAAGCCTGTCGTTGCCCCCACGGCCATTGAGCGTATCATCTCCGCCAAGTCCGGAAAGACGGTTGGCCTCTTCATCCCCGGTCAGCCTGTCATTATGGGCGGAGCCCTCGAGGTTTTCGATACCGACCAGCTTATCGCCCGCGGCATGACCCCCCGCCACTTCGCCCGTGGCCAGGTTCACTGTGACCCCTCTGTCAGATGACAAGTAGCGCGCCGTGTCGTTGCCCGTGCCTCCATAAAGGGTGTCGTTGCCCGCACCCCCTTCCAAAACGTCGTTGCCCGCACCCCCATAAAGCCTGTCGTCGCCCCCACGGCCATTGAGGGTATCATCCCCGCCAAGTCCAAAAAAACGGTTGGCCTCTTCATTCCCGTTCAGGGTGTCATTGCCTTCCGTTCCCAGCTCAGAGGCAAGCGGTGCCGCAAAACGCTGGCCGTAAATGCCATAGTCATTCCCGTCCTGGCCGTTGGACTGCCACGTGACAACGAAGTCACCATCCTCAAGGTCCGTCACAGAGGGGTTTGACTGTGCGTCTATCGAGTGTGTATTGACCCGGAATTCGGAACCCTGTGCGGTGCCATTGGCCGCGTAGCGTTGGCCGTATACACCCCAGCCGTTCCCATCCTGGCCAAAGGATTCCCACGTGACAACAAAGCCGCCATCCGCCAGGGCAGTCACAGAGGGGTCCCTTTGATAGCTTGTCTTAAATGTATTGACCCGAAATTCGGAACCCTGTGCGGTGCCGTTGACTGTGTAGTGCTGGCCGTAAATTCCCCAGCCACTCCCATCCTGGCCCCAGGATTCCCACGTGACAACAAAGCCGCCGTCCTCAAGGGCGGTCACAGAGGGCCAACTCTGATCATTTGTCGTATGTGTATTGACCTGGAATTCACGGCCTTGTGCGGTGCCATTGGCACTATAACGCTGGCCGTATACACCCCAGCCACGCCCATCCTGGCCGTGGGAGGTCCACGTGACAACAAAGCCGTCGTCCTCAAGGGCGGTCACAGAGGGTCTGGTCTGATTGCTTGTCAAATGTGTATTGACCCGGAACTCGGAACCCTGCGTGGTGCCATCGGCCGTGTAACGCTGGCCGTAAACGCCATAGCCAAGCCCGTCCTGGCCGTTTGAGTGCCACGTGACAACAAAGCTGCCATCCGCCAGACCTGTCACAAAGGAATAAGCTTGACTGCCTACCGTGGTTGTATTGACCTGGAATTCGGAGCCTTGTGCGGTGCCATTGGCAGCGTAGCGTTGGCCATATACACCCCAGCCGTTCCCGTCCTGGCCGTGGGAGGCCCATGTGACAACAAAGCCGTCGTCCTCAAGGGCGGTCACAGAGGGGTTCTTCTGACCATTTGTCGTGTGTGTATTGATCTGGAATTCGGAACCCTGTGCGCTGCCATCGGCCGCATAGCGCTGGCCGTAAACCCCCAAGCCATTCCCGTCCTGGCCGTGGGAGGCCCACGTGACAACAAAGCCGCCATCCTCAAGGGCGGTCACAGAGGGGTCAGACTGACTGTTCTGCTTGTGTGTATTGATCTGGAATTCGGGACCGATGGGTACAGGGGTTGTCATGTGTGAAATCCTCCTCTGGGTGCTGCCTGTCTGGTTTCAGCGACAGGCGTGGCAAACGCGGCTGACGCCTTATGGGGCCATTGCGCGGCCATGGATCACATACATTCAGGCCCGTCACGGGCGTCATGAAAAAGCGTTGCAGGCACCCGGCAAGGTGCTGATTCTCTCCGTTGCCGGATGATCTCACCGGTTCAGATGCAGAGGCCGGTTGAGGCCAGATCTCTGTCACAGCAACCGCCGCCGTTCCTGGAAAAGGCTCGCCTCGCAGCGCTTCATCCAAGATGTCTTTAAGCTTTCGAGGTAGAATCAACTTTTGCAATTTAAAGGTTTTTTGTCAACCCACCTTTCAATCCGGCCTGCAAGATCCGCTCGGGATTAACGCGGCAGGCTCCAGACCCATTGATTTGGATGCAATCTTCGCAATGTATCGATTCAGGTTACCGAACTTCAGGCGGCGTGATGAACAATCTCTTCAGATTGACCAGGGAAGAACGGGTCCGGTTGTGACCGTTCTTTCCAAAAATCCATGGCACGCCAGCGGTGGATACCCGTCGGGATCTGAGCTGGGTAATCTTCATCAATCGCAATGGGGTGTTTTGGTGCACCGCACCGAAAAAGTGTCGGCCGCAGGAGGCCTTGTAGAACCGAAGGAAGTGCTGCCGGGACATGGGTGTCTTTGCCCGGGTCATGGAGGCGTCAGCGTCGGAGGGTTCCGACCACGATACAATCGCGATCGATCCAGCTTATCAGAAGGCACATCGTACGACGCCCAGACTGCTGGTCAAAAGGGGGCGTGGACGCCTGACTGGTCGACAATAGGGTGGCATGAAAATCACGCTTCACGCGGTCGCAGATTTCGAAGGGCGTTTTATACGGGTCTTCATGACAACCGGCCAGATCAATGCCTGCGCCGGCGCCAAGGTGATGCGCCACACCAAACCGGATATCAGCCGCTCAATGGTTGATACCTGACGGGGGTGTGATGCTGGCGGGCCGCCGCGCGGCGCTGAAAGACATCGGAAACCGAGCTGAACTCCGGGCCGGATGTGCCGCGGCAAACAATTTAGGCACGGCACGCGACGTTCTAAAGCTGAAACCACATCAAGATCATGTTGGAATGTCTCCCGGATTGTTGGCGCGCTGTCATGTTTTGGACTGATGTCTGATAGTTTTCCGCTCAGCTGTCTCTGTTGCTGCAGCCGTTACCTTCTCGCAATGAGTTTTAACGAGCCCGGAACCCAGATCGCGGACGATGTTAGAGATCACCAGGCGAACACGAACAACCAGACAAGTTTGGACTGCAAAGGCCGCTTTGCCTGATGTCCATCGCCCAGGAAATTGGACCAGTCGGCATTCTGGTCCAGGAGGAGAATTGGTTCAATTGATTTCCGCGACTTTCTCGATGCCAAGCACCGCAAGTAGACCGCCAAGAAGGTGGAAAGGAGGATTGAGCAATGGCTGAATCCAATTGATTGAGGATAATTCCAGCTCGGTTTCTGCTTCTGGCTAAAACTGTAACGTTGAAGCCTAAGAGGGCGTGGGCCAGCGTAACTTTCCTGGCCACTCAAACCTGAGCGCAAATAGCGCAATCTACACTGCCGATGTTTAAAACCGTTACTTCATTGGTTCTGTCAAAAGAAACAATTCTTGACTCTTTAACGGGATTGATAAAACAATGATTCCCGTTAAAGGCGAGCAAAAGTCAACCACCATGCTTAAATCAAAGGATTGTAGCTCTGTACTGCACAGCTCTGGAAGAACCGGCGAAGTTTCCGATTGGTTGTATCTGCATGATTTGGACGTTGCGGTGGTGAAGGACATTG
>NZ_WQCG01000016.1 GCF_013032505.1 Ruegeria atlantica
GTTCCCGTGTAGAGATCGTACTGCTCACCGTTGATCTCCACGTCTTGTCCGGAGTCCCGGATACCTTGACCCAAGACAACGCTGTCGTCCCCATCACCATCGATCCGAACCCGATGGCTGTCATCACCACCCGCAAGTACGCTCAAAACTGAATCACTGATGATCAGGCGCGATGCACCTTCGGAAAGGAATATCTTTTGCACGCCTGCCAGGGCCTGTGCGTTCTGCGCTGTGGGCTCTATGGTATCAACTTCAGCGCCATAGCTGCGGTACCAGACACGGTCGATGGTGCCGTTATCGCCATCATCATACAAACCGGCCTTTCTGATTTTAGTCCCGTCCGCGTCATAGGTATAAATGTTGGTTACGTCGTTGGTACCATCCGCGTCATAATCCAATGCCTCGGTCAGCACATTGTTGTGGGCGCCATAGGTCCTGACGCTACTAAAGTCGATGCCGTCGGTCCAGCCAAAATCCCATGTCTCGGTCAGCAAATTGTTGTTGGCGTCATAGGTGAAAGTGTCGGTGCGTTGTTGGAAACGGTTCCCGCTATGGTCCACTGTTTTCACCCGACCGCCGTGGTCGTCATAGGTATTGGTAATGCGGCGGTCGATAGTATTGTTGATGTGATTGTCCCATGTCTCGGTCAGCAACCTGTTGTCGTCGTCATAGGTATATCTGATTAAGCGGGAGGCAGTGTAGGTGCGTGCGCCAGGGATGTTTACCCATCTCTCGGATAGCAACCGGTTGTGCTGGTCATAAGTATAATCGACGGTGCGGTCGTCGGTACCGTCCCCGTTACTATCGACTGTTGCTGTCCGCGGAAGGCCGTCTACAAGGCTTTGGGTTTCTGAATATTTCAGCGAGCCGTCAGCGTGATAGGTATTGTTAATGCGGCGGTCGATAGTACCGTTGATGCCATTGTCCCATGTCTCGGTCAGCACCCTGTCGTCGTCGTCATAGGTATATCTGATTAAGCGGGAGGGGGTGGTGGTGGGTGTGCCAGGGATATTTACCCAGTTCTCGGACAGCACCCGGTTGTGCTCGTCATGAATATAACGGACGGTGCGGTCGTCGGTACCGTCCCCGTTACTATCGACTGCTGCTAACCATCCAAGGGGGCTTACAAGCCATTGGGTTTCTGAATATTTCAGCGAACCGTCAGCGTGATAGGTTCGGATCCCGCGGCTGTCGAAGAGGCCGTCATTATTGGCGTCGACCGAAACCTCTGCTTTTATACGCGTACCGGCCTCGTTAAAGGTGAAGTCGCTGACCCTATTGAAGGTGCCGTCACCATGAAAATCGAACGAACTCTTTAGTTTTATACGCCGACCGGCCGCGTCATAGGTCGTGGCCTCCGTAACATTGGGGTTACGATCCAAATCTGTATCGAATGTTTGGGTCCGAACCCTTGTGCTGGCGTCATAGGTTGTATTCAAGACCGTAACCCAGGATGGGGTTTTCACAGCACTGGGGTCAAACTCGCTATCAGTGAATGTATGGAACATGTCATTCTCCTATATTGTATATTAATTGTCCGGCAGGACCTTGGGTTTGTGAGGTTTGGATCTGCGTGACCTTTCCGAAACATGGGTCTGCAACCCGGAAACGCATTGGCCGGGGCAACCCGACCCTCGCCGCGGCTTTGATGGTCTTGATACAGGTATACGGAATGGGCCCGCCGGTGAGGTCAGTCCAATATGATGGCGTGGCACGGAGAGCCGCCCGCACGCCCTGACCCTTGTGAGACGCAGGCGGCACCGAAGAACACAACCTGAGCGAGACCCCGGTGTGATCCGTCACATCAGTATCTGCGGGTTGCGAATGCGGGCTCTTTCCAGGTCCGGTCAATGCCGTCAAAAGAGCGCCTGAACATCCGGCCGCAGATAACCTGCCGGGCCCGGGCGGGCGCGGCAGGCGACCCTTGTGATTATTGCTGGTGCGCAGCCATGAGGTTTGCGAGTCGAGAGCCATTGACGTCATCGGACATCATCCGTACCCCCTGCTCGTTTCTGCTTGCTACTTCTGAAAACACGGGCCATCCCAAAAGAGATGCCGCATTCTCATCCAGGCCCACTCAGCCAATGCGACATATTCCCGCATAGGTTGTGATTCGTTGCAACTGTTTTAAGACCCCGCAGGTAAGATTTGATCTGGCTCCGGAAACCGGCACCAAAGCAGTGGCGGCCGCATTATGCCGGCCCCGGGACACACATTGGAAGGCCCTATGGCGCCATCTTGGATCACTCAACCCGCATGCCCTTCCTTTTCCTGATGGCGACGAGGCTTTGGTTGAGCCTGAGCTGTCCGGCTTGATGCCGCGCGGTCATGGCGCGCAGGACCCCGCCGGGCGATTGGATGGGGGTTTCGGGGTGAGCGACATTGTTGTCGATAATCAGGATGCACAGGGCGGCTGCCAAGTCTCCCATCTGGTCGACGGCCTCCTGCCAGGCTGAAGGATGAATGCCGAGCGGCACAAGCCTGTCGATCGCGGCGATCACGAAGTCCCGCGGGGCAGGGCAGGGGCGTTTGCCCTGCGCCAGCAGGACCCTGAGCTGCATCTCATCTGACCCGTTGGCCGGTCGGGGCTGTCACCACGAATAGTGTCAGGTGCTGGACGCCGGGGGCTTCCCACCCATCCGCACCACCCACGTGTGACATAGCTGGCCTGAACGGCGCATCGTTCAGACCAGCCCAGTTTCAGGCAAGAGCAAGTTCAACCGTCACATCGGGATCGATGAGGACGCTTCCGATCGTTCCCGTGTAGAGATCGTACTGCTCACGGTTGATCTCCACGTCTTGCCCGGAGTCCCGGATACCTTGCCCAAGGTGAACGCTGTCGTGCTCATCACCATCGATCTGAACCCGATAACTGTCATCACCACCCGCAAGTGTTCTCAAAACTGTATCACTGATGACCAGGTTCGTTGCACCACCGGAAAGGGTTATCGTTTCCACGCCTGCCAGGGCCTGTGCTCTCAGCACTGTAGGCTCTATGGTATCAACTTCAGTTCCATCGTTATGGTAAGTGAAACGGGCGATGGTGCCGTTGTCGTCATAGGTATATGAGAAGATGCCAAAAGTACCGTCCTCGGCACCCCTCCGTATCTCGGCCCGCACCCTGTTGTCGTCGTAATATCCATATCCGACCTGGAAGGCGGTGGGTGCGCCAGGGGTGTTTTCCCATGTCTCGTACAGCAACCGGTTGTACTGGTCATAAGTATAGTCGACGGTGCGGTCATCGGTACCGTCCCCGTTACTATCGACTGTTGCTGTTTGCGGGCGACCGTCCACAAGGCGTTGGGTTTCTGAATATTTCAGCGAGCCGTCTTCGTGATAGGTTCGGATCGCGCGGTGGTCGAAGAGGCCGTCAAAATTGTCATCGACCGAAACCACTGCGTTTATACGCGTACCGGCCGTGTTAAAGGTGTAGTCGCTGACCATATTGACGGTGCCGTTATCCAAATAATCTGACGAACCCACTTCTCTCATGATCCGACCGGCGGTGTCATAGGTCCTGGCCACCGTAACTTCGGGGTTACCATCCCGGTCAGCATCGTATGACCAGGTCCAAACCCTGTTGTCCTCGTCATGGGTTCTATGTGGCGCGACCTGAAACACGCGCGAATAAAGGCGTGTGGAGGCTAATAGATCAATGGGGTCAAAGTAGCTATCCGTGAATCTAAAGGTCATGTCATTCTCCTATGTTGATTGTCCGGCAGGACCTTGGGTTTGTGAGATTTGGATCTGGTGACCTTTCCGAAAACATCGGTCTGCACCCCTGGAACCGATCCTGCTCCCGGAAACTCATTGACCAGGGCAACCCGACCCTCGTCATGGTCTTGATGGTCTTGATGCAGGTATACGGAATGGGCCCGCCGCTGAGGTCAGTCCAATATGATGGCGTGGCACGGAGAGCCGCCCGCACGCCTTGGTCCACGTGAGATGCAGGCGGCACCGAAGAACACAACCTCAGCAAGATCCCGGTGTGATCCGTCACATCAGTACCTGCGGGCCGCTCAAGACCTGCACCAGCACGAGCCGCGGTTGCGGGTTGCGAACACAGTCTCTTTCCGGGCCCGGTCAATGCCTTCGAAAGAATGCCTGAACATCCGGCCGCAGATAGCCTGCCGGGCCCGGGCGGGCGCAGCAGGCCACCCTTGTTCTTATTGCTGTTGCGCAGCCGTGAGGCTCGACGGTTGAGAACCGTTGAGGTCATCGTACATCATCCATACCCCCTGCTCGTTTCCGTTTGTCGCTCCTGAAAACACGGGCCAACCCAAAAGAGATGCCGCTTTGTCATTCAGGCCCACCCAACTCATTCGGAGGACTCCCGCATAGGTTGTGATTCGTTGCAACTGTTATTTGAGATTCCGCCGGGTGAATGGATGGGAGTATCGGGGTGAGCGACATTGTTGTCGATGATGAGGACGCACAGGGCGGCTGTCAGGTCTCCCATCTGTTGGGCGGCCTCCTGCCAGGCCGAGGGATGAAAGCCAAGGGGCACAAGCCTGTCGATCGCGGCGATCACGAAGTCCCGCGGGACAGGGCAGGGGCGTTTGCCCTGCGCCGCTCCAACCAGGTGTGACATAGCTGGCTTGAACGGCGTATCGTTCAGACCAGCCCGGTTTCAGGCAAGAGCAAGATCAACCATCACATCGGGATCGACGAGAACGCTTCCGGATGTTCCCGTGTAGAGATCGTACTGCTCACCGTTGATCTCCACGTCTTGTCCGGAGTTCCGGATACCTTGACCCAAGACAACACTGTCGTGCTCATCACCATCGATCCGAACCCGATAACTGTTATCACCACCCGCAAGTACGCTCAAAACTGAATCGCTGATGACCAGGCGCGATGCACCTTCGGAAAGGGTTATCGTTTCCACGCCTGCCAGGGCCTGTGCACTCTGCGCTGTGGGCAAAATGGTATTAACTGCAGTGCCAAAGTTGTTGTACCGGACATGGTCGATGGTGCCGTCTTCGTTCGTATCGTACGAACTTACGTCTCCGATTTTAGTCCCGTCCGCGTCATAGGTATACGTAAAGACGCTTTCGTTGATACTATCTGCGTCGGTATCCCATGCCTCGGTCAGCACATTGTTGTTGGCGTCATAGGTCCTGACGATACTAACGTCGATGCTATTGGTTGCGCTAAAATCCCATGTTTCGGTCAGCACATTGTCGTTGGCGTCATAGGTGAAAGTGTCGGTGCGGTCTTGGAGACGGTTCCTGCCATAGTCCGTCACCGTGGTCACCCGACCGCCGTGGTCGTCATAGGTATTGGTAATGCGGCGGTCGATAGTATCATTGATGCCATTGTCCCATGTCTCGGTCAGTACCCTGTCGTCGTCGTCATAGGTATATCTGGTTAAGCGGGAGGGGGGGGTGGTGGATGCGCTAGAGGTGTCTACCCATGTCTCGGTCTGCACCCTGTCGTCGTCGTCATAGGTATAACTGATTGAGCGGGAGGCAGTGTTGGTGGGTGCGCCAGGGATGTTTTGCCATCTCTCGGTCAGCAACCGGTTGTGCTGGTCATAAGTATAGTTGACAATGCGGTCGTCGGTACCGTCCCCGTTACTATCGACTGTTGCTGTCCGCGGAAGGCCGTCTACAAGGCTTTGGGTTTCTGAATATTTCAGCGAGCCGTCCTGGTGATAGGTATTGGTAGTGCGGCGGTCGATAGTACCGTTGATGCCATTGTCCCATGTCTCGGTCAGCACCCTGTCGTCGTCGTCATAGGTATATCTGATTAAGCGGGAGGGGGAGGTGGTGGGTACGCCAGGGATGTTTTGCCATGTCTCGGACAGCAACCGGTTGTGCTGGTCATAAGCATAGTCGATGGTGCGGTCATAGGTACCGTCCCCGTTACTATCGACTCCTGCTCTCTGCGGAAGGCCGTCTACAAGGCGTTGGAATTCTGAATATTTCAGCGAGCCGTCACCGTAATAGGTTCGGATCATGCGGGCGTCGAATTCGCCGTCATTATTGTCATCGGCCGAAACCACTGCTTTTAAACGCGTACCGCCCTCGTTAATGGTGAAGGCGTTGATCCTATTGATGGTGCCGTCATCCCCATAATCTGACGAAACCACTATACTCATAATCCGACCGGCGGTGTTATAGGTCCTGACCACCGTACGATCGGGGTTACCATCAAGGTCAAAATCGTATGTTTGGGTCCGAACCCTGGTGCTGGCGTCATAGGTTGTACGCGGCGGGACCGCGGAAATTCGCGCGAAGTCGTCAAAAGTACTGGGCTCAAAGTCCTGAGGACGGAAGACAGTGACCATGTTATTCTCCTATATTGATTGTCCGGCGGGACCTTGGGTTTGTAAGATTTGGATCTGGTGACCTTTCCGAAACATGGGTCTGCAACCCGGGAACCGATCCTGCCCCCGGAAACTCATTGACCGGGGCAACCCGACCCTCGTTATGGTCTTGATGATCTTGATGCAGGTAAAGCGGAATGGGCCCGCCGGTGAGGTCAGTCCAATATACTGGCGTGGCACGGAGAGCCGCCCGCACGCCCTGACCCTTGTGAGACGCAGGCGGCACCGGAAAACACAACCTGGGAGAGACCCCGGTGTGATCCGTCACATCAGTATCTGCGGGTGGTTTCAGACCTGCACCAGCATGAGCTGCGGTTGCGGGTTGCGAATGCGGGCTCTTTCCAAGCCCGGTCAAGGCCAACGAACGCGCACCTGAACATCCGGCCGCAGATAACCTGCCGGGCCCGGGCGGACGCGGTATGCCACCCTTGTGATTATTGCTGGTGCACAGCCAGGAGGCTTGACGGTTGAGAACCGTTGGGGTCATTGGACATCATCCACACCCCCTGCTCGTTTCTGTTCGTCGCTCCTGAAAACGCGACATCCCAAAAGAGATGCCGCATTCTCATTCAGGTCACTTTTCCCATTCAGCGGATTCCCGCATAGGTTGTGATTCGTTGCAACTGTTTTTAGGACCCCGCAGGTAAGATTTGATCTGGCTCCGGGCTCCGGAAACCGGCACCAAAGCAGTGGCGTGCCGCACCCGGAACACGCATTGGAAGGCCCTATGGTGCCATCTTGGATCACTCAACCTGTTTGCCCTTCCTTTTCCTGATGGCGACGAGGCTTTGGTTGAGCCTGAGCTGTCCGGCTTGATGCCGCGCGGTCATGGCGCGCAGGACCCCGCCGGGCGATTGGATGGGGGTTTCGGGGTGAGCGACATTGTTGTCGATAATCAGGATGCACAGGGCGGCTGCCAAGTCTCCCATCTGGTCGACGGCCTCCTGCCAGGCTGAAGGATGAATGCCGAGCGGCACAAGCCTGTCGATCGCGGCGATCACGAAGTCCCGCGGGGCAGGGCAGGGGCGTTTGCCCTGCGCCAGCAGGATCCTGAGCTGCATCTCGTCGGTACAGAGATCACAGAGCACGTCCGGTGTCAGCCATTTGAGATTTTCCTGATTTTGGGTCTTGTGCCCCGCCGGATCCGTCTCATCCTGTTTTTCTAAGCAATCCGCGCCGCCGTCAGGCGGCGCATCATCAATGTTTGTGTCTGCCGGCTTGCCGGCAGTCGATTCTCCCACGTGTGCGTTACAGAATACTGTTCTATCTTGAGTTGTATCTTGTAAAGGGCGGACGCCAGAGTCCGGTGGACCGGACTCTAATGTCTGTTCATGGATATGCTGCTCAAGCTGGTCATCCACATCGATAATGTCCTCGAGAAGATCCTGCAGGCCCTGGATTTCTGCTGAGGCTTCGAAACGGGTCGGCCAGCTGGCAATGCGGCTTTCCAGCTCCTGCAGGGCAAGGGGCTTGTGTGGGCGCGACCGAAGCGTTTCCAGGTTGCGTTTGACCATACGCCGGGCAGCGCTGATCTTTTGCTTCAGGGCCTGTACTTCGAACCGCTCCTGCGCGAGTTGCTCGCGAAGCCCGAGCAGACCGGGGAGCGCCTCGATGAGGGGCGTGAAGAAGATCCCGGTCCTGGCCTCTTCACCCAGTACGGATCGAAAGCGGCTCCGTTGTCCGTTGGAGGTGACTTCCTTGCGGATCAACCCCAGCTGTTCGAGGTGGTCTTCCGTGCGCCGTACGGACCGCGTGGATTGCCCGCAGATACGGGCAATGTTGATCTGCATCGCGAAGCACACGGGCTCCCGGTCCGGGCGGATCCAGTCAGATGGCCGGGTTTCGTCCATCATGGCCAGAAGCACCGCCAGCCGACCGGGGCTGAGCCCGATCTGCGGCCCCACGCGCCGGATCAGCCGCTCCACGTCGCCGCGCTGCATGTCGACCGGCAGGGTGGGGTAGGTTGTTTCCGACCGCCTGCTGACTCCCTGTTGATATGCGTGCACTGTTTCGTCCTCCACTCGATGTTGGGCGAGGCGCATTAGGCGGCAGGCATAAGGGTATGGGTCGCACAAATGCGTTTTTTCTTGCCTGCGGGCGGGGAAAACCGTAAGGTACAGGAAGGAATTTTTAGTCCTTTCGGTATCTCCCGCGTTGGCTCAGGCCTCGCGGGTTTTCCTTTTTAGGGTGGTTTGATCTCTGCAATCTCTGCCCGGTACAGCCCTCCTGCGAATGTTTGTTCAAGTGATCCAAACCCTAGGTCCCTGGGCGACAGGGTATCGCCTGATCTGCGCTACAAACCGTGCTGTCTGGGCGATGTGCTGCGACCAGGCCGCTGTCAACCACAGGTTGTTGTGGGCAGCTTTTGAACCGTGATACGCGGCGCGCCGTTTCTGCGCAATTGTTTTTGCATATCTTGCCTAAAAAATGTCACGAAAAAGCCTGTAAAAAACCATCAAGGGTTACCAAAAAAATAGTACAAAACAATGAGTTAGCAGTGCATAACGTCTGCAGTTACTTGCGACTGGGGTTTTTGTTTGCATGTCGGTTTCAAAAACACTCGGTTATTCCGTTCGGAAGCTCCGCAGATCAAAGGGATTGAACCAGACCCAGCTGGCCGAGCTGGCCGGTGTATCCCTTCCGACGGTCAGCCTCATTGAAAACGGGAAGACAAACGCAACAATAGATGTCCTTGTTGCGATTGCCGAAGCCCTTGGCACAACATTGCCTCATCTCATGGCGCATCAACTGGACACAACGGTCCCGGACAAGCAGGACCTCAAAGCTGTATTGGCCAAAAACGTGCGCGTACGGCGCGAATATCTTGGCCTGACACGTCGGGAGGTGGCCGAGCGGGTAGGTATGGTTTCATACTATATCGCGGATATTGAAAACCGGAAGCAGCTCCTGCTTTTAAGAAATCTCATTCGGATTGCTGAGGCTTTGGAAGCCCAACCGACCTGGCTCCTCTCTGAAGGATCCGATGAGAAACTGTCAGTTGAGGGGGGCTCCACCTACCCAACAACCGAACAGATTGTTGAGCAATTTGAGGCGGAGAGAAAGCGTCAAAGGCTCACAATCACAAATGTGAGCTCTCTGATCGGTCATGATTCCGCGATCTGGCGCAATATGGTAAAGTCTTCTAATGTATCAATTTTAGTCTTTTTGAAGACTTGTAACGCCTTATCTCTCGACCCTGAAGATCTGATGGATGCTTGCTAGTGTGAGGTCGTTTTGATAGCTAGAAGGTGACTTTACCGGTAAAAAGACCTTCTACCTAACGCACGAACCTCGCAATGCCCCCGCTTCTGAAGCCTGTTTCTGCAATGTCAGCTCTGGCACTTTGTGCCGGACCTTCGGCGGCCGGTCCCCTGATCCAGTGCCCGGACTGGCGGCAATATGTGACACCTGCCGCAACAATCCGGGAAACACCGCCAAAGCAGAGTTTCGAGGCCGCGCTGGCCGAGGGCAGGGCGCGAGACGCGGCGCAGGCAAAAGCAAAACCCACTGTAAAGCTGAAACGGGTTTCCCCGCAAAAACCCGGTGATCCGCTGCCGCTTCCTGAGGGGTTTCACAAAAACACCAGCCCAAAAACTGCGGGTCCCTCACGAGCCCCGCCGGCCAGGTCCCCGGATGCCGGGGCACAGTGCCGTCACGTCGTGGTTTCCGGGGATACGCTGGGTTCGATCGCGGCCCGAACACTCGGCACCTCAAACCGCTGGCCCGAGATTGCGCGAGCAAACCGGTTGAGCGGGTCGTCCACACTCCGCGTGGGTCAAGTCCTCCAGCTTCCCTGCGCGGCCATCGGGAAGGGGCGGGCGGTGAAGCAGGCACTGCCCCAACCAAAGCCTCTTCCCGTCTGGACGGCCAGACCCGGCGAGTTTGCCACGGATGTTGTGCAACGCTGGGCAAAGAAAGCGGGCTACAAGGTGGTGCGGGAAGGCGTGGACGAGTGGAAAATCAGCGTCCCGATCCGCATCCAGGGCAGCTTCAGAGACGCGTTGACCCAGCTGACTGTCGGGTTTCAGGGAAGCGGGCGCCCCCTGGCGATCAGTGTTTACTCCAACAAGGTGATCCGGATCGGGCGGCCCCTATGAGACAGCTTGTAGGACATATTGCCGGTCTTCTCATCCTCGTTTTCGGCCTGCCCGCCTGTGATGCCATCAGGGAAGCTGACGACCAGACCAACAGAATTTCGAAACACACGGCGGATGAACAGGCGAGATTGCGCGCCGCGCAGCGTGGCAAGATCCATGAGGTGAACCGCCCCTATTTTGGCTCGCCGGTCGAGGTCGAGCGCGGCTCCCGCCGGGGCAAGCCCTTGCCCCGCAAACTCGAAGGCGCGCGGTCGATCTCGATTTCAACCGGCGGCTCGGCAGTCGATATAAAGTCCCTTGCGGACCTGATCAGCCAGCAGGCCGGACTGCTGGTCAATATCCGCACCGTCTATTCTTTGCCCGATGGGGATGTGATCCGTATTCCCATCGGCACCACCATGCGGGTGGATCACGAGGGGAGTCTCTCGAAGCTGCTGGATCAGATCGGCGCGCGGATGGATATTGCCTGGTCCTACGACGGCAAGGCCATCACCTTTGATCGGATGGTTACCGAGCGCTACAAGGTCTCGCTTCCCGTTGGCACCGCCAAGCTGAGCTCTTCTATAGACGGGGTGAAAGGCGGGGGACGCAGTGTCTCGCTCAACTCCGATGTGGGCGGCTACGACCCCTGGGCAGAGCTTCAGTCCCAGCTGCGTGCGGTGGCCCCGCCGCCCGCGCAGGTTACCTTCGCAAAATCCTCGGGCCGGGTTACGGTCTTTGGTCCGCCGTCTGTGCAGGCCCGCGCCGCAGCCGTGATCGAGGATTTCGACGAGGTGTTTTCCACGCGGATCGGGCTGGAAGTGGCGGTTTACTTTGTGGACACGTCCAAATCCGACAGCTTTGCGGTAGGGCTGCAGGGATCGCGTCGAAGCGGCCACGCCAGTATCACCGGTGTTGTCGGGGCGCTCACCGGCAATGGCGTGGCGACACTCAGCAATCATCTCGGTGCGGTCAATTTCCAGTCGCTGGCAAACAACGCCTCGGTGGTCGATTATCGCCTGGGCTCCACGATTGCACAGTCTGGCGTGATTTCACCGATTGTGCTGACACGGTCCCAGAACTTCGTTGCCCGCACAACCACCACCACAGACATCAATGGCGTGACCTCCACCGCTGTCGAGACCGACACGGTCGATACCGGCATCTCGATCCACGCCCTGCCACGGCTGGTCAAACGCAACCGCGTGCAGCTTTCGCTCACCGTTCTGCAAAACGACCTGACCGAACTCACCACATTCGATTCCGGCAATTCCACCGTGCATTTGCCGACCGTCGATCAGCGTGCGCTGCAAAATGACAGTGTCCTCGCACCTGGAGAAACCCTGATCCTTTCAGGCTACGAACAGGACCGCGCAACCCGTTCCAACAGCGGTGCGGGCAAGGCGAAGTTTCTGGGGCTGGGCGGACGCACCCGGGGTGAGGTCAAGAAAATTCGCATGGTCGTGCTTGTGCGCCCCGCAATCATACCGGCGGCGTCCTGATGGTGCGCACCCTCACATATCGTGGCTTTGAAGCCGTTGTCGGGCTGACCTGGAAGCGCGCGGTCAAACCGCCATTCTGGAGGTCCGCGCCTGTGAAAGCGGACTGGGCCGGGCAAAGTGCAGTGCTGGAGGATGGTCAGGACGCAATCGGCAAGGCGGTGCTGTTTTCCATTCTGGCGGACTCCATTCCGCTGGACGCGCGGAACGGGGACGTTCTCATTGTGCTTGCCGATCCGGAACAGGATATTTTCTGCGCCATGACACTGGTCAGCGGCAGGCCCCGCATCGGGGCCGAGCAGATCTTTGCAAGTCGTGAGGAACTGCTCAAATATGTCACCTCGGAACTGTCCCATGTGGCCCGGCTGTTCACGACGCAGGAGCTGCGCGCCGAGATCGGCACCCAGGTGGAAACACATATATTCAGCGAGATGCCCGACGGGTTTGAGCCAATCCGCATTGAGGGCAAGTTGCGAACGAAGAACCTACGCCGGGTTCTCCTTGCCGGTCTTGGGGCCGGTCTGGCCGCGGTCGCATTGGGTGGCGCGGTTTGGGTCCAGTATTTCCGACCTGAACCGAAAGCTGTCATCGTTCCGAAACTGGCGATGGTTGTCGATCGGGACATCTTCGCCGCCAGTTGCCTTGGGGCCTTTGCCGATGAATGGCCGCTCAGCCCTGGATGGGAACTGCAGCAGGAAGGCTGCGCCACGCCTGACATGCGCGATCCGGCGCTTCAGGGCGCGTCAGTGACAAAGCCCGTGGCCTATCGCGCCTACCGGCTGCGACAGGGCTATCAGCAGTCGGTGGCCCGCAAGGCGGCTGAGGCGGTCTACGCGGACTCCCCGGTGGCTGTTGACGTGGACGGGAGCACACTTTTTGCCACCAAACCCATCCGTGCCCCACTCACGGAGGCCGGGCCGGCGGGCACGCCCTCTGCGCCTGGCGCCGATCCGGCAGAGCTTCTCAAACAGGCCGAGGCGGTGTTTCTGGGATCGGCCCGCTCCGTTACCCTGCCCGGTGGGGAAGAGGTGCGCGTACGCATCGATCTGCAGGGCAGCTTTGGGGATGCCTTCGAGCGGGCTGCGCGCCTGGACAATATCGACATCGCGCGGCTGAGCCGGGAAGGCGAAACGCTCATACTGGAAATCGCACCGCGCCACATCCGCATGGTGCCCGTGACCGAAGTGGACAGCGCGCGGGATGGGTAAGGTGTTTCCTCATATCACCGGCACCGGATCTCGACCGCCTGCGCCGGGATCGAGGCTTCGGATGGCGGGCTCCTTCTACTCCCGTTTTTGGCCCCGTTCATTCGGAACGGCAGGGGGCGGGCGCGACGGCGCAGCCCTCTGTCACAATTCCCCGCATGTCAGCCGCGGCACGCGTCGCCATGCGCAGGCCTCTCAGGACGCAGCCGCCCCGGCTCCTTTATGTGCGCCCTTCACCCCGCCCGGTTCCATGATGACGGAGGGGTCCCATGCATAGGTTGCTATTGAGCTCGGCGCTCTCCACAAGTCTTGTATTCCATCCGGTGATGGCGCAGGCACAGAGCTGGCATGCGGACCGTGTGCGCGAAGAGCAGTTGAACGAGCTTGCGGCCTATACGCGGGTTTTGTGGACCGCGCATCGGCAGGTACGCAAATATATCGACTGGATGGGCTGGCGCACGCGGCTGACGGAGCGCGAGCAGCAAGAGCGCACCCGATTGATCCTTGAGGGTCTCAAATCCCGCGAAGTTCCGTCCGAAAATCTGGTGCCGGGATTGTCGTTCAGGACCACCAATAGTTTTGATGTGCGGTTTCGTTTCTGCGAAGATGTGCTCATGACCTATTTTGGTACGCCGGACTTCAAGCACAATGCCTCGGCTGAGGAACTGATTGATGCGCCGGTGGCGCAGGCGCTGTGGAATGGCAAGTATTACAGCGGGGCGCTCCTGGGCCAGATGGCCGAGGATGGCGAGGGTCATTACATTCAGGAGCGTGGCGGCAAAAAGGGACGCCGTATTCCTGAATGCGTGATCAAGGGCGAGTATCCCACGCGGATCAGAACCGGCACGGTGGCGATTGCGCAATGGGTGATCAACCCGTTTGAAGCCACCCGCGACCGGATCACCTCGGAAAAACGTACCTTGCCCTGTCCGGCGGGACAGGTGGGCAGCGGCATTCTTCAAACGCGCAAGCGGCGTCAGCCGGTCAACGGGCGCGGTCAGCCCGTGGGCGCACCCTATTACGATATTGTGGTCGAGCGCGACGGGGTCTGGCGAGACCGAACCCGCCATTGCCGCGCCCCGCGCACACAGCTGCGCCAGGACACGCAGGTCTGTGATCTGGTGATGCGCACCGCCGAGCAGGTCATCACCGTGCCCGGGGAAGGGATGCTGGTCTATGATTATTTCTGGACCGAAGTGCCCGATCCCGATGACCCTTCACAGGTGACATGGCAACCCTCGGACAAGGACGGCAACATTCTGCCCGCGCCGCTGGGCTATGTCTCAACCGAAATGACCTTCTGCGATGGCACCAGCAAACCTCCCACATCGGCAATCACGCCCAGCACCCGCAGCTGGTCGGAAGAAGAAGACCGGGCCTGTTCGAACCCTGCCTGGTGGACCGACGGTCATCAGGTCTGGGGCCGGACGGCCACCGAGGAAACCTACAGCTATTCGGGGGCGTTTGCGGACTGGGAGGCCACCCCCGATCTCTACACAACGGTGATCCTGAGCCACACGCCTTGGGCGCAGCGCGCCAATTATTGCCGTCGCTGGCACCATGAGACCCGGCCGCAAGCCATCACATCGGACTGCGCCTCAGGCTATAGCGGCACCCGCAGCTACGTGCGCACGGCAATCACGCAAGGGACCGACTGGGAAATCCATCCCGATCAGATCACCACCACATACACGCCATGGGTTCTGACGGCAAAGAATTGCCGGAGGCCTGCGCCGCCCTGTCCCGTGTGGAGGCGCGAACGCGGCCAATGCGACAACCATGCGCCGGCCGGTGGGGACCGTCGCGGTGGGGGGCGTGAGCGCCCCGAAGGCCCGGGAAGCTTTGACGTGAACGGCGACGGGCGCGGTGATTTTCAAAACGCACACGCGGCCCGCGCCGCGGGGTATGACAGCGGCCGGGAAGTCTCCGGCACCTGCGGCGGTTGCAACGGGCCGGGACGTGGCCGTGAAAGCGGCGGAAATAAGGGCGGTGAGAAAAAGATCGTCTGCACCGCGATGAACGCGGCCTACGGGTTTGGCTCCTTCCGCCAGGCGATCTGGCTGGCCCATGCGCGGGACAGTCTCACGCCGTATCATCAGACCGGCTATCACCTGGTCTTCCTGCCGCTGGTGCGTCGCGCTTACGGCTCTGATGATTGGCGCGCGCGCGGGATCCGCAAGAGCCTAGAACATATCGCGCGCGAACGCACGGCGGATATCCGCGCCGAACGCCAGCAGGCCCGCCGCCGCCCGCTGGGCCGTCTCTACCGCGCTCTGCTGGAGCCTGCCTGTTACGTTGTGGGTCGCCTGGCCGGCGGGCGTGACGTGGCCGGGGTGGACGATGTCACCCGCATCGCCTCCCGCCGCAGGCAAACCCCATCTCCCCGGACGAGGACGTTGAACCATGCCTAACCTGAGCTTCAGAGCATTCACTGTGACCGCCCTTGTACTGGCTGTGACCACGGGGGCCAGCGCCCAGGAGCGCAAGGTCCATAAACGCGGTCAGATCTTCCAGAACGTGGCGGCAGAACATGTGCGCCCGCTGCTGGCCAACACCGCATGGGTCAGTCATTGGTGGGACGGTCAGTCCAAGCCGGAAGGCAAATATGTCCGCATCGTCTGGTACGGCGCGGACGGGCGGGAACATGTCTGTTTGACGGATGACCAGGGCGTGGCTGGAGGTTGGCACCAGGGCACTTATTCCGGGCACAGAACAACCCTGAAGTTCCACAAGGTCACCTATCCGCTCAAGAAAGCGACTTATCCTAACAACAATACCGGCTACCAGCTGCTGCGCTATGACGCGGAGACGGGCGGTCTGACCACCTATCTCGCGCAGTCGCGGCGCTGGTGGGAGGGCGATGTGGGTCATCTTCAGGCCAAAATCCCGGCGGTGACCTGGGAGATCTGCCCGAACTTCCCGTCCGCCGCATCGCTGGGGGCAAAGGTCAACACCAGGCAGACCTCGCGGTTCTACAAGACCCTTGTTGCCCAGGACCCCGGCACCCGCATCCGGCGCCCTCAGTATCAGAACGAGAACGCCCATACCTGGTTTGGGTCTGAAGCCCACAGAAACAGGGATTGAGAAGGCCCGACCCATGATCGAGCGTTTCACCATATCCCGCGCGCCGATTTGCGTCACCGCCCTGTCGCTGCTTCTGGGCACAGCGGCTATTGCCGTATCTGATGCTGAGAGCGGGCACGCGCAAAGCACTGTCGGAGAGCCGGTGAAAGTGGACTTCGATGAACGCTCGACCCCAATCGACCGCGCTCCTGCCGAGGCCCTGTCCCGGATCGTCCGGCACTCCGGCAAGGTGATGACGCTGCCGGATGGCGGGCGCTATGTGTTCTACCTGCCGCTTGATCGGCTCTGGGTGCTCTCGGAAAACAACGAGATGCTGGAAAGCGGGACGGTGGGTGTTGAGGATGATCGTGCGATCCGCATTCGCTGGCTCGGCGGGTCTGAGGATATCATCGACCTGACGGATTTGTCGGACATCACCTTCACCGATGAGATCCCCGCCTTTGTGGAGCTTCTGAACACGAAGATCATCGGGCTGCCGCTGAAGACTGCGCTCGGCCCGCTTCCCGCTCAGGCCCAGCTTGCCGAAGGTGGTGTGATCTTCGGGGAAACGGATGAGGGTGCTGTGGATCTGGGCCACTGGAACGTCCATCTCGGGGACGCGGTTCTCTATCTCGAAGACGCCGCCCCCCGGCGTCTGGCCCTTACCGATATCGCGGCAGCTATTGCCGGAGAGGACGCGGCTCAGGAGGCGAAGAACTGATGCGGTTTATTCTTGCCATACTGCTGCCCTGGGTGGTGTTTTTCACAATCAGACGCCCGATACAGGGGGTCTGCTGTCTTCTGCTGCAACTCACCCTGATCGGCTGGATTCCGGCCGCCATCTGGGCCGTTTACAGCCTCGGCCAATACAGAACCGACCGCAAGATCGAGGACACGATGGCGGGAAACACCCGCGCGGACGACAAAGAAGGGGGCGGCCTGTGAAGATGCTGTTGAGCAGAAATGCACCGGGCGGTCCCGCGCTTCTCCGCGCCTCTTTTGCCGTGTTGACGGTCTGTGCAGGGCTTGCCTTGCCACGACCGGCCTTCTCGCAAGGCGTGACGGACCTGTTCGAGACCCCGGGTACGGCCCGCTCCGGCATGGCTGCGACTGACACCACCGCTGCGGCTCCGGTCAGGTCCCGCGACGATATCTTGAGCTGCCCCTTTGAGGCGCTGGAGGCAGCTTATCTGTCCCTCTATGAGGCTGTCGATCGCCTGAATGCGGCCGCGCTGGAAAGTGAGGTGCTGACCTTTTGCACGGAACGCCAAAAACGGGTCAGAACGATACTTGGCAGTGAGAAAGAATTCCGCGCGCTTTTGGACGATCTCGCCACGGGCGCCACCGGCGCGAACGCGGCCACGGTCGCCGAACTGGCGGCGGCGCGCACGGAGATCGAGCGGCTCAAGGCAGCCAAGTCCACCGAGATTGCAGGTGCTGCAGCAAGCGCCGCGGCGCCAGCGCCCGGACCAGCCGACCCGCTCACCTGCGCCGCGCCATACCGGGTGGCGGCCATTCTGGGTTCCCCGGTTCTGGGTGAGGGTCTGCACGCGGTGCTCAGCGACAGCGCCGACGGCACGCAGATGACGGTTGCAACCGGCGATATCCTGCCCGGCGGCCTGCGCGTCGATGAGATCACCCGCGAGGCGGTGACGGTGAGTGCCGGGGGCGAACGCCAGAGGCTGATCCCCGTGGCGACCAGACCGGAAGTCAGCGATGGCGGCGGTCTGATCGCGGAGCCGGCCACGGTTCAGGAGCTTTTTGGAGCACCTGACGGGCACCTTGGACCGGGGGAGGGGGGGTGATGGAGAAGTTGCGGGCATTAGAGCACGTTGGTTTCAGCCCCAAACAGGGGCACGCTGCTCCGACCCTCGGTGGAACAGACACTGGCCGCAAACCAGGCGGGGGGATGCAGATGATGGCCAGGCTTGTTTCGCTCTTTGGGACGCACCAGAAACCGCTGCCGGTTTTGCAAAATGGCGTCTTCGATCACCCGGATCCGGAGTTCCGGCGCATCGGGGCCGCGCGCAATGACGGGATATGTTTTGTCGCCAGGGGCTATCGCAACACTGACGCATTCCTGGAGCCGGTCCTGGCCCTGGTGAGTGCCGGGATGTTGTCTGGCACTTACGAGCTCCGGGAATGGCCGCTTGAGGACATACCCTCCCTTTACGACCCGAACGCCAAACGCCGCATCCAGGATGAAAGCCGCAGCCTGACAGAACGGGATGGCGAGAAACGACTTGTGAATACGATCGCGGCGGCGGCAAAGGCCCGGGCGTCCGATATCAAGATTTTTCGCCATGACACCAAAACGCTGGTGCGCTTCAAGATCGCGGGATCGGAATATGATTTTGGTCATCCCTGGACGGCTGAGGAAGGAAAATCCGCCATCAATATGCTGTTTAACTCCGCAGATGGCGGGTCCGGCGAAAGCACCTTGAAAAAGGAGACCAACTATTCGATGTCCATCTCGCCGGGTGGCAGGGTGTCACTGCCCGAGAACGTGGTAAAGCTGCGTCTGGAGATCGGCTATTTTGAAAGCGATGCCCGCGAGGGAAAATCTGCGGTGATGCGGGTCTTCTACGGGGATGACAACGATACCGGCGCGCTTGAGGATCTGGGCTACGACAGGGATGTCTACCGGTGTCTGGCGCGTGCGCGGGCCAATCTGCGCGGCTGCGTGATCCTGGGCGGGGAAACCGGGGATGGCAAATCCACCACGCTCATCCGTGCGCTTGAGGCGGTCTACGATTCCCGTGAGGGCCGTAAATCCATCGTCACTTTTGAGGACCCGGTGGAATACAGGATCAGGCGCAATGGGATCACGCAGATCCCACGTGCCTCGGCCAGCCGTGGCAGCAACGATGACGAGAAAGCATTGCGCAGTTTCATGCGACAAAATCCGGATGTGTTGATGCTTTCGGAGATCCGCGAACGCGGGGGCGGAGAATTGTTGCTGCAATTTGCCATGTCCGGTCATGGCGCCTATTCCACGCTTCATGTGGACAACGCCAACGCCATTCCCTTCCGCCTGATTGCGATGGGAATCTCACCGGAGGATCTGAGCCAGGCGGGGCAATTGCGCCTTCTGATCAAGCAGACGCTGGTGCCGCTTCTGTGTGATCACTGCAAAACTCCGATGGGCGATGCAAGGCTGACCGATGATGAACGCTTTGCGCTTGAGGACATTGAAGATGTGGCAGGCGGGGTTTTTCTGCGTGATCGGGGGGGATGCCAGCATTGCCTGCGCGATGGTGAAGATCTGGGTCAAAGGGCCTGGGCGGGGTATCAGCGCCAGATCGCGGTAGCGGAGGTGATCGAGCCGGACCTGGAGTATACGGAATATGTGCGCGCTCGCCATTTCAACGGCGCGCTGAAACATTGGCTCAAGCCCAGGGCCGAAGGCGGGCTCGGCGGCATCACCCTGTCGCAGAAAGTCACGGAGCTGGTTATGCGCGGACATGTGGACCCGCGCGATGCGCTGGACAAGAAGACCGACCTTTCCGATCGCATGGACGACATCCAGCGCAAAAGTTTCATCTGGTCCCCGGAAGGAGTAAGCCTGTGAGCGCGGCTTTGATCTTTTATCGCCGGATGTTCTTTGGGGCCAGGACCCGCGCCCGGACCTGGCGGCTGCTGGCCGATCTGGCTGAAGCAAAGCTGTCGCTGGGCGAGGCGCTGGGGATTGTTGCCGACAGCTGGGCCGATCAGGGCAAGGCCCCGGTTGCCGCCATTGTCCGGGAGATGGCCGAGGGCAATGTGACGGGCCATCTTGCTGATCGGGCGCGCGTTTATGTGCCCGATTCAGAAATGCTGCTGCTTGACCGGATCAGCAGTCTCGATGAGGTGCAGATTTTCCGCGCCGCCATGCGCGTGGCCGAACAGCGTGACAAGCTCACCCGGGCGATCCAGGGCGCGGTGATCCCGCCCGTGGTCCTGCTGATGATGCTGGGGGTGGTCGTCTACATGCTGGGCACGCAGCTCTATCCCAACCTGGCGCTTGTCAGGCCGATCGGCCAATGGCCGGGCCCCGCGCAGATTGTGGGCGGGTTCAGCTTCTGGTTTGTTGACAATGTGGCCCTCATTCTCGTGGCGGGCGCGCTTATCGTGCCGGGTTTTCGGCTGGTTTTGGCGCGCTGGACGGCCTATCCGCGCGCGCGCTTTGACCGGGTGGTGCCGTTTTCTCTCTACAAGCTGCAGGCGGGAGTCGGGTTCATATTCACGATCACGGAGTTGGGGCGGATGGGCAAGAAGCTCGATTCCGATCTGCTCGAAGACATGGCGCATCATTCGGGCCCCTATCTGCGCTCCCGCATTGCGGCCATTGCCCGCAACGTGGCGCATGCGGATGATGAAGAGGCCTGGAAAACCGCGTTTCAGAAGACCGGCCACGAGTTTCCCGCACGGGACCTGAACGCGGTCTTTGCCGCATTGGTCAGCCAACAGGATTCTGACCACATGCCTTCCGAACACGCAGGCGCATCCGACAAGACCCGGCCTTTGAGCGGTCTCGACAAGTTTGCGGGGTTTCTGGACCGGTGGATGGAGGATTTTGAAGCCATGGTCAAATCAAGAACCGTCGCGCTGAACATGATCCTGCTGACGCTTGTGGCCGCTGCTATCGGCAGCACCATGCTCAGCACCCTGTCCATCGTGCAAACCATTTATTGAGCGCAAAACCATGACTGACACCAAACACAGCAGGCAGAAAGGAGTGAGAGACTGATCGGAAAGCCGGACCGTCACAGTACCCGGCCACGGGCACCAGACGATCCGGCAAGTCGAAAACCTCGAGGTCAAAACGCCCCGCACAGGGCCAAGCACATATCCTGACGCGGGAGGTTTTTTCACTCAAGGCCCAAACCGTAGCACCGCCCAACCCGGACTGTCGAGTCCGGGAACAGAGATGTTTTGCGCAAAAACAAAAGGAGCCTGCGCAGCCCTCCAACACCCGGCCTTTCTCCTGAGCCACACGCGTGATGCACGGGCGGGCCCACACAGCAAAGAACGAGGTACCCAATATGGATGTGATACATACGCGCACCGCCACTCGGGGTCAGGCAGAGCCCGTTGCAGGCGCACTGCGCACCCGCCTCAAGGGCGCGCCTGGTCGCAAAGCCGGGTCCGGGATCCGGCGCCGGAACCACCCGCGCCGCGCGCGCCGGGGTTCAGAACTTTTTAGCGGATTGTTGTGGTTTGGCATTGTCGTGCTGGCAATTGCCGCGATCGTCACCCTTTATATCGGTGGGACGAACACGCTCAAGCGCACCAACCTGACCCGGCAATTGACCCAGGCGGTGGCCATCATTGAGCGCGCCCACATCCAATCGGGCATCTATCAGAATCGCTCGCTGTTGGTTTTTCTCTCCGATGAGGGGTTTTCCGAGCGGGAACTGACCAAAGAAAGTTCCGGGGCCTATACCTTTACCTCACCCTTTGACACCGCCATCACCATCAGAGGCAATGGCGGGCGCGATTTCGTCGTCACCATTGAAAACCTGCCCCCGGCGGCCTGCCGCGCGGCGGTGCTCGCCTTCCAGGACCCCGGCTCGGGTCTTGAGAGCGTAACTGTCGGGGGAACCCACGTGGGGCCGCCCATAAGTGAGGTATTTGTGGCCAACAGGTGCAACACTGTGAGTGGCGACTACACTGTCGCGCTGACCTTCTGAGATCGGGTCATGATGTTTCTCGCTGTTCTGCATCATCCCCGAAAGCGCCCCCCAAGGCGCATCCCGGCTCGATCCTTGCCGGGCAGGTGCAGTCTGCCGACTGCTCCCGGGAAGATCCCATGGGAAGAGTCACGTCATCGCGTACGGTGTCTGTTGGAGAGAAAGGGCCGCGCGGGATGTCCGCCCCGCCGCACCCGTCGTGGCGCGTTGCTCTACACTGCCGCGCTGGCCCTGATGATCGGGGTCAGCCTGTTCACGCTGCTGATGCGGGCAGACCTGCAAAAAACACGTGACGCCCGCAACCTCGCACGCGCACAGCATGTGGCCGAGCTGGCCGCGCTCCTGGACCTGCATGTCCAGGAGAACCACGGGCATTACAGCGACGAACTGGTCCGTACATCGCGTGGGTTTGTTGATGTCGACAGCCGTCTCATCGCGGCCAAAAGCCTCGGTGCCCTTCCGGCCGATCCCAACGGATTCCGCGCGCAGCTGTTTGTTGCCCCCGAACCGGAAGGCGCCGATCCGCAGGGCTATATCCTGATGAGACCCCTTGAAAACCCGGCCTATGCGGATGCGGACGGGCTGCTCGATGCGCTGGAAGCCTCGGGGCTTGTCTCGGGACCGAAAGGCGGTGATCTGCGCGGACGTCTGCTGCTTGATGAAGGCCCCGCCGCCACATATCTCGGTCGTCCTCTGCGCGCGGGCGAGATCATCCTGCAAACTCCCGCGCTTTCCGGGGTGACAGAAGAATATGTGCTGCGCAAACCTCGCGTCGGCCATCTGGCCGGAGGCCTTTCGGCACATCTCGATATGAACGGTCATGATGTTGTCGGGGTCGGCGCTCTCTTCGCCTCGTCCGGGTCCACAAATGCCGCAGCAGGCCCCGCAAGGGTCACGGAACTCGCCGGAAGGCTGGACAATGTCGATGGCAGCCTCAGGACAGATGCGGGAACTGAAACCCAATCGCTGGTGACCAGGGGCACGCTCAGCGCACCGGAGCTGGCCGTCTCAAATGGCAGTCTTACTACGCTTGAGGTCAATACCAATGTCACGGCGCAGCACGTGAGAGCTGATGAGATCAGCAGCTCTGCCCTGGCGGCCGACAGTATCGCGGTCGGCGACACACTGACCAGTTCCGGCGTCACCTACGGTGTGGAAGGTGAGGCACGCTCTGTGACAGTCACCACCATGACCGCAGATCTCTTCACCGCACCCCGCACCCGCACCAACCAGCTTGAGGTCATACGATCATGTCGTGGATGCTGAAGCACCTTACCCAACCCGCGCGTATCCCCCGCAAGGCCCGACGCGGGTTCAGCCTCTTTGAGGCCGTTCTTGTGATGCTGCTGTTCATTCCGGCCGTCTCGCTGGCCAGCCGCATTGCCAGTGACTACGCGCTTGAGGCGGCTGGTGTGCAGGAAGCCCGTCTTCTCACCCGGGTGGTGGATGCCGGGGCCACGTTGGCCTTGCGCGATCTCGAAGATCAGATCGCCCATCAGACCGGCATCGGCAAAACCCGCGTTCTCAGCCTTGACGATCTCGCGCGCGAGGATGTCTGGCCCGACGGTGGCGACCGCCTCACGTCCCTGGGCCGGGAGATTTCCGTGATCTTTTACGCCCAGTCCTCGGATGCGCTTGTCATCCTCGCCCGCGCCAGCACCCTGCCGGGCGAGACCACACCCGGCTATGTTCCCCGTGGCGGGGAAGGCGTGGGCCTTGTCGGCTATGTCCCGCCCACCAGTCTCGACCGGCTGCGCGGTCCGGGGCTGGATTATGACCTTTCCCGGCTGCGGGCCGGTGGTGTTGCATTTGAAGGCCGGGATGTTGCCGCCTTTCGCATTCTGCGCATGGACCGCCATGTCCTGCCCTTCCTGCACCGGGTTTCCAAACCGGGTCGCCCGGAACTGAACCGGATGGAAACCGATCTCGATCTGGGCGGGAACGACCTCACCGGGATCGACACATTGGAAGCCGAGAATGTGACCGTGGCCGACGCGTTCGACATCACCACCCTGACCGGGGATCTGAGCGTGACCGGCAATGTTGAGACCTCTGGAACCCTGCGCGTCACCGGCGAGATCACCACCGCAAATCTCACCGCGACCGGGATTGCGCAAGCGCGCCAGCTTGAGGTCAGGGGGTCCGCAACCATCGATACGCTGACAACAACAAGCCTGACCAATCGCGGCGCGCTCTCCGCCCGCGATCTTGTTGTCGAAGGTCAGGCCCGGATCAACCGTCTCGCCACCGCCCGCATGACTGCCACCACGATAACCGCTAGCAATATTCTGACCCGCATCTTGGGCGTCACAGAACTTGCCAGCGCCAACGCCACATTCAACAGGGCCATTATCCGGTCCCTGACCACGGGGAGGTGCACCGGATGCTGAAACGCACAGATCAGACAGGGTCCAGCCCCGCCGAACCCGCAGCAAGACCCCTCCCGCACCTCTGCGCCGCCGCGGTGCTGGCAGTGGCAACCGCACTTTCTGCGCCAGCCCTTGCACAGGCACAGGTGCCGCCACAGGCCGGTGGCACAATCGGGGCCACTCCAGGATCCGGCTTAACCGAACAACCGGGCGGCGCGGCCCAAGGCCCCGTCTCACCACCGGCCGCCCCCACCGCCTCGGGTGGGCTGCGCGCCATCATTGCCGTCAAGCAGAAGCTGCAAGCCGATATCGACGCGCTTGAGAGGGTGATCGAATACCAGCGCGAACTGCTGGGGCTGGCCCGGATCGATCCGCAAGCCGCCCGCGTCGCGCGCCGCTCTCCGGAAGAATGCCTGGCCGATATCGCCAGCCCGCTTCTGTGTTCTGCACTGAAGTCAACCTATGGCGGAGAGCCGCGATGATCCTTGCCACTGTCTTGCTTACTTTTTCCTGCCTCGCCCTGGCGCTTGAGGACATGGCCCACCTGGAGATCGGCTTTGGATCGCTGGCCATGGTGGCGTTGAGCGGAGCATGTCTGAATCTGCTTCTTCTCGTGCCTGTTCTGGATATGGTGATCGGCATGGCGTTCTTTGGCGGGGCTGCCCTTGCCATCCGGATGGTGCTCGGGCGCGCGTCTTTGGGGCAGGGCGACATCTGGCTTCTGGCCACGCTGGGGCTGATCGCCGGGATGTCGGGCGCCTTGATCGCGGGAGTAATCACCGGCGTCACCGGCATCTTCACCGATCTGGGGTACCGGGTTGCGCGCCGACGGCTCTTCCCCTGGCGGCGGTTTTGCCTCTCGCCTGCGGCGCTGCCGGTGGTCCTCACCATATTCGGCCTCACAAGCCTGCGCCTGGCCGATATCGGGTCCGGCCTCGGGATGGGGTCCGTATTCCGCCTCACCCCCACGGATGTCGCTCTGCGCGGCATCTTCACCGCCCATGGCACGCCTCTGCTCCTGTGTGCCGCCATCGCGGCGATCATCTGGTCGCGTCTTGATCAGGCCGGTGTTCGGCCGCCTGCGCCGGAAAACGGATGCGGCGGATCTCATCAGGGCCCGGGGGCTGGACGAAGAGGAACGGGAGCCGCGCCCAGCAACAGCCTTAAACCCGCACCCGCGCGCACTCTTCACCTCTTCTGGGTGGTTCAGCAGGCGCTTTGGCTGGGATGGACCGCCCTTTGGCTGGGCCTGGGCGTACTGATGGTGCTGAGCGGGTTTGAGCCGGGCGCGTTTGCAGCTTTTGCCGCAACGACCGGTCTCTCGATCATCGCGCTGCGTACCCTGGCCCGGCATCACCCGATCCCCGGTACCGCGCTGGATTTTTATCCGCGCCCGGGCTGGGCCTGGTTCCTGGCGCCGAAAAAGGGCTTAGCCGTGGTTCACATCAATATGACAAGGCTCAAAACCAGCGGGAAGATTCTGACGGGCGCGTCCCCCGCACAGGTCGCGCAAGCGTTACAGGAGCGTGGCATTCGTGTGGTTTTGTTCTCAGGACCCCTGGGCGCGCTTTACCGGCCCCATATCCGGGCCCATGCGCGCCAGATTGCAGCATTCCGGGTCTGGCCGACGAATTGCGCGGTTGCTCTTGCCAATTACCTGGTCCAGCGGCACCGGCTGGGCCTGAAGCTTCCTTTCAGGCGCATGTCCCGCTGGTACAGGTCGTTCGGCACGGCAGAGCTTTGGTACCTGGATACAGGATACGCGGATCAGGGCACTGGTTTCCCTGCCTGCTGTTTGTCGCGCGACATCAGCGGACGGGACGGCGAGGCGCAAACGAAAACCGAAAAGCGTGCGCCTTGCCACAATTCGAACCGAGAGGAAGCAAAATGGATATGAGCCTGAACCTCCCAACCCGTGACGTCCGGCGGATGCACCGCGCGCGCTTGCTGACATACGGGCTCACCGCCCTCACCTTCATGCTTGCCGCGGCCCCGCCCGTCCACGCCGATACGGAAGACACGGTGCTGGAGCTGGTGCGACGGCTGGAAGCGCCGGGCGGGTATGACACGGTCCATGACGGTATGGGGCTCAGACCACCGCGCCCGATCACCACCCTGCGCGTGGAAGAGGTGCTGGCCTGGCAGCGCAGTGCCGTGCAACAAGGTTCGCTCACCTCGGCTGCCGGAAGCTACAGGATCATCCGCCTCACCCTGCAACGGCTGGTGGACCAGGGTGTGGTTTCGCGCGCGGATCGCTTCGATGCGGCCACGCAGGACCGGCTGGGACGGCATCTGCTGCGCGAGACCGGCTACCGGGCGGGAGACACTTCCGACGCCACCGCCAACCGCATTGCGCAGGTCTGGGCGGCGCTGCCGAGGATCGACGGATCGGGTGCGGGCCGCTCGGCCTACGAGGGCATCGCGGGCAATCCCGCGCTGATCGGCGCGGACACGTTCCGGGGCGTGCTCGACGGCGCGATCCGGGTTGTCGATATCACCCCCGAACCGGACCGGAGTCGCGTCGGCAAGCGCGCCGCACCCGGCCGCAGCCCCTATGAAACCTTCGGCCGTGGGGAGTAAGAGATGCACGCCAGCATGAGACATATCCCGTTGCCCGCCCTGCAGGTCTGCCTCGCCGCGCGGGCAGGGGTCTGGCCAGAGGTGGGACAAACCCGCGCGCGCCCGGCGCGGGTTGGGTCGGAGCTTTTTGGCGCGGTGTTGTGCCTGGCCATCGCGATCCTGTTTCTGGCATGGCGCATCATACCCTGGCTGCGCCGACGCGGTCGCGGATGGGGCACGGTCTATCTCATGCAATCGCGCAGACATTCCGGTTTGTTCAAAGTGGGGTACACAACGCGGCGGACAAAGGACCGGCGAACAGAGCTGAACCGGGTCGGGGGGGACGACATGAAGATTGTCTTCACCGTCTCGATGCCGCGCGCCCGTCAATGCGAGCGGATCATGCTGCATCGCCTGCGCCACAATCCCGCTCGCAAGAGGGACCGGCGGGGAACGGAGTGGTTCTGGCTCCGGCACGGTGAGCGCATTGAAGACATCGCAACGGCGCTTCTCGCCACCGCACATATCATCAAACGCGTCAGCCGGTTGAAGCTGTCATGGCCTGCTGGTGGCGAAATCCGGACATTCAGTGCTTCGGGGCGCGACAGGGGGGACGGCTCATGACTGGCTCAGTTCCCCGCAGGAAGACCGCCCGCACAGTGCTGCCCCCGCGCCGCCCCGCCGAGACGCGCAAGCTCAGCTGGGCCGGTCAGACGGTCTATGTCACCGTCGGCTATGATGCGGACCATCTGCGGCCCCGGGAAATCTTCTATAACGGCGGCTACCGTTCGGGCTCGGACATGGAGGCGCTGGTCTCCGATCTCTGCATCGCGCTTTCGGTCATGCTCCAGCATGACGGCGTGACCGCCGCGAGCCTCGCCCGATCGATGAGCACGGCGGTTGACCTGCGGACCGGCACCCCCAAACCCGCCGCGATCCTCGGGCTGCTGCTTGCGGAACTGGAGCGCCCCCCGGCCTGGTCGGCCGAGCTCGCGAACCGCCTGCGGGATGCGGAGCAGGACGTGGATGGTCCGCAGAAAGGGGGCAGCGCATGATCCACAGCCCGAACTCCCTGCCACATATGCACACAGCCCACCCGATGGATTGCTACGACATCCGCGCCTGCCGGGCACTCTGGCAGGCGGTGTTGCTGCGCCTGGTACGCGATCTGGTCTCGAACGCGCCCAATGCGGTGCGGGAGGAGGCGGAGCGTTGGGTCGGTCCGTATCCCTCGCGGGCGTTTCGCGAGGTTTGCGACCGGGCGGGGCTGGATGCGGACCATATCCATCGGTCTCTTCGCGGCTGGATCGATAACGGGACCATCTCTTCACTGACACCCACGCTGGGCGGGATGGACGCATGGACGCGATCACACAGACTGCATTCCCGGATTCAAGGACCAAAAGAGGAGAAAGACCCATGGAACGATTTCTGAAACAGCTGATGATATTCCAGACGGCTTTAATCCTGAGCGCAACCGCTGTTGTGGCTGAAACCCTGGTCCCTGTTAAGACCGCCGCCACCACGGCTGAGACGCCCCTCAACCTGGCCCTGAGCGGGCATGTTGAAATGCCCTTTGATGGCTCGCCGGTTACGCTGCGGTGTCATGCCGACAGACTTTGTCTCGTGAAGCTCCGCCCCGGAGAGCAGCTGGCAGACACCCCGATGGTCTCCTTGCCCGAAGACTGGGACATGACGCATCGCGGGCAGGGTGGGGAAGCCATCCAGGTGTTTGTGACCTTGTCACCTACAGAGAGCGCCCGTCCGGCCAATCTCTTCATATTCACAGATCAGCGTGTCTACGACATCAACCTCGTTCCGAGCCAGACAGACTCCGTCTCCGTTCTGAGTTTCACCTACCCCGAAGAGTAACAGGAACAGCGTTGGCCCATATGCCAGCCCCGTTTCCACAGCACCAAAGGATCGCCGCGTGAGACCCGCTCATATCCATATCTTCCCGGCCAACCGGAACAGCCAGCCACATATGGGCGGCGTGGTGTCAGCAATCTGTCCCGGACGGTCTGTCGGAAAGGAGACGCCATGACCCGGCATAACGCGTCGAAGGCGACGCCCGTCCATCCACCTTTTGCCAAAATACGCCAGGTTGAAGTGAAGGATGGTGTGTTTGTGACGATCACCGTGGGATATCGCAGCCCGGATGACACAGAGCCATGCCTGGTCCTCTACAGCGACCAGGTGAAAGGTGACCGTTACATCAATTGGAAATGTCGGGACATCTGCCGGATGATGTCCCTGGGCCTGGAAGCCGGGCTCGGTCTCGACCAGCTTTCGAAGCTACTGTGCGAGCCGGATTTCGAAACACGTGACATCGAGATGGTGCGGAAATTCCTCGAGGTGGTCGGGACCCCTCCGGATGCGAAGGCCAACCTATGACCGGACTGCAGAACAGGCGCAAATTCGGCGGGCGAGCCAGGCCAAAACTCCGGGGGCTGGTGCTGCCGGCTGTCACCGTTTGCGGGGCTATTCTGGGGCTTCTGCTGGTGGAGCCGGTTTCTGACATGTTCCGCACATCGGTCAATCCGGCCGGGTTGCAGGGGCCGGGACAACGACACTACACGCAGACCCGGATCGATACCGGCAGAGGCGAACGG
>NZ_WQCG01000017.1 GCF_013032505.1 Ruegeria atlantica
ATCTCTACACGGGAACATCCGGAAGCGTTCTCGTCGATCCCGATGTGATGGTTGAACTTGCTCTTGCCTGAAACTGGGCTGGTTTGAACGATGCGCCGTTCAAGCCAGCTATGTCACACGTGGTTGGTGCGGCGCAGGGCAAACGCCCCTGCCCTGTCCCGCGGGACTTCGTGACCGCCCGCGGTCCGGCCCATTGCGCGTCACGGGGGGTGTGAACTTGGAAGTCGCACCGGTGGAAATGCGCGCCATCATCCTTCATCGCGTGTATCACCAGTGCTCTCGTCGAGACGATCCGCCCGCTTTATACCGTCGGCAAAGGCCGCGAACACATCGCGCGTTTCAGCAAAGATCGTTGTTGAGCCGAAGTGCTGCGCAACCTCGCTCTCGATTTGCGCCACCGTCTTGCCGGGCTCATTGTCTTCCGCCCAGCCGCGCCCGGGATGCAGCGTGTCCCATGGCGAACGCTTATTGGCCCGCGTGGAGGCGCTATCCCCATGCTTGCCGATCCCGAACAGGATCTTCGTCTCATTGTTCCAGATCGGCTTGAAAAGGTTGATCAGATGACTTTCCGCCGCCGCCTGGTAGCCGCTTTGCACCGCCAGCGCGCGGCACTCGAAATCATCGATCTCGATACCCGCCACCTTGTCGATGTTCTTCCGGTGCTCATTGAGACGGCCATACAGCTTGGTTTCCTGATCAAGCAGTGTGGCCGCTCCAACCGGAGGATCGGCTTTGCCCACATAAATTGGGGTCTCGCTCCTGCTTGCCGGGCCATAGACCGGGTTATCACCCGTGTAGTAGATGGCGTACACGCCCGCCCCATAGAATGGTTTGATATCGCCCAGGGGTCGCCGATCCTGTGAGATCAACGCCAGCGCCACAAAATGCCCAATCAACCGGGGCTCGCTGGGGTCAAAGAAAGCATCCGGCAAGGTTACCGGGTCGATGTCACGCTCCAACCGGTCAAGGTTCTCGCGCATCGTGGCAATCGCCGCCAACACCTTCTTGCGCGACGGGCCGGTCATCTCCGCGTCCCGCACCAGCGCCGTGAATTGATCCAGCAGCGCCGCCGTTTCCTCTGCGGAGCGCAATTCCGGCCGCCGCGCCATCAGCGCGCCTCGGCGGCGTCGAGCTGTTGACGAACGCTGACACCGACCAGTTCCGCGAGCTTTGCCGGTACCGCGTTGCCGAGTTGGCGCATACATTCCGACCACGCCCCGTGGAACACATAGTCATCGGGGAAAGTCTGAATACGCGCGCTCTCTCGCACAGTGAAATAGCGAATAAAGCCGTCCGCCCGACGCAGCATGTTTTCGCCGCCGGGAACGCCATGCACACCCGCCTTCAAGGTTTTCGACGGATCATCCATGAAACTACCCGTGTGCCCGGGATAGCTCCGCGCGCCGGGCTGGAAACGATGATCGGGGATCGAGGCTGATATCCGCGTGTGCCGCGGATCGGGTAAGTCACCGATCGCGTCCCGGGTCGTACGCCAAGGCTTCGTGTCCGGTTTCTCATCCTTTGATAGGCGCTTGGCGATACCAAGCGCCCGTCCCTCCAGCTTCCGTTGCGCTTTGGCTACCTGGTGCCGATCCCAGTAATCCCCAAAGGTCTGATCCCAGACCAGCGCCTCATGGGTATGATCGCCTTCGCCAAACGACCAGCAGGCGTCCACATCGTCGCGGAACCCGACGAAGATCACGCGCTCCCGCCGCTGCGGCACGCCGTGATTGGCCGAGTTCAGGAGCTTGGTCACAACGTTGTAATGCAATCCATCACGCTTCGTGGAGGTGTGGTGCTGCTGTAGGCGCTTGAAGTGTTCGCCCCAGGCCTCATCCGGACACATCACCACTTCCGGGTGCTCTAGCTGCAACCGCACGTAGGAGAAATAGTCTGAAAACGCCGCGCGGGTCAGGCCCTTTACGTTCTCAAACACAAACGCTTTCGGCCGTGTCTCACGAACAGCGCGAACGGCTTCCGGAAACATGTCGCGGGCGTCGTCATAGGCACGGTGCCGACCACCAAGGCTGAACGGCTGACAAGGCGGGCCGCCCGACACCAAGTCGATCTTCCCCTCAAACCGCGCGAAATCGACGTGGCGAACATCGCCTTCAATCACCCGCCACGGCGCGTCATCATCCGCGTCGCCGGTGTTGCCCGCTTTGTGGTTATCTCGCAGGGTGTCACAGCACCACTTGTCATACTCGACCACAATGCGCGGCGAGAAGCCTGCTTCAGCCAAGCCAACCCCCAGGCCGCCCGCGCCTGCGAACAATTCTATGGAATCTCGTTGGGACCGTGTCGCCCCGGAAGCCTCACTCATGCCGCCCTGCCTTGAAATTGTTTCGTCTAGTAAGATCAAATACCGAGGAACAAAGCAAGAAATCTAACACAATATTTGGGGAATTCGCTATCGCGCCACCCAAAGGACAGTGGTCTGTTTGGTCGTGACCGCGCCCCACAACTAAGGCCGCGTGCCCGTGATCTCACCTGATTGAGCATCGCTATGCAGCCATATTGTTACCGCCTCCAACAATCTGTCGGATGGCATCCGACCCGGCCCCACCATCGCGCACTCCCACACGACCAACACGCGCCAGCCTAGATCACAAAGCGCGGTCAGGTTCCGCGCGTCGCGGCTGCGAGTGGCGTCGATCTTGGCGTCCCAGAACTCTCGGCGAGATTTCGGGCGCCGACCGCAGCCCTCATGGCCGTGCCAAAAGCAGCCACGGATTTCGATCACCGCACCATACTGCGGTAGCGTCAAATCCGGTCTGCCCGGCAGGTCTCGACGGTGCAGCCGAAAACGGTAACCCCGCGCGTGCAGCCCTCGCCGGATCACCAGCTCGGGCGAGGTGTCTTTGTGTTTGATCCGCGCCATCACGGCCGACCGATCACGCGCGCTTAGATTGTCAACCATTGTTCATTCCGCGTTAAGTATGACGGGCGATGGTAAGTCATGCTCGACCTAGCCACCTTGACCGCGACCCGCCATGACGGCCACAACTTGCTGCGGTGGGGCGATGATCTCGTGGTCATGGTCTTCGATACCGGCGAGATTGGCCAATTTTCCGCAACAGGTGCTTGGTCACGATCATCGGTTGAAACCGCCGTGCGAAAGGCGCTCGGGCGACAGGCAAGCCCAACCCCCTACTTCAAACTGATATCTTCCTGATACTTGGTGGTGTCAATCTGGCACCGGTCTCGGACCGTGCCGATAGTGTTTCAACATCTCGCATCGAAGCACTAAGCCCAGCCCTGGCCCGCGCCCGTCGCCAATCGACGGCCCGGACGAACCGAGCCAAAGATACACCACGCGCCGTCGGCACCTCTTCGACAAACCGCAAAAACTCCGTCTCCAAACGCGCACTAAACAGCGAAGCCTCCGAGATCTGAGTGACGAAAGGTCTGCTTTCGCGACCTGTTCAGATTCCTGCCGCATTGCGGCGAATTCACACTTTCCGCCCTCCCGGCGGATCGCTTCGCCTTCGCAGGGGCTGCAGATTTCGGGAAAAAGCGCCACCAAGCAGACATTCGCCGCAGGTGCGACAACTGAGGCCGCGAACGGCGGCGATCCTAAGCAACACCCTGGGAGTGGATCACGGGTGGGTATTGATGGGGCTTTGTCTAGCAGTAATGATGCTTCCTCGGCTCTTATTCCAGGCGTTTTCGGAGATAAAGGCCGAGGAATTCTATCAAATTGCCGTTGCCGCTGCAGCTCTCGGCGATGCCGTGGCAGAGGATGCTGCTATGCGAGAGTATCTTGGTTGGAAATGGGCACAGCCACCCTCACTAATTGAGTTCGGACCTTTTGCACTCTTTATGGTTGGTGTTCTAGGATACTCATGGTTGCCACCCTCTACCGCGAATGCACCCCACACCTTCCTGAGTCGCCCGATAGAACGAGAAAACCAAGTATTGGCGGTTAACTACTCAATGGACGAAGCGTTTTCAATTTTGTCGGTTCTAGTTTTGGGGTCTTCAATTATTCAGCAGGTCATCTATGCAGTGCAGTATCTGGTCGCAGGGACCATTCGCAAATCAAGGGTAGTTGGAATTGCGCTCGGAATCTCTGGCGTTTGCTTCATTCTAGTGCTCATCAGTCCAGGCATCGTATTCGTTGCTCTCTGGATTGGAAATGTTGTTGGGGTTGATGCGGGGTACCTTGGCGATGTCGGAGCCGCAGCGGAAGATTTCGTCGGTACTTTGGCAAAAAACTTTTTTGTGGTGACTCTACTATTGCTCGCCGTATTGGTCTTTCTTTCTTCGGTCATATTCATTTTGGTTGGCGTTTTCCGCGCGCTTGTCCTGTTGGTTGTCGGAGTACTTCCTCCAATACGCTCGCGCGCCGACCTAGGTCAGGCAATCTTTGGTAGTGTGACAGTGTCACAGGCACCTGCAGGACGCTCATTGGTCATAACGGTTTCAGACATGCGTTGGTTTAGCCACACCGCTATCCATTCCGATACTCGTGTCATTCAAGCCATTCTTGCCTTCATCAAAGAATAGATGGTTCGGTATCAAAAACTTATACCAATGGACCTAGTGTTTCGATCTGGGTGAGTTAGCCAACATCGGCTCTTTTGGTCTCTGTCTATAGAAGCAGTGGCTGGTCAGATTGTTACATTAGTGGTGTGTCTCTACAGAGGGTATTGTTCGCATCTCTTTCCCGCACCGCTAGTTCGGCGGAAGCTCAATTTTGCCCCCGCCGCGAATGTCCGAAGGGCGGGCTGCGACCGCAGCATCCTGACCGGTCAGTGAATGGCAGGAAAGGGCCGTTCGCTTCAGTTAGCATAGTCCGTTTCCGGCGCATTTCCACGCCGATCGAAAGAGCTGAATAGTCGAGCGTGTCGTAGAGGCGAACATCGTCGTCTGCGAAATGTGGCGGGCGGTCCTCCAGCGGTTCCGCTTCCATAGCCTCGTGGTACAGCAAGCGCGCACCGATGAATTCCTGCTTCATCTGGTTGTACCACCCGACCAGGGGTGGAACAGTTCCTTGCGAGAACGTGTGACTTGGTAAGTGGAGTGGGTCGGCAGCCGCGATTGAATGTGCGCCAAGCATTACGAGAGGGTTCAGGAACAGTTGCCGGTCGAGCATGCGGAGGCGGTAAGTCTTCTCATCCCCGTCTCCGAGCGGCCATCCGTCAAGGTCAGTTTGGGTAAGCACGGTATCGACATCAACGGCGGATCGTATCTCTTCTGCCTTCGCTTTGACGAGATGAATAATGTTTGACGGCGCACTGTCCCATTCAAGCTTTGGATCAACGACATTTTCAAGATCACGACAGGCATAAGCGGCCAGTACCGCACGTTGTCCGTCATCATGGACCATGCGGGCGAAGCAGAAGCGCACGAGGCCGCGGTTCGCTAAGGCCATCGCAAAACGCGGATTGGTGCGCAGAACGTCGCCGTAGAGACGTAAAGCTTCGATAGGACGCCCCAACGTGTTCATCTGGTTGGCCAAGTTGGTGACGATCTGAGCAAGTCGAGACGGCTCGAGAGTTGTGGGTGAGAAAGCTTCGCGAGCCTTGCGCAGATAAAGGATCTGCTTCTCTTTGTGGGGTTGGCGCCACGCCCAGTCGTGGGGGTTTAACGCAGATTGCAACCCGTCTTGGACGTTCGAGCGGAAGTAATGGAGCAGAGCGTCAGGAGGGCCTGCAGGTCCGAGGAGACTAGCGCATTCGGCGTCCAAGCTTTCGAGTGCAGCAGTGTCGCCGTCATCAGATGCCGCATCAATGCGCTGAGCCAAGTCATCAATTTGCATATCTGCATCCTTAGGGTCCATCGCTTTTCACGAACTTCGATTGTCCATCGAGATGGCCCAAAGCAGTCGTTGGAACTCAGACTTAGATGCGCCGTTGCGGCACTTCAAATCGGACGTCCAAGGTAAATGCAGCGTACGTCGTCTTCAAACGCTACTTAACACGGATTACTGCAGTCCCCTCGGGCGTGTCTTCGTTCGGGATCACGTCACCTATAGGCACAATAAGTGAATCTTTGAGTTCGATCCCAAAATTCCACGGGCCAGGATGTTTCATCAAAGACGGATCCACGAACTCAACCCCCTGCAGGTCGGTCCAGAAAAGCCCTACTTTCATGGAAACACCTTTGGAATAACCTTCCAGGCTCAGCAACGCCGTAACTTCCAAACAGCCATCTGGGTTTTGGAATCCTGCCTGTAGTTCCCCTGTCATACCATCCCCAAGGTCAAACGCTGCTCCGTGCATTACCGTGATTGCGTGCAGTACAACCAATGATCTGGCCTGATCCAGTTTGTGAGCTTCCTCCATTTCCAGCAAGTGGTTCTTGAGCAGGACATACTTGAAATCGTCAAAAACTTCCTGAGCACGAAGTGCCGGGTTCCAAATCACTCGGTCTCCGAAGGCTATGGCCAAGTCTTGCTCATCGTCACTGAGCTTCTCGAGCTCGCCGTTTTTCATCTTCTGAACGGCTGAACTCAAAACACGCTGTACTTGTTGTCGCTTTCGACCACCCGAGATTCTTGAAATCTGCTCATCATCGGCCATCCGAAAATTGGACTCGCAACGGGCAATCACATCATTCAGATGGGCTCCTTCGTTCTTAATGGCCCGGTCCACAAGAGGGCGAAAAGTTATTCGCATATCGCGAATGCGGTCGGTTACCGGACCTCGAACGCGAAGGTCAGGATGTGCAATGAAGTCGGCCAGTTCTCGAAAACTTGTGCGTCCGTACGAAGAGTTCCGCTTGCCAATGTAGATTTTGGCGATGTCATCAACTTGAAGATTACCAGTCGTTAAACGCGATACTCTGGCTTTCAAGTTTTGATCGTGAAGGCTGTTATTCTTGCCCATGTTCCTCAAGTCTACTAGGTTCCAAATTACCAGCCAGAGCGTTTAGAAATCTAGGGCCGCTACTGCTCAGGCTCCTAGTCAACATCCGCAACTCTGTAAAGGCCAGTAACACGGGCGAATATCTCCTCCACGTTTCCCCATCGCCCCGCCATTGGAAGTATTGCCAAATGGATAATGAGCCAGGTGGCGTAGACAAAATCGTGATCCCAAAAACCGCCTGCTGGGACTTTGCCGTGAGCTACCTGGTTGCGGACGGACGGCCCACCCGGAAAATTGAACAGCAAGTCAATCTCATGGATGTAGCGCGGTGGAATAATTTGCTCCAATAGGTCACGCCAAGGCCGGTCAGCGTTCAACAGAATAGACAACGAAGCTTCTGTTTGTATCCCATCCGCATCCGCGGTCGTAGTGTCGTGCCCATTGAGCGCAAGGATGTGGCGAAGCGAGTTTTCAAGCTGTGGCGTTAGAAGTGAAACCGCTTCGATGTCTTCCCCAGCGAGAAAGAGGCAAATTCCACGGGCGAAGATGTATTCGTGCCCCCCCGGAATGAAAGGGCTGTCACGCAGCAGTTCTAAGACCGTATCGTTGGATACCAAGTGCTCAGACGCTATCGTTCGTCTGATCGGATTGATCGCACCGGCCACAGTGACTTGTCGAGAATGCCCTCGATGGAAAGCCATCAGGTACCGCAGTTGCTCTTCTTGTGCCGCGTCATCGCCGCCCATGCCCGGAGCGCGGAAAACAACCCGACCCTGAAAGTCGTGGACTTGCATCGGCATAATGCCCTGCAACGGAAACTCCTGCGCGTGTTCGTTAGCAGTTTGCCTGATTTCACCCGGAGTTGGAGGCCGCTCGCAAAGCACGAGCGACAACAATGCGATAGGCCAAGAATGACCACGAACGACTGCGACCGAGTGCTCAACAATTTCGGTCAAGTCGATCTCAGTCGAAAAATGTCCCATCTCGTCTCGGATGCCGGGTTGGACATCGCGGAGTCGTGCAGTTAGTTCCTCACGACGTGCCCGCGTGTTTGGGTAGTTGCGAAGGGCTTGGATCGCATCTTGAAGAAATGCCGCTTCGAGCATCGGTGAGCCTGCAAGGTCGGCCTTCTGAACGTGACATTCCGCGGAGGCCACCATGCATCGGTGGGCATTCTCCTCGTCTCGGGCACTTCGGTAGCCGCGCGCAGCGAGTTGCCACAAACTGAGTCGGGCATCAGGGTTGCCTGTCAATCGCTCACCGTCGACGAGAGCTTCTGCCATAGCGGCCACTTCCGTGGGCGGCGTGATCCCGTGGTCTAGGTCCACTTCCGCGATGCGCCAAAAATCATCATCACGTCCATCATGATGCGCAGTAGCTACCAACTCAGCTACTAGGTCACGAAGGCGTTGAGAAATAGGTAATTCCCAGCGTGTAGCGTGCGAAATACGAGCCGCTCGTACCAAGGCATTCTTTGCTCCAATGCCCCAAGCCGAACCGTTCTCAAAAGAAAAGGTCGCTCTACCTGCAAGCACCGCCTCGACCAGATCGCAATAAGCGGCAATTGCGCTTTCTGCCATCTCGCGACGCCTTCTCTGCATGAACCAAGAAACGTCGCATAGTCGTGCACGCAATCCCAAGTGGGAAACAGTTGGTGCGAACTCCGCGATTACGTCGATCTGCTCTTGAAGGAGGTCTGTTGGCACAAGCGAGCGACGATCGCCCATTGTCCACATTGGCTTGAATGGTTCAGTCGGATGATCAGGGACGAAATGATAGCTGGTCAAACCAGACAACAATCTGATGGCAGCCAACTGTTCTTCTGGGCACTCACCATCAAGGGCAGTCAAGCAACGATTAACATCAAAACACTCGACGCTGGCAACCGCTGCGAGCGTCCGGTTCACGTCCACAAGGTCAAGCTGCTCTCGCGTGACGACGAAGTCGATGCCTGGCGTAGGCTGTCGCTCCTCGTTGTTATTTTCTTCTTCGCACATGCCTTGGCCTCGCCCTTCAATCGCAGTCTGGGATATAGCCGCAAATTCTTAGGGCATACAGGCTTAAGCGCCTTGCTCGCGACCAAATGGATGATGGTCAATTGCTGCACTCCTGTTCGCGCCACCACGAACGGCAGCTTACTTCAGTCGGTGCCCACCTTCTCGCATTCGCAGCGAAAGCCCGCTTCCCGCCCGACTTACACAATCACCTCGGTTTTCTCCTAACTTGAAAGTCAGAAAAAAGTACTATATTTTCTGACAAGGAGAAAACTATGATCACTTCATCGATTAAACAACGCATCATCGGAAAAGGCCGGGGCGCAATCTTTGCGCCACTGGACTTTCTGGATATCGGCTCCCGAGCAAGCGTGGATCAGGCATTGTCGCGTTTGGCGGATCAAGGGGTGATCCGACGGTTGACGCGTGGGCTTTACGACTATCCAAGAAAGAGCGCCCGTTTAGGGCTGTTGTCTCCGTCAGCCGATGACATTGCCAGGGCGATTGCGCGCAAGGATAATCAGGTTCTACAGCCCTCCCCTGCCATGGCAGCCAACCAGTTGGGGCTGTCGACCCAAGTGCCGTCGAAGCCGATTTATATGACCGACGGCCCGACCCGCACCAAGAAAGTCGGTCGACAAGTCATCCAGTTCCGGAATGCATCATCCAAAACACTAGTTGGTGCAGGCCAGAAAACCGGCGCCGTATTTCAGGCGTTACGCTATGTCGGCAAAAGCCGGGTGGATAGCCGGGTTGTCGACACGCTGGCGCGCAATCTGGATGGTAAGGACCGGGCATTGCTTGCAAAACAAAGCAGATATGTTCCGGCTTGGATGCACCCGGTAGTGCAGCAAATCGTGGCGCGGACCTGACCTTGGACCAATTTGCCAACGATACTCCTAAGAACCGTGAAGAAGCGTTTCAGGAAACGGCCGCCCAGCTTGGCATTTCCAAAGCAATCGTCGAGAAGGATTTCTGGGTTTGCTGGTCGCTGAAACATCTTTTCGCCTTGCCCTCTTTTGGCGCTCACATGATCTTCAAGGGCGGGACATCACTGTCCAAAGCCTATGACATCATCCATCGGTTCTCAGAAGACGTGGACCTCTCACTCGACCGTGCCCAACTCGGATTCGAGGGCGAGCGTGACCCTGAGAACCCTGCCCTTTCCGGTAAAAAACAAAAGCAACTGTTGCAGGAACTTCAGGATACGGCCATCAGAGTAGTCTCTGGTCCGCTGCTGAAAGAAATCGAGGTCAAGTTTAGCGCCGCGCTGAAACAAGACTTTTCCCTATCGGTCGATCCAGGTGATGCACAAACCCTCCTCTTCGCCTATCCATCTAAGACAAATGCTGCCAGCGGCTACATCCAGCCGGTGGTGCGGTTCGAATTTGGCGCTCGTGGGGTTCACCTTCCAGCCGAGTCTCGCAGGATTTCACCTTATGTGCATCGGGCCTTTCCAGTCCTGCTGGGCGCGGGTGACGTTGATGTGAAAGTCCTGGGCGTTGAGCGTACTTTCTGGGAAAAAGCCACGATCCTGCATATGCTCTATTATCAGGACGTTGCCAAACCTCTCGCTGATCGCATGTCGCGCCATTATTACGACATGGCCCAGCTGATCACCCATGAGACTCATTCCCGCGCTATCGAAAAGATCGAATTGTTGGATCAGGTTGCACACCATAAGTCCGTCTTCTTCAAAGCAGCCTGGGCCAACTACGAAAGTGCCAAGCCTGGATCACTAAAGTTGCTACCGAACCCTGAGCTGAAAACGGCGCTGCGTCGGGACTATGCCGGGATGCAAGAAATGATCATCGGGGATAGTCCCTTGTTCGATGACATTCTGAAAACCATCGGGGTGTTCGAGGCCGAACTCAACGGTTGAAATCAGCAATTTCGATGATCTCAAGGCACAGCGTGCGAGCTTCGGGGGTGCGCTCGCCAACAAACTGGCCAGGATCGCATGGAGCGTGCTGCGATCAGGCACCGACTTTGACAGGAGAGACCAAGACTTTCCGGTTGCGATCTGAGAATCCGCCACCGACAAAGATGTTCGTAAACCTCACACGCATGGAACGGAACAATGCCGCCCCCAGAGTCTGAGAGCCCTGATGGCCATCACGGCCTGTCCGCTAATGAGACCAAGGTGCGAGCGTAACCTCAAAATGGCCACGGTCCGCGTGCCGATAAAAAGGCCGGATACATATCAGCGACTTCCGAGAACGGCCGTCTTGAGCCCAAAGTGCTTGATGCTGCGCTGTGCGCGAGTGTCTGCAATTCTACTCCTTACCGACTGGCTTCATGCCCGCAACACTGGTTGCGCAACCAAAAAAGTGCTTCTTGATTTCGACTGATAGGCCAGCCTCTATCAAAGCGTTTGCCATTTGGGTGCTATCGCCGAAGTTTCGCGTGTAAGTTCCAATCATGCTGAAGTCATTAGCACCTCTAAGGAAATATCGCTCAACCATCGGAAGTACTTTATCTAGGTAGATCCGGTAGATTGGACGGAGTGCCCAGCCTTTCGGGTCCGACGCTTCAATCAACGCAAAACTGCCTCCGGGCTTCAATATCCGAGAAATCTGCCTTGCGAGAATTGCCTGTTGGTCAGCGTTGAACGTTTTGAGCCCAAATGTAGATACCAAAAGATCAGCGCAATTGGCTTCGAGGTCGGTTTTTAAAGCATCCGCCTCAATATGAATGATCTTTTCAGCGTATGCACCGTGTAGCCGATCAACTGCCTCAAGATGCATGCGGTGGGAGATGTCCAAAGCTGTAATCTTGTCTAAGCCGGGGAAGCGGCGCAGCAGATAGGGCCAGACTTCACCTGTTCCTGCCATCAAATCAACCACGATAGGGTTGGAATTTTTTGGAGCGGCTAAACGAGCGACACATTGACGTCTCCATATCGCGATAAAACCAAACGAACTAATTGCACTCCATCTTCGATAGCTGGATGAACAACGGTCAAAGAGGTTGGCTACAAATGCTGGATCGTAAATGTCTTCTGTGGAATCACTCATTGTTCGATCAAAGCTGGGCTATACTGGGCTTTTACTTACGGGTTCTCTAAGAAAACTGAAAGCAGCCATTGGCGTGCTTGCTGCAAACTGTCGCTTTGTCCGCTCACCTGCTATTTGTCACCTGGTTCTGAACGTCAGGAATACACGGTTCGCGACGTGCCGCACATGCAAAAGACTGATGTGTGATCGATGACTGGTTAGGGCTCATTCGACTAATTGGGGACGTCGCAGAGAATGGCTGCACCGAGCCCATTCCTCCCACAAACGCGTGTCGCGGCGAAAGTCTGCATTGAGACACGCCGCCTCCCTAAAACAGACCGCCGCCCATATTGACGCGACTCGATTGAATGCCTATTTGACCGTCTCGTCTGAGGCGTAGCGCCTCGCATTATGGAGATTTTATGAAAGAGTCCCGGGCCTAACGCCCGTTCCTGGCGAAGTAAATTCGGGAACACCAACATTGATGACCACACTTTGGCGTGATGCTGAGTGTGCTTGTTTCTGTACTTTTATAAAATCGAGACATCCCAATGAACATCTCAAAGCACGAGCAACGTGTTTTGCATGAACTCGCCCTTGGCGGGTCCATCCAATATGAACGCCAGCCAAACGGCAAAATACATGATGTCACCTGCTATACGCGCAGTGGTCATGTGTTGTCTGACTGCACCCTCAATATCTTTCAGCGCCTTCTTAAAAAACGCCTGATCCGTTCGAAAAACGGTGCCCCCTATCGCGCGTCTGCGCTCGGGATCAAATCCGTACGAGCCCAAATGAACCAACGATAGGAGAACACTATGAAAAAAACAGACATCAACGCCATTCTGGACATCCACCGACGGGCATTTGGCAAAGCAGACGGTGAAGCCATGGGGGAGGCGATTGCACAGCTAGCCAAAGACTTTCTTGACCATCCGGGCACAATCTCGATCAGTGTTGAACGAGAGGGGAAGCTCGCGGGCAACGTGCTTTTCACGCCGTTTGTCTTCGCGGACCACCGCGATACCAAATGCTACCTTCTGGCCCCTTGCGGGGTGTCGCCGCACCATCAGGGTACAGGTGTCGGGAAAGAATTGATGGAGACCAGCATCGAGCACCTAAAATCCATCGGGACCGACGCCGTGTTCGTGTTGGGTGTCCCGACCTTCTACCCCCGCTTTGGGTTTGTCCCAACCGGCAAGCATACGCCCTACCCGGACCTGTTGACGGCCCCCGAGGCATGGATGTCGCTTGAGTTGACTGAAGGCACCGTCGGAAAACTGAGCGGTAAAACGCATGCGATCCCGCAGTTCATGGATGCGCATTGGTGGGATACGTCGCAGCACGGCTGATCGAATAGCGTATACTCAACGCAAAAACTGAACCAGACATTCGCCTCGAATTGGAGAATGTCTGGATTGTCCGCTCAACTGCAATCTGCTTCCTAGTTCTGAACGTCCGGAGTGCGCGGTTCTAAACTTGCTGCACCAGCGAGACGTCAAAAGGTGACTAATGGCGGCAATGGGCTCTTATCGCTAGTCGAAATGGCAAGTCAGGGCTCGATGCAACGCAGCCGCCGTTCGCGGCTATTGCAATTCTAGTTGTCGTTAACGGCAGCTACAGCAAGGAAAGCTGTCGCAAGATGGCAGCAGGGAAGCGGCAGAAACCCCAAAGTTGTCGGCAGTGCGACGGGCTCAACCCACTTGATTTCATTGTAAAACTATTTCAGCTTGGTCTAGTAGCGAATGAAGGGCATCTGGCTATCTTGCCCTGAACATCTGAGAATTTGAGTATGAAGATTAATTTTTTGCGCATCATCGCCTTGTTGACCTTTACGATGATGATTGGCGGCGTCTCGATGGCCCAGGGTGTTTTTTACAAGAAGAAGACCGTAGGCCATTGGAGTATTTTTCAAGATGGCAAGTATTGTTGGATGGCAACAAATTTTGTTCCAAGTGGGCGAAAACGCGAAATGGTTTTGATGGTGGACAACGAAGGCAAAATCTTTGTTCAACTTAATCCCCCAACATCAACAGGAAATTTCGACTGGCAAAAAATTTCACTCAGTACAGACAAGAGTGCTTTTGCGATGAAGGACGACCAAGGATGGGGTGTCTATCTGAAGGGTGACCATTCCAAAATTAGAAAGCAGGTTCTTTCTTCCGACAAAGTGAACTTTGATGGCTCGTTCACTGCGAACCAGAGCAGATTTGGCCTTAAGGGGCATTTTAAAACTGACAATGGTGAAAAGGCCTACAAAACGATGTTCGATATCTGTCGCTGATTGGATGAGGTTGCGAGAGATATCCGGCCATTGGTGCGGTTTTAACGAATGGCGGCAAGATTCCCAGTCGCTCCTAATTGTTGACTTCGAATGTCCGCTGCGAACCCGTGTTCCAGAAAACCTTTGGCACCAGAAATTCTTTAGCGCTCCAATTCAGCACGTAAAAATACTGGATGAACAGCGAGAGTGGGAACGCCCTGAATGGTCGGAACGCTTTCTCCCCGCCAGATAGCGCAGACAACCGCGAGAACGTCAGCACCTTCCTGCACTGCTAGCTGATGAGCATCGGCAACCGCACCACCCGTGGAAATGACGTCCTCAATGAACGTTACCTTTTTCCCGGCGATATCCTGGCCTTCTATTGCGCGACACGTTCCGTAGGTCTTCGCTGCCTTTCGAACGAACGCTGCTGGCAACCCCGTCTCAAGGGAAATTGCTGTAGCCAAGGGTATTCCTCCCCAACTCAAGCCCCGCGATAATTTCCGTATCCGTGGGCAAGAGCGAACTCATTGCTAGAGCCAACGGCTTCAGTATGAGCGGATCGCCCTCAAAACGATACTTATCGAAATAGCGATGAGAAATTTCTCCAGAGCGCAGCAGGAATTCGCCCTCAAGCGTGGCAATGTCGGCAACGCGACGAGTGAGTTCAGATTTTGATAGAGTGTTCAGGCTAGCCATCACGTCCTCCGGCATGCAAACATCCTAGAAGTAGAGGAATAGCAAAACGTTGTCAGCCCTTGGTTGCGAAAATGACTGTAATGCCCGCCCGGTCGACATTCGCTCCTATTTGTTGTCTACAGGTTGCCAATTCGTAGGCTGTGCCGCATTCCTTTCGCCACCTACGTTGCGAGAAAGACTGATTTTAGTCTTTCCTTAGCCTTCCCCTCTGCTGCAAGGCCAACGCAAATATCCGTATTGTAAATGTAGTAAATGTAACCGTGGGGATCACCTGATTGAAAACCACTAACCAAAAAGTTAACTTCACACCCACTTTCCTTGAGAGCTATTTGAAACTCAGCTCGAGCAGCTTGTAAGCCAAAATGAGTGCTGACATCTAACTCTAGGCATACACCTTCATCTTCCAAGAGCTGAATCGCCCTAGAAACGGCTTCCTGATATTCGTCGACCAAATTAGTCACTCCCTATTGTGGACCTTCGCTTATTGCCCTTGACCGAAAGACCGGCAAATTGACCTCGATGTCAGAAAGCAGCTCGCGCGCCTCGTCCTCGGAAAGCATTGTGCCGTACGAATTGTAGACTTCCTCGGCATCCTCGTCATCTCCTTCAAAGACGCTTACCCAAAGAGCAATCGAGATTAACTTGTTGGCAGTCGCTACGATATTGAGCTGATTACTACTGCCAGCTAAGTCAAACGTCAGACCGAGCTCCTCGCCTGCGTACTCTTCTTCGACGACCTCTATCGATGCTGGAATCCCCAAGTGTTTCCGCAAATTGGATTCGAGTTCGTTAATCGGTCTGCCCTTTTGGCCAAAGAATACAGTCAAAACAATCTCCTTATTGTGAACCTTGACCGAGTGCCGCTAGCTCCTCAGCCATTTGCACCCCCATCTGCGCCTGAAGGTTTTCCCGATCCTCGCGCAAGGTGCGCAATTCAGCCGCTACGTCGCGCTCTAGTTGCCGCAGCTTTTGCTTTGCGTCGTACAGGCTACGACCATCCATCTTGTCGATGTCCAAGATGATTTCACTGATACGCTCGGACAGTTGTTCCTCGGTCATGCCAGATCACCATCATTTCCGCTAGTTCTTCTTCGGATTGAATCTCTCAAGCTCACTGAGGATTTTGCACGGCGCGCATAAACAACACCTGTGGCTGCAAGACAGGTTAGAGACCCGAAGAATATTAAGATTTGAAGCAATGATCCTGCCGTAAGATTAATAGGCCCTTTGACGGCAAAAGCACTGTAGAGGGTAGGTATAGCCACAGGCAATGTTCCTACGGCGCTTCCCAATGCTACAAGCAGAATTTCAAGTGCCATATCGCTTCTTGATTGACACAACATATCTAGCTCCTCATCGGAAATATCATGTCGTTGAATGACCTCAGGCTGCGACGTCTGGATTTGATAGTTAACCGCGCCATTTGCCCCACGAACCTCAGCCATTTTCATCTCCCCCCTCTTCTCGGGGCGCAGCTTCACTGGCTATTATCCTGTCCAAAATAAGCTTGCTAAAGAAGCGTAAATAACCGCAATTCAAGCAAGCCGTTGCATAAGACGGCACGTGAGGTCCGATTCCCACCAGGGGCTCAGTTTGACCAACAGGAATCGAGTACTCGGTTTCTAATACCGTGTTGTGAGCGCTGCCGCAAACTGGACACTTGTCGTTCTCTAGCCCGCCGGCTTTTTCGTTAATTTTTTCCGACACCCGGCTAAGGGCTTCCAGTGGAATTCTCTTTGAATAATCTTTGTTTTGATCGCCTTGATCTGGGTTTTCATTGCTCATTTAAGTTTCCTATTGCGGTTTTCGCGCGCCCGATCCAGTCGCTTTGATGACCTGGTCGCGCACCCAATGGTCCGGCACTTCCGCGCCAACGATCTCCCGGACGCGCGCAACAACCGCACTACGCTTCATTTCCGGTGTGTGCCACAGCGAAACGATGGTCTCGATCTGCGGGGCCGTAGGAACCGGCCAGACCGGCTTTGCCCCACGCGCCTCTCTCTTTTCCACAGTGACATTGACCGGCTCGAGCCTGCGCAGGTCGCGAATGCTTTCGTCTGTCGGGCATGTGCGGGGTTCGTGGCCGGGGATTTCGAACGTGACGCCCTGCTTGGCGATGGCCTTCATCGGGACGATCGGAAGCAAGTTGGACTGCACCAGAATTATCGTATCGCCCTTGCGAAAAACCAGAGCCGCCAACGCTTCATCTTCAAGCAGACTGTCCACCTCGTGATGGAAAATCACCTTTTCGGCCCCAGCCGCAAACAGCGCCTTTTTCTGCGCAGGTGTTCCGATTCCCATCTTCATAGGCGGACGTTGCCCCGAATTATCTACAGGTTCCACTTTTTTCTACACTTCCGTAGTTAATATGTCTTGTAATGTAGGTATTAAATCCGTAGATTGTAGTCAATGAACTTGTAGACAATTAGGGAACGATTGCGCTGAGAACGCTTCTAACCAAAATCCGTTGGATGTCCGCTTTTGGTAAGATGGCGAGCAAGACTAGAGCCCAGGCTCCACAGCGGCATGTAGCATGATTATCTGAATTGAGGAAAATGACCAATGGCAGCTCGGGGCTCAAACCACCTGTCTGAACCCTCTACTGAGAATGTCTGCGATGAGCCTAAACCCACTTGCAATCTATACTAAATCTGGCAGTCATTTCTCTATGAATCACGTTCCGGAAAATACTGTCTACTTTTACGCGCAGACCGACGCGTTCTCCGAGTTCTCGAACTTTGCTCTCTATGGTGTTGCTATCGATGGCCTTTGGTGGCGAACCGTTGAGCACTACTTTCAGGCGATGAAGTTCCACAATGAGGAGTACCGCGAACGGATTAGAGCTTGCGGAAAACCCAAGGATGCCAAGGCGCTTGGTATGACCAGAAAAATCCCATTGCGACAAGACTGGGAAGAAGTCAAAGATACAATCATGCTGGATGCGGTCAGATGCAAGTTTCGCACCCACGATCACCCAAAACAGCTTCTTCTATCTACCGGAAATGCGCACATCGCCGAAAACGCGCCGATGGATGCATATTGGGGTATTGGGCCGGACGGGTTAGGTTACAATCGACTAGGTGAGATCCTGATGCGGGTTCGAGAAGAACTGCGATACGAACAGTCATAGATGGCAGCTTTGTCCCGCAATCCAGACGTTGAATGTCTTCTTGAATCCAGGACTTTACGGCCAATGTTCTGCGGCCAATTCCACATGTCTAGCACCGGAGAATCACGTTACGCTAAGCGTGAGTTTTTAAGAGCTAAATGAGGGCACGCAAAGTGTATCTAAAGGCAGGCATACGAGTTAGGTACGACGGATTTGAAGACGCTGGTCCGGAGTACGGTGTAGTAGTCCATTGTTGGTTCAATGATGAATTGCAAGTCCACGATTGCTACGTCGCTTTCTTCGGAGAGGAACAACCGTCAGGTGAGCCAAATGAGAAGCCTTACATCCTTCGCTACGCTTCAAGTTCTCTAACTTTACTTGAAGCTCTGTCCTAATGGTCCGCCTACCTGCTATCCAACACTGGAGTTTGAATGTCCGGAATATGCAGATTGCGGCCCGCTGCATGAGCTAAAGGCGGAAGTGGGATCAAGGGCAGCTTCGGGCTCTTACCTCCAATCGATGCCCACAGTAGAGAATGGCAGCAGTGAGCCTCTGATCGCCGTTTCTGATCGGTCGTGGTGAAGCAATTAACATCGCAAAACAGCCATGAAACCCCTCTTTGCCCGTTGAAACATGCTCTGTCGACTACTCAAGAGACAAGAAGCCAAGGGTTAAACAGCCCTTGGCTTCTTAAGCTCTTAAGTACTTGTGGCCTTTAGTGGCGCAGGGCTTCACTGAATTTGACATTGAATGAAGCGCTGTCCCATGGGTCGAGCATAATGCGTACGATGTTGACGCCCTTCGGCTCACTCAGTTGTTCAAGGATGTCGGCCATTTCTTTTTCGGTGCGAGCAACATAGCCCTTGGTGTTAACACCTTTGACGCCTCCAAACGCAGGTCCGAGTTCTTCATAGTTCCAGACAGGCGTGTTGTTGTAGCTGCGTTCCTTGCCGGGATAGATCTGGCGCTCGGCACCGTAACCGGCGTTGTCGAGGATAAAGATTACCGTATCGATATCGTATTTGATTAGGGTGGAAACTTCCTGTGCGGTCATATGGAATGCGCCGTCACCGGAGATCATGTAAGTACGCCGATCTTCGGCTTCCTTGGCAAATACACCACCCGTGAACATTCCAAAGCCAGCGCCCAGTGATCCCCAGTTGCCGACACCGTAGATGTCCATGCCGACCGGGAATTCAGCCTGCGAGCCGTTGATGTAGCCACCGGTGTCGCCATAAAAGACATCGCCTTCTTTCGCGTAGTTTGAGAACTGTACGAACAGCCGGTCGATGGTCAGAGGTGCATCGGTCGGTTCAAAGGCGTCTGAGCGTTGGAAGCAGAAGCGGCGGTCATCCTTGCTGACCATCAAGCCACCCGGTTCGATGGATTGGACCGCACTGATCAGAGCTGGCAAAAAGTCCCGCAGATAGACCTTATCGAACACAGTGCCGTCAACTGTCACCTGATCGAAATCGACCCAGATGTTGTGCTGATCAGAGCCCATCTTGCCGGTAAAGACCCCGGTGTCGAACTCATTGAATGACATCCCCAGTGCAATCGACACATCGGCGTATTCAACGGCTTTGAGTGTCGCGTCATTCGACATTGCACCCATGTAAAGGCCTACGGCATTGGGGTGACCTTCAAAATCTGAGATCTTGCCGACAAAGGTCGTTGCCACGCCGGCATTCAATCTTTCGACAAGGATCTTTGCGGGTTTGATCAGCTTTTCACGTTGTAGCAAATGGCCTGTTACGACAGTGCGGGTGCGGCACTCTTCCAATACGGCTACAGCGGCGTTAACGGCTGCTTTTAACCCGTCATCCGAGGACTGGTGCATCGTCAGGTCCAGTGCCTGATTGGCGACCGGGATTTGCGCGGTCTGGATGTCGTATGGGATTTCCAGATAGATCGGCTTTTTTGATTGATAGGACAGGCGTAAGATATCATCGATTTCCTGAGCTGCGGTTTCTGCGGACATCAAACGGTGCGCCGCGACGGTGATGGGCGCAAAGGCCTTGAGGTAAGCGTCGAAGTCCTGACCCATTACATGGTGCAGTTTGCGACGCGAGGGGGTGGTGATCACTTCGACACTGGGTGCGCCGGCAATGACGACGATGGGGGTGTCGTCGGCATATGCCCCACCGACTGCGTTTGCGGTGCTGAGCGAGCCGACCCCGAACGTTACAGCCATCGCTCCAAAGCCTGAAAGCTTGGCGTAACCATCAGCTGCGTAAGCACCATTCAGTTCATTGCACACCAGAACGTGCTTGGAGTTGTGGTCGCCATCAATCAGTTCGTCGAACAGCGGCAGGACATAGTCACCCGGGATGCCAAACACGTGGTTGGCACCCAGTTCGGCCATGCGATTGAAGAGGTAAGTCGAAACGGTGGTTGTTGCTTGAGTAGTCATTGGTCTTTCTCCGAAGTTGAAAACGCTCGCACCATGCTTGCGTCTTGACGGAGAAGTAGGGTCCATTATTAACTCTACATAGATGCGCACTTGACCCTTTAGGGGTCAAAATTGATCCCTGCGAGGAGCATTAGCTAGTGTCCCAACCTAATCTGGAAGATCTACGTCTGTTCCTCATCGTGGTGGATCATGGCTCTATCGCGGCAGCCGCGCGTGCAGATGGGACACCCAAGCCTAGCCTTAGCCGCCGAATGGCTAATCTGGAAGCGGCCATAGGAGAGAAGCTGTTTGATCGTGGCGCCAATCGGCTTTCCTTGACTCCGCGCGGTGATGAGTTGAACGCGCGCCTTCGACCGGCGATGCAGAGTGTGGCGCAGGCTTTGAATGAATTGGATGACTGGCATTCAGACTACGCTGGGCACCTGACCTTGCATGTGCCCGCCAGCTTGTTGCATATGGGTGTACGTCAAACAATCAGTGCCTTCTTGGAGGCGCACCCAAACACGCAATTTGACTTGGCGCTAAACAATCAACCCATCCAACGTCTGGGCCCCGATACGCATTTGGCCTTGGTGATAGGCGGACTACCCGACAGTGACTTGATCGCTGTTCGGGTGGGGCAAACCCGCCGTATTCTAGTCGCATCGCCAGAATATGTGGGGACGCATTCCGAAATTGCGCATCCTGACCAACTCAGCGACCATATCGTGATCGCACCCGGCCCACACGTGCCACTCATTTTGCGTCATGAAGACGGCAGGAACTGGACCCAACCGTTTGAACCGCATCTTGCAATTGACGATGTTCGTGACGTCACAAACGAAGCCATTGCTGGCCGCGGCGTGGCAATCTCCACGACAGTTGCCGCCGCTAGGGATTTGGCAGATGGCAGCCTGAACCAGTTACTACAGGACTGGCAGGAACAACCGATGCCAATATCTATTCTCTACCGTGACAATCGTTTGCAATCACGTCTCGAAAGAGACTTTATCAAAGTGCTTCGAACATCGCTGAACAAATATTTGACCGATCACTTACTTTCATATCGACGTCTCGAATGACTGCTTCGTCCGCTCGCCTGCTACTTGCCACCTAGCGCTGAAAGTCAGGAATACACAGTTCGCGACGTGCCGCATATGCAAAAGGGTGTTGTCATCCGCTTCAACACGGGTTTCGTCTTCCGACGAGCGGCGTTTGACCGACCCGTCATGTCGGATTTCAATGATCGTGTTGTCGGCCATGCGGACCGTCACGGAATGCTCATCCACGGCGACGCCTTACCCTACCCGGTCCAACTTTAGCCAATAGCGTGTGTACCGGAGTTCGCCCGTTCGGGTCAGAGCGCCCTTCCCTACTAGATCCTGCAGATCCCGCGTTGCGGTGGCGCGCGACGTTCCTGTGATCGAGATATAGTTCTCGGCGCTCAATCCCCCTTTGAACCCCTTCGGCCCAGCTTTGAACAAACGTGCGATTACTTTGCTTTGCCGGACGTTGAACTGATCACGATGACGGTCATAGAAATGCGTCTTGGATATGAAGAACGCAACCCGCTCAAGAGTCACCTGCTGCGCTGTAAGGACAGTCTCGGCAAACCAGATAAGCCATGGTGTCACGTCTAGCGTCTTTTGATGACGTTCGAGTTGGTCGTAGTAAGCCTTACGCTCTCGCTCGATCGTGAAAGCGAGTGCAATCAGACTTGGCTGACCAATGTTTTGTGCCAGGGACTTTTCAGCCAGCGCCCTACCCAACCGGCCATTGCCGTCCTCAAAGGGGTGAATGCTCTCGAAATACAGATGACTCAATCCGGCTCTGGTCAGGGCGCGCAAGGGCTCGGGACCATCTGGTGCGATCCGGTTGAACCAGGTTACGAACTGGTCCATTTCTGCTGGAACCTGATATGAAGGTGGCGCTTCGAAATGCACCGTTGGGCGGTCGAGCCTGCCTGAGACGATTTGCATTGCATCCTCATGGCTCCGGTAAGATCCAATCGTTTCCAGATGCCTGTCATGGGACAGAAGCATGCCATGCCACCGAAACAGGGTGTCGTGTGACAGTGGTTCCGAATAGTTGGAATAAACGTCCACCATCATTTCAGAAACCCCCTGCTCGCGCGGTTTGGACGGATAACTGTCGGGAGCCAGCCCAAGATGCCGACGTAAGGAAGATTGCACGCTGAGCCGGTCCAGCATCTCACCTTCAATCGCGCTGGTCTTCATCGCTTCTTCGCTTAGCAGGTCGATACGCAATTGATCTCGATCCGATGTGTTCACATGATGAACCGCTCCAAGAACTTCCCCTGAGGACAACAGGAACTGTTGCTCGTATGGTTCGAGTCTTGCGGCATCGTAACGAAAGGTCGGCCAGTCAGGGTTCTGCCAGTTCCACATCGTGAGGTATAAGCTTCCTTTCTATAGCTCACTATTTATGGATATGTGATTTATAGAGGTCAATCCTATAGCTCACCTTTTTCAAACCCTGCAACCTGATCACCGATTGGAGGTGTAAGCTGAAAACGGTGAATCTCATCCTGTTTCTCAAATTTAGGTAGCATTGGAGGTCCGCGAGAGCATTGCCTTTGGAGACAACTCTCCCTTTTCGATCTTAGCCAGCAACGAAATCAGGTAAGCCCCTGGAGATTGTATGTTTTCAGCACGTTGAAAGATGTATCCGAGAACGATGAAGCGAATAGCTGGGCCAAACGTTGATTTCATTGCATACCAGGTTTGGCCAAGCCGTAGATACTCTGCGATATCATCCATAAGCCGATCACAGTGGTGCTGATCTTTAGCAAAGCGTAGTTCTGAGCATAGCCGTGGAAAACTGCGTTCCATTTGGTCTGGAGAAATCTGAATCTGAGAAAGTTTCTCTTTCCTAACTTTCGGATTCAAAGAGTCCTCTTTATGCCCCTCAATTTCACTGTCACTGGCCCTCAAATTTTGTGTTTCTGTCTGTGTTATCTCGGAGATTTCCACAGAGATTTCTACCAGCAGCTCGCTGAGCACATTCGCATCTGGTTTGCGACGCAGAGCATTGCGTGCGGTGGTTATCAAACCCGAGATTTTGGTGTCGTCTGCTAGGAGCTCCCTGAGGCGCGCCAGAGCGGCTGAAACCTTGTCGCGGAGTACAGTGAACTCCAGAACTCGATCAGCATGCCTCTGGGCTTCCTGGATGAACTCAGCGTGCCGTTCAGACAAAGGCATTAAGGAGAGCCCGGTTGCGGCGACCACCCTGCCCTGTCGATCCCGGCGCGCCCATCGCTTGCCGTTTGCGCTCATGACGCGGCGGACAAGGCCAAGCTCAACCAGCGTCGAGATATGACGCTCAACTGTCTGCACGCTGACATGCGTTCGTTTGGCGATCGCCGCGTTGGAAGCGAAGCAGATGTGATGATCATCTTGGTCAGCAGCAATCTGATCACCGCCCACAAAGGAAATCATCGCTCTCAGGACATTGAGAGTTGTGGATTTTAACCCAAGAGGCTCTCTGGCCTCTTCAACGGCGCGAAGAAGGTTCCATTTTTTGGGCGTACTACTCCCCTGCCCTGTCGTTCCCGACAAGGTTGCTCCACTTGGAGCCGATGCTGTTAGTGTTTTCATGATTATCTATCGGCAGACAAAAATTACCCGTTCGCTCAAGAGCGTTTTTTCTTGTGTGGCGATTCGGGTGCTGCTAGATTCTAGGTGTCTAATCTAAGAATTGCGCTTTGCGCAGCAGCCCTCGAAGCTCCGGTTTCGGGGGTTTTGTTTGTTTGCCTTCCTCCTTTCTGCTCGTCCTCAGTTCTTTTTCTCGGCGTTTACAGTTGTAAACTCAGCGTGTGAGCGCTTGATGATTTCAGCCATGTTTTTGTCCAACCAGCTTGCGAAGCCAGCGTTAGCTCCGGTCCTTTTGACCGAAACAGTTAGTGATCCGTTGGTGGATTTGATTGTAACGCCTTCAATTGGGCTGACTTCGGCTGCACCTTCTCTTTGTCGTGCACCACGTTTGGCAGCTGCTTTTAGGAGCATTTCCAGCCGATCATCTGACGACATCGATGGCTCAATGGTTGCAAGCAGATTCGCCGCTTCATCTTCCGCCAGCTTGCCTGCAACGAAGTGTTCTGCAAGCACGGTCCATTTTGGGCGGCCTGATTTTGGGGCCGCGCCGATCATGTCACCAATCTTTGCAGGAACATGTTGCGTAATTTTTGTCAGGTGAGACAGCCCTGATTTCGATAGGTTCAATACTTGCCGCACCGTTGCAGAGTCATGCCCCGAGGTCAGGATCGCCTCTGCGAAACGTGCTTTCTCGTAGAAGGAAAGATTGCGCCTCGCAGCATTCTCAAGCCCCTTGGCGAGAAGCGCTGAAGCATCGTCGATATCCTGAACATTGGCGCGGACTTTAATACCGAGTTCACGACAGGCTTTGAGCCTCCTCCTCCCATAAATTGCCTCGTATCGACCGTCGGATTTCGATTTTCTGACAAGAATGGGAACTTGTTGGCCACCGTCTTGGATACTCGACATTAAGCTTTCAAAGCTATCGTCTTCCTCGTCAGTGTTTACAGCTGTAAACTCACCAAGCCTATCGGCTGGCCCCCAATCGTCGATCAGAGCAGGGTCTATTTCCCTGATTGCGGCCAGAGAGCCCTGAAGCGCACCAAGTGCAGGGGCATTGGGTTTTGGGGCTTTGTCGATGGCCTTGGGGCTAGAGCGCGCGATGGTGTTTGCGATCCCCGACATCTCCTTAAGCGATTTTCTAGCCATTAGCTGCGTCCCCATGCTTGATGGATCATTTGCTCTACCTCAGAGCCGATCGCATCCATTGAGTTCTTTGCCCGATCATAAGTTGCGCGTGTCATTTCCGACCGCACGACCTCGTAAATTGATTGTTTGAGCATTGTGGCGTCACTGATTGCGGTGCTTTTGAGGGCCGTAGCTGACATAACGCGATCCTGAAACAGTGCTCGCATGAACGAAGCCAGTTGTTGAGACGGTACGTCTGTCGGCTCGTCACGCGTTATCAGGAACTTAAAGTTATCGTATTCGAGCGTAGCGCCGGCATCTTCAATGACTGCCATGTAAGCACCAGCGAGTTCGAGAAATTGAGCCGTCGAAGACACGTCCAGCATCGAAGGTGTCAGTGGCACAAGCAATGAACTGGCGGCGGCCATCCCGGCTATTGTCAAGAATCCGAGTTGAGGTGGGCTATCAATCAGAACAAGGTCAAAATCGCCTTCTACCTGGGCCAAGGCATTCCGTATTCTCGTAAAGAACGGATGGTCCGGGTTGGAATGAACGGCAGATTCTGTTTCAAATTCGGAAAGAACAAGCCGTGACGGCGCCACAGACAGACCGGGGAAGTATGTCGGAAGCACAACGTCCGCCATATCTACCGGATCTTCATATCGAATAGCATCGTAAATCGTCAGCCCGTCAAACTCTATTTCCGGGCTGATGCCGCACATAGATGTAAGCGAGCCTTGTGGATCCAGGTCAACGGCCAATACACGGTAACCGCGAAGCGCAAAATAATGAGCCAGGTGAATTGTTGTGGTGCTTTTGCTGCTGCCACCTTTGAAGTTCATCAACTGCCAGACTTGGAGTTTCTCTCCTTCAGTCCGACGAGGGATATAGCGCCCCTTTTTGCGAGAGGTTTTCTCAAGCGTTTCGCGAGCCTCCCAAAGCTCATGGGCGGTGTAGTAACGTCGACCGCTGCGCACGTCTTTTGGTTCAGGAATCGATCCTTCAGCGTGAACCTTGCGCATGAATTGACCTGAGACACCTAAGAGTTCGGCCGCTTCTGGGGCTGCGAAGTTGCGTAGTGATTTGGTGTTGTCAGGGGCAAATGCCGCAAGAAGATGTTCCCGGATAGCCGAGTTTAATCTCTCAGAAATCTCCGTGGCGAGAGCCGATGGTCGTTCTGCCGCAAGTGGTGTCACGGGAATCATGTAGTTGCCTCAAATTAAAGAATGTGGTCATTTTTGCGCCACTTGAGACAATCAGCCGTGATTCACTGTCCTAAGTCAAGGATCTTCGCTTATATTGTGGGTTCTACAAAGCTGCAAACTACATACGCTTTGCATCAGAACAAAGTAGTTTACAGCTGTAAACCTTGTTGACGCGGTTCTCGGGCTTTTAGCCGATGAAGCAGTGTCGTGCAAAAAAGTAGGCACGCGCACAAAACTCTTCTGAATGCTCCGCCTCAAGTTGAGCTTTTCATAGCGAGCAGTTGGCACAAAAAGGTAGCAGCTTGCGCACCAAGACAAATAGGGGGAAGGGCAGGGGGCCAATTGAGCTGATTGGGTATTTCCTCACCCCAACAAATCCGCTGCAGGATTTTCCGCGATATCGACATCGTCATAGTATTT
>NZ_WQCG01000018.1 GCF_013032505.1 Ruegeria atlantica
TACAGCCACGCAGCGTGCGCGATGATTTGAGGAGGAAATCGGTGGCGCTTGTAGCTGATTGACGATGACTTCATCGATGTCACCTAGGTCCAATTACGGGCACGAGCAACCGAACGACAGTTAACGTGACAACACCTTCGAGCTTTTTGCTATTGGAAGCCTTTTTGCAACGCTCACGTTGCTAAAGCACTTGGAAACACGGCCAACTGCGCAACCCCTGAGAGACAAAACCTAGACTCGCAACCCTAATTATCGATAAGTTTACCTTAGGTAAACGGTTCGCTTTGGTGTGTTTATGCGTAAGTTTCGTCAGTTACCACCTACAAAAGCTCAGCGGGAAGCGGCTTTGCTGTGCCCGTGTTGTGGAACATTGCCGAAAGGTACAGGAGGCAATTCTTTTAGGGTGTCCGTAAAATTGGCCATGCTGGTATTCAATATTCCTATGGCAATATGGACAGCCGCCAGTTCTGAGAAATTTAACTCAGCGGTTCTTGAATTAGGCGATAAGTTACCACAAACAGCTGAGAAATTAACCTCCGTGGATAGTACTGGGTTAGCCTTAACTTTTTGGGTTTTAGGCGACATCGCATTGGCGCTTGCGATGCTTTCGACCAAGGGCTGAAACTGGTTTTTCTGAAATTGATGAGACGAATGGTGTCTCTTCGCGCGGGCGAATTTAAGGACTCTTTCCGGACCTTCTCTGCATGCCAAACTAAGGTCCGCTCCGGAAGCAAAAGAAATTCCCTGCGCTTAAAGGGAAAGGCTGTAGCGGCCGATCTGCTTCCGGCTAGACCGCTCGACCCGGATCCGCGGTCACGCGGTTCCGGTCAACAGGCGGACACAATTTGGCGCGACGGGTCAGGAGTTGCACTTTGGTGGCCAGACGCATTCCCATAGCGGCAAGGCTTGCGCGCGGGCAATAGCTGGGAGATGGCTTTTCAAGAAAAAGGCCCACCGAAGCGGGCCACAAGTTAAACCGAAGGAAAGTCTCGAGGTATTGATACCAGGCTAGCGCTTGCGCGCGCGATCGACAACACCGTCGGCTGTGATCGTGGCAATGCGGTCCTCAGTGCGCCAGGTCATTTCCACCCCGTCCCCTGTCATATGCGCCTCGGCAAACTCCGTGAACTTGAAGATGCTGCCATCCGCTTCAACATGGGTTTCGTCTTCCGTCGAGCGGCGTTTGACCGACCCGTCATGTCGGATTTCAATGATCGTGTTGTCGGCCATGCGGACCGTCACGGAATGCTCATCCACGGCGACGCCTTATCTGCGCAACCTTCGTCCGCCGCATCGAGTGGGTTCCGTAGGCGCTTGCTTCCAGTCCGACAGACGTGACCCAATCGCGGACAATCCATGCGTACTGCCTTGTTGAAATATGCAGGCGCTCATGGAACCGACCCGGCCATAGATATTCAGAACCGACCATCAGTTCATCTTCCATCCACTTCCCGACAGACGCGCGTGTCCCCTCAGATATTTCGAACCGCACGGACTTCTGTGTTTTGCTCTGCAATACCGAGGCGCGGTCTTTGATTTGACCAGACGCCATGATGTCGACCACTTTCATCTTCACTAGATCACAGCCACATAGCTTGCTGTCGATGGCCATGTTGAACAAAGCGAGGTCGCGATAGTTCTCGGCTAGTTCAAGTCGCACCCTGATTGCCCAAAAGTGTTTTGGTTTCAAAGGACGCTTCTGACCGACGATGCGCCCCTTGTTCCACGCCGGGCGCAGAGCGCGAATGGCGGGTAGAGTAACCGGGAATTTTCATCCAACCAGGCACCGTTGTATGCAACTGCACATTTACCGCAAAGTGGACCGCGATGGTTTGGGTGATCCGGGTTACCTGCAACGCGGGATATTGTGTCGCCACGCAATACAACTGAGATACCGCAACCGTCGTAGCAATCACGGGGACACGAGGTACGTATGGTGGATTTGGTTGTTTTGATCATATTCACACATTACAAACCAAAATAACTCGGTCCACCCAAATGAACGTCGATTAACCCGAGGTCATCGCGGAGAGAAGCTCCAACCAGAGCAATAGCGATTGAGATGGCAAGCTAAGTAGGTTTTTTCGAAGCTTTGGCGCCCTGCATCAATTCAGCGATGGGATCTGACGTTGGCTGACAGTTTTGCGTAGTGTTTAAATGTATAGGTTCCGGGCATGATTGCCTTTTGGGGATCTCATCGACTGCTTAAATGCGCTCTAAGGCGGAAATCGTGCAAAAGAGTGGTTTCATACCTCGCACGAAAAGCGTTTGATTAACCATTGGCCGATCAACTTGTTCCACGATGTCGTCGAGATGCTTATGCCTGTCCATTTCTGGGGGGACAACCAAACACCATCAACACCTTGTTCGGGCTCGTTCACAAACTCAGACTCTATTGGTTTGCTTCTGCCATATTCATAATAGGCGTCACTGGAACTGCGTTCGACCTGACAGGTGGAGGCCGAGTTCGCCACAGAGCCGACTCTAGCCGTTCCAAAAATTGCGACACAGTTCCTTTATGAGCAGTTCTTCCGTCAATAAAAACTATTGTACCAAAGCCGCATCCAGCCGGGCAGAGCTACAGAAACACCGTTTGGCATATTCGATCTTACGGATGGACCCGGCATCAAGGCCAACGGCTTTGCCACAATCTTCGCGTGCGGCACCCGCCATCTGAAATGCAGGGCCGTTTCGACCGGAGTTGGTCAATTGGTCATGTTGCGCCACCGCAACCTGCAAACGAGCCATCAGGTCGTTCTGCAACTCGTCGCCAATGGCACTTTCTGAAAGCGCAACATCCCGGTAGCTCCGGCAGGCAGCCAATATTTCCGCCAAGCCGACCGTAACGCGGCGGTTGCGACGCTCCGCTGTTGTGACAGCGATCAGTAGGTCTGTCTTGCCGCGACTCGAGATATCGCCGATCTGATCAACGGGTACGCCGGCGGCGACAAGCGCCTGCGCGACCGTCTTCGCCCGTCTTTGTCCAAGGTCCAGATTGTAGCCCGACGACCCAACCGCATCCGTATAGCCAACCACCACGGTTGGTTTGTAACTGTCGGTTGCTTTGAGGCGCTCTGCGATTTCGGCGACTTGCCGCTGACCTTCTGCATCCAACTGATCGGAGTCGAAATTGAAGTTTACCGTTCCGAATACCTCTGCCAGGACGCCGACCGGCGCCAGAGACAAAACCAGAAAAACCACCAGTCGGACGAGCCCAAATAAATGCACCATTTCAACCTCGTTCAGTAAACAGCCTCTGAAAAATTCAAAGGCTGGTATATTATGGTAAAATCAACTCCCGCTACAGGCGAGTCTCCTTCAAGTATCATAATATTTGTTGCCAATTGCACGTTGTTAGGCAATCTTTCTTGTAAATTTATCCTAACAGCATTTCCAAATAGGTTAGCTCTAGAGGAAATCCATGCGCCAATTCCTGTACGGTACGGCAATTATATGCATCGCGGCGATACCATCACCGAATTCTGCCAATGCGTTATCTTTGGAAGACGCGATTCTATTTGTCCTTGAAACCAACCCCGAGATTACGGCTGCCGAAGCCAACAAGCAGGCCATCGAATTTGAACTACAGCAAGCGCGCAGCTTTTGGGCCCCACGATTTGAATTGGATGCCTTCGCGGGAGGCAGCATAAATGACGGCACCACTACGCCAGATCTATCCGCCGCCGACGGCTGGATCGGCGGTTATGAACTTGGCGCGCGGGTGTCCCAACTGCTGTTCGATGCCGGAGAGACACGCTCGGAAACCGAACGTCAGGCCTATCGGATCGACGCCGCGGCCCTGCGTGTACTAGAGCGGTCCGAGGTTCTGTCTTTGGAAGCCATACGTCTCTATGCAGATGTCTTGCGTGTCCAATCTCTTGTGCGGCTTGCCCGCGAGAACCGGGACTATCATGTCGAGGTACTCAAGCGGATTCAACGCGCCTACGATAGTGGCGTTGTGGGCATAGGTGACTTACAGCAGGCCGAAGAACGTCTGATCCTGGCTGAAGATACAATCATCTCGTTCGAATTTGACCTTGATGACGTCAAGAACCTGTTCATCGCTGTTGTGGGGGTTGATGCCGAAGGGCTTTCGACCATACCGGATATTCGGCGCTCCCTTCCGGCGGATCAGAATGCAGCACTTGAGATTGCGCGCCGTAACAATCCGACAATCCGGTTCCTTCAAGCAGATGTCGGCTCGGCCGAGGCCCAGTCGCGCCGTACGAATGCAAATGCTTTTCCCAAGCTGTTCCTTGAAGCAGACGGCCGTGTTGGTGAGGACGTCGGTGGTTATGAAGGCGACGTAGCCGATGCACGAATTGGTCTGGTCATGCGTTACCAGTTCCAGGGCAGTTCAAAACGGGCCGCGCGCCAGGAAGAGATACGCCGTGTCAGCGAGAGCCGCGCGCGATTGCTGGCTCAGACCCGCAATGTCGAAAACGAGGTACGCCAGAGCTATTCCATCTATCGGACAGCACAGCGACGGACCCAGAAAATAACTGCTCAGGTCAAGATCGCGCAAAAGCTGCGCGACACATATGAACAGGAATTCATTGTCGGTCAGCGCTCGTTGCTGGATGTTTTGAACACGCAAAACGCCCTATTTCAGGCCGAAGCGAACCTTGTGAACGCCAAATCGGCTGAAAACTACGTGCGCTATCGGATACTCGCTTCGATCGGCGTGTTATTGAGAACCATGGGTATCGAACCGCCCGAGGACAGCCGCGTCTATGCCCGCGACGAGCTGAATGTGACACCACGCAGCCAGACGGGGGGCGAGCAGAGGCTGGATGCGAGCACATTCCGCGATTGGAGGAAATCGCTTGACTGACACGACCCTGCTTTAGCCGGAGCCAGCCCCATCGCTACCGACAAACCGCCAGAACGCCCCGCAACCACTCGTGTGAACATAGCTCCGCGTGTCGTCTCTGGTGGTCGCGCTTCGGCAAAGACCAAGCAAGGCTGGCAGTTTGAGGAGACCCCGAAAGACGCGCTGGCGAACGCCATCGCCACATGCATGCGCCTGGTCGGTCACGATACCGGAGTCGAAGTTCTGATGTCAGGACGCCCGCTGGACAGCAACGGGTCTTTGACACCGACCGAAGGCGTCAAAGCGGTTGAGGCGCAGGGTTTTCGCGCCCATCTAACACGTCGCGAATTAAACGATATTCCCGGATCAGTATTGCCTGCCGTTTTGTTCCTATCCGGGCGCGATGCCTGTGTTTTGCAAAGCCTTGACGGAGAGCAAGCCACCGTCATCTGGCCAACAAGATCGAACGACCCGCTGATACTGCCCGTTGGCGAGCTATCCGACCGCTACGTTGGTCATGCGTTACTGCTGCAGGTCGATGACAGTTCCGAGGTTGGTCACGCGGTGTCCGACACCGCTGGCCACTGGTACTGGAGCGTCGTGAACCGGTTCTGGCCCGACTATATGCAGGTAATCATGGCCTCGGCGATGATCAACCTTCTGGCACTGGCAATGCCTCTGTTCACGATGAACGTTTACGACAGGGTCTTTCCAAACGCCGCGTTGATCACGTTGTGGTCCCTGGTCGCAGGGGTTGGTTTGGCGCTGCTGGTCGATGCGATTTTGAAATGGGTGCGCGCAAGGGTCGTGGACAAGGTTGCGCGCCGTGTCGATCTGGCTGTGTCGTCCGAGATATTTCGCCATATCGCTGATCTGCGCCTGGATACGCAATCGCAACCTACTGGCGGGCTCATAAACAACCTCAAAGATTATGAACAGGTGAGGGATTTCTTTTCTTCGCAAACCCTGGCCTCGCTGACTGATCTGATCTTCGCCGTGTTGTTTATTGGTGTCATCGCCTACATCGGGGGGCCACTGGCCTGGCCGCCTGCCATCGCGTTTTGCCTCGTTTTGATCATGGGGCTTGTGATCCTTGTGCCTCTGCGGAAGGCCTCCGACTCCGACCGTCAGGTCACGGGCGTCAAAAATGCAGTTGCTGTTGAGACTGTGAGTGATCTGGAGACGTTAAAGGCGGTATCGGGCCAAAGCCGGATGCAAGCGCGATGGGAGCGGATGGTTTCAGAGTCTGCAACCACGCAAGAACGCAGTCGCCGGTTGGCTACGTTCGCGACGACCATAACGGGATTTGCCCAACAACTTTCCTCTATCGGGATCGTGGTGATCGGCGTTTATCTGGCGTTAGAGGGTAATCTGACCATGGGAGCGGTGATTGCCGCCATGATCCTTTCTGGGCGGGCAATGGCCCCCACCGCAGCCTTGTCTGGGCTGTTTGTGCGTGCCAGCTTTGCCATTGCGACACTGCGCGGCCTGAACGAGCTGATGTCACAACCGTCGGACACAGGGGCAGCAGGGGCGTCGTTGAATGCACCAGCCAAGGAAGGTGCCTTTGAAGTACGAAACGTCTCGTTGCAGTATTCGGGGACAAAAGTTTCGGCACTGACGGAGGTGTCCTTCACAAGCGATGCGTTGGCGCGGGTCGGAGTCATCGGACCAGTTGGTGCCGGCAAAACAAGCCTCGTGCGCATCTTGTCCGGGCTCTATACGCCCACCGAGGGTATGGTTCTGTTGGACGGGTTGAATATGGCCCAACTGGCTCCGGCCAGGTTACGCAAGGACGTCCAGTTGGTCCCGCAAGAGGCGGTTTTGTTCTCTGGTACTTTGGCCGAGAACATTGCCTTTGGGGTGCCGCACGCAACTAACGAAGACGTTTTGCGCGTTGCCAGGTTGGCAGGTGTTGACCGGATCGCCGCTGCGCACCCGCAGGGTTTTGGCATGCCAATTACCGAACGTGGGCGCAACCTTTCTGGTGGGCAACGGCAGTTGGTCGCTTTAGCCCGTGCTCTGCTGCCGCGCCCGCGGGTTTTGATTCTGGATGAGCCAACGTCTTCGATGGACACTCAAACGGAACAGGTCTTTGTTCAGAACCTGTCGCGAGTTCTGGCGCATTGGCCGATGACCCTGATGGTGTCGACGCACCGTAGCAGCCTACTGGCACTGGTCGACAGGCTGATCGTGCTGGACAAGGGCAAAATTGCTGCGGACGGACCCAAGGAAGACATCCTTCGGCAACTGGCGAAAAACAACCGCGGTGAGTCGCCATGAGCAATCGGGATTGGGAACTTCTTGACTTCGCACGAGGCTCCGATGCCGCCGGGCTGCGTCGTTCATCGGGGTGGGTGTTCCCTGTATTGGTGGGGCTGCTGCTGGTTTTTGGCTGTGCATTGTTATGGGCCTCGCTGGCCCGGATCGAGGAACTGGCCCGCGCAACTGGCCGCGTTGTTCCCTCGGGCCAGGCGCGGGTCGTTGAAAGCCTAGAAGGCGGGATCGTTCAGGAAATCGCAGTACGCGAAGGTGATGCGGTTGAGTTCGGACAAGTTCTGGTTCGACTGGACGATACTAGCTCTGCCGCCAGTCTGGGCGAATTGCACGCGCAGCAACGGGCACTGCGCGCTCGCGCCTTGCGACTTGAGGCCGAGTTGGCCGGAGCGGCCCAGCCAGATTTCACAAATGCCGGGATCAACCCAGACAGTTCACTGGCTGTACGGGAAAGCGCCCTGTTCGATAGCCGAACCGCGTCGTATCTGGGTCAACGCGCTGTTCTTGATGCACAGGTTCAACAGCGCGTTCAGGAAATTGCCGAGCTCAGCGCCGCATTGGATCGTGTTGCTGAGAATATTGCGCTGTTGGACGAGGAAATTCAGATCAAGTCTGACAGCGGCATCGTCCCACGCGCCCAAATCTTGCCGGTTGAACGTGAACGAAGCGCTCGGCGGCAGGAGCGCGACGCGCTGACCGGTCAGCGGGAACAAGCCCGGGCCGCCCTGACTGAGGCCAATGCCCGCGTCACCGAAGCCGAGTTACAGCGCCGGGCTGAGGTCAATATCGAACGTTCTGATACGCTCAACCAACTCAGCGTGATCGATGAAAGCATCAAGAGCGCGACAGATGTGGTGAACCGTGCCGCCCTGCGAGCACCGGTCAACGGCATAGTGTCATCGCTGAACGTCCACACGATCGGTGCCGTGATTGCACCCGGTGAAGAAGTTTTGCGTATTGTCCCCGCCGATGACTCGCTGCTGATCGAGGCACGAGCAAAGCCTGAAGACGTGGCCTTTCTGCGCCCGGGATTGCCCGCAAGCGTGAAACTCACGTCGTTCGACTTTACCGTCTACGGGGCGCTCGATGGTGAGGTGACTCGCGTTGGGGTCGATGCCGAACAGGATGAAGCCACCGGAGAAATCTATTTCCCGATCATAGTCGAAACCCAAAGCAATGCCCTTGAAAAGAACAACCAAAGATTGGAAATCCGCCCCGGCATGGTTGCTTCGGTCGATATCCTGACCGGAGAGCGAACCGTTCTCGACTACATTCTAAAACCCTTCCGCAAAGCCCGGTTCGAAGCGCTGCGGGAGCGGTGATCAGTTTCAGATCACCGCCGTCTGCTGGGCACCACTGGCGTCGTTGAAGATCACCTCAACCTCGGTCGAGAAACCGCCCCCGGCTGTATTGACCGTCGCAACCAGTGTTCCACGCACGTCGAGTTCGCCGTTTGTATTGTCGTAGGTGACTTCCGATCCCAGGTTACCAGGATCTATGTTGACCAGGGTCGTCAGGTCGATCTGATCTCCTCCGGCGGGTCCTTCGTAGTCTGTGATCACATCGGACATGGTCAGATCGGTCATCACGAAGATGTCCGATCCCGCGCCGCCCTCCAAACTGTCCGAGCCTTCACCGCCGTTTAGAATATCGGACCCTGATCCGCCTATCAAAACATCGTTCCCAGAGCTGCCGATAGCCCAATCGTCATCAGCACCCAGATCAATACTATAGCCATTGTTTGAGGCAGAGAGATCAATGAAATCATCGCCGTCCAACAAGCTGAAGCCTTCGATCTCGGCATAGGGCGACGTGCCGGACAGAACCACACCATCATTGCCCGCCGTACCTTTGGCTATGTCCTTGCCCCCAACGGCTCCGGTTACGTCATCCAGCAGATCGCGCGGCGCACCTGCAGGGTCCGTGATCGTGGTTCCCGTGACCTCCATCTGAAGCGTATCGATATCCAGATTGGCAGTCGCCTGAGCACTGGCGGGAGGCGTGCCGCCATCCACGACGTCATAAGTCAATATGGGCGTTCCCACATATGCATTCGGCACGGTGATCTGCTCACCAGCTGCCTGCACATCATTACTCACGTTGGTCGGATCATCCGATGCGACATTGGCTATGCTCAACGCATCCATGTCACTGGCGTTTGCTAGCAATTCAGCGTTGGTGATGAAAAACACCGGATCCGTAGACGTGATGTCGACCGGACCGGATACGCCTGGGAGGTCATTCACATCAAAGCTGAAGGCAACGGGCAAAGATGTGCCATGGTTCGTCGTCGCGACGACTGAGCCTTCAACCGCGCCGGCAAAATTGCCGGGCAGCAGGACCGCCACTGCGGCCACAAGGACCGTGAACTCTGCTGATGTCAACGCCCCCCGAGTCAGCGTCAGGGTTTGCCGATCGGGTGACAGAACACCATCCGAAACGGTTGCGCCCGCTGGCAGCGGGTCGTTGAACGAAACGGCGACCTCATCCAGCGTTTCGATGCCAAGCGTGTCCGTGACGATTGCGTCGATGCCCAGTTCAACCACGATTGGCGCTCCGGTCTGCGCCGAGGAATCCGGGTCAGGATCAACTGAAAGATCCAGATCGAGAGATGGCGCTATCGTCAGGTCCAGATCGGCCGGTGCTGAACTTTCAGAATCCGAGAAACTGCCGTCCAGCGCCGTATCGGTTGTGATGGCCACCACCTCAAGTGTGACATCACCTGCAAAGTCCAGCGGTGGATCAAAGGTCACCGTTCCGGTTGGGTCAAAGGTGACATTTCCACTTGGATCCGTGCCAACGGGGTTGCCCGGGATTGCTACGACACCACCGACAATTGGCTGCTCGACCCCGTCTAACAGGATTTTTCCACCTGGCGGCACGGTGATTTCAAAAGCCATCGTTTCATGCGGGTCTGGCGTAGTGCCAGAAATATCGAGCGTATAGACAGTCGCATCATCCTCGACCCCCGTATCGGGTGTTACCGAGGCGGTTACCGTTGGCAGATCCGCGTCAGGCCGAACCCGAATAATGAAATCAACCGACCCGCTGTTGCTGTCCGAATTCTCGGTTTCCAGGGTGTTTACGGTCAGAGTCAGTGGAATTTCATCCGGTATCGAGGAATCCAATCCGTCAGGTGTCCTCGCGTGCTCATCGCGCAGCACGAACTGGATCTGCCCAAAGGCATCGTCTGACATCGTGTACGTTCCGTCGCCGTTGTTAATAAAGCCGCTGGAAGGCCCGGTGACGATCAAATAATCCGGCACGCCGGACAAAACCAACGTCACCTCTTCCGACCCATCCTGATCAGGAGAGCCCGCGTCCAACACACTACCCAATGTGAATGGAACATCTTCGATGATCGTGATCACCGGCGTAGCTCCGCTAAGGTCAACAAAGGGCTGTCCGGTATCCGGATCAATTGGCGTCTGATCGAAGTTGAAAAATGGATCGTCAGCGACAGGAATGATCGTCAGAGTTTGCGTGATCGTGTTGGACAAGGTGGACCCGTCCAGGTCTTGGGACGTGGCGGTCACGGAGTAGTCCAACGGGCCGCTGTAATGCTCGTTTGCAGTAATCTGCAAGGTCGGCAATTGATCTACGGTAACCGTATATCTGGTCTTCCCGCCGGGCACCGATGTACCTGGTATCGGGTTTCCCGCTCCGTCCAGCAAGGCACCACCATTCGTACTATCGATTTCGATAATAATGTCGCCGACGGGTCGCTCTCCGGGGTCAATGCCGCGTATTTCAATGTTGGGCGTGAAAGCCGTATCCTCAAGAACCGAGTTTGTCGCGAGCACTACGATCTCGGGGCCATCGACAACAGGGTTAATCGTGATGGCAAAGGACGAATTCCCGCTTGTGGTCGTATTACAGGTCGCATTGACCAGGATCATCGAATAGTCGAGTTCGTTCAGCCCGTCATAGGGATCATCCGGCCCGAAGGTTTCATCGGCCGGGAACGAGGCCGGGCTGGATTCGTGCTCGGGCGGGGTAAACAGGATCGAGCCTGCAGTTTGTGTAGGGTCAGAAGGATCGACACCCAGCACACTCAGGTCGATTGCATATTGCCCGGTGACCGGGTCAAAAAGAATTGCGCCGGGCGGGTCACTGCTGAGCGTTGCACCATCGGGTAAATCAAGGCCGAGTCCAAAGCTGCCCGTGACCCCGTTGGGTAGGTTCACAAGATCATCGATACTGTCATAAAACGGAGGCACCGGCGTGATTTTTATCCTGAACGCGATCTCGGTGTCTTCATCGCCGCTGCCGACCAATTCCAGGATTGGCAACGGCAGTTCCTGTTCGGGCTCACAGGGGTCGGGTCCGCCACCTGGGTTGGGCACAACTACAATACTGAATTCTTCCGACACCGCGGCTCCCCCCGGCAGGCTGTCGATCTGCAGTATGATCTCTTCAATGGTCAGGCCCGTCAGATTGGACAGGTCTGCATCGTCTTCTGTGACAATGGCGGTGAAGGTCAGGTTGTAGTAAGTCGTTTCGGTCACGGCCGTCGGGACAAACTGAAGGTTGGCCAGTTGGCTTTCAGTGACCAGATAACTTTCGCCGCTTGCATCCAGCGGAGTCGCGTTTGCAAAACTGGTAGCGGGATCAACGCCTGTGATCAGGTAATAAATCGTTTCCGAGCCGTCGAAATCCGCAGCCGGGTCGCCTTGGGGCACAAGTATCTCGGTCATCACGCCGGATAGCGGAGTCACGTCGGCGATAAAGGTTTCATCCTGCTGGTCGCTCGTCACACCATTTTGGATGACGCTGTCCCGCAGGCGGCTGTCCAAAAAGAACGGTGCATTGGAAAATCCGGCATAGCCGTAGATCAGTTCAGAATTCGGGCGCGTATCCGTTGTGCCACCTGGATTGAACTCACCGGCAATGGCACCCGTGTATGCAGTTTCGTCCTGTGAGGTGATGATCGGATCATCAGCCACGCCGGTTACAGTCAGCGTTGCAGTTCCCGTCGCAACCAGGTTTTGTGACGGGTCGAGTGTTTCATAATACTCCAAGGACACGTCAAAGACGAAGTCTTCGTTGCTGTCTTTCCCGGGCAAAACCCATAAGTTGGATGCCTGCACAACCGTGAGCTCCAAACTGCCGCTCGGACCGGCAAAAACTGGGAACAACTCAATCGAAGCCGGATCACCCGGAGGCCCATCAAAAAACTGCGGAACACGTCCGCCCGAGTCCGGGATAATGTTGCTGATAATAACAATGTCGAGGATGGCTTCAGGCGATTCAGGTGAATTCGTTGGGTTGTCGATCAGGTTTCCGTCAATCGGAAAGAACACAGCAGTATCTTCGGCTGTCGTGTAGCTCTCGCTTGGGTCGCCGCCGTCAATAACCGGATCGATATAAAGCTGGTCGGCCAGCTGAGTCACGCGTGTCCCGCCACCGTCAGATTCGGTTGTCACAACTTCGACGGTCGCGCTTGTTGGTCCAGCAAAATGCCGTGGGATGCCGCGCACCTCTGCGCCTGTCCAACCGCCATTCTCAAGGCTCCAGGTGTTGAAGCCCGGTGGCGTGTTTACTTCGGTCAGCAAGGCCAGAATCTTAGGGCCACCCGGATTGGCTGGGTCAGGCACATAAATCGTGACCCCAGCTGGTACATTGCGCAGGACCACTGCGGAAACTTGCTCACTACCATCCTGATCCTGAATGATAGGCTCGAACGGGATTTGCCAGACACCACCAGCGGCGTCGATTTCACCTTCGTTGCCTTCAGGCAATTCCAGGATAACAGCGAAATTGTTGACCGGTTCTACGTCTACATCAAAGGTCGCATCCGACACCTGATCGTCCGTGGTAACAGTGTTGTTATCCTGTGTTGTCAATGTGATCTGCAGGTCATCACCAAAAAAGTCGCCGGCAGATGTGAACGGATCACCGTTGTCGCGATCGACGTCATAGTCTTCGTACAATGTCGGATTAAGCTGAATAGAACCTTCAAAGCTGGTCACATCCGGCACAAACGTGATCGTCAAGTTGCCGGTTGCCGGGTCGTAAGTCGCCGTATCAATCTTGGCCAGTTCCGCCGGAACCAAAGGCGACGTGCCATCGACCGAAAAAAATGCGCCCGGATCCACGTTTGTACCTGTCAGGAAATCTGCGATCCAGTCAGTCGGAATATTGGCAACGACCAGCGTGCCCAACTCTTCCGATCCGTCCGAATCCGGAGTTTCTGCGTCAAGGCCGACAAACAGGCTGACTTGACCGGGCCCGGAACCATCATCCGTGCTTTCCAGCAAGGTAAGAATTTCAGCTCCGCTGACCGAGCCATCTTCGACACTGGCTGGCACAGAGGTCGGGCTGCCTGCGGCTACCTCAGCCGCGGTCAGGACAAAGACCGATGCGGTCAAATCCGCTTCCGCTCGCGGATTGACGGTTTGGGTTATCTGAAACGTACCGGTGTCGAAGTTATCCGAAAGATCATCTTCGACGTCTCCGGTCGTCGTTTCATTCCAGGACAGTTCACCATCAAGCGTCAGAACGCCGCTGAAGTGTTGAGGTACGACGGTTTCCAACGATTCCAGCGCTGCAGTGTACTGCGCCTGCGTGGCGCCACCTGCCGGGGCCAATGTGTACGACACACTGTCCGCAGTGGACCCGGTCTGGGTGATTGTCACGAAACCCGCCAGCGCAGGATCGGCGACGCGTAGCTCGAGTTGACTTGTATCCGAAGGATCAAAGGCGTCGCTGGCAGTTGCGACGGTGATGGTCAGAGCAAGTGACGAGATCGTCTCGGAGCCGTCATTGTCGATCAGAGCAACGCCCGAAATATCGACCTCAATGGCTAGCCGTCCATTGACGTTCTCGGTCTTCTCAACATCCTGGGTATCTATATTCAATCCGTCCACGATCGCGTCTACATCGACATCCACACTGTCGGTTGCCGTTTGTGTGTCGGGCGGCAAAGGCGGAGCCTGATCCAGAGAAGTGACAGTGGCAACCAAGTCACCCCCGACGATCGTTTCGACGTCGCGATCGTCATTGGTTAGAGGGGTCATCCTGATAGCCCCATCGAAATCGGTCACGTTGGCAACCAATGTGATCGTCAACGTCGTTCCGGAAATCGTTGCCGAGGCGATTTGCGCCGCTCCTTGTTCGAACAGCGCAGGGTCAACAACTCCACCCGCGTTCGCCACCCAGCCAACCGGTATGTTCTCGATAACGATCTGCGTCAGTGCTTCCGAGCCGTCCCGATCCGGTGTTTCAGCGTCGATCAGCAACAAAAAGGATGTGTCTTCATCAACAAGGTAGTTGTCGGGGCCGCGTTCATCGACGTTTGCAGTGCTGTCATCTACGGACAGAATGATTGTTGGTTCGGCAACAGGTGTGACATTCAGATCAAAGCTTTCGACTGCGACCGTCGGGTCGCCCTCATCGGTGTCCACGGTGACGGTGATCGTAATCACACCCGAGTAATGCGTCGGCAGACTGGTCACAGCCAGCGATTGCAACGTCGCCAGATCACCCGTCCACTGCGTCGTGCCTGCGGGGTTTAAAACGGTGCCGTCACTTAAAACGGTGTCCCCGGCTGGCAAGTTGGCAAAATCCAAGGTGATAGAAGTGATCGACTCCGACCCGTCGATATCCGTCACGTCCACATCCACGTTCAACGGAATTTCTGTGCCCAGATCCTCGATCACCGTAATATCGTTCGTGGTGATCTCGACATCCTGTTCCGAGTTTACAGTGATTGTGAACGTCCCAGTCTCGATCCCATCATCTGGACCTGTATCCGTTTCACCAGCCAGGATCGCCTCATTCGTGGTGAAGGTGGCGCTGCCGGTCAGCGGTGTAGTTGTCGAGAAATCATCGGGCAATCGGATGACCAGGTCTTGGTATTGCGCAAAGGTAAGGCCGTTCAGGGTAAAAACCGCTCCAGCCGGCGCGGTTCGGAATGTCGTACCACCATCCGTCGAATAGCTAGTGTTCGCAGGCAGGCCATTGATGACAACATCGACCGTGGCGATGGTTTCAGATCCATCAAGATCAGTCGCCTGCCCCGTCACGGCATCAGCTGGGCGAACATCCAGCGGGGCCGTGGTCGTGTTGTCTTCGTCCGTAACTCCCGGCGCATCGTTTTCTTCGATCGTGATTGCGCCTGGGCCGGACAGCTGCAAATCACCTTCTGCGCCGATATCTACGATCCGGGTCGCTGTCACTGTTCCGTCACTCGGCGTGTCAGTTGCAGCCGATACATCTTCGTCTGTCTGAATGCTCAGCGTCAGGGTCAGAGGCAGTTCGCCTGCAATTCCAAGATCCGTGCGGCTTTCGGTTGAAAAGTCGGTGGGCAGGGTCAGCTCCAGCCCGTCATATGCGGCTTGAATGTCCGAAACCCGGTCCGCCGTCATTGTGATGGTGAGAGTTGTCGAGCCGTTGAACGTAGGCCTGACCACCGCTTCTGCGCCAACGGGCACTACCAAGCCAAGGCTCGCAATCGTCGACCCGGCCGGAAGCCCCTCCACGATCAGCGTTAAAGACTGGTAATCCTCAGATCCATCAATGTCTGTGACTTTTGGATCAAGTAACTCAGAGGGTTTGAACGTAGTCGGTGCATCGGATTCGTCTACGACCGTATCTGGCCCAGTATCATCGATTACGGCATCGCCCTCGGCAAAGACAGTGATTGGGAATTCCAGTTGCGCCGATCCTAAGAATGTCGTCTCGATCGCTATTGTCGCCTGCAAGGGGCCTGGAGGTGCATCATTGCGGCTTTCGGTTGAAAAGTCTGTCGGGAAGGTCAGGACCAAAGCTTCGAAATCCGCCTCGCTACCCGAGAAATTCAGTGTCGCAACACCGCCAACATCAACGATCTGGCCAAAGTTTGTACTTGTCCCTAATGGCAGCCCAGTGATCTGCAACGTGACCCGGCTGACAGCCTCACCAATATCGGCCTGCTCCAGATTGAAATCGATAAAAGACGCAGGGCGAAAGCTGACGGGAGCGTCGGTCTCAAATGCGATAGGTCGCCCTGTCAGTTCGATATCATTTTCGCCCGGCTCGGGCACGCCATCATCGTCATCGCCTGCCAGAACATCACCAAAGAATCTCCTGTTCGTTTGAAGATCGGATGGATAGTCGGATGGCGGCAGCAGTGGGTTATATACCAAACCAATAAGGGGATCGCCCACATTCACGGGCTCTTGCTCGCCGGTTCCGGGTCGGGCAGCACCCAAATCCATCATCTGAGCCACGGTTAGCCGCGGAATATCGCCCAATTGATCCCATTCGCCCAATGCCTCAACGGCATTCGTCAGTGCCGTCGCCGCGATCGGGACGCCATCGAACTGAAGAACATAATTGTTCTCTGCTCCCGATAGCAGCACAACGATTTTTCCATCTGTCCCTATCAGGAACAAGTCTCCATCAACAATGGCATAGCGGTCGGTGACAAATCCGTCTGGCAAATTGACTGCGGCCAAACCTTCGGTATCGATCACCAGTCGAAAAAGATCAGGCGTTTCGACCAGAGCAGAAGCCAATTGCGCAGAAGTCACCGAATCCGAAAACCGTTGCCCTTGGTCAATCGTGTCTTTTGCCATAACTCTGTCCCCAATCAAAAAACGCACTACTCAATATGAATACGTTAACACTTCGACAGGGTTTGCCCAAGCTCCCAGCATCGCTCACGCTGCCATAGCAAAGCTCGAAAATCGAACTCATGACATGCACGCAAAATATGATCCTCGTCGAACAAAGCGCGATCAGCCTCAAGAACCCATAACTAGTGAATTGGTTGGATAAGATGAGCCGAGCTAAGGCGAAACTTGTGATCCTCGGCAATGGTCCATGGAACGGAGCGGACCCGGCGCAGGCTCCGCGGAGAACTCAGGCTGCGGCGGACAGGTATGGCAGATCAGGTCCTTGGCGCCGCAACACGCAAAAAAGACCAAAAATGCGCATCTCCGGCCCGGGATCTGACCGCCCCATTTACACGCGATAAGTATCCCTTATCATGTTTAATTGATTTCCGCAGG
>NZ_WQCG01000019.1 GCF_013032505.1 Ruegeria atlantica
TGATGCTTCAGGGCCTGCGCAGCGTGGACGTTATTTCATACGCGTCAACAACTCTGCCAGACCTCGGTATATTCGCGCTCATCAGAGCCCGTTTGTATACCCAAACGGTGCCAGAGGTGGATCGCTTTCCCACTTATGGTCAATCCTCCCAGCCGGACAGCAATGCCTGAACGTTCCTGCAGATCAAAAAAACGCCGGGTGTCATCAAAGGGAAATCTCGAGGCCGGTTTTGAATTACGTCAAAGGAGAGCGTTTGTTTGTGGCGAAGGCTTGGAAAAGCCCTGTCCGCTTCAAGATGACTTCTTCTGACAAGGCCCACCAGAAACAGTTCCTGCATGCGACCTTCACCCCCAAGGGCCAGTCCTGGATGATGGTTTAGTGCTTCGGGTATTGTTGCTTTCATCGATTGCGTTCGACTGCTGGGCTAGCATTCGCAACGCAGCTATCCGATTTGCCGTCGACGGGTGAGTTGAAAATAGCTTGTCACGTGAGTGCGCATGAAGTGGATTGATGATGAACATATGTGCGGTCGCCGGGTTTCGCTCTGCAGCGTCGTTGTCGATGCTTGCAGCCCCTTGCTGAATACGTTCGAGGGCAGACGCCAATGCCAGAGGTTGACCGCAAATCTCGGCGCCGACGCGATCGGCAGCGTATTCTCTGGTCCGACTAATGGCCATTTGGACCAAACCCGCAGCCAATGGGGCCAAGATCATCAGCGCGATGGTCCCCACTAGGCCAACAGCACTATCCCGTCTTCCACCAAAGAACAGTGCGAAGTTGGCTAGCATCGTAATTGCACCTGCGAACGTGGCAGTTACGGTCATAATCGCAGTGTCATGGTTCTTGATATGAGCAAGTTCGTGCGCGACAACGCCCGCCAGTTCATCCCTTGTGAGGGTCTGTAGCAATCCAGTAGTGACGGCAACGGCAGCGTTGTTAGGATTTCGCCCAGTAGCAAACGCATTAGGCTGGGGTGTTTCTATCAAATAAACTGCGGGCTTTGGCATGCCTGCGTTTTTTGCAAGATCCCCGACCATTTGAGACAACCCCATATGGGCACCAGATGAAACCGGCCTTGCGTTGTGCATGCGAAGGACCATTTTGTCTGAGTTCCACCAGGTAAACAGGTTCATGGCTGCTGCCAGCACCAATGCGAACAGCATGCCCCCCGCTCCTGCCAGAAGGTAACCCAACCCCATGAACAAGGCTGTCATTGCGGCCATCAATAATGCAGTCTTCGTATAACCCATTCGATGCAGACCTCTACGCGGCTCATACATGATGTGTGATCAATACGGTCATGTTGCAACGATTGTTGCCCCGATCTGCGGCATTGTGAACTTTCACGCTGAGCAGATGACGATTTCCCCTCGAACTGAAATAGAAAAAAATATCTTAAATTCAATTATGTAAATCCGAACTTCCACTGAAGAGCCTATTGCAGTGTGTGAACAATCTTACTTTCAAGAAGTTGGGTTTCTGACAGTATGGGCTTGTGTGTTTCAACAAGTGTTGTTGGTTAGAAGATGTATTTTGCCAAGTTCGAAGAACCTTTTTGCGCGGTCGAAGACATCCGCAAAGATGAATTTGCCCGGAAGTATCCACTGCTGGACAATAGATCTGTTCATGCGCAGTGGAAGAAAGGTTCCTGGCAAATCACACGAATAGGGGAGATCTGGAAGAGGACTGGAAAAGTTTTCTCTGTTCCATATGCAGGCGTCGACGCGTACCCATCTTTTCAATTCGCAGAAGACGGTACTCCGCTTCCTTTGATGGAAACTGTGTTAAAGGCGCTGCCGGCCGATATGACGCCCTGGCAACGAGCTTTTTGGATGACCTCTCCTAAGGCGGAACTTGGCGGAGGTAATCCCGCGAACTCCATTCAAACTGACGATAACCGTGTGGTCGATGTGGCAAGTAAATTCGGTGAAGATTTCCTCAACTAAATGAGTTCCCATCAAGGAAATTCGACTACAGATGGGATTTTCTGCCGATCGACTGCCGTCCCTGACAACAGAGCCAAAATGCTTTTCGAGCAAGACTTGAGATTGGCTGGCCAACCCAAGTCGGCGCCATGTTGGGCTTGAGCAAAATGACCTCGTCTCCGCGTTGAATTTGAAGTGAGTGCAACTGCGGAAGATTGCTGACCGCATCATTCACAGCCGCCGTTTATCCTCGCGCAATATGCGGAGCAGCCATTGCGATTACCAACAGAGACTTTCGACGAATAATCCGCGCATTCACTTGGAAGTCGACCTCCGAGTGTCCAAACACCTATCCAACGTCGCAGCACTTTTGTTCGCGATGAACGACAAGCCCCTCAAAATTCAAAATGGGATTTGAGGCAACAGGAAGCTTCGTTTGTACACCTGGCTGGCACCCGATTGGATAGGAATTGTGGTAGACTGGCCCAGAGGACATTTTAGCAGGAGATCTCCCGGTGCTACCGAATTCACTCCGTCTCACACTCTCTGTCATCACAATTGCCATCGCGGCAGGCGCACTGCCCGACCGGGTTGAAGCGATATCACAAGATGTCCCGGCGTGGTTACAAAAGTACGTGGGTACGGGTGACGGGCAAATCGCCCCGATCGTTTTGAAAAGGGCGCGAGCTCTTTATAAAGAGAAAGTACGTCGAGGCGAAGTAAGGAACCCCTGCTATCTTGCCAAAGATGCAACCCGCCCAAGTACCACAAGAAACGGCAATCCCGGCAAGCGGTTTTATGTCATCTGCGAGTCGCAAAAGTCCTTCCGAGCAGTTTCGTCCGGTTACGGCAATGGTCGAAAACTCAGGCGTGCCAATTTTTCGAACGGGCGCCAATGCGCGAAAAACTTCAGCAATGCAGAAGGATCGAAACTAACCGCCGGCGGTGCCTATGTGACGGCTGAAACCCGCACGTCATTCAAAGGTTATTTCAGTCAATCCGGCAAAACGCAGCCGTTCTACCGCACGTTCCTTTTGTTTGATGGCCAAGGAGAAACGAGCAATGCTCGGGAGCGCGCCATCGGGGGCCATCCCGCCGTTTTCCTAAAATGGCAATGCAGGTTCAAAAACCCACAAAGCACGCATGCAGACAAAGGCGGTTATGTCCCCTACGGACGGCTTGTGAACTACACGGGTGGTCGCAGCAATGGTTGCACAACCTGGTCACAATCCGCGTCCAAAGAAATCCTAGCGCTTGTAGAAGGCAACCCGACGACCCTTTATATCTACCCAGAATCCAAAGACATCAACGCTGTAGCCAAGGCTGTAAAAAAAGGAAAATCACTAACGCGAGCAGGAGTTTACTGGAACGCAGCTTGCCTACAAGCAATCGGCGCACCAAAGTTTTGGCCCAAAAGCAGCCTCCAACCGATCATAAACAGTTGGAGAGCATCCTTGCCCAAACAACCGCCACTGGAATTGCCGATCTGCAAGTAGAATAAATTACGCAGCCCAACCTAAGCGCGATACCCCCTCGCGTTTTTTGCTTCGGACTTAACGAAAACGTATGCGTGTATTTGTCAAACGTCCTCTTGGGGACAGGTAAACCATCTTGACTCTGCAGTAATTGTATCAGCCGTGAACTTGGTCAGCCGCACCGGGTTTGCTCTACTCGGCCAGGGGGCGGGCGGTGCATGTCTGCATAAATTTATCTCCGCTTGCTAACTATCTTTCCTGATTGAAATGATTGTAGACAGAGGAATGAACGGAAACGAATTTCTGTAAACTTCGCATACGCCTGACACACTGCATCGCGCGTTCGCGTCGTCGAAACGGCAGGTGCGAATTATCAACGTGGTTGTTGAGCCATCTTCCCGTCTTTTATTTTTCGAACACGCCCAGTTCTCTGAGCGTGGCTCTGTATGAGGCGAAGCGATCCGTGACGACGGTATCCGCCTTATTATTCACGCATCCGACACTCTTTTGACACGCGACAAACACTTGCCCAAAAGCGGGACGATCCGGATCGAGGTCTTGCCGTCATTCAAGTGCGATCATTCCGCTTCTGTGGACGAAGATGTGGCTCGCCTGAGACGCGCCATGATGGCCGTTTTCGATGCCAGGTAAACGTCCGGACGCGAACTGCCACTCCGCTGGGTAGCACAAACTCTTCTGTTTGCGTTCGATGACCGAGTTGCGGACAAAGCGGACACTCAATCGTTTGATTTTCGCCCCGTTTTGTATTCTGGAAGTTTGGCCAAGGCCGATTTCAGCGCGTCACCCCATCCATCGGAAACAATTCGGAAGTACTGGTCGTCGGCTTCGAATCTTGACCGCGTACCGCCGTCAAGGCTGTCTTCATCGTAGAGAAGCAGGTCAAGCGGAGCCCCGACAGACAGATTAGCCTTAATCGTGGAGTCAAAACTGACAAGCAAGAGTTTTACAGTTTCTGAAAAACTCATTTCCGGATCATAGGCTCGCACCAAAATAGGGCGACCATACTTTGTTTCACCGATCTGAAAGAAAGGGGTGTCGGCGCCGGCCTCGATAAAGTTACCTTCGGGGTAGATCAGAAACAGGCGAGACGGGCCGCCTTTGATCTGGCCTCCAAGAATGAGTGTCGCATGAAAGGCGCTGTCGGCTTGCTGACCGGATCTGGAATGCTCTTCTATAACGTCGTTCAACGTAGCCGCAACCAATTGCGCGACTTGGAACATTGTTGGTGCTTCCAGTATAGAAGGCGAGCGATCTTTTGGCGCTTTCGTACGCTCTTCCAAAAGGCTGATTGTGGCCTGAGTAGTTGCCAGATTTCCTGCCGCTAGGATCGTGATCGAACGGTCACCTTCGACTGTCCAATTGAACATTTTGTTGAACGTCGAAATATTATCGACGCCTGCATTCGTGCGCGTATCGGACATAAACACCAGCCCGCGATTCAGCCGCATACCCACAGCATAGGTCATCAAATTCTCCGTTACTGCTGTGCGATCTGCAACTGCACTGTCAATTGCTCACCCGCTGCCCCAATTCTGTTCCCTATTACTGGTGCAGCTTGGGAATAGTCCAGACCAGTTGCGACGCGTACGTATCGATCGTCGGGTGATATCCCGTTTGAAACGTCGAAACCTACCCACCCAAGCCCGTCCAAATGCACTTCCGCCCAGGCATGGGTCGCGTCCTGCAGTTCTGTTTCGTTCATCATCAGGTAACCCGATACATAGCGTGCTGGCACTCCGATCCTTCGTGCGCAGGTGATGAAGATATGCGTGTGGTCCTGACACACGCCGCACCCGGCGCTGAGAGCGTCTTCTGCGCTCCACCCCGGGTGCGAACTTCCAACCTCGTACGCGACCAGAGTGCGAATTCTCTCGGATAGGGCGTGCATCTTTTCCAGCGGCTCGCCTTTGGGTAACGCCTCTAACACATCGGCAACCCCTTTCCCCGGCGTTGTTTGAGATGTGCTCCTTTTGAATAACCACAACGGCGTCGACCCTTCGTGCTGGCCCAAGACGCCATGCGTGTCTTCCACCTCAACTACGCCCTCAGAAATCAACGAGATCCCCTGGGTATTTGCTTCAAAACTGATCAATTCCACAGTGTTGCGGTGATAGTCTTCAAAAGTCAGTTCTTTGCGCCCGCCGGTGATTTGGGTGCTCCAACTTACGATGTTCTGATTGCGGAATGACTTTGGTGTCTTCCTCAACTGCTGCAGCCCGAAGGGAACTGGCGCGTCGTAATCGTATCGTGTTTCATGTCGAATGTGCAGTTTCATTGGCTACTCGTAAAACCGATAGTCGATTTCTATCTGACGGCTTAAGTTGCCGAGATCTGTCAGAAAATCCTGAATGTACTCATGCAGTCCGAGCTCGAAAATATCGGAGATTTTCTGATCCAGATATTTCTCGTAGAGAACTTTAGACGCCTCGCACGAAGGCCCGGCAAAGCCATAGTCTTTCTGCAGGTATGACAGGTTCTCCTGAATTTTTCTGCAGCAAAAGTGCAGGCTGCGAGGCATGCGCTGATCCAAGATCAGAAACTGGGCAATATCAGACGGCCGCGTTTTCTCTCCATGGGTCATTCGATACCCGCCGCCCGCACCAACAGAGCGGAGAATGCTTTCCCATTGTATATTGTCCAGTGATGAACCCACTGAAAAGGCCGTGGGCAAAAGAACATAGTACTTAACGTCCAGAATGCGCCCGGTATTGTCGGCCCGTTCGACAAACGTACCAATACGGGTGAAGTCGAAAATGTCATTGCGCAGCATGGTTCCTAATGTGGCACCACGAACCAAAGCCGCCTGTTGGCGGATAAGTTCCAGCGTCGCAGGCAAATCACGCTCATTCACACGGCGCTTCATGATCTCATCGATCTGCATCCAAGTGGAGTTTACTGCACTCCAGACGTCATGGGTCAACGCGGTTCGAACAAGGCGCGCGTTGTCTCGTGCCTGTTTGATGACTGACTTGATCGAGGATGGATTATCAGCATCGCGCAGCACCCAATCCACCGCATTGTCTTTTGAAACATCATCGTATTTGGCGTAGTACGCATCCAGAACGCCTGCCGTTTTCAGAACAGAGCCCCATTCCTCGGCGGAGTTCTTGGTACGGGTCAACGCCATCCTCTGACCTGTTTCAAGCAGCCGGGCCGTGTTTTCCGCCCTCTCAAGGTACCGGGACATCCAAAACAAGCCACCTGCAGTTTTTCCCAGCATGGTCAGTCCTCCAGAACCCAGGTGTCTTTGGTCCCGCCACCCTGGCTTGAGTTCACGACTAAAGATCCCTTCTTAAGCGCCACGCGGGTCAAACCGCCGGGTGTGATCTTGATCCCTTCTGGTGACACCAAAACGAACGGCCTTAGGTCAACATGTCTGGGCGCAAGTCCCGAGCGCGCAAAGATCGGAACCGTCGAAAGCGACAGCGTCGGCTGAGCAATGTAGTTCCCGGGCCGCGATTTGAGCTTGTCGCGGAACGCCGAAATCTCTTTCTTGCTGGCGGTCGGTCCGATCAACATTCCATAGCCGCCAGACCCGTGTACTTCTTTCACTACAAGCTCGGACAGGTTGTCCAGCACGTAGGACAGAGACTCGGGATCACTGCAGCGCCAGGTCGGGACGTTTTGCAGCAAGGGCTTCTCACCCGTGTAGAATTCAACGATTTCAGGCATGTAGGAATAGATCGCCTTATCGTCGGCAATACCGGTCCCTGGTGCGTTGGCGATTGTGATACCTCCTGCACGGTAAACGTCCAGGATACCTGGTACGCCCAAGGCGCTATCGGCGTTGAAATTCAGGGGATCCAGAAAGTCGTCATCTACCCGGCGGTAAAGTACGTCGATGGGCTTGTAACCTCTGGTGGTACGCATGCAGACCCGCCCATCAACAACGCGTAGGTCGTGGCCTTCGACTAATTCCACAGCCATCTGATCTGCGAGGAAGGCATGTTCGTAATAGGCCGAGTTATAGATGCCTGGGGTCAATACCGCGACGGTTGGTTCCCCGTCGGCGCAAGCCGGCGCGCAGGCAGCAAGAGATCGTCTCAGATTGCGGGGATAGTCCGAAACATTCCGAACATTGGTTGCGCTAAAAAGTTCGGGGAACATCTTTAGCATCGTTTCCCGGTTCTCCAACATGTAGCTGACCCCGGATGGCGTGCGGGCGTTGTCTTCCAGAACAAAAAACTCGTCCGGCCCCGTTCGCACCAGATCGACTCCGACAATGTGTGTGTAGACCTGACCAGGAGGCGAGACGCCAAGCATCTGCGGCAGGAACGCTTCGTTCCCGGCGATCATCTCGGCCGGCACACGCCCGGCACGCACGATTTCTTGGCGGTGATAGATATCGTGGAGAAAGGCGTTGATTGCCCGAACCCGTTGTTCAATTCCGCGTTCCAGCCGTTGCCATTCTCGTGCTGAAATGACACGCGGCACGATATCAAATGGGATTAGGCGTTCCTCAGCCTCGGCTTTTCCATAAACGTTAAAAGTGATGCCCGTTAGCCTAAAAACCTCTTCGGCTTCGCGCTGTTTCGCTCTCAATCGTGATACGTCTTCAGCATTGAACCAGCGGCCGATCTCTTCGTATGGACCTTTGAGTGATCCATCGCCGTTGAACATTTCATCAAAATACTCACTCATGCTTTAAGTTTCGCGCATAAATCAGAATTTTCAAGGCATTCAGGCTTGGTTAGATGCTGCCTTGGAACGGAGCGTCTAATTATTAGGCTAACGGGATAATGTGATGATCTTAAAAACATGGCGTTATTCGTGTTTCCAGTTGAAATCACATTCAATTTATTGCGCTCAACAGTATCTGGTTTTGTGATGGATCTAAAAGTCCTCATTGGGCTTTGAGAGGCTGCTAGCTTCAATGACCACGTCACGGACAAAGCAGTCATCTGTCGAAGCACCGAGATCTGACGCACCGGAAGCATGGACACCCCGCCTATCTGGATGTAGCGCCAGACAAACCTTTGCCCGGAACCAAAATGACTGAAACGACATATCCAAGCCCTGTCCAATCGCACCGCCATGCCGATATTGCCGTCCATGCGATCGGGCTGGTAGCGATCCTGACGGCCGGCGGATTACTTCTTTTTAAGTCAATCCTGGGCCTCGAACCTAAGCTGGTTATTGCGGTTGCGGTTTACGTGCTTTGCGCTCTTTCGTCCAATTTGGCATCCGTCGCCTATCATTTTTCCACGTTGCACACCCAGCGCAGACTAATGCGGCGCATTGATCACGCCGCGATCTACCCCAGCATTTCGGGTACCTTCACACCTTTTTTCGTCTTGGCTGGCACGACATGGACGATGGCCTTGCTGTGGATTTGTTGGGGGCTGACAGCCGTAGCTGTCTGGAACAAGATCACAAACGAAACAGTCAAGTCCCGATGGTCAACCGCATCCTATCTTGGGCTGGGGGCAATTGGGTTGAGTGCCCTTCCTGACCTAACGAATGTACCTATCACGACATTGTGGTGCATCTTGGCTGGGTCCGCCTCTTACGTCATTGGAACGGTGTTTTACGCCCAAAAGACTTTGCCTTATCGGTATGCGCTTTGGCACACATGGGTGAATATTGGCGGAGCGATGATGTTTGCGGGCATATGGTTAGCCCTATCCACTCAATGGTAGATCTGTAGCAGACGATCAGTCAAATTTGTCGAGCGTCCGCTTCGAGCCCAAAGTCGACCCCGCACCCCCGACAAACCGGTGCGTGTCTCGCGGCGCGTCAAAAGTGATATCTGCACGCACGGACAGTTTTATTCCGCGACGATTGGTTGAATTGCGTTCTTTGCGTCGACGCGTCTTCGAACCATTTCGGCGATCAGGATGCCGGCAGGCGCCGATCCCCAAATACAGATTTGGATTGCGAGGGCTTCGATATCGCGAAAGAGCGGGTCGATTACGAACAGCATGACACGAAACAGCCAGAACGACCCCCACATCGACCCAACAAAGCGCCACATCCAAATACGATGCTGTGTTGCGTCTTGGCGGCGGATCGCAAGCACGCCCAATACAGCTGTGGTGTAAACGAACATCGACATTGAGACAAAGCCCCAGGTCGACAGTGCTCCACCATACTCACCTACTGATCCGTGCTGGGCAGCAAGTACCACGGAACACCCGACACCAATTGTCAGTATCCCAAAGCAGACTCGGCCAATCAATGCATGGTTTCGCGCCTGACCACCGGGGAAAAACATCTGCACGTGCATTAACACAAAAACGATTGTATTGCAGACAACATGCCCCAGTAGGAGTGCGGATCGTGTCTCCGGACCATTTGCGAAACGGTCATAGAACGCGACACCCCATGCCGGATGATTGGTAAAAGTCTCGCCCCAGGCGGAGCAAGAATTGTTAGGGCATGTAGAGACGGCGGCGGCGCTCGCAGGATCGCTTAATCCCAAATTGATCAACACGTCGTAGATGCCAACGAAATTGGCGATCGACGCCGCGGGACCGTAGATGACGTAGCCCGCGTTCAGGTAGAGCATTAAGAGAATGCCGAAAAGCAGAACTGGTAGATACTTACGTCGCAGTACCGCATGAACTGCAAGACATGCCCAGATGGCCAGACCAACGAAGACCGATATTACTCCAAACGGAACTGTCACTTCGCGCTCCCAACCTAAACAATCAAAAGGCTCGCACAATGGCCACCGGCAACACAATATTTTTTGCGATTGGCCATTTGAGCCATTTTGAGAGTTGTCCCCTACGATCCGACTTCAACGCGCGTCTCGAAAAGGAAGTCTTGAAGCTTCTGTTCAACGCTGGACCTAGACGACACGTCTGTCTCAGAAAGGCTCACTGTGACGCAAAGTCCGCGTGGCCCGCCGGCCTCCACTTGCACGTGAGCGTCGGGCATTTTCAGTTGTTCACGAAGCAGATTTGATACTACCAGCCTTGCAGCATCGCACCGCAGACTGGGCTTGAAGATTTTACCGACTGACGTCAGCGGTATCTCATCAACAATCTTAATGATCTTCGGCCAAGCTGGTCTTTCATCGATAGTGTTCTGAGCATGAGCCATTAGGTCTTCTACGGTAACCTCATCGGATGTGTGGACCTGAATGAAACATATCGGCAGTTCTCCGGCATAAGGATCGGGCATGCCGACCGCCGCTGCCAACGCGACAGCAGGGTGGGTACTCATCGCATTTTCAATCATGACCGGATCGATATTGTGGCCGCTTCGGATAATCAGATCTTTCGAGCGTCCGGCAACATAAAGGCACCCATTCGCATCTTTGTACCCCAAGTCGCCCGAATTTAGGACACCGTCTACGAACACCTCACTGTTGAATTCTGTAACGCTGTAACCGGGCGACACGTGAGGACCTTTGATGGCTACAACACCGATTTCGCCAATCTCACACACCGCTCCAAGACCACCATCGCTTTCCAGCTTGAGAACGTCGACATTTGTGTAAGGTAACGCCCAGCCAACTGAACCTGCAGTCCCCGTACCGCAAAGTGGATCGATACTGATCAATCCGGAAGCTTCCGTCATGCCCAGAATTTCAAAAAGAGTGCAGCCGGTCACTTCCTTGAACTTCTGCCCGACCGCAGGCGGTAGCAATGAAGCGCCAGTCGCGCCCGCCCGCACGTGCGAGATGTCATGATCGCCAATTGGCGTTTGCAAGATCGCACCAATAGCAGTTGGTACGCCGCCAACAATTGTAACCTTGTATTCTGCGACAAGACGCCAAAAGCTTGCGACAACTGCTGGGTTTCGCAGACCGGCAGGAGTCATGACGAGCAGTTCAACGCCTGCCATAAAGCAACTGAGGCCGCCGACAATCGTTCCGGCGACGTGAAAAAGAGGAAAAGTAGCGGTAAATACATCGTCGGAGCGAAAGCCGCACATTACAGCTCCCCCGAATGCTGCGACCAGTTGACTGCGGTGGGTGTGCGCAACAAGCTTTGGCACACCGGTTGTGCCCCCTGTGTGAAAATACGCCGCCAGATCTGAACCCCTGCGCGCCTCCCCAAATGTCAGATGATCATCAGGTTGGGCCATCAATGCACTGGCAAGATCTATTACTCCTTCTTCGGGCGGTGTACCCGGCGGAGAAACGCGCACAAGTATTAGGCCCGGAACCTGCTCCCGCATTGCCAGAGCTTTCTCCCAAATATCCAGCTGAGGATGAGAGCCAAGAGCAACAAGGATCTTTGCCTCGGAGGCTTTGAGAAGTTCTGCTATGCTCTCAGGCTGCAAAAGAAAATTGATCGGAACAGCGTACCCAGCCGTTTCTGCTCCCCACAATGTGACGTGGGTTTCAATCAAAGCGGGCAGCATGAACGCAACGCCCGGTGCTTCGCCTCCAATCGCTGCAAACAGATTTGCAGCGCGCATTATCTGTCCCAGCAACTGTTTATAGGTCACACGACGCGGCTCTTCGTCTTCAGTTCCGGTCATTAGCATTGTCAGCGCAGTCGCATCAGGATCGCGATCAGCGCTGCTGACAAAGACATCCAAGATGCTTTGCTCAGGTAACCGCTCTTCAAGCGTCATTTCTGCTTCGAACTCAGCAATATCACTTTGAGTCCTGATCGGCTGTGTACCGAGATTAGCCATGGGATCTCCTTGAACTTCAAGAAAGTGTTAACCGAGCTTTGGTCGAACAACGGAACTTTGCAACTCCGACACACGAGTTATGGCGCAAAATCAGGTCAACTTAACAGAAACGTCTAGTCAAAATACGAAACTCAGTTTTTTCGCGTAGGAAACGCTCGATCCAAATTTGTAACAGTCTGAACTGAGCCCATACAGAACGAGCACCGTAAATCGAACTACTGTTGTGGTGAGTACCAAATTGGCGAGGTGTATGCGCGTTCCTGTGCCGTCATTGGGACGGAATCTGGCATATGCATTCCAAATTTGACGGCATCATACGCGGTCCAGCGCGGGGTCGGAATTTCGATGACGCGCGCATAATAGAACGCGCTTTCCGACGGATCAAAATCAGGGTCTTTCCACACGGCTCCCAGCTCAGAGGCTCCAATTGTGTTGGTCCAAGAGGGGATCGAAAGGTCCACAGTGTTTCCTACGGATGGCAACTTACCGGCGGGATCTGGTTCGCGGGCTCCAGACCAAGCCACGTCATAGACTTTTTCCTGCTGTTGGCCTTCGGCGTCCAACCACCCTTTTATGATCTGGATACGATCCAGGTTTGCTCCCATGGGATCGCGAAGTGCATAGACTAAAAAGGAAGGGGTGCCTTCCCCAGAACTGAGATCACCACCCATCGGCACGCCTTTGGAATAACCAACCAGGGCCAAGTCACGTCGCAGGGCATCTTCTTCTGTGAAGCCATAGCCTCCGAACATTCGGACGCGCATTCGTGGTCCTGTAGTTGCATAGGTCTCGCGCCGATGCATAGCATCCCAGATTGCCTCGCGGGAGTTTTCCTCAGCCCACACCCCAGTCAAACCACCGGTAATGTACTGCGACGAACGCAGCGCAACGGTCCCGTCAGAGTAGGTCTTACTGACATGTTGGCTACGCTCTGCACTGGGCTCATACCCGGTGAACTTCCCGAAGAAATTGTCATTGTCAGGAGCCGTCAAACCTGTGTGCGTGTCACTCGCTCCGCCTAGGCCAAACTTGAATGGGTTTGCGCCCAGAGTCTTTTGTAAAGAAAGGCCTCGAAGTAACCCGGATCGAGCGTATTCACCGGGCAACATTTCCGGCTCTTTCGGAACCGAAGCATCCAGATTTCCGTAATCCCAAGTTTCGAAGTCAGAAAACTCGTCGTCAGGCGACAGGAACGGGTGGGCTTCACCGTCGCCCTTTATCTGTGTTGGTTCGTAAAGCCTTTCCCATTTGTTTCGCGCCTCTGCATAGGCGGGATCTAAATGCACCCCATCCGCGAAGTCATCGACCAATGGGAACATCCAGCCGTTCGACAAGTTCCCATTGTGTGGAATAGCAAGCACACGCCCGCCTGTCGTTTGCTCATAATTCTCCAGCCACTTCCAAAGATCGCGCGGGTTAGGTGAGCCCACAGGTGGCGTTGTTGTATAAGGTAAGATCTGTCTTGTAAGTTCTTGACCGTCGCGAAAGATAACGTTCCGATGCAAATTGTTCCCTGCAACAAGGGATGTCCATTCATATGCGATAAAGGTGCTGAACACGCCGGGGTCATTGTACTCCTCCGCGGCATCGATAATGTCGTCCCAAACACGCGCGTACGCGGGATTTCCTGGTTGATAGTTTAACGCCGGCGAAACCTGCCCTTGCGCAAAAGCTGCAGTAAGTTCGAGGGCAGCCGCCAAAGCGGCTTCCCCGCCTTTGTTGAACTCTTCGTGGAAATACCTGCCTTGTTCATCCGCCAATATGTTTGGGGCACCCCCAATTATATCGGTAATCGCACCCATCGCATCTGAGTGATCTGTAATCATGAAGAAGTCGAGCGGTCTCGACAATTTCACGGGTTGACCCGTATTCGACACAACTTCTTCGCCACGCGCAAATCGGTAGGCGTCACGCGGCATGAGGCGCGTACCGCCTCCACCAGCATCCCCGGAAAGACCAGTATGAACGTGGGTGTCACCAAAATAGACTTGAGTTGGATACGCGCGTTCGGCGTAGGGTGAATAAGGTCGACCGGCAGGACCGGAAAGACCTGACGGATTTATTGCATCTTGGGCTAAGACTGGGCTCCCAAGAAAAAGCGCTGCTGGCAAAACATAGCGAAACAATTTTTCCTCCTAAATTGAAAGCACTATAACACAACTCTGGTCCGGAACTCATTCCGACTGAGTTCGAATGCCTGCTAAGTCGATGCAGCGAACAACTGTTTCGCGGCCAAAGTGAACGCTCGCCCAGATTTCGTTGGATGGTCGTAACTAGATCAAAACCATTTCTTTTGCGGTACGGTTGCCAGAAGCGCAATCTTGGGTGATCTTTGAATATATTGATGAATCGCAATGTGTTTAGATATCTAAAAATTGCTCTCAGTATGGCCACATCTACTGCCCTCTTTGCACAATAGGCATCCGATGAAGTCATTGAGACGGAAGACGCGTCGGGCACGTCAGAAGATCTGTTACCTGACGCAGAGTCGCAGACTATCGTCGCTCCGGTGGCTCTTTACCCCAACACGTTACTCATACAGACATTTGTTGCCGCAACTCAGTCATTGGAGATTGTCAAGACAGAGCGGTATTTGCTGGACGACGCCGACCGCGAGCCCGTCGAACCTAAACCGGAAATCGAAGCCATGGGTTGGGATCCTTCCGTCACCGTATTAGCGACAGTATTACGGAAGTCGTCGGCCAAATGGCCACTCATAGGGATCTGACCGACACGGTAGCAGCTGCCATGCTGGCCCAATCCGATAATGTGATGAATGCGGTTCAAGTAATGAGGGATCAGGCGATTGGCAGCGGCGCTCTTGTTTCAGGGCCCGAGCAAACCGTCGAGTTATCTGATGAGGAAACGGTGCTGTCAGACAAATTCGAACCAGTCTCAGTTTACCGCGGAGACCGTGAATTTATCCCGAACAAAGCTGGATCCACTCAACAAGAGCGGCAGTGCGCGTCAGCTTGTAAGTATCTCTGCCGATCAGTGATTTTTTCAGGTTGAAGTGGTTGTATTCGAAGGAATGGACTGCGGCGAATTCCTGTAAACTTCGCATGCGCCCGAAACGTGGCATGGCCCGTTCCCGTCTTCAAAACGGGAGGTGCGAATTCTCGACGCGATTGTTTGATCACACGTGAAGGCTACGAGAGCACCCTGCCCGCCTCAACCCAAGCTCTTCTGACAAGGCCGTTGTAGCCGACAGTGTCGAATTGTGAGCGGGCCAGCCGCGCCTTCTTGCGTTTAGCCAAATGCTCCTGACAAGCCGCTCAACTCAACTTGTCCAACTTCCACAAGAATTTGACTAGGTGCCAAAAGAAACAAAACGCTGGCTCGCCAAATTGAGGGGCACAAGCGGCCAATTGAGCCGCCATACCTTCAACAAAACTCGGGGCCAAGATGCGATCTCGTCCAAACAAACCGTCAGCGCAGTTCGGTCAGGTTGCTCCGGCCGGGCTTATTCCGATCCATCAAAAAGAACGCGGGAACTTTCTGTTTTCGCGCGCTCTACCTGAAACATTCACCGGATTTCTTGCCGCAGGGCTCGTCACTTTCGTCCTGTGGCCTCTCATCTCAGCTTTGGCACGCTCTGTCTCGGGTGATCTGGCTTTTCCAGTGGACTTGGTCTTCGCCCTGGGCATTTTCGGGGCCACTGCTGCCTTCGCGCTTAGAGGACAGACGCCACGAGCCTTGCTCGGTCGCGGTTTGGTCTGCCTTGGAATAGCCCTCATCGTTACGCCTGTGGGCCTGTCTGTTCTGTTTGCGTTGTACCTGCATGACTGGTCGACAATCGTGACGGGTACGGCTGCTCAACAGCCCGGAAACATCGCCGTATCCCTGTTTGGTGGTGTCTTTTTTGCCAATGCCTTCGTCTTGGGATCGGCCCTTGGAAGTGTGACCCTGCTAATTGGGCGCACGCTCATAAAAGCGCGCTCAAAACCCCTTCTCCCACCTTATCAACTTCAATCAGCGGCCCGACAGCATTTGGGGCGGTCGCTATGAAACTGCGCACCCAAAACCTCCCTCACAGCAACAATCAGGAGTCCGGAACGATGGATCCAATTCGTATGTTAATCGTAGCACCGGACGAAGCCCGCTCGACCGTCCAAGAACTGGCGACCCACCTAGAAGGTGTTGAGATTGTTGGCGTCGCCTACAATTTGAGAACAGCAAAGCAAATCCTTGATCGCACGCAACCGGAATTGCTTCTGGTCGACGTG
>NZ_WQCG01000002.1 GCF_013032505.1 Ruegeria atlantica
AACATATTTACTGTAAAGCCTAACCGTTATCTATCGTTAAACACGCAATGAGGGACAAGTCATTCCTAAGCTCTTAGTAACCTACTCAAGAAATAGTCAACATTTTTCAAATGGGCGCGGTTCGAATTCTGGCAATTACGACTGACATCGTTGCGTAAATAGGCAGAGGGGATCTCTTCACCCGAACCCAGCCTGATAGCACAACGTGATGAGCTTGTTATTCCCAACGAAGTTCAAGACTACAAATTGACGGTCGCGCTACAATGCACATATCAGCAGACTTTTTTGATAGCGAAATTGGGTCCCGGGTTGTCTCGGTCAAAAGGCGTCTATAAGCAGATTGCACTGTTAAGTCATATTGTTCGAGATTCCTTGTGATGCTCATTGCCCCTGTTGTCCCCTGTGATTCTGGCGACAATCGTGCCCAAAACTCAGAACGCAACAGTACCATACATATATACCTTCCTGTCTTCTTCGGATGAAAACCATGAAAATTGCAGTTGCTGGCCTCGGTTACGTGGGGCTGTCCAATGCGGTGCTTTTGGCGCAGCATAACAATGTTACGGCGGTCGATATCTCTGAGACACGCGTTCAGATGGTCAACGACGGCCGATGCCCGATTGTGGATCCTGAACTGGAAGAGTTTCTTACCGCGCGCGAACTGAGCCTCAGCGCCACCACGAATGGCAGCGCAGCTTACGAAGATGCTGATTACGTTATCGTCGCGACCCCTACAAACTATGATCCGAAGACGAATTCATTTGATACCTCTAGTGTCGAAGCTGTTATTGCCGAAGTTCTACAAGTAAATCGCACCGCCACGATCGTTATCAAGTCCACTATCCCTGTGGGTTTTGTGCGCGACCTGCGTTCCCGGATGGAGACCGAACAGGTGATCTTTTCGCCCGAGTTTCTTCGCGAAGGACGCGCGCTATACGACAACCTGCACCCGTCACGAATTATCGTGGGCGAACGGTCTGAACGAGCGCGTGTATTTGCGGATTTGCTCCTTGAAGGGGCCTTGAAGAATGATGTCGAGATCCTGTTTACCAATTTGGATGAGGCTGAGGCGATCAAGCTTTTTGCCAATACTTATCTCGCGATGCGCGTAGCGTTCTTTAATGAGCTCGATAGTTACGCAATGGCTGGTGGTATGGATACTCGGCAGATCATCCAAGGCATCAGCCTCGATCCACGGATTGGTGGTCATTATAACAATCCTTCCTTCGGTTATGGCGGTTATTGCCTGCCAAAAGATACCAAGCAGCTGCTGGCCAACTACAACCACGTCCCACAAAACCTGATACGGGCAATCGTGGACGCGAACCGGACCCGCAAGGATTTCTTGTCCGACCAGATTCTGATGAAATGTCCCAAAGTGGTCGGCGTCTACCGTCTTGTGATGAAGGCGGGGTCAGACAATTACCGACAGTCTTCGATCCAGGGGATCATGAAGCGCTTGAAAGCCAAAGGCATTAAGGTAATCGTTTATGAACCGGTGCTGGAAGACGATGAGTTTTATCGGAGTCGAGTAGTCCGCGACCTTGATGCCTTTAAAGCCGAGGCGGATATGATCGTTACCAACCGGCTGACAGATGAAATCGCGGATGTGTCTGCTAAGGTTTTCACCCGAGATCTTTTTGGAGCGGACTGAACGTATGGCAGAAAGAAAGCAGACGTAAATGTGATTACAACTGACGATTGGCAGCATTAGTGCCAGTTATTGGGATAGGTCGTGGATTCCGATGGCATTTGGTTCTGTGATTTCTTGGCTCTACCGGCAGGTTTGGATCGCTGTTGGCCGCGTTGATGGAAAGAGGGTTGCGGAGCAATAGCTTCCACCGCTGTCAAAGCTCCCATCCACAGGATTAATTCTCTGACTTTTCCCATGGTGGGTTCGCCCCAATCTCGGCGACCAGGAAATCCATGAAAACCCGGACTTTGGGCGACAGCACATTTGATTTTGGGTAAATGAGCCACAACACATTCTCCTCAGCGGCTTCGTATTCGGGTAGAACATGCCTGAGCGCACCTGAGGCAAGCTCCTCCTGAATACTCCAAAGCGAGTTCATCGAGATGCCCGCGCCCGCAATTGTTGCCAGCTTTTGGCTGAGGCCGTCATCCATAATCAGTGGGCAGTTGGTTGCATCAGGGTCGAACGTCGCAGTGGCGCCATGTGCTGTCTTCAGCGTTCGCGCCCGGATTTGCCGAAACGCTATCAGTTTGTGTTTTGCCAGATCGTCCGGTGTTTTGAGTTCGCCATAAGTCTCCAAATAATCAGGAGCTGCGCAAAGTATGCGTTTGTCATTGGCAAGCTTGCGCCCCTTGAGGCTGGTGTCGATCAGCGGCGCGTTGCGCAACGCAAGATCGTAGCTGCCTTCGATCAAGTCAAACTGCGTGTCTGACAGACGCAAGTCCAATGTTACTCCGGGGTGTTGATCCTGAAACTTGGCGAGGATCGGGGCGATGTATAGCTGGGCAAATGTACTGGGTGCGGTAAAGCGAAGGGTGCCAGTGGCTTCGGCAGAACCTTGCCCCAACGCCGCCAGCGCAGCATCTTCCTGCGCCAGAATCTCACGTGCGTATGGAAGGAACTCGGCACCCTCAAGTGACAAGGACACTTTGCGCGTCGACCGATGAAGAAGTTCGACGCCCAGCTGATGTTCCAGTTTGGCAAGCCGCGCACTGGAAACAGCTGGAACCAGCCCCAGTTCGCGCCCCGCGGCCGAGATGTTTAACTTGTCTGCTGCAAGCACAAAAAGACGAAGGGTTTGGGTATTCATAGCTCTATTATATGCAAAAACCGAAAACTGAAACCGTTTTTTGCCGGTTTTTTCGGTTTCTGCAAGTGGTATTTCGGGTTCAACGATAGACACACCAAATGGAGCCAAACATGCCTGCCCGCTCAAACGTCCAGTTACAGATTATCGAAGCCTTCAATTTCCGGCACGCGACCAAGATCTTTGACCCGGATAAAAAGATCAGCGATTTTGATTTTGAAACCATTCTTGAGGCCGGGCGCTTGTCTCCAACCTCTTTTGGGCACGAGCCGTTCAAAGTTCTGGTCATACAGTCGCCCGAGATGCGCGAGCACTTTCGCGAGTTTTCCTGGGGCGCAAATGGGATGATGAACGGAAGCAAGGGCCAATTGGGCACCGCCAGCCATTTCGGTCTGATCCTTGCCAGTACGGCAGAAACCATGACCGCGGGATCGGACTATCTGCAGGATCACTATCGTTCGGTGAAGCAACTGCCTGACGATGTCATCGAATTGTTCAATGGCGCCTATGGTAAATTCCAATCGACAGACCACCGCGTCATGTCCGACCGAGAGATCTCGGATTGGTCCGGTAAGCAAGCCTACATCGTACTTGCCAACATGATGACAGCAGCGGCCCTGATGGGGATCGATTCCTGTCCAATTGAAGGGTTTGATATGGAGCTGACCACAACGGCCCTTTCCGAACATTTCGGCGTGGATACGACTAAATGGAAGCCAGCCGTCATGTTCGCCTTTGGGCATCGTGCAAGCGACCCTCAATTCCCAAAGACCCGCCGTCCGATGGCCGAAACAGTGAGCTGGTTCTAATACCCCTTTAACACGGTAAAGGCTGCCCGATCAGCACAAGCAAGGAGTGATCCGATGCAGAAAACTGGTATCGTGAATTATCATATCCACAAAGCACAGCGGCAAGCGTTTGAGCTGGATGCCGGCGGTATCGTTGGAAATCTGGTTTCGCCCGAACTGGCACCCACCAAAGTGTCGCTGACCGACATGCGTGGATCGGCGCAGCCTTTACGCTTCGCCGAGGACGGGTTCGAGTTTGTCGTTGCCCCAAGTTCCATTGGCGCGTTTACAAACAACCACTGGCAAAAGACATATGATCAGGAACTCACGCGGCTTTTAACAGATAAACTATCGGCCCGCGAGGTCGTGATCTTTGATCATACGGTCCGGGTGGATGACCCGGACGCCGCCCGCAAGCCGGCGCGAAATGTTCATAGTGACTATAGTGAGGATGGAGCCTGGCAACGTCTGATTGAATTGCTTGGCGATGAGAAGGCCGCGGAATGGGCGAAAGGCCACTATGCCTTTGTTAACGTCTGGCGTCCTGTTGAGCACGCAATCAACAGTGCACCTCTGGGATTTGTGCGCAGTTCAAGCATTGATCCGGACGACTGGATTTTACTCGACCTGATCTATCCGGACCGTCAGGGCCAGATTATGGGGCTTGTGGGTAACAAAAGACACGAATGGCTTTACCTGTCTAAGATGACGCCGGATGAGGTTGCCGTCTTCAACATCTATGACAATCAAGGACTACCGTCGGTCGCGCATAGCGCGCTTGATATGATCGAAGACCCGACGGTAACAACCCCGCGCAAAAGTATCGAGAGCCGTACATTGGTGCGGTATTGAGCGAGGATCCAGTATGTTCGACAAGACTCAGACTGCGGCATTTACCACGATCAACCACGGGTTCAACCAAGTGTTTCGCCCCAATCGGCTGAGCGTTGGGCTCGTTCTGCCTTTGGAAGCCTACGCGGTCGGCGCAGAACCGACCATGACAGGTCACATTGAAGCGGCTCAACTAGCCGAGCGTCAGGGTTTCTCAGCGCTTTGGCTGCGGGATGTGCCCTTCAACGTGCCAAGTTTTGGCGATCCGGGGCAGATCTTGGACCCTTTTGTCTATTTGGGTGCGCTGGCATCTGTGACGGATCGTATTGCACTTGGAACAGCAAGCATCGTTTTGCCCCTGCGCCATCCAGCACACGTTGCAAAAGCTGCTGCATCGACGGATGTGTTGTCGGGAGGGCGGCTGCTGTTGGGTGTGGCTTCCGGCGATCGGCCGGAAGAATATCCGGCCATGAACCAAACTTACTCGGATCGTGGGGAGCGGTTTCGCGACAGCGTCGACTATATCCGCGCGGTTGGCGCACCTTATCCCAATCATGCAAGCATGCAGGGCAATCTTTCCGGCGGAATTGACCTTTTGCCTAAACCTGCGGGTGCGCGCTTGCCGCTGCTAATTACAGGAGGCAGCCAGCAATCCCCCGACTGGGTGGCGCAGAACGGCGACGGTTGGATGACCTATCCAAGGGATATCGCATCACAAACGCGCGTCGTGGCAGAATACCGAGATAAACTGGCGCAGATGGGGCAACCGGACAAACCGGTCATGCAATCGCTCTATGTCGATTTGCTTGATGATCCTGACGCCCCCGCGCGACCGATACATCTGGGTTTCCGATCCGGTTCGAATTTCCTCCGCCGCTACCTTAGCGAGGTTGAAGCTTTGGGGATCAACCACGTAGCCCTGAACCTGAGATTTAACCAAAACCCCATCGACACGACGCTAAAACGTCTGGCCGATGATCTTCTGCCAGACTTTTCATAAAGGAATACCCACATGACCAAGACCATTCTTGTCACGGGCGCGACCGATGGTATCGGGCTGCTCACGGCCAAAAAACTTGCGGCTGACGGCCACAGGGTTCTTCTACATGGTCGGAACGCGTCAAAGCTGGAAGCTGCCCTTGAAGAGGTGGGCGGCGAAGCAGAGACATACGTTGCTGATCTCTCTGACTTGTCGGAAGTGGTTTCGCTTGCTGGTGCAATCCGGGAGAAACACGAAACTCTGGATATTTTGATCAACAACGCGGGCGTGCTGAAGGCTCCGAAACCGGTGCTGGGGAACGGGCTTGATATCCGCTTTGTCGTCAACACGTTTGCGCCGTACTTGCTGACTGAATTGCTGTTGCCGATGATGCCTAAATCCGGCCGTGTCGTGAACCTTTCGTCGGCGGCTCAAGCACCGGTGAACCTGCGTGCCATGCAGGGCAATACGCCCCTGTCTGATATGGATGCATATGCCCAAAGCAAGCTGGCTATTACCATATGGACGCGCGAATGGGCCAAGGCTTTGCCGGAAGGCCCAGCCATTATTGCTGTTAATCCAGGCTCGCTGCTTGCCTCAAAGATGGTCAAGGATGGCTTCGGTGTTGCAGGCAACGACCTCAACATCGGCGCGGACATCCTGATCGATGCAGCGTTGAGCGAACAGTTCTCAGGCGCGTCGGGACGTTATTACGACAATGACAGTGGTGCGTTCGCCGATCCGCACCCGTCAGCCCAGAATGCCGAGCACTCAATGGATGTGATGAACGCAATTCAAGCGATTACGCGCCGGCAAAGTTAACCCGCGCGCCATCGACGCGTTACCCCATTTGTTTCAACCCAACCCCTCGCATCTTTGCTGCCGAGGGCCAAGAAAGGACTGTCCGATGAAATACGAGAACTTCCAAACCTTCGATGTCCATGTGGAAAACGCAATCGCCACCGTGACTTTCAATTTCGGAACGGTAAACGTTCAGGGTCAGGAGATGTTGGCCGACCTCAACAGCCTTGCAATGCGGCTGGAACGGGACCGGGACACTAAAATTGTGGTTTTCCAGTCCGCAAATCCCGAAATCTGGGTTTGCCACTATGACACCGAGCTTCTCAAAGACATGTCGACCGAGGCTGTTTCACGTGAAGATGCCCAATTGCTGGACCTGCAATCCGTTTGCGAGCGCCTCAGCAAAGTTCCGCAGGCGACGATAGCAAAACTGGAAGGTTTTGCCCGTGGTGGCGGGCATGAACTGGCGCTTGCGCTGGACATGCGGTTTGCCGCGCGTGGGAAGTACAAGTTCATGCAAATGGAAGTTGGCATGGGCATCTTGCCATGTGGCGGCGGCGCGTCCCGGATGGCCCGCCAGACCGGTCTTGGTCGTGCGCTTGAAATTATCCTAAGTGCGCAGGACTATGATGCAGAAGATGCCGAACGCATGGGGACAATCAACAAAGCTTTGGAGCCCGATGAGATCGGTCCTTATGTCGATGCGCTGGCAAAACGCATCGCTCAATTCCCGGCTGAATCGATCAACGCGTGCAAGCAGATGGTTTATGAATCCATTGACAAACCCATTGCCGAAGCTCTGAAAGCCGAAGCCTATTGGCTCTATCAAGCGACGAGCAAGACGCCCGCGATCAAGCGTTTCACGATCGCCGACGAACAGGGTTTGGAGCATGACATCGAAAACCAACGCAATTGGGGTGAGCTTGTCATGAAAGTGCAGGAGATCACTGGCTAACTACTGATGGATCGTTTGACCGGCTGCTCCTTGTCTTGGGTGGCCGGTCATTGTGGCAGGGTTGGCGATTAGTCAGACTATCCGCTCCTTATTAATCATTGATCGCTGGCCAGTTGGCATTTAGAGCTTGCCGTCAGCCCGCAAGCACCCGATCGCGCGGCTTGCCATATTTGCGCACCGCTTGCCACCGAATGGAAAGATCGTTTCAAAACCACCCCGCACCTTTCGTTCCAGCGCTGAGCGGAGTCGGAGGCGCGCGCGGAAAAGGCGCGTTTTTACGGTGATCGGGTTGATCTGAAGCACACGAGCGATGGCCGTCACGCTCATACCTTCGGATTCACGTAAAAGAAACGGAAGACGCATATCGGGTGGCAGTTCGGAAACCGCCGTTTCCAATAGCCCGCGGAGTTGTACGCGGCCTAAGGCGGCATCGGGCAGTTCTGCATTCTGACCGGGAAAAGCAAGGACCCGCGACTGGTGGGGTTCCTCAACGGTATCGTACACTTCTTCTGAACGAACCCGCCTGCGTTGCATGCGCGAGGCGTTGATGACGATCCGGGTAACCCAGGTCGAAAAGCTCGCGCGTTCCTGAAAACTGTCCAATTTGCTGAAAGCTGACATATAAGCCTCTTGCAGTGCGTCTTCTGCCTCGGCGTCTGTATCAACGATTCCGCGGGCTACTCGGAACAGACGGGGGTTCAGGCGTCGGACAAGTTCGCGGACAGCAAATTCGCTTCCGTTCCGGGCGTCGTCCACTAGCTCTGCTTCGGATTTTTCCGTTTCAATTTTTGCTTCTGACTTGCGACTTGTCCCGATCGTCATGATCCGTCCTTCCGCTTGATGGTACCTTTCGCGATGATATCCTCTACCGATGGTAAGACTGCCAGAACCTGATTTGACACGTCAGTCCGATCTTTCGAGCTTCCTTCCCAACCCGCATCGGCCAGAGTTCCAACCACAATGCGGCCGACCATCGCCGCCATCTCGTGCGGTAAGCAATAGTAATCGTACACGCCGGGAACCGTCAGCGTGACCTCGAAAAACTCGTCTGGCAGCAAAAAGTCGCTATCCCAAGGTTCCGCCGCCGCTGGAATGCGGCGCATTCGGTCATAAAATTTGGGGTGGTAGGTGGTCACTGTATGGCTGTTTCCACTGTCCCAGTTGGTGAAACGGATGGTAGAGCCCGGAGTTACAGAAAGGCCGAAGGGATCAAACCAAACCACCTGGCCACGCGCGCTGCCGCGCATATCAATGTTGGTTAGGGTTTGCGCACCCGATGATCGCGAGACTGCGCACGAGGCAATTGTGCCACCTGCGAGCCAAAGTGCTTGACGTCTTGTACAGATCATTCGGCCAGCCGTTCTTTTGCTCCTTCATCGTGGAACAGAACAACATGAGCGTGGGGTTTCTCAACTCCGGGGTGGCCGGCATTGAAGTACACATCTGTCGAGCTGACGGTGTGCGATCCCAGATTGAGCCCGTTGAACGAAACCCCGTTCTGCAGATCGTCGAGCGGGGCCATATAGACCGTAGCTGACAACTGACCTTCGCGATCGTAGGCCAGAAACGGACCGGCGGGCAGGGTGGCGGGGTCTACAAACAGCGTGCCGAGGCCGGGGATAAATTCCGGCAGTGGCAGTACGTCGCTTACTTTCACATAAGGATCACCGGCGGGCGCGTTCATCAGAGCATTTTCGTCATGCGCATTGGCGAGCGTTGCAGAGACGAACAACAGTCCGATTGCAGACATAGAAAGCTTAGTCATGGGCTTGTCCTTTCCAAGGTTCACATCCGGCGCGTCAAAATTGGCACCTGTGTTATTGGATGCGTTGCGGGTGAAAAGGTTCCCAAGTTTCTTCAGTGTTTTTCTATTAGCCAACAGTGCTGTGGTCAGATGAAAAGGGAAACCTGGCGATCAGGAACGTGTTTGGGACACTCACGCCAAGGCTGGCTAAGCTACTGGGTGGCACTCCACCTCATACCCAAATCCGACAGACGCCTTTGCACCCGTCCAGGATAGTCAGACACGATTGAATCCACTCCCAGTTCAATCATCCTGCCGATCTCGGCGTTTTCATTGACGGTCCACACAGCGACGCACAGGCCCAGCTTTTTAGCAAGAGCCACGCTTTCCGCAGTCACATCCGCAAAGTACGGGCACCAAAGCGCGCCACCAGCTTCCTTGACCAAATTTGGAATTTCATCGTGACGGCCGCGAAAGTCCGGACAGACCGCTTTCGAAGAGTCCTCGCCTATATCGTCCGCATTATCTGGCAACTGAGTCAGGTAGGAAGATGGCATATCGGGAGCTTGCCGCTGGCATTCCTCCAACAAATTCCAATCAAAGCTGTGCAGGACTGCGCGTGACGACATGCTTGTCGTGTGTAGCTCTTGCAGCACGCACTTTACGAATTTCTGTCTATAGGATGCGTCGTGGGCCAAGTCCGGATCCGACTTCAGTTCGAGCATGAGACAGGCATCGGCGTATTTTGGGTCAGCGACCAGTTCCAGCAAGTTCACTAGCCTCGGAACCCGAACACCATCCATCTGAGCCTGATCCGGGAAGCGACGACCGTAGGCGGAATGCCCGTCCAATCGTCCGATGTCGAATTGTTGGATCTGGTCAACGGTCAGCGAGGAAACCTTTGGCTCTTCTCCCACCAAAAACCGTCCATTGGCGTCACGAAAAGTCGGAGCGTGCAGCCGGTGGTTATGGGTTATGACCGGCACGTCATCTGCCGTAAGGACAACATCAAACTCAAGGAGTGGAACGCCGATCGACAGTGAGAAGTCAAAGCCAATCATGCTGTTTTCAGGTAGAATGCCTCGGGCACCTCGATGCCCCACAACCCGGATCAGGTTGTCACCGCCACGAAAGGCCTCGACCTGTGGAAACGTCATCAGCCCTCCAGCCTTTCGCCGGTTGAGTGATCAAACAGGTGCATGTTCTCTGAGGCAACCGAAAACCGCATGTTCGGATGTCGGCCTTCGATCGGGTGGACTCCCGGAAGACTTATCGTGATCGCGCCGCCAGAGCCCATCAACCGGCCGTGCAAAAGTGTGTTTGCCCCCAATGGTTCTGCCATCTGAATCGCAGCTTCCAGCGGGCCATTTTCGTCTAACGAAAGATGTTCTGGTCTTACCCCTAACTTTATCTTGATATCAGGCCCCTCGGATGTGCCGATCTCAACATCCCCGATCTTGACCGTCCCGTTTTCGCGCCGGGCATCAAACACGTTCATCGCTGGGCTACCGATGAATTGCGCCGCGAACAGAGTTCTTGGTGTTTCGTATACTTCCAGTGGTGTCCCGATCTGCTCGGCGATACCGCCATTCATCACGATCATCCTGTCCGCCATCGTCATGGCTTCGACCTGGTCATGCGTAACATACAGAGAGGTGACTCCTAGCTTTTCCTGAAGTTCGCGGATTTCCAGGCGCATCTGAACCCGCAGTTTGGCGTCCAGGTTCGAAAGCGGCTCATCAAATAGGAAAACAGCCGGTTCGCGGACAATGGCACGTCCCATAGCGACCCTCTGACGCTGACCGCCTGATAGCTGTCTGGGCTTGCGGTCCAGCAAAGGTTCCAACTGCAACAGCTTTGCTGCCTCGGTCACTTTTTGATCGATCTGATTTTTGGGCAACCCGGCGATCTTCAGCCCGTAACCCATGTTCTGACGCACCGACATATGCGGATAAAGCGCATAGTTCTGGAACACCATGGCGATGTCGCGGTCCATCGGCTCTTTCTCGTTGGCCCGTTCTTCGCCAATTCGAACTTCACCGTCCGTCACGGTTTCAAGGCCCGCAACCATGCGCAGAAGTGTGGACTTTCCACATCCTGATGGGCCAACGATCACGATGAACTCGCCATCCGCAATATTTATGTCGATGCCGTGGATCACATCCGTCGGGCCGAAGCTCTTTTTGACATTCTCTAGGGTTACTGTTGCCATTTCCTACTTCTCGCTATCGACTAGGCCGCGGACAAAGAGCTTTTGCATCGACACCACCACGATGACTGGCGGGATCATCGCCAGAATTGAGGTGGCCATGATCGTTGGCCAATGTGCAAAATCATCGCCAGACGGGAACATCTGTTTGATTCCCATCACGATGGTGTTCATTTCTGGATCGGTGGTGATCAGCAGCGGCCACAGGTATTGGTTCCAGCCGTAGATAAACAGGATCACAAACAGCGCCGCGATATTGGTTCGACTCATGGGCACCACGATGTCGATGAAGAACCGCATCGGTCGCGCGCCATCCACGCGGGCAGCTTCGGCCAGTTCATCGGGGATCGTCAGGAAGAACTGACGGAACAGGAATGTTGCCGTTGCCGAGGCGATCAAAGGAAAGATTAATCCATAGTAGCTGTTGAGCATGCCAAACCCGGCCACAACCTCGAACGTTGGAACGATCCGCACTTCGACCGGCAGCATCAGGGTGAGGAAAATCAACCAAAAGAACGTCGTCCGGCCCGGAAACTTGAAATAGACGATTGCAAAAGCGGACAGCAGCGAGATGACAATTTTACCTATGGCAATGCCAATGGCCATCACCAGACTGTTGAACAACATCGTCGCGACGGGCACGTTTATGCCCGAGAATAGCGCTGCTTTGTAATTCACCCAGAACTGATCGCCCGGCACAACGGGCATAGGCGGCGAGACGATGTCTGCCTGGGTCACAGTCGAGGCCACAAAGGCCAGCCAGATCGGGAAGAAGATGATCAAAACGCCAAGGACCATGAACGCATGGGTCAGCCAGATGCCCGCGCCGCGCTTTTCGACCATTCCGTGTTGTTGGGCCGCCATCAGTAGTGCACCCTCTTTTCCACGTATTTGAATTGGATCACGGTCAGCAGGCCGACCACGATCAGCAGAATGACCGATTGTGCCGAGGATGAGCCAAGGTCCTGCCCGACAAACCCGTCTGAGAAGACCTTGTAGACAAGAATCGTCGTCGCCTGTTGCGGGCCGCCGCCGGTGATTGTGTGGATAACGCCGAAGGTTTCAAAGAAGGCGTAGACAACGTTGACTACCAGCAAGAAGAAGGCTGTCGGGGATAGCAGCGGCAATACGATCGTGAAGAACCGGCGCCAGAAATGGGCCCCGTCAATCGCCGCCGCTTCGATTACGGATCGGGGCACAGATTGCAGCGCTGCAAAGAAAAACAGGAAGTTATAACTGATGCGGCCCCAGGCCGAGGCGACGACAACCAGCCCCATAGCTTCGGTATCGTTCAAGACATGGTTCCAGTCATAGCCAAGTTGGCTAAGGTACCATGATACCACACCGACCCGTGTATTGAACATGAACAGCCACAGCACACCGGCCACGGCAGGGGCAACGGCATAAGGCCAGATCAGCAATGTTCGATAGACGCCCGACCCCTTGATCAACCGGTCCGCGATGACTGCCAAAAACAGCGCAGGGATCATCGAACAGAGTGTCACAAGCGTCGAAAACACGGCCGTTGTGACGAAAGACGCGCGGTAATATTTGTCGCTGAGCAGGAATTCAAAGTTTCCCAGCCCCACAAACTGAGATGACAGGCCGAACGGGTCAGGTATGAACAGGGACTGCCAAACCGCCTGACCAGCGGGATAAAAGAAGAAGACGGCGGAGATGATGACCTGAGGGGCGATCAACGCCAATGGCAACAGCCAGCCGCGAAAAGTGACGCGTTTTTCCATCCAGAAAATCCACCGAAGAAAGAAAATGCGGGCCCGGATGGGGCCCGCATGAAGTTACGCCTTATTGATTGGCGGATTCGAACCGGCGCAGCAACGCGTCACCGCGCTCTTTTGCGCTGTCCATCGCTTCCTGAGCGGTCTTTTCACCGGACCAGACGGCCTCGAGCTCTTCGTCGATGATGCCGCGGATTTGGTCAAAGGAACCCAGGCGCAGACCCTTCGAGTTCGCAGTCGGCTCTTTCGCGGTCATCTGAATAACTGCGATGTCAGTGCCGGGGTTTTCGTCATAGAAGCCCGCTGCACGGGTCACCTCACCAGCTTCGGCCGTGATCGGAAGATAACCCGTGTTCTGGTGCCAATTGGCCTGAACATCGGACGAGGACAGGAAGCTCAGGAATTCACCAACGCCTTTATATTCTTCGGGATCATGGCCTTCCATAACCCAAAGGGATGCACCACCGATAATGGTGTTTTGCGGCTCGCTGGTGACAGCTTCCCAATAGGGCAGGGGACGCACGTCGAAATCAAACTCGGCCTCTGCTTTGATGCCCGCGTATCCGGCAGAGCTTTCGGTGAACAAGGCGCATTCACCCGACCGGAAATTCGCGCCGCCCTCATTTCTGCGACCAGTGTAGATGAATTTGCCATCCTTGGCCCAGTCACCCATAGCGGTCAGGTGCGCCACTTGCGCCGGGCCGTTCAGCATCAGCTCGGTATCCAGACCGGCAAAGCCGTTATCCTGTGAGGCAAACGGGACGTCGTGATAGGCCGACATGTTTTCAAGGTGAATCCAGCTTTGCCATGCGGTGACCAGCGGACAGTCTTCTCCGCCAGCTTTCAGCTGCTCAAGCACGTCACCAACTTTTTCCCAAGTGGACAGGTCCGTGTCCGGATCAACGCCGGCCGCTTCGAACGCGTCGCGGTTGACCCACAGAACCGGTGTGGAAGAGTTGAAGGGCAACGAAAGCATGTCACCGTCAGTGGTCGTATAATACCCTTTGACAGAGCCAATATATGCGTCCGGATCAAATGACGCGCCACTTTCGGCCATCACTTCATAGACCGGCCTGATCGCGCCTTCGGCCGACATCATCGTAGCGGTGCCAACCTCAAAGACCATCAGGACGTGGGGTTGTTCACCGGCGCGGAAGGCGGCGATGCCCGCGTTCAGGGTTTCCGAGTAGTTGCCTTTGTGGCTTTCGACCACGACAAACTCATCTTGGCTGGCGTTGAATTCTTCAACCTGCGCTTTTACAAGTTCGCCCAGACGCCCAGTAAAGGCATGCCAGAACTGAACTTCGGTTTGCGCCATTGCCGCCACTGGGGACAATGCAGTTGTTACGGCGAGAGCGCCGAGAAAATTCTTTTTCATGATTCCTCCCATGCATCAGGTTCGATGCTTCGTTGAATACCGACCGCAACGGGTAAACGGCACACATGACGATTTCACGACGTTAACGTTACAGAAATATAATTCAAGCCCAATTTACTGGATAAAAAAATAACATAATGTTATGAGATGGGGCGGTAGATTGGGATCGGTAATGAGTCAAATTCTTAGGGTCCGGCAGCTAGAAGCCCTTATGGCTGTAACCACCAACGGCTCTGTCACAGCGGCAGCAGCAGATTTGGGTGTAAGCCAACCAGCCGTTAGCAGACTGCTGTCGGATCTTGAAAAGTCACTTGGGTTTCAGCTTTTCGATCGCCGCGAGGGCCGGTTGGTGCCAACGCAAGAGGTTCGGTATCTCTTGCCCAGCGTTGAGCGTGTTCTCGAGCTTATGAGGCAAATCTCTGACGTCAGTCAGGATATCACACAGCGCAAAGCAGGGCACATCCGTGTTGCTTGCCTACCCGGGTTTGCCACCAGCCACTTGCCTGACGTTGTCGCCACGTTCTTGAGAGACCGGCCCGGCGTTACCTTGACGATCGAGCCAGACAGGCCCGAGCGCATTCTCGAATGGATGATCGGCGAACAGTATGACTTTGGGATCACAGACAGCTTTAACGGCCATCCCGCTGTCGAAAGCTGGGATATCAACGTCCGAACGGTTTGCGTATTCCCTGCCGGAAGTGAATTGGAAGACCTCTCCGAGGTTACACCGGCGGACCTTGTGAATAGTAAAATTATTCACACCCGACGCGACAGCGATTTTTTCGGACGGCTTTCACGGGCATTTCAAAATGCGAATGTCGAACTGAATTCCCACATTGAAGTCCGGCAATTCACTGCGGCCTGTGAATTGGTTGTAAAAGGTGTTGGTGTTTCCGTCGTGAGCGAATTGGACGCCGTCCAATACACAGCGCAGGGACTGAGTTATCGACCGTTCAAGCCATTTTTGCCGCACACCCTCTCACTGGTGCGCCCGATTCTGAAGCAACCGTCACTGGTGACGCTGGAATTCATCGAACAGTTTCGCGAAAGCCTCGAGCCGTTCAAGGCGGATTAATAAGGCGAACTCAAACCGCGTTGCCGATGTGTTCAAAAAGAGTTGTCGTCAGTTCCGGAAGCGCTGAAATTAATTCTTGCAACCGGTTGCAAAAATCATGATTGTGTCACCTGAGAATTGATTCGGGGGACCGTATGTTAAAGATCGGATTGCTGGGCGCCGGACGTATTGGTCGCGTGCATGCGGCGGCGATATCGGCCCATCCCGAAACCGAATTGACCGCTGTTTCAGACGCGGTGAATGACGCTGCCGTCGGTTTGGCGGCTGAATACGGGGCCAGTGTGCAAAGCTCAGACGAGATTATCGGTGATTCAACGATTGATGCGGTTCTGATCGCAACGCCTACCGATACGCATTCCGATCTGATCGAAGCTGCAACACAGGCCGGAAAAGCAGTTTTGTGCGAAAAACCCGTCGATCTGGACCTTGAGCGAGCGAAGATTTGCCAAAAGACTGCAGGCATGACCGGTCAACCTGTCATGCTTGGTTTTAACCGCCGTTTCGATCCCAATTTTCAGACCCTGAAATCTGCCTTTGATGCGGGTGAGGTCGGGAAAGCCGAACTGTTGTCCATCACGTCCTTTGATCCATCGCCGCCTCCGATAAGTTATGTCAAGGTATCGGGCGGGTTGTTCCGGGACATGATGATCCATGACTTTGATATGTCCAACTACCTGATGGGGCGGATGCCTGTCACGATATCAGCTGTCGGGACGTCGGTTGTCGATCCGGAAATCGGGCGGGCTGGAGACGTGGATACAGCAGTGGTAACAATGACTTACCAGGATGGCAGCCTGGCGGTTATCAAGAACTCAAGGCGGGCATCTTACGGGTATGACCAACGGGTCGAATTGCTCGGGTCGCATGGTCTTTTGCAGGCGCATAATGTTCTTGAAAACTCAGTTGTTAAATCAACCGCGGACGGCGTGACCGGAGCGAAGCCAACATACTTCTTTCTTGAACGCTACATGTCCGCTTACCGCGCCGAGTGGGATGCGTTTACGCGTGCCATTCGGTCCGGTTCAGATGTGCCGGTAACTCTCGGGGATGGTGTCGCTGCTTTGGCGATGGCCGAGGCTGCAACGCGCTCGGCGCAATCCGGACGGCCTGTTGCGATTGAGGAGGTTTTTTGAAACCGGTTGCAAAATGATCGGATTTCCGGAAACTGAAGGAAGCCTGATCACCGATCGGAGCAAAGGAGATTCGGTTTAGCCGAATGGCCGGGCTGACCCGGCACCAAGTTTGACTTTTCTATTGGGAGGAATGGAAATGAAAAAGTTCGTAAAAGGGGTGCTGATGGCCAGCGCTGTCGCTTTTGCTGGCGCCACAGGCGTTGCCGCAGAAGGCGAAAAATACATTCTGGTCAGCCATGCTCCGGACAGCGACAGCTGGTGGAACACCATTAAAAACGGCATTGCCCTAGCCGGCGATCAGATGGGCGTTGAGGTCGAATATCGTAACCCGCCAACAGGTGACCTCGCCGATATGGCGCGGATTATTGATCAGGCTGCGGCTTCGGGCCCCAACGGTATCATCACCACTTTGGCCGACCCTGATATTCTGGAAGGCCCAATTAAGGCGGCTGTGGATTCTGGTATCGACGTCATCATCATGAACACCGGCACTCCGGAAAAGGCGCGCGAAGTCGGTGCACTGATGTATGTTGGCCAACCGGAATATGACGCAGGTTTTGCCGCCGGGCAGCGTGCCAAGGATGATGGCATCGGTTCGTTCCTGTGTGTGAACCACTACATCGTGCAACCGTCCAGCCAGGAACGTTGTCAGGGCTTTGCCGACGGTCTGGGTATCGAACTGGGTGAACAGATGATTGATGCGGGCCAGGACCCGGCTGAAATCAAGAACCGCGTTTTGGCATACTTGTCGGCAAATCCCGACACCGACGCGGTTTTGACGCTTGGCCCGACTTCGGCCGACCCGACCATTCTGGCGCTGGAAGAAAACGGCATGGCCGGTGACATCTATTTTGGCACTTTTGACTTGGGTGGTGAAATCGTCAAAGGCATCAAAAGCGGAGTTATCCAGTGGGGTATCGACCAGCAACCTTTCCTGCAGGCCTATCTGCCGGTCGTGGTTATGGCCAACTACCACCGCTACGGCGTTCTGCCGGGTAACAACATCAACTCGGGCCCCGGTTTTGTAACCGCGGATGGGTTGGAAAAGATCGAAGAGTTCGCGGGCGAATACCGCTGATCTTCAAACCGGTGCGGACGCTGACATGCGTCCGCGCCGCATAAAACTCAAAGCATTCTGTAACGCGTGAGGAGAGGCAACCATGGCTGAATCAGCGCAACCCGCGAATGGCGGCGACGAACGGATCAAAGAGATCTCATCGCTGCGCCAGGCACTGATACGTCCTGAACTTGGCGGTATGGTTGGTACCGTTGCAGTTTTCACCTTCTTCTTGCTGTTCGCCTTTGACAGCGGCATGTTCACCGCCCAAGGCGTAATGAACTGGTCGGTTGTTTCTGCCCAATTCATGATCATCGCGGTCGGTGCATGTCTGCTGATGATTGCTGGCGAGTTTGACTTGTCCGTCGGGTCCATGATCGGGTTCGCAGGGATGATGATCGCGATATTCTCGGTCACACTCAGCTGGCCGGTCTGGATGGCGATTATTGTGACCTTCGCGCTGTGCGTCGCAATCGGAGCGGTCAACGGCTTTATCGTTGTGCGAACCGGGCTGCCCAGTTTTATCGTGACGCTGGCTTTTCTGTTTATCCTGCGCGGTTTCACTATCTATCTGCCGCAAACGATCGAGCGCAAAACCATCATCGGTGGTATTCGCGACGTGGCCGAGGGGGATTGGTTAGCCTCGCTTTTCGGCGGCAAAGTTGGGCAGGGATTATTTGTCTGGCTGGGCGATAATGGCGTGATCGAAACCTTCGAGCGTGGAACACGCGCAGGTCAACCCGTCGTCGATGGTATTCCGATGCTGTTGGTCTGGGCTGCTGTCATTATCATTTTTGGCCACGTGCTGCTGACAAAGACCAAGTTCGGAAACTGGATTTTCGCCGCAGGTGGCGATGCCGAGGCTGCGCGGAACTCGGGTGTACCGGTGAACCGGGTCAAAATACTGATGTTCATGTTCACGGCCTTCTGCGCCACCGTTTTTGCGACTTGCCAGGTGATGGAGTTCGGTTCGGCCGGGGCGGATCGCGGTTTGCTCAAGGAATTCGAAGCAATCATCGCTGTGGTTATCGGCGGTGCGCTCCTGACCGGCGGATATGGTTCGGTTCTCGGGGCCGCGCTGGGGGCATTGATATTCGGCGTCGTACAGCAGGGCCTGTTCTTTGCGGGGGTCGAAAGCTCGCTGTTTAGGGTGTTCCTGGGTGTGATCCTTTTGGGCGCCGTGATCCTGAACACCTACATTCGTCGCATCATCACAGGAGAACGCTGAGATGACCGAAGATACCAAATTCCATCACGGCGATGTGCAGGCCAACGAGCCGATCATCCGCATGGTCGACATCCAAAAGCATTTTGGCTCAGTCATTGCGCTTGCGGGGGTCAGTTTTGATCTGAACCCCGGCGAATGCCATTGTTTGCTGGGCGACAACGGCGCGGGCAAATCGACCTTCATCAAAACCATGTCTGGTGTGCACAAGCCAACGTCGGGCGAAATCTTCTTTGAAGGCAAACCGATGCATTTCGAAGACCCGCGCGACGCGATTTCGGCGGGGATTGCGACGGTGCACCAGCATCTGGCAATGATCCCGTTGATGAGTGTCAGTCGGAACTTCTTCATGGGAAATGAGCCGACGCGCAAGGTCGCGGGGATCAATTTCTTCGACAAGAAACTTGCCGACGAAATCACCATGGAAGAAATGCGTAAGATGGGCATCAACCTGCGTGGCCCCGATCAGGCTGTGGGAACGTTGTCAGGCGGAGAGCGTCAGACAGTTGCGATTGCACGTGCCGTGCACTTTGGCGCTAAGATCCTGATCCTGGACGAGCCGACGTCGGCCCTTGGCGTACGCCAAACCTCGAACGTTCTGGCGACCATCGACAAAGTGCGCAGTCAGGGTGTGGGTGTGGTGTTTATCAGCCACAATGTTCGTCACGCGCTGGCTGTCGGCGATAGGTTTACCGTGTTGAACCGGGGTCAAACTTTGGGCACGGCCAAACGAGGCGAGATTTCACCTGAGGAACTGCAAGACCTGATGGCGGGTGGTCAGGAACTGGCTCAGCTGGAAGGGTCTTTGGGCGGAACGGTCTGACGCGATCCTGCGCAGACCCAGCTTTCGAAAAACTGGTATTCAACGAATTGGCCTGAGTGGCCTCAAGTTGAAAGGGATCAATATGGGCAAGACTATCAGATTGACCGCAGCGCAAGCTCTGGTCCGCTACTTGGGCGCGCAAATGAACGAGGCCGGAGAGCCGTTCATCGCAGGTGTCTGGGCAATATTCGGCCACGGGAACGTGGCCGGGCTCGGGGAGGCATTGCACGCCGTCAAGGACAGCCTGCCGACTTATCGCGGCCACAACGAACAGACGATGGCTCATTGCGCTATCGCTTACGCTAAACAAATGCGGCGAACGCGGGCGATGGCGGTGACCTCGTCGATCGGGCCGGGCGCCACGAATATGGTGACTGCCGCCGCGCTGGCCCATGTGAACCGTTTGCCGGTTCTGATCATTCCAGGCGATGTCTTTGCGACGCGTGGCCCAGATCCTGTGCTGCAACAAATCGAGAGCTTTGGCGATGGAACGGTCAGCGCCAATGATTGCTTCAAACCGGTCAGCCGGTATTTCGACCGTATCTCACGGCCCGAGCACCTGCTGACCGCGTTGCCGCGGGCGTTCCGCACGATGACAGACCCCGCTGATTGTGGACCGGCGACTTTGGCATTCTGTCAGGACGTTCAGGCCGAGGCCTATGACTATCCTGAAAGTTTCTTTGAGCCGCGCGTCTGGTATCAGCGCCGCATTCGTCCGGATGAGGATGAACTGGCCCGCGCCGTCGCGGCCATCAAAGCGGCAAAGCGCCCGGTCATCGTGGCCGGGGGCGGAGTTCACTATTCGGGCGCGACGGATGCACTGCAGAGTTTTGTGGAAACGCATAACATCCCGATCACTGAGACGCAGGCTGGCAAATCCGCGCTGGCATGGGATCATCCACTGAACCTAGGACCCGTGGGCGTGACCGGCGGGGAACCAGCAAACTCGGTCTGTGCTGAGGCTGATTTGGTATTGGCGGTTGGCTCTCGCCTGCAGGACTTCACGACCGGCTCGTGGGGTCTGTTTTCGAACCCGCAGCGCGAAATGATTTGCCTGAATACCGCCGCATATGATGCCGAAAAGCACAGCGCGATGCCCCTGCAGTCAGATGCGCGCGTTGGACTTGAGGAGCTGGGTTCGGCTTTGCAAGGATACCGTGCCGAACCTGTGGCGGATACACTTAAGGCTGATTGGTATAGTAAGGTTGACAAGTTGACGGATGCCCCTGGCGACGGCAATGCGCTGCCAACCGATATGCAAGTCGTTGGCGCGGTTCAGCGCGCTTCGAACAACGATACTGTTGTCATGTGCGCGGCGGGCACCATGCCCGGAGAATTGCACAAGCTGTGGAAAGCCCCGCGTCCCGGTGCCTATCACATGGAGTACGGCTTTAGCTGCATGGGCTATGAAATTGCTGGCGCTATGGGCATCAAAATGGCCCAGCCGGATCGTGACGTGATCTGCTTTACCGGTGACGGTACCTATATGATGGCGAATTCGGAAATGGCTTCGGCGGCGATGATGGGTATCTCGTTCACCGTGGTGATCACCGATAACCGGGGCTTTGGCTGCATCAACCGTTTGCAAATGGGCACTGGTGGCGCCGAGTTTAACAATCTGCTGGATCACGCGGTGCATGAAAGCCCCTCGGCCATCGATTTTGCCGCGCACGCTGCGGCGATGGGGGCGACCTCGGTCAAGGTTAGCTCAATTGCCGAACTGGAAGACGCTCTGGCTAAACGTAGCGATGTCAAAGGACCTTATGTGGTGGTCATCGACACCGATCCGTACCCGTCGACCGAATACGGCGGTACGTGGTGGGAAGTTGCGGTGCCCGAGGTCAGCATCCGCCCCGAAGTGAACGAAAAACGCGCGGCCTATGAGCTGGCGATTAAGGAAAGAAACACGAAATGAGCGTGAAAATCGGGATTTCTCCGATCGCTTGGCAGAATGATGATCTGCCAGATCTGACGGCGTCGTACACGATGGAACAGGCCCTGAAAGAGGCGCGTGAGATTGGCTATACCGGCGTCGAGCGCGGCCAGAGGATGCCCGGCGATACAGAAGGGTTGCGTGCCTATCTGGATGGCAATGACATTGCGCTCTGTGGCGGATGGTGCTCGGGCGAGTCGCTGATCAATGATTTCGCGGCAGAACGCGAAGCAGTTCGGGAGCAGGTTGAACAGTTTGTCGCCTTAAACAGCCCTTGCATCGTCTATGCGGAATGCTCGAACACCGTGCAGGGTCAGGCAGGAACACCGGTCAATAGGCGTCCGAAAATGTCCAGAGATGAGATTTCGGCCTATGCAGCCAAGATCACCGAACTGGCGAAATGGATGGCCGACCAAGGTATGCCGATGGCCTACCACCACCATATGGGCACGATAATCGAGACCGAGGATGACGTGAACTGGCTAATGGAAGGTTCAGGTCCCGAGGTGAACCTTTGTTTTGACACCGGCCACCTGCTATTCGGTGGTGGCGATGTGATGGCAACGCTGAACCGCTGGGGCGATCGCGTACATCATGTGCATTTTAAGGACATCCGCCCGGCCATTGTGCAGGACGTAAAAGAAAATGACCGGAGTTTCCTGGACGCGGTCGTTGCCGGAGCTTTCACCGTGCCGGGCGATGGTTGTATCGATTTTCAGGCCGTGGCGAATGCCCTAAAGTCCATGGACTACGACGGCTGGATCGTTGTCGAAGCCGAACAGGACCCGGCCAAGGCGCCGCCATATGAATACTCCAAGAAAGGTTACGAGCATATTCTCGACGTCTGTGGACGGGCAGGATTGGAGGTCCAATTGTAACTACCCCCAGCGGGGTGACACCGAAGCCATGAAAAAGGAGAAATCTCATGGTAAATCAGGAACTAGGTTTTGTCGGCTACTTCGACCGGGAATCCTGTGATCTGGATGAATTCAAGGTGTTGACCTCGCAAAACCTTTTGGCCGAGGACGTCCCGCACGCCGCCGCGATCGAAAAAAATGTTCCAATCTACGATATGCACGCCCTGCGCCCTGCACTGGAGGACACCGGTAGGCGCAAAGCTTTGCTGGCAGAGTGGGGGCATGTTTTGAACAACTTGGCGGGTGTGATTGTTCTGAAAACTGCGTTCGCTGAAACCTCTGTTATTGATCGCGCGACTGATGTCTTTCGCCGGATCATTGATGAAGAAAGAATAAGCAGCGCGGGAGAGGGCGATCACTTTGCTGCCTCAGGTGCAAATGATCGGATCTGGAACGCTCTGCAAAAGCAATGCCTGCGAGATCCCGAGGGATTTGCACTCTACTTTGGGAATACGGCTGTTGCCGCCGCCTGCGAAGCGTGGCTGGGGCCGAACTATCAGGTCACTGCGCAGATCAACCAGGTGCGTCCGGGTGGTCAGGCGCAGCAGGCGCATAGGGATTACCACCTTGGGTTTCAAAGTGCGGATAGCGCAGCGCGCTATCCCGCGCACGCGCATCTGGTCACGGCATCGCTGACGTTGCAGGGGGCGGTTGCCCATTGCGACATGCCGGTTGAAAGCGGCCCGACCAAACTGCTCCCATTCTCGCAGCTTTATCCCCCGGGCTATCTGGCGTTTCATAACGAAGACCATCGCGCATTTTTCGAAGACAGCTATATCCAGCTGGCGCTGGACAAGGGGGATGCTGTGTTCTTTAACCCTGCGCTGTTCCATGCCGCTGGTGAGAACTGCAGTGCAGATATCGACCGGATGGCGAACCTGCTGCAAATCTCATCTGCCTTTGGCCGCGCGATGGAAGCCGTTGACCGGCGGTCCATGTCAGAGGCTGTGTTTCCATCGCTTGTCGCGTTGAAACAACGTGGCGCATTGGTCGGCACCGAATTGGACGCTGCCATCGCCGCCACGGCTGAGGGGTACCCGTTCCCGACAAACCTGGATACGGACCCCCCGGTCGGAGGTAACGCGCCAGCGAGCCAGGCCGACATTCTGCGTCGGGCCGTTTCTGAAGGCTGGACCGAAGCCCAATTGGCCGAGACATTCTCGGCGCTGCAATCAAGACAAGCTGCCTGACGCAAAATGGGCAGGCTAATTTAGCCTGCCTCAGACGGAGAAGAACACATGGCCGACCTGCTCAAAAAGCCCTTTGGGACCAGAGGAAAAGTGCATGATATCACCCCGGCCAGCGCAGGGTGGCGCTATGTCGGGTTTGGCCTGCACCACCTGAAAGCAGGTGACACAGTCGCTGAAGCGACAGGCGACCGCGAGGTCATTTTGGTCATGGTCGAAGGCAAGGCCAGCATTGCCGGTGCTGACCGCGATTGGGGTGTTTTGGGTGATCGGATGAACGTATTCGAAAAAACACCACCGCACTGCCTGTATCTGCCGAACGGGACCGAATGGAGGGCCACAGCCGAAACGGATTGCGTGATAGCGGTGTGTTCAGCGCCCGGAAAAGGTGGCCACGCGGCCCGCCGCATCGGTCCGGAAGGAATAACTCTGACCGAACGAGGTAAAGGCGTGAATACCCGCTACATCAACAACATCGCGATGGAGAATGAAGATTACGCCGACAGTCTGCTGGTAACCGAAGTATTTACGCCAAATGGGCATTGGTCCTCATATCCCAGCCATCGTCATGACGAGGATGATTATCCGCGGATCACCTATTTGGAAGAGACCTACTATCATCGCCTGAACCCGGCAAACGGGTTCGGGATTCAGCGTGTTTATACTGATGATGGGCAGTTGGATGAGACTATGGCTGTTTCGGATGGCGATGTCGTTTGCGTACCGCGCGGTCATCATCCATGCGGCGCTCCCTATGGATTCGAGATGTATTATCTGAATGTTATGGCTGGTCCGCTGCGTAAATGGCGCTTTGTCCCAGCCCCCGAAGTCGAATGGATTATGGAGCGCGACGCGTAACGCCTACGCTTACCATTGCGCGGGCGCACCAAGGGCCCGAATGACCATGCGGGCTGCCGCTTCAACCGGGTCGTGGGTTTCTTTCAGGATCGTCACGCGGTCAAACCTGTCCGCATCGCGGTTGACTGCCTCGCGCAGAGCGTTTCCAAACGCCATGCGCAGTTCGGTTCCGATATTGAACTTGCAGATCGACGTTCCCTTCGCCAATCGGCTGCGTTGTTCCACGGGCACACCAGAACCGCCGTGAATGACCAACGGAACGTCCGTCGCAGCGTCGATTTCGGCGATACGTGCCTCGTCCAACCCGCCTTCTTTGTTCTGTTGCAGATGGACATTTCCAACTGAAATGGCCATCGCGTCCACACCGCTTTCGCGGGCGAACTGGGCGGCCTCGGTCGGGTCTGTGCCGTTTGACCCCTCGCCGCCCGAGTACCCCACAAACCCGATCTCACCTTCGCAGGAAATCCCCGCAGCATGGGCCATTTCGGCAATAGCAGCGGTCTCATCGATGTTCTGTTGCAGCGGCTTGCGCGACCCGTCGAACATCAGCGATGTGAACCCGCTGTCCAGCGCGATTTTGCAGTCCTCGAAGGTATAGCCATGATCCAGATGCGCCACGACTGGTACCGAAGCATTTTCGGCCAGATAGCGAAACATTTTGCCCAGAACAGGCAGCGGCGTGTGTTCGCGGCAGCTGGGGCCAGCCTGCAGGATCACCGGGGCGTTTTCAGCCTCGGCCGCGGCCACATAAGCGCGCATGTCTTCCCAGCCCAGTGTGACCAAACCGCCGACGGCGTAGCCTTGCATATGAGCCGGGGTCAGGACGTCCTTCAGAGTGACTAAGGTCATTTGAACTTTGCAATCATATCTTTGATGCCAGGAATCGTCTCGATCTGGTAGGCATGCGTTGGTTGGAAAAATTGCACCAACGAGCGCTGGCTTAGGCCGCCAAGAATGGTGAAATAGTACATCTCGTATCCTGGCAGCACGCAGCATGGATGATAGCCATTGTCGATGCAGATCGTGGATCCGTCGACGATATGGTACGCGTCGCCCGGCTCGTTGTCCTCACGTTGCAACATTTGCAGACCCGAACCCCAGTTCGGTTTGAATCGGAAGTTATAGGTTTCGTCGTGCCGGGTTTCATCCGGCAGGCGGTTCGTATCATGCTTGTGGCTGGGGAATCCGGACCAGCCGCCCTGACCAACGGTGAAAAGCTCGCTGACCAAAAGGCGTCCGACTTTGTCGTGCTGTTTTTGTCCGAGAATGTGTTTAATCTTGCGATGCGTTTTGGTGTCATCACTGCCGTATTGAACCAAATCGTGTTCGCGAACATCGAAGGGTTCCAGCACCTTGTCGTATTTGGCACCGGCTATGAAGACCTCGGCGTCGGCGGACACACAAACCAGTTGGGCTTTCGCACCAACCGGTACGTAGACGCCTTCTGGGTCACCGTCCCAGACGTCCTCGCCCCGATTTCCGAGCTTGGCGAATTGCACGCCTTCTACATCGATATCAACACTGCCGGTGGCCGGGACGATGCAGGTTTCATAACCCGGCACCTGATACTCGAACGCTTCGCCTTTTTTCAGTTTGACGATGTTAAAGTAATTCAGCGGAACGGTTGAATCCTCGACGTCGACGATCGGTTTGTTCTGATTTTCATAGGGAGCGATGTGCATGAGGGGTTCCTATGTCGCTGGGCCGGGATGAGAGGCAAGAAATGCGTCCAGTTCCGGCGTTGTTGGCATGGCCGGAGCGCAGCCCGGTTTGGACACGACGATCGAGGCGCAGGCTGAGCCGCGCATGACCGCATCCTTAAGCTCGCTCCCGGCGGCGATAGAGGCCAGTAGACCCGCCATAAAGCTGTCACCGGCACCGTTGGGTTTGACGGCGGTGACCGGATAGATACCTGTTTCGATTTCCTGTCCGTCCACGAAGGTTACCGCGCCTTTTTCGCCCATTTTGTAGATCACGATCCGACCCGGTTTCGCGGCGAGTTCCTTGGCCTTTTCAAAGCCTTTTTCAATGCCGCCTGCCATAAACCCGAACTCTTCGTCATTGCCAACGATCAGATCGCTTGCCTCGCCTGCGCGCGACAGGACCTCGGAAGCCACCTCAGGGGATGGCCAGCTGTAGGGGCGGTAGTCGATGTCAAAAATCACTGGCAACCCTGCCTTGCGGGCGTTGTCGAAGGCACGAAACGTGGCACTGCGCGAGGGTTCTGCTGCAAATACGGTTCCGGCAGATATCACTGCTGAAAATTCACCGTAATCGACCTTGTCCATGTCCTCCTCAGTCACCTGAAAGTCGACGGCGCCATTGCGATAGATGACGTTCTGGAAATCTTCGAGCCGGCTTTCGTAAACCGCAAGCGACATGCGGTATTCACCACCGACGATCCGGATGTAAGAAGTGTCTACCCCGTAGTGCGCCAGCTTGTTCAGGCAGAAGCGGCCAACAGCATCGTCTGAGACCGAAGTGATCAGCGACGCCCGACTGCCCAGCTTGACCAACCCGGCGCAGATATTCGCAGATGACCCGCCCAGATCGGCGTGAAACGCATTGGCGTCTTCGCTTTTGACGCCAACCGGATCGGCATACAGGTCCATGCCTGCACGCCCGAAGACCGCAAACCGGTTTCCTTTGATACCGTCTATCAAAGCACTCACGTCGTGTCCTCCGGCAAAAAGGGGCTGGCGAGGATCGTTGGTCCTTGCGTTGAATCGATTCACACGATACTGATTTTGCAACCGGTTGCAAATACATTGTTCGGAGCCGTTGCAGATGTCTGAAATCGGAATTGGAATCATTGGCGGTGGCTATATGGGCAAAGCTCATTCGGTCGCGATGTCAGCCGTTGGCGCGGTGTTCAACACGGCGTTGCGGCCGCGTCTTGAGATGATCTGTGCGTCCACCCCTGAAAGCGCCGAACGGTACCGCGCGGCTTATGGATTTCATCGCGCGACCTCGGATTGGGCTGTGTTGGTAAACGACCCGGCTGTGGATGCCGTCGTGATTGCCTCGCCTCAAACAACTCACAGACAGATTGCAGAGGCTGCATTGGCTTTGGGCAAGCCGGTGCTATGCGAAAAACCCCTTGGGTCGTCGTTGGATGACGGACGCGCGATGGTCGCCGCAGCCGAGGCAGCAGGCGTCACCAATATGGTCGGGTTCAACTATGTCAGAACCCCTGCAACGCAGTTTGCCCGGCAGTTGATTGCTGGCGGAGAACTAGGGGACATCACCTGGTTCCGCGGTGAGCATACCGAAGATTTCTATGCCGATCCCGAAGCCCCGGCCACATGGCGGACTACAGGTATGGCCAACGGTACGATAGGCGATCTCGCCCCGCATATGATCAACGGCGCGCTGGCCCTGATCGGTCCAATTGCTGAGGTTATGGCAGAGGTAGAAACTGTTCATCAAGAACGCCCCGGTGGCACCGTTACCAATGATGATCACGCACAGATCATGTGCCGTTTCGCCAGCGGCGCGATGGGCAATATCTATGTCAGCCGCATCGCGACGGGACGAAAGATGGGCTATGCCTACGAGATTTCTGGTACTAAGGGGGCAATCCGTTTCGATCAGGAAGATCAAAACGCACTCTGGCTTTATCGGCGCGAAGGGCCAGAGGCTGAAAGAGGTTTCACAAAGATCCTGACCGGCCCGGCCCATCCTGATTACGAACCATTTTGTCAGGGCCCGGGCCACGGAACCGGCTATCAGGACCAAATTATCATCGAGGCTAAGGACTTTCTTGAGGCCATCCATTCAGGCAAAGCTATTTGGCCCACATTCCGCGATGGGCATGAGGTCAACTGCGTGCTGGCAGCTGCGCTGAAATCGTCAGAGCAAAGGCAATGGCAAGACGTCAGCACCGTCTAAACGTAAGAACAAAGAGACAATCAAAGAAAGACGAGAACCATGGCAAAGCTGAAATGGGGAATGATTGGTGGCGGCGAAGGCAGTCAGATCGGACCCGCGCACCGGTTGGGGGCGTTGGCGGATGGGATGTTCGAGTTGGCAGCCGGGGCTTTGGATCACCGCCCCGAAGTCGGGCGAGAATATGCGCAAAGGCTTGGCGTGGCGACGGATCGTTCCTATGGCGACTGGCAGGAAATGCTGGCGGGTGAAAAGGACCGTGCCGACCGGGTCGACCTAGTCACGATCGCCACGCCGAACTCAACCCATTTTGAGATTGCCAAATCGTTCCTGGAAGCCGGGTTTAACGTACTTTGCGAAAAGCCGATGACGATGACTGTGGAAGAGGGCGAAGAGATTGTCCGCGTCGCAGAAGCTTCGGGCAGGATATGTGCAGTGAACTACTGCTATTCCGCCTATCCGATGGTGCGACAGGCCCGAGCGATGGTCCGCGCCGGAGACATTGGCAAAGTGCGTCTGGTCGTGACTAATTTCAGCCACGGCCACCATGGTGATGCGACAGACGCCGATAATCCGCGGGTGCGGTGGCGCTATGATCCGGCGATGGCGGGTGTGTCCGGCCAGTTCGCTGATTGTGGCATCCACGCGCTGCACATGGCCAGTTTTATAAGCGATGATGAGGTTAAGACCTTGTCTGCCGATATGGCGTCAACCATTTCAAGCCGCGAACTTGAGGACGACGCCATGATCAACTTCCGAACCGAAGGTGGTGCGGTTGGCCGTTTGTGGACGTCATCCGTAGCGATCGGACGGCAGCATGGTTTCGACATTCAAGTTTTCGGCGAAACCGGAGGGCTGCGCTGGGCGTCGGAACAGCCCAATCAACTGATCTACACGCCTGTTGGTGGCCGGACGCAAATCATCGAAAAAGGCGAGGGCGGTCTACACGACGATGCACAACGATTGTCCCGCGTGGCGATCGCCCATCCCGAGGGGTTCCCGCTGGCTGTTGCCAATATCTATTGCGATCTGGCCGACGCTATTCGCGGAGAAGCACGTGATGGTCTGCCCACACCCGCTGACGGGGTTCGGTCGATCGCAGCCGTGCACGCCGCAGTGGCTTCGTCAAAAAACGATGGGGCGTGGACGGACGCGCGCCCGCCAATGTTCCGCTGATCACGGGCGGGGCCGCAACGTGCCCCGCTCGATCACTCGGCACGGGAAAATTCGGGCCTCGGGGTAACGCTCGGGGTCCTTCAGCATCTCTTCGACCAGATCGACGGAGGCAGTAATAATTTGCTTGATGGGCTGGTGAATCGTCGTCAGATCCACGCTTTCCCAGCGCGACATCTCCATGTCATTTAGACCGATGACGCCAATATCTTTGCCAGGTTTCAGCCCATGATCTGACAATGCGGACAGGGCGCCTATGGACAGAATATCGTCGCCACAGAAGTACCCTTCGGCAGGGCTGTCCGCCAGTTGCTGAAGCATTACTTCGCGCCCGGCTTCGAATGAATATGCGCCTGCGAAAGAATGCGAAACTTGAAGTTTGGGGTGCTTTTCTACTTCTTCCATGAATCCGCGAAAACGATCCATAGCCGATGTCGCATCTTTTGGACCGCCCAGATAGCCAATATGAGTATATCCCCGCGATACCAGTTCTCGTGCCGCCATGCGCCCACACTCCACGTTATCGATGCCTACAACGTGCACTTCGGGCGACGTCGCAGATCGACCGAAAGTATGCACGACCGGAACGCCTGCATCGTGGAATGCTTTGGCAAAGCTGGGCGGCAAGGTGGATGAGGCGACAATGGCGGCGTCCACAGAATACTGCCGCAACATTCGAACTGAGTTCGCCGGTTCTGTTTCATCGGTCAGGTTTACAATTAGCGGGCGCAGTCCGCGTTCTTGCAATGCACGAGTGAATTGGTCGAAGACCTCGAGGAAAATGGGATTGTGGAAGTTGTTGGAAATCAGCCCGATCAACTTGGTCCGGCCGGTGGTAAGGGAGGAGGCTAGTGCGTTTGGACTGTACCCCAGTTCAGCCGCAGCCTTTTCGACCTTGCTGCGTGTCTTCGGTGAGACAGATGCGCCTTCTGTGAAGGTTCGGGATACTGCGGAACGGGACACACCGGCCAGCGCGGCCACTTCCTTGAGGGTCACACTCATGACAAGCACCGACGGGTTCGGGGATAGTTTTCATTCAACTTCATAGGAAAATACTACGCCCTATTGCGCCAGATTTGCAATCGGTTGCAAGAGTGGGTTGAAAAAGTCATTGGGTTCTTCGCTAAAGAACATGTCACGGATCTGACAGTACAAGATCATCGGTTTGGTCGCACCCTTTTGTTGACCTCATTGAAGCAATGACCATTCAAGACGATTTTCTCCGCACAGTTCAGCACGAACGCGGATTGTCCCGCCTTTGGTGGGCGTTGTGACGATCGTTCCTTCCTGAGTTGGCGGCAATGGTTTTGTCGTCCATCGAAGTCTTTGTTCACGGGTAACATGCTTAAGCGGGCGTTGCAGGCTGGGCTCTTCAAAGAAAACGGGGCGGTGAGGTGCGTAAACGTTAAAAGAGGTCATTTTGTACGCAGTGAACACATCAAACGGCTTACTTCGTTTTATGGCCGCAAGCATCGCATTTCGCCATGTCTCCAGCCCCGTTTGTGACGCATAAAGAATGGCTATTGCACCGGCCATTGAGTGTAACCTTAGCCAATTGTCGTCTTCAGTGGAGGCGAGAGCGAGGTTGTAATGCGCGCGATGGCCAAAGCGTCGAACATTGCTACGTGTCCAGGGAAAACAACCGAAAGGTGAAACGCCCAAGTAAACTATGTCCGCGTCACTTGGAATTTCTGGAATGGTGAGGCTTTCGGTTATCGGTGCGACATCATCCTCCAGAACTAAAGCTGGCAGCGTCTTGATTGACTCCAATGCCGCAAGATGTGCTTTGGCGCAGTTCAAGGCATGGCTTTGTCCTGTAATTCCTTCCGAAAATGAGAAATCGAGACCGTGCCTGTTCATCAAATTGGTCATATGAAGCCGTCTGCCTTTGTTCTCGGGTAAATTGATAACCCGACAATCTGAAACGGCTGCGCTCAACTTCATCATTCTAGGTGTCCGTCAGATGCGCCACGCAATTCGCGCAGCTGATGAATATCCTTGGGTTGGAGGTTTCAAGATGCTTGAGCATCAACGCTGTTGCAATCGTGCAGAAGCCCATTCGGGATCGCAGACACGCACCAGTGTCTTCAGGACAGCGGCTATCAGGCGAGAGTCAAAGTTGGGCTATTTTTGCATAGCTTTGACGCCTGCAAAAACAGAACGTCCTCAAAGTCCTGAAGAGCCTGGGATCTTTCCTGCGTTGCGGGGTACAACAGGCCGAAGGTCATCCAACGTTCGGGTGCGATTGGAACCAAGGCTAAACGTTCTGTTGTTTCCTGTGCCGCGACCAACTCGTCAGCAATTGTTATGCCGGCGCCTTCCGCCACAAGCGAACAGGCAAGCTGTGACGCAGCCACTTCGCAGGTATGACGGGGATTGACGCCGGCAGACCGGAAGATGTCGTCAAGCTGTTCGCGTAGTAGAAGCCCGTTCATCAGTCGAATGACGGGCTCGCTGGCAAGATCTGTGGCTGTAACTGTTTTGCGGACAGACAAAGCGTGAGCAGCTGGTAGAACAGCCTGCGCTCGCACCCGCAGCAGGGGCTTTGTCTTTACGCCTGGATGCTCGACCGGCAATGCCCCGATGCCAATGTCATATTCACGTCCGGCAAGCCATTTACTGGCCTCGCGCCGCGCGCGGATGTCCAGAGTTACGTTCGTGTCTGGGTGGGCCTGCAAAAACATCGCAAGCGCCGGCGCCGAAATCGCGCGGGCGATACGCGGCATTGTGACGACGCGCAGTGTTTCTGTACGCCCTGCTCGGATCTCTGCGGCGATGCGAGGAACTTCATCAAGGTTATCCAAGATACGCCCCGCTTCGCGGTAGAACGCCAAGCCTTCTCGCGTGGGTGACAGATTACGACCACTACGATCGAAAAGGGTCAGGCCCAATTCCGCTTCAAGGCCGGAAATCAAGCGGCTGATTGCTGGCTGGCTCAGGTGCAGGATTTCAGATGCGGCGACCAGCGTTCCTTCCGAAAGGGTGGCACGAAAGGCGCGAAGGGCTTTGATATTCATCAGGTCGACTCTTTACTTATTTGCAAGATAAGATAACACCTTTGCATTTTATTTAACACTGATTTTAAACTAATTTGGATCGCATCTTAGGGAGGATGCTATGAAGCGTAGAACTATTCTCACTGCTGTCCTTGCGGCGGTAACCGTTACTGCAACCGCAACAGCAAGTTTCGCAGCCGACTGGCCGAAGCGCCCGATCAATCTGGTTGTTCCTTACAAGGCCGGCGGCGGTACAGACGCTTATGCACGTGCAATTTCGGCGGCAGCCGAAGGGGTACTGGACGTTCCTGTTGTTGTTGTGAATAAGCCCGGCTCAGGCGGCCTGAACGGTGCAAACTCGGTCGTGGGTGCACGCCCCGACGGCTATACCTTGATGATGACCTCGGGTGGCTCGTTCCTGCTATCGACCATGACACGCGACACCGATATCGACGCGCTGGACAGCTTTGAGTTCGTTGCCCAGGTCGGTCAACTGCAAACATCGCTGATGGTCCCGCTGAACAGCCCGTTCCAGTCCGTTCAGGACGTGATTGACGCGGCCAAAGCCAATCCAGGCCAACTGCGCTGGGCCCATTCGGGTCGTGGGGGCTTCCACCATGTTGGTGGCATGGGCTTCCTGGCCAATAACGGCATCGATGCGCAGGACGTACCGTTCAAAGGTGGCGGACCGACCCGTGCCGCACTGATCGGTGAACAGGCCGACTTTGGCTTCCTGGGTGTTCAGCAGCTTGCAGGGTTTGAAGAGCAGCTTCGTGCGTTGGCCGTCAACAGTCAGGAACGCGATGGCATCATGAAAGACGTCCCTGCGTTCGGCGAGTTGGGCATTCCGTTTGCCGCCGTCTCCTCTCCGGTGATCGTGTTTGCTCCGAAGGGCACGCCGGCTGAGGTGATCGCCGCGATGGAAACTGCACTGGAGCAAATCGCAGCGAAACCCGAATTCGCCGAACTGCTGGCGTCGCGCGGCACAGGCCCTGTCTACCAAAATGGCGCGGACGCCAAAACGACGCTTTCCGCAATGAAAGAGGACGCCGCTCCCCTGGTCGAAAGTCTGACCAACTAAAGTCCTCGGGGCCGGATGGATACTCTTCATCCGGCCTTTTTGTATCTACCGTAATCAGGGAGGAACGATATGCGCGCCTATGCAGAAGGCCTTGTGCTTGCCCTTATTTCCATCGTTGCCATTTGGGGCGCCTGGCAAGTGCCGGCAGCTTCGCCGGGGGATACCTGGGCTGGCATCGTACCGTTTTCAGCATCAATTGCACTGCTATTTCTTTCCGGCCTGTTACTATTAAGCGCCGTCCGTCAACCGGTTGGCGACGCCGGTCAGGAACAGGATAACGGCGCAACGCTGCAGATCATTGGCCTGTTCATCATCGCCCTGATCTATCAGCAATCGTTCCGCTGGTTCGGCTACCTTTTGCCAACTGCGATCGCCGCGCCAATCGTTTTGTACTTTTTCGGAGTTCGCAGTCGGATCGGTCTGGCGATTTCTGTCGTTCTGTGCCCGTTGATCTTCCACCTCATCTTTTTTGTGCTGCTGGGCGTGTACCCGCCCTATGGCGAGGTCTTCGACCTGCTGAGCTGGATACAGGGGTAAATCGTTATGGAAATTTTTCCCGCACTTCTTTCGGTCATAACTGATCCCAGTTTGCTATTTGCCATAGTTCTGGCCGCAGCCGTGGGTATGGTTGTTGGGGCCACGCCTGGTCTGACCGCATCTGCAGCGATTGCCATGCTGTTGCCCATTACGTTCTATATGTCCCCGCTCTTTGCGCTCGCCTTCCTGTATGTGATCGGAAAGTCCGGCCGCTATGGCGGCTCGATCGCGGCAATTCTGTTCAACACGCCCGGCACTGCGGCCAGTGCTGCGACACAGATCGACGGTTATCCGCTTGCGCGCGCCGGAAAGGCCGGAAAGGCAATGAAAGTCGCGACCATATCTTCGGTCATTGGTGATCTCATGGGGGATATCCTGCTGGTCATTGGTGTCGGATTCATTGCGGCCATTGCGCTCAAGCTGGGCCCGCCTGAAACCTTTGCGATCTATTTTGCGGCCTTCGTGGTCATCGGCTCGGTTATCGGCAACTCAATCGTCAAGGGACTGGCATCTGCTTTAATGGGCATTTTGATCGCTATGGTCGGATTGGACCCCATCTCAAGCGAAGAACGCTATACCTTTGGCTCGTTTGACTTGTCCAACGGGATTGGTCTTGTGCCCCTGATGATCGGTGTATTCGTTCTGGGTGAGGTTTTTGCCCAGTTGGAAACACGCCGCAAGGCAACAGGCGAAACCGAAGAGAACGAAAGCACGGCAGGTGGCAACAACCTAACCTGGGAAGAATACAAACCCTGTCTGCCCCATGCGTTCCGTGGCGGTTTTATCGGTGCAGGCATCGGTGTTCTGCCCGGGCTGGGTTCAGCCATTGCAGCCTTTATTTCCTACGGTGAAGGCAAACGCCGCGCCAAAAACCCCGAAAAGTGGGGCAAGGGCGCGTTGGAAGGCGTCGCAGCACCCGAAGCTGCAAACAACGCGGTGTCCGGCCCGTCGATGGCGCCGTTGCTGACGCTGGGGATCCCGGGGTCTACGATTGGCGCTATCCTTTTGGGTGTTTTCCTGATCCACGGCATTCAGGTTGGGCCAACTCTGTTCCTGACTGACAAAGAGCTGGTCTATAAACTGTTCGCCTGCGGGATGTTGGGTATTCTGGCCTATGGTCTTATCGGTTACTTCGGTGCCACTCAGGTTGCGGGCCTGATCCTGAAGATCCCCACCAATGTCCTGTATCCGCTGATCTTTCTCACCGCGTTTGTTGCAGCCTATTCGGCGCGCGGATCAATGTTTGACGTCACGGTCATGACCTGCGCGGGCTTTGCTGGCTGGTTGATGCGTAAATTCGACTTCAACGTGGCGGCGTTCGTCATTTCCTTCGTGCTAGCCAAAGGTGCGGAAGAGACCTTCCGCCAGTCGTTGCTGATGTCGGAAGGTGGCGCTTTGATCTTTGTCGAACGTCCGATCGCGCTGGCTTTTCTGGTCATCGGCGCAGGCGCGGTTGCTTTCCGTATCCGAGGGATAATGAAAGAGCGCAAGATCGCAAAGGGAGAGCTGGAAGATGCTTGAACACTCCCTATACCGCGATTGCTTTTCCAGCGCCGATATGCGGTCCATCTGGTCGCAACACGCCACGATCTCGGCCTGGCTAAAGGTTGAACAGACGCTGGCCCGCCATCAGGCGCTGGAAAACCTGATCCCGCAAGAGGCGGCAGATGCGTTGGATGCAGTTTCGGTCTGTAATCTGGACATCGAGCGCCTGCACGAAGACATGATGCTTGTCGGGCGTCCGATCGTTGGACTTGTCGAGCAATTGAGAGTCCGGGTCGGCGAGCATGCAACAAAGGTCCACTACAGGGCGACAACGCAGGACATCATGGACACTGCGCTGGCTTTGCAAATGAAGATCGGTCTGGTGCACATCCAGACCGGGCTGCAAAGACTGAACAGCGCCATTGAGCAACAAATCGATCAGCTTGGCGACATTGTCATGATCGGTCGTACGAATGGCCAACATGCCTTGCCCATTCGGGTCGGGACCAAATTGACCGTCTGGAAAGGCGAACTGCAGAGGCGTGCACAAGCGCTGGAAGAAGCGGGCGCGCGGGGTCTGAATGTTCAGATTGGTGGCCCCGTTGGTGATCTGCAGGGTTACGAAAACGGGACGGGGCATCGCATCAAGGAAGGCGTTGCAGCCACCTTGGGTCTGAACACGATTGAACCCCATTGGCAAAACGCACGCGACGGGCTTGCCGACGTTGTAATTGCGCTGGGCGGATTGTGTGCGACGCTGTGCAAGATCTCGCATAACGTCAATTTGTTGTCTTCTTCAGATATCTCCGAATGGTCCGAAGTGCATGAAGCCGGTAAAGGCGTGTCTTCGGCTATGGCGCACAAACAGAACCAACGCGCGTCGGAATTTGGAGAGGCTGTCGCCCGGCTTGGACGACAGCGTGCCGAACAGATTGGCGAGTTCACCACTCATCAACACGAGCGGTCTGGGGGTATGTGGATTGGCGAATGGATCGTTGTACCCGAGACGTTCCTGCTCACATCAGGCGCCTTGTCTTGGGTCGAAACGATCTTTGCGAACCTAATCGTGGATTCTGAAGCCATGGCTCTCAAGGTTGCCGATTTTGAGAAAAGCACCGCAGGAAAACCGCATTAAAGCAGCCAGGTTGGTCATATCACCGCTCGGTTTTCGAACGGTGACTGAGGCCATGGGACAAGCTCACTGGGTTTCTGGTCTGAACTGCGGCTCACGCTTTTCAAGAAAGGCGTTCATACCTTCTTGCTGGGCAGGCAATCCATACAGCGCTTGATACATTTGCCGTTCAAACCGCAAACCTGTTTCTAGGGTGCTCTGGTCGGCCATGTTTATACAGGTGCGGGCCATGCTGACGATGTCACCGGCGTAATCTGCGATGGTATCAGCCACCTCATGCGCGGTGTTCAACAAGGTACCCTCTGCCACTACGCGACTGACCAGACCCATCTGCAAAGCCTCTGACGCGTCAACCATGCGCCCGGTCAGGATCATATCCATGGCCCTGGCACGGCCGATCAGCCGCGTAAGCCTTTGCGTGCCACCAATCCCCGGAATGCAGCCAATTTTGATTTCGGGCTGACCGAATTTCGCAGTGTCCGCGGCCAGAATGATGTCACACATCAGCGCAACCTCGCACCCGCCGCCCAGGGCATAGCCACTGACCGCTGCCACCTTGGGCAGACGCAGCGCCGCAAACCTGTCCCATTCGGCAAAGTAATCGCTGGCCTGCATTGTCGCGCAGGTCTGTACCGCAAGCTCACTGATATCTGCCCCGGCGGCAAAGGCCCGGTCATTGCCTGTCAGGATCAGGCAGCCGATGCCGGGATCTTTGTCAAACGCGGTCGCGGCGGTCAGGACTTCGTTCATGAGTTGCGTATTCAGCGCGTTTAGCTGATCGGGACGGTTGAAGCGGATCGTTGCGACCCGCCCCCGTGTTTCGGTTTCGATAGTCTCAAACATGCTCAGCTATCCCAAATTGCGCCATAGGCAGGAATGCCCAGGCTTTCCATGTCATGCACAACCTTGCGGGTCAGCTTTTGGTTCGAGATCACGATGACCGCCTCAGCCCCGCTGTCGCGAACGGCTTGCATGGCAAGGGCCGACAGATTGGGTTTGCCGTCTTTGTCCGTGTCCCAGATCAAAGGCTGCTCGGTGTTGGCTTCGATCTCATCCACCAGCGCGTCACCATAGGTTTTGCGCGGGCTGCGAGTGGACCAGATCAGACGGTTTGGCACATCCTTAGCCAACAGATGCGGCAAGATCGGGCCGATACCTGAACCAGTGCCCACATACACCACCTTTTTGAACAGCACTTCGATCCGCGCGACACCGGATGTGGTGATGCCCTTGACCCAAACTTTTTTGGGCGGATTGTCAATGAAACGCCCGGTCCAGTCGCCCGCACGGCTGATGGCCAATCGGTAACCCGGCTGGTCCGGGGATGGGATATTGGCGAATGAGTGATACTCGCCAAACGGGGTGTGGCTGATCGCGTTCGAACTGCCGGGGAACGGAGTATCTCCATAGTCAAACTGCGCAATCACTGCATGGTTCGACGGCTTTTCGATCCGAACCTTCACGCGTTTCAAGGTCAGCCAAGGGGACAGGATCGACAGAGTGATCAGGCAGAGCATCCAGAAGGCCGGGCTGTGCAGCAACATCCCACCCATGTCACTTGTGACCGAGATAGTCTGGGCCCAAAACAACCCCAGGACCGTCCAACCGACAAAGCGATGCGTTTTCTCGAACGTATTGTGGAACCGCGCGCGGATCGGGCCGAGAGCCGATATCACCATTATTGTCATCAGGGCGACCATTGTCGCGCTTAGGCCCAGTGTCAGATCCGACGGCGCGGTGGCTCCGTCCACGCGGTTCCAAACCATCGCAAAAAGAAGAAAGCCGAACCAGATGGTCCCGGCCACAGCGCCGCCCGAATGCAACCCGCCGAAGTGGAACACTTTGCCAGCCCCCCAGCGGATCCACAGCGGCCACGATGTGGGAATACGGGTGGCCAGCCAGAACAGGGTGTTGACCACCCGCTGCTGCCGGATCAGGATGCCCAGGCTGATGTTGATCAACGCCATGTCCGCAATCGGACCAAGCGCAAAAGCGTTTTCTGTGAACCAGGCCCCGTCGCGCAATCCAATCACAAAGACGGCCAGATTTGCCAACGCAACAAGAATCGCAAGACGTCGGTACTCCATCAGGGCCGGGTGACGTGTGACACGCCGCCAGTTTAGGCCGCTAGTTTCAAGGTTTGTCGTCTGCGTTGTCATCAGTTCAACTCCGCACCGGTTGCTGCGATATGGCTGCGCGCCAGATCGAGCAGAACACGCTTGTCCAGCTTCCCACGCGGAGTGCGGGGCAGGGCATCCATCGGGACCACAACGGTGGGGCTGCAGTAGTATGGCAGTCGATCTGATACAGATCGCGCGGCCCTCTTGGGGCATGCCGAAGATGGTGAGATGAAGCTGACCAGATTGCGACTGTCATATTGCAAGGTCACTGCCTGCTGACAGCAGGGCGATGCCTCAAGCGCCGTCGTAACGCCGTCCAGTTCAACCCGGAAACCGCGTACTTTGACCAGATCGTCAACGCGCCCGAAATGCTCAAGCTCACCGGTATCCGTCCAGCGGCCCAGATCACGGGTGCGGAACATCATGTGGCCAGGCCGGAATGGGTCAGGCCGGTAACGCTCGGCTGTCAGCTTGGGGTTGGCGAGGTAACCAGCTGTGACACAATCGCCGCCTGCCCACATCTCTCCTTTCTCGCCGATGGGTAGCGGGCGCAGGTTTTCGTCCAGAACATAGACCGTGTTGTTCGGTGTAGGGCGCCCAATTGACAGAACCTGCTTGTCGGCGAAGTGGGGCTCGGCTGTATTGATGATGGTGGTCTCGGTTGGACCACAGGAATTGTAGAAGGTGCAAAAGGAAGACCAGCGATCGGCCAGCGGTCGCGGACAGGGTTCGCCTGCTACGGCAGCAGTTTTGACCTGAGTGCAACGGGTGTCGTCTAGCGCGTTCAGGATCGATGGCGTGGCGATCAGAATATCCACATTCTCAGCCGTTTCCTGAATTGACTTGCCGCGAATGACCAGCGTCGCGCCATTGGATAAAGCGCCAAGGATCTCCCACGCCGCCATGTCGAATGAGATCGACAGGATCTGTCCGACGCGCAGGCCCGGCCGCATCCCCAGATCTCCGGGGCTGGTCAGCAGAATGTTAGCCAGATTCCGATGCGTAACCTGTACACCGTTCGGAACGCCGGTTGTGCCTGAGGTGAACAGTATCATCGCCAAGTCGTCCGGGTCGGCCCGATACGCGGGACCGGGTGCCGGAGCGTCCAGCATCGGGTCAAACATCGTCGTATCAATGGTGATCAGCGTCTGATTCAAGCTAACGGGGACTTGGTCTGTTAGTTCACTCAGGCTGAGGATGATTTTTGCATCGGTTACCTTGGCAACATGGCGCAAGGTTTCTGTTGGCGCGACACCGACATGCTGGGGAATATAGGCGGCCCCAAGTTTTATGGCCGCGACGATTCCCACGATCATTTCGATCGAACGGTGCAAGAACAAGCACACAGCGTCGCCGCGTTTCACACCATGGGCGCGCATGACATTCGCCAGCCGGTTCGAGGCTTCGTCCAGCGTCCGATAGGTGAGGCTATGATCGGCAAATTCTACCGCTGTGGCATCGGCCTGCCTCAGTAATGACTGACACAGCGCGTCGGCGATGGTGGCATGGCGAGGCAGAACCTGCGGCCCCCAGCCAAAAGCCAGAAACTGCTCCTGATCTTCGGGGCTCAGCGCATCCAGCGCATCCGGCCCTGCAGCGCGAGAGAGGTCGTTTAGCGTCAGAAGGGGGTAGTTTGTCTGGGGATCGGTTGCGATAACGTGCATGGCATTCTCCAGTTCAAGAGGGGGTCACACCATAGTGATAATGGGAAAAATTCCCATTATTGATCACATTCGATCACATTTTGAACACGAAAGCGTTGAATTCGTTAATTCTAGGAAGATGTTATCAGCTACCAACCTGTGACGAGTGCCCAGATGTCGAATGAACCCAAACCTCCCCTTGAAGCCGCGCTGTCTGCGTTGCTGGTCCCGCTGGCGCAGGCAATGGTTGCGCATGGGGTTACGCTTGGAACCGCAACCGAAGCATTGAAACAGGCCTTGCTGACGGCAGCCGAACAAACTGCGGACGAAAAGCTAAGCGACAGTCGCGCCAGCCTGTTGACGGGTCTGCATCGCAAGGATGTCAAACGCCTGCGAAATACTGGTGATGATGCCCCCAAGAAGCGCAGCTCCAATGCGGCAGCTCTGGTCATCAGTTACTGGTCGACTGCCCCTGAATTTCTGGATGAAACGGGTGCCCCTCGGGTGCTGAGTCGTAAAGGCGACGAAACTGGTCCGGGATTTGATGACCTGGTGCGACGCACGCGGGTGGACATGGCGCCTGGTACCGTTCTGGAAACACTGATTGACCAAATGAGCGTGGAGCATGGTGAAAAGGGGCAGCTTCGTTTGGTATCTCAAGCATTTCTTCCAACTGCTGGTAGTGCTGAACAAGTCGCGGCCTATGAGGCAACGCTGTCCGCACATTTAGAGGCGGCAACGCAGAACCTGTTGGCAGAACCGGACGCACCTCGCAATTTCGACCGTGCAGTGCGGTATTCACATCTGTCGCCAGAGTCGATTGACGAATTGCGCCAACTTTCGTCTGAGCGGGCGCAATCGTTGTTGCAAGAGGTCAATACTCTCGCCCGGGGGTTGCAGGAAAAGGAGAGTGACGGCGGACACAGCGGTCGGTTTGCAATGGGTGTGTTTGTCCTGCCCGCACCGCAGCAGCCGCAAGGCAAATTCACGGAAGAGGATGAGTAAGTATGGATGTGTTTCTTCGTGTGCTCGCGACATTGCTCATTGTGTCTTGGCTGTCCGCTCCGAGTAATGCAGAGGACAACGCCAAAACCGAGCGCGAAGGCGGTATTATCGGTACGGGTATCGTTGGGACAATTACCCATCTGGGCAGCATCCATGTGAATGGGCAGCATATTCTGTTCGACGACGAGATGCAGGTTGCCGGTTCGGTGCCCGTGATTACTGCGGGCGAGTTGAAGCCGGGTCACACCGTTGCAGTCATAGCGACTCGGGATAATGGCGGGTGGCACGCACAGAATATCCGGCAAGTCCTGCCCTTGGTCGGACCTGCGACGGCTGTGCGGGACGGCTTGGTATCAGTTCTTGGGACCGAAGTTACAGTCGCAGGTCGTGCTGACATTCAGGTTGGCGATTGGGTCGCAATCAGCGGGTTGTGGGAAGGTCAGGCTGTGCGCGCCTCACGCATCGAAAAACTGACAAACACCGAGCATCAAGCAAGGCTGTCGGGCACTTACCTTGGGCTTGACGCTCAGGCCCGAGCATTGATCGGAGCAAGCGCTATCAATGGATTTGAACCGCAACATCTGTCACCCGGTGACCTTGTCCGCGTGATCGGACAGCCAACACCGGATGGGATCAAGGCAGAGCGGTTGGAAACAGGTTTGTTCGCCGGTGCGGTCGGCGTTGTTCAGGTTCAGGGCTATTACTCTGCACCTCAGCCTAGTGGACTTTATACGGTTCTGGGAAGCGGCATGGTCGCCTATAGCGATCAACCCGAAATGATCGACCCGAATACCCGTGTTATCCGCTGTGGCGATGGCAGTGATCTGGTAGATTCAGGCAACGCTGAAATCTTTGGTCAGCTGGGGTGTTGAAGCCCGCGATCCCGTCTTGACCTTCATATGATGCCTTTGAACTGAATAGAACTGGCGGCACCCTTGATCTGTACTGGGCTTCCAATACTGGGCTTCCAATCCTTACGGGGCACATCAAAATTTCGAGGACACGAAAGCGTGTCAGAAATGAAACTCGAGGTTACTTGCCCCAGAGGCAATACTGAACTTATCGTCTCACACACGTTAGGTGCCCTGCGGGCAGCGCTGGGCAATTCCTCTGATCGAGCAAGTTTTTGAGAAGGTAGGCCAGATGTCTGAAAGCAACCCATCGCGCGACGTCGCACTTAGCCAGGCGCAATCCGACAGCTATTGGGAGGACGGTTTTCTTTTCCCGCTGACCATCTTTTCCGAGGAAGAGGCCGCTGAAACCCGCGCAGAACTTGAGCGGATTGAGCAGGAATGGCTTGACGCAGACCTGCCATTGCCGTTGAACACTTACAAACGCGTCAACGCGCATCTGGTGATGCCGCTTGCGGCCAGGGTTGCGATGGATTCCCGCGTGCTGGACGTGGTCGAAGGCGTTTTGGGCCCGGATATTATGGTCTGGTCAGCTGAATTCTTTATCAAAGAGCCACACACAGCTCATACCGTAGGCATGCATCAGGATCTAACCTATTGGGGAATGGGCGAAACCCCGGATCAGATCACTGCGTGGATCGCGTTGTCTCCGGCAACGGTAGAAAGTGGATGTATGGATTTTGTGCGTGCCAGTCACAAGAACCCGATCCTTCCTCATAAGGATACGTATTCAGACACCAATCTTCTGTCGCGCGGCCAAGAGGTTGCTGTGGATGTCGCCGAGGAAGATAAAACCCACATCGAACTGGCACCAGGGCAAATGTCGCTGCATCATGGGCTGACGATCCACGGATCTGGTCCCAATCAATCCGATGACCGGCGCATTGGTCTTGCGATCCGATATCTCAACCCAAATGCCAAACAACTGGTGGCAGAACGCGACTATGCAATGCTGGCGCGCGGTCAGGACGGCCAAAGCAACTTCGTTCACGTCCAGCCTCCAACCGAGTTGTTTTCTGCGGACGCGTTGGCGCTGTATGAAAAGGTTCGCAACGATCAAAGCAAAGCTCTGGCGGAAGGCGCAAAGGGATCCGTGCCGTTATATGCGTCGTCCTGAAACGCTTGCGCCAATGGTATCCAACGTCTGTGAAATCAAAGCCTGACGGCGGCGTAGGGTTGCATTCAGGGGTATATTGCTGTTTCTGAAACTGCAAAAGCAAATCAGATACTCTCGGATCGCGGCTATGACAAAAACGGCATTGGTGACTGGAATTACGGGGCAGGATGGATCTTATCTTGCCGAGCTTTTGCTGGAAAAAGGGTATGAAGTTCACGGGATTAAGCGCCGTGCGTCTTCGTTTAACACGCAGCGTATTGATCACATTTATCAGGACCCGCATGTGCCAAATCCGCGCCTGCACCTGCATTATGGTGACCTAAGTGATACATCCAATCTGACCCGCATCATTCAGGAGGTTCAGCCGGACGAGGTTTATAACCTTGGTGCCCAGTCCCATGTGGCGGTCAGTTTTGAATCGCCGGAATACACCGCTGATGTGGACGCGATTGGTACCTTGCGTCTGCTAGAGGCGATCCGGTTTCTGGGTCTTGAGAAAAAGACGCGCTTTTATCAGGCGTCCACGTCAGAACTGTACGGATTGGTCCAAGAAACGCCGCAGCGCGAGACAACGCCGTTTTATCCGCGTTCCCCTTATGCGGTGGCCAAGCTGTATTCCTATTGGATTACAGTGAACTACCGCGAAGCGTATGGCATGTATGCCTGCAACGGTATCCTGTTCAATCATGAAAGCCCACGCCGGGGCGAAACCTTCGTGACGCGCAAGATCACCCGTGGTCTCTCCAACATTGCCCAGGGTCTTGAGAGCTGCCTTTACATGGGCAACATCGACAGCTTGCGCGACTGGGGGCATGCAAAGGATTACGTTCGGATGCAATGGTTGATGCTGCAACAGGACGCCCCCGAGGATTTCGTTATCGCAACAGGTGTTCAGTACTCGGTCCGCCAATTCATCGAATGGTCTGCCGCTGAGCTGGGTGTGACGCTTGAATTCTCGGGCGAGGGCGTGGACGAAGTTGCCACCGTCAAATCTGTCGAAGGCGATAACGCCCCTGCATTAAAGTCAGGTGACGTGATCATGCGCATTGACCCGCAGTATTTCCGCCCGGCTGAAGTGGAAACATTGCTTGGCGATCCTTCGAACGCCAAAAACAAACTGGGCTGGGAGCCGGAACTGACCGTTCAGCAAATGTGCGTTGAAATGATCACCGAGGACCTGAAGACTGCTAAACGCCATGCTTTGCTGAAACAGCATGGTTACGAAATGCCGGTCTCTCTGGAAAATGGCTGAGGCGCGCGGCATGCGTAAGATCTATGTGGCCGGGCATCGGGGCATGGTTGGTGGAGCAATTCTGCGCCGCTTGCAAGCTCGCCAGGCGGCGGGCGAGGCGTTGGAGCTTGTGACCCGGACGCATTCCGAGCTTGATCTGGCCAATCAGGCCGCTGTCCAAGATTTCATGCAGTCCGAGCGACCGGATGTCGTCATATTGGCGGCGGCTAAAGTCGGTGGAATTTATGCCAACAACAGCTATCCGGCGGACTTCATCTACGAAAACCTGATGATCGAGTGCAACGTGATCCATCAGGCATTTATCGCTGACGTAAAGAACCTGCTGCAATTGGGCAGCTCCTGCATCTATCCGCGCGCTGTGCCACAGCCAATGCGTGAAGATGCTCTGTTGACCGGTGTTCTAGAGCCGACAAACGAACCCTACGCGGTGGCGAAGATCGCAGGTATCAAACTGTGCGAAAGCTACAATCGGCAACACGGTGTGGACTACCGTTCGGTAATGCCGACTAATCTCTATGGGCCCGGCGACAATTTTCATCCGGAAAACAGTCACGTCTTGCCCGCGCTGATCCGCCGATTTCACGAGGCGCAGAGAGATGGTCTCGAAGAGGTTGTCATTTGGGGGACCGGCAAACCCCGGCGCGAGTTTCTGCATGTTGATGATATGGCCGAGGCGTCTCTGTTTGTACTGGACTTGCCTCGTGAAGTGTACGAGGCCAACACCCAACCCATGCTGAGCCATATCAATGTGGGATGTGGGGAGGATGTTTCGATCGCAGAACTGGCGGCGATGGTGGCAAAGGTGACCGGGTTTGCTGGGCGAATTACACAGGATGCCAGTAAGCCGGATGGTACCATGCGAAAGCTAATGGATGTTTCCCGGTTGGCGGACATGGGATGGCGCGCGACTATCGGGCTGGAATACGGTATTCGCGAAACATATGCTTGGTTTCTGGAGCAAGCCGAGGCAGAACTTCGCGCGAAATGACCGCCCGAACCAAGATCCGGGCAGTCGGATGGATCAGAACCAGCGCCCTATGGCCATGGCCGTTGCAGGTAATGTTGTCGCATCAGAAGCAGACGAGAGAACTTTGTAAACGACTTGAGCTTCGGACACTCCATCAAATCCGATAAACCTGCCGGTCGCACCCCCGCTGCCGCTGACTGCCGGATTGGCGCTCGCAGCAAAAGGCGCCGGGAAAACCCAGGTTTCGGATGCGCTTGCGTACAAGGCACCTTCGGTATTTGTACAGGCCACAGCATTCAGCGTGGCGGTACAGATCTGAGTGCCATCAGCAAACCGGACAAACTCACCATTCGCTGTGGTTCCTCTTTCAATAACAGCGCCCGTCGGGGTTCCACCATTTTGGGTGACTGACCCCAGTAGATTGCCGGGTCCGTAACCATAGTCAGCCCGCATTAGGCGCCCCGCAGTTGTGTCTTCCGCGCTGTTTTGCACGGCCGTGCCAGTAGCAACCCCGGACGTTGGATCAAAGCTCAGGGCCTCGGACCAATTGCTGCCATCCGGCGAGACCTTGATGGACAAACCCGTGGTCCCGGACAGACCCATTTCCGCATGTCCGGTCCAGTTGGATTGAAACAAAAGGGATGCGGTTTCGCCCGCATTTGCCTTGTTGATCTTCAGTTGATGCCCGGCCCCTTCGTGGCTCAGCAACGTCGCCGGGGCGCGCACCGACAGCCGGTTGGTTGTGTCGTGCCCTGTGGCGATCCCGATGCCAGGCAGATTTTGCGTCGCGGTTGCGGGCTCGACCCATGCCGATCCGTTCCAGACTTTCAAGCGTTCATTCTCTTGGTCCCACGCACGCCATCCCATTTCGGGCGTTATGAAATGCCAGCCATTGTCCAACCAGGCAGCAAGTTCGGCTGCATGGCCTGACCAATCCCCGATGGGTGCCGATCCAAGAGCGTAAAGTTGCCCCTGTGCTGGCACAGAGGGTGGGGTCGTGGCATCAGTAGACATGACACTTAGCTGGACGACCAGATCCAGGCGTCTTAGGGCTTCGTTATGCGTGACGTGCTTTTGCGCCTGCGAAGGTTGCAGGAATGGCAGGTTCAATTTGGGCGAATTTTGGGACAAAGAGCATCCTCCGTTGGCTGTCGGATCGACAATTGCATTGCGCGCTAAACTGCCGCGCCGCAAATAAACTCCGCCTGACCTAAACGAACGCTCGGTTAATGTTGTGCCAAAGCTTTCCCTGAATGGTGGGCGTATAATCGCACGGTGTTTTTCAAAACGAAAAAAGGCAAACTGCGGTGTTTGCAGTTTGCCCCTCAATTCATACTGTTCGTCCCGTTTAGGGGGCCGCAGTTTTTAGCTACTGAGCTGCCTGACCTGTGACGATAACGTCGTGCAGATATTCCTGCAGATCCTCGCGAAGGTCATCGCGTGCCAGCGCAAATGCAACAGTCGCCTGCAGGAAACCAGCTTTTGATCCGCAGTCAAACCGCTGGCCATCAAATTTATACCCGAAGACAGGGACACCGTTTCTGATGTCTTCGGCGATGGCGTCCGTCAGTTGAATCTCGCCTCCGCTGCCCAGCTTGTTCTGATTGAGGTTGTACAGAACCGATGGACGCAGAATGTAACGGCCGATAACTGCCAGGTTTGACGGCGCTTCTTCCGGTTTCGGTTTCTCGACCATTCCGCGCGCGCGTACTGCTGTGCCGATGTTGTCGCCCACATCCAGAACGCCGTAAGAGCTTGTCTTCTCCGGAGGGACCTCCATGGTGGCAACCATGTTGCCGCCGGTTTCCTCATAGGCCTCAATCATCTGCTGCAAACAGGGTTTTTCCGCTGCGATAACGTCGTCGGGCAGCATGACCGCAAATGGCTCATCTCCGATCAGGCGACGCGCGCACCACACGGCGTGACCCAACCCCAAGGCTTTGTGCTGCCGGATATAGGCAATTGCCCCGCTTTCCATGTTGGTGGCATTCAGTGTTTTTAGCAGTTCGTCTTTGCCTTTTTCCTTAAGCGATTGCTCAAGGATCTGATTATGGTCAAAATAGTCCTCAAGCGCCGATTTCCCGCGCGACGTTACAAAAATGAATTCGGTAATACCGGCAGCCCGGGCCTCGTCGATTGCGTATTGAACCAGCGGGCGATCAACCAGGGTCATGATTTCTTTAGGCACTGATTTTGTCGCGGGCAGAAAACGAGTGCCGAGACCTGCAACCGGAAAAATCGCCTTTGTGACCTTACGTGCCATGCTACCTCTCAGCAAAATGTCTTGTCCGAATGAATGCGTTTTGTTGACGCCACCTCATAGTGCGCGCGGCTAGAACAATCAACGCAATTAGGCAATGCGAGCCAAGTTGGAGAAATCGTGCCACCGTTGAATTGGGAAGTCAAAATACCGTGTTCAAAACGGCCAGACTATAGCCTCGGTTGCTGCACTAAATTAATATAAAAAGCGCTTTTCAGCGTATATTGGCTTCAAAGGGGAAACAATTATTAGCCCTTGATATTGCCAGGAGGAACCTGCCCCGAACGCAAGAACTTGCTTCGGGGCAGGAAGGTCATGCCTTACCCATGATTGCTTCGAGCGAGTCGTGCTCGGCCACAAAATGATCAGGTTTTACCTCACTAAGTTGCGGAACATAGTCAGTCTCGCCAGCCGCCAAACGGCTGGGTAGAAACCGCAACGCGGCCTTCGGATCCATCGGCGAAGGCAGCTCGCCCGGCAGTTTCAGCCGTGTTCGACTGCGTTCAACGTCTGGGTCCGGAATGGGAACCGCCGAGATCAGCGATTTCGTGTATGGGTGGATCGGATCGGAACAGATCACTTCTCCGTCACCCAACTCCACGATCCGGCCCAGATACAGAACCATGATCCGGTTCGATACAGCGCGTACCACGGAAAGGTCATGACTGATGAAGATCATCGAAAGACCAAACTCCTGCTGCAACTCGCGCAACAGTTCCACGATTTGCGCCTGAATCGACACGTCCAATGCCGACACTGCTTCATCACAGATAATCAGCTTGGGTTTGTTGATCATCGCCCGGGCAATGCCGACACGTTGGTTCTGACCGCCCGAAAGCTCGTGCGGATATCGGTTGATCATGTTGGCTTTCAGGCCGACCCTCTCCATCATTTCGGAGACCAGCTTTTTGCGTTCGCGCTCAGTTAGATCAGGGCGATACGTTTTCAGCGGTTCGGCAATCGAGGCCGAGATGGTCATACGCGGATCGAGGCTGGCCAAGGGGTCCTGGAAAACGATCTGTAAGTCCTTGCGGTACTTGTTCAGTTCGCGCCTTTTCAGGCCAACAATGGGATGGCCCAACCAACTGACGTTGCCCGCGCTGGGTTCGATTAATTGCAGAACAGCCCGCGCCAGTGTTGACTTACCGCAGCCGGACTCTCCCACAACGCCCAGCGTTTCGCCTTTGCGGATATCAAAACTTACACCATCAACGGCTTTCAGCGGGACTTTGTGCCCAAACAAGCCGCCCGAAACATGGATTGGAAAGTGCACTTTGACATCGTCGACCTTCAGCAAAGGGTCATCAACCTTATCAAGAGCCTTGGGCGCGTCGCCGGCATCAATGCGCGGCATCGCTTCAAGCAACGTTCGTGTGTATTCATGCTTCGGCGCACGGAAGATTTCGCGCGTCTCACCAGCTTCAACGAATTGACCCAGACGCATGACCTGAACGCGGTCGCACATACGCGCGACGACGCCCATGTCATGTGTGATCAGGGCAATCGCCGTGCCTTCGTCCTTTTGCAGGCGTACCATCAGGTCCAGAATGTCGGCCTGAACGGTCACATCCAGCGCTGTTGTGGGTTCATCCGCAATCAACAGCTTTGGGTTACACAGCATGGACATTGCGATCATCACGCGCTGGCGCATTCCGCCTGACAGTTCGTGGGGATATTGGTCCAGCCGCCGTTTGGCCTCGGGGATGCGTACACGGTCCAGCCATTCCAGGCAGCGCGCCCGAGCAGCCGAACCTTGCAACCCCTCGTGAACCTGCAGAACTTCGCGCATTTGCTGGCCGATCCGCAGGTGCGGGGTCAGGGCGGTCAGCGGATCCTGAAAGATCATGCCGACATCGTCGCCACGGATCTGGTTCAGCTTGTTGACAGGCAGGTTCAGAATTTCCTGGCCATTCAGCATGACAGAACCGGTCGCTTGCCCCGCAGGTGGCAGCAGGCCCATCGCGGCCATGAAGGTCTGGCTTTTACCCGACCCGCTTTCGCCCACGATACCCAGGCATTCGCCCGGATTGATGTCAAAACTGATGCCTTTAACGGCTTCGACTACGCCATCGGCGGTGTTGAACTGGACGCCCAGGTTTTTTACGGAAAACAGGCTCATATCAGCGATCCTTCGGGTCCAGAGCGTCACGCAGGCCATCACCAATGAAGAACATGGTTATGATGATTGCGACATAGAATGTCAGCGGGAACAACAGTTGCCACAAGGTGCCATAGCCCATCGTCCCGGCCCCTTCGGCGATCAATCGACCCAGCGACGTGTAGGGTTCTGAGATCCCAAGACCGAGGAAAGAGATGAAGCTTTCCGTCAGGATCATTTCCGGTACCAGCAGCGAGGCATAAACAATCACCACGCCCAGAAGGTTGGGCAGGATATGGCGATACATAATGGTGAACTCGCTAACCCCAGCTGCGCGAGCGGCCTCAATGAACTCGCGATTTTTTAGAGTCAGGGTCTGGCCTCGAACAATCCGTGCCATCGTTAGCCAGCCAACCGCGCCAAGTGCGATAAACAGCATGACGAACGATCGACCCGCGACAACCAGCAACAGGATGATGACCAGCGTCGCCGGAATGGCCAGCAGGATATCGACGAAGCGCATCATCACGCCATCAGTGCGGCCACCGATATAGCCCGCGGCAATACCGTAGCAGGTACCAACGATCAGGGCCGTAGCGGCACCGATCAGACCCACAAGCAATGATGTTGTCGTCGCCTGAATGACGCGGCTGTAAAGATCACGCCCCAGATCGTCGACGCCGAAGAAATGTCCGGTCTCTACCGACGGCATTCCCATGCCGCGAACATCGCCCATGACATTCCAGTCGATTTCCTCGTTGCTCCATACGGCAAAGTAAGGGCCAATGATTGTGAACAACACGATCATTGTCAGAATGAACAAGCTGGCCATGGCCGCCTTGTTGCGAACAAAACGCATCCGTGCGTCCTGCCAAAGTGATCGCCCCTGAATGACCGTGTAATCGGTGATGTCTTCGGCCAAGTGGGCGGCTTTTTGTGATTTACCAAGCATTGCCAGCCCCTCAGTAACGGATTTTCGGATCGAACCAGGCATAGGCCAGGTCGGTCAACAGGTTCACCAGAACGGTCAGGACGCCATAAAGGATCGTGACCCCTAACAGCACTGCGTAGTCACGCGACAGCGCGGACCCCACATAGGCTTGCCCCAATCCGCCGGTAGAGAAATAGATGTCCACAAAGACCGAACCGGTCAGTACATAGACGAAAACCGGGCCCAGATAGGACACGACAGGCAACAGAGTGGGTTTTAGCGCATGACGCCAGATCACGGTTCTGGTTGGCAGACCCTTGGCGCGGGCCGTGCGGATGAAGTTTGAGTTTAGAACTTCCAGCATCGATGACCGCGTGATCCGCGCAATGGATCCCATATACGAGGTGGCAAGCGCGATAACCGGCATGATCAGATACGGCCACTGACCGCCATTCCAGCCACCGCCCGGCAGCCATCCGAGCCACAAGGTAAAGGTCAGGATCAGGATTGGGCCCATGATGAAGTTCGGCAGCGCCTGTGCTGCGATGCCCAGACCAACTGCGAAATAGTCGATCCAGCTATTGTGCTTGATGGCAGCAGCAATCCCAAGGCTGACACCGACAAAAGTAGCAACAAGAAACGACAGCGATCCATAGGTCAGCGAAATCGGGAAACCCTGCGCGATGATGTCATTCACATCACGGTCCTTAAACTTAAAGGACGGGCCGAAATCAAAATGCACGACGATGTTGTAGAGATAGTCCCAAAGCTGTTTCCACAGCGGCTGATCCAATCCGTACCGCGCCTCGATATTGGCCAGAACCGCGGGCGGCAGAGGCCGTTCCGAGGTGAAAGGCCCACCTGGCGCGAAGTGCATCAAAAAGAAACTTGCAACGATCAGCAATAGGATCGTTGGGACGGCCATTAACAACCGCCGGACGATATAGGCAAGCATTTCATGCCCCCAATTATTGGCATTGCCCCGAAGAAAACTCCGGGGCACTGCATGGTCTAAGGATGATTATTCGGCGGTTTTGTAGAGGTTCTTGGAATACCAGTTCTGCTCTACGTTGTTGACCGGCCAGTTACCGACATCGCTGTCCATCATGTAGACGCCAGCATAGTGATAGATCGGGATAACGGGGGTCTCTTGCGCGATAATGCGCTCGACCTCGGTGTACAGAGGTGCAGCATCGTCAGAAGTTTTAGCTTCGGACAGCAGTTCATCAACGCGGGCGTTGTTATACTTGCCGTCGTTATAGCCAGAATCCGACTGCAGCAGGTCGAGGAAGGTCGACGCTTCGTTATAGTCGCCACACCATGCGCCACGGGCCAGATCGAAGTTCTGGTTTCCGCGTTCTTCTAGGAAAATCTTCCATTCCATGTTGGCCAGTTCAGCGTTTACACCCAGCTTTTGCTTCCACATCTGGCTCAGCGCCACGGCAACCTTTTTGTGCGCTTCCGAGGTGTTGTAGACCATCTCGAAGCTCAGCGGGTTGTCGGGACCATAACCAGCCGCGGCCAGCAGTTCCTTGGCCAGTTCGTCACGCTCTGCCTGAGACATCGACGCCATTTCTACGTCCGGAACGTCAAAGCCTGCGGTCGCTGCCGGTGCAAAGGTGTAAGCCTGTGGTTGTCCACCAGCCATGATGTTTTCAGTGATGATTTTACGGTCAACGGCCAGCGACAGCGCCTGACGGACATTCGGGTCCTTAAAGGCTTCGGGGCCGCCATCGGACAGGTTAAACGTGTAATAGTAGTTACACAGACGCGGGAAGCTGATCGCCTCTTCCGGGTGTTCTTTTTGCAGACGCGGGAACTGACCGGCGGGAACTTCGGTGCGATCCAGCTCACCTGCCAGGTAACGGGTCAGAGCAACGTTTTCATCGTTGATGACCAAGGCGACAACCTTTTCGATGATGGTGTTGTCATTGTCCCAATAGTTCTCGTTCCGCTCACGGACCGAACGTTCCTGCGGCAGATGCTCGGTCAGAACATAAGCGCCATTCGATACGATGTTTTCAGGTTTGGTCCACGCGTCGCCGAACTCTTCAATGACTTTCTGCGGGGCAGGGAATGTGGTCGAGTGTGTGGTCATCTGCGGGAAGTACGGCAGCGGCGCGCTCAGTTTGACCTCAAGCGTTTTGTCGTCGATGGCTTTAACGCCCAGATCGTCAGTCGGTTTGTCACCTGCGATGATTTCCGATGCGTTCTCGATCGACATCAGTTCCATGAACCACGCATAAGGCGAGGACAGGGCGGGATCGACGGCGCGCTTCCAGGCGTATACAAAATCGCCTGCTGTCACCGGATCACCATTCGACCACTTCGCATCGTCGCGCAGAGTAAAGGTGTAGACGTCTTTGGTGTCGTTGGTTGTAAAGCCGGTCGCAACACCAGGAATCAGGTTACCGTCTTCGTCCTGGTTCATCAGGCCTTCGAAAAGGTCACGAACGATCTCGGCGCCGGATACATCTTCAACAACCTGAGGGTCGACTGAGCTGTGCTCGTCAAGAATACGATAGGTAAAGGTCTGGTCATCCGCCAGCGCTTCGCCGGTTTCTGGATGGGTTCCGGCGGCAAAGGCAGCGCCTGTAATCATGGTCGAGGTCAGAAGCCCCGCAAGAGATGTACGAAAATACTTGTTCATGTGTTTCAACTCCCGTTTTTTTCGGCGACCCACGCGCATCCTTTCAGGATGGCTGAGGACCACCATGTTTGTCCGACCCATAAAGAGACCGGGACTGGTTCGAATTTTGCTTTTTCAGATCGCAATGAACACCGCGTCGCAGTCTTTCGGTTTGCAGTCGGGAACGTGTTTGCAAAAGTCGCCTTTCACTGATGCCGAACGTGGCATTATTTCAAAAAAGGTTAAAGCCTTTGCCTGAAAATTGAGCAACCAGAGGTGGATTGTGAATGGAAACGGGGTTCAGTCGGAAATATTATACTGAAACATGTGGGGTTCGTGACATTTTCGTGAAGGGGTTCGATTTCAGTTGAGCGCTTACCGTCGGGTCACATGCAAACAGGCCGCCGGTAGCAGGGCGAATCGCTAACGGGTCAACGCAGTCTTCAGGCGCGCATTTGGAAAACAGGTCGGAGACAGATCATTCGCCAGCTGCCAACGCCCGATCGAACGGCGGGTCTTGAAGCCGGGTAGGCCATCCGCCCCTCCGACGTCGTGGCCTTGTTGTTCCAGTCTGCGCTGCATGGCTGCGATATCGGATCGGTACATGGCGTCAATCCTGCCCCAACGGCCTGAGAAATCCCCGACACCGTACTGTATGCGGTCCCCGACATGCCCAACGAACAAGGCGTACAGATCGCTTTTGTTGTATTCCTTGAGGACATAGAAGTTGGGCGTAACAACAAAGGCGGGACCGTTTCGCCCGGCGGGCATCATTAAATACCCTTCTCCGGACAGTTCATGATTTGGAAATGGTTTGCCCGACACGCGCTCAATACCCATTCCATTCCAGTCTCGAATGGGTCTGCCTTGATCGGGGCCTTCCAGTGCGCAGGAGATGCTGTCCGGTACTGTGACTTCGAACCCCCAATCGCGCCCCGTTTGCCAGCCATGCTTCGCCAGATAGTTCCCGATGGAAGCAATGGTATCCTCGGCCGAGGTCCAAATATCGGCATTTCCGTCCGCGTTCCCGTCGGTCGCATAGGTCAGAAAATTGGACGGCATGAATTGTGGCTGGCCCAAAGCGCCCGCCCAGCTGCTTTTCATTACTCCTGGCGGCGCATCGCCCGCTTCTGCGATTTGCAGCGCTGCGATCAGCTCTTTTGTGAAATAGTCAGCACGGGTGCTCATGAACCCTTTAGTGCCCAGCACCTGGAAGGCGTTGTGCCGAATAGGGACTTGCCCATATCCGCTCTCACGTCCCCAGATGGCCAGAATGATGCGGGCCGGAACGCCGGTTTCGGCTTCGACACGCGACAAGGTTGCTGCGTGCCGCCGGGCCATCTGCCGCCCGACTGACGTGGCACCTTGAACCGAACCCGCACTGAAATAACGACCCGGAGATCCAAATTCAGCCTGCTTTTGATCTTTGGGAGTTTTGGTCGGTTGTCCCGGCGGCACGAGATCAGGCAGTTTCCAATTGAGAGTGACACCGTCAAATGCTTGCTGCATTGTGCGTCTGGATACGCCCTTGGCCCGCGCCCTTGGCCAGACGGTTTCTTGCAACCACGATTGGAATTGTTTTTCAACCGCAGCACGATCTTGCGCGGTTGCACCAGTAGTTAGGCACCAAAAACCCAGGACGAAAATGATCCATCGCATCGCCCAAGGTCTGGCTTGGCCAGAGCGGCAAGTCAACAGCGGCTTTCCTGCAATTTGTCTGTGCCTATACCCGCTGGTGGTCTGGGTTCGTCGCGGAACGTTGGGCCTTTAGGAAAAAACCTTGAGAAATTTCATTTGTCTGCCGATAGTTGGCCCGAGAGGTTGGTTCAGGAGGATAAACAGGCGTGGCTCTTTTCCGAATGTCACCAAAGGCGATGCAATTCGTGATCGCCACCGCGGCTCTCTCTGTAACGGCCCAGGCTGCTTGCGCCAGTGACAGTTTCATGGACCCGCAGGGTCCGATTGCCTCTGTCCAAAAACTTCATCTTTTCCGCGCAACAGCCCTGATCCTTTTGGCCGTGGTTCCGGTTCTTGTTTTGGTGCCGCTGATCGCCCTCCGGTACCGGCGACGCAAGGGTGGCGATGCCGTATATCGGCCCAAATGGGATTTCTCTGGGAGGCTGGAGTTCGTCATGTGGGGCGTGCCAGTCCTGATTGTCGCGCTGCTGTCCTTCTATCTTTGGAAGGCGACCCACCGGTTGGACCCATATTCGGATCGCTTTGGCGAAATGCCTGCGCTGAACGTTCAGGTCGTCGGATTGGATTGGAAATGGTTGTTCATCTACCCCGATCTGGGCATCGCCAGCGTTGGAGAGCTGGGTATTCCGGTCAAACAGCAGGTCGCCATGACGCTGACGACCGATACCGTGATGCAGTCCTTCATGATTCCGGCTTTGGCAGGTCAGATTTACGCAATGCCTGGTATGACCACGGAATTGCATATCGTGTCGGATGTGCCCGCCACAATGCAGGGCGAGAACACGCAATATAACGGGCGGGGGTTCACCAAACAGAAGTTCCAAACCGTTGCCATGTCCGCCGAGGAATTCAACGAATGGGTCGACAAGGTGCGCAGCAACAGCATTGCGCTGAACGACGAAACTTACCGCATCTTGGCTATGCGATCGGATCGGGACGAGGTCCAGGCCGCGTTGGGAACTGCGCAAATGCCAGATAACGCGTTATATTTCACGCTGGAGGACAACAACCTGTTTAGCTCGATTGTGCATCGGTATCACGGCGGCAAGGCCCTGACCGCAGACCAACAGCCGGGGACGGTAGAATTCGGGCAGGAGGCACAGCGATGACCACCAATGGGTCTGGCTTCTTTGGCCGCTTAGACTGGGACGCGTTTCCGATTGCAGGGCTTATACAGAATCCCAACACGAACGAAATTGTCGCCAATGCGGCGGCTGGGATCGTAATCGTCGGCGTCATTGCCGTTGTTGGAATACTGACGTGGTTCCGCCTGTGGGGACCTTTGTGGCGCGAGTGGTTGACCAGCACGGACCACAAGAAGATCGGCATCATGTATATCGTCTTTGCAATTGTCATGCTGGCGCGTGGCGTGTTGGAAGGCGTTGTGATGCGAGCTCAGCAGGCGGCGGGGCCAGGCGATGGCTTTCTGGAGGCCGAGCATTTTGCCGAGCTCTTCAGTACTCACGGAACCATCATGATCTTCTTCGTCGCCGTACCATTTGTGTTCGGTCTTGCGAATTTCCTGATACCGCTGATGATCGGCGCGCGCGATGTGGCTTTTCCCGTGATGAACCAGATCAGTCTTGGGCTGACCGTCTCGGCCGGGATGATGCTGATGGTCTCGCTTGTGGTGGGCGAGTTTTCGACCGGCGGCTGGACAGCATATCCGCCATATACCGGAGCTACGTTCAATCCCGGTGTCGGTCCGGACTACTGGATCTGGGCCATCGTCGTGTCAGGCATCGGCACCACACTTACAGGCATCAACTTTGCCGTCACCATCTATAAACTGCGCGCACCGGGCATGAAGTTTATGCGCCTGCCGATGTATTGCTGGACAATCATCTGCAGCTCAATCCTGATCGTCTTTGCCATGCCGCCTCTTGGGGTTGCCGCATTGATGCTGGCAGCTGACAGGTATTTGGATTTTCATTTCTTCACCAACGACCTTGGTGGAAATATGATGAACTATGCCAACCTTTTCTGGTTGTTTGGCCACCCTGAGGTTTATCTGTTGGTTCTGCCAGCTTATGGCATCTATTCCGAGGTCTTTGCGACGTTCTCGGCCAAGCGCTTGTATGGCTACAATTCACTGGTCATCGCCACCATGTCGATTGCAGTGCTGTCGTTCACCGTCTGGCTGCACCACTTCTTCACTATGGGCCAAAGCGCGCTGATCAACGCCGTCTTTGGCATTGCCACCATGCTGATCGCAATCCCGACCGGTGTGAAAGTCTATGACTGGATGGCGACGCTGTTCCGGGGACGTATCCGGTTTTCGGTGCCCATGCTTTATGGGCTGGCTTTCCTGATGTTGTTTGTGATCGGCGGGCTTTCCGGTGTGATCCTTGCGAACCCAACAGTTGATTATCAGGTCCACAATACACTTTTTCTTGTCGCCCACTTCCACAACGTGCTGCTGCCCGGGGTGCTGTTTGGGTTGCTCGCCGGCTACAATTACTGGTTCCCCAAGGCTTTCGGTTTCCGCCTCAACGAATTCTGGGGCCGAGCTTCGGTTGCGCTGTGGACTGTCGGCTTCATGCTGACCTTCCTTCCATTGTACTTTGTCGGCCTGATGGGCATGCCACGCCGGTCATTCAGTTGGGAGGACCCAAGTTTTCACCCATACATGATCGTCGCCGTTGTCGGCGCATTGATCATATTGGCTGCTTTGCTGTCAGTGGTCATCCAATTGTGGGTCAGTATTCGCGAACGTGAAAAGACCCGCGTTCCGGTCGGCGATCCTTGGGATGCGCGGACATTGGAATGGTCGATTCCGGCCCCACCACCTCCGTATAATTTTGCAATCATCCCTCATGTGACCGATCGCGATAACTTCGCCGCCGCGAAAGAACGTGGCAACGCGTACCCGGCGCCCGATGCCTATGAGGACATCTCGGTGCCGCTCAACACCGGAATAGGTTTCCTTCTCTGCGTGCTCAGCGGGGTTTGGATGTTTGCGCTGGTGTGGTGGATCTGGTGGCTGGCAGCATTGATGACACTCTTGATGCTTGCGTCCTTTATAGCATGGACGTTCAAAGCCGAAACAGAGCGCGTCATTCCGGCAGAAGAGGTGCGCAAGAAGCACGAAGCCTGGTTGGATCTGGTTCACAATTCCACGCCTGTCGACCGCGATCACGAAACAGCTCCGGAAAACCGCGGACTAGCCTGCCCTGATCTGGAGGCCGTGACATGAAACGCGCGCCTACACACAGCTACCCCGGTCTGAACCTCGGACGTCGGCACGCAAGTGCTGACAGGGCAAGCGAAGTCGTTACCTTCGGCTTCTGGGTCTTTCTGATGAGCGATCTGGTTTATTTCGGACTGATGTTCGCGATCTACATCACGATGATTGATGCACAGGCCGGCGGACCGGGGCCACACGAACTGTTCGACCTACAAAGCATCTTTGCCCAGACACTTATTCTTTTGACCAGCAGCCTCACCGTGGGTCTGGCGATGCTGGCGCTAAAATACAACCTTCCGCGATGGCGGATCGTATTCTGGTTCTCCGTTACACTGCTATTGGGTCTCAGTTTTCTGGTTCTGGAAATCCGCGATTTCATGGCGATGGCCGAAAAAGGCGGTATCCCTCAGCGCAGCGGTTTTCTGTCAGCATTTTATGGGTTGGTGCCCTTACACGGATTGCACGTTGCAACCGGGTGCCTATGGTTAATCGTACTTGGTATCCAGCTACGGATCTTCGGCCTGACCGATCTGCTGATGTCACGCGTGGTGCGGTTGGCGCTGTTCTGGCACTTTCTCGACCTGATCTGGATCGGCATCATCACAATCGTCTATTTCGGGGGGCTGACCTATGGATAAACGCAGCGAAATGCATCGCCGCGAGCGTCGCCGTTATGTAATCGGCTACGGTGGGTCTCTTTTGTTGACCTTTGCCGTTTTCGGAATCGCTTATCGATACGGCATTGAAACAAAAGGCGTCTACCTTGCGATCAGCCTGCTTGGGCTGGCGCAGCTGATCGTACAATTGGTCTATTTTCTGCATATCGACCGACGTCGCAGTAGTCGCGAGGATCTCGATCTAATTCTGTTCTCCACACTGGTGCTGCTGATCATCATTCTTGGAACGGTTTGGATCATGGGTAATCTGGCGGTTCGGATGCACACCTTTCCAATGTGACATCTGACTGAGCCGAACGAAGGGGACGGGTTTATGAAATCTCTCAAGGTCATCGGTGCTGCGGTCATTGTGGGCGCAATTGCGGCTGGTCTTTTGGTGTATTGGCGGCATCAGGAACGTTACCCTTCGACCGACGATGCCTATGTGGGGGCGAACATCATCTACGTGGCGCCACAGGTCACCGGTCAGGTTGCCGAAGTGCTTGTGATTGAAAACCAGCCGGTCAAAACAGGGGACTTGTTGTTCACGATCGACGATACGCAATTCAAAGCTTCGGTCGATCAAGCCAAGGCCAACCTCGATAGCGCGGTGCAGCAAGCGCAGTCTTACAGTACACAGATCGCGGCCGCACAAGCGGTGGTCGAAAGCACGCAGTCGGCTTACAATACCGCGCAAAGCAATCTGGAACGTGCTAAGGCTTTGTTTTCAGATGGTGATCTGGCACAGGCATCACTGGATCAGTCGAGTTCGGAATTTGCGCGCGCCGCAGCGCAACTTACCACAAGCCAATCCGCTCTATTGGCCTTGCAAAGTGGTCTGGCGGCCAAACAGGACGATATACTGTCATCGCAAGCCCAAGTGGAAATTGCGCAGGCCAATCAAAATTGGACCAAGATCTTTGCATCGGCAGATGGGTGGATCGCCAACCTGACCCTTAGACCTGGATCTTCGGTTTCAGCCAACGCGCCGCAGTTTTCCATAGTCGAGTCGTCTGATTGGTGGGTAGACGCCAATTTCAAAGAGACTTCTCTGCCACGAATACGTCCGGGTCAGCAGGTCACGGTAAAGATCGACATGATGCCGGGCGTCACTCTGACAGGCAAGGTTGCGTCAATCGGACGGGGGTCGGGAGATACATTCTCACTGTTGCCATCCGAGAATGCCAGCGGAAATTGGGTCAAGGTCACGCGGCGCTTTCCAGTGCGGGTGGAGCTTGACCCGACGGACGCACCATTGCGCGTAGGTGGCAGCAGCAAGGTGACCGTGGACACCACCACGCCGCAGGCCCAAAAATGACGTCTTCGGCGGCAAGCCACGTCAATCCGGTGATAGTGGTTGCAGTTGTTCTAAGTGCTATTCTCGAGGTGCTGGACAGCACAATCGTGAATGTCGCGTTGCCCCATATTCAGGCAGCCTTTGGTGCAACAACCGATCAAGCCACGTGGATTCTGACCAGCTATATCGTTTCTGCCGTTGTGGTCATGCCACTGACCGGTTTTGTTGCCCGCCGCGTCGGCCGTCGACGCCTGATCCTGACCGCCGTGACCGGCTTCGCGACGATGTCGGTCATGTGTGGCCTGTCCTGGAGCCTTGAGACAATCGTCGCTTTTCGCCTTGCTCAAGGCATGTTCGGCGCGTTTCTGATCCCGTTGTCCCAATCTATATTGTTCGATGCGTTCCCCCGCGAAAAGCGCGGGCAGGCGATGGCGGTCTTCGGTTTGGGGGTCGTCGTAGCTCCGGTATTGGGGCCTACGGTCGGGGCGATCCTGACCGAATATTTTTCGTGGCGCATGGTGTTCTTCGTGAACCTGCCGGTGGCTGCGATGGCGTTGCTTTTGCTGGCCGGAGAGTTGCCGGACGATGAAACAGAAGAAGTCCGCATCGATTGGACCGGCCTTGCCCTTCTGGCCATCGGAATTGGCTGCCTTCAATTTTTTCTGGATCAGGGAGAAACCAAAGACTGGCTGTCATCGCGGGTCATTCAGGTTGCTGTCATCGCGTCGATTTTGGGCGCGCTTGGGTTCATAATTCATGTTCTGACCACCGAGAAGCCGGTAGTCGATTTGCGGTTTTTCGCGGATCGCAATTTTGCGCTGTGTAATCTGGTCATCGCCGGATTTGCGATTTCCCTTTTTGGAGGTATCGCGATCCTGCCGACTTTCGTTCAGAATCTGCTGGACTATCCAGTCATCACATCCGGACATCTGTTTATACCGCGAGGCGTCGCGGCGGGGCTGTCGATGGTCCTGACCGGCGCAGTTCTGGTCACGCGTTTTGACCCGCGCGTTCTGGCTGGTTTGGGCATGTTTCTGACGGCCGTCAGCAATTTCATGATGGGCAGGCTCAACATGGATGCAGGTTTTTGGGAACTGGCCTGGCCAGGAGCAGTAAGTGGTCTGGGTATGGGACTGGTGTTTGTGCCAATGTCGATTTTGGCTTTCGAGAGCATCTCGAAGACCCGTCAGGACGAAGCATCCGGCCTGTTCAATGTGACCCGCCAGCTTGGGTCATCGGTTGGTATTTCTCTGGTGGGCACTTGGGTCGTTCGTGGGCTTCAGACAAACACAGCTGTTCTCAGTCAAAACGTGACGCCCTATAACCCGGCCGCACAAGCCTATCTTGCGCCCCTGAACTTGACACCGGATAGTGCAGAGGGGGCCGCCATTCTGGGGCAGGAAATTGCGCAGCAGGCTGAATTGATTTCGTATCTGACCGTATTCAACAACCTTGGGCTTTTGGCATTAGCAACCATTCCGCTGCTGCTCTTTTGTAAGGCACCGAAACCGGGAACGCAGGCGTCAGTGCCCGCACATTAACGCATTAGGAACAGGCCAAAAGCCAGGGACGCCCAGCACAGACCCAAGCTTAGCAGTATATTGCCCGCCGCCAACGCGATGGTTCTCTCGCGCCTTAATTCCAGCGATTGATAGGCGAAACTAGAAAAGGTCGTGAAGCCCCCGCAAAAGCCAAAGACAAGGCGCCTTTCTTCTTCGCCCATCTCAGTTGACCCGCCGAGATATCCGATCCACAGACCCAGCAGCAGGCTGCCCAGAACGTTTACAATCAGGGTCGAAAACGGCAGGTCATGAACAACCCGCAAAGCGATCCAGTGGCGCAAAACGGCACCCAATCCGCCGCCTAACCCGAACATGGCATGCAGGAACAACTCGCTCATTTCGAAGCCCTCTGCAGGTGAATGCGTCGACCGATGGCTTCACCCAGAATAGCGGCGGCCAGACCTGCTGCGATCTCCAACGCCGCGGCCGAGGCCGCCGCCCAGATGTTGGCCATTGCCAACCGCTCCAAATCGGCAACAAAAGAGGAAAAAGTCGACAAACCCCCGCAGAACCCAACTGCGCCGAGATGAAGCACATGGGCATGGACACGGTTTCGCACCGAATACAGCCAACCAAGTACGAAACACGCCACGATATTGATGCCAAAAGTCTGCGTCAGCCATCCAGCACCAGGTATGTTCACCGAAAAAAGCTCGCGCAGCAACGATCCTGTTGCGCCACCAACGAACACGGCTGCGAACATCAATGCCGTGGTCCGAACATGCGTTCGTTTTTGTGTCACGGCCTGTCGTCCTGCCCATATCCCGTTACCTTGGGGATAATAGCTGACGTTACTCGGATCAACCGTGACCAACCACTTGATCACATTTCACATCTTCGCCCGATTACGTGAATGGCGGCACAATCACTTGCAATCTAACGGTGATTTGCCCCACGTTTGGCGAAGGCCTCACCTGCCATAGCCGGCTGGAAACCACGCGACCCTGGGAGAGCACGAATGATTGTACGCAGACTCTATTACTTCATTACTTATGTTTGTCTGCCGCTGACGCTGTTGTGGGGGTTTTTTTGGCCACCCGCGCATTGGTTTCTGGTCGTGCTCATTCCGTACGCAGTGATCGGCCTTTATGATATGCTGACGACCAAGCACAACGTGCTGAACAACTATCCGGTCCTGGGGCATTTTCGGTACATGCTGGAATTCGTCAGCCCGGAGATCCGGCAGTATTTTGTGGAAACAAACGAAAGCGGTCGCCCTTTCAACAGGATCGTGCGGTCTTTGGTCTACTCGCGCGCCAAGGGGCAGGTGGATACGCAGGCCTTTGGTACGCAGTACGACGTTCTGACAGTCGGATACCATCGGGCGAACCATTCGCTTGCCCCCAAGCATGTGGACGAAAGCGAGGAACGGATCACACTGGGTGGGCCGCAATGCACGCAACCATACAGTGCCTCTCGGCTGAATGTATCGGCCATGAGTTTTGGTGCGCTTAGCGCTAATGCTATCCGCGCGCTAAATGGCGGGGCAAAGGATGGGGGGTTTGCGCATAACACCGGAGAAGGCGGACTGTCCCCGCATCATCTGGCCGAGGGTGGAGACATCATCTGGCAGATCGGAACAGGCTACTTTGGCTGCCGCACGTCCGATGGTGGTTTCGACAAGGACCTGTTTGCCGAAAAAGCCAAAAAGGACGTCGTAAAAGCGATCGAGATTAAGCTTTCGCAGGGAGCCAAACCTTCACATGGAGGGGTGTTACCTGCCTCAAAAGTAGATCAGGAGATTGCCCAAATTCGCGGCGTACCCGAACATCAGGACGTAATATCTCCGCCCATTCACTCGGCCTTCGAAGGTCCGACAGGGTTGATCCATTTTGTGCAACATCTGCGGGAAATGTCTGGCGGCAAGCCGATCGGATTCAAACTGTGTATTGGCAGACCGTCGGAATTCATGGCGATTTGCAAGGCGATGTTGGAAACCGGCATTCTACCGGATTTCATCACGATTGACGGCGCCGAAGGCGGTACAGGTGCCGCTCCGGTCGAATTCACCAACCGTTTGGGCATGCCGTTGAACGAAGCGCTGATCTTCGTCAATAATTGCCTGCGTGGCGTTGGTCTGCGCGACAAAATCCGGATTATCTGTTCGGGTAAGGTGGCCACAGGCTACGATATGGTCGAAAAATTCGCGCTGGGGGCAGATATGTGCAATGCGGCCCGTGCGATGATGTTTGCCGTAGGATGCATTCAAGCGTTGCATTGCAACACGAACCGCTGCCCATCCGGCGTAGCCACTCAGGACCCAATACGGGGCAGGGCAGTCAATGTTCCCCAAAAACGCCAGCGCGTACACCGCTTTCACGATGCGACCCTGGAAAGTTTCCGCGAGCTTTTGGGCGCGATGGGCAAAGATAAGGTGTCAGAGCTTCGACCGATAGATATTCGTCGTCGAACGGCAGACGAACGCGAACGGTCATACGCCGAACTCTATACGTTCATCGACGAGGGTGTGTTGCTGACCGACCAAATACCGTCTGACTTCGCCGCCGATTGGAAACTCGCCTCGGCAGACCGCTTCTAATTTTTTTGCAACGTTGCCAAGGATTGACGTTTTCGATCCGTCATACTCAGTGTGATGCGTATGAAAACATCGGATGAGGACCTGGCCAGAGCCGCAGCGGGCGGGGACGCTGAGGCGTTTGCAACCCTGTTGCAGCGCCATTATGACCGGGTTTTTCGTCTGGCTTTTCGCCTGACAGGACGGGCTGATCAAGCCGAGGATCTGACACAGGACATATGTGCGGCACTACCCGCCAAAATCATTGGTTTTCGAGCGCAGGCCAAGTTCACAACTTGGCTTTATCGTGTCGTCGTCAACGCGGCCGAGGATGCGCGACGTCGCCAAGCAAGTCACAGTCGCGCTGCCGCAGGGTGGGGGGATGTGGAACAGATGCGACGAGCAGAGGCTACTGAAGCGGCCGAAGCGGTGGATTGGTTGCAACGCGCAATGCGGTCGCTGCCGCCCGAGTTGCAGGACACTCTGGCCCTGACACTCGAGGACGGAATGACCCACGCCGAAGCTGCCGCAGTTCTGGGTGTGTCCGAAGGCACTGTGTCCTGGCGCATGTCCGACATTCGAAAACGTTTGCGCGCCCAGCGACAAGAGGAATTGGCACAATGACCGATGATCTTGATGACTTTAAAGCTATGATGGATGCCGCGACGCCGGAACCAGATGCTAAGCGGCGAGCAGAAAATCTGAAACTGGCGCAGAATAATTTCGTCCACAGCCAAGGATCACGCGTTGTGATGCGTCCGACTGTTAAGCGAGGCCCTTTGGCCCGCATGACAGAAGGAGCGAAATCCATGTTGAATGCTATCTCACATCGCGGTGTCCTGACCGCCACAACTGCAATCGCCGCTGTTGCTTTGGTAATGATCGTGCCCCAATCCCGCGACATCGTCGTGCAACCGCTTTCGCGCAGCGAAAGCCCCGTTTATGAATCCGAAGCGGATTCTGCGGTGTTGGAAGAACCCGTCATTGCGGCCCCGGCCATGGTTGAAGAGTATGCCGCTCCCGCCCAATCTAAAGTAGCCGCTCCTCAACAAGGCATTGCAGACTTGGGTTTTGAAGATGGCGCGCGTTTTGGTATCGCGACGGGCGAATCTGCCCAAAAAACGGTTCGACCAGATGTGGGAAGCCTGCCATTGCCGGATACTGAGGCTTTTGCAAACGCCGAAAACAACCCTCTGAAAGTCACCAACGAAGAACCTGTCTCCACCTTTTCGATCGACGTTGATACGGCCTCATATTCGATCGTACGGTCATCATTGATGCGAGGTCAGCTTCCGCCAAAAGATGCCGTCCGTGTTGAAGAGATGGTTAACTATTTTCCCTATTCGTATCCCGCACCCGAAGGCGACGCACCGTTCCGGCCTACGATCACTGTGACGCCGACTCCTTGGAATGAAGGAACTCAGCTTGTGCATATCGGCATCCAAGGGGCGTTGCCGCAGATTGTGGACCGGCCACCGCTGAATCTGGTCTTTCTGGTCGATACGTCCGGGTCCATGCAGGATGCCAGTAAACTGCCGCTGCTCAAGCAATCGTTCCGTTTGATGTTGTCGGAGTTGCGCGCCGAAGACGAGGTTTCAATCGTGACATATGCTGGCAGCGCCGGACAGGTGCTGGAACCCACTTCGGCCGCTGAGCACGACAAAATCCTGGGTGCGCTCGACCAGCTTGAGGCGGGTGGTTCGACCGCTGGACAGGCCGGATTGCAGCAGGCTTACTTCGTGGCCGAAGGTATGGGGGCCGATGGTGAGGTCACCCGGGTTGTTTTGGCAACGGATGGGGACTTCAATGTCGGCTTGTCTGATCCTGACGCGCTGAAAGACTTCATTGCTCGTAAACGCGACAGCGGAACATTTCTGAGTGTTCTGGGTTTTGGGCGAGGCAATCTGGACGATGCCACAATGCAGGCCCTTGCGCAGAATGGAAACGGACAGGCCGCGTATATCGACACGCTGAGCGAGGCGCAAAAGGTTCTGGTAGATCAGTTGACAGGCGCTTTGTTCCCAATCGCAAACGACGTCAAAATTCAGGTCGAATTCAACCCGGCGCAAATCGCCGAGTATCGCTTGATCGGATATGAGACGCGCGCGCTGCGGCGCGAGGATTTCGCTAATGACAAAGTGGATGCCGGCGATATCGGTGCCGGCCATTCGGTTACTGCGATTTACGAGGTCACGCCTGTTGGTTCAGATGCGATCCTGAACGATCCATTGCGCTATAGTGCCCAACCGGTTCGGGATGGCTCGGATGAGATAGGGTTCTTCAAACTGCGCTACAAATTGCCAGGATCCGAAAAGAGCCAGTTGATCGAGCAGCCCATTTTGTCGACACAGGGCGAGCCTACGGACGATGTACGCTTTTCTTATGCAATTGCCGGTTTTGGGCAGTTGTTGCGTGGAGCAGATTATTTGGGCCGCTGGTCCTATGAGGACGCGATCAAATTGGCGAATGCGGCGCGTGGTGAAGACCCCTTTGGCTACAGGGCCGAAGCAGTCACGCTTATGCGGCTTGCGCAAACGCTGACGCGGTAAAAGCAAGAAATAGGCGCTGCCTCGTTCAGCGCCTGTATCCCGTCAATATGATCTTTGGTTATTGGCCGCATGTGTGTTGATCCTGCGCACGCTCCACTCTACGGCGTCTCGCATGGTCTTTCCCAAGGCCACATCAAAGGCTTTCACAAGATCAGGCGTTGCGTCGCTGGCAGAGTTGACAACTTCCCGAAACGAACTGGACGCAATAATCTTGTCTTCGAATTCATCGATGATCTTGATGTTCATTCGGACTTCGACGCGAATGGTTTTTGTTCCCTCAACATCACTTACAACAAGGCCCTGAAATTCGCGCAGGTCTGGAACAATAACGTAGTCGGCGCGCAGGCCCACAGTAGACCGGCCAACGGCAGCTACTTTGTTGCTGTTTTCATAGCTTTCGACCAGCAGCGCCTGAACGATAAGCGGCGCACGGTCGACCCACCTGGCGCGTGGCAGATATTGTACTTGCAACGGGGTCGGCTGAATGGCGATCTGGTCTGTATTTACGGCCGCCGTTGCCGTGGGTTCTTGCACCACGATCTGTTTTTGGACGCGGGGCAAGGAAGACGAAAAAGTGCTTTTGGGCGTCAAAAGATAAAGGTCGTTTGGTTTGGATGCCTGTCTAAGCGTACCCAACCCGGTGCAGGCACCCAGCGACATCAGCGCCAGCACCAAAAAGAACAGCCTGATCATTGGCGAAACTCCGAAGCTTGGGTTCCCAGTAAGAAGCGTGCCGGGTCACGTTCGACTTTGTCCACCAGCCGATCTAGGCTGATTACCAGTCGTTGGGACTCTTCTACGAAACGTGTGAATTGCGGCAGGCCGACGCGGAGGAAGTCGGACAATTGCCTCCGGTTGTTCTGGACGATGCCATCAATTGTGCCTAGCAACTCGGATGCCGATCGCGATGCATTGAGGATATCGGCCGAAATATCGTCCAGCTTGCTCGTAACATTAGTCACCGTTGAGGCGACCTGATTGGCCGCATTTCGGATATCGTCCATGACTGCGCCGACATCTTTGTTGATCACTTCGTTGGCCGAGTCAAAGGCACGTTCCGCGGATGCCAAAGTGGTGTTTGCCGTTTCCATCGTGGCCGTGATCGAACCAAGTGTCTTGTTTGCGTTTACGAAAGTCTCAGTCGCGGTCGCCAAAGCGACACTACCTTCGTCGGATAAGCCCGTCAGGCGTTCGGCCAGTGTCGAAGCCCGATCAATAAAGGGTTTCAGGTCGTTCTGGATGATTTGATCGGCCGTTTCGATTGTGCCCTTTGCGCTATCCAATGCCTCGGTTGCAGACTCTGAGGCGGTTTTTACGCTATTGAGCGTATCCGTCCCAGTTGTCAGGGTGGTTTCGGCCGTGTCCGCCAGTTTATCAAGCCGCGTTGTAAAGTTTCCAAGCTGCTTGGCCGCCCCTCCAAGATCAGTGGACAGGTTTTCAAAATCCGTCAGGGTTTTGTCCAGCCGACCAGACGCAGACGCCAGATTGTCCAAAATATTGCTGACGGACTGTCGGTTCTTGTCGTCAACGACTGCGTTCAGGTTTTCAAGCAGGGTAACCGCCTCATCCAGAACTTTCGGGGCGCCCTCGAACAATGATTGAATCGCGCTGCGTTTGCTTTTGATCACGCTGTTCTCGGCCAAACGCTTGTCACCGCTTTTGCCACCTGTCAGTTCAACATAACTGACGCCAGTTACGCCCAGAGATTGCAACTGTGCGATTGTGTCTTCCGTAACGGGGATGTCGGCATCCACCTCAAGCTTCACGCGTACTTTTGACGGATCATCATCATCCAGGTTCAGCGAAATCACCTGCCCGACGGGCAAGCCGTTGAAGCTTACACCGCCAGCGGCAGAAAGGCCGGAGACGTTGTCGAACAAGACATCATAATATGCGTATTGGCGTGAAACTTCGAATTTCGCGAGCCACAGGAAAAACCCGAAGGCACCAAGGATGCCCGCGATAGTGAACGCGCCGATCAGGATGTAGTTTGCCCGGGTTTCCATAGCCTTTACCTGTCCTGCCCCTTCTCTTGCGCCGCGCGAGCCCGGGGGCCGGTGAAATACTCTTGAACCCAAGGATGGTCGACTTTGGTCATTTCTTCAATCGGACCTTCAACCAGAACGCGTTTTTCTGCGAGAACTGCGACCCTGTCGCAAATGGCGTAAAGACTATCGAGGTCATGCGTGACCATAAAGACGGTCAAGCCCAAAGCATGCTGTAGCTCACCAATCAGTTCGTCATATGCAGCGGCCCCGATCGGGTCGAGGCCGGCGGTCGGTTCGTCCAGAAAGACGATCTCGGGGTCCAATGCCAAGGCGCGGGCAAGAGCGGCGCGTTTGCGCATCCCGCCGGACAATTCAGATGGCAACTTGCCACAACTGAGCGGCGGCAAGCCGACGAGGCTGATCTTCAGGTTACCCAGTGCGCACATCAGGCTTTCGCTCAACCCTGTATGTTCGCGCAGCGGTGCCATCACATTCTGCAGAACCGTCAGAGACGAAAACAGCGCCCCGTCCTGAAAGGCAACGCCCCAGCGCCGTTCGATCCGACGACGTTCCTGTTCTGGGCCGTTCAACACATCGACACCTAGCACTTCGATGCTGCCCGCCGCAGGTCTGTTCAGCCCCACAATCGTGCGCAGCAGGACTGACTTGCCCGTTCCGGATCCTCCGACAATGCCCAAAACTTCACCACGCCAAACATCCAGATTCAGGTTTTGGTGCACAACTTGTGGACCAAACTGGTTTGTAAGATTGCGAACGCGGATAACAGCCTCGCGCTGTGCGTCCGCTTTGGATGTTTGCTCTAGCGTTGTGCCGTCCACTTCAGACCTCCATCACAGAGAAGAAGATCGAGAACAGGGCATCCAACGCGATCACCAGGAAAATGGACTGAACGACCGAAGCGGTGGTTCTTTGCCCAACAGACTGGGCTGACCCTTTGACCTGCATTGCCTGCCAGCACGCGATAACGCCGATGACCAAAGCGAAGAAGGGGGCTTTGATCATTCCAATGGCGAATTGCCAAATACCGGTGTTTTCCTTCAGACGTGTAATGAACATGCCGGGGCTGACGTTCAGGTCAATCCAACTCATCAATCCGCCGCCGATCAGAGCGGAAATATCTGCGATGAAGCCGAGGATCGGTAGCATGATCAACAGGGCGACGACCCGTGGGATTACCAAAACCTCGATAGGGTCCAAGCCCAATGTGCGCATTGCATCGATCTCTTCCTGAACCTTCATTGAACCGATCGAGGCCGTAAAGGCCGAGCCTGAACGACCCGCGACAATGATCGCGGTCAGCAAGATACCCAACTCACGCAGAACAGAGATCGAGATCAGTTCGACCACGAAAATCTCGGCACCAAATTGCTTTAGCTGGGTCGCACCCTGAAAAGCCAGCACAACACCGATCAGGAAACCCATAAGTGCAACGATCGGAATGGCCTTGAAGCCGGTCTCTTCCATCTGTGAAACCAGCGCCGCTTTGCGAAGACGGTGCGGCATCAGAATTGTACGGATAAGGCGATGCAGCGTCAAACCCAGGAAGCCCAGCAGGGATAGCATGTCTTTTCCGGCCTGGGCGGTGCGTTCCCCGACGCTTGCAACCCAGTCGGTAAAACTACGTTTTTCAGTTGCCACACCGGGGTCGTCGGGAATGTTTTCCGCCACGGTCTCTAAAAGCGCGGAATGGGCGGGCTTTAACCCTTCATAACGTACGGTAGCGCCACTTGCCTTTGCGCGGCGCGCAACATCGGCAATCAGCCATGCGCCACCGGTATCCAGTGCACCGACTTCCGAAAGATCGACGGTCAGCGTGTCACTACCCGCGCGAAACCCTTCAAACACCTTTTCAACCGTGTCCAGGGATTGGGTCAGCAGATCACCCGAAACCCGCAGGTAAACGCCGTTGGCGTCACGGTCCGACTGTATCACTGGCTGCGTCATGTGCGTATGTGATGGCAAAGGACTTTGACCTGCAACGGGTTTTTGCGAGCTGGCATGTATTTCTTACCGCTCAATTGCGTCGAGGTGACATACACCCACACAAAAGAGTTGGTTGAATGGCATTGGCGCTCCACGGGGCTTGCTGCTGCAAGACCGTTTCAATTTTCTGTTTCGTTTCCGCTGGTAGGGCGCCCAAAGGGAAAATCCGGAGGGTCGTGACTCAGGTGTTGCCGGGCTTTGCGAACCAAGACAGAGTTCATTCTGGCAACTGCGATGTGGAATCAGGGAGAGCGAAATGGGGCACGCCAAAAATGTTCTGTTTATCATCATAGACCAGTTGCGCGCCGATTGCCTGAACGGCGCTTTGGCGGCCCATGTTGATCTGCCGAACTTGCGGTCTTTCATGGCCGAGGCCGTTACGTTTGAACGGCATTTTTCGGTGACCAATCCCTGCGGCCCATCGAGGGTGTCAATCCTGACTGGGCAATATGCGATGAACCACCGATCAGTTCGCAATGGAACCCCGTTGCGGCACGATACCCCGAACGTCGCCACCGAAATGCGTAAGGCGGGCTATCTGCCGATGCTGTTTGGGTACACAGATACATCTGCAGATCCGCGTGTGCATGATCACAACGATCCGATCCTGAAATCCTACGAACACCCAATGGCGGGGTTTCACGAGGTTCTCGAAATGCGGCTGGAAGAGTCCTACCCGTGGCGCGGCCACCTGATGCAGAAAGGCTATGAATTCGCGGATTATTGGGACGTCCACAAACCGGTCGCACCGGAGGGATGCCATCCCCAGTTGAACGACCCGGCGATGTACCGGGCTGAAGACAGCGACACAGCTTTCCTGACGGATGTGTTTCTCAACGGCATGGCGCCTTTTGTCGGCCAAAACTGGTTTGCGCATCTGACCTATATCCGACCACACCCACCCTTGGTGGCGCCTGCACCCTACAACGACATGTACGACCCATCGACATTGCCCCGGCCGGAAGGGTTTGCCGATCCGTCGGAAGAACGAGCGATGCACCCGTTTTTTGGCCCGACAATCGACAATACGGCTGCCGGAGACTTTGTTCTGGGCTTTGACGGGGTTGAGCCAACGCTGGAAAACATCCAAACGCTGCGCGCCGTTTATCTGGGCCTTGCGACCGAGGTTGATCATCATGTCGGGCGCGTCGTCCAATTTCTGAAGGATAGCGGTCAATACGACGACACGTTGCTTGTCATCACTGCGGATCATGGAGAAATGCTGGGTGACAGACACAGCTGGGGCAAAATGTCGGTGTTTGATGCAGCCTATAAAACACCATTGATGATCCGGGACCCGAACAATCAATCGCGGGCCGGATCAGTGATTTCCGTACCGACGGAATCCGTCGACATAACTCCGACGATATTGGATTGGATTGGTCAGACGATCCCGAATTCAATGGATGGCCGGTCGTTACTGCCACTGATGCAAGGACATACCCCTGACGATTGGCGCAGATATTCCTTTAGCGAGTTGGATTTTGCCGAACCTGAGCAACCCACGATCTGGCAGCAGGTTTTGGGTACGGGTAATAGCGATTCATGTCTGGGCATCCTGAGGGATGAGCGTTTCACTCTAGTTGAGTTTGCAGCAGATCTTCCGCCCATTCTGTTCGATAATCAGAATGGTGGAGAGTTGCGGAACTTAGCAAAAGATCCCGAATATACGGCGGTTTTGACGCGCCTAACCCGGCAAATGTTGCGTCATCGCATGCAAAATATGGATCATACACTGTCTTTGAATTCCATTACTGCGGATGGCCCCAAGACCCAACCCAGGTATTGAAAGCAAAACTCTTGCGGCGCGTTGTTCCAATCTGTCGCGCTCTTGCCCTCTACACCTGTTGCAGATCCAGTGTTACGCATGTGTCGCGGGGAGGATGGGTTTGGAAATATCCGAGCAACAGATAAAGTCTATGACGACAGCTGGTCTGAACCTGATCGGCCAGGCCCTGTCGATCTATGACAGCCAGCTTCGGCTGGTGGTCAGCAATCGCCCGTTTCAAACGATGTTTGATTTGCCCGACCATCTTGTTCAGCCCGGCGCACTATTCAGCGACACAATCCGATACCTCGCATCCAATGGTGAGTATGGATACGTCGATGACGTCGAAGAGGCCGTGGATCTGCGTGTCAATCAGGCTTTGACATTCGAATCTCATTATATCGAACGTATTCGTGCGAACGGTCAGGTTATTTCGGTCGAGGGTGCCCCCCTACCCAAGGGCGGGTGGGTCGCGGTCTATACTGACATTACCAATACAAAACAGGCTGAAGCCCTGCTGCGTGCCCGATCTGAGGAACTTTCTGGCCAGTTGCTCGATCGTGCTGAAGAACTGTCAGCAACGAACAGAAAACTGGCGGCAACCAATTCGGCGCTGGAAGAAGCTAAGCGCCAGTTGACCGAGATTGAAGCGCGCACTCGTATGACGACCGAAATGATGCCGGCCCATATTGCGCATTTAGATGCCGATGGCCGCTATGATTACTCCAACCGGCGGCTCAACTCGGTCATGCCCGGTCGCCCGTCCGAGATTTTGGGCATGCATATTTCTCGAGCGTTGGGCAATGCTGCCTTTACTCGCGTCGAGACGCATTTGCAAAAGGCCTACGCCGGCGAGACCTCTGTTTTTGAGTTTACCGAAGACCAGGATTCCAGACGAATTCGCGTATCTTTTACGCCTGATGGCGAGGGTGGCGTTTACATCATGTCCGTCGACATCACCGAAGAGACACAGGCTCGCGTCGCGCTGCAGCAAACCCGTCGTCGCGCGATGGCTGCACAGATGACAAGCGGGTTGGCGCATGATTTCTCGAACCTATTGACCATTATCCTGGGCATGCAGTCTCGACTGGAAAAAATGGATTTGTCGGAAGAGGCCTTAGAACTGATCGACGCGACCAAGCAGACAGCTCGCAGGGGCGGACAATTGCTGAATCGCATTGCCGATATGACTGGCAACCGGACACCTCAGCCAAAAGCGACAGACATGCGCGGGTTGCTGGAAGATCTGCGCATTCTGGCCTCTCCGTCTTTGCCGCGTGGGGTCGGCCTGTCGGTGGTGAATACGTTGCCGGACAAAGCTCTTATGCTGGATCCCGGAATGGTTCAGGACGCCTTGCTGAACCTCGTTTTGAATGCGCGTGACGCTTGTGGCGAAACTGGTCAGATCACAATCAGCGCCCATACTGTTGGGGGAATTTGGACTGAAATCACCGTGTCAGACACTGGTCCCGGGTTTTCGAAAGACGCATTGCGTAAGGCCTTGAACCCGTTTTTTACAACCAAAGGCGATAAAGGCTCGGGTCTTGGTCTGCCGATGGTCTACGACACAGTTAAGCTGGCCGGGGGCGATCTGAGCCTGCGTAATACTCCGTCAGGTGCATCGGTCATTTTGCGCATGCCGTACCGCGCGGCCCCTCCGGTACAAGAAGGGTTGGTATTGTTGGTTGAAGACAGCGATGAACTGCGCAGCCAGTTTCGGGACATGTTGGTCGACATCGGGTTCGCGGTGATCGAGGCGACCTCTTATGACGAGGCCGTTGCCCTGGCAAAAGATGTTAAAGACATTGCTTTGGTGCTGTCCGATATACGTCTTGAAGGGCATGGGACGGGATTGGACCTTTTGGCCACGTTAGAGCCTGATTTGCCCCGCATCCTTATGACATCGTTACCCTATTCCGATCCGTTGCATCGCGAGGCGTTGAAACGCGCGCCGGTGCTACGTAAACCTTTCACTCGGGCGCAGCTGTCGGCCCTGATCCGAGACGAGGCAGCCTGATGACCCAGCCATTAGTTACTATTGTCGATGATGAGCCCGAAATTCGGCGCATTCTCACCGACGCACTTGAAGAGGCTGGTTTCCGAACCCAGAGTTTTGCGCGTGCGCGGGAATTTGAGGCCTCGCTCAAACGGGTCACGCCTGATGTGTGTCTGGTTGATTTGTCCTTGCCCGACACGGACGGGCTTGCGTTGGTACACCGACTGGCGCTGGAGCAAGGAGCTGCGGTCATCATTATCTCTGGTCGCGCGCAGGTGCAGGATCGAGTTACAGGTTTGGAATTGGGGGCGGACGACTATATCACTAAGCCGTTCGACCCGGCCGAAGTCGTGGCGCGCATTCGTGCGAGGTTGCGATCCCCCAGGGTGCAGACAACACAATCTGACGTCGCGCGTTTCAATGGCTGGACGGCCTACTTTGACCGTTACATCCTGGAAGACGACTCCGGTGCCGAAACCCCGTTCAGCCATGCAGAGGGAGAAGTCTTGAGGTTGTTTCTGGAAAGTCCCAAACGCTTGATCAGCCGCGCTCAGATGCAGGAAGCGCTGGGCGGCGCTGCCGGGGACAGCTTTGATCGCGCGATGGATGTCAGAATCTCCCGGTTGCGAACCAAATTGGGGGAAGACCCCAAAAACCCTCGCTTGATCAAGACTATATATGGTGCCGGATATATTTTTTTGGGCGATGTTGAATGGTAGCTTTTGGCCAAAACGACGTCCGGCTGCGCAAAAATCTGCGGCATCGATTCAGCATTTTCCTCTGCGCTGGATTATTCACGAAGTGCGCGATCCTTGATCTTTATCACCGGTTGCAAAATGTAATCCAGAACCGTTTTTTTGCCGGATAAAATATCAACCTCCGCAATCATCCCGGGAATGATCTCGACTGCCACGCCACTTGCGTCCAGGATCGCGTGGCGTGTTTGAATTTCGATGACAAACACCTCTTCGTTATTGCGTTCCGGTCTCGTGATTGTGTTTGCGCCTATGCGGGTAATCTCTCCGTCCAACGCGCCATAACGCGCAAAGTCATAGGCGGTAATTTTTACCTTAACAGGCTGACCTGCGTGCAAAAAAGCAATGTCTTCGGGGCGAACATAGGCCTCGACCAGAAGCCTATCATCCAGTGGAACAATCTCGATCAGCTCTTCGCCGCTACGGGCCAAACCGCCAATCGTGGTACGGTGAACGCGATTAACGACTCCGCGTGCCGGCGATTTTATCTGTGCTCGGTCGGCGCGGTCTTGCAGCGCCGGTAGAGACGGTCGAAGTGCTACGAGTTCCGCCGTTGTTACAGCAAGGTCGGTCAGGGCTGCGCTCCGGAACCTGCTATGTGCGGCTTGAATACGATCGTCGATTTCTTCGAGGCCGGTTTTCAACCTGTTGGTTGCCGCCACCGCACGGACTTTGCGACCTTCCCATTCGGCGGCGCTGCGGCGCAGCGACAAAAGGGTCGTTGTGGGTTCCATCTGCTTTTTCACCAAAGGAGTCATTATCGTGCGTTCTTCGGCCAGAATTTCGAGTGTCGCTTCAGCCGTAACCTGGTCTGCCAATCCTTCCTCATACTCGCGATGGCGCTGTTCTCGTTGCCGCTCCAGAATGGCGATTTCAGCAGCCAGTTCCGTCTGGCGACCTTGATACAAAGCGGTTTCGGACCTCACAACTTCTGGAGCCCCATTGGTGAGCTTTTTTGAAAATGTAAGCTGGGTGCGGTCAATCTCTGCCTGCAATCGTTGAGCACGTGCCATCAAACCGAAGGCTCTCTGTTGTTCCTGACTTAACTGGCTGTTGATCTGCGTTGTGTCGAACTCCATCAGAAGCGTTCCTTTGTCGACGACCATTCCTTCTGAGACGTACAAGGATTGCAAAACGCCAGGTTCGGTTGCTTCAATCAATTGAACGTCCGCTGACGGCACAATCCGGCCATCTACGCGCGTCACGTCGTCCAGTTCCGTTACATATGCCCAAAAACCAGCGGACACGAGACAGGTAAAGATAACAACCAACAAGAGAGACTCCCCCAGCGGAGATCTGCCCCGCATTTCTCTCGCCATTTTCGCCAGGTCAGGATGCCGCGACATTCAGGTGTCTCCCTGTCATACGCGCACGTTGGGTCAGCATGCTCTTCGGGCCATCGGCACCGACCCGGCCGCGTTCGATCACAATGACCCTGTCAACCAGATCAAGCAGGCTGGTGCGGTGCGTGACGATTACCATTGTAGAATTTTTTGTTTCCTGTTTCAGACGCTTGATGACCTCGGCTTCGGTTTTTACGTCCATTGCACTGGTCGGTTCATCAAACAGCATGACCGGTGGCTGTCCAATCAGCGCTCGGGCAAGGGCAATAGCTTGACGCTGGCCGCCCGATATTCCCTCGCCACGTTCAGCCAGTTGCTGGTCATAACCGTTGGGGCAGTGCGCGACGAAATCTTCAACCCCGGCTACTTGACCGGCCCTGATCAAATCCTGATCCCTGGGCCGGATCGCGCCACTGGCAATGTTGTCGCGAATTGAGCCAGAAAACAGCCAAACATCCTGCAAGACCGAACCAATATTGCGACGTAAATCGCTGGGGTCGATTTGTCGGATATCGACCCCATCCAGCATAACCGAACCCGCCTTCGGTTCGAACAGTCCCAACATCAGACGCGCGATGGTGCTTTTACCGGATCCGATCGCGCCCAAAATTGCGACTTTTTCACCTTGTTCTATGTCGAATGAGACCCCTGAAAGGGCATCCTCGACTTGGTCCGGATAGGCAAAATGCACGTCCTTGAATGAAATTCGGCCGTCCACGTGCGGTCGGCTGACCCAATTGCGCCCTTCGGGCCGCTCATTTTCCGCCTGCATCAAAGCGTTCAGATTTCGATACGCGCTGCGCGCCTGATTCACGCGTGTGAGTGTCTGGGCAAGTTGTCCAAGCGGCGCTAGTGCCCGTCCAGTCAGCATCACGGACGCAATAAGCGCGCCCATACTTGCCTGACCTTCTGTGATCAGAAAAACACCATAGAAAACAATCAGAACCTGCGCCGCCTGTTGCGTGAAACCCGTCAGATTTAATGCGAATTGAGTAACTGTTCGGCTGCGGATTCCATGTGTGGATTGTCGCTCAATTGCATCTTCCCATCGCGCACGCATTTGTCTGGCGGCAGCAGTTGTTTTGATGGTCTCAAGACCGGAAACTGTTTCGACAAGAACGGATTGTTTTGACTGCCCGTCCGCAAAACTCTTTTCAGCCAACCGCGATAGCATTGGTTGAACCGCCAATCCCGCAAACAAAACAATCGGTACGGCGAGGGCAGGTATCAGCGCCAATGGTCCTCCAACGAGGTGGATGACCAAAATGAAAACGGCAATGAAAGGCAGGTCCACAAGAGCGACCAAAGTCGCCGAGGTAAAGAACTCGCGCAGTGTTTCAAACTCGCGGATCGTGCTGGCCATAGCGCCGGTCGAACCAGTCCGGGATTTCATTTTGATGTTCAGAACCTGATCAAAAACGCGTCGGCCCATGAACATATCGGCCTTTTGCCCGGCCCGATCTATGAACCCGGCGCGCAAGAGTTTGAGGATGAAATCGAAAACGAGGGCAAGCCCGACTCCTGCGGTCAATGCGATAAGGGATTCCGTTGCTTCATTCGGAAGAACCCTGTCATAGACGACCATTATAAAAACTGAGGTGGAAAGGCCCAGCAAATTAGCAACCGCAGCGGCAAGCGCCACTTGCGCATAAGACCAGCGGTTTGCCAGCATGGCCGACCAAAACCAATGCCCGGAAGCAGTCTTGTTTCGGTTAGACGTTTCCTTAATGTGGTTGCGCCGAAACAAAAATGCGTATCCGGTGTAGCATTTCCCTATTGCGTCTTCTTCCACCTCTCCGATGCCCTCACCTATCGTGGGGTCAAAAATCAGAAGAAGACCGTTCGAGCTGCGCCCGTGAAACACAACTGCTTTGTCGTTCTCCAGAAGCAATATCGCGGGAACCAGAGTGTCGTCGAAATGCGCTAGCTTTCGTGAACCAAACCCTGCCTGCAACCCAGCATTATGGGCCACTTCAATGACGTCCCGCTCGGTCAGGTGGCCTGCTGCGCCGGATTGCCCCGCGTGAAGAGCCGCGATTGTGAGCGAGCGATCAAGATGCGAAGCCACATGCAGCAGGCAGGTTTCCAATTGGGAAAGCTCTTGTGCAACTGCCGAGGAATTCAATTCGGCCATAATTCTCCACCCAAGTTTTTAATTGAAATGCCGAGGTAGTCTAAAATGTCTCCGGTCAGGCTGAGAGCGGCATAGTTCGTGAGGAAAAAGCTCTGTTCTGCCAAAATCAGTCTTTGCTGTGCGTTCACATAATCTCGTTGCGCGTCCAGAATTTCGACCAAGGTGCGTCGACCGATGGTGAATTGCGCACGCGCAGCCTCGACGCTTTCGGCGTTGGCTTGGACAGCCAAACGAGCCGCTTGTAAGCGAACCGCGCCAGCGCTCTGATCTGATCGGATGAACTCCAACTCGCGGCGAATTTCCCTTATTAAGGTTTCGCGGGCAAACTCTGCTTCTCTAACCTGGGCCTGGGCCGCAGCAATGGCGGCCCGACGTTGACCAGTGCTGTCCAATTCGTAGTTTACGGAAAAATCGACACCGAAATTTGCGTTGTTGCTGTCATTGCGATCTGCAAAGGCCGCGATTTCCACACCTGGCTGTCGGCGCGCAATCGCTGCGCTATGCTCGGCCTGTGCGACCACCAAAGCAGCATTCGCGCGGCGCACCTGCGGGCTGTCCAAAACGATTTGCGAGTCGGACCTGGCCAGTTTGGGCGCCGCAACCGGGGTGGCAAGAGTACCCGGAGGCCGCCCAAAGACTTCTTGGTACTGGGCCTCGGCTCTGTCTACCCACGCCTTTGCATCGGCAAGCTGAGTGCGAGCGTCCGCCATGCGCGAACGCGCGGTCAATACGTCGGCGCTTGACCCCACACCTTGCGCAGTGCGTTCTGTGATCTGGCGCACGATCTCTTCGTGCACCTTTACGTTGCGGTCTGAAATCTCCAGAACTTTGCGCCGATCAAGAACAACGACATATGCTTCGATCGCAGCAAGGGTCAGTGCCGCCGCGGTTTGCAGCTGACCGCCCTGGCTTTCGAGTACGCGGGCCTGAGCAGCAGCAAGCTCTCCGGATGCGGCGCCGCCGTCATAAACGAGTTGCGAAACCCGCAAATACGGCGTGAAGTCTGCAATATCGGAATTTATGCGCTGTGATCGCGCATTTATGCCCGATGAAACGCGTGGAAGGAAAGCGCCTTTGGCGGCGGTTTCGTTGGCGTCCGCAACCTTTAGCCGAGTCGCGCTTTGCGCGAGGTTTGGGTTTGTTTCGACGGCCGCGCGAACCCGCTGACCAAATTCGCTTTGGGCCAGGCGCGGGACAGGAGGCTGGGCGCCAACCCCAACAGAGCCCGCAGAAAGAGATACCTTTACGTCGGTGAGGTCAGGTGGAGGCGCACACGCAGCCATCAAGAGAATGAACTGGCACGCAAGGTATTTTAGGCCATGGTTGCAGCTACGCAGGCGCATGTTCACACCTCACCAATCACGAAAAGCTCTTCATTCCGCGCGTCTGCCATGGCGTAGAGGAAATGCGAAATTTCTGAATTTTCGGTATATTGGCTCGTGGGTTTTGGCCGCCCCAGCCGCTCTTGCACCCTAGACAGCCAGGCAATGTGCGAAAGTGAAACCTGATGAGCGTGCAGAAGTTGAATTGCCCCGACATCGAACAGTGCATGTTTCTCTGCCTGCGAAAGAGTATTCATGCGCCTGGTATCCAGGCTCAGATACCCGGTCGACAGTGCAACGTTTTCGTAGCCTGCCATGGGTTTCAATAAATCCAGTCCCTGAATAACGTCGCACAAGGACCGAGTTTCTATAACCGCGGCTTCTCGTGCGCTGATAAACCTGAGGACGTTTGAAAGCTCAGCCGTCAACTCCCCAGCATCAGTAAAGAACGGTTCATCTTCCGAGGAATCGGTCACCAGTCCGGAAGATTCGTCGACCAGCAATTGCGGACTGCACTCGGGTTGAATTGGCCAACCCGCCTGAAATGGTGGGCACCGCAATGCAGATGGAACATAGGCGGCCAACCATTGGCCGTCGTTGGATACGAAAGGGGTTAGCGAATCTGCTTTCAGTGAAAGCAGTGCTACGGGTTCAATGCTGCCCTCATTATTGCGAAACACTATTGGAAAAGCGGCCGCAACGAGCAGAGTTTCCTTCTCGACAATAGGGCAAGCGTGCTGAGTTTCGGCGAAGTGATAGGATGAAAAACGCTTCCAATGTCGGTCGCCGTGTCGCGCATATGTGACTGGAAACAGGCCGTTCTCTGCCATGTTTGATCCTTTGGTGTTTGGAATGGCTGCCGGTCATCAACACCGGCAGTCCGATTTAGATCAGGCTGATGCTCCGGTCGGGTCGGTGATCAGGATATTGTCAGGGTTCAGTCCGCTTAGACTGTCCAACCCTGCGAAATGCGCCATTGTTTCGACGGTAGCTGCAGCCGGCGCTGTGTAGTCGACTTTGACCAGAACGCTGTCGTCTCCATCTGTCGCCAATAAGTAGATTTCGTCGCCCGCTTGAATTCCCGTCAGGCTTTCGACTGCGGTTTCGATCGTGCTGGCTGACAGATCAGTCAGGACGGTGGTCAAACCGATGACGCCTGTGTTGGTTCCAACCGCGCTGCCTACACTTAACGTTTCAACCCCTGTGCCATTGCCGCGCAAAGTAGAGTGATCAAGGCCACTGAACATCAACGCATCAGCCACATCCGCCGCAGCACCGATTGAAAAGCCGGTGATCGTGTCCACTCCGTTGGCCGCTGGTTCTGCTTCGAATACAACAATATCGCGACCCGCGTCGGAGACGTTGATGGCATCGTCGCCGTCTTGGCCTCGAACAAAGCTGTCCACTTCACTGGCGACTAACGTGTCATTTCCATCTGTCCCAAAAATAACGGTCGTCGGGCCCCCATCGGGGGTGTTGAGCGACAGCTCAATTGGTTGACCGGGGTCCTGAACGCTCATGGTAAATGTCACCAAGGGTTGGTCCAGGTCCGTAAAGCTTGTCGCGACACCAGCAAAGTTGACTACGGAGCTTCCGACCGGGTTGGACAGATACAGACCGAAAGCACTGTTCCCGGCATCTGATCCAGCGTCAAAGGTAACGACCGACGGATCAAATCCCAACTCGAGCGTCATCGCAAGACCGCTGGAAATGTCGCGATCTGAATCTGCGAAAACCTGGAAGGTGATTGTCGAACCACTCCGGCCTGCTTCAGCAATGACGTAGGCGCCGGGTGTGTGTGCTGTCGCCTCTCCGTTTGCCGGCAGGGGATCAGGGCCACCCGAAACTGTCGCCTGAGCCTGAAAGTTCAGATCTTCACCAGCCGAAACGCCTGTGAATTCAGATGCCGGAACCGCAAGCGACCAGGTGCCATCGGCTGCGATGGTGGCGGTGCCGACCGAGTTGCTGTTGAGTGTTACGTTCACCGCTTGGCCAGCGCTGAGGCCAACAGAAGTTCCAGACACAACGAACCCGGAATTCTGCGCGTCGCTGAGTGATACCGAATTGTTTGTCCCCACAGTATTCAGGCCCAACAAAGGCCGGAAGTCCGTGGCCAGCGTTGTGGTCGCCGGAATGGCGCTGTTTCCGGCCTGATCACTGACCGCAGCTGTAAGGGTGAAATTTGTACTGTCCGACAATCCGGAAAGATCTGCCGCAGGTACAGTGACCGACCACGCACCACCTGAGGCGATACCCGTATATGGGTGGCCATCCAACGTGACGGTAACAACTTGCCCATCTTCGGCTGATGTCGCGCCAGAAATGGAAAGATCGCTGCCTTTTTCCGAGACATCCAGAACCGATCCGACGGGTAATGGGTCAATCGTAACAGTTGGTGCGGTGAAGTCCGTGCTAAATCCGGCACTGGCACCTGCGCTGTTTCCAGCAGTGTCGGAAACTGACGCATTTACACCGTAGGTTTCTCCGTCTTGCAGGCTGTTCAGGCCGGCCGCAGGGGCAACCAACGTCCAACTTCCGCCACTGACCGTTGTGGTGTGACTCAGGTCAACAGTGCCATCTGGCCTGACGATTTCAACGGTGATTGTGGTGCCGTCCGGGGCATCTGAGGTCCCGGAGACAATCAGATTCGTGCCCCGTTCAGCCAAGTTCATAACCGGACCGTCGGACAAGTTGGTTATGGCGATGGAATACGGCGTAAAGTCAGTGTCAAAACTGCCGTTCGCCTGTACTGCTGGATTTCCCGCTGCATCTGTCACATTTGCAGTCACCGGGATTGTTGAACCATCGGACAACGCGTTCAGATCTGCTGCGGGTATTGTCGCGCTCCAGGCACCGGCAGAGACAGTGCCAGTATAGTCCAACCCATTTAGCGAAACGGTTACAGTTTGACCGTCCTCCGCATTGGTTGCTCCAGTGATGGTCAGGTCTGTGCCGCGCTCGGTGGCATTCATAACAGCACCATCGGAAAATCCGTCGATCGTCACGGTCGGGGCGGTGACATCCTTGGAAACAGGAGTATTGGCTTGGCTGGCTGCAATCCCGCCAGCATTTGATACATCTGCAGTGATGGTAAACGCATCTCCGTCTGCCAATGCCCCAAGGTCGGCCGCAGGTATGGTCACTGACCAGTTGTTGCCGGATACGACGCCGGTGTAACTCTGGCCGTCCAGCATGACAGTGACCTGCTGGCCGTCTTCCACGTTGCCTGTAATCCCCGAGACAACCAAATCTGAACCAACGTCTACGGCGTTCAGAGCGGAACCGATCGACAGTGGCGAAATGGAAACCGCAGGACCAGTTAGATCCACCGGAACCGAGGCTTTTGCTGGAACTGAGGTGTTTCCAGCTGCATCGCTGACAACAACCTCTACCGACACCGGGGTGCCTGAGGGCAAGTTTGCAAGGTCAGCGGACGGAATGGTAACACTCCAGCTTCCGTCAGAGGCCGTTGTCGAATAGGTCTGTCCGCCAAATTCGACGACAACCGCCCGACCATCAGCGGCCGTTGTCGATCCGCTCAGTTCCATATCGTTCTGTACATCTACCAATTCGATCTTATCGACAGGCAGCGGGTTCAAGCTGAGTGTAGGGGCCGAAAAGTCCGTCCCAATGCTTTCACTGACCTGGGCCGCAGGATTGCCCGCCGCATCTGAAACATCTGCCGTCAAAACGAATGTTTCCCCATCCGGCAGCACGGCAAGGTCACTGGCAGGAACGGTTACGACCCACTGGCCGTCAGATACGGTGCCGGAATATATTTCGCCGTTCAGAGTGAGAGTTACTGTCTGACCATTTTCCGCGCTTGTCGTCCCAGAGACGGTTAGATCCGTTGCGCTTTCCGCGGCGTTTACGACCGGACCGTCTGACAAACCGGAAATTGTCAAAGTGGGGGAAATGGTGTCGATGTTGAAGGATAGGGTCTCAACCGACAGCTCTTGCCCGCCGCTGTCCAGGTGGCGAATAGTGACGTTCTGCACACCTTGTGGCAGGCCGGCCGCTTCGACGCTTGTCAGCGAAATGCTCCAGCCCCCGTCTGGATTGAGTGGCACAGTCTTGACCAAAGAGCCGATAGAAAGTTCCACCGTTTCGGTTCCATCCGGGACTCCGATATCCGTTTCCGCGCTACTGAGTGCAGTGGATTGCGCCTGCGCCAGATTCAAAACCTGAGGTGCTGTTGGTGGGACGGGTTGGAAATCGCCATCGTCTCCTCCTCCGCCGCCAGCACCTGCCGCCGCGGCGCCAGCCAGGCCCAATCCGCCCAATGCTGCACCGACGCCACTGATGCCGCCTCCAGCGGCAGCTGTACCACCTGCTTCGGCGGCCAAACTGAATTGCGCAATTTCACTCACGGCGTTTTCGGCGATCATTATCGCGCCACTGTCCAGAATCTGAACATTTTCAGCGGCGACGATCATCGTGCGACCGTCGACCATCTTCAGCAGAACATCGCCATTTTTCAGTAGCTTCACTGACTGAACGCCGGGGATCGTTTCAGCAAATTGAAAAGCATAAAGTTCTTCAATCGTTGCCTGTGCCAAAGCAGGCAGAGCCATTAGCGTAGAACCAAGTCCCCCGGCGATGCCGCGCCCGGCCCAACGTCGTATTTTGCCATCAATCCACCGGCGAATGTGGTCCTTGCGACCATTGTCTGATCCAGAATCTGCAGGTTTGGTTTTGGGATCATGTTCTTTGGTCATCTTACCCTCACATATGATGTCTGCGTCCGCCCGGGCAGGCCAGGTTTTGTTCATCAGTCTTTCGCTTCTGTGACTCATGCGGTCGGAACAGGAAAAATTGTGTTAAACTGAAACCGAACTCCTCGTTTTCACCACAATTCCGCTTTGGTATCGGGCCGGGCATCGGATCATCCTGCAATCACTGCCAGGAGTGGCGTGGGGTGATTTGATATGATGCTTCAGTTCGAAGGCGTGGTTGCAACAGGGAGCACAGCGCTCGATTCAGGTATCCGTGATACGGCTTTAAAAACGTTTAACGGGAACACGTATTTGTACAGTCTGACCGGCCCCGGCGGGGGTGTTGCCGTCTGGAAGCTTATCGATGGCGCTGTTCCACAACTGGTCGATACCCAGTATTTTAGTGGCTCGATCATGTTTCAGGTTGGTCGCACCGGTACAGCAGTTTCTTTCGGCGGCAGTGATCAACTTGTCCTGGATATCGACACTGCAAACGGTCTGGTGGGGTATGAATTGAACCCCGATGGGACAGTTGGAACCTTGCGTGAAACCGGGACATTGACAGGCGGTGGTGACATATCAGCCCTGGTGAAACTGTCGACCGGATCCGGCGACATGTTGATGATGGCACATGAAGATACCGGGCGGATTGTGACTTATACGGTGAACGGAGACGGCACATTGACGTCCTCGGGCGTGATCGAGGAGCGATCTGTTTCGATGGATGGCGTACGTATAGGTGCAGACAGTTTTGTGGTCTCGGTCGACGCGGTCGACAACACTGTCTCGACATACCGGGTTGATGCGGGGAACGGTGCCATAACCGTGGTAGACAATAGCGAGGCCCTGACGACTTTGGGAATAGCGACGCCCACTGCTGTCGAAGTGATGCAGGCGCATGGCAAGTCTTGGGTTGTGGTCGCAGGGGCTGAAAGCAACTCTCTCAGTGTGATGGAACTGGCTGCAGACGGTCGTTTGATCCCAACCGACCATGTCCTGGATTCGCTTCACACACGGTTTGAATCGGTTAAGGATCTGTCGGTGGTCGAGGTCGACGGGCATGTATTTGTGGTCGCGGGTGGTGGTGATGATGGAATCACATTGTTCACCATGACACCTGACGGGCAATTGGTGCATTTGGAAAGTTTTGCCGATACGCTCGAAAGCGGTTTGCAGAATGTGGAATCTTTCAGTGTCGCGCAGGTCGGCGACGAACTGCAGATTCTGGTTGCTTCGCAACAGGACGCAGGGCTGACCCAGCTTACCGTGGATGTCACGGGCTTGGGTGTCGTGCGCAGCGGTTTTGAAACCGTAAATGGCACAGCCGGGCATGATATGCTCAGCGGCAGTATCCTTCCCACGACCCTGGTTGGCGGTGGCGGGGATGACATACTGATTGCGGGTTCCGCTGCGACCACGATGACAGGCGGGGCGGGTGCCGACATTTTTGTTATGCAATACGGGGCGCAAACCTCCACGATTACGGATTTTCAGGTCGGAATCGATCGGTTGGACATGTTCGATTTTCCGTTGCTTAGAACCCCCGGACAGTTGACCTTTACCGCGACGGTGCAGGGTGCACGGATTGAATACCTCAATGAGACGATAAACGTGAACTCCGCCACAGGTGGTCCGCTGACCAGCGCTCAGGTGTTTGGCGCGGGATTTGGCGGCCCCGATCACATCCCCGTCGATTTTGGCGATTTTGCGGGGCTCGATCCGGGCAGTTCCGATGGGGTAGTAGGGGCTGTTTCAATCAATTCCGAAACCGCCAATCCCAGCCTCAGTGATGCAGAGATCAGCTTCACCCCAAATGGCGGTGCCACGATCAGTGCACGCGCAGACAGTAATGGGCAGTTCGACCTGAGCTTGCCGCCCGGCACTTTTGAGGGTGAGATTGACGTCATCAAGACCTATTCAACCGCAAGCAAAGACATCAACGCCTTGGACGCGTTGCAGGTCCTGCGTATCTCGGTCGGGCTGGACCCGACATGGGGACCGGCGTCGCCCGAGAATTTGATCGCGGCAGATATCAACCGGGATGGTTCCATAAATGCATTCGATGCATTGTCGATCCTGCAAGTGGCCGTCGGACAACCCACTTCTGTTCGCCCGGAATGGATTTTCATTGACGCCGACGCGGATCTTTTGGGGATCACGCGCACCAACGTCTCTTATGACACCGGGGCCAATGTGGTCGCTTTTGACGGTTTGATTGCCGCCGATATGACCTCGATCCTATTGGGAAACCTCGAAGCGCCTTAGAGCGACCAGACGATCATTCGCGGAACGCCCGGTTAAAATAATCCGCCAATGGTTTGACGAGATAAGACAGCGGCGTACGTTCGTCCGTCTTGATAAGTGTTTCCACGGGCATTCCGGGCAACAGTTCCTGGCCGTTCAGGCGATCAACTTGCCCGTCTTGCGGAACAACCTCGGCGCGATAGAATGTCTGGCCCGTATTGTCGTCAGTAAACGTGTCCGCAGAGACTGTGATAACCTGGCCGTCAATTTCCGGTGTTTCACGCTGATTGAATGCGGGAAACCGTAATAAAACCGGCTGGCCAACATGCAACTGGTCCACGTGGATCGCATCGACCCGTGCGGCCACCAACAGAGGCGTGTCCTGCGGTACCAAGTACATCATTGGTTCTGCCGGTTGGATCACAGACTGCAACGCGAAGACCTGACTCCCATAGACCGTGCCCGATACAGGCGCTCGGATATCCAGTCGCGAAAGGCGGGTGTCCAGCGACAGGCGACGCTCGGCCAGTTCTGAAATCTGGGATTGAATGTCACGCAGGGTTGAAATGGCTTCCTCGCGCCGCGTCGCCTCAAGCTCGACAATCGCGATTTCGGTCGCTGATATCTGCCCTCGTAAGCGCGCTGCGGCGGCTTCCAGCCGACCAATATCCCCGGTTAGGCTGGCCTCTTCGCGCTGTAGGGCCGAAACACGGCTGGCCTGGGTGAGGCCACGTTGAAGCAGGCTTTGCTGATCATCCAGTTCGGCCTGAATCAATTCGACCTGACGGCGCAGCGAGACAAGCTGCGCTTCGGTGCCGTCAATCTCGCTCTCGATCTGAATGGTTTGTTTGCTCAGCTGTTCGGTTTGCTGGTTCAGTGTGTTTAACCGCGCCTCGAACAGGCGTTGCTGACCGGCGATCAGATCATCCCCTATGCTCTCTTGCTGTTGAATCTCGGCCAGTTGAGCGGCCAGAGCGTTCGCATCTGCGCCATCGCGCTCGGTCTCTAGCCGGGCTCTGCGAGCCAACAATTCGAACAACTGGGCTTCGACGATGGTTTTCTCCGACGACAGAAATGTATCATCCAATCGCAACAGCAGATCGCCACTGGTGACGGCATCACCGTCGCGCACATAGATTTCACCAACAACTCCACCGTCCGGGTGTTCAATCACCTGACGGTTGCTTTCTACTTCGATAATACCCTGAGAGATGATGGCCCCGGCCAAACGCGTGTTGACTGCCCAAACGCCCAAACCGCCAACAAGGATAGCAAGGGCCGAAAAACCGACCAGGGCAGGGATCGTTATGCGCCACACCGGATTCGGGTTTTTTTCTGCTGTATTTTGCATCAGTTGCTTGCCTTGCTGAGGTTGCGCTTGATTGATCCGGCGTTTTGGACAACTGCGCCCAGAACCTCATCACGTGGTCCGGATTTAACAACCTGCCCGCGCTCGACAACCGCAAGATCATCACATTCCGAAATCGCCTGAGGTCGGTGAGTCATAATGATCGCTGATTTTCCTGCGGCCTTGAGGTCGCGGATGGCGGCGTTCAGTGCCTCTGTCCCATCTGCATCCAGCGCCGAGTTCGGCTCGTCCAGGATCAGCAAAACGGGGTTTCCGTACAGCGCGCGAGAAAGTGCGATCCGTTGTTTCTGACCGCCTGACAACTGGCTGTCATTGCCTTCCAAGATCGTGTCGTAGCCTTTTTCAAGAGTAAGAATTAACTCATGTGCGTTGGCTTTTTTGGCTGCTTTTACCACGGCCTCGGGGTCGGGTTCTTCTGACATACGCGCGATATTTTCGGCGACTGTTCCATTAAACAACGTGACCTCTTGCGGAAGGTATCCGATATGCTGACCCAGATCCGTTGGATCATACTGATCCAGCGTTGCGCCTCCCAACCGGATCTCGCCTGCTGCCGGATGCCAAATACCCAAAAGCGCCTTGGCCAGTGTGGATTTTCCCGATCCGCTTTTTCCGATAACACCAAGCGCTCGTCCGGGTTCAAGGTTCAACGAGACGTTGCGCAGGGTTGGAGTATCCGCACCGGGGGGGATCACTGTCAGGCCTTTGGCCGTCAGGCGCGCTTCGGGCACGGGTAGTTTGGTGCGCTGTGCTTCGGGTGGCGTGGCGTCCAAAAACCGGTTTAGCGAAGTCCATGCAGTTCGGGCACGTTCCACGACGGCCCATTGTCCAACGACCTGTTCGACCGGCGCCAAAGCGCGACCCAACAGGATCGAGCCTGCGATCATCGCGCCGGGGGTCAGTTCATTGCGCAGAACCAGCAATGCCCCAAGTGCCAGCATTGCAGACTGCAAAAACAGCCGCAGCGATTTTGTCACCGACGAAAAACTGCCGGTCCAGTCGCTGGCGGCAATTGTCTGTTGCAAGGCGTTTGTGCGCTGCCGCTGCCATCTGCGTGTGATGTCTTCTTGCATGCCCTGCGAGCGTACGACCTCGGCCGCTTGTCTGGCATGTTCGGAAAAGATGTTGGCCTTTGCCGAAGCGGACTGCGCCATGGCGACCTTGCGACGGGTCAGCACCTGGTTCAGCAGCGCGATTACCACCAAAAGCGAACCGCCACCTACCGCCAACCAGCCCAGAAGAGGATGGAATAGAAAGATCGCAGCGATAAAGACCGGTGTCCATGGGATGTCCATGACGGCCAACAATACCGGGGAGGAACACAGGTTTTGGATGGACTCCAGATCCCGCAACGCCGTTGCAGGCGCGGCGCGCGCACGCGGGTGTAGCGATCGGCGCAGGGTCGCATCAAACACGCGTTCGTCCAATTGTGACTGAAATCGCGCACCGAAACGCGCCACGATTCGGCCCCGTGCGAAATCGAGCATCGCCATAAGGCCGTACAAAAGTGCCACCAGCAGGAACAGCGCCGCCAGGGTTTCGACCGCTCGTGACCCAAGAACGCGATCATAGACTTGCAACATGAACAAGGGTCCGGTCAGCATCAGCAAGTTGACAAAGATACTGAACAGAAATGCCAGCGCCAGAAATGTGATGCCTTGATTGCGCGCTGATTGCATTTCATGTCTTGGCTGGGCGGCCATGCGGTTCTCAATATTCACGAACGAAGCTTCTCGTTTTCTGTTGCTCGGGTTGCGAATGGGCTAGCATTCGCGCGCATCCTAGACTCATGTCCCAACAGTGGAAATGCATGTCGTCACGGATTGTCCATATGCCGCCGACAGCATTAGTAACAGGGTTATTGGCATCCGACTTTCGTGTTGATCGAATTGATATTTTCTTTGATCTTCACGTAGCGCAATTGAGGCAGAGTCCACATGGAAAACATCTCAGACCCCATGACCCGCGTTCTTGTCGTGGTTGCGCCCGGCTTTAATCTGGCCGCTACAATGGGATTTATTGATCCGTTTCGAGCGGCCAACTATCTGGATGGGACGCTCTATTTCAAATGGGACTTTGTGTCCGAGGATGGCGGCTATTGTATCGCAAGCAATGGGGCCGGAATAAATACTGTGGCGCTGGGCGATGTCGATGCGGCCGATATCGTGGTGGTTTCAACAAGCTGGACGCCTGAAAAGCATGTAACTCAGAAAACGGGCAACGCACTGCGTCAGTGGGCGCGTAGCGGTGCCACCTTGGGTGGGTTGGATACCGGAGCATTCATCTTGGCGTGGGCCGGACTGCTGAAGGGGCGCCGGGCGACTGTTCACTACGAACATATCGATGCTTTTCAAGAGCTTTACCCGGATGTCAACGTTGTCGAAAACCTGTTTGTACTGGATGGAAACCGGATTTCCTGTTGCGGCGGTAACGCCTCCGTGGACTTTGGATTGCAGATTGTGAAAGGCGTTTGCGGCAGCGCTCTGGCAAATGCGGCTGCCAGATATATCTTTCACGATCGTCTCAGAGGGCCTTCGGATCTGCAGCAGCCACAACACAGCGAACCTTTGGGCTCAACGGTTCCTGCCAAGCTAAGGGCGGCCATTCAGGAGATGGAGGCCAATCTGGAAAATCCGATTCCTGTGCCCGAGATTTGCAAGAAGGCTGGGATATCTCACCGCCAGCTGGACCGATTGTTTGGAACCTACATCAAGAAGACGCCCGCTCTGTATTACCGGGATATCCGATTGGACCGAGCGCGGGGCTTGGTAACGCAGACGGAACTGCCTATTGCCGAAGTGGCAGTCGCATCCGGATTTGCCAGTCAGGTGCATTTCAGCCGTGCGTATAAAGAGCGTTTCGGGTTGCCGCCGACCCGCGACAGGGTGGATGGTCGGGTCCCGTTTGAGTTTCGGGCATGGCCGATGCATCGCAAATCCAAGGGATAATAATGGGCTATTTCCGATTGGCGTAAAATGTAAAATATACGGCGAAAAAAGTTAAGAAAACGGGTGAAAATGGTCTGACTATTGACGCTGTGAGCCAGCCAATGGGTCGTTGTTTACCCCAGAGCCGTGGAGTTTCCGATGCGCGATCTGCCGTCAAAAGACCAATTCAAACGGATATCCGAAGGTTTCAGTCCAGATCCTTTCAACACGAACTCTTTGAAGGCCGAAGCTTATGTCGATCCTGCGTGGAATCAGGTCGACCTAAACGAAATCATCGCAAAGACCTGGCAATGGGTGTGTCATGTCGAAAAACTCCGCACGCCCGGATCCTTTGTCACGGTCGAGATTGCTGGCCGTTCCATTGCAGTCGTGCGTGATCGTGAAGGCGAACTGCGCGCTTTTTATAACGTTTGCAAGCATCGGGCACATCATTTGCTGACCGGTGAAGGCCAGACAACGCGGATCATGTGCCCCTACCATGCGTGGGTTTATAAATTGGATGGTCAGCTTGTTCGCGCGCCCGAGACCGAGAGTCTGACCAATTTCAACACCAGGGACATTTGTCTGGATCAGGTGCAGGTCGAAGAGTTCGCGGGCTTTATCTACGTCAACCTCGATCCATCTGCGCGCCCGTTGCGCGAGGTGTCCGGAGAACTTGAGACGGAAATACGTCATTGGGCCCCGGATATCGAAAAACTGACTTTTGGCCATCGCCTGACCTATGACATCAAGTCCAATTGGAAGAACGTGGTCGACAACTTCCTTGAATGCTACCACTGCCCGACTGCGCATAAGGACTTCTGCGACCTGGTGGATATGGACACCTACAAAGTGACCACATATGGCATTTACTCCAGCCACATGGCCGAGGCTGGTAAGGGTACCAACACCGCCTACAACGTCTCGAACGCGACTGTGCGCACGCACGCCGTTTGGTGGTTGTGGCCAACGACCTGCCTGATGCGCTACCCAGGTCGATCTTCGATGATCGTTCTGAATATCATCCCCATCGGTCCCGATCGGACGCTGGAAACTTATGATTTCTTTCTCGAGACCCCGGAACCGGACGAAGCAGAGCTTGAGGCGATCCGCTATCTGGACCAAGTCCTGCAACGTGAAGACATCGACATCGTCGAAAGCGTTCAGCGCGGGATGAGCACGCCTGCGTTCACGCAAGGGCGTATTGTGCATGACCCGAGCGGTTCAGGTAAATCTGAACACGCGGTGCATCACTTCCACGGGCTGGTTCTTGATGCCTATGCAAAGGCGGCCCCGTGACACGGTCGAACATTGTTGTGGTCATGGCTGACCAACTGGCGCCGCAGTTTTGCGGCGCCTATGGCCACCCGACCGTGAAAACACCGCACGTTGATGAACTTGCGGCCCGCGGGATGAGGTTCGATGCGGCGTATTGCAACTCACCCCTGTGCGCTCCATCGCGTTTCGCCTTCATGTCTGGCCAATTGATTAGTCGGATCGCGGCCTATGACAATGCCAGCGAGTTCCGGGCCTCAGTCCCAACGTTCGCGCACTACCTGACGGCGCTTGGATATCGCACATGTTTGTCTGGCAAAATGCACTTTATCGGTCCAGACCAAAAACACGGGTTTCAGGATCGCGTCACGACGGACATCTATCCAGCCGATTTCGCCTGGACTCCAGACTGGGAGGCTCCGGACGAACGAATCGACAAATGGTATCACAACATGCAAACGGTCAAAGAAAGCGGCACTGCTGTAGCGACCTTTCAGACCGACTATGATGACGAGGTCGAGTTCGCCGCGCGACGCTGGCTAATCGACCGCGGCAGGGATCGTGCTGCTGGGGACAAATCGCCGTTTTGTTTGGTCACCAGCTTCATCCACCCGCACGATCCCTATGTGGCCAAGCCGGAATGGTGGGACCTCTACTCGGATGCAGAAGTACCAATGCCGGAGTTCACGTTGATGCCCGAGGATCAAGATCCTTTCTCGCGTCGGGTGATGGACGGCATCGAGGCGAGTTATGTACCGCTGACCGAAGAAGAAGTTTGCCGGGCCCGTCGCGCCTATCTGGCTAATGTCAGTTATTTCGACAGCAAGGTAGGAGCTATAGTGACGGCGTTGGACGACATAGGAGAGTTGGACAATACCATTATCATCGTGACCGCAGATCACGGCGATATGCTGGGAGAACGCGGCCTGTGGTATAAAATGAACTTCTTCGAACACTCGGCCCGGGTGCCGTTGATCATGGCGGGTCCGGGGGTGAAGCAGGGTGAGGCCCCAAACGCGTGTTCGTTGGTTGATATGCTTCCGACTTTTGTCGATATCGCCGACGGCATTGATGACATGCTCGGCGAGCCCGTTGACGGCCGTTCACTGATGCCGCTTGCGCGTGGTGAATGTGATCCGGTTGACGAAGCCATCGGCGAATATTGCGCCGAGATGACGCCATATCCTGTCTTCATGATCCGACGCGGATCGCTGAAATACATCCACTGCGACCCTGATCCGCCGCAGCTTTATGACCTTGCCACCGATCCGCTTGAAAAGGTCAATGTCGCTGGCGATCTGGCATTTGCAGAGCAGGCCGCTGCGTTTTCTGAAGAAGTCGCGCGCCGCTGGGACAGCGAACAACTGCGCGCCGACGTGATTGCAACTCAAAAATCTCGCCGGGCACTTCACGCCGCAATGGAAGCGGGCGCCGGAGAAGCATGGGATTACAACCCGCCGAGAGACGCGGCGCAGGAATACGTTCGCAACCACGTGGACTGGACGGCGGCGGCAACCCGCTATCGCTATCCGCCGTTAAAGGAGACTGACAAATGATGCTGAAAGGCAAAACCGCTTTGGTCACCGGAGGGCGCGGCGGGATCGGTCGCGCCATCGTTTCCCGCTTTCTACGCGAGGGCGCGCGGGTCTTTGCAGCGGATATTACGCCCGAGGGGTCATTGGCGTCTCATGACGATGATGGCAGCATTTTTGTTAAACTCGACGTCACCAAAGAAACAGATGCAATTGCCGCGATGGAACAAGTTGCTGCCGAAGCAGGTCAGCTGAACATCCTTGTCAACGCCGCCGGAATAGAGATTGAAAAGACCATCGAAGAAACCTCACTTGAGGAATGGAACCTGTCATTCGCAGTCAACGTGACGGGGACTTTTTTGACCTCGAAACACAGTCTGCCCTTGATGCGTAAGGCAGCAGCATCTGGGGCTTCCGCTTCGATTATCAATTTCGGTAGCTATGACGGGTTCATCGCCGATCCGGGTTTGGCCGCCTATTGCGCAACGAAGGGCGCGGTGCACGCTTTGACCAAAGCGATGGCTTGTGACCACGGGCCTGAAGGTATCCGCGTGAATGCGATTTGCCCGGGTTATGTCGATACACCTATGTTGCAGAGTTTTTTTACCGGCGACGGGTCAGGCGCGGGCGGCAAGTCGATCGGTCAACTGCAGCAGGCAGTTCGCGACGTGCATCCTATGCGTACTTACGGTACGCCGGATGACATAGCCAATCTGGTGAATTGGCTGGCTTCGGATGAGGCACGCTATGCTAGCGGACAGCTCTGGGTTCTGGACGGAGGGCTGAGCGCGCAGGTTCAGCAGATGAAGCTTTGAAAGTTGTAAAGCCGAGTTTCCAAACAGAACTAGAAATTGGAGATTTGACTCTGAGCGATGGTATCGCCTTCGCGCAGCAGGCCGAGGCACTAGTATTGGCCCGTTGGCGGCACATGAGTGATTATTGGTCAGCATTCTGTAAGAGAGGCATCCAGACAAACATGTTGATTAACCTTGATACGGTCAAAGATGTGGGGGAAGTAACACCCGCGCCAGAACCTGCGAACGGGGAAAAAATGACCCAAATGCCGGAGGTGCTTTGATGCGGTTGGCTGGAAAAAGAGCGCTGGTTACTGGGGGCCGCCAAGGGATTGGGCGCGGGATTGTCGACGCGTTCCTCAGGGAAGGTGCCGTTGTCACGACCTGTGGGCGCGGGGCAAGACCTGACGGGTTGCCAGATGATGTTATCTGGTACCCGCTGGATGTCGCTAACGCTGACGCAGTTGAAGATCTGGCACACACGACCAATGGCACGGATATCCTCGTCAACAATGCGGGTGTTCAGGTCGAAAAATCCGTCGCCGACAGTACGGATGCCGATTGGGAGGCTGTGATTGGCACGAATTGTCGGGGCGTATTCAACCTTTGCCGCGCTTACATCCCGCGGATGACCGAGGGGAGCTCGATTATCAATATTGGGTCGATCTCGGGTAAGGCCGCGGACCCTTCGATGGCGCTTTATAATGCGTCCAAGGCGTTCGTGCACGGGCTGACGCGGTCGATTGCTGTCGATCATGGTCCTGAAATCCGGTGCAATGCGATCTGCCCTGGCTGGATCGAAACCGGAATGCTCGACGCGGGATTTGATCTGGCGTCTGACCCGACAGCGGCACGTCAGGATGCACTGAAGCGGCATCCAACTCGGCGCTTTGGAAGGCCCGAGGATATCGCCAGCATGGCGGTTTGGCTGGCTTCGGATGAGGCCGGTTTTGCCACGGGTCAGCTGTTCACGGTGGATGGTGGTATGACGGCTGCCTCACCCCTTAATCCGGGATTGTTTTGATGCACACTCAGCATACGGCTTGCCTTGGGGGCGGGGTGATTGGCGCCAGTTGGGCCGCGTTGTTTCTGGCATCTGGCCGTTCAGTTGCGATGTATGATCCGGCCCCGGACGCTGAACTGAAAGTGCGCGCCTATGTAGAAATGGCATGGCCAGCAATGGTCGAATTAGGGCTGGCAGAGCAGGGGACACCCGATGCAATCACCTTCTGCCGGGACGCGGCCAGCGCTGTCGCAGGTGCAGGGTTTGTGCAGGAAAACGTGCCAGAGCGTCTGGAGATCAAACACGCGATATTTTCCGAGATCGAGCCCTCATTGGCACCTGATGCGATTGTCGCCAGTTCCGCCTCGGGGTTGACGCTTAGCCAAATGCAGCGGGGTTGGAAAAACCCGGCTCGTTTCGTTCTGGGGCACCCGTTCAACCCACCGCATCTGATACCTTTGGTTGAAGTTCTGGGAAATGACAAAACGGACAATGGTGTGGTCGAGGCGGCGCAGGGTTTCTACGAAAGCCTCGGCAAGACCACGATCCGCGTCAACAAAGAGGTTCCAGGTCACGTGGCCAATCGCCTGCAAGCCGCGATCTGGCGAGAGGCTATCCATCTGGTGACATCAGGCGTTGCTTCGGTCGAAGATGTCGATAAGGCGGTCTGGGCGGGTCCGGGTTTGCGGTGGGCCGCTATGGGCCCGACAATGTTGTTCAACCTTGGGGCCGCTGAAGGTGGACTGCAGGCTTTTTGCGATCATTTTTCCCACACATTCAACGGATGGTGGGATGATTTGGGTGACGTTCACTTGGACGACGATGTGACCCGACAATTGGTTGACGGCGTTGAAGCCGAAGCGCGCGGAAAATCACCGGCCGAGCTGTCACGGCAACGCGATGCCATGATCGTCGCATTGCAAAAATCAGTTGCGGGTTTGCGCTGACAATTGGCTGCTGTGCAAAGGTTTACGACGATCATCGCCGAGTTGACGCCAATCGGTCCTTTGCCGCGCGCCCAACGACGCTTTGATGTGTGGCTGAACACCGCGCATTTGCATGTGTTCAGCTGCATAGTCAGCCGTTTTCGCCCAATACCTTTATAGCCCCAAGAAGACGGGCGATTTCCTGTTCGGTGTTGTAGTGGCAAAAGGAAATGCGGATGCAGTCCGTCAACCCCAGCGGTGTAAGAACGTTGCCGGAATAGTGGTCGGCCTTTCGGGTATGGGTGCGAATGCCTTGTTGGTTCAAAATCTCGACCACATCTTCGGATGCGCGCCCCTCGATCGCAATTGACACCAGCCCTTCGCGTGCCGGGTTGTCAGCTCCGGCCAGAACGGTGACGTGATCCATATCGCGCAGTCCCGGCAGGTTTCCTGTTCCATTGATGGCAGTATTGGTCAGATGAGTCTCGTAGGCGTGAATAGCCCGGCCCGCAGCTTCAATGCGCTTGCGCGGCTCGGTCTCGCCCGAAACCTCGCCCCCAAGCCAGTCAAAATACGCCACCACGTCCGATACAGTTGCATATGACCCTGCATCGCGTGTCCCGAACTCCCACCCGGTCGCGGGGGCGTCGATCAGCATGTCGTGCGGCAACGCGCTGAGCTTGTCGGAGATCCACGCAATGCCGTAGCCGTGGCGCGAAAACACTTTGTAGGGTGAGATTGCGTATCCGTCGACATCATAGGCGTCTAGGTCCAACTGCCCGTGGGCCGCATGCTGAATTCCATCGACGATGATCAAGCAATCCGGCGCTACAGCACGGATCGCTGCGGAAATCGCCGCCACATCCATGCCCATGCCGGTCACGGGCGAGGCATGCAAGATCGTTGCCACCGCCACATCTGGCGTCATCAGCCCGGAATAGTCAGCGGCCGTAACCAATCCGGTGTCGTTGTCGTGCGGAACATTCACGTAATCCAGCTCCGCAATTTCGGCCCAGCGACGCGCCGCGCTGCGTGTGGCTGGGTGTTCGATGGACGAGCCGATTATTTTTGATCCTTTCGGCGCGACAAGACAAGCGGTGCGGATCATGCGAAACAGCAGCTCTGTTCCGCTCTCTCCTGCAAAGAATTGTCCGGAAGACGTGTTCATGAAAACAGCCAAGTCTTCTTTGGCCTTGTTGATCACACCTTGGGTTCCCTGACCCGCTGGGTTTATGCGTCCAGGATTGTCTGGGATCGCTGCATAAAAGGCTGACGTCTCAGCGACAGATTTCAAAGTCAGCGCTCCGCCAGCGTTCTCGAAAAAGATGCGTTCGCCTTGAAACGGGCAGGTGCTGACATGGGCAAACCGGTCGCGTATGGCGTCGATGAGGGCGGGGTTGTCTTGGATCATAGGTTTGTCCTGTGCGTAGTCAGAGCGCGGTTTACGATCGTTCGGTAAGGCTTGGTCACCGCGATAAGATTTTTTTTCGGGAAACTGTCGACATCTTTATCGAAGTTTCTGCGAACTGAAATGTTCAGGCCGCATGCTGCCATCCTGTCAAGCGAGAACGTGACATGATTGCGCTGTACCGTCGTTTTGTGTCGCTATCGAACTATTCTTTCATTAAAAATTCCCGGCGTTTATCCCGGAGATCCAGATAAGAATGGCGTCTTCTGTTGGCATGAGTGTGTGGTGACATATGCGAAACATATCGTGATCAGCTTTCACGACTTCGACTAAGTTTTTTGCCGGCTTGTGCAAACCTTCTGAAGGTTGCTTTTCACTACGACTGGAGTCTTTCCTGCAGTTAGTAGATACGCAAGTTCACTTAAAATATATTTTATTTTCAATAATTTGCCTTTTGTTGGTCTATTTACTAAAAATTTAGTTTGACAGGTGCGCAAAAAATCGCTGATGCTGCCTGCTATCCGGTTCGCGCCGGAAAACCATAATTTTTGGGAGGAAAGAGATGCGGAGACATCTACTTTCCGCAGTGGCGGCGGCTGCCGTCATTGCGGGGCACGGTCCCGTTTGGGCCGACGAAGCCGCAGCACAACGTTGGATCGACGACGAATTCCAGCCATCGACCCTGTCGAAAGACGAACAGATGTCGGAAATGCAGTGGTTCATCGAAGCTGCACAGCCTTATGCTGGCATGGAAATCAACGTTCTGTCCGAAGGCATTCCGACCCATTCCTACGAATCTGAGGTTCTAACTAAGGCGTTCGAGGAAATCACCGGCATCAAGGTCAATCACCAGATCCTTGGTGAAGGCGAAGTGGTTCAGGCGGTTCAGACACAGCTGCAAACCGGCCGGAATCTGTATGACGGTTACGTCAATGACAGTGACCTGATCGGTACGCATTCGCGTCTGCAACTGGCTTATCCGCTGACCGACATGATGGGCGGCGACTGGGCGGCGACAACCTCGCCAACTCTGGATCTGGATGACTTTATGGGCATTCAGTTCACCACCGGTCCAGATGGCAAGCTGTATCAGCTGCCCGACCAGCAGTTTGCGAACCTCTATTGGTTCCGCAAGGACTGGTTCGATGACGAAGCAAACAAGGCCGCGTTCAAAGAGAAATACGGCTATGATCTGGGCGTTCCGGTCAACTGGTCCGCCTATGAGGATATCGCCGAGTTCTTCACCAATGACGTGAAAGAAGTCGACGGCGTGGCGATCTACGGCCACATGGATTACGGCAAGCGTGCGCCTGACCTTGGTTGGCGGATGACCGACGCTTGGTTGTCTATGGCCGGTGCCGGTGACGTGGGCGAGCCGAACGGTGTTCCCGTTGATGAATGGGGCATCCGCATGGAAGCGGGCACCTGTAACCCTGTTGGTGCGTCCGTTTCGCGCGGTGGTGCTGCAAACGGTCCGGCTGCGGTCTACGCGATCCGCAAGTGGGACGAATGGCTGCGAAATTATGCGCCTCCGGGTGCGGCATCTTATGACTTTTACCAGTCGCTGCCAGCGCTTAGCCAGGGCAACGTGGCCCAGCAAATCTTCTGGTACACTGCCTTTACCGCCGACATGGTGAAGCCGAAGTCTGAAGGCAACAACACCGTGGACGACGAAGGCACGCCGCTTTGGCGGATGGCGCCCAGCCCGCATGGCCCCTACTGGGAAGAAGGCCAGAAGGTTGGCTATCAGGACGTGGGTTCCTGGACATTCCTGAAGTCGACCCCTGCGGATCGTGCTCAGGCGGCCTGGCTTTACGCCCAGTTCGTGACGTCTAAGACTGTCGATGTGAAGAAGTCCCATGTGGGTCTGACCTTCATCCGCGACAGCTCGGTCAACCACGAGTCGTTCACCGAACGCGCACCCAAGCTGGGTGGTCTGGTCGAGTTCTACCGTTCGCCTGATCGTGTGGCATGGTCGCCGACCGGCATCAACGTGCCGGACTATCCAAAGCTTGCCCAGATCTGGTGGCAGCAGATTGGTGACGTGAACTCGGGCGCATTCACCCCGCAAGAGGCGATGGACCGTCTGGCTGAAGAGATGGACATCACCATGGCTCGGATGCAGGCCGCAGATGAAAGCGCCGGTGTTTACGGTGGCTGTGGGCCTCGCCTGAACGAACCGCAGGATCCCGCCTTCTGGCTGGAAAAAGCGGGCTCGCCAAAGGCCAAGCTTGAGAACGAAAAACCGCAAGGCCAGACCGTCAACTATGACGAACTGGTTCAGCGTTGGCAGTCTCAGTAAGTTTCAAAAACCCGGGGGTGCCGGTCTCGGCGCCCCCACCTTAAAGACCAGTGCGATGCACTGAAGTACCGGAACCCACGGACATGATCGAATTACAAGATGCCACCAAACGCGTTGGCAACGTCATCCATATAAAACCCACGACCCTGGCGCTGCAAACCGGCCATTTCAATGTGTTGCTGGGCGCGACAGGATCGGGCAAGACCTCTCTGATCAAGATGATGGCCGGGCTGGATCCGATTGCCCAGGGCAAGGTTTTAATGGACGGGCAGGATGTGACTCGGCTGAACACGCAAAAGCGGCAGATCAGCTTGGTTCACCAATTCTTCGTGAACTACCCCCACATGACCGTTTTCGACAACATCGCCTCGCCCTTGCGCGTGGCTGGCATGGCAAAATCCGAAATCGAAGGCCGCGTGGAAGAGGCTGCTGACCTGCTGCAACTGCGCCCTATGCTGCATCGCCGCCCGCATGAGTTGTCGGGTGGGCAACAGCAACGTACCGCATTGGCGCGCGCTATTGCGAAAGAAAGCCGCGCCGTATTCCTTGACGAGCCTCTGGCAAACCTGGACTACAAACTGCGCGAAGAACTGCGCGAACAACTACCAGATCTTTTTGCCGGTCGTGGAGCCGTGGTAGTCTACGCCACTTCGGAACCCGAAGAAGCGCTGTTGCTGGGCGGTTATACAGCCCTTATGGAAGACGGGCACGTTACGCAATTTGGCCCCACTGCTGATATCTATCGAAATCCTGAGAACATTGCCGCTGCGCGCGTGTTTTCGGATCCGCCGATTAATGTGGCCCGCGTCACCGTGGCAGCTGCGCAGGCACAGCTTGCGGGCGGCGGCGGCTGGGCCGTTTCGGATATGGCGGACGGCGAGTACATGGTCGCAGTACGACCGCACCGAGTGACTCCCACCCGCACTTCCGATGCCGATGTGGAACTGACAGGTCGTGTGATTGTCACAGAGCTATCGGGTTCCGATTCCAGTGCGCATTTCCAGCACGGGGATGATGCTTGGGTTTCTTTGGCGGCTGGCGTGCACCCGTATCAGGTGGGCGAAGATCACCGATTTTACATGAACCCGGCCCATTGCCGGTATTTCGGCCAAGACGGCAAAAGGGTGGCCTGACATGGCGCAGATCAAGCTTTCAAACCTAAAACACAGCTACATGCCGACGCCGAAAGGCCCCGAGGACTATGCGCTGAAGGAGATCGACGTGACGTGGCGCGATGGTGGGGCATATGCGCTGCTGGGGCCGTCGGGTTGTGGCAAGTCCACGTTGTTGAACATCATCTCGGGCTTGTTGATGCCGTCCGAGGGCCAGATCCTTTTCGATGATCGCGACGTTACGGCTCTACCGCCTGACCAGCGAAATATCGCGCAAGTATTCCAGTTCCCAGTAATCTACGACACGATGACAGTAGGCGAGAACCTGGCGTTTCCGCTGAAAAACCGAGGTGTTGATGCGGCGACGATCAAACGTCGCGTCGATGAGATTGCCGAGATGCTGGACGTCACGGATATGCTGAATGCCCGTGCCTCGGGTCTGAGCCCGGATAACAAGCAGAAGATTTCGATGGGGCGCGGTCTGGTCCGTGATGACGTGAACGCGGTGATGTTCGATGAGCCGCTGACCGTGATCGACCCGCATCTGAAATGGAAGCTGCGGTCCAAGCTGAAAGAGCTGCACCAGCGTGTGCAGGCCACGATGATCTACGTGACCCACGACCAGACCGAAGCCCTGACCTTCGCGGACGAGGTGGTTGTGATGCAGGAAGGCGAGGTGGTGCAGATCGGAACGCCGGTTGAACTGTTCGAGCGCCCCCAACATACATTTGTCGGCCACTTCATCGGATCACCCGGCATGAATGTTCTACCGTGTGAGGCCAAGGGCGACCGCGCGGTGTTCGAAGGCCACGAGGTGATGCTGGAGGGTCCGACCCACGGAGAGGGGGGCCGCACCGATCTGGGTATCCGCCCAGAATATGTTGGCTTCGGCGACACCGGCATTCCGGCGCATGTGACCAAGGTTTCGGATATCGGTCGCCACTACGTGGTCAGCGCAATGGTCGGCAACACCGCCCTGAAGGCCGTGACCGAACACAGCGTGCCTGAGCCGGGCTCGCAGGTTTTCCTGCAATTCAAATCAGAACAATCCCGCGTCTACCGCGACGGCTGGATCGCAACCGAGGAGCGCAGCTGATGAGAACAGAAAACCAAAAAGCATGGTTCTTTGTGCTGCCTGTTCTGGCCCTTGTCGCGTTCAACGCGCTGGTGCCGATGATGACGGTCGTCAACTACTCGGTGCAGGAAACCTTCGGCAACAACCAGTTCTTCTGGGAAGGTCTGGGATGGTTCGAACAAATCCTGCGGTCCGACCGGTTTCAGGCCGCGCTGGGACGGCAGTTCCTGTTCACCTTCCTAATTCTTCTGATTGAGGTGCCTTTGGGCATCATCGTCGCCTTGTCGATGCCGCGCAAAGGGTTCTGGGTGCCCGTCTGTCTGGTCCTGATGGCCCTGCCGATGCTGATCCCGTGGAACGTGGTTGGCTCGATGTGGAACATCTTTACCCTGCCGAAAATCGGCCTGCTTGGATACTTCCTGAATGACGTGCTTGGCATCAACTATGACATGACGCAACAGCCGCTGTCGGCCTGGATCACTGTCGTCGTCATGGATGTCTGGCACTGGACTTCGCTGGTTGTGCTGCTGTGCTATGCGGGCCTCGTGTCCATCCCGGATGCCTATTACCAGGCCGCGAAGATCGACGGCGCCAGCCCATGGTCGGTGTTCCGTTACATTCAGCTTCCAAAGATGAAGACCGTCCTGACTATCGCAGTTCTGCTGCGGTTCATGGACAGTTTCAACATCTATACCGAGCCCTTCGTTCTGACAGGAGGCGGCCCCGGCAACTCAACCACCCTTTTGTCGATTGACCTTGTGAAGATCGCACTGGGACAGTTCGACCTTGGCCCTGCGGCCGCGATGAGCCTGATTTACTTCGCCATCACGCTGCTGGTCAGCTGGGTCTTCTACACTCTGATGACAAAGGATGACGCGCAATGAAGAAGCGGTCCCTTATCCCGATCCTCTATATCGCGTTCCTGATGCTGCCGATCTATTGGCTAGTTGCGATGTCCTTCAAGACCACGAACGAAATCCTGTCGGGCTTTTCCCTATTCCCCCAGACTTTTACGCTGGAAAACTACGTCACGATCTTCACGGACCCAACTTGGTATTGGGGCTACATCAATTCGATAGCTTACGTGACGATCAACACAGTGCTGTCGGTGTGTGTTGCCTTGCCAGCCGCTTATGCGTTCTCGCGCTATCGGTTTCTTGGCGACAAGCAGTTGTTCTTCTGGCTGCTGACCAACCGGATGGCACCGGCTGCGGTCTTCGCGCTGCCATTCTTCCAGCTCTATTCCTCCATCGGCCTGTTCGACACATATCTGGCCGTGGCGCTAGCCCATACCTTGTTCAACGTGCCGCTGGCCGTTTGGATTCTGGAAGGGTTCATGCGTGGCATTCCTAAGGAACTGGATGAAACTGCCTACGTTGATGGCTACTCTTTCCCGCGCTTCTTCGTGACGATCTTCCTTCCGAACATCAAAGCGGGTGTCGGTGTTGCAGCCTTCTTCTGCTTCATGTTCTCGTGGGTGGAAATGCTGTTGGCCAAAACCCTGACTGCGGTCGAGGCAAAACCCATCGCCGCAGTGATGACTCGAACGGCTTCAAGCGCCGGGTACGAGCTGGGTCTATTGGCCGCCGCCGGTACCCTGACCATTATCCCTGGTGCCATCGTCATCTGGTTTGTCCGAAACTACATCGCGCGCGGTTTCGCGATGGGACGTGTGTGAGGTTCGATATGCGTAAACTAATTCTCGCCCTCTCCATCCTTCCTTCGACGGCGTTTGCACAGGCGCAAACCGGATGGGGTAATGTCGGCAAGCAAGTGGAGAAAGGCTTCTCGTGGACCGATGCGCTGTGGCCCGATTTCTGGATGGCATGGACACCAGCAACGCTCGCCATTTTTGTAGGAATATTTTCCGCAATTGCACTTATTGGCGTTTTGGAAGGGTTCAAATTTCGCGATGGGATCGAACGGCGCGGCGTGCTGGGTTTGACCACCACGCTGGGCGACCGACTGTTTATCACGCTTCTGGGGTCGGCCTACATCTTTTTGGCCTGGCTCGGATTGGTGGGACAACCGGTTTGGACGCCGCTGTTTATGTCCATCGGCTGGGGCATCTTCGTCTTCTGGAAAGTTTAAGCTTTGCGAAACTGCGAAAGGATGCTTGTCTGTCAGGCATACTAAAAAATGGCGACACCGAGACTGATGCGAAAGAAAAAAACAACAAACTTACTGACCGAAGTAGAGCTGGAGTTCATGAACGAACTCTGGGCGCTAGGTCAGGGCTCGGTCCGTGATGTTCTTGATCGTTTGCCGCCGGATCGAAATCTGGCCTACACATCCGGCGCAACAATTTTGCGCATTCTCGATGAAAAGGGATTTGTAGAAAGTGAGAAAAACGGCAAGTCGCTGACGTACCGGCCACTTCTGGAAAAAGACAGGTATCAGTCGCGTTCGCTACAAAATCTTTCCCGAACGCTGTTCGACGATACCCCTGCAACTTTGGTTGCAAGGCTGGTCGACGATGCGGGACTGACAGAAGATGATCTGGAGGAAATTCGAGCACTGGTAGAGAGGAGACTGCAAAATGACGGCGGTTAAACCGGTTCTCGACGCTTTTCTCGAGTTTAATGTTGTACTTGGGGTGTCAGCCCTGATCTGGCTGACGGCTCGCGCGGTGTTGACTCGATCATCGATGCGATTTGAGTCTGTCGCGCAACTGCGATCACTCAAAGCACTTTGCATCTGCGTCGTGCTGAGCCCAATTTTGGCAATGGGAGTATCGGCGGTTGTTGGGTTCCTATGGCCGGGACGCGCAGTCGCGCTGGGGGATCTGGCCGTAGCGGCCTATTTGCGCGGTGAGATTGCCATGCCTGCTGCGCAGTTTGAAACCTTGCTGAATACGCGCGAACGTTGGCTTGATCACGTCCTGTCCGGTTCGTCTTTAGTTGTAACCTTTGCACTTATTGCTTTCGCATTTGTATCGACAGTCCTGACCGTAAGGGTAGTGCGCGATGCTTGGGCAATTCGCAAAGCCGTGAGATCCAGCTTTCTTTGGCGGCAATCATCCAAGGTTGACATTCGGTTGTCGGACCGGATTACCGTGCCATTTGCTGTGCGCGGTCTACGCCGTCGTCACGTGGTCTTACCCAGCCATCTGCTCAATACACCGCGTGAAATGCGGTTCGCTTTGGCCCATGAATTCCAGCACATCCGCGCGTTGGACGTGGAGTGGGAACTTGGCTTTGAACTCTTGCGCCCGCTACTGTTCTGGAACCCGGCCTATCTGGTGATCAAGCACCAGTTTGACCGACTGCGCGAGCTGGCCTGTGACCAGTCCGTCGTCTCGCGCAAAGGCATAGACGCCAAAGACTATACGGCCTGTTTGCTGGATTACTGTTCGCGGTCTCTGACGATAAACAGCCCACGTATTCTTCATGTGGCATTGGTGAACGGGACAAAAGCAAAGCATGTGTTGCGTTTGCGTGTGATTGCCCTGACCGAAGCACCAGCGACAACTCCTCCGCTGCCTGCTGTATTCCTTGGGCTGACATTATCTTTGGCAACCGTTCTTGCCATCAGTTCCGCGTCAGTGCGCCAAACTCAGGATTGGAGCCACGATCGATTGATGCTTTCGACGGTTGTGAACCTTGAACGGCTAGAGGCCCGCAATCAGGGGAACTAAAGTGGTGCGGTGATCTGTGGCTTGGCTCGTCGCGCCGACGTCTTCAATACCAAACACTAGGCATTGAACCGCTTGATTGGGTTGTGTCGTAGACATTTGGGTCAGATTGACGTGGCAGCCTATTCTGGCATTTGTTTTGCGCAAGTAGTTCTCGAATTGGTCCGGTCCAATTGAACGGCTGCCATTTCCGCAAGAATGTGGATCTTCACGCGGTGTACTTTATCTACAGTGCGCGGTGTGTGGGTCGACCACGCCACATTGAACAAGTGGGAGGCGAAGTACTCGCCGCAGACGTAAGCGCGCCCCGAATCTCGCAGATACCGGCACTTTCAACAGTTTGGGACAAAACCCGTTCCAGATTTTCAAGCGATTCAGCACGCTGGCCACATAGGGCACGAGTTGCCGTTGGACACAAAGCGTTCCAACGCACCAGATACTGAGCGAGTTTTCATTATACGCCTTGGCGCCTCGGTTCAGTGCATAACTGCTTAAACGCAAGGCAATTGGCCGGCTTATCTGTTGATCCCTCTCGTAACTGTCTGTTTCCTTGTCAATTACATGCCGATTGGCCCGCATACATTCCAAGCCCAGCACCGGCCGCCGTGGCAAGGGTTTTGCCGGTGCCTGATCCAATCTGGTTACCCAAGACGCCGCCAATAGCAGCACCTCCGAGAACACCAGCGGCACAGCGAGCGTCGTTTTGTACTTGAGCTTGAGTTTGGGTTGTCGGGGCTCCGCATGCCGCCAGAAGCAATACGCCACCAAACAGGCAAGCCACGGTTGTCTTCTTCATGTCGGTTTCCTCACATTCGCACGTAAGTAATGAACTCTGGTTTCAATACATGTGGGGTCTACCGTACCTCTCTCCAAACTGCCGGGGGATCAGGCGCAAGAAACCGCCCAAGTGGGTTGTTTCGCCGGCTGAGAAATGCCGTTTTGCGGTTAAGGAGTGAGCCACGTCTTAACGTACGCGCGAAGAAGCTTTGGTAGCAGGGTCAATCATGCGCTTGAAGGTTCGGGGCAGCAACGTGGTACTGATGCTGAAGTGTGTTTTCTGAAGCCAATCGTTTGATTGGTCCCGGTCCAACTACGACGTTTGGGTCAGAAACGTGAGACGTGAAACACCCACAGTAACCTATTATTGGCGGGAAGGTAACTTTTATGGTCAAAAGACAATGTATGTCTGCATTCGACCCTTGTTTTATTGGTCGGAGTGAGAGGATTCGAACCTCCGACCCCTGCCTCCCGAAGACAGTGCTCTACCAGGCTGAGCTACACTCCGACCGTGGCGCGTGATCTATACCCGCGTATTTGGATGTGCAAGAGGGTTTTCGCATGGATTATTTGAATTGCACCGGTCTTTTGCCGACGCAGTATCAGGTCAGTACGCTGGTTTGATACAGCCGAATTTTTGTGCCGCCATGGTCCACAACCGGCCCCGGCGGCAATAGGGGCAAACGGGTAGATCGGGCCAGGCTTGCACTGCTGGTGACGATGCCGACACGCCAGCCTTTGAACCTGGATTGCAGTACCTTTCCCAGGCTGCCGTAAACCGATCGCAGGCGTTTTTCGTCTCCGATCCGTGCACCATAGGGTGGATTGACAATAACAAGACCCGAAGGCCCTGACGGAGGCTTTATGTCACTGACCGAGCGGGTCTGAAACATGGTGAGTTCTGCAACTCCAGCGCGGTCGGCGTTTTTGGTCGATGCTTCAATCGCCCCGCTATTACGGTCCGAGCCAAAAAAAATCATGTCCGGTTTGGCCAAAGGCGGTTGCTGGCGCATCGTGGACCAAACGTCCGAGTCGAAACTCGGCAGATATTCAAAGGCAAAGCTGCGCGTGCGGCCCGGGGGCAACCCCAGTGCAATTTCGGCAGCTTCAATGACAAAGGTGCCCGAGCCGCACATCGGATCCAGAATTGGCTCGGACCCATCAAATCCACACTCTCTGAGGAACATCGCAGCCATCGTTTCGCGCATTGGGGCTTTTGCGACGGCGGGCTTGTGGCCGCGCTTGTGCAACGGTTCGCCTGAGCTGTCTATCGAAAAGGTGCACAGATCTTTTTCTATCCGAAGCAGAACACGCACGGCCGCATCTGTTGAAACAGGAGCGCCCAGAGTTTCCGTAATCGCCCGTTCGATGCGTTGTCGCGCGGCACCCGCGTGATAGATTCGGGATTTGCGACTTGTTGCTTCGACCTTGACGGGAACATCGGGGCTTAGAAAGTTTGCCCAGGGGAATTTTCTGGCTCGTTTGTCCAGTTGCGCGAGATGGACGGCGGGAAATCCGCCCAATCGCACCAGAACTTTGTTCGCTCCGCGCAAACAAAGGTTCGCGCGCCAAACTTCCGACCACCCACCGTTGCAGGTGACACCGCCGGGCACGGGCTTTGCACCTGCGAATCCATGCTCGACTGCTTCAGCATGCAGTGGGGCTTCAAGGCCGGGCGTTGCGACCAGAAAAATCTCAAAATTGTCGTTTGGTTCCATCCCGGGTGCTTACACCGGAAGCGTTGCGGGCGCGATATACAATTTTAGCGGGCTCAAAATGCAGCCCTTCAAGTTAAATTGACAAATTATCGGCAATTTAGGCGGCAACGGGTTTGCGTTTGGCACCATCCCCGCGTAAAGGGTCCGTGATCAAATCGAAGCTTGGAACAAAAGCAGGTGCTATGCGCCTTTTTTGTTCTCAGGCTCCCACATACAGATCGTTTTGTGCCACTATGCAGTGGTGGGAACGATGTGTTGCAGGAAAGAGGCTTGGAAGACCGTAGCGACATGCAAACTTTCAAACTGAAAAAAGGGTTGGAGCTGCCGGTGCAAGGCGCGCCAGAGCAGACGATCCAGCCGGGTCCTGAATTCAGGTCTGTTGGGGTTTTGGGGGCCGATTATCTGGGCCTGAAACCACGCATGCTGGTTCAGGAGGGTGAAGAGGTACGGCGGGGCACACCGTTGTTCTGTCACAAGGATGTGCCCGAGGCGATAATGGTCGCCCCGCTCAGCGGCAAAGTCGTGGCCATCAACCGTGGTGCGCGTCGGGTTCTGCAGAGCGTTGTGATCGAAGTCTCTGACGTCAACGACACAGGCCTGGATTTTTCCGGCGTGGGCAACGCCGAAACGGCCGAAGGCGTGACTGAACGCCTGTGTGCAGCCGGATTGTGGACTGCCTTCCGTACGCGGCCGTATTCCAAGATGGCAACACCGGGAACCACGCCCGCGGCAATTTTCGTGACGGCCATGGATAGCGAACCTCTGGCTGCTGATGCTGCGACCATTATTCAAGATGCAGGTGACGCCTTTGCTGCCGGCCTGAACGCTGTTGCCAAGCTGACCGAGGGTAAGACGTATCTGTGCCAAAAAGAGGGCAACGCCCTTCCGGGCGCGGACGTTCCGGGTGTCGAAGCAGCAGCGTTTTCCGGACCGCACCCTGCCGGTCTGGCTGGAACGCACATCCACTTCCTTGAGCCGCTGGCCGGTGAGAAACAGGTTTGGACGATCGGCTATCAGGACGTGATCGCGATTGGTCGCCTGATGCAGACGGGTCATCTGGACCCCAACATCGTGGTTGCCCTGTCAGGCCCTGGCGCGCGCCAGCCCCGCCTGATCCGCACAGTCATGGGCGCATCGACCGACGATCTGACGCGTGACGAAATCAATGTGGACGGAACCGCCCGCGTTATTTCTGGCTCTATCCTGTCTGGCCGCCATGCAGCGGGTCCGGAGGCCTTTCTGGGCCGTTTCGCGCGTCAGATCAGCATCATCCGCGAAGACCATGATCAGCATACGTTGGGCTGGATTCTTCCGATGCCGTCGAAATACGCGGTTCAGCCGGTTCTTGGCTCGGCCTTTGCCAAGAAGCTGTTTGCATTCACGTCCAATTTGAATGGTGGACGCCGTGCAATGGTGCCGACCGGTACGTTCGAACAGCTGATGCCGCAGGACTATTTGCCGACGCAATTGCTACGCGCTTTGCTGGTAATGGACACCGATACTGCACAGGCGCTAGGTGCGCTGGAGCTGGACGAAGAGGACCTTGGCCTTATCGGCTTTGCCTGTCCGGCGAAATATGAATATGGGCTGGCGCTGCGCGACTGCCTGACAAAGATTGAAAAGGAGGGCTGATCCGAATGGGTTTGCGCAACTTCTTTGACCGGATCGAGCCGAACTTTACCAAGGGCGGCAAGTACGAGAAGTATTTCCCCATCTACGAGATGGTCGAAAGCTTCATCTACACTCCGAAAACCGTAACCTCTGTCGCGCCCCATGCGCGGTCCTACGTGGATATGAAGCGGATCATGACTTATGTCGTGATCGCTACGATCCCCTGTATCCTGTGGGGGATGTATAACACCGGCTATCAGGCAAACTCGGCCATTGCCGCGCTGGGTCCGGATTCAGCCACTGGCTGGCGGATCGCCATCCTGCAGATGTTCGGTATCTCACTGAATCCTGCCAGCATCTTCGCCAATGTGATGCACGGGTTGATGTACTTCCTGCCGATTTACATCGTCACACTTGTAGCAGGTGGTATCTTCGAGGTCGTGTTTGCAACTGTTCGCGGCCATGAGGTGAACGAGGGTTTCCTTGTTACTTCAATGCTTTACACGCTAATCATGCCCGCATCCACGCCGCTTTGGCAGGTCGCGCTGGGTATCATCTTCGGCGTTGTCATCGGTAAAGAAGTCTTTGGCGGTACTGGCAAAAACTTCCTGAACCCTGCGCTTGTTGGTCGCGCGTTCCTGTATTTTGCTTATCCGGCGAATATGTCGGGTGACACGGTCTGGACCCCGGTTGATGGCTTTTCGGGGGCAACGGCATTGTCGGTTTCCGCCTCAGAAGGGTATCAGGCATTGGCCATCGAGGGACTTACCTGGTGGAACGCGTTTTTGGGTCAGATGCAGGGCAGCTTTGGCGAGACCTCGACGCTGGCCTGTATGATCGGTCTGGCATTTCTGTTGATGACGCGCATCGCCAATTTCCGCCTGATTGTTGGCTGTCTGGCAGGCACCATAGGTCTTACCTTGCTGTTCAACCTGATTGGGTCGGACACTAACCCGATGTTCGCGATGCCCTGGTACTGGCATGTCGTCGTCGGCGGTTACGCCTTCGGTCTGGCCTTCATGGTGACCGAGCCTGTTTCGGCCAGCCACACCAACATGGGTCGCTACATCTACGGCGCCCTGATTGGTATCATGGTTGTGTTGATCCGTGTGGTGAACCCCGCTTTCCCCGAAGGCATGATGCTGGCAATCCTGTTCGGTAACGTCTTTGCACCGCTGATCGACTATTTTGTCGTTCAGGCAAACATCAAACGGAGGGCGCGTCGCCATGTCTGATACGCAATCCCCAGAACCCAAGGGCGCGATTGCCAAGTTCCTGGCGGCCTCGCCGGACTCGGTGGGTAAAACGATCTTTATCGCCGTAGCAGTCTGCCTTGTGGCTTCGATGGTCGTGTCAGCTGCAGCCGTAAGCCTGCGCCCTGTGCAGGAAGCGAACGCGCTGAAGGACAAGCAGATCAACGTTCTGCAGGTGGCAGGCGTTTACGAGCCGGGCATCGATGTCTCTGAAGCATTCGCAAAGTTCGAGCCGCATGTACTTGAACTGTCGACTGGCGAGTTTGTGGACGACAAATTCGATCCGGCCACTTTCGACGATCTGGCCGCTGCCAGTGACCCTGAGTTGAGCGTTGCGCTGGATGATGACCCTGCTGGTATCGGTCGCAAGGCTCTGTACCGCGTGATCTATCTGCTGCGTGATGACAGCGGAGCGCTCGACAAGGTCATCCTGCCGATTCAGGGTTATGGTCTGTGGTCGACGCTCTATGGGTTCATCGCGCTGGAAAGCAACGGTAACGACATCTACGGCCTGCAATTCTATCAGCACGGTGAGACGCCCGGTCTTGGTGCTGAGGTGGACAACCCTCGTTGGAAAGCACTGTGGAATGGCAAAAAACTGCGGGATGAGGCGGGGGATCTGCAGATCACCGTGTCCAAGTCACAACCCGCCGCCGGCCCTGAATTCTATGTTGACGCCCTGGCTGGTGCCACGCTGACTTCGGTTGGTGTCGATAACCTGGTGAAATTCTGGATGGGTGATGCGGGCTACGCTCCGTTCCTGGCCAAACTGCAAGCAGGAGAGATTTGATGTCCCAGACCAAGAAAGAGATGCTGGTCGACCCGCTTGTCGACAATAACCCGATTACGCTGCAGGTGCTGGGTATCTGTTCGGCGCTGGCGGTGACCTCGTCACTGCAGGTGTCTATGGTGATGGCGCTGGCGGTGATCTTCGTGACGTCATTCTCGTCCTTCTTCATCTCGTGCCTTCGCAACCAGATCCCGGGTTCGATCCGGATTATCGTGCAGATGGTGATCATCGCCTCGCTGGTGATCCTGGTGGACCAGATCCTGAAAGCCTATGCTTTCGAGATTTCGAAAACCTTGTCGGTCTTCGTTGGCCTGATCATCACCAACTGTATCGTGATGGGTCGCGCCGAAGCATTTGCGATGAAGAATCCTCCGGTCGCGTCGTTTATCGACGGTATGGGCAACGGTATGGGCTATGGCCTGATCCTGCTGCTGGTTGGTTTCATTCGCGAACTGTTCGGCAACGGGTCGCTGTTTGGCGTCACCATTCTACAGACCGTCAACAATGGTGGTTGGTACGTGCCCAACGGCATGCTGCTGCTGCCGCCGTCCGCGTTCTTTATCATCGGTCTGATCATCTGGGCCTTCCGCACATGGAAGCCAAACCAGGTCGAAGAACGTGAATACAAAATTCAGCAGGTAGAGGCCCACTGATGGAAGGTCTGATTTCACTGGCCGTGAAGGCCATCTTTGTTGAAAACCTCGCGCTTAGCTTCTTTCTCGGCATGTGTACCTTCATCGCCGTATCTAAGAAGATTTCGACCGCGCTGGGTCTGGGTATTTCTGTGATGGTCGTTCAGGCCATCACCGTGCCCACGAACAACCTGCTGCTCAACTACCTGTTGAAGCCAGGCGCGCTAGCTTGGGCTGGTTTCCCCGATGTGGACCTCACCTTCCTTGGCCTGATTTCGTATATCGGCGTGATTGCGGCGATGGTTCAGATCCTTGAGATGGTCTTGGATAAGTACTTCCCGCCGCTCTACAACGCGCTGGGGATCTTCCTGCCGCTGATCACGGTGAACTGCGCCATCCTGGGTGGCTCGCTGTTCATGGTTGAGCGTGACTATAACTTCGCCGAAGCCGCCACCTATGGTCTGTCTTCGGGCTTTGGTTGGGCGCTGGCGATCACTGCGATGGCTGGTGTGCGTGAAAAGCTGAAGTACTCGGACATTCCGGATGGTTTGCAGGGTCTTGGCATCACCTTCATAACCGCGGGTCTGATGGCGATGGCCTTCATGTCCTTCTCGGGCGTGAAGTTGTAAGGAGAAGCTCGCATGGAAACTTTTAGCCTGGGCGTCGTCCTTTTCACCCTGATCGTTATTGCTCTGGTGGCTCTGATTATGGCCGCCCGTTCGAAACTGGTATCGACAGGTGATGTGAACATAACCATCAACGGTGAGAAAACCATTTCCGTTCCCGCGGGCGGCAAGCTGCTGCAGACACTTGCGGCAGAAAAGCTGTTCGTGCCGTCTGCCTGTGGCGGCGGTGGTACTTGCGCGCAGTGTCGTGTGCGTGTGCATTCGGGCGGCGGGTCAATCCTGCCGACCGAAGAGAGTCACATCACCAAGCGTGAAGCTGCTTGTGGTGACCGTCTGTCCTGTCAGGTCGCGGTCAAACAGGACATGAATATCGAAGTCCCCGAAGAGGTCTTTGGCGTCAAGAAATGGGAGTGCACGGTTCGTTCGAACGAAAACGTGGCGACCTTCATCAAAGCGCTGACTCTGGACCTGCCAGAAGGCGAGGACGTGAACTTCCGTGCCGGTGGCTACATTCAGATCGAAGCTCCTGCGCACCAACTGAAGTACACCGATTTTGACGTTGAGGAAGAATACCGCGAAGATTGGGACCGCTTCAATCTGTGGCAGTATGAATCGGTTGTGAACGAACCGATCGAGCGCGCGTATTCGATGGCCAATTACCCGGACGAAAAAGGCATGATCATGCTGAACGTCCGTGTCGCCTCGCCGCCTCCGGGCTCTGAAGGTATCCCGGCGGGTCAGATGTCATCCTATATCTTCAACCTGAAACCGGGTGATAAGGTGACAATCTCTGGTCCGTTCGGGGAGTTCTTTGCACGCGACACCCAGAAAGAGATGGTCTTCATCGGTGGTGGTGCTGGTATGGCACCAATGCGAAGCCACATCTTTGACCAGCTCAAGCGTCTGGAAAACCGCGATCGTAAGATCAGTTTCTGGTACGGTGCCCGGTCGAAAAAAGAGATGTTCTTTGTCGAGGATTTCGACCAGCTGGCGGAAGAGTTCGACAATTTCGAATGGCATGTCGCCCTGTCGGACGCGCAGCCCGAGGACGATTGGAAAGGCTATACCGGCTTCATCCACAACGTTCTGTTCGAGGAATACCTCAAGAACCACCCGGCGCCTGAGGATTGTGAGTTTTACATGTGTGGTCCGCCAATCATGAACCAGTCGGTCATCAACATGCTGCTGGATCTGGGCGTGGATCGCGAAGACATCATGCTCGACGATTTTGGCGGGTAAGAGACAAAGAACCGGCGCTCAAGGGCGCCGGTTTTCTTTTGGGCTTAGAGACGAAGGTCGCTGTCTTCTATGGGCAAGACCGACTTGACGTCGAAGACGACGCTAGTGTCTTTTCCGAACGCTCTGATTTGCGCGGGTTCGACAGCTAGAAACTCCTGATGTGCCACGGCCAGAACTATGCCGTCATAAGCGCGTTCTTCGGGGACATCGACAAGGGAAATGCCGTACTCGGCCAATGCTTCGGATGCATCGGCGTGGGGGTCGTGCACATCGACTTTGATGCCGTAGTCGGTCAGTTCTTCTATAATGTCGACGACTCTGGTGTTGCGCAAATCGGGACAGTTTTCCTTGAATGTAAGCCCCATGACCAGAACACGGGCGGAGCCAACATCAATCCCGATGCGAGTCATTCGCTTGACCAGTTGTGACACAACGTAGCCGCCCATGCTGTCGTTCAGACGTCGACCGGCCAGAATGATTTGTGGATGATGGCCGACCGCCTCGGCTTTGTGAGTCAGGTAGTAGGGATCGACTCCAATGCAATGACCACCAACCAGGCCAGGACGGAAGGGTAAAAAGTTCCATTTGGTACCGGCTGCGCGCAGGACCGCATCGGTATCAATGCCGAGACGGCCAAAAATCATTGCCAGTTCGTTAACCAACGCAATGTTCAGGTCGCGTTGCGTATTCTCGATGACCTTTGCGGCTTCGGCCACACGGATGCTTTCAGCTTTGTGTGTACCTGCCGCGATGATCCGGGCATAAAGCGCGTCTACCAGATCTGCCGCCTCGGGGGTCGAGCCTGAGGTCACCTTGCAAATATCCGAGATCCGATGAGCCTTGTCGCCAGGATTGATCCGTTCCGGGCTGTATCCGACGAAGAAATCCCTGTTGAATTTCAACCCGGAAACCCGTTCGAGCACCGGCACACAATCTTCCTCGGTCGCGCCGGGATAGACCGTGGACTCGTAGATCACCAGGTCACCTTTTTTCAGAATGTGCCCGACCGTCTCGGATGCACTCAATAAAGGGGCTAAATCCGGTTGTTTGCCCGCTGTGATCGGCGTCGGAACAGTCACGATAAAGGTATCGCATTTCACGAGATCGGACGGTTCCGAGGTAAAGGTCAATCCAATCGCAGCGGTCAGGTCTTCGGCTTCGACTTCCTGAGTGTTATCTCGCCCCGCGCGCAAGGCGTCTATGCGTTCTGCATTGATATCAAACCCAGTTACCGAACCGATCTTGGCAAACGCGACGGCCAGCGGCAGGCCGACATAGCCCAGGCCAATGACAGCGATTCTTCGGGAACTGGGATTTGTTTCGAGCATGCGGGAAATCAGCTTATTTTCCGTGATAGTCGCGGAACCATTCCACGAACCGTGCGATCCCGACCTTGAAGTCGGTTTGGGGGCGATACCCGGTCAATCGCTGCAACAGGTCGGTATCGGCCCAGGTGGCGGGGACATCGCCCATTTGTATGGGCATGTAGTTTCTGATTGCCTTTTTCCCGACGGCTTCTTCAATTGCCTCGACAAAATCCAACAGGCGTACTTTGTCACCGTTTCCAATATTGACCACGCGCCAGGGCGCTACAGGCGAAAGGCTGTCGCCCTCGACGATATCATCCCTGCCGTCAGGGCGCACAGGCGGGCTGTCGATCAGCAACCTGATCCCGCGTACAAGGTCATCAACATAGGTGAAATCACGATACATGTCGCCGTGGTTGTAGATGTCGATCGGGCGGTCATCCAGTATGGCATCCACAAATTTGTAAAGAGCCAGATCAGGCCGCCCCCAGCTACCGTAGACAGTAAAGAACCGGAACATCGTTGTAGGCAGGTTCCAAAGATGCGCATAGGAATGACCCATCGCCTCGTTCGCCTTTTTGGTCGCCGAATAGATGGTCAGAGGCGTGTCAGCTTTTTCAACCTCGGTGAAGGGCATCACCTCATTCGCGCCATAGACCGACGATGTAGAGGCCATCAACAGGTGCTCAACCTTATGTTCGCGGGCAACTTCCATCACATTGAACGTACCGACTATGTTCGAGTCGATATAGCTGCGCGGATCTTCCAAGCTGTATCGCACGCCCGCCTGTCCAGCGAGGTGCACAATTACGTCAGGTTGAAACTCTTCCCCAACCTGCTTGAGCTTATCGTGATTTTCCAACAAACCCTCGGTTGCCGAAAAGCCGGGATTTTGAAGCAGCATCTGATGTCGACGGTTTTTTAAGGCGACATCATAGTAATCTGTCATCCCGTCATAGCCGTGCACGCGGAAGCCTTCCGAAAGCAACAGTTTTGCAAGATGGAACCCGATAAACCCTGCTGTACCCGTCACCAGAACGCGCTTCATTTTTCCCCCGACCTATGACCGAACCAATTTTGGCATCAAGGATACTGTCAGTCTGCTAAGGTCAAGGGGTTTCTGCCAAAAAGGTCAGCCAACGATCATTTGTTTCATGCGTAGGGCTTCATACTCTAGCTCTTTCAGCCGGAAATGCACCACGTCACCGATCGTGATTACGCCACGCAGATTGCCGTCGGCAACAACGGGCATGTGACGAAAGCGCCCCTCGGTCATGGTTTTGAGAACATCGTTCAACAGGTCGTCCGGTGAACAAGTCTTGACCTCGCGCGTCATTAGATCTTCGACGGATTGCGGCAAGGTCTGGCCGGGCGTGTCAGCCATGCGCCGAACGATGTCGCGTTCGGACAGAATGCCCTGAAGTTTACCATTCTGGTCGGTCACGACCACTGCGCCAATCCGCTTGTCCCTGAGGGTGTTCACGACTGAATGGATCGTGTCGTTTGGGCGCACCGCAAATACAGCATCCCCTTTGCCCGAAAGCAATTTTGCGACTGTCGTCTGCGTGTGCGACAGATTGGATTCCACCGATTGGCTGTGCGTGCTTGTATCGGCCTTGTCGCCGCGGGTGGGGGGCTGATATGAGGTTGGGGCCATTGGCAATCTCCTCTTATTTTTGAGATGGCTTCCCCTACACCTTACCGCAGCATAGCGGTCTGTATAGGGTGCAAATGTCCAAACCGGGGAAAACTGCCGCAAAACAAGGATATCCGGACTGTTGTCTGACCTTTATCTAACCCCACCCGTCGCAGCGCTGATTTTCTTTTTCGTGGTCGTTTGCGGGCACAACTTTAGAATGACGTGGAAACGGCAGGCGACAGGCTGGCAGAAAAAAGCCTGGTTATTCGGTGTGCCAGCCGGCGTCGGGTTATTGGTTCTGGGGTTCTTGCCGCTGAAGTTGTGAAGTCGGTTTGACTCTGCAAGAGGCCACTGGCATATGCCGGGCACGGTTTTCCTCAGGAGGTCTCTCGATGCGCCTTTTGCCTGTTCTGGCTGTTGCAACACTTGTTTCCGGATGTCTTTTTGACGAGGATCCCGAGGTTGTGCGCCTGTCCGGTGAGACCATGGGTACAACATTCAACATAACCGCCATCGGCACGGATGTGAATGAAACCGCGTTGGGTACTGCGGTCGAAGAAACACTGGCTGACGTGAACGCCAAGATGTCCAACTGGGACCCGAATTCTGAGGTATCGACGTTTTCGGCGTCGACCAGCACTGACCCAACCGAGATTTCCGAAGAATTCGCGCTGGTCATCGATGCTGCAAATGATGTGCACGAGAAATCCGGCGGCACGTTTGACGTCACGCTTGGCCCGCTGATCGAGCTGTGGGGCTTTGGTCCGCGCAAGCCGGAAGATCCTGTGCCGTCGGACGCCGAGATTCAGGCGGCGCTGGACAGCGTCGGTCAGGAACGCCTGTTGGCACTGGATAGCGAAAACAGGACTTTGGCCAAATCGGACGCTGGCGTTGGCATCAACCTGTCCGCAATCGCTAAAGGATACGGCATCGACGCCGTGGCTGCGACGCTGCGCGATGCGGGGATCGAAAACTACATGGTCGAGATCGGTGGTGATCTGGTCACCATGGGGCAAAACGACAAGGGAGAAGCCTGGCGGATCGGGATTGAAAAGCCCGAAGCGGGCGCGCAGAATCTACAGTTGGTTGTGCAGCTGGACGATCTCGGCATGGCGACCTCTGGCGACTATAAGAATTTCTTTGAACAGGATGGTGTGCGGTATTCGCATATCATTGACCCAACGACGGGTCGTCCGATCACACATCGCACAACGTCTGTCACGGTTCTGGCCGAAAATGCGATGATGGCCGATGCCTGGGCGACGGCAATGTTGGCGCTGGGTCAGGAAAAGGGCATGGAACTGGCGGAAGAACATAAACTTGCCGTGTATTTCATCTCGCGGGATGTGACAGGCGGCGACGATGCCTATATTACCGTTCACAGCACTGCGTTCAAAGACGCATTGGGCACCAACTGACAAGTAGGAACCGCGATGAGTACCTTTATCATAGCCTTTTTTCTGCTTTTGATCATCGTGGTCGGCATGTCGCTGGGTGTCATGCTGATGGGCAAGACGATCAAAGGTAGCTGTGGTGGTCTGAATGCAATTTCAGGCGCGGACAAGTGCGTGGTCTGCCAAAAGGATGTCGACCCGGACTCGCCCCTGCGCGATCAGTTGCAGTGCAAACGTGCCAAAAAGATGCTTGAGCAGATGGAGCGTCAGGCCTGAACGCAGTTTGCGCTTCGCTATGGTGTTGGAAATGGCTAAGTAGTCCCCTGAAGCATCTTGGGGGAGGACGCGGGTTTGCCCAAAGCCAAAAACATCCTGTTCATCATGTTCGATCAGCTGCGCTGGGATTACCTCAGCTGTTACGGGCATCCGCATTTGCATACGCCCAACATTGATCGGCTGGCGGCCAAAGGTGTGCGATTTGACCGGGCCTATATCCAATCCCCGATTTGCGGCAGCTCGCGCATGTCGACTTACACCGGTCGCTATGTGCATTCGCATGGCGCGTCGTGGAACGGCATTCCGCTGAAAGTTGGTGAAATCACGATGGGGGATCACCTGCGCAAGGCGGGCATGGACTGCTGGCTGGTCGGCAAGACCCATATGCGCGCAGATGCGGAAGGCATGGAGCGGCTGGGATTGGAGCCTGACAGTCTGATCGGCGCGCGCGTCGCGGAATGCGGGTTTGATGTGTATGAACGCGATGACGGTATGCTGCCCGAAGGACCCGACGGATTTTATGATCCGGATGGCGCAAAGGAATACAATAAGCATCTGGCTGCAAAAGGGTATGAGAGTGACAACCCCTGGCACGACTTTGCTAACTCGGGGCTGGATGCGGATGGCAATGTCTTGTCCGGCTGGTTTTTGAAAAACTCGGATGAACCTGCGAACATCGCTGAAGAAGACAGCGAAACCCCCTATCTGACCGGTCGTGGTATGGAATTCATGGAGTCCCATGACGGCCCTTGGTGCTGTCATCTGAGCTTTATCAAGCCGCATTGGCCATACATTGTGCCTGAACCCTATGCCTCGATGTACGGACCCCAGCATGTGTTGCCAGTTGTTCGGTCCGATGCAGAACGTCAGAATGCGCATCCAGTGCTGAATGCATTCATGGATACAAAAGTCGGGCAGACTTTCTCTCGGCAGGATGTGCGGGATGCGGTGATCCCGGCCTATATGGGGTTGATCAAACAGGCCGATGATCAGATGGGGCGGCTGTTTGAATGGATGGAGAAGACCGGCCGGATGGAGGACACGATGATCGTGCTGACATCGGATCATGGCGATTTTCTAGGCGATCACTGGATGGGCGAGAAAACGTTCTTTCAGGATGCCTCGACCAAGGTGCCGCTGATCATCTACGATCCCTCGCCAGAAGCGGATGGAACGCGTGGAACCGTAAGCGATGCGCTGGTTGAATCCATCGACCTTGCTCCGACATTTGTAGATGTAGCGGGCGGTGAGATCGCGGGGCATATCCTTGAAGGGCATTCCTTGCTTCCGATCTTGCATGGGCAGCAGAATGATACGTACCGCGATGTGGTCATCTGTGAGTACGACTACTCGGCATCACCAATTGCGGACAAGCTGAATGCCTCGGTCCGCGACGCGGTCATGTTCATGGCAGCCAACAAAAAGTGGAAGCTAATCCACTGTGAAGGCGGCCATCGGCCCATCCTGTTTGATCTTGAGGATGACCCGAATGAACTGACGGATCTGGGCGACAGCGCGGACCATGCGGATGTTATTGCCCAAATGTACGATCACCTGTTCGCCTGGACACGTCGCCAGTCGCAGCGCACGACCCGGTCGGAACGGCAATTGATCGAGATGCGGACAAAAAGTCGGGGCCGGGGCATTGTGGTTGGGGTCTATGACGAAAACGATGCGCCTCTGGATTTGACCGTCAAATATCGCGGTCGGAAAGCACGTCCATTCACAGAGCTCGTGAACAAGGGGTGAGCGGCCTGAGTATTAATTCTGGCCCGTCGCGGGCAAAATGCGGTTCAATTGCCAAATGTCAGGCGATACAAGACGGACCAGAGCAGAAATCCGGAGAGCCGCAATGAACGCCCCCAAACCCGTCGTCCTGTGTATTCTTGATGGTTGGGGCCTGTCCGAAGACACGCGGTCCAACGCACCATACCTCGCGAAAACGCCGACCTTTGATGCGATCATGACCAAAGGGCCGCATGCGAAACTAATCACGCACGGGCCGGACGCTGGCTTACCCAGCGGCCAGATGGGGAATTCCGAGGTCGGTCATACCAATATCGGCGCAGGCCGGGTCGTTGCGATGGATCTAGGGCAGATTGACCTTGCGATTGAGGATGGCAGTTTCTTTGAAAATGCCGCGTTGCAGGACTTCATCACCAAAGTGAAAGCTGCTGGCGGGACGGCACATCTGATGGGGCTGGTCTCAGATGGTGGCGTGCATGGCCATTTAAACCACATCGTCGCTGCGGCAAAGGCGATTACGGATGCGGGTGTTCCGGTGGCACTACACGCAATGACGGACGGGCGCGATGTCGCTCCTAAATCGGCATTTACCTACCTGTCAGAACTTGAAGATCGCTTGCCTGCAGGCGCGCGGATCGTCTCGGTTTGCGGGCGGTACTTCGCGATGGACCGGGACAATCGCTGGGAACGCGTAAGTGAGGCCTATGAGGCGATGGTCAAGGGGCAGGGCCGGCCCGCTGTCACCGCGCATGGTGCAGTGGATCATGCGTATAACCAGTCTGAAACAGACGAGTTCATCGTTCCCACTGTTCTCGAAGGCTACGAAGGCATCCAAGATGGTGACGGCTTTTTCTGCCTAAATTTCCGCGCTGATCGCGCCCGTGAAATCCTGCGTGCAATTGGCGAACCCGGCTTCTTGGACTTCGATACGGGTACGCGACCGCAGCTCTCAGCTCTGCTCGGGATGGTCGAGTATTCGGATGGCCACAATACCTATATGACAACCGTGTTTCCCAAACGGAAAATCGTGAACACTTTGGGTGAGTGGGTCGCCAAACAAGGACTTCGCCAGTTTCGTTTGGCCGAGACTGAAAAATACCCTCATGTCACCTTCTTCCTCAATGGTGGAAAGGAAAAGCCCGAGAAAGGTGAAGACCGGTTTATGCCAAAGTCGCCCAAGGTGGCGACGTATGACCTGCAACCCGAGATGTCTTCGGCCGAGGTGACGGCGAAGTTTGTCGAGGCTATTGAGGCAGGCTACGATCTGATCGTCACCAACTATGCCAACCCTGACATGGTTGGTCACACGGGCGATTTGCAGGCTGCCATCAAAGCCTGTGAGGCCGTTGATCAGGGGTTGTCGCAGGTCGTGGCGGCGTTGAACAAGGTCGGCGGTGCGATGATTGTCACAGCAGATCACGGCAATTGCGAAGTCATGGTTGACCCCGAAACCGGCGGACCACATACCGCGCATACGCTGAACCCGGTGCCTGTGGCGCTTGTTGGCGGGCCTAAGGGTGCATCGCTTCGCGATGGGCGCCTTTCCGATCTGGCCCCGACGCTGTTGGAGCTAATGCGCCTTGAGCAACCGCCCGAGATGACGGGGCACAGCCTGCTGTCATGAGAGTGCGCGCTTTTGTCCTTGCGATGTGCTTTGCGGCGTCTGCCAATGCGCAGAATGATCCAGCCACGGCGGCGTTGAATGCCGCCCGGATGCTAGAGCAGGCGTCGATTAACCTGACCGAGGCTGATGGGGCCCGAGACCGCGTACGGGCTCTGACCGAGACCATTCAGGCTTATGAGGCCGGGCTTTCGGCTATGCGTGACGGGTTGCGCATGGCGGCAACACGTGAGGCGCAGCTGACCGCAGAACTGCGGTCGCGGGAAAAGGAAGTGGCGCAGCTGCTGGGAGTCCTGCAAACCATCGAAACCACTGCACCGCCTGTTCTGATGTTGCACCCATCCGGTCCCCTTGGTTCTGCACGGGCGGGTATGATGCTGTCCGAGGTTACACCAGGTCTGAACGCGCGCGTCCAGGCGCTGACCCATGATCTGCAAGAGGTTCAGACGCTTCGAAAACTGCAGCAAAGCGCGGCAGAAACACTGGTCGAAGGGCTGACCGGCGTGCAAAACGCGCGCACCAGCCTTAGTGAGGCGATTGCCGACCGCACGGATTTACCGCGTCGCTTTGTCGAGGATCCTGTGCGAACTGCTATTCTGATCTCATCAACCGAAACACTTGACGGATTTGCCAGCGGGTTGTCCGAGATTTCCGAAGGCGAGATTTCCGAGACAAACGCAGATATCTCTGACCGCAAGGGACAGATTGCCTTGCCGACCCAAGGCGTTGTTTTGCACCGTACAGATGAAACCGATGCGGCGGGTGTTACGCGCCCCGGTGTAATCCTTGCCACCCGTCCAAGGGCAATTGTTACAACGCCAACCGCAGCAACGATCCGGTACCGCGGACCATTGTTAGAGCTTGGGAACGTGACGATCCTCGAGCCGCAACCAGGGTTGTTGTTCGTGTTTGCAGGCCTTCAAGAGGTCTACGGAGACATGGGCGAGGTGATCCCAGAAGGTACTCCAGTGGGTTTGATGCCCGGTGAATCGCCCGAAATCGGCGCAATTTTGTCAACAAGCGGTGATGGCACTGGAACTGACCGGTCAGAAACGCTCTATATAGAGGTAAGACAGAATAATAGCCCCGTGGACCCGGAATCATGGTTTCGGACCGACAAGGATGGATAAACGAGTATGAAGAAATTTCTGATGGCCGGTCTGGCCGGAACCGTGGCAGGTGTAATCGCAACCACACAAATTGCTGGTCCTTTGCTGGCGCAAGAGGCTGACCGGAAGGCCAGCGTGTACGAGCAATTGGATCTGTTCGGTGATATTTTTGAACGTATCCGCGCCCAGTATGTTGAAGACGTCGAGCCGGAAGAGCTGATCGAAGCGGCCATCGACGGCATGCTCACGTCGCTTGATCCGCATTCCAGCTATCTTTCGCCAGATGATGCTGAGCAGATGCGTGTGCAGACACGTGGCGAATTCGGTGGATTAGGCATCGAGGTCACGCAGGAAGAAGGCTATGTCAAAGTTGTCTCGCCGATCGACGATACCCCGGCCGACGAAGCGGGAATAGAGGCCGGTGACTTCATCACGCATGTCGATGGTGAAAGTATCCTTGGCCTGACATTGGACAAGGCCGTGGATCTGATGCGTGGTCCTGTTGGGTCGGAAATCGTGATCACGGTCGTCCGCGAGGGCGAGCAAGAGCCATTCGACATCACCATCATTCGCGACACCATCAAACTGACAGCCGTGCGCGCCCGAACCGAAGGCACCAGCGTTGTTCTGCGTGTCACCACTTTCAACGACCAGACTTTCCCGAACCTGCAGGAAGGCCTGAATGAACAGATCGAAGAAGCTGGTGGTCTGGACAAGGTCAATGGCTTTGTCCTTGACCTGCGGAACAATCCCGGCGGGCTGCTGACCCAAGCGATCAAAGTTTCGGATGCTTTCCTGAACGAAGGCGAGATCGTGTCCACCCGTGGACGCGACCCAAGCGACGGCGAGCGATTCAATGCAACAGCAGGTGATCTGGCCGAAGGTAAACCAATTGTTGTCCTTATTAATGGCGGATCCGCCTCTGCATCGGAAATCGTGGCCGGCGCGCTGCAAGACCACCGCCGTGCAATCGTTGTGGGCACCAAGAGCTTTGGCAAAGGGTCGGTCCAAACGGTCATGCCTTTGCGCGGCGACGGCGCGATGCGTCTGACGACCTCGCGCTATTACACGCCGTCGGGCAGGTCGATTCAGGCGCTTGGTGTCAGCCCTGACATCATCGTCGAACAGCCACGTCCTGCACCAGATGCCGAGGACGAAGAGGCAGATGCCCGCACACGATCCGAAGCAGATCTGCGCGGCAGCCTGAACAACGACAGCCTGAGTGAAGACGAAATCCGTCAAATCGAAGAAGACCGCGCCAAGGCCGAAGCCACGGCTGAACTGCGGGAAGAGGATTATCAGCTGGCCTACGCCATCGACATCCTCAAAGGTTTGTCGGCGTTTAATCCCAACGGACCGTCACAGTAAAATTAACAGGGCCGCCATTACTGGCGGCCCTTGTTGCAATGGCTGGGATCATCCCTCAACCTTGTGCAGTTTTTCTTCGTCAAGCATCATTGCCAGAACAATGCCGACCGAGACCGAGACGGCAGCGAATACAAAGGCCATGTTCATACCTGTGTCAAATGCGGCCGAGATAGCAGATTTGACCTTTTCGGCCTCTTCCGAACTGAGCTTTTTCATGACAGCGCGAGCGGTGTCGGTCGCAAGCGTTCCACCGTTGATCGCCTTTTGATCGGTTTCCGACATGTTGATCCCGTCCGCCGTCAACTGCTTGTTAAGGCTGGACAGGCTGATGACATACATAATTGCGGTCGCAATTGCGACGGACACAGCCCCATAAACCAGATGGGTCATAAAACTCAGCCCGCCGACCAATCCCGCGCGCTCGGGTTTGACGGCACAAACGGCTGCAGTGCCCGATGGCCCAACCGTCAGCGTCGCGCCCAGCCCGATCATCGCCATGCCGGGCAAGATCTGAAAATAACCCAGCTCGGCGGGCAGGACGACAATACTGAGCGCGCCTATAGTTGCGATCAGATACCCCCAAAACAACAGGCGCTTTGGCCCGAAATCATTGTAAAGAGTGCCAGATACAATCGAGCCAACGGCCAGCAGAAGTGTCAGCGGGGCAAGCCCTATCGCGGACTCGAAAACGGACCAACCAAGGACCTTCTGCATGTACTGAGGAAAATATAGCAGCCCGACAAATGCAGCTGATACGTTGAACATGTTCAGGCCCAGCGTGATCCGAAACTCTCGGTTTTGCATCATTTGCGGCAACAAGAGCGGCTCTTTCACGCGCTTTTCGACCTTTGGGAACAGGAAGAACAAGGCGGCGCTGACGAAGAACAGCATCAACAGTGGAACTGATGTCCAGCCCCAGTCCGCACCGATGTCCAGGCCATACAGCAGAAGCAGAACTGCAAATGAAAGAACGCCCATTCCAGCAAAATCTATGTGTTCGCCCTGTTTGTGTTGCGTTTCACGTTCCATCAGGATTAGGGCGGTGATCATCGAGATGGTGGAAAAAACCACATTGGCCAGGAAAAACAGCCGCCAATCACCAAAATTAACGGCCGCGCCGCTGATCAACGGGCCAAAGACATTGCCGGCGGTTACGCCAGCAAGGATCATCCCCATGATCATGGCGCGGTGTTCCGGGCGTGAGATTTTGGTCGCTCCAAAGGCAAGAGTGCAGGGCCAGACACAGCCTGCCCCTATCCCCTGCAACGCGCGGGCGGCGATCAGAAAGTCTAAGCTGGGTGAGACGAAGCACATGACCGATGAAAACAGGAAAATTGACAGCCCGATGATCATCATCTTGCGATGCCCGAACATGTCCCCCAACCGCCCCCCAGCGACCATGGTCATTGCAAAAAACAGGGCGTAAATGTTCAGAACCCACTGGGTGCTGGTAATGTCAGCGTCAAAACTGTTTTCGATGGCCGGGACAAGAATAAGAGCGCCGGTGAAATCGATACCGATTCCAAAACCTGTCACCATCAGGGCGATGACCTTGACGATACTGCTGCGGTCCATATGCGCACCCCGATTGTTCCGGCTGGTGTTTATGATGCACGGAATCCGCCTGAAAGATAGGGGAAGGCCCGGATACGATCCGGGGCTGGGTCAGTCTGAAGGCGCCTGAGATCTTCGGAAGGCCCGTTTCAGCATGTCTAGTTCTGCGCGCAGCAATGCAATTTCTGTCCGCAAGTCTTCTGCGGCTGGCACCCCCGCAATGATTGTGAATTCACCGATCTTCCTTGATGAGCCTGCATCCGCAATCACAAAGCAATGCACTCCGTCAGCAATCGCGGCGGTTGGTACCGGGACGCTCAGTTCCCATCCGCCATCAGTGGCAGAGACCTCTATGCCCTCGAGTGTCTGTCCCAGGTAACGGACTTCGACTTGCGGTTCGGAGTCTGCCTGCAGATACCCGCGCCAGATGCCGTTTTCAAACAGGGTGGGGGTTAGGGTTGGTTGTGTCATGGCCATTGCCCTCACAAGTCGGCGCGGTGGTGGCGGCAAAGAGTCAGGTCCCGCAGGACGATGCGGTTCATTGCCGGGTTGGTCAGAACCAGATCCAGCCATATCTTGTCTATGCGCCGTTCGTTCAACGGCAGGTTGGCAAGATCAAAGTCTAAAACGTTCGAGTTTGCCGTCAAATCCAGAGACCGCGGAACAGAATCGGTGTTTGGACCGTGCTGAATGTTCAATCGCGCAGTCACTTCCAGCGGGCGCTCCGTTTCGATCTGTGCATCGACCCGCATCAGGTGCTGTCGCGTCAGGCCTTGCACAGCCTCAGGCGGCAAATCGAGTGACATAGAAAGAAATGAACCGGAAAATCCGAAAACTTCGATGCCAAGGCCAAAAGCGGCCAGATCCTTTTCGTCGGTGTTTCGCGTCTGCCGTACGCTGATCTCGGACAGGGCGCAGTCATGGAAGATCTTTACCTGTTGATCCAACTCAACCTTGCGCGGGATCGAGGCGACACCGGGCTGAGGCAGGGGGCCCCGCCACAAGTCAGGTCGCCAGCACCAGTCCGTACCCAAAGGTTTGGGAAACTGTTTTGATCCGATCAGGGGCAACGTCAGCCGCTCGTTTGCTTCACGTAACAAACGATCCAACTGCGTCCTCAGTTTGCGCGCCTCATCGCGCTGTTGTCGCAATTGGGGGTTCGTGGCCCCGGCCGCGTCTTGCACGGCGCGTTGCCAACGCGCAATCGTTTTGCGGTGTAGATATCGCTCCAGCAGTTTGCCCATGGTCCCATCGTCTGAACTTGACCTTCTTTAGTCAAAGACAGCGGCGAGGATAAGGCCGAATTCGCAAAATCCGGTTAAAACTATCCGGCACCTGACGTGGTTGTGACTGGGCGGGTTCACCAGTGTCTGTTAAGGCCGCCATCGCCGTTCTTGCAATCATCCGGGACTGTGCTTACCGTCCGGCACCTGATTGCTTTGGATCATCCGAAAAACAGCGTATTAACTTCTTTGGGGCAAGGCCGGGGCATGGAACCCACTTTATTTTCATTCATCTGGAAATACTCGAAAAAGCAACAGCTTGTGCTGTTGTGTCTGACGGTATTGTCATTTCCGTTTCTGTATGCCTCGCTCGAGTTGCCAAAACAGATCATCAACGACGCAATTGGTGCGCCTAGCGATAGCGTTGTGCTGCTGGGTATCACCTTCACGCAGGTCCAATATCTGCTGGTCCTCTGTTTTGCCTTCTTGGCCACTGTAATCGCCAGCGGCTTGATGAAGATGCGTATCAATACGATGAAAGGCGTTTTGGCTGAGCGTATGCTGCGCCGCCTGCGTTTTACTTTGATTCATCGCGCCATGCGATTCCCGAAATCGTATTTCGCCACGACCAGCCAGGGGGAACTTGTTTCAATGATCACCTCCGAAGCCGAACCGATGGGCGGTCTGATGGGTGATGCGATTGCTCAACCGGTGTTTCAGTTCGGTCAGATGATGACCATTGTCACCTTTCTGTTCATGCAAAGCGTTTGGTTCGGCCTGGCCAGTATTGCCCTGATTCCGTTGCAAGCATGGCTGATCCCAAAACTGCAGCGCCAGATCAACCTTTTGAACAAAGAGCGTATCCAGGAGGTTCGCCACCTCAGTTCGGAAATCGGGGAAAGCGCTGCGGGTATCAGCGATCTGCGCACCAATGGTGGTTGGCGTTATCGCTTGGCGCAGTTCAGTCACCGGTTAGGGACCTTGTTTGAGATCCGTTTCAAGATCTACAACAAGAAGTTCTTTATGAAGTTCCTCAACAATCTGATCACGCAGATGACGCCGTTCCTGTTCTATTCGGTTGGCGGCTATCTGGCGATCACCGGTGAGGTGACAGTTGGCGCGCTTGTCGCCGCTCTGGGGGCATACAAGGATCTCAGTGGCCCATGGAAAGACTTGCTGACTTACTACAATCAGGTTCAGGATATGTCTTTGCGGTGGGAAATCGTGACTGAGCGGTTTGCTCCGGACAACATGATCCCCGAAGAGCTGTTTGTGGGTGAGCCTGAGACCATTCCGCATCTCACAGGCGATATCGACCTGCGAAACATAACAGTACGGGATGATGACGGGAAAACCATCCTTGAAGACATCGACCTTACAATCCCCAAGGGTGCCCGTGTTGCCATTCAGTCATCAAGCGCGGCTGAGCGCAGCGCGTTGGCGCAGCTGTTGACTCGAGAACTTTTGCCGGTTCAGGGCAGCGTCACAATTGCGGGCCATGATCTGCAAAAACTGCATCAGACCGTGATAGCGGCGCGAATTGGCTATGCCTATTCCCGGCCCTATCTGTTCGACGGCACCTTGGGCGACAACCTTTTGATGCCACTGCGGACCCATCCGCAACACGAAGCAGATTCGAAGAAAGCTCCAAGCCGGTGGCAGATCGAAGCGGTGCGGGCCGGTAACCCTCCGGATTCCCTATTGGATGAGTGGATTGATCCGGGTCTGGCCGGGTTGGAAGACATCGAGGATATCCGCAACTGGTGGTTCCAACTGGTCGAGGCGATGGGCATTGACGAGTTCATGTTCCGCCGGACTTTGCGTACACAGTTCGATCCGGAACAGCATTCTGCGCTGGCGCGCGATATCGTCAACCTGCGCGATTCAGTCGCGCAGCGGTTAGAAGAAAAAGATCTGGCACGGTATGTTTACAGGTTCGATCCGGACCACTTCAACCCGGCCGTTCCACTAGGGGGAAATTTGCTGTTTGCCGCTCCGTCGCGCGATATCTCACCGGACATTCTGGCGGGTGATGATCGGTTCATGTGGATGTTGCGCCATCACGATCTGGACGATGATGCAATGAGCATTGCAAGCGCGGTGCTTGAGACACTGAATCTGACCTTCGGACGGGACGGGGCAGATCACCCGCTGTTCCTGCGTCTGGGCATGGCCAAGGACATGTTCCACCGTCTGCTTGATATCGAGGAGCGGCGCAAAGCCAAAGGGGATACGGCGATCAGCGATGGCGAGCGGGCCTTATTGTTGACTGTTCCGTTCCTGCTGACGGCAGAACAAATCGGACCTGATTTCCCCGATGAATATAAAGACAAGATTTTGGCCATTCGAAAGGGGCAGGCGGAACAATTGCGTACTTCGATGAACGGGATGTTTATCCCGGTCACGCCCGATACATATATCGAGCGCATGACTGTTATGGAAAATGCGCTGTTCGGGCGAGTTTCCCTGATGGCCGGGGCGCATAGGGATGAAATCGAAGACGTTGTCGCTGAGGCCATGAATGAAGCTGGCTTGCGCCGCCGGGCTGCGGCCATCATTTATGACCTGCCGTCGGGATTGGGCGGGAATAATCTACCGACGGTGTTTCAGGAACGCGCCGCGTTCTCGCGCGCGGGTATCAAGCGCCCCGATGTTCTGATTTTGGACAAAGCTCTGGCCAGCCATGATTCCGAGAGCCGGCTGAGAACCCGGTTGAAACTGCGAGAATTGCTGCCGGATTCCATCATGGTCTTCATGGAAGACCACTTTGCCCACCCCGAAGCCTACGATCTGTTCGTGGAAATCAAGGACGGCCGAATTGACGGCGTCTCGCGGACCCGCCCAGAAGAAGAGGCCAGCACAACGGACGACCTAAGCCGTAAGCTAAAGATCATCTCATCGACCGAGCTGTTTTCCGGTATCGACGGTCGAAATCAACGCCTGCTGGCGTTTTCGGCGCAATGGTATGATGCTGCGGCTGGGCAGATCATCTTTTCCGAGGGACAGGCGCCAGATGCCGCTTACCTCTGTATATCGGGCGAAGCAGACCTGATCTGGAACGAAGGAAATGGAACTGCGCGCACGATATCAGTCATCGAGCCGGGGCGCCTTATCGGAGACTTGTCGATTATAACTGGTGAAATCCGACAGTTTGATCTGGTCGCGGTCCAGAATTGTTCTTTCCTGCGCATTGGGGCCGAGGAATTGCGTGCAGTTATCGAAAGTGACGCAGGCGTAGCAATGCAACTGTTGCAAACGGTTGCTGGCTACCTGACCACGATTTCCCAAAGGTTGAACGCCGCTAATGCAACATCTTTAATCTTCGAAGATGACGAACCGGCTAGAGAAACGGCAGACGATGTCTGACATCCGTCATGGCAGATACGCAGCGCATGAGAGACTGGTTGCGCCTTCGCGCGCTCAGCCCGAGCTTTGGCGGTTGCTGGTCGGGTTAATCATTGTTGGTGCGGTTGGCATTCTGCTGAACTTTTTTCTCTTTGGATTGGTTGCGGGTCTCGGCTCTGTTGAATGGGCCCAAAACCTGCTGACCGGTGCATCCCCGGTTGCGCTATTGGTGCTCTTGGCCAGCTTTGGGTTCATCACGTTGGGCGTTTCCATCGCCGCAAAACGGTTGCAGCATCGATCACTAGGCTCGATCTGTGGCCCGTGGCGCGAATGCATTGGGCAATTCTGGCGTGTTTTTAGGGCGTTGCTAATTGTTGGGGTCGTCGTGGCCGTTCTGCCGCCGTACGACATGGGCGCAACGCTGACTCAGAATATGGCGTTTTCTACTTGGCTGTTGTTTTTGCCCTTGTCTCTATTCGCGGTGCTGATTCAGACCAGCGCCGAAGAGGTGCTGTTTCGCGGATATATACAACAAAGCCTCGCTGCGCGTTTCCGGTCCCCCATTGTTTGGTTGGGCATTCCGTCAGTTTTGTTCGCGATAGGTCACTATGCCCCCGGCGCGGCTGGGGACAACGCGCTTTTGGTTGCTGTCTGGTCAGCGATGTTCGGGCTGATTGCAGCGGATCTGACCGCTCGGTCAGGGACGTTGGGGCCTGCTATTGCCTTGCATTTGTTTAATAATATGGTCGCGCTGCTGTTTATTTCTTTGCCGGATGGTCTGAGTGGTTTAGCGCTGTATCTGCTTCCTTACGATATGTCGGATACGGGGGCGCTGCGGCAATGGCTATATGTGGATTTCGCCGTAATGATTGTCAGTTGGCTTACGGCGCGGATTGCGCTCAGGCGTTGATTGCATTTCTTTCCGTAGCGTCTTATTTGACGTCAACGCCGCACAAGCCAAGGTTCCGACATGAACTGGATCACAAACTACGTCCGCCCCCGGATCAATTCGATCTTCTCGCGCCGAGAAGTGCCTGAAAATCTTTGGCACAAGTGCGATGAATGTGGAACGATGCTGTTTCACCGTGAGTTGGCAGAAAACCAGAACGTCTGCACCCAATGCGGTCATCACATGGCGATAACCCCGCGTGAACGTTTTGGTCACCTGTTCGATGGTGGGATCTTTACCGAGGTCGAGGTACCTGCGCCCAAGGACGATCCGCTGCAATTCCGCGATCAAAAGAAGTACCCGGACCGGATGAAAGCCGCCCAAAAGAAGACGGGCGAGAAAGAGGCGATGCTGGTCGCTTTAGGCGAAATTGGCCGAACCCCAATCGTCGCGGCTGCTCAGGACTTTTCGTTCATGGGTGGGTCCATGGGCATGTATGTCGGCAACGCGATCATTGCTGCGGCGCAAGAGGCGGTAAAACTGAAGCGCCCTCTGGTCCTGTTTTCCGCCGCTGGTGGCGCCCGGATGCAGGAGGGTATCCTGAGCCTGATGCAGATGCCGCGCACGACCGTGGCGGTAGAGATGTTGAAAGAGGCAAACCTGCCCTATATCGTCGTGCTGACGCACCCGACAACGGGGGGCGTGACCGCCTCATACGCGATGTTGGGTGACGTCCATATCTCAGAACCAAATGCGCTGATCTGTTTTGCCGGTCCACGTGTGATCGAACAAACGATTAGGGAAAAGCTGCCCGAAGGGTTTCAGCGTGCTGAATACCTTCTGGATCACGGTATGCTGGACCGCGTAACCAAGCGGACCGAAATGCGTGATGAACTGATAACAATCACGCGTATGCTGATGAACCAGCCTCCGGCGGTCAAAGGCGATCTGCCTGCACCAGAGCCCGAAGATGCCAAGGCGGATACTCCGGCTGAAGACACGGAAGACAAATGACCTCTCAGACATCGGACGTCATCCTGGAAAGGATGATGGCGCTGCATCCCAAGATCATTGACCTGACCTTGGATCGCGTCTGGCGTTTGCTGGCCGCGTTGGACAATCCGCAGGTCAAACTGCCGCCGGTGATCCATATTGCGGGTACGAACGGTAAGGGCTCGACCCAGGCTATGATCCGCGCGGGTCTGGAAGGGGCAGGGTTGTCGGCCCATGCCTATACATCGCCCCATCTGGCGCGGTTTCACGAACGTATTCGTCTGGCAGGTAATCTGATTTCCGAACCGGATCTGACGGCGGTTTTGGATGAATGCTACGCTGCCAACGGTGGCGAAAACATCACGTATTTCGAGATCACGACCTGCGCGGCGTTGCTGGCCTTTGCCCGGGCCAAAGCGGATTACACTTTGCTTGAAGTCGGGTTGGGCGGACGACTGGATGCAACCAATGTCATTCATGAACCGGCGGTCACTGTCATCACGCCGGTTTCGATCGACCACGAGCAGTTCCTGGGGGATACCTTAGGAAAGATTGCGGCGGAAAAGGCTGGTATTATTAAGCCCGGTGTTCCTTGTATTGTAGGTCCGCAACAGGACGAGGCGCTCGAGGTCATCGAATACACGGCTGCGCGTTTAGGTGCGCCTTTGTTGGTGCATGGCCAACACTGGCACGTCACCGAAGAGAACGGGCGGCTTGTCTATCAGGACGAAACCGGCCTTCGCGATCTGCCGCTTCCAAATCTGTTGGGTGCACACCAGATCCAAAACGCCGGGGCCGCGCTTGCGGTCTTGCGTCATCTGGATATTGGTGACGACGCCTACGAGGCAGCGGTGACCAGAGCTGAATGGCCCGCCCGGATGCAACGATTGAAATCCGGTCCGTTGGTCGAGCAGGCCCCCGAGGCAGAGCTTTGGCTTGATGGTGGTCACAATGCGGCAGCCGGGCTGGCCTTGGCCGATCTCTTGGCGAAACTGCCTGAGCGTCCAACCCATATGATCTGCGGGATGCTGAACACTAAGGACGTCACCGGTTATCTGGCTCCGCTCTCGGCACAGGCGCAAAGCCTGACGGCCGTTTCAATCCCGGGTGAGGCAAATACGCTTAGCGCCGAAGACACCGCTGAAGCCGCCGCTCAGGTTGGGCTCGCAGCATCCACGGCTCCCACTGTGGCCGAGGCACTGTTGACCATCTCCAAAAAAGATCCTCAGGCGCGGGTGCTGATCTGCGGATCACTCTACCTGGCTGGTAATATTTTGCGCGAAAACGGCTGACAAAAGAGCACCCGCTCAGCTTCACCTGGCCAAAATTATCCCGAGGGATTCGCGCAAAGTGCGAAGGGGGCAGAGCCATCTACTGCCCCCAGCTTTGATCCTGCATCTCTCGAAGGCGCGATGCAGTACGTTCAAACTCGAACGTGCCTTCGCCTTCTACGTAGAGCATCTCGGGTTCGGCCGCAGCTGAGCATATCAAGCGAACCTTTCCCTCATACAACGCGTCGATCAGTGTGACGAACCGCTTAGCTTCGTTGAAGTTGTTGCGAGACAGGCGCGGAATATTTTCGAGCACCAGCACTTTGACTTCGTCCGCGATGGCAAGATAATCCGCCGGGCCCAGCATCCGACCGCACAGGTCGTAAAAACTGGCACGGGCAACGCCATTGCGAAAGGCGGGCAGTTCTACCGCGCGACCATTGACCTGTAGGATCAGCGGGTCTGCCGGGCCGCCTGTCAAATCATTCCAAACGCTGCGAATACTCTCACGTGCTTCGGGACCAATTGGGGTAAAATAGACAGGCGCACCTTCCAGCCGGTTTTGACGGTAATCTGTAGGTGAGATCAGCTCCCAAACTTCAAGCTGTTCCTTGATATGTGCGATGAACGGCAGAAAGAGCTGACGGTTTAACCCGTCTTTGTACAACTCATCAGGGTGTCGGTTCGATGTCGTCACAACCACGACGCCGCCTTCATGTAGCAAATCAAACAATCGGCCAACAATCATGGCATCCGTGATATCTGTGATCTGCATTTCGTCAAACGCCAGCACGCGCACCGACTTGACAACCGAGGCGGCGACAGGGGCCAGTGCGTCCTCGACGCCGTCCTTGCGGGCCTTGTGCATGCCAGCGTGGATTTCTTGCATAAAGGCGTGAAAATGCACGCGACGGGCTGGGATGTCTGACAAAGAGTCGACGAACATATCCATCAGCATTGATTTCCCGCGTCCGACGCCTCCCCACAGGTACAGACCTTTGGGCGGCGGCGGAGCTTTTCGAAAAAATCCGCGTTTTACAGGTTCCGCCAAAGCGGCCCGGATGCGTTCAAAATTGGGAAGAACAGCCTCTTGCGCATCGTCTCTGGTCAGGATGCCTTCGGCCACCTGCGTGTCATAAAGCGAAATCAAACCGGTCATGTTTCGAGGCATAGCGCCCGGCTTGCCTGTTGAAAAGCTGCCTTTTTACAGACGTATCAATTTTGCTTATCCGGCACAGCAAAACTCCTGAATTGACGCGTACGCCAAACGCGTTAACGTCCTCCTCCTGAATACCTGAGGACCCAATGCCCCAAGACACGCGCTTGCTGAACCCGATCCTGATCGTCGGGTGTATCATCATCACCGTAAGTTTTGCTGTGCGCGCGTCGTTCGGCGTGTTTCAGATACCCATTGCGGATGAATTTGGTTGGTTGCGCACGGATTTTTCGATGGCAATCGCAATTCAAAATCTGGCTTGGGGCATCGGACAGCCGATTTTCGGAGCCATCTCGGAAAAAGTCGGTGACAGGCGTGCGATTATCCTTGGTGCGCTGACTTATGCGGCAGGCATGGTTCTGTCGGCTTGGTCGGTCACTCCGTTCGAACATCAAATGTACGCCTGGCTTGTGGGCTTCGGTATCGCCGGCACCGGGTTTGGCGTGGTGCTTGCCGTGGTTGGGCGGGCCTCGTCGGACGAAAATCGCTCGATGTCGCTTGCAATCGTCACCGCTGCGGGCAGTTTTGGCCAAGTCTTAGGGGCACCCACGGCCGAATGGATGCTGAGCTTTATGCCCTGGCAGCAAGTATTCATCGTCTTTGCAATAGCGATCTTGGCGCTGGTACTGACGCTACCGTTCATGCGCGCCCCGCAGGCTGCTAGCAAGGCAGAGATCGAAGAGAGCATGGGTCAGATCCTGACCAAAGCGATCCGAGACCCGTCCTACACGCTGATTTTTTTAGGCTTTTTCAGCTGCGGCTATCAACTTGGCTTCATTACCGCACACTTCCCCGCTTTTGTGACCGAGATGTGCGGACCCATTCAACCCGGCGGCGTTCTGCATTCAATCGGCATCACAACCACATCAGCACTAGGGGCTGTTTCAATTTCACTAATTGGTCTGGCCAATATTGCAGGCACTCTGTTGGCGGGTTGGGCCGGGAATCACTTTCCCAAAAAATTCCTTCTGGCAGGAGTCTACACTGCGCGAACACTCGCCGCGGCGGCCTTCATTGTGTTCCCAATCACACCGCTGTCGGTCATCGTGTTTTCACTGGTCATGGGTTCGCTTTGGCTTGCCACAGTTCCGCTTACTTCGGGGTTAGTCGCGCATCTCTATGGACTGCGCTACATGGGCACGCTGTATGGGATCATCTTTTTCAGCCATCAGGTCGGCAGTTTTCTGGGGGTCTGGTTGGGCGGCCGGATGTACGACCAGTACGGCGACTACACCATGGTCTGGTGGATCGGCGTTGCGATTGGCGCGTTCAGCGCCATCGTCCACCTGCCCATTCGCGAAAACCGATCATTGGCCACCGCCTGAGCTATCGCGCCTCTTCGACCGTCAGCAAACCTTCTTGCACAAGCCGGTCCGCCCAGCCTTCTGGTCCGGTAAAGTGATGCGTTTGCCATCCCCGGGCGCGCGCCGTTGCGATATTGTCGATCCGGTCATCTGTGAATAACAGCGCTTCGGGCGGCAGGCCACAGTCTTCTTCTACCATTTCATAGATCGGAACGTGCGGTTTGACGGTCTGCATCCGTCCTGACACGTATTGTTTGTCGAACTCGTTGAGAAACGGGTAAACCGTCGTCGCATAGTCGAAATTTTGCACCCCGAAATTGGTCAATGCAAAAACCGGCACGCCTTTGGCCCGCAAAGCCCGCTGCAGGCGAACTGAATGGGGGATTTCGGGCGTGGCAAGTTCGATCCACTTGTCGTGCCACATGCGAATTTCATCTCGCCATTCGGGGTACTTCTCGGCCCAATCATAGATCGTATCAGTGAAGTGGTGACCCTGATCCACGAGGTCATTCATTCCGTGCAGATCGACCTCAGAGAACATGGCGCGACGGCGCTCTTCTCCGATGATCCGGTCATAATAGCGTTCGGGTTGCCATTCGATCAGAACGTTCCCGATGTCAAAAACAACAGCTTTCACCGACATATTCGTACCTTCTTACGCAGCCCATGGTTGGTGTAACTGAACCAAGCGGGAGCATCAGCTCCGCTGTGCAGCCCTCAATTCCCGTTCCAAAGCGTCCAAAAACCGGGATCGGTCCGCTTTGCCAAAGGGTTTTCCCCCGCCTCCTGAACCCAATGGGTTAGAGGCACGCAGATCGGCCATCAAATCACGCATGGCCAGTTGCTGGCCTATATTGGCCGCAGTAAAGGCCTCGCCGTTGGGTCGCAGAACCCGCGCACCTGCTTCGACACACTTTGCGGCCAGCGGGATATCTGATGTCACCACAACGTCACTAGGCCCACAGCGTTCGGCGATCCACTTGTCAGCCTCATCTGCGCCCGCTGACACGATAATCACCTTCACCAAAGGGTTCGCCGATGGCCGCAGCCCGCCGTTTGACACCAGTGCCATCGGTACTTTGTGCCGTGTTGCAACTCGTTCAGCCTCGGCCTTCACGGGGCAGGCATCCCCATCGATATAGAGGGTCGTCACGCCTTCTTGGCCTCTTTCTTGGTCGGTTCCGCTGGTTTCTTGCGCACTTTGAATTCTTCCGGAATGGGCATCCGGTTGAATGCATCCAGGCCGGCGATCTTGTAAGCCTCGGCCAAGGTCGGATAATTGAACGTGTTTTGCACGAAGTAATCCACCGTGCCCTTCAGGTTCAACACCGCCTGTGCGATGTGGATCAACTCGGTCGCGCCTTCACCCACGATCTGCACGCCCAGCACCCGGCGGGTTTTCAGTGAGAACAGCATCTTCAGCATGCCGTGCTCCAACCCCATGATATGCCCGCGCGAGGTTTCGCGGAACCGCGCCACGCCTACTTCATAAGGGATGCCGCGCTCTTGCAGCTCTTCCTCGGACATGCCGCAGGTTGAGATTTCGGGCACCGAGTAGATGCCGTACGGGTACCACGGGCTTTCCGGCAGGGTCGGCGTTTCAAGCGCATGACAAGCAGCCACACGGCCTTGTTGTAAGGAGGTCGAGGCCAGCGAGGGATGACCAATCACGTCACCCGTTGCGTAAATGTGCGGTACTGATGTTTGATACGTCTTTCGATCCACGTTGATCCGGTTGCGATGATCGGTCTCCAGACCGACAGCCTCTAAGTTTAATGCCGAGGTGGCCCCCATACGTCCAGCCGCGAACAACAACATCTCGGCACGCACGTGACGGCCATTTTCAAGGGTCACTTCGACATGCCCCCCGGCATCGTCGATTTTTTCAACCGCCGAGCCCAGCCGCAAATCCACACCGTTTTCACGGATCTGATGGGTGAAATCATGGATCAAACGGCTGTCGATGAAATCCAGGAAGGTTTCGCGCGGTTCAATCAGCGTAACCCGAACATCCAAAGCTGAGAACATCGTGGCGTATTCAACGCCAATCACCCCGGCGCCGATCACGACCAACGAGCGGGGAATTTCTGCCATCTCCAGAAAGTCGTCACCGTCTACCACGGTTTTGCCGTTGAATGGGACATAGTCCGGACGGTAGGTCTTGGTCCCTGTTGCAATCAGGAACTTTGCCGCCGTCAGTCGTGTGGTGTCACCGGCATCAGTGGCAACTTCAATCTCATGTGGACCGACGAATTTGGCCAACCCGTTCAATGTTTCCACGTGGTTTCGGTTGAACTGGTGCTCCAGAACGTCAACTTCATGATCCAGCGTCATATGCAGGCGCGCCTTGAGGTCTTCGGCCCGGATCTGATCCTTGACCCGATAGGAACGTCCGTAAAAGCTGCGCTCGCGCCAGCCAGACAGGTTCAACACCGTTTCACGCAGCGTCTTTGATGGGATCGTGCCGGTGTGGACGGATACGCCGCCGAACCGGTCCTTGCGGTCAATCACCAATACGCGCCGTTGCAACTTGCCCGCTTGAATCGCGGCCGAGCGACCCGAAGGGCCGGACCCAATGATGATCAGGTCATAGTCGTATTTGCTCATGCCTCAGTCTCCGTACAGCGCCTCGGCGTGGAATGTGATGTGGTCTTCCATGAAGGTCGACACGAAGAAATACGAATGGTCATAGCCTGGCTGCAGACGGAAGATTGCCTGCTGGCGGCGTTCCGCTATCGCCTGCGCCAAGGTTTCGGGGCGCAACAGATCGATGAATTGGTCATTGGCGCCAGTGTCAATCAGGATAGGGCCGTCAAAGCCTTTTTCTTTCATCAGGACCGATGCGTCATGCTTGGCCCATGTTACCTGATCATCGCCCAGGTAGGCGCTTAGTTGTTTGCGACCCCAATCCGCACCCGTCGGGTTCGAGATCGGTGCGAAAGCGGACACAGACCGGAAACGCCCCGGCAGGTTCATGGCCAAAGTCAGCGCGCCATGGCCGCCCATGGAATGTCCGGTGATGGCCTGACGATCCCCATCGATTGCAAAATTGTCGATCAAAAATGCAGGCAATTCCTCGGCAACGTAGTCCCACATGTTGAAATGCGGTGCCCAGGGTTGCTGCGTGGCGTTCAGATAGAACCCGGCACCCTGGCCCAGATCATAATCCTCGTGATCGGCGACGCCTTCACCGCGCGGCGAGGTGTCCGGGAACACCACCGCGATGCCTTGCTCGGCTGCCCAAGCCTGAGCACCCGCCTTTGTCATGGCGTTTTCATGGGTGCAGGTCAGGCCGGACAGATACCACAGAACCGGAACCGGGCCGTCCTTTGCCTCTGCTGGCAGGAACAGACCAAAGGTCATGTCGCACTGGCAGGCAGTCGAGGCGTGGCGGTAGACGCCCTGAACGCCTCCGAAACATGCGTTTTCCGAAAGGGTTTCCATTTGGTCTCGTCCTTACGTTAGGTTTGCGACATGGCTATCCTTACACGCGCGATACGTAAAGGCTGAGCGGCTTTGGCGTGTCATTTTTCAAAAGGCCGGGATCAGGGTGTTCCAACCCAGGCGATGGCCAATGGCACCGTCAGAATGCTGGCTGCTGTGGACAGTAGTATCGCAGCAGACGCGCGGTGCGGGGCCACGCCGTAATGCGCAGCCAACATATAGACGTTGCCTGCCACTGGCAGGGCCGCCGCAGCGATGGCGACAGAAGCAGGAAAAGCCGCCACAGGCAAAATCCACAGCAACACAACCGCAACGCAGACAGGGTGTACCACCAGTTTACAAAAGCTCAGCCAACCCGCGATCTGAATACGTTCAGCGGATTTGCTGGCCAGTGAGGCCCCAATGGCGAACAATGCACCTGGTGTGGCCGCCCCGCCCAGAATTGTAAGGAAGTCATTCAAGGGGACAGGGACGGGGATCTGCATCGCGGACCACAGAAGCCCCGCCGAGATCGAAACGATCATCGGGTTTTTGAGTAATCCGATCCCGATCAGGCGGAAAGTCGCAGGCGTCAATCGGCCGTCACGCCCGCCGTTGATCAGGATGACGATCAGGGACGAAAACACTACCAGATCAACGGTCAGGACCAACATAACCGGACCAATCGCCGCTTCGGTAAACAGCAGCGCCAGCATGGGAAGACCCAGAAAACCGACGTTGCCAATGGCCGCACATTGCGCCTCGACCGCAGCGGTCGGGACGTCGAGTCGTCGTATCCACGCGACAACCGTTGCCAGGGCGTACACAGCGGCAGTGCCCATCAAGTACCCAAGGACCAATCTTGCATTGAATATTTCGGCAAAAGGCAGTGTGGCCGCAAAGCGGAACAGCATGGCCGACAGCGCAAAATAGAAAACGAATTTCGTTAGGTAGGCGGTGGCTTCTTCCGAGAAAAACCGACTGCGCCCGGCCCAGTATCCCAGGCCGATGATTGCGAAAAAAGGCAGTGTGCGCAGGAAGATATCAACCATGCGCAAATTGGTAGCACGGAATACGCAAGCCGCAAGCCATGTCGGGTCGTTTGTGGGCGTCAAGCCCCATCGTTGCCAAGAAACTTAACGGATCAATTGCAAACCTGACGTCACCCATGTTGCCAGATGCCTGCTAATTGTGCGATTTGTTGTATCTGAACTGAACGGTTTATACATTTGTCACCCAAACGACCGAAGGAGAGCACATGACCGAAGCAGCCGTCATTCTGCGTACAGGCCGAAAATTTGATCAGGTCCTGCGCGGAGCCCGAGAGGTTTTCATGGCGGATGGTTTCGAAGGTGCAAGCGTCGACGACATCGCGCGCGCTGCGGGGGTGTCGAAGGCGACGCTTTACAGTTACTTCCCAGACAAGCGTCTTTTGTTCATGGAAGTGGCGCAGGTCGAGTGCAAGCGGATGGCAGAGAACGTCGTCGCAATGGTCGACGATTGCAAACCAGCGCGCGAGGTTTTGACAATCGCCGCAACCGAACTGACGGCTTTTCTGGTTTCGGATTTCTCGCAACAGATGTTCCGCATCTGTGTAGCCGAGCGCGACCGGTTCCCGGAACTGGGTCAGACTTTTTATGAAGCCGGTCCGCAGAACGGCCAACGCCAGATGGTCGCGTATCTGGAAAAAGCGGTCAAAAAGGGTGAACTGGCTATCGACGATCTGCAATTGGCCGCTGAACAACTGAGTGAGCTTTGCAAGGTTCGGATTTGGACGCGCGCTGCCATTGGTGTTCAAAAGAGCTTTTCCAAAGAAGAAACAGATGCAATTGCCCTGCAAGCCGTTGATATGTTCATGGCAAGGTACGGCGTCTGAACTGCCAATTGCCCTAACGAAAAAAAACGCGAACGACCCGCACCCGTTCAGCCGGATGCGGGTGAAACTAGTTACTCGATAAAAGTCTTGGCCAGACGGTCACTGATCGGTTGGGACAGGTAACTGATGACCGCGCGCTCACCGGTGTTGACGAACAGATCCGCAGGCATTCCGGGCACCAGATCAAGGGACGCAACTTCGGTGGGTTGATCGGCATCCAATTTCACCCGCGCCTTGAAATATGGTTCGCCGGTCCGGTCGTCCTCAAGCGCGTCTGCCGAAATGTCAAAAATCCGGCCGCTGGCTTCGGGCACATCGGTTTGCGTAAAGGCCGACAGGCGAATGCGTGTTGCCTGACCGATCTGCAGCTTGTCGATATCCGCAGTTTTGACCCGGGCTTCGACGATCAGAGCTTGATTGGTGGGAACAATATCCATGATCGTCTCTCCGGGGCGAATGACGCCTCCGGCTGTGGATACTGCCAGATTGACAACCCTTCCGCTGGCAGGTGCCAGAACCCTGGTCCGTTTCAACCGTTCAGCTGCCCCGGAATACTGAGAGCGGATCAGATCAAGCTGAGCATCTACAACCGCAAGCTCCCCGGCGATCACCTCGTCACGCAGCTTTTTTTGACTGATCAGCGACAACTGCAACTCCTGCACCTGGTCCTCGGCTTGTGCGATCTGGGTGCGCAAGGACGCATCAATTCCGCCCAGACGTTCCATTTCGATCTGTCGCGCGCTGACCCGTGTCACCGCCACCAGCCCTTTGTCCAGCAAGGATTGAAGGTTGGACAATTCAGTCTGCGTGATGTCGATCTGGTTCCGCGTTGAGAGGCGTTGTTCGTTCAGGCCACTGATCTGATTGCGCAGGCCCTGAATGCGCTGCGCGTTGATCTGGGCCTCGGTCCGGCGCGCGCGGGCTTCGGCGTTAAACAATTGTTTTTGCGTCAGGTAAGGCGATAGCCAATGCAACCGCTGCATACCGTCGCTGAAACCAGCCATCGCGGTTGACTCGTCAAATCTGGCCGAACCGCTAATCTGTGCCAGCAAACGGGCGCGGCGTACCGACAATTCGCCCAACTGGCTGCCTAGAACGCTCAGATCCACGTCGATTTCCGAGCTGTCCAGCCGCACCAGGGGCTGACCTGCCTGAACGAATTCTCCATCCGTGACCAGGATCGAGTCGATGATCCCTCCGTCCAGATGTTCAACCGTTTTGCGGTCACCTTCCACCACAAACGATGCTGGCGCGACGACCGCCCCATCCAGTTTCGAGGCGAAGGCCCAATAGATGCTGCCGCCGACGAAAGCCATCAGGGTAAACAACCCGAACAGGACATAGCGTTTGATGCCAGAGGCTTCGGTCGTGATGTCCAATACTTGCACATCCTGGGCGGTAAGCACGTTGGGGGATTGTGTGCGTTTCATCAACTGGGTCATTGGGCAGCTCCGCTTATCTGAGTTGCATTAGCAGGGCGCGCGGTGGGTTCCTGCGCCCCGGATCGGGTCGGTTTGTCCAGAACGTTCCGACGAGTGACCTTCAGGACGTCCTCTTTTTCTCCGAACTGTGTTTGAGTGCCGTTTCGCAGAACCATTACTTTGTTGGCAGCTTGCAGCGTTGCAGGACGATGGGTCATGACGATGCAGATTGCAGCACGGGACTGCGCCGCCGTGATCGCATCGCGCAGGGCCTGTTCGCCTTCGGCATCCAGATCCGAATTCGGCTCGTCCAATATCAGTACAAACGGATCGCCATACAGCGCGCGGGCCAGTGCAAGCCGCTGGCGTTGACCACCTGACAGAAAGAACCCCCGACCGATGCGTGTTTCATATCCATCTGGAAGGGTGCTGATCATTTCATGCACACCTGCCTCGCGCGCGGCACGCAGAACTTCTGCATCGTCGATGGCCACCGAAAAGCGACTGATGTTTTCGCGGATCGTGCCGTCGAACAGCTCGACATCCTGTGGCAGATATCCGATCTGCTCGCCCAGATCCTCGTGGTTCCATTTGGACATCGGGCTGCCGTCCAGCAGAACCTCGCCCCGTTGGGGGTGCCAGATACCGGCCATCATTTTGCCCAAAGTGGTCTTGCCCGAACCGCTGTGCCCGATAACCGCAAGAACGTCCCCTGGCATAAGGCCAAAATCAATCTGGCGGAGCGAGGCGTTGATGGCGCGCGGAGGACCCGCCTGCGCAATCTTGACGTCCAGGGATTTGAACGCGCGGGGCAGGTGCAGGTTGGGTGGAGTTTCGGCAAACTCTTCGGTCAGTTTAGTTAGCTTGGAGTAAGATCCGCGCGCTGCCAGAAAACTGCGCCACTGGCCGATCAATTGGTCAATTGGGGCCAGTGCGCGGGCCAGCACGATGGTCGCCGCGATCATGACGCCAGCGGTTGATTCTCCAGTTATGGCGAGGGCTGCTCCAAGGCCCAGAATAGCCGACTGTAAACCCATCCGAACGGTTTTGGAGACGACCGAAAAACTGGCAACCCGATCTGCGGCGCGGGTTTTGTGCTGATGGGCTTCAGCCTGAAGCGAGGTCCAACGCCGCACCAAATCGGATTTCATGCCAAGTGCCTGAACCAGCTCGGCGTTCTTGTCACTGGTGCTGAACAACGCATCGGAACGACCGCGCGCTTGCGACGCCGACTGCATCGGTTCACGGGCGCGGGAGTTGTTGATCAGCGCCATGATCGTCAGTGTAACGGCGCCGGCCAGACCAAGCAGACCGAGATATGGGTGAAGAGCATAAAGGACCAGCAGGTATAGCGGAATCCAGGGCGCGTCGAAAAACGCGGTCAGGGTGGTTCCCGAGATGAATTCGCGAAATCCGTTCACGTCCTCGACAAGGTTTTCGCCAGCCTCGCTTTCGCCTTGTACGCGGCGGCGCATCGCGGCGCCCAGGACCGGCGCACCAACGCTCAGCTCAAAGCGGGCCGCCAGGCGACCCAAAATGCGCATCCGCGTCAGGTCAAGACAGGCGACCACGACGAAAACGCCGGCCAGCAAAGTGGTCAATGCGATCAGAGTGTCGACATTCTGGCTGGTCAGGACGCGGTCGTAGACCTGCAACATGTAAAGCGGACCGGCCAGCATAAGAAGGTTCAGAAACAAGCTGAAGAAGGCAACTGCAACAAAACCCTTGCGCAGCGACCCCCAGGCGGCTTTCACGGGATTGGTTTTCTGGGACATCAGGGAACCCTTTCCGGTTTGGCAAACGGGGCGACCTAGGCCGCCCCGCTGTTGATTGGTTAAACGATGAAGTCGTTCTCGGTCAGGTCCGCGGCGTCGACACCGGCTAGACGGATCGAGCCTGCGTCGCCGAAGCTGATGACGGCGTCGTCACCATCCTGAACGGTACTTGGATCGCCGTCGAAGTCAGGACCCAGATCTCCGATCTGAATTCTGTCGACGCCCGTTTCAAAGTCCGAGATTGTGTCATCACCGAAGGTGCCCTGGAACAGGAAAGTGTCAGCGCCTTCGCCACCGATCAGGACGTCATTGCCGCCCTCACCGTTCAGCAGGTCATCGCCATCCGCGCCGTTCAGAACGTTCTCCAGATCGCTGCCGACAATCACATCACCATCGTCAGAGCCGATGACATTCTCGATCGAGACCAGCACGTCGGTTTCGATCTGATTGTCGATCACGTCCAGTCCGACAACTCCGGTACCGGCTGTTGCATCAACATCAAGCGTCGCGCCCGCGTCCACCAGCGTGTCCTGCACGACCGGGCCGTTTGCGCCCGCTGGTGCGTTGTGCAGATGGATGGCTGATACGACACCGGGGATCGGCGTGTTCAGGTCGGCCTCGTTAAGGCCCACAACGCTCAACTCGCTCGAGTAGGTGGCTTCGCCTGTTGCCAGGTTCTGAGTGATGACAACGGTCGCGTTGCCGGTGGCTTCGCTATCCGATGTCGGCCCGGGTTCTTGCGATGCGTCCAGACCGCCGCTCAGCGAAACTGTGCGGATGCCGTTTTCGGTTACATCGCTGTCGACCAGCAATTGCCCGCGAATTTCCCCGGCAGGAAAGTCGGAGGTGTGAATGTTGTAGTACAGATTGCCCAGAACGGCCTCTTCTACAAACCAGCCTCCATCCGGGATATTCGCACCAAACTGGTCCGGAGCCACAATAGCCGCATCCACGATCGAGACGTTGAACCCGGTATCGCGCGTGGCGGTGCCGTTTCCATTGGCGTCCAGACGGACCTCGACCGCGACATCCAGATCCGAGAAATCGGCGGTATCGTTGCCTTCTCCACCATCGATGAAGTCATTGCCCAGACCGCCGGTCAGAACGTTGTCAGCGTCGCCTGCGATCAGAACGTCATCACCTGCGCCACCGCTGATGTCGCCGTTAGTGGTGCCCAGATCGACGAAAATGTCATTGCCGTTGCCCAGCAGGACATTGCCGTTGATCACGCCTTCGTCGTCGTTGACGATGGTAACGTCACCAGCATCTGATGCGTCGATCGCATTGACCGTGCCGCGAATTTCGCCTTCATTCAGGACGGCACCAAGAAGGTTCAAGCCGCCGTCAATACGAATGCCGGCTGCAGCATCCGATTGTTCGGAACCGGCAATCAGGCCTTCGTTGATAACGACTCCGGCAAAGGACGCATCATTTTGTCCGGTGAACAAACGCAGGCCGTCGCCGACCTGATTGCCCTCGGTTGCATCGCCGCGACCCTGTAAGACACCTTCGTTTACAATCGCTGCCGAGACGACATCGCCTGAAACGTCACCTGTTTGCAGCGAAACAGCCGAGCCGTTGTTGCCCTCGCCCGCGTCCACCAGACCAGTGTTGGTGAAGGTGTAGTTGTCTGCCGTACTATCAGCGTAGACTGTGCCGTTGCGCTGATTGCCTGTACCTAAAATGGCACCCAGGTTCTGAACGGAAAGCCCGTTACCATCGATGTTCAGTGCGCGGCTGTCCGAGGAAACGGTGCCACTATTAACAAACGACCCGCCCGAATGGTCACCAGTGCCAAAGTAGACACCGTTTTGCACGCCTTCGATGGCGCCCGCGTTAAGCAATGTACCCTGGAAGTTCACGCCATTGACAACTCGGATGCCGGCGACCGTGCCGTTGGCGCCTTCAGAGAAAATCCCGCCAAAGTTGGAGATCGACGCATCGGTAGTTCCGGTGTTGCCAACGTTGCCGACCCGAACGCCATCACCGGCAAGCGGCGTGGCCGCACCCGCGTTTCCGCGCCCGTTGATTACGCCTGTGTTTTCCAGTGTGAATGTGTTGGCACCATCTTCTGCACCACCGATTTCCACACCAAAGCCAGAACCCTGATTGCCGTCACCAGCGTCGATCAGCCCTGAGTTCTGTACCGAGAAGTCATCAGCTGTTCCGTCAGCATAAACCGTACCGTTGCGCTGATCTCCGGTGCCAAGGATGTTGCCTTGGTTGTCGACCTCAAGCCCCGTGCCATCAATGTTGAACGCCCGGCTGTCCGAGGACACAACGCCTCCTGCTTCGTTGACGAAACGACCACCCGTATGATCCGCGTTACCAAAGTAGACGCCGTTTTGGACACCCGAGATTGTGCCGGAGTTGGTAAATTCGCCCTGAAAGCTCACGCCATCCACAACGCGCGCACCGGCTACCGTGCCGTTGGCACCTTCCGAACGCACCTCGCCACGGTTGACGATGGTCGCTTCGGCGTTGCCCTGATTTCCGGGGTTGCCGATGCGGATACCATCTCCGGCCAGACCAGTGCCTGCTGCGCCGTTGCCCCGACCCTGGATCAGGCCGTCGTTTTCCAACGAGAACGTGTTGGCACCATCGGCGGCTCCACCGATTTCTGCTGCGAAACCCGAGCCCTGGTTGTGCTCACCCGCGTCGATTGTGCCATTGGCCAGATTGCGGACCGAAAAGTCATCTGCGGTGCCGTCGGCATAAACGGTGCCGTTGCGCTGGTCGTCGGTTCCCAGAATGTCGCCGCCGTTGATCAGGTCGACACCCGAGCCATCGATGTTCACCGCCCGGCTTCCGGATTGGATGGTGCCAAAGTTCAGCACGTCCAGATCATGTTCACCATTGCCGATGTAAAGACCATTGCGCGGGCCTTCGATCACGCCGGTGGACGTGTTCAGGATTTCGCCTTCGGCGTTTACGCCATCCGCGATGCGGATACCGGCGGCCGTGCCTTGGTTGCTTTCGGTCGATATCAGGCCACTGTTGACGATCTCGGTTTCCAAAGTGGCCCCTTCGGCACCGTCGTCAATGCGAATGCCGTCGCCGGCCAGCCCGGTATTGGCGGCCCCTTGGCCACGGCCTTGAATTGTCGCGCCGAAACCGTTGAAGATGTCGGTTTCCACGCGTTCGCCGACCTCATCGCCGATCTGCAACGAAATACCGGCACCCTGGTTGCCTTCACCCGCGTCAATCGTGCCGCCGGTAAAGTTCGAGATCGAGATATTTTCGGCCGTGCTGTTGGTGTAGATCGTGCCATTGCGCTGATCGCCGGTGCCGATGATGTCACCGAAGTTGCGAACATCAATGCCTTGTCCCTGAATGTCGACCGCACGGCTGTCAGAGCTGATCACGCCGCCACGGAAATTGTCCAGGCCGCCCGAGCTTTGAGCACCGGCAAACTGAACGCCGTTGAATTCACCCGCAATCTCACCAAAGTTGCGAACCTGTGCGCTGCCAGTGACTTGAACGCCGGTGGCCAATGCGTCGGTGCCGGTGTTCGCCTCAATCCGACCAGAGCGGAAGTTAAATACATCAACATCCTGCCCCTGCGCCTGAACGGCAGCAACGGCGTTGTTGGTGATGATTTCACCAAAGTTCAGCAGACGCGAGAAGTCATTTGCCAGCACGAAAGCCGGGGTGTCATCTACAACGGTGCTTTGAAAGAAGTTGTTGAAAAGGGTTTGGCCGTCGCGGGTGGTCTCTTGCGCTATTGTAGACGTGGTCAAGAGACGAGCGCGCAGGCTTGTCAGAAGTTGGGACAGCATGGGGTACTCCGTCATAAATTGTTACGTTTGGCAGTCCGCCCTGTGTGTCGGGCATTCCACGTAGCCAAGGGGTAGACGGCACCCCGGGTCAGCTGAAATTCATCCTGCAAATCGGCTGCATAACCAACGCAAATAGTCACGGTTTCCGTGAGAATCCGGAAGTGCCACATCAAATAAATCAACAGGTTATGACTTTCCTGCCGCGCGTGATGTTCTATTCGAATTCGCCGGTTAACAGTTTTGTCAGCGGAGTTGATCGGGATTTCATGCAGTTGTGTCCGCTTTGAGGTACATAAAGGGGTGGTTTCGAGCCGCTTTTGTTTGACCGCAGAGAGATTAAGCGGATGAATTTCAGAGATTTGGAGTATGTGCTAGCCATCGCAAAACATGGCAAGTTCAGCCAGGCGGCGGTTGCGTGCAACGTATCGCAACCTGCACTGTCGAACCAGATCAAGAAGCTGGAACAGGAACTGGGTGTTGAACTGTTTCTACGACTGAATAACGAAGTGCGCCCAACGGCATTTGGTCAAAGCATCCTAAAAATAGCTGAATCCATCCTGTCTGATGCACAACAGATCCGCGACACTGCCACCCAATACCGCGACCCCGAGGCCGTCGCGTACAGGATTGGCATGACGCCAACGCTTGCACCCTACCTGACACAGTACTTCTCAGGGCTGTTCAGCGATTTGTACCCGCGGATGCGTGTGACCATGATCGAAGACCTTCCACAAAATATGTTGCAGATGGTCGAAGATCATCAATTGGACATGGCGCTGGTGGCCAAAGTCAACAACAGCGACGCTCTGGCTTTCACATCAATTTGGGCCGAGCCGTTGTTTCTGGCCATGCGTGAGGGGCATCCACTTTGTATGCTCCCCTCTATTGCGCCAGAGGATGTGCCTCCGCATGATTTCATCCGGCTACCTCACAGTTTTGGCTATGAGCTTGAGGACCGTTTGCCCAAGGTTGATCCTGCGATCCGAGTCGCCAAGCGGTTTGATCTGAGCGCACTGAGGTTTGAAACGATCTGCCGGCACATTTGCCATTCTGATGATTGTACAATTGTATCTGCCCTGGCCGCCGAGCAATTCAAACGAGACAAGTGGCCCTTGTGCTTTGTTCCTTTTGAGGGGCCCGGCAACCTGCGCAATCTTGGTGCTGCGACCCGCCCGGGATGTCCTAGAACTCAAGTTTTGAACAGTGTGGGTGAATATATTCAGGATCAACCCCCGGTTGGTGTTGCGCCGACCTTCACGCCGTAGTCACTCGTCAATCTTTGCAATCATCAATGAAACCGAGATGTGTCGTCTCTCGTCTTTGCAAGGTGCATTGGTTTACACGTTCCTTCAACTCTCAAAGTGAGTTGACAATGGATTTTGTATTTTGGATACATTGGGCACAAATTTCGCGGCGATGAGAGTCGTCTGGAATTGCTTGGACAACAAAGCAACGCGAAAGCCGATTGAAAATTTTTCTGGGAGACAATCATGAAACTTAAATTATTAGCTGCAACAGCGGCAATTGCCCTGTCCAGCGCGGCCGCGCAGGCCAACACGCTGGTTTATTGTTCAGAAGGTTCACCCGAAGGGTTTGACCCGGCGCTTTTTACGGCTGGAACCACCTTTGACGCCTCATCGCACCCGATTTACAACCGGCTGCTCGAATTCGAAACAGGCACGACTAACGTAATTCCCGGTCTGGCCGAAAGCGTTGAAGCCAGCGATGATGGTCTGGAATACACGTTCAAACTGCGTCAGGGCGTAAAGTTCCATTCGAACGACGAGTTCACGCCAACTCGCGATTTCAATGCAGATGACGTGATTTTCTCGTTCATGCGACAGAAAGATGACGCCCATCCTTACAATCAGATCTCTGGTGGTACCTGGGAATACTTTAAAGGCATGGGTATGCCTGATCTGGTCGATTCTATCGAAAAGGTCGACGACTACACCGTCAAATTCAAGCTGACCAAGCCCGAGGCTCCGTTTGTTGCCAACATGGCGATGGACTTCGCGTCGATCCTGTCGGCCGAGTATGCCGATGCTATGATGGAAGCCGGAACGCCTGAAAAGCTGAACACGGCGCCTATCGGCACTGGTCCGTTCTCGTTCGTGGCCTACCAAAAAGACGCCGTAATCCGTTACGCCCAGAATGCCGACTACTGGAAAGACCCGGCGGATGTTGAAAATCTGATTTTTGCGATCACCCCGGATGCATCGGTTCGCTATCAGAAGCTGAAGGCCGGTGAATGCCACATCATGCCTTATCCGAACCCTGCCGACATTCAGGCGATGCAGGATGACGCTGACATCAATATGATGGAGCAAGAGGGCCTGAACGTCGGTTATCTGGCCTACAACACCACGATGGCGCCGTTTGATAACCCGAATGTCCGCAAGGCACTGAACATGGCGATCGACAAGAACGCGATCATCGACGTGGTGTTCCAAGGCTCAGGTCAGGTTGCCAAAAACCCGATCCCGCCGACGATGTGGGGCTACAACGACGCAATCACCGACGATGCCTATGATCCGGAAGCGGCCAAGGCCATGTTGGAAGCCGAAGGTGTTTCTGATCTGTCGATGAAAGTCTGGGCGATGCCGGTGCAGCGTCCATACAACCCCAACGCACGTCGTATGGCCGAACTGATCCAGGCCGATTTCGCCAAGATCGGTGTCGACGTCGAGATCGTGTCCTATGAATGGGGCGAGTATCTCTCGCGTTCGAAAGATCTGGACCGTGACGGTGCCGTTCTGCTGGGTTGGACCGGCGACAACGGAGACCCAGACAACTTCCTGGCGGTTCTGCTGGGCTGCGACGGTCGCGAAGCGTCAAACCGCGCACAGTGGTGCCATGAGCCGTTCGAAGATCTGATCCTGAAGGCCAAGCAGTCCACCGATCAGGCTGAGCGGACCAAGCTGTACGAGGATGCTCAGGTTATCTTCAAAGAGCAGGCCCCTTGGGCAACCATAGCACACTCGGTCGTTTATATGCCGATGAGCAACAAGGTTCAGGGCTACAAGGTGCACCCGCTGGGCGGCCACATCTTTTATGGTGTAAGCGTCGAATAACTCACCACTCACCAACCGGAGCCGCCCAATTGGCGGCTCCGGTTTTCTTTATTGGGAGGTCGGCGCAAATGCCGGATTTGTCCGAGTACCGTCAACTGGCAAAGGACATGTCAGTAGATGCCGTGGCGCTGGTGCCCGGCCCGAATTTTAACCGCGCTTTGGGAAAACCCTTCATGAGCCACGAGCGCCCCTTTGTGGTCGTGATACCGGCCGAGGGCGAACCAGCTGCGATTGTGCCCAATCTGGAATTGGGTTCGTGGGAACTGGTCGGATTTGAAGGCGCTGTTTTCGACTGGCGCGACCAAGCCGGCTATGACGACGCTTTCGCGGCCCTTGCCGAACATATGCCATTGCGATCGCTGGCGGTTGAGGGGCAGGTGATGCGGGTCTTTGTGTCAGTGGCTTTTGCGAATGCTCAACCAGGCCTTCAAATCGTGGATGCCGAACGAGAGATTTCCGGTCTTCGCATAATCAAGACCGACGAGGATATTGCCGCGCTGCAAGCGGCAATTAATATCTCGGAACGTGCGCTGGAGCGCGTCATTGTAGATGTACGCGTCGGTCAGACAGAGCTGCAGATCGAGCAGGCGCTGATCCAGGCGTTGTTTGCTGAAGGTGCGGCCTCTTTGGCGTTTTCGCCGATCGTCGCGGCCGGAGACAATTCGGCAAGGCCGCATGGCAAGGCACGGGCGGACTACCAGATCAGGCCGGGCGATGCCCTTCTGTTCGATTTTGGTGCCCGCAAACACGGGTTTGCTGCAGATATCACGCGTACATTCTTCGTCGAAGAGGTCTCGGACGAGGGCAGGGCGGTCTACGACACGGTTCTGCGCGCTAATTTGGCAGGGTTCGAGGCCTGCCGACCGGGCGTGACCGCCCATGACGTCGACGACGCGGTAACCTGCGTCCTCGAAGCGTCGCCCTATGGAGATCGTATTCGGACCAAAACGGGTCATGGGCTGGGCCGCGATGTGCACGAAGCGCCCTACATCATGCGTGGCAACGGCCAGATCATGCGCGCGGGCATGGTTTGGACTAACGAACCGGGCCTCTATGATCTGGACAATTTTGGCGTTCGGATCGAAGATGATGTCTTGGTGACCGATGATGGTTGCCGTTCGCTGACCAGCTTTCCCAAAGATCTTACAATCATAGGTCGCTGATGTTTGGCTATTTTCTGACTCGCCTCGGCATGTTCGTTCCGACATTTCTGGGCGTCACGCTGATTTCGTTCATGTTCATCCGGGTTCTTCCGGGTGATCCGATCATCGTCATGGCTGGTGAACGCGGGATGACCGAAGAACGCTATCAGGAGATGGTCGAGAAGCTGGGCTTCGACAAACCTGTGCTGCAGCAATACTGGGACTACCTGGTTGGCGTGTTGCATGGCGATCTGGGCGAGAGCTTTGTCACCAAGAAACCTGTTTGGGATGAATTCTTTGCCCTGTTTCCAGCAACGCTGGAACTGTCGATCTGCGCCATGATCTTTGCTGTGGCATTGGGCCTGCCAGCAGGGGTAATCGCAGCCGTAAACCGGGGCAAGTTCTTTGACCGGGCGCTAATGTCGTCTGCGCTTGTCGGGTATTCAATGCCGATCTTCTGGTGGGCCCTTCTGTTGATCATTGTGTTTTCCGGCAATCTAGGCTGGACACCGGTCTCGGGCCGGATCGACCTGCTATATTATTTTCCAAGCGTCACTGGATTTATGCTGATCGACAGTTTGCTATCAGGGCAAGAGGGGGCCTTTAGTTCGGCTGTACGACATCTGATCCTGCCGACCATTGTTTTGGGCACCATCCCGTTGGCGGTCATTGCCCGCCAGACGCGCTCGGCGATGTTGGAGGTGTTGGGCGAAGATTACATCCGTACGGCGCGCGCAAAAGGTCTCGCACCCGCGCGGATTAATGGTTTGCACGCGCTGCGTAACGCGTTGATCCCGGTGATTACGGTAATCGGGTTGTCAGTAGGGACCTTGTTGGCCGGTGCCATCCTGACCGAAACGATTTTCAGTTGGCCCGGTATCGGTAAGTGGATGGTCGATAGCATCTTCCGTCGAGACTACCCGGTGGTGCAGGGCGGGCTGCTGATGATCGCGGTGATCGTCATGTTAGTGAACCTGCTGGTCGATGTCCTTTACGGCGTCATCAACCCCAAAATCCGGAGGCGGTGATGGCTGAATTGTCCGCGACCCAACCCAAAACCGAAGACCGCCCCAGTGCATTGCGGGAGTTCTGGTATTACTTCAGCGAAAACCGTGGTGCCGTTTTTGGTCTTTGGGTATTTTCGGCCTTCGTACTTTGCGCAGCCTTTGCGCCCTTGTTGGCTCCTTATGATCCGACCGAACAATTCCGCAATCACATCCTGCAACCTCCTGCGTGGCAAGAAGGCGGCAGCTGGGCCTTTCCCTTAGGCACAGATCCGTTGGGCAGGGATATGCTATCGCGGTTGATCATGGGCTCACGCTATTCCTTCTTTGTCGGCATCGTGGTGGTCTGTGTGGCCGTGACGGGTGGGGTGATTGTCGGCCTGCTGTCGGGTTTCGCACCCAAATGGGTCGATACAATGATCATGCGGGTTATGGATATCATTCTGTCCTTCCCTTCGTTGCTGCTCGCATTGGTTCTGGTGGCCATCCTAGGACCCTCGCTGACCAATGCGATGATCGCTATCGCCATCGTGTTCCAACCGCATTACGTGCGCCTAACCCGGGCATCAGTGTTGGCGGAACGGCAGAAGGACTATGTAACCTCGGCCCGCGTGGCCGGTGCCGGCAAGGCCCGGCTGATGTTCAAAACCGTGCTGCCTAATTGTCTGGCTCCGATCATCGTTCAGGCGGCACTGTCGTTCTCGACCGCTATTCTGGATGCTGCAGCCCTTGGTTTTCTGGGCATGGGGGCGCAGCCGCCCACGCCGGAATGGGGCACCATGCTGGCCGAAGCGCGTGAGTTCATTTTGCGTGCGTGGTGGGTGGTGACGTTCCCGGGCCTAGCCATTCTGGTCACCGTGCTGGCCATCAACCTGATGGGCGACGGTCTGCGCGACGCGCTAGACCCGAAGCTAAAGCGGAGTTGACGACATGAGCCTGTTGGACATCCGAAACCTCACCGTCGAGTTTGCCACCGCCTCGGGTCAGTTCCGGGCCGTAGATGGCGTTGATCTGTCTGTCGACAAGGGCGAACTAATGGCCATTGTTGGCGAAAGCGGCTCGGGCAAGTCCGTGTCGATGCTGGCGCTGATGGGATTGCTGCCATGGACTGCTACGATCACCGCTGAACAACTGAGTTTCGAAGGCATCGATCTGACCCAGATCTCGGCCCGTGACCGCCGCAAGATCATCGGCAAGGACATCGCTATGATTTTTCAGGAGCCGATGTCGTCGCTGAACCCATGCTTTACAGTTGGTTTCCAGATCAAGGAAGCCTTACGCATCCATCTTGGCCTGAACCGGAAGGACCGCCATCAGCGCGCCATTGAACTGTTCGATCAGGTCGGTATCCCTGCGCCCGAAAGCCGCCTGAACACTTTCCCGCACCAGATGTCCGGCGGTATGAATCAGCGGGTCATGATTGCGATGGCTATCGCCTGCAAACCAAAACTTTTGATTGCGGACGAGCCAACAACGGCACTGGATGTGACCATTCAGGCGCAAATCCTTGATCTGCTGGTCCGGCTTCGGGATGAGCAGGGGATGGGTTTGGTCCTGATCACACATGATATGGGCGTGGTCGCGGAAACCGCCGAGCGGGTGCAGGTTCAATATGCTGGCCAAAAGGTCGAGGAACAGCCGGTCAAGGATCTGTTTCGCACCCCGCGCCACCCCTACACAACAGCATTGCTGAGCGCGCTGCCGGAGCGGGCGACCACCAAAATGCTGCCAACCATTCCCGGCGTCGTTCCGGGACAGTTCGACCGGCCCAAAGGCTGTCTGTTCAGCCCAAGATGCCAATTCGCGGACGATCTGTGCCGGTCCTTGCCTCCAACCCCACACAGCGCGGAATTCGGTAAGGCCCGGTGTCACTACGTTGAAAAGATAACAGCCGGAGAATTGGCATGACCGCCCCAATCGTACAGGCCAGCGGATTGGCCAGGTTTTATTCCGTCAAAGGCGGGCTGCTGTCAAAACCCTCAACGGTCAAGGCTTTGTCCGGTGTGGATTTTGAACTAAAACCGGGCAAGACATTGGCCATCGTCGGTGAATCCGGTTGCGGCAAGTCCACGCTTGCACGGGTGGTGACGATGATCGAAGAACCGACATCCGGCAGCCTGACCATTGACGGAGTCGACATCACTCCGTCGAAATGGGCCCAGATGCGCGAGACGGTGCAGATCGTGTTTCAGGACCCCTATGGCTCGCTCAACCCGCGGCAACGGATTGGGCAAATCCTGCAGGAACCGTTGATCATTAACCGCCGCGATATGTCTGCGGCCGATCGCGAGGCGCGGGCGCGCGAAATGATTGACCTCGTGGGCCTGCGGCCCGAGCACTATGATCGTTATCCTCACATGTTTTCGGGCGGACAGCGGCAGCGGATTGCCATTGCACGTGCCTTGATGCTGAATCCCAAAATATTGGTTCTGGATGAGCCGGTTTCGGCGCTGGACGTGTCGATCCAGTCACAAATTCTGAACCTGCTGGTCGAGCTGCAAGAGCGTCTGAACCTTGCCTACCTGTTCATTTCGCACGACTTGTCAGTGGTGAAGCACTTTGCCGACGATGTGATTGTTATGTATTTGGGTCGCGCGGTCGAGAAGGCACCGAAGGAAAAGCTGTTTGCTGCGCCCCAGCATCCGTATTCCAAAGCCCTTCTGTCGACGACGCCCCGCGCAGATCCCGAAGCGAGGAAGGATCGGATCAAACTGGAAGGTGAGCTTCCGTCGCCGATGAATATCCCTAAAGGCTGTGCCTTTGCACAACGGTGCTGGCTAGCAACCGAGGAATGCCGCACCGCGCCACCAGAGTTGAGCGGCGCGGATCACAAAGTGGCTTGCCTGCATCCTTTGGGTTAAAAGCAGCAGACTTCTATCTGGTGTCGCCTTTCCGGGTCATTACAACCATCTCCAGCAACTGGTCTTTGGTCCGTTGAATATGTTTGGTCAGCAGATCACAGGCGGCGTTAACCTGACCTTTACGCGCCAGAGACAATAGCTGCCGGTGATCTTTTTTGGCGGGCTCGCGTTGTTCCATCACGCTAAGATGCATGCGGACATAGCGATCGGATTGCAGATTCACCCTTTGCAAGATTTCAGTGGTCAGCCCGCGATCAGCGGCCGCATAAAGGGCCTTGTGGTATGCGTAATTCAGGCTGCCCCAACGCCCTACATCGTATGCTTCGTAAGACCGTTCCATGTCATCGAGCAGCTTATCACACTCGGCGAAATTGGCTTCGGTCATCTGCGGAATGGAACGTTTGAACAGATCGACTTCCAGCAGAACGCGCAGATCGAAAATCTCGCCGATTTGCGATAGCGAATGCGACGTCACTGACGCACCACGGTTGTTTGTAAGCTGCACCAGACCTTCTGCATCAAGCCGTTTCAGTGCTTCGCGAATGGGCATACGCGAGACATCATAGTCTTCGGCCAAGGCTTCCTGGCGGATGGTTTCACCTTCGGCCATCTCTCCGCTTAGGATACGTTCCCGCAGATCGTTTGTAATGACTTCCGGGAGACTTTGGCGTGCGATCGCGCGAGTTCTGGGCATATGAGTGGTCTCGGTCGGTGTAAAGTTGTATCCAAAATACAAAATGAGCGTTCGATTTCCAAGGGTATTGCAACTATTGATATCTTTAAATTGCTTAAGCGTTTTGGGCGGACAGGTGGCGATACGTTAAACAAGACGTGTTTCCGTATTTCAGCACGAAGGAGGGGTGTAGTGGACAGTCAGCGTTTCTTGCCCAAGGGGGCGATTTCCGTCGACGTTCCATATGATGGACCGCCCAAAGCCTTTCACTTCCTGTTACTGCCCAAAACTACGATGCTGGCTTTTAGCGCCGCTATTGAACCTCTGCGTATTTCAAATCAATTGGCCCGCAAGCAATTATTCGAATGGTACGTCTTGTCCGCAGATGGCGCACCAGTGACATGCTCGAATGGCATTCGCATTCAGGCGGACCAACCCATGCACGATCTCGAGCAGGGGGCTTATACTTTCGTGTGTTCCGGTACCGAACCTATGGCTTCTTTCGATGACCGTGTTCTCAACTGGATTCGTCGGCAAAAGGCCCATGGATGCGATTTCGGCGGTATCTGCACCGGGGCATTTGCGTTGGCCAAAGCGGGCCTGATCAAAGATAAGAAGTTCACCGTCCATTGGGAAAATCGCCCCGGATTCTGCGAGTATTTCCCTTCAATGACGCCAACTCAGAACCTGTACGAGATAGACGGCAAACTGCGCACCTGTGGTGGTGGGCATGCAAGCACCGATATGATGTTGGAAGTGATTGAGGAACTGTTCGGCAATACGCTTGCTATTAATGTGTCCGAGATGTGTTTGCATCGGCGTGTTGGCGAAAGTGGCAGCAAACAGGTTTCGCCTGTCTCAGCCCTTTTGGGGACCCGAAACGCCAAACTGGTCGAAGCGGTCCAAATAATGCGGGATAATATTGAAACGCCGCTTAGCCTCGAGGCGGTGGCGGATCAGGCGTCTCTGTCCAGACGCCATATGGAGCGCCTGTTCCAGCAGCACACCAAAATGTCACCCGGCCAATACTACAACAACCTCCGGCTGGATCGTGCCTTTGCTCTTTTGAATGAAACCGATCTCAGCGTGTCCGAGATTGCCTTTGCCTCGGGGTTTTCCAGCACGGACAGGCTTTCGGTGCATTTCCGTGGTCGATACAAGATCTCTCCGCATAACTTCCGCAGGTCTTGGTCGCATTAAAATGACAGTTAAGAGGTGGCCCATGTTTGCAAGTCATGATGGTTGGCCAGGAACCGATCATCGGCTCCCGTTTCCAACCCTTCGCACTGCGCGAGCTTTTGGATCAGACGGTATTCTCCGGGCTCGGTCACAATCGCGCGCTTAATTCTTAGATCGTGCTTCGCTCTGGCGATTTCGCTGATCAGACTTTGCGTATTGTCCGGCTCACTCAGTTGAACGTAGCGCACGGTCCACCCGTCCGACTTAAGTTCCGCCGCGAATTGGCGCATGGCGGAAAGAACGAAAGCAATCTCCTTTTTTGTGATGTCGCAGGTAACAAGCTTCTTCCATGACTTCGGTCATCAAGCTTGTGTCACGCTTCCGATCACCCGCGCGCAGCGGTATTCATTGAGAGTTGATCACCAAGCACAGCAATCAAGGACGAGTGTTGTGTGCAGGAAAGGGGCTCGGTCATGAGACAGAGGTCAAGGCTGTCGTGCTATAAGGCGACCCTACCAATACAGCATCGTCTCAAAATGTCCGAAAAAGTTAAGCGTAGAACCTTTCGCCAAGTTTCTCTTTTTCGGTTCACGGCTCAGAATCGACTTTGGGCAAAAAGCGCGAATTCCCGCTTTGAAGGCTCAGACTGGCCTGATTGTGTCTGGATGGGAATAAATAGTCCGATGGCAAAAGGATTGGCGGGCTTTTGGAACTTAAACGCGAGTCGTCCAAAGACGTGCTCAAACGAACCTTGTTGCATCCTCCTGCAAATTTTTACCAAGTTTTCAATGCCATGCAGATCAGAATGCCAGTTCATTCGACCAAAAGAGACTCTTTGATGCTGCCATGGGCAGCCTGCAGTCGACAGCCAGAAAAGCATACAATACGCTTGTCTACATCGAATTCGTTTGTTTTGCCGATGTATTTGACCTGAGGGGTCGTAGCGCAAATTTCGTAGGGCAATTGTCAAAGACGCAACCTATTTTGCGCTGTTTGCTACGATAACCCCCTTTGGTCGGTTTAAGGGGTTGATATGTTAAATGGTTCTGCCGTCAGGTCTTTGCGCTCTTTGAGGTTTGATCCTGCGCTGGACCTCTATCAAAGCATGCTTCGCGTGTGCGCTATCGTACCAGACAAGGTCGCGCTGATCGGTGACGAGCGGGAGTACACGTACGCGGAAATTGCAGATGCCGCTGATCGAATTGCCCTGCATTTGATGTCAAAGAGTGTTTTGCCGGGCGACAACGTGGCGATGATCATGGATCGCACGCCCGAAGCAATCCTAACCATGTGCGGTATCATGCGTGCGGGCGGGACCTTTGTGCCATTGGACCCAGCCTATGACATAAAGCAAGCAGGGTACGTTATAGCGGATTCCAAACCATCCGCTATCCTGTGGGAGGAGCACTACAAGCCCATTGCCGATGAACTGAATTCGAACCAGGTTGCCAGTCTGAATGCGCTCGACCTATTGAATTCTGATCCCGATGAGAAGCGTGACTTTCCGAACAGAACTGGTCTGGATGCGTGTTACATAATGTATACGTCTGGATCGACCGGACAGCCAAAAGGTGTTGTGTTACCTCATCGGTCCATCGTTCGGCTCGGATTTGACCAACCAATCGGACAAGTTCTTCCCAACGACATAACGTTGGCGAGTTCGACCATTGCGTGTGACGGTTTCACTTGGGAAACATGGCCCGCGCTTTTGAACGGAGGGTCGGTCGCAGTTGTGGCCGAGCCCAAGCCGGCATTGGACAAGCTTGCCGCAACTATTTCCCGTCATGGTGTAAGTGTCGCCTTCTTTTACACCGGAATGTCACATCTGCTGATCGAACATCACCTTGATGCGCTAAGCAGTTTGCGCCGTTTTGGTGCGGCGGGTGATGTGCTGTCCCCTTCACATGTTCGTAGTCTGAAAGATGCGCATCCCGGAATCGAAGTCATAAACGGTTACGGACCCACAGAAAACTCCGCCCTAACCACGATGCACGTCGTTACCGAAGCGGACCTTGTTGGTGGTACAATTCCGATAGGCGTGCCGACTGGTCACTGCGACTGTTTCGTCGTGAACGAAAACCATAACGAACTGGGGGCCGGAGAGGTCGGGCAGCTAGTTGCCGCGGGACCGAGTGTGGCACTTGGCTATCTCAACAAACCCGAACGGACGGCCGAGTCCTTTATTTCAGATCCGCGCCCGACTCACACCGGACAAGTGTACTTGTCAGGAGATCTGGTCCGGCGGCGCGACGATGGTGTCTATGAATTTCTAGGGCGTGTCGATCGACAGGTAAAAATTGGTGGTCGTCGCATTGAACTGGACGGAATTGAACATCACCTACGTGAATTGCCGATGATTTTGGATGCTGCGGTTACTTTGACCAAGGCAGATACTGGTGAAAAACGCATAACAGCCTTTTTGAAACCGTCAGGCGATATGCCTGCTGATAAACGCGCCTTCGTCCGCGAGGTTATGGCCGAACTCGGGAGAGCCTTGCCGGAGGGCGCCCTGCCTCGGACGAACCGGGTTGTGGCAGACTTTCCATTAACCCCAAGCAACAAGATCGACCGAAAAGCGTTGGTCGACAGCGTCGAATCGAAGGACTTGGAAAGCAACGGCAACACTGGGCCAATTTTCCAATCAACCCGAACTCCAATATTCCAATCGACCCGTAAACCGCTAGACGCTGCCGAGATCGCACGAACTCTTGCGAAGATTTATGATGAGACATTGGGTTGCGGAGAGTTGGCTTCAGACGCAACATTCTTCGAAGCAGGGGGAACATCTCTGCAACTGATTGGCGTTCATGCGGAAGTGATGAAACGTTTAAACGTACGGTTCGACATCACACTCATGTTCGAAGTCCCGCGTCTGGGCCCTTTGTCCGAGGCAATCGCCGCGATCGAAATGAGTGGAAACGAGTCGCTGTCATCTCAGGAGCCAGAACAAGGAGCTCAAGAACGGGCTGACCTGAACTTACCTGAGAATGCAATCGCAATTGTGGGCATGGCAGCCAAACTGCCCGGGTCACAGTCTCTTGATGAGTTCTGGGAGCACATTCAGAACGGCGACAATATGATCAAGCCATTTTCATCGGGCGAACTAGAAGATAGCTTCACGCCGGAACAACGTGCATCGGACAGTTTTGTAGCGGCCCGCCCGATCCTTTCGGATGCAGGGATGTTCGATGCCAAGTTTTTTTCAATGCACGCCCGTGAGGCGGCAACTATGGACCCGCAAGCCCGTGTGTTCCTTGAGATTTGCTATCATGCCTTGGAAAACAGCGGGCACGATCCATGGCGGACACGCATGCCGGTGGGCGTATACGCGGGGTCGTCGTCGACCACATATCTGATTCAAAACATATTGTCCGACCGTCAAGCAGCCGAGGCGTATATGTCGAATTATCAGACCGGTAAGATTTCTGAACTTACCGGCAATATTGGCGATTGCCTGGCAACTCGGGTGTCTTACAAGCTGGACCTGCACGGTCCTGCGATGACAGTACAGACGGCGTGTTCGACGTCGCTGACCGCGATTTCGCAGGCATTGTTGGCATTGCGCGCGGGCCAATGCGACATGGCTTTGGCGGGAGGCGTTTCGATCACCTTTCCCCAAAAGCGCGGGTATATCGCGCAAGAAGGTGGGTTGTCGTCAGATGACGGCACGTGCCGACCGTTTGACGCTGAAGCCAGCGGAACGGTTTTCGGGCACGGTGCCGGCGTTGTTGTATTGCGCAGACTTAAAGATGCCGTAGCAGACGGTGATCACATCCATGCGGTTATTCTGGGCTCCGGTATCAATAACGATGGTGCCGACAAAATATCTTACACGGCACCAACGGTACGCGGTCAGGCGGATGCAATTCGCCGAGCGCACAAAGATGCTGCAATCGAACCTAAAAGTGTGACTTACGTCGAATGCCACGGAACCGCGACACCTCTCGGGGACCCTATTGAAATTAGTGGGCTGCGTCAGGCGTTCGGCGAAGCAGCTGTCGAAGGGGGCTGTGCACTCGGGTCTGTCAAAGGCAATATCGGTCATCTGGATGCGGCTGCCGGCGTAACCAGCGTAATCAAAACAGTGCTGATGCTGAAACATCGCAAGATTCCTCCTGTGGCAAACTTCTCCAGTCTGAACCCTAGAATAGAACTGGAAGGTACTCCGTTCCGGGTTCCGAGTTCCCTCTCGGATTGGGTGTCGGATGGACCATTGCGCGCCGGTGTCAGTTCTTTCGGAGTGGGGGGGACCAATGTCCACTTGGTGCTGGAGGAGGCGCCGCAAATAGTGCAGGACGCTGAGACTGCTTCCCTTCAAACGGTTGTCATTTCGGCGAAGACGCCGGAAGCCTTGGCCGAGATGAAGGGTGACTTAGCGGACGCCTTGGAGAACCCCAACGCGCCGAGACTGGCGGATGCGGCCTATACCTTGCAAGAGGGACGAGCCGTTTTTGAGTACCGTCAGGCTGTCGCGGGCTCGAATCCTGAAGAGGTCGCCAAAACCTTACGCGCTGCACCCGCTATCCGTAAGCCTGCGATGCGGGGCAAACCAACTGTAACATTCATGTTCCCTGGTCAGGGATCTCAGTACCCGGGCATGGGCAGCGGTCTGTACCAAACCGAACCTGAATTTGCGCAGTGGATTGATAAAGGTGCGGAAATATTACGCCCGGTTCTTGGCTTAGACGTAAAGACAATGCTGTGTTTCGCAGACGCCAGTGACCAGGACCTCGCGCGTGCGTTGCGCGAAACCCGCCTGACTCAGCCAGCGTTGTTCTTGACCCAATACGCCTGTGCAAAGCTGTGGATGGCTCGTGGCATAAGCCCAGCGTCAATGATTGGCCATTCGGTTGGCGAGTTCACCGCCGCCACGTTGGGTGGCGTCATGGATTTTGAAACCGGGTTGTCGATCATCGCGAAACGAGGCCAACTGATGCAGGATCAGCCAGGCGGTGCGATGTTGTCCGTTAGAGCACCGATTGAGGCTCTGGATGATTATCTGGATGATACCGTCGATGTCGCCGCGCGCAATGCGCCTCGTTTAAATGTATTGGCCGGAGACTTTGATGCAATTGCGTCGATTGACGATCGACTGAAAGAGGCCGGTATTCCGTGTACACGTCTTCACACTTCTCATGCGTTTCATTCACGCATGATGGACCCGGTGTGTGAAGGCCTGTTGGAAGCGGTCACTCAAAAAACGCTACAACCAACGAAAATTCCATATGTCAGCTGTGTAACGGGCGATTGGATTTCCGAGAATGAATGCACAGACCCGTCATATTGGGCGACCCAGGCGCGAGCAGCGGTGAATTTTGCGGACGCGGTTTCGACACTCGTGACCGAAGATCCAGCCGCGTTGCTCGAGGTTGGCGCTGGGAACACGTTATCTGCGTTCAGCACCCAAACATTGCCGCGGGATGCCTCGATTGCGGTGATACAGTCTTTGCCGGATCACACCCGTCCAGAAACGGATGAAGTCGCGATGGCCGCTGCAATGGGCTGCCTGTGGGGATGTGGCGTCGATGTAGACTGGAACAAGCTGGGTCCGCGCGGAAACCGGCGCGTACCTCTGCCAACTTATCCATTCCAACGCAAACTGCATTGGGTCGATGCGCCAGCGCCTTCCATCGGAGCAGCAACTTCCTCGTCACCCGCACCGACCACGGCAATCGTAAATCCTGTTTCAAGTGTAAGTGAGTTCTCTTCTATGCCGACATCCAATTCACAAGAACAGATTGAGCGCAAGCCGCGCCTGATCAGTGAGATTCTAGCCATTTTGAGCGAAGTTTCTGGTGAAGATCTGGGGCCAGAAGATGCACCGGCAACATTTTTGGAACTTGGGTTTGACTCCTTGTTCCTCGGACAGGTCACCCAAAAATTGAATGCTGATTATGGGATCGATCTGACATTCCGGCAACTAATGTCCGACTATCCGTCCGCCGAGGCGCTCGTTGATTACCTGGATGAAAGCCTACCCCCCGAAACGGCTGTTCCCTCGGTTGAACCGGAGGCCACACAAAAGGTCACGCAAAGCGCTACGCAACCAGCGGCTCCTGCGGTATTGACACCATCAGTTGTGCCCTCCGCGCCGATTGGCGATGGGTCAGTCGCTGCTGTCATGCAGGCGCAGGTGGCTGCTATGCAGTCACTTTTTGCACAACAGCTTCAGGCTTTGTCTGGAGCTCAGACGGCGGCACCTACTGCCGTGGCCAGTACACAAAAAGTCGAGACAGAGACTAAACCTGCAATTCCTGCGCTGCCCAAAAATGCGGCAAGCAAAGGCACCTTTTCGATTGGACGTGCAACCAATGCAGGCGGCGGCGACCTTACGTCCGAGCAACTGGCCTTTGCGCGAGACTTGGCAACCAGTTACAGCCAGCGGCACGCCAAATCCAAAGAGTATGTACAGACCTACCGGTCTGTGATGGCCGACCCACGCACGGCAGCTGGGTTTCGCGCTGAATGGAAGGAGTTGGTGTTCCCGATCGTATCCGATCGTTCCAAAGGTGCGCGCCTGTGGGATATTGATGGTAATGAATTCATAGATCTGGTCAGTGGCTTCGGGCCAATAGCTTTTGGCCATTCGCCGGACTTTGTAATTGATGCTGTATCACGTCAGATGGAACGTGGCTTTGCAATTGGACCGCAATGTGACCTCGCCGGCCCAGTTCTGGAACGTTTTGCTAAATTCGTAGGTCATGAGCGTGCTACCTTCTGTAACACCGGGTCTGAGGCTGTGATGGCAGCAATGCGCATTGCACGAACGGTAACAGGTCGCGACCAGATCGTAGTTTTTGGCAGTGACTACCATGGCCAGTTCGACGAAGTATTGGTTAAAGGCAAGTCACGTGGTGGCGACCCTGCGGCTCTGCCGATTGCACCGGGAATTCCGCGCTCGAGCCTGTCCAACATGGTTGTGTTGCCGTATGGCGCGCCAGAAAGCATCGATTGGATTCGCGAAAATATTGGCTCAGTCGCTGCTGTTGTTGTCGAACCAGTACAGAGCCGAAATCCAAACCTGCGCCCTAAGGAATTTGTGCGTGAACTACGCCATATCACAAGCGAAAGCGGTGCGGCCTTGGTCATGGATGAAATTGTGACCGGATTCCGGGTTGGTGCCCGGGGAATGCAGGGCGAGTGGGATATCCAGGCCGACATGGCAACCTACGGCAAGGTAATCGGAGGCGGTATGCCAATTGGCATGCTTGCAGGTTCAGCCCGGTTTATGGATGCACTCGACGGCGGCATGTGGCAGTTCGGTGATGACTCGGTCCCGGAAGTTTCTCCAACCTTCTTTGCAGGAACGTTCGTTCGTCATCCGTTGATTGTTGCCGCGGTGGACGCAACGCTAGAACATATGGGCACCAATGGGTCCGATCTTTGGCAGCGCACGGCCGCCCGGACAGCTGATGCAGTCGGCAGGATGAATGCCATTCTTGTAGCGCGCGGGTTACCGCAATTGGTCGAAAGCTATTCAAGCTGGTTTGTTCCAAAACTAATGGACTTCGATCCCAATGCCGCCCTGTTTTATCCGCTCATGAAGATGGCCGGTATCCATGTTCAGGTCGGGTATGCCTGCTTCTTTACGACTGCCCATACTGAACAGGACTTCGATGCGGTTGTGAACGCGTTTGAACAATCCGTCGATGCGCTCAGAAGCGTTGGTATCCTTGTCGGCGACGGAAAAGCCAAACCCGTCGCTACAACGCCGGTAGCCAAACCGCCAACCGAAGGTATCCCCCTGACCGAAGCACAGCGCGAAGTTTGGATGACCAGTCAACTAGGAGAGAAAGCGTCGTGCAGTTTCAATGAAAGCGCCTCGTTCCGTCTAACGGGTTCATTGAACCAAGACGCCTTACAACGGGCGCTTAACCGTGTAATTGAACGGCATGATGGGTTGCGTCAGGTCTTTGCCAAAAACGGTGAGACGTTCAACATTGTCGATCCATTCGAACTGCAGCTTACGCTTCATGATCTGAGTGACAAAGAAGACCCAGAGGCTGCGTTGGCCGGCATTGTGCACGAAGACTCTTCGATTGAAATCGACTTGATTTCGGGGCCTCCCATACGGTCTTTCGTTGCACGGATGTCGGCGGAAGAACATGTTCTGATCATCAATGCACACCATATCGTATGCGACGGCTGGTCATACAACGTACTGGCTTCGGACCTGGTGGCATTTTACAAAGAAGAGGTTTCGAGTACGCCGGCGAACCTTCCACCGGCACCGTCTTTCGCCGCCTATGCCGCCACTCAGTCCGGTAAAAATGTGCGACCGGCGACGCGCGCCTATTGGGAAGAACAATATTCAGAACCTACTGAATTGCCGGATATACCAACCGATCATTCTAGACCTGCAATCAAAACATTCTCCGGTGCGACTTGCACGGCGCGCATATCGGGAGATGTCGCGTCAGCGGCACGTAAGGCCGGTGCCGCGCAAGGTTGTACGCTGTTTGCAACGCTGTTTGCCGCGTTGCAGATCGTATTAGGACGGCTGACCGGGTCTCATGATCTGGTCATAGGTGTGCCAACCGGCGGGCAGGCCTTGCTGGACAACAACGAAATGGTTGGTCACTGCGTCAATTTCCTGCCGATCCGCGCCGTTCAAGACCCGAATGCTTCGGTTGCTGACTTTCTGACGCAGGTACGTGATCAGGTAATGAATGCATTTGACCATCAGGATTATACCTACGGAACACTTGTTCGCGATCTGAATATCGAGCGCACGTTGAACCGGTTGCCGCTCACAGAAGTGCAGTTCAATCTGGAACGACTGGGCGAGGTCGTAGATATGGGCCCGCTTAGCATGACGTCGGCACCCAACCCTAAAACAGCTGTGAATTTCGACCTGTTCTTTAACGTGATCGAACGTCGCGACGGTCTGCGAGTGGATGTCGATTACAACACTGACGTTTATAACGAAGACACGGTGATGCGTTGGATGAAGTACTTTGAGACAGTTCTTTCCGAACTGGCAGAGGATTCCGCGCGCCCTCTAGCTAAGGTTAACGTTCAGCCCGCCGACGAGCTCGAGTGGATGCTGGAGACTGTGAATCGAACGAGCGAGGCATTGCCACAGGCGACAACGCTCGACAGGCTAATTTCGGAAACTGCCAAAACTTATCCAAACGCGATCGCAGTTGAGGATAATCTGGGACAGCTCAGCTATACGGAACTTGACCGGCTAAGTGATGCGGTCGCCGCTGACATCCAGGCCCTTGTTCGGGGTTCCGGCGGCCGGATTGCCGTGGCCATGTCTCGGTCATCACAATGCCTGGCAGCTTTGCTCGGCGTTCTGAAAAGCGGCAACGCTTACGTGCCGATTGATCCCGCTCAACCCGCTTCGCGGCTGCGCATGATACTTGAGACGGCAGATGTTTCTGCTGTCCTGCACGATCAGGCCAATCTACCCGAATGCGCTGAAGGTCTTGATCTGCCTGAGCTTCAGATGAGTCAAGTAAGAGCGGGTGGCATTCCTTCGATCATCGCAGATAGAGTTGATCCAACGGCGTATGTGATGTTCACCTCGGGTTCTACCGGTACGCCAAAAGGGGTTGAGATCGGCCATCGCTCGGTGATCAACTTCCTGACGTCTATGGCGGACGAACCCGGTTTCGACCCGCAATCGGTAATGTTGTCAGTGACTACAACGATGTTTGATATCTCGGTTCTGGAACTGTTCCTGCCGTTGCTGCAGGGTGGTCGAGTGGTTATCGCGGCACAAGAAGACGTTCTGGACGGGTTCCGATTGGTCGAACGTTTGAAGCGTGGCGATGTCACGCATATTCAGGCCACGCCTACGCTGTGGGGCATGCTTCTTGAAGCTGGGTTACGGCCTGACAAAGGTTTGACCATGTTGGCGGGCGGTGAACCCTTGCCAGCCGATCTCGCAGAGAGGTTGATGGAAAGCGGCGCCGATCTCTGGAACATGTATGGCCCGACCGAGACCACGATCTGGTCTGCTGTTTCCAAGGTTCATTCGGGCGAACTGATTACGATTGGTCATCCCATAGCCAATACTGAATTGCATGTGCTTGGTCCTGACGACCAGCCGTTGCCAATCGGGGCTGAGGGCGAACTGAACATAGGTGGTACAGGGTTGGCCAAGGGGTACTTCCGACGCGACGATCTAACACAAGCAGCATTTCGTGAAGTGTCCCTGAACGGGCACCCACGTCTTTTGTATAAGACCGGCGATGTTGCCCGTCGTTTGGTCGACGGCACAATCCAAGTGTTGGGTCGCAATGATGGGCAGATCAAATTGCGCGGTTTCCGCATCGAGCTTGGAGAGATTGAAACGGCAATGCGCGCGGTGCGCGGCGTTCAGGCGGCCGCCGCGACTTTGCGTCCTTCGCCGCGTGGAGACAAGCAGCTGGTCGGATATGTCGTTGCCGAGCCAGGACATGACCCCAAACCGGAAAGCCTGACTACGGCTTTGGCCGACCGGCTGCCGCACTACATGGTGCCGACTGCTTGGGTATTCCTCAGTAATCTGCCCAAAACCGGCAACGAAAAATTGGATCGCAAAGCTCTGCCTGATCCGGATGTCGTTGCTACAGTCACCGCATTGTACACTGAGCCCAGTACGCCGACGGAAAAGAAAATGGCAAAAATCTGGGAAGACGCTCTGGGTATCGATCAAATTTCAACGTCGCAAACCCTTTTTGCGTTGGGCGCAGATTCCTTAACAGTATTCCGTATTGCCGCGCGCATGATCGATGCTGATTTGAACGTTGAGGCGAGGCACCTATTGGAATACCCCTCAATTGCGCGCCTTGCCGCATTTGCTGACAATCGGGTAGAGGAGGACAGCGCACCGCGCAAACCTTCGCTGAAATCCTATCGTCGCGGTGCCCGACGGGGGCTATAAGCGATTTTCGGAGCCACCCGGATGCGAAACGGGTGGCCCTGATATCTTGATCCGGCGTTTTACGGATCCATCGCCATTTGGGCCTGTCGGTGCGATTTCGAAATCCACCGTGTCACCAGATTGCAATTCCAATCCAATCTCGGGCAAAGTATAGCCATCGTTTGTGACCTCGGCCTCGTGAACAGGTGTTCCGTTGTGCAAGACAGACAGGCGCGATGGTTCGGTCTCTGAGGAGGCTTTCCACTGCCCATTCACTATAAATTGACCATCCATTTGTGCCGTAAATCGTTCTATGGCGGTATAAGGATTGCCATTGAACCGCGCGGTCGTCACGCCGTCGTCAGTGATGCGAAGAGGCGAAAGATCAGGTGCGCCGCGGTAGCTCGGCCAATACCAATCGATGATTTCCAACGGAACCAGACCGATGCTGGGGCGTCTGGCAAAGTAGCTCCATGGTGCCTGATTGAACTGGTATCGCGTGTCCGCGTGTACTGTTTGTACTGACAACTCGACTTTCAGATTCTGTCCAATGATCAGAATTGGCGAATCTGTCAGAGTGTTCACAGGATCAATGGGGCGGCCGCGAGCGTCAAAAAACTCAGCCACTCCTTTCACTTCGAGCACGCCGCTGCCCCACGCGACGAATGCTTCACCGTTCTTTCCAAATTCGTAGATCCGCGCTGGTTCAATCGTTTCGCGTGCGACAGGACGGCCGAATGGCAGGAGCTCTCGCTGTAGAAACTCAAATGAGTCAGCTGCGGGTTTTCGTTTTTCAGCGTTTTGCGTGCGCAATCCCATGTTGGGCCACCAAGGCTCATCCAGCAACGCATACCAATACGCGTCGTTTATCCCGGATGCCGCCATTTGTGTCACCATCAAGACCATGTAATCAGGTGCATCACTCTGATCTTCAAACCAATTGCCGAACTCGGTTACGTAGATTGGGCGCTCTCCACCGTATTCCTGCATCAAAGCCTTCAGACGGTTCAGTTCTGGCAGGACGGTATTGGGGTTGTCGCGATAAGGATGAACAGAAATCGCATCGCAGGCTTGCAGGCCGCCCTGACGAAAAAACTCTCGATAGAACCCGATCGCAATTGTGTTTAAGCCGCTGCAAATGATCTTGGCTTCGGGATGATCTTTCTTCAGGCGCGCGCGTACCGTTCGAACCAGTGCAGCCAGATATGCCGGTGGGTTCTGGGTAAATGGACCTCTGATAAAATCGCTCGAGTTGAATTCATTCCCGATTTCGATCTTTAGATTATCGACTCCATAGTGGCTGATAATGGCGCTTACCCAGGCGGCGAAACCTTCGCGACCCTCCTTACTGTGCGGCGTATCGCCGTTGTCGTACAAAGGATTCCTGTCGGTGATGACGATAAGCGGTACCATACCTTTTTCAATCAGGGGCAACATGTACTTGTCCGCGACCGCAAAGTTGTAAACGCCTGGCCGTTGTTCCGCCGTGGCCCACCCAATCTCATCACGAAGGTGCCTTGCACCCAGATCTTGCGCCAGATCGAGGGCGGCTCTGCTCCATCCCTGTTCCAGATGCGTTTGTACGCCAAGATTGAACTCATCTTCGTCGGCGATGGCTGAACCCGCCAGAAACACAACTGAGATCGCAAGATTCCACTTCATTCTGCGCTGCTCCAGTCCATCACGATCTTGCCGCCGGCAACACTCAGATGATGCATGCCTTTGACACCAGGTCGATCCTTGGGCGTGAACTGCCGGATAAACCGCTCCTCGTAATCTTTTTCGTCAAGCTTGATAATTTCCATGAGGTTCAGGCCAAAACCGTACACGCCATGACTGTTGTTTTGCGACGGCCGAAATAGCCGATCCCCTTGCCGGATGATTGCCCCTGCATTTCTGGCGCAGTCTGACCCAAACACGACAGGATTTTTTGGATGAGGTTTGATCGTTTTGAGATCCGGGCCATCGACCTCAAACAGATACAGTTCGCTGGAATGATCCTGAAAAGCAAAATGATCAGATAAGTTGGTAATCAGCCACCACCGCCCATCATCCCCAAGATACATGCTGGAATCTGCTAAGTACTGACCCTCGAATGCTGTGGCATGCAATTCCCATTCTTCTGGAAATTTGGTGCAACGCCATATCTCAAGGCGTTTAGCTGCCTGGGTTTCGGGCATCATAAAGATAGAGTCTCCCGCCCGAAACACGAAAGGAAAGGAAAGGTGATAAGTACACTTCAACGCGGTAACGGGTTCGGTGAGACAGTCTCCTTCCAGACGCGCCACCTCTATGCGACCATTGATATCTTCGGCATTCATGGCTTCGAAAAAAACCCACTGTTGCCCTTGATGCTCGAACAGGAAGGGATCGGCCATTATGCAAGACGATCGCGGCAGGCCTTTTGCCTTTCCTGGATGAAACCCCGAGACCGGACCGGATGAGCTACCAAGTTGCCAAGACTCTCTGATTTGTCCGGCTCGTGCAAGGCGTTCAGATTTCAGTTTTTCTGACACGTCACTTACAAGGTTGAATGCATAGACGAGAGAGGATTCAAAGTCAGGTTTTGCCTCGGTAGCCTCGGGAAGCTGCCTGGCTTCAGGCACACTGCGACGCTCTGCCAATTCATTCATTGCATGGAACAGAAAGAGGATCGACTTTTCAGCTACAAACGCTCCCGTCAAAACACTACCTGGTTTGCGGTTGTAGCTGGTTTGCCGAAAAACACGTTGAGTTGGGTCTTCGTAGGATTTCGAATGGATTTCGACTTGGACATGGGGGGCGCGGCGCGCTCCAGTTGTCATGCCAGCCTTGAATGGGTCGCTCATACCGCCAAATGCAATTGCCCATTCTCCGAAGCGGAGCTGGGCCAACTGATACTTTGTCAACGAAGCTGGACCAAGCGCAAGCGCAAGGTCAGCCTGATCTTGGGTAACCGGGAGAGTGCTAAGGAAATCTGCGGCAGCCTGAGTATCATAAGGCAGAATACGTCGCGCAGCCAAAACCTGTTCGGCCCGCATTAACAAGCGCATCAAAAGTGTTCCTGAACGGTCCCGCCGATCAATTCCGCCAACAATCTGACCCGTAACTTCAAACCGGGGATCACTTCGCAATCGGTCGATCAATATCGCTTGCCAATCCTGCAAGCCAAACAGTCCCGAGGGTGTTACCAGTGCAACTTTAAGCTTTTCATATTGCACTGTTGCTCTCCAATCGGCGTGCCTTCGCATCGAAGACTTCGGATATCCGGCCAAAGCCCGATCGCATGAGGGAGTCACCATGCCAGCCATTCACCGGATAGACAGCTGTGTCCGCCGAAAGCAGCTCCGACCAACCCAATACGCCATCTTCAGGAACCATCGCCTGAGATCTTGTGATAAAAAGAACAACTTCGCCGTCATATGGTTCAAAGCTGTAGGCCCGCGTTTGGCTTACTAAAACATCCACGGTTTCGTCGACTAGCGTTTCGGTTGGAGACGCCGGCGGTGCGAGCTCTGTGGCTTGGAGAAAGCGCTGTGCAAAATCGTTTTGACCGAGGAGATCTGTTGTACTGATCTTTCCAGACCACCGTAGACTTAGGTAGTACCGAAGCCTGCGCATTCTAACGGTCCATTTATCGCGTATGCGTTGAGACCGTGAAAACTTGCCAATTGCGCCGGGGGCCCAAGTGTCAATCATACCAACACAACGCACCCGCTCGCCTAAAGCAGTTAGTTGTTCGGCTAGCCGTAACGCGACACGACCATCGACGCAAAGCCCGCACAAAAGTATGTCCCGCCCTGAGTATCGGTCTTGAACAATTGATGCCGCTTCTTCAATCGCCGGGTCGAATCCGGCTTGAGACAGTGCATTGAGCTGCGCCCGATCAGCGATACCGATATTGGCAACAGCGCAAATTGCTCCGATCTCTTTGCCTAGTGATTGGTACAGGAATGGTTGATTAACCGTCAGCAAGATGGGCGCGGTTTCAGGTGCGGATTTGAGTTCGGCCAGAGACCAGATTGAATCGGGCGTCGTTTCGTCTCGAGGCGCTGGATGCTTTGTTACAACAGGTTCGGTCTGTCCCAGTAGATTGGCTAGCCCGTCCAGAGTCGGATCATTCAAAAACGCGTGCAGGCTTGGTCTGGTTTCGAAAGTCTCTCCTACGCGCGACAACATTTGCAAAGCCAGTACGGAATAGCCGCCTAGATCAAAGAAATCTCCGTCGACGTGATCAACAGGCAGCGCAAGAATGTCGGACCACAAGGAGGCCAGTCGAGCTTTGACGTTGTTCGGGGACGGTGTTGGCTTTGCAAGTGACGTAAACCCATTCAGATTTAGCGGAGGGTTTTTTACCTTAGTGGGTCGATTTGCTGCTATCGCTGAGGTCGGAGCGGGGTCGCGTCGCATTAAGGCTTGGAACACCTCGAGCAAAAGGTCAGAAAACGCCTGAATAGTGGACTCGTCAAACAGGTTGGCATTGTAGTCTATCGCCAGACGCCATCCCGAATTTCGACCTATTATGTTCACATTGAGATCGTAGAGCGTACCAGGTGAGTGTGATTGAACCGAAACCAGTTCTACATCGCCATATTTTCTTTCGTTTAAGAAAACGCGCTGAAGGTTAAACATGATCGAAACCAACGGGATACGTAACGGGTCACGCGGTGGGTTTAGTACCTGAACCAGCTTATCGAAAGGCAATGTCTGGTGTGCCAAAGCGCCATTTACGACCTCACGAGCAGCGCGACCTTGATCGATTACTGATCTGCTTGCGTCAATGTCGAGACGCATGACGATGGGGTTAGTGAAAATCCCGATCAGTGGTTCCAAATCTATTTCTGTTCGGCCTGCGACCTGGATGGCAAAGCTTACATCATTGCGGCCAGAAAACCGTTCTAGCGCCGTGCTGAAAGCGGAAACGCCCAGGGCAAAGACTGAGGTATCCAGCTCTCTTGCGGTTTCAGAAAGGTTGGTTTCGAAGTCCTGCGGAAGTTCCCTTGCAAAGGACTTGGGCAGGGGCTCTGAGGCCGCACGCGGTCGATCAAGCGGCAGTTCGAAATATTCCATGCCACCGAGGGTTTGCTTCCAGTACTCTTCCTCTTCATCCATGGCGCCGCTCTGTTCGTAATCAGAAAGCCACATAGAAAAGTCACCGTATTGCAGTGTTAATTCTGGCAGATCAGGATCAGTACCAGTCTGCAGCGCTTCGAGGTGTACGCCCAGTTCATGACCCAGAACACCGATTGAGTATCCATCGAACACGCTGTTATGTACCGAAATCAACAGAGCTGCGCGTTCCGTTTCCATTGGAACCATCGCAACGCGAAAGAGACAGGGTTCAGATAGGTCGAATGGCTGTTCTGAATGTGCAATGGCAATCGAGTTAATCCGCTCTGCGCGATCGGCTTCGGGGACATTTAGGATATCAACGAGATCGAGTTTGAATTCCACATGTGCGAAGACTTCCTGCACAGGCTCGCCGTTTTGTTCTACGAAACGTGTTCGAAAAATCTCATGCCGGTCGATGATCTTCTGGAACGCAGTTTGAACCATGTCGCTGGTTACCGGTCCTCGCAATTCCCACCGTACGGCTAGATTCAGTCCCTTATTACCGGGGTGAATCTGCTCCATAAACCAGCACCGTTTTTGGGTAACAGAAGTGGGAAAGGTTCCGACTATCTGCTGCTGCTTCAATGCCTTCATTAAAATCGCTCCGCTAAACCCAATCACCCTGGACGCGGAAAAACGTTTCGCAAGCTACTACGAGCCAAAAAACTCCCGGCATGCGGCGAACAGGGCAAAATGCGGGTACTAATTACACAATCCAAGTTTCTCTGCCGCAGTCGCGCGAGTCAAATAAAACTCGCTAAATACTGCAGGTGCCGTGCAACGAACATAAGTTTAAGCCCGCACTTCGCAACTTACGGGGTTAAACGCTCCTGACAGGGCACAATTATTCGCTATCATGTGACAGTTGTTATTTAGTTGTAAGCGATTCGATGATTTGGCTTAAGGGTTCTGATTTAGCTTCGGCGCGAAATCTCGTGCGTAGCCTGTGCGCTGTTTCCGTTTTTGTAAGCGCAGTGATGGTCGGCGGTATTGGCCGGGCCACAACCCCTGATGGATATCTGATAAACGTGGGTGACGAGCTCGAGTTGGATATTCTCGATGATAATGAACCACCGCAGCGATTTACTGTAGGCCTCGATGGTGAGGTGCAGTTACCTTACATCGGCGGTCTACAGGTATCTTCCATTGCGGTTGGCGATGCGAGGGATTTGATTCATCGCACATACGTTAAAAATGAGATTTTTGTGGACCCCTTGATCGAGCTTTCGGTTGCAAGTTTCCGGCCGATTTCGGTTTTGGGGGATGTTAAGAATCCGGGAAACTTCGACTACCAGCCTTTCATGACTGCAGAACAAGCCGTCGGTTTGGCTGGGGGTCCAGCGATTTCTGCAAACAACGAAGAAGCCCGTGTTCTAGAGCGTAGAAATCTGAAAGGCACCTTGAACAGCCTTGAATACGATCTTGCATTGTTGGCCGCCCAATATGCACGGGCTCAGGCATTGTTGAAAGGTGAGGACAGTTTGAATTGGTCTAACCTGCCGCCAGACCTGCGCCCGGGAGTGAACCGAGAGTTGTTTGACGAACATAAAGCAAGTGAAGATCAGGTTATCACGTTGGAGACGCAGAATGCGGTAACCCAGCATGAGCTTCTGACACAGGCCGTGTCCGAAGCTGAAAGCCAGATCGCCATCCTGCGGCAGCGCGAAGTCGTGCAGCAAAGGATTGTGGATGTTTCTCAAACCGAGCTGGAGAGAATGATTGATCTGGCGGCCCGAGGTTTGATCCCAAAATTTGATGTCCGAGACTTTGAGCTTAAGACTTCTCAGGCAGAAAGCAGCCTGTTGGACCAACGCGAGCGACAGTCCGAGGCATTGGTGCAACTTGCAACTCTCAAGGGACGATTGTCCCAATTCGCTTCGGATCTGGAGCAGAAGCGGCTCAACGAATCCCAGCGGATATGGAACGAGATCAAGAAGCTGATTTCAAATAGAAATTCTATCGAAGATAGATTGGGGCTTTTGGATCAGTGGATGAATGCGGCCTCTGGTTTAGAGAGCGAAATGCTGCTCGAATTCCAAGTGCGCCGACGCGAAGACAACGGTGTTCGCAAGCTACTGTTGCGACCCGGGGACGAGCTTTCGCCGGGCGACTTACTGGTTATCGTGGTGAAGCCACCCGAAACGTTGGGTGAACTACAATGAACGTGCGTAGAAACCCGGAGTCGTCCAACCCGCGCGAAGTGGGTCGCGCTGCCAAATCGAATGCCGGTTTCCTAGCTTACCAATCTATCGACGTGATGTATCTGTTCTCGATTTTACGGGTCAATGCACGATTGATTTCCGCAGCCGCCATCGGGTGCGCCGCAGCGATGTTTATTTATCTACTCTTTGTTCCTCCGACTTACACCGCTTATTCGCAGATCATTCTCGACACGCGCGAAGAAAGTGTATCGCCTGTCGAGGAAGTGGTTTCTGACCTTAATCTGAACAGCTCGGTCCTGGCCGGTGAGGTCGTGACGATGCGGTCGAACGTGCTGATTGGCCAGGTTGTCGACGAATTGGGTTTGTTGGAGCATCCCCGATACGACCCCCGCCAACAGCGCAGCGAAAGCCTATTCGGCCGGGCCAAACGTCTATTGCGCGGAGACGATCCGCCACATGTGGTCGCTGCGCGATTGCCCGAAGAAACGCTACGTTCATGGCTTATCAATGCGGTGCGAGACAATCTGTCTGTAACGCAGATTGGAGTGTCCTATGTGATTGGAGTGAGTTTTCAGAGCACCGATCCGGTACTTGCTGCAGACATAACCAATGCCATCGCAAACCAGTACATTAACAGTCAACTTGACTCGAAAATGGATGCCACATTGCGTGCCAATTCTTGGCTATCTGACAGGTTGGCCGAATTGAGCGTTCAACTTGAAGCTGCAGACGCAGCGGTGGTTGATTTCAAGGCCGAGATGATCGAAATCGCGGATGGCAATGAAGAAAGCATCAGCCAGCTATTGGCCGAACTAAATACTAAATTGGTCGGCAGCTCAACCGAGCGCGCGGATGCTGAAGTGCGCCTCTCTCAAGTTGAGGCGCTACAAAGTCTTGGCGGTTTACGTGCAGTATCAGATGTTGTGACCTCACCGCTTTTGGAAACATTGACCCAGCAAAGAGCGGAATTGACGACAAATGAGGCTCAATTGGCCAGCACCCTCGGGCGTCGGCATCCGGATATGGTTCGAATTAACGCGCAAATCGCGAATATTGACCGATCGATTGATACCGAATTGCGGCGTAGGATCGAAGAAATGCGGGGTGACGTTATCGTGACCACCAATCGAGAGAACGCTTTGAGGAGCCAGATCGCCGTTGTATCTGAGAGGGCGGATTCACTGGCCAAGGCCTCGGTACGTTTAGGGCAACTGGAACGGGCGGCTAATGCCAACCGCCTAGTCTACGAAAACTTTCTTTCGCGCTTCAAGGAAACCAGCGCACAGGCGGATTTCCAGCTTCCAGAAGCGCGTATTATTGGTCAGGCCGAGGTTCCGTCTGTGCCCTCTGGTCCGCGCAAGACCCTGCACATGATCGCGGCCTTTGTTTTCGGCCTTTCTGCAGCTACTGCTTTCGTGTTCTTGCGAAATCTGGCGCGGTCGCCGGTGAACACCGCGGATGAATTGGAAGCGCTGACACAGCGCCGCAATCTGGCTTTGCTCCCATACGTCCGGCATTTTGGGAGCAGGTACAGATGGCTGCGACAAGAACTGTCGGGCGTGGAAAAATCACAGTTCATGGAGAACGTGCGCACCATTCGCACGAGCCTGTTCGGGCTGGGGAAATCCCGTCAGCCCAAAGTAATAATGATTACGTCTTCTGTTCCGGCAGAAGGAAAATCGTCGCTATGTTGTGCTTTGGCGCGGGCAATCAGTACTTCAAAAACGTCCGTCTTGTTGTTGGATGCTGACCTTCGGCATCCGGATGTACGAAAAGCATTGGACCTACCGTCCGACGGGCCGTGTTTGGTAGAATACCTTAATGGAAATGCAAAGATTAAGGACTTACCCATCCGATCCGATCTGGCTGGCGTTGATGTCATTTCACCATCGTCTGAAAGCGCGAGCGCTGCGGATTTGCTGTCGTCTAATTTGTTTTCCGGATTGCTTAGCCGAGTAAGTGCTCGCTACGACGTCATCATCGTAAACGCGCCGCCTGTGCTGTATTTGTCAGATGCAATTCTGCTGACCAAACATGCCGACACAACCCTGGTCGCCGTGCGTAGTGGAAAGACACCGGCCAAAGTGGTGCTTGGCTCGATTGCGAGGTTGGAGGAGAATGGGCAGCAGGTGTTTGGAACGGTGATGACAATGGTACGTCGCCAGGATGTAGCAGCGCGTGATCTTGGGAGCTATTCGTACAAATACAACTATTGATTTGAGTGTTTGTAAGACAGTGATGTTATGAAAGTTGCCCTTGTTCACTATTGGTTGACTGGTATGCGCGGTGGCGAGCACGTGTTGGAACAATTGGTCAACCTATTTCCTCAAGCTGACCTATTCACGCATGTTGCCGATCCAGACAAACTGTCACCTGGGCTCAAAAGCCGTCCCATCCATGAAACATTCATTGCCAGGCTTCCGGGCGCGCGACGCCACTATCAAAAGTACCTGGCTTTTATGCCTCGGGCGCTCGAAGAACTGGATCTGTCGGGCTATGATCTGATCATTTCATCCGAAAGTGGGCCGGCCAAAGGTATCATCTCACCACCGGGCACGCCTCATATTTGCTATACACATTCGCCGATGCGATACATCTGGGATCAGTACGGTGCCTATAGCAAGCGGTTGTCACGGATCGAAAAGATGTATTTTTCGCATCTCGCGCACAGGCTTAGAATTTGGGATGTCAGCACTGCGGCCCGCGTCGACAAGTTTGTGGCCAATTCCAATTTTGTGGCACAGAGAATACGGCGTTACTATCATCGTGACGCACAAGTTGTGCATCCGCCGGTCGATCTTGATGCCTACCACCTACCTGACGAGACCAATAAACGCAGCCACTACTTGTTTGTCTCTGAACTGGTTCCCTACAAAAAGGCGGACTTGGTCATCGAGGCCTTTCGTGATCTCGACCGGCAACTGGTTGTCGTAGGTGATGGTAGCCAGCGGTCCGAGTTAGAGCAGAACCTTCCTCCAAATGTTCGGTTGCTGGGTCGTGTCCCCAGTGCAGACTTGCCGGGTCTGTATCAGACTGCGAAAGCGTTGATATTCCCGGCCGAAGAAGACTTTGGTATTGTCCCTGTCGAAGCCATGGCCTGCGGGACACCTGTGTTGGCCTACGGCCAAGGCGGTGTGCGCGACAGTGTTGTTGAGGGCCGTACAGGCCTGTTCTTCGACGATCAATCAAGCAGTTCGATTGTGGAAACTATTCATCGGTTTGAACGCGCGCAATTTAATTCCAGAGACATTAGCGAACACGCAAGCGGGTTCGGTGCAGAACGGTTTCGGCGCGAATTCTCCAACGTCGTTGACGCTGTCCTTAGTGATTGGGCCGTCTAGGCGCTTCGCTGTTTTTGACCTATTTCAATTCGGCAGGGTTTGCAGGATCAGCGCGGAGGGTTCGTCATTGTCACTGAGAATGGTGATCTCGGTAGATATGAATTCTGTTTCAGAATAGATTGGGCCGCCTGTGTTGGTGTTTCTCGTAAGGCGTGGAAAGCTGGTTCCGGCCACATGCAACCGGATTAGGTGACCAGCTTCGAACTTGTATGCGATTTGGCGCATGTCGACTGTTACTTCGTAGATCTGTCCGGGTGTCATCAGGTCGGGTGCTTCAAATCCATCCCTGTATCGCAACCTTAATGCGCCCTCTTGCACCAATAGTGAATTTCCTTGCGTATCTACATCCGTAATGCGCAAGACGAGGTCGGAATCCGGAGTTGAAATGGTGACTCTTAGCTTTGCCTGGATTGGGCCTGCGACTGTCATTGGCTGTTCCAGCGGTGCGGAGGAGAATAACAGCACATCGTCTCGTGCCTCTATCGAGTTCTGCATTACAGGCCCTTCTAGATCTTCGGGATTTCCAGTGCAGCAAATCGGGCCGCCGATCGAGGGAACAGGGTTTTCGGGGTCGGAAAGAATGTTGCTCTTTAAGTCCGAAATTTCGCTTTTTTTCCAGAGCAAAGACTGATCCGCGCTTAAATACAGGTGCTTTTGAGTTGTGTCGGCAGGCGGCCATTTCTTGGCCTCGTGCCACCGATTTTCGACGAGTGTGAAATAGGTGTAGGCGGGCAGATCAACGACGGGTCCATCCCCCAGATGCCAAGCCAGAAACCGGCTAATGAGATCAACATAGCCGATGCGGCGATCTGGCGAGACCGGTAGATCGCCAACCACGGTGTCGCCGTCCGTACCGAGGTAGTTGCAGTGCGTTCCAGCGCCGATGATGGTCTTTACAGATGCGCCCTTATTTTGCAACGTTTTGGCAAGAGTTAGGCTCGAATCTATCCCGAGATCGTGCCAGGTATCAATGAATAGTGCCGGTACCGAGAACGACTCGTTGCCCGTGATATAGCCGGCGTCCTTCCAGTATTGAGGATTGTCGAAGTTCTGCAAAAAAGCTTCATAATCGGTCTCGTCCGAGCGCAATCGTTCGACAAGGCCGTTGACAGGAAGTCCGTCGAGTACATCGCCCGGTTCAATTGGACGATAGCCAGACGTGGGCGCGGTTTTGCCGCCTTCAGCACCGAACCAACCGACGCCGGCGGCCAGATTGAAGATCCCGCCTTCAAAGGCACTGAAGTAGGCGTTCTTTCCTTCGACCGACCCGATTGCGCCGCCTGCTGCGATTGGAACTATGGCATGAAGGGCTGGATGTCCTTGAGCCGCTAACATGAGTTGGGATTCCCCCAAAGCTGAACAACCCAGCGTTCCAACCCGTCCATTTGACCACGGTTGATTAATGATCCAGTCTAGCGTGGCTGCGCCGTCTGAACCTTCGTTGGGGTATGGGGCAAATGTCCCTTCTGAGCCGTGCCGTCCGCGCATGTCCTGAGCGACCACAGCGAAGCCCCGGCGTGTCAGCTCTCCAACCCAAAACCGCACTTCGCCGTAGGTTCGTTTGCCGTAGGGAAGGCGCATCAAAACCGTTGGGCGCGGACCGGATTCAGCCGGAAGGTAGACATCCGTCGCCAGGCGCACGCCGTCAGGCGCCGTCACCATGACATCCGCAAAATCCGGTGCACCAGCTTGTACCCACCACGCGATTTGATTTCGGTTTTTGTCCAAAAGGGTTTTGCCCAACAGGACTAAACAACCAATTGCAATCACGGAACAGATAACAAGAACAACCTTGCGTTTCATTTAAACACCCTATCGACTTGCTGGGTTCGCCACGAGTAGTTTCGGTATCAGAAGAAAGGACTTTTTGCGTGCTCAGTGTGGATCTTTGGCTGTGGTCTCTGGAAGAAGCGGACGAACACCTCGACCATTTTGGTAAGGATCTGTCGGTTGACGAACTGCGAAGGGCCGATCGTTTTGTCAAATCCAGTGATCGGAGCATGTACATTGTAGGTCGGGCCGGATTGCGGAGAATCTTGGCGGATTACATTGGCCTCGACGCCAAGGCGGTCGAGTTTGAGTACGGGCCGCATGGCAAGCCGTTTCTGCAAAATGGCCCTGGGTTTAACCTCAGTCACTCTGGCGGTCGGGCTGCATTGGCAGTGTGCTCGCATGCCCATCCGGGTCTCGATATCGAGTTGGTGCGACCTATCGAAGATGCGGTGGCTAGACATCATTTCTCTCCAGTGGAATACGCCGAGTTGTCGTGCTTGCAACCGTCGGATTGGTTGCAAGGGTTTTTCCGCTGCTGGACCAGAAAAGAGGCTGTTCTGAAATCACTGGGGCATGGGTTGTACATGCCCCTTGATTCTTTCGACGTGACCCTCTCGCCCGATGTCCCCCCCCGATTGACGCGGATTGAAGACGACGACCCTTTACGTTGGACTTTAACTCATTTCGAACCTGCGCCGGGTTGGGTTGGCGCGTTGGCTCTGCGCGATACAGGCGGCCCTGTCGAGCTTCGGTGGCGATCCGGTGATCCGATCGTCCGAGCCTACTCACGCCGTTCCAGAAAATAGCCTCGGCTGACACTTGGGCCCAAACCGGGATGCGTTGAAATGATACGACCAAGAGACGGGATGTCCCATTGATCGCGTATTACATAGCCCATTTCGGTTAGGTTTTTTTCAAAGTCATTTCTGTTTCTGATTTGATAGGGCACCCGGCCAGGCCCGATCTTTTCTAGTGTTACAACGGTCGGGCCACAGCGAGTCGCGACTTTGTTTAGCAAGATGTATTTGGGTGGGGCGTCGAGCTTGCCGATCAATTCAGCCAGAGAAATATCCAAGTATTGCATCAGACCCGACCCTAGCAACACGTCTATCTGACCAACTTTCGCAAGGTCGTCTTGAAACACAATTTCAGCAGGTAACTCCTGACTCTCCTGTGCGGCGCGGGCCAGATCGACAGTTACGGGCAAATCGTAAACTGTCCACTGCAACCTGTCGATTGGACACAAATCCCGAAAGGCGATGTATTTCGACCCGAAATGCCCCCCTGCATCCAGCAGGTGCATTCCTTCGCTAAAAACTTCGTTAATCCAATGAATGACCGGGTAATCCCAGACAACGGTTTTGCGCATCAGGTCGGTGTTCACCTGTGCCACGTCCTTATCATTATACCCGTTGCCGTGGGCTTTAACTGCGGCCGTTGCATAGTTTGGGTAAGCGCCAACCATGGCCGGAGGGCGAATGCCGGTCGTCATTAGCCGAGCCCAAGCCGCTGAAACCGGGAGCCCAATCCCACGTTTCAAAAGACTTAAGCTAAATTTTAGGGTTTCTCGTGATTTAAACAAAATTTTACCACCGCACAAAAAGCGAGAAAAACCGCCAGTATGAATTCTGAGCCCGAAAGAAATACTCCGCCAAACTACTTTCAAACCGGATTCGGGAAAACCTAAAGGCCAAATGCGCTCGTTACTGTTAACATTTCGGAAACATTGTGAGGGATAGTTGGCAATTGCTGCTCGAATTTTGGGGTGATAGTGCTTCCAGTTCGCGATCTGAATATGCTCAGTTACTTTGACAGAGAACGATTTTCGATATGCCGCTTGCCTATAACCGATTCGGGCTGCGATGCCTGTCGGAGTAACAGACGAAACAGTGAATTTGACCAATTTAAAAATGTTCCGTTCGGGGTTCACGCCTCGAGATTGTAAGCGAGGACGATAATGGCTGTTTATCCTGCTGCAGCCGCATTCTTGCTATTGTGGCTTTGGCTCAGCGCACGAAATGCTGACAATGGGATTTTGATGGCCATAGCGGTCATCCCATTTGGGATGTTCGCCGCGTTGGTTGCCGGTGGTCTCTCAATGATCATTGCCAATTTATTGGCTATTCTTTCGATCTTTCTATTGATCTTACGGCGGATTACGCATGCGCCTGGGTCGGCGGATTTCCGTTTGCCTCCATCGGGTATCTATCTTCTTGTTTTTGCGTTTTACTCTGTTTTCTCTGGAATCGTCCTTGTGCGCCTTTTCGAGGGGCAGTTTCTTGTTTTCCCAATGACGGTGACAAACAGAGGGCCACAGGTCAGTAACTTCTTCAGTTCTGTAATGCTGCCGCTTCGGCCTACAAACTCCAACATAGCCCAATCGGTCTATATCCTGCTGTCCTTTGCCTTCTTTCTAGCGACAGTTTTTGTCGCCAGACGGCGCGGGGCAGAGTTCATTGAAAAAGGACTGGTTTGGGCCGCCTCGCTTAACGTGGTTCTTGGACTCTTAGACTTTCTGGGTGCCGATGCGGTTTTGAGCCTAGTCAGAACTGCCGACTATACCCTTCTAAACGAACATCTCGTGGGGCCGTTCAGTAGGGTGATCGGAGGATATGCCGAAGCGTCCGCTTATGGGGCCGCTTCGGCTGCGTTCTTTACTTACTTTTTCATGTCTTACTTGGTTGTCAGAACGCAAAGCCACGGCATCTTGGCAGCAGCCAATTTTGTTGGCGCCTTGCTGGCCATGTCCAGCACAGGCATTGCCGCTCTTGCCGCGGGGATATTCTTCGTGACTCTGCATTTCAGAGTTTTCTTGGGCTTCAGTATGTCTCGTGGGTTTGGGCATCTCATGGTCATAGGTGTTTCGTTTCTCGCCATTGCGATCAGTGCGTTACTTTTGGTGCCAGTCGTAATGGATAGCGTTTCAGATATTCTAGACCGTTTGGTTTTTTCCAAACAAGATTCCCTATCAGGACGGGAACGCGGTGCGTGGGCCGCGGCTGGGTTTGACACTTTCTTCCAAACCTGGGGGCTTGGGGCCGGAGTCGGCTCATTGCGGGGGAATGGCATTGCATCCGTTCTTTTGGGAAGTGTGGGCTTTCCCGGAACGATTGCTTTTTTGATGTTCATTTTCAGCGCAATTGGTTTGCCAGCTACAGGAGCCGATCGCGGCACGCTACGGTTGTTTAGCGCTGGTCGCGTTTGCGCGCTGACATTATTGACAGCCATGTTAGTTTCAGCAACGACACCGGATCCAACTCTGCTTCTCATGGCGGTTTCGGGGCTGTGCGTCGTTGCCCGTGAACAGGTTTTCGCGGGCCGCACGATTGAGCCGCTAGCACCTTCTGCCGAAGGGTTTTCGAATCGCGTTTAGCTTTGTTGGATTTTTTTGTCTGGAACAGTCCGGAGGTAAACTTGAGTACTGTTGATCTTCTGGCGACAAACTGACTTGAAGAAGTAGGTTATCCACAGGACGCCTGCTGCCCTTCCTCAATTTTACAAAAAAGTTGCGGCTTGGGCAGGGATTTACTTATACTTTGAATGGCGGGGAATTGTACTGCGGGCCGATGTTTTCCGGGTCACGCGTGTTTTTTATTGTATTAACGATTGGCTGTGTAATGAGAACGAATTTTAATCGTGGGGCTGAGGTAGAGTCTTCATTGCTCAGTGGCTCATCTTCTGGTCGATTAAAGAAGTACAACGGTGGTTCAGACACTTTTCTCAAATCGTTGTTTGACCGCTTGTTCGCATTTTTTGCGCTGATCTTTTTCTCCCCTTTTCTCATTCTGATCTCACTTGTCATTTTGATAACGGACGGTGGTCCCATTTTTTTTGGGCACAAACGCATCGGTCGAGATGGCAAAGAATTCAACTGCCTCAAATTTAGAACGATGGCACGAGACGCCGAAGAGCGTTTGGCAAAGATCCTGGAATCTGACGCCGAAGCACGCGCTCAGTGGGAAGCCCAACAGAAACTGGATGATGACCCGCGGATCACTACAGTTGGAGAATTTTTTCGCAAGACTAGCTTGGACGAACTGCCGCAATTCTGGAACGTCTTGGTGGGTGACATGGCGATTGTCGGACCTCGCCCGGTTGTTGCTGCGGAAGCGTCGCACTATGGCGAGCATTTCAGTGATTACCTTTCGGTCAAACCGGGGATTACCGGGTATTGGCAAGTCAGTGGGCGGAGCAACACTACCTATGCCGAAAGAGTACAAATGGATGTTGAATACGTGAACAACCGGTCATTTGGACGCGACATCGAGATCATTCTCAAGACGATAAAAGTGATGATCATGAGCGATGGCGCTCGGTAGCGGAACCCGGGACTGCGGTCAGAAGAAAACAAATAAAATCACGACTAACCAGAAGAGGAGACAACCGCCTATCACCAGCCTGCGTAGTAACTTAGGTGACGCGGATTCTATCATTTCGATGATGTTGAAACGCAACGTTTTATTCTCGTGAACGAGGGCCATTTGCTATGCTCGACTTTTCTTTTTCATGATTAATACCACGGCTACGCTGAGTTCGAATACCTGTCAACAATGCAGGCTGTGGCGGCGGTTTATCGGCAATATTATGTCTAAAGTGTGTTAGCATCATGCGATTAATCGTTTCTATCCCGACTACAAACCGCCCGGAAATTGTGGTTCCTACAGTTTTGGACATAGCGCGCCAAAAGAGATTTCCAGATTTGGTAAATGTAGTTGTTGCCCGAGCCGACGACATTGACGCTCAAAAAATTGCGGATTTGCCATTCCCGGTCTGCATCGTTCAAAGCGAACGGGGCACTTGTATTCAACGAAATACAGCCTTGAGCATGCTGCACGAAGATGATGTCCTGCTGTATTTAGATGACGATTTTTTAATGGCGCCGGATTATCTGGCGAACCTCGAACATCTGTTCAAGACGCGGAAAGATGTCGTTATGGCAACCGGTACAGTGTTGGCCGATGGAATACACGGTCCAGGAATTAGCCACTTGCGAGGATTGAGTATGGTCTCGCGAACAACGCCCACCAATACTCCCGACATTACAGACGTCTACAATTGCTATGGTTGCAACATGGCGCTGCGTGCTGCACCAGCTTTGTTGGACAAAATACTATTTGATACGCGGCTCAAGCTTTATGCTTGGCTCGAGGATGTAGATTTCTCACGTCAGATGGCTGCGCATGGTCGCATCGTGCGTTCGAGCAATTTGCGAGGTGTCCATTTGGGAACCAAGGTTGGGCGATCAAACGGGTTGTGTATTGGATACTCGCAAATTGCCAACCCGGTCTATCTGTATAAAAAACGGACCATGGCGTTTAATCGCGCTTTCAATATCATGTGGAGGAATCTGGCAAGCAATTTTGTCAGGTCATTCAAGGCCGAGCCTGAAATCGACCGGTTTGGACGCCTGAAAGGAAACCTGCATGCCTTCGGTGACTTGGCGCGCGGCAGGCTTAATCCTGAAGAAGTGGCGCGTTTCAAATGACGCGCCGTGCTCCAAGTCGCGTGGTAATACTTAGTGACTTCGCAAAAGTTCGAGGTGGGGCTTCCAAGCTTGCAGTTCTTCAGGCCGCGTTGATTGCAAGACAGGGCATCCCTGTTACATTTTTTTGTGGCGACGATGGCGATCAGATGCCTCTAGGTATCGAGCTGATATCTATGGGTGGTCAAAGCCTGCTGGATCAGGGTGGATTGTCGGCAGCGGCGTCGGGACTTTGGAATCAGAAGGTTCAGAAGCGCTTAGCCGCATGGGTCAAAAGAAATGATTGCCCGGATACCCTCTACCATGTCCACGGGTATCACCAGACATTGTCGCCGTCGCTTTTGTGGCCTCTAAAGCCGGTGAGAGGCCGGGTAGTTATGCATGCCCACGACTACTTTCTAAGCTGCCCAAATGGTGCTTTTTTTGATTTCCGCAAGCAAAACACCTGTCCACGCGTTGCGATGTCAGCGTCATGTATACTGCACAACTGTGACAAGCGTAGTTATGGACAGAAACTTTGGCGGGTGTCGCGGCAAGCGCTGCAAAATCAGGCACGACGCAAGTTACTACCGGACGTGACGACCTTGTTAATCCACCCGGGCATGGAACGCCTACTGTTTCCGAACGGCACGCCGGGCCCGGTCATTGCTATAGCCAACCCGTCAGAACCTCTGTTACCCCAACCGGTTACCAGCCAGTTGAACAGTGAGTTTCTATATGTTGGTGACATACACGCCTACAAAGGTGTTTTTGTGTTGGCCGAAGCAGGAAGGCAGGCCGGTGTAAAGGTGCGTTTTGTCGGGGACGGGCAAGATCTAATCCAGCTACGCGCCAGTTTTCCCGAACATCAGTTCGACGGTTGGCAAGACCGCGCCGGATTGCAACATGCGATGAGTGACGCGCGAATGCTTGTGGCGCCGACTTTAGGACCGGAGCCCTTTGGCTTGGCACCGGTCGAAGCTCTTCTGTGCGGTGTGCCAGTCCTTGCGTCTGATAGCCTATTGCTCAGCCAAGACATCCGATCGCAACACATGGGGGCCAGTTATTTGGCCGGTGACAGAGATGCGCTTGCGACAGCAATGCTCGAGTTTTCCAGGGATGATGCCACCATTGGGAAGATGGCTGGAAACGCTATTCGTGGAGGCCGCGAAATCTCCTTAACGCCAGATAATTGGTGCGCAGAGTTGCTGAAATTGTACGGCAAAATACTGCGGGGGCAGAATGAACCACGGAGGGCTCTAGATGACTATTCCCGAGCTGTTTCGTGAAGGGAGTTTTAAAGTGGCCCGAGCATCTGCGCAATGGGTGCTTCATCCGTCAGGAATGACCAATGACAGCGGCTAAGAAAGAAGAAAGTGTGCTGCAAGGCGGGCTTTGGACAATGGTGTCCAAAGTCTTCACCCAATTGACGCAGTTCGCAATCTTTATGGTAGCTGTGCGCCTGATGACGCCCGCCGAATTCGGTATCTTTGCGCTTGCCGCGGCAGTAGTGGTCATACTGACTCAGGTATCAACTGCTGGTTGGCCAGAGTACATCATGCAATGGCATGGGAATCCGGCCCGTATACGAGAAACCCTTAGCGTCGCAATTTTCTGCGGGGTCACAATTGCTGCGCTTGGTGTGGCCGGCGGTGGTGCAGTTGGAGCAATGGTCTCCGAACCGGCCGCCAAACCGCTTATTCAGATTCTGTCGGTGAGTGTCATTTTTACTTCGATCGGCGCAGCCTATAGCGGAGTATTGATCTGGCAGAACCGGTTGACAGCAGGCGCAATGCTCACGCTATTGGCAGACTTTGCAAACCTGATCATCGCAATCTGGGCTCTGATTGAGGGCTATGGTGTATTAGCCCTAGCGTGGGGCCGTCTATCCAGCGCAGTGATCTGGAGCGTCAGCGGCTTTGTTGTCTGCAGAGTCACGCCCAAAATGGTTGGTCCTGCGACACTGCGCGAGGCCGCTGAGTTTTCTTGGAAAATCATTTTGACCCGGGTCGTTGTGAATGTCCGAATTTACGCTGCGACTTTAATCATTGGAGGGTTTTTAGGAGCAACATCTGTTGGCTATTTCCGGGCCGCCCAGAGAATTGTTGCAGCCTTTGAAGAGATCGTGAGCGAGCCCACGCGTGTATTGTCTTGGAACCTCTTCCGGCGGGTTCGCGACAAGTACGGCGGCCACGCAGGCTTTGGCGCGCTCTCTTTGCGGTTCTTCCCCATCCTGTACTACGGAGCCGTGCCTCTGTTTACTGGCGTGTTCATCATGGCGGACATGCTTACCGCTGGAATTCTTGGACCCGGATGGGAGGCTGCCACGCCTGTGCTGCGCATTCTGGCCGTTGCGGCGCTGATCCGGTGTAACGGGCATGCGAGTTTGGCGATTTTAACTTTGGCCGGGCAAGTACGGCTTTTGCCTAGGGTGACGGCATTGTATTCGGTAATCGCGATAGGGGCGGTTCTTGCAGCAGCGCCTTTTGGAATCACAGCAATTGCCGCGGCTGAGTTGGTGGCGGCGGCAATTGTCTTTGTTATTAACGCCATCATCATGAAGCGCTATGCAGGGATTGCGTGGGAAACCATCCTGTTAAGATCATGGGCCGTCCTGCCGGCACTGGTCGTGGCGTGCCTTCCGGTATTTTTGGCAGACCATTTTGACCTTTTATCGGGCCTGCACGATCTGATCCGATTTGTGCTCATCGGGTTCTGCATGATGGTCTTCTTCGCACCAGCCATTTTAGTCTTTGACAGAAGCCTTTGGCCTGCATTGCGAAAGAGACATTTTCCGGAACCAGCGACAGCAGATGCGACCGAACACTCAGTCTAGTCGCGCGACATCTGCGAGGAGTAGAAATATGCAATGGCTTGTGTTCGGTTCTTCACGGCCAGTTTTTCATAGATGTTGGACAGGTGAAATTTGACCGTGTTGGTGGAAATCTGCAGCTCTTTTGACATATCCCGGTTGGACATGCCCTGTGCCAATGCCTCAAGAATGGCGCGTTCCTTGCGGGACAGGCTTTGGATGGGATCCTGCTGCATTTTGCGGACGTCAATGAATGGAAAAACCATCTTGCCGGCCGCAACGTCGGCGCAGGTTTTCAACAAGCCTTCGACCTCGCCAGATCGTGCAGCAAACCCTGCAGCCCCGGCTTGCATTGCCAGCCTTGGAACGTCACCGGAAGTATCGCCGTAAACTACAAATCGCGGGGCATTGGCCTGTTCGCGCAGCACCTCGATCAGTTTGGCCGCTCCAAGAATGGGAAGGTTCCAGTCGATAACGCCAACTTTCACAGGAACCCGCATCACCGTACCCAAAAACCCTTCGGCCGTCGCTGAGGTGGCCACAAGCGAGAATCGTGCGTCGCGTTCAAATATCTCGGACATGGCGGACAGGACCAAAGGATTACTATCGGCCAGCATGACGTCAATCGGTTCTTGTGTGGTTTCAACCATTTGATATTCACCCAATTTCTGCAAAAACTACCCATATGGGTGGGTGGTTTTTTGGTATACTTTGGTATTTTTACCTGAATGGGTAGTTATATCCCCACACAAATAGACATCCTAAAGCAGTAGTAAGTTACGTTGCGTCGTTGGGCAAGTCCGCGTTTCCTAATCGCCAATGCAACATGACGGGCTTTGGTGCCCGGTCCACAGCCGAGGATGTTAACAGATGACAATTCAGATTTTCCCTCCGCTTGAGATCCCTGAGACTCTGGCTGCAGGTCCGGGACCAGGCAATACCGATGCACGTGTTCTGCAAGCCTTCGCCAATGCGGGTGTGGCCGATCACATGCAGGGCGATGTCCTCAGAGGCATGGTTGAATGTAAGCATATGCTTCGCAAGATCTGGGGCACCCAGAATGCCTATACGTTCGCCGTCGCCGGTACAGGTTGGAGCGCGTTGGACACTATGTTCTCTGCCGTTATGCCGGGCGACAAGGTCGTGGCTTTTGCCAATGGGACATTTTCCGGGATTGACGCGCTGACTTTGCGGATCAAAGCGGCCACGCCTCAGGAACATAAGGCCAATCCGCTGGATCCTCAGGCCGCTAGCGTCACCGTCATCAATGTTGCGCATGGCCAGCCGGTAACTGGTGAAATAGTCGAGACCACGTTGGCTGAACACCAGCCCAAGTGGGCTTTCATGGCGCATTGGGAAACCGGGTCTGGCCGTGTTAACGACCTGCGCGGCTTTTCGGATGCGTGTGAACGTCACGGCGTCATGGGTTTGATCGATGCGGTTTCATCGATGGGCGTCGAGGATTTTTCGATTGACGACTATCCGGGGATCGCTGGTTGGGCCTCATGCCCGCAAAAGGGGCTTTGTTGCCTGCCACTGACATATGCGCCCGTCAGTTTTACGGACGCCTATATCGAATCCCTCAGGACCACTGGTGCTTACACTTACGTACACAATCCGATTTTCGAAGCCCGGCACTGGGGCATTGTAGACGGTCAGGACGTTGAGAAAGGGACTTACCACAGAACCCATTCTGGCTACGCCGTCGCCGCATTCCATGAGGCTCTGCGACTGACATTGCTGGAAGGTTTGGCCAGGCGATCGACCTCGTACAAAACCCACGAACGTGTTCTGCGCGACGCCGTGACGGCCATGGGATGTCAGGTGACGTCGGATATGCCCAGCCTCGTTGTGCTCAATCTGCCGCCGGAACTGGCTGGTCGCGAGATGGAACTGGTGCAGAACTGCCGGGCAAGAGGATTTGGTATCTGGCCAACGCTCAGCGCGCCTGTGCAAGTGCGGATCGGTATCCTTAATCAGCTCAACCGAGAGGCCGTCAGCCGCATCGTACGTCTCTTTGCCGAGGCGATGCAGGAATTGGGCTGTCAGGTCGATTTCGAAGAGATCGAGGCGCTGCTCGAAAGCCGGTACGGCACGTCGATCGCGGCTTAATCACACTGCATGAACGGGAGGATTGCAGATGGATATTCATGAATATCAGGCGAAAGAGGTTCTTTCGAATTTTGGTGTCGCCGTGCCGTCGGGCGCTTTGGCTTACAGCCCTGAACAGGCAGCCTACCGCGCGCGCGAACTGGGCGGTGACAAGTGGATCGTCAAAGCGCAGGTCCATGCCGGTGGTCGCGGCAAAGCGGGCGGCGTCAAGCTGTGCAACACTGAAAACGAGATCTATCAAGCCTGCGACGATCTGTTTGGCCGCAAGCTTGTGACACATCAGACAGGCCCCGAAGGCAAGGGTATCTACCGCGTTTATGTCGAGTCTGCCGTGCCAATCGACCGCGAGATTTATCTGGGCTTCGTGCTGGATCGCTCCAGCCAGCGGGTGATGATCGTCGCGTCGTCTGAAGGTGGGATGGAGATCGAAGACATCTCGGCCGAGCGCCCCGACAGCATCGTGCGGTCTATTGTGGAACCTGCCGTCGGCCTGCAAGAGTTTCAGGCGCGCGAGATCGCTTTCAACCTTGGGCTGGAACCGCGTCTGGTTCAGCAAATGGTGAGGACATTGCAGGGTTGCTATGCCGCGTTCAGTGAGCTGGACGCCACGATGGTTGAAATCAACCCGCTGGTCGTCACAGGTGATGACCGCGTGTTGGCCCTGGATGCCAAGATGAGCTTTGATGACAACGCCCTGTTCCGGCATCCCCAGATTTCTGAACTGCGCGACAAAAGCCAGGAAGATCCGCGCGAAAGCCGCGCGGCGGATCGCGGTCTTTCCTATGTTGGGCTGGAAGGCAATATCGGTTGCATCGTGAACGGCGCCGGTTTGGCTATGGCCACGATGGATACGATCAAGCTGGCCGGAGGAGAGCCCGCAAACTTCCTCGACATCGGTGGTGGAGCGTCTCCAGAACGAGTAGCAAAGGCGTTCAGGCTGGTTCTGTCGGACAACAATGTTCAGGCGGTACTGGTCAACATCTTCGCTGGGATCAATCGCTGTGACTGGGTTGCCGAAGGTGTCGTCCAGGCACTGCGCGAGATCGAGATCGACATTCCGGTCGTTGTGCGTCTTGCCGGAACGAATGTCGAAGAGGGTCAGAAAATTCTGGCCAAATCCGGCCTTCCGATCATCCGTGCCACTACTTTGATGGAGGCCGCAGAACGAGCGGTCGGCGCATGGCGCAATGACTTGTCCCAAAACACCAAGATGAGGGCTGTGTAATGAGCATTCTTCTCGACCGCGACACGCGCGTTATCGTTCAGGGCATCACCGGACGCATGGCGCGTTTCCATACAAAGGACATGCTGGCCTATGGGACAAACGTCGTTGGTGGTGTTGTCCCCGGCAAGGGTGGCGAATCCGTCGAAGGTGTGCCGGTATTTGACACCGTCAAGCAAGCCGTCGAAGCCACCGGAGCGGATGCCAGCCTTGTTTTCGTACCCCCACCGTTCGCCGCGGATTCCATTATGGAGGCGGCCGACGCAGGGATTCGCTATTGCGTGTGCATCACGGATGGCATCCCTGCCCAGGACATGATCCGGGTTAAACGCTACATGTACCGCTATCCCAAGGACAAGCGTATGGTGCTGACTGGCCCGAACTGTGCCGGAACGATCAGCCCGGGCAAAGCGTTGCTGGGGATCATGCCTGGACACATCTATTTGCCCGGCAATGTCGGGATCATTGGCCGCTCGGGCACCCTTGGGTACGAGGCCGCAGCCCAGCTCAAGGAACGCGGCATTGGCGTTTCTACAAGCGTGGGAATTGGTGGTGACCCCATCAACGGGTCTTCCTTCCGGGATATTCTTGAGCGGTTTGAACAGGACGAAAACACCGAAGTCATCGCCATGATCGGCGAGATTGGCGGTCCGCAAGAGGCCGAGGCCGCTGAGTACATCCGCAATCATGTGACCAAGCCGGTAGTCGCCTATGTCGCCGGTCTGACCGCACCCAAGGGCCGGACCATGGGCCATGCGGGCGCGATCATCTCGGCCTTTGGTGAAAGTGCGTCTGAAAAGGTTGAAATCCTGTCGGCCGCAGGTGTCACGGTTGCCGATAACCCGGCTGTCATCGGAGAAACGATCGCCCGCGTTTTGGGAAAGGCTGCGTGATGACAAAACCCTCTGTTCTTGTAACACGGCGTTGGCCTGCCGCCGTTGAGGCGCAACTGGCCGAGAGTTACAACGCCGTACTCAACACCGGGGACAAACCCATGTCTCCGTCTGAGATACGCGACGCGTTAAAGCGGTATGATGCGGTTCTGCCCACGGTTACCGACACGCTGAACGCCGAAGCCTTGGATGTGACTGGCGCGCAGACTAAAATCCTTGCCAACTATGGCGTTGGCTACAGCCATATCTGCGAACCCGCGGCGCGGGACTTGGGTATGACGGTGACAAACACACCTGACGTTCTGTCAGAGTGCACAGCTGACATTGCGATGACCTTGCTGCTGATGGTGGCCCGGCGCGCAGGCGAAGGTGAGCGTGAACTGCGCTCGGGCAACTGGACCGGCTGGCGGCCTACGCATCTGGTGGGTACGAAGGTCAGCGGCAAGACATTGGGCATCGTAGGGTACGGACGCATCGGACAAGAGATGGCGCGTCGTGCTCATCACGGCTTTGGTATGGACATCCTCGTCTACAATCGCAGCAAAGTGGCAAAGGATGTGCTGGCGCGGTGCAACGCAACTCAGGTAGAAGAGATTGATGATCTTCTGCCGCAGTGTGATTTTGTGTCGTTGCATTGCCCGGGCGGTGTTGCGAACCGGCACCTGATCAACTCGCGCCGGCTGAGCCTAATGAAGCCTGATGCCTTTCTTATCAACACCGCGCGCGGCGAGGTGATTGATGAATGGGCGCTGATCCAGGCGTTGATGTTCGATATGATCGGCGGCGCGGCTTTGGACGTATTCGATGGCGAGCCCCGCATCAGTCCTGACCTGTTGCAATGCGATAATCTTGTGATGCTGCCGCATCTGGGCAGCGCAACACGCGAGGCGCGCGAAGCGATGGGGTTCCGCGTTCTGGACAATCTCAGCGATTTTTTTGCTGGGCGCGCGCCGAGAGATCGCGTGATCTGAGTGCATCCCCAACTTGGTCGCCTGCCGAACTGTCTCGGGTGGGCGGCTTTTTTGGACGACCCGTGATCAAAACTGCCCCGTTTCAACAGTGGGTTTTTTACCCAATCCCCACACTTTGACCCTCTAAGACGAAGGACCAACAAACATGAGCTTTCATTCCATCGAACAAGCACCCGCCCGCCTTAACCGCAGCGAATTGGCTGTTCCCGGCAGCCAGCCCGGTATGTTCGAAAAGGCCGCGAAATCGGATGTGGACGTCATTTTCCTTGATCTTGAAGACGCGGTCGCCCCTGACGAGAAAGAGCAGGCGCGCAAGAATATCATCGAGGCGCTAAATGACATTGATTGGGGCGCCAAGACCATGTCTGTGCGGATCAACGGACTGGACACACATTACATGTATCGCGACGTGGTCGATGTGGTCGAACAGGCTGGTGAGAGGCTGGACCTGATCATGATCCCCAAGGTTGGAACCGCGGCCGATGTCTACGCCGTCGATATGCTGGTCACTCAGATCGAGGATGCCAAGGGATACAAGAAACGGATCGGTTTCGAGCACATCATCGAAACCGCATTGGGCATGCAGAATGTCGGTGAAATTGCTGCGGCTTCAAAACGCAATGAAAGCCTGCACTTCGGTGTGGCCGACTACGCCGCTTCAACCCGCGCGCGGACGACGATTATCGGTGGGGTGAACCCAGATTACTCGGTTCTGACAGATGCGGATGCGGATGGTGGCCGTCTGACCCATTGGGGCGACATGTGGCACTATGCATTGGCCCGAATGGTGGTTGCAGCCCGCGCAAACGGTCTTCGCCCGATTGACGGGCCTTTCGGTGACTTCCAGGATCCTGACGGCTACACGGCGGCGGCAAAACGTGCGGCCGTTCTGGGTTGCGAAGGCAAATGGGCCATCCATCCCAGCCAGATCGCATTGGCGAATGAGGTCATGTCCCCATCCGACGCTGAAGTGAACAAAGCGCAGCGAATCCTTGTTGCCATGGCCGACGCTGAGGCATCCGGGAAAGGGGCCGTGTCGCTGGATGGAAGATTGATCGACTATGCCTCGATCCGTCAGGCAGAAGTATTGGTCGAAAAGGCCGGTCAAATTGCAGCGGCATGAGCCGTTGTAACTCAGGTTTTCCTCAGCGTGGGGGCTTCGGGTCCTGCGCTTTGGCATCTATGAATGCGGTTGGAAAGGTTTGACCGCAACGGCTGCAGCGGAAGGGTTGGCGGACTTGCGCCTTGCTTTCGGTCAAATGATCGGTTCAAACTGGGTCCTCGCCAATTAATGTTCGGCTGCCCTCAAAAATGATCGGGTCTTTTTTGGGGCCATCGCGCTGGCAAAGAAGAATAAGATCTCGTCGAATGTTAGCACCCACAGACAAACCAAATACCGAACAGCAGATAACGTTCGAGATTTTCGTTCAGGCAGAGTTTGCCTATCTGGAGCTGTCATCCATCATTGCCGTTTTGCAGACGGCCAACGATGTCCTTAACCGTGATCTCTTTCGATGGCAGATTAAGTCGGACACGCCTGGCCTGTTGTCCAGCAGTTCAGACCTGATTGTACGGGCAAAACCCGCCATTGCCGACCAGTATTTAAGCGATTGTCTGTGTGTCGTTGGCGGCCGATTGGGCGATGTCAGCGCATGGATACGGCGCGTCCGAGCAATGCAAAAACACAACCGGCCAGTTGCGTTGTTTTCGGATGCAGCGCGCGAATACATAAAGGCTACAGCGCAACAGTCGGGACCGGTTACGGCGCATTGGCGCGACATTGGTTTGCTGCGCGAAATTGGCGATTACCCGACGCTTTCCGAAAGCCTGGTCGCCCGGAATGGAACAGTTTTGACCTGCGCCGGACACGGTCATACCGCCGAAGCGATCATCGGTATTCTGGCAGAGGTGTTGGAGCCTCAGGACAGGGCAGAACTGGCGTGTCAATTGATGCTGAACGACGTCCGTGGCCACGCACAAGAGCAGCCTAAGGGCCTTAGTGCCAACCCGAATTTTCTGGAAAAGCGGTTGCAGAACGCAATCCGCATTATGGAAGAAAACACCGAACACCCGCTGCCAACAGCCAGCCTTGCCCGCCGTGTGGGCGTTTCTACCCGCCAGCTTGAACGCCAGTTCATGCTGCATCTGAGCACATCGCCCGGCAAATTTTACCGAAAAATCAGGTTGAAAAAGGCCTTTACCTTGGTCTCGAATTCGCAAATGCCGATCATTGACATCGCCATTGCCTGTGGCTTCTCTTCAACATCTACGCTTGCCCAGACGTTTAAGTCAGAATACGGCAAGACTCCAAAGCAGTTGCGTCGTTCCGAGTGATACGATCGGCGCTTTAGGGTTTTCTGGTGCTATAAACCACAGGGTTTTAGATTGGTTTGGCCTCGTCGGCATTGCCAATTTGATAGACATTCACCTTCTTCGACCGTCCTTTGACAGTGAATTCGCCGAAGTGGATCAGATGGAATGACGGGCTGATAAGGCGCGCCGTTGCGTCGCTGATTAATATCCGGGTTTGCTCATCGCTTGGCAGATCGCCAACCAGGGTTTCGATCCGGGCACAGGTGTTCACCGTATCGCCGATCACGGTGTAGTTCATCCTATCAACCGCACCGATGTTACCAACAATCAACGGCCCGGTATGAACCGCGATTTTGACGCGGTAGTCGACCTCAGCCTCAGTTAACGCTTGCTTGATTGCTATTGCCGCCCGACAGGCGCGTTCCGCATGATCCGTTTGATCCTGCGGTGCCCCCCAAAACGCCATCGCTGCGTCGCCGATGTATTTGTCGAGCGTCCCGCCCTCGGCCTCGATACAGCGGTTCAGGATTTCGAAATGACGGTTCAGCATTGCGGCCGTTGCTTGGGGGGTCATGGCTTCGGATGCAGGCGTAAATCCGACGATGTCGGCGAACATGACCGTCAGCTCGACTTCGCGGGGTTCGACAAGGTTGGTGTCCCCGGTCGTTAGCAACTGCCGCACAAGGGTCCGGGGTAGGTAGGTTTCAAACCAGCGCAACCCGTCGAGCATCTTGTTGAACGCGGATGCCTGTAGATTCAGTTCGGTAACGCGCGACGGTGGAAGATAGTCGATCTGATCCAGATTGAGTTCGCTGATCTTGGTGGCTTCTTCGGTTGATCTGCGGATTGGGGCCGCCAATCTTCTTGCCAGTAGCAGTGCTGCGATAACAGAAACCAACAGCAGGCCAATGCTGACAAAGGCGGTATCACTCAGCCGCGTCCATTGATTGCTCCAGTCGCTGAGTGGGGAATACTGTCCAATAATCCAAGGTTCCGATCCGAAATCGTCAACAGTGACGGTCAGGATCAAGTGATCGCCTTCGGCGATTTCGACAACATACCCATCAAAATTGCCGTCGATGCCATGGAATTCGGGGGATTGCATAAGCATTTGTGTGATGACCGCATCGTCCAGTGCGGCGATTGAATGCAGGGGCGTGTCAGAATTCAGATCGTTTGCCGACAGCTCCAGTAATTTGGGATGAGCCAGAACCCGGTTATTGCCATAGAGGATGAAACCTGTTGCGCCAAATTTGCTTCCAAGCTCGCCAACAATGCCTGAGAAATGATGAACTGTAGAGGACACTAGAATTGCGCCGAGGAATTTGCCGTCTTTAAAAGCGGGAACAGCAGCTGAGATATGTGTTCTGCCCTGATCGAAGAACGGCTCGTTCCAGAAAAATTCGCCATAATCTTTGACGTCCTGAAGATATCGAAGCGTGCCGGCTGCCGGTGGTTCAGTAGCTGAGACGAACGAAGGTCCGTCCGGACCAGCAATATGGGTTGTGATGAAAAGGCTGCCGTCAGGATAGACCACGGCAAGGTCTGTCAAATAGGGCGCCGACGCAGCTACACCTTTGAAATAGGCCTTTAGGAAATCGGTGTCGTTCAGATCGACTTCACCGATGCTTGCATCCTTTTGAAGAGCTTTCGTCAATTCCTCGATTGGAGTTGTCAGACTGAAGATATCGTCTTCGATTGATTCAACGATCATCGTGGCAGAGGTGTTCAGCAACTCGGATGTGTTCCGAATATTAGCGAATGTCGAAAGGAACAACACTGCGCCTGCCGAAATCGCCACAAGCCCACCGATGGTCAGCGCAAGCAGTGTAGAAATTTTGATTTTGAACTTTGACCGAGGGCTGTGACGCGGCACGGCATTGGGATCGACTTTGTCGGGACGTTCCAAATGTTCGACTTCATTGACCATCTTTGAACGATATTTAGCTTGGCGACCTGATTCAACGCCTCGTTGGCGTACCGCGTCGGATCGCCACTAGCCCAGATAGGCGCGTAGGCTAGGCGGTGGGTTTTCAAGAAGTTCTTCTGTCTGAGTGGGCGCAAACACCGTCTCGTCCGCGACAAGTACCGTTTGGTTGGCTATACGGCGTGCATCTTGAGGATCGTGGCTAACCATCAGCAGGGTCGTTTTGGTTTCGGCCACCAGATCCGCTACCAAATCCAGCATCTCGGCTTTCAAGGCCGGGCCAAGGGCGGCAAAAGGTTCGTCCAAAATCAGTAGTTCGCGCCGTTGCACCAGCACGCGGGCAAGCGCGACCCGGCTTTGCTGCCCTCCTGATAGCTCTGAGGGTTTGCGCTCGCCCATACCATGCAGTGCAACCCGGTCGAGAGCAGACCTAACCTGTGTTTGCTCTTCTTTCGTTAGACGGCCATTCGGGCGCAGACCCAAGGCAACGTTTTCATCTGCCGTCAGATGCGGGAACAGGTTTCCGTCCTGAAACAGCATCGCCATCGGGCGCTTGCCGGGATGTAGGTTGGAAATCTGTCGACCGTTCCAGAAGATTTGGCCCTGTTTCAGATCTCGAAATCCGGCGATGGTTTCCAGCAAAGTGGATTTGCCCGCCCCGGACGGACCTATAATGGCAACGCGGGTGCCAACCTTGATCTGAATATCGGCACTTAGTGTGAAATTCCCGTTTTCAATCACACAGCAATCAAGCTTCAGCATGCCAGCGCCCTCCTCGGTCCAAAAGCCAGAATGCGCCCATAGACAGCAACAAAAGCAGTAATGCCCCACCTGCAGCGGCCTGCATTTGATAGGCACCCATAAGGCGGTAGATTTGCAAAGGCAGGGTCGCGATCTGCGGATCGGCAAAAAGTGCAATGACACCCAGATCCCCCATCGACAGCGCCGCCCCGAGGCCTGCAGCGAAACCGATCTGCGGACGCATGCGCGGCAGTAAAACGCGAGTGAAAAACGTCCACTTTCCCATATCCAATGAAAGCGCTAAGCGCCCGTGTCTCGCGGTTATGTCTTGGGCTGCGGGTACCAGAATTCGCAATGCAAAGGGCAGGGCCATTGCGGCATTCACCAGCGCAGTGACAGGCAATGCCAGTGTGGTCGGATTTGCAATGGGTCGGATTAGAATGAACAGGCCCGTACCGATGACCAGTGGAGATGCCGCCAAACCCAAAATACCGCTGAGTTCCACAAATCCATACCGGCCGCTGGCCGCAGCGGTGGCCATTGGCAAGGCTAGCAAAAGCAGGACTGCGGTGCTTGCCGCGGCAACCAGGACCGAGATCAGCGCGGCCCGAAACACGATCGCAGGCATATCAAAAAAACCAGCAATTCCTGAAATCACCACTGACGCCAACGGCAGCATCAGAAAGACCGCCGCTGCGAGTATCCAGAAGGTATCTATGGCAGGCAAGCCTCCGTCCCAACGGCGCAAGGCGCGATCTAGTCCGGTTCCAAATCCATCCCCGCGTGAGAACTTTAGTGCCACCAAAGCGGTCGCAGCTGTCAGGGCAAGTTGTAGTGCGGATAACAGGGCTGCACGGCCAAGGTCGAAGTCGTAAGTGAAGGCCTGATAGATCGCCAACTCGATCGTCGTGGCCCGTGGTCCTCCGCCCAAGGTCAAGGCAACTGCGAAACTGGTTAGGCAAATGGCGAAGATCACGGCCAGAACACCCGGTAGGGTCCGTTTAAGCATTGGCATTTCGATCAGCCGAAACATGGCCATTCCGTTGCAGCCCAGCTGCGCGGCCAGACGAAATCGTTCGGCGGGAATTTCTTGCCAGGCTTGCAGCACAAGTCGCGTGGCCAAAGGCAGATTGAAGAACACATGGGCCAACACGACGCCATGCAAGCCGTAGATCCGTATGGGGGGCAGGCCGAAAACGCCCATAATGTCCGAGATCCATCCGGACCGCCCAAAGACCTGTAAAAGACCAAGGATTGCGACAATCACCGGAAGGATGAAGGGTGCGCCCAGAAGTGCAATCAAAGCCCGGCGCCCGCGGAACCGCCTGCGGGCCAAAGCCCGCGCAACCGGTATGGCCAACGCCACGCTGAAAAATGCGGACATCGTGGCCTGGGTTAGCGTGAAGCGCAGTGCAGCCCAGTCGGCAGATGTGAAGCCGCCGCTGGTCTCAGCGCGAGCTGCAACCGCTGCCAGGGTGCCCAGGATCAGCGCAGCGACCAGGGCCGCCGCGCCAATGCCTGGCCATTGGCTTACTGGCTGAGCGCGTTCTGCCATTCTGCAAGTGCCTGATCCCGCACAGCGGCGGCTTCATCGGGAGAAAACAGCAGAGACTTCGCCGGCACTGTCAGGGTGTCGAACCCTTTAGGCAAACCTTCTGCCGGGGTTACGGCCGGGTACATCCAGTTGGTTGTCGGAATAATTTGCTGGAACGCATCCGAGACCATGAACTGCAAAAACTGATCCGCCAATTCGGCCTGATCTGTTGCGGCCAGCTTTGCCGCAACCTCAACTTGCAGATAGTTGCCCTCGTCAAAAGCAGACGCGGCCTTGCTGCCATCGTCCTCGGCAATCAGGTGATAAGCCGGAGATGTCGTGTAGCTGAGAACCATGTCCGACTCGCCCTCAAGGAACAGGCCGTACGCTTCGGACCAGCCTTTTGTGACCGTCACGATATTGTCGGAAAGACCAGCCCAGATTTCGGGTGCATCATCACCATACGCCGCTTTTACCCACATCAACAGACCCAGACCGGGAGTGGACGAACGAGGATCCTGGATGATGATCTTGGTATCGCTATCCGCCAGCTCCCGGAAGTTCGCAGGCGCTGTCGCATCCGCTTTGTGAACAAACGCGAAGTAGCCCCAGTCATACGGAGTGAATGTGTCATCGGTCCATTCGATCGGCAGAGCGAAGTCGGCGGAGACAGAGTTGGGCGCAAACAGGCCGGTTTCCCGGGCCGCTGTAATCAGGTTGGTATCCAGCCCAAGCACGACGTCGGCGTCAGAGTTTTCACCCTCAAGCCGGATACGCGACAAAAGTGCGGCACCATCTTCGACGCCTACGAGGTTTAGCTCGCAGTCGCAGGTTGCCTCAAAGGCTTCTTTGACCTGCGGGCCGGGGCCCCAATCGGATACAAAGCTGTCATAGGTGTAAACGGTTAGCTGAGGCTTGTCGGCGGCGATGGCCGAAGTTGCACTCAGAAGTCCCGCAGCAATTAGCAGATGTTTCATGTCATCCTCCATTGCGGCGAGAGGGTAAGGATGGATGAAACCGAAACCCTTCCCTCCGCCGGTTCTAGCCGGTTCAGGTTCTACGGGTTCGCTTGATAAGCATCTCAGCGCGGCAGGCCGTGCTCCCCGAGGTGAGGCCGTCACTAGGGGGGATTGACCAAAAAGACAACCAAAATTGGTGTCTCAACGCCGTGTGATTTCCATTTGTCGGGGTAGGCCTGTCGGAACCAGACGCCCTTTGAACCAGCAACACGTTTGGCTCAAAGGGCTAAAGGGTCAGAAGTAGCGCAGCCAGATGTATACGTTTGCGATCATCAGGGTCAGGATCATGATCGGGAACGCGATCTTCGCAAAGGCGATAAAGCCGATAGGCTGCTTGGCCTTTTCTGCAAAAGCGGCCACCGTCAGGTTGGCGCTTGCCCCTAACAGTGTGCCGTTGCCGCCCAGACAGGCCCCAAGCGCCAGCGACCACCACAAAGGTTCAATCGCGTCCTTGCCGCCAAACGTGTCTGCGGTGGACTCGATCAGTGGGATCATCGTTGCGACGAAGGGAATGTTGTCGAGGATTGCGGACAAAATGCCGGAGGCCCAAAAGATGAAGAACGCGGTCCACATCATGTCGCCCTGGGTCAACTCCAGCACTTTCTCACCGAAGAATGCCAGCAGACCGACATGTTCAACACCAGCAACAATGACGAATAGTCCGCCGAAGAAAAAGATCGTGACCCATTCGACTTCGCCAAAGATGTGGTGAACCGACTCGGATTGCTCTTCACCGCTTTGATGACCGTAGGCCAGCAACATCAATAGACCCGCTCCGGCCAGCGCCGACGTACCTGGTTGAATGCCGTAGCTATGCCCCAGCGTGAAGCCCAGCAAAACCAGCGCCAAAACAGCCAGAGATTTGATCATCAGGACCACATCGGTGACCGCCTCGGATTCGTTGAACCCCATGATCCGTTCACTTGCCGATTTCGGAATGCTGGCCAGTTCCTTACGGTTCATCAGGTAGATAATACCGGTCAGGACAACCAGACATATGGCCGAGATAGGGGCCAGGTTCACGACGAATTCGTTGAAGCTCAGGCCCGCTGCAGAGCCAATAATGATATTGGGCGGGTCACCGATAAGTGTGGCGGTGCCGCCGACGTTCGAAGCCAGAATCTCTGCGATGAAGAACGGAAAGACCCGAGTTTCCAGTGCTTCGGTGATCAGCAGTGTAATCGGCGCGATCAACAAAACTGTTGTCACGTTATCCAGCAGTGCCGAGAATACAGCCGTGATAAGCGTAAGCATGATCAGGATGCCTGTGGGATTGGCTTTCACCGCTTTTGCAGCCTTAATCGCCACATATTGGAACAGTCCGCATTTGCTGGTGATCCCCACGATCACCATCATACCGATAAGCAGAGCCAGAGTGTTGGCATCCACACCTGCTACGGCCTGTTCCTGATTGATGATGCCAAAAAGAACCATCAGCGACGCGCCCAGCATCGCCAAAATGGCGCGGTTGACCTTTTCGGTGATCAGAACCGCATACACCAAAATCAGAATTCCGGTCGCGATCCAAAGCGGATCAATGCCCAATAGTTGTGGAACAGAGAGAGCGGCCTCTCCGTGTGACGTCGAATGCGTAGCCAAGGTATTTGTCCGGTTCGTATTAGGTTAGTCGAGTGCGCGATCCAAAAGCGAGTTGGCGCTTACGGTGCCAACGAAACGGTTGGTTTCCGGTTCAACAAGGATCACGTGCCGTTTGTATTTGTAGATCAGGAAGATGCCTTCCATCACCGGTGTGTCGGGTGCAGCAACAGGGATGTTTGACGGCCTCGACATGTTGTCGCGAACTTTTTCGGACTTCAGCCGTTCCAGCTGTTGTTCGAAATCATCCCGCGTCAGGTTCATAAAACTCAGAGATTCAATCGGCACGCGCGACGCATCATCGTTCAAGCCAATTGTCGCTGCTTTCGGCAGGATCAGTTTCAGCAAAGTCGGAGCGGTAAAGACACCGACATAAGTTCCATCTTCGGCGACGACAGGCAGGAACCGTGCCCGGCTGTCTCTGATGATGTTAAAGGCCGTGGCGATGCTTTCATCCGGCAGAATGGTCTTTTGTACCTCTGGCGGTACCATCACGTCATAGCAGGTTAGGCCCATGCTTTTCCTCTGACTTCAAGCGGCTTTCGGGTGAAGCGCCATCCTAAAGCCACAGAATACGCCCTGCGCGACTTACGAAAGCCGATTGGGGCGAATCAAAATTTGTTGATGCGCACTGATTTCATTGCCGGGCGGGATTGACCAGCCCAGTAATGAAATTAAGTCGCTAGGGCTTAGTCATTTGCTGGCCGGGCCATTGACGCGAGTTTGGTTTCAGTTTGCGTTTTGTTGGCAGGCCCGCGCGCCCTTGCAAGTAACTCGCGCTGCTTGTGAGTTATGGTCAGCCATTGTCGATCAAAGAAAGCCGACTAGCCGTAGTTAGGTGCTCGTTTTTGTAGTTTGGCAGCAACGCTTTCGGCGAAATCTGCAGACTGCAGCTGCGCAGCAAAAATCTTGATTTCTGCGGCCATGTGTCCGGCAACTTCGTTACGCTGGTTGCGGATCAGCGCCTTGGACTGCCTGAGTGCAACTGGGGATGAAGCCGCAATAGCATATGCGATCGCCTGCACTTTGCCCATCAACTCGCTGTCGGGAAAGACACGCGCGACCAAACCATGGTTCAAGGCTTCGGCTGCGGTAAGGACCCGTCCGGCCAACAAGACGTCGTTCGCGACGGCCATGCCCAGCGATGCTGGCAGCAACATCGAGGATCCGGCCTCAGGCACCAGACCAAGTTGGACAAATGGCGCGCTGAAGGTGGCGCTTTGCGAGGAGTAGACCAAATCGCAGTGCAGTAGCATGGTTAAACCAACACCAATTGCAGGCCCGTTAACGGCGGCGATCAGGGGTTTCGGACAATCCCGGATTGCGTTCAGGAACCGTACGATCGGATTTTCCTGGTCGCCCACGGGTAGGCCGCCTGTCATGAAGTCCTGCAGGTCATTCCCGGCTGTGAACATGTCCCCGGTACCAGTGATAACCAGCGCCCGGGCTTCATCGGTTTGACCGTATTTTTCGATGGTCTCTGCCATCTTGGAATACATGGCGAAAGTGATCGCATTTTTCTTTTCTTCGCGGGAAATCGTCACTGTGGTGACGCGATCCTGAGTGCTGACGATGATGTTTTCGCTCATGGAGTTATTCCTTGGGAGTTCAGCGAGGTCTGTGCCGCGTCGCGTGTTGGTTTCCTGCGTTTGGCCAAGTTCGTATGCGGGCAAACGGTTGTCGTCAACAAATCTGGGTGGTTACCTCACGTCGCTGCAGGATGGTGCGGTGTGATCCTCGCCTAAAGCTCAGTTGGTGGTTCCACTCTGGAGTGCGGCCACGACCATTTGAACACTTGGATGAGAGCTCAGTCTCTTTGGGTGCGCTATCCGGTAGTCCTGCTGCAGTGGGATTGGCGTCAATTTCATCCTGACAACGGTGCCCGATTTCAAATCCATCGCCGCCATTTCCTGCGGAACCAGAGCCACGCCCAAACTGCCGCGCGCAAAGCGTAACGCGGTGCTGCTGTGTCCTACAAGTTGCCCGGCCGAGCGGTCAATGATCCGCCGCCCGTCCAAGGCGGTGTTCCAGTCCGGGGAGGAGGCGAAACCCGGTCCCCAGTCTGTGTGAATAAAGTTCTGATCTGGTACATCATCAAGCTTGTGGTCGAACTGGACGGCATATTGCGGGGCGGCCACCGCGATCATGACGTCGGAAAACAAAGGGACCACCTGAAAATCCCCATAAAGATCATGACCATAAAATACCCGCATGTCGATCTGGTCGGACTGAAAGTCCACGGGATCATCCTCGACGCGAATGTGTAGCGGGGTTTCAAGTTTGTTTAGGTCCAGTGTGGATAGCTTTGAGGCCAGCCATGTTTCGGCAACAGATGGGGGCGCGCTTAGGATCAGGCGCTTTCGGCGACTTGTTGTTCGCTGCATCCGGTCGGACAAATCCCACAGGCGCGTCATGGCGGCTGCAAGTTCAGGATAGGCCGTTTGCCCGGAATCCGTCAGCCAGATCCGGTTACCTTGCCGGATGAACAGCGTTTCCTCCCAAAACTCCTCCAGCAGTTTTACTTGCTGGCTAATGGCTGCCGAACTGACGTTCAATTCACGCGCGGCCTTGGTAAATGACCCGGTCCGGGCTGCGGCCTCAAACGCACGTAGCGCATTCAACGGGGCAATTCGCTTCATGTTCAACCTTTAGAAATTCTTACGTATCATAAAAAGAATACCTATTGATAAAACTCTGTTTCAAGTCCTACTCAGGATAGGAGACAGGGAGGGTCGAAGATGCGCGAGATCATCAATCTGGACTTATATCCGCTGGACCAGCCGGGCAGCGCGGCTTGGCAAGACCTGATTGAACGGTGCAAGTCCGAGCTTTCACAGAACGGATTGTTCAACTTGCCTGGTTTTGTTCGGGACAACGCACTGCAATCTGCGGTTTCTGATCTGCGGCCGGTTTTCGACGAAAACGCGTTTGTCCATGAGCGGCGGCACAACATCTATTTCAAGACGTCAATCGAGGGTCTCAGTAATGACCATCCGGCCCTGACCCAGTTTGAAACTTCCAACCGGACGATTTGTGCCGATCAGCTGGGGCAGGCCGTAGTGATACGTCTTTATGAGTGGCCGCCATTTTCGCAATTTTTGGCAGCAGTCATGGGAAAGCCCAAGCTTTTTGTCATGGACGACCCGCTGGCCCGTGTGAACGTCATGGCATACTCAGCTGGGCAGGCCCTGAATTGGCATTTCGACAGGTCGGAATTCACCACAACACTACTGCTGCAGGCCCCGCTTGCGGGGGGTGAGTTTGAGTACGAAAAGGACCTGCGCGCAGATGACAACCCGAACTACAATGGGGTGGCGGATTTGCTGGAAGGCCGGCGCAAACCAACACAGATGAAGCTCCAGCCTGGGATGTTGAACATCTTCAAGGGCAAAAACACGGCGCACCGTGTCACGCCTGTGCAAGGCAACCGCGACCGCATCATCGCTGTGTTTTCATACTATGAACGGCCAAATGTCCAATTCACCGACGAAGAACGCATTGGATTTTATGGGCGCGCGTCGTGATCCGGGATGGCGCATTCAAGGACGAGCGTAAGCTGACCTACCTGAACAGCGAAGGCGCGGAGAAACCGCTGAAAAGCCCGGTGCCCGCTGTGGTTCTGGATAAGGCACGGGACTATCGGCTGCAGCGTCTTCGCCAGCAAATGGACAAGGTGAATTGTGCGGCGTTGCTGCTGTATGATCCCTGCAATATCCGCTATGCGTTCGACTGTTCCAACATGCAGGTTTGGACGTTGCATAACCCCATGCGTTATGCGCTGATCCTGAACAATGGCCCGTCTATTATGTTCGAGTTCAAGGGTTGCCTTCACCAAAGCGAAGGGTTGCCCGGGATCGATGAATTGAGGATCGCCAAAACCTGGATGTTCATGGCTTCAGGTGACAAGACGGACAGGGCAACAGACCTTTGGGCAGATGAGATTGCGGACCTCGTCCGGCAGTATGGTGGGGATAATCTTAGGATTGCTTGCGACACGCTCGAAAGCAGCGGTGTCGAGGCTTTGAAAGCACGCGGTCTCAATCCTATAGCAGGCTCGCCCCTTACAGAGATCGCGCGATCGATCAAATCAGATGATGAAATTGAGTTGATGCGCTGGACGATCCGCGTGTGCGAGGCGGGCATGGCGCGGATCTACGAACATTCCACGCCCGGCAAGACTGAGCGCGAACTCTGGGCGCATCTGCATTTCGAAAACGCGCGATCGGGTGGTGATTGGCTTGAAACAAAGTTGCTGACATGTGGTCCAAGGACGAACCCTTGGTACCAAGAATGTTCGGATCGGCCCTGCCAGCTGGGCGAGATGATTTCATTCGACACCGACATGATCGGCCCGTACGGCTACTGCGCCGACCTTTCGCGGTCATGGACATGCGGTTACACGCCCATGTCTTCCGCACAGCGTCGCCTGTACGACACCGCACTGCAGCAGATTCACCACAACCTTGAACTGGTGGGCCCGGGTGTCAGCTTTGCCGAATTCAACAACAAAAGCTGGCGGATACCTGATCCTTACATTCCGTATCGGTATTCGTTGGCGGTTCACGGTGTCGGTATGGCCGACGAATGGCCGGTGGTTCCCTTGCATGTGGATTGGGGGGGTGGAGCAATGTCGGGGCGTTTTGAACCCGGCATGGTCGTGTGTGTCGAAAGCTTGATTGCCGAGCAGGGATCAGAAAGCATTAAACTGGAAACGCAGGTTCTTGTCACCGAAACAGGCAGCGAACGGCTGGATAGTTTTCCATTCGAATAGATTTCTCCTGTTTCGCTTAAAAGCTGTACAGAAGCCATATGTATTGGGCATTCGTGTACGCGCACCGGGGACAACAAGACGCGCCAACACAAGTGTACTAGATACCTTGTTGCCCCCGGTGATAACCAGCCCGTTCCGGAATTTAAACAAAACGGGCTGAGAGATCAGATCACAGGCAGTCAGCCAGTGTTTTCGCGATGTTCCGGATCATTTGCGGGTAGAGCGCCGCTCCGGGCTCAAGGTCAGAACCAAGCGGGTCAATCACTGCCGTTTTCGCCTCAGTCCCATCCATGACGGTGGCGACGAGGCCTTGGTTGAACTGAGGCTCTGACAGAACGCAATTTATCCCTTCTTCACGAATGCGTCCCTGGACCTCGGCAATCCGCGCTGGGCTGGGGTCTGAAGCATCCCCGATGGAAATCGCACCTGACGCCGGGAAATCAAAGGCGTTCTCAAAGTACTGATAGGCATCGTGAAAAACGATAAAGTTGCCACCGCGAACGGGTTCCAGAGCTTGGTTGATCTCTGCTGAGAGTGCTGCCATCTCTTCACGTGCCGCAGCTGCATTTGCGAAATAGGCGCCTGCATTGTCTGGGTCCGCCGCGGAAAGCTGCGCAGCAATCACGTTCAGCCAGTTGTTGGCATTTTCCGGCGAAAGCCAGGCATGCGGATCGTGATCGCCATGCGCGTGGTCATGATGGTCATCGTGGCCAGCATGCTCGTCGCCGTGGTCATCATGATCTTCACCTTCGGCATGTTCGTCGCCGTGGTCATGGTCATCATGATCCTTGTCTTCGGCATGCTCATCGCCGTGGTCGTGATCGTCATGATCTTTTTCGTCAGCGTGATCCTCGTGATCGTGGTCGTCATGATCTTCGCCTTCGGCATGCTCGTCGCCGTGGTCATCATGATCATCACCTTCAGCGTGCTCATCATCGCCGTGATCGTGCGCCTCAAACAGAGCACCTTCGCGGAAGTCCAGCAGGACGGTCCCGTCAGCTTCCAGCAGTGTTGTGACCGTTGCACCGTCGGCCAGCGTTTCGACTGCGCCTTCCATCCAAGGTGTCAGGTCTTCGCCAATCCAGAAGACCAGATCTGCGTTCTGAAGCGCGTCGGCCTCGGAAGGACGGAGGTTGTATTCATGCGGGGATGCGCCGGGTTGCACGATCAGGTTTGGTGTACCTACACCCTCCATTACGCGCGCCACCAGCGAATGCACCGGTGCAATATCAACTGCAACACTCGGGGCGTCGGCCATCGCTGTGCCCCCCATCAACGCAGCCGTGATCGAAACAGGAAGAAGCTTTCTGGACATCAAACCCTCTATGTGATTTTATAACGTTGCCGGCGGCATACATGATATGGAATAACATGACAAGTGAGACGAGACCTGCACCTGCTGATGACTCCGCCCTCGTCGGATTTCAAAAGCATGACCACTCCCATTGCGTCGAAAGCAGCCTTGCTGTTGCCGAAACTCGGTGCAAAGAAGAAGGTCTGCGCCTGACGCCCGTTCGGCGCAAGGTTCTGGAAATGCTGCTGCAGGAACATCGGGCCCTTGGCGCTTATTCGATACTAGATCGATTGCGCGACGAAGGCTTCGGGTCGCAGCCACCTGTAGCCTACCGCGCCCTCGATTTTTTGGTCGACAACGGGTTTGTCCACAAAATCGAACGTTTGAACGCGTTTGTCGCATGCGCCCACCCCGGGGCGACACATTCCCCGGCCTTCATGATCTGCAGGAAATGTGATGCCGTCGCCGAAACTCATTCCGCACCTGCAAAAGGAGAGCTGGGCGCGGCGGCACGGGCGGTGGGTTTCGAGATTGAACGGACCGTTGTAGAAGCCGAAGGTGTTTGCCCCGACTGCACCGAAAAGGCGTAGAAATGAACCTGATTACCGTAGAAGACCTTAGCGTAAGCTATGGGGCCAATACTGTGTTGAAGCATGTCAACATGGGTGTCGAGCCTGGCGAAATCGTGACAATTGTCGGTCCCAACGGTTCGGGTAAGACAAGTCTTCTGCGCGCCATAATCGGTGCGACCAAACCGTCTGCAGGACAGGTAAAACGAAAGCCGGGGTTGAAAATTGGGTATGTCCCACAGAAGCTTCATATCGACCCGACCCTACCGATCACCGTTGAACGGTTCATGCGGTTGACCCATCGTGCGTCCAAGAAGGATTGCAAGACGGCGTTGGATACAGCGGGCGTACCTGATCTTCTCAAGCGCCAGATGTCGCAGCTTTCGGGTGGTCAGTTCCAGCGCGTGATGCTGGCGCGGGCATTGATCAACCGACCAGAAATCCTGCTGTTGGATGAGGCTACGCAAGGGTTGGACCAGCCCGGATCGGCTGCGTTTTACCGCCAGATCGAAGATGTGCGCCGCGAAACAGGGTGCGCAATCATCATGATAAGCCATGAACTACACGTGGTTATGAGTGCCTCCGACCGAGTGATCTGCCTCAACGGCCATGTCTGTTGCGAGGGATCTCCGGCGGTGGTGGCCTCGGCCCCGGAATACCGCGCGTTGTTCGGAACCGGAACGGGGGGTGCGCTGGCTCTTTACCGCCATGACCATGATCACAACCACGATCATCATCATGGAAAAGACTCACAGGAAGCCGCAGAATAATGCTTGATGATTTCATGACCCGGGCCACACTGGCCGGAGTGGGCGTGGCCTTTGCTGCAGCGCCGCTGGGGTGTTTCGTAGTATGGCGACGTATGGCCTATTTCGGCGATGCCACAGCGCACGCCGCCATCCTTGGCATCGCCCTGTCGCTAACCTTTCAGATATCGGTTTTTACAGGAGCGTTGGCTGTTGCACTGCTGATGGCACTGACGGTGACATTGTTGGCAGGTCGCGGGTACGCAATGGATACCTTGCTGGGGGTCATGGCGCATTCCGCTTTGGCATTTGGTCTTGTCGCGGTCTCATTCCTTTCTGGTGTCCGGATCGATTTGATGGCCTATTTGTTTGGCGATATCCTGGCCGTGTCACGCTCGGATCTGGCCGTTATCTGGGGTGGAGCCGCACTGGTCGTCGTTTTGATCGCCTGGCGCTGGTCCCAGCTGTTGACAGCGACGTTGAATGAAGAACTGGCCTATGCCAGTGGGTTCGACCCCAAGCGTGAACAATTGATCCTGACGATTGCACTGGCAATCACGGTGGCAGTTGCAATCAAGGTTGTGGGCGTTCTGTTGATCGCGGCGATGCTAATAATACCGGCCGCTGCAGCGCGCAGTCTGGCACGGTCGCCTGAAACCATGGCTCTGATTGCTGCAGCAATCGGGGCGACGTCCGCCGTAGCAGGGTTGCGGGCGGCCTATGTTTTTGACACGCCCGCAGGACCTTCCATCGTCTGTGTCGCCGCCATTTTGTTTGCCTTTTTCAGCTTGATTGGGTGGCAGCGTCATTCAAGGTCCTGAACATTATTCAAACATTGCTATCCTGCTGGTGTGACGCAAACCGCCATCTGCGGGTCACAGGGCGTCGAACAGACGCCCGGGCAATGCTTCGTGTTGCGGCAGGTTCAATGCCTTCATCAGGCAGAAGACCATCGCTTGATTTGAGGTGATGACGGGTTTGTCCAGCGCGGCCTCAATTTGTTCGATCGCTTCGACTGAGCGCATGTCTGTGCAGCTTAGCACGATGGCTTGCGCATCCGGGTGATCGGCCTGGCAGGCCAGTTCAAAAACCTCGTCCGGGGTTAATTCACCTTGCCCATAATTGCCAAGTTCGCGGCCCACGTCTGCACAATTGACGGTCGAAATTCCGTTGCGGGCCATGAAATCCATCGCCTGTAAATTGATTTCGCCCAAATAGGGTGACGAAAAGCCAACCTTTGTCGCGCCGACGGCTTTGATCCCTGCGATCAGCGCACCCGCGGCGGTCAGAGAAATCGCGCCAGATCCTGCCTTAATCTGTTGTGCCAGTTCTGCGTCAAAGGATGGCCCATGCGTCAGCGTCGCCGAGGTGCAGCCATACAACACAACATCCGGTCGCACGCCCGAGATCATTCGCAAGTCGTGACTGATATCCGATGCGCCCAACCCCGCCATCTGGTCCGAGCCGGGGATTTCATCCACGTCATACCCGCCCATGCGTTGAAAATGGATTGTGGTATTAGGCGGTCTCAGTAATTCCAAATCCGGTTCTAGATTTGTGTTTGTGAAGGGCACCAGAACACCGATTTTTGCGGCAGTTCGTGTTTCGGTCATGCGAGCGCTCCTTTTAAGGCTAAAAGGCATCGATCCATGACCGCTTCCTCGCATATTGTGGCGCGCAGGCAGTCGCTTAGACCGTAACCTCCCATGCCGCGCATCAGAAGATTGTCGGCCCGCAGCGCTAAATCTGCCCGTTGTGCCTCTTGGGTCGAGGCAAAACGCAATAGCACAAAGTTCGTGTGGCTTTGGGGAACGGTCAGGCCCAACGCGCGACATTCTTCGGCATATCGGTCTCGTATTTCACCCGTTCGGGCAACCACATCCTGCATATGCGCCTGATCGCGGATCGCAGCCGCCGCCGCTGCCTGCGAAGCAATGGAAATATTGTTCGGGTTGAGCAATTTGCGCAGCTCCGTCGCAATCTCTGAGGGGAAATACCCCCACCCTGCGCGCGCAGCCGCCAGACCATAAGCTTTGGAAAAGGTGCGTAAGACCACTGTGTCCCCCCGATCGGTCAGCGAGAAGACTTCTGCCGGGTCATGTATCTGATCGGCAAATTCAGCATAGGCCTGATCAACGACTAGTAGAACATCAGCGGGCAAGCCGTCTCGCAAGCGTAAGATTTCGGAGTTGGGGATCAGAGTGCCGGTCGGGTTGCCGGGGTTGCAAACAAACACGATCCGCGTTTCGGGGGTCACCGCGACAATGATATCGTCTACGGATACTGTCAGGTCCACCTCGCGCGCCCTGACGTAGTCGGCCTGAACCTGAGCAGACGCTGAGGCGACAAAAGCATACCCATAATCTGTGCCGAGAACCCTGTCGCCGCGCCCGGAAAAAGCGCGGATCAAACAGCCAATAAGCTCCATCGAGCCCGCACCGCAAAGCACTCGTGTCGGATCGACGTTATGCACTTCGGCGATTGCAGCGCGTAGGTCCGACCATTCCGGATCGGGGTACAGTTGCAGATCGCTCATTGCGTCGCGGCCCGCTTTGATGGCAGCGGGGCTTGTGGGAAAAGCGCTTTCATTCTGGGCCAGCGAGATGGTGTCTTCATCTCCAAGGTCGGCCAAAGCATAGGCCGCCATCGACCCAATGTGCGGAACCGGACGGATCATGATGTACCTCTGTAAGAGTTTGCGCCTTCTGCGCTGATCAGCCCTCGATGCAGATCAAGGGAAATTGCCTGCGGATCCCGTTGAACCGGGTCGCCAAAACCACCGCCGCCAGGAGTTTCAAAGATCAGATAGTCGCCGGCTTCGACGCGCAGTTCCCCTTTGCCTGGGATGTCGTTATCACCATCGCGGAAACGGATACGCCCTGGTGCGCCGGGGCGCCCGCCCATGCGACCAAGGGCGGGGAACTTGAGGCGCTCGACCGACAAGAATACGATGAATGGCGCCCCATTGGCTGATGTCATCTCAATTCGCTGGCCCAGACCACCGCGATACTTGCCTGCGCCCCCGGAGTCCGGGCGCAACTCGCGCTTCCAGATAGTGACGGGGGCCACGCTTTCCGTGATTTCGACTTGTGATCCGAACACGCCTGAAGGGTATGCGGTTGCGGACAGGCCGTCCGCGTGTGGCCGCGCGCCGGTGCCGCCATTATGCACAGGCTCGACCGCGAATTCCTGACCGCCGTCGCGGGCCACTTCGGGGGCGTGCCGCATCGGCAGATCAAACATGCAGGACGCACCCTCGGCGGGCACTTGATCTGGTAGGGCCTGATGTAGGCAACCCAGCACCAGATCTGGTGTGACCTGCCCAAGCGTGTGCCGCATCGCGACTGGTACAGGGCGCTGAGCGTTCAGGATGCACCCTATTGGACCGTCCACAGTAAATGGCTCCAATGATCCGGCGTTATTCGGGATATCGGACCCCACGATACAGCGCAGGGCGAATACGGTATAGGCAGTGGCATAGTTCAATGGAACATTGATGCCCTTACGCGAACAGCCCGAGGTTCCGGTAAAGTCCACGTGCATACCCTGCGCGCTGACCGTCAAGGTAGCGTGCAGCTCCAACTCGCTTTCATAGCCGTCCATCTTCAAGAGGTTTTCATAAACACCTGCCGGAACTTCAGCGATCGCCTCAAGCGTTCCGCGACGCGAGGTGTCGATAATATAGCTGCCCAGTTGATCCAGATCGCCAACCCCGAACTCATCCATCATTGAGAGCAGACGAACACCGCCCGCTTCACAGCAGGCGATCAGCGCGTATATGTCGCCTTCATTTGCGATGGGCTCGCGGCTGTTGGCGCGGACAATGTCCAGCAGCAGGGCGTTCGGCACTCCTTGATCGACCAGCTTGCAAGGCGGGATCAGCAGGCCCTCATCATAGATATCAGACCCTTCAGGTCCCATGCCAAGACCGCCAAGATCCACAAGATGCGATGTGCACGAGGTAAAGCCAACGACCCGCCCGTTTTTGAAAACGGGCATCATCAGCAGAAAGTCGTTCAAATGCCCCGAGGCCAACCATGGGTCATTGGTCATGTAGATATCGCCGGGCTTCATGTCCTGAACCGGGAAATGGTCGCGCAGGTGCATCACGGCCGCGGCCATCGTGTTGATGTGTCCCGGTGTTCCAGTGACCGCCTGTGCGAGCATCCGACCTTCGGCGTCAAAGATTCCGGCTGAGATATCACCGCATTCCCGCACAATGGGTGAGAACGCGGCGCGGATCAGTGTCTGGCCCTGTTCTTCGACCACCGCAAGCAGTCGGTTCCACATGACTTGCAGGTGGGCAGGGGAAAGATCGGCAGCCATCATGCGCCTCCTTTCTTGTCTTGGATAAGGATGAGGTTACCCATTGCGTCCACATGCGCGGAGAAATCAGCTGAGACCAAAGTGGTGGTCTGCGTTTCCGTAATCAGCGCTGGTCCGTAGATCCGGTCGCCAGGATTCAGGATGTCGCGTGACACAAAACCAGCTTGTTTGATCTGACCATCCACGTCGCAGATGATCGGGCGGGTTTGGGCAGGAGTGATCGTTGTCAAAGTAGGTGTTTCCGGCAACATTGGAATTTCCGCGTCAGGTGTCGCGGCCCGGACGGCCCAATTCAGGATCTCGATTTGCATCCCCGGTACTGGGCGCGAGAATTGCTTGCGATACTCCGCCTCGAACGCAGCGGTGAGAGGTTCCACATCGTTCAAGTTTAAGTCTCGGTCGGGCAGGGCGATTTCGATCTCGTGCCCCTGACCGTTATAGCGCATGAAGGCTGTGCGTTGTACTCTGGTGGGCGCACCACCTGCGCCTTGGGCAACTACGCCGCTTGCCTCATCGATCATGTCGGAGAGCAGGGTATTGACGCCGTTTAGATCCAACGTTTCAAGCAGAGAATAGCGAGATCTGACGATCTCAAAACTGACCGGAGCAAACAGAAATCCGACTGCCGAGCCGACGCCCGGATTGGGCGGAATCACGATGCGGCTAACCCCGGCTGAACGCGCCACTCGGCTTGCGTGCAGGGGCCCGTTGCCACCAAACGCGATCATCGTACGCGATCCAAGGTCCTTGCCCGATTCCACGGCATGCATCCGGCCAGCGCTGGCCATGCTTTCATCGACGATACGACTGACACCGTCGGCGGCCCCTGCGGCGTCTGTCTCCAGTCGCGCCCCGATGACCCGGCTCAGCGCGGCTTTCGGTGCTTCTGAATCGATTTTGATAAACCCTTCGGCAAATGTGTCGGGTACGATATAGCCCAAGGTTATGTCGCTGTCGGTCACGGTTGGTTCGGTACCCCCACGGCCAAAGGCAACGGGACCGGGTTCTGATCCGGCCGATTTTGGGCCCACAGTCAAACGCCCCAGCCGGTCGACCCCGGCGATGGAACCGCCACCCGCCCCGATCTCAATCATTTCGACAACAGGGATGCGCACAGGCATGCCCGATCCCTTGATGAACCGCGCCGCGCGCGCGATTTCAAACTGACGCGAAGTTTGCGGCTTTGCCTTGTCAATCAGGCAAAGCTTCGCGGTCGTCCCGCCCATGTCGAAAGACAACACCCCGTCAATCCCGGATCGCGCTGCGATGCGTGCGGCCAAAATTGCCCCGCCTGCCGGGCCGCTTTCGACCAGGCGGATCGGAAAGCGCGAGGCCGTCTGAACGGTGCACATTCCGCCACTGGCCGTCATCATCAGGATCGGACATTTCACGCCTTCTGCCTGAAACCGAGTGGCAAACCGCGCCAGGTAACTTTCCATCAACGGTTGGATGTAGGCATTGGCGACCGTAGTGCAAAGCCGGTCAAACTCGCGCGCCTCTGGGCTTACATCAGAGGAAATTGAAACTGTCAGGCTGGGGCGTTTTTCCGCCAGAATGTCGCGCAACCTGCGTTCGTGCGATGGGTTGGCATAGGCATGCAACAAACAGATTGCGACAGCATCCGCCCCGCTGGCATCCAATTCAATCAGCAGCGCATCAATTGCGCTGGTGTCCAACGGGATCAGTACATCCCCTCCGGCATCCATCCGTTCGCGAATGGTCAACGCCCGTTCGCGTGGCACCAGCAGGTCTGGCTTTTCAAGGTTGATGTTATATTGCGCATACCGCCGCTCATACGCGATTTCCAGAATATCGCGAAAACCTTCGGTCGTGACGGTCGCCACAACAGAGCCGCGACGTTCGATCAACGCGTTGGTCGCCAGTGTCGTGCCGTGGATGAAGCCAGTCACCTCATTCAGCGACCGGCGCGATTGTGCCATGACACGTTTTGCGCCCTCCATCGCGCCATCGGCTGGATTTTGATGCGTCGTGAGCGTCTTGGTCGAGGCTAATATGGCCTCTTCGCCCGAGACGAGTACTGTATCGGTAAAGGTGCCGCCGATATCTATGGCCAGGCGCAGGGATTGAGATGTCATGAAGCTGTCCGAAGTGTCCGTTATCTGGGCAGAAAGCAATGGGCGCTGAACGCCTGCGATCATCCACTGACGACGAGGTCACAACCGGTTGCACGGCGATCCAGAGGGTTTGGACTACTGAGCGGTGTCATATACGCAGTTTGACACGGCCGCTAAGTGCCGCAAGTTGGTTTGCGACCAAATAGCCCAGAAGCGACAGGAACTTGCGCTTGGAACTCAGGGGGGTTGCATATAGGCCAACTAGGGTGACTCAGGACTTCTTCGCCGAGCCTGCTTCTGCCAAAACCCCATCCATGATGAGCGCCTTCAGACTGGTCCTGATCTCGCTTTCCGGGAACTTTCCGATGCTCCAATGCCGGAGTGACCAGACGTTGCACAGGAAATACAGATAGTTGGCCATCAACTCTGTGTTCATGGGGCGGAACACTTTCTGCTCGACCCCTTTGTCCAGAATACCTTTCCAGCGCCCCATGAAATCACGTTCCATATCGAAAACGCGCGCACGGTTCTCAGCGGACATCGACCGGGTTTCCGAATAGACCAGATTGATATAGCGGCGGTTTTTCCCGATGTAGTCGATGTACCGATCTATCGCTTTTTCAAGGTTCTGATCCGCGGGTCCTGTAAACAGCTTCCCGGTATCGAAAAAGTCGATGATGTCCTGCATGCACATCGTCGTGATCAGGTGCAGTATGTCGTCCTTGTCCTTGATATATTTGTACATCAGCGGAACCGACAGGCCGGATTCTTTGGCGATCTCGCGCATGGAAGCATTGCCGAATCCGTGTTTGGCAATCACTTTGCACGCGCCCTCAAATATCTGCCGTCTCCGCTCCTCGGCGGTGTCCGACAGAGCGCGGGGCGGCTTTTCGGGCAGAGCGGGTTTTGGCGTCTCTGCCAGTTGCGCATCGACAGAGAACGTGCACGTCACTTCCATCAGCGTGGTGGCCTCGCCAGGATTGTGCCCGGCTTGAACGATCGAGACACGGTACGAACTCAGCGACGAATCCTCTGGCGACATGCGCATGGCCTGAGCTTCGACCTGCCCCTGTCCAGGGGTTGCCAGATTCGTCGCGGAAGTATTGACCAGTGTCGGGCGCAGTGTTTCCCCAAGGCGTTTGAGTTCTTCGCGTGCGGCTTCAATCGCTAACGCGACACAAACGCCATCCAGCTGCGATTTCTTAATAAATTCATCAACTTGCGCGGCGGAATACAAAAACACCCGGTCTGCCTCCTTGGGTCCTTACCTGAAGGCAACATGTTGAAATCCCTATGTGTTGTCCAGTTGGAAATCGTCGCAGCATCGTGGCGACGTCGGGAAACTCATTTCGGGGCTTGACGGAATTACTGGTCATATGGGAATGTTAGTGAACGTTCAGTAACACGCTGGGAGACGCCTGCATGAAGTTCAAGATTCTCGCCATTCCATTCGCACGCCAACATGGTGAGGACACTCAGCTTGCCGGACGTGATCCAGCGCGGTTTAACAAGATGATGCTCACCCTGCGTGATCAGATGGTTCTGGCCGAAGAGCTTGGGTATGATGGCTTCTGTCTGACCGAACATCACATGCAGGTCGAAGGCGTTGAATGCACCACGAACCCGCTGTTCTGGAATATGTACATCGCCCAGCACACCAAGAACTTCACGGTGGGTCAGTTGGGGATGAACCTGACCGCGATGAACCCAATCAAAACGGCTGAAGACATCGCAATGCTGGACCACATGACCGGCGGCCGCGTGTTCGCAGGTTTCTCGCGGGGGAACACGCCGCGCTGGACCGCAACCATGGGCCAGCATCTGGACATCACCTCGGCTGAATCCGACAAATCCGAGGCCGATCAGCGCAACCGCCGCGCGCTGTATGAAAACTGGCGCCTGATCAAGTCGCTATGGACCGACGACCTGACCGAACATCAGGGCGAGTTCTGGAACTTCCCGTCGAACGTCGAGTGGGAGTTCAACCCGACAAAGCTGTGGGGTGGTGACAGCCCGGTTGATGAAAACAAGATTCTGCGCAAGTCGGGCATCGTTCCGCGCCCGCTGCAGAAGCCACACCCGAAAGTGTACGCGCCGTTCTCCTACTCGATGGAAACCGCCAAGTTCTGGGCGTCGGAAGGGGCCAAGATGGTATCCTTCGTAACCGCCGATAAAGAAGAATTCATGCCGGTGATCCTTGAGAGCTGTCTGAAGGCCGCACATGAAAACGGGCTGCCGCAAACCACCAACAACGATGTTCTAGCACTGGGTGCGCATCTGATGATGGGCAAGACCCCAGCCAAGACCAAACAGTATCGCGAAATGTTCGATAACCTTTGGTTCTCGGCCTATGACGCGCCGCCGTATCACGTGCCGCTGGGTCGCGTCTGGGATGGTTCGCGCCAGCAGGTTCTGGATCAGGTCGGTGAACTGGCCGAGCGGTATCAGATCGAGGAATTCTTTGTCTGGCACCACGTGAATTACTTTGGCGATGAGATCGAGCAGGAAGCCCTGATCGAATTTGCCGAAGGCGTTATCAAACCTCTGAACGGATAAGGGGAAGACAATGTTTGACCTGCATGAGGTTTACCGGCTGTCGCCCATCGAGGAGATCATCGCGGATTGTGAACAAGGCCGCATGGTGATCCTTGTCGACGATGAAAGCCGCGAAAACGAAGGCGATCTGGTGATCCCGGCAGCCTGCGCGGATGCGGCCGCTGTGAACTTCATGGCAAGATATGGCCGGGGTCTGATCTGCATGGCTATTCCGCCCCATCGGGCGGAGCAGTTCAGCCTTAGGCCGATGACAGCGTTCAACACGGATCCGCATCATACGGCGTTCACCATTTCGGTAGACGCGAAAGAGGGAACCACCACCGGTATTTCCGCCAGCGATCGGGCGCGGACCATCGCGCTTTTGGCGTCCGATAGCGGTTGTTCGACAGATCTGATCTCACCCGGGCACATGTTTCCATTGGTGGCGCAACCGGATGGCGTTCTGCAGCGCGAAGGCCATACCGAGGCCGCAGTCGATCTGGCCCGTCTGTCCGGGCAGGGAGATTCCGGTGTGATCTGCGAGATAATGAATGATGAGGGTGAAATGGCGCGCCTGCCAGATCTGCTCGAGTTTGGAGCCCGACATGGCCTGAAGGTCGGCTCGATTGAAGACCTGAAAAGGTACCGTCGGGCTTTGCTTGCCGACAAGGCGGCCTGACGGCCAACGCCATCCGCGTTTCACGACACTCACGACCAAGGACATAGCATGACCGCATTCGCCGAGATTGAAACCCTTATGCAGGCGTACATCAAAAACCTGCATGACGGAGACATCAGCAAAACCGACCAAATGTTTCTGCCGGAGTGTGATCTTTGCTGTGCCAACGAGGATGGCAGTTATACCCACATGACGCTGAAGAAATACAAAGAGGTTATCGGCGGCCGCGAAAGCCCGAAATCCAAAGGATATCCGGTTTATGGCCATACAATCTCGATCGACCAATCAGGGCCGAACACGGCCTTTGTCAAGATCGACTGCGCAGTTCAGCCGCGATACTTCATCGACTACCTGTCGCTGGTGCGCACTGTCGAGGGCTGGAAGATTGCAGCCAAGGTCTACTACGTCCAGCGCACCGAAGACTGATCCCCCCTATCTGATCGAGCCAGTATTCCAACAAATGACGGCCCCTTATTCTCAACTTTCGGCGCGTGCCATGGTGCAGGCCTTTGCCCGGATGGAGCTTTCCCCGGTCGAGGTCACGCAGGCTGCGCTGGACCGTATCGAAGCGGTCAATCCCCAGATCAATGCGATTTACCATGTGGATGCCGAGCATGCGCTTGATGTAGCCAGAGCGTCGGAAAAGCGTTGGCACGACAACATTCCGTTGGGGCCGCTGGACGGCGTGCCAACAACAGTCAAAGACGCAATAGATTGTGTCGGTATGCCCGCCTATCGCGGATCGGCAGCAGGCGAAGTCGTGATCAGCACAACTGATCACCCGACCGTTGCGCGTATGCGCGAGGCCGGATCCGTGATCCTGGGCAAGAACACAATGTGCGACTATGGCATTCTTGCGGGTGGCGTGAGTTCAAAGCACGGCGTTACCCGCAATCCATGGGATGTGTCGCGCACGACGGGTGCATCGTCTTCGGGGGCGTCCGCGAGTGTTGCCGCGGGGATCGAGCCGGTTTCAATTGGCACCGATATAGTGGGATCGATCCGCCTTCCGGCCTCGTATTGCGGGTTAACCGCCCTGAAACCCAGCCAGGGACGGGTGCCCTACTATGTCTGCAACAGCCCGGCGATCACGGCAGGGCCATTGGCGCGCAATTTTGGCGATGTCGCGCTGCATATGAACGTGCTGACCGGTGAAGATCCGCGCGATTTCGCGGCTTTAGAGCGGGACGGCGTGAACTATGTCTCGCGTCTGACGCGGGGAGACAATAATGGCATGTCGGTTCTGGTTGTCCCCGAGCTTGGTCTGGGCGAACCGGTGGCTGAGGATGTGCAGGCGGCGCTGGAACGGACAGCGCAGGTTTTGCGAGATATGGGCGTTCGGATCTCTTATCTTGAAGCCGCGCCGTTCAGCCGTACAGATTGGGCCCCTACCGAAGCGTTCTACAAGATCCGAACTCTGTCCGAACTGATGCGTCGGCCCGAGACTGAGCAGGCAAAAACGACCTACATCCGGAACTGGACCAATGATGCACGCGCTTTATCTGCGGTCGAGCATCAGCGGAACTACGACCATACGCAGGCATTGCGTGAACGGGCGCTGGCGCTGATTGACGGTTATGATTTTGTCCTGCTGCCGTCGACCCCTGACACCGCTTTTGCTGCCGAACTGCCGGGGTCTGATCCCAAAAAACCGTTCGAAAGCTGGGCCAATACATTTCTCTTCAACCTGACCGAGCAACCCGCATCCAGCATCCCGGTCGGACTGGACCGAAACGGTCTGCCGATCGGTATTCAATTGGTCGGACGCCGCTTTGACGATCTGGGCGTCTTGCAGATGTCCTGGCAGATCGAACAGGACATCGGAGAAATGCCAACCGCACCTCTGTGACCGACACAGTTGCGCGGCAATACCCATTGGGAGTTACGAATGAGCACTGAAAAGACAACGCTAACCGGCCAGATCATGACGATGCCGCTGACTGTGACCAGCATCTTCCGTCACGGAATGGGTGCTCATCCCGAGGCTCAGATCGTTTGGCGCAATACGGACATGACCATTGACCGCTACACTTTTGCGGACATGGGTCGGCGGACACAACAACTGGCACATGCTTTGACCGAGCTGGGCGTGGGGCCGGGTGACCGTGTGTCGACGTTGGCCTGGAACAACAATCGCCATCTTGAATTGTACTATGCGTTGGCTTGCATCGGCGCGATCTGTCACACGATCAACCCGCGTCTGCATCCTGATCAGATCGCGTTCATCATCAATGACGCCGAAGATATGCATATGTTCTTCGACACGACTTTTTCGCCGCTGATTGATGCGGTCTCGGCTCGCTGCCCCAGCGTTCGCGGTTGGTACAGCCTGACCTGCCCGGATCAGGTGCCCCAGATGAGGACAACAGTCAGCGATTATGAATCCCTGATTGCGGGCAGGCCCGAGACCTATGATTGGCCTGACCTGGACGAAAATGCAGCCATGGCGCTGTGCTACACATCTGGCACAACCGGCAATCCCAAAGGTGTTCTGTATTCCCACCGTGGAACCGTGTTGCATGCTATGGGCGTGTCCGGCGGCGACTGGCTGGCGCTGAGTTCTCGCGACGCCACCTTGCCGGTGGTGCCCATGTTCCACGCCTGTGCCTGGGGAATTCCTTATGCGGCCGTGATGAACGGCACCAAGCTGGTTATGCCGGGACCGGGGATGGACCCGGCCTCTCTTCTGGAACTAATGGACGATGAAGAGGTCTCGATTATCTCGGGTGTGCCGACTGTCTGGCTGGCCTTGTTTGAATACTTGGATCAGCAGGGCACCACTTTGAAAACGGTCAAACGCGCGATGATGGGGGGATCGGCCGCGCCGCTGTCCCTGATCGAGCAAATCGAGAAAGGGCACGGGATCGACGTTGTGCATGGTTGGGGCATGACCGAATTGAGCCCCGTCGGCACGCTTTCGGTGCCCAAATGGGGCGAGGATAAACTGCCGATCGATGACCGCCTCGCACTGAAGACCAAACAGGGGCGCGCGCTTTATGGCGTCGAGATGCGTATCGTCAATGACGAAGGCGAGCGGCTGCCACATGACGGTGTTGCCTCTGGCATGTTGCAGGTGCGCGGCCATTGGGTTGCTGAAAGCTATTGGGGTGGGGCCGGTGCCGATGCCTTTACCGCAGACGGCTGGTTCATCACCGGTGATGTCGCGGCGATCGACCCCAAGGGCTATCTGCGTCTGACGGATCGGACCAAGGATGTCGTCAAATCGGGCGGCGAATGGATTTCGTCGATTGATCTTGAAAACATCGCCATGAGCCACCCGGACATTCTGGAAGCCGCCTGTATCGCCGCCAAGCACCGAAAATGGGATGAACGCCCGTTAATCGTTGCGGTCAAGCGTGAGGGATCGGATGTTCGCCGCGAGGATGTTCTGGCGCTCTATGACGGTCAAATTGCCAAGTGGTGGACACCCGACGATGTGGTGTTCCAGGCCGAGCTTCCGCACACCGCGACTGGCAAGGTCTCGAAGCTGCACCTGCGTGAGCAATTCGCGAACTACAAGCTTCCAACAGACAACTAATTTCTGCCTTCAAGGATCAAAACCATGCGTTCTGCCGTTATCGTCTCGACCGCCCGTACAGCCATTGGCAAAGCCTTCCGCGGTGCCTTCAATGACACGCACCCCGCCGTCTATGGTGGCTACGCCGTTTCCGAGGCAGTTAAACGCGCCGGTGTTGATCCGTCCGAGATCGAAGATGTGATCATTGGTAACGCCGTGCCGGAAGGGGCGAATGGCGGAAATCTGGGCCGCCAGGTTGCCATGCGCGCCGGCCTGCCCGTCACCGCGTCGGGCCAGACGATCAATCGGTTCTGCTCGTCGGGCCTTGAGGCTTTGACACGCGCCTGTTCACGGGTCATGGTCGACGGCTGTGACATGGTTGTCGGCGGTGGTGCCGAGAGCATCTCGCTGGTGATGGGGCGCGACAACACCTATCGACTGAAAGAGGGCTGGATCGACCAAAACATCCCCGGTTTCTATGATCCGATGATCCAGACCGCTGATACCGTTGCCGACCGCTACGGTATCAGCCGCGAGGCGCAGGACGCGTTTGCCCTGCAGTCGCAACAGCGCACTGCCGCGGCGCAAGAGGCGGGCAAGTTCGATGACGAGATCGTTCCGATCACCGTCACCAAAGCGAACAAGAACAAGGAAACCGGCGAGATCACCTATGAAGAGGTCACGCTGGCTCAGGATGAATGCAACCGCCCGTCGACCACGCTGGAAAGCTTGCAGGCTCTGGCTCCGGTCATGGGTGAGGACAAATGGATCACGGCCGGGAACGCCTCGCAGCTGTCCGACGGTGGCTCGGCGCAGGTCGTGATGGAAGAAAAGCTGGCCGAAAAGCGGGGACTGGAACCGCTGGGTCGTTATGTGGGCTATGTCGTTGCAGGCTGCGAACCCGATGAGATGGGTATTGGCCCGGTGTTTGCAGTGCCGAAATTGCTGGAACGCAATGGCCTCAAGATGGACGATATAGGCCTGTGGGAACTGAACGAGGCGTTTGCGTCACAGGCCCTGTATTGCCGTGACAAACTTGGTATCCCGAATGAAATCTTGAACGTCGATGGCGGCGCGATTTCCGTGGGCCACCCCTATGGCATGTCGGGCACTCGCATGGTCGGCCACGCGCTGATCGAGGGCAAGAAACGCGGCGCGAAGTATGTTGTCGCCACCATGTGTATTGGCGGCGGCATGGGCGCGGCTGGCCTGTTTGAGGTCCTGTAAATGAGCGAGATTAACAAAGTCGCAGTTATCGGCTCGGGCGTTATGGGCGCGGGTATCGCCGCGCATTTCGCCAATGCCGGCGCGCAGGTGGTTCTGCTGGATATTGTGCCCGAAGGGGCAGAGGATCGTTCTGCGCTGGCCAAGGGCGCCATCGCACGTATGACCAAGGGCCTCACTCCGCAACTGGCTGATCCCGCTTACGCGGGGCGGCTAACAGCTGGCAATCTGGACGATGATCTGGATCAGCTTTCGACGTGCGATTGGGTGGTCGAAGTTGTGTTGGAGGATGTCGGGGTCAAACGTGAGCTCTATTCCAAAATCGCACCGAATTTGCGCGATGACGCTATCCTGAGCTCGAATACCTCGACAATACCGCTGGCAGATCTGGTGGCTGATTTGGATGAAGGGTTGGGCAGACGATTTATTATCACCCATTTCTTCAACCCACCGCGATATATGCGCCTTCTTGAGCTCGTGACGGGTCCCGACACCGATCCGTCGGTTGCGGAACGCGCACGTGCCTATAGTGATGAACGACTGGGCAAAACCGTTGTGCCCTGCAACGACCGCCCTGGATTTATCGCCAACCGTCTGGGCGGACTGTGGATGAACGCTGCTGTCCGAGAGGCCGTCGCGCGTGGTATCGCGGTTGAAGAGGCCGACGCCGTTCTGTCGCGCCCCTTCGGTGTTCCCGGAACTGGGATTTTTGGTCTGTTCGACCTGGTAGGCATCGACCTGATGGGCAAGTCGCGCCTGTCGATGCGGTCGCTGCTTGAGGCCGACGATCCGCAACAGATCCACACCGAGGGTGTCGATACGTTCGATCGGATGGCGGCAAAAGGTTATGTCGGGCGTAAAGGTGATGGATCGGGGTTTTATCGCCGGTCCAGAGACGTGGCGGGAAAGACCGTTGCCCAAGCCATCGACCTTACCACGCTGGAGTACCGCCCTCGAACCAAGGCGCCGGAACTGGCGAAGACTTTTGGAATTGATTTCATCGACCAAAAGGGTGACCGGCTGGCTGACTACGCCTGGGCCGTTATGAGTGCGACCCTTTCCTATGCTGCCTATTGCGTGCCTGAAATCACCGGCAGCCCGGCGGCCGTCGATGCGGGGATGGAGTTGGGATACAACTGGCGCATGGGCCCGTTCCGCCTGATGGATAAGATCGGCGTAGCCAAGATTGTTGCCCGTCTTGCTGAAGAAGGTCAGGACGTACCGCCCTTGCTGGCATTGGCGGCGGAACGTGGCGGCTTCTATTCGGGGCAGGGCCGGGATCGCAAAGTTCTGCTGCCCTTAGGTCAACAGGCGGATGTACCGCGCGGACCCGGAGTGATCTTTGCGTCGGACCTCACGGATGATCCGGTTTTCTCCACCGAAGCCGTTGCCCTGCGTGACATGGGCGATGGTGTCGCGCTGCTGACGATCACCGCTCCCAATGCGGCCCTGGACGATCAGGTCATGACCGGCGTCGGTGATGTGCTGGAAATTGTCGGGCGTGATTTCAGTGCGATGGTCATCGGTTCGGACGGCAATCACTTTTCGGTTGGTGCCAACCTTAAAAAGGCGTTGGACCGCGCAGATGCCGGAGAGCTGGCTCTGGTCGAAGGGCAACTTGCCATCGGTCAGGCTACGATGCGCAAGATCAAATACGCGCCGTTTCCTGTTATCTCGGCTGCCTGCGGACTGGCCCTGGGTGGTGGATGTGAAATCCTGATGCATTCAGATCGGGTCGTGGCCGCGCTGGAAAGCAACATCGGATTGGTCGAGGCCAATGTGGGTCTGTTGCCCGCCTGGGGTGGAACCACGGCCCTGTTGCTGCGCAAGACAGCGGAATTGGGCGATCCGGTAAAAGGGGCCGAAGCTGCATTTGATGTCATCTCGAAGGCGCTGATGGTGGGGTCTGCCCCCATGGCGCAACATGCCGGCTATCTGCGTACAGGCGATGGTGTGGTGATGAACCGGGACCGGTTGTTGGCGGACGCGAAATCGGCCGCCTTGGAACTGGTCAATGGCTATGCCGCTCCGGCCAAGGCCGAAATCGCGCTGGACGCTGCTGCGATCAACGCTGCGCTGGAACCAAAGCTGGCCGCTTTGGCCGAAGCGACGGCAGATGCGCCCTATACGGTCGAGATCGCTCGTGAAACGGCGCATGTTCTGGCTGGTGGCGATGGTGGCACGCTGGATGAAGAAGCGCTGCATAAGCTGGAAGCCGAGGGCATGATGCGTCTGATCCGCCAGGACAAGACGATCGAGCGGATGCGCCACACTATGACCACTGGCAAACCGCTGAAAAATTAAGGGAAGCGCAGAATGGATTATCAACTTCCCCAACGGGATATCGCGTTTCTGCTGGATGAGGTGCTGGACCTCGACAGAACTCTGGCGCTGCCGGGCTACGAGCATTGCGACAAGGACACGTTCTTTGCCGTTGTAGATGCGATCAATGGTTTCGTGCGCGATAATCTCGCCACCTGCAACGAGGCCGGCGACAACCCCGGCGCTCGGCTGGTAGATGGCCAGGTCTATGCCGCCCCCGGGTTTGGCGACGCTTACAAAGTGTTCTGCGAAGACGGCTGGAATGCGTTGGCGCTGGAGGAAGAGTATGGCGGTCAGCAACTGCCCTTTGTCCTGCACGCAGCCCTGCGCGAAGGCATGGCCGGAACCAATCTGGCGTTCGCGTTGATCCACGAGTTGAATTTCGGCGTTGTTGAGGCCTTGATGGCCTATGGTTCGGACGAGCAGAAGATCGTTTATTGCCAACAACTAACCAGCGGCAATTGGGCCGGGACCATGAACCTAACCGAGCCGCATTGCGGCACCGACCTTGGTCTGATCCGCACCAAGGCCGTCCGCAATGATGACGGGTATTATGCCATCACCGGCAACAAGATCTTCATCACCTGGGGCGATCACGACATGTCGGAAAATGTCGCCCACCTGATCCTTGCACGGGTCGAAGGGGCCCAGCCTGGCCCAAGTGGGCTGTCGCTGTTTCTGGCGCCGAAATACATGCTGGATGCAGACCACAACACAACGAACGAGCAAAACACGATCACCATTGCCAGGATCGAGAACAAGATGGGTATCCACGGATCACCCACCTGCGCCATTTCCTTCGAGGGCACTAAAGCCTGGCTTGTCGGCGAAGAGGGCAAGGGTCTGGCCGCGATGTTCGTGATGATGAACGCCGCGCGCCTGTCCGTTGGCCTGCAAGGGTTGGGCGTGGCTGAAGCTGCAGTTCAGACTGCGACATCATATGCCCACGAACGCCTTCAGGGACGCGCGGACAGGGAACCTATGAACCCGATGGGTCCGGCTGATCCGCTGATTGCCCATGCGGATGTGCGTCGCCGGTTGCTTACCGCGCAGGGCGAACTGGATGCTGCCCGTGCGATGGCCTACTATAGCGCTGGTCTGTTGGACGCGGCGCATCGCGCCAATACGCCTGAACAGCGCAAAGAGGCGGATGCGCGTCTGTCGCTGCTGACTCCGGTGGTTAAATCCTATCTGTCTGACATGGGATCCCGCATGGCAAATGAGGCTGTGCAGATGCATGGTGGGCACGGTTTCATTAAGGATTATGGGGTCGAGCAATTGGTGCGCGACGTTCGGATTACTGCGATCTACGAGGGGACAAACGCCGTTCAGGCCCGCGATTTGGTCATGCGCAAAGTGCGCGGCGACAATGGTGCCGTGGTCAAGGGACTGATCGCCGACATGCTGGACGAGGCGGGTCACCTGGGTGAAGACCTTTCGGATGTCGAAAGTAACCTGCGCGATGCGGCATCCCGACTTGGGCGTACGACTGACTGGGTCCTGAGCACCGCGCAAGGCGACGTGCTCTCTGGCGCGTGCGACTATCTGGAAATTGTGGCGCTGAGCGTATCGGCTTGGATGTCGGCCCGGATTGCGCGTGCGGCCAAGGTTGCCGGTGGGTCACAATCGCCAGAATACTATGCAGATCGGATAGATGCTGCGCGCGCCTTCATGTCACGGGCATTGCCACGTGCTGTCAGTCACGAAATGATCATGCAGGCCGGCGAACCCGGCGTTGTATTCCGAGCCAATCGCTGTTTGTAACTCCTCCTTCTTTACAGGCAGCGGTACTAAAGGGCGTTCTGGAAACAGAGCGCCCTTTTTGCATTATATATGAATCAAACAATATTCAGCTTAGGAGTTCGAAATTAGCGTTTACTTATCGAACATTGAACACGGGTAATGCCTTGAAAACGCAACTCTTGTTCAACCTTATACACACTCAAAGTGCGAAGCCGCACTGTTGCCAGGCTTGGACCCGGATCGAGACTCCAACTAATCCGCTTTTTGGAAAAAACACACTGCTGCTAGTCCCAAGAACCTGATGGGTAGGCAGGTATGCAAGGCGCTGCCGGAGCGCCAACCGAAGCGTGGGCCGAACAAAACAATCGCGACTTCGAAAATCTGTTTAACTTTGCCAATAACGCACCCCGTATCATGTGCCGACGAGGTTTGTCTGGAAAGACAACGTGAAACAGACAACGCTTGACGCCGACCAGAAGGTCTTGACACAAGCACTCTAATATCGCTTGTATACTAATGAAAATCGACAAGGAAAGCCTGACAGCCGAGCGGCTTGTTGGTGCGACTTCCTTGGCTCGGATTTGGACCATGATTTGACACGCCAAATGGGGGATCAGATGGCTGACGCACCAAAAGACACGCCGGAAAAGGGTCGCACACTCATCCGGAACATCAGTTTGCTTCTGACGGGTGATCTGGATGCGCCTATTGCCGACAGCGATTGCCTTCTCATTGAGGATGGCGTGATTGTGGGTTTTGAGGGTGGCGATGCGGATCGCATCATTGATGCCTCTGGCTGTGCGGTCGCGCCGGGTCTGATTGATGGGCATTGCCACCCGGTATTCGGCGATTGGACCCCACGCCAAAGTCAGCTTGGCTGGATTGAAATGAATGTGAACGGTGGCGTCACAAGCTTTATCTCGGCGGGCGAAGTTCACCTGCCCGGCCGCCCCAAGGACGCCGAAGGCGTCAAGGCGTTGGCGATGGTGGCGCAACGTTGTTATTCGAACTTCCGGCCTGCCGGTGCCAAGGTTCTGGCGGGCGCGCCCGTGCCGGAACTTGATTTTGACCGCAATTTCTACGCCGAAATCAAAACGGCTGGAATTCGGCATATCGGAGAGATTGGTCTCGGAACCGTGGCAAAAGGCCCGGACGCTGCACGCGTTACCGGTTGGTGTCGGGAATTGGGAATTGAGACCATCATGCACACTGGTGGCCCTTCGATCGCAGGCTCTCATGATGTGCGTGCTGCTGACGTGCTTGAGGCGCAACCGGATGTGGTCAGCCATATCAATGGCGGCCCGACGTCAATTTCCCAGGATGAAATCCGAGAGCTCTGCCGTCACGCAAAAGGTGCACTTGAAGCCGTACATAACGGTAATGAAAAATCCGTAATCGTAACGCTGGAGGGGGCGCTGGCCGAAGACCGTTTGGCCGATTTCCTGATCGGAACCGACGCACCGGCAGGATCGGGTGTGCAGCCGAACGGAATGCTGCGCATGGCAACTCTGCTGGCCAGTTTTGGCGGATTGCCTGCCGAACAAGCGTGGTGCTGCGGAACCGGGAACGTGGCAAAAAGACGGGATCTGGCGCAGGGAATCGTCGCGCCCGGCCGACCAGCCGATCTGGTGTTCATGGATCGTCCCGACGGATCGGTTGGCAAGAATGTTTTGGAAGCCATGGCAGTGGGCAACATCCCCGGAGTTGGGGCCGTTATGATTGATGGCAAGATGCGTACCGGACGCTCGCGTTCCACCCCACCTGCGGCGCGTGTACCGATTGCTTAGAAACCCAACAACGTAGGCTAGTAGTTTGACCGACCATCTAAACGGTGGTCGGCCTTTTGGGCAATCTGTAGATACGATTTTGGAGTGATTGAATCTATCGGTACCTGACACTTGCGGAGGATTCCTCTTGGGCAGGCGGCGCTCAAACGCGGCGATATGTACGGCGGGTTCGACCGGTGTCTACACCAAGCATTTGAAGCCCGTCTGACAAACGGTTTTCTGCACTTTAAGTGTTGGGGTGGGGGCACAAATGCCCCCTTTTTGTTTGCTTAAAGCGACGCTTCGCTCCCCAGAATGGTTGTGAATTCGTTCGAGAACGTACCGCCATTTCCATGCGCAATTGCGATGTTCACATTGTCGATCTGCCGGTCTCCGCCATCGCCCCGGATTTGGGTTGCTGCCTCGATCAGGCAGAACAAGCCATACATGCCGGGGTGCACGCAGCTTAGCCCGCCGCCATTGGTGTTCACCGGCAGCGAGCCGCCTGGCGCGATGTTGCCATCGGCCACAAATGCCCCGGCCTCGCCCTTTTTCACAAAGCCCATATCTTCGAGGAACAGCAGCGTGTTGATGGTAAAGGCGTCATAAAGCTCGACCACGTCCACATCCTTGGTGGTGACACCGGCCATCTCGAACGCACGTTTCGAACTTTCGGCCGCACAGGTGGTGGTCAGGGTCGCAGCCTGACTGATCTCGCGATGGGAAATGGCATTGCCGCCACCCAGGAAATAGGCAGGCTTTTCCTGATAATCCTTTGCGCGGTCGGCTGAGGTCACGATGATCGCGGCACCGCCATCCGACATCAGGCAGCAATCCAGAACGGCCAGTGGATCGGCAACCATGGGCGAGTTCAGATACTCCTCCATCGTCAGGTCATCCTGCATTGTCGCGTCGGGGTTCAGCTGGGCCCATTTCCGGGCCGAGATGGCGACATGACCGAAATGCTCTTTGGGCACGTTGAATTCGTGCATATAGCGTTGCGCGGTAAAGGCATAACCCGGGACCGGGACCATTGGCTCATAGGCGCGTTCCCATTGGGGGGTTTCAATCAACCCGTTGAGGTCACGTGCAGATTTCGCGTTTGATCCGTAGCAGATCAAAACATTCTTACACAGGCCTGCTTGAATCGCCATGGTGGCCTCGACCAGATAGGACATGAAGGACGAGCCACCCACCATGTCCGAATTCGCCCATGTCGGTTTTATGCCCAAATACTCGGCAATCGAAAGGGTCGGAAAGAAGTGGTAGAATGTGCCGCCACAAACGCCGTCGATTTCGGACAAATCCATGCCAGCATCGGCCAGCGCGTTTTGCGTTGCCTTGGCGATCAGTTCCATAGGTGAGGTGTTTGGCGTTTTGCCAAGACCCCAATAGCCTTTGCCGACGATTGCGGATTTGCCGCGAAGTGCATGTGCCATGTTTGAATTCCCTATTCCGCGGGCTTGAAGAACACGGCGGCTTCGCCGGATTTTGCGTTGGGGCCGAAATCGGGGGTCATCACCACGGCCTGTACTTTCATGCCAATGGTGATCGCTTCGTTGTCCACGTCCAAAATGCGGCTGAACATGCGTGGGCCTTCATCCAGATCAATCAGCACGTTGTTGATGTCACCGCCATACTTTGCAGCGCGCCGGATAATGGTCGAGGCAAAGACGGTGCCGCGGCCCGAGGCTTCGACCCATTCCAGATCGTCTGCTCCGGTGGTGGGGGAGAGGGCCCGTGGGTAGAAATTGTACTCGCCCGTGGTTTTTGAACGCTGGATCAGGAATTTGCCAGCAGCAAGACCGGAACGGAATGCCGCGTCGGCCTGAGGGCTGGCTTTGGGAAGCGAAAGGTCAGTCATGTGTCGTCCTTGATTTTCACGCGGCAAAGATCGCCGCAGAATGCGTAGGTTCTGGATTGAGGATAAGATGCCGCAGCAACCCGGCTTCAGGCAGGATGCGCGCCCGGACGTGGGCTGCGGCTGCGCGCAACAATTCGGGTTCCGGGGCCTCATCCGCGGCAGCTTCGAGATCGGCCCAGACGCGACCGAAATAAACCAGGCCGGTCAGGCGCATGTAATCTGTGGCAGATGGTCCGATGTCGGCGCTTGCCTGCATGGCCTTGGTGGCCGCCTTCCAGGCGTCGATGGCGTCTGCCAGTTCCAGGGAGGTTGGCCCCTCTGCTACCAATTCGACAAATGCATTTGCCGCCGCGCCATCGTTTGCCCGAATTGCGCGGCGGGCCACTCCGGTGGCCAGAACACCATTGGTGCCTTCGTAGATGGCCATGATGCGGCTGTCGCGCATGATCTGTTCAACCCGGTATTCCTTGCAGAACCCGTAGCCACCGTGGATTTGCACCGCCTGGCTTGAGGCCGCATTGACCGCATCGGTTGCAAACGCCTTGCAGGTCGGCGTCAGGATATCCAGCAGGCCCTGATCTGCACCCAGATCCATGTCCACAAAGGTACGATACGCCATGGCCCGGCAGCCCAGCGTATAGGCGTAAATATCCAGCAGCATACGCTGCACATCGCCGTGTTCAGTGATCAGCGCGGTGCCCTGGGGCGTGGTGCCCTGACGTCGACCGGCGGCGTGGGTCCGAGCCCGCTGAAACGCGACATCCATCTGACCAACGGCTTGGAGGGTCACGTCCAGACGTTCGGCATTCATCATGGTGAACATGGTGGCCAGTCCTTGACCTTCCTTGCCCAGCAATTCAGCCTGTGCGCAATCGAATGCCATCTGACAGGTGGGTGAGCCGTGCATGCCCATCTTTTCTTCGATGCGGACCGTTTGAACCGTGTTGCGTGTTCCGTTCGGTAACACTGCGGGGCAGGCAAACAGGCTTAGCCCACGCACGCCGGGCGCGGCATCCGGTGTCCGCGCGAGCACAAGATGCAACACATTGTCGGTGTAATCGTGGTCGCCGCCCGAAATAAAGATCTTGTTTCCGCTGAGCGTGTAACCATTACCCTCAGGTGTCGCCGTGGTCTTGATCCGGCCCAGATCTGACCCCGCATCCGGTTCGGTCAGACACATGGAGGCCATCCATTCACCCGATACCAGCGGCGGTAGCAGCCGTGCCTTTTGGTCTTCATTGCCGGAAGCACTTACGGTTCGGATGCACCCCTGCGCCAGGCTCAGTACCATCTCATAGGAAATACAGGCGCCAGCCAGCATGTCTGCCAGAACGGCACCCAGAATGTGTGGCAACTCCTGTCCGCCAAACTCTTCTGGTGCGCAAAGGCCCGTCCAACCCGCTTCGGCATAGCGCTTATAGGCGGTGACCATTTCAGGTGGCATCCGCACACGGCCATTTTCCAGCCGCGCGCCTTGCTCCTCGCCGATCATGTCCAGAGGCGCAATCTCGGTGTTGATGAAACGGCCTAGGGCGGAAATTAGGGCCTCGGCCAGATCGTCGCTCCAATCCGGCAAACGCTCAGGTCGGCTGGTGTGCTTGAGGACAAAGGCAATCTCAGCCTCTGAAGCGGTGTAGTCGATCATGAGGCACCCTTTCCTGGCACGATCACATCCTCGCTTTCGTCATAGAGCGCGACGACCGCATCGGCCCGCAGCTCCAGTGCAAGGCGTTGATTGATGTACCCTTTGTCGGTGATTTCGTTCTTTTGAACCGACGGGGCATCACGTTCGACGCGAACACGTTTCACGCGTGTGGCGCTGCCGGTTTGTCTGGCGTTGTACGCGACCAACCGCTCGGAAATAAACGCGCGCACAGCAGGATCGTCGGCATAACTTGCCAAAGTGTCATTGCGTCCGGTAAGGGCTTTGCACTCATCTGCATTGAGGAACAGTAGCGCGCCAATTTCGGTCCGGTCATGGCCGGTAATGACCGCATCAGACGCAATCGGGCTAAGCGCTTGCAGTAAGGCAACACGTAGGTTGCCCACGGCGACCCAGGTGCCCGTCATCAGTTTGAAGTTTTCCGAGATGCGGCCATCAAAAACGATGCCCTGCGATGGATCATCGGGATCCTGCAGCCGTCCCGCATCGCCTGTCAGGAAGTACCCTTCGTCATCAAATGCCTCAATGGCTTTTTCGGGGTTGTTCAGATAGCCTGTTGTCACATGCGGCCCACGCACGCGCATCTCCAGCTTGCCGCCGTTGGGCAGGAACTTGAGTTCGGACCCCGGCCCGGGCACGCCGATAACGTCCGCCTTGTCGATTGGGAAATGCACACAGGTGGCCATCATCGCCTCGGTCAGGCCCCAGGCGCTGACAAACGGGATATTTTCGCCGCGTTCCTGAACGCCCAATTGTTCCAGGCCTTCCCAAAGATGGTCCGGTAGCCCGGCACCTGAGAAAAAGATCAGATCAAGCCGTTTGAAAAAGGCGCTGCGAAAGGCAGTGTCTTCGCGCAGGACCGGCAACAGCATGTCAAAACCGCGCGGGACGTTGAAAAACAGGGTGGGTGAGACATCGCGCACGTTGCGAATTGTCTTTTCAATTTCTCCCGGCACGGGTTTGCCATCATCGACATAAAAGCTGCCGCCGTTGCGCAGCATCATGTTGAAGTTGAAGTTGCCGCCGAACGTATGGTTCCAAGGCAACCAATCTACCACGACAGGCGGGGCGCTTTCCAGAAACGGCCAGATCTGGGCTACGGCTTCTTGCGTCGCCAGCATCATGCGCTGCGAGACGATCACTCCCTTGGGCAATCCGGTCGAGCCGGAGGTGAAAAGGATCTTGGCCAACGTGTCGTGATCGATCGCTGCCCGCGCTTGGGCAACCTGTTCACCAGCTATGAATTCAAGGGCGTGGTCAAACGTTAGCGCGCCATTGTCCGACAGCTGTTCGATGTCTTCCGAGGCGAGGTATTCGAAAGCCCGGGCAAAGTCTTTGGCATCATCCGCATAGGCCATTCCGGGGTTGGTGGTCCGAATGATATGGCGAAGTTTGGTCAACGACTCGTCGAACAGAGAATACGGAACGGATACCGGCACCACCGGAATGCCTACGTGCATAGCGGCCAGCATCAGTAGGCCATGCCGGACCGAATTGCCGGACAGGATCAACAGCGGGCGATCTTTGCCCAAGCCCTTGCTGAGAAGAAATGCAGCCAGTGAGCGGGTTTGAGCCAAAGCTTCGGAATAGGTGACGTTAATCCATTCACCGTCCCGCCCGCGTTCGGCCAGAAACAGGCGATCAGGAGTTTCTTCGGCCCAGCGTTCCAAATATTCGGAAACACATTGTACATCCATATTCAGCGGGTAGGGGCTGCGCAGGACAAAGGCGCCGTCACCCAGGTCTTCACGTAACACCTGTGAAGGCGCGAATTTTTCGAGATACACCAAGCCGTTTTCTTTTTGTCGGGCTGAAATGCTCATTTTTCCTCTCCCTGCCATCGGGTCGCGCTGGGCGCGGCATGATGCATCATTTGAAAATCAAGCTATCTAAAAGTTTGTTAGTATGCAAATGTATTATTGATCGTTCACTAATTGGCGATTCAATGGGTATGATGCAACAGGAAATCGTTCAAGACAGGAGCTTGATTTCGTTGCGTCATGGCTTTCGAAGCGTACAGGGAGATTTGAATTGAGAATCGAAAACGCATCCGCAATCGTGACTGGCGGTGCTTCAGGGCTGGGGTTTGCGACGGCCGAATATCTTGCATCCTGCGGGGCGAAAGTGGCCTTGTTTGACTTGCCCGGCGATAAGCTGGACGAGGCGGCAGAGAAACTGGGGGTCATAGCCGCGCCCTGCGACATCACCAATGAGGAACAGGTCACAGCGGCGCTGGACACGGCGATTGCCGCCAATGGTTTGCCCCGCGTTATCGTCAATTGCGCCGGCGTTACGCATGGCGAGCGGATCGTTGGGCGCAACGGCCCGGCCGCGCTGGGCGGGTTCGCCCGAACCGTACAGATCAACTTGATCGGTACCTTCAACGTTATGCGTCTGGCGGCCGAGCGGATTATGCAAAACGACCCGCTTGAGGATAACGAGCGCGGGATCATCATCAACGCCGCTTCAGCTGCTGCTTTTGAAGGGCAGGTCGGGCAGGCGGCCTACTCCGCTTCGAAAGGTGGCGTCGCGAGCCTGACCCTGCCGGCAGCGCGCGAGTTCGCGCGTTCAGGTATTCGGGTGATGGCGATTGCGCCGGGTATATTCTCGACGCCAATGATGGATTTGCTGCCGCAAGAGGTTCAGGACAGCCTGGGCGCCAAGGTACCTTTCCCGGCGCGCCTTGGAAAGCCGGCTGAATTTGCGCGCTTGGCTGCGCACATGATCGAGAACACCATGCTGAACGGCGAGTGCGTTCGCCTGGACGGTGCGATCCGTCTTGAACCCAAGTAGGTCTTTGCAATGGAATACACACATATCACCTCAGAAACAGACGGCCCAGTCGGTATCCTAACCATGGACCGACCCGCCAAGTTCAATGCGATCAATCACGGTCTGCTGTTCGACATCGAGCATTATTTCGATACCCTTCCCGATGAGATCGGCGCCGTGGTGATCCGCAGTTCCGGCGAGCATTTCTGCGCCGGGCTGGACCTGTTAGAACATTCGATGCGCGACGCGGCCGGGGCCATGCATGAATGCCGCCTATGGCACCGGATTTTCGACAAGATCGAATACGGCCGGGTTCCGGTTGTTGCCGCATTGAACGGCGGTGTGCTGGGCGGCGGGATGGAACTGGCCATGACCGCTCATATCCGGGTTTCGCAACAGGACACATTCTATGAACTGCCAGAAGGACGGCGCGCGATCTTTGTAGGCGGCGGCGCCACCGTACGTGTTGGCCGGATCATTGGGGCCAGCCGGATGATGGAGATGATGCTGACCGGTCGCCGATACGGTTCGGACGAAGGGCTGCAGCTCGGGCTCGCACATTATGTTGAGCCGGACGGAACCGTGTTCGATAAGGCGATGGAGCTTGCCCGGCGTGTGACCGAGAATGCGCCTTTGTCCAACTACATGATGATGCAGGCGATCACGCGCATTAACGATATGTCGGCCAGTGATGGCTTATTTACTGAAAGCCTGGCTGCCGCGATTGCCCAATCCTCACCCGAAGCCCGGGCCGGAATGGAGGCGTTTCTGAACAAGACGGGAAAGCGGGACAATCAGTAAGCCCCGAGACACGCGGGATCCGGTGTGAGAGCATTTCACCGGATCCCGGTGTCGGGCCGGGGCAGAGCCCCGGTTGGTCAATCGACAAAGGCGCGTTCGACCACAAAAGTTGCAGGTTTGTTATTCGCGCCTTCTTCCAGCCCGAACCCCTCCAGTGCGGCCTTGGTATCCTGCAGCATCGCCATCGAGCCGCAGATCATCCCCCGATCCGTTTCAGGTGAGATTGGCGACAGGCCCAGATCGTCGAACACTTTGCCGGATGCCATCAGATCGGTGATCCGGCCTGTGAACGGATAATCCTCACGCGTTAGGGTGCAATAGTGCCGCAAATTCTGCGCCATCTCGCCGACCAGCGGATCTGATCTGAGCGCGGCGACAAGTTCCTTGCCATAGTCCAGCTCGCCCTGTTCTCGGCAGGTGTGCGTTAGGATCACTTCGTCGAACTTCTCATAAGTTTCAGGGTCGCGGATCAGCGATGCAAAAGGCGCAATGCCGGTTCCGGTCGAGAACATCCACAGCCGTTTACCCGGCAATAGCGCATCATTGACCAATGTGCCGGTGGGCTTTTTGCGCATCAAAATCGTGTCGCCTTCGCGGATTTTCTGCAGGTGTTCAGTCAGCGGGCCGCCGGGCACCTTGATCGAATAGAACTCGATCTCTTCGTCCCAGTTGGGGGATGCAATGGAATAGGCACGGAACACGGGTTTTTCCGCATTTGGCAGGCCAATCATCACAAACTCACCGGAGCGAAACCGGAAAGATGCTGGGCGGGTGATGCGGAATTTGAACAACCGGTCGGTGTAGTGCTTCACCTCGGTCACGGTTTCGGCGAACACGCCCGCGGGAACTGGGAATTCGGCCTTGGTCGTAGAATCCAGCGACATCTTGATCTCCTATTCTGCTGGGGCTTCGGAGAAAAGCGCCAGCTTCCCCTCTTTGCCGTTCCAGTCGTCTGCGTCGGGCATTGGGTCTTTCTTTTCGGTGATGACAGGCCAGGCTTCCGCGAATTTTCCGTTTAGCTCGACCCATACCTCCATCCCGTCTTCTGTGTCGGGGCGGATTGCGTCGGCTGGGCATTCCGGTTCACACACACCGCAGTCGATGCATTCGTCGGGATGGATGACCAGCGTATTCTCGCCCTCGTAGAAGCAATCCACAGGGCAAACTTCCACACAATCAGTGAATTTGCAGTTGATGCAGTTATCGGTGACGACGTAAGTCATAGGGCTGCCTAATTGTTAGTATACAAATGAGTATTGTGAGAATTACCTGCCTGTCAATACGTTTCTGTGCAAAGGAAGTCTTCCCGGGGTGGGACTCTTGACCGGAAAGAGAAAAAAATTAGTATACTAACAAAAAAGAGCGCTTTTGCAGGGTGGTGTGGCAGGCAAGCCGTTTGTCATGACGTCGGGCTCATCCTGTAGGGCAAGACATCGGATTCGGTCCTGGAAGCAACCTGGCTGATCGTAATAGAATTTTGAAAGGTTCAGGCCATGAGCACCCCCTTGCACGGATTGAAAGTGATCGAGTTGGCCCGCATTCTGGCCGGGCCGTGGATCGGGCAGACACTGGCTGATCTGGGAGCAGATGTACTAAAGGTCGAAAGCCCCGAGGGGGATGATACACGCAAATGGGGCCCTCCGTTCATCGAGCGCGACGGCGACAGGACGGCTGCCTATTTCCACGCGGCCAATCGGGGCAAAGACAGTATCGCGCTGGATTTCCGGGATGAGGTTGACCGGGCGAAGCTGTTGGATCTGATCCGCGATGCGGATGTGCTGATTGAAAACTTCAAGGTCGGCGGGTTGAAGAAATTCGGTTTGGATTATGACAGCGTGAAGCAGGTCAATCCCCGGCTGGTCTATGCGTCTGTCACTGGCTTCGGTCAGGATGGCCCTTATGCCCATCGCGCGGGTTACGATTTTCTGATCCAGGGCATGAGCGGGATCATGGACCTGACGGGCGACCCGGAAGGCGAGCCGCAAAAGATCGGAGTGGCTTTTGCCGACATATTCACAGGCCTGTATGGCGTGATCGGCATTCAGGCCGCGCTTGCCGAACGAGAGCGATCGGGGCAGGGGCAGCACGTAGATTTGAGCTTGCTGGACTGCATGACGGGCGTTCTGGCCAATCAGGCGATGAACTATCTGGCTTCGGGCAAGTGCCCAACACGGTTGGGCAATGCCCATCCCAACATCGTCCCTTACCAAGTGTTTCCGGTGGCAGATGGGCATATCATCATTGCCTGCGGAAACGACCGGCAATATGCAAGCCTGTGCGAAATACTCGGCCTGTCCGGTCTGATCGACGATGCACGGTTCAAATCCAATGCGGATCGCGTGGAAAATCGCGCCGCATTGACAGATCTGCTGACGAATTCATGTCGGAAATGGAATAAGGCAGATTTTTTGGCGGCACTTGAACAGCGCGGTGTGCCGGGCGGTCCGATCAACTCTGTCCACGAGGCGCTGAGCGACCCGCAGTTTCAGCATCGCGAGATGCAGATCAGCCCGGAAGGTGTGCCTGGTTTACGCACTCCGATCCGGTTCTCCCGATCTGAATTGCGGTTGGACAAGGCGTCGGCCAAACGGCCTGTGAAATCATGAGATTTTTCGTAGAATACGGATCAGGTTTCGCCGTTCGGCCGCCGTTAACGGCTTGAGCGTTTCGTTAGTGATTTGTTGGCCGACCTCTTTCATCTGCGCGACCATCGCCTCGCCTTCCGGGGATAGCGAAATCAACGTGCGCCGTTTGTCGTCCGGATCGGGTTCGACAACCGTCAATCCTTTTTGGCGCAGGCGATCAACGACCCCTTTGATTGTCGCAACATCCATCGCCGCCAGCCGCCCCAACCGGTTTTGAGAACACTTGCCCAAATCGGCAATGCGGATCAGGGCGGCAAACTGCGTGGGCGTCAGGCCTTCCAAAGTGTGCGATTGGAATATCGCTGCGTGGCGTTGGTTGGCCAACCGCAGCAAATAGCCGACCTGCTCGTCAAGCGCATAGCTTTCAATGGATTCCGTCATGACGGCCCCTGCCTGATTCATTTGTTTGTACTACAATAAACAAAGGCCAGTCCCTCCCACAAGGTCAAGGTATTAGACAGCAAGATAGGTGTTTGAAATTTCTGGATTTTCGTCGAGATCAGCAAAGCTGCCCTCGAACCGCATTTCGCCTTTTTCGATGATGTACGCTCTGTCCGACACGATCCGCGCAAAGTGCAGGTTCTGTTCGCTGATCAGCACCGACAACCCTTCTCGTTTCAGCTCCGCAATCACGCGTGCCATTTGTTCGACAATAACCGGCGCGATCCCTTCTGATGGTTCGTCCAATAGGACAAGTTTGGGATTGCCCATCAACGTGCGGGCGATGGTTAGCATTTGCTGTTCACCGCCCGAGAGTTGCTTGCCCAGATTCTTGCGGCGTTCGGCCAAATTGGGAAACAACTCGAACAGATGTTTCAGAGTCCATTCGGGCGCATCCGGGCGCGGTTCGCGGCGCCCAACTTCGAGGTTTTCTTCTATGGTCAGGTCGCCGAAAATCCGACGGTCTTCGGGGACGTAGCCCAACCCAAGGCGGCAGATGGCATGAGGGGTCTGTCTCTGAATCTCGTTCTCGGCATAGCGGATGGTGCCATCAATGTGGCGCACCAATCCCATGATAGATTTCATTGTGGTTGATTTACCGGCACCATTTCGGCCCATCAGCGCAACCACTTCGTTTTCGCCGACGTTCAGCGAAACACCATTTAGAATTTGTGCACGACCGTACCACGCGCCAAGGTTCATGACATCAAGCATGGCTGTTCTCCGCTTCAAAGACCGTGCCGCCGCCTAGATAGACCTCTTGGACCAGCGGGTTGGTGCGGATTTCAGATCCTGTGCCCTCGGCGATCAATTCGCCACGGTTCAGGACCAAGATTCGATGGGCATGGGCAAAAACGACGTCCATGTCATGTTCGGTAAACACCACGCTGACGCCACCCTTGGCCACGATTTCAGCTGTCAATGCCATCAGGGCAAGCCGTTCGGACGGCGCCATGCCTGCGGTTGGTTCATCCATCAAAAGAAGGGCAGGGTCGTGGGCCAGCGCAATCGCCAGTTCCAGGCGTTTCAGGTCGCCATAGGCCAGTTCCGAGCAAGCCCGGCCGGCCTGATCCTGCATCGAGACCAGCTCTAGTAAGGCCATCGCCTCATCCGCGTATAGCCGCGTGGCCCGTGAAAACAGGTCGAACACCCGGCGGTGATGCGAGATCAACGCCATCTGGACGTTTTCTACGACAGTCATAGATAGAAACGTCGCTGTAATCTGAAACGTACGGCCAACGCCCATACGCCAAATCTTGCGCGGAGGATGGCCGATCAAAGCCTTGCCACGTAATGATACCGAGCCGGTATTGGGTTTCAAATAGCCGTTCAGCATGTTGAAGCAAGTCGTCTTTCCGGCGCCGTTAGGGCCGATGAGAGCAAGAAACTCGCCCTCCTTCAGGTCAAAATTGACATCCTTGACTGCGTGTACGCCGCCGAAGGATTTGGACAGATTGCGAACCTCGAGAACGTTGGTCATGCCCGACCGCCTTTCAGACCACGCAGCAGCCGTTGAATACCGCCCGCAATTCCATCTGGCGCCAGTAGAACAACGATCAGAATGATGGCTCCGAAAATAAAGCGCCAGTAATCCAGTCGCGTGACCCAATCTTCAATCAGGACAAAGGCGCCGGCCCCGAGGACTGGACCCGCTAACGCGTGAATGCCACCAAGCAGAACCATGATCAGACCGTCGATACTCAACCCGATGCTGAGGCTGTCGGGAAAGACGCTGCCTTTCGAGAACGCAAAGACGACCCCGGCCAAACCGGCAAAGCTGCCAGCCAGCACAAAGCCCATCCATTGATGGAACCGGGTGTCGATGCCGATCGACTCCGCCCGGGTCTGGCTGTCGCGAATACCGCGCAGGATATAGCCGAACGGAGAAAAGGCCACGCGGCGCAAAGCCCATATTCCGCCGATACAAAGAACGAACGCGATGTAGAAGTAGACATTGTCAGAGCTGGCCCATTTGGCAGGCCACACGCCAAGTATTCCGTCATCACCGCCGGTGAATTCCTGCCACTGGAACGTGACTCCCCATAGAATCTGGGCCGCCGCCAAGGTCAACATTGCAAGGTAAACGCCAGATAGTCGAACGCAGAACCAACCGAAGAACAGCGCCGCAATGGCCGCGCAAACCGGACCGAAGAGCATTGCCGAGATCATGCCCAGCCCAAGCAGTTTGACCGCCATCGCAGCGCCATAAGCGCCAACGCCGAAGTAAGCAGCGTGCCCGAAGCTGACCATGCCGCCGACCCCCATCATGAAGTGCAGCGACACGGCAAATAGGGTTGCGACCATCACATCGACCATTAGGACAGAGGTAAAGTCAGCAGTGAACAAGGGGCTAAGTGCCAGAACCAATAACGCTGCCATCAGAACCATTGCCGATTTCTGATCCATCAGCGCCAATGGTTGATCCGGCTCCTCCGGCGCGCCTTTTTCGCTGCCTGGTTTGCCAAACAACCCATGGGGGCGGAAGATCAGGACAATCGCCATGATGATGAAGGGCAGTACAATTGAGATTTGTGGGAAGATCAGGATCGCAAACGCGTTCAGGACCGAGATCAGAACCGCCGCAACAAACGCGCCGGACACGCTGCCCATGCCGCCGATGACAACCACGACGAAGGCTTCACCAATAATAGACAAGTCCATTTGTAGTGATACCGCCTCGCGTGGGATTTGCAGCGCACCTCCCAGCCCTGCCAGGAACGAGCCCAACACGAAGGCGGCGGAAAACAACCAGGCCTGATTGACGCCAAGTGCCCCGACCATCTCTCGGTCTTGGGTCGCGGCACGCACCAGAACGCCCCAGCGGGTTTTGTGAAACAAGAGCCAGATAGCTAGCAAAACAACCGGCCCGATGGCAATTAGGGCAAGGTCGTATTCGGGAATTGGTTCGCCCATGATCCGGACCGCACTATCTAACCCCGGCGCGCGCGGGCCCAGCAAGTCTTCAGCGCCCCAGATTGCCAGCGTGGCATCCTGAAAGATCAGTACGACGCCGAATGTCGCCACCAACTGGAACAACTCAGGCGCATGGTAAATTCGGCGCAGGATGGTGAGTTCGATGATAAGGCCGATCATTCCAACGATCATGGCTGCCAGAATAACGCTGACCCAGAAACCAAGGATGCTGCCGCTCCAGAGAGTGACAAGCGTGTAAGCGAGGTAAGCGCCGATCATGTAGAAAGAACCATGCGCAAAGTTCACAATCCGGGTAACGCCAAAGATGATCGAAAGCCCGGATGCGATAAGAAAAAGCGACGAAGCGTTCGCCAACCCAGTCAGAAGCTGCGCAAAATAGAACCCCATCGTGCCACCGTCCCTTGTTTGAGTTCTTATAGTGGGGCGGGGCACCTATGCCCCGCCGAAGCCGACCTATTCCGCCGGGCGCAGGGCTGCTGCTTCGTCTTCGCTAGGCAGGTAGTCTGTACCGTCGGCATAGACCCAATCCACCATCGCAGGCTTGCCGTCGACCATTCCGGTCTTTCCGACATAGGCACCCATTGTGGATTGATGGTCAGCTGCACGGAAAGTGAATGGGCCCGTCGGGCTGCTTTCGACGGCCAAACCCTCCATTGCCGCCAGCAGGGCGTCAGTGTCGGTGGATCCGGCTTTTTGCAGTGCTGCGGCGATGGCAAGGATCGAGTTATAGCCAACGATGGAGCCTGTTTTGGGCGCTTCGCCGAACTTCTCAATATAGGCTTCTGCGAATGCCGTGTGGTCATCCGTAGCGATATCGGTTGAGGGGTACCCGGTGACGATCCATCCCTCGGGCGCTTCTGCCCCAAGTGGGTCAAGATATTCGGGTTCCCCGGTCAGCAATGACGCGACATCGCGATCCTCGAACAGGAATCGCAGCGAGCCTTCGCGAACAAATTTCGCCAGATCGCCACCGAAGGTCACGTTGTAAATCGCATCCGGCTTTGCAGCCTCAAGCGCGCGGACGGTAGAACCGGCGTCGATTTTAAACAGCGGTGGCCATTGTTCTTCCACAAACTCAACATCGGGGCGAAGCTTGGTTAGTTCGGATTTGAACGCCTTCACCGCATCCTGCCCGTAGGCATAGTTAGGCGCGACCGTTGCCCATTTCACAGCGTCCAGCTTTGCTGCCTGTTCGGCCAGCATAGCGGCCTGCATGTGCGTCGATGGGCGCAGGCGATAGGTGTACTTGTTGCCCTTAGACCAGACAATCGCGTCCGACAGAGGCTCAGAGGCCAGGAACAGAACTTCTTTCTGCTTTGCGAAATCCGAGACTGCCAATCCGATGTTGGACAGGAATGTTCCAAAGATCAGAACCGCGCCGTCTTTCGAGACCAGTTCTTCGGCGATCCGGATCGCGGTGGCTGGATCACCGGTATCATCCCGACTGATCACTTCCAGTTGCTTGCCGTCGATCCCACCTGCGGCGTTGATCTGTTCGACCGCCAATTGCCAACCCTTCTTATAAGGTTCGGTAAAGGCGGGCAGGCGGGTATAGCTGTTCACTTCACCCAACACGATCGTGTCCTGCGCCAGGGTAATCCCGGCGGTCAAACCGGAAAAGGGCAGAGCAGCAAGCGCGCCCAGTACCGTGCGTCTGATCAGGTTCATAACGAATTCCTCCCAATGATCTTTATTCGCGGCCAGTTATCCCGGCTTCTTAAAGTATTGTCAGCCCTAAAGAGCGTAACTGCTACATTCAGCGCAGCCCGTCCTTGCCTTCTGCCTCTTCATTCGTCAGTCCGCCTACGCGTGGCAGCGGCCGTCCGCTGTCCGTCACGGCTACTGCCACCATGATCTCATTCGCGCGCGGGGCGTCGTTTAGTTGCACCTCAATCCCGTCGAAATGGCTGCGCACGTAGGCCGCGTCCTTGTGACCCAATGGAACGTCCAGCACCTGCCCAGGGCTGCCCATCTTCTTTGACGAGGGCACTAACGCGGCGCCTTTTTCGACTTCTTTTCGCAATGGCGCGCCGAGCTTGGGGTGCAGGATGGCAGCGGCATGTTCCAACTCGCCATTCTCGCCCACCATCGCTGATTTGCCGTAGCTTTCGGCTTGTTCCGGCGCGATGCCAAGGGCCTTGACGCAGCGGCGGCCAAGTAGGGCCCCCAACTCTGCCCCGGTGTCCATCAGGGGTGTCAGATCCTCGACATATTGCCCGGCAAAGGGGTTTTCGATCACGGCCACCGCGACCGCTTTGCGGGTCGCGGGCGAGATCTCACGGCCTGCCTCGATATGGGTTTCTTCAATATTGACGGCGATTTTTCGGATCTTTGTCATCTTAGCCCGTCCTCTCCTTTGATGTCCCAAGCCTCAAGCCCGCCCGAGCGCGAATGCACCCGCGGTCCGGTTGTCATGACCAGAGAAAATGCCAGTTCGCCGGCCCGAGGGGCGTCATTGCAGCCGACTTCCATGCTATCGAAGTGACTACGTACATATGAGGCGTTGATATGCGTGATTGGAACGTCCAGCCGCGCACCCACGCCGCCGACTTTCTTGGATGAGGGCACAATCGCGTTGGCCGTGCCCAGCAACTGGCGCATCGCGTAGCCGCCGGGGGCGTGCCACAGTGCACCGTGTTCCAGCTCACCGCCTTCACCAACCAAGGAACCTTTGCCATAGCCTTGGACGTTTTCCGGACCGCCCAGCATGTCGATCAGGGCTTGTGCCATTTCCAGACCCAGAGGTTTGAGGTCTTCCATAAAGCCCTGAATTTCGGGTTCGTACCGGCCTGCAAACGGGTTGGCGATCACGGCCATTGCGGCCACTCGCACCAGCGGCGCGTCGGACACCGGTCCGCCTTCGTGATAAATTTCTTCAAGCGAAAACAGCTTTTTTCGCAGTTGAACGTCAGGCATTTTCTGGAACCTTCTGAGGGATTGTATTCACCAGCCGGGACGCGCCCGCCTGGCAGGAGTGTGCGCCAAGTGACAGATGAGCAGCGGTGATGAAACCGCGCTTCAGCATAGTTTCAGCAGTGTTCAGGCCGTGCGACAGGGCATCTTGCATGTCATCCGCGGACAGTTGACCGACTGAAACCGGAACGGGTAGGTCGCCCAGATCGCTGTCGTCGTTCAGTTGACTGGCTGGAACCCGCCGGATGGCCGTATGCCCGGGCAGATCGACCGCATTGGCGATCAAGGTGGCGGCAACATCGGCCATTGCTGTGTTGCTGGCCAGTACTGTCACGCTGTCGGCGATGCCAAGGCTCAGACTGCGCCCGCCGCAACCCGATGTGGCGATACCGCCAACCTTGTCGTCTGAATGGATGGAAATGCGCCCCAGATCACGCCCATCAAGCCCTTTCATAGCGATGTGGAATTTCTGACCGTGATCCAAGTGAATAGCGATATCGCCGCCATTATTGACGGACGCGCGATTCAGCGGCGCGGCTTGCAGCATGGCTGCCAGAATTTCGTCTGCAACGGCTCCTGCAACGGCGGCCATGCGGGTCACGAACACGTTCGAATGGGGACGGGCAGCATCATCCATGCGTCGCGCCACCGGTCCATTCGGGCGGGTGGCGTCAGCCGTCAAAGGCGATTTCAACAGTGCCAGTTCGTCAACCAAACCTTTCAGGATCGTTTCGAACCTTACCCGTGCTGCTTTGAATGCGATATCTTGCGCGCCATCTGCCTCGACGATCAGGTCGATCGGTCCGTGTTGCAGATGCAATCTGCGGCCGCAGGGCAATATGGAAGAGGTGGGGTGCATCCGGCCTTATGCTCCTTTTGCCCAGCGATAATTTTTCGAAGACATCGGGTCGGGTTGGTTTTCGAACTGATCCACCTTGCGGGTTTCGTCCGAGACAACCTCGGAAACCGGCTTGATCTCCTCCATGTGTCCGCCCAGCGTGCCATAGTCACTGACACGCATTGTGAACTCGATAGGTGCGACCAGCGCCGGTGTTGGCACGTACCCGAACGATCCGGTGGGCATATCCAGAACATCAACCATCACTGTGATACCGCCGCCGGGCCAAACATAAGCCTCGGCCCCGCCACAGGACACAAAGGTCAGTGAGTCCTTGACGGATTTCGTAAGACGAACCGGGTTTTCTGTGACACCAGCCCGCAAGCTGCCGCCTGCGCCACCCATGAACAGAACCGAACAGACCGATGGTTCGCAGTTTTCGGCGATTAACTCGGCAGAGGCTTTCAGGGCCGGGGGAACCTCAACAGGCTGAGGTTTCAAGTCGGCATCCAGTTCAAAATAGCCATATTGCTCGCCGGTGGTGGATACCATTAGCAGGCTCATACCTTCACGCGCGAATTTCGGATTGAAATCGCCCAGAATTTTCAGCGGATCCTCTATATCCGTACCGCCCCAGCCGGTGCCGGGCTCTGCGACCTGAAAATACCGACCCGGAGTCGAACGGCGGCCATTGATCTTGATGCCGGTGGGTTCGACATCCAGCATTTTGCCTGCCTGATGCTCGGACAGGACGCCGGTGATGTGGTCGTCGACCACCACCACATCGTCTACATGTTCAATCCACTGCTTGGCGAACATCCCGATTGTGGCCGAGCCGCAACCCACCCGCATCAGTTTTTCCTCAACCCCGTTGATGATGGGCGCATTGCCAGCCTGAACAATAACCGCGGTTTCGTGTTCTTCCTCACCGATCACCATCTCGACGGCTTCGCGGTTGCAAAGTCGAAGTAGCGCATCGCAGGTGACCCGACCCTCTTTTTTGCTGCCGCCGGTCAGGTGCTCCACACCGCCCAGGGACAACATCTTCGACCCATATTCCGACGTCATAACATGCCCGACAGGCTCCCCATTCACTCGGACAACATCGCGCTCGTGGCCGATATGACGATCGGTGTCGATCTTCACCTTAACGCCGCAATACGAGAAAATCCCTTCGGTCACGACGGTGACCATGTCCACGCCAGCAACGTCCTGACTGACTATGAAGGGTGCAGGCTTGTAGTCGGGATAGGTTGTGCCCGCACCAACGGCGGTCACAAAGGGCCGTCTGCCCTGCACGATGTCGCCGTCCCAGTCTTCGGGGCCTTTGCCATCCTTCAGAAAAGGGACAAGCCGTTTGTCTTCTGCGCTTTCGATGATGGTCAGCGCATCCAGGCGGACCAGATCGCCACCATGGTTGGCATAGCGGTCGCAAGCTCCGGCTTTGCCGTCCGCGATATAGCACATCACCGGGCAAGCATCGCAGCGGATCTTCTCAGGAGCGGCGCGTTCAGTTGCCATCTGTCAGTTCCTTGATTGCTGCGCGCAGTTTTGCAGGCGTGGCAGGACCTTGGGTCAGCCGAACGCCGGAGGCGCGCTTGATTGCGTTGAAAAGGGCCGGGGCCGTCGGGATCAGCACGTGCTCTCCCAGGCCCTTGGCGCCGTAGGGCCCGTGGGCATCCTCTTCCTCGATAATCAGAGTTTCGATCGGAGGGATGTCTCCAATAGTCGGGATCAGATAGTCGTGCAGGTTCTCGGTAAGGCCGGGCAAGTACTCTTCCATTAGCGCCATGCCCAGACCCTGCGCGATGCCGCCTTGCACTTGGCCTTCGACCAGCATCGGGTTGATCGCTTTTCCGACGTCATGGGCGGCTACGAATTTGATCGGCTTCACTGTGCCGAGTTTTGTGTCCACCTCGACCACGGCCAAGTGCGCTGCATAGCCGAACTGAGCATAAGGAATTCCCTGACCGTTCTCATCCAGCGGTTTTGTGGGCGGATCATAGGTTTCTTCGGCACGCAGAACGTAACCTTCGGTGTCGGGCTCCAGCGTGGTCAGATCGATCGTATGTTGCTGCCCGTTGTCGTTTACGACAATTGCACCTGCGCGCAATGAAATCATGGCATCTGACCCGGCGTTCACGCGGGACAGTATCTGAGCCCGCATCGCTTCGCCCGACAAACGTGATGCACTGCCGGATACATATGTCTGACGCGAGGCCGAGGTCTTGCCCGCATCCGGTGTCACATCCGTATCGGCGCCGATGATTTGAATCTGCGCAACCGGAACCCCAAGAGCGGTGGCAAAGATTTGGGTTATTACAGTATTAGCGCCCTGGCCGATATCCATCGCCCCTTGGTGCAGGACCAAACTGCCATCGGGCCGGATGCCCGACTTTATCGTCGACGGGTTCGGCAGCGAGGTGTTGCCACACCCGTACCAGCCTGCCGCCAATCCGACACCGCGCTTTAACGTGTTATTTTTTGCGTTGAATGCCTTGGCCGTTTTGCTTTCCTTGGTCCATGCGGGACGCAGCGCTTCGAGGCAGGCGCGAACGCCGACACCCTGTTCGAATATCTGTCCGCAAACAGTGGGTACTCCGTTTTCCAGCGCATTGTTAATGCGGAATTCAAGCGGGTCGATTCCCAGTTTGTCCGCCAATTCGTCAAACAGGCATTCCTGCGCAATAGCAGACTGTGGCACGCCAAACCCACGGAATGCGCCGGATGGCGGACAATTAGTATGGATGCCTTTGGCTTCGGCGCGGTAATCGGTGATTTTGTACGGCCCCGAGGCATGAACTGGCACCCGGTTGGCCACGGTCGGACCCCAGCTGGCATAAGCGCCTGTGTTGAATAGCCCGTCAAAGGTCATTCCACTGATGCGACCCTCCTTGGTTGCCCCGATCTTGACCCGCAGGTCGGATGGGTGGCGTTTGGTGGTGGACTGCATGGACTCGGTCCGTGAGTACGTCAGTCGCACCGGTTTGCCGGTTTTGAGCGCGGCAAGCGCAAGGTATGGCTGCACCGAGATATCCAGTTTCGAACCGAACCCGCCACCGACACCGGTCGGGGCAATACGGATTTGATCGCGCGGCATGCCCAAAATGATCTCAAGCGCATCCAGATCCATCACCGGAGCTTGCGTGCAAGCGTGAACCTCTACCCGACCGTTCACGATCTCGGCGAAACCGGCCTCGGGCTCGATATACCCATGCTCGACAAAGCCCGAGCGGAAATGGCCCTCGACAACGACCTCAGCGTTGTCCAGAGCGGTTTCTGGTGCGCCGCATTTCACGAAGCCGCCACACATGACATTGCCGTCGCGGTCTTGATGCAGCTGTGCGGCCTCAGACGTCATTGCGTGAAATGATTCCAGCGCGGCGGGGCGTTCTTCCCACGTTACTGGAAAACTTGCTGGGTCGAATGTTGCCAGAACCTCGGGCAGGCCAACTATGGCGGCCACGGCCTCGCCACGGAAACGAGCCTCGGTTTCCGCAAAGACGGGTTGGTCTGCAAAATCCGGAATGACGCCAAAAACATTGCGTCCGAGGATGTCGATTGCGGTCAGGACCGCCTCGATCCCCGGCGTGGCTTTGGTCCATGCGTCCAGATCGCCAAACGAAAATCCGGCCCGGTGATAAGGGGAGCGGATGACATGGATCTCAAGCGTGCCCGCCGGGGCTACATCGTCGCCGAACAGCTCTGCACCTGTTACTTTGTCGCTCCCGTCTACGCGCCAGATCGCGTCGCCCGCATGTCCTGCGGTCGCTTGTGGCAGTGCAGGCGCTCCAGCGGCGACAACGGCGTCGATAATTTTGCGATAGCCTGTGCAGCGGCACAAAACGCCGCCAAGGGCATCCTGAACTTGTTCGGTTTCTGGCTCTGGTGTCTCACGCAACAGTGCAACCGCGGCAGTCATCATGCCAGGTGTGCAGATTCCGCACTGTGCGGCACCGTGGTTTTGAAAGCTGATTGTCAGTCGCTTGGCAATCTGATCATCCCGTGTCAGTCCAGACACCGTTTCCACTGATCGCCCAGCGGCCTGTTGCGCCGGAACAAGACAGGCGCAGACCGGGTCACCATCAATCAGAACGGTGCACGCACCGCAGTCGCCGGCATTGCACCCGATTTTAACGTCGCGAGCCGATAGCCGCTCTCGGAGCATTTCCGAAAGGCGTTCACCTACACGCGGCACCGCGCTGACAGGGGTGCCGTTCAGAGTGAATTCCGTCGTGACGTCGTCCGCGCGCTTATCCATGGAAACGTCCCGCTTCTGCGATTGCACGGACGCATTGCTCGGCCACTGCGTCCAATCGGAATGCGGCATCCCCGCGGACGTCATCAATCGGGCTGAGCGGAGCCAAATGGCCTGATGAGACTTCAACGGCTTCAGGCGTTTTGCCAATTAGGTCTGCTTCGAGGCTAAGCAACCTTTGCGCCACGGCGGAGGCAGCCCCTACGGCGACGCGGGCATAGTTGATCTGGCAGTTTTCATCCAGGCCGATGATGACCGATGTCATCGTGATTGAAATGACTAGGTAGCGCCGCGCGCCGAGTTTCTCGAAATGGCCAACAGTTCCTTTGGGTGGATCGGGCAGGTAAATCGCAGTCACAATTTCATCATCGGACAGCGCCGTTTTCCGCACGCCGGTTATGAACTCTGACATTGGAACTTCGCGGAAGCCTCGGATCGAGCCAAGTTCGACGCTGGCATCAAGCGTAAGCAACGGTGGCACGCCGTCCGCAGCAGGAGAGGCGTTGCACAGGTTCCCTGCGATCGTTCCACTGTTTTGGATTTGAAGGCTGCCGACTTCAAGGGCGGCCATTTGCAGCCCTCTGAATGCGGTGGGCAGATCGGCACGGGCTATGTCTGTCCAGGTTGTAGCGGCCCCGATTCTCCAACGACTATCTGAAAGATTGATACCCGAGATGCCGTCAATCCTTGTGACGTCCAAGATATCAGTGTGCAGTTCATGGCGTTGCCTGGACGGAAAAAAGTCAGTGCCGCCAGCTACAACCGTCAGATCATGAGTGGTCAGCAAATCAAACGCATCGTCGAGCGTATTGGGAGAGAGATACCGCAAAGTGTCTGTCCTGATGAGAAATTTCTCGTTAGTACACAAATGATATTACGCGAAGAAAAAAAATGTCAACGATTTGTTTGAATCGATTTGGTTTCCGCCTGTAGATCAGTGCGCATCTGAACATAGGGTTTTAAATAATTCGGTCTTGCCCTTTATTTTTAAAGAAAATTGGGGCGCGTTCACTCTAATTGTGATGAAACTATTCATTTTGCTGACGCACTGCCGAATTTGTTTCGCGAACGTTATGAAGTTCTCAACTTCGTCAGTAATTCATTGACACACTAACAAACAGCCATGAGTATAGTGATCGATCACTCACCTAAGTGTGGATCGTACGACAGGCTGAAACCTACCGCCTGCTGTCAACAGGGAGGAAGAAATGAATAAGTTCAATTTGATGATGGCGTCCGCGCTTGCCGCTGGTCTCGTCGCGGGGGTGGCCGCGGCACAGGAAAAAATACGAATCGCGTTCATTGATCCGCTATCCGGGCCGTTTGCGACAACGGGAACCCAAGGTCTGGCGATCTATCGCCACAGCGTTAAAGAATTGGTGAATGAACCCGGCGCCTTGCTGAATGGGCAGGCCGAGTTCGAGATGGTGCCCTTCGACAACAAGATCAGCGCCAAGGAATCCCTCATCCAGCTTCAGGTTGCAATGGATCAGGGCATTCGCATCATAGCCCAGGGCGCATCATCCGGTGTGGCAAATGCGCTGACCGAAGCCGTCGCTAAGCATAACCGCCGTAATCCTGATGATCCCGTTATCTTCCTCAATCATTCGGCTGTTGACCCTGCGTTGACCAATGACAAGTGCCAGTTTTGGCATTTCCGCTTCGACGCCAATGCTGACATCAAAATGGACGCGCTGACTGACGACATTGCGGCCAACCCAGACATCAAAAAGGTCTACGTGATCGGTCAGGACTATTCTTTTGGCAAGGCCGTTGCTGCGGCAGCGCAGCGCTTCCTAAAAGAAAAGCGCCCCGACATCGAGATTGTCGGGAACGAGTTGCACCCGATCGGTAAGGTCAAAGACTTCACACCTTACGCGCGCAAGATTGTCGGTTCAGGTGCAGATGCCGTGATCACTGGGAACTGGGGCGGAGATATGGTCGGTCTGGGCAAGGCGGTTATGGGTGCTGGTTTCGACAAGCCGATCTACACCTACTATGGCGCAACGTCGGGTATTACCGCAGCCTTTGGTGAGGAAGGTGATGGTATCGTCAAGCTGGTTGGCGCGGGTCAGGTGAACCCGGCCCCGACGCCAGAAGCGCAAGAGTTCATCGAGGCCTTTTACGTTAACTTCCCGGATCTGGATTTCGGTCAGCCACAGATGGCGAATGTCGCACCGATGCTAGCCGCCGCAATTAACGAAGTTGGCAATGCGACAGACATCAAAGCAATCGCTTACGCGCTGGAAGGCATGGAGTACGACAGCATCGTCACCGGCAAGACCGTAATGCGTGAAAGCGATCACCAGACAATCCAGACTGTGACGGTACAGGGTCAGACACCTGGGGCCGCTTTTGAATACGACAAATCTGGCCGCGGTATGGTTGCCGAGACTGTTGTCGAACTGGCGTCCAATGACTCGGCAACCACGTGCGAGATGAAGCGCCCATAACTCTCTTACCCCTCTGTTGGTCCGTCCGAATGCCGGGCGGGCCACCACTCAAAAAATTGCAGGGAGACACGTAATGGCGCTGTTCCTCGTGAACGTGTTGGATGGATTTGTGACCGGTTTGCTGCTGTTCATGCTATGCAGCGGTCTGACACTGATCTTTTCAATGATGGGCGTTCTGAATTTTGCTCATGCCAGTTTTTACATGCTGGGGGCGTATTTCGCCTATCAGATCAGCCTCGTCACCGGGTTTTGGTCTGGTTTGCTGATCGCGCCACTGATCGTCGGGATCATCGGAGCCTTGATCGAGAGATACGGGTTGAGACGGGTTCACAAATACGGGCACGTGCCGGAACTGATCTTTACATTTGGTCTTGCTCTGCTGATTGAAGAGGCCGTTCAATTCTTCTGGGGCAAAAGCCAGCTTCCCTTCTCGGAACCTGCAGCGCTGGATTTTGCAGCCTTTGCAATCGCCGGAAATGCCTTCCCTGCCTACAAGGTTTTCATGATCGCCGTGGCGATGGGGATATTCCTGACACTGCTTTACATTCTGACCAAGACACGTATCGGCATGACTATTCAAGCCGCGCTCAGCTATCCTGAAACCGTCCAAAACCTGGGTCACAACGTGCCGCTGGTCTTCATGTGCGTATTCGGCGTTGGTACCGCGATGGCCGGTCTGGCTGGCGTCATCGCCGGTCCGGTTCTGGGCGTTTTCCCAGGCATGGCCTTGCAGCTTGGTTCAATCGTATTCGTGACCATAGTGATTGGCGGCCTGGGCTCGCTCTGGGGCGCTTTGGTTGCATCCCTGATAATCGGCTGGCTTCAGACTTTCGCCACAGCCTACGACGTCACGGCCGAACAAATACTGACCGCGATCGGCTTTACCAAACCAGAGATGATCTGGGATCATCCGTTGCAGGACCTGTGGACGCTGACACTGCCTCAGCTGGGCCCGATCCTGCCATACCTACTGATGATCATCGTTCTTGTCCTGCGTCCGCAGGGTCTGATGGGGAACCGTGAATCATGACTATCGTAAGTAAGACGCCCCTGACCGCGGGCACGACCCGCCTGATTTCGCTGTCAAACACGATACCCTGGGCTTTTGCCGCGCTGTTTCTGCTGTGCCTGCCGTTTGTGTTTCAGACCAGTTCGGCGCTGACGATCATGAACCAGATGGCGATCACCATCGTTTTCGCACTGAGTTACAATATGTTGCTGGGGCAGGGTGGTATGCTGTCCTTTGGTCATGCGGTCTATATGGGTCTTGGCGGATTTTTCGCCATACATGTGATGAACATGGTTGAGGACGGGCTGTGGCTGCCACTACCACTTTTGCCTCTTATTGGCGGTCTGTTCGGTCTGATTTTTGCCTTCCTGATCGGCAGCTTTTCGACCCGACGGGCTGGCACGGTATTCGCCATGATCTCGCTGGGTGTCGGAGAGTTGATCGCCGCCTGTTCGGTCATCATCGTTGTGTTCTTTGGCGGCGAAGAAGGTATCTCGGGCGACCGGACGATGGGGCCACCGGTGTTTGGGTATGAATTCCTGACGCAGCAAGAGGTCTATTATCTGACTGTCGTTTGGCTGTTGGTTGCAGCACTGCTGATGTACCTGTTCTCGCGCACGCCGATCGGGCGGATCGCCAACGCTGTACGCGACAATGAGGAACGTGCCGAGTTTCTAGGCTATTCCCAACGCAATGTGCGTTGGATTTCTTTCTGTGCATCGGGCTTCTTCGCCGGCGTTGCGGGGTCATTGTTCGCGATCAACTTCGAGATCCTGACTGAGGAAAACCTGAACCTTGCTACGTCCGGTTCGATCCTGTTGATCACCTTCATTGGTGGGGCTGGTTTCTTTGTCGGGCCGATCATCGGGGCAGTCGTGTTTACCTTGCTTCAAACAGTTCTTGGACTGCATACCGAGCTTTGGGCCCTGTATCTTGGCATTTTGTTCGTGGCCTGCGTGATGTTCTTCCCGTCTGGATTTGCCGGGCTGATCGCGATGCACCGACGCCCGTTCGCACTTGGAAAACTGAAGCTGCTGATCAAGCCCTATGTCAAGGTTGCGATCCCCGCGATCACCAGTGTCTTGTCTCTGGCTGCAATTCTGGAAATCCTGTTCCACAAGCGGCACGGCTACGGTGGCGATCACGAGATGCACCTTTATGGCATTGCATTTGACAGTGGCGGTTATCAGGCGGTGGCGCTGGCTGCCATCATCGCCGCAATCTCACTCTTCCTGGTGTCGCGCGTTTTGCCGGAAATCCGTGATGCCTGGGACAACGCGAACCATGCGGAGGATCGGGCATGAGCGCTCCCGCAATCGAGCTGAAAAACCTCGAGAAAAGCTTTGGTCTGGCCAAGATCATCCAAGGCGTGGATCTGCAGATCGCCAAGGGTGAGCGCCACGCCGTCATCGGGCCGAACGGGGCCGGGAAATCGACCCTTTTCAACCTGATCACCGGACGGTTCGCGCCGACCTCAGGTGGGGTATTCCTGCACGGCGAAGATGTCACCGGATTGAAGCCGTTCGAGATCAACCGCCGCGGCCTTAGTCGGTCGTTCCAGATCACCAACATCTTTCCTAACATGACGGTGTTTGAGAACATTCGTTGTGGGCTGTTGTGGACAATGGGGTATCGCTATTCTTTTTGGCACATGATTGGCCGGCAGCTGGACGTGACTGAAAAGGCCGAGGGAATTCTGGCGCAGATCAATCTGAGTTCGCGCCGGAATGAACTGGCTGGCACGCTGGCATATGCCGAACAGCGCGCACTTGAGATCGGGATCACGATCGCGGGTGGTGCCGATATCATCCTGCTGGACGAACCCTGCGCCGGGATGAGCCATTCAGAGACCGACCTGATCGTCGATCTGATCCGCAACGTTACCGAGGATAAGACGCTATTGATTGTTGAGCACGACATGGGCGTGATTTTCGATCTGGCGGACAAAATCTCGGTCCTTGTTTATGGCGAAGTGATCGAGTCTGACACGCCGGACGTTGTGCGTGCATCTGCGAAAGTGAAAGAAGCCTATCTGGGCGCAAGTTTGGAAGAGGAGGCGGTGTAATGCTTCAGGTCACCGACTTGCACGCCTATTACGGCAAAAGTCACATTCTTCAGGGGGTAAACCTTGAGGTAGGTGAGGGCGAAATCGTATCGCTGCTAGGCCGCAACGGGGTTGGGCGTTCAACCACTTGCAAAGCCATCATGGGCGAGGTCGCCCCACACGGGTCGATCCAGTTCCGCGATGAGGAGATCGCAGGCCGCAAGAGCTTTGAGATAGCCAAAGCCGGGATCGGCTATGTGCCTGAAAACCGAGATATCTTTCCCGGTCTCACAACTCGCCAGAACCTGATGCTGGGGCTGAAACCCGGCCAAAAGGATGGCGATGGCCGCTGGTGCATGGAAGACATGTTCGAGATGTTCCCCAACCTGCGAAACCGCGCGGATGTGGATGCCTCAGTCATGTCAGGCGGTGAAAAGCAGATGCTGACCATTTGCCGCGCGCTGATGGGTGATCCCGATTTCATCATGATCGACGAGCCGACCGAAGGCCTGGCTCCAAAGATCGTCGAGCAGGTAGGGGATTTGCTGCTGCAAATTGCCGAGCGTGGGGTTTCGATCCTATTGGTCGAGCAAAAGCTGACCATCACTTTGCGAGTGACCAACCGGGTTTATGTCATGGGCCATGGGCACATGGTTTTCGAAGGTTCTCCGCAGGCTCTGCGCGAAAATGACGACATCCGGCAGGAGTGGCTAGAGGTCTGAATGAGCGCTCTTGGTCCGTCACTAAAAGCAGGCCGTTTTACCAGTTTGCCTAAAATAGGAGGCGGGAATTCCGTGGGCGCGGAGTTCCCGTTTTTGTCGCTGCAACTGATTACTTTTTCAGGAACGGCGCCATTGTCTTGAAGAACTTCTCGCCATAAGGCGGGCGAAGGGCCTTAAAGACGCTGTCCATCTTGATCTGTTTGTAAACGGCCTTTGCGTGGCTGAAGCGTTTGAAGCCGTGCAGTCCATGATAGGCACCCATGCCACTGTTTCCAACGCCCCCAAATGGCAGGGTGTTCTGGGTCGAATGCATGATCGTATCGTTGATGCATGCCCCGCCGGAGATGGTATCTTCCATCACGCGTTGCTGCTCATCCGCGTCTTTGGCGAAGACATAGGCGGCCAGAGGGCGCGGGCGGGCGTTCGCGAAGGCGATGGCCTGATCCAGCGTGTCATAGGGAATGATCGGCAGGATTGGACCGAAGATTTCGTCTTGCATGACATCCAGTGTCGGGTCTGCGTCGACGATCAGTGTCGGCGGCAGAATTTTCTCGTTCGTGGACGACAGGTCTTCATTGGCGGGATTTACCTGAACAACCCGCGCCCCAGCTGAGCGCGCCTGATCCACAAGACCCTTGAGGCGGTCGAATTGGCGATCGGTCACGATGTGAGTGACGTCCGTGTTGCCAGACAGGGTTGGGTAGAGCTCGGACAGTTTTGCCTCAAGCGCTGTGGCGAATTCTTCCATTTTTGCACGCGGGACAAGGACATAGTCCGGGGCAAGACAGACCTGGCCCGCGTTGAAAACTTTACCTGCCGCAATCCGAGCGACAGTAAGGTTCATATCCGCGCTTGGGGCGATGATGGTGGGGTTCTTGCCGCCAAGTTCCAGCGTCGTTGGTACCATGTGCTCGGCTGCGGCGCGCAGGACGTGCGGGCCAATAGTGCTGGCTCCCGTAAATAGCAGGTGATCAAAGGGTAAAGCAGTAAACGCCTGTGCGACTTCGACGCCGCCGGTCGTGACCACGGCCTCGTGCGGTGCAAAACTTGCCTCGATCAGCGACTTCAAAAGGTCGGATGTACGGGGTGTGAATTCCGATGGTTTCAACATGACCGAGTTGCCGGCAGCAAAGGCTTCGGCCATAGGGCCGATGGCCAGAAAGATTGGAAAGTTCCAGGGGCTTACAATCCCAACAACGCCCAGCGGTTGATAGTGAATGCGACCGCGCGCGCCCAGCAATCCCAGGGGAAACTCGATTTTGGCCTTCTCTGGTCGCATCCATTGGTCAAGGTGGTCCCGCGCATATTTGAGCTGCTTTGCCGTTCCAACAATATCCGCAGCAATAGTTTCATGCTGCGACCGGTTCCCAAAATCGGCCGAGATTGCGTCAGCGATGGTATCGCGATTATCGAGTACCAAATCGATCAGTCGTGTGATGCGATCCTTGCGTTCCGTCGCATTCGGCGCGCCGTGCTGGACCCGGTGCGTTTTCTGAGTTTCCAAAAGCGTCGAGAGGCTCTCGGCGGTGTTTGGGTTATGCTGGTTCACTATGCGTCTCCTACGGTTGGTTCTGCTGTATGCAACCGTTTTCCTGTTGGTCTGCGTGCCCTTTTTGCCCCCTTTGCGACAAGGGCTGGGTTTCGCGTTTTCGTCGCGGGGCTGCGAAGTCTGCATTGACATTGGCCCTGTGATATGGAAGGTAAGTGATCGTTCACTAATAAGCAAGAGCGCAGTATGGCCCTGACCACAGAAGACAGGTTCAAGACCGGCATGCAGTTGCTGGCGGCTTCGACAACCATCATCACATCGAAATTCGAGGAATCGCGCGCCGGGATGGCTGCGACGGCTGTGTGCTCACTAACCGCCGATCCACCGGCCTTATTGGTCTGCATCAACCGGACAGCGCGAACATATGGCGTCGTGATGGATAGCCGAAAATTCGCCGTAAACCTCATACCCGATGACATGACCGAAGTTGTCGGTGCCTTTTCTTCGAAAATGGACAAGGAAAAACAATTCAATGCGGCCGGGACATGGGTCGACGGTGATCTGGGTCTGCCTGTATTGAAGGAAGCCGTCGTTTCCTTTGAGTGTGTCGTCGACAACTGGACCAACACGAAGACACATGCCGTGTTCTTCGGCATGGTAAAAGAAGTCCACCTGAACCCGGAAAAATCAGCGCTCATATACGGGCGCAAGGGATTCCACAAACTCACGCCGCTGGAGAGTTGATGTAGGGTTAAGGGGAAATTTCACCTGAATCCGCACGCTTTTAGCCGCCAACAAAAGACAATCACGCAGCTAGAATTTGCCGTGATGATGCCCGGGAGGAGACACCGATGCCCACGCTTGGACAGCTGATCGACCGAAACGCAGACCGTTTTGGGGATCTGGAAGCTTATGTAGAACTGGATCGCCGTTGCAGTTGGCGCGAGTTGGGTCAGCGTACGGACGCCCTGGCGCATGCTTTGCGATCGCTGGATATTCGTAAGGGTGATCGGGTTGGCGTGATCCTGCCCGACTGCATTGAAGTTGCGGAAACCATAGGTGCTTGTGCCAAGGCTGGTGCGATCCGGGTCGGTCTGAACTACCGCCTTGCCCCCCGCGAAATCGGCGCGCTGATCGATGATGCCGGTGTGGATGTTTTGTTCGTTCAGGACACGAAGGTGGAAATCGCCCAAGAGGCGCTGACCTTCAGTAAGCGTCAGCCGGTTCTGGTCGGCGTTGGTAGCCAGCACAAGCTGCAGCAGGATTATGAATCTCTGATCGCCGCTGCGACTGGTAACGGCGCTTTCACTCATACCCCGCATGAACAGTTGATGATCTGCTATACCACGGGTTCAACCGGTTTGCCGAAAGGCGCGATCTATCCTCACGGGTTGATGATCGAGTCGATGGGCGTAATCGCACTGACGGAAGGCGCGGGCCCGGACGATGTCTGGCTCCATGCGATGCCGGCGTCGGGCGTTCCGATCATTCACCTGCTGCGTAACATGTTCCACGGCACGAAATGCGCGATTGTCGGCGAATGGAATGCCGAAACGGCGCTTAAGCTTATCGAACGCGAACAAGCGACGATCTGCGTTCTGGTGCCGACGATGCTGAACGATCTGCTGTCATCCGGCCTGATCACGCAATACAATTGCTCGTCGATCCGGCAGCTGGGCTATGGTTCCGCGCCAATTCCCCCTGCCACGGTGCGCGACGCGCTCAAGGCTTTCGGGTGCAAATTTCTGCAAATGTTCGGCACGACGGAACTGATGGGCATGGGCATGATGCTGACAGCAACTGACCACGAGCGCGCGTTGAAGGACGGACATAACTGCTTGGAAAGTGCGGGTCGGCCACTCTATTACGTGGATGTCCGTGTTGTGGATGACCAGGGCAATGACCTTCCCAGGGGTGAGGCGGGTGAGCTGCTGATTAATTCGCCCTATGTCATACCAGGCTATTGGAACCAGGCGGTTGAGTATTCGGAAACTGTGCGGGATGGCTGGCTGCACACCGGGGATATCGCGGTGATCGATGACGAGGGGTTTGTTCACCTCAAGGATCGGGCCAAGTTCCGCATCAAGTCCGGTGGTTACAATGTGTTCCCGGTTGAAGTTGAAAACTGTCTGGCCGAGCATGATGCTGTCGACGAAGTCAGTGTTTTTGGTTTGCCCGATCCGAAATGGGGGGATCGGATTCATGCCGTTGTAACCCTGAATTTGGATACGGCCGTCAGCGGCGCAGAGTTGCGCGAATATTGCCGTGGCAAGATTGCCAACTTCAAGATCCCGAAAGATATCGAGATCTGGGACTCGCTGCCCAAAGGACCGACCGGCAAAATTCAAAAGCGCGAAATCATTGAGATTTGCAATCGTGATGATCAAAGCGGTGCCGCCTGAGCAACGAAATGCGGTGAAGCCTCGTCGTTCTTTCGCTCGGCAGCGGGTGAATTGGTCATCTGTTTTAGCAGGCGACCGGGCAAGGTGAAGCCCAGACGCCAGCCATGTTTGGACCTACGGTTCCATGTGGCGCAGCACGGATTTCTGGAAGTAAGTCAGCGGAGACTCGGCGCCCGCACCAGCGGCCATTTTCCCCACCGCATATTTCGGCGACATTAGTGAGCGCTGCATTTTCTCGACGACATAGACATCCTCAGTCTGGAAATCCTGAGTTTCCAGCGGATGCACCTTCCAGTGCGAACTTTTGACCATGCCGGATACCTTGTCATAGCCGGGGATATCCTTGACGGATCCACGGCTGGACATCCACGATTTCGCCGCCCAGACATAAGCATGCAGGCGCGTTACACCGGCGCTTATCGGTTCCATCACAGATATCGAGAAGGACCATGGGCTTGCTACGATAAGGGTCGTCGGGAACAACATGTATACACCGCCATAGCCCTCTTTCTCGGCGTGCGGGATCTTCTTCGCGTTCCACTTATCCATGCGCGTCGATACGAAGTTTGGAACGCGCGAACGTACGGTTTCATTCTCGGTCGAATACCAGACTTGATTGTCGCCGTATGGGTCCCAGACATTTTTATCCTGGGTCGGGCCGCCCAGTGTGTTCTTGTGCAAATAGGCCAGATGGTATCCGTCAATCGCGTTCTCAAAGAATACTTTCCAGTTGCACTGCATTTCATAGGTAACGGGTTCACCGTAAGATATAAGCTCAGGACTGTTGATGTCGTGCGGCCAGACGACATCTTCCAACCCGCTGAGCCAATCGGACAGGTCCTGATCTGGTTCTGGGTTGACGAAAACCAGCCCTTTGAACGTCTCGACCGATGCCCTGTGCAAGCCATTTTCTTTTTTGTCGATGTCCGGGAAGCAGGCTTTCTGGTCAGGGATACCTCGAAGCGCGCCATCCAAGCCAAAAGTCCACGAATGATAGGGGCACACGATCGTCTTTCCGGCATTTCCGCAGCCGCGATCCAACAATTCGGTTCCGCGATGGCGGCAAATGTTGTGGAACGCGCGCAGTTCACCGTCGTTTCCGCGGATTACGACCAGGGTAAAGTGCCCTGCCTTGGCCGTCATATAATCACCCGCATTGGCAACCTTTGCCTCGATGCCAGCATAAACCCAACTGCGCGAGAACAGCTTCTGGTTCTCCTGCGCCAGCCATTCATCCGATGTGTAAGCTTCGGCGGGCAATTCCTGCGTGGCGACTTCTGGCATTTGGTTTGGCTGTTGCATGTAAAATCTCACAAGTGGCTACTGAGTCTTTATTATTGTCAAAGGTGACAGATAACTTGAAATATGGCGTTTGTCAATTAAAGGTGATCGTTCACTATACTTCCTGATTGATCAAAGCCCGCTGCAATTACAGCGATACGTCAGAAGAAATCCTTGATGCTTATATGGCCTGCGTCGCTCGGTGCGGGCTAGACGGCGTCGTCTAGGGGCGTGTTGCCGCCGAGGCCGGTGTGAAGCGGCCTTTGCTGCGGCACTATCTTGGCAATCGTAACCAAATGATCGCGGCGCTAAATCAGCATGTCGCAAACGCGTTCAACGATCTGACATCGGAGCTGGATCTTCACCTTTTACAGATGGAGACTGGCGATCAGTTGTTAGACAATCTGTTTGCCGAAGGTGAAGAGATCGATCCACGTCTTGCTGCTGCTTGGCAGGGATTGCCCGCATCTGCGGCAGACCATCCCGAACTAGCAAGGCCGCTGCTGGATGTACTGGCGCACTTTGTGGCGGTTCTTGAGAAATTCCTTGGTCGCGTGTCACCAGATGCTGCGTCAGACCAGGTGAGGGCCGTCGCACAAGGCATTTCTACGATCTTCCTGTCCTTGGATTCTTGGGCCACGCTTTATACGTCGCCCGGTTGGCGCGCCGAATTGAAGCGAGCGGCAGTGCTGTTGACAGAAACGTTGTGGTTGCTCAGTCTGGCAGATTTGACGCGATCAACGCGGCAGGTCGTCTTCGGTTTGGGCCTGTGTGGACAGCCAGTGCCGAAAGCTGCGCAGCGATGGGTCATCCGATTTAGTTTTTGGCCATACCAGATAGTAGGCGCCCATCATCTCTACAGCGTCCGGGAAGGCCGCGATCAATTTACCGGTCGCGAGGTCCTGCTCGATCAAATAGTTGGGCAGCAACGCAACGCCGAGGCCGTGAACCGCCGCCTGATTGATCGTTGTGTACTGATCGTAAATCGTTCCGGGCAGCGCGTCGGGATGATTTGTTCCCATGTGGCTGAACCACTCTTGCCAGGCGTGGGGCCGCGTCTGGATGTGCAGCAATGGTAGTTTCAGCAGATCTTTTGGCGATGTTGGGGCACCCTTGGGCAGCAAAGATGGGGCGCAAACCGGCAATACACTTTCCATCCGCAGCAAAAGCCGATCTGTACCGGGCCAGTCGGGTTCGCCAAAGTGCAGCGCAGCATCGAAAGGTTCTGAAGTAAAGCTGAACGGCCGCAGGCGGGTCGACATGTTGATCGTAATATCCGGGTGCATGCAGGCAAATTCGGGCAATCTGGGCACCAACCACCGCATTCCGAACGTGGGCAGGATCGCAAGGTTCAAGGTTCCACCAACGGGCGCCACGTGCAGCTTTAACGAGGCTTGGGCGATTTGGTTCAGACCTTGCCGAACCTCGGATACGTATTCCTGTGCAACCGGCGTCAGCAGCAGGCGTTTGCGGTCCCGACGGATAAGATCGATCCCTAATTGCGCTTCCAGTGTCTGCAATTGCCTGCTGACGGCGCTTTGGGTCAGGGAAAGCTCATCAGCTACCGCAGAGGCTGAGCCTAACCGGTCCAGCGCTTCGAGCGCGCGCAGGGATGAGATTGAAGGGAAAAGGCGTCGCGGCGTAACCATCTATGCGTTCTGCTCATAAATTGCCTCAGTATCTTGCAGTCATTTGCGGTTTTTTTTCAAGAAAACTTATAAACCGTTATTTGCGAAGACTGGTGCTGAGGCTGCGTTTTTTAGATTGTCACGGTTGACAGTATGCATCTGTTTGCCTATTTCGCTTCGAAGCAACGTAAGATCCGGCAGGTGTTAGGCACAATTGCCGAGGTCAAATTGATCAGCTTGCCAACCGTGAACACTACGGCCCAAAGAGGGGACAGCATGCCGCAAATGTACCATGAATTGCCCGCAGAAGCGTACACGTCGCAAGAGTGGTTCGACCGTGAACAACGTGAGATTTTCTCTAAAACGTGGCGTTTTGCGGGATTTATGGAGGATGTGACTGAGCCGGGTCATTACCTGTCAGTTCAGGCGGGGTTGAACAACCTGTTTATTGTCATGGGCCGTGATCGCAGACTTAGGGCCTTCCACAACATATGCAGGCATCGGGGCACCCAATTAATCCGCGCGGTGGGCAAGACCCAAAAAGCGCTGACCTGCCCTTATCACGACTGGACCTATGATCTGGAGGGCAACCTGATCTCGGTCCCGGATGAGCATCGAGAGTATGAGTCCGTCGACAAATCCTGCCTTGGTCTGAAACCTGCTTCGGTGGATATCTGGAAGGGAATGTTGTTTGTGCATCCTGACCCAAACGCGGGCTCGATCATGAAATGGTTTGGCGAAGTAGACGACAAAGTCGGGCCGCACGTGCCAGAAGAACTGGTGGAGCACGAGGACACATCCAACACCTATGAGATCAAAGCCAACTGGAAGATCGTCGTCGAGAACTACATTGACGTTTATCATCTGAGTCACCTGCACTCGAACACGTTGCAGATGTATGACCACGCCAAGGCGCAATACGGCTGGTACGGGCCTCACTACATCTTTTGGGAGCCGCCGGTCGAAGAGTTCGCCAAAGACCAGAATAAAAAACTTCAGATGCCGCGGGTCGTCCCCGAAGATCAGAATGGCGCGTGGGTGCCGATGTTGTTTCCCGGAGTGGGAATTGGTGCTTCGGAGGACGTGTGGAACGTCTTTATCATCACCCCGCTTGGGCCAGACAGGACACGAATTCTGAATCGGACAAGGGTCGCCAACGCCTCCGGCTGGGAATTCACGAAACAGGCCAGCCGGTCGGCCTCGTTCTGGAACAATTTTGGCATCAAGGGAAAATATGAGGGTGATGATGCCTATGACGAAAACGATCCAATGGCCTCGGGCGACTTCACGCAAGAGGACGTCTATGCTTGTGAACAGCAACAGAAATCGCTGACTTCTCCTTACTTTGAGGTTGGTCCAGCCGCCGTCGGAGAAAGCCCAGTGGTTCAGCACCAAAGGGTCGTCCGCGATTGGTTGCAGGAAAAATGATCGACCCGGATGACCGGTTGTCGATTGCGACCCTGCTGCGGATCTTCCGCATAAAAATCGCAACGACCTGGGGTTTGACGCTGGTAGAGACAGCTTTGTTTGCCCTCCTGCCGTTATTGATAGGGTATTCAATCGACGGGCTATCACAGGGGGATTACACGTCGTTCGTCCATTTCGGAATTACTATGGCCGCACTATTGGTGGTGTCGACGCTGCGGCGCATTTGCGACACACGGGCCTATGGCACAATCCGGGTCGAATTGAGCGCGGCGCAGGCCAAACGGGATGCGGGGCGGGAGGTCTCGGTGCTGAATGCGCGCGTACTGATGGCACGCGAGTTGGTTGATTTTCTTGAAAATGAGGCCTCTGATTCAATGGGTGCAGCTGTGCAAGTTCTGATTTCCGTCGGCGTTCTGATGTCATTTCACGGGGCGCTCGCCGCCGCCGCCGGGACTGCTGCGGTTCTTATCCTGATCATCTTCACCTTGTTTTCGCAACGTTTTTTCCGGTTGAACGGTTTGTTGAACCACCAGGCCGAAAGACAGGTGACCGCGCTGCAAAGCATGGATCTGAAAAAGATCAGTCAGCACTTCTTCAGAATGCGCGCGCATGAAGTACGGTTGTCGGATTCCGACGCACTGGTCTTCGGCGCGATTTTCGCTGTCTTGCTCAGTATGCTTGCTTTCAACCTGTGGTTTGCGTCGACGCAAGGCGGGGTGACTGCCGGGCAGATCTTTTCCGTTGTCACCTATTCGTTCGAGTTTGTGCAATCGGTAGTGGTGTTGCCGATGGTCCTGCAAAGCCTCGCCCGCTTGTCCGAAATCACCGAACGGATCAACACGCCGGCAACGCGTCAGGGTGCCAATGCTTAATACGTTCGTTTCAATACGCCTGGCTTACATTGGGTATCGTCACACATTCCGGCCATTCGCATGGCACGAGTATCGGAGGCTCTTATGAACAGAGAATTTCACCCGCTTAAGGTACTTAAAACGCGCGATGAGATCGGCGGCCAAGCGAAATCCATCATGTTCGACGTGCCTCCGCATCTCGCGCAAGAGTTCGTCTGGCGCGCGGGTCAGCACCTGACCCTTCGCTTTTCGATCAAAGGCGAAGAGGTGCGTAGAAGTTATTCGATCTCGTCCTCTCCTGTTTCGGGCGATCCGCTACGCATCACGGTCAAACGAGTCAAAAAGGGGCTTATCAGCAACCACATCAATGACACGGTGCAGCCGGGCGATGTGATTGATGTGATGCCACCCTTCGGCAGTTTTTGTCTTGATACCGACCCGACAGAGCGGCGCACACATTACTTCTTTGGCGCAGGCAGCGGCATTACCCCGCTGCACTCCATGCTTCAATCCGTGCTCTTGGCCGAGGCGTGGTCGGTCGCGCATCTGGCCTACGGCAATGTGAATGCGGATAGTATCCTGTTCAAAGATGAGTTTGCCGAATACCAGCTGGCCTATGCTGATCGCCTGACAGTGCATCACATCCTGTCCAAACCCTCGATGTGGTCCAGTTTCGACTATTGGCGCAGGGGTATCGTCGACAAGGATGCAATTGAGGCGCTGATCTCCGAAAATCCGCCTTACGCCCAAAATGCTCAGTACTACATCTGTGGTCCGGGCGGGATGAACAAATCGGTTAAAGACGCGCTTATGTCGTTGGATGTGCCTGCCAATCGGATTCACATGGAAAGTTATGGGGGGGCACAAGAGACCGACGACAGCGTCAAAGGTGTTGACGCCACTTTGGACATAATACTGAACGGTCAGCGTCAATCAGTTCAGATGACGTCCGGTCAAACGATCTTACAGGCTGCTCAGCAGGCAGGGATGGAACCGCCTTATTCCTGTCAATCCGGCGTCTGTGGCGCCTGCCGGTGCCAGCTAAAGAAGGGATCGGTCCATATGCGGGCGCGCACGGCATTGGATGATGGTGAAGTCGCAAAGGGCGCCGTCCTGTCCTGCCAGGCCGTTGCGACGACTGACAAACTTGCGGTCAGTTACGATTGACATTGTGATGGGTTGGGCCTTAGCGATCAGGATTTTTCTTCCAGCGTTTCAGCCAGTTTCAACGCGGCGAAATAGGAAGAATAAGCCCATGTCTTCGGCGGTTTGAGCGGAATGAACGCATCCGTGGTGACAAAGAGGTTGACGATACCGTGCGCGACGATCTCACAGGCTTGTTTGTCAGTTTTTGGGTGCGAGGCAAGAACGATGTCTATAGCGACCTTATAAAAGGCCTCCATCGACTCCAGCAATGGCTTACGAAGTTCTGGGTAGTTCTCAATTGAATTCACCAGCGCTTGGTAACAAATGTTAACCCGTGAATCCAATTCGCCGTCTGAGTTGAACAAGGCTTCAATCAGGCTCCGGACGCCGGGGTGATTTGTCAGTGCCGCGCGTAATGCTTCGCTCTGATTGGTGAGTGTATCGGCGATATGCTCACCCAGTGCTAAAACCATAGCTTTGCGGTTGCCCAGGTGGTGGCGGATCAGAGGTCGCTTCAGTCCGGCCTGCGCGGCGATATGTTCAAGTGTGGCCCCTTCGACACCGTACAGTACGACGCATGTCATAAATGCATCGAGGACTTCTTTTTTACGTTGGTCTTGTACCGAGGGGCGGCCCATGCGATTACCCTTGCGTTGAAACAGAGTTTTCAAAGTACCTTATTGCTAGTATGCTGTCAATATAGACAATCTATTTAGCTGCAAAGCCACCGGCCATCAACTCGCCTGGGACATTAGTCTGTGGTGCCTAGATGAAAAGCCCAAGCCTTTCTCCGCCCGCGACATCAGAAAATTTGCTGAGATTTGGGAACAGAGTGTTCAGTGCCGAAGGCTGAAGGCCAAACCAAAGGGACAGGTCGGCATAGAGCTGATCGGTCGAGGTTGTGGGGATCAATACTCCGTCGCCCACATCCAGAGCGTTGTCGCCAGCCAGACCAAGTTCGGGGTAGTCCCCCAGAATTTGCCCACCTTTGACCGGGTTGCCCATAACCAAGGTATTGCCGCCCCAGCCATGATCAGTACCATTGCCATTAGACGTCAGCGTCCGGCCGAAATCTGATCCAGTGAACGTCACCACACGATCGGCCAACCCCATGTCGTCAAGTGTTGCCTGAAAGGTGCCGAGCGCTTCGGACAACACGCGCAGCATGCGGGCATGGGTCGTTAGCAACTCATCATGATGGTCCCAGCCGATATAGCGCACAAAGAACGTCTGCTGTTCGTGGCCTAGTCGGTCCGAGGCAGCAATGGTCTGGGCAACCATGCGCAGTTGCTGCGAAAGGTCCGAGGGCGGGAAGGACCTGGGTACCTTTATTTCGCGGGTCGCTGATTTGAACGTCTCGTGCTTGGATTGCGCGTCGCGGGTCAGGTTCAGATATGTCTGGCGGAATGGATCACCGTTTTGATCAGCATTCATCATCCGATTGAAGCTATCCAGCAACAAGTCGTTGAGCGGGCTTTTCTCTTCTTTCAGGTAAAGGCCGACGCTGCCCTTTTCAGTGATTGCGTACGGCAGGTCGATCTTGCCGTTCTGGGCAATGTTGTTTCCTGCCAATGAGATATTCATTCCGATTTCATGTGCCGATTTCGAGGGCTGCAAGTCATCGGCGAAAAATCCGAACCAACCGTCGTTGACCCGCAGATCTGGGCGCGAGGTTTGCCAGTGCTTGAACTGATCTGCATGGCTCAGCAAACCCAAGGGGAGTTCTGCTGAGCCGTCATAGAACTGCTCTTTGCGCACATGTTCGACCAAAGGGCCGACATTGGCAACAAAGGAGAGACGCCCTTGGTTGAACAGATCGGCCATCTCGGGCATCGACGGGTGCAGGCCAAAGCTGCGGCCCAGTTTGTCTTTGGGGGTATTCAAGTCCAGCAACTCACCCCGTGACAGGGCCAAATTTGCTCGCGTTTCCGAGTATTGGCTGTGCGCGATTTTGTCATTTGGCACCAGCATGTTGAAGCTGTCATTGCCGCCGTCCAACATCACGAAAACAAGCGCTTTTCGGGCGGGTTTGATCATTCCTGTGCTAGCCTTCGCCAAGCCGGGCAGGGCGGCACCCATCATTGCGCCAGTTGCGGCGACCCCGGTCGAGGCCAAAAACTTCCGGCGTGTGAAAGATCTGGTCAGCATGGGCTCAGGCCTCCTGCACGTTGAATTCTGGGGAAACGGCGATCATGAAAGCGATAGTCTGCACCACCCATTCGGGATTGTCCGAATACTGCGCATATGCCTGCTTGATCCGTTTGCGCATGTTGGCATCGGTTCGACCGGTCAACAGAACCGAAATCCGGTCGATTAACTCATCATGACGGTCTCGGTTTTGTGCGATTTTGATCTCTTCGCTTAGGTCGAAGCGCAGTGCATTCTTGGTATCGGCCCACAATGTGTCGGGGTGGAATTCCATGACCATCATCTGCTCGCGACCCGAACCGATCTCGGTGGAAACCAGCGGCAGGTAGCCGCCAAAGAACCAGTAGTAGATGTTGTTGATGTAAGCGACAGAGGTCGCGGCTGTGTGCAGTTCGAACTCTGGCGCGCGAAGACCCATTTTCTGCAACGCGCCGTGCGGAGTGAACTCCGGTTTGTAGAAATTGAAAACTGTGGGCGCGGACAGAGGGTGCATCTGCAACGCCTCTTGAATGTCATCCCCCAACAGCCACAACCTGCCGGTTTGGTTGTGCGCACCAAACGCAAGCAAAACCTGCGTGACGCGGTGCAATGGCGATTTCAGCTTTTGGGATTGCACAGTCTTTGTCGGGGTTTTGTACGCCGACGATAATCGGTTGCTGGCGACCTCATAGGTCAGCGGGTAGGTCAGAATTGCGCGAACCGCGCCTTTCAGATCCCCGTTTGGACCCAAGGCTCGGGACACCGCCTCGACATAGGCGGGCGAGGGGTTGGACGTGACAAGCCGGTTGATCAGATGGGTCGCAATAAATGGCGCGGTTGTTGGATGGGCAACCAATTGATTAATGGTCGAGCGAATTTCATTTGCGCCGGGCTGATCGCCGGGCAGGGTCAATCGGCCGTTCAGCAATGACTTTGCGCCGCGGTCATGATAGGCCTCTTCCACGATCATCGGCTTCGTAGCATCGATGAACGGCACAGTCTTATAGGCCTTTTCGACTCCGTCATCGAACTGGACGGGATAGCCGTTATAGCTGTTTTCCCAGAACGATGTGTTCCACTCGTATTGATATGCTGCAGGCAACAAGCCGGTGAAAACGCGCGCCAATTCCTTGATGTCGCGGTTGTCATAAGTCGGGATCGGGTTCCCCCCGGCATCCAGTTTTTCCGTGCCATCGGCGTTTAGCTCGAACAAGCCAATCGAAAACAGCTGCATGATCTCACGCGCATAGTTTTCGTCAGGATGGATATTCTTGGACTTGTCTGCTTTCTGGTTGGTCATATGGGATAGGTAGATACCCATCATCGGATGCATCGACACATCATACAAAAGGTCCGAATAACTTCCAAACGCGTGTTTGTAGAGCAGGTCGTAGTAGTTCGCCATCCCGATGGCATCGAGCTCCAGTGATGACGCGTCCGAGATGACCAGAACCTCGGACAGGGCCTGCGCAACACGCTGGCGCAGAAGGTCTTCGCGCTGCGTTAGGGTGTGGTTCCACCAAGCCATACGGAAATACCATTTATAAGGTAGGGCAGGGTTGTTGCCGTCGCCATTGATCGACTCTTCACCATGCGCGCGTTTCAGTCGTTTTCGGAAGTTTTTCCAAATCTTGCGGGTGGATTTTTCGAATGGCCCTTTGTTTCCGATCGGAGCGTTGAGCTGATCGTCCAACCATCGCTCCACGCCGATTTGGTGGACCTGCTGAAGCAGCTTCTGATCTGCCCCAAGTGTGGCTTGCATCAAAAATCGACTGGTGTCTTCCAGAGATGTCGGCATGGCGGATAGCGGTCCTTCAGAGCTGGCAAGGATGGTTGAAACAAATATTAATTGCCTTAATAGACAATTTAAAATCTGATCGTGTTATTTCAACCTGAAAGGCCCGGGTTGCTAAAAAAATGCCCCGTTTCCGGGGTAGTTGGGGTCACACATCTGAAGCTGCGTTAGTTGGCGTAGTTCATTTTCAAATCTACCGACGAGTTACTGCCATCGTATTCGATAGCCGCGTCTTCAAACGCGGGCAGCGATCTGACGCCAGCGCCCTTGGAATACGCCCACCCTTCTTGCGGGATTGGCCCCTTCATTTCGAACTGGCCGTTGTCGTTTTGATCATGGTGGATCATGATTGCAAGCTGGCCGGGTTTCTGGTTCTTAAGCGTTCCCGAAACCGAGCCACCTGTTGCGGGGATTTTCGCGTAGCCCACGATTTTTGCCATCTGGCTTTGGTCAAATGCCGTCTTGTCGTCAAAAGCCAGAACGTGGATTACACCTCCGCGCCCGGCGTCGACGCCAGAGATATCTATCTGAATGTCCCCCGCCGCAACCTGGGATGCCGTAAGCGCTATGAGGCTGGCTATGAATGCAGACTTGGTCATTGGGTTTCTCCTGAACAGTTAACCGATGTAAATTCCGAACAGACGCCATGCCAGATCCTGCACGACGTAAAGCAGCCCGAAGGCGAACCACATGATCGTAATGGCGTAGAAGAGCGGCGGGTTTTCCTGACTGTCGATTGTCTCAATCAAAAAGGCCTGACCGGTCATGAAAGATGAAACGGCCCACCACATGAACAGCAATCCCCAGATTGAGTAGACCTGAAACCATGTTGCCAACAGCAGACACAGGAAAATGATCCAGGAAAAGGGATGAGATTTGAGGTATTGCATTGAACTTCTCTGTTTTTCTTTGGGGTTTGTGCCTGCATCCAAAGTGAACGCTACGAAGGTAAAACTGTGCTTCACCAGACTGCATGGCGTTGAAGGGGGTAGGTTACGTTCTGGCCTGCCAATGCAGAGCAGTTGGGGACTTGCCGCAATGACGATGAGACGATTGATTAGTCATGGGCCGCCTGAAGTTGGTCGAACTGAGCCTTGTCCAATCGGTAGAACATCAGGGCGACAATTGAGGTCAGGTATATCGCAAGGCTCAGGCAGGCATAGTTCCACCCCAGCGCGCGAGTAACCTCGACAGTCAGGTTCGATTGATCGGGCGCCTCAGGAAAACCGATATATGCGAGGAATATTCCCGAGGTCGCCAGGCCGCCTGCCGTACCGGCCTTGAGCACGAATGTGATGACCGAGGTGATGATCCCCTCGTTTTGAAACCCATTCTGGCTGATCCCCAGTTCGACAACATCCGCCGTCATCGACGTCAGCACGGACGTGGTCCAGACAATCAGGATGATTTGCAGAATGCCGTGGACAAACAGCAACCAGACCAAAAGCTCGGTACCGTTCGAGGGGAAAAACCCGATTTCGCGCAGCACATAAGGCGCGACGCCCACGAATGCCGAAAGGATAGACAGGTAGATCGCGCTGAATTTCTTGTCGCTGGAGCGCGCAATGGGCTTCAAGGTGACACCTGCGATCACGGCGCCGATCAGATTTGCCAACAGGATCAGAGATATCTGATCATTGTTAAGCTCCCAGAAGAATGAGGTCAGATAAGTCCACAAGGCGGCTCCGATGCCGGCGCCCACGGCGAATATGGCCGAGCTGACAAAGATCGCACGCAATGCCGGCAACTTGAAGGCCGCTAGAAACTGTTTGAAAAACCCGGATGTGCTGTAGGTCGCCTCGTGCGATATATCCAGCATTCTGCTCTGCCAATGGCGCGTTCCAAAGGCGGTGATAGCGATCGCCAGTGCTATGAGGATGGCCCCGACAAGCCCGGCCTGCTGATAACCTGCCTGGTTGAGGATGCCGTAAGGCATCGTGTCGGTTGGAACTAACCAGACCACATACATCGCGATGACCATGATCTGACCTGCAATCCAGGTGACCGAAACCTTGAGGCCGGACAACATAGTTCGCCCGCCATAGTTCTTTGTCAACTCTGGCACCATCGCGTTATGGGGTACGTCAAAGAACGTCATCGCCATCCGCAGAAGGATCGTTGTGATCAAAAGGAACCAAAACAGCTGGGTTTCTGATGTCAGAGACGCAGGCGGATTCCAGATGAACCAAAAAAGGAAGGCGACCGGGATAATCGCAGCGTAGATGAACGGGTGGCGCTTGCCCGCACGAGAACGCGTGTTGTCGGAAAGATAGCCAACAACGGGATCGGACACTGCGTCGAACATCAGCGCAACAAAAAGCGCGAAACCGACGGTCTCGGCTGGAAGCCCGACGACGAGGTTGTAATAGATCAGCAGGAAGAAGCTCAGCCCGTTCGACAGGATGCCGTTGGCAATGCCACCTGCGCCATAAAACAGCTGCATGCTGACTGACGGGCTTTCGGTATTGGTGTTCATCTTCTCCTCCGAAGCATTTTTTCAGCAAGGCTGTTATTGAACGATCACTAAAGCAGATCACAAGGATCGTTTTTTGTCAAAGGTGTTAAGAAACGCCGCCGAGCAAAAACGTGTGGAAAGCAGATGGTCGCCGACACATCGGACATAGAGCAGCGACCATTTGCAAAGCAGTGCGCCAAACCCGACCGCGTTTGCGGTCGGGTTCATGTTCAGAAATTGTGCGATAAGCTCACACGCACGGCGGTGCCGGAAACATCCCGAATCCGCAGGCCGGCGTCTGGTTCGTTCACATCGCCAAGCGTACCATACGTGACATCCACCAGAATTCGGGTTTGACCAATTGAGTGCACGGCGCCCAGAGTGATGCCCTTGCCACCGCCTTCATAGTCAAAGCCAACGAACCCGCCTTCGGGTTGCGACCGCGAAAGGATGCCGTAGAAGTACCATTTTGGATTCAGCAGGTAACCGACGCCGATCTGGTAGTCGATCGAGTTTTCCGCAAATTCCGCAAGCGGGCCGCCAAGAACCGGTGACTCTACAGCGACGTCATCCCAATTCCTCCATCGGATCGATCCGAAGGCGCCCCAAGGGCCGCTGATCGCACTTTGAACGTTCAGCGCGACGGTCTGCGGTGTGCTCAATTGCGTGGTCACGTCAGAAGGTGAAAGGGGTTGGAGTTGTTCGACACCGTCCAGATCGTGATCGATTTCCGAGTAGTAGGTCAGGTCAGCGCGAAACGCGAGAGACGGGATTTCATAGGCAGCGCCGACAAGGAAACCGGGGTTGAAATCCCCCTCGGAATCCAGTGAGTAGCTGAGAGAAGGATTGATCAGTGCGCCGCTAAAGTCGTTTATTTTTTCAAATCTTACGCCGGCAAAGGCGCTGAAGTTTTCATTGAATTTATACCGCGCCATCAGGGCGACTTCGGTGCCACGATACCGAACGTTGGTGCCCGCGGACGGGGCGCCTGTTCCGGAAGGGTAAAGCAATTTATAGTTGATCGAGTTAAAGCCATGGATTGCCACTGCCCACTTGTCGCCGATGTCCTGTTTGTAGGCTAAGGATAGGCCGCTTATGCTGGGTGTGACGTCTCCAGTCGGCTGGCCGAATTCAGTGCCTTCTGTTTTTGAGTCAGCCCAACCTCCTGTGATTTCGACGTAGGGGCCTTCTTCAAATAGGAACCGGTTTACGGACGGGAAACCTTCGATCCCGCCCGCAAGTACCGGGCCTGAAATCAAGCCCGCGCCAAATGCTAGTGTTGCAATTTTCTTCATTCTTCCCTCCCTTTCCCCGGCTTTAGTCTTTTGCTTGTGCCGAGGGGATTTCATGTATCCGTGGCGCAATTGGGCGCATCGGTTTGTTGAAAGCGCCGTGTTAGGCGCATGGTCGAACAGCCATCGAAAACGTGTTTCCAAATGGATGCCTATCCGGCTTTTGGTGCTGTTTGTGTTGCAGTAGGGAGGTGCGCAAAGCGAAGACGTCGCAATTACATGCGACTTTGGAGTGTGTCGTCCTTCTGAATGCCCGGCTGCGCCCCATAAGTGGGCTAACAGGCGACAGGCAATACCAATTTGTTCGGCGAACTGGCCGATTGCGCGTTTTTTCATTGTCCCTGATGTTTATTGCAACCCAGTCTTAGGCCGGGTTTTGGGTATTATTATTGCGGTGCGAGTAGTTCTGGGCTGACACCTCCCCGTTGCTTAGATGACTTTGGTGAGCGTTGTGCTTGATTGTGCTCGGCCGACTCCAGGCGAACCCGAGCGCTTGGGGCCAAGTCGTCGTGCTTGGTCCCTGCCAATGATCCTGATGTGCGCTGGATTGATCATCGATTTGCGCCTACTGCTCGCTTTTGGCTGGCTTGTTTGTCGGTTATGACAATTATTTGTTGCACATGGATGACATCTTTTCAATACGTTTGTATTGTACGTATGAATTGCAATTTTCTTTCGTGGCAAACTGCGCATTTTCAGTACTTTGCACCAGTTCCCACACCACCACGCTCCTACTCACATTCTGCGGGAATCGCGCTAAGAGAGGCAGATGACAAAAGATGTGACAGAGAATCGTGCCAAACAGCGCGACAGGAACCGAGAACAGAAGCGTCGCGAACTGGCAGAGAACGCGATCACAACAATTGCGCGGGCCGGATACGCAAACATCACTTTGCGGGATATTGCAGCATCAACCGGCGTTTCGCTGGGCAAGATACAATACTACTTTCCTGAGAAAGAGGGATTGCTGTTGTATTGCGTCGATCTGTCGGTCGATCGTTTTACTTCACAGCTAAACGAGATTCTTGATGCAGATATAAGCCCGAATGAGGCGCGCAGCGCCTATATTGAGCTGTTTGCCCATTCGATCATAAACTATGCCCATTTGCACAGGCTTTGGTATGACATTCGCAATCAGGCTATGTTCGATAGCCTGCTCAGGCAGAGGGTTGCTGACGTCGAGGCTCGGTTTGTCGCAATTTGTGACGAACTCGGAAGCAAATTCGCCGTCAACGATGTGCGTGGTGTAGAAATCTATGTGATGCTGGATGGCGCTTATCGGTACTACATCCAGCAAAGCATAGCCGGAGCGCCAATCACCGCCGAAGATATTGCGCTGAGCCTAAAGCGCCTTATCGGTTACCTCACGGGTGAAAAGTAAAGCACAGACCGCTACCCTGACGCTCCGCTATTCACCTGCGCGGTTGGATCCGTTTTCCTCCTCTGTACGGGATGATGGCAAGGTCTTCCGCCGTTTGCCAATGGCCGATGGAGTTCTTATTTTCTTTTTATTGTCAAATTTGAAAGCCTGCGGGGTCAAAATGGTTTTTGTAAAACTGGCTGCATCGCCCGTTTGCGCTGTGCTTGCTGCTAATGCAGTTTATTCCGATAACCTCACGCAGGCCCGGTCATTGGTCGAAGCGTTTTGTACCAATATGATCAACGAAAAATATGACGCGGCAATCGATATGTTCTTGCCCGATGCCAAAGCGGCAAGCGGTTATGATTTTGAAAAAGCCTATCCTAAAGAAAAGATTGCCTACAGCCCCCAAGATCTGAAGCAATACATCGATGCTGAAAACCTGAAGAGTATCAACATTACGTGGAAGTATATAAAGAAACAGGCTAGGCCTTCAAAGTGCTAGGTCCTCGAGAAGACGGGGGCGTTGTGACGCTCACTGGTCGTATAACAACATACTATGAAATGAGCGGGAATAAAGGGAAGGTCCTGCAAAACGACACTTTCATGGTGACATTCCCTTCCCTGGGAACGCCAGCGGTCAGCAGTTATCACGGTGCAACAACCTACAAGTAGATCCAGTCGTCCGACCGACAGGGGCAGGGCAGTTTAGTCTGTCTTTGCTATACGCATCGTGTTGCCGAAGGCCCCAGCACAGGCAGCTCAACAACGTATCAATGTTGTTGAGCGATGGCGTGTTGAATGGACAGGTCGGGGCCTATTTCTCAATGGTTCGGCTTAGTTGTTTTCGGGATCACCATCGGATCGCGGATCTTTGTAGCGGTTCAGGTCGAGCACCCCTGCTTGAACAGGGTTGCTTGTTAGAAACATGGCCATCACTTGATCGCTTGTTTTCCAGAAGTCCGGACTCGTCCGGCGCAGCCCATAAGAGGCTACGAAATCGACCCATTCCAGCTGTGACCGCACTGATTTGAGGTCGTTTGCAAATGACGCCACTTCGTCTTGTCGCAGCCGAAAGTAAAAATTCGTATAGCTTCCGATCACGCCCGGCAGGATGGTCAGGACGTCGGCTTGTGGGTTCCTGCGATCTTTTTCTTCGAACAGGAACGCCACATTGTAGTGGGCCTTGTCGTGGAGCAGCGAAAATAGGGCTGTGGAACCGTCATCGTTTTCCACCAAAAGCAGGGATACATCAGGCAGATACTTGACCCATTCGCCGGTTTGGTTCGCAAGTTCGCGCAGGTCGCCATCTAGCGCTGAATTGCCACTCGGGCAGTCGTCCTCGTTGCATCTGTTGATCGGGTCCTCGGTGGCCCAAAGACCGCCGCCGCGATTGAGAAGTTCCAAAAGAAACTCTTGCCTAGGTGTGTCTGTTTCAAAACCAATACTAGTCGGAAAACTGTCATCGACGCGCCGCCGGTGCCAATAGGTGTGCAATTCGGCCAGCGCTCCTTGGTACCAGGTTTTGTGCATCTTTTGTCTATCGCCACGTGGCATGAAGTTCAGAAAGTTGTCTTCACTCTCCATCCGCAACTCGTCCATGTACAAACGAGTTGAAAGCTGATGTTCAACACGGCCGAAGACGTCGTAACCGGCAACAAGGTCATAGTAGATACGCTCGAAAACCGGAAAATCGATGACCCATCCGGTTTCGGGGATGCCGCCGTGAAACCCGGTCATAGCAGAGGCGTTGTCGAAGTGACGGAACACGGTAATTAAGGCTTGAGGGTTGGTGCCCCCGCCATCCCAGATCGCATCATATCCAAACCCTTTTTTGTGCGCTGCGCTGTCGCCATATCGAGCATCCCGAAACTCAAGATATTTGATCTGGTTTTCGTGGGACATCCCCTGAATATCTCCCAAGAACCTTCCGTCTAACTCGCCCACGGGCAATTCAAGAAAGGAAGCCCCTTCGGCCAAAAAGCTGGGATCTGTAACGGACAGATCGGCATCCGGATCAAGGAAGCTAACCCAGAACCGGTCTTCGATCACGTCCACCGCGGTTTCGCCGTGACAAACCGGGCCGCGGATAAAGCTGCGAACAAAAAACAACGCGTCGTCCAAAAGAAACTGATAGCGGCTGCGGGCCGGTATCACGGCAAATGTACTGAACGGGTTGCCGCCTTCATCTTCTCCGTACGCTGGCAATTCAGTGACAGACCACTCCGGATCTAGAAATAGCTGTTGGTATCGCGCCAGACGATCCGGACCGATACTGTAAACCAGATGATCTTTGTGTACGATCGTCTCTTCGAATGGCTGCAGGCGATAGTAGAATGGCTCTGCGCCGGGATCATCGAAAGGGCGGCGTGTTGCGATTATATCGATCTTTGACCCTGGTGGACTGGCGGACCGCACAAGCTGAAAGAACTGCCTTGGATTACCGTTTGGAAAGTGCAGGCGCGCCAAGAACAGATGCTCGTAAAGATACCTGCTCATCAATTGATGGCGCAGGTCGGGGGTGTTCAGAAAAGCCTCCCACGCAGCGATTTGATTTTGGGTGTCTTCGGGGATTTCCGGTGCGCCCCATGGTAATGGCGCACCGTTTTGGATCCACGCCATTAGTACCTGGTATTCATTGTCGCTAAGCGGAGCTGTTGCATAGGGCATTCCCGCTTTTGGGTTTGCGGTGCTAAAGGCATCGAATTCCTGTGTAGTAGGGCAGGCCAGTGGCCTATCAATCGACAATCCAAGTTCGGTTGGGACAGGTGCGTTAGCTGTCAGTGGTGCTTGCCTGCCAAGCTGAAGGTAACGTTCCAACACTGTTCCACCTTCGCCGGCCACTTTGGAAGACGGAAGAACAGAGTAAAACCCAAGAGCCCGCCATCCGGCAACTGTTTGCGCGTCAATGCCAAGCCGAGTTGGTTGTGCATCTTCTAGTCGTTCGGTGTGGTATACCGCCTCTTTACTCGCACCTCGCAACAGGCCGGCGGGCGATGTCAGCTTCAGTTGGCAGGGTGCGTCATAACAACTGTGGCACACCACGCAGCGGTGGTTCAGGATATCTTGAACCTTGGGCCATCCCGAAGTTTCCACCATCGCGCCGGACCCGGTCGTTTCTGACTGAGCAATGCTCTGATTGGCTAGAAAAAGTGCGATAGCAGCTGCAAACACACAGGTTAAGAAAGACCCAAATTGTCGTGTTCGCAGCATACCTGTCCTCCTTCACAGCGGCCTTTTTCAACGACCACCACAACAAGCCCAAAGGCTATAACAAGGTTATACTACTGAATTCATATCGTTTGTCGCGTTTCCTGAACATTTTCGGTGAAGCGCCGCCAAGCATGTTTGCGGCCGCTCAGGTGGCCGTCGGCATCAGACCGTTGCCCCCTTAATGCGGATGACTGACCCAACGCTACCGGCGCAAAGACCGATGACAATTGCGACCAACAGTTCAAATGTGCCGGCCGCAGCAAATGAACCATGTGCGAAGATCACTGTCGTCAGTATTCCGACAATGCCGCCCATTAATGCGCCAAGCCAAATTCGACGCGTCATCATTCCCAATGCCAGCCCAAGAATACCCGGCAGACTGATGATATTGGCACCGATTGTTCCCAGTATTTCCAGCATGTCGTGCCCCTTTTCAGTCTGCCCGTGTGCTCAGAAATGATTTGATGTCATCTCCGTCAGCTGCGGCTTGTTGTTGCAACCTATCTTGCTTTTTGCTGGCAAGGGTTTCGGTCACTTCCTGATAACGCTCCTGATATCCGGGCGGCAGGCTGTGGGCGATGCCCTGGTGGCAATCGATACAGGTCATGTTTTCATCAATGGCGCGCTGGTGTTCAGAGGCGGCGCGAGCTTCTTGCAACGTGAAATCCATATAGTCGAAGTTATGGCAGTTCCGGCACTCGCGGCTGTCGGATGCTTTCATCTTCTTCCAGACGGCAGTCGCCATGCTCAGACGATGCTCTTCATATTTTTCCGGCGTGCTGATTGTGCCTGCGAGCTCGTGATAGACATCTTTGACCGCCATGATCTTGGCTTTGATCTTGTGGTTCCATTCATGTGGTACGTGACAATCCGAGCAGATGGCCCGCACGCCAGAATGGTTGTTGTAGTGGATCGTCTCACGGTACTCACCCAGATTGGTCTCCATCGTGTGGCACGAGGTACAGAACTCTTCGGTGTTGGTCAGTTCAAGCGTCCAGTGGAAGCCGCCCCAGAAAAGGATGCCAGCCAGAAAGCCTGCAAGGATCAGAAAGCCCGAGCTAAAGGCAACCGCCGGGGTCCAGATCCAGTTCCAGAGGCGGCCAATCCAACCGCGTTTTTCAGGAGAGTCTGCCATATCGGTGCTCCTTTCATTCTTGCGTTGGATTAATTGCCCGAGGACGGCTGAAAGACGTTTTCGACCAACGGTGGTGCGTCCGCTTGCGGAACATGACACTGGTTGCAGAAGTAACGGGTGCCTGCGATGTGATCCAATTCGTTGCCGTCGCGATCCAGATAGTGCGTCATCGATAGGGTTGGCGCATTGCGTTCCCCGGCTTTGGTCCAATCGTGACAGGACAGACACTGATTGGTGCGCGTATCTATCTGGTATTGCTCGATCGAGTGCGGAATCAGCGGTGGCTGCTGGCGATAGTTGCGTTGCATGCGCCCTTCGACGTTCTTATGGATCTGTTCCAAGGGGATCAGTTCATCCACATCGGCCCCCCGCAGGGATTCTACCTGAGCTGATTGCGCAAGGGCGAACCCGCCCAAAAGCAAAACGGGGATAAGGGCTGTAAGGCCTGTTCGGGTTGGCTTGTTCATCTTGGCACTCCCTCAGATAGGTCTGGCTGCGCGCGGATCGGGCGCGGGAACTGGATCGGTAGGTGCGGCGATCTTGTCGTCGAACCGGTGAGTAAATTTGAAAACGTCGACTGCGCATACGTCGATGCAGCGACCGCAGGTGGTGCAGTCTGGAGACAGGATCAGAGGCGTTGAATTTGGGCCGCCCTTAAGCGCAGGGGATATGACCTGGCTTTCAGGGCAAACGGCATAGCAATCCATGCAATCATCGCAAGCTGCCCGGTTCGAGGCGCTGATCCTCAGCAATCCTTTGGCACCAACTAGACTATAAAAAGCACCAACCGGACAAACATGACCGCACCAGCCGTGCCGCGAAACAAACAGGTCGAACACAAAGATGGCGACGATCATGGCCCACACGAACCCGGCGCCGAAAATCAGCCCGCGATGCAGCATGGTAATCGGGTTGACCAGCTCCCATGCGATCACGCCTGTTAGGCCCGAGACGATCAGGACAGTGGCTAAAATCCAAAGGCGGGTGCCGCGCTTGGGCTGCCATCCTTTTGGCAGGTCCAAGCGTCTATGCAACCAGTTGGCCGCATCGGTAACCGGGTTGATCGGGCAAACCCACGAACAATAGACGCGTCCACCAATCAGAGCGTAGGCAACCAGAACGATCACCCCGCCTAACAGCGCTGTCCATGCAGGCCAATGCCCGGCGATCGCGCTTTGCAATAAGATAAATGGGTCCGTCAGCGGCAACACGCCCAGCGTTAAAGACCCGGCAAGCGTACCCTCAACGATCCAGATCCCGAACCACGGTCCCAGCAGAAACAAGGCCAAAAAGAACAGTTGGCTGGCACGGCGCAGCAGCAGGTACTTGTGAGCGCCTGCCCACCCCTTTTGCTGGATGGCCTCCGTTCCGACCGGCAAGTGTGTGCGCGCACTCATTGCCCGACCCCCGGCAATTCATATGAGGGTGTGAAACCGCCCGGGGCGGCAAGATTGTCGGTGCCTGGTCCTGGCAAGCGGTCTGGCAGGTCGATGATGCCTTCGACAAGGGGACCGCCTTTGGCCTCCTTTTCTTCCCAGCCTTTGCGGTAGTGATCGGCACTGCTGCCGCGCGCCAGACGGGCAGGCAGGACTTTGATCGCAGCCTCGGGCAGCACACAGCTTTTTTCGCACATACCGCAACCTGTGCAGCGATCGGCGTGAACGGTCGGGATGAACATCGCATGATGGCCTGAGCGTTCGTTGTGGGCCGTTTCCAGCGTGATCGCCTCATCAATTACCGGACAAACCCGGTAACAGACATCGCAGCGCAGACCTAGGAAGTTCAGACAGTTTTCCTGATCGACAAGAACAGCGACGCCCATTTTAGCATCGTCGATATTATCGAGAGACGGATCCAAAGCTCCAGTGGGGCATGCAGCAACGCATGGGATGTCGTCGCACATTTCGCATGGCACATCCCTTGCTGTGAAATAAGGAGTCCCAGTTGCGACTGCATCCACACCGAGTTCTGCCAATTTCAATGTGTCGTAAGGGCAGTCTCGCACACACAGACCACAGCGGATGCAAGCGGACAGAAATTCCCTTTCCGGTAATGCGCCGGGGGGGCGTAATGCCTCGGCCGGCAATGCGCGAGCATCGCGCGCAAGCCAGGCCAACAATGACCCGGCAACCACGCAGCCACCCGACGCACGCGCCGCATCCTGCAGGAAGCGACGCCTTTGCGGCGAAAGAGGTTTACCTTCAAAGGGCATGGGGACGACCTTTGCCTCGCTTGTCCGTTACGCGCGCTCGACCTTGCAGGCGCATTTCTTGTAGTCGGTCTCTTTCGACAGCGGGCAAGTTGCGTCCAGTGTCAGCTTGTTGGTGAGCTGATGCTCGTCGAACCACGGCATGAACACCAATCCACGCGGTACCTTATTGCGGCCACGGGTCTCGACCCGGCTGGTGACCTCGCCCCGGCGGGTGGAGAGTACGATCTCTTGCCCACGGCGCAGACCGCGATCCTTGGCGTCCTCCGGGTGCATGTAGACAACGGCTGACGGAAACGCGCGATGCAGTTCGGGCACGCGGCGGGTCATCGAACCCGAATGCCAGTGTTCCAGCACACGACCGGTGGACAGCCACAGATCGAATTCCTCATCTGGCTCCTCGGCAGCGGGCTCGTAGGGGGCAAAGATGATCTTGGCTTTTCCGTCCTTGTGACCATAGAACTTAACGTCCGAGCCTTCGGGCACGTAGGGGTCGTACCCCTCGCGGAAGCGATAAAGCGTTTCCTTTCCGTCAACGACGGGCCAGCGCATTCCGCGGGCCTCGTGATACATCTCGAACGGTGCAAGGTCGTGCGCATGGCCGCGTCCGAAATCGGCGTATTCTTCGAACAAACCTTTCTGAACGTAAAACCCGAAATGTTCGGCGTCGTCATTGTGGAAGCCCTCCGCCGTTTCAGACAACGGGAACTGGTCGACTTTGCCGTTGGCGTACAGCACGTCGAACATGGTCTTGCCGCGATGTTCTGGCATCTTGGCCAGTAGTTCTTCGCCCCAGACTTCTTCGACGGTGAAGCGTTTGGAGAATTCCATCAATTGCCACAGGTCGGACTTGGCCTCACCCGGTGCCTGCACCTGTTGGCGCCAGAACTGGGTGCGACGTTCAGCGTTGCCATACGCGCCTTCTTTTTCGACCCACATGGCCGTGGGCAGGATCAGGTCGGCTGAAACTGCGGTCACCGTTGGATAGGGATCCGATACTGTGATGAAGTTCTCGGGGTTGCGGTAACCGGGATAGCCTTCTTCGTTGATGTTGGGCGCGGCCTGCATGTTGTTGTTGCACTGAACCCAATAGGCGTTCAGTTCGCCATCCTTCAGTTTGCGGTGCTGCAACACGGCGTGGAAGCCTGGCTTGGGCGGAATGGTGCCTTCAGGAATGTTCCAGGCGGTTTCGCAAATCTGGCGATGCTCATCATTCGCAACCACCATGTCTGCCGGCAAACGGTGGGCAAAGGTTCCTACCTCACGCGCCGTGCCACAGGCCGAAGGCTGACCGGTCAGCGAGAAGGGTGAGTTGCCGGGTTCGGAAATTTTGCCGACCAACAGGTGCACGTTGTACATCAGCGAGTTCACCCAAGACCCGCGGGTATGCTGGTTGAAGCCCATGGTCCAAAGGCTCATGACCTTGCGGGTCGGGTCGGCGTACTGCTGCGCGAGTTTCTCCAGCTTGTCCGCCGGAACACCTGACAGTTCAGAGGTGTATTCCAGCGTGTAGGGCGCAACCGCTTCGGCGTATTCTTCAAAGCTGATGCTTTCGAGCTTGCCCGAGTCCGGGTTTGCGGCGTCCTGCTGCAGCGGATTGGTCTCGCGCAAGCCATAACCGATGTCTGTGGCGGTTTTGGTGATGTTGACGTGATTTCTGACGAAATACTCATTCACCGCGTTGTTCTGGATGATGTAGTTGGCAATATAGTTCAGGATTGCCAGATCGGTCTGAGGTTCAAACACGATGCCGTTGTCGGCCAGTTCGAACGAGCGATGTTCGAAGGTCGACAGCACGTGCACTTCGCAGCCCGGTTTGGTCAGGCGCGTATCTGTCAAGCGCGACCACAGGATCGGGTGCATCTCAGCCATGTTCGAGCCCCACAGAACGAAGGTATCTGCGTGCTCGAAGTCATCATAGCATCCCATCGGCTCATCAATGCCGAAGGTGCGCATAAAGCCGACAACGGCTGAGGCCATGCAGTGCCGCGCATTGGGGTCGATGTTGTTCGACCGGAACCCGGCTTTCATAAGTTTGGAGGCCGCATAGCCTTCCCAAACCGTCCATTGACCGGATCCGAACATGCCAACGCTGGTTGGGCCTTTCTTGGCCAGCGCTTCTTTCCATTTCGCGGCCATGACATCGAAGGCTTCGTCCCAGCTGACGGGCTCGAACTCACCGTTCTTGTCGTATACGCCGTTGGTCTTGCGCAACAGAGGCGTGGTCAGGCGATCTTTGCCGTACATGATCTTGGACAGGAAGTAGCCCTTGATGCAATTCAGCCCTCGGTTCACAGGTGCGTCGGGGTCACCTTGTGTCGCGACCACACGGCCTTCTTTTGTGCCGACCAGAACTGAGCAGCCAGTGCCGCAGAACCGGCAGGCCGCTTTGTCCCAGCGGATATCCGGTACCCCGGCCTGAGCTTTGGCTTCACCCGCAGCCAGCGGGATACCAGCGGCAGAAGCCGTTGCTGCGGCCGCAGAGGCCTTTAGAAAAGTCCGGCGAGATTCAGAATGTGTCATAGCGTGGGCCTCCGGCTGGTGGTTGGGCTTGGGGCATCGGGCTGCGGATGGGCGTCCGCGAGATCCTCGAAATGGTGATAAGTCAGGGTCAATGAGATGACGCCTGGGATCTGGTGCAGATCCATGATGGTTTCGGATGCAAGGCGGGTTGGAGTGTCTTCGACGACAACAACAAATCGGCCATCTTCCGTTTCAGCGTGAATTTCGACGCCAGGTGTATTCTTCATCACCCGTGCAGCCGCATCGGTGTGATTAGGTGCGACGTGGGCAAGACAACCGCAGATGTTCATTGTTTGGCTTCCATTTGTGGTTGAGGTTGGCGTTCCAGCGCAATGGCATCGGCGGGGCATAAGCTTGGGCAAATCCCGCAGCCATTGCAGGTGTCAAAGTCCAGCGCAGGTTCTGCGCGCCCACCGGTCATCAGTTTGAAGCGGATTGCGTTTTGCTCGCAGTTGTCTTGGCAGATGCGGCAACTGACGCCGTTCATTGATAAACAATTGTCCACTTTAAGCGCGGCGCGCCATGACCACTCCGCCAAACGGTCAATATTTAATGCTTCGGTTGGGCAAACCTGAGCGCAATCGCCGCAAAACGTGCAGGGATTGTCGGTGGGTTGGAACCGAGGATACCCGTCTGCTCCGACGGTGATTGCATCTTCGGGGCAGGTCTCTGCGCATTCACCGCACTTGCTGCACAATTCTGTAAAGCACAGATCGACTGAGCCCGGAGGCCTGGCAACAGTGCCGTCCTCTGGTCTGATCCTTGCGCTTAGAAACGCGCGTCGGCTGGTCAGTTGTTGCATTGCATGCGACCTGGCTACACTCGATTCCTGAAATCGAGTGTATCGCATACCGCGATCCGTGGGAGCCTTTTTTGATTTAGGTCATTTTGACTATAAAATATTAGTCATTTAGGAAGCTTTAATTTTTCGTGCTAAAGCAATCTATTGTGGTCACCGCCGCGGTCGGGCGGTCCGGATCAGCAGAAGAAAGACAAATACCGAGCCCAGCGACGTCGTGACAATGCCAACTGGCAGCTCTTGCGGAGCAAGCAACAGACGGCTGAGGATGTCCGAACCCGTCAGCAAAGCTGCGCCGACAATGGCGGCAGTTGGTACAAGCTGACTGTGCAATGGCCCGGCGATACCTCGTGCGATATGGGGGACCATCAAGCCGACAAACCCGATCACACCCGCCACGGACACAAAAACGGCGGTCGCAAGTGCTGCGACAAAAAACATCCGGAACCGCAAACCCTGAACAGGCACCCCCAAAGTGGTAGCGGTTAGATCACCGGTCAGCAGCGCATCAAGCCAGCGGCTGCGATACATCGCATAGGCCAGGATCAACACCAATCCGGCGCAGACAAGTGGGAATGTCTCCCACCTTGCAAGACCCAAACCTCCCAGCATCCAGAAAATGACAGAATGGGCCGCACGGCTGTCGCCGGCAAAAATGAGGTAATTGGTAATCGCGGAAAACAGGAACGAAACTGCAAGCCCTGCAAGGATCAGTTTCTCGGGCGCGCTTGTGCGCAGGCCGTGAACAAGCGCCAGCACTATGCCTGATGCCACAAGCCCCCCAAAAAAAGCCGCCAGCGGCAGGGTCCAAAAGCCCAGCACATCGCCAGTCACCGTGATGACGAAGACCGCCCCTGCTGCCGCTCCAGAGGACAGGCCGAACAGAAACGGGTCCGCCAGATCATTACGCGTTGTCGTTTGCAGGACAACACCGACGATGCCCAGCCCGGCCCCAATCACGGCCGCAAACAGCGCGCGCGGCAGCCGCAGGTCAAACACGATACGGTGGAGCGGGGACATCTCTCCATCCACCACTCCAGTACCCAACAAAACGGCGGACAGTGCGTCCGAGGCCGGTATGGATGTGGTTCCGTAGATAGTCGAAATCAGCAAAAGGGCGGCCAGTACAGCCGCCCCCAGCAAGAGTGTCAGGCCAAGTCGGCCCATATCAGTTCAAGCCCGGGTGCATGGCCTTGGCCATTTTCGAAATGGCTTCGATATTTGCCGGGCCGGGGGTCAGTTCTTCGTAGCGCAGACCGATCCAGCGTTCGTTCTTGACCGCGTCCGTCTGAGACATCACCGGGTGATCCTGCAAGAACTGGAATGTATCGGCGGCGCCATTTCCGGTCTGATAGTCCAGCAAAACCAGGAATTCGGGGTTCGAAGCGGCGACAGCCTCCCACGAGGATCGCCCCCAGCTGGTGTCCATGTCATGGGTGACGTTCTCGCCACCAGCGGCGGAAATCATTGCGTCAGGAATGGCGAACTTACCGGCCGTAAATGGCGCGTCGGCGGGGCCGTCCAGCAGGAAAACGCGGGGTTTGGGTAGGTCGGCGGTCTGCGCCTCGATCGCGGACAGTTCTTCTTGCCAGCCAGAAACCAGCTCTTCTGCCTTGTCTTCAACGTGCATGACTTTGCCCAGGCGAAGGACGTCGTTGAACAGCAGATCCATGCTGGCTTCGGGGCGTTCCTTGTCCAGATGCACGCAGCTTTCGGTCAGGATCATCGTTTTGATGCCGAAAGGCGCAAGCGTGTCCGGGGTCACGTCTCCACCCGGCTTCATGCCATAGTACCAGCCCGCAAAGAAAAGGTCGGGTTCGACTGCGACCAGATTTTCAACTGTCGGATACTTGGGAGCAAGTTCCGGGATGTCGCCACGCAGAGTGTCAAATTCCGGGCTGGTTTTGTACCAGCCGGTGATACCGGTCAGACCAACGATCTTGTCCTGCAGGCCCAACGCAAAGGCCATATCGGTCATGTTCATATCGTGCACAACCAGCCGTTCGGGCTGAGTTTCGAACACTAAAGGTTCGCCGCAGTTGTCTACGGTGATCTCATGCGCCGCTGCGCTGCTTGCAACGCCGCTGATCAGTGCCGCGCACCAGAGTGTTTTCTTCATCTTGGGTTCCCTAATTTGAGATAGTGGTTCTTCGAATATCCAGTGCCGGGATCACACGGCCTTCGTGTTGAAAGCTCAGGTAATCGACACCAAACGTTTCACGGACCCTTTCGGGAGTCAGCACCTCGTGCACCGGTCCGAAACCAGTAAGGCGCGTGGACTTCATCAAAGCGACGTGAGTGGCGAATTCCGGTATCATGACCAGGTCATGGACAATCATGACCACCGTTATGCCAAGCTCTGCCACCAGCGATAGCATCCGTCCCTTGGCGTCAGGGTCCAGATGGTTCGTCGGTTCATCCAGAAACAACAGGGAAGGGTTTTGGGCCAACGCCCGCGCAATATGCGCGCGCTGACGTTCGCCACCCGACAATACTGCCATCCGCTTGTCGGCGAGCGTGTCCAGACTGGTCAGGTTCAGGATGCGATCCAGTTCCAAAGAATGCTCTGCGGCTGATCGATCAGCATGGATCGGGATTTGTCCAAGGGCCACATAGTCGCGCAGAAACAAGCGCCCGTCAGGAGATTCCTGCTGGCTGACCACGGCAATCATTCGGGCTCGGTCCATAGCCGAAAGCCGTCGAAGGCTGCGTCCCTTTACCAGAACGTCCCCCAGCACGATCTCTTCGGCACCGCACAATAAATTCAGCAACGTTGTCTTGCCCGCGCCGTTAGGGCCAGCAATTGCCAGAATAGCCCCCTCATCCAATTCGAAATTGACGTCTTTGAGCAAAACGTCGCCGTTCAGGGCGTAATACTCCAGCGCGCGCGCCTCTAGAAAGGTCCCGCAAGTCATGCGCTGGCCTCCAGCTTGAGCGGCGGAAGACGCGATAGGGTTTTTTCAAGAAGGGCGGGGGGGCGATTTGTTGCTTTGGTCCAGCCGTGGTCGCTGTTGTGGTACTGATGCGCAAATTCGGCCAATGCGTCCACATCCTGATCCGATTGGATGTCACCGAAAAGGTACTGCGCCTTGTCTAATGCTTGAAACCCGACCGTCGCGGGTCGGCTGCAACCGGCCATGCAGGAGACATTACGGATGCCAAAGCCGGTTGGAAGCTTGGCTTCCAGCGCATCTCGCAGTGAAGCTGCCCGGTCAGAGCCTTCGCAGGTTTCGCAAATTAGAAGAAAATGATCAGGATTGTTCGGCATGGCCCACTCCGCTTGTGGCCAAGCGCGAACAGAAGGTGCCAGTAATGTCATCACGTCCAGGACGTGTCATAGAGCCTCCTTCCAGGACGCCCCGCCCCGGGTTGGTTGAATATTGGATGGTAGGTCTCCTGACTTGCGGGTCGTAGCTTGGCCATCCTTCCCGACCTATTAGGGTCAGTGGACAATTGGCGTCGCTCACCGCTTACAGTTGCGGGGGCAGTCACGGACTCGGTGCCGATTGGCAACCTCACCGTATTCCCTTTTCATCCCTCGGCGAACCAGAGGGAACCATCAGGGCTGATGCTTGCCCGAGTTCCGATTTTGGGTCAAGCGATAATCCGCACCTCTCCGCACCTCTCCGCGCGACTTTGCTGCCATTTGGCCATTTGTCTTTCGGCGATATACCGACTACGCTGCGTCGCAGAAATGACAGCAACAAGATGGGCTGCTCTCGCCTCGAAAGGCCCGGAATCCAAACGCTTGGAACGACGAAAGCGCATTCGAATACAAAGCCGGACGAGATGAAAATTCAGGAAAACCGAACTTATTCTCAACTGAAAGTGGGCGACAAGGCACAGGTTACCCGATTGTGCACCGTGGACGATTTGTACGCATTTGCCTCGGCCTCGGGCGACCACAACCCTTTGCATTTGGCGGCCTATGACGGAGACGGAGATGGGCAGCCAGAGGCTGTCGCGCCCGCGTTGTGGCCAGCGGGCTTGGTTGCTGCGGTTATCGGGAACATCTTGCCGGGGGCTGGTACGCAAACACGTCGGGCAGATCTGAGTTTTCATGCGCCGGTTTTGGCAGGTCAAGAACTGACGGCCTTTGTTTCCATAATCGAAAAGCGCGAAGATGGCGACGTGACGTGCTCGACCGAAGTGCGCCGGGTCAACGACAACGCATTGATCCTGAGCGGTACGGTACAGGTCACGCCACCGCCACGGCATTTGACATTCGATTCGGTTGAGGTCCCGGGGCTAATCGTTCAGCGGCACCGGCACTTTGACGCCCTGTTAGAAAAGGCCCGGCCACTGGATCCAATGCCGACGGCTGTCGTCGCCCCAGAAGAGCCGAAATCGCTGGGCGGGGCGTTGCTTGCGGCTAAAAACAGCATCATCACTCCGATTTTGGTGGGCGATCCGGTTAAAATTACCGCCGCAGCTGCCCAGCTTGAGGCTGACATGTCCGGAATAGAGATCATTGAAGCGCAGCACCACGATGCGGCGGCGCATCATGCGGTCAGTCTGGTCGTTGAAGGTAGGGCCCGGATGTTGATGAAGGGTCACTTACATACAGATGTCCTGCTGCGCGCCGTTTTGCGCCGCGAAAAGGGGCTGAGGACCGGGCGACGCCTTTCGCATGTGTTTGTTATGGACGTCCCCGGCATGTCCCGGCCCATCATGGTAACCGATGCAGCTGTAAACATTGCACCGGATCTCGAAACCAAGGCCGACATTGTTCAGAACGCAATCTATCTGGCACATTCCATTGGTATCGAGATGCCCAAGGTCGGTGTTTTGTCGGCGGTCGAAACGATCAACCCGCACTTGCCGTCGTCTGTCGATGCGGCGCTGTTGTCGAAAATGGCCGAGCGTGGGCAGATCATCGGCGGGCTGGTCGATGGCCCTTTGGCCATGGACAACGCAGTTGATCTGAATGCCGCGCGGACAAAGGGCATAACCTCGCAGGTTGCGGGTGTCGCAGATATTCTGGTTGTTCCGAACATTGAGGCGGGGAACATGGTGGCCAAACAGCTGACATATATCTCTCATGCTGAGGCTGCTGGTGTCGTGGTTGGAGCTGCGGCGCCGATCATCCTGACGTCCCGCGCGGATGATGACGCCTCGCGGCTGGCATCCTGTGCAGTCGCAGCGCTTCACGCAATTGCGAATGAAGGCAAAATCAATGGCTGAACATGTTCTGGCACTGAATGCCGGGTCGTCCTCGTTGAAATTCGCGTTGTACGAACTGGTCGAGGATCGCCGCCCCAGTATGCGCTGGCGCGGTCAGATCGAGAGGTTGGGGGATGCCCCACGTCTGTTGGCCCAGTCGGCGGGGGGGCGGTCAGTCGATCGACAGCTTTCTGGGGCGAAATCCCATGGCGAAGCGATCAATGCGTTTCTCGAACTTACCCGCGAATACCTTCCGGACATTCACGTCCGGGCCGTTGGCCATCGCGTCGTTCATGGCGGGCCGGTTTATTCCGAACCCGTCGTGGTGGATGATCGTGTACTTGACACGCTAAGCGGGTTCATTCCCTTCGCACCTTTGCACCAACCCTACAGCCTTGCCGGTATCAAGGCTGCCGCTGCGGCTTTTCCCGGCACAACTCAAGTAGCGTGTTTCGACACCGCGTTTCACCGGACGCATCCTTGGGTGAATGATACCTTTGCTCTTCCGCAACGTTTTTACGAGAAGGGTGTGCGCAGATACGGGTTTCACGGTCTGAGCTATGACTATGTCTCGCAAAAGCTGAAGGAAATCGCGCCGGGCCTTTACGATGGGCGCGTAGTTATTGCACATCTTGGAAACGGTGCATCGATGTGTGCCGTGTCGGGTGGGCGGGCTGTGGCCTCGACTATGGGATTTTCCGCGCTGGACGGTCTGCCCATGGGCACACGCAGTGGGCAACTGGACCCAGGCGTTGTGCTGTACATGATGCAGCAAGAGGGGATGGAGGCCGACGAGATTGCTGAGCTTCTCTATCGCAAGTCCGGCTTGTTGGGACTGTCCGGCATGTCCTCTGATATGCGCACACTGCTAGCCGCTGACACACAGGAAGCGCGCAAAGCGATTGAGTATTATGTCTTCCGTATCCGCCGGGAACTGGGCGCTTTGTCTGCTGCTTTGGAAGGTATTGACGCTTTGGTGTTCACTGGGGGCATCGGCGAAAATGCTGCCCGCATCCGTCAGATGGTCTGCGAAGGAATGCGTTGGATCGGGATTGAAATGGACCCCAACAGAAACGCGGACAACGGCACAGTTCTGTCGACCGATTTTAGCCGGGTGCGCATTCTGGCCATTCCAACGAACGAAGAGATGGTGATCGCCCGTGCAGCAGCCAGAATGGCCTGACGGCTACTGATCCGATTTGTTCTTCCCGCGCCGCGCGTATCTGAGCAGGACGCCAAGTAGCGTGCTGATTATGTCGGGCGACAGCACCCCGATCGGGTCGCGTTTGAGACCGACAATCATGTTGCGCGCCTCGGTGACATTGTCCCGGACTTCATCCTCGATGTCGTGCAGTGCCATATCCCGCAACTCTACTGCTGCCGACGTATCGCTTTCTGCGGTCATAGAATTTGCCACCAGAGCGAGAAGAACCGCAAGTACGAGATTAACCCCAGCCACTATGACCGCCGCCAAAGATTTTGACATGGTCTCGGACAACCAAAAGAACCCTGCGACGTTCAGCATGATTACCGCCAGCCCGACGGCCAACCCGGCAGCTGCATAAAAACCCGTGCGCTTTGCCGCCACGGCCAGTTGTCTTTGCGCAATCAGCCGTTCGGCGCGCAGGATGATCGAAACGTTACGTGAAATGCGGCTCATGATCGGGCTCCTACCGGGAACGGCCTAGAAGATAGCCAACCGTGAAAATCCCCAGGGCGAACAGGATCGGCCTTTTGTGGGGAAATTCCTCTAACTCAGTCATGACTTCTTCCAGCTGCGTTGACCACTCGTCCAGGGTTTCGACAATTCCGTCCGACATAGATTTATCCGGATCGGCTTGTTTGTCGTCTTTTGACGCTGAGTTGCTGGATTGTTCGGCCAGCTGACGTCGCAATTCTGCGACTTCGGCTTCTAACTGTGCTTTGGTTACCATCTCTCAGGTCCTTCGATGGCCGCGCAAAAATCAGGCTCGCGACTTTTTCCTTTGTCCCGGCTCAGTTTAATTCGATTTTTTGAATTCAGGAAAGGGTGTTATCCCGATGCTGCTACCAGCACCGGGCTCGGATGAGGCGCAAACGGGCCGACGTGCGCGCTAACTTCCTATCAATAGTCCGATACCAGCAGGAACTCCGGCTCGGCATCTTCTTCAATCGTTGCATAGCGTGGGATGGGATCCTCGAACACATTGTCGGTTCGGTCATCGTTCACTGTTGAAACCTCGCCGATCAGGCAGTCACCTTTTTCCGCCCAGAATGCGTGCCAAATGCCGGGCATCAGGGTGACGCTCTGGCCGGGCTTCAGCCTCAGCAACTCGCCGGGTTGGATGGTGACGGGGCAGCTGTCGCTGGGAACGACCACCGGATTGTCTCTGTCAATGCCGCCTTCAGGGTCCGAGGCATAAATCTCCATAACCAGGTCGCCGCCGCCCCGGTTGATAATGTCTTCGGCCTTGATGATGTGGCGATGCATTGGCGACAGTTGTTTGTCCCGGGAAATCAAAAGCTTTTCGGCGTAAAGCATCCCGCGACCCTTGTTCAGATCCTGCACATCGCCGTTGCGCAAGGTAAAAAGGAACAGGCCAAGTTCATCAAACCGGCCTTGGCCGTAATCGGTGATGTCCCACCCAAGCCCGCGGTCGCGTATGTCTTGCGCCTGGGTGCTGCGCAATTGCTCCGGAGACCAGTTGGCAAATGGGGGCAGAACAGCGCCGAATGAGCGTATGAATGCCTCGGCCTCGGATTTGATGGTATTGATATCAGATCTTTTCATCTCGGTCCCTCGTAGGGTCAAAGTTCATGTGCCCAGGGCGGGTTTGCTCCGGCGCGGGAAACTGTGATTGCGGCCACGTCTGCCCCTTTGGTCAACGCCGCACGCAGATCATCCGGGCCCAGCGTTCGTAGATTGGCCTTTGTCAATCGACCTGCGCCGTCCAACTCGGCCAGAACACCTGCGTTGAACGTGTCTCCTGCGCCCACGGTATCGACGACCTCGACCGCCTTGACAGGCACCGAGGTTTCGGACCCGTCTGCCAGATATCCCGAGGCCCCATCACTGCCGCGCGTTACGATGACAACGGCCGGGCCTGCTTGCAGCAGCAAAGGTACTTTCTCGGCCAGTGTTTCAGGTCCCGGAACGATCCAGTCCAGATCCTCATCCGAGACTTTGACGATGTCAGATTGTGCAATCATACGGTTTAGCCGCGTACGATACCGCGTTTGATCCTTGATAAATCCAGGCCGGATATTTGGATCCAGCATGACCGCTCGGTCCGCTCCGTGACGCTCAAGCAGGGCCGCATAAGCATCCGCGCAGGGTTCGCACGCCAAGCTAATCCCGCCAAAATACAGCGCCGACGCAGCAGGCAATTGTTTTGGCATATCCTCAGGGGTCAACATGCGCCCGGCCGAGTTTTCGTCGACAAAGTTGTAGCTGGCATGGCCATCTTCCAGCTGGACAAAGGCCAGTGTCGTCGGGCGATCCGATCGGATCACATGGCTGGCGTCTACGTGGCTGGTTTGCAGCGCGTCCGCCAGTTGCTGACCGAACATATCCGACGATAGCCCGGTCAAAAGACCCGCTGGCGCGCCTAGCCGACCCAGCGCTACGGCTGTGTTGAACACTGCACCACCGGAGTGGGGCACGAATCCGCGCGACCCAGAAACGGTTGGCTCGGCGATCATGTCGATCAGGGCTTCACCGCAGCACAAAATCATGCCGTGGTCCTTTCTGTAATCAGCTCAGGCGGCCAGTTTACCGCGCCAGCGCACTTTTGCAGAAATTGTTAGCGCCAACAATGCCAAATTCATCCTGTTCTGACACATAGAGGTTCATTGACCGCCGCAGCTCGCTGAACCGCCCCCCGGCGTTGAAGGCATCCCGGAACGCATCTTTGAACAACCACCGGTTTTTCTCGGCGACACCACCCACGAGGAAAACACCACCTGTCGGCATGTACGCTACGGCGAGGTCACCCATGATAGCCCCGAGATGGGTTTTGAACATAAGCGCAGTTTTGACGGCGATAGGATCGGAGCCCGCAAGCGCATCCTGCAGAATGTCTTTTGCGCTGAGCTTCGGCGCATCTGCCTGCCCAAATGCCATGCTTGCGGCTTGGTATAGGATGGGAAGGCCGGTGCCGCTGAGGAACATTTCAGCTTCGAGCACCAGACTGTCATCAAAGAAGCACTCGGGCGCGATTTGGCGCGCTGCCTTGAAGATTTCGACCTCATCCTCGTGCCGAGGCGACAGGCCGACATGGCCGCCTTCGCCCGACGCGGTATGATACCGCCCTTCCGAATACAGCAATGCGCCGACGCCAAGGCCAGTACCAGGGCCTACGACCAATCGCGTTCCCGTTGGTGGTGTGTCTGCCCCTTGCAAGACCTCAACATGGTCTCCAGTGATTTCGGCAACTGACCAGGCGGCGGCGGTGAAGTCATTGATAACAAAAGTATGCTGGGCGCCCGTAGCTTTGCCGATATCACGTTCAGACAGGTCAAGGTGCGCATTCGTCAACCGGATTGTTCCATCCTTTACGGGTCCGGCGCCGGCCGCAACGACGGCGCGTGGATTGGTGCCAATCTCGTCGCGCAGGCTGTGAAACGCATCCAGAAGCTCTGGCAGCGACCCGGTTGGGTGTTTGCGAAGGTCAGTCAGCTCTCCGTTCGAGATGACACCCAGACGTGTGTTTGTGCCGCCAATGTCCGCAACAAGATTCCAATGCTCATGCATGGTTCCGGCAGGTTGAGCCATCGGCAGGGAAACAGATCCACCGGACAACGCGGATTTCAACGCGTTGTAAGAGGCTTTGGGCGTCCGTTCGAGCGTATCGAAATCGACATCTACCAACCCGAACCGTTTTTCATAACCAAAGGACCATTCGTAATTGTCCAGCAGCGACCAGACGAAATAACCCTTGACTGGAACGCCTTCGTTCAGCGCTTTTTGAACAGCGCCAAAGTGCTGGTTGAGGTAGTCAATGCGGTCATCATCCTGCTGGCGTTCGGGGCTGGCCATGCCGTTTTCGGTTACATAGATCGGCAGATCACCTGTGTAATCGCGCATCGTTCGTGTGAGGAAGCGGGTCAGGGCGTCTGGTTCGATCTCCCACCCCATTTGGGTTTTGGGCAGCGGTCCGGGAACCTCTTTCAGGCTTGGCCACGACGTAACAGCAGGCGCGATCAGTTTACGGGTGTAATAGTTCAAGCCGCACCAATCGACAGGCGTGCCGATGGTTTCAAAATCGTTCTGCCAGCCAGAAGGAAGATGAGGCTCCAACCCGTCCAGCACGTTTTGCGGATAGGATTTGTTGAACACGCCGCCAAGGAAGAACCGGTTGTAAATCCCGTCATAAAGGTCAGCAGCCTTGCGCGCGGCGGGGCTGTCATCAGCGGGCTCGGCCCATTCCAGATTGAACACAGCACCCAGGTTCGACATCCCCAGACCGCGCATCGCCTCGATCGCGCGACCATGAGCCAGCAGAACATGGTGCATCGCGCGAGCCGTAGCGCGGATGTCGCGCATTCCAGGCGCGTGATGTCCTTCGAAATGGCTCAGCCAGCTGACACACCACGGCTCATTGATCGGCGCAACACTGTACATACGGTCGCCGATGCGGCCCATGATGATCTCGGTGAAATTGGCAAACCAGCTTGCGATATCCCGGTTGCGCCAGCCGCCCAGATCAGCAAGCGGAGAAGGCAATTCCCAATGATAAAGGGTCGCACAGGGTCGAATGCCGCGTTCCAGCAGCGCGTCGGCGAGCCGGTCGTAATAGTCGAGGCCTGCCTGATTAACGGGGCCACGCCCTTCAGGCAAAACGCGCGCCCAGCTTGTCGAGAACCGGTAGCAATCAAAACCCGCGTCCCGCACCAGGTCGAAGTCTTGTGGAAAACGGTTCAGGTGGTCACAGGCCAGATCTCCATTTTCGTTTCGCACCACGTTTCCGGGTGAAGCGGCAAAGCTATCCCAATGGGTTTCCCCCGCACCACCCTGTGCGTGGCCTTCTATTTGATAAGCCGAGGTTGCGACACCAAAGAGAAAGTCTTTGGGGAAGTCCGAACGAGTGTATTTCATTTTTCAGAACCTGTTGGGAGCGGGGCCGGTCGAGCCGCCAACTACCAGCTCGGCCTCCAGCAATCTAGTTTTAACCGGGTCTTCCGGTGATTTGATGCGTTCGATCAGCATTTCAGCGGCCATTTCTCCGGCTCGACGTACGGATGACCGTGTGGCCGTGAAAATGGGGACATCCTGCCCGTTCTTTAGGTAAGAAAGGTCGTCGTCATGGGCGATGACCGAAACGTCTTTGCCCATCTTCAATCCCGCTTCGTTTAGCGCACGGCGCACTCCGATAGCGGATATCATAGAGGCGGTCAGGATTGCCGTCGGTGGGTCATCCAGACGCAACATATCGCGTGTTTCATGGTGGCCATAGACCTCGGTCATCTCGGCGCTGCGCATCAAATCGGGATCGGGTGAGAGGCCTGCGTCGCGAAGTGCCTCAAGATATCCGTCGCGGCGACGTTGAGCGAAATCCATATCCTCAAGCCCGTTGATCAGGGCGATCCGCCTATGTCCAAGGTCGATCAGAAACCGTGTGGCGCGCAGGAATGAGCTTTTGTTGTTCACGTCGATCCAGTCATAAGGCACGTCGACCCCGGTTGATCTGCCGTGTACGATAAATGGCACTCCCATTCGATTCAGGACTTCAATTCGGTGTTCGTTGACTTTGGGGCCTTGCAAAACAATTCCATCTACGGCGCCGCGCTGGAAAAGACTGCGATAAGCTTCTTCAATCGAAGTGTCATCCGCATTAGTGAACATCATGTCATACCCATGATCCGAGTATTTGCGGGCCGCACCGGCGACAAAGTCGCCGAAGATTGGGTTGACCATTTCATGTTGGGATGAGCTGGGAATCACATGCCCGATAACCATCGACCGCCCGGTCGCCAGCCCTTTTGCTCGGCTGTTGGGGCGATAGCCGTGCTTGGCAGCGGCGGCTTGAACTCGCTGGCGCGTATCCTCGTTCACCTCAGGGTAGCCGTTCAGTGCGCGGCTGACCGTGGTTTGAGATAAGCCAAGGATTTCTGAGAGCTGCTTTAGATTCATCTTCGCCTCAAAGCGCCTTCAAATTTTGCTTTTTGCGGATTTCGAACATATCATGCCCGACCGCTGTATATTGCCGTTACCGCTCTAAATATTGATAATATAGACATCAGTAAACAGATTATTGACATAAATTGGATGTTAGCGGATAAAGTGCGATATCCAAAGCGCTTTGAAAATGAGTCTCGGGGCGCGAGCAAAGTTGGGAGGAAACTTCATGAAACACTCGCTTTATACAGGCGCGGCCGCGTTCGCCCTGATGGCGGGCGCGGCGTATGCCGACAAGGTCACCGTGTTCGGTCCATGGTTGGGGCCTGATCAGGAAAATGTCGAAAAGGTTCTGGATGGCTTCGCCGCAGCGACCGGGCATGAGTACACCTATGTCGGCTCGGACAGCTTTGAGCAGCAGATCAGAATTGATGCCGAGGCTGGATCGGCACCCAATGTTGCAGTGTTTCCCCAGCCCGGTCTGGCTGCGGACATGGCCAGAGCGGGTTTCCTGACACCACTGGCTGACGGAACGGCAGACTGGATTCGCGACAACTATGCGGCGGGTCAGTCTTGGGTTGATCTTGGAACGTACCAGGGGCCGGACGGACAGGATCATCTGTATGGCTTTTTTTACAAGGTCGACGTGAAATCGTTGGTTTGGTTTGTTCCGGAAAACTTCGAAGACGCCGGTTATGAAATCCCGACCACGATGGAGGAATTGAAGGCGCTGACCGATCAGATAGTTGCGGATGGTGAAACGCCCTGGTGCATTGGCCTGGGTTCCGGTGGCGCGACCGGTTGGCCCGCGACCGACTGGGTCGAAGACATGATGCTGCGCACGTTGCCGCCTGAAGACTACGACGCCTGGGTTGCCAACGACTTGAAGTTCAACGACCCAAAGGTTGTCGCCGCGATCGAAGAATTCGGTGCATTTGCGCGCAACGATGATTACGTGGCCGGTGGGGCAGGCGCCGTCGCAACGACTGACTTCCGCGATAGCCCGAAGGGCATGTTCAGCTCCCCTCCGCAGTGCTACATGCATCGTCAGGCCTCGTTCATTCCGGCCTTCTTCCCTGAAGGTACGGTTGTGGGCGAAGATGCCGACTTCTTCTATTTCCCGGCTTACGAAAGCAAGGGTCTTGGTAGTCCGGTGCTTGGTGCCGGAACGGTTTGGGCAATCACCAATGACAGCCCGGGCGCACATGCACTGATTGAATATCTGGAGACGCCCGAAGCGCACGAAACCTGGATGGCGCTGACCGGTTTCTTAACGCCGCACAAAGGCGTCGATACTTCAGTTTTCTCGGACCCTACGCTGAAGAAGATGAACGACATTCTTCTGGGGGCCACCACCTTCCGGTTTGACGGTTCCGACCTGATGCCGGGCGGCGTTGGTGCAGGCACCTTCTGGACTGGCATGGTCGACTATACGGGCGGAACATCTGCCCAGGACGTTGCCGACGAAATCCAGTCTTCGTGGGACGCGCTGGACTAAGGCGTCTGAGATTGGGCAACCCGCACAGCCGGGTTGCCCGAACCTACCGTCGCAAGGGAGAGCGGCATGCATCCGGCATTTCAGGGCCTGCTGACCATCGCCATTGGCGTGTCAGGTTGCGTGGGCTATTTCTACCTATCCAATCAGTTTCTTGACAAAGTTCTGTTCCCGCCTCGAGGGCCGAATGCTGGCCGCAACATCAACCGCGCGAACATCATCCGGCCTTGGTTGTTCCTGTTTCCAGCGCTGGCCGCTTTGGGCCTGTATCTGGCCTATCCGGTCGTCGAGACCCTGCGCCTGTCACTGACTGATCGTGTCCCGGGCGGCGGCTACAAGTGGGTAGGGCTGGATAACTATATCCAGATGGCCAAGGAGCCCAAGTTTTGGGAAGCAATGCGCAACAACATGTTCTGGCTGATCATTGTGCCCGCCATGTCGACGGCGTTTGGCCTGTTGGTGGCGCAGCTGACCGACCGCATTCGTTGGGGGAATCTGGCCAAGTCGCTGATCTTTATGCCTATGGCGATCTCGTTCGTGGGGGCATCGGTTATCTGGAAGCTGGTTTATGACACACGTCCGGCCGAACAAGATCAGATTGGAATGCTGAATGCGCTGTATATTTTCTTTGGCGGGACCGAACCGCAGACATGGCTGACGATACCGTTCTGGAACAGCTTCTTGCTGATGGTTGTCCTGATCTGGATTCAGACTGGTTTTGCCATGGTGATCCTGTCGGCCGCCCTGCGCGGTATCCCCGAAGAAACGATTGAAGCCGCAATTCTGGACGGGGCCAACCCGTTCCAGATCTTTTTTCGGATCAAGGTACCGCAGATCAAAACCACTATTCTTGTCGTCTGGACCACGATCACCATTACTGTCCTCAAGGTCTTTGACATCGTCTTCGCCATGACCAACGGCCAATGGGAGACGCAGGTTCTCGCCAACTACATGTACGACAAGCTGTTCCGAGCGAATGACTGGGGCGTCGGGTCCGCTTCGGCCATGGTTATTATGCTCCTGGTGGCTCCGATTCTCGTCTGGAATGTGCGCAACGCACGGAAAGAGATGGAGTAAGGCAATGAGCGATATTGCAGGAACCAAACCCGCCCTTCGCTGGGTCGTCCATGCCTCGGTATTCTTTTTGGTGGTGTTGTGGGTTGTGCCAACTCTGGGTCTTTTGATCTCGTCCTTCCGGACAGCTGATCAGATCGCAACCAGCGGCTGGTGGCGGTCGCTGTTTCCGTCCGAGCAGAACCTGACACTGCGCAGTGCTGCCCCCGAAACCCAGGTTCTGGAAAGCGGGATGTACGTGATTGACGGCAATCTGTTTGACGAAGGAACTAAAGCGACAATCTCAAAATGGGGAATCAGCTCTCGCGCGATTGATGCCTTTGCCCCCGGCGAAACGGCTGAGCTGCGAAAGGGCGGTACAATCACAGTAGATGCCACAGGAAATTACCGCATGGAGAACTCGGACGAGTTCACCGGCAGCCGCGGATCGCGGGTTTTTGTAACTGCAGAATTGCCGCCTGAGTTTACCTTAGACAACTATCACAAGGTTCTTCTGGCAGAAGACAGCACCGACAGTATGGGACGCGCGTTTTTCAACACGCTGACCGTGACGATACCGGCAACAATCATTCCAATTCTCGTGGCGGCTTTTGCGGCCTACGCGCTGGCCTGGATGGATTTCCCCGGACGCGCGTTGCTTATTGCGGCTGTCGTTGGCCTGCTTGTTGTCCCGCTGCAACTGGCACTGATCCCGTTGCTTAAATTCCACCTGAATATTGGCATTGGCAAAGGGTATCTGGGCGTCTGGATGGCGCATACCGGTTTCGGGATGCCGCTGGCGATTTACCTTTTACGAAACTACATGGCCGGCCTGCCACGGGACCTTATCGAAAACGCGCGGGTCGATGGGGCGACTGAGTTCCAGATATTCACCAAACTGATCCTGCCGCTCAGCTTTCCCGCCTTGGCATCTTTTGCAATCTTTCAGTTCCTTTGGACATGGAACGACCTGCTGGTTGCCAAGGTGTTCCTGATCGACGCGTCGGGGCAAACCACGGTCATGACCAACCGTATCGTCGAGCTTTTGGGCACGCGCGGTGGCAACTGGGAAATCCTTGCCACAGCGGCCTTTGTTTCGATCATCGTCCCGCTGATCGTCTTTTTCGCAATGCAAAAATATCTGGTCCGCGGTCTGTTGGCCGGTTCCGTTAAGTAGAGGCGTCTGATGAACGTGCAGAACACCGTAGAACTACATAAAGCAACCAAAGCGTCCGCCGATTGGTGGCGGGGCGGAGTGATTTACCAGATCTATCCGCGCAGCTTTCAAGACAGCAACGGCGACGGGATTGGTGATCTTAAAGGGATCACCCAACGGTTAGGTTATATCGCGTCGCTTGGCGTCGATGCCATCTGGATCTCGCCCTTCTTCAAATCACCGATGAAAGACTTCGGATACGACGTCAGCGACTATCGTGATGTCGATCCGATGTTCGGCAAAATGGAAGATTTCAAAGGCCTATTGGAGCAGGCACATTCAATTGGTCTGAAGGTGATGATTGACCTTGTGTTGTCACACACGTCGGATCAGCATCCTTGGTTCAAGGAAAGCCGGTCTAGCCGTGAGAATGCCAAGTCTGACTGGTACGTTTGGGCTGACCCAAAGCCTGACGGAACGCCACCAAACAATTGGCTTTCTATCTTTGGTGGTTCTGCGTGGCAATGGGATTCCCGGCGCCTGCAGTATTACCTGCACAACTTTTTGACGTCCCAACCGGACCTGAACTTCCATTGCCCAGACGTGCAGGATGCATTGCTGGACGTTGCACGGTTCTGGCTGGACATGGGTGTGGATGGTTTTCGCCTGGACACGATAAACTTCTACTTCCACGACAAGCAACTGCGCGACAATCCTGGCCTGCCAATGGATCATCGAAATGCTTCCATTGCGCCGATGGTGAACCCCTATAACCATCAGGATCACCTTTTCTCCAAAAGCCAGCCGGAAAACATCGCCTTCCTCGAGCGTTTGCGTGCCCTTACGGACGAATATGAAGGTCGCGCTTGCCTTGGCGAGGTCGGCGACGCGCAACGCGGTCTCGAGATCATGGGGGCATACACCTCGGGCGATAAACGCATGCATATGTGCTATGCGTTTGAGTTTTTGGAAAAGCGCGCCCTGACTGCCGCTTATGCCAAACAGGTGTTTGATCAGTTGGAAGACAAGGCCGGAGACGCTTGGCCTTGTTGGGCATTCTCGAACCACGATGTCCAGCGCCACGCGACACGGTGGGCGTTGGACGATGCGGCCATCCGTCAGCACGCGGTTCTCATGATGTGTCTGCGCGGATCGGCTTGCCTGTATCAGGGCGAAGAACTTGGTTTGCCCGAGGCGGACGTGCCATTTGAACATCTACAAGACCCTTACGGCATCGAATTCTGGCCGGAATTCAAGGGTCGCGATGGTTGTCGTACCCCGATGGTATGGGCGGCGCAGGACGAACAGTCGGGTTTCAGTACCGGTGCCCCCTGGCTGCCCGTCAGCCAAATTCAGGCCGAGCGTGCAGTAGACAGGTTAGAGCAAGACCCAAACTCCATGCTGCAACATTATCGCCGCGCAATTGCGCTGCGCCACGCGCATTCCGCACTAATGTCTGGCCAGCAGCGCGACATGGCACAGTCCGGTCCAATCCTGACCTTCCTGCGTGAAGACGGTGCCGAACAGATCTTCTGCGCTTTCAATCTGGGATCTGACAGAACAGAAGTCACACTGCCTGACGGTAACTGGCAATTTATCGGGCAAGAACTGGGCGGCGTCGAAGGGGCGGGGACAATGGCCCTCGGCGCGGCTCAATTCTGTTTGATGATGCGGGAAAAGGAGTAAGCCATGTCGGAACTCAATCTTACGGACGTGGCAAAGACATATGGCAGCGTCGATGTCTTAAAAAACATCAACCTGGACATAGAGCGCGGCGAACTTATCGTCTTTGTCGGGCCCTCTGGCTGTGGCAAATCTACTTTGCTGCGTATGATTGCAGGACTTGAAAAGATCTCGGGCGGAACGCTTGAAATCGAAGGCCAGGTAATGAACGACGTGCCACCTGCGCAGCGGGGCATTGCGATGGTCTTCCAAAGCTATGCCCTGTACCCGCATATGACCGTGCGCGAGAATATGGCCTTTGCTTTGAAGATCGCCAAAATGCCGGCTGACGAGGTTGACGCAGCCGTTGAACGCGCCGCGAGCATCCTACAGCTTGAGCCGTTTCTGGACCGGCTTCCAAAAGCCCTTTCCGGTGGTCAGCGTCAGCGGGTAGCAATCGGTCGAGCCATCGTGCGCGACCCGAAGGTTTATCTGTTTGATGAACCGCTCTCCAATCTTGATGCGGCACTGCGCGTTGCGACTCGCATTGAAATCGCGCGCCTGAAAGAGGCAATGCCCGACAGCACGATGGTCTATGTGACCCACGATCAAGTCGAGGCGATGACACTGGCCAGCAGGATAGTCGTTCTGGCCAATAAAGGGATCGCGCAGGTCGGCACCCCGCTTGAGCTTTACGAAACGCCCGACAATGAGTTTGTCGCACAGTTCATCGGTTCGCCTGCAATGAACCTCCTGCCGGGAGTCATCACGCAGACTGGTGAACACACAGTCATAAAGCTTGATGGCGGAGGGACCGCAGTATCCAGCATCCGGACCGATTTAACGGATGAAGGTAAGCAGGTGAATATCGGTGTGCGCCCCGAAGATTTTTACCCGGTTGAAAGCAACCCGATTATGGAAGGTATTGTGGATTTTACCGAGGCACTCGGAGAGGTCACACTGCTGTATTTTGCCGCCAATGACGGCGAGGACGCTACAATCGCAAAACTACCCGGAGTCCAAAAAAACATGCGGGGCCAAACGGTTGCTGTTTCAGCGGATCCCGGCAAGGTGCACCTGTTTCACCAGGGGCTGTCTATAAGAAAATAACTGTGGCTTGTGACCAGTGATTCAAAAAATCGTGCGGATCCGTTCGCGGATGCGTGACAGCCCCCTGTCCAAAATCATCCCGAAAAATAGTGCGGGCTAGGCAAGTGTTCTCAACGAGCCAATCGTTGGGCGTTGGCGTCGTAGGGCGCGCAATGTAACGTTTCCGTTTCTTAACTGAGGCCTGAAACTCAGTCCCTGCCTCGGCTGGCACCTGTGACGGTTTCTTACGAAACGGTGCCATTGGCGGCTATTTTGTTATCAAAACGCCACTAGCGGCCAAGGGGATAACTAACCATATTTGCAGGATTAATCTGCGGTCCGGACATACGAATTTTCTACTCTGTCACTTTTGGCCTGACAACGCCCCCGCAAAGTTCTAGCGTGGCACCCATAATAACAAACAGTCCAATAACGGGAGAACCAAAATATGGCTGAACGGAATACACTTTCCAGACGCTCGGTCCTGAAAGGTGCAGGCGCGGCTGCTCTGGCAGCACCACTTTATAGCAAAAGCGCGCTGGCCTCTTCGGGTGAAATCAACATTCTGATGTGGTCGGACTATCTGCCGCCTGCTTTCTTGCAAGAGTTTGAAACTCTGACCGGAATCAAAGTTAACTATACCGGCATCGGGTCGAACGAAGAAATCATCAACAAGATGAAGGCCACCAAGGGCCAAGGATTCGACATCGTATCGCCGACGAATAACCGGTCGTTGCAGTGGGAACCGCTGGAACTGTTGCAGCCTTTCGACATGAACAAGGTTCCGATTGATCTGGTGAACCCTGCGATGGCACAGATTGGCACCGATGCCTGGAACTTTAGTGACAGTGGCGTGCATTGGCTGCCGCATATCTGGGGCACCGAAGGTATTGCCTATCGCACGGACCTGTGGCTGCCCGAAGGCGACGCCCCGTCATACGGGGATGTCTGGTCGGAAGAGAACGCGGGCAAAACCATGGGCCGCGCGCATTCGATGATGCTGGGTGCTGGCCTTTATATGGAGCGCTCCGGTGAAATGGAGCCGGGTTCTGTTTGGGCCGCATACGGCGACGAAGACACCATGCGCAAGGTTTGGGGCCAGATCACCGACTGGTGCATCGAACGCAAAAACCGGATCAAGCTGATCTGGAATGACGCTGACACCCAGAAGAACGGCTTGCTGAACGAAGGTGTGGTCGTCGGCCAGACCTGGGACGGTCCGCCTCTGGCGCTGAAATCGGCCGGTGAGCCGGTGCATTATCAGGCACCGGTTGAGGGCGCGATGGCATGGGTTGACGGTATGTCGATGCCGTCTGGTGCCGCAAATATCGATCAGGTCTATGCCTTTATCGATTTTGCCTATCAGGCAAAACCGGCCGGTGTGGCGATCGACAGCCACGGCTATAACTCACCGGTTCTCGGTGCTGACCAGTATTCCGGCGATACCTACAAGAAGAACTTTGCCGAAGCCTATCCGGGCGACTCGCTGGCAAATCTGAACCCGTGGCCTGCTGAGGCTCCGTGGTATGCCGAAACCCGGACTGAGTTCGTCAACAAGTTCAAAAGCGCCTGATCGCTTCGCAACCCTGCCCTCCGCCAATGCGCGGAGGGCAATGAACCCGCACGCCTTGACCGCGTGACGGATGCATTTTCGGCGCGTTGGGGAACTGCGCCAAACGGAGATAACAAAAATGAGTGCAGGGGTCGGTGTAGATCTGGAAAACCTGTGGATCCGTTTCGGTGATTTTGTCGCCGTGAGGGATGCAAACGTGAACATCAACGGGGGCGACTTCTTTTCGTTTCTGGGCCCCTCGGGCTGCGGCAAGACCACGATCCTGCGCGCGGTATCCGGGTTTTTGGACCCCAGCGAAGGGCGGGTTCTGATCGGTGGCAAGGATATGCGAGGCATCGGCCCGAACAAGCGTCCAACCGCCCTTATATTCCAAAACCTTGCTTTGTTCCCGCTGATGAAAGTGTGGGAAAACATCACCTTCTCGATGGAAATTAAAGGAGCCAGTGCTGCTCAACGCCGCAAGCGGGCAGATGAGCTTCTGGACATGATCGCCTTACCTGGGCAGGGCGACAAACTGCCCAGCGAGCTTTCGGGTGGTCAACGTCAGCGTGTCGCCATCGCCCGCGCCCTTTGTGCGGAACCGGATGTTCTGCTTTTGGACGAACCGCTTTCAGCGCTGGATTTGAAACTGCGCCAGCACATGCGAACCGAGTTGCGCGAAATTCAACAGCGGGTTGGCATCACCTTTATCTACATCACCCACGACCAGGGTGAGGCGCTGACTATGTCGGACAACATCGCCGTCATGCGGGCCGGGGTGATTGACCAAATCGCGGATGGCAAGACCATCTACAACGACCCAAACACCGCTTTTGCGGCCTCGTTTGTAGGCGAAAACAACGTGTTCCGCGGCAAAATTAAACAAGTTATGGGCAGCGAAGCGCTGATCGCGACCAACCGCTCCGGTGATTTGGTTGCTCGCATCTCGACAGCCAACCAGGGCAAGCTGAAAGAAGGCGATGACGCCATGATGTTCATCCGCCCCGAAGCGTTCGCGATCGCTGCTGATGGTGCGTCCGGCGATCACTTTGTCACAGCACGTGTGAACCACGAGGAATTCGAAGGTAACGTCTTTAACATCTTCACCGAAGGCGACGGCGGCAAAGAAATCAAAGTGTCTTTGCCAAACCTCGGACAATCCTTCGAAGACCACACAGGCCAGAACATCACGCTGGAGTACGAGACCCGCAACGCGGTTCTGGTTCCGGCTGGTGAATTGGCCGCGGAATAAGGGGGCCAGACATGCCAGGCTTCCTGAAAGACTTCTTCAACCGAAACGGCATCGGCATGGGGACGGCGATACTGGGTCTTGTCCTGTTTTGGACCATCGGCCTGATCATCCTGCCTCAGCTGTCGATGCTGGACTTTTCCTTCCGTCCGAACCTGCCGCCGCCCGAGATCGGGGGTCCAAAAGACGTCTATACGCTGGAGAACTACAAGTACCTGATCTATGGCCCCGAGGGCGGGAGTCAGTCCTATAACGCCGTCGACCTTCGGGTCTTTTTCCGAACACTGCTGGCCGCGGTTTGTGTAACGATTTTCAACCTGATCCTCTGTTACCCGATCGCCTACTACCTGGGTCAGTCCAAAGGCAGCCACATTCGCATCTTCGCGATCATGCTGATCATCCCTTACTGGATCAACGAGATCTTGCGTGCCTTTGCACTGCGGATCATCTTTGGTGAGACCGGTGTTTTGAATACCCTGTTCATGGGGCTGGGCATCTGGGACACACCGTTTGACTTCATCCGCAACGACATCGCGCTCTATGCGGGTCTGGGCTATGCCTACATCCTGCTAATGATCTTCCCGATGTACAACGTGATCGAAAGTCTGGATGGAAACCAGATCGAGGCCGCGCGTGATCTTGGTGCGCCCTGGTGGCGGATTCACTGGCGTGTGGTCATCCCCTACGCCAAGCCAGGCATCAGTTCGGGCTGTACCATGGTGTTCATGCTGAGCGCCGGAGCGCTGGCCGCGCCGCAGATTCTGGGCGGGCCGTCCAGTTTGTGGTTCACGCAGCTTATCTATCAGCAGTTTAACGACAACAATGACTGGCCGCAGGGCGCCGCCTACGCCATCGTACTTCTGGTGACCTGTATCCTGTTCGTGCTTGCGATGATGCGCCTGTTCAAGGTGAACATGGGGGATATCGGGAAATGAATAATTCCTTCCTCCGCATAAGCATCTGGGTCTATCTGGCCATTTTCTTCCTGTACCTGTTGGGCCCGCTCGTGATCATGTCGGTCACGGCATTCAACTCTTCGGCTTTCCCGAGAATGACGCCGTGGGAATGCCTGACCTTCCAGTGGTTTGGCGAGCTGTTTCAGGATCAGCGCATCCTGAACGGTATCAAAAACTCGCTGATTATTGGGGCCGGAACGGTTGTTCTTTCGGTGGCAATGGGGCTGGCCGGGGCGCTGATGCTGACTCAGATCTGGCCGAAACTGCGGGCGACGTACTATACGATCATCATTGCTCCGATCCTTATCCCCGGCGTTGTATTGGGGATATCGACGCTGGTGTTCTGGGACCGGATCAACCGGATGCTGGGGCTGGGTGCAGATAGTTTCCTGTCTAACGGTATCTTCCTGACAGTTATTGGTCAGTCTACGTTTATCGCCAGTTATTGCATGCTGGTTCTGGTGGCGCGCCTTCAGCGATATGACATTGCATTGACCGAAGCTGCTCTTGACCTTGGTGCAACGCATGCTCAGGCTTTCTGCAAGATCCTGCTGCCGTTCATGCGCCCGGCAATTGCGAGCGCTGCAGTGTTGGCGTTCCTCGCTTCGTTCGAGAACTACAACACCACCACCTTCACCTTTGGTGAATACCCGACGCTGACAATCGAATTGGCGCAAAAGGTGCGGTACGGTATCACGCCCGCCATTTCGGCCCTGGCCTTTATCATCGTGGCCCTGACCGTGTTCTTTGCCTTGATGAACGAGGCTAAGTTGAAGCGTCAGGAGTTGGTCGCTGCCGCGCGCAAGAAAGCCACGGTCGAGGAATTGGCTGGTAAAATCAAACTACCCAGCTTCTTTGCAGGAAACATGGCGGCCGTTCTGTTGGTTGTGTTTGCAGTGGCGACGATCACCGTTGTTGGTACCGCGACGGCCTACAACCCTGGTCAATGCATCGCCAACGTCAAAGAGCAGAAACGCCTGGAAGCGGAACAGCGCATCCAAGAGCTACGCAAGCAGCGTGAAGAACAGCGTAAAAAGCGAGAGGCAGAAGAAGCCGAACAAGGTGGCGCACAGCAATCCGCACCGAAACCGTCCAACAACAGCGGTTTTGGTAATGTCTTCGCACCCAATGCTCTGGGTAGTGATGCGGAGGAAGAGAGTTCAGATACCGAAACTCCGCCTTCCAACAATGGTGGATTCGGTGGTGCGTTCGACCCCAATACTCTGCAGAACGACCAGTAGATATCTAAACTGAGACGAATGCGTGCGCCCGGAGAGGTTATACCTTTTCGGGCGCATCTTTTTCTGTGATGGCAACATCGCACGCGTCGACTACGTCACCGTTCCACGCGATCGGTTGCGCGTTGTAGTTGATAAGGAACACATGCGTGGCCGTTTCACGCCGACGTAGTCCCTCGGGCATCTGATACAGGGCAACACCAGTTTTGCGCGCGGCCATTTCGACGACCCGATTCCACAATGCGTCATCCGGGAAGCCTGCAAGATACCAAAGGTCGTCATCTCCTGACAGCACGGGCGTTCCATCTGTAAATCTTAATAAGTCGGTGGCCGAGCCAGATACCCTGTCTACCCAATGTTGAGCCGCACCGCCGCCTTCAACGCTGCGTCTAATGTTTGGCGGCAAGGTTTCGACAAGATCAACATTGCAATTCAATCCATGCAGACCGGGGCGCGCCTCTGGAATCTGGAAATCATGCGTAATCGCCCCGCTGCGTGGGCCCAGGACGGCCAGATTGCAGGACTCCCCCAGACGACGCTCTATATCGCGGTCTACCGTTGCCAGCCCCGGAGCAAATATGATGTTATACCTGTCTTGCGGAAGGGTGTCCTGTGAAACAAAGTCTACTGACAACCCCGCCCGCCGCAAGGCGCGATACGTCGAAAACACCAGTCTAAAGTAGTCAAATCCCGCCCCCTGAGGCTGTGTCGCCCACGCCCAATCCGAGGCGTAGTCGAACAGGATCGCCACCTGAGCCTGCGTTTGAACGATGTCGCCCAGTTCCGACAAAGCGTCTGCGGTTTGTTTCGCCTCAACCAGCGCCGGGGCAGGGCGGTTGTTGGGTGTCAGCAGCCCCGCATGCATTTGCTCTTGTGCGAATGGGGCTTGCCGCCAGCGGAAATAGCTGACGACCTCAGCCCCGTGCGCAATAGCCTCAAGCGACCAAAGCCTCACCATTCCGGGTAACGGTGCCGGATTATACGGTGCCCAGTTCACAGGGCCGGGTTGCTGCTCCATCACCCACCAACGTCCGCGGCCGACCGCGCGGTACAGGTCGTGGTGAAACGCCTGCATGTCAGGGTCACCTTGCTGAAGGTAGGTGGTCTTGTGCGTTTCGTCCGCCTCAAGCCGGTCAGAGAGGAAACCGATTGGATAGCTGTCCCAAGTGGCGATATCCAGATCGTCGCCAACCTTGAAATGATCGAAATCCAGCACCCGCCCCATATAGTTATGCAACAAAGGTGCATCCGTCAGTCCCCGCAGCGCATCCACTTGCGCCTTGTTGTACGCTGCAACCTGATCCGAACTAAATCGCCGGAACGCTAATACATGTGCGGGGTTGGGTTCGGTCACTGTCAGATTGGGCAGATCAATCTGGTCGAATTCGGCGTATTCCATCGACCAGAATATGTTACCCCACGCCTCATTTAGCGCGTTAATGCTGCCGTATTGATCCTCTAGCCAACTCCGAAAGGCACTCAGTGCTGATCGGCTGTAACTTATGGTCGTGTCATGGCACCCGTATTCATTGTCGATCTGCCACGCCGCGACGTGCGGGTTTCGTCCATACCTCTCGCCCATGATCCGCGCGATGCGAACGGATTCTTCGACATAACCTGAATGGCTGAAACAATAATGCCTGCGAGAGCCGAAATTGCGGGTATTCCCCTGCGCATCCACGGCCAGCATGTCGGGATGCTTCTCAATCATCCACCGCGGAGGCGTTGCCGTGGGCGTCCCCAATACGACCTGTAGTCCTGCTGCCCCAAGCTTGTCGATGGCGCGATCAAGCCAATCGAATTGCATTTCACCGGGAACAGGTTCCATCCGGCTCCAGGCAAACTCACCGATCCGGACCCAGCTTATACCGGTTTCCACCATCCGAGCCGCATCTTCGGCCCACAATGCCTCGGGCCAGTGTTCCGGGTAATAGCAAACGCCAAGTTCTGGTTTCATAGAAGGACTCTGTGTTCCGCCTGGCCTTTGCCGGCATCCAAGGCGCCAAAGGTCATGCCATTGGTTGGTTGTTTGTTGATCGTGTCTGCGTCAAGTCCCTGACGGGCGGTGGTGCAAAACATCGTTGTCAGATCATCACCGCCAAATGCAGGGCAGGACGTATGTGCGGCCTGACAGCAAACGGCAGACCGGAATTGTCCCGTCGGGCCGTAACAAGCAATGCGGCTTGCCCCCCATTGGGCGATCCAGATATTGCCGCTGGCATCAACAACTGCACCATCGGGGTACAGCCCATCAGCGCGCAGGTCCAGAAACACGGTGCTTTGACCCTCGGGCCAACCTGTTTCAGGATCCAGCGACCAGCGCATGACCTGTTGCGTGACCGTATCTGTGTAATATGCACAAGACCTGTCCGGGGCAAAACAGATCGCGTTCGAGATTGTGACTGCGGGCACAAGCTGGCGCAGTTCACCCTGCCAATACCGGTAGATCGCACCGGCACCTTTTTCCGCGTTCATCCCCATCGTCCCGATCCAGAATCCGCCCCACGGATCGGCACGCCCGTCGTTGGAACGCGTGACCGAATTGCCCTCCTCAAGCGGGGCGACAAGGTCTTTTTGACCACTGGCCAGACCAAATCGCCAAAGACCGGTTTCCGAGGCCAACAACACAGTGTCCCGGTCTACCCAACCAGCCGCTGAAACATGTTCTGAAAACTGCCAGCTGTGTTGTTCGCCCCCTATCTGAGTCATCAGTCGTTTGTTGATGATGTCGAACCAGAACAGTTGCTTGCGCTCAGGATGCCACAGGGGTCCTTCGCCAAGCTCACAGGGCCGGTCATCAAAGACAAAGCTCATTCAATAGCCTCGTCATAGGCGGAGACGATCCGTTTCGCCTGAGTAGCTATCTCAGCAACAGACATTCCCGGCTTGAACAGGGCCGATCCAATGCCGAAGCCATCCGCCCCGGCCTTGATCCAATCACCAAAATTCTCAGGCCCGGCGCCGCCAACTGCGTAGACCAAAGCGCCGGTCGGCAGCACTGGTCGCAGCGCGGCCAGACCAGCAGGTCCGGCTGTCACACCGGGGAACAGTTTTAAGCCCGTGGCACCCGCCTTAAGTGCGGCAAACGCCTCGGTCGGGGTATAGACCCCTGGCCAGCTTTGCATGTTCAGCGCGACAGAACGGCCAATGACTTCGGCATCATAGTTTGGGGAAACTATCAGCTTGCCGCCCACTTGCGAAACGGCCTCAGCCTGCTCGGGCGTCAGAACTGTTCCGGCACCGATCAGAGCCTGATCACCGATTGATTTGACTAACACTTCGATACTGTGCAGCGGGTCGGGTGAGTTCAGTGGCACCTCGATCTTGTCGATGCCGGCGTCGATCAGGGCATTGCCCACATTGACTGCCTCTGCCGGTTGCAGGCCACGCAAAATGGCGATTATGGGGCGGCTCATGCAGTTTGCCTCGTAAGTTTTCGGGCCTGTGACAGGCCTGCCAATGTGCATTGGGTTGCGTTAGCGGTGTCCACGAAAGCGCCCTGCTGTCGCAGCGCGCTCGCATAGATTTGGGAAATTCCTTCAGCGCCGATGATTGCCAGCTGCTGACCCAACCAATACGGACGGGTTGCCCCCAGTTCGGCACCTATCAATAGCCCGGATAGCTTGGCACGGGCCGTTCCCTTGTCTTGTCCGTGTAACAAATCCGCTGCACGCAGACCAAACAGGCGTGCGGCCATTTGTTCAGGTTTAGACAATGCGTCTGCTGTGGCTTCCGCGAAAGCGTCAGCATCCCACCCATCATCGATTGAGTGCTTCAATACAGACTGCTCGCAGAAAAGCTCAAACATTTCACCTGTCATGAACGTTCGAAAACTAACGACCTCACCAGCGCTGACCTGAACCCATTTTGAATGCGTTCCGGGCAGGCAGACTACACCGTCCCAGTTCGGATGGCTTGTCAGAAACCCGGCGATCTGAGTTTCTTCGCCGCGCATGACATCCGGTGGGGCGTTCTGTTTAAGGCCAGGCACGACAAAGGCGCGAATCCGGGCATCGGTGCCAGGAACCCGTATCGGTGTGTCCGGCAGCGGAGCCGAAGGTACGGCCGAATAGGGCGCTTCGACCCAACCTTGCCGCGCACCGACCATACCGCAGGCCACAACGTCGACCGGTTCAGGGCCTAGCCAGTCTTCAATCAGGTTCAGCAAGGCAGGTTGAAACGCATCTCTGTTTAACCTCGCCATACCGCGGTCGGACTGCGTTTGCGCCAGCACGGTTTCACCCTGCATGGCCCAGACCCGCAGTTGGGACGTTCCCCAGTCGACAGCAATCCATTCTGGAATCATGGCTTTATCCCGTTACTACGACGCCGCCATCAATGGCCATGCACTGCCCGGTCATTGCGCGGCTGGCTTCAGAGGCCAGAAACAATGTTGGTGCGATCATGTCATCGGGTGTCAGATGTTCTTTCAGGCACTGGCGTTCCAAATGCGCCGCCAGGTCTTCGGGCGTTGCCCACATATCAAGTTGCTTTTGCGTCAAAACCCATCCGGGTGCCAGCGCATTCACACGGATTTTTTGCGGCCCCAACTCTCGCGCCAGGGACCGGGTCATCCCGGTAATCCCGGCATTCGACGTTGTGTAGATCGGATAGCCCGCATTCCCCATCATGTAGCTGATTGAGCTGAAGTTGACGATTGATCCGCCTTTGCCAGCCATTTGGCGCGCGGCCTCCTGACAGGCGAAATAGTAGGCCTTGAGATTCACCTCGATCATCCAGTCCCAGAAGTCAGGGGTGGTTTCGTCAAGTGAGTGGCGTTTGTCATTGGCTGCGTTGTTGATCAGCGCTTCTATCGGGCCATGCGCTTCTGCAGCTTTTTGCATCGTGGCATGCAGCAATTCCGTATCCGTCATGTCGCCCTGCATGAACAGCGGCGCGCGTCCGTGCTTGTCACGCATTTCTTCAACAAATGCGGTGGCGTCTGAGCGGCCGATAAATGCAACGTTTGCGCCCTGAGCCAAAAAACCATCCGTCAGAGCGGCCCCTACACCAGAGCCGCCGCCGGTGATGTAGACCGACGCGCCGTTTAGGTCGTGGAATGTGGCTGGGTTGTCCATCAGTGGCTCTCTCTGGTTACAAGGCGCGTGTCTTTGCCAACGAGAAAATCAAGGTCCGCGCCTTTGTCGGCCTGCAGAACGTGGTCGATATAGAGTTTCGCGTAACCGCGCGTGTAGTGTGGATCTTCTGGTTGCCAAGCGGTGCGGCGGGTTTCCAATTCCTTTTCATCGACCAGCAGCTCCAATTCGCCCTTGCTGGCGGACACGCGGATGCGATCGCCGGTTTTGACAAGGGCCAAGGTGCCTCCGGCTTGCGCCTCGGGGCTTACATGCAGGATCACGGTGCCATATGCAGTGCCTGACATGCGCGCATCCGAGATACGGATCATGTCGCGCACGCCTTCTTTGACCAATTTTCCAGGGATTGGCATGTTTCCGACTTCGGGCATGCCGGGATAGCCCTTTGGGCCACAGCCCTTTAGGACCAGAATGGTTTCGGACGTCACTGGCAGATCATCCCGGTCGATATTGGCTTTCAAATCCTCGATGTTCTCGAAAACGTAGACCTCAGCTTCGGTTTCCAGCAGCGTGTCCGTCGCGGCCGAGGGTTTCACGATGGCCCCGTTTGGCGCGAGGTTGCCGCGCAGAACGCGCAAGCCCGCGGCAGGCTTCACCGGATCATCGAATGGGCGGATCACGTCTGGGTTAAAACACTCTGCGCCCTCAAAATGGGCCGAGATATCCTTGTTCAGAACGGTCCTTGCCGGACGCAGGAAGGTCTTTAACTCGTTCAGAACAACGGGCACTCCGCCTGCGTAGCAGAAGTCTTCCATCAGGTATTTTCCAGACGGCATGCAGTTCACCAGCAGCGGGATATCCGACCCGATTTCAAAGTCTTTCAGCGTCAAATCAACACCCACGCGACCGGCAAGGGCCAGCAGGTGTACCACCGCATTGGTCGAGCCTCCAACGGCTGCGTTGGCCAGAATGGCATTCTCAAAGGCCTCTTTGGTCAGGATGTCCGAAGGTTTAAGGTCTTCATCGACCATCTCGACAATCCGTTTGCCGGTCAGGTGTGCCAGCGCCATCCGGCGGGCATCAACTGCGGGCAGGGCGGCGTTGGTTGGGAGGGACATGCCCATCGCTTCGACCAGCGACGCCATGGTCGAGGCTGTGCCCATGGTCATGCAGACCCCGGCGCTGCGCGACATGCCGGACTCGGCGTTCATGAAGTCCTTAAGTGTCATCTCACCAGCACGTACAGCTTCTGAGAATTTCCAAACATCCGTGCCCGAACCAATGTCTTTTCCCTGGTACTTCCCGTTCAACATCGGGCCAGAGCTGACCACGATCGAGGGCAGATCTACCGAAGCGGCCCCCATCAGCTGCCCAGGCGTGGTCTTATCGCAACCACCCAAAAGGACTACGCCGTCGATGCCATAGGCGCGAATAGATTCCTCGACATCCATTGCCAGCAGGTTGCGGAACAGCATGGCAGTGGGTTTCATTTGGGTCTCGCCCAGCGACATGACGGGAAATTCGACCGGAAACCCTCCGGCCTCCCAAACGCCACGTTTGACGCCTTCGGCCAGATCCCGCAGGCCCGAGTTGCAGGGCGTCAGTTCCGACCAAGTGTTGCAGATGCCAATGATCGGACGACCATCGAAGGCGTGATCGGGAAAGCCTTGGTTCTTCATCCACGATCTGTGGATAAAGCCATCCTTGTCCAGCTTGCCATACCAATGCTGAGAGCGGCGTTTTTTTGTCATTGTTTTTCAGCCTTCTTAAATTGGGATCAGGCCGCCTTGGCGGGTTTGCACCAGTCTGGCAACCAATCGGCGTGTGCCACCAACAGGTCACTAACCAAACTGCGGATCTGACGCAGGTCCAGTTCAGCGGCCGTATGCGGGTCCATCACGGCGGCGTGATAAATGTGTTCGGGGTTCTGCTCAACCAATGCCCGTACAGTCAGTTCCTGCACGTTGATCTGGCTGCGCATCAACGCGATCAGCTGCGGTGGAATGTCGGTGACGACCGAAGGTTGCACACCGTTGGTGTCCACAAGACATGGGGTTTCTACAGCAGCACCAAGCGGAAGTTGCGGGATTTGCCCGGTGTTCGGCAAGTTTCCATACGCCACGTATGGGGTGTCGGTCATGATTGCATTCATCAAGTCGGCCGCGAATTCATGGCTGCGGATAACTTCAATGTCACGTCCGTCAGTCAGGGTCTTTGCCTGTTCCTTCCAACTGGCGATCTGTTCCTCGCAGCGTGTTGGGTATTCATCCAGAGGGATGCTGAACTGCTCGATCAGGTCCTGTCGACCGTCTTTGATGAACCACGGGACGTATTCCGCTAGGTGTTCAGAGCTTTCCGTGCAGAAGTAGCCCAGATGATCCATCACTTCATACCGCACCTTGTTGGCGCAACGCGGCATCAACAGTGGTGGTTTTGGTATTTGTCCGCTGGCATACCCTTGCCGCAATGCAGGGTAGAGATCGCGCCCGTCATGCTCCAGCCTCAAGAAAAAAGCGACGTGGTTCACGCCTGCCACCTTATAGCGGAATTCGTCCTTGGGCAGGTCCAGATCGTGCGCCAGTTCCTCGACCGTATTCTGGACCGAATGGCACAAGCCGACATGCTTTAGTGTCGGAAAACGCTCAGCCAGAGCCCATGTGTTGATTGCCATCGGATTTACATATTGCAGCAGCGTCGCGTTTGGGCAGAGCTGCATCATGTCTTGTGCGACGTCCCATAACACAGGAACCGTGCGCAGACCGCGCATAATGCCTCCGACGCCAAGCGTGTCGGCGATGGTCTGGCGAAGACCGTATTGTTTGGGAATCTCGAAATCCGTGACCGTGCAAGGCTTATAGCCGCCGATCTGAAAAGCGGTGATGACGAAATCGGCACCCTCCAGCGCGGCGCGCCGGTCGGTATGGGTAGAAACGGTCGCTCCTGTTCCGACAGAACGGATCATAGCATTGGTGACGGCCTCGCTTTCTGCAAGACGCATTGCATCGATGTCCATCAGAGCAAAGTGGCTGTCGGCCAATGCGGGGGTCAACAGGGCATCGCCTACGATATTCTGCATGAATATCGTGGAACCTGCCCCGATAAAGGTGATCTTGGTCATGTGGCAAACCTTTGGTTTGACGTTATTTTACGGCACCGAGGGTCAAACCCGCGATGAAGTGTTTCTGCATGAGGAAAAACATGGCCACCGGCGGCAACGCCGCGACGATGGAACCGGCACTCATCAATTGATAGGCAGCCCGAAACTGGGCGTTGAAACTGGTGATTCCGGCCGTCACGGGCTGGCTTTCCGCGCCCTGAGTCAAAACCACGGCCCAGAAATAATCGTTCCAGATAAAGGTAAAGATCAACACGCTGAGTGCAGCAATCGCTGGCTTCATTAACGGCAAGACAACGTACCAGAAAATACGCCATTCGCTGATGCCCTCGACGCGCGCGGCCTCAATCAACTCGAAGGGCAGGGCGCGGATAAAGTTTCGCATAAACAGGGTACAGAAACCCGTCTGGAATGCGATGTGGAACAAGACGAGGCCTGTTTTGGTGTTGTAGAGACCCAATTCCAGGGTCAGGTCGCGTACAGGGACCATCAGGATCTGGAACGGTACAAAGTTGCCCGCAACAAACATGAAGAAGATCCAGAGGTTTGAGCGGAATTTGTAGATCCCCAGTGCGAACCCGGTCATACAGCTAAGTGCTACGGCCCCGATCACAGTTGGAACGGTGATTAGGAACGAATTCAACAGATAGCGCGGCATGTCCGAGTTGAAAAATACCTGCCCATAGTTATAGGCGCCCTCAAAACTGGACGGCATTCCCCAGTAGTTTGCGTTGGTAAAGTCGGCGGCCGGTTTGACCGAGAACAACGCCACCGCCAGTAGGGGGCCGAGCCACAGCAGCAGAGCCAGCGGCAGCATCGCCTGGTAGGTGATCTGTGCCCCGCGGGGTTGTTTTTCGATGGGTTTGGGAAACATCTTAGTGCCCCCTTTCTTCGCGATACATCGACCACAGGAAATAGGCGATGAAGCAGAGCATGATCAGGAAAAGGATCACCGCGATAGCCGCGCCATAACCCATGCGGAAGCCGTATTCTGACAGCGCGACCTCGAACATATAGTAGGCCAGCACACGAGACGAGCCGAACGGACCGCCCTGGGTCATGATCGATATCAGATCGAAGGAACGCAAAGCGCCAATGATGGTGACAACGAAAGCAATGAAAGTCGCCGGGCGCAGTTGCGGCAGAATTATATGCCACAGCATTCTGCCGCCTTTTGCACCATCCAGACGCCCGGCCTCAATCTGTTCAGGGTCCACGGCGTTCAGGCCAGTGAGGTAGAGGATCATGCAATAAGCCGTTTGTGGCCAAAGACCAGCAAAGATGATGCCGTAGGTGACAAAACGTTCGTCCCCCAGCACGTTCAACGGGCCGAAGCCGAAGAGGCCGAGGAATTCGTTCAACAGGCCAAATGTCGGATCATAGAACCAGGTGAAAACGAGGCCAACGACAACCTGTGAGATTACGAAGGGGAAGAAGAACAGCGACTTATACAGTCGGATGCCCCAGACGGTCTGGTTCAGGAACAGTGCAATGAACAGACCTGCAGGGATCGCCAACAGGTACATGATCAACCAGATCAGGTTGTTCTTCAGTGAAATATAGAACGCATCACGATCAACAAATTCCCAATACAGGTCTTCGTAGTTGCGAACGCCTACATACTCCGCTGCGCCGAGCCCATCCCATTCGTACAAAGACAGATTGAAGGATTGGAACACCGGAATGATCACATAGACCATGAAGAACAGCAGGCCCGGCGCCAGAAAGAGCCAGGGCGCTATGCGCTGTTGATTTCTGTGGAACCAGCTTTCCTGTTCGGGGACATCGACGGCTGACATGCGCTCACTCGGATTTAGGTCAAAGGTGTAAGCCGGGTATGCACCCGCCTTACGCACGAAGTGGTGCAGGCCGGGCAGAAGCCCGGCCAGACCGGTTTAGTTCTCGTAGATGCGCTCACGCGCACGTTCCAGCTTGGACAGGATGCGGTCAACATTGTCCGGCTTGACCATGAATTCCTGGAAGCCTTCCATCGACACTTTCGCCATTTCCGCAGGCGCGTCCCGGTCCCAGAACTGGGCGACGCCACCGGGGCTGTTGGCTGACAGCATCTCAAACCCTTGCTGCAGGAACTTGTCGTCATCAACGGATGACTGAGCATTCACAGGCAGCTGACCGAGATTTGCGCCATTGTTGATTTCCGTCTGCTCCGCCGCGGATACGGCAAAACGCAAGAACTCACGCGCGGCTTCTTTGTTCGAAGCATTGGCCGGGATGTGGAAGGTATCGGTTGGCGCGTCTTCTGCCAATTCGACGTCCGGGTTGATAGAAACGAATTGGTAGAAGTCCAACTGGTCATCGGTCAAACCCGCTTCGCGCAGCGGTGCAACGGCAAAGTTACCCATCAGGTACGCAGCGGCTTCGCCATTGACCATAAAGGGCAGGGCTTCTTGCCAGCTATAAGTTTGATGATTGTCGACGAAGGCGCCCATGTCGATCAGCTGTTTCCAGTTGGCGAAGGTTTGCTTGACCCGGTCGTCTTCCCAGCTGATTTCACCATTGGCGAGCTGGTTGTGGAAGTCGAACCCGTTGGTGCGCATGTTGAGATAGTCGAACCAACCGCCAGCGGTCCACAGGAACTTGGTGCCGATGGTATAGCAGGCACGACCGGAATCGACGATCTTCTGACAGTTTGCCAGCTCTTCTTCCCAAGTTGTAGGTTCGGTCAGGCCCAGCTCGTCAAAGATGTCTTTGCGATAGTAAACCCCCCACTGATAATAGGTATAGGGGACGCCCCACTGCTTGCCGTCGATGGTCATTGCACCCTTGGTCGACGCCAGGTTCTCGGCGATCTCAGGCTCGGCCCATAGATCAGACACGTCTTCGAACAAGCCAGCCTCGACATAGGGCTTCATGCGGTTTGCCGCATACCACGTCGCCACGTCCGGCGTATCCGCGGTTAGAAAGTTACGGATCTGGGTCTTGTATGCCTCACGGTCGATCACCGTGGTTTCGATTTCCAGACCCGGATGCTGTTCTGCGAATCGATCGATCATCGCCTCCATCGTCGCGCGCGGCGCCGGGTTGGACGTGTCGAGAAAGATTCGCAGCTCGCCGGTCAATTCGGCAGCAACAGGTGCCGCAAGTGCGGCACTAGCTGCCAAAGCGACAGCGGTGCGCTTGAACATGGAATGCATGGTTTCCTCCCTTAGCTTCCATTTTTATGTCATTAAAGTTCCAAATAATGAAACCGTGTTTTATATATTGAAAACTACACATCGACTCGGTTAGTCTTGTCAAGACCCTCGTGCCGATTGCGATGGGTTAATGGGAGGAGAACAGGCACCCGTGGCTGGTGACGGAACAATAGGAAAAGCATGTGACGTGCTGGATCAGGTGGCGGCGTTTGCGCGACCGGTGCGGTTCGCCGAGCTGTTGGAAAGCAGTAACTTTCCCAAAGCGACCCTGTATCGGTTTCTGCAAACGCTGACCAATCAGGGAATGTTGTCATATGACCCGGACCGACAGACATATACGCCCGGGTTGCGGCTGGTTCGGTTGGCGCATGCCGCATGGACGCAAAGTTCGCTTGCGCCAATTGCGCGACCGTTTCTGGACATATTGAGCCGGGAAACAGGGGAAACGGTGCATCTGGCGCAGCTTGATTCCAATCAGGTGCTTTATGTGGACAAACGCAACGCGGCCCAGCCGATTGAGATGTATTCGCAGGCCGGCAAAGTCGGTCCCGCCTATTGCACCGGTGTGGGTAAGGCCATGATGGCGTACTTGGATGACGTTGCGCTGGACCGCGCCGTTTCCCAACAAAGCTACCACCGCTTTACCGACAAGACACTGACCTCAGAGGCGGCGCTGCGCGCCGATCTCGATCTGATCCGCAGCCGTGGTTATGCCGTTGATGACGAAGAACACGAGCCCGGTATCATTTGCATTGCCTGCCCTGTCCTGACTTCGGGCGGGCGAATGTTGGGGGCGATTTCCGTAACCGGATCGACCGAGCGGATGAATTTTGACCAATTGGAAACCTGGGTTCCTCGTGTTCGCCGTGTGGCCGAACAAATCGGAGCCGAAGCACAGGCCTGGCGGTTCCCCGAGACCCGCCCGGGCGCCGAAACAGACAGGATGCAAGCGACATGACAGGTGTGACACTGAACCAGGCGATCAAGCGGTATGGCGAGACGCAGGTTATTCACGGCATTGATCTGGAAATCGAAGACGGAGAGTTCTGTGTTTTCGTAGGCCCGTCTGGTTGCGGCAAATCCACCTTGCTGAGAATGATCGCGGGCCTTGAGGAAACAACCCAGGGGCAAATCCATATTGGTGCCCGCGAAGTGACCCATATGGACCCGGCCAAGCGTGGCGTGGCCATGGTGTTTCAGACCTATGCCCTTTATCCGCACATGACAGTGGCCGAGAACATGGGCTTTGGGCTGCGCATGAATGGCGTGGAAAAGTCAGAGATCAACAAGAAAGTGCAAGAAGCGTCTAACATCCTCAAGTTGGATCAATACCTTAAACGCAAGCCCAAGGCCCTTTCAGGCGGTCAACGACAGCGGGTTGCCATCGGGCGCGCCATCGTGCGAGGCCCGGAGGTTTTCTTGTTCGACGAACCGCTCTCCAATCTTGATGCCGAGCTGCGTGTCGAAATGAGGGTCGAGATCGCACGACTGCACAATGAAATTGGCGCGACGATGATCTATGTGACCCACGATCAGGTCGAGGCAATGACAATGGCCGACAAGATCGTTGTGCTGCGTGATGGTCGGATCGAACAGGTCGGCGCGCCGATGGATTTGTATCGGGACCCAGATAACCGTTTTGTGGCGGGATTTATCGGGTCGCCGGCCATGAATTTCCTTGATTGCGATATTGTCGATGGAAAGGTCTCGCACCCTGCTCTCAGTGAACTGTTGGACTTACCTATCAATGTACCGGCTGGGATGAGCAAAGTGACTCTTGGCATGCGTCCGGAACACATCACAGTGGATCGGTCAGGTGACACTTGCACGGTTGACCTGACCGAAGCGCTTGGAGGCGTGAGCTATACGTACCTGCTGACGCCTAACGGAGATAAATTGATCGTCGAAGAGCGGGATGATCAGCGCAGCAAGCAAGGTGAGCGCATCGGGCTTATTGTCCGACCGGAACGCGCCATGCTGTTTGATCCCGAGACAGGGCACAGGCTTCGCTGAAAAAACTCATATTGTGATATGAGCGCGCTCGATCACTGATCCGGCGCGCTTTCAATTTTTCTGGATTTTGTATCCAATATCCGTTATTGGCGATTCCGAAAGCGCGTCCAATCGCCCATCGCTCGAGGATTTTACCAATGTCGACCAACGTGTTCACCGGCACGATGCCTGCTCTGATGACCCCTTGCAAACCTGACCGCACACCTGACTTTGATGCCTTGGTGTCCAAAGGAAAGCAGATGATTGACGCGGGCATGTCCGCAGTCGTTTATTGCGGTTCTATGGGGGATTGGCCCTTGTTGACAGATGCGCAGCGGATGGAAGGGGTTGAGCGTTTGGCCGGTGCGGGTCTGCCTGTTGTCGTCGGCACCGGGGCCATTAACACCAAATCCGCCGAAGCCCACGCGGCGCATGCGCAAAAGGTGGGCGCTGTCGGCCTGATGGTCATTCCGCGCGTGTTGTCCCGCGGCAGTTCACCCGCTGCGCAAAAGAACCATTTCAAAGCGATCTTGTCTGCCGCACCTGATGTTCCGGCGATTATCTACAACAGCCCATACTATGGCTTTGCGACACGAGCCGACTTGTTTTTTGCCCTGCGCGCGGAACATACAAACCTGATCGGATTCAAGGAGTTCGGTGGCAAAGACGACCTGCGCTATGCGGCTGAAAACATCACCAGTCAGGACGATCAGGTCACCCTGATGGTTGGTGTTGATACCGAGGTTTACCACGGTTTCGTAAATTGCGGTGCAACCGGGTCGATCACGGGAATAGGCACAGCATTGCCACGCGAAGCTTTGCTGCTGGCCGCCCTGTCCAAAAAGGCGGCGCAAGGCCATGCCGAGGCCCGCCAGCGTGCGCAGGAACTCACAGAGGCGATTCAAGTGCTTTCCAGCTTTGACGAAGGCCCGGATTTGGTGCTGTACTACAAGCACTTGCTGGTCCTGAACGGGGAGCAGGAATACCGTCTGCACTTTAACGAAACGGATGAACTGACCGATGCACAGCGTAATTATTGCGAGCAGCAATATGATCTGTTCCAAAAATGGTTCGCCGATTGGTCGAGGCAGGGTGGGGTGATCGCTGAATGCATGTGATCGACAGTCACACGGGCGGTGAACCGACGCGCGTCATTCTGGATGGCGCGCCGGAACTTGGATCCGGGTCTTTGACTGAGCGGGCAAGCCGCCTGGCGACCGAGCATGAGGCGTTCTATCGCTCGGTCATGTTAGAGCCGCGCGGTCAGCCTGCCATGGTTGGTGCGTTGTTGGTCGAGCCTGTTGATCCGACGTGCGTGGCCGGGGTTATCTACTTTGATGTCGATGCCGTCTTGGGCATGTGCGGTCATGGCACCATTGGCTTGACGGTCACGCTGGCTCACTTGGGGCGAATTGGCATTGGCCAACACCGGATCGAAACGTCTGCCGGTGTGGTGACGGTAAATTTGCACGACGCCAACACGGTCACCGTGACCAACATCGAAAGTCGCAGGGTTCGTCAGGGCGTTACCTTAAATGTCGCGGGCTATGGCCAGATCACAGGCGACGTTGCATATGGCGGCAACTGGTTCTTCATCGTTGACCCCAGCCCGATCCCGGTCGAACCTGCCAATATTCGCGAACTGACGGATATGACGGTCGCCATCCGAGAGGCTTCGATCACGCACGGGGTTGGCGGCGAAAAAGGCGAACCAATTGACCACGTTATCTTTCAAGATGATTCACCAGATCCGTCAGTTCACAGTCGCAATTTCGTTCTGTGCCCGGATGACAATTACGACCGCTCTCCCTGCGGAACCGGCAGTTCAGCCCGGTTGGCCTGTTTGGCGGCGGACGGGTGTCTTGCTCCGGGCCAAGAGATCATCCAGCAAAGCGTGATTGGCAGTTCCTATCGGCTGTCCTATCAACCCGGGCCCAACGGGGGCATCATTCCTTCGATCACCGGGCAAGCCTTCGTCATGGCCGAGGCCAATTTGTTCTTCGACAAAGATGATCCTTTCAGAAACGGGATCGATACATGACCGCGCATGTTGTTGTCATCGGTGCCGGAGTAATCGGGGTAACAACCGCGCTGGAATTGCAGCGAAGAGGGCATTCAGTACTTGTCTTGGATCGCAAAGGCGTTGCTGCTGAAACATCAGCTGGCAACGCTGGTGCGTTTGCCTTCTCGGAGGTCGAGCCGCTGGCCACGCCGGGTATCATACGAAAAGCTCCGAAGTGGCTATTGGATCCGTTGGGCCCACTGTCAATTCCTCCGGCATACGCGTTGAAAATTGCACCTTGGATGTATCAGTTTTGGCGGTCCAGCCGTCCGGATCGATACAAAGATCTGCTTGGAGCTCAGGCCAGCTTGATGGCGCTATCCAAAACTGCGCTTGAACAGTTGATATCAAACATCGATGGCGAGCATTTGTTGCAGCGCGACGGTCAGATGCAATTGTACGAAAGCGAAGCCGAGTATCGCGCCAGTTTACCAACTTGGGACTTGCGGCGCGAACATGGGATCGAGTTTGAGCTTCTGGAAAGCCAAGGCGCGATTGCTGAGAAACAGCCAGGCCTTAGCGCTCGGTTCACCCATGCCGGGTTTACCCCGAATTGGCTGAACACTGTAGACCCAAAGCTGTGGGTTGAACATCTTGCCAAAGCTTTTCAAGACCGCGGCGGCCAAATTAAAAAGAAAGAAATCCGAAACTTGTCGCCGCAGGACGATGGTGTACGGATCGAATGTGCAGACGAGGCACTCCGCGCCGCAAAAGTGGTGGTTGCGGCGGGTGCTTGGTCTCATCTCATCGCGCAAACATTGGGCGATCGCATCCCCCTTGAAACCGAGCGAGGATACAATACCACGTTGCCCGAAGGTGCATTCGATTTGCGTATGCATCTGACATTCTCACGCCACGGTTTTGTTGCCAGCAAAATAAATGGCGGTGTGCGCGTGGGGGGGGCGGTTGAACTGGGCGGATTAGCCCTACCACCAAATTACAAACGCGCTGACACATTGTTGGAAAAGGCGGCAGCGTTTCTGCCTGGCCTGAAGACGGACAGGGGTACGCAATGGATGGGGTTTCGTCCATCATTACCGGACAGCATTCCGGTGATTGGTACATCCCGAAAAACATCGGATGCAATTTATGCCTTCGGCCACGGTCATCTGGGCCTCACCCAATCTGCGGGAACTGCTCAAATTGTAGGGGCTTTGATCGATGGTCGAGACTCGCCTATATCGATGTCGCCTTACGCCGCTTCTCGATTTTAGGGAGAGGATATGCGCAGTATCAGAACAATTCATGTTGTGTCGGCCCATGCCGAAGGCGAGGTCGGTGACGTAGTCGTTGGTGGTGTTGCACCACCACCAGGTGACACGATCTGGGAGCAACGATCGCATATTGGCCGCGACCAAACATTGCGCAACTTTGTACTAAACGAACCGCGCGGCGGTGTGTTTCGGCACGTCAATCTGCTGGTCCCTCCCAAACACCCCGAAGCTGATGCCGCCTTTATCATTATGGAGCCTGAGGACACGCCGCCTATGTCCGGCTCAAATTCTATCTGTGTCGCTACCGTGTTGTTGGACAGCGGCATCATCCCTATGAAAGAACCTGAGACCACTCTGACGCTTGAAGCGCCGGGCGGGCTGGTTCGCGTACGCGCTGAGTGCCAAGACGGTAAGGCCGTTCGGATCCATGTGCAGAATTTGCCGAGTTTCGCGGACAAACTCTCGGTTCCATTGGAAGTTCCGGGTGTGGGGACGTTGACCGTAGATACGGCCTATGGTGGCGATAGTTTCGTGGTCGTAGATGCCGCGGAAATCGGGTTTGATGTAACCGAAGACGAAGCGCGTGAAATCGCTCGGATGGGCGTTACGATTACGAATGCCGCAAATGAGCAATTGGGGTTTTCGCATCCTGAAAACCCGGATTGGTCCCACATTTCCTTTTGCGCCTTTTGTGGTCCGCTCGAAAAATCCCAAACTGGATGGTGCGGAAAGTCGGCCGTTGCCATTCAGCCCGGCAAAGTGGATCGTTCGCCCACCGGCACGGCGGTTTCCGCACGTATGGCGCTTATGGCAGCCAAAGGGCAGATGGAGATCGGGCAAACCTTCGAGGCCATTTCGATCATCGGCTCTTGCTTTACAGGACGGATTGTTCAGGAAACACAAATTGGTGCCCGATCCGCAATTGTCCCAGAAATCAGCGGACGCGGTTGGATTACAGGCACCCATCAACACATGCTTGATCCTGACGACCCGTGGCCAGCGGGGTATCGGTTGAGTGACACGTGGGGCGCTTAATTTTTTGCACAATACTTCAAGAAACTCGGGCTTTGATGTGCCCCGTGGCAATATGCGCCGCATCTAGACGATTGATCCCAACTCCATCCTGATTTAATGGAGGCCCTGTCAATACAGAGTCACCGTTGGGCGGTAGGTTAATCGCGCCCATCCTTCGCCACCCATATGTGGCACACTCTTGGATCGCACGCCCCGAAAGGCTTAAAAAAGGTAAAAGAATATGGCAGATAACTCGAACTTCGACATATTGTATACCATTGTAGACGAAGCGCCCGAACTGGCCAGCGCCTCGTTCCTGCCCATCATTCGCAAGTTTGCCAGCGCCGCAGGTGTTAGTGTTGGCACCAAGGATATCTCTCTGGCCGGACGTATTCTGGCAACTTTCCCGGAGAACCTGACCGATGCGCAGCGGATCTCCGATGATCTGGCAGCATTGGGTGAACTGGTAAAAACACCGGACGCCAACGTGATCAAGCTGCCGAACATTTCGGCCTCGGTCCCGCAGCTGGTTGCAGCAATCGAAGAGCTGCAGTCGCAGGGCTACGACATCCCGAAATATCCCGAAGAGCCCTCAACCGACAAGGAAAAAGCGATCCGCGCGCGGTATGACGCCATCAAAGGCTCGGCTGTGAACCCGGTTCTGCGTGAAGGCAACAGCGACCGCCGTGCAGCGCGTGCGGTAAAGAACTACGCGCAAAAGAACCCTCATTCGATGGGTGAGTGGGCCGCGGATAGCAAGACCAAAGTGTCATCGATGTCTGGCAATGACTTTTACGCCAACGAGAAGTCGGCGACCATATCCGCCGCCCAAGCGGGCGATGCCAAGATCGAATTTGTCGGCAAAGACGGCAACGTCACCGTCCTAAAGGATGCTTGGCCATTGGCCGAGGGCACCGTTGCGGATGCCACTTTCATGTCCGTTAAAGCGCTGTCATCCTTCCTGGCGGACGCCATCGAGGACACCAAGAAAGACGGCACAATGTTCTCGCTGCACATGAAAGCTACGATGATGAAGGTCTCGGACCCGATCATCTTTGGTTATGCCGTCAAAGCGTGGCTGGCTCCGGTGTTCGAGAAATTTGGCGCAGAGCTGGACGCATTGGGAGTGAACCCCAACTCGGGTCTGGGTGACTTACTGGAACGTGTTCAGGACAACGCTGAAATCATGGCGGCAATTGACGCGATCAAAGCTGACCGTCCGTCCATGTACATGGTGGATTCAGATAAGGGCATCACAAACCTTCACGTGCCCTCGGACGTGATCATCGACGCCTCGATGCCTGCCGTGATCCGCGCAGGCGGTAAGGGTTGGGATGAGGCTGGCGCGAAGGGTGACACCAACTGTGTGATCCCCGACCGCTGCTATGCTCCTGTGTATGACGAATCCATCAACTTCTTCAAAGCCAACGGCGCGCTGAGCCCGGCCACCGCCGGTGCCGTGGCCAACGTAGGCCTGATGGCGCAGAAGGCCGAAGAATACGGCTCGCACCCGACCACGTTCCAGGCCCCAGCCGATGGCGTAATCCGTATCGTTCTGGCTAATGGGGAAACGCTGCATTCGCACGAGGTCGAAAAGGGCGACATCTGGCGTGCTTGCACTGTGAAGAAGGCTCCGATTGAAAATTGGATCCAGCTTGCGATGGACCGTCAGCGCCTGACCGGATCCGAAGCGATCTTCTGGCTGGACGCAAACCGCGCCCACGACGCGGAGCTGATCAAATACGTCAAACCTGCGCTCGAGGGAGCTGGCGTGGCTGACAAGTTCCTGATCATGGCCCCGCGCGAAGCAACCCGTCAGTCGCTGGAGACTATCACAGCAGGCAAGGACAGCATCGCTATCACGGGTAACGTGTTGCGGGATTACCTGACCGACCTGTTTCCAATTCTGGAGCTGGGCACATCGGCCAAAATGCTGTCGATCGTCAAACTGATGAACGGTGGGGGCTTGTTCGAAACTGGTGCAGGTGGGTCCGCTCCGAAACATGTGCAGCAATTGGTCGAGGAAAACCACCTTCGCTGGGACTCGATGGGTGAGTTCTGCGCTCTGGGTGAATCACTGAACTTCTTGGCTGACAACAAAGGCAACGCTAAGGCGGGTGTTCTGGGTGCTGCAGCCGAAGCGGCAACGCAGGGCATTCTGGACAACAACAAGTCGCCTAGCCGTAAAGTCGGGCAGCCGGACAACCGTGATAGCCACTACTGGTTCGCGCGTTACTGGGCCGAAGCCCTTGCCGCACAATCGGATGACGCGGAACTGGCGGCTGAATTTGCGCCAATCGCAAAAGAGCTGGAAGAAAAAGAAGATCAGATCCTGTCGGAGTTGGCGAACGCTCAGGGTCCAGCCGCGGACCTCGGCGGGTACTACCACACCGATCCCGCTAAGACCGCAGCGGTAATGCGCCCCAGCGCAACACTGAACGCGATCATCGGCTGATAGATTTTCCCACGCTTTGCGGCGTGGGTACTTCCGATTTCGTGAAATCCAAAGAAAAAAGGGCCGACCCCCAAAGCCGGCCCTTTTTTGAGTGAGTGGTCAGGCCGAAGCCTCACCGGTCTACTTGATTTCACGATAACCCTTTCGTGAAATTTGGATATTAGGGGATTCCCGTATTTCTGTGTTATTTGCGGCGAATTTATCTCTAAATGGTTGATAAAAAATAAAAAGGGCCAGTCGTAAGACCGGCCCTTTTCGTTCGGAAATCTGATAGATCAGTTAGATGCCGCGTTCAGTTTTTCGTTTTGTTCGCGAAGAGTGTCCGAGATGATCGCGTACCATTCGCCGGACTCACGCATTTCGTTCAGGCCCTTGTTCATCATCGCGATATATTCGCGTGCGAACGGGTTGGTGCGGTGCGCAAGGAAGCTCATCGAGGACAAGGTCGAAACATAAGGGTTTTCAACCAGATCAGACGAAGTCAGCCCCATGTCGTTCATGGTCGAAGCGAACAGATCGACCTCGAACGCGGCGACATCCGCCGTGCCGGTCAGAACGGCATCAAGACATTCGCGGGCCGAGTTGGGTTGGACCACAGTTGTGTTTTCGCGGTTCAATCCGACTTCTTCCAGGACAACCATGCTCCAGCCTGACATGCGGCAAATGGTAGAACCTACAAAGTCGTCGAATTTGGTCGCGCTGGCGTAGTCGCTTTCCGGCAGTGTGAAGAAACCGCCTACGATGTCGTAAACAGGGACAGAAGCCACGAATTGCGTGCAACGCGCTTCGGTTTCTGACGACCATTCGTACGAGCGGTTCGTACAATCCGGGACGGTCCAAGCGATCGAAATATCGAACGCGCCAAGTGGCAACAACGTGTCCAGATGCGAGCTCCAGTCATCAACAAAACTGACCGAGTAGTCGCGGCTGTTGCCGGCACGTTGAAGACTGGTCGTAGCCAGACGGGTCATGATGCCGCCGCCGCCCAGTGCTTCGCTGGTAAAGGGTTCCCAGCCGTTACCCGCAACCATTTTGATCGGCGGTGCATAGACATTCGAACGCTTGACGCTTGCTGCACGTTGCTCTTCCGCAGCGATAAGTTCCTGCGCAGATTGACCGTTTGGCAGGCTGCCATCTTCACAGGGCAGGGCCAGAACCAGACCTGGTGCAAGATCGTTCGGGTTGGTGATGATGTTACGGTTTGCGTTAAAGATGGGCTGATAGTTCGACGTGCCGTAGGCTGCGATCGCGATGGTGGCCATCGTATCACCGTCCGAGACTGTATAGTTTGAACAGGCTTCCTGCGCTGCTGCTGCGCCTGCGGTGAGTGTGAGGACGGCAGTCGCCGTCATCACCTTGGTGTTAAGTTTTTGTTTATGCATTATTTTTCCTCCCGTGGGTTGGAATGTGGAAAGTGGATCCTTAGCCGGATGAGGCTATCAGTCGTTCATTGTGCTCATTCAGTGTGTCCGAGATGATGGCGTACCATTCGCCAGACTCCCGCATTTCGTTCAGGCCTTTGTTCAGCATCGCCAGGTATTGTTTGCCCATTGGGTTGGACCGGTGAGTAATGAACCGCAGGGCTGAAAGTGTCGTGACATACGGGTTTTCGACGAGATCGTTCTCGTTGAGACCCATTTCAGCCATTGCGTCGGCAAAAAGCTGAACTTCGAAGGTCGCGACATCCGCGGAGCCAGTTAGGACGGCATCCAAGCATTCCCGCGCGGTAACGGGTTGCAGCAGATCGATGGTTTTTTCTGGTTGCAGACCTTCTTGTTCGAGGTCGTGGATGAACCATCCTTCCATACGGCAGACGGTTGCACCTTTCAGGTCTTCAAAGCTGGTCGCACTGGCGTAATCGCTTTGGGGAAGTGTGTAGAAACCCAAGACGATGTCGTACACAGGTGCTGAAGCGTGGAATTGCGTACAGCGGATTTCTGTTTCCCAGGACCATTCGTAACTGCGGTTGGTGCAATCGGGCATGTTCCACGCCATCGACACGTCAAACGCGCCCAGCGGAAGCAGGGTTTCGATATGCGAGTTCCAGTCATCGACAAAGCTGATCGAATACTCGTGCGCATTGCCTGCCCGTTGCAGAGCCGTGGTTCCCAATCGAGTGATGAAACCACCGCCGTTCAGGGTCTCATCCGCGAACGGAGCCCAACCGTTGCCCGTAACCAGTTTGATTGGGGCTTTGAACGAACTTGTTTGGGTCGAGCTCGCAAAGCGTTCTTGCTGTTCTGCAATAATCTCGCGTGCGCTTTGGCCGTTCGGCAAGCTGCCGTCCTCACACGGAAGCACAAGTGCCAGACCAGGTGCCAGATCGTTGGGGTTGCTAATCGAGTTCCGGTTTGCGTTGAAAATCGGCTGGTAGTTTGACGTGCCGTAAGCAGCAATCGCAATGGTGGCCATCGTGTCACCGTCCTGTACCGTATAATTCGTACAGGCTTGCTGGGCGGCGGCGGCTCCGGCGCTTAACGCGATGACGGCAGCAGAGGTCATCGCAACGTTATGGAGCGGTAGTTTAGGCATTAGTTGTTTTCTCCAGGATAGTAATTGAGAAGGCTTTAAAGTGTTTCAGCCGTTTTCCATTTGATGGCGTAGGGCGGTTGACACGATGTCGCGCCATTCGCCGGATTGCTGCATGATTGCCAGACCTTGATTCAGCGTCTCCAGGATCGCTTCGCCATCTGGATTATCTTTATGGGTCATGACGTTAAGGGATTTGATCGCCGCCAGGTTGGGGTTTTCAATAATACGGTGTTCGTATCCCAGTCGTCCGATAGCTTCGATCGCCAGATGAGCTTCGATTGCGACGATGTCGGCTGTCCCGTCCATAACGGCGTGAAAGCAGTCATCGGGTGAAACCGGACGCACAAGCGAGATTGCCGGTTCATACAATCCGACCTCATCCATGTGTGACAACGACCAGCCTTCCGGCCGACAGATGGTTGTCCCGGCGAAGTCAGCATAGGTCAGTGTTTGCTCATAGCCCGATCCTTCGCGGGCAAAGAACGTGTCCACGACTTCGTAGAACGGGTTAGAGAAGTCGTACGTTTCGCACCGCGTACGGTCCTTTTCCGACAATGTCTCTGCCGCTTCGCAGTTCGGACGCGACCATGGGAAGGTGGCATCGAACGCCAGTGTCGGCATCAGCAGGTCCAGATGCGATGACCAGTCATTGACGAACTGGATCTTATAGGCCTGCTCGGGTGCGGCACGCAGCATCGCTGTCTCGACAAGGTAGGTGTAAAGGCCGCGATTGGGCAGTGCCTCGTCGGTGAAGGGCGCGTAATTGCCACCAGTGATCATCAGCAACTGGCGGTCGCGAATTTCCGGGCGTTCGCCTTCATCCGCGTTACGGATCAGTGCGGCTGCTTCCGCGCGCGCTGCTTCGATTTCGTCTTTAGCCGCCTCTTTGGCGATAACCACAGCATCTTCGCTGGCTTTTTTGGCTTCAGCTTCGGCTTCGGCCACGCGGGCTTCGGCCTCGGCAATGGCTTTGGCTGCGCGATCTTCGGCGGCCTTGACCAGCTCTGCTGCCATTTCGGCTGCCATGGCCTCGGCCTCAGTTTGCGGAACGGTCGAAGCGCGCCCAATGTCTTCCAAACAAGGCATGGTCAGAACGTCGCCCACCCGAATGATGTTCGGGTTATTGCCGATCACATCCCGGTTGGCATCGTAGATGATACGAAAATCTTCGGTCGAGTACACGTCGATCGAAAGCTCGCGCAGGCTGTCGCCGCGCTGAATTTCATAAGTTGAGCATGCCTGTTGCGCCGATGCAGTGCCCGCTGCGGCAGCAAGTGCCAGGCTTGATATGATCAGATGGTTTCTCATGGGTCCTGTTGCTTTGCCTTGTTAGTTTTTTGTGAGTTTGACGACACCGATCGAGGTGTTGTCCTGATCCGGGTCGCCTTTCGCGTTGAGCGCGGATTGCAGCGCCCCGGCGATGTCTTGCGCAAGCGCGCTGGCATTGGATTGAAGAATGGACTGAATTTCAGCATTGCTGAGGTATTGCAGGCCATCGCTTCCCAGAACCAAAACATCCGAAGGTGTCAGTTCATAAGGGGTCTCTGGGCAATCGACTTTTGGAATTGCCGCTCCCATGATGACCGAGGTCAGCTGATTTCGGTCTGGATGCGTAAGCGCTTCGGCCTCAGTCAAAGTTCCCTCGGCCATTTGCGCATCAATTACAGGCGCCATCGAATGATCTTCGTTGATCTGCGACAACTCTCCGTCACGGAAAAGGTATAGGGGGCTGTCGCCGATAGAAATCCAAAACAGTCGCTGTCCCAGCAATAGAACGCCCAGCATGGTGGAGCCCATGTTGAATTCAGCGCCTTGTTCCTCGGAATAGCTGGCGATGGATGCGTTTGCCTGCATTGCTGCAAGAGGCAAAGCGTCTATCAAAGCGGACTCGGACGCCGCTGAACCTTCGAGCTCGGTATCCAGAGCGTCGCGCCAGGCACGGATCACAAGATCAGAAGCGACTTCGCCTGCCGCATGTCCGCCCATGCCATCGGCGACAACGACATAGCTTGCATTCGCTGCGTCGAACATGCGCGAGGCGACCGCGTCCTCCTGCGTGTCACGCCGGCCCTTATCCAGGATCAGCGCAATATCATATGCCGGTGTCGCCAGCATCAATCAGGAATCCCGCCAGTCAAAGCCATCGTCGCAGAATGCGGCAAAGCGAACTGATGTTTCGCTGATGCGGATCAGGTCTCCACTGGATAGCGCAACGGTGCTGAGAACCGGCTTGCCGTTTAGGCGAACCAGGTTCGCCTTACCGCCGTGTCCCAGATAACATTTGCGGTCTTCGGGGTCATAGGCAATCACCGCATGGTTGCTGCGGGAAATGCCGGTGTCTCCAAAATCCAGCTGAATGGCCTGATCGTCATTGCGACCAATCTGCATCAAGCCTTCGGTCAGCGTTATGCTCGCACCACGACCAGGGCCGCCGGTGACGACCAGCCAACCAACCGGGAACGATTGCTCGGCATTGTCTGTTTTTGCCGCAGGTTCTGCCGTTTCGATGAGGTCCTGCACATGTGTGTCAGCGCGTTCGAAGCCCAGGAAGGTTGTCTTGACGCGGCCGCGGCGATCTTCGGGGGCCGCGGACTGTGCCACCGGTGCGACTTCAACCTGTGATTCTTCGGCGACCGGTTCTTCTGAAACCGGCTCTGCGATGGACTCTGGTTCCGCGATGGGTTCGTCTGCAACGATTTCTACAATCTGTTCCGGCTCGGGGTCTTCGACTTGAAGCATCTCGTGCTCGACCACCTCTTCGGTAACCGCTTCGGCGTCTTCTTCTGTCGCCACTTCAGCGACTTCTTCAACCGCTGAGTGCAGTGTCAAAACAGTTTCAGTTTCGGGCTCGGGCGTCTCGTCCACCACGTCCTGAACTTCTGCTATGACCTCTGCGACGACGATATCATCTTCGGTTTCAGCAGTGTCTGCTGCTTCATCCTCAGAGAAATCCGGCATCTTTTCTTCAGGCACCAGCTCGTCAGTTTCTTCGTAGTTGTCCGAAGACATATTGCCACCCGCCAGAGCTGCGCGCAGGGCATTGAAGTCGGCGATTGGCTCGGCCTTTTCCGCCTCTGGAGTTGCGGCTTCCGCTACTTCTTCGGCCTCAGTTTCTTTTGGTTTGCCGGCACCTTCGAGAAGCCGGCTAAGAGGGCTTTTGTATTTGAACATGGTGTCGACACCTTTTATTCTTGGCACAGGACATCTGTCCTGTGGGGCTGCTTCTTACCTCTGTGCGAAGTTGCACAACGGCACGGATAGTTGGGATAACAAAGACACTTTCTACTTCCGCGACGGGCCGGTTCCCGTCAGGGGTACCAAACAAGGCACTACCCTCAGCAAACACACACTGGCAGATCATTTAGGAACCGGTCAGATTACTCCTGCGCTAGTGGCATGTCAGCAGTCGTCGCGACCCCGTTGCGCAAAATGCTAAAGCGGGCCTGAGGCTGGTTTTCGGATACGAGCCCGGCCAGCAAGACTTCCAGACTTTCCGAACCATCAATGCTCGTGCCCGAATTCGTCTCTGCGACTAGGATATCGCCTGCCTGCAAGTTGCCTGCCGCCTCTGGCGGAACCGAGGTCAGAACTGTTTTCCACCCGGTGCCGTCTTTGTTTTGAATTGCGAAAACATAGCCGTTTTCCAGGCCCAGCACCCGCATCGCGGGCAGCGCCAACAATCCGTTCTGTGGGCGGGTTTCGCCCAATGTACGATAGCGGGCCGAGACACGAATGTAGCCGTCCGGGTCTACGTTCAGATCGTTCAGAACCTGAGCGGCAAATGTCGTGTCCGCCTGCACGGGCTTGCCGTTCAGAGTAAAGATGGTTGCGCCACGTTTGACCCATTCACCTACAATTGCCGGGTCCATGTCCTGGTCGACGCCAGTAACTGCGATCACGTTGCCAGTTGAAGCCCGACGTCGTGAAGTCTGAAACGGGATGTCCACGTCCCAATGCGAAAATGCAGTCTGTTGTTCTGCCAAGTTTACCGGCTTTTGTTCTTCCAGGTTTACAGGTTCCGCGGGAACAAGTGGCGTAGGCTCGACTGTAGCGGCTTCAGCCGTTTCCGTTGCCCCAGCGTCTTCCTGGTCCGTTGCAATCGGTTCTTCTTGCGCCTGCTCGATAGGCTCTGGAGTGGCTTCGACCTCAACCGGTGCGGGCTCAGTAGGTTCTGGCGCCGGCTCCGCAATAGCTGCAGTCACCTGCTCGACCGTTTCCTGCTCGGGTGTTTCGACTGCGGCGACTTCTTCCGCTGTTTCCGTCGTTACGGGTGATTGGGTCGATACGGTGTCTTCACCCGGAGTATCTTTCCCGGACATAAAGAAGAACCCACCGGCCGCCAAAGCGGCCACCACAGCCACACCCGCAACTACCTTGCCGGCACCGCTGGAACCGCTTTTGACCACAGTGTCTACTGCAACGGCGGCTTCTTCTTTTGCGGTGAACGTAGCAAGCCCCTCGTCGTTCTTATCCTCATTGCCCAGTGCAATGTCTGTGTTACCGGCCAGCAAAGCGGTGACGACGGCTTCGGCGTTCTCGCTTTCCGCCTTGATCCTGGCTTTTTCTTCTTCTTCGTCTTTTTGGTCCATCGCAACGATCACCGACACCGGCCGGTAATCGAAGCTGTCGAACATTACGCTGGGCCCACGGAACATACGCAGCCAATCCAGTGCGGTCTGCAGGCGATCCGTTGAGTGAACTTCCATAGCCTTGTCGATGGCTTCAAGGAACCCTTCGGGATAGCCTTCGAAGCGTCCGGCCAGTGGAGTGTAGGGGTCCTGCTGGCTGTTGTTGAAGGCGTTCAGGCGGGTTTGGCCGTCGATCGGACGTTCGCCACTGATTGCGTGATAGAGCGTCGCCGCAAGAACATAAAGGTCACTGCTTGGCCCTTGCTCAGCGCCGCGCACGTAAAATTCGTGCGGTGAATACCCGTCCTTGATGACCCGCAGTGTCATCAGTGCAGCAGATTGGTGCGCAGCCTGTTCGCGCGCAGCACCAAAGTCGATCAGAACCGGATCGCCGTTTTCGTCTATTAGGATGTTGTCGGGCGAAATGTCCCTATGCAGCATGCCGCTTTGGTGGATGAAAGACACCGCCGACAGCATTTTTTCCGTGACCTGAACGATAAAGTCGGGGCCAGCCTTGTTTTCGGGGTTCTCGACATAGTCCAACAGATCGCAGCCGCGGATGTAGTTCATCGCGATATAGGCTGTCTCGTTGTCTTCGAAGACCTGATGTACGTCTACAATGTTGGGGTGCACCAAACGGGCGTGATTGCGCGCCTCGAGGATAAACAGGTCGATGATCGCGCGCAGGTCGTCTTTGTAACCCGGTTCAACCGGTTCAACCAAGTCGCCATTGCGACGGCAAAGGGCACCAGGATAGCACTCTTTAATCACCACCTCGCGTTCCAGGCTGTCACGCGCAAGATAGGTGATCCCAAACCCGCCATTGCTGATAAAACGCAGGATTTCATACTGCCCGCGCAACAGCTTGGCGCCGGGTTGAAGTCCTTCAATTTTCGGTTCGTCGTGCGTCGCGCCGACGGCCTGGTTGTGGCTCATTTCTTTCCGCCCGTTCTAATCGTTTTGCGGCTTTACTTAACTGGGCTTACAGCCCGCGAACTCACAACCAAACACAACCGCAGGACACTCATGAACGTTAGACGTTTCAAATTTGACATTATTGGGGCCGCCTGATGGCTTCACTAAGAACCCAGTGCCGTGAAAATCTATATATTGTGTTAGGACTGTGGTATTCTACTGCATATTGAATAGCAGGCGGTAAAATTTGCGGACTGAGTGCCTGTTTTTTACGTATTGGGCATCAAATCCGAAACAATACACCCGCGATTCTAAAGGCTTCGAATCGCCGTGCACGGCTCAATTAAAACGGGTGGAGGTCAGGTTCCGGTTTTTGGCTGAACGGAATCGACGCGGCTGCCGGCCCAGGCGAGGTTGTCGCTGAGCTGTGCGAGGATGCTGATCGCATCCTTGAGGGGGGCGTCACCACTTTCGAATTGCAGTAGCAAAAGAAGATCCGTTGCCTTTTCGAACTCACCAGGAATCCAGTCAGCTTCGGCCGCGATTTCGCCCCCTTGCTCAAGACGCTCTGCAAAGTCTTCGACGATTTCCTGACAGCTGTTCAGGAATGCGGCGGGTTCGATATCCGATGTTTCGCGCAAGTCGTCATAGATACTTGCAATAGCCGCCAGCCAATCTTCGAGGATCGGATTTTCCAGAGGGGGAAGGGCGGATTCCAGAGTAGCATGAATCGAGGGTGTTTCGACTGGCGTCGGCTCAGGGTCGTGCATATTCTGGCTGGATAGAAATGGAAGAAACTCCTGCTCGATATCCTTTCTGGCAGCTTCCAAATCTTTCAAACGCCGTTCCGACGCGACTTGCAGGACCTGTTCGGCAAGGTTTTGTCCGCCGCAGGTCTCCCACAAATCGAAATCAGGTTCGGGCTCTTGCGCCATAGCCTTGACGGCCACCGGCGTGCCGATGGGCACGACCGAGCGGAAAAATTCGCCTTTTTCCTTTTCCAGCCGGTTCAGAACACGGTCCAATGCATCACGAACCGGAGGAAGGTCCGTGTGGGTCACTGCCAACAAACTGTTTGAGCGCAACTCTTGCGGAACTTGTGCCCAAAGGTGGCGTTCTGTCTCTCGCCAGGCGTTTGTTCCGTTAGTGCACCATATGGCGCAATCGACATAGGACAAAAGTTCCAGGGTGGATTTGTAGGTATCGTCCAGCGCGCCAGTTCCAGGCAGATCAAACAGAGAAATTTCCTGCAGGGCCGGAGTATTCAGCCCGACCGAGATAAAGTCCGGATTATCGGCCGCAGCTTTTTCCAAAGCGATGCCAGAATAGACTTTGGGTTCCTTGTCCCACCAGCCAACTGTGGTTTCCGGTGTATCCGAATACGCAACAATGACCAATGGCAGTTTCAGATGCTGAGGACCCGTGGGTAGAATATCCGCCCCGGCCAGCATGTTGGCGAGACTGGATTTCCCGGCCCCGAATTCCCCGGCGAAACCGATATTGACCGCGTTCGAAAGCCGTTCGGCATGAAACAAGGCGCGTTCGCGCATCTTGTCCAGACCTGCCTCTGACGGCAGGTTTTCGGTGGCGGTCAGGAAGCGTTCAAGCTTGCGTACTTCCTGTTCGGTTCCGGGAAATTCAATCATTCCGCAGCCTCTGCTAATTTCTTGCGGGCGTTACTGCCGCCAAACACCGCATCCAGATCATCTGCGACACGTTGCGCCTGATCGAATGCCGCCTGTGCTTCCGCACGAACATTGGTTTGGCCGGATCCGACGCGTTGTTCAAGATGTCCGGCCAACAATGCCAGATAGTGGTCAAGAACGGTGTTCAGACGTTCCAGCAGATCTGTACGTGCTGTGTCCACCAGATCGTCCCCGATCATTTCGAACTCTTGAACGATCATACGCTCGGCCCGCGCGACGACACTTTTGCGCGAGATCAGACGGGACAGCCAACTGACGCGCAATTCCACGGTAATGCCCCGCGTAAGCGCGGTGGTGTCTGGGCGGAACCAACGAACCGCACTGGTATTCATCCGACTGTCGGCCGGGTCCTGCCAGCCGGGCAGGGCGCGAAGGGCGGCATTGCTGTTCATGTCTATGGCGTAAAGTTCGCTGAGCATCCGCTGTCGGACCACTTGAGTTGCACCCTGAACCAGTTCGCGCATGCGATCCCGCAGTGGTGAAAAGTTCAGCTCGGTGTCACCGCCTTTGGCCAACAGGGGTGACGCGCCATTCGGCCCCCGGACAACCGCGGAAACAGCCTCTGACACAGTGTCATCCATAACCCCGCGAAGATTGGCCAACACATCATCCATGTCGTCGATGATCTCAGTGGTTTTTTGCGAAACCAGAGTGCGCAGTTCGGCCAGTGTTTTATCATTTTCACTGCCGCTGGTCAGATCAGCAGAGTTTTCATCATCAATCGCGCGCAGATGGGCCTTGGAGCGTTCAAGCTCACCTTGGGCAAAGCTGTTAAGGTGCTGCCAAGCCATCTTGAGCTGTTCGTCACGCGGCCCTTGAGTCAAAGCATGGGTAACGTGACGGCGCAGATCGGGCAGACCGGAGGCAATCATTGCCGCAAAGCGCAGAACACCCTCGCGACTGATCGGGCCGGGGCCTTGCTTGATCTCCTCAACACCGTCCAGATACTGTTTCATCTGCTCGGGGTGGGCGCGCAGCCAGGCCAGAACATGATCGTGGTTCACTCCGGTATCGTCACCGGTCAGCGCATAGTGAGCCCATTGGGCGCTGCCCATAAGAACGTCGATGTTTGAGTTGCCCAGTGCTTTTTCAAGGCCTTCCAAAACATCCGTTCGGACTTTTCCAGCGTCTTCGGCTCCGCCGCCCAACTCGTCTACGCGGTTGATGAACACGACGATCTGTCCCAGTTCCAGAGCCTGCATCAGACGGAACAGCTTCAGATCCGCCCGTGAAAGGGCCTGATGCGCAGATAAAACCACAACAAAGAAATCGGATTCTTTGAGATACTGGCGCGAGATTTCTTCGCGGATCAGCAGAGGGTCGTTGACGCCGGGCGTGTCTGTGACGGTCAGCGGGAACGGAAAGTGGCCGATGTCAAAGTACACCTCGGCCTTGCGCGTGATGTCGCTGTACAATCCCCGATCGGAACCGGGATCATATTCCTCGCTGTCGGTCGGATCGTCGCCGGCGCAAACATAACGGGCCAGATCGTCCGAGTTCAGATGCTCCAGATCGTGGTGTTGGCCGAGCAACTGCTCGTAACTATCGCCCAATCGCAGTTGGGCGCGGGTTTTCATCGCGTCGACCTGCTCTTCGATCATTTCGCGCTTATAACTGTCCTCGTCATCGGGGAACATATTGCGCAGTTCTTCGCCCTCGGCGATCAACGCCTGCCACTGACGGTTATCGAAGAAATGGAATTCGGCCCCTTCGGTCCGACCCGAGGGGTGACCGAAATGCATATCGGTGATCACGGTTGTCCAAGGATTCACGTCCGAAGGTAGGTATTCTGCCTGCCCAGTGAACCCGTTGATAAGGCGGGACTTACCAGCCTTGATCTGCCCGACAAATGCGATTGACGGTTTCAGATTGGATAGATCGCCTACAATGCGCGAAATAAACTGGCGGGTCTCGTCATTGCTGACCCCGTTCATATCTTCGGCTATTCGAATTAACTCACGACGGTTACTTTCACTCATACTTTTACCCTGGGTACTTGCAATCACAGATTGAATTAGTCGAAAAATTGAATGTTACGGGCGCATTCATTGGGAATGCTCCGTCAGAGATGTCCACAGATTCACTATGGCTCCAAGTTTGCGGGCCTCATGAACTACCATGGAGAATTCTTTGCCATCATTCATGACAGCCAATCCGGAACGTTTGCCTCCGGAAGGGCGCATAACGATCAGTTGTGGATGATCCAGAGCGCTGGCTGTGTCATCATCCCAGCCTGAAAGGTCACGGGCGAATTGCGCCAATAAGGTATGATCGGCATGCAATGACTGATCTTCAGCGCAATCGCCATCCGACTGAATCAATTCCCCGTTCGGGGCTTTGGCCTGGATGCGGCCAACGGCCAAACGTTGGCTGCCTTGGTAGAACAAGCCGACCAAGCCGTCCGTATCGTCCTCAGATTCCACGTCGACATTAGGCTCGGTGGTGTCTGGAACAACGGATATGACGGGTTCTGCGGGCATTTCGATCGTCGTGCAGGCTTTGGCAATTTCGCTGAACGTGATGCCTACATCGTCCGCTTCAAGCATGGTGTCCGGTCGCAGCGAGATCATGCTAAGCGGCGCAGGTGCCGCGGCAATATCGGTTACCAGTTGCGCCAACTGGCCAGCCAGCGCTTCTCGCTGTTCGGTTTCAAAGTCCGGCGCAACGCCGGATCGGACGCGAAAAACGTCGGTAACCCGAGAGCTGTTAACCTCAATCGCGAGGCAATCGCCATTGGCCGCCGTGAACTCCAGCCGACGTGGTAAAACAGTACCACGGATGGATTGCAGCACCCTATCGCGACGCTCAACGGCCGTGTCACCCGAAAGCGCAACGGCAGGTTCCAGCCGTGCAACCGATGATCGCCCGATATCCTCGAGCAGGTCGAGTATGTCTGTATCCATCATGCCGTGACCCCCTCTGGTCCCGTCTAAACTGCGGCCGCGACCGGCCCCAAACTGAGATGCGATTTTGTCAGTGCCAATCCTACATTCGCGCTGTTGCGACAGATGTAGCAGACTACGTGATCCGGATAGGCCTCTGTCCTCAAAAATATGTTCAGCCGATCCCCTGAAAACACAGCGATTTCCCCAAACCCCGGATTTTCAGCATCGGCATTCCCCGATTGCCGCAGCAATGTTTCAAAAGCACCGACACCGCCGCCTTGAAACAGGTTCGCCACCGCAAGAGCGAGACTGTCCAGCACCTTTGCGTCCTCTTGATCGGTAATGCTGGTCCCCAATAACATCCCTGTTTCCATGTCGACGTACCCGGCTGCAACGCAGTCGGGTATCGTTTCCATCGCGGATTTCAGTGCGGCTTCGATAGACATCGGGTGTCCCGTCCTTCTACCTTGGTTTCACGTTATAAAACATGCCATTCAGCCCCGCCTTTGTTTCCGGTTTTCGGAAGCGTTGGCACATCTTCATTTGCGTCACGGGCGCTGTGTTCAGCAGCGATCTTGTCGAACTCTTCAAGGAAGGCTCCGAATACTTTTTTCAGGCCTTCGACGTCTTCGGGAAGATCTTCGCCTGTCGTAATCTCACGCCACATCGCCGACGCGCTGAGGGTTGATCCGGCATCCACACTCAATAGTTGCTCCAACGTTTCAGACTCGGGCTCTGCGTCTGAAGAGGTGCCGTTCGGCATGGGCACGACCTGTGTTTCGATCAGGCCGCTGGTTTCAGGTTCCGGTTCGAATTCATCAGCCGCACCATTGGATTGCTCGGCAAGCAAGGCAGCAATGGAAGACACGGAAACATCAGCGCTTTGAGCGTCCACTTGAGGTTCGTCGGCCTCACTGGTTTCAGGCGCATCAGCCAGCTTACCCTCATTCGATGTCCCAAAGGGGTCCTGGCCATCGAAGTTGATGTCAGGCTGTTCTGCTTCGTCTTCACCTTCCAGTTCCAAGGAATCTTCTTCGTCGAAATCCTCGTCATCTAGTTCAAGAAACGCGTTTTCTTCCGAAGGGATTTCCGTGATATCTGCCAAATTTAAAGGTTGGCTAGGTGTTTCCCGGAAGAATGACCGTAGCTCGTCCTGATCGGTTTCCGTTTCAGGTTTGGTTTCTTCTGATATCGCGGTCATCTCAGCGCGCAACCGCTCTGCCTCATCCGCATCAATCCGGGGGGCACGTTCGGTATCGTTTGAGCGTGCTTCTACGCGGGCAGGGCGTACAGGAAAGCTGGTTACCACTTCGTCCTGCGCATTTTCGTCCTGAACGGGATTGACCAGCTTCAGCGGAGTGGGCTGTTCGGCACTTTCAGTAGTTTTGCGTGGGCGGATCGGTTGGACACGTGGCCCATCAGCAAGGCTATTGTCGATCTGGTACCGCGCCAACATGTCTGCGCGATTGTCCATGATCTGCTCGGTGATCTCAAGAAAGCTGTCCACCATCTTGCCACCACCGCTGCGTCCCCACAGTTCAGCATCGCCGCTCTTGTCGCGCGCGATGATCGCATCGCGGGCCGAGAACAAAATTGACCGGTTAAACAGGTGTCCGGCCTCACGGTTGACGCGGCGCAACACCTTCTGGCGGTCTTTCGGACCCAATGTATCCGCACGTGTTACCAGCAGCAGCGAGTTATGCTGCAACCGTTCCGGCAGAGCGACCCATGTCGCCCGCTCGGTCTCGCGCCAGGCTTGGGTTGCATGTGTGCACCACAGCACGCCATTGGCCTGACCTACGGCGCGACGCCATACATCGGTTGAAATCTTGGGGTCCGAGATACCCGGCGTGTCGATCAGATCAACCGCTTCGAGAATGTCGGATTCCAGAAAAATACGAACGAATTGGGCGTCGTTTACACCGACCGACTCCAACGCATCCAACTCGATGTTTTCGCGTGTGCCGTCGTGGCGCTGTACATAGGCAGATTGCTTGCCCCAACTGAACCAGACGGGAGGCAATTGTGTGGCCGTCACCTGAGTCGGCAGCGTATGCGACCGAAGCAGAAAGTTCATCAGCGTCGATTTGCCGGCGCTGAATTCACCCATGAGTGCAAAGATCGGCTTGCGGCGGGACCACTGCTCGATGCGTTCCCATGCTTTGGGCGAGACGAAACGGGTTTGTGAGTCTTTTGCCATATCGCTACTTATGCTGCCTCGTTACTAAGATCTTTCAGGATGTCGCCCAGAATATCGTCACGCGATTTCTGTGGTGTCAGTCCTGCCATCAGAGCTGCGTTGCGGCTTGGGTCATTCTCGGCTGAGGCCGAAATGCTAAGCAACGTCTCTTTCTGCTCGCGCATGAAATCCGACAGGATTGCCCGAACGTTTTCCAACACGGCGGCTACTTGGTTTTCCTCAATGTCCTTGGTGATCGAATTCGCCTCGGACGTGATCAGGCGGGTATAGTCGGCGGCGTAGGCTTCGAACCCTTTTCGGCGTTGCCACCAGCGGCGCCACCACGTGCTTTGCAGATCCAGCGCAATGGTTCGCCCGATGCCAAGCGGGGGCGGTACACGCGGAACGATGGGCGCTTCGATACTGAACTCACCCAAGTGGTTGCCCAGAATCTTCTGGTAAAGGGCCTCAATATCTGCGGCTGCAGTATTGTACAGCGCACTTGCTTCTTTGCGCATCGATCGCGCAAAGCTGAAGTATGCCGCCTTTTGCAAAGTCCGGAGCCCCGCAGGGTCATACTGCCATGTGCCCTGTTCGCCATTCAGCTCCAAGTGAGCTATCAGCGAGTCCGTCGCGCGTTTGACAAAGTTGGTTTCCGCCGAGTTCAGTCGTTCCAACACCTTGGCACGCAAGGATGCGGTCAGTTCGGCCGCTTTCTTTTCGTACTGCTCCGAGAGCGTTGCGATCGCTTCTTCGGGTGACACACCGTCCAAGTCGCGCACGAGACCTTCGCCACCCGAAAGGGTTTTGGCGACAGCCGTAGCGCGGATTTGGCTGGCGATGTTCCGCGCGCGGTGGCGCACTCGATCCAGCAGACGGTTGCCTGCGCCTTCGGCAATGCGTTCGTTCATGGCCAACAGCAGATCGGGCAGACCGGACAGCGCCCAGATCTTGTCGAGCGAGGGGGCCTGATCACCAAAACCGGCCGCCAGGTAGAACGTGTTCAACGCCTCTCGCGATTCATCAGACAAAATTTCGGGGTTACCCGTCAACGCGGCTTCAGCCCATAGGGCGCTGCCAAAAATGACGCTGGTGCTGGAATCGATATTGTTCTGTTTGAGCGTATCCAGGATACGATCACGGATTTCCGGGACCTGATTGACCGGATCTGCCAGTTCGTCAATTCGGTTCACAAACAGGATGATCTGCCGATTTTCGAATTGCGCGATAATCCGCATCAGCGCCATGTCCATTGTCGTCAGCGCCTGGCTGGCAGCCAGAACAACAACGCAGACCTCTGATCCGCGCAAGCTGCGCAGAGTAATCTGCTCGCGGACCATAAAGGTATCGTTGACACCCGGCGTGTCGCACAGTTTCAACGAAATCGGATATTGCGGAATGTCCATATACAATTCCGCCGACTTCGTCACATCAGCGAACCGCCCGGTCTTTGGGTTTATGTCGGGATCGTCTTCGTCACCCAGACAGACATAGCGCTGGATCAGTTCTTCATCGAAGTAATCATACTGATGGCTTTGCCCCAGAATAAGGTCGAAGTGCTGGCCCAGCCGGGATTCGGATTTGGCCTTCATCTCACCAATCTGGCGGCGAATGTCATCCATCTCGTCATCTGCACCGGCACGGTTTGCCAGTTCACCCAGACGGCCGCCGCCGACCATCAGGTTGTCCCATTCTTCCTGTTCGAAGAAGGTAAACTTTGCACGTTTGTCCCCTTCGGTGCGGGTATTGATGTTCAGTGTGGTCACCACTGACGTCCACGGGTTCACATCCGACGGCAGTAGGGCGGGGCGCCCGGCCAAGATGTTCACGATCGAGGACTTTCCGGCCTTGACCTGGCCGACCATAGTTACGCTGGCCGTGAAATTCTCCATCCGCGTCTTGAGCGTCGCAAGTCGAGCGGACGAACGCGCATCCGCCACCTCTGTCAATTGATCAATCTGTGCGGTCAGCGAAGTCATCGCCGACGTCATGGGCGTCAGTGCCTCATTGCCAACTGACAAAAGATGGTCGTTGCGCGCCATGTTCAGCCTCCGGTTCCTGTTGCGGCCAACGTGTCCGTTGGCGTGCTGGTCATGGTGTCGATTCGAGCGATGAGATTCAGCGCATTACCCAGGATTGCGGCTTCGGCCCCCGGAGAAATCGATTCGAAGGTGTGGCAATCGGCCAAAACTTCGATCGAACTGAAACGCTCGCTGTTTTCAAGTCGGGCGAGACGACGCCCTGTCGGAAAGCCCTCAGATTTGGTTTCAGGCAATGGCATGCGCGAATTGGCAAGCAGGTATCGCCGCCCGGATCGCGTGCGCAATGACACGCCAAACCCGGTGTTCGGATGGTCGCGGTTCAGGGATTTGAGTTCACCAAGAAAACTTTCACGCGCAAGGCCAACGGCTTCTTGCTCGGCAGCAGCGGAGTTCATCATATTGGTCACGTTTCAGACCCTTGTACTGGAGTTGAGCGAAAAAAAACTCGTACAGCGCCCGAGGGCAAAAAGACTCATTAACTCCTGCCGCTCATCAATGACTTTCAAGGCGGTCTTATTTTGACGCGAATAAGATATTTTGGCGTTTGAATTGTGGCGCAAATGTGTTGTGCATTGCTTTTGTTCTTCAACCTATGGGCGTATTTTGACATCGATATAGGCAAAAATACTTTTAGTTCGCAGTCTGAGCGAACTGACTTTTTAAGGAGATGCGCGAGCGACGCATTTTGAGAAACCCACTTAATATACTGTTTTAAATAAGTTTTAGTAACCTTCTAAAACCAAGTTTACGCAAGTGACAACTGTAAAACAAATACCTGTCGTGAATGCTTTTGAGTTTTCGCCATTGGTAGCTTTTCCAGAGAGGAAGGCGATGCTCAACGTAAGCTTGTTTTCATTTTATCACCAAATGACCCGGAATGTTGCCTGAAGAGGGACAATAAAAACAGCCAAAATTGACAAGAGAATTCTGTTGATCTGTTTGAAAAGCAATTTGAATGGAAGATTTTTTGTTTCCAACGCAGCAACACGTTAGGCATATCCAAGGCCCGCTTGGCGGCAGCTTACGGCAAAGGTTACGGGTGCTCGGAGTTCGGCTTGGGAACATATTGCCTTGTTGTCATCAATAATCTTGCATGCAACGCGATTTTCCCTCTCGCACTCCGTTGCAAGCTTTGCTATTGACGCCCACATTCTGGCACTGAGTGCCTGGGTTGCGGGTGTGGCGAAATTGGTAGACGCACCAGATTTAGGTTCTGGCGCCGCAAGGCGTGGGGGTTCAAGTCCCTCCACCCGCACCATATTGAGATAAAACAGAAAAATAAGTTCTTCGAGTATCGGCCCTTCCGGAAAACTTGCTACTGCTACAATTCTGCTACGCAAGGCGCAGCTACTGTAGCAGCATGGCTGCCCCTCGATTCACGACTGTAGCGGCGCTCGTCACCTAAGTTTCTTACAGCAGCTTCAGCGGGAAGGCATGCAGCCCTAACGGCGGGCCTTTTGCATCCCAAGGCCGGACAAGCCGCATCATGCAAATAGCATTGCAAACGGCATGAACCGTTTAACCGTTCAGATTTTGTCGGATATCGTTCCTATGGTATCATATGCTCACAGGCCAGCATCGGGGATGCTGTCCCAAGCGCCGGGGGCGCTTTCTTCCAACAACAAGATATGAGGCCTGACATGCTCAGTACGAGTCAGGTCGGGGAGGCTCTCGGCATCTCGTATCACGCCGCTAGACGTCTTCTTAACCGACCTTATCCGCTTCCCTGCGCCTTTGCTTCGCCCAGCGCGAAGGGCGGTGGCAGGGAGAAGCTTTACGCAATCAGTGTGGTTCTTCCTCGCGTCAAGGACGCAGGATTCACCGACACTTTCTACATTCGCTCACTTTTCAAGAAGGGGAACTACCCATGGGCACCTACGACCTGAATCGCATCGAAAATCTGGAGCGCGGCCTCACGCAGCCGCAGGCTGAAAAGCTGGAAAAGGTCCGGCAGAATATGGCGTTGTCACTGGCGCGGGAGTACGGAAATCGCCTCTCGCCCATGATGGCAGAGAAGCTTGTCCGGGAGGTGATCTTGCGCCCGGAAGTGCTTGCACATCTTGAAGGTGCCACGGTGGCAGAGCTGCCGTCAGAAGTGGGCGGTTGGGCGCGTTGGGCATGCGACGGGGTAAGCGGTTGCGAACTGTCGCAGCGCTCGCTGGCAGCATCTGACGACGACCTGCGCGAGCGATTGAAGAATGAGGTTCTGGCAGAAATTCCGCGCGCTCGAAAGATGGCAATGGCGCGCGATGAAGGCAAGCTGGACCTTTACGTATCAGAGCGGGTCGCCCAGCGCTTCGAGCACGAAATCGCCAAGGGATATGGACATGGGGGTGTCTGACACTCGACTTGCGCTGACGCGGTATTGGCGCCGTTGTCAGCTCTGGCACGCCGCTCGGCTGGCTTGTTCGGATTATGTGACCTTCCGGCAGAGCTGCCCCGCGATTGAGCGCGCAATTGCGGCAAGCCTTGAAGACGAATTTGGGGGATAGGGCCGAACGTCTTGCTCCCCGGAAGAAAAGGCGGCGGCACCCGCAGTGCAGGTTTTGCGTGAAAGTTTCGCCGCCGTCTGTATCCGATCACCACAAAACACCTGCTATGGAGAAATAGAAATATGACCATCGAAGACACGCCCGCCGAGAAGCTTCTGGCTTCTGAGCTTGCTATGTTGCTGGGCAACATCATCCACCGTTTGAAGCGATACCAGACCGACGGTTTCCGTGTGCGTTTCGCCGAGTTCGCCGCACGCTGCTGCAATGACGATAGCCGTCTCGCCCGCCGCGTACTTCTGCGTACGGGATGGGTGCCTGCCGAAGGTGGCGAATGGTTCGTCGGCAAGGGGACGCACCCGCTTACCAAGGTTACCGACTGGGAGACGCTGGAATCGATCTGCGAAACTATTCTTGATGACTACCGGCCCATCTCCGAAGGGGCATCGCGGCCTGTCGCGTTGGCATTAGCGTCCTGATTGTTTCAGATCGTAACATTACGTTATCGCAGAAGCTCAGCTTGAAGCAGAAAAGAGGTGCCATGGCACCTCATGTGCGACGGGTAAATTTGGCTTCAAGCTGAATTAATTAGATAGTTCAATCACTTAATACTTTGGCCCGTTGCCCGTGACCGTGGCCCCGGCTAGTTTGCGGTCATCTCAAAAAGGGAGGCGAACACATGAACGACCGCGACGAAGCACTGCGCCGCCTCGCCGCCAAGGTCGAAGAGTTGGCCCCACCGGGAACGGCGAACTGCGCGAACTGACGCAAATCGCGTCTGGTGAAGGCCCGCGTGACGCGGGCCACGCCAACCAATGAAAGGAGCCGAATCAATGAAACGCTAACCAAGCTGCATAGGAGAAACAGACAGTGGCAAAGCACGTAGCAGAAAACTTCGACAACCCGTATCTCGCTGCCGGATTGGAACTGACCGCCGGGGAGTTAGTGGACTTCGCAGAATGGCATCATGGGTGGGACAGCGACTGCCCGGACCGGCCCGAGCCGCCCTTGTGGATGTACGATCATCACCCCGACGGAAACGTGATCCGGCTCACCCGTCCAGCGCTGACGCGCACCGGACAAGCCACCGTGATCGGTAATCTTGAGGCCCCCGATTGTGATGCGCTCTTGAATTCTCCAGCGGTGGTGGGCGTGACCGACCGCGCGCCGCGCGTCTTGGGCGACAAGTGGGTGCGGTTCGAGGGTACGTGGGGCGCCGTAGTGAAGATGATGACCACCCATCCCGAACGGGCGGACAAGGGCGGGCATGCGATTTTCTTCGCCGAGTCCGACCGGACCGGAAAGACCGTCAGCATTGATGGCCTGACGTTCCGGTACATGTACAAGCTCAAGAACAAGCTGCGGACCGTCTACGCCGTCGCAATCGACGTGGACGGTGGGTGCAGTGCCGAGCCGGTGATTGCTCGCCTGCGCGAGCTTGGTGTTTTCGCTGTCGTTTACACGACCCATTCGCACACGACTAAGGGCGGACCGGGGAGCGACCGTTTCCGGGTTATCATTCCTCTGGCGGAACCTTTCGAGTTCGGCGAGGACTGGAATACGCGTTATGCCGAATGGCAGTCCCGTTATATCGGCCTGTGCGAACATCTGATCCCCGGTGAAATCGACGCGCGGGGGCGTCTCCCCTCGCAGCTTATGTACATGCCTGCGCGTCCGAAGGGCGCCGAGTTCAAGCATTACGTCATTGCGGGGCGCGGGCTGGCGTTGGACGACATGCCGGTCGGGGACGTAAGCAAGTACACCCGCCGCGCGCCGTCAGGCGCTCAGGTTGGGAACGAGGGTGTAAAGGGTGAACCTGCATTCCTGTCAGATGGCTTCGACCTTTTGGCGTGGTGGCGCGAGCACGGAAGCGATTTCCTCCTTCGTGACTTCCTCGAAATGCTGGGCTGGGACGTGCTGGGCGATGCTGGCGAGGGTTTCGAAATTGCGTGCCCCAACGCGGGTGCACACAGCGAAGGAACTGGTGAAACCGCATGGGCAATTGACGGTCCCAACGCTGACAGTGGCGCGACGGTATATTGTCACCATGACCACTGCGACGGCATCTATACCTGCGACTTCCTGCGACTGATCGAGGAACAGATCGACCTTCCGGACGGTTGCCAGTCACTCTCGGCCTTGCTGTGTGATCCGATTTTTTATCCCGACGACTCGGCCCCCAGCATCTATGACTACGGAATTCTTCGACCGGTATCAAAGCTGCGGACGGCGAAGGCAGTGGAAGTGGCATACGATGCCATTGGAGAACTGGACGACGACGCCATCGCATCGCTTTACGCAGGCGTGATCTGGGCCAAGAACAAGGAAGGTGCTCGCGAAAAGCTTGAGGAGCTGATCGGCGGCACGAAGAAGGAACGCGAGCGGCACAGCAAGGCAGGTGAAGCCTACCTCGAAGACTGGAAGGCCAAGCAGAACAACAAGCGTGTTTCAGAAGTCGCAGAGAATTTCGTTCTTTCCCTTGATCCGTCCGACCCTCTGGGCCACACGCCGGAACAGAAGCTGGAATCCCTCAGTGCGCGGTTTGCGGTTTGCAACTACAAGGGCAAGACTCTTGTATTCCGGACCGTAGATAGGGATGCGCTTGAAGCGGGCGATGACCTGCTTGAGTTCTGGACCAAGGACTCATTGAAGCAGTTCTATGCACACGAGAGCTGGCCTGAAGGGGAAGGTAAGGGTTTTAAGTGGGTCAATCCCGTTGACCGGTGGTGGGGTGAAGCGAAGCGGCATACCCGCGTCGTGTTCGACCCGTCAGAACCCGACCGCTCGAACGAAATTAACCTCTTCGACTCCAGCCGGTTCAGTCTGGAATCCGCGGAGGGCGACGCCGGACCAATCAGGTGGTTCCTCAAGTGTATCATCTGCGACGGGAACGAAGAAACCTACAAGTGGCTCTTCCTCTACCTCGCGCACATGGTGCAGCGCCCGTGGGAACGCCCCGGCACGGCACTTGTGATGTACGGGGACGGTCGTACCGGAAAGGGGACGTTCGGCGAAATCATTCGCCGCCTGACTTATCCGTACAACACCACTCTGATTGACCCAAACCATGTTGTTGGCACGTTCGCCGGTCCCGCGCTGGCAACGTCTCTTGCCGTGATTTCTGAAGAGGCCGTATTCGGCAAGAGCGCCGAGGTCGCCGACCGTCTGAAGGGAATGATCACCCTTGAAAAGCAGCGTGTCGAAGCCAAGGGCGTTCAGTCAATTGTGGTCACCGTCTACTACCGCATGATCTTCGACAGCAACCATGACGTGCCGGTCCGGATTGAAGGCAACAACAGCGAGATGCGCTTTCTCGTGCTCAAGGTTTCCAAGGCCAAGATGGGCGACAAGGAATACTTTAAGGAGCTGTATGACCACATCGCAGGAAAGGCGATGCAGGCCTTCCTGAAGGAGCTGGAAGAGTACGACCCGGCGTCAGCCGGGTTCGAATGGGATGACGTTCGCCTTGCCCCTGAAACGGTTCACCGCAAGCAGATGTGGGCGGATGGCCTAAGGGATTCCGATAAGCAGTTTCTCGCTATGCTGGAAGATGGTGTTTTTGAGTGGAAGGAAGGCGTCGAGACTTTCCGTATCTTCCTCTCAGATTATGGAGAAAACCGGATTCCGGCGAGGGCGGTAGATCATTGGGTCAGGTCGTTCGCTGGGCGTCATGAAAGCGACATGCGGCCTGCTAGCGCCGTCTGGAAGCGGCTGTTTCGGGAAGAGCTGGATAAGCCCAAGGCGGCACGGGCATCGGGGGAGCGCCGGGTGCTTGATGAAGGTGGAGGGGGTGCTGAGTACATGTGGCAGCCGTTTCCGTTCAATACGCCCATGTACCACCTGCCGGGCTTGAGCGTGATCCGTGGGATGGTCGAGGCGCGTTTGGGGGTGTCCTCATGGGGACGCCCGCCGAATTTGATCGAGCCTGTTGCGGCCTGTTGTAAGTCGGGTTAGGTCAAGTCTCTGATTTCACTGGATTGTTGCAAACGTTGTTGTGTTGCAAGGTTCGGTGTAGCCGCAAGCATTTCCGCGCGCCCCTCTTTGCGCCGATGAAGGGGCGCGCGGTGGCATTGGTAGTGGTTCGTTTCCTTTCAACAACAACAACATTTACAACAAATGGATCGCTCCAAGCGAAACCCAACCTTTAGTTTCGACCGGCTCGCGCCGAGCGATTTGTTTGGCTTCCATGAATCTATTCTCAGCAGCCCTCTGCGAGCCGTTCGCAACTATTGGCGTAGGGTTGTATTTAGTTTTTGTTAATCAAATCGCGCTTTGTAATCCCGGGTTCTGCGGTCAGTTCAACCAGAAAAAGCATTGAAGCAAAGATAAAAGCTAGCACTTTTGACCATCGTCGGTTTTGAAATGAGCGACTCCTATTTTTGCAAGGGTGTAAGTTTGATCGACACTGACGTGAGCATCTAACGGCACTGTTTTTGTCGGCGAAGCGTCTTTGATGCGATCTTTGTCGCGAACCGTTGGCCCAAGCGTTTCCGCTTTTTTGTCCATAAGGCTATACCCCTGCGGACAATCTGCAATACCTTGAAGATGGTGTCCGTAAGGATTGCGAATCATCATCGGACACATGTATAAAAGGATAGAACCCTTACGGACGCACGAGGCCAGAAAATGACTCCAACCCCCAAAACTGTTCTCTACATGCGCGTGTCTACAGCCGAACAAACCAGTGAACACCAACTTGTACAAGCTAGAGAGGCCGGTTTCGATATCGAAGACCAAAATGTCATTACCGATCATGGTGTCTCGGGTGTCTCGACGCGCCTCAAGGAACGCGACCAAGGCCGTAGGCTTTATGATCTGTTGCAGCCGGGCGATACGCTTCTCGTGCGTTGGGTCGATAGACTAGGACGTGACTATGAAGACGTGAAAGAGGTGATCGAGACCTTCAACAAAAGGGGCGTGACCGTTTCCACCGTCATCAACGGCATGACGTTTGAGGCTGACCACAAACTAACCGACCCGACGCAGAAAGCCTCACGCAATGCGATACTCGGCTTCATGGCCGCGCTGGCAGAAGCTGACGCCACAGCCAAGAAGGAAGCGCGGCGGGCAGGTATCGCCCACGCCAAGGCGTCAGCCGATGCGCCTCGGAAATATAGAGGCAAGAAGCCCAGCTTTGATCGACAGAGCTTCAACGCGGTGCAATCCATGTTGGCAAAGAAGGCTCATACGGTCAGCGCCATCGCTCGTGAGACCAATCTATCCCGCCAAGCAGTCCTACGCATCCGTGACGAACCAGAGGCCGCAGAGGCCGCTTTACAACGTTGGGGAATGTAGGAGCATGCGGTTTGATCCATTTGCTCTTTTATTCGCGACATTGCTGCTTTGCCTATTTTGGCAATTTTGATCAATATGATGTGATGATTGGCCTCTCGAATACGGCATCTGGGGCCCCTTAAGGGGGATGGGGAGGGGGCCACATTCCATTTCTGTACCTGTTTCTACTAACTGGACCAACTCACGAAAAAAGGTTGCAGTTTCTGGCGAGTGGGAAGCTTCAACACGGCACAATCAAAAGCGCTGCGCTATAAAATCCTGTGCTTGGCCACCTTTCAGCTCCACTGTTGCCGCGACTGAACGGATATAGAAACGTTCTTCGTTGCCCTCTTTGAGATAGACCGGTGAGCGTGCAGGAAGGCATTCCACAACAAGAACGCGCTTTTCTTCATAATCGTCGAAGTGTGGATGGATATAGAGCATGTGCTTCGCCCCTATCCGGTCTTTGATCAGATTGTTCAAGTGCAGGTACATTTTATCTTCATTCTTGAACGAGTCGGCCTCAACTCCAAGGGCAACACCGTCATCTGTCACGCCGATAAATAGCGTTCCGCCGCCTTTCGAGTTGAGAAAACCAACAATCGTCTTGAGGGCAGAATTTTCCATGCGAACGTCGTTTTCGCCCGTGTGAAGATTTTTGCGAAGTGTTGACTTGAATTCAGTTGCGCCATTCTCGCCCTCTGAGATCAGTTCGGCGATGTCCTTTTGTTCCTCTTGGGATTGGCCCATTGCCCCTTTGTCAAAGCGTGCATAGGCGTCCTGAACTACGGTCGCGATCATTTCACGACGCTCGCGAAGAAAGTCTTCGTACTCCATATTCGCCCACCCGTCTGGCAACGCGTGCCAGTAGAACATCCGCTCCAAGTCTTTCTTCGCGAAACGAGACTCCAAGTCCGGCAGGTAATCGACAGGCGCGCTGTCTGCGATCTTTGAGTTGTCCCCCCATTCTACGAGAGAATAGTTAGCGATCTGGTTCTTTTGGGGTGTTGTGGTGCGTCCTATTGAATCCAGATACGCGCGCGGGAAGAGGTGGTGACGCTCAATCGGCGAGCGCGGTTCTTTGGTGGACGTGTCCAATAGTTCCGAAACCTTCTGTTCAGAGAATAGAACGTTCGCGTCCAAGATCGTAAGTGACGCGAAGTAGGCGAACATTGAAGGGCTGCGCGCCGAAGATGTAGCTAGTTCTGTAGGAAGCGTAATCTTCCAGTAATCGTTTGTGGTGATAGCACCACAAATCTGGTCCAAGACGGTCTTGAACTGTTCTTTAGTTTCGACTGCGCGCAACTTTGCCAAGTCCGCTTCCATCTTGGACTCCGGGGAGCTTGTAAATCGACCGGTTAGTGCTGTTACAAAGAACCACTTGGCGATTAGACGTCGAAGCTCTGGCTCATCGAATTTCAACTCTGTTCGACCGAGTAGGTAGAGGATGTAGGCGAACAGCACGGCGTTTTGCGAACTGATCATCTTGTGACTCTTGTACCCAGCAAACCTAATCGCCTTGAGGAAATCGTGCCAATATTGCAGGTTCAGGACCCGCGCTTGTGCATCCTTGAGTTTCTCAAATTGCTCTTCGCGCCGTTCGTCGCTAAATTCTTCTGTCTCCAAGTCTTTGCCACGCAGGATCGAATAGACATATTGCAAGCGAGCGCGCCGAAATGCGACGCCGACAGAAACCCGCAATAGCTGATCCGGATCAGGTTGCATCAAATAGTTGAATGGCGATGCCTTAGACGTTGCTGGAACCCGCGCATCTCGGCAAAATTTCTCAAGCTCCGCGCGCCCGTCGTCCCAGAACACCGACATCAGTGTCAGAATAAAGTCGGCTTGATTGAGCTTCTTGCCCTCGGAGTTGATCCGAACGAAGACCTCCGAGACCTGCTCTTCATCCACGTTCGCCGTCAATTCCAACGCGGTGAATGGGTAGGAACTAAGTTTTTCCAGTCGGTTCAGAGCGGCACGCGCGCGTTTTCGGTCTTCGCCGGAAAGCTCCTGAACTTCGGTCAGTCGTGAAAAGTACTCATCTTTTAAGTCATCGAAGTCTGCATCTGGGTCCCAGATTACGGAGATATTGGGAAGGAATTGTCGATTGTTCCGCGTCGTTGCATCAGCTACTTCGAATTTTTCTTGCAAAGGATTGAAGCCAATTTCGATCTTCTCAGCATCATAACCTTCACGAATTACAGGCGTGCCAGTCATTACTGCGTAGAGGGACGTTAGCCTTTGCTGGCCGTCCACCACCAACAGACGAGGCGTTTTCTGCTTGCCGTCCGTACCAATCGCTCGTGCCCCCTCAACTACCGAAGGCTCCCAAAAAAGGAAAAATCCGACAGGAAAGCCCCGATACATCGAGTCGAAAAGGTTTCGTACCTTCGAGTTCTTCCAGACAAACGGACGCTGGAGCTCCGGCAGTGCAATATCCCCGATCTTGATATCGGAGATCAGACCAGACAGGTCGTAATCGATTTTCTTGTAAACTGTTTTGTTCACGTCAGTTGCCTTTCGGAAATATGTCTTAGGGAGAACTAGGCAGTATCTGAAAGAACCGCTTCTGCTTGCGCGATAACAGTCCTTACTGCCGCTTTCGCCAAATCGGGAGGGTAGCCGAACTTTTTCAAGATGCGTCTGACAAGAATACGCATCTTGGCTCTGGCGCTTTCTTTCTTGTGCCAGTCGACAGTCGCGTTTGACTTCATGTTTTCTAGCAGTTCGTGGGCGATGATGCGGAGCTGTTCGTTCCCCATCACCTCTACAGCGCTTTGGTTCTGCGCGAGAGCATCATAAAAAGCTAGTTCGTCATCCGACAGGCCTTCTTCCGCACCTCGGTCCGACGCCGATTTGATTTCCTTTGCCAAATTGATCAGTTCTTGGATCATCTCGACTGTGGAAATCGCGTTCGAGTGATATCGAGCGACTGCCTCTTCTAGTCTTTCCGAAAATGCCTTTGATTGGACGACATTCCGCTTTGCCCGGCTTTTGATCTCGCCGTTCAGCAGCTTTTGAAGAGCATCAAGAGCAAGGTTCTTCCGGTCCATGTTCTGCATTTCCATGAGGAACTCGTCAGACAGGATGGATATGTCTGGGGATTGAAGACCGGCTGCAGACAGTATGTCGACGATTTCGGCATTCGAGACCGAAGCGTCGATAAGCTGCTCTATTGCAAATTGCTTTGACCTCGAGTTCAACTTCGCGCTGGGTGAAGACTTCACGATTGCAGAACGAACTGCTTGGAAGAACCCGACCTCTTCCTTCACATCTCGAGCGAAGTCGCTCGCCGATGCCAAGGCGAAAGCTTTGCCAAGTTCAACCACCGTCAACTGAAAACGCTGGCGTTCCTTGCTCTTCGCATCTTCACCTTCGGCGCGCGCGGCGGCTTCATTCTGTTTCTTGAGCACCCAGTCTGCAGCATCAGCAAGAGCTACAAGCCGTTCTGCGGGTTCCCCCACTATACCTAACGAGTAGTCAAGCCCATGGAACATGCCTCTAACGACATCCAACTTCTCTGCCAGAACGGCAATCGCTTGTTCCTCATCAATGCCGGTCCGGTCTTGGTCGGACTCTGAATACTCGGCAAGCGCATTCTGCAGGTTCTGGAAAATGCCGATGTAGTCGACGATCAAACCACCCGGCTTATCGCGGAACACCCTGTTTACGCGCGCGATGGCCTGCATGAGGTTGTGCCCTCGCATCGGTTTGTCGACATACATGGTGTGCATGCATGGTGCGTCGAAACCGGTCAGCCACATGTCACGTACGATCACAAGCTTCAGCGGGTCGTCGGGGTCGCGAGTGCGTTTCGCAAGATCGTCGCGCCCCTTTTTGTTGCGGATATGAGGTTGCCAGTCTAGCGGATCGGACGCCGAACCGGTCATCACGATCTTAATTGCCCCCTTGGTGTCGTCTTCCGAATGCCAATCTGGCCTGAGTTCGATGATGTGCTTATGGAGAGACACGCAAATTCGGCGGCTCATGCAAACCGCCATTGCTTTCCCACTCATCCCCTCAAGACGGGCTTCTAGGTGTTCGACCAAGTCGGACGCTACCTGACGCATTCGCTTGTCAGCGCCGACTAGTGCTTCAACGCTCGCCCATTTAGCCTTTGCCTTTTCCTGTTCGCTCAGGCTGCTGTCTTCGAGGATCTGTTCAATCTCTGAGTCGATGAGCGGTTTCTGGTCGGCATCAAGTTCGATGCGAGCCAGCCGACTTTCGTAGTAGATTGGAACAGTCGCACCGTCTTCGACCGCACGGGTGATATCGTAGACATCGATGTCCTCGCCGAAGACCGCGCGGGTACTCTTGTCGGCTCCCTCAATTGGGGTGCCGGTAAAGCCGATGAACGATGCATTTGGCATGGCTTGTCGGACATAATGTGCATGCCCGTAGCGCCTAACCCCCGTCTTCTCGTCGAGTTTTGCATCGAAGCCATATTGGCTCCGGTGAGCCTCGTCAGCGATGACAATCACATTGTTCCGGTCGGTAAGTTCCGGGAACCGTTCTTCGCCTCGCTCGGGCGCGAATTTCTGCATAGTCGTGAAGATCACGCCGCCGCTCGAACGTTGGAGAAGCCGTCGCAGTTCGTCTCGGCTGTCGGCTTGCTCTGGGGTCTGGCGGATCAAATCCTTGCACATCCCGAAGGTACCGAAAAGCTGGTCATCAAGATCGTTCCGGTCGGTCAGAACCAATAGCGTCGGGTTTTCCAATTCCTTTGAACGCACGAGGAGCCCGCCAAGGAAAGCCATCAAGAGGCTCTTGCCCGATCCTTGAGTGTGCCAGATTACGCCAATGCGCCGGTCGCCATTGGGCGAAGAGGCCTCCATCGCGCTCGTCAAAGCCTTCGTCGCGCCGAAGAACTGGTGATACCCGCCAACGATCTTGAAGGGCCCATCGCCCTTGTCCGCAAACACGGTGAAGTCTCGTATGAGCGACAAGAGATGCTTCTGGTCGAATACACCGCGCAAGAGCGTGTCGAGTTCATGCGGTCCGCTGGGTGTAAAATCGCCATGCTCGCCCGTAACCGACCGCCACGGCATGAAGCGTTCCTGATCTGCAGTGAGCGAGCCCACTCTTGCTGTGAGACCGTCTGAGACAACCAATACACCGTTGGTGCGGAAGAGCGAAGGAATCTGAGCCTTGTAAGTTTGTAGTTGGTCGAACGCGGCTTCGACGGTCGCATTCTCACCTGCCGCGTTTTTCAATTCGACAACCGCGATGGGCAGGCCGTTCACGAAGACCACCACATCAGGGCGTCGGTTACACTTGCCTTCCACCACGGTGAACTGGTTCGTCACGACCCAGTCATTTTTCACGGGTTCGGTGAAATCGATCAGCCAGACTTTGTCGCCACGGATGGTACCGTCTTCCGTTGGGAACTCGACATCGATCCCGTTGACAAGCATTTGGTGAACCCGTCGGTTCTCTTCCACGAGACTGGGTGTCTCTCGGCGTTGAAGAGTTCTTAGCGCATCATCAATTGCGTCTTGTGGGATGGTAGGGTTCAGGCGCTGTGCGGCGGCAAGCAAGCGGTCTTCAAGCACAACCTCATGGTAGGTGTCACGCTCAGGAGCGCTTCCATCAGGCGAAGCCTCGTCAGCGCCAAGCCGCGTGTATCCAAGCCCCTCCAAGATCGATAGGACAACTTGTTCGACCATGTCCTCGTTTATCGTCATTCTTCAACCTCCTCGGGTAATATCTCGACCGAGGCGGTCGCGTTCTGCGCCAGTTTGTAAGCCTCACGATCAACGCCAAAAAGCAATAATGACGGGGTGACTGAAATCGGAATTCGCTCGTCGTCTCCGACGAGTATTTCGAGGTCAAGCGATCCGTTTTCGGCGGAGACGACGCGGAACGCTGACGCGTAGTCGATCTTCTCGTTCGCCTCGCCGAAGCGTTCGTAGGGCTCAAGCGTTCGGACTGGGTCAGGGGTGCGTTCGAGATATGAAGCGTGCAGAAAGGTAACCAAGGCATCTGCCGCAAGAAGAGCCGAGCGGCGATGATGCGCGCTCAGCCGTTGGGCAAACCCATTCTTGCCATGGCTGAGTGGACCGGCTGTATTGCGAAACTCACCCAGAGCATCAGTCATCTTATAGTGCTGAGAAATGACCTTACTGAATGGGTCACCTTTGCCTTCGACAAGGCGCATCAGGCGAAAGGCGGCGCTGATCCAATCCTTGAATCCGGGTTGGTCCGCTTTGATTGGACTGTCTTTCCATTCCTTGATCGGATTCGTTGGATCATCCAACTCAGCAATCAGGACCTGACAAGCGCATTCAACAATTGCCTTGGCAGCATCGATGCAGCCATCGTTCTCTTCATCGAATTGCAGTTCCAGCGACTCAAGCGTTTGCTTGAGCATCGGAGCGTGGCTCCAATGGTCACAAAAGGCTTTGATGCCGGGGTACCAATCTTGCTTCATCGCGGGCCACCCAAAGTGGTACCAAGCATGAAAGACGGAGCGAATCCTTCGTCGTCTTCACTTGGAGGCAGTCTCATTACGTCCCGCAAACCGTCTTCGCTGACTTCACCGCCTTGTTTCCATTGCATCAGGCGTTGAGGCGTCTCCTGCGGTCCATCCGGCATGGTTTCGATGAGCTTTGACCACAACGTGAAGGCTTCCCAGATGTTCTCTAAGGGATCACTGGAGCTGGCCACTTGGCACTGGCAAAACGGCGTCCACATGGGAAAGCAGGTGGCAGCGATATCTGATGGCTGAAGTTTCCCGTCACCAATGCCAGAGACAAATTCGGCGTGGACATAGGTCAAACCGAGGTCGCGCGGGTAATCCAAAGCGGTTACGGGCCAATCACTGCGTCGGCTGGACCAAACCTTCCACAGCCCAGAAACCATGGGCGGGTAGTTGTACAAAAGGTAGATCGGAAACCCGCCGATTACCTTGGCGTAGGTTGTAATCTTGCCGACCTGATGAGCCTTGAAGGCGTCATAGCGCCCACTGGGGTATAGCCGCTTGGCTTGAACAGCGACCGGAAAATAACGGCTCAGGCTAGCGTCGAAGAGAAGCCATATGAAATCCGAGCCGTTACGGCTCTCTTTCCTTGGCCCGGTGAAGATATGCACCCGGTTTTCCGCCGGATGATGACGATTCAGGTGCAGTGCGAGCGACTGCGTGACCGTGTCTTCGTGATAGGGCGAACCAAGCATTTCTGCGTCCTGAAGGTCGTTCCAGACCTGCGTGGACTGGTTCTGCAACGTACGGCAGAGACAGTGACCGGACGGGCAGAACATCAGGCAACGGCCTCCGCCTCACGAAGGCGGACTTCGCCGGACATCAACTTTGGCATGAGAAGGTCACGGGTCGCGGCGAGGGTGTTGTTCTCTGCTTGATTGTGAAGCGCCCGATCAAGCAGCGATGCTGCGATTTCCTCGAATGCGCGAACGGGGCCTTTGTCTGGTGCCACAACAAGTCGAGTGGCGAGCGCCTTTGGTGCTACCCGTTGGTGGCTCTTCGACGTGCCGGTCACCATTCCCGTGAGCAGATTGCGAAAGCCTCTCTCGGAGAACTGCGAATACAGGTACGCTGGCCCAAATGGTTCTCGCGGCGTGTAGACGAGAAATTCGGTCGAGCAAATCTGGCGGTGCTCATCCTTCTTGCGTGGGAGCCATACCCGTTGGATTTCAGGGTTGAGCTTCGACAGTAGAACCGCGCCTTCAGGAATCAACGTCTTGTTGCTCCTGATCGTCTCCCCAAGGTCCATCGCTGGCGATTTGCCGGAATCGAAAGCTGGGATGCTGAAATGCTCGAACAGTTCGTCGGGTGCGTCTTGCGGTTTGACGGACGCCTTTTCTTGTTCCGCTATTTCATCCAGCGACTTCTGCGACCACCCCTCCGGCAAACCGTCGTCCCCGAGCGTGGCGGGGAAAAGGGTGGCGAGGGGGGCGGCTTTTTCGGGGATGGGGATCAGGCCGCCGAGGATGACGACGGGGTCGGTTGCGCCTTCCATCTTACGCCGGGTGGGGCCGAAATCGACGAACCAATCCCGGAAGATCGCCTGCGCCATCGACTCCAACGTCTCGTTCATCCGCCGGTTCAGTTCGATCTTGTCGTCGACGCACCCAAGGAAACCAGCGATGTCATCCTGAGTGTCGCGGTCAGGGACGGAGATGCGAATGGGTGCGATGTAGTTGCGGTTCAGCGATGGCTGGGCGCTACCTGAATTGTGGGAGGCAAGGTCGAGCGTCTGCAAGAAGTAGTAGGCAAAGCGGGGGTTGTTGCCGTGGAAATCAGTCGCAAAAAGGCAGGTATTCAATGGCCAGTAGTCCACATCAACATAGCTGACAACGCCGATGGAAGCTCCGCTTCGGCCAACCGTGACGCCTGGTCCTTTTGCACGGGCTACGGAGTGGCTGCCAGTGACGCCAAACGAGCCCATTACCGGTATGTCACCTTTCTCACGGGTCGTCGTAGGCAGGTCATGACCACGTTGAAGGCTGATGAACTCGCCGAGTGTTGTATCGTTCCACTCAGCCATCGGTTTCCACCGATGAAATCGCGCGGTTGATCAGGTCCTCCAACTCGTGGCTGGCTGCGAACTGTTCGGAGAGTGATTGTCTGAGCGCTGCGAAGCGTTCCTCAAAGACTGCGTCGTCGTCTCTGACAGAGGCAGAACCAACATATCGACCGGGTGTCAGTACATTGCCGCCTTCGCTAACCTCTTCGATGGGCACGGATTTGCAGAAGCCGGGGATGTCCTCGTACGCCTCTTCGTGGTCCTTGTTGCGCCAGCGATGGTAGGCACCGGCAATCTTCGCGATGTCCTCTTCCCGGAACTCGCGCCGGACGCGGTCGACCATGTAGCCAAGGTCGCGCGCATCGATGAACAGGATTTCGCCGCGTCGGTCGCGGTGTCCGTTGGCGCTCTTGTCCTTGGCCAAAATCCACAGGCAGGCCGGGATTTGCGTCGAGTAGAACAACTGCCCCGGCAAGGCGACCATAGCATCGATGGCGTCGGTTTTGATCATCGCTGTACGGATGTCGCCTTCGCCCGATTGCTGCGACGACATAGAGCCGTTGGCGAGCACCACACCCGCCGTGCCGCGCGGGGCAAGGTGATGGTAGATGTGCTGCAACCACGCGAAGTTTGCGTTGCCCACCGGCGGCACGCCGAACTTCCAGCGCCCATCGTCGCGCAGCCGCTCACCGCCCCAGTCGGATATGTTGAACGGCGGGTTGGCGAGGATGAAGTCGGCGCGCAGATCGGGCAGTTCGTCTCGGTGAAAACTGCCCTCGTTGTTCCAGCGGATGTCCGCATCGATCCCCTGAACGGCGAGATTCATCTTAGCCAAACGCCACGTCGTGTGGTTGATTTCCTGCCCATAGACGGAGATTGCATCCCGCCGCCCGCCGTGGTCTTCGATGAACTTCTCAGACTGCACGAACATCCCGCCAGAGCCGCAGCAAGGGTCATAAACGCGGCCCTCGTAGGGTTCGAGCATGTCGACCAACGTGCGGACTACAGAGCGCGGCGTGAAGAATTCTCCACCGCGCTTGCCTTCAGTCGAAGCAAAACCAGACAGGAAGTATTCGTAGACACGCCCCAACAAGTCCTTCGCGCCGCCATCGTGCATGGGGATGTTGGAAAAGAGGTCAATCAGCTCGCCCAGCATGATCTTATTCAGAGTCGGGCGACCGTAGTTCTTCGGAAGAACACCTTTCAGGCTTTCGTTGCTGGGGACGTTTTCGATGGCCTCCATGGCCCGGTCGATCAGTCCGCCTATGTCGACCTTCTTGCCGTCCTCAAGCTGGATTTCTGATCGCTTGGCATTTGCCTGCAGGTAGGACCAGCGCGCCTCCTTCGGGACCCAAAACACATTCTCGGCGAGGTATTCGTCCGGGTCTTCTGGGTCTGCCCCATCCTCCTCACTCAGCCTCGCATGGAGCGCGTCGAAGGCATCCGAGATATACTTCAGGAAGATCAGGCCCAGCGCGACATGCTTGTACTCAGAAGGTTCTAGGTTGCCCCGCAGCTTGTCGGCGGCTTTGAAGAGGTCAGCCGCAAATTCTAAATCACTTTTTCGGTCGCTCGTGCCGGACAAATCACTGTTCTCCCGTTGTTTTTGGTCACTCTAGAGCAAGGCGAGAGCGGAAGAAAGGTCTTCTCCTCATACGCGATTAACTGCGGTTCAATCCAACATGCTTGGCGCAATCCTCATTTGCCGAGGCTGAAGCTCGGCGCGAGCTTCTTCACCGGCGACCAGCGTCAGATAGCGCGGCTTGAAACCTAAGCATGGCAAGCATTTCATCGTCGCCGTCCATTTGCGGTTCATCGTCTTCAACGATCCCGCTCCAAATCGCTAAATACTTTGCTGCGGTCGAGGGGGACAAATGGGCGTAGGCTCTTTGTGTTGTTTGGGTATTTGAGTGTCCGAGAAGCTTGGAGACCACTTCGAGCGGCATTCCATCGTTGAGATACAACGTGCCCAGTGTTTTGCGCAGTGTATGCGCCCCCAACGGTTTCGGGCGGACTTTTTTCCAAACCAATATTTGATGATTCTTCGTCACCGGAAGTTCGTCGGCGGGCTTGTTCAATGGTTTCCGGGTCTTCCCGATGCCGTAGGCAGACGGTCTTGGAAAAACGTACTTGTCCGACCAGCGGGGCAGGGAACGCAGAAGGTCAATTTGAAGCGGCCCGAGAGGAAACACTTTGTCTTGCCGCGTCTTGTAGCGTTCAGCGGGAATGGTCCAAGCTCCCGCGTCTAGATCAAGGTCTGCCCATTCCATTTCTCGTGCTTCTTCTCCCCGACACGGGAAGATCATCAAAAAGCGGAGCAAGGCGACCCCCACAGGATAGTCATCCTGCGCCACTTTTATATGGTCGGCCAAGTTTTTCATGTCCTCGCGTGTAAAGACCGCGACACGCACAGTTCGTGCTTTCATTTCCACCGTCTCGACGGGGTTCGCAATCATGTCGCCTCGTTTTCGCGCAATGGTGCATAGCTTCGAAACATATGAGACCCATCGCCGTACTGTGTCCGGCGAGTACGGTTTGGCGCGTGGTTTTCCGGACGGGGTCAACGGATGTTCATGCAGTTTCTTGTTGTACCACTCTTGCAGGGTGGCGTTGCTGAGGCGGGACAGCTTCGTTTTGCCTAGGTCTGGCCCGATGTGCTTTACCCACGCGCTGCGCATGTCGTTGGCGTGTCGCTCACCTATCAGCGACGAATAGTGTTCGTTCCAAACCTTAAAGACGTCCGCCAAGGTTTCGACCGTCGAAAAGTTGTCATCTGCGACCAGCTTGCGGGCACGGTCGCGAGCCTCGGCAACGCTTATTGTTCCAACCTTCTCGATTTTTTCCTGTTTGCGCTTTCCGTCTATCTTGGACGTCCAGCGGGCAACGAAGGTCTTAGCGGTAGGCGTTAGCCTGACCAATAGTTCCGGTACCTCTGTGTCCGTGACCCACTGTCCGTCTTTCTCGTGGTCAAGTCGGTCGATCACCGCTTTGGTTAGTTTGACCCTGTCCCCCAACTTTTCCTCCAAAATGTGGTTCTGCTACAATCCTGCTACGCGCATATCGCAAAAATCAGGTTTGGTAGCAGAATTCGGCGAAAGCAAGGCAAAGCCCAAGAAAACTTAAAATATGACTAAAAAGTAATGGCTTAAATATCGCGGACCTATTCTGGAAAATGTCACAACTTACCCCGAAAAATCCCTAGGATTCAGATTTAGGTTCTGGCGCCGCAAGGCGTGGGGGTTCAAGTCCCTCCACCCGCACCAAACTTTTCCCAAGGGTTTTCGCTTTGCGGTCCGGCTGAACACGGCATTTGGCTAAAGTCTAAGCCTTGTTCTCGACGGTCGACTGAATTTCGGCTTCTGAGCACTCATGCACTACCGTTCAGCGAATTTCTATTCAGGTGCAACTGGGGCGACAACCCAGATCGCTATGGCTTCAAAATGCGGGTTACATGCCGCTTAGAATGAGACGTGTCGTCATGAGAACAGGTAGTAGATCGTGGGAGACGTGAATAAAACTGCCGCTGCGACGGCAAGCCAAACCAGCACGCATACCCAATATGTTCCTGGGTTTTCTGCCCGAATGACCCGTTCCCACATGTAGGTCGAACCAAAAACCAAATCACGAACGGCCCATATGAACAGGCCAAGCCCAACAAAAAAACCAGATATCCATAATACCCTCGCATGGTAAGTCTGGTTTTATGTAAGTTGTCAAAATTGATTGTTCAATCTCACATTGCTTTTAAAGAGTAGTTGCGGCGCAAGGAATTTGGCTGATGTGGCGCTGACGGCGACTTCTTCAGCTTGGCGATGCCCGTTTAGGGCTTAAAAAAGCAGCTATTGCCCCGCTAACCCCATTTGGCGCACCGCCAAATCGCGCATTATCTCTTCGGATCCGCCACCAATCGCCATGATTTTAATCTCGCGCCAGACGCGTTCGACCGGATTGCCCAGCATATAGGCGGCACCACCAAAGATCTGCATGGCCTCGGATGCAACAAACTGCAGCGACGTGGTGGCCTGCACCTTGGCCTTGGCAAGTTCAGCCACGGGCATCAGGCCCTGCTCAATCGCCCAGCAGATGCGTTCGATATATGCCTCGTTCATTTCAATTCGGGCGGACATTTCCGCAAACTTGTGGCCAATAACCTGATGTTCGATCAGCCGTTTTCCGAATGTCTCACGTTCGCGAGCCCAGTCCAGCGCGCTGTCGAAACACAATTTCATCATGCCTAACGAAGCGGACGTCAGGCCAAGCCGTTCAAAGTTGAAATTGTCCATGATTGCTACGAAGCCCTTGTTCTCGGGCCCAAGAAGCGCGTTTGCATCCAACTCACAGCAATCAAAATGTAGTGTCGCCTGCTGTGAGCTATGCCACCCCATCTTGCCACCTAACGGTGTACGGCTGAACCCGGGCGCGTTATGAGGGACCAAAAACAAAGAGATACCGGTCAATCCAGGACCACCAGTACGGGCGCCAATCACAAACCATTCGGCATCCATCCCTCCGGTGATATAGGTTTTTTCCCCATTCAGTATCCACTTACTGCCTTTGCGCTCGGCTCGGGTTTGTATACTGGCCACGTCAGAACCTGCGCCCGGTTCGGTGATCCCAAGCGCCGACATCATGCGTCCCGAGATAATCTCGGGCAGAACCTTCAGTTTGAATTCTTCCGAAGCAAATCTTGCAATTGGACTGATTGAAATCGTACGCCCGCCGACTGCGGCACCGATACCGGATGCACCACAGCCAAACAGGATTTCGCTGTAGTCATGGCGCATGAACGCGTTGTCAAAACCCAGACCACCATATTTCTCATCAATCCCAAAGCCGAAGACCCCAAACTCGGCGATTGCGGCATGCAGTTCCCAAGGGACGCCGCGATTTGCCTCCCATTGGTCAATGTGAGGTTTGATTTCAGTGTCGACGAAGCGACTAAAGTTCCGGCGAAAAGCGTCACGTTCCGGGGTCATGAAAGGGGATGGCAGTGTCATTCGACCTCCTCGACGTAATGTTCCGGCCCGGGCTGAAGCTGGCTTTCCATCATGCGGGCAAAGCGATCCATCATCTGAGTCAGGTATTCCGGCGAGGACACAAATTTCTCATGTAACAGCAAGCCGCGCAGGAAGTTTCGAGTGATACTCCACAAAAGCGCGGTATCATCACGGTCGCCCGATATGCTGGCGTATCGGGCTGAGATCAGGCTCAGGTTCGATTTGTCCCAATCTCTCAGGCTTTGTTCGAGCAGTCCGAACAGTTCCGCGTCGGTACGGCAAGCAACCAGAATTTCGACTATGGCGCGCCCGCCTGCGGAATTTACGATATTGGCCCAGGCAGACATGATCAGATCATAAACCGGCTGAGGTGCGCGATCCTGAGACCCTGGCGGGATTTGCGCTTTGCTCAGCAGCTGCAAGGCGGTCGCAGCGACCAGAGCCTGTTTCGTAGGGAAATGATGCGTAATTGCGCCACGCGAGATACCCGCTTTGGCCTGCACCTTGGCAAAGGTTGTCTCTGCATATCCCATCTGATCAAGGCACGTGACCGTGGCATTGCAGATTTTTGCCTGCATATCCCGGGATCTTTGATCCTGGACCGAGGGTTTCTTTTGAATCGTTTCCGTCATCTTCCGTGGCGTCGCTGTGGCAGATCATCGTTGACCAGCGTGATCGGCAAATCATAAAAACAGAACAGTCGGTCTGTAAACTGCAGATCGCGCCAAAACGGGAGAGACGTGGCGTGACACATTCTCTGCGGATCGGAGGAGCAAGCGGGTTTTGGGGGGATGCCGCTCATGCAACACAGCAATTGCTGCGTGCCCCACAGATTGACTTTCTGGTCTACGACTACCTCGCCGAAATCACCATGTCGATCATGGCTCGCGCGCGCTTGAAAGATCCCGAAAAGGGCTATGCGGTCGATTTCGTCTCAGAAGTTATGGCTCAAAACTTGAGCAAAATCGCCGAGCGCGGCGTAAAGGTGTTGTCAAATGCAGGCGGTGTAAACCCAAAAGCTTGCGCCGATGCGTTGCGGGGCAAATCTGCTGAATTGAGATTGAACTTGAAAATAGCAGTTGTCGAAGGCGACGATCTGCTGCCCCATGCGGCTGAGTTCGCTGATCGGACCGAGATGTTCTCCGGTGCGCCCATGCCGCCGATTGAGAAAATCGCCTCGGTCAATGCATATATCGGTGCGGGGCCAATATTGGCGGCGCTGCGGGCAGGCGCTGATATAGTCATCACAGGCCGTTGCGTCGACAGCGCACTAACGCTGGCCGCTTGTATGTCTCATTTCGGTTGGCGGCACGAAGACCATGATTTTTTGGCTGCCGGGTCGCTGGCGGGGCATCTTCTGGAATGTGGTCCCCAAGCGACCGGAGGCAATTTCACGGACTGGAAATTGGCAGGTGACATCGCCAAAATTGGCTATCCGATCGCAGAGATCAGCGATGATGGCAAAATCGCCCTGACAAAGCCGAAAGGTACGACCGGATGTGTGACCCCTGCGTCGGTCTGTGAACAGATGCTGTATGAGATCGGCGATCCACGAGCGTATGTCTTGCCGGACGTGGTTTGCGACTTTTCCGATGTCAGGATCGAACAATCAACGCCGGACCAAGTAATCGTCTCGGGCGCAAAAGGCCGCGCACCGACTGGGCAGCTAAAGGTGTCTGCCACTTGGGCAGATGGGTATCGCGCGGGAATGACGTTTCTGATCAACGGGCGCGACGCACGACAAAAATCGGATGCATTTGCCCAAGCGGGATTGGATCGCGCACGCGCTGTACTGCACCGAATGGGTGCCCCCGATTATCGTGAGGTGTCTGTAGAGGCTTTCGGCGGACGGCCCGGCACGAGCGAATACGAAGAGATCTCATTTAAAGCGGCTGTGAAGCACGACGATCCCCGCGCCGTTGGTGTCTTCTTGCGTGAGATCACCGGGGCTGCATTGGCTGCACCACCGGGACTGCATATATTTACTGGGGGAGGGCGGCCAAAACCTTCGCCGGTTGTCGCTCTGTTTTCCTTTCTGGTGCCCGCGGACACTGTAAACCTTCGTGTGACGATGGACGGCGAGAGCATCGCTTACACACCGCCAAAGACCTACCCGCAAGAGCCAGTGCCTGTTGGGATCAAAGCGCCGGAACCGGCCAATGAAAGCGTAGACAAGTGGGTCACACACCCCTTAGAAGATCTTGCATGGGCAAGGTCTGGCGACAAAGGCGATATTGCTAACATCGGGGTTATTGCGCGCCATGCAGCATATCTCCCCTACATTTGGGCAGCGCTGACCGAAGCATCGCTGGCAGACGTATTCTCTGACTCCCTGTGTGGCAGGGTCGATCGTTTCTATCTGCCCGGTACGCATTCCATGAACATTTTGCTGAACAATGCGCTGGGTGGCGGCGGCATAGCTTCCCTGCGTAATGATGCACAAGGTAAAAGCTTTTCTCAGATATTGCTGGCCACACCGATCAAGATTCCGGCAGAGTTATTCGTACACCCCGAACAAGGAGGCGTCTGATGGGTTTTGTCAGCCAGATCGTCCGCGACTCTGAGGTCTTTGCGAAAAACCGGGCCGATATGCTGGCGCTGGTCGATGAGATGCGCGCACTTGAAGCACGTCCAATCGCCCTTTCAGAAAAACGGCGCGAACGGATGGAGGCCCGGGGTCAGATCACACCCCGTGACCGACTGGCCCAGTTGCTGGATCCTGGAATGCCTTTTTTACAGCTGCATGGTTTGGCAGGCTATTGCGTCGATGTCGATGATCCGGAACAATCTGTTCCGGGCGCGTCGCTCCTCGTCGGTATCGGCTTTGTCTCCGGTGTGCGTTGCATGATTATCGTCGATGATGCGGGGATAAAGGCTGGTGCAATGGTCGAAATGTCGGCCGCAGCATTCCTGAGCGCGCAGGACATGGCATGGAAACAGAACCTGCCATTCGTGCATCTTGTCGAAAGCGCCGGCGCAAACTTGATGGAATACAAGGTCGAGTTCTGGGCCAATGGCGGAAAACTGTTCCGCAACCTTGCCCGCCATTCGGCCGCTGGCTTGCCCAACATTGCAGTACTACACGGCCCGTCAACCGCCGGTGGGGCCTATATGCCCGGTCTTGCGGATTATGTGGTTGGCGTAAAGAATAATGGTATGGCTGCACTAGCTGGGGCCGCGCTGGTCCACGCAGCGACAGGTGAAAAAGCAAATGACCGCGATCTGGGCGGGTCCGAGATGCACGCCAGCACATCTGGGCTGGTCGACTACCTGGCCGAGGACGATGCGCACGGAATCGAAATCGCGCGGAACGTAATGGCTCGGTTAGATTGGAACAAATCTTTGCCCGTGCGTCGCAGCAAAGAGGTACAGCCGCCGAAATACGATGCGGATGAGATCGCGGGTCTTGTTCCAACCGATTACCGTGTTCCCTATGACGTCCGCGAAGTTGTTGCACGTATCGTGGATGGCTCGGACTTTGAGGATTTCAAACCCGGTTATGGTCCGGCGACGGTTTGTTTGCAGGCCGTGCTCAACGGTATCGCCGTGGGCATCCTAGGAAACAACGGACCACTTGATCCCGCCGGGGCAAACAAGGCCGCGCAGTTCATTCAGTTGTGCGGACAGGCTGATATCCCACTGATCTTTTTGAACAATATAACGGGTTTTATGGTCGGTACGCAATATGAACAGGGCGGCATGATCAAACATGGCGCCAAGATGATTCAGGCCGTCACTTCGGTTAACGTGCCAAAGATCACGCTTTATATCGGGGCAAGTTTCGGTGCGGGCAATTATGGAATGTGCGGCTATGCCTATGACCCGGACTTCTTGTTTGCGTGGCCCAATGCAGCAACGGGTGTGATGGGTGGCGAGCAGGCAGCCGGAACGATGGAAATGGTCGCGCGGGCTGGGTTCAAACGGAAGGGGATTGATCCGGACGAAGCCAAGTTGTCCGCACAAAAAGCAGCAATTACGCAGCACTTCACCAAACAGGAGAATGCGTTCTACACCTCGGGTCGGTGCATAGATCACGGCGTAATTGACCCGCGCGACACACGGCGTGTGCTGGGCTTTTGCCTTGAAACCTGCCTTGAAGGTCGTGCGCGGACGGTCAAACCCAGTTCGTACGGGGTGCACAGGTTCTGACCATGCTGAACAATTCGCGAAGTTCCCATCCAAAACAAAGAACGGCAGGGGTTGAGGCATGACTTTTGATACGCTTCTGATTGCCAACCGCGGTGAAATCGCGGTGCGTATCCTGCGAACTGCCCGGTCGCTTGGACTGCGCACCGTGGCAGTTTACACAACCGCTGACGCACAATCCCCGCATGTCGACCTTGCCGATGAAGCGATTTGGATCGGGGAAGGACCGGTCGGAGACAGCTACCTGAAAGCTGAAAAGATCATTGAGGCCGCGCAGGAAACCGGGGCAGGGGCGATCCACCCGGGTTACGGGTTTTTGTCCGAAAACGCAGAGTTTGCGGCGGCAGTTGGCGCTGCGGGCCTAACTTTTATCGGACCCGAACCCGAGGCAATCCGGCTGATGGGCGACAAGGCCGTTGCCAAACGCCTGATGACAGATGCCGGTGTGCCCTGCGTGCCGGGGTATGAAGGCGATGAACAATCTGATACCGCTTTGACAGCAAAAGCCTGCAAAATTGGCTTCCCCATCATGGTTAAAGCCGCAGCAGGAGGGGGCGGGCGCGGGATGCGTCTCGTCCAGTCCGCTGAGGCACTTCCCGAGACGATTTCAATCGCAAGATCTGAGGCCGAGAGCGCTTTTGGATCCGGCGGGCTGATCCTTGAAAAAGCGATCAGCGATGCGCGCCATATCGAATTTCAGATTTTTGCCGATGGGCATGGGAACGTGATTCATCTGGGCGAAAGAGAGTGCTCGGTTCAGCGCCGCCACCAGAAAGTTATCGAAGAAGCCCCAAGCCCGGCCATGACGCCAGAATTGCGTGCCCAAATGGGGGCTGTGGCGATTGAGGCCGCCCGTGCTGTGGGCTATTGCGGCGCCGGAACCGTGGAATTCCTTCTGGAACCATCCGGCACGTTCTATTTCCTGGAAATGAACACCCGTCTGCAGGTTGAACATCCGGTTACCGAAATGGTCGCGGGCCTTGATCTTGTGGCGCTGCAGATCTCAGTCGCACAAGGTGACGCACTTTCAGTCTCCCAAGAAGACATCACCCTGGATGGCCACGCCATCGAAGTGCGCCTTTATGCCGAAGACCCCGCGAACGGGTTTCTTCCGGCAATCGGCCCAATTGATTTCTGGCAAGCTGCATCCGGCCACGGTGTGCGTGTGGATGCAGGTATCCAACAAGGGCAAGATGTATCTCCTTTCTATGACCCAATGCTCGCAAAGATCATTGCGCATGGCCCAACCCGCGAAACGGCACGCACGCGGCTGGTTATGGCTGTGAAAGAAACCATTTTGCTGGGAACGGTAACGAATGCACCGTTTTTGGACGATATTTTACAGCACAAATTCTTCATCTCCGGCGAAGCAACGACAACGTTTCTGGATCGGACTTATCCCGAAGGCCTTCCTGCGTACGAAGTAAATGCCCGAGACATCGCATTGGCGACAGCGCTGTTGTTGGATGCGGATCAGGCCCGTGCCAGGGCAACGGCGGGCTATGTCTCAGCCGACCAGCTTGGTTGGGCCAGTGCGGCGTTGCCGCCGTTTGCTACGACGTTTGCTTATAGAGACACGGAGATACAAACGCGCGCACTCGCCCGCCCGGGTGGGTGGACGATTTGGGTCTATGGCGACTCGTATGATGTCTCGTGCACCAAGTGTGACAACGGAAAGGTTCGCGCGCGCATAAATGCCCAGACCGTAGATGCCGCCACACACATAACGCACGACACAGCCCAGATCGCCATTGGCCCCGAACGTTTGATTTTTAGACGCCTGCGCCCGGGTGCGCTGGGTGCGGAACCCGTTGCTGGCGGCCGCGTTACCGCCCCCATGCCGGGCGCCTTGGTCGAGGTGTCCGCGAAACCGGGTCAGAACGTGTCCAAGGGAGATCGGTTGGCTGTTCTCGAAGCCATGAAAATGCAGCACCAGATCACCGCTGGCGTTGATGGGGTCGTCACCTCTGTCCATGTTGAGGTTGGCCAGCAGTTGAATGCGGGGGATGTATTGATCGAGATTGATGAAACGTAGATGGATTTGGATGTGAATCGGCTGTCGCCTCTCTCCAAAGGCATCCAGACCCATCGAAGACAGCCAAAACAAGATCGAAGGAAGACGCAGTGCAACAGGCAACCGATTTTCTGGAAGAAAGCGAGGCATTGTTTGCCATTCTGGCCGATGCTTCGGGCGACCAATGGTCCACCCAAACCCAATTCAAGGGATGGACGTTGAACGACGTTCTGGTGCACCTGCACTATTGGAACCAAATGGCCGATTTGTCGCTTCAGGACCCTGACGCGTTTACTGCACGGATTGGGGCACTTTTCACCCAAGCAAAGGCTGAAGGGCTACGTGCGGCGGAAAATAAAGCGATCTTGCTGCGTGGGAACGAGCTGCGCGAAGCGTGGCGGGCACTTTACACGGACATTGGCAAACGGTGGGCTGATCTCAACCCCAAACACCGGGTGAAATGGGCCGGCCCGGATATGTCGGTGCGCTCGTCAATGACCGCCCGTCAGATGGAAACATGGGCGCATGGACAAGAGGTTTTTGATATTCTTGGCATAGAGCGCGTCGAACGGGACCGGATAAAAAACATCGTCATTCTGGGGATTAACACGTTTGGTTGGGCCTATCAGGTCAACGGCAAACCCGTACCAGAGGCGATGCCACGATTGGAATTGACCGCACCGTCCGGAGCCTTGTGGGAGTTCGGTGAACAAGGGGTCAACCGGATAACAGGATCTGCGGTGGAGTTCGCGCAGGTATCAGCCCAAACACGCAACATTGCGGATACATCGCTGAAGGTAGAGGGGCCGGTTGCTGCGGAATGGATGTCGATCGCGCAGTGTTTTGCCGGCGGTCGCGAAACACCTCCTGCACCGGGCAGCCGTCACCGCGCTTAAGGTGTCCAATCTGCGTGAATAAAAGTTGAATATAGCACTTGAACCCGGCACAAAAGGAACCATGCGTCCGACCGAAAGCGAAGATATCCTGCAGTTTAACGTGACAAAACTTGCATCTGGCCTGATCGTCGCGTTCGTCATCGGTTGGCTACTTGTGCTGGGCAAAAGCATCTTTCTACCGGTCCTGTTGGGCATTATCGGGATTTACATTCTGGACTCGACCGCTTCGACAATCGGCCGTGTTCCAGGGTTGCGACACATTCCGCGCAGAGGCCGCCGTTTGCTTGCGCTGCTTGCCATCTTTCTGATGTTGGTTCTGATCGGAGTATTCCTTGAGGCAAACGCACAAGCAGTCGCACAGAACATCCCACAGTATCAAACCAACCTGAAGGCGCTGCTTGACTCGGTAATGGCCATGCTGGGCGTTAAAAAACTGCCGGATTGGTCCACGATCGAACAGACGCTTGCTGGCAAGTTCAATATCCTGGGATTTGTGCAGGGAACGCTGTCTACGGTGCAGGGTTTCGGCACGGTCTTGATGATGACGATCCTTTATATCGTGTTCATCCTTTCCGATCTGGATGACATGCCGGAAAAGGTTCGAAAGGCGCTGGGTGATGCTGAAACAGCAGACCGGTCGCTGAAAATCGTCGCTCAGATTAACCAGAAAATCGGCAGCTACCTGAGCGCCAAGACCCTGATCAACGTCATCCTGGCCGTGATCTCATACTTAATCATGCTGTTGCTTGGGATCGAATTCGCGATGTTCTGGGCCATTTTGATTGGGCTCCTGAACTATATTCCGTATCTGGGTTCTATCGTGGGTGTCCTGTTTCCCGTCATGCTCAGCCTCGTGCAATTCGGTGGTATTTGGCACGCAGTTGTCGCGTTGGGCGCGCTTATGGCGGCGCAGCTGTTTGTCGGAAATTTTCTTGAGCCCCGATTGGTCGGGAACTCGGTGAACCTGAGCGGGTTCATGGTGCTGTTTTCCCTTACGATCTGGACTGCGATGTGGGGATTGGCAGGCACCATACTGGCAATACCGTTGACCGCCGTTGTGATGATCATCTTGTCGCAAATCCATTCCACGCGACCGCTGGCTATTTTGATGTCAGAAAGCGGCGAGCTTGACTGAATGCACAGCAACCCGGATTTCGGAGTTAAACAACCGTTCTTCTGTAGTGAGCGACCGCCGCCCTCTGGAAAAGACGGCGGCCTTTAGAAAACCTCTTTGGCTTATAGTTTGATGCGGAACGCGGCAAAGCCATCGGAGCCTTCGCCGGCATCTTCGATCGACACCCCTTTGACATCGTCCATATAGTCGCGGGCCTTTGGTCCGGTTTCGAACAGAACCGTAGTATCCGCGAGTGGGGCGAAAGACCAATTGGCGTCGGCTTTTGGATCGATCGTACCCTGTTCGACAATGTAACGTACGATGACGTCGCGGTTGGTATCCGGCGCCTCGAAGACGATCGTGTCACCCATCGCACCCGGGAATGAGCCACCGCCCGAAGCGCGGTAATTGTTGGTGGCAATGATGAACTCCATATCGTCGGTAATCGGAGTGCCGTTGAAGGACAGGTTCACGATCCGCGCGGCGTCGGGGTGCAACTCTTCACCTTTTGGCCCAAAGCGCGAAGGCTGGGACAGGTCGATCTGATAGGTCACGCCGTCCATTACGTCAAAATTATAGGACGGGAATTCCGGGTTCAGCAGGATTGCGTCAGCTGAGCCGGGCTCGACCTGATTGAACATACCCGCCGAACGCTCCAACCAGCCCCGGACCTGCGCGCCGTTCACGCGAACCGCCCGCACAGTGTTTGGATAGAGGTACAGGTCAGCTACGTTTTTGATGGCTACATCGCCCACTGGGACGTCGGTATAGTATTCTGGTCCACCACGGCCACCGGCCTTGAACGGGGCAGCGGCCGATAGGATTGGCAGCCCCTCGTGTTCGGTGCCCTTCATCATCTCTTCGACATACCACTTTTGCGCGATCGACACGATTTGCACCGACGGGTCATCCGCGACGAGCGCAAAATAGCTATGCAAAGGCGCAGACGTCTTGCCAACGGCGCGGCGCACATATGCCAGTGTTTCGTCGTGATCTTTGGCAACCGAATTCAGAACGGTCTGGTCGTCGCCAACCAGCGCGGTGATCGAGCGGTCTTCGTTGCGCTTTGAGATCGGGCGGGCCTCGGATGTCGTTGTGACGACGCGCCATTCGTCTCCGCTGCGTTCCAGTAGTAGGTCTAGCAGGCCCAGATGCGAGCCCCAGAATCCGCCCATGACCGCAGGTTTACCCAACAGCGTGCCTTTTTCGACGTCGATGCCTGGACGATCCGCGAAGGTGGGCGAAGGGAAGACCAGGTGATTGTGGCCTGTGACCAGCGCGTCGATGCCATCGACGCCAGCCAGCGCGACTGAGGCGTTCTCCATCCCGTCGGTGTGGTCTGCCTCACCGATACCCGAATGCGACAGGGCGATGATCAGGTCGCAGCCTTGCTCTTGCATTTCTGGTACATAGGCTTTCGCAGTATCGACAATGTCTCGGGCCTGAACGTTGCCTTCCAGATGCTTGCGATCCCAATTCATGATCTGAGGTGGTGTAAAGCCAATGACGCCGACCTTGATTGGATGCTTGCTGCCGTCGCCCATTTCAATTTCCCGGTCCAGAATGGCGTAAGGCTTGACCAGGGTCTTATCATCACGTGGCCCTGCACCTTGTTCTTTGGCTACGTTGGCCAACACGACAGGGAAATCAGCGCCAGCGAGCGATTTTTCCAGAAAATCCAAGCCGTAGTTGAATTCGTGATTGCCCAAGGTCGCAGCGTCATAGCCGACTGTATTGAAGGCGGTTATGATTGGGTGGGCGTCGCCTTCCTTCATGCCGCGTTCATAGGCGATGTAATCACCCATCGGGTTTCCCTGCAAAAAGTCACCATTGTCTACCAGCAACGAGTTGGTCGCTTCGGACCGAATATCGTTGATGATCGATGCCGTGCGCGACAGGCCCACGGTATCGCGCGGCTTGTCCGCGTAATAATCGTAAGGGAACACATGCACATGGATATCGGTTGTTTCCATGATCCGCAGATGCGCCTGATTGTCAGCGGCAGCGGCCGAAAACGGGTGCAGAGTGATTGCCGCGGCGCTGGCGGTCGTTGTGGCAAGGAACTGGCGACGAGACATCAAAAAGTGGCTGGAGGAGGTCATTCGGATCCTTTCAATATGTTGGTCGACGCGCCTTTTGCATGACTTGCAATACAAACGTGTGACACTGGTATTCGACGCGTTTACAGCGGCGCGGCCCATGAGGGGTAATGAGGTACTGAATACCATTGTGGTCTGCTAGCCCAATCATAGCAATATGTGTCGATTTGAGACGGGTGGCTTTTCTTGCCGGGCCTAGTGCGGACGTGCGTACCACAGGAGTCATTCGCATAATTCCGCCCGAGTGACGCAATGGCCAGATTCTTGTTGTGATCGTGATCTTTATCTATAAAAGTATTCGCAGCCATGAGAGTTTTCGAAAAGTATCTATAAAATGAAAAACACCTCCCCGCTGTGGTCCCGCGAAGCTGCCCAAGCGTTGTATGACCTTCCGTTGATGGATCTGCTGTTTCGCGCTCAGACAGTGCACCGCGAAAACTTTGATCCCAACAAGGTTCAGACATCCAAACTATTGTCGATCAAAACCGGTGGATGCGCCGAGGATTGTGCCTATTGCTCGCAATCGGCGCGGAACGGATCAAAGCTGTCGGCCTCCAAATTGATCGAGGTTCAGCGCGTTCTGACCGAAGCGCGCAAGGCGCGCGACGGTGGGGCAACCCGGTTCTGCATGGGCGCTGCGTGGCGCGAACCCAAAGACCGGGATATGGATGCCCTTGTTGCCATGGTCGAAGGCGTGCGCGAGATGGGGATGGAAACATGTATGACCCTTGGCATGCTGGACGACAATCAGGTGGTCCGTTTGCGCGACGCCGGGCTTGATTATTACAACCACAACATCGACACGTCCGAACGGTACTATCCCGAAGTCATCACCACTCGCACCTTTGCAGACCGGATTGACACGATGAACCGTGTGCAGGAAGCGGGTATCAAGGTCTGTTCCGGCGGTATCCTCGGAATGGGCGAAGAGGTTCAGGACCGGGTCGATATGCTTGTCACTTTGGCCAATATGAACCCGGCACCGGATTCAGTGCCGATCAACATGCTGATGCCGCAGGAAGACACACCATTGGCAGACGCGAAGCCCATCGACCCGATCGACTTTGTGCGGGTAATAGCCGTGGCACGGATAATGATGCCGCAGTCTTATGTTCGTCTGTCCGCAGGGCGCAGCGACATGACTGATGAATTGCAGGCCATGTGCTTCTTCGCTGGCGCTAACTCAATGTTTGTAGGTGAAACGCTTTTGACGGCAGAAAACCCCGAAGAAGACACTGACGCCATTCTATTCAAGAAGCTGGGTCTACAGGCAGAAACGTCAGTTGAAAAATCCTGCCTGGATGCTGCTGAATGAAGGCATTGAGTCGTTTGAGCTCGATGCTTGAATTGCTGGGCACCCGGCATCGTCGCCGGGTGTTGGCACCTCGGTGCGGTCGGGACTTTGCTTCCAACGATTACCTTGGTTTGGCACAATCATCGCTCCTGCGGGATGCAGCCCAAAAGGCATTGGGGCGGGGTGTGCCACTGGGATCCGGGGGCTCTCGTCTGTTGCGGGGCAATCACCCTGAGCATGAGGCGCTGGAACATGAGGCTGCCGCGTTTTTCAACGCTGAGGCGGCTTTGTTCATGGGCGGGGGTTTTCAGGCAAATCAGGCAATTTTTTCGACCCTCCCAGCAGCCGAAGACCTGATCCTTTATGACGTTTTGGTTCATGCCAGTGCGCATGAAGGCATGCGGATGGGGCGTGCCCAAACACGTGCGTTTGCCCATAACGATGTGGCAGCGGCCCGCCTGACAATTGAGGAATGGTTGGCAGAGGGCGGAACGGGCCAAATCTGGATCGCCGTGGAAAGCATCTATTCAATGGAAGGCGACATTGCGCCTCTGAACGCGCTATCGGATCTCGCCCTTAGACATGGCGCCATATTGGTCGTGGACGAGGCCCACGCGACCGGAGTTTTTGGTCCGAACGGTAGAGGCTTGGCACATGGCCTGGAGGCTGATCTGCTGACTCTGCACACCTGCGGGAAAGGATTGGGGGTTTCGGGCGGGTTGATTTGCGGCCCGCGGGTGATCATCGAAACACTGATCAACCGCGCGAGGCCGTTTATCTTCGCGACAGCCCCGTCGCCCTTCAATGCGGCCCTGGTTCGGGCGGTGCTGCAGCATTTGCAAACGGATCGTTCGTTGATACTGAACGCCCAGTCCCGAACCCGCCACGCGCATACCATCGCACGTCAGTTCGGAATACCCAAAGAGGCGCTTAACAGTCACATTATCCCCATCATTCTGGGTGATGACGCCAAAACCATGGAAACGGCCGAAAAACTACAGGCCAAAGGTTTTGATGTCCGTGGTATCCGGCCGCCGACCGTGCCACGCGGCACATCGCGGTTGCGTGTTTCGATCACCGGTAACGTTGGCAAGGAGGACATAAACGACTTATTCGAAACACTGGCGCAGCAACAGGCGGAGGCGGCATGAGCGCTGTAATCGTGGCAGGCACTGACACCGGTGTCGGAAAGACAGTTTTTGCGGCGGGGCTGACAGCCGCTCTTGGCGCGACCTATTGGAAGCCAGTGCAATCGGGGCTTGAGGATGCGACGGATACAGAAACAGTCTTGGCGCTTTCGGGTGCCGAAGTCGTGCCCGAAGCCTATCGACTGAACATGCCGGCCTCGCCGCATTTGTCGGCCGAAGACATGGGTGTTGAGATTTTGCCTGATCGGCTGACGCTGCCTCAGGTCAAGGGACCTTTGGTCGTGGAAGGGGCAGGCGGGGTCATGGTGCCGCTGAATCGCTCGACATTCTTTCTTGATGTAATCTCGGAGTGGCAAGCACCCGTGGTTCTTGTAGCGCGCACCGCGTTGGGGACGATCAACCACACAAGTCTGTCCCTGATGGCCTTGCGGAACGCGGGATGTAACGTCGTCGGTGTCGCGTTTGTTGGCGATGCTGTGCCGGACGTTGAACAGACCATCGCTCAGATGTGTCAGATCACCCATTTGGGTCGCTTGCCACATCTTGAAACCCTCTCACGGGAAACGCTGTCAGATGCCTTCGAAGCAATCGACACGGAAACAATTCGGAGGGCCCTGTGACCGGACTGGAATTTGACGCCCGCCATTTGTGGCATCCTTATACAAATGTTTTGAACCCCGGACCGATGCACTTGATCACCGAAGCGGAAGGGGTTTGGCTGACACGCGACGATGGCACTCGCATGATTGACGCTATGTCGTCTTGGTGGTGTGCGGTGCACGGTCATCGTCACCCGGCCATCATTGCTGCGATGCAGGAACAGCTAAACCAATTGCCCCATGTCATGTTCGGCGGCTTGACGCATCAGCGCGCAATTGAACTGGGTCGGAAGCTGATCGAGCTGTTGCCGGGTGGGATCGACCGAGTTTTCTACAGCGATAGCGGATCGGTTGCGATTGAAGTCGCCTTGAAAATGGCGGTGCAGTATCAGATGGCACTGGGTCATACTGGTCGGAAGCAATTCGCGACCATTCGCGGCGGATACCACGGGGACACCTGGAAAGCGATGAGCGTTTGCGATCCTGTGAACGGGATGCATGGGTTGTTCAGTGGAGCTCTGTCAATCCAGCATTTCTTGCCACGTCCACCGATCTCGTTGGAACAGGAATGGACGGATGATCCGACCCTGAATGGGCTGGATGCGTTGCAAGAGTTGCTGGAGACCAAAGCCGAAAACATTGCAGCATTGATCCTTGAGCCGGTGGTGCAGGGTGCGGGTGGTATGTATTTCTATCACCCCAAGTGGCTACAACGAGCGCAAGAACTGTGCAAAGCGCATGATATTCTCGTGATTTTTGACGAAATAGCAACCGGGTTTGGCCGCACGGGCGAACTGTTTGCAATGGATCATGCCGAGGTGGTTCCCGACATCATCTGTTTGGGTAAAGCGTTGACAGGTGGCCATATCACGCTGGCTGCAACCGCCGCGACAGAGAACGTTGCGCGCAGAATTGGTGAAAGCGAAGCCAGCGTCCTGATGCATGGCCCGACGTATATGGCCAACCCACTGGCCTGTTCAGCTGCAGTGGCGAGTCTGGAACAGCTATCGGTCAGAGATTGGCGCGCCGAGGTGCGCGCGATTGCCGACCAGATGAAGCAAGAGCTTGCCGCGGCACGTGAATTGCCCGGTGTGGTTGATGTCCGCGTGCTCGGAGCAATCGGTGTTATCGAAATGGAGCATTGGGTCGATCCGACGGTTGCACATGCTTTAGCACCCGAGACCGGCGTGTGGTTGCGCCCATTCGCCCACAACATCTATTGTATGCCGCCCTATGTCATCTCTGCCGATGAATTGAGCCGCGTAACATCGGCGATGGTGTCGCTTGTCCGAGGCCTGTCATGAAACAACGGTGGTTGTCGTGCTCAGGCACGGAAGAACTGATCCTGATTTTTGGAGGTTGGGCTCTGGGGGCTGCACCGTTCGCCGGGCTCGCGGCAGACAGCGATGTACTGTTTGTCGACGACTATCACGACCTTGGAAATCCTCTGTCTGACATCGCGCAATATGATCGGGTCAATTTGATAGCCTTTTCTTTTGGCGTCACCTCCGCGGCTCATTGGTTGGCTCAAACAGGATTTAGTCCTGACCGGCTGATTGCGGTTAGTGGTACACTATTTCCGGCTGACCCCGCGCGCGGTATTGCGCAAGATATGATCCGCGCCACTGCGGACAACCTGACCGAAGCCAGTTTCGCAAAGTTCTGTCGCCGCGCCGGGTTGAACGGGCCGGTTCCCGAAATCGATCCTGAGGCCGCGCGGTCAGAGTTGCACGCCGTGATCGATCGCGGTAACGCACCCGAGGTTGCATTTGACCGGATTTGGATACCACAGCGGGACCGAATTATCCCAAGTTCTGCGCAAGAGGCGGCGTGGGCGCACCAACAGTCCTCAGCGCGTGGCATAGACGCTCCTCATGTCCCGTTTCGCGACGGTCAAAGTTGGAGAGAGTGGATCGCATGAACGCCCACATTGCAGACCGCGTCCAGCGAAGTTTCAGCCGCAGTTTTCGCAGCTATCACGATGCAGCCGGCCAACAAGCCCAGATCGCCGATCGCCTTATCCGTGAAATGCAGGTCTGCGGCGCACCGCGTTGCTTCGCGACCGCATTGGAATTTGGATGTGGCACCGGCCACCTCACGAATCTGATGACAAGTGCATTCGACATTGGGCACCTGACGATCAATGACCTGTCACCCGAGGCAGTCGTCACCGCAATGGCGGCGAACGCAGATTTCTTGTGCGGCGACGCCAACGTCATCGAATGGCCGCCTCAGCCTAATCTGATCACGTCGGCGTCCATGATCCAGTGGTTGTACGACCCCGCAACCTTTTTGCAGCGCGCGGCCGAGGCATTGACCCCGGGAGGGTGGTTGGCGGTTTCAGGATTTGGACCGGAACAGTACCGCGAACTGGTCAAGGTAGGGTCAACAGCCAGCGCGCCGGGCCTGTGCCGATCTGAAGAACTGGCGGCAGCGATTGAAGACCAGTTGGAAATCATCACCTGCGGCGAAACTCTTTCTGTCCTGCACTTTGAGACGCCCCGAGACGTCCTCAAGCATCTTCGAAGAACTGGGGTCAACGGGCGTGCACAGAAAGTATGGACAAAAACCAGTCTGGCCGACTTTACTGCGCGTTATACCCGGAATTTCAAAACCGAGTCTGGCGTCTCACTTACATATAACCCGACATGGATTGTGGCCCGAAAACGATATTGAATGCAGCTACCAGTCAATGCGCTCATTGGCTTCGGTCTCAATACACGATATCTCAGAGCCTGGGCAGTTCAACACCGCCTCTGCCATGATATCGCCGTCGTTTTCGGCATCGCTTTGCGTCAGTTCCACGTGCCAGGGCCCGGGCGTTTCGACCTGCATTGTCGCCCCAAGCGTTTCAGGCAGATCAGCGCTGGTGCCCTTTGCGGCCCCATCGGTCGGCCCGTTTTCCAGCGCAAATGGAAACTCTGAAGTTAATTGCGCGCCATTAAACCCGGTATCCGCCACCAGGATATCCCCTTCGATTACGCCTTCGAAACCCGGCGGCGGAGATATCTGCAGGTAATCGAGGTCCCAGCCGGAAAGATCCGCAGGTCCGCCATCCGTCATCACTGCATCCTTACCGCTGATCAGCAGCGTATTTGGCGGCAAACCTTCCAGTGAGACCAATGCCTGATCACTTGCATGGTCCAGTTCGATTCCCAACTCAAATGTTCCGGTTTCGTCGGCTGTCGGTTGTGGGTCTGCCTGCAAAAGCTCACGCCCAGTTGTGTCCGGCCCGTCCCATTCCAATTTCAACCCAGCATGGCCGTAATTTTCAAAATACCGGACTTCGATGTCATAGGTGCCCGCGTCCAGATCGATTTCTCCGGACCGCGTTCGAAACCCATGCAGACCACCATTGTTCACGATCTTTTCACCGTTTACAAAGACCGCGACACCATCGTCCGCACCAGCAAAAAAAGAGTAGGTACCGCCTTCTTCTATGGTGATTTTACCTTCGAGCTTTGTTCCAAACGTATCCCTTGAACCGCCTTCCCAAAACGAGCTCCGACTATTTTCATAGTTGATTTCAGGCACAAATTCCTGGTGGGAGGGTTCCGCGGACCAGTCAATATCGTCCAACTTCGACAACCTGTTGTCCATGTCGAAATAGCTGGCATGAAATCCGCCCACCATCTTCGCTTCAGGCGGCGTCAGGTCAGCCGCAGCAACTTCGAACGTCAGGCTTTGCACGCCGTCGTTACTGTTGTTCTCTCCGGTTGACGTAGAATGACGCAGGGCCGCTTCAACCGTTCCTTGAAATTCTGACGGCGTAGTAACGGTGAACATCCCACCTTGCCAGCCATCCAGCGCTGCCATCCCGTCCACGTTAGCCGTGAACGTAGCGCCACCGGCCTCGACAATTGTTCCAGCTGGCAATCCTGTCAGTTCGAATGCGGTTTTACCGGTGACGGCAAGTGGTCCCATATCCACATCGATCGCCAGCGGCATGCCGGATACGGTCTGTGCTTCGGATAGGTCCGGCGCTGTGACCACTTCGCGCCCGTCCAGACCGGGGCCTTCCCATTCAAGCTTCAATCCCGCCCGCCCGTAATTTTCGAAGTAACGGATTTCGATCGAATGCGTCCCCGGTTCCAACTCAATTTCACCGGTTCGTGTCCGAAATCCGTGAAGGCCGTCGTTATCAACGATCGGTTTTCCGTTGATCACCAACATCGCGCCATCATCGGCACCCAGAAAGAAGGTGAATACTCCGCCTTCCTCGACCTCGATATTGCCATTGATCTGCACACCGAAAGTGTCTTTTGAGCCTTCATCCCAGAATGAGTCTCGACCGTTGGCGTAGTTGATTTCAGAAGTAACTTCCTCATGCGTCGGATCGGCTATCCAGTTGATATCATCCAGCTTTGAAAGGCGCTGATCAACATCGAAGTATTTGGCATGAAAACCTGACGAAAACGTCATCTCGGCAGTATCGGTCACGTTTACCGTAAAGTTTTCGGTCTGACGCAACCCGCCTTCGTCAATCACCGATACATCAACGCTGACGGATGTCGCCTCTTCATAGTCCAACGCAACGCCGGGCTTTAGGCGCAATTGATTGTCGACGACTTCGAACCGGTCATCTGAGATTTCGAACCGATGAGTGTCGTGCTGATCCGGGTCATCGAAACTGAGTTGACCCACAACAGCACCATCGACATTTTCAGCCACCGTCTGCTCGGCGCTGGTCAACGTGATGTTATCGACTAACGCACCATAGGTATCGTTCTGACCCTCAGGTTCACGCAGTTCCAGCGTGTCCTGACCTGTTCCAACGACCTGCAGCTGGAATGTCTCCCAATCAGCGGATTGCGGATCCAGCTCAGCGATCAGATTACCGTTCCATAAGACCTCGACAGTATCGGTTCCGCCTGCGAGACGCTCACGCAGGTCGATCCCCAGGTCATAAAGCTGACCGTCTTCTGTCTTGATGACCTGAGAAATGCTGTCGATACCTCGACCATGATCCATCTCAAGCAACTGATCGCCATCGGACGCTTTTATGCCGCCGAGATGATCCCAGATTTCCAGTCCATGCGCGTCCTGCCAGGACCCGCTTTCATCCGCACCGAAGCCTTTCCACTTGCCTTTGTTCAGGTCAAACTCTTCGAAGCTACCATTCTGGATTAGGTTTTCGGCACTGTTGTCCAACGCTAGACCATTCGGACCCTCGTTCATATCCTGAACGTCCACATTGAAGCGCTCTGTCAGAGAGATCCCGCCAGCGTCCGTGACCTTAACGTTAACTTCGATGAGTTCCGTTTCTTCATGGTCCAGCGAAATTCCGGGTTTCAGTTGCAACTTGCCATCCAAGATTTCAAATCGGTCGTCTGAGACTGCAAAGCTATGCGTGTCCGAGGCATCCGGATCCACGACGGAAATGTTCCCGATCACCGCACCTTCAGCGTTCTCGGCAACAGTGAAGTTGTCCAACGCCAGACCCGTCGGACCCTCGTTCATGTCCTGAACGTCGATGTTGAAGCGCTCTGTCAGAGAGACCCCGCTAGCGTCCGTGACAGTGACGTCGACCTCGATGAGTTCCGCTTCTTCATGGTCCAGCAAAATGTCAGGTTTCAGCTGCAACTTGCCATCCACGATTTCAAATCGGTCATCTGAGACATCAAAGCTGTGCGCGTCGGAGGTATTCGGATCCCCAACGGAGATGTTCCCGATCACCGCACCCTCAGCGTTCTCAGCGATAGAAGAATTGTCCAAAGTGATCGCTTTCGGCGCGCTGTTTTCTGGCCGTGTGTCTGGTGATGCTATCTCGGTTGCATCCATATCGGATAATTCGAGCAAATCTGGACGAGAAGCGGGCCCTGTGGCGTTTGTTTTGTCCACGCTTTCGATCGTTTGGGAAGTTGAGATCGCAGTTCTGAATGTTTCCGCCGCAGCGGTATTTTCGAAACTTCCCTTTTCGTCTGCCTCGCCAATCCGGGCCGTCCTGCCATTCGCCTTATTCGTTGAAGTATGCAGAGTGGTGACGGTGTCAGCGCCTGTCTCACTGCTGGATTGTTGCTGATGAACTGTTTGAGGGCTCAGCTGGTCGGGCGCCCCCTCACTCAGAGCTTTTCTGTCCAACGTACCAGAGAATTGTTGGCCTGTGTGCAATGTACTACGCGTGGGATCTTCACTTGGTCCGGTTGCATTGCGGGAAAGATGAGAGGCGATTTCCTGCTTTTCGTCCATAGCGGCCCGCGCGGACTTTGCGTGAAAATCCAGGTTGTTTTCCAGTTTACCCATGACACACATCCCCAAACAGCAGCTGATTCACAATATTTGGTAGCATGCGTTCGCCTAATGGGGGCAATTAAGCGATTAAATTTAAAGGAAGTTTTTAGAAATCACTGGCCATCGGGTTTACGAGTTTTAAAGGTCAACCGGCCACTCCTGCAAAAAAGACCAAGGGGGTGAGAACCATCATGGAACCGCGTGGATTTGTCGGTCGTATCTCGGCACCGCATTTTGACATCCCGCTTTGGGTTGCCTCCCTGACTATGAATATTCTGTCTTTGCTGATGCCGATATCCATCCTGCTGATATTCGACCGTGTCATTCCGTTCCAGTCTAACGAAACCCTTCGTATTTTGACCGTTGTGCTGGTGATCGGTGCAGGCATGGAGTTGTTGTTGCGGCACTGCCGCGCCGTCCTCTTGACGACCACGGCCGAAGGGGCAGCCATTTGGAACTATCGCCGCTTTTTGACCAAAGTGTTGAACGCGAATTCTCTGGCCTTCTCGCGCGAGCCTGTGAGCAATTATTCCGAACGCTACGCAGCTATTGGCCAGTTACGGGACTACCATTCAGGGCAGGGGCAAACGCTTTCGATTGATCTTCCGTTTACGGTCTTGTTCGCAATTCTGATCGCGTTAATCGGGGGGTGGGTGGTCTTGGTGCCGCTGGCTGCATTCTGCGTTGTTATCGTCTTTGCAACTGTTATGAAGCGGGGGCAGTGGGCTCTGTTTAAGCGCCGCAAATCCCTGGATACACGCCGGTACGCATTTTTGTCTGAGATCTTGTCTGACATGCCCACGGTCAAGGCAAATCGGATGGAGCCACAAATGGCCCGCCGCTTTGAACTCCTTGAGGATCAGACCGTCGATATCAGCAGAAAATTGATTCAATTCGCAGGTTTTTCGCAAAGCTTCGGAGCCATTTTTTCTCAGATGGCTGTCGCTGCAATGGGATTGGTGGGGGCCTATCTGGTGATCATCGACCTGATCGGTGTCGCCGAATTGGCCGCCTGCATGTTGTTGAATGGCCGGATTATCCAACCTCTGACCAAACTCATGATGATTTGGGTTCAGTCCGAAAACTCAAGCCTTTCAAGGGCACGTCTGACCGAAATGGAGAAGATTGAAACTGGTCAATGCGCGAGACTTTACAACTATCAAATGGGTCAGATCAAAGCGTCCGGTATGTCCATGCATCGGGCGAAAGAAGAAGGCTTTGCTCCAGTAAGCTTTCAGGTGGACCAAGGACAGGGCGTATTGATCGAACCCGAAGCAAGCTGGATGGCCGAAGCGTTCTTTGACGCATTGACGGGGCAACGTGAGCCTGATGAGGGTGGGTTGTTCATTGATGACGCGCCAGCCTCGCAGCTGATTGGATGGCGCGGGCACGACGCGCTGGTCGCGTTGGAAACCGACCCTGCGATCCTGTCGGGGACAATTCTTGAAAACATCAGCGCCTTCGGCGACGCAGCCACGGTTGATCGTGCCAAACAGGTTGCCGTCGCACTTGGGTTAGAGAACCGGATTCACCGCTTGCCCATGGGCTATGCGACCCTACTCAACACCGGAACCGGCTTTGAGGCCGATCCAGTGAACCGGCACCTCATAGCATTGACACGAGCCTTGGCACTGCAGCCGCGGGTGCTTTTGATGAATGAACCGACAGCGGTTCTTGATACCAAGGAGCGTCAGGCGTTAGCTGATTACCTCCAATCTGTTTCACCCAGACCCACGATACTTATGGCCAGCCCGGACCCTCGGTTGAGGCAGCTAACGGACAAGTGCGTTCGCCTGCGTACTTCAAACGCCCTGGATTTGGCAGCGTGGGCAGTGGACGCAAATCTTGAACGCGCGGCGGCGGTGGCTTGGAAAAGAGGTGCCGCATGACCGTAATGAATACTCAGATGGCAAGCGGCTTGCTGTTTAAGCTGTTATTGACTGGTGGCTGGCGCAATACTGAAGACAGACTGCTTGAGGCGTTTCCGCACACCCTGGATCAACTCCGTCCGGGCGACATTTTTGAGACGCTGGATAACCTCGATATTCCTTACACGCAGATCAGATGTCGTGAACACGAGATCACCAACCACGAATGCCCGGCGTTGATCATACCGGACAATGGTGCATGCTACCTGGCGTTTAGCCAGTCAGGCGAAACACTGCAGATCAGCGACGATCAGAACCCGGATCTGAGGCACCTCCGGCCTCGCCGTCAATGGTGCACGGTTATCCGGATCGACCGTTTCACGCATCACCGAGCTGGCCGACGGTTCACGACTGTTCGCTCTGCCTTTGCAGAGTTGGGCCCGATGTTTCCCTGGCTATTCACCGCCTCATTGCTGTCAAACATTCTAGGGCTTATGGCGCCCCTGTTGATCATGGGTATCTATGAGTGGGTGATCCCGTCAGGTTCCGTCAGTTTGTTAATGTCTTTGATGATCGGTGTCGTGATCGTCGGGGCGTCGGACCTGTGTTTTCGCCATGCACGCACGCGAGCGCTCGCATATGTAGGCTGGCGTGGCGAGAGGCAATTGATGATTGCGCTGTTTCGCAAGCTGATGTCTCTACCGCTGAGCCAACTCCGGAAGGCGGATGTAAATCAACAGCTATCGCGCTTTCGCCAATTTGAATCTTTGCGCGATGCGTTCACCGGGCAGATTATGACGACCCTTCTGGATCTTCCCTTCGTGGTGATCTTCTTTGCGGTTCTTGCATATCTCGCACCACAGGTCGGGCTGCTGACACTCGGGTTGGCTGCGACATTGGTCTTACTCGGCGCAGTTATCATCCCGCACCAAAAACGGCTGGATCAAAAAGCGGCCGACGCCGGCGCGGCAAGCCAGTCAGCCGTTCAGGACGCTATTGTGCATCAGCGTGCCATTGCCGGTCTTGGTATGCAAAAGCAATGGCTGCATCATTGTATGCCTCTTGCAGAGCGAGCAGAAGCAGCAGCGCGCCGTAGCCGTCAATTTCAGGCGCTTGCGCAGTCATTGGCTCAGTCAGTTACGGCACTTGCCACGATGGGGGCCATAATCTTGTGCGCGCATGGCGCATTGCGCGGGGATATCAGCTTTGGAGCGTTAATTGCCTCGATTGCCTTGGTGTCCAAAATTCTCGCGCCAATTCAGTCTCTGTACTCCAGCTGCCCCCAGTTGCTGTCATTCCGAAACAGTCGACTTCAGGCAGACCGGGTCCTTGATCTTGGCGAAGAGATCGAGGTGGGGCTGGAGCCAACGCACCAAAAGACGCTTAGTGGCGCGATTGCATTTTCTTCAGTCACTTACCGGCCAGACCCATTGAATGCGCCAGTCCTTTCGCAGGCCAGTTTCAATTGTGACCCAGGCGAAGTGGTTTTGATCATGGGAAGCGATGCGGCCGGTCGTACTGCCGTGCTGGATCTGATCGACGGGTTCTATTCACCTTTGGCCGGTACGATTGAACATGACGGCATCGACATTCGCCAGATAGCTCGGGACGAGTTGCGGAAAACCATATCTTACGCGACCTACGACACTTCTTTGTTCTACGGCACCGTTGCCCAGAATTTTCGACTGGCTTCACCGTCTCTTACTGACGACAGCATAATGAGTGCTTTGGCTGATATGAATTTGTTGGATGACCAAAGCCTTCTGCCAAAAGGCATTGACACCCGGCTAACGGATGTTGATTTGGCGCAGATGCCTTCGGCAACGTTGAAGTCACTAGCCCTTGCACGCAGTATGGCGCGCCCTTCCTCGATCTATTTGTTTTCTGAGCCAACCAACGGTCTGTCTAACCATCGCCGGGTGTGTTTCAAAAATTGGATCCGCACGCAGCAGGGGCGTAGTACTGTGGTCATCGCTTCTGCTGATCGTTCCTTCATGCAAATAGCTGACCGGTTCATCTTTCTGAATGGCGACAGGGTCGTCGTGAACAGCACAGGTGATGCCGGTCGCAAGAAACTTCAGGTCGTATTGAAAACGCTTGGGAGGGCATAGTGGGCACAGCTTCTAAGAAAACTAGCGAATCCGGTCCGATGGGTCGCGCAAACTGGAGTCGTCGAATGAGGCGGCCCCGGTTTGCGGCATTCCTCTCGCTTGCGGTTTCGACCATGGTCGTGTGTCTTGTGGTTCTGGCGGGGCAAACTGCCGTTCCCCAAATCACCCGCGCCCCAGGGACTATCCTGCCTGTTGGCGCATATCCACAAATTGAAACGATGCCGGGCGGTATTGTCAGAGCCGTTCATGTCCGCGATGGCCAGTTGGTTGAGGCCGGGGATTTGCTGGTTGAGCTGCACCACCCGGATCTGACTCGGGAAAGGGATGTCACATCGGGCCAGCTTGCCGCGGTTAAGCGAGACTTGGACACAGCGTCCGCTGTATTGGCGGTATTGGATCGGGAGGCTGTACCTGAAAGGTCGGAGATAGATGCGCTTAATGGCAAGGGCCTGGTCGCCGCTGCTGCAAGGCTGAAACTTTACGCGGAAAGCCAACGCATTCAGTCGGCATCGATCGAACAGCAAGAAAAAACATTGGATCTTCTGGCACGGGCCGCGCATTTCGCTCAGGATCGTGTCCGAAAGAAAGAAGAGATTCTGGAAAGATACGCGCAACTGCGGGCGCAAGGTTTAAAGTCTCTGAGCGATTTCCTTGAGGAAGAGGATGAAGTGGATGTGGTGCGCGCAGCGGCTTCTGACGCTCAGGTCCGTCTGGCGGAAGCCCAGAGTGCGCTGATGTTAACACGCGCAGCCAAAGCCGAAGAAACACTTGCCCTGCGAGATGAGCTGCTGACCCGTCGGGCCGAACTTGAGCAAAAGCGTGCGGAATTAGAAGTTTCACTGGATGTCGTGAACTCAAAATTGGCTGCATTGCGTATTTCGGCCCCGGCACGTGGAATTGTTCAGGCAATAACGTATCCAAACCCGGGGGAAGTCATAGCGCCCGGCGAGGTGATCTTTGAAATTTTGCCGACTCGCCAGGCCTTGATCGTTGAAGCACGTATCGCAAATTCCGAGATTGGCCATGTTGAGGTTGATCAGCCGGCTTCAGTAAGCGTAGACACGTTCGATGCGCGTCGTTTCGGAAAGGTCGAAGGACGCCTGCTATCCATCTACCCTGTGGCTCAGACGGATGAACAAAACGGTGAAACCTATTTCAGAGCTTCGTTTGAGCTGACCGAAGCGAAGGTCGGCACGGGTCCGTGGGAGCGTCCGCTTCAGGCCGGGATGACTGTTGTTGCAGAGATGACAACGGGCGAACAGACACTACTATCCTACCTGTTTAAACCGATTCAGATGACAATGGAACGCGCATTCAGTGAACGCTAGCTTGCGCCTAAGGAGCGATCTCACACCATCCCTTCTGCAGCAATCGCGGAACCATCCCCGTGCATTCGAATAGTCAGTACAGCAGATTGAGCATGAGGAGAGACACAACAAGAAACAAAATGGTCATAACCCCGCCTGAGCGCACGAAGTCCATCACCTTGTACCCTGCAGGACCCATGATCAGGGCGTTTACCTGATGAGTTGGGATAATGAAGCTGTTCGAGGTTGATATGGCTACCGTCAAAGCAAAGACAGCTGGATTACCGCCAGCTGCCACTGCAATTGAAACGGCCAATGGCACTAGCAGAACGGTGGCGCCGACATTGGACATCACCAACGAAAATGCTGTCGCCAAAACCGCAACTCCTGCCTGAAGGGACCAGATCGGCCATCCATCCAGAATGATCATGATTTGCTGCGCGATCCACGCTGCCGTGCCGGTATTCTGAACGGCCTGACCTAATGGAATAAGACATGCGAGCAGAAAGACCGTATTCCACCCAACGGCGCGGTAGGCTTCGTCAACGCTCAGCACTCGAGACAACATCATTCCCGCAGCTCCCGTCAAAAGGCAGAGAGAGAGGCGAATGTCGGTGAACAGGATCATCGACAGGGAAATGGCAAAAAACGCCAGCGCCCAACCGACCTTTTGTGGGCGAAGCTCGTCTTGGGGGAAGTCGGTGGTCACAACCACAAAGTCGGGGTCGCGCTTGATCCGCATCAGGTTGTCCCAGCGGGTATGGGCGACCAACATGTCGCCTGCGTGGAACTCCTCAAGCCCGATTTGAGTGGACTCGTGCGTGTCGGATTCGACATGGCTGAGCGTTTCTTCTCCGCGATGGATGGCAAGCAACGACATGCCATATGTCTTGCGAAACAGAAGCTCACGAGGGCATTTTCCAATCAGCTTGCTGTCCGGTGTCACAACGACTTCGGCGATTCCGGCATTGGTTGGAGCGAACTCTTCGACAAAAATGTCGAGCTCTGGAAGAACGGTCAGCCCGTATTTGTCGGCGAATTCTTCAACGACCCAACGCCGGCCGATAATCGCCAACCGACACGGTGCTGCAATTTCAGCCGTCAAGACCTGAACCATCGAGGTCTTTCCGCGATAGAATGTGGAGATGATGTACAGGTGGTTTTCGTGGTTTATGTCAGCCAATATCTGCCCAACCAACGGGCTTTCGGCTGGCACAATTACTTCAAAAACATCCGCTTTCAGGCCATAGACCCGTTGCAGATACTCCTGTGTTCCCTGTCCTGTTCCCGTGTTCTCGGATCCCTCATCACCCGGTAAAACCCAACGACCGAGCAGAAGAAAATAGGCGATACCGGTCAGAATCAGAACAACCCCGATCGGCGTTACAGAGAACAGGCCAAATTGCGCCATTTGTTGACTTTCGGGCAGGCCGTTGTTTGCAGTCTGGATCAGATCGTTCAACAGAATAAGCGGCGAAGAACCGACCATCGTCATTGTGCCACCAAGGATGGCGCAGAACCCCATAGGCATCAGCAAGCGCGACAGCGGGATGCCTGACCGAGAGGATATTCGACTGACGACCGGAAGGAACAGGGCGGCGGCCCCAACGTTTTGCATGAACGAGGAAATAACACCGACAGTGCCCGAAATAATGGGCAGCACACGTTTCTCTGATGTACCGCCGTACTTCAGAATAACGGCGGCTACTTTGTTCATTATGCCGGTCTTGTCGAGGCCCGCGCCAACAATCATGACGGCGATAATCGATATCACCGCGTTGGATGCGAAACCATCAAAAAGGTGCGGCACGTTGGCGAGGTTTTCGAGCCCAGGCACGTAACTGAGCAGGCCGATAATGACCAATACAAGTATGGCAGAAAGGTCAATTCTAACGATTTCAGATACAAAGAGAAAAACGGTGAAAGCAAGAAGGGCGCAAACGACACCCATCTCAAAATTAAAGGCCACCTGTTCCACAAACGTCACCAGGAATATGTTCTTACATTAAAAGAACATCTAACCCATCGTAGAATGGTTGTCATGATGTTTCAAAATATTGAATGTAAGCGAAACAAAATTACGAACACAGCGCAGGCGTTGCGTAAGGGCCTTTGATTGTTCAATCAGGCTTGGCCCTCACAAAATCACGTTTCGAGTGGGTTAACCACGCCCACGGTAAGGCGGTACACCTTGGTCTGGGATCCATACCCCTTCGGGCAGCGACCCAGTTTGCCAGAACACGTCGATCGGAATGCCTCCACGCGGATACCAGTAACCTCCGATGCGCAGCCACCTTGGTTCCAAAAACTCCTGCAGGCGGCGGGCAATCGAGATGGTGCAATCTTCGTGAAAGGCGCCGTGATTGCGGAATGAGCCGAGAAACAGTTTTAGCGCCTTGCTTTCCACCAACCAATGATCAGGTACGTAATCAATCACCAGATGGGCAAAATCCGGCTGGCCCGTCATCGGGCACAGCGAGGTAAACTCGGGTGCCGTAAAGCGCACGTTGTAGTCCACATCAGCCTGCGGGTTTTGTACGCGTTCCAGAACTGCCTGTTCCGGACTCGCTGGCATTTTGGTGTCTCCTCCCAACTGGGTGAGGTTGCTGTAGATACTATCAGTCATGTTATGCTCCTGCGGTCAGACGCCGCGTTTATTGCCCCAGATCATCACATGCAGCTGCGGCAGAATGCGGGGTGCGAACCACCCGGCATTTAGAGTCTTATCGATCAGCCATTCCATACGGCTGGTGGCTTTGGTCAAATCAACCGGGCTGGTCGGGTCGGTTTCCGGGTTGCCGGGTTGAAGGTAAAGGGGAAGGTCCGGATACCGGTTCGCAACGCTTTGCGCCCAGCAGAAATCCGTATCGTCAAAGATCACGATCTTTAGGACAGTTTGCGCAGGGCGTACGTCGAGGCACGCCTCAAACGCGGTCCAATCCATATCCTCGCCACTGCTGGGCGGTTTTGGGCTGAGAACCAGCATAGCGAGGTCGGCAAACCACGGCTTCGCGATCGAACCTTGGGTTTCGCACGCAAAGGCATAACCTTCAGACACTCCCTGCCGGATCAGGGGGCCAAAGTCCTGAATGGCAGGATTGCCACCAGACAAGGACACGGTCAGAGGCCGTCGACCTGATAAACGCTGGACCTCGGACCAAACAGCCTCGGTCTCCATCGGCGTCCAATCTTGGCGATAGGCGCTGTCGACGGCGTGCAGGCTGTCACACCAATTGCATCGGAAATCGCACCCCCCAGACCGTACAAACACTGTCGGTTGACCGATCAGCGCGCCTTCACCCTGCACTGTAGGGCCGAAAATCTCGGATATCCTTAACGTCATGGGCGATACTCGGCCCAAGTCTTGGGCGTCTCGGACACTTTCACCGCCGCGGTTTCGGGCCAGCGGGCTGCACACCAGTCAAAGAAATGGCGCGCAAGGTTTTCGGCGGTCGAAACGACGTTCAGTACACTGTTCAGGTGCCGGTGGTCAAATTCGTCGTCGATATAGGTCTTAAGCGGTTTCAGCTCGTGGTAATCCCGCACGAACCCATCCGTGTTCAAATCACGCCCTGCCAATTCGACCACGACAATATAGTTATGGCCGTGCATTCGGGCACATTGGTGATCATCAGGCAAGTGGGTCAGCTGATGTGAGGCGGAAAAGTGGAACTCTTTTGTTATCCGGTACATCAGACACTTGCTCCTGCGATGGCTGATTTCCAGAACTCGCTGTCGTCGTATTTGGTTGGGTCCGGCACTCCGGCCAGCTCGAACGCCTCGCGCCGTTCAACGCATGTTCCGCATCGGCCGCAATGCTGGTCACCGCCTTTGTAGCAGGACCATGTCTGATCGAACGGAGTGTCCACGCGCGCGCCTTCTCGGACAATGTCGGCTTTGCTTCGGTGCACGAACGGCACATGCAGCGCGACCTCGGCATAGCCGTCCAGCGCTGCGCGTTGCATGGTGTCGAACGCATCGGTGAATGTGGGGCGGCAATCGGGATAGATGAAGTGGTCCCCGCCATGTACGGCAGCAGCCACCGCATCATCCCCCTGCGCTGCTGCCACACCATAAGCGATGGTCAGCATGATCGCGTTGCGATTGGGAACAACCGTCACCTTCATCGTTTCTTCCGCGTAATGGCCATCAGGTACGTCCACGTCGTCGGTCAGGGCCGAACCCGTCAGCGATGCACCTACGGAACGCAGGTCAATCACGTGATGGGGCACGTCCAGCCGCTGCGCGCAAAGGGCAGCGAAGGTCAGTTCTTTGGTGTGGCGTTGGCCATAGTCGAAAGACACAAGCCGCGAGAGGTTTCCTTCCGCGGCCAGCACATGGGCAAGCGACACGGAATCCAGTCCGCCGGAGCAGACCAATGTAGTTTTCATGTTTTCAGTCCTTGTTTTGATAGCCGGGTAGGCTGCGACCGGCGGGCTGGACGCTTACGGGTTTTTACCGGTAAGCGCAATGCACGACTTTGTGGATTCGAACGGCCGTTGCGCTCCCTAAGGATCGGGGAAGTGCGGCGGCAAAAGTCCGGCTTGAAACCAACTGACCAACGTCACGATCGAAAAGACGGGCAATCCTGTGGCGCGCTGAATATCTGACGCGTAAGGGCACATATTCGTGCATTCCAGAACAATTGCGCCAAGGTCAGGGTTTTGAGACTGCAACGCGAGCGCTGCATCAACATTGTCTGCACACGCCTTTTCGACATCCAGGCAGGGTTCGTTCCCCAGTATTGCGCGTGTGAATTCGCGCCCGCCTTCGGTGGTGCCAATGGGTGTTTCGTCCGGAACGTGGGCGCTTTGCAGGTGATCGTTGGTCAGTGTGGATGCCGATATGGTCAGAATTCCGGCGCGTTTCCCGGCGGGAAGAACTCGATTCACCATTTCGACCTGCATCAACGAGGATGTCACAACCGGAACCGGCACAGCCTCGGACAGTTCTTTCTGAAACAGAGACAGAAACCCGCAATTCGTGGTGATGCCATCCGCGCCATCCTTGACCAGTTCACGCGCTGCTTCAATGAAGGCGTCCAACATGCCGTCAGCTCGGTGCCGAACCACCCGATCTGGTGAAGCATCTCGAACGATGCGATAAAGCACCGGAAACGGCCATGTCACCGCATTGCCCATATCTCCGGGTATGCGCGGGAACTGAGCGTCCAGCATAAGAATGCCGACCGACGCTCCGTAAATGGATTTTCCGCCTTGGACGATCATCCGTGCGTCTCCTCAATAACGCGCGCCGAGATTTCTTCGGGCCCTTCCATGTAGATGCTGGATATCCCGTGGCGCACCGATTCCTGAACCTGATCCATTCGCTTGGAAATGTGCGCACTCAACACGCGCGCTGCTTCGTCCGCGTCACGATCCATCAAAGCTTGCATGACCCTCTTATGCTCGCCTTTCGAGCGTTGGACGCGATCCAAGCTCATGGAAATCCAACGGATATAGCGGATGCGTTCGTTGATCCGGGTAAGGGTCTGAATCATTTCGTTGTTGCCCGAAAGTCTGGCGATGCCCAAATGAAAAGCCTCGTCCCTGCTAACGGCCTCTTCGACTGTCAGGCCGGTTATGTCGATGCCGGTCGAATAAAGCTCGTCACGTAGAGCTTTCAGATCTTCGTCTGACGCTTTGGCGCAGGCGCTGCGCGCTGCGGCGGATTCGATGATTTGGCGTAGTTCGAACAGGTCGAACACACTTTGCGCATCCAGCGGGCGACAGAAAAACCCCTGACCGGGGCGAAAATCAAACAGGCGTTCCGCCACTAGCCTATTCAGCGCTTCGCGTAGGGGTGTACGGCTGACGCCCAATTCCTTCGACAGCGCCACTTCATTCAACCGATCACCTGGTCGCAGACGAAACGAGACGGCCATCGCCTTTACCTGATCATAGATGTCGTCAACGCGCGGACCCGCCATAAGTACTGCCTTTTCCAGTTTATCAAGGCGTGACACAGGTCGCTCTTGAAATCAATATACAAAACTGTATACAGATCTGTGTGCAATGCAAACCAAAGGAACCCAGCCATGACCGGGACGAACTATCTGACAGGAGCCGAAGCAATGGTGCGCATGTTGGAAGCACACGGTGTGAAACACATGTTCGGCCTGTGCGGCGATACAACGCTGCCATTCTATGACGCGTTGGCACGCATGGATCATGGCATTCAGCACATTCTGACGCGGGATGAGCGTCACGCGGCCTATATGGCCGACGGATATGCGCGCGTGACCGGAAAGCCGGGTGTTTGCGAGGGTCCGTCCGGTGGCGGTGCGACCTACATTCTGCCGGGCGTTGTTGAGGCCAGCGAAAGCTCGGTTCCTATTTTGGCGATCACCTCTGATGTGGCGACGACCAGTCGGGGAAAGTACCCGTTGACCGAGTTGGATCAGGCCGCGCTTTTCAAGCCACTGGCAAAGTGGAACACGTCCCTTGATGACGCCACGCGCCTGCCGGCAATGGTGCGCACGGCTTTTCGGGCAATGACGACCGGAACACCAGGCGCGACACATCTGGCATTGCCCTTTGACACGCAAAAAGGGCAGGTGGACGAGGCTGAAATCTGGGCAGACACACGCCACCGCTGTTATCCTGCGGAACGCGCGGGGCCGGATCTGGACGCCATTGAAGCAGCTGCTGATCTCCTGATCAAAGCCAAATCAGCAGTCATCGTTTGTGGCGGCGGACCGGTTCTTTCCGGCGCCGAGGGGGCGTTGCGTCGAGTCGCAGCTCTGTTGGATATCCCGGTTGCAACAACGGTTTCCGGACAAGGATCTATTGCGGAAACTGACCCGCTTGCCTTGGGCGTCGTTGGGTCGAACGGTGGTGTTCCGGCTACGCGCGCCGTTATTGATCAGGCAGATGTTGTTGTGTTTGTCGGATGCCGTGCGGGGTCGGTGACGACCGAACGCTGGCGCAGCCCCGGGCGGGATGCCACGATTATCCACATAGACAGCGATCCGATGGTGATCGGAGCGAATTATCAAACCGAAGTCGCCATCTGTGCCGACGCCCGTTTGGCACTTGAGGCATTGGCGCGGTCGCTTGAGGTGCGGGGTGATTTGCCAGGTTTTGACGGTGCGGCACAGGCCCGTGCGGCTTGGGAGGCCAAGCTGGCCGCGTTTGCTCCGCTTGCGACCAGCCGCGAAGCCCCGATCCGGCCAGAAGCAGTTATGGCAGCTCTTGCGGACATTTTGGACGACGACGCGATTGTCGTCGCCGATCCTGGCACCCCTTGCCCCTACTTCAGTGCCTATTACCGCTGGCGCAAGCCGGGGCGCCATTTTATCACCAATCGGGCGCATGGTGCGCTGGGATATTCGCTGGGTGCTGCTATGGGGGCCCACGTGGGTCGCCCGTCGGTGAAGACACTGTCTGTCATGGGGGATGGCTCTTTCGGCTTCACTTGCGGTGAGTTTGAAACGATGGTGCGGCACAAGATGCCCATTACCTCGATCGTATTCTCAAACTCGGTCTTTGGCTGGATCAAAGCCGGACAGGATGCGGGATTTGGTCAACGTTATTACAACGTGGACTTCAACCGAACCGATCACGCTGCCGTTGCTTCAGCGTTTGGCGTCAAATCTTGGACGGTGAAAGACCCGGACGACCTGCGTCGTGTATTGAAACTGGCAGTTGAACACGATGGTCCGACGCTGGTCGACATTCACTCGCAACCGCTTCACGAAGCGGCGGCACCGGTTTCGGAGTGGGTAGCGTAAGACGCGATTGATGGAGTCAACTGGGCCAAGAATTCCTGCGCAATCGTCGACAAAGGGCGCCCCTTTGCAGTGATAATCGCAAGGTCCAGCGTGACTGCAGGTTTGAAAGGGCGGGTTTGATACCCGCTCTCTCCATCGAAGGTAACGGTGAATGGGTCGATCATCGCGACACCCATGCCTTGTTTTACAAAGCTCAGCAGGTTTTCTGACAAATGCGTGTGAATTCGCGTTTGCCACGCGCGTCCGGCAACCTGAAAAATGTCGCGCGTCCGACGGTGGGTTTGATGTTCAGGGCCCATGACAATAAAGGGTTCGTTTTCCAATAACTCTGGTGTCAGAACGTCATGGGCGGCCAGATGGCTTCCCTCCGGGAATGTCGCCATCGTTTCAAAATGAAAGACCTGATAGTTCAGTGTGTCGTGTAGAATTGGCATCTCGACGATACCAATCTCAAACAGGCCAGAGATAACCCACTCCTGAATTTTCGACGAGTACTGAGACTGAAAACTGACGGACAGGTTGGGGCGCGATCTGGCAAAACGCGCAATCTCTCGGGGCATGAAGCCAAACGACAGCAGATGAGGAGCGGCGACCTGCAATTGACCGGGGTGCTTGTTCTGTAGATCTGAGACAGCCTGCGCGACATGGTCCAGCCCACGAACGACTGTATCGACCTCACGATACAAAAGCTCGGCCTCTGGCGTCGGCAAAAGACGTCCTTTGTTGCGTTCAAACAAGGGCAACCGGGCTTCCCGCTCCAGCTGAGCCAGAAGGTTGCTGATACCCGGCTGCGAGATTCCCAGCACAGAGGCGGCCCCTGTCACGGTTCCGGTTTCCATGATGGCATGGAACGCCTGCAACTGACGAAAACGCAAAGACACAGTCTACCTCATCATTTCTTATGATGGACTTATGAAAATATAGTATTTGAAATGATATATTGGTCAAGGCAGGCTGCCACCCATCGCTGGGGAGGACGAATGGTCGATCTGTCACAAAAAATCATCGGCTATGACCTGTGGCATCTTGAACTGCCTGTCACATCCCGCCGGGACCACGGCATTGGGTCTGTCGAAGGCGTATGCGAGGTCGTTATTCTGCGCCTGACATCCGAGGATGGCAGCCAGGGATACGGTGAAGCCTCACCCTGGTCGGTATTCACAGGAACGCCCGAGGCAACCTATGCCGCGTTGGATCGCTATCTCCGGCCGTTGGTGATGGGCGCGCGAGTCGCTGACAGGGCTGCAATCATGTCGCGGGCCGCATACGCGGTGGCGCATTGCACCGAGGCCAAAGCGGCGCTGGAAACTGCACTTTTGGATTTGACGGGCAGGATCAGCGCCGTACCTGTTTGGTCTTTGTTGGGTGGAAAATGCCGTGACACGATCCCGCTGAGTTGTTCTGTCGCGAACCCCGATTTTGCGCAGGATATCGATCTGCTTGCGCGATTGCAGGACGATGGCGTGCGGATTGTGAAGTTGAAGACAGGTTTCAAAGACCATGCCTTCGATATTATGCGGCTTGAGTATTTGGCGAAGCAATATCCACAGTTCTCGGTACGTGTAGACTATAATCAGGGCCTGACGATCGAGGATGCGCCGGCTCAGGTGCGAGACGTCGCGCAGTTTAATCCAGATTTCATCGAACAACCTGTTCGCGCACACCAGTACGGCATGATGGCGAGGCTGAGGCAATTGACGGATGTCCCATTGCTGGCCGACGAAAGTGTTTTTGGACCAGAGGATATGGAGCGGGCTGCGCGTGAGGGTATGTGCGACGGCGTATCAGTCAAAATCATGAAATCCGGCGGTATAACGCGTGGGCAAACAGTTGCACGTGTAGCTGCTGCACACGGTCTCAGCGCTTATGGCGGGGATATGTTCGAAGCTGGTTTGGCACATCTGGCCGGAACTCATATGATCGCCGCGACGCCGGAAATTACACTGGGCTGCGAATTCTATCAGGCCTCTTACTTTTTGGCCGAGGATATCCTCGAGGAACCCTTCGAGATAAAGCAGGGGCATGTAGTTGTGCCTGACGGACCGGGTTTGGGCGGTAGGCCGGATGTTGCCAAGCTAGACCACTATGCTGTCTCGAGAGTGGTGGGGGGATGAGCGAATCCAGAACCATAGCGATTATCGGCGCCGGAATTGTTGGCGTGTCAGCTGCCGTTTGGCTGCAGCGTGACGGGCATAATGTCATCCTGATCGACAAGGCCGGACCGGGCGAAGGCACCTCGCATGGCAATGGCGGCGTGCTGGCCTCTTGCTCGATCATCCCGGTAACGGTGCCTGGGCTGATAAAAAAAGCACCAAAAATGCTGTTTGATCCGTCGCAGCCCTTGTTCATGAAATGGGGTTATGTGCCCAAGCTGTTGCCATGGCTGACGCGTTATTTGAAACACGCCAACGCAAACGATGTGGAACGGATCGCCGCAGCACTGACCCCTATTGTTGGGGACAGCTTGGATGACCATCAAGCGTTGGCTCAGGGAACGGCTGCCGAAAAATGGATCGTGCCATCCGATTATCTGTTCCTCTACGAAAACCGCCAGCACTTTGAAGGCGACGCCTTTGGTTGGGATGTCCGCCGCAAGCATGGGTTTAGGTGGCAGGAACTCGAGGGCGACGCCTTCCACACCTATGACCCGATCTTCAGCAAGGATATCGGGTTTGCTGCTAAACTCTCTGATCACGGTCATATCACTGACCCCGGACGGTATGTGAAAGACCTGGCCGCGCATGTCGAAGTCAACGGCGGCAGGATTATCCGCGCGACTGTAGAAGACGTTGTCCGCGATAACGGCAAGGTCATTGGCGTGCGGACGGCCGGTGAGACAATCGCTTGCGACACTGCCGTCGTCACTGCTGGTGTCTGGTCCGGGCCTTTGGCCAGCAAATTGGGTGTTACTGTTCCTCTAGAGACAGAACGTGGTTATCATCTTGAATTAGTGGAACCTTCCGCGATGCCGAAAAGTCCGGTTATGGTAGCTTCGGGCAAGTTTGTCGCCACGCCGATGGATGGCCGCATTCGGCTGGCCGGGATTGTCGAATTCGGCGGGCTTGACGCGCCGCCCTCGCGGGCGCCGTTCGAACTGATGCGCAAGAACGCTCGGGCGGCCTTTCCGGGCGTGACATGGAAGGACGAAGTGGAATGGATGGGGCACCGGCCTGCGCCGGCAGACTCGATCCCGATCATTGGCGAGGTGCCGGGGGTTGACGGTGCGTATATGGGTTTTGGCCACCATCACATCGGCCTGACGGGCGGGCCGAAAACAGGGCGTCTACTGGCGCAGATGATCGCGGGCAGGACCCCAAACGCGGACATGAGCGTTTATGCGCCATCTCGCTACGTGACTTAAGAAGCAACGGTAAAACAGGCCGGAAACACAAAATTAAACAGGGAGAAAAAGATGAAGAAATTGACAAGCCTTTTGGCGGCAACCGCTTTGACAGCCGCAGCAACCGCACCGGCGACGGCCGAGAAATGGGATATGCCGATGGCATATTCGGCGTCGAACTTCCATTCAGCCACAGGTGCGGAATTTGCCAAATGCGTGACAACGGGGACCGGAGGTGAGATTGAAATCGTCACACACCCTTCGGGGTCGCTATTCAAAGGGGCCGACATCAAGCGCGCCATTCAGACCGGGCAGGCCCCAATTGGCGAGCGCCTGCTGTCCGGCCACCAGAATGAGAACGCATTGTTCGGGTTCGACTCGATCCCGTTTCTGGCAACCTCGTTCGACGACAGCGCCAAGCTTTGGGAGGCCGCGAAGCCATCCATCGAGAAACTACTGGCTGAACAGAACCTGACGTTGCTGTATGCCGTGCCATGGCCGCCGCAAGGATTGTATTTCAAGGATGAGGTCAACTCGGTCGCGGACATGGAAGGCATCAAGTTCCGGTCCTACAATAATGCGACGTCTCGTTTGGCAGAACTGACAGGTATGCTGCCGGTGACAATCGAGGCCGCCGAGATCAGCCAGGCATTTGCCACTGGCGTCGCGGATTCAATGGTGTCTTCTGGTTCAACCGGATACGACCGCAAGGTTTGGGAAAGCCTGAACTACTTCTACGAAGTGGATGCCTGGCTGCCACGCAACTACGTCATGGTGAACTCAGACGTTTGGGGCGGCGTGTCTGATGCCAACAAGAACGTTATCAAGGGCTGCGCAGAGCTTGCCGAATACGCAGGCAACTGGCGTGCAAAGGAATACACTGGCTTCACTTTGCAAGGTCTGCGTGACGGCGGCATGACGGTAGGCCCGGCATCCGAGCAGATGACCAACGAGCTGAAAGAAATCGGCGTTACCATGACGAACGAGTGGCTAGAGGCCGCCGGAGATGAGGGCAAAGCCATCGTCGACGCGTTCAATTCGTCTCAGTAATTGTCCAGAGCCGGGCGGTCGAGCAATCTGCCGCCCGTTTCCATCAATAAATCAATAGTGGGGACAGCATGGCGGCACTACGAGGGCTCAGGTCTGTATTGGATTTCATCTATCTGGCGGCGGGGGTTTTGGCGGCACTTAGCCTGATCGCGATTTTGCTGCTGATCGTTGTTCAGATGCTTGCCCGCTGGACTGGTGAAGTTTTTCCCGGTGCTCCCGATTACGCGGGCTATGCCATGGCCGCCGCGTCTTTTCTGGCCTTTGCCAATGCGCTGAACCGTGGCAGCCACATTCGTGTCTCTATCCTGCTCAATGCGGTTCCCGACCGGGTTCGGCGCATCCTTGAAATTTGGTGCTTTACTGTTGGCGCGGCGGTGATGTGGTATTTCTGCTGGTATGCCTATCGTTTTGTCTATTGGAGTTGGAAATTCAACGACATCAGCCAAGGGCAGGACAAAACCGCACTGTGGATTCCGCAGTCTGCAATGCTGGTAGGCGCAGTCATTCTTGCAATCGCCCTGACAGACCATCTGATCCACGTCCTGTTCCGTGGCGACCACCGCATCGTCCGTGATCTGGCCGATCAGAGCCACGGGGAGTGAGCGCATGGAAAACCTGTCTGTTATCATCCTCTTCCTGTTTGTTCTGTTCACCCTTCTGGGTACCGGCGTCTGGGTCGGGCTGGCGCTTATGGGCGTTGCCTGGGTAGGAATGGAGCTTTTCACGACCCGCCCCGTAGGCGACGTGATGATCACGACCATTTGGTCAGCATCCTCCTCTTGGACTTTGACCGCACTTCCGATGTTCATTTGGATGGGCGAGATCCTGTATCGAACGCGATTATCGGAGGACATGTTCAAAGGGCTTTCGCCGTGGATGGCGCCCTTGCCAGGCGGGTTGGTCCATACCAATATCGTGGGTTGTACGGTCTTTGCGGCCGTGTCCGGGTCATCAGCGGCAACACTGACTACCGTTGGCAAGATGTCGATTCCTGAACTGCGCAAACGCAATTACCCCGAACGGATGATTATCGGTACACTTACAGGTGCTGCGACGCTGGGCTTGATGATCCCGCCGTCGCTGACGCTGATCGTGTATGGCGTGACCATCAATGAATCGATCACCAAACTTTTCTTTGCGGGCATCCTGCCCGGATTAGTGCTGGCGACGATGTTTATGGGATATGTCGCAATTTATTCGAAATTGGGGAAAGACTGGAACCCTAACAGTGAGGGCAAACTGAGCTTTTCTGAAAAGCTCAAAAACTCACGCTTCCTGTTGCCGGTGATCCTGCTGATCATGGTGGTGATTGGGTCCATGTACCTAGGCTATGCCACAGCGACCGAAGCCGCCGCCTTTGGCGTGATCGGCGGTCTGCTGCTGGCTGCGGGGCAGGGGTCGCTGACCTGGAAGACATTTACGGAAAGCCTGATGGGGGCAACCCGAACCAGCGCGATGATCGCTCTTATCCTGGCCGGAGCTGCGTTCCTTTCCTTATCCATGGGATTTACCGGCCTGCCGCGCGGGTTGGCTGACCTGATCGCCGGATGGGAACTGACACGGTTTGAATTGTTGATGGTTCTTCTGGTCTTCTATGTCATCCTGGGTTGCTTCCTCGATGGCATCTCTTCAGTTGTGCTGACGATGGCCGTGGTCGAGCCTATGATCCGGGATGCGGGTATCGACCTGATCTGGTTTGGTATCTTCATCGTGGTCGTTGTTGAAATGGCGCAGATCACACCGCCGATCGGCTTCAACCTGTTTGTGATGCAAGGCATGACGAACCATGAGATGAGCTATATCGCCCGAGCCGCGATACCGATGTTCTTGATCATGGTGCTGATGGTCTTCGTCCTGATCTGGTTCCCAGAACTTGCTACGTGGTTGCCGGAAAACCTCAGGCAAAGCCCGGGTGGGTAGGGGGCATTGAACCCTCTTCGTCTTGCGGCGCGCAACGGTCCTTATGTCTTGGTCGCAGGGTTGGCCGCAGGATTGCTGCTGCCTGCGTTGGCCGAACCGATGCGGGCAGTCTTGCCGCCGCTTGTTGCACTGCTGCTGTTTCTGACCGTCCTTCGCATTGAGCCGTCTCTGCTGTTGGGGTCTCTGGTCGAACTACGCCAGGTTGGAAATACAGTGATTTCGTTTCAGCTGATTTTGCCGCTGGTCGTAGTGACTATTGGCCTGATCGGTGGATGGACCGGCACGCCGGTCTTTCTATCTCTGTTGATTATGATGGCGGCCCCATCCATCTCGGGCAGTGCTAATATGTGCCTGATGATGGGGCACCCACCAGAATACGCCTTGCGCTTGATGGTTATCGGGACCGCGGTTCTACCGCTGACGGTCTTTCCGATATTCGCGCTAGTACCAGAGTTGGGTGATTTTCAATCCGTTTTGATCGCAGTTTTACGCCTTTTTCTGACCATAGCGGGGGCAACTGTCGCTGGAGTGCTGTTGCGGCGTTTTTTTCTGAGAAACCCGTCGGAAACCGCACTCAAAAACCTGGAAGGGTTGGCAACGATTACCCTTGCAGTCTTTGTAATCGGCTTGATGCCTTCCGTAACCGCGGCAGCCCTTACCGATCCGGGTCTTGCCGCGTTTTGGATCGGATTTGCGTGTCTGATCAATTTCGGCGCACAACTGGTGATGTTTTTTCTGGCGCGCAATCATTCGGCTGCAGACAAAACCACCGCTTTATCCATCGTCGCTGGAAACCGGAACGTCGCGATTTTTTTGATCGCGCTGCCATCTGAGGTCACCGCTTCACTTCTCGTGTTCATCGGGGCTTATCAAATCCCGATGTACCTGACCCCTATTGTGATGCGCCGATTTTACCAAGAGACGGCCACAGCAGAGTAGTCAGGGCGCGGCGAGTTTCGTCGCGCCCTTATTTGTTTTAGAAATGCACCGAGCGGGTCGTACCGGGCGCTTCCATCGGCGGGGCGAACTTGGTCAGGTCAATGCCGTCGACCGCCACCTTGTATTCTTCCAGAGTCGGCGTGCGACCCAGAATAGCTGACAGAACAACAACCGGGGTTGAGCCCAGAAGGGATTCACCCTTTTTTGTCTCGCTGTCCGCCACAACACGGCCCTGGAACAAACGAGTGGACGTGGCCAGAACGGTGTCACCTTTGGCGGCTTTTTCCTGGTTGCCCATGCAAAGATTGCAGCCCGGGCGCTCGAGATAGAGGATATTCTCGTACTCGGTCCGTGCGGTTTGCTTGGGGAACAGGTCATCGAACTCAAAGCCCGAATACTTCTGGAGAATTGCCCAGTCGCCTTCTTCCTTCAGCTCATCAACGATATTGTAAGTCGGCGCGGCAACAACAAGCGGGGCCTTGAACTCGACCTTGCCGTATTCCTCTTCGAGGTTGCGCAGCATCTGGGCCACGATCTTGATGTCGCCCTTGTGCACCATGCACGATCCCACAAAGCCTAGATCCACTTTCTTTTCCGCCGCGTAGTAAGAAATCGGGCGGATCGTGTCGTGGGTATAGCGCTTGGATACATCGGCGTTGTTGACATCCGGATCGGCGATCATCGGTTCGACAATCTGATCAAGATCCACGACGACTTCGGCAAAGTACTTGGCATTGTCGTCAGGACGCAGGGCCAGTTTCTCGCCCGAGCGGATTTCGGCGATACGTTTGTCGGCGATGTCGATCAGACCCTGCAACATCTGAACATCGTTATCCATGCCCTTTTCGATCATGATCTTGATGCGGGACTTGGCGATTTCCAATGACTCTATCAGCGTGTCATCGTTCGAAATACAGATCGATGCCTTCGCCTTCATCTCGGCTGTCCAGTCGGTGAAGGTAAAGGCTTGGTCCGCCAAAAGCGTCCCAATGTGCACTTCGATAATCCGTCCCTGGAACACGTTGTCACCGTGCTGTGCCAACATCTGCGCCTGCGTGGCATGGACCACGTCGCGGAAATCCATGTGCGGGGCCATCTCGCCCTTGAACGTTACCTTGACAGATTCAGGGATTGGCATTGTCGCCTCACCCGTGGCAAGCGCCAGCGCAACCGTGCCCGAGTCAGCGCCAAAGGCTACGCCTTTTGACATCCGTGTGTGGCTATCGCCGCCGATGATGATGGCCCAGTCATCCACAGTGATGTCATTCAGCACCTTGTGAATAACGTCTGTCATCGAGTGATACACACCCTTGGGATCCCGCGCGGTGATCAGGCCAAACTTGTGCATGAACGCCATAAGACGCGGTGTATTAGCCTGCGCTTTGAGATCCCAAACCGACGCCGTGTGACAGCCAGATTGATATGCGCCATCGACACTGGGTGACAGTACGGTGGCCGCCATGGCCTCAAGCTCCTGGCTGGTCATCAGACCGGTGGTATCCTGAGAGCCGACGATGTTGACCTTGACGCGCACGTCCGAGCCCGCATGCAGAGTTTTGCCGGGCGTTGTTCCGCGGGCATTGGCGTTGAAGATCTTTTCGACGGCCGTCAGGCCCTGACCTTCGTGACTGATCTCCTTCGACGGGGCGAAAGCTGATTTAAGTTCGACGCCCAGTGCCTCGCACGCAAATGTTTGCAGCTTCTTGCCAAAGACGATGGCGTAGGACCCACCAGCCTTCATGAACTCCATCTTTTGCGGCGTGAAAGAGCCTGCCATGTCGACCAACTCCTCATTGCCATCAGCGCTGTAGAGCTTTTTCTCTTTCGTGTTGATAGTCAGCACGGTGCCTGTTTCGACGGAATAGCGCTGCTCAAGGATCGGGTTGCCGTCGTTGTTTAGGATCGCTTTGCCATCCTCGTCCACTTTCTTGACCCAGTTCTTCAGGTCGACACCAATCCCGCCGGTGACGCCGACTGTTGTCAGGAAGATCGGCGAAATGCCGTTGGTGCCTGCCACGACCGGTGCAAAATTGACGAAAGGCACGTAGGGGCTGGCTTGTTTGCCAGTCCAAAGCGCCACGTTGTTAACACCCGACATCCGCGAAGATCCAACACCCATGGTGCCTTTTTCGGCAACCAACATCACGCGCTTGCCGGGGTGCTGTAGCTTCAGCGCTTCGATTTCTTTTTGTGCAGCTTCCGAGATCAGGCATTTGCCATGCAACTCACGGTCAGACCGCGAGTGCGCCTGATTGCCCGGTGACAGAAGGTCGGTGGAAATGTCACCCTCGGCCGCGATATAGGTGACGACTTTGATTTCTTCGTCCACGTCGGGCAGCTTTGTGAAAAATTCTGCTTTGGAATAGCTCTCAAGGATGTCTGCAGCAATTTTGTTGCCTGCATCATAGGCTGCTTTCAGGCGATCCGTGTCCGCTTCGTACAGAAAGACCTGAGTTTTCAGGACCTCGCCAGCCTGAACCGCGATATCCTGTTTGTCGCCCAGAGCAACATCCAGCAGCACTTCAACCGACGGGCCACCCTTCATGTGTGACAACAATTCGAATGCGAATTCGGGCGAGATTTCTTCGACAATTACTTCGCCGAGGATAATAGCCTTCAGGAACTTTGCTTTCGCACCTGCAGCGCTGGTTGTGCCAGGCAACGTGTTGTAAATCAGGAAATGCAGCGAATCTGCGCGATGTGGATGACCGGTATCTTTGATTTGTTCGATGATTTCTTCGACCAGCGCACCATCGTCGATGGGTTTGGGGCTAAGCCCTTGTTCTTTACGCGTTTCAATTTCATCCAAATAATCTGAATACTGGCTCATGGCTGTTTCCGCTTTGTATAGGTCTGCTGCTGTAGAGAGGCGTTGGGCAACCCGCTCGATCATATTTGTATGCACCGGTATACAATTGCTGCCAAGGTTTCAAGATACCGCATTGGAAATTTCCCGGTTTTGTTTCGTGACTGGATCCGGTTCAGTTCTAAAACGCTGATCATGGCGACTGTCCCTATCAGTTCAGCCGGGATACAATCGAGTAAATGGTTAATGTATAGTCGGTCGGATGAACACGGGGTCTTGTCCACACGATGTTCAAATTCTCCGTTCGAAGAACCCGATCTGCAAAAAGGTGTGCACAGAATGATTGCATACATCACTTTTGGCGTTGACGACATCGAGTGCGCGGAACGCTTTTATTCTGCTTTTCTGCCGGCCCTCGGATACAGGCAAGAAAAGTACCATGGCGACCTGAGCTATTCGCTGCCCCAGCAACCCGGCCAATTGCAGGCCCTGCCTGAGCTCTACATCAAATCACCTTTTGATGGGGGGCCAGCTTCGGCAGGTAATGGGACAATGGTTGCATTTGAGGCGCGTAGTCAAAAACAGGTCCGAGATCTTCACGCCGCCGCACTGGCCGCCGGTGGCTTCGATGAAGGGCAGCCCGGCTTTCGAGTGTCCTATGGGCCGAACTTCTATGTCGGCTACCTTCGCGACCCACAAGGCAACAAGATCGCATTGTTCTCAAGCGACCCGAACGAACCTGGACGAGACGGACAACAAGGATTGTAAAGGCGCAATGCGTACGCAGGATCTTGCAACTACGCCGTAGGTTTTCTGCCCAGAGCAAGAACACAAAGCAATATGAACAGAACCTCGTAAGCCAAAAACGTGCACATAAAGAAATTGCCGGGGCCATCGACAAAAAAACCTATGACACGACCGATGGCCATGCCGCCAAGGACGGCGATCAGCGCCAGCAACCCCTGCCTTCGAGTTTCCGGACTACGTCCCAAAAGATACAACACTGCCCCAAATCCAAGAACGACCCCACCGTAAACAGCGCGCATATCCATCAGACCGGAAGGTGAAGAAGGGGCACTGCCTGTCGTGAATTCAGCCAGTGTCTGCGGAAAAACCAGGAAAGCCGAGCCAACCAGTCCAAAGACGATAGAATTGAACATTATGATTTTTTGATCGTTCAGCATCTTAACCCGCCCTCAACCGCCGTTGAATGTGTCTTTCACAAACTGAATAATCTCATTTCCGCACTGCATCACGTGAATTCAGACCAATCAACGTTTGAATGGTTGCTTTGGGATATGTGCGTTGGCACGCATGTCTTGGTCCTTGATCCGGGCTACCGATCCAGATCAGCGCACCACGACACTTTCGATGTAACGTTCTGCTGTTTCTTATCCACCGCTGGGGACCACTATTGTCTTTTCGGGCTTCCAGCTCAGCCAGACTTGGCCACCTTCTTTTAGTTCGGGGATATCCTGATCACGTGCGATCACCTTGAACACTTGCCCGTCGCAATTGAGTATACAGGTTGCCATTGCACCGGCGAATATGCGGCGCTCGAGCGTCGCGGGCAGTTTCGACATGTCGTCCTGCTGCGGCTCGTCAACTGTGATGCTCATGCTTTCGGGCCGGACCGCCAGAGTCGCGTTGGTCCCGGTGCCGGCGGGCAGCTTGATGCTGGCCGCATCCAGACCGAGGACGCCCTTTCCGTCCTTTGATAAGAAATTGGCCTCGCCAAGGAACTCGGCAGTGAAGACGTCGGCAGGGTTGCTGTAAACTTCGCGCGGGGGACCGGCCTGGATCATGGTGCCGTTCTTGAGGATACCTATTTTGTCGGAGAGGGTCAGAGCCTCTTCCTGGTCATGCGTCACGAAGATGGTGGTGATACCAATCTCACGCTGAATTCGCTTGAGTTCAATCTGCATGTCAACGCGCAGCGCTTTGTCGAGTGCAGACAGCGGCTCATCCAACAACAGCACCTTGGGATTGGTTACCATGGCCCGGGCCAATGCGACCCGCTGACGTTGGCCGCCGGACAGCTGATGCGGTTTGCGGTCCCCGTGCTGGCCGAGCTGGACAAGCTCCAACGCCTCTCCGACGCGGCGACGTTCTTCGTCGGCCCCTACCTTTCGGACCCGCAGCCCGAAGCCGACGTTATCCGCCACCGTCATGTTGGGGAACAACGCGTAGTTTTGAAACATCATGCCGATGTCGCGTTTTTCGACAGGGATGTGCTCGACCGACTTATCCCCGATACGGATCGAACCGCCATCGGTGAAAATAAAGCCTGCAATGGCGCGCAGCAGGGTAGTTTTGCCGCTGCCCGACGGTCCAAGTAGCGCAAAGAACCCCCCGTCAGGGAAATCCATCGTAACATTATTGAGCGCTTTCAGCGTTCCGAAATGCTTGGTTACGTTCTGGACAGAAACCTCGGCCATCAGCGTTCTCCTCCGAAGTTTGAGAACCGTGCGGCAAACAGCATCACGGCCATTGAAACAACAATTATGATCGTGGAAATCGCGTTGATTTCCGGTGTGAACCCTTTGCGGATAGAGGTGTAAATCAAAACTGGTAGGGTGCTGTCGCCGGGTTCGGACAGGAAATAGGACACCACGAATTGGTCAAAGCTGACCGCAAAGGCAAACAAGGCCCCTGCGATGACACCGGACGAAATCCAAGGCAGCGTGACACGTCGCGTCACCGTCCAGGCATCGGCTCCAAGAGAGCGCGCCGCTTCCTCCAGCGTGGCGTCAAAGGTCGCAAGCCGGGCGCTGACGACGACGATGACGTAAGGCAGCGCCAGCGCGACATGGCCGATGATCACAGATGGCGTTCCGCGTCCCAGCCCGACGCCAAAGAAGAAGATCAGCATGGCGGTACCTGTGATGAGCCATGGAATGGCGATCGGGGGAAATAGCATGACCTGTAGGAACCGCTTGCCGCGAAACTCGAACCGGAACAGCGCAACCGACGCGGCGGTGCCTAGAATGGTGGCGATGACCGTGGTCACAAGCGCAATTAGCACGGACCGAGTTGCGGCGGCGATGATCTCATCGTTGCCAGCCAGATCCTGGTACCACTTTAGCGAAAACTCGAAGGGCAGCTGGTAATATTGCGACGCGTTGAAGGACATGAAGGCCATTACGATGATCGGCGCGTAGAGAAAAAACAGGATCAGACCCAGCCAAGTCTTTCCCAATAGGGTCAGGAAACGCCCGCTCATGTCTGTGCCCTCTTCAAAACCGGGCTGGCAACCGCGAGGATTAGAAGCACGACAGCTAGCAAGATGAAGGATAGCGCCGCGCCGAGCGGCCAATTGAACACCGCGACGAACTGATCCTCGATCACGGTGCCGAAATAAGTGCCGACCCGACCGCCCAGAATGCGCGGCTCCATGAATGAGCCAACGACTGGCACGAAAATCAGGACCGCTCCGGCCAGCAAGCCGGGTAAGGATAGCGGCAGGATGATGCGCCACAGGATCGTTAGCTTATTGGCGCCCATCGATCGGGCTGCATCGATCAGATTGTCGTCGATGGCCTGCAAGGCCAGGTATGATGTCAGGATCACATAAGGCAGGTAGGAATGCACCAGCCCAATTACGATGGCAGGAGTAGTGAACATCAGATTTACGTCGACTTCAAAAGGCAGGATCGCGTTCAGTCCGAGTTCCAGTACGCCATTACCGCGCAGAACGATGGCCCAGGAAAAGATGCGCACAAGCGAGTTGGACCAGAATGGCAGGATGACCAGCAGGAACAACGCCTCGCGTGATCGGCCCTTGATGGCCTTGGCCAAAACATAGGCACACGGAAATCCGACCAGCAGCGAAATGCAGGTCACCATCAAACCAAGTTTGAGAGATTTCCACAAAAGCGTGGCATACGTCGAGGTCTGGAAAAAGGCCCGATAGTTATTTGCCGTGTATGTCCACTCGGCGTCGCCAAACGGAACATCAGACAGGAAACTGAAGTACAGCATGGCCGACAGCGGCAGAAATATCGCCACTGTCAGCCAAAGATAGGCCGGAGAGAGCAGACCGAAGATTTTCAGTCGTTCCTGATTTGCAAGGACATTGGACATCTTCGATCACTTCCCTCATTCGGGCTATCTGCCTACTGCGCCGCCTTCAGGCCTTGCCACAGTTCGAGGTATTTTTTCCGGTTCTCTTCGGAAACTGGCCGCTGGAATTGAACCCGCGCGACGACCTCCGGATCGCCCAGAATACGCTTATTGAATGCTTCATCAGGCAGTGCCGCCGCTGCTTTGGCATTGGCAGAGGCAGGTGCTCCGTCGGCGGCCCATTTCACGTAGAATTCGGGATCGATCATCCAGTCGATGAACTGGTGCGCCGCCTCTTTTTTGGTCGAGGAGGTGGGGATGGACAATCCGTCCAGCCAACCGATAGCGCCCTCTTTGGGCACAACGAACTGCACCGGCAGGCCCGCAGCCATCGACCGACTTGCCGACCCCGACCAGAAGGTTGCTACATCCAGATCGCCCGCTGCCATGAACTGGTTCCAGTCGTTTTCTGATCCCCAATAGGTTTTGATCTGCGGCATCAATTCGGCAAGCTTGGCCTGAACGGCATCCAGATCGCTGATATTGTTGATGTCCTGACCGGTTGCAATGGCAGCAAACTGCACCGCTTCAAGCGCATCGTCGCGGATCGAAACTTTGCCCTCATGTGCCTTGTCCCAAAACACTTCGATCGAATCCGGTGTCTGATCAAATTCACCAGTATTGACGGCAAAAGAAGTAAGGCCCCAAGTCCACGGAACTCCGTGCAGCGCACCACCGGCGTTCAGATCCGGATTGCCCGCTATGTCTGGGGGCACATCTGAGAGATTTTCAATAAGTGTGACGTCAATGGGTCCGATCAGACCTTCTTCCTGAGCCTGAGGTGTAAAGGCCGCGTTGATCAGGACCACATCATAAGCGCCCGGATTTGTCCGCAGTTTGGTAAGCATCTCCTGTTCGGAATTGAAATACTCATGCACCACGGTATGGCCGCTTGCTTGCGCGAAGGCGCCGACCGCCCAGTCAAGATCGGTGCCGTATCCTTGCCAGTTCAGTACCCGTATTTCGTCAGCGGCCGCGGCTGTTCCGAATACTGCAATGGTTGTTGCCATCAGAAATTGCTTTTTCATTTTGACCTCCCTGTCATTCGCAATTGGAAACCCTGTCGATCAGCAGGCCTCTTTTTTGTTCAGAACCTCGGCAACCACCGCGCTGAGTGGTGTTGTCGCCGGGCCTTTTTGTGTCGTTGAAATCGCGGCTGCGACATTTGCATATCGGGCTGCCTGAATTGCCGTGTCCCCCGCTGCCAGCCGGGCGATGAAACTGCCGACATGGGCGTCCCCCGCTCCGTTTGTATCGACCACCTGAACGCGATACGGCGGAATATGCTCGACGGTGTCGTCCTGGCCCAAAAAACACCCGTCCGCGCCGCAGCGCACCACCGCACCACCGCCCGGCGGACGGGACGCGGCAAGGTTTTGGGCGGCTGTGGCGGGGTCGTTCTGACCGGTCAGGACGGTGGCCTCGCGGGTGTTGGTGCTGATCCATTGCGCCCGGTTCAGGGCCGCGTCGCGCGCTTGGTCCGGGATCGACGCGATGACGGGGGAAGGGTCGAAAACAAGGTTCTGGATTGTGTTCTCAGTCTCAAGCCAATGGCGCAACGTGTCCCGCGAGCCCTTGTAATGCAGCGCGTAGCCGGACAGGAGGGTCCAGCCAAATTCAGCAAAGGCGATCTGATCCAGATCCTCGGCGCTGACATGGCCTTCGGCGCCGTCGCTGGCCACGAAAGTACGCTCGCCTTCGGCGTCGATCAGGACACTGCAGCAGCCCTGATCCCGTGTCAGGTCCTGGCTTCGTGAAAAGGGGATACCTTCGGCGTTTAGCCCTTCGCGGACAAGCTGCGCAAACGGTCCCGAACCGATCGTGCCGCCATAACATACCATCATGCCCGCCCGTTTTGCCGCAACCATCGCGTTGAAGCCGCCACCCGGTTTGATCGAAAAACCCCGGACAATGGCCTCTTCGCCTGCTAGCGGGACGCGCTCTACCTCGTAGAGGAGGTCTGCGACAACGCCGGACATCTGCAACAAACGAGTAGTCATCTTTCAACCCTCGTATTGTCGGCAAACCGCTTTTCGCTGTTGCTTCTTAAGCGCAACAGGCCGCTTGCGATCTTTTCCAGAGGAAGATCATTTGCGTCCAATACCGTTTTGACGGCATTAGGGGCGATCCCGCTTTGGCCGACACAAGCCCCGGCCATTGCACCGGCAATAGCTCCGATCGTGTCTGTGTCATCGCCGATGTTTGCGGCTATTTTTGCTGCTTCCCACGGGTCGCAGCCTGCAAGCCGAACAACACCAAAGGCAGCGGCGACAGATTCATGTGAAGCAACAGATGTTCCGATCCCGTCGGCGAGGGCCTCTGCTGATAACCCCGTGTCAGCGGCGGCAAGTGCGGCAGAAATTCTCTGCGCCATTTCCTGCTCGCCAACTGGGAACCCGCGTTTTTGACCGATCGCTGCGGCCTGAAGCGCGGGTTCGATGGCCGCGTCGAAAGCCAATCCTTCAATGCCGCAGCTTACCACTGCGGCAACGGCTGCCGCTCCGGCAATGGCTTCACCGGTATTGTGGGTCATCCTGCAAGCCAGTTCGACAGCATCCAGAAGACCTGACATTGGATTGATCGGGCAGGCGATCCCAACCGGAGAAATGCGCATCGCGGCACCGTTTGTCGTACCGTTGCGGCCAGTTTCGCTGGCTGGCTTCCCCGCCATAATTCCGTCTAACGCAGCCTTAGAGGAGGGGCCAAGCAGGTCACGCAAGCCGCGTTCGCGCACGTCCGCCTCCCATCCCAACAGGTCTTGCGCCCATCGGGTTTCGTCCAAAGCACCCTGGTCCGCGATCAGACGTTCTGCCAACAGGAACGCTTGTTCGGTATCGTCTGTGACTTGGGCTGCCTTCAAACCATGCGAGACGGGGTGATCCGGGAACGGATCGACAAAGGTCGTGATCCTGCCGTAGAGGCGAATAATGTCCGTGCGCGGCAGGGTTTGGGAAGGCATCCCCATCGCATCGCCAATAGCCATCCCAATCAGGGCGCCACATGCACGATCGAATTGAAGGTCATGACCCGACATTTGTGTCTCAGAACTCCATATGCAGGCCGAACATGACCGGATCCAGGATGCTTTCGACAAATTCGATGACAGAGCCATCGGCGCCGCGTGTCAGGCGTCGCAGGCGCAACATCGGTTCCCCGGCTCTGCGCTGCATCAGTCGCGCGTCCGCGTCCGACAGGGCAGGCAGGACGCCGGCCCATTCGTCACCACCGGCTACTATCAAACCCTTGGACCGCAATAGCTCTGTCAGTGATCCCGCCTCCAGACCCTCATCCAGAACACCAACGAAGGTGTCCTGCCAAGGCACCCGGCTACGTTCCAATGAGACACCCTCACCATCTTCTGCTCGGAACCGAAGGCGGTCGACGACCAGAAACTCAGAACTGTCCAGTGTCGGCGCATCGGAAATGCCGATCGGGCCACGAGCCAGGGCCAAGACACGGGTTTCCAGCCGGATATCACCTGAGGCCAGTGCGACGCTCCAGCCTGACCGGTCGTCGATGGTTTTGCCATCAAACGTCACGAAAGATCCGATGCCACTTTTGGTGGTGATCAGACCTTTGCTGCTCAAAATTTCAAGGCTTTTGCGAATGGTGTTGCGACTGACCGAGAACCTTTTGACCAACGCGCTTTCGCTGGCCAACGGATCACCTCGGTTCAGCATGCCTGACCGTATGTCCGCTTCGAGTGTGTGCGCGATCCGGACCGGTTTTGAGGCGCCTATCAAATCCATTCCTGTATCATCGTGTTCAAACCTGTTCATACCTGTACTTTTATTGTGGCCGTTTTTGATAGTCAACGAAATTAGTCCGAAGTTTTATTCCTGACGCGGGACGCCGTCGTCTGACTTTGGTGCGTGCTGCATGAGTTCAGCAGTTACTTAGCGAAACAACACTGTTGGCCAAATCCAGGTGGGCTCTGTTGTTGGCAACATTAACAAAAGATACCAAGTTATAGATTTTAAACATTTTTAGAAGAAAGTTAATTTAACGCTCCGGAAAGCTGGCAAACCTAAGCTGCGTCGTGACCCGCCAGAAATTCATGCTATGTCGCCTGCTTCGTAGAGTTCGTGTATGCATGCCGGCTTTCACCTCGAGTCTGACGCACTATCCTGTGAGTCCGGCCGTCCATATTCTGTTCGATCGTACAGGATTGGTGGGGCTTGTTTTTACCGAAGGTAAATTAACCGCGTATAGTCAGCCTTGGTTTGGACTAGAATAGACCCATCGGAGCTTTGTTTCTCAACAATCCGCCCCAGCTCGTCGAGCATGTCTTTCCCGGGCTTTGCCTATCTGGTTCGTCGCCTTTTATGAGCATGACACTGGCGCGGATATTGCGCGTGACCGAGTGGGATGTAACCTATTTTTCTGGCAGTGACCGCAACCCGTTTCTCGTGAGCACGGATGTACTTGAATGCCCATTCAAGGCCCGAGAAACCGTACCTCTTGTGAGGCTAAGAGGGGCACTCAAATAAATCAATTTCACGCGTCCGGCGGCCACGATGCCTCGGAGAGAAAACGGGCCTTTTAACACCTGGGAGTCATTTTCATCTTGCTATTTGTTCGTTCCAAAACCAGTTTCGCCGGGTCGTAATGCCCTTATGCCCGAAGCCTCCAGCAACATCACGTAAGCCGGGTTGGCGAACAACTTTTGCGAATTGGAAGTGCCAAAAACCTATGCTTTTGTCGGCTGGGGCGCCATTTGTCTGGATCATTGTTTAACCTGGTAGGTCATGAACACAGAGGCGCTATTAAACTGAATTAATTCGTTGCATGCTAGACAGCGAACAGATGCAGAAGTTGCCTGTATTTACGTAACCAACATAATTTCAGGAAATCGCGCACGACGTCTGAGGCGAGTGGAATCCAAATCGAACACCCGGGAACATCTCTTTGACCGAAACCAAACATCAGATTGGTGTCATCACACTGACGTTGATAACTGCGGCATTGTTCATGACGCTGCGCAATATGCCAATGATGGCTCAGACCGGAATGAAGATGGTCGTCTTCAACGCCATCACAATCGTCGCCTATCTCATACCAGTGGCGCTGGTTTCAGCGGAACTGGCCACTGGTTGGCCTAAAAACGGTGTCTTCCATTGGGTTGAGGCCGCTTTTGGTACCAGAACGGGATTTGTCGCCGTATGGCTTCAATGGGCACAGAGCATTTTTGGGATCACCTCGATTGTGGCCTATGTTGCCGCATCGCTGGCCTATGCGTTCGATCCGTCTTTGGGGGCAAACAAGTACTTCATCGTCTCTGTTATTCTGATCGTCTATTGGTCGGCGACATTCGCCAATTTTCGAGGGTCAAAAAGCTCGGGCCTGATCAGCAGTATTGCTGTTTCCGTTGGAGTGTTATTGCCGACTTTTGTGCTTGTTGGGTTGGGCGCAGTTTATGCAGGTGAAGGAAATCCGCTGGAAATCGACACCGCGCTGACGGCCGAGAATTGGGTGCCGTCACTGTGGGAAACCGGGAATCTTGTCCTGTTTCTCAGTTTCATTTTTGGTTTTGTGGGTGTCGAGGTTTCAGCCAGCCATGCGCGCGAGGTCAAGAATGTTCACCGCACCTATCCACTGGCTGTTTTCAGTGCCGCGGCAATTGGGTTTGTGCTGACGCTGCTGGGGGGGCTGGCCGTTGCCGCAATCCTTCCCGCGGCCTCGATTGATCAGATCAACGGCGCAATGCAGGCGTTTTCGGCCTTCTTCGCGCATTTCGGGTTGGTATGGTTGACACCTGTCGCAGCCGTTCTGGTCGCCTTTGGTGCCGCCGGTCAGGTCAGCACCTGGATCGTCGGACCTGTCAAAGGTATTCTGGCCGCGGGGCAGGCCGGCAACCTGCCGGTTTGGGCGCAGAAGGTCAACGAAAAGGGTGTGCCAACAAACCTGTTGATCCTGCAGGCCTTCTTGATATCGCTGATCGCGATGTCCTTCCTGTTGGTCGATGATGTGAACACGGCCTTTCTGATCCTGACGTCAATTGCCGTGCTGATCTATTCGCTGATGTACGTGCTTATGTATGCAGCCGCGATCCGGTTGCGCTACTCTCACCCAGAGGTAAAGCGCGCCTATCGCGTGCCCGGGGGCAATGCGGGAATGTGGCTTATCGCAGGCATCGGCTTGCTTGCTGCTGTTGCCTGTTTTGGGATCGGGTTTATCCCGCCCGCGGTCGGCGGGCTGTCGATCTTGTCTTTCGAACTAATGATGGTGTTGGGTGTCGTGCTTGTCTCGGCGGTGCCATTCCTGATCTATGCGCTCCGCCAACCCAAATGGGATCAGAACCATGAGCTGCAAAACGCAATAAAGGTAGAATCATGACTAAGAAACGTAACCCGTCCTCGGATACTGAATCGGTGCTGACGCCAGCCTATGGCGGGCGCTACATGCGTGAACCCATTCCGAAATTCAGCCTGCCGGAAAATGAGATGGATGCGGATTCAGCCTATCGTCTGATCCATGACGAACTAATGCTAGACGGCAATGCACGCCTGAATCTGGCGACCTTCGTCACCACATGGATGGAACCGCAGGCGGAACGCCTGATGTCGGAAACCTTCGACAAGAACATGATCGACAAGGATGAATATCCGAACACCGCGATGATCGAAGAGCGCTGCATCAAGATTGTCGCAGATCTGTTCAATGCGCCAGGCGAGGCTACGGGATCGTCCGCAATCGGGTCGAGTGAGGCCGTGATGCTGGCCGGGATGGCGATGAAATGGAACTGGCGTGCTCGCCAGAAAGCAAAGGGAAAACCCACCGACGAGCCAAACCTCATTCTGGGCACAAACGTTCAGGTCGTCTGGGAAAAGTTCTGCAGATATTGGGACGTGGAACCCCGGTATGTGCCGATGGCGGAAGATCGTTATGTGATCGACCCCGAAGACACAATTTCCAAGATCGATGAAAACACCATCGGAATCGTCGCAATTCTGGGGACCACCTTCACCGGTGAATATGAACCGATCAAAGAGGTACACGACGCCTTAGTAGCATCGAATAAAAAAACGGGGTTCGACGTTCCGCTGCATGTCGATGCCGCCAGCGGCGGTTTCGTTGCGCCTTTCCTGCAACCGGATCTTGAATGGGATTTCCGCTTGCCCCTGGTCAAGTCGATCAATGTGTCGGGCCACAAATATGGGCTTGTCTATCCGGGCGTTGGTTGGGTTGTCTGGCGTGACAAATCTGATTTGCCGGAAGACCTTGTATTCCATGTCAACTATTTGGGTGGTGACATGCCCACCTTCACTCTGAACTTCTCTCGCCCTGGCAATCAAATCGTAGGTCAGTACTACAACTTCCTGCGGTTAGGCCGGAGCGGATATACTCAGGTCATGGGTAATCTGAGTGAGATTGCACAGACTCTTTCCGCACGCATAGCAGATATGGAACCATTCGAGCTTCTGAGTGATGGCAGCGCGATTCCCGTCTTTGCGTTCAAGGTAAAGGCTTCGAAACAGTACTCGGTTTATCACGTGTCCGAGCTTTTGCGGGGTCACGGATGGCAGGTGCCTGCCTATTCAATGCCCGAAGGGGCGGAGAACATCCATGTTTTGCGCATCGTGATCAGGGAGGGCTTTAGTTATGATATGGCCGAAATGCTATTGAAAGACATAGGTGCTGTGGTTGCACGTCTTGAGGAAATCGCGACAAACATTGTTGACGTCAAGCACAGAGGTGTTTTCTCACACGTTTGATATGCCCTCTGGTATTGAGCAGGCCCGGCGCTGCGTAGTCTCCAGTCAGTGTTGATGCCCCGGGTTTGCTGTTTTTTTGCGCGCTATAATAGAGGTGCGTTCGCTGAGTTTTCCGATCAGTTGAAGCAGGAACAGCCCGCCGGTTTGCGTAAGTAGCAGATAGCCTCGTTCGTCAAGGATCGGGAAATTTAGGCCGGAGATCAGGTCTGCTGTTCGGCCGTAAAGTTTGGCGCAGATTTTCTGCGACGGCTTAATCCCAAGTTCGACCATACAGATACCCTCCTGCGCCGGTCATTTTGGGTTCACACCCAACTCTCAGGTGGCAGTGAAGCGCGACAAATTCACCGTTTCTTACCGGTCGCGAGGCATCCGCTTTCATTTGCACCGGTCAGGCTGCGCCCAGCACTCTAAACTCGATGCTATGCTGCGCTGGCAACGGGTACTTCGTACCTCAAAGTGATCTTTTTGCCCGATGCACCAACTACGATAACCAAATCCCACCATCGTTCTTGCTCATCATCATCCCATGAAGTCGCAGGGCTTTCCTTGGGGATGTTGACCGAGATTCTGATCTGGCCGCTACCCATCTCTTCCGTTTGGCAGGCTAGTTTGTGGTCCATAACTTTCTCAAAAGTGACCCCGTCACTTTCTTCTCGGCGCACGACTTTCAGGTGTTCCAGCCACGCGTCAACTTGGTCAACTCGCTGAACTTTCGTCGTCTTCATTACTGCAAGGAACTCTGTGCCGACCCATGCCGGGCGGGTCTCGGACGTCACGGTAAAGTACCGTTCAAAACTCCACGCTCTCCAAGCAAGGTAAGTGTTGCGGGCAAAGTAGGCCGCGCCGGCAATTGGAATGACGTTGAGCAAAACCCAATAGTTTCCTTCAGGTAGTCCTGACTGCATGGTGACAAAGCCAAAGACGGCAAACAGCCCCAGGATAAATGCCACCAATAGACTTCCCCAGAACTCTGGTTTACTTCGAGACGTCATTTGGTCTGTTCGCCACCTCTTGTCTTTCATCCAAGGTTCCTCTGAAAAATCGCCTTTGAAAGCGCGGCGGAATCTGTCTTCGCGATGGTTCAGGAAGCACACCCAAAGAATTCCGGCGAAAATTGAAAAAAACAACAAACTGAATGGGAACACCCACCAAGAGAACTCTTGATATGTGATTGCAGCGACCATTATTGCCATCATGGTTACTACCACAATTGCGACGACGCCATTGGTCACATCACGCATTGTACGGTCTCCGAATATCCCAACTCGGGGATTATTACGATCGCGTGTCTACTACTCTGGCTTTGGGACAAAGATGTGGCCGACGTTAAAAAAGGCAGTAGTCGCCTATAACGCAGTATCCGTCGGATTGAGTTATTATCCAGTAGTGTCTGCACAGATACTTCGGGCCCATACCTGCCGTTCCAAAGCCATTTGATCGTTGCATTTGAATTTCACTGTTCACGATTGCCGAAGCGATGATGCCTAGATTGCTCGATTTTAGACGTTTCGTATTACTGATGTGGAAGCAGGCTCCGAGACAAATCTGGAAATAGTCTTTCGACAAAGCTCTCCAACTTGCACAAGTTAAATGGCGAAAAAAGCTCCAAAGTGTTATGGAACGGATATCTTTGTTCGACCTAACAATATTCCTTCTGTGCTCGCGAAACCGCCATCTTAGCAAGGAGAGTTAAATGTCCATGACGGCCCGCCGTGCAAACGCTGCTGCGCACTCCATCCAGAAAGTTGAAGCTTTCTTTACAACTTACAATGCTGCGGTAAAGGAAACGCCTGCTGTTGCAGATTTCACTTTTGGTAATCCGCACGAAATGCCTCTGCCCAGTGTCGTCGATGCGCTGAAAACTCACGCCGAACCTCAGAGCGTGGACTGGTTCGCATACAAAACCAACGAAACGGACCAATGTGCGTTTCTGGCAGAAGCTTTGTCTGAGGAGTTGGGTCTTCCATTTGAGGCGGAAGACATCGCACTAACCAAGGGCGCCTTTGGGGCCATTAAGATGTGTTTCACCATGCTACTTGAGCCCGGAGATGAGTGTATCGTGCCGTTGCCGGGCTGGTTCTGCTATGGGCCAATGTTGGCGGCAGCAGATGCCAAAGAGGTACAGGTGCCTCTGGATCCGGACAGTTTTGATCTTGACCTGGAGGCTATTGCCAGCGCTATAACCCCGCGCACCAAGATCGTGGTTGTCAATACGCCGCACAACCCGACAGGTCGCATATACTCGCGTTCTGATTTGCAACAGCTCGCCGACCTGCTCGAGGCAAAGTCAGCCGAGATTGGTCATCGAATTTGGATATTGTCTGACGAACCCTACCGCCGAATTCGGTTTGAAGGCCTTGGCTTTACGACCCCGGCCGTTGTCTATCCGTACACACTGATCGACTATTCTTACGGGAAAATTCTCCTCGCACCCGGTCTGCGCCTTGGCTACCTTGCTATCTCTCCCACGATGCCTGCAGCGGAACGAAAAGAGCTTCAGACTCTCCGATTTGCAGTGCAAATGGCGGATGGTTGGAATGTCCCGGATGCCCCATTGATCTACGCTTTGCCGGATCTTGAAAGCGTTTCAATAGACATTGCCGCGTTGGCTCGCCGACGTGAACGTATGCTTGGCGCTCTCGGCCAATGGGGTTACGGGATGACAAAGCCAGAAGGCACCTTTTATCTTTGGGGGCGGGCCCCGGGCGGTGACAGCGATGCCTTTGCTGAGTTTCTACAAAAGCGTGGCGTCTACGTGATGCCTGGAACAGTTTTCGACCGACCAACGGATTTTCGAATTTGCCTTACGGCTACTGACGAAATGATAGAAAACGCAATGCCAACATTTCAGGCGGCCGCAACAGAATTCCGGCCTTTTGATGCTGCGCGCGCTTAAAGGATGCCATAGGTCCACCGTCACTTGGATAACACTCGTTCGCCAAACGGGTGCTAGTCTCCTGAAGACTGCGAAACCACTCCGTGATTGCCAGGCATTCGCTTAGCCTGCAATGTTGCATGGCAACTCTTCAACCGGAAAAGGGCTTCCCATGTCTCGACTTTCAGAACGCAGAGATTTTGCCGTCGAAGTCTGCGAGGAGGCTGGAGTAATTGCCCAAAATTACTTCGCAGATCGGGATAGTCTTATTGTCGATCAAAAAGGCGCTCAGGACTGGGTGAGCGAAGCGGATAAAAATGTCGAAACCTTCATTCGTCAAAGAATCGAAGAGGCGTGGCCTAAAGACGGAGTTTTTGGTGAAGAGCACGGCGCAGTAACGGGGGAAAGCGGCTTTGACTGGGTGATAGATCCAATCGATGGAACAACAAACTTCGTTAATGGCATACCTGCATGGACTATCGTTCTGGCTGGCGTGACGGAAGGGAAAACAACGATTGGCGTGATCCGAGACCCAAATGTGGATGAGACCTTTGTCGCAACGCGCGGGGAAGGAGCGATCCTAAACGGATCACGAATGCGCGTCGCGTCGGGCGTGGCGTTGCGGGACGGAACGGTCGCTGTGGGATATTCGAACCGGATTGAAACACGCCATGTCTTACCCGTTATCGCGGATCTGGTCGAACACGGGGCCATGTTCCACAGAAACGCCAGCGGAGCGCTGTCTTTGGCTTATGTGGCTGCCGGGCGTCTTCTGGGCTACGTAGAAGAACATATGAACGCCTGGGATTGTCTTGCTGGGCAACTGCTGGTCTCTGAAGCGGGTGGCGTTATCGAGGATCAAAATGCTGACGTTATGATCCGGGACGGCGGGCGTGTGATCGTGGGTACGCCAGATGTATTCGAGACGTTGCTTGAGATCGCTGAAAGTGCCTGGACCGCTTGACGTCTAGGCCAACGATATCCAACCTGATTGCGGTTTTAGCGTCGATATATCTGCCCGCCAGAATTGGCCTTGTGAAGGCTGGTCGTACCTGCGGTCTATCGATCGACCCGAGAGTTTACACCACAGCAATGTGCCAACCGCCCCGTGTGTTACGATCGCGATATCCCCGGCCTTATGCATCTGGATAATCTCGGTGACTGTCTGATGAACGCGTTTTTGAGCCTCGACAGCTGTTTCCCAACCTCGATAACTATCTTCAGGATGAGCAAAAAAAGCATCCGCTGCTGCCTCAAAATCGTCCTCAGGCAAATAACCGGTTGCGGTGCGGTCGTTTTCACCAAGACCCAAGTGGAAACTAACTGGCAGCTTTTGACTTTCGGCAAGAATTGCGCCCGTTTCTTGGGCCTTCCGCTCGCAACTGGTCCAAACCTGTGTGACATTCGACAAGATTTTACCAGAAGCAAATACAGTAGCGCGTCTGCGGCCCGTCGCATTCAGGCCCCAATCTGTGATCGGGACACCCGGATCAACTGAGACCTCGGGATGTGTGATGACAAATAGGTTCGGCATTTAATCTGGCAAAAGCACCGGACCCTTGTCCGTAAAACCCATCTTGATTTGAACGCCGGGTTCAAACGGTGCGTCTACATTATCGTGGACAGCAAAAACCTGACCAAACTTACCTGTCAGCGTGTATTCCATCCGGACTCCAACATACGTCGCTTTGGCCACCGTAGCTGGTATGCCCTGATCTGAACCGATGACCAGACGTGAGGGGCGCACTGCGATAGTAGCCGGCCCTTTGAACAAACCTCGGTGTGGAAGCATATGGCGATAACCTTCGATTTCGATCGTTGCCATGTCACCATCGATATTGACGACTTGGCAACTCAGAAGGTTTGCCTCGCCAATGAAATCGGCAACAAACCGGTCATTCGGGGCGTCGTAAAGCTGCCGCGGTGTACCCGTCTGGGCGATAGCGGCGTTGCGCATAACGACGATCTCATCCGAGACCGCCAGCGCCTCCTCTTGATCATGTGTGACGTAAACAACCGTCAAACCAAGGTCTTGCTGGATTGCCCGAATGTCTTCGCGCACCTGACGACGAAGCTTAGCATCGAGGTTGGACAACGGCTCGTCGAACAGCAAGACCTGTGGCTCAAGAACCAGCGCGCGTGCAACGGCAACACGCTGTTGCTGGCCTCCAGAAAGCTCAGAGGGAAGGCGGCTGTCGAACCCTTGAAGGCCAACCAGCTCTAAGCCGTACAAGGCACGACTGCGCGCTTCATCCTTCGCAAAGCCCGAGAATGTGAGGCCATACATCACGTTTTCCAACACGCTCATATGAGGGAACAATGCGTATGATTGAAACACCATGGAAACATCGCGGTCGGTGGCGGGCAGTTTGGTCACGTCTCGCTCACCAATCAGGATTTTGCCTGAGCTTGCCATCTCCAACCCGGCAATCATGCGCAGCGTCGTTGTTTTTCCGCACCCTGACGGACCAAGCAACGTGACGAGTTTTCCTGCGTCTACTTGAAGATTGATGCTGTCGACGGCGACGACATCCTTGCCGAACACTTTCGAAACGTTCTCAAAGCATACCGGCGCGGCCTTGGAACCGATTTTGGTGTCGGTCATGGCGATCTCTCCGTTCCGTGCTGCGTACGTCGACCAATTTGGACCCGACCGACGAGAAGTTGCAATAAGCCGACTGCCGCGAGCATTACGAAAATCAGCGTTGTCGAATAGGCGATAGCAAGGCCATAATCGTTATTCTCGACCCGACCGATAATATAGCTGGTTGCCATGTCATACTCAGCGCTAACCAGAAAGATGACTGCCGAGATCGCCGTCATGGCACGGACAAAGCTGTAGACAAGCGCGGCCAGTATCGCGGGGCGCAGCAGCGGTAAGATGACGTTTCGAAAAGTCTGCCAAGAATTAGCACCAAGAGTCAGCGAGGATTCATCCAGGCTGCGGTCAAGTTGCGACATACTCGCGATGCCCGCGCGAACGCCGACCGGCATATTGCGGAAGATGAAGCTGACAACCAGGATAACGCCAGTTCCAGTTATTTCGATTGGCGGAACGTTGAAGGCAAGGATATAGCTGACGCCGATCACTGTTCCGGGAATTGCGAACGACAGCATGGTGCCGAACTCAAATGCGTTCTTGCCCGCAAAGTTCTGTCGGGTCAGCAGGTAGGCAGTCACCAACCCAACAGCGGCGGTCAAAGGTGCGGCAATGGCCGCGATGGTGATGGTGGTCCAGAAACTGTCCCAAGCCGCCCCGGTCCAGCGAATGCCCTCTTCTTCGAAGCGAACGGAGAAAGCCGTGACATAGTGTTTGAGTGTAAGCGAGTTGTTGACGCCCCATAGCTCGACCACACTGCCATAGACGATCATCGCATAGACGATGATTGTGAATAGACCCCAACCAAGGGCCACGACCAGCACGGGGACCGACAGGCCGCCTGGCATCAGTGGGTGCACGCCTGCATCGCCTTTGCCGGTAACAGTTGTATAGCTCTTTTTTCCGAGCCAGGCACGCTGCGCGTAAAAGGCTGAAAGTGTAAAGAACAGCAGAACCATGGCTAGAACTGCCGCCCGACCTTGATCGTATTGAGCGCCGACGATAGCAAAGAATATTTCGGTTGAAAGCACATCGAAATTGCCGCCCAATACAAGCGGGTTGCCAAAATCGGCCATGCTTTCAATGAAGCCCAGAAGAAACGCATTAGCCAGACCAGGTCGCATCAAGGGTAAGGAAACCGTCTTGAACGTCTGCCATCTGCTGGCCCGGAGGGTCTGGGCTGCTTCCTCCATCGAAGGAGAGACGCCTTCAACCACGCCGATCAGCACGAGGAACGCAATTGGTGTGAACGCGAGTGTCTGCGCAATCAGGATGCCAGGCATTCCGTAAAGCCACCGTGTCGGTTGCGTGCCGAATAGTTCGGCAACGAACCGGGTGACAGACCCGGACAGGCCAAAAAGCAGGATTAGCGCCAGGCCGATCACGAACGGCGGGGTGATTATTGGCAGAACGGTAAGAGCTCGCAGCGCACGCTTGTAACGAAAGCCTGAACGCGTCACGACCAGTGCAAAGCAAAGACCTAGGACGGTGGTGATGACGCCAACTAGGATGGCAAGGAACAGTGAATTCCAGGCCGCGCCACAACGCGCACCCTGAAAACACCCCAGACCCCACAGTCGATCATCGAAAAACTTCGAGAAGAATACCGCAATGGAATACGCACCATCTTCGGTGATAAAGGCGGCGAAAAGCATTTTGGCAATTGGGAAAAAGACAAATGCGGTAACGATTGTAATCACGCCGCCGATGGCGCTCACAACAAAGACGTCACCGTTAATGGCACCTCTTGCTGCGATCCCCTGAGTGAGCAGGAACAGAAAGCTCGAGGCACATATCATTGCGCCGTAGCCCATGCCGAACTGACGATCGCCAAGGTCGCCAAACAACGCTTCCAGCCAATCGAAATTGAATCCTCTTATGCCAATACTGAACCCCTGAGCGATCAACCAGCCGAAGCCGAGCGTGCCGGACAGGATCAGAATGCGGGCGTAAAGTGGATCAGATTTGGTGCGTTTCAACACCAAAAGCGGCAGCGCCAGAGCGATCAGGAGCGGCGCCAGCCAGAGTTTTTCACCCTGCCCAATCAGAAACGCAGCCGGGGCATAATCCTCATTGAAAGGGTAGCCGTCCAAAAGCCACTCGAACGACCACAGGCCGCCGTCGACCATGTACCAGGGCAACAGGCAGAATCCGACCCACCCGGCGATGATCCAGAAGATCAGGACCGGATGGGTCGTTTTTGAATTCTGGTCAGTCATTTATTGCGGCAGAGTCGAAACCTCTTCGTCCCATTTCTGCAATAGACGCTTCCGTTCGTCTGAGGAGCCATACTTTTTAAAGTCGTAGTCAATCAGCTTGATCTGGCTCATGTCAGGCGCACTGTCCGAAGTTTCCGCGCCCTTGTTTGATGGCACCTGAAAGGCGTTGACTTGAAGTGCAAGGTTCTGAGCTTCGGGCGACAGGGCCCAATCGTAGAACTTTTTCGCCTCTTCCTCGTTGCGAGCCCCGTCTATGATTGACATTGAGCCAATTTCATACCCGGTGCCTTCGCATGGTGCGATAACTTTGATCGGGAACCCCGAAACGGCCTGTTTCACAGCATCATGCATGAAGACAATACCAATGGTATTCTCGCCACGACCGGCGGCCTTGATGGGTGCTGAACCAGACTTGGTGTACTGATTGATGTTCGAATGCAGGCCTTTCATGAACTCGAAGCCTTCATCCTCGCCAAATATCTGCACCATTGAGGCCAGCGTCGTATAAGCCGTGCCTGACGAGTTCGGGTTCGCCATTTGAACATGGCCCTTGTACTCGGGCTTCAGCAAGTCTTTCCAGCAGGCGGGTTCGGGCAGGTTGTTTGCGGCGACAAGGTCGGCATTGTACCCATATCCAAGCGCACCCGAGTAGATACCGATCGTCTTGTTGCCGGCGCTTTCCGCCTGAGATATCGCCCAATCATGAAGCTGGTCGCGCATTGGCGACATGTATTCCATCGTCAGGCCTTCTTCGGCGGCCTGCAAATGCGGGTCACCCGTGCCACCCCACCAAACGTCACCCTTCGGGTTCGAACTTTCGGCTCGGATTTGTGCAAAGGTTTCGCCTGAGGATTTCCGGGTCATATTGACGTCGATGCCAGTCGCATCTTCAAAGCTTCGCGCCATGAGCTGGCACCAATCTTCCTGCGCCGAACAATAGAGTGTCAGCTTGTCGGCCTGTGCCGCCGACAATGACGCGGTCAGGGCAATCACCGACCCTACCGCAGTGTATGTCAATTTTCTCATTGTTTCCTCCCTTTGAGCTTTCTACGTCCGAGTTTCCCGGTTCTTTTTGTGCCCTTCCTCATGTAGCCTTTCGAAGCTTCTTCATGACAGTTTGAACTTTCTGATCATCTGTCAAACTTTTCAGTAATCGCGACAGGTCTTTTTCTGTTTCGCTTTACTGGCAAAAACCAATGACGCGTCGTGCCCAAGCACATTGAACGCTGCAATCTGATCTGCCGTTTTGCTGCCGCTCATGCTTTCCCCCAATGCCACACGATCAAATACATGAGGATACTGTCTTATTGGCCAGTTGGCGGATTAAGACGTTTTCCCAATTCCCATTCTGAAATTGATCAGCCTGTGCATTCTTACTCTGCGCTTTGAAACACTTGGAATCTCTGGAATTCTCACAACCTTCCGTGGGTTATGCAACAAAAATTATTGCAAAATGCCCGAAAGCCCACAAAGGTAGAGCTCGAAACCTAGTCGGGTCGTCGGATGTCCAAAACCAAAACACGCGGCAAAATGACTGATAAGGGCAAGGGTCGGGTCAAGAAATCCGACCGGCGCCAGCAGATATTGCTGGAATTGAAACTGCGCCCGCACGTTCGCATCAACGAGTTGGCCCATCGGTTCAATGTCTCCACTGAGACGGTGCGCAGGGACTTCGAGGCCCTGTCGAATGACGGCCTTATCGCGCGTGCCCACGGGGGTGCATCAGCTCCGACCCAAGGGCATTATCCAGGTTTGGATGAACGAACAAACGCGCAAGTTGATGAATGCGAGCGAATAGGTGTTAGCGCGGCGGAACTGATTCAGGGCGGTGAAACGGTCATGATCGATTCCGGCTCAACCACTATCGAGATGGCACGTGCACTGGCCTATATCGGCACCCCATGCACGGTGATTACAAATTCAATTCCCGTGGCGATGACTCTGGGCCAAGGGCCCGTTCAAATCCTTTTATGCCCAGGTGAATACTTGGCAGCTGAATCCGCCACGATCGGAACCGAGACGCTTGAGTTTCTATCTCGGTTTAACGTCGACAGGTGCTTGATCGGTTCATCGGGTTTCTCGACGGAAGGGCCCTCAGAAACAGTGCGGGGCTTTGCTGCAGTAAAAAGGATGATGCTGACGCGTGCCAAAAAACGGCATCTTCTTATTGATTCCGGGAAATTCGGCCGCAAAGGTCTGTCTCAAGTGGGAGACCTTTGTAGTTTGGATTCCATTGTCACTGATAAAAAACCAACAGGAGAATTGCGTAACGCTATTGAGGGCGCCGAGGTCGATGTTCTCGTCGCAGGGTAGGCATAATTTGACTGATTAACAGCGGATCGAAAAAGTACCGCGCATGACTGGGAGGAAAACATGAAGATCGATATCAAACTATTGGTTGGTGCATCTGCAATTGCGCTAATGTCGCTAAGTGGAACGGCGTCGGCGCAGGATTGTCCGCGCGGTGACTTGGACGAGCGTTTTTGTGACGCCGACGGAGATTTGATCGCGGATATCCCAACAGATCCCTCCGAGCAAATAGATCCTGATACCTTGATCTTTGCTTATACGCCGGTGGAAGATCCCGCCGTTTACAAAACTGCTTGGTCCGATTTTCTAGAACATTTGAAGGCTGAAACCGGCAAGGACGTCGTCTTTTTTCCGGTTCAGAACAACGCAGCCCAGATCGAAGCGATGCGTTCAGGGCGTCTGCATATTGCGGGCTTCAACACAGGCTCCAATCCACTGGCGGTAAACTGTGCGGGGTTCCGGCCATTTACAATTATGGCTTCGAAGGATGGTAACTTCGGATATGAGATGGAAATCATCACTTATCCGGGTTCGGGCATCGAAAAAGTTGAGGATATTAAGGGCAAGCAACTGGCGTTTACGTCGCCGACATCCAACTCGGGCTTCAAAGCACCCTCGGCAATCCTGAAAAGCGACTTTGATCTTCTGCCGGAACGTGATTTCGAACCTGTCTACTCGGGTAAGCACGATAATTCGATCCTGGGTGTTGCCAACAAGGATTACCTGGCGGCTTCAATTGCGAACTCGGTAAAGTCGCGAATGATTTCGCGCGATGTGATCAACGAAGATGACGTCATCACAATCTACAAATCGCAAACTTTCCCAACAACTGGATTTGGCACTGTTTACAATCTGACACCCGAGTTGCAGGAGAAAATCCGCAATGCCTTCTTCAGCTTCGACTGGGAGGGCACGACACTTGAGGCTGAGTTTTCAAAGTCGAACGAAGGCCAATTTCTTGAAATGACCTACCAGGAATTCTGGGACGTCATTCGCAAGATTGATGCAGCAAATGGCGTTTCCTACGCCTGTCAGTGATACTCCAATAATCAGGCGGGCCTCAACGGGCCCGCTGTCCACCCTAATCTGGGGCAATTCATGCTGCGTCTTCAAAAGCTGACGAAAACATACAAGACCGGGGATCAGGCTTTGAAAGCTATTGATCTTGAGGTGCCTAAGGGACAGGTTCTTGCGTTGATTGGGCCTTCGGGCGCGGGCAAATCGACCATGATCCGTTGCATAAACCGTTTGGTTGAACCCACAAGCGGCGGCGTCCTTCTGGATGACGTGGACCTGACCAAGCTCGGCTCAGGTGCGCTGCGGAAAGCACGTCGTGAAATGGGTATGATCTTTCAGGAATATGCCCTGGTCGAACGCCTGACGGTAATGGAAAACGTTTTGTCCGGCAGGTTGGGTTACGTTGGGTTCTGGCGCAGCTTTCTGCGGCGGTATCCCCAGCCAGATGTAGATGAGGCCTTCCGATTGCTTGACCGGGTTGGCCTGTTACACATGGCGGATAAACGGGCAGATGAACTGTCGGGTGGTCAACGCCAAAGGGTTGGTATTTGCCGCGCCTTGATTCAAAACCCGAAACTGTTGCTGGTTGATGAGCCAACTGCGTCGCTGGACCCAAAGACCAGCCGTCAGATAATGCGGCTAATCACTGAGCTGTGTCAGGAGCGCGGATTGGCGGCGATCATCAATATCCATGACGTGGCACTCGCCCAGATGTTTGTTCCTCGCGTCGTCGGTCTCCGTTTTGGCGAGATTGTATATGATGGCCTTCCAACAGGCCTCACCCCCGAGAAGCTGACCGAAATCTATGGGGAGGAAGACTGGGAAGCGACCATCGAAAAAGTGGACGAAGATGAAGATGTCGAGGCTGCAGAATGAGCCATCGAGATTTGGACGACATGTTGGGAAAGGGCTGGCGTAAGCCTGCCTTTGTCAAAAACCCACTGCTCCGGTGGGCATTGTTTCTTGGGTTTTTCGCCTATCTGATAGCGGCTTTCATGACCATCGAAGTTGATTGGGGCCGCGTCTATGAAGGGTTGGACAGGGGTTGGGCGTTTGTGCTTGCATTTACCAGCCCGGACTTCGTTTCGCGGTGGTCAGACATTTGGAGCGGTCTGCTCGAGAGTATCATTATGACCGTGGCTGCGTCGGTCGTGGGTATCGTGATTTCGATCCCAATTGGTCTGGGGGCCGCACGCAATATTGCCCCCTTGCCAATCTACATGATTTGCCGGGGCATTGTCGCGATAAGCAGGGCGTTGCAAGAAATCATCGTAGCTATTTTGCTTGTGGCTATCTTCGGCTTTGGTCCTCTGGCAGGGTTTCTAACACTCTCTTTCGCGACCATTGGGTTTCTCTCAAAACTCTTGGCCGAAGATATCGAGGCGATGGACAAGGTCCAGGCCGAGGCGATCAAGGCCTCCGGGGCACGTTGGCCGCAATGGATCAATTATGGAGTTCAGCCTCAGGTAATGCCGCGACTTGTAGGGCTTTCTATGTACCGGATCGACATAAATTTCCGAGAAAGCGCAATTCTTGGCCTCGTGGGCGCTGGCGGTATTGGTGCGACACTGAACACTGCGTTTGATCGCTATGAATACGACACGGCTGCGGCCATTCTGATACTTATCATCGGGATCGTCATGGCTCTTGAATACCTTTCGGGAGTTATCCGGGCGAGGGTTCAGTAATGCCGGTACTTGAACGCGACGATACGCAAATCTGGCGCCGGCGTACGACCGGTCAGAGTTTGGTTCGATGGTTCGGTTGGTTATTGGGCGTAGCGATCTTCGTTTACTGCTGGCAGCTCATCTCGGAGTCGACGACGTGGTTTTTCGTTTGGGACGCACCGCGCATTGCCAACGATATCTGGACCCGTGCAACGCCTCCGAAATGGGACTACATCACTCAACTGGGCCGCCCGATTTGGGACACCTTGAACATAGCGACGCTGGGTACAATCATTGCCTTGTTCCTGGCTGTGCCGGTTGCCTTTCTGGCAGCCCGCAACACCACACCCTCAGCCCTATTCATACGGCCCGTAGCGCTGCTAGTCATTGTCTCGACCCGCTCAATCAACTCGCTGATCTGGGCGCTACTCTTGATTGCAATTATTGGACCTGGCGTCTTTGCCGGTGTTGTAGCAATCGCCATCCGTTCAATAGGGTTTTGCGCAAAGCTTCTTTATGAAGCCATAGAAGAAATTGATCACACGCAGGTCGAGGCGATCACGGCAACCGGTGCGTCGCGCTGGCAGGTCATGGCTTACGGGATCGTTCCGCAAATCCTACCAGCTTTCGCAGGCATTGCTGTCTTCCGTTGGGATATCAACATCCGCGAATCCACTGTCTTGGGGCTGGTTGGTGCCGGGGGAATAGGGTTGCAACTTTCAGCTTCGCTAAACGTTCTGGCTTGGCCGCAAGTCAGCTTGATACTGATCGTAATTTTAGTCGCGGTTATGATCAGTGAATGGGTCTCGGCGAAAGTGCGAGGGGCGATCATTTGACCGATTTCTCAGCGCAAGAGGCGTTTAATGCCTACGAGGCAGTACGCCACCGCCTTCCGGAAACCATACCTACAGAAGTAAGCTATCGCCAGGTTGAGACACTGGAAGATATAGCTCCTGAGTTCGACGTGTTCCTTCTCGACGCCTTCGGAGTTCTGAATATCGGTGAAACGGCAATCCCGGACACGCCAGAGCGGGTCAGGTCATTGAAGGCCGCAGGCAAGCGTGTTCTCGTTGTATCGAATGCTGCGGGATATCCTCACGCCACCCTCTTGGAAAAGTACACTAGGCTTGGATACGACTTCGCGCCGCAGGACGTAATCACGAGTCGGGCCACGCTACTATCAGAGCTAAGCGATCAAAGTGGGTTGCATTGGGGGTTAATGGCGACACCCAGCGCGGGTCTTCGCGATTTGGAGGCGTTGCAACTCACCTATCTGGAGGATGACCCAAAGCCCTACGAAACCGTCGACGGGTTTTTGATGATTGGGTCAGCGGCTTGGACAGAAACGAGACAGGCAATGTTGGAGGCTGCCTTGCTAGAGCGTCCCCGCCCGGTACTGGTGGGTAATCCTGACATTGTTGCCCCTCGCGAGTACGGATTCTCCAAAGAACCTGGTCTCTTCGCGCATCGGTTGGCAGACCGGACAGGTATCACCCCTCAGTTCTTTGGCAAGCCGTTCGGCAACATTTATGATCTTGCCTTCCAACGCCTTGAGCACATCGACAAATCCCGAATTTTGATGGTCGGCGACAGCCTGCACACCGACATTCTGGGCGCACATAATGCCGGTGTGGTTTCAGCTCTCATCTCAGGATTTGGGTTTTTCGCAGGCCATGATGTTGAAGCCGCGATCGAGAAGGCAGGGATCGTACCGAACTTTGTCGTTTCCCGCCCCTGAGTTCAGAGCGTTCCTTTCGATTGATATTCTGTCTAACTGGAATGCCAAGTATGTCAGCGCCACTAAAACTTTGAAAGTGGGAATGTCGCGCCACACACGAATGGCAGCGCTGGAGAACCCGTTCAAAGCCCGTTGCGAAAGCCGCACCTAGTTGGATTACGCGGCGACGCAAATCTTGTTCCTGTCCAGATCCCTGACATAGGCAGAAAAGCGTGGCCCGCGTTGCTTCGGTTCGCCTTCGCACGCTCCGCCAAGCGCAATAGCCAAGGAGTGTAGTCTTTCCACTTCTTCGTTTGATCCGACGCTAAAACCCACCATGGTTCCATTACCAAACGTTGCGGGGTTCTCGTCAAATGGGATCGCGGCAGCGAAGGCAAAATCTGGTCCTAGCCAGTATGTCATTCTGTCCGTCGGCGAGACGCGCTCTAAGCCTGATTGCGCGAAGAGCTTGTCGTAGAAGCGCGTCGCCGTGGCCATGTTGTTTGTCCCGACGACAAAGTAGTTCATTTGCATGGTGCATGTCCTTTGAGTTTAGGATTAGTAATGGGCGCGTCACTGATCAGTTAGTTTGAAGAACTCGATCAACTGGCCATTGGGGTCCGTTATCTTGAGCAAATGGATCCCCGACTCTTCGATGATTTCAGGCGCGGCAATGCCGGTGGCGGTGGCGCGGGCGCGCAACTCTTCAAGGTCGGTAGCTTGCAGGTAAGGGACCGCACCTAAGCCTGGCTCAGATCCCGGCGCATACTTCTTCCGCGAAACAACCGCGAACCAGCCGCCTGCTACGTCGAACGCCACGAAATCCGGAAGCCCGACTACTGGGGCACTGTCGAACAGCTTACGGTAGAAGGCCACGGACCCCTCCATGTCGTCGGTCGCAACATAGGCCCCCATGGCTACGATTGGTGCGAGGACTCTTGGCTCCGCCGTTTCGGCGAAGAGTGTTGTGGGCAGGAACGCGGCAAGTGCTAGGGCAGTGAAACGTCTCATGATTTGATGTCCTTTGTGGTGTTCTTCGTGCTTCTACCTCGCCTATGCTGACAGCGTGTTGTCAGCATGGTGTCAGTATGATTTGTGTCATTGAAGGGAGATCACATGCGGCGCGGCGACAGGCTATTTGAAATCATCGAAATTCTGAGACGTGCCAAAGGGCCGATCTCTGCCCAGTCAATTGGTGAAGAATTGGGCGTGACAAAACGAACGGTTTACCGCGATGTTGCTGCGCTGATCGGGCAGGGCGTGCCTATCAACGGCGAGGCCGGGGTCGGCTATGTGTTGGAACCCGGCTTTCATATGCCACCACTGATGTTGACCCCCGACGAAATCGAAGCCGTAACGCTCGGAGCTTTGTGGGTCCAAACCCGAGGTGAGCCCGAACTTGCATTGGCGGCTGAGAAGCTGATCACCAAACTGGAAGCCGTCACACCGGATAAATACCGGACGTCCTTTCTTCACCCGGCCGTAACAGTCGCGCCCGTCGTTCAGCCAGATGAAGTGCTCGGTGCAGCCGCTATACGTCTGGCCATTCGGCACCGTAAGAAGATTTCTCTAACCTATTCAGACCACTCAGACCGGAAGACCAGTCGGGTGATCTGGCCCATACTTCTGGGATACCGGGACACCAGCCGCATCATCGCCGGCTGGTGCGAGTTGCGCGGCGGATTTCGCTACTTTCGAACCGAACGGATCATCAAGGCCGATGTGCTTGAGGAGTGCATTCCCCGGCGAATGGATCTTCTTCGCGCAGAGTGGCGCAGCTCGACGGACGCGGAAAGGAAGCGTTATGAAGAGGCGACATGAGACGGGATTTTGCAAAGTTATTCAAAGGCTGCTTTGGGAAAGCTAAAATGAAACAGCGCGTTATTTGAGCCACGCCCGGAATGCGCGACAGTTGATTTTCGCATAACAGGGCAGGGGCCCATGCCGCGTCAGTTCCGAAGTCTGCACCAGGCTCATTCCATGTGATGCAGCATTTTGAACCAATGACCGCTTTGTTTGTTAATGTTTTCGAAGAAAATACGAAAACAAACGCCCGTCAGTCACCGCGAAACCAAATGCGATAATGGCGAAACCAATCCATGCTTCCAACCCCATTTGCTCGCCAAGAAACATTACTCCAAGCCCGATTGCGAACGGCGGGATAAGCAACGTGACTAACAACAGATTGGCAGCACCTGCGCGTACGAGAATGGCAAAGTAGAGGAAGTACGCGAGTGCCGTCGACAAGACGGCCATGCCAATAAGAGCGCCCCACACGCCTGCGGAAAGAGACAGATTCGGGGGGCCATCGAACACAAACACGATTGGTATCATCAAAACCGTGCTGCCGATCAACATGCCAAGTGCATTCATGAGTGGAGGCTGTCCACCTAGTGCCGTTTTGCCCCAAACGCCCGCAAACGCGTAAGACAGCGTTGCCCCAAGAATCGCGAGCTGGGCCAAGTTACTAGGGTTAAATTCCGTCAATGCGCTCGGCCCCATGATGAAAGCTACGCCTGCTATTCCCAACGCAGCACCGATGATTTTCTTTGCCGTCAACGGTTCATCCGGAAGCAAAAGACCCGCGACAACGGCAGCGAACATGGCGGTTGTTCCATTCAGAATGGAAGCAAGCCCGCTATCAATCTGCGTTTGTCCCCAGAAGATCAGGGAAAATGGTATGGCGTTATTGAGTGCGCCCATTACCAAGTAGGCACCCCAAACCCGAAGGGACTTGGGAACCGCAATGCCTTTTATCCGCACAAGCAACGCCAAGATAGGCACAGCCCAAAGGACGCGATGCAGCGTAATAGTGAGTGGAGGTACCTCACGCAGGGCAATCTCACCGAAAAAAAACGAACCTCCCCAAACAGCTGCAAGCAGCAACAGCATCATGGTCGACTTTAAATCCAAGGTCAGAGCGGGAGCTTTGGTCATGTTCGGCAGGTCCAGTTTCAAATTGCCTTACTCTGATAACTTATTCGATCAAATGGAGACGACCCGTTTCATGCGGATAGGAGCGATAAACACAAAAGCGGTCAGTATTTTCTAATGTCTAAAAACATACCTTGAAGCGGCACAATTCTGGCTTCTTCGTTATCTCTTGTTGCCAACTGCGCGGTCTGGATGCATGCCAACCGTGAGAATTTTGATTTGGAGATGAAACTTGGATCTTGGGCTTGAAAGCTAACAGCTCGAACAAGGCGAACAAACTGTCGAAACCAGAAATCTGGATTTGGATGAGAAGTTGATGCGCTATATCGAACGAGTGCCATAGCGCCATCTGATCCAATTTGTGTTTAGAATAGAAGGTCTTCCACGAGCTGTGAAATCAATTGGCTTTTGCCGGACACTCCCGCCTTTCTGTAAATCGCAGTACACTGAGCCTTGACGGTTCCAATGCGGGTTTGCCTCAGATTGGCGATCTCAGCCAAAGACATCCCTTTCAGGACAAGCCAGGCGATCTCTGTTTCCGCGCCAGTCAGGCCAAGCTTCTCAAAATACGCTTCTACGACGGTTGTAAACTCGCCGGACGTGATCCGGTGGGCAGTTTCGGCGCGGTGCGTTGCTTTTTGCGCCACGAGCGCAAGCCGGACACCCAGAAAAGCACCAAGTATCAGCCCAATACTGGCACCTGCTTCGACAAGCTCTCGCACATTCCAACGTAGCGGGACCGAAGGGATGCCTAGAATAGATGCCAAGATTTCCCACACGAAATACGCACCACATAGGCACTGGATAAGGACAAGGGCCCAAACAACCCAGGCACGATTCATCATGCGCGACACCCTGCGCAGGGCAATTCTGTTTCAGCAGGTTGTCTCATGTCGGATCACCCACCGTTTTTGCCTTTGCCACGATGTCCGCCCGCATCTTTGGGGCCGTCGGATTTGCTTTTTCCTTTGGGGCCGCCATGTGCGTTTGGTTCACCAAGTGGGGCGTGTTCGTCTGGTTCACTTGGTTGCGACGCGGGTCGCTTGTCGCCATTTGGGTCCTTCACGAACCTTTGGTCCCGCAAAATCTCTCCCGAAGTGCGGTTCAACACGACTTCGCGCAACTCATCATGATCGCTTGCAGTGATGACTATACGGCCCAGCCAGGACCGTTTTACCTCGTCAACCGAATAACCTTCGGCCTCAATCCGCGCGATGACATCATCAGCAACGGATTCCTGCGCCTGGGCAGGCGAGTGCAAAAACATGATTGCCGCGGTGCCTACGAGGATGAGTGATCTGCGCATCATGGAGTTCCCGTACCTTTGCATTTTGGCTAAGGGGTTACCGCGCATCGTGTCAACCGATGCGCAGTTGCTTTGATGTCACCCGCGGGGACCGCCGCGGCCTTCTCGACCTTCTCCGCCGCGACCCCTTTGGCCGGTTTCAGAAGTTTCGCTGTCGGGCTCCGCGTTTCCGCTGCCATTGTCAGGGCCCTTACGGCCTGTAGGCACCCCTTGTTTGGCCAGTTGATCGCCAATGTTCCGTCGGTCTTCGGGGCTCAGGGTCGAAGGGTCGATATCCCCCAGTGCTACGGTCGCGCCGGTTGTCGGGTCTACGACTTCAACCTCAGACATGTCGATCGCGTTGCGCCCTTGACCTCGGGGTCGAACGCCCATTTCTTCCAACTGATCCCGGATCTCGACGCGTTCTTCTTCGGTCAGCGAGGCGAAATCCAGTTCTGACAGCTCAATATTTTCGCCCGTGCTTGGGTCAATAACCGAGATGCTCTTGGCATCGAGCGGTTGAAACGACACTGCGGTGATCAGGGTGGCCAGGATCAAAGGGCTGTGAGGGAACGAGAGAGTACGCATTTTTCATTTCCTATTTGTAAGTTTTTGCGCGGCTTGGATTGATGCCGTGAAGCCTGGATGCAGTTAAAAACTCGATCGGAATACTGGACGCGAGCCTGATTATTGGCGGAATAAGCCAAAGTCATAGACACGCGTAGCACGGCCAAAATGCTTAAGATCGACGCCTTCAGATTGCGTTCTTCACGATGCGGTTTTTGTGTGTCAAACGTCCATATGACTTTGGCTTAGAACGACCTTTCGCAGCTTGGGTTCAATGGTTTTCAGGTCGCCAAACATGTCACTCAGTCCCCTTCGGCCGTCACTACTGGACTGGCCCGCAACCGAGAGGTGGACACAATATGCGACCAAGAATTTTGTGCCTTGTTATGGCAAGCCTAACACCTGTGGCCGTCTTGGCGGATGAGGAACCTGCACCCGTCGATCAGCATGAACTCTCGCAGATGATGCAAAGCGAAGGGGCAGCCAAAGCGTTTCTTTGGGCCTTTGATGCAGGCGATGAACTGACCGAGTTCAGCTTTGACGCAGCTCGCGGGGTCGGTGCCAATATCGGCGAAGGCCGTCGCTTTACGCGTGTTCCCCGGGCTGATCTCGCAGACCCATCCGAGTGGGCTTCACATTTTCCAAAGCGCGAAGGAGGGGCAAACGCGACATCTTTTATTGCCTGTCACAACGCGCCTATTGCCAATGGGGCGGGTGACGTTGCGGTGAACGTTCTTGTGGATCCCGCGCATACGGGCGACCCAACCATATATCTTGAGAGAAATACGCTGCCTCTGTTTGCGCTTGGTATCCCTCAGCGACTTGCTGAAGAAATCAGCGCAGATCTATATCGTCAACGTGATGCAGCCCAACAGGTTGCCTGCATTTCGGGTCGCACCTCAGTTCAGTTAGAGTCCAAAGGCGTAGACTATGGAACGCTCATACTGACGCGTGTTTCTAAAGACCCATGTTCCGTCGAAACGGATTCCAGTGGATTGAGTGGCATCGACCGGGACCTCGTGATCAAGCCGTTTGGATGGAAAGGTAATCATGCAACGATCAGAGCCTTCACGAGGAATGCGGCGCACAATGAACTGGGATTGCAGGCCGTCGAGCTTGTCGGAGACCAGGATGGCGATTTCGATGGCGTGGTGAATGAGTTGACCGTCGGTGATGTTACAGCGCTTACAATATACATGGCCGCCCTCGAACGGCCGGTAACGAAGATAGAACTGGCCGATCTGGGTTTGATTGATTTATCTGGGTCCGAAAGAACCGATATTCTGGCAGGAGAGGCGCTATTCGCTCAAACCGGCTGCACCAGTTGCCACACTCCAGCGATGAGCTTTCGGGAAGCAGTGTTCAAAGAACCCAGCGAAACTCCGGGTTTCTTCGATAGCAGTTTTCCGGACGGAACTGACCCGAATAATCACGGCTTGAACAACGTCAATGCAATCACGTTCAATTTGGCCGGAGATCAACCCAACAACAGGATTAAGCTGCTGGACGGTTCAATCCAACACCTGGGTGCAGCGCAGCAGAATGCCGAAGGTAAGCCAGTGGCCCGATGGTACACAGACTTCAAACGACACGACATGGGTTCCGACTTAGCAGATCCCGATAACCCTCTTGGGTTGGGGGCCTCTATGTTTCTGACGCGATCACTGGCGGGTGTCGGGGCAACTGGACCCTGGCTACACGATGGCCGGGCGACTACTTTGCAAGAGGCAATTATGAGTCATGCAGGCGAGGCCTCAGACAGTACCACTGCTTACAAACACCTCAGCGAAAGCGAACAAACCAAAATTGTCGCGTTTCTGAAGAATTTAACGATATACAAGTCGCTCGAAGAGTAAGTGTTGGTTGAGAAAAGTAGAACGGCAGATTTGGTTGGAACCGCGTAAATTATAGCCCCCGGTGTACCGCTCGTTCAGTGAACGGCTGGTTTTGCGGCTGCACCGCAGCAAAGACGCTAACCGCCCAATCGCAGGTATGGGCCACTTTCTACTCTGTCGAGGTGCCATAAAAGTTCTGACCAGCCTCATCTGACCAATCAAGTTTGATTGAACTGCATCATTGGCCTTTCATCCATCGTGGCGATAGTTTCAGGCGCTGGCGCATGATGCCCTAGAGCATTTTGGGATCGCTTTGTGCTTTAGTATCTCCTCCAATCTTCGATAAGTACTTCTCCCCGCAGGATGTAGGAGACTTCGCCGTCGAGTGGTTCGTTCCTGAACCTGGGCTTTCGTATCAAAATCACAAGGCTTTAAAAAGAGAAGCTGAGATTTTGTATTCTCATTTCGTAATTCCAGAAACTTTGTGCTAGTGTCCGAACAGATTTTACTGATTTCTTTCAAAGGTACTATTTATCGTGAGCAGCAATTCAAAAAACACGTTCAGGTTGCGTCCGATGGAAAGGGCAGATCTGGATTCCGTCCTGAGTTGGTTCCAGGACGTAGAAGACCTTGCGCGCTTTGATCGTACGACGCGGGTGCCCCTAAATACATCGCACGCAGAGGAATGGTGGAAAGACGCGTTTACGTCTTCAGACGCCAGCTGCAAATGTTGGTTTGTGGTCGAGTCCTCGGCGGGTGAGGCCGTTGGCCTTGCAGGGCTCGAGTCTATCTCGACAATTAACCGCGATGCGGTTGTTGCAGTCTTTGTAAACAAAGCGATGCGCAGATCCGGTGTTGGGCTTCGGGCATCTGCTTTGGTGTTGGACTTGGCGTTTCGACAACTGGGGCTGAACCGCATAACGTCTTATTATCGTGAGGATAATCATCACAGCCGCGATCTTGTGGCCAAAATTGGGTTCCAGATTGAAGGCACGATGCGTCAGGCATGGTTTGCCGAAGGCGAGTTTCAGGACATGGTTGTCGTGGGGATTCTGAAATCCGAGTGGATGGTTCGCCGAAACGTTCTGGCACAGGAACTGGATGCGAATACGATCGTGACATTGGGGCCGAATGATTGCGCCGCTTGGTCATGGCCGCCTCGGATCTCAGAAGCGTGATCAGTTCTGGTCAAAACAGCTTCGGTCGTCAAAAGCGATTTTTGATATATGTTGGTTACGGGTCCGCACTGAATCCGAAAAAAGAGTAACACTTGTGAGTACGACAATTTCTGACATTCCAATTACTCAACGGCTTGGCGCAGTATTGTTCGCTGATGTCGTAGGATACTCCCGGCTTATGAGCGAGAATGAGCTGGATACGTATAACGAATTGAAAACATTGATTTCTTTGCTTGAAACGTCTTGCGCAAAATACAACGGGCGTGTGGTCGAAGTTCGCGGTGACGGAATTCTCGCCCTGTTTGAGACTGCCACCAGTGCGGTTGAGTTTGGGGTGGAATTGCACCAGATCGCAAGCGAGCAGAACAAAACCCGCGAACAGGCTCAGCGAATCAAGTTTCGGGCCGGGATCCACCTTGGCGAGATCCTGATCGACGAACGCGGCATTCATGGCGACAACGTCAATATCGCGGCCCGGTTGCAAGAGATAGCGGAGCCAGAACGGGTCTATGTCAGCTCTGCCGTGTATGATCAGGTCTGCAATCGCCTGCGCTTTGGGTACGAATTTTTGGGACCAAAGCAACTCAAAAACATCATGAACCCTGTCTCGACGTATTGCGTCCGCAGCGAAGTGGCCGGCGCGACCATGGCGGGCACGATGCGTCCGGATCTGCAGGGGGACATCCTAGAGCGGCCTGATACACCATCGGTGGCAATTCTGCCTTTCAGCAGTTCTGGCGGGGATGAATCCGACAGTTGGATTGCCGAAGGATTGACAGACGACATCATCATGAATCTGTCCAAGTTCCGGAACCTTTTTGTCATCGCCCGGAATTCGTCGTTTTTCTTCAAGACACAGTCGATGCCACCGAAAGAGGCTGCACAGAAGTTGAACGTCCAATATGTCGCGCGCGGCAGCGTTCGTCGTTCAGCCAGTCGGATCAGGATTTCCGCCGAGTTGATTGATGCCAATACCGAGCGCACGATCTGGGGCGAACGGTTCGATCGCAAAATTGACGATATTTTCGACATTCTTGATGAGGTGACGGAGTGCATCGTTGCCGCCACTGCGGTGATGATCGAATCGCATGAAAAGAAGCGAATGATTCAGGCGATACCATCCAATCTGGAAGCATACGGCTCGGTCCTGCAAGGCCAGCATCACATCTTCAAATACACGCGGAACGACAACCGAAAGGCACAGAATTTCTATCAATCGGCCCTTGAACGGGACGAAGGGTATGCCCGTGCAGCAGCGGCGCTGTCTCGAACACTTAATATCGATTGGCGCTATTCTTGGACCGAAGAGCCGTCGCAGGCGTTGGAGAAAGCGCTGATATTGGCGCAACGCGCAATTGAACTCGATCCGACCGATGCACGTGGGTTTGGGGAATTGGGCTATGTGCACCTGTACCGCAAAGAGCATGACGCAGCCATCCAATCCTATCAGAGGGCGTTGGCGTTAAACCCAAATGACGCGGATATGCATTCTGACTTTGCCGATGCGTTGGCCCATTCAGGCGACAACGAAACGGCGATAACGCATCTTCAGCAGGCAATGCGCCTGAATCCGTACTTCCCGGATCAATACCTTTGGCATCTGGGCGGCGCGTATTACAATCTCAGACGGTATGAGGACGTCATTGAGACGGTCAACAAGATGAACAACCCGACCGAAGGGCAGCGTATGCTGGCCGCGAGTTATGCGCAGCTTGGTCAAACGGACATGGCCCGCCTGATCCGGGAAAAGCATCGCGAGGCGCATCCGAACTTTTCGCTGGCCCGGTGGACAACCGTTCAACCGGATCGGCTAGAGGAAGACACGCAGCACTTTGTGGAAGGTCTGAAAAAGGCCGGTTTCTAAAATGCAAAGGGGCACCGCGTTCCGGTGCCCCTGAGTTTGTTTTCGAAAACTGGATTTAGTCGCCGCCGCGTACCTTTGCGCCGCTGACTTTGGCACCGCTCACCTTCGCGCCACTGACTTTGGCACCGCTGACCTTAGCCCCACTCACTTTCGCTCCGCTGACTTTGGCACCGCTGATTGCCGGGCTGTCAAAGCCGAAATAGATGTCCAACAGGACTTGTTCGAACTGGCCGGTCATCACGTCCATACGCATGGTTTGGTCAGATTTGTCGTACCGCCAGACGCGGATGCCATCGGCGACCTGATAGTCGGCCGCTGCGACGCCGCCAATACTCGGGTCTTGCGGCGCTCGGGATGCGTCGTCTGCAGGCTTATCGGGATCAGCGACCAGCTCACCTTTACCATGAACCAGAAAGATCACCGGCTCCGGCATATCGTAATAAGTGCCCTCAAAGGCAAAGCCATAAATCTTGGCGAACCGAGGACCTTTCTCCCCTTTTGCCACCCCGAATTGTTTGTCGAGATGCTTGTTGTCGCCCTTTCCCTGTGACGGAATGCGTTTGTACTCTAAATCTTCGAGCTCACGGCCATATATCAACACTTCTGAAAAACTGAGCAAGGATTCAGCCATATCTCTCTCTCCCAATTATGGGATCGACGAAGCCAGAATCCTCATCTCCCCCTTAAAAAAACCCGAACCAAAAATCCGAGTAAATGCGTTCCAAAAACTTCTTCCGATTGCATGCCACAAAACCACTTAAAAATAAAGGATTTTCACGTCATTCCGGCACCTGCGTGCGAACCGAATTCGAATGGCTGTCTTCCTCGGGATCGGGAAGACGTGGACCGGCAGATTTCAGACCAATATCACGCATGCGGAAATTGCCTTCGATGATGTTGCGGAATGCACCGCCTGTGATTTCCTGGTCTACCGCAAGCAGTGCTTTTTCGACGCCGAAATAGCTGAGGATGTCCGCGTCGAGCCGGTCCCACGTATCGGCCAGATAGGTTCCCAGATAGTCGCGTGCTTCGAGCAGAGCAATGCGGAAGCCTTCGGGATTCTCAGCGTAGCGGCTATCAAAAATACCTTGCATAACCTCGCTGTACTCCGGTGAGTCCTCAAGCTGGTCGGACAGGTGTTCTTCTTCAGCCGAGATCAGTCCATGCACCAGTAGGCGTTCGTGATAAATGTCCACGAATATGTCAAACATTGCGCCGGTTAACGGTTCCGACAGGTCATGTTCGCTGGACCATCCTGCTGCAAACTCGGCCATGGAGCGTGTGTTTGCGGCAATCCGGATCTGCGCGTTTTCACCCAGTTCCGCAAACCGGTTCAATCGATTGAACGTGTACAGATTTCCCCGCGTGTTTTTCAGCAGCGCTTCGACAACCGATCCAAAATGCAGCGAGGCAAGCAGGGCAACCATATCAGCCGCGGATTCGTGGAATCCGTAGTACTCGCCCGACGCATCCCCGTCTGACGGCATACCGATCACGCTATAGATAATGGCATGGCCGATCTCGTGGGCGACCACGTCAAAGTTCAGGCTGTAGGGGCGGTACTCGTTTCCATGCTCATGCGTGCCGCCTGTTTCCAGAAATCCCCAGCCAATATGGGCGTTATCCAGGCTGGGCAGCAGCGACAGCTCCAGCCGGTTGAAATCGCGTGCGAAATGCCATGGGATCGGCCGGTCGAAATACCCTTGCCAAACATCCATTGTAAAGTGAGCTGATCCGAACAAATGCGCCGCCTCAAATGAGGGATCCGACGGGGCAATATGAAAGAAGTTCCCTAACTCATCAGGCATCGCGGGCGGTTGGATGTATCCGTCCCAAGGCGGCAGATACATACCCGGTCCATTTGGCCCGGGGACAATGGCGCCGTAAGGTGTGGTTTTGCCGACAGGGTTTACAGTGTACATGCGTGGGCCGGATGGGCCCGGTCCGATGCTACCCTGCGGAGCCGAAATCTCAACCAGTTCGGGTTGAGCACCCGGCTCCAGAAATGGCGATTGCGGGTATAACAGGAACCGTGTGCCGGGTTCGTCGTTTAAAGACTCATGTGCATTCATCAATCGACCCTTCGTGCCTGACGGATGCCGCCTTGCCATGGGAGGCCCCCGCGCCAGAATTCCTGCCGCAAAACAAAAACTCAGCTTCGATAAGATCATCAAGCGCCGCACGCCCGGTTAGGCCAAGCGAGATCGCATAGCTGTCAAGGTTATCCGGGACGTCCGTGCCAAGACGATTTTCAAAGTACCACAAAACCATACGCAGGCGATCCGCCCCCGAGACGGGGCCATTCACAACGGCAGCATTACTCTTGGCGACTGCCCGATCTCGCAGCTCGACATATCTGCCGGTTCGTTTCAGCTCGGCCAGCAGTGGCCCGTCCAACTGGCGTAAACGCGCGGCGACCGCCGCATCGATCCGGGCGGCATCCGCCAGCATGTCTTCATACCCCGCGAGGTTCAGATCATTCGAATCCAGCCATTCCATCAAATGTGCTTTATGAGACAATCCTGCTTTGGCCCTGTGGTCCGTCATTTGCCGGATCAGGGTTTCGCGATCAGGTTGCTGATCCTGCACGGTTGCTTCTTCCTGCGCGATAACGCTCAGCACCGCCCGGTCGCGTAGCTCGGAATAAAGTTGCGGGTCCAACCTCAATTCGTCGATCACGGCATTGTTTTTGACCACGTCGGAATCGATGCGATTGCGTAACTGTTTCCAAACCAATGTCGGTTCCGTCCGGGTAACAGGGTTTGAGGGTAGGGTGCCTTGCGACAGGCAATCCGCCATTAGCGCCAGCATCGTGCGGGCGTCATCTGCCTTGGCATCAACTTGGTTCTTCGGCAGCCAATCCAGAAAGGCCTGAACTCCAGGCAGTTTGTTTACTTCTTGGCCGATGTCTTGCCAGATGCGGTGCCGGTAGTGTTTGGATTTAGCATGCTCAAGAATTTCAGAGGCACTTTCAGCAGGTAAAATCCCTTGCGCCTGTGCCTTTTTTACAGTGGCCCGGATGGAAACCATCGGTGTGCTGAGCGGCTGATACCCCAACTCTGCCGGGCTGTGCAGAACTGCGACCTCATCGTCATCCTGTAAAACGCCACTTAGGTAATCCTCAAAGATCCCGCCAACACCGATCATTCCGAAATCGACCAGTTCCGCGGCGCGCAGAGCGCCCATGCTGGCGCTGCCAAAAACCGGTATCCCTTGCTCCATCGCCCACAAGATTTCTTTGTGCCAAACCGAGGGCACACCTTCGAAGAACCCATCTATGATCCCGATGGCTTGCGGCTGGTTCCTGGCTACACGATAGACATCGCCTTGCTGAACAGGGGGAAGGACCACAGCGTCCAGATATGCCTTGACCTCTTGTGAGGGCAGGGTAGGGCCCACAAATACGACGACGGTCATGCGATTTCGCCCCTGATCTGCAATGCCCTTGGGCCCGGCAAATAATCCGCGTCGTCGTGTGGCGCTTCCAAGCCCGGGATAACCGCCCTAACCACCGAAAGATCGTATTCGGGCCGAGAAAGATCCACGATCACGATTTGAGAAATCCCGACGGCCTCTAACCTGTTCGACAGCAATGCCAGATCGCCTTCAAACGTCTCTGTTGAATGCGTCGGGCAGTCCCGAAAACTCACTGTCGGGGCGGCGTCGTCAATCAGATTGCGAACATACTGACAACGCTCCGATTGTGCATGGTCGGTGAATTCTTCTGGGTCCAGATCATCACGCGCACCAGAGATATAGGTTAACCGTGTCTGGGCGGCCTCAGTCACAGCACGCAGCAAAGCTATTGCGCGGTCCGGATGGCAACCATCGCCAATGCCGATATGGCCGGGTTGCCCGCCGGCTTCGCAAATTACGCAGCGAAAACTGGCAATTCCGATATCCGACGTGGTGTTCCACAACCCGATTTCCAGATCTGCAGTCGTTACTTTTTCAATAGCTGACTGACATCGCTCGTCGTCGACTGTGGCGGGATCAATGCGTGCTGTCGTCGTTTGATGTGACCACAGCGTCGTTGCGTCCCGCTCGATCAATTCGCAAATTGCGTGGCAACTCGCTTCGGCGACATTATTGCCCGAAGCCAGGCCGTTCGTTGTTCTGGGAAAGGCACGTTGTCCAGCCAGCGGAGCGGAAGTGTAGTCGGTATCCACCATCTCAAGAGGAACCCAGCAAGAGCTTTGGCCGTTCAAATCCCGACCTTCGACCCATAACATGTTTCCGTTCGGATCAAATTGCGCGCCGGCAACCCGCGGAAGACGGTCCACATCTACAACGGCCGCTTCAGCAATCAGTTCTGTATATCTGGCTAGCCGTTGCGGCAGTCGCACGCGTTCGGCATGCCAGGATTCAATCGCCTCCATTACGCCTGAAGCTTGAGCTGCTTGCAAAGACAGCCCTTTGCCAAGCGACACCGCAACAGACCGGGAGTTTGGTCGAGCAACCATGACTGTTGGCAAGCCAATCCGATCCAGACCGGTCAGATTCGCGATCCTTGTTATGCCCATTTCCCGAAGAAAAGGTTGCACTATCCTTAAGGTTTGTCCGGGTTCGCGCAGTCGGTGAGTATCATGCACGTAGGTCTTTTGTGAATTATCGGTCATTTCATCGACCTTGCCAAAAAAACGTGCAAGTTAGCACAATACAAGAAGCTATAGGTAGATAGGATGGTAGATGATCCCGCGCGGGTCAACCTTGCTGGTTTCTTGTAGGGATCAATAAACTTGGTTGTTGGTTTTTGAAGTTCGTTTTTCCAATCGACTGGTTACACGGTATTTGAGTCTGTAGCCGGAAAGCTGTCGAGTACGAAAACGGTGAGATCGAGTTTTTTGGAGACTTGTCTCGACTGGAACTCAATAACTTAGCGTTTCCGCAATTATCGCCAGATTGCCGGGCCTTGACACTCATGCTTCATACGAGAATAAAACATTTATTACAAAAGTTTAGGTAACTTACTTAAAGTGACAAATTGCGTTCAATAGTGACACCATCGGCTTTGCGGTTGTCCAAGGCTAAACCTTTCTTGTTGAACTATGAAGGCACCAAGATCATCGGGGCTCAAAAGTATCGATCACGAGACATGATTTGGAACGCAGGGAAGGGGTTGGTTTCTTGTTTTTAATAGCCTTCATACTCAGGCTTGTACCCAACGCCGACGCCAAGAAAGTAGCCCCAGTTTTCACCGTCGTCCTCTTCATCACCGAAGCCGCCAAAGCTTTGTTTGGCGGCTGGAAAACCATCATTGAAGCAGCAGCCGCACTTGTATTGGCGCGCGAAAAACCTTCAGGCTTATATCTTTCCTCAGTTTGAATTTTGTGTTGCCTGGAACATGAAGGCTAAGTGTCGCCAATGATTGTCGCTCAAACGGTAAATTGAAATAGATATTCAAATGGCATCCATCTTAAAATCCTATCAGATGAGAGACTAGGGGATGTCCATTCCATTACATCCGTTTGCCCGTCATGACGGATTGGTGGGTTAAGCAATACAGATGTAATGATAGCGTAATTTGCGTGTCGTATTCAAAGCGCCAAAAACTAGAGCTTTCCGTGCATAAATGGCTGCAGGCCAATATCACCAAGAAATGCGTATAGGCGACATTGCCCAGACCATTGTCGCTTCTTTCTCTGTCTTGTTGCGAAATCGGTGCGCGATCATTGATGGATAGGAAAAGCTATCCCCTTCGCGCAATGAAATGACCTCGTCCCCGAGACATAGCTCAACTTCACCGCTTAGAACGATGGCGTGTTGCTCACCTTCGAATGAATACCCTTCCAGCGGCTCGGGCGGCTCTCCTGCACCGGGGCGGAACCTTGATAGGATCAAATAACAATGGCCGGACAATGTGCTTGAAAGCAATTCGTCCTCAAAGCCCAATTCATCTGTTGAGCGCGTGTACATCGCTGACAGTGCCCTACGGTTCTCGCGGCGCACGACGTGCTTTCGCTCCAGCGGCCCGTCGCCCTCCTGTTTGGGAAAGAACCAATTGGGGTCAACCGCAAGCGCATCGCTGATTTCGCCAAGCAGGTCTTCTGATACTTTGGCCGTCCCAAGCTCAATCCTGCTGAGATAGGCTTTGGAACACGAAACCGACTCGGACAGGAGTTGTAGCGTCAGTCCACGCGCCTTGCGGACTTCGCGAATTTCACTGCCGAGCCTTTGGGCATCGGTCTGAGACACGTCTTTTTCCATGTCTTTGAGATAAATGATTGTGGTTGACTTTTCGAGTGCAAATCAACTTAGTTGAAATACGGGAAAAAAATCAACTGATTTTCTACCGGCTGGGAGGATACTATGCGCTTTGATTTGATTGCCAATTTTAGTCCCGGTGAGACGATTCCCTGGAAGCGCACGCTAGAGATGATCCTCGAACAGTGTTCGCTGGCTGAGCAGGCGGGTTTCACAACTGCGTGGTTCACTGAGCATCATTTTGCCCATAACGGGTATATGAATGCGCCACCCAACCCGATCCAAATGGGGACCCACGTGGCCGCGCATTGCAAGAAACTTCGGGTCGGAACAGCCCCCATCATCCTGCCCGATTGGCATCCGCTGCGCGTCGCCGAAGACGCCGCGATGCTTGATAACATGTCGTTGGGCCGATTTGATTTCGGCGTCGCCAAGGGTATCAACGAACGCTCGACCATCCAGTTCAACAAGGATGCAGACCGGCGCGACAATGCCAAGGTCATGCGGCTTTTTCAGGAGAGCCTTGAGATCATCCTGAAAGCCTGGACCAACGAGGCGTTCACCCATCACGGTGAATTCTATCAGTTCCCGGTCCCCGGCTGGAAAGAGGGCAACCGGTTCTTTGACCCTCTGGATCCGCGTTATCACGATGAAGATGGCGAATACAAAGCGATGTATGTGCATCCGCGCCCCTATTCTAATCCTCATCCGCCGGTCTGGCTGATGTCGAACGCACCACCCACGTTCAAATTGGCGGGCGAGCGCGGTTGGGGTGTGGTCTCGATGGCAGCTGGCCGCAAGGCGACGCTGGCCTGTTGGGAACCCTATCGCCAAGCCTTGTCGCAACGCGAAGGGCGAGAGGTGAAGCTTGGCGAGCGTGTCGGTGTCTGCACGGCGTTTTATGTTGGCGAAAGCATGGAAGAAGCAGTGAACACGATCCGTGGTCCGATCAATGCCTACTATGAATTCCTTGGCGGGTCGCGCCCCAAGGGGGAATGGACCAAGCACGGCTATCTGGACGTGGGCGAAGAGATGACGCCCGAGGATGAAGATATGGACTGGTTCGATTTCCTCAACAAACGCGGGATCATCGTGGTGGGCGACGCTGAATATGTTGCGGATCGGTTTGCGGAACGGCAGGAAACCATCGGCCTCGATCACCTCATGCTGATGCAGCAATATACCGGTGTGTCGTACGAAAAGATCCTCGCCAGCTGGCATCGTCTGTTCGAGCATGTTGTTCCGAAATTCGGCACACAATCCATCGCCCAGAAAAGGATGCTGGAACATGCTTGAGATATGGGGGCGTCCCTATTCGTCGAACGTCATTCCGGTGATCTGGGCAGCGAACGAGCTGGGGCTGGACTACACACTGCAACTGGCCGGGGGCAGCTTTGGCAAGCTCGACACCGAAATTTATGCGCAGATCAATCCCAACAGGATGATCCCGGCCATCCGAGATGGAGACTTTGCGCTGTGGGAAAGCCTCGCCATCGTGCGCTATCTCTGTGACCGGTACGGCGCAGGAACGCTCTGCCCGTCCGACATTCAGGCCCGTGCGATAGCGGATCAATGGATGGAGTGGTCGGCCAGCCGCGCCTTTGGGCCCGTGATCTACCTGTTCTTTGCAACCGTGCGCACTCACCCTGATCAGCGCGACCCGGAAAAGATAGCCAAGCTGCGCGACGAAGCCCATGACGCCCTGACCATTCTGGATCAGCATCTCGCGGACAAAGCCTATGTCTGCGGGGACAACTTTACCATGGCGGATATTCCCTTGGGGTGTGTTGCCTATCGATATTTCAACGTCGAGGTCGCCCGCCCGCCCTTGCCGAATGTCGAGGCTTGGTATCAGCGGCTGGCGGAACGCCCCGCTTATCAGGATCACGTTATGCGCCATTTCGGGACAAACCCTGATGAATGGGCTGCGCTGGAAAAAGCTTGTGCGTACGAAGGGGTGCTCTGATGGATGTCCGGGACTATCGCCGCGCACTTGGCACCTTTCCGACGGGTGTTACCATCGTAGCCGCCTATGACGAGAACGGAGAACCGTGGGGCCTAACCGCCAATTCATTCACTTCCGTCTCATTGCAGCCGCCGGTGATCTCGGTCTGTGTCGCAAAATCAGGCAGGGTCTTTCCGACGTTGTCGAAATCGGATCATTTCGCGGTCAACATCCTGTCGACCGAGCAGAAAGACCTTGCGATGCACTTCGCCAGCGATGTCGAAAACCGGTTTGCCGACACTGAATGGATACCTGGAACCGTGACGCCCTTGATCCCCGGTGCCTCGGCGCACTTGGAATGTACGGTCCACGGCAGGGTCGACGCAGACGATCATGAAATCCTGTTGGGTCGCGTCATCAACTACACCCACGTGGGTGTTCCCCCACTTGTCTTTTGCCAAGGTGCGTTCTTCTCCGCGCCGCAATTAGAGGTTTAGTATGAGCGATCACCTGACTTATCACACCCGCTTCAGCCCTGATGAGTTCGACGCACAATACAACCTGCGGGCCGGACGACCGGACTATGAAATCACTGTAATTCCGCGTTGGAGTAGCAACAGCGAGTCGGCGCGCGCCTCTACCGATTGCAGCCTCGATATCCGCTATGGAGAAGGCGAGAAACAAAAGCTGGATGTCTTCCGTTGTCAGGATGCGGATGCGCCGACGCTGGTTTATGTGCACGGCGGCTACTGGCAGCGCGGCGACAAATCGGTCTACAGCTTCATTGCACCGCCCTTTGTCGCGTCGGGTATCAATGTTGTTGTCATTGGCTATGACCTGTGCCCATCGGTAACCATCACGCGTATTTCCGATGAAATCCGCGAAGCGATTGACTATATCTGGCGCAACGCGCGCGATTTAGGCATCAATCCAGACCGTATCACAGTGATGGGCCACTCGGCTGGCGGCCATATCACCCAGATGATGATGGCGACCAATTGGCCTGCTTTCAGAGCAGATCTTCCAGCAGACCTGATCAAATCGGGCATCCCGGTTTCACCGCTCAGCTACCTCGAACCAGTGCGTCTGACGGAGGCGCTCAATTCCGGCATCCGGATGACTCCGGAAGAGGCCGAGGCCGAAAGCCCGATGACCAACCATCCCCCGGTTACAAATGCACCTCAGCTGGTTGTTGTTGGTGGCGCGGAAACGGATGAATTCCACCGTCAAGCGCGCATGTATGTCGAAAAATACGAGACCCAAGACCGCCAAATGGGCCTCTATGTTGTGCCCGACGTTGATCATTTTGACGAGTTGAACACGCTTGTTGACCGGACAAGCCCCTTCTTCAAACACACATGCAATATGCTTCAAGGAAAAGGACCGCACACATGACCGCTTTGACCCGAGATCTTGTCGACTCTGTCGGAGATGCCTTCAACGCCAACGACATCAACGCCGTGATGAAGCATTTCGCCGAGGATGCTACCTTTGACCATGCGGTGGGCCCCGATGAGCATGGCGTTCGGCTTGAAGGTGCCGCCACGATCCGAGCCGCTTTCTCTGCGCTATTCGAAAAAGTTGAAAAAGTACATTGGGAAACACTGGACTGCGCAATTTCTGGTGACAAAGCCTATTGCGAATATCGGCGAACTGCGACGCATAAAGATGGCACGAAGGAAGAATTCCTGAGCGTTGACATCCTGACTTACCGCGATGGGATGATCGTCCACAAAGACACGTATTACAAACAACGGACAAGCTGATCGGTCGACGCTTAATGCGACCGGACTTTCGGCAGTTTTGTCAGAGGGCCCCGTAGTTTGGACAAGTCTAATCAAGAGCGGGCTTAGTGAGACAGACGATCAGCTGGAATTTCTCGGGGTCGCTTCACGCCGAGCACGCGTGACTCAAAACCTGATCGGTACAAGTTTTGCTGTCAACCACAGTGCTGCGATAAGCAGGGCGTAAGTCGAAACAACCCACATCGCAGCGTTTCTAAAGGGTAACCTTTTCATTTCCATGTGACGATGACCTGCCATTTTGTGGTTATCCTGACCTGCCATCTTGTTTTGTTCCGGTGAAACATGGCCGAGCGCAAACGCCGGGCCATCAGCACCGGGGAGCGTCATGCAGCCGTGCTTCAGCTGGTTCGCCACCAACCATCGGTTTATCGGAAAAGCGATCACCGCTCCGACAACGGTGGCAAGGCTCATGCGGAACCAGAATTGTGGGGTAAGAGGGTCATCGGACCCCGGCCAAGCGGCCGCGAGCAGGACCATTGTCGGGATCATTCCTGTCATAACCATGTTCATCGAAACCGTTTCCGCAAAAAACGTCTTTCGAACGGCTTGTCCGTAGCTTCCGAACATTGGCATCATCATTAACGCCTGGAAGATGAACAAACCGGACACGAAACCGAAGACGTATTCGATCACGATATCCCATCCATTTGAAACGTGAAGAAAATGAACCAGCGTTGCAGCAACAATGATGCCCGTGGCATCACCAGCGACGCAATGCATCTCGCTGTTGATACCTTGTTTCCAAGTGGCGCGGGTATATTGATCGTGACCTCCTGGGAAAGGGCGACGGCACGCAAGAAGGTAGAAAAACAAGCCAATCGGACCAGTGTACAGCGTTACAAGAATCCACGCCGCGCGCTGAACCCAACTTGTCACACCGTTGCTGATCGAATCCCAGACGACAAACCCCACGCTGGCACCCGTTAACAGAAACCACACGAGCATTGCACCGTTCAACATGTCAGTTCCCTCGGTCTGCTAAAAGATGGCAGTTAACAATTTAATCAATTGATAATGCAGCCGTTTCCATAGGGAATCCCCTATCTGCATCGATTGGGCCGACCATTGTTTCGCGCGACCTGATTACCCCATCGCAAAAGATTGACGTTGCAATCGTCCCGGTCGATCAGAACTTCGATCAGGCAAAGTCCGTCATGGTCCAAGGCCGTGTTGATAGCATTGTCCAACTCACCTTCAGTTGCTACCTTACATCCCCAAGCTTTGCCCTCCCCGGCGCTGAACACGTCGATCAAGCCAGCGTAGTCCCAATTCTTGATTGTGTTGTAGGGGCCGTCGTGGATCTCAACTTCGATTGTGTAGCCGCCATTGTTGATCAGGAAGATAATCGGCTTCGCGTCGTACCGGATCATGGTCGAGATCTCTTGGGCGGTAAGTTGGAACGAACCGTCTCCGATGCACGAGATCAACCGACGTTCTTTGTTACCTAAAGCATATCCCAACGATGCGCCAACGGACCAACCAATGGATCCATATTGCATTTGTATCTCAAACCGCGTGCCCTCGGGAAGGTCGATCTCCATTCCATTGAACCAGGAATCCCCTGTCTCAACGAGCAGCGTGCTGTCCTCATCCAGCATCTTTTGAACACGTGCAAAGAGTTGGCGAACGGTCACTGGTGTGTCAGGTGCATTGGGTTTTGGTAAGCTTTGCTGGGTTTTGACACGTTCGAAAGCCGCCATGGCACCATTGTTGGGTGTCAGCTTGTCAGCCAATGCATCCAGAAACTCATCCATTCGGACATTGCTGAAGTGAGTTTCGCCAAACTGAATGGACGTCGGATGCACCTTGACCGCTTTGCCAGGATCAAAACCAAGTTGGTGACCTGTAGTGGTGTAATCGGTGAAAACAGGTCCGACAAACAACAGCCCATCTGCGGCGTCAACAATTTCCCCGCAGCCCGGGGTGCTTACAGGTCCCCAGTATATTCCCATGAAATTCGGGTTTGATTCAGTCAGGAAACTCTTGGCATTTGGCATCGATGCCTGTGCGTAATCACAGGCGGCGGCGAGATTGCGCAACGACCGCTCTGCCTGACCAGCCCGCACTTTGCTTCCTGCGACAATCACGGGCCGCTCTGCCGAATTCAGGAACTCTGATACTTTGGCTACCGCGGCCGACAGTGTGTTTGGATCGCTGTTTGGCTGTCTTGCAAAACTGCGGGGTACAGGCGCGGACGTAGCCGCACCAGCGATGTTCGAGGCGATTTCAATATAAACCGGTTTGCGCCGAAGCATTGCAGTGTCTATCGCCCTATCGATTGCGACAGGGGCAAGCGAAGGATGATGGATTGTGACGGCCTCAGCAGTAACACGAGCAAACATCTCGCGCTGGTAGTCATAATCAACCTCTCCAAGTGTATGATGCAAGTATTCCCATTCGGCCTCAGAATTTGTGTTCGGCCCACCTGAAATCGCGATCAAAGGGAGGTCCTCGGCATAAGCACCTGCCACTGCATTCAACAGGCTCAAACCGCCGACTGAATAGGTTACGACGACCGCGGACGGACCTCCCGCGGCACGTGCATACCCGTCTGCCGCATAACCGGCGTTTAGCTCGTTGCAGCAACTGATCATTTGCAGATCTTTATTGCTCAGCAACTCATCCAGCAGCACCAAGTTATAGTCACCGGGAACGACAAAATAGTTTTTTATTCCAGCCTCTTGCAGTCTTTTTGCCAAATACGATCCGACGGTCCAGTGCTCAGTCGTCATGCCAATGTTCCAATTCAAGTTGTTTAATGAACTGGGCACATCCTATTTGCGAAAACTGGATTTACAAAATCGAGAGAGTTGAGCGCATGTCCGATGCGGGCGAATTGGAAGCCAAAGACGGTCTCGACCTATGGTGAAACTTCTGGTTTGGGCTTAGTCTTTACGTTCGCAGTTTTTCCCGCCAGTGATTGGTTGCAGCCCAACGCAGCCGTGCTCACACAGTAAAAATGCAATATGAAGAGCCGCAACATTGCTGCGAACGTCGAAGCCATAGTTAAGGAGATCTCCCATGCCCAATACAGCCCTGATCACCGGCGCGTCCTCTGGCATCGGTAGAGAATTTGCACGTTTGCATGCTAGCAAGGGTGGCGATGTGGTAATTACGGCTCGGCGTGAGGAGGAATTGACAACGCTCAAAATCGAATTGGAGACCCAACACCAGGTGGCCGTCACTTTGGTTCCGCTAGATCTCGGCGCCAAGGGCGGGGCGGCGGAGCTTTATGATACAGTGAACAAGATCGGCATTCAGGTCGATGTCCTGATCAACAACGCAGGCTTTGGTGGGCACGGGAAGTTCATTGAGCGCAAACTGGAGGACGATCAGGCGATGATCGATCTCAATGTTGATGCGCTCGTAGCTCTCTGCCACATGTTTGGCAGAGACATGGTGGCACGGGGTGGCGGCAAGATCCTCAACGTCTCGTCAACTGCTGCGCACATGCCTGGGCCGTTACAAGCCACGTATTTTGCCACAAAGGCCTTCGTTTCCAGCTTTAGTCAAGCACTTGCGGAAGAAATGAAGGACGACCGAGTGACGGTGACAGCGTTGGAACCCGGCTATGTTGAGACGGGCTTTGCCGATACTGCGGATTTGGGCGGAACTGGTCTAGTCGATCAAAAAGGAAGGTCGGCAACCGAAACCGCCAAGATTGGCTATGACGCAATGCTTGAAGGCAAGTTGACCGTGATAAATGAAGGTCGGCTGAACTTTATATTGAACTGGGTTTTGCCCCTATTTCCACAGAAGGCCAAACTTTCGATGGTCCGAAAGATGCAAGAGAAGTAGGTCAATACGCGCAAATGTTTTTTGGATCCAGGCAAGGTTATTTTTCCGTACTTTCCGATAAGTCATGGCAAGCCACGTTTGGGCGACGGGAAAGTGTTGAACGGCACTACCTTCATCAATCGCAATTGATTGAGATGGTCGGGCGCTGCAAGGGAGTACCGCCTTTCCAAGACTCCCTAAGACCGTTTGCAACGTTGGTGCGACAAGGGGATGTTTACCCGGATCATGGAAGGGCTGGTCGGCGAGCATTCTGAACACAAGGCGTTCATGATCGACGCAATCTAGCTAAAGGCACATCGCGCAGCCTCACGCCCGCGGCTGAAAAAGGGGGCGGACGACTGTTTGGACACGCCAAGGGTGGCATGAACACCAAGTTGCACGCTGCAATGGACGCCTCCGGCCGTGTCCTCTGATTTTTCATAACCGCCGGCCCGGTCAGTGCTACAGGATTATCCGGTCCAGCCAAGACCAGCGGAAATGGCATTCATGGATTGCAACAGGGGAACAGGAACAGATCCTGCGTACGGTTCGTTTCGCAACTGTTGCAGCAGTCGAACTTGCAGCGTGTGAATGCGGGCTAGTTCAACCTGCTTGCGTTCGAAGCGTTCGCGAAGGCGAGGGAACCGTTGACCGATGGTTTGACCGCCGGTCAGAAACTGCACAGCGCCACAGGCAATATCGTATTCAGAATTGATTGCACGTAAGATGCGTTGACGGGTCTCTTCATCATGGACCAACTCGCTGTACTGCGTGGCGATACCCATATCCGCCTGATAGAGCGACTTCTCTATTTCATCGACAGCAAGACGGAATAGGCGGGAATGCTGAAACATGTCCTGCAGAACTTCGTCGCCGCGCGCGCCGCGAAATTTGCGGAAGCTTGCCATTGCGGCCCCGAATCCGTACCAGCCTGTGATCAGGTGCCGGTTCTGTGACCAGGCAAAGACCCATGGAATGGCACGGAGGTCATCCAGACTGGCGGCACCAAAGCGGCGTGCAGGGCGGGATCCGATTTTCAGGCGAGCAAGTTCCTCAACTGGGCTGGCCTGTTGGAAATAGTCAAGAAAACCCGGCATCTGCAGAAGCGAGACATAAGCTGTCTGTGACAGTTCTGACAAGGCATCCAACGCGTCGTCAAATTCGGGCCGGGTCGTGATTTCGCTGGGGTTGGCGGTATGTCGCAGCGTGCTTGAGAGCAGCAATTCAAGGTGCGCAGCAGCTGTGCCGCGGTTGGCATATTTTGTCGAAACAACCTCGCCCTGTTCGGTTACGCGCAAGCGTCCGGCAATTGTTCCGCTGGGTTGCGCGGCGATGGCGCGTCCGGTGGGTGCTCCGCCGCGGCTGACGGAACCGCCTCGCCCGTGGAAAAAAGTTGCCTTGAAACCCTGAGAGGCCAACGCTGAGACTACCCTGCGTTGCGCGCGCTCCAACTCCCAAGTTGAACAGAAATAGCCGCCATCCTTGCCGCTGTCCGAATACCCAAGCATCACCTCGATCACCTTACCGTCTGACTTAAGGCTGCGGCGGGCAAGCGGAACATCCAGAACGTCCAACAGGATCGCCGGAGCATTTCGCAGATCGGCTATCGTCTCGAACAGTGGGACCACTGAAATATCCAGAGTTTCAGACCCGAACCCGCCATATCTGGCCAGAAGATAGACGCCGAGAATATCGTCGGCAGAACGGGTCATGGACAGGATGAATGGTCCGATCGCTTTGGGATCTGGTCCGGTACGGATGCTATACATCAACGCCAAAAGAGCGAGCAGTTCCTGCGCCTGATCACTTAACGCGTCGCGGTTTTGATAGGGCAGGTTCTGATCTGCCAATTCGGCCCGCAAACGACCAGACCATTCAGGCGTGCCATATTCGGGAGCCTGCCCGGATTGCGACCAGATTTCGGCCAGCACATCGGTTGTAACGGTCGAGTTTTGTCGGATATCCAAGGTTGCCGTTCGGAATCCGAAAACCGACGCGGCCCGACGCAGAGGTCGAATGTGCCTTCGCGCCAGTATATCGGCATTGACCGCGCATAATGCAGCATCAAGCGCGTCAAGATCGCTTACGAATTGCGAGATGTGATCATAGCCGCCAACTGTTAGTCGATGGCGGATTGCATTGAGAGCTTGCCGGAACGGTTCGTTTCGATTGCGATCATCGTCCGGAGACCGATCGACTATTTCTTGTAAACGCGCCCTGTCGGGCTCGGGTAGCGGCAGTATGAGTGCACTGATACTTAACCTGCTTGCAGCTTGATCAAGTGCCTGACGATAGAGACCTAGAACCGTTTCACGTCCTCGTCTCAGTGCAAACGCGGTCATCTCGGTTGTGACATTCGGATTGCCGTCCCGATCACCTCCGATCCAGCTGTGAAAGCGGATATCGGGAGTTTCACTAAGGCTCTGACCTAACACTTGCAGGCAAGCCTGATCGAACCGATCCATGACTTGCGGGACGGCATCAAAGATAGCATCACGGAAGAATTGCAATCCCCATTCGATTTCGTCGTGCAGGCTTGGGCGTGACAGGCGAAGCTCGCCTGTCAACCACAACAGATCAATCTCACCTTCCAGACTATTCAGCAATTCGGCACGTTCGGTCGGGGTCCAGCGCTGCGTTTCCAGACTGACAAGGTTGCGGTAAATCCGTCGGTGAATTTCCAGAACAGTGACCCGCTTGGCCTCGGTCGGATGCGCGGTCAGTGTGGGACCAACGCTCAAGCTGTCAGTCAGCTTTTTCGTTTGGGTATTCGTCAGGGAAAGGTCCGACAACACCTCTGCAAATCCGCCTTCTACCGCCTCGGCCCCGCTTTGGGTCTCTGTCAGACGGCGGTCGCGAACTTCAGCGTTTTCATCGATGATGCGCAATAGTTGGAACCAGATCGAAAGAGCTTGCAGATGTGGTATCGCTTCGGGTCCGGTGGGGATGGATTGCAGCGGCAAGGTCTCGGCCCATGTCGCCACATGTGGTGCCCGTTTCAGCAGAATGTTTCGCCACAACGACCGCAATTCCAGACGCAGCCCCTCGGCATAGTTCGAAGGGTCCGGGGTGGACTGAGTATTGCTGACCAATCCCGTACCTGCTGCTAGGGTTTCGGGGGTATCAAGAAGAGGGGAAGTCTGAAATGTCATCTGTTAACGTCCTCGGATGTGGACTGGTCACCAATGCCCGTTATGTTGCATTGGTGACAAGGAAACGCGGACCTGCCTCTTGACGCAACGTAGTTTACTACTGCTTTAGCATGTCTATTTGGGTGGGTTTTTAACTATCTTTTTAGGTCGATATACCAAAGTATACCATTGTAGTTCCTACCCAATTGGGTGGATTTTTTAAGAAACTGGGTGAATGTCAGATGGTTGAAACTCAACGGGACCCGACCGACGTCATGTTGGTGGCCTAACTCGTTAGCACGGCGCGATCGTTTGCAAATGTCGCACAGATCAAGTGGTATTTTGGAACCAAGAGCATCGGGTGATAACCAGCTGGGTGAAGCAGCCGGTACATCCCAACACCGGACCTGCGATCCGCGAACAAGATTCTGCGTACTGAGCTTGCAATTTAGACCTTCGCTGTCGGCGAAAATCCACGGTGGCTAGAATTGACAACTCTCGGGACGGTGCATCCGAACACAATAAGGGAACCTTTCAGCCATAATATACCTGACACTTGTGCTGAACTGCAGTTGGTCTCGCTTGGTTAATGCCGTGCGAGGCATGAGTGACTGGCAGCCAAACCAGACTTGCGCGAATGTGTTTTGCATCGCGTCATATTCATTTGGTCACGTTTGCTAAAATACTATGGGCAAAGCCACCGGTGCTCGTGATGCAATTAAATCTGCTTTTCGAAAGCCACACGGAAGCACTGTGGTGATCCCGTGTGGCCTTACTTTATGCAATCATGTTCTGGTCGATCACTTCGAACGAAAACTCGTCTACTGAAAACATGGTGTCATTTATTGCTGACAGCTCGACTTCATCGAAGGTCGTGCGCCCCAGCGATCCCGAGAAATCCCCGTCGTCTGCATCCGCCACCATGGTGCCGACAAGGACCCCATCATCATAGAAGGCAACTTCGACTTCACCGGTGCCTTGACTGTCGCCAAAGCTAAAGATGAACTCCACAGCTTCCAGGTCCGTGTCCTCCAACGCAATTCTGAGGCTTTCATCCCCGTCGACCAATGCGGCATCTCGGTGGAACAACGCGTCGTCGAATGAGAACACGCCAATCGCGCCATGCTTGATCGTAACCAGTTCCAAATTGGTAGGATCGATCGCATCCACCTTGATACCCACATCCGAAAACGTCAGGCTGTTCCGAACCGGACCAAGCTTGTCGACATCTACAACTTCGCCATCGATGCTTTCAAAGGCTTTGGTTGTGAACCAGCGGCCCGCTTCGAACTCAACCGCCAAATTCTGGGTCTGAGGTATGAACAGACTTGCCACCATGGGATCGTGATCCGAGGCGCGCCCGCTGGTTGCGGCGAACTCCGAATTGACGTGGACGATATCAACCAATGCCCCGGAATGCAGATCCTCGGACACGAGAATATGGTCCAACGACTGGCTGTTGCCCTGAAACTCAAAGCTATAACGTTCGTCTTCCGGAATATCGTTTGTTAGGTTGACGAGGTCGGTATTGGCCTCAAGGTCAGCTACGGGTGAGACAAATTCAAACTCGTTGAAGTCACCCAACACAACAGCATTGGCACCATCACCCAGCCCGTTGACGAAATCCTGAACGGCCTGGCTCTGGGCTTGGCGCTCATCCAGACTGCCGTTCACATCAACGTCTTCTTGGCGAGCGGCAAAGTCCTGTTCGGTTCCCAGAATAGGCGCAGAACCACCTTTGGACGAAAAGTGATTGTTGACCACCGTGACGGTTTCACCGTTGAATACGAAATCAGCGACCAGAGGCAGACGTGCCCCTTCAAAGGCTTCGCCTTCACCTTGCCCTCCTATGGTCTGCACGGATCCTTCCACTAACGAGACACGATCAGGGTTGTATAGAAAGGCCGTGCGGATATTGCCGCCGGGCTGTCCGCCGGATGTGCCATCCCCAATAAAGGTGTTGTCAATCACCTCATAAGCCGGACCACCCGCTGCCAGGATTGCTGCCGCCAGTTCCGCCAGGGTTTCGGATGCCGAGACGGTTCCGTCATTGTCCGAGCCCGAGTTGTCCTGCACCTCTTGCAGACCAATGATGTCAGGGCTGTTGAGGTTGTTGGCTATCTGCTCGGCAATGGCCGCAAACCGGCCGTCGGCAACGTCCTGATCGCCGTCACCGTCATTCGGATCGAGGTTAAGTACGTTGTATGTGGCAATAGTCAATTCGTTGGTGGAACCGGCCAGCGTCGTCGTTTCCCGCTCCAACCCGGCTGATCGGATATTCGGTGTAAAGTCCTCAGTTGGTAGGATTTCGAAGTTTCCGAAACTATAGCCAACCACACCTGTGACGTCGCCAAGATGATCACCGGCATTCACGGTCGGATAATCAAAGTCGAAAATGCCGCTGTCTTCGTCGATCTGGATTTTTTCCGGATTGAAGTCATCTGGTGAGATATTGAGTGTTCCACGCTCAGAAAGACCGGTTGCGCCACTGCCCTGATCGGCCACTGCAAATATTTCGCCAAACCGGCTGGTTCCGCTGACGGCTTGCAGATCGGTGGCGGTCACACGCATCCCCTCCAGACTTTCGAAGAAATCGATACCGTCCTGGTTTGGATCGAATGAGGCAAACGCATCGTCGTCGATGCTTTGATTGGGAACAGATCGATCACCCGGGTCATTGCCAATCAAAACCGCCTCGGGCAAATCATTTCCCGATGATTGCACTTCAATGTCAAAAACGTTGGTCAGTTGCGTGGTCGGTAAATTGCCGCTGCCTGTTCCGCCGGGAAAGAATTCGGCAACGGTACCGCCCACGGAAATGGCGTCACCCACGGTGACGGTCGGGCTTGATCCGGTGAACACGAAAATCGCATCCGACGTCGCATCGTTCCCATCGCCATCCGGATCTTGCAGATAGAACCCGTTGGAATCTACAGCGGTGACAATGCCGCTGGTTGAAACCATATCGCCCAGAATGTTCGAAGTTCCAGCTGGCAAATCGTCGAAGAATTCGGCAACCGTTTGTCCATCTGCCAGAACAAATTCAGACACATGGCCTGCGCCCTGGATTTCATAGATCGACACAATTTCGATGTCGCTGGCTGAGATGGACACCTCGACAACAGGGGCCAGAATGCCGTCGAAGGCTGGATCGCTCGAGGTTACCGTATGCTGAATGTCGACAACCTCGGCCGCTTCGGGCAGATCGTCGTCAACAGCGGCGACCGCGACTTGTTGAGGCTGGTCGAAGTTTGACGCGTCAAACACCAGTTCGGTTGGCACAGCATCAAGATCAGCCCCTGCGGCTATGGTGATTGTGACCGGCTGATCGGGCGCTACGGACAACGTGACTTCATATGTATCCGCCATGCCACCTTCATCGGCGGCAAGATCCAGATCGTTTATGATGACCGATGGCAAGGGGGCAGTATCTGAGACTGTGAACCCCGCTGGTTCGACATCGTCAATCCTGGTATTGCTGGTTGTCCAGTTGGCGGGATCGTTGATGGCTGCCTGTAGCTCGGCCTTTGTACCGGTAAGCGGGCCTTTATAAACGCCGTTGTCGATTTCGGTGAGGGCAATTGCGCTGGTTCCGACGGTCAGTCCCGAGGGCAGCGCAGATGTATTCGACGATGTTGCGTCCGACTCAAACCCGTCCCCATTGAAATGAACCGACGCGACAAAACTGGGTGTTTCGTCGTCACCCTGATACGCGTGGATCTGGTCACCGCTAGCCGAGAAGTTCGGCCCGGTAAATGCGGGGTTTATCACCGCACCCGCAGCGATGTTTGCCGGGGCGGTCCAGACGAATACGCCCTCGTTGCTTCGGAAACCACCGGCAGCGAACCAGCCATTATCAGTGAATTTGATCTCGGTTCCGGCTTCGATGTCGGTCAAAGCAACAAACGTGAACTCATCGGGATTGTCTGAATTGAACCCTGTAAACGCAATATCACCCGCGGCCAAAGTGGTAACCATATGAACCTCGCTTTTTGATTTGATGAATGAATGGCGGGTCGGTATGCGACTCGCCGTGGCACAACCTAAGGTAGCTCAACCCAGAGAAATTAGTTAAAAAGTTGTGTGCACCTGACCTAATACGGCGGAGCTTTGCCATTCAAAGACATGGCGTTTGTTTTTTGATCCTGACTCCGTTGATCAACCTTCTGCGGGCTATGCCCTGCGCGCGCTAGAGCTGTGTTGTTCTGCTCCGGTGCGCGCCGCTTGCAACAATGTACACAAACAACGGTCAGCGCTTGGTCGATATGCGATACTCATGCGTAAAAACGCAACATTCTGACCGTTTTGCATTCGCCACCAGTGTAATGCTGGCCTGATCTGCAAGTTCAACTGCAATGGCCGTTGGCGAGGATACCGCAATTAGCATCGGGCAACCCATAGCAGCTGTTTTCTGGACCAGCTCAAGCGACACACGTGAGGTCATAACCACCGCCCCATAGACAGGGTTGATGCCGGCCTGGATCAAAGCACCCATCAGCTTGTCCAGTGCGTTATGGCGGCCGACATCTTCGCGGGCCATGACAATTCCCTTACCCGGCATCAGAAAACCGGCGGCATGGGCCGACCGCGTCTGGTCATGCAAGAGCTGATGATCACGCAGAAACTCGGGCGCGAGGGTCACTTCGTCTGCCTCGATCCGCAGCGATCTATCCACGACACAGGGTAGGGGTCGCGTCACCTGTTCCAGGCTGTCGATGCCGCACAGCCCGCATCCCACCGGCCCCATCATCGCGCGTCGCCGGGCCGAGACGTGTTCCAACGCGGCCTCTTTCAACCAGAACCGCGCCTCAATCCCTGCCTTGTGCGCAACCTGTTCATAATCCGCGATGTCAACTTGGCCCGCGATGAAGCCTTCGGTCATGGCAAATCCCAGAGCAAAGTCATGGATATCTACAGGTGAGGCCATCATCACTGCTGCCGTCGTTCCGTTGAACACGACCGCTACTGGGACCTCTTGCGCCAGTTCCGTGATCTGAGACGCCTGGTAAGGGTAACGAGTGGCCGTGACCATCCGTGACTCGGGAAAATGAACGTCAAGGCTTTCCCGGAATGGCGCGGTCATGTCGAATGCACTCTGGCAAGAATGTTGTGACCTTTTTCCGTCAGCGAAAAGAACACGCGCTGAGACCGGTCATGGCGGTCAACAAGGTCGATCAGCCGAAGGTCTTCGGCCAACGCCACACATTCCCGCAGCACCAGTGCATGCGCAACCCCCAGCATAGCCGCAAAGCTGCGGCTGTCCTGTGAAAGACCATGATGGGCTGCCGCAAGAACCCCCGCTGCAAGAGGACTTAGATGATCCGGGTTCCGTTCCAGCAGGCCAGTGATGGTTTGCTTCAGCATGTTGTCCATCTTCACTGCTCCTGCAATTCGAACCGGACCACCACAGACTTGGAGGCGGGAGTGAAACTTTTGTCGCCAAAGGACTGATATGGAACCAGCACATTCAGTTCGGGGTAGTAGCCCGCGACGCAACCGCGGGGAATGTCATAGGGCACCAGTCGGAAGCTCTGCGCAATCCGCTCAATACCATCATCATGGCATCCGACCACATTCACCCGGTCGCCTGCTGCTGCACCGAGTTGTGCGACATCTTTGGGGTGCATGAATACGACCTGACGCTCTCCGTAAACACCGCGGTAGCGGTCATCCATGCCGTAAACGGTGGTGTTGTACTGGTCATGCGAGCGGAAGGTCTGTAGCACAAAGGTCTGATCGTCGCTTTGGGCGCGCTGCCACTCGGTCTGATCTGGCAGATCGGTGGCGGAGAAATTGGCGCGGCCAGTCGGGGTCTTCCAATCCCGCACAGCGGCGCTGTTGTACAGGTGGAACCCGCGTGGTTTCCGCACCGCTTCGTTATAGTTGGCAAACGCGGGCAGAACCCGGGCGATCAGGTCGCGGATTTTGTCATTGTCTTCAGCCAGAGCATCCCAGTCGACCACGTCGCTGCCGACTGTTGCCTTGGCGATGCCCGCGACGATGCGAACCTCGGATTTCAGCTCTTTCGAGGCTGGGAGATTAATCCCGCCCGAGCCATGCACCATCGACATCGAGTCCTCGACGGTCACAATCTGACGCACACCTGCCGAGTTTCGGTCGATCTCGGTGCGGCCCAGACAGGGCAGGATGAAGGACTTTTTACCCGGCAGCAGATGGCCGTGGTTCAGCTTGGTGGCTACATTCACCGTCAGGTCCAGCTCACCAAGCGCCTGCGCGATCAGCTTGCTGTCGGGTGTTGCACGGGCAAAGTTACCGCCCAGCCCGATAAACGCTTTGGCCTGTCCATTGAGCATCGCGCCAATAGCATGCAGAACATTGTGGCCGGGGTCGCGGGGCATAGGCACACCCAGCTCACGTTCCATCGCGTCCAGCAGTGGGGCAGGGGCCTTTTCGTTGATGCCAACTGTTCGGTCGCCCTGCACGTTGGAATGACCGCGTACAGGGCACAACCCTGCGCCGGGTCGTCCAATATTGCCGCGCATCAACATGACATTGGTGATCTCTCGGATCATCGGAACGGAATGTTTGTGCTGTGTTACTCCCATCGCCCATGTGGTGATGACCCTGTCTGCGGCCATATAGATTGCCGCCGCCTCTTCGATCTGGGTCCGGGTCAGGCCGGATTGTTCCTCGACCTGGGTCCACGAGGTCTGATTGACCACCGCGCGATAGGCGTCGAAACCGTGCGCATGTTCGGCAATGAATGCATGATCCAGAACCGGCGTTTTCCCTTGAGCCTTTGCCGCGTCATCTGCCGCGAGCAAGACCTTGGCCATGCCGCGAAAGATAGCCATGTCGCCGCCCAGACGCGGGCGGTAGTAATCAGTCGAGGTCGCTTCGGACCCACCGCGGATCATCTCGAGCTTATTCTGCGGGTCGGCAAAGCGGTGTAGGCCTTTTTCCTTGAGCGTATTGAATACCACAACCCGCGCACCCCGTTGTGTGGCCTTGCGCAGATCGGCCAGCATACGCGGGTGATTGGTGCCGGGGTTTTGGCCAACCACAAAGATCGCATCCGCCTTTTCAAAATCCTCAAGCAGAACCGTGCCTTTGCCGATACCGATCGATTCGTTGAGCGCCACGCCGCTGGCCTCGTGGCACATATTCGAGCAATCCGGGAAATTGTTTGTACCATAAAGGCGCACGAACATCTGATACAGAAATGCCGCCTCGTTGCTGGCCCGGCCCGACGTGTAGAACTCGGCCCGATTGGGATCGCCCAGCGCGTTTAGCGACGCGCCGATCTCGGCAAAGGCGGTGTCCCAGTCGACCTTTTCATATTTATCGGTTTTGGGGTTGTAGCGCACTGGATGAGTCAAACGACCCTGATGTTCCAGATCGTAATCCGTCCAGCCGCGCAGTTCCGTGACAGTATGTTGCGCGAAAAACTCGGGCGTGACACGGGCTTTGGTGGCCTCCCAAGCGACAGCCTTGACGCCATTTTCGCAGAACTCGAACGACGACCCATGCTCAGGATCGCCCCAAGCGCAGCCGGGGCAGTCGAAACCGTCCGGCTGGTTTGCCTTCAGCATGGTTTTTGCGCCCGACAAAGGCTTTCCGCTGCCCATAAGCTGACGGCCAACGCTTTTCAGGGCACCCCAGCCGCCAGCTGCGTTTGAGCTCTTACCGATATGCTTCTTCTTCGTCATTCCCGGTCCCGTTTGCTTTCTGTTCGGGCGGGGAACACGCGCGGAACATGCTCCGGAAACCCGGGTAAAATTCTGAATTCACTGTGATTTCTCAAACGCTTCCGGAACTCTGGTTCCAGTGGCTGATTCAAATTCTAGATGCGACGGAATCGCGGAACTGTCAATTGATGAGCAGGGTATTTGATAAGTTTTGCGTTGGTAATTTCTGATTTTACGATAAGAATTTCTGATTAGTTGGGTGAAATGAACATCTTCAACTATTGCGTTCCCGAAACCGAGCGGCGGCGCCAGGCAACTGCACGTGAACACGTGGAGATATGCCAATGGCTGGATCTGGCCGGCACGAACTTCGGTATGGTGCCCTTGGCAATCGGCTTTGGCGGAAACAGAACCGTCTCGTCCGGGGAAGTTGTGCCATTCATTTTGGCTGATAAGGCGTTGTCTTCTAAGATGAATGTGGGCTGCCTGACTGTGGCGGATGGGGCCGTATTTGCGCTCAACTGGCAGCCGCAGATAGGCAATACCTTGCGTTTGTTCCGGTTGGACGATCAGAACGGGTCGGGTCTGATTGATCAGGCGGGCGAGGTTTCGGAGGTCTTGAACAGCTTGACGCTGCCGCCGGGAACCGAGGCGCAGATCGCATATTCCGTAGCAGCGGACGGGGCAGGGGCCTTTTCCATTTCGGCAACCGGTTTCGATGGATCTGCTTACGTGCTGCGGCTGAGTGACACCCACCTCTACGGGGATTTTTTGGACCTCAAAGAACCAACCGTGTTCGGGTCCAGCTCTTTCACGGATCTGCTGGCAAAACCCCGCGCCGTTGAATTTTTTGAAAGCTCTTCGCCATTAGCGGCCTCGGTCGAGATGCCAGTTGCCGATGACAGCATGTTTGCCTGGTGCTGGCGGTGATCATGCAGCGCCTGTTGGCCGTTTAGAGGCACCAAGAGACCGGAGGTCTTAAAAATGGAGCTTTGCGGGTACCGTTCAAACTTTCTGCCATATACGCTTTCGGAGTTAACTAGTGGATGACGTCTCGGTCGTATCAGGGCGAAGGCCGGCTCATGATGTCTTTCCAATGTGCACAGTATCCGAAAGACTGATCTCGCCACGCTAAACCGCTGAGTGACGCGATACCCTGCCGCAATCGTTGACGCATCACGTCGCTGCAAAGACCCATGCGACTGGTTCCGGCGAACGGCGATATCTGTATTAACTTATATATATATCAGGGGTTTGTGTCTGACGAGCGGTCGGAAAACTCTGTAAGAGCCTCGATTTCATGCTTTCAACACATCGAATCAAACTGGCCGCGACAAATTTCTTCGCCCGTATGTTGGAACTCAAGGGTCTACTGTAAAATAGTTGTCGACAAAAGCGGCGCAACACATCTGGTATCAAAGCAACAAACGGGATGCTCAAAGGATTTCGTTGCGCGATCCCGATCATAACAGTCGGGCGGAGATACTTATTTGGCTTTGTGGAACAAGATCACAGGTTCATCAAAAGCCGACCGCGCCCGATGCCCGGCTTGGAGTCTTTTAAGCCCGCACCTCTTTCAGGTATCGAAGGCGCGCACATGATCCGCAATCGCGTTGCAACTTTCGCCGTATAATGCTGACCTTACCGGACAGATGCGTGCAACCTGTGCGTGCCAATCCGGAAGGACAGCTTATGGTCGATACCAGTCCTGTAAACTTACAATACTTGACTAACCCTCTCCTGAACAAAGGCACCGCCTTTTCAATGCACGAACGAGAACAGCTCGGGTTGTTGGGCCTTCTTCCGCCACACATCGAAACACTCGAATCCCAGATAGACCGTGTCTATGCGGCCTTTGAACGCGAGGAGACGCCGCTGGACAAGCACATTTATCTTCGTGGTCTGCAAGATGACAACGAGGTTCTGTTTTACGCACTTTTGGCACGACACCTGTCTGAGATGATGCCGATAATTTACACGCCTGTTGTGGGTGACGCCTGCAAAAAGTTCAGTGAGATCTACGACCACCCACGCGGATTAATAATCTCGTACCCCGAGCGTGACCGGATAGACGACATACTTGAAAATGTCGTCTTGCCCTCCGTTGAAGCGATTGTTGTCACCGATGGAGAGCGAATTTTGGGATTGGGCGATCAGGGTGCTGGTGGCATGGGAATCCCGATCGGTAAGCTCTCGCTTTATACTGCTGCTGGGGGAATCGACCCTTCTGTAACGCTCCCGGTGGTATTGGATGTCGGCACCAACAATCAGGAACGGCAGAAAGATCCCCTTTATATCGGCTGGAGGCATGAACGTGTAAGCGGGGATGACTACTTCGATTTCGTGGATCAATTTGTGCAGGCAGTTAAGCGCAAATGGCCAGATGTACTGCTTCAATTCGAGGACTTTGCACAACAACACGCGGCACCGCTTCTTGCGCGCTATCGCGATCAGTTGTGTACCTTCAATGATGACATTCAGGGAACCGCTGCGGTTACAGCCGGTACTTTGCTAGCCGCCTCCGACGTAACGGATATTCCGTTAAAGGACGCCACCATTGCGTTCCTCGGGGCCGGGTCAGCGGGAGTGGGCATTGCCGAGCAACTGGTCCGACTCATGATCCGCCAAGGATTATCTGAGACCGAGGCGCGCGGGCGTATCTACATGGTGGACCGGAACGGCTTGTTGACCGATGCGATGACAGACCTTCTGCCGTTCCAAAAGCAAATTGTCCAACCCCTTACCAAAGTAGAAAGCTGGTCCGAAGATGAAATCTCACTGCTGGATGTGATAACTCATGCCAAACCCAACATTTTGGTTGGTGTCAGCGGTCAGGCCGGCTTGTTCTCAGAGGAGATCATTCGTGTGATGGCGGCTAACACAAAACACCCGGTTGTGTTGCCACTTTCGAACCCAACATCCAGAATTGAAGCCGTGCCCGCGGATATTGTTCACTGGTCAGATGGCCGCGCAATGGTCGCTACCGGCAGCCCGTTTGATCCCGTAGTTTATAACGGTAAGACGCACCACGTCGCACAGTGCAATAATTCCTATATTTTCCCTGGAATGGGGTTGGGTGTGTTGGCCGCCGGTGCGCGCCGGGTCACTGACGGAATGTTCATGGCCGCCGCCGAGGCTCTGGCCACATTGTCGCCTGCAAAGTCCGATCGCAGCGCTAGCTTGCTGCCCGATGTGGAAGACATTCGCCAAGTCAGCAAGGCGATCGCCTTTGCCGTTGGTCAACAGGCACAGTTGGATGGGGTTGCGCCTAATTCCAAAGAGAATGACCTTAAAGCAGCGATAGATGCGAAATTCTGGGTCCCGCATTATGAGGAAATTGCCTGAACCAGACCGGCGTTGGAGTGGCCGGAAGGCTTCCCTTTGTACCGCCCAGAAGTCACCGAGCCTATTTTAGGGGACAAAACGCGGTTTCTGAGCGTGGACCAGACTATGTTGGTTACGCTGCCTCACGTTTGAGCGGCTTTTGTACCGCAGCACAAAGGGCACCGACCAGCAAGACCGCAGACGCCACGACAAGGCTGTCTCCTATCTCTCCGGTTAAATCCCCGATGATACCAGCCCCGATAGGTCCCAGTGCCTGTGAGACAGCAAAGACCACTGTGAAAAAACTGATGGTTGCGCCCCAATCCTGTTGATCCACATTTTGGCGCACAAAGCTGGTTACGGCGGTAGGCGGCATAAAGACCGACAATCCGAATACCAGCGCAGACAAAATCAAACCATATCCATTCGAAACAAGAATGGGCAGGGCTGAACCAAATGCGACACCAGTTAGGATAAGAGCCATTGGTGTTCCCGATGCAAAGCGGGCCAAGACTCCACGCCAAACAAATGGCGACGCCATAATACTGAACCCAAGGATCATCCACGTTGCCGTTGTCAACAGGACGCTGGAATGCTGCTCCTTCATCCAGACAGCGATGAAGGTTACGTAGACAATATAACCCATTCCAAACAGCGCATACCCGCCAAGTTGGCCAAGCATTCTGCGAACCGGTGGGATTGAAGGCAGTGCAGTGTCGTGCTCGGTTTCGCTCAATCTTGATGACGCCCAAACCGAGAACGGGCAAATCGTCAGAGCTGCTATGCCGATCCCGATCCACGCCCAGTCCCATGATTGGGCCCCGAATACGTCCAAAAAGGTTGGAAGAGTTGCGCCACATAGTGCGATACCAAGTCCACCGCCACCACCAAAGTACAAGGCGATTGCCAGCGCGTTCTTTCGAGCGCTATTCTGAAACAGCGACGCCGCCAGGACGCCGCCCGACACAAATGAAAGTGCGCCGAACAATCCCACCAATGTACGGCAAGCAGTTTGAAACACGAGGTTCTCATCAAATCCAGTCGCCAGAAGGCAAACAGCAGTGGCGATAGTACCGCTTGCAAACAGCCGCGACGTTGAGAAATGCCGGATCAATAAAAATGTTAGAATCGAACCCACTATGTACCCAATCGAATTGGCAGTGTTTAGCCAACCAGATTGAGTAAGACTCCAACCGAGGCTACTTTTCATTGATGGCAAAATTAAACCGTATGCAAAGCGGCCAAAGGCATTGGATACGCTGACACCAAGCGCAAGGCCCAGCAAAATGAGCCAAGGGTTGGTAGGCTTCGCCGTGGGCATGAACATCCTTCCAAATAGGAAAATCATCGTGCCCTAACGCGCGTGGTCCTGCAATCCCAGCTGATCCGTCACAGGCCTCAGTGGTTCAGTTCAGGGCAATTTTAAGTTGTATTCATTTAAAAGTTGCAGCGGAGAGTCTGGCCGACCAGTCCGCAATGCATAACTTCGGTTAATCATCGACCGGGCGGACTTCGAAGATGGCAACAAAACACGTCATAGCACGTGCGCGGCACCACTCTCTTCCGCGGCCAACCGCTTCAACGCCATCCGATCTAGCTTTCCCCCCATAGTCAGCGGCAGGGTTTCGATAATACGGACCACATCCGGTGCTTTGTATCCTATCCGCTCTCGCGCAAATTCGATAATTTCTGCAGCACGTACCGGGGCTATCCCTTTATCCAAGCTCACAAACGCCCAAACATCCTCGCCATGCATTTCATCTCGCACCCCAACCACCACAGCTGCCGTAACGGCTGGGTGCGCTGTCAGCGCATCTTCCACCTCAGCCGGGCTGATGTTCGAGCCGTCATGAACGATGATCTGTTTCTGTCGCCCTCGGAACCAGAAATAACCATCTTCATCCCGGCGCATCAAATCGCCGGTATCGAACCAGCCATCCCGAAACGCCGCCGTCGTCGCCTCGGGGTTCTTCCAATACTCCGTCATCATCGTGGGGCTCTTTACCCAGTGCCGCCCGTCTATCCCTATAGGCGCTTCCTCACCGGCTTCGTCGCGAAGCACCGAGACATAGCCCGGATTGTTCAACCCAACGGCGCCGAGTTTTTCTGTCCCTCCATGGGTGTTGGAATGCGATGTGCCCATTTCCGTCATCCCGTAAAACGCGCCAATTGGCACACCCGCAACAGCCCCGAATGCATCGACCAACTTCCGCGAGGGCTTGTCTCCACCTGCCATCAACGTCTTTAACGAGCGAAAGTCATCACGAACCGCCCCATGCCCTGTGACCAATGAGGCCAAAGGCGCGGGTAGGATTTGAGCAACCGTCGGCCGCGTCTGCCGCAGCAGTCCCAGGAGCTCATCCGGGGAAAAGCGCCGCACAACATTCGTCCTGGCACCGGCCCAAAGCCCTGCAAACGTCAGCCGCAACCCGGCAGTATGTGAAATCCAAGAAGCCGGTAGTACAACATCCGCGGGGCCCAGACCCAGTCCTTGCGCATTGCTCGCCACCATATTTCCCATGCTGGCATGACTATGCGTCACCCCTTTCGGCTTGCCCGTGGTTCCGGAGGTAAAAAAGATGAATGCCGGCGCTTCGGCAACAACTGTTGGCAGCGTCCCATTATTCTCTCCGTCCAGCAGATCCTCTAAGGCGAGCGCTCCATCAATTTCAGCTGCATACGAGATCAATCTCACAGGCAATCGTGTCGCATTTGGAACTGCAGCGACATCTTTGGCTCGCTCGCCATGCACCAAAAGCGCCGCTGGGGTCGCCAATCCCAGCGCATAGTCGATATCCGAGGCCGTATAGCGATAGTTTAGTGGCATAGCCACCAATCCGGCCCGCATGCAGGCTAAATAATGGATCACCAGAACCACCGAGTTTGGCATGATAGACGCCACCCGGTCCCCCGGTGCGAGTCCCAGGCTCAGATACCTCAGCGCTAGCTGCGTGCAGGCGGCATCCAGCTCCTGCCAGGTCCAAGACCCGTCCAATGCATATAGCGCAATCGCCTTGGGATCTGCTGCCAAGCCACGGCGAAACAGATCAGTTAAATCCGCAGATGCAGCCAGCGGCGGTCCTATTACCGGCATGTCTTCTCCTCAAACCAACCCACTTGTGCTGCTGCGCGGCACCATCTCTTGTTAAACTTTTTTTTGTCGTACCTGACATCTACCTTGTGAGAATGATCGCGCGGCGGATTATGTGTCAACTTGTCTTGGTGATGCCGGTGACTTCCCTTGTGGGCTTTGCTCTTTTCACCATGCTCGCGGTGGCTATGCCAGAGATCGAGACCGCGGTTGTTCATTTGACTTTTTTCTTGCCAGCGTTGCACATCCGGAGACACCCTTTAGGCCGGTTCCATGTACAATCCATCGGATTTTCTGATGGATAGGGGCGGGGAATAGAGGCTTCGGTACGCCGTAGCGATTGTCGGCGCGCACTGCTTTTGCACAACACTGGCCATTGTCGCTCATTTATTCTATGCGCGAAAAATCCAATTCAACATTGCAGCCATTCAAAAAATTTGAGGCAAACCGTTGCACCGGCCCGAAATGCTGACTCCAGGCAGGCTTGGATGGGGGAAGTTGCGTACAGCAAGCGCCATCCGCGCAATTGTGAACCATCACGGCCCCCACAGTTCACGGCCTCGTCATTATGTGCGAATGCCGGGGCCGAACTGGACAACTTTGTGAAGGACGTGACGGCTTCCGTTTGCGATTGAAAAGCTGGCGAATACAAGACCGGCTGCACTCTGTCGCGATACCGGCCCCATTCTCGGCTTTAAAGTACTCCGCGATGTAGACAGCGCGGGGTTGGTCCTGACCTTTTTTAGTCTTTCCACTTCTGTCCGATACAATGCGAAATAGATCACACGCCCCAGTGTCTTTCTCCTCCATCCTGAGTCACCATTTGCCTGGTTTCGCCATGTGCAAGAGTAAGGGCAGGACACTGGTGATCGTTAGCTTACGTGGCCCGACATTTGTCTCAGGCAGCTTCCGAACAGATGTTTCAGGCGGCAAGAATGTCAGTTAGCCTAGTGCATGATCCGGACCGATCCCGGGCATTTGTTTGACTATGAGCCTGCCGTCAGATTGCGGTATCGGCATTCAACGTGAGAGGTTTCTGTCCGACTTGGACATTGACCACCAGTGGCAAACCGGTGAGGAACAATGTCACTCTGGCGCTACTAATTTTCTTGGATGCGCGTTGACAAATCCGTGATCCACTATGATTTCATATTGGTTTGAATGGGTTGCAATCGATAGTCTATCCAACACCGCGTCAGGTAACTTACAGGTCGCGGTTGTGCGGTGAATACAGCTCGGTCTGGACCTCATCACACGCTCTCTTCGGTGTAGCACCACATGCATCGAAGAGAGATTGGTTTGGAGTCTCCTGAGAATAGGCACGGAAATTTACAGGGTTCCATGGGCCTAAGTTTTTGGCTTTCTGTTGTTGGATAAAAACAATATATTTAACATAACATATCTTACACGGAAAATGAACTACTGCCGTTGCGCTTGTCGGAGTACGAAAATAATGGGACCGAATTACTGAGACTCGTCTCCCAATGAATTCAATAAATTGAGATTTTGCGCTTTTCGAATGTTTCGACAGTTCAAGCGCTTCAAGTCTACGTCAATCGGAGCGCCAGTGGGCCTCTTCGCAACCTGGAAACCCGCGCAGTATGTTTTACTTGAGTTTAGTTGATCGGCAGAATGCCCTGCCCCAGCACTCGGCCCAAAGTGGCCGTTTGCGTCAGCCACATCGAAGGTTTGGTTCGAGCCCAAAGCGGACGACGAAAAGATGGCCAATCGGCAACGGGTTTCTATTGCGTTTTCCAAACAGCGCCTACTCAATTGCCGTGCGAAGTGTTGCGGTAAGCCCTTTGTTCAAACCGTGATGAGGCTCGGCAGAGGAGCCGTAGTGCAGCTCCGCCAAAGCAGCGACGTCATTGAAAATGACTACGGAGCCGCCTTCTTCCTTCACGTAAACCAATAGTTTTGGCAAAAGACATCCAAACCAATTGCCGGAAAGACCGCAACGCGGACGAAAGTGAGCTTTCGTTATCCAAACCCTATGGCAATTTCCACGACATTGCGTCACTGATGCGGCGGATTGCGGCCCGCTTGAATTTCCTGAACACGTTCAGGCCAAGTAGAACGGATATAGGCGAGAATGTCCCAAATATCGTCATCGGTGAGGGCATCTCCAAATCCGGGCATGCCACTTGCAAAGCCGTCGACGCCACGAGCGGCTAACGACGCCTCGCCTCCCAGTCGGGTGTATTCGAACAAAAGCTGATTGTCGTGGTGCCACGTATGCCCGGTCTCGTCATGAGGCGGCGCAGGAAGAACACCGTTGTCGTCAGGTGTCTGCCAATCTGGCTGTCCTTCGAGATTGACGCCATGACAGGACGCGCATTCTTCGGCGTAAAGATTCTGCCCATTGCTCAAATCCCGGTCGTCCATTTCGTGATCGGCGCTTGCACCCGTTGCGAAGCCGAAAAATATGACGATCAAAAAGTCCCGCTTGATCATGGGATACCTCAATTTGGTAGGGTCAAGACGCTGGTGAGCGTCGCGGTTGCCGCAAGGACCACCAGAATGATTACAGCTTCGATTTCAATGGAGCGCACCAAATGGCGGGCGGCTTTATTGTCCCCGGATTGCATAGCCGGAACGAAGCGCAGTTTGTTTGCGACGGCTAACATCAGTACCGCGCCCACGAGCGCGAGTTTGATTAGCAGGGTTTGCCCGTAGCCCGTTGTCATTAACGCCCACATATCGCCAAGCAACATCCAAGCCATCAGCAGTCCCGCCAAAGTCAACGCAGGGACAATTACCGAAGCCGCCTGACCAAACTGATGCCCCAACATGGCCGCGTTGTTCAGATATTCTGGCCGTTGCGACAGGTCGCGCAACGGTCCAAGTATGCCAATCCAAAACGCAACACCCAGAAGGTGCAAGAGCAATAGCACACGGACGCCGGTTACCTCCAACTCGGGCACATGCCCGATTTGGGCGAATGACCACAGCGCGATCATTCCGCCGGCAAGCGCGATCCATTGGCCGACTAGAGGCATAAATATCCCGACGATTATCAAAACCGTCCCAACAACCCGATAGACCAGCACGTCTCCAACCGGGGTCTGCCACAACAGGCCGAGCATTTCTGGATCGGTCATACCATCAGCTCCGCCCGTCAGGGCGGCACCGCGCAGCATGAACCCGAGGACAGAGCCCGCAAGCGCAAGCCCCGCCAAAAGAGCAATCTGACCACGCATCATATCGCCCAGAGGCGACACCAAGTCGGCAAAAGTAGCCCGAATTAACAAAAGACCAGTCGCACCACTAATGCCAATATACAGCACCAGCTTGGACAAAATCGCGCCTATTCCCCAGATATCGGGCATGCTCAGTCTACTGTGAAAGTGAACTCGCCCTGCATGGCGTGTCCGTCTGCACCCAAGCCCCGCCATTCAATGCGATAGGTCCCTTCACCCATGCTTTGAAGCGGGAGCGCGAAGGCCCGCCGAAAACTTGTCTGGTCTCCAAGATCGAGTGTGACGGTATGAGCCTCCTGATGGATCATGTCGACTTTTGTCAGGCGAATATCATCCGCAAAATTGAAACTGATCTCAGAGGGCACTTCGGCAACTGTCGCGCCGTTTTCCGGTGTGGTCGTGTCCACGCTCGAATGGGCAAAAGCGTTTGTGGCAAGCATGGAAATCAATGCAAATGTGGTGAGCTTCTTCATTGGGAGGTTCCTCAGTTTATTCCATTGGTGCGCTGGATTTCGCGGATGTAGTCGACGACCATAGCCACGTCACCGCGGGTCAAGCCTTCAACCGGAGGCATGTCGCCAAACTGCCAGTGGTGACTTCTGACGCCCATTGCCACAGCGCGTTGAAAGGACTCGTCTGCATGATGGCTGGGTTCGTAAATAACATGGATCAGCGGCGGCCCTACGCCTTCAACGCCTACCGCGTTGCTGCCGTGGCATGCGGCGCACGCGTTTTCGAATATGCGCTGCCCGATGGCCGCGTTTCCTTCGATCGTCGGCATCTGAATGATCACCATTGCATTGCCCTTGGTAGGCGCCGACTGCGCTGGGTCCTCAACTGGGGAGGCACGTAGGGTGATATAGGCAGCGATGGCTACCACTGCGCAAGTGCCGATCAGGAGATATTTTCGGTTCATGTACTGGTCCTAACCTTGTGTAACAGAGCGGTGCCGCAGTTAAATCGCAGCACACTGGAACGTGTTCACTACCGTGAACAGCGTCGGAAATCTGTTTTAAGCGTTAGGTGGTCTGTCCGGGTTGTCCGGTTCATTGAGCGTCGAGAGGTTTGAGGCTTGCCACGCCGCTACAATCACGCGCTGGTCAGGTGTCGCTTGGAAATCCTGCGCCGTGAGCGCAGCGACATTGCAAAGGAATGGATTACATCCTTCGTGCGTGGTGCCGTCTGGCTCATGTGGTGCACTTCCACTTGGCGAAACTGAGGCGTGGTTAACATGGTGACCGACTACGGACGTATGCACGTGGCTTTCGCAATGCCCACCATTGCAATTCTCTAGCATCACGTGCGCGCGGTCGCCGAGCCCTGTCATCAGGCCCAACAAAACAACAAGAAGTGTTGCAGTTATGGTTCGAGCGAACTTCACACTGAGAACCTATCCTAGGTACTAATACAATGAAAGCTGACATTGATGTTTTGTTCAGCATTGTTAGTTTTGAGCTCGGTGCAGACGTTCGTAGAATTATCACGAACGACTGCTCTGCGGACGAAACTGACATTCTTTGGCAAGGGTCCCAATTCAAGTTTGCCAGCTTCAATGTGAGGTTTCCAACAAGCGCCGCTCACCTATCAAACGGACTCCTTGCGCTATTCCGCCCAAGAAGTATTGCGGCTAGTATAGGCCCGCATTCTAATGCCAGCGGTACCTCAAATGTCCAAAAACAGAACAATCCTTCAAAACGTCCTGATAGCAGCGACTAGTATGGTTCTTGCCGGTACGACGCTCGATGCGCAAGAAGCCGACCCAAACGCTCTCAAAGCGTCGGACACATTCGATAAGGCGATGCTCGATATCTACTATCGTGGACGGGAGGCCCTTACCGATGAAACGCGTCCGATTATGATCATCGCACGGGACGTGACGGTGGTAACCGAGCACGGACAAAAGGTGTACCCGCGTGTTGGACCAGCCTATGACCAGTTCAAGTCCGTCGCGCATGTGTTGCTGGGTATCATCGGTTCCGTTACGCCCTGGCCCGAGGGTGACGCAGGAAAGATCCGCTGGATGAGCGACTTTTCGAAAATTCAGACTGAGATTGAGTCGTTCCTGACAGCAATCGATGGCATAGGTCTTTCGCCGGAAGAACTCGCCGACCAGGTTGCCATGCTGGAAAAGGCAAACGCTTTTGTGACCGAAGCGCTCTCAAAAGAAACCCTGACCCCTCAAATGGTCGCTGATGCCATCAACGACATCCGCCCCTATTGGTCCAAGAACATGACGCGCGCAGCCCAGGTTGAATTGAATGCGCTGCACAATGCGGTGACTGCGGCACGCGCAGGCATTGACGCCGCTGATTGGGACCAGACCTATATTATCACGCACGGACCCAACTTCGTCGGGAACACAGGCGTCGTTCTGCAATACCTGCAACGGGTGATGCCTGAGAAATTCGACTCTCGCCAAGTGCTGTTCGCCGAAAACATCTCGGGCCTGGACCACCTCGTGAAATACGTTGGTCATATGCGGATGCAATGGCAAGTTGGTGCATGGGCGTTCGGCGACCCAATGAGAATGGATGTAGATCTCTTGGGCTACGAGGTCGGATCACTGCTTGATGGCATGATCATGGTAGATCCACCGAGTCATGTCCCTCAGTAAGCGATCGTAGCGACGATAAACCTCTGCGCTTGCTAACAATCGCTTGGCTTGGGGCTATGGTGTTGCAAACCTTTGGGTCTGCGTCGACGCCACAGAAGCAAGCTCAATGCCAGTACGAGATTGCTTGCGCATCCGGGACGATAGGCGGAGCGCTCATCGGTGGGGCAATCGGCAATCAATTCGGAGACGGTTTGTGTAGGGATACTTTAACCGCAGGTGGCGCCACAGTAGGTGCTGTCCAAGGCTCACGTTTTGCGTGCTAAATGCGGTAAAGCTTGTGAAAAATCAGTTTCTCTTGCTAACAGCTATCCTTGCCGTGGCCGCTCCAGCATAGGCGGAAGGCGTAGCCATTGATGAAGGGGAATTAATCGCGTTGGATGCAGACGGCGATGGCGACGGTTCGGTGTCCGAACGTGAGTTCAGGGCACAAATGGACAAGGATTTCTCTACCGCAGATAAGGATGGTGATCGCTCAATTGACTGACGGGCTAACTGATCGCAACACTACCAAAAACAATCAACATTGGGCTCGAAGTAGTCATTCGCCGCGCTAGTAGGAATGTCTACTCTGCAGACAAAGTTGCCGTAGGTTAAGTGGTTGTTTATGAACGGTCTTGGCCCAAACCGGACGTTCCCAGCTGAGCATTGCTAATCCCGAGTTGCTTAAGAAACCAAGAAACAGCTCCGTGACGAAAAGCTTCACCAAAGCCTCGTGCAGGCTAACCATAGACGCAGTTTAGAGGAATTCTTCTCCATAACTGAGGTCTTGCGCGAGCCCATCGCTTCGAATCTGACAATTCGACCGAATGACCGCAAACTGAATTTGGTGCGAGAAACTATGAATGAACTTAATTCAGGACATCGGCGATTGCCCCTATCAGGTTCAACACTTGATGCGTTTCGCGGTTTACTTCGTAAACGTAGTTTCCGGCTCGTACGTAATATCCATTGCGCCGTAATCCCCACCGGCCGGGATCATCGATTCGGGTATACCCATTATAAATGTAGTCCCCACGACGGTATTTTTTGGCCTGTCCAGGCGGTACGCACGGGACTGCTTTTTTTGCCAAGCCTGGGGGACAATGTCCGGATTTGGATTTCACTTGGATTGGCTCGGTAGCGCCAACTCCACCAGCTTGCCCTGTGTTATGGCTCCACAAACTGGGATTTGCGTTTGCAGGTGACGCACCTTGAGCGGCCAATGCCAGCGCCAAAATTCCAATAAGTTCTTTCATAACGAGCACCTTCTCTATCTTTATAGGCTAGATATGGCCTTGAATGGGACTTGGCGAGTGCATCAGCGAAGAGTCGCTTTCCTGTTCGATAAATTGTTTACAACCTTAGACCATGTGATGAGATTATGATCGCACGATCCAACCAAAATGCCAGGCTAGGGTGCTCTTCGTCCACCTCGTCGCCCGCTTAATCCTTTGTCTTTATTTCGCGAACAACATTAACCGAACGTGAACAATGTGTTCTCAAAGTGTTCAATCACACTGAGGCATAGTGCTCACGTTGGATCGAACGAGTGGTAAACCGTTTGATCGCTGACAAGGGGAAACGCATGATTAAGTCTGCCTTTGTGACTGAAGAATCCAGCCCAACGACTGTGATGCAAACCTCCGGTAAAGTTGCCGAAGAACGTTTGTCAACCACGACAAGGTCGAGCAGCGGTCGCTTCCCTCCTATAGAAAATGCACTGACAGAAATCGTTAAAAACAAGCGGCTTATTGAGGCACATAACAACGTCTGAAGACAGTTCAGCAGACTCTCAAACAATTCCCGATATTCGTCCAAAATATTGGAATTGATAACTGAATCCCGCTCCGGTTTGGGGCGGGGTTTCTTTTTGTGCGCCCCAGGGAAAATGACGCAACCTTTGGCGAACTCAATGAACTGCGGGCCAGCCGCTTCTCAGTCTTGGGAAGCATTTGGCTGGCCCGGCGCTGAGTGCTTCCGTGAGTGGTCAGCACTTCGAGTTGATTGACGAGAAGAGGCTGGATCTTTCGTTACAGACCCAGCAACGCTTTTACCTCTTCTTCAACTGCGTCGGTGACGGGTTTGTTGGCTGCGGCTTCCAGAGCTTCCCGCTCAGCCAGCTCCTGTTCGTCAACCAGCTCAACAAGCTCCTGTACTTCCTCGGTTGCTTCTTCGTATTCAACGGCAGCCTGTCGTTCGTCGTTCAGGTCCTGTGCTTCTTCGACCGAACTGTCCAAATCTGCACGTGCTTCTTCGAGCTGTTCTTCGATTTCAGGATCCGTTCCACCGGCGTCTTCTAGTGCTTGTTCAAGCTCATCCACAAGCTCCTGATTTTCCTGGACGTCGTTGAGGGCAACCTCTAAGTCATCTTCGATCTCAGATACGGGCCGTTCCGGTGGCTCCAATCCGGCGAGTTCTTCCAACTGCTCCGCAAGCTCCTCGCGAAGCGGCTCGCCTTCCAACACGGTATCGCGGTAATTTGCTATTCGACCGACGCGAGAATTGGGGGCTGCGTTTGCCAGTGCAGTCTCGCTAGCGTTCGCCGCGTTCAATGCGCCCAGTTCCGACGGGTGAGCACCCAGCAGCGAAGCTATCGTGTTCCCCTTGGTGCGGACTGCAGGACGAATGGATTCTTCCACAATCACGGTTTTCGACGTTTTCTGGTACGTTCTCTGTTTTTGCTTACCTCCAGAAGTGGTCCCACCTTTCTTGGATGTGGTAAACGTTCTCGATTTACCTTTTCCGCTAAAGATGTCCCTTAAGGAAAAACGACCGCTGTTGCCCGAAGCAGAGCGTGAGGCCTTTGATTTTGACTTGCCGGCAGAAGTTTCACCGGCATTTCGCCCGCCCCGGCTTTTGTCTGCACCTTTCTTTCCGCCTTTGTTACTGGCGGAACTATGGTCGCTACGGTCTCCTTTAGCTGAGTTACCTTTGTCGCCGCCTTTTCCTCCGGCGTTTCCATTGTCGGCGCCCTTGCCGTTTCCGCCGTCGTTTCCTCCACCGTTGCCATTTCCTCCGCCATTGCCTTTGCCTTCCTTTGCAATGGCTACATTCGGCGCGGCGATGGTGGCCACGATGGCAGTTGATCCCAGCAATGCGATTGCCAAGGTTGATGCTTTTAACAGTCCCAAACTGGTGGTTTTCATAACAGCCTCCTCAGGGGAAATCAGCGGACGTTAATTCTTTAAATCGGCTCTCTGTGTTCTAAAGTCTCGATTCACGTACGAATCTTCAAAGTTCGTTTCCATTTAACTTGAGGGTGCTTGAACGCAGGGCTAACTGCTTGTTCATCATCGGTTCATGTCGAAAGACGTAGTCTCTAGCTGCGAATTACGAGGACATTCATGCGTGCGAAGGTGATCTTGGTTGTTGCAAGTTTGCTGGTTGCTTTGCCGATTGAGGAAGCGACTGCCCAGACACGCGAGCTCAAGCAAGGTGAACTGCGCAAGGCGACGCTGACCGGGGGCACCATCCGATTGAATCGGGTTATCAAAGGCGTCGAGAAAGCCTTTGGTGGCACCCCGGTTGATGCCCGCGCGTTTCAGGCTGATCAAATTTACTATCGCATTCTTGTCAAAAAGCCCGATGGAAAAATTGTCAGTGTAATTGTGAATGCCCAGACCGGTACGGTCGTTTCCAATCGATCCAGTGTTGGTCGACAAATATCGAAGGCAGCGCGTTCGACACCTGCCAACGTTAGCAACAGTCGCAATACTCCTGCGAGCCGTGGAAACAACGGCAATGTTAACGGTGGCGGCAACGCTGGTGGTAACGGTGGCGGCAACAGCAACGGTAACGCTGGTGGCAACGGCGGCGGCAATGGCAACGGTAACGCTGGTGGCAACGGCGGCGGCAATGGCAACGGTAACGCTGGTGGCAACGGCGGCAGCAATGGCAACGGCAACGCTGGCGGCAACGGCGGCGGCAATGGCAACGGCGGCGGGAATTCTGGCGGGAACGGCAAAGGCGATCGTTAAAAATAGTGCTTAAACCAAAACCGTTGTGACTGTAGTTTTTGAATATGAGAGTACTTCTGGCCGAAGATGAGCCGCAGCTATGCGAGCAGATCAAGAAACTTCTAAGTGCAGAAGGTCGTGTCGTAGATGTGGCCAACAATGGAACAGACGCCCTGCACTTGGGCGCGACCGAACCTTACGACATGATCATCCTCGACATCGGGTTGCCACAACGCGACGGTATTTCAGTCCTGCGTGAATGGCGTAGTGCAGGCGTAAAGACACCTGTATTGATCTTGACGGCTCGCGATGGGTGGAGCGAGCGCGTGGATGGCCTGGATGCCGGCGCGGACGATTACATGACCAAGCCGTTTCACATGCCCGAGTTGGCAGCACGTGTGCGTGCAATTCTGCGCAGACAAAGCGGTCAGTTGAACCCCTTGATCGAAATGGGGGATGTCTCGCTCGACACACGAAACGGGCGCGTCAGTGTTGGTGGAATTCCTGTGGATCTGACCGCACAAGAGATCGCCGTTCTTACCTACCTTGCTCACAACATGGGACGCATGGTTTCGCGTACCGAATTGTCAGAACACATTTACGAATACGACGGCGATCGGGATTCCAACACCATTGCTGTTTTCATAACCCGGCTGCGCAAAAAACTAGGCTCTGAACTTATAACAACTGTCAGAGGGCGCGGCTATATGATCGATACCGCCTGATGTTGTCGCTTCGCCAACGCGCGTTGCTTGGTGGCCTCGCGACTGGCGCCCTTTCTGTAGGGGTCGGAACGCTCGTTGTGTTTTCCTACATCAACACCCGTGTCCTGGAGCAGTTTGATGAAACGCTGCGCGACAGGCACACACAACTTATTGTGGGCTTGAGCGCAACAACAGACGCCCCTGAAGCTCTGCGTGATGTCATGTTCGACCCGGCCTACGGAACGCCCTACTCCGGCAGGTATTGGCAAGTGACAGATGGCAGCGGAGCCATATTTACTTCCGCGTCGCTCTTTGACGAAACGATTTCCGAACCTGCTGATTTACGTGGAGAGGCGGTCGTCTGGAACACCGCTGGCCCGAATAATGAGTCCGTACGCAGTGTGTTTCAGAAAATCACGTTCGAAGACGGAACGGAATGGGGCGTGATAGTCGCTGAAAGTAGAGGAGAGCTGATCAGCGAGCGCCGGGCTGCTCAGGACAACTTGCTGCCGGTTTTTGGATTGGTTGGCTTGATCGGAGTTGCTGGTTCGTTGGTGTTAATGTCTGCAATTGTTGGCCCCCTCAGGAAGCTGCGCGCAGATGTGACGCATCGCTGGGACAAGGGAGACGATCTTAGGCCGGAAGACTATCCTGAAGAGGTCTCGCCGCTTGTCGACGACCTTAATCAATTGCTGCACAGGAACCGCGAGATTGTATCTGGCTCCCGACGGCAAGCGGCTGATTTGGCGCATGCGCTAAAAACTCCGACTGCTATACTGCGAAACGAACTGACGGCTTTGTCGGACAACGGAGTGGATACCCAACCTGCCGACGACGCGTTGAACAGGATTGATGCTCAGCTCAAGCGTTCCCTTGCACGCATGCGTGCGTCAAATACCGCTGAACTTACATACTCTCGAACTGATCTTACTCATTCGGTATATAGGCTATCCAGATTGTTCTCGGTCACGGCAGAGCGTGAAGGAAAATCTTTAACGAGAGAATGCGAGAGCGGGCTTCAAGTCCGAATGGACGCTCAAGACATCGAAGAGGTGATTGGAAACCTCCTCGACAACGCTCTGAAATGGTGTCGGACAAGAACTCACATAGCTGCCAAACGTGTTGAGGGCGGTATTGAGATTTGCATTGAGGATGACGGACCTGGAATTCCGGAAGATGCACGTGAAGGGGTACTGCATTCCGGAGGGCGGCTGGACACTTCTGTTAGAGGCACTGGTTTGGGTTTGGCCATAACAGTTGATTTGTTGAACGCCTACGGCAGCAAGCTAACACTGGGTACATCCTCTAGCCTCGGCGGCTTGGCTTGCCGGATTCTAATTTCAGGAAAGACACAAACGTGAATAGCCGAGACCAGCCCCTGGATTCAGGCAATCGAAGTACAACTCATTTGTGAAGAATGTGAATTTGAACGACTTCGGCACTTCTCCTGCAAGGAACGGTAGCAATGTTGGCCGCGACCGCGGACCTGCAGCGAGATGTAGAAAAACTGGTACGTGGCACAGGGCGAACTTTGCAAAGTCCGCTTTCTGCGCTTCACAGTTATTCGAGCAGCATGCACCATCTTGTGGGTTTTAGGCTCATTGCAGTCACTCTCTGCGCGTTAAACAAACGACCGCTTTTAAATTGTTTGGTTAGAAAATCTCGAATTCTAGAGACTCAAAAATTCAAACCTCTAACTAGCTGATATTGTTGTAACTGCAGTCTCACCATTAAGGTGATCCGACAGCGCTTTTCGAGTGTTCCCAAGGCGCAAGAAGTCGACGTGCAACAGAAAGCTAATGAGCCTCTTCGCAACCTGGAAGTCGGCACAGTGTGTCTTACTTGGGCTTGACTAATCAGCAGAATACCCTGCCCCAGCGCTCGGTCCTAACCGGTCACACGCTAGGCTTGATTGGAAAAACCGCAACGCGGACAAAGCCGCTGTTCGCACGCCTAAGCTGAATGACTGCTCGCCAACGCAAAGCATCAATTCGCAGAAGGAAACGCAGTTTAAAGCTATTTTTTGCAACATTGATCGACTGCTACCTGATCACTCCTTCAGATCCTGCTTTAGCAGGAATTGGTTCTTAAAGTTCTTCAACCCCGGCATAACGTCGGCCTTTGCAATATCGTCACTCGCGTGGATTTCATGTTCAAGAAATTCCCTTAGTGCGTCATCGTCGTCGCTGACGAGTTCGATAATCAGGTCATATCGGCCCGCGACCCACAGAATAAAAACAACCCGAGGGTTCTTTTCAAGCCGCTCCGCCACCTGGCGTGGGGTCACGCCAACAGCCACGTTCAACCCGATCATTGCGTCGGTTGTGTACTCCGTGGCCACAGGATCCGACATCGCGACGATCCGCAACATGTTATTGTCTCGCAGACCGCTCACCCTGTTGCGGATGGTTCCTTCGGACACGTTCAACTGCTGCGCAATCTCAGAAAAGGCCATCCTGCCATCTTGCTGCAATAGCCGGATGATCTGTTGGTTCAAGTCATCCTTTGGGGACCTAATGCTCTGTGCGGTGGCGCGCACGCTTGATTGCTTTTTGACTGCCATATACCCGATGCTCGATTGCTGCATTCGTAGCCGAGACTAGGTGAGGACATCGAAATCCGCAATTCTCCCCTGTGAATTCTGTGGCTGGAAGTGCAGAAAACGACATCCTTGTGCCCTCTGCACCGCAGATTCCAAGGGCGGTGAGGCGAGCCGATTGCCAAATTTTCTATAATATTCCGTTGGAATTGCGACTCCCGCAATCCACGCGATCTCATTATTCGAAATTCGTACTGCTATGCCGTTTTTTGGCCAGATTATTTCTGATTCTTGTCTAAAAATTCCAGGTAATCGCGAATAACGAAAATTCGCCGGACGGGAAATGCGATATTCGCAGTTGGAGCCTCAGGTCCAAGTGCGGCGGGACAGAACCGGCAAGTAGGAAGACCGCGAGAAACGGAAAAACCATGCGCCTGTCGTTGGACTGACGGGTGCGGGTGGCAGTGTCTAAGGGAGGACAAATGACAATTGCCGAGGATAGAGCCCAGGCCATTGGAGGGCCTCAGCACGGGCTGACCGCCGGGGCGTATCGCAGCGAAGAGTTCTGGCAACGGGAATGCCAGACTGTCCTGGCCAAGAACTGGGTATTCATCGGGTTTGCCCATCAGATGGCAAACCCCGGCGACGCTCATCCGGTCACATGCGCAAACTTGCCACTGCTGGCGGTGCGCGGTCGTGATGGCGATATCCAGGTTTTTCACAACGTTTGCCTGCACCGGTGCATGACATTGGTCGACAAGCCTAAGAACGTCGGCAAGCTAATCCGCTGCCCCTATCACGCTTGGGCTTATGACCTGGATGGCCGTCTGCGGGCTGCACCTCATTTTGCCGGAACCGGCAAGCAGGAATTCGATGGCTTTGACATGAAAAATCATCGCCTCAAGCCCGTACGCACCCATGTCTGGCATGACTGGATCTTCGTCAATCTGGACGGGAACGCGCCTGATTTCGAAGACTATGCCGCCCCTTTGATCAGCCGGCTGGAGGGGATGGATTTCACCAGAGTGGAACCAATTGGCCTGCTCGACTTTGGTGAGATTGGCACCAACTGGAAGCTGATCATGGAGAACTTTATCGAGCCCTACCACGTTCAGTTTGTCCATGCCTCAACCACTGATCAGCCGTTGGAGAACCACTATACCATCACCGATGGCACTTGCATCGGCAGCGCCGTGGACCTGAACGAAGAGTTGGGAACATCCGGCAGTCTGGGTGTCAGCTCTCGTTATCTGACACTGTACCCCAATTTCATTCTGGGCCGCTATTTCCCGGACCAACTGGGCGTCTATCTGAACGTGCCCATAGGCCCCGGGAAAATGCGCCAGTACCGTGCACTTTACACGACAGAAGGTCAGGAGCTGAGCGCCGAGGAAATACAAGGCCTAAGAAACCTGTGGTGGGATGTCCACAAGGAAGATCACGAGATGGTTGAACGCATGTTTGAGGGCCGCAAATCCCCAGTCGCCGAGGATGGAGGCCTGTTGTCGCCCGCTTGGGAGGACAGCGTGCGCGCCTTCCAGGATCTGATCGAACGCGACGTAGCTGGTGCCTAAGCAAGAAGGAACAATAACGATGAACAAGTCCATATCCAAAGGGTTTCGCCTGGCCCATACGATGATGCGGGTCACAGATATGGAGAAGTCACTGGACTTCTATTGCGGAATTCTGGGTATGGAAGTGCAGCGGCGCACGGACTACCCCGAAGGCAAATTCACCAATACCTTTATCGGTTATGGGCCTGAGGCCGAGTTTCCTACGCTGGAGCTGACCGCCAATTGGGATCAGGGCACGCCCTATGACAAAGGCGACGGCTGGGGTCACATCTGCATCGAAACGCCAGATGTTTATGCCGCGTGTGAACAGCTGGCTGCGGCGGGGGTAAACATCACCCGCCCACCGGGGCCAATGAAAAACGGCACAAGGGTCATCGCCTTTTGCGAGGACCCCGACGGTTACAAGGTCGAATTGAACGAATCCATTCTGAAACACCTGGCACAGGAAGGCTGACCAAATGGGTGATACACCTCAACTTTTCAAATTCGATCTGGTTCAAAATCGCTACGACTCGATGGGGGACAGCGACACTTACATCAAACCGATGGTGACCAGCGAATTCAGCAAGTCCATGTGCGGTGGCATCAACGTCTTGAACAACATCAAGGTGCCGTGGGATCTGACCTGCGACGAGATCATTTATTGCCTTGAGGGCACATTCCGACTGGTTTGCGATGGCAAAAGCTATGTTTGCAATCGTGGTGACGTGCTGTTTGTCCCAAAGGACAACCACATTTCCTACGAGTCGGACGGCAAATGCGTGATCTTCTATGCCGCCTACCCTCACAACTGGAAACAGCTTGCCGGGATCACGCAGGTTCCGGGTATCGACCCTGACGATTTTGTCCCCGGCTGAACATCTTAATCGCTGAGCGACAGAACAATCGAAACCAGCACTAACGCTGAGGGGTCACCCTCGGTGAACCAAATCTGTATGCCATTCGATGGGAGGACGCCGAATGCCCAAGGATAATGCCAGCACCCGCATCTACTACGAAACGTTCCACGACGCTGTCGAACGTAACCGCCCGCGTATCGCAGAAGTACGGCAGCGTCTGGAAGAGGCTGGCGTCAAATATGTGATGGCCGCCTGGATTGACCTGCACGGTATTCCAAAAACAAAACCCGTACCGATGAGTGATTTTGAACCGCTATGCCTTGGGAAAGGGCCACAATTCGCGGTGCATTCGATTTCGTACGTGCCCGAGCTAAGCCCCGCCGACAGCGATCAGGTGGTGGTTCCGGATCTCGATGCCGTCTACGTCTGTCCGTGGGACACATCGATGGCGATCATCTTCTCGGATCTCTACTGGGAAGACGCTCCTTACAACGTTTGTCCGCGTCAGGCCCTGAAACGCGCCATGCACGAGGCCGCGCTGGAAGGGTACACTGGTTACGCCGGGGTGGAACCCGAGTTTATCGTGATGAAATATGACGACGCCGGGCAGCCGGTAAAGGCATTTGACGATGACCCTGCAGATGGACTTCGTCCGCGTCGTCAGGCATTTGGCTATGATGTTGAGTATTCCATAGACTCGATGCCATTCCTAAAAACCCTGATCGACATCATCGAAGGATTAGGCTGGAACCTGCATGACGTGGTGGCCGAGGGGGCGTACTCCCAGTTTGAGCTTGATTTCCACTACACCAACCTGCTGGAAATGTCCGACCGGTTGGCTTTTCTGCGCATCACGTTGAAAGAGGTGGCCAAGCAGCATGGGCTGTTTGTGACCTTCATGCCAAAGCCAACTGTGGGGGACTGGCGGTCCGGGGCGCATATCAACATGTCGATGCAGCATGAAAGTCGCCCCGGCGAAAACATTTTTGAGACACCCGATGGCAACTGGAGCGACGAAAGCCGCTGGGCCGTTGGCGGGCTGATGCAGCATGCCGAAGCAATCACGGCGATCACCTGTCCGACAGTGAATTCCTATAACGGGTTGGTGCCGCGCGTTGGAGGTTTTGAAGGCGGCACCGTCACCTGGGCCCCGACCAATATTACTTATGGCTTCAACAATCGCTCGGCCCAGTTCCGCCTGCCACAGAGCCGCCACTGCATCGAAAACCGTGCTTGCGACATGACCATGAACGTCTATCTGGCAATGGCAATGCACCTGAGCTGTAGTGTGAAGGGAATCAAAGATAAGATCGACCCGGGCGAACCAACGGATTTTGATCTTTATTCAAAGACCGAAGCTGAACTTGCCGAGCTCGGAATCCGCCGTTTGCCGCGAACCCTGTTTAACGCGATCGAGGCCTTGCGTGGCGATGCCATGGCGGAACATGTAATGGGCCCGGTGATGCGTAAATCTTATCTCGAATACAAAAACGACGAGTGGGAGCGGTATCACCAATCGGTCACCGATTGGGAAGTGCAGGAATATCTGCGGCTTTACTAAGCCAGGAAAGGAACAGGTGGTGCCGGATTTTGAGATTTACGAGCTGGGCGACTTTCCGCTTTTGTCTGGTGAGGTATTGAAGGATGCCAAGCTTGCCTATCAGACCTACGGCACAATGTCGGCCGCCCGTGACAACGTCATCGTTCTGCCCACGTTTTACACAGGCACAAATTCCCGTAACGAGGGGTTCTTTGGCCCGGGTCGCGCGATTGATCCAGCGCGGCACTTTATCGTCAGCCCGAACCTGTTCGGCAATGGTCGTTCGTCGTCTCCATCGAATGCGTCTGCGCCGCAGGACGGCCCGCGTTTTCCGCTGGTGCAGATGTGGGACAATATCACTGCCCAGCACCGGTTGATCCATGATCACCTGGGGATCGAGAAAATCGCCCTAGTCGCTGGTTGGTCAATGGCGGGCTGTCAATCTTACCAGTGGGCGGCGCAATACCCGGATATGGTGCGGGCAATCCTTCCATTCTGCGCGTCGGCCAGAACTTCACCGCATAATTTCGTCTTCCTCGAAGGGGTCAAGGCAGCCCTTTGCGCGGATCAAAATTGGAATGGCGGAAATTATGATAGCCCACCTGAAGCGGGGCTGAAGGCCTTTGGTCGAGTTTACGCGGGATGGGCCTTCTCTCAGACGTTTTATCGCGAGGGGCTTTATCGGCAGCTTGGCTTTCAAACCATCGAGGAGTTATTGCGGGATTGGGAGCGCGATCATGTTCAGGGCTGGGATGCCAACGACCTGTTGGCCAAGCTTGCAACTTGGCAAGCTGGCGATATTTCTGTCGGGCCGCATTACAATGGGAATTTCAAACTGGCACTGGGTGCCATCAAAGCTCGCGCCATCCTGATGCCTTGCGCGCAGGACCTCTATTTTCCACCAGAAGACAATGAAATTGAGGCCGGCCTGATGCCTAATGCCATCCTCCGCCCCTATCATTCGCCTTGGGGCCATTGCGCCGCTAACCCCGGCAGTGACAAGGGCTTCACTGCGCAGTTAGATGCCAATATTCGTGATCTTTTAGTGTAGTAACACTTGGTGAAAACCGCATGACTGCAGGCGCCCACTAGTTACTAGTTTTACCTTCGATTGAAGAGCAAAATAACGACAGCTGAACGCCAAATTTCTTATCTTAATTTGGAACCGCTTTGGGCTATTTCCCAGCTTTCAAAAAACCGTGTTACTGCGCGCAGCAGACGCCGATACCAATCGCCACATTGGTCGCTATGGGCTCTAACCGGACATTTGAAAGTTCAAAATATGGACCGTAGTCAGCCCTTTACGGACGTTAAACTGGTGTCTATTTGCCAGCAGTTTAAGGATAAAGCCGGCATCTAAACTCTGCTTCAGTTTGTTGGCAAGTACCGATCCAACAGAGCATCGACCAAGCCTTCCTGAAGTTGGTAGCCAGCCGTTTCGCTCACGCGCAAAATATCTTCAAGTATAATAAGTTGCTCCATGCCGGTCGTCATGGACAACCGCTTCGCCAGGTCGTCTATTTCCTTCGGCTCCATCAATGGGTGAACTGGTGCAAGTGCTTCCGAAAAAGCCGCCACTCTTCTTGCGCCGCGCATTTTTACGGTTCCATCCTCAAGCGATGCCTTGAGTGATTCAGCCAGAAACTGCCGGAAGTGCGCCTCATGAACCCGAGAAAAATCCAGATAGTAGCGCGCGACGACATGTACACGGCTCCTAACGTCATCCAGCCCCTCGAGAAGTTCTGACGTTGGAGTAACTTCAAGATCGAGCGTCGCGTCCAAAGCTAAGACACTTGGGTCAGAAAAGTAGCGATAGACCGTCGCACGGCTGATTTTGGCGCGTTCAGCGACTTTTGCCAGCGTGACTTCCTTGCCTTCTGACATCAGTTCACGTGCAGCCGAAAGAAGCGCTTCTCGCGTTCGGTTGATTTGATTTGTTCGAGGTGCCAAGCTCAAGCCTTTTGTGATACACTTGTCTCATAAGTAGATATATGTATCATAAGAGTAGTATGTTTCAAGTAAAGGGAGTCGCAGCAATGACTGAACCTCGCCCGCGAGTTTATCATCTTCTTGGGAACCTTTTGACCTTTCACGCCTTTCCTAGTGAGACCGGAGATCGTTGCACAATCGTTGAGATAAAAACGGCGCCGGGTGCCGGTGCGCCCCCCAATCATCATGCTGGCGAAGATGAGAGCTTCTATGTGCTTGATGGTGAATTCGAGTTCTTTTTGAATGGAGAGACAGTCACCGTTAAAGGTGGTGATTTCGTCAAAGTTCCGGACGGCGCAGTGCACGCCTTTACGTGTATCGGGGAACGGCCTGGCCGGTTACTCTGCGTGAACGCCCCTGGCGCGATGCATGACACTTTCTTTACTGAAGCCGGTGAAGCAATGCCTGACGGTACGGCCGATATTCCGGCGCCAGATGGGCCGCCAGACATTCCGGCGATCATGGCAGTAGCGGATCGAGTAGGAATGACGATCTTAGCGCCAGCGGACGTTCCTAGCTAACGAACGTGCAGAACTCCAAATTGCGAAACGGGGTCTTTGGAACAAAGCTTTTGCCGTACGCCCCGCTTTGAAATACTAGCTCAATCCGAAGCCGACATTCACGACGAGACCTTGCGATTCTGGTTAGCGGACATTCGCGGCGCATCTCCAAAAATGTCTTCTGTGTGAACCAGGGCAATCGATTAAGCGTAGGCGTGATAGCGGCTTAGATTGTCTGCTATCAGTGCTTGGTTGAGTACAAATTGGAGTGAGAACGCTCAACTCAGCATTCTTTCCGAAACGTCCTCAAGAAGGGTATGAAGGTCGAACTCTTCGCCTTTCTCAGCAAGCCCTTTGTCATGCAAAATGAAGGACAGCCCGTGCACGAAACTCCACAACAAAAAACCACGGCGGCGAACTTCGTCTGTGATTCCCGGTTCACCGAGACACTTTGCTACTTCAGTCAAAAGAATCCCGAAACTTTGCTGGCCGCCATCCTCCAGCCGGGGATCCGCGATGCGGTCTGTGAAGCCGCCAAATTTCAGTCTGAAGATCCCGGGCTCATTTAACGCGAAGGCAATATACTCCATCCCTATGGCAGTTATGCGTTCGGGAGATCCTTCAGGAACGCCTTCCAGTGCGGCAAGCATTTTGTCTCGATGCCGATCCATTCCTTCAAGGACAGTAGCGACCAACATTTCTGTCTTGTCTTTGAAGTGCTTGTAAGGTGCCGCGGTTGATACGCCCGCGCGTCTGCACGCCTCGGATACAGAAAAACTGTCCGGACCTTTTTCTTCAACCAACTGTCGGGTTGCTTCGATCAGTGCAGCGCGGAGATCGCCGTGATGGTAGGCTTTCTTGCTGACGGAAAGACCAGCCGTTTGTCTGCTTGTCGGATGATTTTTTTCGGTGCTGCTCATGATCCAACATGTGCCAGATCACGTATCTCTTGTCAAAGTGAGAACTTCTAACATATGTTAGAGACGCTAACTTGATGAGGTCCCCAAATGCCGAATCCTGCAAATTCTTCTACTGAAGCGACTAAACCGAACCTATTTGCACGTGTGCTGGGCGGCACTGTGCGTCTGGGAGTGACCGTCAGTTTTATAGCCGTTGCAGCGGCCGCCGTTTACTTTGGCGCATCCGAGTTAACCCGTAGAGCGGACGCTGTACCCGCACCGGATGCCGCCGCTGTGACCCCGGTGTCCGTGACGCCGATCACGTCCGAGAGCGCGTACACAGTCGACCGTTTGTTCATCGGGCAGGTCGAACCTCAGCGTTCAGCAGATATCTCTTTCGAGCTGAACGGGACGCTGGATCAAATTCTGGTGAATGAGGGTGACGAGGTTGCCAAGGGTCAACTTCTTGCGACCCTGGACATCGCGCTGCTGGAGGTAGAACGCGACCGTCTGAAAGCATCACGCAATGCCATCGCTGCCCAGCTTGCATTTGCAAGAAAGACGGTTGAGCGAAACGCGAAACTCATTGAAGAAGGCTTTACCAGTCAAGCGCGCTTGGACGAGGCCGTTTCTCAGCAGGATGAATTATCATCCCGAATTGGCGAGTTGGATGCGGCCTTGCGTGACGTAACCGTTCGGATCGAGAAATCCAGTATTGAGGCCCCGTTTGCCGGTCAAATAACCGCGCGACACGTGGACGGCGGTGAAACTCTGCGCTCGGGTGAGCTGGTTCTGGGTATGGTCGAGGTCGTGTCGCCGCAGGTTCGGATTGGTATCCCTCTCGATGTTGATCCGGCGCTGTTGACTGATGTTGAGATCAAAATTGCAGGTCAGAGCTATCGGGCAGACCTTGCAACTTTGCGGCCCGATATTGACCCCGTGACCCGAACCCGCACCGCGCTGTTCGATCTGAAGAACGCACCGCACGTTGCCTTTGGGCAAACCGCGCGTGTGCATGTACTCGATCCCATCCAAAGTGCGGGAACCTGGGTGCCCACAACATCACTGAAGGAAGGAACGCGCGGGCAATGGACACTTCTCGTTGCCGACGCGCAAAAGACTGTGCGCTTAGCGACTGTCGAAGTGCTGCATGCCGAAGACGATCGCGTCTTTGTGCGTGGCGCGTTTCCGGAAGGCACCGTCCTGATCGATCAAGGGCCGCAGCGGGTCAGCGTTGGTCAGCGCGTCGCCTTCAACACTGGCGAGTAACGGAGCGATCTGATGGAAACCCTTACCTTTCGCCACCCTCGGTTGGTTGCCCTCATCATTTTGGTGCTTGTATCTGCAGGCCTGTCTTCGTTCCTATCGCTTGGGCGACAGGAAGACCCCACGATCACCAACCTCTTCGCGACTGTAACGACACAGTTCCCGGGTGCAGACCCAGAACGGGTTGAAGCGCTGGTGACCGCAGAAATCGAGGAAGAGCTGCGGAAAATCGCCGAGGTGGATGAGATCAGTTCTGTATCCCGCTCGGGCGTGTCGGTCGTTTCGGTAGAATTGCTGGAAACGCTAGACCAAGCCACCATTGAGCAGGTTTGGGCCGAGGCTCGGGATGCCGTGGAAGATGCGCGCCAGAACTTTCCGGAAGGAGTTTTGCCGCCGGAGTTTGATGCCGAAGGTATTGCTGCCTATTCCGCTGTTATCGCGGTTGCAGCAGAGGATCCCGACTTCCCGCTAACTTTGCTGTCTCGTCATGCCGAAGCATTGGGTGACAGATTGCGCGCGATACCTGCGACTCGAGCCGTCGACTATTTCGGTCAGCCGGAAGAAGAGGTGCTCGTAAGTGTCGATATGGACAAGGCCGCTGCGCTTGGGCTTGGCGCTGCCGAGATTTCTCAGCGGATCGCCGAAGCAGATGGCAAGGTTAAGTCTGGGCGGCTGCAATCCGATGTCGACCTAACCATAGGCGTCAGCGGAGAAATTGAGACGTTGGATCGCGTTAGGAGCATCGTCCTGCGAGAAAACGCAGACGGCGCCGTGGTGCAGCTCAGAGATATTGCCAGCGTAGACCGGGGCGCGCGCGAACCGCAGTCCTCAATCGCGTTCGCCAACGGAAAGCCCTCGGTTTTGATAGGAGTTCTGGCGCAGGACGGCGTACAGATCGACCGCTGGACAGGCTTTCTTCGGGAGGAGCTTGAGGCCGGCGCCGCATCGGTACCTTTGGGCATGCAGGAAATACTGCTGTTTGATCAAAGCCAGTACACGACGGATCGTTTGTCAGAGGTTGGGATCAATATGGCCATTGGCGTGGCTCTGGTCGTGGCAGTCTTGTTTGTCACCTTGGGGGTTCGGGCGGCCGCGATTGTGGCTTTAGTATTGCCGGTTGTTTCATTGGCAACTCTGGCGACTATGAACATGATTGGATTGCCAATTCATCAGATGTCCGTAACGGGCCTGATTGTTGCCCTCGGTCTGCTCGTTGACGCCGCCATCGTCATGACCGATGAAATTCGACGTCGTCTGCAGGATGGCATGGAGCGACTTGCAGCCGTGCGAGACGCTGTTCGCCGGTTGGCCGCACCATTGTTGGCATCGACTGTCACAACGGCGCTTGCCTTCACACCGATGATCTTGCTGCCGGGACCCGCCGGCGACTTTGTGGGTGCCATCGCGATCGCTGTGGTACTTATGCTTGTCTGGTCCCTGGTTGTGGCGTTGACGGTGACTCCGGCGATTGCGGGATGGTTACTGTCCGATCGCCCCGACGCAGGAATGCTGAGCTGCGGTATCAGCATCCCGCCGCTTGCCCGAATGTTCGAGGCCTCAATTCGATTGTCCGTTGCCAATCCGGTGCGATCCATCGCCTTGGCATTGGTCTTGCCCGTGCTTGGCTTTGCGGCCTTTCCGACGCTGACCGCGCAATTCTTCCCCGGCGTCGACCGAAACCAGTTCTATATCGAGGTCGACATGCCGGGTGGGACATCAATTTCCACCACTGAAACAACCGCGCGCCAGATTGACGAAATGCTACTGGCCGATGACGGTGTTAAGAGTGTCTACTGGACTGTGGGAGAGTCCGGCCCGGCATTTTATTACAACATCGTTGGCAACCGTTCACGCGAGCCCGGTTTTGCACAAGCCATGATCACGACCGACACGGCTGACGACGCGGCCCGCCTTGTCGGAGCGTTGCAGAGCCGTCTGGATATCGACTTTCCTGACGCGCAGATCATCGTTCGCAATCTTGTTCAGGGCCCTCCGGTCGCCGCACCGGTTGAAGTTAAAATTCAGGGGCAGGACATCACGGTATTGCGCAATCTGGGCGACGAGGTGCGTTCAGTCATGGCCAATCTCGATTTGGTGACCCAGGCGCGCGCTAGTGTGAACGGCGGCAACCCTCAAATCCGGTTCGAGATTGATGAGGTCAAAGCCCGTCTGCTGGGGCTGGACGTATCAGACATTGCTGGTCAGCTGGACACGGCGCTTGTTGGCATCACCGGTGGATCGCTGATCGAAGGGACCGAACAGTTGCCAGTGCGCGTTCGCTTAGGTGACGAGGTGCGATCAGATCTAAGCGCCATTGTAAGTATGCCTATTCTGCTGCCGGACGCTGCCGCCATATCCGCGTCCGGAGTTTTCCCCACTGTACCTTTGTCGGAACTAGCCAGACCGGTAATCGAACCTGCGGAAAGCGTAATAACCCGAACGGATGGCGTACGCGAAAACACGATCCAAGCGTTTATCGTACCTGGTGTTTTACCCGAAGAGGCTTTGCAGGACGTACTAGAGGCGCTTGATGCGTCCGGGTTTCTGTTGCCACAAGGCTATTCGATGTCCTTAGGCGGCGACAGTGATGCCCGATCCAACACCGTGGGTAATCTTCTTGCCTCTGTTGGTTTGATTGTCACACTCTCCATCGCGACCATCGTTCTGACCTTTAACTCGTTCCGGCTGACCCTTGTGACCTTGGTCGTGTGCGTGTTGTCTGCAGGCCTTTCAATGCTGTCGCTGGCCGTTATGCAATTCCCGTTTGGAATAACAGCGATCATCGGAGTCATCGGCTCGATCGGGGTTTCGATCAACGCGGCGATCATAATTCTGACCGGGTTGCAACAAGACGTTGACGCAAGCCAAGGTGACCGAGCGGCCATGGCGCGCGTTGTGACTGGTTCAAGTCGGCATATCATCTCGACAACGGTCACAACCTTCGGCGGTTTCCTGCCCCTAATCATAGGTGGAGGAGCATTTTGGCCACCATTCGCCGTGGCCATCGCCGGAGGCGTACTGTTGTCGACTGTCGTATCTTTCTATTTCACCCCGCCCGTGTTCGCGTTGGTGTATCGTAGAAAGCTCGGCAAACCGTTCGAGGCAAACAACCAACCTTCCCAGCCTCGAGAAGCAATTGTCGCGCTTGTGGCAGAATAACGATTGAGACTACTTATCCTTGCGGGTTGGTGTGTTTCTAAACCGTCGATTTTCGAAGCAACGTTCATGTTCTGCCTTGGGCCGCAAGCCGGACTCTGCAAAGTCTGGTTCCTGCGCATTGGTGTCATTGGGGCATCGAGCAGCGTCGGTCAAAGTGGGCTCGATGCGGAGGTTTGCCAAAAAGATCGCGAATGACCTCTATGCGGACAAAGCAACCGTTTGCTGCTGTTTAAACCAAACTACGGCTCCGCGGCCTTTTCGGCCTGGCATTGCTGTTAGCCAGCAGAATGAACAAACAGCAGCGAAATCGACCCCACAAGGATCAGACTCAGCGCCCATATTACGTCCAGATTGAACCACCCTTTCGAGAGGAATCTCAGGCCCAGCCAGTGATACACTCCGAAGGCAAGCAACCCGCCTGAGATTGTCATGGCCAGCGTGTGGGCCAAGGCAACACCAACAGCGATTTTGGCGTTTCCGGTCATCAGATCAGCCGCCGCTGCGTGTCCTGGGTCCGTAGCGATCGTGCGACAGATGCCCAAATATATAGGAACCAACATCAGCCCTGCTCCGTGCGCCATCGCTGCCAAAAATGACCAGAGCGCCAGCCGCGACGGAGGTACTCGCGCAAGGATCCGCGGGTGACGCCGGTTGAGCAACAGATAGACGCCCAATCCGATCACGAGACAGGCCGCGAAGATTTGAATCTCACGCTGCCATTCGGCTAGAAACAGCAGCGCAGTAAAGGGAAACAGAATGGCGCCCATCGCCACGAGATGCCCGGCCGCCAGCGCGATCAACGCCCGGAACAGGCTGTTGCGGTTTTTGTCCATCAGCGCCGCAGACACTGCCAGGGGCCAACCCATACCCGGATTGACCCCGTGATAGATGCCCGAGGCGACAACAGCCCACCACAGGGCTGTTGCCGTGTCTAATCCGTCCACGCTTCAGACAGACGGGTAACAGAAGCTATCTGTTGAGCAGTCTCCGCCTTCGAGGCGGATCTGGTGGCTGCGATAGCCTTTGGGGAACTCGACATAGAAATCCTTGTCCAGTTCCAGACCACCGTTTTCCCCGACATTGGCCATGACCATTTGCCCGCCCTCATGGTCCGGGTAGAACTGATCGTCCCACGTTGAATAGAGCGAGTTAGTCCAGTAGACCCGTTTGCCGTCCCGGCTGATCTCAACCATCTGGGGGCCGTAAACAAAATCCTTGCCGTTCGGGTGTTTCGCGCCGCGCGCAATCCCACCAAGCTCGACCTTGCCGGTCAGCTTGGGGTTCATCGGGTCAGAGACATCATACTGGTGCATTTCACCCTGACCCCAACAGGCGACGTAGAGGTACTTGTCGTCCAGGCTCAGGTCGATGTCGGTGACCAATGGGGGTACGGCCTCAAATCCCTGCAACAGAGGCGGAAGGTTCTCGGCCTTCTCAGGTCGCGGATCAATCGTGATCGTCTTTTTAGCCTCGAAAGTTCCGTCATCCTTCTGCCACCACGTAAAAATTGCGCCCTGCAGGTTTGTTGTATCCACGACAACACCGCAAAAACCATAATCCTTTGCCGGATCATGAGCAGGTCGGATCTCCAAAGCCATCTGGTGGTTCTCTCCCAGATCAATGGTTTGGACGTTGCGGCGTTCGCGCAGGTTCCAAAAATGGATCTTGTGACCGTATTTGTTGGACAGCAGATCCTCGGCCACGATCCCGTTTTCAAACTGTGGCGGCAGCCCCCATTCGGAACTCACCATGTAGTCGCGCGGAAGGTTCCACCAGAAATCATAATGCTTGTCCTGTTCACCTCGGTCCATCTCGTAGCGGCCAAGGATATCAAACGTTTCGCAGTCCATGATGAAAATGCCCGGAGGGCCATCCGTGCCATCGGCACCGCCGCCCCCGAGTGTCGAAACATAAATCCCTTCGGGACCGCAGTGGATAGTGTGCGGGCGGGAATAACCAGTTTTGGCGAACACCTCTTCGGGTTCGATGATTTTGTGAATCTTCGCCTTCAGGGGTTCCTTAACGTCGATCACGTAGATGCGCGAGGACCGGATACCCGGTACGATCAGGTACCTGCGTTCCAGAAAGGCATGCCCGGTCAGGGGCGAAAGCGCAGAAGAGCACGCGTTCCAGCCAAAGTGGTGAAACTCGTCACCCTTGTTGGGCATGATAAGCTGATGGACGATCTGACTGTAGGTCTTCGATTTCGGGTCAACATCCACAACGGCCAGGCCATCCGGCTGTGAGCCGTCCGGACTGAGCATCAATGTAAAGGCAAGCGTTTCCGCCGGTGCCTCCATGGCAAGTTTCGGAGTTGCGTGAAAAGTCGGGTCAGGTCTCAGGTTCATAGCTGGCTCCTCCCAGGCCGCGGGCGCCAGATCTAAATCAAGTTTTGTCTGGTATCGCCCAGAACTGAGAATGGCACATATTCAAGATTCGCGAAAACGCGCCAAACTCAGGCACTTGAATTTACCGTTTTGCATCGGCTCTTCTAATGACCGAAACGGGCTCAATGCAGTCATTCGTTGCAACTTGCTTAAACGTCTACTTTGCGGACAAACCAGACAATAAACAAACAATGCCAAATGCCTGGTTCTGGGAATTTTTCGTCAATCGCGCCCAGAGGTGTCCCACCAATGCGGTTACACAAAGCTGTTCACGTAATTCTCAAGTATTTCCTGTCGGCCTGATTTCGGATCGGGATTTATCCCATCACGTAAAACTCGGGCGGAAATTTCTTCCAGGCTGTTGCCCAACATGGACGCTGCATCTGGTGTATTCCAACCTGAATACCGTTCCGTCAGTGAGTCCTCCAACCCCCCATCTTCAATCATAGCGGCCGCTGCTTTCAAACCGCGGGCGCATATATCCATTCCACCAATATGAGCCGCCACCAGATCGACAGCGTCAATCGATTGACGGCGAATTTTGGCGTCGAAATTTGTGCCGCCGGTGATAAAACCACCAGCTTTCAGGATGTAATAGTAAGCTAGGGCAACTTCCGGTGTATTGTTCGGGAACTGGTCTGTATCCCATCCGGATTGGTAGTCGTTGCGGTTCATATCAATCGAACCCAGCATCCCTTCAGCAGCCGCAACCGCAATTTCATGCTCAAAGCTATGCCCGGCAAGGATCGCGTGGCCCTGCTCGAGATTTAGTTTCACTTCGTTCTCCAACCCATACTTCCTGAGAAAACCGATGCAAGTAGCTGCGTCATAGTCGTATTGGTGCTTGGAAGGCTCCTGAGGTTTCGGCTCCACAAGAATGGCGCCCTTGAACCCGATCTTGTGTTTGTACTCTACGACCATGTTCAGGAAACGGCCCATGTGATCCAATTCGGTTTTCAAGTCCGTGTTCAGAAGAGTTTCGTAGCCCTCACGACCACCCCACAAAACATAGTTTTCGCCGCCTAGTTTGTGAGTTGCATCCATGCAGGATTTTACTGTCGCTGCCGCGAATGCAAAAACGTCGGGATCAGGATTAGTACTGGCGCCAGACATCCAGCGACGATGGCTGAACATATTAGCCGTACCCCAAAGCAACTTGGTTCCAGACACCTGCATCTTTTCGCCGATGTAATCAGTGATTTCTTCCAGAGTTCTTAAGTTATCAGCAAAATTGCCCTGTTCGGGCCGGATGTCAGCGTCGTGCCAGCAAAAGAAGGGCTGGCCCAGAATCTCGAACAATTCGAACGCAATATCCGCTTTCAGGCGGGCACGATCCATCTCATCCTGTGGATGCCACGGACGATCAAATGTCGGACCGCCAAACGGATCCCCACCCTCCCACGCGAAGGAATGCCACCATGCCACTGCAAATCGCAGATGGTCTTCCATACGCTTGCCCATAACGATCTCGTCCGGGTCGTAGTGACGAAAGGCCAACGGGTTCTTGCTGTCCACGCCTTCAAACTGGACCTTCTCGATCCCTTCAAAAAATCCACTTGGCATTTCTGCCCCCTACTCTGCTTTTTGTGCTGGCTGCTTGCCGAGAATGATCATCGACAAAAGATCGTCATCAGTGACATCTGCGATATCGACCGTCCCAACCAGTTTTCCGTTCTTCATGACCGAGGCGCGGTCGCACAGTTCCATGACGGCATGCACGTCGTGATCGATCAGAAATATCCCGATGCCCTGCGCCTTTAGCTGGTGGATCAGATCCGCCACCATCTGAGTTTCATGCGGCCCAAGCGCTGCTGTCGGCTCATCCATGATCAGAATACGTGCGTTGAAGTAGACAGCCCGAGCGATAGCCACTGATTGTCTTTGCCCGCCCGACAAGGCGGAAACCGGGTCATTGAACTTCTGAAAGTTCGGGTTGAGCTGAGCCATGATCTTTCGGCACTCGGCCTCCATCGCTGCGTCGTTGACCAAACCAAAAGGCGTCGTCATCTCGCGCCCCAGGAACAGGTTCGATGTCGCGTCCAGATTGTCGGCCAAGGCGAGCGTTTGATATATCGTTTCGATGTTATTCGCCCGGGCGTCACGGGGATTGCCAATCTCGACTGGCTTGCCATCAATCAGAATCTCACCGTGATCCATCTGATAGGCGCCGGACAGAACCTTGATCAGAGTGGACTTCCCGGCCCCATTATGGCCAAGCAGGCCAACGACTTCACCCGGATAGAGATCGACCGACACATGGTCGACGGCCTTGATCCCGCCGAAGGAAATCGAAATATCGCGCATCTCGACCAATGGCGGCGCGCCCGAACCGCGTCCGGAGTTGGGAGGTGCTTTTTGCGTGTCCTGAGCTTGCATCACTTAGCCCCCAGTCGCTTGCGGTAGACGATGTCGATATAGACGGCCAGCACGAGAACGCTGCCGACGACGATGTTCTGAAACGGCGCATCAACGCCAACCATTGCCATGCCCGATTGCAGGGCCTGCATGATCAATGCGCCAAGGATAGCGCCATAGATGGTACCGATACCGCCCGACAATGCGGTTCCTCCGATCACTGCAGCGGCTATGACCCGAAGTTCGTCGAGCGTACCAATGTCGTTAGAGTGATTTGCCAAGCGGGCCGAGGCGACGACCGCGGACACGGCGCACAGGAAACCCATTAGTGCAAAAATCTTCACGGTCAGCAGCCGAGTATTGATACCCGAAAGCTCTGCTGCATCCGGGTTGCCGCCGGTGGCAAAGATGTATCGGCCAAACCGTGTTTTTCGCGCCACAATTGTCAGCGTGACAGCCACGATGATCAGGATGAGTACAGAAATAGGTATGCCGTATCCGACGACTAGCCCTTCTGGCATTGTCTCACCGCGCGCTTCGAACATACGTTGCAGCCGGCGCGTCGGAATGGCGTAACTGTTTACGATGTAAACGTACCCAAGGATAGCAATTGCGATTATCCCGGCCAGAGTGGCCTCGGCCCAAACAGGTTTTACCGGGAAACCATGTGACGCTTTTGCACGCCGGCCACTCCACAAAGCCCAGATCGCGATTGCGGTAGCAAACAAGCCGAACAGCCAGCTTGTTGTCGTTCCCAATGTTCCGTTGGTCCCGCCAAACATCAGAAATGTGCTATCCAGAGGACCAATCGTCTGGCCGCTGGTCAAATACCACGCCACGTTTCGCCAAACCAGAAATCCACCAAGCGTAACGATGAACGCTGGTATCGTCAGATAACCGACCATCCAGCCATGAAACGCACCAATCAGCGTGCCGACAAACAGCCCGACTACAATGGTGATCGCCCAGGTTGCCGGATTGTTCAAACCCATCCCAAGTATTTGCGGTAAAAGCTCGGTTTGCGTCATTGCCATCACGGCCGAGGTTGTTGCCAGCAGCGCTCCTACCGACAAGTCGATATGGCGAGTGACGATAATGAACACCATTCCGCACGCCATAATGGCCACTGAAACCGTCTGGATGGAGAGATTGAACAGGTTCCGAGGCGTCAAGAACCGTCCGTCCGTGAAGATGTTGAACCCGATACACAGGATGACAAACGCGCCGATCATTCCCAAAAGCCGCATATCCAGTTCCAATTGCTGGAACAGGCTGGTTTTCGCTTTTTCAGGTATCGGCTGAGACGAAGTTTCGGTCATTTCCGATCTTTCATATTCAGCATTTGCCCCAGGCCCAGACTAAGAGGCCCAGGGCTGAGTGGTTTAGTTACAAGGGGCAGGTCCGTTTTCAACGCCTTGGCAAAGATCTTCCAGCGGGATCCATCCGGCATCTACAACCACGGACAGGTTGTCCTTAGTGATTGGAACAGGCGCTAGGAAAACCGAATTCATCTCGGTCCCACCCGGTGATGTCCAGCTCACAGCACCTTCGACCTCAGCAGGGCTTGTCCCACCGCTCAAAGCAACAGCAATTTCGCCAGCGGCCTTTCCAAGTTCGCGAGCATCCTTCCAAACCGAAACCGTCTGCGTTCCCAGTGCGACACGGTTCAATGCTGCGTGATCGCCGTCCTGACCGGAAACCGGAATGCCTTCCATGCCCTGTGCGGTCAGCGCGGCAACAACACCGCCTGCAGTACCGTCATTCGACGCAACGACTGCATCCACGTTGTTCTCGTTCGCGGTCAGGATTTGTTCCATGTTCCGCTGCGCGTTTGCGGGGAGCCAGCCATCCGTGTATGCCTCACCAACGATTACAATGTCACCGCTATCGACGGCTGCTCCGATGATCTCTTGCTGACCACCGCGCAGGAAATCTGCGTTCGGATCAGTAGGAGAGCCTTTGATCATCACGTAGTTGCCCTTGGGCATGGCCTCAAAGACAGCCCGAGCCTGCATTCTGCCGACTTCCACATTGTCGAAGGTCAGATAGAACGCACGGTCATCTTCAATCAGGCGATCATAAGCAATGACCGGAATACCTTCGTCAGCCGCAGCCTGAACAGCCGGTCCGATTGCCTGTGCGTCCTGGGCCAGAATAATAAGTGCGTCCACGCCCTGGGCGATCAGGCTTTCAATGTCCGATAGCTGCTTTGCGGAAGACGATTGCGCGTCCGCCGAAATGTACTCAGCACCCCCTGCTTCAAGCGCCGATTTGATGGCCGCTTCGTCTGTTTTCCAACGCTCTTCCTGAAAGTTCGACCAGCTTACGCCGACCACTGGCTCTGCGAATGCGGTCGAAGCCAACAAAGTGGCCACAGCCGAAAAGCTGAGAATTCTTTTCATGATTTCCTCCCATTTGCCGAGCCATCGCTTTTCGATTCGCGGCTCTCACAGATTTGAATACCATATTTATTTCAGTCGGTAAAATATTTACTCTACAAGAGGCACTCAAATTCAAATAGATTGGGCCAACAGCAAGATTCGCGAGGACAAAATGCTGAAAAGCAAAGCCTCTCCGGTTTCTTTGGAACAAAGAAATACGACCCGCCTGCGGGTATTGGAGCACATCAGAGCAAAGGGATCCGTTTCGCGGATCGATATTGCATCCGCCTTGCAAACCAGCCCTGCGACTGTCACCGCCGCCACGGCTGATCTCATCTCGGCCGGGCTGGTCAAAGAGACTGAAAGCCAGGCACAGTCAAAGTCGGGGAAGAGAGGCAGACCCAGAGTATTGCTGCAATTGGACGGCCAGATGCACCTTGTGGCCGGCCTCAAGGTGGCTCGGCAAGTAATCTCGGTTATCTTGGTCGACTTTGAAGGTAACGAAGTCGCATCTCATAAATATGCTCTGGATAAAGCCAGAATGTCGCCGAAAGAATTTGTATCGGCGATCCGCGAAGCTCTTGAAGAAACCTGCAAACAGGTCGATCGTTCTGTCGCTCATTTGGCAGGTGTTTCTATCGGGGTCGCTGGACTGGTCGATGCAAACAAGAATTTTGTCCACTGGTCATCCTCGATTACTGAGAGAAATATTGATTTTAGCCACTTGCTTTCAAATGAGCTCCCCTGCCCCGCATTCGTTGACAACGACGCCAATCTTGTCGCCAAGGCCGAACAGCTTTTTGGCTTGGGCAAGGGCCTAAAGAATTTCCTCGTCGTTACGATCGAACACGGTGTTGGCCTGGGTATCGTATTGGACGGCAAACTATACCGTGGAGAACGAGGTTGCGGCGCTGAGTTTGGGCACACCAAAGTGCAACTTGACGGAGCCCTTTGCCAATGCGGTCAACGCGGATGTCTAGAAGCCTATGTGGGCGACTATGCTTTGATCCGCGAGATGACAGTCACCGGTCATACCAACGACATGGAAACCGTTTCCGACATACATGACCGCGCCAACTCAGGTGACGACAGAGCTTCATCTGTGCTTGCCCGCGCAGGTCAGATGTTTGGCCTCGGGATTTCCAACCTGATCAACTTGTATGACCCAGAGTGCATTATCGTCTCGGGGGCACAAATGAGCTTTGAGCATTTGTGTTCCAACGAAGTTATGACCCGCATTCAAAACGGCGTTGTGAATGTCGATGCACCTTTGCCCCAGATCAAAGTTCATCACTGGGGTGACTTGATGTGGGCCAAGGGGGCGGCAGCCTATGGAATTGAACAAATCTCAATTCTCAAGGTCAAGGAGTTGACGGCGAATGCGTCTTGAGTTTGCGATATTTGCGACTTTGGCCACAGTTGCGAATGCGGACACTGTTATTGCCCAGTTTACAAATGTGGATGTACCAAAACATGTCTATGATGGCGGGTGGGAGCATTTTGTCGGCGGCGGTATGGCCGTTTTCGATTGCAATGGGGACTCGCTGCCAGAACTCTTTTTGGCTGGCGGTTCCAACCGGTCTCAACTGTTCATCAATACCTCGAAGGAACAGATAGCATTTCAGGCAAAGACGCCTGAAGATCTTTCACTGGCCGGTGTGACCGGCGCCTACCCTCTCGATGTTGATAGCGACGGCGTAGTGGATTTGGCGATTTTGCGTGTTGGCCCAGACCTGCTTCTTCGGGGCAATACCGACTGCCAATTCAGCCCTTTCACTGAACTCGGGTTTCAGTCCGAGGACCACTGGACCACAGGTTTCTCAGCAACATGGGAAAGCGGGCAAACTTTACCGACCCTGGCGTTTGGCACCTATGTTGATCGGTTTGATCCCGAAGGTCCCTTTGAATCCTGCGGCCCAACCCTTTTGTACCGTCCAGAAGGCGACTCGTATCGTGAGCCGCTGCATCTTGAGCCCGGCTACTGCTCACTTTCTATTTTGTTTTCGGACTGGGCCCGAACTGGCCGCGCTGATCTTCGCGTCAGCAACGACCGTCACTACTATGTTCGCGGCGGTCACGAGCAGTTATGGGCGATGGAGTCTGAGCCTCGGCAATACTCGGAAGACGAAGGTTGGCTTCCATTTTCGATCTGGGGAATGGGGATCGCCTCTCGCGACCTTACAGGAGATGGATTTCCCGAAGTTTATCTGACTTCGATGGGTGACCAGAAACTCCAGATTTTTGACCCAGTGACAAACGGCCCGACCTGGCGCGATGCAACTTACGAAAAGGGGACGACCGCTCATAGACCGCATATCGGTGGAGACGGAAGGCCATCCACCGGGTGGCACGCACAGTTTGGCGACGTCAACAACGACGGCCGGGACGATATATTTGTGGCCAAGGGAAACGTAGAACAGATGCCCGATGCGGCTCTGAACGACCCCAATAACCTACTACTACAGAACTCCGACGGTCAGTTTATTGAAGCTGCAGCAGATGCCGGTGCTGCCTCGATGGCTAAGTCTCGTGGCGCAGCGCTTGCCGACCTGAACAACGATGGGAAGCTGGATCTGGTTGTCGTCAACCGAGGTTCTGAGCTCGAAGTCAGCCAGAACTCTTCTCAGGGTGGCAACTGGCTATTGATTGATGTCACTCAGGATCAATCCAATCACGCAGCAATTGGTGGATTTATTGAAGTCAAAACCTCGCTGGGTGTTCAGACCCGCGAGCTAACAATCGGCGGCGGTCACGCTGGTGGTATCGCTGGGTTTCAGCATTTTGGGCTTGGGAGTGAGGACCAGGTGCAGGTTCGCATGATCTGGCCGGATGGAGCGAAAGGCGAGTGGTTGGACTATCAGCCCAACCAAATCATTCGTTTTTACCGCTGATTACTTGTCGACCGGTAGCCCGCTTGGAACTTGGTCGGGCACACCTAGCCGCTCTGCCGGGTCTTCAAGGCTTGCCAGAAATCTGAGAAGAGCGTCAATTTCCTGATCCGTCAGGCTTATTTTCGACAAGCCGTTGCTTTGGGCAATCGCCTCCACGTGCTGATTGTCCGACATTGCCGTTTGATCTTTGGGGCCCGGGAAGTCCGGCAATGCGGCCAACTCGATTGAGTAGTTTTCCAACGACGAAACCGCGTCCAGATGATGCCGTACGATGTCCTCAAGTTCGGCAAAAGCTCCGTTGTGTCCGTAAGGAGCTGTCAGTGTCACGTTACGCAAAGATGGCGTGCGGAAAGCAAACGCGTCGTCGGGATCACCGGTCACGCGAAGACGCCCGTCGTCCCTGACATGGTTTTCAAATCGCGCCGCCTTTCCCGGGCCGATCTGCGGCATTGCGATCGAATGAAACTTGTGATCCGTCTGAAACCAGCCCGAATGGCAGTTGCTGCAGCCCGCCTTTCCATAGAACAGGCCCATGCCAATTTCGGCCTCTTCTGGCAATTCAGCCTCACCTCGCATCGCGCGATCGAAGAGGCTGTTATCCGCACGCCACTCGAATGCGATAAAGTCCGCGATTACGTTGGCAATTGCCGTGAAGGTAACTCCATCATCCGGCGCTAAGTCGTCAAACCTCTGCTCGTACTCTGGAATGGCCGCAACACGTTCTGCAATCAGATCCCACGCACCGCCTTGCTGTGTCAGAAATCCGAGGCGAACCGCTTTGCTCACGTCATTCTCAGAATAGTGACCCGCCATTTCGTCTGGCGACAAAACCGGGAACATGGCCTGTGCGGCTAGCGCTGAATTGAACCCAGACCGCATATGAGTACCCAGCGGGGTTCTGATGCCATCAGGTTGCGTTGGGTCTGCCTCTAGTCGCCCATCATGGAAAAACGTCGTAAACTCAGTGGCTCCGAGGTTCCAAAGCCCTGGTGAGTTTCGAGGAATACGTTGTTCCGGAGTATTCTCTGGGTCCAATGTCCGCTCTGGACCCAACCCAATTCCCCCTTCCCCTATACCAAGGGAAACCCCGTCGGACGTGCCAAGCTTGGGATGATGACAGGTCGCGCAGCTGATATTCTTGTTGCCAGACAAGATCGGGTCATAGAACAGCAAACGCCCCAGCTCAGCACTTGCAAAGTTGGGTTCGAGGAACTCCGGCAGAGAACCAAGCGATTGGGCAAGCGCACCACCCACCGCTGAGATTGTTGAGCCAATAATCAAGAATAGCGAAACTGCTCTCATGTCATTCCTCAGAAACTTCTAGAATAAGTTCCTGCCGATACGGATTCTCCGGAGTATAGATGATTGAGGGAAACGACGAGATATTCGGTGCATTGGGATAACCCGATGGCTCGATACACACGCCACGCGAAGCGCGACGCGGTTTCGTCAGCTCATAGCCCGAATAAACCTGTGCTCCGGGCTGGTCAGAGTAGACTGTCAACGCAAGGCCAGAGGGTGAAGTGAGGTCCGCCACCGGAGCCTTTGGGCCGCGATCATGAGCAAAGCAGAAATAGTGATCAATCCCATCAGGCACACTTCCAATCGTATTGGGCGTTGAAAAATCCAACCCGTTTTCGTTGGTCGCAAGTACTCTGCCCGACGGAATACCCTGATCGTCGATTTCCAGATACCAATTTGAAGCGAGTTTTAGCTTATGCTCGTCTACCCCTTCTGCAGCACCCAAAGTGTAGTAGTTGTGCTGTGTAATGCTTATCGGCGTCGGCCGTTCAGGCTGTGCAGTTATTGAATAGACCAAGCGTAAGCCCTGTAAGCAGATCCTGACTTCGAACCTGATATTCCCCGGAAAGCCTCCCTCTCCGTCGTGAGAAACGTAGCTCAGCAAAACCTCGTTCTGTGCAATCTGCTCGAGTTCCCAAAACTTTTTAGACAGCCCATCGTCGCCGCCATGCAGGGTGTTTTTGCCCTCATTGGCGTTCAGTTCAAAACTGGCACCATCCAATTCAAACGTCGCGCCGCGGATCCGGTTGGCAACGCGCCCAACAATTGCGCCCAGGTAACGCGTATCGGTGAGATACTCATTTGGGTCCTCGAACCCAAGGATGAGCGGGACATCCTTGTACCACCAACCCTGCGTGATTGCCCCATAGTTTAGGACCGAAACACGCATATTCCCATCGGTGAGAATAGCAGTTTCGATCCCGGAGGCTATACCCGTTTCTGGATTCATCTTACTGCCAGCGGCGCAAGCGCCTGATAGAATTGCTTGTATCTCCGGTATTCGTTTTCGTAGGCGTCAATCAGATCGCCGCGTGGTTCAATGCGTTCCTGAATTTCCGGCGGCGTCATGACTTGCGCCGGTTCAGCGTCGTTGGCAGCACATATCGCGAGGCGCGCAGCGCCCAAAGCGGCACCGAATTCGCTGCCTTTTGGCAAATCCAGTGGAACTTGCAAAACAGTAGCCAAGGTTTCCAGCCAGAACCGAGATCGTGCACCTCCCCCTACTGCCATAAGTCTATTTGGCTGGGTTCCGGTGCTCCTCAGTGCTTCCAGGCAATCTCTCATTCCAAAAGAAACACCCTCCATTACGGACTGGGTCAACTCAGCGGGTTCCGACGAGATGTCCACGCCCAAAAACGCGCCTCGAATATGGCTATTGTTATGCGGCGTCCGTTCTCCTGACAGATAAGGCAGAAAGGTGATCGAAGAAGGCCCTTTCAGTTGTTCCGGCATTGCTGCAGCCAACTTATCCACGGGTTCGCCTAGATTTCGCGAAAGCCAGTTCATGCTGTTCGTTGCTGAAAGCATGACACCCATTTGTATCCACCGATCAGGAACCGCATGACAAAAACAGTGCACGGCTGTTTCCGGATCAGGAGCATAGGCTTCCCGCGCTACAAGCAACACGCCAGACGTTCCTAGCGAGACAAAACCGGTGCCGTCGTTGATGCTCCCGATCCCGCAGGCAGCGGCAGCATTGTCGCCAGCACCTCCAGCCACCACAACCGGATTCGAAAGCCCCCACTCCTGCCTCAAACGGACCTTCAACTCTCCACCCGGATCACTTCCTTCGACCAAGCGCGGCATCTGCTCGACACGCATGTGACCTACCGTTAGCGCCTTTTCTGACCACTGCCGTGTGTCAACATTCAGCCACGATGTTCCTGCGCTGTCAGACATGTCTGAAACATATTCGCCAGTCAGCCAAAACCGCAAATAGTCTTTCGGCAGCAGTACCTTGCCCACCTTTGAGAACACATCCGGCTCATTCGCACCCAACCATTCGAGTTTCGGCGCCGTAAACCCCGGGAATACGATGTTTCCCGATATTGCGCGCATCTCTGGTGTTTGATCTAGTGTCCGCGCTTCGGCGGCTGACCGAGTATCGTTCCAAAGAATACAGGGCCTCAATATTTCGCCATCAGAATCCAGTAGTGTAGCGCCGTGCATGTGTCCGCTCAGGCCAATACCTCGCAATTTTGAGAATGCTTGCTGGTTGCCAATGCGGAGCTTTCCAACAACCTCTTCGCAAGCGTTGGTCCAATCCAAAGGATCCTGCTCAGACCAGCCAGGCCTAGGCGTCGAGGTGGAAATGCTGACTTCGGCATCACCGACAACGTGTCCTGTGTCATCTACCAGAATCCCGCGGAGACCTGACGTTCCCAAATCCAAACCTAGATACATTCAACGCCACCCGATTAAATATTTTAGCCGTTAAAATTATTCGAAACCGCGTTCTTGTCAAGGTTCAGAAAAAGAAATGTGCTCCATCACGACTGGTTCAGAATGCCCGTCTCTGCGCCACGCAAAAATCGAGCCTCTGGACAAGTGTCGCGTGCCGTTTCTGGTTAATCGTGTCTTGCTTGAATTGTCGCAGACACATTATTTCAAGGCATCAAAAGTAAGACGGTGGCTACAGGACTGATCGCAGAAAAAACACTTTTGAACATCGGAGTATACGGTCGGGATAGACCTCCTTTGCCAAGTATGTTCCGAAAGCGGCCTATGCGTGTTTCTGGGCAGCGGCACCAAACCCGACGCTCGTCATCCCGCGGCAACTCTGTCGGAATGGGCTCATTGCAGTCGTTCTCTGCGCGTTAAATGAAGGACTGCATTTTTTTGTTTGGTTAGAAAATCACGTTTTCAGGAGTCTAAAAAACTGAAAACTCTAAGTAGCTGATTTTGTTGGAACCGCAGTGTCATCATTTAGGTGATCCGACATGCGCTGTTGGAGTTCGCAAACAATGGGACTGAATGATGGAGACCCGCCCCACATTGAACTAAACACCTTTAGATTTTTGCATTCTTTGAATGCTTCAACGGTTCAGGCGCTTTTAGTCTACGTTAAACAGAAAGCCAATGAGCCTCTTCTAAACCTGGAAACAGGCGCTGTGTGTCTTGCTAGGACTTGGTTGATCGGACAGAATACCCTGCCCTAGCACACGGCCCATAAGAGACGTTCATTTTGTCAGGCCACGCCGAAATGCAGCTTCATCAATCCGGACTTTCGCCGCGAGCGCAATATTCGGCGGTGGTCGAACTCTTAGTCTGCGGACAAAGAAGAAATCACAATACATGTCGACTGCCCTTTGCTGCCGCTTACTTGGCAAAGCCGCTGCCGCGGTGTGGACGCCAAAGTAGCTGTTCGCTGTGGATGCCAGAACCTAGTTCAACAAAACTCGTGGTCTGCGTGACAGCTGTTGCGTCACCTGCCGGTTCAAATGGCACTGAGCGACCTACAGAAATTTGTTCGCATTACTTTCTTCGGGACAGTAAACTCTCGGACTACCGTTCCAAGTAACCTTATCACTTAATCCGCAGATTGTTGAAAACCACGTTCGGTACGCGGTCAGAAAAGCTCTGGCTTTGAGATCTTTGAATACGGACGAGAGTCATCGCTTTAAGCCGTTAGGCAACTCCTCGCTCCACTTTCGCAGTTCGTCGAGAAACCCAAGTGCGGTGCGGCCAAGGTCAGTTATAGAATACTGCACGGAAACCGGTGCAGTATCCATCACGTGTCGGTTCACCAGCCCTTGATCCTCTAGCTGGCGCAGCCGCTCGGCAATTATCTTTTTGCTGGCCCCGCCGAGCATCCGAGCAAGATCGTTGAAGCGCACCGGACCATCCTTCAGGTGCCATAGTATGGACCCGGTCCATTTGCCGCCGATGATCCGCATGCCCCGTTCAATTGGGCATGGTTCCTGACAGGCCTCTGTCACAATTCGGCGCCCTTTAACATCTTCGTCCACCCGCGCCCGCATCGTTATCCTTTTCTTCATGCTTACGGTTACCAAAAGTATACTGGTTGATTTTCTTTACCTCAACACTCAAATGCTCCCAACCCCCTCATACGTCAAGGGGTTCACACAGTGCACATATAGGATATGGACATGAGCAAAATCCTGATCGTGAACGGCACTCAGCCTTATGAGTTCGCCCCCGGACAATTGAACGCCAGCCTGGCCGAACGCGCACGCGACACGTTGGCCGCAATGGGCCACGAGATACGCATGACCACCGTTGCTGATGCCTATGACGCAAATTCAGAGGTTGAAGCGCATGTTTGGGCCGATACGGTCATTATGCAGTTCCCGGTAAACTGGATGGGCGTCCCATGGATTTTCAAGAAATATATGGATGAGGTCTACACAGCCGGGATGGATGGCCGCCTATGCGCAGGCGACGGTCGCACCGCCGACGCACCAAAGGCCAATTACGGCATGGGTGGATCACTGCACGGCAAGACATACATGCTGTCGGTGACCTTCAATGCGCCGAAAGAAGCATTCGACAACCACGCCGAGCCGTTCTTTGCCGGAGCAAGCGTTGACGATCTGCTGCGCCCGATACATCTGAACGCCAAGTTCTTCAGCATGCAAGCCCTACCGACATTCGCTGCCTTCGATGTTATGAAGAACCCCGAAATCGACGCCGATTTCGCTCGATTTGACGCGCATCTGAAAGCCACTTTTGTCGAGGTCGAACATGTCCCAGCCTGATATTCACCTGTATACCGCAGGCACGATGAACGGCTACAAACCGGTCATTTTTCTGGAAGAGGCAGGCCTCCCCTACGACCTGACCCATATCAACTTTTCCAAACAGGAACAGAAGGCGCCGGACTATTTAGCGCTGAATCCGAACGGAAAGATCCCAATGATTGAGGACCGCTTGGAAGGCCGCGCGATTTTCGAATCCGGTGCGATCTTATGGCACTTGGCCGAGAAATACGGACAGTTCCTGCCATCCGACCCGGTCAAACGGTCCGAAGTAATGCAATGGATGCTGTTTCAGGTTGGGCACGTGGGACCGATGATGGGACAGGCGATGTATTTCCAGCACATTGCTGCGCCCAATGGCCACGAAGAGCCGTTCTCAATCCGTCGCTACGTGGACGAAAGCCGCCGCTTAATGGAGGTGATGAACTCGCGTCTGGACGGGCGTGATTGGATCGCTGCCGACGAATACACCATTGCCGACATGATGCTGTACCCCTGGGCGCGTTCATACGTCTGGGCAAAAGTAGATGTGTCGGACCTACCGCATCTGAATGCTTGGTTCGATCGCATTGATGCCCGGCCGGCCGTGCAGCGGGCGTTGACCATCCCAAAGGCCAACCCCCAATTCTGGGATGCCAACGCAGATTCCCACGCCTTTGCCAAAGAAAACGCCGCGCGATTTTCCAGCGATGTGAAAGGAAACTGAACCGTGCATGACGCTCCCACCATCCGCGTAGATATCGTATCGGATGTTGTCTGCCCGTGGTGTGTGATCGGCTACCGCCAGCTGGCTAAGGCTGCGCGCGACGCCCAGATCGCACTAGATATCCATTGGCATCCATTCGAGTTGAACCCGCAGATGGCCGAGGGTGGCGAGAACCTGCGCGAACACCTGGCGGCAAAATACGGGACCACTTTAGAGGGATCGATCAAGGCGCGCGCCCGCCTCACCGAGATGGGCGCAGCACTGGGGTTTACGTTCAATTACGCCGATGACATGCGGATGTATAACACCTTCCGAGCGCATCAGTTGATTGACTGGGCAACGGAGCTAGGAAAAGGCCACGAGATGAAGCAGGCACTTTTTGAGGCCTTCTTTACCCGCCGCGCGGACGTCTCGGACATGCAGGTTCTCGCCGACGCGGCCGCAGGCATCGGGCTGAACCGCGCCAATGCGCTTGCCATGTTCCAAAGCGGAAAACAGGCCGACAGTGTTCGCCAAAAAGAACAGTTCTGGATCGGCCAAGGTATTCAGGGCGTGCCCGCAATGGTGTTCAACCAACGTCACCTTGTAACCGGCGCGCAAGGCGAAGAAAACTACGCCCGCATTCTGTTACATCTGCAAGATAACAGGGCCGCGTGACGCCGGTGAGTACCGGCCCGAGTTGCATGATTGCCGCGAGATTAGCTGGGTGTCTTCCGGCATGCCCTCGCTTGACAACCGCTACGGGGGTTGCAAGCTCATGGTCTCCACGACAACCTTCGTCTTTAAATAGCAACTCAATCAAGGTGGCCGCATGTCGGCCACTACAGTCTGTCAACTTTCAAGAGTTTCCAATTTATGGCACTGCATGACCACCCCATGTGGCGAAAGCCGCAACATCATCAAGACCTCGACCACGCGCATGACCATGTCCACTGGGCCGAGCTGTTCTATGACCTGATCCATGTCGTGACGATATTCCTGCTGGGCAACTATCTGTCACATCACCTTGATCTGCACGGGTTTCTTGTGTTCGCCGGCGTCTTCATCACGCTTTGGTACGCATGGGGTGAACTCAGCATATTCAATTCGATTTACGTCAGTACTGATTTCTGGCACCGCCTCATCATGTCGGTGATGATCTGTACGGTTATGTTCATGGCCGCGGCGATCCCGGCCATCGACGGTAAAGGTTGGGTCTTCTTTTCGTTAGGATTTGCCGCGAACAGAGCCATGATCGCCGCGCTGTACTATCGCGCCAGGCGTGCCAATTCCTCAGGCGAGTCGATGTCAGCGGCGCAGATCCGCAACTTCTCGGCCTTTGCGGTGATCTTTGCCATCACGGCGTTTCTTCCCGCACCGCTTGCGTATTGGGTGTTTGCGGCCGCGATGGTTGCCACGCAGGCGATGTACATGATCCCCGGCGTCACTGTTCTGCGCTTTGAGCGGTTCGTCCCGCGCCTTGGCCACATGGCCGAGCGGTTTGCGCTTTTGACACTGATCGTTTTAGGCGAAGGGTTCTTTAAACTTGTCGTTACCCTTTCTGAAAAAGGTATCTACAAAGTTTCGCCCGACGTGCTGGTCAACTTCGTCATCGGCGGCGTTTCGATGTTCGTCATGTGTTGGATCTATTTCGACTTTGTCGGTAATGCCAAACCAAAGGACAAGAAGGTGTCAACTTTGGTCACCTGGTGGCTTGCGCACCTGATCTTGATGTTGTGCGGCGTCATGGTCGGCGTAGCTCTTGCGGCTGAGGTCAAAGTTGGGTTTTGGGAGCCATACCCAACCGAGTATGCCGCCATTGGCTGTTTCGGTCTTGCCGGCTACATCGCCATGCTTTGGGTGCTTCAGAACGTCATCGAACACCGTTTGGCGTCGAATTTCGGGCGCTGGGATGTCCGGGTGTTTGGGATCGTTTTGGCAATCGCCTGTTTCTATATAGTCCCACATGTCCCCTCATTGGTTGGCAATCTGATCTGGGGGACAGCCTTGCTATCGCAAATCGCGATACCCTTGATGCGCGCATGGACGAAGTTTCGACATGAGTGAAGCAGTGACGGGTTCGAGCGGTCTTAGAAGACGAGTTTATTGGTGGCTTGAACGCCCGAACCGGGCTGCCACCGGCCCCTGGTTGCTGGAACTGGCGCTGATCGCCCTGATAACGCTGAACGTCGCCGCCGTCATCCTTGAGACGGTCGACTCTATCTATGACCGCTGGGGGTTTGCGCTTAATGTTTTTGAGAGTCTGTCTCTGTTCGTATTCGTTATCGAGTACGCAGGCAGACTCTGGGTTGCGACGGAAAACCCAAATTACAGAACCCGTGCTTCCTGGGCCGTTTCCCCGATTGCTATCATCGACCTACTGGCGATATTGCCAGCGCTGCTTTACCTGTTTTTCCCGGTTGACCTCCGTCTGCTGCGAACCTTCCGTATGTTGCGGCTACTCAAACTCACGCGGTATTCGCCCGCACTGGGCATGTTGCTAGCCGTGTTCGAAGAAGAAGCCGGCGCCTTTTTTGCAGGCTTCTTCATCCTGATGGTGATGCTGATCTTTGCCGCCAGCGGTGCTTGGCTGGCAGAGCACGAAGCGCAACCAGAGGCATTCGGCTCGATCCCAGCAGCGATGTGGTGGGCGATGGCGACGCTGACGACCGTTGGCTATGGCGACGTGACCCCCGTGACGGTTGCCGGTAAGATCTTCGGCGCTGCGATCACGGTGATTGGCATCGGTATGGCTGCATTGCCTGCAGGGATCATCGCCAGCGGTCTCAACGACCAGTTGCACCGCCGACGAGCCAGCCTTGAGCGCGAGTTTCGTAAAGCGTTAGAGGATGGCGATATCTGCGAGGCGGACGAGGCAGACATCGATGCAGTTCGCAAGCAGTTGGGCCTGTCGCGCCGCGCCGCTGATCATATCCGAAACCGCGTTCATGCCGAAACGATGTCACAAGTTGATCACTGTCCCACCTGCGGTCAGCCCACGAAGCAAAGTGACAAGCCCTGAACGGTCACTTCCGTTCTGCACTCGTCAGCTTGATGGCCCGAACAAGCTGTCTACCGTGTCTGAGATTTGCTTGGAAAAACGAGCAGTCAATTCGCTGGCGTTCGTTTTTCCGTACATCCCCCCAATCGCGGTCATTGATATGGCAAAATACTGCACCGCACCGATCAGTTGAAATACCCGGGCGCGCAATTCGATTTCACTTGCTTCCTGCCCAGCCGGGGTATGGCTGGCGATCTCAATCAACCTGTCCAGATAAGCCTTCATAGGCCAAACTTTGGCATTCGCGTGAACGTCCAATAACGCTCGAACAGTCAGACGCGCGTCATCGGGCAGCGACAAGTTGGACGCCAGAAATCGATCGAGATAGGTCTTTAGGTGCATCACTGGGTCGGGCTGTTTCGCCGCTTCGATTTCAGCAAATTGCCTGCTAGCGAGGCCGGATAGAACCTCGGAGTACAGCTTTTGCTTCGTTCCAAAGAAATGTAGCAAGGCCTGTTTTGACACACCTGCTTCGCCGGCCAAAGCGGCAAGGCTTACGCCATGATAGCCGTGGGTTGCAAACTGTTTCGAGGCGACCGTCAAATAGCCTACCCTCGGATCGTTTTGCCTGTTCATGGAACGCTCTCCTTTCGTGACGCTACGTATCAGATGAACTTGTGCTTACCAAGTGGTAAGTAACTTACCGACCGGTAAGTGAAGGGCAGCGCGATGGACAGACAAACAGAAATCGAACAAATAAAAGAGATCATCGGACTGGCGGATCAGAAGTCGGCTTTCCTGGATGATACGATCGCGCACTCCCCGATTTCACGCTACTCCAGCCCGGAACGGTTCGAGCGTGAGCGGGCTTTGATCTTCAGGCGACGCCCTGTCATCGTCGCGCAAAGCTCGGAGCTTGAAGTGCCTCGTGCTTTTCTGACCAAACGTTTTTTAGACTTACCTGTTTTGCTGACACGCGATGAAAATGGGAATGTTCGTGCTTTCCTTAACGTTTGCCGTCACCGCGGCGCTAAATTGGAACGAGAGGCAAAGGGCTGCAAGCGCGTCTTTACTTGCCCCTACCACGCCTGGAGTTGGACCAACGAAGGCGAATTGCGTGCGGTGCCGCAAGAAGCGCAGGGTTTTCCCAACCTTCCACGCGCTGAGCGCGGCCTGCGTCGATTGCCCTGCGCTGAGAAAAATGGATTTATCTGGATCGTTGCAGATCCAGATCTCGCTGAAATGCCGGATATTGATGGCTGGCTTGCGGGGATCGGTGCAGAGCTGGATTGGATCGGGTTGGATCAGCACCGCATCGCCGCCATCGAAGAGATTGACATTAAAGCAAACTGGAAGTTGTTGATGGAAGGCGGCATGGAAGCTTATCACTTCCGGGTCGCCCACAAGAACACGATAGGCCCCTATTTCCCCGACAATCTACTGACCTACCAGATGTTCGGTCCGCATATGCGCGCAATTTTGCCTCGGATTTCAATGCCGGATATGCGCGATACGCCCGAAGACAATTGGGAAATACGACGGGATGCCAATATGGTGTTCACCTTGATGTCAAACTCTCAGCTTTTGGTGCAACAGGACCATGTTATGTGGTTCCATTTCGAACCCATTACCCATGACTTGACCCATGTCCGTATGGCAACGCTGGTTCCAAGGGCCTTGCCAGATACGGAGGAGATGCAAGCACATTGGGACAAGAACCAAAAAATCACAGTGACAGCATTGATGGAGGATTTCCAATTGGGCGAAGAAATCCAATCCGGCTTTGCCTCACGCGGCAATCCAAGCCATCTATTCGGACGGTTCGAAGGCGCGTTACACCGATTTAATGCGTGCGTCGAAGAAATGCTTGCAAGCTAAAAGCCTTTGACCTTCTTGTTAGCGGCCTGGAAGCTCAAAGCTACATCGGGCTCGAAGTGGTAATTCGGCAGAATTCAATAAATGCCTGCTACGGCGAGCAAAGCTGCCTTTCGTGCCGATGTTGTCAATCACAGCAAACGACACGTTCCGGACGTTGACCGCCACCCGGGGCGCTGGAACGAAGCCTGCAATGGCATGAAAATGCGCTTCAATTGCGACTTCTTTTACCCCCTTAGCGTTGGATGTTCGCTAGCAAACAACTGACAATTCTCTCTTCCGCTGCGCGTCTCTAATCAAAGCCGCGAGCCGATAGAAGCCATGAGCCATCTTCGTAAAAGGTATTAACAGGAAAAAGGTCAGAACTGATCCAAGGTGGATGACAAGCAGTACAGGCATCAGAGTCGTTGAACCGAGGGCGTAAAGGACCAGTCCGCTCAACCCGACAAAGCCGAGCAATAGGACGAAGCCGATTTCGCCGCCCCATGCAGACGGGTCGCCGAGCTCGCGATCCGACTTTTGCTTGAGCAGAACCATGGCTGCACAACCTAATGTCAGCAAAACACCACCGGAAACCCCGAAGAGTTTTGGCAGAGACCAGAACCCGTAGGGCGCGTGCAACCCGAACCCGTAGTGCATAACCGTCGCCACCGAGGTCGACGCAAAGCACAGCAGGAAGCCGTACATGATGGCGTGGTGAATGTGGCGTCGGGCCTGACTGAAACGGTCTTCGTCTTCGAAATTGCAACCCTCGCCGTGGCCCGCGGCCAAGTCTTGCATCTTGCCAGCGCGTTTGAACGCAGCAGTCAGATCAGACATTTGGATGGGTTTGCCACCGACCTCCACCCAATAGCGCCTCAGGCTGATAGCCACGCTAAAGAGTGGCAACAAGAATGCGGGCGCAAAGATTGCGACCATCGCATTGTGGGACAGGACGGCATAGAACCCCTCTCCTCCGCTGGAACCGATAACGCGAATTGCCCAGAACAGCAGGGCAAAACCGATGACCAGGGCCAGCGCGATTGCGCCACCATGCGTATGGAACCGCCGCGCCAAAGGCTGCGGCCAAGCAAAGCTCTCCCAACTGTCCCGCCGCACTTCAGCCAGAGCTTTCGGCAGGTTTAGGTCAAACTCGTGCGGCGCCGTATACTGACAAGCGTAGTAACACCCCCGGCAGTTGTGGCACAGGTTGGCCAGTTGCGTGATGTCTCCATCCGAGAACGCGCGTTCCGCGTGCAGCGACGGGAAGACCGAACAATAGCCCTCGCAATAGCGGCAAGCGTTACAAATCTCGGCCTGACGGCGGGCTTCTTGGATAAGTTCAGTTTGCATAAGCGGCGGCCTCACGTCCTGCGATGCGTCCAAAAACGGTTCCGATGGTCATGCCGAAACCGGCCAGATACCCCTGCCCCAGGATCGACCCGGCCATAGTCTCGCCGGCGGCCCAAAGGTTTTTGATCTTTCCGTTGGCGGTCGAACATTGCGCCGTGTCGTCGACCTTCAGGCCCAGATAGGTGAAGGTCACACCGGTGCGCAGCGAGTAGCCATAAAACGGAGGCTCCATGATCGGACGCGCCCAGTTCGTCTTGGGCGGTGTCAGACCCGAGGTCGTGACCCCATCCAACTCAGTCGGATGAAATCCACTGGTATCGCCGCATGCTTCGTTGAATTCAGCAACGGTCGCCTTAAGCTTTTCGGCGGGCAGATCCATCATTGCAGCCAGTTCTTCCAGGGTGTCCGCCTTCAGCGGTGGAAAGACCGACGGCATAAACAGATTCAGAGACTTAGCATCGATGATAACATAGCCAACTTGATCCGGTTGGGCCGCCACCAGACGTCCCCAGATCGCATAGCGCTTGGGCCAAACATCTTCGCCCTCGTCATAAAACCGCTCGGCATTCTTGTTCACGACGATTGAAAACGGCACACAGTCCAGGCGGGTGACGATACCGCCATCGAACTTCGGCGCACGCCCGTCAATGGCGACGGCGTGGCACTGCGTCGGATCGCCGACGCTGTCCACACCTTGATCCAACAGATCGGACAGAACCACGCCACGGTTATAGGGTGTACCCCGGATCAAGAAATTCTTTGCCGGTTCTCCCCATGCACGGGTCAGCCAATCGGTGTCGGCCTGAAACCCACCTGAGGCAACGATGACGGCTTTGGGTGTGATGCGATGAGATTGGCCCTCAAAGCTGTAATCGACCCACTCGATCCGATCACCGTTCAACTCCAGATGCGTGACAGCCGCTTCGTACAGAACATCGACACCCAGACCCGCCGCAGTTCGGTAATAGGCGTTCACCAGAGACTTCCCGCCCCCCATAAAAAACGCATTGGTCCGCGCCAGTGACAGTGTCCCGGACAGAGAAGGTTGGAACCGCACGCCGTGTTCTTCCATCCACGGCAGGCATTCCTCGGAGGTTCGAATCGCGAGACGAGCAAGATGTTCGTCGGTTTTGCCGCCAGTGACCTTGAGCAGATCCTCAAGATACTCATCTTCACTGTATTCTTCGATCAGCGGGCCGAGAGGTGCGCCATGCATACAACGAAAATTGCGTGTATGGCGGGAGTTTCCACCACGATAGGGTTTTGGTGCCGTCTCGAGGATCAGAACACGGGCGCCTGCCTCGGCAGCAGTCATCGCCGCGCAGAGGGCAGCATTCCCGCCGCCGATCACAGCGATATCATAAGCTTCCATTTGGGTGGCCATATCCTGTCTACCTATTGATTTTTGTCGGTTGTCCGGTCGCGTTCTTGCAACGCCCGAATACGCATCCGTTGTGCAGCCTGAATATGCGCGCGCATTTCTGTTTCAGCCGCTGCGCCATCACGGGCCTTTAAGGCAGCCATGACCCGCTTATGCTCTGCCACTGCTGTCTCGGCCCGATCACCGTCCAGCAATTGCGATGGCCCAAGGATCAACAGCGCTTTTTGCAAAGACAACATAGACTTGGCAAGAAACCGGTTCTTTGCTGCGTCCAAAAGTGTGGCGTGGAAAATCCGGTTTATCCGGGCCGCTTCCGAACCGGTACCAGCCTCGGCCAAGCGATCATTCAAAACGCTCAGCTCGTCTAGCTCGACATCCGATGCAGCACGCGCTGCTAAACGGGCTGCAGTTCCCTCGAGCACCGCGCGCATCTCATAGAGTTCCATTACTTCGGCGTAATCGAGACAACGTACGGTTGCGCCCTGCCGGGGCACATGAGTGACTAGCCCGTCGGCCTCTAACTGACGGATAGCCTCGCGCACAGGGGTGCGGCTGACGCCAAGTCGCTCCGACAGCTCAATCTCGCGCAGACGTTCGCCAGGCAGAAGTGTGCCATCCCGAATCTCGTCCAGCAGGCGTTGATACGCTGAATTGCCTTGTGGGCCAGGCTGTAAGGGGTCGTCTTGAATGGTCATCGAACGCTCACTTGTCTTCTTGCGTCCAGTTGTATACATTTGGATACATAGCGAGTCAATATTGCCGGAAGCCGCGCCTTGCCCACCCAAGACAAAACACCTCCTCTCCTGACAAAGAGGGCCGTGACGCTGGCCCTTGCACTGCTGGGCACCGGAGTATTCTGGGCGTTGAATCTGCCGCTGCCCTTTCTGTTCGGCCCAATGAGCGCATGTCTGATCGCTGCCCTGGCGCATGCCCCTATGGAAGGTTTTGGTCAGGTCTCGGTTGCAGCGCGCACCATACTCGGCGTTGCAGTTGGGGCTTCGATTACCCCTGCCCTTTTTGTCGAATTGCCGAAGATGGCCGCATCTATCGCGCTGGTCCCATTCTTCATCCTGCTGATCGCACTGGTCGGAGTGCCTTTCTTTCGCAAGATCTGGGGTTTTGACTCCACGACCGCGTTTTATGCGGCTATGCCCGGCGGATTACAGGACATGATCATCTTTGGAACCGAAGCTGGCGCCAACCCGCGTACACTTTCCCTGATCCACGGTACGCGCGTGCTGATCATCGTAACGCTGGCCCCCCTGTTTCTGACAGTGTTCTACGATGCCCAACTCACCAACCCGATCGGAGAGCCTGCGCGTGATCTCCCAATGCATGAACTGGCGCTGATGGTACTGGCGGCCCTTATCGGCTGGAAAGGCGGTGAGCGGATCGGCCTGTTCGGTGCATCCATCCTCGGCCCAATGATCCTGACAGCGGCTCTGTCACTGGGTGATTTCATTCATACTCGACCGCCTCGCGAGGCTATCCTTGCAGCGCAGTTCTTTATCGGGTGCGGGATAGGCGTGAAATTCGTAGGCGTCACTTGGGTCGAACTCCGCCGGGTGGTTGCAGCGGGCTTCGCCTATGTCATCGTCCTTGCCATCTTAGCCGCCGCTTTCACCGCCGTTGTCACCACGTTGGGGCTCGGCCAGCCGGTCGAGGCTTTCTTGGCCTTTGCCCCCGGCGGACAGGCCGAGATGACAGTGCTGGCTATCGTTTCGGGCGCGGATCTGGGCTTTGTGATTACGCACCACCTGACAAGGATTGTGCTGGTGATCATCGGCGCGCCCATAGCAGCCAACCTTATCCTGCGCTGGTCAAAACCTCGGGGTTAATCATGTGGATGGGAGCGCCTGCAGCATAAGCGTTCACCTGATCGAAAATGTCTGAGAATTGCAGGTCAAATTCGTCCTCGGTCACAAAACCTATATGTGGTGTCGCAATCAGGTTTGGGTGCGATAGCAAAGGGTCATTCGGGTCGGTGAGCGGCTCAGTATCGAAGACATCAATTGCGGCCTTGCCCGGGCGACCGGCATTTAGCCCCTCAAGCAATACACCCTTTGCGATAAGGCCTGCACGTGATGTATTCACGAACAGTGCTCCAGGTTGCATCTGCGCGAAATCCGACGCTGTGATGATACCGTGCGTGTTGGGCTTCAGGCGGACGTGGACCGAGATAACATCGCTGTTGGCAAAGAACGCTTCACGGCTTGTGGCAATCTGCACGCCGTCGGCCTGCGCGCGTGCCCGGCCATCGTCCGAGGACCACCAGACCACATTCATCCCGAACGCCTCGGCGTAGTCAGCAACAGCGCGGGCGATACGGCCATATCCATACAGCCCCAGTTTCCTCCCCCTCAGGGTCTTGCCAACTCCGGCCTGCCAATGTCCGGTTTTGACCGAGGCCATCTGCGCAGGCAAATCGCGCATCCCCGCCATGATCAGCGCCCATGTCAGTTCGGCTGCGGCATATGAGGGCGTCCCGCCATGCATGTTCGAACACAACAGCACTCCGTTGTCCGAGCATGCCTGCACATCGACGTGTGGATATACACTGCGCTGACTGATCAACTTCAGGTTTGGGAGTTTTACAACCAAATCGCGGGTGACCTTGGTGCGTTCGCGAAACAACACCAGCGCCTCAGCCTCCTGCAAGCGTTCAGCCAATTCGCCGGTATCATCGACATGATCTGTCCAGACCTTCACGTTATGGCCAGATAGCTTTTCAAAACAGGGCAGGCCCTGCAGTGTGTCAAACCAGTCATCCAGAATGTGTACTTTCATCGACTTTCTATACCCTACTCGGTGCTCAGTTTTCTTGGCGTCGGCACAAAATGACGTGTGTCGAGTGCTTCAAGCGCATTGCGAACCCGTTCTCGTTGATCCAGCAAATGGTTGAATTGCTCATCACACCCGGCAATCGGTGTCGGGTAGTCCGCGATGTCCCTCCGCAGAACCGACTGCGCCAGCCTGAGTTCCTGACGCGCGATATCAAGGCATTCGGAATAGTCGTCCATCGTGATATCCTCATGATGTATACCATAGTATACCCAATGAGAATTGTCATTTCAACTGCCGTTCCACTCAGATTCCGGCACATAAACATGCCCGTCCGCCAATTTACGCGCAGTCCTTACCAGACCGGCGGAAATTACGTTGAACTCCCCGTCGTTCGAGAAGTCCACCAGAACGTCGATCTTGCCCGAGGCGTGCTCCAATACAACTTCAGCCGGGCTTGAATCCGGGCGATCAAGCAACCCGTCTGCCATGGTTCCGGGCGTCAAGGCGCAAGATGCCATGCATTGCGCACCCGTGACGGCCATAGTTGGGTGAGTTTTCCACGGCATGAAATACCGAACTGCAAGGGTTCCACCCTCTCTGGCGGGTGCCATCAGGCCGAATTTGGGAGTAACCGATTTTGATACGTCCCCCATACCCATCAGTTTTCCGGCTTCGATCCGCACGGCTTCCATTCGATCAAAGAAAGCACGGTTGGCATCCAGCTCTTCGGCGCTTTCATATCCTGTCAGCCCAAAATCCGCTGCCCGGGCTATGGCCATCGGCATGGCGACATCCATGCACGTCAGCTCGATCCCCTGCACTGTATCGCGCAACTTTCCTGTGGGTAGAAATGCACCTGTTGCCGAGCCAACAACGCCCATGAAACTCAGCTGCACCGGTGCAGAGTGACCGGGAACGCCCGCAATTTCCGCATCGCCCTCGTAGACCAACTCACCGCTTGGGGTCTGTACTTTTGCAACGACACGGGCACCCGTATTTACAGCGCGAATGCGGATTTCGGTCTCATCGCCGTTGGGCTGAAGCAATCCCATTTCGATCGCAGCTGGACCAACTCCTGAGAGGATGTTTCCGCAAGTGGGTTTAAAATCGACCAGCCTCTCATCAACAGAAACCTGCGCGAAGAAATAGTCGATATCTGCCCAGTCGTCCTCGCTGACGGAAAGCATCGCCACTTTGGTCGTCACTGCGTTACCACCTCCGATCCCGTCGATGTTGAGCGCTTGTCCGGCCCCGAGGGCAGCAACCAGCACATCAGCCAGCTTGTCCCTATCTTCAGGCAGATCGGAGCGTCGAAAATAAGGCCCTCGGGAAGTGCCGCCGCGCATGAAAACATATGGGATTGCTGTCTGGGTCATTGCGAACCCTCCTTTACAAACCGTTGAAATTCCTGAATTCAGCGCTGCCCGGACCGCCTGATTGGCCGGCCGGGCAACCGTGAAGCGCCTACTTGAGTGGCCATGGCAGGTTCACCATGTCTTGCAGCAGACCCGGCGGGAAATCCCGGTTCAGGGCACCAGCCATGAAGCACATGAAACCGATGCCGCAGGCCGTCAGGAGCAGCGTCATCTGCCAGCTGGACCCGGCGCGAATGCGGAAGAATGCGATCAGGAATCCGATCAGGGCGAGGATGAACCCCACAACCCAGGTGGCCGCGATCAGACTTGCGAACCACGCGAGCGTTGACCAAAGTCCATGTGGCGCGCTTGCATCCTCGCCGGCAATTTCCTTGTCGGCAAAGATTGCATCCCCCTCGGGTCGCCGCATCATCTGGATCAACAGAATGACGCAGCAGAACAGCGACACGCTGCCGATCACCAGCGGGATGATCTTGTCGGTCATGTTGTAGTCAGGGATCATGTTGGCATTGACCAAAGCCACGATCAGATAGGCCATGATCACCAACAGGAAGATCAGCGGCGCGCGCTTGCTGCCGGATTTGACCTCACCTTCGGCCATGATCATCTTGGCTTGACGAATGCCTAGAATGACCGAAACCACGGTGACCACGATCAGTATGATAACGATCGGGCTGAAGACATACTCCATGCCTTCGCCAAAGCTCTTGCGGAAGCGGAAAGAGGCAATCTGGAACGCCTGGTTGGTGAATTTCTCAACCGGGTTCGACAGCACGAACCCAATAAGAAAGGCCGGGCGCGACCAGTCGAAACGGCGCAGGAAAATGCCGATCAGACCGATGACGAACAGGGCCAGCAGGTCTTCGAAGTTTTGGCCGGACTGGAATGCCGCGAAGCTGATCAGCATGAACAGAAACGGCGCCAGATAGGTGAAACGAATTGTCGTCAGCTTGGCGATCCCACCCGAGGCTGCGATGCATAAGATGGTGCCCACCACATTGGCGAGAGCCAGCAACCAGACAATCGAATAGGTAATGTCGAGATTGTCTTTGAGCATGCTAGGACCGACCTCGATATCGCCGGATCCCAACAGTGCAACAGCGCCGATAAAGATCGCCATCGAACCCGAGCCGGGGATACCAAACAGCAGCGTTGGGACAAGCCCCCCGCCCTCCTTGGCGTTGTTCGAGCTTTCAGGCCCGATAACGCCACGCACTTCGCCTTTGCCGAAGTTACTTTTGTCTTTGGTCGATTGAACCGAATGGCCATAAGCGATCCAGTCGACAACCGAGCCACCAAGGCCAGGAATAACACCGACAACCACGCCAATGATCGAACAGCGGACCGACAACCAGATGTTCGCAGCCCAGTCTTTGACCCCATCAAACCAACCAGCTCCTAGCGAAGCGCCCTTGGCAATGGATCGATCTTGACGCAGCAGCGAGACGATTTCCGGCACCGCAAAGATACCCAAGCCAACGATGACCAATTTCAGACCGTCGGTCAGGTAAGGAATGTCATAAGTGGCCATACGAAGTGAGCCGCCTGCATCCGCCTCGCCAATCGTGCCAACCATCAGGCCCAGCCCTGCGGCGGCGACACCCTTCAACGGGATACGTCCGGCGAGAATGGCGACCATCGACAAACCAAGAATGGTGATCATCAGCATCTCGGGCAGACCGAATGCCAGAACGATGGGCCGCGCGACCAAGATGAACATGGTCAGAAAAGTTGCGCCGACCAAACCGCCAAACAGCGATGAAGCAAAGGCCGCTGACAATGCCCGCGCGGCCTCGCCCTTTTTCGCCATCGGGAAGCCGTCCAGCACCGTAGCCTGCGAGGCAGAGCTACCGGGGATGCCCATAAGAACTGATGCGAAGGTATCAGAGGTCGGAACAACGGCAACCATTCCGATCATCAACGCCAATCCAAGGATCGGGTCCATGCCGAACATGAAAGGCAGCAACAGGGACAGACCAGCAATACCGCCAAGCCCCGGGAAAACACCTACGGCCAGTCCCATAACGACACCAAGAACAAGGTACCCCAGAACGATAGGTTGCAGGATCAGACCCCACGCGTCACTGAGCGCAGGAACAGCTGTGGCGAAAACCTCCATAGCGGCCGCCTTTCATAAATTGTCTTGTGTTTGGAAAAGCGCGCGCCCGACATTGGGGCACGCGCGGTGGTGTTTGGGCTTAGTTCAGCTCGACACCATAGGCTTCTTTGAGCCAGTTCAGAACGTAGGCTTTGGCGTTGTCGTCCACGTTTGTCGCGGTTTGCAGTGCCGCTTTAGAGCCGTCACCTACGAACACTGGGTATTTGCCCACGCGCTTCGAGGAGATATCGGCAAAGTCGCCGCGCTCCGTCACAGCCTGGAACGCAGCTGTGTATGCGTCGACCACTTCCTGAGGTGTATCACCCGGCAGGAAGGCCAGCTTCTGAACGGGGAACCCGGCTACAAAGAACGCTTTCCACGCATCCCATGCCTCACCGGTGGTTTCACAGCCATCGGTGGCCTCGCACACTTCTTTGAAAGTCGGGATATCCGGGAAGGTCGGGTCGCGAACGATGTTGCCATCTGCATCCAGAGCACCCCAGGTCATCATCGGCACAGCCTGACCGGATTCAACCAGCGGCGCCGATCCACCCAGATAGCCGGACGAGGTCTGATAATCGATGTTGGCTTCGCCGCGCTCGAACATCAGACGACCATCGCCGCGGCCTTTGATACCAAAGACAGGCTCGACGTTCATACCCAGCATTTGCCAGGCCAGCAGCGGCACAAGGTCGAGGCGTGTCGCGCCCTGCGAACCATAAATGAAGTTGGTGTCTTTCAGAGCGTTCGCGGAGCCATCAAACTTTGCTCCATCTTCGGCGTTCAGATAGGCAACACCACCGGTTCCCGACGCCATAACTGGAATCCAGTCGTTGTATTCATAGCGCACGCGGGGATCGCTCAGCAGATATGGGAATTGAGTTGAACCGGAGGTGCCAAACAGCAGCGTACCGTCGTCATGGCTCTGCTCCTGGAACCAGTTTGCGCCCTTGGTCGAACCAGCGCCCGGCATAAATTTCACCACTACGGTCGGTTGACCTGGCAGCGCCTCGGACAGAAGCGGCGCAAAGAAGTTGGCCCATTTGGCAGACCCGCCCGTTTCCGAGAACGGGATGACCCATTCCACAGTCTTACCCGAGAAATCAACCTCGGCTGCGGCAGGTGCGGCGATACCGGCGGCGGCGATCAGCCCCACGACGGCGCGACGGGTGAAGTTGGAAATGGTCATTGGTTCCTCCCTGTTGACCAGACAACCACGTCAACGCACTCCGCGCTACCGTGATCGTAAATAGAACTGTGGGGTTGATTCCCCCTCCCATCTGGCAATCATGGAGGGCCAACCTTGCGCGAAACTTGCAGGAGACCCGATGCGGATCGTCATCGTCGAAGACAACGAGACCCTCGCCAAAGCTATTGCCTATCGCCTACGTGACCGGGGTCATGCAGCAGAAGTGCTTTTGGATGGCGATGAGGCTGACTTGTATCTTGCGCAAGAGGGCGCAGACTTAGTTGTTCTGGACATCAATTTGCCTGGACAGTCGGGACTGGAGATCCTGAAATCTATTCGCAACCGTGGTGACGGCGTACCTGTGATCTTGCTTACGGCACGTGCCGAAACAAGCGACCGGGTTTCGGGGTTGGATATGGGCGCCGATGATTACCTGGTTAAGCCATTCGAAATGGACGAGTTGGAAGCACGTATCCGGGCGCTTTCTCGACGCAAGGAACTCGACTACGGAGCAAAAGAGAGCATCGGCGCCCTGGAATTCGACCGCGCTGCCCGTCAGGTAAGTGTACAGGGCAAGGTTATGGATATTCCGCGGCGGGAAATCGCGGTGCTTGAGTGCCTGTTGGAACGCAGGGGCAGAATTGTTCCCAAAAGCCAACTAACGGATTACGTCTACGGCGTGGGTGCCGACGTCGAGACCTCCGCCGTCGAGCCTCATGTGTCGCGGCTGAGAAAACGTCTTCAAGATCTGGGTATTAGAATAAAGACAGCCCGTGGTCTGGGGTATCTGCTTGAGGTGCAGAAGTGATCAATCACGGCTCGCTCAGGTTAAGACTTTTCATTCTTATCCTAACCCCCTTGGTGTTAATTGCCGCTCTGCTTGGTCTTTGGCGCTTTATGATTGCGCAAAATACGGCTCAGGAATTGTTCGACGACAGCCTGTTATCTGCAGGTCTCGCAATATCGCGAGATGTTGCGATTTCGGGAGGTGATGCGCTGTCACCAACGACACGCAGCATGATCCGTGACGCATCAGGCGGAGAGATTTTTTACCACGTAACGGGCCCCGGCGGCATCTATGTGACAGGCTATGCCTACCCCCCTGCCGCCGCCAACCCGTCTGATCAAGAGGTGTACAAGCCCCAGTTTTTCGAAGCACTCTACCGCCAAGAGCCAGTGCGCGTTCTTAAGATGACAGAACGCGTGACTATTGAAAATCTAATCGGAGATGCGACGGTTACAGTCTGGCAACGTATGGCGGATCGCAACGCTTTCGCGAATGAATTGTCAATCCGCGCAGGAATTCTAATGGGAATTCTGCTGGCCACCCTCGCCATTGTTGTGTGGTTCGGTGTCGCGCGCGGCCTTAGGCCCTTGTTGGATTTGCAGGACGCAATTGACCTGCGTTCACCGGATGACCTCAGTGAGATCAAGCGCCCTGTCCCAATCGAAGTTCAAGGTGTTGTCAGAACCCTGAACCGGCTGTTTGGACAGGTGGAAAACAGTATCAACGCCCATCAAGTGTTTATTTCCGAAGCTGCACATCAACTGCGAAATCCAGCGGCGGCCGTGCAGTCAATGGCCGAAGCGCTGCAGGATGCGAAAACGGATGACGACCGAGAAAAACGTATCTCAGAACTTGTTGCGGCGGCTAAAAACTCAGCAACAGTGGCCGAACAGCTGTTGTCACTTGAGAGGCTCAGGCAGCCGACGCACCAAGACCAAATGGATAAAATTGACTTTCGTTCGGTCGTGGAAGAGGCCTGCGCTGAGATGGGAGTTCACATCCTCGCAAAGGGTATCGAGTTTGATGTCGCAATGCCTGAGACGGCAGTCACTGTATCCGGCGATCGGGTCTTTCTGATTGAGGCTTTAAAGAACCTGCTGGACAACGCAGTCAAACACGGTGGCCCAGAGTTGAGCCAAATCTCAGTTGTGCTGCGGAGTGATAATAAATTCGTCAACCTAACCGTGGCGGATGACGGAGCTGGCCTTTCGCCAGACCAAAGCGAAGTCGCATTCAATCGGTTTTCTCAGTTGGAGTATTCCGAGGGCAGCGGATTGGGGTTATCAATCGTCTCTGCAGTGGCGCAGCGCCACGGAGGAATTGTCGAAATCAACCAAGTCGAAAGAGGAGCTAGCATTACGCTTGAGCTCCCCATAGTCCTGTAATCTGTTTCAAATTCCCCTCAGAACCCGAAACCAGTAAAAGTTGACGCGAGATTCACGATTGCCGCGGAAATATGTTTTTTCGCCCTGAGCGACGAACGCAGCGCTCAAAATCTATTTCTATGTCTATGTCGTCTTACAAAGCGTGGATAGCTGAAATTTTCCAATAACTTAGCCCGACTAAATCAGATCAGACATGGTGCTTGCTCAACCAGTCCTGAAGGTGCGCTCTGGGTGAGCCATCAACCGTGGTCCAATGGCTCCAAAGATCCCGAGTTCACGTCAACCGTTGCAAAAAGTCTTCGGCCGTCGCGACATGCCTGTGCTTGACTTCTGGCGACATACGATGCGCTGTACGGCACATCATGGCCCATCGCGGATTACTGGAAAGTCTATCGGCATGCTTCAAGATAAAACGCCAATAAAGACCATCCCATACATCTGCCCAGGGCCCTTTGCCCCAATGGCTCATTTTGCGAACGTAATTTGATCCAGAAAAATAGGGTTTTGTTGTAATCAGCCCGCCATCGGCGTGCTGGCTCATTGCATAAGCGTTGGGAACCATCACCCAATCGTAACTGTCGACGAACATTTCCATAAACCAGCGATAGACAGCGTCTGGATCGATCTCGCACAAAAACATAAAACCACCCAGAACCATGAGCCGCTCAATGTGGTGACAATATCCGGTTTTAAGCACTCTTTGGATCGTATCATCCAGCGGATCAATTCCCGTGGTGCCTTGGTAGAATGCGTCAGGCATGGGGCGCGTATGGCCCCAGTGGTTCGTCGTACGCATCGGAACGCCAAGGTCTTCATAGGTTGCGCGCATGAATTCGCGCCAGCCAACGATCTGTCGGATGAACCCTTCGACTGAGTTTAGCGGAATGCCCTTTCGATCAGCGTGCGCCAGAGCACCGTCCAAAACTTGCTGTGGCGTCAAAAGCCCAATATTCAGAGCCGGCGTAAGGACGGCATGCCAAAGCCAATTTTCGCCTTCGACAATGGCATCCTCGTAGTCGCCGAAGCGATCAAAACGCCGTTCCAGAAACTGTGCCAGCCAATCAGCCGCAGCTTTATGTGATGTCGGATAGTAAAGCGTGTCCAGGTCGCCCAAAGCGTGCGGAAACTCGGCCAGAACTTGCGCCTTTGCGGTTTCGTCAACCGCATCATGGGCGGGCCAGTCGATCCAAGGCAAACTGGCCAGTTGTCCTTTGGGTACCTTCTTTCGGTTGTCTTCGTCAAAGCTCCATTGGCCACCAAGTGGTTGATCACCATCCATTAAGATGGACAAACGGCGGCGCTGCCTTTTGTAGAACTCGGCCATGAACCAACGTTTGTGATCCGCCGACCATGCAAGATTGTCCGCCCGCGTATTCAAAAAGCCAGGCGAAGGCTTAAGATCAAGCGTGATGTTGGTGCTCTTCGCCGCCGTATGCAGCCGTTTTTCGCATATATAATCAACCGGTTCTGCCATGAGGACTCGACTGACGCCGCGCTGATGCAGGTCCTCGAACAACCGCATGCACGCCCCTGCCCTCGGCGCGTATTTGCAGATCGTGGCTTTGAACCCCTGCGCAACCAGATCGTCGCGATACCGCGCCATAGAAGCCCGGTGCAGCCAGAGCTTTTGCTTGTGCATTGTGGCTGGATAAATCGCATCACCAAAGAAAAGCGGGTCTTCAAAGAGCACAACATGATCGGGCCGAGTGACCAGACCTGGGTGTTGGGCAAAAAGCTGGTTTGGAAGAATAATGGTGGCTGAAGACATGTGGGGTTCGCGTGATTTGGTTAGTCGGCCAGATTCATCTGGCTCAAAATTGAGGGGATCTTTTTTCTCAGACCGAAAAATCCGGCTTTGGCCTGGGGCCAAGCAACAGCATCATATTGTCGAACAACCCGGTGCATAGTGATACCGACGCCTTTCAATACAGGTTCTGCGCGATCCAATCGGGATCGCACAGGGCCGACAGGCGCATAAGCTGTTGCAATGGTCGAAACACCAGCAGTCTTTGCCGCCTTGATCAGCGGGACAGACCAGTCCTCGGCTGTTTCCGCAATCTGCGCGAAGGGTTCCAGAGCATCGTTCATTGCGCCTGCTGCAAAATCCCGTGCGATGTTTCCTATCGGATTTGGGGAACGACCACGGGTGGCCATAAGACCGATCACGTGAGCGGGCGAAGACGACATAAGGGCAGCGCCAGATAGGTCCTCCTCGGTCAAGAGCAGAAGATAAGGAGGATCCGACCGTATGTGAGACAATGAAAGAGGAACGTGCGGGTGCTCTATCGGCTCTGTCAGCGGCGCGGCGGAGGTTGTCAGACCCTTGGGGTGAAACCGACCTTCAGTATATTTGGCGATGTTGTCCGGTCTTGCCAGATAAATCCTGCCCTTGGTGTGTAAACCGCCAACCCAGCGCCAGCTCAGCGTGTTCGACGCGGGATCGCCATCCATTAGATGCCGCAGAAAAAAATCTGCACCAAGCTGCCACGGCAAGCGCAACGTGAAAATCCAAATTGAGGCGAACCACATGCGTGCATGGTTGTGCAAATAGCCATTTGTCACCAGTTCACGTGCCCAATGGTCAAAACAGTCAATACCAGTATTGCCTGTCACCGCGCTTCTGAACTGGCTCTCTAACTCTGGATCACTTTCGAGCGATTGAATCGTGGTGATGAGGTCGCGTTGGTATTGCGTCCAGACGCTTGGCCTTTGTTCCAGCCAACCCTTGAAATAGGTGCGCCAGAAAACTTCTTGGACGAACTTCTCTGATGCGCTGGCGCTGTGTGCGGCCAGAACCCGTTCAAGCACCTCTTGCTCGGTGATCAAGCGGTGCCTTAGCCAAGGCGATAGGCCCGAGACGTTGCTGCGTCGTTCGGCGCCAAAGTCATAGTTGCGTGTCCGGACATAATGCCGCCCGGTGCGTGCAGCGAACTGCTGCAGCCTTTTTAGACCATCGGCGCGTCTGGGTTTGAAAGCGATCGGTTCGGCCGCTTCCGATAGCTCCGGAAAAATCTCAGTCATGCGGCCGACCTGCATTTTTTCGAGCAGTACTTCACCTCATCCCAATCCTTTTCCCATTTCTTGCGCCAAGTGAAAGGGCGCTGACAGACAGGACAGATTTTCTGCGGCAAGTCGGCTTTCTTCCGTATTTTCATGACGGATCCCCAAAAGGTAGACTGAGCTGCGTTTGGCTTTCCGCGCCACGCGAACTTTTGCGCGAGACCCGTTTGTGCTTTCGGCTTGCGTGTTTCGCAGAAATCGCTTGTGCTTCAATGCGAAACTCTGCGCTTCGCCGGATACTCCAGACACGTTCACGGGCAGTTTTCGCGGCTGTGAGATGGTCAAAGACGCGCCTTGGATAGATGGTTCCTATGATCTGTTGCGCGTTGCTTGCTGTCCAGGGCTCGTGGATATGCTGATCTGGGATATGCGCTAATTCCGGCAACCACGTACGAATGAACACGCCCTCAGGATCCTGATCATAGCCCTGTTTGACGGGATTATAGATACGCACAGAATTGATCCCGGTGGTTCCCGATTGCATCTGTACCTGGTTCCAATGAATGCCCGGTTCATAGTCGGTGAACATGCGCGCCAAATGCAAACCCGGTGCCCGCCAATCGAGCCATAGATGATAACTCGCTGTGGCCATGACCATTGCGCGCATCCGAAAGTTAAGCCACCCCGTTGCGTGCAATGATCGCATGCAAGCATCCAAAAAGGGATAGCCTGTTTCGCCGTTGGACCATGCGGTCAACAACTCGGCGTCTGGCTTTTGGGGCCGCAACCCGTCGTTGAGCCGGTGCAAATTCTCAAACTCAATGCGCGGCTCATCCTCGAGCTTTTGTATAAAGTGGCAATGCCAATGCAATCGGCCAGAGAAAGATCGAAGGGACTTGTGCCAGTCCTTTGCGTGCGGTGGCAACGCCCGCTGTTGCTTCTTTGTCGCTTGCGTCACCTCGCGCATCGAAAGCGCGCCCCAAGCAAGATAGGGCGAGAGCCGCGAACACGCGATGGCCCCTTCTAAAGGACTCGACATTTCGCGTTGATAGCGTTCGCCGCGGTGGGTCAGAAAGCTGTTTAGCCGTTCTAAACCTACACGCCGCCCACCAACTTGTCGGGCCACGCACAAATCATCCTGCAAGCCGAGGTCATGCTCAGTTGGAATGGATCCGGGTTCTACTTCGATCGGTTCCAGCGCAACAGGGGGCGAGATTGGCTGATGCATGAATCTATCCCAACGTCCCGCCCATCCATCGCGCGATTTGAGCCTGCGAAACACGCCATGATTTTGAACTTCGAACTGTCGCACACCATGCTTCTTACACCATGCGGCAACCCGAAGGTCCCGACGAAAAGTCCAATCATTCCCTGTTTCTTCGTGCGACCAAAGGCACTCTATCAGGTTAAGCTTCTTTAACTCAGACAGGATCGACGTAATCTCCCCCAAGCGTACTACGAGAGGTTGGCCAAGTCTTCCAAGGTTTGCGCGCAAGTCAGTGAGAGTCTCTGCAACAAAGCGCCACTGTCGCGCAGAGGCGTCAGGCTGCTGCCAAAGCTCGGGTTCAACCACATAGAGCGGCAGAACTGGCCCAACACGCGATGCGTGCAACAAGGGCAGATGATCTTCCACCCTCAAATCGCGTTTGAACCAAACAACTTGCACGATATCTCCTAATGGCTCTTATTTAAGATACGTGCGCTGCCCTAAAATGGATTTACAATCAGCGGTCTCCACCTTTCACCATCGCCACACACCGCACAGAGCAGCCGTTGACAATCCGTACTTCATTGCCAGAAAGTCCGCATAGCAGGCGCTTACACCGGGCGCGGTGAATGGCCGATCCGAGCCCAAAGCGCATCCATCATTTGGAAACAGATAACACTTCCGTGGCATCAATTAGGAACGCGCTGAAAATCGACTACGCAAGCAACTGTAACTCTGGTTGGAGGTGCTAACGAGGACTTTACCCGGGTCGATACCTACTCAGTGTCTCCAGTATCATATTCCGTGTATTTTCGTCGTTGTGGAAAATCCTGTCGGCGAGAAACTCGGACGGAAACTCCGGCCATGTCCTTCGCATTTCAGCAACGAGCCGTCGTGCTTCTTCTGAACTTCCCAACTGATCGTACGCGACAGCTTGGAATAAGAGCGAAGGAGCACTGACTGGCGCCCCGGCAGCTGGCGCTCCCTGAAAGGCTTCAACAACATTTTCGTAGTTCCCGAGCATAAGTTGCGACACGCCCCAGATATTTCTCGCACCGAACCTACCAGATCCTGATTTAGGTCTCTCGGGGTTGCTAACCTCGGCAGCAAGTTCCGGGGCATCCGCCAAGATGGCAGTGATACCTGCAAGGTCGAGAATATGGCCATCCGTCGGCGCCAGTTCGACGGATATTCTAGCGTATTTCAACGCCTCGTTTGGCTGGTTTTTGACGGCAAGTACCCAACCATTTGCACCGTTTGCCCACGCATCAGCCGGGGACAATTCAAGCGCTTTTCCAGACATTCCTGAGGCTTGATTGAAGAGATCATCCCTTTGTGCTTCATCCGGCGTCAACACCGCCAAGATCGCCAAGACCTGCGCTGATCCGGCATAGCCGTCGGACAGAGCCGGGTCGAGTTCCCTAGCGTGCTGGAACATTCCCAGCGCTATTTGCTGACGCTTGACATCAAAAACGGGGAAAAACATGCCGCGGGCTTGATCCGCAAGGTTAGCCGCCTGAAGTCTTGTCAACGATTGTTCACCAAGCGCCACACGTTCTGCTTGTTCGATGGATCTAGTTGTTGGCACAACCTCTCTGTTATCCTGGCTTATCCAGATGCCAAGCACAGCGATTAATACGAGAACACCCAGTCCGGCAGGCAGAAGTTGCCGCGAACTCCAACGGCCAACTGGAGTGTCGCTCTGCAGTTCACTTGATAGGCGGTCTTCACTTGTAGGTTCGTATGAAAACCGCGGCTTGTATCCGCCGGGGTCAACAAAAATGCGAACTCCACTGCCGTCCCAGTGATCTTCGTAGAACTGATGCAAAAGACGACGCAGTCGCCTTGCCTCAACGCGAACCAAGTTTTGACTACCAGTACCATCTATGCGCCGCCCATAGACCTCAACAGCGATAGCTTTGCCTCGAATCTGAGTGCTTCGACCCGATAGAGATTCCTCGACTATATAGGTGAGAAATTGCGTGAGTCGGGGTGAAGCTTGAAACCCTTCACTTGATACAATTCGACTCAGGGCTTCCCGGATGAGCTCCGGAGAAGGTTGTCCAACATGTTGATTTATTGGCAATTCGTTGGATTTGTTCAATTTCAACTCACCCCCAACTCACGGTGACTCACTTGGCCTTTGCGGTCAACCGCACTCATCTTGATTTGAGAATAGATAGTGGGTGTCGGGATTTTTCCAGTGACAGTGGACCTGATTGAAGAAATTCCAGAACTTTCCGATGTGCTGTCGAGGCACATCGAAACGGATGCGCTATTCGGCGAGGTCATAGAAGACCTGAAGAAAGCATCTGCGTTTTCGAAAGACGCATCGATCACGGCCTCAGAGCGCGCCGAGTGGGCCCATATCAAATCTGAACTCATCAACGAGCTTCGCCGGATGTTGAAGCGCAACCTGTGAGATACTTTTAACTGAGGACCAATCCATGACCAAGGAAGACAATAGAAAAGACCAGGAAGACAAACAGGTTCAGGCGTCAGATCAAATTGAAGACCCGTCGCGGCGGAGTGTTCTTAAGGGCTTGGCCACCGGAGCGGCTGCAACAGGAGCGGCTGGGTTTGCAGCAGGAAGTGCCGAGGCCCACGAAGGAGACGGCCCACTAGGAGAAACACTCAAGAACCCATATGGTGGTCGACCCGCAGGCGGCATATCTTTGCCGGAGTACTTCCGTCCTACGAAATACATGACTGGTTCAAACGCGAACTATTTTCCACTGAGTGAGGAATTGGGGCCAGACGAGATGCGAATCTCATTCTGTGGCTCAACACCATATCCGCCGCGCGAAGATCAGGCGGGTACTTGCATCATGGTGGAGTTGGGAAATGGAAAACGGTTCTTCTTCGATTTTGGATCTGGTTGTGTCCGCAACATCATTGCTATGCAAGTGCCAGGGCAACTGATCAACGACATCTTCATCTCTCATTTGCATGTCGACCACTACGCCGACATTCCTTATATTTATCCGTTCCGTGCTTGGTCGGGTGGTTACACGCCACTACGCATCCATGGTCCCTCTGGTCGGACACCCGAACTTGGGACAGCTGGAATGGTCAAAGGCATGCAACAGATGCTCAAATGGCACCTGGAGGCCTTTGATGTTTTCCCGATTGGGGACGGCTACGAGATCGAAGTCAACGAGTTTGATTTCCGTCAGGAAGGCGGCATCGTTTATGACGAAGATGGCGTGACTGTTCGGTCTTGGCCTCGAAGCCATGCCAAGGACGGTGCGGTTGGCTATCGGCTGGATTGGAATGGACTGAGCTTTGTATGGACAGGCGATGGTCGACCAGACGAGCTTTCACGGAAATACGGCGAAGGCGTTGATGTCTTTGTAACCGAAATGTCGGGACAGGATATTGGTCAGTTGATGACCTACAAATACGGTATCCCACAGGATCTCTTTAACTACACTATCGATACGCATCACACCTCCCACTATGCCGTGGGTAAGCTCTTTGCTGATACAAGGCCGCGTTTGGGAATGGTGACACACTATACCCAGGACGAAGACATCGATGCAGAAATGCTGGCTGGTATTCGCGCCCACTACGACGGTCTTTTCCAATGGGGTCTCGATGTAGCCGTTGTTAACGTGACCAAGGATGCAATCTGGTACAGGAAAGCTGCACTGCCCGGAAAATCCGGCACTGTCCCACCATTCCGCGAACTGGCTGCGGCAGCAGAGGCCGGGCGTATTGAGCTTCCGGATGAAATCACATTGCCGAATCCGAGGCTCACTCGAGCAGATCAGCAAGACCAGAAGTATCGAGATATGGAGATCGATCCACGCGAATACTACCCAACTGACGTTTTCCGAGCACCCGGCGGGGACTGGCCGCAGGACTTTACCATCAAAGTTTCGGATGTAATCGGCTCACGTGATGAAGACTGAGAGGAGATCGAACAATGATTGAATTTGGTTCGACTTCTGCGATCCCCGTAACGATCCTTACCGGCTTTCTTGGAGCTGGTAAGACCACACTTTTGAACCGGATCCTAACAGGCAATCACGGGTTGCGGGTTGCGGTTCTTGTAAATGACTTTGGATCCATAAACGTCGATGCAGACTTGGTGGTCGGCCTCGAAGATGACGTTATGAGCCTCGCGAATGGGTGCGTTTGCTGCTCGATACGAGATGACTTGATCGAAACGGTGGAAGCCGTTCTCGCTCGGCCCGAGAAACCGGAATACATCGTCCTTGAAGCAAGTGGAGTGTCGGATCCGTCGTCAATTGCGATGACATTTACCGATCAGAAGTTTCGGGACATGATCCGCTTGGACAGCCTTATGTGTCTGGTCGATGCGGATCAGCTATTTGCTGCGCCAGAACAAATGGAACTGAAGCTCCGTCAAATCGCGTTTTCAGATATGGTTATTTTGAACAAGGTCGATCTTGTCGACAGGGCTGCTGTTCAAAGGGTGCACGATTGGCTCGGGTCTCGTTTCCGTCGCTATCGTTTGGTCGAAGCTGTCAATGCGGACGTCCCACTGGATATACTTCTTTCAGTCGGTCGCTTTGCCGCCGAACAGCTCGAAACAGAAATACCCGATCATCACGAACATGGACCGGATTGTGGTTGCCACGCCTCTGACCACTCAGACAGCTTCTCAACAACCATGATGAAAGCTGAACGCCCGATCAGCTTATCTTCTCTCCGGAGCGCAATTCGAAAGCTTCCGGGCGATGTGTATCGCCTCAAGGGTTTTGTTTTTAGTGAGGAGGATCCAGATCATCGCATTCTCGTTCAGGTCGTTGGAAAACGTATGGACATCGCACGTGATGGCGCTTGGGGTGACCGCAAACCCGAAACAAGGCTTGTCGCAATAGGTGCACCGGGGGCGCTCTCCGAGGATGTGCTTTCGGATTCGCTTATGGAGACGGTCTGAGAGCCAGATTCGATCAAGTATCTTTGCTATAAGTCAACCGTGCTGGACAATTTCATCCAGTTCGGCGGGGGACGGTATGTGAGTGGACCGTTCCCCAACTTATGGCACCGAACCTATTGGATGGGCTTAGCTTCACGAGGCGGCGAAATTACAAATCGCACCGAAAATAAACGCCCACCTTGTTTGCATCGCGGTCACTAAAACTGTTTCCTGGAATAAGTGGGCTGAGCTGGAAATGGACTTTCAGAATTACTTGTACGAGGCGGCTTCACAGAAGGCCGCTTGAACGGAAATAATATGTTTCGAGACGTCTATGCCTTATAATTCGAGTTCTTTGGCGTTTGTAAATGCGATAGCGAACTGGCGTTGTTTCGGAGGTTAACTGATGCTCATCGTCTTAAGTCTTTACTTCGGCTTGATTTGGTTGGTGTTTTCTAAACTTAAATGGCTCCCGTGGAACGGGTTCTGGAAAACGGTTATCTACGCTGGCGCAGCAGTGATTGCTCTTGTCGTAATAGGAGCTCTCAATCACACGACACCCACTGGTCCAGTCTCGGTTCAAGGGATTGAGACAAATATTGCACCTAACGTATCGGGAACAGTTGTCGAGGTAGCTGTTGAGGCCAATCAATCGGTTAGCGAAGGCGATTTACTCTTCAAAATTGACCCTGATGTATTTGCCTCTGAAGTATCACGCCTTGAGGCTTCTCTAGAAACGGCTAAGTCTTCGGCAGACCAATTAGTGACTGACCTCGCCGCAGCCGAGGCAGAAATCGAGTCTTTGAATGCCCAGCTTCTCTTCGGGCAGCAGAGGCGTGATGATATCATTCAATTAGAAGAACGAGGCGCATCGACAACTTTTCAACTTCAAGAAGCTGTCGCAACGATTGATCAACTGACCGCCAATATCCGAGCAGCTGAAGCGCGCAAGAAGGGACTAGAGCGTCGAATTTCTGCTACTATTGATGGTCGAGACGCCGCAATTGTCGAAGCTGAAATGGCGTTGGAACAAGCCAAATGGAGCCTTGAAGAGACTGAGGTTCACTCACCAGGAAATGGCGTCGTTTCTGCTGTCACACTAAGGCCTGGAAACCGCGCCACCACTTTCCAAGGTGCGATAACCTTTATTGACCCATTGGATTTCGCCATTGTGGCCTCCCTCCCGCAATCTAGTCGTCAAAATGTGAATATCGGAGACGAAATCAGGTTGGCGTTGCGTACGCAGCCTGGCGCGGAGCTCTCCGGCATCATTGTTGCTATGCCGGTCGGATCTGCCGAGGGCACACTGGATCTGCGTTCAGGCCTTCCTTCAATACGAGAGCTAGCCGGTATTTCTAGTTTCCCGGTGTTGATCGAGTTAACTGACGGTTCCGATTTTGAAGTTCTACCTTTTGGTACATCTGGAACAGCATTGGTAATGACTGAAAAAGCAGGCGCAATCGGGGTTCTTGCCGAAATTCTATTCTGGGTGACTAAACAGATGAATTATCTTTGACTGGTAATGGTCGCCATTCTGCAACGAATGGCGGCATTCGTCCGCATTGCGGTCGCTTACACCAAGCGCGGTTAATGACCGCTCCGAGCCCAAAGCGGACGTTTTCGGCGCGCTTTCTTTGCTAAGACTTATGGCAGTCAACGAAGGGTTTGCGCGGTTCCAAAAGAGACTTAATCACACCATCATTGCCAATCCAGTTACAGGCTCACCATTTGACCGTAAGCGCAAGTTAGAAGCCGATTTGGAGTACAAGCAATTTCGGAAACTCATTAATAAACATTTATATTTGATTGAATTATGTGAGCAACTTGACGCTAGGTAAGCCTTTGTAATGCATCAGCAAATCATTCACTTTTGATCGCAAAAACAACTACTTCAGAAAAGCGTAACAAAGACCTCGGCCGCTCAGAGGCGTTTAATTTTGCGCTAAGACCTCCAAATAGCCACCAGCCTTCAAACTTCAACCGTGCCTCCGCGGGCGTGAACTTCGCTCGTATGGCCCCTACTCAAACAGGATGGTCCCCATGAATTTTATTCTGCGTGGTAGCCTGGTTACCCAAATCACCATCGGCCTGGTCGCCGGTGTTCTGCTATCCATCGTTTGGCCCGCTGCTGGGTCAGCCGTTGGCCTGCTTGGCGATTTCTTCATCGACGCCTTAAAAGCCGTTGCACCCGTTCTGGTGCTGATCCTGGTTTGCGCCGCGATCACCAACCACAAAAAGGGCAGCGAGGCGCGTATGGGCCCCGTGGTGCTTTTGTACATAATGGGAACCTTCGCAGCTGCACTGGTTGCGGTTGCAGCAAGCTACATGTTTCCGGTAACTTTGCATCTGACCGGCACACCCGAGCTTTTGGATGCACCCGACGGTCTTGCCGAGGTGGTCAAGAATATCTTGCTGAAAATCGTGGATAATCCAGTGAATGCTCTGGCAACCGCCAACTACATCGGCATTCTAGCTTGGGCCGTAGGTCTGGGACTTGTTTTCCGTCACGCAAGTGACTCAACCAAGACCCTGATGTCGGATCTGGACGGCGCGATTACCAAGATCGTTGCAGCAATTATCCGGGTGGCGCCTATTGGCATCTTCGGCATCGTGGCTTCGACGATTGCTGAGACCGGCTTTGAAACACTTGCAAGCTATGGCCAACTTCTGGCGTTGCTGCTTGGCTGCATGATTTTCATGGCGCTGGTTGTGAACCCGCTGATCGTGTTCCTGCGCATCCGCAAGAACCCATATCCGCTGGTTTTCACATGCCTTAAAGAGTCGGGTATTACCGCTTTCTTCATGCGCAGTTCCGCGGCCAATATTCCTGTGAACATGGAACTTTGCCGACGTATGGATTTGGATGAAGAGACTTACTCGGTCACAATTCCAATCGGTGCTACGATCAACATGGCCGGCGCTGCGATAACCATCACTGTCATGACGCTGGCAGCCGTCCATACAATGGGTATTCAGGTTGATTTCGTCTCGGCAGTGTTCCTGAGCATCATTGCCTCGATTGCTGCCACCGGGGCTTCGGGCGTAGCAGGAGGATCACTGTTGCTGATCCCAATGGCCGCCAGCTTGTTTGGCATCGACAATGCAACGGCCATGCAAGTGGTGAGCATCGGCTTCATTATCGGCGTGTTGCAAGACTCTGCCGAGACCGGTTTGAACTCATCTACCGATGTTCTGTTCACCGCGGCGGGATCATATAAACAAGGAGATCCCTACCCACGAAAGTCGGCCGCCGCACAGCTTACCGCTTAGGCACTGCGTACAAATCTTCAACCGCTGGCACTAGTCGGCGGTTGAACGACAGATTGGTCCGCAAGACAGGTATCGAGCCCAACCCTAATCTCGGCTTACTTTAGAGACTTCTGTTAAATAGTCGGTTTAGACGCACGCATACTTTGGTCAGGAAGTTACGCCTGATGATCAGAGTGGCTAAGATTGCAGTTGCGGAAACAGCCAAGTAAACGTTTTGCGCTGTGTTATCTTCATAAACTTAGTGACATTTTTCCTAGGCGCTATTGTCGTAACGCAATCCGCGACGGCAGCATCTCTCGCGCAATACGAGGTTTTTGGCGTTGAAGACGGAGACAAGCTGAAACTGCGCGCCGGATCGGGAATAGGGTTCTACGTGATAGTGGGCCTTCCAAATGGAACCGCGTTACGAATTCACAGTTGCGAAAACTATCGTTTTAGCTTTGTGGGGTACCACCTTAGATTACTACGTCTTGTCAGAAGAACCTAAATTGAGTTGTTTAGGATGTGTTCCTAACTTCGGCCAATTTTGCACAACCAGCAGCGACTGAACCGAATTGCAGCGAATGTCTTCTATTGAGGCAGTTCTGTTCCGGCGACCCAGAATTCGTTCCGCCTTGATTGGACGCTCGCGGCCAAGAAATCCACAAATAGTCTGACCCTGGCCGTGTTTTTCAAGTCACGGTGTAGCAGTAACCAGATGCTTCTGTAGGGCATGGGTTTCTGGAACGGAGCTCGGATCAGGTTCGGGTGCCGGTCTCCCAGATTGCACGCAAGGTAAGCCATGCCAAGCCCGGACGCGGTCAGCGTGATCAGTGGGACAAGTTCAGATACACGATGTTTAAGCGTTGCTTTGGGGTAGTAGCTGTTCTTAACCCAGTCCGCTGTGGTCGCCTCTTCTGGCTCATGCCAACCAATTAGGTGCAGCCCCTCGCCACCGTTATCAGTGACCCGCTCAGCATAGTCTCGTGTGCAATAGGCAGCCTGCGACATCTGCACGAGCTTCCGGCCCACGACATCGTCCGTCACCTCACTTGCAACTCGGAGCGATACGTCCGCTTCCCGTCGTGTCAAATCACGAACGTCATTTGTGAAATTCATGTTCAGGATGATGTCTGGGTAGAGATCAGCGAAGGTGGCAAAATCTTCCATCAACGATGTCATCGCCAGACCATGGGGCAGTGTGATGTAAACTGTGCCCGAAGGTTGAGCATCACGACCGACAATCATTCGAGACGCAGTTGTCATTTCCGCCTCAACACGTTCGGCGTGAGGCATAAGGTCTTCTCCAAGCTGGGTCAGCGCCAAACCTTGCTTTGAGCGATCAAAGAGGCGGCTTCCGACGCGTTCCTCCATAACCGATAGCCTCCGGGTCAGGGTCGTATGGTTCACCTGAATGCTATCGGCACCACCCCGCAATGTCCCAGTTCGTGCAACAGCAAGAAAATACTTCAGGTCATCCCAGTTGAGAGAGTGGCTTTCCTTGATCGACATGCATCTTGTGTTTCATTTTTGAAGCAGGGTGTCCAGAAATACCTATCTACAGATCAAATTTCGGTCGGAGTACCTTTGGCTAATCAAACGCAAACCCAAGGACCACAACCGATGAACCAAATACAATCTGTATTGATCACCGGCGCAAATGCCGGACTGGGTCGCGAGGCAGCCCGGCAGCTTGCGCTTCAGAACGGTATATCCAAAGTCTATCTGGCTTGCCGTAACCCAATTAAAGCGGAAGCCGCAAAGTCAGCGCTGGAACGTGAGACCGGACGCAAGATCTTTGAAGTAGTGCTGATGGACGTGACCGACCCGGCTTCGGTTCGCACCGCCGTAGCCAAACTTTCCACCCCGATCGACGCGGTAATCCTGAATGCAGGCGGCACGGGTGGGAGGCAACCAAACAGCCTCACCAGTGATGGCGTGACCAATATCTTCGCAACGAATGTTCTGGGCCACGTGGTGCTGGTCGACGCATTGTTAGAACGCCAGTTAGTGACGTCTACAATTCTCTATGCCGGGTCCGAGGCGGCTCGTGGTATTCCCAAAATGGGTATGAATCGCCCAGGCCTGTCTGATGGGACGGTGGACGAGTTCAAATCAATCGCCGATGGCAGCAAATTTGGCCCCGACGGTGATCCGATGCAGACCTACGGCTATGCCAAGCTCACCGCGACCCTTTGGATGGGAGCGATGGCGCGCCAGCACCCTCATGTTCGCTTTGTTACCATGAGCCCGGGCGGCACAGCCGGAACGGCTGGCTTTGATGACCTGCCGCTTATGAAACGCATTGTCTTCAAATATCTAGGTGGCGTTCTGATGCCTTTGTTCGGGATGATGCACAGCGTTGAGACCGGGGCGAAACGGTATCTGGACGGGTTACTGAACCCGGAGTTCAAAACCGGCCATTTCTATGCCAGCCAAACCGGTTATCCCACCGGGCCGGTCGTGGATCAGGCGAGCATCGATGGGACTGTGTCGGACATCACCACTCAGGACAACGCAAACCAGGCATTGCGCCAATTCGCCTAGATCAAAGGAGTAGTGAAATGGAAACCACACTGAACATCCTAGTTATCCTCGCAACCCTCATGCTGTCTGGTCTCGGCATCATGTCGATGTTTGCACCTCGGCGCATGGTTGCTAATTTTGCCATCGAACCGGTTGGCACAGCCGGGCTAAGCACAATCCGTTCGGTGATTGGCGGGCTGTTTCTGGCCTCAGTGGCTTTGCTAGTGATCGCTCTGACCACCGGGCAGACAATGGGCTATGTGGCTGTTGCGATCTTGATGACGGTTGTAGCTGCCGGGCGTATTGTCGGATTTTTGGCGGACGGGTTTGATAAAGCAGTTGTGCCACCTTTGGTCGCTGAACTAGTGATCATCGCAATATTGGTCACCGCGTACTCCCAGCTTTCCGCGTAACCGGGTTTTCTTCAATCGGACGGCGGCGAAGTTGGAGTAGCCGCTGTCCGATAAAGCAAGCGACAAAGCCACGAGTCAAAATTCTGGTAATATCCACTTTGACCGCACATCGGCCCTACGCAATCTAGTTCTGAATATCCGGTTTGCGAGGCTCGCGACGCACCGCAAATGCACAGGAAAGAAGCTAGATAGACGACGGCTTAGGGCTCTTCGGCGACTCAGGGCGCATCGTAGAGAAAGCCAAACCGAAGCTGAGTTGCGACGTTTTCTGCTGATGAAACGTCCCAAAATATCCATCTCAAAATTCGCCTGCATCCTATGTTTCCAGAAGTTTGGAGGAAAATCGAATGGCGACACGTGGGTATTGTCTGTGTAAGAAGACAAGCTGGATCTACCGGGGTGATCAAACATGGGCATGCTATTGCCACTGCGATGATTGCCGCCGGAATTGTGCCGCGCCGGTAGTTGCGTGGTTCGGTGTGCCAATAGAGACCTTTGAGTGGACCGCTGATAAACCTCGCACCTATGAAAGTTCCAAAGGCGTTTTCAGGCACTTTTGCGGGACCTGCGGGTCACCCATTGGATTTGAAGCCGATCACTATCCGGGCGGTATGCACCTCTACGCTGCGTCGCTCGAAAATCCGGAAGATTTCAAACCAACTTTTCACGTCAACAAGCAAAGCAAGTTGCCTTGGCTGCAAATGACTGATGATCTCGACGCGTTTGAAAGCACATTGCTGCACACCCCTAACGACCCAGACGGGTACTAGTAGATGGGGAAGCGGCGCGATTTTCCAAGCGGCAGCTTAATTGCGCACGCGCTCCTTTAGTCGTCAGTACGCCCAATGTCCGGTTTACGCGCTTGGCAATCTGCTTCACGAGCGAAAGACTAAAGATAAATCAATGGCAGCAGTGGGCTCCTAGCTAAAATCGAAATCTACCTCGAATAATCGCTGGTTGAGCCAGAATTGACAAACAACGGTGCGCTTGCAACGGACAAATCATAATGACGAAAGTTCTTTTTGTCGCTGTAATGGTGTTGTTCATAGCTTACAGCAACCCACCTCCGCCAACAGTTTCTAAATCCCAAGCCATCTAATTGTTGAATGCGGGCGAAGTTAAAGAAATTGATGTCATTCAATTAGGTTGGACGATCTTGAGATTGGTAGGTGGCACCCACGTGAGAATCCCGCGGATGTCATCGGGTATCCACCGCAGCTACTAGCAAACTATCTGGAATGCTCGCATGTTTCGCGGTGGACCGAATGACAACTTCGTCCACCCACCAGTCATTGACAGTCTAACGCTGAACGTCCGAATCTCGCGCGTCGCGACATGTTGCCCAAGCGAAGTTTCAAAAAATGGTGGAGGTCAGGTTAGGACCAATTGCGGTCGTTCTCTGCTCGCCAACAAAATGAAGGACTGCCTCTTTTGGTCGGTTAGAGACCACAGATTCTGGAGTTTCAAAAATGCAAAAATCTAAGTAGCTGGTCTTTTTTGAAAGCGCAGCATTTGGATAAGCGTAATGACCGGGTCGCGAGATTTGCAGCCGTTGAAAGCTTACATCCAATGACCGTAGCCGGTCCAAACATTTCACTAGTTTTCCATTGGGACTAAGAATTGCCTCAAAAAAACATGGTTATTAGCCATTGGAAAACATTACAAAAAAACTCGATCGAGGTTAAACAAACTGACCGCACAACGGTTTCAATTCCCGGCACACGGTCAAAAGTTGAAAGAATCAGTATTATTCATTAAAATGCGCGACATTTAATTTTCCGATTTGACGGAGTTTCTGCTGTGAAATCAACTTTGGTATTAATCGTTTTGTTCGCTTCGATGTTTGCAGCCTCCCCTTCTTCGCTGCATTCTCAGGTGGGGTGTGATCCTTCGCGCGAAACGTGCCGATAAGATAGTGATGTGACATCATGTCTACGGGCGGTATGCACGACATTGTCGCGCTGATTTTTGGCGTCGGCATAATTATCGCGTTCTCCCATGAACGTTTTAACCGGATTTCCTATGAAACCGGCAAGCGTCTGGATCGGCTGGTCTTGTTCCTGACGCCGGATAAATTGCGCGCGCGTCGGCAGGTTACATACGCCTATTTCATCTACACGCTTTCGCTAATCATCCTCTATCTGATCCTGTGCGCCTATGCCGAGGTTCTGTTGCCACTTATTGGCGGTCAAAGCCTGTTGCCTGAGATTGGAGCCAGCACGTTGCCGACCGAGGCGTCGACAAGCACCGCCCCTTTGTCAGACGCTTCATCCGAACCGACGACAGGTTTTGCGCCGATGGGAACATCAGCGGTCGAATTCTGGATAGAAAGCCTTAAACCCGCTGTGAGTTCCGAGCCTGCAGACACCAATTCAGGCATCAATATAGCGCCCGAAGTGTCCATGGGGCTGGCCCTGATAATGGTTGGGCTGGCGCCATCCATTAAGTCGCTGGTTCGCGTGGATGAGTGGCTGCGCATGTTTGCGCACCGCGTTGCAGGAATTCCAACCTGGGTCATCGATACCTCAGACGCATTGCGGTCGAACGCCAAGGTTCTACGCTTCTTCACGGATGGCGAGAAGGACTTTTCCAGCGAATATCTGATTTCGGAACCCGAGCGCAAACGGGTCATGGATCTGCACGTCAAGGCCAAGCCCTTTTTAGGCAATTTGGATGACTTCATTCTGAATGTCGAAGTCATCCTTGTGGCGTCGGCCTGGTTTCTGGATGAAAAGCTGCGGATCACGGGGGCTGGTGATAAAAACCGTTTCGAGGAAATCGAAAATGAACTGCGCCGCCGCAAGAACGAATTGTTCAGTGCTGCGAACAACCCCGATCTTACTTATGAAGACTGGGATGCGATGGCCACCGCCGCTGATGAGTTGGCCAGCGACTTCTGCGTGTTGATTGCCCTTTACGACGAACAGGATGTTATTCAACCCTATGATCAGCGCCCTGCTCCAACCGAAAGCCAGCGCCGCGCGCGGGCAAGGTTGCGGCAATTCGTAGACGTCCTTTACAAAAACAAGACCGAACCACTGATGCAGCGTCGCGGCAACAACCTGGCGCTGTTCTGGACGCTGGCAATCGTACTGATCTGGACGATCGCTTGGGCCGTGCTGTGGCCGGGGCGGGCGGAATTCAACCTGACTTGGGGCTTGCTCAACAGCGACACCTATCTGAGGATAAGGCTGTATTCGGTCAACGCATTCAACACCTACTGCATCGCTACAATCGTTGCGATCACAATTCGTTGGGTCCGCATGACTTCGGTCGCTGAGGACGGCCAGAGAAAGTGGGAAAACATGCGTTATCCCAACCACTGGACGCGATGGCTACCGCAGGCTTTGAGCCTGTTTTTGATTGCCTTCTTGGTTTCTACAGCATTGAACATCGCGGTGCAGATATGGCTAACGGAAACCCGAACCACCGAAGCAGAAGCCTGGCGCATGACATTCGAAGAATTCATGACCTCGATCCGCTGGCGGTTTGAATACATGGGCCCGATTTCCTTCCGGGCGGCATGTCTGGCGGTTCTTGTGATCGTGCTTTTGGATGCAAGGCAGCGATTGTGGACGGATGCCGGGCGGTGCGAGCAAAGACAGCGCAAGGGGCATCCCTCTAGCGACCGGCTGAAATCGAATGACAAAACCTGGCGTGAGTTGTCGTTTAAGGACAGTCTGATCTGGGTCGCGATAGGTGTGTTAATGATGCTGATCATAACCCCTGTCATGCGCTATCTGTCGTTTCTTGCAGCTTCTCAGGATTATCCGCGACCCTTCGACCATATTGACGCCGGACTGATGATCTGGGCGACACTTTATACCGTTATTCTGGCGGCTTTGGTGATGTTCTGCCTGTCCGAGGTTCTTACCCGACGCGCGTTCTATCGTGCCCCGAAGGAGACCGCAGACGGCATGTCTTCTGACGTTGTGGGGGCTGAGAAATGAAAGCCATTGCCCAGGTCGCCCTGCTGAGCCTGATCTGCATGCCCGCGCTTGCAGCTGGACAAGATACCCAGCCTGAGACCGTTGTAAACGAGGATCGAAACGTCATCATGGGCGCGCGCACCGATGTGCCGCCCTTTATCTGGAGAGACAAAAAGAGCCAAAAATACCGTGGGTTTTTCTGGGATATTTGTGTCGAGGCGCTCGTGCGTTCTGATCGTCCGTTCGACACCGTGCCAATCTCGGCCGGGCAACGATCGGACCTTTTGTCCAAAGGCAGTTATTGCACAAATGAGGACGAGAATTACGATTCTTGCACCGCCGAAATTGGGACAGTGGATCTGTTATGCGACCCAACCACTGTAAACCTGAAACGGATGCAGACTTTCACGGAAATAGATGTCGACCAAACAGATGAAGGCCTGCACCGGTTTGTTTTTTCCCCCATCCTTTATCTGGCAAACGGGTCGTATTTTCAGCTGGGGTATCCCAGAAGGGTTTATCGGGAAAAGCTTGCGAAAGAACTGGAACGTCGATGCGTTCAGTTTCCGGAGTTGGACCCTGTCTTTTGTGACAAGCGCAAAAACCCCACTGGCTTGGAATGGCTTCGCCGACCCGATAAGTCGTTGTTTGGCAAAAAACCAAGTATAAACTGGAAAACTGCCTGCGATGCTATCTTGAGTGCCATGACAACAGACCTGGCGTTGCCAGACTCTACAGAAGATATGAAGCGCAAAGTTTGGCCTCCGCAAATTTGGCCGGAGCCGGACCCAGTAGAGCCTGAGTTCGAAATTTGGGGATACCTCGACGGGTCGACCATCGGACCATCAGTTGTCAAAGCCGCCGAACTAGCGCCTTCGTCCGTCGGTATATGCACAAAGGCTTTTAAGTCTCATACCTTGGCCACCGAGGCCTTCTGCAACGGCGAGATTTACAGATATTTCGGAGATGTCGATCTGGTTCGGGCGGCGATCGACGCCTATCGTGACAACACGGACAATGACTGCCCCGCAGATGAAACGCGATCTTCCCGGGGGACCTATGAACCCTATGCCTTGGTTCTTTCGAACGAAAACAGCGGCTTCCCCGAGGATTTCACGCTGGCGCTGTATTCCATGTTCACCGACGGCACGATTGCCCAGATGTTCAACGGGCGCTTCGGGGAAAGACGGCAATCTCAATACCTTGAAACACTGTTCAGAATTAACAGCATACCAACCGGCGACGTGAATCCCGAGGAATAGAACGGCAAATTTCTCGCCATCTAATAGGCTGTTTAGGACTAAAACCCTGTTTCCGCGTATGGACCATGAATTTTCCCGGACCGCCCCCGGGCTTTTTTCCTGCATTTCAATGACCGGAGATAGTTGTGTCTGGTGATGTAGAAAAAAGTCATCGGGGCGCGAGGTGTCCGCAAGGACTGGGCCGATTTTAGGTATCAAACATTTGTGCTCGACTGTCCATCCTTCCGAAAACACTCAACTAATGTCTCCCTACGCAACGAAATGGCTCCGGGGTCTTCGTGAGCGTTGAGCGAGGCAAACCATCGGATCAGTGACGCGACGTTCTACGAATACAACGTCAGTTTGACGGAATGAGCTACGCAAAGGCTCCGCTCAGCTAGCCTTGAACTGCAACCCAACCAAAAAATGAAACAAGAACAGATTCTACGACCAAACTGCCCGTATCGAGGGGTTGGGTCATCAGCTAAGAATTCACGATCCCCAGAGTTTCAATAGTTATAATTTCTAAGCATCTGATTTTATTACAACCTCAGTCTCGGAAATGAGGTGACCCGACAGCGCTTGTCGGATCACGTAAATATTGGGACTGAACTATTGAGACTCGCCTCCCATTGAATTCAACACCTTATGATTTTGCGCTTTTTGAAGGTTTCGGCGGCTTATGCGCGTCAAGCCTACGTCAAACAAAGCGGGCCGCAGCCCTGTTCGAAAACCCCGAGTCTAACCTTATTGTTCATGCAGGCAATTCTTCGGTTTTTTGCGGTTCAAATTCGTATACTCGGTGACCAAGTCAGCCAACTCTGGCCGGCATGAACCGCAGTTCGTTCCAGCTTGAAGGGCATCTCCGATTTCGCCCACATCGATCAATCGTTGGTCGCGAATGGCGCCGATAATGGTTTTTAGTCCGACCCCGAAACATGAACAGACGATTGGTCCACAGTCTTCAGAAGCAGCAGATGATCGGCCAGACAGAATCTGATGGAGCGAGACCTCAGGCAAAGTTGCCAAATAGTCTCGCATTAGTGTGATCGGTTGGCGGGACACGAAGAGCGCTGCCAAAAGGCGCTGCCCGTCTGACAGTGCAATCCTGTGCGACCCGCGTTTGGGATCTGCTATTGAAGTCACCACAGCATCGGGTAGCCCAAACCACTCTCGGGTTTTGTGTTCCCAATCGTCGATGTCTTGCTTCCCTGCTAACTCCATCCTGTAACCTTTGTCCGTTTTACTCATTGCCCAGTATTCTGCTGTGGGTGAGGCCGCATCCACGGAAACGGCGAAACCGTACCAGGAGGCATTCAGACGTCGTACAGAAACAGCCGTCGCCTTACTCTCAGGCTGTCCGGAGACCGGATCAGTCACACTTGGAACAAGCGCATCCACACGGGCTGAAGGGGCCGTTTCACCCGTCCAGTGGATTGGCGCAAACACTTGACCTGGCGCAACGGCCTTTGTGATGCGAAGTCGAAAGATGCCGCTTCCAGCTGAACTTTCGAGTTGGACCAAATCTGCGGCGCTAAGGCCCAACTTATCAACGTCCTTTGGGTTAACGTCTACATAAGGTTCGGAAAGATGGGCAGATAAACGAGGCGACAAGCCTGACCGTGTCATAGTATGCCACTGATCGCGATTACGCCCGGTGTTTAAAAGAAACGGGTATTTTGCGCAGGTTGTTAGCTTGGGTGGTTTGTTGGAAACTGGAACAAAACGCGCCTTGCCATCAGGATGAAAAAACTGTCCATCGCCAAAGAACCGCCCGTCTGTAGCGCGAGATGTAGTCGGCCACCGTGTAGGGCTCAACGCTTCATAGTCTTCGTCACCGACATTGGCAAAATTGGCAATGTTGAAGTCTCTGCCAAAAGACGCCGCAAGTGAAGTCATGCTCGCGTATTCTCTAAAAATCTGCGCTGGAGACTCGTAGCTAAATGCCTCTTCCCACCCCATTCGACGGCCCACTTCGGCCAAGATATCCCAATCCGGACGCGATTGCCCCGGAGGTGCCAAGACGGCACGTTGTCTGCTGATTGTACGATCTGAGTTGGTTACAGTTCCCGATTTTTCTGCCCACCCCGCTGCTGGCAGCAAGACGTCTGCGATACGCGCGGTATCTGTCTGCGCCGTCAGATCACTGACAACTGTAAAAGGACAGCTTTCGATCGCAGCGCTCACTCTGTCTGCCTCTGGCATTGTCGCCGCAGGGTTGGTGTGGATGATCCAGAGCGCCTTGATCTTTCCGTCTTCAATGGAACGGAACAGATCGACGGCTTTCAGTCCTTGCCTCTGAGGGATCTTGGGTGAATTCCAAAATTGTTGAACCGCCTGACGATGGTCTTCGTTTTCGATGTCCAGATGACACGCAAGCATATTGGCCAGACCACCCACCTCTCGACCGCCCATGGCGTTAGGCTGACCTGTGACAGAGAACGGCCCCATCCCTTCGCGGCCAATCCGTCCAGTAGCCAGATGACAATTCAAAATCGCGTTGACTTTATCGGTTCCGCTGGAAGACTGGTTCACACCCTGACTAAAGATCGTAACGACCCGCTCGGTACCGATCCATAGATCGCAAAACGCCTCAATCTCAGTGGGGCTGAGCCCCGTCTCATCAGGATCATCAAGCTGTGCCAATTCAAGGGCTTCAAAGAACCCAACGCTGCGGTTCAGAAATTCGGCGGACACATGCCCGGTTTGGTGAATTCTGCTCAGCAATCGGTTGAACAGCGCCACGTCGCTGCCTGGGTGCAGAGCCAGATGCAGGTCCGCCTGATCACAGCTTGCTGTGCGGCGTGGGTCAACAACCACGATCTTCGTGCCACGCGCCTGGCGTGCAGCTAGGACCCGCTGGTAGAGAACGGGATGGCACCAGGCAAGGTTTGAACCAACCAGCACAACTAAGTCAGCCTGATCCAGGTCCTCATAAGTTCCAGGCACCGTATCGGTCCCGAAAGCGCGTTTATGCCCGGCCACAGTTGACGCCATACACAACCGCGAATTGGTGTCGATATTGGCTGAGCCGATGAAGCCTTTCATCAACTTGTTAGCAACATAGTAGTCCTCGGTCAGTAATTGGCCTGAGACGTAAAAAGCTACGCTGTCCGGGCCGAATTCTTTGATCGTGGACGAAAAGCGATCGGCAACCAGTTGCAGTGCGTTATCCCAGCTGGTGTCCTGGCCGAACGCTCGCGGGGCCAGCAACCGGTGGTCTAGCCCCACGGTTTCGCCCAATGCCAACCCTTTCGAGCACAATCGCCCGTAATTCGCCGGATGCTCCGGGTCGCCGCGAACCGCCAACCCTCCGGCTCCGTCAGGGCGCAGCAGCAGGCCGCAGCCAACGCCGCAATAGGCACAGGTCGAGCGGATTTCGGGCAGACCGGTCCCGTCCATCAGGCCGCACTCCGCCGCGTCACTGCGCTGTCGTCCAGGAGGATACGACCGTCTTCAAGACGCACCGGATAGGTGGTGATCCGGCCATCATCGGTACCCTGCGCCTCGCCCGTGTTCAGGTCGAACACCCAGTTGTGCAAAGGGCAAGTTACTGACTGGCCATGGACGATGCCCTCGGACAAAGGGCCACCTTTGTGCGGACAACTATTGGTGGCCGCATACACCTCGGCCTCAGCCGTTCGAAAAACGGCAATGCAACCGATATGGGTTTTCACAAGACGCGCCCCGCGCAGCGGCACCTCGTCTATATGTCCGATGTCGATCCAGCTCATTCCGCGGCCTCCAGTGTGAAATCTGCGATCGGCGCGTAGGTCTGCGCCTTGTCCTGCACATGTTCGGCCCATGGGTCTTTGCGGAAGATGCTCTGCGAAAGTTCAAACCGGGCGACCAACACGGCACGGTTTTTAAGGTCGTCCACGACCTGAGCCTTGACCCAATCCATGCCGACCTTACCCAGCCATTTGTAGAGGCGGTCCAGATACTTGCCACCTTCGCGATAGGCTTGGGTGACGGCCATCACAACCTCTGTTGCTTCCTCTTCGGTGGGCACCTGACACAGTAGTTCGGTTTCCTTCACATCCATACCGGCCGCCCCGCCAATGCTGATCTGATAGCCTGAATCCACGCAAACCACTCCGATATCCTTGCACGTCGCTTCTGCACAGTTGCGCGGGCAACCGGACACCGCCAGCTTCAGCTTGTGCGGCGTCCACGACCCCCACAGGATTTTCTCGAGCTTGATACCGAGGCCGGTGCTGTCCTGCGTGCCAAACCGGCAATGATCGGTACCCACACAGGTTTTGACCGTACGCAGGCCCTTGGAATAGGCATGACCCGAGACCAGACCGGCCTGGTTCAGATCCGACCAGATGGCGGGCAGGTCCTCGCCCTTTACACCCAACAGGTCGATGCGCTGCCCACCCGTGACCTTCACAGTTGGTACGTCATACTTGTCTGCCGCATCTGCGATGGCGCGCAGTTCTTCGGGGGTGGTGATGCCGCCCCACATGCGCGGCACAACGCTGAAGGTGCCGTCTTTCTGGATGTTGGCGTGTTTACGTTCGTTGACGAACCGACTTTGCGGATCGTCCTGATAGTCCAGTGGCCAATCCGCCAGCAGGTAATAGTTGATCGCCGGACGGCAGACATGGCAGCCGTTAGGCGTGGACCAGCCGAGTTCCTGCCAAACAGCCGCCTGGCTTTTCAGCTCCTGTCCCTTGATCAGGCGGCGTACGTCTTCGTGGGTCAGATCCGTACAACCGCAAATCGGTTGCGCGGTTGGCATCTGGAAGTTGTCGCCTAGCGTCACCTGCAACACCTGTTCCACTAGTCCAGTACAGGTGCCGCAGGACGCACTGGCCTTGGTGCCCGAACGAACCGCGCCCAGATCGTCGGCACCTGCGTTGATCGCCTCGACAATCTCGCCTTTGCATACGCCGTTGCAGCCGCAAATCTCCGCCTCAGGCGGCAATGCTGCAACGGCTGAGAGAGGGTCCGCGGTGTCGCCCCCCTGATAGGCGGGTCCGAAGATCAACGTCTCGCGCATCTCTTCGATACTGGTGCCGTCCTTGATCAAACCAAAGAACCAACTGCCATCCGCCGTGTCGCCATACATAACGGCCCCAACCAGACGATCCTCTTCGATCACAAGGCGTTTGTAGACGCCGCGCGAAGGGTCGCGGAACACGATATCCTCGCGCCCCGGCCCATCCGCGAAATCACCCGCACTGAACAGATCGCAGCCGGTAACTTTCAGCTTGGTCGAGAGGGTTTTCTGCGCGAATGCAGCGTCTTCCTCCAGCAACGACTGCGCCGTCACCTTCGCCTGATCGTAGAGCGGTGCAACTAGGCCGAATACCTCTCCGTCATGTTCGACGCATTCGCCCACGGCGTAGACATCCGGGTCCGACGTCAGCATTTGGTCATCCACATGAATGCCGCGCCCGGTGGCCAAACCGGCCTCTTGTGCCAGAGCCGTGTTGGGGCGGATGCCGACGGCCATGACGAGCAGATCACAGGGCAGCTCGGTCCCGTCATCCAGCAACAGAGCACGGACCTTGCCGTCTTCCCCGAGGATTTCCTTGGAATTCGCTTGTAGGCAAATCCTGATGCCTTTGTCTTCCAGCGATTTCTTCAGCAGATAGCCTGCCGCTTCGTCCAATTGACGCTCCATCAGGTGGCCCATGATGTGCACCACGGTAACTTGAACACCATGCGCGGCCATGCCTGCGGCGGCTTCAAGACCCAGCAAACCTCCGCCAATCACGACGACTTTGTTGTCCGGGCACATGTCCATCATCTGCTGGGTATCTTCCAGATCGCGGTATGCAATCACACCATCTAGATCATGGCCAGGCAGAGGAATGATGAACGGGTTCGACCCGGTCGCGACGACCAGCTTGTCGTATGGAACATGTCCGTTCTCGCCCTCGACAACCTTCATCTCACGGTCGATCTTGGCCACCTTCTCGCCAAAGCGGCAGGAGATTCCCCGCTCGGCATACCAGGTGTCGTCATGAGTGACGATCTCTTCATAGGTCTTCTCACCCGACAGAACCGGGCTGAGCATGATGCGGTTGTAGTTCCCGCGCGGCTCAGCGTTGAACAGGGTGATGTCGAACGCATCCGGTGCAGCGTCGGTCAGGTGTTCCAGCACCCGACCCGAGGCCATGCCTGCGCCTATAACAACGAGTCTTTGTTTCATGGTTTCACTCCGCTGCAATCGCCTTCGGGGCGGGTGTTTTCGGCTTGGCGCCGTGTTCGTATTCTTCAAGGAAATCGAGAACTTCTTGCCGGTAAGCGTAGTAGTCCGGATGCTCCAGCAGAGCCTTTCGTGTCCGAGGACGCGGCAAGTCGACCTTCGTGATTTTACCGATGGTCGCCTGCGGGCCGTTGGTCATCATCACTACGCGGTCAGCCAGCAGGATCGCCTCGTCCACATCATGGGTCACACAGATCGCGGTAACCTTGGTGCGGGACCAGACCTCCATCAGGACTTCCTGCAATTCCCAGCGTGTGAGGCTGTCGAGCATCCCGAAAGGCTCATCCAACAGCAATAGTTTGGGCGACAGAGCAAAGGCGCGGGCGATACCGACACGCTGCTTCATCCCGTTCGAGAGGTCGGAGGCGGATTTGTCCATCGCATCGGCCAGTCCGACGCGCTCCAGATAGTATTCGACCACATCCTGTCGCTCGGCCAAGCTGGCCTTGGGATAGACCTTGTCGACCCCAATCGCGACGTTTTCCTTGGCGGACAGCCAGGGGAAAAGGTTGGGCGATTGGAACACCACAGCGCGTTCCGGGTCGGCGCCTTCGACGTGACGGCCATCTAGCTTGATCGCGCCCTTGGAGATGTCATTAAGACCTGCGGCCATGGTCAGAACTGTGGACTTGCCGCAACCGGAATGGCCGATCAGAGAGATGAACTCACCCTTGTCGATCTTCAGGTCGAAATCTTCGACCACCGTCAGCGGGCCTTTGGGCGTTGGGTAGACCTTGTGCAGTTGTGAGAAATCGAGAAACCGGTTCTCGATCAAGCCCTTCTGGGCGTCCGCGACCGCCGTCGGGACGCCGTGGATTGGTGTCACATCAGGTAGGATGCGCGAGCCTTCCACCTTGGCTTCAATCCCCACATCCATCAGATACTTGGTAACTTCTGCGCGCAGGTGCTTGAAGGTCTCGCTGTTGTTCATAGCCCCTCGGTCACGTGGGCGCGGGATGGTCACGCGGAACTCTTGCCCCAGCGTGCCATCGGGGTTCAGTGCAATGATCCGGTCGGCCAGAATGATTGCCTCGTCCACGTCATTGGTGATCAGCACGCAGGTCTTCTTGTCGGCTTCCCAAATATGTTCGATCTCATCGGCCAGGTTGGCGCGGGTAAGCGCGTCGAGCGCTGACAGAGGTTCGTCCAACAGCAGCACTTCCGGGTTCATCGACAAGGCGCGCGCCACGTTGACCCGTTGCCGCATCCCGCCCGACAGTTCGGCTGGGCGGCGCATTGCGGCGTGGCTCAGACCCACCATCTGCACATAATGTGCGACCTTCTCGGCCTTCTCGGTCTTGCTGAGATCCGGGAAGACCGTATCAACCGCCAGCCCGACGTTACCGCTGACCGTCAGCCAAGGCATCAGCGAATAGTTCTGGAAGATCACGCCCCGTTCCGGGCCGGGACCCTTGATTGAGGCACCTTTGAACGTGACGTCGCCGCTGGTCGGACTATCAAGTCCTGCCAAAAGGTTGATCAGGGTCGTCTTACCGGTGCCCGAGAAACCGAGGATCACCAGAAACTCGCCCTCTTGCACGTCCAGATCGATGCCTTTCAGCACATCTGTGCGCGCGGTGCCTTCGCCGAAGGACTTTGAGGCGTTTTTGAAACTTAGGATGCTCATCGCGCTCACCGGTTGTTCGTGAAAGTGAATAGGGATTGCAGCGCGTACATCACCCGGTCCAACAGGAAGCCGATGATCCCGATGGTGAAAACCGCGACCATGATCTTGGCGAGTGAACTGGACGAGCCGTTCTGGAATTCATCCCAGACAAACTTCCCCAGACCAGGGTTCTGCGCCAGCATTTCCGCCGCGATCAGAACCATCCAGCCGACGCCCAGCGACAAGCGCAGGCCGGTGAAGATCAGTGGCAGGGCCGAGGGCAGCACCAGCTTGGTGATCTTCGTATAGGTATTCATTTTCAACACCTTGGAAACATTCACCAAGTCCTTGTCGATGGATGCCACACCCAACGATGTGTTGATCAACGTTGGCCACAACGAACACAGGGTGACTGTGATGGCCGAGATCAGGAAGGATTTGGCGAACCAGCCGTCGTTGGTGACGTAAACAGCCGAGACGATCATGGTGACAATCGGCAACCAGGCCAGAGGTGACACCGGTTTGAAGATCTGGATCAGCGGGTTCAGCGCAGCATTTGCGGTCGGGGACAGGCCCGCCGCGATACCAAGTGGGACCGCGATGACAGTGGCGATCAAAAACCCAAAGAACACTGTTTTGATCGAAGTCCAGATTTGCTGGTAGTAGGTCGGAGCACCTGTGAAGGCGACCTCTTTAACTTTCTCCGGCTGGCCGGCGTCAATGAATTTCTGATTGCGTTTCTCGACCATAGCCTCGAACTTCGCGCGTTTTGCTGCTTTGGCCTTGGCATCCTCGTTCAGGCTGACCATTTCCTCCCAAACCTGCGCCGGTCCTGGAACCGCGCCGAGAGAAGTCTGCACCTTGGGGGCCAAAGTTCCCCACAGTAACAAGAAGGCGCAGATCGACAGCAGGGGAACGATCAACAACCGCCAAATCTCGGCCATCTGAGCGCGTGGGTTGTCTCCGGCAGCGGCCTTCAGGACGGGCGTGGCCCAGCTGAGGCCCAACACCTGAAACCATTTGTCGGCTGCGTTGATGCGGGTGAAAAGGCGGGCGCGACGTTCCTCTCGGGCGGCGTCTGCGTTGAATTCGGGATCGACCGTTGTCATTTGATGTGTCCTTGCGCTGGCGGGCACTTTGGGGTCTGCGCCCGGCGAGGGCCGGGCGCGGCTCGGGAGTTAGCCTTGCACGTCCGAGCCGACGATCGTCTGACCGTCTTTCAGACCGATGGACAGGCTTTCGAGATAGGCATTGGGTGTGCGGCCGTCATAGGCGATGCCGTCGATGATATCCTCGGCCGGTGTCGGAGCCTTGTAGCCATCGCTTTCCCAAGGGAAGTCGACCTCATTCGCCAGCCCTTCTTCGACCAGCAGCCGCGCGGCTTCCAGGTAGATCTCGGGCTTGTAGACCGACTTGGCGACCTCGTCATACCAGCTGTCAGGCTTCGACTCAGGAATCTGCCCCCAGCGGCGCATCTGGGTCAAATACCAGATGGCGTCTGAGTAGAACGGGTAGGTCGCATTGTAGCGGAAGAACACATTGAAATCAGGAACTTCGCGCTTGTCGCCTTTCTCGTATTCGAACGTGCCGGTCATCGAGTTGGCGATGACGTCATAATCCGCGCCTACGTATTCCGCTCGGCTGAGGATTTCGACGGCTTCTGGACGGTTGGCGTTGTCGTTTTCATCCAGCCACTGCGCGGCACGGATCAGAGCTTTGGTCACTGCCAGCGTGGTGTTCGGATATTCCTCTGCGAACTCGGCGGTGATGCCAAACACCTTCTCGGGGTTGTTCTTCCACAGCTCGTAATCGGTAATAACCGGAACGCCGATGCCCTTGAACACCGCTTGCTGATTCCACGGCTCACCCACGCAGTAGCCATAGATTGTACCGGCCTCCAATGTGGCTGGCATCTGTGGTGGAGGTGTCACCGACAGAAACACATCCGCACCGATCTGACCGGTTACGTTGTCCGGGCTGTAGTACCCCGGATGCAGCCCACCCGCGGCCAGCCAATAGCGCAGTTCGTAATTGTGGGTCGAGACTGGGAAGACCATGCCCATGTTAAAAGGCTTGCCTTCGGATCTGTATTTCTCAACGACCGGAGCAAGCGCCTCGGCGCTGATAGGGTGTTGGGGACGACCATCCTCCATCACCGGGATGTTCGGCTTCATTTCTTCCCAGATTTCGTTGGACACGGTGATACCGTTGCCGTTCAGGTCCATCGAGAAGGGCGTTACGATATGCGCCTCGGTTCCGTATCCGATAGTCGCGGCCAAAGGCTGTCCGGCCAGCATGTGTGCGCCGTCAAGCTGCCCGTCGATTACGCCATCCAATAGGACTTTCCAATTGGCTTGTGCTTCCAGCGTCACGAACAGGCCTTCGTCCAGAAAGTACCCATTCTCGTAAGCGACAGCCAGCGGCGCCATATCGGTAAGTTTGATAAAGCCAAAAGTCAGTTCGTCTTTTTCCAGTTCCAATTCGGCCAGTGCCGGAGACACAAGCGCCGTCGTTGCGACGAGGCCTAAAAGAAGCTTATTCATCTCGATCCCTTTCGGTTCAGCCCAACCTCTTGGGCAAACAAAAAAGCCGCCGACACAGTCCGCCGGGAGGAGGTGGCGGATGGTCGAGCGGCTTTGCTCTTGTAAGGTGCCCTGGATTGTGGGCGAATTCCGTCGGTGGGCGTCGTTGCCTTCCGATGTCCCGATTAAGTCACCCTTGATCCGGGCCGTCACCCAATTTTGAGCGTCAAAGTGTGATTTTTCTGCGATGCAGCGCGATTTGATGCTGCGCTGCAAAAATTTTGAGCACTCTTACCCCGTTGGCTCGAAAATGCGACGGTCGAAGAAGACGTTCGGCGCCAGAATCAAGCTTCCGTTTGTCGAGGCTACGGTGGTCGACTCAGGAAGCGCCCCTTCCAGCTTCTCTGACGCTCCGGGGGTTTCGACACCCAGCCCGAATAGCTCGCGCCGATAGAGGTCGCTGCGAAAGACACGGGCGGCCTGACGTTCGGCTGTGCTGACATCGATCCCGTTCCGTTGTGCTAGCTGATGCGCGATCCACTTGGCTTGGCTGCGCCATGGGAAGGTGGCAGCGCCATCAAAGAACTCGACAAACCCATCCACATGGCGTTGCTCGCCGCGCGCCGAGATTGTGAATTCGCCCATTAATGAACGGTCGATTAGTTCGGGTGAGACATTGAGGTAATTTTTGCGCGATAGCATCTCGGACGCAGTTGTTCGGCTGTCCGTGTTTGAGAGCCAACGTCCCGCGCGCCAAACGGCCCGCAAGAGGCTGCGCAGCAAATGCGGCTCGGTTTCGGCCCAGTCGTTTCTAACCGCCAACACCTTTTCAGGTGCGCAGGTCCAGATCGCCTTACCGGGCAACAGCAACGCGCCAACATTGTCATCCACGGCGAATGAGCCCCAAGGCTCGCCCACGCAGAAGGCATCGATCTCACCACCTGCAAGCGCCTGCGCCATCAGAGGGGGCGGGACAGTGCGGATTTCGACTTGCTTCGAAGCCAGTTCGGTTCCCGCAACCCAATAACGCAGCAGTTCGACATGCATCGAAAATGGAAAAGGCACTCCGAACACCAAAACGTCGCCGGCAGCCTTTGCCAACGCAGCCCCAGCTGCAGCTGCATCAGTAAAATCGAAGCCATAGCCCTGGTCGGTCAGGCGTCCTGCCAATTGAGTTCCAACACCTATGATGTTGCCGTTCAGGGATAGGACAGACAAGGCGGACAGCGGCGTCGCAATACCGCCCAAACCCAAGGCCATCGCAACGGGTACAGGTGACAACAGGTGCGCCGCGTCCACATGCCCAAAGGCCAGCATATCGCGCAATGAAGACCACGACGGGGCTGGTCGCAGGTCCAGCGACACGCCTTCGGCATGGTCAAACCCCATCTCGCGCGCGACAATCAACGGGGCCGCGTCAACCAAAGGCATATAGGCGACAGGCAAGGTTACAGTTCTCATGACAACAACCCCGAAGCCGTGACCAAGGCTTCGGCCACATCTGCAACCCGGCGGTTCTGATTCATCGCGGTTTTGCGCATCAGGGCATAGGCCTCGTCTTCCGACACACCCCTGGCTTTCATCAACAACCCTTTGGCGCGGTCAATCACCTTGCGTTCTTCCAAAGCACGGCGGGTCTCGGCCAGTTCGGTCCGCATCTGGCGAAGTACCTGAAACCGGGCTATGGCGGTATCGATCACAGGTTTGATGCGATCGGCTTGCAGGCCATCGACTACATAGGCTGATACCCCGGCCTCAACGGCGGCTTTCGCTAATCCGCCCGCAGCACCCGAGACGAACATAGCCACTGGTCGTTCCATCGGACCGGAGGCAACGGTCAACTCTTCCAGCATATCGCGTGAGGGGTTGTCGATATCGATCAGGACAAGGTCTGGGCTGTGCGTAGCAATTTTACGTGCCAACCCGGAGACACTGCCGATTACGGAGACGTGTACTTCTCCGGCCTCTTTGAGAGCATCCACAATCGCAAAAGCACGCTCTTTGTTCTGTTCGACTACAACGACAGTCAGATGTTGGTTCATAGGGTCTGAAGTGAGCCCAAGATTCATTGATCGCAATTCCACGGCCACTAAACTCTTCATCAGGCCGCCAGTTCGCCCAATTTTTCAGCTTAATTTTGCATGTAGCGGAATGCCTGCACAGTTTATCTAAATGCCATCAAGGAAATCTGCCGTGAGCGCAGCGGTGGCGCATCGCATTGTCGTGCCCTCCCTACAGAGGTATCCATCGAGAATTAGTGTATAAAGTTTCTCCGCCATAAACGTTCTCTGGCAGGGTTGGAAATGCCTCTCCCACTTGAATCCATGAGATTAGATGCTGTTTGCGCAGAGAAAGCCCAGGTAACTAGTGGAGGAAGTCTTGAACGAAAAGATCGAAAGTAACGCCGTAGCGATCACAAGCATTCTCAAAGCAATGTCGCATGAGGTGCGACTCCAAATTCTCCCTCATCTGACTTCGGGAAGAAAGTCCGTTGCTGAACTCCAGACGACCCTTACTTACCGCCAACCCTCAGATTCTCAGCAGTTCTCGCACATTCGGTTATGCGACTATTCTCCTTTCTCAGAAATCTGATGCCAAGAAACACTTGTCACTATTGCAAAATGACAAGAAGAAGAGCCAGACGTGACTGTATTTTGCGTTCAGTACCGCTTGGATGTCGGTAATATTGAGATGGTTCAACGTGTCACGTAGGACAGACGTTGCATCATAATCATTGCGTTGATCCTCGAGGTCGCCCTCTTGCCATTCCAAATACCTAACCTTGATGCCGGTCCTTGACGCAAAAGCTAAACGCAACTGATGTTCAATACCCGCGCGTGGAGTACCAGCAGGAATACCAGCTGGCATACGATGGGAAGTTTGACCTCTCTGGTAGATTGGAGATAGATCCTCGTATGGCTGATTACCCGATCTTATGGACGTTCCGTCGCTGCCCATACGCGATAAGGGCCCGACTCGCTTTGGCGAGCTCACAAGTTACAGTTGAACTGCGCGAAATTCTCTTGCGGGACAAACCAGAGGCCTTCTTAAAAACATCGCCATCCGGCACAGTGCCCGCGCTTCGACTTCCTGACAAAGTCATAGATGAAAGCCTGGAAATCATGATCTGGGCGCTCCAACAAAATGATCCGCAACGGCTATTGGACATGCCTCAGGAAGGTTGGGACCTCATTACGGCAAATGACGGACCATTCAAGTCTGCATTAGATCACACAAAATACGCCACGCGGCATCCAGATTTAGACGTCAACGAAGAACGCAGGAAAGCGTCTAGCTACTTGTTCGACCTCAACGAGCGGTTAACTGGGCGGGCCTGGCTTTTCGGAGATCGCCCTACCCTAGCCGATCTGGCGCTTCTGCCATTTGTTCGTCAGTTTGCACATATAGACCGGACCTGGTTTGACGCACAAAAGTGGCCGAATTTAGTGGCTTGGCTGGACCAATTCCTGGGCAGTGAAGAATTTTTTCTGGTGATGAACAAGTACACAATTTGGTCAGAAGGCGATGCTCCAATTCGGTTCAACGGCTGAACCCAACACATCTTTTCATCGGCCCACTGCAGACACTCAGCTTGGCTTATTGATGCTACAGTTGCAGGTCCGCATTCCTGCCATTCGCCGCGAATGCGAAACCAATGGATAGTCAAATTCACGTTCTGCGGACTTTGCAGACATTCAGGTCTGACAACGGAATGTCAGCTTTGGAAAGTCAGCAGTCAGAACTCACCACTTCTTTTGCTACAGCAAATCGACGCAACCTTTAGCACATCCCAGTGCGCCAACTGCGTATTTCCAATGTTTCATTCAGCTATCGGCATAGTAAACGACTTGAAAATCAGTTTTGGACTTAGAATTGACATGAATTAGTCCAAAATTTCGATGAAGTGAGTGGTGTTGGAGCCTATGTCAGCCGGCTTGGCTGGCGGAAAACCAGAGAATCTCGAGCAACGAGCACATGATCAGAGTCACGAACTTCAGCAAACAATACAAAGGCTTCACGGCCGTGAAAGACCTTAGCTTTTCGGTTGAACCCGGCCAAATCCTAGGGCTGGTCGGTTCGAACGGTGCAGGCAAAACGACGACCCTGCGTGCCTTGTGTGGGATTGTCCCGCCGACCTCGGGGCGCCTCTTTGTTGCGGGCCATGACATTGTACGGGAGCCAATCGAAGCCAAACGGAATATCGGCTATATTCCTGATGATCCGCGGCTTTTTGACACCATGACGGTCTGGGAGCACCTGGCCTTCACTGCAGCGGCTTACCAACTTGTAGATTTTGAGGAAACCGCCGAAGCGCTTCTTGAGTCCTTCGAGCTTACTCATAAGCGCGATACGCTCGTCCATAACTTGTCTCGCGGCATGCGCCAGAAGGTGGCGATCGCCTGTGCCTTTTTGCACGATCCCAAGGTGATCCTGTTCGATGAGCCCCTGACGGGGCTCGATCCGCAGGGGATCCGAGGCATCCAGCAGGCGATCCGCGAACGTGCGCATTCTGGTGCCGCCATCATCATCAGCTCGCATCTTTTGAGCCTGTTCGAGAACTTGTGCACGCATATTATGGTGTTGAACCTTGGTGAGTGCCGCAGGTTTGGCACGATGAGCGACGTGCTGAGCGAGGTCGGCGAGACCGACAGTAACTCGGCCCTAGAAGAGGCGTATTTCAGCATCACCCAAGACAAAGAAGTGGCTGAAGTTTAAAATATGGATTCCGCGCTTTTTCGTCTTCTTTTGATGCGCCTGCGTGGCGGCATTCGTCTGCGTCTGATCCAATTGACAACTTTGCGCGGTCTGCTCTTTTCCGTTGCTTTTTGCGGGATCATTTGGCTGCTGCTGGTGGCAAACGGCTCCTCTCTGGAAACGGGGTTCTTGGCTGACGCCGCCTCAGATCGCCAAGCTTTAAGCGCGCAGATCAGCACTTACATGCCGCTCGGTATGCTTGCGATGTCCCTGCTGACGGTCGTGTTGTCCACTGGCCCTACGTTTCATTTTTCGCCTACAGAGATCAATTTTCTTTTTACCGGGCCGTTCCGTCGGCGCGACCTGATCATCTACAAATTCGGCGCCTACGTTGCTGGTGCCACCTTAAGTAGTGCACTCATCACCATCTTTGCGCAGGCGCAAACGGGCTCCGCCCTGACTGCGTTCATCGCCTCGCTCCTGACTCTCGTCTTCGTGCAGTTGAACAGCGCCGTCATCGGCATGGCTGGGCAAGCATTGGAAGGCAGCACGCTTGCACGGTTTCGTTGGCCCGCAATTGCGCTGCTTTCCGCCGCTGCGACCGTCACCGTGGCCTACGCTTGGATGACGCCCGAGCGCAGCCTATTCGACCTTCTATTCGAATTTCGCCACTCGTGGGTCGGTACCATTATCCTGTCACCCTATATCGTGTTTTCCGAACTTTTCGTAGCGCCATCGCTTTTTCCGCACCTATTCGTTTGGGCCTCAATCGCGATCCTCATAAACGCTGCGCTGTTGCATCTTGCAATCAAGCTCGACGCGCGCACGACCGATCGTGCCTTAAAGGAAAACGCCCGACAGAGCGACCGATGGGAGCGCATAAAGCAAGGCGGATCGTTCTGGGCTACTGAACGGACCGAAATACCTTCGATCCGTCGTGCGCCTATTGTAGTTGGTTTGGGGCCGATTGCCTGGCGTCAGGCTCTCAACGTTGCCCGCAGTTCATTCAGGGTCGTCGCCGTGTTTATTGGTGTGGCTGCCTGTGTCGGGCCAATCCTTTCCGCGGCCGGTATATCGGTCACAGACTCGCGGGCCGTGTTGTTTTTCTACATCTTTTTTGTGTTCATCCTGCCTCGAACACTGGTTTGCGACTTTCGCGGCGACCTGAGCCGGATGGAAGTTTACAAGACCCTGCCCATCACACCATGGCGCATCTGCGCAGGTCAGCTTGTGACACAGGTGGTTCTGGCCTGTGTCGTTGCCGTGACGATGATCGTCAGCATCGCCGTCTTTCAAGACGGAGTCGACTTATCCGATGCACTAGTCCTTGCTGCTTTTGTGTTCCCGTTGACTGTGCTTCTCTATACCGTTGAGAACACGATACATCTTTTGTTTCCGACAAAACTCCTCCCGATGGGACGAGCAGACTTCGAATTTCTTGGTCGATCACTTGTCGAGTTCATTGCGAAGTCGATTGCCATTTTTGCCGCTGCGGCGGCTTCGGCTGCCGTCGGGCTATTCACATTCACAACGATAAGACCCTCTTGGGTTCTATTGGGGTTGGCCAGTTGGATAACATTGACCTTGTTCGGGCTTTTGGCGTTGGTCGCGATGCAATATGCGTTCCGTCGGTTCGCGGTGGCAGAAAACGTCGACTAAAGCGAAAAATGATGACCTTCTGCTGAGGCCTTAAACCTACTTGAGGCCCCTGCCGTCGGAACCTTGGGTTTGAACCTGGTAGATGTAAACATGGTGCGGACATGTCGAAACTAGCTCTATACAGAATTGCAGGTCACTTAATTTCCGTTCCTAGCACAGCATCGAACAGGTAACTGCAGCCCGAAAATGGGCATTGCCCAAGTCTTCGGTGCAGCGACATTTTCTGGGATCTGGGCAAACTCGCGACATCGCGATCAACCTAGAGCCACCGTAGCTATGCTTGAAGGCCGCACCACTGCAGCTTCGCAGAAGCAAACTTTGGTGCGACGAGCAGCATTTTCCCAATGGCAACGAACAGGTAGCGAGACTGTGCAGACTCGTGCCGTCGCGGAAATTGCGCGCCCTTAACGGAGATTATGAGTTGGTCTTTGACTAGTCGGGACCGAAAACCATCCACGGGCTAATGCCAAGCGCGGCAATAGCTAGAGCTTTGTAACATAGCCCTCGAACACACAACAGCCAGAGGCCACGTTGGCCGCCGCGAATGAGTCAATCCCTGATCCCAATTCCAGTGCCGAGAGGCCCGGTATAATCAGAAAGAGGAACCTGTTGAGTTCAACTGACCTGATGCTTGACTGTACAAAATTGATCTCGGGTCGACCCATTTTTGGTTTTCCTTTCTCACGCCCTCATATTCGAACCATTGGCATCGTACAGCGGACCGCCCAGCACTTCGGCATCATAGAACTCGCCCAGGATTTCCACCTGTAGCTTGCTTCCCGGTGCCGCGCTGCCCGAGGCGACATAGCCCATCGCCATAGACTTGCCGACGCGGTGGCCGTAGCCGCCGGACGAGACATAACCGACCGCTTCACCGTCTTTCAGGATCGCCTCATCGTTCGAAACATCGATGCCGTCCACGTCGATGGTCAGGGTGACCAGCTTGCGGGCAACTCCATGTTCCTTGAACTTCAGAGTCACGCCCTTGCCGACAAAGTCCTTCTTCCAGTTGATGAATACATCCATGCCGGCTTCGACCGCGTTGAAGTCGGGACGGAAATCGGTGGTCCAGACGCCCCAGCCCTTTTCTAGACGCAAGGACATCAGCGCGCGTGCACCGTACCAGCGATAGCCCAGATCGGCACCAGCCTCTTCGATCGCCTCGGCCAGACGCAGTAGGTACATCGGCTTGCAGTAGATCTCAAAGCCCAGCTCACCCGAGAACGAGATACGGTTTAGGATCACCGGCACACCGCCCACGAAGGTTTGACGTAGATCGCGGAACTTCAGGGCATCGGCGCTAACGTCGTCGCGGGTGATGCGCGCCAGCAGCTCGCGCGATTTGGGGCCGGACAGTGCAATCCCGTGCCAGTCATCCGAGACATTGGCATAGCTCACATCCGCCGGCAGGTCCTTTTGGAACCAGCGGCTATGCGCATCCTGCATCGCGCCCGAACCGAACAGCATGAAGTGCTCATCGGCTAGACATGCGACGGTCAGGTCTCCATAGAGACGGCCTTTTTCGGTCAGCATCGGGGTTAGCGCCAGACGGCCCGGTTTCGGGACGTAACCGGCCAGAGTGCGGTTCAGGTAGTCACGCGCGCTGGCGCCCTTGAACTCATGCTTGGCGAAGTTTGCGATCTCGATACCGCCCACGGCCTCTTGTACCGCTTTTACTTCACGCGCAACATAGTCGTGACTGCGGTTGCGCTCGAAGGTCGGGGTTTCATGCGCGTCCTCGGCGTTGTCAGCAAACCACAGCGCGTTTTCCAGACCAAAGCCCTGACCCATCACGGCACCCTTGTCGATCAGACGATCATAGAGCGCGGTGGTTTTCTGCATCCGGCCCTTGGGCAGCGTTTCGTTCGGGAAGGTCATCACGAAGCGGCGCTCGTAGTTTTCCGAGGACTTGATGGTGCCCCAGTCCGGCGTTGCAAACTCGCCAAACCGCGCCACGTCCATCGCCCAGACGTCAATCGAAGGTTCGCCGTCGATCATCCACTCGGCCATGGTCAGGCCAACACCGCCGCCCTGACAGAAGCCTGCCATGACGCCCACGGCGACCCAGTAGTTCTTCATGCCCGGAACAGGGCCAATCATCGGGTTGCCATCGGGCCCAAAGGTGAACGGGCCATTAATGGTGTCCTTGATGCCGGATTCTCCAATGGCCGGGATACGCTCGAACGACATTTCCAGACGGTCGGCGATGCGGTCCAGGTCGGGTTGCAGCAGCTCGTGCCCGAAATCCCATGGCGTACCGTCGACCTTCCATGGAGTCGATTTCGGCTCGTAGGTGCCTAGCAGCATGCCATGGCGTTCCTGTCGGAAATAGATGTTGGCCTCATAGTCGATGCCCGCCGGCAGACGACCGGCTTCACCCATGCTTTCCATTCGCTCTTTGATCATCGGGATCGCGTCGGTGATCAGGTAGTGGTGCTCCATCGGCTGTACGGGCAGGTGGATGCCCGACATGTGGCCCACTTCGCGCGCCCAGAGGCCGCCGCAATTCACAACCTGCGCGGCGTTGATAACGCCTTTGGGGGTGGTCAGATCCCAACTGCCATCGGGGCGCTGGCTCATCGAAGTAACACCGCAATGGGTGAAGTATTGCGCGCCGTGGTGACGGGCGGATTTCGCGAAAGCGTAAGTCGCGCCCGACGGATCTACATCACCGTCCTGTTCGTCCCAGAGGGCGGCGTGGTAGTGTTTGGGATCAATCAGCGGGTGACGCTCGGCCAGTTCCTGCGGGCTGATGAATTCCTGATGCAGGCCCATGTAACGCGCTTTCGAGCGCTCCCGCTTGAGGTAGTCGTACCATTCCTTGGTCGAAGCCGCGTAGAAACCACCGGTGATGTGCATGCCGACCGAATGGCCCGAGGTTTCCTCGATTTCTTTATAGAGGTCGATGGTATAGCTCTGCAGACGCGAGATGTTGGGGTCCGAGCTAATGGTGTGGATCTGACCGGCTGCGTGCCAACTTGAACCAGATGTCAGTTCATCGCGTTCCAGCAGGACAACGTCTTTCCAGCCGAACTTGGCCAGGTGGAATAGGATCGAACAGCCCACAACGCCGCCGCCGATGACAACGACCTTGGCGTGGGACGGAAGCTTTTTGCCAGACGTGGTTTCGTCTTTTTGAATCTCAGGCATTTTGAGTCTCTCTCAGTTGAGGGGCAACCGGCGGAAACGACCGGGAATTGCGGGGTCATGGAAGTGGTCAAGCGGTCCGTTCTCGACCAGATGGTTGTGCCAATGGGCAAGGGCATAGCGATCCAGAGAAACCCCAAGGCCGGGACCCTCGGGCACGGAAATCACGTTGTTTTTCTGGCGGAAAGGCCCGCCTTCGATCACGTCGCCGATCTGCCAGCGGAACAGCGATTGCGAGGGTTCGGATATCCACGGCATCGCCGCAGACATGTGCAGATATCCGGCAGTGGCGATCCCGGCATCACCAGAATAGCACCAGAAGCCGATGCCCATCGCCTCACACGCGCCAATGAACCTCACAGCGCGGGAAATCCCACCCAGCACGGCGAAATTGGTGACGATGTAATTGGGTGCACCCAAAGCTACCGCCTTGCGGATTTCCGGCACATGAGTCGAGATCGGAATGGTGAAGTAACGGCGCAGCTCCGCCATCTCCTCAAAAGTGGCAACCGGGTCTTCGTAGTTGCGAATGTTGTAGGGCTCGATCTCGCGGAAGACGCGCATGGCGGTGGGCAGGCTCCACTGCATGTTACTGTCCAGACGGATCATCGCCTCACGGCCCAGACCGTGACGCAGGGCCTTGACCGTGTCGATCTCAAGCTCGGGGTTACCGAGGATCAACTTGCCCTCGAACATGGTACTGCCATGTTCCTCGCGCATGCGGATGCAGTAGTCGACGACAGCCTCCGGGCTCATCTCGCCGCCTTCGCGGTACCCGAAATACTCGGTGAAGGGGATATTTTTGCGCACCGCACCGCCCAGCAAGCGATAGAGAGGCTCATCCGCCACCTTGCCGCGCAGGTCCCAAAGAGCAATTTCAATTGCGCCAAAGGCTTTCACCACCGAATTGTCATCGGTGTTCTGCACGATCTGCCAGGGCGGCACGCATAAGCTTTCGCAGACCGCTATATCCAGCGGGTCCGTGCCAATCAGACGTTCGCCCATGGCGCGAATTGCCTCTACCACACCAACCGACGGAGCCTCACCCAAACCGACGAGGCCCTGATCCGTCTCAACCTCGATGATGGTTTTCGACGTGCCCGGATAATGCCCGCCGGTCCACCACATCGGTTTTTCCAACGGGATATTGACCGGGGTCGCCCGAACACCGGTAATCTTAATACCAGGCATCCGGGATTTCCTCTTTGCGGCGCGCCACATAGGCGGTCAGTTCTTCTTTCTTGGCCTCGTCCATCGCGGGCGGTTGGTATTCGTTGAGCATCTGGTTCCAGCGCTCATAGGCGCGGCGGCGCATGTCCTTGGCGCCGCCTTCCTCCCAGCTTTCCACATTCTCGCTGTCGCTGAGCTTAGGTTCATAGAATGCGGTCTGATAGTTGCGCATCGTGTGACCGCAGCCGAGGAAGTGCCCGCCGGGCCCGACCTCGCCATACGCGTCCCGAGCGAAGGCTTCGTCGCTGGTATCAAGACCCTGACTCAGTACCTTCTGATAACTGCCCAGACGATCTGCATCCATGATTAGCTTCTCAAAACCGGTACACAGGCCACCTTCCAGCCATCCGGCCGAATGCAGAACAAAGTTGGCACCGGCCAACATGGTCGAGTGCATCGAGTCTGCTGATTCATAAGCCGCCTGCGCGTCTTCGATCTTGGACGCCGTCAGCGAGCCACCACAGCGCAACGGCAGACCCGCGCGGCGGGCCAACTGGCCGATGGTGTAGTTCGAGATCACCGGCTCGGGCATGCCAAAAGTTGGCGCACCGGATTTCAACGACATTGAAGACAGGAAGTTACCCAGCACAAAGGGCGCGCCAGGGCGTAACAATTGCACATAAGCGCATACCATCATCGCTTCGGCCATCGCCTGAGCAACGCTGGCGGCTGTGCTGACCGGACCCATTGCGCCGGACAAGATAAACGGCACCACGATCAGACCCTGACCACGTGACGAGTAAACCCGCGCCGACTCTGTCACCACCCGGTCAACCAGTAGCGGCGAGTTCGTGTTCACGTTGCCCATGATCACGCAGTTTTCTTCCATGAAGTCTGCGCCAAAGACGATCTCAGCCATGTCGACGCTGTCTTGCGCACGGCTCATCTCGGTGATCGCACCCAGATGCGGCTTGTCGCTCATGGTCATGTGCGTGAACATCATGTCCAAATGGCGCTTGCTGACCGGCACGTCGCAGGGTTCGCAGGTCACGAACCCGCCGTGATGCAGGTTCGGGTGCATATAAGTTAGCTTAACCAGCTTCTCGAAGGACTCCAGATCTCCATACCGACGGCCTCCTTCCAGGTCGCGAACGAAAGGCGCACCATAAACCGGCGCAAAGACCTGATTGCCGTCACCAATGACAACCGATCGCTCGGGGTTGCGCGCAACCTGAGTGAAGCTTTTAGGCGCTTTCGAACACAAACTACGAATCCACGACGCATCGGCGCGAACAATGTCACCATCGATCCGAGCACCTTCCTTTTGCCAAAGCGCCAACGCTTCGGGGTCGTCGCGAAAGGCGATCCCGACATCTTCGAATATCCAGTCAACCTGCGCTTCGAGACGGGCCATATCCTCTTCGTTCAGAGGGTCAAAATAAGCCAGATGACGCTGAATATAGGGGAAAGCCGGAACCGAACCGGTCTCAGAACCGCGGGATCGGGATTGACGTGCGCGCCGAGCCATTATGAGTCACTCCAATGTTTCGCATGATATTACCTTTAGGACTGCAGCGTTGTGACGCTTGAAAAATTGTATGTTTAGCATAAACACAGATTATGCAAAAACTCTGGAAACAACTGGGCTCACCCCGCCATCTGGTCGTATTTGAGGCCGCCGCCCGCCTGCAATCGTTCACGCGAGCGGCGCAGGAGCTCAACGTGCAGCAACCAGCGGTCAGTGCTTCAATCAAGCAGTTGGAGACTTCGCTTGGTGCTGTATTATTCCGGCGTAGCCATCGTCGGATATCTTTGACAAACGCTGGAACCCGTCTGTTTGCCGATGTCACCCGCGCCTTCGAGATGCTGTCACATTCCGCAGCGTCGATCCGGCAGTTTGCCAGCAACGATCACGTCACGCTCAGCGCCTCTTCGGCGTTCAACAATTACTGGCTTATGCCCCGCATCGCGTCTTTTCAGAAAAATCACGCTGATATTGATCTGCGTCTGCAATCCAGTGACCGAGAACCGGACCTGGCCGTTGAAACCATAAGCCTTGCGGTACGGCTCGGAGATGGCAATTGGCCGGACTGCGAGGCGCAGTTGATATCGGACGAAGTGATATACCCCGTCGCATCACCCCTCGTCATGGCTGCGGCAGTGACCCTCCGGAGCGTACCGGGCCTGCTGAACCAACGCCTCATTCATTTGGAAGAACCCATTCGCGAGCGTCCTTCGTGGGATCAATGGTTTCGCGAATTCGGCATCACCGAAGTCACGCCCCGTAGTGGTTTGCGCCTAAACGACTACGCTCTAGTCCTGCAAGCGGCAATGGCGGGTGAAGGATTTGCCTTCGGTTGGCATCACATTGTCGAACCGCTGATTCAGCAAGGTATGCTGGCCGCGAGACCAGAATGGACGTGGAGAACCGGAAAGGGGTTTTATCTGGTCTGGTCCAAATCCCGACCGCTGACGCCAGAGGCTAAGATTGTCCGCGACTGGATACTTTCCGCCCGAGGTGTCGACTGAAATCGCTTTCCGGCATCCGCAAATGACTGCGCAACCGCAGTCTTGCACAGCAGTTGCCGTGTTCAAGATGATGCCCGCGCGGAAAAATCTGAACTGCGGGCGCGAACAGCTATGAAATCAAATACACAAGTTGGGCTCTTTCCGGCCGTTCTCTGCGTAATAAACGAAGGGCTGGTTGCTGATAGTTCAGCTAGAAATTCATGGTTTCAGGAGTCTCAGGTACAGCAAGTGCCTGAATGGCCTCTTCGCGGCCAAAACACTTTAATATCGACATTGAATATTTAAGTAAAAATATTTAGAGTTATGGGTATCTGAATTGGGGCAAATTCTCGCGTCACTTGATTGCGGCTAAGCTGCAGATCAGAGCGCGAAATATCAAAAACTTGTGCCAAACTTAGGGGAATACTCTTGGACCCGGAACTAGAACAGGCAAGCGTTGGCGATGGAAAAGAAAATCTGCGCCTTTGGCTCCGGTTTCTGAAAACTTCACGGATGATCGAGGCCCAGCTGCGGCAGAATTTGAAACGGGATTTTGATACGACTTTGCCGCGTTTTGATGTGATGGTCGCCCTTTCCCGCTATCCTGATGGCCTTAAGATGAGCGAACTTTCAGGGTTATTGCGCGTGTCCAATGGGAATGTAACTGGAATAATTGACAGGCTGGCTGTGGAGGGTCTGGCTGAACGCACGGCCGTACCTGGCGACAGGCGAGCCTTTCGGGTCTGCCTTACAGGAAAAGGCCAAATAGAATTCCAACGGCAGGCGGTGGCACACAAGTCCTGGATTGACGAACTTTTGCAGGATGTGACGCCAGAAGAAGCCACAGCCCTAGAAACCCGCCTTCTGAGTTTCAATCAGGCGTTGGAAGAACGTTCCAGCCAATTCAAAACTGTGAGCGATACCGAGACGAGTGCGCGACCATGCTAACCTCGCGGATTGCATAGAACCGCGTCATTCCTTACTCAACAAGCACCTCAATCTGCCGCAGCTTCGTGACAATCTCGTCCGGCTTTTGTCGCTTGTTTCCTATCGCGAATTCTCCGATTTCCTTATACGTAACGGCGGACTACTTAAGTGGGGCATAGTCACTAAGTTGCAGTTCTCCAGCCAAATCACCCAAATTTGCATGCAAGAACGGCGGCGCTGTAACAATTTACTTTAAGTTCAAAATTTCTAAGCTTGAACACTACAGACTGCACACATAGAATACCATGAACCAGTGTGACAATTTCGTGGAGGCGGCCATTGCCTGGGCCATGTGCGCCTTTTTCAGTGACTCAAAAAATCCTGTTCCGGCATTGCGACCCGGCTGGGATAGTTTTCTATCCGCGTTACTTCGAGATGGTGAACGATGCGATAGAAGCATTGTTCAGCGATCAGATTGGATGGCCATTCGAGCACATGCACCAAACCCACGCGGGGCCAACGGTGGCGCTTGAGGCGACTTTCTCCGCTGTCAGTCGACATGGCGACGTTTTGGACATGTGTGTCTCTGTCGAACGGCTGGGGAAATCCAGCCTACAACTGCGTACCGAGGGATGGTGCGACAATCAGTTGAGGTTCACAGTCGTCAACACGATGGTCTGTATTGATGCAAACACGAAATCGACGCCTTGGCCCAAATCGGTAAGGAAAAAACTGGAACAACTAATGGGACCACAAGAATGAAACCGCAAACCATTCAACCCGAAGGCTGGGCTCCGGCTCTTGGATATGCGAATGGCATGTTAATGGCAGACGGCACCTTGCATGTCGGCGGTCAGATCGGCTGGAACGCTCAACAGGAATTTGTCGCCAAGGATTTTATCGGCCAGATGGAACAAACCCTGTCCAACATCGTCGCCATTGTCCGCGCGGCCGGGGGCGAAGTCGAAGATATCGGCCGTCTGACATGGTTTGTTAAAGACAAAGCTGAATACCTCGCCAATCAGCGGGAGGTGGGTCAAGCCTACCGAAAAATAATGGGCAAGCATTTCCCTGCTATGTCGATGATCATGATAAAGGATCTGGTCGAAGACGAGGCATTGCTTGAAATCGAGGCCACAGCTTATATCGCGCCAAATGTCTGAACTGGGGTAACCATGGAAGCATTCATCTGCGACGCAGTTCGGACTCCAATCGGACGTTACGGGGGCTCTTTGTCCCAGATCCGGCCCGACGACATGGCCGCACACGTCATTCGATCTCTTGTCGGGCGCAATTCGTCCGTCGACTGGTCCGTGCTGGATGAGATCGTGCTGGGTTGTGCCAATCAATCAGGTGAAGATAACCGCAACGTCGCCCGGATGGCCGGGCTGTTGGCCGGCCTACCGGTCGAGGTGGCGGGCTTCACGGTAAACCGGCTTTGCGCTTCGGGTATGGATGCGGTGTCTGTTTCTGCGCGCGGAATCAAGGCGGCAGAATATGACCTCGTCATCGCCGGTGGAGTGGAAAGCATGACCCGGGCGCCGTTTGTGATGCCGAAAAGTGATACCGCTTATAGCCGTGCTGCTGAAATTCACGATACGACGATTGGCTGGCGCTTTGTGAATCCTGCGATGAAGGCAGCCTTCGGGATCGACAGCATGCCGGAAACCGCAGACAATGTCGCCGAAGACTGGGGCATAAGTCGCGCAGATCAGGACGCCTTTGCGCTGCTCTCGCAACAACGCTGGCAGGCGGCGCATGCGGCTGGTCTGTTTGCAGATGAACTCGCGCCTATTTCGATCCCGCAGCGTCGCGGCGAACCGATTGTGTTTGACACAGACGAACATCCCCGGCCCAGCACACAACTGGAAAAACTGGCTATGCTTCGCGGGATTAACGGAACAGATAAGAGCGTGACGGCAGGCAATGCTTCGGGTGTGAATGACGGGGCCGCGGCCCTGCTGCTGGCATCTGAAAAAGCCATCGAAACCCATGGGTTGACGCCGATGGCCCGCGTGGTCGGTAGCGCCTCAGCCGGGGTTGAACCGCGTGTTATGGGCATTGGCCCCGTTCCGGCAGTTCGCAAGCTTTTGGCGCGGACAGGGCTGACTATCGAAGATATGGATATCATCGAATTGAATGAGGCGTTTGCCAGTCAGGGGCTGGCCTGTCTGCGAGAACTGGGCATTGCTGATGATGCTGAACACGTCAACGCAAATGGCGGTGCCATAGCAATGGGCCATCCACTGGGTATGACCGGTGCGCGGCTGGTTCTATCAGCGTCGCATCAGTTGCGGCGTAGCGGAAAACGTTATGCCCTGTGCACAATGTGCATTGGTGTCGGTCAAGGGACGGCCATTATTCTGGAACGCGCCTGAGGCCAATCCTGCCAGCCCATGGTGACTGTACCAGGGGGGCAAAATGCCCTTACGTGGTTCTTGGACGCGATGATTGCCACCTCAGGGTTTGAGGCGGAATCTTTGGATCTTTCCGGTCTGCGTTTTAGGGAGAGCATCCAAAAACTTGATGCTTCGCGGATATTTGTATGGAGCGATACTTGCTTTGACATGATCCTGCAGGAGCTTGATCGTTTCATCGCTGGCGTCATAGCCATCAGCCAGCACTACATGCGCCTGTACAATTTGTCCGCGCGCCTCGTCCGGGGCGGCGATCACCCCACATTCCGACACTGCCGAATGTGAAAGCAGCGCGGCTTCGACCTCGGGCCCGGCAATATTATAGCCAGACGATACAATCATATCGTCGCTGCGGGCGGCAAAGTGTAGATACCCTTCCTCGTCCATCACAAAGCTGTCGCCAGTCACGTTCCAGCCGTTTTGCACGTAAATTGCTTGTCGGTCGTCAGCCAGATAACGACAACCGGTCGGACCGCGCACCGCCAGTCTTCCGACCTCGCCAGCGGGCATATCGTTGCCATCGTCGTCCAGAATGCGCACCTCGTAGCCGGTTACCGGTTTACCAGTACAAGCGGGGCGGTGATCGTCAAATCGGTTTGATATAAAGATGTGCAGCATCTCGGTCGCACCAATACCATCCAGCATCGGCTTGCCGGTCTTTTCGATCCAGGCGTCATAGACCGGTGCTGGCAGAGTTTCGCCAGCAGAGACAGCCGCCCGCAGAGAAGACAAATCAGCGCCCTCTTCCATCGCCTGCAACATGAAACGATAAGCAGTTGGCGCTGTGAAACAGACGGTTGCTTTGTACTGCTCGATGATTTCAACCATATTCGGCGGGCTGGCTTGTTCCAGCAGTGTGGCCGCCGCGCCAAAACGCAACGGAAAAATCGCAAGTCCGCCCAAACCGAATGTAAAAGCCAGCGGCGGCGAACCAATGAACACATCCCTTTCGGTCACGCCCAGAACCTCGTTGGCGTATCCGTCCGCTATGATCAGCAGATCACGATGAAAATGCATCGTGGCTTTGGGGTCGCCGGTTGTACCTGACGTAAAACCCAGTAGCGCCACGTCGTCACGCCCAGTCTCGACTGCGTCGAAACGCACCGGTTTTTCCAGCGCAAGCCGGTCCAGTTCGGCATCATGATTTGACGTGCCATCAAACCCGATCACGGATTTGAGAAAGCGAGAATCCTTTGCACAAGTCTCCAACTCATCCATAAGCCGCATGTCGCACAGTGCATGGGTGATCTCGGCTTTGTCTACAATCGCCTTCAACTCAGCGGCCCGCAACATGGGCATTGAGTTCACCACAACTGCACCCGCCTTTGTTGCGGCCAGCCAGCAGGCTACCAGCGCCGGATTGTTGGCGGATCGGATCAGCACCCTGTTACCGGGTTTCACACCCAGGTCGTCGACCAGCACATGCGCCAGGCGGTTGGTCCAGTCGGAAAGCTCTTTGTAGGTGCGCCGTCTGCCATTTCCGATTAGCGCCGTGTGATCGCCAAAACCCTTTTCAACCATTGCATCGGTCAATTGCACCCCCACATTGAGGCGTTCCGGATATTCGAACCCTTCAAGATTGAATTCGGGCCACATGTCTGCAGGAGGTAGATTGTTGCGGGTAAAGGTATCGGTATGCGCGGTCGGTCCAAGCATTCTCAGTTCCCTCCTTGAAACGCGGCCATGGTTTGGCGCGCGATCACAACACGCTGAACATCCGAAGCACCCTCATAGATACGCAACGCACGGATATCTCGATACAATTCCTCGACTTTCTGCCCGTATTTGACACCATCGCCGCCGTGTAATTGCACGGCCTTGTCGATAACTTGTTGCGCCTGATCGGTTGAAAACAGTTTTGCCATCGCCGCTTCTCGCGTAACCCGCGCGGCCCCGCTATCCTTGGCCCAGGCGGCCCGATAAACAAGCAGGGCAGCCGCATCCACATCCATTGCCATGTCCGCGATATGACCTTGCACCATCTGTAATTCGAAAAGCGGCGCACCCTGCACCTGGCGCGCGTGGACCCGGTACAAAGCTTCATCCAACGCCCGGCGGGCGAAACCCAGTGCAGCGGCGGCCACTGTTGTTCGAAACACATCCAGCGTTGCCATCGCCACTTTGAACCCCTGACCGGCCGCTCCGAGAAGGGCTGTTTTGGGGATCCGTACATCCGTAAATCGTAAGGTCGCCAACGGATGCGGCGCAATAACCTGCAGACGTTCGACAACTTCGAACCCGGGTAGCCCAGCGGGTACAACAAATGCGCTCAATCCTCGTGCCCCCGGCGCTTCTCCGGTTCGGGCGAACAGCGTATAGACGTCCGCGATACCCCCGTTTGAGATCCAGGTCTTTTCGCCGTTCAACACATAATCATCACCGTCCAGCGTGGCGGTCATCGTCGAATTGGCCACGTCTGATCCCGATTGCGGCTCGGTCAGCGCAAAAGCGGCAATCGCCTTTCCGGTTCGTGTCAGCGGCAGCCACTCTCCCTTTTGCGCGTCGGTTCCAAATAACGAGATCGCCCCGGTTCCCAACCCCTGCATCGCAAAGGAAAAGTCCGCCAAGCCATCATGGCGGGCCAGTGTTTCCCGGATCAGCGAAAGCGTCCGGACATCCAGCTCACCACCCGTATGCTCCAACCATCCCGCTGCACCCAGATCCGCGACCAACTTGCGACAAGCAACATCTATTTCAGCATGAACTACGTTAAGATTGTCCGCACACCAGCGTTCAAGGGAGGTTGCTAGATCCCGATGCCGATCGTCCAAGAACGGCCACTGCAAAAAACTTCGATCAGCCATTTCGACGCCCGCCTATCCTCAATTTCAAATTGCTCCCGCCCGAAGTGCCCAGAGATCGAAAAAATACGCGGTCCAATGGATCAGTCTCCCTCGAACACCGGACGTTCTTTAGCGACAAACGCATTATAGGCGCGTTCAAAATCTCCGGTCTGCATGCAGATGGCCTGCGCCTGCGCTTCGGCCTCGATCGCCTGCTCAATCGACATCGACCATTCCTGCGCCAGCATGGTCTTGGTGATCATGTGCCCGAAATTCGGACCCGCCGCGATCTGGCCTGCCAGCTTCAACGCCGCGCCTTCCAGCTGATCGGCGTCCACAATCCGGTTGTGAAACCCCCAGGCGGCTCCCTCATCTGCGGACATGGATCGCCCGGTATAAAGCAATTCGGCCGCCCTGCCCTGACCGATGATCCGGGGAAGAATGGCGCAGGCCCCCATATCGCAACCTGCAAGCCCGACACGGGTAAACAGGAAGGCAACCTTGGCTTCTGGTGTCGCAATCCGAAGGTCCGATGCCATCGCTATGATGGCGCCGGCGCCGACGCAAACGCCGTCTATAGCAGCGATGATCGGCTTGCCGCAGTTAATCATGGCCTTCACCAGATCGCCCGTCATGCGGGTAAAGCGAAGCAGTTCTTTCATGTTCATTCGGTTCAGTGGACCGATGATGTCATGCACATCTCCACCCGAGCTGAAATTGCCGCCGTTCGACGCAAATACAACCGCCTTTACTTCGTCGTCGTAATGCAGATCGCGGAACCAATCGCGCAGTTCGGCATAGCTTTCGAAGGTCAGCGGGTTCTTACGGTCCGGACGATCCAAGGCGACTATCGCGATTCCGTTTTCTATTTTGCATTTGAAGTGCGTGGTGTCGGCGTTCATTGCGCTTCCTTCCTTGGGGCTCGGTTCCTTGGCCCAACTCGATCCTAGATTTCGCCCCCCGACAGGGTCAGCGAATGCCCGTTGACCGAGCGCGCCGCATCCGAGCAGAGCCACAACGCGGTCCCGGCGACCTCGTCGGTTTGGACGAACCGGCGTTGCGGATTTGTCTTATAAAGCGACTTTGTAGCGTCCTCTGCACTCAGGCCAGTCTTGTCCATGATGGTCTTTATCGACCGCTCCAGTAGCGGGGTATCTGTGAAGCCGGGACAGATCGCGTTGACGGTAATATCGCTCTGAGCCAGTTCCAGGGCCAAGGCGCGGGTCAGCCCCACGACCCCGTGTTTAGCGGCGACATACCCCGAGACATAGGGATATCCTTTAAGGCCGGCGGTCGAGGATATGGCTATCAGACGTCCCCATCCTGCTTCTTTCATACTGCCCAGACTGGCTTGCCACAGGTTGAACACGCCTGTCAGATTGACTGAAATCGTGCTTTCAAAATCCTCGGTCGTCATCTTTGAAAACGGCATGCTAGGCGCCGTGCCTGCGTTGGCAATCGCGATCTCTACTGGCCCATGATGATCAATACACTCTTGCAGTGCTTGATCAACCGAAGCGCGATCCGTTACGTCACAAACGCCCGCAAGCCCGTCGATCCGTGCGGCGACTTCGTTCAACTGCTCGGCACGGCGACCAAGTATCGATACGTTAGCGCCTTGGCTTGCAAACAGGGCCGCAATTTCAGCGCCAACCCCGCTGCCGCCGCCGCTGACCACAACGTGTTTTTGATCGATACTCAATGGGCCCTCCGATGTTGACTCAATCCTACAAGGACCCACAAAACCATTTCAAGAGAAAATATTTTAAGTAGAAAGCTTTTGGATGCAAAGCGCAGCTGTCGTTGGCATGCCCTGCACCCGCCCAGTTTTGGATTTAGGTAACAGTTTCGCGTTCGCTGTATTTCTTCTCAGTCCAGACCTTGCGCTCAAAGCAGTCCGCCATCACCTCGACGGCGTCAAACAGGTCAACATAGCGCAGGTAATACGGAGCCAGCCCAAAGCGCATGATGCCCGGTTCGCGGAAATCTCCAATCACGCCCTGCTCAATCATCGCTTTGACAACCGGGTAACCGTTTTCGAAATAGAGCGAAACCTGACTGCCCCGCTCATCAGGGTCGCGCGGCGATACCACCTCTAGCCCGCGCAGAACCGGATGCTGTTCGACAAGCTCTATGAATGTGTCGCACAGAGATTGGCTCTTGCCGCGGATCGCCCTCAAATCAACCCGGTCGAAGAATTCCAACGCGGCGTCTACACCTCGCAGCGCCAGCGCACTCTGGGTTCCGACGAGAAAACGTTTAATGCCTTTGGTCGGTACAAACTCGTGGTTGAACGCAAACGGGTCCGCATGACCCCACCAACCGGAAAGCGGCTGATGCGCGGCGTCATGATGACGTTCAGCGACATAGATATAAGCCGGCGATCCGGGGCCGCCATTGAGGTATTTATAGGTGCAACCAACCGCGAAATCGGCCTTGATCGCATCCAGTTCCATCGGAACGACGCCGGCAGAATGGCATAGATCCCAGATGATCAACGCACCCGCATCATGAGCCAGCTTGGTAATCTTCTCCATATCCAGCAATTTACCTGTCCGGTAATCGACGTTGGACAACAGGACGACGGAAACCTGTTCATCAATCAGATCCTCAAGACTGTCGGAATCGACACCCAGCAAGCGGCGCGACGCCCCCTCTTGCGAAGTCATGGCTCCTTCGCAAACATAAAGATCGGTGGGAAAGCTGCCTTTTTCCGACACGATGACCTTACGATCCGGGCGCAACGCCATGGCTGCACGCAAGGCTTTGTAGATATTGATCGAGGTACCATCACACACGATGGTCTGGCCAGGCGCGGCACCGATCAACCGACCAACACGATCGCCAAGGCGCTCGGGCAGTGTGAACCAGTCAGCCGCCCCCCAGCTACGGATCAACCCGTTACCCCATTCGTCTTCGACTGTTCGACTCAGAACGTCGACACTGCGCTTGGGCAATGCCCCTAAGGAGTTCCCGTCGAGATAGATCACCCCGTCCGGCAACTGAAATTCGTCCCGACACGCAGCCAGTGCATCCTGTGAGTCCAGCGCGGCGCAGTCATCTCTTGTCAGCATCATCTTTCCCTTGGGTCTGGCGCTCAAATCTTCCCCATGACGCTTTACACAATAAGGTTTCTATGTCCATATTATATAAAATGTACTAATTTGTGTATAACGCAACATGCGAAAATCTGCTGCCGAAGAAGTATATGGTCAGCTCCGTCAGATGATTCTGCGGGGTGAGCTTTCGGACGGCCAAAGCCTCAAGGCTGCGGCTTTGCAAAGTGAATTCGGCTTTGGGACGACACCGCTGCGCGAGGCATTGAACCGATTAAGCGCTGAGCAACTGGTTGTTAATTCCTTCAATCACGGCTTCCGCGTGGCTCCGATTACGCTGGACGAACTCAGGGACCTCGACAGAACCCGCCTGTTACTTGAAACCGAAATGCTAGTGTCTTCGATCCGCGATGGGGATGAAGATTGGGAGGGGAGAATCGTTGCCAGTCATTACCAATTGGCCAAGCACAGACCACCCGGTTTGGACGCAACATCCGAGGCGACGGAAAAATGGGCGGCGCGGCACCAAAGTTTTCATGAAGCACTGATTTCAGCCAGCGGCTCCCATTGGATGAATACTCTGTTGGAGCAGATCGAAACGCAGCGCACGCGCTATCATCGCTACATCCTGGTACGTGCGAAGCAAGTTGCGGCGGAACAGCCAGAAGTCAGAGATGTCGTTAACGAAAAACTTTCGAAAGTCATGGGGATCGCCGTTCATACACCGTTGATGGAGGCGACTCTGGATCGGGAAGAACGCAAAGCCCGCGACCTGATGACCGAACATATAAACCTGACATCCGACGCCTATCAGTCGATTCAGTCCCTGTTTCCGGAAAACGCGCAGAACAAGCCAACCCCTGAGGAGCCATCGCCATGAGCGAGAAGAAAGATGAGAAATTTCTGAAAAGGGGGATCGAGGACACCCTTGTCACCGATTTCGCGGCCAAACACCGTAACAGCTATGGCGACTTTCTCCAGCTGAAATCCCTGCTGAATCTACAAGAAACCTTCCAGGACCCTGCTGAACCGGATGAAATGCTGTTCATCATCATTCACCAGGTCAGCGAATTGTGGCTAAAATTGATGCACCATCAGCTCTGCGAAGTGCGTCGCTTTATTCGCGAAGATAACTTCGGCGAAGCCATGAAGAACATCGATCGCATCAAGGCCATTCAGCGTCAACTTATCGTCGCATGGGAGACACTTCTGACGATGACGCCTGCGGACTACATGAAATTCCGCGCGGCACTTGGCAATTCGTCCGGCTTCCAGAGTTACGGGTATCGGCAGATCGAGTTCATCCTGGGTAACAAGGATACATCGACATTGAAAGTGCACGAGCATGACCCCGAAGTCATGGAGATGTTAAACGACGCTTTGGTCAAGCCGTCGCTCTACGATGAGGTGCTGGCGCTGCTTGCCCGAGTCGGCTTTGACGTTCCGCAGGAACTGCTGGAGCGCGACTATTCGCAACCCTATTCAGGGGATCCGCGCATCGTCAAAATCTGGGTCGAAGTCTATCAGAACACCGGAAAGTATTGGGATCTGTACGCCTTGGCTGAAAAACTGATGGACGTGGAATCCCTGTTTCAGCGCTGGCGTTTTGATCACGCGACTGCCGTCGAGCGTGTAATCGGGATGCAAAAGGGCACCGGCGGTTCCAGCGGGGTTGCCTTTCTGAAAAAGGCGCTTGAGCTGCGCTTCTTCCACGATCTTTATGACATGCGCTCGGAACTGTTTTATGGGCAAGCGTCCGCATGAAGTATTTCCGCTTCTCAAAAACCCGAGCTTGAGCGAACCTATTAACCAAACGCCATGGTTGGGGGGATATCGCCCCCAATTTGTCTGGGCTTCAGGTGGGGAGTGCAGAGCAACGTGCAGTATTGACCGTTCAGGAAACCCAGCAGTTCGGCCCGGAAGCCGCCCATTTTCAGAATTCCTTTCCCACATCTCGAACGAGGCGCCACTCCATGTTTTGCCCTTGCCGGATTTTGGCAGGGCGAATAGCGGCGGTGGCGGCGCGCCTCGCGTCGGCTATGACTTGGCTCGGCGCGGGATGGCTGCCAGCCCCGCGTTTCGCTGCAGTATCTGCAATACCTCCAAAAACTGCTGAATATCGTCCTGACCAAGGCCCGCAAACAATTGCGTGCGAGCGTGGTCTACGTCCTCACTGCATTTTGCCAACCACTCGCGCCCCTTAGGTCGCAGGGTCACGACCGAAAAGCGGCGGTCGTTGGGCATCTGCTTTTTTTGAACAAGGCCTTTTTCGGCAAGACGATCGACAAGGCGTCCGGTTGCGGTTCGCTCGACTACAACCAGTGATGACAAATCACAGACAGACAGTGACCCCTCATCTGCGAGGCACTGCAACATACGCCATTCAACCAGTTTCAGGCCGTGCCTGCGCAGCACGCCATTCATCATGTCCCTAATCTGACGGTTTAGGACCGTCAGATGAAACTCTGGCGGATCAACGTCTTGAATCTTCATGAACGGGCCTCGTCCGGGGTTCGTGAAATTTCTTCATAAGCCTATTATGACATTTGCTTTAAGCTTAAACAAATGCATATTATGTGTTATTACACATAATGTCGAATCCGAGATCGATATCCAGGGAGTTGAGATGAAAATCAGCATTATCGGGGGTGGCCCAGGCGGCTTGTACACCGCACTTCTGACAAAAAAGGCGCGTCCTGACTGGGATATTGAGGTTTATGAGCGCAATCAGGCTGACGACACGTTCGGGTTCGGTGTTGTGTTCTCTGATGAGACGCTGGATGAATTTCTAAGCCGGGACCAGCCTGTTTTCGAAAGGATCCGTGATAAATTCGCCTATTGGGATGACGTTGCCGTTCATTTCAAAGGAGAGGAAATGCGCTGCGCCGGGAACGGGTTCTGTGGAACCTCGCGCCAAACCCTGTTGACCATCCTGCAAGAACGCTGCGCCGAGTTGGGCGTGAAGATGACCTTCGGCATTGAGGTTGACGCAGCGAACATCCGTACCCAATTTGCCGATTCCGACGTAATCGTCGCGGGCGATGGGGTAAATTCAGCACTTCGCGAGGCCAACAAAGACGGGTTTCAACCAACAACAAAATGGCGCAGTAACCGGTTCTGCTGGATGGGATCGACCCGCCCGATGGGGGAATTCAACTATTTCTTCCGCGAGACTGAACATGGCCACATGGTCGCCCATTGCTATCAGTACGAAAAAGAACATTCGACCTGGGTGTTCGAAATGGACGAAGCCACATGGCAAGGCCACGGCTTCGAAGAATTTGACGAAGAAGGTTCAAGGGCCAAGTTGGAAGCAATCTTTGCAGAGGAGCTGAACGGGCACGGCCTGCTTCTGAACCGCTCAAACTGGCGCAACTTCCCGCGCGTGTTCTGCGAAAACTGGTTTGTTGATAACATCGTCATTCTCGGTGACGCCAAGGCCAGCGCCCATTTTTCGATCGGATCAGGCACCAAACTGGCAATGGAATGCGCTATTGCTTTATCCGACGCGCTCCTGGAGCACGCGGAGGACGATGTGCAAAAGGCGTTCCAAGCGTATGACGACGCGCGCCGCACGCCCTGCCAAATCATACAGCACAACGCCGATGTATCTTTGGCCTGGTTCGAACATATGAGCCGATCCTGGGATATGGAGCCATATCAGTTCGCGATGGTGGTGATGTGCCGCGCCAAATCCATCACCTATGACAATCTGATTGTACGAGACCCCGAATTTGTCCGCAAAGCTGACGACGAATGGTATGCCCGCCATCTGCGCGAAACCGGCGAGGATCTGACCAAATCCCGCCCTACCCCGATGTTCTCTAAATTCAAGCTGCGCGAGATGGAGCTTGAGAACCGCGTGGTTATGTCACCGATGGCGCAATATAGCTGCGATGATGACGGTGTGCCCAATGACTGGCACAAAGTGCACTATGTCGGTCATGCACATGGCGGTATGGGGATGATCTACACCGAAATGACCTGCCCGTCGGCGGATGCCCGCATTACCCAAGGTTGCCCAGGCATATGGAACGACGAACAGGAAACCGCGTGGAAAGGCATCGTGGACATGATCCACGCGACCTCAGCCGCGAAAGTCACCTTGCAAATCGGGCATGCCGGTCGCAAGGGATCAACCCAGCTAGGCTGGGAGGAGATGGACAAGCCGCTAAAGGACGAGGCAGCGAATTGGCCGTTGGTATCCGCGTCTTCGATCCCGTGGTTCGATGGGCTAAGCCAAATACCGGCAGAATTGGACCGAGCCGGGATGGATCGGATAAAGGCCGATTTCGTAAAAGGCGCCGAGCGAGCGGCACGTGCCGGGTTTGACATGATCGAGCTCCACTGTGCGCATGGCTATTTGCTGGGATCGTTTCTGTCTCCGCTCACCAACATCCGGTCTGACGATTATGGCGGCAGTCTGGAAAATCGTATGCGTTACCCGTTGGAAGTGTTTGAGGCCATGCGCGACGTGTGGCCGTCCGAACGGCCCATGGCAGTGCGGGTGTCAGGCACGGACTGGAAAGAAGGCGGGCTGACCGAAACGGACCTGATTGGCATTTCAGTAGCGTTCCGCGATGCGGGCTGTGATCTAATCGACGTTTCCGCCGGCCAGACCATCCCGGATCAAGAACCCGTCTACGGCCGTATGTTCCAGGCTCATCTGGCTGAAACGGTGCGCAACGTGCCCAAGATTGCCACTATGGCCGTGGGTGCAATCACCGAAGGCGCACAGGTTAATACCATCCTGCACACCCGCCGCGCGGATCTGGTCGCGATTGGCCGACCGCATATGTGGAACCCATTTTTCGCCCATCAGGCTGCTGCTTGGTACGGTGCTCTGAACAAAAAAACATGGGCGAAACAATACGAAAGCGGCGCCATGCAGGTTTTCCGCGAGGCTGAGAAGAACCGTCAAAAGATGCTTGAACAGCAACGCAAAGCAGCGCCCGGACGCCACACCAAAACGGTGTGATCACCGGTCAACAGGGGGGAAAGGTGTGCCGCATATCGACCACAGCTTCCTGCACAACGCTTTGCTGTCATCACAAGAAATGCAGATCACAGATGGGAAATGGATCTTCTCTCGGAATTCGATGACGTGACCGTTCTGAGACCAGACCAGGAAAGCGCATTGCAAGTCCGGGGGACATCAGTGTTTGGCGATTACCTCAATCGGCCGGATGAAACTGAACGCGCATTTGACGCAGATGGCTGGTTTGCAAACGGTGATCTGACAATGATTGATGCCGACAGACTCATGGCCAACACCGGCCGAAACAAGGAATTCATCAACGGGGGTGGCGTAAATTGCAATCTGGTTGAGGTCGAAGAACAACCGGCAGGTATGCAGACTGAATTCTCGCTGGGCCTTTTAGGCTCGCTCCAACTGGGTCGTTTGATGGACAGTCATGAAAACTCGGCCAAGTTGATCAGCCTGATGAAACGCAACAATTGCGGCAAGGCTTTGAACATCGCGCGCGAAGCACGTGATATGCACTGTGGTAACGGCGTGAACGACGAATACCGGATCATACAGCATGTGATGAACCTAGAGGCGGTGAACACATATGAGGGAACGCATGATGCGCACACGCTGATACCGGGCCGTGGCCCGTCAGGGCTGCAAGCGTTCCAGTAACAACTCGAAAACCAATGAAACAGCCCTTCCGATATGCGCCTGCATTGAGGAAGATACCGTTAAACTGAAAATGGGTTTGTCCATGCCACTGACTCTGAAACGCCAGAACAATATAGCCATCGTGACAATAGATAACCCGCCGGTGAACGCCGCTTCACACGCAGTTCGGCAGGGCTTGCTGGATGTCGTACAGGAAACGGAACGAGACCCTACCGTTCAAGCGGTTCTGCTGACCTGCGCGGGACGGACATTTGTAGCTGGTGCCGATATACGGGAATTCGGAAAACCCCCGGTAGAACCGCACCTGCCGGATGTTTTGCGCTTGATTGAAACGGCTCAAACACCATGGGTGGCGGTTCTTCACGGATCGGTGCTCGGTGGCGGCTTGGAACTGGCAATGGCCTGTCGATACCGCGTGGCTAACGCAGGCGCGCAGCTGGGCCTTCCCGAAGTCAATCTGGGTCTGATCCCCGGCGCTGGCGGAACAGTGCAATTGCCCCGTCTTGTTTCCGCGGAACTTGCGCTGGACATGGTCGCTGGTGGCAAGCCCATATCGGCAAAGGCCGCATTGCATGCCGGGTTGATCGACGCGCTAACAGAAGGTGCACTTACGCCTTTTGCACTGTCCTTTATCGATAACCTGGCGAGTCATCCGGTCCGTCCCTCAACGCTGGACAAAGCAGTTAACCTCCCCGTTGATCAGGCTGCATTTGACGAAAAGGTAGCCAAAGTTACCGCACGAGCAAAGGGACAGAAATCACCGGTGGCGGCGGCACAGGCCATTAGCAAAGGGTTCAACCTGACCGTCGAAGAGGCGCTGCAACAAGAAAGAGAGACCTTTCTTAAACTCAAAGATGACCCTCAATCCGCCGCACTTCGTCACATATTTTTTGCAGAACGCGGAACAATATCTCTGGAACGCCTGAAAGGTCAGAAACTCGCGCAAATTCAAACCGTCGGGGTCGTCGGCGGTGGGACTATGGGGGCAGGCATCGCCGCGGCATGCTTGCTGCGGGGGGTATCAGTGGTTTTGGTTGAACGTGACGATGACGCCGCGCAGGCGGGGTTCAAACGCACTGCAGATATCCTTGCGGGCAGCTTATCCCGAGGATTGGTCTCGCAGCAGAAACATGACAAAATGCTCGATAGCTTTACGGTTTCTGCAAACTACGCTGCTTTTGCCCATGCTGATCTGGTCATCGAGGCCGTCTTTGAGAATTTCGAGGTTAAGGCAGAAGTCTTCTCAAAAATCGAGGCGGTTGTGCGCCCTGACGCGATCATAGCGTCAAACACGTCTTATCTGGACGTCAATGCGTTGTCACAGACATTAAAACATTCCTCACGAGCAATCGGGCTGCATTTCTTTTCACCGGCACATATCATGAAGTTGTTGGAGATCGTGGTACCCGATACCGTGTCCGACGAAGTTCTGGCCAGCTGTGTGGCCTTTGGCAGGCAATTGGGCAAAATCTGCGTTCTGGCAGGTGTTTGCGATGGCTTTATCGCGAACCGTATCATGTCGGCGTATCGCCGCGAATGCGAATACATGCTGGAAGACGGTGCACTGCCTTGGGAAATTGACGAGGCCATGCTTGCGTTCGGGATGCCCATGGGCATCTACCAGATGCAGGATCTGGCCGGGCTTGATATCGCGTGGGCCATGCGCAAGCGTCAGGCAGCGGAAAGGAAATCGGACGAACGCTATGTCGATATCGCCGACAAACTGTGTGAGATGGGCCGGTTCGGACAAAAATCGGGGCGCGGATGGTACATCTATGACGGCAAATCCCGAAAACCTGATCCTGAGGTCCAAGCACTTATCCTGTCCGAGTCCAGTCGAAAGGGGATCACCCGAATTTCCTTCAGCCCTGATCAGATCATGTCCCGCATCCTTGGCCGCATGCAAACGGAAGGTCATGCAATTTTGAACGAGGGCATCGCCCAACGGGCCGAAGATATCGACGTAGTTATGATCAACGCGTTCGGATTTCCCCGCTGGACAGGCGGCCCGATGTTTATGGAAGGATTATCGGGAGCCTGATACACATCAGCGGCCCAAAGATCGGGCCGCTGGTTGTTATGCATGTGTTCTGAGTTTCTTTGGATCGTAGATTGGGCTTTCGACAACGGTTGCCGTTGTTTCAAACCCATCGCCGCTTAAGTTCAAAACAGTTCCGGCAGCGATCCCAGGGTTGATATGCGCCAGCGCCAGCGATTTGTTCATCCGGTGTGAAAAACATGGGCTGTTTACGACGCCCACCTCTTTACCACCCAGCGCCAGTGTTTCACCGCCTGCGACCATGTCGGAATGATCGATATCCAGGCAGACGTTGTTAACGGCTTCATTGCCTATTGCCGCCAGCGCCGCCTCTTTTCCGCGGAAACCGCCTTTGTTTTTGCTGATTGTGAACTCAAGACCAACCTCAGACGGTGTGTTGTCTTCGGTCATGTCATAGCCATAAAACAACAGACCGGCTTCGATCCGAACCTTGTCAAGCGCAGTGAACGAACAGGGCATGACGCCGGCATCTGCAAGCTTGTCCCAGATATCGCCTATCGCCGATGCGTCAGCAAAGATCTCATACCCGCGTTCGCCCGAATATCCAGTGCGCGACAAGCGGCAAGCGTGGCCGAATAGTCTCGCAGGAGCGTGCTGAAAATACCCAAGGTCAGTCAGGTCAATGTCGCAATTGGCGTTCAAGGTATCCATGGATTTGGGGCCCTGAACCGACAGGTCATGCAGGTCGTCAGTGAATTCCAGCTGTACGTCCCGTCCTTCGGCCGATGCCTCAAGCAACGCCATCGTGTCGCCGGACCCATGGACGATCATCCATTCATCGCCACCGTTGTTCGAAATGATCGCATCATCGGCAATGCCGCCCTTATCCGTCAGAACACAAAGATAAGCCGCCGACCCCGGAGCGATACGGCTCGTGTCACGCGTGGTCAGATGGTCCAGAACCGAAGCTGCGTCCGGGCCGCGCACGAACACCTTCTTAAGCGGCGACATGTCAAACATGCCTGCGGCCTCACGAACTGCATCGTGTTCATCATTGGGATCGGTATTGTATGTCCAGGCCGTGCCCATGCCGTTCCAATCCTCAAGCCCGGAACCCAAAGCTGTGTGGCGAGAGGCAAGCGCGGATGTGCGGCTCAGTTCTTCTGTCATGGTCAATCCTTTCTAGTACCATTCGTCGGCTGCCGATGCCTTGCGCGTGGCAACGAATTCCTTCAGCGCCGTGCATACGGATTCGTCCATCGGCGGTGGCGTGTAATCAGTCAGCATTTGCTTCCACCGCGCTGTCGCGCGTTGATCCGCCGTCATGCTGCCATTCTCGCTCCAGGTCTCAAAAGGACCGGCCTCGGGAATGTCGGGTTGGAAATTCGCGGTCGCGTAATGCCGCAGGGTGTGCTGGGTAGACAGGAAATTTTCACCCGGCCCCGTCTCAAGATACGCGTCGCGACCAAAGGCTTCTTCATCCGTTGTGAAGCCCTGCAACAACGTCATCATCGCCCCGCAATGGTCCAGGTCCATGATGAATTTCTCGTAAGACATCACCAGCCCGCCCTCGAGCCAACCTGCCGAATGCCAAACCTGGTGCGTTCCCGAAAGCAAAGTGGCCCACATTGCAGCGGTACTGTCCTGCATGGCCTGACCGTCCGGCGCGTTTGAGCCGGAAATCTGCCCTCCTCCGGACCGAACCGGAACACCCAGACGACGTCCAAGTTGCGACACAGCCATCGTTGCAAGATTGGCCTCGGGCGATCCGAATGTCAGCGCCCCGGATTTGAGGTTCATCGTAGAATGAAAACTGCCAAAGACGACCGGGCAGCCCGGACGAACCAATTGCGCCAACGCAATGCCGACCATGCCTTCGGCAAGCGTTTGGGCAGCAACTGCAGCTGGAGAAAGCGGCCCCATCGCGCCCGCAAATATAGCGGGCGAAATACAGACGCACTGATTGGACGCCGCATAGACCCGCAGTGCACCAGTCATCGTATCATCATAGATCAGGGGCGAATTGACATTGATATTGCCCTGCATCACCACATTTTCTTCCATGAAATCCGTGCCAAAGACGATGCGGGCCATGTCGATGCTGTCCTGCGCACGCTTGGGCGAAGTCACGCCGCCCATGAAGGGCTTGGTCGACAAGGTCAGATGCGCAAACACCATATCAAGGTGTCGCTTGTTGACCGGAACGTCTGTCGGCTCGCAAATCGTACCGCCAGAGTGATGCAACCAAGGCGTAGAGTAAGTCATTTTGACAAAGTTTTGAAAGTCAGCCAGCGTTGCATAGCGCCGACCATTCTCCAGATCGCTTACAAAAGGCGAACCGTAACCCGGCATCAGGACAATGTTGTCTCCACCAAGGGTCACAGTGTTGGCTGGATCGCGGGCATGAAGCTTAAACTCCGCGGGAGCGGTTGCACATAGCTGCCGTGCCAATCCCGGGACAAACTTGATCCGCTCGCCTTCCACCGAGGCACCTGCTGCTGCCAGCAGATCAAGTGCTGCAGTGTCGCCTCGAAATTCGACGCCGATGTTTTCCAGTATCCAATCGGCCTGCGCCTCGATCGCCAAGAGCGCATTGTCGTTCAGCAGTTCAAAGACCGGGATTCTTCGTACACGGGGCGAAACAACGACTTGAGCATTCGATTGGCGCGACGATCGACCCCGTCTAACCGCCCTCCGCAAATTGGGCTGCACCGACACGTCTACGTTTTCCAAACCGGATGCCTCCTGTCAAAGTCCCCGAGCGGATTTTGTTCTTCTGGGCTGCTACGGCAATCGAAATTATCTTTACGTGTCGTTCAAAATTTTTAAACATACCTGGCATGCTAATCACGTTCAGGCATTACGATACGCTGCGCCTATTTGTTGAGGTCGGCCAACATCGCAGCTTTTCCGATGCGGCCGAAATTTTGAACATGACCAAAGGCGCGATCAGCTACCAGATAAAAGTTCTGGAAGCTGACTTGGGGGTGAACCTGTTCGAAAGATCACCACGCGGAGCCGTTCTGACTGAAGAAGGCAGCAGGCTTATGACGCTCGCGCGTCCTCTCTTTCGGAATATCGAGGCGGAACTGGCGACCTTCAAAGGCGTCAATACAAATCAACTCACTGTTGGGATGTCGAGCTATTTCGCCTCTCGCTGGTTGTCCCCTCGGCTTATGGAGTTCATGCAGGAACACCCGGACATCCAGCTTCGCATCCAACCCATGACGCAATTGACCGATCTGGAGCGCCAGGGGGTCGATCTTGCAATTCGCTGGGGAAACGGGGCCTGGGATGATGTTGAGATTGAACCCTTCATGCCAATGCCAAGCTGGCCTGTCGGAAATCCCAAAGCGGCTGAAAAAGTTCAAAGGATCGGCCTGAAGCGCGCCTTTTCAGAATTCACTCTGTTACGTGATCACGACGGTAGCACCGCCTGGTCCGAGTGGCTTGCATCAGCCGGTCTGCCAGATCAAACACGCAAGGACACACTGATTATTCCCGACCCTAATGTCAGGGTGCAAGCTGTCATTGATGGTCAGGGTATCGCATTGAACGACGCCTTAGTTATGCGCGAGCTGGAAGAAGGAACACTTGTTCGCCTGTCTGATGTCGAACTCGAGTCGTACGGTTATTTTCTGGCCAGACCCCGGCGTGCGAAACATGCGGAATCCGTAGACGCCTTCATTCATTGGCTGCACCGGCTTTGATTTCGTAACAAACTGAAAAATATATAAATAGTTGAACACATCCATGTTTCGGGTGGGGAAAATCAGCATATTTCCTTGGATGCGTTTTCGGACATCCACGACTGTAACCTTTGTGAAAAAGAGAAGCCCGCCGGAAGCACAGCTCCAAGTCTTTTTTGCTTCGGCTTCGGCTTCGGCGAATTTTACTGACAGCGAAGTGTCGCAGATGATCCGGAAAGGTCAGTTATGACTCGCAACCCGTCCGTTTCGGCAATTCGCAGAATTGCACGCAGTTGCAGCGCGATAACTGCACTCAGCAAAATCTTCGCGACGAAACCCATGCGCTGACCCAACCTGCGTCAATGTCAAAACTCTGTAGTAGAACCGTCAGCAAAGATATCTGCAATTTTAACCAGTCTGGGTGATTTCACACCGCTTACGTTGTGGCATCGTAGCTTTGACCGGGTAGGAAATTCTATTCGTTTTTAAATTATTGGCTCCGTTCCTTTGTGCTGGCAAATTGTTTCTATTTTGGGGCGCCTACCCGGTCATCTAGCTTGTTCAATGAGCGATCCAATTGGATCACCCGGTATGGCCTGGAGAAATTCAATACCGAAGATGGACTGTTACCTGATGCTACCCGCAGCGGCCGACACGTTTCGTCCTAGCGGGGCTGAAAGCCCCTGAGCCCACCGATCTTGAAGTTTCTCAAGATGTTAACGCCGTACCGTCATAGTTCCGGTGAATGTGGAACAGTGACATGACCGATGAAAAAACTCGAAGGGAACAGATTGCTGTCTGCACTCAGCAATATCCCGACCGACCTTATCTTGGGCTTCCTATTCTGGGTGGTGACGTTCATCGTATCGCTTATAGCCTTGTTTTGTATTACATTTGTTGTTGGCAGCATCCCATTGATTTGGTTCTTCCTAGAATGTGCAGGTACGTTTGGGGTAGGTCTAGGAGCCTGGTTCCTGAAGTCGCACAGTTCGACCGATACGTGGTTGAGGCAGAATTTTGCCAGCTATCGGAACAGCTTGCAGTCTGATTAAGAAAATTTACGACCACAGCGTTGGACTGATATTCGAACCCGCGCAAACCGGAACCCAAAAGATTGCTTGCTTCGTGATCCTCTTGTTCCTTGTCTTAGTCCCGTTGGCCGGTGCCTATGCCTGGCAGTTTACACGGATTTACAGCGTCGCCGCGCCCAAGGATCAAGCGGCCCTGCCCGACAGAGTGCCGGCCCCGATACGCTTGCAATACTATGTCCTGAGCTGCGCTCGAACACACGGGAACGAAGAATACCAAACTTCTAATCCGCCAAAACAGCGCGAGTACCCGGCAAAAGGGTTTTGCTCTATGCTGGCTTGGAGCCTGCCGATTATCAAAACTTCTGACATTTTCCCGATCGTCGAGCTTATCATCGGCGCGCGGCATGGGGCGGAGATGACGCGGTTGAAGTTCAACCCCAATGCGCCTCACCAATCGTCATTCATCGGCTCAGCCTTTTTGAGTCAGCTACGAAACGTTTGCAACGAAATCCGCTGTGGTCGTCTGCCCGGCGCCGAGAAAGTTTGATTGTTCCGAAATGACAAGTATGATGCTGTTTGAATTATACGGTTTTTTGTTAACATCAGGCAACTTGTCATATGAAGGATCCAGCCGTTGCCGAGATTATTCTTCAGGCTTACTCTTCCGCCCATGAGCCCGCTGCCTGGGCAGAAGTACTGAATCGTCTCACCGAGCGCTATAATGCAAATGGGGTAATTATCTGGGAATGGAGCGGTCATGGTGTTTCGCGCATACTTAGACCCGTCATGTTCTCCAGTTATTATCGGCGCGAAGCTCTTGAGGACTACATTAAGCGACATCAGAAATCTGAGTTTTCCGACCAGCTGGAATTCGAACAAATGTCGCTACAATATGGCCACTTGGCGCCAGATCGGGTTGATCTTGTCAGCGAGCAGGACCTCTACCCCGTCGAAGACGAGTATCTCGCAGCGCCCCATGTAAAGGAAATGCTAAGCCATGGGATCCGCCATCGCTATGGGGCTCTTCTAGATCGCGACAATCCTTTTCGCTCTCGATTTTCTTTACAGACGAGTGAAGAACGCGGCCACCTTGCCCCCGAGGAGGTGGCAGAATTGGCAGCCGTCCTGCCGCATTTAGCGAAGTCGATGGAACTGTCGAACGCCCTGAACGCGTACAAATCCGAGCACGCCGTATTTCTTAAGGCCTTCGACCGCTTGAACGTTGGGATTTGTATTCTCGATGCCGGTTCACGCGTGGTCGCAAAGAACGAGGAATTCAACCGACAACTGAATGAGTTTGATGCATTTTGGCTGTCCAGAGACGCTAGGCTGGTTTTGCATGATCAAGCCGACCGGGGCCGCTTTGACGACCTTCTGCAGGATTTTCGAAATCATGGAGCATTTGGCGCGCGGCCGCGAAAGGAAGCCATTCTTGTCAACACTCGGGGCAAGGCTGGCGCGTTGTGTCTCGAACTGCTGCCGCCCACCGATCTTTTGGAAGAGGGAACAACGCACAATCACCTTGCCGTTCTCATTAGCAGAGACACGTCTCTTCCTATCCAGGTTGACGTGAAAAGCGCCAAGAACGCGTTTCAGCTTACGGGCGCCGAGGCGCAGGTGTTGGAACTTGTGTGCAGCGGACTGACCAATCCAGCCATCGCCGAACAGCGGGACCGCTCGGTCGAAACTATCAATGCGCAGGTCAAGACGGTTCTGGGAAAGACCGGCACGGCAAACCGTACGCAATTGGTGCGCTTGATGTGCAATTTTCCTCAAGTGATTTAGCTGGCGGGTGCATGGGCCAGCATCCCCATATCTGGGGATGACAGGCTGCGTGCAACACGTAACATGTTATGAAAATTTGAGAAATGGGAGAATACTAGAAGGGGGGATTTTCATTGTGGAGGACCAGAAGACCAAGGTCAGTCAAAAAAAATCCGGGTCAGAGCAGCTAATCGAACGGTTGGTAAGCACCCTTATTGCAGTTGGCAGGTTTCTGGGGCTGGTCTGGGCGCCCAAATCACGCCACGAACGGGATTATTCGGATGCTGCAAAAGTCCCGGACGGAGCGGACGACGCATTTGTCCCCGTCACGGAATTCAGAGACTCGGATGAGGGCGAACTTTTTAACGACGTCATGACTGCGTTTTCCCAGGACTGTCTTGCCTATGCAAAAGGCAGCGGCAATGACCCTGATCACGAAGACAAACACTGGGGATATACGAAAGGGCTGGTCGAAGGCACCTTAGACATTACCGGCGTGCAGAGCCTGCCCGAGGAATGCCAGGTCGGATTGTTCCAGAGCAATGGCACTTACGAGGTCATTGCCCGGCCCAACTTTCTGAGAGACAAAGAACTAATCAAGGTCAGCCGGCTGTCGCTCAAGATCAAAACCGGTTTTGACGTACCGAATGTCTACACGCTGGACCACACAGCGCCTGAACTGGATTTACTTTTCTCTGAAGGTATCCGCCAAGGGGATACAGAAAGCAGAGATCAAGACGGGCAAGGTTTCTTTTTTCGGGATGCACGTCAGTTGCGTTATTTAGCCGGATTTGCGAGCAGACCGGTCAAGTCGGCGTTTTCACTGCTGCAAAAATCGAATGGCGATGTCTTTGTTTGCCAGCGCGCCATCATGTCTTCCGCACTGGATCGGCTTTATACCGCACAACAGTCTCGGAAAAATTGGGCGGAAAAAGACTACTACTCAGCTGGACCGTACAGGCTGGGCAATGTCCTTATAAAATACGCATTGCGCACCCGTCAGGAAAGCCAGGCGTCGACACGCTCATCGGGATCGGGCTCACCGGCAAAGGATCAAGGCGCGTGGTTCAACGAGTGGAAAGTTGCGGGCGAACCTGCGATTTTCGATCTGTGTATCCAGGTTGCGCGATTTGGGGCAATTCCAACGTCAGCCACAGGGCAAGGAAATCCATGCAAGGCAGTCATGGCGACCGAATTTACAGATTTGGTCTGGGATGAGGATATATCGGAATTCCAGACCGTCGGCACATTGACGCTGCAACCTGCCTCTAATCGCTCGGATCCCTGGTATTTTGCCGGACGCGATCGCTGGTACCCTAGGCACGTAACGCAGGTTCCGGCTCTGCGCTTCAACGCATGGAATACGCTTCCAGACATGGAGCCAGTGGGGCAGTTGTTCCGCGCCCGTAAGCAAGTGCACGCCCATCACCGGGAAACGCGTTTGCGTCATACATTCAACGCGCAGAACGACCCTCAGGCATTTTGCCCGTTCCGCCGGCCACCCTAGACTTCAACCCGTCGCTCCAACGGATCTGCGCCCAACCCGGATTTACTCTTCCAGAGTTTCCCCCGGCCCATTCGCGACCAACCGAAACAGGAACAGGCAGGAGGTATTTCGATGAATGATTTTACCTACGGCATTAAAGCGTACTTACATAGCAATCGCAGCTATCCCCTGGATGTCCTGCGCAGTATTTGGGATGCGCTGAAAGCTATTATTAAAGTTCCCTGGGTTATCGTAAGCATTGTGGTTTCGCCGCTCTTATCCATCCTGGCGGGGCTAGTTAAGAGGTTTGCACCTGGCCTTTGGAAACGACTGTTGCGCCCGGTCTGGGTTCGCAACTTATTCTCGCGCTTCACAATTGGCGTGTTCGGAAACGTTACTCCACCGCGCCCGCATGCGTTTTCAATGCGAAAACCATACCCTCATTGGACGGGTATGGTGGCCCGCAATTGGACAGGTCGACACCTCCCGCCACAAATGGGATCCGAGCGTACCCGCCCAAGCCTTGACGAACTTGAGCACCTTTTCCTTCGACCCGTACCCACAGGCGCACAGATTGACGATGTACGCTCCAACCTGCTGTTCGCATCTTTTGCGCAGTGGTTTACAGACAGCTTTTTGCGTACCTCACATAAACTCCGATATGACAGTTCGGGAAACACGCAGGTCACACCCGATGGGACCTTGCGGAGGGGCCGACTTGAAGTTCAGCAGAATGGGCAGGCGCGTTATCGGCCGGACCACCACAGAGAGCGTGAAAACGACTCAAATCACGAGATCGACCTCTGCCAGATCTATGGAATGAATGCTGAGCAAACAAAGATCCTGCGGTTTTTGCCTACTGACAGTGGTTACGATGCAAGTTTGCACAAAGGCACCCTGAAATCGCAATGGATCAACGGTGAGGAGTTTCCGGCCAAGCTGCTGGAGGACGCACCTGCCGTCCCGAAGGATCAAAAAGACACAAGGCCTCGAACGCCTCTGAAATTTGATCCAAAGTTTGTCGATCTTTACGAGGACGAGAAACTGCTGAGAACGATATTTGCAAGCGCGATCAACAATCCTGAAGGGTATAACTCGTTGTTTGCCTGCGGATTAGAGCACGGAAACTCGACGCTTGGGAATTCACTCTTCAACATACTCTTTCTGCGACACCATAATCTGGTCGCGCGCAAAATCGCCGAGGGAAACCCCACCTTTGATGATGACGAGGTTTTCGAAAAAGCCCGCAATGTCATGATCGTTCTTCTGCTACAGATTGTGATCAGTGACTATGTTCGGCACATTTCACCTTTGGATCTACCCTTCAAGGTACCCCCAAGATTTGACAAGGGCCAAGATTGGTACCGTACCAACCGGATTCATTTCGAGTTCAATCTGCTTTATCGTTGGCACTCGTTGATACCGGATGTCTTTCCGTTTCTGGATGATCAAGATAAACCTGCCCGGAATTTCGCGAGTTTCCGGCACAACAACGCATGGCTGACTGACAAAGGTTTAAAGTCTGCACTTAACCACTTTGTCGAAACGCCAGCTGGAAAGATGACTTTGGGCAATACGCCTCAAGCACTTCGCCTTGTTAAACGCGGCACACTTAAGCTAATGCGCGCGGCCGACCTTGCGGGGTACAATGATTACCGGGAACGGTTCGGACTTCATCGGGTAAAAAGCTTCGAAGAAGTGACAGGCGAAAAGGTTGTCGCCGCGGCCTTGAGGGATCTCTATGACGACAAGATCGACGACCTTGAGTTCTATGTCGGCCTCGTCGCCGAGCGACACATACCTGGCGGAATTATGGGCGCCCTGATGTTCACCATGGTCGCGCATGACGCTCTGACCCATGCTCTGACAAACCCGTTGCTGGCCAAAGAGATGCACGTCAAACTCCGGAAAGATATGGAACCCGGGGAACACGTATTCACCCGCCAAGGGCTGAAGTTCATTCGCGACGTCGAAACTCTGCATGCCTTGGCCGCCAATGTCGTATCGGACTTGGATAAGGACCGGCCTATCAGCTTTCGCAAGTCATGAGGCCACGCCTCTTCAGAGCCGTCATATGTTCAAAGTGCAGCAAAATACCATTTGGGCTCGGAGTTGCCATTCTCTGTGACCAGTTCATTTGGCTGGTGGCGGGTCGCATTGGTGCTTCCTTTTAGCCCAAGCACCAAAGAACAGTGATCCGAGACTTCGGCGGCAAGCACGACATCAAAGGCGCTGACTGAATCTTCCCGGTTAATGACCAATGATGAAACGGATTGCAGCATCGACCGATGGCGCGTTCTGCAAATTATGTGGCGGGTGGTGCTATGAAATTCTTCAGCGTCTGGGACTATGTTGTGGTTGGATAAAAGGGAACACACTGATGCCAACGCCTAACCGGGTAAAGACTCCAGATGCCTTTTGGGACGCTCTTGGAACCCTCTCGATCAGTCGCGCGGCGCTGCTGCACGAGACCAAGCTTCCTCCGAGAGCGTTCGCGTCAGAGTCGCGCATGAGCACGAAGCAGCTCTTTGCGTTGTGGGAAGCGCTGCAGAAACTCGGGGGCGACGATATTGGGTTGGCTATAACACAAACCATGCATGGGCCGACGCTGCCTCCCTCCTTTCTGGTCGCATTCCATGCCAAAAACATTGGGGAAGCCCTACATCGTGTTGCACGCTTCAAAGCACTTTGCGCACCCGAAGAGTTCCACGTGGCTATCGGAGACGAAGGCTGTGTTGTGACGACGGCTTAGACCTATGCCAAGCGGACGGAGCCTGATGTGTTGACGGAAGCCACCTTCACATTCCTTGTGAACATGGTGCGGGCTGGAACCGGGCATATGATCAAACCCAAGCTGGTCGAGCTGCGGCGTAGACCAAGCGAAGGGCTTGAGACTTGGTTCGATTGCCCGATCACGTGGAATGCGCCACACGCCCGTCTGATCTTTGACAAAGCCGATCTGGATATCCCCTTCACCAGTTACAATAGCGAACTTCTGGCGATGCTCGACGCCGCGCTTAAGGCCGAGAACACCACATCACTGACCGATCAGGTGCGCTGGCACCTGCGCCGCGCGCTGACGGCTGGTCGTCCAGAGCTGCGTAGTATCGCCAGCGAAATGGCCGTCAATGAACGCTCTTTGCAGCGACACCTCAAGAACGAAGGCCACAGCTTCAAATCACTTCTGTCGGACACCCGGCATCAATTGGCACGTGAGTATCTGGCTGAGCCGGATTTCGACATCAGCGAGATTGCATACTTGCTTGGCTACGAAGATCAGGGCTCGTTCTATCGTGCTTTTCAAAAGTGGGAACATCAGACGCCAGCCAAGTGGCGCTCCACACTACCGAAACGCCCGGACAAGGTGCCAATCCAAATCTGAGCCACCTCAATCACAGATCGCACCGCCCCCTTTCGAACGGGACCGGCCCTCCGGCCCCGAACCGTGAAACTTGTTAAAATCAGGAGAACCGATATGAGCGGTCAACCAACCGAAGAGCAATTGGCGACCCTCAAGGCCGTGGCGCGCGGCCTTGTATCAATAGATGGTGAGCGTGCTCCCATTCTGGAAACTCCAAAGGACTATGGGCTTGAGTTCGAAGATGTCACCTTCCACACGGAGGATAGTGTCGAACTAGCAGCCTGGTTCATCCCGGCAGCAGGCTCCGACAAGCTCATCATCTGCAACCACCCGGCGACGCTGAACCGCTACGGCTTTCCCGGTCACCTGAAGCCCTGGAGTGACTTCCAGAATGTCGAGGTGAAGTTTGGCAGGGTCCACAAAGCCTTGCACGACGCGGGCTACAACGTCCTTGCCTACGATCTCCGCAATCACGGTGACAGTGACGGTGTAGCGGACAATGCCTGGGGTCAGGGCTTTTCCGATGAGTACAAAGATGTTCTGGCGGCTTTCGACTACGTCAAATCTCAGGGTCAGTTGAAAGACATGAAAATCGGCCTGTTCAATCCCTGTGCCGGTGGCAATGCCGCAATGCACGCGATGACCAAGAACCCGGAGTACTTTGAAGACGTGAAGGCGTTTGTTTGCGCGCAGCCAGCGTCCATCAATGTCATGTCGATGGTGTCTTTGGACGCGATGGGGCTGGGCGCATTCCACGATATTCTGGGCGAAGAGATTGAGAAAATCAGAGGCGTGCCTCTGGGTAAAATGACCCCTCATCTTCACGCTAAAAACGTCACCATGCCGACGTACATTGTGCAGAACAAAGATGATGTCTGGACGATCCCCGAAGACGTTCAGACCACTTATGATCTGATCCCGGGCGAAACCAAGAAACTACACTGGATCGAGGACGGCGATACGCGGCGCTTCAATGGCTACAATTTCTTGGGGGAACATCCTGAAACCATGGTCGAATTCTTCGACAAGCACATGCGGTGACGACAAAGCGCATACGGATACTGTCAAGCGATCCGGAATTCGATCAATCATAATGGCAGAGGTCACGGAATAACCTCTGCCTAATCAGTTTATCTGCCAAAGAACTCGGCAACTGCGTCGGTCGACGCTTTCACTGCCTCCGGCTTGTAGTAAAAGTCCACATGGCTGAACTCATCGAAAGCCAACTCCTCATGTTCGTTGGTCAACTTCGCGACAAACTGGGTGGAGCATGGCGCGGTAAAGGCCGTGCTGCTGTAAATTGTCAGGGATGGCTGCACGATCTTGTCGGCGTAAGCTTCTCCAATGGAAATCAGAGACTGCATGCCCTGATCTCCGACATGCATGTTGGTGTAGGTCGGAACCGCAACCGGGCCTTTGACCCCATCGCGCCCGTAGTAGTCATAGGATTCTCCGGCCATCGGATTGACGCCTGATCCGACAAAGTCTTCCCGGGACTGTTCATCATTCAAACCGAATGGAGCGACATAGTCTGGTTCGCCTGTTTCGTAGATCTTCTGCTTTGAGGCGTTCGAAGCTGCGATTTGTTGGTTAACCACATCACGGTCGGTCCATTGGAAGCCATCAGCGGCCATCATGCCGGACACCATGGCGATCTTCTTGATCCGATGATCTGTCACGGCGGCGGATGCGATGATCGAGCCGCCTTGGCAAACACCAAGACCGTAAATCTCGTCAACGAACGGCAGCGTGCCAAGATAAGACACGGCGTCCCAAGTGTTTTCGATTAGCCGGAACATATAGCGGGACTGCTTGTGCTCCCCGGGGAGCGCGGGGGAAGAGCCCATGCCGAGGTAGTCAAAACCAAGGTAGATGAAGCCCCGTGCGGCCATTTCCGGCCCGTAAGTGGCCGGGATTTGATCTTTGACCTGCGGGAACGGGCTGGCCCCCACGATAGCTTTGTAGGTCTTGGTCTCATCAAAGCCTTCGGGCAGGTAGAGATCGCCCGCCAAATCCACGCCAAAGGATTTGAAGGTGACTTCGTTTTTGCCCACGGTGAACTTTTGGGTTGTCATAGTCTTGGTCCTTTCGGGGTCCGGCAGCTTTACGCCTTGCTAAAGTAAATCGTTGTGTTTACTTATGGTGATGGGCAGTATTTTGTAAACACATCTTTTTACTTTTTGAGACTGAAATCGTGAAACGTACTGAAAAAAAACGAAAAGATATCATTGACGCAGCCATCGATGAGTTCAAAGAACAGGGGTTTCTGGGGGCCAAGACCACCTCCATTGCCAAAAAAGCGAACGTATCGAGTCGCACGCTCTACAATCACTTCGAGAGCAAGGAAGCCCTTTTTGAGGCGATCTCACAGATCATGGTAGAGCAGAACCGGATAATGGCGCCGGTGCCCTACGACCCGGATCGTGACTTCGTTGAACAACTGAAGGACGCTCTGTGGCGGTACATCGCGATTATAACGGACGAGACGGCCATCGGTTTAAATCGGATGGTCATCTCAGAATTGATCCGTGACCTTGATCGGTCCCGGCAATTCTTCAGTGAAACCGCGACACATGATTACCCAATAACGAGGCTGATCAGCGAAGCCATGGACGCGGGTGTAATCCGTAAAACTGATCCGGTTTTTGCTACCAACCAGCTTCTGGCCCTCGTAAAAAACTTCTTCTTCTGGCCGGAGTTCTTCCTCGGAGAGAACCCGACGCCCAAAGATGTATTGGACGACTGCGTCACGATGTTTCTAAAGCACTACAAAGCAGAGGAATAACGCGTCGTAGAGAAGAACAGCTTCGTATCGTATCATGGGTCTTGAAAGCTGGCTGCAGAAGTCTGCTTTGGGCAACGAGCTGGAGAAACTGCGACGCAGAATTTAAAGTATCAGTCTGCGGTGACTTTCGCAGGTAGCCTTGTACAGAACGCTGTTTGCCACGAAACTCGAACTCACATCCGGTATGATCCCGGCGTCCGGTTCGTCCATTTTCGGAAAGCCCTATGGAAATTCGCCGGGGCCGAGAAGCCAGTGTCAAACGCGATTTGATCTATACTGTCCGTGCTTTGCTGCAGTGCTCGGATCGCGATATCACGGCGTAGAGCGTCTTTGATGTCCTGAAAGGATGTTCCTTCGTCTTTCAAGCGCCTGTTCAGGGTCCGAGGCGTCATTTTTAAAGCCCGGGCTGCATCCGGAAGCTGGCAAGTCTGCCATGTCGCTCCATAAAGAAATGCTCGGACGCGAAGGCTATTTGTATGGGCGCGTGAACCAGTAAAAATCCAATCCAACGGCGCGCGCTCAAGAAACGCGGATGCCTCGGCAGGACTGCGGCTTATCAAACGGGTGAACTGGCGTGGGTCCAAGCGAATACAGGTTTGTTGGGCGTCGAACTCGACGGGGCATGGGAAGACAACCGAGTAATCTGCTGCAAATTCCGGGCGGGCAAAGGCAAAGCAAACCGTTTGCACCGGCGTTTCAGATCCGCTGAGCCAGGATAGCAGCCCATGCGCCAACTTCAGGATCAGCATGTGGCCGAAACGCTGCGGTTGAGTCTCGCCCAAGTAGGGCACCAATGCCAACTCCACCTCGTTCGGTTTGTTCCGCAAGTCAAAATAGAAGTCATCCAGAAGCAGGTTCCAGAACGTCGAGAAGCGATAGAGAGCCGAGGTCAGGCTGCTCGCTCCGCGTTGAACCGTCACAAGATGCTGCAATGCGCGTGGCCGGATCGGTCTGCTCCAGAGACCCATCATTTCGTCCCCAGTCTCAGGCGCGGCAAGTTGATACAGCCGGGCTATTTCATTGAGTGTGACACGTTGAGTTGGTGCCATCGGACTGGTTTGAAGGCCCGAGCGTTCAAGCAGCGAATCCAACTCTTCCACAGTGCAACGAGACCCAAGTGCATCTAGCCAATCCTGAATAAATGCCGCTGAAACCGTCGTCAGAGAGATGGGGTCATTGCTGGTCATAAGAATCTCTGCTTGGCGTAATCGGATACTATTTTGTCAAGAAATGAGCTTATCGACAATCCTTGGGGCAGATAGATGACGCGAAACCATAATGACCGCCAGGGAGCCTGGAATGTTCTATCAGCCGCCCGTTCAGGATTTGATGTTTTGTGTCGAGCACTTGTCCCACTGGGAGACGGTGTCGTCGCTGGCCGCATATTCGGACTACGACTTGGAGGATATTGGTGCTGTTCTCGAAGGCTATGCCCGGTTCTGCAGTGAGCAGATCGCGCCTCTATCTCATATTGGCGACACTTTGGGGGCCCGGTTTGACAACGGGCGCGTGACTATGCCTGAGGGCGACGCGCAGGCCTATGCACAGTTCGTCGAGATGGGTTGGCAGGCCCTGACCCACCCAGTGGAATACGGTGGCATGGGGTTGCCGCGAACTGTCGGCGCAGCAGCGGTGGAAATGCTGAATGCCGCTGATATGAGCTTTGGCCTCTGCCCACTCCTGACTGATGGGGCCATTGAGGCGCTATTGCTGACGGGTTCGGATGATCAGAAAGCCATGTACCTTGAACCGCTGATTGCTGGACGCTGGTCCGGCACGATGAACCTGACGGAACCACAGGCGGGCAGCGATCTGGGGCGCGTGGCGACCAAGGCGGTGCCACGTGCAGATGGCGATTATGGCGTCTCAGGAACGAAGATATTCATCACGTATGGCGCTCATGATCTGACCGAGAACATCATCCATTTGGTATTGGCGCGTACACCCAACGCACCTGCCGGACCCAAAGGGTTGAGCCTGTTCATCGTTCCGCAGAAGCTTGTGGAAACGGATGGGACGGTAGGAACTGAAAATACCGTCAACTGCGTGAGCATCGAACATAAGCTGGGTGTTCGCGCCAGCCCGACGGCAGTGCTGGAATACAAAGATGCCACAGGGTTCCTGATCGGCGAGGAAAATCGCGGGCTGGAATACATGTTCATCATGATGAACGCCGCACGATTTTCCGTTGGGGTGCAGGGCATTGCAACCTCTGAGCGGGCCTACCAACGTGCTCTGGCCTATGCACGCGAGCGGGTGCAAAGCCGCCCGGTGAATGGTCAGTCAAAAGACGCTGTCGCCATAATCGAACACCCGGATGTGCGCCGTATGCTCATGCGGATGCGTAGCCTGACCGAAGGCGGACGGGCCATGGCCGCCGCGACTGCAGGGTTGCTGGACATCGCACACCATCAAGAAAGTCCCGAGATGGCTGCTCTGTCCGAATTTATGGTTCCGCTGGTTAAGGGTTTCTGTTCGGAACGCGCGGTCGAGGTCGCGTCGCTGGGCGTGCAGATTCACGGCGGCATGGGCTTTATCGAAGAAACCGGTGCCGCGCAGCATTACCGCGACGCACGTATTTTGCCGATTTATGAAGGCACCACAGCTATTCAGGCCAACGACCTTCTGGGGCGCAAGGTGATGCGCGACGGCGGTGAAACCGCACGCCATTTCGCAGCTCGGATAAAAGCAACTGAAATGGAGCTGGCTGAGGGCGATGCAACCGCGCAAGCTATTGGGACAAGCCTGAAACAAGCGCGCCGTGCGTTTGAGACCGCATTGGATTGGATGTTGGAAAACAGCCGAAAGGATATCGACGCAACCTTTGCTGGCTCTGTTCCCTTCCTGATGCTGGCAGGCACGTTGGCGGCGGGATGGAAACTGGCGAAGGGTGCCGTGGCTGCGCAATCCGCGCTGGACGCCGGGCAGGATGCACAATTCATGACCCAGAAAATCGCGACTGCGCTCTTCTTTGCCCAACACGTCTTGCCCGAGTGCACAACGGAACACACCCGCATCATGAACGGCTCGCGCAGCCTGCTTGACGCGGCATTCCCCGAATAACTCCTTGAGAGGACCTGACCTATGAATGACGTCGTGAACCCCGACACATACGAAAACCTGGCTATTTCCGAGCGTGAAAACGGTCTGTATGTCGTGACTTTGAGCCGCCCTTCTAAGCGCAACGCGTTGGATGTGGCCACAATCGAGGAACTGATCCGCTTTTTCAGCGGCGCACGTATGGCTGGGGTCAGAGCCATAGTTCTCGCGGGTGAAGGCGACCATTTCTGCGCGGGACTTGATCTCGTCGAGCATTGGAAAGCCGACCGTAGCCCGGATGACTTCATGCATGTCTGCCTGCGCTGGCATGAGGCATTCAATAAGATGGAGTATGGCGGTGTGCCGATCATTGCTGCACTCAAAGGTGCCGTTGTCGGCGGTGGACTGGAACTCGCCAGCGCGGCGCATATCCGGGTGATCGACCCGGGAACCTATTTCGCTCTACCCGAAGGTCAGCGCGGAATTTTCACTGGTGGCGGAGCCACCATCCGGGTGTCAGACATGATCGGCAAGTACCGCATGATCGACATGATCCTGACGGGCCGCGTCTATCAGGGGCAAGAGGCCGTCGATCTGGGATTGGCACAATACATCACCGAAGATGGCGGCAGCATGGCCAAGGCGATGGAGTTGGCAGAACAAATTGCACAGAACCTGCCGCTGACCAACTTTGCCATCTGCTCTGCGATCAGCCACTTGAACAACATGTCGGGCATGGATGCGGCCTATGCAGAGGCTGTGGTGGGCGGAGTGGTCAATACCCAACCTGCGGCCCGTGCGCGGCTAGAAGCCTTCGCCAACAAAACAGCCGCCCGCGTGCGGCCCAACAGCTGATTCAGGCGGTACCGGGATGCGTCACCATTTCGAAGCTCTTAAAAAGACGCGGGCTAACCATGTGCCGTTGTCGCCGATATCCTTCCTGCGCCGTGCTGAAAACCTGCACGGCGCGCGAACGGCGGTGATCTATGGCGACATTCAAAGAACATGGGCCGAAACTGCAACCCGCATTCGCGCTGTGGCCGGTGGGCTGGTCGAACTTGGCGTGCGGAAAGGCGACACTGTTTCGGTGCTGAGCCCGAATGTTCCGGAACTCTTTGAGTTGCACTTTGCCCTACCACTGACGGGGGGAGTTCTAAACACGCTGAACACACGGCTGGAACCGGAAACTATCGCCTACATTCTGGATCACGCGGACACAAAATTGGTGATCGTGGATCAGGAGCTTGTACCGCTTCTGTCCAAAGCTTTTGATCTGCTCGGTCGATCCTTGCCAGTGGTCGAGATCGTCGATCCTGCGGTTAAGGGTGAGAGCCTTGGTGGTCAAACCTACGACGCGTTGACTGAAGCCACACCGTTACCAATAGAACTGCCCGATGATGAATGGGATGCCATTGCGTTGAACTACACGTCCGGTACGTCCGGTCGCCCGAAAGGCGTTGTTTATCACCATCGCGGGGCCTATCTGATGGCGCTCGGCACAGGGACGGCTTGGCAGATGCCGCCTTACCCTGTTTATTTGTCAGTGGTGCCGATGTTCCACTGCAACGGCTGGGGGCACCCGTGGCTGATGGCCATGCTTGGCGCAACGGTAGTCTTTACCCGTTATCCAGCGGCAGACCTTATTCTAGGCGCGATCCGTGCCCATGGCGTAACACATTTCGGCGCGGCGCCCATCGTGTTGCAAATGCTGGCCGAAGCCGAGAGTGACGCGGCCCCCTTCGATCCCGCGATCCGCGTTTTGACGGCAGGTGCCCCGCCGCCGCCTTCGGTACTGGAAAAAACCCGCTCGATGGGGCTGGATGTCATGCAGGTCTACGGCCTGACAGAGACCTACGGCCATATCTCACAGTGTCTTTGGCAGGATGACTGGGACCAACTTAGCCCAGCAGAGCAAGCTGAATTGCAAGCACAGCAAGGCATTGCCTTTCCGATGGTCGAAGAGGTCACGGTGATCGACCGTAGCAGTGACGCATCTGTACCGCGCGATGGTGTTACACAGGGCGAAATCGCCGTTCGGGGAAACACGGTGATGGCGGGATACTACAAGGACGCCGAAGCCACATCGAAAGCTTTTGAGGACGGTTGGTTCTGGTCCGGCGACGGCGCTGTCTTACATGAAAACGGCTACATCCAGATACGTGACCGCCTGAAAGACGTGATCATTTCCGGTGGAGAAAACATCTCTTCGGTCGAGGTCGAAGCCGTACTCTACCGCCATGAGGCCGTACAGGCCGCTGCCGTAGTTGCGATGCCGCACGAAAAATGGGGCGAAGTCCCCTGCGCGTTTGTCGAATTGCGCGAAAGTGCCGATGCAACATCTGACGAGATCATAGCCTTCTGCCGCGAGCATCTGGCCGGGTTCAAGGCCCCCAAAGCGGTCGTCTTCGAAACTCTTCCCAAAACCTCCACCGGTAAGATTCAGAAGTTCCAGCTTCGGGATCGCGCCAAATCAATGGACCTTTGAAATGCGCCTGCTGTCTCAATCCCGTCGCCTGCGCCAGACACCTTTTTCCGAAGGCGTCGAAGACAAGGGCGTTACCGCCTACACCGTCTACAACCGGATGCTGCTGCCTACGGTATTCGAGAGCGTCGAGGCCGACTACCGTCATCTCAAATCGCATGTGCAGGTCTGGGATGTATCTTGCGAACGCCAGATCGAACTAAACGGCCCGGATGCAAGTCGTCTGATGCGGCGGTTGACCCCACGCAATCTGGAGAAAATGCAGGACGATCAGTGCTATTACGTACCAATTGTCGACGAAAACGGCGGTATGCTGAACGATCCGGTGGCGATTAAACATAGTGAAGATCGCTGGTGGATCTCAATCGCCGATAGCGATCTGCTGTTGTGGATTAAAGGTTTGGCCGTTGGTGCTGGTATGGATGTGCGGGTGTTCGAGCCTGACGTCTCGCCATTGGCTGTTCAGGGACCAAAATCCGATGACCTGATGGCGCGTGTCTTTGGCAAAGAGGTTCTGGATATCCGCTTTTTCCGTTACAAGCGGTTGGCGTTTCAGGACACTAATTTTGTGGTAGCACGCTCTGGCTACTCAAAGCAGGGCGGCTATGAGATCTATCTCGAGAATGGTGCCTACGGCATGCCACTGTGGAACGCCCTTTTCGAAGCCGGAGCTGATCTGAATGTTCGCCCGGGATGTCCAAACCTGATCGAAAGGATCGAAGGCGGGCTGTTGAGCTATGGCAACGACATGACAATAGAAAACTCACCACTGGAGTGTGGTTTGGGCAAATTCTGCAAACCGGGCGTGGACAGTGACCACATAGGCATGCAGGCACTTGCGCGCGAGACGGAAGTTGGCCCAACCCGACAAATCCGCGCGATTTCAATCCCTGGTGATCCCGTGCCCCCTGCTCGTTCAGCTTGGCCACTGTTCAAAGAGGGAAAGCGGGTCGGTCAAGTAACGTCCGCTGCCTGGTCACCGGATTTTGAAACCAACGTTGCTATTGGCATGGTCGATACCGGTCACTGGGGCGCAGGTACGAAACTTGAAGTACAAACTCCAGTTGGCGAACGGGCGGCCGAGGTGCAAAGTGCATTCTGGAAGTAGCCAGGTTTTCTTAAGGCCAGCATAGGCTCTAGTTGTTATGTCGCGCTTCTTGAAACGTGAGAAGGCGCTCGTTGATAAGTTCATAGTGTTGATACTCTTAGATATGGAAACGAAATAGAAAAGCTGGAACATGCCAATCCCGCTTCCCGAATGCACCAAAATGCCCGACCGCCAAACCCGTCAACGTCTCACCCGGATAACCATGCAGAGTAATCCGATTCAACATGGCGGGTTAATGCGCAACGAGGTCATCAACAAGATCGGGAAACGGCGATAGGATATCCTCTAAAACCTTCGGAATTTTGACGTGAGCGTTATCTAGCGCCGCTTGCGCATAGGCAATTGGCTCATAGCGTAAGGCAGTTAAGTTCCCGTTCACTTCCCGCGATAGTCGCAACTTATACACGAGGCGTTACCAATCAAAGGCGAGGCAGCTAGCCAAGCATTAATAGGCCTGAATCAAGTCGACGAAAATGGATCATCGGTGATTACTTTAGAAAGAATAGTTTGCGATTTCATAAACAAAAACTTCTGAGTTGCCTTCGCAAACTATTCCAGAAATTTCGACTAGTCAGGGCGAAACTGTATTTTCAACATGGATTGGCATAACCAAAATTCAGCAGGTTGCGAATAAAGATACTTTGGAGTGCATTTATCGGACGACGTCTAACGGTGTTGCGGAACCGACAGAGTTGATCAAATCGGATTTCGGAAATGATCATTGCCACTGCCGGTTTCTCAGCAGTGGCAGTGTTTTGGTGGTCAGAATTGCAATTTAAACTGGTCAAATTGCAATCTGATGTGAGCTTTCACAGGCAGTCTACACCACCCAACCGCGAGAGCCTCAGCCACATTTGGAGTGACCGCAACTGCGGCAGGTCATGCAGCCCTCAATCATCACCATGTCGAACTGCCCGCATGATGGGCATGCTTTGCCACGCGGCGCGTCCATGTTGACAACCTGCGCTTGAGGATCGGATTTGAGGCCCATTCCTTCGCCCTCAAGAAAGCCGATATTGATCATGTGCTGCTCGATCACACCACCAATAGCGGCAAGGATCGACGGAATATACTTGCCCTGAACCCAAGCGCCACCGCGTGGGTCAAACACAGCTTTCAGTTCTTCGACCACAAACGATACGTCCCCACCCCTGCGGAACACGGCCGAGATCATGCGAGTCAGCGCCAGCGTCCAGGCATAATGCTCCATGTTCTTAGAGTTGATGAACACTTCGAACGGACGACGACGGCCACCAATAACAATATCGTTGATCGTCAAATAGATCGCGTGTTCGCTATCGGGCCATTTCAACTTGTAGGTCGAACCTTCCAAAGATTGCGGACGATCCAACGGTTCGGACATATACACGACTTCACCGCCATCAACCGCATGGGGTGCATCCGCGCTTTCACCCGGTGCTTTGTCTTCGCTTTCCGAAACGGTCAGGACCGACCCGGTCACGTCGTTCGGGCGATATGTCGTACATCCTTTGCACCCCTGATCCCAGGCCTGCATGTAGACATCCTTGAAGGCGTCAAAGCTGATATCCTCGGGACAGTTGATCGTCTTCGAAATCGAGCTGTCGATCCATTTCTGCGCCGCCGCCTGCATCTTGACGTGATCGGACGGGGAAAGCGTCTGTGCATTGACGAAATAATCTGGCAACTCTTTGTCGCCAAACTTGTCACGCCACATCTGCACGGCGTAATCCACGACCTCTTCTTCGGTACGAGAGCCATCCTTTTGCAGAACTTTACGAGTATAAGCGTAGGCAAAGACAGGCTCGATCCCTGAGGACACGTTCCCCGCATAGAGCGAAATGGTCCCGGTAGGCGCAATCGACGTGAGCAAAGCGTTGCGGATGCCGTGCTCGCGAATGGCATCGCGAACGTCGTCGTCCATCTGCTGCATTGTGCCACTGGCCAGATACTTCTCGGCGTCGAACAAGGGGAACGCCCCCTTTTCCTTCGCCAGGTCGACCGACGCCAGATACGCGGCGCGGGCAATCGATTTCAACCATCGCTCTGTCTGACGGGCCGCCTCGTCCGATCCATAACGCAGACCAAGCATCAGCAGAGCATCCGCCAGACCAGTCACACCCAGCCCAATGCGACGCTTGGCCTGCGCCTCTGCGGCCTGTTCCGGCAGCGGGAATTTCGATGCGTCAACGACGTTGTCCATCATACGAACGGCCGTGGCGACCAGTTCTTGCAGGGCAGCCTCGTCCAGATGGGCCGCATCCTCGAACGGTTCGGCCACAAGGCGGGCCAGGTTGATCGACCCCAACAGACACGCACCGTAGGGCGGCAATGGCTGTTCGCCACATGGGTTCGTCGCCGCGATGGTTTCGGCATAGCTAAGGTTGTTGGCTTTGTTGATCCGGTCGATAAAGATCACGCCTGGCTCAGCATAGTCGTACGTCGCCTGCATGATCTTGTTCCACAGATCGCGCGCCTGAACCGTGTGGTAAACCTTGTCGCCGAACACCAATTCCCACGGGCCATCGGCCTTGACTGCCTCCATAAAGGGATCGGTCACCAGAACGGACATGTTGAACATGCGCAGGCGGGCAGGATCGGATTTGGCGGTGATGAACTGTTCAATATCAGGGTGGTCGCAGCGCATGGTCGCCATCATCGCACCACGACGAGACCCCGCTGACATGATCGTCCGGCACATAGCATCCCAAACGTCCATGAAGCTCAGAGGCCCAGATGCATCCGCCGCGACCCCATGCACATCCGCTCCGCGCGGGCGAATGGTCGAGAAATCATAGCCGATCCCTCCACCCTGCTGCATAGTAAGCGCGGCCTCTTTCAGCATGTCAAAGATCCCGCCCATGCTGTCGGGCACGGTACCCATCACAAAGCAGTTAAACAGCGTCACACGCCGCGCAGTGCCCGCGCCCGCGGTGATGCGGCCCGCGGGCAGGTATTGAAAATCTTCCAGCGCGTTAAAGAACTTCTGTTCCCAATGCGCGGGGTCATTTTCGACCTGCGCAAGATCGCGAGCGATACGCCGCCAGCTGTCCTCAACCGTCTGGTCAATGGGTGTGCCATCGGCCTGTTTAAAACGGTACTTCATGTCCCAGATCTGCTCGGCGATGGGGGCGGCAAAGCGGCTCATTGGTGATTCCCTGTTCTGAAAGAGGTATCCAGACTATCCCAGATCACACCTTCACCACAACACCTTGATGACAGCCTTTCTTGAGCTACAATGTATAGACGGTCGTGGGACGACTCTGTGGGAAAGCTGTGGATAAGTACGTAAACCTCATAAAACTTTCGGTCGGGTCGGAAAGCGTCGACACTCTGATGGCATGGCAGGACAGCCGCAAGCCGCTTTACGAAGACGGCCTGCCGCGTCACGTCACCCGGATGTGGCCCAAACGCGAGGCTGAGATTCTGAACGGTGGATCAATCTATTGGGTCATCAAGGGTGTCATCCAATGCCGTCAACGCATCGTTCGGATGGACGAAGTGCGCGGCGAAGACGGTATCCGCCGCTGCGCTATTGTGCTGGACCCCGAGGTCCACCGTACCCAGAATGCTCTGAAGCGACCGTTCCAGGGTTGGCGGTACCTTAAACCCGAAGACACACCCGCCGATCTGCCAAAAAATCGCGCGCAAGACGACGCCCTGCCTGACGACCTAAATCGGGCATTGGCTGAAATTGGCGTACTTTGATCAGCTCAGGCGGTTCAAAAGCTCGGACAGAACGTTTTTTTCACTCGCGTCATAGTCGGCAACACGACTGCGCCATAGCGTGGCCTGCGATTGCAAGATCAAGCCGTCCGACAGGATTTTCAGGTGATTGGCCCGCAAGGTCTCACCCGTCGACGTAATGTCAGCAATCGCCTCGGCGGTTTCGTTCATCACAGTGCCTTCGGTCGCACCCTGACTGTCAACCAGTGTATAGTCGGCCACACCAGCATCAGTCAGGAACTCGCGCACAAGACGGTGATACTTGGTCGCAATCCGCAATCGGTGGCCGTGCGTTTTTCGAAACGCCGCCGCCGCCGCGTCCAGATCGTCCAGGGTTTCGACATCGACCCAACAGGCCGGTGTGGCAATGATCAGATCCGCCTTGCCAAAACCAAGTTGAGATATCTCTTCAATCTGCTGTTCCCAGCGCGGCAATTTCTCATGCACCAGGTCCGTTCCGGTGACCCCAAGATGAATGCGGCCCGCAGCCAGTTCGCGCGGGATTTCGCCCGCTGACAACAGGATCAGAGAGACGCCATCGATCCCTTCTACCTTGCCCGCGTATTCCCGGTCTGATCCGCTGCGCGACAGGATAATGCCGCGCTTTTCGAACCACGAAAAGGTCTTGTCCATCAATCGGCCTTTTGAAGGCACGCCCAGTTTCAGGCTCATTGCGCGGCCTCCTCGATTTCCAGCATAAGGTCCGGGCGCAACACACCGCCTACAGCCGGAATCTCGGCCCCGTTGCCCAGCTGTCGCGTCAGCGCATCATAACGCCCGCCTGTGGCGATCGGCGGTAAGCCGGGGCGACCTTCGGCATAAAACCCGAAGACAAACCCGTCATAGTACTCCATCGAAGTTCGCCCATAGGCAGCCTCAAAATCCAAGTCCTCGACATCAACGCCGCGCGCCTGAAGGGCTGCGATCCTTGCCTCAAGTCGGTTCAGCGCAGGTGTGATCTGCGGCAAGTCAACCGCCACATCGCGCAATTGTTCCAGCGCGAAGGGCATGGTTTCCCGAACCGCCAGCAGAGACTCCAGCCCTGCCAGTTCATTATCGGAAATCGGCGGCGTCTCGCGATCTTCGCGCAGGGCTTCGATGCGCGCCTCGATCTCGGCAGCGCGCCGTTTGCCGATCATCGGAGCGTCAAAGCTCATCGGGTCAGCCGCATCCAACAACGTTGTGCGGTGTTCCGGCTCGGGCTTTCGCCCGGCGAAGCGATCCAGCAGGACGCGGAACCGTCGTGGGCGCCATAGATGGCGCATCAGCGCGGCCTTGCGCCGATCTGTTGTGCGCAGACCCTGAACGGCCGCAGTCAGAATGCCAATATCCCCGGTCGCCGCCCGAAGGGGCAGCCCACGCAACTGCAGGGCAAACAGCGAGAACACCTCGGCATCCGCCCCGGCAGGATCGTTGCGGTCGAACACCTCATACCCGACTTGAATGTACTCGTTCGAGCGATCCGGGTCGTGTTCCTGTCGACGAAAGACCTCACCGGAATAGGTATATCGTGCCGGCTCGGCGCCTTCGGTCATGTGCATTTGCACGACAGGCAGGGTGAAGTCGGGGCGCAGCATCTGCTCACCGCGCAACGCGTCCGAGGTCACATAGGCGCGGGCGCGAATATCCTCACCATAAAGGTCCAATAGCGTTTCCGCCGGTTGCAGCAGAGGCGTATCCACGACCTGCGCTCCGGCGGCCTCGAACCGGACGCGCATCATCGCGGCACGGGCCTGTATCTGAGAACGGTTGGCCATGGTTCAGTCCTGACTGTCCAGAATTTCACGCACCTTGGCGACCAGATCACCACGCGGCACTTCGAATTGGCTGGGACGTTCTTTCCATTCCTCCAGCGTGGCGCTTTCAGCAATCTTTGCGCCCAGGATCAGGTCCTTGATCTGAACAATCCCGTTGGCCTTTTCGTCACCACCTTCGATCACTGCAATCGGAGAGTTTCGCTTGTCCGCATATTTTAGCTGATTGCCAAAGTTCTTCGGGTTGCCCAGATAGACCTCGGCGCGGATGCCTGCGTTGCGCAGTTCGGCCACCATCGCCTGATAGTCGGCCATCCGGTCGCGATCCATGACTGTGACGACAACCGGGCCGGTCGCCTGCGCGGCGATCCTGCCCTTTTCGCGCAGGGCGGCCAACAGACGGTCGACACCGATAGAGATGCCGGTTGCTGGCACTTCCTGTCCGGTAAACCGCTTGACGAGATCGTCATACCGTCCACCGCCCGAAACCGATCCGAATTGCCGTTTTCGGCCTTTCTCGTCAAAAATTTCGAAGGTAAGTTCGGCCTCGTAGACGGGGCCAGTGTAGTAGCCCAAACCGCGCACAACCGAAGGGTCAATTTCGATCCGGTCCGCGCCGTAACCACCAGCATCCAACAAGGTGCCGATCTGCTCCAACTCGGCAATTCCGTCCGCACCGATCTTACTATCTCCAACAGCGGCGCGCAGGTTGGCCAATGTACCGGCCGTATCCGCAGCCTTTGAAGTCAGGAAAGCGATAACTGGCTCGGCCTGATCATCGCTGAGGCCCACACCGTCGATAAACGCACCTGACGCATCCAGACGGCCTTTGGTCAGCAGCTCGCGCACACCCTGTTCGCCCACCTTGTCGAACTTATCGATGGTACGCAGAACGTTGTCGCGTGCAGCCAGGTCATCACCAAGGCCCATCGCCTCGAGTACCCCGTTCAGGACTTTGCGGTTGTTGACCCGCACCAGATAGTCGCCGCGTGGAATACCAACAGTTTCCAAGGTGTCAGACAGCATCGCGCAGATTTCGGCATCCGCGGCCATCGAGGCCGTGCCCACCGTATCCGCATCACACTGATAAAACTGACGATAGCGACCCGGTCCGGGCTTTTCGTTCCGCCATACCGGCCCCATCGCATAGCGGCGATAGGGCGTCGGCAGATCATTGCGGTGCTGCGCATAGACGCGGGCCAATGGCGCTGTCAGGTCATAGCGCAGGGCCATCCAGTCGCCTTTGTCGTTTTCATCGACCTCCTGCCACGCGAACACGCCTTCGTTTGGGCGGTCTACGTCCGGCAGGAACTTGCCAAGCGCCTCGACAGTCTCAACCGCACTGCTTTCTAGGGCGTCAAACCCGTAGCGATGATAGACATCCGCAATAGCCCGCAGCATCTCGGTGCGCTGCGTGACTTCCTGGCCGAAATAGTCGCGGAACCCTTTTGGCGTAATTGCCTTGGGGCGGGGCTGTTTCTTGGGCTTGGCCATGTGGGGCGTCCTTGGGAGTTTCCTTGTTCCGCGCGCGGTCTATCCCATGCCCCGCATCGGGGCAAGGCGCGCTTTCTCTGGCCATGGACCATCCCGGTCGCTATGACCGGCCCAAGACAGGAGAATTCAATGCAGCATCTGGAAGAACAGATCGCCCATCTGACCCGCACGCTTGAAGAGCTGAACGCAGTTGTTACCCGCCAGCAGGACGAGATCGACCTGCTGACCCGCCGGGTCGAGATGTTGATGCGGCGCGAAGGTGAACGGGCGCAGGAAGGTTCAGGCGGTGTTGTATTCGGCGACGAACGCCCGCCGCACTATTGATATCTTAGAGCCCCAGCGACTTTTTCACCGCGGTGTCGACCACCCCACCCAAAAGGGCATCCTTATCCGAGGCGCAACCTTCCGACAGCGCTGCTATGAATGCTTCACGCAACTGGGCTTTTTCCTCATCTGTGGCCGCATGTTCTTCGATATTGATCTGGCGATTATGAAGAGATAGCGCCGTCATTTTTGCGACTACAGTCACAACAAATTCTTCGTCACCATCCGCCTCTTCAGCAATTGAGGCGCAGGTGTAGTGCATCACAGGCAATGCGTCCTGCACCATCTGCTCAGCAGCCTCATCGGCAGATACCACGCACGGAGCCGCTAGAATTGCGGCGCAAACTGACATTCCAAGTTTGTTAAACTGCATCACAATCACTTCCAGTTATGTCCAATAATGGCTCCGGCCACGCCACCAATCGCCGCGCCTTTTCCGTCACCGACAATCGCACCTACGCCCGCGCCGATCAGCGCGCCTTCGATGGTTTTCTTTTTCTTCTTGTCGTCTGCCATCGCGACTGACGCTGAAACCATGGCCAGCGATGCCACCGTTCCAAACAAAACTCTTCTGAAATTGAGACCTGCAATTGTCATATCAACATCCTCCCGCAGTATGACCTAGAGACATCTCTGTTACGTCAGCCTAACGGCGTGCTAACTGTCTGGCAACAAAGAGGGTCATATCTCTTCGACGGACAAAATACCTTCCAGTGATTTTATCGCGCCCTTGATCTGTGGGTTGATCGGAAACTCAACACCCAGCTCCATTTCGACATCACCCGGCAGGCTTGGGTCCAGCAGTAACAGTTGGATCGGTCCACGCGCTGCCCCTTTGGCAGCGACTGCGGCATCTTCAAGAACCTTTGCGACGGTAGGAACTGCCTGCACTTCGTCAACAAAGATACGCAGCCCCGTTGCCCCTGCTTCTGCCACCAAAGAATCCGCGGGGCCGACCGAGCGGCCGAGCAGTTTGAGTTGGTCAGCCTCCATCGTCGCCTCGGCGGTCAGAACCACCTGCGCCCCGGTTTCCAGATACTCTCGTGACTTTTCGAGCGTTTCAGAAAACAGCGTTACTTCGTATGCCCCCGTCGGATCCGACAACTGAGCAAACGCAAACCGGTTTCCGCGCGCGGACTTGCGCTCCTGCCGCCCCGCGACAACACCGGCCATCTTCGCAATCAACGGACCAGAACGCGCCTTTTCGGTCACCTCGTCCAACGTCAGAACCTGCTTGCGCTTCAGCGCGGGCATATAGTCGTCCAGCGGGTGGCCCGAAAGGTAGAAACCGATGGCCTTGAACTCTTCGCTCAGACGCTCGGCCGGTAGCCAATCTGGCGAAGGTGATAGGCGCGGTTCAGGCAGGTCGTCCCCCGCCTCGCCAAATAGCGACACCTGGTTCGAGTTCTTCTGGTCATGGATCGCCGCCGAATACTGCACCAGTTGCTCGAGGCTTTCGAAAACACGGCGGCGGTTCTTATCGAGCTGATCAAAGGCCCCTGCCCGCGCCATCATCTCGAGCGGGCGCTTACCGACCTTCTTCAGATCGACCCGACGAGCGAAGTCAAACAGGTTTACAAACGGCTTGCCCTCGCGTCCGGCGACCACAAGATTCATCGCCTCGACGCCTACGTTCTTTAGTGCACCCAATGCATATACGAGATGCCCGTCGACCACATCGAAAGTCGACAGCGAGCGGTTTACGCACGGCGGAATATACGGCAATTCCAGCCCTTTGCGCACTTCTTCGAAGTATACAGCCAGCTTGTCGGTCAGGTGGATATCGCAGTTCATGACACCGGCCATGAACTCGACGGGGTGGTTCGCCTTCAGCCAGCCTGTCTGGTAACTGACAACTGCATAGGCGGCAGCGTGGGATTTGTTGAAGCCGTAGTTGGCGAATTTTTCAAGCAAGTCGAAGACTTCGCTGGCCTTCTTGGCATCCACCCCATTCTCGCCCGCGCCCTTTTCGAATTTCGGGCGCTCGGCATCCATTGCCTCTTTGATCTTCTTACCCATCGCGCGGCGCAGTAGGTCAGCACCGCCTAAGGAATACCCCGCCATGACCTGCGCGATCTGCATCACCTGTTCCTGATAGACGATAATGCCTTGGGTTTCCTCAAGGATATGGTCAATCAAAGGGTGTACGGATTCAATCTTGCGCAGCCCATTCTTCACCTCGCAATAGGTCGGGATGTTCTCCATCGGACCGGGACGATAGAGCGCCACAAGGGCGACAATATCCTCGATACAGGTCGGCTTCATGCGCTTGAGCGCATCCATCATGCCCGAGGATTCAACCTGGAACACGGCCACAGTCTTGGCCGCGGAATAAAGTTTGTACGTCGCCTCATCATCCAGAGGGATAGCGTTGATTTGGTTCTCCGCCCCTTCAGCGGGTTCGTAAAGTTCCGTACCATCAGCAGCGACATGCAACGGGCGATCAGATTTGAAGATCAGATCCATCGCGTTCTGGATCACGGTCAGGGTTTTCAGACCCAGAAAATCGAACTTCACCAGCCCGGCCTGTTCGACCCACTTCATGTTGAACTGGGTCGCAGGCATATCGGATCTCGGGTCCTGATACAGCGGTACCAGAGCGTCTAAGGGGCGATCCCCAATCACCACGCCTGCCGCGTGGGTCGAGGCGTTCCGAAGCAACCCTTCGACCTGTTGACCGTAGGTGAGCAGACGGTCTACGACTTCTTCGTTGCGCGCCTCTTCCCGTAGTCGGGGTTCGTCTTTCAGCGCCTTTTCGATGGAGACAGGTTTGACCCCCTCGACGGGGATCATTTTGGACAACCGGTCCACTTGCCCGTAAGGCATCTGCAGAACTCGTCCGATATCGCGCACGGCGGCTTTCGACAGCAACGCACCAAAAGTGATGATCTGCCCCACCTTGTCGCGGCCGTATTTCTGCTGCACGTAGCGGATCACCTCTTCACGGCGATCCATGCAAAAGTCGATATCGAAATCGGGCATCGAAACCCGCTCGGGGTTCAGGAAACGCTCGAACAGCAGGGAATAACGCAGTGGGTCAAGGTCGGTGATTGTCAGGGCATAGGCCACCAAAGAGCCCGCACCAGACCCCCGGCCCGGTCCAACCGGGATATCTTGATCCTTGGACCATTGAATAAAATCAGCAACGATCAGGAAATAGCCCGGGAACCCCATGCCCTCGATGATATCGAGCTCGAAATCCAGACGTTCCTGGTATTCTTCAGGTGTCACCGCGTGTGGGATCACCGCCAGACGTTTTTGCAATCCTTCGTTCGCAATCCGGCGTAGCTCGGCGACCTCATCATCGGCGAATTTCGGCAGGATTGGGTCGCGGCGGTAGGCCATGAAAGCGCAACGCTGCGCGATCTCCACAGTGTTCTCAATAGCTTCGGGCAGATCGGCGAACAAGGTCGCCATTTCCTGCTGCGATTTGAAATAGTGCTGAGCAGTCAGACGGCGGCGGCCTTCCTGCTGGTCAACGTAGGCACCTTCGGAAATACAGATCAGCGCGTCATGCGCCTCATACATATCCGTGGTCGGGAAATAAACGTCGTTGGTGGCCACAAGTGGCAGGTTTTTGGCATAGGCCATTTCGACGTGGCCGCGCTCAGTCAGACGCTCGGCCTCTGGTTGGCCGCCTTCTCCGGGATGGCGCTGAAGCTCGATATAAAGGCGATCGGGGAACATAGATGCCAATCGATCCACCAAGGCTTCGGCTGCGGGGCGTTGGCCCTGCTGCAACAGCATCCCAACCGGACCGTCTGGGCCTCCGGACAGGCAAATCAATCCGCCTGATCGCTCCGCAAGCTCCTCCAATGTCACCTGTGGCAACTGCCCGCCCTTGTCTACATAAAGGCAAGAGCTGAGCTTCATCAGGTTCTCGTATCCGACTTCGGACTGCGCCAGCAAAACCAACGGCGCCGGCATTTTGGGCTTTTCGCCTGGTTGCGCCTGCACGTAAGTCAGATCAACCTGACAACCCATGATTGGTTGAACTCCGGCCCCGCTGGCGGTGACCGAAAACTCCAAAGCCGAGAACATGCTGTTGGTATCCGTCACCGCGACGGCCGGCATCTCCATCTTCTCACACAGACCGGGCAGCTTTTTCAGCCGCACGGCGCCTTCCAGCAGGGAATATTCGGTGTGAACTCGGAGGTGAATGAATCGAGAAGTACTGCTCATAACCGCCACGCTATCGCAGCTGGGCGCGGGGCAAAAGCAGGAACCTTGGCATTCAAATGCCAAAAAGATGGGCATTGATTATTCGGAGATTCCAGAAGGTGCTTCGGAGTTCGGCAGCAAACAAGCGAAAAAAGCGCTTTAGTTTCAAACATATGATCATTAAACGAATATAACAATCACGCAGCACCACCACTCAATGGTGTATCAAATAAGCAGTTTTTCTTGCCAGACAACCCATGCACTTTCTAACATCTGACGGCAAGCTATACGCCCGCCGCTCTTTCTACGTCGCATCGAAGGAGGGCACCCATGGGCGCAACCGGGTAAGGCGACGGGTTTCTCGAATGAATATCACGTTTCTTCTGAATGGAGAGACAGTGGAACTGGCGGATGTCGATCCGACAGCGACCCTGCTGGACTGGTTGCGAGAGGATCGCGACCTGACCGGCACCAAGGAAGGCTGCAACGAAGGCGATTGCGGGGCTTGCACAGTCATGGTGACCGATGAGAGGGGGCACAAGGCGCTGAATTCGTGCATCCTGTTCCTGCCGCAGCTGCACGGCAAAGCAGTGCGCACAGTCGAGGGCGCAAGTGGCCCCAATGGCGAGGCGCATCCGGTCCAACAGGCGATGGTGGATCTGCATGGTTCACAATGCGGCTTCTGCACACCCGGTTTCGTAATGTCGATGGTCGCGAGCCACGCGAACGGAGCGACGGATCATGACACGCAGCTTGCCGGGAACCTGTGCCGGTGCACCGGCTACGCACCAATCATTCGGGCTGCTGCGGCGGTTGAAGAGCAACCGGTGCCGGTTTGGGTAAAGGACAAGCCTGTCGCGACACAGGCATCCTCGCCGATGCTGCCCGGCTCATCCGACGAACTGGCCAAAGTCTATGCTGAACACCCGAACGCCACTCTGGTCGCCGGCGCGACCGATGTGGGACTATGGGTGACCAAACAGTTGCGCGATCTGGACCCTGTAATCTTTCTGAACCGCTGCGAAGATCTGAAAGAGATCACGGTCACGAACCATGAAGTCAGATTTGGCGCAATGGTCGATATGAACCGCATGGGCGAAACACTGGCTGACCTACACCCGTCCTATTCTGAAATGATCCGCCGTTACGCCAGCGTTCAGGTGCGCCATGCGGCGACAGTCGGTGGCAATATCGCTAACGGTTCGCCCATAGGAGATAACCCACCTGCTCTGATCGCACTGGGCGCAACGCTGCATCTGCGCAAAGGTGACGAGCGCCGATCAATGCCCCTGGACGAATTCTTCATCGACTATGGCAAACAGGACCGCGCACCGGGCGAATTTGTTGAAGCGGTCAGCTTTCCGCGTCAGGAAGATCGCCTGAAAGCATATAAACTCAGCAAGCGGTTCGATCAGGATATCTCGGCCGTCTGCGGGTGTTTCAACATTGCGGTCTCGAACGGCACAGTTGCAGACGCGCGCATTGCTTTCGGCGGCATGTCCGGCATTCCCAAGCGCGCCACTAATGTCGAAGCCGGATTGATTGGCAAACCTTGGTCGCTCGAAACCGTAAGAGCGGCCCTACCCGCTTTTGCGGACGACTTTACGCCTATGTCGGACATGCGAGCCTCGGCCAGCTATCGGTTGGAAACCGCTAAGGCGATGCTTGAGAGATATTTCCTTGATGACCACGGCGAAATCACGAACGTGCTGGAGGTGAAGGCATGAGCGTGACCAAACCTCTCCCCCATGACGCAGCGCCGCTGCATGTTTCTGGGACGGCCCGGTATGTGGATGACATTCCAACACCCAAAGGAACGTTGCATTTGGCCTTTGGTCTCAGCCCGATTGCCAAGGGAAAGATCACGTCTATGGATCTGTCAGCAGTAAAGGCTGCGGATGGGGTCGTCATGGTGATGACAGCAGACGATCTGCCCTTTGCCAATGACGTCTCCCCCTCGATCCATGACGAGCCGCTGTTGTCGGATGGCACGATCCACTATATCGGCCAACCGGTTTTCCTTGTGATCGCCAATAGCCATCTGGCCGCGCGCAAGGCTGCTCGCTTGGGCCAGATCGACTACGCCGAGGAAACGCCGATCCTGACCGTGGAAGAGGCGTTGGCCGCCGACAGCCGGTTCGAGGACGGCCCGCGTATCTACGCTAAAGGTGACGCGGATGCGGCCATTGCTGCGTCAGCGCATGTAATCGAAGGCGGATTTGAGCTGGGTGGGCAGGAGCATTTCTATCTGGAAGGTCAGGCCGCACTGGCCGTGCCCAACGAAGGCGCGGACATGCTGGTTCATTCCTCAACCCAACATCCGACTGAAATACAGCACAAAGTGGCCGATGCCTTGGGTGTTCCCATGCATGCGATCCGAGTCGAGACCCGCCGGATGGGCGGTGGTTTCGGCGGCAAGGAAAGTCAGGGCAACGCTCTGGCCGTGTCCTGTGCCGTCGCATCACGTGCGACCGGCAAGGCCTGCAAGATGCGCTACGACCGCGACGATGACATGATCATCACCGGCAAACGTCATGCGTTCCGCATCTCTTACAAGGCTGGTTTCGACGAAAACGGCCACATCCAAGGCGTCTCCTTCTTGCATCACGCGATCTGCGGCTGGGCACAGGACCTTTCGTTGCCTGTTGCCGACCGTGCGATGCTGCATTCGGACAACGCGTATCTGTTGCCGAATGCTCGGATCGAGAGCCACCGGCTAAAGACCAACACCCAATCCGCCACCGCGTATCGCGGGTTTGGCGGACCGCAGGGGATGGTTGGGATCGAACGCGTGATGGATCACGCCGCCTACGAACTCGGGTTAGACCCGGTCGAGCTGCGCCGCCGGAATTATTATGAACCTGCGCATGCGACGGCTGACCAGACGCTCGAGGAAAAACCGCTGGGTCATCCTGATCCACATGAAGATCTGACCAGTCGCGGTGCAGTTGAGATGGGCAATGCCCCTGTCCGCCCCCTGCCCGCTGGCGGCAACACCACACCGTATGGGATGGAGGTCAGTGATTTCGAACTGCACGGCATGACCGCCAAACTGCTGCAATCCAGTGACTATGCTGCGCGCAAGGCTGCCATCCAGAAATGGAACGACGAAAACAGCGTGATCAAGAAGGGCATCGCCTTTTCTCCGGTCAAGTTCGGTATTTCGTTCACGCTGACTCACCTAAACCAGGCCGGTGCGCTGGTGCATGTGTATCAGGACGGCTCGGTTCACCTGAACCACGGCGGGACTGAGATGGGTCAGGGCCTGTTCCAAAAGGTTGCACAGGTCGCAGCCTCTCGCTTTGGCATTCCACTGGAGTTAGTGAAGATCACCGCGACAGATACGGCCAAAGTGCCAAACACATCCGCTACGGCGGCGTCCTCGGGCAGTGACCTGAACGGAATGGCCGTCAAGGCAGCCTGTGACACAATCCGTGACCGCATGGCAGACTACTTGGCGGAGCGGCATCAGGCTGACCCATCGACTGTGACGTTCTCGAACGGTCATGTCTCGGTCGGAGAAGAACGCTATACGTTCGCCGAAGCCGCCGCACTGGCCTATCAGGGTCGGATCAGTCTGTCAGCGACAGGGTTTTACAAGACTCCGAAGATCGAATGGGATCGGATCAAAGGTCGGGGCCGTCCGTTTTTCTACTTTGCCTATGGTGCGTCGATCACCGAGGTGGCGATCGACACACTGACCGGCGAAAACCGCATTCTGCGCACCGATATTCTCCATGACGCAGGCGCGTCACTGAACCCTGCATTGGATATCGGGCAGGTCGAAGGTGCATACGTGCAAGGTGCGGGCTGGCTAACCACCGAAGAATTGGTCTGGGATGGCAAGGGCAACCTGCGTACACATGCGCCGTCGACCTACAAGATCCCCGCCTGCTCGGATCGACCCGACGTTTTCAACGTAGCTCTGTGGAGCGGCGAAAACCGGGAAGATACGATTTATCGTTCCAAGGCTGTAGGCGAGCCGCCGTTCATGCTGGGCATATCCGCATGGCTTGCCCTGTCAAATGCGGTGGCCGCCTGCGGAGACAGTTATCCAGCATTGGACGCCCCCGCCACGGCCGAAGAGGTCTGGCGCGGCGTCCAAAGGGTAAGAGGAGGAACCTGATGGGATTTGACCTAGAGGCTTTGAGGGAGGCGGTCAAAACCCATGGGCGTGTGATCCGGGTGGTTATTGCCGGAATCAAGGGATCATCCCCGCGCGAAGTCGGGGCCGCGATGCTTGTTTGGGAGGACGGGCAAAACGGAACCATCGGCGGAGGCACTCTGGAGTATCAGGCGGCGGAAGCAGCCCGATCTCAGATTGCACCTGCGCGCCAAACCCACCATGCGCTCGGCCCGGATATGGGCCAGTGTTGCGGCGGCGCGGTAACTTTACTTAGTGAAATCTATGACCTGGAAGCCGTCAACCGGCTGGATGATGCAGTCATTGCACGCTCGGCGTCGGGTGGTGATATGCCTCTGACGGTCAAGCGCTTGTTGTCGCAGGCGCGGGGTCAGGGTGTTGCGCCCGAACCGCAGCTGGTTGACGGTTGGATGGTCGAGCCGGTTCACAAACCGACGCGCAATCTGTGGATTTGGGGTGCCGGTCACGTTGGCCGGGCTTTGGTTGACGTTCTGTCACCCTTGCCCGATCTCTCAATCACATGGGTTGATACAGGAATTGATCGTTTTCCGGATAACGTGCCAGACAGCGTGACCGTTTTACCGGCGACCAAACCAACCGAGCTTGTTCGCCACGCGCCGCGCGATGCCGAACATCTTGTGCTTACTTATTCACACAATCTGGATCTGGAACTGTGCAACAGGCTGCTTTTGCACGATTTCCGCTTTGCGGGCTTGATTGGCTCGGCTACGAAATGGGCGCGGTTCCGGTCCCGGTTGGCCGCTTTGGGACATGCGCCCGAGCGGATAAGTCGGATCACCTGCCCAATCGGAGATCCAACCTTGGGCAAACACCCGCAGATGATCGCAGTTGGTGTCGCGGCAGAGATTTTGCGCCCTGCCCGGCAAACTGAAATAAAGAAGGACCTGAGCGCGTGACCACTCCACTTCTAAGCTTACAAGGGCTGACCAAAGCCTATCCCGGCGTCGTGGCCAATGATCAGGTATCCTTTGACATCGGCGAGGGTGAGGTTCACGCTCTGCTAGGTGAAAATGGCGCCGGCAAATCGACCCTGGTGAAAATGATCTACGGTCTGGTTAAGCCAGACAGCGGCACCATGCTGCTGCGTGGGCAGGCATTTGCCCCACCAGAGCCCCGTGCTGCGCGGGCTGACGGGATCGCGATGGTTTTCCAACATTTCTCGCTGTTCGACGCGCTGAACGTTGCCGAAAACATCGCGCTTGGTATGGAAAATCCACCAGCCATGAGCGATCTGGCGTCGCGTATCCGTGAAGTGTCGGAAACCTACGGCCTGCCGCTGGATCCCTATCGCACCGTCGGCGACTTGTCTGCCGGCGAACGCCAACGGGTCGAAATCATCCGTTGTCTGCTGCAGGACCCAAAGCTGCTGATCATGGATGAACCGACATCGGTTCTGACGCCGCAAGAGGTGGATATCCTATTTGAAACGCTAAATAAATTGCGGTCCGAGGGTACCTCGATCCTGTACATCTCGCACAAGCTGGAAGAAATCCGTACACTCTGCGACCACGCCACGATCCTGCGCTTGGGCAAGAATGTCGGCGAATGCGTTCCGTCTGAGACTTCGGCCCGCGACATGGCCGAGATGATGGTGGGTTCGACCTTGCAAACACCCGAGCGGTCCGGCCGTGAATTTGGTGAAGTTGCGCTGGATGTCAGCGGATTATCCGTGCCGTCACCATCCGAATTCGGAACTGCGCTGAAGAACGTTCATTTGACCGTCCGTAAGGGCGAGGTTCTGGGCATCGGCGGCGTCGCCGGCAACGGGCAGGACGAATTGCTGGGGGTGCTGTCTGGCGAAATAGTCACTGCGCCGGACGCGATCAAATTCAATGATCAGCCGATCGGCAAACTGGGACCGACGGCGCGCCGCAAGCTGGGCGTTCTGACCGCGCCAGAGGAACGTTTGGGCCACGCGGCCGCCCCCGACATGAGCCTGACCGAAAACGCCTTGCTGACCGGATCGGTTCGAGAAGGGCTTGAGAACAATGGCTTCCTCAAATGGACAGAAACCAAAAGCTTTGCTGAAAAAATTATCCGTGCTTTTGACGTTCGCACGCCCGGGCCGGAAAACGCCGCACGATCTCTGTCAGGGGGTAACCTGCAGAAATTCGTCATTGGACGTGAGGTCCTGCAAAACCCTGACGTATTGGTTGTGAATCAACCGACATGGGGAGTGGACGCCGCAGCCGCAGCCTCGATCCGTCAGGCCATTCTGGATCTGGCGGCCAAAGGTACCGCAGTCATCTGCATATCTCAGGATCTGGATGAATTGATGGAGATCTCGGACAGCTTTGCGGCGCTCAATGAAGGCCGGCTAAGCGCCCCGCGAACAACCACAGGACTGACAGTGGACGAGATCGGCCTGATGATGGGTGGCGCGCACGGAATGGAGGTGGCTCATGTTTAATGCGTCAGTCCGCCTTCCGCGAAAATACATACAAAAAAATGAAAATGCTGGGGGGATGAGCAAGTGATTGTGTTGGAGAAACGGCCGCAGCCGTCCAAAGCTTGGTCCTACGCGACCCCTTTGGTGGCCGTGCTGGCAACCATGGTTTTCGGCGGCGTCCTGTTCGCCATATTGGGCAAGAACCCGATCGAGGCCATTGGAACGATTTTCTGGGAACCGCTGTTTGGCGAGTTCGCGTTCTACTATCGCCCGCAGTTGTTGGTAAAAGGCGCGCCGCTGGTTCTGATCGCGATTGGCCTGTCTTTGGGGTTCCGCGCCGGTATCTGGAACATTGGGGCCGAAGGACAATACATCATGGGCGCCATCTTTGGCGCCGGAGCTGGCCTGGCCTTTTACCCTCTGGACGCGTTCTACATTTTCCCCATCATGGTGATCGCTGGCGCATTTGGCGGCTGGTTGTGGGCGTCCATCCCGGCGTTTCTAAAAGTGCGTTTCGGCACAAACGAGATCCTTGTCTCGCTGATGTTGGTTTATGTGGCCGAGCAGATGCTGGCGTCTGTCTCATTGGGTCTGCTGAAAAACCCCGAAGGGTTCGGCTTTCCCGGTTCGCGAAACCTGCAATCTTACGAAAGCGCGTATAACGCCGAGCTGATCGCAGGGTCTGGGATGCATTGGGGTGTCGTAACAGCGCTGATCGCTGTGATATTTGCCTATATCCTGCTGAACCGTCACATGCTGGGTTTCCACATTCGTCTGACGGGTGAAGCGCCTCGGGCCGCGAAGTTCGCGGGTGTGAACCCGGCGCGACTGATCCTGTTCTGTCTGGGTCTGTCCGGTGCGTTGGCCGGTCTGGCGGGAATGTTCGAGGTCTCTGGCCCCTCCGGCGTTGTCAGCATCGACTTTAACGTTGGCTATGGCTTTACCGCGATCATCGTAGCCTTTCTTGGTCGCCTGCATCCGGTGGGCATACTGCTGGCTGGTGGCCTGATGGCGCTGACTTACATCGGCGGTGAAATTGCGCAGTCCCAGCTGGGTCTGCCTGCCGCAGCCATCCAAGTCTTTCAGGGCATGCTTCTGTTCTTCCTGCTGGCCTTTGATCTTTTGACCAACTACCGCATCCGTGCGGCCCGTAACGAGGTGGCGTGACCCATGGATCTAGGTGAAATCAACCCCGTACTTCTGGTGGCCTCGCTGATGGTCGCCGCAACCCCCCTTCTGCTGGCCGCGATCGGAGAGCTGGTCGTCGAAAAGGCTGGCGTTCTGAACCTCGGCGTCGAAGGTATGATGATTGTCGGTGCGATCAGCGGCTTTGCAATCTCGGTCGAAACAGGATCGCCTTGGCTAGGCTTCATCGCGGCGGCCATTGGTGGCGCGGTGCTGTCCTTGCTATTCGTCCTGCTTACGCAAATCGCGCTGGCAAACCAGGTGGCCAGTGGTCTAGCCCTGACCCTGTTCGGTCTTGGTTTTAGTGCCCTGCTTGGGCAAGGCTACGTGGGCGTCAAACCGCCCAGTATGGGAGACATCCATATCCCGGTGATCAGCGATATCCCGGTGATCGGCCCCATCCTATTCCAACACGACCCGATCCTCTATGTCGGTATCGCACTAACGGCTGTAGTCTGGGCCACGCTGAAATACACCCGCGTTGGTCTGATCCTGCGGGCGGTTGGTGAAAACCACGACGCAGCGCATGCCCTTGGCTACAAGGTCATTAAGATCCGTATCCTGGCGATCTTGTTTGGTGGTGCCTGCGCGGGCCTTGGTGGGGCCTATATCAGCCTGATCCGCGTCCCGCAGTGGACCGAGGGCATGACCGCTGGCGTTGGCTGGATCGCCCTTGCGCTGGTGGTGTTTGCATCATGGAAACCATGGCGCGCCTTGTTAGGTGCTTATTTGTTTGGCGGAATCACAGTGTTGCAGCTTAATTTGCAGGCAGCGGGCGTTGCTATTCCAGTCGAGTATCTGGCAATGTCGCCCTACATCATCACGATCCTTGTGCTTGTGATCCTTTCGGCCGACAAGAGCAGCGCACCTGCCTCACTGGGCCGGACATTCCACGCCTCGCACTAGACGGGGCCAATTGAACCAACTTGGGGAGTAACCACATGAAATTTACATCACTTCTGGCAAGTGCCGCCATGGCGCTGGGCCTGGCGACAGGCGCCATGGCCGAAGACAAGACCAAGGTCGGCTTCGTTTACGTCGGCCCGGTCGGCGACGGTGGCTGGACCTATGAGCACAACAAGGGCCGCCTGGCCGTGGAAGATCACTTTGGCGACAAGGTCGAGACCGTGTTCGTCGAATCCGTGCCCGAAGGCCCGGACGCCGAGCGTGTAATGACGCAGATGGCGCTGGAAGGCGCTGACCTGATCTTTACCACCTCGTTTGGCTACATGGACCCGACCATTAACGTGGCTAAGAAGTTCCCGGACGTTAAGTTCGAGCATGCGACCGGTTACAAGACTGCCGACAACGTCTCGGTCTATTCGGCCCGTTTCTACGAAGGTCGCGCAGTTCAGGGCCATATCGCCGGTAAAATGACCAAGTCGAACATCATCGGCTACATCGGTTCCTATCCGATCCCCGAAGTGATCCGTGGCATCAACTCGGCCTACCTCCACGCCAAAAAGGTAAACCCGGATGTCGAGTTCAAGATCATCTGGGCCTACACTTGGTTTGATCCGGCGAAAGAGGCTGACGCGGCTTCGGTTCTGATCGAACAGGGCGCGGACGTGATCCTGCAGCACACCGACTCGACAGCGCCGCAGGCAGCTGCGCAAGAAGCGGGCAACGTGGTCACCTTTGGTCAGGCCTCGGACATGAGCGAATACGCTCCGTTCCCACGCGTGTCATCGATCATCGATGATTGGGCCCCCTACTACATCGCACGTACTCAGGCCGTCATGGACGGCACATGGGAAACCGCCAACACATGGGACGGCATCCGCGAAGGCATGGTTGCAATCGGCGAGATCTCCGATGCCGTTCCGGCCGATGTCAAAGAAGAAGCGCTGGCGCTGAAGGCCGCCATGGCTGCGGGTGAGTATCACCCCTTTACCGGCCCGATCAAAAAGCAGGACGGCAGCGACTGGTTGGCTGAAGGCGAAACCGCCGATGACGGTACACTGGCAGGCATGAACTTCTACATTGAAGGTTTGGAAGGCGAAATTCCGCAGTAAACCTTTACACGAAAACGCTGAAGGGCTGGCTGTTAGGCTGGCCCTTTTTCGTTTCTATACAAGCACCTCGCCTAACCTTAACTAAATACTGTCTTGACGAGTCCCGGCACGACGGACCTGATGGGGTTAATGCTTTACCTGTCTCAACACGAAACGTAAAAATCCCATGGAGATCAAAGCGCAAGACCACAGCCGCTGGTGGATACTCGGCGCGATGGGTGCCATCTTGGGTGTTATTTTGCTGGACGAAACGGTCGTCAGCGTCGCGCTTCCAACCATTCGCGATGAGCTTGGCCTGTCTCTGTTGGAAGCACATTGGGTGGTGAATATCTATCTGCTGGTGTTGGCCTGTTTTGCCGGCGCAGCAGGGCGATTGGGCGATGTGCTGGGCATTCGTGTTTTGCTCAGTGCGGGTTTATTGATTTTCGGCTTATCCTCTGCGCTGGGAGGGTTTGCCGAAAGCGGATTTGAACTGCTAACAGCGCGCGCCGCACAAGGCATCGGTGCAGCACTGATTTTCCCGCTGTCGCTGGTGGTTCTGATCCAGTCTTTTGACGAAAACGAACGCGGGCTGGCACTAGGTTTATATGGCGGGATCGGGACAGTATTCCTGTCAATGGGTCCACTGGTTGGAGGCGTTCTGACCGAATATCTGTCTTGGCGCTGGATCTTCTGGGTCAACCCCCCAATCGTGCTTGTGGTCGCTCTGGTCGCATGGGCTTTCTGGCGGGACCCGCCACACCAACGGGAACGCGAGTTCGACCTGAAAGGCCTAATTCTACTAGTGACGGGGTTGGCGGCTATTGTGTTTGGCGTCATGGAGGGCCCGGACAGAGGCTGGGCACGGCCCGAAGTTCTTATGGCCCTGTCAGCGGGTTTTATGTTTTTGATGTTATTTATCCTCGTCGAACATAGGGCAACATCGCCTCTGATTGCCATCTCCCTTTTTGCTGGCCCCGGGTTTGCTGCTTCAAACATGATCCTGTTCACCGCACAATTCGGCAAGATTACTTTGTTCGTGTTCGGCGCGTCCTACTTTCAATCAAAGCTCGGGTTTTCACCGCTGACTGCTGGGGTCGCCCTGTTGCCGATCGCTTTTCCGCAGATTTTCATTGCCCCAATGGCGGGGAAACTTGCTGACAAATTTGGCTCACGCGGCCCTTCTCTGACCGGTACAGCGCTGGGTACGATCGCCATACTTGTTGTCGCACTGGGAATGCATTTAGACATCGCCGCGCTGATCTATATCGGCTACTTCCTTTGGGGTTGTTGCGTGCCGTTTCTGTTTGTCCCCCCAAGGCGGGCCATCATGTCAACGGTACCGCAAGCTCTGCACGGACAAGCCAGCGGCATCTCGATGACATTTCAGCTGCTGGGCGGTACCGTCGGGATGGCCCTGGGCAGTTCGGTATTTGCCATAACAGGCTCGTTCACTCTGGTTTTCTGTTTCGTTGCGGCGTTCGCTGCCTGCGTTCTCGCGTTTGCTTACACATCCCTCGCGTCAGACAACAAACCCGACCGCCCAGCGGTTTAGATCTCACGCAGGCCGGGTCTGAAATCGAAGCGCTTGAATGGATCAATGTCCTGTCAAAACCAACGTATTCACCGGCATCAGGATCAGACGCAAGCGCAAGCCAGCAGCATGAACAACACCTATTGTGTCGATCACATGCAAGGCGGCGGCATGCCAGAAGCCCAGATCTTCATGCTCAAGCCGTTCATGGTTATCGGTGTAGACATTGGCCAGACAGTTGCTGCCGGGCGGTATGTCATCGGCCATGTTTTTGTACAGCGGCTCCATATAGACCAAAATCGAGCCGGGCACCTTGTTGGCCTGGACATCGCGCAGCTCATCCGTGGGGCGTATCTGGCCCGACGGGATGACATCCTGCACCTCGACCACAACCATCGGAATGACAGTGAAGGGCTTAGTCATGCAACCCAGCTCTCCGATCATGCCCGGTTTGATGACCTGAGCGGCCATCTGATTGAACGCAGCCTGAAACCGGTCATGGCCCGAGTTTGACGGAACCAGAATACCAGCAGGTCGCAGCAAAGGACTAACATAGTCGCCCACCTGAAGGCCAAATTGCTCAACGCGACCGGTCACACCAGCGATGACTACTGTTTTGTCCAACTCGGTTAGCGCCGCATCAAGTTGTGCATTAGCACTGGCTAGCTGGGCGGGGATCAGTTCCTCGATCTGTTGCACGACTGCGGCACGGCGGGATTGCGACGCGGTCAGCTGCGCCTCACGCTCGGCAACAAGGTTTTCCAGACGATCGATTTCGGCCAACCGCACTGCGCTTGAACCTTCGTCGCGCAAGGTGGTGTTACGTTCCAGATCCTCAAGTGACTGATCCAATGCAGCACGCGCACCAGCGATACCTGCCTCGGCTTCGGCCAGATCGGTTTCGGCTACTTTCAGTGAGGCTTGAACTTGCGCAATCTGCGCATGTGCGGCCTCTACCTGTGCCGTCTGGGTAAAATCCTCGATCCGGAAAATTGGCTGCCCCGCAACAACCATTTGGTTGTTGGTGACGTAAACCTCGGACACACGCCCGCCAAGCTGTGGCAGGATCGTCACCGTACGGAAATAGGACGCCGCCGTCTTGCTGGCAGGGTGGAAGTAAAACAGCGTGGTGATCACTGTCAGCGCTAGAATGGCGCAGGTGGTCAGGCCCCAGCGCAGTTCATACCACATGGTGAACAGCGTGATTTCATGACCTATGCGTTTGCCCTGTACGTAGCGACGAAACAGGTAATCGGGCAGTACGGTGACAAGCGCGCACATCAGTGTCTCAAGCATTTTTTACTGCTCCTGCTGTGCGGTGGTCTGCGAAGGGGCTGCGGCGGCGGGGTCATCAGTGCTTTTATTACCCAGCGATCGGATCGCGTCCGCAATTGCCCGCAGGGGAGCCGCTACATCCGGGAACTGGAAGCCAGCCACCAGTATGGCCGCCACCCAGAACAAGCCGTTATGGGTAAATAGCGCCAACAGCGCCAGGATCCCGACGAGCTGAAACTGAGGATGGTTTGATTCATGCGCGATTTTTTCAGGGATCGAATGCAGGGTGAAATAGCCAACGCCAATCAGCACGATCACCAGAACGGTAAAAATAAACATGAAGGTTAGCAAAAAGTCACTGCCATCCGCCTGCGTGACGTAAGAGGGGATATGCCCCGTGGCCATTGGGTGAAGCTCTGCCGGTGTCACGTTTTTCTCCGATTCCGATGTTGGCCGCACTAAAGACAGGCCAATCTCTATGGTTCAAGTTTACATTGCGGAAATTACGCCTCTTTTCCAATAGTGTTACGCATGCGAAGCTCTGCGCATGAACGATAGCGGATCAAATTTCCATGCACTTAGGGGTATGCCCCCAGCGGAGTATCAAACATGATCGATTTCCTGATCATCGGTGGGGGTATCGCCGGCTTAAGCGCAGGCGCGCGACTGTCCGAACATGGACATGTCGTCGTCCTCGAAGCCGAAGACGCGCTGGGATATCACACATCCGGCCGATCGGCAGCATTGTTCGAAAAGGGCTACGGACCACAATCCGTAATGGCCCTGAATGCAGCGAGCGAGGCTTATCTACGATCGAATGGCTACCTGTCACCACGCGGGTTGTTGATGATCGCCGGGCATGATCAACGAGATGAGTTTCTTCAAGATCAAGCCGATCTTGTTCTTTCAGAAATCTCGGTCGAAGATGCCATCTCGCGAGTTCCAATACTAAATCCACGAACCGTTGGGTTTGCGGCGTCCAGTAGCGTGGCCTGTGACATCGATACCGACCGGATGATGCAAGATTTTGCGCGTGTGATCCGGGCCAACGGCGGCCTGGTGCTGCCCCGCCAAAAAGTTAGAAACATCACCAAATCTGGGCACTGGGTTGTCGAAGCCGGGCAAGCTTTTGAGGCTAGGGCTGTCATAAACGCGGCAGGAGCGTGGGTGGATGAGATTGCAACCTTGGCCGGCATCCCACCGATCGGCATAGAACCTCGCCGCCGATCAATGGCCCGCATCCCCGCCCCTGCAGCTCATGACGTGACTGGTTGGCCACTGATGTTGGGCGTCAACGAAGGTTGGTATGCCAAACCGGATGCCGGAAAGCTAATCGTTTCACCTTGCGAAGCAGACCCAACTTTCCCTCATGATGCCTATGCGGACGATATGGTTCTGGCCGAAGGTCTGGCGCGATACGAAGAGCACGTGACCGAGCCCGTCACAAGGGTCGAAGCCAACTGGGCAGGCCTCCGTAGTTTTGCGCCGGATGGTACGCTGGTTCTGGGCCCTGACCCTGCCGATCCGACGTTTATCTGGTCGGCAGCGCAGGGCGGGTACGGTTTTCAAACGGCTCCAGCCGCGTCGCAACTGTTGGCAGATTTAGTGGTAGGGGCGCGTTCAGATCTGGATGCAATTAGCGTTTCGGCGCTCAGACCGGAAAGGCTCCGTAAATGACCCAACGCAAGCTCCCTTCGAACGCCAGCGTAGCGACCGAGGCCGATGGGGGAAAGATGGTAGCACCAGCAGCCAGCCGGAATGCCGCTGCCCTTTGTGAATTGTTGGAACAGTTCGCGCCGAAGACGGGTAAAGCTTTGGAATTGGCCAGCGGTACGGGTCAGCATGTTGCGGCATTTGCCGAAAAGATGCCCGGCGTTCACTGGCAGCCCAGCGAGATTGAACCGGACCGGCGCGCCTCGATCAACGCATACGCAGAAGATATCGAGAACGTATCCCCTGCGATTGAGCTGAATGCGACAGCGCCTGGTTGGCATTCTCGCCACGGCGGACAGGACCTGATCGTGTTGATAAACCTGCTGCATCTGATCAGCTGGACCGAAGCAAAGATCATGATCACCGAGGCCGCACTAGCCCTGAATCCCAGCGGGCGTCTTGTTCTCTACGGACCGTTCATGCGCGCTGGAATTTTGACCAGCGAAGGCGACCGGAACTTTCACTCTGCGCTTATTCGGCAAGACCCTGAGATCGGTTACAAGGGCGATGTTGAAATTCTGGAACTGCTGCGTCAATGCAATCTGGCTTTGATTGAAATCGTAGAGATGCCCGCCAACAATCTGGCATTTGTCACTGAAAAAAGAGCCACCTGATCGAAATCAAGGCCCGCCTAGGTTCTTACACATATTCAGCGTTACATATATGTAAGGGACCAACACAAATGAACTGGCAAGAGAAGCTTTCGGATACGCGCAACAATCTGCGCAACCTCAACGCAGCAATCCCCAATACGGCGCGTGCATTCGGTGCGCTTGGAAAATCCGTCAAAGAAGGCGGTACGCTGGACTACAAAACCAAAGAGCTGATCGCCTTGGGCATGTCCATTGCCGCCCGCTGCGAGCCGTGTATCACTCTGCATACCGAAGCTTTGGTCAAAGCCGGAGCTGGCCGCGAGGAAGTGTCCGACGTTCTGGCCATGGCCATTCAAATGGGCGGAGGCCCGTCGATGATGTATGCCGCCAAAGCTCTGGAATGCTTTGACGAGCTTTCCGTGTAGCAAAGAAGGCCCCGGATTTTTCCAGGGCCTTCGTTTGATCAACCGTCCTTGCGGATAGTTTCGTTTTTCGGATCGTAGGGGCTATCGCAGGTCACGACCGCATCCCACAATTTGTCCTGAATCTTGACCCTCAGCTTAGTGCCTTCGACCGCCAACTCAGGCTTCACATAACCCATGCCGATGGATTTCTCGAAGGCCACCGAATAGCCACCCGAGGTCAAACGACCCACACGCTCACCTTCCGGTGTGTACAGTGCCTCACGGCCCCACGGATCGGCATCGCCCGGGCCGTCGATCAGCAGGGTGCAGCATTTCACGCGCACGCCGGTCTCTTCCAGCTTGGCTTTGCCGTAGAAGTCCTTGGACAGGTCGACAAAACGCGGTAGGTCGGCTTCCAGCGGGGTCGCGTCGCGGCCCAGTTCGGTGCCGAAGGCGCGATAGGATTTTTCCTGACGCAGCCAGTTTTGGGCGCGGGCACCGACCAGCTTCATACCATGTTTCTCACCGGCTGTTTCCAGCAGGTCGAACAGATAGTTCTGCATCTCGATCGGGTGGTGCAGTTCCCAGCCCAGCTCACCGGTATAGGCCACGCGGATTGCGTTGACCGGGCACATACCCAGTTCGATCTGACGGGCAGACAGCCACGGGAAGCGCTTGTTGGACAGTGCGGTTTCCGGATCGGCGTCCTTGATGACCTCTTTCAGAACGTCACGCGACTTGGGTCCCGCGATGGCGAAGACGCCCCACTGGGTGGTCACGTCCTGGATTTCGATGTAGCCGAACTCCTCCATCTTGTCCTCGGCCGCCTTGCGCAGATAGTCGGCGTCGTACTCGGTCCACGCACCGGCGGAGACGATGTAATAGTTGTTCTCACCGTTGCGGACGATGGTGTATTCGGTGCGGGTGGTGCCGTGCGAGGTCAGCGCGTAGGTCAGATTGATGCGACCGACCTTGGGCAGCTTGTTGCAGGTGAACCAATCGAGGAATTGGGTGGCGCCGGGGCCTTTGACGACGTGTTTCGTGAAGGCCGATGCGTCGATCAGGCCAACGCCTTCGCGGATTGCTTTGGCTTCTTCGACGGCATATTGCCACCAGCCACCACGGCGGAACGAGCGTGCGTCATGGTCGAAGTTCTCGGGCGCATCCAGCGGACCGAAGTAGTTCGGGCGCTCCCAGCCGTTAACCCAACCAAACTGGGCACCACGCGCTTTCTGACGGTCATAGGCCGGTACGGTGCGCAGCGGACGGCACGCCTCACGCTCTTCATCCGGGTGGTGCAGGATGTAGACGTGCTCATAGCATTCTTCGTTCTTGCGCGCCGCGAACTCGGTGGTCATCCAGTTACTGCTGTAACGTTTGGGGTCCAGCGACGCCATGTCAATCTCGGCTTCGCCATCAACCATCATTTGGGCCAGATAGTAGCCGGTGCCGCCCGCAGCGGTGATACCGAAGCTGAAGCCCTCGGCCAGCCACATGTTGCGCAGACCGGGTGCGGGGCCAACCAGCGGGTTACCGTCTGGGGTGTAGCAGATCGGGCCGTTGAAATCATCCTTCAGGCCGGATTCGGCGCAGGAGGGCACACGTTCGGCCATCGCCATGTACTGATCGGCAATCCGGTCCAGATCCAGTGGGAACAGGTCGGCGCGGAAGCTGTCGGGCACACCATGTTCGAACTGCGCAGGAGCGCCGTGTTCGTAGATACCCAGAATCCAGCCGCCACGTTCCTCGCGCGCGTAAGATTCATTGTCGGCATCCCGGACAACAGGGTGTTCGGGGTTGCCAGCTTCGCGCCATTTGACCAGCTCAGGGTCTTTGTCCATGACGATGAAGGTGTGTTCTACCGGGATCGCGGGCATTTTGATGCCCAGCATTTTGGCGGTGCGCTGTGCGTGGTTGCCCGATGCGGTCACGACATGCTCGGCAGTGATTACCACCTGTTCATCTGAAGGGACAAGGTTGCCGCCCTTCTCGACCATCTTGGTGCAGGTAACTTCCCAATGGGTGCCATTCCAATGGAACGCATCGGCCTGCATCTTGCGCACGATATCGACACCGCGCTGACGGGCCCCTTTGGCCATCGCCTGCGTCACGTCGGCAGGGTTAATGTAGCCGTCCTCGGTGTGGTAGATCGCACCCTTCAGGTCCGAAGTTTCGATCAGCGGCCAGCGCTCTTTGATCTGCTCCGGTGTCAGCCACTCATATGCAACATCACAGGTTTCCGCGGTGGACGCGTAGAGCATGTATTCGTCCATGCGCTCTTGCGTCTGCGCCATCCGCAGGTTGCCAACGACGGCGAAACCCGCGTTCAGGCCGGTTTCTTCCTCGAGCTGCTTGTAAAAGTCGACCGAGTACTTGTGGATGTGGGTCGTCGCGTAGGACATGTTGAACAGCGGCAACAGGCCTGCTGCGTGCCAGGTCGAGCCAGATGTCAGCTCGTCCCGCTCAATCAACATCACATCTTCCCAGCCTGCCTTGGCCAGATGATATGCAATCGAGGTGCCGACGGCACCGCCGCCAACGACCAGTGCTTTGACTTGGGTTTTCATAACCGGGCGTCTCCCCTTGAATTCAGTTGACACCATATGGCGCATTTGAGGGACCCGGCGCGACATTCATCCGACCAGTGATATAAAAAAAACGACCCGCGCGTGGCGCAGATCGTCAATTTTTGCTGTCAAAGGTTTCAGTTGCCTCCGACAGAACACCGTTTGCTGCTGCCCAGAGTTGCACAAGTTGACTTACCCGAGCTGCCCTTCCTGACTTTGACCTCGCGCGAAGGGGCGGCCTGTGGCGTGGATTCATCCACGTCAACGTTGGTGTGGGACACTTTGCTCATCAACCCCTTTAGGAACCCACCGATACCACCTGTGCTGGCCACTTCGGTTCCCGCCTCGCTCAGCGCGGATGCAAGCAGCAGGTTTTGGGTGCGAATGTAAGACAGTTGCGATAGTTCCTGATTTTCAAAAACTTCGCCATTGGTTATGTCCATGACGCCCTCAGAGCTAAAACCCGAACTGCTCAACGTGTTCACCAACACCGCGGTTACATCCAGATTTTTTAGCTTTTCCTGACCCATCTTAAGCTGCGCCAATTGCATCGTTTCATAAAGACCGTGCATTTCTTCTGCGATCTCGGGCTGTCGGAGCAGAGGGACTTCGATTCCGTTGCCAACAACCAAGGCTGGATGCGGTAGCATTGCGTTTAGGCCAGCATAATCGACCATACCAAGAAACTCCCGGATCGTCTCATCACTGGCATCTGCGTGAAGGCGAATGACTACCTCTTGATCAAAGCCGATACGGCCAGTGAAAGCGCGATAGTTAGACTCTTTGGTGTCATCCAGAAAATTGCCCGTTGTTTCGATGAAGGCTACACCATCGATCACGGCATAGCCTTGTTCGGCCTTCATCCCATCCAAAAACGCATCCTGCGCGCTCAGCGCTAGACCAGCCATTGTGTTTCGTGCCGCTTGCGGCTTGAGCGTAATATCCAGCCAGACCAGTTCGCCTGCTTTTTCGTAAACGGTGCCTGTCTCATCCAATTTACGAAGCACACCATCTTTTCCGGCAGTGTTGAGCCTTAGCAATTCGGCCGGGCCGCTGATTGAACTGACAAGAGGCGTTGGCCCGAACTCTGAAAGGACTCTGGAGACTGCCTTGGTCTCGGCATCGGTCAGGGCATATTGCACCCAACCATCCGGTGGCGATGGCAGATACGATTTTGCACCAGCGTCCCAGAGCTTTTGGCGCTCACGCGCAGCTTGTTTAATCTCACGCTCTTTTTGGCTTTGATCAAACCGCGCCGAGATGGTTTCAATGTATCCGCTGACCGAAAGCCCACCGCCCGACTTTTTATCCTGCTGAAAATAGTCAAGGCCCGCGACAACCAGACCAACAATTAACGCAAACCCAATGAACCTTAGCGCGCCCATTTTTGACCTCAAAATTTCTTACTTCTCACTTTAGTCCAAGGTAGCCGCAAAATTTGGCACCCTTGTGGCGTGGAAGCGGAAATTCCGCGGATGCGTGGTCCTATGGGTTTGGCAGAATCTTTCCGGGATTCATGATATTATCCGGGTCCAGTGCCGCTTTGATAGCAGCCATATACTTAACGCCCGGCCCAAGCTCCCTGACCAAATAGGGACGTTTACCCTGCCCGATTCCATGTTCGCCGGTGCAGGTTCCCTCCATCGAGATCGCCAGATCATTCAGCCATCCGACGAATTCGTCAGCTTTGCTGACCTCGTCCTCGTTTTGCATATCGATCAGCAGCAAACTATGAAAATTACCATCACCAACATGTCCAACCATCGGAGCCATCAAACCCATTTCCTGCGCTTTGTTCTGAGTCGCTGTGACACATTCCGCCAAACGCGAAATCGGGACACAGACATCAGTGGAAATACCGCGCGCGCCCGGACGCAGCTGCAGGCAGGCCCAATACATGTCATGCCGCGCCTGCCACAGTTTGTTGCGCTCCTCGGTCGTTGACGTTGCCGCGAAATCGGTCCCACCAAACTCTTCCGTGATCTGCCCAAAGGTCTCGGCCTGCTCGATCGCACCACTTTCAGACCCATGGAATTCTAATAGAAGCAGAGGCGTTTCTGGCAGGCTCAGACCAGAATAGGCGTTGGCGGCCCTGACCGACATCTCATCCAGCAGCTCGATCCGAGCCACTGGAACGCCATACTGGATCGTCATCATGACTGCCTGACAGGCAGCGTCCACAGTTGGGAACGAACAACGGGCCGAGGTGATCGCTTCCGGGATACCCTGCAGGCGCAAGGTGAGCTCGGTTATGATACCCAATGTCCCTTCGGCCCCGATCAGCAGTCGGGTCAAGTCATACCCGGCCGAAGACTTCTTCGCCCGGTGCCCGGTTCGGATGATCTGCCCATCAGGCATGACCGCCTCAAGGCTAAGGACATTGTCCTTCATCGTGCCATAGCGCACTGCATTGGTCCCCGACGCCCGCGTCGCCGCCATTCCGCCCAACGAGGCATTCGCGCCGGGATCAATAGGGAAGAACAGACCCTGATCGCGCAGATGGGAATTCAAGTCTTCGCGCGTCACACCGGGCTGCACAACGCAATCCAGATCACCCGGGTTTACACCCAAGACTTTGTTCATCTGGGTAAGGTCCACGGAAATACCGCCAGCAGGCGCGTTCACATGGCCCTCGAGCGACGTGCCGGTACCGAATGCAATCACTGGAACCTTATGCGTGGCGCAGGTTTTTACAATTTCGGAAACCTCTTGCGTGGAATGGGGAAAAACCACGGCATCCGGCAATTGGTTTTCAATCCATGTAGTCGTGTGGCCATGCTGTTCGCGAATAGCCTGCCCCGTCTGCAACCGGTCACCAAATTTTTGTTTCAGGATGCCGACAGTTGCCTCGATCCCCACTTCGTTTCGCGGCAAAGCAACTGCCTGTACCATGTCAGTCTCCTATGGTCCGCTGGGCTATTCGCCCAACGCAATTCCTTCACGACGTGGATCGGCGCCGCCGACCAGTACATCGCCGATCTCAATCGCGTGCAGGCCCGAGGTCAGGTCGCGCGGGTTCACTTCAAAACCCAACTCGATTAGCGGGTCCGAGAACCCTTCGGCGGCGGTTCCCACTTCGACATCATAAGTGCCAAAGCGATTGACGAGATGTGGCAGTGAAAGGGCTTGCTGCACATCCATGTCCCAATCCGCCCAGGCGATGATCGACTTGGCAACGTAGCCGATGATACGGCTGCCCCCCGGCGATCCGATAGCCAGAACAGGCGCGCCGTCTTGCATGACAATTGTCGGGCTCATGGACGAACGCGGACGTTTGCCTGGCTCCAGCCGGTTGGCAATTGGCACTCCGTCACTGTGTGTTTTGAACGAGAAGTCTGTAAGTTCGTTGTTCAGCAAAAATCCGTTTGTCATCAGCCGAGAGCCAAACCCGTTCTCAATCGTCGTCGTCATGGACAGAACGTTGCCATATTGATCAACGATCGAAATATGCGACGTCGAGGGCAACTCGATCGAAACATCGTCGGCCCAATTTGACGCATGATCAAATTCGGGATTGCCCGGTGCCACCTCTGTCAGGGCCGCTTCGCCACTTAACAGCGCGCCGCGGTCGGACAGATAAGATGGATCAACCAAGCCCTGCGTTGGCATGGGAACAAAGTCATGATCGGCCATGTAACGGCCGCGATCTGCGAAAGCCAGACGTGAGGCATCCCCGATCATGCGCCAGCTGTTTACATCTTCGGGACCCATTGCCGCCAGATCATAACCGTCCAGCATCCCCAATATCTGCCCGACGGTCAGTGCACCTGAAGATGGCGGGCCCATGCCGCAGACCTCATAGGTCCGATAGGACGCGCAAACCGGTTCACGCTCGATCACCTGATACAGTGCCAGATCAATTCCCGACAAAACGCCCGGGTTGCCTTCAGCATTGCGCACAGTGCTAACGATCCCAGCTGCAATTTCACCGCCATAAAATCCGGCCGAGCCTTCTTCGGCCAATATCCGCAGTGTTTCAGCATAATCCGGGTTGGTCAGGCGTTGCCCCTGCGCGAGTGGTTTGCCGTCAGGTAGAAAATACTCGGCGGTAACAGGAAAACGCGATAGTCGCTCGGCATCCTTCTCGACCAGGCTAGCAAGGCGAGGAGAAACCAGAAAACCGTCATCAGCCAAAGCGATACCGTCAGCAAACAGGCTTGGCCAAGGGCTGCGGCCCCAACGCCGGTGCGCCTCCTCCAGCAAGGCCGGGGTTCCGGGCGTGCCTACCGACAAGCCACCAACAACCGCATCAAAGAACTTCAGCGGCTCACCGTTCTCATCGTGAAATAGCCGGTGATCTGCTTCCAACGGAGCCGTTTCGCGCCCGTCCAGTGTCGTCAACTGGCCAGTTGCAGCGTCATACCAGACCAGAAACGCACCGCCACCAAGCCCGGACGACTGCGGTTCGACCAATCCGAGTACAACCTGAACGGCAACCATAGCATCAGCTGCCGACCCGCCTGCACGCAGAACTTTCGCACCTGCTTCGACTGCTAACGGATTTGCCGCTGCGACCATCCAGTTCTCGGATGTGACAGGCTGCCCTGCCATCTTGGCTTCAAGCGCAGCAACCACTTCCTCGGTAAGGCCTTGCACCTGCCCCTCGGACGCACCTTCTGGCGCAACCGCATCTGCCGTTTCCTGAGCAACCGATGACCCGGCCAGCGCCATCGCCGACACAAACACTCCCGAAATCAGACTTCGTTTCATAGTGTCCTCCTGAAAATTTGCGTATGTAAATTGGCACTGCCCGCATCAAATCACGGAAAACGCCTCATCAAAGCATTGCCGGCACCACCTGATCCGGCGGGCGGTGACCGTCCTCGAAAGTCTTGATATTTATAATAACTTTCTCGCCCATTTCGATCCGGCCCTCCAGCGTGGCCGACCCCATATGAGGCAGTAGCACCACGTTCGGCAACTGCCGCAGTCGTGGGTTCACATCCGTTCCGTGTTCGTAGACGTCCAACCCCGCCCCCGCAATATCACCCGAGCGTATCTGGCGGGTTAGCGCGTTTTCATCAATCACCTCGCCCCGCGACGTATTGACGATAACGGCTGTCGGTTTCAGCAATTTTAGTCGCCGCGCATTCATCAAGTGGAAGGTCGACGGTGTGGAAGGGCAATGGATCGATATCACATCCATCCGCGCAACCATCTGGTCGAGGCTTTCCCAATACGTAGCCTCCATTTCCTGTTCCGTTTCAGGACGAAGTCGGCGGCGGTTATGATAATGCACCTGCATACCAAAAGCGCTGGCGCGGCGCGCCACGGCCTGACCGATACGCCCCATGCCCAGAATACCTAGGCGCCGCCCGCCGATACGCCCACCCAACAAGGCATTAGGCGCCCAACCTGCCCAATCGCCTTGCTGCATGACGGTCAAACCCTCGGGAATTCGGCGAGTCACGGCAAGGATCAACGCCATGGTCATATCCGCCGTGTCGTCGGTCAGAACGCCCGGTGTATTCGACACTAAAATACCCCGCTGTCGCGCGGTGGCGACGTCGATATTGTCGACACCCGCCCCATAGTTCGCGATCAAGCGCAGGTTTTCACCCGCCTGCCCCAGCAAGCCACCATCGATCGTGTCGGTCACGGTTGGCACCAGAACATCAGCAGATTTCACGGCCTCAACCAATTCTTCGCGGGTCATCGGACTGTCACCGTCGCGCAACTGCACATCGAACAATTCGCTTAACCGGGTTTCAACCGCCTCGGGCAACCGTCGCGTAACGACAACACTCAGACGTTCTCTTGACACCTCTGCACTCCCACTGCTTTGCAAACCTTCGCGCGCCATGTCATCGTGGCGCAGGATAAGGCGGGGCACAAGAACCCCATAGGCATTGAGTCGACCTTTTTTCGAAGCAAGATCAACAGGCACAAGAGCAGACAGTAAGTGAGTGGTTTTCTACCCGTAAAACGCCTTGTTTCGGCGGCATTCGCTGTTTTCCTAACGGTGTTTGGTGGCTTGGCTGCCAGCGCGCAGGATAAACGTGGCCCCGTTACAAATTTACCCCTCCCACGGTTCGTTTCGATGAAAGCCGCCGAAGGCAATGTGCGCCGCGGCCCATCCCTGACCCACCGAATCGATTGGGTTTTCAAACGGCGCGGTATGCCGCTGCAGATCACCGCAGAATACGGGAACTGGCGCAGGGTTCAGGACCGTGACGGAGCAGGAGGATGGGTACATTATGCCCTTTTGTCAGGTGTTCGAACGGTGTTGGTCGACGCCGAATTGCTGACCGTTTACACAAGCCCCGACGCAAATGCGCCGATCAGCGCACAGTTTGAAACGGGCGTTGTCGCGCGCCTGGGAAGTTGTTCGCTGGACTGGTGCCAGATTTCTGCGGGCGGATATCGCGGCTGGGCGCAGAAAACAAACCTTTGGGGCGTCGACCCTGCCGAAATCCGAGAATAGCCTTTGCAGGTCAGGATGTACGCGCGATAAAATCGCAGGTCAGTTTGACCAGTTCCGGACCAACGTCTTCCTGCAAGAAATGGCCCGCATTCGGCAAGATCACATGGGGCTGCCCCACTGCTCCCGGGCACAGCTTTTGGAACACAGTATCAATCCCTGCCATGACCTGATCATCGGCCCCGAATGCGGTGAGAACAGGCGTCTGTAGCCCCCGGATCACTTCCCACGCCTGCCGGTTCGGACCCGAGGACGGATCGTCAGGCGTCGCCGGAACCAGCATCGGAAACTGCCGTGCCCCGGCCTTGTAACTCTCATCTGGAAATGGGGCGTCATAGGCTGCGATAACGTCTTCGGACATGGGCGAAACAGTTCCCCCTTTCAGAATACCACCTGCTGGGAATACCGGGACCTCCTGACTGAACTTGCGCCAGTTCTCGAAAGCAGCGCCCATTGGCTGATCGCCAGTCGGCAGCGCAGTGTTGGCAACGACGATACGCGCGAACCGATCCGGCATCTCGGCCCACAAACGCAGCCCGATCAGCCCACCCCAGTCCTGACAAACCAACGTGATGTTACGAAGGTTTGCCTTGCGCAGCCATTCAGCCATCCAGCCGACGTGCCGCTCATATGTGTAGTCGCTTCGTTCGGTTGGCTTGTCGGAGCGTCCGAATCCAATCAGATCCGGCGCAACAGCGCGATGACCATGTGCGGCGAATCCCGAAACCATATGCCGGTAAAGATAAGACCAACTAGGTTCACCATGCATCATCAATACGGGATCGGCATCGACCGGTCCTTCATCCACATAATGCACCCGTAATTGTCCGCCTTCGGTGTCATCCACTTGCGTGTAATTTGGTGCAAACGGGTAGTCTGAAAGGCCGTCAAACCGGGTATCTGGCGTACGTAAAAACTTCATGCTCTTCCTTTCAAATTTTTCCACCTCGGGTCGCCACACGGGACCTTCACGCACCTAACCTTTTGCGAACAATTGGGTTTCAGAACGCGCTTACCACAGGGACAGGTTCCAAGTACGCCCCATCGCGACACAAACCTCTTGGCAAAATCAAAGGACCCGATCACAGCAGAATTGAACACCACTCCTACAAAAACAAGCGGCTCTCAGATCTGTAATTGGCCCCTTTCGATTTTTTTCAAACCGCACTCATTTTTTTGTCGGAAAGGTCTTGAACCCGCCGATCAACAATCGTAGACAGCGCCTCACCGTTGGGGTGTAGCCAAGTGGTAAGGCAGCGGTTTTTGGTACCGTGTATCGTAGGTTCGAATCCTACCACCCCAGCCACCTTCTCCAGAAATTTTACCATACGGTATGAATCGCAACTTGTCCGGTTAGAATGCCAACTTTTGTCAGGCGAGAACGCAACTTTCAGCGGATTTGATGGTGGGCTCTCGGCCCATTTGGCTGATTTGAAAACTTCCAAAAACCAACGCGGCACATGCGGCCTAGTGGCTTAGACATCGGCACCTGGCCAAAAAGCGGAAGTTCGCTGCAATTGCGAATGAAGCAAGCCGGTCAGTGAAAAGCAGACATTGCGCACACGAGCTTCATCGAACCGGTATAATCCCTGACCTGACCGGTCGCCTCGAAAACGTTCAGCGGGCATCCTTTGCCAATCAAACAAGTAAAATTCCTCGAACTGTTAGAGAACAGGTGAGCATCGGAGCACCGGACATTTAGTGCGGTCAAAAGAGTAATCTGATGAGTTTTTCGATTTTTTTCATTGCCGAAACCGGTTTCGGAGCGAACAAATAGTGAAATGAGACCGAATCCCAGTCTACTGAAGCGCGAATCTTCGCTCCGTCGCGATCCCTCCTCCCGAAGGGTGAAGCTGGACGAGTTGGCTGATCACCTCGGTCTTTCAAAGAGCACCGTGTCGCGCGCTTTGAACGGGTATTCCGACATCTCAGACTCCACCAGAAAACGGGTCGAAACTACTGCAAGGAAGATGGGCTATCGCCCGCTTAGCCACGCGCAGGCGATCCGCACAGGGAAAGTGCGTGCAATTGCGATGGTCATTAACAGCGGGGAACCGGACCGGCATAATCCGTTTCTGCAGGACTTTCTGGCAGGCGCTTGCGAAGGTGCCAGCGCATTCGATTGGACGATGACTATCTCAACGGCCAAGTCCGAAGAGGATATGCTCAACGTTCTGGGGCGCCTTGTGGAAGAGCGCAAAGCGGATGGGTTTATTCTGCCCAGAACGGAAGTCGACGACCCTCGTATCAAGTATCTAAGTGCGTTGAATGTTCCATTCATACTCTACGGTCGAACAGGATACGGGCAGGCGGACACTTACAGCGATACATCTTGGTTTGATATCTCAGGTGAGACGGCAATCCGTAGCGCAGTCAGCCGTTTGAGCGGCTTTGGCCATCGTCGCATCGGCTTTGTCGGCAGCGATCCGAAATTCAACTACAGCCACCTTCGACGCGATGGCTATCTCGAAGGTCTGAGGGCCGCTGGCCTGCCCATCGATCCTGAACTGATCCGCGAGGGCGCGCGCACCCGTGATGAAGGAGCAATCCAGGCGCGAGCTTTGATGGAATTGCAGAATCCGCCGACCGGGATCGTTTTTGCGACTGATCTGGCGGCATTGGGATCATACACTGTTTGCGCCGAGTTTGGCCTGCAAATCGGTCAGGATGTCTCGATCCTTGGTTATGACGGCATACCCGAAAGCCAATACGTCAGCCCGGGTCTTACGACATTCAGCGTCGATTCACAGCGGGCTGGCGAACGCCTTGCTGAAATGCTCATACGGCAAACCCGTGGAGAAGCACCGGAAAGCCTGCGTGAGTTGGGCGAAGCCGTTCTTTTGGAACGGGAATCCGATGGACCACCGCGCCTGACACCTGAAGAGCTGGCACGAAAAATTACACAATTCAAAAATGGAAATCGGGGAGGAGACCGATCATGAAACTTACACCAAAGGCATCTCGACTGATGCTTGGCACATCGCTGGCGCTGGCCTTGGCAGCCGTGTCAGCACAGGCAGATACAATTCGTTTCTGGACAACTGAGGAGCAACCAGAGCGGCTGGCCAAACAACAGGAAATGGCGGACCAGTTCAAAGCGGAAACCGGCACCACCGTTGAGGTGATCCCGGTCACCGAGACCGATCTGGGCACACGAGCGACCGCAGCCTTCGCTGCAGGCGACCTGCCAGATGTGGTCTATCATCCGTTGCAATACGCCCTGCCTTGGGCCGAAGCAGGTATCCTTGACACCGAAGCTGCGACAGAAGTGATCGAAGAGCTGGGTGCCGACACATTTGCGCCTGGCGCGTTGGGTATGGCGGCCTTTAATGGTGAAACAGCCTCAGTACCGGTCGATGGTTGGACGCAAATGGTTGTCTACCGCAAAGACCTGTTTGACGAAGCCGGGCTGGATGCGCCCAACTCATTTGACAGCGTATTGGCTGCGCTGGAAAAACTGCACAACCCGCCGGAAATGTACGGCTTTGTTGCGGCGACCAAAGTTGATGAGAACTTTATGAGCCAGGTGCTGGAGCATGTGTTCCTCGCCAATGGCGTCTCGCCGGTTGGCGCTGATGGTTTCCAGCCACTGGATGAGGCCAAGACAACTGAAGTTCTGGACTTCTACAAAGCAATCTCAAAAGCGTCGCCTCCAGGTGAGCTGTACTGGAAGCAATCGCGAGAGCTCTATTTCGACGGCAAGGCCGCGATGATCATTTGGTCTCCCTTCATTCTGGATGAACTGGCCGGATTACGTGACAGCGCTCCGCCAACAATTAGCGACGATCCGACTTCAAGCGAATTGGCGAGCAAGACTGGAATCGTCACCAATTTCTCTGGCCCGTCCAACCCAGATGGCGCAGCCTGGGGTGATGTGCGGTATTTCGGTATTACCAACGATGCGGATACTGATGCAGCGATAGAATTCGTGAAATTCGCGATGGATGACGGGTACACACAAACTCTGGCAATTGCGCCTGAGGGAAAATTCCCTGTTCGTCGCGGCAACGCCGACAATCCGACAGCCTTTTCTGAAGCATGGGCCGAGCTGCCTGTAGGCGTTGACCGCAAGGCCCCCCTGGGTGAGCTTTATGACCAAGCGATGATCGACGAAATCGTGGGCGGTCTGGACGTTGCACAGCGCTGGGGTGTGGCTGAGGGTCAGTTGGCGCTGGCGTCAAAAATGATCAACAGTCAGGCCATCAACCGCATCGTCCGTCAGTACATTGATGACGAGATTGACGCGGCCGCGGCGGTGGCAGCCATGAACGACGAGCTGGCCAAAGTTCAGTAATCAACCAGCACCTGCAGCGGCGTTCGCGCCGCTGCTCGCAACCCTTCGAGGTATCCCATGTCTTCGGCCACCCCACCGACCGGAACCGGGGCTCTTGCCAAACGCGAGGCGCGTCTGGCCTGGGCGCTGCTGGCTCCGACCGTGATCAGCGTGTCGCTTGTGGTGATCCTGCCCTTGCTGGCGATCATCTGGATCAGCTTCAAGCCGTTTACCCTGTCCGACCTGCGCCCGCCTGCTCCGGTTGTCCGTGAAAGCCTGCGCGGCTCTGGTGACGATCTGCGGATCGAATACCGCCTGCGTAACTCCAGCCAGGAAATCGCCGTCGAAGGCGTGACCCTGAGTGATGTGCTGCCCGACGGCGTTGCTGTGGGCGAAGTCACGGCCCCCTGTGTTCTGGACGGGAAGGATTTGTTCTGCAATTTCGGAACCTTAGACGGCGGCCAGCGTGAGCGTATCCGCATCCCGGTCACGGTCGACGGCGATCCTGGCGCATTCGAGGAAATTGTTGAAGGATCCGAACCGCGCCTCACCGGCAGCGGCCCGAACGTTCTGACCAACTTTGAATTCAGCCTCGAAAATTTTGCCCGTGTCTTTGACGGCTCGGAGTTCTGGGGCGTGCTCTGGGTCACGCTGTTCTACACAGTCTTCGGCACGATTGGCGCCCTGGTCATGGGCTTGTTCGCTGCTTTGCTATTGAACAAAAGCTTTAGGGGTCAGGGGTTCATTCGTGGCCTCTACCTGTTCCCCTATGTCGCCCCTGTCATCGCCGTCGCATTCACCTGGGTGACGCTTTTCGACCCTTTCTCGGGCTCGGCAAACGCCTTGCTGGTGCAGATGGGGCTGAGTAGCGAGCCGATCAACTTCTTCGGTGAACGTCCGCTGGCGCTGATCATGGTCACAGTGTTCGAGATCTGGCGCTACTTCCCACTGTCCTTCCTGTTCATTCTGGCCCGGATGCAGTCCATCGATTCCAGCATGTACGAGGCCGCCGATATGGACGGGGCATCTCCGTTCCAAAAGTTCTGGCTGCTGAGCATCCCACAATTGTTGGGCATTCTGTCAGTACTGTTCCTGCTGCGCTTCATTTGGACGTTCAACAAGTTCGACGACATTTTCCTGCTGACCGGCGGCAATGCGGGCACCCGCACGCTGACCGTCAACGTCTATGAACAGGCTTTTGCGATCTCGAACATCGGTGCAGGTGCAGCGGTGGCCGTAGTGATCCTGGTGTGCCTGATCGCCTTCAGCTTTGTCTTCTTCCGCTTCATCAGCCGTGAGGAGGGTCTGTGATGCGCAAAGGGTATCTTACTGCGCCGGTTCTGGGCGCGCTGTGGCTTGTAGTGGTCGCCACCACCGTTGCCATCACCATGTCGTTTTCAACCGGGGCCGCTTTTCGCCCGCAAGTCCTGCTCTGCCTGATCTGGGGCGCAATTGCCGGGCTGGTGTATGTCCGCTTTCCCGCGCAGCGTGCGCCGGCCCGCCTCGGCATATCAGCGTTGTTGGGCCTGTCTGGGTTGACCGGGTTTGGCCCGGTTCTGATCGGTTCGGACACATCCCTGCAGGCTGTTGCGGTCACAGTTATCGCCATGGCCGTCGTCATGCACCTTTCCTTGGCGGCGATCCTGAAAGAAACGCCATTTGGAGAGCTCACGCGCCATGAATACGAAGAGGCAGTGATCCGCTTCTGCACAGGGTTCGGGTACATATTCTTCACAGCAATCGTCGTGATCCCGTTCTACGTGATGGTCATGACCAGCCTGAAATCTCAGCAGGCATTGTTGCAGAACCCGTTAGACTTCTCGGTCGACCTGTCTCAGGGCACCGAACTTTTCCGCAGCTACACCGAACTGTTCCGCGATTTCAATTTCGGTACATACCTATGGACCTCGCTGTACGTCTCGGTCCTGACGGTATTCATCACGCTTCTGTTCAGCGTGCCCGGAGCTTACGCGGTGGCGCGGTTCCGGTTTCAGGGTCAAAAGGCGTTCTCGCGTTCGATCTTGTTGATCTACATGGTGCCGATGATCGTTCTGGCACTCCCGATCTATATCGCCTTCTCACTGACCGGGCTGCGCAACTCGATCCTCGGGATTGTCATGATCTATCCGGTCACCACTATCCCGGTGGCACTGTACATGCTGCAAGGATATTTCCGGGGTTTGCCGACCGAGGTGGAGGAGGCCGGATTGATGGACGGGTTGTCGCGTCTGGCGGTGATCTGGAAGATCACCCTGCCCCTCAGCCTGCCGGCACTGGCATCGGTCTCGCTCTATGTCTTCATGATCGCTTGGAACGAATTCCTGCTGGCCTTCATGCTGCTGGATGACCCGTCGAAATTCACTCTGACCCGAGGGGTCACGATGCTGAACTCCTCAGAAATTCCCCGTCAGCACCTGATGGCCGGTGCCGTGATCGCCACCGTTCCGATCATGGCGCTGTTCCTGGGGCTTGAACGTTTCATGACCAAGGGCCTCACAGCGGGGTCTGTCAAAGGATGACACAGATGAACCAACATACGAACCCTGACCGCGAGGCGCGCAATATCCTGATTGCCAACGATCGCGGCGGCTACACCATCCCGACCGAAGGTCTGTACCCATACCAGTGGAACTGGGACAGCGCGATTGCCGCGCTTGGCTTTGCCCAGTTCGACCTCGACCGCGCCTGGACTGAGATCGAGACGCTGTTCACCGGGCAATGGGCAGATGGCATGGTTCCGCATATCCTTTTCCACCAGCAGGATGAAGGGTATTTCCCCGGTCCCGATGTTTGGGGATGCAATGGCCCGATCCCGTCTTCGGGCATCATCCAACCCCCCATTGCTGCGACCATGGCACGTAAAATCTGGGAACAGGATACCGCGTTTGGGGATACTCGCGTGAAGGAGCTATTCCCTAAACTGTTGGCGTGGCATCGTTGGATCATGAAATGGCGCCTTGATGAATTCGGTGCCGTTTGCACGACCCATCCGTGGGAGGCAGGTCGCGACAACGCCCCTGATTGGGACAACTCCATGGCGCGCATGGATGCGTCGGATGTTGGGGAATACCAGCGCCGCGACACCAGCCACGTAAACAGCGACGACCGGCCTACAAAGTTCGATTACGACCGATACATCAAGCTGGTTCAGATCGGCAGAGATGCGGGATGGGACCAGCAAGCCCTATTGTCCCTGAACCCGTTCCGCGTTGCGGACCCGACGATGACCTTCACCACATTACGCGCCGCCCGGGATTTGCTGGTGATCAGCGAAAAGCTCGGGCTGGAGGCTGAGGGCTTGATTGCGGATATTGAGAAGCTGGAATCCGGCGCGCGCTCGCTTTGGAACGAGGACCTTGGGAGCTTCGACTCCCGTGACGCGCATACCGGGGAGATGGCCGACAGTATTTCCAACGCGTCATACTTGTGTTGGTACGCTGGCATGGAGTCCGATCGGATGCTTAAGGGATTGAAATCAGTTCTGGAAACTGTGCCTTACCCCGTTCCTAGCTATGATCCGGATATGCCGAAATTCGACGCACGTCGATACTGGCGAGGTCCGACCTGGGCCTTCATGAACATGATGATCGGGTTTGGCCTGGCGGATATGGGGCATGCACAACAGGCAGAACAGCTGCGCCAGAAAACTGCCGAATTGATATCCGGTTATGGGTTCGCAGAATACTTCGACCCAAAAACCGGCAGCCCTGCGGGTGGCCAGGCATTCACGTGGACAGCCGCTGTCTGGCTTCACTGGGCAGGGAGGGCCTGATGGGTAGCATCGAACTAAAGTCAGTCGAAAAATGGTTCGGCTCTGCGCAAGTCATCAAGGGCGTAGACCTCAAGATTGATGAAGGTGAGTTCACTGTCTTCGTCGGCCCGTCCGGCTGCGGAAAGTCTACCTTGCTGCGTATGATTGGTGGGCTTGAAGATATCTCGCGTGGCTCTCTGTTGATCAATGACAGCGATGTCACGGATCATCCGCCCTCGAAACGCGGGCTGACGATGGTGTTCCAGTCCTATGCGCTGTACCCGCACCTGACGGTTGCTGAGAACATGGGGTTCTCGCTGAAAGTTGCGGGTGTTCCCAAGGCCGAGATAGCCGAACAGGTCAACCGGGCCGCAGAAGTTCTCAAGCTGGGACCGTTTCTGGAACGCAGGCCAAAAGACCTGTCCGGCGGTCAGCGGCAGCGGGTGGCCATTGGCCGGTCCATCGTCCGCGACCCCACGGCGTTTCTGTTTGACGAACCGCTGTCCAACCTCGATGCAGCGCTTCGGGTTGAGATGCGGTATGAGATCGCCAAGCTTCACCAAAGCCTCAAGCGTACGATGATCTATGTTACGCATGATCAGGTTGAGGCAATGACACTCGCCGATCGCATTGTTGTTCTCGAGTACGGCAAAATCGCCCAAGTCGGTACGCCACGTGAACTTTATGAGCGTCCTGCCAACCTGTTCGTGGCCCAATTCATCGGCAGTCCAAAGATGAATATCCTGCCCTGCACGACTGAAGGCGGCACTTACAAGCTTGAGCACGGTCGCGGTGGTGAGTTCGATCTATCCGGAAACGCAACCAAACTCGGCGTACGGCCTGAGCATATTGAGGTGGTCGCAGCTGGTGATGGTCAAAGCGACGGAACTATTGAGGTAATCGAATATTTGGGCGCAGATACTTTCCTAATCGTTGATCGTGGCGGCGAAGAAAAAGTTACGGTCCGACTAAATGGAGATACGGACCTAAAGCCTGGGGCGACGATTGGTCTGCGCTTCCCGACCGACAAACTACACTTTTTTGATGAAAACGGGCAGGTTCTGGGGCTTGGATAGCAAATCCACCGATCAGACACATCGGATATCTCAAAGCCCATAGGTTTCTGCGTACTACTCTGAAGGACCGAAGCCCGGTCCTTCGTTAGACTAGATCCAATAACATCAACGACCTTCATCTTTACGAAGTCGCAACCGCGCAACTTGCTATCGATTGTCATGTTGAACAGCGCGAGGTCGCGATAGTTCTCTGCCAGTTCAAACCGTATCCGGATTGCACAGTCATGCTTACGTTTCAGTGGCCGCTTCTGACCTACTAAGCGGCCCTTGTTCCAGGCTGGCCGAAGTGCGCAAATGGCAGGAAGACTTGGTATTTTCCATGACTGATCCTCTGATCCGCCATGCCCACCCAAAACGACAACCCGACGTTGACACAGACCTCATACCACAGGATGCCGCGCTGCTTCCGATGTCAGGAACCAATCCATAGCTGACATTCATCGCCGAGCTTAGCGAACTCCGAGATGTGGATAATTCTGGCCTCCAGCACCTGATACAAAACCCACTTCTACTTCCGGGTTTATCATTGCGTGGTGATGCCAGAAAGGAAGACTTGTGTTGCCCTTGCTGCATGATCCTCAAGTTCCGCGTTGGTTGGATGGCGCACGTCCAACAGGGCCTCATCCTGAAATGCGAACAACATGGCAGTCCATAAGCGGATCATGTGGGCAGGATCATGGATTTGAAGCCGCTCGGTGAAGAACCGCCGCAATCGCTCTTCGGTTCCGGCGGGGCCGACCGAGAAGAAAGCCTGAATCATCTCAGGGGCACGGGCACTCTCCGAGACAAGCAAACGGAAGGTGCACAGGTGTTCTTTGGTCAGGTGGGCCTGCATGAAACTGACGGCAAAGCGGCGCAGCGCCTCCTGGGTGTCGGGAAGGTCGAGATGATCGCTTGCGTTGTCATCATGCCTTGCACCCATCGCTTTCAAGGTTTCACGGAACAGGTCAGCCTTGGACGGATAATAGCGATACACCGTTTGCTTGGTCACACCGGCCTGCGCGGCAATAGCGTCCATGTTGGCGTCTGAAAACCCGTCAGTCAAAAACGCTTGTTCCGCAGCCTCAAGGATGGCGTGGCGCTTTTGCTCTCGTTTAGCTTCCATTTTGCCCATGAGCTGGCCCTTCAAGTAATCATACCAATAAGTATGACAATATTGACTCCACCTCAAGAATCATTATGCATACTCGCCAGTATGATTTTAGGAGCCGCAACATGACCGACACGTCAATCCGCTCACCATTCGGTAGTGCCCAGATGACAGGCGTCCTGATCGCTCTGGCCGGGGCCACGCTGATGAGTTTCGACGCGATCTTCATTCGCCTGTCCGGCGTGAGTGGCTTTGACACGGCCTTTCTATTTGGCCTGTTCACTGCCCTATCCATGTCGATCTTCATTCAACTGCGCGAGGACAAGCGGCTGATCGGAACACTTAGGGCAAGTGGTTGGCCCGTCATCGTTTCAGGCCTACTGATGCTGGGAAGCGCGACTACTTTGATCTTCAGCCTCAAGAACACCTCGGTCGCCAATGCCATCGTAATCCTCAGCACATCCCCCGCCTTGGCCGCGTTATTCAGTTGGGTCTTTCTGGGTGAGGTGACACGACGCGCCACCTGGATCGCCATTGCAGCGGTGATGGTCGGCATTGCCATCGTCGTGTCCGGTTCGTTCGGATCAGGTAACCTTCTTGGAGATGCACTGGCGCTGATCGCGGTCAGCTTTGTCTCGCTGAACATGGTGCTTTTGCGTCGATTTCAGGCTGTGAGCCGCATGGCGAGTGTCGGCATGGGCGGTTTATTTCTTGCCATCGTGATGGTGTTCCTGGCGACACCGTCGACCTATAGCGCAAGCACTTGGGCGGTCATGGCCGTGATGGGATTGTTCACTGCGCCGTTCGGGAGGGTCCTGTCGCAAGTGGCCACCCGATACATCACCGCACCCGAGGTGGGCATGATCCTAATGGCCGAGGCGGTTCTGGCCCCGCTTTTCGCCTATGGGGTCTTCGGGGAAATCCCGCCACTGGTCAGTTTTGCAGGCGGGGGCGTCATCCTTGTGACACTGCTGACTTACACCATGCTGGCAAACAGACCTTCGAAGTGAACGGGCAGACAATGACATTCGATCTGACGTTCATCGGCCATATCGAAACCCCGTTTCAGTCGTTGGGCGATTGCCCGAACAATGTGCAGGCCGATGGCCCACGATGCGATATCGTTTTGGGTTCTCGGTTTGCACAAGGGCTTTTAGGCCTGGAAACCGGGCAAACTATCCTCGTGCTTTACTGGCTGGAAGGCGTTGATAGGAACCTGCTTATTCAGCATCGGGGCGGCCGGAGCGATAGCATCCCGCGTGGCGTCTTTGCACTGCGCTCTCCTCACCGCCCCAACCCGATTGCAGCGGCGCGCGTCCAGATCGAAGCGATCACGGACGGGCGCGTCAAGGTAAGGGGCATGGATTGTCTGAACGGGACCAGGCTGCTCGACATCAAACCGGACACGAAGTGATGCCCTATTGTCTGGACGATGAACCGGATGAGCTCATGGTTCTTTGCAGCGTTTCGACCTGATGGTCGATCCTGTCCAACTGCGCCTGTTTTTCGGAGGCGCTCAAGAACGAAGCAGCAAAGGAATTCTTGGCTAATTGGATGACGTCTTTTTCGCTGAGATTCAAGCTCTTCTGAACGGCGCGATAATTGTCATTGATATAGCCGCCGAAATAGGACGGGTCATCCGAGTTGATTGTTACCAAAAGACCTTCATCCAACGCCTTTTTGACCGGGCTCTTGGTCAAATCCGGGATAACTTTGAGCCGCCAGTTGGAAATAGGGCACATTGTCAGCGGAGTTTTCTGACGAGCCAAGCGCGACACCAGCGCTGGATCATCCAGAGCTTGGTTTCCATGATCCACACGCTCTATCCTGAGCAGGTCGAGCGCTTCCTTGACGTTTTCCGACGTGCCTTCTTCGCCCACATGGGCAACGGGCACAAACCCCTCTTCCCGCGCCGCCTTGAAAACACGCTCAAAAGTCGCAGGAGGGATGCCACGTTCTGTGCTGTCCATGCCGAAACCGTGGATGTGCTCTTTATGCTTCTTCGCGCATTCCAAAGCGGTGAAAGCATGCTCTTCGGGTAGGTGGCGCACGATGCACATGATCAGCTTGGACGAAATACCGAACTCCTTTGCCCCTGCCTCAAGCGCGCGTGTGATCCCCTCGACAACAGTTTCAAAGGCGACGTTTCTGTCCATATGCGGCTGGGGGTCAAAGAACAGTTCAACATGAGTCAGACGGTCTGCATGCACGCGGGTCAGGTAAGCCCAAGTCAGGTCAAAGAAGTCCTGCTCGGTAACAAGCACGGACATTCCGAGGTAGTACAGATCCAGAAAATCTTGGAGGCAGTCGAACTCGTAAGCTCTTCGCACGTCCTCGACCGTCTTATAGGGCAGCGTTACTTTATTTCGACGGGCAAGCGTCAGCATCATCTCGGGCTCCAAGGTCCCTTCGATATGAACATGCAGTTCTGCTTTGGGCAGATTATCGATCAAAGCGTTCGCTAAATTGCACATTTCACACGGCCCCCAATTTACCTTTCCGAAAAGGTATAATGATCATTTACCTTTCTGTAAAGGTAAATTACGCTTGAGGGCGTAATAAGGGGATGCTCATGGCCGACCAGGTTCCAATTCGATCACTTCTCGAGCGGATCAAGCTCAACTGGCCTGAAGCAGCCTCGCCGGAAACCGACATTATTTTCTCGGTGATCCGTTTGAATGAACTGATCCGGGCGCGCACGGAGGAAGCCTTGGCCAGTTTCGATCTCACTCACGCAGCTTTCGAAGTTCTGGTCGCGCTTCGAGCGCAGCCGAAACCCCGCCAGCTTACGCCATCAGACCTTTGTAAATCTGCGCTCCTGACTACAGGTGGTGCAGCCAATATTTTGGTAGACCTTGAGCGCAGAAGTTTGGTTACACGGGCCCCCAACCCAAGCGATGGTCGCAGTAAGATTGTGCAACTAACCGATACAGGCGAACACCTCATCGAGCGTGCAATGAAAGAGGTGATGGAACACGACAAGCTACATTTTGAAAATTTTCGCCGCCCGGACGGCATTGAAAGCATACGATGCGCGCTTTTTTCCGCGATGAGTAAGATTGAAACTTGAGTGCCCATTGATGGGTAGCGTGAGTTCAGCTGGCAGTCTAATTCGCACCAGTAGTGAACGGCCGAAGCAGACCTTCAGAACCAAATCTCACAGCTTCCCAGATGCGCAACTTTGCCCTCAATGACCGTTCTATTGCGAGGCTTGCTTTTAGCTCAATCCTTCCAAACGTTTTGCGGAATTTTAACGAGTTGGCTCTGCACCCACTGACCTGCTTTGCCCAGAACGTGTTGCTCTGTCCAGACAAGGTCAATCCCTTCCAGTGCATCGCTTTGCTGAAACGTGTAATCCATTCGAGCCAGCTTGTTCGATCTCAGCAATTCTCTGACAACTGGCAATGGCAATTCAGCCCATCCCAATCCACGCAAAACCAGCTCAAGGATCATTTGGGGGTTTTCCGCATACCAAATCGATGCGCTCTTGATTTCGCCGACCTGGCCGGGGATTTCACGTGAACGGCTTCTGAGAACCAATTGCCGATATTGCCTAAGGTCTCGGTGAGCGACACGATCCAGTTTCGCCAGCGGATGAGATGTACCACAGACCGGAACCAATGCTGAATATCCGACCCCTCGAAACTGAAAACCGGTCGGGTAACTTTCCTGTTCGGTCATGAGGCCGAGTGTTGCACGCCCCTCTTTTAGCAATGTCGCCGTATCGTTTGGGCCAGTGGTCAGGATTTCAAGCGAGACGTCGGGAAACTCATTTGAAAAATCGCGTAACACATCCAAAATCGGTATCAGGTTGACCCCCAGCTCGACTGCAATGCTTACCTTGTCCTCTACCCCTTCCGACATCGATGTCGCCTTGGCGTGAAATTCCTGGTTTCCAAGCAAAACGCCCCTGGCATATGGTAAAAGCGACTGGCCCGCCTGAGTGAGCGTCGGGGACCTGCTGCTTCTGTCAAAAAGCTGAAGATCAGTATCAATTTCAAGGTTAGCGATTGCGGTTGATACCGCAGACTGGGCTTTCTTCATCTTCCGCGCGGCTGCAGAGAAGGAGCCAAGCTCTGCGGCCAGTACAAAGGCCTGCAAGCTCTCAGGTGACGGCATCATAAACCTATCTGATATTTAGATAGTAATTAACTATAATTATCTGAAAACCTCAATAGAACACAATCCAACAATGGAGTTGGAAATGTCGGACAAAGTCACCTTAAGAACGGGCAAGGATCGTCTTCGCTATACAATCAGTTTTGAACTGTTGTTGATGGCTTTCTTAGTGCCTGTCGGCGCAGCTTTTTTTGACAAACCGGTTGCTGAAATCGGCGCGCTTGGAGTGGTCCTCGCAGTCAAGGCCATGGCTCTAAATCTTATCTACAACTGGGCTTTTGACAGGATTGATGCCCGTACCGGGCGCGTTGCCAGTCAACGCTCGCATGTTGGGCGGATACTGCATGCGTTGGGGTTTGAAGTTTCGTTGGTAATAACGTCACTTCCTATCTACGCTTGGTGGCTGGGCATTGGGTTATTGGAAGCGCTAATGACGGATATCGTCGTCACGTCTTTCGTCGTTGCCTATACCTATTTTTTCACTTTGGCATATGACAGGTTGTTCCCGCTGGAAACCAAATCGGTTTAGATGATTCAATCGAATTGCCTTACCGATATGTTTTCGCACAGCATTATCCAAATTGATCTCAGCACTGCCGTACTCCGCGTCGCGCGTTTGTGGCATATCGCAGCCCGTAATCGACATTCTCGACCAGACTTTGAAATTCCGTAGAGCGCAAAAAAAAAGAGTTTTCAATGTCGGTTCGAGGCGTGCAGAATTGCAATAGTTTTTCGAATTGATCTGACTTAATGGTAGATTTTACCGAACAATCCGACGACGCGCTATTTCGAAGATGTTGCGAGAACTTGATCCGCGATCCAGTCGAACACAAGCCTGGGCCCCCTGCCCGAGTTGGTATGACTTCGTGACATTACATAACCAGCATCGCTGAAGACAAAATCGTCCGTAACAGTCACCAGTGACCCCTTACTAAGCAGATCGTCAATCAATCCAATCCAGCCCAACGCGACACCTTCACCAGACAAAGCAGCCTGGGTGACCATGTCATAGTTGTTGAAACTGATATAATTTTTCTTTCTTTCGCCCGTTACGCCCAAACTATCAAACCATCCTTGCCAGGTTTGCCACTCTGCGGTTGCAGGTTTTGACAGACTCAAAAGTTGAACATCCAGCAAGTCCGCGGGATTTTGGATTGGCCCAATCTTCTCTAATAGCTGAGGACTGCAAACAGCGGCGACAATCTCTTCCAAGACTAGTATTTCATCAGGTTTGATCCGGTCTTTGGGCGCAACATGGATACGAATGTCGCAATCGGTATCATCATGGCTGGGCGGCACATTTGAGGCCAAAATCTGAAATTCAATTTCATCCCCGATCTCTTCTCGGAGATAACCAAGACGCGGTAACAGCCAGAATGTTGAGAACGCAAAGTCAGCCGAGATTCGAACACTCGGTTTAGTTTTGCGTTCCAGCAAAGAGTTTACCGCATAGTTCATCTGCGTCATTGCGGGTCTGACCACATTCAAAAGCCTCAAACCCTCGTAGGTCAGAGAAACACCCCGGTGTTCTCTTTTGAAGAGAACGACACCCAGATCAACCTCCAAACCTTTTATCCGTTGCGAGATGGAGGACTGGGTCAGCCCGAGGGCGTCTCCGGCACTTGTAAAGTTTCCATGTTTTGCGACCATCTCGAACGCATAAAGCGCCACAAGGTTCCGGCTTAGGTTGGTATTAACTCTGTTAATGTCATCCATAATTACTCAGCTACTGCAAAAGATAGGAAAATTATACCAAAAAATATGCCAATGGGCGCGAGTGCAGCCCTGTGAGAGAAACACGGGAGCCAATGATAACAATATAAGGCCGCGGCCATAAGAGCGGACAGCCATGCGATTAACGAAATTCACATGCATAAGCTGGCGCTAAAAGCTGAGAATTTCAGCGAATTTTTGAATCCCCGGACCCAGTGAGATTGGTGATGCAACTTGTGTGCATCGCTGGGCTCAGTGGTTTCCCGGCAATATGGGCGGTCGGGCTAAAACCAGCAGACAGTTCCAGAAGAATATCAAAGTCAGGGAGAAGTTAATTATGGCGATAAAGCCACCTCTTTCAGAACTTCCGATTAAGACCGCTAACAACGGTTTTTATCGGGGGTTCAGCGTAAACGTGACAGTTGTCAGTAAAATCATCATCAGTTTGTTAGTTGTCTGGTGCATCGTGTGGCCAACTCAGGCCGGCAGAATCCTGGGCGACTGGAATGCAGCCATCCTTGCCCAGTTTGCCGCGTGGTACATCTGGGTTGTCACCGGGTTTGTTATTGTCTGTATCGGTTTGGCCATCTGGCCGGCAGCCGGACGTCTGAACCTGGGTGTTCAGGGCGAAAAGCCCGAGTTCTCGAACTTCTCGTGGTTCTCGATGATGTTCGGTGCCGGTATCGGTGTTGGGATGCTGACATGGGCCGTTGCGGAACCCGTCGCGCATTTCAAGAACAACCCGTCGGTTATTCAGGGTGTGACAACAGCCCTTGACGCGGACAACGTGCGCACGGCTTATGTCTGGTCATATCTGCATTGGGGTCTGGGCGCTTGGGCGTGCTATGCGATTGCCGGCCTTGCGCTGGCGTTTTTCAGCTATCGTCGCGGGCTTCCCCTAACGATCCGCTCGTCTCTGACGCCCCTCTTTGGCAAAGCGCTGTCGGGCAACCTCGGCCACCTCATCGATATCGTCGCTGTCGTTGCAACTATCCTCGGTGTGGCACAGACGCTTGGTTTTGGTGTTGAGCAATTCGTGGCGGGCCTGACACGTATCGGAATTGGCGGTCTGGCACATTCGGATGGCTCGGCGACCACGTTAGGGATCATCATAGCTCTGCTGGTCATCATGGGGGCGTCGACGCTGTCAGCGCTGTCTGGTGTTGGCAAGGGCATCAAATGGCTTTCGAACATCAACATGGCGCTGTCGATATTCTTACTAGGATTCTTCATACTGTTTGGTGCTACATTCTTTGGTGCTAAGGCCTTCTTTGTTGGCATTTGGGACTATCTGGTCGCTCTGCCTTGGCTCAGCTTCAACGTCTATGCGTCGGACGGAGTCGAGGGGTCTGAATCCTTCCTGTTGGCGCAATGGCAAGGCTGGTGGCCGGTGTTTTACTGGGCTTGGTGGATCGCATTTGCACCCTTCGTCGGATTGTTCCTGGCGCGCATCTCGCGCGGGCGCTCGATCCGTGAGTTCGTGCTGGGTGCGATGATCGTGCCGTCGCTGATGTGCTTTGTCTGGTTCGCCTGGGCCGGTGGAACAGCGATTGATTTAGAATTGAACGGCGGTGCAAATGGTGTGATCCTTGATGCGGCCAATGGCGACAAGATCTTTGCCATGACCACGTATATGCTCGCACCAATCGCAGAGTTCCTTGCCTGGGCCATGGCGGTTGTTATCGTAATCTTGCTGATGACGTTCCTTGTAACCTCTGCTGACTCGGCTGTACTGATCGTGAACACAATCAACGCAGCTGGTGACGAAGGACCCAAGGCTCGCCCGCACATCATGTTCTGGGGTGCTGCGTTGGCATTGGTGGTTGGTGGTCTACTGATCTCAGGCGGAACCGGGGCAATCCAAACCGCTATGGTAATCGGCGCATTACCTTTCTCTATCGTGATGGCGCTGATGTGCATCGCGTTGATCAAAGCGATCTGGAACGATGGACGCCGCGAGGCCGCCGGGGTTGCATCAACTATTGATCCAGAAACATCAACGATGCCAGCCGAATAATATTCGTGTACCCAACCGTGACCCTAGGACATGCCTAGGGTCACAAATATGATGGCAGCCTGCAAAGGAATCCATCGAAATGAGGGTTTTAGCGCCGCATACTGACTGCTTGATCATAATCGAATTTGCGACTTAGGTTGAACTTTGCAAAGTCAACTTTCTGCGTTTTTTGACTTGTACGACCTAGATGTTACGCGGCAGCGAATGCCTCCTCAGACCGGCCGCACCACGGCAGCGGTGGCCAAGGTCGACCGGTAGGAAAGCGGTATCGATCACCTCGAATTTGGGCGACAAGAGCCCGGCCCACCTGCACGAAGTTGGGGTTCAATACGAACAGATTGAAAAAAAGAGAACTATTGTCGAAGTTTTGAGATTGGAAAAGACTCTGTTCCGGATCGGCCTCGACAGAAATGCCCAGAAAATAAGGCACGCCGCAGTAGTCGCGTAATGGGGCGACATCGAGACGTTGCTGCTAGCCGCCGGAGACACCGGTCAGGGAACTCTTGAATACCAGTGGTCGGCGTGGCAAGAAGAGGTTGTTCCAGTTTTCGATCTGAGCGTCTTCGAGGCTCACAATTTGAACCTACCCGGGAAAAGTCCGCATAGGAATCTTCTTATCAGGTTGACAGAACGACTTCGCGAAAATCCCTGCATATCGGTAAGGTAGATTACCCACATACCTTCCAGCAAAGCCAACGTTCCGCTGGTGGCATCGTCTGCCAAGTTTGCGTCGCCCCCATTTTCATGGGCTATCTCCGAGAACGCAAGCTGCAATGTCTCGACAAGCCTGTGATCCTGAGTGCTGCTGTAACGGGCAACGCCTGGGTGTGCGCTCGCGATGCCTCGGAATGCATGCCAGATTTTTGTACTCCGCGGATTGAGTAGCACTTCAGACAGATCCGCCTCGATCACAGCCATCACTCGGTCTTCGGGCGATGCATCCGAGCCTAGGTCGGCCAATCTGTCCATCTCGGCATAATACTGAGCACTGAAATACTTGGCCGCCGCGGTCAGTAATTTGTCCTTTCCGCCAAAATGCAAATGAATCATTCCGCGCGACAGACCGGAGCGTTCGCAGATACGGCTGACCGAGGTGTCAGTCACTCCGATATCGGCAATCGTGTCCAGAGTCGCGTTGATCAGCAGTTGCCTGTTGGCTTCCGGATCCCGCTTAGAACCACGTTTTTTTTCATTGGAGTTTTGCACTTTTTCAATTTTTCCATTGGCTTACGAGAATCTCACAGCGACAGCTCACTGGAAGATTGACACGAAAGACCTTTCTGGCGCAACATCTAATGGACGATCGTCCATTAATGGCTCTTAATTTTTTAGGAAGGGAGGTTGGGTGATCTTTCGTAGCGAAGCGTCCCGGGGCTATACCCTCAGCGCGCCAGCCACAGCCTACGTAGGCTTTCTGGTAGCGGCGCCATTGGTGATTCTGATCGCTTATTCCTTCTGGACCCAATCCTATGTGACGCTCGATAAGACCCCGACGCTGAGAAACTACCGCGACGCTTTTGCTGATCCGCTGGTTCGACATCTGATGCTAAGGTCAATCTGGATTGCCGGTGTCGTTACCGCAGTCACCGTCGCACTAGCCTATCCCATCGCTTACTTCATCGCGATGAAAGCTCGGAAAAAGACTATCTGGCTTCTGCTCATTACCATTCCGTTTTGGTCCAGCTATCTGCTGCGCGTGTTTGCCTGGAAACTCATTCTGGGGTTCAACGGTGTAATGAATTCCGCGCTTATGGCGCTTGGTCTGATAAGCGAACCACTCGACTTCCTGCTCTACAACGAATTCGCAGTCGTGCTGACACTTGCTCATGCCTGGGCACCCTTTGCTATCCTGCCGATATATGTCTCGTTGCAGAAAATCGATCCAAGCCTGTTGGAGGCCGCGACTGACCTCGGCAACAGTCCTTTGCAACGCTTTATGCGGGTGACGCTGCCGCTGACGATACCGGGGATCATTGCTGCTTGCCTGATTATCTTTATCCCCACAGTCGGTGACTATGTGACCCCCGCACTCGTCGGCGGATCGGACGGGAAGATGATCGCCAATCTTATTCAGGTGCAGTTTGGTGCCGCCAACAATTGGCCCCTCGGAGCTACGTTGTCGCTGGTCGCAATGCTGTCGGTTGGCTTCGTCGCAATTGTGTTTGTCATTACCGCGACCCGGCTTGGGAGGCGGATCAGATGAGACGTCCTTCGACCCTGACAGCCTACGCTTTCTTGTATTTGGTTTTTCTGTACCTGCCGGTCCTTTTCCTACCCTTGTTCTCGTTCAACAGCGGTACAATCGTTGCCTTTCCGATCAAGGGTTGGACGCTGGACTGGTATCGGAAACTGGGCGAGCAGGATACGCTGATCCAGGCCCTTTGGAATTCGCTGGGCGTCGGCACGGTCGTCGCAATTCTATCTACCGCTATGGGGCTTTTTGCTGCTCGTGCCTTTGTTCGCTATCGTTTTCGGGGTCAGCGTGCAGCTGAAGGACTGGTGATGCTGCCTTTGGTTATTCCCGGCATTATCGTAGCTTCGTCAATGCTGGTTCTGTTTCTTTTTCTCGGTCTCAAGCCGTCTCTGCTGACCGTTGTTCTGGGCCATACGTTCCTCGCCTTGCCGTTTTCCGTTTCGATATTGAAGTCTGCCTTTGATGACTTTGACGCGTCGCTGGAAGAGGCATCTTACGATCTGGGCGTCGGCGTGTTCGAAACCTTCCGCCGCGTGACACTGCCGGTCGTTTCCCCCGGTATCATAGCCAGCATGCTGGTCACTTTTACAGTCAGCTTTGACGAATTCGTCCTGGCCTTTTTCCTGTCCGGCAACCAGCCAACCCTGCCGGTCTATATCTGGAGCCAGATCCGTTTCCCCGCCAAGCTTCCAAACGTTTTGGCCTTGGGTTCTATCCTGCTGCTTACCTCGGTTCTGCTTTTGGTGCTGGCCGAGTACTTCCGCCGCCGCTCATCCGCATCAGAGGTCCGATGACAGACAGAAACATCATAGAACTCAGGGGCGTCGAAAAGCGCTATGGCACATTCCTGGCGGCCAGCGGGATCGATCTCGATCTCAAAGAGGGTGAGTTTTTCTCACTCCTCGGCCCCTCGGGATGCGGCAAGACCACGGTGTTGCGGATGATCGCGGGTTTCCAGGAACCGACCGAGGGTACTGTGCTGATCGATGGTCAGGATATGGAAGGTGTCCCGGCCAACAACCGCCCAACAAACATGGTCTTTCAAAGTTACGCCATCTTCCCGCACCTGAACGTCGGGAACAACGTGGCCTATGGATTACGGGGCAAGGCCCCCAAGGCAGAGATCGACCAGCGCGTAGCCGAAGCCCTAGAAATGGTCGAGCTTGGAGGTCTTCAGGATCGCGGCGCAAGTGAATTGTCGGGTGGGCAGCGGCAAAGGGTGGCGCTCGCCCGTGCGCTGATCATGCGACCTAAAGTGTTGTTGCTGGACGAGCCCTTGTCCGCTCTCGACAAGAAATTGCGCGAACAGATGCAGTTTGAAATGCGTAACCTGCAGCAATCGCTTGGGATCACTTTCGTGATGGTCACACACGACCAATTTGAGGCGATGACTATGTCCGACCGCATCGGTGTGATGTTCGACGGACGGCTCAAGCAGGTAGACACACCGACAACGCTTTATGCCCGTCCTTGTGATCAGCAAGTGGCCAGTTTCATCGGTGAAATGAACATACTGCCTGCCCAGTTGTTGGGTGAATCCGGCGATATGTTGTCGATCGATGCAGCCGCCTTCGGGCGGATTGATATCGAGAGAAATCCCAACGTTGTAACCAGCGCTAAAGACATGAACATCGGTATTCGCCCGGAACAATTGGAGATCACTGCTCAAAGGCCCAAAGACTACCCATCAACGGTTCAGGGCACTGTCAGCAACGTCGCCTTCTATGGCGAGAACATTCACTACCACATTCAGGTGGCGGGAACTGAGAAACCAATCTCGGTATCGGTTCCCAACTATTTTCACACGGTCGATTTCCAACGCGGAGACGCGGTCTGGCTTGGGCTTCAGGGGGCAAGCGTGATCGATCTTGGTACAGACACAAAATAATACAGTGGGAGGATAATATGAGACTTCAGGGAATTGCGGCCTTCGCATGCGCGACGGCAATAAGCACGGGAAGTGCCATAGCAGGTGGCGCTGATCTAACGGTTTTTGACTGGTCGGGATATGAAGATCCCGGGTTCTTTGCCAGCTACATGGAAAAGTACGGGAATGAGGCGCCAAGCTATTCCTATTTCGGAAGTCAGGAAGAAGCCTTTACGAAACTAAGTTCGGGGTTCACGGCTGATCTGGCGCATCCTTGTTCCGACGCGGTCAGAAAATGGGTCGCGGCCGATTTGATCCAACCTCTGGACGAAAGCAAACTGACCAATTGGGCCGATGTGTTGCCCGAGATCAAAGAAGTCGACGCAATTGTTTTGGACGGTCAGCTTTATATGTTGCCGTTCGAGTGGGGAAACACAGGGCTTATATATCGCACCGACAAAATCTCAGGCGATGACATCTCGCTGCAATTGTTGGCGGACCCAGCCTATGCTGGCAAGATCGCCATCCCGGATGCCGCGTCGTCTGCATATGCCCTGGCAGCGCTGGCTACTGGAAATGCTGACGATTACACCAATCTGAGCGACGAGCAATTCAAGGAAGCATCAGACTTCCTGCGTTCGATCCACCCAAACATGCGCTTTTACTGGTCCGATGCGGGTCAGTTTGATCAGGCCATGACCAGTGGTGAGATCGAGTTGGGCTGGGCCTGGAACCAGTCCGAGCTGAACCTGATCTGGAACGAAGTGCCTGCCGCTATGATGCGTGATGTCGACAAGGGCATCGCGACCTGGGCGTGCGGTTACGTGCATCTGAAGTCTTCCACAACTCCTGTCGATCAGGTCTATGATCTGTTGAACGCGCTCACTGACCCTGCCAGCGGTCAGTACATCATCGACAACTGGGGCTACCCACATTCCAACGCAAAAGCGTTCGAAGTTGCCGATCAGGCCAACATCGAAGCGTATGGATTCTCGGATCCAAAGAGCTTCTTCGAAGGCAGTTTGTTCTTTGACGCAGTTAACCCCGAGCTTGAGGCGAAAATGCTGGCCGAATTTGAACGGATCAAAGCCGGCTTCTAACACAACCACATTTCCGGGGCCTTATGGCTCCGGATCCCAAATACAGGAAAACGCGTGAACATGTCGAACGCGAACCCATATGCTTTGCTTTTTGAACCGGTTCAGATTGGGCCAGTCACAGCCAGAAACCGCTTTTATCAGGTGCCGCATTGCACGGGGCTGGGGCATGTCCGACCGCGGGCGGACGCCGCCGTTCGTGGGATGAAAGCCGAAGGCGGGTGGGCGGTGGTTTCCAATCAGGAGACCGAGATTCACCCGACCTCAGACCTGTCTCCTTTTGCCGAGGGGCGGCTATGGGACGGGCGCGATGTACCCGCGTTGCGGCTGATGACGGATGCGGTACATGCGCATGGGTCGTTGGCGGCCATTCAGCTGGTTCACAATGGCAATCATGCACAAAACCTGCTGACCCGCGCGCCGGTTCTTGCACCTTCCGAGATGTCCGTCGACACGACGCATCCCAAGCAGGCGCAGGCCATGGATAAGTCCGATATTCGCGAATTCCGCCGCTGGCACCGCGACGCCGCCTTGCGCGCGAAAGACGCCGGGTTCGACATCATTTACATCTATGCCGGCCACAACATGACACTGGCACAGCATTTTATGCTGCCGCATATGAACCAGCGTTGTGATGAATACGGCGGGTCTCTTGAAAACCGGGTGCGACTGACACGCGAACTGCTGGAGGATACTCACGAAGCGGTGGGCGACAGCTGCGCCGTGGCGTTCCGTTTTGCCATTGACGAGATGATGGGCGTCAGCGGCATGCAGGCCGCGGAAGAAGGCCGCGCCGTGGTCGAACTTTTGTCTGACCTCCCGGACCTGTGGGATGTGAATGTAGCCGACTGGTCCAATGACAGTGCGACGACCCGTTTTCAGCCAGAAGACGGATATCAGAACGCGTTTTTGTCCCACGTCAAACAGATCACCCGCAAACCTGTGGTTGGTGTCGGTCGCCTGACGTCCCCCGACATGATGCTGTCGATGGTCAAAAAGGGAATTGTCGACCTCATCGGAGCCGCAAGACCTTCCATCGCGGACCCGTTCATTCCCAAAAAGATTGAAGAGGGCCGCATTGACGAAATCCGCGAATGCATCGGCTGCAATATCTGCGTCTCATCCGACAATTTGGGCATCCCGATCCGCTGCACTCAAAACCCGACGATGGGCGAGGAATGGCGACGCGGTTGGCACCCCGAAATCATCGTGCCGAAGAAGAGCAACGCGGACACTTTGGTTATTGGCGGTGGCCCTGCCGGTCTTGAATGCGCTACGCAGTTGGCAAGGCGAGGATATCAGGTGACCTTGGCCGAGGCGTCAGCCGAATTAGGCGGGCGGGTTACGAAGGAAAGCAAACTTCCCGGCCTCGCAGCTTGGTCACGCGTCGTCGACTATCGCCTGAATGACCTAAAGCAGCGCGGCAACGTTCAGTTGTTCACTGACAGCAGACTTGATGGCGATCAGGTGGCAGAGCTTGGCGTCGAACACGTCTTTGTGGCCACCGGCAGCCATTGGCGCACCGACGGCATAGGCCGTAGCACGCAACGCCATATGCCTCAGATCGAGCAAACCGCCAAAGTGCTGACGCCTGACGACATCATGAACGGCCTTTTGCCCCCGGATGGCCCGGTGATGATCTATGATGATGACCACATTTATCTGGCAGGGGTAATCGCCGAAAAGCTGGCGACTGCAGGATACCAGGTGGTCTTTATCACGCCGGAGAGTTTGGTCTCAGCTTACGCCGTCAATACTTTGGAGCAGCCTCGCATTCAGGCCCGTCTGATCGAGCTAGGCATAGACATTCGCTGCAATCAGGTGCTGACGGCGGTTGACGGTGACATGGCACGCATCGGTTGTGCCTTTACCGGTCGCGAAACAGATATTCCTTGTGCCACGACAATTCTGGTTACCGAACGCCATCGAGAAACAGCGCTCTATAACAGCTTGCGTGGGCTCGGGTTGAAGACCCTCGAACTTATTGGCGATGCCGCGTCTCCTGGACTGATCGTCGACGCAGTTTTCGCGGGCCATCGCGCCGCTCGCGATTTTGAACGCCCCAAGGCAGAAGCAGACAAGGACTGGTTTCGCCGCGAGATAATCGATTTGGAGGAAACGTGATGAACAGCCGACCGTTTGAGTTGGATGCGTTGATAGCCTCGCACCAGTACGGCCACGCCTTACCGCGCGGTTTTTATACCTCGCAAGACATCTATAACTATGACATTGCCCAAGTCTGGAACCGCAACTGGCTTTGGGCCGGGCATGTCAGCCAAATCCCAAACCCCGGTGACTACTTCCTGTTCGACTATGGCCCGGAGAGCATTATCGTTGTTCGCGACCGCGAAGGCGAAGTTCGCGCTCATTTGAATGTCTGTCGCCATCGGGGTTCTCGCGTTTGCACCGAACAGTCCGGCAACACCCGTGTTCTTGTTTGCCCCTACCACGCCTGGACATATGAGCTATCGGGAAAACTTCGTGCAGGCCACAACATGGGGGAACACTTTGACCCGTCCAAATTCGGGCTCTTTCCCGTTCAGGTGAGTGTCTTCAAAGGCCTGATTTTTGTCTGTGCCGATGCAAACACGCCATCGCTTGATCCTGTCCTCAGCCAGCTTTCACCATTCGTCGAACCCTATGGCTTGAACGATCTGAAAGTGGCGCATACGGCGTCCTTTCCAGTTCCCGCGAATTGGAAACTGGCGGTTGAGAATTATCTTGAGTGCTATCACTGCGGGCCAGCGCACAAAGAGTATTCTCGCTCTCATAGCCTGAAATCCCCGCAAGACATGGCTGGATTGGTCGAACCGCTAAAAGCAAGGGCTGAGGAAGTCGGCCTGACACCTGGTGAATTGGCGCTTGTCGGCGCGGCCGCGCCCACCCCGTTCACGAGCGGGTACTATCGGCGTTACCCGCTCTATCAAGGCTATAAAACTGGCAGCAAAACGGGCGAAGCACTTGCGCCTTTGCTTGGAACCCTAAAAGGTTTCGATGGTGGCGCAACTGACTTTGATGTCGGCCCGTTGAATTGGTTCCTGATCTATTCGGATCACATGGTCGGCTACCGCTTCATTCCGCGGGGCCTACAGGAAACCGACATTCAGGTGGTCTGGCTGGTTCGGGCTGAAGCTGAAGAAGCCCAGGATTACAACAAGGAAGACCTGACCTGGCTTTGGCATGTCACATCTTTGGATGACGAGCGCATCATTCGCCACAACCAGTCGGGCGTAAACTCTCAATACTTCAAACCGGGCCCCTTGGGCGAAATGGAAACCTCGATCCAGGATTTTTACGATTTCTATTTCACCATGATCAGCCCGGAACCAGAACAAAGGATGGCCGGTCATGGCTGAGGCAAAATCACGCCGTCGCGGTGGCGGCGGGCGCGCCGCACGCATAAAGGTGCAAGAGGCAACCACGGGCAATGAGGCCGTACGTGGGGGTCTAAGTGGCGGACGCTACAAACCGCTAACTCAAACAGATATGGAGAACATTCACCAAGCGGCCTTAACCGTTCTGGAAAACACCGGCGTTACCGACCATTTTCCAGAACTGCTTGATCTGGTGCTTCCCAAAGGCGCGGTGATGAATGACCTCAATCGGCTGTGCTTCCCCCGTGCCCTGATGGAAGACATCCTGGCTGGCGCCGCCAAGGAGTTTTACGTCCATGCCCGCGGAGAGCGAGAAGGCAAAGACGACATGCATTGCTCGGCAGAAAGCGTTTTCTTCGCCAATTCTGGCACCGCTGTCACAACCTTCGATTCACAAACGAAGTCTTATCGCCCTTCGGTCCTGCGCGATGTCTATGACTTCACCCGTCTGGTGGACCGTTTAGACAACATCCATATGCTGGGCGACACAGTTTTGGCCACTGATGTGACCGATGATTTCGCCCACGATATGAACACCATATATGCAATGCTCGCAGGCAGCCAAAAGCCTGCCTGTCTGACCTTTCGCGACCGCAGCCATATCCCGCATGCCATCCGCATGTTTGATTTGGCTCAGGGTGGTGAAGGCGCTTTCATGAAGAAGCCAAGCGTCATTTTTGGCGGCTGCCCAATGGTTTCGCCATTGCGGATTGGCAAGGAAAACATGGAAATTCTGATTGATACTGCCAAACTTGGCCTGACGGTCGATCTGGCTGTGCCTCCGCAAGCCGGGGCCACAGCCCCCGCGACGCTTGCGGGAACGCTGGTGCAAACCGTGGCCGAAACGCTGGCCTGTGTCGCTATCGTAAACCTCATCACGCCGGGCTGTCCGGTCTGTTTTGCCGCCTGGCCCTTCATTACAGACTTGCGCAGCGGGTCGTTTACCGGCGGCAGCGGCGAACAGGCTCTCATCGGGGCGGCAGCCATTCAGATGGGCAACTTCTATGGCCTTCCCACGTCCGTTGGCGCAGGTATGACAGACGCCAAAATACCCGATGCACAATACGGGTTGGAAAAGGCGCTGACATTCACGCTCGCCGCTCATGCCGGCGCCAATCGCCTGTGCGAGTTCGGGGGTATGATCGGCAGCCTCATGGGATGCAGCTTTGAAAGTATGGTCATCGATGATGAAGCGGGCGGAATGATCCTGCGATCGTTGCGCGGGATAGAGGTCACGGATGAAACCATGGCTGTGGATGTGATCCACCAGTGCGCCATCGACCCTGGTCATTTCCTCGGCAACCCCCACACGCTAAACTATATGAACAGCGAGTTCGTCTACCCGCGGCTTATGGATCGGGAGCGTACAGACACATGGGAAAACGAAGGCAAAACAGATTTGCTGGACCGTGCCCGTGACAAAGCCAATTCTATTCTAAACACTCATTTCCCTAACTATTTCGGCGCTTCGGACGCTCAGGTACGCGAAGAATTCCCAATTGTAATGAGCGCAGAAAGCATGACCCATCATGGAAAACTTTAACGCCAAACAATGGGACAACGATCACTTCCTGCACCCTTGGAAAGGGATGGAAGCGTTGGGCAAAAACAACCGCACTTTTATCGTAAGCGCCAACGGCATCCATGTGGTAAACGAAAAAGGCGAACGCTTAATCGGTGGACCGGGAGGCATGCGGTGCACTCAGGTCGGACAGAGGGGATGGCCGAGCAAGCTCTGAGCCTTTCCAATTTCTCGCCCTTCAACAACACCGACTCGACTGCCGCGCGGTTCGTACACGAATTCGCCAAACGTGCGCCGGCCGATTTGAACAATCTCTATTTTAACGCCGGCGGGTCGACCGCGGTGGATACAAACCGCGTCATCGTCTTTCCCCTTGAAGTTACCTTCGCTAAGCACCTCGTCCTGACTATCCGCGATATGCCGGTGGCTCCGAAGATCGTGGCCTTCTGAAATTCTCTATCGTGCGCGGTAAATTTCATCACAGAAAGAACTCTGCCCGCTCGACCACCCAGACCATCGCGATCAGGCTGGCACATACGGCGACCGCAGCGCGCGAGCCGATCCAAATGCGGCCTGGCTGTTTGCGCAGAAACAGCACAATAGGCCAGACCAGTAGCACTATCATCACTTGCCCAGCCTCCACGCCGAGATTGAAGGCCAGCAGGCTGTGCCAGACATTCGGCGCATCGACGCGCAAGATCTGATGCAACATAAAAGAAAAACCAAACCCGTGCAGCAATCCAATCCCTGAGGTTATGGCAAATGCTTTTAGGTCTCCATGCCCGCGTTCCGGCGGTCTGAGGGCCATCACGGCGGCATAGATGATGGATAGGGCAATCGCCAATTCGACCGTCGGGATAAACCATGCACCGGTCGGTGCAAAGCCGAAGAAGCCGAGGATCAGGGTGACCGTATGACCAAGGGTGAAGCCGGTGACCCGTGCCAGAAGGCTGTGCAAATTGAGCGCCCCAATGACCATACAAAGCACAAACAGCACATGATCTGGACCTTCCAATATGTGGCGAATGCCCTCGACAAAAAAGGTCGAGGCAGCCGCGGCCGCGGACCCTGACACATTGACGGGCTCATGCATCAGCCCTGTAGCGCGATATGTTCGGACTGTATCTCCTCTGTAGTCCAGGATCAGGTTCGCGGTGTCCTCCTGTCCTGTCAGGCCAGGATTGGCGGTGTGGGAAAGGTTGTACGCTGCAACTGGTCCAATCGCATACCGCAGGTGCAGGTCGACCATCACATCGCCGACATAGGTCTCCTTGGATGCGACGAACACGTCACCGCTGGCCAGCGCATTTTGTGCCTCTGCCAACGTCGCAAATCCCGGTTCAATCCCCAAAGGATGTAGGCGCATAGCAAGGACAGATGAGGGTTGCATCTGTCCATCGATTGACAGAAGGAAATCACCGGCGGCCAATGCCGCCAACCCGTGTGGATCAGCGCTTAACGCCTTTTGATCAACATAGTGCATCAGCGCACCGTCTTCGATTCGATTGTAGGTGTAAGGCGCCGGAGCAGGCAACTTCTCAGGCCCATCAGGCCCGACCAATTCAGCTACCACATAAGACATGGGCATACGCAGATAGACATCCAGCCCATCCTCTGAATGCAAGACATGATGCATCCGTACATTCTGGTTCAACTTAAAATGCGCAAGCGCTGGCTGGCTGAGCAAGCTAACAAACAATGTTGTCAGGATTAGAATAGGTTTCATGAGTTGCCTCCTGCGAATGCGGGTTGAGCGTTCATGCGGGCACTGAGCACAGTTAAACCCGACAGCAACCACGCGCCGTCATGGTGTTGGACGTCCAGCATCGCGCGATAAGAAATGACCCGCTGATGCATGTGCCCCCAGTGACCGCCGCTGACGACCGCGTCCCAACGGGCAAGGATTTGATCACCGCCCTCTGACAACGGCTCAACAGTTTCGACCAGCAGATTTTGAATCCCGTCGATTTTGGCAACGGCCCCTGAAGGCAGGGTGGCTGACAATCCCCGGCGCGCTTCGGTTTTGATGTCCGCAATCTGTTCGGGCGTAACGATTGTTTTCAGCGCGTTTGTTAAGCGCGTGTCGTCTATTTCCAGTCTGGCAACCGCCAAGTTTGAAACCAACGCCTCAGTGATTTGGGTTGCTGATGCGGTATCGAAGACCGTCTTGTTCGGGACGGAAAACTCGTACCTCACCGAACTCAAAGCCACCGAAACAAGGCAAAACGACAGGCTGGCAACCGCCCAACTTTTCCAGTGACCGTCACAATGTTTCAACGCCACGCCTGCAAGAGCGATGGCCAGCGCAATGAAAGCAAGGGCCGGAATTGGAACCTGAAGGGATCTCAAAGATGCGACCGTTACCGGCGTGACCTCAGGCTCATTCCATTTGAGAATATAGTTCTTCCAAGCGATGTCAGGGAATTCTCTGGTCACCTGTCCGGGCACAGCGCCCGCCGGATCGGTGACTTGAATCGGGATAGTGGTTACGTCTTCAGTAAACAGCTCCCATTCCAGTGCGAGCTCATCGGGCAGTTTCTCTTGCGGATAGGACAGGATTATCCCCATGAGCGCGGTCGCCCGGTCGGTATGTTCAAGGTCTTCAAGAACCTTCAAGCCTTCAACGCCGACAGATAGTTGTTCGACTTTTGCCGATGCGGGACGAACGCGTTTCCCATCAATGGTCATTGGGTTGCTGTCAGCAAACAGTTCGATAGCGCGCTCAAAAACCTGCGCCATCTCGTCCCCGTTCAAAGACGTCGCTTCGCCAAGATTAAGGCTCGTCCACGCTTCCAGATCGCGCAGGCGAAAAATCACCTCATGGCGAACTTCGCGCGGTTCAACGGCTACAAATGACATCAGGGCGGATTTGTGGTGGCGCGTCAGGTTTGGGTTTTGAAACCGGCTGTACCAAGGGTCGTCCCAATCCGGATAGAACACCTCGGGCCGAGAAAGGTATCGATAGTCAGTCACGGCCACACCTAGGTGGTCAAAGATCACACCGATTGAAGCGGATGGTATTTCGCCTTGGTTGAGCGGGGGCGTAAACGTAATTTCGTGGGGTTTTTGGTCAAAAACGTAATCCAAGGAAACATACACCACTTTAGAGGACCGAGTATCCTGAGTGGCCCGGCCATAACTGGGTCTCAACGCCGTTACGCGTGTTTTTCTGGGCCGGATTTCGAGGGTGTGTGTTTCGGGAACAAGCGCAGCACCGTCAGCGGAAACCTTGAATGCCTTGCCCGTTCGCGCTGCAAGGTTGGCTGTCGGATCTTCGCCTTTACGCGCTTCAGCCAAAAACGCGTGCACATCCGAGAGGTCGATTTCCAATGCGACCCGCACCCTATCGTCCATGACCGAGATTTCAGCAAAGTTGGCCGCCGACTCCGCACTGTTTGCAGGCAGCAAATCAGCAACAGCCGAAGTAACAGGGAGAACCGTGGCCGTTACTAGTAAGGCCAAACGCTTAAGCCAAGTCATTGGATTATCCTCCGAAGCATGTCGTGCTCTGTGCTCCTGGATTAAGGTCCAAGAGGATGCCGTAAACATGAAGCACAGAGCTCGGGACCGGACAGCAAGACTAACCGCTGCCGGTGGAGTTGCGGGTGTCTACTTGGGTTCGGATTTCTCAGGGTACGGGAAGTCCTGCCCCAAGGCTTCACTGGCCTGTTCGTAGATCGGTCGCAAAACGTCTTCGACGTCCCAAACGCCACCGGCGACAAAGTCACTGAAGTCCAGCGTTTCTACGCCAAGCTTTTCAGCCATTGCGGTTTTGTCATCCACATTTGGCGGCTGTGCCGGGGCTGCCAATGGTGGTGCCCAAGTCCGCTCTTCGGTAACGGCCATCCGTACGCGAATGTCGTCCTTGGTCACATTCCACACCATGAAGTCGTCGGACAAGCTGAGCGGGCCGTCATAAGTGGACCGTATACGCTCATAAACACCGTTGACGGTGTCGAAGTCATTGAAGAAATGATAGGCGACCGCCATGCGTGGTTTGATCTCACTCATGACTTTGCCGAAGGCTTCAGGAGCAGTGTGAACCTGAGTACCCACCTGTAATGCCGATTCCGGTGTGAACTTCATTTTGCTGACCAGTTCCGGCACAGCGATGAAACACTCATGGATCACCAGATCGGCGTCCTTGGCGTATTCGACGAACCACTTGTTGGGATACGTGTCCGAGCTAAACACAAACTTCAGATCATTCCATTCCAATGCGTAGCTTACAGAACCATCAATGGAATGGATCGCTGGAAAGGTTCGAATGACTACGCCGTTTTCTTCGTAAATGGGCTCGTTCTCAAGCTTGTAGTCAAACTCGGTCACATCCATCACGTAGCCACGAAAGTCTATGTTTCCGGCCCGACCGGCGAGATCCCAGGACAGCATCTCTTGCATGCGGTCCAGCGCATAGGCTGTTCCTAATTCCGGAACAGCGCCGCTTGGACCCCATACCCGCAATGGAACGTTACGCCCCATCAACGCGCCACCGATGAACAGGTCGTGCAAAGCGCCGAAATGGTCCGTGTGCAGGTGCCCGATAAAAACCTTGTCGAGATAGTTGTAGGGGATTTGCAGAGAAGAAATGCGTTCAGCGGACCCCGATCCGATGTCGAAAAGGAACTTGTCTCCATTCCCGAGTTCGACAAGGAAGCACGCGGCTGCCTGCGCCGCTCGGGTCGTTGGCATCCCGGTTCCGCAGGCAATGACCCGCATTTCGTCAGGTTGCAGGTCTTCACTGTTTGGGTAGTACGTCTCCCTCTCGCGCGCCTTGACTGGTGACACTTCGGGTGTCGCTTCCTGAGCCAAGGCCATCGAAGGGCCCAAGGTTTCACCAATGATCTTGAGGCCGCCATTCGGCGCGGCCAACCAAATACCAAAGGTGATACCAGCCACCAAGTATGCCGAGTATTTCAATAACCGTTTGTGTTTATTCATAACGTGCACTCCCTTGCTTGCCGAGCGCGACTGCCGGGCCGAAGGAATTGCGGCCGACGTGCTTTCGGCATTGGTTGCGATGCAAGGCCAGTGTTTCGAAGGTTTTACGTTTTGGTAACGGAATCACGGTGACACAGGGGTGACTCACAAGGAATTCGGGTTCATAGTAATGTGTGAATACGTATGGCAAGACAGCCAAAGTAAATGGTTTTTATGGATCCAGATATCCGTGACATCGATAAAACCAAGGCGCTACGATCCGTTTGCGAAAGTGAGCTGTTTTCTCACTTGGACCGCCTTTGTGCCTTCCTGAGTTACATCGTGAAGGAGGAAATCGAAGGTCGCGGTGATCTTATCCGGGGTAAGACAGTCGCTCAGGATGTATATGATCGCGACCCTGCTGAAACCGGCGATATCGAGAATGTGGTCCGCGTGGATGCGCGGCGGTTGCGACAGAATCTTGAACACTATTACGACACCGTCGGAAGCTCGGACCCGGTGCGGATTTTCGTGGATACCGGCGGCTACAGGCCGCGATTTGAAAGGGTCGAAGTTGCCCTGGCCGAAGAAAAACCGCGTTCCGGTCGTGCCGTCGGCTGGGCAGCGCTGTCTTTCATACTGGGAACGGGCATCGGCATTGCATTCGCATTTGGTCCATTGAAGGATTATTTTGGAGAACAAGAAGAAATCCTTCCGCAAGATCAGGCGTTAGCGTCGCTGCAACGTCAGGCGGTCATCGAACAGTCAGCTTCTTCTTTGCAAGCAATGAACTTGGCCGATCAGGCAAGAAACATGATATTCCCGATCTTTGACCGACCACGCCAATTGCTGGTCGTCGAAGTCTTTCGCCGTTCAATTGAACTGGGACCAGACTATTTCGGCGGCTACGCCGGAGCTGCGCAAGCCCTTGCCACATTGGCAATATTAACCCCGCCAGGCAAAGATAAAGATGCAATTCTTGAACGCGCTAATACAATGGCGGCAGATGCACTTCGTCTGGCCCCATCGGATCCCTGGGCGCAGTCTGCTGCCGCGTGGGTAAAATTCGCGAACAATGAGTTCGACGAAGCGATGAGGATCTCCAGCAGAGCCGTTATTCTTGCGCCCGACGATGCACATGTTTTGGACATCCATGGATCCATTGCATTGTTCTCGGGGCATTTTGAAGAAGCTGCCGAGGTCGCCGAGAGAGCCATAGACTCTGGCCCAAGCAATCAACGTTTTGCGAACCGAAACATCTACGGTGCAGCAAACTTCCACCTTGGAAATTATCGAAAGTCTCTGAACTCTTTCGCCAAGGCAGCCGAATATGGCGATCCTATCAGCGCCCCGTCCTTCGCATATCAAACAGCGGCATTGCACGCCTTGGGCCGGACCAAGGATGCTGCTCGAAAGTACGCTGAACTGAAGAATTCGTGGCCAAATGCAGATTTGGAAGCGATGCTGACAAGCATTTTTAGCGATCCGGCGCATGTTGAAGAAATCACAGACCGCATTCGGGCACTCGAAGCGGAAACCAACTAACGCTCAGCGCGTCAGATGTCGCGGATCAACTTAACAATCAACGCCATGCGATCGATCTTTAGAGCAGCACGCAAGTCGGGACTCAAACACAGTGAGCCGGGATTAATCTGGCAACGGAAGACCGGTTTTGGCTGCCATTTCTTAGCTGAAGCAGGTGCGAATGGTTTGGTCCAGTCCAAAGAATGGAACCTGAGCAACGTCGCCACCCGAGGCGATTGATACTTCGCTTGGCATGCTGGAAATTGCAGCCGCCACCAAATTGTGCAGCGAAAGCAACCCAATGTACCATCTGGCTTCTCGCACCCACGCCCCGGCACACAAAGACCTCGATAGTCGGCGCGAAGTCCCATTCCGAATGACCTGAAAAAACTGACCCGGCTCAAATTACCCCAAAAGGCTCAAGGCCTTTGGACCAATCCTGACCGGATCAACACCGCCTTCCGCTCTGGGTCAATCGACCTTTACAACCATTTTGCCAAAATTGTCCCCGGCCAGCAATTGGTTGAATGCATCCGGAGCATTTTCAAGGCCTTCAACCACATGCTCTTTATACGATATTGAGCCGTCCTTCAGCCATCCTGTCATGTCCCGAACAAACTCGGCATACACCTCAGGGCCGAAATTGTCGAAAATGATGAAGCCCTGCATTTTGACCTTCATCCGCAACAAGGTACCCATGATCACCGGGCCCATATCCGGTCCATCCGGCAAGCCCGGCAGATTGTACCAGGCAACGACGCCACAGACGGGAACGCGCGCAAACGGATTCAAAAGCGGTAAGACCGCATACAAGACTTTGCCGCCGACATTCTCGAAATAGACATCAATGCCATCAGGGCAAGCGTCGTGCAATTGCGTTGCCAGATCAGTCGCGCGGTGGTCTATACATGCGTCGAACCCAAGGTTCTTTACCACGTGTTCGCATTTTTCCGGGCCACCCGCGATACCGACTACACGACACCCTTTCAGCTTGGCGATCTGACCCACGGTTGCCCCAACCGGGCCAGCTGCGGCCGCCACGACAACGGTTTCGCCCGGCTTTGGCTCGCCGATCTTCAGCAACCCCGCATACGCCGTGTAGCCGGGCATCCCCAGAATACCCAATGCCCAGGACGGATTATCCGGCGTCTTGCCCAGATTTACGACTTGCTCACCATTTGAGGTTGCATAGTCCTGCCAACCGCTCATGTTCAGGACGTAGTCGCCGGCTTCGTACCCTTCGAGGTTTGACGTCACAACCTGCCCCACAACCTGGGCTGTCATAACGCCGCCGATCGCAACGGGCTCAGCATAGGATTTTGCGTCATTCATCCGACCCCGCATGTAGGGGTCCAGCGACAGGTACACCGTGCGCACCAGCATCTCTCCGTCGCCCGGCGTCGGAATATCTGTGGTTTCAAGCCGCAGCGTGTTTTTGTCCGGTTGTCCATTTGGACGTTCAGCAAGAACTATGCGACGGTTGATGTCGGATGCTTGGGGCATTGAAACCTCCTGGAAATTGAGTGCAGCGCGGCGCAACCAAGCAAGATTGTCAAAAACTGTCCAGTCAAAAATCCTCGCCCACTGGGGCAATCATCGATTGCAGGGGGTCCGTTCGCACGCAAAAAATTGGATGGCACGATTCAGATTCCAGATGTGTTAACTGGCACGGACACCTAAAACTCTAACCCTCTATGGTTTTCTCCATTGGCGGGCATTTAGATTGTGCGATCGGTCGCCGGTCGCTAGCCAATACCCGGCGCGTCATAAAGCAACTGATGTGCGGTAACAGACACCAACTGTGCACCCCTGAGCCTAACGTTATGCGCCTTCCGCCCACACATGTTTGCGGAAAGGAGTAAGCTCATGCTTGATACATACAACATCCGAACCGCCGACATGCCGGGCGAGATGCAGATCTTGCTCGACCAATATCCTCGCGACAACTGGGAAGCGCATCCCGGCTTCTCGGAGAAAACCCGTCATTGGCTTGCAGCTCACCAGATGTTTCGACGCCTCGCCCGACTAGTGCGAACCGATGCAGAGGAGTATCTTGAAAAGGGTCTGTCCCCCGAAGAGTATTCGGCGCGACTGTCCTATTATGGAAACGCGCTTGTCGCAAACCTGCACGGCCATCACGGTTGGGAAGATCACAGCTACTTCCCTGAACTTTCTGAGGCGGATTCTCGTTTTGACGCCGGTTTGGAGGTTTTGGAGAAGGACCATGCCGATCTCGATCTGGTCCTTGACCAATACATAAGGACGGCCAATCGTGTGATCAAACTCATTCAGCTGGATGAGGCTCAGGCCCGATCCGAGGTCGGAACCCTGCACGATACGTCACAGGCCATCGAGGCCTTTCTGAAACGGCACCTGAGCGATGAGGAAGACCTTGCCGTCCCAATCATCCTTCACCACCGGCTAAGAGGTTAAGGCCAAGCATGACCGATCAATCCAAACAGGAAGATCAGGCGAATGCCGCAGAACGCCGCGCACAAGGAGAGTTCGTGCGCGGCGTCAGCGGTTTTCGGCATGCGATCGGCGACCCGGAGTTTCCGGCCGAGCCTGGGCGATATCACCTGTTTGTCGCCCTCAATTGCCCGTGGTGCCATCGGGTGACGCTTGCCCGCAACGTATTGGGACTGCGGGATAGCATTTCGATGGATGTGGCCTTTCCCAATCGCACCACAGAAGACGACCCAGAGGGTCCGAACAACTGGCAGTTCGCCCCCGAGCTTGTTGCTTCGGCAACGGGGGCGACGTTGCCTGAATGCACCTTGGAAACCGCAACGGGAAAAGGTTTCAGGTTGGTTCGCGAAATCTATCGGACTGAAGGATCAAAAGAACGTTCAGTTCCGATCCTGTATGACAAAATAGCCGACCGTATCCTCAACAATGAAAGCGCCGAGATCATTCGAATGCTGAATGGCAATGCGGCGCTGCTGGGCAGTTCCTGCAATGAAGCCAACCGGCCCAACCTATATCCGGATGATCCTGCGATCCGGGCTGAAATTGACGAACTGAACGAGCAAATCTACGTCGCAATCAACAACGGGGCATACAAGGCCGGGTTCTCGTCTGATCAAAACGTCTATGCCGCCAGTTTCGGAACTTACTTCAAGACATTGGCGCTGCTGGAAGATCGCTTAGCCAGCGATGGCAGACCTTTTCTAACCGGGGAGCGATTTACAGAAGCCGATCTGCGCCTTTTCCCGACACTCTACCGCCACGACCCAGTTTACTACGTGCGAATGAAGCTGAACGGCGCCAAGATCCTTGACTACCCGCATCTCTGGCGCTGGCTTTGTCGTGTCTATGACCTGCCCGGGGTGGCAAACAGCAGTTCACTGGATCACTGCCGACAAGGGTACTTCGGCCGAAGCTGGAATGGTGTTATTCCCGCAGGCCCGTTTGTTCCCATGGCATATCCCGAAGCTTATAGGCATCCTGAACTGACGGTCCAGCGTGTGACTCCGTCGCTCATTCCCAAGCCAAATGTTTAAAGCGCCGAAGTCGCGAAAATATTATAAACTGGCTCAGATGTTACCAACCAAAAGAGGGGTATCGTTATGGGAATTCGACAAACTGAAGGACGCAATCGGCTTTATGATAGTGTTCTCGAAACCGTAGGTGACACACCCTGTATCCGGATCAACAGGATCGCCCCATCACATGTCACGGTCTATGTGAAATTCGAGGCTTTCAATCCCGCGGGTTCGGTCAAGGATCGTCTCGCGCTGAACATTATCGAGGCGGCGGAACGCGACGGGCGACTGAAACCCGGTCAAACCGTTGTCGAGGCCACTTCTGGTAACACCGGGATCGGCCTTGCGATGGTATGCGCGGCCAAAGGCTATCCGCTTGTCGTGACAATGGCCGACAGCTTCTCGGTCGAGCGTCGTAAGCTGATGCGCTTTCTCGGGGCAAAGGTCGTGCTGACCCCACGGGCGCAAAAAGGCTTTGGCATGTATGTCAAAGCCAAGGAACTGGCCGAACAGAATGGATGGTTTCTGGCGAGCCAATTCGAGACGTCGGCCAATGCCGACATACACGAGAACACCACCGCGCGCGAGATCATGGCAGACTTCGATGGTGAACGGCTGGACTATTGGGTCACCGGTTATGGAACTGGCGGAACAATATCGGGTGTCGCACGGGTTCTGCGAAAAGAGCGCCCCAGCACGAAAATCATCCTGACAGAACCTGCCAACGCCGCGATTGTGTCGTCCGGCTATGTCAACTCCCGCAATGAGGGTCATCAGCCGACTGAAAGTCATCCGAATTTTGAACCACACCCAATCCAGGGCTGGACCCCAGATTTTATCCCATGGGTTTTACAAGAGGCGATCGATCAGGATTACTACGATGAATTGATCCCTGTCCCTGGTGCCGAGGGGATTGAATGGTCCAGACGGCTGGCATCAGAGGAAGGGATTTTCACGGGTATATCCGGAGGCTCAACGTTTGCCGTTGCCATGAAAGTCGCCGAACAAGCGCCACAGGGTTCGGTTCTGCTGGTGATGTTACCAGACACGGGTGAGCGCTATCTTTCCACACCACTGTTTGATGGGATCGAGGAAGACATGACCCAAGACGAGCGTGTGATTTCGATGTCGACCCCTTCGGCGCAGATGGCTGCCGAATAGGCAATACACACCACATCCGAGTGCGGTTTATGCAACAGCTGTCGGCGGCGAATTGCGTCCCGACAGCCTTTTCGCCGCATGTTCCTGATCTTCAGGAAAACAATCCAACATGTGGCCAAGGTCGCGCCACAACCGGTCATCCGCCCGAATTCTCATCGCTAAATCAATCATATATGTCACGCCGTTTCTCCAATTTTCAGGCTTGAAGCTTGACTCAACATCCCTCCCTTCGTGCATGATGAGGATATAAGCATCGTATTTTAGCTGCTTTTTCGAACGGTCTGAGTTCTCGGGAGGCGGACGATGGAAGCAATTGTTAACGGCATTAACTCTATTCTTTGGAACTACGTCCTGATCTACGGGCTGCTTGGTGTCGGCGTATTTTTCACCATTCGTCTGGGTGCGCTGCAGTTTCTGCATTTCGGCGAAATGATCCGCGTTCTGACCTCGTCCAAATCCACTGACAAACGCGGAATTACACCTTTTCAGGCGCTAACCGTAAGTCTTGCATCGCGTGTTGGTACCGGGAACCTAGCCGGTGTCGCGGTGGCTTTGACCTTGGGCGGCCCCGGCGCAATCTTCTGGATGTGGATTGTGGCCCTCGTCGGAATGGCTACGGCCTATTCCGAAAGCACACTGGCGCAGCTTTACAAGGTTACGTCCTCAAACGGTCGGTTCCGTGGCGGTCCGGCTTTTTACATGGCCAACGCTCTGAATGCGCCTTGGGCTGGTGTGATCTTTTCGATCTGCCTTATCGTCAGTTTCGGCCTGGTCTTTGTCGCCGTCCAATCCAACTCGATCGCCGAGGCGTTCGAAGGTGCATTTGGGTTGAACAAATTGATTGCCGGTCTGGCACTGGCTGCGGCGGCTGCTGTGGTGATCTTCGGCGGTATCAGAACCATCGCGCGATTTGCCGAAATCGTCGTGCCTCTCATGGCGGGGCTGTACCTGTTGCTGGCCTGTATCGTCGTCATAATGAACCTGCCGCAGGTGCCTGCAATGCTGTGGTCCATCGTTGCTGGAGCTTTTGGTCTTCAGGAAGCAGCAGGTGGTGTCACAGGTGGTGTGATGGCTGCAGCACTCAACGGCATCAAACGCGGGTTGTTTTCAAACGAGGCGGGCATGGGCTCGGCTCCAAACATCGCAGCTGTTGCCACACCGGAACCACACCACCCTTCGAGCCAAGGTTTTGTGCAGGCGTTTGGCTGTTTCGTGGATACGATACTGGTCGCCACGGCGACCGCCTTGTTGATCCTGCTCTCTGGTGCCATCGAACCTGACGGCACCACTGGAATGCGGCTAACTCAAGATGCGGCAGCAATCCATCTGGGTGAAATTGGCCGCCATTTCATCGCGATTGCAATCGTGTTTTTTGGGTTCACCTCAATACTGGGCAACTACTCGTACGCGGAAAACGCAATGACGTTTCTGAAGCTGGAAGGCAAAGTGCCCATCTATACCTTACGTCTGGGCTGTCTTGCCATGGTTGTCTGGGGCGCCGTTCAAGCGGTCAGCACCGTGTTCAATTTTGCGGACGCGGCCATGGGCATAATGGCAACCATCAATCTCGTCGCCATAGTGCTGCTATCGGGCACCGTATACAAACTGACCGTGGACTATTTCGCACAGCGCAAGCAGAACCTTGAACCTCGGTTTGTGGCAAGCAAATTCCCTGAATTTGACAAAGGCGTAGATCACTCGGTCTGGACGGAGGAGGCGCATGCCGAACCCCAGCGTAATTGAAACCGGAGAGCTTCAGGTCATTCTGGATGACATCGCAGACCGCGTCGCAGGTATGTCTGACCGCGGGAAGGTTGCCCAGTACATTCCCGAGCTTGCCACGGTTGACCTGAACCAATTCGGCATCGCCGTCGCGCCCATTAACGGCGTGCCTGTATCGGCCGGAAACGCGGACACGCTGTTTTCGATACAAAGCATCTCAAAGGTCTTTTCGCTGACAGAAGCCCTTCAACGTGTAGGCGCGACCCTTTGGCAGCGCGTAGGCCGAGAGCCTTCAGGCGATCCGTTCAATTCCATCGTCCAGCTTGAACATGAGCGTGGGATTCCGAGAAACCCGTTCATCAACCCCGGCGCCATTGTCGTGGCCGACGTTCTGCTTGAAGATCGAAGCGCAGATGAGGCGGTGAACGACGTACTGAATCTGTGCCGAACGCTTGCCGAGGATGAGTCGATCCAAGTGGATAAGGCCGTTGCAGAATCAGAGATGCGGACAGGGTCCAGAAATCGGGCACTTGCACATTTCATGGAAGCCGAGGGCAACCTCAAATCGCCGGTCGAAGAGGTTCTGTCGCTGTATTTCCGCCAATGCAGCATTGCCATGTCGTGTCGTCAGTTGGCGGTGGCTGGCCGCTATTTGGCCGCTGCGGGTCAGAACCCGGCCGATGGGTCAACCGTGTTGTCCGCACAACGCGCACGCCGAGTGACTGCTCTGATGATGATGTGCGGTTCTTACGACGCTTCAGGCGAGTTTGCATTCCGCGTTGGGCTGCCCGCCAAAAGCGGTGTCGGAGGTGGTATTCTGTGTATTGTTCCGGGTATCGCCGCTGTCACAGCCTGGAGCCCGGGGCTGGATGCAAAGGGTAACTCGCATCTGGCCAGCATTGCATTTCAGGAACTGGTTCGTGCGACAGGATGGTCAGTATTCGGGCCGAATGTCTGACAACCGAAACACTCAGCTCAAATACGCCACCGGGCTCTTTCATTCCGCATGCTTTTTCAAAACCTAAAGGAGTAGGTCCGAAAGAGGTAGAAACGTGCTGTGAACGTCGGGCTCGATAAAGACGCATGCAAAAAGTTAATTGGCAGTCACTACCCGGATTTCGGCGCGTAGCTTTTCATCGTCAAATATACTAATGTTTCAATATTATAGTCGAACCGCGCTGTACGGTAGACATACCAGGGGGGACAGAAATGAATTTGCATTGTTTTATTGTGGTAGTGACTAGCCTCGTTGTCTCGTCGGCTGTTGCGCAGGAAAGTCCCATTCAACACGATGCAGAGTTTTACATCCTTCAAGCACAGCATGGCCCGCAATGGGCCAAGGATGATGCGGCCGTCGACGACGCCCTCGCGTCATTCCGGGAAACGAACAACGGCAAACCACCGAACATTGTCAGCGTATTGATCGATGATATGGGCTTTGGAGATATGGGAATCCCCGAGTTGAACGCAGTGCGGGGTTACGAAACGCCTAACATCAACGATTTTTCGGATCAGGCCATGAGAATGGTTCGGATGTATACCGAACCTTCGTGCACTCCGACCCGCGTAGCCCAAATGACCGGCAGGTTGCCGGTGCGTATGGGCATGGGCGACACGACCGTGGATATCGCCGGCTTTGGCTTGCCGGGGGATGAGGTAACCTTAGCCGAAGTACTGAAGCAAGCCGGCTACGCCACCAGCCATGTGGGTAAGTGGCACATGGGGGATATCTCGGAAAGCTGGGCCATGAATCAGGGGTTCGACTATGCTCAGCACGCCATCCATCAGCAGGGGCAACTGACTATTTTCAATGACGACGCGATCAAAGAGCAGGTCTCGGTAGCGATCCGGGACTTTGATGACAAGTATACACTCGATGGGTGGTTCCGTCCTGATGCCGCTGCGATGATGACCGTGATTGAGGGCGAAACCGATGGACCAGTCCGCGAAATTCGGATGGAGCCAGGCGAACGCTGGAACGCAGAAAAATATGACGAGATGAACCAGGCGTTTCAGGACAAGACCCTAGAAGAACTGGAACGTCTCGCAGGAGGGGACGCCCCATTCTTCCTGCAATACTGGCCGATGATCCCGCTGGACAACACACGCGCCGGACGGTCCGGCCCGGAAAGCGTGAATGGCGGTCTCTACGTGGACAAAATGCAGTTACTGGACCAATGGCTGGGCGATCTGTTTGGCAGGCTCGATGAACTGGGAATGTCGGAAAACACCGTGGTCGTCGTCATGGGCGACAATGGTCATTTCACAAAATACGCACCACAATCCGGGTTTACTCCGCTGATCTACGCAGGTGGCAAGGGCGACACGACCGAAGGCGGCATCCGTGTCGATGCCTTTATCCGCTGGCCCGGTATGATCGAGGCGGACGGATTGCTCAACAGCATCATCCATGTGTCGGACCTCTACACTACGTTGTCCCGCTTTGCCGGAGCAGATCAGTACATTCCGCGGGATAGACTGGTAGATGGAGTGGACCAGTCTGCCGCTCTATTGTTTGCAGACGAATCCAAGGCCCGTCGCGATCACGTCATCGTCTATTCGGTGAACAAGCCCGAGGCGGTCGTGAAAGACCAGCTGAAGTTGAAACTGCCGGGACCTGGGGAAAGCGCAATTCTTGCAAAGTTCTTTGACCTCTACAGGGACACGCGCGAAGAATACTCGGTCTCGACAGAGGTTGGCGCCTGGGGCGGGCAGGAATTCGCACGCATCCTTGGCCGCCATATGGCCCGCAAAGAGAAATTCCCCGACACGGCACCCGCTTATGGCGTGCCCTATGAAGGGATCGACAATTTGCGCCCGGAAACGCAGCAGGCCGTCGAGGCCTTCATGATAAAGCGCGGCGCGGCGCAGAAATAAGCGCCCTTTGTTCGGGAGATTAACCCCCGAGGCGCTTTGAACTTCGAACTATTGGAATATCCACATGGCAGGAAACATTATTTTCGCTCTGGGTCTGGTTGTCTCGCTGGGTATCGGATTCATCTATTTCCGCGATCTTGGCGACATTTCGCAAATGGTGCTTAAGGTTAAGCGCAAGAACATGGTTCGGTTTATCCGCCACGAATACCGCCTGATCGCTGTTGGTTTGGGCGGTTTTGCTGTCGCAACACTTGCGCACTTCATTCTGGGGGGCGGCCTGTTCTGGCTGTGGTTGATCGCGGCACTACTGGTCTTGGTTCTGTATGGCTTTCCTTATGTGTGGGTCCATTTGGGGCTGAGGAACCAACTCAATGACGCAGCCTTCTTTCCAATTGCAGAGGCGCGAAAATACATCGGCCCGACAGCCCCAGTCATTGTCATTGAAAACAACGGCCACGCCCGTGCGCATCCCGATGCGCAAATCATGCGGCCCCATCTAGCCGGCAATTCAGACGGGCTGGGTGGCCAAGATATCATCATGACGTTTTGCGCAATGGCCAATCTTGGGCAAGGATATACCCCCCGCATCGATGGCAATCGGTTGGACCTCGAGGTGCTGGCCCAACATGGCAATAACCTGATCCTGCGAGACAATGAAACTGGGGAGCCGATCCAGCAGATCTATGGGTTTCGCGAGGCGGATCGCAATACCGACGCGGACGGACCCGCCTGCCCCCTGCGACCTGAGGCAAGGATGCAACCCTGGCCCACTTACCGTATGACGTTCCGCGGATTTCAAAAAGCGTTTCCCGATGGCGAAGTCTATTTGAACAAGCCTTCGTCGAACCCATTCTTGCGATTGCTGGACATGGTGACCGAGATCACATTTGGATGGGGGATAGCGCGCCAGCATCAGGAAGATGCGCCCGTCATGGACAACATGGACCGATCGGACGACCGGTTGCCGAACAAGACCTACGTCTGGGGGATTACAATCGGCAACGATGCCGCCTGTTGGACTGATGATTTCGTAGTCGAAAACGATTGGATTATAAACGCAAATGTCGGTGGCCGCGACGTAGTTGTTAGTCTGGACCCAAAGTACGAAAGCCTGGGCGTTTGGTACAATGACAGAAGTCAACCCATCACACGTTGCGATTTCTGGGGGATGTCCGACCAGGGAAAGTTGCAGCGCGTCGAGACCTTGCGAGCAGGTGTTTTCTGGCATGTCTGGTCCGAGTTCTTTCCGGAAACGGATATCAACCGCGTCGGGCCTCGTGCGCAACAGTCCGGCGAAGCCGCTGAATAAATGAGCAAGCAATTCAGATTGCCGAATTGGAACAAACGGAGGATCAAATGGACTTTAAGAGGGTAATAACAATCAGCGCAATGGCCGTGGCATCGTGGATGCCAATGACGACGGCCACTGTGGCACAGCAGTCCGATTGGTCTTATGAGGCGACAATATACCTGTTCATGCCTGAAACTGAGGTTACGCAAGAAACAGCTCGGGGCACTGTCGATGGAACGCTCAGTTTCTCTGACGCGCTAGAAAATCTCGATCTGGCCTTCATGGGCGTCTTTGGTGCATCGAACGGGCGATGGTCACTTTTGGCCGATTACAACTATGTGGACGTCTCTTTCAGCAATGACACACCCGGTCCGGCTAGTTCCGGTCTTGAAACCTCTCTCACAACGCAATTTTTCAGCGGCTATGTAGGGTACCGCGCCTATACTACAGATACTTCCTATGTGGACTTGGTCGGCGGCTTCCGTTGGTTTCGCACACAGACCGATTTCACCGTTCTTCCGGGAACGACGCCCGGCCTGTCCGTCAATGTTGATGAAAGCTGGACAGACCCTGTCATCGGGGTCAGAGCCCGCGTCGCATTCAACGACAGGTGGTCCGGCACAGGCTTTTTTGACTACGGCGGCTTCAGCAGCGACAGCGAAACGTGGCAGGTCTTACTAACTGCGGATTATGAAATCAACGACAGATGGGTGATCCGCGGCGGTTATCGCTATATCTCCTTCGATCACGAAATTGACGGTAACGATTTCACGTTTGAACAGTCCGGCCCGCTGATCGGCGCGACCTATCGGTTCTGAGAGGCTTTTGGGGCCTTTCACGTTCTGGCTGATCCGAATTTACGGATATATCGGGGCCAGCATGGTCGCGTAATTGTCGGCCAGCATGGCAGCGTCTTCGCGGTTAAATTTGACCGATAAGAGCCTTTGCATGTCAATTTGCGAAGACCCGTCAAATAGCTTTGCAACATCGACACTGACGTGCAGATCCACATCGCCCTCGGCACCGATATCCGGCGGCAAATGGATATCGACCTCACGCGCGTTTTCCGAAAATCCCACGTGATAGACCAGCGGAGAAACCTCCTCGCCGATGCGCAGGCCCCCTTCCATCACAACGAATTTGTAGCCGACCTCCCTGTTCCAGGCCATTTTGGCTGTAGTAGAGGTGATGCAAAGGATGCTGAATATAGGGTTGCTCGACTTCGCTGAGGATCTCGCCAAACTGGTCAGATTCCGGATCCAGCTCGACAGTCGCGATACTGTAACTTGTATCCAGCGTTGGCAAACTGCGCAGCAAAACCATGCCCTGACTTTCCTCGCGGATCTGGGACTGCGCCGATGTTATGCCAACCATCAACAGGCCAGCGCCAATAAGTGCGCGTTGCGAAAACACTTTGAATTTCATAATTCCTCCCTTGCGATGAAACTCCTTAAAATGTGTTTGAAAGGCACTTTATGTAGCGCCACATCACATTCAGGAACCCGCATTAAACGGAGTGCGACCGGCCACGAAAAACGCCGCCCCGAAGGGACGGCGTAAGCGAAACGTGCGTTGACAGTTTGAGTTAGGACGCCTGAACAGCCTTCATAAAGCGGTCGCGGATCACTACCGGGTCCATCGTGATAACTGGCATTTTGGCATTACCGCTTTCGCACTTGCTGACAATAATGGTCATTTTGCCGCTGTCTAGCGCTGCCTGTAACGCGGCGCCAGTTTCCTCGGCCTGACACTCGACCACATTATCGCAGCCGCAAGCTTGCGCCACAGCAGCCAGCGATGTCTTCTTGCCCGCGTAAGTCGGCTGATCCCCAGTCGATCCATAAGATCCGTTGTCGACAATCAGCAAGATGTAGTTGTCGGCCACGTTGTTGGCAATGGTCGGCAGGGTACCGAGATTAGTCAGGATAGACCCGTCGCCATCGATCACGATGACCGGCTTTGGCTGCGACAAGGCCAGACCCAGGCCAATGCTTGAAGCCAGCCCCATAGTGCCCAGCATGTAGAAATTGGTGGGTTGATCATCGATGGCGTGCAGCTCTTGACTGGGGATGCCGATATTGCAGACAACTAGTTGATCTCGCAGGATCGGAGCGATTTCTTTAAGAATCTCAGAACGGATCATTGGTCGCCATAGCCTCCCCAGAAATTGGCGTCGGTCAGGATCGCAACCGGCTTGTTGCACATAAAGGTGTATTTCAGGATCGCATCCAGTTCCTCGACATCCGATTGATGATGGAAGTGGTAGGTCGGAATATTCATCTGTGCCAAAAGCGCCTTGGTATGGACCGCCATTTCAACCTGGCAGGCGACGGGTTCGCGCAGCTCTCCGCGGTATGAGATCAGCATGGGCAAAGGCATCCGGTAATACTGGATCAACGTCGCTAACGTGTTGATGGTTACGCCAATGGCCGTGTTCTGCATGATAATCGCAGGACGCTTACCGCCCATCCAGGCACCAGCGCACAGGCCCATACCTTCATCTTCTTTGTTCGAAGGGATGTGAAAAACACCCTCACGTGCGTCGATTTCGTCAATGACGCCGGCCAGTTGTTTGCACGGGACCGTAGTGACAAACGAAATGTCGTTGGCCACCAGATCATCGGTGATCTTTTTGTCTATGTTCATGTCCTAATAGTTCGTCCTGTTTAGGGCGCATTTGGCGCGATTTACGGGTTAAAGCCTGCGGTGCACATGCACGGCGCAAGGCGCATGACGGACGACGCGCGATGCGGTCGATCCCAGAAAATAGTCGCTGACGCCTGGTTGGTGCGAACCGATGACGATGCAGTCAAATTTGTTTTGGGTCGCAAAATCGATCACCGTTCGGGCGGTGTGACCTTTGACAATCTCAGCCTGAACACCTTCAAGCCCCGATACTTTTTCCCGCAACAAGTTACGTGCCGCGCGAAAACCTTCTGCAACGACATCCTTGTCGAGATAGGCACTAACTGAACCCTGAGGCATCTCGTAGACATGCAGGGCTACAATCTCGGCCCCTTCTGCCGACAAGGCTTTGGCGATTTCCAGGGTGTGCGGCGAAATCCCATGATCCAACGCCATTGGTACGAGAATTTTTTTGTACATGAATACCTCCGTTTCTGCCTGGTCTAGTCCCAGGGTGCGAGGATGATCTTGGGCGCTGCAACCGCACCCTTCCGCAAGTCCCGAAAGGCGTCGGCGGCATCAGACAAGGCCCTTTCCTCGACCCAGTCCAACAGACCCAAACGACCGTCGAAAATCGCCTGCGCGGTTTTTCGAAAATCCTCGGCAGTATATGTATAGGTGCCGATAAATGTGATTTCCTGCAAGGTCATACGACGTATGTCCAAACCACCCGCATCCTCGCCCAGCCCCACATGCACAATCACGCCGCCCGGCTGCACGTGATGAGACGCAGCGGCGCGAGTTGCAGAAAACCCCACTGCATCGACGACCAGTGAAAACAAATCATCAGTGGACTCGACGACATTGAAAGTGCCCAAACTTTCCAAATAGGCGCGCCGTACGTCATTCGGCTCAACAATGACAACATCGTCGAAGTCACCAGCCGCCAGAGCCAAAGCTGCGGCCACACCAATTGCGCCACCGCCAATCACCAGTGCATCACGCGCCATTCCCTGATGCAGCGCCTCTAGCCCCAAACGAACTGCATGCCAGCTAACCGCAAGTGGCTCAGCCAGAGCAGCTTGCTGAAACGTTACGTGGTCCGGTACCTCAACCAGATTTACATCTGGCATGGCGACATATTGGGCAAAGGCCCCTTCACGCGGTGGCATCGAGATGATCTGCCGATTAGGGCACAGGTTTTCACGGCCTGCCTCACACGCCAGACAGACACCACACGTCACCAGCGGGTTTATCGTCACACGCGTTCCGTCGCGGGCTCCGCCGACGATTGTTCCTGCGGCTTCGTGGCCAAGAACAAGCGGTGCCGGACGGCGCGCATCGTGGCCGAGATAGGCGTGCATATCCGAGCCACATATCCCCACGGCTTCGACCCGGATCAGTTGCTCTCCGATATCGGGTGCGGCATCCGGGACATCCTCGTAAACAAGATGTTCAACTCCTTGATAAACAAGCGCTTTCATTTCGCCGTAAATCCTCCGTCGACCATCAGAACTTGTCCGGTCACGTAATCTGACGCCTTTGAGCACAAAAACAGGATCGGACCATCGATATCTTCCATCCGCCCGTTCCGGTTCATACAGGTTTGCGCCGCGTTACGAGTTGCCCGGTCGGCATCATCAAACACGGCCTGCGTCAGCTCAGTCGGAAAAAACCCCGGCCCTATAGCGTTTGCGGTAATGCCGTGAGAAGACCAAGCCTCAGCCATAGCCCGTGTCAATTGTCCGATCCCGGCTTTGCTAGCACCATATGCGATACCGCCGGGAAAAGCGCGCGTCGTCTGAAGCGAGGCGAAATTCACGATCCGCCCCCATCCGCGTTCCTTCATCGCGGGCACCAAGGCCTGGCTCAGAAAGAACGGAGCGCTCAGGTTCAACTCAAGGGTCGTGTCCCAGCCCTCACCGGTGACATCATCGGCTACTTCACGCATGTTAATCCCAGCCGCATGCACAATGATGTCGGGTGGCCCAAAACCAGCTGCGATCTCTTTGGCAAGCGTCGAAACACGCGACCGATCCGCCACGTCCGCGACGACTGTCGCCACACTATCACCGCCTTCGGCCTGCAAACTGTCCAAAGCCTCACGCCGACGCGCGACACCAACCACATGCGCGCCCGCAGAGGCCAGAACCAGCGCCACACGACGGCCCAGGCCCGAGCTCGCGCCAGTCACGCACGCCACCCGTCCCGTCAGGTCAAACAGCGTGCGCGGATCATCCATCAGCTGTCAGGTCAAACTGTTCGTCAGGGAAATACTTGGCAAGGCGCACGTCTGCTGCCCGCGCGTGCCCTTCCATGCCCTCCAGTCGGGAAATACGGGCAGTTGCTTCAGCGATGGATTTCGAACCTTCCCGCGTCGCCCGTTGCCAAGTGACGATCTTCATGTACTTGTGAACACTCAATCCACCAGTATAGCTTGCTGCCCCGGAAGTCGGCAGGACGTGGTTCGTTCCCGTCGCCTTGTCACCATAAGACACCGTGGTTTCTTCACCCAAAAACAACGAGCCATAGCAGGTCAGACGACCCAGCCACCAATCCAGATCCTCTGCCTGTACGGTCAGGTGTTCAGGCGCGTATTCGTCCGAACAGGCCGCCATTTCCTCGCGGTCCGAGCAGACGATGACTTCCGCATAATCGCGCCACGCAGCAAAGGCGTTCTCCCGGTTCAGTTCGGGCAAATCATCGATCAGTGTCGGAACCAGTTCCATGACCTTTAGTGCAAGATCGCGATCATCCGTCACCAGCCAGACCGGCGAGTTGTATCCATGTTCTGCCTGGCTGACCAAGTCCGTCGCAACCACGTGCGGGTCCGATGTTTTGTCTGCAAGGATCAAACTGTCTGTCGGCCCGGCAATCATGTCGATGCCAACTTTGCCGTATAGAATTCGCTTGGCCTCGGCCACGAACTGGTTGCCCGGGCCGACAAGGATGTTGGCGCGCGGCAGACCGAACAGGCCATAGGTCATGGCGGCGACGCCCTGAACGCCACCCATCGCCAGAATACTGTCCGCTCCGCAGATATGTGCCGCATAGACAATCGCAGGCGCGACACCCTCGCCCGGGCGTGGCGGTGAACAGGCCGTGATGTGGCGGCACCCGGCAACCTTGGCTGTGGTCACGGTCATAATGGCGCTGGCGATATGGCTGTAACGCCCACCGGGCACGTAGCAGCCCGCCGCGTCCACGGGAATTGCCTTCTGGCCCGCCACAAATCCCGGCACGATCTCCATCTGCACATCAGACACCGTAGCTTTCTGGGTTTCGGCAAATCGACGAACGTTGTCGTGAGCAAACCGAATATCCGCCTTGAGCCTTTCGGGGACAAGCGCGCAGGCGGCCTCGATCTCGTCTGCGGTCATCAACACGTTTCCATCAAACTTGTCGAATTTAACTGCGTATTCCAGCGCTTTAGCGTCCCCACCAACCTCAATGTCGGCAAGGATAGTCTTCACGGTGTCATGCACTTCGGAGGCATGAGATTGAGCCGTCAGGGTCGCCTTTTTCAGATAGTCGCGAGGCATATTCAACAGGTCCTATTGGTAGATTTCAGGAAGCAATGTGGTCGAAACCGCAGGAACGTAGGCTATCAGAAGAACCACGATCAGCATTGTTAATACGAACGGTACCGCACGGGCCGCAATCTTCAGAATGGACTCACCTGTAATGCCAGATACGACGAACAGGTTAAGGCCAAGGGGCGGCGTAATGAAGCCGACGCCCAGTGCGGTGATCATCATGATGCAGAACTGGATTTCGTTCATGCCGATATTGTCGGCCAGCGGTTTCAGGATTGGAGCAAGGATCACGATATTGGGCGTCGTTTCCATAACGCAGCCAGCAGCGATCAGAATGCCGATCATCAGCAGGATCAACACGTATGGATCTTCGGTCAGCGAAGTGATTGAGGCGACAAACCCTTGAGGCACGCCCATGATCGCCAACGCCTCGGCCAGCGGAGCCGAAAAGGCAATGATCGGAAGGATAACGCCGTTCACCTTAGCCGAACTGACCAGCATCGACGGAAAGTCAGCCAGGGTCAGCGTACGCAGAATGAAACCCATGATGATGGTCACGACCACTGCAGTGGCGCCAGCCTCGGTCGGGGTCAGACGACCTGAGAAGATGCCATAGAAGATAATCCCTGGCACGATAAATGCATACCACCCCGATTTCAGAGCCTTGCCCAGATTGGCCAGCCACTCACCCAACGTCATCATACCGCCGTCTTCATAGTGATAAATGCGGTTCACTATGAGGTTGGTGATCAGGATTGAAACCAGGATGGCAAGACCGGGTATCAGGGCTGCCAGAAACAGGGTCGAGGCGGATATACCCAGCACAAGGCCGATGATGATATACGCAATGGACGGCGGGATCAGGATGCCCGTACAGGCACCAGCCGCAACCAGCGCACAGGCGTAAGGACGGGGATAGCCGCTTTCGACCAACCGATTGATGGTCATACGGCCCACAGCAGCAGCACCGGCGGCGTCGGAACCCGAAATGGCCGCGAACATTCCGCACACAAGAACGGTAGCCGAGCCAAACCCGCCTTTTGTAAAGCAGGTCAGCGCCTCGGCCACATCAAGAAACTTTCGCGAAAGGCCGGTCCGGACCAACACGTCGCCGGTCAGGATGAACAAAGGTACAGCTGTCAGGGCAAAAGCATCGATGCCGGTAAACAGGCTTTCGCCCACAAGGCTCAGCGGAAGGTCGCCGGACATGATCAGCATGACGATGGCGGCAGAACCGATTGCGGCCCAGACCGGAACTGCCATGGCAATCAAGCCAACGAACAGGATGACAGGTAGGTAAAAATCCCAGCCGAGCTCGACCGTTTGATTGAGAGAGTTCCAGAGCATTCCGTTTCCCCTCAGTCAAACAGTTTGTCGCCTTCGAAGACGGGCGTGCCGTCGCGAAGGGATTTGAAATCGCGTAAAAACGATTGGATCAGGCGCCAAATCATCAGCGCAAAGCCGGTCGGAACAGCCATCAGGAACCAGACCTTCGACACCCGAAGGCCATCTGTAACTGACCCGAACTTTGCCGAGACGTGAACCGCCTCGTACGACCAGTAAAGCGCAATCACAGCGACCACGAACATCACAAGGTCGCCAAAGATATAGAGCAACGCCTTCGGTCGCGGCCCGAGGTAGTGCATCACCACATCAATGCGGATATGGGCCCGCTCCTTGACCGCCGCCGCAGCACCGATCCAGGCCAGATAGATGAACGAGTACCGAACGATCTCTTCGCCCCAGATCGAAGAATAAGCGAAGATTTCGCGTCGAAGGACCTCAATGGCCATGGTGATGACCAGCATCACGTAGAACACCAGCAGCAGCCAGCGCTCGGCGTTGCGATCTATGTTTTTTAGTAAGGTCATCGGTTCCCTCGGCGACAGAACAGTCAGGCGTGGCCTTCTGCTTCGGGCCCTTTCAGGCCTGACTGCTGTTGAGTGATTGCGGGCGCCCAAAAGACGCCCACCGGATAAGATCAGGCGTCGTGGACGTAGTACTTGCCTTGCGTCCCGGCCGCCTCGACCAGTTTCTCAAATGCGTCCATCGACCCGGCCAGTTCTGTCTTGAATGGATCCCAATCAGCGTTTTGATAGCCGCCGACACTTTCCCACTCGGCTAGTTGATCTGCGTTGAGCGAGTGGAATTCCACTCCGGCCTTATTAAGCTCGGCCATGGCATAGGCGCGGGCCGACGGCACTTTGGAGAGGTTCTGGTGGCTGGTCATCTCCGAGCCCCACATGATGCCTTCCTGAACGTCTGGCGGCATCGAATTGAACCATTCAAGGTTACACGAATAGACCTGACTGTCTGGCACAGCCTGCGTAAAGGTCACATGGCTGAGGATGTCTTTGAAGCCGAAGACGTACAGTGCACCGACCGACGGATCGAGCGCATCCGCAACACCTTGTTTAATTGCCGAGGGCGTCTCGCCCCATGCAACAGGCGTCGGGTTCGCACCGACCATACGGTAGTATTGCTGCAGCATTTTCGAGCCGGGAACGCGGAACTTCACGCCGCTCATGTCACCGGGGGTGATGATGGCGTTACCGCCCTGACGTACGGCAACGACACGCGGGTCGATCACCACATAAAACAGTGCCTTGAACCCGGCTGCCTCGACTTTCGGGTGAACTTCGTTCTGCCATGTGTCGGAATGCACAAGGTTGGTGAACCGCTGGTTCGAACCGCACAGATACGGCATGTTGATAAGGTCAACGGTCGACGCGAACGGTGCGAAGTTGGACAGCGAATGCTGCGCCGCCTGAATCGTCCCGCCCTGCACCTTCTGCACCAAAGCACCACCGGCACCCAGTTGGCCACCAGGCGCAAGCTTGACGTACACTTTCCCGTTTGTTGCGTTCTGGATGTTTTCTTTCAGGTCAAGCTGCATAATCGGATAGCTGCGCGAAGCGCCCAATACATATGCGGTTGCGACCGTCATGACATGATCGGCGGCCTTTTCACGCTCGCTTTCTTCTTTGGCTGTCTGCGCCACAGCTTCCGACGACCACAGGACGCCACCGGCACCTGCAACCAGCGCAGCAGTGAATGAACCACTAGCGCTGAGCTTCAGGAAGCTACGACGTTCGATGGACGCCAGTTCATTTCTATCGTTTTTCATTTAGTGCCCTCCCAAGCAAAAAATCAGCCATCGCTTTTTGCGTCGCGAGCGGCTTCCTTTTTTAGAATTGCGACAACGAACAGGATCGACGCCGCGAACAGAACCAACATCTCTCCGACGTCACCAAGAAAGGCGCTGTTTGCAAAAGCCCCCAACGCCACGTTCGCAAAATAGACGGCAAACACGAGTGCGGACGCAGCAAGAAACATCTCTTGGACTCCCTTTTCAGATTCGGCCCAACGTCATTTGTAAGCGCTTACATGCAAAATGCAAGCGCTTACATAATCGCTTCCCTCTCACCGCAGTTGAGTTTAGAGTTATCAGCAAAAGCAAATTGCGAGTTTGGAAATGGCGAAACCCCGGTCGGCGCCGACACTGGATGATGTGGCAAAAATGGCAGGTGTTTCGACGGCCACTGTGTCGCGGTGCCTCAACAGTCCGGACCGGGTGGTCGAAGCGACCCGTGAACGCGTACAATCCGCAGTTGATGCGCTTGGGTACACGCCAAACTTTGCAGCCCGCGTAATGGCCGCCAAGCGGTCGTTCACCATCGGCGCGATCATTCCTACCATGGAAAACGCGATTTTTGCGCGGGGCCTTCAGGCCTTTCAGGAGGAACTGCACCAGCACGGCTATACGCTTTTGGTTTCAAGTTCTGCCTACAAACCGGAAATCGAAGAAGAACAAATCCGGACCTTGATTGCGCGTGGGGCCGACGGGTTGCTGCTAATCGGGCATGACCGAGCTCCCGAGATCTATGACTTTCTGGACCAGCGCAATATTCCCGCTTTGGTCGCCTGGTCTTATCTGCCGAACTCCAAACTGCCTTCGGTCGGCTTTGACAATCGCGCGGCGATGTTCGACCTCGCCAGTCACGTTATTGGGTTGGGGCACACTCGGATTGGCGTGATATCAGCTCGCGTTGACGGAAATGACCGCGCCCGTCTCAGGGTTCAGGGCATCCGGGAAGCAGTCGCCGATCGTGGACTTGAGGCCAGCAATCTGACCGTTATCGAAACGTCGTATGAAATCGAAAACGGCGCCAAAGCCTTTAGCGACCTGATGAACGCCACCACGCCGCCGACAGCAATCCTATGTGGTAATGACGTGTTAGCCGTTGGTGCTTTGCGGCAGGCGCAAAAAATGGGGCTTGATGTACCCGGCGATGTTTCGATCACGGGCTTCGATGATATCGAACTGGCCCGGATCGTCTCCCCAGCTCTGACCACAGTGCATGTCCCCCACCGTGAAATGGGACACAAAGCAGCCCTGCAATTGATTGAGATGGTCGAAAACCAAACCGCCGGGGAGGGAGAACAACTGGCGACGAGAGTTGTAAATCGACCGTCGCTTGGCAAGCCCGTCTCCGGCTAAGCCGCTTCGCCCTCCATCGTGCGAAAATCGTCCTTCAACCAAGGATGCTTTGCGCACATCGGTCGCGTGAAATGTTGGCGGATTAGTTTCACCATAACCTTCTGGATCAGTTCCGAGGTCGTCACGGGATAAACTTCGGTCGTGAACAGGGACACGGTTCGCACGAAATTTCGGCCGGGAAATGGCATTGCCTTGACGCTGTTATGGAACCGCTGGGTCCGGTGAAAACAGGCAGCCGTCGTGATCGCCCAACCACTGCCCTGGGCCACCAAACCGATAATGGACTGATTGCACTCCAGTTCGAACCTGTTCGGCAAACTGAACTTGCTACGCGCCAATTGAATCTCAATTTGTTTCCCGATGACGTAGTCTCGGGAGTACCGCAGCAAGGGTAAATCCGCGTCCGGGTGAAACAACTCTTCAGGCGAACCGTCAAAGTTGTTGGGAAGCACGACAAGGAACGGATCGCGCATCAATGGGTATTCGATCAACCCTTCGGTTCGTCCCGGTGGTCGCGTGGCAACCCCCACATCCAGTTTATGTTCCTGCAGCTTGGCAAGGATTTCGTGGCTGGGACGCGTAAAGTGGCGAAAATTGCAGCGCGGCAGAGCTTGCGCCAGAAAACGAACCATATCAGGGGCAATCTGGTTGTCGAAATCATCAATCAACGCCAACCGCAGATCGGTTGCGTGTTGCCAATTGCCCGTTCGGATTTCGGCCTCGCCGCGTTTCAGAACGGTCAAACCGTCACGGACATACCTCGAAAAGACCTCGCCTGCGGGCGTCAGTCCCATGGGTCTGCGCCCATGGTCGACCAACTCAATGCCAAGCGCATTCTCCAAACTGCGCAAGTGGTTCGAGACTGTGCTGATTGACAGACCTGTTTCGGACGCAACCTGTTGGATCGACCCGGATTTGGCGATCAATTGGAAAACTTCCAGCCATCTCAGGCTTAGCGATTTTGACATTGGCAGCTATCATTGTTTCGATTTGTCCGAAACTAGCCAAGCAAAGATTTGCCCCCACGGCAATGCTGAAATTGACCTCGGGGTGAAGCTTATGCCTTCATCCGGGCAAATTCCGGATCATATGGGCACGCCGGAATGACAGTTGCGCGCACACGCTGACCGCAACTGTCCAACTCCATTTCGTGGCCGATACCCGAGAAGGCGGGGTCGACAAATGCATGAGCAAGGTTCAACCCGGTGCGGTGCCCCCATTCGCCGGACGTGATGGTGCCCACAACCTGATCCCCTTGCATCAGCGAAGCTCCGGGGTTTGCAGGGCCGGACTTTGAGAGTATCTGAAGCGAAACAAGCTTTTTTCGTGGACCATCCGATTGCCTTTTCAGCAACGCTGCGCGTCCGACAAAATCGCCCTTGTTTAAGCGGACGAACCTGTCCAAGCCGGTTTCAAAAGGATCGAATTCGGTGATCAGGTCGGCTTTCCAATGAAGGAAACTTTTCTCCATCCGCATCGTTTCCACGGCCCGCGCGCCAAACAGTCTCATCCCGTGCGCCTCTCCTGCCTGCCGCAACGCAAGATAGGCCGCGTAGAGCGACGCGTTGGGGACATGGATCTCATAGGCCAACTCACCGGAAAAGCTGAGATTCATGACCGTGGCCGGGGCGATGCCAACAAAGCACTCCCGGACATTGAGCCATGGGAAAACCTCGGCCGACCAATCGCCGCGTGCGCAGGCTGACAAAACGAGCCGCGCTTTGGGGCCTGCGAGGACAAGTATGGTTTGATCATTTGTAAGGCTGCGCAGATGAACATCTTCATCGCCTTGCATGTTCTGACGAAGCCAATCCATGTCATGAAATTCACTTGCCGCGGCCGAGCCATACCAAACACGCGCCAGCCCCCGGTCGCTGGCTGGAAGATTGGCGACCGTAGCCTCGGCCTTGACCATACCGTGATGGTTCAGCAGGTACCCCAGCCCTACCCGCGCCTCGCGCCGGGTGACAGGCCCGCAGAACACCCTGTCCAGAAAGGCATGTCGGTCTGCACCTGTGATTTCGATCCTATTGAACCCGTTCACCTCGGCCAATCCAACGCCCGTTTGCACGTTTCTAACCTCAGCGGCGACCACGTCGAAAGTTTCGTCAAAACCGAAACTATGGGTCGGCGTAAAATCAGGCGAAGGTTTGATGTAATCCACCCTCTCCCAACCATTGACCACGGTGAATTCAGCCCCTTCAGACGCCTGCACCGGTGTCAAAGGCGTTGTCTTGGCGAGGCGACCCGCGGGACGATGTTCATGCGGAAAGTGGAACCGGAATTCGTTTTGATAGTCTTCGATGGCCTTCAGCGCTGTCAATTCCACATTGGCGTGACCTGTAAACCGACGAGGGTCGAGGCACCAGGTATCGTAACACGCCTCACCATGCACAATTTGCTGGGCGAGCAACCACCCATGCCCGCCACCTTCGCCCAGCCCCGCACGAAGGCCGATGATGCAAAACGCGTTGCGTTTGCCGGGGATAGGCCCCACCAGCGGCGCCCCGTCGATTGTGTAGGTAATCGGCCCGTTTACGACCGTGTGAATGCCGGCCTCCATCAATGCTGGCATCCGCGCGAATGCGCCTTCCAACACGTCTGTCACACGATCCAGATCGTCGGGACAAAGCGCGTTTACAAAGTTCGGATCAATCCCATCCATACCCCAGGTCTTGCAGTCCTGCTCATAAAACCCAAGCAACAGGCCGTTCTTTTCCTGTCGGCAGTAATAGTCGCTGATCGGGCAGCGCAGCAGAGGCATCCGATGGCCCGCATCGCGGATTGCAGAAATTTCTTCGGTCAGGAAATACTGGTGCTCCATCGAAGACACCGGATGATGGACACCCATCATTGCCCCTACCTCGTTGACCCGATAACCACAGGCATTGACCACGATATCACAGTCGATATCGCCATGTTCGGTCTGCACAGTCCAAGTGTCATCGCCGTGCTGCACCAGCCCTGTAACTGGCGTATTCCGATAGACTTCGGCACCGGCCTTCCGAGCCCGTCGCGCCAAAGCCTGACACAGTTGAGCCGGGTCGATATCGCCATCCAGCGGATCCCACAGCCCACCAATCAGATTGTCGGTCGAAATCAGAGGGTGGCGGCGGGCGCATTCGTCGGCATCGATCACCTCAAAATGCACATCCATGCCACGCGCCATGGATGCAAAGTGGTGGTAACCTTGCATCTGGCCTTCGGTGTTGGCCAGGCGTATCCCACCGTCCCCATGGTGATAATTGATCGGGTATTCCGGATCGTCGGCCAATTCTTTGTACAGACGGATCGAATGAGATTTCAGCCCCACCATTGTCTGGTTCATGCCAAAATTCGTCACCTGCGCGGCCGAATGCCATGTCGTGCCAGAGGTTAGTTCGTTCCGTTCGACCAGAACCACATCGGTCCACCCCTCTTGCGTCAGGTGATACAGGGTGGAACACCCCGCGATTCCACCACCGATCACAACAACTTTGGTACGCGACTTCATTCGTTCTGCTCCGTTTAGTTCTCTCCAAGTCTTGCGGAAGAACAGACTGGTGCCACAACCGTGCAGATGCGGGTGCAGGAAAATCGAAACTGCGATTTCGGATTCTGAAAACGGCAATTCGACTTTGATGCCGGGATGTTCCGCCCCTTACGGTGCAGGAAAGCAAACAAGGGGATAGGACCGGATGTCATCGGACGGATCTAAACGCAGCGGCCGAAAAGCGCGACATGCCCAACGGGCAGCCAAACCCGTCGTCGACCCCTGCCCGCCCGGCCAGAGGGGTGGGACTTACAAACCCCTGAGCCAACCTGAAATCGAACAGATATTCGACACCGCATTGCGGCTATTGGAAGACTTGGGCATGGGAAACGTGCCACAAAGGCTTGCTGCCGACCTCAAGGCAGCAGGTGCCAAGGACGGGCAACAGAACCGGCTGCTGTTCCCGCGTGAAATGGTTCAACGCGCGATCGATGAAGCACCTAAGAGTTTTGTGTTTCATGGCCGGGACGAAAATCGCTCGATTGAGGTTGGTGGCGACCGCGTTTATTTCGGCACCGGCGGCGCGGCTGTTCAGACGCTGGACATCGACAGTGGGCTTTATCGCCCCTCTACTCTGGCGGACCTACACGATTTCACCCGATTGCAGGACACGCTGGCCAATGTCAGCTGGTTCACACGGTGTTGCGTGGCAACGGATGTGCCCGATGTATATGATCTGGACGTCAACACCGCCTACGCACTGGTACGCAACACCACCAAACCGGTGGCGACGTCATTTACCTTAGCTGAACATGTCAGACCCATTGTCGAGATGCTGGACATCGTCGCCGGGGGACCGGGTGAATTCGCCAAACGCCCTTTTCTGAAAGCGCATATTAGCCCGGTGATTTCACCACTGCGCTACGGCGAGGATGCAGTCGACGTAGTCTATGAATGCGTCGCTCATAACATCCCCATGTCGTGCATTACGGCGGCGCAGGCGGGCGCCACGGCTCCGGCTACTTTGGCCGGTTTTTTGGCGCAGTCACTGGCCGAGACACTGGCCAGTCTTGTCATGGTCAACGCGATCAAGCCCGGCTTTCCGATGGTGTTTTCCAACTGGCCCTTCATTGTGGACCTCAGAACCGGGTCGTTTGCAGGCGGCAGTGGGGAAACCGCCGTTTTGAATGCGGCCTCGGCGCAGATTACCAACTGGTTAGGTCTGCCATCGGGCGTGGCGGCATCTATGACCGACGCAAAGGCCATCGACGCGCAATATGGCGTTGAAAAAGGCATGACATCCCTTGCGGCAGCCTTGGCCGGGGGAAACCTGATCTACGAAAGCTCGGGCATGACCGCGTCGCTACTGGGCGCGAGTTTCGAGGGCTTTATACTGGACAACGAGATGCACTCTCACACCTATCGCGCGTTGCGCGGGATTGAGGTAACTAAAGAAAACCTGGGTTTCGACGCCATCTGCCATTCGGTTTTAGGCGACGGTCACTTTCTGGGCAGCGAACAGACATATGCGGCCATGGAACGCGACTACTTTTACCCTGAACTCGCGGACCGGCAGGAACCTCGCACGTGGCAAAACGACGGTGCCAAAGACGCGTGGTCATTCGCCCGGCACCACGCCAAAGAGGTTCTGGCCAGTCATCACCCAGATTATCTGAGCGCCGAACAGGATGCCGAAATCCGGAAACGTTTCCGCATTCTGATCTGAAAACCACAAGGCATTCCCAGCACTGCAATCAGCCGCTAGGGTCAGCCGTGAAACACGCAAGGAATATCGCCATGACTGATTCATTTTTTCAGCCGGTATCGGCGATGGAACTCGCCCGGTTTGCCGGCATCCCTTCGTTCATGCGTCTTCCCAGCTTGAGTCTGGACCACGAACGCATAACCGACGTCGAAGTGGGTCTGATCGGCATCCCATGGGATGGCGGCACCACTAATCGCCCCGGGGCGCGGCATGGTCCGCGACAACTGCGGGACTTTTCCACAATGATCCGCGCAATGAACCCGGTCACAGGCGTCGCACCGTTCTCAATGGTCAATTGCGCCGATCTTGGCGACGTGGCACCCAATCCGGTCGATATCCACGACACTCTGTACCGGGTCACAGAGTTCTATGTGGACCTGCACTCAAAAGGCATTGTTCCGCTGACCGCAGGTGGGGATCACCTGACCACCCTGCCCGTTCTGCGCGCGCTTGCCTCTGAAGGTCCTGTTGGCCTGATCCAGTTCGACAGTCACACGGACTTGTTCGACGGCTATTTTGGCGGCCACAAGTTCACCCACGGGACTCCGTTCCGGCGCGCCGTCGAAGAAGGATTGGTCGATCCTAAGCGGTTTGTGCAGGTCGGTATCCGGGGCACCGCCTACAATACCGAGGACGTCGAGTGGGGTGAGGCACAGGGTATCCGTATCATCCGTATCGAGGAATTGTTCGACCGGGGTATTAAGGATGTGATGGCCGAGGTGCGCGGTATCGTTGGGCAAGCACCGACCTATTGCACCTATGACATCGACTTTGTTGACCCGACCTTTGCGCCCGGCACCGGAACCCCCGAGATCGGTGGGCCAAACAGCTTTCAGGCGCAACAGGTCATTCGTCAGATGTCCGGTGTTAACCTGATTGGCGCTGATCTGGTCGAGGTTGCACCCCCGTTCGATCCGGACGGAGGCACCGCGTGGCTGGGCATTTCACTGATGTTCGAGTTGCTGTGCGTATTGGCGCAGGCCGTGGACGCAAGGCGCTAGCTTACGTTTTCAGCAATCATCGAGATCATTTCAAACATCACCGCCGCTGCCGTCAGCGCGGTGATGTTGTTCGGACTGTCCTTTGTTGGCATCATACAAACGACATCCCCACCCACGATGTTCAGACCGCGCGCCGCGCGCAGAATGCCGACGGCCTCGTCAATATCGAACCCCTTTTCGCCCGGCTCCAAGTTGGACACCGCAGGCGCAACGGTCGGGTCAAGGCAATCCAGATCGAAGGTGATATAGACCGGGCGGTCTCCCAGCACCTCTTTGGTCTGGGCCACGACATCATCCAACCCGCGCTGCCGGAACTCGCGCATGGTGACGATGTTGTAGCCATAGTCATAAGACGGCTGCAGCCAGTCCAGACTGCGCGGGTGGCCGCGCAACCCGATCTGCATGGATCGCGTGGGGTCTACCTGTCCCTGATCGGCCAGATATGCGCCCCAATGGGCTGCTGATTTCTTGGCCCCCAAGAAATGATCAACCTTTGTGAATACGTCTGTGTGGGCATCCAGATGGAGGAAGCTGACAGGCTCTCCTCCCGCCAGTTTGCCACCCCCCAGCGCCTGAACGATGCCACCGGTGATGGAATGATCGCCGCCAATCGACACCGGGCGCGCACCGGCCGCATCAATATCTTTATAAAAGCGCGTGATACGTTCGATGCAGTCTTCATTATCGTTAGCGCGGGGAAACGGAACATCGCCAACATCTGCAATTTGCGCACTGTTCCACGGGTCGATTTCAAAAACCGAATGGACGCGCCGCTGTACGGCCGAAACATGCCGCAATGCACGAGGACCCAAATGCTGATCCCGTTCGGTTGTGCCGTTACCGGTTGAATGTGGCACCCCGACCAACGCGATGTCCTGCCCATCCGGCCCCTGATTGGGGCATCGGAACAAAGTGGGCACTCCCCACCAATACAGATTGTCCATCATGGACTGTTCATAGCGGTCGGTCATATGCGCCTCCGGTCAAAGAAAAACGCCCCCGGTGGAACCGGGGGCGTGTGCGTTCAGAGTTTTTCGTCTTCTCGGCGGAAGGCACCTTGCACGATGCGGTCCATGACCATGGCCAGGAAGAGGATGGCAAACCCACCCAGCAGGCCCGGACCCTTGGCGGCGTATTGCAATGCTTCGAGGATTTCCTTGCCCAGACCACCGCCTCCAATCAGTGAGATAATCACCACCATCGAAAGGCACATCAGGATGGTCTGGTTCACGCCGGTCATGATCGATGGCAGGGCCAGCGGTATCTCGACATCCTTGAGTAGCTGCCATTTCGAGGCACCAAAAGCCACGGCGGCCTCTTTGATACTGTCCGGAACCCCGCGCATTCCCAATGCGGTCAATCGAATAACCGGCGGCATCCCAAAGATGATCGTTGCCAGAATGCCCGGTGGATTGCCGGTGCCAAAGAAGGCGATGATCGGGATCAGGTACACAAACGCAGGCAATGTTTGCATCAGGTCCAAAACAGGCTCAGCTGCCCGATAGGCGCGCTTCGATTTGCCGAACCAAATGCCCAGCGGAATGCCGAACACGACACACAACAACACGGCTGCACCTACAAGGGCCACCGTTTCCATTGCCACGTCCCAGTACCCAAGCAACGCGATATAGGCCAACGAGGATGCGGTGAAGATGGCCACCCTCGGCCCAGCCGCACGCCACGCGGTCACGCAGATCACCAGCATCACAACCGGCCACGGTGAGCCGATAAGCGCTATGGTCAGTGCGTCCAAAACCGATCGCACACCAGCCACGATGCCGTCAAACACATCGCCTCCGGCTGCGGCGGCGGCATCAATCTGCGCCTCCATCCAGCTTGCCAGGTTTGAGAACAACGTTCCGTTGCCTTCCCCCAATATCATTGCGGAAACTTGCTGCTCGGGGAATGCGTCCAACAATGGAAGTGAGGCGTTTACCGTGAATTTGTACACGATCAGCGGGCCAATTGCGGCCACCAAAACTGCGCCCAAAACCGTGTTCCGGGTCGAACGACCGCTTTCGGTGCTGAGCGGATCAATCCGCCAGTTCGAGTACTGTTTTTCGTACACGCGGTCCGCGTAAAACCCTTGAACAAGCTTAAAGACCAGAAGCATCAACAGGCCCGTAACCATGATGCCCACGGCTTCGGACTGAGCGGCAGCGGCTTTTTCAAAACTGGAATCCGCCGCCTTCTGGATATTAGCCGCCAGTTTGTTGAACCGGTCTATATCTGCCTTTTCGGTCGCCGCAGCCGCGCGTTCCAATAGCTCGGTCGCGCGAGCTTGCTGACGCTCGGCCCGTTCGGCCAAATCAGCGCCGGGGTTGCCCCAGGCACCGCGGCCAATCTGAACCCAGGCTATGATTTCCAGGATCAGGAACGTCCAGAACATTCCCCAGATCGCGCGGGACGCAGACCAGAATGGCCCCAGAACAGCCGCCCAGATGTTGAAGGTATTGGGAATACCGCTGGTCGCATCATGGATTTTATGAAACGCGTTGACGTAGTAGTCGCCATTTGGCCCGGTAAACTCGTGGATCGAGCGGTCCAGCGCCTCGCGGTCGACTTCGATATCCGAGGCGGCCGTGACTTTTACTTCTGTGGTTGCATCAGTCATTTTTGCCCCCCTGAATTCCGCGCAGTAGCCGCGGTTTTGTAACCACTCCTACATCAGCGCCAGCATCGGTGATGATGACCGGCAAGTCCGTATTGACGGCGAGGTCGATCAACTGATCCAGATCAGCCCCTTCATCCGCGCGCGGCGCACCATCGGTCGGGCCAGAGTAACTTTCGATCGGCTCCATGATTGAATGCGCCTTGACCAGTTTCAGCTTGGAAATGCCCTGCACGAACTCTCGCACGTAATCGTCTGCAGGGTTCATGACGATGTCTTCCGGCGTACCGATCTGCACAATGACACCGTCTTTCATGATCGCGATGCGGTGACCTATGCGAATGGCCTCGTCCAGATCGTGCGTGATGAACAACGTCGTCTTTTTCAATTGTGCCACCAGTGCCTTGAACTGGTCCTGCAATTGCAGGCGGATCAGCGGATCAAGGGCTGAAAACGGCTCATCCATCAGCAGGATCTCGGGGTCCGAGGCCAGCGCGCGGGCAATCCCAACACGTTGCTGCATGCCGCCCGACAATTCTTTGGGCAGACGATCTTCGTAGCCTGTCAGGTCTACCAACCCTAAGGCGTGATCCGAAACCGCCCAGCGTTTCGATTTCGACACTTTGCGGATTTCCAGCGGGTAGGCAACATTATCGCGGACCGAACGGTGCGGCATCAGTGCCATATGTTGAAACACCATCCCAATTTGCATCGCACGGATGCGACGCAGCTCGGCCTCGGAAATCTTGGACACATCCTGCCCCAGGATTTCGATCTTTCCGGCGGTCGGTTCAATCAAGCGATTGACGTGCCGTACCAACGTTGATTTGCCAGAGCCTGACAGCCCCATGATGCAAAAAATCTCGCCCCTTGGCACTTCGAATGACGCGCCCTGCACGCCAACGACACAATTGAATCTCTCTAGAACTTCAGGCTTTCCAATGCCTTCGTTCCGGACGGCTTCCATGGCTTCTTCGGCGCGGGCGCCAAAGATTTTCCAGACATCCGTCAGTTTAACGACTGTTTCGGTCATTTTTGTCCCTTTGGTGCAAAACAGGCCGCCGGGGCTGTCCCGACGGCCTGCCAGAGTTTCAGTTCCGGTCGGCGTCAATCAATTTGACATCCAGCCCAGAACAGCATCTTCGTTCGCACCGACCCATTCTTCGGCATAGGCCAAAGGTTCTTTGCCTTCGATTACCAATGCATATGTCATCGCCGAAACCGTATCGGTATCCAGTTTCATATTGGCCAGCATGGTTGCAACTTCGGGGTATTCGTCCTCAAGCGACTTTGCGAAGTGCAAGTGCAGATACGCTAGGTCCCAAGCAACGCCGGCCTCGGATTTTTCCAGCCAGTCCGGGTCATCCGTGGGCTGCAACACGTTCCATTTGGCCGCATCATAAGCCGGTTCTTCAAGGATCTGCATGTCATGCAGGGCAAACACGTAGTGCGGCGTGTAACAGAAGCCGACCCACGGGTCGCCAGCCTTGATCGCGTTGTCGAGGTTGGCATAAGCCACTGTCTCGTCAATCTCTGTCAGTTCAAAGACCTGATCATACCCATAGGACTTGGCTCGAATTTTCTCGACATTGGTCGACGCCCATCCCGGCGCGCCGATCCAAAGTTCGCCCTGGCCGTCACCGTTGCTGTCGAAAAGCGCGGCATTGTCGGGATTTGTCAGGTCCTCAATGGACGTGATGCCATGTGCTTCGGCCGTTGCCTTGTCTACGCACATGCCCTGAAAGGCTTCGACACCATTCGCGTTGAATGTAACGGTCCCCTTATCTTTTACGTAAGTGTCATGCAGGTTTTGCTGGTTCGGCATCCACACTTCGGGATGAACGTGCATGGCGCCTGAGTCCATCGCTTCGAACACAATCGGGTTTGTGCCATTTTGAAGTTCAACTTCAAGGCCCAGGTTCTGTTCGATCGCAACTTTCAAAATATGTGCCGTCGCATTCACCGAAGGCCAGTTTGGCACGCCGATCACAATATCAGCAGCAAGGGCGGGTCCGGCGATCACAGCGGATGCGCCTCCCAGTAACGTGGCTAGTTTGTTCATTTGTTTCTCCATGTTGGGCGTCTGCGGTGATATTGTTCTGTGCCCGAAGGCCGTATTTCACCTTGCAAACAAAGTCGAAAAGCCGGTTCTTTCCCCAGTTTTCGGTCAGCTGCACGATGCGCCGACCCGGCAAAAAAATTCAAACATGCAGACGCGCCACTCATCAAGTGTTGCGTCCATCAGGCATTCGTTTTCGAGATTATCATAAAAATGTTTCGGTTATGTCGAAAATCAACCGGGCAGTTTTATCTGGCTGTCAGGCAGCACCCTGTTCCAGAATGTAAGCGACGGCCTCTTCGGTCAGATGCTTGAACCGCGCGTGTTCATTAACATAGAGACAAACCTGGCGCTGGTCGGGCAGATCTGCAATTTCACGAAACGCTGTCGCCTCGGGCATGAAATTGGCGACCGATTGCGGCAACACCGTCACCCAATCTCCGGTTTTGACCATTGTGATAAGGGAATGGGTATTGTGAACAGTAACATCCGCCTGCGCTTCGGAGGCGCGGAACTTGGGTGATTGAATCAGATCACACAGCGCGTTGCGGATAAATGGAAGCGCCAAAACGTCGTCAATCGTTGGTGTAATGGGCTGTTTCATCAACTGATGATCAGAGGCGCAAACCAACCCAAACCGATCTTCGAACAACGGAAGCGACCGAACTCCGTTTAGCGCGTGCTGACCTGAGGCGATACCAATATCCGCCTTGCCTTCTATTAGCGCGTCCAAAACCTGCTGTGTATCTGCATCGCGCAGTTCGACTTTCACCCCGGGAAAGCGTTGCGTCATGTAGGCCAGTACCTTTGGGAAGACCAACGCCGCGACTGATGGAACTGCTGCTATCCGCAGCAGGCCGTGTTCTGCACTTGCCGCAGCCAAGATATCCAAGACAGCCTGGTCGAACTGGCGAACTTGTTTCAGGGCCACTTCGAAAACTTGCAAACCCAGTGGCGACAGTTGATTCTTACGCTCTCCTTCAAAGAGCTTTTTGCCAAGATGATCCTCAAACTGCTTGAGGGTCATCGAGACTGCCGACTGGGTCCGCCCCAGTCTGTCGGCTGCCTCGATCAGGTTGCCGGTTTGGGCGACGGTGCAAAAACACCGCAAGGTCTCAATCTTGATCGCCAAGCTTCACCTTTTTTGAAGTTTGCTATATTTATTTGAGTTTGACTGATATCTACTCAAAAAGCCATTCTGCGCCAGACCAATTTTATGACTCTGGGGCGCATCGTGACAAAACTGAATCTGATCGCTGGCGAATGGCTGGCGGGTGAAACCGAGATTGATAACCGCAACCCTTCGGACCTGAGCGATCTGGTCGGCATGTTCGCACAGGCCAGCGCAGATCAACTGGAGGCTACTTTGGATCAGGCGCGCGTTGCGCAAGCAGAATGGGAAGCCTACCTGCCTGAGCGCAAGCAGGCCGTCCTGATGAATATCGGCAACGAACTAATGTCGCGCGCCGAAGAGCTGGGCACCTTGCTTTCCCGCGAAGAGGGCAAGCCGTTGGCCGAAGGCAAAGGCGAGGTGTATCGCGCTGGTCAGTTCTTCACCTATTACGCCGCCGAATGCCTGCGCCAGATCGGCGAGAACGCCGACAGCGTACGTCCCGGCGTCGAGATTGACGTGCGCCGCGAAGCCGTAGGCGTCGTAGCCATCATCAGCCCGTGGAATTTTCCGACCGCGACCGCGTCATGGAAGATTGCTCCGGCGCTTTGCTACGGCAACGCAGTTGTTTGGAAACCGGCGAATATCACGCCCGCCTCTGCTGTGGCATTGACCGAAATCATCGAGCGGCAGGACATCCCCAAAGGTCTGTTCAGCCTAGTCATGGGCTCGGGCCGTTCGATTGGGCAGCGTCTGGTAGAAAGCCCAAAGGTCAACGCAATATCCTTCACCGGATCGGTTCCGGTCGGAAAGGGCATCGCATCAGCTGCCATTCAGAACCTGACCAAGGTTCAGATGGAGATGGGATCCAAGAACGCACTGGCCGTAATGGATGACGCTGATCTGGATCTGGCCGTAACGCTGGCATTGGGCGGGGCTTTTGGCGGGACAGGTCAAAAATGTACCGCATCCTCACGTCTGGTTGTTCATGCTGGTGTGCACGATGCATTTGTCGAAAAACTTGTCGCGGGTGCACAGGCCATGAAAGTCGGCCACGCGCTGGAAGACGGCGTTCAGATGGGGCCGGTCGTCAGTGAACAGCAACTGAACGAAAATCTGGCTTATGTCGATCTGGGTAAATCCGAAGGTGCCGAGCTGGCCTGCGGTGGTCAGCGACTTGAGATGCCGCATGACGGTTTCTACATGTCCCCCGGCGTGTTCCTGAACACCAACAACGATATGCGTATCAACCGCGAAGAGATGTTCGCCCCGCTGACAAGCGTCATCAAAGTTGGCAGCTATGAAGAAGCGCTGAGCGTGGTTAACGACACCAATTTCGGGCTGACGTCGGGGATCGTGACGCAAAGCCTCGCGCGCGCGACCCACTTCCGCCGCAACGCACGCACCGGCGTCGTGACCGTGAACCTTCCGACGGCGGGCACCGACTATCACGTGCCCTTCGGCGGCCGCGGTGATAGCTCTTACGGTCCACGCGAACAGGGCAAGGCAGCGGCTGAGTTCTATACCACGGTCAAAACCGCTTACATCAGCGCGGGAACGCCGGTCTGATGCGCATCGACGGGCTGCAATACGCCAACTGGTCGGAGAAAATCTTCCGCCAACTGCGCGAAGGGGGCGTGGACGCGATCCACGTCACCATCTCGTATCACGAGAACTTTCGCGAAACGGTTCTGAACTTTGAAAAGTGGAACCGCTGGTTTGAGCAATTTCCAGACCTGATCATGAAAGGCCGTTGGGCCAGCGACATCGACATCGCTCGGGAAACCGGGCGGACGGCCGTGTTCTTTGGCTTCCAGAACCCGTCGCCCATAGAAGACGATATTGGGTTGGTGGAAATTCTGCACGATCTGGGCGCGCGGTTCATGCAGCTAACTTATAACAACCAATCCCTGCTGGCGACCGGCTGCTATGAAGCTGAAGACACCGGCATCACCCGCATGGGCAAACAGGTCATCAAAGAGATGAACCGCGTTGGGCTTGTCGTGGACATGAGTCATTCGGCGGATCGTTCGACTATAGAAGCGGCCGAGATCTCCGAACGTCCCATCGCCATTACGCACGCCAACCCGCACGAATGGTCCCCTGCCCTGCGCAACAAGCGCGATGCGGTGATCCGGGCTGTGACCGAAAACGGTGGGATGTTAGGCTTTTCGGTCTACCCTCATCACCTGAAGGACAAGTCCGACTGCACGCTGGAGAGCTTTTGCGAAATGATTGCCCGTACGGCTGACAAATACGGCGCACAAAATCTGGGGATCGGCACCGACCTGTGTCAGGATCAACCCGACAGCATTGTCGAGTGGATGCGCGTTGGTCGCTGGACCAAGGAAATCGACTACGGCGAAGGTTCAGCCAGTAATCCCGGCTTTCCTCCGATGCCCAGCTGGTTCGAGGATAATCGCGACTTCGGCAATATCGAAACCGGGCTGCGCAACGTTGGCATGAACGCCGAAGAAGTCTCGGGCATCATGGGCGGAAACTGGTACCGCTTTTTCGATCTGAACTTTGGACCAAAAACCGCATGAACCACGTCAGTACTGATATCCCGCGACGCGATCCTGCGCAGGTTATGCGCCTGTCGCGGCTGGGCTCGCTGCATCAGTGCAGACTCAGCTTCATGAGACAACTGACCCGGCGTATGGCGCATGAGAACTGGGTCTTTACGCGTCCTGTTTTTGAGATCGACGAAAACGGCGTCGGCCACGCTGTCTACACGGCGCAAGGTCCGGATCACGCCTATTCGCTGGTTGCGTTCGCCCATGACCTGCCGCCCGAACAACGGTCTGACCGGGTGATCGCCGAGGCGTGGGATGCCACTTTCGCATTATTCGATGGCATCCCAACAGAACAGGACATCCAACGCCTGTCAGAAAACGTCCCTTTGCAAGAGGCAGGGCGCGTAAGCGAAAGCGAGCTGTCACTGTCTCGCGCCAACCGGTCCGTGCGTTTATGGAAACACGTGGTAGACAGGTTGGCTGCCGGACAACAACCCGATTTGGAGCAAATCCATAAAGTCGGCTACCTGATGCGGACGACGGCCGTTTACGGATCGGGCAAGTTCGGCGCCGCGGATCGCGAGAAGATAGCGAACCGGCCAGAACTGCACGCACCGTTTCAAGCGGAAATGCTGTCGGTCTACCTGACGCGAACATTTGTCCGCGATCTGGTGCAACATATGGCCCTCGCCAAGGGCGGCATGCAGACGGCGGAACTGAACCCCGAGATTGCGCAGTGGCTGGGCATCGGAAACTCAACCGGATTGGGGATGGCTCCATTCATCGTCAATCACCCGGTATTGTTCAACAACTGGATCATGGCGCGCGAAGAGGCGTTGGCTCGTGTTCGGTCTCTGCAATCAGCGTCAGAGGACGAAGCCCGACACTTTCGGGACATCTATGACCGCAGCAAGTTATCGATGTCGTGGTGGCGATCCGAGCATCCGGTCCAGATTGAAAAGATTGCCTCACTGAATGCTGATCTAACAGCCATTTCCGGTTATCTGGACCAAAATAATCTGACGCAGGACCGCCCGTGGGATCGGCTCATCCGCTGGTCAGAAACCACACTTGGCGAAGAAGGTCAGGAACTTCTCGCGTCGCTTATTCTGGAACCCTATGGCGATCTGGTGGATGGCTTGACCGGTTGTATGGCTGACGGGAATGCTCAGGCACAGGTTATTGATGGAGGCATGACTGTCGATCAACTCCGTGCCGCGATCCACGATCGCTTTGGCTGGGCACTGGAAATGGACTGGTCGGCCGAGGCGAACTGCGCGCGCGCCTGGTACGTGTCCGAAGAAAAGCTGGAACCGCGACTTGGTGAACGTTTCGAGGAACCGATTGCCGAATATGAACAGCCCCTCGCCCCGGCAAGAGACGCCGCGCTGGCCTACGCGGACCTTGCGAGTTGGCAAGACGACAAGCACGTAGCCGAGTTCCTTTTGCGCCATCCCGAGCACCGCCACACGGTGCGGCGTGCGCAGATTGGCGTTGTAGCACCGTATGGCGAGCTTCGCGACAACACGATAAGCGCCGACGTTATGCCCATAGATATGCTCCGGGCCAAGCTGTCGTTTTTCGGTGCCACACATTTTGATCCGCGCTCGGACCGCTGGGTCCGTATCTGCATGTACGCTGGCGCGCCCTACCCTGAAGACCTGAATGCCAGCACCGCAGACTTGTGGGTTTACCCGGAGCTATCTTCATGAACGCCTCGCTAAATGAGATCGAAGCCACCGCAAAGCGCGCGGCGCGTGGTGCAGGATATAGCTGGGGATTGGCCGAGGAAGCCGCGAAAGCGACGCGCTGGCTATGCGCACGGGGCCAAAACGGTACCGGTGCTCTGGCTCGATTGTTGCAACTGGAATTGACGCGCTCACTTAAACAACACTCCCCGGCCGATCTGAGCGGAGAATGGCAGAGTGATAGCGAGCTTTGCCCTTTGGTGACTGGCGCATTGCTGTCAGATTGTGCGCACCAACTGAACTCAGCCCCGATTGAGATAAAGAACGTAGCTGTGCCTGCCTTGCTGCTTCCATTCGCGGCAAATGCGGCGCGCGTGTTACAGACCTGCGTGAGTGTTGACTGTGACAGCGCACAGGTAGAAACCGACGGATTTGACCTATCCCTGAACGTCCCACTTTCGGATGGGCCACAACAGGTTTCGGTGCGTAGCGGCGGCCAACTGACCGCACCAGTCCCCCATCGAACACGGGCGGAACCTGATCCAACTGATTGGGGCATGCTGAACCGGTTCGCCCATCGTACATACGCCCCCGCCACCGAGGAATCCCGCTTGCGCGGGGCCGGAGCGGGCTTATCCGACAACGACTAAAGAGGCCCCTATGATTGAAACCCGCACCCTGTCTCTGGAGCAGATCGAAGATCTCGCCTTCCGTGCGCTTGTCGCCGCAGGAACCTCAGAAGCCAACGCCCGGCCATTGGCCGTTGCGACCGCGGCAACCGAAGCGGATGGTGTCGCAAGCCACGGGCTGGCATACATCCCGATCTATTGCGAGCACGTGCAATGTGGGAAGGTGGACGGCGCGGCCCAACCGGAACTGTCGCGTCCGCGCCCCGGCGCAGTAAACGTAGACGCAGCAACCGGTTTTGCCCATTCCGCAATTGATATGGGTTTTGAGGCCCTTATCCCAGCAGCGCGCGAACAGGGAATCGCGGCATTGTCTATCCGCAACAGCTATAACTGCGGTGTCCTTGGATACCACACATACCGGTTGGCGCAGGCCGGCTTAGTGGGGTTGGGGTTCACAAATGCTCCGGCCTCGATCGCGCCCTCGGGAGGTGCGAAACCTGTCGTCGGAACCAACCCTTTCTCGATCGCGGCACCGGGTGCGGACGGCCAACCCGCTCTGCTGATCGACCAAAGCGCCAGCACGATTGCCAAAAGCGAAGTCATGAAACACGCCCGCGAAGGCAAACCGATCCCGGTTGGCTGGGCTCTGGACGCAGATGGCAATCCGACCACGGACCCCAATGTTGGCCTCAAGGGGTCGATGGCGCCGTCCGGCGGTTACAAAGGTGTCGGTGTTGCCCTGCTAACCGAGGTCCTGGCCGCGGCTTTGACCGGGGCGACCCTTGGCATTAACGCCTCTCCCTTCTCCGGCACCGCTGGCGGACCACCCAAAACCGGGCAGTTCTTCGTCGCAATAGATCCCTCTGCGACCTCTGGTGACGCTTTTGCTTCGGGGATCAGCGAGTTGGTTGGCGCGATCCGTGCTCAGAACGGCGCCCATCTGCCCGGGGATGGACGCGGCAGCAAACGGAGTCAGGCACAGACCGACGGCGTTGCCGTCAATGCGGCCACATTGGATAAGATTGAGGCGATCATCGCCTAACGGCGCAGCTATTCTGCATTAGCCTATGAGGTCGCCAGCAAACGCGTTGTTTGTCTGGCGACACATTCCAATTCACAGCGGATGCTGAAATGTTGGGGATTATCCGACGTAATGAAGTCGGTGAATTTCTCACCTGCCAACGCTCCGATGGTTTCCGCAGGAATGCGGATGGTCGTAAGGCCGGGCTCAACATCCGCTGACCCCTTGAAATCTCCGATACCTATGATCGACAAATCCTCTGGCACGCGCAAACCAAGCTTTTGGGCAGCAAACAGTGCGCCCTGTGCAATGACGTCATTCCCACACAACAATGCCGTAGGTCGTTTTGGCGCCGTCAACAACACCAACGCCGCTTGCTTGGCCTGAGAAACACTGTAGGGCGCCTGAGTTTCATGTTCATCGGGCACTGAAACCCCCTGCTCGCCCAACGCGTCATGCACGGCGGAAAGGCGGTGCTGCGCGCGGTCGTTTCCCTGGGTTTCCGGAAAGATCAATCCGATGTCACGGTGCCCCAGTTCCAACAAATGCGCGGCTGCCAGGCGCCCGGCAAGATGGTTGTCCGCCCCCACACAAGGAAGGGGCGAGTCCTGCGCGTAGTTCCAGATCGCCAACGCTGGTATCTTTTGCTGCTTGATCAACCGGTTGGTGGCATCGGAATGTTCCAACCCAACCAGCGCCACGCCGTCCACGCGGTGTTCAAGAAACTTGCGAACCATCGCGTATTCCCGATCCAGATCATACCCGTGCGATGCCAGCAACAGACTGAACCCCGCCTTGTCGATCGAATCCGAGAAAGCCTGAATAACCTCAGAGAAAATCGCGTGGTTGATTGTGGGCACAACAAGTCCAATTGTCCCTGACCGTTTTCCATGCATTGTTTGGGCGGCGCGGTTGCGGATATAGCCCAGTCGCTGCACTGCCTTGTTGATCTTTTTGCGAGTCGCCGGGTTCACCAGATCGGGATGATTGAAGGTGCGGGAAACCGTCGACGGTGACACCTTTGCAGCCTTTGCGACGGCCACTATGTCCACCTTATCTTTTTGAAAATTAGCCATAATTTCGTCATTCCCGACTGAATTTATGAAAACATTTGCAATACTATTTTCATCCCCTAACCTGATTTGTCAACAAAAGTGAAAGTGCGAACATACGGGTTGGGAGGCCCTGAATGGAATTCATTTACTACTTTGGAGATGTGTTCACGCCGCTATCGTTTTTGCTGCTCTTGGGCGGCACGATCGGAGGGCTAATTCTGGGCGCGACCCCCGGCCTGTCACCAACGATGGCGGTGGCCCTGCTGATCCCGTTCACCTTCCAACTTGAGGCCGCGCAGGGCCTGATCCTGTTGGGGGCGGCTTATACCTCGACGGTGGCCGGTGGGGCCGTCAGCGCTATCCTTCTAAAAATCCCTGGCGCACCGGCGAATATCGCCACCACATTGGATGGCCACACGATGGCTAAACAGGGTCAGGGGGCGCGGGCGTTGCAACTGTCCTTCCTAGCTTCGGCTGTGGGCGGCATTTTCGGCGTTCTTCTGCTGATTTTCCTGACCCCGGTTCTGGCAAAGTGGGCGTTAGCGTTTGGCCCCTCGCACCTGTTCTGGCTGGCTATTCTGGGGGTCACGGTGATCGGGACGCTGGATTCCGCTTCAGTGGTCAAAGGGTTGTTGTCCGGCTGTATCGGGTTGTGGCTGGCCACAATTGGGTTCGACGACATCATGGGTGCACAACGCTTTATCTTTCACCCCGCATTGGGCGGCGGCATCAACATCATTGCCGCGTTGATTGGTCTGTTTGCAATCCCGCAGGTCCTGACCATGTTCGCCAAAGGCCGCCACAACACCGGTGCCGAAGTGATCGAAGTCCAACGCCATTCAATCATGGCGGCGTTCAAGGAACTGTTCAGTCGCACCCGTGCGCTGAGTATCGGGACGCTGACGGGCTCGATCATCGGCCTGATCCCTGGCGTCGGAGGACAGATAGCTGGCCTTGTCGCCTATGATCAAACAAAGAAGTTTTCATCGGAAAAGGATAAGTTCGGCACCGGGCATTCCGAGGGCGTAATCGCCGCGGAATCTGCCAACAACGCAATGGTTGGCCCATCGCTTGTGCCCCTGCTGACGCTATCCATACCCGGCAGCCCAACCGCGGCTGTGTTGTTGGGCGGGTTGCTGATCCACGGAATTTTCCCGGGTTCGGACCTTTTCGACAATCACCCCGATGTCGCCTGGACCTTCATTAACTCCATGCTGATCGGGCAGGTGCTGATGTGTATCTTCGGCCTTTACGTTGCGGGTCTTGCGGCGCGAGTCGCACAGGTTCCTCAATCTGTCATGGCCGCAATCGTTCTGGCGCTTTCGGTTTTCGGCGCTTATTCGGTCCAAGGTTCAATGGGCGATGTCTATGTCATGGCGTGCCTCGGCATCGGCATGTTCTTCCTAGAGCGCTTTGGCTTCTCGGCTGCGCCGCTGGTGCTTGGCCTGATCCTTGGCCCCATCGCCGAAGCCAACTTTATCCAGGGCGGAATGATCGCTGACGCGACCGTGGGCAAGGCGTCGTACTTCATGACCGGTGGATTGAACTTGTTCCTGATCGCGGTAGTACTGGCCTCAATCGCCTACTCGGTCTGGATGGAGCTGCGCAGCCGGCGCTACACCACTAAAGAGGAGGCGCAGGCATGAACCGGTCGCAACATATATTCGGGTCAGGCCTGGTCTTCGCAGTTGGTCTTTGGGTCACATGGGTCAGCTACACGCAGCAACCCGCTGAGGCTTTCCTGTTTCCGCGCCTTATTGCAACAGTCTTTGTAGTGTTGGCCGGATGGACCTTTGGCAAAGCGGTCATGGGACTATCCAAGGTCGGCAATGGCGTGACGCGAACAATGTTCGTGAACATGCTGCCCGGTCTGATCATCATGCTGATCTATGTGTTCTGGGCGGCAAAAACGCTGGGGTTCTACACCGCGACGACCATCGCATTTTTCATCCTGCTGTCGATCTATGACCCCGCCCCCCATTCCGAGGTCAAAACCTGGGTCAAACGCGGGACCATTACCGTGGTCTTTGTTGCGGTGATGTACGGGCTCTTTGCCATGCTTTTGAACGTCTACACACCAAGAGAAATTCTGTTCTGACCGCATGGGAAGCGGGTGAACTTAATCAGGGAGGAAACGCAAAATGAAACGATTTATAGCAGGGGCAGCTCTGGCGCTGGCGGGCCTGACTGGCGCGGCAATAGCCGAAGAATATCCCGAACGACCGCTGATGATGATGGTCAGCTATGGCGCCGGTGGGGCGACCGACTTTCAGGCGCGGATCGTCACCATGACCGCCGGGAATGAGGATGCGCTGGGAATGCCGATTGCCATCATCAACAAACCTGGTGCCGGCGGGCGCGTCGGTTGGAACTGGTTCGCCACACAAGCTGACCCCGACGGATACACACTGGCCGCGTACAACGTGCCCCACTTCATCGCTCAGTCGATCAAGGGTGGTGTCGAGTATTCGGCGGACAGCTTTGAACCCATCGCAAACTGGGGTGCAGATCCGGCTGTGTTCGTGGTTGGTGCCGACAGCGAGTTCAACTCGATGGACGATGTCGTGGCCTTTGCCAAAGAGAACCCCGGCAAGCTGACCGTATCTGGCGCAGGTCTGTTTGTGGGCCACCACATTGCCGCGCTGCAGATCGACAAGGCCGCCGGAACCAAGATGGCCTATATCCCGACCAAAGGCGGTGGAGCAGCAGCAATGAAGGCCGTCATCGCCGGTGAAGTTATGGGCGGTATCAACAACCTGTCCGATGCGTTCCGTGCGCAAGAGGCGGGCAATGTGAAAATTCTCGGCGTCGCTGATCTGGAACGCAACGCGTTTCTGCCGGATGTTCCTACGATGATGGAACAGGGGCTGGACGTGGACAACTCCTCGGTCAACTTCCGGGGTGTGATGGTGCCCAAGGGAACACCTCCTGAGGTGATCGAGAAACTGGCAGCAACTGTGCCCGAAATGTTCGCCAATTCCCGCGTTGCCAAGAAGATGGAGGCAGGCGGCTCGCCCATGCACATCATGACACGTGAGGAAGTGATCGAGATGTGGGCACAGCGCCAACAGACGCTGAATGAACTGCTTGCCGGTCTCTGAATGACTCCACCGGGGCGGGCTGCGCCTGCCCCGGGCAACCAATCGAGGACAAAAATGAACGCTCCAAACGACATAGCCCCCGAAAGTGCCGAAGTTGACCGGATCGTGGCGCAGGCTCGCAAGGCTCAGGCAGCTTACGAGGCAGCAGGCAGTCAGGCGCTATATGACAAAGCAGCACTGGCAGCGGGTTGGGCGATCATGGAACCCGCACGCAATCAGGCGCTGGCGGAGTTGGCGGTTGAAACCACCGGGCTGGGCAATGTCCCCGACAAGATCACCAAAAACCACCGTAAGACTCTGGGCCTATTGCGCGACATAGCAAGGGCAAAGACACATGGCATCATCAGCGATGACCCCGAAACAGGCATCACTGAAATCGCTCGTGCAATCGGTGTCATCGGCGCAGTGGTCCCTTCGACCAATCCAGCCGCGACCCCGGCCAACAACATCATCAATGCCCTGAAAGGGGGAAACGCGATCGTCGTCGCCCCCTCGCCCAAGGGTGTGGCGTCCTGTGAACTATTGCTACGTTTCATTCACGCCGAATTTGACAAGCTGGGGCTGGACCGGGATCTGGTCCAGATGATTCCAAGGCCAGGATCAAAGGCCAAAACCCAACGGCTGATGGAAACCTCGGATCGGGTGATCTGCACTGGCAGCCAAAACAATGTCCACCGGGCCCAGTCCTGCGGCACACCCGCTGTCGCGGTCGGCGCGGGCAATGTCACTGTGATCGTCGACGAAACTGCCGATCTGGCAGCCGCCGCTACAAAGATCACAGCCTCAAAGTGCTTTGACAATGCAACCTCCTGCTCGTCCGAGAACGCAGTTGTGGTTGTGGACGCCGTCTACGACGATTTTGTTGCGGCAATGGCAGCAGAAGGCGGCGCTCTGGTGCCTGCATCCGATGCCGATGGCATCATAGCGCGTCTTTGGCCGGACGGGCACCTCAACCGATCAGCTATCGCGCAGGATGCCGACAAGATGCTTGAGGCATTGGGGATGGAAGGAAAAGTCCCCGAAGGTACGAAATTTCTGGCAGTAGAAACCGACGGAATCGGCCCTGATCACCCCCTGTCCGGAGAGAAGCTGAGCCGTGTTCTGGCGCTTTACCGGGCCTCGGACTATGCCGCCGCGAAAGCCACCGCAGGGCGCGTTCTGGCCCATCAAGGTGCCGGACATTCGGTCGGTATCCACACCAGCGACGACGGGCGCGCCGTTGAGCTGGGACGCGAGCTACCCACCTGCCGGGTGATCGTCAATCAGGCGCATACCTTTGCCACCGGTGGTAGCTTCAATAATGGGATGCCCTTTTCTCTTTCGATGGGATGCGGCAGCTGGGGCGGAAACTCCATTGATACTAATCTGCACTGGCGGCACTTCGTCCAAACCACCAAAATTGTGCGTGAAATACCCCCCCGCGAACCCGCGCTCGAAGATGTATTCGGCGCGTATTGGAGGGAGGCCGGCCAATGATGGAACCGCCAAAGGGAACGGTCCGCGACTGGCTGGACCTAAGGGCCGATCAGGGCGGAACCGGGTTCGTTTTTCCCGATGGCACTCAGGATTTGAACTGGGCGGAGCTGCGCAACTCGGCCCGAAACGTGGCAAGCATGTTGACCCGCCTAGGCGTGCAGAAAGGCGAAAGCGTCGCACTCGTCTATCCCAATTGCCGCGAGGCGCTGATCGCTTTGTTCGGCGTTCTCTACGGTGGGTTCCGGGCGACTATGATCAATCTTGTCGCGGGCGACAGTGCCGTGGCCTACGCCCTCGAACACAGCGGCGCGCGATTTGCATTCGTGCACCCGGATCAAGCGGAATTATTTAACCGAACAGCCGATTCCGCCGTAACTACGCCTTTACAGATCGAAGAAGCTGATAACGCGGATACCGAGCTTTATGATCTGGCGCCCGCAGACCATGCCCTGCTTATGTACACCTCGGGCACAACCGGTCGGCCCAAAGGTGTCGTTCATACGCATTCCAGCCTTTTGGCGGGCGGCTGGACCACCGCTGTCGCGCATGAACTGACAGATTCGGATCGCGGTTTCTGCGTCTTGCCGATCTACCACATCAACGGGCTTTGCGTGACGGTGATGGGAACCCTCGTCTCTGGCGGCTCCCTGGCCATGTGCGAACGGTTTTCGACCAGCCGGTTCTGGGACAATCTTGGTAAAACTCAGGCAACATGGTTTTCGGTTGTCCCGACCATCATCTCTCATCTGCTGCAATCTGACACCAACCCGGATGCCCAAACCCGCCATAGGTTGCGGTTTGGGCGGTCTGCCTCATCCGCGCTGGCACCCGATGTACAACGCGCATTTGAAGAGAGGTTCGAGGTTCCCATCGTCGAAACCATGGGGCTTACGGAAACCGCGGCACAGATCCTGTCGAACCCGCTTCCACCGGGCGTGCGCAAGATCGGCTCGCCCGGTGTTGCATTCGGAAATGACGCGGCAATTCTGGACGCAAGCCAACAGCCTGTCCCGCACGGAACCGAAGGTGAGTTGGTCATACGCGGACCAAATGTGATGCTTGAATACCTCAAAGACGCCGATGCGACCGCAGGCACTTTCACAACCGATGGTTGGCTACGCACCGGTGATTTGGCGCGTATGGACGAGGATGGATACGTCTATGTCACCGGCCGCTTGAAAGAACTGATCATAAAGGGCGGCGAAAACATCGCCCCGCGTGAGATTGACGAGGCGCTGTATTCCCATCCCGATGTTGTCGAAGCTGCAGCTTTCGCGCGTCCCTGCCTCAGCTATGGTGAAACCGTTGAGGCCGCTGTCAAAATCCGGGATGGTTCCGAGCTGACATCACTGACTCTGTTGGAGATTTGTGAAACCAAGCTGGGTCGGTTCAAATCCCCTGACGAGGTTCACATTCTGCAGGACCTGCCGAAGGGGCCTTCGGGCAAGATACAGCGCAACCGGATACTCGAAATCGTTGACGATCAAGACTGAGCGTCAGCGGGGCTGGACCGCTGACGCCGACCCGGACCACCAAAGGCGCTAGGTCTTGCGGCGTTTCGGCAGAGCGTCTCCGCCTTTACCCGATTTCGCCGCTGCAGCGCGCGCGCGATTTTTTTTGCTGCTGGGTTTTCCCTTGGGCGGCGGCGGGCCTTTGGTGGCTTTGCCGCCGGGCTTTAAGCTGGCGTCTTTACTTTTGCCTGCAGGCGCTTTGTGGGATTTCTTCTTTGCGCTCGTTGCGGTGAATTTCGCTTCGACCTCGCCCGTTGAACCGGACGCAGACGAGTCCCTGCGCGGTGCCAATCCCTGTTCTTTCGATCGGTTCGGTTTGGAACGGTGTTCCGCCGATTTATGCGGTTTGCGATCTTCGGGCTTGGGTTTCCGTTTACGTGGCGCTGGCGCGTCGTTCCAATCTACGGGGGTGGTGTCCCCTTTGCGCGGACGTGGTTTTCCCTTGGGCGCTCGGTTGGACCTTGGACGTTCAAACGCGGGCACGTCAGGCGCACCATCTAAACGAACAACGTCTTTCGAGCCTTCTATTTTCATATCTGCGCCAACAGCCGCCAGAAAGCCAGCAACGCTAGCTTCGCGGATCTCGACGTAAGACACGTCATCGGCAATCCGGATCGCCCCAATATCGTCTTTGGTCAGGTCACCCGCCTTGCAGATCATCGGCAACAGATGACGCGGCGACGCGTTTTGGTTGCGGCCTTCAGATAGAGAGAACCAAACGCTGGGACCAAAAGCGGCGCGCGGTTTCGGGCGGTCTGCCGTCACCGGGGCTAACTCTTCCGGCGCTGAATGGCGCAATTTGTACTGACGAAGATACGCTGCCGCGATTTGTTCGGCGGTAAATTCCCCAACCAGATGCTGAACCGCGGCCCGCTCGCTCTCGGTGATCTCGACCTGCCAGTCATCCGATGCAAACATCCGAGCCTGATCACGTTCGTTCACGTCGTCTGCCGACGGTGCAACACCCCAATCAGCGGTGAGTTTTGCGAATTTCAGAATGCGCTCGGCCTTTTTTCGCGATGATGGCTCTACCACCAAGGCACTTACGCCCTTTCGTCCAGCTCGACCTGTGCGCCCCGAGCGGTGCAAAAGCGTCTCGTGACTATTGGGCAATTCGGCATGGACGACCAAATCCAAGTTTGGCAAATCGATCCCCCGCGCGGCGACATCTGTCGCCACACAAACCCTGGCCCGCCCGTCGCGCATCGACTGCAGCGCATTAGATCGTTCGCTCTGCGTCAACTCACCAGACAGAGCCACCACCGAAAACCCGCGGTTGGAAAGGCGCGTCGTTAGTCGCGACACCATCGCGCGTGTGTTACAGAAAACAATTGCGTTGGGTGCCTCATAATACCGCAACACGTTGATAATAGCGTTATCGCCGTCCCGCGGCGCCACCATCATCGCACGGTATTCGATATCGGCATGTTGTGTTTTCTCACTGACCGTACTCACGCGTTCGGCGTCGCGCTGATAGCGCGTTGCCAGATTTGCAATGGCACGCGGGACGGTGGCCGAGAACAGTAACGTTTGCCGCTCGGCGGGGGTTTCGTCCAAAATGAACTCAAGATCCTCGCGAAACCCAAGGTCCAGCATTTCATCGGCTTCATCCAGCACCACGGCCCGGATCGCGGTCAGATCAATGGAACCGCGCATGATATGATCGCGCAGCCGCCCCGGCGTTGCGACAACAATATGCGCCCCGCGCGCCAGGGCGCGGCGCTCGTCACGCATATCCATGCCACCAACACACGAGGCCAGAAACGCACCAGCATCCGAGTACAGCCAGCTCAGCTCGCGCTTGACCTGCATGGCCAACTCACGCGTCGGCGCAACGACCAAAGCCAACGGCGCGCCAGAAGCCCCGAATGCCTCGTCTTCGCCCAGTAACTGTGGTGCAATCGCCAACCCGAACCCAATTGTCTTTCCTGATCCGGTTTGCGCCGACACCAACATATCGCGTCCTTCCAGACCGGGCTGTGTCACGGCCTGCTGGACTTGTGTCAAAGTATCATAACCCTTACGGGCAAGCGCATCTGCGATGGTCTGTTTCACGGTGGTGTTCTTTGTGTCAGCCGGGGGATGCGAGCCTTGCGGTATTGCAATCAACGCATCTTCCAAGGTTAAAGACCGCCTCTTACCGGGAGTCGCCGCCAATGTATAGGCGTGTCTTTTCCAACGCTCACAGGCACAGTAGTTTTATTAATGGTTTGATCGAACATCCTTCGGGCACGGTTCCAGTGCGCGCTTTCACAACCCCAATATCCTTGGAAAAATTACATTCAATGTGCAGTTTGTTCTAACTTGAGGGTGCCCGTGAGCGGCACGAATTCAATTCTAGAATAGAAATTGACGCAAAAAATAGATTTGCACAAAAGCGATGGTGTTCTGGGCTGAACCTAAATCTGGGAACTTATCTTTGCGTCCCGACCGGCATCGAAGACGTTCGCTGCGAGCGTTTGAATAGGGCAGAAATGCGGGCTGGGGGTCGCAATTAGGCGGTTGTGCCTTTTCTGGATTTGGGCGACCGAAGGCGCAAGTATGTGCCTTCGGCCGTAAAAATGTGATCGCATCCTTTTCGACGTCCCTGATAACTAGGAAGTCAGTCAAACACGGATGCAATCTGATCGACGGTCACCCCTTCTTTGATCTCGCGCAGACGGGCATAAATCAGAGCGATCGAGATACCGGTCAAACCGGCAGAAAGCGCTGCGATAACCGAAAACCCGACCATCATTGCCCAGCTTCCGACTCCAGCCAACAGACCAGCACCAATTCCCGCGAGGAAATTGACGATCCCGGCGCAAATACCAATCAGCAGCAAAGCGCCGAAGATTGGCCAGCGATATCCTTTGGTCAGTGCCGCGCTGCGACCAAGCCCGCCAAACCCGGCCCCCTCGATCACCACGGCTGGCGCAACCACCGAAAAGACTGCGTAAACCCATAGACCGGGAATGATCAGAGCGATCGATGCCAATCCGGCCAGAATACTGCTGATCGTCGTCAGGATTGCGATAGGGACAGCTGCGCGCAACGCTGGCGAAAAATAGCGAGCCAACTGAAGCGGACGCCCGAGTTTGGAATCATATGCCAGTTGCACCAGAAGGGCTGTTGTCAGGGCATAGAATACAATTTGTAGAACAATCGTCATCACCCAGGTCGTCACGTTAGAAGACGTGCTGAAATCGGGTTCTTCTACACCCAAGGCGACATCCGCCCCTACTAACATGCCCGCAATAAGTGAGCTCAAGAACATTGGCACCAGCGCCAACAGGATGACGGATATGAAATTCTTGAAGAGAATCGAAAAACTCTCACCCACGATACTTCCGACGCCCAGAAACTCTCTGTCACCATATTCTGTCGTGCTGGCCATTATGAAACCTCACTATTCTTTTGTGGTATTACTACTGCATGAAAATCGTCTAAAAGTTGTCTGCAGTATCCTTATGACACCCGTAATTGAGTTTGAAAACGGCCACTACAAGTCGATTTTTGGTCAGAAAAAGGGCAGTTGCCAGATTTAATCACGGGCGGTTGTTTTCAGCCGCATAATGTTTGTCTTTGCGACGCTCACCGAACAATTGGCGCTTTTCAAGGTATTCACGCTGCGCATTGTAGAAAGCCCTTAGGAACTTCAACCGCTCCGCCTCGGGCACTTTGTTCGCGTAACTGATCTTTTGGCGGATCTTTTCGACAACGCTTTCTATGGTGGCCCTGTTGCTGTTTGACCGAACCGGCACGGTGTTCTTCTCCTGCGCCCGCAAAAGCTTTTCAAGGGCTTGCAACTCGAATGCGCCATAGTGATCAAGCTGATGAGCGAGAAAGGTGTAACTTTTAGCTGACGCCGTCTCTTTGACCGGCGTCTGAGCCAAATCTGTCAGCAACACTGGGACCGGCAAATGGATCACGTGGGTGCCCGCAATAAGGTCGCCCAGTCTCTGCCTGTGACGATTCAATAGCGGCACAAGCAGCCCGCCCAGAATCCAGGCAAGAGCCACCCCTGTAGCAACTGGAGACTTGTCATCGAGTGTCAGCAGCAGGGTTGCAGGAAGGAAGATCTCGGCCTCCTTCATCAGGTTCCTAAGCACCAGGGCATGGGTGCTCAGCGACTTGCCATCATGTGAAACAACCTTGATCTTCATCAGACGCTTGCCCAAAGTTTGCCCATTCCAGGCCAACTCGGCTATGACGTAATAGGGCACCCTGATTATGAAAAAGAGCAGACTGCCTATGGCGATCAGTGTGCTCGGATCGCCATACCCCACAGAAACAAGCAGAACCAGCACGGCGACGGCGGCGATCAGCGTGATGCCCACATCCGTGATCTGAGCAGCAAGCCGCACCCCCAGCCCCGCTACCTCTAGGTAGAGAGGTATGCCTTCAGGTGGGATCAGCTCACCCACTGATGGCGCCGTTTCACGTTTGCGTCGCCAAAGCCTCATTTCCGTGCCCTACCGCCCAAGGTGAACCAAGCCAGCCAGCATAGTCCCAACCCCCAGCCAATCACGTACCGGGTGCTTTTGTCCTGAATAAGCTGGCGGCCGAACCCTTCGACAAAGGCAGCGACGACCAGCATTAAAGCCGCCACCAGCGCAAGCTTCACCGCATCCCGCCCTGCATGGCGCAAAGCAGCGCGGCGGCTTCGTTGCACCGGAAACAGGATAGCTGCGCCCAGTTGAATGCCGCCGCCACAGGCAATACAGATCGCCGACAGCTCGGTCACACCGTGGATAGACAACCAACCGCCCAGATCGCTGCCCAGTCCGCGCTCTACGTGCAACGCGTAAAACGCCCCTAGCGACAGCCCGTTATAGAAGGTCAACAGGACCGCCGGCACACAAAGGAAAACCCCAAGCCCAAACACAAAGATCGCAATGCGCGTGTTGTGCGAGAAAAGGAACGTGGCAAAGGCCCCAAGTCCCGTGGCGCTGGGATCCTGATCATAAATCACTTGCCGCAGTTCTTGAGTGGTCGATGTGGGTCCGCGACCTCCGGCCAGTTCCGGCGGCATGAACACATGATACCAGGCCGGGTTTTCCAGAAACAGCTGATACCCCGCTAAAACCCCTAGCCCCATGCACAAGAAACCTATCAGGATGAACAACCAGGACCGACGCACTGCAGTCGGCGCCCCACTTGTAAAAAACTTGCGCACAAGCCCGCCGAGACGTTCCTGAGGGGCATAAACCGACAGATACGCGCGCGCAGTCAGTGCCTCAAGATAGTCCAGCAGCGCCTTGTCCAACGAGATTTCGCGTGCAATCGCCAGCGATGTGGTCGCATTTCGGTAAAGCGCGGCCAGATCGCGGGCGGCTGCGAAGTCCATCCGCTGCAATCCCACACGTTCAGCTTGGGCGACCAAGGTTTCTAAATGCTGCCAGTCTGCTTCCCGCTCTTTCCGGAACCGGGCCGAGCGGATGAGGTCGCTTTCCGCCATCAGATCAACTCCCGCGCTTTTATTTCCAGATAGGTCGAGATCAACTTGGCCGTCACCGTATCCGGACGCGCATCCAGCACGGTAACCCCCAACCTCGCCAATCTTTCCAGAACCAGACGACGTTCACTGATGGTCTGGTTTGCCGCCACCAGAGTGGCAACACCATCCAAGTCCTTGGGTGCAGACCCCACCAACGCTTCGACCTCAGGATCACGGATAGTGACGAAAATCAGCAAGTGACGCTTGGCCAGAATGGCGATGTTCTCGACCAGCAATTCTGCCGAGGTCGTGTCGATGAAATCGGTAAAAATAATGATCAGGCTGCGCTTTGGGGTGCGGGCATTCAGTTCAGTCAGCGCCAGCGTATGGTTGGTTTCATGGCCCACATAGTCCAGCTCGCTGGTCCAACTGCGTAGGCGTGCAAAGGTCTGGCGCCCGGCTCGCGGTGCCACAAAGGATCGCGGGCGCACGTCATAGGCGTAGTACCCTACCAGATCGCCGCCGATTGCAGCCGCCCAAGCCACGGCCAAAGCAGATGTAACCGCGTGGTCGATCTTGGGTAAACCGGCAATCTCTTCGCGCATCAGGTAACCGTTATCCAGCGCTACGATGACGTGGTGATTGCGCTCGGCCCTTAACTCTTTGGCCACAAGCCCCCGCCGCTTGGCCGAACGTTTCCAGTCGATTGACTTTACGTCCATGCCTTGCACGAAATCACGAAGCTGGTGAAATTCAGATCCTTCTCCGATGGCGCGGTTTTCCTTCACGCCATAAAGCGTGGACTGCACAGTCGTGGCGATCTCGCCGGACTGGATAAGTCGAATATTGGGCACCACCCGGACCTCTAGCGTGAATTCCAATCGCGGCACGAAATCAAAAAGCTTCAGGCGTGACGACCAATGAAGCCAAAGATGTTCAAACGCCCAGACACCGCGCCGTACACCACGACAGTTAATCTCAGCTGATCCCGTCCCATCCGGGCCGATCATGAACTCGACCTCGGCAGCACCACTCAAACCTTTGGGCCATTTTAGCCGCGCCGTCAGGTCCTTCGGAGCGTTAGGGACATGCAAGTTAAGCACCTGCAATTCGCCGACAAAGATTTCTGGCCGCATGTCGAAATTCAACTGCTTACGACGGCTAAAGGATATCAGCAGATCCGCTGATATTAACAGTGCCAACAGCACCCATGGTGCCAACGCCAGTTCGCGTAGCCCGCCAAAAATTGCGACACTCAGAACCGACAGAACAAGAGCGGCGCAGGCAGCACTGAGCAATCTTGTGGACGGACGTATCAGCGGGGGGCCTCGATCTGGTTGAGGATGTTGTCAAGAACCATAGCAGAGCTCCGGCCTTCAATCTCGGCCGACGCACCCAACACCACTCGATGGCGCAGTGCCGGTACGAAAAGCCGTTTGACATCATCCGGTATTGCGAAATCCCGCCCGTTTAATCCGGCCTGTGCCCGCGTCGCCGCCGCCAATGCATCAGCAGCACGGGTAGAAGCGCCAAAAGCAATTTCAGCGCTTTCCCGTGTTGCCCGAACCAGCCGCAGAATGTAGGCGAGAATATCGTCATCTAGAATGATACTGTCGATCAGCGCCCGGCTTTCCGCGAGAGCAGCTGCATCTAAGGTCTTTGACAGTACATCGGTTTCCATACCGCTTTCGATCGGGGCATTGGCATGCTGGCGCAGGATCGCGATCTCGATCGCTTCGGGAGGGAAGTCGATTTCAAGCTTAAAAAGAAACCGATCCAACTGCGCCTCGGGTAATGGATAGGTGCCTTGTTGCTCGATGGGATTCTGGGTGGCCACGACAATGAACTCGCTGCCCAAAGAATGATCGCTACCATCAATGGTAACCGTGCGTTCGTTCATTGCCTGCAACAGCGCCGCCTGGGTTTTGGGAGGAGCGCGGTTAATCTCATCCGCAAGGAGCACCTGAGTAAAGACTGGACCCCGCGTGAGGACGAAATCATTGGTCTGAAAATTGAAGATCGAGGTGCCCAGTACATCACCGGGCATCAAATCGGGGGTGAATTGGATACGCCCGAATTCCAAGTCCAGTGCTGCGGCAAAACTGCGAGCCAACAGAGTTTTGGCAGTGCCCGGCGGCCCTTCCAGCAGCACATGACCACGCGCAAAAAGCGAGATCAGAAGCAGTTCGACCACATCTTCCTGCCCTAGCACCGTTTTTCCGATCTCCGCACGCAAAGCTTCAGAACGCGCGTGTAATGTTTCAAGTGTCATTCGTTATCTGCTCCAAAAGCGCTTCAAGTTCATCCACATGGCGCATTGCCTCTGCCGCAGGAATCCGATGTGGAAGGTTCCGGATGGTCTTCAACACCGTTTCCAGCTTACGAGAGAGATCCGGATTGTGCCGTGCTACATAATCCAAAAAGACCTTTGGTTCGGCATAGTGATGGGCAAGCGCCGGGCCAAACAAGGCTGATGCTGAGGCCGCCAGCCGTGCCTTTGCGTATTCGCCGGTCAAAGCTCCGTCTTGATCTGACAGCCGCATTAGGCGCGCCCGCGCGCGCACTGCCAGCGACTTTGCGCTTGTATCGTCGTCATCCTCGGCCTGCACCGGGCCATAGCGTTGCCATGAACGCCAGATAAACAGCGCCAACGCCAGGACCCCACCCAGCCACAGCATCAGGAATGGCGGTCCAAAAAACTGCTTCAGATCCGTCCAGCTGCGTTCATAGCGCACGCTCTCCGCGGGGTCCGATAGCCAGACTTCACGGCTGTAGTCGATCATCACGTTGCGTTCTGCCGCAAGAGAACTCAGGAGATTGTGCGCGATAGCTGCATTGTCGCCAATGCGCAGCCCATGATTGTTCAGCAAATCCGGGTCCGACAGCACCAGCACTCGCGCGTCGCTGCCACCTCTCGCCAGCGGGCACTCGGCCAGAAGCATAGCGTCTGAGTTGCCAATCAGCGGAGAACAGTCGGCGTTGGTGAATAGTTGTGCCGCATAGATTTGAGCGGAATGCCGGACGTCTTCGGCGTCAAAATAATCGAAATCCGTGAAAGGCGCGCGCGCGTATTCGATCTGTGCGTCCCTCTGTCCGGTCAACTGTTTTAGCACGGTTTCAATCTGCTGCTGCCGGCTTAGCAAAACCGGATGTGCCCGGCCGGTCAGCCGCATCCCGCTGCGCCATTTCGGCAGGATCAGAAGTGTCGGTACCCGGACAGCCTTTTCCAATACAGCGTCGAGCCGCAGATCGTATTCATCCTGCTGTAACAGCAGTTCCTCTTTAGTGCGCGGATGAACTCGGTCTTCGTCCAAGGAAGTGTCGAATAGCGGCAGCACCAGCAGGCCAACGGTTTCCTGATCGACCTGCCACCCACCCAGAAAACTCTGCGCGCTTACCTCATTTGAATTTAGCCAGATCCGCAGCCCGTCAAACCCCGACGGAGAACTTCTCAGAACCTGCTGGCGTTGGGATATGACGTAAAAGACAGTAAACAGCAGCAGCGCCACGAAACCCAAAATAATCAGGGTCTCACTCCTGAAGCCACGTTGTGTTTCTTCGGTGGCCGAATGCGTCATTCGGGCATCTCAGTCAACAGCGGGCGGATCTCGGCAACATGGGCCTGGAAATCTTCCTCACTTACATCACGCCCTCCGAAATGCACCCTTTCGCTTGCCAGAACAAGATTGCGCAGCGCACTGAGGTAATTTTGGTCCTTTGGAAGATGACGTAATGCGTCGCGCGCGGTCCAGCTGCGCTGCAGCAGCACGCCATTGGCCTTAATCGCTGCACTCAGGGCGGCTTGCGCCAACTGGATCAAAGCTTCGCGTCGATCCCCGATGCGCAGGATCAAATTCAAGTTGCCCGGACTTGACGGCGTCGTTGTCGCGGCATGCGGTGACCGTCCCCCACGCTCGCTTTCCGTATTCTCGCCTTCGCGCCCCAGTGTAACGGCAAAGCCGCTACCGTAGCGGACAAAAACAAAGGCGATTGCCATGAGGATCGCGGCGGAAATCAGCATTGTCGGAAAATTCACACCGCCTTTTGTTGACCATCTATTTGTCTCAGACGGCGGACGAGGTTCCTGTGTCGTCTGCATCGGTGGCGGTGGTCTTGAGGGGTCATAGTAAGCTACGTCTGAATCGACACTGCTTATTCTTATCGCTTTCAGATAGGCTTCGCCGCTTTCGCCGATCTCAACGGGATTTTCGGTAGCCTCTAGAGCAACTGTCATGTGAGGCACTAGTAAAAAGCTGGTTAAGTAAATCAATCGCAGGCAACGGCTCATGGGCTTATCGATAGTAGAATGCCTGTCGGCACGCAATCTTAAGTTGTTAACTGATCTCTTTTGGTTCTGGCGCGATGTTCTCGAAGAAGAGATAAGCGATTCAACGAAGCGATAAGATACGACACCTGGCTTTGTTATTGACGTCACACGACGAAGATACGAGCAGGACTTAGTTTAGTCAGGTTTCCCAAATTATTCCCGCCTATGAATTGGTTTGTGTTTAAAGCTCATCGCCTTTTGCCCAGGTTTGTCATCGCGATCACTGTATTCACAGTCGCCCTGTCGGTGTCATTTTTGGTGCAGCAACTTGATGGGAACATCAGTTCTGATCTGGGCAACCTTCTATTTTTGACCACTGCCGGTTTGATCGCCACCCTCGCATTTTTAAGCGTGCCGGGACGGAACGACATAGTTGTCGCGCCCTTTAAGGCACGCCATATCTTAATTCAGGTTGGAGTATCTCTGTGCGGCGCTTTCATGATCACTTTGACCGGGCTGACAAGTATTGCCCTGATGCTAGCGCCCAAAAAAGAAGTCAAAGATGAAGTGTCTGAGGTATTCGCCTAGTGTTCTCTATGGCCATGGACCCCGCCGTGAATAGCAGGCATTGGCTGCATATTCTAAAATTTCCCTTTTTTACATTGCCTTACGCGAAAATAACCAAGGCAATCAGGACCCGAATTCGGCGCTTAAAAAAACCAAAGTGCGGTTCAGCTGACTTTTGTCTTTTTTAGCAACTCGATAAACTTCATCTGCATGGATTAGTTCAAACAACATGTAACTATCCGGATGGTTGACAGGCGTGTCGCTGGGCAGTTGGTCACCACCTTTGCAATGTGTGACTTCGCCCGACAACTCGTCAAAGGCCGCTAAGGCGGCAACGTCCCGGAAGGGAAATTGCCAATAACAGGAAACGCCTTTGGAGTTGTTCAGGCCAACAAAGGTTTCGCAATTTGCGCCTTCGGACTCGGCACCTGTAGTTAGGTAATCTTCAAGCATGGAAACCCGGGTGCATTCGTCCGTGAAACCAATAGTTGGTGCAAGCGCCGTGGTCATCGCCACTAAAGATCCAGCAATAAACGCTGCCGCGCTATTCATCGGTTCACCCGCAGTTGGTTATTCGAACAGGTATTCGACATTTGGCGCGATTTGCCGATGTAGTCCCCAAGTAAATGGTCAGTACTTCACTCAGCTGCATCTGGGACATTTGTTTCATGGTAGATGCCCTTCACGCGCTCTTTTGTCGGATCAAAATGAGGGAACGGCACGATTTTGGCTTTCAGCCGCTTTTGCTGCCCATCCAACTGACCGATTTCGATATCACCGCCGTCGATAGCGTGCGTAGTCGCAACCCGACCCAAAGCGATAACTTTGCCCAGAACAGGCGATTTCATCGCACTTGTGATTTCACCAACCTGCGCCTTTCCGATACGCACACAATCGCCCGGCGATGGAATTGTTCCGCCCTCGACCTCAAAACCAACCAGCTTGCGGTGTGGATGAGCCTTGCGTTCTTCAATCGCTGTGCGACCGATGAAATCATCGGTCTTTGATTTCAGCGGAACTGTAAAGCCGATACCAGCCTCGAAAGGATCAGTTTGGTCATCGAATTCCGACCCGGCAAAGATCAAACCACCTTCGATCCGCAACATGTCTAGCGCTGCAAGACCAAGAGGAGTAACTCCATACTCCTGACCAACCTCCCAGACACGATCAAAGATCTCGACCGCGTCATTGGGGTGACAGAAGATCTCATATCCCAACTCGCCAGAGTAACCAGTCCGGGAAATAACCACTGACGTCCCCTGAACACCACCAACCCGAGCAACGGTCAGCCGGAACCACGGCAGTTCTTCGATCGTGGGCTGCTGGGGTGGCGTCCAGAATATCTTTGACAGGATTTCTCGGCTGTGTCGGCCCTGTACTGCAATGTTGTGCAATTGATCAGTCGAATTGCGAACCCAGACGTTCATGTTTCGCTTGAGCGCTTGCTCCTGCAGCCACAAGCCACTGGTGTCATTGCCGCCAATCCAACGGAAATTGGTCTCACCCAGCCGATAGACTGTGCCATCGTCGATCATCCCGCCGTGTTCATAGCACATGGCCGTATAGACGACCTGACCAACGCTTAGTTTCTTCATGTTGCGGGTCACGCAGAGCTGCATCAACTCTTCCGCGTCAGGTCCAACGACCTCGTATTTTCGCAATGGGCTAAGATCCATGACGGCAACCTTGTCCCGGCAGGCCCAGTATTCAGCAATGGCGCCATGATTGGTCATCGTGTTGGGCAGCCAATAGCCGTTGTATTCGACAAAATCACGGGTATGCCGCGCAAAGCAGTCGTGAAATGCTGTTTTCTTGGTTTCTTCCACATCCGCCTCCGCAGATTTTCTGTAGCCGTAGGATCGTTTGAAATCCTCGGTCGCCTTGTAGGTTCGCACCTGAATATCAGTTGGGTTCCAGCCATTTGCTGGGTCAATGTCGCATGGACAACCGGTACTGACGCAGACCAAATCGGTAAGCGCCCGCAGCAGGACGAAATCGCCCGGTCGCGACCACGGATCGTCCATTCCAATAGCGTTGGTTTCATCCAGCATCGTGTTGAAAAAGAAATTGATCGCAGGCCAACCACCGCGCGGCTTGATGCCATACTGGTCCAGATCCTTGTTTATATTGTCCGAGCAATTCACATGGCCCGGATAACCAAGATCTTCGTAATATCGCGCGGTGCAGGCGAGACCGAAGGTGTCGTGACGCCCGCACGTATCCTGCACGATCTCGACCAGAGGTTCCTGATCTACCGACCAGTATTTCGAGAATATGCCCGGTTGCGGATAGAGGCTGCCCATCAGGCTGCGTGTTGTGGTCGGGTCGATCTCGCGCTCGATCCCCTGATCCAGTGCGCGGCGGCTGAACGCCTGAAAATCCGAGCACTCGCGGCCACGGACATCCACGATCTGAATGAACTCTCCGGCCTTGACCTCGTAAGACTTCGCGTTGCCCGGCTGGATATTGATATCCTTTAGCGGATCGGCCAGCGGATCAGGCGGACGCACATCGGGTTTTTCCAGACCGGGCGCCGAACGTTGAATGTACAGGATGATATCTGTGGGTGGGTTGTTGCCTTCTGGGCGCATTGCCTCACCCGGTGCGGCGACGATCAGAAGACCATCATTTTCAGCAACGAAATGCACCATGTCACCGGGGCGCGATCCGTCCGTAAAGGCCCGGATTGCATCGCCATTTCCAATATCGAACCCGGCAACTTCTAAGGCGCGCAGCACTTTCTTGCCGGAAGGCGACCCGTTTGCCAGCGTCGCTATCAAACCCTCGGGACGCCCATGGCCCACCGCACCCAGCATAGCTGCATCAGAACTTCGGTCAGGGGCAAAGAAGACCATTTCGGCCGGTTGCATTCCATCTCGATCCAGCAGCGTGATTGTATCCCCTTTGGACACCGGAACAGCGCGCGACCCCATTCCGGGGACCGGGTGACGTTCCGTTCCGTGCGGCAGGATCGGAAGGCCGGGGGCCAGAACGCCGCTTCGTTCGAACGGAACTTCGAATACCGGTTTCACATTCATAATGCACCTTCCTGAATGGATTCCGTTGCACCTCGATGCGTGACCACCAAAAGGCATCCCGCGTCGGTTCGCGAATAGTGGCTTGACCCGGCTGTCAGGCTGACGAAATCCCCGCTGCGGTAGCGAAACCCATCGTGATCAGTCAGATCGCCTTCAAGCACAAAGAACTCTTCCGGCCCGTGATGAATATGCGGATTTGAACGGGTACCCGGAGCCATTTTCATCAGATAGCTTCCTTGCCCGGTTTCCTTATCAAAGCTGACATTCTTCCACCAGACCTGTTCATCAGGCAGGCCTTCCATCCGCATCGGCACAAATTCGGGGTCGTCGAAACGGGCAACGGTGCGCGTGTTGTGACGCTTAGTCATCTCAATCAAGCCCCAGTCGCTTTTTTCGTTTCTCGGCCCAACTGCTGATTGCCATGTCAAATGTCAGTGCCATTAGGGAGACGTTCAGGCCCAGAACAAAGTTCTTACCAAGTTCGGTACCCGCCAGTGTTCGTTGCAGCTCCTGTCCAAGATCCTGTGTGCCGATAAAGGCCGCGATGATGACCATGAAAAAGGCGAACATGATTGCCTGATTGAACCCGACCGCCATTGTCGGCAGGGCCAGCGGAAACTGCACGGACATAAGCTTTTGCCGCCGGGTCGAGCCGGACATATCAGCAGCCTCGGTCATTTCCGGAGGCACGCTGCTGAGGCCAATAATAGTGTACCGGATCAGCGGCACGGCTGCGAAGATCAGGATCGAGAAAACAACGGCCACATCATTTACGCCAAACAGCATGATCGCCGGAATCAGATAGATGAAGCTTGGGAAAGTTTGGGCGGTGTCGCAGGCCAACAGGATGCTTTTGGACCAACGTTGTGACCGAGCCGCGACAACACCCAGCGGAATGCCGATCAGGGTCGCCAGAGCGACGGCCGAGATCACTGTGTACAGCGTGATCACCGACCGATCCCACCAGCCGGAGAACGCGACAATCGTAAAGAAGATTGCAGCGTAGATACCAGGTTTACGCCCGCCAACCCAATAAGCGAAGGAAACTACCAACAGGATAAAGGCAGGTGTGGGTACAGCCAGCAGCGTATTGCGGAAGGGGATCAGAACCTTGACGTTCAGAAACCAGCGCAACCATTCGGTTGTTCCCTTGATTACGTCTATGGCCAGAAAGGACTTGATCACCACGTCGATTTCTTTGCCCTGGCTCAGATGTTGCTTGCGGCCAACTTCAGCCAGGATCGGGAAAATCTGCGCGAGCAAAGTAAACCCAACGAACAGACCCAAAGCGACCAGCGAGATTTGGTGCCGTTTCCACCACGGCGTCCCACGTTCAAAATGAACAGGTTGTTTGACGACCCAGGCCTTGGACATCCGATCAAGGGTTACAGCCAGAAGCACGATGGTCACACCGATCTCAAAAGACCGCCCGAGTTTGAAGCTACCCATCATTGCCAACAGCTTGGCGCCAAGACCGGGCATGCCGATAAAGGCGGTCAAAACCACCATCGCCAGACACAGCATGATCACTTGGTTAACGCCAACCAGAACCTCGGTGCGTGCAGCCGGAACATAGACGTGGCGCAGCATCTGCCAACGGGTGCAGCCTGACATCTGCCCGGCTTCAATCACTTCGGGGCTGACCTTCTTCAAGCCCAGAGTGGTCATCAGGATCATCGGTGGGATGGCAAATGTAATTGTCGCGACGGCCCCTGCTGTTGGTCCGACCTTGAAGAAGATCACCGCTGGCAAGAGGTACGTGAAGAAAGGCAAGGTTTGCAGCACTGAAAGAATGGGCTTCAGCATCCGTTCGAACCAGCCGTATTTCCAGGCGGCAATGCCCAGAACCAAGCCCAGAAGAAATGCCAGAGGAGCCGCCACTACGATGACGGACATCGTTTGCATGGCGATTTTCCACTGCCCGATTGCCGCGGTCCAGATGAAGGTTCCAGCCCCCAACGCGGCGAGCCTCCAGCCACCTACAGCGTAGCCGACAACTGCTGCCACAGCGGCGATTGCGGACCATGGGATCGGGCCCAGATAGGGCCAGCGCCGCTTGCCCTCCAGCAGGTTCGCAGACGTATCCAGCAAAAACTCCAACGGGCCTTCTGCAATGAAGCGAGTGACATAGATCAGGCCGAGGTCGTTTTGGATGAAGTTGAAGATTGCATCCAGAATCTGTGCAGTTGGCGGTATTGCGGCTTCTGGAATTCGGTTCAGCCATTCAGGCAGAATGCCCACGGCCTTGGCAAGGATCAGCGCAAAGGCCGTGACAAGCAGTGCCGTAAGGACTTTGGTCCGTCCAGACGTCCTATCGGATGTGTCCGGTATTTCGGTGGACAGCGTCGCCATCATTCGGCTCCAAGCAGAACGTTCAACGCGGTGTTGCGGTCCAGAACGCCTGTTACAACGCCTTTGTCATTCGCGACCGGCAAAAGGATCCTGTCGTCGTTGACCAATACGCGCGCCAGTTCGTGAATGGTTGAGGCACCATTGATCGGGGCGCCTTCCAGCGCATGACCGTTTACGGGTTTTGCCAGCCCTTTCGCGTGAACTACGCGGGCTTTGTCGATGTCCTCGGTAAACTTGGCCACGTATTCGGTGGCGGGGTTCATTACGATCTGGTCCGGGGTGTCACATTGCTCGACCGCTCCGTTGCGCATGATGGCAATCCGGTCAGCTAGGCGCAGCGCCTCGTCAAAGTCATGCGTGATGAAGACGATGGTTTTGCCCAACATCTCTTGCAGACGCAGGAATTCATCCTGCATTTCACGGCGGATCAGCGGATCAAGCGCCGAGAATGGTTCATCAAGGAACCATATATCCGGTTCGATAGCTAAGGATCGGGCGATACCTACCCGTTGCTGTTGGCCGCCACTTAGTTCGCGCGGGAAGTATTCTTCGCGGCCTTCAAGGCCAACCAGTTTGATGACTTCCAGCGCACGTTCGCGCCGGTCGTGGCGATCCTGTCCGCGCATTTCCAGCGGGAAGGCCACGTTGTCCAAAACCGTGCGATGCGGCAGCAATCCGAAGGACTGGAACACCATACCCATCTTGTTGCGGCGCAGTTCAATCAGCTCGCGTTCGCTCAGGCTCATGATGTCCTGACCGTCCACCTCAATCGTTCCACCTGTGATGTCGTGCAGGCGTGAGAAGCACCGCACCAGTGTCGATTTACCCGATCCCGACAACCCCATGATGACCAGCATCTCACCCCGGTCCACTTCGATCGAGACATCCTTGACCCCGGCGATGTACCCATCTGACCGGATCTCATCAAAGCTGCGACCCGCGGGCATGGATTTCAGATAGCTCTCTGGCGAGGGCCCAAACAGTTTCCAGACATTTTTGGCTGAGATGACGGGCGCGGTGGCGGACATGGCTGCCTTTCTTTCTTGTTAAGCGCGGCCTTGCATCGATGTGATAGACAAGGCCGCGCCAGTTTCGGTTGTGTAACCGGATTATGCGCTGCAGGCGCTGATCCAGGGATCAACAACGTCGCGATTGGCGTCCAGCCATTCCTCGGCCGCTTCTTCAGGCTCAAGCTCATCTGTGTCGACCAGCTTGGCCATTTCGGCAATCTGAGGATTGGTGAAAGAAATCTTGGTCAGGGTGCAATATGCGGCTGGCCATTTGTCTTTCATCCCGTCCCACGCAGCCTTTTTCAGGTAACCCTTAGCAGGGTTGCCACAGTCATACAGCGCCTCCGGGTTGGGTCCCTTGGCCGGGTCTGTGTCGCATCCGTCTTCCCATGCCGGGAATTCAACAAACTCACCGGGCCACACAGCTTCGGCGAAGTTTGGCGTCCAGTTAAACACGAGCACCGGTTTCTTGTCGGCCTCAGCTGCGCCAATTTCAGCCCAAAGAGCCGCTGCGGAACCCGCGTTGATGACGGTAAAGTTCAGATCCAGCGCTTCGGCGCGTTCCTTACCATGCTTCAACCAGTCGACCGGTCCATCCAGATAGCGGCCTTTATCGCCGGTTTCAGCCGTGGCAAAAAGATGTGCGCAATCGTTCAGTGCCTGCCAGTCAGGCAGACCGGGGCAGGATTCCTTGGTCCACATCGGATACCACCAATCCTCGCGCGTGACCGCGTCGTGATCGCCGGCGTCATGCAGACCACCTTTTTCCAGCGCAGCCCGATAAGACGCACCAAAAGCACCTTCCCAGACCTCCATTTCCAGCGCGACATCCCCGAGACGAACTGATTCATAAACAGCCTGACTGTCGGTGGTGACATATTCGACGTTGTTGCCCATCTCTTCGAAAATCAGTCCAACGACGTTGGACATTACGATCTGACTGGACCAGTTGTGAATTGGGATCACGATTGGGTCGCTGCTGTCTTCAGCAATCGCACCTGTTCCCGCTACTGCTGCCAAGGTTGCAGCAGAAAGTAGGTTTGAAAGTTTCATGTTTGCTCCCTGAGTGACGTTCATTTTAAGTTAGGGACTCTTCCGGCCCCGACTTCGACCATTCTGCCCAAGATCGCCCAAGGCGCAGAACAGAGATTTGAGGGGCCTTGGCCATAATTTCTTGAGGCTAATTTGACTTTTTGCTATCTTAACAGGCAGTTGCCTGTTCGAGTGCCGACAGCTGAGTGCAACTTTTTTTGATCGTAACCTCGTCCAGCTCGGGAAATTGCCCCCAAATGCCAAAAAAAGCGCAAGTCACCGGGAAAGTTCTGCCGCCGTTGGACTACTTGTTAGCGTTTGAGGCCGCGGCCAAGGCACAGAGTTTTGCGCAAGCAAGCAAGGTTCTGAACATCTCAGAAACCGCAATCAGCCGCAAAGTACGTTTGCTGGAACAGCACTATGACGTGCCGTTGTTTGTACGAGGGCATCGCTCTGTTTCCCTTACCCAGCAAGGGGCGATCTTGCTGGCAACCGTTGAAAAATCACTGGACATGATGCGGGACGTCAGCCGTGACATGCTGGCCAAACATCAGGCCAATACGGTTTCGATCTCTGCGACCAATTCTGTTGCGTCTCTTTGGCTGATGCCACAACTTCGCAAGTTCAACAAATCCAATGGCCGTATCCGTATCTCTCTGGTGTCTTCGGATAGTGACGCAGAATGCCTGTCGGATTCAATGAACCTGACAATTCTGCGTGGGGATGGGGACTGGCCGGGATACGAGGCAAAGCTTTTGTTCGGAGAAACCGTTTTTCCGGTTTGCAGCCCCGAATACCTTAAAAACAATCCAAATGCGGCGGATCTGTCCGCGTTGCCGGAACTAGACCTTATTGAAGTCACCAGCGCCCACGCAGAATGGATGACATGGCGCGCATGGTTCAGCGGCAATGGTGTATCGACGTCATCCATGGAGCAGGCTGTGGCCTTCAACACCTATCCTTTGTCAATTCAAGCTGCGGTGGATGGTTTGGGAATTGCATTGGGCTGGGCTCATCTGGTTGACCCTTTGCTTGAAAGCGGCGCTTTGGTCAGACCAGTTCAAGGCGCATCAGTGCGAACTCAGTCAGGGTACTACTTGCTGAAAAGGCCTATTCACAATGCTTTTCCAGAGCAGCTAATTGTCGAGGATTGGTTGCTCGGTCTCAGCGCCGGGCGAAAAAGATACGCCTGATCCAGATCGCGCGCCGCTGCGTTCGGATGATGCAATCGTCACCGCACATTAGGCGAATTTCTAGAAAAGCCCAGCCAACTTTTTTCGCGTGCCGGATTGCGGGTGAGCCGCTCAGGCGTCAGTCATCTACCACGCCCCACCCGGTGGGCCTGCCACAATATCCCACCTAGCGCGATCGCAAACAACGCTGCCATCGCATACCAGGTCAAAGCATACGCCAAATGCGTGTTCCGGAACCGCACAATCGTCAGCCCCCCGCGGGGCCAGGCTTCGGGCGCACCGGTGTGATCCGCATCGATGAAATAGGGCATCGTAAGGCCAAGCTGCAGCGCGTTGGACAGTGCCGCGGTGTCGCGCGATACCCAACGGTCCAGACCCGGATCATTGCGCTCCAGCAAGGTCCCATCCGGTTCGGTCGGGCGCAACAGGCCCGAGATCGTTTCAGGCGCGGCGCTCCACAGTGCCGGATTCTTCTGGCCAGGCGGCACGAAACCGCGATTGACCCAAACGATACCAGCCGATCCCTGCATCGGGCTCATCACCCAGTAACCGGGACCCAGTTCGGTCACCGCTTTGACCAGAACAGGCGCGTCGTCAGTATAGCTGCCCTGCAGCGCTACCCGCAGATAGGTATGTTGTTCCGGGTCAAACGTAACCGGCGGTGTGACGGGTACGCCATAGGCGCGGGTCTCGACCGCCGCAATCAGATCCTGTTTCCACGCCAAACGTCGCATCTGCCAGTTTCCCAGTAGGACAAACACTACGATCAACGCCGCACAAAGCACCAGTAACAGGACCGAAAGCCAGCGCGGCCGCCGGGCGATGCCCTGATCGGTCATGGCAGATTACGCACCCGCTCGATCTGTTCATGGGCAGGCATCATGTTTTCTTCAAGGTTGAACATGACCCAGATTGACCCAGCCAGCACAATGACCAGCAGCAGAAGTGTCAGCCCCAGCGACATCACCTGCCACCCCGCCTCAACCTTCAGCGTCACATGCAGGAAATAGTGGATGTGAACCATCATCTGCGTCGCACCAAGGACAAAGATGATCGCCACCGCCCAGGCGGTATTGTCCACCACATCGCCCAATACGATCCAGAACGGGATCAACGTCAGCACAACAGACAAACCAAACCCTATAACGTAGGATTTGAAAGTGCCCCCAGCCCCTTTTGCGTGATCGCTCATAGCAGCACTCCCGTTAGGTAAACCAAGGAAAAGACGCCGATCCAAATCAGGTCGAGGAAATGCCAGAAAAGGCTCAGACACATCACCCGTCGCCGGTTCTCGGGCGTCAGCCCATGCAATCCAAGCTGCGTCAAAAGAACAATCAACCAGATGCTTCCGCCCAGCACATGCAACCCGTGGGTCCCGACCAGAAAGAAGAACGACGAAAGGAAGGCACTGGCCATCGGGGTCGCGCCGATGTGCCACAAGTGGGTGAACTCCAGCAGTTCCAGATACAGAAACCCGGCCCCGAATAGCACGGTGACGATCAGCCAAAACACGGTGCCGCGCAGATCGTCCATTTCCATCCGCAAGACCGCAAACCCGTAGGTGATCGAGGAAAACAGCAGCGCAAAGGTCGCAACCAGGATCATCTGGATATCGAACAGATCGGCAGGCGCTGGCCCGGCGGCATAGTTGCGGCCCAGCACCCCATAGGTCGCGAAAAGGATGCCGAAGATCAGGCAATCGCTCATCAGGTAGATCCAGAACCCCAGCATGGTTCCGGTTTCGTGATGCTCTTCGTGATCGTCCCCGTGATGGGGCTCTTCTATGACAAAGAACTCATTCGGCTGTTCGGTGTCTGTCTGCGCCATTATTCCGCTGCTCCTGCCAGCAACCGGGTCCGCTGTTCCTCGATCTCGCGCACTTCGTCGGCAGGAACATAATAGTCGCGATTATAGTTGTAGGTGTGCCCGATACCATAGATCAAAGTCGCAGCGAAACTGACGACAGCCAGCCACCAAATATGCCAAATCAGCGCGAACCCCATGACAGTCATCAAACCCGCCATGACAACACCCGTCGCGGTATAGCGCGGCATGTGAATCGGTACGAAACCTTCGGTCGGGCGAACAAAACCTTCACGCTTCATCTGGGTAAAGGCGTCCAGCCCATGAACCCGTGGAGTAAAAGCAAAATTGTAGTAGGGCGGCGGAGATGACGTCGACCATTCCAGCGTCCGGCCATCCCATGGATCGCCTGTTAGATCACGCAGCGCATCACGGTTGCGGATCGAGACATAAATTTGGACAAGAAACGCCGCGATACCGGCGGCTACAAACAGCGCACCGATCAGAGCGACGATAAAATACACCGAGTAGAAGGTGGTTTCAAACTGGCTCAGACGGCGGGTGACGCCCATCAGGCCAAGCACATAAAGTGGCATGAAGGCCAGATAGAACCCGATCAGCCAACACCAGAAACTTACCTTGCCCCAGAATGGCTCCAGCTTGAAACCGAATGCCTTGGGCCACCAGTAGATGATGCCAGCAAAGATGCCAAAGACCACGCCACCGATGATCACATTGTGGAAATGCGCAATCAGGAACAGAGAATTATGCAGCACGTAATCGGCAGGCGGCACCGCTAGCAGTACCCCGGTCATACCGCCGATCACAAAGGTCAGCATAAAGCCCATGACCCACAGCATTGGTGTCTCGAACCGGATGCGACCCTTGTACATGGTGAACAGCCAGTTGAATACCTTGGCCCCTGTCGGGATCGAGATGATCATGGTGGTGATGCCGAAAAAGGCGTTCACATTGGCCCCTGCGCCCATGGTGAAAAAGTGGTGCAGCCAGACCAGATAGCTCAGGATCATGATCACACAGGTCGCATAGACCATCGAGGTATAGCCAAACAGCCGCTTGCCGGTGAAGGTCGGCACGATTTCCGAGAATATTCCAAAGATCGGCAGGATCAGAATGTAGACCTCTGGGTGACCCCAAATCCAGATGAGATTCACATACATCATCGGATTGCCGCCCAGTTCATTGGTGAAGAAATGGGTGCCCAAATAGCGGTCGGCAGTCAGCAGCGCCAATGTGGCAGTCAGCACCGGGAAGGTCACGACTATCAGGATATTGGTGCACAACGACGTCCAGACAAACACTGGCATCCGCATCCAGGTCATGCCCGGTGCCCGCATCTTCACGATCGTCACAACAAGGTTGATCCCCGACAACGTTGTGCCGATCCCGGCGATATTGAGCGACCAGAGGTAGTAATCCATGCCAACGCTAGGGCTGTATTCCAGCCCCGAAAACGGCGCATAGGCCAACCAGCCCGCCGTCGAGAACTCGCCCACGAACAATGACAGCATGATCAGGATTGCGCCCGAGACGGTCAGCCAGAAACTCAGGTTATTCAGGAATGGAAATGCCACATCGCGGGCACCAATCTGCAGCGGCATTACGTAATTCATAAAGCCGGTGACAAAAGGCATCGCCACGAAAAAGATCATGATCACGCCATGAGCGGTAAAGATCTGGTCATAGTGGTGCGCGTTCAGATACCCTTCTCCGCCGCTTGCTGCGATGGCCTGATGGCCCCGCATCAGCAACGCATCGGCAAAGCCCCGAAGGAGCATGATCAGACCCAGAACCATATACATGATCCCGATCTTCTTATGGTCGATGCTGGTGAACCATTCTTTCCAGAGATACCCCCAGAGGCGGTAGTAAGTCAGCGCGCCGACAACCGCCAAACCGCCGAGCATGACAACGATAAACGTGACCAGCACGATCGGTTCGTAGAAGGGAAACACGCCCCAAGACAGTTTGCCCCAGAATGGGTCCACACCCGAAACATGGGCGATACCGTCAGCGGCTTCGTGAGATAGCGACATAGCGTTATCTTTCCAGTTCTTATTCGTTTCAAGTCAGTTTGCGGGCGCCGGAGGAACCAGCGTCATCGCAGCAATAATTTCATCTTCGCGGATACGCATCTCTGGCCGGATCATCGCCATCAAAGCACCGGGGTCATCGGCTGAGCAGATGCCGCGGAACATCTCACGGTTCCAAAGACCCTCAAGGCCGCCACCGCCCAATGCATCAACCATCATCATGTCGTTGAGACAAAGCGAGTCGTCCTCGATACACAGGTTAACGATCTTGTCCCAAAGTCCGGTTTCAACCGAATTGTAGTACGTCACCGGGTGGGAAATGCTAGGTTGGTTCAGGCTGGCAAGTGTTTCGCGATCCAGTTCAGAACCCTGCGCGCGCACCTGTTCGACCCAAGCATCGAACCCCGCCTGATCGTGCCCGTGGAACTTGAACCGCATCTGCGAGAAGCCTTCGCCGCTGTAGTTGGCCGAGAACCCGTCATAGACACCCGGCTTGTTGATCACCGCATTCAACTCAGTCTGCATCCCGGACATGGCATAAATCTGCCCTGCCAGCGCCGGCACAAAAAAGGAGTTCATAACCGTGGTCGAGGTGATCTCGAACTTGATCGGGCGATCGACTACCGCGGCGACCTCGTTGACTGTTGCGATGCCTTCTTCGGGATAGATAAATAGCCACTTCCAATCCATCGCTGAAACCTGGATCACCATTGGCTCGACAGCGGGATCAATCTTTTCGACGTCAGATATCCGGCGTAACGGCTGATATGGGTCAAGCCTGTGCGTAGCCACAAAGGTCAGCCCGGCCAGACAAATGATGATCGCCAGCGGAACCGACCAGATGATGATCTCTAGGCTGGTGGAATGATCCCAATCCGGCTCGTAGCTCGCCTCTTTGTTCGACTCGCGATACTTCCAACCGATGAACACAGTCAGTGCGATCACCGGAACGATCACAATCAGCATCAGGACCGTGGAGTAAATAATCAGGTCGGCCTGCTGCGTCGCGACATCGCCGGACGGGTCCAGCACGACCATGTCGCATCCTGCAAGTGCAACCAACGACAACACAATCGCCACGGGGAAAGCGCGCTTCATATTCGGGCCCTCTCGGATCGGTAATGGACTGAAAAATCTTCAAGCTGGCGAGACATTTCAACTACCTCTGCTTGCAAGGCCCCTTGTGCTGTTTTCCGTCTCGTGCTGCAATGCGACAAATAATGACTTACAGAATTACCTTTTTTCGGCGTTTCGGCAAGGATGGGTTTTCTGAATACTCAGTGCAGGAGTATATCATGACAAGCGTTGACAGCACATCGCGCTATGCCGCGACGGTTGATGAAATAATCACTACCGTCGTCATGGCGCGGGTGACGGATTTCTTTGGGTTCTTCGTCTATGCCATTGCATCGGCGCTGGTTTTTCCAAAGCTTTTTTTCCCAATGCTCGACCCGCTGTTCGGCACGCTGGCATCCTTTGCAATCTTTTCGCTGGCCTTTCTGGCGCGCCCGGTAGCCAGCCTTGCCGCACGCACCTTGCAGTATAAGATCGGCCGGACCGGAAAGGTGACACTGGCGCTTGGGTTGCTCGGAACCTCAACCGTGGCGATCGGATTGTTGCCCGGATATGAAAAAATCGGCTGGCTGGCGCCGGTCCTGTTAGCTGCGTTGCGCATCCTGCAGGGGCTTGGGCTGGGCGGTTCATGGGACGGCCTGACCCTGCAGCTTCAACATGCTGCACCCGCCAATCGCAAGGGTGTATATGCTATGGTTCCACAATTGGGAGGTCCCGTCGGGTTTGTTGTCGCGGCATCAATCTTTTTTGTGCTGACCGGCTTTCTGACTGAAGACGAATTCATCAAATGGGGCTGGCGCTTTGCGTTCTTTGCGGTGATGGCAGTGAATGTGGTCTCACTCTATGCGCGGGTCCGGCTATTGAATTCCGATCTGGGCATTGACCCGAAAGTTACTGAATCGGCGCCGCTTGGAGATCTGGTTCGAAATGAGGGGCGCACAATCCTGCTGTGCGCGTTCTTGCCGTTAGCCAGCTATGCTCTGTTTCACATGATGACCGTTTTTCCGCTGGCCTTTGCTGCGATCTATGAAAGATACGAAATCCCTGAGGTGTTGACTGTCCAGCTTATCGGCGGCGCCCTTGCGATCGTGACCGTATTTGTCTCGGGCTTGCTGGCGGATCGCTATAGCCGCCGCTTTGTCATCCGGCTCAGCTCGGTCCTGATTGTTATACTCAGCCTGACGATCGGTCTGCTGGCCCACTACCCTTCAGCTTTTCTGATCTTCGGATTTATGGTTCTGGGTCTGGCATATGGACAGGCCAGCGCCATCGTACCGAAACGTTTCCCGGCACGCTATCGCTACTCGGGCTCTGCAATGGCAACTAACCTGTCGTGGATCATCGGTGCGGCCTTTGCGCCACTGGTTGCTATAGGGCTGACTGCGATGCTCGGCCTTTGGGCAGCCGGCCTCTATTTGCTGTCTGGTGCGGTGATCAGCTTTGTGGCCCTGCACCTGCTGAACCGGCACCTTCCGAGCGAAAGCACATCCGAGGCGATCTGACATTGGGCGCTGCAAGGCGCCCCCGGTCAGCGGTGTCCAATGCCTGCAGCGGAAGGTCGTCAACCATCCAGGACCAAGGAAAGCGAACCGGGTCGGACATGAGGAAGAGCATGGAACCTGCTTCGATTGTAGCTTTATCTAGCGCGGAGAAAGACTAACGCATGACACCGACTTCGACGAGTTTGCTGAAGATGTCGGGTATCACATCGTCATCGGCAAAGATCACGTACACACGCTCACCCGAATTGCCGGTTCTAGAGATTCGGCGCACGTAGCCGAACTATGTTTCAGTAGCCGTTACAAAATAGGCCAGTTTTCCAGGGTCTATATCTGAAGGAAAGTTGGGAATATCCAGCGCCGCGAGCCGTTTTACCGACAGGTCATGCAAGTCATCCGTAAACGTCGTGACCCTTTGCGGATTCCTCCAAAATCGCCACTATGTCGCCCGAACTGTTCACGATCATCCACTCGCCATCTCCAATGTTTGATTTAATGGGATCATCAATGATGCCGACCTGAGGGAGCTACAGAACACATCATCCAAAACGCGGGCTGTTAACACCAACTGCGTAAATCCTATCGCTGGCATTTCTCTGCCAGCATGAATATTTTACTATCAGGAAAAATTGAACTACGATTTTCTGAAATGGAATGGGCCTGCGCCGCCCCTGCTTGCGGAACCGGTTAAGGTAAGTGTAGCAAGACACTGAAAGTATAAAATTGAAGAAAAAAGACAAAGAAATGGCGGTAAATCTGACGCAGGACCCACATTCCGTTCGTTCGGGTGGAAGAGAAAAAGTTCTTGAAGTTGCCATTGGCCGCGAAGTTCGCGCATTTCGCAAAAAGCAAAACGTGACAGTCGCGGAACTGGCCCAGCTGACCGGATTGTCGATTGGCATGCTGTCAAAGATCGAAAACGGAAACACGTCCCCTTCCTTGACGACTCTGCAATCTCTTGCCGATGCGCTTTCGGTTCCTTTGACGAGCTTCTTCAGACAATTTGAAGAACGTCGCGAGGCGGTTCATACAAAAGCAGGTGAAGGCGTTGAACTGGAGCGCGAAGGAACTCGTGCCAACCACCAATACAATCTACTGGGACATATCGGTGCCAATGGATCAGGTGTGATTGTCGAACCTTACCTGATCACATTGACTGCAGAGTCCGACGTGTTCCCAACTTTCCAACATGGAGGCATCGAAACGATATACATGTTGGAAGGCGAGGTGGATTACCGCCACGGCGACCAGATTTACCCACTAAAGCCCGGGGATACCCTTTTCTTTGACGCCGACGCACCGCATGGTCCGGAACGGCTGGTCAGTCTACCAGCGCGCTATATCTCGGTGATTAGTTATCCGCAGACAAACTGATTGGCTTTCGCAGCAAGAAATCCGTTGGTCTCTCGTAGCCTTCGTGACTGCCTGTACCGACGATCGTAAATCCAAGCCTTGAAAACACACGATGGTTTTCAGAGAGTTCCACGCGCGTTTCCAGCTCCAAAGTTGGCAGACCAAGCTCTGCCGCGCGGAATGCAGCATGATCAACCAACGCGCGGCAGATACCCTGCCCCCGCATGTCTTCTTTCACGGCCAACTTTCCCAGATACAAGCTGTTGGATTTGGGTGTTAGAAACATGCACGCATAAAGCGGCCGCCCGATAGCCCAGATTTCACCATCGCCCTGACAATGAGCCTGCATTGCACCCAAGGACAAACGGTGAATGGATGACGGAGGGTCTATCCTGCCATCCATATACTGAAATGACGCACGAAGCAGTGCAAGCGCGTCATGCAATGCAACATCATCGCTCGAAATAAGCCAAGGCGTTTTGTCCGGGTCAGTCATTTCAGCCAGAAAATTTCCTTCGGCCAGCTTACTTTTTCAGAGGCGGTTCCGTTTCCAAATCCGGCCAGACTCCAGGAGAAGTCGGCAGCCCGTCATCATACTGGCTGAGATATTCCAGCATCATCGGGCGGTTGTCGATAAACCCCTTATAGGTGGCTAACTCTTCAGGAAGATCCCGAATGACCCTGTGCAGCCGTCGACCCCATTTGGGAACGGTCATCAGATCCTGAAAACTGCACAGATAGCAGCGGATCGGAAACACCAGCGCGTTAGATCGCGGCAAGCGGAAAAAGGTTTGCAACTCGACCCGTAGATGTTGCTTGTGGGCAATGTTTTCCGGCGTCAGCGTGGTCTTTTGAATACCCCACTTGTGATAGTTCTCGGGGCTGGTATCCAGCAACGGGTTTACCGTCATAGTCCAGTTCAGACGTCGTGCCGGTGCGCCCTGTTGGATGTTCAGCAGGAATTTCAGCGCGCGCTGAAAGATCCCCATCTCATGCGCTTTTGGAACTGGCGCGTGCCATTCAAAAAAGTTCATGCCGATGTCGAAATCCAGACTCCAGTCGGCTTGGGTCGTCACCATTCCGGCGTCCATCCACAGCATCTCGTCACGCTGATCCAGCACGGCGAAATCGCCCTGTGCCTGACGGGTAATGTATTCCATCGGCCCGTAAGGCAGCGTGGTTTCGTCCATGAAGGTAAAGCTGTGATCAATCCCCAGCGGCTTATTGATCCAGCGCCACTGATTGCCGTTGCGGTGCAGCTCGAACAGGTCCGGGTAGTCCTCGGATTTGCTGACCATGATCAGTTCCAGCAAGTCCCAACCCGCCAATGTCATATGCGGCAACGACTGACAGCGCAGAGGGTCCTGATCCAGAACTATGGCCCGATCTTTCATTTCCGAGACATAATGCTCATCAACATCGAACCGCATTTCATAGACCGAGCCCTCGGGACCACCCCGATGTTGTTCCATGTTGACGGAATACATGTAGCTGTCTTCGTGGAACGGGAACGGAAAGCGTTTGATCGCCCATTCCGAGTTGTGAAACGTATAGTCGTCGCGGAAGGATTCGTCGTTGAATTGAATGGTCATGATGGGCCTCCTCTCAGCGGTCCAGCACGAGGGACTTGCCCTCGAAACGCGATACGCAGGGCATGATTTTCTTGCCTGCTGCCTTTTCTTCGTCAGTCAGCCAATGATCGCGGTGAACAAAGTTTCCAGCGTGATCCAGCACAACGGTTTCACACTGACCGCAAGCCCCTCCGCGGCACAGATACGGCGCATCCACACCTTCGCGTTCGATGGCTTCGAGAAGGCTTTCATTCTCGCCCACATGCACGACCTTGTCCGACGCGGCCAGACGCACTTCGAAAGGTTTGCCGGGCTGCGGGGCCAGAAACTCTTCGTAATGCACGCAATCCTCGGGCCAGCCTTCGGCGGCTGCGGTATTGCGCACCCAGTCGATCATGCCCTTGGGGCCACAGACATAGACATGCGTGCCCAAAGGTTGCCCGCTGAGCAGGTTTTTCAGATCAATCTGCTGATTCTGATCGTCGTAATACAGATGCGTTTCATTCGGGTGCCGGTCTGTAAGCTGATCCGCATAGGATGCCAGTGCGTGGTTGCGGCAAGCATAGTGCAATTCCCAATGACCGTGCAGCAATTCCAACTGTTTGATCTGGGCCAGAAACGGAGTAATCCCGATGCCACCCGCCAGAAACAGATGTTTGCGGGCGCGAAGGTCAAGCGAGAACAGGTTGACCGGATAGCTGATAGTCATTTCATCGCCGAGCTTGACCTGACGGTGCATAAATAACGATCCCCCCCTGCCACTATCATCGCGGCGAACTGAGATCGTGTAGGATGACTGATCAAACGGATCCGACATCAGAGAATATGGATTCAAGCGGGTGATACCGCCGTCCTGCATTTCGACAACGGTATGCGCACCGCCCGAAAAAGTCGGCAATTGTCCACCGTCAACACGTTCAAACCGGAATCGCGTTACCAGTTCGTTCAACGAGGTGATTTCAGTCACTTTGACCTGGATTTTTTCGGCGCCGCTCATTCGTAGATCCCTTTCGGCTCGGGCACGTTGCCATGATCCTCGGCATCGACACGGACGCCCTGGTAGGCGGCATGACGGCGGGAATAGTGGTCGCGCACAAACAAGTTCAGCCCGCAATGCGAGCAGACAAAAGGATCAATTTCGACGTTTTCGGTGATGCCCTTGCAATGCACACATTGCATCCGACGCGCAACCGACCCGCGATGTTCGGTTTGAATTGCGGTATGCGGAAGTCCAACGGCCACCACTTCGTTCATGGCCTGGCCCATCATCCCCTCTGTGCCAGTCAAATAGACCTGCAATCCCATATGCGCGTCTTCCAGGACACGGCGAATACGGGGCAGCGCGGCCTCATAGGACGGACCTTCGTAGAACTGAGCGGGGTTCAGCGCTTGTAGTTTTTCAGAAAAATCCGACCCTTTGGGAAGAAAGATCAGATGGGATTTAGCCATCAGATCGGGTGTCGCTATGCCAAGAACCGCCTCGGCCCCTTCGGCCTCGGCGATTATGAGATGATGTTCACCTGAGCGAACCTCTAGCGTACCCCAGACCGGGCGGCTTGCGATTGACTTGGGAAATTCGAACTTTGACATTGTGCCCTCAAATAGGAAAAGGGCGCCTCGGTTTGACCGTTGCGCCCCCTTAAACTCAGCCCTTTGCGGTTCTGATCGATTTGTCCTGATCGTAGAACGGCATCTCTTCCGCAGTCGCCGCTGTTTCTGTCCCATCACCGTTGCGGACCGTCAGCTGGGTGCCGGGTGAGGCACAGGCGACCGGCATACGGGCGATACCAACATTGTGCCCATTGATTTCGGAATACATGCCGAAGGTGACAACGCCGACCTTTTCGCCGTTTTGCAACAGGTCCGCGCCTTCATCTGCCGGGGTCGTGCCGTCAAGTTTGACGCCGTAGATCTTGAACCGTTCTTTGCCTTGCGAAGCATAGTGGTTCTCGGCTCCGATAAAGCCAGTTTTCCCGGGTGACACAGTGAATTCCAAACCCAGTTCCCAAAGAGTATCGCCGCATGTTTCATCGTCGAACGGATAGGTTTCCGAGTTATCACCGGGGTAAAACAGCAGATAGCTTTCGGTGCGCAGCAGATCGAGCGTCGAGAACTGGACCGGCACGATGCCCATGTCTTTGCCCTCGGCCAGAATGTTGTCCCACAGGTGTACGGCGTGCTTGGCCTGACAGAAAATCTCATACCCACGCTCACCGGTGTAGCCGGTCCGCGAAATCATAACCGGGCAGCCGTATAGTTTGGTTTGCATGATCCCAAAATAAGCCAGATCACGAATTCCGGGAATGTGCTTGGCCAGGAAATCAACGGCCACCGGTCCCTGCAGCGACATGTCGTGCATGTCGTCGTCAAAAATGACCGAGCAGTTCTTTCCAGCCGCAACCGATGTCAGCTGCTCCATGCCTGTCCCCGTGCCATGCACGACAAGCCATGTGTTCACCGATAAGCGATAAATGATGCAATCATCAACGAACTTGCCTTCGGCATTCAGGATCGAGGCATAGGTCGACCGGCCCGGCATGATCTTTTCCACATTGCGCGTGGTGACACGGTCAATGACATAGGCAGCATCTTCACCGACGACGTGGACCTTTTTGAGGCCGGATACATCCATGAGGCCAGCTTTGGTTCGGATGGCTTCGTAGTCGGCTTTGGCACGTTCCGGGCTATGGTCATAGAACCATGCGGTTCCCATACCGTTCCAGTCCTCAAGTTCGCCGCCGATTTCGGCGTGGCGCTGCGCAAGGGCGGACGTCCTCCAAAGAATGGCCATGGTGCAACTCTCCCGTTGATTGCTTTTTTGTTGCCCATATTGAGGCCGATGTCCGATTGAAAATCAACACTTGTGTGCAGAATTTTTTCCTGATGGGAATATTTGCCTTTAAAAAATGAACCCTAAAGATGGAGAAAGGATCTCAAAAAAACCTTTTGTCTATAATGTTTTGCGGTCAAAACCGACCCTTAAAATTGCGCTTGCGACGCCCGCTCTAAAGATGTTTGCCTCACATATCTATTGACAGGTGACCCGCGAGATTGTCCTCTGAGTAGACAATATTTCCCAGCAGGAAAGTTTCCGGAGAGAGGCTTGCTGCTGCAACAACAGGGAGACTACGAAGTGGATGGCAATCTAAATGCACTCACGACGGTCTTTACCGAGTTCTACTACTGGGTAACGGTCGTTTTCATGTTCCTCATCCATGTGGGCTTTTGCATGTACGAAGTCGGGGCAAGCCGCGCCCGTAACCACATGCACACATTGATGAAAAACATCATGATCATCCCGCTGGTAACGGTAACGTTTTTCTTCTTTGGATGGTGGATCTATTGGGCTTTCCCAAACTTCCCCTTCTGGGGCGGGCTGGACACCGAAGCAGGTGCTGCAAACCTGCCCTGGGCCGACACGATGGCGACAAACCTCGGCGACAGAATCACAGGGGTTTTTTGGGCAGCGTTCCTACTGTTTTCATGGACAGCCGCATCAATCGTTTCGGGATCTGTGATCGAACGGATCAGATCCTCGGCCCTATGGGTTCATGCAGTCATGATCGGATCGGTCTGGTGGATCATCGATGCCGCATGGGGCTGGCACTATGGCGGTTGGATGGTACGAATCCTAGGCTATCATGATGCTTACGCCTCTGGGGTTATCCATGCCATTGCCGGGGGCTACGCGCTTGGCGTGATTATGGTTCTGGGGCCGCGCCTCGGCAAATTTGCCAAGGACGGCACGCCGCGGGACATCCCGCCGCACAATCCATGGCTGCTGACGATCGGAATTTTTCTGATCTATACCGGGTTCTGGGGCTTCTATGCCGCTTGCAACGTTCCTGCCATTTCGCCCGAGGCGATTGACGGCCAAATCACCGGCGTAACTTGGACAGCAACCAACATCTATCTGGCTCCGACGACCCTGTCGGCGATCACCTTCAACTTCCTCATGTCGCTGTCTGGCGGTCTGATGGCAGCGTATGTGATCTCGAAAGGTGATGCGTTCTGGACGTTCTCGGGCGGGCTTGCCGGAATCATCACCGCCTCGGCCGGTAACGACCTGTATCACCCAATCCAGGCAATGATCATTGCCGCCATCGGTGTCGTCATCGTGTACAAGCTGCACTATTGGGTCGAACGCCGGTTCAAGCTGGATGACGCGGTAGGTGCCGTTGCAGTGCACGGTTACGCCGGGTTCGTTGGTCTGGTGATCTCTGGGTTTGTCCTATGGGGTGTCCCGTCTTCGCCTTACGAAGGTTATGCAACGATCAACCCGATCGGACAGATCACCGGCGCGGTCATCATGTTCTTTGTTCTGGGCTTCCTGCCTGGATGGGCTCTGGCCAAGATTCAGTCTTCCATGGGCGTGCTGCGCATCCCGGAAGAAGTTGAACTGCAAGGCCTCGATTATGCCGAGCACCACGCCTACGAGGACGCAAAAGCCGCGATCATCGAAGCTGACAAACAGGAACTGGCTGCCCGAGCAGGCGCGGCTGCGAAGTAAAGGAGAGAGACATGTCTACAAACGGATATACAAATTGGGCTGTCGATCTTGCCGAGGTTGGACCTATCTACCCCTTCCAAGGCTACGAAGTGCTGATGGTCATCATAGGTGTCGTTTTCTGGATTGGCTGGCATCGCATCCAGTTTGTCCGCGAAGGCGAACACCTGGAAAAGGCACGCCACACTGGTGACGAAGAAAAAGTGAAAGCCCAGTTAGAGCGATACTGACCCAGCTTCTAAAAGAACCTGCTATGGGCGAGAAACCAGAGGTCTCGCCCATTGCCTCTTAGGAAAAAAACTTTCCTACGATTATTGATGTCCTGCAAATTTGTTGGTACCGTCGAATCATAACGAAACACACAAGGAGATCTGCCAGCCATGTGCGGAATTGTTGGATTATTCCTCAAAGACCAGTCTCTTGCGCCCCAACTGGGCAATATGCTGACAGACATGCTAATCACGATGACAGATCGTGGCCCCGACAGTGCCGGTATTGCGATCTACGGGGCAGAGACGGATGGGAAAACCAAGATAACGGTTCAGTCCCCCACCCCCGATACCGACTTTGTCGGCTTGGCCGATGAGCTGGGCAAAAGCCTAGGTTCGATGGTTGGTCAGACAGACAACGATACACATACTGTTTTGGAAGTTCCCGCCGGGCAGTTCGAAGCCGCGCGCGCCGCGCTGGCCGAAATCCGCTCCTCGGTTCGGATCATGAGCCGAGGTGACAGCCTCGAAATCTATAAGGAAGTTGGTTTGCCCAAGGATGTTGCGGACCGCTTCAATCTGAGCGGCATGAGCGGGACCCATGGCATTGGCCACACCCGCATGGCAACAGAATCTGCCGTGACAACTATGGGCGCGCACCCTTTCAATACTGGATCCGATCAATGCCTGGTCCATAACGGGTCGCTGTCCAACCACAACTCGTTGCGCCGAAAGCTGCGCCGAGAAGGTGTGGTTATCCAGACCGAGAACGACACCGAAGTTGGTGCTGCATACCTCACTTGGAAAATGATGAACGGAGCCACTCTGGGTGAAGCTCTGGAATCCAGCATCGACGATCTTGACGGTTTCTTTACCTTTGTTGTCGGCACCAAAGACGGCTTTGGTGTCGTGCGCGACCCGATTGCCTGCAAGCCAGCTGTGATGGCCGAAACCGATCAGTACGTGGCCTTTGGCAGCGAATACCGGGCGTTGGTGAACCTGCCCGGCATCGAAGACGCGAGGGTGTGGGAGCCTGAACCCTCCACTGTTTATTTCTGGTCCCACAACAACAGCCCAACAACACACGAAAAGGCCGCCTGATATGCAGACCTATGATCTAGAGGCAGACGGGCTGCGCGGATTGAATTCTTCCCTGCAAGCGCAATCCGCCGAGACCAATCAAACAAACTGGGAAATCGTGAACCCCAAAGGCAGTCATGCGATTGCTGTCGGCCTGGACGCACCCATTGAAGTGACGGTCAAAGGTTCGACCGGCTATTACTGCGCCGGGATGAATCAACAGGCGACCATCAAGGTTGAGGGGTCTGTTGGTCCGGGCGTGGCCGAGAACATGATGTCCGGCCAAGTAATAGTAGACGGCGATGCCAGCCAATATGCCGGGGCCACGGGCCACGGCGGTTTACTGGTTATCAAGGGCAATGCTAGCTCACGCTGCGGCATCTCGATGAAAGGTATCGACATTGTCGTACATGGCAATATCGGCCACATGTCCGCCTTTATGGCACAGGCCGGCAACCTGGTCGTCTGCGGAGATGCAGGTGATGCGCTGGGAGATTCACTCTACGAAGCAAGGCTGTTCGTACGTGGCGCGGTTAAAAGCCTCGGCGCCGATTGCATCGAGAAGGAAATGCGGCCCGAGCATCTGGACATCCTGAAGGACTTGCTGGCTCGCGCAGGCAGCGATGCCAAGCCGGAAGAATTCAAACGCTACGGCTCTGCCCGTCAGCTGTACAACTTTGACGTCGACAATTCCGCCGCTTATTGAGGAAGAAGGGTATGAAAGATATGGACGATCAGATCCCCCGCACCCTGCCGATTCAGTCGGCGACGTTTTCCAACCCGATCAATGCAGAAATCCGTCGCGCTGCAGCGACCGGCATCTATGACATTCGTGGTGGTGGAGCGAAGCGGAAGGTGCCGCACTTTGACGACCTTCTGTTTCTGGGCGCGTCAGTGTCGCGCTATCCGCTGGAAGGCTATCGAGAGCGCTGCGATACCTCGGTAACGCTGGGCACGCGTTTTGCCAAAAAGCCGATTGAGCTAGATATTCCGATCACTATCGCAGGGATGAGCTTTGGTGCCTTGTCCGGCCCGGCAAAGGAAGCTCTGGGCCGTGGTGCATCTGCAGCGGGCACATCGACCACCACCGGAGACGGTGGCATGACCCCTGAGGAACGCGGTCATTCCAGCAAGCTGGTTTATCAGTACCTGCCATCGCGCTACGGCATGAATCCCAACGACCTGCGCAAAGCGGACGCGATCGAGATCGTGGTCGGTCAGGGTGCCAAGCCCGGCGGCGGCGGCATGTTGCTGGGGCAGAAGATCAGCGACCGGGTGGCCGAGATGCGCACCTTGCCCAAGGGGATCGACCAGCGTTCCGCCTGTCGTCATCCGGACTGGACCGGCCCGGACGATCTTGAAATCAAGATCCTTGAGTTGCGGGAAATCACAGATTGGCAGGTACCGATCTACGTTAAGGTCGGTGCAACACGCCCCTACTACGACACTGCTTTGGCAGTGAAGGCGGGTGCTGATGTTGTGGTGATGGACGGCATGCAGGGTGGCACCGCCGCGACGCAGGACGTGTTCATCGAGCATGTCGGGCTGCCGACGCTGTCGTGTATCCGCCCTGCCGTTCAGGCACTGCAAGATCTGGGCGTGCACCGCGAGGTTCAACTGGTCATCTCGGGCGGTATCCGCACCGGTGCCGATGTTGCCAAGGCGCTGGCGCTGGGTGCAGATGCGGTCGCCATAGGCACCGCCGCATTGGTGGCTCTGGGCGACAACGATCCCAAGTGGGAGGCCGAGTATCAGAAGCTAGGCACCACCACCGGCGCATATGATGATTGGCATGAAGGCCAGGACCCGGCGGGCATCACCACGCAAGACCCAGATTTGGCAGCACGCCTGAACCCGGTCGACGCGGGCCGCAGGCTGCGGAACTATCTGAAGGTTATGACGCTTGAGGCGCAGACGATCGCGCGCGCCTGTGGTCACAACCATCTGCACAACCTCGAGCCCGAAGATTTGTGTGCCCTGACAATGGAGGCCGCCGCCATGGCGCGGGTGCCACTGGCAGGAACCAGTTGGTACCCGGGTAAGGAAGGGTTTTAGAAACGAAGCTGCGCGGCTCCCTGATGGGGGCCGCATTTTTACTTTGAAAAACAAAAAATCAACAGGGAAAGGAAAGCAATCGTGACGACAGATCTCGCAGCTTTCGCAAAAGAAAAAGGCGTCAAATACTTCATGATATCATTCACCGACTTGTTCGGTGGACAACGGGCCAAACTAGTGCCCGCGCAAGCTATCGCGGATATGCAGGAGGACGGCGCGGGATTCGCCGGCTTTGCCACGTGGCTGGACATGACACCAGCGCATCCTGACATGCTTGCGGTGCCTGATCCATCCTCGGTCATTCAGCTACCGTGGAAGCCCGAAGTGGCTTGGGTTGCTGGTAACTGCGTGATGGAAGGAAGCGATGTCGCGCAAGCCCCGCGCAATGTGCTGCGTCGCCTTATTGACGAGGCCGCCGCCGAAGGCATGCATGTCAAAACCGGTATCGAAGCCGAGTTCTTTCTGCTGACCCCGGATGGAGAGCAGATCAGCGACCCATTCGACACAGCAGAAAAGCCCTGTTATGACCAACAGGCCGTAATGCGCCGCTATGATGTGGTGCGAGAGATCTGTGATTACATGCTGGAGCTGGGTTGGGGGCCGTATCAGAACGACCACGAGGACGCCAATGGCCAGTTCGAGATGAATTGGGAATTTGACGACGTTCTGCGCACGGCGGACAAGCATTCCTTCTTCAAATTCATGACCAAATCGGTGGCCGAAAAGCACGGGCTTCGGGCGACCTTCATGCCGAAACCGGTCGAAGGCCTAACTGGAAATGGTTGTCACGCTCATATCTCGGTCTGGGATGCGCCGGGCGCGGATGCAAAAACCAACGTGTTTGCAGGCGAAGGCGAAGGCCCAACCGGAGAGGTTGGTCTGGGAGAACGCGGCAAACACTTCCTGGGCGGCATTATGAAACACGCCTCGGCACTGGCCGCGATCACCAATCCTACAGTGAACAGCTACAAGCGCATCAACGCACCGAGGACAATGTCGGGTGCAACTTGGGCACCAAACACTGTGACGTGGACGGGCAACAACCGAACCCACATGGTCCGCGTCCCCGGCCCCGGACGGTTCGAACTGCGCCTGCCGGACGGGGCAACCAACCCGTATCTGCTACAGGCCGTCATTATCGCGGCTGGGCTATCCGGCATCCGGTCCAAGGCAGATCCAGGCAAACGCTGGGATATCGATATGTATGCCGAAGGTCATAAGGTTCGTGGTGCTCCGAAACTGCCTTTGAACATGCTTGATGCGTTGCGTGAATACGACAAGGACAAAGAACTGAAGGCAATGATGGGTGCCGAGTTTTCATCCGCGTTCCTCAAGATGAAGCATCAGGAGTGGAACTCTTTCGTGTCGCATTTCTCACGTTGGGAAAAAGACAACACATTGGACATCTAAGCCGGGTGCAGTATTGCATCTCTGGGCCGCGGCACAAGCTGCGGCCCTTTTTCAAGCCTCAAGAGGCAAATTATGAACGTGCTCATATTTCAACATTCACCAGGCGAGGGCCCCGGCGCGCTTTGCGATCACATCGTTAGTCACCAAGACGAAATGCAGATCGTACACCTTTACAATGGACAGCCTATTCCGCAGCTGGAGGATTTTGACCTCTTGCTCGTGATGGGTGGTCCTATGGATGTTTGGGAAGTTGAATCTTACCGTTGGCTAGTTTCTGAAAAGCAAGCTATCAGGACGTGGGTACGTGATCTCAACCGACCGTATTTCGGAATATGTCTTGGACATCAACTGTTGATAGATGCGCTTGGTGGCACCTGCACCCGCATGCAAGTCCCGGAAATCGGAGTACTGCCTGTCGAACTGACCAATAGCGCCAAACAAGATCCCTTATTCGCCGCCCTACCCCGGCAGTTCCGCGTACTTCAGTGGCACGGCGTCGGCGCTAAAAAATTACCTTCTGGAACAACTGTCCTGGCACAGTCTGCGGGTTGCCCGGTGCAGGCGATACGTGTCGGAGATCTTGCCTGGGGCGTTCAGTTTCATCCCGAAATCGTCCAGGGTACGATCAGCGCATGGATGAGTGATGAAGGCAATCACCGATGCGCAGTTGATTGGCTTGGATCTGCTAGTGCGGCGTTGGTCATGGAACGTGACAGTGACGAAATCTCTGCCGATCAATTCAAAATGACATCAAAAATCTACGCTTCGTTGCGCCAACTCTGATCGAATACGCCGACCCTGTTTGACCGTCGCGAGAGGTTTGTCACGCATGCCCGGCATCCGCTTCTAACCGCCAGTCGGGAACGTCGTTGACCAGCATCAGCGCAGCCCTGCGGAGCGTCGCGCGCATTCTATCAACAACCGGACCTGTCAACTCGCAATCCGCCAAAGCTGCATCGAAGGTGTCCAGCCAAAGCTCTGCGTCGGCCTCCCGGATTGGAACATGGGCATGGATTTCACGCAGGTCCATATGGCCGAAACGTTCGCGGTAGTAGGCCCGACCACCCAGAAACCCACTGAGAAACTCGAACTGAGCTTGTCTGGTGTGGTTCAGCCCATGCCCTCGGAAATGAAGCCTGTGCAACGAATGCACCGCCGGATCCGTTTCCATTCGGTCATAAAATCGCTCGACCAGAGCACGCAGTTGGGCCTCACCACCAATTTGCTCAATCGCGGGTTTCATGTGCTGCCTTTCTGTAACTCTGGCATCGACAATATTGCATAACAGGAAAATAAGTTTATCAACAGTGACATATTGACGTAGACATGTTCAGAGGCGGATTCAGATTAATCCGGTGATGGTGATGACGCTATGAATGCTCTGGCCCTAGGCCTGTTGGCGGCACTTTGCTGGGGAATTCATGATCTGGCGGTGCGCTATGTCAGTCAGTCTGTCAGCGTAATTGCGTCACTTATGATTGTGCTGATTTCAGGTGCGGTGCTGCAATTTGGTCTAGTCGCAACGCTGGGAGGCCTTGATCCCATTTCCGGCACCGTAATGATCAGCGCGGTCGCCGCAGGTGGGTGTTACCTTATGGCTGGCATAAGCATGTACGCAGCATTTCAGCGTGGTCCGGTTCGTCTGGTTGCGCCACTTGTCGCGAGCTATCCGGTTCTGTCCGTTTCACTGGCGATCTGGCGCGGTGCCACCATCAGCCCACTGCACTGGCTTGCCGTGATAGCGATCGGTGTTGGAGTTTCCGTTGTGGCAGCCAAATCTGAACGCGACGCAACGGCTTACCCTGCAGCTGGCCCGACGGTGGTATTGTCGCTGCTTGCAGCAATTGGTTTCGCCGCTGCCTTCGCGCTAGGACAATATGCAACAGAGCAAAGCAACGAATACTCGGTCTCTTTGGTCATTCGGCTGACTGCAATCCTTGCCCTGGGTTTGATCGCTTTGGCGTCCAAAAGGTCGATTTGGCCCGGTCCGCAGGCTCTGCCTCTTCTATGTGTGATGGGTGTTTTGGATGCTATCGCCATCCTTAGCGTGACTGCAGCGGGCGGCCTGCCCAATGCACAGTTTGCTTCGGTAGCGGCGTCAGTCTTTGGGTTGCTGACAGTTGTGTTGGCATGGGCTATTTTGCGCGAAAAGATGGTACCACGACAGTGGCTTGGATGTTTCGTTGCGTTTGCTGGTATAGGCTATCTCGCCCTGTAAATCGAACTGCGGGGCAGATTGGAACCAGAACCTAATTGAATTCGCAGTTCACTCTCTGAACCCTAGATACGATGCATTCCGGCACATACGGAACCAAAACCACTGAGGTACTTTCGTTGACAAAACAATTCATCGGGCAGCAAAGAAATCGATCAACACTCTGTTGAATAACCCGGCTTTTTCCAGATGCGTCGCATGTGCAGATTCCGGGATCACCGCAAGGTTGGCGTTTGGAATAGACTGCCATAATTTTTCTGTTTGGCTCCATGGGTAGGTCCGGTCACGATCCCCCCAGATAACCAGCGTCTTGGTCGGAATAACCGACAGGTGTTCGACGCCACTCCAACAATGCATAGCATCCAAACCCGTAAGTATTGTTTGCAGGCTGCTTTGCTCAGCAATCGCAGCGCAGTCTTCATATGCCGCAGCCTTTTCGCGATCTAAAAACCAGGTTGCCGCAATCCGACGCGCCGTCGCTTGTGGTCCATCCTCACGGGCGCGCGTCTTTGAAGTATCAATGGTCTCAAACCGCCCTGGCAAGACGCCTACCGACCCGGTTCCGTATAGCACTAAGCGGTCAACACGCTCGGGTGCTCTGGCAATCATTTCCTGCACGACCATTCCGCCCATGGAGTGTCCAACAAGGTGGAACTTCTCGATGCCGCGCATCTTCAACTCGTTCAGCACCCAATCAGCGAAGCCCGAGATGCTGCAGAATGCATCAAGCTTCGCGTTTTCACCAAAGCCTGGCAGGTCCAGTGTGATGACCTTGTAAGCCGCCATAGCCTCAACCTGTCCCTGCCATTGCCGACTGCCGCCCAGGAACCCATGGACAAATACAACGGGTGTCATTTCCGGCCGCCCTGCACGATGCGATCCAGGATCATGGCACAGAACAGGATTGAGAACCCTGCAAGGATACCTTGCCCAACATTCGCATACTGCAACGCTTCCAGAACGTCCTCGCCCAGACCTTTGGCACCAATCAGCGACGCGACGACAACCATTGCCAGTGACAACATGATTGTCTGGTTGATACCCGCCCGAATAGAGGGGCTTGCCAGCGGCAAATCAACTTTGGTGAGCAAATACCATTTGTTGGCGCCAAAGCTGATCGCAGCCTCTCGCACGCTTTCGGGAACGCCACGCAACCCGAGTACGGTCAGGCGCACCACTGGCGTACCGCCAAAGATCATTGTGACAACAACCGCCGCGGGCTTACCAACGCCGAAAAACGCGATCACGGGGACCATGAAGACAAAAGCCGGCATGGTTTGCATGAAATCCATGATCGGTTGGATAAAGGCATAAAACCGAGGGCGTCGAGCGGCGAACATACCCAGCGGAATACCGATAACAATCGAAAGGCACGCGGCTGTGCCCAGCAATGCCAGCGTAGTCATGGCCCCTTCCCAGAAGCCCAGCAGGCCCATATAGGCCAGAAATGCACCCGAATAGATCGCTGTGCTGATGCCAGCGGTCAGCCAGGTCAACAGAATAATAAGGCTTGCAATCACGATCCACGGCGTCTGCACCAGTATGACCTCTAGCGCATCCAGCAATGTGCGGATGCCAAATGTAAGCCCGTCAAAGAAGGCCTCGCTATTACGCACGCACCAGGCGATGAAATCTTCCACCCATTTTATACTGGTCAGGCGAATATTGGGATCTGTCGGGAAATGGCTTAGCAGCGAGAAGCGGCCCGGAAAACTGTAATGCATCATCGCTGCTGCAACGATCAATGCCATGAATATCGCACTGAACACGATCTGTGACACCGGCATAGCCGAGCGGATAGAACGATCCGACAGCCAATCGGAAAACCGCGCCTCTAGCGCCCAATTTGCCACCTGCGACTGTATCAGCTTGGCGATGATCAGAATGATTAGACCAGTCAGAATGATGTAAGGACCTTCAGCGGCCATCGCCTCGGCTTCGGCCCGGATGCCGCCAATGTTTTCTTCAAGCGAATCCACTGTTCGCTGATAGACATCGATCTTGTCCGAGTTGCTTTCGATGGCTGCAGCCAACTGCTGACGTCGCAGCTCGAGCGTCCCTTCAATCGATGCGATGCGCTCCATCGCCTCGGCGGCAAGGTCGCCAAACATTCCCCGTGCAATTTGCACGTAAGCGATTGTTTCGAGGATCAGAAATGGCAGTGCCCATGACCACAAACCCCGTGCCCCGAACCAGACCGGCCCAAATATCCCGGCCATCAAATTGAAGGTCGGCGTGAAGCGGGACGATGCACCAATCTTGTCGAAGTTTCGGATGTAGTATTCAGGACTAGTGCGCACAAATGTTCGGATATTTTCGCGCCGCTCTTCGGCATAGGCCAGGGCTGCTTCGCTTTCGGTATCTTCCAGAGGGTTCACATCAGAGATACTCATGACACTTCGGTCCCTTCGATCACGGTGCGCAACAGGTCGGCACGGGTAATGACACCAACATCAATGCCACCGTCCTCCACCAGGATGGCGCTGCTGTTGTCGATCGCCAGATTGATCAGCGTGCTTAAATTTTCGGCCTCATTCACCCGGGGGGCATCTGCCGATAGCGGCCCATGCGCCGCAACATGTTCGGGTATCGGCCGCATGACCGCATGAGCGCGAACAACTTTGAGCCGCGATATACCCGCAACGAAGTCGGCCACATAGTCATCAGCAGGGTTCATGACGATGTCTTCAGCAGTTCCGATCTGAACCACCTTACCGTCGCGCATGATCGCGATCCGATTGCCGATACGAACCGCCTCGTCCAGATCGTGTGTGATGAAGATCGTGGTCTTTTTCAGGATCTTGCTCAGGCGAATGAATTCATCCTGCAATTGCCTTCGGATCAAAGGGTCCAGCGCCGAAAACGGCTCGTCCATCAACAACACATCCGGGTTGGCCGCCAGTGCACGAGCCAGGCCTACGCGCTGCTGCATACCACCGGACAGCTCATGTGCGAACTTTGATCCCCAGGCACCCAGTTCAACGATGTCGAGAATGGCAGCGGCTTGCCGCATGCGTTCGTTCTTGCTGACCTGCCGGATTTCCAATGGCATTGCGACATTGTCCAATACCGATCGATGCGGCATCAACGCAAAGTTCTGAAACACCATGCCAATCTTGTTATTGCGAAACTGCTGAAGCTCTTTCGGCCCCAGCGCCATTACATCGGTGCCCTCGATTTCGATCTTACCGGCGGTAGGTTCCAACAGCCTGTTGAAATGGCGGACCAGAGTGGATTTCCCGCTGCCTGACAAACCCATGATGCAGAAAATCTCGCCCCGGTTGACCGACAGGCTGACATCAGCGACGCCGACAACGCAGTTGTATTCGGCCAGAACCTGGGCCTTGTCCAATCCACGGTCACGGATTGCCTGCAGCGCCACCTCGGGCCTGCCCCCAAATATCTTCCAGACATTCGAGATTTCAATAACGGTATCGCTCATAGGTCCCCCAGAGATCTGCTTTTGGGCGGCGCCAACAGATGCCGCCACCCTGTTTCTGGAAGCTTGATCAGAGGCCCAGCCAAGCGTCGACACGATCAGGGTTCGCCTCGACCCACTCGCGTGCAACCTCTGCCGGATCACGGCCCTTGCCGCTGATTTCATAAGCAAAGCCGCTGACATCATCCGCCGTCAGGGCGAAATTTGCGAAGAAATCAGCAATCGCCGGGGAACGATCTGGCAGTGTGTTAGACCAAGCAATCTGAACATTCTTCAGAGCATCTTTGGTGGCAACACTGGATTTATTGTACCAATCCGGATCGTCCGAAGGCTGCACCATCACGTATTTTTCCGGGTCGAAAGTCGGCTCGCTCAACATCTGAACGTCAAACATGAACCAGACCGCGTGTGGCTTGTAGCAATAGAAGGCATAGCCTTCGCCTTTCGCGATGCTGTCCTTGATCCGCGCAGTTTTCACGCTCTCCTCGGCACGTACCGGTTCGATAAAATCAAGCAGACCATAGTCGCGCGTTTTGACTTCGTTCACATTCGCTGAAGCCCAGCCAGGCGCACCGATCCACATCTCACCTTTGCCATTGCCGTCACTGTCCATCAGTGCGGCAACATCGGGGCGACCAAGATCAGCGATGTCGGTGATGTTGTTGGCTTCACCAAAATCCTTGCTGACGCAGAAGCCCTGATTGCCCTCATAAGGGTTCGACGACAAAGTTACCGTGCCCGCTTCGTCCACGTATTTCTTGGTAAAACTTTCCTGATTGGGCAGCCATACATCGGGATGGACGTCGATATCGCCCTTACCCTGATCCATCGCCTGAAAGATCGTCGCGTTGTTGCCGGGCACATATTCCACTTTGCCACCGATACGCATTTCCACGACCGCGCCAAGCACGTGCGCGATGGCCTGCGCTCCGGTCCAGGATGGCACACCGATTTTGACCTCTTCGGCCGCAAATGCCGGCATCGCATAGATGCTGACCGCAGCCGCCATGCCGAGCGTTTTTAGGTTGGTTCTCATGGTCTTCTCCTCTGTTGAAATGCGCCGTATTTCGGCGTCGTTTTTCCGTCGTTCGACTTTCCTATTGCGCAATAGGGTCGTGCCAACGTGCCGTTGGCTGCAACTTCGGACGGAAGGCTAAAAAGAGGACCAACCGCCAGACCCTGCCTAAAAGTCTAGATCAATTGCTTTTCTGAGAGCCAATTCAAACATTTCATCAAACTATTCTTTTTTTGCATAATTTTCGGTATGCTGACGTGGCGCGTCTGTTGACTTGTTGGAGCACACATTGGATCTGAATTGGCTACGAGACTTTGAATGTCTTGCCCGGACCTTGAACTTTACTCGCGCGTCCGACGAGCGGAATATCACGCAATCCGCATTCAGCCGTAGGATCAAGGCGTTAGAAAGCTGGGTTGGGTTGCCTCTGGTCAATCGAGCCACATACCCCGTGCAACTGACTGAAGCCGGCAAACAATTCCTGCCCGTTGCCCTAACGGCAATTTCGCAACTGTCAGAATCCCGCCAATCCTTGCGGGACGCAGACCGAGGCGATAGTCGGTTCATCCGATTTTCGGTGCTTCACACCATCGCGGTTAATTTTTTGGCGGCACGCATAGAAGAGCTGCAGAAACAAATCCCAGATCTGCGGACGCGTGTCCTGTCTGATTCCTTGAGCACCTGTTGTGATCTTCTGATCGAAGGAGCGGTGGATATCCTGCTGTGTTATTATCATCATTCAGTCTCGCCGATGATTGATGAGGCCGCATTTGAGCGGAAGGATCTAATAAAGGACCGTCTGGTGCCTGTTGCGGCTGTTGACCCGGCGCGCGCTAATGGGTGGGATTTAAACAGACAGAATGGCCCGCCGATCCCGTATCTGGCATATGACCGATCTTCGTTTCTGGGGATGGTCGTTGAAAACACCATTGATCGGAAATCCCTAAACAGCGAGACGATCTATGTCGATAGTCTTGTCGAAACGATCAAGCGGCGTTTGATGACTGGCAGCGGATTTGCCTGGATGCCCGAGACGGCGATTTCGTCGGAACTGGATCAGGGATTGCTGGTACCGATCGGTGACGACGCGTGGTGCGCCACAATGACGATCTCGGCGTTTTCCAATCCAGCCGCCTTTGACCAGACCGCACATCAGCTTTGGGAGCGTTTGTAGCAGCGAAAATCCCTGGCAACCCACTGCTCAGCAAGGCGCGGCTTCCTATTCCACCCCGCCAAGTCGGCCCGTTTGAGAAAACTCAACGATCGCGCCAACCAACAGACCTATCGTATCGACGGCCTTGCTCTTGTCCGCGACGCTATCGGCAATAAGAGAAAACTCCGAGCAGGCGACAAGTTGAAGATCAGCTCCTGCGTTTACCAACTCTTTCGAGGCTGCTCGCAGTATTTCGCGCGCCGCGTTACTCGGACCGCCGACTTTAATCTTGCGTATTGCTGCCAACGCTTTGTGATCATCCATAGGCCAGATAGCCGTTAACCCACGCGCTTGCAGAGCCGTTTCGAACAGGCATGTACGGCGAACTGCGGGTGAGGCAAGCATGCCGACACAACCACCTGATCCCAGCAGGCTAGCTGCGTGATCCGCCGCCAACTCAATCATATTTAGCAACGGAATGTTCACAGCATCAGTGATCGCATTGGCATAGTGATGTGCCGTATTGCAGGGCATTGCCAGTGCCGTGGCTCCGGCGCCTTGAAGGCGACGGGCCATTGCGCCCAGCGTTGGCCCCGGATCTTCTCCGCTCTCATCAATCAGATGAGCGATCCGCGATGGCACCTGCGGATTCATATCAATCAAAAGTGGGATGTGATCGCGGTCATCACGTACCGGCACCGCCTCTAACAGCTTTCGCTGGAGGAGAATGGTGGCCTCGGGTCCCATCCCACCAAGAATGCCGATTGGGCGCAAAGTCATTGCTCAGATATTAACCCATCGGTTTTTGTGGTCGAAGGCAAAGTCATAGCCACCCAGCGCCGCCGCGCCGCCAGTGTGGAGGAATACAACCCGCTGGTCTTTGAATTCCCCTTTACGCGCCAGATCTATCAGACCTGCTGCGCCTTTTGCTGAGTAACAGGGGTCCAAAAGAATACCCTCCAATTCAGCAAACATCTGGATCGCTTCGATGCCGCTTTCCGTCGGCAGACCATAGCCTTCGCCCACATAGTCGGTATTGGCTATCACGTCTTCACGCTTTACCACCCCCGGGCAACCCAGCTTTTCCGATGTTTTACAGGCGAGGTCATAGACCATTTGTTCCTGTTTTGGCTGAGGTGCTCTTGTTCCGATTCCCAGCACCGGCACCTGCGCGTTCATAGCGCACATTCCTGTCACCAACCCGGCCTGCGTCCCCGACGAACCGGTTGCGTGCAACAGCCGATCTATTCTTAATCCACTGTCATTGGCTTGACCCAAAAGTTCAAAAGCCGCGTTTACATAGCCAAGCGCCCCGGTCGGATTCGATCCGCCTCCAGGAATGACATAGACATTGCGGCCCTCGGCTCGCTTCTTCTCAGCGGCTTTCTCCATTTCGCCTGGCATGTTGTGACCGCCGGGAAACTTCTCGGTTGTCGCGCCGTGCAGATGATCCAGCAGAACGTTACCGTTGGTGTTGTAGTTTCCGTCCTGATAGCCGGTGCGGTCTTCCAGCAGGATATGGCAATCAAGACCTAGCTTGGCAGCGAAAGCGGCAGTTTGGCGACCGTGGTTGGTTTGAGTGGCCCCTTGGGTCATGACCATATCGGCGCCCAGCGCTTCCGCCTCGGCCATCAGGAATTCCAGCTTGCGGGTCTTGTTGCCGCCGGTTGACATGCCGGTGCAATCGTCGCGTTTAATCCAGATTTCCACACCCAGTTCTTTTGACAACCGCTTCATCGGTTCAAGCGGCGTGGGAAGATGGGCGAGGTGAAGGCGGGGGAAGCGGGCGAGATGCATATCATGGCTCCTAATATTGATTTCCGACAACTTACCCCCTTAAATACAGCGCTTCTAATTCGAAATTTGGGCCATATGTTGTAGAAATTGCATATTATTGACAGTTGAGGTATCTGACCCTTATGCGTCTGGAATGGATCGATGACATACTGGCTGTGTTGGATAGCGGATCGCTGACCCGTGCTGCGGACAAACGGTTACTGACCCAATCCGCCTTTACCCGTCGGATACGGCTTATCGAAGACAATATCGGTGCGACCCTGTTTGATCGTCGCCGCAAACCCGTATCTCTGATGCCGGGTGTTCAGGCTTTGGAACCTGAGCTGCGTGAACTGAGCATGCGGCTGCACAAACTTCGGCATACTATGAAAACTGCGAGCGATCACGCGAGCAAATCTCTGTCCCTGGTGTGCCAACATGCTCTCACGACAACCGTTTCACCAAAAGTTGTCCGGGCTTTGACCGCAAATAACGATATCTCGGTACGGGTGCGATCCGGAAATCAGGACGAATGCCTGTTGCAACTGATCTCAAAACAGGTCGATTTCGCTATCATGTACACGATCTCGGACGGCAGAGCGCACGACCTTGAAAATGCGTTCGAGGCCAAGACGCTTGGCACTGATACTCTGATCCCGGTTTGCGTCCCTGAAATGCGCCGGGAAGTGGCTGGCGAAGCCATTCCTGCGATCATCTACCCGCCTGATGTCTTCCTTGGGCAGGTGTTTTCCCGATTGGTCGCGCCACGCTTACCTGAAAAGGCGACAATCGTCTCCCGAGCAGAGACAGCGCTGACGCTAGCGATGCTGCAATATGCCGTGGATGGAATTGGCGTCGCATGGTTGCCTAACTCTTTGGCTGCCAATTCGCTTGCCGAGGGGCGACTTGTTCGCGTTGACGCCCTGCCTGCACAAGCACTTACAATCAGAATGGTCCGATTGGCCGGGGCGCAGTCAGATTACAATGAACAAGTATGGAAACGCCTTGCCGGGCAATTACCGAACTTTTGGTAACCCCAAAACCTGAAGGTTTCGCAACAGCCCCCGTTGGTTGGCCTGCCGTAAAGTTGTCAAGGCCCCCCCCTCTTTTCCGTTAGTCTTCGGGTCGAAAGATAAGTATTTTAATTCTGTTCAGCCGCCGCTTCGTCAACACAGATCGCCCGCGGGTTTGCTTTCACCGCTTCCAATTTCCCTATCACTTCGGCTTTCCAGCCTGCTTTTATCTGTATGGCCAATTGGGACGGTGGCCGGTGATCCGGTTCGAGGATGGCATACTCATATCTTAGCGGTTTATCGAAGGGCAAAAACACGAGCTTTCCGTTGGATAGATTAAGTTCGCGTTCGGTCGCGACTGTAAGAGGATCAACGATGCTGCAACACTGCCCCGAACTGACAAATGGGATGAGAGGCAGAAAGTATTGGCAGGTTACGGTCTGATTGTATTCGGCAGAAACCTCTTCAAACACCTGACGAACTTTTCGTTGGAACGGGTGTGAAGGATGCAGACCACCCATTGGCGTACCGTCAAGATCCGATAGAGCCAGGCTATCGCAAGACGAAAGAGGATTTTCGCGATCAACCGCACAAAAACAATCCGCCCGGATTAACTCGGCAGAATACTGGGGTTCTTTACCAGTCGAATGCTCGAAGTCCGCAAAGCCGAAGTCGATGTTCTGAGTCCCCGCAAGCTCCATGATCTGCGGTGAACTGCGTGTGGAAAGTGTGATACGAATATCGGGGTTTTCACCTACTGATTGGCTGATGAAACGTGGGAACAAAAAGGCGGATGGGCCAGGCATCGTTGCAATATTCAGGCTTCCGGCGTGCCCTTTGATCAGCCCTTCCATCGTGTGCGAGATTGTAGCAAGGCGGTCCAGAATACCCGTAGTTTCGGCTAAGAGATAATGCGCCTCGGGGACAGGTACCAATCGTCGTCCCTTACGTTCGAACAACGTCAGGCCGAGAGTCTTTTCAAGGTTTTTCAACGCAAGACTAATCGCGGGCTGCGTGCGGTTTAGCTTTTTGGCGGTTTGAGAGATGGAGCCGGTTTCCATCACCTCTCGAAATACGGTCAGCTGAGTCAGGTTCATATCCCGATCATAAGCAAAACTTTAATTTTGTGAAATATAACAAATTTGTATTTATGTAATTTGTCTCTACGCTTGCAGGATCGAAGTTTGGGCAAACCAAATCCGAGGATCCAACAAAGGAGATGACAATGAAATTTGTGAAATGCCTGGCTGGTCTGGCCTTGGCGGGCGCGTTGGCCGCACCCGCGCTGGCGCAGAACCCGACTTTTTTCCGTATTGGCACCGGTGGCGCTGGCGGCACCTACTTCCCCATCGGCGGAACCATCGCAAATGGAATCTCCGCGCCTCCGGGCTCACGCCCCTGCGAAGAAGGCGGCCAGTGCGGGGTTCCGGGCCTGATCGCGATTGCGCAATCCACCACTGCGTCGGTATTCAACAATGCTGCCGTTCAGAATGGAGAGCTTGAGGCCGGTCTGGCCGCGGCCGACGTGACCCGCTCAATGTATCTGGGTGAAGGTAAGTTCGAAGGCAAACCCCACCCAAAGCTGCGCATTGTCGCTAATCTGTTCCCCGAAGACTTGCATCTGGTGCTGCCAGCGGGCCAGACAATTGGCAATCTGGGCGACCTTGAAGGCAAGCGCGTAGGTATCGCGCAAGCGGGTTCAGGTACACAGGTTGCGGTTCTGCAAATGCTGGACGCCTGGGGTGTGAACCGCGACAACATGGATGAGGCCGAACTGAACAACAGCCAAAGCGCAGAGCGTCTGGCCGACGGTCAGCTTGACGCCTATTTCTATGCCGCAGGCTGGCCGGTGGCCGCGATGGTACAACTGTCCTCGACCAAAGGTATGAACCTGCATTCGTTCAGCGACGAAGATCTGGCGAAGATCAACGAGATCATTCCAGCCTATATCCCCTCGGCCATTCCGGGCGGTGTCTATGAAGGGATCGACGCCGAGACCAAAACCCCCGCGGTCAGCGCGATGCTGGTTGTATCCTCAGATTTGTCTGACGAACTGGTCTATGAGCTGACCAAAGCCCTGTGGAACGACAACACCCGCAAGCTGCTGGATAACGGCCATGCTAAGGGCAAGCAGATCACTGCTGAGACAGCGCTGGACGGTGTCGAGGCGCTGGGTGTTCCACTGCATCCGGGCGCTGAGAAGTTCTATAAAGAAGCCGGACTTCTTCAGTAATTCAGCCTTACACAGCTTAAACGTCCGGTGTCCCATCTGGGGCACCGGGTACTCGAAATACGCGTAATCAGGGGGGCCATCATGTCCGAGACACAGAAACTTGATGACCACGAGCTGACAGCCGAAGAACTGGCTGCCATCGAAGAACAATTCGACGAAGGTGCCGCCGTCCGGCAGGTTACACCGACGACCGGCAAGGTTCTGCGTGTCGTTGCCCTGATCTTTGCATTCTATGAATTCTTCACCGCCGGGTTCGGCCTTCCAGCTGATCACTGGCACATGGGCATCTACTTGGCCCTGCTGTTCATTCTGGTCTACGCGACAATCCCGATTATCGGGGCCAAAAGCCTCTATGCACTCAAGGTCAGCCGGTTCCGCATCGGCAACATCCCTCTTTACGATCTGGTCTTTATGGCGCTGGGGATCGTGGCGGCCCTGTATGTGGGCGTCGCCTGGCGCGGTATTCCGCTTCTGGGGATCGAGGAACAGACGTTCCGCATGGGTAACCCCAACACCTATGACGTGGTTTTGGGCGTGATCATCATCCTTCTGGTGCTGGACATCGCGCGCCGCACGCTGGGCTGGGTGCTACCGCTGATCATCTGTGTCTTCATCTCATATGCGCTGCTGGGGCCGTACTTCCCCGGATTGCTGCAGCATCCCGGCGTGAACTTCAAAACTTTCGTATCGTCGATGTACTTCCCGCAGGAGGGCATCTACGGCGTCACCCTTTGGGTTGTTTCCACCATCGTTTTCCACTTCGTGTTGTTCGGCGTGATCGCGCAGCGCACAGGATTAGGACAGCTTTTCATCGATAACGCCACGATTTTGGCGGGCCGTTATACCGGCGGTCCGGCAAAAGTGTCGGTGGTATCCTCGGCCTTCTTCGGCACGATCTCGGGTTCTTCGGTGGCCAACACCGTTTCGACCGGCGCGCTGACAATTCCCAACATGAAGCGCCTTGGATACCCCGGCCATTTTGCGGGCGGGGTCGAGGCTGCGTCGTCGGCCGGTGGGCAGATCACTCCGCCGATCATGGGGGCGGCCGCCTTCATCATGGCCGAGTTCCTCGAGGTTCCCTATACCACCATCGTAATCGCGGCGATCTTCCCGGCTATACTGCACTATGTCGGCGTTTTTGCTGTGGTGCACTTAATGGCGCGCAAGCTGAACCTGAAAGGTCTGGCCAAAGACCAACTGCCGCAGCTCAAGGCTGTCTGGGCAGAGGGTTGGGCCAATATTGTGCCTCTGATCGGATTGCTGGTGGTTTTGTTCACTGGCTACACACCCTTCATGTCGGCCTTCTGCGGCATATCGCTGGCGGTGATCGCGGGCATGTCGCGCATCAAGCAACCGCCAACACTGATCTATGCGGCGGCGTTCCTTGCTTTCGTGCTTTGGAAGTTCTCTGATGGCGGATTCGATCTGACCATGACGGCCATTCTTTGCGGCCTGTCAGTGATCGCTACACTGAACCCCCAGAAACGGATCGAAGTGCCCGAGATGCTGCAGGCGGTCGAACTGGGCGTAAAGTACTCGCTGGCCGTGGGTGCTGCGGCTGCTGCGGTAGGTATCGTGGTGGGTGTGATCAACACGACCGGTATCGGGTTCCGCATCGGGTTCATGGTGACGCAGGGCGCAGGCAATCTGGCGTCGGATCTGTACAACATGATCTCGTTCGGCAGCTTCCAGCTATTTGCGATGGAAGACCTGCAATTGTTCATCTCACTGGTCTTCATCGCCGTCGTCTGCATTCTGATGGGTGCTGGCATACCAACCACAGCGCTGTATATCATGCTGGTATCGGTAGCGCAGCCTGCCTTGGCGCAACTGGGCGTTCCACCAATCGCCAGCCATCTTTTCGTGCTCTACTATGGCGTGGTGTCCGAGATTACGCCGCCGGTTTGTACGTCAGCTTATGCGGCGGCGGCCATTGCCAACTCGAACCCATTCCGAACCGGATTGTCGGCCTTTACGCTTGGGCTAGGTAAAGTGATCGCCCCAATGGCCTTCGTCTACGCGCCAGTTCTGCTGTTTGTGTCCTCAACCGGGTTTAACCTGTGGGAATTCACCTATACCGCAACAAGCTGTATTGCCGGTGTCATTGCTCTATCGGCCGCAGTTGTGGGGTATTGGCTGAAACCCATGAACATTGCGTCGCGGATACTGATGGCGATTGCGGGGATTATCTTTGTTGCGCCTAGTCTGACGGCAGATCTGATCGCGCTGGCCATGGCCTCACCGGTCATTGTCACCCAACTGATCGCCCGCAATCGCAGTCACTCACCGGCCTGAAACGATGACAGAGAAAGTGACCATCATCGGCGCAGGGATCGTCGGCATTTGTTGCGCTTTGTCGTTACAGGAACGCGGTATTCCGGTTCGGTTGATTGATCGTGGTGAACCAGGTCAGGAAACATCGTTTGGCAATGCAGGTGTCGTCTCGCCGTGGTCAATAATTCCTCAAGCGATGCCAGGTATATGGAAATCACTGCCCCGGATGCTGCTGGATCCAAATAGCGCGCTTTCGGTCAGGCCCGGCTATTGGCCTAAAATGATCACTTGGGGGCTGCGGTTTCTGGGAAACTCCGGCGAAAGGTCAGTGCGCGAAATCTCGGACTCGATGGAGCTCTTGTGCCGCCCTTCCATCGACTTGTATCGTTGCCACCTTCAAGACACCGGTCACGAGAACCTAATCACCGACAGCTACTATATTCACGCTTTTCGTCACCAGAAACAGGCGGATCTGAACGGGCTTGGATATCTGATCCGTCAGGAAAAAGGAGGCGATCTGGAGCTTGTCGATGGTACGGGGTTGCGCCTTCTCGAACCTGCGCTGTCAGAAGAATTCAAAGCCGCAATCGTGATAAAAGGACAGGCACGCGTAACTTCGCCGGGACGTGTGGGGGCAGTTCTGGCGGAAAAATCGCGCGCACAGGGCGCTGAAATTGTCAGAACAGAAATCACCAGTCTGTCTGCGGCCGAAGATGGCAGTTGGCAGTTGGCAACCTCGCAAGGCACGCTGCGTGCCGCTAACGTTATCCTCGCGGCTGGCGTTTGGTCTGCCGACCTGCTGAAACCACTAGGATTGCCTGTGCCGCTTGTGGCCGAGCGGGGCTACCATGTCGAATTCCCGACCCCCTCGACCCAATTGAACAATTCGGTCATGGATGTAGATGCAAAAGTCGTCGCAAGTTCAATGCAGGGTGGCCTGAGGGTCGCTGGCACAGCCGAATTTGCCAGCGTCGATGCTCCTGCTGATCGGCGCAAGAAAGCAATACTGACCAAACAGGCCAAAGCTATGGTGCCGGGCCTTGATACCGGAGAGGCACAATTTTGGATGGGGCGGCGGCCATCCTTTCCGGACAGTTTACCGGCGATTGGACCAGTTGACGGTAGGGAAGGGCTCTTTACCGCGTTCGGGCATTCTCACTACGGGTTGATGATGGCCCCAAAGACCGGCGAACTTGTCGCCGATATTGTGTCTGGTCGCAGCCCAAACATCGATCTGGCCCCGTTTTCTCTGGCCCGGTTTTAAAGTTTCAAATCAGAAGGATCCGATGACAATGCCAATCTACAATGGTGGTCAGAACATTTGCGGGGCGTCAATCGGTGTTCTGTGCCTCGAAAGCTATTTCCCAAAACCGCCGGGTCACATCAAGAACCCTTCCAGCCTGCCATTCCCGGTCCTGTACGAAATGATCGACGGAGTAACTGTCCCGACATTGCTGAACAACCCTACACCCGAATTGCTGGCTCCGTTCATCCAAGGCGCCAAGCGGCTTGAGGCCGAAGGTGTGCGAGCGATCACCGGCAGTTGCGGTTTTTTGGCCTTGTTTCAAAAAGAGTTGGCCGCTGCGGTTTCGGTACCCGTCTTTGCCTCTAGCCTGATCCAAGTGCCGCTAGCGTTTCACATGACCGGGGCCAGCGCGCCGGTGGGCGTGCTTACTGCGGATGCCTCCGCATTGACGCCTCGGCATTTCGACGGCGTTGGCGCAGCAGGTATCCCTGTAGCAGTGAAGGGATTGGAAGGCACCTCAGAATTCGCAGAAGTGATCTTAAGGAACACACGGACCCGAATGGATACCGATCTAATCGAAGCCGAAGTCTTGGATGCAGCTCGTTGTCTGGTTTTAGAAACTCCGAACATTCGGTCATTGGTATTGGAATGCACGGACCTGCCGCCTTATGCATCGCGTCTTCAGGAAGAACTGAAGCTCCCTGTATTTGACCTGACCACATTGGCGCAAATGGCGCACGCTGTGACGACCCGAGTGCCATATTCCGGATTGATGCCATGGCAGCGCTGACGACGCCGAACCGTCAGTGAAGGAGAATGGAATGGACCACGGTCGGAAACTCAGGATATCTGGGCCGTGCAAAATTACCTTGGTCCATAGGAGTTTTGAGTGCCCGTTGACCTGTCCATCCTGATGATTGCCATCTGCCTTGGCGCAATGCTGCAAGTCGGCGTCGGGATCGGCTTCAGCATCATTGCGGGGCCGCCCATGATGATTTTGCTTGGCACGGCGACGGCAGTTCCCGTTTTGCTGTTGCTGAACACTATTGTTTCTGTGGTCGCGACGGACCGACATATTCTCAGGAACAACCGTCAGCTCATTCGCACCGCGGTCATCGGATGCTGTGTCGGTGTGGCCGTTGGCCTCGTCGTTTATCCCCTTTTGAGCGAGTCTTTTGTTCTTGCGCTAACGGCCTGCCTATTGCTGATCGGGTTGATAACGACCCTGCTCCCATTGCGGAGTTCAATTGGCGGCGCTGGGTTTTCAGTCGTCACTGGGCTGTCCGGACTTGCAACGGTTTGGGCGGCGACACCGGGCCCCCTTATGGTTTTCGGTCTGATTGCTAAAGGCCGTTCCCCCAAGGAAGTAGCGAAACTGGTTCAACCGATAGCGTTGGTGGCATACGGCATAGCTTTTTTGTTGCACAGTTTGTCCGAAGCCCAAGCAATCTCATATGAACCGAAGTTAATTGGGTTCGTTGCGATTACTTTGATCGGCAGCGTAATTGGTCGTGCAGCAGGCCCTTACTTACCACAGCCGATCGTCATCGCAGTGATCCGCGTGGTTTCCTTAATTGCCTGCTGCGTTCTGTTCCATCGGGCTTTTTCAATGGCTTAACCTTAAAGGTTATAAGATGACACGAAACAACAACTTGCACAGATTTCCACGTGCCAAACTTATGTCGGGCCCAACCCCTTTGGAGCGTTTGGACAACTTGTCGGCAGAACTGGATATCGACCTCTGGTTAAAACGTGATGATCTGACTGGGCTTAGCTTTGGTGGCAACAAAACACGGCAGCTTGAATTCTATCTCGGAGATGCGTGTCAACAAGGTGCCGATACCATTCTGATCACTGGCGCCGTTCAATCCAACTTCGTTCGATCTGCGGCCTCAGCGGCAGCCAAACTGGGTATGCAATCCGTCCTGCAGTTGGAAGAACGTGTCCCTGAAATGGGCGCAGAGTACTACTCGTCCGGCAATGTACTCCTGGCTCAGATCTTAGGGGCCGAACATATGAGTTACCCCGAAGGTGAGGACGAAGCCGGAGCGGATGCGGCCCTTCATGCGCGCGCAGATGAACTGAAAACCGAAGGTCACAAACCGTATGTTATTCATCTGGGGCTGGGCCATCCGCCCTTGGGCGCCTTGGGCTATGTCGTTGCCGGACAAGAACTGTATCAGCAAATGCCCGATTTCGACGCGGTCGTTGTCCCATCAGGCAGCGGAGCAACACACGGGGGTTTGCTGACCGGGTTGGCGTTGGAAGACTGCGCTGCTTCAGTGTTTGGGATATGCGTGCGCAGGGATCGTGAGAAGCAGCAGACTCGAATGAAAATCGTGCTACAGAAACTTGCGGACTTGCTTAATATCGATGCAGGGCTTCTACAGGAAAAGATCGAAGTATTTGATGACGCCTTACCGCCCGGGTATGGCAAAGTTAATGAAGTAACCCGTTCTGCTTTGAAGAAAATGGCCCGCACCGAAGGGGTCTTCCTCGACCCGGTATATTCTGCAAAAACTTTCGCTGGCTTGCTGAGTTTGGTTGAAGGCGGGAAAATCAAACCGGGCGATAGGGTCGTTCTGCTGCACACAGGCGGGTTGCCCGCACTCTTCGGTTATCAAAATGAACTGATGAACAGCCCAACCTGAGGCGCGAGCAGACTAAATCCGACACAAAGCTCCGCTTGCCTGCATATTTGGAATCCTAAGAAATATCGGAATCCGAAGGGTACCATGGCTGTCTACGGCGACCTTGCTCGCTCGGTGCAGGATCGCGGCCCGGCTTGAATATTCAATGCTAGTCGAGAAGTTCTTGCTCACCGGCGCCAATTTCCGCCAAAGCATTTTCGACTGAGGCACCTGCAAAGTAGATAAATTGGACGCCCCACCCTCACACCCCGATTGCTCCATGCTCTCTCGGCGATACAAGTCGATCCGTTTGGAAGGCTAGCGCACTGATGACGTCGACCATCTGATTGCAGATTGGAACCTCCGAGTAGTTCCATTCGTTCGACCACGCGGATTTTTCAAATCTTTTCGAATAGTGCTGCTGCATTTTTGCGGGTGGTCCACACAATCCGCCCGGCGCATATTTTCGAATGCATGGTATTTCTTCAGGAGCATACATGAGCACCAAGTATTTCGCACCAAGCGGCGGACACCCCGGTCAGGAACAACTGTTGACTGATCGCGCTGTTTTTACTGACGCTTATGCCGTGATCCCGAAGGGGACGATGCGGGATATCGTGACCAGCTTTCTGCCGTTTTGGGATGATACACGTTTGTGGGTAATTTCGCGTCCTCTCAGCGGGTTTGCCGAAACCTTTTCGCAATACATCATGGAAGTTCAACCCGGTGGTGGCTCTGACCGGCCTGAGGTCGATCCCGAGGCCGAAGGTGTTTTGTTTGTCGTTGAAGGCACCGCGACACTTGTCGCGGAAGGCACAACCTATGAACTGACGCCCGGGGGCTACGCCTACCTACCCCCCGAGAGCGACTGGACCCTGCGAAACCGAGGCGACGAAATCCTGCGTTTCCATTGGATCCGAAAGGCCTATGAAGCCGTAGAGGGCCTTGATACCCCCGACGTACTTGTTCTCAATGAAAACGACATCGCTCCAACAACAATGCCAGGCACAGATGGCAAGTGGGCGACAACGCGATTTGTAGACCCCAGCGATCTGCGCCACGATATGCATGTGACCGTGGTGACGTTTGAGCCCGGCGCCGTCATCCCCTTTCTTGAAACTCATGTCATGGAACACGGTCTATATGTTCTGGAAGGCAAGGCGGTCTACCGTCTGAACAATGACTGGGTTGAGGTAGAGGCAGGTGACTATATGTGGCTGCGCGCGTTCTGCCCACAGGCTTGCTATGCAGGTGGCCCGGGCAAGTTCCGTTATCTGCTTTACAAAGATGTGAATCGGCATATGGCACTGCGACCGGGGCCTGCCGTCTACCCGCAGCACAGACGCGTCAGGGCTGCTGTGGAGTAATCGTTCCACCAATCGCCAGCGTTAACTGTTGAGCCGCCTCCATGACGGGGCGGCTTAGTCTTTCAATCTCACTTTCGCTTACGCGGCTTGTCGGCCCAGACACTGAAATCCCTGCAACCGCCTCCCGATTGATATCGAAGACCGGCGCCGCAATACATCGCATACCCATATTCTTCTCTTCGTTGTCCACTGAGAAGCCCTGCGCCCTTACTGCCGCGAGATCCTTTTTCAACGCTTCCGGATTGGTAATCGATCTATCCGTAAAAGCCTGCAGCTCCAAGTTGGTCAACAGCCGGTTCAACCTGTCGTCATCCATAAAGGCCAGTAGTGCTTTACCGATCCCTGATGCGTGCATTTGCGACAACGTGCCAGGCGGAAAGAACGCCCGTATGCTGGCATGTGTTTCCACCTGACTCAGAAATAGCACAAAGCCCTCTTTCTCCACCCCCAGATTGGCGGTCTCGCCAGTGGCCTCCATGAGTTTCCGCATGACTGGTCTGGCCCGATCCACAAGGCTGGTGCGACGTAGGAAACGTGAACCAATTACGAACGCGCGCGGACCGATGTGCCAGACTTGCTCTTCGTGATCAAATTCGACGAGCCCCCTGCCTTCAAGCGTCACGAGTATTCGATAAACAGTGGCTGGTGACTGCCCCATTTCATCGGACAGCGCGGTCAATGCCTTTCCCTGCGCTTCGCTCAGATACTCAAAAACTTCCATCGCTCGGTCGAGGGATTTGATTGTATTCTGCGCCGTCTTATCGTCCCACCCCCGTGGCCTCCCACGGGCTTTTCGGCGGGTTCTGAGTGTATTTTCTTGAGAATCCATAAAAACCCTCCAATCTTTAGTGAAAGACGTATTCATCATATGAAAAATATAAGCTACTGACAACTATAAATTAATTCTTCACTTGAGTGTTTTGAAAGTCATTTTCAAAAATATATCGGACTGATGGGTAGGAGTTTATTGTGTGGTCAACGACGGAAGGAGACCATCCATGAGCTTTCAAAATCCCGTTTTCATCCCGGGCCCGACCAATATCCCTGAAAGCCTGCGCAAGGCCTGCGATATGCCCACGATTGACCACCGCTCGCCGCTGTTCGGGCAGATCTTGCATCCCGCGCGCGCGGGTGTGCAAAAAATTCTGAAAAGCGACAGCGCCGAAATCTTCATCTTCCCGTCGACTGGGACCGGAGGCTGGGAAACTGCTTTGACCAACACCCTTTCCGCCGGCGACAAGGTTCTGGCCGTGCGCAATGGCATGTTCAGCCACCGCTGGATCGACATGTGCCAACGTCACGGGTTAAATGTCGAGATTGTCGAAACCCCTTGGGGCGAAGGGCTGCCGGCCGATCGTTACGAAGAGATTCTAAGCGCCGACACAAACCATGAGATCAAGGTTGTTCTTGCCACGCACAACGAAACGGCAACCGGTGTAAAATCGGATATTGCGGCCGTACGCAAGGCACTGAATGCTGCCGGTCACCCGGCCATGCTGTTCGTTGATGGCGTTTCATCAATCGCGTCCATGGACTTCCGTTTTGACGAATGGGGTGTCGACGTTGCCGTTACGGGTTCGCAAAAAGGGTTCATGCTAACCGCGGGTCTGGCCATTGTCGGCTTCAGCCAGAAGGCAATGGAGGCAACAAAAACGGGCACCCTTCCCCGCACCTTCTTTGATGTGCATGACATGGCGAAGGGCTATGCCAATAACGCCTATCCTTACACGCCTGCAGTTGGCTTGATGAACGGCCTCAATCAGGCCTGTGATATGCTGCTGAGTGAAGGTCTGGAAAACGTTTTTGCCCGGCATAACCGTATTGCTGAAGGTGTTCGCGCGGCAGTAGGCGCCTGGGGACTGGAGCTTTGTGCAGCCAACCCGTCGGTGTATTCTGATACCGTTAGCGCGATCCGCACGCCGAACGGCTTCAACGCAACGGACATCGTGACCCATGCCGCCGAAAAATACGGCGTTGCGTTCGGAGTTGGCCTTGGTGAGGTTGCGGGCAAGGTATTCCGCATCGGACACCTAGGCAGCCTGACTGACGTTATGGCTCTGTCCGGGATCGCCACCGCTGAAATGTGCATGGCCGATCTGGGCCTTAACATTCAACTGGGTTCGGGCGTGGCCGCGGCGCAAGAATACTATCGTGGTCATCCAGCGGCGGTTCAGAAGGACGCCGCATGATGAAGGATTACAACATGTACATCCCAACGTATGAGGACATGCTCGCGGCGCATGATCGGATCAAACCTTTCATCCGCCGCACACCGATACGAACTTCGGACTATTTGAACGAGCTGACCGGGGCGCAACTGTTCTTCAAATGTGAGAACTTTCAGGAACCGGGCGCATTCAAGGTACGCGGTGCGACCAATGCGGTCTTCGGCCTTGATGACGAGCAGGCCAAGAAAGGCGTCGCGACACATTCTTCGGGAAACCACGCCTCGTGCCTGTCCTACGCTGCAATGAAACGGGGCATTCCCTGTAACGTGGTCATGCCGCGTACTGCGCCACAGGCAAAGAAAGATACGGTTCGTCGCTATGGCGGTAAGATCACGGAATGTGAGCCCTCCACCTCGTCGCGCGAAGCGACCTTTGCCGAGGTTCAGGCCGCCACAGGTGGCGATTTCGTCCATCCCTACAACGATCCCCGTGTGATCGCGGGGCAAGGCACATGTTCGCGCGAGCTCATCGAACAAACCGATGGCCTGGACGCGGTGGTTGCCCCCATCGGTGGCGGTGGAATGGTGTCAGGCACCTGCCTGACCCTATCCAACCTTACCCCGGAAACCGCGATTATTGCGGCTGAACCGGAACAGGCTGACGATGCCTATCGCAGCTTCAAGGCTGGGCACATCATCGCGGATGACGCACCAAAGACAATTGCCGACGGGCTGCTGGTGCCGCTGAAGGACCTCACGTGGCACTTTGTGTCGAACCACGTATCCGAGATTTACACGGCCTCAGAGCAAGAGATCATCGACGCGATGAAACTGACGTGGAAACACCTGCGGATCGTGATGGAACCATCCTCGGCCGTTCCGCTGGCCACAATCCTGAAGAACCCGGACGCATTCAAAGGCAAGCGTGTCGGCCTGATCATAACCGGGGGCAATGTCGATCTGGACAAGCTGCCCTGGCTGAACGCGTGACATCAATCCCGACATAGGAATACGGAAATGAAAGATATGACCAATCTCGACAATTTCGAAGTAGGCTATGACATTCCGGCCAAGCCCGGAATGGATGAAGCAGATATCCAGACCCCTAGCCTGGTGCTGGATCTCGATGCGCTTGAGCGCAACATCAAGAAGATGGGCGATTATGCCAAGGCCCACGGCATGCGTCACCGCGTGCACGGGAAAATGCACAAGTCGGTAGACGTGGCCAAACTGCAGGAGAAACTCGGCGGTGCTGTCGGTGTCTGCTGTCAGAAGGTTTCCGAGGCCGAAGTTTTCGTTCGCGGCGGCATCAAGGACGTTCTCGTGTCGAACCAGGTGCGCGACCCGGCCAAAATCGACCGTCTTGCCAGCCTGCCAAAACTGGGCAGCCGCATCATCGTTTGTGTCGATGATCTGGACAACGTCGCGGATCTTTCGGGAGCGGCCGTCGATCACGGAACTCAGCTGGAGGTCTTCATCGAAATCGACTGCGGTGCTGGTCGGTGCGGCGTCACTACAACGCCTGCAGTGATCGAAATCGCCAAAGCGGTTGAAGCTGCCGAAAACCTGAAATTCGCAGGCATCCAAGCTTATCAGGGCGCAATGCAGCACCTCGACACCTATGAGGCGCGCAAAGAGAAGCTCGACACCGCAATCGCGATGGTGAAAGACGCCGTAGAGGGCCTCAAGGCAGAAGGCATTGAGTGCGAACTGGTCTCGGGCGGCGGCACTGGTTCCTACTACTTCGAGTCCAACTCGGGTGTATACAACGAGCTGCAGTGCGGGTCTTACGCTTTCATGGATGCTGATTACGGCCGTATTCTAGACAAGGACGGCAATCGGATTGATCAGGGCGAGTGGGAAAACGCTTTTTTCATTCTAACCAGCGTCATGAGCCACGCCAAGGCGGACAAAGCCATCGTCGATGCAGGTCTTAAAGCACAGTCCGTCGACAGTGGACTACCGGTTGTCTTTGGCCGCGACGATGTCGAGTACATCAAGTGCTCGGACGAACATGGCGTTGTCATGGACCCGAACGGTGCACTCAAGGTTAACGACAAGCTCAAGCTGGTGCCGGGGCACTGCGACCCGACCGCAAACGTGCACGATTGGTATGTCGGCGTTCGCAACGGCAAGGTCGAAGCCGTCTGGCCCGTGTCTGCCCGCGGTCGCGCCTATTGAACCGAGCAAATTCAAGGCAAGAAAATTTGGCTCGAATGTAGCCTGATAGTCGCCCGTGTGCCTTCCCTCCCTTCGGGAAAAGCACGCGGGCGCACGAATTCTGAGTGGAGAAAAATATGCTGATCGTTCCCGAGCGCGAGATCGCTGACTTGATGACCCGCCAAGCGGCCTTTGATGCCGTTGAAAAGGTCTTTGCTGCAATGGCGTCTGGCGATGCCTACAACTTCCCCGTCGTGCGCGAAGCCATCGGGCATGAAGATGCTTTGTATGGTTTCAAAGGTGGGTTTGACCGCGCCGGCCTGACACTTGGCCTGAAGGCGGGCGGCTACTGGCCAAACAACCTGGAAAAACGCGGACTCATCAATCACCAGTCCACGGTGTTTCTTTTCGACCCCGACACGGGGAAGCCTTCGGCGATGGTTGGCGGCAACCTTCTAACGGCCCTGCGTACCGCCGCCGCGTCTTCGGTATCGATCAAACACCTCGCTCGTGCCGACGCCACGGTCATCGGTATGATCGGCGCAGGGCACCAGGCAGCCTTTCAGCTGCGCGCGGCGCTGGAACAACGGAAGTTTGAAAAGGTCATAGGCTGGAATTACCACCCCGAGATGCTGCCGAATATCGAGAAAGTGGCGAATGAAGCCGGTGTTCCATTTGAAGCCGTCGAGCTTGATGGCATGTCCGAGGCAGACGTGATCATCTCGATCACCTCGGCATTCGCGCCATCGCTGATGGCAGAACATGTCGGCCCCGGAACTCATGTCGCCTGTATGGGAACGGATACCAAAGGCAAGCAAGAGGTGGAGGCAGCTCTGTTGGTCAAAGCGACGGTGTTTACCGACGAAGTCGCTCAATCTGTTACCATCGGTGAGGCACAGCACGCTGTTGCGCAGGGCCTGATCAAAGAAAGCGATGTTGCCCAGCTTGGCGCGGTCATCAACGGCACAAACCCGGGTCGGACATCGGGCGATCAGATCACCCTGTTCGACGGTACGGGGGTAGGTCTTCAGGATCTCGCAGTCGCTGCATCTGTCGTTGATCTTGCCGTTCAAAAAGGGATCGCAATCAAGGTCGATTTTTAGCGGAGAACAGTGACAACCGAGCCTGTTTCGAACCGACACGTACGGCTGCAGATTAAACCCCGGCGAAAAAGTTCTGTAACAAAAAGAAGCGGCGCGCAAAAGCGCGCCGCTTTGAATTTTTTGCAGCGGTCCCTGCGAGGGACCGGCCACGTTTCATCAGACGTGATCGTCTTTTCCAATGGAGCCGAGGCCATGTCCTGCCATACCGCCTGAAACCTCTTCCGTGGCTTCGTCAGAAAGCTCTTCGGGAAGCACCAAGTTCAGGATAATGGCGATGACTGCAGCAGGTAGAATACCCGAAGTCGCCAGGACCTTAAATGTACCGGGCAGATACTGAAGAGCACCTGGTTCCAGCTGTAATCCCAACCCAAGGCTCAGGGAAATCGCAAAGATTACCATGTTGCGGCGGTTCCAGTTCACGTCCGACAGCATCGAAACACCTGCTGCAACCACCATTCCAAACATAACGATGACACCGCCGCCGAGAACCTCGATTGGGATCGACGAAATGATTGCGCCAATTTTTGGAACCAGCCCGCAAACAATAAGAAAGATTGCTCCGATGGTAACGACCATACGGCTCATGACCCCGGTCATAGCAATCAATCCAACATTCTGACTGAACGACGTATTTGGCAAAGCACCAAAAAGGCCAGAGATCGCGGTGCCGATACCATCAGCATAGGTCGCTCCTTCAATCTCCTTGTCCGTTGCCTCGCGTCCGGCACCGCCTTTGGTGATACCTGACACATCGCCGACAGTTTCAACCGCAGAGACAAAAGACATCGCACAGAAACCGATGATGGCGGCGACCGAGAATTCAATGCCGAAGTGCAGCGGGTTCGGCAAGGCGAACGAGGCCGCTCGACCAACGTTGCCCAGGTTGACCTGACCCAAAGCAAAGGCCACTGCGTAGCCGACCAACAAGCCAATCAGAACGGCCGACACCGACAGCATCCCCCGCGCAAAGAACTTCAGACCAAGGGTTACGACGATCACAATTCCCGCCATGAACCAGTTCAGACCAGAGCCGTATTCCTCAGTTCCTATCGCAGGTACTCCGCCGGCAGCGTACTGAACGCCCACTTTTACCAACGCCAAACCGATCATTGTCACCACAAGACCTGTAACCAGCGGCGGAAGCGCAAAGCGAATACGGCCTATGAACAGCCCGAGGAAAGCATGGAATAAACCACCGACGACAACTCCGCCCATCAAAACAGCAATGGCATCGACGCCTTTTCCCACCACGAGCGGAATCATGATCGGGATGAAGGCAAACGAAGTTCCCTGCACGATAGGCAGCCGGGCACCAACGGGGCCCACACCAATGGATTGAAACAGCGTGGCGACGCCTGCAAAGAACATCGACATCTGAATCATGTAGATCATTTGCGGAAAATCGGGACTGTTTGAACCGAACCCGAATCCGGCTGCGCCACATACGATAATGGCCGGCGTGACGTTGGACACGAACATCGCCAGCACATGCTGAATTCCCAGTGGCACCGCCTTTACCAGCGGCGGATTGTAGTTCGGATCGCGGAGTTGTTCCGGCGTTCCGATGGATGCATCTGACATTTGGTCTTTCCTCCCTTGAGATACGTTGTCGGCTCCTCTTCCGGAAACGCACCTCATTCCGTGATTGCAAAAGCCTCCTCGAACCAATGCTCTTCGAGGTTGGGCCCGGCTCCAATTCGGTCGACCACCGCAAAAAGTCCGGGCGCATGAAGTGGGGTCAACACGCCATGCCAAGTGTTGCGATGATAGTTCACGCCCTGACCGGGCGCTGTTTTGAATGCGATTGGCTGCCCCGGAGTTCCATCTTCGTCCGGGGCCACAACGACAACAAAGGGCTTGTCCGACAATGGCAAAAACGCCTGGCTTCCATCTGGATGGCGTTCAACCATTTCTAGTTTGATCGGCAGGCTGAACGCCTCTGACTGGAACACGCTGATTCCGGCGCGCCCTTCATGAAAATCCAGCGACGCACAATCGTGATACCGCGCGCACTTGCCTTGGTTGATGAATTTATCCGCTTGCCCTGCCACTTCGATGACATCGCCAAACGGTGCAAATGCCGCGGACGTCAATGGTTGGAGTTTCAGAGGGGTCGTCATTCTGAAAACTTCTCAATCAGGCGCAGTTCGGCAATCCGCTCAACCTGCCGGCAAGCTTCGGCAAATTCAGCTTCGCGATCGCTGTCAATTCGGCGATGGAACGCGTCCAGAATGCTCGCCTTCGTATTGTCCTTAACGGCAATGATAAAAGGGAAACCAAATTTGGTTGTGTAGGCCTCATTCAATGCCGTGAACGTCGCGCGTTCTTCGTCGGTCAACATATCCAGACCGGCGCCAGCTTGTTCCGCCGTGCTTTCCTTTGTCAGGCGACCAGCAGAGGCAAGCTTTCCTGCCAGATCCGGGTGCGCTGTCAGAACTCCAAGACGTTGCTCGGAGGTGGCTGTACGGAACACCCGCGCCAGCGCGTTGTGGACACCGGCGGCATTGTCATGGGTCGGCCCCAGCTCTAGGTTATATGCCCCTTCAGCAATCCACGGGCTGTGCTCAAACATTCCGCCAAATTCAGACACAAAAGTTGACTGGTCCATTTCAGACGGGGTCATTCGTTGCTTCGGCGGGTGCTCTTTTGCCCAGTGATCAGCGATCTGCTCGCGCGTGGCAAACCAGACACCGTCATGTTTCTTGAAGTAGTCCAGCGCACGTTTCAAAGCCATGGCGCGGCCTGGGCGACCAATCAAACGGCAGTGCAGTCCAATTGAAAGCATTTTCGGCGCGCCGGCTTCGCCCTCGGCATAGAGCATATCAAAGCTGTCTTTCAGATAGCTTTCGAACTGTTCGCCGTTTGTGTATCCGGCTTGGATTGCAAAACGCATATCGTTGCAATCCATCGTGTAGGGCATAATCAGTTGATCCTTACCCGCTGCCTTAACCCAAAACGGCAGATCGTCCGAATAGCTGTCGGCTATATAGGCAAAGTCACCTTCTTCAGCGGCCAGATCGACCGTATTCATCGAACAACGGCCTGTGTACCATCCACGCGGCGGCTGGCCTGTAACCTCAGCGTGCAGCCGAATTGCTTCTCGGATCTGGGCGCGCTCTTCTTCAGCGTCCATGTCCTTGTGTTCAATCCATTTCAGACCATGGCTGGCGATCTCCCAACCGGCATGCTTCATTGCCGCGACCTGAGCCGGTGCGCGGGCCAATGCGGTGGCGACGCCATAGACGGTGACGGGTAGATCCTGCAAAAGCTGATGTACGCGCCAGAATCCGGCGCGGCTGCCATATTCGTAAATCGACTCCATATTCCAGTGCCTTTGCCCTGACCATGGGGCAGCACCGGTGATCTCCGACAAGAACGCCTCAGACGCGGCATCGCCGTGCAAGACATTGTTCTCGCCGCCTTCCTCATAATTCAGCACAATCTGAACCGCGATCTTGGCTTCGTTGGGCCAGTTGGCTTTTGGAACTTGCCCACCGTAGCCGGTCATGTCTCGTGGATAGCGCGTCACATCAATTTCCTTTTTCTTCTTTTGATCAATACCCCAGATAATCTGAGATGTTTTTCAAAAAATTCAGAAAGCAGCTTCGATTAGACTGCCTTTGCCCCTTGGGAAGAAAACAGATTAGTAATCGTATAACTTAAGGAGTAGCGCAAATGACCGGTTACCTTACAACCCATGTTTTGGATACGGCACGGGGGTGCCCCGCCGAAGGGCTAAAAATCGAGCTATTTCGCATCGAAGGCGCAAACCGCACGTTGCTGAAAACTCTTGTCACCAACGACGATGGCCGAACCGACGAACAGATTCTGCCCGAGGCCGAGTTTTCAACAGGCGAATACGAATTGATCTTCTATGCGGGTGAATACCTTGATGCCTCCGGCACCCCGCCGGAGAGCCCGCGTTTTCTCGACGTCGTCCCGATCCGTTTCGGCATGTCCGAACATTCGCATTACCACGTGCCGTTGCTTCTTTCGCCATTCGGGTACTCGACCTACCGCGGCAGCTGAGCGACCTATCGGGACGTATTTGTTGAGGCAATCGAAGATCCAATGCGCTCTATTATGAACTCCATGAAAAGCCGCGTTTTGGGGTCCTGCATACGGCGGTGCGTAAAGAGACACGCCATTTGAATCGGTTCCGGCGGGGTTTTTTCCGCGACCGGGACCAGATTTCCGGCCTTAAGATGCTGGGCAATCTCAAATATCGGTTTCAACGCAATACCATGACCGGCAAGCGCCCAATCCGTCAGCACATCACCGTCATCTGACTCGTAACGACCAGAGACACGAAATCGTTTTGGTCCCGTATCGGTTCGCAAAAGCCATTGAAATTCGGTCGCACCTGGAAAACGCAAATTGAGACACTCATGCTGATCGGCGATAATTTCATCGCCGCTTTCAGGCAATCCATGCTTTTTGATGTATTTCGGAGAAGCACAAAGCACTCTTTCAACATCAGCAATCTTGCGAATACGCAAATTGCTGTCCTCTGGCTGACCAAGAAAGAACGCAAGATCCAGACCTTCAGTGGTCAGATCAACCTTCCGGTCCGTCAGCCTCAACCTGACATTGACCTCAGGATACTCAGCGAGAAACTTTGGCACTTGCGGCGCTATTAATCGTCGTCCAACACCCAATGGCGCTGCGACGTACAGTGACCCTTTCAAGTTCTCTGTAATGTTGACGATCTGAGCTTCGGCACTTTCGACCGCCTCTAGTATCTCTGCCGCCCCACGATAAAAAGACTTTCCCTGCTCAGTCGGCGTTAGGCTACGGGTCGTGCGCTGAAACAAGCGCACGCCAAGATGCTCTTCCAGCTGCGATATTCGTGCCGAGGTTACGGCCGGTGAAACCCGTAGATCACGGCCTGCGGCGGACATACTGCCCAATTCGTAGACCCGGACAAAAGTTCTGATGTTATCAAGGTAGGACATTTTTTTGCATTTTTTGATACTGCTTGGTCTTTACCGGCAATACCAGAATAAATCAGTCTCGCATAGAGTACTCGGAACTAAAGAATCTTAGGAGCTAAGCCATGTATGACCTGGCCGTAATTTGGGAGTGGATCGCCTTTTCCGTCCGCTGGCTGCATGTGATCACAGCGATGGCGTGGATTGGTGCGTCATTCTACTTTATCGCGCTTGACCTCATGCTGAAGCCGAACCCCGCCCTGCCAGATGGGGCGTACGGCGAAGAATGGGAAGTACATGGGGGCGGGTTTTATCATACCGTCAAATATCTGGTGGCCCCTGCACGGATGCCCGAGCATCTGACTTGGCACAAATGGCAGAGTTATACGACGTGGCTTTCGGGTGCGGCGTTGCTCATGATCATCTACTGGGTAGGTGGTGAGCTGTTCCTTCTGGATCCGACCAAGGTGGATCTGGCGCTGTGGCAGGGGATCCTGATCTCTGGCGGATCGCTGACCATCGGCTGGCTGCTTTATGACCAGATGTGTAAATCGAAGTTGAGCGATCATCCGACCGTACTGATGCTGCTTTTGTTCGTGATCCTGGTGATCATGTCCTGGGGCTATAACCAAGTCTTCACGGGCCGTGCCGCGCTTTTGCATCTTGGTGCCTTCACCGCGACAATCATGACGGCCAACGTCTTCTTTCAGATCATGCCGAACCAGCGGATCGTAGTCGAAGATCTCAAGGCCGGACGAACGCCGGACGCCAAGTACGGGAAGATCGCCAAGGTACGCTCTACACATAACAACTACCTGACTTTGCCGGTCGTCTTCCTGATGCTGTCGAACCATTATCCGCTGGCCTTCGGCACCGAGTATTCGTGGATCATCGCCAGCCTGATCTTTCTGACAGGCGTGACTATCCGGCACTATTTCAACACGATGCATGCAACCGGGAAGGGCCCACACTGGACTTGGGGTGTCACGGTCCTACTGATGGTCATCATCGCCTGGCTGTCTTCGGTCAGAAGTGGTGAAACATGGGAAGATGCCGAAGCGCGCGAACTGACGCCATATGAGCAGAAATATGCGTCAGCTGCGGGGTTTGACGAAGCCTACGACACGGTTCTGGGCAATTGTTCAATGTGCCACGCACGCGAGCCGGTCTACGGCACAATGAAATGGGCACCAAAGAACGTTTACTTGGAAACGCCGGGTGACGTGGCCCGCCAGGCTGACCAAATCTATTTGCAGGCCGGCATCAGCCACGCAATGCCGCCGCCATCGGCGGTTCAAATGGATGACGAGGCGCGCCAGAAAATCATCGCGTGGGTGCGCGAAGTTCGGGATCAATAGACGCCTTTCATCAAAGATCTGACAGATAACTGGGTTCTCTCGCCCAGTTTTTTTGTGTCTACGCGTTACGCGAAAAATCTTCTGCTGTGTTTCGCCACATGCTCAACAAACAGACGTACTTTCGGATCCTGAAGCTTTTTGTGAGGATACAGACACCCGAAAATCGTTGCCAACGGCGGCGTCTCGGGTAGGACTTCGACTAACCGGCCATCCTCAAGATACTCCCGCACATCAAAGCGCGGCTTGTTGACGACCCCCTTTCCGGCCAAGGCCCAATCCGTCAGCACATCACCGTCGTCCGCATCATACTTGCCGCGAACCTCAAGCTTTCGTGGCCCCATGTCGGTACGAAGCGTCCAAAAGTATTCCGGCGACCTTGGATAACGCAACAAGAGGCAGTTGTGCGGTGTGTGCAACAAGTCATCGGGTGTGATGGGCACACCAAATTTGGATAAGTACTCGGGAGAAGCGCACAGAACACGATCACAATCCGCAAACTTCCGCAGTTTCATCGTAGAATCACCAGGCTCTCCAATAAAAAATGCGATATCCAGACCGTCGGCCAAGATATCCACCTTTCGGTCGGACAAGCGCATGCGAATCTCGATTTCTGGATAGAGATCCGAGAATTCCGGAACCAGCGGTGCAACGATTCTTCGCCCGACCCCAAGCGGCGCGGTGATGCGGATCGCGCCTCGCGGGGCGTCCGAAAAGCTGGCGACACGCGCTTCGGCATGGTCGAGCGCCAACAGAACGGCCTTGGCCTCATCATAAAACACGGTTCCAACTTCGGTCGGTGTCATCGAACGGGTTGTTCTGTTGAAAAGTCGTACGCCCAGATGGTTTTCCAACTCTTTCAACCGCTTGCTGGCTACGGCCGGCGTCAACCGCAGATCGCGCCCGCCGGACGTGATGCTACCGAGCTCCATTACTCTAACAAAGACCCGCAGGCTTTCGATGTAAGACATTCAATCCTCCCGATGAAGAGAGACTGCGTCATGGGGCAGTCTTTTTCAACGTTCTGTTGAAAGTATTTGCCGTTTGCGGCGATTTTCCGACTCAATCTTTGCTTTTATGGTTTCCTCGACCACCCACCGGAAGGCAGGGGCAGAGGGAGAATTCCATGACGCATCGCACTGACATCCAATTTATCCTCAATGGTAAGGATGTATCGGTACCAGACGTATCAGCAGATCAAACACTTCTGGATTTTCTGCGGCTGGAGCGTCGCCTGACAGGTACGAAGGAAGGTTGCGCCGAAGGTGACTGCGGGGCTTGCACCGTACTCGTCGGACGGCTTGGTGACGCCGGTCTGGTATACATGCCGGTGAATGCCTGCATCCGATTTCTTGCCTCTGTCGACGGGTGTCATGTCGTAACAGTCGAACACCTGGCCGGCCCTGATGGTCGTTTGCACCCGGTTCAGCAGGCGATGATTGATCACCACGGCAGCCAGTGCGGGTTCTGCACTCCGGGCTTCGTCATGGCGCTTTATGCACTATGGATGCAAACACCTGAGCCGACCGAGGCGCAGGTTGAAACCGCGCTGCAAGGCAACCTGTGCCGCTGCACCGGGTATGAACCAATCATCCGCGCCGCAGTGGCCGTCAGCCGCTATGGAACACCTGCATCAGATCACCTGAACACCGAACGTGAAACCATGACCGCGCGTCTGGCGGGCCTTAAGGACGGGCGACGCGTCGTCTCCGGTCCAGTGGACAGCCTAAGCATTATTCCGTTCAGTGTTGATGATCTTGCCGAATGTCTGAAAACCTATCCCAAAGCCACAATCGTAGCCGGGGCCACGGATGTCGGCCTTTGGGTCACCAAATTCCTGCGCAACATTGGACCTGCGATATTCATCGGTCATCTTGAAGACCTGAAAACAGTCGAAAGACAGGGTTCGCTCCTCCTGATTGGTGCTGGCGCCAGCTACACCGATTGCCAAGAACTCCTGTCTGAACACCTGCCACACCTGTCCTCCTACTGGGATCGCATCGCAGGGTGGCAGGTGCGGAACATGGGAACTGTTGGCGGGAATATCGCCAACGGCTCTCCTATCGGGGACACGCCACCGGTTCTTATTGCGCTTGGAGCGGAAATCACGCTGCGGCGCGGCACCGAAAGCCGGACACTGCCACTGGCTGACTTCTTCATCGACTACGGCAAACAGGACCGCCGACACGATGAGTTTGTCGAAAGTATCCGTGTGCCGCTGCCCGGGCCCGACGATCTGAATGCAGCCTATAAGATCTCAAAGCGTCGTGATGAGGACATATCCTCCGTGGCCGCTGGTCTCCACATGACGGTTGCAGACGGTAAAATCGCCAATGCGCGCATCGCATTCGGCGGCATGGCTACCACGCCTAAGCGCGCCACTACTGCCGAAGCAGCGTTGAACGGTCAACTTTGGACGCACGAAACCTTTGAAGCGGCCGCCGAGGCGCTGGCAAAGGACTTCTCTCCTCTGACCGATTGGCGTGCCTCGTCTGACTACCGAATGCTGACCGCCCAAAACCTGTTGCGTCGGTTCTTCCTCGAACATGACACGCAGACAGACACCCCAGTTCAACTGGCTTGTGCCTAATCAGGAGCGGCGAAAATGAAAGATAACGTTTCCATCATTGGATCGGCCCACACCAACGTCAAACACGACAGTGCGATCAAGCACGTCACCGGGCAAGCCGATTACACCGACGACATTGCATTACCGGAAGGTGCGCTGCATGCCTATCTCGGCGTCTCTGACGTCGCTCATGCCAAGCTCTTGGGCATCGATTTCACCGAAGTCCTGGCCGCGCCGGGGGTCGTCGGTGTGCTGACCGCAGATGACGTGCCGGGGGCTAATGATATCAGCCCGACGCATCTGAACGATGAGCCGGTATTTCCAACCGACGCGATTCAATTTCATGGGCAGCCATTGTTCGCCGTAGTTGCCGAAACCCGCGACATCGCACGCCGCGCAGCGGAGCTGGCAAAAATCGAATATGAGACCCTGCCTCATGCGCTGGACCCGATTGCCGCGCAGGAAGCTGGATATCCACATGTCACGGCGCCCCTCAAGTTGGAACGCGGCGACGTCGCGCCAGCTCAGGCGGCGGCTCCGAACCGGATCAAAGGCCGGATGAGTGTTGGCGGTCAGGACCATATGTACCTCGAAGGACATATCGCATTTGCGATACCGGGCGAAGACGATGACGTGATCGTGCATTGTTCGACGCAGCACCCGTCCGAGGCTCAGCACATGGTGGCCCATGTTCTTGGGGTGCCGTCCAATGCCGTTGTGGTCAATGTGCGCCGCATGGGCGGTGGGTTTGGCGGCAAAGAAAGCCAGATGAACCTGTTCTGCGTGGTCGCCGCCATGGCCGCCAAAAAGTGGAACCGCGCCGTGAAAATCCGCCCCGACCGGGATCAGGATATGACTGCGACCGGCAAACGCCATGATTTCGTAATCGATTATGACGTCGCCTTTGACGACGATGGCCGCATTCAGGCGGTCGAAGGCAGCTTCGCGGCGCGCTGCGGTTTCTCGGCAGACTTGTCGGGCCCAGTGACCGATCGGGCGCTATTCCACGCGGACAACGCCTATTTCTATCCGAACGTGCGGCTGAACAGCCATCCGATGAAGACAAACACCGTCTCCAACACGGCGTTCCGCGGTTTTGGCGGACCGCAGGGTGTGATCGCGGCCGAGCGGATGATCGAAGAGATTGCCTATGCCACGGGGAAAGACCCGCTGGATGTGCGCAAGGCAAATTTCTACGGCACCGAAGACCGCAACGTAACTCCGTACCACCAAGAGGTCGAAGACAGCATCCTTGACCGGTTGATCGGAGAACTGGAAGAGACTTCAGAATATCGCCAGCGCCGTCAGGAGATCATTGCATACAACAAGACATCGCCGATCCTAAAAAAGGGCATCGCGCTGACACCCGTCAAGTTCGGCATTTCCTTTACCGCGACCTGGTACAATCAGGCTGGCGCGCTGGTGCATGTTTATAACGACGGCTCGATCCACCTGAACCACGGCGGCACCGAAATGGGGCAAGGCCTCAACACCAAGGTTGCGCAGGTCGTGGCCGAGGCTTTCCAGGTCGATTTCAGCCGGATCAAGATCACCAAAACAACCACCGAGAAAGTTCCGAACACTTCGGCCACTGCGGCCTCAAGCGGGACCGATCTGAACGGCATGGCCGCGTTGAATGCGGTGGAACAGATCAAAGAGCGTCTGGTGAAGTTCGCAGCCGAGAACTGGAACGTTGCTCCAGAGGAAGTGGCCTTTCACGCTAACCAGGTGTTCATCGGACAAGAGGTTCTGCCCTTCGATGCGTTCATCAAGCAAGCCTATCTGGCGCGCGTGCAACTATCGGCTGCAGGCTTCTACAAAACCCCCAAAATCCACTGGGACCGGGCCAAGGGTCAGGGGCGACCTTTCTATTACTACGCCTATGGCGCGTCGTGCTCGGAAGTGACGATCGACACCCTGACAGGTGAGTATCGCGTCGAACGTACAGATGTGCTGCACGACGTCGGGCGCTCGCTGAATCCTGTCCTCGACAAGGGTCAGGTAGAAGGCGCCTTTATTCAGGGCATGGGATGGCTGACCACCGAAGAGCTTTGGTGGGACGATGCTGGCCGTCTGCGCACCCATGCTCCGTCGACATACAAAATCCCGCTCGCATCAGACCGCCCGCGCATCTTCAATGTGAATCTCGCCGATTGGTCGGAAAACCGCGAGCTCACCATCAAACGGTCTAAGGCTGTTGGTGAACCGCCGTTCATGCTGGGCATTTCGGTTTTTGAAGCGCTTTCGATGGCCGTGGCCTCTGTCGCCGATTACCGCGAATGCCCGCGCCTTGACGCGCCCGCCACGCCCGAACGTGTGCTGATGGCTGTTGCGCGACTGCAAGAAAGGCACTGAGCCATGACTGTCCCCGGTTCCCTGAGCAAATTTCTGTCCACACAGCACAGCGTGATCCGCGTTGCGCTGACCCGCGTGCGCGGGTCGTCGCCGCGCAACGAAGGGACCGAGATGTTCGTGGCACCAGGGGCGTTGTGGGGAACCATCGGCGGTGGCCAGCTTGAGTTCATGGCCATCAACGCCGCGCGGGACATGCTGCGCGATGGGGTATTGCATCAGGATCTGGATGTGCCGCTTGGTCCGGAAATCGGACAATGCTGCGGTGGGCGGGTCGAATTGAAACTGACCCGCATGCGCGCGTCCGACAAATGGGCCGCAACTGAACGGGCCGCCCAGCGCGAAGAGGCATTGCCCCATGTCTATGTCATGGGCGCGGGCCACGTCGGACGCGCTTTGGCCAATCAGCTTCAGCACCTGCCGGTGCGCTGCATCCTTGTCGACACCCGACCCGAAGAGATCGAACTCTGCACGGCAAGTGTCGAAACCCGGGTCAGCGCGATCCCGGAATCCGATGTTTGGGGCGCGCCTGCCCGCAGTGCCTTTATTGTTCTGACGCACGATCACGGGCTGGATTTCCTGCTGACATCAGCAGCATTGGAGCGTCAAGACGCCGCGTATGTGGGGATGATCGGGTCCGCCACCAAGCGGGTAAAACTCCGGAACTGGGCGCACAAACATTGTGACGGACAGTCTATCGAACATTTGAAATGCCCCATCGGGGCTAGCGGTAGCCGCGACAAGCGGCCCAGCGTCATCGCCGCCTTTGTGGTGGCCGAAGTGATGGCTGAATTGACCTCTGAAACTGCCGCGACCGCCCCGACCGGGGCAAACCAGGCGCCCCTGCAGGGCCACTATCACGACCGGAAAGGGAGATCGGCCTGACGTCCGTCAGGCCATTCCGGTTACATCAGAGGAGGAGACCGTCATGGACGGGAGGACCTACGAATACAAGCTGTTTACCCGCAGCGATTTCAGCGCTTTTTGGGCGCTGTTTACTGACAACCTTGTCAACTTGCTGATCCTGTCCGGGGTCTGCCAGTTCGTTTTCCAAATGCCCGCGGACATTGTTTTCGGCCGCATCGTCCCTGGAGCCGCGATTGCGATCCTAGCGGGGGTCACAGTTTATACGTATCTCGCAAAATACGCGGCTAACAAACAGGGCAAAGATGTAACCGCCCTGCCCTATGGCATCTCGACGCCGGTAATGTTCGTCTACCTGTTTGGGGTGATCGGTCCTATCTATTGGGCAACCAATGACCCCATGCTTGCCTGGCAAGTCGGCATCGGAGCTGGCTTCATGGGCGGCATCGTTGCGGCATTGGGTGCCATTGTTGGCCCATACCTCAAGCGGATCACGCCACGCGCAGGTATGCTGGGTACGCTTTGCGGCATCGCCTTGGTCTTCATCGGTTCGGTCCCGCTGGCCGAAGTGTTCGAGAACCCCATCATCGGCTTTACCTCGCTGCTGTTTATCCTTTGGGGTCTGATCGGTCGTTTCCGCCTGCCGGGCAACATCCCTGCCGGTCTTGTCGCCATCGCTGCTGGTACAGTAATTGCCATTATTCTTGGTGAATCCAAAATCGACGTCAGCGGCATCGGCTTTTACCCGCCAATTCCTTATTTCGGTGACCTTATCGTCGGTGTTCAGTACCTGTTCGCCAACCCCGAGCTGTTTCTGGTGCTGATCCCGGTGCAGATCTACAACTTCATCGAAACGATGAACAACGTGGAATCGGCCGAAGCTGCCGGGGATCATTACCCTGTTGGACTGTGCCAGGTGACGGATGGCGCGGGCACAATGCTGGGTGCTCTCTTTGGCTCGCCTTTCCCGACGACCGTTTACATCGGTCACCCCGCTTATAAACGGCTGGATGCCCATGCAGGATATATCGTCGGTGTTGCCCTCGTGATCGCAGCAGCTGCCTTCCTCGGCTTCCTGTCCTTCCTCGCCGGCTTGATCCCGATTGCAGCTGCGGCACCTGTATTGGTTTTTGTTTCTGTGAGCCTGATCACCAATACTGCCTGGGCCGTTAAGCCAATGCATATGGCAGCCGTATCCTTTGCGATCCTGCCCCACATCTCGGCTTTCTTGATGGTCAAGTGGGGATCTCTGATGAACGCACTGCGCAGCAGCGGAGTCGAAGGCCTGCCCTCCTTGGGCGATGAAGGTCTGACCGCAGCCCTGCTCATGGAAGGTGCCCACTACGAGGGACATCTTGCCCTGAGCCAGGGTGCAATCATCACAGGACTGGTCTGGGGTGCAATCGTGGCCGACGTGATTGACGGCCGCTTCCGGATGGCAGGGGCGTTTGCCGCTGCAGGCGCGTTGATGTCTTCGGTTGGGATCATCCACTCCTACACGCTGCAGATGCCTCAATTCGATGGGATCACCATCGGCTATCTGATCATCGGTGCTTTCCTTTACATCTACCCGGTGTTCGCTCCCAAAGAGGACCTCGAGCATCGCGTGATCGTACCGGATGAGCCCGATATGATCGACGATGACACGCCTGCACAACAGGCCTGATCCATAGCGGGGCGGCCGCAAAGCCGCCCCCTAGTTTTCACTCCCCAACATATGAGACCTTCCATGACACAGAGATTGCTTCGCGGTCGTCTGCTGACCTTTCATCGCGAACCCCAGAATGGCGAAGATTCCGGCGCATACACGTATCTCGAAGACGGTGCCCTGCTGATTCAGGACGGGATCATCCAAGATACGGGTCCCTTTACCGAGATCAGCGCGAAAGCCGGGGGCGCGCCGGTGACAGACCATCGCCCCCACCTGATGATGGCGGGTTTCATCGACACGCATATCCACTTCCCACAAGTACAGGTGATCGCTTCATGGGGCGCGCAGCTTTTGGACTGGCTCAACAACTACACCTTCCCGGAAGAAACCCGTTTTGCCTCGGATGCGCACAGTGCGAATATGGCACGGGCGTTCTTCGATCAGCTGGTCACCCACGGCACCACGACCGCCGTGGCCTATTGCTCCGTGCACAAGACGTCGGCGGATGCTTTTTTCACCGAGGCAACCAGACGAAACATGCGCATGCTCGGTGGCAAGGTCCTGATGGACCGCAATGCACCCGAAGGGCTACAGGACACTCCGCAAACCGGGTACGATGACACCAAAGTCCTGATCGCCGACTGGCATGGAAAGGGTCGCAACGGCTATGTCCTCACCCCTCGGTTTGCAATCACGTCCACGCCGGATCAGATGGCAATGACTCAGGCGCTGGCGAAGGAGCATCCGGATTGTCACATCCAGACTCATCTATCAGAAAACAAGGATGAGATCGCCTTTACCAAGCAGCTTTACCCGCAGGCGCGCGACTATCTGGATGTCTACCAGTCTTATGGTTTGCTGGGTCAAAAGACACTGCTAGGACACTCCATTCATCTGGAACCACGTGAGATCGACGCTCTGGCAGAAACTGGCGCGCATCCTGTGTTTTGTCCGACGTCAAACCTGTTCCTTGGAAGCGGCCTTTTTGACCACGGGGGTCTGAACGCGCGCGGTATCTCAAATGGAATTGCAACGGATGTGGGTGCAGGTACCAGCTATTCGATGCTGCAGACGCTCAACGAGGGTTATAAGATCCTGCAATTGCAAGGGCTTGCCCTACATCCGCTGCAGGCCTTCCACTGGGCAACACTCGGAAATGCCTGCGTTCTTGGGATGGAAGACAAAATTGGAAACCTGAAACCCGGAACAGAGGCAGATATCGTCGTCCTGAATGCGCGCAGCACCCCCGCCATGGCATTGCGTATGGACCGCGTTGGAAGTCTTGCAGAGGAATTGTTTGTTTTGCAGATGATGGGAGACGATCGCGCTATTGAGGAAGTATATGTTTCCGGATCACCTAGCAAGATTGCCCCTGACCAAAAAACCAAAACTCAGGATCAACAACAGTATAGCCAACTTGTTTGACTGTTTTCACCGCACTGCCTGCGTCAGACTAAGTTATCGACCGTTTAGTGAAGAACCATCTCTGGAAGAAAGGTTATCCAGGGGATGAGCGTTTCCGGGCCGGAAAGTACGCCAACTAGAACACCAGCCCGCATCGTCTTCCAAAATGGACCGATTCAAACCGGAACATCAAGAAACATAGTTTTGTTGTCCGGCAGGCCTTCGGTCACCATCACTTGCTTCGCGTTGACGGCGCTGAAAGTATTGCTACATGCCGCAGATCTGGAAGTAAGCGCATCCGCGTGACAACCGTCGGTGGCACGCTTCGGGTGCACGTCGATTCGCTTGGTCAGTTCCGGACTAAAATTCTACATCCCTCGGTGCGCCATCAAGCGATCAACCATGACATTACGTTCGGCCAGCAGAGCGACAACGTCTCTGTAAGAAAGCGGATACCGCAGCTATCAACGAATGGCGTAAAATACGATGTCGCCGGGAAAACGGTGTTGTTTGAACGGGGATCTACGCGGCATGCTGAGCCTCAAAAACAACAACTTCACCAAAGGCAAAATCCCCAATTGGGTCACTGAATTGGGGCTGATCATTGCGGCATGCGATGGACACTATCCCTCACTTTGACTAATGACGAAAAAGTTCTGATTAAGATTGAGAAAAGGTCAGGAATTTGAGGCCGGTGAGAAGATTTCTAAAAAAAAAGGAAGATAGTCAGGGCGATCAAGTGTTGTTGGTGTTTGGTGAAGGCGGGCACAGGGAACAAATGGCACGCCTCGTGAAGTTGCTTGAGCTTGATGCCGCATTTTGTACTGCGATTGTAGATCGTTCTGGTATTTCCAATGGCATCGCGTCCGCTGAGCACGTGGTACAACCAATGAGAGAAAAGGAAGCCAAATCGTTCTTTCAATCCGTTTCCTTAGCCTTCAGATCATTGAATCGACTGTTGTATATAGCAGCCACCTCTCAGTGTCGTGTTCTTGTATCAACGGGTCCAGGTATTGCAGTGGTTCCTGCATTGGTTTTCAGACTTAGAGGGCGCAAAGTGATTTACTTGGAGACTTGGAGCCGATTTTCCAGCAGATCGGCCACCGGCAGGTGTATGTACCGGATCGCTAACCTATTCTATGTACAAAATAAATCTCTTTTAGAACTATTCCCCACTGCCGGCTATTCGGGGCGGCTATGAAGTTTGTTACTACCGTTGGAACCACCGCTTTTGATAGCTTGATTGAAAAAGTGGACACACTGTCCGATAAGTTTGGGGAGTTTGAGTTTCTATCTCAAATTGGTCCCGGGACGTACCAGCCACACAATCATCCTTGGGTCACACTAGAAAAAAATTTCTTGTCCCGTCATCGCGATGCCATTCTCATAACGCACTGCGGTGCCGGTACGGTTTACTATTTGCTCGAGGAACGAATTCCCTTCATCGCGGTCCCAAATCTGGAACGCGCAGATACTCATCAAATCGAACTCGCACAGTTTTTGCACCAGAATTCCTATGCACCGGTCTGTTTCGACGTCGAGGATCTTTCAAAGGTATTTCAAAACCGGACATGGGAGACTTTTTCATTTGTACCATATGAGAAAGACAACTTTTTTCGAGCAGATGAGATACGCCAGAAAATATATCAATGGCTGAAATAGAGGAACTCAATTTAAGATTGAATGCCTAATTCTCCTTTCAAAACATAGCCCCAGACCGATCCCTTACTAGTTGATCGAAATTTATGTTCATAAAAGTGAGATTGGCGTCCATCTGTTTTCAGTTAGACTTCCATGAAACTACCAAGGTTAGTTCAAATCCGCGATAATTTCGGTCGGTGTCACAGTTTTTTAGGTTGGAAACCTTAACCAAACAGATGACGATCTCAGTGAGAGCAACTGCTGAAAAGCCATTGGCAAGCATTCATTAGCGCTTGCCTTGGCTGTCACAGGCAACATGCAGTTTGGCGTTCATGCCGCCCTGGGTCTACCAATCAAGCAGTCGAGTCCCCCTTTTTCGCTGCTATGCTGGTCCCGGTGCTGTGTGCCGTCAGGTGGGTCACGTCGATGGTCACGGTCTTTTCCTCGCGAAGCTTGGCAACCAAGCCGACCATCACCTATGCGAAAAAAGGGCACGCGCGGCGTTTCGCTCATCTCGACCCAGGCGGCAATGCATCTGTTGTCAAGCTATGTTGCGTTGTTCCTAACCAAACAGACCTATTGCCTAACAGAAATGCAACGAAGTTCGGAAATCATCTCTGGAACCAAGAAATGAAACCGCACTTCGAGGGCTAACTGCCACGACACCTAGCTAATGCGCGCAACTGTGTGATCCAAATCTCTGATCACGCTGCTCCCTAAGTTTGATGGCAGTGCGGAAACTCCTGCAATGAAATTACAATGCTCAATATGTTGAAAACCTGAAGATATGTCCCGCGCAATAGGCCTTAGCCGGGCGCAACGGGCTTCAATCAACGAAACGCGGCGTCAAACAATGAGTGAAATTAAAATGGGCAGTTACAATGATTAACATAGGTTTCTCCATTCCATCCGTGGCGGTTCGCAGTGCGCGTCGTGGGATTGGTAGCGTGAACCCGTTGGTGTGGTTCGACCCCTCCGATTTGCGCACTCTGTTTCAAGATGGTGCGGGCATCGCACCGGTAACAGGCCCGGGTCAGCGGGTCGGTTTGATGTTGGATAAGTCGGATAGCCTAGTACGCGGGCCGAATGTCGTTACAGACGGAGATTTCAGCGAGAGCGGGACGCATTGGGCAACAAACGGTTCCACTGCCCTGGTTGATAAAGGGGTGCGCATCTATTCACTTGATGGCTCTTACTCAAACGTTGCGCAGGCAAACGTTCTAACGATCGGAAAGTGGTACATCGTCGAATACACCGTGGCGGCATACGGCTTCGGTAGTTTGACTATCAGCGGAATGCCCGGAAACCCTTCATTGCCAGTCACTGTGGGTCGGCACAGTATCCTTCTACAAACGACTGTGGAGTATCTCAGCATCAAACGGCGGTCTGGTCCAGCTGATGTCACTATCGCGGATCTTTCAGTACGTGAAATCGCTGGGCACCATGCCGTGCAAAGCTTAAACACTGGCTACCGACCTACACTCGCGCGGCACCCAGCGAGCGGGATCAGGAACCTGTTGGACAATTCCCCGACCTTCGAAGGGTGGAACGAGAATGCCGGAATTCTATCGGCCAGTACCTTAGTAGCCAAAGAATTTGAGATGGTTAAACTGACCGCAAGGGCAGGACAAAATGGTCTAACATTTGTTGACCTACCCACGACCGCCGAGGAATTTCAGACAGGTACGTTCTCTATTATTGCGGCTGCAGCTGAGTATCCAATCCTTCATTTCACCGGAGGGAGTGGCTTTGCTGCCTCGCGCGGTGCTTTTGAGGTCGATTTGACGACGGGCGCGGTTCTTTCGGGTACGCCAATTGTACAAGACGTCGGTCGGGGATTGTACAGGGTTTCAACCCAACTAAACTGCACCGGTTCGGGTGACAAAAGCCTCCAGATTCAGCCCCGGGAACATATGGGGGTTGATGTAACGGGTGACGGAGTGAAGGGCATCTTCCTTGGGCAGGCACAACTCGAATTGGGCGCCGTAGCAACGCCATACCAGAACCGTCGCAATCGATATGACATCACTGAAACTGGAGAGCGCACGCTCTGGTATCTCTTGGATGATCAGGTTGAAGATAAGTTCGTTACTAGTTTTCCAGATTTAAAATCGGATGCCACGGAGTTTTGGGCAGATGAGACTGGCATTACAATCAAAGGCGCGCAGACTATTGGCGCGGGCGACAGGGTGCTGCCGGGTAGAGCGCGCCTCTACTCCTATGGGATTACCGATCGCCCGTTAACGGCACCGGAAACGGCGCAGCTGCGATGTTCTTTAAGTTTGAAATCGCTGACCTGAGCGTTGCACGCGGATAGAACGCTCTTAACGATCTCGCAGCGGACGAACCGACGGCAATCGCTTGGCGTTGTGCCCGACTCATTTGAGAATGGGCGCAAATTCGAGCGCGGAACGTCATTGACGTCTTCAATTGTAGTTGCTTGGAATCCGTTAAGGGCGTGTGCCGCAGCGAAAACCGGATCGCGGTGCAGTGCCAGGAGCTCTTGCCCTTTTTGATTGCCTCAAACAGCGACATCGGCCTTATCGTCAGCGTGATACCTAAATGACAGCAGGGCTCAAGGTTTATGATGGCACGGCATTGCAACTGCGAAACCTACGCAGAAAGTATTCTTTGGCCAACTTAACTCGGTGGTACCGAAGAAACTGGCTAAAAAAGAAACTGTTTTAAACAGCATTTTTTGCTTTTTCAATGATACGACAGGCAAGTCGTGACGACCTGAATCGGATTTGTGCAAACTGAAAATTTGTGGGCGTTTAAACCAACGTCGAAACCGGAAATTTTGTAAGATAATCGTCTGTCCAAGGGGAACGAAAGCCGTTATATCCCGGCCCTAACAAACTGCTCTTTATGGGGTACCGTCTTGACCGGGCATAGAAAAATTCTTTTGCATGCTTCTTATTTTGCTCCAAATTTTGGCGACGTATTGCTGTGGCGCATCACTTTAAACCTGATAAAAAACTCATTTTCTTCCAGTGACGTATTGCGGGCCAACTTACCCGAAGCAATGCAGAGTGTTTATGACCCAGAAAATGAGACACGTCCTTTGGCGCCAGGAGAGACGCCTGACCTGACAGTCTTTGCAGGAGGTGGCTATTTCTGTCCCCCTGCCAAAGGCCAATTTAAATGGCATATCAGAAACTACTTCAAACGGCACCGCCGCGCCCTAAAAGCTGCCGCAAAGAGTAAGAATGTTATTTTTTTGGGCGTCGGCTTTGGACCCTTAGGAAACGGGATGATTGCCCGCGCGGTACGCGCCATTCCTACTCAGAACGTTTCATTGGCTTTGCTGCGCGATACAGAATCTCTGGAGTATTTTAAGGACTATTGTCAGGCATCGCTCGCAAACACCTGCGATGACTTGGCGTTTTCTCACCTTTCTGCAGAAGCCCAGCAACGCGAGCATATTTCATCCGACGACAATCTGATCGGTGTGCATATGGGAGACGCAGTTGCCGATCCTGAATGTCGGGACCTCTTTATTAAGACTCTGAAAGAGCTAAAAAAACGCAACGACTGGCGGTACCGGATTTTTATCGATTGCGACAATGAAAAAGCACGCGCCAGCATCCCGATTATCAAAGATATTGTCGGGTCAGAATACGAAACGGTTGTTTTCAAAGATAACCTCGACACTTTTTTGGACAGTATAAAGGAGTGTGGTCTTGTGATGACCACCAAATTGCACGTCGGCATTTGCGCTTCGGCAATGGGAGTCCCTGTCTTGTCGACACCTTCACATATCAAAACAGCCCGCTTCTATCGCAAGATTGATCTTGAAGAGGCCATTGTCGTGTCTCCGGAAGTCAGCGCAGAAATAGCGTTCGCTGATCGCTCCAAGCTACTGGCAAGCAAAGCTACACTGACAGCAGCCAGCAATAACTTCGACATAGTAACCAGATTATTGACTAGCGCTGTTTCGGCCGACGCATCACCGCCTTTCAAACCGATATCGGAATTGCATTTATCGGAACAATGAACAGCAAAAAACCGCCACTGCGGCAGGGCATTGGGAACGTCAACGCTCTTGGTCGCGGTATTCTCCGCATGTCATCAGGTGCGATGGGCGCGCGCGTCCTCGGCCTGATCAGCCTCCCCATTTTGACACGGATCTACGCGCCCGAGGACTATGGGATCCTGGCGCTGTGCCTGGCGATCGGCCTGACGGCAGCGCCCGCAGCGGGCTTGGGCTATTACTTAGCGATCCCCATTCCGCGAGCAGAGAAACACGCGTTCGAACTGGCGGCCGTTTCGCTTATCTCGACCATGGTTACCGTCAGTTTATGCCTGCTTGGATTTTTCCTGATCGTCGGAAGTTCAAACCCATTGTTGAGGTTTGAGGCTATAGCAACTGGTAGTCTAGTGATTGCCGTTGTGTGTACCGAACTTCTGACGCTCCTGGCATTGCGTCGCAAGGACTATCACTCGATCGCCACCTCACAGATTGCCAAGGCAGGGGTTGGCGAAGGTACAAAAATCTCGTTGGGTTTTTTAGCTGCAAGTGGTCCCGGGCTGATCTTGGGTCAGCTTTTGGGCTATTGTGCGGGACTTTGGTATATTGGGCGCCTTTCCGGCGCCGGAAGAAATCTACGCGCTGCGCTTCGCTCGCCGATACGGCTCAGGAAAACCATGAAGCGCTACCAGTCATATCTAGTCTACCGAACGCCTGCGCAATTGCTGGCATCTTACGGTGTGCAGGCACCGGTGCTTTTTGTTTCGGCGCTCTACACACCCGCTGCCGCAGGGCAGTTATCCTTGGCTATCATGAGTCTTTCGCTACCGGTTAACTTGATTGGGCAAAGCCTTAGTCGGGTGCTTTATGCCGAGTTGGCTTCTATTCGGCATGATCGCCGTGGCTCGGAAGAGGCGGTTAAGGCAATAAAATATGTCCTGCTGCGCGCTGCCGCCGTTGGCGCGCCCTGTGCCGTGTTTTTGTGGTTTTTTGCCGAGCCCACTTTCGGTTTTGTGTTCGGCGAAGAATGGCGCCTTGCCGGACAACTTTCCTCGGCGCTTTCGGTCTACTTATTTTTCCAGTTCATCACCTATCCCGCAATGGTCATTCTAAATTTCGCAGGCGGTCAAGCGGCCATTCTTAAGATCCATTTGCAGCGCGCCATGGTCAGTTCAGGCTTATTGGCCGGAGGTGCGCTGGCCGGGTTGGGCGTTCTGGAAACGGTCCAGATTTTTGCCTGGGGGCTTGCATTGCACTACGCCATCACGATCGCGGTGATCTGGTTTTGGAGATTGAAGAACAGCTTAAACTCCGGAGATTGGCAGGACGATTGAGAGCAATGATCAGTAACACATTGTTTGCCACCGATTACGCAGCGGTTCACTCGCGGAAAAACCACTCCTCTACTGCAAAGAGGCTTTCATGAAGATCTTGCACGTCACCAATGCCTGGCCTAATGAAAACAACCCGATAAAAGGGATATTTATTCGCGAACAGATCGAAGCGCTACGCGGCTTTGGGGCAGATATTGACGTGGAAGTCATCGATGGATCCAGCGGGAAGTCTGCCTACCTTAAAGCGGTTTCGAAACTGCGTTCGCTCAAGGGGCAGTATGACATCATTCACACGCACCATGTATTGACCGGGCTGATTGCAGTCGCCGCAGGAATTGGCCGCGACAAACACGTTACCTCTTTCCTGAACGGGCGGGGAACCAACATCCTACGTATCCCCACGGGTCTTTCGAAAACTCTTGAACGTTTGCTGTCCAGATGCACTGCAGTGAACATCTTCAAAAACGACAGCTTCACCGACATTCGCCGCCCGCAAGATGTCACGATTGCGAATGCCGTTGATCCCGAGCAGTTTCAGATCGTCGAAGCGGGGCAAGCGCGCCACGTCCTAAGGCTCGAAGGGTCTGCCTTCCGACCTCTTTTCGTCTCGGCCAACAATCTCCACAGACCGGCAAAGCGCCTCGACCGGTTTGAAGAAATTGTTAGCAAACTGCCTGAGCACGGCATCCAATGCGAACCGCTTTACCTAAGCAATGAGCCCAGAGATCGGGTGCCCTACTTTTTCAATGCTGCGGACGCGTTAGTTATCACCTCCGAGCATGAAGGCTCGCCCAACGCCGTGAAGGAGGCCCTAGCGGTTGGCTTGCCAGTGGTATCAACACGTGTTGGTGACGTGCCCATGCAGACCCAGGGTGTGTCGGATAGCATAGTTTTGGATCCATTTGACGTTGATGCCTTTTGCGCGCATATCGCAGACATCGTGCGCAACCCGAAAGCTGATCGGGCACAGCGGCGTGCACAATATCTGGCGCACGCCAATGGGCCAATGGACGCGGCCGAGCGTATTCTGAAGATTTATCGAAACGTATCGGAGTCAGTTTAAGTATGAGTCTCAACAGGGCAGGATTGATAGGTATCATTGCCTTTGCAGGTTCAACAGGACTGCTGCCGTTGGCAGTGGGCGCTTTGTTGCTGTTGCCCGCCCTTGTTGTCAGCTTTGTGAAGATCTTCGAAGGTAGCCTTCGGTTCAACACAAAGTCCCTTACGGCTTTCGTTGCCGCGACGCTTTGGATCGCGATGATCTGGATATCAAGCTTTACAGGCGGGCTGACAGAGTACCATTCTGAGGACTCCTTTCAGTCTGCTTTGCGGTTTACCGGTTCGTTCGTCATTTTTGTGATGGCCTATTCCATGGGACAGCGCGATGTGCCCTTCCTTTTGTTCGGCTTTGTAGTTGTCTCGGCGTTACACGCAGCAATTGCAATTGGGCAGTCTTATCTTGGTCTCGCCGCAAATATCCACGGACAGGACCGCGCCTCTGGTGCGCTGACACCCAATGTGCTGTCAAATCTGCTTGGGTTTGGATTGATTTGTTGGGTTGCTTTGTGGGTCCAACTGATCCCCAACTCGGTCGGTAGGCGAAAACTTGTGGTAACAGGGGTGCTGATTGCCGCAGGAATGGTCGTGGCGGGGACCTTGAAGAACATCGTGGTTCTGGCGGCCATTCTAAGCGCTTATTACGTACTTTCATCCAAGCGTGAGATCGTTCCCAGAGCGATCCTCTTTGTAACGGTTTTGATACTTGCCAGCCCGTTGATTCCGATGTCGGAACGCATCGTGTTGCGCGCACTAGATTCTTTCCGCACTCTTTTCAGTTACTTGGGGTGGGTCCCGTCCTTTTCCTCAACTGTCGAGGCAACCGATTCACTGCTTTGGCGCTATCGGCATTGGGAGTTGCTGATTTCGGATTGGATGCAAAACCATTTCCTAACCGGATCCGGCATCGGGCAAGCCAGAAACATGGCGGGAGTGCGCGCCTTTTACAACGAGGATGCAACTGCACATAGTGATTGGGTGGCGGTAATGGTCGAGGGCGGTGCACTATTCATGCCCATTTGGGCCGGGTGTGTGTTGATCATTTATCTGTGCGTTTTTAGCGCCGTCAAACGCGTAGGCGAGCGTCACTTGTTCATTTTGCTGCTGACATACCTCTATTTCATCATGATTGCTGGGAATGTGGTGTACACAATTCCATTCCTCTACTTTCTCTGGGCGCTAATGGGTGTGCTTCTTGTACCGCAGAACCTCAGCAAAAGAGTTCCATTCCCATCACCAGATATCCATCTGCGAAGTCAATTTCAGCGAGGGACGGAATAGCTTTCTCTAAATTGAGGGCTTTTGCTGGGTCGGAAAACCCCTCCGGATGTCACTTAGGCAGTTCATCTTTCGCCGAGAAATCTGCCGTCAGTGATTTGCGATCCGGCAGCACTTTGCTGGTTGAAATTAAGTAGAGCGGAAGGCCAAATCCGGCACTAAAATTGGTTTTCACAGCACGATCATCGCGACCAATTTGCCAAGGTCAGGACGGATCTGGATTGTGTCGCAAACCGGCTTTTATTCCAATGCGGCAGAAAGCGTTCTGAGGAGTAGGTTGAGCTCGTCCCGTTGCACCTCAGACAAACCGCTCATCAATTGGTGTTGCGTCTTTACGTGATCGCTGACCGCGGCATCAATTCTCGCAAATCCGCTTTTAGTGAGACGAATGAGAAACCCCCGCCCATCTTCTGGGTTTACAACCCGCTCCACCAAGCCTGCTTTGACCAGTTGATCCACCCGGTTGGTCATAGTCCCGGACGTAACCATCGTCAGATCCAACAGCTCGCCCGGGGACAATCCTTCCGGTTTTCCGGATCTCCGCAATGTTGCAAGCACGTCGAAACTGGCGGCGTTTAGACCGTGTAGCTTCCAAGTCTTTTCCATCCCCCTTCGCAAGTCCACAGCAATGCGTGCCAGTCGGCCGATGGCTTCCATCGGTCCGACGTCCAGGTCCGGTCGCGCCTTGTTCCATTGTGCGATGATAAGGTCCACATGATCCATGTCTCATCGGTAATCGGATTTTATCTTGACGTCAAGATTTATCCTATTATCTTGACGTCAAGATAAATGAGGATTCGTCATGAAACACAGTTTCGATGTCGCGCTGACAGCCATCGCACCGCTAATCTGGGGCAGCACCTATTTTGTAACGACAGAGCTCCTGCCAGAAGGCTATCCGATCACAATGGCCGCATTGCGGGCCTTACCAGCCGGACTGTTGCTGCTGTTCCTATCACGCCAGTTACCGCATGGAGTCTGGTGGATCCGTGTTTTCGTGCTCGGCGCGCTCAACTTTACCCTGTTCTGGTCTCTGCTGTTTGTGGCCGCCTACCGGCTGCCCGGCGGCATCGCCGCAACGGTCGGTGCAGTGCAGCCGCTATTCGTGGTTTTTCTCGCGTCGATTTTGTTGGGTTCCAAAATCGGGATCACGGCAATCGTTGCCGCGTTGTTGGGTATTGCCGGTGTCGGCCTTCTGGTGCTTGGCGGTGGCGGAGCACTGGACCCCGTTGGACTGGCTGCCGGGATTGGCGGGGCAGTTTCGATGGGTGCTGGCACGGTATTGACCCGGAAGTGGCAACCGCCGGTCAAACTGCTGACATTTACCGCCTGGCAACTCACAGCAGGAGGGCTGTTGCTATTGCCGCTTGCAATTATGCTCGAGCCGCCATTGCCAGTCCTGAGCGCACGGAATCTCGTCGGGGTATCTTATCTGGGCATAATCGGGGCCGCTCTGACGTACGTCCTGTGGTTCCGCGGTATTGCCCGTATCAATCCGGCGTCTGTCTCGACGCTTGGGTTCCTCAGCCCATTGTCCGCCGTCCTGATCGGTTGGGTTCTATTAGGCCAAAGTCTTACAATTTGGCAGATCGCTGGAGCAGGAATTGTTTTGACTGCCGTTTCGCTGGGGCAAACCTCTTCCCGATCATCCCCTCCTCCCGTCTCAATTCTTGCAACTCAAAGGTAATCCAATGAAAATTATCGTCTTTGGCGCTACAGGCGCAGCCGGATCGCGCATTGTCTCCGAGGCCGTCGCACGCGGTCATCAGGTCTCTGCCGCTGTAAGAAATCAAGAGCGGCTCGCCAAGCTGCCCAACAACGTACAAGGGTACATCGTAAACGTCAGCGACCCATTGGCCGTTGCAGACGCGATGTCGGGTCATGATCTTGCAATTAGTTCTCTTCGGTCCCCAAGTGGTCACGAGGGCAAGGTTGTTTCCCTTACAAAATACATTTTGGAAGGCGCTTATCGGGCAGGTATCCGGATCATCATAGTAGGCGGCGCAGCCTGCCTGCGCCTGCCTGGCGGAAGCCCGCATACAGTTCTTTCCGATCCGGATTTTCTGCCCGAAAGCGTTGTTCCGACCGCGCGTGCCTCGTTCGCGCAGGCCGAGCTGTGCCGCAGCAATGACGACGCGAATTGGACCTATGCCAGCCCTTCAGCGTTGTTGCAGCCAGGCGAACGCCGTGGAACTTACCGGATCGGCGCCGACACCCTTCTGGTCGACGAAGAGGGCAACTCGGAAATATCGATGGAGGATTTCGCTGTCGCATTGCTGGACGAAGCACAGAGCGCGCGGTTCGAACGGGCTTGTTTCACGGCAGGGTATTGAGCGGCCTGACATTTTACTTCCTGCTACAGCGCCCTGCCCTAACTCAGTTCGGCAGGGCGCAATAATTTCATCACCGACAGGTGAACGGCAAGTTATGAACAGGAAGGCTGCGTTTCAGAACTTGCAATCCGATCAAGCTCATCGGCCACCAGCAAAGGTGCAAGAACCATTGCGTCATGACCGGTTGCGATCTGCGTAATTGGCCAGTTTTTCTGCTGAGCCCGAACGAGCGCAAGATTGGCGGGTGGATAAGATGGATCAGCGCATTGGATGTAGTGAACATCCATCCCATCGCCAGCAGGACGGTCAAGCCTCAACGCGGTTGTCATCGTGGCAAATGGATGTGGCGTTAGGCGGTCTTTGATGAACGCAACGTCTTCGTCTTTGATCACACCCATAGCACCTGGTTTCGCAGGCGGCAGGGTGAGTCCACCGCTGCTGGATTGCGCCATGTCTGATCGCGCCTTCGCAATTTCAGGGGCCAAAAGACCCAACCAGGTTTCACCGGATTCAAGGATCGCACCATCAAGGTAGATCAGCTTTGCTATCTTGTTTGCTATCCTGTCAGCGACGCCGGTAACGGTCGCGCCTCCGAAGCTATGGCCAACCAAAACAACATCCTGCAATTGCTCAAAATGCACGTGTTGCACGATATCCTCGACGAATGTTGCCAGCGTGATATCCTTGGTCAGCAAATGGGATCGTTCCCCTACCCCCGTATTGGTCGGTGTTTCCACTCGATATCCCCGTTTTCTCAGGATTTCGGCCACACGCGACCAACACCAACCGCCGTGCCAAAGCCCGTGAACAAGAACAAACGTCTGCGGCTTCATGGAAACTTTACCTTCACTTGGGAACTACCTTCACAAGGTATGCCTCAAAGGCACATTGGCCAAATGGATTCATTGCCGCAATCGAGAGTAACGAATCCAGCCCAGAAGGCCCCGTTGCATGGCTGACTCAACGCGCACAATGACCAAACAACTCACGTCCGACCTTGTCCTTGCAGATCTGGCAGAGGACCGGCGGCCTCAATTTGGTTTTTCTGGGGTTTAAGGGTTTCTCAGTTCTGAACGAGCAGGTTTTGTCTGATCGCCTCGACCTCTTCATCGCTGATACCGAGAATATCGCGACGGTATGCTTCGAAAGAGCCGTGCGCATCTTTGACGGCCTGTATCGACGCCTCGATTTGCTCGGGATGCGCCCCAAAAGCCGGGCGCAAGGAGTGTGGGCCATTTCCAACAAGCTGTTCCAATTCGTCATAGGTAAAGGCATTAGTGGTGAGGTAGTCGCGCAATACATCCTCTTCAGAATAGCCCAAAATCAACATGGTGACTGCGGCCATATATCCCGTTCGGTCCTTTCCTCCGGCGCAATGAAAGAGCAGCGGAAAGTTGTTCGCATCAGTGAGCAGATGCAGGAACCGCGACACCTGCGGATCAAATTTGGTCGCAAAGTCCCTGTAGCGGTCGATCCTGATCTGGCGCAGATCGACATCGTGTTCCGCAAGCAACTGATCGATTTCGTTGAACTTGCCGTCAAACCACATCGGACGGATCTGCGCTGCAATCTCGATGGGCATGATCTTGGCGATATCGGCCGGGTCTGACCCTATGGGCAGATTAACGGTGAAATCCACCGAAGGAATCTGCGCGTTCGGATGTGAATACAACTCTTCTGGGGTCCGCAGATCGACCACCGTCTCAATGCCGAGATCGTTCAATGCTGCGATCGCGGCATCCGACAACTCATCCAACTGGTCGGACCGAAACAACACACCGGGCTTAACCCTCGCATCCGGGGTAGTCAGCTCACGAAAGTTCTCAAGCCCTTCAATTGGATGGCCGACACTTACGTCTTCACACATTGCTGGCAGGGCAATGTCCAAAGCGGTGTCACAAGCAGTTGTTTGCGAGGTCGCTGCGCCGGCGGCAATCGTGCATAAAATTGCCAAAACCAAGCCCAGTGGTGATTGCGATTTCATATCGTGTGTCCTCAAAACAATTATCTGTTGATCCGCCGACCTTTAATAAGAGGCAAATCCGATATAGAAAGTTAAACTCCATAGTAGAATCCGATGGAGTTGCGAATGCCTGAAATCGAACAACTACGCGCTTTTGTAACCGCAGTTGAGTGTGGTTCGTTCTCGGCGGCCGCGCGAAAGTTAGGCAAGGCACAATCTGCCGTCAGCGCGACGATCTCAAATCTGGAAATCGACTTGGACCTGTCCCTGTTTCATAGAGATGGGTATCGTCCCGTGTTGACAGAAGCCGGTGATTCAGTGCTGAAACACGCAAAGTCGGTGCTAAACAGCATGGACATGCTTCGAGGGCAAGCCGAAGTCCTGAGCGGGTCAGTCGAACCCAAATTCTCCTTTGTTATCGAAGATGGCTTGTTGGTGGATCGGGTTCGAAGATTGCTTTTAGGCATAGATGATGCGTTCCCTGGCCTCGAACTCAGGGTGGAGCAGCTTTCGAGAGCTTCTATTCTGGAGGCATTTAAAGCAGGCGATGCAGACGCTGCTTTTATGTGTGGGGCACCTAAAGATACACACAACTTCAAATGTCTGGGCGTCGGCTTTCAAAGGGTCGTGCCAGTATGTCATGTCAGCCATCCGTTGGCCAAGTTGGCAACCGTGGGGCGGGAAGATCTGACCCAATACCGCCAGGTGGTGGAACAGAGCTCAGAGCCGTCAAGCACGGATGAACGCATGTTCAGCCCGGACATCTGGATCGCTAGTACCCCGACCACCAGAAAGTCATTGGTTATGGATGGTCTTTGCTGGGCCGAGTTACCGGTCGTTTCGGTGGAACAAGAGGTCCTGCGCGGCGAGTTAAAGGTTCTTGAGTACAAGTTTGCGCAGAATGCTATCCTGAAAACCGTCGACTTCCTCACAACCAACATGACTGACCAAGGACCTGTGACGAGATGGATGACAAGCGAAATCACCACCTGGGATCAGCGCGCCTGGATTGGTAACCACCAGGTGGGCAAGAGGTAGCGAAGCCAAAACTTGAGTGAAGGAAGCACGCTCATCTATTTTTCGCGGCCCGCATGTTGTTGCTTGCACGCTCGCCGCGTCCGTTACAAATGGACGTTTTCCGCATGTTGCGACCTGCGGAAAACGGAACTTCAGCAGAACTACCCTAGTCACCAAAGCGACTCCCTGTGTCCCAAAAAAAGGTTTCGGTTGGGCGTTTTTCAGGCCTTACATCACCGTTCAAGCCCGATGCTTAGCAAGTTCATTCCAACAGAATTCAAGAGCAGCCGAAGTGTTCTGGGACTTGCGCGCCGCGCAGATGTTCCAAGTTAAGTTCTGCTTCATAGAAAGTGGTTTTACTTTCTTGGTGTCTATCAGCTCCGCAAAAGTATCCGGCATCCCTCCCACGATGAAGTCGGGTTGCGCCAACAATCCGGTCAGGAAATTGTAGTCGTCGCATTCGACATCCGGCAGGGCATTGACCCTGTTGGCAGCCTCGGTGTCGCCACCCAATGACCTAATGAGCGTTGCCTTCCAATGTTTGTGCAAGTGTGGCGAAGCAAATGGATATTCGAAAACCCGGGCTATATTGCTCGGACCTCTTTTGTGAATTTCATGATCTCTATGTGCGACGAACTGGATCTCTTGTTTTTCCATCACCATGATTTCGACATTGTCGGCTTCAGGTGTGTAGGTCAGATCTCCTACAAACACATCAAACTGCCCTGCCTGCAACAAATCGAGTGGACGCGCATACGCGCTTACGAGAATTTTGAAACGCAGATCAGGCAAAAGTTCACGTACGGATTGCATTACGGGCAGGATCATCGCTCTTGTCGTTAGCGGCCCGCACCCAATACGCAATGTGCCAGGACCGTTTTCACGCAAGCTGGCCACACGGGTCGCATACCGCTTTTGGTCTGCTTGCAAGTCCCTGGCGATCGGCAGAAACTCCTGACCTGCCCGCGTTAGCGTACTGCTGTTGCGGCTTCGGTGAAACAATACCACCCCTGTATGTTCTTCAGCCTGTCCGATGTAGCGGGACAAAGAGGCATTCGACACACCCATCGCGCGGGCTGCATTTTGGAAACTGCCTGTTTCAGCCAATGTCAGAAAGGCGGTCAGGGCGTTATCATTCATCAATCGGCCTAGATCATTCCAAGTTTCAGTCCTTAGTTTTCACAATGTGAAATCTTAGTAAAGCACTGTTGCCGCAACAAAGTTTCGATCGGTATCCCTGAATATTACCCACTTCGCCGCATTGTCGGTGTCGTCCTTCATTTCCGCAGAGGTAAAAATGTTCAACCTTCGATCCATTGCGGTTTCAGCCACGGTAGCCACAGCTTCGGTCTGTGCTACACCTGTCTTGGCCGAAACCGACCAACCCAATATCCTTGTCATCATGGCCGACGATGTGGGGTGGGCCAGCCTTGGCAGTTACCATCAGGGTGTCAAAAGCATCAAAACCCCTAACCTCGATCAATTGGCTGCCGACGGCATGCGCCTGACGGACTATTATGCGCAACCAAGCTGCACAGCGGGGCGTTCGGCCTTTATTACGGGTCAGTTGCCGGTTCGTACGGGGATGCATACGGTCGGCTTGCCCGGAGATCCAGAAAAGGGTCTAAGCGAAGATGATCCGACTTTGGCCATTATGTTGAAGACCCTTGGCTATACAACCGGTCAATTCGGCAAAAACCATCTGGGCGACATGAACAAGTTTCTGCCGACCGTGAAGGGTTTCGACGAATATTGGGGCTGGCTCTATCACCTGAATGCGATGGAATACACGTCCGATCCGGACTGGCCCAGCGATCAGAGATTCAACAACACTTTTGGCCCAAGGAATATTATCCACGCTTACGCCACCGACACAGTGGACGATACCGTAGACCCGCGCTGGGGCTTGGTCGGAAAGCAACGCATCATCGACGATGGCCCCGCTCCGCCCGAGCGGCAAAAGACCCTGGATGACGAAGTTACGGCACATACGCTGGATTTCATCGACCGCGCAGTTGAAAGCGAAACGCCGTTCTTTGTCTGGATGGCGCCGGCACGGGCGCACGTCTGGACGCACCTTAGCCCGGAATACGAGGCTATGCTTGGCGACGGTCGCGGGCTGCAAGATGTTGTAATGAAGGAACTTGACGACAACGTGGGAAAAGTCATGGCCCGGTTGGAAGAGCTGGGTGTCTCTGACAATACAATTGTTGTCTTCACATCCGATAACGGTCCTGAAACCATGACGTGGCCCGATGGGGGAACAACGCCGTTCCACGGTGAAAAGGGAACAACCTGGGAAGGTGGTTTTCGCGTCCCCGCGATCATTCGCTGGCCTGGTGAGATCCCCGCCGGAACCGTGAGCAACGGGATCATTGCAGGGCTTGATTGGATGCCCACACTGGTCGCTGCTGCTGGTGGGCCCGAGGATTTGCCCAGCGCATTGCTTGAAGGTCATGAGGGCTATCAGGTGCATCTGGATGGCTACAACCAGTTGTCTTTCCTAACAGGCAAAGGTGACAGCAACCGCGACGAGATCATCTACTACGAAGGTCCGGATCTGCAAGCTGTACGGCATGGTGACTGGAAAGCACATTTCACGATACAAACCGAAGGCTGGGCTGGCCCCAAAGAAGAGCTGAACGCTCCGCTCCTCTTCAACCTGCGCCGCGATCCGTACGAAAAAGCCGCGGAAGAGTCCGGGATGTATACAAGGTGGATGGGCAACAAGATGTGGGCTTTCGGCCCTGCCGCCAAAATCGTCCAAAATCACTTGTCCACATTCAAGGAATATCCTCCTAGGGGGTCTGACGTAACAAACCAATCTCACGTCGAAGAGCAGATCTCGACCGAAGGCGGAATGTCACAGTAGAAAAGAACCGCTCGGGAGGCATCAACGGCTGCCTCCCGTTCCTTGTGAACTGCGTGCAAAAATAACTGCGAAAGAAGTTGCATTCAGCGCCGCATGAGCCATCTGGAATGCAACGTCTAGCGGAATTATTCTGCAGGTCCTGTCCCAAATTTTGAGAATGCGAGAACAAGCTGCCTCGCCAATCTGACCCAATGTTTACGATGCAACCGAAATTGGTCTGATCACACTCTCTGGTGAAAACCCGATCCTTTACGAAGACGTTGTCAATGGCGGTATTGGTAGTGCAGGCTCTCTCGGTACGGACGCGATTGGCAAAGAGTTTGGCGGCATCCGCCCCAAGCTTTCGCTACATCCCAGAAAGGCCTGCGTTGGTGTTTAACAGAAACTGGCGGAAAATGGGGCTGCTTGCCGCCCCAATGCCGCGGGCGTTCTCACCAACTGCAGCGGGTTCAACGACAGGGGGGATCAAACCGCGTTTGTCTTGGTTGACTAAATAACGGCGAACCCTTGAAACCAGTTCTTCCCGAACGTCCGGCGGAAAAGCTCCATCAATGAAGATGGCCTCAAAATCAATGACCGCACAAATAGACAGGGCAGCCTTGGCCAGTTCCTGTGCTGTAGTACCAATCCACGGCTCGACATATCGAGAAATACTGCTCCAATCCTGTGGTTTATTCCACAGAATACCCGGATCGACGCCTGCTTCGATCAACCGGTCCTCAAGCAAAAACAGCGAGGCGGTGTCAATCAATTGCTGGCTTTCACCCAATGGACCAGTTGTGCGCATCGCGCCCAAGGCACCCGCATTGCCTTGGTTGCCCTCAAATACGGTGCCATTCAATGCAACGCCTCCACCAATCATTGAACCGATGAAGAAGTAGAAATAGTCGCGATATTCAGCCCCACGACCATAGAGGTGCTCGGCATGACACGCCGCCGTTGCGTCGTTAACAACAAACACCGGCAGATCGCTGAACCTGGCAACTTCGGAGAAAAAATTCACGTTCTTCCACGAACTGAATTTCCTGGCCGCGATCCCGGACAGGTCGTGCCATTTCCAAAGCTCGAACGGAGTACCGATCCCGATACCGCATACGCGGTCGCGAAGCTTTTGAGGCTCGCGGGAAAGAAGCGTTTCCAAACCTGTTTCAAGAAAGCCAAAAATGACCTCTGGCAATGGGTAGTCATAGGTTGTGGAAAGTTGGTGACGCGGCTTGCCTTGAAAGTCGATTAAAAGCAGATCGGCGCTGCGCCGCCCGATCTTCATCCCTACCGATAGGATGCCTTCCGGGTTCAACTCCATGGGAATTGACGGCTTTCCCACCTTCCCGCGCAAAGGGGTGCCGCGCTTGAGAATCTCATCCTTTTCCAGTTTGCGCAGAATAATTGAAACAGTCTGAGGAGAGAGGCCTGTCAGACGGGCGACGTCGGCGCCTGCGGTTGGTCCATGCCGTTGTAAAACCGTCAATATCAGACGTTCGTTATGATCGCGAACCCCGCTTTGACTCACTCCACCGGTCAGTGTTTTCAACGCCTCTTTTTCCATAAACTTGAACATAACCACCTTGTTTTCTTATGAAAAGGTGCTCAACCAAATTAATAAATAAACTTTATTTATTTATTGACAGCGAGACCAGAATCACAGTTTCCTAAACAAGACCTTCGTTGGAGGATGAAGGCAGGCCCCGCTGGTACACCGCGCGGGGCAACAACAATTTTTTGGGAGGACAATATGAAAAATCTATTCAAGATTGCCGCATCCGCGACCGTGCTTACGATGGCAGCGGCCTCTGCACAGGCCGCCGGTGAGACTGTCTGCCTGATCACGAAAACGGACACCAATCCCTTCTTTGTAAAAATGAAAGAAGGCGCGACTGCTAAAGCGGAAGAGCTTGGCATGACTTTGAAGGCATTTGCCGGCAAAATTGATGGCGACCACGAAACTCAGGTTCAGGCCATCGAAACTTGCATCCTCGACGGAGCAAAGGGAATTCTTCTGACCGCTTCTGACACAAGTTCGATTGTCCCCGCTGTTCAGCAAGCACGCGACGCCGGTCTTTTGGTAATCGCGCTGGACACACCGCTGAGTCCGATCGATTCCGCGGACGCGACTTTTGCGACAGACAACTACAAGGCTGGCTTGTTGATCGGCCAATGGGCGAAAGCCAAAATGGGCGATGCGGCAGCGGAAGCGAAAATCGCGACGCTGGACCTGAACGTCAGCCAGCCGACAGTGGATGTTCTGCGCAACCAAGGCTTTTTGGATGGTTTCGGGGTGGAGCTTGCCGACCCCAATGTAATCGGCGACGAAACTGATGCACGTCTGGTCGGCAGTGATGTAACTGACGGCAACGAAGAAGGTGGACGCCGTGCTATGGAGAACCTTCTGGCCAAGGATTCAGCGATCAACGTCGTTCACACGATCAATGAGCCAGCTGCAGCTGGTGCCTACGAAGCCTTGAAATCAATCGGCCGTGAAAATGATGTCCTTATCGTATCCGTCGATGGCGGCTGCCCTGGCGTTCAGAATGTAGAAGCCGGAGTGATCGGCGCCACAAGCCAACAATACCCTCTTTTGATGGCATCGCTGGGTGTGGAAGCTGTGAAAAAATGGGCCGAAGAAGGCGTGAAACCTGAAAACACACCTGGAAAAGACTTCTATGATACAGGTGTCGCTCTCATCACAGATCAACCTGTGGATGGTGTTGAGTCGATTTCAGTCGCAGAAGGCCTGGAGCTCTGCTGGGGCTAAATTCAGACTTGTCGGGTGAGGCGTTTATGGATGCCTCACCATTCCTTTCGCAAACGAACCGAAAGTTCCTGTAAACTGATCTCGTGGCCCTGAATCTGGTCGCGAAAAAGGTGAAGATATGTCTGACGCAAACCAAGATGCCCAGGAATTTGAAACTGCTGCAAATCGAGCAGAGACCGTGGCAGAGTTCGAGCACAACAGACGTGGTGCGCTGGGAAACTTGCAGCACCTGCTCCATGTAAACCCGTCCTTCGTGCCACTGATCGTCCTTATCGGAGCGATTTTGATCTTTGGTCTGCTTTTGGGTTCAAAGTTTTTCTCACCTTTTGCAATGACCCTGATCCTCCAACAGGTTCAGATCGTCGGCATCGTAGCTGCAGCGCAGAGCCTGGTAATTCTAACAGCTGGCATCGATCTGAGCGTTGGCGCAATCATGGTCTTTTCGTCGGTCATCATGGGTCAATTCTCATTCCGGTATGGAATACCGGTCCCAATAGCCGTGATGTGCGGTCTTGCAGTCGGTACACTGATCGGCGCACTCAACGGCTGGCTTGTCAGCCGGGTAAAACTGCCCCCGTTCATTGTCACGCTTGGAATGTGGCAGATCGTTCTCGCGACCAACTTCCTGTATTCCGCAAATGAGACGATCCGTAGTCAGGATATCGAGGCCAACGCGCCGTTTCTTCAATTTTTTGGCACCAAATTCAGCATCGGCGGAGCGACCTTTACCGTTGGTGTCATGTTCATGCTCATTCTGATCTTTGTGTTGGCCTATGCGCTCAAACACACCGCCTGGGGTAGGCATGTCTATGCTGTGGGAGACGACCCCGAAGCTGCAGAGCTGTCCGGCGTCAACGTTCACCGGACACTCATGTCCGTCTATATGTTGTCTGGACTGATTTGCGCCTTTGCCGGTTGGGCCCTGATCGGTCGCATCGGATCTGTTTCACCGACTTCCGGCCAATTGGCCAATATCGAAAGCATCACTGCGGTTGTGATCGGAGGTATTTCGTTGTTCGGCGGGCGTGGATCCATTCTCGGATCGCTCTTTGGTGCACTGATCGTCGGTGTTTTCACTCTTGGACTCAGGTTGCTCGGCGCAGACGCGCAATGGACCTTCCTTCTTATCGGACTTCTCATCATCGCTGCGGTCGCGGTCGACCAATGGATCAGAAAGGTATCGGGCTAATGTTGGATACAACACCAGTGGTACAAGGCCGCGGGATCGTAAAACGCTATGGCCACGTAACCGCCATTGACCATTCCGACTTTGAACTAAGACAGGGGGAAATTCTTGCTGTGATCGGAGATAACGGCGCTGGCAAATCCTCAATAGTCAAAGCGATCTGCGGTGCTACGATTCCGGATGAGGGCGAGATTCTGATCGAGGGCAAAAAAGTCAACTTCACCTCTCCAATCGACGCCCGGAATATGGGGATCGAGATCGTCTATCAGCAGCTTGCCATGTCCCCTGCCCTTTCGATTGCGGACAACATGTTCATGGGCCGCGAGATCCGCAAACAAGGTTTCATGGGCAAGTACCTGCGCCAGCTCGACAGGCCAGCTATGGAGAAGTTCGCCCGTGAAAAACTGACCGAGCTTGGCTTGATGACTGTCCAGTCAATCAATCAGGCAGTTGAGACGCTCTCGGGCGGACAGCGCCAAGGCGTTGCCGTTGCCCGCGCTGCCGCGTTTGCCACAAAGTTCATCATCATGGACGAACCCACGGCTGCCTTGGGGGTCAAGGAAAGTCGAAAGGTGCTTGAGTTGATTCAAGATGTGCGGGCGCGTGGCATTCCGATCATACTTATAAGCCACAACATGCCACATGTGTTCGAGGTTGCCGACCGTATTCACGTGCATCGGCTGGGTAAAAGGCTCTGCACCATCGATCCCAAGGACTACACGATGTCCGACGCCGTGGCGTTCATGACCGGTGCCAAAGAGCCCCCAAAGGAAGACGCCGCTTGATCGAGCAGGATGTCGAGCGCATATGCAACCTTGTCTCCGCCCGCATCCGGAATATCGACATAGGCAGAGACCGTAGTGCAATCGCTGAACGCGAAACAAAGTTTCGAGGTGCCATTGGCGCGATTGGGATCAGTGATACCTACTTTTTAGGAATGCGTCGTTGTCACGGCAATGGCGCATAGTATCGGCGTCAAACACTTTGATTTGCCCTGCCCGCAGCGCCAGCAGTCCCTGTTTTCGAAAAATTGCGATAGCCAAGCCGGCAGTTAGACGAGAGCACCCGGCGAGCGTTGCGATTTCCGCTTGCGTTAACTTAAGTTTGACAGAGATTTGGCCACGTTCACCTGATCCAAAGTCATCAACCAGCATGGCAATGACGCGGGCTATTCTGGATTCCGCACTCCGGAAAATCAAATCTTCGACGCGGATTTCGATCCGTTGCAATCGTTTGCCAACTTGGCGTGACACGTCCAGGCTGAAATCCGGCAACGTACTCATAAGTTCTAAGAACAAGGCTTGGTAGTTTCAGAACTCAACAATAGCCGATTGCAACGGCATAGCTTTCGCGAAACGCGTTGTTGAGAACTGGCAATTCCCCAAAGACTGCTCCGGGTTCGACAAAACCAAGTGTAAATTCACCACCAGATGCGGTGTTACGCAAAATGCGGGTTAAACCCTTTTCAAGAATGTAAACCTGTTCAGGATCCACCTCAGGCCGAATATTGTTTCTTTATCCTCATACCATCTTGTCTAAGCTCGCTGCCGCAATTGCTCTTGCGACCGTTCCGGCAGGGTGTCTAGCCAGTTCAGAGAATCTAGGTGCAAGCGCGACAACGGTTTTTCCCCAATTCAAGTTAGTATCGCCCGACACATTCTGCCAATCGCCAAAACAGAGGGTAAACACCGCCTTGGTTATTCAAGGGCCTAATTGTCTGTTAGGCTAAAATGCACGGGACAAGGAAATAAATTAATGAACATAGCCGACTTTGTGTCGAAAACGGTCGAGCAGTGGGAAAAGGCGCTGATCGCCTTTACCCCAAATTTAATCCTAGGGGTTTTGTGCTTTGCTGCCTTTTTTGCTTTGGCTGCAATATGCCGTCGCATAATCCTGCATTCCTTTCGGAAACTACCCAAACGACGTCAGCATCTCGCCTCGGTGATATCTACAATTGTCTTTATTGGCGTCTTGTTGTTTGGAACGTTTCTTTCGATTGATGCTCTGGGATTGGAAGACGCATTAACAAAACTGCTTGCCAGCGCCGGGGTTGTCGGAATCGTGATCGGCTTTGCCGTCAAGGACCTTACCGCCAATAGTTTTGCGGGTTTGCTTTTGAATACTCAGGCCCCTTTTCGGATCGGAGATTGGGTCGAAATTGATGGAACTTTCGGAACGGTCGAGCGCATCGGCCCAATCACAACCGAAATCAAGATGATGTCCGGTCAGTTGGTGTTCATACCGAACCAGGTGATCTATACCGGCTCGTTCAAAAACTACTCGACCTACGGAAAGCGGCGCGTCACCCTGAAATCAGGCGTCTCATACGGTGATGATCTGCACAAGGTTCGAGAGGTTACGCTAAACGAAATTCAAAAGGTTGAAGGTCTTCTGAAGGACGAGAAGGTCGATTTTTTCTTTACCGGCATCGGTAGTTCGACGTTCAATTTCGAAGTACGGTTCTGGATCAACTTTACTCGCGAGACAGATTACTTAATGGCGATGAACGATGCGGTGGTCCGCATTCACGACAGGTTCGATGCGGAATCCATTTCCCTCGCCTACAACGTTACAACACTGGATTTCGGCGTGAAGGGAGGCGTCAATCTATTCGACCAAGAAATTCAGGTTTCCGATGCCCGGCTTCCCGCCGCAGATGGCCGACCCGACAAGGACCACGCGAAATGACCTGGGTCCTTCTGCTGCATATTGGCCTCGCCTTGACCTTCACTATTCGCATTCTTCTGCGCGACGACTTTTCACCGCCTGCCAGGTTGGCTTGGTTTATCGTCATCGTCATAGTTCCCTGCTTCGGAAGCGCAATCTACTTTTTATTTGGCGAAATTGACCTGGGTCGCCACGCGGACGAAAGCCACAAAGAGATTTTTCGGAGTATTCGCCGTGACGCATCGGATTACATGGGGGACGATGATGCTATTCCACAATTGATCGATCCCATTTTTCACTCCGGGTTTTCCTATGCCAGTTCGATCAACGGGTTTTATCCTGTCGATGGAAACCGGGCCATTCTTATGGCCGACGCCAACGAGACACGCGAAAGACTTGTCGCGGATATCGATGCGGCAAACGATCATGTCCATGTACTTTATTACATCTGGCTTGCCGACCATACGGGCACCGCGGTCGCAGAAGCTTTGATCCGCGCGGCGCAGCGCGGTGTTACGTGCCGCGCTATGGCAGACGGGCTAGGATCCCGGTTGCTGCTTAAATCGGACCTTTGGCAGCGTATGAAAGACGCAGGGGTCCACCTTGCCGTAGCTTTGCCGCTTGATCGGCCAATCCATACGATCTTCACCAGCAGGCTTGACCTGCGAAATCACCGCAAGATTACGGTCATTGACGGGCGGGTCACCTATTGCGGCAGTCGGAACTCTGCTGATCCCGAATTCCTGATAAAAGCAAAGTATGCTCCTTGGGTTGATATTATGCTCAGGCTCGAAGGACCGGTCGTTGCCCAAAACCAATTGCTATTCGCCAGCGACTGGATGCAGGCAACAGGCGAAGATCTGAGAGCTTTCAAACTAAGCTTTGATCCGGTGGATGGTGGATTTCCTGCGCAGGTGGTTGGGGACGGGCCCACAGAACGTCATGGGGCAACCCCGCAACTGTTTGCAACTTTGATCGCCTGCGCGCAAGCCGAGCTGACGTTATCGACGCCATACTTCGTGCCTGACGCCACGGTGTTGGAAGCTTTGTGCGCCGCTGCGTATCGAGGCGTGCGCGTTGAATTGATCTTTCCAAAGGTAAATGACAGCTGGATCGTGGCTGCGGCCAGCCGAAGTTATTACCGCAAGCTGCTTGAAGCGGGCTGTATGATCCACGAGTTCAATGGCGGCCTGCTGCATGCCAAAACCCTGACAATCGACGGAAAGATCAGTCTGATCGGATCGTCGAACCTCGACCTGCGCAGTTTTGACTTGAACTATGAAAACAACATTCTGCTTCAGGACAGCGGTACCACGGCGGCCATTTACCAACGGCAGCAGGACTATGTATCGCGATCAACATCGGTGGTCTTGTCGCAAGTGCTCAACTGGCCCCGGCGTCGACGTATCTGGCACAATGTCATCGCGACCATAGGCCCGGTTCTTTGATCAGGACGTTGGGTAGCGTAGCGCCAGGGACTTTTGCCTCCGAAGAGAACTAATTGAACTCGGCAATTGTCTTGGCCGGCTCATCTTTGTCTGTCGGCACCGGATCGGCCCTAATGTCAATTGTTTTCGATGAGTTTGCATCAACCAGGGGATCAGTTTCTGACAGCCAGAAACTCGCCGTGAACGACGGAACAACGTGGTTGGCGTCCAGAATGTTCCTATTTCATACTGTGTCGCCTTTGCCAGCGATTCAAACTGCACACTCGATGCGGACGGGCCTGATGACGAGGAAACCGCCGGGCACTCCATGATGACAACACAATTTTTCCAGTCCAAAAAATGAGTTTTGTTTGGGTGCGTCGCGCATCAAAGGCCCGAGATTCAATCATGATGGTCTTGGGATCGGTTCTTACTTCGTCCGGCAAGGCGAGAGCGCTCACTATGCGCCCTCAAATTTCACAGGCTTGTTTCATGCTAACGAGAAACCAGCAATCTAATTATTGGGTCCAGAAACGAGCCGTCAGGTGTGGTGTTTTCGAAGGGTTGAGCATGGTCCATGCGCAGAGACGCAGTTGTTTAAAACTATTTCTAAACAATGCCATAAGTGTCATTTTGAGAGTTATCCGTTGCATTTTTGCAATAAGTTAAGGGGAACTCCAATAGGGCGAATTTAAATCCAAATATCTCCTTATTCTTGTGTCTATTTTACTTCGAGTTGAGATGGGGGAATCCGTTTAGTAGGCTGCCGTTCTGCGCGAACACGGCTTACCCCCACGTGTCGTGACTATGTCGAATATGGGGTGTACGAGTGTCCAAGAAATCAAATTTGTTTTTGGCGGTCTCTTTTTTAGCATTGATTTCAACGCCTTTGGCTGCAGCGCCCACAGCGGATTCAAAAGTAGGCGACACGGTGTCAAACCCGGTGACAGGTATGGACACCACCGTGAGCACTCTGATAGTTGACCCGGCTTCAACGCCTACAGCCGGTACAACAGCATTTGTAGAGACGGCGGATGGCTATGTTTTTCTGGTCAAAGATGTAGGCGATACAATCTACAATTCCGACAATCCGCCGCTTGCCTTTGAGATTGTCTCCATTTCCGGAACAACCGCTCAGATCAGCAATTCAGAAGCAACCGGAACGGCAAGTTTATCTACACAGCTGACAACGTCTCAATACAATAGCAACTTCAATAGTTCCGGCACCCCCGGCGCTGTAACGCCACCCGAGGACGTTTCAGGGCCAAACGGTGTAAGCCAAGTTGTCTACGGTCGGGACGGCAGCAACGGCCGAGACGGTGCGTTGGTTGTTCCGCCCAGCTCGGGCGGTAATGGCGCAACTGGACCGACGCAAACAAAAACCCTTAGCAGTGATGTCAACGCCACCAGCAACATAGGGTGGCAGGTCGGCAGCGTCGGCGGCGATGGCGGCAACGGTGGTGACTCCTATCTGAGCTTTTGGGACGGACGCGATGGCGGCGATGGCGGCAAGGGCGGCACCGTCAACGCAACACAGTCCAGCAGCAGCACAATCCAAACCTCGGGCAGTGGCAATTACGGCATTTTCGCATTCAGTCGAAGTGGCGAGGCTGGGAATGGCGGCAGCGGGTTCGCCGCCCCCGGCGGTGGTACTGGCGGGCATTCAGCGGATGGCGGCAACGTGACCGTCACGCAGAGAGGTGAGATTTCGACGTCCGGAGATTCCGCAGATGGTATCTATGCACTGAGCGTTTCGAACAATGGTGGCAATGGTGGCGCGCAGTGGGGCCTGGTAGGATCTTCAGGTGACGGCGGCTATGGCGGCAGCGGCGGAGCTGTGACAGTCAATACCACATCAACTGGCAGCATTCTGACAACCGGCGACTATGCGAACGGGATTTATGCACAGTCGATTGGGGGTTCGGGTGGGTCCGCAGGGACCAGCGGCAACCTATTGGTGTCCTTGATCGGCGGTGCCGACAACGGCGGTAACGGCGGGACGGTCACGGTTTCCCATGCTGGCGCCATTGAGACACAGGGCGACTTTTCGCGCGGGATTGTGGCGCAGTCCATTGGCGGCGGCGGTGGGTCTGGCGGAACAGGAGGTGGCTTGGTTTCGCTGTCTCTGGGCGGGGTCGGATCGAATGGTGGCAGCGGCAGCGCCGTTAGCGTGACGGTTCAGGGCAGCGGCAGCATTCTCACCTCAGGCAAAGGTGCCGATGGGGTCATGGCGCAATCTATTGGCGGCAGTGGTGGCACGGGTGCGAACTCATACGGGTTGGTCGCAATCGGTGGCACCGGGTCAAGAGGAGGCACAGGAGCTGCAGTAAGCGTCAGTAACTACGGACAAATCCAGACCGGGGGCGACGGCGCGCGCGGAATCATCGCTCAGTCGATTGGCGGCGGTGGCGGCGACGGTGGCTCGTCCGCCGGAATGGTATCCGTTGGCGGAAACGGCAGCGGCGGTGGCGCTGGATCAACTGTGACCATCGTCAATGACGGGATCATTACCACGACCGGAGACGATGCGATGGGCATTCTGGCCCAGTCCATCGGCGGTGGTGGCGGCAATGGCGGTTCTTCCGGAGCGGTCGGCGCATTCGTGGGCGTTGCCATCGGCGGCGATGGCGGGTCCGGAGGCAAAGGCGGCGACGTGAACGTCACATTGTCGAACACAGACAACAGTCAGCCATCTGCAATTCAAACCTCAGGCGATCGCTCCACTGGTGTGTTCGCACAATCCGTCGGCGGCGGTGGCGGCAATGGCGGCGGCGCTGTTTCAGTAGCGGTCGGTGCGTTTGGCGCGGCTTCGGTCTCGGTTGGTGGCTCGGCCGGCAGTGGCGGCGACGGCGGCGATGTGTCAATCAGCGGCAGCGGGTCTGCATCTGTGCAGACCGGCGGCGACGATGCAATTGGCGTCATGCTGCAATCCGTTGGCGGCGGCGGCGGCAATGGTGGATATGCGGTTTCTGTTGCAGTGTCTGGCGGCCCGGTTTCGGGCTCTTTGGCAGTTGGTGTCGGCGGCGATGGTAGCACGGGTGGCAAAGGCGGCACGGTCACGGTCGGCCAGTTTGACGGCAGTGGTTCTCCGACGGCTGCGGGGTTTGAAGGCACCGTTGTCACAACCGGCAACCGCTCGACCGGTATGCTGTTTCAATCCGTTGGCGGCGGTGGTGGTAATGGCGGCTTGGCTGTGGCGGCAACCGGTGGTGCCTCGGCGCTGTTTTCCGGCAATGTCTCTGTTGGTATCGGCGGTGAGGCTGGCAGTGGCGGCGACGGCGGCGATGTGCAGGTCTATACCAAGGCTGACATCACGACGACGGGAACCAGTTCGAGCGCTTTGATCGCGCAATCCGTCGGCGGTGGCGGCGGCAATGGCGGTGGCAGCATCGCAGCCGGTGTCAGCGCAAGCGGCGTGGCGGCAATTGGGATCAACGTGGGTGTTGGCGGAGATGGCGGCGGTGCCGGAATCGGCGGCGACGTCACCCTGATTGCAGGCGGGACAAACATCGAAACCAGCGGAGCGTTTTCCAGCGGTGTTGTCGCACAGTCCGTGGGTGGCGGCGGCGGCAATGGCGGCTACAGCGTCGGCGCGAGCGCCGATATTGGCGGGGCGGCTGCTGGGTCTGTCAGTGTGGGCCTTGGCGGCAAAGCCGGCGGTGGCGGTGACGGCGGCGCAGTAACCGCACAGGTTGACGCAAACGTCACAACGCGGGGCGATGACTCTGGTGCTGTTGTAGTTCAGTCCATCGGTGGCGGTGGTGGCAATGGCGGCTTCAGTGTTGCCGCGGGTCTGGCCGCAGGCGGTGCCGGTGCAGGAACCGTTGGTGTCGGACTTGGCGGCGAAGGCGGCAGCGGCGGTATCGGCGGCAGCGTGACCGGTGTTCTTGTCAACGGTGATGTCCGCACCGAAGGTCTGCGCTCGACAGGTGTTGTGATCCAGTCCATCGGCGGTGGCGGTGGTAATGGCGGCTTTAACGTGACGGCCGGTGTGGCCGCTGGCGGTGCAGGCGCTGGTGCGATTGGTGTCGGACTTGGCGGCGGCGGTGCAACAGGTGGCAATGGCGGCATTGTTGAAGGACAGGTCGTGGGCAACGTGACCACGCTTTCCGACAATTCCAGCGGTGTCGTATTCCAATCTATCGGCGGCGGTGGCGGCAATGGCGGTTTCAACGTAACCGCCGGGGTAGCCGGTGCAGGCGCTGGTGGCGGCGCGGTTACGGTTGGCTTGGGCGGCGACGCGTCCGGCGGTGGGATCGGTCGTTCCGTGACTGGTCGGGTTAGCGGAACTGTCAGCACGGCCGGTGCGGATTCAACAGCGGTTCTGGCGCAATCCGTCGGCGGCGGCGGCGGTAATGGAGGCTTTAATGTCAGCGCCTCACTCGCGGGCGCGGGTGTGGGCAGCGGTGCCGTCTCAGTTGGGCTGGGCGGCAGCGGCGGCACAGGTGCAACTGGTGGCACGGTAAATCTGACAACCACGGATGCAATCGAAACGGCTGGGGACAGGTCGTCCGGCGTAGTCGCTCAGTCCATTGGCGGCGGCGGCGGCAATGGCGGCTTCAACGTCTCGGGCACTGGCGCCGGCGCCGGTGTTGGATCCGGCGCAGTTAGCGTGGGGCTTGGCGGCAACGGAGCCGGAGGCGGCGATGGCGGCGCGGTTACGCTGACCTCAGGCGGGACCATCCTGACGCAGGGCGACTCGTCGACGGCGTTTCTGGCCCAATCTATCGGTGGCGGCGGCGGTAACGGCGGATTCAACGTGAGCGCTTCGGTCCAGGGATCTGGCGTTGGCGGGGGCGGAGTCTCGGTTGGCCTTGGTGGCGATGGCGCAGGCGGGGGAGACGGTAACACCGTCATCGCGACGTCCAACAATGCGGTTGAAACCCTTGGTGATCAGTCCTCGGGCGTAGTGGCGCAATCCATCGGCGGCGGCGGCGGCAATGGCGGATTCAATGTTTCTCCGGTTCTGTCGGGTGCAGGAACGGGTAGTGGCGCGGTCAGCGTCGGATTGGGCGGATCGGGTGATACGGGCGGTGATGGCGGAAACGTGACACTGACGTCAAACGGCACCATTCTGACTGACGGCTTTGCCTCTGGCGGTTTTGTGGCGCAATCCCTTGGCGGTGGCGGTGGTAACGGCGGCTTTAACGTCTCGCCGACCCTGTCAGGTGCAGGCGTCGGAGCGGGTTCAGTTTCGGTTGGGCTAGGAGGTTCAGGCGGCAGCGGAGGCGACGGCAGCCTGGTGACCGCGAGCACAACAGCCAACGTTGTGACCAAAGGCGATGCTTCAGTTGGTATTCTGGCACAGTCCGTTGGCGGTGGCGGCGGCAATGGGGGCTTTAACATTTCGCCTGCATTGGCTGGTGCGGGCACCGGGTCAGGCGCGATCAGTGTCGGTCTGGGCGGGTCTGGTGGTAGCGGTGGCACCGGGGGTGTTGTTGGACTGACCGTCGCGAATAGTGTGCAAACCGAAGGCGCGCAATCGAGCGCGGTTGTTGCTCAGTCCATCGGCGGCGGCGGCGGCAACGGTGGTTTCAACGTATCGGCATCCGTCGGTGGCGCGGGCACCGGTTCTGGCGCAGCTGCTGTGGGTCTAGGTGGCCGGGGAACCGGCGGAGGCGATGCCTCAGCGGTAACCGCAAACGTGACCGGAAACCTTGTGACGCTGGGCGAAACCTCGACCGGTTTGCTGGCGCAGTCCGTCGGCGGCGGCGGCGGTAACGGTGGAATGAATATCTCGGTCGCGGTTGCGGCCGCTGGCACTGGATCGGGCGGCGCATCCGTTGGTCTGGGGGGCGCATCCGGAACGGGCGGCGACGGTGGCACGGCGGAGGCCACACTGAACGGCAACGTCTCGACCCAAGAGGATGAGTCCAGTGGCTTTATCGTTCAAAGCCTTGGCGGCGGCGGTGGCAATGGCGGTATGAACGTGTCCGCCACTGTCACAGTTGCCGGAACCGGCAGCGGTGGTGCCTCGGTCGGGCTAGGCGGAAGCGGCGGCAGCGGCGGCAACGCGAACACGGCTAACGGGACGGTCGTGGGTAACGTGACCACGGCAGGTGACAACTCAGGTGGTGTTTTGGTTCAGTCCGCTGCGGGCGGCGGTGGCAACGGTGGGCTGAATGTTTCGGCCGCCGTGAACATCTCGGGCACGGGCGGCGGCGCAATTGGCGTTGGCATCGGTGGGTCCGGCGGTGACGGCGGGAATGCAAGTACGGCCACCGGCTCGGTTACCGGGGACGTAATCACAGGCGGCGACAACTCTACCGGTGTTCTGGTTCAGTCTGTCGGCGGCGGCGGTGGCAATGGTGGCGTCAACATTTCAGGTGCTCTCAGCATTGCGCGTACGGGATCCGGCGCGGCAGGTATCGGGGTTGGCGGCTTTGGCGGCAGCGGCGGCACGAGCGGTGCGGTCAGCAATACGTTCTCGGGCAATGTCAGCACATCCGGAACGCGTTCGGCCGGGATCATCGCGCAGAGCCTCGGCGGTGGCGGCGGTAACGGTGCCACGAATATTTCCGGCGCGATTTCGGTCGCCAGCAACTACTCTGGCGGTCTTGGGATCGGTGTTGGTGGTTTTGGTGGCGACGGTGGTGCAGCCGACAATGTCACGCAGCAAGTCACAGGCGATGTCACAACGACAGGGGATGACTCAGTTGGCATTCTGACGCAAAGCCTTGGTGGTGGCGGCGGCAATGGTGGCACCAGCATTTCATCCGCCCTGTCCTTGTCCCGGTCGGCCAACGCGGCCGTGGCCATTGGTGTTGGCGGCTTTGGCGGTGGCGGTGCAGATGCCGGTGCGCTTGTGCAATCGACCATCACCGGCGGCGTCTCGACCAGCGGCGATCGCAGCACCGGGATTCTGACACAAAACCTTGGCGGCGGTGGCGGCAATGGCGGAACGAATATCTCAGCCTCACTGGGTATCAGCCAGGAAAATGGCGGATCCGTCAGCCTGGGCGTTGGTGGGTTCGGTGGCGGTGCCGGCAATGCTGGCGCAGTGATCAGCACATTGCGGTCCCGTACGGATGGCAGCGGAACGACGTCGGTTGTTACATCCGGTGCTGACAGTATCGGTGTCATGGCGCAATCCGTTGGTGGCGGCGGCGGTAACGGCGGTCTCAACGTCTCGGGTGCCGTGAACCTGACTGGTAAATCTGGTGCGGCGGTGGCTTTGGGCCTCGGCGGCTTTGGCGGCGGCGGCGGTGATGCCGGAGCTGTAACACTGGATGTTGAAAGCGATGTTGTAACCGCTGGTGACGGGTCGCATGGCATTTTCGCACAGAGCCTCGGCGGCGGTGGCGGCACTGGAGGTGTGAATATCTCTGGCTCTCTTGCGCTGACAAAACCCTCGGGGTCGGACACTATTTTCTCGGTCGCGGCTGGCGTCGGCGGGTTTGGTGGATCGGGCGGTGATGCCAGCGATGTTGATCTGGACTACACGGGGAACATTCAGGCCGTTCCGATGGTCGAGCAATCCGATGGCACATTTGAGGTTGATCAAAGCAAGGGCGCCAGCGGTATCATTGCGCAATCGCTGGGTGGCGGTGGCGGTAATGGCGGCACCAATGTGTCCGGCGGTATCGCGATCAGCGGCAAGCCTGGTGCCGGCCAAACAGATAGCAGCAAGTCTTACGCGGTCGTCGTTGGCGTTGGTGGCTTTGGCGGTGGCGGCGGTGATGCCGGAAACGTAGATGTGAATATTGGTGCCGGAAGCACAATCAAGGCCCATGGCACCGGACAATCCGGCCTGTTGGCGCAATCCGTTGGCGGCGGAGGCGGCAATGGCGGTCTGAATGTGTCGGGCGGGATCGTGTCCGACAGCTCTCTGATTGTTGGTGTTGGCGGATTTGCGGGTGACGGTGGCAAGGCTGGTGATGTGACGGTTACATCCCAAGCGGACATCACGGTCACAACGAACCCGGATGACATCTCGGTCCCCGATACAACCACGTTTGAAGACAAGCTACGCGATTTCCTCGGCGACACGATTGTCGACGATACGGAAGAGATGGTGTCGGACTTTGGTCTCGAACGCCTGTTTATCGATATGGGCGTCTTCAACGAAGAAAAGCCTGACACTGATGGCTCGGCCGGTTTGTTGGCGCAGTCCATCGGCGGCGGTGGCGGCAATGGCGGTCTGAACGTTTCGGGCGGCATTGCGCTAAGCAAGGATGGCAAGATCCCATCGGTCACCTTCGGTGTTGGCGGATTTGGTGGCGACGGTAATGTTTCCGGTGATGTGACCGTTGATCATACCGGTGCTGTGTCCGTGGCGGGCAACTGGAAACACGGCGTTTTGGCCCAGTCCATCGCTGGCGGCGGCGGCAACGGCGCGCTCAACGTGACCGGACAACTGAACTATGGCGACTCCAACAACTCAGACGGCAAAACCGATTTGAGCATCGTGGGTGGTTTGGGCGGCCACGGCGGAACCGGCGCGGATGCCGGTGATGTCCAGGTCACGCAATCCGGCGCTATCTCGACAAACGGGTATCACGCGCGCGGTGTCTTTGCGCAAAGCATCGGCGGCGGCGGAGGAACCGGTGGGATCAATGCGACGTTCGTTGGCACCAAAGACAGCTCACCGATTGCCATGGGCATCGGCGGCTTTGGCGGCGGTGGCGGAGACGCAGGCGATGTCACTGTGGCGCGGGGCACCACTGCTTTGGCGGCAGGGACCATCACAACTGACGGTGTTGGTTCGCATGGCATCGAAGCCTCTAGCATTGGCGGTGGTGGCGGAGATGCCGGCATCAACGCGGTTGTGGGCATCAGCAAGACCAACGGCAGTCAGAGCAACGGCGGCACCGGCGATTCATCCGACCGCAAAACACCGACCAACACGGGCGTAGATGACTCGGTAATTGCCAATTACAACAACGTGCTAGATGAGCTTGAAGGCAAGGTGAATCCGGCGGATTCTTCTGGCAACAAATCTGGCATGTCGGCTGTTGTTGCCATCGGTGGTGATGCCGGAACTGCAGGGGATGGCGGCACAGTCGATATTGACAATTACGGCGATATCCTCACGAAACAGGACGGCAGTCATGGTGTATTCGGCCAATCCATTGGCGGCGGCGGCGGAAACGCAGCACTGAACCTGGCATTCGCCTACGAACTGTCATCGAACCAATCCAACAAAGGTTTTGGTCTTGCTGTAGGCGGCGGCACCGGTGAGGGCGGCATCGGCGGCGCAGTCGATGTGCGAAACACCGGCGATATCTCTACGCTCGGCGCGGATTCACATGGCCTGTTCGCCCAATCCGTTGGCGGCGGAGGCGGCAACGCGGGGTATAACTCTGCCTCGACTTCTGTGGATGGCGGCAACGTCAATATCCAGATCGGTCGGACCGGAGGTACCGGTGGCAGCGGCGGTGATGTTTATGCCAGCTCGGACGGCATCGTCAGCACCGCAGGCGACCGGTCTTACGGGTTCTTTGCCCAATCCATTGGCAACGGCGGCGGCAATTCGTCCTCGATCTCAGCCAGCATCGGTACGCCAAAGACCGGCGACAGCAAAGGCAACAAGGCCAGCGTGTCGGTCGGTTTGGCCGGCGGCACTGGCGGAGCGGCAGGTGATGTAACATCCGTTATTGCCGGGACCGTGGTCACTCAGGGTGACGACGCCCATGCAGTGTTCGCCCAATCCGTTGGCGGCGGAGGCGGCAACGGCGGCAAGGCCAGCAACTCGGCCGGTGGCGGGATTTCAGCATCACTTTCCATCGGCGGCACCGGAGGCACCGGAGGCGTTGGCGGCAAAGTCGATGTGACGAGCTCTGCGCGAATTTCAACGTCGGGCGAGCGCTCGATCGGCCTGCTGGCGCAATCGGTGGGCGGCGCAGGCGGCACCGGTGGTATGGTGCAGGCGGGTCAGAGTAATCTGGATACGATCAAATCCTTCATCAGCCCATCAACCGTTGGGACGGCAGCTTCGATCAATATCGGGGGCACCGGCGGAGACGGTATGACTTCGGACACGGTAACAGTTGTGAATGATGGCATAGTCACGACTGCCGGCATGATGGCGCATGGTATCTATGCGCAATCCGTGGGCGGCGGCGGCGGCATGGGTGGTCTGGTAGAAAACCGTATCATCAACCTTCGCAAAGAGATCGGCAACACGGCGACAATTTCCATTGGCGGCAATGGCGGCACCGGCGCGATGTCTGCAGCAGTTTCGGTCACCAACCGAAATATAATCGCAACGGAGGGCGACAAATCCATCGGCATTTACGCGCAGTCTGTCGGCGGTGGCGGCGGTGACGCGCAGCAGGTGCGCAACATCATTCTGGGACGGTCCTCGGACGGGGCGACCACAAACGCCATTCTGATCGGTGGCTCGGGTGGTACCGGCGGCTCTGGCAGCACGGTGACTGTCGTCAATGAAGCGGATGCCAATATCCTTACCACTGGCAAGGAAAGCCACGGTATCTTTGCGCAATCCGTTGGCGGTGGCGGCGGCAACGGTGGTTCCACGATCTCGGTCGACGGGCGCTATGGCGGGGCTGAGGCGTCCACACGGCGAGCCTTGCAATTCGGGCTGGGCGGATCGGGCGGCACCGGCGGAACTGGTGGCGACGTCTCGGTTACGAATGCCGGGACGATCTTGACGACCGGTGATGGTGCGCATGGTATCTTCGCGCAGTCCGTCGGTGGCGGTGGCGGCAATGGTGGCAGCTCGATGACCGGGACGCTGCGGTTGAAAACCGGGGACAACAGCTCTCCGACGGCACAGCTGAACATCGGTGGCTCGGGCGGCAGCGGTAATGTCGCAGGCAACGTGGTTGTTACGAACAGCGGTAATATCCGAGTTGATGGCACGGGTGCATACGGCATCATGGCACAATCCGTTGGCGGTGGCGGCGGCAATGGCGGTCTGGCCGTTGCGATGGATGTCAACGACCTCAAGAACACCATGACAGGAAAATCCTATTCGAAGATCGCTATTGGCGGATCGGGCGGGGATGGCTCAGATGGCGGAGACGTGACGGTGAACCATACCGGAGCGATTGTCGTGAATGCGGACAACGGATTCGGCATCTTCGCACAATCTGTCGGCGGCGGCGGCGGCAACGCCGGATATTCGGTATCGTCTCCGTTGGTTTCAGCGCTGGATTACACGGTCTCGCAATTGCTTGGTGCACGCGAAGGGACCACTGGGTCGGTGGGAACCGTTACCGTGAATTCGACCGGCGACATTCTTGTGAATGGATCCGGGAGCGAGGCCATCTTTGCACAATCAGTGAATGGCGGCGGCGGCAATGTGGAATCCTCGGTTGATTTCACAACCGAAACTGCCAGCGCCGACGGCACTGGGACTGTCTATATCAGCGATATCTCTCTGGGTGGCGACGAAGTCTCGGATACCGCAGGCAACCAGATCACGCAGTCGCATATTGGTAACATCGCGACGACAAGCGACCGCTCAACTGGTTTGATGTTGCAAAGCGTTGGCGGTGGCGGCGGCACTTCTGCGAACAATATCGGTGTTCAGGACGGTGACGGAATCGATATCACCGGACGCCTGGGTGCGATCAACACGGATGATGCCAGCGGCGGAAACGTGAGTGGCAGCAGGACGGGCGATGTGGGAACCGACGGCGCGTTTTCGACGGCAGGAACGACGCAATCCATCGGCGGCGGCGGCGGCAAACTTGTTCTGAACAGTACCGGCACAGCGGATGCAAACAAAGCGGCTTCGCTGATCCTGGGCTCTGACCCCAGCTTCAACAATGATGGCGGTGATATCGCGCTGTCATTGGACGGAGATGTATTCACCAGCGGCGACCGTTCATTTGGTCAAAGCGTCCAGAGTATCGGCGCAGGCGGTGGTGAAGTTGTCATCGCGGGTTTGGGACAGGCCGATGTGACGCTTGGTGCGCAGGATGGATCGACCGGTGATGGCGGTGACGTCGACTTTGCCAATACTGGCGACATGACCACCAGCGGCAACGGATCACACGGGTTCGTCATTCAAAGCATCGGTGGCGGTGGTGGCCTTGTGTCGACAGACATGGAAGCCAGCAAAATCGCCGTGGACCTATCATCCAACAATGGTGGCGATGGTGGCGACATCGGATTTACACAATCCGGCAACATCGTCACCACCGGCGAAAACGCGATTGGTGTCGTTGCACAATCGCTAGGCGGCGGCGGTGGCATGGTGGACTCAGTCTTCCGTGGGTCCGCAGGTGGTGCCGGTGCCGGCGGCGCGATTGATATGGCGCTGGACGGCAATATCCTATCCGTCAGCGAAGGCGGCATTGGTGTTCTGGCCCAATCTCAAGGACGCGACGGGGCCGGTCCAATCACGCTTGGGTTCAACGGTGTCGTCATGGGCGGCACTGGCCAGACGAACGCTGTTGCATCAATCGTCGTGGAAGGTGGTGCGAACAACGCGCTGACTTTGTCCAAGGACACCATGCTGCTTGCCGGGAATAACCAGCTAATCAACGGCGGTGACGGGAACGAGCAGATTTCGTTGGCGGGTAAAGCGCTTGGCAATCTGGATCTTGGAACCGGTACCAACGTCCTGACGGTCGAGGAAGAAGGTGCGTTTTATGCGCTGGATACGATCAATCTTGGCACTGACGGATTGATGCAGGTGAATGGCGACTTTGTCTTAGGGGCGAACTGGGGCCTGAATACAGACATGACACCAAACGTTCAGGCGGGTGACTTTGTCTTTACCGGGAATGTCAGCCAGACTACGAACCTGACCGGAAGTCTGGCCCTGGGTGCGACGGCATCCTCGACCTTCGATGTGTATTTCCTGACCAGCGGCGCATCTGGTGGCAACAGTGATCTGCTTAATGTCAGTGGTGATGCCACGATGGGCGGTACATTGACGCCGCAGCTCAATACCCTTCAACGGGCGTTGCCCCTTGTCATTGTCAATCCCGGCGGTACGGCGGCGGACGCAGGAACGACGATTCAGGACACCGTAGTGTTGGATTACTCAATCGGATTGAACGGCTCGACTTCAGACGGCAGTTCGATTGATCTGGTGATCAAACCTGACTATTCGACCGCCAATATGAACGCGAACGAAGCGGCCGTTGGTGACTACATCAATGATGTTCTGAATGGACAGGGTTCTGCTGCACAAGGCGAGCTGTTCGCCCTGATCGGGAATATGACGTCCGAAGCGGACGTCATCGCAGCGATCGGCGCTTTCACTGTGGCCGACTACGCAGCGGACGCGGTTGATGCCTACTACGGTACGCGGGTATTCGCAGACGCACTGCACAATTGCGAGCGGTTTACCAATTATCAGGCAGGAGATGATCCCCGCAATTGCGTCTGGTTCTCCGGGGGAAGGTCCTTCTACGACCGCGACCAGACCGGTATCTACGATGAGTTGGACATCAACAACACCAACCTGTCTGCCGGCGTCCGTTTGCCTGTTGGGGACGAGCTCTATGCCGGTTTCGCGGTGGGTCACGACCAGATCAGCTTGCGGAACGGTTCACAGTACAATGCGACCGGCGACCGGTTCAATCTGGGCGCGTCGCTGACCAAATACACCGGCCCTTGGGAGTTCGCTGCCATGCTTTCAGCCGGATGGTCGGACTATGATACAGTTCGGTCTGGCGGGATCAGCGGCGTGCTGCCCAACGGAACCGTGGTGGATACGGTTGGCGTCAGCTCGATCAAACATAAGATGAACCACCAGAACCTGCGGCTGAGTTTTGCATATGACCACAGGTTTGCCGGTGGCAACTCTTATCTGCGACCCGAAATCGCTGTTGACGCAACCCGTCTGGCAACGGAAAGCAACGGTGACGCAACCCTTTCGGGGATTGTCCTGCAGGACGATAGTGAAATGATCTATTCGCTGACGCCGTCGCTTGAGATCGGGACTGAACAAATACTCAGCGCTTCCCAAAAACTGCGCGCAAGTTTCCGGGCCGGTGCCATCATCTCATCAAATGACAAGGTATCAGTAAGCGCCGGGTTCGCAGGTGCCAGTTCTGCCGATGGCGGGTTTACGAATACCAGCTTTGTTGGAGACGCCCATGGGGTGGTCTCAGCGCGACTGGGGCTGTTCGCACTGGACGACAGCAGCTTTATTAATCTGAGTCTCGATCATATGTTCGGTGACTCAACCAAGGCTCTCCAGGTCGGACTGGGCCTCGGACTACAATTCTAAGCAATGAGGAACGGCAGTATGAAAGTTTGGCTTGGTGCATTGGGAGTTTCGATGGGTTTAGCGCAGTCTCTGGCTGCACAAGAGGACGCCCCCCCTCCGTGGTCGGTGAATTGTGGAAATCCGGGCAATGGAACCGAGTTGGTCTGTGAAATGACCCAGAGTATTGTTCTAACCGAAAACAATCAAAGGCTTACGTCTATTGCGTTCGTGAAGCCTTCGGGAAAAGATGAGACCGAAACAGTGCTGACCCTGCCATTTGGTCTACTGTTTTCCGAAGGGGTGATCGCAAAAGTCGATAACGTCGAAGTCGCGCGTCTGGAGTTCCTGACTTGCGAAGCGCAGGGCTGTTTTGCGCGTTCACCTGTGTCTTCCGAGTGGATGAATGCGATGCGGGCCGGTGATCAGTTGACGATAGAAAGCAAAAACACCGCCAGAGACCCGATCTCATTCGGCTTTGATCTGACGGGGTTCAGCGCGGTTTCCGATATTTTGCCGTAACGACGATTTTGTGCATGAGGGCCTAAGTTCGGCCTGTTGGATAAGTCACGGTGCAGAACCTGCTTGTATTGGCAAATGCGCTTTCAAAAAAGCAAAAAGTTCCTCTGGAAACGGCTATTCGGGACATCGAAGACGCCTAAGTCCACGCAGCCCAGGCAGAGAATGGCACTGAGTACGAATTCTGAGCTCGAGTATTGAAAGATGGATCAATCCAACTTGCGCAGGTTCTTAAGATCGTTGAAGCAATGCGCGACGAATACCGTGAGGTATCACTTAGCGATCTTCAGCAATCACAGTCAAATGCTGTACAGGGGAGTATATTGTAAAATCCCTGGACCCTATTCATCCTTCTCAGATTTCTGAATGGCTGCGATCAGCCGAAACTGAGCTGCAGAGCATTAAGGTCACTGTACGCTGAAACCGTTCCAGCCGCCTGAGAACAACGGTGCAAAACTGTGATTGATGCTATTCCTCCTAATTGGTTCTAAGGGTTTAGACGTCCCTGCTCGCCTCGTTGTGCCAACGTGGGTTTGCAAACAAACTGACTAGAGGCATCTACGACAGAGATTAGCATCAATGAAGTGGATTTGGAGAAGAACATTCTCCAGGTTCCCGGAGTCTCCTACATGGGTCACCCTGTTTTACGGAAGAGACTTCCAGGCGATGTCTGGCATCTGGATGAAATCGTGGTGAACATTTCAGGTCGAAAGTAATGGCTTTGGCGAGCGGTCGATCAGCATGGCGTCGTGTTGGATCTGGCGGGCATTGCGCGCGAAGACGGCGAGGCGAAGACCCAACGACGAGGGCCGGAGGCGGGAGGCTCTATAAGCCCATCCCTTGAATGTACCTTTCTGAAGCCGTCAGATTACCCATTTGGGATACGCAAAACGCCCTCCAAAGTCTCGGTCGTGTCCTTTACCGATCCTCACGACTTCCTCGGCTACCAATTGTTGTGGCGGTGCGTTTGACCGCACAACTGTTAGGATCTCACTCCTGTCGAATAACCTCAGTGTTCAGAAAGTACGGTTCGAAGGTAGATTGTAGAGTGCCATGTTTGGCTCGCACAGATGATCCCGGCGCAGCCTTTGAGGTAAAGCCGGTCTTGGCTCGGTTGCCTGATCGAACCACGATAGGTTCGCCCGGATTCCGGGTCTCGCAGCATTCCCTCCCAAGCAGACCCATTGAACTCCAGATCCGTTAGGATCAAATCGCCGATTTTCGCATGGGGTGTCTGCCCCTCCCACATCCAAATCAATCGCCCGCATTTGGTTGCGCTCTTCGGGCCACAATCCTCGAACGCGACTATGATGCCGAGGCCAGGCGACGCGTAGCGACCCTTTAGTTCGTAGGCATCGCCTCGGCTGGCCGTCAGACCTCCAACAATTGCCACCAACAGAATTACTGCTTTCAGGCTGACAGTCGGGATGCGCGGCGCAACGCGGGCAAACTCGGTGAGGTATTTAGGATGCTCCGTCTTCATCAGCCGATCCCACCAAGAGAAATACAGGCCGAGGTTGTAACCGGCATGGGCGTGATGCAGGTCGTGATGAGTGACGCTTGTCAGCCATCCAAAAATTGGTTGCCCTTTCTTGTCGGCTGGAAAGATCTCGATCCCGCAGTGACCCACTGCATTGCGTAACATCATATGGGTCACAAAGACGAACAGCGCCAATGGATGCGTCGGGAGAATGATCAACACTAAAGGCAGGTAGAGAGCGTTTACCACAGCCTCACCGACATCAAAGCTGTAAGAGGTGAAGGGTGTGGGTTGGTGTGATCTATGGTGCAACCGGTGGAACCGCCGGAACAACGGTGGGCAGTGCAGCGCGCGGTGTGTCCAATAGAACCACGCATCATGAAGGACGATCAGCGCCACAACGCTGAACACGAAATAGGTCCAACCAAATGTCGCGACCTGTTGGTATATCGTGATGACCCCGGCATTTGCACCCAGCACAATTGAAGTCCCAGCGGCGGTAAAGATCAGGACAGTCCGCAAACTTGCCAGAATCTCACGACGTATCTGGCCCCTGGGTGGATCCGATGGGCGGATTTTTTGTGCGGTAAGCCGGTGTGCCAAAAGGACATTGATCAAAATATATGTCCCCCCTGCCCCGATAACATAGCGCATGAAGTCTCCGCCAAAGACATTTGTATAGACGGACAAGAGCGTGGTGAGATGTGTCATTAACTTCTCCAAGTAGGGAAAGGATGTGCACAACGACCTGACGCGCATGGAGTGCAGATGCTCTCTGAATTCAAAAACCAATGGGTATTTTGAGCTTTCGGCGAGGATTTTTCAGTTTCGACATGGCCTGGCCATTGACCGCCAAACCAATTCGAACTTCGCTTATGGGTGTGATGTTGGACATGGCGATCATCGATACTTTCCTGCGTGGCAGCGCCGTTGGCGTGCTCTATCTCTGCGCTTTGATTTTTTTGACGAACGGGCCCCGGACCAGAAAAAGCTTGGCTGTTGTGCTGCTGTGCCTAAGCCTTGGCCCGTACGTAGTCGTATCCTCTCCGAGTATCGATCTGAGCGAGGGGCCTTTCCGGTTTGTTCTTGTGATGATCTCAGGCGTGATCCCGGCACTGATCTATTGGGCCGCAATTGAGTTGTTTCAGGATGACGTGATCATTCACCCATGGCAGATCGTGGTCGCGGCCTTGATCGTTGTGACAAGCTGGTTGACCCAGCTGCAGTTTCCGCTGGGTGCGGTTCGTGGCGCATGCGTGCTGATCTTTTTCTTGCACATGCTGAATATCGTTTTGTCTGGAGAAGTCGAAGATTTGATTGCCGATCGCCGCCGATTTCGTCGTTGGTTTCTGGTGTGGTTGTTGACCCTGGGCATAATCATCACGGTGATTGAAATCACCCATTTGGATCGAGTGCTTCCCTATTGGGTATTCCTGCTGCAGGCCGCAGCAATTTTGGTGTCCGCAAGTGCGTTCCTTGTCTGGTCGGTGCGAGTTGCACCCGATATCTGGATCGAACACCCCGGCACTTCGCATCGCGACATGAACCTGAAACCCGCGCAAGTGGCATTGATCAAACGCATTGATACGGCGATGGCCGCAGGGCTTTGGAGGGAGGAAGGGCTGACCGTAGCACGAATGGCGGCCAATCTAGGTACACAAGAACATCGGCTAAGGTCTGCGATCAATCAGGGAATGGGGCACCGAAATTTCACCAGCTTCGTCAACGCATTCCGCGTTCGGGAAGCGCAAGCATTGCTGGAGAAGCCAGAAATGGCCGAACGCACTGTTCTTAGCATTGCCTTTGACGTTGGCTTCTCTTCGCTCGGGCCATTCAATCGAGCCTTTCGCACGCAAACGGGTAAAACCCCGACAGAATACCGAAATGAAGCATTGTTACGAGAGGAGTGACCGAAGCTAACAACGCAGGCTAGGCTCTCGAAACCTCATTCGGGGGCTGCGGGCGCAGCCCAAGAAAACTACCTCGTGCACACTTGCAGCCCACTTTAGATGGCCGGCGCTTTAGGTTATCGCGGGCGGTCTGGTTCATGAGGAAGGCGCGGCAACAGGGTTTCTATTTCGTTCATTGTTGCAGCCGGTAAAGCACCGAAGATCAGCGCTCCTGCAATACCTTCGATTTGGTCTACTGTACGCGCACCCGGGATCGGAACGTAGTTTTCAGATTGGCCCCATATCCACCCGAGAGCCCCCTGTACGAGTGTTCGCCCATCCGAGGTCAGCAAATCGCGAACCGCATCGAGTTTCCGGAGGAAATCAGGATTTGCGCCTCCTTCCTTGAAGTATTCCATCCAATCTTCGCCGGATGCACGCACGTCATCCGATGCCATGACAGTGTTCTGATCGTACTTACCGGAAAGCAGACCCATCGCGAGTGGTGAACGGATAAGGGACAACAGCCCGTTGTCTTGCACCACTTTCTGCATTCGGGGCGCATCAAAAAACACGTTCATCACATACTCGACTGCCTTGAAGTTATGACGCGCTGAAACGGCCGACACGCTTTTGGAATAGTCGGTACTCCAGCCGAAGGCGCGCAGTTTTCCGGAATCTCTCAAGCGGTCCAGTTCATCAAACAAGGCTTCAGCATTGCCAATGGGCATGTCGTTCACGTGCAGCAGCAAAAGATCGATCCGATCCCGGCCCAGCCGAGACAAGCACCCTTCAACGGCAGGACCTACTTGATCGGAAGTGAAGGGTTCGAATGAGATCTGCCTGCTTGCCTCATCAATCCCGACACCGATCTTTGTAACGACCAAAGCATCGGGTCGACCCTTCAACGCCTTACCCAACAGCCGTTCTGAATGCCCTGCCCCGTAAGCCGCAGCGGTGTCGAACAGATTGATCCCACCATCCAAGGCAGCATGGATCGTCCGAATGGAAACGTCGTCATCTGAACGAGTATAGCCCAGCGATTGTTCGCCCCAGTACATTTTGCCGCCGATTGGCCAGCATCCCATTCCAAGTGGCGAGATTTCATTTTTGAGAAACTTCATCTACGGGCCTCCTATGTGCCCCCTTAGAAAAACGCCATCTCAATCTTTTCATCAACAACACAAAATGTAAGCATCGTTTCATGAATGAACGTGACGTTGACTGGGATAACCTGCGGCTTTTCCTTGCCGTTGCCAGAACAGGTGGGCTTGGGCCGGCTGCAGAACAGACCGGTAAAAGCGCACCGACGCTGGGTCGGCGTATGATCGAGCTTGAGCGCAGTCTCGGGATGGAATTGTTTCGGCGCAAACCGCGAGGCTATGACCTGACTGAAGATGGTCAACTGTTGTTTGAAAAGGTCGCAAGCATTGAGACCCGTGTCTTACCTATCACTGAAAACCGCCTCGCGACTGCGCCACCATTGGTTAAGATTTCGGCTGGGACCTGGGTTACCAAAGTGTTGATGGGCGCCGTTGGAAAACTCTACGGATCAGCACCGGTACGGCTGCGGTTCATTTCCTCGGAACACGTGCTGAAAATTGGGCACCGGGAGGCGGCGATTGGCATTCGAAATCATCGGCCTGAAGAGATCGGTCTGGCAGGCCGCAAAATCGGGCGCGTTCGGTTTGCTGTCTACGCAGTAGACGAGAGTGTTTCGACCTGGGCGCGGGTCGTGTCCAAAACACCTTCTGCAAATTGGGTAAGCGAAAATTCGCAAGATGACGATGCCATTGAAGTGACCGCTCCGCAGAACGCTCTTGATCTTGCACATGCGGGAATGGCTCGGGTGGTTTTACCAACGTTCATCGGCAACGCTCAGAGCATGCTAAAGCGAGTATCGCCTCTGATAGAAGATCTGGAACATGATCAGTGGCTTGTGTCCCACCACGAAGACCGATTTCTGCCAGAGGTACGACACATCATCGATCGCACTTACGCGATATTGTCGGAAGCCTGTGTAAAAGGGTGACAATGCGCCCGAAGGGGTGGCATCACATCAAGTCTACGTTTTCGTTTTACTTCGTTTCGACCCTGAACTGCCCTTGGACAACGAGTGCCATCGCTACGGTGCGCCCCTTCGAAGAGGAGACATTCGTTGCGGCTGCTCGAACGTGGGCTGCAAGGTAGCGCTTCGGTTCTTATCCATACAGCACACCAACGACCCTTTAGAACGCGTTGACAACGGAATAGCGACACGACGCCTTAAGCGCTCCTGACCGTGGACATACCGGTCGCGTGGCAAGCGGCGTTTCGGGTCAGTGTTGTGACTGCAACCCCAGCAGGAACGCGGGAACCATGTCAAATATCTCGGCTTCCCGTTCTTCGTCCACTTCTTTTCCGTTCAGCCACGAGCATTTTGACCGCATTGGCGGAACCGAAGTGTTTGACGGGGCCGAGATCATCATGCAGGAGAACGGCCTCGACATACTAAAGCTGTCGCCGTTGATGCCCATGCCGACTGTCACGACGTCCTTTGATGACATCCATTATGTAGATCTTGGCAGTCAAATCGTCGAGCTACATAACCTTTCTGTGGCAGATGGTGTTGCGCCCACGGTTGCACGTGTCGCCGACAGCAATGTCGTGTTTTCCGTGGACATGTACATGCGGCAGGAACTTTTTCCGCACGAGTTCAAGGAAGATACCAATTTCGTCGGATCAGGCATTGTTTTGAACACGCTGGTAGATTGGGATCCGGCCTATGCAATCAACGGGCATTCAAACAGTAACAGCGTCGAAGCTCTCAGAGAAAACGCAGAGTTTTTGAATGAGCTGCAAGCGAAGGTAGAGGCCCGTTTTCAGGAGGCCTTTGCAAGCAGAGATGCGTCGGCACCCGTTGAACTACTCTTTACGATCCCCGATGAGATCGAAATGCCCAAGTACTCGGGTTGGAAAAACTACGACACGGTTTTTCCCGGCTACGTCCGCCGAATGGCCCTTTCGGTTTTCAACGGCGGCTGAATCGGGTTCCCTCGGTTCAGTTGGTTCGAGTGCCAGGGAAGTGATCAACGAGGAAATCGATCAGAACCCGCACCCGCCGCGGCAGAAAGGTTGTTTCCGGGCGTAGAATGTAGATCCCGCCGCCGGCGTCTTGTTCAGAGCAATCAGTTAGCACCGGCACCAAATGACCGTTCTGCAAGTCTTGGGAGATGAGAAACTCTGGCAGCCAAGCAATGCCGCGCCCCGCGCGGCACGCTGCATGGAGAGCTTCCAGACTGTTGCAAATGAAGCCGGGACCCAGCCGTGCATGCCCATGTGGTGCTCGGGCAAACCCCCAATCCGTAAGGTGCCTCTCATGGCCCAGGCGCAGACATTTGTGCGTGGTAAGCTCTTCCGGTTGCCGAGGTGTGCCATGCTGTTCGAGGTAGACAGGTGCGGCACATGGCACCCGTCGATTGGTCATTAGTTTTCGCGAGACCAGGGATGAATCGCGTAAGACACCACTGCGGATCGCAAGGTCAAAACCCTCTCCGACCAAATCGACCAATTTGTCGGTCAACAACAATTCGATCTCAACCTCCGGATATCGTTCCATGAATTCGATCGTAAAGGGAACGATATGCAGGCGGCCAAGAGCTGCAGCGCTTGTCACGCGGATTGTGCCATGCAGCCTGTCGCCATCATCGGCAATATCCTCTTCCAGCGCCGTGAGGCGAGCCAGAAGACCCCGCGCTTCTTCCACATATCTTTGCCCTGCATCGGTCAAGGCCATGCGCCGGGTCGAGCGGACAAGAAGCGGCACCTTCAACCGCTGTTCCAACTGATGCACCCGTTTCCCCACAGCGGACGGCGTGTATCCCAACATTCTGGCGGCGGCTGAGAAACTGCCGTGATCAACAACGGCCAGAAGGATTTCTATTTCTGTCTTTTGCGTCATCTGTTCCAAAATCTATCAAGAGATGATCCAAGTAGCCAACTTATCATGCAGAGTGATCCAAAGTATCTCAGGTGGAGGTAAAAACTCCAAGGAAAACTGCTTTGCACACAACTTCGAGCGCCTCCCTTTTCTCACCACTCACTTTGCCGAATGGGCGTGTATTGAAAAACCGGATCATCAAATCGGCGATGTCGGATTCGTTGGGGGATGGCCAGGGAAATCCAACTCCTTCGCAGATGCGGCTTTATGAACGCTGGGCCGAAGGGGGGCTTGCCGCATCGATCATCGGCGAGGTGCAGGGTGATCCGAGGTATCCCGAGAAACCAGGCAATCTGGTCCTGAATGAGGCAGCCGATGAAACAGCCTTTCGCAACCTTGCTCGGCGCGGGGCGACAAACGGAGCTCAATTGTGGCTACAGCTTGGGCATGCTGGGGCAATGGCTCATCTTCCGATCAGCCAACCCCGAGGGCCAAGCGCCATCGACTTTCCTGATTTCCGCAGCAAAGCCATGTCGATCGCCGAGATAAGGGCCGTCCCAGATAGTTTTGCCCGCACCGCGCTGCGTGCGGCGGAATTGGGATTTGGCGGCGTGCAAATTCATGCCGCACACGGCTTTCTCCTGAGCCAGTTTCTGTCGCCACTATTCAATCGTCGATCCGATGCTTATGGCGGTTCAATACAGGCGCGGATGCGGCTACTCATAGAAACGGTTGAAGCCGTTCGTGCGTCCGTCCCATCAGACTTTGTGGTAGCAATAAAGCTGAATGCAACCGATCAACTCGACGGTGGCCTAACGGAAGGCGACGCACTCGAAGTCGTTGCCGGACTTGAAGGCAAGGGTGTCGACCTTCTGGATATTAGCGGCGGGACCTATTTCCCCGGGGCACCCTCTAGCTCGGAACGCGCGACGACGGGTCCCTACTTTGTCGAGTTTGCACGCGCTGCGCGTCGACTGATTTCGGCTCCACTTATGGTCACCGGCGGTTTCAAACGCAAAGAGGAGGCTGAAGCTGTAGTCCAATCTGGGGATGCGGATGTCGTGGGAATGGCACGGGGTTTTGTCCTTGATCCCTACATGCCGGCAAAATGGCAGGCAGGCAAAAGTGATCCTTCTTTCCCTCGCTTTGCCACCTTGCCTCCCGGAGGAATGACTGCTTGGTTCACCATGCGCATGACCGATCTCGGAGAAGATCGAGAGGATCAAGTGCACCGAGACATCGGTGAAGCTATTAAAGAGTACGAGAAGCGCGATGAGTTGCGTGTTGCTCAGTGGAAGAAGAGATTTTCTGTTCCCTAGGGTGTTCCAGCCCTGAAAGTGGAGTATTTCCCAAGTCGGTCATTGATCCAATCTGCAGCGAAACGGCCCATTGCGGTCATTCGAGAAGGTTTGAAGTTGCTACGCCCACAATCCGCACTGCCGAGATCCACTGTATGAGCAAAACTAGAGACTGCTCGGACGGACACTACGCTGGACTAAGTCGCCCTTGGATTCGAAATAAGACCCTCAGTTTAAATACCCTCAAAAGAGGTGCTCAACTCTGGTCCACAAAACATCAAACTCGGTTCTTAGGTGGCCATTAGGCTGTGTCGCGCATCTCTTTGGGGGTCATCGATAGACCGTTTGACACATTTCATGCTATTTTGCTCCCGAAACAATAAACTGAGCCTGCATGGAAATTGATGTACGCACCTGGCTCGAAGATCTCGGGCTCGGCGAATATGCCGATGCCTTTGCGGAGAACTTTGTCGATGGGCACGTTCTTGCGCACATCACAGTAGAAGACCTTAAAGACATTGGAGTGACTGCCGTCGGCCACAGGCGGAAATTGCTAGAGGCGATTGCGAAAATCGACGAAACTGCAAACGAAAACGTGGCGAATGTGCAGGAGAATGCCGCGGCAAAGCCTGACACTCAACGATCCGGTGAGCGAAGACAAGTAACTGTTTTGTTTGCTGATATCTGTGGATTCACAAAGTTATCTTCTTCGATTGATTCCGAAGCGGTTCACAACCTTTTGTCTGCGTACTTTGAAGTTGCCGACGGCATAGTCAATAGCTTCGGAGGAACGGTTGATAAGCACGTGGGCGACAGCGTTATGGCTGTGTTTGGAGCACCGATTTCACATGGGAATGACGCTGAAAGGGCTGTCCGCGCAGCAATAGCGATCCAAGATGCGATGCCAGGTGTCTCAGAACAGGCTGGTCGGCCGCTGGAAACTCACATTGGTATTGCTTGTGGCGAGGTTGTAGCAAGCGGCGTTGGTCCTGACAGCCACTATACAGTTATCGGAGAGTCGGTGAATTTAGCCGCCAGACTTACAGATGAGGCTTCCGCCGGGGAAATCCTGATATCAGAGTTGGTCCGTCAGTCCATAGAAGAGAAAATTGGCGCTAAAGAGGTGGGGGACGTTTCCGTCAAAGGCCTTTTGGAGCCTGTGCGAGTGCATTCAGTGCGAGGCAGCGGTGTCTCTCCCAACACGGAGCGCGCAAGTCCGTTTCTTGGCCGTGTAGCTGAAATCCAGCAATTCAAAAGTGCCCTGAAAGTCTGTAAGGAAGCCGAAAGAGGGCAGTTGATCCAAATTCGCGGCGATCCCGGAATCGGAAAGACCCGTCTAACAGATGAATACTGCCGCTTGGCCGCTGAAAACGGATATTCGTGTCATCGCGCCCTAATCCTTGATTTCGGTGTTGGTATTGGACAGGATCCGATCCGTTCATTGGTCTGTAGTCTGCTCGAATTACCAACAGAAGCTGATTTTGATGATCGGCGTGCGGCAGCCAAGAGCGCGATTGCGAACGGGTTTGTGACCGCAGAAAATGCGATCCATCTCAACGACCTCCTGAACCTGCCGCGATCGCCAGAGGACCAGGCGCTTTACGACGCTATGGACAATCTAACGCGTAACACCGGTAAAGTAGATACTGTTGTTGCGCTTGTCCGGGCGCTCAGTAGGAAGCTTCCAAGACTAATCGTGTTCGAAGATATCCACTGGGCAGACAAGCTTGTCCTTAAACAAATTGCCTATTTGGGACTAGGTTCAATTGACGCGCCTGTCATGATTGTCCTTACTTCCAGGATTGAAGGCGACCCGATTGATCCGGCTTGGCGCGGCGCCCTAGCTGGCGCACCCTTCATAGCCTTGGATCTGGGCCCTCTTAGCGAGGCTGACGCCATGGGAATGGCTGCCAACATTGTCGACATAGCCAACAAATTTGCTCGTTCTTGCGTAGAGCGGGCAGCGGGAAATCCATTGTTCCTAGAGCAGCTACTCAGAAGCGCGCATGAGGCAAACGACGTTCAAGTTCCGGGATCAGTTCAGAGCATTGTACAAGCAAGACTTGACCGTCTACCAGCGATTGACAAATCGGCCATTCAAGCTGCTTCAGTTCTGGGACAAAGGTTTACGCTCGCTTCGTTGCGTCACTTGATCAGCAATGACTCGTATGACAGTGCTAAATTGGTAAACCATCAACTTATCCGCGAGCAGGGTGACGGATATCTGTTTGCCCATGCGCTGGTCAGAGATGGTGTCTATGGCTCGCTGCTTCGAGCACGTCGAAATGAATTCCACCTCGCAGCCGCGGACTGGTTTGCAGACAAAGATCTTCCACTGCATGCCGAACATCTGGACTGCGCCGGGCACAAGGACGCGGCGCAGGCATACCTTCACGCCGCAGAAGCGCAACAGAAAGCACTACGGTTTGAAAGTGCACTGCGGCTGACTGAGCGCGGCCTTGCCGTTGCGGACAAGACAGAGATGTCCTTTGCTTTGTATTGCCTTCTGGGCGAATTGCTGCTGGAACTGAGTGAGCCTGAAAAGTCGATTGAAGCATATCGGGAATCTCTTTCTCGTCATTCGAACAATACGGAAAAATGCGTTGCATTGCTGAAGGCATGCGCATAATCGACCACACCGACGAAGCACTCGACCTAGTGGCCCAAGCACAACCCATTGCTGAAGCCAATGATTTGCCCGAAGCTTTGATGCGACTGCATCATTTACGTGGAAACTTGCTGTTCCCGAAGGGCGATATCACTGGATGTGAAGCAGGGCATCGGCAAAGCATCGAATACGCAAGACAGATTGGTTCGACTGAGGGCGAAGCAAAAGGGCTCGGCGGTTTGGGTGACGCAGTCTACATGGCCGGGCGCATGCGCACATCTCATGACATGCTGTCACGCTGTGTAGAAATAAGTAGAGCCAATGGTTTCGGGCGGACCGAAGTGGCGAACGCGGCACAGGTCTGTCACACAAAGGTCTATATGCTCGAGCTCCATGAAGTGCTCGAACAATCTCACAAGGCAATGGATGCAGCTCGCCGCGTCGGACACGATCGTGCTGAAATGAACGCTGCTGCGGCAGCGCTCTTTGCAGCTGTTGAACTCAGCGACTGGTCATCGGTGGTTACGCTATGTGAGCACGTGAGGACTTTAGGCGAAAATCTCGGAGCAGCCAGACTCGTCCACGAGGCATTGTCGTTCAATAGCATCCACTTGAACGCAATCGGGCGGCACCAGGAAGCGCTTGAATCGATCAATCAGGCAATAGCTGGAGCTAGAAAACTGGGGATGTCTTTCGGTGGGCCACGAATGCTTGGTCACTTGGCTCGCGTCACTCAGGACAAAACAGAGCAAGACCAAGCGATATCGGAAGCGGAAGAAATAATCGCCAACGGCTGTGTGGGGCACAATCAACCATTTTTCTACCGCGACGCTATTGAAGTTATGTTGCAACGCAAAGAATGGGCGCAGGCCCAACGACATGCTGAATCTCTCGAGGCTTTTTTTGCGCAAGAAGACCTGCCGTGGTCGGAATTTTACGTAGCTAGAGCGCGTGCTCTTGCAGCATCGCATTCCGACCATAGAAGTGCGGAGACCCGCGACGTTCTGCAAGCAATTCGCAATGATGCCGTGGAATTTGGTCTAAAGTCATCGTTACCAACTATCGATCAAGCGTTGAATGAGTATTAGCATGCAGTTGCAAACCCGCTGATGCACCGCTCGTAGGGTCCGCTTCGGGCTCACTCCTGACCTTGCAGCAAGCGCGGCATCTTGTCGGCAGATCCGGATCACGAAGATAAGGACGGGCCAAACCAGCCATTCCCTTATCGCGCCGGTGTCGCACTGCAGCCCGTCATTTATGACATTCACTGCAACCGCGTATTCTGGACGCGTGTAAGTTCACACAATGGTTCCACGTGGTCGATCGGGAATTAAAAGTAGATTCCACTAGTTCAACTTCTCAGGTAATAGGTATTGATGGATATCGTCGTCATTACGACCATCATCACTTCTCTTTTTGTTGTAATCGGCGTGGCGGAACCACTAGCCGCACGATTGCGCCTGCCTTACAGTGTTATCCTCGCCGTCCTGGGGATAGTGATCGGGCTTGGTGCGACCTTCTTTCTCGACACTGATCTGACGGATGCGCTGAACCCAGGGGCGCAGGCGATCATAGATCTGCCGATCCGGTCTGACGTCTTCCTCTACGTTTTCCTGCCAACGTTGCTTTTTCAAGCGACCCTCGGCATGAACCTGCGCAGGATGCTGGATGACTGGATGCCCATCCTGATGATGGCCGTTGTGGCAGTGATTGTGGCGACACTTTCCATTGGCTATGCGCTTAGTTGGGTAAGTACGCTGCCGCTAGCCGCCTGTCTGTTGATTGGTGCTATTGTATCGACAACTGATCCCTCAGCGGTTGTCAGTATTTTTCGGTCGATCTCGGCACCGCGCAGGTTGTCGCGAATAATCGAGGGCGAAAGCCTTCTTAACGATGCTGCTGCGATTGCTCTTTTCGGACTGTTCATGAGCTTTGTCATGCTCGGGAGACCCAATCCACTGCTAAGTGAAGCCGTGGGGCAATTTCCGCTGTTAATCGCAGGTGGAGTTCTCACCGGTTGGCTCATGGCGCGCATGGCGGTTTGGCTGATGGTTTTCGTAGGCCGCTGGGAAATGGCGCAGATTTCAATATCCGTGTCTCTGCCGTACCTCGCCTATATCGTTGCAGAACAAAGCGTCGGGGCTTCGGGTGTCATCGCGGTGGTGGCTGCAGGTCTTACGCTCAACCTCACAGGCCCCGGTCGTCTGTCACCGGCCGCCTGGACAAATCTTCAAGAAGTTTGGGACCTTCTGGCACATTGGGCCGGAGCGCTGATCTTTATTCTTGCAGCACTACTGATCCCGAGATTGTTAGAGGGGGTGCGGCCGTCTGATTTTGGCCTGTTGGCTGTAGTGGTTCTTGCCGCAACATTTGCACGGGCAGCGCTTCTGTTCGGGTTGTTGCCATTGCTCACGACAATAGGTCTGTCGCCAGTTGTTGAGCGCCCCTATCGCACCGCGATGCTGTGGGGTGGGCTGCGGGGTGCCGTAACCCTGGCGCTTGCGCTGGCAGTCACCGAAAGCACGCATATCCCACTTGAGACCAAGCGTCTGGTCGGCATTCTGGCGACTGGCTTTACGTTGTTTACACTGATTGTTCAGGGAACAACCTTGCGCACGGTGATAACAAAACTGGGGCTCGACAAGCTCTCTCCGCTTGATACCGCCCTTTCGCGGCAGGTGGTCGCGGTCGCCTTGCAATCCGTACGCGAGGACGTGTCCCGCACAGCAGAAAACTATAACCTGACCCACGATATTGTCAGAAACGAAGCCAAACAGTTTAGCGAACGCCTGGACGAGGCAGTAAAGGCCGCCGAGGACAGCGCGCAGATCCTTGATCGTGACCGGGTCACTCTTGGCCTTATTGCGCTGGCGGGTGCAGAGCGGGATTCCGTGTTGGCCCGAATGCGGGAACGCACGATGTCATCGGTGCTGAGTGAGAAGATTTTGTCCGACGCGGATCGGCTTATAGAAGGCGCGCGGACCGGTGGGCGGATCGGTTATCAGCGCGCATCAAATCGGTCGGTCGATTACGGCAGATCTTTTCGGATCGCCGTGTTTCTGCACAACCGGCTTCGCATTTCGTTCCTACTCACGCGTATTACGACGGATCGGTTCGAAAGATTGCTCATGCAACGCCTGATCCTGCAGGACCTCGACGGATTTGTCCGTGGCCGCATCCGCCGGATCCACGGCCGCCGGGTTGCGGAATTGCTTGATGACTTGTTAGCGCGTAGATCCGAGGCGGTTGAGACAGCGCTGGACGGTCTGCGACTGCAATTTCCTGGCTATGCCGAAAAGTTGGAGCGGCGGTTCATCCGACGAACGGCGTTGCGACTGGAAGAGCGTGAATACGCGGTCATGCGCGAGGACGGCCTGGTGGGCGAAGAACTCTATTCAGTGTTGATGCAGGAAGTGGCAGCACGTCGTGCTTTATCTGAAGGGCGTCCAGTACTGGACATTACTCTTAAAGGACGGGATTTGGTCCGGCAGTTCCCACTATTTTCCGATCTCGACAAGTCTTCACTCAGGAAACTCAGCCGCGCGCTGCGTGCCCGATATGTCAACTCGGGTGATACCATCATCTCCAAAGACGAACTCGCCCAGAGTGTATACTTCATTGCCTCGGGGGCGGTGGAAGTGGAACTCGGCAGGCACACCACGCGGCTGGGCCGTGGCGAAATGTTCGGGCAATTGGCTATGTTATTGAAACGGCCCCGTCGCGTTAACGTGCGGGCGTTGGCACCGTCGACGCTGCTTATGCTCGACGAGACAAGTTTCCGGCGCTTGCTACTGCGAAGCAAAGCCATGCGAAACTCTGTCAAGATGAGCGCTGATAAACGCATGATCGACCCTGCAGTGTTGGATCTGGATGAGCCGTAGAATCCTCTGAAACAGGGGCAATTTCTTGAGAAATCATCAATTGGAAAGGAGCCGCAAAAACACTAGTGCTGTCTCATGGGCGTTAATCGGGTTCTGCTTTAGTGCGGCTGTATGAAAACGATGGGTACGCGTTCTGTGACAGATCCGGCCCATAGCGGCCATCCAAGCTTCCCCGCCGTTCGACCCTGCCACTGGCATCGCCCTAAACCCGACCCATCTTTGAAAGAGAGCCCAGTGGGTTAGGCGTTTCGACTTCCAAATCGAACATTTTAGTCCGCTCCAGTGCCGCAATGGGCTTTGTTGCTGTCGTCAAAAGCAGAGTTCCGTCTCAAATCATGGGTGTAATCGCGGACAACCTCGGCCATTAACAGGCGGTAGTTTGTGAAATAACGCGAACGACCAAGAGCCTGCGCACGGCGATGTTCGGCAAGGTTCCGCCATTCGGTCACGGCATTTTCGTCTTCGAAATAGCCAATGGCCTCATATCTTCCAGGCGTGCTGGGGCTTTCAAAACGTTCGATTGAAATAAAGCCTCCTATGCCCTTCTGGTGATTGCAAAGTTCAGAGGATGTTTGCGTGTAGTCGTCATTTTCACCCGCTTCAACGTCGAACTCGAATACCATAACAATCATATACTCTGCCCTTTCCAGCACTGTTGCACGGTGACTACTATCGAAATTTCAGGCTGGTTGTTTCGGTGCGGATCGAAGTTTTGACTACATCTACCCGCGCCCTTCCCCATGGGCAGTTCACGGGGCAGTTAAGTAAGGATATTCGCCAAAATCACTTGCTGTGCGCAGTCTGGCTATCCGCAGGAGCCTGCGCCCGGTCGAACATACCATAATCTCGGATCACACTGGCGACACGCAAGCGATAATCATCGAAGACCCCGTCGCGCCCTTTCGTCTGCGCCCCTCTATGGGCGGCAAGGTTGCGCCAGCGTGTGATTGCATCCTCATCCTCGAAGAAGGACAAAGACAGAATCTTGTGCGGATCAGTTAGGCTCTGAAACCGCTCTACCGAGATAAAGCCATCAATCTCTTCGAGCATCGGGCGCATCTCGGCCGCGATGTTGAGGTAGTCACCTTTACTGGCGTCCTCTGGTTTAACTTCGAAAATTACCGCGATCATTGTTGCTCTCCCATCCCATGAGCTGCCGAAACAAGCTTCAGGAAGGTCCGGTCTTCGCGAAGCAGGAATTTCTCCTTTTGGGCGAATTCGTAGTTTTCGCGTCCGAGCGGATCATCCGCCAGACGGGCGCGGTATTCCTCGTAACCGGCAAGGCTCTTAATGTTATATATACCGTAGGCAAGGGTCGAAGACCCCTCGTGTGGTGCGTAATAGCCGATCAGATCGGCGCCGCAGCGCGGGATCGCCTGCCCCCAATTGCGAGAGTATTCCTCGAATAGTGCCTTCTTTGTAGGGTCAATATGGTAACGGATAACACAGGTCAGCATGACAGTTTCCTTATCGTGTGCTTTCTCGTGTTCTAAACATTTGCCTCACAAGAATGCTTCGATTATGGTCGAACTATGAAAGAAGGTCCCGACATTGCCCACATCGCCGCCTTGATTGGCGATCCCGCCCGGGCCAACATGCTGACTGCACTTATGAGTGGCAAAGCCCTCACGGTCAGCGAATTGGCAGAGGAAGCCGGAGTGACCATCCAGACGGCCAGTTCACATTTGTCCAAACTCGATGGAGGCGGTTTGCTGCGGCCCCGTAAGCAAGGGCGGCACAAGTATTTCGAACTCGCCAATGACGAGGTGGCGCAAGTGCTGGAGGGTCTGATGGGACTTGCGGCGGGGTCCGGCTATTTGCGTAAGCGGACAGGGCCCAAAGACGCAGAGTTGCGTAAAGCGCGTGTTTGCTACAATCACCTGGCCGGAGATATGGGCACACAGATGTTCGACAGTCTAATGGCGCAGGGACATCTCAATTTGAATGGCGAAGAGCTGGAGCTCACCAAAACGGGCACCACCTTTGCCAGAGATTTCGAAATCGACATTGAGGCTTTGTGCAAAGCGCGAGCGCCAGTCTGCCTGGAATGTCTGGACTGGAGCGAACGCAGGTCGCATCTGGCCGGTAGCCTCGGACGGGCATTTCTAAGCCGTTTCGAGGAACTATCCTGGGCGAAACGAGATCAAAAGACCCGCGTCGTAACGTTTTCGCGCAATGGAGCAGAAGCGTTCAACAAGCTCTTTTGTTTGGACTGAAAGCTGGTTCGCTTTTCAAAATTGGACGGTGCAGCGATCAATTAGGATGGACGGTGTGAATTCATCATTAAGATCTGCGGCCCGCTAGTTTATCGCGGGAACCTTCATCGCTCGGCAGAAAACCTTGATACGCGCACAGAAATTCCGGTGTTTGTGCCTGCTGCGTGACGCGCCGACCCGGCTCTTCGCTGCGAAGACACATTTCTATACAAGCCCAGCTGGTGAATTTTTGGACTTTTGCCTGGCGTCGCATTGAGAATAGACACGCATTTGGCGACATTTCTACATGGTGGGATGACCTCCTCTGATTCCGCGCCTCAATCAACCGATCGCATCCTTGCAGGCGTTTCGCTGATGCTTGGATTTTGCCTGACTGCTCCTTTGCTGGATGTAGCTGCGAAACTAGCATCAGCCAGTGTTCCTGTTGGGCAGATAACGGCTGCTCGCTTTATAGTTCAATGCGCGTTGATGGCGCCGTTTATCTGGATAATGGGATTGTCGTTGCGAGTGGCGCGAAGTGAATTGCTGGTTCTCATATTCCGCTCTTTGCTTTTGCTGTTCGCGACGTTTTGCTTCATTTCGGCAATCCGTGTGATGCCACTAGCCGATGCGTTGGCCATCGTTTTTGTGGCCCCGTTCATCGTCCTTTTGGTCGGCAAGTTTTATCTTGGCGAAGATGTTGGTCCTCGCCGTGTCGGGGCGGCTCTTGTGGGGTTTATTGGGGTATTGTTCGTCATCCAACCCAGTTTCGCGGCCTTCGGCGCGGTTGCAATAATTCCTCTTGGCACGGCCGTTGCCTTTGCTTTCTACATCCTTGTGACGCGGGGATTGTCGCGTCGGATGCACCCTGTGGCCCTGCAATTCCACACCGGCCTGATTGCCAGCCTGTTTTGCGTTCCAATCCTTGTGGTTGCACAAGGTACTGGCTCTGAGCTTTTCGATCCCGTTTGGCCGTCAGACATCGCATGGTTGTGGCTACTGGGAGCCGGTTTTTTTGCGACCGTAAGCCATATGATGATGACCTATGCGCTTTCGTTTGCACCATCAGCCACATTGGCCCCATTGCAGTACTTTGAGCTGCCGGTAGCGGCCCTGTTCGGTTATCTTGTCTTCGGTGACTTTCCGAACACGCTAAGCCTGATTGGTATTGCCATCATCATTAGTGCAGGGCTGTATATGATCCATCGTGAAAGGGTCGTTGCCAGACAATTGGTCACAGAGCGCGCAGCGCCGCCAATCTAGGACGACACGCGCGCGAACCTTAAATGACCTTGGTGTATCGAGCGGTACCTGTCAGGCCTCCGTCTGTGCTCAACGAGTTTCCCACATATGTGTCTCGTGCTCGGGTCGTCTTTTCATACAGCAATGTCGGAAGCAGTGAATTCACACTCGCTACTTCCCAAGTAAAATACCTTCGACAATAAACCTCATCAGGCATGGCATCTGACCAGTGGGCGCGACCCTGGGCGGCTTTTGAACATCAGCTTTGGCCGAAGGAATACCGAAGTGGCAAACCTTCTTGATCCGTTTCAATTGAAACACCTGGCATTGCGCAACCGTATCGTAAGCACATCCCATGCACCGAACTTTGTCGAAGAAGGGCATCCCAGAGACCGTTACAGGTTGTATCACGAGGAAAAGGCCAAAGGCGGGGTGGCCCTGACCATGGTTGGCGGATCGACCAATATTGCGCCTGACAGTCCATCGGTGTTTGGCCAGCTCTATGCCGGAGATGACAGTATCATTCCATGGTTCTGGAAACTGACGGATGGCGTTCACGAACATGGTGCGGCCATCATGTGTCAGATCACCCATATGGGGCGCCGCACAGCCTGGGATGATGGGCATTGGCTACCGGTATTGGCTCCGTCCCGTGTCCGCGAACGCGCTCACCGCGCAATTCCAAAAGCAATGGAACAAGAAGACATCGACCGCGTTATTGGCGATTTCGCAGCTGCTGCGCGTCGCTGTCAGATGGGCGGGTTCGACGGAATCGAGCTTCTGTCTCACTCGCACCTTCTGGGTCAATTCCTGTCCCCTCTGACCAACCAGCGCGAAGATAACTATGGAGGGGCGTTAGAAAACCGCATGCGCCTGACCCTACAAGTGCTTGACGCGGTGCGTACCGAAGTCGGCCCCGAGTTCATCCTATCGATGCGCATGACCGGCGATGAATTGACCGAAGGTGGGCTGAACGCCGAAGAATGCATTGCCGCCGCCCGGATACTGGAACGCTCCGGCCAAGTCGACCTGCTAAACATCCTCGCCGGCGCGCCCTACGATGATCTGGGCTTGGCCGGTTGGGTGCGCCCAATGGGGCTGCCCGCAGCCCCGCATATCACCGTGGCCGGACGCATCCGTGATGCCGTCGATCTGCCGATCCTGCACGCTGGTGGTATTGCGGATATTGCCACGGCCCGCCACGCTGTCTCTGGCGGCCATGTTGATCTGGTGGGCATGACCCGCGCACAGATGGCCGATCCGCATTTGGTGGAAAAACTCGCACGTGGGGAAGAAGAGCGCATCCGCCCCTGTGTCGGCTTGGGCTACTGCGTTGATCGGGTCAATCAGGGCAAACCTGCCGTGTGCGGACACAATGCCGCCACGGGACGAGAGCAGACCTTGCCTCATGTCATCACCCGTAGCGATACTCGCAAGAAAGTAGTTGTCGTCGGCGGTGGGCCCGGCGGGTTGGAGGCCGCGCGTGTCTGCGCCTTGCGTGGACACGAGGTCGTGCTGCTCGAGGCTTCGGATCGGCTGGGCGGGCAGTTGGTTCTGGCCGCCAAAGGGATGACACGCAGGCAGGTTTGGGGCGTTGGTGATTGGTTGATTTCCGAAGTGGTCGTGCTTGGGGTCGATATCCGCTTGAACACCTATGCCGAATCCGATGACGTGTTGTCCGAAGCCCCCGATTTGGTAATCATAGCGACAGGCGGCTGGCCCGAAACCTTAACCATTCCCGGCGGTGAACTGGCAATTTCCAGTTGGGAAGTGTTGTCTGGTGAGGCGCGTGTGTCAGGTGAGGTGTTGTTGTTTGACGATATCGGCGATCACCCTGCGGCGGTGACGGCAGACTCGCTGGCAGGCACCGGTTGTAACGTTAATCTTGTTACTCCAGACCGATCCCTTCTACATGACCTTGGCCCAACAACCTCTGCTGTCGCATTGCGCGATCTGGCTGCCAACGGAGTTGCCTTCACCTGCCTGCAGGAGCTCGCTTCTCTCGCCCGCGAAGGCAACCGAATTCGCGCCAGGCTGCGTCATGCCTTGACCGGTAACGTCACTGAGCGCCTTGTTGATCATGTGGTCGTCGAACATGCTCTGTCCCCAATGGCCGAACTCTATAACGACCTGAAACCAGTTTCACGCAACCTTGGGCAGGTTGATCACAAGGCGCTCATTGGCGGCACGTTTCCATTCGTTGACATCAATCGAAGCGGTCAATTCTATTTGGCTCGAATTGGCGACGCAGTTACAAGCCGAAATATGCACGCCGCAATTCTCGATGCCTTAAGGGTCTGTGCTCCAGTCTGAAAAACCATGCTCCTCGGCCGATCAAAAATGGCCGCGGATTGTCTGTACAGGCCCAGCTTGCGACAGGAACGCACGCACTTTCACAGGTATCCAGCGGCCCTTTCCTTCTGTTGAGTTCTAATGCTGCTGTCGCAGATTGCTTTCAGTGTAGTCTTGGAGAATTGTTAGAAAAATTTGGATAAGCACTTTGCCGCGACCCAAAGCCCAGTTCCAAAACTAAGATGTGCAAAGACGCTCTTGAGCCGCGCAATTCGTGGGTCGGGCGTCAACCGTGCCGCCAACCCCGCTCCCATGCCCGGTTGAAGGATCAGAAAGGGCGCGAGCACTGTAAATACTCCAAATGCAATCGCAGGCAGCAGGCTCGGTGTTTCAAGCCAGCTCCGACCGACTACGGCCAGAAAGCCCAGCGCAAACACGACTCCCGTCAGATAATGCGCACTCCAGCCCAACAAACGCTCCGCCGGAACAGGGTCGCTGGCCATGATGTGCCTGTGAACAATCTGCCCCCGCGCGACATGGCCGAGCCAACGGCCCACCATCGCGTAGTTGAGTGACTGTTGAGAGAAAATCAGCTTCTGAGAAAGGGCAATCACATCCATGAAGGCTGTTGCGCCGACGCCGATGAGAACCGCGCTGTAGAAAATTTCTGTTGTCATGCAGATATCGACCTTAATTTCTGTTGATGTTTTGCAGTGGAGGGGCAACATGCAACTTCAAGTCAACTTGACGTCAAGACCATGCTCGACATTTCCGAACTCTCTCGCGAAAGCGGATTTTCACCATCAAAACTCCGCTATTATGAAGAGGTTGGCCTGATCCGGTCGGTGGGTCGACGGGGATTGAAACGTCTATATGAGGACGAGGTGAAGACGCGAATATCCCTCATTTCTCTGGCGCAAACCGCCGGGTTTTCACTCGGCGAAATCAAAGAGACGATAGGGTCAGAAGGCAGGCCCGAATTGGATCGTAAGGTTCTGGCAGCAAGGGCGGATGAAATTGACGTGAGGATCAAGGAACTGGCGGCCTTACGGGACGGCCTTCGCCATGTCATGAACTGCACTGCTGAAAACCACCTGGATTGTCCTCGGTTTCAGCGCATCATCCGTGTTGCGCTGACGAAGAAGCAGGTCGACGCGAAACGTTCCAAAGTGTATCTCGGCAAAAGGTAAAGGAATTGTGTTTGGACCCCGTTCCTCCACTTTGGGGCTATTGATGATTTAAGATACTGGAACACTGCCGCCCGGGCTTCACGCGTTCCTGGTGTTCAGCGCGGAAATTCGTTGTAGGGGCAGACATCGTCCTCGAACGGAACATGGCGTCTCCGGAACGATGTTCCCTTGACGATCTCGGGGCGGTTGATCCGATCCATGCGAAAATGCCGGAAGTCCTCACGACTGGGGTCCCAGGCTACGAGATACCAGATCGGCGGTAAAATAAGCATAGCTTGCGGTTCCACTTCGCGGCTCGTTTCCGCGCCCTTTGCGTCCCGGTAGCCGAAGCGCAGGTTTTGCCGTTGCAGAAACGCGGTTTCGAAGGCAGGCAAAAGCGCAGCGTCAATACTTCCCATGTCCGAGATGTCCTGTTTGGGTGAAAGTTGTCCGACATGCAGACAGTCAAGAAACCTGCGCAGATCCCGCACCTTGTCGGACGGAAGGGCCTTCTCGATCTTGGCAAGTCCCGCGTCGGCGAGGCCCGAGAAGGGAAGGCTGCGCGCCGCACGCATTGCTGCGACACTGATGAGCAGAGCAAACACCTCTGCGACCGAAAGACGGGCGGTGGTCTGCACGGATTGCGGATCAAGTTGCACGCCCCCGCCACGCCCACATTCGGAATGGATAACAAAACCCTGGTCGCGCAACGCACCGATATCGCGCAATACGGTTCGTCTGGATGCACCGACCTGACAGGCCAGTTCATCTACCGTTGCTGTTCCGTTACGGCGAAGGGTGCGCACGATGGCATCATGTCGGAGACGGATGTTCATTTATTCACCTTAACACTTATAGTGACAAATTTTGTCACCATAGCGTTCTAAGGCGATCTCGGACCACTCAGCAAGGAGAATGACTATGACGTCCCGAGATCAGAATACACCCGTCAGCATATTGCCGATCATCGTTAATCCACCACATCTGTATGATCCCACGCCAAACGGCTATAGCACGGCAGTAATCTCTCCTGCTGCAGGGCGGCTGGCCTTTGTTTCAGGACAGGGCGGACAAGATCAAACCGGCAACCTATCACCGGAGTTCGGTAATCAGGTTGAACAGGCCTATGCCAATCTGGCTGTGGTCCTCGACGCGCTCGGCGCTCTCCCTCGGCACGTCGTTAAGTTAACCGTGTTCGTGGTCGACCACGATATGTCGAAGCTGGGTGTGCTGACAGAAAATGTAGTGCGGATGTTTGGCGATGTATTGCCCGCGCAAACGCTGGTCCCTGTATCAAAACTCGCCATCGACCCTATGCTCTTCGAGGTCGAGGCCGTCGTGCATTTGGATTGAGCGCTCGATTGCGGCGGCGACTTGCCGCCGCGATCACAAACGATACCTCGCTCGCGAGGTGGAAGCTGACGTGCGCAAACTGAGCAGCATCGGTTGCTATGGCCGCCCTGCTTTCATTGAAGCAAGCTTGGCACCCATGCCTTAAACTACATAGTTTTCGTGGTCGCCTCACACACAACACCCGTGTTTCCGACATCGGCCGGGGCGTGTTTTCGTTCGGAAATTGCCTCACGCGAAGATCGGCCCGAATTTGTCATTGATGCACTAAAAACGACGGCAGCTCAGTTGCACGCCGGCGTTGCGACCCGAATGCCCCCGCCCCGCGCGCCGTGGTATCAATTCACCTGACAATCTGCAGATGAAGTTGTCCGGCCTGCCCAAATGGTAGGCCGGACAAAGTGAGTGGTTCTACTTAGTCGTACAGAACGGCTGAGATCTTTGGATCGTCAATGTTCGAGGCGTCGTAATAGTAGAAGCCGGTGTCGATCAGACCTGGAACCTCTTCCCCGTTCAAAGCTGCGACTGCTGCCTTCACCGTCTCATAGCCGATGCCCACCGGGTTTTGCGTGATCGCACCTGCCATCAGGCCGCTTTTGATTGCGTCTTTCTGCGCTTTGCCGCTGTCATAGCCGATGATTACCAGGCCTTCGGTACCCAACTCCTGAACGCCATTCACAACACCGATAGCCGAGCCTTCGTTGGTGCCGAAGATGCCATTCAGATCGGGGTTCGCCGTCAGGATCGCCTTGGTGACTTCGGTCGATTTCAGGTGGTCACCCTGGCCATACTGAACCGTGACAACTTCGATATCCGGGTACTTCTCGGCCATGCGATTGACGAAGCCATCGCGGCGATCAATACCGGTGCGGCTGGTCTGATCATGCGCGACAACAGCGACTTTGCCTTTTCCACCAATTTTCTCTGCCATCTTGTCGGCTGCGAGCCCGGCTGCCGCCAGGTTATCCGTTGTCGCGGTTGAAAGCGGAATGTCACTGTCAACGCCGCTGTCGAACGCGATGATGGGAATGCCCTTTTCATTGGCCTGTTTCAAAAGCGGGATCGCTGCCTGACTGTCCAGAGCGGCAAAACCAATGGCTTTGGGGTTATTGGCCAGAGCGGCAGCCAGCATGTCGATCTGGCGGTCGACCATGGTCTCATTATCCGGGCCTTCGAAGGTGATGGTGACATCAAACTCGTCAGCCGCTTGCTCCGCTCCCGACTTCACCGCCTGCCAGAACTGGTGTTGGAAACCTTTCGAAACCAGTGGGATGTAAACTTCTTCGGCTGCCGCCATCGAGGCGGGTCCTGCCAGGGTGGCTGCACTCAGCGCCCCCAGAATGAAACGACGTGAAAACATGTTTTTCTCCTCCAGTTGGTCGTTTTGATTATTGATTTAGTTGCTTGTTCATCCCGATTTCTTGCGCCGTGCCATATCGGCATAGACGGCCAGGATGATGATTGCTCCTGTCACAACGGTCTGCCACTCCTGCGCGACGGACAGCACGCGCAAACCGTTGGTCAGCACGGCCATAATCAAGGCACCAATGAGCGTACCCAGAATCGTCCCGCGCCCGCCGGACAGCGAAGTACCTCCGATCACCACGGCGGCGATCGCCTCCAGTTCGTATCCAAGTCCCAATGCCGGTTGCGCGGAATTCAGACGCGAGGCGATCAAGATGCCGGCGATGCCGCAGATCGCGCCGGCGAGCGCGTAAATGCGCATCTTCCACATGTCGGTGTTTACGCCGGACAGACGCACTGCTTCCTCATTGGAGCCAAGCGCAAAGGTGTACCGGCCCAGAACCGTGCGCCCCAGAATGTATGAGGCTGCGATAGCCACAAGGAACAGGATCAGAACACCATTGGGGATGGGCAGAGACGGAAAAACCTCTCCGATCAGTGACCCGCGCGAAATCAGGTCGAAACCCGGCGTATCGTTGAAGTAGATTGGCCGCGTTCCCGAGATAACCAGCGAAAGACCTTTGAGGATCAACATCATCCCCAGCGTGGCGATAAAGGGTGGGATTTTCATTTTGGCAACGAATGTGCCTGAGCAAAGTCCGCAGAAGGCCCCTGCGGCTATGGCTGCAGCAACGCCCAGCAGCAAGGGCATCCCGAGATATGTCAGCACCACACCGGCGATCACTGCGCAGAAGGTCATCAATGTCCCAACCGACAGATCAATGCCACCCGTAATGATAACCAGCGTCGCGGCGACGGCCAGAACGCCGTTAACTGATGTCGCCTGAAGAATGGCGATCATATTCGACGTCTGCATGAAGTTGGGTGAAGCAATGGAAAAACCGATCAGCAGAATGATCAAACTGGCAAAGGCCAAAAGCTTTTGATACGCGCCGCTGTCCGCAAGGCCCGATAGTGGCTTTTTCTTTTCGATGTCGGTTGCTGTGGTCATTGGACTGTCCCTGTTACCTGCATCGCAGCCGCGCGTTGCGTGGCCAGATGCATGATGTCTTCTTGTGTGGTGTCTTTGCCGCCCGGCAGAATTCCGGTCAGTCGCCCTTCGCACATCACGGCGATGCGATGGCTAAGACGCATGATCTCGGGCAGTTCAGACGAGATCACGATGATCGTCTTGCCCTGCCCCGCCAGGTCTTCCAGCAGTTTGTAAATCTCGGATTTCGCGCCGACGTCGATGCCACGTGTGGGCTCGTCGAAAATCAGAATATCGCAGTCACGTAGCAGCCATTTGGCGATGACAACCTTCTGCTGGTTGCCGCCTGACAGAAGGCGAACCTCTTGCACATCCGATGGCGTTCTAATGCCCAATTGCTGGATGTAGCTTTTCGCAGTGTCGCTGATTTCACCATCATGCAGAACACCGCCTGCGCCCGTGAACAGATCCATCGAGGCAAGCGCAATATTGTCGCGTACGTTCATACCGGTGGCGAGGCCGAAATGCTTTCGGTCTTCGGACAGGTATCCGATCCCTGCCTTGACAGCGTCGGTGGGTGATTTGATCGACACCACCTGACCATGTACCCGGATTTCTCCGCTATCCCTGGTGTCAGCTCCAAAGATGGCGCGCGCGACTTCGGTGCGCCCCGCACCCATGAGACCGGCGAAGCCCAGAATTTCGCCCTTTTGGACCGAGAAGCTGACGTCTTGGATTTCATTGCTCCGGCTCAGCCCGGTGACTTGCAGAGACATCTCAGCATCGCCCAGATCGGGCACGTCCAGCGGTTCTTCCTTGACCTCGCGGCCCACCATCATGGCGATGATCTGGCTGATCGGAGTTTCGGCCGCACCTACTGTTCCGACGTATTCACCATCGCGCATGACTGTCACGCGATCTGAGATTTGCTTGAGCTCGTCCATCTTGTGGCTGATGTAAACGATACCCACGCCCTCGGCCTTGAGGCGGCGGATGATCACGAACAGCTCGGCAATCTCTGCGTCATTCAGGGCCGCCGTGGGCTCGTCCATGATCAACACTTTGGATCGGAACGACAGTGCCTTGGCGATCTCGACCATTTGCTGTTTTGCGATGGTCAGGCTGCCAACCAACGCCTTGGGATCAAGGCTGAGGTTCATCGCAGCAAAGATTTCGGCGGTCTGCGTATTCAGCGCCGCCTCGTCCAATCGACCAAAGCTCTTGCGCGGTTCGCGCCCGATAAAAATGTTCTGAGCCACGGTCAGATCGTTCATCAGGCTCAACTCCTGATGAATGATCCCGATGCCCAGATCCTGCGCTTCACGGGGGGTTGTCGGGCTGACTTCACGCCCTTCAATCTTCAGCGTTCCACCATCGCGCTGATAGATACCCGACAGGATCTTCATCAACGTGCTTTTCCCGGCCCCGTTCTCACCCATCAGCGCGTGAACTTCGCCCGGTTCAAGATCGAACTGCACGGATTTCAGCGCGTGCACACCAGGGAAGAACTTATCAATCCCCGTCATTTCGACCAATTTATTCATTTTCCCTCCCATGTGCCCCTCTCCCTTGGGCCCGACGCGATTACATCACCGCGCCGATTTGCCAGGGGACGAATTCAACGCCCCCAAATCCAAGTTCCTCGCTTTTGGTTTCTTGCCCCGACGCAACACGGATGAGCATTTCGAACAGCTCTTCGCCCTTTGCCTCGATGCTGACCCCGTCGGTCACGATGTCACCGCAGTTCAGGTCCATGTCGTCGGCCATGCGGGCATACATCTCGGAATTTGTGGCCAGCTTGATACAGGGCGTGGGCTGATAGCCTGACACCGAGCCTCGCCCGGTAGTGAACACGACAAGGTTTGAACCCGACGCCACTTGCCCGGTGACAGAACATGGATCGAACCCCGGGCTGTCCATGAAGACGAACCCGTGCTTGTCGACCATCTCACCGAATTTGTAGACATCGCGTAGAGGGGCTGTGCCTCCTTTGGCAACGGCACCAAGCGATTTTTCAAGAATGGTAGTCAACCCACCGCGCTTGTTGCCGGGGCTGGGATTGTTGTCCATCTCACCGCCATTGCGGGCGGTGTAATCCTCCCACCAGTGAATGCGTTCGATCAGCTTTTCGCCAACTTCGACCGTTTCGGCCCGCCGGGTCAGCAAGTGCTCTGCCCCGTAGATTTCCGAGGTTTCCGAAAGGATCGTCGTGCCTCCGTGACGCACCAGCAGATCCGAAGCAAAACCCAGCGCGGGGTTGGCAGTGATCCCCGAATACCCATCCGAGCCGCCGCATTGCATGCCGACCGTAATGGCACTGATCGGAGCGGGGGCGCGTTCAGCCTGATTAGCCAAATCCGCGATGCCGCACAGTTCTTCCAGCCCGCGTTCGATGGTACGCCGCGTTCCGCCCTCGTTCTGAATGGTCATGTAACGTAAGGCACCGTCAGCGCGGATTGGACGACCGCCAACAAGGTCTGCGACCTGCATGACCTCACACCCCAGACCAATCAGCAGGATACCCCCGAAATTCGGATGTTGTGCGTACCCGGACAGGGTGCGGAACAGGGTGGCATAACCCTCATCCTTGCTGGACATTCCGCAGCCGGTGCCATGCACAATCGGAACCACACCGTCCACATTCGGAAAGCTGTCCAGCAGCCCGGATTTTTCCGCCGCCTCAGCAATGAAACGCGCCACGGACCCCGAACAATTCACGGTGGTCAGAATTCCGATGTAGTTTCGGGTTCCCACTTTGCCGTCGGTGCGGTGGTAGCCATCGAATGTCCGCTCTTCGTTCAGAGCTGGCAGTGGCGCGTTCGCGCTGGCATGTGCATAGTCTTGCTGATGCGCACCCATACCGAGGTTGTGCACGTGGATATGTTCGCCCGGTGCGATGTCGCATTTGGCCTGCCCGATGATCTGGCCGTACCGGATGACATTCTCACCGACGGGAATTGGTTCCACGGCAATCTTGTGACCTCTCGCCACTGATGCGGCAAGCGCCACAGGCACAGACGCGGGCTGCTCTCCTGCCTCCAAGTCACGCAGCGCAATGACAATATTGTCCTGCGGGTTGAGCTTCACGACGTCACGCGCCGCGCCTTTCAAAACATTTATGCCGCTATGTGCTTGCATCACTTCCCCGCTTGCTTGGCCAATGTTGCTAAGTTCAAAATCGCCACTTGTCAACTAACATGTTAGAATGTTAAATTGCTAAGCATGAGCAAACACCATGATATTGATGCCGCGCTGCTGCCCGAAATCACGACTATCGAAGGGCCGCTGACACAACGGGTACACCACTCTTTAAAGCAAGCGATTCTGTCGCTTGATTTCCCGCCCGGAGCAAATCTCCGGAAGGCTCCTGTGTGCGAACGATTGGGCGTTTCTCGCGCACCCGTCGCAGACGCTATCGCGCGCCTGGCCTCTGAAGGATTGGTGGATGTAGTGCCGCAATCCGGTACCCGAGTGTCTTACTTTTCGATGGACGAGATCCGCGAAGGTGTTTTCCTGCGCGAAGCGCTTGAGCTCGCAACTGTCGCCAAGGTCGCGCGCGATCTGACCGACGATCAGCGCAAGCGGTTGAGCCGCAACATGCGCCTACAGGAACTGCTAATCGAAGATGAAGATATTCCTGGCTTTTACCAGGCCGATGAAGAGTTTCACGGCCTGCTGATGGAATTCACGGGCTTCCGCCGCCTTGCGGATGTCGCCCAAACCGTTTCATTGCAGGTTAGCCGCGCCCGCATGCTGTTGCTTCCCACCCCGGGTCGGATAGCCGAGACACTGGCGGAGCATAGGGCCATTTTTGAGGCAATCAGCAATCGCGACGAACAGGCTGCGCAGGACGCCATGCGCACCCACCTTGGGCAGTTGATGCCGCGCATCGAACAGCTGGAACAGGAAAAGCCCCATCTGTTCAACCTCACACCACAGCTGAATAGCGAGGCAGGATGACCGTTTCCAAGACAGAATTACTGAACAACCGTACCACACGGCCTGTTCCCCTGACCCGCATGGGTTTTGGCGGCGCGCCGTTGGGCAACCTGTATCGCAAAGTCTCGGACGAGGACGCACAGGCGGCACTTCAGGCCGCCTATGACGCAGGCATTCGATTTTTTGACACCGCGCCGCAATATGGGCTTGGCCGGTCAGAGCATCGGTTTGGACAGGCAATTGGCCGGTTCGGTCGTGAGAACATTCAGCTTTCGACCAAGATCGGGCGCCTACTACTGGACTGCGAACCGCATGAAGTGACACCCGAAGCCTTCGTCGACGTACCGCAAAAACGGATCGTGTTCGACTATACCTATGACGGGGTCATGCGGTCTTATGAGGCCAGCCGCGACAGGATCGGTGTGGCCAACTCTGACATTCTTTTGGTGCACGACGTCTGTGTCTTCAGCCAGGGCAGCCAGGAAATGTCTGACGCCAAGGTGCGCGAGCTTTTTGACGGCGGGGGATACAAAGCGCTGACGGAATTGCGCGATGCAGGCGAAATCGCCGCAATCGGCGCGGGCGTAAACGAATGGCAGGTTTGCGAAAAGCTTCTTGGACTGGGGGATTTCGATGGGTTCCTGCTGGCCGGACGCTATACCCTGCTGGAGCAGGAAGCGCTCGACAGTTTCCTGCCGCTATGTGAGCAGCGCGATGTCGGAATTATTCTCGGAGGACCTTACAATTCAGGCATTCTCGCAACCGGAGCAGTTCCTGGTGCCAAGTACAACTATACAGATGCGCCGGAAGACATTCTGGACCGGGTCCGTAAGATCGAGGCCGTTTGCACGGCACACAACACTCCGTTGATCGCTGCAGCGCTGCAATTTGTTCTGGGTCATCCCTGCGTCAAAACGGTTGTTCCCGGAGCCGTCAACGCAGCAGAAGTCCAGTCCAATGTGGCCTTGATGGAGCGTGACATTCCCCAGGGCCTGTGGTCGGATCTGCGATCCGAAGGTCTGATCCGACCGGACGCGCCCCTGCCAAGCGAGGCTGCAAATGCTGCGTAACATCGACCCGATCCTGTCGCCGGAGCTTCTGTATACTCTCAGGGCCATGGGCCACGGGGATGAAATTGTTATTGCAGACGCGAATTTCCCGGGTTCCAGCAGCGGGCCGGACTGCATCCGGGCGGATGGGTCTTCGGCCAGTGAAGCGTTGCAAGCTGTGTTGTCCGTAATGCCGCTGGACACCTTCGTGCCTGATCCGGCGTTGACTATGCAGGTTGTTGGCAACCCGGAGGCGGTTCCTGACGCAGTTGAGGATTTTCAGCGCATCATCGACACGACCGCCGATAACCCAACCAAGGTTCAGAGCTTGGAACGGTTTGCATTCTACGACCGTGCAGCGAACGCGTTTGCCATCGTTCAGACGGGCGAACGCAGGCTTTACGGCAACATCATCCTGAAAAAGGGTGTGATCGGATGAGAATCGACGCGCATCAGCACTTCTGGGCTTTGGCGCGTGGCGACTATGGCTGGCTGACGCCCGATGTGGGCGCGATCTACCGGGATTTCACCCCGGACGATCTCATGCCCTTGCTTAAGGCTGCCGAGATTGACGGCACGGTCCTTGTCCAGGCGGCCCCTACTGTGGCTGAGACCGAATACATGCTCTCTCTGGCCGACCAGAATGCGTTTATCAAAGGTGTTGTCGGCTGGGTTGATTTTGAAGCCGAAGATATTGGCGCGCAGATTGCTGCTTTGGCCGCCCATCCGGCACTGGTCGGTCTTCGCCCCATGATACAGGACATCGCTGATCCTTTGTGGATGCTTGGCGATACCCTGTCACCGGCTTTCGAGGCTGTCCAACGGCATGACCTGACATTCGATGCATTGACGTTACCCCAACACTTGGGCCCGCTCGGGCAACTTCTTGAATGCTACCCCGATATGCGTGTGGTCATCGACCATGGATCGAAACCGTTGATCAAAGACGCGATCTTGGACGGCTGGTCCGAAGACATGTCAACATTGGCCCGAGATACCAGTGCATGGTGCAAGCTGTCCGGCCTTGTGACTGAGGCTGCCTCAGACTGGACGATCGAAGACCTGCGCCCCTACGTGGATCACCTACTGAATACCTTCGGCCCGTCGCGTCTGATTTGGGGCAGCGATTGGCCAGTTTGCACCTTGGCTAGCAGTTACGAGCGCTGGTGTGAAACCACCGACACGCTGTTGAACCAGTTGGGCAGTACAGAACGCCAGGCGATCATGGGTGGGAATGCCGCCCGCGCCTATAACCTCAGGGACTGAAATGACCATACCTATGTTGGAACCTAACGGGCTGTGGCTCGGCCGTGTTGAGCGTGCTGGGGTCGGACCCAGCGTGGTAACCCTGCGCAACGGGCAGGTTGTCGATATAACGTCGAAAACCGCGCCAACCGTCCGGGACATTCTGGAACGCGACGACGCGGCAGACTATGTCCGCACCGCCCACGGTGAAGAAATCGGCCCTTTGGACGCAAACCACCAATGGCTCGCGCCATGCGACCTGCAGGCGGTTAAGGCCTGCGGTGTCACATTTGCGGGCTCCATGGTCGAGCGCGTGATCGAGGAACAAGCCGCGGGCGATCCTGCCAAAGCAGACGCAATCCGGGCGCGCATCGGAGATCGGATCGGCGACAGCCTCTCGAACATCGTACCGGGATCGGACGCGGCCGCAGAGGTCAAAGAAGCACTGATCGCGGAAGGTCTCTGGAGCCAGTATCTAGAAGTCGGGATCGGCCCCGACGCCGAGGTGTTTTCAAAGGCGCAGGTCCTTTCGGCAGTCGGGTTTGGCGCGGACATCGGGCTGCATCCCGTATCGACCTGGAACAACCCCGAGCCCGAAGTTGTTCTGGCTGTGACCTCAAAAGGAGAGATCAAGGGCGCAACGCTGGGCAATGATGTGAACCTGCGCGATGTCGAGGGGCGCTCAGCCTTGTTGCTGAGCAAAGCCAAGGACAACAATGCCTCCTGCGCGATCGGGCCAATGATCCGGTTGTTCGATAATGGGTTCACACTGGACGTTGTACGTCAGGCTGAACTGACGCTGACCGTCACCGGACCAGATGGATTTATCCTGAACGGTAGCTCATCTATGTCTCAGATCAGTCGTGATCCTGCCGATCTTGTGAAGCAGACAATCGGACGCCACCACCAATATCCGGATGGGCTGATGCTGTTTCTTGGCACTCTGTTCGCCCCAACCCAGGACCGCGATACCCCAGGAGGTGGATTCACGCACAAGCTTGGCGACGTTGTCACCATCGCCAATGCACAACTTGGTGCACTGACAAACACAGTGTGCCTTTCGACGGAATGCCCTGAATGGACCTTCGGGGCGTCACACCTGATGCGAAACCTCGCCCATCGCGGCATACTGTAAGTGAGAACGAATATGTTGACTGGAAAACACCTGATCGCTGGCGAATGGGTCGGTGCAGATGCAACTTTTGCGTCAGAACCTGCGCATGGACCAAGCCATGAATTTTTTGTTGGGACGGCGGCTTTGGTCGACACCGCCGTAGAAGCGGCAGAGGCGGCCTTTGCCACTTTCGGGTGGTCCTCGCGCACCGAGCGCGCCGCGCTTCTGCGCAAGATCGCTGATGAGATCGACGCGCGTGGAAATGCCATCACCGAGATCGGCACTCAGGAAACCGGCTTGCCCGAGGCGCGCCTGCAAGGGGAACGCGGTCGCACCGTTGGCCAGCTGCGCCTTTTTGCCGATCACATCGAAGCGGGTGATTATCTGGACATGCGCCATGACCCGGCTATGCCGGATCGCGCCCCCCTGCCCCGCCCCGACCTGCGCATGATACAGCGCCCGCTGGGTCCTGTTGCGGTGTTCGGCGCGTCAAACTTTCCGCTGGCCTTCTCAGTCGCGGGGGGCGACACGGCGGCGGCACTAGCCGCCGGATGCCCCGTTGTTGTCAAAGGTCATTCCGCCCATCCCGGAACAGGTGAAATCGTTGCGCAAGCCATCGACGCCGCCATTAAGGCGACCGGTGTTCACCCCGGAGTGTTTTCGCTGGTTCAGGGCGGCAAACGGGATGTAGGCACGCGTCTGGTGCAGCATCCGCTGATCCGGGCGGTGGGCTTTACCGGCAGCCTGGCGGGCGGCCGCGCCCTGTTTGACCTGTGCGCGCAGCGGGATGAACCCATTCCGTTCTTTGGTGAGCTGGGCTCGGTCAACCCCATGTTTATCTTACCGCAAGCCGCTACCGCGCGCGGGACTGAGATCGGCGCAGGTTGGGCGGCTTCGCTGACGATGGGCGCCGGTCAGTTCTGCACCAATCCTGGCATCGCCGTGATTATTGACGGACCCGATGCCGAAGCGTTTCAGTCCGCAGCTGAAACTGGGCTGTCTTCGGTGGCTGACCAGACAATGCTGACCGATGGAATTGCAGCGGCCTATCGCGACGGCGTTTCCCGCGTCGCCGCCGGAACAGGAGTTTCCAAGATCATGGGCACCAGTTGCGAGACGCGCGATGCCGCGCCGTACCTGTTCGCAGTTTCCGGCGATGACTGGCTGGCCGATCACAAGCTGCAGGAAGAGGTTTTCGGACCGTTGGGCATCATCGTGCGCGTGAAAGACACCGCTCAGATGCAACAGGTCGCACGCGCCATTGAGGGGCAACTGACCTGCACACTACATCTGGACGCAGCCGACAAACCCGATGCTCAGGCGCTGCTACCGCTGCTGGAAAGAAAGGCGGGGCGTCTGCTGGCCAACAGTTTCCCAACCGGCGTCGAAGTCTGCGACAGCATGGTCCACGGCGGCCCCTACCCCGCCTCAACCAACTTTGGCGCGACCTCCGTGGGCACATTGTCGATCCGCCGTTTCTTGCGGCCGGTTTGCTATCAGGACATCCCAACCGACCTTCTGCCCGAGAAACTGTGAGGCAACCAATGACGACATTCGAACCATCCAACCGGCTTGCGGGCAAAACCGCCCTGATCACAGCTGCGGGGCAAGGCATCGGCCGTGCAACCGCTGAATTGTTTGCGGCCGAAGGCGCGCGCGTGATCGCCAGCGACATCAACGATGCTTCGCTTGCAGAATTAGGCGGTGTCGCAGGTATCGAGCCACTCAAGCTGGACGTAACCGACAATGAGGCTGTGACAGCCGCTGCGGCCGACCTGCCGAGCCTGGACGTTCTGTTTAACTGTGCGGGCTATGTTGCAGGAGGCTCAATCCTTGAGTGCAACGAAAAGGACTGGGATTTCAGCTTCGACCTCAACGTCAAAGCCATGTTCAGACTGATCCAACTGACCCTTCCGGGAATGCTGGAAGCAGGCGGTGGGTCAATCATCAACATGTCGTCGGTCGCATCATCCATGAAAGGCGTGCCCAACCGATTTGCCTATTGTGCATCAAAAGCAGCGGTCATTGGCCTGACCAAGTCCGTGGCCGCCGATTTCGTAACACAAGGCATCCGGTGCAACGCGATTTGTCCCGGCACCGTCGACAGCCCCAGTCTGCATGAGAGGCTGCGCGCCACAGGAGACTACGATCAGGCAATGACCGATTTCATTGCCCGTCAGCCCATGGGCCGAATTGGCACCGCGGAAGAGATCGCAGAACTGGCTCTGTATTTGGCCAGCGATGCCAGCAAATACACGTCGGGTCAGCCTTTTGCCATTGATGGCGGCTGGACGATTTGAACAGGAAGGACTTTACAATGAAGCTGCTACGTTATGGCCCCAAAGGCGCTGAAAAACCCGGTATCTTGGCATCCGACGGCTCGGTTCGCGACCTTTCCGGTGTGGTTGATGACATATCCGGCGACACGCTTGGCGACGCCGTTCTTGAAAAGTTGCGTGCCATCGATGTGGACAGCCTGCCGGTGGTAGATGGAGATCCGCGCATCGGCCCATGCGTTGGCAATGTCGGCAAATTTATCTGCATTGGTCTGAACTATGCCGATCACGCGGCGGAAAGCGGAATGGAACTTCCGGCTGAGCCAGTGATTTTCTTCAAGGCCACCTCGGCTATCATCGGCCCCAATGACACGGTCGAAATCCCGCGTGGATCGGTCAAAACCGACTGGGAGGTGGAGCTGGGTGTCGTCATCGGCAAAGAGGCCAAATACGTCTCTGAGGCCGAAGCCATGGACCACGTCGCCGGGTACTGCGTTGTAAACGACCTATCAGAACGTGACTTTCAGCTTCATCGCTCGGGCCAATGGGTCAAAGGAAAGTCCGCAGACACATTCGGTCCAATCGGCCCCTGGCTGGTGACACGAGACGAGGTGCCAGACCCGCAAAACCTGCCGATGTATCTTGAGGTAAACGGGCGCCGATACCAGGATGGGTCAACCAAAACGATGCATTTTGGGGTGGCAACCGTCATTTCGCACCTTTCGCAGTTTATGTCGCTGCAACCCGGAGATGTGGTTTCGACAGGAACACCCCCTGGCGTCGGTATGGGGCAAGAACCTCAGAACTATTTGAAGCCAGGCGACACAATGGAGCTGGGGATTGAGGGGTTGGGCGTACAGCGACAGGATGTCATCGCTGGATAGTGGCGCCTTAACCATTGCCCACTAGATTTCGTCGCCACAGGTTACGGCAGCGACAACCATGACCGCGGCGAGGCGGCGCTGTAAAGGACGCTCCGCCTCGCAGTCTAGCGGATGTCACGAAATCTCGACATTTGATGCCCGCGTCACCTCGACGGCTACCACTCTTTCCAGGTGCCGCGAAGGTCAGCTTTGGCCTGTCCGAACCACCATTCGCTGCAGTTGCATGAGTTGATTAAGGGCGAAGGTCGGGAGCGCGGACAAAGCTGCCGTCAGCAGGGCTCATCGATGAATGCCCCAACAACTGTGGTCAACGTGTATGATCCAAGAAGGGAAACAACTGTGACACGCAATCAGAAACGAACACTAAGGTTTGCCCCCAAGCCATGTTCTTGACCATTTGAACGTACCGAATAGCCGTATCCTGCTGTTATTCTGGCTTGCTCGGATATTTGATACCCTAGTCCCAGCCCGAGAACGAAGCCGTTGGCACCTCGGTTTTGCCCGACTTGTGTAAATGTCCCAAATATCGGGCTTGTAACAGTGACTTCATGCTCACCATCCTTGTTGGCAAAAAAGTCGTACTCGTAGCGAGCAAAGGCAATTGGGGTCAGCACGCCATTGTCACTCAAGAAGTCCCGTTGATAGTCGACGCCAATAGAAGCGACCAAAGACTCTGCATCCGCTTTTTCAATTGAATAGTTGAAATCGCCGCCTCCGGATTCTGTTCCAGAGCCTTGTTGGATGCGCCCGTAGTTTAGTCCGAAAACCGTGGAAACTCTTGCGCCACTGTCCAGGTTAAACAGCCTCCGTGCTTGGATACCGGCGTGAATGCCTTTTTGGTCCAAATCCGACTTTGCCTCGCCTCCCGTAAACCCATCTACAGACGGGTTATTCCGTTTGGCGTCAGTTTCACCGAACATGTAACCGATCAGCCCGGAGAACTCCCACGTTCCGGTTGTTGTACGCCCATAGACGCCCGCGTGATAACTGTCTGTCGAAAAGTCCTGATCGACTTGATCGTGCTCATCCATGGAGGACGTCCCAAATCCTGCGTACACGCCAACGACCCCTCTTTCCGAACTGAAGACATCAGCACCAACCAAAATAGTGCCGAGTGAATAGTCGAATGTCCCGAGGCCGTTACTTCCATCAACGTCCCCGCTCACATAGGCCGTGTCGATCCACCAGCGCCGATCAGAGCAGTCGATTGCGCCACTAGGGCTGCGGACCGTGTCGATGCCACCTGATGCAACGGGTCTGTTTTGATTGTTGAAACCAACTGCTTGATATTTGCGGCAGTCAGCATGGCTCAGAACCGTGTTTGTTATCAGGTCTAGTTGCTCAAGCCCAATAGTCAGGTTGGAGGAATAGGGTTCTGCATGCACGCGATTAAACCCAGCCAGACCTGAATTGGTGAGCGTATTGACAGCGGCACCAATTGTTGAACCGCTATTGAGCCCCGTCCCCGGTGATGTGTTTGTGGTATTAGCAACCGCTCCAGCGAGGTTGCTGGCGTTTGGCGAACTGGTAACCGCCGGGTTCTGCGGTAAGCTTGAGACCGGTTGTGCAGTGAATGCAATGTCGACCTGACTATCTGCGGTGGGCGTATTGGCTATCGTCAGATTAGACAAAGCCGGCAGAGATCCACCTGCAACGAGCGTCGGTGCGTCCCCATCAATACTCGAGGCTTGAAGAACCGTGTAATTGTTGCCGGCCGCATAGTCTTGCGCAGTCAGACCGGGACGAGCGGCTTCGACTTGGATTGTGGCGTTGTTAATCCCTGTCACCCGCCCGCTGGATGACACCAAGTCAGCTTTCTGCCCGACAGTTGGATCGACTTCACTTAAGAGCCTTGACCCAGTTTCAAAGGCGATTCCGCCACTGTTATTAAGTGTACCAATTGAAAAGCCCGGCGAAAGCACCCCCCCGTTCTTAACTGTGAAGTTGAATGCGTTCACGGTTCCCGTGCCGGCCAACGTGCCAAAACTCTCAAAGTTTACGGTGTTCAAACTACTTGCTGCATCAAGCCGAACAGTCGTGCCTGCCGCTATCGCCAGGTCACTGGTTGAAGAAATCGAACTATTCGTCAGTGTGAAATCAGAAGCCTCGGCAACCCGAGTCTGAATATAGTAGGCCCCAAAAACTACTTCGGTCGCTCCCATAACGGTAAGGTTGTCATAGGTTAGCGGGCGGTCGGACTGGAAGTAGACTTCCGTGGGGTCGATATTCGCGCCGTTGAAGGGAGCGAACGTCATTGATCTGCCGGAACCAATCGAAGTTCCAATGAGGTTCACTCTGAGCTTCCCGTTGATGTTTGTTGCCAACGCTTCCCGGGATACAAAGTCTCCGCTGCCTGCGGCGACATCAACATTCAGAAGAGTTAAAACTGAAGCATTGCTGGAAACGGTATTTTGGCCAGGAACATACAACTCAATTTCACCTGAGGACGTGATCGAGGAGTTTCCAATTGTAAGTCCTGTAATGGGTCCGTTTGGGATCGGCAGACACGTGCGCTCCGTCGTTGAGATTGTTTGATTAACGCGAGTGCTTTCAGATCCGGATGAATACTCTATCCGGGGAGAACCTAATTCTACGCAGGCTTGCGAGCTTTGAGCTTGTGCTTGGCCCGGCAGTAGCAAAAATGCCAGGGCTCCCAACGTGGAACTAGAGACAATTACACGCTGAGCGTATCTTACCGAATTTGCCGGGTCCTTTGTTTGCATCAACTTTCTCCCCTAACTCCATAAGTCAGGCTACACCCGTTTTTTGATAGGCAGCGAACTTTTTTGAGTATTTCAGAAAAGTCGAACGATTGACTGCCTTGGGCCCATTCCAGGCCTAGGGTGCACAGCACTATCTGACTTGTGGCAAGCTATCGGCGCCAACAAAGGCTGCCCAAACCGGACGAACAAGTGTGACGTAATCTGCAGTGCAGTTGATTGATGCAGGCCTTAGCTGCACCGGCATACCGCACTCCAAAATCATCCCATGTGATTCAAACCTGACCAGGAAGCCATAGGACGATAGCGGGGAAGGCAACGAGCATCGCGATGGTCGCAGCATCCGCCAGAAAGAAAGGCGTTACACCTTTAAAAACATCCTGAACGCTTAGGTCATCACGAACGCCGGCCACGACAAAGCAATTCAGCCCGATGGGTGGGGTGATCAGGCAAAACTCAGCCATTTTGACAACCAAAATGCCAAACCAAATGGCACACATAGGCCCAGACATACCGAACGTGCTATCGGCTGCGCTTACGGCTTCACCACCGTTCAACGCCATGACGGCAGGGTAAACTACCGGCAGCGTCAAGAGCAGCATACCTATCGCATCCATGAACATGCCCAGTACAGCGTACGCCAGAAGAATACAGATCAGGATTAGCATCGGAGACATCTCAAGCGAGGTAATCCAGTCGGAGAATGCGCTTGGCAGTTCGGCGAACCCAAGAAAACGAACGTAAACCAAAACGCCCCAGATGATCGTGAAAATCATGACGCTTAGCTTGGCGGTTTCCAAAAGCGCGTCTTTGAGTTCGGCCCAGCGCATACCCTGATACAGTGCCATCAGGAACACCACGAAGGCTCCAATTGCGCCGCCTTCGGTTGGCGTACCCCAGGCATCTCCGCCGAACGGGTTGTAGACAAAGAAGATGATGGTGACGACGACAATCACGATGGGCAATGCGGGCGGCAACGAGAGGAAACGTTCTTTCCATGTGAATCCGGTGACTGCGGGACCAAATCCTTTGATCACGACGGCCATGCCAATGATCAGCAAGCCATAAATTACCGCCGAGAACATGCCCGGGATGAACCCGGCCAAAAGCAGTTTGCCCACGTCCTGCTCGACAATAATCGCGTAGATGACCAGAATGGCCGAAGGCGGAATGAGCGAGGCTAGCGTACCGCCTGCAGCGACGACACCTGCAGCAAAACGCTTGTCGTAGCCGATCCTTAGCATCTCGGGGATGGCGATACGGGCGAACACAGCGGATGTGGCGACCGAGGCCCCGGATACCGCTGCAAACCCAGCGGTTGCGAAAACGGTCGAAACCGCCAGCCCGCCCGGGACCCATGCCAGCCAACGCTTCGCGGCTTCGAACAGTGCCTTGGTCAGGCCCGCGTAATAGGCGAGGTAACCAATCAGGATGAAGGTCGGGATAAGGCTCAATGCCTGGCTTGAAATCTTGGAGTGCGGCACCTGCCCCGCTGTTTTGACGGCCACGGTCACAGCCTTGCCGAACCGCGCCGGGTCATAACCAAACTTGGCCCAGAAGATCCAGATTAGACCAACCATGCCTGCTGTCGCGGCGGCAAACGCCACGCGCATCCCCAACACCACAAGAACAAGCATACCGCCCGAGACGATCAGACCAATATCAATGGGTTCCATCAGACTTAACCTCAGTTGTCGTGGCCCGAGACGTGCTCGGCTTCCATTGCAGCTTGAGTGGCTGCATCGGCTATTAGTGGGACGGCAATAGGTGCCTGATCAGGGCGCCGGATCGCGCGACCATAGGCCCAGAGCTGCAGAACAAGCCTGAGACAAAGCACGCTAAAGGCGACGGGGGCCAACAGCTTTGCGGGCCACAACGGGATACCTATGTCGATGGAGCTGTCGCGGCTCCAGAGTGGCGCACCAAAGTCAAAGCTGCGTGCGAAATGCGCCCAGCTCCCCCAGATCAGCAAGACGATCAGCGCCAGAATGACAGCAGTTGTGACGAACTCAACGATATAGAGCGTCCGGCCTCTAAGCGCTCCAACAACCATGTCCATTCGGATATGACCGCCATCACGCTGCGCATAGGAAATCCCCATGAAGGCGATTAACGGCATGGCCTGCTCGATCCAGTCCACGTAACCGGGAAGTGGCGCATTGGCGAAATTCCGACCACCAACGGAGACTACGGCCATGACCATCAGCGAGAAAACTGCAAGACCGCTGATCAGGGCCAGAAAGCTTTCCAGTTTGTAGAGATGTTGATCGAGAATGCTGAGACGGCTGTCGTCGGACAGCACCTGGGATGACCCGGCCATCTTTGTACTCCGCTGTCAGGGAAAAAGGCACCCGACGCCAGCTTGGCCAGCGCCGGGTTGTGAGTGGATTAGCTGCCGTTTGCGATCTTGCCAGTCACAAGGTCATAGAGGTCTTGTGCTGGCAGGCCACGCTCGGTGTTTTCTGCAATCCAGGCCTCGGCCGCGGGGGCGGCAGCAGCTTCTTTGAACGCTGCGATTTCTTCATCGCTGAAAGTGACCCGTTCGATGCCGCGTTGATCCAGCTCAGGGCCCCACGCTTCCATCGTTTTGGTCTGGTAGTGGCTCACGTAGTGATCCAGTGCCTCATCCACAGACCCCAGCAGAGCTTCGCGGTGTTCGTCAGACAGATCTTCCAGTGCCAGCGTGTTCACCACGACAGGGCAGTTGACGGTGCCGGGATTGAGGTTCGTCGTCCACCACGTGCCATTTTCAATGGTGCCAAAGGACATATGCGCGTGTGGCGCAAAGCTGACCGCTTTGACGATGCCGCTATCCATTGCCTGACGCACTTCGGATGCAGACATCGAGGTTGGAACTGCCCCAACAGTCTCCATCGCTTTACCGATGCCGCCAGTCGCCCGAACGCTCAGACCTTTGAAATCGGTTAGGGATTTAGGTGCTTGACCGACGCCAACAAGGTTGTACTGCGGCAGCGGCGACGGCATCAGGAGCGTAGCATCCCAGCGGGCCAGATCCTCGACAACGGCCGGGTGTTGGTAGACAGCCATCGACAGGTCGATCTCTTGGTCCAGCGAAGTCACACCCAGAAACGGCAGTTCCAGAACCGTGATCGAGGGGTTTTTGTCGCGGTGATAGCCCGCGCAGAACTGGGCCATTTCAAACGCACCGATCGAAATCCCATCGAGGTTTTCTTTGTTCTTCGACAGGCCGCCATAGCTGATGTTGAGTGTGAACTCGCCGCCCGTCTTTTCGCTCACCAGTTCGGCAAGTTTCTCGACGTGTTCGGTAAAGGCACGACGCTTGCCCCACAGGGAAACATTCCATTCGACGGCCAGTGCTTCGGATGCAAGGGTCAGTGACAGGGCAGCAATCGCCGCCCGGTTAAGATGTTTGCGCATAATGGCTCCTCCCAGATCACGCAATGTGTTTGGGCAGAGTATTCATGATGCGCAGCAGCCTGCCTATGAAGGAAAATGCGCGTGAAGTTTCGGAGGCCCTGCGGATATCCGCAGAGTGATTTCTCCTACAACAGCGCCTCTTTATCGAGACCGAGTTTGACGATCTTTTCGTTAAGCGTCCGGCGGCCAATCCCAAGCGCTTCGGCGGCGGCATCCATGCGGCCTTTGTGCGCCTTGATGGCTTTGCCGATGAGCTCGCGTTCAAAAGCAGCAACGGCTTCGCGCAGCGTATCCGGCACTTCGTCGAAGTGCTGATCGCTTTGGATAGCCTGCGCCACCGACCCTCCTCCGCGTCGGGCCGCCAAAATGCGCCGTTCGCAAACATGGCGCAATTCACGCACATTGCCGGGCCAGTCATGTGCAAGCAGAGCGGCCAAATCATCCTGATCGAGTTCTGGCGCGTCAATCTCATAAACCTGCGCGTATTCGTTCAAGAAATGCGTTGCCAACAGAACCAGATCATCCCGTCTTTGACGTAGCGGAGGTAAAGATAGAACAACAGTGTTCAGTCGAAACAAAAGGTCCTGACGCAGGCGGCCTTCCTCGGCTGCCAGTACAACATCTTCGTTGGTTGCTGACACGACCCTGAAGCTTACTGGCACCGGCGACACAGCCCCCACCGGCAGCACCTGCTGATCTTCGATGACCCTTAGCAGCTTTGCCTGCGCCGCTGTTGGGCACGAGCAGATTTCATCCAGAAACAAGGTCCCGCCCGATGCCGCTACAAGCCTTCCGTCGGATTCACCTGCTACGCCGAACATTTCCGCTTCAAACGTATCGGCCGACAACGCGGCGCAGTTCAGCGCAAGAAACGGTGCTTCCGGCGAGCGGCCCAAATCATGTAAAGCGTGGGCAACCAGCTCTTTCCCGGTGCCGGTATCCCCCTGCAACAAAACCGCAACCGAAGTATCGGCAAGGTCAAGTACTTCTTGTCGCAAGTCTTTAATAGCGTCTGTTTGCCCCAGCAGGATACGATCCAGCCCTGACAGTTTGAACAGCCGGTCTTTGAGGCGGGCATTGCTTCTTCGCATTCGGTTTTGTTCAGCCGCGTGCCTAAGCACCGTAAGCAATCGCCGTGGCTCATATGGCTTTTCGATGAACCCATACGCCCCGTCCTGTATAGCTTGAACCGCCATCGGGATGTCACCATGTGCCGAAATCAATACCACCGGAGGCGCCACATGCCTGTCCAGGCTGGCCAGCAATTCAAGTCCCGACATGCCGGGCATACGCACATCAGACAAAATGACATCGGGCGAGGCGTTGGCCAGATGTTCCGTCACGTGGGTTGCGCGCGACAGGGCGCTAACAGTCCAGCCGGCGGCTTCGAGCAACTCGACAAGCGATTGTCGCATCGATTTGTCATCATCAACGACCAGAACTTTGAAAGGTTGCTGCTGGGTCATTCGTTCATTTCTTCAGTCATCGAGGCCATCGGGAAGGTGACACGAAAAACTGTTCCGCCGCCATCACGATTTCGGGCCGTCATCGTGCCATCGTGATCTTTGACAATGCTGGTGGAAATGGCCAGTCCCAAGCCCATGCCTTTCCCGCTCTCTCTTGTGGTTACAAATGGCTCTTGCAACTCAGCCAACGTTGCCTCACCCAACCCGTGACCGTTGTCCTGAATTTCCAACACTGCTTCATCATCAGAAGCTGTGACAGCGATATGAATTTCAGGTGCATCCACTTCGTCCATCGCGTCAATCGCATTGCGCAAAAGATTAGTGATGACCTGTTCGATACGCAGTGCACTGCCCCGGATAAAGACCGGGCTGGTCGGCGCATCAACTGAGATTTTCACCTTGCCCTGCTCGATGTTTGGCGCAACCAGAGCCAATGCGGCGTTGACCGAAGTGCATAAGTCTACGTCGTCGAACGCCTCGCTCTCTGAGCGCGCGAAGAACCGCAATTGGCGCGTGATCCCTTCCATCCTGTCGACCAGACTTCCAATTTTTTGCGGTAGCTTGGACTCACCGGAAGATGAGATCTCTTCTGCCACCAGGTGATTGCGCATCGCTGCGATCGGCTGGCCTAGTTCATGCGTGACCGACGCGGATAATTGCCCCAGAGCCGCCAATCGGCTTGCGCGTTCCAACTCGCTTTGTGTGCGTTTGAGGCTCCGCTCGGCTGTCTTGCGGTCGTCGATTTCGATAGCGAGCCTTTCATTTGCCTCCCGCAGCTTTGCTTCTTCTTCTTCGGACCGCTCCAAGGCCGCGCTTACGCGCCTCGCGCGTTGTATCTGGAAAAAGATAAATGCGAGCCCCGCTAAAAGGACAAAGATTGCGGTTACAAGCCAACTACGTGCTACGGCCTGATCGTCACTTGCAAAATAGTGAAGCGACCAGCCATCGGGCAAATCCGTTGCTGCAAGGTGCAGGCGCTTCGTTCCAGCAATTCTGGCCTGATCTCCCGGCAACTCAACCCAATCCAACGCATCTAAGTCTTGCCCCGGAAACTGCCTAGCATCCCGAATCCGCTCTTGCTGAGGTTTTGACAATGGCGCCAACGCGCGATATCGCCAATCCAAGTTCGAAGAAAGCAAAACGACGCCGTCTTCATTGGCCAAAAGAACCTGTTCACCCGAGTTTTTCCAACTATCCTGAAGATTAGAGAAATCGATCTTAATCGCTATGACGCCAGTTGAAGCTCCCTCGTCGTCAAGCACTGCGTTGGCGATGAAGTAGCCTGGCAGACCAGTCGTTGCCCCGATGGCATAGAAGCGGCCTTGTTTACCAGAAATGGCAGTTTGGAAATACGGGCGGAAAGCGTAGTTCTGGCCAACAAAGCTCCCAGTGTCGCGGTAATTCGATGAGGAAATCGTGATCCCGTCTTCGTCCATCAGGTAGATCGCATCCAGCCCCGCCTGCGCCGCAAAATCCTCGAGGCGTCGGTTTAAAGTTCCGGTGCCGTCCCCTTCGGCTGTTCCAATTACAAAGGAATCCTGTGACAGCACATATGTGAGGTGGGAAAATCGCTCGAGTTCGCTGTTCACCGAGCTTTGGTAAAGAGAGAGCCGGCCCTGAGCTTTCGAAAGCTCCTCTGAAACGAAGTACTGGTAAGAAACCAAATAAAGGCCAATGCTGGCGGCAATGGCTATCAAAATACCTACAATATACGAAGCTGATCGCATTGAATGCCCATGAACTGCGACAGCATAGGATCACAGTAGGTTTTAACCGTCCATCCCAAGAGTTCTAAACCGCCATTTAGATGTTCAGGTCAAACAAAAATGACCGAGTAATTTGAGAACGCGAGGAAATTAACGAACCTGCCGAAACGACTATTTGCATTCCGCAAGCGGACTCGCCCCAAAGCCACCAACCAGCTGGGGATTTTGATGCTGCAGTGCGGCCCGTCATAGCTGTCATCTGTGGGTTGCGCCGGCAAGTTTCGCACTAGGTGTCTTAACCGTGCTCTGCGCGAGCGAACTACTTGGGGCGGCCGAACGGCCATCACCGGCTCGGCATTCGAGACTCCATTGCGAAGGCGGGTTCTCATTGAACAAACAGATCGTCAGGCGCGGCGGCGAAGTGCGCAACCTTATCCACCCACATAAACACCGCTTTTGGGCCGGTAGAAAATCTTCTGGTCATGAAGCCTGCCTAACAGGGACTGAATACGGCGTAGTGACTCTTCCCGCTCCATTCTTTCACCCTCAAGCTCGCCGGTTGCTTCATGAGATAGTGAAGCCAATGCGCGTCGCAAGGAGGTTTCAATAAGATCAATGTCCTCGACCGATAGTTCGAACATGTCATTGTACTGGGGCATTCCAAGACCTCGTGCTTAGGCGTGGGTCTTCAGACTGCCTCAGCCAGCCTCTTTTTTCCAGTTGTCTCCAATAATGGTGCCATCAGTGCCTGATTGTGAAGCTGTACTGCCGGTTACCCAATGCTCCGGCAGCGCTCTAATTCGAACGCAACGTCGGCTCAGTGTTCATATTGCTGCAGCCGCCTAAATCAATCTTCAACCTTTTCTCGATCGAAAAGGGAACTGTTTTTCCGCCAATCAGAATGCCCAATTTCGACTTAGGAAGAAGGACAATAATGCAGCAAGAACAACAGCCAACACGAGGGCGGGCTCAGCTGAAATTCTCCCTGTCGACTCTGCGGTGATCAGTATCCCGCCATTCAGCACATAACCCGTCACCGCGACTATAAAATATCGCGACAGTGCTACTAAGATTGGGGCAGACTTGTCCGCAAAGGTGAAGAAGTAATGCGCTGTGAAGCCGAACAAAAAGGCGCCGCAGAAAGCCAATGCATTTGCAACATGAAGTGTGATGCCACAGCGAAACAGAAATAGACCGAGCGCTATATGCACCAGTGTAGCTAAAACTCCAACTGCTCCAAACCGGCAGGCTTGAGCTATCATGGCGATCCGTCCAGATTGGGGCCGAAATCTTCCGCAACTATAAAACCAGGGCGGCCTTTCACTTCTCCGAAAACTCTTGCAACGTATTCGCCAAGAATGCCTACCGAAACCAGTTGCACGCCTCCGAGAAGGAATATCGCGGCAGCAAGTGTGGACCATCCCGGGACATCAATACCGAACACAAGGGTACGGGCTGCGATCCAAGCACCATAGACAATGGACAGTGCCGCAATGGAAAATCCGATGAGGGTCCACATTCTGAGCGGCCAAGTTGTGAAAGACGTGAGCCCTGTAAGGGCGAGTTTCATCAATTCGATCAATCGGAACTTCGACGTACCATGCATGCGGGGCTCAAGCTCGATCTTGATTTCCTTGCTGCGAAAGCCCACCCAGCCATACAGTCCTTTCATGAAGCGATTGCTTTCGGGTAGGTCGCAAAGCGCATCTACGACTCGTCGGTCCATCAACCGAAAATCTCGCGAGTCCGGCGGGATGGTTACATCGGCGCCAAGGTTCAACAGTTTGTAAAAAAGCCGTGTAAAAAGCCGTTTGGATCTGGGTTCATCTGCGCGATGTGCGCGGCTCGTATAGACCATCTCATAGCCGTCTTCATAGGCTTTCAACATGTCACTCAAACAAGACAAAGGTTCTTGCAAATCGGCGTCCAGGATCACTACAGCCTTTCCACGGCTGACCTTCAGGCCTGCCATGATTGCCTGCTCTTTGCCGAAGTTTCGCGAAAGCCGCAAAACACGTAGCGGGTAATCTGCGACCAAAGCCTTTGCGCGTGACAAAGTGGTATCTGTGCTGCCGTCATCGACAACGATGATCTCATAGAGATCGACCAAGCATGTGACTTCGGCGTGAACCCTGCTAATTGCTTCGCCGATGTTTCGTTCTTCGTTATGTGCGGGGATAACGATGGAAAGTGTCGGTATTGGTGCTTTCCACAGATTGAAATCTTTGGCCAAGCGATAGGACGCCGCAATACGTTCCTGTTTCATGTACGCCCTCCCACCTGGGGAAACTCGACAAAAAGATGCCGACGACCAATGCGGCCAAGGTTTTGAAACCGGCTTCCGATCAGATGCTTGATCTTTGGTAAGTCATGAGGTTCCACGGCCAAAGCATCCGGATGTGCATTAGACAGCATATGCTCAATAACGACCGGGTCCTCGGTCGTGTGCACGGCTCCTGCGGAATAGAACTCAGCGGAATAGCTGCGGCTGCCCCAATAGGTCACTTGCATATCGGGTGCTATTGCAACGGCCTGTTCGATCAGGTCTTTTTCTGATCGCAATTTCACGCGCTCCGGATTTGCAAGAATAACAAGCAAAAGGCATAGATAAACAGCACCGCTGCCGACCAGCGCACCCATAAAGGCGAGGCGTATAGCCCCGTCCTTCCGCGCCCTGTCTATCGTCCATAGCGAAACCAAGAGCAACGCTGCAGCCGGTAACGCCGGTAGCGTATAAGCGGGCAGGATGTTGGCAGCAGATGTGAACAGTATCAACGGTGACAGACACCAAAGCAGAAGGTAGCTGTGCCAGCCGCTGTCATCCTCTCGAAACTGTCGCGACGTTTGTTTTGGCCGAAGTACAAGCGCAGCTGCGAAAAAGGTCCACGGCAAGAACGCCCCCAACGCGAAGATCCAAATCATCCCTTTGGGTTCGGCATGTCCGTTGCCGTAAAGATCACCCTGCCAGCCGGAGACCAGAAAGCGTTCTATGTGCTCTCCTATCAGGAAATAGCGCAGGTATCCCGGCGTCGCGGCCTCAGCCGCCAGATACCATGGCAGAGATAGGACAATCGTCAGTAACAGACCAATGCGCCATGGAAATCGTTTCAGAATGGACCAACGGTTTCCAATCAGCAGCCACAGGAAGATCGGGATGCCAGTCAGAACAACGGCAACCGGCCCCTTCGCCAGCAGACCAAAAGCCAGGCCGAAGAAAAACAGATATCCCCAGCCAACGCGGTCGGGCGCAGTGACACAGACAAAAAAGCCCGCCATGCAGAGCGTGGTTCCCAAAACAAGCGCCATATCCGTCATCACAAAGGCAGACGCGCCGAAAAACAAAAGCGATGACGTGAGGACGGTTACTGCTATCAGGGCCTGATCGGTCCCGCGCTGGTACCGCATCAATGAATAAGTCACAGCCAACGTAGCCATGCTCAACAAAAGGATTGGAAATCGCGCGCCGAAGTGTCCAACACCAAAGAGCTTCATTCCAATTGCCGAAGCCCATGTGTGCAACGGAGGTTTTGCCCAGAACGGCACACCGTAATCAAACTGAGGCATGATCCAGTTCCCGGTCTCCAACATCTTGCGGGCGATCTCAGCGTATCTGGCCTCAGTCGTGTCCGTGATCGGAAGCCAGAAAATCAGCAAAACGCGAAGGATAAGAAAACCGACCAAACAACTGAACAAAATGTTTCGTTGAGACGCCGTGAGCCTGAATGTGTGAAAGGGCGCAGGCTGAGTACTGCGCGCCTGAAAGCTGGGGTCGATAGTAACCATGGGTCCATCCTGTGAGTGTAGGTATCGACTAAGGTTCTCGAAATCCTCGGATCATGGGCGCAATTATACAATTTGGTAATGTGCTAGCAGGCGGGGGTGGGAATCCAATAGAGTGGTCAAAACCAATCTGCAGGCCCAAGCAATGCGCGTACTTATTGTCGAAGATGATGCCGAGACGGCGGAATACATCAGCTCCAGCTTGAATGCGCTGGGACACACCTACGAAGTCGCGTCTGACGGCAAACAGGCCTTCTTGCAGGCATTAGACAGCGATTTTGATGTGATGATTGTTGACCGAATGCTTCCCAAACTCGACGGTTTGGCATTGGTCAAATCCATTCGCAGTGCTGATGTAAAGACACCCATCATATTCCTCAGTGCCATGAACGGCCTGCATGACCGTATTGATGGGTTGGAAGCCGGTGCGGATGACTATCTGGTGAAACCGTTTGCGTTCTCGGAACTGTCGGCCCGGCTGATGGCACTGACGCGACGCCCGCCAATGCAATCAGAGCCAACCACGCTCAAAGTCGCCGATCTCGAAGTCAATCTGATTGCACATACGGTCACCCGTGGGGGTCAAGAAATCGCCGTACAACCCCGCGAATACCGGCTGTTGGTACATCTGATGCGCAACGAAGGTCGAGTTGTAACGCGCACAATGTTGCTGGAGGCGGTGTGGGATTTCCATTTCGACCCAAAGACCAACGTGGTCGAGACTCATATCAGCCGCCTGCGACAGAAAATCGACAAACCGTTCATCAAAGATCTGATCCATACGGTTCGTGGCTTTGGCTATAGCCTGCATGCTTAACATGAAAATTCCCTGGTCTGGTCTTCGCAGCACATCCACGAAACTGTCACTGCAGTTTGCTTTGCTTTACTCGGTGCTGGTCGCGCTGATGTTCTTCGGGGCCTATCGCCTTTCAATCTATGAAATTCGGGATCGCACGTTCGATCAGATGCGTGCGGATGCCCAAACCTTGATGGGCGTTTATGCCGACCACGGGGCGGACCGTTTGACCGAGCACGTCAAGGCACTCCAAACGGTGAACTTCGAAAACTCACGGATTTTCCTGCTGCTTGATGGGAACGGTCGAACTGTCTCTGGAAACATATTGGAGATAGACTTGGCTGCGGTGACAGGTGACGATGTTCAGTTCATCCCGGTTGATGACATCGAAATCGATGGAGACCTCGAAGACGAAGTCACCGGTTACTGGCTCACCCAAACCCGCATTGGCCCGTTTGAGTTCATTCAGGGGACTGGCGATCATGTGGGCAGTGAGGTGGTCGAAGCTTTGGGAGTCGCGCTGTTCATCGGGTCTGTGCTCGCGATTGCCGCCGGATTGCTGGCAGGAGTCTGGGTTGGCAAGATAACCGAAAAACGCATCGTTGATATCTCAAATACGCTGGACCGCGTTTCAACTGGTGACCTTCAAGCGCGTATCCCGATCTCGAACGGAGCCAGCGACGATCTGAGCCGGGTCTCAGAAAGCGTCAATGCGACGCTCGGTCGGCTGGAAACCTTACTGGAGACCCAACAGCAGATTTCGAATGACATCGCCCACGATCTGCGCACGCCATTGCAGCGGTTACGCCAACGGCTTGAGCGGCTGGAAAGCCAGTCACAGCCCGACCCTTCCGAAGCCGGGTCGGCTTTGGCCGAGGTAGAAGACATCATCACGACCTTCAATGCCTTGCTAAGGATCGCGCAAGTCGAAGCTGGAGATCAGCGAGCCAGGTTTGAAAAGGTGGACCTCGACACTGTGGCAGAGACAGTGTTCGAAGTGTTTGAGCCTTCAGCAGAAAACCAGAGCCAGGTATTACGCTTGACACGCTCACCTTCGGCGGCGTTGGTGCTCGGGGATCGGGCCTTGTTACTGCAGCTGGCGTCGAATTTGATCGAAAACGCCCTGCGCCATTGCCCTGCAGGTACAACGATAGATGTCACTGTAGATGCAGGCGATGAACATGCGACACTTATCATCGCAGATGATGGCCCCGGCATTCCAGTCAAAGACCACGAGCGCGTTTTCCGACGCTTTTTCAGAGGCGACAAAAGCCGCAGCAGTTCCGGACACGGATTGGGCCTTTCAATGGTAAGAGCCATTGCAGCCCTGCACGAAGCCGATGTTGAGCTGAGCGATAACGAACCGGGCCTGAAAGTTAGAATTGCATTTCGCAGACTTTAAGCGGGACATTATCACCCTTCTGCGCGCAACTCGGATCAAGCCTCCTGCCAACATTACCAATCGGTAATGTTCCAGACATCTTACGGGCAGCCGAGATGCTGTTTGTGTCACCAGCGGCGCTGGCAGGCTTACCTCGTTCCTCCACGCGTCTTCTGGGGCCAAGACGGTCCGTTGGCACACTACGGAGAAACAGTTGAACAGACGCGATTTCTTAGCTGCGGCAAGCTCAGCCGCATTGCTTCCTTTGTCGGGCACAGCTTGGGGGCAGGCCGCGCCTCGTCCTTTGCCGATCATCCCGATCACCGATGTGACAGGCGGAATCGACGGCCGGATCAAGTTGGACCTGCGGTCTGGTACTCATGACTTTGGCACCGGTACTGGCAGCGCCACGTTCGGTATCAACCACTCCTACCTCGGGCCGGTGCTGCGGGTGAAACAGGGGCAGACGCTCCCCTTCGAGGTCACGAACCGGATCGGCGAAGTTACGACTTTGCATTGGCACGGGTTGCACATACCGGGCGTAGTCGATGGCGGCCCGCATCAGGAAATCGAACCCGGACAGACCTGGTCACCGGATGTGCCCATCGTGCAGCACGCCTCGATGAATTGGCTCCATTCGCACATGCACGGCAAAACGGCGAGGCAGACCTACACTGGTTTGGCAGGAGTTCTGTTGATCGAGGATGACGCCAGCCAGTCTGCGGATATTCCCAATACCTATGGCGTTGATGACTTTACGCTGGTTCTGCAGGACAAGATGTTCAACGGCTCTGGTCAGATGGACTATGTCCTGACAGGCGAAGTGTTCGAAGAAGGTTTCACCGGCGACACCCTCGTGGTGAACGGAGCAATCGCTCCAGTCGCTCAGTCAGTTCCGCAGGGTTTGGTTCGCCTACGTATTCTGAACGCTTGCAACGCGCGATTTCTGACCTTGTCCTTGCAAACCGGGCCGCTGACCGTGATCGCATCAGATGGCGGCTTTCTGGCATCGGCGGTACAAACCGACAGCATCCTGATGTCGCCGGGTGAACGCTATGAAGTTCTGATCGACACGAGAACGACTGACACCAATGCACTGATGGTGAGTTTTGGTGAGGCCGAAGGGCTCATGGCATTCATGGGTTCCTTGTTTGGCGGCGGCAGCAATAGCTTCCCTGCCTTGGTTCTTAACCGACGCACAGAAACGGGGTTTACAGGGTCGTTACCCGACAGGCTGGCCAACCTTTCCCCTGCAGATCGAACCGCAGCAACGATCACCAGATCCTTTCAACTGAATATGGGTGGAAGCGAAGAACTTGCGACCCTTGCCACCCTTTGGGGCAACGTTTGTGGCGACGGCGGAATGGGAATTAATGGCCAACCCATGAACATGGATCGCATTGATGAACGTGTCCGCAAAGGAGACACAGAAATCTGGAGGATCGCCTCGGACGACCAGCTGCATCCCTTTCACATTCACGGATGTTCATTCCGCATCCTGTCGCAGAATGGCGCGGAACCAACCGCCTACGCACAGGGTTGGAAGGACATGGTGCATGTCGAAAACGAATGGTCCGAGGTGCTGGTCCGGTTCGACCATCCCGCAACGAACGACGCCCCGTACATGTACCACTGCCACATTCTGGAACACGAGGATTGCGGGATGATGGGGCAGTTCACGGTTGGCTGACATTTGTACCAAGAACAGACTTTGCCCGCCTTTCGCCGTCTTGTTGCAATCCTGCGGTAGGTCTGACGGCAATCGCACGTTCGCCGCTAAGATCCACAGGGAAAACCCAATATGCGAATACTCGTAATCAATACGCCAAACAAAGCCTCTCGGCGGGCCTTTCAACAGGCTCAAGCAAAGCGGTTGGGCTTGGATCTGGAATTTATCAATGCCGTTTCTGTCGACGATCTGCCGACGCGCGTATTGCAGAACGCAGCCAACGAATGGACCAGAGCGATCCGGGCACAAGATGTGGCGTGCACCTTCTCTCATTGGCGCGCTTGGGAGGTCATTGCGGAGCAGGCTGAACAGGTTTGCGTCCTTGAAGACGATGTATTGCTCTCTGAGAATTTCAAAGACGTTCTCGACTATATCGAGAGACGTCGTGATAGTTGGAGCTGTGTTTATGATCTTGAGTTTGCAGTCTTAAAGCACAAACTCAGTCGAACTCCGGTTTGGCGAAACGCCGGCTTAAAGGTCGCTGCGCATCGCATCTACAAAAACAAACGCGGCGCGGCGGCCTATGTTCTGGGACCAAAGGCCGCTCAGAGGTTGCTGCGAGAAGCAAATGGCTATCACATGATGGAAGCCTTTCTGTGGACGAGACACTGGATGCGACAATTTCAGATTGAACCCTGTCAGGCTGTGCAGCTTGATGTCTTCGATCCAAATGCCAGCTTTGGTGAGCAAGACACGGGACACCGGACTACCAAGGTTTTTAGCAACAAATCCTGGATTGGCGCCAAGCTGAAACGGCTTGCGCTTTCGGTCGAGGAACTCCCTCTGGTGTTGACCGGTTTGGTGTTTGGAAGGCGCAGATCGCTGCGCATGTGTCGCGACGACTACGTTCCTCCAGAGAGTAGGCCACGGGTTCAAGCGAAACATGCCAAAAGGGCGTCGCCTCCGAACAGAGAGAGGCCAAAGCTAGTTGAAGTGACCTGACGTGATACCTTCAAACGTTTTTTCCTGCGGCCAAGCAGAGCTGTTGGAGATTCTCAAACCTGAACAATCTGTCATCTGCAGGCAAAGTCGTGGAGAGCACGTCTTCCCTAATTAGTGTTGCAGGCGGAATGAACCGCTTCGCAGATGAAAAGGGAAACCACGCGTGAATAATTTAGCGGTATTAACGGCAAGCGCAATGACGTTTGCCCTGCTGTGCACGGCAAGCAGCGCACAATTGGCGGCTGGCCAACCATCTCTGAGGTCTTCGCTGACATTCAACAAAGCGATTGCAATCGCGCTTGAAGAGCAACCTGGCACAATCGCAGAAATCGCGTTGGAGCACTCCAATGATAAAGTTGTGATCGATATCGAAGTTATCAACGACGACGGAGACGAAATCGAATTCCACCTCGATCCGGAGAGTGGTGAGATTCTTTCTACCTGGACCGATGACGACCCCAGTAATGACCCCGGTGAAACAGACGATGAAGATCCGGACGGTTAAAGTCCGAATGCCCACAAGGGCTCACCCTATCAACGAAGACGACGCGTATCGCAAACTGGTCAACAACGGCCAGTCCCCTGTGCGATGCACCTGCAATTCCTCCTACCTCCCTGAAAAAGGAAACCAAAATGAAAATGTTTACCAAAGCGTTTTGCGCTTCTTCCGCTTTACTGGCCAGCTCCGCGTACGCCGAACCGCACGTGGAAATGAGCATCCCTCTCGAGTGGGCGCAAACCGCCGCCACCGTCGCATCTCAAACTTGCGCTGATATGGGATTTGCGACAACGGTCACAGTTGTGGATCAGCGTGCTCAGCCCCGCGTCCAACTCATGCGCGAAGGCGCATTTCCGCACACCATCCACACCAGTAGCCGAAAAGCAATCACGGCTGCGTCACGACGCGAAGCGACTTCGGTGATTGAGGCCGAAAACGAGCATGAGCCCACGTTGGGTGCTGTCTTCAATGAAATCGGTCTGATTACACTTTCCGGGGGCATCCCGATCATTTACGAAGGTGCCGTCATCGGTGGCATCGGAATTGCTGGGTCTCCCGGCGAGGATGCAAATGGAAAGGAATTCGACGATATCTGCGCCGAAGCAGGTATTGCTGCAATCAGCGACCAACTGAAACCGTAGCGCAAATTGACTGGAACGGAGGGGCGTCCTTGGGAGCCCCTGCCTCCTACAACTACTACAGAGTCAGCTTTTTCAGTGACCGGAGACTTAGTCGTAGTCGCAGCGAATGGCGGCTTCCCACCCTTAACTTCGTCCGATGAAATTGACTTGTCGACTTAAGGTGACGGTATAGCCAGTCTCGCCGCATTTATTTTTGTGAGCCCGCGGAATTTGACCAAGCCAAATAGCCTATTCCCGAGCTGTGAACAAAGACGCTCTAGTAAAGCTCCTTCGACAACGTCACCAAAAATGCAACCAAGTCTGCAATCTCCTGCTCCGACAAATTCAATTCCGAGAGAATGGCTTCACCGTCGGCGTGCAGTCTTTCCGTATCAATCTTACTGTAATGCCGGATCACTGCGTTCAGATCACTTAGGCTGCCGTTATGCATGTACGGAGCGGTTTCAGACACTCCCCGCAAGCTGGGCGTGCGGAAGGTTCCAAAATCTGAATGGTTCCTTCGTACATTTCGAACCGCCCAAGCACCTTGCCTGTTCGGATCATCATTCCAGTTGCCGTCCAGTGTGTAGGGGCTTGAGAGTAAAAAGTTCAGCCCACCGAACCGCCCTTCGTCGACCTCGGTTTCATTCAGAAAATATGGCACACCAGCGTCGTGGAACTCGTTGTTGGAAAATCTCGGACCATTGTGGCACAACACACAGTTTCCACGCCCTATGAACAGCTGAAGACCTCGCTGCGCAGCTTCGGGGTAGCTCACAGCCGCTGCTAAATCTTGGTTCTCCAATGCATCGCGGAATGCGTCAAACTGTGTCTGGTCCGTAGCCAAAGTTTCCAAGTAGGCGGATAGAGTTTTGGCAATGTTCACCAGCACAAGCTCTGAATCTTGAACCTGAATGTCGCCAAACAAGACTTCAAATTCATCAATGTAGGTACTTTCTGAGATAGCGGTTTTTAGGCTATCGGCATTGTGGGCCATCTCTTGTTCTTCGATGATCGGATGCAGGCTGGCTGCCCAAAGATTATCGCTTTTGCCACCCCACCCATACCAGCGGAGTCCGGCTAGGTTCTGCAACGATGGAGTGTTTCGATCTAACAGTACACGGCCGAGCGCCCGGGCCTCTGGCGTTGTAAATGCCTGTTCAGGATCATGACAACTTGCACAAGAAAATGCACCGTCGACGGACAACACCGGATCGTTGAATAAGGCCTCTCCAAGCGCGATCGCTCTGGCATTGTTCGAAACCCTATTGCTTGGGTCCGAATGGAAGGATGGCGGCCAAGGCCCAAAGGAAAGCGTTTGTTCAATTTCGTCTGCAGACAGCAATACCTCTGCACGCACTGCACCTGCCAAGGCGATTAGCGCAGCTGTAAACCACAGCTTCATTTCAGCGTAATTTCTGACGAGTAGAAAATTGATTGGCCATTGATGTCGACATTCACCTGCAGCTCCCACAAACCCGGCATGTGAAACAGCATATCATCAACACGGAACGCTCCGCCGCCCAAGGCGGTAACTTTGGGGGTATAGTTCAAACCGTGTCGATGAGCGGGCATGATTGCATCCACACCCATTTGGCCCACGGCAGTTTCACTACAAATAGAAACCAATACGGAAAACGGTTGAGCCAACGGAATCTCATCGACGGACAGATAAACCTCGGGTGCGTTTTGAACTTCCGAATTCATACGTTGCCCAGTTACGTCACAAGCAAAAGCCGTGCTGGACCAAATCATACACCAGACAGCGCAGCGGATCATTGTGATGCCAGCAAACGTTCGGCGTTGGCATAGGCAATGTTGTCCGCAATCTGGTCCGGCAGCAAATCCAACCATTCACGCGAAAAATCTGCGTGGGGGCCGACATAGTACCAACGTTCCGGCGCAAATGTATCCGTACCGACCATAAACCGATCGGGATGGGCTTCGAACGCAGCCTTCCAATTCGGGTCGATACTGCCTCGTGAGACCATGTCCGAACGAAATGCCAAATCGGCCCAAAGCCTGGGATAGGTGTCCAGCGCGTCAACAACACTCGCCGGGTCGTCAAAGCCAGAATGGGCCCACAGTACCCGAGCTTCAGGCCAGGTTTCGAAGATCAGGTCAACTGCCTCTCGATCGCCGTGGTGGTGTAGAATGAGGTTCCGCTCTTTCGCCAGTGCAATCATGCGCTGGATAACCGGCGTCTTAATGTCGTCTCCGTAAGCGTGAAACTCGCCGATGGCTTCGTAGTCGTTCTTGGTCAGATTTTCTTCCAAATAGTCGATTACGGTTTCATCGTGCATCCAGGTGTTGATTTCACCGCGACGCCGGTAAGGGCGCAGTGCCGGAACAACGATATCTGGTGCTGCGGCCAACAACAGCTGAGTACCATTGTCATCCGAGCTGGAAACTAGTGCTTTCCGCACGCCCGCATCCCGAAGGATTTTGGCCACCTGTTCAGGAGGAACCAGTTTGACGGCATCGTGGCTGTAATGAATGTGCGCGTCAAAGATCGGGCGCTGTTCTGCGATGGCGGTACTGCAAAACAGCGCGGCACCTAAAATGAAGATATGTTTCAGCACCTCAAGCCTCCTCAATATCGTTCAGGATCTGGCAAGCTTCACATCGAATTTCACGTGCAAGAAAGGTTCAGTGATCTTACCAGAAAGCTCCATGCCATCCGGAAATTCCGAAACTGGCCTTTCAACATAGGTCATCACCAGATCATCCCGAACACCAAAGACCGTATCTTGATCCAAATAAGGATCGTCGTCGGGGAAAATCTCAGTCACCAAAGATCGATAACCAGGAGCTTTGACGATATAGTGCAGGTGCGAAGGTCGCCAGGGATGGCGGCCGCAGGCGCGCAGGATGTCCCCGACAGGCCCGTCTGACGGTACTGTGTATTCAACTGGCTTGACGGTCGTGAATGCATACTTACCGTCGTCACCGGTAGTCATCAGGCCGTGAAAAGAATAGGTATCCTGTTCTTCGTCCTGACTTGCATACATTCCATTCGGTGCGGTTTGCCAGATATCCAACTCTGCACCGGAAATCGGATTACCATCGATATCCCGGATCACGCCTTCAGCAAGCAGCACAGGTCCACCGTAGTGGCGCTTCATATCCCCACCGACTGGCAGAGCGGGCGCGCCGGATACGTGAAAAGGTCCAAGTACAGATGAACTTGTTGCTTCCGGACTGGAATGTAGCATGTCCACCAATGACGAAAGGCCCAGCACATCAGAGGCGAGCACGAATTCATGCCTGTCCTCAGTTTCCACCGCAGCGCAGCCCTCCAGAAACGCAATCCCAGCGCGCCATTCTTCATGCGTCAGGTTGGTTTCCCGCGCGAAATCATGGATGTGTTTGACCAGAGACCCCATGATTTCTCTCATCCGCGGATCGGTGTCCTTGGACAGGTATCCCATGAACACGTCGGTGATATTGTCTTTGGTGACAGAGCGCATCTTGGCCTCCTTAAATCAGGGCAAGGCTGAGGATCGGGAACTCGATCAAAATGAACAGGACGATCAGCATCACGAACGCAAAGGGAAGTGCGCCCATGAACACATCCTTGAGCGATATTCGGTCATCGTTGATCGTCGATTTGATGACGAAACAGGATATACCTAGCGGCGGGGTCAAAAGTCCGATTTCGGCGCCGACCACGGTGATGATCCCGAACCAGATCAGCGACATGTCCAGGGCTTCGGCCATGGGCAAGAACAACGGGACGACGATCAGGATGATCGATGCAGTATCCAGCAAAGTCCCTAGAAAAAGCATCAACAAAACGTAGAGCAACATTATCGACCAGAAGGACGCCGAGTTCCCTGCAAGCAGGTCCTGCAACTGATTGGGCAGCCCGGCCAGCCCCAGCATGCGACTATAGATCGAAGCCGCCGTAATCAGGAACAAGATCGCCGCTGTAATGTGACCGGTTTCCAGCAACGCGTCCCAGAACGCTCTTGGTGTCATGGACTTGCGTACGACTGCGATCACGAGCGCAACCAGTGCCCCAGCGGCACCCGCCTCGACAGCGGTTAGCCATCCTGTGTAAATGCCACCGAGCACTACCGTGATAATGAACAATGTGGGCAGGGTCTTGGATGCGATCTCGCGCCCGGACATCCATTCGGTGTCTTCGACGACCCGGCCGCCCACAAATGCAGGTGTAAAACGGCCCATCAACCAGATCGCGCCTACATAAGCTATTGCCAGCATGATACCGGGTATTACTCCCGCCAGAAACATGTCCCCTACGGACTGCTCGGCGACAAAGGAATAGATGATCAGCATCGCCGAGGGTGGAATAATCATCCCCAAAACCGAAGACCCGGCCACAACCCCAACCGCAAAACGTGGATTATATGCCTGCGCCATCATCTGCGGGACCGAGACCTTGGTGAACACTGATGCGGACGCAATGGACGACCCGGTAACGGCCGCAAACACAGCATTTGCTCCGACGGTCGCCATTCCGATACCGCCTTTGACCTTGCGGAACCGCATGGTCATGACTTCGTAAATGTCCCTGCCTAGTCCCGCTTTTGAAACGATGAGCCCCATAAAGGTAAACAGCGGGATTGTCGCGAAACTGTATTCCATCGCGCTGTCGCCCACCGCAACCTTCAGCAGGTTGAGCGCGAGCGTGAAGTTATCCCGCATCAGCCAGATCGACACGAAGGAGACCACGCCCAAAGCAATCGGAATGTAGACGCCTGCGTAGATCAAAAAGACGATGGCAACGACCGAGATCAGGCCAATCTCAATCGGCGTCATTCTGCGGCCTCGTCATGTTCAGGGGTGCGGACAAGCTGCGGACGGTCCTGCGCCGTGACGACCTTAAGCAGGAAGATCACGCAGGCAAGCGCAGTACCGCACGCGATGACCAGTTTGACCGGCCACCATGGCAATGTGAAAAGACCGGGTACTCCGAAGTAGTCCTGTGTCTCCCACATATGAAGAAATTCTGGGAAGGTTACATACGCAATCAAAGCCATAAAGATTGCAGATATGGCGTTGATGATGCGCCTCAGGCTGGCTGTCAGACCCGGGCGGCGATGGTGCAGCAGGTTCAGGAACCCGTCTGAGCGCGTCAGCCGATCCACTCTGACGACGTCGGCCAATTGCAGGAAAACGATCATCACGACCGAGAATTGTACCATCTCGTAGGTCCCGCGCAGAGGAGCTGAAAACAGACCACGCGCAATGACGTCAACATTCAGAATGACCACCAACGCAAGGACGACGAGCGTACCCAAGGCGTTGGCGACGATTGCGAGCGAATTGGCGACCCGCGACAGGCCAGCAACTGCGGTCTTCAGCATGAAAGGCCCCTTTCGTGGATCGCCAGACAGTTACTCAGCCGTCCAGTCACGCACGCCGGTGAATCCGGCATCCTGAAGCTTGCCGAGGTAAGCGGCCAGCATCTCTGTGCCCTGCTCACCATTATCGTTGAGCGTCGCGGCCCATTCCTGCGCGACATTCGGCATGGCGTTTGCCCAAGCGGCACGGTCTTCGTCCGAAACCTCAACGATTGTGCCACCCGCTTCAACATACGCATCCCGCGAAGCAGCGGCGCGGTCCATCGCGATGCCGGCGACATGGTCACGGTAGTCGATGGCGACGGCCTTCAACACGTCTTTTACTTCGTCCGGGAGGCTAGCCCAGTAGTCGGCATTGACGGTGATGGTCTTGGAATTCACCGCTCCCAGATCAGCCTTGAGCATGTAAGGTGCTACTTCCGCGATCTTAAACGTCTTTGCGGCTTCGGGCCAAAGCATGCCGCAATCGACGAGTCCGGTTTGAAGCATGTTGTAGAAATCGGTTAGTCCCCCGCGTACACCGGCGGCATCCTTGATCCCTTCAAGATAACGCAGGTTCAGGCCTGCTCCCGCGATTTTGCGGCCCTCAAGGTCGGCGACCGACGAAACAGGTTCTGTGCAGAAAATTTGATAGGTGTCGAGCACAACGCCCGTGGCAAGGTAAACTTGGTTCTGCGCAGCAAATTCGTTCTGCATCGCTGGGTATTCGCGCGCGATTTCATCAACTGCCTTGGCCACGGCACGGGAGTCCGATGCCACGAAGGGTGTCGATCCCGAAATACCCTGGCTGGGCAGCTTAGAAGAATGAAAGATGGTTGTGACGATACCAATGTCGCCAAGGCCAAGCTGAATCCCTTCCAGAACGCCTTTCGGCTTAACGATTGAACCGCCGTAGTTCTCTTGCCAGTTCATCTTATAGTTGCCGGAATCGCCCAACCGTTTGTCCACTTCTGGAATGAAGAAGTTGGTGAACTCTTTGACCCACAACGCGCGGTCGGGATAGCCATCAATTACGACGGCAGAGATGGTCTCTTCTGCCGCGAGGGGCATCGCCATGATGCCTGCCAGAGCAGCGCCCACTAGGCTGCGTTTGGTCCAGTTTTTCATTTCTCTCCTCCCAGAAAGTCGGGTCTTTTGTCTTTAATTGTTTGTTTTGACCCAGTTGACGGTCAGGTCCGTGCCTGCCGCTTCAAACAGTTTTGCGATCGCGCAATACTTAGCTGTCTCCTCGCCCACGCGTGTCAGCTCCTCCTGACTGGCGTGCGTCTCACAATTCACGGTGAGTTCGATTTCCGGAAACGGAACATCGATCTCTTCCTCCATAAGGACACCGCGCCGATCCAGCCTGCATTTCGCGTCGATTGTCACCGTGCCGAGGTCAACTCCCAACCGATATGCGTTCTTGTGCCCGATGACATTCGTACAGGCGATCAGCGCTGCCATTGCGGTTTCGGTCGGAGACGGACCAAGATTTGTCCCGCCGCGTTCGACGGGTTCATCGACAACAACATCAAGATCGCGAATTGGTATTTCAGTCCGCGCATGAGTCGGGCATTGAGCTGTCGTGCGGTACGTCACGACGGGTTTCACTTTCATAGCCACAGCGTCACCTCCTCATGCATAAGAGCAAACCTTTTCGAATGGAAAACGTGGAAGCTTCTGGAACAATCCGGTCTCGTCCGCGTAGCCCAGATTGCAAAGAAAATTGGACTTGAGCGTCGTGCCCGCGAAGAACTCCTCGTCGACGATCTTGTTCGAAAAACCTGACATGGCGCCGACGTCCAACCCGACCGCCCGGGCCGCAATCATGAAGTAGGCGCCCTGAAGCGTGCCATTTCGAAAGGCCGTGTCTGCCACGTAGTCGGGCTTGTTTTCGAACAATGGCCGACGGTCTTCGTGCGGGAAAAGAAAGGGCAGTTCCTTCCAGAAGTCCATGTCATAGGCAATGATCGCCGTGACCGGAGCATCCATCATCTTTGGCAAATTCTTGGGCTTTAAAGACTTTGCAAGCAGCTCTTTCCCTTCGGGACTTTTTACGAAAACGAAGCGCGCGGGCAACGTATTCATGCTGGTCGCACCGTTGATCGTGATGTCGTAGATCTCTTCAAGTAGGTCGTCAGAAACAGGCTTGTTGGTCCACGCGTAGTGCGATCTGGATTCGCGCAGGATCAGGGCGATCGCGTCATCCGACAAGCGTGGAATGCGCTCGCGCAGATCGCGGTGATCTTGCTGCGCCTTGGCACGAAGTGCCTCCAGCTCTGCTCCGGTTGGTGCGCTCATGCTGCGGCCACCTTGGACTTGGCGTCTTTTTCGTCAATGATTGGGCTGGTGCAAATTCCGATGCCTTCAATCTCGACCTCAACGGTTTCGCCGGGCTTCAACCAACGGGGATTGGGCTTTTTGGCGTGTCCGACGCCAGGCGGCGTACCCAGCGCAATAAGATCCCCCGGCTCCAGAGTAGTATATTCCGAGATCGTCGCGATGACCTGACGAACGCCCCAGATCATATTGGCCGTGTTCGAACTTTGCAGGATTTCGTCACCCACACGGCTTTCAATCTTCAGACCTGATGCCCCTTCGGGCAACTCATCAGGCGTCACGGTGAAAGGACCAATCGCGCCCGTGTCATCAAAGTTTTTGCCGGGCGTCCACTGAACGGTTTTGCGCTGATAGTCCCGCAGCGAACCATCGTTGAATACAGTGTAGCCAAAGACATAATCCAGTGCATCCTGCTCCGAGACATGGCGGCCGCGTTTTCCAACGATCAACATAAGTTCGGCTTCGTAGTCGAGCTTCTCGGAACAGGCAGGCCGCACCATAGGTTGCCCTGCCGCCATGATCGAGTTCTTCCCGCGCATGAACAGCGTTGGATATTCCGGGATGTCATACCCGCCTTCCTTGATGTGGTCCGTGTAGTTCAACCCCATGCAAATGATCGTTCCGGGAGCGGCAACGGGCAATGCCGGAGTGATGGAAGACACGGGCACAGTGTTTGCGGCGTCAATTTTGCTGGCAAGTGAGTCGGCCAGTTCAGGCTTGGCTATCAAACCCATCAAATCCGAACCGACGGCAGGGTCCAAAGCCGTTAGATTCACTGCGTTTTCGCCGTTTACAGCAAAAACCGCTGTGCCTTCCGAAGTCTCTCCCACCAGGTATTTCATTTTCACCATCCATGTCAGCTCGCTTGATTTTTGCCGACTATTTTGCCATATGTCAAATAATATCGATATTTTTGGAGACAGCAAATGGTTGCTTGGGCAGACTACAAATCAGAAGCAAAAAGCCGCGGTGCGCTTGCTTTGGAGCTTTACGTCGCGCTGAGCACGCCAGCCAAAGCGCCCGAAGACGTAAAGGCGTCACTGCCAAATCACTTGGCTTATCAGACGCAGCTTGAACGTTTGGGGCAGCTGGCTTTTGCAGGCCCCATGTCGGATGAAACCGGCGAGCATATGCAGGGGATGGGGCTGATCATCTATCGCGCTGACAGCCTTGAAACCGCCCGGAAGCTGGCCGAAGACGATCCTATGCACAAAAGCGGGGCGCGTAGCTTTGTACTTCGGCGCTGGTTGATCAACGAAGGCTCGCTGAACCTTTCAGTTGGTCTATCGACTGGAACGAGTGCCTTCAGTTAAGTGCACTCAAGAGTATTTGCCGCGAAATAGGAACAGTCGGATATGGACGCCATGCTTGATACTGAGGGCAAAGAGACATCAGCCACTCATGGAGCGTATCGAAGGCTGCGCGAAATGATCCTGACCGGAGAATTACCTCCGGGTCAAAAACTCAAGATCGAACAGCTTCGTGGGCTTTTGGACACTGGCGCTAGTCCGGTTCGTGAAGCGCTTAGCCTTTTGACTTCAGACATGTTGGTCGAACGGATTGATCAGCGCGGATTTCGGGCAGCGCCAGTCAGCAAGTGTAACTTTGAGGAAATCCTTCTGCTTCGATGCAACCTTGAAGAAACCGCGTTGCGTGCTTCCATCAGCAATGCGGATGCGGCCTGGGAAGATCGGCTTGTCTTGCGTCACCATCATATGAAAAAGGCCAGCCAGAACGGAGCGCGCGACTTTGAGGACGCTCATAAGGCGTTTCACATGGCCTTGTTGGACAATTCGAAACTGCCCTTGCTGCTGCGGTATTGCTCGCAGCTTTATGACCTGAACATTCGATACCGCTATCTGGCGGCCGGCGGGTCGAGCTACAAAAAGCGAGACATCGCCGCCGAACATCAGCAAATCCTGGACGCCGCATTAAATCACGATGCAGACAGCGCAACTCGGCATTTGATCGATCACTACCGTCGAACAGGTGAGTACCTGAGCAGTCGGATGGAGCCCTGAAATGCAGCGGAATTGGTTTCTGGGTGATCTACTAAACCAATTGCTGGACCGTCCCGAAAAAAGGCGCGGCAAGGATGACAAACGGTCAATTGCCGAACTATGTGAGGCGCTTTTATCTGCCGAAGGTGAAGTATCAGGCTTCACGCTCGCGTCTACGATCCTTGAGCGCTACCACACCCTGAATGATGCGGAGAAACTAGACTTTTTTGTCTATTTGAATGATCAACTTGAGTTGGACGCAATTCAGCTTTCCGAAGCAGCCCGCCTCTACGCCAGTGACCAAAGTGTCAATCTTTATCAAAGACTTAGTAAAGTCTCAGAGCCACGGCGGCAAGAGTTGTTGCGACGGCTGAACCAGCCGTCTGGTGCGACGCAGGAACTTGTGGCCATGCGCGTTGATCTGCTGCGCTTTCTCAAATCCAAACCGGAACTCAAGCGAACGGATATAGATTTCGTCCATTTACTGCGCAGCTGGTTCAACCGGGGCTTTCTGGTCCTCAAACAAATCAGCTGGGACACCCCAGCCCGCGTTCTGGATAAGATCGTCGCCTACGAAGCGGTGCACCAAATCAACGATCTGGACGATTTGCGTCGAAGGCTCTACCCGCCAGACCGTCGTTGTTTTGCGTTCTTCCATCCTTCGATGCCAGATGAGCCACTGATTTTTGTTGAGGTCGCTCTGACCGCCGAAATCCCGGATGCAATAGATACGCTTCTATCCGAAGCACGAGAACCGATCGAAGCCGAGCAGGCAAAGGTCGCGGCGTTCTATTCAATTTCAAACTGCCAAAAGGGTTTGGCGGGCATCAGCTTTGGGAATCTATTGATAAAGCAGGTTGTGACCGAGCTTTCGCGAGAGCTTCGCGGGCTTGATACCTTTGTGACATTGTCCCCGATACCCGGGCTAAACCGTTGGCTGGCCGGTGAAACAGACCACCCGGAACACGGGCATGCCGCCGAGGCCGTGCTTGCAGAAACAGCAACACCGCAGGACGTGCGCGCGATGGCCGCCCGGTACTTGATGTTTGCCAAGCGCGAAGATGGGATGCCGCTGGATCCTGTGGCGCGCTTTCACTTGGGCAATGGCGCCGAGCTTCATGACCTGCATGCCGAGGCAGATCAGTCGCCAAACGGACGCGTCCAGTCCGGAGGCGCGATGGTCAACTACCTTTACGATTTGAACAATACAGAACGTTATCATGAAGAATTCGCGACACGTGCCACGATCCAAGCCTCGCGTTCAATTCGCGCGGCTTCAACTGCGACGCTTGCGGTAAAGCCTAGGGAAAATACAGCGTGACTAATGCACTTTACGACAGTTTGTTTGCCCGCCATGAGGGCAACATGGCTCCATTCCTGCAACTCGATAATGGCCAGGTAGTCTCTTATGACGCGTTTCTGCAGCGCACCGCCCAGATCGCGCATGTCTTGCAGAACAGCGGAGTTTCCCCCGGCGATCGCATCGTTGTGCAAGCGCCCAAGCTGGCCGACACGATTGCTCTCTATGCCGCTTCGGTTCAGGCAGGTGCTGTCTACCTGCCCCTAAACACTGCCTATACCATGGCAGAGTTGGACTATTTCATCTCTGATGCGCAACCTGCGTTAATCGTTTGCGACAGCCACGACAAAGTTGAATTCGAGCAATTGGCAACCCGGTCTGGTGCAAAGCTGCTGACCTTGGGTGGAGAAAATCCAAGCTTGAGCCGCGAAGCGGACGCACAGCCTTGTGTATTCGAAACCGTGGATCGCGCGCCGGACGACCTCGCAGCGCTTCTTTACACATCCGGTACCACGGGCCGGTCCAAGGGAGCGATGCTCAGCCACCGAAACCTGCTTTCCAACGCCCAAGCCCTTGTCGATTTGTGGGGTATCACCGACTCTGATCGCTTGATTCACGCGTTGCCCATCTTTCACACGCACGGGCTTTTCGTGGCGATGAACACATCTCTACTCGCCGGTTCCAAAGTGCGGCTGATGGAAAAGTTCGACGTTGGCTCGATCCTGGAGGAATTGCCGCATTCGACCCTTCTGATGGGAGTCCCCACTTTCTACACTAGATTGCTCGCGGATGACGGATTCACCGATGAGATCACAGAGAACATGCGTCTTTTCATTTCCGGTTCAGCCCCATTGCTGGCCGAAACCCATCTGGCGTTCGAAACACGCACCGGCCACCGTATCCTCGAACGCTATGGTATGACCGAAACGAACATGAACACCTCTAACCCTTATAGCGGTGAGCGTCGCGCGGGAACTGTCGGTATGGCTCTACCCGGAACCGAGGTGATCGTAACCAACCCTGAAACTGGAGAACCGCTGCCCCAGGGCGAGGTTGGAATGATCGAAGTGCGTGGCCCCAATGTTTTTCAAGGCTACTGGCAGATGCCCGAAAAGACCGCCGAAGAGCTTAGAGAGAGTGGGTTCTTCATCACCGGAGATTTGGGCCAATACAGCGAGGATGGCTACCTGTCGATTGTAGGTCGGTCAAAAGACCTGATCATCACTGGTGGTTACAACGTCTACCCTAAAGAAATTGAAGACGTTTTGAACGATGTCGATGGCGTTCAGGAATCGGCGGTTTTCGGCGTCCCCGACAAAGACTTCGGTGAAGCAATCATTGCCGCTCTGGTTGCCGAGCCTGGAGCACAGCTTCAGGTGGAACAGATCGAGTCAATCATCAGAAACAAGCTGTCGCGGTTCAAACATCCTCGCCGCTACGAACTCGTCCAGGAGTTGCCGCGAAACACTATGGGAAAAGTTCAAAAGAACGCGCTGCGCGAACGGTACGCGAACAAGGAACGGTCACCGGCGTTATCTTAGGAAGCCCAGCCAGACGCTCAATCAAATCAAGACCTTCAGATCGGATACTACCCACCCTTCAGACTGCCAAACTCATCAGGAGATCCACAATGACTCGCATGACGGCAAAAGACTTCGACCAGGAACTTCTGGACCTGTATGACTTTTACGCGCACGGCAAGATCACCAAGCGCCAATTCCTGGACCGCGCAGGCAAGTTCGCGGTCGGCGGCGTGACAGCGGTCGCGCTGCTGAACTTGCTCAGCCCGAACTATGCGATGGCTCAGCAAGTGTCGTTCAACGATCCCGATATCCACGCGGACTACATCACCTACCCTTCACCGAATGGAACCGGTGATGTTCGCGGCTACCTTGTCCGACCCGCCGGCGTTGAAGAGCCCCTGCCCGGGGTGCTGGTGATCCACGAAAACCGCGGCCTGAATCCTTACATCGAGGATGTGGCGCGCAGGTTGGCAAAAGCCGGGTTTATGGCACTGGCCCCCGACGGTCTGACGTCAGTGGGAGGATACCCAGGCAACGACGCGGATGGGCGCGAGCTGCAAAAGACAGTGGACCGGGTCGAATTAATGAACGATTTCTTCAATGGATTTGAATACCTATTGAACCGAGAAGACTGCACCGGGAAGGTTGGCGCTGTGGGTTTCTGCTATGGCGGTGGTGTGGTCAGCGCAATTGCGGTGGCCTACCCGGAACTGGCGGCGGGTGTGCCGTTCTATGGCCGCCAGCCAGCAGCCGAAGATGTAGCCAAAATTCAGGCACCGCTGCTGATTCAGATGGGGGAGCTTGATGAGCGCATCAACGCAGGTTGGCCAGATTTTGAGGCTGCTCTTCAATCCAACGGAAAGGTTTACGAGGCCTACATCTACGAAAGTGCCAACCACGGTTTTCATAACGACAGCACGCCTCGTTATGACGAGGAAATGGCAAACCTAGCCTGGGACCGCACCATTGATTGGTTCAACACTTATCTGAAGTAACTACAGCGTACGGCGAAGCGAGCCTTGTGCTTTTGTCGCTTCGTCGCAACCCACAGTTTACCGGGGCCAAGTCATTTGGCGCCCCAGTATTCTATCTCTCATGATCAGAGAGGCTGAAAGAAACGCTTGGCTAAAAGGCTTGGGTGCAAGAAAGACATCATCGTTAATAGAAGCGTTCATTGGCGGGGTACAAAACCACTGGCTGTTTACTGAACAACACCGAAACACGAGCGTCCTGTGGGAGTTATGTGAAGCGTTCTCTGATTGAGTGGTCAGCTTGTCAGTGTATAGCCAGCACAATCACCTAGCCGTGCCTGAATTCATCCTTTGACCATGCTTGCAAAGAACACCTGATATGAGTGCCAAGGCAGCAGTCGCAAATTAAATGAAATACTGTGACCGCTTTAAACAGATGGCAAACCCAATCAGATCAGAATTGCGAGCAATTTGGACGTATTGTTAGTTTCGCGGAGGAAACACCAAGTGTCTGGATCAATCCAGGATAGGTCAAAACTGCACCTCCAAAAATACGAGCTAGCGATCACCTTTTGTCGAATGAGCTGTCAGGTTTTCCGACCAAACAGTTGAGCACCCACGGGTAGCTTGTGGTGACATAGTATCCGTACTGGCCATCTACATTCATGCCATTGCACTCATCCAGATCTCCCGTCCCGGTATACTCGTAATCGTCGATATACGTCCCGTCCGGAGTACCACCCGGACCATTCGGCGGTGCAGGCCGAGGTGTGGTTTTGAGTTGGTAGCCGGAAATCGCAGGTCTTATCGTACCATCCCTGTCTTTGAATATCGTCCCGTAGATCGGAAAGCCGTCAGCGGCGAAGCCAATAACTGGTGACGGCTTATCAAGATCGTGATCCAAAAACAGAGCATTTGGATTGGAATGGTAATGATACCTGCCATCGGGCTGGGCATGGGCATTGTGTAGATCTACACCAAAATACTGATCGTAAGACGGCGGATCGAGCAACCATGGATCAGTATCTCGACACCCCGCCAATACATTGCCGTTCTTGTCTGCTCGCGAGCCGCTCGGGCGATAACACCCAGCCGAAAGCAAATCGACCGGCACGCCATTCAACAAAATGGCATCATAACTTCGTTGCGACAGCGCGGTTTGGTTGCGGGCCTTTTCCGGATTTCTGGGAATCCGAAAAGTACCAGGCAATTCGCGTACATTGTTAGCGAAGTTGGCTGTAGGCCCGTTGAAATCATGGTTGGGAATGCCATTGGTCTTGAGGGTGCAGTGCTGGCTATTTGCCGAGATTTCGATTTCGGAGTTAAACCGTTGTTGACGCGTGACGTCCTCCACAGAAGCGGAATACACTCCTGCATAATCCGCGCAGTCTCCAGATCGGTTGCTGAGCAAAAGGTTGGTGATGTCCTGGGCTTCGTTTTGCGCATGAGCCTGAACGGTGACAAAACCCAGTAAAAGCGCGCTGATTGCCAAATATACCAATCGCATGGTTCAATCTCCTAAGGATTTTCGAAATTCCAAAAATAAGTCACTCTATGGGAGGTTAGTCCAATCGTCAGAAGGCGACGCGGTCTCCCCCCTTCAAATCAAGAATTTCCCTGGCTTCATCAGGCGTCGCTACCTGACTGCCCAGATCTTCTACGATACGCCGAATTTTGGCGACTTGCTGAGCGTTGCTTTCGGCCAACTTTCCACGCGAGATGAACAAGCTGTCTTCCAGGCCAACGCGAAGGTTGCCGCCCATCTGACTTGCAGTGGTAGCAAGCGACATTTGCGCACCGCCGGCTCCGAGAACGGACCAGCGGTAGTCATCGCCAAACAGGCGATCTGCAGTGCGTTTCATGAAGATCAGGTTGTCGACCTCGGACCCGATGCCGCCGAGTATACCAAAGATGAACTGAATAAAGATCGGCGCTTTGAACAGCCCGATATCCATGCAGAATTTCAGGTTATACAAATGGCCCACATCGTAGCATTCATGTTCGAACTTGATGTCATGCGGCGCAAGTGTTTCCGCCGCCTCGCGAATGTCCCGGAACGTGTTGCGAAAGATGTTCTGATCGGAGTTCGCGACATAGTCCTTCTCCCAATCAAATTTCCAATCGTCATCGCCATACCGGTTGGCCAATGGGTGAAACGAGAAGTTCATCGAGCCCATATTCATCGAGCACATTTCGGGGCTGAAAGTCTTGGCCGGGTTGATCCGGTCCTGAATGGACAATGTCAGCGATCCACCGGTCGATAGGTTCACAACGGCGTCAGTCGCCTGTTTTATGCGGGGCAGGAATGGCGCAAAGTCATTCGGGTCGACCGATGGAGAACCGTTCTCGGGGTTGCGGGCATGCAGATGTAGTATCGACGCTCCGGCCTCGGCGGCCTCGATTGCCTGCCGTGCGATGTCATCATAGTTGTACGGAAGTGCATCCGACATAGTGGGCGTGTGGATTGCTCCTGTCACAGCGCATGTGATGATCGTTTTTTTCTGGCTGGCCATTGGTTCAGTTTTCCTTGGATTGTCCGATGTGCTTTACGCGATAGCCCAACGGGAATAGTTGCAGATCATAGCGGCTGCGGATCACGCCCCAGATGCCTTTCGGTGCCTTGAGCATGACAACGATTGCGACCACACCGAGCACGATCAGGTAAGTAGTGCCAAGGTCCGCCAGAGTTTCGCGGAGCGCAAAGAAGACGAGAGTGCCGATGATCGGCCCCTCGATGGTTCCGATACCGCCGATTACCACGATGAAGATAACGAAAGCAGTCCAGTCATTGACGCTGAACGCCGCATCCGGTGATATGCGCAGCTTTTGCAAGAAGATCAGCGCGCCGATCATTGCCGTGAATGCCGATGTGACAACGTACACGATGAACTTTGTGCGCCAGATATCGATGCCGAGGCTACCGGCGGCCAATTCGTTGTCGCGAATTGCCGTCAACGCCAAACCTTGGCGCGAGCGCAGGAAGAGATACACGGCCGTCACGACCAGCACAGCGGCTCCGAGCGCCAGCCAATAGCTCAGTGCCTCTCGCATCGCGCGACCGGACGCCAAAGATTTGACAATGGCGACGGGTAGCGAAGATCCCGATCCCCCGCCAAGCGCAGAAATTTGTGCGAAGCTCAGCCGAAAGACTTCAGCGATGACCCAGGTACCTATGGCAAAGTAAGCGCCCCGAAGTCTGAAGATCAGAACAGCCACCGGGATCGAGATCAAAGCCCCCAGCACGCCTGCGGCTGCAATGGCAACCAGTGGGTGCAGACCGCCCAGCATCGTAAGTGCGAAGAGCATGTAGCCGCCAAAGCCCACGTAAGCCTGCTGGCCAACCGAGACGAGACCGGCATAACCCGCCATGAGGTTCCAGAGAGTGGCCAGGGACAGGTAGAGAAACAGCTCGCCCATCAGGCGCATGTCGGCGCGGCCTGCCCACCAGGGCGCTGCAATCAGAACAAGCAAACCGATTGCGGCCAGGATCGCTGCAACACGTGCTGCTTTTGATGATCGAGATACAGAGTAGTCCTGCAGGTTCATCCGGAAATCCTCGGGAAGAGGCCGTTCGGACGAACGGCAAGAATGACAAGGAAAGCGATATGTCCGGCAAGCACCTGCCAGCCCGGATCAATCTTGGCTCCGATGGTTTGCGCGACCCCAAGGATGACGCCGCCAATCAACGTGCCCCAAAGGTTGCCAAGCCCACCGATAATGACGGCCTCAAAGCCAAAGATCAGGCGACCGCCACCGATGGAAGGATCAAAGCTTGTCCGAATGCCAAGCAGGATACCGGCGATTGCTGTTACGCCCAGCGCCAGAGCCATAGCCAGCCCAAAGATGTGCCGACGATTAAGGCCCATGAGCTGCGCGATGTCTTGATTGTCGGACACGGCCCGAAACGCGCGACCAAGCGCGGTGTGATAAAAGGTCCATTGCAGCCCCCAGATCACAGCGATGGCAATCCCGAAGGTCAGTAGCGGTAAGATCCCGAGGGTCACACCGCCTACCGCAACGCTGGCTGTTTCCAGCGAACCTGCATTCAATGTTTGGGGGTCGGCCGTGTAGACCTCCAACAACCCGTTCTGGATAATCACGCTCAGTCCGAAGGTGACAAGCAGCGGTGGAAGAATATCATCGCCCAGAGTTTGGTTCAGTAGGCCGCGTTGAAGGGCATACCCAATCAGCGCCATGGCGGGAACGACAATGACCAACGCGGCCATCGGGTGCATCCCCGTCGCGGTCGTCACGGTCAGCCCGAGGTACGCGGCCAGCACAATCAAATCGCCATGGGCAATATTGACGAGCCGCATGACGCCAAAAATCAACGACAGGCCTGCGGCAAACAGCGCGTATAGCCCACCCAGCAAAGTTCCCTGCACGATAGCGTTCAGCCATTCCATATTATTCGATCCCGAAATACGCGCGTGAAATGTCTTCACGCGAAACGGTGTCAGACGCGCTTTCCAGCGAAACGCGCCCCTCCTGCAGGCAGTAGACCCGGCTCGAGACCGACAGTGCCTTGGTTATGTCCTGCTCGACGATGATCGCACTCATGCCCTCACCGATGATGCCGGGCAGAGCCTCGTAGATGTCTTTAATGATGATCGGCGCGAGCCCGAGGCTGATTTCATCGAAGAGGATCAGATCGGGATTGGCCATCAATGCGCGCCCGATGGCGACCATCTGCTGTTGACCGCCCGACAGCGATGTAGAGGCCTGATCCTTTCGCTCTTCAAGGATCGGGAATAGATCATAGACGGCTTTCAAATCCCAAGGGCCCGCTCGACCAACTTGAGCCCCGATCATAAGGTTTTCTTTGACTGACAAAGAGGGGAACAATTGACGACCCTCTGGGACCATCGCCAAGCCAAGCTCTGCAACCTGGTCTGCGCGAAGGCGGCTGATATCCTGACCCCGGTAGTGAATCTGATCCGGTCCGTTCGTCAGCAGCCCGGTGATAGATCGCATCAGGGTCGTCTTGCCTGCGCCGTTCGCACCGATGATGGCAAGAACTTCGCCTTCGCCAACGTCCAATTCGACATCGTAGAGCGCTTGGAAATCACCGTAGTAAGAATTTAAGCCGCGTGTTTGAAGAATGGGATCAGGCATCGGCTTCGATCCCCAGATAGATTTCTTTGACTTCAGCGCTTTCCATGATTGCCTGCGGCTCGCCCTCGGCGATCTTCTTTCCGAAGTCGATGACGATCAGACGATCCACGACAGCCAGCAGGGCGTGCACAACATGTTCGATCCAGATTATGGTGACGCCAGAGGCGTGGATGTCCTTGATGGTCTGAACCAGTGATTTGCACTCAGCTTCGGTCAAACCACCGGCAATCTCATCCAGCAACAGCAGTTTGGGTTTGGCGCAGAGCGCGCGTGTCAGTTCCAGGCGTTTGCGTTCCAACAAAGTCAGGCTGCCCGCTAGAACGTTTGCCTTGGGCAACAGCTCCGTTTGGTCCAGAACCTCCAGGCAAAAGCGCTCAGCCTGATGCCCATGCAAGCCGGCCGATTGCGTGGCGGCGATCATTGCGTTTTCGAAAACAGTCATGCCCGAAAACGGCTGCGGGACCTGAAATGACCGCGCAATGCCTGCATGGCTGCGCTTTGCCGCGCTCCATTTCGTCACGTTTTGCCCATTGAATTCTATCACCCCGGAATTCGATTTGAGCGTCCCGGTGATCAGATTGAACATCGAGGTTTTACCGGCACCGTTGGGACCTATGACCCCGAGTGCTTCGCCTTGCTGGACCTCATAGCTCATAGCATCGGCAACAGTGACCGCGCCAAATGCCTTGCTCAGGTCTTGGAGTCTCAAGATTGTCGACATGCTTCTCTCTGGTAGAAAGTTCGGCACCAAGACCGGCACCGAACATCTGGTCAGCCCAGCAGTTTCATATCTGCTGTCACCGGAACTTCGGGCGCGGTGCTATTTGCTACGATCTGCAATTCGTAGGTGTCCCCGGACTTCTGCCACTGACCACCGACCAGCGGCGTTTTGGTGACGTTGTTCATCGGCCCATCACCCCAGTTTACCGGCCCTACAATTGTGTTCAGGTTCGTGGACGTGATTGCTGAAATGATCGAAGATGGGTCTTCCAAATCATCCGCCCGTTTGACGACATCCGCGACGACCTCAAACAGGGCATGTTTAAAGCCAAGGGGTTGGGTCCAAGGTCGGCCAGATTCTGCCGTGTACCCTTCTGCCAGATCTTTCGAAGAAATACCTGTGAGAGAGGACGAGAACGGATGATGCGGTGACCACCAGACCTCGGTCGACAACCCGTCACCACGGTCGCCCAGCGATTCAATGACGGATGGGAACAGAAGTGCCTTGCCAATGGTCACGACCTTCGGGTTGAACCCTTGTTGGGCGGCTTGGCTCCAGAACGTAGCGAAATCAGGTGGGATCATGTTGCCAGTGACGATTTCGCATCCAGCAGCCTTGAACGCTGCGATCTGGTTTGAGAAATCGTCGGATAGAGGCTGATAGCGACCGGGATCGGTCAGCGTGTAGCCGGCTGCGGCGAGCGGTTTAGGCAGGCCCAGTTCCGCATCGCCCCAAGCATTACCGTCAGCATCGTTGGGGAAAAGACCACCCACTGTCTTGGTCACGCCAGTTTTGTCCCACATATCAAGGAATGCTGCGATCACATCCTCCAAGCCCCAGAAGAAGTGATAGGTCGTTTCAAACCCCTCACCCGGAACGCCGTTGCGACCAAAGAAATAGGGCTGCCAAGGACAGTCTGTTGTGATGCAGGGAACTTCGTTGATCTCTGCCTGATCAGCGACAGGGTTCACTGTGTCCGGAGTTGACGCCGCAACGATAATATCGACCTCGTCACCTAGGATCAGGTCGGCGGCGACCTCCGCTGCGCGGTTCGGGTTGGACTGGCTGTCTTTTGAGATGATCTCGACACTCCAGGTCTTTCCGTTGTTATTCAACCCGGCCGAAAAGACCTGCTGGATGGCTTGAAGCACATACTCGTCGGCCTCAGCGAAACCAGCCAATGGACCGGTACGCGGGCTCACATTGCCAATCCTTAACGTCGGGTTTGCGGCATAAGCACGCGTTGCCCGGAGGATGGCCGGAGCAGCGATTGCCGCCGTAGCCCCGGCAATAAAACCGCGCCTCGTGGCCGTTTTGAAAGTCCTTGTCATTGCGTCCTCCCTTCACCGGCCTCCCGCCAGTGTTTGATTGATCTTACAAAGTCTTCTCGAGATTTTTCAGATGTGTCGCGACGCGCTGGCGAACCTGATCCGCCTCGCCCTCGGCCCATGTTCTGAATCCTTCGCCGGACTTCATGCCTAGCTTACCCGCTTCGACAAGCGACTTCAGGTAGGATGAAGGGCCCTTTTGTGCCTCAAGATCGTGCAGCACGTTTTCGTGGATATCGAGCGTCAGATCGGTGCCAACCAGATCCGCGTTTTCCAACGGACCGAGGACCGCCAATCGCCGCCCAAAGCTGGACTTGATCACAGTATCAACCGCTTCCGCGTCACATATCCCGTTTTCCACCAGACTGACCGCTTCGCGCCACAACGCGTGTTGTAGGCGATTGCCGATAAAGCCGGGCACGTCTTTCTCGACCACCACCGGAGTTTTCCCGGCATCCTTCAACAAATCGAACATCGTCTGTGCAATCTCAGGGTCTGTCCATTCCGTCTTGATGACTTCGACCAACGGGATCATGTGTGCCGGGTTCCACCAGTGTGTTCCGAGGGCCCGGTTTTTCAGCCGCAGCCCAGACATGATCTGAGTGATCGGCATGACCGAAGTATTTGATGCGAGAATGCAGGTCTCTGGTGCATGCGCTTCAATCTCAGCAAAAATCGCTTGCTTAAGCTCCAGTTTTTCGGGCGCGGCTTCGAATACAGCGTCAGCATTTCGAACCGCACCTTCAGTCGTCGCAAAGATCTCAATAATCTTGAGGGTCTTTGTGATTGTGACTTCGTCATCCCCCATCGCGGTCATACTGGAGCGAATGCGCTCTGATACCGTATCTCGGGCTTCTAGCACCGGATCTGTGATGGCGACATACTGGCCCGCTCTTGCCAAAGTCAGGGCAATGCCATGCCCCATCAGCCCCGCACCAATTACCGCTATCTGCTGCTTCTTGCGCACCATTCTTTAACCCGCCGTGTATCCGCCATCGGCATGAAGGATATGCCCGGTGTAAAAATCAGATGCCCGCGACGCGAGAAAAAGGAGCGGACCTGCAAGGTCTTCTGGCTCACCTAGTCGTCCTTTGGGAACCCGGGTCAAGAAGCCATCGCGCACCGCCTTCGCTTCGTCGGTTTCTTCGAACATCCAAGCGGTCAAAGGCGAACGGAATACTGTAGGCGCAATCGCGTTGACGGTAATCCCTGTTGGACCCAGCTCACATCCCAAGGCTTTAGTAATACCGTTCACGGCCGCCTTTGACGCGCAATACGCCGTGTAACCGGCTGGGTGGCCCAGGATACTACGAGCGGAACTGACGAAAATGATCTTGCCATATTCGCTCACCTTCATGTGTGCCGCCGCCGCGCGCGCCAAAAGCCAGCTCTGGTTCACGTTGGCGTCCATCACTGCGTCAAAGGTTTCTGGCGCCATTTCGTTGATCGGCGCAACTTTGTTCATACCGGACGCGACAACGAGAATGTCGAGCTTACCAAAGTTGTTGACGGCTTCGTCGACCAATGCCTCACATGACGCTTCATCAGTCGGACGTGTGTTTATTGCTAGGACGGTGGCACCAAGTGCCTTGCACTCTTTGGCAATCTCATCGAGCGCATCTTGGTTTCCCGCCGCCAGAACGAGGTTGCAACCAGCTCCGGCCAAGACGCGGGCAGCAACCATTCCAAACGCACCCGAGGCTCCGGTGATCAGCGCGACGTTTCCATTAACGTCAAACATCTTGAGTATATCAGACATTCTTTTCGTCCTTAGCTTTCTGGCGGATACGGAATGACCACCAGCATTTTGCAGGTGTAGTTGGCGCGGTTTTCAACTTTGCGCACTTCGCCCGGCGCGATTGTGCAGCTATCCATGGGACCAAGCGTGGTTTCGGCGCCATCAACGATGACGGTCATCTCGCCTTCCAAGACCACGTAGACTTTCTCAAAAGGCGTAGAGTCCGGTCCTGCACCACCGCCCGGCAGGAACTGACTGAAGCCGATCCACTGATTTGTCGGCCCGCCTTCCTCAAACCCCTGCAAACGAAGCCCATGACACCCAAAATGGTTCGGTGCTTCGTAGGGTTGGGCGTCTTTAAAACGCTTCAAATGCATGTCCGTCTCCGCTCAAGGTTAAAGGCGGCCGCCGGCGAACCGGCGACCGGTCCGTGAGTGTTCAGAAATCTTCGCCAGCCTCGATGCGGTACGACTGGTTCTTATCGATCATCGCCACCAATCGGATGATACAGCCGTCGCCACGGTCCCAATTCCACGGGAAGAACGCGAAAGTGCAACGCTTGCCAGTCACCGCATCCAAATCACCACCGACATTTTCAATTCCGAGAATACCCTTGGAGAACAGCATGTTGTGCACTGGCTCCCACTCGGGGAAATCAACCTCCCACGGTGTCCCGCCTGACCATTCAAGATACTCTTTTTCGAGATGAGGCATGATCGGACCGTTTCGCTGCGGACCGATGGCAGTTGCCAGCGGGTGATCGTTCGCCTGGGTATCGTGGCCAACGACTTTCACGCCTTTCTCAATCATCCACTCAGCAGCGGAAGGAACGAGACCCGGGCAATAAGCAAAGTAGTCGCCATCTTCATACTGCTTGTGCCAGCCGGTGTTGATGATCAGCACATCGCCTTTGCGGATTGCGTGACCACAAGCCTTCTCCAGATCATCTCCGGTGATTTGCTCCCACTTCTTTTTGGGTACAGAGACCACCAAACCCGAGCCGAAGAAATGGGGAAGCGGGACCTCGTCGATGAACGGCGTTCCCTGAACAACATGCGCTGGCGCATCAATATGCGTGGTCACGTGCATCGTCGTGGTAATCGTCTGAGACAATACGCCGGACTTGGCCATATAGTGCTTTCGGTCGATCTGGACGTCCTTGAAATACGGCCAGTTGGGGCACTGAAACCCGTATCTGTGGCTCAGGTTGTAAAACTCAAGCCCCATGTCATTGTCGGTGTTTGCCTGAAACTCAATGCCGCGGATTTCGACCATTGGGCATATCTCCTCTGTTCGCCGACAACGCGGCGGTGTTCGCTTTTCAATTGTCTGGGGGCCTCCCCATCTGTCCCGTATGATGATGCATACGCACCGCATTACGGTCAACTAAAAACTCACTATACGGTTGACTTGCACCGCATTGTGGTACATCACTAATAAATTACCAGGTATCCGAAATTACGATGCCGGGACAGGATGAGGTAGGTTAAATGTCTGAAAAAGCGGGTAAAGGTGGCATTCAGGTCATTTCCAGAGCGGCCTCGATTTTGCGTGTTCTGAAAGAAAATCAATCCGGAATGAGCTTGGGGAAAATTGCCGAGCGTGTTGACCTGCCCCGCTCTACGGTACAGAGAATCACAAGCGCACTTGCTGAAGAAAAACTTGTCATAGCAGATGCAAACGGAGGTGGCTTGAGGCTCGGCCCCGAACTAAGCGCTCTCGTGGGCGCCGCACAGTACAGCATCGTCGAACACTGCCGGCTGCTTTTGACGGAACTGACTCAAAAGACCGGGGAAACCACAGACCTCGCCGTCATGCGCGGTATCGGCATGGTTTTCTTAGATCAGGTCCCAGGCGTCTATCGATTAACGACCGTTTCGCAAGTGGGCGAGGTTTTTCCGCTGACCACCACTGCAAATGGGAAAGCTTGCCTCGCTCAGCTCGATGAAGGAGATGCGACAAAGCTTATTCAGAACGAATGGGAACGGAATGGTATCCAAAGGAATTTGAATGAGTTCCTTTCCGAACTGAATACGGTCCGCGAACAGGGCCTTGCCTATGATTTGGACGAGCATTCTGCCGGCGTGTCGGCAATCGGGTTTTCTTTCTTTGACTGGGTCGGAGATCTGCACGCGATCTCGATTCCAGTGCCAACGACACGATTTGCGCGGCAAAGAGCAACCATCGAACAAGCGCTGCTTGAGACGTCCACAAACATCCACCAAACCTTCCAATGAGCTTAACAAGCTGACTTCAGGAAGGTTGGAGTCGGCGGCCGACCCCTTCTATCAGTCCGCACTTCTTTTGGGAAAAGTCCAAACATTCCGCCAATCGAATTGCTGGTAATTCCATATGGCCGCTAAGGTTGATATTCGCCTCGAATTGCGGGTTCATAACCATTGGGTGTTTTTTGGCATCCTACCGAACCGCGATCATCCCTGAACCGGTGTTCTGTGAAGCGATCTTTGGTTGAGCGATGGCTGTTCAGTGGAACAAAAATGAAAGGTCACCTCGCGGAACAAAGCATCATTTCGCTGCGGCTGCGCCAATGGCCGCAGCGATAATGAGTTTTTCAAAGTCTGTTCCTTTACTGACCCAGTCGACACCGTTAGACAACAATGTTTACGATGGTTTCTTTGCCTTTCGGCCCTTCGGTGAATGCCATAGAAACGGCCTTGGCTTCAGCTTTCGACATCCTGCGATAAAGCCCGTCTTTTGAATTATCCGGATCACCATCGATATAGAACTGTGTGGTCAGCACCTCTCGACGTCCATCGAAGACCTTCACATGAATATGTGGCGTGCGCCCCGGATACTTGGTTGGCTTGATCGTGCGGAACGCATAATTGCCAGCGTCATCCGTGATATCGTGGCCAAAGCCCTGAAATCCCTGGTCATAGCGCACCGGACGATTATCGCCGGGGTGCAAGTACTTTCCATTTACATCACATTGCCAGATTTCGATGCGCGCACCGGTTATCGGGGTGCTGTTGCGATCGGTAATCTGGCCTTTGAGCGTGATGATTTCCCCACCTCCCTCGCGAACAAGCCCTGCGACCTTGACCAAGTCATTGTCAATATCGCTCTTGCGCATCGATCTGGTCGGATAAAATGGTCCTTCTGCAGCGCGCGGTGTCAGCTCTGCAGCAAACGCGGTCCTGGATAGGAGTAGACTTCCTGTAGCAGAAGTTATTCCAGCGAGAACTTTTCGGCGAGATCTTGAATGAGTCATTAAACTCCTCCTCAGCTATTCCCGACCCATCTTCGCATCCAGACTCCAGCGGCCCGGGCCTACAAACACAAAGTACAGGAAAACGAAGCAGTACAGAATTGCGGCGTCGCCATTGTTCAGAATCGGATAAAAGCTCTGTGGAGCGTGGGCAATGAAGTAGGCGCTGGCCATCAAGCCGGACAGAAGGAATGCCACCGGACGGGTAAACAGGCCCAGAACGATCAGCGAGCCGCCGAACAGTTCCAGCATACCAGCAAACCATGGCATCGAGAATGTCGCGACTTCCCACTCTGGCGGCGCAGGAAAGCTCAGTATTTTCTGGGTTCAATGAGCCAAAAACAGAAGGCCCGTCATGATCCGCAGAATGCTGAGAACCCGCAGAGATTGTTTGTTCAGAGCTGCTATCATTTTCTTCATTCCCGAGATTTGATCGGCGGCGCGGTTTTGAGTCCGCCGACTGACGTTGAGTGAAATCGGTATTCAGAGGAGATGGGGCGAATTACTCCATCGCTTCCTTTACAGGCGCGCTGTCGACGAACTGTTCGAATTTTACGATCTTGCCGTCTTCGACCTGCCAGACATGTGAAACGCGCGCCGAAAATGCCTTGCCGGTTGCATTGTACATTCCATAGTAGGTCCCGTATGCGACGACGCGATGGCCATCGGCTACATAGTGTTCAGGGACAAACCGATAGTCGGTCCATTCGGAAGCCAATCGCGCAAAAACGTTTTCCGCGATTTCGGTAAAACCGGTATAAGTTCCCGCATAAGGAAAACCCGCCGCCTCGGTCCATTTGGCGTCAGGAGCCAGATACGCCTGAAGGCTGCGTCCGTTTTCTTCGGAGGATTCGCCTTCATAGGTGCTTATGACAATTTCCAAAGGGGTCATGTTTTGCTCATGGGCGTTAGCCGCAAACGGTGCCGCTGAACCGAGTGCAAGCAGAGCCGCACCAATAATGTTGTACTGGGCGCTCTTGGCGTCCATGAACTTGCAAGACATAATTTGCCTCTCTTTTTAGTGGCGAATGCTGTGTAGCTTTCAACGGACTATGCTTTGTGCGGTTGGTGATGAGGCGCTGGATTTGATGGCCCAGCACCCCCTTTGTGATACAGCAACCGAGCTAGACGGCTTCTGATGTCGGTTTACACTTACGGCCAGGAACGCTCGCCTGCCATAACCTGAGCGCTTAGCTCCAAATCGCTCACGTTCTCAAAGTCGGGATAGGCTGCCTGCATTGCGGCGATGAGTTCTGCTGAACCTTCCGCCTTGTCTGCCGCAGCCTCGAATGCGGCGACGTATTCTTTAGTGAAATCAACGATGCTTGCGTTCTCTGCGCTGTCGCCAATGACGTGGCCCGGAATAATCCGTTTTGGGTTTAATTCCAGAATCTGATCCAGCGTTGCGCGCCAGCTGTCGCGGCTTTCCGGAGTTTGGTTGTCGGCCATCCAGACATGCACGTTTTCATAAAGAACAACGCCTCCTAGTACGGTTTTTTCCGAAGGGACCCACAGGAATGTATGAACCGGATCGTGCCCATCGAGGCCGATCACCTGCACGATTTCACCGTCTACCGTCAAGCTGTCGCCTTCCAGAACGTCAGGTACAATCAAATCGGATGGGGCGTTCGCGTCCAAGATCGGACCCCAGAAGTCATATTTGAGCTGGATCGTTTTCTCGATTCCTTTGACGGTCTCAGGTGTCGCGACAATTTTGACATCCGGGTAAACTGCACGAATCGTATCCAACCCGAAATAGAAGTCAGGATCTTTGTGGCTGATAAAGACGGTCGTCAGGGATTTTCCGGTTGCCTTGATCATATCAACCAGTTGCTGTGCATCGTCTTTTTCAAACTGGGCGTCCACCAGGATCACCTCATTCGGACCTTCGATCAGGTTCGATGAGACCGGGAACAGACTGCCTTCATTCGGGCTGAAGGCGGTGATGGTGAGATCAGCCGCAAAGGCTGCGGTGGACAGCAGCATGGCTGCAGTAGAAGTGAGGATCGTCTTCATAGGGGTGCTCCTTGCACTTATGCGGCTAATGCCGCGATCTCTTCAGGAAAGTGGTAGTAGGTTGAGACGTCGACTTGGGTTGTTACGCCGTCGGTTTGCATCACCAGTGTCGGGACACCTTGCGTACCGAACCGTGATTGCAAATTTGCAGCGTCCATACTGATCTGCCGGGCGTGGTTTCTGCCTTCGTCCAACGGACGGTTCACGCCAAATTCAATCAGTGCACTACGGACCGCTTCGCCGTTACCCGCAGTAATGCCGTCTACATAACGTGCCTGTTGCAAAACATGTGCCAGCTTCATCTCAGCGCTGGCACCCTGGTCATGAACCAAAGCTGCGGCGTATGCGGTCAGGCTGGAATCCAGCACTTCATCCGGGTTTCCCAGAGTGTTTTGAACATAAGCGTCGCTGAACGTTTGCCTGGTCAGCTGTTCAATGCGTCGGTCAATTTGCAAAGCCATTCGCGCGAAGCCATCGCCCATTCGGTCTGCATTTGCGCCCTGGAACAAATGGCGATGCATAACGGTGACATCAGCGCCACTCTCAATCAGCGCATCAATCACCGGGGCGGCGCCATAGCACCAGCCGCAATAGTTATCATAGATATACGTGAAGCGCGTCATTGCAGTCTCCGTTTTGGTGAACCACAAATAAGGCGTCAACATTGTAGACTAAAGACAACTTATATAGACATACTGTCAGCTAAAAGATGACGAATATGAAAAAACCAAATCTTAACCGGCTGGAGTATTTTGTTGCCATTGCCGAGGAAGGAACCATCACGGCGGCCGCTGATCGCATGCGTATTAGCAAGGCGGTTGTCAGCAAGCAGCTTCAGCTTCTGGAGGAAGAGCTTGGGGCAACTCTTGTGGTGCGTAACTCTCGCCACCTGAATCTTACGGAAACCGGACAATCCTTCTTTGAAGCCGCACGTGCATCAGTAGCGCAAGCCGAAGAAGCATATGAAATGGTAAAACAAGGGCGTGCAGAACCGACTGGAAACCTGCGCATCACAGCCCCGCTCGACATGGGTGTTACGTACGTTTCGCCGGTCGTTGCCGAGTTTCGCATCGCGTATCCGGCTGTCACGATTGATCTCACGCTCAGCGATACGCGGTTTGATCCGGTCGAGGCCCGATTTGACATTGCATATCGGGTAGGCTGGCTTGCAGATTCCGCCAACGTTGCGCGTAAGTTGTCGGGATTTCAGCAAATCGTCGTGGCATCGCCAAAATTGGCTGAACAAATTGGGAAACCGGAACATCCGCAAGGATTGGCAGCCTTTCCGTTCGTTGAACACAGAGCCTTGCCAAACCCACTAAACTGGAAGTTTTTGAGTGCCACTGGTGAAACCACTGATGTTCAAATGAACCCCGCCCTTCGGGCAGACGTAACACCAGCAATCAAGGCGATGGTGCAGGAAGGGGCTGGAATCTCAATTCTGCCCGATTTTTTCGTTAAGAAAGAGATCGAAAACGGCGGATTGATCCAGCTTGTTCCGGACTGGGTGCTTCCAACAGGAGGTATCTATGCAGTCTACCCCCCCACGCAGTTCCGATCAGCTGCAACAAAACAATTTGCGCAATTGTTTGCAGAAAGACTTCGCAACAGTCTGGCGTAAGAGAAGGGTGGCGAAACTCAGGCAACATTCGTGTCTGTCCGACATTGAAACACGAGATTGTTTAGCGGCCCTTAGCACGGTTGCCGCGAGAGGCGGTTTTGTCCCGCTTTTTGGAAGGTGCAAAATCAGGTTGCGGGTGTCCGCTTCTGGCTGTCACCAGTCGATAAAGACTGCTGCCTAGAACGGCAGCACTGAGCCGATTCTACTAAATTCAGCACGGTGCACGAATTTCCGATGGTGGGTGAAGCATCATCAGCCGCACGGGGCCTGTTGGATCAAATCTCCCACTTCAAGCCTACTTCTTGTTCAGTGACCTCCCAAAGCCTTGCCATGACGGTTTTGTCATACGCGTGTGGGTTCAATGTACCCCTGCCAACCGGGCCAACGGCTTCAAGGCGGCCCGTTGGTCCGTAGAGCGCGCGTTGTTCGGTCAAATTCTTTTCGGCGGCGCACATGACTTCGGGATAGGACCCTTGCTCGGCGGTCTGAACCATCGGTGTTTTGGTCATGAGCCACCAGATGAATCGCATCGTCCGGCTGCCACTTGTGCTGATCAGTGACGTTGCCGACGAGCCGGGATGGCAGACATAGACTTCGACCTCGGTGCGCCTTGCGGCGGCAAGCCTGTCCTGTAGTTCAAAAGCGAACATCATTTGTGCCAGCTTGCTTTGCGAGTATGCGGTGTTAGGCCCGTAACCCTCTTCCCAGTTCATGTCGTCGAACTTGATCGTCTTCAGGCCCATGTTGTAACCGAGACTTGCGACAACAACGATCCGACCTTTCGAGGCTTCGATACGCTCAAACAGAAGACCACAGAGTAGGAAGTGGCCGTAATGGTTGGTGCCGAGCTGGCTCTCGAACCCATCCTCTGTCAGCTTGCGGATTGGCACCTGCGCGATGGCGGCATTGCAGATGAGCGCATCAATCCGGGGAACAGAATTCAAAACTTCTTCCGCAGCTTCGCGTACGCTTGCGAGCGAGGCCAGGTCCATCCGAATGAAGCTCACTTCCGCTTTGCTTCCGAACTCACTTTTCAGGTCCGCAACAGCTGCCTGAGACTTCTCAAACGAGCGGTTCAACATCACGACCTTGGCGTTCTTTTTTAGGAGAGTCCGCGCGGCCTGAAACCCGGCACCGGCGTTGGCACCCGTGATGAGGTAGGTCTTGCCGGAGAGGTCATCGAGGCGCTCGGGCATCCAGCCTTTGGGTCCGAATGTGGTATCTGGCATCTTTTGTCTCCTATCTGCGTTGGCGCGGGGACCGAGTGAATTGTGTTTCGCCTAGGAAATGCAGATAGCTCTCACCAGAACGCGAGAACAGGCGAGATCATCGCAAATACTTGCCCGATTGTATCAAGGTAGTTGCCTGCATCGATCTGGAGCCTTTACATCTCTCTTATGAGCAAGGATCAGATCAAGCAAATCATCGCAGGCCGAACCGAAACGGACGGCTTGACCGAGACGGGCATCAAGGGAGTACGGCTGTTTCGCGCCACGCGTTCAATCCCCTGTGTTCCAGCTGTTTACGAGCCCTGCATCGTGGCCATCGTGAGTGGGGTGAAGGAAGCCGTACTGGATGGCAGAAGATACGAATACGACAACAGTCAATATCTCTGCTGCCCAATGTCGATGCCGGTCAAGGCGGGGACGCCTTTGGCCTCGCATGACCACCCACTCTACGGGGTCATGATCACTCTTGAGCAACGCGCTATGACCGAACTGGTGATGGAGATGGAAAATGCCGGGGGCATTCTTCCTTCGGTCGAAGGAGAAATGCGGGAGCCGGGAATTAGGCTCGCGAGATGGGACGTTGGATTCACTGAAGCGCTGCTGCGGCTACTGCAGCTCGGAAACAGCGAGACGGATACAGCAGTTCTCGGTGAGGCGCGATTGCGTGAGGTGCTCTATGCGATCCTGAGGGGAGAAGCTGGCACCTTCGCACGGCAAGCATTTGGTGCAGGCAACGCTATCGCACGTTCAATTGCGCATGTGTCCTCACACCTGGATACGCCGATCTCGATAGAGGATATGGCAAGTCGAGCGGGCATGAGCCGGGCGGTCTTCCATCGCAAATTCAAGCAGGTCACGACGATGGCACCAATCCAATTCGTCAAGACGATGCGCCTCAACAACGCCGCCATGAAGATCGCGGGCGGGATGCCTGTGAACGAAGCCGCAATGGACGTTGGTTACGTCAGCCCGTCCCAGTTCAGTCGCGAGTTTAGGCGCATGTATGGGCAATCGCCGAGGCAATGGGGTGAGGCACAGAAACTACTGGTCAAAGTTGCTTGAGGCTGACTTACGTGAGCAGAGCGGACCTTAGAGCCACCGCAGCGAACGGAAGCTTTGTCCGCTCACTTGCTATTTTCCGCCTGGTTTTGAATGTCTGGCATGCGCGGTTTCTGAACCTTCTGCACAAGCAAAAACTCTATGTAGGTTGAAGCGCTCGGAGCGGTCATTCGATCCAATCTGACGAACGGCTGCCATGCGGACTTTGCTGCCACCAGCGACCAACTGTTTGATGTCCGTTCTCAGTTCAAAGCAGAAGGTGAAAAAAACGTTCAGATTGAGGAAAGCTGACCCTCGTCGACCCAGACCTGGATGATCCACTCGCGGACATAGCGGGTGTAAACTCCCGAGGTGAATTGTATTTTTTAGTTTGCTAATGGTATCGAGATATTCAACGCTATGCATCAAATGGGGCGCGTGCATTGCTTGGAAGCTTGCTTGAAAGACCCGTTCAGCCAATCCTTGAGTTATCAAGGATAAATGTTTGTACAATGAATGGATCGCACCCATGACCTTTTCTTTTGGCTTCCTTTCAGCGTCCGTTGCATCAATCGCCCTTGCGGCGACGGCGGTAAACGCGCAAGCCGCTGACACCATTTACACCAATGCGCAGGTCTATACGGTCAACCCTGATCAAGAATGGGCCGAGGCGTTTGCCATTGAGGATGGACGTTTTATTGCTGTCGGTTCAGCTGAAGAAGTCGCTGCACTGGCTGGGGACGAGACTGAAACTATCGACCTTGCGGGTGCGATGGTCTTGCCCGGCCTTTATGACATCCATGTTCATTTCCGCAATTGGTATGTTGCCGCAGCGTTGTCTGACGAGGCAATCACACTGCCCGGCGATGCTGATCCGGAAACAGCAGCAGAGTTAATTCGCGAATTTGTAGCTGAACGACCAAACCTCGAACTCCTTTTTGGAAATGGATTGGCCAACGAACTGTTTGACGGAGAACCGGACACCGCCTGGCTTGACGAGGCAGTCTCTGACATTCCGGCCTACATTATCACCGCAACCGGGCACGAGGCTGTGCTGAATACACCGGCGATGATCGATAGCGGTATTAATGCCGATACGCCGGACCCACGGAACGGGATCATCGTGCGGGACCCTGAAACCGGAGAAGCAACAGGCTACATGAAAGAGGCTGCGATGGGTCTCTACGCGATGCCATTTCTTCGTAGTCTGGAACTTGAAACCCACGTTGACGGTACAAGGGACGTGTTACACTTGCTTGCCTCGATGGGGGTGACATCTGCCAGGAACATGCACAGCGAATTGATTAATGTTCAGGCACTACATCAGCTTGCGACATCCGAAGGTCTTCCGATCAGGGTTAGTATGGCGTGGACCTACGATTCTCCGACGCGCGCCTATCAATCTGTCGAAGATCAACGTGCGGCAATTGAAAAGTTTCAAGACTTTATCGCACCGCGGCTCGACCCAACCTTTATAAAGGTCAATATCGATGGCATCCCGACTGAGACCGGTGCGATGCTGGAACCTTTCCTGACGAACAACTCGGAAGGGGAACAGTCCCAGTCTGACGCGGGTTCACAGTATGATCCACTTGCTTCTGGTCAGGGGGACTACGGACTGATCTTCTTCACCGAAGACGAACTTGTGGCAGACATCATACGGTTTGAAGAACAAGGCATGAAAGGCATGGTCTTCCACACTGTAGGTGACCGCGGCGCTCGGCTTGTTCTGGACGCAATGGAGACCGCACGGGATCAACTGGGTGAGTTGAAAGGCCGCTACCAGCTTGCTCACTCGTTTTTCATATCCGAAGAAGACATGCCTAGACTGGTGGAACTCGATCTGACACCGGAGTTCTCGCCTGTTCTATGGTTTTCGAACCCTCACAACGATGTCGTCAACCGCGTGGTTGGCCCGGAACGCGCGCAGAGGGTTTTCCCAATGCGCTCGGTCGCTGATGCCGGAGGACGGGTCGTTATCGCGTCTGATGGTCCGCTGTTCATGCAAACCCCATTGGCATCGATAGAAGCGGCCGTTACCCGTATCGATCCTGTGGCCGACACGAGTCCACCCGATCCTGCGGTGGGCCAAGCGATCACGCTAAAGCAGGCAATTGATGCACGCACAATCAACTCTGCATACTTGGATTTTGCGGACGAGGAGCTTGGATCGATCGAAAAAGGCAAGCTTGCCGATTTCATCGTGCTTGACCGCAACCTGTTTGAAATCCCGATAGCGGAAGTCAGTGAGGCGCAGATATTAAAGACGTTTGTCGAAGGCGAAGCGGTTTTTGAGGCCAACTGATTTTTTTGAGCTGTAATTATGCAGTTCAATAGCGCCAAGGCTCGTAAAATAAGCCCAAGGTTTGGGCTTTCTCGCAGGCTCCAGAGCCATGCGTTTGCGAGCGTTCATGGCTCAATTTAGCTAGCACGACCGCCAGCATAAGTGTTCGCTTCAGGGCAAGCCTTCAACAATGTAATGTTCGCTTTCTGCTACCACACCATGCAGCATTAGTCGCAAAGGGCTCTAGGCAGATGTTCGGTAAATTTGAAAAATTGGCTGCCAAGCGGACAAAAGCTGCCGTCGATTGTTCAATACGATTGGCAGTCAAGAAGCCTAGTCCGTGGGTACTCTGAGAAAACCACTATCGCACCTTCTTCACTTTCTGGGTTGTGCTTTCGATCCCAACGAGTGTCTCATCGGATTGTAATGTGTTCATTGGATCTTAGCCGTGTTCGAAGCGCCGACATACCTCGCGATAGCATCGATTGCAGTCATCGGCACTGTTCACGTTTTCTGCGTGTCTTTTTTCCGGAGATTCCCCGCCCGGGCAAGCTGGCTATCTGATTTTTCATCTGGGATCGGACTTGGCTATGCTTTCCTTTTCTTGCTGCCAAAAATCGGTGAATTGTCGGCCGATTTAGCTGCAAACGGGAAATGGGAAAACTCGCTGTTCGGTTATTCGCTGCTAGGATTTCTCATTTATTACTTCCTGGAAACCCGTCGCGATATGGGGACCGATAACAGGTTGTCACTTGGCTTGGACACAGTGGCACTCGGAACCTATAACTGCTTGCTTGCCATTACAGTCATGCAAGCAACCTCAACTTCGCCTGAACTGTACGTCATTGGAACGTTGGCCTATTCGCTGCATTTATTTGGAGTGAATATTTATCTCTACAAAACTCATCCAAGACATATGTCTGGATGGCTTCGCGCATACTTTGTCGCGTCGCTTGCAATCGGCATATTGATCGGTCTCAACACGGACAAAAGTAGCATGATCTATTCAATTGCGACTGGGTTGACAGGGGGCGTGATCATAGCCCTGTCTCTTCGGGTTAAACTGCCCAACCGTTCGTCAATGAACACAAAGGCTCTTTTGATTGGTGTGGTTTTTGCCGCGGTTGCAGTCGTCGTAACCCGGTACTGATCCAAGGACGCTATTTGGCTTGTCTTTGAGTTGTGGCGCCAGATGTTTTTCGACTTTTTTGTGAGAGACGGCTTCCGCCCTTCAAATCATCTTTGATTACTCACGTGAGCTATCAGGGTCACACAAAAACAAGCCTGAAGGCCGACCAATGAACCTTGAAATTGGTAAGGGGCTGTCGTGAAAAGCAAATCTATGCGTCGTTTAACTGGAAATGTGGAAAGTCACTGGTACTACACTTAACCGACAGCTAAAACTTCAGTAAATGAATGAATCCTATCATTCTATTTTGGCCCAGTCGTCAAACTTTTCTAGCCCATGGCGGTTAGTGGCGTTTCCTTGACGCCGGAGTTTACGCCTCATTATTGGCCGGCTCCGGCTATTGAAGGACAAACAAGGATTTGACCGTCATGGAGTTACGATGGTCACTAAGTTGGAAAAAATTACGTCACGACTGAACGCCCGCTGGGTGTCTTATCCTGAGCCTCCAAGCCTTACCGATGTATCCTCCTTGGCATTGCCCTCAGCCATTCTGGCAAAAGCTTGTCGCCAACCTTTAGCAAGTTCTTTCATCTGAGACAAAATCTCGGCATCTTCCGGCGATATGCGACGAGTCAGCCGTGCGCGTGTGACAGCCAATACAGACCAATTGGGGTTTGGCCTTTCAGCCAAGGCAATCCGATCACCGGCGCCAACTTCGCCAGGTTCGAGCACGCGGTAGTACCATCCGGTGCGGCCCGTTTTCTGAAACTGATAAGGCATTTCCTTGCGTCCTGTATGTAGCCCTAGTTTCCAGCACGGCTGCCGCCCCTGGCTAATTTGAACTACCGCCGTCCCGAGTGACAGGATGTCCCCGATGCAAAGGTTTTCTTCGGTCAATCCCGTCGTAGAAATGTTCTCGCCAAACGCCGCGGGCACTGTGCCGGGTGCCATTAGGTCCTCAGCTTGCCAAGCCGAATAGTGGTCAAAATCATAATGATGGATGGCTTTGTCTTCGCCACCATGCACGGTTAGGTCCGCCTGAGCGTCCCCGGAAAATCCAAGCGAGGTAACGGCTTGCCGCGCGTCCACCCAGTCTTTCTGAATGGCAGACGGTGGTTTACCTTCCCAGCGATCTCTGATGGCCCCAAGGAAAATGCCGTCGATGATAGCCGACAGTTCAGGATGGTTCATCTAGCTTCCTCGTGCTCGATGCAGATCTTTTCTCTTTCGCCGGCCTCCAAGGAGACGCCCAATAACTTGCAAAAACCGCTGTTCGTCGTGCCGTCATGATGAGTGCAGGATTTGCATTGGCCGAATGATCGCCCTCCATTAGCCAGCAAGGCCAAGTTGAGGCCTTGCGTCAGGCCCTGTTCAAGCATGGCTTGGTTTTCTTTGGACATTTCTCCAATTGCCCGAGCAACAGGGTTTGGCTGACGTACGATCTCGGCCCCTTCTTTTGTGAGATCGTAGGAAATCGACCGCTGATCATATTCTTTGCGGTGCTCTTCTACATAGCCCTTGCGCGCCAAAGCTTTGAGCGTCTGTGACATCGTTCCACGGGTTGTACCGATGTACTCTGCGACGTGCGACGGCGAGCGCGAATACATGTTGGCCTCTGCCAGATACTCCAACGCCATCTTCTGGGTCGGATTCAAATCTCCTGCCCATCCTTCCGAAGCGTCGAGGCGCGCCATTCGATTGATCAGAGAGCGTATGCGGTGGCTTGTGTTCATCACACATTTAGTAGCGAGTCGAAATTATAGTTGCAATGTGTTTTTTCATATAGTAGCGACTCGCTATCTTATTAATTGGAGGCACCCATGAAACTCACCACGTTCACTTCAACACTTGCGTTGATACTTGGCAGCACCGCCCTTGCAGGGGGAGATCATGCCATTCATCAGGAGGGCGCGATCATGTCTTCTGCTGACGTCAGTAAAGTCGCGGATTTTGACATTCTGGCCGCACACGCGCACCGCAATGGAAACACGATCACTTTTCACATGACAACGAATGGATCGGCTGGCGCCTCGGTTCCGGTGGCAACCGGAGAGGTCGGTGGATCAGACGTCTGGTCATATGTCTGGCCTACGTCTTTGGACCCTTCGGCCGTTGGGTTCGAAGGCGGCACAGGTATCCTTGCAATGGCCGCAACCAGTCATCCGGATTTTGATGACACACCGCTTTTTGACGAAAACGGCGACGGAGACCCGACCAATGATGGCATCGAATGGCACAGCCACTGGGTTGTGTTGACCCCGACCGAAGCGTGCGGACCCGACGCGCTTGCCGTACGTGATATCCCCGAAGGTTCCACACCCAAGCTACCTGCGACATGGCCAGGGTTTCCGATCTTTCTGGACAGCCCAGGGTTTACACCGCTGTTCGACGGACCCGAAATTGTGGTGAACGCAGGTTTCGCCAGCGACGTTGAGCTGGATGGTGTCGCTTATGACGGCGTCACATCCGCCTTGAGGGTTAACGCGAATATCCATGCGCCCTTGCTTTGCGTCACAGATGTTTTCGACGTCGCATCTGGCGACCTGAGCCTGCCGGGCAAACTTCACTGAATTTCGACACTGCAGCCGCCGATCCCAAGGCGGCTGCTTGCTAAAGAGGACGAGGAAAATGCAATCAACTGAACTAGACGTGTCGGAATGGTTTAACACAGACACACCCCTGACTTTAGAAGGCTTAAAAGGACGGGTTGTCGTCCTTGAGGCATTTCAAATGTTATGCCCAGGATGCGTCCTGCACGGCATTCCCTTGGCACAGTCGATTCAGAAAATATTTCCTGAAGAAAAAGTAGCCGTGATTGGCCTGCACACTGTTTTCGAGCATCACGATGCTATGACGCCGGTGTCTCTGAAGGCTTTCTTACATGAGTATCGCATCAACTTCCCTGTTGGCGTGGACAAACAGGGCGCAGGACCATTGCCAAACACGATGTCTCGCTTTGGTATGCGCGGCACACCAAGCCTTGTCCTGTTGGATCAGGCGGGGCAGATCGTTGCGCATCACCTTGGCCAGGTTTCTGAACTGCAGTTGGGATCAGAGATTGGCGGCCTTCTGACGCGAGGCGCAGTATCGGTCAAAAGCGGCCCCGTAACTGTCGGACAAAGTGAAGACACAGCAGGTCGCTGCATTGTCTGAACGGGCCATGGTGCCCAGACATCGGAACAAAACCCGCCATTGGCGGTCGCAAGAACCCGGCTTTGGCGACCACAGCGACAGGAAACCCAAAACCGCTATGCGTCGTTCGTTCATTAACGCCACACGGCATCGCGCAAGTTCCCGAAGGTCGGGAACTTGCCAATTGATTTTACTCAGGAGGGTCACGCTCGATGCTCAAACCAAGTGCCTTTGCGACGCCGGCGCCATACGCGGGATCTGCCTTGAGGCAATTCGATATGTGGCGGATCTGGATTTCCTTCCTAGCAGCTCCAATCGCGCGCGCGGTGTTTTCGAACAGCACTTTTTGCTGCTCCGGTGTCATCAGGCGGAACAAATCACCGGGCTGCGAGAAATAGTCATCATCCTCGCGGTGGTTCCAGTGATCCGCAGCACCTTCGATGGACAAAGGTGGTTCAGAGAAATCCGGTTGCTCGGACCATTCTCCATGCATGTTGGGTTCATAGCCAATCCGAGATCCGGCATTGCCGTCGACTCTCATCGCTCCATCACGATGATAGGAATGATACGGGCAGCGAGGCGCATTGACCGGGATCTGGGAATGATTGACACCCAACCGATACCGCTGAGTGTCGCCATAGGAAAACAGACGCCCCTGCAACATCTTGTCCGGCGAAAAGCTGATGCCAGGCACGATTGTCGAAGGTGCGAAGGCCGCCTGTTCCACCTCGGCAAAGTAGTTCTCGGGGTTCCGGTTCAATTCCAGTTCGCCGACCTCAATCAGCGGATAGTCCCCATGCGGCCAAACCTTGGTCAGGTCGAATGCGTTGAGGTGATAAGTCCCCGCATCCTTCTCTGGCATGACTTGGACATAGAGCGTCCATTTGGGAAAATCACCGTTTTCGATAGCGTCGTAAAGATCACGCTGATGGCTTTCACGGTCACCGGAAATGATCTGCGCAGCTTCCTCGTCGGTGAGGTTTTTGACCCCCTGCTGGGTTTTGAAATGGAACTTGACCCAGAAACGTTCGTTATCCGAGTTGATAAAGCTAAATGTGTGGCTACCAAAGCCGTGCATGTGTCGGTAGGTTGCAGGAATCCCCCTATCAGACATGACAATCGTTACCTGCAGCAAAGCTTCCGGGAGGCTGGTCCAGAAGTCCCAATTGTTATCCGCACTACGCATGTTCGTTCGCGGGTCACGTTTGACGGCATGATTAAGATCGGGAAACTTCAGCGGATCGCGAAGGAAAAACACTGGAGTATTATTCCCAACCAGGTCCCAATTGCCCTCTTCGGTGTAGAACTTTACCGCAAAGCCTCGGATGTCCCGTTCCGCATCCGCTGCGCCGCGTTCTCCTGCAACGGTCGAGAAACGCAGGAAGAGATCAGTCTTCTTGCCAACATCCGAGAACAATTTGGCGCGTGTATAGCCGGTGATGTCGCGGGTCACAGTGAATGTGCCGTAAGCGCCGGACCCCTTGGCATGCATCCGGCGTTCGGGGATCACTTCGCGATCGAAATGAGCCATCTTCTCGAGGAACCAAACATCCTGAAGCAGCGCAGGGCCGCGCGGCCCCGCAGTCAGAGTGTTTTGGTTGTTGGGCACTGGCGCGCCAAACGCAGTGGTCAGCTTCGGTTTGCTCGTCATGTCAATCTCCTGAGTTGGTATTGGCAGGACAAAACCGAAAACGGCCAATTTACTCCAACTTATATAAATTATCCGATGGATAATCAGAGGTGATGCATGGTCAGAAGAACCTCAGTCGCCGGTCTTTCACTCAGAGATCTTGAGTACATTCAGAGCATTGCCGAAGAAGGTCATTTTGGCCGGGCGGCTGATATCTGTGGGGTTTCACAACCTGCAATCAGTCAACAGGTATTGAAGCTAGAGGCCCGACTTGGATTCTCGATTTTCGAACGTCAGGGACGGCATGTCTCTTTGACCCAAAATGGCCGGATAGTTCTACAAAAAGCAGAAACCCTTCTGACAGAGGCTCGAGAACTGTTGGAATTGTCGCTGAGCCTGAGTGACAATCTGGAAGGTGAACTAAAATTTGGAGTGCTTCCAACGCTTGGGCCATACCTGCTCCCGCTCATCTTAAAGTCTCTCAAATCGGCTTATCCCAAGTTAAGACTGTCACTGTTCGAAGAACCCACGCATGTTCTAGAAGAGATGCTTACCAATCGGGCGCTGGACGCCGCGCTGATCGCAACCGACCCGAAACAGCCTGCACTAAGTTCGCTTCCGCTGTTTAATGAACCATTTGTTTTTGCCTGTCCCAAAGATCTGGATCTCAAACCCAATGAAACGGTTCGCTGGTCCAAGGTTTTATCATCACAGCTCGTTCTTCTTTCTCAGGAACACTGTCTACGGGATCAGACCGTTGCGTTTTGCGACCGGATTGACCGACCAGGACAAAGAGTGGCCAGCAGTCTTGAGATGCTCCGGCAAATGGTCGCGCTGGGAGAGGGTTGCGCGCTTTTTCCGGCATTGTCTGTGAGCGGCCCCGACCGTTTCGGCGGCCTTGCAACAATACATCCCATTGCGGACGGGGTGTTTGGCCGTTCTATCAGACTGACATGGCGCGATAGTGATCCGCGTGCGGGATCGCTTGAACATTTCGGGACTTTCATTCAGACCCTTATGGCTGCCCCGGAAATGTCGCGGTATTTGAACGGAAAAGCTTAGAGCCTGACCAACCAAACCACGGAGAAGGCAATTTAGCGTTTCTTTGAGGGCAAGCATGTAAGTCGCCATCAAAGAAACGCCGTTGGTCTGTCACTGCAGGGATTCCAAATAGGCCAGCAAGTCTGAGATTTGCTCCGGTTTCTTTATACCGGGGAAGGACATTTTCGTGCCCGGCAGGTATTTTTTGGGAGACGCGAGAAACCCGGATAAGTGTTCTTCATCCCAAACAAATCCGGCTTCCCCGATCGCTGTCGAGTATTTGTAACCTTCAACAGCGCCAGCTTCTCGGCCCCAAACACCAAACATCGTTGGGCCCACTTTTTTCTTACCTTCGTCAACTGCATGACATGCGGCACATTTTTTGAAGACTTTTTCGCCTGCCGCTGCGTCGCCTTCTGCGGCAACGCTTTGAGCACCCGCCAGCACTAATGTGATAACCACAAGAACACCTCTCATGAGATCATCCCTTCCTTTTGATTGCAGATAGTTGAGAGTTCAGACTTGGACCGAAACTGCGGTCGGTCTTGTTTTTCGGAACAGGCCTCTCATTTCCCGAATGCCTGCCCAAAAAAGAAAACCGATCTTCAGAAATTCAGACGCGACGTAGAGCAGATGCAATGAACTGTCCTCGACTGGTTGACCCGCGATGATCAAAAGCGTCCGCGCGTTCAGCAAAGGTAGGAGCCAAAGCCTTTGAAATCCGAACACGCATAGCGCGGAAATTAATGGCAACGACGGTTTCTGTCGGAATGACAGAAGAAGAACTGCAATCAACAGCGCGCAAAACGCTTCGAATACGCCAATCCACATGAACTGCATCCGCCCAACGTCCAAGGCGACCGGCAATGTCAATGACGGGGCTTGGAACTTGGCCGGAGCCGCTATCAAGTTACCGCTAATTGCAGCGCCCATCCAAAAATAGATAATCGCAATCATTGCAATGCGAGCGGCCTCAAAAAGATGCTCGGCACGGGACTGTCGGTTCGTAGAGACAGAGTTTTTGACAGGTTGTGTCACGCTCATGATCACGCCCTCATTAGACAGGATGTTTGGTTGACGCGGGCGTCGCGACATCCTTAACCGTGGGCTTAGACGCCGCTCGCCAGTAGCCGTAGCCCATGATCCCGGCGCCGGCGAATGCGTTGCCCAAGGTGACATACGTCAAATTGTGGGCGGCTCCGGCCAAGGTGACGCCGTCGGGGTGATCTGAGAGCAGCGCCAGTGAAAACACGGTCATGTTAGCAACGCTGTGTTCAAACCCCGCAGCGATAAAGGCATACAGGCACCAGAAGATGACGATGCATTTGGTAACGTCGTCATTTGCGCGTGCCGAACACCACAAGGCGAGACAAACCAGCCAATTGCAAAGGATCGCTTTGGCGAACAGCTCCAACTCGGTGCCGTGCATCTTCTTGGTGGCCACCTTGTAAATCAAAGCGTCTTCGCCTGCTGCCAAGATAAGTCCACCGCCGCCCGCGACGAATAGCAATGCCAGCAATATGGCCCCGATCAGATTTCCTGCCCAACTAACGAACCAGCACCGCAGCACGTCCGACCACGCAGTACTTTTGGCAAGCAATCCGTGCGTCATGTACATGGTGTGGCCCGTGAACAGCTCGGCCCCGGCAAAGACCACAAGTGTCAGAGCTATGCCAAAGCTAGCCCCCATGACGATGGGACGGATGGATGGTTCCGCGCCCTGCCCAACAGAAAAAATCAGCAAGATACCGGCACCGACAAAGGCCCCAGCTTTCAAGGCGAGGATCAGAAATGCAATTGGATCAGACCGTAGGCTGGCGCCTTTCTTTTGCGCCAGTTCCGCGAATCCGATGACTGAATCAGCATAGGTCATTGCGCTTTACACCCCACAGCTTGCGTAGCCGGTCGAATTCGACCTGCGGCTACATGAATTTCCAAACAGGATTGGGATGGCCCAGAGACAGGCCAGACCAGCACCGAGGTAGAGAAAGGCCGTGCCCAGATCCTGCTGAGCGGAAAGCAGATAAGAATTGCAAATCCTGATTGGCGCGTGCGTGTACAGAAAGCCCAGCACACCCAACATCGACAGCGCATTCGCCTTCAAGAACCCCCGCAGGATCGGACCCAACCAGGGCCATGATAGTCTCAGGGGTACGCCCAGCATTAGCGGCAAGCTCAGGTATTTGACCGTTTCACCCGGTAATGTCAGCGCCCAATCGACGTTTCGGGGCAGCATCCAGAATAGAAAGACCGTCAAGGCAACAAACAGCAATGGAACCGCCAAGTCGTGCCGAATTTGCCTGTTCCAGACCAACAAAACCCCGGCAAGAACCAGCAATGGCATTTGCACCAAGACATGCCGGATCGGGCTTTCAATAACCGCATACCGAAGAGCAACGGCCTCGGCCGCCGCGAGTAAGGCAAGGCCAAGCAACTTCATGAGTTGCGCTCCTCCAAATGGGCCAGAACAGCGTCGATCGCATCGGTGTCAAACACCGCCGAAAAGCGTCCATCGCCGTCAATCACATGGATTGCGGCATTGTGCTGAAATCCGCCCCATTCATCGGGAATGACGGTTACGTCGAACAATTCCAACAACAACGGCAGGTCTTCTGACATCGGTCGGGCGACAGTCCACATATTGCCGTCCGCCTCGTGGGCTTCTCCGTAAATCGCCATCTGCTCCGGCGTGTCCCGCTCGGGATCAAAGCTGACCGAGATCATCCGGACGGGCACTCCACGCACCTCCAATTGATCCCTGATTGTGGCAAAATCCGCCGCTGCAACCTGACAAATGTCGCCACAGACAGTGTAGATGAACTCGACCAGAACCACCTCGTCACCTTGCGGCAACAGAGGCACCAACTGACTTGACATATCTTCCAATTGCAGGGCGGGAACTGGACGTGGTGCGCGTACCGCATCCAATCTCCGTGCGGCTTCGCTGGTGAAAGCCTGCCCTCTGTCTGTGGCATGCCAAAGAGTTCCCAGACCGATGCTCGCGACCAGAACAGAAGGGAGAACACGAACCAACATCAGCGGTTACTCCGATCAAGACGCAAAACAAAGCGCAGAACAAAAGCCAATGTTGCCAGCACAATCAGCACACTGAACAAAGTGCCGATACGGTCATGGGGCAGCCATTCTTCATAGTGCACTGCCCAGCGACGGGGGATCGAAGCCGCGCCAGAGAACAGAAACACCGTCACAAAACCTGCGGCACCCGCGAGGTAGGTCACAAATGCGACACGGTCCAGCCCGCTCATCTGGGCGATGGTTTTGCCACGGACCAGCCAGGCCATGAAACCAAAAGCCATCGCCACTTCACCCAGCAACAGATAGGTGTGGAAATGTCCCGGGACCCACATTGTATTGTGCATCACCTTGTTCACGCTGATCATCCCGTCGATCGACGCGGGGATCGACCCTACAGACCAGCCTGCCACAGACAAAACCAAGAGCGAGGACGTCAGATCCCAGGTCATTTTCGAGCCGCGCACGTACAGGAATGTAGAGAACGCCGTGACCGCGATGAGGGGAATGCCGCTGAAGTACGAGACCAATTGTCCAACCACCAGCATCCATGGTGGCATGACAACATCTTGCAGCAGATGGTGCCAGTAAACGGCCATTACGAAGATCAGTACCGCATTCCAGGCTATCGCAAAAAGACGGTTCGATTTCCAAGGCTTGCCGGTGTATTCCGGCAGGATTTCATAAACCGCGGTCACCGCCATATAGATCGACGCATTGATGAAAACGTGGCCAAAGAAGTAGATCAGGTTCTTGGCCAAAAGCGCGTTTACTTCAAATCCTGGCACCAGCAGGTGGACAAGGCTCGCCACCAATACTGCCGCACCAAGTATGATACCGATCGAGTTGAAAATAGTCACCGCAGCTGCTGCGACGATCGTTGGTGGTGGAGGGTTTTTGTCCTCGCGCCCAAGGATTAAGTTCCAGCCCAGCGCTCGTACAAGGCTACCATAGCGGGCATGAATCTGGCGACCGAGCTCCAGATAGTACAACAGAAAGCCAACGCCGATCGAAACATATCCAAGCAAAAACGCAGCCGCTGCACCCGCCTCCCACGCTCCGCCGGAAATTGCGGGTAGCGGATACAGGAATGTCCATGCGCCACCATATCCACCAATAAAAATCGAACTCAGGATTAAGGCGACGCCCAATAGAAATAGCGCAAGGAAAGCCCAGAATATTCCAGCCGTCAGAACAATGTGACGTCCGCAAAAGTACCACATGATCGCAGCGCCAGACAGTGCGGCCGTTCCTACCATCCCTGCGCCATGGGCCGTCAGCAACTGGTAAAACAAAGCCGGATCCACTTCGATCCATTGGCCCTGTGCCGCGCGCATGATCAAGCCAAAGACCATCATCAAGGCAAAGACCGCGCCAGAGAGGATCATGGTAAGCTTAACTGCCCCGGCCTGGGGTTCAGTGGCGTTTGATTTGTCCGCGACAAGTTCAGATACAGCGCTCATTTATTCCTCCACCGCGACGACTTCGAATTCGTTGACCATGTCCTGATGCGCCACCCCGCAGAATTCCATGCACAGGACTTGGTAAGTGCCGGGTTCTTCGAACGTGTAAGAAACTTCGGTTGTGTAACCGGGGATCACCTGGACCTGCGTCAGAAGGCGTAGGTCTGAAGTGTAAATCCCCAATCCGTGGGTAACATCTTCGGTCGTGGCGCTAAAATTGATGGGCGTTCCAGCAGGGATCTCAACTATGTCGATATCCCACCACCACTGCCCACTAGTGATAGAAACGGTGATGGCGTCGTCTGTACTGGCCAAAGCATGCGGCCATGGTCGTAATGAGCCGACTGCCACGACAACCCCGACAATCGTCATTGCCCAGATCAAGCCTGCACGTTTCGAGTTCGAATTAGGTCCGGGTTCCGGCCCGTTCGAGGCACGCGCAGCCAACCAGAAGACAAGTGACAGCGCAGCCATCAGGATCAACGAGATCAAAAGTACAACAGGCTGCATGAGCCATCTCCTTTATTAGGTATCTAAAATACCTATTAAAATTGTTGAAAAAAGATGTCAACAAAATAGGCATTTTCAAAGCTTATTTTTTATGGGAGATATAGCTATGCAAATTACAAAGTTCTCCGACTATGCCTTGCGCATCCTGATCCACCTCGCCACCCATGAAGAAGGGTTAATGTCGACCCGTGAAATCGCGGCGATGCAGAACTTACCCTTCAATCACCTGGCCAAGATCTCCCAGTGGCTCACACACGAGGGCTATGTAGAATCGGTGCGTGGACGTAACGGGGGCATGCGTATGGCCTTACCTCCTGATGCGATATCGATTGGCGGCCTGCTGCGTAAATCCGAACGCGGAACCCCTTTGGTGGAATGCATGAAGGAAGACGGTGGCTGTTGTGTGATGACGCCCGCTTGTGGGTTGCTACCAATTCTTAACGAAGCTCAGGAGGCGTTCTTTGCTGCCTTGGATAGCAAGACATTGCAGGATGTATTAGAAGGAAATCGCGGAATGAAAAACTTGATCCGGGCGCTAGAAGTTAGCCATGCACTGGCTTCAGATCATTAATACGCAAATTGAAATCGTATAAAATCACGATTTTCATTTAGCTGCGCCCGGCACGACACCTTCAATCGCCTGCCCGTCCCATACCTCGAATGCCATGGAAAGATGCCATGCCTTGAATCCGATGTACCCAATCACCAGGAGCAGGATCATCAGATACATTGCCCTGCGGAATCTTGGGTTTTCTTCAGCTTGGTGCATCTTCTGAATTCCAGAGTAAGTACAATGTCAGCATTCGGATCTGAGCGTCACTCAAGCGCCCGTCCCACGCCGGCATCACACCTTGTCGACCAAAATAGATGCTGTGATAGATAGCGTCCCGGTCGCCCCCATAGATCCAACTTTCATCACCCAAATCCGGCGCGCCGATTTCATACCCCCCGCGGCCGTCATCACCGTGACACGCCGCGCAATTTTCTTCGAAAACCAATCTCCCATTTTCGGCCAACGTCGCATCATGCTGTCGTCCAGACAGAGACAAGACAAATTCCGTGACCTCCTTGACCTGCTGCTTATCGATCATCCCATCCGCACCAAAGGCAAGCATCTGTGCGATCCGTGTATCGTCATGCTGCGCATTGATCCCATATAGAATAGTCGCCTCTATCTCTTCCGGAGAGCCTGACCAAAGCCAATGACCGTCCGCCAGATTGGGAAAGCCAACCTGCCCTTTAAGGTCATTCCGGTGACAAGCGGCACAATTGTCGGCGTAAAGCTTGGAAATCGACGCGCTATACCGCGCCTCAAGCGCGGGGTCTGCGGCCAGTTCCTCAATATCCCCGAGTGCGAAGGGCGCGAACGCTACCTCTCGATCTGCATCAGCTTGCAAAAGTGCAGTCATAACTTCGGCGCGCGAGGAATAGCCAAGCATTCCCTTCGCGTAGTCACGCACACTCGGGAAAGATGGGTAAAACACCCAATACAGCGCTGCTACGAAAATACTGATCCAAAGCGCCCATCGGGCAGCCCAGGGAACGGGTGTGTCCAGCTCTTTGATGCCGTCCCATTCATGGCCTGTCAGATCGGTGCCGGAAACGGGATCCTTTTCCTTCATCGCCACGGCTGATCCTCCCGGCTATCGAGTGGGGATTGGGCGGCATCGTCGTAGACTTTCCGGCGCGAGGGCCAATAAGTCCAAATCGATGCAGCTAAAAAGACGACCAGCAGGTAGATTGCGCCCCAAGTCTTAGAGAAAACGAGAACTGTATCATGTGTCATCGTTGGACCTCCTCAAGGTTCAACGAGTCCAGATCAGCCAAGGTGCCAAGAACCTGAAGATAGGCCACAAGGGCATCCATTTCCGTCAGCTTGCCCGGTTGCCCGTCATAGTCCCGAACCTGAACGTTTTCACCGTAACTTGCCTGCAACTCTCCTTCAAAGTACTGCTCAGCATCCGCCTGCCATTCGGCGTCCTTTTCGGCGTTTTCGATCTGGGCGTCCGTATAAGGCACACCAGCCCGGCTGAGCGCTGTCAGCGAGGCAGGTAAATGCCCAGTCGCAAGGCGCGTCTCGGACAAAAACGCATAGCCCGGCATGATCGACCCATCGACCAGCTCTCGCGGCGCTTCCAGATGCGCTACATGCCATGCATCGGAGTATTTGCCGCCAATGCGCGCCAAGTCCGGCCCTGTACGTTTCGAGCCCCATTGAAACGGATGGTCATACATGCTTTCGGCAGCCAGGCTATAATGCCCATAACGTTCTATGTCCGACCGTAGGGTCCGGATCATCTGACTGTGGCAGGCATAGCAGCCCTCGCGTACATAGATATCGCGCCCGGCAAGTTCCAGCGGCGTGTAGGGCCGCATGCCTTCGACTTTTTCCACTGTGTTTTCGATCGTGAACAACGGCGCGATTTCGACAATGCCACCGATCGATGCAACCATCAGGATTGCCGTTGCAAACCCAAGTGAATGGCGTTCGAGTTTTTGGTGCTGAGTGCTCATCGGGACTTACTCCGCCGGCTGCTGGATCAAAGGTCCAGCTGCCCGGGTTTGGGCGATCTTCGGCCCGCTCACAGTCATGTAGATGTTGTATGCACCGATGCAGGCTCCGATCAGATACAACAGCCCTCCTATCGCGCGGGCGACATAGTAGGGATGCATCGCGATCACGCTGTCCAGGAAGGAATAGAGGAAAGCGCCGTCCGCATCATAGGTCTGCCACATCAGCGATTGCGTGATGCCGCTGTTCCACATCGCGCCGACGTAAATCAGCGTTCCGCTCAGGGCGAGCCAGAAGTGCCAGGCTTCCAGCCGCAAGGAATATACGCCTTCCCGCTTCCATATCCAGGGCACCAATTTGTACAGGGCACCAAAGGTGATGAAGGCAACCCAACCCAAGGCGCCGGCATGAACGTGCCCAACCGTCCAGTCGGTATAGTGGCTTAGCGAGTTTACCGGGCGGATCGCCATAAACGAACCTTCAAATGTCGACAGCCCATAGAACAAAATTGCGACCATCATGAACCGGACCGCCGGGTCCGTCCGGACTTTATCCCAAGCCCCGTTGATCGTAAGGATGCCGTTGAACACAGAGGCCCAGCTGGGGACCAGCAGAATGATCGACATGGTCATGCCAAGATACTGAACCCAGTCAGGCAGGGCCGTATAGTGCAGGTGATGCGATCCGGCCCAGAGGTACAGAAAAGTGATCCCCCAAAACCCCACAATCGACATGCGGTACGAATAGATCGGCCGGTTCACAGATTTGGGCAGGAAGTAATAGAGCATCCCCAAGAAACCTGCCGTAAGCAGGAATCCAACTGCGTTATGCCCGTACCACCACTGCGTCATGGCATCCTGTGTCCCCGAAAAAAGCGAGTAACTTTTGGGGTATGCGATGGAGACGGGGACCGAGAGGTTGTTCACCGTGTGCAGCATCGCGATCACGACGATGAAAGCCAGATAGTACCAGTTGGCCACATAGATATGCGGCTCTGCCCGGCGCGAGAGGGTCTTTAGATAAAGCGCGAGGTACCCTACCCATACAACCAGCAACAAAAGATCCGCATACCATTCCGGTTCCGCATATTCCTTAGATTGGGTAATCCCCAAGGGGTAGCCGGTCGCCGCAAGGACCATGAAAAGGTTATAGCCCCAAAACACCATCCAAGGCAGTGTTTCACTGGCCAGTCTTGCCCGAGAGGTGCGCTGCACCACGTAAAATGAAGTCGCGATTAGTGCGTTGCCGCCAAATCCAAAGATTACCGCAGACGTATGTACCGGACGCAACCGGCCAAAATTCGACCAGAACACATCCCCGTTCAATGCCGGAAAGGCAAGCTGCCAAGCCAGAATGTCTCCGACGGTAAAACCGACCAAGGCCCAAAATAGCGCAGCTATGACACCGTAACGCGTGACCTTGTCATTATACTCAAGCGGGATGTCCCGGACTTCTTCGCTCATTCGGGTGATCATCCAGAGCAACCCCCAACCGGCGAAGATGGCAATCATCCAACCATGGAGCACATAGGCAAGAGGTACACCCCAACCAAGAATGGCCGCTCCGCCGACCAAAACAATGGCAAGGGCACACAGGACCAAAACGTTTTCGACGGTATTATTATTCAGCATCTGGGCTCTCCTGCCGGTGAAAACGCACCTCGAATGCAACCTCCCCTATGGGGTTTACGGAGTGAGTTTCCTGGGGCGCAAAGACCGCCGTTTCACCCGCAGCCAACACCAAGTCATCTTTGTTGTTCCGGCGCAGCAAGAGCTGGCCGGATTGCACGGCCAACTGACCCCAGACACCGGCTTTCGTGCTGTGATCCTTGCGCAATTTTTCTGGCAGAGTGTCGTGTGTGAATTGTGAAGTCGCATAGTGCACCACGCCTTTCGGAAGGGCTTCTGTCATTTCGCGTCTCCATGGAAAAGCTCGGCATAGGCATGCCAGGTTGAGTATCCCAGCAAAGGGAAAACTACGGCCAGTCCTATCAGACCTGTTAAAACCCCCAACAAAGTCAGCGCGGTAATCACACCGCCCCAACACAGGCAAAGTCGAAAATTGTGAGTGGTGGCATTAAAACTCAGCCCCATCGCTGAGAAGCCATCGATCTTGCGATCTACGAGCATCGGTAGCGAAAAGGCTGAGACAGCGAACCCCAAGGACGCAAACAATCCGCCGATCAAAGATCCAGAGATCAACAAAGCCCAGCCCGACGGTGTGCTGATCATCAGCAGTACAGTATCAGCGAAGCCAGAGAACGGGCGCAGACCATATACGATGGCGAACATGATTGTCGCGGCACGTATCCAAGTCAGGGCAAACACCATGAGGATCGCGCCGACCAGAGCAATCTGACCTTTCGCTACAGTTGGTCCAGTGTCACCGCTCGCGATCGAATACAAACCAACGGTTGCAATGGGCCCAACAAGCATGCCACCAGCCAAAAGTGGCAGCAGAACCCAACCTTGACCACTGAATACAAGGCCCGCGACACACACCCATCCCAACAGAACAAGCGCGACGCCATAACATAGGGAATAAACAATGTTCGCTTTGAAATCGCACCACCCCGCTCGCAACCAACGCTTCACGACTTGGATCGGCGGCTCGGGAATGACCTGCGCTTTTGAATACAACGAAATGGTCATGACAACACCGGAGGGGCACCCGCCTCGCGACGAAAGTTTTCGATCCCAAAGGTCAAACCTTTACCGATCCGGTTGGCCAAATGTGTAAAAGCTTGGGCGGTATCTGGCTGCAAAACCTGATGCGCGGTTTTCTCAAACAGGTCGAGCCAAATGGGGAAATGCTCAGGAAGAACATCCGAATTCGCCAGATGTACCTGCATCGGATTTCCGGAATATCCAGGTTCCCTTAGGATCGCACCGCGCCAAAACGAAGCGATCTTTTCTTCATGTGCCTGCCAATCCTGAATGACCTCATTGAACACAGGTCCCAAATCGGGATGTGCTCTTACCTCCACATAAAACCTGCAAACCAGTATCCCTATTTCTTCGGCGGAAATTTCAAACATCTGTGGTTTGGAAACCGTTGCAGCTGACATCAGAATCTACTCCATTTCAGGCTCCTGTTTTGTCTCCTTTAATAGGCATTGTCAATACCTATTAAAGGAGACGCCAGCCCACCTGAGGAACCCCAACCGGCCCCTTAGACGGATCGCCTCGCCGCAGATTCCGCGTAGGCTCCACTTCGCAAGGAAAAAACGCCATCTAGGGGCGCTCGAACTCCTTCCGGCATGCGAGATGGGTCGAACACCTTTTTGGTGCTTTCTGCGCGATCATCCGGTAGCTCAACCTGAATTGTCCCAAGATCAACTGTGGTATGTGCCCCACCCCACGGCACAGTCGGATCAGACACGTTGTCAGAGTCGTTCGCGATCACCAACTTCAACGACCAGCGGGCGGGTCCATCGCAGAGCTTTTCCAGGAACCTGTCATGCAGGAATTCATCCGAGAGGGTTTCCATCTCTTCCTTGGTCAACCCCAATCGCCCACTCTCGGGCTCCAGCAGAATTCGGGCAAAGATATCCCTTCCACTCAAATCAAACCGATAGGCATGACCGGAATGGTAGCATTCGGACGAATAACAGCGGCAGGGCGCAACAGACTTCAAATATTGTTGGTGCGGCACCGTATTGGGGTTTGCCTCATTAAAGACTTCTACCAACTTCGGATCCGGAACACCGGTGTCCGGATCAGGAATACGCGCAGCAAGAAAAGTCCGGAATTGTGCAGCAGAGTTGGCAAAGAAAACCGGGCACGAAATTAGCGTCAGAACCCAAGCTTCCGATCCTTTTCTGATCTCCAGTCCGATCCCACGCACCGTGGGGCTTTTGTCACTGATGCCGGGCTTTCCACCTCCAACGGAAAAACGCGCCGTAACCTTGCATTCATTGTTCAACATCGGGATCTGAACTCTCGACTCTTTCGCCGCAGGACAGAAACGTCCCTGTGCTGTAAACCCCTTTGCGTGTGACGCGCGATAGCCATAATGACGGCCAAACGTTCCATTCAATGCGTCGATCAGCTTTACTGCCTGTGACATGACGTTCTCCTTGGTCAGTTATCGAGCAGGCAGGGAAAACCCTCTTAAAGAGGCTGTATTGCCCATGCATTTTGCTCATTGAGAATACGTATTTCCGGCAGCGCAGAGCATCACAGGAAATCAATTGATCCACTGGATTAGCGGAACCGAAGTTATTCTTTTTCAGACAACCGCGTTCCCACACCATGTGCGTAGATCAACGACCGCGCTTGCAACATGGGATCACTTGATGGCGCAAAGCCTTCGCTCAAGATCAGCGGGTCAAAGTTGATCTCGTCACACCGCCCGTGGGCCTCGGCCATCGCAGCATTCGCTGTGAAGCGCGCCGCAACGATTTCTGTGTGATCGCCGATCCACTGAACAGAGGGATCTTCGACATCGTCATCAGCGTTAGCCAGAACGATAACCATATCCCAAGACACGCCCCCGCTGGCGATATTGGCTTGCATGTTTTCGATGAAGAAGTCGGGGTGTGCGTCAACAACGATGCCCTCCTGCCCCGATGGTCGGAAATAGAACCGCATCGCAGTTTCTTGACCAGCGTCGTTCACAAGAAGGAAAGAATTCACGCTGTAGTAGGTTGTACCCTCATGCGGTCGAAGCGACTTATCCAACGCGCCATGATACTCGCTGTAGGTCTTCAATGAAGGATTGGCCGCTGCAAACGCCTTGGTTGCTCCCGCTCCTGTGGCCTTGGCACGCAAAAGTTCGACGAACGCTTCGCTCGTCGGCACCGGAAAGAAGTGTTCGGTGTTCACGGCAATCACGTGCAAGTCATCATCCGGCGTCGTGATCTCCATCGATAACCCAAGTAGCCCGTATTTGTTGTCCGCCGGGTCTGACCTTCCACCTTTATGCGACACTCGTGCAATAACCGAAGATTCAGTAGTGAACAAAGGACTGTTGGAATATGCCTTGATTGCCTGATCTACCGGCGCAAACGTGCCCTCAACGCAAAATCCTTTGGTGTGGTTGCGACGTTTACCCTCAGTCACACCAAACAAGTTTTCGAAGGCGGCGAAACCCTTCTCAAAGTCGAAGTCTTCTTCAGCAACAACATTCGTCGCCGTCAAACATAAGCCCATAGTCAATACGCTGCGTCTGATCATTGCATCCTCCTTTCGTTTTATTAGCTAGCTATTACTTAGCTACCTAATTATTTGCAAGTAAAAACTTCATGTGCTAAAGTCAACAAGATCAAACCAATGAGAGTGGCCACCTTGTCCAAGACGAAAAAGTCAGAGACCGGCGGAGATGTTCGGCTGGACAATCAATTGTGTTTCGCAGTCTACGCCGCCTCGCATAAAATAGAGCAGCATTATCAGATGCTTCTAAAGGCCCAGGGGCTGACCTACACCCAGTACTTGGTCTTGATGGCATTGTCCGAAGAAGATGGTGTATCCATTTCTACTTTGGCGAAACGGCTTGACGTTTCCGGAGCGACGATGACGCCGTTACTGCGGCGCCTCGAAGAAAAAGACCTGTTACGGCGTGAAACTCGGGACGGGAACGAGCGTCAAAAGATTGTCACTCTAACTGAAACGGGGCGCAGCATCTGGATAAAAAGCTGCGGAATTTCATCTGAAGTCTTTTCCCGAATTGGCCTTACTCAACATGAGGCAGACGACATCATACGAATTTGCAAGAAGATCGCAGGCAAGTAGTCCGTCATCGAAGTGCGAATGACATCTCAGATCTTCTTTTAAATTCTCAAAAATTTTTTTTGAGCCTCCAAACCAGTCCCCGCTCTTTGCTATGTGCACCGCAACTCTGACGAAAACGCTCCTGCTGTGCCAAACAATGAATTACGAGGTGGCGGTTTGATGTGAAGCGTTCTTTGGTCTTTTTCACCACGGACGCCCACGCCCAACTACCACTTAAACACGCGCCTCAAGACACGTAGGTTGCCACTCAGTTTGTTTCCGCCGAGATCACCCGCAAACCTCTGGAGTACATTGCCGAAATCATAGTTCGGGATTGCATCTTGCACGGCCTTAACCTGAGCCTTGCTCAAACCTTTCCGAATTTTGCCATCGGTTGCATCGATCCAATCGCCCTTGCGAACGGCTTCTATGACGCGCTGATTTGGCCCGCGATAGGGGAAAACCTTGTGATGCCAGTGAATCGCGTCCCGCAGTAAGTGAGGGTCGAACCCCCAGCCAAATTTATCGTTGTCTGCTAAGGCATGCTCTTCTGACGGTTCCAGATAGGCAAGCTCGTTTTCTGTCCAAAGGCCGATGTCGTGATAGACAAATACGGTCTCGACCAAGGGTCTTGCCTCTTCATCACCTTCGAGAAAATGCATTGTATAGGTGATCACACGATACACGTGCCCCCGATACGCTGGGTAATCGTCGCCAATAATGTCGCGGTAAGGGGCAAACAGGCTTTCAACACGATCACTATGATCGATAATTTTTATCTCATCTGACATCTTGCTGGCTCACTTGGAATTGGCGGGCTTTAGTTGTAATCGGGTGATTACAATGACGCGCAACGGTAAGTCAACGGGTGATTACTTGAGTATTGAAATAGACCAACCAACCAAGTCCAGCGCGAAGAAGCGCAACCCAGCCGCAACCAAAGACGCTCTGCTTGATGCAGCGCGAACAGAATTTCAGCGGATAGGGTATGAGGCGGCAAGCACACGCAATATCGCGTCAGATGCCGGGTGCAATGCTGCGCTCATCAATCGTTACTTTGGCTCGAAGATCGGCTTATTCGAAGCTGTCATGGAAGAATGCATTGATCTTGCCCCCCTTAGCGGTTTGTCACCAAATGAGATGGTTGCGACCTTGGCCGACATCGCTTTGGGAAAAGCTGATCCAAAGGATGACTTTGATCCTATGATCATCGCTATCAAGTCTTCCGGCTCCGAGGAAGCGCACGACGTTATTCGCAACAAGCTCGGTAACCCGATGGTCAAGCAACTTGCTGCTTTGATCGGCGGCAACGACGCTGATCAAAAGGCTGGGATGTTACTCAGCATCGTCTCAGGAATGTTCGTTGGTCGTGTTTCAGTGGACGCCGATGCTCTATCGGCAGACAATGATGACGTTTTAAAAGTGTTGTTAAATGACGCGATGATGGCCGTTTTATTATCAGGATCGTGAATTAGTCCGGTCATGTGCTCTTCTGCTGCGAAACCGCCATTTTTGCGTGGTGCAGCATCGGGAATATCGGGCTCGAAGCCGAGCTCGGAGGCGGTGCAGCACTTTGAGTTTAGGTGCTCCGGTCAACGTCGGGTTGAGGTGTCTGCCAGCCTGGCCTCGTTGAATTCACCGACCTTCAGACGTAAATACATCCAGACGATCAATCAGGGCATTTGTCGTTGACCAATATTGCGCCCGTGCGGTTACTCGTCGTGGACAGCAAGATACGCAACGAACATGTGCCGGTTTTGAGGCGACAGAATTAACTTTTGTCTATTGTTTTGAACAGCTGGTCCCATTCCTTATCGGCAAGCGACACAAAACCCAGCGACCTAATTGCTATCAACGCTTGATTGATCAGCAAAGCGACTTCTGGACCTTTTCCGGGTTCCTCGCTCGTTTGAACCATAGCAAGTTTTCCGTCGAACCAATCACGTGATCGCGCCCTGAGGTCATTGCTCTGCGTGACAAGGATCATCATAGCGCTGTGATGTTTGGGCTTGTTCTCATACGCCAATCGAGTTGCCTGAACTTGGATTTCGACTTCGCTCGTAGAGGAGGGTGACGCTGCCCGAACTTGCTGTACTGCTTCTTGAAGTGTTGCTTCCCAACGCTCCAGCAGATCTGAGATCAGCTTGTCTCGTGTTCCGAAGTTAGATTGAATACCGCCCTTGGAAACACCAGCCATCTGCGCCACATTAGCAATAGAAAGCGCATGAGTGCCTTTTTCCAAGATCAGCTTTTCGGCCGCATCCAATAGCATATCCTTGTTTAGTTTTTGATGCCTTGCCATTGATGATTGCCTCCAGAAACACCCGCTTAATAACGTTTTGGGGATATTGATGTCACCAGAAATGCAGGCGGATATCATCAAGAAGATGGACAAAAAGACCGGGGGCGAACTTGCCCCGGTCGGATTGCTCTCTTGGATCTGGAAACCCTTAGGCGCCCACCGCATGACCGACAAGTTCAACCTTCATGCCCGGGAATGCAAAGCCAGAGATTTGTAGCAGAGCGCCTCCAAACCGCGCACCACCATCAACCGTCACGCGTTGATGGATCGTCTCCTCAAAGACCTCAAAGAACTCCTGCATATCCGTGGTAAAAACATTCAAGGTTATTAGATTGCTCCAATCCATGCCGGCCGCTGACAGCGCTTTTTCCATATTGTCGAGCGTCTGATTGATTTGACCGGCGATACTGTTCGGGTGCTGCACTTCTCCATTCTCATCGGTCGGACCTTGTCCTGCCATGTAGAATGAGCGGTGCGGTCCCGACACCACGTTGCCTGTGACAAAGCCGTAACCTGCCTGCCAAGGCAATGGCTCGATCACCTTTCGATCAATTGAGGCGTTGGGTGTATCAGCAGAAGCGCCGGTTGGTAGCGCAGTAATTCCTGCTACCACGGCCCAAATGGCAGAGTGTTTTCAAAGAACTTCCTTCGCCCTTCATTGATTTTGTCGGAGCGGTATTTTTCTCGGTCAGTCGTTTGCATCATCGTTTTTCCATATTCTGACAGGGTCCATGATCCCTCAAAGCGACATTTAAATACGTTCGTATTTAAATGCAATCGTCAGAATTATTTCCCAGCATAGCCAACGTTGTTCTGTGCTGCAGTTCAGATGCCGAAGCTTTGACAAAGCCTCATCTGCACATCGCAGACATCGATTCTGGCTGTGGCCCTGGGCTCCTTGCTGACCTCGGAGGCAGCGCAGCATGTTTTGATAAAGTGTTTCAGCCAACGTCTGGTTATCGTGCTGGGAAGGCCCGGCAGATCGGAGGATCAGTTACGGAAACACCAAATTTTCCTGCCATACAGTTCGAGACTGGGCGCGATTTGGCGGCATGACTGAACCTCTCACCACTTAACTGGTGCAACAGCGATCAGCGCGGCTTCAATACTGTGTTATGCTAAGGCCAGTTCCTGGGTTGTAGTTTGTCCGGGACCAACCGCTCATCTTCACCAGCGACCACCCTGTATTCAAACAGTGGATCCCCAATAAAATTTTACGCCACAAAACCATGTCGAGTCATAGTTTGCCGCTGACTTCCAGAAAAGCCGCCGTCCGCCTTGGTCAAACAGCTTCGGGAATGTTGCCTTTTTCAACAACACCTTCAGCAACCCATGTGTCGAACTGGCCCAAAACTGCGTCAACGAATGCCACGTCGTTGATATGAGCCGTGACTTCGGTCACCGGCGTTACGGCCGGCATGACAAGACGAGCTTCATCTATCATGGCTTCACGCGCCTCGGAATCGTAGGCGTCTCCTCCGACTCGGTCCCATTCCTCAATGCCTTCAAGGGGCAGAAAAAAATGTGCCGGAGCAGCGGACGCTGACAAGCGGTTAGCGACTTCCCGGATGGTCGCTCGTCGCTCTTCTGCGTTGAACACCGCGCTTTTGATCAGGCGGTTATGTTCATGGAACGGGCGATCGGCATATTGATCGGGGATGTCCTGCCAACCGGCAAAATCCAAAAGATCCAGCGCGCCCGGTGCCACCATCTGTGGCACACCCGCACGCCCGGCATTTGTCAGCCTGTCCTGTCCCGAAGACACCAATGACCCTGCCAGCATGTTGGCGAATTCTTGCATGCAGAAATCCATTACACAGCAGAACGCACCCTCACCCGCAAGTTTCTCGAAGGCCATGCCGCCCATGCCCGTTGAATGGAACACAGCCACTTCGTAACCCCGTTCTTCCAACGCGGGTTTCAGAGTTTTCATGTATCGCAGACAGGATGAACCCAACGAGGTCATTCCGATCATCGGGCGATCACGCAGCGGGCGCTGAACGGCCCGGGCAGCGCCCAACACAGCGCCTGCCGCCTGGCTCAGCGATGAACGGCAAACCGAGTTCATACCATAAAGCCCGCCTGCCCACAGGATCATCTGAATATCCGGTGCCAAACGATGCGGTGGGATCAACGGTGAGAAGCTGACGGTCGAGACGATGTATTTTGGCACACCCATCGGTAAAGCCTGTGCGCAATCCAGCGCCAGATCAGTACCCATCGTACCACCAGTTGCCAGCATCGCGTCGAACCTGCCTTCGGCGTAGACCTGTGCCACAACTACTGCCGCGCCCTGCGACATCACACGAAAAGCCTTGTTTTCGTCGCCGAGCGCAATCACCTCTTCTATGGTCATGCCACCGGCCGCGGCCACATCATGTTTGGAAATGTCTGTAGCAGCAGACGGGTCTCCAAGAACCGAGACATCCATGGTCAGCACATTGCCACCCTGCGCCTTGATGCATTCTTCGATGTACCGCATCTCGGGGTCTTTGGTGTCATAGGTGCCGATCAGCAAAATCGTTTTTTTGCTCATGGTTATCTTCTCCTCCCAGGTCTTTGTCTTACAGCTGAAACCAGGCCGTTTTCAGATCGAAGTACTTCTCAATTGCGTGCAACGACTTGTCGTGGCCATTGCCCGACTGCTTTACACCACCCAGAGGCACTGTACCGTCCGCACCGCCGTAGGTATTGACGTGAACCACGCCCGAACGGATGCCGGCCACCATACGATGAGCTCGGCTCAGGTTCGCGGTCCAGACACCAGCGGCCAGACCATAGTCGCTGTCATTGGCAAGGTGCAGGGCCTCGTCCTCATCTTTGAATGGGGTGACGGCCAGAACCGGGCCAAATACCTCGTTGCGGAACAGATTGTCGGTGGGTTTGACCCCGTTCATCACCGTGGGCGACATGTAGTAGCCTCCGGTTTCGGTCAGGATACGCTCGCCGCCGGTGCGGCGCTCGGCACCTTCTGTTTCGGCCCTGGCAACGAAACCCAGATTGCTTTCCAGTTCCGGCAACGAGTGCACTGCACCGATCTGGGTGTTCAGATCCAACGGGTCTCCAACCCGGAATTCCTGTGCATGTTTAACAATCTCGGCAACGAAGTCTTCGTGGATATCCTCCTGCACCAGCAGGCGTGATCCTGCGACGCAAATCTGTCCTGAATTACGGAAGATACCTGCGGCAGAGACCTTGGCCGCCTGCGCCAGATCGGGGGCATCGTTAAAGACGATGTTGGGCGACTTGCCGCCCAATTCCAAGTAGCACCGCTTCAGGTTCGAGCGCGCCGAGTATTCCAGCAGCCGCCGACCCGTCGCACCGGACCCGGTGAAAACCATGACGTCTACATCCATCGAAAGTGCCAGCGTCTCTCCCACGACACCGCCCTTGCCGGTGACAACATTCAGAACACCGTCCGGCACACCTGCCTCAAGCGCCAGTTCCGCCAGACGCAGAAGGGTCAAAGACGCTGATTCCGCCGGTTTCAGAACCACCGAATTGCCAGCTGCCAGCGCAGGCGCGACTTTCCACGCGCCGATCATCATCGGCATGTTCCAAGGCACAATCGCGCCCACAACACCTACCGGCGCGTGATGCACAAGCCCCAGAACGTTTTCCGCTGTGGGTGCAATCTGGCCATAGATTTTGTCAATTGCCTCGCCGTAGTAGCGGAATGTGCCTGCCGCCGACATCGGCTCGGCCTTCATGGCCATATTGATTTCCGTGCCGTTGTCCCGCACCCCTAGAACTGCCAGCTCCAGCGCGTGTTTTTCGATCAGATCAGCCAGTTTCAACAGCACCTTCTTACGCGCGGCAGGGGCCTGACGCGACCAACGGCCGTCCTCGAACGCTGCGCGGGCAGCCGCGATGGCCCGCTCCATATCCTCGGGGGTTCCTGCGGCGATTTGGGTCAACACGCTGCCATCTATGGGAGAGATCACATCCAGGTTTTCGCCCCCGGCCGAAGCCTGCCATTGTCCGTCAATCAGATGCGTAAGAGCAGATACAGATTCGTTGCGCAGGGCATCGATGGAAATTTGATCCATTTGTCGCTTATCCTTGCTGGTTCGGATGGTCAGAATCCACTGCAGGCAAATTGGGTTCTGGTCGTAGTTTGTTCTTGAATTCGAAGTACAACGTGCGGAAGTGCAGGATCACAATCAGCACAATCAGCCCGAAAAGAATGGCCGCGATGGGGCGGTCGATGAAGTCCAGTGGCGATTTTACCCGCGCCATGGCGCTGCGCAGCTTGGTCTCCATGATACCGCCCAGAACCATGCCCAGAATGATTGGAACAATCGGCAGGTCCAGCCGTTTGAGTATCAGGCCGAACACCCCGAACCCGGCGGCAATCGCGCAATCTGTGATCGAGTTGCGCAGGCTGTACACCCCGACAAACGCCAGGATCAGGATCATTACCCCAAGGAACCGTGTCGGTATCTGAATGATCTTGAGCAGCAAATTGGTCGAGAACAGCAGGAACACCAGAACGATCACGTTCAGCAGGATCAGCGCCATGTATAACGCCATAACGAAATCCATCTGGGTCTCGAACAGCTGCGGCCCGGGGATCACGTTGTGAACATAAAACACCGAGAGCATCATCGCGGTCAGTGCTTCCCCCGGGATGCCAAGCGCCAAAAGTGGGATCATCGCAGCCCCTGGGACGGCGTTGTTCGCCGCCTCGGACGCCACCAGCCCTTCGGGCGATCCGTCACCAAATTTCTCCGGCTCTTTCGAGGTTTTCTGGGCATAGGTGTAGGACAGGAACTGCGATGTGAATTCGCCGGTGCCGGGCACCATTCCCATGAGCACACCAATGCTGGACGATACCGTGGCGATACGCTTGATGCCCAACAGTTCTTTCAGACCAGCAAACATGTTGCCGTTTACATGCGTGTCGCCCGGCGCGTGGTTTTTTTCCAGCAACAGCAGAAATGCCTGACTGATCGCGAATAGGCCCAGCACGACAACGATAAGATCGATGCCTGACGCCAGCCAGCTTTGATCAAAGGTGAACCGGCGGGTATATTTCACCGGCTCCAGTCCCACAGTATTCAGAAAAACGCCGAAGGCCGCCAGCATCCCGGCTGCAAAGATCTGCCCCCGATGGGCCAGTACCACCAGAACGATACCCAACAGCGCGGCCAGAAAAATCTCGCGACTTCCGAAATGTGGGGCTACCAGGGCCAGCACGGGGGACAACACCATCAGGCAGATAATCGCAAAGACGCCGCCAAAGAATGACGCCGAATAGGCCAACGCCAGAGCACGATGCCCCTGCCCTCGTTTCGTCATGGGATAACCATCATACGTGGTAAGCGCATTGACGGCAGTGCCCGGCGTGTTGATCAGGATTGCGGGAATGGCTCCGCCATACATGGACGAGCCGTAGATGCCCAACAACAGGATCAGACCCACGATTGGTTCAAAGGCAAAAGTGGCCGGCAAAAGGATTGCGATGGCGACCGCAGCACCCACGCCGGGCAAAGCACCGATGATGACGCCACCGATCGAACCGATCAGCAGGGCGACAATGACCTGCCATTGCAGCAGGATAGAAACTCCGGACAGAAGCGTTTCCATGACGCCCTCCTTACAGGTAGGTCAGCGCAAAGGCGCGCACGGAATCGGGAAGATATTCATAGATTGCTCCGGCAGGGATTTTGACCTGAAGAAAGCCTCGGAAAACGATCGTAACCACGAAGCCGAATAACGCTGCTATGCCGACCGCGCCTGACCCCCGGAACCCGGCCCGCAGGGTCAAAAAGACCGCGAACAGCATCGTCGACGGCAGATAGCCAAGCTGCGGCACCAACAGGACATAAATCAGGAAATAAACGACATATTCGAACGACCGGGCCCAAAACCCGACCTCGGTCCAGCGCCCGCTGATCCGGTCGGACAAGGCTGAACTGAGCCAATGTAGAAACCCGAACACCACCATGCACCAGACAGCAATCGTAGGCCACAGACCCGGTTGCGCGAACCATTTGGTCCTTTTGACAACCTTGGTCTGGTCACCCAGCTGGGATAAGAGAAAAACCGCGAAGGCTAAAAACAGCACTGCGAAAACAACATCGCCCGGACGGCGATATCTTTTGAACATGTCCTGTAGTGTCTTAGCGATCATCATCTTCCTCCCACCCAGAAAAAAGAGCGCGAAACCGTGTCTCGCGCCCCTGTTTGAGCCTTATTCGCCCAAAATCTCTTCGATTTTTGCGAAGGACGCTTTGTCAGTTTCAATCTGCGCGTTGGACGCATCCGGGTCCTGCCAGTAGATCAGCGCTCCGGTTTCTTCAGCCAGTGCCTTGGCCTTGTCTGATTGCAGTGCCTTTTGCGCGGCGGCAGTGATCTTTTCGCGGGCTTCAGGGGGTGTGTCCTTGTGAACGAACAAACCGTTCCAAAGCGCCAGCGGCAGGTCCGGGTTAAGTTCGACGATCGTAGGTGTGTCCGGCACCAGTGAAATTCGTTCGCCGCCGATGCTGGCCAGAACATTCACCTGATCTAGACAGGGCAGCACCAGTTGAAGCGTGGTGTTGATTACATCCACATCGCCTGAGGCCAATGTGTTGCAATCCAACGCGTCAAATGCAGCTTCGCTGGCGAAGTCGAAACCGCTGCTGACCGCCGCTGCAAAAGTCACCTGAGTTGGGGGCAAGACCGAACCAAAATGTCCGAGCGCCAGGTCGTTTTCTTTGCCATGCGCCACGAGTTCTTCCCAGTTCGAAAAAGGCGCGTCTTTGCTTGCTGCAATCACGAAAGGATAGGTCAGAAAGATACCGATGGGGTCAAACGGGTTCGGGTCAAGTTCTGGGATGCCTATTTCCGGCCCAATAACCGGCACACCAATTACGAACGATCCGATTGTGTAGCCGTCCGCTGGGGCCGTGGCCACTTCTACGGCACCGGGAAACGGGCCGCCGCCGCCGCCGGGCTTGTTCACCACGGCCGCAGGAACACCGTACATCGCTTGGAATTCGTCCGCGATCATCCGCGTCAGAACATCTTCCAGATCGCCCGGAGGCCACGGAACTACAAAGGAAACCGGCTTTTCGGGATACTCGGCCAGTGCAGCTGTTGCAGAAGCTACAAAGGCGGCGGTTGCTAGAAATTTCTTCATTGACACCTCCCAGTGCGTGGTTCATTTATTGAACCGTGTTAACAATAAATATCTTGCTTTGTTAAATTGTATCTGTCAAGTATATGGTGTGCCTAAGGAGGTATGAAGAATGGGGACCGCCCTTAACGCCCTGAAAATGTTAGAATACTTTTCGAACTCGCGGCCAGAGATCGGCCTGAGCCAACTTTCTCGGCTTTCAGGAGCCAACAAGGCAACCACACTCAGGCATCTGCGGGCGTTGGAAGAATTTGGATTGATCGAGCAGAATCCGATGTCCAAGTCCTACATGATTGGCCCCGCGGCGCTGCGCTTGGCGGCGCTGCGCGAGATTGCCAAGCCTGGCTTGGAGGGTGCCCGTTCACAGATGCGATCCGCGATGCAATCCGTTGGAGAAAGCCTGCACTTATCCCTCCTTGAAAAAGACACGCTCAAAACCGCCCTTGTGGTCGAGGCAATGCAACATAGCGTGCGAGTTAGCCTGGATCCGACCGAGATCATCCCGATAAATGCCACGGCATCGGGCCTGTGCATGCTTAGCTTTGGCCCCACTTTTCTTTTCGACCATCTCGGTTCTGATCCGCTTACCCGCTATACGGACCAGACCCTTACCGACCCGGATACAATTCGCGAACGCGTCAAGCTGGTCGGTCGCGCGGGATGGGCCAACAGCAATGGCAGCTACGAGGATGGCGTTTATGGCTTTGCCTCGCCCATCTTCGGCATTGACCAAATCGCAATTGGAACAATAGCGATTGCCGTTCCCGAAAGTCGTGCCACGCGTGAACGGCTGCCCGCAATCCTCAATTCGCTTCACACATTAACGCATGCGCTGACCGCAAATTTTGGCGGCCAGATACCCGAGACATTTCCAACCGAATTCCACCCGTGACAGGCAGTGGACTCAATACCCGGAGAACCCCGAAATGAAAGATTCCAACTTTCTGAAGGAAAATAACGCTCGACATTTCTGGCATCCAATGGCGCACCCTGCCGACAGCCAGAAGAACCCGCCTACAATCCTGACCGGAGGCGAAGGGGTCAGCATCGTCGATATTGACGGGCACAAGGCTATCGACGCCGTAGGCGGTCTTTGGAACGTCAATCTGGGCTATTCCTGTGATCCGGTGAAACAGGCCATCGCCGATCAGATGAACGCCCTGCCCTATTACTCGACCTTTCGCGGCACCAGCAACGACAAGGCAATTGAGCTTTCATACGAGTTGGCACAGTTTTTTGCCCCCGATGGGTTGACCCGTGCGTTCTTTACTTCGGGTGGTTCAGATTCTGTTGAGATCGCGCTGAAACTGGCGCGGCAGTATCACAAAGTACGCGGTCAGGAGGGGCGCACTAAGTTCATCAGCCTGAAACAAGGCTATCACGGCACCCATTTCGCCGCCGCCTCGGTAAATGGAAACCAGAAGTTCCGAGCAGCTTATGAGCCGATGATGCCAGGCTGTTTCCATGTGCCCGCTCCGTGGACTTACCGAAACCCGTTTGATGAGACCGACCCCGAACGTCTGGCGCAGCTCTGCGTCAAAGCGCTGGAAGCAGAAATAACATTCCAGGGCGCGAACACCGTCGCCGCTTTCATCATGGAACCCGTTCTTGGCGCCGGTGGTGTGATCCCACCGCACAAAAGCTTCATGCCCATGGTGCGCGACGTCTGCTCGAAACACGGCATTCTTCTGATATCGGACGAGATTATCACCGCCTTTGGCCGGACCGGCAGCGAAAGTGGTGCCCGGCATTGGGGCGTGCAGCCCGACATCATGACCACCGCCAAGGCAATCACAAATGGTTACTTCCCGTTTGGTGCGGCCATGATCTCGGGCGCAGTCGCCGAGGTGTTTGAAAGTGACACCACAGGCAAGGCGTCAGTTGATCAGGGTTATACCTATTCCGGCCACCCGGTCGGCGCCGCAGCAGCTTTGGCGGCCCTGTCGGAAATCAACCGCCTAAGGGTTTGGGAAAATGCGTCCGCTCGTGGGGATGAATTGTTCGCCGGTCTGAAAAAGCTGGCCGAGAAATACGATGCGATTGGCGATGTACGCGGCGGCGAGGGTCTGATGTGCGCGCTGGAACTGGTGTCAGACCGCGCCACCAAAGCACCGATCGCCAAGCATCTGCCTTTGCAGGTTCAGAAGGCGGCCTATGAAGATGGCGTGATGGTCCGTGTCTCGGGCAACAACATCATCCTGTCGCCGCCTCTGATCATCACATCTGACGATGTTTCCAAGATCCTGTCGGCCCTCGACACCGGCTTGGCAAGTCTTTGATCGCAGTTCTGACTCTGGCTTTAGAGGCCGGGGTCAGACTTTTACGGCCTGCAACTCCTCAAGCAGGTCTAGCAGGTGGTTCAGCTTTTCGCGCCCCATCTGCGCCTCGATATTATTGGCGATCGCCAATGAGGTCGCAAGGTTATCCTCAAGAATCCGGCGCCCGTCATCCGTGATCTTCACCATGGTTCGACGCTTGTCCTGGTTGTCCTGACGGCGGGTGATCTGGCCTTCGGCCTCCATCGTGCGCAGAATGCGCGTCAGGCTAGGCAACAGCAGACACGCCTCGTTGGCAATGGCACTTTGTTCGACTTCGCCCAATTCGTCCAAAACACGCAGGATGCGCCATTTTTGTTCAGTCAGCTGAATGCCCTGCAGCATATCCCGGATCGGGGCCATAACGGTTTCGCGCGCGCGCAGCAAAGCAATCGGAAGGGATCGAGAGGTGCTCTGGGTGTGGCTTTGAGTGTTCATGCCCGACTTCTAGAGCCCCAATTCGGGAATTGCAAAGATTAACAAAGCAAGCTCTTGACGGGCGCAGCGCAATTTACTAAACATGTTAACAATAAAGGAGGAAGCATGCCGCATTTTCACGTCGAATATTCCAGCAATCTGGACGACCGTGTTGACATGAGTGGCTTGTGCGAGTGCATTCGCGCGACGGCGGCGGAGATTGACACCTTCCCCCTGCCAGGCATTCGTGTTCGCGCAATGCGTGCTGACCACTATGCGATCGCCGACGGCAACCCAGACCATAGCTTTATCGATATCTCGATACGTCTGCGTGGCGGCCGCCCCGATGACGTCAAGCAGGATGCCACGCAGCGCATCTTTGCGGCAGTCAAAGCTTATCTTGAACCCGCCTTGTCACAATACTCGATCGCGCTTTCGCTTGAGATGCGCGACATCGACCCAGATCTATCGCCCAAGACCGGCACGATCCGAGAACACTTGAGCGCGACCACGCAGGAGACCTGAAGCATGAGTGCACTGGACACAAATATCGAGAAACTAGCGGGATTCTTGGCGCGGTTCAAAAAGACGGGCATCAAGAACCGCATCGCAGGTGAGGATCGGGATGGCGGTGCAGGCGTGTTCCAGTCCACCTCGCCGGTAGACAAATCAGTGATTTGCGATGTCGCGCATGGTACCGCCGATGACATCGATACTGCGGCCAAGGCCGCCCATGCCGCGTTCGCCGACTGGCGCGACATGCCCGCAACCCAGCGTCGCCGCATCCTATTGAACGTAGCCGAAGCCATCGAGGCGCGCGCCGAGGAAATCGCCCTGTGCGAATGCTGGGATACAGGGCAAACCCTGCGGTTCATGTCCAAAGCAGCACTGCGCGGGGCCGAGAACTTCCGCTATTTCGCCGATCAGGTGGTCCAGGCCCGCGATGGCCAGCATCTGAAGTCGCCTACGCTGATGAATATAACCACCCGCGTGCCGATCGGCCCGGTGGGCGTGATCACCCCTTGGAACACACCGTTCATGCTGTCGACTTGGAAAATAGCTCCGGCACTGGCTGCCGGTTGCACTGTGGTTCATAAACCGGCCGAGGACAGCCCCCTTACTGCGCGTCTGCTCGTAGAAATCGCCGAAGAGGCCGGCTTGCCCAAAGGAGTGCTGAATACGGTCAACGGGTTTGGCCCTGATGCGGGCAAGGCGCTAACCGAGCACCCCCTGATCAAGGCCATCGCTTTTGTCGGCGAAAGCCGCACCGGGTCGATCATCACCAAACAGGGTGCCGATACGCTCAAACGTATGCATCTGGAGCTTGGCGGCAAGAACCCGGTCATCGTTTTTGATGACGCCGATCTGGATCGGGCGCTGGATGCGGTGATCTTCATGATCTACTCAATCAACGGCGAGCGCTGCACCTCTTCTTCACGCCTGCTGGTCCATGACACGATCAAGGAAGAGTTCGAGGCCAAACTGATTGAACGGGTAAACAACATCAAGGTCGGCCACCCGCTGGACCCGGCGACCGAGATCGGCCCGCTCGTGACCGAGGAACACTACAACAAGGTAACCAGTTACTTCGACATCGCCAAAGAGGATGGTGCGACCGTGGCAGCCGGCGGCGCCAAAGTGGGTGACGAGGGATACTTCGTTCGCCCGACCCTGTTCACCAATGCCACAAACCAGATGCGCATCGCGCGCGAGGAGATCTTTGGCCCGGTTCTCACCTCCATCCCCTTTTCGACCGAGGAAGAAGCCTTGCAGATCGCCAATGACACGCCTTATGGACTAACCGGTTACGTTTGGACCAACGATCTGACCCGCGCGTTGCGTTTTACAGACAAGCTCGAAGCTGGAATGATCTGGGTGAACTCGGAAAACGTCCGCCACCTGCCGACACCTTTTGGCGGCGTTAAGGCCTCTGGCATCGGTCGTGACGGCGGCGACTGGTCGTTCGAGTTTTACATGGAGCAGAAACACGTCGGATTTGCTACTGGCCAACACAAGATCGTACAGCTGGGCAAATAACTCAGAAGCTACGGTATCCCAACAGTGGGCCGCACATCGAACTAAGTTAGGATACGCGCAAACACCTATGGTTCAGAGAACCCGCTTTGGGTCTGACCAAATGTCGTCCAACCGCCAATTCTCCCTTCGAGGCGGTTAGACGACACCTTTAATAAGGAGGAATTGTTATGGGAAAGATTGTACAAGCGGCCAAGATTACGCATGTGCCCAGCATCTGGATGTCCCACACAATGCCCAAGTACAAAGGCATCCGGCAACCTGCTATTGATGGATACGCGCGCCTGCGTCAGGACGCGATTGACCGCAGCGTTGATACGTTCATCATTTTTGACACGCATTGGATCACCAATCAGGGCTTTCACCTGAACGCCAAGCAACACCACAAAGGCCGGTTTATCAGCCACGAGCTGCCGCATATGCTGGCAGATATGGAATTCGATTATCGCGGTGACCCAGAGCTTGCGAACAGCATTCTGGACGTGATGAAGGAACGCGGCGAACGCGCACTGGGGCATGCACAGCCCGATCTGGGCATGGAATACGGTACGCTGCTGCCGATGCATTTCATCAACGACGGCGTCAATGCTCGGGTGCTGCCGGTGGCGGTCAACCAGTTTTCCTCAATTGCCGAAAACCGTGTCTGGGGCGAGGCCATCGCAGAAGGCATCCGGCGTTCGGATCGTAATGTCTCGATCCTGGCGTCGGGCTCACTTAGTCACGATTTCACTCCAAACGAACGCTCAGTCGATGGGTTGAATGCGGTCAATGGCGAGTTCAACCGTCAGATGGACTTGCGTGTACTGGAGCTGTGGGAGCAAGGACGATTTGAAGAATTCCTCGAACTCCTGCCCGACTACGCCAAGAAGTGTACCGGCGAATGCGCGATGAACGACACGGCGCTGCTGTTCGGAGCTCTGGGCTGGGGCAGCTACCAAGGCGAAATCGATATTTACACGCCCTATTTCGGAAGCTCCGGAACAGGACAGGCAAATATTAGCTTTTCGGTCTAAGACCGAAACACAGGAACCACCGGAATGACAGAGCTTTGTCTCAACGATCCTTCTTTGCTAGCTCAGGCAGCTAAAGTGGGAACCAGATGGATTAGTATTACCGACGTTACAGACACGATCGACGTCACCAATCCGGCCACGGGTGCAGTGATTGGAAAAGTCCCCAATCTGGGAGCTGAGGAAACCGCCACCGCCATCGCCGAAGCGCAGACCGCTCAAAAGGCGTGGGCCGCGCGCACAGCAAAAGAGCGCAGTCAGATTCTGCGGCGCTGGTATGACCTGATGATGGAAAATCAGGACGATCTGGGCGCCATACTAACCGCCGAGCAGGGCAAACCACTGGCCGAAGCCAAAGGTGAGATCGCTTATGGGGCCAGTTTCATCGAATGGTTCGCCGAAGAGGCACGCCGAGCTTATGGCGACGTGACGCCCGGCCATGCGCCGGACAAGCGGATCGTCACAATAAAACAGCCCATTGGAGTCGTGGCCGCGATCACGCCTTGGAACTTCCCCAATGCGATGATTACCCGCAAGGCCGGCCCGGCCCTTGCCGCAGGCTGTTCGATGGTTCTGAAACCTGCCAGCCAGACGCCCTTCTCGGCCATCGCACTCGCCATTCTGGCCGAGCGGGCGGGTCTTCCGGACGGTCTGTTCTCGGTCCTGACCGGATCAGCGCGCGGGATCGGTGGAGAGATGACCTCCAGCAAGATCGTACAGAAGCTGACCTTTACTGGATCGACCGAGATCGGCGCGCTGCTTTATGCGCAATGTGCACCTACGATCAAGAAACTGGGGTTGGAGCTGGGCGGCAACGCGCCGTTCATCGTGTTCGACGATGCGGATCTGGATGCCGCCGTCGAAGGCGCCGTTATCGCCAAGTTCCGCAATAACGGTCAGACCTGCGTCTGCGCCAACCGCATTTATGTGCAGGCCGGTGTGTATGACGCCTTTGCCGAAAAGCTGGCCGCGAAGGTGGCGACCCTGCCAACTGGAAACGGGTTTGACGAAGGCATCATTTTTGGTCCCCTGATCGATCAGGCCGCCGTGAAAAAAGTGACCGAACATATCGCTGACGCCACGGCCAAAGGCGCAACTGTAACCCTTGGCGGCAAGGCCCACGAATTGGGCGGCACCTTCTTTGAACCCACAATTCTGACCGGCGTAACATCGGAGATGGCCGTGGCCACAGAAGAAACCTTTGGCCCAGTTGCACCCCTGTTCAAATTCGACGCGGAAGCTGAGGTCGTCGCGGCGGCCAACAAGACTGAATTCGGCCTCGCCTCATATTTCTATTCTCGTGATCTGGCCCGCGTCTGGCGCGTGTCTGAGGCGCTGGAATATGGCATGGTCGGGATCAATACCGGCCTGATCTCAACCGCCGAAGCGCCATTTGGCGGCGTTAAGATGTCCGGCTTGGGCCGCGAGGGATCGCGCCACGGGCTCGAGGATTTCATGGAACTGAAATATCTTTGCATGGGTGGCATTGACGCCGCCGAGGAGGCCTGATGCGTTTTGCAACTTACACCGCCAAAGGAGCAACCTATTTCGGTGCCATAACCGATGACGGCGCAATCGCACTGAACGACGCTTTCCCTGATCAGGCCAGCCTCTATGAGGTGATCGCCGCAGGCGACTTTGACAAACTGGCCGGGGCATCAGAGGGCCGCGAAGTGACCCACGCGGAGTTCACGTATGAAATGGTAATGCCGGATGTCCGCCGCATCCTTTGTGTCGGAGTGAACTTTCCCGACCGCAATGCGGAATACAAGGATGGCAGCGCACAGCCGAAATACATGTCGCTGTTCCCACGCTTTGCGAGCGGTTTCACCGGTCACAACCGCCCGCTGATCCGTCCGCCGGAAAACCACACGCTGGATTACGAGGGCGAGGTGGCCATCGTGATCGGAAAGGCCGGGCGTCGGATTTCGCAGCAAGATGCCTATGACCACATTGCAGCGCTGACACTGTGCAACGAGGGTACTATCCGCGACTGGGTACGGCACGCCAAGTTTAACGTCACGCAGGGCAAGAACTGGGATGACTCCGGGGCCATTGGCCCCTGGCTGGTGCCGTTCACTGATGCGGCACAACTGGACGATGCCCGCATACAGACCCACGTAAATGGCGAACTGCGCCAAGACGACACGCTGAACCGCATGATGTTTCCGATCCGGCGCGAAATCGAATACATCTCGACCTTCATGACGCTGCAGCCCGGCGACATTATCGTCACCGGAACGCCTACCGGCGCAGGCGCGCGGTTTGATCCGCCAAGGTATCTGGCTCCGGGCGACGTCGTCGAGGTTTCGGTCAACGGGATCGGCACCCTGCGCAACACCGTTGAGGATGAGCAGGTATGACGCCCGAAGATCACGCCCGCGCCGCCATGGACTTGCTGAAGGCCGAGCGCACGCGCGAACAGATCGGACTGCTTACCCTGCGCCACCCCGAAATGGGGATGGATGACGCTTATGAGGTACAGAACGCGATCTATCGACAAAAGCTGGCCGAAGGTCGCAAAGTGATTGGCTGGAAAATCGGGCTGACCTCGAAGGCAATGCAATATGCGTTGAACATCGACATCCCCGACAGCGGAATTCTGTTTGATGACATGGCGTTCGACAACGGCAGTACTGTGCCTGCAGGCCGTTTCATCCAGCCTCGGATCGAAGCAGAAATCGCCTTTGTCTTGAAGTCGGCAGTGGGCGGTGAACATGTCACCCGCGAGGATATACTCGCAGCCACAGATTACGTCGCCCCATCCATCGAAATTCTCGACACCCGAATTCAGAGAGTAGACCCCGAAACCGGCAAAACACGCACTGTCTTTGACACCATCAGTGACAATGCCGCCAATGCGGGCATTGTTTTGGGTAACGAGCGTCACGCCTGTGATGCGTTCGACCTTCGCTGGGTCGGCGCGTTGACATTCCGCAATGGCGAGGTCGAAGAGACCGGTCTGGGCGCAGGCGTGCTGAATGACCCAGTGGAAAGCGTAGTCTGGCTGGCTCGACGTATGGCGCAATACGGCCAGAGTATCGAACCCGGTCAGGTGATCCTGTCGGGCAGCTTCATCCGCCCCGTCGAATGCCCGCAGGGTACGGAAATTCATGCGGATTTCGGCCCGTTCGGATCGGTCGATATCAACTTTGCCTGAAGGAGCGCCCTGATGCCTGCGCCAAAGAGTACGTTCAAGGCCGCGCTGGCCGCCGGGCAGCCTCAGATAGGCTGTTGGATTGGAATGGCCGATGCCTACGCGGCGGAAATCGCCGCAACCGCTCGGTTCGACTGGCTGCTGGTCGATGGGGAACACGCGCCGAACGACCTACGCACAGTTTTGGAACAGGTGCGCGTTATCGAAAGCTCTGGCAGCGTACCCGTCGCGCGCCTCCCGATTGGCGAGACCTGGATGATCAAGCAGTATCTGGATGCCGGCGTTCAGAATATTCTGGTTCCGATGGTCGAAAGCGGCGATCAGGCGCACGATCTAGTGCGCGCCGTGCAATACCCGCCGCATGGGGTGCGCGGTGTCGGCTCGGCGCTGGCGCGCGCTTCGCACTTTGCTGCAATCCCTGACTACCTGAAAACCGCGGACGATCAGATCTGCCTGCTGGTGCAAGTGGAAAATCGCGCCGGGCTGGACGCGTTGGACGATATTCTGGCTTCCGGCGTAGACGGGGTTTTCATAGGCCCCTCGGATCTGGCCGCCGATATGGGGCATATCGGCAACGCCGCCCACCCCGAGGTCGAGGCTGCTGTTCTTAACGCGCTAAAACGGATCATCGCATCGGGCAAGGCGGCAGGTATTCTGACGATGGATCCGGCAATGCAGCGCAAGTGTCTGGATCTGGGCGTCACCTTTCTGGCCACCGATATTGACGTTGTCCTGTTCGCAAAGACCGTCCGCGCGTCGGCGGATGCAGCCCTGGCCCTTTTGCCGGATCAGAGCGTATCGGGCACTGCCCAGACCGATGCCGCCAGCAAGTACCTGAAGCAATTGTGTAAACACTGGTCCCACAAAGCTGAGGTCTCATTCGATGACAATCAGGGCCGTGTTGCGTTTCCCGACGGAGATCGGGTTACGTTGACGGCCACAGCAGAACGCCTGTCAATCGAAGCTGAAACGGGACCGCGTGGTGATTTGGCCCGATGGCAAAAAGTGATCGAGGCGCACCTGGTCCGTTTCGCCTTCCGCGAAGATTTCAGGATCGACTGGGCCAGATAGTCCGAAGATCAGCCTCTGAACCGGAAAGAACGCGATGCCCGATCCCATATATGCCATCGGAGATATACATGGGCAGCTCGAAATGCTGCAGGATGCGCTGGCGCGGATCGAACAGGATGGCGGCCCGGACGCAAGAATTATCTTTATCGGTGATTATACAGACCGGGGCCCCGACAGCCGTGGGGTTCTGGACTTACTGAATCAGGGAAAGATGGAAGGCCGAAACTGGATCTTCCTGCGCGGCAATCACGACCAGATGTGCGGGATGTTTCTGGAGGAATACCCTCGCAATGACGCACGGCTGCTTGTTGGATATCATTGGCTGCATCCACGGATCGGCGGGGTCGAAACGTTGAAGTCTTATAGGGTCGACGTGGTCGAGGGCAATCGCATCTTTCAGATCCACGCCCGCGCCAAAGCGACGGTTCCGCAGGCCCATATCAACTTTCTGCAGGGGCTGCTGCCCTGCCATTTGGAGGACAATCTGCTATTTGTTCACGCTGGCATCCGGCCCGGCGTTCCGCTGAACCAGCAGGACCCAGACGACATGATTTGGATCCGCGACGAGTTTCTGGACTTCAAGGCCCCTCACCCCTGGCTGGTGGTTCACGGCCACACCCATGTGGCCGAGCCGGAACATCACGGCAACCGTATCAATCTGGATACAGGAGCAGGCTATGGCCACGCCCTTACAGCTGCCGTGTTTGAAGGCGCCACCTGCTGGGTTCTGGATGCGGGTGGACGCAGACCTTTGACACCCTGAGGTAACCTCTGACTCACATTGTGCAAACATATAGATTTTCCACCGGCGTTTCTATTCCGGTTTTGCCCGACGAAGATCTTCAGGTCACGAGACCCTTGGGTAACTGGGAAAGAACCGACTACTCAGCCATCTCGACGTACTGGCAAACTCGATAATGGCCAGGCGCGACTGGCTTCCAAAGAACCTCGAACTAAAAAACTTGTTTTTCGGTCAGATACTTCGCGAAACCCTACTGGAATGTTCTCTGAGTGAGGCGTTCAAACCGATGGCTCCAAAACGAAACAGCATTGACATTAGTTTCATTTGTAACGATAGTCGTTGCAAATGAAACGACATGAGTCGCAAGCAAATTACTTTGGGAGAACACAATGGCTAAGGCATTCGCATCTCAGGGAGATTTGGTTGAAAAAACGATCAGCTTCACCGAGGTGGGTGAAGGGTTATGGGCCTTTACTGCCGAAGGAGATCCCAATTCCGGCGTGATCATCGGTGATGACAGCGTAATGATCGTCGAAGCGCAGGCAACGCCACGGCTGGCAAACAAGGTGATCGAGAAAGTCCGTGAAGTAACCGACAAACCGATCACGCACCTGGCGCTGACCCACTATCACGCAGTTCGTGTTCTTGGCGCCTCGGCCTACGGTGCGGATCAAGTACTTATGTCCGAAACATCCCGGGGACAGGTTGTTGAGCGTGGTCAGGAAGACTGGGACAGTGAATTTCAGCGCTTCCCGCGCCTGTTCGAAGGCCATGAAAGCATTCCGGGGCTGACTTGGCCCACGACCACCTTCAGGGATCGCATGAGCGTTTATCTTGGCAACCGGCGCGTTGACCTGATGCATCTCGGACGTGCCCACACTGCAGGTGACATTGTTATTCATGTCCCTGACCAGAATGTCATGTTTACCGGTGACATCGTCGAATACCATTCGGCCTGCTACTGCGGTGACGGTCATTTCAACGATTGGGGCGGCACGCTCGACAATATCGCTGCATTCGATGTTGACGCCATTGCACCGGGTCGCGGGGATGCGCTGATCGGCAAAGACATGGTTGAGGCGGCAATCGAGTCCACCCGGGACTTCGTCGAGAGCACCTATCTTCCCGCGGCGAAAGTTGCGGCGCGCGGTGGAACTCTGAAAGAGGCCTGGGACGCTGTTCGGGACGCCTGCGACCCGAAATTCGCGGACTACGCCATCTACGAACACTGCCTGCCGTTCAACGTAGCGCGCGCTTATGACGAGGCGCGCGGCATCGACACGCCGCGCATCTGGACGGCGCAACGCGACTTGGAAATGTGGGAGCAACTGCAGGGTTGAGCGCCTGAAGGGAGGGGATTCTTCGATGTTCGATGACCGTTACAAGCTGGCTTACAAAAGCTATCCATACGAAAAGTCGCCGGATCAGAACCTGGACGTACCGGTACGCCACCCGGTTGTAATCATGGGCGGGGGGCCGATCGGGATCGCCACCGCGCTTGACCTCGGCCGTCAGGGTGTTCCTGTCGTGGTTCTTGATGACCATGAAGGTATCGGCATGGGCAGCCGGGCCATCTGTTTCGCAAAGCGGTGCCTGGAAGTCGCGGATCGCTATGGCTGTGGTGAGCCGATGCTCGACAAGGGAGTCGTCTGGAATCTCGGCAAGGTTTTCCACCGCGACGATAAAGTGTTCGAATTCAATCTGCTGCCGGAGGGCGGGCATAAATACCCCGCCTTCATCAACCTTCAACAACCTTATTTCGAACAATATATGATCGACCGCCTGCGCGAGTTGCAAGACGAGGGTGCCCCGATCCAGTTGCGCGGTAAAAACCGTGTCGACACGGTCCAGGTGCTCGATGATCACGTCGTTTTGACGGTGATGACACCAGACGGACTCTATACGCTGGAAGCCGATTGGCTGATCGGTTGTGATGGTGCAAATTCACCGCTGCGCGGGATGCTCGGACTTGATTTCAGCGGCCGCGTCTTCGAGGACAGCTTTCTGATCGCCGATATCAAACTGAAAGGCGATCTGAATTTTCCCACCGAACGCTGGTTCTGGTTCGAGCCGACACACGGTTCGGGTGCCTCTGCCCTTTTGCACAAGCAGCCCGACGACGTCTGGCGGATCGATTTTCAGATTGGCTGGGATGTGAACCGAAAGGAAGAACTGAAAGAAGAGAATATCCGCCGACGGTTGGATGCGATGCTGGGGGACGTGGACTATGAAATGGTCTGGTCCTCGATCTACACATTCCAATGCAAACGAATGGAAAGCTTCCGTTCTGGTCGGGTGATTTTTGCCGGCGATGCAGCGCATCAGGTTTCGCCCTTTGGTGCGCGCGGCGCCAATTCCGGTATGCAGGATGTCGACAACCTCGGCTGGAAACTGGGGTTGGTAATTCAAGGCAAAGCGCCGGAAAGCCTGCTTGAAACTTACAACGACGAACGCATCCATGGCGCGGATGAGAACATCCTGAACTCCACCCGCTCTACCGATTTCATCACACCGAAATCTGAAACCAGCCAGATTTTCCGCGATGCGGTCCTAAGCCTGAGCGGAACCTATGAATTCGCGCGACCGATGGTGAATTCGGGCAGGCTTTCGGTCCCTTGTGTTTACAGTGGATCACGGCTCAATTCAGCCGATGCACTTGCGGGCGGTCCCGAGCGGACCCAGCCAGGGGCCCCCTGCCCTGATGCGCCTGTAGGCGACGAATTCCTGCTCTCTAAACTTGGCGACAAGTTCATTCTTTTGACAATCGATACAGAAGCACCGGACGTTCTGGAAGAAGATGGGGTCGTCGCGCGTCGGCTGGCGCTCTCGACCCGCGACGACCCGACTGGTCAACTCAAGAAACGCTACCTCGGCGAAGCCACTTCTGCAGTCTACCTGATCCGCCCCGACCAGCATGTCGCGGCCCGTCGAGCAGAATTCAACGAGCCCCTTATGCGCGCGGCCTTGCGCCGGGCCATTGGCAAGGAGGCAAACCAATGAACGACCTGATCCTGACCCCCAATATTGACGGAACTGACGATTTCTACGCCGAACTTTTGGCCACCCACGAGGGCAAGAGCAAGGAAGAAAGCGATGCGATCAACGCGCGTTTAATTCTGATTTTGGCCAACCATATCGGCGATCGCGACGTCCTGAGCCAGGCGCTGAGGACCGCAGACATCACGTAATCCAAGGGAGGAAACCATGAACATCAAACTAAAGGGCAACACCATGCTGCTCGCCGGCATTGCAACCGTTGCAATGTCCATCGCGACAACGGCCGCGGCCGAAACCAAGCTGGCGCTTTCAAGTTGGCTGCCGCCACGCCACCCAATCGTGGTTGACGCGATCAAACCCTGGGCCAAACAGGTGGAAGAAGTCACCGATGGTCGCGTAACTGTACGTGTTCTTGCAAAGCCCATGGGCCCGCCTCCGGCGCATTACGACATGGCTGCCGAAGGTATTGCCGACATCACCTACGGCCTTCATTCATTCACCACCGACGACCGTTTCACCCGCTCTCGGATCGGGCAGTTTTCGTTCATCGGTGACGACGCTGTTGCCGGGTCTAAGGCGTTCTGGAATGTCTATTCCGGCCCACTGGAGGCGCAGAAAGAACATGAAGGCACCAAGCTTCTCGGGCTTTTTGTGCACGGCCCAGGCATGTTGCACAACAATGTCCGCAAGATCGAGACAACGGACGATTTCGCAGGCCTGAAGATCCGCGTACCCGGCGGCTATATCTCGGATCTCATGTCCGGTCTCGGCTCTACGACGCTGTTCATGTCATCGGGCGAAGTCTATGAAAAGCTATCGCGCGGTGTGATCGACGGCGTGACGTTCCCGTACGATGCTCTGGCTGCGTTCAAGCTGACCGAAGACGTCAAGTACACGATGCAAGTCCCCGGCGGCATCTACAACACCACTTGGTTCATGGTCATGAACGAAGACAAATGGAACGAGATCTCAGAAGAGGATCAGGCGGCCATCGAGGCGATTTCCGGCGAAGCCTTTGCCACACTGGTTGGCGAAGCTTGGGTTGGTGCAGACGAGAAAGGCAGCGCCGCGGCCGAAAAGGCCGGGATCGAAATCTACGAAGCGCCAGCCGAAGTCGTTGATGCGATCAAATCCCAGGCAGCAGATGCCGAAACAGCGTGGTCAGAAGCCATCTCGGCGGACGGCTATGACGGGGCGGCAGCACTGGAAGAAATGCGCAAGCAAGCTGGCGTGGACTTCTGATCAATGGAGCGGCTTCGCCATCGTTTCCCCGACCAGCCCCCCGAAGAGGGGCTGGACATCGGATTGCTGCTCGACAGATCGCTGGGTGTCGGAGCTGCGCTGATCCTGTTCAGCATCGTCCTCATCACTTGTGTGGATGTGGTTGGCCGCTACCTGTTCAACGCGCCGCTTTCCGGCGCCTTCGAACTCACTGAAATTCTGCTGGCAGCACTAGTTTTTCTGGCTCTGCCACTTACAACAGAACGCCGCGAGCATGTCGAAGTAGACCTGCTGAATCTTGCGCTTGGAGGTAAGGCCCAACGTCTCATGTCGGCCTTTGCGGGCCTGTTTTCCGCGGCGCTGCTGGCCACCTTCGCCTGGCGTCTTTTCACCCATGCGGCCAAAGCGGCCCATGATGGCGCGGTGACCAATGCGCTAGAGATTCCGTTGGCGCCATTCGGTTACCTGGCCGGCGTTTCATGCATGGTTTCGGCATTCATCGCTTTTCTGCGTGGATTGCAGCCACCCGTCGAGCACAAGACTGACAAAGACCACCTGGAGAGCGCGCCATGATTGAATCTCTGATCGGCTTTGCGATCCTTCTGGGTCTCATTCTCCTGCGCGTACCCATTGCATTCGCAATGGCGGCCGTTGGCGGCTTCGGTTTCGCCTTCATGCGCGGCTGGGAACCGGCCTGGGCTATGACAGGTCAAGTGGCCTTTGACACTTCCTTGTCTTATTCCCTTTCGGTCATACCTCTGTTCATCTTCATGGGAAACGTATTGGCCGGTTCAGGCGTAGCTCACGGCCTGTTTGCAGGTGCTGATCGGCTTTTTGGCAGATTGCGCGGCGGGCTAGCCATGGCCTCGGTCTTTTCCTGCGGAGGCTTTTCTGCGGTCTGCGGCTCGTCGCTGGCCACGGCAGCGACGATGTCAAAAGTGGCAATGCCTTCCATGCGCCGTTTTGGTTATGATGATCGGCTGGCGACAGGTTCCATCGCCGCTGGTGGTACGCTGGGTATTCTGATCCCTCCCTCGGTGATCCTGATCATTTATGGCCTGCTTACCGAAACCAATATCGCAAAGCTCTTCATCGCTGGAATCGTGCCCGGCATCATTGGCGTCCTGCTCTATCTTGGCGCGGTTATGGTGGCCGTACGGATCAACCCCGCCCTGGCTCCGGAAGAAGAGAACACCGAACCGATGAGCCGGTCCGACGTCGTGGGTGTCTTTTGCGTGTTGGGCCTCTTCCTTTTCATCATGGTCGGCATTTATGGTGGCTTCTTCACTCCGACCGAGGCCGCCGGGATGGGCGCAGGCGCAGCCGTGCTGATTGCATTGGCCCTCAGGACAATGACATGGCGCGGCTTTTTCACGGCCACGCTGGATTCGATCCGAGCGACGGCAATGATATTTGCTGTCATCATCGGCGCAGAACTTTTCACTAACTTTATCAACTATGCCGGTTTGCCGGATGCACTGTCGGGTTTTATCATCGATAATGAGTTACCAGTCTGGGCTGTGATCCTGTTTATCATCGCAACGTACATGGTGCTTGGCTGCGTTCTGGAAAGTCTTTCGATGATCCTTCTGACGGTGCCGGTCTTCTACCCGTTGATGTTCGAGCTTGAGTTTGCAAACGAACTGCTTCTCGATCCGGAAAACGCGTTGATCTGGTTCGCAATTGTCGTCGTCGTGGCCACAGAAATCAGTCTGATCACACCACCAGTGGGCATGAATGTTTTCGTACTGAAGGGTGTACTGCAGGATGTTTCACTCGGAACCATCTTCCGCGGCGTGCTGCCCTTCTGGATCGCGGACATCCTGCGGCTGACGTTGCTCATCCTGGTCCCCTCGCTTTCGCTCTGGTTGGTGGGGCTTATGTGAACGGCTGCCCCGTGCGCCGCCCCGACCCTAAAAACCGCTCCCTCGGAAAGGAGAAACCGATGAAAATAGAGAAGATCCACCACGTTGCTTACCGCTGCAAAGACGCGAAAGAGACGGTCGAATGGTATGGAAAGATGTTGAACATGGACTTCATACTGGCCATCGCCGAGGATCATGTCCCTTCGACGCACGAACCCGACCCCTACATGCATCTGTTTCTGGATGCCGGCGACGGAAATGTGCTCGCGTTTTTTGAGTTGCCGACCAAGCCAGAGATGGGCCGGGACCCGAATACCCCCATCTGGGTGCAGCACATCGCTTTTAAGGTAAAAGATCGCGAAACGCTAATTCAGTTCAAAGACCATCTGGAGGCAAACGGTGTCGAAGTGCTCGGCGTGACCGACCATTCGATTTTCCATTCCATCTACTTTTTCGATCCCTCCGGCCATCGTATCGAATTGGCCTGCCCAGATCCGGAAGAAGAAGTGATGCTGAAACGCATGGACGAAGTAAAATGGCTGATGCTTGAGGATTGGTCAAAAACAAAGAAAGCTCCGAAACACGCCGATTGGTTGCACGCAAAAGAGCTCAACAAAACCGCCTGACTGGCTGCCCGCGCCGGATGGTATTCCGGCGTGGGGACCGACCTTCTACTGGACCTGAACCGGTCAACAATAGAACAAAAGCGATATGAAACTATACAGCTATTGGCGTTCAACGACCTCCTACCGGGTCCGGATCGTGCTGAATCTCAAAGGTTTTTCCTACGAAACGATCCCCGTCGACCTTGTTGCCGGAGAACAGCGCGCACCGGATTACGTCGCGCTGAATCCCGGCAAGGGCGTTCCTACGCTGGCCCTCAAGGATGGCCGTGTGCTTACCCAATCGCTTGCGATCATCGACTATCTTGACGCCACCATACCCGACCCCCCACTCCTACCGGCAGATCCGTTCAAACGCGCTCAGGTCCAGGCTGCCGTCCATACGATCGCAATGGACATTCATCCGGTTAACAATCTTAAGGTGACCACGCATCTGAAGACCCGCTACGGGCTTACGGCCGAGGACGGTATCGAGTGGTTCCGGCATTGGATGACCGAAGGATTCCATGCCTACCAGGCGCTTTTGGCTGAGAACTCCACCTTCAGTTTTGGCGAAAGACCGGACCTGGCCGATATCTGCCTTGTCGCACAGCTGTACAACGCACATCGCTGGGGCGTCGACATGAACCCATTTCCCCGGCTTCTTGAGATTGAGGAGCGCGCTCTGGCGCATCCTGCATTTGACGCTGCCCGACCAGAAAACCAGCCCGACGCCCCATGACACGACTAGGGCGCTCATCCGGCGCACTTAAGACAGTAAAATGTGGCCCGCATCGGAAGGTTACACCCCGCACTCAGGATGGATTAAAGTGCGCCAGAACGGCCTTGGCGGAGCCTGAAGGGTTACTATGTTTCCGTTGCGGCTTTGAGAAGCGCAGTAACGCCTCGATCAAGTGCAGCTCGATCCTCGGCTGACATAGAATTTAGCATCCCCTGCGCGCAAGCATCGACTTGTGGCAGTAGCTTTTCGAACTGTCGGAGACCTTCCGGCGTACAGTGATAGACCCTGATCCGGCGATCTTCTTCAGATATCGCGCGGGTTATCAGACCTTTATCGTCGAGCCTCTGCGCCGCACGGCTGACCTGAACCTTGTCCAGAGTAGTGCGTTGGGTAAGTTCAAGAGAAGTCAGGTTTTTGGCGTTGGCAAGCAGAAACAGCAGGCGCCACTCCTCCCGCGATAACCCAAACTCGCGCTGGTAAACTTCAGTCAGCTTTCTTGAGAACGCCTCAGATGCCACGGCGAGACGATATGGGAAAAAGGAGTCTAGTTGCATACGAAACTATAAGACGGCTTTGTTTCATGTGCAACGAATTTTGCGGGACTAGAAGCCAATCCATTCAGGCGGCCGTTTGGGGTGCATCTATATCCCAGAGGCCGAGCGCATCTGTCCTCGTGTAGCAGTAGGAGATGCTAGAGGATCGGCAGCGGTGGAGGCTAAAAACTGTATCGAGTTGATCGTGAGCGGCAAGACATCTCTGGGCATGAACGGGTGATTTAAAGCGGTTCATTGACTTCTCGCGTTTCAGCTTTGGCCAACGGGGGCATCGAGTACATCCCCTTTTGCTCTTACCGTCCGCAAGAGCCATCAGTTCCCGCCACGGATCAGGAGGACCACTTCATCGAGATACCATTTGTCGACCGCTCCGGACCTCTTTCGCCGGATGGAACTGGAAAATGGTGGCCAAGGTGATTTGCCAATTTCTGAATTGTTTCGCGATTTACTGACAGGCCACGTTCGGAGAGGAGATACTTAAGATCCGTTTTGCTGAGGGCGAAGCGATGGCAGGGCCAGATTGCGTAACGTTAATCTCGCGAGGGAGCAGTAGTCTTTCAGGCGCGGCATACAGGTCGGTATCTTCACGTCCTAATTTTTGGCTAACGGAGATCAACCAAACAAATTGGCAATTCCGAACACATCTTCTGGTCCCTGCGCACTTTTGACGGAAATCATGAGCTGACTTTCAGCGGAAATACACCCGCAGCTATTTTCCCTCTGAATTCCCCAGCGTCAATGCTCAAAGCTTGCGTCTGAGCCTGGTATCCAGAATTAGGCTGGCGCTGGCCTATTCAACAGCTTGCGCCAAACCTTGGAAAGTATGCACTCCAAAATCGCAATGATCATTAAATGGTACTTTTGCGCACAACATAGATATCCATGAAGCTGTTCTACCCGGTCGACAAGGAGACTATGAGTGAAAACCGACAACAACCGCTGCTGTTCTCGGTTTCGCAACAAGATTAGCTAAGGTGACGCGCGACTTGTTCGATCAGTTCCTGAGCATCCTCTTCAGAAACTCCCGGTAAACGAACCCGAATACGAACTTCATCTGGTGACAGCTCGGCCTGAATGGTACCGCCTCCGGCCAACTTAACCGGGATCAACGGTTTGACTTGCTGCGGACGCCCTCCACGGGCCTTCTTGGTCGCAGGCGATGGGGACGAGTTCATCGCGTTTTCAAGAACGTCCCATTCAGTCTTTGGGTCCATTACATCGGCTTCTGCAAGAGCCTGGCGAAGTCTAGTCTGAGCACCTCCTCGTAGCGCAGAAGCGATTTTCAAACCCGCTTTTTCTGAAAGCGCGACAGGATGTTTCAGCAAATCACCAAGCGCTTCATGGACCATAGCAAAGCTGCGAACTTTCGATCTTTTGGCCTTTGAGGCTGCCGCGAATAGAACGTCGACTGCGGCCTCTGTTGACTCGAAGATACCCTGCCCTACAGCCAATACTGCGATGCGCCCGCGTTCATAGGGACTGAGGTTGGAGCGCAGCTCATTTTCCTCAACCATCGAGACGTATGCCCCCTGCCCCGACCCTATTCCCCGCACGAAGGCCGGAATGGACGCGAACTGACTATCGGTCTTGGCCAGTCGACGAAATGCATCCAAACGCCTGAACCCAGAGATAAGACCAAAGCCGTCGCCTTCACGTGTCACCTCAATGGGGGTTCGAAGCCCGTTATTTCGAAGAGACTCTAGGAGTTCAGCCATAGCTTCTTCGTCTTCGACCATCCTATCCCGACGGATATACTCGGCATCAATCAAGTCAATTGGCAGCATTTCAGCTACCAAACCAGCGTCCTGTGCGTCCCGCCAACGTGCCGCGTCGTTTTGATCTTTGGCCAATTCGACCCGATCCGTGACTGTTGTCATTCCGCTTAAGCTGGCAGCTTCAGCGGCCACCTGAGCAATCGGTGGTGCCGATGCTGTGCCTTCAAAAGGGTTCAATGAAGGTTTCGCCGCGAAACCCGCCTCCAACTCTTCCAATTCTTCTGTTTTTGGAACAGCAAGTCTTCTACGTTTAGCCATTCGACTCTCCTCCCACTTGGGCATCACGCCACCAGCAACCTATTAGAACTTCTTTGAACTCGGCATAGGTGCGATCAAAAGTTTCGCGCCCACGAACATAGGTCTCGCGGTTAAAATCGCGGTAGTCGGCCTCGTAAATCCCGTTTACCTGTTCTCCAGCCTGACCGACCAAAGCGGTGAAGTCCTGCCGGTAGGCGTTCATGAAATCTCCGAAGTATGCCTGAATGACGTTGGCCATATCCGTTTGCTGGCTCGCATCAAATCGTGTGATAATTGCCCGCACTACATCCCATTCGAACTTCAACTCTGGTAACCCAGCCGCCCGTTGCGCAGCGTTTTCTCCATCTTCTATGCTTGCAAAAGTCGTGTAGAGCATGTCGAAGAACCTGCCCGTTGAGTCGAACTCTAGGAAAGACGCACCTAGCGGGACCAGAAGAATGTCCGCAGCAGCCAAAGCGTTAATTGTTAGGTACCCAAGTGCAGGAGGGGTATCAACGAAAACGATATCATAATCGTTGAGGACACCCTCATCCTCCAGAAAATTTGTAAGACCATCCCACAAAGGCCAACTTCTGAGCCCCATGCGCCACACCGGGATCTGGAACTCGGCCCAGTATAAATTCAATTGAGCACCGATGAGGTCGATATTAGGCCAATGTGTTTTCTGAATAACATCATTTGGCGTTGTCTTTAAAGCTTCCTGCAGCGTTTCATCTAAGGGAATTTCGGCCTGACCACCGACCTGTCTGACGCGGTTCTCTTCTTGAACAGCCTTCGCGTAATCTTTGGCTATAAGAGGAAACACGGTTTGCCACTCGTCTGTTACCCTACCGCCAAGAATTGATGTCATTGAACCCTGGCTGTCCAAATCGACGACAAGAACTTTGTAACCATCCAACGCTGCAGACATAGCCAGGTGTGCCGCGGTTGACGTCTTACCGACACCCCCTTTGAAGTTCGCAACTGAGACCACTTTGGCAGGTAGGCCATCTGGGCGATATGGTAAATACTCCTTGGTGCTAACACCTTCCGCAGCAAAGTGCTTACGGAGGGTTAGTACTTCTTCAAGAGTAAACCATTTGGATCCTGCTTCTCCTTCTCCCTGAGGAAGGTCTGGGTTAGCTTTGAGAACCCGTCTCAGGTGAGCAGGCGCTACCGGAATTAGGTACTTAGTGATCTCCCAGATGGAGAAACGACGCAACCGTTTCTCGCCGTCCGGCGCATAACCTCTCCGAGCTAAATCTTCCCGGCCTTTAGCGCAGAATGTCGCTGCTTTGGCGAATCGTGAAGTTCCGATAGGGTCAGGTAACTTGGCTGCTGCACTTTCCGGATCGAGATTAAGGTAAGGGGGCAGGGGAGGTTGGTTGGTTTTATTCACTGTCGGTGCCTCATATAATGTTCGCTTTGCCAGCGTATATGGCGGAATGTAGCGAACATTTGCACGGGTGGCTATCCTCAGCGTCGGTTTTTCCACAGAAATTGCTACCAACAGCTGGTTTCGTCACGAAACTCGAACAATTAATGGAAAAGAACGCAACAAATCGTTTAGTTTATTTGTAATATTTAGAATCTTTACGTCCATAAAATATAATAATTACAAAGACTTATATACCAAAAGGTAACCGCTTACAGGATCTAGGGTACCTATTTGCAGGTCCATAGGTGCCCAAATACAGGTTCTGTAGTACCGCGCTACGGTTTTCTGGGAGCCGATTCTCAGGACGGCGCAAATCGCGCTGAAAACGGCTCTAATTAAAGGGGTAGTGCGAGGAATTTTTCGTTCCCTTCGCTTCGAAAGAATCTCAGATCACGCGTTTCTGTGGATAACTCTGGGGCCCGTTTAGAAAGGTACCCGTTCACGGGATTGCACCCATCCTGTATTTGGGCACCCAAATTTGATTGCAACGCAGGTACCTATCATGCAATCAATAAGCAAACGAGCAGCCAGGCAGAATCATGCCGGATACACAGACAGATATGGATAGCCTCACAGGCGCGTTGCGCCGTGAGACCGTAAAGAAGAACGTCGCGGCGATTCACATCAGCGGCAAGTTGACACTGCTACAACGCAAGTTGTCGAACGTGTTGCTGCTGAACGCGTATGATGCATTGACGTCCGCGCAAACCCATACCATTGACGCTCGAACGCTGGCGATGATGGTCGGTTACAACTCAAACGACTTTGACACCTTGCGAGCAAGCCTGCGTGCGTTGGCCGAAACGGTTGCTGAATGGGATATGTTGGACGAGCAGGGGCGCCAAGAATGGGGTGTTTCGTCCTTGTTGAGTTTTGCAAAGCTTAAAAATGGTATTTGCGAATATGCCTACTCACCAGCTCTAGCACAGAAGCTTTATGATCCGAAAATTTATGCCCTGATAAATGTTCAGATCCAACGAAATTTCAGTTCTGGGCACGGCTTAGCGCTATATGAGAACTGCTATCGGTTTGTGCGGACAGGTTCGACGGGGTGGTTGGCGTTGGACGTCTTCAGAAAGCTTATGGGCGTCGACGGGAGTGACTATTATGGTAGCTTCAAACATCTTAACGCCAAGATCATCAAACCAGCCGTCGCTGAAGTGAATAAAAGCTCAGACATTCTCATTGAGCCGGAGTTTCAAAAAAAGGGACGCACAGTCACAGACATTAGGTTCTTGATTAAGGGGAACCCGCAAAAAGCTATGTTCGAGATTGATGACGAAGATGGCGTTCGCAATCTGACGATTTACAAAACACTGCGTAAGCAGGGCGTATCTGACAGGTTGGCGCGTCAGTGGATATCCGAGCATGGCGAGGACTACGTTCGGGAAAAGCTGAACTACGTCAAGGGAAAGGATGGCGTAAAGTCGACCCTGGGTTTTCTGTCCGCTGCCTTGAGGGACAATTATCAGGTGTCGGAAAAAGAAATGCCAGTTGATCCTGAACCAGCGGTTATCGAAGCTGCAAAACGCAGAGCTGCCGAACTGGAGCTACAGGACAAGGAATATGAAGCGAGGGCTGCAGAGCGGACCAAACGTGCACGGCGGTTGGAAATTGTCGAGGAGTTGGTTTCGCGGCGAAACCCAACGCAACGCGACGCCGACAAGCGATTGTTCTTGTCGGGCCTGGATAATGATCTCGACCGAGAACATTTCCGAGCTCACGGGTGGCGATCAGGCTTGAACGCTACAAAGATTTTTGAATTCTGGGAGGAACTGGAACCAGACGCATTTACATAATCGGTGACTCAGAATAGCCCTTATTAGACTACTGTCTTTTTAACGCTGATTTTAGAGCGTCACCAAGCGCGCTGTGATGCGCATTATTGCTGGATTTTGCGTATTGCGCTTTATTTTCTTTTGCGCGGCGGGAGTGTTTGTCTGAGCCCTTAGCAACGTCTCTTTGACGCGACGAAGCCCCGCCATCCCTACGCATGGTGAGGCCAATGCGCTTGCGCTGCGCGTCCACCTCGACAACTGTAACCTTAACCACCTGACCCGTTTTTACAACCTCGTGCGGGTCTTTAACAAATCGATCTGCAAGCTGACTGACATGGACAAGGCCGTCCTGATGAACGCCGACATCGACAAAGGCGCCGAACGCGGCGACGTTGGTGACCGTCCCCTCCAGCGCCATTCCGGGTTTCAGATCAGTTATCTCTTCGACCCCATCGGTAAATGATGCAGTAACAAAACTGGGGCGTGGATCACGACCAGGCTTTTCCAACTCTGAGAAAATGTCCCGTACAGTCGGAAGACCAAAATCTTCATCCACAAACTGTTCGACACGCAGTCCCTTCAACGCTCCATCATGTCCCATGATTTGGCGGATATCCCGGCCACAGGCGGATACGATCCGTTTCGCAACATCGTAGGCTTCTGGATGCACCGAGGACGCATCCAAAGGCTCCACACCGTCCCGAATTCGCAAAAAGCCTGCGCATTGCTCGTAAGCGCGCGGTCCAAGGCGCGCGACACTCAGCAACTGACTGCGGGACTGGAATGCCCCGTTCAGATCACGATGCGTGACAATGGCTTCTGCAAGCCCGGGCCCAAGACCTGAAACATGTGAGAGGAGGGGGGCAGAAGCCGTGTTCAGATCTACGCCCACAGCATTCACCACATCCTCAATCACCGACGCCAGCGACTGTGACAGGCGATGCTGGTCAACATCGTGCTGGTATTGTCCGACGCCGATGGACTTCGGTTCGATCTTTACCAGCTCTGCCAAAGGATCCTGTAAGCGCCGGGCAATCGAAACAGCGCCCCGCAGCGATACATCCAGATCCGGGAATTCACGCGCCGCTAATTCTGATGCCGAATAGACCGAAGCTCCGGCCTCGGAAACTACAACCTTGGTTGGGGCTTTGACGGTTTTCGGTAACAGCTTCAGGGTGTCAGCAACCATTTTTTCGGTTTCGCGGCTCGCCGTGCCGTTGCCGATTGCGATGAGTTCAATCTTGTGAGTTGAGATCAGGTTCAGGATCGCCGCCTGTGATCCGCGCAAATCATTTTTGGGTTGGAATGGGTGCAGGGTGTCCGTCGCAATCACCTTTCCCGTGCCATCAACAACAGCGGCTTTAACGCCTGTGCGAATCCCTGGGTCCAAGCCCAATGTGGCTCGTGCTCCGGCAGGGGCTGAGAACAGTAAGTCCTTGAGATTGCGAGAGAAAACAAGAATTGCCTCGTCCTGGGCGCGGCTGCGCAATTCGGACATCAGTTCGACCATCATTGAAAGGGACAGCTTTACCCGCCAGGTCCAGCCGGCAACCTTTCGCAGCCATTTGTCGCCCGGCGCATCGCTGCGCGTTTGAAGATGAGCGGCCACCATGGCTTCGGCGCGAGCAGCGCCAGCCTCGGGTTCGGGGGCGATGTCCAGCGTTACGATACCCTCTTTCGATGCCCGCAACATTGCCAGCGCGCGATGCGATGGGGTCTTTGACCAAAGCTCCGAGTGATCGAAGTAGTCACTGAACTTTGCACCCTCTTGCTGTTTTCCCTCGATCACTTTTGCGGACAGCAACGCCTCGCGCTGCATGAAGCCGCGCAATTCACCCAGGAGTGCGGCGTTTTCGGTCAGCCGTTCAGTGATTATGTCCCGCGCGCCATTCAACGCATCTTTTGTCGTGGGAACCGCATCGCCGATGTAACTTTTTGCCAGCCCTTCGGGATCAGCTGAACGGTCTTGCAGAATTGCGTCGGCAAGAGGCTCTAAGCCGTTTTCGCGTGCGATCATCGCTTTGGTGCGACGCTTGGGTTTGTAGGGCAGGTAGATGTCTTCCAATTGCGCTTTGGTGTCCGCTCGTGCAATGGATTTCGTCAGATCATCCGTCAACTTGCCCTGATCCTTGATCGAGCTCAGGATGGTCTCGCGCCGCGCTTCCAATTCGCGCAAATAAGTCAGGCGCTCCGACAGAGTTCGAAGCTGCGTGTCATCCAACCCACCCGTCGCCTCTTTGCGGTACCGCGCCACGAACGGAACCGTGGCCCCTTCGTCCAACAATTTGACCGCTGCACCGACCTGTTCGGGACGGGCGTTGATTTCGGTGGCGATGGTGCGGGCGATGCGGTCCAAAGGGGCCTCCTGAATTCACTTGGGACGAACTTCTTAGCCAGCCGCACCGCCAAGGGAAAGAGAAGATCGAAGTCGTTAAGGCTGTTCGGCCAAAACCAGCAAATCGTCGCGCAGGGATTTTGCGATCTCAACGTAACCGCGGGTCGTGTTGCGCGCTCGCGCCTCGAAACGTCTTTGCGACGGCAGACGCGCGCCTTGATCGACGATGTCGTCAAACAAGCGTTCGGCGCGCTCATTATTTGCTGCGGCACGACCACCGCTGAACTGTGCGGGGTCAAACGCCAGAATGACCTCGCCATGATAGGGCGCTCCGCCTTGGCCTTCCGCAAATTCCATGCTTTCCAGGCTGGTCAGGTCGTCGATCAAAGGACCGGCCAACAACTCGATCATGATCGACAAGGCCGAGCCCTTGTAACTGCCGAAGGTGAGCATCGCGCCCTCCATCGCGGTCTGCGGATCAGTGGTCGGATTTCCATATTTGTCTATGGCGACGCCTTCGGGCAGGGGTTTCCCCGCCCGGCGATAAAGTTCAATCTCACCGCGGGCAAAGGCGCTGGTTGCAAAATCAAACGTGAATGGATCTTTTCCCAAACGCGGCCAGCTGAATGCCAAGGGGTTCGTACCCAAACTACCCCGTGTTCCTCCGGCTGGTGCGACCCAGCTGTGGCTGGGCACCATCGCCATGGCAGCCAGACCTTCGGAGGATAATTGTTCCACCTCGGGCCAGAGCGCCGAAAAGTGAAAACATCTGTTGATTGCCATTGCCGCGATACCGTGGGTGCGGGTCTTTTCGATTAGTACAGGCAACGCTTCGCGGAACGCCAGCAACGACATCCCCCCCCGCGCGTCGACGCGAACAATGGCATTGTCGGACGGCGCAACGACTGGGGTCACATGCCCGTCAATCTTGCCCGCTTTCATGGTGTCGTTGCACATGAACAGGCGAAACAGCCCATGAGATTGGCAATCGTCGACCTGACAAGTTGTCAACGTATCGGCAATTGCTGCCGCATGTTCCGGACCAAATCCTGATTTGGCCAAGATGGACAGGCTAAGGTTCCGGATATCATCCAATGTCAGTTCAACCATGTCGCCCATGCTGCGTCTCCCTTGTCTGAGATGAGACAAGGGATAACGCGGCAGTGCGCGTAAAGGGAACCCGCTTTTGCTCGGGGATCAGGTTCATCCCTGTGTTTCGGCTCGCAAATAGGCAATGACATTCAGGATATCGGCTTCCTTTTTCAAGCCGCGAAATTGCATCTTGTTGCCTGGAACTGCGCCCTTAGGATCCGCCAAAAAGGTGGTCAGGGTTTCCGGTGTCCAGACGATACCGGACTCTTGCAGTTGTTTTGAGAACCTAAATCCTTCGGCCTGACCGGCCGTAGCACCGATTATGCCGTAAAGCGACGGCCCCACTGTATGACGGTCTTCGTCCAGCTTGTGGCATGCACTGCATTTGCGAAAGACTTTCTTGCCAGCTTTGACATCACCCTCAACTGAAACGGCTGCGGTTGCTACCGCAGCAGCGGGTTCAGCTTCGGCTTTTTTGTCGTCCAGATTGAAAATCAGGCGTGCTGTGACAGGTACGGTCCGGGTGATACCCGGCAGGTCGGCCAACTCCATCAGCTTGTCTATGCCTGCATCCACGCCTGCGTCCTCTGTGCTTATGAACACCATGTCATTTGTTGAAACCATGACTGCAGTTTCAGACAAGCGCGCCACAAACATCTCGGTATCGAATTCAACATCTGCGCCTGCCAGCGAAAGCATCGCCTCGACGTCGACAGTCGTGGTTTCACCAACGCTCAGGGCCGATAGCTCTGCCATGTCGAACTGTGCCGTTAGTGATGCCGTACCCGCCTTTTGGAACACGTATTCGATCATCCGTTCATTGCGAACGTCGATATTGGTTTCCACCGATGACAGGTCAATTTTAATATCGGCTTTCCCGTCGGATCCGACCTGACCGGAGATACCTGTAAAAGAGTTCACCTCACCCACGGTGTCTTTTTTGATCGAACCATAGGCCAGATGCGAGCCTTCAGGGTCCAGAGTCCAAGTTTGCGCCAGAACCGGGGTTGCAACAATTGCCGACGCAATCGTGACTGCCTTCAACAGAAGTTTCATTTCTTTCCTCCTCGGGTTATGTCAGTCCTGACCTCGCGGGCCCGGTCCGTGAATGACAAACACACACAGGTCGCGATTTATTCGATGAGTCCCGATATTTCCTCCGAACAGGCCGTGCGCGGCGCAATCCAGACGCATTCCAAACGGGTCTGGCGGTTTGGTCTTGCACTTTCGGGAGCGTCGGATGTTGCCGATGATTTATTGCAATCGACGTGTTTGCGCGCGTTGGAGCGTCATCATCAGGTCACATCGTATGATCGGCTGGACAGTTGGCTGATGACGATCTGCCGTTCCATCTGGCTGAATGAGGTTCGGGCACGTTCGGTGCGTAAAGCGCAGGCGCTGTCCGTTACACCCGAAGCCGAATTAATTTCGGCCGGACCGGATTCAGAAACGAATATTTTCGCCGCTGAGGTGTTTACACAAGTGATGCAGCTGCCAGAAGCGCAGCGGGAGACAGTTATGCTTGTGTTCGTTGAAGGATACAGCTACCGCGAAGCCGCCGCGTTGCTGGAAGTGCCAATCGGGACTATCATGAGCCGGCTGTCCAACGCCCGGCAGAAACTGAAAAACGTGATGCAGCATGATGCGGCAGACGCCGTTCGACGGAGTGGCAAATGAAGTTTTCCGACGAAACGCTAAAGGCGTATCTGGAAGGCAATGCGGATGCGGCCGATGCCGCCGCTATCGAAGCGGCGATTGAAACCGATCTTGCGCTGGAACAGCGCCTGATGACGCTGGACCCGCTGGCACCGGTGGTTCAGTCGGTGTTCGAAAATATTCCTACTGATGCACCGCAGATTGAATTGCCGGAAACGGCCCCGGTTGATACGGCCAATACCTCGGGCGGTCTATGGCGAATGATGGCAGTTGCTGCGTCAGTGGCGGTCGTGGCTGTATCTGCAACATTCTGGGCCACACGCCCCGAGCCAATGGGATGGGCCGAGCAGGCGGCGATCTATCAGTCGCTTTATTCGCCCGACACGATTGCGTCTCTGGACAATTCTCCGGTTACGCTTAATGCGCAGTTCGCACAGGCCGAAGAACAGCTCGGCCGGTCTCTGAACCAGGGCGCGCTTGAGGCTTTGCCCGGGTTGGAGTTGAAACGCGCTCAGGTTTTGTCGTTTAAGGGAAAGCCTCTGATTCAGGTCGTTTTTTCGGATAGTCAGGGTCAGCCTTTGGCGTTTTGCGTGATCCGGCAGGGCGAGGGCGCTCCGGCGAAGGATGTCAAACTTGCGGCGATAAGTGGCGTCGCGACAGCGACATGGGCGCAAGATGGATACGGCTATATGCTGATCGGCAGCAGTGAACAGACCGATCTGGAGCCGCAACTGGACATTCTGACCACAACATTCGCGGGTTGACCGCGGTCAGGGCGGAATACGTCTTGTGAACCCCGCGAAATGTCCGAAATATAGCGGTCATGACAATGAAACCTGTGATGCCGGACCCGGACGAGGACGACGATTCAGTCGGCCCACCCAGCATCTATGATACCGACCCGTCCGAGGATGATGATCTTTGGTTCCTCCCACCGGATGAAGGTATGGCGTCGGACGAATTTTTGCCGCCTGGTCCGGTGGTTGATCGTCGCCTGTTGTTCGATCCAAGGGATTGGCGCGCGGCGCAGGCCGATTTGTCTTGTGAATTGGCCGAACTGGCAGTCACGTTCGGAGCGCTGGACGAACGTTTGCGCGCAGGGCCGACCGGGTGGGGACACCGACTGGCGCTGATGGATGTGTCGGATTTGGGCTGGTGGACCGGGGATCGAATTGGTGTCGACCGGCTTGCTCTCTGGGTTGGGTTGCGGATCGGTGCGACCGGCGATGATGTCCAGGCTATGTTCCGGGCAGGCTGGGCCGTGCGCCGTCTGACTTCTGGGGCGGGACCGGCCGACGGCGGCTGGGCCAATGGCCTGACTGCATTTCTAGATCGCATGGCACAAGGCATCGAAGAGACTCCAGAGGCTGTCGCCGATCTGGCCGAGGTTATGCAAAACGCGGAAGGCCTGCATCCTGTTACACAAGCCGCTGTTGGCTTTCACGCCTGGCGCGCCCTGTCGGAAGGTGTAGGCCAGGACACCGAAGCCGCGATCATTGCGGCCCGTCATGCCGCGTCGATGGGCCGGGGTGGGGCATTCTTCATGCCACTGGCGCTATCGGGTCCGGGTGCGCTGCGGGGTGTTGGTGAGCCGCAGGAAAAACTATCGGCCTGGATCAGGGGGGTGGGGCAGGCGATCCTGGCCGCTTTGTTGCATCTGGACCGTGTCAGTGCCTGGGATCAGCGCGCCCGCGAGGCGACAAGTGACTTGAGTGGACGCACACCACCGCGTTTGATTGACGCGCTGACCGCATGGCCCATGGTGTCTGCACCACTTGCCGAAGACTTGACGCAAGCCTCTCGTGCTGCGGTGCAACGCAATATCGACCGCTTCATGAGCCGGGGTCTGATCCGAGAGGTAACAGGGCAGGGGCGTTACAGGGTTTGGACGGCTGCACTGTGATCCTTTCGCCCTGTGTTGAAGGACGAGAAGCCTAAATTCTGCATCCCCCAGACGTCAGTTTCAGCCATGTTTGTAAGGGTGGGATGTAAAGCGTTTTGGCACCTTTATTTATGCTTCGCAGAGATATAGAGAGCGAAAACGCGCGCGCTTTGCGAACATTTGACATCAGGGACTTTTAGCTCGAAATGAAGCAGACTCCGATACACGATGCGGTGGGTATATCCGGCCGTTCCCCGATAAGTGACACGTCGGAAGAAAACACGATCAACCTTGGTGAATTGGCGGGAATATTCTGGCGCGATAAGTGGATTATTGCTCTATGCACCGCAGCTGCAATTGTGTGCGGCGCGTACTACGCTTTTATAGCCTCTGATCCGCTGTACCGGTCCACGGCAGTTGTCATTTTGGAAACCGAACAAGCCAGCGTTGTTGATCTGCAAAGTGTAGTGGGCGGATTGGCCGGAGACACGGTTGAGGTCAATTCAGAACTTCAAGTTCTTCAATCGCGTGGCCTGATGGGCAAGGTTGTAGACAAGCTGGATCTTGTATCGGACCCCGAGTTTAACACCGCGCTTCAACCAGTATCTGCGCTAGACGCGGTAAAGCAGTTTGTCAAATCCGTTATGGGGCTCGGAGATGGGCGTGAACAGATCCATGCGGATCTGGCCGAGCAGCAAACTCGGGACGGTGTGATTTCGGCCTTGCTCCGAAAGGTTTCAGTGAGCAACGTGCGGCAAAGTTTGGTCTTCACGGTCACGGTCGAGACCGAACAGGCGCGCAAATCAGCCTTGATAGCAGACACTATTGTTGAGCTTTACGTCCTGAACCAAATCGAAGTGAAATTCGAAGCCACCGAACAGGCCACCGCGTGGCTGACTGAGCGTGTGGCTGAGTTGCAGGTTGAGTTGGAAACTGCCGAAGCGCAGTTCAATGAATTCAATGCAACGACAGCGTTGATCTCGCCCGAGGCGCTTCAGCTGCAGGAAGTTCAGCTTAAGGATATTCGCGAACGCCGCATCTCGGCTGAAGCTAGCCGAGATACTGCTCAGGCGCGATATGAAGCACTTGATTCCGCTGATACCCGTGCTGCCCAGGTCGAAGCCAGTCAAGACCCGCAGTTGAAACGTTTATTCTCGCAGATCAACGAATCCAACACAGGTGAAGCCGCCTTCGATACCGCTTTTGCGCGCCTGCTTGCGCGCTCAGAACTTGAAGTGAGGCGCGCGACCCAGCAAGTTCAGGCTTTGACGCAATCATCTAAAGAGCTGGGCGAACGTATCGCGCTACAAAATGCTGACTTGATCATGCTGCAGCAGCTGGGACGCGAGGCAGAAGCGGTCCGGTTGCTGTATGAATATTTCCTGGCACGCCTGAAAGAGACCGCAGCCCAGGAAGGAATTCAGAAAGCGGACAGCCGTCAACTGTCCCGCGCTGTGGTCCCCAGCGATCCTTCGGAACCGCAGAAATCACTGATCCTTGCTTTCTCAGCCATTATTGGCGTTGTTCTCGGTGCCGCCATCGTTTTGCTGAACGAGACAAGGCGCAAGGGCTATCGCTCGGCGCACGAGTTGGAACGTAAGACCGGATACAGTGTTTTGGGTCAAATCCCGGTATTCCCCGTGCGCGGGCGTCGCAATGTTCTGGAATATCTGGTCAGCAAGCCTTCTTCCGCCACTGCTGAGGCAGTACGCAACTTACGCACGTCGCTGATGTTGTCCAATGTTGACCGTCCTCCGCAGGTTGTTGTGATGACATCTTCGTTGCCAGAGGAAGGCAAGACGACAAATTCGATGGCACTGGCACAGAACTTTGTCGGCATCGGCAAAAAGGTGTTGCTGGTTGAAGGTGACATCCGCCGCTTGACCATGACTGCGCAGTTGATGGCGGCGCCGAAGAAGGGGATCGTTTCGGTTCTGGCAGGTGATGTAAGTGCGCAAGAGGCGATCTTTAATGATCCCCTGTTGGGTTGCGACGTATTGGCAGGCGAGAAGACTTCGGCGAATGCAGCGGACTTAATCGCTTCGGAACGGTTCCGGCTCTTTCTGGAGGAGATGCGTAAGATTTACGACATCATTTTGATCGATACGCCGCCGACGCTGTTGGTATCTGACGCTCGCCTGATTGCGCGAAATGCAGATGCGGTGTTGCTGACGGTTAAGTGGAACGCTACCTCGGAACAAGATGTTACCGAGGCCATGCGGCTGTTCCACACCGACAACCAGCGCCTGACCGGACTTGTTCTGGGCCAGATCAACGCGCGCAGTGCCAAACACTATGGCTATTCATACGGCAGCTATGCCAACAATTATTACAGCAACTAGGGGCAATGACCGGTGCCGACAAAACCGCATGTCGGTGTCGCGTTGCTTGCGGTCACCGGCCGCGGCATCGTGGAACCAGAAAACAAGCGCGAAACTGTTTCTACCAGGGTTTTGAAACCGAAGTCCCCAATAGTTGCTTTACCTTCGCGGCGCAGCGATAAGGACTGATTAATTCAGATAGGTGATGCCACCTATCACGCGTTAGACTTGGGGTGGAAACGCAGGTGAAAATCGAATTGGTCTGCGGCTACCACACTGAACATGTTCCCTTTACATGCCTCCGCAAGACCATTCGATATCACAACACGCGCGACAGGAAGGCCTTAGTGCGCGGTTCGCGTGGTTGCGAAAAAAGCACCTCGGGGGGGCCTTGCTCCAAGATGCGGCCGGCATCAAGGAAACAAACCTTGTCTGCCAATTCCCGTGCGAAACCCATTTCGTGGGTGGCAAGCACCATAGTCATGCCCTGCTTTCGCAAGTCCCTCAGCACATCCAAAACCTCGCCAACCAGCTCAGGGTCCAGCGCGCTTGTAATTTCGTCGAACAGCATGATCTGCGGCTCCATCGCCAATGCACGAATGATTGCGACGCGCTGTTGCTGACCGCCTGAAAGTTGGTCTGGATAGTGCTCCATCCGGTTGCCTAGTCCAAAACGTGTGAAAAGCCGGGTCACACGCGGGCGCAGGTCTTCTCTGCTCAGCCCACGAACGCGACGAGGGGCCAGCATTACATTCTCTGCAGCTGTCATATGAGGAAAGAGGTTATAGCTCTGGAAAACGATGCCGATTTGCTGACGCACGGGTTGGGGGTCCAGCCCCGGCTCAGAAATGTCCTTCCCGTCCAGCCATATCGTCCCATCGTCGACAGGTTCAAGAAGGTTCATGCAACGCAGAAGTGTGGACTTGCCAGAGCCTGAAGCGCCGATCAGGCACACCATCTCGCCCTCAGCCACATCCAGATCAATGCCTTTGCATACTTCGTGATCATCGAACCGCTTGCGCACCCCACGTAAGGATAACTTCGCCGTCATGTGCGCGCCCTGTTCTGCTTGTTCATAAGGTAATCCGCATATCGCGTAGCAGGTATGGTCAATGCCAGAAAGATCAGCGCGGCACCCACATAAGGTGTGAAATTGGCATAGAGCGACTTATATACGCCTGCCTGTCTGAAGACCTCAACCGGGCCAATAAAGGACAAAAGCGCCACGTCCTTCTGCAAGGCAATGAACAGGTTCATATTGGCGGGAACGACGTTTCGAATGGCCTGCGGCAGGACAACAAAGCGCATGGTGTCCTGATTGCTCAACCCTAGCGAGGCCGCGGCGGATCGTTGCGACTGGTGGATTGAGTCAATACCCGAGCGGATAACCTCGGCCACATAGGCCGAATAGACCAGAACCAGAGCCAGCGTGCCCCAGATATAAGGGCTGTTCCAAGGCCTTGGCAGGCCCAAGCCGGGCACGCCAAATCCGATGATGTAGATGACAAGAACAACCGGCAAGCCGCGAAAAATGTCAGTATAGGCAATGCCGAATAGCCGCAGCGGGAAAAGCGCAGGCGTACGCGTGTCCCGACACAGCGCGATGGCAAGGCCTGTGATCGCGATCAGCGGCGCAGACCAAGCGAAAATCATCACGTTCATAAGAAAGGCTTCGAGCAATCCGGGAAACGTTTCGGCAAAGACCCTGCCGTTGAAGAACGAGCGCTGTACGGCCTCCCACCCTGGGGCGAGCGGGACTAGGACTACGATGGAGAGAACCACGCTGACCGTTGAGATCAGCGCGATGCGATTTGAGCGTCGCCTTACTTCGGCTTCATAAATTTCGCGACGTGTGGGCGTCTTGGCAGAGTGCTTAACCGAGTCTTCTTGCAATGACGTTTCTTCCATCTACTCGATGACCGGAACGCCCGTAGCCTCAGCCAGCCATTTCGCTTCTATCGCCGCAAGCTCGCCGCTTTCGGTCAACTCTGTGATGGCGGCGTTGACGCACTCCTTCAACGCGTTTCCTTCTTCCATCAATAGGCCAAACTGGTCTGGGCTTTCGGATTGTCCCGGAGGGAACTGGCCCAATAGCGCACCGTTTTCGACCACGACCGCCGACAGGTAGAGAGCCGTTGGCAAGTCATAGAGTGCCGCATCAATCTGACCTGCCATGATGGCAGCGTTTACATCGGCATTGTCGTTGTAAAGCAGCGGTTCGCCCGAAGGCCGGATCACATCGTTGAGCATCGGGATTGCAGTTGTCGTGGCAACAGCCCCCCATTTCAAAGCCTTGAGGCCGTCCAACGTCGCTTCGGCACCGGAATCAACAACGTTCTGCGTGGTCAGCACTGCCATGGCCGAGGTGTAGTATGGCAGGCTGAAGTCAACCATTTCCTCCCGCTCTGGGGTAATCGAGTATTGCTGCATGTTAAAATCAAAGTTCTTCGCGCCAGGCTGAATCGCCTCGTCAAAACTGGTGCGGACCCAAGTGACATTGTCCTGGCCGAAACCCATTTTCTCGGCGATGGCATAAGCAACGGCGGCTTCGAACCCTTCGCCGCTTTCGGGCGCGTCATTCATAACCCAAGGATAGTAGGCCGGATTACCTGTCGCAATTGTTAGGGTGCCCTCTGTGAGGGTCTTACCATTGGCGCAGGTCCCGTCGCCCGCAGCCAGCACCGAGGTTGTTGAGAAAAGCAAGGCCAGAGCTGAGCCAGTAATCAGTTTCATCAATCTTCTCCCTGTTTATGTTTGGGCACAGGTTCTTATGCGCAGAAAGATTTGTCTAGGCAATTGATCCCATGAAATGATGGCGAGATCTGTGCGTTCGTCGGGAACTTTGCAATATTCATAACGAACTGGCTGGGGCAGTTTTACGGATATTGATCCTGCTGGAGACCAGCAACCACACCTATCGCTCTGAGACAGTGAATTGGTGATCGCAAGACTTTGCCCAGGGCTTGCCCTTTTCAGGCCTGCCGGTTGAACACTGACAGACTCCGCTTCGTGAACACTCGCTTTTCGCAACACTGAACCGTGAGAGCGCGGTGGAAAACCTGCCAGAGCTGTTTTCGCAACCCTAGGGCCGGGCGCAAGCCGTGGCGTTGATCGACCGGATCATCGGCGTGGTCGAGGCCTAGATCCCTGAACTGAAATCAATGGCACACGATGAATACAGCAGTGACTCCATTGGTTCACGGTAACACTAAAGATAAGCGCGTCTGAGCAGTTGTAATTCAAGCGTAATGGTCCAAGTCGCTTTCAGCGGACAACGAAACATAGTCAACGGCGAATTATCGACTTGCTTTGGTCTGGAATCCACTTAGACAGAAAAAATGAACTGCCAACAAACCCCCAATCTGCTCGAACTTGGAAATAGTCCCGTCATAGCGAAGGGAAACAGGCAATTCGTGTATGAACACCCCTTTGACAAGGGGTTACTGTTAAAGATTCCGCAGCCGCATACGATGGTTGCTGGTTCTAGGCTTGTAACCGACAAGTGGTATGACCGGGCGTTTCGCCGAGCGACCGCTTTCAAGGGTTTTATGCGTGAGTTTGACGAAGCCTTTTTTCTGATGGTCCGCCATCAGGACAGCCCAGAGTCCATGCCTGTCTGTAGGGTTTTCGGCACCGCACCGACAGACAAGGGTCTGGCTTTGGTGTATGAACGCATTTCTGATCCGGATGGGCAGCTTTCACCAAGTCTGGGTCAATTGATCGCCGAAGATCGTCTGACGCCTCAGCACTTGAATGATCTAAATAAGCACTTCGACCAACTGTCCGACGAACGAGTCATCATTAGCAACAAGAACACAGGCAATCTTGTCTATCAAACCAGGCCCAATGGATCTGGGCGATGGGTTTGGATTGACAGTTTTGGGTCAAAGCAGGTCATTCCGCTGAGAAGGTGGCTTCGCAGTTACAATGACCGCAAGCTCGGCCAGGTTCGAAAAAAATTCTTTGATTTGATTAACGCCGCGAGGGCTTGAACGTTTGGTCAGCCGAATTGATTGGTTTCAACAGGTTTTTGTTTGATGCAGCTTGGAAAACGTCTACTCAGCAGGTGGCTAATAAACAGCGGCCGAATAGACGCCACTGTCGATGAGCGCTTGTTTTAGCCCAGACCAAATGCACGGCCCATACGTGTCCTGCGACGCTTGATAGAGTTGCGGAATGCCAGGTCGGAAACCAGCGTCAGCGGAAACAAAACCCTTTCACCTAAGCCATCAATTACGACCAGTTCTCCATTGCGCTCTTGTGCCCTTACAATGTTATCAAAGCTCAGGTCACCCACGATAATCCGGCCGCGCTCAAGGTCGTCCATGAGCTTCATGAATTCACCGTGCAACTTTTTGCGCTCGGACAAGTCATCGCCCAACGCCGCCCGTTCGGACTCCAGTGTCGGCGCCAAATCGCCATCCGGTCCGGTCATCTTTTCTACGACCAATGCTGGTCCTCGAGATGTCGCAGCATATCCCATGAATTGTGCAAGGCGTTCAATCTCGGGACAGCCTCGCGTCAGCGCAGCCAAGTATTCGTTCGCTTCACGGTTCCACTGACGAAGGTTGCCATAGCGTCTCTCGGCATAGCGAGGAATCGCGTGATTGCGCACGGGTTCATCGATCCTGACTTTTAGTAGCGCGGACTCAACCATCGGATGCTGATAAATTTCGTAGTTGCGGCTTTGTCGCAATGGCTGGAGTTTACTTAAATCTATCATGTTGTTTTACCGATCCTAAATAAGAAAATCACCGACTTCAGCGATCCTTCCAAGCCAAGGTCTTCAATTAGTCCTTTTCATGTATGAGGACAACCAGGTGCCAGAGCCAGGTTCTTCATTGCGGCATCTGGCGGGCTAAATCAAAGGCATACGATCCGGTTCTGTAGTTTACGTTTTGCAGATGTGCGATGTGCCCCGGCGCCCTATCGCTCAGCCTGAACGACCCAGCATCAGCATTCCTCGATACGACGTGAAGTGAATATGCAAACACCTTGTCCGCAACCTAGTTCACTGCAGCGTTGATGGGAGTTGTTATTATTGAGGGTGTGATTT
>NZ_WQCG01000020.1 GCF_013032505.1 Ruegeria atlantica
TACCTCCCAACTCAACATGAAGATCGTAAAGTGGCGTGCGTTTCAATTCGGTCATGGCAGAGACCTTTCCTGAGACCTTGTCAAATATCGTCGCGTTGACCGCAACCTTTGCTGTATTCTGCCGCAATGTGACACCAAGGTTCCTAGGACTGTTCAGCAAGTCAACAGGCTTGAACCATCGCGTTTTAATCGAGCCGAGGCAACAGGTGCCGCAGATATGTGTATGCAGCCGCATGCAGTGATCTTGTATCCTATAGGAAACTTTTTTCCGTTAGGCAACACTGCGTGCAATGGGCGCATGTCAGTTTTCCTACGCGAATAGAAACAGCATCGCCATCAAACTGATTTTTGACCGCTTTCTGCCAAAGGGCTCTGGCACCGGCCCCGAACCTGCCCTAAGACTTCGCGCAAGAGGGGACGCGCGATGGCACATATCACACTGGTGCGTCACGGGCAGGCCAACACCGCCGCACGCGACGAAGCAAACTATGACAAGCTCAGCGAGCTGGGCCATCAGCAGGCACGTTGGTTAGGTGCGCATTTGCAAAACACTCAGGCGTTCTACCCACGTGTCTTTTGCGGAACGCTGTCGCGACACGTGGAGACCGCTGCCAGCATGGGACTGCCAGAACCCACCCGCGATCCGCGCCTCAATGAGATCGAATACTTCAACATTGCCAAACTATATGAAGAGCAGCACGGCGTTTCGATTCCAACGGACCGTGAAGGGTTCGTCGAACACTTGCCGCGAACTTTTGCCGCTTGGGCAAGAGGTGAGATCGAAGAGACCCCGGAAACCTTTGAGGAATTCGAAACACGTGTCTCGGACGCCTTGCGTGATATCGGAACCGACGGCGGACCAGCGATTGTCGTGACATCGGGCGGGTTGATTTCGATGGTGGTTCGGCAGGCGATGGGACTGGACATACAGGCGATGGCACGGGTTGCGCTTGCCATAATGAACACCTCAATGCATCGTCTGCACCCGATCGGTGCGCAGTTGAGCCCGGTACTGTTCAATGCAGTCCCGCATCTGGAAGCGCCCGACCGGCACTTCGCGCAGACGCATTTGTAATCCAGTTCCGGAGGTACTCTGATGCAGCTTTATTTTGCCCCCCGCACCATCTCGATCGCCGTTGCCATCGCATTGGAGGAAGCCGGCCTTGAATATGAAGCGGTCCGTCTGGATTTCGCCGAAGGGGAACAGACCAAACCGGCGTACAAACAAATCAATCCGAAAGGCCGTGTTCCCGCACTGGCGGTCGATGGCGGTATTCTGACTGAAACCGGCGCATTGCTGGAATACGTTGCCGCGGTTGCTCCGGACGCAGGTCTGGTCCCCGCTGATCCGGTCATGGCGGCCCGGATGCGCGAAGTGATGTATTATCTGGCTTCGACCATGCATGTGAACCACGCACACAAATTGCGAGGGGCTCGCTGGGCCGACAAAAAGGCCAGTTGGAAAGACATGACCGACAAGGTCGCGCAGACAATGACGGCGTCCTGTGAATACATTGTATCAAACGGTTTGCGCGGGCCCTTTGTGTTGGGCGATACGGTTTCACTGGCCGATGCGTATCTGTACGTGGTTTGCAGTTGGCTGGAAGGCGACGGTGTGGACGTGTCGGCCTTTCCCAAGATCCTCGCTTTCCGCGAGGCGATGGAGGCGCGCGCCTCGGTTCAGGCGGTGCGTGCCGCCGGGATGCTTTAAGTAAAGGACGACGCATGACACATCTCTGGGTCCGGGCAGAACAGCGCCCGAACGAAGAACGGGTTGGTTTGACCCCTGAAGGCGCGGCGTCCCTGATTGCGGCAGGCATCCGGGTAACCGTCGAGGAAAGCCATGCCCGCGCCATTCCGATTGACGGATACAAAGACGCAGGCTGCGAGATCGCGCTTGAGAATTCCTGGCCCGATGCGCCCCTTGATGCCATCATCTTTGGTCTCAAGGAGTTGCCCGAGGACGGCACTCCCCTGCCCCACCGCCACATCATGTTTGGCCACGCCTATAAGGGTCAGCATTCTGGCCGTGCCCTTTTGGACAGGTTCAAAGCGGGTGGCGGTACGCTCTATGACTTGGAGTATCTCGTAGACGAGAATGGCCGTCGTGTCGCAGCATTTGGCTACTGGGCTGGTTATGCTGGCGCAGCGGTTACCCTGAAGGCATGGGCGGCGCAGCAACGGAATGAGGAATGCCCGCCCGTTGGTGTGTATTCGGGCAAGGACGCGCTGAATGCTGAATTACTTGCAGAGTTGAACGCCACAGGTGCCAAACGCCCCCGCGCCATTGTGATCGGCGCGTTGGGACGGGTGGGCAAAGGCGCTGGCGATCTATGTGAGGCCATGGGTGTCAGCGTTACTAAATGGGACATGGCCGAAACCGCCAACGGCGGGCCTTTCCCCGAAATTCTGCAGCATGACCTGTTTCTGAACTGCATTTTTGCCCGCCCGGGCACCCCGATCTTTGTTCCGCGAGAGGCGCTGACCAGCCCGCGCAACCTCACCGCCATTGGTGATGTCGCCTGCGACCCGGACAGCGATTACAACCCGGTACCCGTTTACGACCGCGCCACCACGTGGGACGCCCCCGTCTTGCGCGTCGCGACGGATCCGGTGATGGATGTCATGGCAATCGACAATCTGCCCTCGATGTTGCCAGTCGAAAGCTCGGAAGACTATGGCGCGCAACTGCTGCCGACTCTGCTGACGCTGAAAGAGATCGAAAGCGGTGTTTGGGGTCGGGCGCAGGACGAGTTTCGCAAACATGTCTGAGCCGGTGCACGCATGGAACACTTGATCGGCGGTGCAGCAGCGGTTCTTGGCACGATCTGCTGGCTTCCCCAGACCCTGAAAACCTGGCGCAGCCGCGAAACCAAAGACCTGTCCCTGCCCGCAAATCTGCTGATCCTGTCGACACTGACGTTGTGGTTGGCCTACGGATTAATGATCGCCGCATGGCCCTTGATCCTAGGCAATGTGATATCGATCCTTCTTGTCGGAGCGATCGTGATCGCAAAATTGAAATTCGGCTAACCAGCCAAAAAGGAGCTTACGAATGACCATCCATTGGTGTGGTACCGGCCTTTCGGCCATCCCGGGTCTGCGCCGCCTGATTGAGGGCGGTCATAAAGTCACCGTCTGGAACCGGACTATCGAAAAAGCCAAGGCCGAGGTCGGAGACCTGACCGACGACATTCGTGCCTTTGACATCGACGCACTGGGCGCGGTGCTGGAAAAAGGCGACGTGATCGTCTCAATGCTGCCGGGCGATTGGCACGTGCCACTGGCGGAACTGGCCATCTCGAAGGAGGCCAATTTTGTCTCATCCTCTTACATCGCACCCGAGATGCGCGCGCTGGACGACAAGGCGCGCGCGGCCGGTGTGGCACTGGTCAACGAAGTTGGGCTGGACCCGGGCATCGACCACCTGATGGCACATGCCCTGATCGCTGACTATCGCGCATCGGACGCGTTTGATGCGAACAACCACCTGAGTTTCATCTCGTATTGCGGCGGCATTCCAAAAAACCCCAACCCGTTCCGGTACAAGTTCAGCTGGTCCCCGCTGGGTGTGCTCAAGGCGTTGCGTTCGCCGTCCAAGTCGATCCGCGACTATGCTCCGCTGGATGTCGCCCGCCCCTGGGATGCAATCAGCAGCTATGTTGCACCCCTGCCGACGCCGGAAAGCTTTGAAGTTTATCCGAACCGCGACTCGCTACCGTTCATGGAAGAATATCAGTTCGAGGATCACTGGACCGTTAAGGAATTCGTCCGCGGGACCCTGCGCCTGAATGGCTGGGCTGATGCGTGGTCGGACGTGTTCAGCGAGATCGAAACCCTGTCCGGACCCGAGGGCGACGCGCGCCTGAAAGAAATGTCTGACCAGTTCTGGGACGAAAACGCCTATGACGAGGGCGAACCGGACCGCGTGGTTCTGTGCGTAGGGCTGAAGGCCGATAAAGACGGAGTACCCGTCTGGCACAAAACCTATGTCATGGATGCCTGGGGCGACGCGCGTGGCACGGCAATGGCGCGCCTGGTGTCTATCCCTGTCTCGCTGGCGGTCGAAGCGGTCCTGAACCGTGCGATCGCCGTCGGTGTCCATGCGGCACCTAGCGACCCAAAACTGGTGCAAGGCTGGATGGCCGAGATCGACAAGCTGGCCCAGCATTTGCAGGTTGTGGATCACCTCGCGTAAGAAAAGCCACTCTGGCACGTCAGAGTGGCTTTGTTTCTCTTTTTCTCAATCGCCCGGCTTTCGCCAGCTTTTCAGATGTAGCGCTGAATCGTGTCGTCAATATCGCTGCGATTTATGCCCAGCTCTGACAATTCCTGATCGGAAAAGCTGTTCAGATACTGTGCAGCCCGAACGATTTCGGAACTGATCGCACGTATGCGCATAGCGCGGTCGAACAACAGCAGGGCACTATTCGTGGGGGGCAATTGCTTGCTGGGTGGGATGACATCAAACATAGGGTCTACCTCATAACTGGTTACGCGAGCGTGTTTTGGGCTGGCCCGTCGCTACTGCCGATAGGGTGCGCCGTGATAAACGCTTTGATAGGCGCGTTGCTTGATTTCAGCCCGAGGGACGCCGATGTCGCTCAGTTGGCGATCGTTTAGCGCCTCCAGGTCGTGGACTGTTTTGGCGAAAATCCTGCGGCGGAAGTGTTCGGTTCGGGCTTCTGCATAGTCCGCGAACAGCGTGGAAAAAACGTTGCGGTTCGGGGTAGTGGTCTGTGTCGCTTCCATGGTCTTCTCCTCCTGAATTTGGATTGCGGTTTTGGTGACAACTCAAATAAAGGAACCGGTTCTTAAGGAGAGAACACCGTTTCATTAAGCTCTGTTAACGAAACTTTCTGGGTGTGGTTTGAGGCGGAGGTTTGTAGCTTGGCAAGCTTTGGCCCAAGATGAACACAGGGTCGTTGGATGCGGAACAGGCGGTGTTCTGGCATCACCAGATTTGTTCGCTGTACAGCGCAAAGCATGGGCCGCTACGAATGCAGCGGCCCAGAGAATTTCCTAGCCCTCGTCCGGGTTCGGAACGATCAGTGTTGGGATATTTGACCGACGCAAGACACGTTTCGCCACCGTACCAAGGAAAGTGTGCGAAAAGCCGTGGTCATGTGCGCCAAGCACGATCAGATCGCACCCCATCTCGACCGAGCGCCGCAGGATCACTTCGGCCGGGTGCCCGTCGGTGACCTCGATCGAGGTCACCTGATCACGGATCTTGGCGTCTTCGCCTTCGAACTGCGCCCAGAACTTGGCTTGCCGCTCGGCCAACACCTTGCGCACCATCTCATGGCGCCGCTGGGCGGCGGTTTTGCGGGTCTCTTCGTTCAGGATGAACATGTCCATCGTGATCTTCGCGTCGTCGGACAGGGGTTCGTTCACATGCAGGACGTGAATTTCTGCCCCTGTTGCCATTGCAATGCTGGCAGCATTGCGCATGGCGTGACCCGAGTTCTCAGACAAGTCGGTCGCGAACAGGATATTTGTCACCATTTGTTTCATAACATTATCCTTTCAGGTCAGTAGCCCAACAGCCTGGGCAGCCATAGCGACAGCTCAGGGAAGAACGCAATGATAAAGATCGCGATGGTATTGGCCGCTGCAAAGGGCAAGGCACGCAGCGAGATCTGCTCGATCGTGATATTCGAAATACCCGATGCGATGAACAGGTTCTCACCCAGTGGCGGTGTCTGGAAACCGATGCCCAGCGTACAGACCATCACCACACCAAAGTGGATCGGGTCGATGCCAACCGAATAGGCCACCGGCAGCATCACCGGAACCAGGATCAGGATCGTGGCCAGCGTCTCCATGAACATTCCGACGAACAGCAGGAAGAAGATGATCAGCGCCCAAATCACATAGAGGTTGTCGGTAAAGCTGAGCATCGAGTCCGCGATGATCGCAGGGATCTGGTTTTCCACCAGAAGGCGGCCGAACACGGTTGCGGTGAACAGGATCAGCAGAACACGCCCCGTCAGCCATGTTGTGGCTTCAAGCGACTGGAACAGCGACTGCCAGGTAAGTTCACGGTAGATGACGACGCCAACGACCAGGGTATAGAAGATCGCGACAATCGCAGCCTCGGTCGGGGTGAAGAAACCGGTATAGATACCGCCCAGGATCACCAGTGGAGCCATCAGCGACCAGAACCCACGGTACATTTCGCAAGCCACGTGACGCATCGACCAGCCTTCGGCAACACCTTTGTATCCACGCTTTTTTGACATGAAATAGTTCAGGATCAGCAAGCTGGTGGCGATCAGGAAGGCCGGAACGAAACCCGCGATGAACAGTTTCGAGATCGAAACCGACTGAAAGGTCCCGAATTTCTCGACCGCTTCAACAGGCGGCGCCATACCGAGCGCGGCAATGCCGAAGATCACCATCGGGATGGAGGGAGGAATAATAATCCCGAGACCGCCAGAAGAAGCGGTAATCGCAGAGGCATAGCCGCGCTCATAGCCGCGGTCGATCATTGCTGGGATCATCAGCATCCCCACGGCCGCGGTTGTTGCCGGGCCCGAGCCCGAAATGGCGCCGAAGAACAGACAGGCCATAACCGTTGCAGCCGAAATACCGCCGGTGAATGGACCAGCCAAACTTTCAGCAACATTGATTAGACGTTTTGAAATCCCGGCGGCCTCCATAAGAGCCCCCGCCAGAATAAATGCAGGCAGCGCCATCAGTGGGAACGCACCCACCGAAGTAAAGGCAATCTGCACAAACTTGATCGGGTTCTCGCCCAGGTAAAGGAACGAGAACAGTGATGCCACACCCAGAGCAACCGTGATCGGTGCGCCAATGAGCAGCAGTAGAAGAAACGATCCAAATAGGATTGTGACGATTTCGGATTCCATTGTTATTCCTCCCTGCCTCAGTCGCGCTTGGCTGCTTCGGTGGCAGCTTTGATTTCATCAAGGTCGATCTGGTCAGGATCATGGATGTCTTCGCCTTTGATCAGGCGGCGATAGTTCACCTGAATGATGCGGAAGGTCATCAACGCAAAGGCCAGAGGCAGCACCATGTAGATATACTTCATCTCGATGCCCAGGGTCTGGGACTTCCAGAACTTGTTCATCTTGTTGAAGACAAAGTCTGTGGCCAGATACAGGAAGTAGACGTTGAAAAAGAGCCAGAAGAGATCGGCAAAGGCCTCGATATACTTGATGTAGCGGCTGGGTAGAAACTTGAACTGGAAGGTCACCCGGTTATGGGCGCCTTTCAGGGCCGCATAGCTGGCACCGAAATAGACGAACCAGACAAACATGTAGACCGACAGTTCCTCGATCCAGCTGATCGAAAACCCGAATACTTCGCGGGCGACGATCTGTGCGAATAGCAGACAGACGAAACCCGAAAGTAATATGCGGCAAATGATACTCTCTATATTATTGAATATTTTCCAGAACATCGCGCTTCACAACTCCCTGTATGTGAAAAGAGCGCCGAAGCGCTCTTTCCCTTATCGCTCTGCGGCGATTATTGCTGGACCGGGTCGCGGCCGATGGCTTCGAGAACTGTATTCAGTTTCTCGACGCCACCGATGGACTCGTAGAACTGCGGCCATACTGCACCGGTTGCCAGTTCGATGAACTCGGCCTCATCGTTCTCAGGATCGATGATTTCCATGCCTTTAGCGGTCAGCTCTTCCTTGATTGCAGCTTCAGAGTCACGCAAGAACTGAGCCGATGCCAGAGTTGCTTCCTGACCGGCTTCCAGAAGGATCTTCTGATCTTCTTCCGACAGACCCTGGAATACCGATTCCGAAACGATCAGCGGTTCGATCGAGAAGATGTAACGCAGGTTGGTTACGTGGTCCTGGACCTCGTAGAACTTCATTGCGTTGATGGTCAGGTATGGGTTGTCCTGACCGTCGACAACTTTGGTCTGCAGACCGGTGAAGGTTTCCGACCAAGCCATCGGCGTCGGGTTGATGCCCCAGGACTTGTAGGTTTCGATCATGATCTCGTTCTTGGGAACGCGGATGATCAGATCCTGAAGGTCAGCAACCGAGCTAACCGGCTTTTTCGAGTTGGTCAGACGGCGGAAACCCGTGTAGGTCCAGCCGATGATGCGCACGCCTGCGTCACGAATGGTGTTTTCCACCAGTTCCTGACCGATCGGGCCTTGGGTCAGCTTTTCAGCATCTTCCAGAGACAGGATCACATAAGGCAGAGTGAATACACCAACCGAAGGCGAGAACGGCGTGATGTTGTTGATCGCCAGCAGCGACATGTCCAGCGTGCCGATTGCGGCCTCGTTGACGGTGTCCTGCTCGGAACCCAGCTGACCGTTCAGGAACAGTGTAGCTGTGTGCTCGCCACCCGACTTTTCTTCGAGTGCCTTTACGAAAGCCAATCCAAGGGCTTCTTGAGCACTTCCCGCGCTGTCGCCGACGGCGATCTTGAAGTTCTTCGCGTCCGCTGCGCCCGCAACCATCAGGGCCGCGACCGAAACGGCAGCAGTCATGGTGCCAAGCTTTTTGATGAATGACATAGATGTCCTCCCAGTTTTATCAGGTTTCGAGGTGCGCGCTGACCTGGGGAGAGATGGCCAGTCCGATTCTACCTCGGCTTTTCCAGAGTAGCCGGTGAACTGTGTTTCTATGTTGCCATTCTTTGCGCGATAGGTTTCATATATATCAAACCTTGCGAGTTGGGAAGAATATGGTTGCCTCACGCCTCGGCGACAGCGACATCCGGTTGCTGCGCGTTTTCAAGACGGTTGTCGAAAGCGGCGGCCTGTCCGCTGCCGAAGTTGAGTTGAACATCGGCAAATCTACGATTTCCAAACATATTACCGATCTGGAATTGCGATTGGGCCTAAAACTATGCACCCGTGGGCCTGCCGGATTTGCCCTGACAGAAGACGGTGCCAAGGTGCTGCAAGCGGCAGATCACTTGCTTGTTTCTGTGTCGCAATTTCGGAACGAAGTGAACGAGATTAAGGAACAACTTGGGGGAACAATCCGCGTTTCGCTGTTTGATCAATGTGCGTCAAACCCAGATTCTCGCCTTGCCCGCGCCATTCATCGTTTTAACGAAGCCGCCCCGTCAGTGCAGATCGAGTTATCCCTTGAGCCGCCGAACGTGATTGAAACCATGGTTATAAGTGGCCAGCTTGACATTGGAATTATCGCGCTGCATCGCCCTTCGACAAGCCTCAACTACGCGCCCTTGTATGGCGAGAACATGTTCCTGTATTGCGGCCGGGAACACCCCCTATTCGATGTACCAGACCGACGACTGAGGACGAGCGACTTGCTCAGATACAATTATGTTGGGCTCAGCGTGAACTCTCCGAACCTTATTGTTGGTCAACAGTTGGGCTTTCGACGGTCAGCAAAAGTTCAAAGCGAGCAGGCGCTGGCTATACTTGTTCTGTCGGGGCGATACATCGGTTATTTACCTGACCACCTTGCGCAGGACTTTGTAGATCAGGGAAAGATGCGAATGGTGCTGCCGGGCGAAACGCAATACCGAACCCGGTTTGCAGCCGTGACCAGAAAGCAACCTGAACCGACGCGAGTGACCAAACTGTTTCTGGAAGTATTGCAGAGCGAACATTCGAAACCCTGACAACTTCTCGGCCAACACAATTCATGCCGGTTGTGGTCGAGGCGCACCTATTCAGTTCCTATCAGCACTGAAACGCAAGGTTGGGGTGGCGTTTTTGGTACCGCCAAAAACTTGTGACTTTCCGCCACATCACTAGCGTTTGCCTTCCTCTCACTTACATGTGCGGCATCAAAATGAGGCGGACACATGATAGACGACGACCCCCAACCCGTTGGGTACTATGACGCGCACGACATATGGACACTGGACCCAACGCCTGCGGATCAGCTGGTCTACAATGCTTTTGCAACTGGCGTTGTTGATCTTCTACAGGTGTTGGATGACAACAAATCCATGATGTCCCGGGACGTTTACGCAAGACTGTTCGCCGCGCTTTTGGGTCTGTCCCGAACTCTGGGAGAATACGAAGATGGCTGGAGGCCCGACTAAACGACGGCTGCCCAAATAGCCCGATCGTCGCAGCACAGCACGAGGCGGCGGTTCAGGCACCGCCTCGCGCCATTGGAATAGTTAACTTGCGGTTACGTTCTCAAGAGCGTTCAGCAGAGTGTTCAGGTTGTGCTGGAACATCGCGAGATAGCTGGTGGCCGGTCCACCTCGTTCGGACAAGGCGTCCGAGAACAGCCGACCGCCAATCACGATGCCCGTTTCATCCGAAATTTGCTGGACCAAAGTAGGGCTGGTGATGTTTTCAACGAACAGCGCCGCAGCACCTTCCGCCTTCAATTGATCAATCAGGATAGCAAGATCCTTCGCCGATGGCTCTGCCTCGGTGTCGATGCCAACCGGTGCAAGGAACGTCAGGCCATAGGCGTCTGCAAGATATCCAAACGCATCATGCGCGGTCACCACCGTACGGCGATTAGCGGGCAGGTCTGCCAGCTTGACCTTGGTTTCGGCGTCCAATGCCTCAAGCTGAGCAATATAGGCGGTAGCGTTGGCTTCGATCTCATCGGCGTGCTCGGGCATCGCCTCTTTCATCACATCAGCGACATTGGTCACGTAAATCTTGCCGTTCGAAAGTGAATTCCACGCGTGCGGGTCAATTGCACCGTCAACTTTCACTGGTGTGATACCGTCAGTGGCAATGTGCACGGTGGCCTCTGTGCCTGATTCAGCGATCAAGGTATCTGACCACGTCTCAAACCCCAGACCGTTGACAAAGATGATATCCGCTTGCGCAACGGCCTTCGCGTCTGCAACCGACGGCTGATAGACATGTGCATCTGCATCCGGGCCCACGATTGTCGTAACCGTGGCCAGGTCGCCCACGACCTCTTCGACCATGTCGCCGAGGATTGAAAAGCTGGCGGCGATCTTGACGTCGTCTTCGGCTGCGACGGCTGGCAACGCCGCGACGGCAAACGACACAGAGGCGATGCCGGTATAGAGGGACTTCATAAGAGTCATTGCGCTCTCTCTTCTTGTTGAATTTGGGAAATGGGGATGTCTTTAGAAACAGACGGCTTGCTCAACCGTCTGCCAAAACCAAGCGGACCAAAAATGGCCGAGATCAGGAAGAACCCACCCGCAACCAAAACGATCGCAGGGCCGGACGGAGTGTCCGGGAACAGATAGGACAGGGTCAGCCCGATCCAGCAGCTGGACAGGGCAAACACAAAGCCCAGAACCAGTTGCCCTGTAATCGTACTGGCCCAATAGCGTGCCGCTGTTGCAGGCAGGATCATCAGGCCAACGGCCATCAATGTTCCCAGTGTCTTGAACGCCGCCAACAGGTTCAGAACCAACAGCAGCATGAAACCCTGATCAACCAACCACGGCCGGCGCGTCTGAGTTTCGAAGAAAACCGGATCACAGGTACTGACAATCAGCGGGCGCAGCAGAATGGCAAAGGCCAGCAAGGTTACCGTCGCCACCCCTCCGACAAGGATCATTGACGCATCGTCGATCCCCAGGATGGACCCAAACAGAAAGCTTTTTAGCGGAACAGCAGAACCGGCAGCAGACAAGATAAAGATACCCACCGCCAACGCGATCAGATACAGCGAGGCAAGGCTTGCGTCACTTCGCAAAATCGTCCGGCGCGCCAAAAATGCGGTCAGAATAGCGACGCCAACACCTGCGATCAGCCCTCCGACCAGCAGCGACATGACCGAGAGGCCCGCCGTGACAAAGCCGATAACGATGCCCGGGGTGATCGCATGCGCCATGGCCTCTCCGGCCAACGACAATCGGCGCAAAACAAGAAACGCCCCCACCGGCGCGACCGAGGCCGACAGGACCGTGGTCGCCACGAACGCGCGGCGCATGAAAGCAAAGCTCCACATTTCTGCGATCAGATCATACATTAGCGTGCTCCGCTGTAGTTTGGGGGCCACGGAACATCCAGGATGCCTGGCTTTCCGAGAGGTAGCCTTGCGCGACCAGCCGGTCCGGCGTCAAAACTTCATTCACCGTTCCGTGGGTCGCCTCTTGACCGCCCAAAAGCAGCGCATGGCTGCAATGGTCCAGGACCGAGGAAAGATCGTGCACCACCAACACCACCGCGCGCCCCTCATCACGCCACCGGCGGATAATCGACAGCAAATGCGCCTCGGTGCTTTGATCGACTGCAGCAAAGGGTTCATCCAATAGGATCAGCGGCGCGTCCTGCATGATCACCCGCGCGAAGAGCGCACGCTGCAACTGCCCACCCGACAGCATGTGCAGCGGTCTGTCGGCGATATCTAAAACTCCAGCCTCATCTAATGCGGCTGCCATCCGATCGCGCGCAGCCGCATTCAGACCGGATCGATAGCCGAACCCGTGCCAGGCCCCCATCGCTGCAAGATCCCTGACACGAATGGGAAAACGGCGATCGAATTCGGTCATCTGCGCCAGATACCCAATGTCACGAGGGCGACCTTGCGGCCAATGCAGGGTGCCCGAAAGCGGATCCATCAAGCCCAGTAGCATTTTTACAAATGTGCTTTTGCCCGACCCATTCGCTCCAAGCACGGCCAAGGTTGTTCCCGCCGAGATATCCATAGACAAGCGATGAAACAACGACAGGTCGCGGTAGCCCAAGGTCAGGTCACGGATTTGTAAGACTGCCGACATCAAATCACCGCGTAAATTGCCAGCCACAAGAGCGCCGATAGCGCCAGAGCACCTAAGACCAGCACCGGAACGCTAAATTCTGTCAGACATTTACCCCTTTGGGTGTCAGCTTTTTGCAATGACAAAGGCAACGCCTCCTGTGTTCGGACAGGGGCAAAGCGAGTGCAAAGTCGTGCACGGTACGAACCGCGTGAAACATTGTCATCTCCCTCTGGGACACCCCGCCCAGGTTCAAAAAAATTCGGATGGCAGGTCTCCTGACTTGCGGGTCAACGCTATCCCGATCCTTCCCAGGCAATTGCCCAGTGGACGATCTCGGGTCGCTCGCCGCCTACAGTTGCGGGGGCAGTCACGGAATTGGCTTTTTAAAGAACCGCACCGTATTCCCTTTTCTCCCAAACCGCTGAACACAGCCGGGAACCATCGCGACGACAAAATACGAAACAGTTTGATTCGACAAGACTGGGAATACAGTGACTACAGCAATTCGGTCCAACCACCGGTCGCCAATTAAATTCAGCCATTTGGCGCGATGGGTATGAGCAGGCCGTATTTGTTTCACGGAAACCAGTCGGAAACATAGTTTCTCATGGCGTCAAGCGTCAGAATCCCACCGGCATATTTTATGTTTTGATTTGATTGTTTTATTCGATTTGGTTGCGGGAGTAGGATTTGAACCTAC
>NZ_WQCG01000021.1 GCF_013032505.1 Ruegeria atlantica
CAAGCCAAAACCAGACCTTTTTCCCACTGTTGACGATCTGTATTGCGCCCAATATGTCCTCCGGCGTTCGATATTTTATCAACTATCGCAGTTTAAAAGGTCGATGTCAATCCGTCTCATCGATCAGATCAGAGAGACCCGCGCCCAACACGTCACACACGGTCAGTACTGTCAGAAGTGCGTAATCCCGCCTCTTTCCTTCCAGCTCATACCAGAGCGATGGATGCCAGCCCGCCAATTGGCTGGCACCAAGGACAGTCAGCCCCTTACCTTCCCGGATCATGAAAATCCGCGCGGCTATGTCATGGACATGAATGTAGGAGGTCTCTCCCGGAACCGCCTTTGCGGGATCGAAGGCCTCGGCAAGCCAAAACCAGACCTTTTTCCCACTGTTGACGATCTGTATTGCGCCCAATATGTCCTCCGGCGTTCGATATTTTATCAACTATCGCAGTTTAAAAGGTCGATGTCAATCCGTCTCATCGATCAGATCAGAGAGACCCGCGCCCAACACGTCACACACGGTCAGTACTGTCAGAAGTGCGTAATCCCGCCTCTTTCCTTCCAGCTCATACCAGAGCGATGGATGCCAGCCCGCCAATTGGCTGGCACCAAGGACAGTCAGCCCCTTACCTTCCCGGATCATGAAAATCCGCGCGGCTATGTCATGGACATGAATGTAGGAGGTCTCTCCCGGAACCGCCTTTGCGGGATCGAAGGCCTCGGCAAGCAACCAGCTCGGCTGGACGCCCAGGGCACGTGCCAGCTTGACCAACCTGCTAACCTTCGGCAGAAGCCGTGCGTGCTTGATTTTGCTGACATACGATTGCGACAACTCAGCACGTTGCGCCATCTCGGCACTCGACAGGCCCAGGTATGTGCGGCGCGCATCAATATTCTTCGAAACCGTGTTTATGAGCGCCTCATCCGTGCGGCGCGGCTGGTCTGTCCTACTCAGATACAGGGCCGGAACGGAGGTGCTCAAGGCCTTTGCCAACATCTCAACGGTCCCGATGGCCGGGTTCGTCAGGCCGTTTTCGATCTGACTGATCGTGACAGCGCTGATGCCCGCAAGCTCAGACAATTGTGCCTGGTTCAGGCCCCGCTCTTTTCTCAACCTGCGAATTGAGCGGCCCAGACTCTTCCAGTCCGCTGTGGGAAATCGTCCTCCCGCCAAACTCGTCCTCCCCCTAATTCCGCATGTAAAACACACCTGTACACTGGACTTTCGCCTCAGTCAGGGATCATTCAGTGACTTTTTTTTGGCGTTTGTAAAGCGGCAGGGTTCTGCAGGCGGACAAAGATAAAGCCGGGTTTATCTTCATTTCCTGGACTGCGCGCTGCGCGATACTCCGCCTGATATCAGTTTCAAACCCATCGTGGAATCAGCAATCAACCACGCAGTTCTCGAAAATCCCAAAACGCCAATAACTGACGTCGCAGTTGCCTTATGATCCTTGTAACGGCACCAAATAACTCAGGGATCCGCTGCAGCAGAGGCGCCCCTGGCTCACCACCTCCTCCAGCAAGGCGCCCCTTTCTATCCGTCGAAAATACGTCGAAGCGCAACAAACAAACCCAGTAATACCCGAACGTGCCGGGATCTCATTTTCCTCCCTGCAGGACAAGGTGCCGGGCATCCGGAATGAACACGACCCGCTATCTCAACCTGCGCAAGAGGTCTGCTAACCAGCTTCAGTTGAATTGTCGCGGGGCGTTGAGGGGCCTGACCAGACAAAAATGGTGTCGGGCCATTGCTAACAATTCTTGCGAATGTTCCCATCTATTCGCCCAAATATCCGAAAAATCGGATATGATATACAGCTTATTCAACAGGTAGCCCGACATAATTTTAGACAAGAATTGTTAGCACGGGGAAGCTACCTCAATTTTCGAATAACACAACAGGAAAATGGGCCTTGACCAATGTCGGCCGGTCAAGAGATCAACTCTCAATATTTTCTTGAAAACTTGCGGTTATACGACGTGAGCCTTCCCGAAACCGCCGCCGCGGCGGTCTTGGGTTGCCGACCGGACGGCAGAAATATCCTGCGATACATCTGTTCCTTGACGTTGTCCCGGAAGATGCCCTCCTTATCTGCGATTGTGTTCGGTCAATCGGGCGCAGCTTTTTGACTTCCGGCGCTCGCACCGCAAGCAAAGTCGCAGCTGGCCTCTGCGTGCCATTTCCCGCACGGCGACTTTTAGCCTGCTTATGTCGAGACTGTTACCATCGAGCGCCTGGTGCCAGACAATCTACACCAATAAAAGCGTTTGTCGCAGTCACCCAGACGTACCCCAACCCGATACAACCGCCTCTAATGCGCATTTTTGAGCTTTTGATACGCCTCGCTTTCAACGAGGTTTGAATTGTCCCTGATCAATTCCCATGGCGTTTTTCCGTCGTGGGTCTCGGCATCAGCGCGTGCTCCCGCATCGATCAACGCAGTCACAACAGCGGAACTCGTGTTAAAGGCCGCAGCCGCGTGAAGCGGTGTCCATCCGTATTTTGTTTCGGTATTCAGGTCCGCACCCGCGTGAACCAGAACCTTGGCAATTGAATCCTCTTCGTTGTTCACCGCCGCTAAGTAGAGAGGCGTTTCTGTCTCCTCAGTCTGTGCCTGCAGGTCCGCACCCGCCGCAATCAAGGCGATAACACCGACCAGGTTTTCAGCATGAACCGCCGCGTGGAGGGGTGTCCATTCTCTTTTATCTGCCGCACCAACGGCGGCGCCGGCGCGGATAAGCAAAACAGCGATAGTGGAATTTTTTCTGGAAGCCGCCAGGAACAAGGGTGTCCGCCCACGCCGATCCCACGCTTCCAGATCCGCGCCAGCTTCGATCAGGGCAGTGACAACGGGAGGGCTTTTGCTTAGCGTTGCAGCTATCTGGAGAGGTGTCATCCCGATTTCTGATTGCGCGTCCAGGGCAGCACCTGCTTTTATCAGCAAATGCACAACTGCGGCATTACTGCCTGACGCGGCGGCATGGAGGGCTGTCGCCCCAAATTCGTTTTTTGCTTCCATTTCCGCACCCGCGTCAATAAGCGCGTCAATAACCGCAAGATTGTCGCCCAGAGCTGCGGTGATGAGAGGCGTATTGCCTGTATGGTCCCGCGCTTCCAGATTTGCACCCGCATCATGCAATGTCTCTATTACTGCCGTTGTCTCTCCAAACGCCGCCGCCGCTGCATGCAGAGGTGTGGCTCCAGTGTAGTTCCTTGCTTCCAGATCGGCACCCAATTCGATAAGGGCCTGTACAATTTCGGAGTTGTTGTTGAACACTGCTGCATCGTGCAGAGGCGTCTTACCAACATCGGTGCGGGCCCCGATCGCCGCCCCTGCACGCACCAAAGCGTGGAGAACTGCGGGCTTGTCACTGACCGCGGCTGCAATGTGGAGAGGTGTTTCGCCAAAGGGATTACGCGCATGGATATCCACACCGTTCGTGAGGCAGCGGTGCACGTCCGTCGCCTCCGCATCAAGAAAAAACGGGTAAGAATTGAATTCTTTGCACGACAAACCAGCTGCAAATACCGGGTCTGTTGTGTGCGCAACACTCAGGCTTCCAACCAGCGCAATCCACAATACGTTTGCTCCTTTGAACGATATGGTCATTGGTTTCCTCTTCAGATTGCAGTCAGAACCGTGGATGGTCTTCGACACCGTCAACCAGTTCCGGACTTACGAATTGCCGGGTATGCACATTGCAAGGCGTTGCACCCCGCCCAGGGACGACCTGCCGTTTCCTTGCGTATCGGGCCAATCCCATAGCCGCATGAGTCAAACGATTTTCCGCTTCAGGCGGGATTTGCTGATATGTTGGTACGCTGTGCATTTTTCGATGCGGGATTCATCTTGTTGCCAGGGAAACTCAGAGTTCCGCGAGAGCTTCTTTTGCGCGGAACACAGGTCGCAATATGTAGTCGATTACCCTCGTCTCCGTTGCCTGCAGCTCGGCATCCACGAGCAGGCCATTTCTCAATTCGAGGCCAGCCCCCAACCAACGCTCCTCATCTTTCGGGTCAACTTCAATTGACACGATAAAGGCATGCGGCAGTCGCGGATCGATCGGGTCGGGCACAGTGTCCGCCCCAACCCGCACCACTTTTCCGGAGAGCGTACCGTTCACCCTGTAATCATAAGCCGTGACCTTCAGCGTCGCGCGCATTCCGGAAGTCACATAACCGATATCCTTCGGCTCGACGCGGGCCTCGATAATCAAACGATCTTCAGCAGGAACAATTTCCAGGATCGGCTCACCGGGACCAACAACAGCTCCCGGCGTGGCAAAGAAAAGCTGGTGCACGACGCCTGAAGAAGAGGCCCGCACAACTGTTCGGGCCAACTGGTCCTGTCTCGAACGTAACGTGGAATTCAACAGGTCGATTTCAGCGACGATCTCGGAAAGTTCAGCGGCAATGTCACGATCCTGTTCCGAAACAAACCGGGCTCTTTCCGAGACCAGTTCGGATAGGGCAAGTTTGGCATTTAGCAGCTGGAGTTCGGAAACTGCGCGTGTGCCGACAAGCGGGCCCAGCAAGGAGACTTCCTGGCTCCGCAATTCGATGCGCTGCTCCAGTCGCTCCATCGTCGATTGCCGCGATCTTTGACGGGTCATGAATACAAGTGTCTCACTACGCGAAAGATTGGGTCGTTGCTCGACCAGTTGCGCAGGTATCTGGAAATTTTCTGCCTTGCGCGCCTCGGCCTCAAGACGCGTGCGACGAATTTCAAGTGCAGAAACCTTATGTTCGATCTCCGCCACATTTGTGGCAAACTGCGTCGGATCCAGCCGCGCAAGTTCCTCGCCGGCATTCACCTGATCGCCTTCCTCGACTGCAATCGAAACAAGAATCCCACCTTCGAGATTTTGGACGATCTCAGTGCGTGTCGCCGTCACGATCTGCCCTTCCGCCCGCACAACCCGAGCAAGTTTGGCCGCAGAACTCCAGACAACCGTTGCAACCACCGCTGTCAGGCAGAGCCAAATAATCAGCCAATCCCGTCTGGCGCGCTTCTTTTCCGTCTTCAGAGGATCAAACTCCATCACTCACCTTCCTGTTCGCGTCCGGATGCGACATCACAGATATTTGCGACGGTCCGGAGCCCTGGTCCGGTCTGATCTTTGTCGGCGCCGCAGCCGCCTTTTGCGCGGCAGCGATCTTGGCCAGAACCTCCTGGCGCGGGCCATCTACGATCACCTGCCCACGGCCCAGAACAATTATCCTGTCAACCAGGGAAACGATCGGCATGCGATGCGTGGCAACAATCAATGTCCTGTTTGCCGTCCAACTCTGCAAACGTGCGATCATGTCAGTCTCAAGGGAGTTGTCCAGGCTTGCTGTGGGCTCATCAAGCAGGACCGTTCCCGAATCCAGTAGCAGCATGCGCGCCAGCCCAACCGACTGACGCTGACCAACGGACAACCCCACACCGCCATCCGACAATTGCATGTTCAAACCATTGGGATGCGCCCGCACCACATCGCCGAACCCAACCGTGTCGATGGCTTTCAGCAGGGCTTCATCGCTCAGGTCCTGACGGCCCAGTCTGAGATTATCCCGCAGCGTACCGCGAAACAGTACCGTGTCCTGCGACAGATACGTGACCGCGCGCCGGTAGTCCTGCGTATCGATCTGGTTGATGTCCGTGCCGTCAAGGGTCAAACGTCCGAGATCCGGGCTGTAAATGCCCGAGATGAGACGCAACAGCGTCGATTTACCGGAGCCATTGGGACCCAGAAGAGCAATGCGTTCCCCCGGCTTGATCTGCAGGCTGTCAATCTCTATGGCGGGCGCCTCGTCCGGAAAAAACTGGTAACTCACCTTCTGCAGGTCCAGGACGCCCGGTTGTGCGCCACGCTTCAACAATTTCCGACCAGCAGCCATTTCTGAGGGACCATTGGTGATTGCCTCCAATCCCTTCAGCGTCATGCTGACCTGGTTCCAGCGCATCAGAACCGTGCTTAATCGGGACATGGGGGAGGTTGCGCGACTGGTCATCAGCGTTGTGGCAATAATCGCGCCCACGGTCATTTTCCCATCGAAAACCTGATATACGCTGGCTGTTACCGTAAGAGCGTAGATGGCCTGCTGAACACTGCCGGCCCATTGCGTCAGTGACGCGGACAAAGCGCGTTGCCGCAACGTCGAATCGGCAATCAACCGGCTGATATCACTCCACTGATCGGCAAAGAAAGTCTCCGCGCGTGAAACTTTCACGGTTTCAAGGCCATACGATACTTCGTTGAACAGGCGGCCAGCCGAAGTCTGCGCCCCAAGAGCAGAGTCGGCAATTCGCCGCATCCGTCGTTTGAACAGGAAAGGAGGTATGATCATCAGCAGAATGCCAACAATAGGCACGATAACGACCGGTCCCGCGATCCAGTAAATCAGCAACAGGAAAATCACCGCAAAAGGCAGATCAGCAATGGCCCCAACCGCCGCTTCCGTTACAAATTCACGCAGAGATCCGAATTCGCGCATCAATTGAGACAGCCGGCTGGCCTTTGGAGTTGATGACGTGAATTTCAGAGCCAAAAGATGGCGCAGCAAATCCGCCGACGCATCCATATCAATTTGCCTGCCAGCGCGGTCCATCACACGCGCGCGCGCAATCCGGAGCATCGCCTCCAGAATAATGGCAACGGTCAACCCGGCCAAAAGAACCCAGAGTGTATCTTCCGACCGGTTCGGAATAACACGGTCGTAAACCTGAAGCGAAAACAGCGACACCACAGCTGCAAGCAGATTGGCCACCAGCGATGCGGCAAGAATGCTCGCAAATGGTGTCGACCCCGAAAACACACGCGACCACAACCAATGACCCGATGTGGTCTCTACATTCTGTTCCAGAGCAATGCGCTCCAGGGATTTGCGTAGCACAAGTGCACGCTTGCCGGCCACAGCCTGCAAAAATCCCAGCGGAACCGGCCGACCTTCGCCAGGCTGTTCAGGATCACTTAAAAGAGCCGTGTCGCCATCAACGGCAATGACAACCACCCAGCGTCCGCTCCCGAGCTTAAGACAGAATGGAAGGGACCGGTCAAAGGTGCGGCTCGGTTGAATTGCCGACAGGCTCAGGTCATTGGATCGCACCACCCAGCCCAGTTCGGTGGTGTTTTCCCCCACCTCGGAAAGGATACGCTGATCCAGCTCGACCCCAATGAACCCGGCCTGATTACCCAGTGCCTGTCCCAAAGTCATCGAAATCGATGCCAGCTGATCTTCTGTCATTGACGTATCTCCTGGCTCACCAGCACCCCCCGTTGGGCCGCATCCTGAATGCGGAGACGCAACAAGTCGGCACGTACGGCAATCAGTCTGCGTTCGGTATCAAGAAGTGTACGAAAAACTGTAATTCCGTCGGTCAGCGGGCGCCCGCCGATATCCTGCTGTTCGAGAAACAACTCAACCGAACGCTGCGCTTCCCGAGACAGTGTTTCCAGAGATGTTTCCCGGCTTTTCAGGCGGGCCTGTTCCAGCGTGTTCCGGCTGGCATCCCTATGAAGATTTCGTGCCACCTGAGCAACTTGCGCGCGCGCTGAAGACACCGCAGCACGTGCCGCAACCAATGACGGTCGAACCGCCAGTCCTGGAAAATCAGACGTTTCCAGCGCCAGCCCAACGGTTGGATTGACATCATCGCCATCGGATAATACCGCCCCGCGCATCAACAGCGTTGGATAACGACGCGCACCAACAAGCTCCAATTGGTGCTCAGCCAATTCGTATTGGAGTTGCGCGCGGGCCAATTCCTGAGGCTCGGTTTCCTGCGGCGCCAGCAACAATGCCCGTTCAATCTCAGCAAGAGACGGGACAGTTGCTTCGGTGTAAGCTCTTTTCGTTACAATGGAAATTTGACCCAGCGAAAGTTGCAACTCAGCCGTGTCGGCATTGATCTCATTGCGGAGTTCCGCAAGACGAACCTCAAACAGGATTTGTTCCGACTGATCAGAAATTCCGGCACCAACACGAGATTCGGCATACTGCCGAAGCTCGGAAATTCTGTCCAACGAACGCGACGAAACCCTGCGGTGTTCCTTCGCCCGGCTCGCAGCAATCAGATCTTCCAGCGCGTCGCGCACACTCTCAATGCGCTCCTGCCATAAATCAAGCCGGGCCAGATCAATCGCCCGCTCAGCCTGCGTGCGCTGCGCCCTGGAGCGCCCAAAGTCCAACAGCACCACAGTCGCAGCAAGCCCCGCATTCACGTCTCCATCCTGATCAATACCTGCAACCGGTGCGACCTGAGGCCAGCGATTGCGGCCCGTAACCACGCGTTCAGAAATCCGTTGTGCGATCAAATCGATACTCGGAGACGTGCGATCGCTCTCAGTCACCGCCGCCTGGGCCAGCTTGGCCACATCCGTCCCGGGCCGCAGACCTGGCAGTAAGGGTTTCGGCGCGTCCGCCGAAGGTTCGTCAGCCTGCAGTTCCGGCACGGCCTGGTCGGTCTGTTCGCGGGTCAAGGCCACATGCCGGTCGGCGCAGGCACTCAGCACCAAACTGGTTAAGAGCATCACAGGGCACAGGTAATGCGCCGATATACGCCCGGGAAAAATGTGCCGCAGAGAGACGGAACAGCTCTGCTGCTCAGCCTGTTTTTCAATATCCGCATTCGCACACCTCCCACTGTGCTCATACGTAATGATCTTGCTCATTTCTTTCATTGCCTACTCGAGTAACGTGTTCCGGATTTGTCGATACAGCGGGGATCGACGCTGACTGGCTTCCGACGCCAAACACCTGGAAAAACTCCTAACCACCTGAAAAGTTTACGTTTACTTCGGGATCGATCAGGAGGTTACCGGCTGAGCTGGTGTAGACATTGTAGTTTTCGCCATCGATCGCTTCTGTCCCGCTGGCTTCGAACTGCGTACCGGGTAAGCTCACATTGTCATTGTCGTCACCTTCGATCCGCAGACGATAGCTGGTGTCGTCCCCCGCAAGGTTCCCAAGCACCTCATCGGTCAGGACAATAGTCGTCGCCCCGCTTGCGGATAATTCTATTTCCACCAGCCCCGTGACGGATGTCGCGTATTCCGGGGTCAGCACAAATGTTTCATTTTCAGTGTTAAGAAATTCGAGTTCCCGGCTTGTCACAACCAATTCTGTACCTAGCGGGGTGTCGGCAAAATTTTCGGTTAGGGCCCGAACGATGTTACCGTCATCGTCATAGAAATTGGTAATAATCCGCTCACTCGTGCCATTCCCGTCAGCATCGTGATGCTCCCGGCTCACACCATGTTCGTTATACTCGTATTCGATAGCGGAAGATAATACGGGATCCTGACCCTGATCGTTGTAGGTGTAGTGTTCAACAGAGTCATTGTCGCCGTCGCCTTCATCATCAATCTCCACCCTGTGTTCGGTTCGCTTGCCGTCCGCGTCATAGCTGTAGAAGGTAATGGTTTCTTGTGATGTTTCGGGATCATCTGCGGTGTCGAAGTACTCTGCTTTTTTCGTCAGATTGCCCTCATCGTCATAGGTGTAATCGATAGTTTCCTGGGTTACCCAATTACCCTGATCGTCACGGGTGAAGGCTTCCTCGGTATCGATTCGGTTGTCTTTGTCGATATCGAGTGTTCTGTACGTCTCATGACCGTTGCTGTTGTACTGGAAAGTCTCGTATTCGATGTCCTCAAAGTAATAAGGGGGTCTTATGCCAGAGTACGCGTTTCTATATTCCCTAGTCGCCACATTACCTTCGGTGTCAAAGGTATAAGTCCAATCGGTCACTTCATCGAAGTTACCAACTTGCGTGGTTCCACCGTCCGGCCGCGGCGGCGGCGACGTGAGGTTGCTACCTGCAACCTCATTCGGTTCGGTAGCAACCTCATTCGGTTCGGTATATAAAAATTCGGCTTCGCGCGTTTTCTTGCCAGGAAACCTGGAATCCCCGTATTCGAAGATTTGGACTTCGTTAACGACGTTGCTGATACCTGTATCGAATTCCTGGCGCGTCACACGGCCTTCGGCGTCAATAAATGCAACGAGCCTGGTGTTTGAAAACGACAACTGAAACGTGGTCACGGTCGGCTCCGTCACTTCCACGTCGATCATCCCGCTATACCTATACCGGGGGATGTCAGTGGACGATGTCACGCTGTAGTTGCCGTCCCCATCCGCCGTGACCTCGTACGTTTCCTCTATGAGCTCGCGCCTTGGGGCACTCGGCAAATTCAGCGCCGAGAACGTAACCGTAACCGTGGACCCAGGCTCCGCCGTGCCGCTGACCGTGAAACTGCCATCGTCATTTGCCATCGTCTGAACGGTTACGGTTTTAAACGGGACGGCCGACGGCTGAACGACTTCCTCCCCATTGCCCATGTTGCCCGGCGGCGGCGTCTGCGTTTCCGTCTGTGTCGGCGGCGCCGGATTCCCACCACCCTGAGCATCCGGATCAGGAGTACCCTGGGCATCCGGGGCCACGACCGGCGGTGCCGGGGGCGCGACCGGGGGCTCCGAATAGGTT
>NZ_WQCG01000022.1 GCF_013032505.1 Ruegeria atlantica
AACATATTTACTGTAAAGCCTAACCGTTATCTATCGTTAAACACGCAATGAGGGATAAGTCATTCCTAAGCTCTTAGTAACCTACTCAAGAAATAGTCAACTGCCCGGTAAAGAATAGAGTTCATTTTTATTCTTTTGCACATAAGTGACACAGTTCAGAGTGATTAAACGCGAGAAACTGAAAGCGTAACATGAGGCTGCCAATTGTGAGAAACAGCCTCTTTTTTCTGGCCGTCCTTGGACATCGGCAATCTGCCCGGCGCGACGTGCCGTCGATATCTGACTGTTGCCGTCTGCGCCGTGAGACTTAAAAGGGAAAAGAACCGCAACTTTACGTTTGTTCGATACGGATCGTCAGCGTTCGAGAGGCCTTGTTCCGGGCCAGATTAATGCCTGGAATACTACGAGAACTATTGGCCCAAGCCAAAAAAACAGCGCACTCAAATGGTGCGCTGTTTTCAATTAAACCAACATTTCAGGCTCTAGTTGGTGCCAGTCGTGCTTGTTGTGCTGTTTGTTGAGCCGCCGCCCGCAGCTGCTGCGATACCAGCTGCTGCTGCAACCGCGCCCAAAGCTGGGACAACCAGCGGTACAAATCCAGTGACGCCAGCCGCTGCGGCGCCGCCAGCAGCTGCAGCGGCACCACCACTCGCAGCGGCGCCTCCTCCGGTACCCGCGCCCGCTTGCGTCGCAGCGGCGGCACCTGCGTCCTGCGCATGTGCGGCGGTAGCCGAAAGGACCAGCGTAAGAAGAAACGCTCTGATCATCCTGAATCTCCTAAATCAAGTGTTTTCCGACCGTTATCATACAAGCTTCAACCTGAGAAAGCCGAATTCCTTAAATTTGGTCAGATTTTCCGCATTGCCGCTAATTTGTTGTTTTTCTGGCTTTTTCCATTTTCGCATCACGGGGAAACTTGAAATCGAGCGTGATTAACGTGCCTCAACTAGGAACTAACTTCCTGGCCGGCGCACATATGGCTCAAGCCTGAAACAAGTGGGGCAAGCACAAACGAATTTTCAGAATGAAAGCGTGTGAAACACACATGCGCATTTACAATCGACAAGCAATAAAGCAGGTGAAGTACTCACCGGCTTGCAAATATGAGGGCTATGAAATGAAGATTGCGGTTGTAGGTCTTGGATATGTGGGGTTGTCCAATGCGGTGCTATTGGCACAAAACAACGATGTAACGGCAATCGACATTTCCGAAGAGCGGGTGCAAATGGTCAATTCCGGCCAATGCCCTATCGTCGATGCCGAGCTGGAAGATTTTCTTACCAACCGAACACTTTCGCTTAAAGCCACTACAGAACCGGCTTTCGAAGATGCTGAATACGTCATCGTGGCAACTCCGACGAATTATGATCCAAAAACCAACTACTTCGATACGTCTAGTGTCGAAGCTGTCGCCAAACAGATCATTGCGATCAACCCCAATGCCACCGTCATCATCAAATCGACAATTCCCGTGGGGTACGTTCAGTCGCTTCGCGCCGACCTGGGCAGCGACAACTTCATATTCTCGCCGGAGTTCCTGCGCGAGGGGCGGGCACTTTATGACAACCTACATCCCTCTCGAGTAATCGTTGGCGAGCGATCGGACCGGGCGCGGGTATTTGCCGAGCTTTTGCTTGAAGGTGCCGTGACCAAGGATGTGGACGTCCTATTCACCGGCCCGGATGAGGCTGAGGCGATTAAGTTGTTTTCCAACACCTATCTCGCCATGCGGGTGGCCTTTTTCAACGAGCTCGACAGCTACGCAATGGCCGGCGGCATGAACACCCGTCAAATCATTGAGGGTGTCTCACTGGATCCACGGATTGGAAAGCACTACAATAACCCATCCTTCGGCTATGGTGGCTATTGCCTGCCAAAAGATACCAAGCAGCTATTGGCTAACTACAACCATGTTCCGCAAAACCTCATTCGTGCCATCGTGGATGCGAACAGGACGCGCAAGGATTTCTTGTCCGATCGAATTCTGATGAGAGGGCCACGTGTCGTTGGAATACACCGACTTGTCATGAAGGCGGGCAGCGACAATTTCCGACAGTCTTCCATTCAAGGCATCATGAAGCGACTGAAAGCCAAAGGCGTCGAAGTCATTGTTTATGAACCCACGCTGGAAGAAGATGAGTTTTTCCGCTCCCGTGTGGTCCGGGATCTCGAAAGCTTTAAGTCCGAAGCTGACTTGATCGTCGCCAACCGCCACAGCCCCGAACTTGAGGATGTCGCGGACAAGGTGTTTACCCGAGATCTGTTTGGCGCAGACTAATCGGTTTTCACTTGCTCTACCCTATTGAGCAAAGACCGAAATTCACAGCCCAATGCCGGACTGGCCGGTCTGTTGGACGATACAGTTCTGCAAGGGGCAACTCTGGCATGAACGGAACTCAGCGCAGATGCCAAAAGACCTGCCGCCCATAACGGAGCGACAGCGTCGATTTTTCCAACCAGCGGAGAGCGGTTGTTAGTAACTAAAGCGCTGGACTGCGCCTAGGCCAGAACCATCGCGTGGATGCCGGACGCCGTGGTGCCGGTTGCGTGTACGCGCGTTGTCCCCACCGGCAGGATCGAAAAGTCCGACACTTGAACTGTACGGGTTTCGCCCTGAACCGTAGTTAGAACAACCGCGCCCCCGGCTTCGACATAAAGACCGATTGCCACTTCGGCCAAGTCCGAACTGTCCGAGGTGACAACCGGAACAATGTCGCGCGCGGGGCCGGACAAGCTGGAAGCTCGGTTACTGAATGGATTATTGGTCATTGTGCATGTCTCGCTGTCTGTATCGGTCAGCGGCACGTTAGGTACATCCGTTTAACGGTCCGAAAGCGCACCGCGCGTTGCGCCATCAGGCGCGCCCTGAACAAAGAAATACAGCGCATCAGAACACGTGATCCCTGCCGCACAATTGCAAGTCAACATTACACTGAAACCTCGGGCGCGGTTCAACCCTTGGCCCCCTGTCCGCGCGCGTATTTGTCTTCATAGCGCACAATATCGTCTTCACCCAGATAGGTGCCGGTTTGCACCTCGATCAGGACCATCGGGACCGTGCCTGGGTTTTCCATCCGGTGCACCGCCCCTAGAGGGATATAGACAGACTGGTTTTCGGTCACCAATTGCTCACGATCATCGATTGTCACGAGGGCAGTACCCTCGACGACTATCCAGTGTTCGGAACGGTGAAAATGGCTTTGCAGGCTAAGCGAAGCCCCGGGGTGGACATAGATACGTTTCACCTGAAAACGCTCTCCGAATACCAGGCTTTCGAACCATCCCCACGGGCGGTGGTCTTTCGGAAACGCAGTCGCCTGCGACGCACCTTTTTTCTTAAGCGCGCTGACCGCTTTTTTGACGTCTTGCGCCCGCGATGCATCGGCGACCAAAACCGCATCATTCATTGCGACGGCGATGATGTTGTCCAGCCCGATACCTACGATTTCCAACTGCTCGCTGTCCGACCGCAACAGGGTGTTCTGGCAATCAATCGCCGTTGCCCCATCACTGGTCACTACGCCTTGCGCATCCGGACCGCTTTCACGCCACACAGCATCCCAACCGCCCAGATCCGACCATGCAGCACCAAAGGGAACAACCGACAAGTTCGTGGCTTTTTCCATCACCGCATAGTCAATTGAAATGTCATCGGCCTGCGCCCAGCTTTCGGGGTTGAGACGCAGGAACCCCAGATCCGGCACTGCGGTTTCCACCGCTTCCTTGACCGGGTCAATCAGATCGGGCGCATAGGCCCGGAAGGCTGCGATGATGTCGGCTGCGCGGAACAGGAAGATCCCCGCATTCCATTTGTAGTTCCCGGCTTCCAGCATTTCAGTCGCTCGGGCCAGATCTGGCTTTTCGACGAATTTCTTCAACGGAACCGGCGCACCGTCATCAGCTGGAACAGCGGCAAGTTCAAGATATCCATACGCCGTTTCGGCGTGGGTCGGGGTGATGCCAAACGTCACCAATTTACCTTGCTCAACTGCATCCAGCCCCCGGGCGACCGCGGCCTGAAATTCCGCTGCATCCGGCACAACGTGATCGGACGGAGCAACCAGCAATACCGCGCCCTCATCCTTGGAGTACGCATGCAGCGCCGCCGCAAGAACCGCTGGTGCCGTATTGCGCCCCTCAGGTTCGATCATGATCGTGCCGGGATCAATGCCGATAGCCTGCAACTGTTCCGCAACAATGAACCGAAAGTCCGAGTTGGTAAGAACCACTGGCGCCTCAAACTCCAATTCCGCGTTTACTCCCGATAACCGGCGGGCAGATGCCTGGAACAGAGTCTCTTCTCCGACCAGTGGAACGAATTGCTTCGGATAGCTCTTTCGGGACAAAGGCCAGAGGCGTGTACCGGAGCCTCCGCAAAGAAGGACTGGGCAGATCAACATAAAAAGCTCAATAATTTGACGCGGTTCATAATTTTCCTATTGAAACCGTCATGTCCTGACAAGGCTTGCCTTGGTTTGACCAAAAAAGGATGCACTTTACCGCGAACGCCGTCGAGGGCCCGAAATAGCGCGCTTTCAGTGTTTTCGACCACATTTCTGCGCGAAACACACTAAGGGCGGGCGCTAATGAAGGTAGGTTCGGCCCCATCCAGACACACCGCGCTCAGCACGCCGGTGGCAAAGGCTCCGGTATCCACGGCAATGCGCCCGCGTTGCGCAGAGGGTTGGTCGACAATTGTGTGCCCGTAAACAACCCAAACCCCGTCACGCCGGTCGGTTGTCCGAAACTCGGGATGACCCCACATCAGGGTTTTTTCGGATTGCTGATCGGGGGACGTATTCGGATTTGCACCAGCATGCGTCACAAGTACGTTTCCGGAATAGTCACAAGTCCTCAGTTCTGTAATCCAGTGAACCAGCTCTGGCCCCATCTTCACCAGCAGATTGTCCCGGCAGGCGACCAACTCAATAGCTGTCATCTCGGCGCGCACGTTCCGCACCCCAAATGAGGCCAATGTCTGCAAACCACCATAACGCAGCCAGCGCGGCCCATGTTGTTCGGGGTCGCGCAGGAAGTTCAACATCATGTCTTCGTGGTTTCCCTTGAGACATATGAAATCCGGATGGCCCTGAAGCAAACGCAGAACGTCTGCACTGTTTTCGCCGCGATCGACGTAATCCCCAACCAAAACAACCCGATGATCCTCCGGAATCTGAGGCAACAGAGTCTCCAACTGCCTTATGCAACCGTGCACATCACCAATTACGCAAGTCGGTGTATCCGGCAACGGCGCAGTAAAGACGGCGCGTCGCCCGAAACGTTGAAACAGCGATGACAGCACGTTACGGAGGCCTCCTGATTGGCTACGGCGACCAGCAAACATTGAATTCAAGGGCCGGTGGTCAAGACCCAAGGCCTCTAGCATTTGCGCGCCGGACTAAGCAAGCTTCATTCAGGCCGCTTGGCAGGCAGGAATTCCCAATCTGATGATTTCGATACCTTTGACCCTGTAGACACCGTTGATCCGATTGCGCCCTTTTTCCATGAACCACGTCTTGAGCGGTTCGGGATAATATGCGGCCATGACCTGACTGAAATGGTCAAAGTCTGCCGGGGCAAGCCGACGACCGCTGCGCGAAGGTCCGTGGAATCCAAATGTGGTATCAGGATCCACGCAAGTTCCGGGAAGTCCCAGGAACATTGTGCAGGTTGAAAAGCAGACGCGCCCCCGAATTTCGACCTGTATTCCGTTTTTCTGAAGATTTTCAATCTCGATCAAACGGTCATGCAGATACCCGCCACGATCGCTGCCAACAACCATCAGCCCATCGGCAAACGCCCATGAATAGGCTGAGGTCGCGGCAGTCAATAGACCCGCAAAAGCCGCCACCGCCACTACGCGGCTCCTGCCTAGAACAGGTTGGGTTTTCGATCCGCTTGGCGCTCGCTGAGTGCGAAACAGTTTCCTTATATCCAGCATTTATGTGCCTCCGATTCCAGTTGCGGACCGGATCAGAGGTAATTATGCGTGGTGCGTTCGCTGTGAGCGGAATAGGCTTAAAATGTGTTTTAAGTCAACAGTTTAACTTTGTTTTGTTTAAATTTCTCTATATGCTACCTGGTCTGCTGGCACACTCAAATCAACTGAAAGCTGTTCGGATCGCAAACCTAGCTAATTGGTATATAGCGGCTTTTTAGCCCTACTTCAGATATAGCGCAGAGGCTTCATTCTTATTGGTATCTATAGTGCGATAATCCGAACCTAATTTGCACTTGAGAATTGTTTTGCACTAAATGTCACTCGCGCCTGGAAACAGGGCTGAGTGAATTGAAATTGCGCCGTACAAGCGGTGACAAGTCGACAACTGGCTAGAGTCTCAAGCTAAGGCTATCTAAGAGAAGGTGAGGGACGATTAGCTATAAAGCGGCTTGTTGTTTGCCTGGTGCCGTTCCACCAATTTGCGCATATACCTGCCCTTTTTGGGGATGTAACGCGCAGATAGCGCCTCGAACTGCGGATCGCAACATTCCGGAAATAAATCTTGGATTTCCTGCCGGGCTTCTGCAGTCACAGTCCTAAGAGCCTCTGGTCCGGTAAACAGGCTTTCCGTCAATGCCCCGTTCGACCAAATAAGCTCATGCCGATCGAAAAGCATGTGAAAATACTCGACACTTTCTCCGGTATTTGATGAATAGTCTATGCCATTCAGAGGCAACAGCTTCTTCGCAGGGATCAAGACGTCTTGGCAATCAAACATGCGCATAGCCACAGCAGATGACACCAGAATGCGGTGCTGCTGGGAAACCACCAAATCCTGCTTTGGGTATCCATCGCCTAGCGCATTCGCCCGGATAAGGATCGGTCGAAGGCGCGGTTGGGCCTCAAGTTCTGCACCACTCAGACTACGCGATCCGATCCAGCGTATGGGCCGCAATCCGTGATCATGAGTGAGAACCTGATCTCCAGCCCGCAGGTCCTCAATCGGAACCGGTCCTTGCTTTGTTTCAATCAGTGTTCCCGCAGCGAAACACAACACATCTACAAACTCGCCATCGGCGTTTGTGGGGCCGGTCACGGACTGGTCAATCGTAATGGTGTTTGAGCCGGAGTCGTTCCAAGCAGCTGCGATTGCCGCGGAGTTAACGGTCATACCGTTGAACAATTCCAACGGTACAAGCGCACCGTTGTTCGCTTTTACGCCAAAGAGTTCGATGGTTCCGTCCGGCTCAACCATCAACCGAACGACCGGTTCGCCGTTGGTATTGCCAAGCTGCCAAACAGCAGGCGTATCGAATTCATATCGATCCCCGTCATCGAAACGAACAGTTTGACCAAATGTGCTATTTTCTTGGAACTGAAGTTCATTCGGCGCGCCAGCGGGACCGCCGACAAACAGATTTACACCGTTGACCTGCAGGCTAAAGCTGTTGTCAAGAGAGTCAAAATCAATAACAAAACCGCCACCAGGTGAAGTATCCGTGAACGTGGCACCACCGCCGCCAGAGATGTTGAAGTCTGCCATAATGCTCTTGACCTGTTCCCAAAACTTGACGGCTTTTAAACCGCTTATTTTGACTTTTTAGATCATAATATTGGCTTTTTTCTGTTCTTTGGGGAAGAGCTATTTCAAGGATTCGCCCGGCGCTACAAGTCTCATTTCACGCGTTTTTTTCGTGGTCAGATGGGAGTTACGCCGTCGCG
>NZ_WQCG01000023.1 GCF_013032505.1 Ruegeria atlantica
ATCCGGGGCCACGACCGGCGGTGCCGGGGGCGCGACCGGGGGCTCCGAATAGGTTTCACTGGTCGCTTGAGAGCTGTTGCCCGCGCTGTCAATCGCCGCCACGCTGATCGCAGCACCGTCCGACAGCACGCCGGCTGGGATCGTCACGCTGTAGGTGCCGCCCGTCGCCGTGACCTCGCGCGTGGCGCCACCCTGCGACCCATCCGGATACGTCACCGCAACCGTGGACCCATCCTCCGCTGTGCCGCTGACCGTGACACTGCCATCCTGAGCCGTCGCAATCTGCACCGTCGGCGCCCCGGGGGCGGTCGTATCCGGGGCCACGACCGGCGGTGCCGGGGGCGCGACCGGGGGCTCCGAATAGGTTTCACTGGTCGCTTGAGAGCTGTTGCCCGCGCTGTCAATCGCCGCCACGCTGATCGCAGCACCGTCCGACAGCACGCCGGCTGGGATCGTCACGCTGTAGGTGCCGCCCGTCGCCGTGACCTCGCGCGTGGCGCCACCCTGCGACCCATCCGGATACGTCACCGCAACCGTGGACCCATCCTCCGCTGTGCCGCTGACCGTGACACTGCCATCCTGAGCCGTCGCAATCTGCACCGTCGGCGCCCCGGGGGCGGTCGTATCCGGGGCCACGACCGGCGGTGCCGGGGGCGCGACCGGATCAGGCACAACCGGGTCAGGCTGCGGCTGCGGGTCCGGCTGCACCTGCGGGTCCGGTTGGCCCGGTTGTGCTGGTGCCGGGTCGGCATCGTCATCATCATCGTCGGACGCGGAAACAATCGCAGCCGCAACTGCACCGATGGCAACCACGCCGGCAATCAATGCCGCGGTGCTGATCGCGGCCCCACCCGTTGCTGCACCAACAGCCGTCGCACCCTGGGATACGGTCGGATCGGAAAATGCCATGGAATCATTGGCATAGGCTGCATCAAGTGCGCCAATTTCTCCGGGCGTTGCACGGAACAATTCCGACAGTTCATCCCGCGGTCGGGGCTCCACCCCGATCATCTGACCGTCAAGGCTCAATCGCGCTTCGAAAAATTCACCGGTTTCAGGGTCACGCAGCACAAGAACACGACCGTCTTCCGCAAAGAACCCGTCAATGCGTATCTGATGGCCACTCTGAAGGACAATTACCAGATCGGCACCATCACGCAGAGCCGCCTCGATACTCTGCGACGCAACCGGAAGCACCGCTCCGAACGCAGCAGCAGGCAGGCGGATCAACTGCCCGGAACCGCTCTCGTTCAACTCAGACATGTTGGCGATGAAAGCACTATCTTTTGCCATAAGATTTCCTTGATGTATCGAACCAAATGCGCCTGTTTTCTATTCAGTCGTCACTGTGGTTCTGTATCGGCCCCCGCCGATCATGAGGGAGCTTATTTGCCAATTGTTGGCATGCCGCTGTTGAACACCTCCGGGCATTCATAAACACCTGTAACGGTTAGATCGGGATCGACGATGAAACTTCCGGTCATTCCAGTGAAGATTGCGATATTTTCCTTCGATACCCGTTGTGCCGGCAAATCGGGTGCCCTGCCCGGTTACGGCCATCGGGTTGATACGGTCACCGTCAATCCACAGACAAAAACTGCGGACTTCATCCGAAAGAGTCCCCAGACCTTCATCATTCAGGACACAATCCGCCACTCCGGCACCGGAAAGCGTTACGTCCTGCGGGGACAACGAATTTGCTTCAGCATCGGTTTCAAAATACTCGACAGCGTCAGCCTTGCCGTGCCCGTTTATTTCGAAAGCCTGGCGCGTCACATTGCCAATCACGTCATACTCGTAGGCAATGATCACATCATCCACACCATCCCCGTTTAAGTCGATTTTCTGGCGCACCATGTTACCAATTGCGTCGTATTCGTACGTAACGATCCAGTGGCCCGTTTCGTCCCGACAGCAACTCTGCGATGCAGGTCCGATCGGCGCGGTTACAGGGTCGTCATCGTCGGTTTCAGAAGCAATCGCACCGATGGCAACCGCACCGGCAATCAATGCCCCGGTGCTGATCGCGCGCGCCCCCGTTGCCGCACCAACAACCATTGCACCCTCGGATACGACCGGATCGGCAAATGCCATGGAATCATTGGCATAGGCTGCATCAAGTGCGCCAACTTCCCCAGGTGTTGCTTGGAACAATTCCGACAGTTCATCCCGCGATCGGGGCTCCACCCCGATCATCTGACCGTCAAGGCTCAATCGCGCTTCGAAAAATTCACCGGTTTCAGGGTCACGCAGCACAAGAACACGACCGTCTTCCGCAAAGAACCCGTCAATGCGTATCTGATGGCCACTCTGAAGGACAATTACCAGATCGGCACCATCACGCAGGGCCGCCTCGATGCTCTGCGACGCAACCGGAAGCACCGCCCCAAACGCGCCTGCAGGCAGGCGGATCAACTGCCCGGAACCGCTCTCGTTCAACTCAGACATGTTGGCGATGAAAGCACTATCGTTTGACATACGATTTCCTTGATGTATCGAACCAAATGCGCCTGTTTTCTATTCAGTCGTCACTGTGGTTCCGTATCGGCCCCCGCCGAAGATGAGTGGGCTTATTTGCCTCTGCAGAGGCTGTCGGCGGGGGCCTGTTCGGCAGTTGAGGGGGCGATAGAACTGCCGAACAACTCGATGCAGTCCTAAGCGCCTACGACTTCCACATTTGTTATGTCAGGGTCGATGCGGAGGTTACCGGCTGTGCTGGTGTAGACATTGTAATCTACTACTACGTCGTTACCGAATTCATCGCGACCGACAACGACCGGTTCTGTGCCGCTGCGGGCGAACTGCCCGTTCAAGGTCACAGCGTCATTGTCATCGCCATTAATCAGCAGCGTATAGCTTGGGGCCTCGCTTGGGGCCTCACCCGAAAGGGCCTGTAACACCTCAGGGGTCAGAGACAAAGTTGTCCCCTCCTCGGAACCCGGGGAAAGCCTGATCTCCTCCACCCCCACCAAGGTACTATCCCCAGGATTTGGTGTAACGCTCGGACCGTAATAAATGACTGTTTCTGCCTCGGGATCACCGGCGTTGCTGACCTTCTCAACAACCAATTCACCATTCTGGTCATACTCATAAGTCGTGGTAACCTCAGCGCTACCATCCCCATTTATATCGTATGTTCTAACCGACACGCGCTGAGACCCACCGTCGTATACGAAGGTCTCGATTTCCTCCGAAAAGGAAAATGATCCTGTTGGTTCTCCTTGGTCATCATAATCTGGTGTTTTGGAAGCTGTTGTCTCCTGGGTTAAACGGCCTTCGGGATCGTATACGTTGGTTATACGGACTTCGTAGTCATCGTCGCTAGGGTCGACGTTAAGGTCTTGAGGGTCGTTATCGATATTGTGGGCCGTCACCTTGTCAGGATTCTGCGGATCTTCGTATTCGAAGGTTTCGACTCTCATTTCTCGGTTGGTCGTTGTTACTGGGTCTTCACCGTCTTCACCCGGGACCTCCACAACGTTAGTAGTCATGGCCTCCACGCGCTCCAAACGATTTTGTGCGTCATACTGATAACTCGATGTTTCGGTTGAAACCCGTTCCACCTCGGTACCTTGCACTCCATCATAAGTGATGACCTCTGTCATCAGGAGGTTATCTTCATTATAGGTGTTTGTGGTCGTAGTGATTGCCGATGGATTTGGGCTCTCCCCTCTATACTCCTGGACACGGACCACGTCAGCCAGGCCGTTCGCCTGGTTGTCGATCTCCTGGCGCGTAACACGACCGTCAGCATCAAGGGTATTGGTGGTGATCGATTGGACGTTACCTTCTGCATCGCGGATGGTGATGACTTCCCGGTCAACTATACCGTCGCCGTCGTCATCGAAAGTTCCGTCACTCGTGACAACCGGCTGCGGGTCCGGTTGCGGCTGCGGTTGCGGTTGCGGGTCCGGCTGCGGTTGCGGGTCCGGTTGCGGTTGCGGTTGCGGCTGCGGGTCCGGTTGGCCCGATTGTGCTGGTGCCGGGTCGGCATCGTCATCATCATCGTCGGATGCGGAAACAATCGCAGCCGCAACTGCACCGATGGCAACCACGCCGGCAATCAATGCCGCGGTGCTGATCGCGGCTCCCCCCGTTGCTGCACCAACAGCTGTCGCACCCTGGGATACGGTCGGGTCGGCAAATGCCATGGAATCATTGGTATAGGCTGCATCAAGTGCGCCAATTTCCCCGGGCGTTGCATGGAACAATTCCGACAGTTCATCCCGCGATCGGGGCTCCACCCCGATCATCTGACCGTCAAGGCTCAAACGCGCTTCGAAAAATTCACCGGTTTCAGGGTCACGCAGCACAAGAACACGACCGTCTTCCGCAAAGAACCCGTCAATGCGTATCTGGTGGCCACTCTGAAGGACAATTACCAGATCGGCACCATCACGCAGGGCCGCCTCAATGCTCTGTGACGCAACCGGAAGCACCGCCCCAAACGCGCCTGCAGGCAGGCGGATCAAGCGCCCGGAACCGCTCTCGTTCAACTCAGACATGTTGGCAACGGCAGTATTATCATTCGACATAAGTTTTCCTTAACTGGACAGAGCGAGCACCCATATTCGGTCACTTGCTCAAGATGGAGACTTTGCGGAGGCTTTCTTAACAACGCCTCCTACTCGCTACTTAAAACAGCGGATCCGAGACACGCTTTTGCCATTCCTCATTGTTGGAAAACGCCGAGGCAAGAACATCAGCCAGGAACGTTGTGCTCACAGGAAGCTTCACGCGCGCGTCAGCAATGGACAAGAATTTCGCAGTAGTGTCGGAGCCACTGAAATTTCGCGAAACCATGATGGTCGAAACGTTTGGGACAAATTCCCGAATAGCCATCGTCTTGTGGACGGCGAGCTCCAAACCATCTCGGACATAGCAATAATCAAGATCGACCAATAGGATCGAACGATTTCGCGGAGTGCTCGTAGGCGAAAGCGGCGAGTTCAACATAACCCGAACACAATCAATGCTTTCGAAGAACAGGACCTCGAACCCAAACCCCTTCAGAGTTGCTGCCAGATTACAGCTGGCATCGGCACGATGGTCACCCACAAACAAAACCCGTCCGGCTGGAACCACGCCATCCACATCCCTGCTCGAAACTCTCGAATACACGTGACACTTTGTTCGAGGCGGATAAAGGGCCGGACCCACCGTAGATGCACTTTCCCGGACCCCACTCAAAAGCTCATAAGTTACAATGAGCACGATCCCGCACAGGCTTGTGAACAGGACGTAAAACCCTGACGCAAAAACCAAAATTACGCACAAAAATACCGTGGGTGTTGCCACTACGAAAAGACGCACAGCGTCTCTATTTTCCCCAATCGGCGAACGACGAAACAATACTCTATCACTACCGCGAATTACCGCGGCAAAAACGTTCGATTATGCGAGGGTTGGTTTTAGTGGGACGTCGGCACTTTCATGCCGGCAATTTTCAATATGGTTTCATCACGTTAAGCGCGTCAATGGGTAACGTGGGGGAAGGTTGGGATGAAAACGAACGTTTTTGTCAATTAGAATTCGACGTGAGATTCTGCATAAACGTAAGAAAAGTAAGAAGAAGTGAGCTTGTGTATGTTTATGATTTCCAAACCAGCAGCAGCCAGAAAATCAGAGGAAAAAAGGAAACTGATTGGGTATGCTCGTGTATCAACCGATGATCAGAACCTGGATCTGCAAATCCAATCTCTCCGAAAAAGCGGATGCCTTAAAATATTCCAAGACAGGGGGGTTTCGGGATCGCAGATGGAGCGACCGGGACTCGAAAAAGCCATTCTTGCCGCACGTGGCGGCACATTGGTTGTCTGGCGTCTCGACCGTATGGGTCGGTCATTGCAAGGTTTGGTAAAACTGATGGGAACGCTCGTCGAGCAAGATACGGAGTTTCAATCCCTCACCGAAGCCATTGACACCAGATCAAGCGCCGGAGTTTTGTTTTTTCATATCATGGCAGCGCTGTCGGAGTTTGAACGCAGCCTGATCAGCGAAAGAACCAAGGCAGGTCTTGATGCGGCACGCTTAAGGGGTGCCAGTCTGGGTCGCCCGCGAGTGCTGTCCGATCATCAGATTTCAAATGCAATTCGCGAGTTATCTTGCGGGAATGCCGAAATCTCCGATTTATGCGACAAGCTGGGAGTATCGAAAAGAACATTGCAGCGTTACATGCAGGAACACAGTTCCGCCTGAGCAGCGGGTCGCTAAAGAACGAACGGTTGTCGCTGATTGGGGCTGAGTGAATTTCAGACCCAGAACAGCCCGGCCTCAAGATCACCTTGCGTGGTTTTCCTGGGTTGCGCACCCGATCTGCAAAACCTTCAGGAACCGGGTTGTGATTGGCAGCTACAGGAACGGTCCGGAATATCTCACGCCGAGGTACCCGGTGCCCGCCACCGTTCGTTCTTTTTTGAGTTGTGAACCCGTCATGCGAAATCGGTAAGGGCCTTGCGAGACTGGTGCCCCGTTCACCGGCAATCGGGCACTCCGGCAACCAGGATCGCGCCGACGACCGAACCAACCGCAGCAGCGGAGCAAAGAGTTGCGGTGGTTTTGACCGACGCGACGTCGGTTTCGATACCTGTTCGATTGGCTTGTCCAATCGAGTTGCCTGGTGGTTGCGCAGCTCAATAAGATTACTGTCCCAGGCTTCGAACAAATCCGTGTCCCCGCGAATTCCAGGTGCCCCGAGTTGCGCCAGGTGCCGGTTGCGTGCCGCAACAATCTGTCCGCGCCTAGAAACCAAGCCCCCGGGAAGGCGCGCGTTTTGGGACGAGAACTGACAATCCGCTCTGCAGTGAACAGCCACAAGGGGCATAATCCGATTGGTTCTGACGCGCATACAAGCGTTGCCAGCAAGAGCTTTGCTTTTTTGATGAAAACGGTTCGGACATCCTTGCCGGTTTCGACCGCGGCACCCATCACGCCCACTGCCGAAGCTTTGCGGGTGGAGCTGGTCGATGGGTGCTGTTTTCAAATTGAAAGACATTCAGATAGCTCTTCTGTTGAGTTGACCTGCTCGTCAGCCGGGTCGTGGAGACTTCAGACCGGTATGCCCGTTGACAAGTTTTTCAGGGTTGAGGTCTGCTCATTCATGCTCTGTACATCCCCCGCGACATCAGCGTTTGTACTCCTCAAATTGAACCGGCGCAGGTTGATGCCGGTCCAGCGGCTGACCCGGCGTACTGAACTGTCAGGATTGCGGCGCAGGCTGGTGGCAACTTCGTTTGGAAAGACATTGTGCGTCATGTCACGCAGGATTTCCCGCGTGTTGTCACATGACGTGATGCAGGTGTTGAAGAACAACCGGTCCCCACTATGCCACTCCTCCTCATGCAACGCCCGGCCGGTTGAAAGAACATCCGCCTCGCAGTCTTCAGAGAGCCAAGCCCAT
>NZ_WQCG01000024.1 GCF_013032505.1 Ruegeria atlantica
TACAGCCACACAGCGTGCGCGATGATTTGAGGAGGAAATCGGTGGCGCTTGTAGCAGATTGATGATGACTTCATCGATCTCACCTAGGTCCAAATGCGTGCAAGAGCAACCGAACGGCAGTTAACGTGACAGCACCGGGAGACCTGGCAGCCGCCCTGTGCGTCCTGATCATCGACAACAATGTCGCTCACCCCGAAACCCCCATCCAATCCCCCGGCGGGGTCCTGCGCGCCATGACCGCGCGGCATCGAGCCGGACAGCTCAGGCTCAACCAGAGCCTCGTCGCCATCAGGAAAAGGAAGGGCATACAGGTTGAGTGATCCAAGATGGCGTCGCCCTTCACCCAGATGCGTGGGTTCGCATCACGTCATTCTTGGCAGCCTTCGCCTTCGTAGGTGGCTGCAAGTTTCGGGAAAAACGGCCCAAAGCCGCCGTTGGCCGGTTCTTCTGGATGCTGGGGTCGCAGCCTGCATTCCGGACATTCGCTGCGACCGCGAATTCTTGGCTCGCTTGAACTCACACAACGTGGACATAGCACCATTTCGCTGTCTCCTTGCTGTGTACGCCCATGCACCGGCACTCTCTGAAGGTCGAAGTGGTTTCAAGAGGATTCCGGATACGCAGGCTTTACAAAAGTCTGCTATCCTTTCGGAATTGACTAGGAGGAATTCATGATGAAGTTTGTATTTGCATTTGCGACCTTCCTTTTGCCTGCCACTGTTCTCGCTGACACCAAGATAGTCACTTGGAACACCGGAGTTTCTTGGGACGGCGCAATAGAAGCTCGTGAGGCCGAGTTCGTAGCAGCTGGCGAGGCAATCGCCGCGAACGTTTACGTGCTACAAGAGGTCATGTCTTTGAAAGGCGCAGAACGAATAGCGGAACTTCTTGGTGTTGAAGACGCTCAGATCGTGATTTCGGACTTTGCAAGCGTATCTGATCAATCAAATGACACCGACAAGGCAAACCCTTTCTTTCACCTCGAAGTCGCTGTCGTATCCGACGTACCCATTGTTTCAGCTACAGAATTGGAATTCGACCGGAATGATGCCTCGGGGCCACTATCGAATGTCCCGGGTCTCGAATTATCCCGTGAGCAACTTTTCGTACCGCCCCAGGTTTGGGACACGATCTCAAGCCAAACTCAAAGAGTACTTCGATTTGGTCGCGGAGTCCTGCGAGTCGAGCTTAAAGGTGACCTAGTCATTTACGGCATCCATGCGAAATCGGAGATCTCCGGGTATTGCTTCGACGCCGCGGAAACCATCAGGCTTTTGAAGCGTATCGAAAGCCGCTCAGACGACGAGTCTGGTTTGCCGGCTGACGAGATCATGAAGCTCGAGAGTGCTGTCGCAACTCTGGAAGCCCTTATCGCTCAAGAGGAAGCAACAAGTTTCAGTAAGAACTGGATAACAAATGCTGAGAAGCGTGAGGCTATGCTGTCAGCCGTTGCTTCCGAGGCAGCGGATGACGTATCCGAAGGAAAGACTGTCGTTGTCTTGGGCGACTTCAACATTGCCATCGATGATCCGCGGTCAGGTTCAGACCTAAGCGCGGGCGCGGAATGCAACCCTACACGTAGATGCTTTGAGGTCGTCGAAGACACCGATTGTTCAGGACAGGACGGGCTGGATGACTCTCACTTTCTGATTTCTGGTGGTGTCGAACCAAATCTGATGATGACACCGCTCACAACGAATCTCGATGAGACCCTCATGGGGCAATTCTCTTCTGTGATTGACCACATCTATGTTGGTGGTCCAAGAGCCTTGGATTTCACTGAGGCTGTCGTGGTGCGTGACCAGCTGAACGGAGCATTTGGATCAGATCACCTGCCAGTTGTGACGGAACTCGCCGACTGATGCTGTGAACTGTCTGCGGTCCAGCTTTGCTCTGGGCGACGGACAGCGCTTGCGAGACGCGGCCGAATTCGGGAGTTGACCCAGCTAGGCTACGACACACCGCGTTTAATTTGGAGCGGTATAACCTTAGTTGGCGTCAGCTAGAACACTGAACTCGGCACCAAGACTTGCGCTGTTCGCTTTTGCCCCCAAAAGTAGAGCATCAAGTTGCTGTAGTCTACGCGTAGTTGCGTTGGAATGCCCTTGCGCCATCGACGCTCTTGCGCCGAAAAGTTCTGTCCTCCGGACTCTCGGTTGTAAAATGACTACCCTTAGCTCGGCGCTTGAACCTACCCTTGCCAGTGCCTCTAAGAAGCCTGTCCTGTCGGCCTGACGTGTTCCATCGTGCCAAACTGCGTCACGGAGCACACCGTTGCCATTCGCCGCAAGTTTTTCGTGAAGTAGCCCCCGGTCCACGTGCCTAAGGTTTTTGATGGCTTGGCCCACCACCACCTCGTAGTCGGAAACCGAGATTTGCCGGTTGGCAGTTTCGGATCCACTACCTTTGGCGTGAATCAAAGTGAGCTTTTCCCTTCCTGGCGTATCATCCACGTGTATGAAATCAGCGGACTCGCCTGCGCCATCATCGCACACCAGCCATCCTGTTGGTGCGCCCAGAGTTTCCGTGTTTGGCCAATGTCGGACTACGAGACCAAACAACGAGGCGTCGCCGTCACCTCCAATGGCTTCAACCGCAAACCGTTGTCCATCCAACGGCTTCTCTTGCTTCACAGCAGCGCCTGCGGTGGCCATGTCCACCCATTCCCAATCATCAAATTGCGCATCACGGAATTGAGTGAGGTAGAACTGCCCGCGAGCAAAGGTGTGGCCAGTGTCAAAGTACAGTGTCAGATTTTCAGGTGCGCTGCATACAGCGTAGATTTCGGCCTGGTGATCCTTGGTATCGTCCCACGCCAGAGCCCCGATGCCGAGCCTGTGGGTACCGTCAGCATTGGCTTGGAACTCAAAGGACAATTCCCCGTATTCTTGATCGCCCCACATAACCTTGGCCCGGAAATTAGGGGCCTCATCTAGTTCAGATATTTCAAAGTGTACCTGGTCTGCGAATTGTTGTAGCCAACGATCATCGTCACCGCGTTCAATCTCGTCGGCAAGCATTTGTTCGGGGGCTATGATCGCGACATCGTAGGGTTGTTCAACATCACCAATATCAGTGGTTGGACGAGCAAGCACCGGGATTGGTGTGTAGTTCTTACTCCCTTCGTCCAGACTGCGTTTGGCTTGGAGAAGTATTTTTTTCATCCTGTCAGTGAACTGGTCCCAATCCCGACTGGGTCCAAGCCATATCCGAGCATGTTTGGGGCTGGCACCGACGATGGCGTTTCGGCCGTCGTGCACCAACTCCTCGTTTGACGACGTTGTTCGCACAGAACTGAAGAAGTAGCTTTGGTCGTCCAAGGGGTCCAACGCGTTCTCCAGCTCAGCTCCAGAGAGGACTTTTGCGTCAGGTTTCACTATAGAGCGTCTATGTGCCCCGCTTAGCCACAACGTTCGAACTCTGCCCTCGACAAAAGCCGCTTCGACTTCCTTCGCCACCATCTTTTGGATGTGTTTAAATGATGCTCTTTCAGCATTGATTATGGATCGTACGATAGTCTGCCTGGCAGCACTGTCTGTGCAGCAAATGGCCAGGACGTCTTCGAGAGCAGAGACGACAACCAAGTGGTGAAGTGTGTTCTTGAGGTCATCGTCAGAATACCAGGCAGGAGGACGTTTTTCTTCATAGGCCAACCAGGTCAGCTGCATGCCATCGGGAGTTTCTGCGGGATCACTGACTGTTGAGAAGCTGCGGGTGGCTGTGGATGACTCGTTCTTTGGGAGCACACTTGCTCGGAGCTCAGCTATGATATCCTTCCTTAAGTCGTTCAGAAGATCATCAGCGTTGTTTGTGATCCTAAAAAGGGTCGCCGACAGGTACGGTCGGCAGTCTTCATAAGAAATAGCCATGTTTCACCTCAACCCAGCTTGAGCATCAGAGTCTTAAGGGCTTCGAAATCAAAAAAACTCACTCCACATTTTAGCGCGTGGCGTTAATCTACCTATAGATGATTTAACCTAAGGACGAAACACTTGAGCAAGAACATTGCCATTCTGTGTGATGGAACGTCGAACGAGGTTTCGCAGGATCGGACAAACATCCTTCGGCTCTTTGGGTGCCTCAAAAAGTCCCCAGAGCAGTCTGTTTTCTATGATCCGGGAGTGGGAACATTCGGCGCCGAGAATTCAGCTTCCTACTACTACCGGCGTGGCGTCGAAATCTGGGGCTTAGCAACCGGTTGGGGATTGGATGCCAACGTTAAGGAAGCCTATCGCTATCTCGTTCACGCCTACCAGCATAAATCTGATAATGACGATGCGTTAGAAGCCGATCAAATATTCATCTTCGGATTCAGCCGTGGTGCATACACCGCGAGGGTTTTGGCGGGTTTCATTCACGCCGTCGGTTTGCTTCATCCCGACAACCTAAATTTGTTGGACTACGCATATCGAGCCTATAAGAGCATAGGAGAAAATGCCGACAGCGAGAATAGTGACAGCGCGTTCGCAGAAGTTCGTCTGTTTGAGCGTGTACTGCGTCCGACGCGACCGAAAATACGTTTCCTTGGCCTTTTCGATACAGTAGGATCGGTGATTGAAAGCGGGAGGTATGGTCCGAGGCTGCGATCACACGCGTTCACCAGCACGAACCCAAGCGTCGAGAGTGTTCGACATGCGCTCGCTTTAGATGAGCGAAGAACAATGTTCCAACCGCAGCTTTGGCCCGTCGGCAAAGCGTTTCGCCCTGAACGCTTCAATCCAAAATCTGAGAAAGAGCAAGACGTAAAGGAAGTATGGTTCGTAGGCTCGCACGGGGATGTCGGAGGGGGTTATCCCGAGAAAAAGAGCGCCATTGCAAAAATACCGTTGGCTTGGATGCTAGATGAAGCGAGAGCCACGCAACTCAAACTTAAGACTCGCACCATTAACACAATCGTTCTCGGCAAGAATGATGGACATTACGTAGCTCCCGACCCGCAAGCGGCGACAAATAACTCGATGACAAAGGGTTGGTCGCTGCTCGAAGGAGTTCCAAGATTCAAACGCCGACATATACCAACCACGAGAAAGACCTATGCAGGGGTGTATGTGCCTTGGTTCGAAGAGCGTTTTGTTCCGGAAGGTGCGACGCTACATCACTCGGTTTTGGAACATGACAAAGGACCCAAACGCGTGAAACGAACGAACATTCCTCAGGTCTTCAAAATCGCATCCGCAGATGAGCAGGACGAGAAACCAAATTAAGCTATCGCGGCAACCATGAGCCTCTATTTTCAGACAAACGCCATTGACCATAAGACTTTAGGGTGTTGTCACGTTAACCCGCGATCCACATAGAGATCCTTGTTTTCGGATTTCAAGCGGCTTGAGTGGCGGCATTCCCATGCGGTTTGACAAAACCGCATGGGAACGTGGTGTGTTAAACGAACGAGAATTGGTCCTCTGTCAGCGAAGCGACGGCGATGCCTTCAACTTCAACAGAGCCGTTTTCCCACTCGACCCGAGTGCCGGATACTGTGTCAACCAGCGTCAGATCAGCGTAAGTCGTTCCCGCCAATTGAATGGTATCTGAATTTAACTCAAAATCAGTGATGGTGTCCGCGCCTCCGGAAACCAACGAATTGAAAACAAAGACATCAGCTCCGGTTCCGCCGGTCAGAACATCATCACCGCCACGCCCCTCGATTGTGTCGTCTGACGAAAACCCGAGGATCGCATCATTCCCGGCACTCCCCAAGAGTGACTTGGCGGTGATCGCGGCCAGATCCAGCACCGTGCCGTCGGCAAACTCGATGAGCTCCATATCGTTGTACGCGTTGCGGAAATGATCAGTGACCGTGACCGTGTCGCCATTACTCAGCGTGATCACCAGATCCTGGCCCGCGTTGTGCGAGAAGCTTACATCATCTGCATTTACGTCCGCGAACACCAGACGGTCGTTTTCGTTCCGGCCGCTGAAGTCGCTGATCACGTCATTGCCGTCGCCCAGGCGATAGATGTAGGTGTCCGCGCCGCCGCCGCCGTTCAGCGTGTCATTGCCCGACCCACCCAGGAAGGTGTCATTGCCATTGCTGCCGCGCACCACGTCATCTCCGTCGCCATTCTGATCGGCAATGGCCTTGGCGGTGATCGCGGCCAGATCCAGCACCGTGCCGTCGGCAAACTCGATGAGCTCCATATCGTTGTACGTGTTGCGGAAATGATCAGTGACCGTGACCGTGTCGCCATTACTCAGCGTGATCACCAGATCCTGGCCCGCGTTGTGCGAGAAGCTTACATCATCTGCATTTACGTCCGCGAACACCAGACGGTCGTTTTCGTTCCGGCCGCTGAAGTCGCTGATCACGTCATTGCCGTCGCCCAGGCGGTAGATGTAGGTGTCCGCGCCGCCGCCGCCGTTCAGCGTGTCATTGCCCGACCCACCCA
>NZ_WQCG01000025.1:0-2500 GCF_013032505.1 Ruegeria atlantica
GTTTTGATTTGATTGTTTTATTCGATTTGGTTGCGGGAGTAGGATTTGAACCTACGGTCCAGCGCTTTGCGCGTTCGTCAGGTAATCGATCCACTGGGTCGATTTCTGTTCTTCCTCACCCTTCAGGTTATGAGCCTGACGAGGTGAAGACGTTAAGCAATTGATCCAGTGGATCAATTTTAGTCTGAACGGGCTGTACTGAGATTTTCTGACGCTGGTTGCGGGAGCAGGATTTGAACCTGCGACCTTCAGGTTATGAGCCTGACGAGCTACCGGGCTGCTCCATCCCGCGTCAGAGTCAGATTTGTATCATCATTAGAGAGACTGGGGATTTTTCTAGGTTTGGCGGTGACCTACTCTCCCGGGGCTTAAGCCCAAGTACCATTGGCGCGGCAGTGCTTAACTTCCGGGTTCGGGATGGGACCGGGTGTTTCACTTGCGCTATGACCACCAAACCGAGGAAAATCCCCGTCGCTCTTTTTGCTTTGCAAAAAGGCGACGCGCAGGAGGCAGCGTATTCGCGAAGCGGATGCGCGTTCCTGCACGGTTGTTATGTCAATCAACATCGTCGTTTGAAGCGACGAAGTTATCCATGTTTACTGAGGTGTATGTTTTTGATTTGTCTTTCCATTACTGGATCAAATCAAGCCTATCGGGCGATTAGTACCGGTCAACTGAACGCATTACTGCGCTTACATCTCCGGCCTATTGACGTGGTGGTCTTCCACGGCCCTCAGGGAGACCTTGTTTTGAGGGGGGCTTCCCGCTTAGATGCCTTCAGCGGTTATCCTGTCCGATCATAGCTACCCAGCACTGCCGTTGGCACGACAACTGGTCCACCAGTGGATCGTTCACCCCGGTCCTCTCGTACTAGGGGCAACTCCTCTCAAGTCTCCTACACCCACGGCAGATAGGGACCGAACTGTCTCACGACGTTCTAAACCCAGCTCACGTACCTCTTTAAACGGCGAACAGCCGTACCCTTGGGACCTGCTCCAGCCCCAGGATGAGATGAGCCGACATCGAGGTGCCAAACACTGCCGTCGATATGGACTCTTGGGCAGTATCAGCCTGTTATCCCCGGCGTACCTTTTATCCGTTGAGCGATGGCCCTTCCACTCGGGACCACCGGATCACTATGGCCGTCTTTCGACTCTGCTCGACTTGTCAGTCTCGCAGTCAGGCTGGCTTCTGCCATTGCACTCAACGAGCGATTTCCGACCGCTCTGAGCCAACCTTCGCGCGCCTCCGTTACGCTTTAGGAGGCGACCGCCCCAGTCAAACTACCCGCCACGCAGGGTCCCGGATCCGGATAACGGACCGCGGTTAGACATCAAGAGTGCGAAGGGTGGTATCTCAAGGGAGGCTCCACAGGTACTTGCGTTCCTGCTTCAAAGCCCACCACCTATCCTGCACATCACAATCCTGATGCCAGTGCGAAGCTGTAGTAAAGGTGCACGGGGTCTTTCCGTCTAACCGCGGGAAGCCTGCATCTTGACAGGCAATTCAATTTCGCTGAGTCGATGTTGGAGACAGCGGGGAAGTCGTTACGCCATTCGTGCAGGTCGGAACTTACCCGACAAGGAATTTCGCTACCTTAGGACCGTTATAGTTACGGCCGCCGTTTACCTGGGCTTCAATTCAAGGCTCTCACCTCTCCTTTTAACCTTCAGGCACCGGGCAGGCGTCAGACCCTATACGTCGTCTTGCGACTTCGCAGAGCCCTGTGTTTTTAATAAACAGTCGCCACCCCCTGGTTTGTGCCCCCAGCCCCTAGTTGCCTAGGAACCGGGCCTCCTTCTCGCGAACTTACGGAGGTATTTTGCCGAGTTCCTTCAACATCGTTCTCTCAAGCGCCTTGGTATGCTCTACCAGTCCACCTGTGTCGGTTTAGGGTACGGTCTGATGGAGGGCTATTTCCAGGAACCACTCAGCAGCCCAATCAATCCGATAAGATTGAACTACACCTGTGATCCGTCACATCCTCCTGGCCTAGGAATATTAACCTAGTTCCCATCGCCTACGCCTTTCGGCCTCGGCTTAGGGGCCGGCTTACCCTGCTCAGATTAGCTTTAAGCAGGAACCCTTGGACTTTCGGCGAGAGTGTCTCTCACACTCTTTGTCGCTACTCATGTCATCATTCTCACTAGTGATCTCTCCACCGGATGGCTCACGCCCCGGCTTCATCGAAAGCCTCTCTCCTCCAATCTGCCCGAAGGCATGAAGGAGGAATGAGACTATGTCACACTACGCTCTGCTACCGATGCTTACGCATCCCTAGACTTCGGCTCATGGCTTGAGCCCCGTTACATCTTCGCCGCAGGACAACTTATTTAGACCAGTGAGCTGTTACGCTATCTTTAAAGGATGGCTGCTTCTAAGCCAACCTCCTGGTTGTTTTGGTCGTCCCACCTGCTTTCCCACTTAGCCATGAATTGGGGGCCTTAGTCGTAGGTCAGGGTTGTTTCCCTCTCCACTACGGACGTTAGCATCCGCAGTG
>NZ_WQCG01000026.1 GCF_013032505.1 Ruegeria atlantica
CCCGACCAGCCGCAGGCAAACGGCCAGAAAAACCAGTTCAGTATAAAACGGGGTGAACTTCCAAAGCGTCTTGCCGAACCATGAGAGAGGGACTTCCTCTGCGGTCCGTTCTGAGCAGTGCGTCATGGGCAGTTCAAAGCATCCTGCGGTGTGCTGATGATGCAAGCACCGGGTAGGGCATCAGCATCCGGTGATGTTGCTACAATTATAAATTGGTCATGAGATGGAAAATACTCATGAAGCCGGTTGTTGACGGTTTTCTTACTCACCTCGGACAGCATCCCTGAAAGCTTGAGGCTACTTCCGGGAGGGAGATCGTTTAGAGCGAATTGAAGCTCGACCTGGGCCTGATCAACGACAAAACCGCCAAGATCAGAAACGTACTTTTCCAGTGAGTCTTTTTGGATTGAAATACTCTCATTCGCTCCGGCGAGCTTGAAGTCTTTATAAGCCTCAACAATTGAACGCTCTGCCTTCGCAGCCAGTGCTGTTTCAACTTCGCCAGTCATGTAAAGAAACCGCAACTCACGCGAATAATCACTAATACCAGCGTCGAACCCGTAGCTAGCGCGTAATTGGGTTCGGACGGTGTCAAAAAGGATGCTTTGGTCACCTCCTCCGAGCACATCGATTAAGATTAGGTCTTCAAACTCACTACCAAGACGTGAAGGAGGCAGGGGAGCGATGAAAGTCACGCTGGTAGTTTGGGCATCTGGTTTGTGCAAGACAATGCGCCGTGGTGCAAAGTTCGGCTTAACGTCTCGCCCGATTGGGCGCTTGGTTTCGGTCAGGCCTGCCAATAAACTGTCCACTGCTGATCCAGCCTCGGCCGCATTGAGGCTTCCGGCCACAACGATGGCTTCCGGTTGTCTTGTGAATATCTCTTGATGCCATCTGACGACATCTTCACGCTCCAGAGTTTTGAACGTATTGGGGTCATCAAAGGATAAGGCATTCCGTATTGGCTGTGTGCCGAACACCGCCCAGCGGATGGTATCAAAGCCAGCTTCGGTAGGGTGTGTACGAGCTTCGTTAATGTTTTGTTCGAAGCCATCTCGTATACGTTCAAACCAAAGTTTATCCAGTGTTGGATTGCGTAGATGCGCATTTGCTATTTCTATGGTTTTCGAGAGGTGTTCGCGTGGAAATGTTAGTTCCCCAATCACATGGCCTTGTGCTCCATTGTAGATATAGCCTTCGGATTCTAAGTCGGCGAACAACTCTGCCGCTTCTCCTGCCGGAAATCCTTCTGCACCACCAGCCAAAATAAGCTCCATCCCAACTAAGGCTGCCGCCTTTTTGGTCTCTTGACGATACGCCCAGTCTGTTGGCCAGGCGACGTGGATCGTTACGTCTTCGTGTCTAGGCATATGAAGCAACGTGTATTTTATTCCACTTGGGGTGGATTCTTCGCTGGCTGACGGTTTGTCACTCTGACATGCGGCAATTGCCAATATTGATGAGACGACTAATACGGCACGTATCATTAAAACCTCTCCTTTGGCCCGATAAGTGCAACGGACGTACGGCCTTCAGCGCCGAGCGATCGCAAAAGCCCGTTTGTAGAATCCAGAGACAGTTGGGCTTTCAGAGCCCTGACCGCGGAGGTGGGCAAAGGCATGCGCAAGACTGAAGTGCTGCGGAGCACGTAGTCCGCCCTCCAATGCGAGGTTTCGGTATCGTCATTCCAATCTGGCCAATCTGCTTCGAAGCGATTGAATACTTGATTGAAAGTCTGTTCCGGAATGCCGTCGGTTGTGATTTTGGAAAATGTATCCTCGAACGCCCCCTGGAGCTGGGACAGAGAAACACCTTGATCCGGTGATCCAATAAACCGGATTTCGACATTATCTTCGTCAAGAGGCCATATTTCGAAATCAAACGAACGGGCTATTGCCGCATCGTAGTGTAACGGAGCTGCCAATCCCCCAGTTAGACTCGAGCCAAGAATATCCCCGATAAGCAGCGTCTGGGCATCCAACAGGTCATACTGGATGGATTCAGGCAGCGTTACGACGTGTCTCCAGATTAATGTTGGTGCCGTATTTTGGTTGGGGTACTGGAACGCCTTTTCCGCGATACCGGATAGATTGAAGCGCAGAGGTTGCGTTTGCCTGATGTCCTTGGGCTTTATCCAATCTTGTTTTTGAAGCACACGGTGCGTTTGCTTTTCAGATACCCCGCCGATCACGATTATGGTTGCAGTGTCCGGCTTGTGTGTCGCCAGATGGAGTTTGCGTGCCCTGTCGAAATCGAGGTCTGCGATTTGTGCTGAATCTCCAGTAACAGAAGTTGCAATACTGTTGTTCTGGTAAAGAAACGCGTTCATTTCTTCATTAGCTATTTCGCGGATGTCTCCCACCTTCCAGAATTCTCGTTCTCGAAGTATGATGTTTTTTTCCTGTTCCGCAAAATCGCGTTGCAATTCGATGGGGGAGAATACGCCGGATAGCTTGTTCAAGAGATCAAACAGGTCGCCGGAAGGCCCCGATAACCAATAGCCGACACTATGACTATTGGTCCAAGCGTTAGAATGGCTGTCAACATTTCCGGAACTGCTTTTTATGGAATTCAACCAGACCAAATGTTCAACGTAATGCATTTCGTGGGGAGGGGTATTCCCAACCGGAAAGACGACAAAGGCGGATATCTCGTCATCGTCTGTTTCAACGATGTGGATGTTTTTTATGCTGGACGGCTTGGGTTCCAAGACTTCAAAGGTAATCCAATCGCTCGCCCAATAAAGTACGAGAACTGCCAGTCCGGAAAATAAAATGTAGCTTTTCACGTTAGACTGGCCTTCGATGGGCAATTTGTTTTGAATACAATTCTCTTGGGAATGACCAAAAACGCCTCCAAGCTTCAAAGAGGTTGGCAACGGCTGGTCGCCGTGAAGCAAAGCACTCGAACGGTTCTGCGAGAAACTTCGGATAGGTCTTGAGGCCATATGCCAGGTAGCAGGAATGCAGGAATACAGCGTAATGAAACAAGGCACTTTCAGGAAAACCAAAATTCCAGGCCATATGTAGCGAGACACCCATCCAGAAATTCTTGTGGGAAACTGTGTATACCCAAAGGTTCACCATCAAAAGCGTGCCTAAGACGTTGCCTTGGGTTAATTCTAGCGGGTGGAGCAAGACAAAAGCGACAAGAGCAATAAGTGCAGATAGAAATAGGCTACTATTGGACCGACAGATCCATTGTTGCGAAAAAAAGAAAACATGTTCGCGGGTAATAACAACTATGAGAGAGATAAAATATAAAACGCCAAAAACAATTTCATGCTTGTTGGAGCTATTATAATAAAAGTAAAAGAATACCAAAACAAAATACAGGATTGGGATTGGCCTTATAGCGAAGAATGGCTTGATCGTTTTTTTTCCGGTTATCCATAAGGCCGGTAGGATTATTGCGAGAGAACCTGCTATGGTGAGGAATGTCCGCATAATTGCATTAGCGAACATTTTATCGGCAAAAGGTGAACCCTGATCGAAAACTGCGTTGAGCCAGTCAAGGATCACATCCCTTGCCGGAAGGCCATTAACGGAAATAAAAGTGTCAATTGCCAGCGCCAATGCAAGACATCCGGCGTAGATAAGCCATCCAAATTTCATGCGGAGTTTCCTTTGTGCACGAAAGTGGTGTGCCTTTCCGGCACACCACCAGAGCTTATCAGCGCTCACTCTCAAATGTAGCTCTTCCGGCGCACCCAATAAATGAGTCAGTTGCAGGGGTATCAGAGCCGTGCCAGGTATCATCCTCCTTCAAACAACGTTTAAACCTGCCCCCCCAACTGGACCCGTTCGATTCATTCCGACCCGCATTTCTCCTCTGATGAAAGCTATTACGCCGTTCCTGGCGGTCCCGACTTCCACCTTCCCCTTGACCGCCGCCACCGAAGCTGACGGGGCTGTGTAGATCGGTCATTGCTGTTTCCAGATCATAGTTCATTGGAGTATTTCCCCTCTTGAGGCTGGATTGGCTCGAGCCAGGTTTTCGAGATCAGACCGCGGTGCCTGTCTCTTGAGATTTGAAGGAGAAGGAACCCTCCTCCCGCTGTGTACGTCCTCAACCAAATCAGAGGCCGTATTCCTGTGTTGGTGCTGTCGCAGGTTGATCCCGGTCCAGCGGTTGACGCGCCGAACTGAACTGTCGGGATTGCGGCGCAGGCTCGTGGCGACCTCGTTCGGAAAGACATTTTGTGTCATGTCTTTCAGAACATCGCGCGTGTTGCCGTAGGGGGTAATCCAGTCGTTGAAGAACAAGTGGTCGCCGCAATTCCACTCCTCTTCTCTCAATGCGCGGCCGGTCGCATGAATATCGGCCTGAACATCCTCAGACAGCCACGCCCAGGTGATCATCGCGGTCGGTTGGCATTCATCCGTCAGGTAAAAGAGCGCCTGGCTGAGCCGGAGAGGGGGGAAGATTTCAACACACAAATACGCATCCAAGTCGAAGCGATGGTGATATTCAGAACGCGACAGGAGTGCGACGGCAAACCCAACACTGGCATAGAAATCGATCACCATACCACTATGTCCGGCTCATATCGGTCGCCTGGTGTCCGCGAACCGCACCTGCACTCTAGCAGGGCCTGCAGATTGACGTGCCCGCCAAACGGCGCGATCTGATGCGAGACTTCCGCAGTATGTTGATCCGGTGTGTTGTGCCATGTCGCATACCCCATCGGCTTGCGATCTGCAGACAACCAGATGAACGCCGTGCCTTCCTCAAGATGTGCAGAAATGCCGAAGAAATACTCTCCCAGATTTGATCCGGCTCGGGAGGTGTTACCCTCAAGGTCGAGCAGCACCGCTGCGCCAACGCTGCGGTGGACGCGCAGCAGTGGTGTTTCAGGGTTTGGCACCGGAAAACTGGGAAGGTAATTCCGGATCTTTTCGGTCCGCTTTGCCATCTCATCAAAGGGAAGAAAACGCATTGCCCCGGAGCCGCTCTCGAAAAACCCTGGCACCGAAAACTCTTCCCGGCCGAATAAATACACCGCCGCCAACCGGGCAAGAGGGTAGTTATGTCGATAGTGATAAGGTGAGTTTAGATCAGAAAGCGCGTCCCACAGGACATCCAGATCCTCAACAAGGTAAAAGTGGTTTTCTAATGCCCAGATTTGGCGCACAGGGGCGAAGAGTTTGGGGGCATGTTGCTGTACATAGTTTAACAACAGCAGCTCACCCAGGAATGCACAGATCTCACGCGCAACCGGTGGCATCGTGTCGTGTTTGGACAGCTCAAATTGCAATACATGCGCGCATTCATGTGCAAGACAGACCAGATCACCAATCTGCCCCTGCCAATTCAGGCAAACCTTGGGCGGCAACACCGTGCCGTGATCCACAGCATGGGGCCACGCGCTTCGGGTTTGAGAACCAATTTCAATTTGAATGCGGCCCAAGATGTCAGCTACGTCATGTTCTCCGCCAAACCCTGCAGCGAATGCAGGAACGATGATTTGCTGCAGGCAGTCATGTAGCGATCCGATTTCGGTCACA
>NZ_WQCG01000027.1 GCF_013032505.1 Ruegeria atlantica
GCAACCTAGTTCACTGCAGCGTTGATGGGAGTTGTTATTATTGAGGGTGTGATTTGGCTGATTGTTCTTCCCCATTTTGTGACGGGGTTTTCTGCGATGAAGATGATGTCGTTGGATCGCATCTGGAATTGTGCGGCGAGGGTGAGTTGTGCGGCGTTTCGGATGTCGAGGTGCCAGGCGGTTACGGCGCCGAATTCTCGCGCGTCCTGCGAGGCGCGCAGGACGTAGACTTCGGATGCGTCGCCGGTTTCCTTGGCGATGCCGCCGCCGGTGTCGAACAGGGCATCGGCCAGGGTGGCGGTTTGGTTGAACGGCAGGGCATATCGGCCCTGGGTGCGCACCTCGCCGGACAGGTAGACATAGTCGCGGTCAACCGCGTCCAGCTCGATTGATTGGATGTAGTTGCTGCGGCGCTCGTCCAGGTCGGCGCGGCGCAGGTTGACGGCCACGTTCAGTTCTTGCAGGGCGGTCTGGCGGCCTTCCAGCACGGTTTCGCGTAGCGCGATCTGCTGGGCAAAGAAGCGCTCGGCCCGGTCCAGATCATAGTCGGTATCGACAAAGACCGAGTCATCGGCGATCAGGCTGAGGTTCTGCAATGCGGTGCGCGAATACAGGTCTTCGAGTGGGATCTGATACATCTGCCCGTCGCGGTAGATGCGGACCGAGGAATTGTCGATATCGCTGACCGAGACTGATCCTGCGGCCGCCAGCGCCTCGCCCAGGGTCAGCTGGGTCAGGGTGATGGGCTGGATGCCGGGCTGGCCGACGGCGCCGCCGACCGAGACGCGGCGCGAGTTGAACTCGGCGATTTCCAGGCTGAAGGTGGGGTCGATCTGGTTTTCCACCAGGCGCTGGAACAGCAGCGCCTCGGCCTCATCCACGGTCAGGTCGACCAGACGGACGCGGCCGACATCGGGGATGTTGATCGAGCCGTCATCCTGCACGGTATAGCCGTTGCGGCTGTTCTGTGCGGCCAGCAGGCCCGACAGCTCTCCGGCGGTGCCTTGGGTCGAGGGGGTCGACAGCACCAGCACGTCGCCGATGCCGATGGTGTAGGGGCCGGGATTGACCTGCGGCGGCGGGTCCAGCTGCAGCCCGGCGCGCGACCCGTCCTGGGTGGACGGTGCCTCGGGCAGGGGGCCGGTGCCGCGCAGGCTGGTGGAGGAGCCGGATCCGGCGGACAGTCCGAACACCGTTGGCAGGGTCTTGGGCGAATAAGGCGAACGGTTGGCGACCAGCACGGTCTCGGGCGTGACCGGTACAACGCGGACTTTACCGGCGTCTGAAACGCCTGCGGTGACTGACGGGCTGCGATAGATTGTCGAACACCCGGCCATCACAACACTCAGAGCCAGCGAACTGAGGAGAAGTGGAATATGGCGCACGATACGTCCTCTGCTGTTGGTAGTCTTAGCTGTCATTGGGCACATCCTTTATGAACATGTTGCCGAGGAAGTTGCCGGTCCATTGTGAGGATTGAACAATGCGTCCTGAACTGTTTTGCACCCAGTAAACGTTGGTAAAACGATCCGCCACCCCGAAGCATTCTTCCTGCCATTTTTCCGTCGCGACGGGGTTTCCGCGCTGCAAGACGGTCTCGGGCCCCAGGGTGTCGATCCGACATTCATAGGCCCGCAGGTTGACCTCGTCATCGCCGTCGAGAAAGCTGTGGAACCGTTCGGCCCGGCCCGGTCCGGCGCCCAGGATCCGCGCCGCGCTTTGGCGTACATCGGACGCCGACATGCCGTCGCCAAACCCCAGGGCCGAGGTCAGCATGCCACGTTCCAGCGTGATGGTGGCCCCATCGGCGGTCAGCCAGGTCTGTACGCCTGCGCGCTCGGTCTCAAGCAGCATGACACCGGCAAGATCGCGACTGGGAAACCCGACCTCAAGCCGGGGCGGGATCGGGCGGCGCGCGCCAAGGACTTCGGCGCGCGGATGGAACCGGGGCGCGTTTGGGAACAACGCGCTTTTTAACAGGTTGGCATCTTCCTGTGCTTCGCCGCAGGAGATCAGGGCCATGGCCAGCAGGGCGCTGCGCAGGACCTTCATCGCCAGAACCTCCCCCAGCCGCGCGACAGATCCTGCGCGCGCGCCTCGCGGGTCACGCCATACAACCGGTTGCGCACGTTCAGCCGCGCGCCGCCATCGCGCAGGACGGGGCGGATGGTCTGGGCGATCTTGTTGCGCGACGGGCGGCCGGTAAACCACGAGACCGGGATTTCCAGCCGGATACCCTTGTCGAACGAACCCTCGCCAAACTCTTCCGAGCTGACATTTGTCAGGGTAAAGAACGCGCCCACCTTGAAGCCGTTGTTGAACTCGCGATCCAGCGTGAAGGTGGCCCCATAGTCGCCGGCCAGATAGCGCCCGACATCGACCTGCGCGTGATACTCGCCCGGCAGATCGTAATAGGCCGAGACATGCCCGGTGAAGACGTTGTAATCTTGAAAACCAAACAGCACGTCAAAGTCGCGTTGGGCGACATAGTTGGCCTCGGCCCCGAGCGCCAGACGGCTGTTGTTGGGATACCAAAGCAGTTCGGTCGAAAGCCCGCCGAACATGGTTTCCAGATAGCCCAGCGTGGTGCGGGCATAAAGATCCTCGCCCGGCCGCCACATATACTCGGCGGTCATATGTTCGATCCGCAGGTTGGATTCGCGGGCATAGATGTTCCAGTCCGAGCGCACATGCGGCAGGGTCGAATCCGAGGCGCGGGTGCTGTCATCCAATGTGCTGAGGATCGGCTGGCGCATCCCGGTCGAAAAGGTCAGGCCCGGCGACACGGTGTAATCCAACTCCAGCGCGGCACCCAGTTCGTAACGCAGCGGGTCGTCGGGATCAAAGAACGAGAAGTTCAGATAGGGACCGAACCGGTAGGTAAAATGCGGAAAGGCATCGGTGAGGAAACCGCCCTGCACCAACGGCAACGTGTCCGAGATCTCGGCCCGGGCAAAGCTGCGCCAGGCGTTGTCGGGGTCATGCTCCAGTTCATAGAGGTCATCGCGGTTGACGCGCACCGCACTCAGCGGCACGCCGTTCGACATCAGCGCAATGTCGAAGTGTTCGGCCTGGGGCGGTTCTGTATTGGCCAGCACGCGGGCGGTGCGGCCGAGGGCCTGGGCGGCCTGCCCGTAGCGGTTGTTCTCTACCCCGACGCGGACAGTGTCGCCGCTGTCTGACAGATAGACCAGCCGCACCCCCTCCTGGTCCAGGGCAGATTGCATCCGCGCCCGAATGTCGCCACTGCTGCTGTTCGCCGTCGCGGCGGCGACCTGCGATTCAGGGAGCAACGGCGGCGGTGCGGCACCCTGACCGCCCGGTGTCACCGCTTTGCGCGGATTGACGAAATAGCTGTAGGTCAGCCCTAGCGAGGTGCCATAGAGATAAGAGGCCGTCAGCTGCGAACCGTTCCGGAACTGGTATTGGGCACCAAAATTGAAGGGTGATTTAACCCGGAAACTGTCGTTGACAGCTTCCGCTGTGTACAGGTCGGGCGAATACTCGGCCAGAAAGGTCAGCCGGTCATTATATTGCCAGCTGGCGCCGCCAAACAAAGCCGCATCGCCGCGGAACCAGTTGCCGAATTCGACCTCACCCCCCTGGCCGTTCGAGTTTGACGCGGGCCGGGTGTCGAACCGGCTGCCGAATATCCCCAGCGGGTTCGAGAACGCACCGCGCCCTGCCATGCGGCCCCATCCAATGCCGCCGGTCAGTTTGAACCGGTCCTGAAAGGTCTTGGTGGCCACGAAATATTCCGCGGCATAGATGCCGGTGCCGCCAAAATCGCGCAGCCCCATCACGATGGCCGGGCCATGCCTGCTTTCTTCGCGCAATCGGAAATGGACGTCAAAGCTGCGGTCATATCGGGTGCCGCTCGTGCCATCAAACCCGTCAATCACCGCATAACGGAAGCTACCATGCACCCAGGGCAGCATCTGAAACGTCATCGTTGCCCGAGCGGTGTTCCTGAGACCTGCGGCGGTAAAGACAAGCGTGCCATCATCGAACATCTCGGCGGTGGGAATCTCGATCAGCCCGGGTGTGCCATAGGTCGATACGGACTGCGCCTGCGCCATGCCCGTTACAATGGCGCATATAAAGACCAAGAGGGCCTTCCGCCTGATTGTCACCGCTCGAATAATCTTCACGTCGTTATGTCGCTTTTTGGACGACGGGCTAGACCTTTCGCCAATCCACGTCCCGCCTCAATTTGCTCGAGGGCTTATTTCCTTTGTGTTTGTGGTGCAAATACAATTCCACACGTAATTTAATTGGAAATCGCAATAATTGAATTCTACTTTAGGTTGAGTGAATTGCAGGAAACCTTCAAATTGCTGTTGCGATATCCGGACCTGATTCAGATCAAAAACGGGATTTATTGGCGATTGCCGCGCCCAAAACTGACTGTGGCATGCTCGCGACCGCCACGGTTGGGCGCGAGGGGGTCCACCGGTACCAAGGTCCTTGATCAGGCCCCGCCGCGGCGCACCATGACAGCAAGCGTCCGCCACACAACGCGCATCTCCATCGCAAGGCTGGAATTGGCGATATAGTAGAGATCGGCCTGAACCTTTTGATGCGTTGCATCTGTCCCTTCAATATAGCCCAGCTCGACCTGCGCCCATCCGCTGATGCCGGGGCGAACGTCGTGACGCTCCTGGTATCCGGGGACCTGCGCCAAGTACATGCGCGCATGTTCAATGTAATCGGGGCGGGGCCCGATCAGGCTCATCTCCCCTTTGAAAACATTAATGATTTGCGGCAACTCATCCAGGCGGCTCCGGCGCAGGAACCGTCCCAGCGGCGTGATCCTGTCTTCTTCCAGCGGGCAATCCGCGCTGCGCTCGATCTTCTGGACCGGGCGCATCGAGCGAAACTTATACGCCGTGAAAGATTTGCAGTTCCGGCCCATGCGCTCTTGCGAGAAAAACAGCGGCCCCTTGTTCCAGAACGGGTTCAAAACCAACAGAACACCACCACACAACAGCATCAGAGGCAGCAGGAAAAATGCACTGATCAACAGATCAAACGATCGTTTGAAACCATGAAACACCGACCGCGAAACAGGGTCAGAAATCCGCCGCTCACCAGCCGAACCAGACGCCTCGTGATCAGAAAAATTGGAATCAAACATATTTACTGTAAAGCCTAACCGTTATCTATCGTTAAACACGCAATGAGGGA
>NZ_WQCG01000028.1 GCF_013032505.1 Ruegeria atlantica
TTACTCAGCGGCTTCTTCGTATGCGTCCATTGGAGGGCATGTGCAGATTAGGTTTCTGTCGCCGTAAGCGTTGTCGACGCGGTTTACTGGTGACCAGTATTTGTCGACGCCCATGGATCCTGGGGGGAAGCAGGCCTGTTCGCGGCTGTAGGGCCGGTCCCAGTCTCCGACCAGATCGCGCACCGTGTGGGGGGCGTTTTTCAGCGGGTTGTTTTCCGCGTCGATCTTGCCGTCGATGATGTCCTGCGCCTCGGCCCGGATTGAGAGCATGGCGTCGCAGAAGCGGTCAAGCTCGGCCTGCGGTTCGGACTCGGTGGGCTCCACCATCAGGGTGCCTGCGACCGGCCAGGACATGGTCGGCGCGTGGAAGCCGCTATCGACCAGACGCTTGGCGATGTCGTCAACGCTGACCTGTGCCGCCTCATCCAGCGGACGGGTGTCGAGGATGCATTCATGCGCCACACGACCTGTCTCGGACGTGTAGAGGATGGGATAGGCATCCTGCAGACGCGCCGCGATGTAGTTGGCGTTCAGGATCGCCACCTTGGTCGCCTGGGTCAGGCCCGCGCCGCCCATCAGCAGCACATAGGCCCATGAGACGGGAAGGATCGAGGGCGAACCGAAGGGCGCCGCCGAGACCGGACCCACGGCAGTGCCGTATTCCGGGTGGCCGGGCAGGTGCTCTTCCAGATGCGCCTTGACGCCGATCGGACCCATGCCGGGGCCGCCGCCGCCATGCGGGATGCAGAAGGTCTTGTGCAGGTTCAGGTGGCTGACGTCGCCGCCAATGTCACCTGGACGCGAGAGACCAACCATGGCGTTCATGTTGGCGCCGTCGATATAGACCTGACCGCCGTGATCATGGGTGATCTGGCAGACCTCCTGCACGGTGGTCTCGAACACGCCATGGGTCGACGGGTAGGTGATCATGCAGGCGGCCAGATGATCGGAGTGCTTTTCCGCCTTGGCGCGGAAGTCGTTCAGATCAATGTTGCCCTTGTCATCCGCCTGCACCGGAACAACCTGCCAGCCCACCATCTGCGCCGAGGCCGGGTTGGTGCCATGGGCCGAGGTCGGGATCAGGCAGACATTGCGGTGCCCTTCGCCGCGGGCGAAGTGATAGTTGCGGATGGTCAGCAGGCCTGCGTATTCACCCTGCGCACCCGAGTTGGGCTGCTGGCTGATCGCGTCATAGCCGGTGATCTGGCACAGCTTGTCGTTCAGATCGTCGATCATCTCGTGATAGCCCTGTGCCTGATCTTCGGGGCAGAACGGGTGCAGGTTGCCGAACTCGGGCCAGGTGACCGGGATCATCTCGATCGTCGCGTTCAACTTCATGGTGCAGGACCCCAGCGGGATCATCGCCCGGTCCAGCGCCAGGTCGCGGTCGGCCAGACGGCGCATATAGCGCGTGATCTCGGCCTCGGCCCGGTTCTGGTGGAAGATCGGGTGGGTCAGATAGGCGCTTTCGCGCAGCGCGTAGTCCGGCAGGCGATATGCGCGGTTCTTCTTGCTGTCATCCTTCTTGTCGATGCCGAAGGCACCCCAGACGGCTTCGATGGTCTCGGGGCGGGTCTGTTCGTCCAGACTGATGCCAACCTTGGTGTCGCCGACCTTGCGCAGGTTGACGCCACGGGCCACGGCGGCCTCCATCACGACGTTCTGCAGGTGGCCAACCTCAACCGTGATGGTGTCGAAGAACACCTCTGGTTCTACGGCAAAGCCCGCCTCTTCCAGCCCGGCTGCCAGGCGCGAGGTCTTGCGGTGCACCGATTGCGCGATGGCCTTGATACCGTCGGGGCCGTGATAGACCGCATACATCGACGCAATCACCGCCAGCAGCGCCTGCGCAGTGCAGACGTTCGAGTTGGCTTTCTCGCGGCGGATGTGTTGCTCGCGGGTCTGCAGCGACAGGCGATAGGCCTTGTTGCCGCGGCTGTCGATCGACACACCGATGATCCGGCCCGGCATGGATCGCTTCAGCTTGTCGGTGGTCGCCATGTAAGCAGCGTGCGGGCCACCATAGCCCATCGGAACGCCAAAGCGCTGGGTCGAGCCGATGGCAATATCCGCGCCCATCTCACCCGGTGACTTCAACAGCGCCAGCGACAGGATGTCGGCGGCGACGATGGCGATGGCTTTGTGTTCGTGCAGCGCGGCGATTTCCGATGTGAAGTCGCGCACGTGACCGTGGGTGCCCGGGTACTGGAAGATCGCGCCAAACACCGCGCCTGCGTCCAGCGTGTCCGGATCAGCCACCTGCACGTCGATGCCCAGAGGCTCGGCCCGGGTCTTGATCACTGCGATGGTCTGCGGGTGGCAGTTCTTATCAACAAAGAAGGCCGCGTTGTTGGCCTTGGACCGGCCGCCGCGCTTGGCCATTGCCATCGCTTCGGCCGCCGCAGTGGCTTCGTCCAGCAGCGAGGCGTTGGCCACGTCCAGCCCGGTCAGGTCGCTGACCATGGTCTGGAAGTTCAACAGCGCCTCAAGACGGCCCTGGCTGATCTCGGGCTGATAGGGCGTGTAGGCGGTGTACCAGGCCGGGTTTTCCAGGATGTTGCGCAGGATCGGCGCCGGCGTGGTGGTGCCGTAATAGCCCTGACCGATCAGCGAGGTCAGAACCTTGTTCTTGCTCGCCACCTCTTTCATGTAGAACAGCGCATCGCGTTCGGTCATGGCCGGACCCCAGTCCAGCGGTTCCTTCTGCCGGATCGCGGGCGGGACGGTGGCGTCGATCAGCTGGTCCAGCGTCTTGAAGCCGATCACCTTGAGCATGTCGCGCATCTCGGTGGGCGACGGGCCGATATGGCGGCGATTGGCGAAGTCATAGGCTTCGTAGTCGGTCAGTTTGAAGGCCATTGCAGCGCTCCTGTCGAATAGGTCAGGTCGGGCGGAGACTGCGACAGCCTCCGGTAGTAGGGAGAGGGCCGGACAAGGGCCGGCCCGAACATGCGGAGCCCCAGACCGGGGCTCCGGTACGGGCTTAGCCGATCAGGGCCTTGTAGCCGTCCAGATCCATCAGATCTTCCAGCTGCGCGGCATCCGCGATCTTGATCTTGTAGATCCAGGCCTCGCCTTCGGGATCATCGTTCAGCGCGCCCGGATTGTCGGCCAGCGCCTCGTTCACCTCGGTGATCTCGCCATCGACCGGGGCATAGAGCTCGGAGGCGGCCTTGACGGATTCGATCACGCCGATCTCGCCGCCTTTTTCGAATTCGTCGCCTGCTTCCTGCTGCTCCACAAACACCACGTCACCCAGCTGTTCAGCCGCGTGCTTGGTGATGCCCAGAGTGGCCGTGTCACCGTCGACGGTCAGCCATTCATGCTCTTCGGAATAATAGGTTGCCATGTTGTCTCTCTCCTGACTTCAACGCTTGTAATTCTGTTTGACGAAGGGCAGCGCCACGATCTGTGCCGGCTGCGGCTTGCCCCGGATGATCAGGTTCACCGTCTCGCCCGGCTCGCCATGACCCTTGCTCACATAGCCCATCGCCACCGGTCCACCGACCGTGGGGCCGAACACGCCCGAGGTGATCTGACCGATCGTATTGCCCTCGGCGCACTGGATTTCCACGCCCTGACGTGCCGGTGCGCGGCCATCGGGTTTGATGCCGACCAGCTTTTTGGCAGGGCCTTCGGCCAGTTCCTTTTGTACCCGCTCGGCACCCGGGAAACCGCCTTCTTCCTTGCGGCGCTTCTGGATCGCCCAGGCCAGCGAGGCCTCAATCGGCGAGGTGCTCTGGTCGATGTCATTGCCATAAAGGCACAGACCGGCCTCCAGCCGCAGGCTGTCGCGCGCGCCCAGACCGGCGGCTTCGCAATCCTCATGCGCCAGGAACGCCTTGCTGACCTCAATCGCCTTGTCCTCGGGGATCGAGATCTCGTACCCGTCCTCGCCGGTATACCCCAGACGCGAGATGCGGCACTCGACACCGTTGATATCGGCCACCGTGGTTTCCATGAACTTCAGCTCGCGCGCGGCAGGGCAGAGTTCCCCCACCACGTTTTCCGCTGCAGGGCCTTGAACAGCCACCAGCGCGCGGTCGAAGATCTCGGTCACTTCGACGCCCTCTAGGTTCGCTTTCATATGCGGAATATCCTGATGGCGCAGCGCTGCGTTCACCACCACAAAGTAGTGATCCCCCGCATTCGACACGATCAGGTCATCCATGATCCCGCCTTCCGCGTTCGTAAAGAACCCGTACCGCGCTTTGCCTTCCTTCAGTGTCGCATAGGCCTGTGGGCAAAGCGCTTCCAGCTTCTCACCCACATTCTCACCCCGAAGGATCACCTGGCCCATATGAGACACATCAAACAACGCCGCCTTCTCACGACACTGCTTATGCTCACCCATTATCCCCAACGGATACTGAACAGGCATCTCCCAACCAGCAAAATCAACCAGCTTACCTCCCAACTCAACATGAAGATCGTAAAGTGGCGTGCGTTTCAATTCGGTCAT
>NZ_WQCG01000029.1 GCF_013032505.1 Ruegeria atlantica
ATGTAGGTGTCCGCGCCGCCGCCGCCGTTCAGCGTGTCATTGCCCGACCCACCCACAAACACGCCGCCGTCTGAACTTCCGTGGATAACGTCATCGCCGTCATATCCGAAAATCAAAGCTGGGGAATTGTCTGTTGCCGATATCGTCTCTGCATCATTTGTCCCCGCGACAATCTCGTTTGCAGCGCCATATGCAATGCGTACAAACATCTCGTTGTCTAAAGTCAGACCAATGCTTCTTCCGGTACTGAGAACATTTTCCTGGAATTCTGCTGGTGCTGGTCCAAAATCGTAAGTCATAAGGAGGCCAATCGATGCCGCCTCAGCCTCTGAAAGGGTACCATCGACAACCAAGTTTCCGAGAACAGCCAAAACGGTTCCAAGGCTACCCTTTAGCTGCGTATCGTTTTCTGAGTTTAGATCCACAAGATAGGTCAATCTGTGAAGCGGGTGGTCTGCAAAGTCTTCCATTATGGACTGCCAATCTGACCGGTCTGGATTCCTCTTCATGGTTGAAGACGTCGCAGATTGGGCGATAAACCGGATCGATAGCCAATCACGGATTGTGTCGTAGCGAGCGTTCAGCTCCGGTCCGGAACCTTCGTCTGGCGTGTGACTGACTTCAACAGCATTACCAAATAAGCCTAACCGCGTTATCGTATACTGTTGCCCATAAATTGCTTCCAGCGCTGCCAGTTTCTGACCATCAACGAAAAGCCCACGTCCGTCAGCGTCAGCCTCGTTAGCACCGGCCCATTCCATAAAGAAGGCATCAAATGCCTCATGATACGCGGCTATGTCACCGGCTTCCAGAAGAGACAAGAGGTTCTCAGCCTGTGTTTTCAAAGCTGAATCCAGCGTGAGTGCCACATCGGTTGACGCTATTGCGCCCGTGCCTGGAAGATGCGGCATAAGCGCAGCTTCGGAATCAACCTCAAAATCCGGATCAAGGACTGGGGCGCTGACAAAAGGGTTGCGCGCAAAAAAAACGGCAGCAATGTCTGATTGGGTTTCGTCCGTGTAAGTAACCGTCGATGTTTTTGGGACCCAGTTCCCTTCGATCGATTGATTGGTTGTGGATGCGGCCAGACTGATCGATTCAATACCAATGTCCGGCAGCGAAAATAGCTCTCCATCGTCCGACACGCCATCCTGGTCCAGATCTCGCCAAATCTTTAAACCTTCAAAAACAGAATCCGATGCGTCGATAACGCCATCCTGATTGACATCAAAACTGGCAAGGTTCAGGAACCCATCTTCGAACCCATCAGTGTCCCCAAACATTTCCGAAATATCCTGGATGACTCCGTCGCCGTTGCCATCCCGAACCAGGAAGCCATCGTCGGCACTCGCCCATCCAGTTCTTTCGGCAAATCCATTGCCATCAAGGTCAAACAATGCGGTCGAGTTTTCCAGTGAAACCAGTTCGATACCATCGCCGTCCAAATCTACGACGAGCGGGTCCCTGATTACCTCACCAAAGTTTTCGCGCTCTGCAGGTGTTTCTTCCTCTGCCTCATCTGGGTCTTCGCACCCTGAGGGCGGATATTGAATCCCTATTGGAATTCCCCCATCGATCTGCCGTTGGATGTCATTCGCTATTCTTTGATCAGCAAACCCCCAGACATCGTCTGCCAATGACACGTTTAAATCAAATGGATTAATTCCAGTGCCAATTCCAACAGTGTCAATATGGTATTCCCCATCTCTTACTACTATTGTTCTCTGAACCACCCCCGGACTTAACACGTGCATACCGGGCTGAGTGTAATTAGTTATTTGCGAAGGGTTAGAGGACGAATGACTCACAACCATCGGGATCGGTAAAGGCCCAGCCTGAATCGGCCCAAATGGCGTGGGATAACGCGAAAGCGCGTTCTGAACTTGTTCAAGAGACGCATCGGCAGTAGAGATACCCAATGCGTTTGAAACTCCATATTCGTGGAACCCATCATCTGTACTAGTTATTTCAAAAATGTCATCTCGCTGAGGACACGCCGCAGCGTCTGCGCTGACCGTTATATCGCCATAGCTGGGAGTGCTGAACGTTACTGTTTCATCCCCATTATCCACCCAAGAAGTCACGTTTAAATGCTCCGCTCTTTAAGAATTCGAATTGAAACTTCCGCTGCAATAAGTGCGGCAACGATCAGTATGGCGATATTAATTCCCTGAGAGATCAGTCCACACCTGGTCCACTCTCCCAGTGCGATCATTTCGCAACCATCACGGCTATAAGAATATGTCGGGGAATTGGGGAGGATCAGCCCAAGAACATTCATTCCAGCGAATGACACGATTGTTACAAAGTACATGACCGGCCTGGAAACAGCATTCCCGTTTACCAACCAGCGTTTAAATAGCATCATAAGTACGAGGAGTATTGCTGCAGCGAAGAATAGCCCGAACAATCCAGGCCCGAAGACCTTCGAAAAACTCAAAGGCTTTCCACCGGGCACATCATAAGTCAATTGCGAGTAAATCGACATCGCAAACGAACCTATGATTAACAGGCAAACGCTCACGCTCAATACGGCAAAATAGACAGTTCTGACTTTCATCGCTGTTTCCCGTTCATAGACAACGCAATAATCTGCGAAATTCTCGGACCGCGCTTCCCCATACAGGGGAAAATTTAGCGGTAATTTCTTCTATGGTTGCGACTTGAAACGTTGACACGTCGGCACGTCGTTGAACCAAGTGCAATTTTGGTAGGCCCCTCAGGCCGCAGAGCATCTGAGTGCTCGCACGGGGGCTGCCCGTTTCTTGTGCCGTAGAGCAGAAAAGATTCCCGAACTTTCTTATGTGTCACTGCGTCCTCGATCAGCAAGTTGTTAGCCGTGCAGGCGAGCTCATTTCCTGAGCGCAACCTAAGATTGCATTACCCTATAATAAACTAACCTGTTAGTTCAGTCAAGATCAACGGTCTCAGCGGTGTTGTCACGTTAACATCCAGTCCACAAAGAAGTGCTGATGCACAGATTTCAAGCTGCCTGGGTGGCGACATTCCAGGCGTAAAAGGCCTCGGGACGGTGATAACGGATTGTTAATGCGGAGCGACGGCGCGCGGGGACGCTGAAGCAATTGCGGATGGCTGAGCGGGTCGTCACGAACCTTTGCAATCCTCCAGGAGAGCGATGGCCTTGCATCGTCCTTTCCCGCTTTCGGAAAGGGAGATGACTGTTTTCAGCTCGGTTGTTGAGGCCCTTGTGCGACCAATGATCTAACCCCGGCGCGACCTCACGCTTGG
>NZ_WQCG01000003.1 GCF_013032505.1 Ruegeria atlantica
GCAGCACAAAAAGAAAGGGCAGGTCTTTCGACCTGCCCAGCGCGATAGCACCGATTGGGAGGAGTGGGTGCGCCTCGCGGCGTTTGCTTACTTGGCAGCAGCAGCTTTCTTGGCAGCTGCAGTCACGTCGTTGGTGGCTTTTTTGACGGCCGCGGTTGCGTCTTCGGCTGCGTCTTTGCCAGCCGCCATCAGCAGCTCAACGGTTTCGGACTGAACTTTTTTCGCGATCTCAGCGAAGGCCGCCATGTTTTCAGCTGCAACTTCAGCCGATGCGCTGGCGAAGTCGGTTGCTGCCTTGGCGTAGTCAGCAGGCTCTGCCTTGGCTTTCGACATCTCGGTCAGCTTGGCCAGGGTGTCCTTGGTCCATTTATTCGAGATCTCAGCCGACTTTTCAGCCGCTTCCAGTGCAACACCCGACAGCTTTTCGTTCAGCGTCGCGGTCGATTTGAAAGCACCTTCCAGAGCGGCGGTGTCAACAGGGAACGCGCCCATAACGTCTTTCAGGGTCGCGGTGAAATCTTGCGTCTTTGCCATTGTCTTAAATCCTTTTGCCGAACCGGGCCCACCCCGGCTTTCATCAGCTTGAGGACAATATGGTTGCCGCAGCGCAGCATTGCAAGATTTTTCTTGCTGCACTGCAGAATAATTCTACGGGATGCATTGAAATCAAATACTTGCCTTGACCCGCACATAGGTCCCCGGTGCCGGGGCCAGGGCGGGATGGGCCGAATCGCCGGTCGCTCGCGCGGGCACCTGTTTACCCGACCGCTTCTTCAGCCAGAACAAGATGAGACTGACTGAGTGGACACCAACCTGCATACCCAGAAAGTTGTTTCTTGCCCTGTGGAACGTCATTTGATCTGCATCTTCAGGGGTGTTGTTCTGCTCCCGGGTGCAGATCCCAACCGAGCGCAGCAGTTACTCCGTCTCGAAGGTCAGACTGTCGCCCGAAACAATCACCACCACATTCTTGCCCATCCCCTTGGCACGCAGCAGCGTGGTCAGGATGCGAACATCGCACAAGAATATGCGCTTTGATTACCCGGGGATGTCGCCAGCGTAATTTCGGGTCTTCGACATTTTACCGATACCCGGATTAAAGGAATTGGTCGGATCGCAGCGCCTGTAATGTTCAGCCAGATCCGGCTTGGCCTTGTACAGATGTCCAACATTATGCTCGGCTGGGTATTCTGCCCCGCGCTCATCCAGGATCTTGAGCATCGCAGCCTTGATCGCCTTAGGATCGCACCCCTTTTTGACAATGTAATCCTGATGCATCACGTGACACATCAAGTGGCCATAATAGACTTTGCCCACCAATTGATCGGCAATTTCAGGTGGCAGAGTTTCAAACCAATCTCGATCGTCGCGACGCAGCGCGATATCCAGCGCAAGTATTTCTTCGACTTCATCTGAATGGACGTGGCCGTATCGCACGGCAGCACCTGCAGCTGCAAAACGATGCAGCCCGGCGATCTTGGCATCACGCGGTGTACAGCTGACGAATTCAGCACTTCGGGAGCCGAAGAATTCCGGAAGAAATGCAGCCGCCTCTTCGATACCACCGTCATGCATTTTCAGGATGAGATGGTGTTCGTACTTATCGCGGTACTCATACAAAAACCTCGGCAGATGCTCAGGCCAGAGTTTTGAGGCAACCTGCATGAACTTGTCGGTGAAACCGCGCGTCAGCGAAAACTTGTTCAGGCGCGAATCCACTGCCCCCTTCAAAGCAAAAAACATCGGCAGCCGGTCAGTCCCCAACTTGTCGATCATTACCAAGGTATCCTTGCCGTATTCCGCGGCGATGTCGAAGCATTCGCGATGCACATATTCAGCGGAAACAGGCAGGGTCTTAAAGCGCGTCAAGATATGGCGCCGCAAGTCGGTCAGGTCAGCAGGGTCGTTTGTACCGATGTAAAAGACCTGCTCACGCTCATAGATCGGGAATGTATCAAGCCGGACCGCAAAGACCGCTAGTTTACCCGCGCAACCTGACACTTCGTACAGTAGTCGGTCGTCGTTGTTGTACCGCGACGGCGTGTCCGCGTCGACATCCCGCAGGATCGTGGTGTAGTCCGGGTCAGAGGCATGGCGGCCTTGCGGCGTCGGGGCATTCATCTCGAAATCGCCGGCTTCAACCCGGGTCAGAATTTCTTCGGGTGTGTCGCCCAGGTCCAGACCCAGATGGTTGACCAGCTTCAACTCCCCGTCTGCTGTGATCTGAGCGAACAAGGCCAGCTCGGTGTAACTGGGGCCACGCTCGCACAGCGAGCCGCCGGAGTTGTTGCAAACCCCACCTAGGATTGAGGCACCGATACTGGATGAGCCAATCACCGAATGAGGTGTTCGCCCAAGCGGTCGCAGCCTCTTTTCCAGCTCAAACAACGACGCGCCGGGCAGGCTGAGAACCTGCTGCCCGTCCTGCAACAGATGCAGCCCTTTCATCCGACCAACGTTGATGAGAACTACATCGCGGTCGTACCCACTTTTTGGCGTGGATCCCTCGGTCAGGCCCGTATTTGATGCCTGCATGATGACGATCTTGTCAGCGGCGACGCAGGCCTGCAGGGCTTTCCACTGCTCCAGCAGAGTACCGGGTTGCACGACGCACAGTGCCCCGCCCTGCCCTGATCTGAACCCACGGCGGAACCGCTCAGTTGCGCGGTCGCCAGTCAAAACGTGGCGCGAGCCGACGATGGCACGAAACTCGGAGACTAGGGCTTCGTTGTTCATGCTGCGCTCCGATGCGGGTCGCCCAGTCCTGTCGCTGTATCGCGAAAGCGCAGGTTGCTGCACGACAGCTGATCAATTCGCGTAACGCCCATCAGCTTCATGTCGCGCTCGATCTCGGCGCGCATCAGCCCAAGCGCTCGTTCGACACCCGGCTGGCCGGCAGCCGCCAACGGGTACAGATAATGTCGCCCTACCCCAACTGCCTTGGCCCCCAACGACAGCGCTTTGAGTACATGGGTCCCGCGCTGAATACCGCTGTCCATCATAACATCCACGCGGTCGCCGACCGCATCCACGATCTCGGCCAGTTGGTCGAACGGCGTGCGCGAGCCGTCCAACTGGCGACCGCCGTGGTTTGAAAGGATGATTCCGGTGCACCCGATTTCAGCCGCGCGGCGGGCATCCTCGACCGTCATGATCCCCTTAAGGCAGAATTGGCCGTCCCATTCGCGTACCATGGCGGCCACATCCTCCCAATCCATGGAAGGGTCCAGCATGTCGGTGAAATAGCCGCCGATCGAGCTGGCACTGCCACCCATATCCACATGCTCATCCAGTTGCGGCAGGCGGAACTTTTCATGCGTGACATAATTGATGCCCCACATCGGTTTGATCGCGAATTGGATCATCCCACCCAGTGTCAGGCGGAACGGGATCGAGAAACCCGTTCGCAAGTCACGTTCACGATTGCCGCCGGTGATGCTGTCGACGGTCAGCATCATCACCTCGACGCCAGTCTCCTTGGCGCGTTGCATCATGGCAGAGTTCAGCCCGCGGTCTTTGTGAAAATAGAACTGATAGACTTGCGGGTTCTTGTGCTTTTGCCGCAGTTCTTCCATCGACACCGTGCCCAGAGACGACACACCGAACATGGTGCCATATTTCTCGGCAGCCGCGGCCACGGCACGCTCCCCTTGATGGTGGAACAATCGTTGCAGCGCAGTCGGCGAGCAATAGATCGGCATGTCCAACTTTTGCCCCATGACGGTGACGGACATGTCCACGTCTTTCACCCCGCGCAGAACAGAGGGCAACAGATCACACCGCTCAAACGTCCGGGTGTTTTCGCGATACGTCACTTCATCGTCCGCGCCGCCGTCGATGTAGTTAAAGATCGGCCCCGGCAGGCGGCGCTTGGCCAGCCTACGGAAGTCCTGGAAGTTATGGCAATCTTTCAGACGCATGTCTCTTCCTCCTTAATAGGCGACGGATGGCAGCCAGGTGGCAAGCGTGGGCCACAGGAAAACAAGCGCCAGCCCGGTCAATTGCAGTAAGACAAACGGAATAATGCCCTTGTAGATATGGGTCAGTTTTATCTCGGGCGGGCAGACGCCCTTGAGATAGAACAACGCGAAACCCACAGGCGGCGTCAGGAAGCTGGTCTGCAGCGTCACCGCCACCAGAATGACGAACCACACCAAGGCTGGTTCATCCAGAACACCGAAACCTGGGATGTCGATGCCCAGCCCATTTACGATGGGGCGCATCAGGGGCAGCACGATCAGCGTGATCTCGATCCAGTCCAGCACAAAGCCCAGCAGGAAGACAATGAACAGGATGAACAGGATCGTGCCATTGGCCCCAAACCCGGTGGACTGCACGACATGTTCAATCAACTCATCCCCACCGAGTTCCCGCAGGACATAAGAGAATACCGTCGCTCCCAGGAAGATCGCAAAGATGTAGGCGGTGGTGTTGAAAGTCGATACCAATACGTTCCAAAGTTTGGCGAACGTCAATTTGCGATACCCCAGCGCCAACAGCGTCGCGCCCAGCGCACCGATCCCCGAGGCTTCGGTTGGTGTGGTCAGGCCGGCAAAGATTGAACCCAGAACCGCAAGGATCAGCAATAGCGTCGGTATGACTGCGATCAGAACGTCCTTCACGGCGGCCCAGTCTGGGGCCGTTGCCCCCTCGGGCACAGGAGCCGCATCGCGCTTCACCATTGCCAGGATGAAGATGTAAGTCAGGTACAGGCCACCGATGATGACGCCCGGGAAGACCGCAGCCATGAACAGATCGCCCACAGACAAAGCCATCTGGTCTGCCATGATCACCAGCATGATTGACGGCGGGATCAGGATACCCAGCGTGCCAGAGGCTGAAACCACCCCAGCGGCCAAGGTGGGCTGATACTTCTGCTGCATCATCGACGGCAGTGACAGAACGCCCAGCAGCACAACGGAGGCACCGATGATGCCCGTAGAGGCTGCCAGAATGATCCCGATCAGCGTGACCGTGATCGCCAGACCGCCACGCACGGTGCCAAACAGGCGCTGCATCGAAGACATCAGACGTTCGGCTACCCCGCTTTCGTCCAGCATCAGCCCCATAAAGATGAACATCGGCAACGCCACCAGAACCGCGTTGGACATGGTCGCATAGACCCGGTTCACCACTGCGCCCAACGTCAGATAGTCGAGCCCGGTAAAGGTGCTCTCAAGCCCTGTCCACAGCATCAGGTCGTTGTCAAAAAGATAGGCCAGCCCGCAATAGGCGACGCCGACCCCGGCCAGCACCCAGGCCACAGGATATCCTGTAAAAAGCAGCGCAATGAATGTCAGGAACATTGCGATGACTAGTTTTTCCTCGGTCGTTTCGACCAAAAATGTCAGGCCAACGCAGACAGCTGCGAATACAGCAAGGACCAGCAGAATGCGACGCAGCGATGCGCCTTCGCGCTCCGATGCCGGTCCGTACATCAACGCGTGCCCATCATGGATCAGCCGCGCCAATGCGGCCAAACCCAGCAGAACGAAACTGATCGGAATGACCGCCTTGAATGCCCAACGCGCAGGCAGACCAGTGGGGCTGTCCGAGCGCTCGCTTACGCGGAAGCTTTCGTAGAAATAATCATACCCTTGGTCGATCATCAGATAGATGAATGGAGTCAGCAGGGTCAGAATGCCGATCACTTCGATCACACGCTGCGCCCGGCGAGAAAGCTGCATGTGCAGGACATCGACGCGAACATGGCTGTCCGTGATCAAGGCATAGGAAATGCCGATCATCGTGACGATGCCGTAAAAGTGCCACTGGATCTCGTCCAGTTTGGGATAGTTTTGGCTGAACAAATAGCGCAGCGAGACCTGACTGAAGATCGCGGCCATCAAAAGGACATTGGCCCACATCACCACGTGCCCGACGGTTTTTACACCAGTATCAATAGCAACGGCGATTTTTTGGCGGTCAGTTTCGGGGTGCTCCAGGATGCCTTCATAGGCTTCGACCGGATCATTGAGGTTCTTTTGCGTGGCCATGGGTAATCCTCGCTCAGTTGACCAGCGCGGGCGCGGTCAAGGGAATGCAGGTTCAAAATCCTGATAATGTCCGAGGCAGAGTTGTCCCTGCCCCGGACGCGTCAGCAAATCAGGTTACTGACGGGGGAGGAACGCGTTGGTTTTCCAAAGCACATATCCGTCGCGGAACTCATTCATGTCGGACAGAACCTTGGCAAAGAAGGCATCGTTGGCGGCCTCTTCGGCGGCAACCTCATCCCAGGTGGCGCGAAAGGTATCCAGCATCTCGGGCGACCATTGTTTGATAGTGACACCGTTGTTTTCGACGTTGTCGATCAGGGCTGCGTGCTGAATGGCCTCACCTTCGGCAAAGCTGTCAGCCATCGATGCCTTACAGGCGTTTTCGATGATCGCCTTGTGCTGCTCGCTGGTTTCGTTCCAGACATCCTTGTTGATCATCAACTCGAACACGGTCGCCTGCTGGTGCCAGCCGGGGAAATAGTTGAACTTGACCAGTTTATGAAAGCCCAGACGCGCGTCGATGGCTGGCATCGAAAACTCGGTTGCGTCGATAGCGCCTTTTTCAAGCGCGGGGAAAATCTCACCGCCTGGCAGCAACGAGGTTGCCACACCCAGTTTCTGCATAACCTTACCGCCCAAACCAAAGAAGCGCATTTTCAGGCCGTTCAGATCGTCGGGCGAATTGATCTCGGTCGCGAACCAGCCGGACGTTTCCGGGGCGATGACAGCGCAGGGGATGACGTGAACGTTATAGCCCGCTTGATCGTACATCTCTTGATACAGCGACATGCCGTTGCCGTAGTAAAGCCAAGCCATGTATTCGCCCGCCTCGGGTCCGAACGGAACGGCCGAGAACAGAGGTGCCGCGGGGATCTTGCCCGCCCAGTAACCTGCGGTGGTATAGCCTGAATTGATCTTGCCGGTAGACACTGCATCGAGAATTTCAAAAGGCGGGACCAGCTTACCCGGCTCATACACCTTCATCTTCAGCGTTCCGCCGGACATCAGGTCAAGCTGTTCGGCAACACGTGGGATTGGTGAGCCAAGGCCCGGCAGTTCAGTCGAGAACGCGATCGGGGTTTTTAGCAGCAGCTTATCGGCGGCAACCGCAGGCGCCGCCATCAGGCTGGCCGCCACAGCAAGGCTCGTCAGGGTCTTTTTCATGAAATCTCCTCCAGGGTCGGTCGGACGTGCTGTCCGATAAATGTGTGGCGCCAGACGTTCAGCGCCCACATTGGTAAATAAAGTTTACCAGATATATCAGTCAACAACTTTGTTTACCAATGGATCGCACAATTTAAGCCTTGAATGGGAAAGTGACGTGTTTGCTCGAGAACCACGCAGCGAAGCGTTCTGGGCGGAAAAGATCTTCTTTATTGTTTATTGGTAGGCAGTTGCGCTTCAAAAACCCGTGGACCTAGGCAAGAAAGTCCGCTGTTGAAAAATATTCAATCAAAGGTTACTTTTATTTACCAAATAGGTTCTGAAATCTTCTTCAGAGAGGCAAAACCACGATGAACACAACTGCGATTTTTGAACCAATCGGACACGAATCACTCTCAGACGCGGTGGTGGCTCAGATTGAAGATCTGATTGCCTCAGGGATACTCAAACAGGGCCGAAAGCTGCCATCGGAACGCGATCTAGCGGAAACCTTGCGCGTCTCCCGCCCCAAACTACGTGAGGCGCTAGCGGTTCTCGAAGAGCGCGGTCTGGTGACAACACAGCATGGTGAAGGCACCTTTGTTGCAGCATTGACTGGCAGTGCCATGCTCCCTGCCCTTTTGGCGCTGTACGAACGCCATGAACCTGCGTTTTTCGACTATCTCGAATATCGACGCGAGCAAGAGGGTTTTGCCGCCAAACTTGCCGCGCGGCGGGCGACCAAAGCGGATATAGAACGGATTACCGAAATCCTGGCCGAGGATGAGCGTGCGTGGCGCGAAAAGGACGCATTGGCCTCACGAGAGGCTGACTTTGCCCTGCACGCCGCAATTGTAGACGCCAGTCAGAACGCGACCCTTATTCACATGATGGCTTCGATCTACGAGCTCACACGCCAAGGCGTATTCTACAACCGTGATTTCCTGAAAACCATCGACGGCACAGGCAAGCTTTTGATGGAGCAACATCGCGAACTTGGAATGGCGGTCATTGAAGGTGACGAAACCCGCGCGGTAAAGGCCGCCCATGACCACATCGACTTTGTCGAGGAGTCATTCAAGCTGGGTATGGAAAGACGCCGCCGCGAAGCGATGGCTGAAAAGCGTCGCATTCTGTCTGATCCAAAAGCCTGATCCCGAAGTGGCACAGTCGCTCAGGCCGTGCCTATTTTCCGATGATCTCAATCATGTAGTCGCGACGGGCTGCGGCCGGAGGTGGCTGAAAAGGAGCTGCCGCGCGCACCTGAGCAAGCGCCACCTGATCCAGACGTTTCGATCCCGAGCTGCGTTTGACTATGACACTGACCAGCGCACCATTGTCGCCGATCCGAAAGCTCACCAGCACCGCGCCGCGAATATTGACATTCTTGCGCCGGGCGCGAGTGATCTTGCGCATCACGTGCCCTCTGTAATTGCTGACTTCGGCATTACCCTGCCCGGCCGCCGTGGACGTTGACTTTTTGGCCGTCGCAGCACCTTCGCTGGTTTTTCCCGACGCATTGCCTTTCTTCGCGCTTTTTTCAGAGTTCCCCGCCTGCGAAGCGACCTGATCGACCTTTTGTTTCGTCGGCTCTGCCGGTTTTTGGTCTGGGGTCTGTGCGACCACCTCAGTCTTTGGCGGAACCTTCGCGGGTTCTGCTTTTTGCGCGTCGACAGGTTTTTGCACACGGGTCACCGGAACGACCGCCGTGCTGTTTGTGACGGTATGGTCGGTTTCTGTGGAAATTGCCACCTGGGCCTGAGATGTCGGACTAACTGCGGCGTGTTGCTGTGTCGGTGTCACTGCTGGTTGATGCGCAGTGGCGGGTGCCGAAGCGGTCGCCCCGGTCACATAGTCCTTGAAGGCATCCCCCAACGCAGCAACCTCGCCCGAGCCGCCGCCTTCGACAAGCACCGTTTCACCTACAGAAAAGTCGTTCAGGGCAAGAACATGGGTTGCTGCAGCCAATGCCAGGGCGGCAACGGCAACGGCGCGGGATCTGGGTATCATTGCAAGCCCCTTTCGGCGACCACATAGACCCGTTTGGCGCCCAGAGCTCTCAATGCATCACTGACCTCTTTCAGCCGAACAGCAGGCAAAGCCCGATCCGGCACAACGCGAACGTCATCCAGCGGCAGATTGATCGATGCGCGTTCAACATACGCCTCAACACCGGTCAACTCGGCACCCCGGTATTCCAACGTACCGTTGCTCCGGATGACCAAAGCGTCGGGTGGCTCACGACCTTCCAGGTCACTTGTTTCCACCAGCTTCACCGATTGGCTCAACGGAGGCGCAAGTGTGCCGGCAATCATGAAGAAAATAAGCATCAAAAAGACGACATTGATCAGTGCGATCGTCGGCTCTCGGCCCTGTTTTGCTTTGGGCTTCAGCTGAATCATCCGATCACCTGTGCGCGCAACTGCTTTACACCGCTCAGAACTGAAAGCAGGTCGATCAATTGTTGCGAAGTTGCGTCCTGTCCAAGACTGATCAGCGCGATTTGAGGCTTTCCAGCCGCCATAACCGCGGCCACATCTTCGAACGCGGCAGAAGAGCCATCCACCAGAATGCGGTTGGCTTCGAGTTTGACAAAACGGATTGCCCGGTCTGTTTCTGTGCCTCCGGCGGCAGCGGTGGCGAATTCGATTTCGCCATACTTTGAAAACGTTGACGTAAGCATGAAGAACAAAAGCAGCAGGAAAATGACGTCGATCAGGGAAGTCATCGACAGGCGTCTGCGCCGTTTTCTGCGAACGTTAAGTGCCATGAATGAACATCGGCTGCGGTGATTTCTCGTTTTCGGGCCCATCCTCGGCATACCCCGGTGCAAACACCGTTCTCAATGCACGGTTGGCAAAACTACGCTCTCGGTTCATGCGCGCCTCGAACCACGTCAGAACCATCGAAGTCGGCATCGCGACCGCAAGTCCGGCAGCGGTTGTCAACAGGGCCACCCAAATGCCACCGGCGAGCAGCGATGGATCAACGGAATTGCCCGCCCCCTGAAGGGTTTGGAACGCTTCGATCATACCCAGAACGGTCCCGAACAAGCCCAGAAGCGGCGCAAGTTGGGCCACCATATCCAATACGTTGAACCCTTGCTCAAGTTGAGCGAACCGCGCTTCGGCTTCAGCGTCGGTACGCTCGGACAGGGTGCGATCCTCACCTGATAAGGCCATGGCGATCACCGGAGCCAGGTAGCTGCGGCTTTTGCCCAGATGCGCCCTGGTTTCAGCAAGGTCTTGACGATCCCAGGCCTGAATGGCGCGCGAAAGCTCAATATGACGACCGACCCCTGCGGCGCGGAACTGCCACAGTTTGTACAAAACCAATGAGAGCGTTGCGATTGAAGTCGCGATCAAGATGGCGACAACCGGCCCACCTAAATCCAGAATTTCCGATATTTTTCTTATAACTGCGTCCATAAATTCACCCAATCACTTCGGTTTCAAGACGGCTTGTGAGCGTCAACCCGGACATGCAGGCATCTGCCAGATCGGATTGGGTCTCGCATTCCTGCACACCGTTGATCAGAATTCGGCTGATCTGATCACACGCCATGTCGTTGAACTGGAATTGCCTTACGCGAGGTTTGCCTGAAGGTAGTTCCGCAAAGTCCAGCAATGTCATAAGGGTCACCTGACCTTCAGCGCCAAAAAGAACGGTCTCATAGACAGCGCCGTCGATATCGATTTCATAGGCGTTTTCAGCAACAAAGCTCAGCAGGCAATTTTCGCCCTTTGCCTCAGCGTTGCTGAGCTCAATCGTCACGCCGCCGGGCTTTTGCGTTTCGTCTGCGCTGACATACCCTGCCCCCAAAAATGGGAGCAGGGTCAGCAGGACCACCCGAGCATTTCTTTTTATGGATGTTTGCATGACTGGTCCTTTCGCTTGGATCAGAAGGTTTTAGCCAGAGTCAGCTTGAAGTTCCGGCCTGGTGAGTTGCGGGTCGAAAGGTTCGGCAGATAGTTCTTGTCGAAGATGTTTTCGATACCTGCGCGGACCTCGAAGCCCTGGAATGCACCCTCTTGCGGCAGATAGGTCGCCCGCAGGGTATTCACGCCGTAGCCGGCAACTGGATCGCCGCTGGAATCGGTGCCGGATTTGGCTCCGAAAAGCTCCCAACTGACGTCCAGTGTTTCACCAAAGCGTTTGCCAACGGTCACGCGTGCAGAGTCTGTCGGCTCATTCCGCCAAGGCGAATCCACGCCAAGCGAGCTGGTCTCGGTTCCTTTGACGATGTTTGCATTGAAGTCGACATAGTAACCAGCCGCACTGGCATAGGACGCTTCGATTTCCACGCCTTTGGTTTCAACTTCCTGCAAGGGCCGCGAAGGGCTACCAGACACGTAAGACGTGATGTCCCACAGATCGGTTTTGTAAAAGTTGACCTTGGCCCGGACCACGTCGCCTGCGGCAAAAACATCGCCTCGGTTATACGAGAACCCTGCTTCCCATGTGCGCGATTTTTCGGGCTGGGTCATGTACGCGGGTGTGCCCAGATCGTCGATAATCGGCAGGCTTTCCGTGTATGCACCGCCGCCGAACACAGCGAAACCACTGGCAAATTCGTATCGCGCAGACAAACCGCTCATCAGGGCGTCGTTGTCATAGCTTTCGTTGCGCGGCGCAGGCGCATCGCCGTCACCTTTGATATCCTGCGTCTCGTACCGAATGGCCGGTGTAATGGTCAGCTGGTCGCCAATCTGGATGTCGTCAACAGCAAACAAGGCGACCCTGCGGTCGGTGCCACCAGGGGCCGACGGCGCGTCCAGACGCTCGCGATTGATGAACTCGATCCCGGCGCGCAGATCGTGCGAGGCGACTCCAGTCTGGAAGTAGGACGTATTTTTGATCGTCAGCTTCGTTGTTTCATAATTGTGGGTTGCATCGGCCAGCCCGCGAATGCTTGGGAAGAATGGCGTTCCTTCGAGGCTGGAAGACCCGGGAACATAAGAACTGTCGATCTTCTGTTCCGAGTAGCTGAAATTCACATCCAGATCGATCAGGTCGTTGCCAGCCGGGCGGTACTGATATCGCAGAATGCCGATTTTCGTCTCGATATCACGGTCTACGTTACCAAATGAATCCGATGTCGTGCCGAACGAGTCATACGGCACATCCCGCTCTTCCGAGGTCGACTGGTTATATGACGCGGTGATCGAGTGCTCTAGGTCGTCACCAAAGCTGTATTTACCCTTTGCCAGAAGCGACGGCAGCGTAAAGGCACTGTTGCCGATCGTATCGCCATTGCCGTCCTTCTGATCGTCCTGGTCACGGTAGGTGTAGTTGAACAGGAATTCGGTCTGACGGTTGGGTTGCCAGGCCAGGATCGACGAGGACGCAAAGCCGTTACCATTGGAATAGCCCTCCAGCGTTTGGCGGAACCGGAATCCCGGCTCACCACCGGTGAAATCTGACGCGTCTTTGGTTTCCAACTGAACCACGCCGCCAACGACACCCGAACCGTATTCAAACGATCCCACTGTGCCGCGGATTACCGAAACGCTTTTGTACAACTGCGGGTCGGTGAACAACTGGTTGCCGATCCGATACAGCTCTTCTGCTCCGGTTGTCGCCCCATCGACCAGGATCAGCACTTTTTGGTCTGTCCCGAAGGTACTGTTAGCACCAAAGCCCCGAATGTTGATCCCCGAACCCTGCGGTGTTGAACCGTTGACCAGCGTCACACCGGGCACCGTGTCGATCAGTTCTGCTACGGTGTTGGCCTGACGATCATTGATCTCTTCCTGATCAATATTGGTAATCGGCACTGCTGTATCCGTCTGGATTTCCCGCTTACTTTCACCCAGCTCAAGCGTACCAAGGAAGCCGTCATCCTGCTCCTGCGCCGAAGCGCTTGCTGCGATCATGCTGAGGCACGACACCGTACCCAGCAACCCCATCTTTTGAATCCGCGAACGCATTTCTGTCCCTTCGAAACTTTTAAGAGGACCGGAAATGCTTGCTCCGTGCTGGCTTGGTCAGTCTTTTTGATTTTTGGAATCGCCGTTGATTGGCGACTTGTGCTCGTTAATAAAGCTGACTAAAACAGTCAACATAAATTCTCGACCGTTTAAACGGCATCCGCCAGCGGGCCTCTGACTGAGTCAAAGGCAAAGCCAGCTTCCCAATCATGACACTCGAAGATGGAAAAAACCATGACGGAACAGGTGGTTCTGCCCCCCGAGCAAATACGTGCAGCTTATGCTGATAATACTGGAAAACGTGACCGCGACCTTGCGGAATCGCTGGGGATTACCGAAGCGGTCCTGGTCGCTGCTTTTACCGGCATAGATGTGACGCGGTTAACGTCAAACCTGGATGACATCTTCCCAAAGCTTCACGGGCTGGGTGAAGTCATGGCGCTGACGCGCAACCCTTCTTGCGTCATTGAGAAGGTCGGGCAGTACGACAACTACCATTCCGGTGCACATGCTTCGATGGTGTTGACCGAAGATATCGACTTGCGCATGTTCCCCAGCCATTGGGTCCATGCCTTCGCGGTTGAGCGTGCAACAGCAAGTGGGACTAAGCGGTCCATTCAGGTTTTCGATGCGGCCGGGGATGCGGTACACAAAATCTTTCTGCGCCAGGGTTCTGACTTGAACCACTGGAAAGACCTTGTCCGCGAGTTGAAAGCAGATGACCAATCGCAATCGCTAGAGGTTGAGGCGCGCAAGCCGACCGAGGTCGCCAAAGAAAACCTGGACAAAGTCGAACTATTGCGAAGCGAATGGGCCAAGATGACCGACACCCATCAGTTCATGCGGCTGACCTCAAAGCTTAAAATGAACCGCTTGGGAGCTTACCGCATCGCTGGCGAACCACTTGTTCGGGAACTGCGAACGGAAACCGTTTCCCAGTTGTTCGAACAGGTCCGGGACCAAGGTCTTGAAGTTATGGTGTTCGTCGGCAATCGCGGATGTATTGAAATTCACGGCGGACCGGTTGAGACGCTCAAGCAGATGGGACCGTGGTTCAACGTGCTTGATCCGCGTTTCAACCTTCACCTGCGTTCCGACCATATTGCCGAGGTATGGGCGGTCTCCAAGCCCACCCAACGAGGCCCCGCTGTTTCGGTTGAGGCATTCGATGCCGAGGGTGGCCTTATTCTGCAAGTCTTTGGCCGCCGTTCAGGCGAAAAGGATCATCGCCCGGCCTGGGATCAGCTTGTGGCAGGCCTACAATCCAAAATTGAAGCCGAGGTAGCGTGATGAATTCCCTTCGCAAGTTCTCATCTGTCATCGCGCTGGTCGGTGGGACGTTCGGAACCTCAGCCATCGCAGCAGATGACGCCGAACCAAACCGCATCATCGCCATTGGCAGCTCCGTGACCGAGATCGTTTACGCCTTGAGTCAGCAGGATCGTCTTGTTGGTCGGGACCGGACATCGACCTATCCGACTGATGTGCTTGATCTGCCAGATGTCGGCTACATACGCGCGCTGTCTCCCGAAGGGGTCTTGTCGGTGAAACCCGATCTGATCGTGGCGCTGGAAGGATCCGGTCCGCCCGAAGCGGTAGAGGTTCTGAAAGAGGCTGGCGTGCCGTTCGTTTCGATCAGCGAAGATTATTCTCGCGACGGGGTTGTTGAGAAAATCCGGGCAGTCGGGGCCGCACTGGGTGTCGAAGAGGCCGCTGAAGAGCTTGCCGTTCAAACCGGCACCAAGATTGACGGGGCCCATTCAAGCGCAATCGACGCCTCGGTGGATGGCTCGTCCCGGGTCCTGTTTGTGCTATCGGCACAGGACAATCGCATCATGGTTGGCGGCGCAGATACACAGGCAGACAGTATCATCCGCTTGGCTGGCGGCGTGAACGCAGCTGGCAACGTATCGGGTTTCAAACCCATGACACCCGAGGCGATTGCCACAACCGCGCCAGACGTAATCCTGATGATGGATCGGCAAGGCAACCACATCACCGCCAATGAAGAGCTGTTCGCCATGCCTGCCATCAAACTGACGCCCGCAGGTCAAAACAAGCGGCTGATCCGCATGCCGGGGGCGTATCTGCTGGGCTTTGGCCCTCGTACTGCTGATGCGATTGCCGATCTGTCGGCAGAGTTGCAGAAAATGAGTGATTCATGACACTTGCAATGGACCACGAAGGGCTGAACGTGGCGGCGCACGACCGACGGATAGTGGCGCGCCGGGTCACCTTGGCCCTCATGGGGCTGTTGGTCATCACCAGTATTTTTAGCATCTCGGTTGGCGCGTCAGACGCTTCAGTCCGCACCGCATTTTCCGATCTGATCGCCGGGCGCGAAATGTCGGACCTTGACCGGATCGTCTTGTGGGACATCCGGCTGCCCCGGTTGGCGTTGGGGATTATGGTTGGGGCCGCGCTGGCGGTTTCCGGCGTGGTGATGCAGGGTTTGTTCCGCAACCCCCTGGCCGACCCGGGAATTGTGGGCGTCAGTGCAGGTGCTGGTCTGGGAGCAATTTCCGCAATCATTCTGGGTGGCTACCTGCCCGTCTCTATTCTGGCTTGGGTCGGCAACAGCCTGGTCGCTGTTGCGGCATTTCTGGGCGGGTGGACATCCGTCTTGCTGCTCTATCGCGTTTCAACGCGCGGCGGGCAGACGTCAGTTGCAACCATGCTGTTGGCCGGCATCGCGTTGGGAGCATTGTCAGGCGCAGTGTCCGGAGTTCTGGTCTATATGGCCGATGATCAACAGCTGCGCGATCTGACGTTCTGGGGCATGGGCTCGCTGGCTGGCGCGACATGGACCAAGGCGGCAACGGCTGCTCCGATCATCTTGATTTCGGTATTTGTGGCGCAGTTCCTTGCTCGTGCGCTAAACGGCATGGCGATGGGCGAAGCCGTTGCGCATCACATGGGAATCCCGGTTCAGCGCAGCAAAAACATCGCCATTCTGGCGGTGGCGGGCGCAACCGGCGCTGCAGTCGCGGTGTCCGGAGGCATTGGTTTCATCGGCATCGTCGTTCCGCATCTGCTGCGATTGGCGACCGGACCAGACCATCATCGCCTGCTGATTAACTCGGCCCTGTTGGGGGCCAGTCTGTTGCTGTGTGCCGATATGATCAGCCGCCTGATTGTTGCGCCGGCTGAGTTGCCGATTGGTATCGTAACCGCAATCCTAGGCGCTCCGGTATTCCTGTGGATCCTGCTGCGGCGCCACGGAACTATGGGAATGTAAGTGATGAAGGGCGAAAACATACACGTCAAACTTGGCCGGAAAGAGATTCTGCACGGGGTGGACTTTGAAGCGGAACCTGGAAAGGTCACGGCGATCATTGGTCCGAACGGTTCGGGAAAATCAACTTTTCTCAAAGCCTTATCTGGCGAAATTCAATCCTCAGGCAAGGTTTCCCTGAACGGGCGCGACATTTCTGAACTGAAGCCTTGGCAACTGGCCGCAATGCGCGGTGTGCTGCCGCAATCGTCAACCGTTGCCTTCCCCTTCACTGTGCTCGAGATTGTCCGACTGGGTCTTGCGAACGGACTGGCCGCTGGAGATGACAGCCTTCCATCCCGTGCGCTGGCTCATGTCGACCTCAAGGGATTCGAACACCGTTCGTATCAGAACCTGTCAGGTGGCGAACAGCAACGCGTTCAACTTGCCCGCGTTCTGACACAGGTCTGGGACGCAACCTATCACGAGCAATCCAGATGGCTGTTGTTGGACGAACCTGTTGCCAGCCTCGACATTGCGCATCAATTCACCGTGCTGGGTGTTGCCAGAAACTTTGCCACACAAGGCGGCGGCGTTGTTGTGGTAATGCACGATCTGAACCTGACAGCGCTGTTTGCAGATTATGTGTATGTCATGTCGGAAGGATCTGTTTGGGGATCGGGCACGCCAACTGCCATTCTAAATGACCAAACGATGCGGCAAGTCTATGGCATCGACCTACCGATTAGCACCCTGCCAAAAGGTCAGGTTCCGTTCATCCTGCCGCAAGCCATGCGGCAGAACGTGACGGCATAAGAATCTTGTTTAGGGGGGCGGCATTTTTGCAAACTGAAATGCCCGCCTTCCTCTTGTGCTGAAACTAGACGCCGTACCGGCTCAATATCATGTCAACGCTGCTTTCTATGGTCGCGGTCATCTCGGCTTCGTTCAGAACGTTGCCCGTAAAAACCATCGGCCAGAAAGCTCTGGACTTGATCAGCCCGATGAATTCCTGCCCTGCCTGTTCGGGGTTTTCGATCCGCAACTGCCCGTCCTCGGCGGCATCCTTCAGCATTTCGATAAAGATCGCCGTTTTATCGAGCTTACCCTGAGCAGCAGCAGCCAGATCGGGGTTGCGCAAAGTTTCGCTGATCACCATCCGTGCCATCGCCATCACTTCGGGAAGCATCAGAACGCGTCCTTCGGCCCAGGCCAGATCGGTCAACTGTTCCCGGATATCACGCCCTTTTTCATAGCGGACATCCCGCACGGCTGCGAACCGGTTGGACAGCTCCAAAACGATGGATCGAAACAAGTTTTCTTTGCTTTCAAAGTACTTGTACAGAGTGCGCTTTGACACCTCAGCCTGCGCCGAGATGCGGTCCATGCTGGCAGCGGCGAACCCCTTTTCCTGGAATTCAACTACGGCTGCCTCAATGATCTGAGCATGTTTGGACGCATTCGGCGTTGTGCATTCGTTCATATCCAAAGCTATAGACGTATTGACAGATAAAGGTCAAACACTACGTAAACTCTCCAGTTTACACGCGTGGATTTCTCACTTAGTGTAAACCCGCCAGTTTACCGACTCAGGTAACCAGCCCAACACGGAGAGCCCCCTCATGGCACTGACATTAAAACTGAACGGCGAAACCCACACGGTCGACGCCGAACCCGGCACGCCCCTGCTATGGGTGATACGGGACGAACTTAAGCTGACCGGCACCAAATTCGGCTGCGGCGTCGCATCCTGCGGCGCGTGCACCGTGCACCTGAATGGCGAACCTGTTCGCTCATGCCAGACCTATATCGAAGACGTCGAAGATGCTGAGATCACCACAATCGAGGCTGTCGGAGACGACAAAATCGGCGCAGCCATACAGCAGGCCTGGGTGGAACTGGATGTGGTCCAGTGCGGCTATTGCCAGTCCGGCCAGGTGATGTCGGCGGTTGGACTATTGTCCGAAAACCCCAAGCCCAGCGTCGAAGAGATTGATGACTACATGGCCGGCAACGCCTGCCGCTGCGCCACTTACCAACGTATTCGCGCCGGTATTCAGCGCGCATCTGAAATTTTGGAGGCCTGATCCATGACCATCAACACCTCCCGCCGTGGATTTCTGAAAGGTGCCGCTGCTGCCGGTGCCGTCCTGTTGGTTGGCGCACGCCCTGATGGGGCGCTGGCGGCTGCTTCGTCAGAGACCGCTCAATTCAATCCATTCGTAAAGATCGATGCAGATGGCACTGTAACAGCCGTCGTAAAACACTTTGAAAAGGGCCAAGGTCCGGCAACCGGCCTGCCGACGCTGATCGCAGAGGAAATCGGCCTGACCATGGACCAGATCGAATACGAATTCGCCCCGTCCAACCCGCAGGTCTACAACAACCTGTTGTTCGGCCCCTTCCAAGGCACCGGTGGCTCGACTGCAATGGCGAACTCGTGGATGCAATACCGTCAGGCTGGTGCGGCCGCGCGCGAAATGCTGATCAATGCCGCGGCGCAAAGTTGGGGTGTCGACGCATCGGGCATCACGATAGAGGAAGGCATCGTTAAAGCGGGCGATAAGTCGGCGCCAATCGCTGAGTTTGTTGCCGCTGCCGCTCAACTCGAAGCACCGGCCGAGCCGCGCCTTAAAGACCCGTCAGAATTCCGTCTGATTGGCAATGAAACGGTGCGCCGTAAGGACTCGGCCATCAAAGGCAACGGTCAGGCGATGTACGCGATGGACGTCCACCTGCCGAACCAGATGGTCGCCATGATCAAGCGGCCTGAAGCGAAAGGCGGTATCGCCAACGGCTTTGACGACAGCGCGTCGAAAGAGGTCAAAGGATACATCAGTGCTGCAGTTCTTCCCAATCAGGCAGGGGTCGCGGTTTATGCCGAAAACACCTGGGCCGCCATTCAGGCACGCGACGCGCTTGAAGTCGACTGGGACATGTCAGCGGCTGAAACCCGCGACTCGGACCAGATTAAGGCCGAGATCATGGCCGCTCTGGATGCTGAGCCCACCTATAACGTGAATAAGGCAGACGCGGCGGCGGTGTCTGCGGCCATTGAAGGGGCGGACAAGGTTATTGAGAAGACCTTCTACTTCCCTCTGCTGGCACATGCCCCGATGGAACCACTGAACTGCACCATCGAACAGACTGCAGACGGCACCATTGTCCTGCATGACGGAGCGCAAATGCCGACTGGCCCGCACATGGCCTATCAGCAGATCTTCCAGCTGCCGCCCGAGAAAATCCAGATCAAAACGATGCTGGCAGGCGGTTCATTCGGACGCCGCGCAACACCAGATGCGGACTATCAGGTCGAGGCAGCGTTGGCCTTTGTCGTCACCGACCGCTCGCGCCCGGTCAAGCTGGTCTGGACGCGTGAGGATGACATCCGCAGCGGCTATTATCGCCCGGCCTTTGGTCACAAAGCGCGTGTTGGCCTCGATGCCGATGGAAACATCGTGGGATGGCAGCATCAGGTTGCGGGTCAGTCGATCATGAAAGGGACACCGTTCGAATCCTTCTCAGTCCAAGACGGAGTCGACCACAGCTCGGTTGAGGGGATCGGTGACAGCCCCTACGCTATCCCCGGTATGGCTGTCGGCCTGACTGATACCCCCAAGGCAACCTCGGTTCTGTGGTGGCGTTCCGTGGGGCACACTCACACGGCCTATGCGATGGAAGTGATGATGGATCTTGCGGCAAAGGCCGCTGGGCGTGATCCGGTGGAATTCCGGCTGGCCTATCTGGCCGATACCAGCGATCCGGATCAGGTCCGCAAAGCGGGTGTCCTGAAACTGGCCGCCGAAAAGGCAGGTTGGGGCAAAGCTCCGGCAGGTCGGGCACAGGGTATCGCGGTGCATAAGTCTTTTGGGTCTTATGCGGCTGAAGTCGTCGAAATCTCGGGCGATCCGGAGAACGGGATTAAGATCGAAAAGGTCACCTGTGCGGTAGATTGCGGGATTGCCGTGAACCCTGACGTGGTACGCGCCCAGATGGAAGGCGGTATCGGTTACGGCATTGGTCACGTCATGCGAGACCAGATCACGCTGACCGATGGGGCCGTGGATCAGTTCAACTTCCCGGACTACGAGCCGCTGCGGATCGGTGATATCGCCGCAATCGACGTACACATCGTGCCGTCCGCCGAAGCACCAACCGGTGTGGGTGAGCCCGGGACTCCTCCGTCTGCCCCGGCGCTGGCCAATGCGATAAACACGATGTCTGGCATTCATGTGGCCGCACATCCGATGGCCGAGAACGGCGTCAGCTTCGTTTAAACGCATCACCCCGCGCCATTTCCACCGAATTGGCGCGGGGTTTTTCTTTGCGATTAGAAATTTGATCAAATTTCGTGACAACAGGCCGTGCCTCTATTAAACCTCGGGTAGCCAGAGTAATGGAGTCTCCGATGGATCTGAGCGCCCTGCACAATTTTCGCGTTGCTGCATGTGACCTGAATGGTCAGATGCGGGGCAAGCGAGTGCCGCCCTCTTATGCTGACAAGCTGGACAAAGGCACGCTGCGCATGCCGTTTTCTGCGCTGAATGTTGATCTATGGGGCGCAGATATTGATGGCAGCCCGCTGGTCTTCGAATCCGGCGACGCAGATGGCGTCTTGCTTCCGACAGATCGCGGTCCGGTGCATGTGCCTTGGCTGGCAACAGAAACCGCCCTTGTCCCCATGTGCCTGCATGACGACGAAGGCACCCCGTTTGCTGGGGACCCGAGGCATGCGCTTGCGTCTGTCGTAGATCGCTATGCCCAGCGCGGATGGTCGGTCGTAGCGGCGACCGAACTGGAATTCACCTTGTTGGACACCTCGGGCGCGCATCCGCAACCGCCAATAAACCCTGTGACCCAGCGGCGGTTGCAGGATGAAGCAGTTTTGTCGATGGCCGAAATGGATGCCTTCGATGCGTTCTTTACCGATCTCTATGATGGGTGCGCCGCGATGGGAATTCCCGCACAAACCGCTATCTCAGAAAGCGGAGTCGGGCAGTTCGAAATCAACCTGAACCACCAAGACGCTATGCGCTGCGCCGATGATACATGGCTTTTCAAGACCTTGGCGCGTGGTCTTGCCCGCAAACACGGGTTCACCGCCACCTTCATGGCGAAACCCTATGCCGATGACGCTGGCAACGGGATGCATGTGCATTTCTCGGTCGTGGATCAACAGGGACGCAACGTTTTCGACAATGGCGGCCCCGAAGGCACCGATTTGCTGCGCTGGGCCGTTGCCGGATGCCTGACTGCGATGCCCGGTTGCACGCTTGTCTTTGCACCGCATGGAAACTCTTACACACGCCTAGTTCCGGGCGCGCACGCCCCAACCGGTGCAAGTTGGGCGTATGAAAACCGCACTGCTGCTGTGCGCATTCCCGGTGGCGCTCCGGCTGCGCGACGGATCGAGCATCGCGTCGCCGGTGGGGACATTAACCCTTATCTGATGCTGGCCGCTGTATTGGGGGCCGCCATGAACGGTATTCAGGATCAGACGGAACCGCCCGCCCCGATTTCAGGAAATGCCTACGAGATCGGCGGGCTGCCACACTTGGCTGCCGACTGGGCACAGGCAATCGCGGCCTTCGAAACAGACGCAAGCGTCGCGCGTATCTTTCCAGCTGACCTGATCCGCTATTTCGCCATGACCAAGCGTCAAGAAATCAAACGGTTCTCTGAGCGTCCATCCGAAACCCATTGGCTGAGTTACATCGAAGCCGTATGAGCCCCCTTGCCCGCCCGCATTCGCTGGGCTAGAATAAATTTGATCAAATTTGGTGACCCATGAAAATCGGCATCCTCCTGACCGGCCATCCTCCTGACGAACTTCAGGACCAGTTTAGCGAATACGACGCGATGTTTGCCGCGCTGCTGGACGGCAACGGATTTACATACGAAACCTTCGCCGTTGTTGACGGTTGCTTCCCCAAAGATGCTTTTCAGGCCGATGGCTGGATCATCACGGGCTCGCGCCATGGCGCGTATGAGGATCATGCTTGGATCCCACCGCTTGAGGAGTTGATCCGCGCCATTCAACAAACCGGTCGCCCCCTGATAGGCGTTTGCTTTGGCCACCAGATCATCGCACAGGCGCTAGGGGGCAAGGTTGAAAAATTCAACGGCGGTTGGTCCGTCGGGCGCACTGATTACGATTTCGAAGGCGAAACCGTCACCTTAAATGCCTGGCATCAGGATCAGGTGGTTGAACTGCCCGAAGGGGCACGTGTGACCGGAACCAACGACTTTTGCCGCAATGCGATGGTCAGCTACGGCGACAACATCTGGACCGTGCAGGCCCACCCAGAATACGGCGATGCCTTTATTCAGGGCCTGATGGAAACGCGCGGTAAGGGTGTTGTTCCCGATACGCTGATGGAAGCTGCCGCTAACCGCCTGCCCGGCCCAGATGACAACGCGACAATCGGGCGTCAAATGGCTGAATTTCTGAAGAAAGAGAGGGCCTGATGGCCGACTGGAAAGACCAGCTGCCAGAAGCAGCAAGAACCTATATCACCGGTCAAAGGCTGGATGAAGTCGAATGCATCATCTCGGATTTGCCGGGCATTGCGCGGGGCAAAGCTGTGCCAGCCAGCAAGTTCGCGCGGCAAACGTATTTTCACCTGCCCGACAGTATCTTTTATCAGACCATCACCGGCGACTGGGGCGAAGCGGCAGGCGATGACGGCTTTATCGAACGGGACATGATCCTGAAGCCTGACTTTTCGACGGCCTCGGCAGCGCCCTGGACCGGCGATTGGACGCTACAGGTTATCCACGACGCTTATGACCGCGATGGTGAGCCGATCCCGTTTAGCCCGCGCAACGTGCTGAAACGCGTGGTGCAGCTGTACCACGACAAAGGTTGGGACCCGATCGTCGCGCCTGAGATGGAGTTCTTTCTGGTCGCGCCAAACGTCGACCCGGCGCATGGGATCAAACCCATGATGGGCCGTTCGGGCCGTCCGGCGGCCGCGCGGCAGGCCTATTCGATGACCGCGGTAGATGAATTCGGGCCGGTGATCGACGACATTTATGATTTCGCCGAACATCAGGGGTTCGAAATCGACGGCATCACACAAGAAGGCGGCGCAGGTCAGTTAGAGATCAATCTGCGCCACGGCGACCCCGTCAAGCTGGCCGACGAAGTATTCTACTTCAAACGCCTGATCCGCGAGGCCGCGCTGCGCCACAACTGCTTTGCTACCTTCATGGCAAAACCGATCGAGGATGAGCCTGGCTCGGCCATGCATATCCACCACTCGATCATCGATATAGAGACAGGGCAGAACATCTTCTCGGGCCCTCAAGGCGGTGAAACGGACGCGTTCTACAACTTCATTGCCGGGTTGCAGAACCACCTGCCGGCAGGTCTGGCAGTGATGGCGCCTTACGTGAATTCTTACCGTCGTTACGTGAAAGACCACGCCGCACCTATCAATCTGGAATGGGCGCGCGACAACCGTACCACCGGTATTCGCGTTCCCCTGTCCGGCCCCGAGGCGCGCCGCGTGGAAAACCGGATTGCCGGGATGGATTGCAACCCGTATCTGGGCATCGCGCTTTCCCTCGCTTGTGGCTATTTGGGCCTGACCCGGCAAGAACGCCCTCGTCGCCAGTTCTACGGCGATGCCTATGAGGGCGAAGGTGACATCCCACAGGTTATGGGCAACGCGCTGGACCTGTTTGATGAGGCCGCCGCCCTGCACGAGGTTCTGGGTCCCGAATTCGCCCGCGTTTATGGCATCGTAAAACGCGCCGAGTACGAGGAATTCCTGCAGGTCATCTCTCCGTGGGAGCGCGAGCATCTGCTGATGAACGTCTGAGGCGTGCGATGAATCTGCTTTATTCCAACGACCGCAAGGCCGAGTACCCGGCCAGCTGGTACGCTGCGACAGCTAATCCGATCGACCGGTTCCCGGCGCTGACTAGCGATGGGAAAGCCGATGTTTGCATCGTGGGCGGCGGCTATACCGGCTTGTCCGCTGCATTGCATCTGGCCGAGGCCGGGTTCGACGTTGTCCTGCTTGAAGCACATCGCGTGGGGTTTGGGGCCTCTGGCCGCAACGGCGGTCAGTTGGGCAGCGCGCAGCGGATGGATCAGGAAGACCTTGAGCGTCTGGTCGGTAACGACGATGCCGCCAAACTGTGGGATCTGGCCGAGGACGCCAAGGATCTGGTCAAATCCCTGATCGCGAAACATCAGATCGACTGTGACCTGAAACCAGGCGTGGCTGTTCTGGGGCTCAGCAGCGGTGAGCAGCAAGAGCTTCATGACCACGCTGAGCACCTGTCGGATCGCTACAACTATGATCAGATAGAGGTTCTGAACGAAGACGCAGGCCATGCGCTGTGCCCCTCGCCCACATATCGTGGGGGATATCTGGATATGGGTGCCGCGCATCTGCACCCTTTGAATTTTGCGCTGGGTCTGGCTCAAGCTGCGGCAAACGCAGGCGTGCGGATCTTTGAAGGCACCGAGGTTTTGGGCGTCGAAGAAACCGCCCCGGCAGTGGTGCGAACCTCACAGGGCTCGGTAACGGCTGACCACGTTATTCTGGCCTGCAACGGATACCTCGGTGATCTGAACCGCAAAGTGGCCGCAAAGGTCATGCCTATCAACAATTTCATCGCTGCGACCGAACCGTTGGGCGCGGATGCCGCGTGTGTTCTGACCCGCGACGTCGCCGTAGCCGACACCAAGTTCGTCGTGAACTATTTCCGCCTCAGCGCCGATGGGCGGTTGCTGTTTGGTGGTGGCGAAAGCTATGGCTACCGTTTCCCCAGCGACATTGCCGCGACGGTGCGAAAGCCAATGACCGAAATATTCCCCCACTTACAAGATGTTAAAATCGATTACGCATGGGGCGGAACACTGGCGATCACCATGCGCCGGATGCCGTATCTGGCGCGAACCGCGCCGAATGTCCTGTCCGCCTCGGGCTATTCGGGGCACGGCGTCGGCACGGCCACGCATGCCGGACAATTGATGGCGCTGGCCATTCAGGGGCAAGCCGAAGGCTTTGACACTATGGCTCGCGTCCCAGCCCTGCCTTTCCCCGGTGGCCCCGCCCTGCGCAGCCCCCTGCTGGCGCTGGCAATGACGTGGTACGCGCTGCGAGATCGTCTTGGTTTCTGACTACTAGGGTTTCAAGGATCGGTGAAATTTCGCCTTTTGGGCGAATGAGGGCTTGGCTTGCATTTCGTTTAGCTTTAACTTTCCCAAAGATAGAATTTGGGAAAATCAAATATGACGCTTCCTCCTAACGTTCATGACGCCGAACCCATCCCCCCAGCAGCCAAGGAAGCCATCGACGCTTTGATGCAGTCTGGCGACCTGTTTCGCTATACTGCACCGCAGGACGCGCCGGTTGCGTTGCTTGAGGCCGAATTCGCCGAACTGCTGGGCAGCAAATACGCGCTGGCGGTATCCTCTTGCTCGGCGGCTCTGTTCCTGTCGCTCAAGGCCCTCGGCCTGCCGCGGGACGCGCGGGTGTTGATCCCAGGCTTTACGTTTGCCGCCGTTCCGTCCTCGGTCGTGCATGCGGACTGCATTCCGGTACTGTGCGAAGTGGGTGAAAACTATCGCATCGACATTGCGGATTTCGAGGCCAAGCTGGACGGTGTTCAGGCCGTGATCATCAGCCACATGCGCGGCCACACCTCAGATATGGACGCCATCATGACGTTGTGCGACGCGCGCGACATCCCGGTGATCGAAGACGCGGCTCATTCGCTGGGCACAACCTGGCATGGCCGCAATATCGGAACGATCGGTAAGATCGGCTGCTTCTCGTTTCAGTCCTACAAGATGATCAACGCGGGCGAAGGCGGCATTCTGATCACCGACGATGCGGATCTGGTGGCCCAAGCCGTGATCATGTCGGGCGCATACGAACATAACTGGAAAAAACACAAAGGACCGCAAGGCGACAACTCACCCGAGTTGGAGCAAGCGTTTGCCCGCTGGCAGAACCAATTGCCGCTGTATAACTTGCGGATGAGCAACCTCAGCGCTGCCGTAATCCGGCCACAAATCCCGGAACTTGCGCGTCGCGTGAGTGATGGCCTGTCCAACCACGACTATGTTGCAGACCGGCTGAATACATCACCCCATATCAACGTCCCTGCCCCACTGGCACCAGAACGCCGGGCACCGGATTCCATTCAGTTCAACCTTGTGGGCATGGACGACAACGAAATTCGCGCCTTCGCTGCTGCGGCCGAGGCCCGAGGTGTCAAGGTTCAGGTCTTTGGCCTGAGTCAGGACAATGCGCGCGCGTTCTGGAACTGGCAATTCCTGCCGGAAAAATTCGAACTGCCGAAAACCCGTGCAATGCTCATGAAAGCCTGCGACGTCCGGCTGCCGGTCCGGCTAACAAAAGACGAGCTGGACGTGATCGCGGATATCTTGCTGGCGTCTGTGGGCGAGGTCACAGGCCCCGTTCCGATCTACGGAACCTGAACGACTAAGGCCCAAGCCCGAAAAGATCGATCGGCAGAAACAGCGCTGTGACCCCATTAGGGGTCGCAGCCACGCGGGACAAGGTTCCCACAACTTGCAAACCGGTTTCCGTCTCGGCCAACAGAGGCGCGCCGGAATCCCCCATCATGACAGGACAAGCCGCCAATAGAACACCGCTTGAATGGCGGCGCGGCTGACAGGTCTTTGTTCTGCTCAGCACATGGGGGCGGATACCGGGATAGCCCGCAACAAATGCACCAGCCGCGCCATCATCCGCCAGGGGCAGAAAGCCAACCTGTCGCCCTATTGGCTCGCTGAGTTCCAGAATGGCCCAATCCAATCCAGCGCTGTCAACAAACCGGCCCTCAATGCCCTGTTCGGGATGGACCTGATATCCTTTTACGTCTGAAACTGCAGCGGCTTCTCCGCGCTGATAGCCAGCGGCAAAGCGGATGCTTGCGGGCGGAATCCATCGCTGACGCGGTGTATTGAAAAGACAATGCGCGGCGGTCAGGACAAGGCTGTCTGAAACAAGAACACCGGTGCAATGAGACTTTTGACTCCGACTGGCGAAATTGACACGCCCAATTGCGCGCCAAGGGGGCTGATCGGCAGCAAGTATCTCGCGTGCACGAATAGTTTCACAGCCGACATCCGACTGCGTCCCCAGCGTACATATCTGAGACCACTTGTCTGAGAAAACGCCCTGCGACAGCGCGGGATGCATCCAAAGTAGCGTGATACTCAGGATCAACCAGCGCATCATCTATCGTGTCAGTTCAGCTTGGACAGCTTTTGCTGTAAATCGGCCAACTGCTTTTTTATGTCGTCCAGATCTTCATTGGACTCGGGCTTAGCATCGTCGTCTTTGTCAGGACCGGACCAGCCGCTGGAAAGACCACCTGTCATAGCTTTAAGGAACGCCTGCTGCTGCGCTTGCAACGCATCGAATCCCGGCATCTGAGACATCGGGTTCATCGCGTTCATGTTTTCCATCATCTTGTTCTGATTTTCGCGCAACATTTCGAACGAACTCTGCAGGAATTGCGGCATCACACCGCCACCCGGCAACATGTAGCTGCGCACCAGATCGTTCAGCACATTGACCGGCAGCACGTTTTCGCCGCGGCTTTCGTGTTCAGCAATAATTTGCAGCAGATATTGCCGCGTCAGATCATCACCTGACTTTAGGTCAATGATCTGCACTTCGCGCCCGTCCCGAATAAATGACGCGATGTCTTCAAGCGTGACGTAGTCGCTGGTCTCGGTGTTATACAGCCGACGGCTGGCATAACGTTTGATCAACAGTGGTTTTTCTTGTTCCGACACCGTTTACCCTCCCCAAGGATGATGCATTGCAGCAGAGATTATGCGAGCGCAGCACAAAAAGAAAGGGCAGGTCTTTCGACCTGCCCAGCGCGATAGCACCGATTGGGAGGAGTGGGTGCGCCTCGCGGCGTTTGCTTACTTGGCAGCAGCAGCTTTCTTGGCAGCTGCAGTCACGTCGTTGGTGGCTTTTTTGACGGCCGCGGTTGCGTCTTCGGCTGCGTCTTTGCCAGCCGCCATCAGCAGCTCAACGGTTTCGGACTGAACTTTTTTCGCGATCTCAGCGAAGGCCGCCATGTTTTCAGCTGCAACTTCAGCCGATGCGCTGGCGAAGTCGGTTGCTGCCTTGGCGTAGTCAGCAGGCTCTGCCTTGGCTTTCGACATCTCGGTCAGCTTGGCCAGGGTGTCCTTGGTCCATTTGTTCGAGATCTCAGCCGACTTTTCAGCCGCTTCCAGTGCAACACCCGACAGCTTTTCGTTCAGCGTCGCGGTCGACTTGAAAGCACCTTCCAGAGCGGCGGTGTCAACAGGGAACGCGCCCATAACGTCTTTCAGGGTCGCGGTGAAATCTTGCGTCTTTGCCATTGTCTTAAATCCTTTTGCCGAACCGGGCCCACCCCGGCTTTCATCAGCTTGAGGACAATATGGTTGCCGCAGCGCAGCATTGCAAGATTTTTCTTGCTGCACTGCAGAATAATTCTACGGGATGCATTAAAATCAAATACTTGCCTTGACCCGCACATAGGTCCCCGGCGCCGGAGCCAGGGCAGGATGGGCCGAATCGCCGGTCGCTCGCGCGGGCACCTGTTTACCCGACCGCTTCTTCAACCAGGCTTCCCACCGGGGCCACCAGGACCCTTCGTGATACGTGGCCTCTTTCAACCAGGTTTCGGGATCCGCCTTCAGATCGGTGTTGGTGTAGTGGCCGTATTTCTTCTTGCTAGGCGGGTTCACGATGCCCGCAATATGCCCCGATTCCGAGACGATAAACGTCTTCGATCGCGACCCCATCTGTTGCACCCCGCGATAGCACGCCTTCCACGCCGCGATGTGATCCGTCTCGCAGGTGATCGCCATTAGGGGAACGTCCACGTCGTGCACATGCAGCTTGTGCCCCAGCAGCTCGAACCCGTCGGTGACGAAGTCATTGCGCTGGCAAAGGCCGCGCAGGTACTGCACCGCCATGCGGCCGGGCAGATTGGCCCCGTCCCCGTTCCAAAACAGCAGATCAAACGCGGGCGGCGTTTCGCCCATCATGTAACTGCGGATCGCAGGCCCGTAGATCAGATCCTTGGAGCGCAGAAATGACATCGTGCGCCCGATGATCCACGCTTTTAGAACGCCGTCCTCCGAGATCTGATCCTCGATCCCATCCACAAAGTCGTTCTGCAGAAAGGGCGTGAACTCTCCCTGGTCGCCAAAGTCGGTCAGGGCCGTGAAGAACGTAGCCGATTTGATCGACTTGTCGCCGCGCTGCTTGAGTAGCGACAGCGTCAAGCTGAGCGTGGTGCCCGCGATGCAATAGCCGACCGCATTGACCTGCTTGACCTTGCAGATCGCCTTGACCTCTTCGATCGCGGTCAGGAACCCTTCCTGGATATAATCCTCCATACCGATATCGGCGTGAGATTCATTGGCGTTCACCCAGCTGACCACGAACAGGGTATAGCCCTGCTCGGTCACCCATTTGATCAGGCTGTTCTGCGCCTTGAGGTCCAGAATGTAGAACTTGTTGATCCAGGGCGGGAACAGCACCAGCGGTGTTTCGTGCACCGTCTCGGTCGCCGGTTTGTACTGGATCAGCTCCATCAGCCGGTTGCGATAGATCACATCGCCGGGCGTTGTCGCGATATTGCCGCCAACCTCAAAGGCGCTGTCATCGGCCAACTTCACCACCATCTCACCGTCATTGGCCTCAAGATCGGCCACGAGGTTTTCCAACCCCTGGATCAGTGACTGGCCTTCCGTTTCGACCGCCTTTTCCAGCGCATCGGGATTGGTCGCCAGAAAGTTCGTCGGCGACATCATGTCGATGATCTGCTGCGAGAAGAACGCCAGCCGCTGCTTATCCTTCACATCCAGGTCGTCAACCGAAGCCACGGCTTGCGAGATTGCCTGCGCGTTGGTCTCGTATTGCTGGCGAATAAATTTGAAATACGGATTGGTGTCCCACAGAGGGTTGGAAAACCGCTTGTCCCGGGGGGCGGACGCAGCGTCGTCCGCCTCACCACCTACCAGCGCCTGCTGCGCCTCGGCGAAGTTCAGAACAGACTGACCCCAGAACTCAATCTGCTGCTCCAACAGCTTGGCGGGGTTCTGCATAGCCTCAGCCCAATACGCCGATGCTGCCTTTGCATAAAGGTCTTGATTCGGACCGTCCAAAGCCGGGTTATGACCCTTCTTTCCTGACATCGCCTCAATAAGGCGTTTGGAAAGCTCCTCGACCCGATCCATATTTTCCTTAAGTCTCTCAAGGCGTTCCGGGGTGAGTTCCGGTGTCTGGTGTTCAGTTGTTGTCATTTTAACAATTCCCCCCTAACCTCGCTGCTATGCAGAATAATCGTCGTGGGCCTGGGGAGCAAAGCGACGAATGGTCCGACACTCACACCGGCAGCCAGGAGGCCCCCTAAATGCGCTACATGATGACCTACGATCTGATGGAAACCATGCGCAATACGAACCAATGGATGGGGGCAACAGCCAGCGCGATGGCGTCTTACCCGCTGTTTTCCATGATCCCCAACCCGGCGTTCAGCATGATGGCTGCATGGGGCGAAGTGACCGAGCGCACTTTTCAGCGCATGATCGCAAAGCCGGACTGGGGCATTCGAACGTTTACGTGTGAGGATGGCAAAGACCACCTTGTTGATATTGTTCCCGTAATGGAGCGCCCATTTGGCGACCTGATCCATATTCGCGTCAATGGACGCGAAGAACAACCCCGTAAGGTGCTGCTGGTGGCACCAATGTCCGGGCACTACGCGACTTTGTTGCGTTCGACCGTGAAAAGCCTGCTGGTCAATTGTGAAGTTTACGTAACCGACTGGCATAATGCGCGTGATATCCCCGTTTCCGAAGGCAAGTTCGATGTCGAGGATTACACGCTGTACCTTGTCGATTTTATGAAGGAGCTGGGCCCGGATACGCATGTCGTCGCCGTATGCCAGCCTGCCCCGTTAACCCTTGCCGCAACGGCCTATCTGGCCGAGGTTGAACCTAAGGCCCAGCCAAGCACGCTGACCCTGATTGGTGGGCCGGTTGATCCTGATGCCACCCCGACCGATGTGACCGATTTCGGCCGCCGCGTGACCATGGGCCAACTGGAAGAAACCATGATCCAGCGCGTTGGCTTCAAATATAAGGGCGTCGGCCGCATGGTTTACCCCGGCCTGCTGCAGCTGGCGTCGTTCATGTCGATGAATGGTGACCGCCACTCCAAAGCGTTCTCGGATCAGATCCAGCGCGTGATGCGCGGCGAGGCGTCCGATCACGATGCGCACAACCGGTTCTACGATGAATATCTGGCCGTCATGGATATGACCGCCGAGTTTTATCTTTCCACGGTCGAGCGCGTGTTCAAAAACCGCGAGATTGCCCGCAATGAGTTCGTTGTTGCAGGTCACAAGGTCGATATAGGCAAAATCACGGATGTTGCGGTCAAATCGGTCGAAGGTGCAAACGACGATATCTCCGCACCCGGCCAATGCATTGCCGCGCTGGACCTGTGCACCGGTCTGCCGGATGCGAAAAAGGCAAGCCATGTTGAACCCGGCGCGGGTCACTACGGTATTTTCGCGGGTCGCAGCTGGAGGGACAACATCCGGCCGCTTGTGATTGATTTCATGAATGCAAATGCGCGCAAACCACAGCGCCGCGCCGCAAACAAAAACAAAGTGGCGTAAGATTGATGGGTAGGAAAGTGGCGAAAGATACCCCATTTTCCTGCTCTTGCGGTTCCCTGCACGGGCGGATCACCGCCGCAGGCGTGAGACATGGCACGCATGTCGTCTGCTACTGTCATGATTGCCGCGCAGCCCAATTGTATTTCGGGCAGCCAGACCCCGCCCCCGGCCCCGTTGAGATTCTGCAGATGCTACCGGAAGAGATCGTTTTTGACGGTGGCTTAGAGCATCTTGCCCTGATGCAGCTAAGCCCAAAGGGGATGTTGCGGTGGTATGCCAGTTGCTGCAACGCCCCGCTGGCGACCACACCGCAGACACCCAAATTCCCGTTTGCAGGCTTTATCGTCAAACGCATCCCCGACCCAAGCGGTCTGGGCCCGATCACGACGCGCGGTTTCATACCCAAAGGTAACGGCAAACAGACCCATCAGAAAATCGGGGCCGCTGTTTACGGGCTGCTGACACGTGTTGCGAAATCACGTATGTCGGGCAGTTGGAAAAACACACCGTTCTTCGACCGTGCCACATCTTCGCCTGTTGCCGAGCCCGTGATCCTCAGCAAGTCCGAGCGCGCAGCGCTTTACCCGTAAGTGGCCTTTACCGGCGTGCTTAGCCAGTTTTCAATTGCCTCATTGACGACCTGAGGGGTTTCCAGCGTCGGCAGATGCCCCGCGTCCTCAACCACTTTGAGTTCGGCGTCCGGGATCAGATCTGCCATGAAAGCGTGTTTTCGCGTCGGCGTCAAAAGGTCGTGCGCCCCACACAACACCAATGTGGGAACCTTGATCATCCTCAGCGCACCTTGCTGATCCGGACGCCGCTGCAAAGCACGCATTTGACGTTCAAAAACACCTGCCCCCTGATCCAATGCCATCGCTGTCACGTCATTCAGAATGGGAACGCGCTTTGGCCCCGGGGCCAGCGTGTCTGACCCAAGAATTTTACGCATAACCTCCTCTAGCCGTCCGGCCTTGGCACCGACCATGTGCTCTTCTCTTGCCGCCGCGATCTGAGGTGTGTCGGCCTGCGCATCTGTGGATATCAGGCACAAGCGCGATACCCGATCGGGCGCTCGGCGAATGAGCTCCAGCGCCACCACGCCACCCATACTAAATCCCGCAAGCGCGAAACGATGTGGCAACTGATCCAAAAGGCCTGATGCGATCTCTTCTATCCGCTCGCCCAACGTGACCGGTGCAACCGTGACCGCGCGTTGACGGGAAAAGTAGGCGATCTGTGGGGCAAACACCCTGGAATCGCACATCAATCCAGGCAATAGAACCAGCGGCTCGATCAATCGCGGCCTCCTTCATCTCAGCTTCTTCGGCGGCTTCGTTTTATAGCAGGATGAGAGGTTTTATCAGCGTCGGCAAGTTAAACTTCACGGATAGGCAATCCCGCGAAACTTGGGAAAGTCCGCATAGCGCCTCTGGCGGGTTTTCGGGTCTTCGTCCGGGTTTTCGCCCGCACGCAACAGGCACCCGCGCGGGCCGATGTAGCTGTCGATACGCTGAAGGGGAATTGGTCGCCACACCAGATTGAAGGCGCAGAGCTTTGGAAAGAACCAAATCTCCGAATACTCCAGATGGTCGTGCATCCACCACGCAAGATCGCGCCAATCCCGGCCTTCCGCATAACGATCCGCGAACCAAGGAATGACAATCGACGCCCCAGCAACCCGATAATCGCCGGTACCCCAATCCCATATGTGGCACTCCAGCGGATTATCATTTCGAGCACAGTTCAGCCGGTTTTCATTGCCAAATTGGTTTAGAGACGGCGACCGGTAGCCCGAGCGCACGGCAACACGTCCGAACGTTTCCTCTAACGGGTCCAGCAACGTCTGGCAAAAGGCCCGACCAGTCTCTATGGCAAGATCGGGATTGTCGGGAAGATTTTGTTTTTCATGGAAATTTCCGATCTCGGAATAAAGAAAATCCCGCATAAAAAAGTGCTTGGACAGGCGCACGCGGCCAAGGGTTTCAAGGCTCCACATGCTGCCCGGCTTGCGCATCACCGGTATCCGTTCCAACGAAACGCACCATCCGAGGCCAGTGGCGAGAATGGGTTGAATGCCACCTCCCAGATCGTGCCCTCGGGCGCGCGGAAATAACCGTGATGCCCACCCCAGAACACGTCAGACGCAGATTTCAAAACCTCGGCGCCGGCGTCTTCGACCTTGCTCAGGACCTGCGCGACCTCTTCTTTCGACCGGCAATTATAGCTGAGCGTAAGTGCTCCGCTACCCAAGGTGCCGACATCGACACCAATCTCATCGGCCAGCGCAGGCAATGGGTAAAGCCCCAAGGTCTGCCCGATCAAGTCAAAGGCAATCACACCATCCGGGCTCTCGACACGTTGCCAGCCGATCTTTTCATAAAACACGGCTGCGGCTTCTGGGTCTTCCACTCCGACTGTTATTAAGCTGACGCGCTGTTCCATCATTAGATCCCCTGCTCCTTCAGCCATGTCAGAATTCCAGCCACCGCGGCATCGGTCTGTCCCGGAGACATCAAGCGCCCCGCAATGACATGGGATGATGGGTCATCCCCCGGCCCCATCGTAACCGTCTGAACACTTGCAGGCCCGCCCCAAGCTTCGGCCACCTTGTGGGTCAGGTCCGGGCGCACAACCTGATCATCGTCAGAGAACCAGAACAGCGCCGGGACACGCGCCTGCGAGAAGTCCAGGGCATAAACCGTCTCGACCAAAGCGGTCATAGGCACAACTGCTTCCCACGGATAGACCGACGACCAGTACTTGTTCTTTTCCGGGTCCGGGCCAGAGACGTCCCGTTCTTCTCCCATGATCAATGGCAGCCAGCTGCGCGCCCATGGAAGGCCGGGTATCCAGGCACCAGGCGTGTTCACACCGAAATTCGGAGAGACAAAGACCAGCCCCGCAACGTTTTCCATCAGCGCGTCGTCCAAAGCCGCTGCTGCAGCCAATGTTCCTCCGGTCGAGGTTGAAATCACGACAACCTGACCGCCCACTGCCCGAGCGGCGGCCAGCCCTTCGGCCATATCCTGCATCCACCCCGAGGCGGTGCCGTCGGCCATTGCATCCCCACCGCGCCCATGGCCCTGCAAGCGGGTGTAGACCAGATTGGCCCCCAAAGCCTCTGCGACCATATCGGGGACCGGGCGAATTTCTTCGGACGAGGCGGAAAACCCGTGCACATACAGGATGGAAACCGGCGTGCGCTGTTCTTTGAACCCGTCGTGCCAGATAACCCGTTTCTCAACACCCGGAGTAATGTCATCGAAAGTGGACTCTACGCTTTCGAAATAGACCTGCACCCCTTCGCCAAACTTGCGGGGTTCAAATGTCGGATTCAGGTTCACCTCTTCGCGGGGGCCGAACCAATAGATCAAAGCGCCAGCCGCAACCAGCACTAGAAGAAAACGACCTATAATTTTGCCGAATGCCTGGATCATTGCACGCCCATCACTTCAAGCACGGCGTTTTCGATGATCTCAAGGCATGGCCCGTCCGAAAACCTGTGGTCAGCGTCCTTGACCAAAAGCAGGCGCATGTCAGGTCCCGTGGCGTGGTCCAATAGACGCATTGCGGTCGCACTGGAAACCGCCGTATCTGCAGTCCCCTGCAGAAAACGAACCGGAAAAGGAAGGTTCATTCCATCCCGCAAAACCAGCTGTTGTCTTCCATCCTCGATCATACGCTTTGTGATGATGTAGGGCTCCATATAGTCCGAGGGTAACTCGACATAGCCTTCAGTCTCCAACACCTGTTTTTGCGTGTCAGTGAATGATGCCCAATACCCATCCTCGGTAAAATCCGGGGCCGCGGCGATTGTAACCATGCCCGCAATCCGATCCGGTATCGCTTTTGCCAGCAAAAGCGCCTGCCAGCCGCCCATCGACGATCCGACAACAAGCAGCGGCCCCAAAGTCAGTTCCTCCACGGCCGCCAAGGTATCCTCATGCCAGTCACCGATGCAGCCGCCTTCGAACTTGCCAGAACTTTCGCCGTGGCCGGAATAGTCGAACCGCAGGAACGCCTGACCACGCGCCTTGGCCCAGGCCTCAAGATGGACGGCCTTGGTACCCTCCATGTCAGACTTGAGCCCGCCGAGAAACACAATGGTCGGCCCAGTGCCCTCACTCTTGTGATACGCCAACCGCCGCCCCTGCGCGGTGCTCAGAAAATCCGTCGCTGCCATGTCGCCCTCTTTCTCTTTGCCGATCATCATGCACGGCTGTCTGCGGGCCGCAATTGCCGAATTTCGACCTCTCGCTGCGTCAGGTCGGGTACAGTTCCGCGCTTGACAGGTCATGCTGCACCTGCCAAATGGATCGAACAAACATAACCCGCAACCGGGCGTTCAGTGGGCGCCAAACCGACGAGGAGAGCCGATATGGCCCTGGACTCACAGTCAGTCTCCCTTACTTTTCCCGACGGCAATTCCCGATCCTTTGACGCAGGCGTGACGCCCGCGCAGGTCGCTGCCGATATTTCGACTTCATTGGCCAAAAAGGCGATTTCAGCCACGGTGAACGGCCAGCACTGGGACCTGCAGTGGCCCATCGATTCTGACGCGCAGATCGCCATCCACACCATGAAGGATGAGGAACAAGCCAACGAACTGATCCGTCACGATCTAGCCCATGTGATGGCGCGCGCGGTTCAGGAAATCTGGCCCGCAACCAAGGTCACCATCGGCCCCGTTATCGACAACGGCTGGTATTATGATTTCGACCGAGAGGAACCGTTTACGCCTGAAGATCTCGGCCTCATCGAAAAAAAGATGAAAGAGATCATCAACAAGCGTGATCCTGTCACCACTGAGATCTGGGATCGTCAGCGGGCGATCGAGTTCTACAAGGCCAATAACGAGCCCTACAAGGTCGAGCTGATCGAGTCCATTCCAGGTGATGAACCGCTGCGGATGTACTGGCACGGCCACTGGCAGGATCTGTGCCGCGGTCCGCACCTGCAACACACCGGCCAACTGCCGGGCGACGCCTTCAAGCTGATGAGCATTGCTGGCGCCTATTGGCGTGGCGACAGTTCGCGTGCGATGCTGCAGCGTATTTATGGCGTGGCTTTCACCGGCAAGGAAAAGCTGAAAGCGCACCTGCATATGCTGGAAGAGGCCGCCAAGCGCGACCACCGAAAGCTGGGCAAGGAAATGGACCTGTTCCACATGCAGGAAGAGGCCCCTGGTCAGATCTTCTGGCATCCGAACGGCTGGAAAATCTACACCACGCTGCAGGACTATATGCGTCGCATGCAGGAGCGGGACGGCTATGTCGAGGTGAACACCCCTCAAGTCGTCGACCGCAAATTGTGGGAAGCCTCCGGCCATTGGGACAAGTACCAAGAGAACATGTTCATCGTCGAAGTGGACGAGGAGCATGCTCGCGAAAAGGCGATCAACGCACTGAAGCCGATGAACTGCCCCTGCCACGTGCAGGTGTTCAATCAGGGCCTGAAGTCCTATCGCGACCTGCCCCTGCGCATGGCGGAATTCGGTTCTTGTAACCGCTATGAACCCTCGGGTGCCCTGCACGGGATCATGCGGGTACGCGGCTTTACTCAGGACGATGGCCACATCTTCTGTGCAGAGGAACAGATCGAATCCGAGACCGCGAAGTTTATTGCCTTTCTGTCCAAGGTCTATGCAGATTTGGGTTTCCACAATTGGACCATCAAGCTTTCCACCCGTCCAGAGAAACGCATCGGGTCGGACGAAAGCTGGGATCTGGTCGAAAAAGCTCTGGGAGATGCCTGCAAAGCTGCTGGGTATGACTACGAGACTCTCGAAGGTGAAGGCGCATTCTATGGTCCAAAGCTGGAGTTTACCCTGACCGACGCAATCGGCCGGGACTGGCAGTGCGGCACCCTGCAGGTTGACCCCAACCTTCCCGAGCGTCTGGACGCCAGCTTTATCGGTGCCGATGGTGCGAAGCACCGTCCGTTCATGCTGCACCGGGCGACCCTGGGCTCGTTCGAACGCTTCATCGGTATCCTGATCGAAGAGCACGCTGGCAAGCTGCCGTTCTGGCTGGCACCGCGTCAGGTCGTGGTTGCCTCAATTACGTCAGAGGCGGATGATTATGTGCTGGAAGTGGTTGAGACACTCAAAGCTGCAGGCGTGCGCGCTGAGGCGGATATCCGTAACGAGAAGATCAACTACAAAGTCCGCGAACATTCGGTCGGCAAGGTTCCGGTCATTTTGGCCGTGGGTCATCGCGAAGTAGACGAACGTACCGTAAGTGTGCGCCGGCTCGGTGAAAAACAGACGCAGGTTCAATCGCTTGAGGCTGTAACAAAAGAGCTGTCTTTGGCCGCGACCCCACCCGACCTTCTGTAACATTCGGCGACAAATCGCCCGAAGTCCGGCCCCATTTTCGGGGCCGGATTGAAACATTTTCCATTTTTCATTTCAAAAACAGTCTGTTAACCTTCAAGGGGGCATTACGCTCTTTGACGGGGTTGTGAGACACGGGCTCGTGAATTCACCTGCCCCGATTAAGCTACTACTTTGTCATTGTCACAAGAAGACATACGCAGTCATCAAAAGGGATTACCGAGATGTCGAACACAGCAAAAACCCTGGTTATCGCAACCGCAGTTGCCGCAGCCGTTTCTGGTGCAGCGACAACCGCTACCGCACAAGCCAAAGAGAAATGCTATGGCGTGTCTAAGGCCGGTCAGAACGACTGTGCCGCAGGCCCCGGCACAACCTGCGCCGGCACCTCAACCGTTGACTACCAGGGCAACGCCTGGACCTTAGTCGACGCGGGCACCTGCGCCGATATCGAACTGCCGGATAACCGTAAAGGTTCGCTGGAGCCGCTGGAGCGCGACCTGCCGGCATAAGCCCAAGCATCTGAGACTCGGAGGGGCGGGCCCTATCGCCCGCCTCTTTTCGTGACCGGAGGATTTGTACATGCTGGATAGTTCACTTCGATCAAACAGGCTGCCCGCCGTGCCCGGTGTCGGGTACAAACCCCAGCATTATGACCAGATTCTGGACCATGCCCATCCTGTCGGCTGGCTTGAGATTCACGCAGAAAACTACATGGGTGATGGCGGCAGGCCGCTTGCGCAATTGCGCCACCTCTCTGAAAAATTTCCCATTTCGGTCCACGGCGTCGGCCTTTCTATCGGTGGCGAAGGCCCCCTGGATGCCGATCATCTGGCGCGGCTGAAACACCTTGTTGGTTGGTTGAACCCCGCCAGCTTTTCCGAACACTTGGCATGGTCGACCCACGACAGTCACTTCCTGAACGACCTTCTGCCCCTGCCCTATACAGACGAAACACTGGCCCGCGTCTGTGCGCATATCGACAAGATTCAGGATACTGTCGGGCGGCAAATGCTGCTGGAAAACCCTTCCAGCTATTTGGCATTTGAGGAAAGCACTTGGTCCGAGCCTGAATTCCTGCGGGAAATCGCTCGTCGAACAGGATGTGGGCTTTTGCTGGACGTGAACAACGTCTTTGTATCAGCTACAAATCTGAATTTTTCCCCGCAGAGCTATATCGATGCCTACCCGCTGGACAACGTCCATGAGATCCACCTTGGCGGCCATGACGAGGACGAAGACGACCACGGCCGTCCGTTGCTGATCGACAGCCACGGTCGAGAGGTCGTCGATCCGGTTTGGGCGTTGCTGGACTACGTGTTAGAGCGTTCCGGCCCAAAACCCGTTCTGATCGAATGGGATACGGATGTACCCGAATGGCACGTTCTTCGGACCGAAGCTGACCGGGCGCAAGCGGCACTGGACCGCATTCCCGCATGAGCGTTTCGCAAACAACATTCCGCGCAGCCCTGCTAGACCCGTCGGCGGTTGTTCCGGAAGGACTGTGGGATGCCGAGGAACGCCCCGCCGGGCGGCGGTTCAGCGTCTATCGCAACAACGTGGCGGTTTCATTGACCGAAGCGATGCATCAGGCCTTCCCTGTGATCGCAAAGCTCTTGGGACCGCAAAACATGGACGGGCTTGCCGGGCTTTTCCTGCGCAAACACCCCCCTTCTTCACCATTGATGATGTTCTATGGTGAGGAATTTCCCGAGTTTCTTGCAGGGATGGAGCAGCTGTCTCATCTCGGCTACCTCGCTGACGTTGCACATCTGGAACTGGCTTTGCGCCGATCTTATCACGCGGCGGACAGTCAGGCTGCACCGCCGGATGCGCTGGCCGTCCCACCAGAAGAAATCGTTTTGGCCAAACTGGAGTTTGCGCCCTCCATGACGGTTCTTCGTTCGGAATGGCCGCTGTATTCGATCTGGCGATTCAATACCGAAGATGGTGCGCCTAAACCCGCGCCCGGGGCCGAAGACGTCCTGATCACCCGGCCCGAATTCGATCCTGCCCCGCATTTGCTGCCAAAAGGCGGAGCGGACTGGATCGCTCGAGTTCAAGCCGGGCTTACCATTGGCGAGGCGTTCGAAAAAACCTCTGCCGACTTCCCCGAATTTGACCTTGGGGCCACTCTGGCGCTGCTTTTGCAGGGCGGCGCAATAACTTCTGTGACTATCGAAAGGCTGGCAACATGACTGCCCTGATCTCATTGCACAACAATACGCTGGGAAGGTTGGAAATGACCTCTGGCTGGTTGACGCCGACCCTGGCGCGACTGGTATTTGCGGCAACCCTGTTGGTTTACTACTGGAATTCGGCCACGACCAAACTTGGAAGCGGCTTTTTCGGTTTTCTTTTCCCGTCGGACGGGGCTTATGTGCAGATCTTTCCTAAAGCAATGGAAGCGGTCAGCTATGACAGTTCGCAACTGGGCATCTTCCATTGGGCTATTGCCGTCGCAGGAACATGGGCAGAATTTCTGCTTCCTGCGTTGATCCTGATCGGGCTTCTGTCGCGGTTTGCCGCATTGGGCATGATCGGTTTCGTCTGGGTCCAGACGATCGTCGACGTCACTGGCCACGGGGCGGCGCTGGGCAGCTTCTTCACGGCTGCACCCAACGTGCTGGACCAGCGTACGCTTTGGACATTCGTCTTGCTTGTGATCGTCATCAATGGCGCAGGTCCGCTCTCACTCGACCGAATCCTGCGTATCAAGTGACCTAGAAATGTGCCTTGGGCTCGTCCGGTTTTCCCGCGGCCAGCCCAAGGATGCCAGCCACAGCTGCAAAGGCCACCGGGAACATCGTAAAGACATTGAAACCAAACGCGAAATACATCCCGACCGCTGAAATCAGCAGCAATATCCCACCGATCAGAGCACGCGAATGCGCCATTGCGCCGCCTGCGATAGCAAGCAGAGGCGCGATAATGGAAGCGGCCTGAATGAACTGAGCATTGTCCACCTGTTCAGCTAGCCCTTCAATCTCACCGTAGTGGTCTATGAATGCGACATAGCCATAGCCAAAAAAACCGACAATCATCCCGATCAGTCCGGCAATGACGCCCAAAATCATTGATGCGTTGCGCATTTATACCCTCATCTTTACGTCAGACACATAAGTGCCCGATCACGCAACACCAAGGCTTTCCTTTGTGTCCGCGGTCCACCCCAACAACAACGTGCCGTCATTTTCGATCAAGGGGCGCTTCATCAAAGTCGGGTGTTCCTTCAACAACTCCAAAGGTGGCCGCGCGCGTTCATCCGCGTCCAATCCACGCCAAGTTGTGGAGCGGGTATTGAGCAAAGCTTCGCCGAACACATCAAACGCCTTCGCCAGCACAAAATCGGGAACTCCTTGCACCCGAACGTCCACGAACTCGATATCGTCAATTGATTTCAATGCCTTACGGCACGTATCGCAGTTTTTCAGACCATAAAGACGCATTTTGGGGCTGCTCCTGTACTTGTATGAATTCTTAGCATTTTTGCCTGTTTCATTCGGTAATTCTTGATTTTTTACTTCACCGTGCAATGTTGAAAAAGACGAAACACACAATTCGGGCCGCGTCGTGTGGGCGAAGCGGTGATGCGTTGTGGTTACGTCAACCACTGCCCCCACCAATTTTGTGGGACAACGTGTAAGTAGAAGGAGACACGGGAAATGCCAACTGGCACCGTGAAATGGTTTAATACCACGAAAGGCTATGGGTTTATTGCCCCTGACGAAGGTGGCAAGGACGTTTTTGTTCATATCTCGGCCGTAGAACGGTCCGGTCTGACCGGACTCGCTGACAATCAGAAAGTCTCGTACGAGCTGCAAGACGGACGTGACGGCCGCCAAATGGCCTCTGATTTGAAGCCGTTATAAAACACCCCGTCATCTGCGGGTACTAAAAGCAGGCCAACGGCCAATTTCCGGCCGTTGTCCATTCTGGAAGGTTGGAAACCTTATCCTCGTGCCGGTTTGGTATCGGCATGAATTGTTGTGTTTTCGCCGAACTCTACAACTTTGGAACGCTCCCAAATCATGCAGAAGATCGATGCCATGCGACCTTTGAAAGTCGTCATGGCATCAGAGGTTAGGGCTATGTCGGCGTTAACCCTCGCGGATCACCGCCTCGAACTCGCGCCACTCGCGCGCAGTCATGCCCGAGTTTTCCTGTGTCACAGTTTCGCCCGCCAGCATCCGTCGTAGGCTATCGACCATCTGTGCCGACAGATTGACAGCACCCAAACGATAGTCTTCGAACGCCTTGTATGCGAATGGCACCCAATCCGCGACGATCTTGCACATCATGTCGGCATAAACCCGGATTTCGTACTGAGCGTGCGGGTCCGCCCTCAGACGCAGGAAGTGGAACAGGTTGTGCAGGTCGACCTTCCAGTACCACTGCGTGTAGATATTCGCAGGCAGGTTCATCCGCGCCAGTTCACGTGCCAGCCCCTGTTGACCATCCTGGTTGATCATCGCTTCGTAATTGTCGTAGCACCGCGCGCTATCGGCCTTGAGCATCTCAAGAACGCGGGCCGCCTCTTCCCCTTGCAAGGCGTCGCCCCGGCCTTGATTGTTCACTTCGGATTGTGCGGCCACATGGTCCGGCGCGGGGATATAGAACTCTCGGTCCAGAATCGAATAGCGCGCGGAATACTCGTTCACGTTCGCTGTCCGGTGACGAATCCACTGTCGGGCGACAAAGACCGGCAGTTTGACATGCAACTTGATCTCGCACATTTCGAATGGGGTCGAATGCCAGTGCCGCATGAGATAGCGGATCAGACCCTCATCGTTCTGCACCGATTTGGTACCCTTGCCGTAAGACACACGTGCCGCCTGACAAATTGCTGCGTCATCCCCCATGTAATCAATCACGCGTACAAAGCCGTGGTCTAGCACCTGATGCGCGGTATAGAGGTGGTCTTCCATCCCCTCGGCTACAACGCGGCGTGTTGGATGCGATTGCGCCCGTTGCGCTTCGATCTCGGCCAGTTGGTCAGAGGACAGCGGCATGAAAGTTCCTTTCCAGCAATGAGTCGCCCACCACTATATCTCGACAATTCGCTGACCGGAACCGCGACATGTGCACCCAGCGTCGCAATTTCCAAATTGTGTCCGCCCTGCCCCTCGACACGGTTGGTCCGCGCGCTAAGCTGCAGCGCATCACCTGAATAGAAAGGAAGCCACAATGGGGCTGACATATCTTCACACCATGGTCCGCGTGAAGGATCTGGAGAAGTCGATCGCGTTCTATGAACTGCTGGGCCTGAAGGAAACCCGCCGGTATGACAGCGAACAGGGCCGGTTTTCGCTGATCTTCATGGCGCCCCCGGGGCAAGAGGATCGGCCTATCGAACTGACGCACAACTGGGACGGCGACGATAGTCTGCCCAGCGACAGCCGCCATTTCGGGCACTTAGCCTACGGTGTGGATAACATCTACGAAGTTTGTCAGCACCTGCAGGACAACGGCGTCGTTATCAACCGCCCACCGCGCGATGGTCGTATGGCGTTTGTTCGGTCTCCGGACAATATCTCAGTCGAACTGCTGCAAAACGGCGAAGCGCTGGCACCAGCTGAACCCTGGGCCAGCATGGAAAGCACCGGCACCTGGTGATCCGCTGGCTGATAGCACTGGGTCTGGCCGTTCTGGCCAGCCCCCTACGGGCCGAGACTTGCCGGCTTGCACTAGCGCTCGCCATGGATATCTCGACCTCCGTGGACGAGAACGAAGACGTTTTGCAGCGGCAGGGTCTGGCGGCTGCATTGATCGCGCCGGAAGTGGTCGAGGCGTTTTTTTCCTCGCCCGCACCGGTTGCGCTGGCCGTGTATGAGTGGAGCGGTCGCACCACCCAACGCGTTATTCTGAACTGGACTATGATCAACACTGAGACCGATCTGTTGGTCGCAGCCTCAACAGTGCAACAATCTGTTCGTTCGGATAGCGGCTCGGCCACGGCAATGGGCTATGCCTTGGCATTTGGCGCGACCTTGATGCAGCAAGCACCGCCCTGCCTGTTCAACACCATTGATCTGTCAGGGGATGGCTCAAACAATGATGGCTACGGGCCGGACTCGGCGTACCGGCACTTTCCCTTCCAAAACGTCGTCGTCAACGGGTTGGTAATCAATGCTGCTGATTTTGAAGGCGAACTGTTCCTTATCCCGTTTTTCGAAAACAACGTTCTCCACGGCCCAGGCGCGTTTCTCGAGATTGCGCAAGGGTTCGATGATTTTGAACGCGCGATGCGTCGCAAGCTGGAACGGGAATTGAAAGGTCTGCAGATCGGCGTTTTGCAGGATGATGCGCACCGATGATCCGTCTCCTGTCTACCGTTTTTACCCTACTGGCCTGCCCTGTCGCATCGGAATGCAGGCAAGCGCTAGCTTTGGGCCTGGATGTGTCCGGTTCCGTCGACAGCCGCGAGTATAGGCTGCAAACCGGCGGTCTGGCTGCCGCACTACGACGCCCCGAGGTTGTTCAATTGATCCTGTCAGACGTTGGCGCGCCCATACGGCTGGCGATCTTCGAATGGAGCGAAACCCGCCATCAGCGAATGTTGGTTAACTGGACCGAGATTCGCAGGAACCAAGACCTCGAAGAGATCAGCGGCCTTTTGAAAAAGGCCGAGCGCAGTAACGCACCACAAGGCACGGCCGTCGGTTCGGCAATGCAGTTCGGAGCAGATCTGCTGTCGCAGCAACCGAATTGCTGGAAACGCACACTGGATCTGTCCGGGGACGGGAAGCACAATCTGGGTCCGCACCCGCGCCGCGTGAAGGCGGAGCTTCTGGGTACCGGCATCACGATCAACGGGCTGGTGATCGGGGCCGACGATCCCAGCCATGGCGACAAACGGTATGTCCAGGTTGGTGAGCTTTCCGCCTACTACAACACTTGGGTGATCCTGGGGCCCGGTGCATTCGTCGAAGTGGCTTTGGGCTTTGAAGCCTATGAAGACGCGATGACCCGAAAACTGGTACGCGAGTTGGAGGGCTTAACCCTATCCGACGCCACAGATATCCTGCACCCATGATCAATAAATGTAGCGGATCTGGTCCGTCCAATACCGCTCGACCCGTCGCAGGGATGTGGTGATGTCATCGATGCCTTCCAGCCCCAACACGCCGCGATTTTGCAGCCCCTCAGCGTGACGCAAAAATAGCTCGGATACCACATCGCGTATTTCACGACCGCGCGGGGTCAATCGAACCCTTACGGATCGGCGGTCGATCTCGCATCTTTGGTGGTGCATATACCCCATTTCGACCAGCTTTTTCAGGTTATAGCTGACATTGCTGCCCTGATAATACCCGCGGCTTTTCAATTCGCCCGCGGTAACCTCGTGGTCACCGATATTGAACAAAAGCAGGGCCTGCACGGCGTTGATTTCCAATACGCCAACACGCTCAAACTCATCCTTAATGACGTCCAAAAGCAGCCGGTGCAGCCGTTCCACCAAGGCAAGTGCCTCAAGATAGCTGGTCATGAACCCTTTGGTTCCCAGTGCGGAGACCTGCATTTCCATACTCATCCGACCCTCCGATTCAGTCGCGCTGTTTCAGGCAGGATGAATGCAAATCCCGAAAAATCGGTTAAGCTGGATTTTCTTTTATTTTTGAAAGGTCTGCGCGATGTCCGATATCAATTCGGAATAAGTTTCGGGCGGTTGCACCTGCCCTGTGACCCACTGATAAAGGTCCTGATCATTTTCGTGCAGCAACGCATCATAGTTATCCAGACCTGACGAATCCATATCCATAAGGTTTCGGTCAGCATAGGCTGACAGGATCAGGTCCATTTCCTTGATCCCACGCCGCATAGATCGCATCTTCAGGCGTTTAATTCTAACGTCCCGAGGTTCGTTCACCGGCTTTGCTCCAGCATCAGGCGCAGCCGTTTTTCCAGCTTCGCTGCCCGTTCTGCACTGGCGCGCATCTCACCCCGGATCGAACGCAGCTCGGCCACGACATCTGCCAATTCGGGCGCGCCCTCTTCCGCTTCCATCGGGGCATCCATCCCCTCGCCTTCGCCGGTCAGCAGCCACATGATCGACACGTTGACCATGCCCGCCATCATCGACAGGCGGTTTGCGCGCGGCTCGGACAGATCGTTTTCCCAAGCTGCAATTGTCGCCTTTTTGACCCCAAGCCTCCGGGCCATCTGGGCTTGCGTCATACCGGCCGCTTCGCGTGCCCCGGCCAGCCTGTCCCCGAATGTCGCTGAGTCCGGTCCATACCAGTCGTTCTCGTCGTTCATCGGGGTCTCCAATTCCTTAATTCATATCGCTTGATCGTCATTCCGGCGCACCCTATGACAGTCAGGCTGAACATACAAACCGAGGCCGACCATGAGTTTCCTTTCTGCGACACTGTCACGCGTAAAGCCATCGCCCACGATTGCGATCACGGCAAAGGCGGCCGAGCTGAAAGCTGCCGGGCGCGATGTCATCGGCCTAAGCGCGGGTGAGCCCGACTTTGACACGCCGCAAAACATCAAGGACGCGGCCGTTGCGGCCATTGCGGCGGGCAAAACCAAATATACCGCGCCCGACGGCATCCCTGAGTTGAAGCAAGCGGCCTGCGCCAAGATGAAGCGTGACCATGGGCTGGACTATACGCCTGCACAAATTTCGGTCGGCACCGGCGGCAAGCAAACCTTGTACAATGCGCTGATGGCCACGATGAACGAGGGCGATGAGGTTGTGATCCCAGCGCCGTATTGGGTTTCCTATCCTGACATGGTGCTGTTGGCGGGGGGCACTCCGGTCATTGCGGAAACGTCGATCCAGACCAATTTCAAACTGACTGCAGATCAGCTTGAGGCCGCGATCACACCAAAAACCAAATGGCTTATCTTCAACTCACCGTCGAACCCCACTGGTGCAGGCTACAGCCGTGAAGAGCTGAAAGAACTGACCGATGTTCTTATGCGCCATCCGCATGTCTGGGTCATGTCCGACGACATGTATGAGCACCTGGCCTATGACGGTTTCGAATTCTGCACCCCGGCGGAAGTTGAACCTCGCCTGTATGACCGGACGCTAACCTGCAATGGTGTTTCAAAGGCCTACGCCATGACCGGCTGGCGCATCGGCTATGCGGCGGGGCCGGTCGAAATCATCGCCGCGATGCGAAAGATTCAGTCACAGTCGACTTCGAACCCCTGCTCGGTCAGCCAGTGGGCGGCAGTTGAGGCGCTGAACGGGACGCAATCCTTCCTGGCCCCCAACAACGAAACGTTCAAACGCCGCCGTGATCTGGTTGTTCGCATGTTGAACGAAATCGACGGCATCAGCTGCCCGACGCCCGAGGGGGCGTTCTACGTCTATCCCTCAATTGCTGGACTTATCGGCAAGACCACGCCTACAGGCACCGTGATCGACTCGGATGAGGCCTTTGCGACCGCCTTGCTGGAAGAGGTGGACGTGGCCGTTGTCTTCGGCGCGGCCTTTGGCTTGTCACCGAATTTTCGCGTCAGCTATGCCACCTCGGACGAGGCATTGACCGAAGCCTGCACCCGCATCCAGCGCTTTTGCGCATCATTGACCTGAGTATCCGGACATGGCTTCAGAATTGCCCGAATACTATTTCCGCGTTCGCGAAAACGGCGCCGCGGTTTTCAAGATCGACACTGAAAACCGCCAGCGCCGGATCGAGATGGATCAGATTGCAGTCATCAACATCCGAAACGGCGAAGTGAAACCGCAGGGCCAGCGCACCCTGACCGATGCGGATAAGGCCGAGATTGCCCGTTGGATGGAAGCGCGCAAAGCGTTGCTTGCCCAGCGCGATATCGACGATATCCATCGCGCGGTCGACTATCTGAACCTGACCACGCAATGGGCACAATCCAAGGCTACACCCGAGCAGTTGGAAGAGGTAACCGACCGGCTGCTGCTTGCCATGCATGATCTGCGCACCGTGCTGGTGCGAAAAAAGGCAGACAGGTTCAGCAAAGAGTGATTAGCCGCAGTTTACTCGGCTGGCACGCCGACTTCACGGACTGACCGCATCCAGAATCGCGCCATCAGCAGAACGGCCGCGCAGGCAAGGCCAAGGACAAGGCCCAACCAGATACCGATCCCGTCCATCCCCTGCACGAAGCCAAAGAAATAAGACGCTGGGATCCCGACGACCCAATAGCTGAGTGCGGCCATCACCATTGGCACCTTGGCATCCTGCAATCCGCGCAACAGCCCCAGCGCAATCACCTGCGCCCCATCGACCAACTGGAACAGAGCAGCCATGGCCAAAAGGCCCGTGCCGATAGCCAGAATCTGGGGGCGCTGCGGATCGTCAGGCTCCAAGAATATGGAAATCAATGGCTCTGCGCATGTCAAAAACAAGGTAACCGTCAGAACGGAGACCAGCAGAGACATCACCGTCACCGCAATTGCACCTTTTTCAAGATGCGCGCGGTCTCTTCGACCCAGAGCGTTCCCGGCGCGGATCGTGGCCGCATTGGATAGGCCTAAATGCACCATGAATGTGGCCGAGGCTAGGTTCAGTGCAATCCCATGAGCCGCCAATGGCACCTGACCGATCCACCCCATCATGAAGGCGGACATGGCGAAAAGCGACACCTCGGCAAGCAATGTAAACCCAATGGGAATGCCCAACCGCAGCACCCTGAACAGCATCTCCCAGTCAGGGCGCCAGAACCTTTGGAACAAATTGTGCTCTGGCAAGACTCGCACTGCGTAGAATATGACAGCGACCAGAGACACAGTCTGCGTCACGACCGAAGCAATCGCTGCACCCATCACGCCCAGTTCCGGCGCGCCCCAATTGCCAAAGATCAGCGCATAATTGGTCACACCGTTAACCACTGCCGCGGCGACAGTGATCCAAAGAACGATCTGGGTCCGTTCCAATGCTGCCAGGTAGGATTTCAACACCATGACGACGAGCGCTGGAAACAACCCCCATCCAGCAACTCGCAGGTATTCTGACGCAGTTTCGGCAACTTGCGGGTCCTGTTTTGCCGCGATCAGAATAGGGTATGACCACCATAGCAAAGGCATCACCAGCATCCCGTAAAGCAACGAAAGCCACAGCCCCATGCGGGTCGACCGGCGAATGCTGGTTTCATCTTCTTCAGCAGCGGCAGTAGCCACCATGGGCATGACCGCCAAACCAAAGCCACCACCCAACAGGAACAGTACAAAGTAATAGCTGCTGGCCAGCGTGACCGCGGCCAATGCCTCGACTCCGTACCAACCCAGCATGACTGTATCGGTCAGTCCAATAGCGAATTGGGCCAAGTGCCCGCCGATTAGCGGCACGCCCAGGACTGCGATAGCCCGAAAGTGGGCACGATATGTCATCACCTTGTTCATCGCATCAGCCATATGCCCGGCCTGAGGCCGGGACAAGAGGCGAACGACGAAATTTCACCTTGAGACTAGATCCTTCGGTTCAATTTTCTGCTCATGAGCCAAGGGCCTCGGCTCAAACCGTTTCCGGATGCAGTGAACTGCCCAGAATATGTTCCGAGTGCTGGATCACGTGATGCGCTTGCCCGACGATCAAAGGATCGGGGCTATCGACGACATCAGCGTTCTTGTCCGGATAGTCTAGCGTTGACAGAAAGTGGCGCATGCAATTCAGGCGCGCACGCTTTTTGTCGTTCGACTTGACAATGGTCCATGGTGCATCGGCAGTGTCGGTATAGAAAAACATCGCCTCCTTGGCCTCGGTATAGTCGTCCCATTTATTTAGGCTGGCTTTATCGATCGGCGACAGCTTCCACTGTTTCAACGGATCGGTTTCGCGGCTTTTGAACCGGCGTTGTTGTTCGGATTGTGTGACCGAGAACCAGTATTTGTACAGCTGGATGCCAGAGCGTACCAACATCCGCTCCAACTCGGGCGTTTGACGCATGAACTCGAGATATTCGTTCGGAGAACAAAACCCCATCACCCTTTCAACCCCGGCGCGGTTGTACCAGGACCGGTCGTAGAAAACCATCTCACCAACCGTTGGCAGTTCCTGTACATAGCGCTGATAGTACCACTGCCCTTTCTCTTCCCATGTGGGTTTATTCAAGGCAACGACACGTGCTTGCCGTGGGTTCAAATGCTCCATGAAACGTTTGATCGTTCCGCCTTTGCCGGCGGCGTCTCTGCCCTCGAAAAGCAAAACAAACCGCTGGCCAGTTTCCTGCGCCCACAGCTGCACCTTTAGCAACTCTGCCTGCAGCTGCGCCTTTTCCGCCTCATAGGCTTTACGTGCCATCTTGCGGCCATAAGGATACTTGCCGCTTTCAAAGGCCTGACGAATCTTCTCGGGGCTAGGTTCTGTCGGTGCGGTATTGACCACCGCTGACAGGTTGGCAGGTTCTTGGATTTTCTCGATCTGCGGAACTATTTCCATTCAGGGTCTCCTTATCTCACTGTCCGGAAAACGCCTAGCAGATGGGTGAAAAATCCGCTTTGATTGGCATCAAGGTTTTGCATCTTTCTGGTCGTGTTTAATCGGTCGCAACAAAGGGCTTAGGTTGTGGAAAACAAGTTCGTTGATCTTACTGGCCATAGCTTTCATCTGCACAGTTGGGGGGACCCCGATCTTCCGCCCTTGTTGATGCTACACGGGTTTCCCGAATATGGCGGCGCGTGGCGGGATCTGGCCCCACATCTGTCTTCGAACTTCTATTGTATCGCCCCCGATCAACGCGGTTACGGCCAAAGCTGGGCGCCAGAAGGCGTCGGCCACTATGCCCTGTCGAAACTGGTCTCGGACATGGCGACACTGATTGAGGGTTTCGCTCGCCCGATTTGTGTGCTCGGCCATGATTGGGGCGCGTCCGTCGCTTATGGGCTGGCCATGTTCCGTCCCGAATTGGTGAGCCGGTTAATCATCGCAAACGGTGTCCATCCTGTGCCGTTCCAACGGGCCATGGCCGCTGGAGGCGCACAGTCTGAGGCTTCGCAATACATTAATGCCCTGCGCAAACCAAACGCCGCAGAGCACTTGTCGGCGGACAATTTCGCCAAGCTCGAACAGTTCTTTCGTTTCGGGATGGGCACAGACTGGCTTTCGGACGCGGAAATGCAGGACTATCGCACTGAATGGGCGCGCCCCGGACGACTGGAGACCATGTTAAACTGGTACCGGGCTTCGCCGCTGGTGGTCGCGAAACCCGGTGCCCCGCGCACAGACTTGCCAGAACTGCCCAAGGACCGCTTGATCGTGCGCTGCCCCCACCTGCTGCTGTGGGGGTGCGAAGATAAGGCGTTGTTGCCTGAATCGACTGAAGGGCTGGAAGAGTTCGTTCCGGAACTTACGCGTATCGACATTCCAAACGCGGATCATTGGCTGCACCATCAGCAACCCGAGGCAGTGGCGCAGGCAATCATAGGCTGGATAGCGCGTTAAGTCCGATTACCGGTGCCCCCAATCCGTTGGATCATCTGAGTTGTTGGGGGACAGGCCCAATATGTCGCCGTCTGTGGAACACCCCAGCCCCAATACGGTTCGGTTCGCATAAGAGAAATACGAACAGACCTGATTGATTTCGAGTATCTCGCCATCGTCCCATCCAGCCGCACGCAAAGCTTCCACGTCTTGCTGTTTCATCTCCGCCGGGGTCTCGGTCAATTTGCGTGCATAGTGCATGGCCTCGATCTGGGCCGCATCCAACGGAGCACCCTCTGGTTTACCTGCCTCAATCGCCTCACGAATGGCCTGGCTGCGCGCAGGATCGTCCAACAGACGCTGCAGACCGCCATAATGGTGCTCGACACAATAGCTGCATTTGTTCAGCGCGCTGACCCAAACGCCCAGAACCTCAAGAAACCATTTCGGGATCGTGTTGGCCGAATGATGCAGAACATTCTTGTACAACGCCATGTGGCCTTCCATCGAATGTGGTCGCAACGAGTGCACCATCATGATGTTGTCGACATTGTTGCCCGGGCCGGTAACACGGTCATACAGTTTCCTGAGTTTTCCTGTTGCCTCATCAAAAGGGATTGTTCTGATCCAGCTCATCTTGTTGCCTCCCGTATCTATCTGCTTTTGCGGCCAAATCTAAACAGAATGCAGCAACATTGCGAGCCCTCGGCAGACACGCCTGCCAAAGAAAAAACTTGCCTGAGCCGACATGCTCTGGGCATTGCCCCCGGCCACCTGATACAGGTCGGCGAACACACCATTTCAATAATGAATTGCAGCTATGCGCTTTCTTCTGTTCTTTTTCGGCCTGTCTGTCTGCGGCCTGATCGCGACCCTGTCCTATCCTACGTTTGCTGATTGGGTTCTGGTCGCAGGCCCTTGCGTGGTTGCGAGCGCGATACTACTGCTCGGGAAATGGTTGCGCACGGCCAAGGATCCAAAGAATTGGGCTGTGGTCGATGGATCAAATGTTCTGCATTGGCGAGATGGCGTTCCGGACATCGCCACCGTGCGCGAGGTTGTAGACGCTCTGATCGCGACCGGCCTGACACCCGGCGTCGTGTTCGACGCAAATGTCGGCTACAAAATTTCGGATCGTTACATGAAGGACAAAACTCTTGCGGCTCTGCTTGGATTGCCCGTTGATCGCGTAATGGTCGCGCCCAAGGGAACGCCCGCCGATACGCTGGTTCTGCAGGTCGCGCGCGATCTTGGCGCGACCATCGTTACAAACGACCGTTTTCGTGATTGGGCCGACGACTATCCGGATGTACTGCAGGCCAAAGAGCTTGTTCGGGGTGGTTATCGGAACGGGGCTGTTTGGCTGTCGCTGTGAACATGGCTTCAACCAAGACAATCACATAACGCTCTACCTCAGCCCCCAATCAGGGCGCATTGCCCTCGACAAACCGCACACAACACTTCGCGCGCCTCTTCCCCCGGACCACATCACCTGCCATAATGGGACCAAACCCAAAAACAAGAGCAGCACCCATGCCCGACGATCTGTTGACGCCAGAAGCGACCACAACTTATGACGCCTCCTCGATCGAGGTGCTTGAAGGTCTGGAACCGGTCCGCAAACGCCCCGGCATGTATATCGGCGGCACAGACGAACGCGCTCTGCACCATATGGTGGCCGAAATCCTCGATAACTCGATGGACGAAGCCGTCGCAGGCCATGCCAACCGGATTGAGGTTGAACTGCACGCAGATTACGCCCTGACCGTGCGCGACAACGGCCGCGGCATTCCGATCGATCCGCATCCGAAATTCCCAGACAAATCGGCGCTAGAGGTCATTCTATGCACCCTCCACGCGGGCGGTAAATTCTCGGGTAAAGCCTATCAGACTTCAGGTGGTCTTCATGGCGTGGGTGCGTCGGTTGTGAACGCCTTGTCGGATTCAATGGTCGTTCAGGTGGCGCGAGACAAACAACTGTTCGAACAGCGCTTTTCACGCGGCATCCCACTTGGCCCCGTGGAAAAGGTCGGCGCAGCGCCCAACCGGCGTGGCACAACCGTGACATTCCACGCTGACGAAGAGATCTTTGGTCACCACAAGTTCAAACCGGCGCGGCTGTTCAAATCCATCCGTTCCAAGGCCTACCTGTTCTCGGGCGTCGAAATCCGCTGGAAATCTGCCATCGACGATGGCGAAACCCCGACCGAGGCCACGTTTCACTTCCCCGGCGGCCTGTCTGATTACCTCAAAGAAACGATGAACGGCTCGTCCACCTATGCCGAGCAACCCTTTGCCGGCACCGTGGACTTTCGGGAAAAGTTCGGCACCCCCGGCAAGGTCGAATGGGCGATCAACTGGACGCCCTCGCGCGACGGGTTCATCCAGTCCTACTGTAACACCGTCCCTACGCCTGAAGGCGGCACACATGTGGCCGGGTTCTGGGCTGCGGTCCTCAAAGGCATCAAGGCTTACGGCGAGCTGATCAACAATAAGAAGGCCACACAAATCACCCGCGATGACCTTATCGCCGGTGGCTGCGCACTGGTGTCCTGTTTCATCAGTGAGCCGGAATTCGTGGGCCAGACCAAAGATCGCCTAGCGACGGTCGAGGCCCAGCGGCTGGTGGAAAATTCGGTCCGCGACCATTTCGATAACTGGCTGGCCGCGGACACGAAATCCGCCGGAGCGATTTTGGACTTCCTCATCCTGCGGGCTGAGGAGCGTCTGCGCCGACGCGCCGAGAAGGAAACACAACGAAAGTCCGCCACTAAAAAACTTCGTCTCCCCGGCAAGTTGGTGGACTGTTCTAGTTCAACACGCGACGGCACGGAATTATTCATCGTCGAAGGCGATTCTGCGGGCGGTTCAGCCAAGATGGGTCGCAACCGCAAAACGCAGGCCCTTTTGCCTCTGCGCGGCAAGATCCTGAACGTGCTGGGCGCGGCAAGTTCGAAACTGGGCACCAATGCCGAGATCAACGATCTGACCCAAGCTCTGGGTGTGGGGCTTGGCACCAAGTTCAACGTCGACGATCTGCGCTATGACAAGATTATTATCATGACCGACGCGGACGTGGACGGGGCGCATATCGCGGCGCTGCTGATGACGTTCTTCTTCACCCAGATGCGCCCGATGATCGACGCGGGTCACCTGTACCTCGCCTGCCCGCCCCTCTATCGCCTGACCCAGGGCGCCAAGCGCGTCTATTGTCTGGACGAGGTCGAGCGGGACGAATGGCTTGAGAAAGGTCTGGGCGGCAAGGGCAAGATCGACGTATCCCGCTTCAAGGGTCTGGGTGAGATGGATGCCAAGGACTTGAAAGAGACCACGATGGACCCGGCATCCCGGAAACTGATCCGGGTCACCATCGACGAGGATGAACCCGGCGAGACCGGCGACCTGGTCGAACGCCTGATGGGCAAAAAACCGGAACTGCGGTTCCAGTACATTCAGGAGAACGCGCGGTTTGTGGAGGAGTTGGATGTTTGATCAACGGGCATCATGCTTCGTTGATCAATTACTTGCGTTTTGAACAATATAGATAGCACTTATAGCTGGTAGGGTATTTCTGACTGGCATCAACTTTTCGGACTTTTACGTTGGTAGCAGAGCTTCCAAATACTCTTTGCTATGTTTCGGTAAGGTCAATGATAACTAAGCGCGCTCAGATCTTGGCAATAGCATCTTCAGTCGTGTGGGTTTGTAGCGGGTTTACTGTTCTTGCAGAAAAAAACCCCGTTGATTTCTGGGAAAGTTGCCGCTCCGACGATAGCTGCACTATTGAATATAATCACTTAGCCAATCAAGAAACCGATCCCTTTCTATTTTTGGGAAAAGTTGTGGATAAATTGCACCCCCGATGGATGAGATACTGGCTAGCTCTGTGGCAATATCCAAACGTTAAAAGTTGTTTGGAAAAGAGCGAGCGCGAGAAAAAAGAGCCAAACTTACTTAAATTGGATTGGGATAGAGTTGGCACAGGCTCAGGTGCAGAAGTGTGCGTGTTTCGCCTCGCAAGTAGCCTAGGGAGCGCTGACCGTACATTGACATGGTTGCAGTATCAAAAGTTTCGCTTTCGTGGTCTGAATAGGCGAGGGTCCCAAAATTTTCAGCCGCGCTTCGACACTGAGCCGATTTACCAAGTAACCGCGCGCTGGTCTATCGAGCAGTATAGAGAAGTTAATCCATCCTGGCTCTCGTCGCTAACTGGCTACGAATTGATAAACGAATACCGGCTGATATTAAGCTTTGACCAATACTCGAAAATCTCCGGAGTAAGCGTCAGTACGCCTACCAAGTTAAACTGACGGACATCCAATCAATGTAAGGCGCGGGAATGATGCTCGCTCCCATCGCTTGGTTGATTCCAAGTGGTCTTAAACACCAATTCAACAGAGCCACAGTCGTAGTACTCGCGGTGTGGGTCGGGCGCGTGCTTGATGCTTTGCATTAAGCATTGGCCGGACAGCGCAGGAGGTCCCTACAACAAGCCCGTAAACACCCCCCTTGCCTAACCCGTTGATCCCGTTCACACTTGCGCGCAATTGTCATCAAAGAACAAATTTTGAGGATCCGAGCGTCCAAGACCCAATTTGAACGAACAAATATTTCGAACGGGAGGACAACATGAAAGCACTAACCCTCGGGCTGGCCCTTGCTTTGCTGGCCAGTCAGGCAAGCGCGCAGCAGTCGCTGATCGGCGCATCGCCTATTCCGGTCGGGGCAGAGTTACGGTTCTGCTATTACAACGGGCTCGCTTTTTCGGTGGACGCCTATGTTGTGATCACTGGCAACAACACCGTGACCGAAACGTCCAACGCGCGAGAAGAACACCTGTTGCGCTGCATCAAGGGCGGCGACGGTGCCATGAAGTGGAAGCCGGAGAGCGGTATTCAGGTCAATCGCTGACCTGAAAAGGCGGGTGGTCTAACCCACCTTCGTCTCCAGCCAATCCGCGATCTGCCCGGCGGGATGTTCCCAGCCGGGTTCCATGAACAAAAAATGCGCGTGGTTTTCCACGGGCAAGAAAGTTGCGCGGTCTCCGTATAGCTTGGCCAGCGCACGGCAGGTGTCGGGATTGACCGCCCGATCCTCGGTTCCCGACACGATCAGCACCGGACAATCGACTTTGTCGATATCGACTTTCATCGCGTGGTGATCGTCGAACATCCAGAAGAACATCTCGAACATGACCCGGCCGCTTTCGGCCCCCAACTGGTCGAACACCTCATGCTGCTGCGCCTCGGGCATCTTGTTCAATGCGAAGGGTGCCATCAGGTCGAACTCGACCCGCATGGGTTGTTTCCAGAACGCCCCACCCTCCATCAGCGCGCGCGGAATAGCGCGTTCATCGTCGGTTTCTGGCAACGTTCCCCACGGCGCGTTTGGGTTTATCAGGACAATGGCACTGGCCAGTCCGCGTGACGCAACCTGCTGCGCCACCACGCCTGCGATAGCGTGGCCAAGGATGACCGGCTTGCTGTCCAGCCCCTGCACGAAATCCGCAATGTCGTTTGCGTAGTCCATGACGCTGGTATCTGTCAGACCCGGATCAGGTTCGGCCTTTGGGTCCCCACCATGATAGCGCAGCGCAGGCGTATGTACCGTCCAGCCATGCGTGCGAAAAAACTCAGCATAATCCGTCATGCACCACGGTCCGGCAAATGCACCGTGGATCAGAACAATCTCTTTGGTCATGAAAAACGCCCTCTCGTCAGTCACATCCACTATGCGAGACGAAAGGCATAAGCGGCAAGGCCGTCGGTGTCAGACGGACATGCCGATCAAGGCGACGCCAACCGCCATCAAAATCGCCGCACCCAGTCGCCGCATCCAATTGCCCTCATGTAGGAAGACAAACCCGATCAACGCCGCGAAGATAACTGAGGTTTCGCGCAGTGCCGAAACCGCGCCCAGCGGCGCGAAATTCTTGGCGTAAAGCACCAGTCCATAGGCCGTCATTGACACCAGCCCGCCGAGGATTCCGATCATCCAGACCTTGGTCGGAAGCTGTGCCAACGTATCCCTTTTTTTGATGCCGACAAAGCCCGCAATGAACAGATGCAGGAACGCACCCCATGCCCAATAGCTGAGAGTATTCCCCGACAATCGCACCCCGATGCCATCCACGACCGAATAAATCGAGATGCAAAACCCTGTACCCAGAGCAAACCCCAGCGCCCAGCGTCCGACACCGGACCGCAAGGCCGTCCAACTGCTGAGCTGGATACCAAGCGCGATCAGAGCGATCCCGCCCCACGCCTGCACCGGCAGCACCTCGCCCACCAGGATCATAGCCCAAAGCGAGACCAGCGCGGGCACGATACCCCGCGCGATGGGATAAACGACGCTCAGGTCCCCGTGCTGGTAGGCTTTTCCCAGCATGTAGTAATAGCCGAAATGCACGACTGTCGAGATCAGGATATATGGAAAGCTTTCGGCACTGGGCAGCGGCAGCAGCATGATCATGGCTGTCGCCGGGATAACATGGCCAAAAGCGACTAGCCCCAAAGTGGTCGTACGATCGGCAGCCGTTTTGACGATGGCGTTCCAAACCGCATGCAACAACGCTGCCGTCAAAATGATGGCGATGACAAACAGGGTCACATCCGAACCTTTCGCACTAAAACCAGCCCGGAATATGGGCTGGTTTCGTCATTTGCACAGCAAGAGACGGATCACAATGCGGTTTTGAACAACGTGGTCAGGTTCTCTTCGGTCAGTTCGATTGGGTTCCCACCACAGGAAGGGTCAATGATCGCGCCGTTGACAAGTTCGGGGATCGCGGTCTCGGTCACACCCAGATCGGACAGTTTCCGAGGGATGCCCAGCGTATCGTTGAACTCTTGCACAAAGGCGCGGAAGCCATCAAAGCCACCATCGATACCCAAATACGCGGCAGCAGCCTGGAACCGGTCGGCAACAGCGGGCGCGTTGAATTCCAGGACAGTGGGCATGCAAACCGCATTGGTGGTGCCGTGGTGCGTATTGAACACAGCGCCGATAGGATGGCTCATGGCGTGGATTGCGCCCAGACCTTTCTGAAAGGCGGTCGCCCCCATGGCCGCAGCACACATCATCTGTGCCCGGGCCTCTATGTCGGTGCCATCTGCGTAAGCGCGCGGCAGGTACTCCTTGACCAACCGCATGCCCTCCAGCGCAATGCCCTGACTCATCGGATGGTGGTGCGGGCTTGAATAGGCCTCAACGCAGTGTGCGAACGCATCCAGCCCCGTACCCGCCGTGATGAATTTGGGCATTCCCACTGTCAATTCAGGGTCACAGATCACTACCGTAGGCAGAACCTTGGGGTGAAAGATGATCTTTTTTGCATGGGTTTCAGAATTGGTGATGACGCTGGCTCGGCCAACTTCAGATCCGGTTCCGGCGGTGGTGGGCACAGCAATGATTGGCGCGATCACATCCGCGTCGGCACGAGTCCACCAGTCGCCGATATCCTCGAAATCCCAAACGGGGCGTTTCTGCCCCGCCATAAAGGCAACCATCTTGCCCAAATCCAGCCCGGACCCGCCGCCAAAGGCGATCACACCATCATGGCCGCCAGCGTTATAGGCCTCGACACCTGCCTCAAGGTTCTTTTCGTTCGGGTTGGGATCCACGTCGCTGAATAGCCCGCGACCCAGCCCTGCGGCCTCCATAATATCCAACGTTGCCGAAGTTATCGGCAGATCGGCCAGCCCTTTATCGGTGACCAATAACGGCCTTTTCATACCAGCGGCAGCACATGCCTCGGGCAGTTCCTTGATGCGGCCTGCGCCGAATTTGATAGCGGTCGGATAGGACCAGTTTCCAACAAGTGACATGTCAGGTTTCCTTTGTAATTTGAGACCTGCCCGGCCGAGGGGGTCTGAACCGGGCAGGCCGTTGCCCTTAGCCCGTGACCTTTTTCAGGTGGTAGGATTTAGGACGTGTCAGGTTGTGATAACCGATTATGGATAGCCCGCCGCCGCGCCCGGTGTTCTTGCAACCGGTCCAGCACAGGCCCGGATCCAAATAATCCGCGCGGTTCATGAACACAGTTCCGGTTTCGATTGCATCGCCCACCCGTGCGGCCCGGTCTACCTCTCGGGTCCACAGGCTGGCTGTCAGACCAAATTCACTGTCATTCATCAAAGCGATGGCTTCGTCATCCGAGGACACTTTCATGATGCCGACCACAGGACCGAAACTCTCGTCCCGCATTACCCGCATGTCGTGCGTGACGTCGGTCAGGATTTGTGGTGTCAGGTAAGCGCCCCCATCATCCTCAGCAAATGTATCGATATGGGCCACGGCCCCCGCTTCGACAGCCTCGGCGATCTGCGCGCGTACTTCGTCGGCGAAACGTACATTGGCCATCGGACCAATTGTCGTCTCAGTATCCAGCGGGTTGCCCAGCTTATAGCCCTTCACAACCTCAACCGCCTTGGCGACGAAGGCATCATACAGGCTTTCGTGGACGTAAATCCGTTCGATCCCGCAGCAGCATTGGCCCGAGTTGAACATTGCGCCGTCAATCAACGTCTCCACGGCAGCATCCAGATCGGCATCGTCCATGACATAGCCCGGATCTTTGCCACCCAACTCGGTCCCAACGCCGGTGAAGGTTCCCGCTGCCGCGCGCTCCATCGCTTGGCCGCCACCGACCGATCCGGTGAAATTTACAAAGTCAAAGGCGTTGCCCGCAATCAGGTCGCTGGTCACATCATGGTTTAGGAAAACGTTTTGAAACACGTCCTCCGGTACACCAGCCGCATGGAAAGCCCGCGCCATGCGCTCGCCCACCAACAGAGTCTGTGTTGCGTGTTTGAGGACAACGGTATTCCCCGCAATCAGCGCCGGCGCCACAGTGTTGATCGCCGTCATATAGGGATAGTTCCACGGTGCTACCACAAAGACCACACCGTGCGGGATGCGTTTGATGTACCTTTTGAAGGTCTCATCCTCGCCCACCGCGATATCGGCCAGGGATGCCTCGGCGATCTCCGCCATGTGGCTTGCGCGCTCGTTAAAGCCGCCAAACTCTCCGCCATAGCGTACCGGACGCCCCATCATATGCGCCAACTCAGGCACAATCTCGTCGTTCATCGCCCCAACAGCGGCCACACCGGCCATGACAAGATCAATACGCTCCTGCAAAGGACGCGCGGCCCAATCGACCTGTGCGGCCCGCGCCCGAGCCGCGACCTCAAAGGCCGCTTCTTGCGACAGGACCTCACGTTCAGCAAAAACCGACCCATCAATCGGCGAGACACATTTCAACATCTGCCCCATAACCACTCCATTTCCGAAAGAAACAGGATCACTGTTTCGTCTGGCTAAAAATATCCCGGGGGCGTGGGGGCAGCGCCCCAGCCTGACCCGATCTCAAGCCCGCTCAAACCCGCGGGCAACTTCCCAATCGGTCACAACGCGCTCGAATTCCTCGATCTCAACTTCCGCTGCACGGGCATAGTGTTCGACCACATCATCACCCATAGCCGCGCGCAGCATTGCCGATCCGTGCAGCGCATCCCGCGCCGTGCGCAGGTTGCCTGGGATCATGCCTGTGTCACCCTGATAGACATCGCCCTTGGTCGGCGGCTGCAATTCCAGACCTTCTTCGATTCCGGCTATCCCGGCGGCAAGCATACCCGCCATCGCCAAATAGGGGTTCATATCTGATCCCGGAATTCGACATTCGACCCGCACAGACTTCGTCCCATCCCCACACAGACGGAACCCCGCCGTGCGGTTGTCTACCGACCAGATAATCCTCGTCGGCGCAAAGGTTCCCTTCATGAAGCGTTTGTAGCTGTTGATGTAAGGCGCCATGAAATAGGTGTAATCACCGGCGTATTTCAACAAACCAGCCATATAGTTTTTCATCAGCGCCGACATGCCCAACGCATCATCAACGTCATAAAAGGCAGGCTTGCCGTCCGCCCATAGCGATTGGTGTACGTGGCTGGAGCTGCCGACCTTGTCGTGATGCCATTTCGGCAGGAATGTCGCAGCGTGACCGTGTTGCCAGGCGATCTCTTTCACCGCGTTCTTAGCGATTGAATGGTACTCGGCCGTGTCCATGGCCGGGGCGTATTTGATGTTCAGTTCTTCTTGCCCAGTCTCGGCCTCACCTTTCGAATTCTCAACCGGAATCCCCGCATTCCACAGATGGTTGCGGATCGGGCGCATCACGTGCTCCTCCTTTGTGGTCTGGAGGATGTGGTAATCTTCATTATAGCCCGAGATCGGCTCCAGATCGCGGAAGCCTTCCTTGCGGATCTGGTCAAAGCTTTTTTCGAACAGGAAAAACTCTAGTTCGGTGGCGCACATCGCGTCATAACCCATCGCTTTGAGGCGATTGACTTGTTTCTTCAGGATCGAGCGCGGCGCATGCGGCACTTCCTCATGCGTGTGATGATCAAGCACATCGCACATCACCATCGCAGTTCCTTCCAACCAGGGCACTGGCCGCAAGGTGCTGAGGTCGGGCTTCATGACATAGTCGCCATAACCCCGCTCCCAACTGGTCGAGGCATAGCCATCCGGCGTGCCCATCTCCAGATCCGTGGCCAGCAGGTAATTGCAACAATGGGTTTCTTCCCACGCTCCTGCCACGAAATGACCTGCGTGAAACCGCTTGCCCATCAGCCGGCCCTGCATGTCCACCATGCAAACCAGTACCGTGTCGACCTCGCCCGCTTCGAATTTGGCTTTCAGATCGGCCAAAATCGCTTCATTGCCCATCATTGGTATCCTTTGTCACTCAGAGAGACCTCGGTTTCGATTACCTGCCTTCAGTCATCGTTGGCTTCTTTTTCCATTTCCATCACCAGGCGCGTTTCCAGAACCTGACCGCTTTTGTAGAGGATCGGATAGGCGACGGCGGCGATGTGCCCGTGCAAATCGCGCATTGATCGCAGGGTTTCCAAATGCAGATCGCTGGACTGAAAACTCTCGGTCTGACCGCGCTCCAACCGTTTCAGGTGCGCCTTACGGCTATCGCGCGACATCCGCTTGACCTCGGCCTTATCCAGAACCAGTCGCCGCGCACAATCCATGTCGTCCACCAACAGCACGTGGCGTGCCAGCGAAAAACTCTCCAGAATGGCGGCGTGCAAATCCTTCAGCTCTTTCCAGCCCTGCGCCGAAAATTCCGAACGTTCCGTGTGTTTGATCTGCGCCGTCCGGGTCATCCGGTTTGAAACGACATCGCCGGCAGCCTCAAGACGAATGGCATATTCCACCAACGCCCGCGCGGCCTTTACCTGTGCCTTGCTCATGTTCTGACGCGGCATGCGGGCGACGAAACGACGTATTTCGGTAAGTTGCGTATTGACCCGCTCATCCTGCTGCCAAAGCGCAGAAATCGCGTCGCTGTCATCCTTTTCGTATATATCCAGCACCGGGCGGAACATGCGTTCGACCTGCGTAATCATCTGCAACAGCTCGTGGCGCACCGAAGACATCGCAACGCTGGCCCTTTCGCCACTGGGATCGCCGAGCGGGGTCAGTGCATCCGAAAACTGATCCAGTGCATTGGTCTCGACCTTGGGTTCTGCCAGAAGAACCGCCATTGGCTGTTCCAACTGGTTCACAAAGCCTGTGGCGAGCAAGAATACCGCCAGATTAAATCCGATATGTGCAAAAATCAGCGACTGCGCCGGGCCTGTCACCATCAGGGCGTCTTGCAATCCGCCGACATTGACAACGATCAGCATCACTAGCGCCGCACTGCCTCTCAATAGCAGGTTGGCCAGTGGGATACGCCGCGCGGTCACGGTCATATCGCGGGTCAGCCACATCGGAATAAAGGCCGAACCAAGATTTGCCCCCAGCACCAACGACAACCCAGCCGCAAAGGGAATTGCGCCTATCTGGACCAGAGCAACGCACATCAGGATCGTCGCGACCGAGCTGTGCATCACAAAGGCCAGCACCGCACCGACGATAAAGGCGCTGAAATAGTCAGTCTCCAAATACCCTGCGATTGCAGGCAGAAATGCGCTTTCGCGGATCGGCTCAACTGCTTCGCGCAGGAACTGCAATGAGATCAGGATAAAGGCGACGCCCAGAACGATCCGTCCCATAAGCCGTACATTCGACCGCTCGGATTTGAGATACAGCCAGCCCCCCAATGCCAGCAAGGCGGGCTGAAGCCAGCCCAAATCATATGACAGAACCTGAATGACGAGCGCCGCGCCCAAATCCGCGCCCAAGACACCCGCCAGCGCCATCCCAAACGTTACCATCCCCGCCGCAGCGAAACCAGTCAGCAAAACCGTAACGGCGGCCGAGCTTTGCAGGATAGTGGCCAGAACCATGCCAGCCCCCCCTGCAAAAAAGCTGTTAGAGTGGCGTGTCAGGATCGACTGGAACAGAGCGCCAAAGCGCCGTTCAATGCCCGTGCGCACCAGACGCACAGCAAACAGCAGCAACATCGTTGCGGCAAAAATCTCAATCAAAAAGCTCGCGATAGCCATATGTTCACACCTCTTTCGACCGGTGCGCACAAATGTGCTTCCGGTTTCGTTTTTCTATTCTTGGAACAGACGTGAGCATAAATGATGTCGCTTATTGATGTCCAATCCCGACGCAAGGGAGGCCCCTCGCGTCGGGAGGATGGGTTTCTTAGCCGTAACGATAAGGACGGCCGGCCTTCAGCATCTCGGCGTTGTAACGTTTGAAGATGTCGACAACCTTCGCCTTAGTCTCGGACTCGGCTGCAATCTCATCCCAGAACTTGACGGCGGCTTCCTCGACGGTTGCCCATTCTTCGTCCGGGATAGAGGTCAGCTGCATCTTGGTGCCGTTGACGCGCAGGTTTGCTTCACCGCCCCAATACCACCACTGACGATAGTAATGCGACTGATCACAGCAAACCTTGAACAGCGTCTGCAGATCCTCAGGCAACTCGTTCCACCGGTCCATATTGGCAAAGAAGTGACCCGCCCATGCGCCTGACACGTTGTTCGTCAGGAAATAGTTGGTCACGTCGGCCCAGCCAACGGTGTAGTCCTCGGTGATGCCCGACCACGCGATGCCGTCCAGCTCGCCGGTCTGAACAGCAACTTCGATGTCTTCCCATGGTAGAGTCACCGGCACGACGCCGAATTGGCTTAGGAAGCGACCCGCTGTCGGGAAGGTAAAGATGCGCTTGCCCTTCATGTCTGCCAGCGAGTTGATCGGGTCCTTGGTCGCAAAGTGGCAAGGATCCCATGCACCGGCGCTGATGTGTTTAACGCCTACCTTCGAGTATTCCTCGTCCCAGATCTCGTTCAGGCCCCACTGATTGAACAGCACAGGCACGTCCAGCGAATAGCGTGAGGCGAACGGGAAGTAGCCGCCGAACACGGTGACTTCGGTCGGTGACGCCATCGAGTCATCGTCAGATTGAACCGCGTCGATGGTGCCTTTTTGCATTGCCCGGAACAGTTCGCCCGTCGGGACCAACTGATCGGCATAGAACAGCTCGATCTGCATCCGGTCACCGGCAATCTGATTGAACATCTTGATCGCGGGATCAATCACGTGTTCGGCCAACGCAGGACCGGCATAGGTCTGCATCCGCCATGTAATCGTGTTCTGCGCCAGTGCGGGCGTCGCCAGCGGTGCGGCTGCAACGCCGACCCCAGCGGTTTTCAGAAACTTACGTCTTGTCGTCATGTCAATTTCCTCTCCGTTAAAGCTTCTGTGCCCGTTCACCGAGCATTCTTGTTAATTTCCATAGACATATCCGGGCAGCCACAGGGCGATTTCCGGGAAAAACATGATGATTGTCAGGGCCAGGACCATCACTCCGACAAAGGGGAAGATCGAGGTGTAGATGTCCTTCAACCCGATCTCGGGCGGCGCCATAGCGCGCATCAGGAACAGGTTATAGCCGAAAGGTGGCGTCATATAAGCGATTTGGGTCGTGATGGTGTAGAGCACCCCGTACCAGATCAGATCAAAGCCCAGTTCGCCGACCAGCGGCACATAAAGTGGCGCCACGATGACCAGCATGGCCGTGTCGTCCAGGAATGTGCCCATGACAATAAAGCTCAGCTGCATCAGGATCAGGATCATCCACGGCGACAGGCCCAGTTGATCGGTGAACAGGTTGTCGATGGCTTTCACCGCGCCCAGCCCGTCGAATACGGCACCAAAGCCCAGCGCAGCCAGAATGATCCACATGAACATGCAGGAAATGGCCAGCGTCTGTTTGGTGCAGTCCTCGAAAATCTTCCAGGTCATCCGCCGTTTGATGACGGACACGGCCAAAGCGGTCAGCGCGCCAATGGCCGAGCTTTCAACCAGCGAGGTCCAGCCATTCACAAAGGGAACCATCATCGCGGCGAAGATGATCAGCGGCAGCGCCCCTGCCCCCAGTAGCCGGATTTTCTCGGCCCGTGGCACCTCATGCGCGTCTTCCATGGCCGGCCCCAGCTCGGGCTGAATACGACACCTGATCCAGATATACAGGATGAACATCCCGGCCATCAGCAGACCTGGAACGATTCCGGCCAACCACAGCTGCCCGACAGGCTGACGCGCGATCATTGCGTACAGAACCAGAACCACCGAAGGCGGCACGAGGATACCTAGACTCGACCCAGCCTGAATGACGCCGGTCACCATAGTCTTGTCGTAACCGCGCCGCAGCAGTTCCGGCAGCGCAATGGTCGCGCCAATGGCCATACCGGCAACGCTGAGGCCGTTCATGGCCGAGACCAGAACCATCAGGCCAATCGTGCCGATGGCCAGACCGCCATTTACAGGTCCCATCCAGACGTGGAACATCCGATAAAGGTCATCGGCCAGACGGCTCTCGCTGAGCACGTATCCCATGAAGATGAACATCGGCAGCGTCAGCAGCGGATACCATTTCATCAGCTTCATTGCCGCCGAGAACGTGATATCCTGCCCGCCTGTCCCCCACAGCGCCAAAGCGGCAATGGTGGCCACCGCGCCAATCGCGCCAAAGACACGCTGGCCGGTAAACAGCATCAGCATCATCAGTGCGAACATGAAGATGGCGATATATTCCTGGCTCATGCCCGCGAGACCCCGATTTCCTGCCCGTTGATCCGGGCTATGTCTTTGAAGAATTCCGATATCGCCTGCAGCAACATCAGGAAAAAGCCGAACACCATGATAGCTTTGACCGGCCAGATATACGGCCGCCACGCCGTTGATGAGCGTTCAAGCCGCCCGATTTCCTCTGTGCCTGTCAGAAGACCAATGAAGTAGGAAACCGGTTCATCACCCCAATAGCCAAGGCTGTAGGCCGTTGACCCGAGCCCACCGTAAAACAAGACGCCCAGGTAGAAGATCAGCAGCAGCACCGTGAAGGCATCGAACCACGCTTTCCGGTGTGGGCTCCAGTTGTGATAAAACAGGTCCATACGTACATTCGATCCCAACTGGATCGAGTACGGCCCACCCATGATATAATAGGTCACCATCGCAAACTGCGCCATTTCCAACGTCCAGAGCGATGGCAGAAAGAAGGTTTTCGAGATCGAAGACCACAGCAGGATGCCCATCATCACAAACAAGCCCCACATCATGACCCGTCCGATCCGGTAATTCACCGCATCAACGATCCGCACATATGACGCCATCGTTTTGATCACGTCGCGCCCCCTTTCTGAAATTCAATAAGGGTCCGCGCGATCCACGACACAAGACAATCAGCCATCGCCTGTTGCTGACTCGGGGATTTGATCAGGTCATTGCGGATTTCGATCATGACGTTCGGCAAACCGGTCGGCAAAGCCTGTGCATCCAACGTGTGCGCTACGCCATCTGCAGCCGAGTATGGCTCGTTCAAGCGGGTCACAAAGGGTGGGTCGGCCGGAACTGTTGCCATCATCGCCTGCGCAAAGCGGTCATCTGTGCCGTGCAGCACACCCAGTTCAACGGCGCGTTGCTGTCCATGATACACCGGCGTAAAGCTGTGAACTGTCACCATAAGCTCAAGCCCTGTCCGGTTTTCAGCGATCAAATTGGACAGAGCGGCGGCGAAAGGCTTGTAAATGCCCTCGATCCTGCTGTGACGTTCATCATCGGACATGTCGGCATTTGCCGGGATCAGGTAATCCTCGCTGCGTAAGGGCATTGCCCCCGTGGCTTCGGGCGGGCGATTGCAGTCATAGACCAGCCGCGAAACACCACCATGCACCAACGGGGCTGACAGGCGTTCGGCCATCAACCTGGCCACAGCCAATGCGCCCGGATCCCAGGCAATATGACTTTGCAGCGCATCTGCGGATAAACCCATATCGCCCAAGGCATCGGGTATACGGTTGGACGCGTGTTCGCAGACCAACACCACCGAATAGGGACCATCCGCTAAGTCCGTATGAACAACTTCTCCGAAGTCCAAATTACTGCCCTGCGATTCCAAGAAACACGTGTGTGGAAAAATTTCCACATGATACCTTAGCCTGTCAATAATTTTCCTGTAAAATTTTCATCACTCTTGATCTTGCTGAAAAATTATTCACACTAAGGTAGAAAAGATGCAGGAGGAACGCCGCGTGCGGGTGACGGACAGGCTGCTGGCCCACAAAGACAAGATGACCCCATCCGAGCGGCAGCTGGTCAGCGTATTGCTGGACGACTATCCTATGGCCGGTCTGGGCAGCATCACCGAACTGGCCAGCGCAGCCTCGGTGTCCACCACGACAGTCGCGCGGATGCTGCAAAAGACCGGGTTTCAAGGTTATCCGCAGTTTCAAGCCGCGCTGCGAAGCGAAGTGAAAGAAATGATCTCGGGGCCGGTCGCCAAACGTGACTTGTGGCAGAACGATCTTCCTGAAGAGCATATCCTGAACCGGTATTCCCAACAAACACTCGCCAATCAGAAACGCACGATTGATGAGGTCGATCCAGACGAATTCGACAGTTTCTGCAACTTGTTGTGTGACCCCAACCGGCGCATCTTTATCACCGGTGGACGTATTACCGGCACGTTGGCCCAATACCTGTACCTGCACCTGCAGATGATCCGCCCCGACGTGCGGCTGCTGCCCGTTGCAGCATCGTGGACACATGACTTGCTAGACGTACGCAAAGACGATGTGCTGATCGCACTAGATGTTCGCCGATATGAAAACGCGTCCCTACTGATCGGCCAGCTGTGCCACGAACGCGAGGCTGAAATTGTTCTCTTCACCGATCAGTGGCGCTCACCCATTCATCGCCTGGCCAAACACACCTTTGCGGCGCGTATTGCAGTGCCGTCCGCGTGGGACTCCATGGCAGCCATTCTGGTTTTGATGGAATGCGTCATCGCCGAAGTGCAGGAAAGGCTGTGGGATTCGGTCAAAGAGCGAACAGACGAGCTGGAACAGGCCTTTGATCGTACCAAACTGTTCCGAAAGTTCGGCCAAAGCACGAATTCGTAACACTCTTTTCCTTTCAACGTAAACAACTGAGCGTGATGAGTGTTGCCAGCCGCATGGCGGGCCGTCACTTTGAAGTCATGAGTTTCGTAACCAACAACCAATTGCCGCTTTTGATCCTGTTCTTTCTGCTTGGGTTAATTGGCACGGCCTTTCTGTTTCGCAAACCAGCCGGGCATCGTGCCTGGAAACTCGCGGACCTCGTCTGGGTGGTGTTGGGCGGCGTTGGCGCACTGGTCGCGGTTATGGCGGGACTTTATACTTCGGACAGCTCGCGACTGGACCGCCAGATCGACGTCGCTTATGCGGCCACGCTGGCCTTTGACCGCGACGCAGCACGGTTCCGGCTGCGGTTTTGCGACCCGGCTTTTGACCCGGATACCTCTGTGTTGTGTGACAAGGTCGAATTTCTATCCGCCTCGACCGCCAGCAACGCGGACCTTCCGTTGTTCATTGCTGTGACTAACGAAGTTGCCCCATTGCAAGGCCTGCAATTTCTGTTTGGACGTCAGGCAAAAGAAGAAAAGGACGATATGCAAGCGATGGCGGCCAAGGCTGATGCGTTCAATATCGAACAATTCCTTGTCTTTACCACGTTGGATGACAAGACACAGGCGGCGATCGACAATATGCGTCGCAAGGTCCCCGCGATTGCAGGCGATTATCTGATTCTGGCGCAAAGCTATGATGATCTGGTTGAACAGGTCGGCAAGTTGAAGGACGAATGGGAATATCTGCAGGCCAACGCGCATATACTTGTGCTGCAGATCATCGCGCTATGTCTGGTCAGCTTCGCCGCACCCTTCCGACTGGGCAAATCCGTTGTCGAACTGCGCGCCTCGCTCAGCGACGATAGTCCCGCGCCAGCGTCTCAGGATCTGCGCCAAGAAAGTAGCGCGTCAGAGTCCAGAGGTTCCGCCCACCTCGACGAAGCCAACCCGCACGTTGATAACGATCAGCACTCGTAACGGCACTGCTGGGCAGCAAGGTGATGCCGCGCAAACTACGGGCCAAAGCCACGTCCTCCATCAACGGTTGATCGGGAAAGCCTCCCGCCTTGCGATACATCTCAGATGGAACCAACAGGCCCTGGTCGCCATACGGCAGGCTGAACAGACGACTGCGCAGATTGGCCCAACCTGCCACCCACGTCGACGCAAAGCCTGACGCCCGAAACGCCAGACGAAACGCCGCCGGGGTCCCGGTGACAAGGTGGTCGCTTACGGGTTTGCTCCAGCCGTGTTGCAGAACCGTATCGGCGTGCAGGACAAGCAACCAGTCGCCTTTGGCTGCGGCGCATCCTTTGGCTAGTTGCCCGCCGCGAGACGGCGGCCCAGCGACAATCTCAGCCCCGGCCTCATCGGCAATTTCAAGAGTATGATCGGTCGATCCACCATCCGTGACGATCAACTCGCGGATCAACCCCGCCTGCAAACCTTCCATCAAGGCCGCCAGGGTCGCAGGAAGGGTCTTTTCCGCGTTCAGGGTCGGGATGACGATGCTAATCGGCGCAGGCACGGCGGAAACCCTCTGGTCATGGCAGCGGAAACTCCTATATCACGAGGCCCGAGGAAAAGACGAGGACAACTCAGATGCCCAACCGCCGTATTTTGCGCCTGAGCGGCTCGGACACCGACAGCTTTCTCCAAGGGTTGGTGACCAACGATATTGCAGGGTTGGACAATGGACTGGTCTACGCCGCCTTGCTGACCCCTCAAGGCAAGTATCTGGCAGACTTCTTCCTGAAACGTGAGGGTGACGCGGTGTTGCTGGACGTCGCCGAAGAACTGGCCGATGGGCTGGCGAAACGACTTGGCATGTACAAACTGCGCGCGGACGTCAGTATCGAAAACAGCGGCCTGAACCTTCAGCGCGGTACCGGCCCGACGCCCGAAGGCGCCCTGCCCGACCCGCGCCACGAAGATATGGGCTGGCGGTCCTATAGTGTGGACGCAGAAAGCGATGATGGCACCGATTGGGATGCGATCCGTGTGCGTCACTGCATTCCAGAAACCGGAATTGAACTGACCGCCGACAGCTATATTCTCGAAGCCGGGTTCGAGGCGTTGAATGGCGTGGACTTCAAGAAAGGATGCTATGTCGGTCAAGAAGTCACTGCACGGATGAAACACAAGACCGAACTGCGCAAAGGTCTGCGTAGCGTCCATGTCGACAACTCTGCAGCAATTGGCACCGCGATCACCTCCGGAGGCAAGCCTGCAGGGACTTTGTTCACCCAATCCAACGGTCGCGGAATAGCCTATTTGCGGCTGGACCGCGTAGGTGACGACATGCAGGCAGATGACGCCACCATTCGGCTCGGCACTTAACATGTTGCCGAACCGGCACGGCTGATCCTCCGACCGGTTTTGTATGGTTTGAACATGACCAAGCGCGCTGTCACACTGGTTTGAGTTCAGCAAACCGGATGCACGTATGTTCCAGTTATACAGAGCGATCTGGCGCGCCAGCGCTGGGCGGCAGATCATTCTTATCGTTTTGTCCATTGCGATTGCGGGTTTGGCTGCCGTTCCGCTGGAGTTTCAGCGCGATATCATAAACCACCTGACCTCGGACGACGTTGGCACAGACAAGCTGCTCTACCTGGGTGCCGGAATGATGTCCGTCATTGTCCTTAGCCTCGCCCTTAAATGGCTATTGGGCTATCGCGCAGGCACGTTGGGCGAAGATCTGATCCGCATGATCCGCCAAAGGCTGCTGCGGCGCGCCGAGGATATCAATGTCTCGGGTGAAACAGTGCGCAAGGGCACAATGACCACGGCGATTTCAGCTGAGTCAGAAGAGTTGGGCAAGTTTGCGGGCGGCGCGTTCTCGGACCCGGTCGTTCAGATCGGCACGTTGATCAGTGTGATTGGTTACATCTCATCAACCCAACCGGGATTGGGCATGATTGCTTTCTCGATGATCGTGCCGCAGATCATCATTGTGCTGATATCTCAACGCAAGGTGAACGTCTTTATCGCCGAACGAGTCCGGATTTTGCGCGGAGCCACAGACAAACTGAATGTCGAGCAGATCAACGAAATCGCACGCGAAGTTGAGACCCAGTTCGACGATATCTACGAGACGCGGCGCAAAATGTTCATCTGGAAGCTGTCGGCCAAGTTTCTGTTGAGCGTCATCAACGGGGCCGGAACGGTCGGCGTGCTGATGTTGGGTGGCTATCTTGTTTTGAATGGAAAAACGGATGTTGGCACCGTGGTGGCCGCCACCAGTGGCCTAAGCCGTATTCAGGGCCCTACGGCCTTTCTGATCGCCTATTATCGGCAGGTCAGCGCCAATCGCATCAAGTATGATCTGATGCTCGAACTTTTTGGCCCCAACCCTGAGCGGTATCGCCACGTCAAGCGGAGTAACTGACAAAAAAACCGCGCGACACAGCCCACGCGGTTTTCTTTGTTTCGGTGAACGCAAGGTTACGCGCGTTCGGAATAATCCATGGTTTCGGTATTCACGATGATCATCTCATCCTGACCGATGAACGGCGGCACCATGACTTTGACACCGTTATCCAGAATGGCCGGCTTGAACGAGTTTGCTGCGGTCTGACCTTTGACCACAGGCTCGGTCTCAACGATCTTGCAGGTCACTTTCTGGGGCAGCGTGGCGTTCAAAGCCTCGCTTTCATAAAACTCAACGACAATTGTCATGCCGTCCTGCAGAAACGGACGGCGTTCACCCAGCAGCTCTGCAGGCAGTTCGATCTGCTCATACGTCTCGGAATCCATGAAGACCAGCATACCGTCAGATTCGTACAGGAACTGCTGATCTTTCTGTTCCAGGCGCACACGTTCAACTTTGTCCGCCGAACGGAATCGCTCGTTCAACTTTGAACCGTTGCGCAGATTGCGCAGTTCGACCTGTGCAAAAGCACCGCCTTTACCGGGCTTTACGTGGTCAACTTTGACTGCGGCCCACAGCCCGCCGTTATGCTCAAGCACATTTCCGGGGCGAATTTCGTTCCCATTTATCTTGGGCATGACTTAATTCCTTCACAAACGGTTGATGCGTCAGTTCCCGTCCCTATATCTGGCGGGAACACACCTGACAAGACAACGAGACCTAGTGCTGCACTTGCAGCAAGCTATGCAAATGACGCAACGCAACTATGCATTTTAAGTGTATCCGAATCGCACTTAATCAGTCATAAGAACCGTCACGCCGAAAATGCAAGAGCAAGAACAACAAGGAAGACGAGATGAGAGATTTCGTTGACGGCACAGCCTTTAATAACGAACAAGGCAATCGTGCACGTAAACTTTTCGCGGCCGTCGTACTGGCTGCGCTGGATGACGCTATTGCCGACGACAAGAAGTATGGCAATGGCCCGGAACAAATCGCCCGTTGGGCACGTTCTCGTGATGGTCGCGAAGTACTGTCGTGCGCGGGTATCGACCCGAATGAGCGCGTTGTTGGCGGACTGATGGAGTTCGTTGGACGCGGTGTGCGCACTTCGGTTGCACTGTCGCGTGAAGAAAGCGAGCGCCGCAACGCCGCCCAGCAAGCAGAAGCCGCCTGATCCAGGGCGACTATCGCATGAAAAAGCGCGCTCCCAACATGGGAGCGCGCTTTTCTTATGCCAACTGTCAAAAGAATAACAACCACTGCCGTGCAACCCATAGCTCGGCCACTAACAGCACCGCGAAGAATATTTTCGCCCAGACTGACATACCGCGACGCCACAAAACGGTATAACACGTGACACAAAGCACGGCGGAAAGGGGAGCGACCCACACGGCGTGATGTGAACTGTCCCAATAACTGACCGGGCTGTGAAACACCCACTCGCTGAACGGCCAGAACTGAGGCCGCCCGTCCCCTGCATGCAGCAGAAAATCCATCGCAAGATGCAACAATCCGGCGGATGCGCCAACGGTCAAGGCCGCCCGATGTGCCCAGACCCCAACAATCAAAGCAAACCCCCAAAGGACAAATGAATTGTCGATCGCAAACACGGTCTGCCAGCCGTCGGAAAAATAAAGCTGATCGAAGACCACATTTGGCGGTATCCCAAGCAGGAAGAGGGACGTGCCCGCCATCACATAAAGGGAAAGATCAGGCAATAACGATCCAAGCAGCGCTGCCCACAGGATTCGTCCGTGGGCGGGGCGGGCAAAGGCGGCAGCTCCGATCAAAAGATGCGCTGGCGTATTCAACTTTGGCTTTTCCTTTGCCTGCAAATCAGGTCATCTGCGCGTCAACATAGGAGACAGGCCATGGTTCGGTCCATCATGATTCAGGGCACCGGCAGCAATGTCGGGAAATCGGTTCTTGTGGCCGGTCTGGCGCGGGCTTTTACCCGGCGCGGCTTGCGCGTTGCACCGTTCAAACCACAGAACATGTCGAACAATGCCGCCGTCACCGAAAACGGTGGTGAGATTGGGCGCGCTCAGGCTCTGCAGGCATGGGCCGCGCGACGCGCGACGCATACGGACATGAATCCGATCCTGCTGAAACCGGAAACTGACACTGGCGCTCAGATTATCGTACAGGGTCAGCGTGCGGGCACAATGAAAGCGGGGGATTACCGCAAAGACAAATCCAAACTGCTGGGTGCTGCACTTGAAAGCTTTTACCGACTGTGCAGCGATGCCGACCTAATCCTAATCGAAGGTGCGGGCAGCCCGGCCGAGACCAATTTACGCAAGGGTGACATCGCCAACATGGGATTTGCGCGCGCCGCCGGCGTGCCCGTTGTTCTGGTGGGGGACATTCACCGCGGGGGCGTCATTGCCCAGATCGTAGGCACCCAGGCAGTTCTCGACGTAAGTGATCTTGAAATGATCCGGGGTTTTGCGGTCAATCGATTTAAGGGCGACGTCTCTCTTTTCGACGAAGGTCGCGATGATATCGCCGCGCGTACCGGATGGCCATGTTTGGGCGTTGTTCCATGGTTCCATGATGCGTGGAAGCTCCCGGCCGAGGATATGATGGATATAAGGTCCCACGCTGGCGGCGCCTGCAAAGTGGTCGTGCCGCAATTGGAACGCATGGCCAATTTCGACGATCTTGATCCGCTGTCTGCCGAACCCGGCGTCTCGGTCGAGATCGTCCCGGCAGGACACGCCCTGCCCGGCGATGCCGATTTGGTGTTGCTGCCCGGCAGCAAATCCACGATCGGGGATCTGGCCTATTTCCGGGCCCAGGGCTGGGATGTCGACCTATATGCCCACGTCCGACGAGGTGGTTACGTTCTGGGCTTGTGCGGCGGCTATCAGATGCTGGGCAAGACAATCGCTGACCCGGATGGCGTCGACGGCCGACCAGGCACCGTCGAAGGGTTGGGCCTTCTGGATGTTGAAACTGTGATGGCCGGGAAAAAACAGGTGAAACTCACCTCAGCCCGCGCCCTTGACGGAGGAGAGCCGGTGTCGGGCTATGAAATTCACATGGGCCGCACCGAAGGCCCCGATTGTGCACGCGCTTGGCTAGAGGTAGAGGGGCGGTCAGAAGGCGCTGCTAATGGCACCGGTCGAATTCGCGGCAGTTACCTGCATGGTATCTTCAGTTCGGACGCATTCCGCGCCTCTTACCTGTCACAGTTGGGCGTGACTTCGGACCTGTCCTATGAAGACGGGGTCGATGAGACGCTGGACGCGCTGGCAGATCATCTTGAAAAGACTATGGATCTGGACCGTCTACTGGCGCTTGCCGAGACGCCACGCACTGTCTGAGCGTTATTCGACGTTCTGCTCGGCTAGGGCTTTGTATATTTCGCGCCGGACCATCTTGCGGACGTTACGGGTGATGCGTTCACCCAAAACACCCTGCAATTCTTCACGGACGACCTCGGCGATCATTTTGCGCAGGGCGTCTTCATCTAAGCCAGCTACCCCAGTTTCTTCCTCTGCCGCTTTGGCAGGAGGAACTGGTGCAGCAGTTTTTACCTCGGGGTCCCGAACAAACGTTGCCTTGGTCGTGGCCACAGCCTCTTTCACTTCAGCCTTAGAGGGCTCGGCCTTCTTCTCTTCGGTTTCTGCGAATTCCTTCCGCGCGCTGAATTCAAGGGCTTTCGCCGGAGTACCGGAATACTCGTCTTCGCTGTCACCGTCCGGTTCCCACTGGTCCTCAGTGCGTGCAATCGCCGCCTCAAGCGCTTCAATCTTTGCACTCAGGCTGTTGGTCGCGTCTTTGGGCGGCTCTGGGGAAACCTGTTCTTTGTTGGCGGGATCTTCACGATTTACGATGTCACACGCGCGCAAAAGCATGGGCTTGACCGACGCATCCGCCGTATAGCCTTCTTTAACGTCGACCTCATTCTCAGGGCCGTCCTGAATGCTGGACGTTCCGCCGACTCGCAATGCATCGGTAAGCACCAATCGCCCGGGTTTGCGGGCGATTGAAGGCGTCGGTTCCGAGGTTTGCTCACCTCTTTCACCGACCAGCCGTTTGATCGAGGACAACACGTCCTCTACTCTGCCGTTCACGACTTTATCCGTCATTGTTCTCTACCGCTCTATCCTCAGGATTGAGTGTAGCCAAACAAACCGGGCGTCACAACAGGTAGTATTGGGCCCTAGTCGCGGCGCAACGCTTTGAGAACCCGATCCAGGTCCTTGCTTTGTCTGCTGACCTGAGCCGGCGCTTTTTTGACCAGATTGTAGTACAGCGTCGGATCATAGATCTGTACCGCAAGTCCCAAACGTTCGGCGGTCAACAAACCCTGCGCCTGCAACAGCTGATATGCAGCGCGGGACCGCTCAATCCGCGATGCAACCTCGGCCAGTTGCGCGTCCAGAAGGTCTTGCTGTGCGTTCAGAACATCCAGCGTGGTCCGGGCGCCCAAAGTAGCTTCTTCGCGGATACCATCAAACGCCACTTGCGATGCACGAACCCGTTCGGTCGACGCCCGCAAACTTGCTGATGCGGCCTGGAAACGAGCGTAAGCATCTGTCACACCCTGAGTGATATCCTTCTGCACATTCAACAGGTTGGCGCGTGACGCATCCCGTGTTGCCATGGCGCGGCGTACGCTTGCGGCTAGGCGACCACCGGCATAGATCGGTTGACTGAAGTCCAGCGAAACCGAGCCGTCTTCGATGTTGTCATCGTTGTCGTAGGTCTCAGTAATACCGGCGAATGCGTTCAGGCTAACGTTCGGACCCAGATTGGCGCGCTGCTGCGCGACGATCAGGTCGAAAGCGCGCACCTGGTGCTGCGCCGAAAGAATTGCCGGGTGGTTACGCTGCGCCAGACTTACGGCCTGCGCTTCCGAGCTTGGCAGATTTGGTAGGCTCGGTTGACCTGCTGTTCGTCCGGGCGATTTGCCGACTGCATTCACATATTCCGCCTGCGCCGTGTCGAGGTTACCGCGCGCAACCGCCAGATCGGCTTGCGAACTGGCAAGCTGAGCTTGTGACAGCGCGACGTCAGTACGCGTAACTTCGCCCACATCGAACCGGTCCTGCGATGCTCGCAATTCCTCGGCCGATACATCGACGTTGTTCAGGCGAATCTGCACGGTTTCTTCCTGCAGGAGAACTTCGAGATAGGCATTTGCGCCGCGGAACAGAACCTGTTGCTCGATGTCAACAAGGGTCTGTCGGGTGGATAGCACCGTTTCTTGCGCCGACTGCTTGCCCAGTACAGAAGCCCCGCCATCGTAGAGCAGTTGGCCGAGCGTCAACCCCGTAAAGAAGTTGTTCGGGTCGGTTCTTGTCACCACATCGCTGATGTTGCGACGATTGTAGTTGCTGCTAATTGAAACCGTCCAGTTGATGATCGGTCGAAGCGCAGACAACGCGATTGCCACGTCTTCGTCTGCTGCACGCAACAAGGCTCGGTTTTGCTCCAGCAGACCGCTGGTATTGTACGCGCCAATGAATGCGTCAGTTATATTGTCGGCCCAAACGGCCCGTCCCGGTACAAAGCTAAGTGCGACCCCCGCAGTCAGCGCCAGCGCCTTGACCAGCTTTCCTCCCGCCATAGAACTCATAACGAAATCCTCTCAAATCAAAATTACGCTGCTCTGCCGACAGTTTGCGCGTTTGTGTTCAACTAATCAAGGCAGCAGAGCAATCCGCCATTAAACTATAGCGAAAATACACGGTTCGTGGAAAATGCCTGTAAAATCGGTGCATTGGCGTTAAACGCGTCGCGCCAGGTCACGCGATCTCCGGATTTGTGGCCGATACGGACGGTCCCCAACGCGCCTTCGACGAAAAGGCAGGCAATACGCCCGTGATCCTTGAGCTGCGCAATCAACGCATCCGGAACCTGTTCCACACCACCCTGGATTACGATCACGTCGTAGGGCCCATGTTCGGGGGCGCCTTGCGCAAGTGGACCGACATGCACAATCGCATTGTCCGCGTCCGCTTCCATCAGGATGGACTGAGATTCGGCCGCCAGGCTTTCGTCTTCTTCCACGGCGACAACCAATTGTGCCATACGCGCAGCAACGGCGGTCGAATACCCCAGAGCCGGGGCAATATCCAAAACTGACTCGTCATTGGAGATGTTCAAAATGTCCAACATCTTGGCCAATGTCCGCGGCTCTAACATGCAGCGTCCGTCGCCCAGTTCGATCAATCCCTCGACATAAGCCGCCTCGCGCTGTGAGTCCGGCACGAAGTTTTCACGCTTGACGGTCAGCATCGCGTCGATGATGGGAAATTTCGTGACATCAGAAGGACGTATCTGTGTATCGACCATTGTCCGGCGACGGGCTGCGAAATCTGTCATTGGATCGCTCGTTTTGTTCCCTTGGGTGATTGAGTTCTGCCACATCCTTGAAAAACCGGCAACGGCCCAGACACGGAAACTTACTAATTCGCACAGGATACAACGTCGCAACCAGAGGCCTAGTTTGCACCCTGCTCCGAAAATTGCGTTTCCCCCTCTGGACGCTACTGTCGAAAGCTGCTAAAACGCCTGTCACACCACGACAAGTATTTGATTTTACTTGAAAAGGCGAGTTGGCGGAGTGGTGACGCAGCGGATTGCAAATCCGTGTACACCGGTTCGATTCCGGTACTCGCCTCCATTTTCTTCCTCGTATGGCACCCTGTGCTTTGCCTCCGAAATTTCAGGCGTTTACAGTTGGGTACCAGTTGCCTCTTGGACTCCGGAACCACGTTTATTTCAGCACTGAAGTCTGGGACGGCATGCCGAAGCGGCTTGAGGAGGCTGCCAACCATGCCAGATCGACGCTTGTGAACGCGCACAGACTGGACATGACGCACTGTGCGTCGGGCGTTGAAGGTCACGCTTTGCCTCCGTTGCGTTCCTATGCGCATGCCGCAGTTATCGCTCAGATGCTGGTACAAAATGCGATTGTTGCGATTGCAGGTCCCGCGATTCCATTCGTGAATTAAAACGACTTGATTGTCGGGCGCTAAGACGCTCAATCATCTGCGGCGGCGGAGCAGTTTGATCTTGTCTGCATGATCGGCTTGCCTCGGATGCCGCTGACTGACATCGGCACGTCGCTTTTCTGACGTGAAGGGTTTTCACCCACCTCTCATGCTTGACAAGCCCCCTGCCCGTGCCGCATGTCGCTGGCGTTGGTGTCCATCCTCGGATGGATGAAAAGGGAATGTGCCAGCGATGTCATCGCCAAGCGCAGCCGCCCCCGCGACCGTGACCGGAGAGGGTGCCCAAAGCCACTGGCCCAATAGGCCGGGAAGGCGGGACATCCGACAGAGGCCGCCTCTGACATCCGCAAGCCGGGAGACCTGCCAGCACCCGAAGTTGAAACCGGGCGGGGTGTTCCGGTGTCGGGTCCATGTCGCACACGTGGCCCGCATGAAACCCCGTCCCCCGTATAAAGGATGAGGGGGATGAGAGACGTGACCGAGACCACACCAGTCGAATTGCTGGTCTGCACGACATGCCGTCGCGGGCTGCCCATCGAAGATGACGCCCAGCGACCCGGTACTTTGCTGCACAAAGCTCTGGAGCAGGCTGGCTTGCCTGACGGCGTGGACCTGAAGCCGGTGGAATGCCTGTCGAACTGTGATCAGGGATGTTCGATCGTTTTGCGTGGTGGCCCGTCCCGCTGGACCTTCGTTTATGAAAACCTCGACGAGTCCGACCACGTTGAAACCATCGTTGACGGCGTCACCAAATATCTGGCCGCCGAAGACGGTCTGGTCAAATGGCGTGAGCGCCCCGAACATTTCCGCAAAAACTGTGCGGCCCGCATTCCCCCGATTGGAGCCCTGAAATGAGCAACCTCGAAAAACTTCCCGTCACCGTGATCACCGGCTTTCTGGGCTCGGGCAAGACCACGCTGGTCAAGCACCTGATGCAGAATCCGCAGGGCAAACGCTTGGCCGTGGTCGTCAATGAGTTCGGTGACGTTGGCGTCGATGGTGACATCCTGAAATCCTGCGCCATCCCGGATTGCCCGGCGGAAAACATCATGGAGCTGGCCAATGGCTGCATCTGTTGCACCGTGGCTGATGACTTCATCCCGACTATCGAGGCGCTTATGGCGCTGGAGCCGCGCCCGGATCACATCCTGATCGAAACCTCCGGCCTCGCGCTGCCCAAGCCGCTGCTGAAGGCATTCGACTGGCCTGATATCCGCTCCAAAATCACCGTTGATGGTGTGATCGCTCTGGCAGATGCCGAGGCCGTGGCTGCAGGACGCTTTGCTCCGAATGTCGAAGCCGTGGACGCCCAGCGCCTGGCGGACGACTCGATCGACCACGAAACGCCCCTGTCCGAAGTGTTCGAGGACCAGATCTCCTGCGCCGACATCATCCTGCTGACCAAGCCCGATCTGGCCGGTCCCGAGGGTGTCGCCAAGGCCAAAGAGATCATCGCAGCCGAGGCCCCTCGCCCGCTGCCTGTGGTAGAAGTCGCCGAAGGCGCCGTAGACGTGCGCGTCGTTCTGGGCCTCGAAGCCGCTGCCGAGGATGACATGGACGCCCGCCCAAGCCATCACGACGGACACCACGATCACGAGCATGACGATTTCGAAAGCATCATCGTCGAGCTGCCAGAACAGACCGATCCGGCCCAACTGGTCGCCAATATCGAACGTCTGGCCAATGAGCTGAACATCCTGCGGGTCAAAGGCTATGCTGCCGTTCAGGGCAAACCGATGCGTCTGCTGGTTCAGGCTGTTGGTGCCCGTGTACGCCACCAGTACGACCGCCCGTGGGAACCCGGCGAAGAGCGCCGTTCGCGTCTGGTTGTGATCGCCGAGCATGACGACATCAAAGAGGCCGCGATCCGCGATATCCTCGTGGGCGTGACCGAGGCCGCCGAGTAAGCCATGCACGTCGTCTTCCGCGAAAGCCACGGGCTCGAGGAAACCGAGACCCCGACCGATCTGGGCCAGAGCCCAGCGGACCTAGTGGTGCTGTCCTTTTCGGACAGCGACCTTGGCGCTTTCGCGGCGGGCTGGCATCGCGGTGGTGGGGCCGAAGGGCGAATGCCGACGATGCGGCTGGCCAACCTGACGGCACTAAAACACCCCTTGTCAGTTGACACCTATGTTGAACAGACGTTGGAGGGTGCGAAGGGCATCCTGATCCGTTTGATCGGCGGCGTCCCGTACTGGTCCTACGGGTTGCAGCAAGTTCTGGCGCTGGCACAATCCAAAGGCATCGCGCTGGCTGTGTTGCCTGCTGACGGGCGTGAAGATACGCGGTTGGATGACTACTCCACCCTGCCCGTTTCTACCCTGCGGCGGCTGGCGCATCTGTGTGACACCGGCGGCGAAGTCGCGGCACAGGCCGCATTGGCACAGATGGCTTTAGCCGCGGGGCTTTACGCTGGGCCTGTGATGGGCGCGAAAACCCTGCCCGAATGCGGTGTGTGGTGCCCCGACTGCGGCGTGATCCCGGTGGATCAGGCGTTTGCCAGCGACGCGAAGCGTATCATCGTAACATTTTACCGCGCATATCTGACCTCGGCGGACACCGCCCCGGTCGCGGCCCTGATCCGCAGCCTGCGCGCCCGGGGATATGAAGCTGTTGGTCTGTTCGCTCCATCGCTGAAAGCGCCCGCTGTTGCGGATTGGTTGCGGGAAAACGTCGTGACGCTGAACCCTGCGGCCATTATCAACGCCACGTCCTTCTCTGGCAAAGGTGCGTCTGGAACGTCCCCGTTGGACGCCGCAAATGTGCCTGTGTTTCAGATCGCGCTCGCCACATCGCGCCGCAAGGCGTGGGCCGAAGCGGAACGTGGTCTGTCGCCTGCCGATCTGGCGATGCATGTTGTCCTGCCCGAAGTGGACGGGCGGATTTCGGCGGGTATCGCTTCTTTCAAGGAACCGGGCAAACGTGACCCATATCTGGAGTATTCCCGCTTTGCCCACCGGGCCGAGCCGGAACGGATCGAGGCCATCATCGACCGCGTCACCGGTTGGCTGAACCTGAACGAAAAGCCCAAAGCTGATCAAACCCCAGTGCTGGTGCTGTCCACCTACCCAGGCAAAGACTGGCAAATGGCCCATGCGGTGGGCCTCGACGCGCTGGCATCGGCCGAGGCGATGCTGTCTGATCTGCAGGACGAAGGCTATGACACCGAGCCAGCAGAACCGATTGCTGACGTTTTGCTGGAGGCTCGGATTAAGTGGCCGCTGCAAGAATACCTCAACGTTTTGGCCGGTCTACCGGACCAACTGCGCGCGGATCTGGAAACGATCTGGGGCAACCCCGAAGATGACCCGGCATTCACCGATGGCGCGTTTCACTTTACTGCGCTGCGTCGGGGCAAAGCGCTGGTCGCGCTGCAGCCCGAACGCGGAACGCCCGAGTCGCGCGACGACGACTATCATGACCTGTCGCGCACCCCGCGCCACGGTTATGTCGCCTTTTACCTGTGGCTGCGTAAAGGTCTGGGCGCAAACGCGCTGATCCATATCGGGGCCCACGGAACACTGGAATGGCTGCCGGGCAAATCAGTCGCCCTGTCCAACGAATGCTGGCCCGAAGCGCTGATTGGTGACCTACCGGTGATTTATCCCTTCATCGTCAACGATCCCGGCGAGGCCGCTCAGGCCAAGCGCCGGATCGGCGCCGTCACACTGGGCCACATCCCGCCCCCGATGAAGGACAGCGGCACGCCGGATCGGATGGTCCGGCTGGAATCGTTACTGGATGAGTTTTCGAACGCAGATGGTCTGGACCCCAAACGTCGGGACCGGCTGCAGGAAGATATCCGCGACGAAGCGCAAGCCATCGGACTTGAAAGTGACCTGGGTCTCGATCAGGCCACCTGCACTGCCGAGGCAATTACACGCATCGACCGTTTTGTCTGTGATATCAAGGAAAGCCAGTTTGGCGATGGGCTGCATATCTTTGGGCGTGCGCCCAAAGCTACTGCCAACTTTGACACGACCCCTTCTGCCCACGCCGAACGCAATGCCCTGACCGACGCGCTGGCAGGGAAACGGATTGAGGCTGGCCCGTCCGGGTCCCCCTATCGCGGGCGGTCAGACGTCCTTCCCACCGGGCGAAACCTGTTTACGACCGACCCGCGCTCGGTTCCGACCCGCGCGGCCTATACCCAAGGTGTGAAACTGGCCGAAGAACTGGTCCGGCGGCACCTGCAGGAAGAAGGCGACTATCCCAAAGGGCTGATCGTAGACCTATGGGGCTCGGCCACCATGCGGACTGCGGGCGAAGAGTTCGCCATGGCGTTGCACCTGCTGGGCGTGAAACCCGTCTGGGACAAGGGATCCGAGCGCGTATCGGGCATCGAGGTGCTGCCCATCACCGATCTCAGCCGCCCGCGTTTGGACGTGACATTGCGCGTGTCCGGCCTGTTCCGGGACGTGTTCCCCACGCTTTCGGCGCTTTATGGTCAGGCAATTCGCGCGTTGTGCGACCGAGACGAGGCACCGGATTGGAACCCTTATGCCGGACACGCTCCGACGGCGCGCGTCTTTGGACCGGCTCCGGGCAGCTATGGCGTGAACATGACGCAGCTGTCCGAAGTCTATACGGATGAGGCCCGCGAACAGGCCGGAGAAGCATGGCTTGAGGCCAGCTCATTCGCTTTGGAAGGCGAACATATCACTCAGGACATGGACGGCATTACCCAACGGGTCGCGAACGCGGACAGTTTCGTGCATCTGCAGGACCTGACAGAAACCGACCTGTTGCTGGCTAACGATTACGCCACGCACGAGGCTGGTTTCGCCGCTGCCAAAAAAGTCACCGGTGGCGCGGCGCAGCTTTATCATCTGGACAACACAAACCCGGAAAACCCGCGCGCCCGAACGCTGCCTGAAGAAATCAGCCGCGTCGTGCACGCCCGCGCTGCCAATCCGGGCTGGATCGCGGGCATGCAGAGGCATGGCTTCCGGGGCGCTGCGGAAATCGCGGCGACGCTGGATCACATGGCCTCTTTCGCCCATCTGTCAGGCACGGTCGCGCCGCACCTGTTCGACATCTATCACGACGCCACTTTGGGCGACGCTGAGGTCGACGCGTTTTTGCAAGAGGCCAACCCCCGCGCGCATCAGGCCATGCAGGATCGGTTCCGCGCTTTGTTAGACGCTGGCCTTTGGAACACACGCCGAAACTCGATCCGGGCGGATCTGGAGGGGCTGGGATGAGCACCCCGGTTGTTCAGGGTTGGTGCCCAGGATCACATCGGCCGATGATGTCCGGCGACGGCCTGGTCGTTCGGGTGCGTCCTCGTTTAGCTCGCTTAAATGCCGCTCAGGCGCTTGGTCTGTGCCAGTTGGCCGAGAGATTTGGCAATGGCACGATAGACCTGACCAACCGGGCCAATCTGCAACTGCGCGGGGTCAAGGAAAAAGATCACAGGGCTCTGCTGTCCGAACTGGCCGTGCTGGACCTTTTAGATGCCGAGCCCGGTATTGAAGTTCGTCGTAATATCCTTGTGTCACCCCTGTATCAATCAGGCGACAGAACCGCCCGACTGACCAGGGAACTGATCGACCGTTTGGGAGAACTGCCAAACCTGCCTGCGAAATTTGGTTTTGCCATTGATACCGGCCCCGAACGCCTGCTGGCGGCGGATTCGGCCGATATCAGGATTGAGGCAGGTACCGAAGGTCTCATTCTGCGCGCCGATGGGGCCAAGACCGGCCGCCGAGTTTCGGAAGCCGATGCGATTGATCAACTGATCGCTCTAGCCGGGTGGTTTGCCGAGCGTTTCACCCCGGACACACGCCGCATGGCGCGAATGATCGCAAAGCAGGATTTGCCTGCGAGTTGGCAAGGCAGCACGCCGGGCGACATCGGCTCGCCGCTGCAACCGGAGGCCTACGATCTTGGCCCGCTTTATGGCGCTGCGTTCGGGCAATTGCGTGCGCAACAGCTCTCTGATCTCATTGCGGACAGTGGGGCCTCTGCCTTGCGGGTCACCCCATGGCGGTTGATCCTGCTGGAAGGCGGGGCGGCGATCCCCACACCGGACTTTGTTACAGATGCTGCCGACCCGCTATTGACAACCGACGCCTGCCCCGGCGCGCCATTTTGCCCACAGGCGCAAGTGGAAACCCGCAATATCGCGCGCGCACTGGCGGCCCGGGTTGCAAGCAGTCTGCATGTATCCGGCTGTGCCAAGGGCTGTGCCCGTATGGGCCCCGCAAATGTCACTCTGATCGGCAATGACGGACGATTTGATCTTGTCAAAAACGGCCGTGCAGGGGATGAGCCGTCACAATGCGGGCTAACACTCGAAACACTCATGACTATGGACCTCACCTGATGCCCTATGAATACGAAACCGATGGCGCGGCGATCTATAAGCAGAGCTTTGCCACGATCCGGTCCGAGGCCGATCTGGCACGCTTTGATGCAGATGAAGAACAGGTCGCGGTTCGCATGATCCACGCCGCCGGAATGGTCGGGCTGGAAGAATTCGTGCATTTTTCGCCCGGCTTCGTGCCAGCCGCGCGGACTGCACTAGAGAACGGCGCGCCGATCCTGTGCGACGCGCGAATGGTCAGCGAAGGTGTGACCCGGTTCCGCCTGCCAGCGGATAATGAGGTGATCTGCACCTTGCACGAAGAACGAGTGCGCCCGCTGGCGGCCGAAATGAGCAATACCCGCTCTGCCGCCGCGCTGGAGCTGTGGCGTCCGCATCTTGAGGGCGCTTTGGTTGCTATCGGGAATGCGCCCACCGCTCTGTTCCACTTGCTGAACATGCTGGAAGACCCCGACTGCCCCCGCCCGGCCGCCATCATTGGGTGCCCGGTGGGCTTTGTCGGAGCAGTCGAATCCAAGGATGCCTTATGGGAGGCGCAACCGGTGCCCTCATGCATCGTCAAAGGCCGCCTGGGCGGCAGCGCCATCACAGTAGCAGCCATCAACGCCATCGCGAGCCGCGCGGAATGAGCGCGGGCAAAATATATGGCGTGGGCCTTGGCCCCGGCGATCCAGACCTGATGAGCGTTCGGGCCGATCGCTTGCTGCGCAATGCCCGGCACGTGGCGTTTTTCCGCAAACCCGGTCGCAGCGGACAGGCACGCAAGATCGTCAATGGTATGATCCCAGACAGCGCTGTCGAATTTCCGATGGAATACCCTGTCACCACGGAAATTCCACTGGATGATCCGCGCTATAACAAACTACTGTCGGCCTTTTACAAGGACTGTGCCGCCCATTTGAAGGCGCTGTCGGATCAGGGTGAGGATGTGGTGGTTCTGTGTGAAGGAGATCCGTTCTTTTACGGCTCTTTCATGCACCTTTACAGCCGCTTACGAGACAAAGCAGAAGTAGAGGTGGTGCCCGCGATCACTGGCATGTCCGGAGCGTGGACAGCAACAGGTGACCCGATCACCTGGGGCGATGACGTGCTGACGGTCTTAGTCGGCACCCTGCCAGAAGAGGATCTGGCACATCGCATGGCTCAGACCGACGCTTTGGTCGTGATGAAAATCGGGCGTAACATCGACAAGGTGAAACGCGCGCTGAAAACCGCTGGTCTGTACGACCGGGCATGGATCGTCGAATTCGCCCAGATGCCAAACCAAACGGTGACGAAACTGTCTGAGGCGTGTGAGAAGGTTACCCCTTATTTCTCGATCATTATCGTGCATGGTCAAGGGCGACGGCCATGAGTGGTTGGGTCAAGATCGCGGGTCTTGGGCCTGGCAACGAAGACCTGGTCACGCCCGAGGTTTCAGCTGCATTGGCTGAGGCCACGGATATCGTGGGTTATATCCCTTACGTCGCGCGAGTGACGGAACGCCCCGGCCTGACGCTACATGCCAGCGACAACCGAGTCGAGATCGACCGATCCCAACACGCTTTACAGATGGCGGCTGAGGGTAAACGCGTGGCCGTCGTATCTTCGGGTGACCCCGGGGTCTTCGCAATGGCAGCGGCTGTTTTCGAAGCGCTGGAGAATGGGCCAGAAGAATGGCGCGACATCCCCATCGATGTCCTGCCGGGTATCACCGCGATGCTGGCGGCGTCGGCCCGTGCCGGAGCACCTCTGGGTCATGATTTCTGCGCGATCAACCTCAGCGATAATCTGAAACCTTGGTCCCTGATTGAAAAGCGTCTTCGCCTGGCGGCGCAGGGTGATTTTGCGATGGCATTCTACAACCCACGCTCGAAGTCCCGCCCGGAAGGCTTTGTAAAAACTTTGGAAATCCTGCGCGAAGAATGCGAGCCCGGGCGCCTGATCCTGTTTGCACGCGCTGTATCGCGCGCGGATGAGGCGATCCGGGTTTCGACACTGGCCGAGGCCACACCCGACATGGCGGACATGCAGACCGTGGTCATCGTCGGGTCATCCCTGACACGCGTTATCGAACGCAAAAATGCGCCGATTGTCTATACGCCAAGGTTCACACCCGAATGAGCCACCCAGTCCAGAACCTGCGCCACGTTCGACAGTTCGGTCCTTTGCGGAAGGGTCGGACGATCGATCATAAGCACCGGCACGCCCAGCGCCCGCGCGGCGTCAAGCTTCGCGCGCGCGCCGGTTCCGCCCGAGTTCTTGGACACAACAAGTTCGATGCGGTGGCTCTGCAACAGTGCCCGGTCCTCTGCTTCGGTAAAGGGCCCGCGCGAAACGATCACATCGCAATCGGGCAGTGGCAGCGTATCAGGTTCATCCACCAGCCTCAGCAGAAAGTGGTGCTGGGGTTGGGCCGCGAATTCCTCAAGATGCAGGCGGCCAACCGCCAGAAAAACGCGCCGTTTTGGGCCGTCCAAGGCGGCAACCGCTGCCTCAAGGTCGGGAACATGCTGCCAGCGATCGCTGTCCTGCGCACACCACGACGGGCGCGTCAAAGCCGACAGCGGCACCGCAGCTTCGCGGCAGGCGGCAATAGCGTTCGTACTCATCTGCGCGGCAAAGGGATGTGTTGCATCGACCACATGCGTGATCGCGTGGTCCCGCAAGTAGCCGACCAGACCCTCAACGCCGCCAAACCCTCCAACGCGCACCGGCAAGGGTTGGGGCCTTGGATTGTCCACGCGTCCAGCATAGGAATAGGTCGCCGGGATGCCCTGCTTGGCCAGGGTTTTGGCCAACGCGTTGGCCTCGGTCGTGCCGCCAAGGATCAGGAGGTTGGTCATGCATGAAGCTCCGTGGCTAAGCGTTCTGGGCTTGGGCGAAGATGGACTGGATGGCCTGTCACCCGCAAGTCGTCAAGTGCTGGAACGTGCCGAAATCATCATGGGCCCGCCACGCCATCTGTCTCTGATCCCCAACACGGGCGCGCAACAGGTAGAATGGCCCGTACCTTTTTCCGACGGGCTGCCAATACTGACCGGGTTCCGGGGGCGACCGACGGTTGTTCTGGCCTCGGGTGATCCGTTCTGGTTCGGTGCGGGTTCGGTGATCGCGCGCAATTTCGATGCTTGGGAATGGACAGCCCAACCGGGTCAGTCCACCTTTTCGCTGGCAGCTGCGCGTTTGGGCTGGCCCTTGGAAAACACCCAGACGTTCGGCCTGCACGCAGCTCCGCTAACGAGGCTGCGCCCGCATCTGTCACCGAGATTGCGCGCCATCTTGCTGCTGCGCAACGGCGCTGCCGTGGCCGAGCTTGCGACATATCTAAACGAGACGGGGTTTGCTGACACGCAACTGCACGTGATGGAGGCGCTTGGCGGTCCCCGCGAGCGGTCGCGTAGCGTATCGCTGACCGAGGCCCTGCTGGGCGGGTTTGACCATCCCGTTTGCGTAGGGCTTGAGGTTGCGGGCGAAGGTCAGGCACTCCCCAAAGCTTCAGGCAAACCTGACGAGATTTTTGAAAACGACGGCCAGATCACAAAACGTCCCGTGCGAGCCCTGACCCTGTCGGCCTTAGCCCCCAAACGCGGCGAGCATCTGTGGGATATCGGCGGCGGCACTGGCTCGATCAGTATCGAGTGGCTAATGTGCGACCCAACCCTGACTGCGACCACGATCGAACCCCGTGAAGATCGCGCGGGCCGCATTCGCCGCAATGCAGACGCGCTGGGGCAAGACAGGTTGCAAGTCGTGCATGGCACGGCGCCAGAGGTTCTGGACGGCCTTGGATTGCCGGATGTGGTTTTCATCGGTGGTGGTTTGAGCACCGAGTTGCTGACCTGGTTACACGCCGCCCTGCCCGCCGGCACCCGGTTGGTCGCCAATGCTGTGACGCTGGAAAGTGAAGCACTGCTGGCCCAGTGGCATGAAAAACTGGGGGGAGAGCTTTTGCGCATCGAACTGGCCCAGGCTTCGGCGCTTGGCCCAAGGCGCGGCTGGAAATCAGCCTACCCGGTGGTGCAATGGAGCGTGTCGCTATGATCGTCGCGGGTCTTGGCTTCTCATCGGCGGCGACCGTGGACAGTCTGCGCGCAGCCTTTGAACGAGCCAGCTCAGGCCAGAGCGTGGACGCTCTTGCCACTGTGGCCGACAAAGAAGGCCATGCCGCGCTTGTCGAATTCGCATCAGTCACCTCCCTGCCTATCCAATTTATCGCACCCGCCGATCTGACGGGACAGCGCACTCTCACCTGCTCGAACCGCAGCCGTGCCACATATGGCACCGGCAGCGTGGCCGAAGCATCCGCCCTTGCCGCCGCCGGATCAGGTGCGCGACTGACCTCACCCAGACACATCTCGGACGACCGGCTAGCCACTTGCGCCGTCGCCATCGGAGGACAAACATGACCGTTCATTTTATCGGTGCCGGCCCCGGCGCTGCCGACCTTCTGACCCTGCGAGGCCGTGATATCATCGCATCCTGTCCGGTGTGCCTGTACGCAGGATCTCTAGTGCCTGAGGAAATTCTTGGCCACTGTCCCGAGGGCGCAAAGATCATCAACACCGCGCCGATGAATCTGGACCAAATCATGGTCGAAATCGAGACCGCACATAAGGCAGGTCAGGACGTCGCTCGGCTGCATTCCGGAGACCTGTCCGTCTGGTCGGCTATGGGCGAACAGATCCGGCGGCTGAAAGAAATGGGCATTCCCGTCAGTGTCACACCGGGCGTGCCGTCCTTTGCGGCCGCCGCGGCCTCGTTGGGAACGGAACTAACCCTGCCCGGACTTGCACAGTCTGTCGTTTTGACCCGGACACCCGGCCGTGCATCCTCGATGCCTGAAGGCGAAACGCTGGAGAACTTTGCCCGCACTGGTGCAACTTTGGCCATTCATCTGTCGATCGGAAATCTGGACAAGGTGATCGCGGATCTGACCCCGGCCTATGGCGCTGATTGCCCGGTGGCTGTGGTGTACCGCGCCAGCTGGCCGGATGAACGGATCATTCGCGCCACATTGGCAACCCTGAAAGGCGCGCTGGACGAGAGTATTTCTCGGACCGCTCTGATCATGGTCGGCCCTGCCCTTGCGGGCGAAGGGTTTGACGAAAGCTGCCTGTATTCAAAAGACTACGACCGCCGGTATCGTCCACAAAGCGCGGACAGCCCGTGGTCAAGCTGGAGTCATGGCGATGACTAACCCGCCGGGACTGCTTATTTCTGCGCCGTCGTCGGGGACGGGAAAAACCACCGTCATGCTGGGCCTTCTGCGTGCACTGGCCGAGGATGGCCTGACCGTACAGCCATTCAAAAGTGGCCCAGACTATATCGACCCGGCCTTTCACCGTGCCGCAGCCGGACGCGCCTCGTTCAATCTGGACAGTTGGGCGATGGCCGATCCATTGCTGAGCGCGATTTCCGCGCAGGCGGAAGGAGCGGATATCGTCGTGGCCGAAGGATCGATGGGCCTGTTTGACGGCGTCGCCAAGCCTGGCGAAATCGGTCACGGGTCCAGCGCCGAAACCGCTCAACGAATGGGTTGGCCTGTGGTTTTAGTTCTGGATGTGGGCGGTCAGGCGCAATCGGCAGCGGCAACCGCATTGGGGTTTCGGATGTACAATCCCGACCTGCCGTTTGCCGGTGTGATCCTGAACCGCTGCGCCAGCCCACGCCATGAACGCCTGACACGATTGGGCATCGAGCGAGCAGGATTGCCGGTTCTGGGCGTGTTGCCCCGGCGCGGAGACCTGACCCTGCCCGAGCGGCATCTTGGTCTGATCCAAGCGGTCGAGCACCCAGATCTGGAAAGCGCGATTGCCGGGTATGCCGCGTTCCTTCGCGAACACGTAGACCTAGAGGCGATCAAGGCTGCGGCTTCCTCAGGCCCGAATGGGCCATCGTCAGTCGCGCTGCCGCGGCCCCCGGCTCAGCGGATCGCGCTGGCGCGGGATGCTGCGTTTTCGTTCACCTATCCGCATTTGCTTGAAGGTTGGCATGCAGCCGGGGCGGAAGTCCTGCCGTTTTCACCGCTGGCCGACGAAGCGCCCGCTTCGGATGCCGATCTGGTCTGGCTGCCTGGCGGTTATCCTGAACTGCACGCGGGCACTCTGGCCGCTGCCGACACATTCCTGAACGGTCTGCGCAAACATGCCGAGACAAAACCTGTTCATGGTGAGTGCGGCGGGTATATGGCCTTGGGAGACGCTCTGGTCGACAAGGAAGGCGTCCGACATCAGATGGCGGGTCTACTTGGACTTGTGACGTCCTATGAGAAGCGCAAGTTCAATCTTGGGTATCGCAAGGCGCAGTTGTTGGCCCCTATGCCGGGATTTGCTGCCAATGCGACATTGAGAGGCCATGAGTTCCACTATTCCTCGATCCTGGAACAACCCGACGCGCCTTTGGCCCGGGTGTTCGATGCCGAAGGAGTCGAGGGGCCGCAAACTGGGTCGGTTCGTGGCAACGTCACCGGAACATTCTTTCATCTGATTGCAGAGGCGCAGGCATGAGCGGTTTCGTTTCGTTCATTGGTTCTGGTCCCGGGGATCCGGAATTACTGACGCTTAAGGCCGTTGACCGGATGCAAAAGGCGGACGCGGTGCTGTTTGACGACCTAAGCAGTGGTCCGATCCTGGGCCATGCGCATCAGGACGCAGATCTTGTCGGGGTTGGCAAACGGGCCGGGCGACCATCACCAAAACAGGACCACGTCAGCCGCTTGTTGGTAGATTACGCAAAAACTGGCGCGCGCGTGGTGCGACTGAAATCAGGTGATGGCGGATTGTTTGGGCGTCTGGAAGAAGAACTGGTCGCGCTGCGCGAAGCCGGGATCGAATACGAGATCATTCCGGGTATCCCATCTGCGGTCGCGGCTGCGGCAGCAGCTGGCATTCCGCTGACGCGGCGCCTCACAGCGCGTCGTGTACAATTTGTCACCGGCCACGATGTCAGTGGGAAGCTACCCGATGATCTGAATCTGGCCGCCCTTGCCGACCCAGATGCCACCACCGTTGTATTCATGGGCAAGCGCACATTTCCTTTGCTGGTGAAGACATTGAACGAACATGGCTTGCCACTGGAAACACCAGCGCTGATGGCCGAATCCGTTTCGACCCCGGATCAAACCCTGCACCGCTCCACAGTTGGTGGGTTGGCGGACAAGCTGGGTGCTGAAATCGGTACGGCCCCCGCACTGATCCTTTATGGCCCGCTTGCAGAGACCAACGATGTTTGATCTGACATTGATCGGTATTGGCACCGGCAACCCGGATCACCTGACGTTTCAGGGCGCACAGGCCATTCGCGACACGGACCTGATCCTGATCCCGCGCAAGGGCGAGAACAAGGCCGATCTGGCCGGGCTGCGGGAAGAGATTATTGCTAAGGTAACCGACACGCCGCCCAAAATCGCGTACTTTGATATCCCTAAGCGACGTGCCGATGATGGGTACCTGCGCGGCGTGGATGAGTGGCATGATGCAATCGCGTTACGATGGCAGGCGGCAATCTCGGCTCATTCTGATGCACAGCGGGTTTCTCTTCTGATCTGGGGCGACCCTTCGCTTTACGACAGCTCGCTACGCATCGCCTCGCGGCTGAATCCCAAACCACACACGCGTGTGATCCCCGGCATCACCGCGCTGCAGGCACTGACAGCGGCTCATGCAATACCGATCAACGATCTGGGCGCGCCCTACGTGGTGACAACTGGCAGACGTATCCGCGATGAAGGCTGGCCGCTAAATGCCTCAAAAGTGGCAGTTATGCTGGATGGCGAGTGCTCGTTTCAAAGCCTTGAGATGGCAGACTACGATATCTGGTGGGGCGCCTATGTGGGGATGAAAGAGGAAATTCTGATCCAAGGTCCATTGGACGATACGGCCCCGCACATCATCGAAACGCGCGCGAAAGCGCGGGCAGATCATGGATGGATCATGGATATCTATCTGCTGAAAAGGCGTGCGGACTGATCTGAAGACATTCTCCTTAGCAGGTGCCCACGGGATTGTGACTGCGCGAAACATGGTATTCTGGCATCAAACCGACACCCCAGAACCAAGAGGACAGCGCAATGAAGGCTTTTTCGATCATACTGTGTTTGCTGGCCTTACCCGCCTTGGCGCAGGAACCGCAACCGGGCTGGGTCGTTCATCCGACTGGCAAAAGTTATGATGCGCTGGTCGCGGATACAAAGGCCGCAGTAAAAGGAAATGGCCTGATCGTCGTGACACAAGCCGGGCCAACCAAAGCGGCGGCGGCCCGGGGGATCACCATTCCAGGTAATCTGGTGATTGGTGCCTTCAACAATGACTACGCCGTTCGGGTTCTGGAAACGTCAGTCAACGCTATGATCGAAGCGCCCATCCGATTCTACGTGACCGAAAACGCGGACGGCACAGCGACTTTGTCCTACAAAACCCCTAGCCATGTCTTTGCCCCGTACGCCCACCAAGGCGGTGAGCCACTGCAAGAAATTGCAAACGAATTGGACGAAAAGTTTCAAGCCGTGGCAGAATCCGCAGTCAAATAGTCACACTGCCGTGAAGCTGCTTGCGTCCGGGCGCGTCCTCCGCAATCTGCAATGACGTAATATTTCGGAGCATGACTAATGCAGGACCTCTCGCCCCGCGCCGCGGATCTTTTGGCCCAAAGACTATTCGAGGCCGGATGCCGCCATGCCTTTGGTATGCCCGGCGGAGAGGTTCTGACGTTGGTAGACGCGTTGGAACAGGCGGGGATTACCTTTCACCTAACCAAACACGAAAACGCCGCAGGATTCATGGCCGAGGCTGTGCATCACCGCGATGGTGCACCTGCCATTCTGGTTGCGACGCTTGGCCCCGGTGCGATGAACGGGATCAACGTAGTCGCAAACGCCCTTCAGGACAGGGTGCCCATGATCGTGCTGACCGGCTGTGTCGATGCGGATGAAGCGCTGACTTATACCCATCAGGTTATGGATCACGCACAGGTCTATCGCTCGATCACCAAAGGAACCTTTAAACTGACAGCACAGGGCGCGGATGTCGTGGCAGACAAGGCCGTATCACTGGCTAACCAGCCGCGCCCCGGACCTGTGCATATCGACGTTCCGATCTCGGTTGCAGATACACGCGTATCCGGTGTCAAAACGCGACGACTGGTCAAGGCCGCCGCTGTCGCGCCCGAGGGCAATTGCCTTGAAAAGGCGCGCCGTTGGGTGGCTGACGCGGAACGTCCCATTGCGATTGTGGGGCTGGACGTACTGTATGACGGATCGCGCAATGTCGTACAGGCGTTTCTGGAACATTTCGGCATCCCCTTCGTCACCACCTACAAAGCCAAGGGTGTTGTCCCCGAAGATCACCCCCTGTGCCTTGGCGGGGCTGGCTTGTCACCACTGGCCGACAAGCACCTGCTGCCACTGGTTGAACAGGCCGATCTGGTGTTGTGCCTTGGCTACGACCCGATCGAGATGCGCCCCGGCTGGCGCGAGGTTTGGGACCCCGAGGAAAAGCGCGTTATCGACATCTCGGCGGTGGTGAATGATCACTACATGCATCAGGCCAGCCTGAATATGGTTGCCGACACCGGTGCCACGCTGGAGGCCATCGCCAAGGGCAACGCTGCCCGCGACACATGGCCGGGCGGCGAACCTGCGCGGGCCAAAACTGCGCTGGCTCTGGCATTTCCAACCGACGAGGCGTGGGGGCCCGCCGCCATTATCGCCGAAACCCGCGCAACCCTGCCGGCCGAAACTCTGGCCACGGCCGACAGTGGCGCGCATCGTATTTTGCTGAGTCAGATGTGGACATGTTCCGAGGAACGCGGGCTGATCCAGTCCTCGGCATTGTGCACAATGGGGTGCGCCGTTCCCATGGCAATTGGCCTTAAACTGGTTGAACCAGAGCGTCCGGTTATCAGTTTCTCTGGCGATGCAGGGTTCCTGATGGTCGCCGGAGAGTTGTCGACGGCCGCTGAAATGGGTGGAAACCCGATCTTTTTGGTCTTTGTCGATGCCAGCCTGGCGCTGATCGAGCTGAAACAAAGGCAACGCCAGATGGGCAACATGGGCGTGGATTTTGATCGGCACGATTTTGCTGCCATGGGCCGGGCCTTTGGCGGCAACGGCCACACTGTTCGCAACCGCGACGAGCTACGCGCAGCCCTGAATGATGCAATGAAGGCCGACACTTTCACGGTGATTGCCGCCGAGATTGATCGTGGAGGTTATGATGGTCGGATCTGAAGGACCTCTGAAGGGGGTCAAAATCCTGGACCTCAGCCGCATTCTGGCCGGACCAACCTGCACACAGTTGCTGGGCGACTTAGGCGCCAGCGTCATAAAGATCGAAAACCCTGCAACCGGCGGGGATGACACAAGGCAATGGGGCCCCCCTTATGTCGAGGACGCTGACGGAAACAGGTCCGATCTGAGCGCTTATTTCATGGCCGCCAACCGCAACAAGAAATCCGTGGCTATCGATATTGCCACGCCCGAGGGACAGGCTGAAATCAAACGGTTGGCCTCGCATGCGGACATTTTTATCGAGAACTTCAAACCCGGTGGGTTAGCGAAATACGGTCTGGATTACGCAAGCATCTCCCAGGAATTTCCCAGCCTCGTTTACTGCTCGATCTCAGGCTACGGGCAGACCGGTCCTAATGCATCCAAGCCGGGCTATGATCTGATGGCCCAAGGGTATGGCGGGGTCATGTCTCTGACCGGTGACCCAGATGGCGCACCAATGAAGGTGGGCGTGGGAATCGCCGATGTGATGTGCGGAATGTACGCAAGTGTCGGCATTCTGGCCGCCCTGCGCCACCGTGACCAAACTGGCGAAGGCCAGCAGATTGATCTGGCGCTGGTGGATGCGCAGATTGCATGGCTGATCAACGAAGGGGTGAACTACCTGACCTCGGGAAACGTGCCACAAAGGCGCGGCAACGGACACCCGAATATCGTACCCTACGACGTCTATGAAACCGCCGATGGCCACGTCATTCTGGCCGTTGGCAATGACAACCAATTCAGCCGCTTTTGCGACTTTATCGGCCACCCCGAGCTTGCCACTGACCCGCGATTCGCCACCAACCCCGCCCGGCTGGAACACCGGGACGCGTTGAATGCAGTCCTGCGTCCGGCGGTAAAAACCCGCGACACACAGACCGTCATCTCCGAACTCGAAGCCTGCAAGGTTCCGGTTGGACCGGTCCAGACATTGGACCAGGTTTTCGCAACTGATCAGGTCGAAGCCCGCCAGATGCAGATCACGATGGAAGCCGCACCGGGTGACGTTCAACTGATCGGGAATCCGCTGAAACTGTCGCGCACGCCTGTAACATATCGGGCTGCCCCGCCCGTCTGCGGGGCAGATACACAGGCCGTTTTGAGCGCTGAAAACCCCTTTGACGATTGAAACACTCTGCCCATTTCGGCGGCATGTTGCTGAAACATGCCGTTGAATCGGCGGTTTTTTTCAATTTTTGCCCACACGGCATTTCACCAATTCGAGAGCAGGGCCGATACTGATACGACCCACCCAGAGTCTCTGCTACATCAAGTGATGTAGATATTCTCGATTGGATCGGAACATGAACATGAAGCAAGACGTTTTCGGACAGATGAACACCCTGAGCCACCCGGCAAGTGCCGAGGCGTGGGATGGTGTTCTGCTTGGGTTCATGGCCCATGCCGCCGTTACGCCGCAGCATCTTGGCAAAGTTCTTGAGCTTGAGCCCGATTTTGCCCTGGGTCACGCGATCAAAGGTTTGTTCATGGTCCTGCTGGGGCGTCGCGAGATGATGCCGGTCGCCGTCGAAGCATTGGCCGCCGCCAACAGCGCCATGGAACGTCAGCCGGTCTCGGCCCGCGAACGGCTCTATGTCGAAGCGCTGGGTCTGTATTTGGCAGACCTGCCCACGCAAGCCATCCAAAAGTTCGAAGAGATTCTGCGCTCGCACCCACAAGACTCGCTGGCCATGAAGCTTAGCCACGCGACGAGATTTGTACTTGGCGACTCGGAAGGGATGCGCCGGTCGATCGAACGCGTTCTGCCCGCTTACGAACCTGATCATGCCGGCCGCGGTTACCTGCTGGGTTGTCATTCCTTTGCATTGGAAGAGACAGGTGCCTACGAAAAGGCCGAGATCGCAGGTCGGCAGGCACTGTGGATGGTATCGGACGATGCCTGGGGTCTGCACGCTGTTGCACACGTGCACGAGATGACAGGTAACGCGCAGCTGGGCCTTGATTGGCTCGCAGGTCGGGAAGCGGCCTGGACCCATTGCAACAACTTCCGCTATCACGTCTGGTGGCACAAGGCGCTGATGCATCTGGATCTGGGTCAGGTCGATCAGGTGATGGAACTGTATGACAATTACATCCGCCAGGACAAAACCGACGACTATCGCGATATTTCAAACGCCACGTCCCTGCTGTCGCGGCTTGAGCTTGAGGGTGTCAATGTCGGCAACCGCTGGGAAGAACTGGCTGATCTCAGCGCGGCCCGGACCGAAGATGGCTGCCTGATTTTTGCCGATCTTCACTATCTTCTGGCGCTGACCGGCGACAACCGCCCAGAGGCGACCGGTAAGATGCTGCAACGTATTCAAAAGGATGCCCAGCGCAATCAGGGGGACACCCCGATCCGCATGTCCGATCCGGGCATTGCGGCAGCCAAAGGGCTTGAGGCCTTTGGCGAAGGCCTTTACGGCGACGCCTTCGACTTTTTGTCGAACGCCCGAGCAGGGATGCAATTGGCAGGTGGAAGCCACGCCCAACGTGATGTATTCGAGCGCATCACAATTGATTCCGGCCTGCGTGCCGGCCGTCTGGATGCTGTCGAGCGCATCCTGGATGACCGTCGCGCCAAAAGAGCCGGGGGCGAAGACAATTACGCTCTCGCTCGCCGCGCATTGATCGACGCGGCGCGCGACAACGGAGACGCACAAAGCGTCCCGGCTGAATAACAAAACCAAAGACCAAGAAGGACAGAACACGCATGGCGACAGTTTCGCCCGCTTCTGATTTTGCGCCGGTGGCTGCCTCTGCGGCAGCCCCTGCCCGCACGCGCGACCCGCGCCTGGATTTCTATCGCGGCATCGCAATGTTCATAATTCTGATCGCCCATATCCCGAACGATCCATGGGCCAAGTGGATTCCCGCGCGATTTGGTTTTTCGGACGCGACCGAGATTTTCGTGTTCTGCTCGGGCATGGCGTCGGCGATTGCCTTTGGCGGAGCGTTCCTGCGCAAGGGTTGGTGGATGGGCACCGCCCGCGTCTCGTTCCGTATCTGGCAGGTCTACTGGGCGCATATCTGTCTGTTCTTCTTTGTCGCCATGTCGATGGCGGCTCTGGATCAATCGGGGCTGTTCGAAAAGACCTACGTTTCGTCTTTGAACTTGCAGCACTTCTTCAACGACCCTGCGCCTCAAATCGTGGGTTTGTTTACGCTGACCTATGTCCCAAACTATTTCGACATCCTGCCGATGTATCTAGTCGTTCTGGCAATGATGCCTATGTTTATGGGCTTCTACCGGTTCGGTTTCTGGGCCGTCGCCGCAGCATCCGTCGCGATCTGGCTGGTCGCACAGATCGACATTCTGGACCTCCCTGCCGAACCGTGGTCGGAACGTCAGTGGTTCTTCAATCCTTTCGGTTGGCAGCTGCTGTTTTTCACCGGCTTTGCCTTCATGCGCGGCTGGATACCCGCTCCACCGGTCTCGAAAACGCTTATTTGGGCGGCGGCACTGTTCCTGATCTTCTCGATGCCCTTCGGTTCATGGAAAGTGTTCACGTGGATCAACGCGGCGGCCCCCGATCTGGCCGATGAAATCCGCAAAGTCTGGCCAATCACAAAAGAGTTCCGGGACAAGACTGATTTCGGCCTGTTCCGCTATCTGCACTTCTTGTCGCTGGCCTATCTGGGTTGGGTGGCTGCCGGTGAACACGGCCACCGTCTGATCGCAACCGGTCAGGGTACAGCGGCCAAAATCTGGCAATTCCTGCTGACCGTCATCACCAAAGTCGGGCAGCAATCACTGGCAGTATTCGTTTTTTCCATGGCAGCGGCACGACTTATCGGCGTCGGCCTGGACCTCAGTGGGCGAGATGTTGCCAGTGTTTTCATCGCCAACATGATTGGCTTTGCGATGATTATCGGCGTGGCCTACATGGCCGCTTGGTTTAAGTCACAACCTTGGAAGTCTAAGAAATGAATTTCACACGTCGCGCATTTTTGGTCTCGACTTCGGCGCTTGCTTTCGCGCCAGCGACCTTCGCCACCGGCGGCGAGGTACCATTTGACCGCAATCTCGTCATCGAGATGGCCCGCGATCTGGCCAGCCGCCCCTATGCCGAACGCGAGATGGTGCCGCAGGAATGGGTGGATCTGACGTATCAGCAATACCGCTCGATCCGGTTCCGGTTGGACCGTGCGCTGTGGTACGAGACCGAAACCCCCTTTAACGTCGATTTCTTTACGCCCGGCCTGTACTTCCCGCGCACTGTTAAAGTCGAAACCGTCGAAAACGGGATGACCACTCCGGTCGCATTTGATCTGGAGATGTTCGACAAATCCGAGGATGTCCCGGAACTGCCGATAGACGACACGCTGGGCTTTTCCGGCTTGCGTCTGCGCACCGAAATGCACCGTCCCGGCAAGACCGATGAGTTTTGCGTCTGGCAAGGCGCTAGCTATTTCCGCGCCATTGGCCTGCATGAGGTTTATGGCCTTTCGGCCCGTGGTCTGGCACTCAAAACCGGCGATCCGGATGGAGAGGAATTCCCTGAATTCATCCGCTTCTGGCTGGAGCGCCCGAAACCCGGTCAGCGCGACATGGTCGTACATGCGCTGATGGACAGCCCAAGTGTCACCGGTGCGTATCGGTTCAATGTCACCGCAGGCGAAAACTGCGTGATGGATATCGAAGCCACACTATTCCCACGCGAGGACCTGAGCCATGTAGGCATCGCGCCCGGCACGTCTATGTTCCTGTTTGACCAAACCAATCACAGCCGTTTCGACGACTTCCGGCCTGCAGTACACGACAGCGATGGTTTGTTGATCCGCAACGGTGCCGGAGAGGTCCTGTGGCGGCCGTTGGCGAACCCAACACGTCTGCAAATCTCGTCATTCGTCGACACGAACCCGCGCGGCTTTGGCCTGATGCAGCGCAAGCGTGAATTCTCGGACTACGCGGATCTTGAGGCGAATTATCACAAACGCCCCAGCCTATGGGTCGAACCCGGTTCAGATTGGGGCAAGGGCTCGGTCACGCTGGTCGAAATTCCGGCTGATCAGGAAATCTACGACAACATCGTCGCCTACTGGCGTCCTGCCGAACCCTATGCAGCAGGCAGTCAGGTCGATCTATCCTATCGCCTGATCTGGGGTGATGAGCCCCAGCGCGCACCGATGGCGCGCGTGATCAACACCGCCATGGGCGACAATACCTTTGGCGAAGGACGTCTGGCCGTCATCGACTTTGAAGAAAGCGAACTGTTCGACGACCCGGAGGCGATGACCATTTTCGTGGACTCGCCACACGCCGATACGTCCGAAGGCGTACTACAACGCAACCCGGAAACAGGCGGTTTACGGCTGGCGTTTTCGTTCGAGCCCGGCGACCGCGATCATGTCGAACTGCGCGCGCAGTTGCTGAAAGACAAACAGCCGGCTTCTGAGGTCTGGCTTTACCGTTGGACCTCATGAGCAGCGACCTTCATATCATGCCGCCCGAGACGCCTCTGGCCATGCCCGCGCAGGATTTCAGCGCGGGTTTCCGGGATGCACAGGTTCCTGACGCAAAACGCCCTTCGGCCGGGTTCTGGCGCGCGCTTGCGTTTTCGCCTGCAATGGCAGCAACGGTGGGCCTGTTTTGGGTCATGACGGACTGGTTCGACGCTGAAGGCATCAACCTGATCGAGGCTATCCTTCTGGCGCTGATCTCGTTCAACTTCTTCTGGATCTCCTTCACGGTCTGCACCGTGCTGCTGGGTATGGTCTCGCTGTCCCGGCAAGAGCGCCCCGTGCGCCAGGGTTGCGCCCAACCGTTGCGCGTGGCCCTTTTGATGCCGGTCTATAACGAGGTGCCGTGGAATGTGCTGGGCAACGCCCGGACCATGCTTGAGGACTTGCAGGCGCGTGGTGGGCGGCACCACTATGCGATGTTCATCCTCTCGGACACCCGCGACCCCGAGATCGCCGCACAAGAACAAGCCAGTGTCGAGGCTCTGCGCACCACTCTCGCCCCCGGACTGGAACTGTATTACCGCCGCCGTGAGCAAAATACGGACCGGAAGGTTGGCAACATTGCTGATTGGGTTGGCCGGTGGGGTGCGGATTGGGATGCGATGCTGGTATTGGACGCCGACAGTCTGATGACCGGTCGGGCCATCGCCCGTTTGACCGACGCGCTGGCGCGCGATCCGGGCGCAGGATTGATCCAAAGCTACCCTCAGCTGATCGGCGCGCAATCGGTCTTTGCGCGAATGCAGCAATTCGCCAATGGCGTTTATGGAATCGCCTTCGCCGAGGGGCTCGCGCGCTGGTGCGGTCAGGAAGGCAACTATTGGGGTCATAACGCCATTATTCGCACCAAGGCCTTCGCCAATTGCGCGGGGTTGCCAAAGCTTCGGGCCCAGAATGGCCAGGAAAAACTGATCATGAGCCATGACTTCGTCGAGGCTGGCTTGTTGCGCCGCGCTGGGTGGGGCGTGCGGTTCCTTCCCCGCATTCGCGGGTCTTACGAAGAAACACCTCCGACACTGATTGACCACGCACTGCGCGATCGGCGCTGGTGCCAGGGTAATTTGCAGCATCTGAAGCTATTGGGATCGGCCGGGTTCCAGCCGGTTTCACGGTTCCACATGTTTCATGGGGCAGTCGGATATCTGATGTCTCCGCTTTGGTTTGCGTTGCTGGTGATGTGGGCCCTTATTGGTCAAGGCGAAGATGCGTCAGTGCTGCATTATTTCAGCCCTGACAATCCGCTGTTCCCGCAATGGCCTGAAATGTCGGAAACCCGCCATGTACTGATCATTCTGGTCATGTACGCCATGCTGCTTGCGCCAAAGGTACTGGGTGTTATGGCCCTGCCCTTAAGCGGCATCCGCTATGCTGAATTCGGCGGCGGGCGAAAGTTCCTGACTTCGTTCCTGGCGGAAGTTGTTCTGTCCATCCTCTATGCCCCCATTCTGATGGTGCAGCAGATGATTGCTGTCATTCGCACCACCCTTGGCATCCAAGAAGGCTGGTCCCCGCAGGCACGGGATGGCGGCAGCTATGGTCTACACACGCTGATCCTATGTCACACCGTGGAAACGATCAGTGGCGTGGCGCTTGGGGTGGGCATCCTGTCCGGTCTTGTTTCGGTCTGGTTGGCTCCGATCGCGATCAGCCTTGCCTTCGCGATCCCATTGTCCGCACTCAGCGGCGTGTCAGCCGGTGCGGCGCGCCGTATGGTTGGCATGAAAGAAGACTTTAACGAGCCCGCAATCACACGCTCGGCCCGTCGCTACAGGGACGAGCTGAAGAATGTGATCGAGGGCAAAGGCGTAATGACCCCTGCCGAGTGATCAGCCACCTGGCAGGCCTTCGTACCAGTCAATCATCATGTCAGCCCAGCCTTTGGGCACCGAATGACCACCGGGGAACAGCGCGAATTCCAGCGCGCTGCCCTCGTCACACCCGCTCCAATATCGGCGCATGAAAGGACCAGTGGTCGAGAATCCGCTTGGCTTGGTATCGACGCAACCATTGGCGATGCGCCAAATTTCCAGCCCGGCAAAGATGTCGCCCTGATGAAAGCGGCCGCCGCCCAGCAATCGACCCTCTAGGGGAACCACGTTGTCTGTCCAGCCATGGGTGTGGAACATCCGAATAGGCCCATCACAAGACTCAGGATCCGGTCGCCAAAACCCGCCAGACACCGGGACATAGGCCGAGAATGTGTCGGGTGCCGCGCAGGCAAGGTAGTAGACCATGAAGGCCCCTGCCGAAAATCCGCCCAGAACGACCCGGTCCGTATCAACGCCAAACCGATCCGCGGCATCCTGAACCGCTTCGGTCAAAAAGGCGGTTTCATCGCGCCCCTCCCAACCCGGGAAGAAATTCCAGCTTTGCCGACCGTTGCGCTCGGATCCCTCGGGCGCCATCACCGCGTAGCCGCGCGCCAGAAGCGGGTCCACCATGCCACGGTTTTTCAACGTTCCCGTCGCGGTACCACCATATCCGTGCAGAAAAACCACTAGCGGTGGGTTCTCATCTTCGGGCAGTTCGATGTGATACCCTCCCGAGGCGATCTCGCACATGCCCTCAAGGTCGGCACATGCGGCAAGCCCCGATTGCCCGGCCAGCGCCAATCCCGTTGCCAGCGTCATTTCCCGGATCATACTGCACTCCTGTCATAGTCGCGGACCGGCAATCCGGCACGTACCCATCCCGGCCCTGCGGCCGAACCTAACATACCTTCCGGCACATCAATGATATTCGTAAACCCGGCTTCGGTCAGCCGGTTGCTCAACCGTGCCGAACGTACACCGCGCGCGCAGATCAAAGCGATTGCCGCGCCCTTGTTGCCTTGGACAAGTTGCGTCAGAGCGGGAATGAAATCGTCGCGGCGCATGTCCAAAGACTGCGCGCCCTCTCCGATCCCGGTGGATTGCCATTCTTTTGGGGTGCGAATGTCCAGCAACAATACGGCTCCGGATACGGCCTGCGTGTGCGCATCCTGCACGCTAAGCTGCCGTCCCGCGTAGTCAGGTGGAATAAGCCGGTATTCACGTATCGCGAATCCACCAGCCACTGCAGTGCAGCCTCCGATCAGGATCCACCTGCGGGATCGGTTCAAGCTTCCGGCCACGTCGCACCCTCCTGACCTGACATGGCGTTTCTATCACAGCGCAGAATTGGAATCCGCGCTGAAATTGTTTGGGCAGTTCAAGTTCACGTCATCTATTTGCTGAAAAACACCGCGGCCCATCCCAACGGAGCGCGGCAAAAAATTGTATTAGCTGGACAGTAAGAAAATTATCCGTACAAAATCAGTACCACTTGACCGCCAAGAACGGAGTATCGCACTTGTCCCTATTCCTCATCGCGGCCCTTCCTTTTCTCGGCGCTGTTTTTCCAGCCCTTCTGATCAGGGCAGGACGAAATGCAGCGGCTTCCGCTGCTGGGTTGACGACATTTCTGGCGCTGATGGGTCTGTTGATCCACATTCCGTCGGTGATGCGAGGCGATGTAGTGACCGCCCGGTTCGAGTGGATACCCGCACTTGGCTTGAACGCTAATTTCATGCTGGACGGGCTGGGTTTTTTATTCGCCCTGCTGATCCTTGGGATCGGATTGCTGATCATCCTTTACGCGCGATTTTACCTTTCGCGCGAAGACCCGATGGGGCAGTTCTACACTTATCTTTTGTTGTTTCAGGGCGCAATGGTCGGGATTGTTCTATCGGACAACATACTGCTTTTGCTAATTTTCTGGGAACTTACGTCACTCAGTTCATTCCTGTTAATCGGGTATTGGAAACATCTGCCCGAAGGACGCCAAGGTGCGCGGATGGCGCTTGCGGTGACGGGCTCTGGCGGGTTGGCCATGATTGCCGGGATGCTGATCCTGGGTAACATCGTTGGGTCATATGATCTGAGCGTTATCCTGCAAAATAAAGAGCTGATCCAAACCTCGCCCTATTACCTGCCTGCACTGATCCTGATCCTTCTGGGGTGCTTCACAAAATCAGCGCAGTTCCCGTTTCATTTCTGGCTGCCCCACGCAATGGCCGCTCCGACGCCCGTTTCGGCCTATCTGCACTCGGCCACGATGGTAAAAGCCGGGTTGTTCCTGATGGCCCGGATGTGGCCGGTTTTGGCAGGCACAGACGCCTGGTTCTACATTGTTGCAACAACTGGACTTATTACCATGCTGATCGGCGCGGTGATTGCGCTGTTCAAGGATGATCTGAAGGCATTGCTGGCATTCTCGACCGTGTCGCATCTGGGGCTGGTCACCATGTTGCTGGGCTTTGGCACAAAGATCGCTGTCGTCGCAGCGATTTTCCACATAATCAACCACGCGACTTTCAAGTGTGCGCTGTTCATGACCGCAGGGATCGTGGATCACGAAACCGGGACGCGTGATATCAAACGTCTGGGCGGCCTGCGTCATCTGATGCCGATCACCTTTACGATTGGAACAATCGCTGCGCTGTCGATGGCGGGCATTCCGCCCCTGAACGGATTCCTGTCCAAAGAAATGATGCTGGAAGAGACAGTGCACACGACGTGGATGCACTCTCACTACCTGGTCCCGGGGCTGGCATTGCTGGCCGCGCTGTTTTCAGCGGCCTATTCATTCCGCTTTGTCAGTCACGTGTTCATGGGCCCCGAGCGTCATGATTATCCAGCGCACCCGCATGACCCGCCTGTCGGGTTGTGGCTGGCCCCTGCATTCCTCGTAGTCTTGGTGGTGCTGATCGGATTGAACTCTGCCGCCATCGTGGGCCCATTGGTTGCGGTCGTATCCAGCGCGGTCATCGGCGGTGAAAAGCTGCCGTACTATTCGCTAAAACTGTGGCACGGCTTCACGCCTGCTCTGTACATGTCCGTGGTCGCGACGCTTGGCGGTCTGTTCCTGCTGAGCTTGCACAAGCATGAAGAAAAGCTGTGGAATGCACTTCCAAGACCCGAGGCAAAGGTGATATTTGACGCGGTAATTGCGGCACTGACAAAGATCAGCCAAGTGGTCACCGACACGCTGCATAACGGCGTCCTCAGCCGCTATGCAGTCATCATGATCGCCTTCACGATCGGCCTTGGGTACTATGCTTATACCAGCGGCACGATTGGTCCCGAGACACGTGAGGCGTTGCCCATTCAGATCATTCCGCTGATCGGGTGGATCTGCCTTGTCGGTGCAACACTGGCAATCATGTGGTTCCACCGTAATCGCCTGTTGTCGCTGGTGCTGATCGGTGTTGTGGGCCTGATCGTCTCGATGGCCTTCAACTATTTGTCTGCCCCAGATCTGGCACTTACACAGATCTCGGTCGAAGTGGTCACGATGATCCTGCTGCTGCTGTCGCTGAACTTCCTACCCACGGATACTCCCTGGGACAGCAGCGCCGCACGGCGATGGCGCGACGCGGCGATCTCCGTCGTTGCTGGCATCGGATCGGGCGCTCTGATCTATGCGCTGTTGCTACGGGACTTTGCCTTTCCGACAATATCGGAATTCCATCTGGCAAATTCGTACAAGGGCGGTGGCGGCACTAATGTAGTCAACGTCATCCTCGTAGACTTCAGGGGTTTTGATACCTTCGGCGAAATCATCGTTCTGGGCATTGCCGCGCTGATCATCTTTGCCCTGACCGAAGCCGTTCTGGGCACCAATGTCCGTGGCTATCTGCTGAACCGAAAACCGCATTGGCCGCAATCGGGGGACTCGCACCCATTAATGATGGTGGTCGTGACCCGGATGATGATGCCTATCGCGCTGATGGTCGGGGCCTATATCTTTTTCCGCGGGCACAATCAGCCAGGCGGCGGTTTTATCGCCGGTCTGGTCGTCGCAATCGCCTTCCTGATGCAATACATGGCCAGCGGCTATACCTGGGCCATCGAACGCCAGAGGTTCTACTACCATGGCTCTATTGGCTGGGGCGTTCTGATTGCTGCGGCTACGGGGCTGGGTGCTTGGTTTAACGAGCGCCCGTTCCTGACCAGCGATTTTGGCTATATCCATTGGCCCCCGCTGGAAGAGTTCGAATGGGCGACCGCCATCCTGTTTGACACCGGTGTCTTCCTGGCTGTTCTGGGTGCGGTGATGCTGGCGTTGGACAGCTTGTCTCGCTTTGCGTGGCAGCCGGGCATGGCGCAGGAGTTCCCGATGGACATCAACCCGCTGCGGGATGATCGGACAGAAGAAGATAAAGAAAAGGAGCAGAGCTGATGGAAGCGCTCGTAGCCTCTGCTGTTGGTGTCATGACTGCTGCGGGGATTTTCCTGATCCTGCGCCGCCGGACCTTCCCCGTCATTCTGGGTCTGTCCCTGCTGACCTACGCCGTGAACGTGTTCCTGTTCGCAACCGGCCGTCTGGCTTTGGATGCGCCTGCTGTTCTGAACAAATACGAAGAAGTGCCCTATACTGATCCGCTGCCGCAGGCATTGGTGCTGACGGCTATCGTGATTTCGTTCGGGATGACCGCGGTGATCGTGATGATCGCACTCAGCGCCTACCTGTCCTCCAAGGATGACCATATCGACATGACCGCGCAGGACAGCGTGGACGCGCTGGGAGAAGACGCATGAACCACTGGATCGTTGCGCCGATCGTCCTGCCCGCGATACTGGCCCCGTTTATCATCATGGTCCTGCGGTTTCACCTGGACCTGCAGCGCATCTTTTCGGTCGCCGGTGTGGTGGCCCTGCTGGGTATTGCCCTGACCATCACCGCACAGGCGGCAGGTGGTGATATTCAGGTCTATGAGCTGGGCAACTGGCCCGCGCCATTTGGTATCGTTCTGGTGCTGGACCGCCTGTCAGCCATGATGGTGCTTCTTACGGCGTTATTAGCGTTGCCCATCGTGCTCTACGCCATCGCATCCGGCTGGGACGACAGGGGCAAGCACTTTCACGCCCTATTCCATTTTCAGCTGATGGGCGTCTGTGGCGCGTTCCTGACCGGCGATGCCTTCAACCTGTTCGTGTTCTTCGAAGTTCTGCTGATTGCCTCCTACGGTCTGATGACACATGGCGGCGGTGCGGTACGGCTTAAAGCCGGGGTGCAATACGTGGTTTATAACCTGCTTGGTTCCACCCTGTTCCTGTTTGCTTTGGGCACGCTTTACGCCGTGACTGGGACGTTGAACATGGCGGATATGGCGCTGCGCGTGGCCGAACTGCCAGCAGATGACACCGCCCTGCTGCGGGTCGGTGCGGTTTTGCTGCTGCTTGTGTTCTGTATTAAGGCCGCCGTACTTCCGCTGCATTTCTGGTTGCCAGCGAGCTATGCCAGCGCGCCGCTACCCGTCGCCGCCTTGTTTGCGATCATGACCAAGGTCGGTGCCTACTCGATCCTGCGGATGTACACGCTGGGCTTCGGGCCCGAAGTTGAGGCAACGCAGGGTCTCGTCGGCGCATGGCTGCAACCTGCCGCATTGGTGACGTTGGCCGTCGGTGCCATCGGCATTCTGGGCGCTCAGCATATCGCACGAATGGTGGCGTTCTGTGCCATCACCTCGATGGGAACCTTGCTGATTGCGATCTCGTTGTTCACTGAAACGGCGACAGCCGCTGCGTTGTACTATGTCTATCATTCAACCCTGGCGACCGCGTTCATGTTCCTTGTTGCCGATCTGGTGATGGAGCGTCGCGGCGGGGCGATTGCTCCAACTGCGCCGATGCCGCAATCGGGTCTGATCTCATCGCTGTTCTTCGTGGGCGCCATAGCGCTTGCGGGCATGCCGCCGCTGTCGGGTTTCATCGGCAAGCTTTTGGTTTTGGATGCGGCCCGCGACGCGCCGGATGCAAACGCTATCTGGGCCGTAATCCTGATCGGATCCTTCGTCACAATCGTGGGTCTTGCCCGGGCAGGCTCATTGATCTTCTGGAAAAGCCATGATGCCCAGCACAACACTGAAATGGACCCGGAAAACGAAGAAGACACCCCGCACACTCCTGCGCCCGAGCCGAACACCGGACTGGCCTTCACCGCCGTATTCGCAATGGCGATGGGCCTTGTGCTGCTGACCCTGTTTGCCGGACCTGCGCTGGAGTATACCAATAAAACGGCCGAGCAATTGTTCACACCCGAGAACTACATCGCAGCCGTTTTGGGAGGCGACGCATGATCAGACTTCTGCACCGGATATTCCCCCACCCGCATCTGACCTTTCTTTTGACGGTCGTTTGGGTCTTACTGGCCAACAATTTGACGCTGAATTCTGTGGTTTTCGGTCTGATCCTGGGCATCATCATCCCCTTCATCACGCAGCCTTACTGGCCTGATCGTCCAAAGCTGCGCAACTGGCCCATGGTCGTCGAATACATTCTGGTTGTACTGTGGGACATCGTGGTCGCCAACGTAACTGTCGCCCGCATCATCCTCTTCAAACGCGACGCAGATCGTCAGCCGGCCTGGATCTGTGTCCCGCTGGAATTGCGCACCCCTGAGGCGATCACGGTGCTGGCAGGTACAATCACCATGACACCCGGCACCGTCAGTAGTGATCTGTCTGCGCAAGGACATAACCTGCTGGTGCATTGTCTGGATGCACCCGACCCTAACGCCGTGCGAGATCAAATCAAAAGCCGTTACGAACGTCGCCTGAAGGAGATTTTCGAATGATCTATTATGCGATCTTTTTTGCCTTTGCATGTTTCGGGGCGGCCGTCATGATGTGCCTCTGGCGCATCATCACCGCTGACGGCGTCGGCACCAGAGTCCTTGCGCTGGATACGATGGTCATCAACACGATCGCCCTGATGATCCTGTACGGCCTGCAATTGGGAACCGAGATCTTCTTCGAATCCGCCATGATCATCGCCATGCTGGGTTTTGTCTCAACAGTTGCCTACGCGCGGTTCATGCTGCGCGGCAATATTATCGAGTGAGGGCATCATGGGTTTCATTTTCGAATTACTGATCGCCTTCTTCCTGGTCGTCTCGGGCATATTCGGCTTTGTCGGCTCATACGGGATGATCAAGCTAAAAGACCCGATGTCCCGCCTGCACGCGCCCACCAAGGCGACGACGCTGGGCGTCGGGGGCGTGTTGCTGGCATCGATCTGCCACTCGATACTGATAGAAGAACATCTGTCGCTGCACGAGCTTCTGATCACGCTGTTTTTGTTCCTGACCGCTCCGATCACGGCCCTGTTCATTGCCAAATGGCACATTCACCGTCATGAAAAGCCCAAGGATCTGCCGGACGCAGGCGAGGACGAGCTTTGGGCCACGCACGCGGTTGAGCAGGTCGAAGACGTCCCTGAACACAGTAAGTCCTGAATTTAATGCACCACCCACCGCTGCCATTAACCCGCGATCTGGTTCTCATTGGCGGGGGCCACACCCATGCGTTGTTGCTGCGCAAGTGGGGGATGAACCCCCTGCCCGGCGCGCGGGTTACGGTGATCAACCCCGGCCCCACCGCGCCATATTCAGGGATGCTGCCGGGCTTTGTCGCTGGGCATTATCTGCGTGAAGAGCTAGAAATTGATTTGGTCAGGCTTGCCCGCTTTGCCGGTGCGCGGGTCATTCTGGGTGCGGTATCCGGCATCGACACTGACCGGCGCGAGGTTCATGTGCCAAACCGTCCGCCAGTGGCATTTGATGTTGCGTCAGTCAATGTGGGGATCACCTCGGACATGCCCGCCCTACCCGGTTTTTCCGAACATGCCGTTCCGGCAAAACCACTGGGTACATTCGCTGCCAAATGGGCCGAATATCTGGGGGGACCAGGCGACGCCTCGATTGCTGTGATCGGCGGCGGTGTGGCCGGGGCCGAGCTTATCATGGCCATGGCGTTTGCGCTGCGTACCAAAGGCCGCACCGCGCAACTGACCCTTATTGACAATTCGCAAGCTTTGACAGCAACCCATCCCAAGTCGGCAGTGATCGTTCGCAAAGCGATGGCTGATCTGGGCATAGAAGTTATCGAACAGGCATCCGTTTCTCGGATCACTCAGGACCAAGTTACGCTTTCGGATGGCCGCCAAATCCCGGCAAGCTTTGTGACCGGTGCCGCCGGTGCGAAACCCTATGACTGGATCGCCAACACGGGGCTGGACCTTCAGGACGGCTTCATACGTGTAAACGCGCAATTGCAATCCAGCGATCCGTCCATTTTTGCCGCCGGTGACTGCGCACATCTGAACGAAAACCCCCGCCCCAAAGCAGGTGTTTATGCCGTGCGTGAGGCCCCTGTATTGTTTGATAACTTAAGTGCAGCTTTGGGGTCCGGTGACCTGCGACGGTATGAGCCGCAAAAGGATTATCTCAAGCTGATCTCGCTGGGCGGCAAGTCCGCGCTGGGAGAGCGGTTGGGAACCTCGTTCAGCGGGTCGTTGATGTGGAAATGGAAAAACCACATTGACCAGAGCTTTATGAACAAGTTCCGCAACCTCCCACAGATGAAACCACCGGCGTTGCCCCGCGAGCACGCGGCCGGTCTTACCGAAGCCTTTGGTGAAAAACCCATGTGCGGCGGCTGCGGTGCCAAAGTCGGGCGCGGCGCGCTGCAAACTGCGCTTGCCGACCTGCCCGCCCCCATTCGTGCAGATGTCACACCCTTGCCCGGCGATGATGCCGCCCTGTTGCAGACCGGAGGCACGCGGCAGGTCATGACTTCGGACCATCTGCGCAGCTTCCTCGACGATCCTGTCCTGATGACCCGAATTGCTTCGGTTCACGCCCTTGGCGACATCTGGGCGATGGGCGCCCAACCTCAGGCAGCCACGGCAACGATCATCCTGCCCCGCATGTCGCCAACCCTGCAGCGTCGCACCATGGCCGAGGTCATGGCAACAGCAAGCGACGTCATCCGTGATGCAGGGGCTGAGATCGTCGGCGGCCACAGTTCGATGGGTGACGAGATGACGATTGGCTTCACCCTGACTGGCCTGTGCGACGCCGAACCGATCACTCTGGCCGGCGCGCGGCCCGGTGATGCATTGATCCTATCTAAACCATTGGGCAGCGGCGTTCTGATGGCAGCAGAGATGGCGGGCGCAGCCAGAGGTGAATGGGTTGCGGCGGCTCTTGCACATATGGTTCAGCCACAAGGCAAAGCCTCTGAGATTTTGGCTGGCGCGCATGCAATGACCGATGTCACAGGCTTTGGTCTTGCGGGGCATCTATTGGGTATTACCGAAGCCTCGGGGTGTGGTGCTACTCTGAACCTTGAGGCGGTTCCGGCAATGGATGGCGCGATAGAACTGGCTGCCCGAGGCGTCCGGTCAACCCTGTTTGATGACAATCGCGCAATTACGCCCGAGTTGCCAACGGGCGGCAAAGCCGACCTGCTTTTCGACCCGCAGACCGCTGGGGGCCTACTGGCCGCGATCCCGGTGGATCAAGGGCAGACTATTTGCGAAGCGTTGCGCGAGGCAGGATATCCGGCCGCAATCATTGGGTACATGACCGAAGCACCGGGGCTTAACATTCAAAGCTGACCCACAATGGCTTCGATCTGCGCAGCAGTTTGGGTCAAACCGGCTTCATCCAGCGTTGGTGCATGGACATTTGCGATGACGTCCGCCGTGCGCACGCGACTGGATTTTGAGTATGCAGGGTCATAATGCTGTTCAATCAGCGCATGAGTCAGCCCCCGTTTGTCGCCCGCATCAATCAGGTCAAGCCAACCATCCACCACGTCATGCCCTCGATGAAACCGCAGCGGGGAGAGACGATCACGGAGGCGTTCATAGTCCGACAAAACGTCGTTATAAGCGGACACCAAGTAATCCGAACGCGCCTGAATGGACGCTGTAATCTGAATGCGCGGGGCTTGGCGTAAGGCCGTCCATAACGTTGGCGGCAGGATCAAGGACCCGATTTTCGAAGACTCTGCCTCGACCAAAACCGGGCGCGACGTGTCCAGACGGCAAAGCGCAGCAGCAAGCGCGGACTCGAACGCTTTTTGGCTGGGTTGGCCGCCGGGCAATTCACCTAGCAAGGATCCGCGATGGTTAGCCAACCCTTCCAGATCCAGAACCTGAACGCCACGTACGGCAAGGTGCGCCAACAATTCGGTCTTGGCCGTGCCGGTATAGCCGTCCAACGCGACTAGACGATGAGATAGCGGGTCATCATAAAGATACCGATTCACTAACCGGCGATAGGTTCGATAGCCACCTTCGACCACTTCGGCCCGCCAGCCGATCTGTTGCAGCATCCAGGTGAATGACCCTGATCTTTGCCCGCCACGCCAGCAATACACCAGCGGCCGCCACCCGCCTTCGTGATGAGACAGGCTGTTCTCGATGTGATTGGCTGCATTTCGAAACACGAGTGCAGCCCCGAGTTTGCGCGCCAAAAATGGGCTTTCCTGAACATAGATCGTGCCGACACGGGCGCGTTCCTCATTGTCCAAAACGGGAAGGCTGATGGCGCCGGGAAGATGGTCCTCGCCAAATTCCGCCGGGCTGCGCACGTCGATCACCGTGTCGAATTCATGCGCATAGAGATCGGGCAGGCTGTCGAATTTCAGAACCATGTCAGAGGTCTATCCCGCAAAGCTGAGAATGGAAAGTCGGGCCTAGGTTTCGAACCGTTCAATCAACTCCGGCCCGCTGGCGCGGTTAGAATTCACGGCCGGATCGACCCGATGATAGCGGAGGATATCCTCGGCCCCCGGCTGCATCAGACGCGCCGCACCTTTTCCGGCCTCACCCAGCCACAGCGGCCAGTCATCGGGTTCCAGAATCAAAGGCATGCGGTGGTGGATCGTGCTGAGGTTTCGGTTGGCGGCTGTTGTCACGATGGCGCAAGTACCCTGCCGCGCCTCCTCAGGACCCCAATCCTGCCAGACGCCGGCAAAGGCAATCGGTGCACCGTCCTTTCGGAAAATATACCACGGCAACCTTTCCCCCTGTTCCGTCTTGGTCCATTCATAAAACCCTGTAGCGGCCATCAGACAGCGGCGTTCCCGGCATGCAGCGCGAAAGGCGGGCTTTTCAGCCAGCGTTTCAGCCCGGGCATTGATCAGCAAAGGCCCCGCGTTTTCGGCCTTGTACCAATGGGGTAAAAACCCCCAGCGCAGCGGGTCGAGCGTGCGTCCGTTTTCGCCCGCGCGCACCACGTGCACTTGATTGGTCGGGCAGACGTTGAAATTCGGGACCGGTGGCAAAGTGTTAGCCGGGCGCGCCGAAAAAAGCTGCGCCATTGCATCGTTGGGAAGTGTTACGGCAAACCGTCCGCACATAGGCCTTGCCCCTTCTTCAGAAACTGTAGGTTAATGACTTTTTTGCCGACACCGAGTGGAGCGCCACCAAGCCGTTTCTGACCATAAGACTGAAAAGGCCGCGTCAAACGCGGCCTTTTGTTTGTTTATCGAAGCAGATTTACTTCTGCTTGATCCGCCCATCCAGATAGGGCGTGTATGGCGCGTTTTCGGCCAGGTATTCCGCCGTAACATCTGCCAGATCGGGGCCAAAGTCATAGGCGTTCTTGTCGTCGCCCGAGAACATCTTATAGCCGTCGCCGCCATTGCGGACATAGTTGTTGGTGACCACCAGATAAGTCGCTGCCGGATCGATGGGAACAAACCCGTCTCCGTCGGCAACCATGACCTCAGCGATACGCCCTTCGTTCGGCGCAACGGCCGGGTCCCAGGTGAAGGTCAGGCCAGCAACCTGCGGAAAGCGACCTTTGACCTCTTCCACCTGGCTGACGCCGTTTTCCAGCGCATCGATGACGCCCTGGCCACTGATCTCAAAGGTCGACAGCGTGTTCTGGAACGGCAGAACGGTCAGCACTTCGCCCATGGTCACGTCGCCCGGATCAATCGAGGCCCGCAGACCGCCTGAGTTGGCAATCGCAATCTTGACGCCCTGATCCGCAACCCGAGCCAGCATGGCGTCAGCTACAAGGTTGCCCATCTGGCATTCCTGAACGCGGCAAACAGCGCGGTCGCCTTCAATGGCATCGGCAGAGCTTGCAACCACCTTGTTGCGGATTTCATCCAGAGGTACCGCCAGTTCGGCAATACGATCCAGAGCCGCCTGATCCTCGGTAACGGTGTTGTCCATGATTAGCGGCTCGCCGGCAGCCTCAACCACGTTGCCGTCATCGTCAAAGGTCACATTCAGCTCACCCAAGAATTTGCCGTAGGCGTAGGCCTGAACGATCTGAACGCCGTTGACCACGGTCGGATACGGGCCAGCGGCCTTGTCCGACGTGTTCGACAGATATGTGTTTGAGTGTCCGCCAACGATCACGTCAACGCCGGTGGTTTCCTGGGCGACGCGCTGATCCACACCGTAGCCCGAGTGGCTGAGAACGATGATCTTGTTGACGCCTTCACCGGTCAGCTTGTCCACCTCGGCCTGAACCGCAGGCACCGGGTCCGAGAACGAGATGTTCGGACCGGGCGAGGCAAGCTCATCTGTGTCGATAGGTGTCAGGCCGATCAGACCGATCTTTTCGCCGCCAACTTCGATCACGGTCGATTTCTTGATCTTATCGGTCAGCAGTTCTTCGTCAGCAATATCCGCATTGGACATCAGAACTGGGAAATCGACCGAGTCGATAAAGCCGCGCAGAACTTCGGGGCCATCGTCGAATTCGTGGTTGCCCACGGTCATTGCGTTATAGCCCAGCTTGTTCATAAACTCAGCCGCAACCTTGCCCTTGTAGTAGGTGTAGAACAACGATCCCTGGAACTGGTCTCCACCATCCACCAGAATCGAGTTTTCGGCACGGCCACGTGCTTCTTCGACCGCAGTGACCAGGCGTGCGGAACCACCGAAACACTTGCCTTCGGCGTTGTCTTCATCACCGCAACCGCTGTCGTACTTGTTGATCGGCTCAAAACGCGAGTGGAAATCGTTGGTGTGCAGAATCGTCAGTTTGTACTCGGCAAATGCCATGCCTGCGGTCAGGCTGAGCACCGCGGCAGATGTCAAAAGACGGGTGAGCATAGTTTAACTCCCTATTGTTAATTGCGGAGATGTTGCGACGCGCGACGCCGAGAGTCAAAGGGGGAAATCCGGCTTGATTCTACCCGTGGCCCGGTGCATCACGACCGCATGCTGATTTACAAAATTTTTAGGGCCGACGAATGGGCCACGTTACAGGCGCAAGGTGCATCGGATGGCGCGCCAATTGATGTCACTGATGGATATGTCCACTTCTCAACCGCCGAACAGGCCGCAGAAACAGCCGCCAAACATTTTGCCGGGGTCGAAGGTTTGACCCTGCTGGCCTGTGACGTTGATGCGATGGGCGACGACCTGAAATGGGAAGTCTCACGCGGTGATGCGTTGTTCCCGCATCTCTACCGGCAAATTCGTATGAGCGATATCGTTTGGTCGCACGCCCTCCCTTTTGATGGAACGGTTCACCAATTTCCGAAGGAAATGAAATGACCGAATTTGTCGATCCGGAGCGTGCCCAGTTTGAGGCCTTCAAGGACCTTGATCGGGACCACCCGATCGAGATGCTGAACTTGGTGAAGTTCCGCGACGCTGCTGAGTATCCCGCAGGGCACAAACTCGTGGATGCCGGGCTGACCGGCGCGCAGGCTTACGGCAAGTACGGCTCGGAAACCGCTCCGATCATAGCGCGCCTTGGCGCTTCGATCCTGTGGCGCGGCGTGTTTCAGACGACACTGATCGGCCCGCAAAACGAAAACTGGGACGCAGTATTCATCGCCCGCTATCCCACAGCGCACGCGTTTCTGGAAATGGTGACGGACCCGGTTTACCAAATGGCCGTGGTGCACCGCCAAGCCGCCGTCGAAACCTCGCGCCTTATACGATGCGCCCCTACCGCTGGCGGAGAGGTATTCGGATGAAACTGACTGAAAAACTGGGGCTGGCAGCCCTGCACCGCATGGATCCTGAGACAGCTCACGGATTATCGATCAAGGCGCTAAAGGCCGGATTGGCCCCCGCGCCGGGTCCAGTGACCTCCAATCGGTTGCGCACCGAAGTGGCGGGATTGGACCTGCCGAATCCCGTTGGCCTGGCCGCAGGATTCGACAAGAATGGTGAGGTTCTTGCGCCTTTGTCCCGCGCAGGGTTCGGGTTTATCGAGGTCGGTGCCGTGACCCCGCGCCCGCAGCCCGGCAACCCGAAACCACGTCTGTTCCGCCTGACCCAGGACATGGCCGCCATCAACCGGTTCGGGTTCAACAACGAAGGCATGGACGTCATGGCCCGCCGTTTGGCTGACCGTCCAAAGGACGCGGTGATCGGCCTGAACCTGGGTGCCAACAAGGACAGTGATGACCGCGCAGGTGATTTCGCAAAAGTTCTGGCTCATTGCGCCGCGCATTTGGATTTTGCAACGGTCAATGTCTCATCCCCGAATACGGAAAAGCTGCGGGATCTGCAGGGCAAAGCGGCGCTATCTGCCCTGTTAACCGGCGTGATTGAAACCCGCGACGCTCTGCCCCGTCCGCTGCCGATCTTTCTAAAGATTGCCCCCGACCTGACCGAGACCGAATTGCAGGACATCGCCGAAGTGGCCCGCGAAACCGGCGTCGATGCGGTGATTGCAACCAACACCACCCTGTCGCGCGACGGCCTGCGCAGTGCCCACAAAGGCCAAGCGGGCGGGCTGTCCGGCGCACCTGTGTTCCAGAAATCAACCCACGTGCTGGCGCGGCTCAGCCAACTGACTGACGGGAAAATCCCGCTGATCGGCGTTGGCGGGATCGGGTCAGCAAAGCAGGCATATGCCAAAATCTGCGCCGGGGCTTCAGCCGTACAGTTCTATACAGCTATGGTCTACGGCGGCATTTCGCTGGCAGCAGAGATTGCCCAAGGCCTGGATGACCTGCTGAGGCAGGACGGTTTCACGTCGGTCGATCAGGCCGTTGGCAGCAAAAGAGAGGACTGGCTGTGATCAAGTATTGGCACAACCCGCGCTGTTCAAAATCCCGCGCCGGACTTGCATTGCTGGAAGAAAACAGTGCGACGGTCGAGGTTCGAAAGTATCTGGAGGATGCGCCGTCAGTCGAAGAGTTGCGCGCCGTGCTGTCCCAATTGGGAATTCCGGCCATCGAGATGATGCGGACGGGCGAAAAGCGCTTCAAAGAACTGAGCCTGACGAAAACGACATCAGACGATGACTTGATTCAAGCCATGGCGGAAAACCCCATCCTGATCGAACGCCCTTTGGCTGTGGCCAGCAATAAGGCCGCTATTGGTCGTCCGCCCGAAAACCTGCTGTCACTGCTTTAGGCGATTTGCATTTCCAGCTTGCGGTAACGCCACCCAAGCGTAAGCCCCCGTGCGATGTTCAGAACCATCAGCGCAGCCCATAGACCGTGGTTGCCAAAGGCAGGCACCAGCAGGAACAGGGCGACCACATAGATCGCGACCGATTGTATCATCGCCTGCCGCATGGCGCGCGTCCACGTGGCACCGATATAGATGCCGTCGAACATCCAGCTTGCCACGCCGATCACCGGCGCAAGCGCGGCCCAGAACAGGAATTCGCGCGCGGCCACCCTCACTTCGGGCGCAGTCGACATCAGATCAATCAGCGCGGGCCCCGCGAAAAAGAAGATCAGACCCAGTGCAAAGGCACCGCCAACGCCCCATTGCGAGGCCATGATCGACGCGCGCCGGACCTGAGCGCGGTCTCGCGCCCCGACCGCACTGCCCACCAGTGCCTCTGCAGAAAAGGCGAAGCCATCCAAGGCAAACGCGGTGATCTCAAGGAATTGCAGCAGCACCTGATTGGCCGCCAGATTGACGTCGCCCAAGTCTGACCCGACAAACAGGAAGGTGGTGAACGCCCCGGTCAACAGAACTGAGCGGACCATAATATCGCCATTCACCTGCATCATCCTGCGCAGACGTGTGGCGTCGAATATTCTCGGCCAGTCGCGCCATTGATTTCCTGCAAACGCGTCGCGGCACAACCATAGACCCAGCGCCAGTCCAGTCCATTCAGCGATCAGCGTGGCGATGGCTACACCTTCGACACCCCAGCCAAGGCCCAGAACAAACCACAGGTCCAAAACGATGTTCAGCCCATTCATCCAGACCTGCAGAACGAACACTCCGCGCGTGCGTTCAACCGCGATCAACCAACCGGTCACGGCATATAACGCAATCGTCGCCGGAGCCCCCCAGATACGGATTTCCAGATAGGCACGGGTCAACGACTCAACTTCTGGGCTGGCCGGCGACAGGGCGAATGCCCCCCAGAACACCCAGACCTGTGTCAGGATAAAGAACAGACCCGCCGCGCCGCCCAGCAATAACCCACGCATCAACAAGGCGCCGGTTTCCGCCGTGTCCCCTGCACCGCGCGCCTGAGCCGCCAGACCTGTTGTTCCCATACGCAGGAAACCAAACACCCAGTAGATCGTGGCCAGAATAACAGCGCCCATGCCAACGGCGCCGATTGGGGCTGCTTGCCCCAACTGCCCCACAACACCGGTGTCCACCGCCCCCAGGATTGGGACCGTTGCATTGGACAGCACAATCGGAGCTGCAATCCTGAGCACCCGCTTATGTGTAATGGGTGCCGAAGTGTCCTGCATTGCGGGTTATTTTCCGTCTGCGTTGGGTTGCGGCATCAGGAAATGCCCCGAAGCCTGCGCAAAAAGCCGCGCGTGATTGTCCTGCCAAGCCTCAACCCGAACCGAGGCATACCGACGTCCCGACCGGCTGATGAACGCGCGTGAATAGGCGTCCCGCGGCAGACCAGACCGCAGGTAATCAACGGTAAAATCGACAGTTTTGGGAAATCGTACTTTTTCGTAGTCAGCGATATCGCTGGCATCCAGCTCTCCGCTTTCGATCTTCGGCAACAAAAAATCCCAGCTAAGGGTAATGACGGCTGTGACCTCCAGAAACGCCGCTGTGACACCGCCGTGCAACGCGGGCAGTAACGGGTTACCGATCAGCTTCTTGTCGAAGTTCAGCACACCGGTCAGCTCATCACCGCGGCGGTCAAAGCCGATGTCGAGGAACCGGATGTAAGGCACACCATCGACAATCGCATTTAGTGCCGCATCCCGGCGCTGTTTCACGACCTGGACGGGTTCGGGACGAGAACGCGCCATTACAGACCCTCCACTGTGAATGAGCCTGCAGCAGTAGCCACTGGAAGACCTTGGTCTTCGTCCATCGCCGTAGCGCGGACAAAGGCGACGTTCCGCGTAATATGATAGCAGGTCGCCTGGGTTGTAATGGTCTGCCCTGGTGTTGCGACCCGCATGTAGTCGATCCTGAGGTCAATCGTCGCCGTACCGCCGGGAGCTGACGGATGGCTCATGACAGCGGCGCCACAGCAGGTATCCAACGCAGCGAAAACAGCGCCGCCATGGATCACCCCGGTGCGCGGATCGCCAACAAGCTCTTTGCTGTAGGGCATTGTTATACCCGCTTCGCCATTTCCGATTGAGGTCAGTTTAAGACCCAGCGCCTTTGCATGCGGGATCGCCTCGATGAACTGGCGCGCAATTGCGGCTTTGTCGACCATGTACTTGAATCCGTTCTTTTGGTTTATCCCTTTATGAGCCCGTGTCCGCCAAAAGAGCAAGCCCGCCGGTTGCGCTTGCCGCTGACAAAACATAGTCTGCGCCAGAGGAGATCAGGAATGTCCGACAACCGTTTGTCATTCAAAGAGATGTGCACCGAGTTCGATGTGACTCCGCGTACCCTGCGCTACTATGAATACATCGAATTGCTGCAACCTGACCGAGAAGGCAGGTCGCGATATTATGGTCCGCGGGAATGCGCACGCATGACTTTGATCCTGCGTGGCCGCAAATATGGGTTCTCGCTGGAAGATATCCGCCAGTGGCTGTTGATCTATGAAAACGAGGGCAACGAGGTTCAGATGCGTGCTTTTGTCGACGTCGCCGACAAGCAGATCGTCGAACTGAACCAGCAAAAGCAGCAACTGGATGAGGCAATTGATGCCCTGACCCAGATGCGCGACCAGACGGCCAAATCACTCAAGTGATTCCGCCGGCGTGCCGTCGCACACCCAAAAAATGACGCGAGCTCCGCAATTTCCGGGCGTACCTTAGTGCGTGTCGGGCTGCACTTTCGAGTTTGACACATCCAAATTCCGTTACGTTAAACGCTAAAAAGTCAGCAATCCGCGACTTGACGCATGCGGAAGTTACGTAAACTTATTTTGTGACGCAGCGTTCACATTACGTGAACGTCATCTACGTGTTGTAACGTGCGCATCGACTGCGCACCTGACTTTCATAGACGCCAGTGACGAGAGTGCTAAGACCATGACCGAAGATCTGATGACCATCCGCGAAATGTGCGAGACATATGATGTCACACCCCGCACTTTACGGTTCTACGAGGCCAAAGAGCTTTTGTTTCCAATCCGTGAAGGCCAGAAACGGCTGTTCACCAAAAGCGACCGTGCACGCCTGAAACTGATCCTGCGCGGCAAGCGCTTTGGCTTCAGCCTTGAAGAAATCCGCCAGCTTCTGGACCTGTATCATGTGGGCGACCAACAGCTGACACAGATGTCCCGCACCTATGAGATTGCGTGCGAACGTCTGGAGGACATGGAAGCGCGTCGTGAGGAACTGACGCAGGCGATCGACGACCTGAAAGAACAGTTGCGCTGGGGCGAGAAAGTAATCGCCTCGATGAAACAAGACAAAAAGGCTGCCGAGTAACCCCCTCGCCTGCCTGCCACCCGGACATATGAATTAAAGGGAGCTTCACATGCCCGTCTACAACGCGCCAACCAAAGACACGCAGTTCATTCTGCACAATGTTCTGAAAATCTCGGACTCTGACGTTCCGGGGTACAGCGAACTCGAAGCCGATTTCACCGGCGCTGTTTTAGAAGAAGCAGGCAAGGTCGCCACCAACGTATTGCACCCGCTGAACGTGGTCGGGGATACCGAAGGATGCCGTCTGGAAAATGGTATCGTTTATACCCCCAACGGTTTCAAAGACGCCTTCGAGCAGATGAAGGAAGGTGGCTGGACTGGCCTCGACATGCCGGAAGAGTATGGCGGCCAAAATATGCCTTACGTCCTGGGTACGGCTGTTGGCGAGATGTTCTCGGCCGCGAACCAGGCATTCGTGATGTACCAGGGCCTGACGCACGGCGCGGCGTCGGCGATTTTGGCACACGGAACCGACGAGCAGAAAAATAAGTACCTGCCGAACATGGTCAGCTGTGAATGGACCGGCACAATGAACCTGACCGAACCGCATTGCGGCACCGATCTGGGCCTGATGCGCACCAAGGCGGAACCGCAGGACGACGGTAGCTACAAAATCTCTGGTCAGAAGATCTTTATCTCGTCCGGTGATCACGACATGGCCGATAACATCATCCACCTGGTTCTGGCCAAGATCCCCGGCGGGCCCGAGGGCATCAAAGGCGTGTCACTCTTCATCGTGCCCAAGTTCATCGTCAATGAAGACGGCACACCGGGTGAGCGTAACGGTGTCTCGGTCGGAAAGATCGAAGAAAAGATGGGTATCCACGGCAACTCGACCTGCGTCATGAACTATGACGAAGCCACCGGCTGGCTGCTGGGTGAAGAGCACAAAGGCATGCGTGCCATGTTCACCATGATGAACGAAGCGCGTCTGGGTGTGGGCATGCAGGGTCTGTCTCAGGCCGAGGCCGCTTACCAGAATGCCGTCGAATACGCCAAGGACCGCCTGCAGGGTCGTGATGTGACTGGTGCAAAGAACCCGGACGGCCCCGCCGATCCGCTGATCGTGCACCCCGACATCCGCCGCAACCTGATGGATCAGAAAAGCTTCACCGAAGGTGCACGTGCATTCATTCTTTGGGGCGCGACCATGATCGACAAAGCGCACCGTTCAGGTGACAAGGACGCAGACGGGCTGATCTCACTGCTGACCCCGGTCATCAAAGGCTTCCTGACGGATGAAGGCTACGACATGACCGTGCAGGCTCAGCAGGTTTATGGTGGCCACGGCTATATCGAAGAATGGGGCATGTCACAATACACCCGCGACGCTCGCATCGCGATGATCTATGAAGGCGCCAATGGCGTTCAGGCGCTGGACCTTGTCGGCCGTAAACTGGCACAGGATGGCGGCAAGCATGTCATGGCCTTCTTCGAAATGGTCAAATCCTTCTGCAAGGAAAACGGTGGCAATGACGAAACCTATGACAAAGCGTTCATCGAACCGCTGAAAGCAGCGTCCAAGGACCTGCAATCCGCTGGCATGTACTTCATGCAGGAAGGCATGAAGAACCCGAACAACGCTCTGTCCGGTTCTTATGACTTCATGCACATGTTCGGCCATGTCTGCCTGGGCCTGATGTGGGCACAGATGGCTAAAGCCGCTCAGGAAGCGCTGGACAGCGGTGCCTCGGACAAAGAGTTCTACGAGACCAAGATCAACACCGGCCGCTTCTACATGGCTCGTCGCCTGCCCGCGACCGCTATGCACCTGTCGCGGATCCAGACGGGCGCCGACACGGTCATGGCTCTGGACGCAGCGAACTTCTGATCACAGTCTGGGTCCGGGTAACATTGCCCGGACCCAACTTACCGGAGGAACCATATGCCAAAACGTTTTCGACTGACTCGCCGCTTTCCCGTCGCAATGACCGAGGACGGGTATCGCAAGCTCAAAGCATTCGCGCGTGAGGCTGGATTGGACGAAGGAGAAGCACTGTCGTTTTTGTTCGAGAATTTCAACAGCGTGATCAACGAGGACAACCTGACCCACCGCCTGCGTATCTTCAATTCGGAGCTGGATGATCGCAAACGGTAAAAACATCAGCCACCTTCAATCAGGTGGGCGTGTTTTCAGAAAGACAAACCCCAATGGCACTTAGCCTTATGGTTCGTCTTTCTTGAGATACGCGAAATTCGACTTCGCACCATGCGCCTTGGGAGGGGCGATCACATGACAATCAAGCTTCATTGCTTCGGAGAAAGCGGAAACAGTTACAAGGCTGCGCTGGCGCTGGAAATGTCCGGGCTGGAGTGGGAACCGGTCTTTGTCGACTTCTTCAAAGGTGTAACTCGCACGCCCGAGTTTCGCGCCGAAGTGAATGAAATGGGCGAAGCACCTGTCCTGATCGATGGTGATTTCCGCACGAGCCAGTCTGGCGCCATTCAGACCTATGTGACCGAGAAGTCGGGCAAGTTTGGTGGCAAGAACCGGGAAGAGAATTACGATGTTCTGCGCTGGGTGCTGTGGGATAATCACAAACTCAGCTCGATGGCCGGCCTGACCCGCTTCCTGATCAATTTCCTGCCGGAACAGCACCGCAATCCCGATGTAATCGCTTTCAATCAAGGGCGCCTGAAGGCCGCGTACCAAGTGCTGAACGATCATCTGGACGGCCGCGACTGGATTGTTGGCGACGATGTCACGAACGCTGATCTCAGTTGCTGCAGCTATCTGTATTACCCCGAACCATTCGGCTTTGACCGCGCCGACTGGCCCCACATCGACGCCTGGCTGTCTCGCTTGTCCGAGCAACCTGGCTGGAAACACCCCTATGACCTGATGCCCGGCAACCCGTCGGATCGAGCTTGAGGAGAAGACCCATGACCGAAGCTTATATTTATGACGCCCTGCGCACTCCGCGCGGCAAGGGCCGCAAGGATGGCAGCCTGCACGAGGTAACCTCGGTGCGCCTGTCCGCCCTGACCCTGAACGCGATGAAAGAGCGTAACAACCTCGAAGGCCACGCCGTAGAAGACGTGATTTGGGGCAACGTCACCCAAGTGATGGAGCAAGGCGGCTGTCTTGCGCGCTCGGCGGTTCTGGCCTCTGATCTGGATCAGTCGATCCCCGGTCTCGCAATCAACCGTTTCTGCGCCTCAGGCATGGAAGCTGTGAACCTCGCGGCGAACCAGGTCAAAGGCGGCGCAGGTGAGGCTTACATCGCAGGTGGCGTCGAAATGATGGGCCGCGTTGCCATGGGCAGCGATGGTGCTGCAATTGCCGTTGACCCCTCGCTGGCGATGGATACCTATTTCGTTCCGCAGGGCATCTCGGCCGACATCATTGCTACCGAGTACGGTTTCTCGCGTGATGACGCCGACGCTCTGGCGGTTGAATCGCAAAAACGCGCCGCAGAAGCATGGGCGGACAACCGGTTCGAAAAGTCGGTCATCACCGTTAAAGACCAGAACGGCCTGACCATTCTGGACCGCGACGAATACATGCGCCCCGGCACTGACATGCAGAGCCTCGGAGCCCTGAACCCTTCCTTCCAAATGATGGGCGAGCAGATGCCCGGCTTCGACAAGGTTGCGATGCTGAAGTACCCGCATCTTGAGCGCGTGAACCACATCCACCATGCCGGCAACAGCTCAGGCATTGTGGACGGTGCGGCGGCTGTTCTGATCGGCAACAAGGAATTTGGTGAGAAGTACGGCCTCAAGCCGCGCGCGCGCATCAAGGCAACCGCCAAGATTGGCACCGACCCGACCATCATGCTGACCGGCCCGGTTCCGGTGACCGAGAAGATCCTGGCCGACAACGGCATGAAGATCGGCGACCTGGACCTGTTCGAAGTCAACGAAGCCTTCGCCTCGGTCGTGCTGCGCTTCCAGCAGGCGTTTGACGTGGATCCGGCGCTGGTCAACCCCAATGGTGGCTCGATCGCGATGGGTCACCCGCTGGGCGCAACCGGTGCGATGATCATCGGCACGCTGCTGGATGAGCTGGAGCGTCAGGACAAGGAAACCGGTCTGGCCACGCTCTGCATCGCATCCGGCATGGGTGCGGCAACCATTATCGAGCGGGTCTGATGCCCAAGCTGGATCTCTCTCAGATCCCGTTTCAGGGCGGCTCGGCCTATCCCGGCAAACTGGCCGAGGCGACCGCGGGTCGTTTTGTGCAGCGTGTGGGTGATGCAGGCGGACTTTCCCAATACGGGGTCAACATCGTGCGGCTTGAGCCGCAGGGCATGTCTTCGCTGCGCCATTACCATATGGAGCAGGACGAATTTGCCATCATGCTCAGCGGCACCTGCGTGCTGATCGATGACGATGGTGAGCATGAGATGCAGCCCGGCGATTGCGCCGCTTGGCCCGCAGGTGAGGCCAATGGTCACCACCTTGTGAACAAAACCGATGCGCCCGCGACCTTTCTGGTAGTGGGCACACGGACCCCGACCGAGACCGGCTACTACAGCGACATAGACATGATGGTGAAGGATGACGAGAACGGATTCGCCTTCACCCGCAAGGATGGCAGCCCGCTGACGGCTGACCAGATTGGAGATGACAATGACTGATTTCACTCTGAGCAAAGACGCAGACGGCGTCGCCATTATTACCTGGGACGTGCCCGGGAAAACCATGAACGTGATGTCCTTTGATGGGCTGGCGCAACTGAGCGATTGCATTGATCAGGCGCTGGCGGATGAAGATGTCAAAGGCATCGTCATCACGTCAGGCAAGGAAGGGTCATTTGCTGGGGGCATGGACCTGAACCTGTTGGCAGTGATGAAGGAACAGGCGGGCGACAACCCGGCAAAAGGTCTGTTCGAGGGCACGATGCAAATGCACGCCCTGCTGCGCAAGATCGAGATGGCGGGCATGGATCCCAAGACCAAGAAAGGCGGTAAGCCGATTGCCACCGTTCTGCCCGGCACTGCAGCGGGCATCGGTATGGAATTGCCGCTGTCCACGCACCGCATCTTTGCGGCCGAAAACCCCAAGGCGAAATACGGCCTGCCCGAGATCATGGTTGGCATCTTCCCCGGCGCAGGCGGCACCACGCGGATGGTTCGCAAGGTTGGCGCGATTGCGGCAGCTCCGCTGTTGCTGGAAGGCAAGATGCTGGACGTCAAAAAAGCCAAGGGCGCGGGTTATATTGACGAGATCGCAGCCGACCCGATGGCCGCAGCCAAGGAATGGGTGTTGAACGCCAAGGATGCCGATCTGGTCAAACCTTGGGACGCGAAGGGCTATAAGATGCCCGGCGGTGCCCCTTACCATCCTGCAGGCTTCATGAACTTCGTCGGTGCCTCGGCGATGGTGAACGGCAAGACCCAAGGCGCATTCCCTGCTGCCAAAGCTTTGCTGAGCGCGGTCTACGAAGGCGCGCTGGTCGATTTCGACACGGCGCTGAAGATCGAAGCGCGTTGGTTCACCTCCGTGCTGATGAACCCCTCTTCGGGTGCGATGATCCGTTCGCTGTTCCTGAACAAGGAAGCGCTGGAAAAAGGCGCTGTGCGTCCGGCGGGTGTTCCGGATCAGTCGGTCAAGAAGATCGGTGTTCTGGGTGCGGGCATGATGGGGGCTGGTATCGCGCTGGTGTCGGCTCAGGCCGGTATGGAAGTGGTTCTTGTGGACCGCGACCAGGAAGCTGCTGACAAGGGCAAGGCCTATACCGAGACCTATCTGGACAAGGGCATGAAGCGCGGCAAAGTCACGGCTGAGAAGAAAGAGGCCATGCTGGCCCGCATCACCGCGACCCCGGATCTGGACAACCTCAAAGGCTGTGACCTGATCATCGAAGCTGTCTTCGAGGACGTGGGCGTCAAGGCCGAAATGACCAAGAAGGTCGAGGCGATCATCCCCGAGGACTGCATCTTTGCCTCGAACACCTCGACTCTGCCGATCACCGATCTGGCCAAAGCATCCGTGCGTCCGGATCAGTTCATCGGCATCCACTTCTTCTCGCCGGTCGAGAAGATGTTCCTGGTCGAGATCATCAAGGGCAAGGAAACCGGTGATCGCGCGGTGGCCAAGGCGCTGGACTATGTGCGCCAGATCCGCAAGACGCCGATCGTGGTCAACGATGCACGCTTTTTCTATGCCAACCGTTGCATCATTCCTTACATCAACGAAGGTTTGCGCATGATCACCGAGGGCGTCAGCCCAGTGTTGATCGACAACGCCGCGCGTCAGTTGGGCTTCCCCGTTGGGCCAATCCAGCTGAATGATGAGACTTCGATTGATCTGGGTGCCAAGATTGCTCGCGCGACCAAAGCCGCGATGGGCGATGCTTATCCGGAAAACCCGGGCGACGATCTGATCTTCTGGATGGAGGAAGAGGGTCGTCTGGGACGCAAAGCAAACGCGGGCTTCTTTGACTACGACGAAAAGGGCAAGCGCACCGAATACTGGAAAGGCCTGCAAGAGAAATACCCGCATGCAGAAGACCAGCCTGATCTGATCGAAGTTCAGGAACGTCTGATGTTCGCTCAGGTTTTGGAAGCGGTCCGCGCGCTCGAAGAAGGCGTTCTGGAAGATATCCGCGAAGGTGACGTGGGCGCGATCCTTGGCTGGGGCTTTGCCCCTTGGTCAGGTGGGCCGCTCAGCTGGCTGGACATCATCGGTACGCCCTACGCGGCCGAGCGCTGTGATCAGTTGGCTGCGCAGTATGGCGAACGCTTCGCCTGCCCGCCGCTGCTGCGCGAGATGGCCGACAAAGGTCAGAGCTTCTATGGCCGCTTTGATCCCGAAGCGAAGGCTGCTTAAAAAATTGACGCTGGTGCGGGAAACCGCGCCAGCGCCATTCTTTAACCAATGATCTTTAACCAACGACTTTAAAAAATTAGAATATCGGGGCAGGCCGTCCCGGCCGACCAGGTCGACGCGCGCCTTTTACAGGCCGCACCGGAAATATCGGGTGCTCCATGATCGGTGCCGGTACTGCGCCCAGTGAATTCGCCAGAACAGCAATGTCCCTGCAATGCGCGACCATATCGATTAGATCCTCGGTCCGCTCTGCATCGACCACCTTATATGAGGCGTTTGCTGGCCGGCTGTTCGACCCGAAGCGTCCCGCAGGACAGAAGGCCCGCAGTCCACCCTCAATATAAATCACTTCGTCTTGTTCAAAGAACAGCGAACAAACCTCAAACAGAAGCGACGGCGCGCTGGACGATAGCCGGAACGTACCACTAAGTACCCGTGCAGGCACGACAGGCATGCTGATGGGCAGTGTGATTGGACCGCTGTTGAATTTGGTGTTGTCCAATGCGACGCCCTGCTCTGGCATCAACCAAACCGGGGCTCCATTATACAAAGTGTTTGATGGCACCCGTACGGGCAAGTTTTCCGGTTTCGTTTCACTGGCCGGGATTGCGATGCAATCCGTCGAAACCCGCGAGACAGCCTTGAACCCGTTGTCCAATGTTCGGATCAAATCACCGGCTTGAAGGTTTTCAACTGTTTGCCATCCCCGATCTGTCGAGATCTTTGTACCGTGGACAAAACCGCCACGACGCGCATTCAGCGAAACAGTAGGGTTGTTCCGCATTTCACGGCTCGGAACGTCTTCATAACTCAGAACACTCTGTACTTTTAACACGTGTCGCACCCACTTCTGACACAAAACAACTACTCATAACGGCTAGCACAACGTAAGCATGGGCGACTTAATTTAGACACATTACGGCCCGATTTGGGCTCTTAAAGCAGTAAAAAACAACATTTCCCTGAACAACACCGCGCAAAAATGCAAAATTGGCAGAATTTTGGAAACTATAATCAACATTTACGATCACCTGTGGCGCCGAATCTGTCTGAACTCCTGACTGAAACCGCTTGGGCGGCGTAGTGCCAATCGGTCTCTGGACTGAATGATCCGTGCAGGCCCACCCAAACTAACTATTGGCAACAGGAATTGGCTAAATCGGTTCTGGCCGGGCAGCCTCGCGTCCGGCACGCCACCCCAACAGGGCACCGGCAACGGCAATTAAACCAATACCGCCGATCTGCATGGGCCCAATCGCCTGTCCAAAGGCCGCGAACGCGAACAACGGGCCAAAGATCATGACCGAGTACTCAAAGACCGCGACATAAGACGGCTCGCCCACCTGATAGGCCTTGATCAGCATGAATACCGCAATCGTGGAACCAACGGCCTGTACCGCAATCCACGGCAATGCGGGTTGCATTTGCCAGACCCATCCGCGCGTGGCAAAGCCGTCGGGACCGTCTGGCGAGATCATCGGGAACAGTTCGAGCACCAAAAGGCCGATCGCCCCGGCCGATCCCAACGTTATGATCATTGCGGCCAGCAGTGCGACGGTACTTTCCTCAGAGCAATGGCTGCGCGTGATAACTGCGCTCAGCGCATAGAAAAGACCACCTGCGACGGGCAGTAGACTGCGGGTATCGAAATCATAGGGATCAAGTTGCAGCACGCACAGGATCCCCACAAAACCCAGCAGAACCGCAAGAATTCGCCAGGGACCAATCCGCTGTTTCATTGCAACGGCTGAGATCAAGAGAACAAAGATCGGCGACGTAAACAAACCCGCCAGCGCCTGCGCAATTGGCATGACAGCAAGCGACGCGAAATAGAACAACATAGCCAGGGTGATCAGCACGCTGCGCAGAATCACCGGACCAAATCGTTTCGGACGCATTTCGCCCAGCCCCAAAAGCGACAGGCCAAAAATCAGCGGCAACATCAGCAACGCGCGACTCAGATGAAACTGCCAAAGGCCAATTTGTTCGGCCAGCAGGATCACTACATTGTCGATCACCCCAATAATCGCCATCGCGCTGATCATCAGCACCGACGCCAATATGGGTGAGGTCTGATTGTCCGCCTGCATCTTTCGCCTCGGTAGTTCGGTTCGGCGCAAAAGAACGTCCCCTTGCGCGCCGTTGTATCCAGCACATTTACCGTAGATGGCGCAACTGGTTTGCGCCCTTGGAAATTACCATGTTAAGCTGAGACAAAATAATAACGAGCAAACCTCACCTTGATGACGGCTCTGAAACAGTTCCAGCGGATCGAAGCCACCGGTCTGTGGCGCCCCTCGCCCGACGTGCAGAGGCGAGAGGTCGTAGTGTCGATTGGCGAAGCTACGCTGACGATTTCGGATTTCAACGACCGGGCCCTGACCCATTGGTCTCTGGCTGCGCTGGAGCGTCAGAATCCCGGAAGCTATCCCGCCATCTTCAACCCGGATGGCGACCCGGACGAGACGCTCGAGCTGGAAGAATCTGAAACCACAATGATCGCAGCCATTGATCGATTGCAAAAAGCGATTGACCGGTCGCGCCCGCATCCCGGACGTTTGCGCTGGTTAAGTGTTGCGGGTGTAGTGGCTGCAGTTGCCGCGCTATTGCTGCTCTGGGTTCCCGTCGCGTTGCAAAGCCACGTCGTTTCCGTTGTACCCGAGATTAAGCGATACGACATCGGGGACGCGATCCTGCACCGGATCGAACGGGTTTCGGGGGTCGCGTGTACATCAGAGGATGCGCAAGCCGCGTTGGACCAACTGGCGACCCGAACCGGAGTGCGTGAGGTCGTGATCCTACCCGCTGGAGTGCAAACCAGCCTTAGCTTGCCCGGTGGGATCATTCTGCTGAACCGCTCTTTGGTTGAAGATCACGAAGACCCGTCCGTAGCTGCCGGTTACATCATCGCCGAACGCGCGCGGGCCGCCGCAAAGGATCCTTTGGATGAAGTGCTGGACCGAACCGGACCAACCACGGCGTTCCGACTGCTAACGACTGGAGAGCTGACGCCCCAGATCGTTGACAGTTATAGCGAACAGGTCCTGTCAGAACCGCGCCCGTCCATATCCGATCAGGAATTGCTAGAAGTATTCGCGCAGGCGGCGCTGCCGTCAACGCCATATGCCTATGCGGTGGATGTTACCGGAGAAACCACTCTGGGCCTGATCGAGGCCGACCCGATGGCCGGGCGCCCTCTATCACAAGTGCTGCCGGACCGCGATTGGGTCCGACTTCAGAATATCTGTGGCGAATAGACCGATTACTTTGTCCCAAACATCCGGTCACCGGCATCGCCCAGACCCGGCATGATATAGCCCTTAGAATTCAATTCACGGTCCAGAGACGCGGTGACAATGTTCACGTCGGGATGCGCCTCTTTCATGCGGGCGACACCTTCGGGCGCGGCCAACAGGCAGAGAAAGCGAATATCGGTCGCCCCGGCCTCTTTCAGCAGATCAATCGCCGCGGCCGAGCTGTTGCCGGTTGCCAGCATCGGATCAACCGCAATGACCAGACGATCCTTCAAGCCCTCCGGCGCTTTGAAATAGTATTGCACAGGCTTCAGCGTTTCTTCATCCCGGTAGAGGCCAACAAAGCCCACACGAGCCGATGGGACCAGTTCCAGCACCCCGTCCAGCATTCCATTGCCCGCCCTCAGGATCGACACCAGCGCCAGCTTCTTACCGGCCAGAATGGGAGCGTCCATCTCCTCCATCGGTGTCTCGATGTGGCGGGTGGTCAGCTTGAGTTCGCGTGTGACTTCATAGGCCAGCAACAACGTGATCTCACGCAGCAACTGTCTGAACACGGCGGTCGAGGTGCCTTTGTCTCGCATGAGCGTCAGTTTGTGCTGCACCAGCGGGTGATCAACGACGGTCAGGTGTTCGCTCATGTTCTCTCCAGTCTTTTCTTAACCCGTTCGCGGGTTTCATCATCGCAGAACGCCGCGTTCAAGGCGGTGTCGTTCAGGGCTGCAAAGTCTTCGGCGTCCCAGCCAAAGGCCTGGTTCAGCATCTCATATTCACGCCGCATGGTGGTATGGAAAAACGGCGGATCGTCAGTGGATACTGTGACCTTCACACCGTGATCGCGCAACCGGGCAATCGGATGTGCAGAAAATTCGGGGAACAGGCCCAGAACCACGTTCGAGCCGGGGCAGACCTCGAGCGTGACGTCACGATCGACAAGTTCCCGGATCAGGTCGTCGTCCTCGATGGCCCGAACGCCGTGACCGACCCGTTCAACACCGAGGTCCCGAACAGCATCGCGAACGCTTTCGGGGCCGCCAAATTCTCCGGCGTGGGTGGTTAGGCTCAGCCCCGCTTCGCGAGCGCAGTCAAAGGCCCATTTGAAATCGCCCTGCGTGCCGACGCCTTCGTTTCCGCCCATTCCAAATCCGGTGATCCAGTCACCCGCAGTCTCGGCGGCGCAATGCGCGCTTTGTTTTGCCTGCTCGGGCCCGAAATGACGAACACAGGTGACAACCCCGCGCAAAGTAATGTCGAACTTGCGCTCGGCCTCATCCGCGGCGTCTTGAATCGCGTTCAAATAGTCGCGCCAGGCGTGCACGTCACCGCCACCGCAGAAATCAGGGCTTAGGAAGGTTTCCGAATAGACCACCCCGTTCTGAGCGCTTTCTTCCAGAATGGCCAAAGTCAGGCGACGGAAATCCTCGGGCGATTTGAGCACCTCGCAGGCCGCCTCATACACGCTGAGGAAATGGGCGAAATCACGGAAGTCATAGCTTCCATCCGCTTTGAAAATTCCGCTCAGGTCGATGCGCTTTTCATGCGCAAGCTGACGGATGAAATCAGGCGGCGCTGCACCTTCATGGTGTAGGTGCAGTTCGATCTTGGGTAGGTCTGCGACGGTCATAGAAAACTCTTTCCCGGCCCTTGTGCCGGAACATTCAGGTGGTGTGCGATACTGGCGGCGACATCGGCGAAATCTACGGCCCCGATTTGGCCAGAGCCTTGCCCAGCAATTAGAACAGGCACCTGTTCACGTGTGTGGTCGGTGCCAACCCAACTGGGGTCGTTGCCGTGATCGGCGGTCAGCAACATCATATCACCAGGGCGCAGCTTATTCAGGATCTTTCCAATTTCACGGTCGAACCATTCCAAGGCGCTGGCATAGCCGCTGATATCGCGGCGATGGCCATAAAGACTGTCGAACTCAACAAAATTGGCAAAGGTCAGGCTACCCTCTTCGGCCTCTTCGACCAGATCGGACAAGTGTCCCATCAACTCAGCGTCCGAGCCTTTACGCAACGTGTCGATTCCTTGCATCGAGAAGATGTCGCCAATCTTACCCACCGCGTGGACCCGACGCCCCGCATCCTGCACCCAGTTGGTCAGGACCGGCGCGGGGGGAAGTATGGCGAAATCCTTGCGGTTGGTCGTGCGGGTGAAGCCATCGTTGACTGAACCTACAAAGGGTCGCGCAATGACTCGGCCCACTTTCATCTCATGCAAATGTGGGGCAAGTGCCTTGCACATGTTCAGGAGACGGTCCAGGCCAAAGCTTTCCTCATGCGCGGCGATCTGGAAAACGCTGTCGGCCGAAGTATAGCAGATCGGCCAGCCGGTCCGCATATGCTCGGCCCCCAATTCGGCAATGATGGTCGTGCCCGAGGCGTGGCAGTCGCCCAGTATATCGTCTGTACCGGCGGCCTCAGCCGCAGCGCGACGCAATTCGGCAGGGAAAGCATGCGTCGTATCGGGGAAGTAATGCCAATCCCACGGCACCGGCAATCCGGCCAGCTCCCAATGGCCCGAAGGCGTATCCTTGCCCGGCGAATATTCGCGTGCGCTGCCCCAGAGCCCAGCCGGCTCGGCATCCAATCCCGGTGTTGTGGCCCCCGATGCCAACCGCGTTGCGGCCCCTAGCCCAAGCGCATCTAAGGTTGGCAGGTGCAGCGGACCTGAGCGCCCCTTTTCGGCGCGCCCCTCGGCACAGGCCTGTGCAATATGGGCCAGCGTATTTGCGCCAGTATCCGGTATCTCGCCATTGAAGAAGCGATCCGCGTCCGGCGCACCCCCGATACCGACCGAGTCCATCACCACCAAGAACGCGCGGGTCACGGCGTGATCCTTTCGTGGATGAGTATAGGTTCCATCGGGGCGTCGTCACCAATTGTAATCGCCTTCAAAACGGCATCTGCGGCCTGTCGCGCAGCGTCTTCGCGCGCGGCATGAACCACGGCCAGTGGTGCACCCTTCTCGACTTTGTCGCCCAGACGAACGATGCCGGACAACCCAACCGCCGGGTCGATCACGTCATCTTCGACCTGTCGTCCGCCGCCCAGTGCAACAACGGTCAAGCCCAGCGCTTCGCCGTCAATCGCAGTAACGTGTCCGTTGGTCGGTGCTGTGACCTCAAGGATCACGCTGGCCTCTGGAAGATAGCGGGACCAGTTGTCGACGAACTGCAAAGGCGCGCCCACAGCCGCCATCATGCGCCCAAAGCGTTCAGCCGCGCGACCATCGCGGATGACATCTGTGATTTTGTCGCGCCCTTCCTCGGCGGTTGCAAACATCCCCGCATCCACTAGCAGAACTCCACCCAACTCGGCCGAAATTTCAGCCAGGGGCGCGTAGTGGTCTTTCGTCATGACTTTCATCACCTCGGCCACTTCCAGTGCATTCCCCAGCGCAGGAGCCAAAGGTTGGTGCATATCGGTGATCACCGCTGAGGTCCGGCAACCTGCCGCATTCGCAGTTTCCGAAAGGGCGCGCGCCAGTTTGCGCGCGTCGTCCAGCGTTTTCATGAACGCCCCGCTGCCGACTTTGACGTCCAGCACCAAAGCCTCGGGGCTGGCGGCCAGTTTCTTGGACAAGATCGAGGCTGTGATCAGGTCCAGGCTTTCAACGGTCGCCGTCACGTCGCGGATCGCATAAAGGCGTTTGTCCGCAGGGGCGATCTGTCCTGTGGCCCCGACAATAGCCGCACCCGTTTCCCGCAGAATTTGCGTCAGGCGATCCTGACCGATCTGAGTGCTGACACCGGGAATGGACTCGAGCTTGTCCAGTGTCCCACCGGTATGACCCAGCCCCCGACCCGAGATCATGGGAACGTATGCTCCCAACTCGGCCAGTGCAGGTGCAAGCACAAGGCTTACGCTGTCCCCCACGCCGCCGGTCGAGTGTTTGTCGATGACCGGGCCATCGAAATCCCAGTTCAGCACATCGCCGCTGTCACGCATGGCGGTCGTCAAATCGGCGCGTCCCTGCGCCCCCAATCCGCCCATGCAAACGGCCATGGCAAAAGCGCCCGCTTGCGCGTCGCTGACACCGCCATCTGCCAAACCTTGCGCGAACCAGCTTAGCTCATCGCCAGTCGGCACTTCGTTCCTACGCAGTTTTGCAATGATCGAACGGGCGTCCATGAGGTCACACGTCCTCCATATGGGAGGCGTCGAATGCGCCCGGCAGCAATTGTCCAATCGTGGTTTCGAACTCAGCGCCGTCAACGGTCGCAAGGGTCACCTTGACGTCCCGCTTGCCAAATTCGGCCAGTTTCTGTCTGCACCCGCCACATGGGGGAACGGGTTGCGGGCTTGAGGCGACGACATAAACCTCGGACAGTTCCTGTTCGCCCGCGGCCACCATCGCGGCGATTGCCCCGGCCTCGGCACAGGTGCCTTCGGGATAAGCCACGTTTTCCACGTTGCAGCCCGAGAATACCTCGCCGTTGGCAGACCGGATTGCGGCCCCAACTTTGAAGTTGGAATAAGGCGCATACGCATTTTCCCGGACAGACAGAGCTGCATCTTTCAAAGTCATGACGAATCCCCATTTTTGATCAACTGGTCAGAAAACCATACCCTAAATGAAACTGCCCGCAGAGTTGAACCCCCGGTGTACAAGTTTCCTAGGCAAAAACGCACTTAATCCAGATTGGTGTTGAAGACACCCGGCAGGGTGACCTCAAGCAATTCGACATCATCCGAAGGATCGGACAGTTTGGTGCGCATACCCGGCGGGATCACGAAGGCATCCCCTTGCTCCAGAGGGTAAGGATCGCGCCCTTCACCTTCCAGCGTCACTTCGCCCGCCATGACAAAAGTGAAATGGATATCCGTGTCATGTGTCGCCCAAACCGGATCACCCTGCCCTTTGCGCACGACCTGCACGCCCGCAACACCCTTTGTATTCTCGGCAATCGTTGTATCACGGCAGATATAACCCGGCAGGCGGAACGCGACCCATTCCGCATCATCACCTTTGTTATAGACGAACCGCTGCCCCTGCCATTCACGCTCGGGACGGAGGTGTGGTGTCGGCAGCTTCATATCGTGGTCGATTTCGGTGACGTGTTCGGCAGGAACACCAATTTCGATCACCTGAACATTGTCCGATGCTTCTAGAACACGGTGGCGAATTTCAGGGGGTTGAATAAAGCAATCCCCGGCCGTCAGGCGCAGTTTGTCACCCTGATCCTCGTAAACTACGTCGACCCAGCCATGAATGCAGAAAATCAGTTGAAACCCGACCCTGTGAAAATGCACCATATCCGGCACCGGGCCGCCATCGGGGATGCGGATATGGCTGGCGATGATCGAACCACCCAGCCGATCCGGTACCAGATCGCGGTAATGCATCCCTGCCCGCCCGATGATCCAGGGGGCCTGATCTTTGAGCCTGCGCACCACGAAGGAATGCACCGTTTCGGGCATCACCATCGGCGGGTTCAGTTCATCAATCTCAACCCGCGTGCCGTTGGGCGCGACCAAAATTCGCTGCCCTTCAGCAAAACCGTCAGGGTCCTCTGTCAGGATGCGGATCGAACCAGCAGCCTCGGGCGCGTCCTTCTCGACCCGAAGGCGCAACCCGTGGCCGGAAAACACGGCAACACGCGGATCGTCGGCGGGATAGATCATATCCATCCTCATACCGAGCACCTTCGTGTAAAATGGGATGTCGTCGCGCAGTTCGCTTGTCGGCAGGCGGATTTCAGCGCGCGTCTGGCTGTTGTTCAAGGTCGAGGTCATTCAGAGTCTCTTCGGCATCGGTTTTTGGCCATCCGATCAGAACAGACGCCAAAATGCCAATCGAAAAGAACATCTCAAGCGTTTCTTCGAGAACAAAAAACCGCACCGCCATGATAGCAGACAGGTCGGCTTGATAGATTCCGGAAACTTCCTCAAGCAGTTGGGCGATCACCGCCAGCAGTCCTGCCAGTACGAAAATCACGAAATAGGGCGCTCGGCGCTTTACCGCCTGCCAAGCGGTCGGAATGCCATGCCACAGAGCACCTCCAATCACGACGACGGCCAAAACGATCCGGACCAGCGTCATATCAAGCAAATTGTCCAGACCATTCAGAGCCCAATAAGGCAGGCTATCCACTGGGTAAATTTCGGCCTCAAGTTCTCGTTCTGCCAGCAACAGACAGACCAGCGCGATGTAAAGGCGGGTTATCCCGGGATAACGCCACAGCGCGGCCACGCCCGAGGCAATTAGTGCAGCGGCCGAGATCGTTTCGAACAAGCCTCCTTCATCGTTCAATGCAAGGGCTTGAACGGGCCAAATACTAACGGCGACAAGGACAAGGGTGGCAATCAGCAAGACCGAAACGTAAACGGCACGCTTCGGGCCAAGTGAAACCTGACCCGCCGGGAAAACGGCCCCGGCCTGAAATTCATCTTTATAGCTCATATATGGTTTTCGCTGCTCGACAGGTCTAGGCTGGCTCCAAAGTTTCCGGAACATAAAATCTTTGTGCTCCGTTTCAAAGGATGGCTTGCGAAGTTTTAGCGAAACTGTTGCAAAATGACGTAGCGTAGCCAAGGTCAGAGAAATAGTTTAACACTAAATCAAATTTTCTGAGGAGTTGAATCGCCGATGTCGGATACACCCAGCCTGCGGCAGGCCGCGCTTGAATATCACGCTCATCCAAAGCCCGGTAAGCTTGAAATCAAAGCGACAAAACCAATGGCGAACGGTCGCGATCTGGCGCGCGCATATTCGCCCGGCGTAGCCGAGGCCAGCCTTGAAATCAAAGCGGATCCGGCCAATGCCGAGCTTTATACCGCCCGCGGGAACCTGGTAGCGGTCGTCTCAAACGGGACAGCTGTTCTGGGGTTGGGAAACATCGGCGCGCTTGCCTCTAAACCTGTGATGGAGGGCAAAGCCGTTCTGTTCAAGAAATTCGCCGGGATCGATTGCTTTGACATCGAGGTCGACCAACCCGACCCCGAGAGACTGGCAGATATCGTTTGCGCGCTTGAACCGACCTTTGGCGCGATCAACCTTGAAGACATTAAGGCACCCGATTGTTTTGTCGTAGAAAAGCTGTGCCGGGAACGGATGAACATCCCGGTCTTTCACGACGATCAGCATGGGACTGCCATTGTCGTAGGCGCTGCGGCCAAGAATGCGCTGCACGTTGCGGGCAAGAACTTTGAAGACGTCAAAGTGGTCTCAACCGGTGGTGGCGCAGCGGGAATTGCCTGCCTAATGATGCTGGTTAAACTGGGCGTCAAGCGCGAGAACATCTGGCTGTGCGACATTCACGGGCTTGTCTACGAAGGCCGTGAAGAGGATATGAACCCGCACAAAGACCAATTCGCGCAAAAGTCGGACCTGCGTACATTGGACGATGTGATTGACGATGCAGACTTGTTCCTTGGCCTCAGCGGACCGAACGTCCTGAAACCCGAGATGGTCGAGAAAATGGCCAAGAGCCCGATCATCTTCGCTCTGGCCAACCCGACACCGGAAATCCTGCCGCAGGCGGCGCGTGAAGTTGCACCGGATGCCATCATCGCCACCGGCCGCAGCGACTTTCCCAATCAGGTCAACAACGTTTTGTGTTTCCCCTTTATCTTCAGGGGCGCACTGGATGTGGGCGCGACTGAGATCAACGACGAAATGCAGATCGCCTGCGTGGATGGGATTGCTGAAATGGCACGCGCAACCACCAGCGCCGAAGCGGCTGCGGCGTATAAGGGCGAACAACTGACTTTTGGCCCCGACTATCTGATCCCCAAACCCTTTGATCCACGTCTTGTTGGTGTCGTGTCCTCGGCCGTTGCCAAAGCCGCGATGAAAAGTGATGTGGCCAAGCGCCCGATCGATGACATCGAGGCATATAAAGAGCGGTTGAATCAGTCCGTATTCAAGTCTGCCCTGCTGATGCGCCCGGTCTTTGAGGCTGCGGCCGTGGCCTCGCGCCGGATCGTGTTTGCCGAAGGCGAGGACGAGCGCGTTTTACGTGCTGCGCAGGCCATTCTCGAAGAAACAACTGAAACCCCGATCCTGATTGGCCGCCCCGAGGTGATCAACGCCCGGTGCGAGCGGTTGGGGCTGACCGTCCGTCCCGGCAAAGATTTCCAGATCGTGAACCCGCAAGACGACCCGCGCTACTATGACTACTGGAACTCGTATCACGAAATCATGCAGCGCCGCGGTGTTACGCCCGATCTGGCAAAGGCCATCATGCGCACGAACAACACCGCAATTGCCGCGATCATGGTGCAAAGGGGCGAGGCAGACAGCATGATCTGTGGCACTTTTGGCGAGTATCGTTGGCACCTGAACTACGTCAATCAGGTTCTGGGCGATGGCGATCTGCGTCCACATGGAGCGCTGTCGCTGATGATCCTCGAGGACGGCCCCCTGTTCATCGCCGATACCCATGTTCGACAGCTACCAACTCCGGAAGAGCTGGCCGAGTCGACTATTGGCGCTGCGCGCCATGTACGGCGGTTTGGAATCGAACCCAATATCGCTTTCTGTTCTCAGTCCCAGTTTGGAAATCAGGCCGAAGGATCCGGAAAAAGGTTGCGAGCCGCGCTTGAGATCCTCGACGCCGAGCCTCGTGATTTCACGTATGAAGGTGAAATGAACCTGGATCTGGCGCTCGATCCCGAGCTGCGTTCGCGGATTTTCCCCAATTCGCGCTTGAAAGGGACGGCAAACGTTCTGATCTTTGCTCACGCAGATGCGGCGAGCGGAGTGCGCAATATCCTGAAAATGAAGGCTGATGGTCTGGAAGTTGGACCGATCCTGATGGGCATGGGCAATAAGGCGCATATCGTGACTCCGTCGATAACAGCGCGTGGATTACTGAACATGGCGGCAATCGCAGGCACCCCCGTCGCGCATTACGGCTAAATTAACCGAAACACGCTATTCAGGGCGCTAGCATCGGCGCCCTGCTCGCTTCAAAGCCGACAGGAAAATTTGCACGTCAAATTATTCAACTTTGCAAAAACGCAAAAATAGTCAAAAAAAGCAGCCAAAAAGTGATGATTTGCAAAAATTTGCAGGCTCAAACGCGGATTCTTGCAAATTTTTCGCGATAAAGTGACGCTCCGTCACAGCGCTCGCTTGTGCGGTGTCTTTTAGCCACCTAACACACTTCTCAAGAAGTTTCAGGAGGAGTTCACCGTGGCATATCAGGACATCTATGAAGGCTGGAAATCGGACCCGGAGGCGTTTTGGCTGGACGCTGCAAAGACGATTGACTGGGTCCAGCCGCCGACCAAGGCCCTGTTTGACGACAACGCCCCTTTGTATGAGTGGTTCAGCGATGCCAAGGTCAACACCTGCTGGAACGCAGTGGATCGACATGTTGAAAATGGGCGGGGCGAGCAGACCGCCATTATCTATGACAGCCCTATCACCCACACCAAGCGCGAGATTTCTTACGTGGAGCTGCGCAATCGTGTCGCCACCTTGGCTGGGGCATTGCGAGCCAAGGGCGTTCAAAAAGGCGACCGTGTCATCATCTATATGCCGATGATCCCCGAAGCGCTGGAGGCCATGCTCGCCTGTGCCCGACTGGGCGCCATACATTCGGTCGTATTCGGCGGCTTTGCCAGCAACGAACTGGCCGTACGGATCGACGACGCCAAGCCCAAGGCTATCATCGCAGCCTCCTGCGGGATGGAACCGGGCCGGGTGGTGCACTACAAACCACTGCTGGACGGGGCCATCGATTTGGCCAACCATAAGCCCGAGTTCTGCGTGATCTTTCAGCGCGAACAGGAAGTGGCCCAGCTGGTCGAAGGCCGCGACTATAACTGGCACGGCTTTCAATATGGTGTTGAACCAGCAGAATGCGTACCGGTCGACGGCAATCACCCGGCGTATATCCTCTACACGTCCGGCACGACCGGAGCGCCCAAAGGCGTCGTGCGCCCAACCGCAGGCCATTTAGTCGCTCTGAACTGGACGATGAAGAACATCTACGACGTCGATCCGGGCGATGTCTTCTGGGCGGCCTCAGACGTGGGCTGGGTCGTAGGGCATTCCTATATCTGCTACGCTCCGCTGATCCACGGCAACACGACGATTGTGTTTGAAGGCAAGCCCGTCGGCACCCCCGATGCAGGCACGTTCTGGCGGGTGATTTCCGAGCATAAGGTCAAAAGCTTCTTCACGGCCCCGACCGCAATTCGCGCGGTCAAACGCGAAGACCCAAAAGGCGAAATGCTGGCGAAGTATGACCTGTCCTGTCTGCGCGCCTTGTATCTGGCAGGTGAGCGCGCCGACCCCGACACGATCGAATGGGCTCAGGACGCTTTGAAGGTTCCGGTGATCGACCACTGGTGGCAAACCGAAACCGGCTGGACCATCGCCGGCAATCCGCTGGGCATCGAGGAACTGCCGATCAAACTGGGCTCACCCGCCAAACCGATGCCGGGCTATGATGTGCAGATTTTGGATGAGGGCGGTCACCCGATGAAACCCGGCGAACTGGGTGCGATTGCCGTAAAGCTTCCCCTGCCCCCCGGCACTCTCCCGACGCTTTGGAATGCCGAGGAGCGGTTCAAAAGTTCGTACCTGAATCAGTTCCCCGGATTCTACGAAACCGGCGACGCAGGCATGATTGATGAGGATGGGTATCTCTACATTATGGCGCGCACCGATGACGTGATTAACGTCGCGGGTCACCGTCTGTCGACCGGCGGGATGGAAGAGGTTCTGGCTGCTCACCCCGACGTCGCTGAATGTGCAGTGATCGGCGTGACGGATCAGTTGAAAGGTCAAATGCCGGTGGGCTTTCTTTGCCTGAACGCGGGCTGCGACCGCGACCATGGCGAAGTCGTTCAGGACGTGGTCAAACTGGTGCGCGAAAAGATCGGACCAGTTGCAGCGTTCAAACTGGCCGTTGTGGTCGACCGCCTTCCCAAGACACGGTCAGGCAAGATCCTGCGTGGAACGATGGTATCGATTGCAGACAGTAAGGAATACAAGATGCCAGCGACCATTGATGATCCCGCCATTCTGGATGAAATCACTGACGCGTTGAAATCTATTGGCTACGCGCAATAACAGATCAGCGGGCGACGATCCGTCGCCCGCCGCCTGTCTTTCTCTTGCAACCTGAAACAAGCCCCCTACTGTCGTCCCAAGACAGCGAGGGCCCATGACACAAACCGATATCTGGCGTTTGAACGCCACCGACCTGACCGCCTTGACCCGCAGCGGTGAGTTGAGCGCGCTGGAGGTCACTCAGAATGCAGTCGACCGAATGCATCAGGCCAACCCAGACCTGAACGCGGTGGTCGAAGACCTGAGCACCGAGGCGCTGGAGCGTGCGCGGGAACTGGATACGGCCGTGGCGGGCGGTGCACCTGCAGGGCCGTTGCATGGCGTTCCCGTCACTATCAAGATCAACGTCGACCAAAAGGGGCATGCGACCTCGAACGGTGTTGTTGCCCTGAAGGATGTGATCGCACCCGACGACGCGCCGGTTGTGCGCAATCTGCAGAATGCCGGGGCCATCGTGATCGGGCGGACCAACACGCCCGAATTCTCATTCCGTGCCGATACTGACAACCCGCTGCATGGCCGGACACACAACCCTTGGGGACGACATATCTCTCCCGGCGGGTCTTCGGGCGGGGCTGGTGCAGGAGTAATGGCCGGGATCGGCGCGCTGGCGCATGGCAACGACATCGGCGGCAGCCTGCGGTTTCCAGCGGCGGCCAATGGTGCGGTCACGGTGAAACCCGGATTGGGGCGTGTCCCTGCGTGGAACCCCAGCCAGCAAGCCGAGCGCGGAATTCTGGCTCAATCAATGTCGGTGCAAGGGCTGATCACACGATCAGCTGCCGACCTGCATCTGTCTATGCCCAGCCTGATCGCACCCGACCCGCGCGATCCGTTCCATGTTTCAAGGCCGTGGCGCGGAGAGGCCGCGGAAGCCCCGATCAAAGTGGCATTCACCAAGAACACTTTCGGCTATGCGCTGCACCCCGAGGTCGACAAAGCGCTGGATACGGCCCGTGACGCATTGGTCGACGCAGGTTATCAGGTGGAAGAGATCGACCCGCCCGACGTCTTCGAATGCGGGCGGTCAGGCTATCGCGCCCTGATGGGCGAAGTGCTGACCTTGATGCAAAAAGACATCAAAGCAGCGGGGTCCGAGACCATCCGCGAAATCTTTGACGTCTATTTTCAGGAGTTTCCGCCGATAGTGGAAACCGACCTGATCCGGATGTTGGCCAGGCGCAGCCATTTCGCCCGTGAATGGTCATTATTTATGGAAGACTATGCTTTGGTTTTGTCGCCTTTCCTGCCGCAACCGTTCTTCAAGCCGGATCGGGATACGGAAGGCGCTGAAGGCGTACATGAGGTACTTGGCTGCGCCGTCTACTCCTATGCGATGAACTTCCTTGGGCTGCCTGCTGCTTGTGTTCCGGCCAGACTGGCGGATTTGCCCAAGGGGCCGCAACCGATCAACGTTCAGATCGCGGCCCGCCGCTGGCGCGAAGACATGGCCGTAGACGCTGCCGCCGCGATTGAGGTGCGTGTCGGTCAGATGTGCCTGCCATTGTGGGAGAAGATGGGCGTGTAAACCGACTCCTGAACGAAAATAGACCCCGGGTTATTGTGCCCGGGGTCCGCATACTAAAATATGCCTGGATATCATTAACGAGCGTAGCACCACCTACCCTCGCCAGCGCTAAAACTGCGCAGTCGTTCGAAAACGCCGTTTGGTGGCCACTCACTCCCACCGAGACGTGTTCTCCAGGCAAGATCAGGTTAGCGGAAAGTTAATGAACCTCATGTGAACTGCTTCACACAAGTTCTAAAAATTTCGTAAGTCCGATAATTTAGGTGAATTGCTCGGAAATCAGGCGCTCTTCCAACCCATGGCCGGGGTCAAACAAGATGCGATGCTGGATTGAAGGTTCAGAACGAATCTCGACCCAGTCGATATCCGCAAAAGACACCGAATCTGCATCTGCCATTACCGGGCGTTTGTCCGCATCCAGAACGTCGAAACGTACTTTGGCAATCTTGGGCAACAGCGCTCCGCGCCAACGGCGCGGCCTGAACGCGGCAATCGCCGTCAAGGCAAGAACATCCGATCCGATCGGCAAAATCGGGCCGTGGGCCGAATAGTTGTAGGCGGTCGATCCGGCGGGCGTGGACAGCAAAGCACCATCGCAGACCAGTTCATCCATGCGCACCCGTCCATCAACGCTAATCCTGAGGCGCGCTGCCTGTGGCCCGGCGCGCAGCAGCGACACCTCGTTGATCGCCAGCGCCTCGTGCGTCTTGCCGGACTGATCCATTGCGCGCATGGCCAGTGGGTTGATGACTTCTTCTTCGGCTTCACCAAGACGAGCCATCAGGTCCTCTTCGTGGAATTCGTTCATAAGAAAGCCGATCGTGCCACGATTCATGCCATAAACCGGCGTATCCAGGTGTTGCATGTTGTGCAGCGTATGCAACATGAACCCGTCACCGCCCAAGGCCACAACTACATCTGCATCACGCGGAGCGGCGTTGCCATAACGTTTCACCAAAACGTCGCGGGCGGTTTGGGCCACTTTGACGTCACTGGCAAGAAAAGCGATTCTCTGAATCATTTGTTGTGGTTTCCGGTCTTGCACATTTGGTTCCGAAACAACCATACCTTTCCCCGATAGGCCAGACTTGACGCCGCAGCGGGCCAAATCGTCGCTTTACAGCTTTTGCGCATGTGCCGTTTCCGATAGGAAATCCGCAATATTGTTACCCAGCCATGTGGAGCGCCCATGAACGCCAATCTCCGTGATACCGGATTTTTCACCCAGTCCCTCGCCGACCGTGATCCCGAGCTGTTCGGCTCGATCACATCCGAGCTGGGTCGTCAGCGCGACGAGATCGAACTGATTGCATCCGAGAACATCGTCTCTGCCGCCGTGATGGAAGCGCAGGGCTCGGTTATGACCAACAAATACGCCGAAGGCTATCCCGGGCGTCGCTACTATGGCGGATGCCAGTACGTGGACATCGCCGAAAATCTGGCCATCGACCGCGCCAAGGAACTGTTCGGCTGCGAGTTCGCCAACGTACAGCCAAACTCGGGCAGCCAAGCCAATCAGGGTGTATTTCAGGCGTTGATCCAACCCGGCGACACCATTCTGGGCATGTCGCTGGACGCAGGCGGTCACCTGACCCACGGCGCCCGCCCCAACCAGTCGGGCAAGTGGTTCAATGCGGTGCAATACGGCGTCCGCAAGGAAGACAACATGCTGGACTACGATCAGGTCGAGGCGCTGGCGAAAGAGCACCAGCCCAAGCTGATCATCGCCGGTGGTTCGGCCATCCCCCGCCAGATCGACTTTGCCCGCATGCGTCAGATCGCCGATATGGTCGGTGCCTACCTGCACGTGGACATGGCGCACTTTGCTGGTCTGGTTGCAGCAGGTGAACACCCCTCGCCCTTCCCGCATGCGCATGTGGCAACCACCACCACGCACAAGACACTTCGCGGTCCACGTGGCGGCATGATCCTGACCAACGATGAAGACATCGCCAAGAAAGTGAACTCGGCCATCTTCCCTGGCATTCAGGGCGGCCCGCTAATGCACGTGATCGCAGGCAAGGCGGTGGCCTTTGGCGAAGCGCTGCGTCCCGAATTCAAAAGCTACATCCAGCAGGTTGTGACCAACGCGCAGGCGTTGTCGGATCAGCTGATCAAGGGCGGTCTGGACACGGTGACCCACGGTACCGACACCCACGTGGTGTTGGTCGACCTGCGCCCCAAAGGCGTCAAGGGCAACGCGACCGAAAAGGCTCTGGGCCGGGCGCATATCACCTGCAATAAAAACGGCGTGCCGTTTGACCCTGAAAAACCAACCATCACCAGCGGTATCCGTCTGGGCAGCCCCGCGGGCACCACGCGCGGCTTTGGCGAGATCGAGTTCCGTCAGATCGCGGACTGGATCATCGAAGTGGTCGACGGTCTGGCTGCCAATGGCGAAGACGGCAACGGCGCGGTCGAAGCCAAGGTCAAAGCCGAAGTCGCAGACCTTTGCGCGAAGTTCCCGATCTATCCGAACCTGTAGTCTACACGATGATCACAAATCAAAACGGCGTCCAATGGGCGCCGTTTTTCGTTGGGATTGCCGCAAACGCGATCAGATATAGCCGCGCCAGCGCAGGACAATAACCGCCAACGCTGCCAGCGCCAAAAAACCCAATGCCAGCGAAGCCAGAAAGCTCAGGAACCAGCCCCAGCGGCGATCGGCCAGGTTAATGCCGCTCAAATGTGTCTGAACCTCTTCAGAAGCTTTAACCAATTTCGGTGTGTCCAGCACCAACCGCAATTTGGGATGTGAGGCCATCTGTTCGGCACCGGCCAGCATCATTGCCTGTTTGTAGATTCGGCGTGGCAACCGGCGCTTGGCCTTGCGCACCGAAGCTGTCAGCGTCTGGTCCTTTACACCCAGCTTTTGACGCAACAATTCCACCGTCTGCGCGATCTGGCTTTGGATATCTGTGTTTTGCGACATAACGGCCTCCTGTCGGCGCAATCTAACCTCAGCCCGCAGGGGCGACAATGGGGCTGGTCGTTTGAAACGCGCGCAGGTATCAAACCAAAATGCTGAACACGATTATTCACGGTGAACCGACCTCGAACCCTCCTCTGCTGATCGCCCACGGGCTGTATGGATCAGCCCGAAACTGGGGAGTTATTGCGCGCCGGTTATCTGATGAGAGGCAGGTCATTGCAGTTGATATGCGTAATCACGCCTACAGCGAGTGGACCGATCAGCATGGCTACCCCGACCTGGCCGAGGATCTGGCTGAGGTAATCCGACACCATGGCGGCAAGGCAGATATTGTCGGCCATTCAATGGGCGGCAAAGCAGCGATGACGCTGGCGCTGCGTCACGGCGACTTGGTGCGAAAACTGATCGTGGCCGACATCGCGCCGGTCACATATTCGCACAGTCAAATACAGTTCATCGAAGCCATGCGCGCCGTAGACTTTTCAACGATCACAAGGCGCTCGGACGCCGAGGGACAGTTGGCCGCGCAGGGCGTGGAAAAGGCACTGCAGAGCTTTTTTACCCAATCTTTGGATATCAAAGGCAAACGCTGGCTTCTGAACCTCGACACGCTGGCGACCGAGATGCCAAAGATCATGGGGTTTCCGGAAACGGACGCGACCTGGGAAGGCCCGGCCCTGTTTTTGTCGGGCGGAGACTCCGATTACGTCCTACCCGAGTATCGCAGCACAATCCGCGCACTGTTTCCCGCGGCACGATTTGCGAAAATCCCCGGCGCGGGCCATTGGCTGCACGCCGAGAAACCTCGTGAGTTTGAAGCCGCTGTCAGGACCTATCTGAACGCCTGATCAGGCCGCGTTCTGGTACAGTCGCTTCGCGATCAACCAGGACACCGGTATAGCGGCCACACTGCCCGCAGCGGCTGCTGATACGATCGCGACTGTCGACATCAGGCCCGCCGACAACACCGCAACTACGGCTGACCCGGCCAAAGCAGTTGCGATCAAAGTATACAGAATAGAGGCAAGGCGTATCATCGTCCGTCTTTCTTTGTTGAAGCCTGACGATCACATTAAACAACTGGGAATTGATACGCCTTGATCTGCGTCAGAATTTGACGGTACGAGGCCAAAAATCAGGATACTTCGCCGCCGCCATTGACCCAATCCACCAGACCACCGACGTTATAGACGTTTTCATACCCCATATCTTTCAACAACTTGCCCGCCAGCGCCGCTCGACCACCTGCCGCGCAATACAGCACGATTGCGCGGTCTTTTCGTAACTCAGGGTCATGAGACTGCAAGGCGTCATCTGCGCGGAATTCGAGCATACCGCGCGGGATATGATACGCGCCCTGTGCGCGGCCCGATTGCTGCAGCTCGACCGCGTCGCGCACGTCCAGCAACAACGCGCCCTGGCCGATAAGGTCTTTTGCGGTGTTTGTATCGATCCGTTCAACGGCAGCGTTTGCTGCTTCCATCATCTGACTTACGGTCAATGGCATAAAGTGCCCCCTTTGGTGAATTTCACCAGAGGCTAACACGCTTATTCGGGAAAGAGCAGACCGATAAGGCGGTCAATGCTCGCGGAACGCGCGCGACATACTGTCTGTCACAGGTTTTGCGATATAGGCCGCAAAGGTGCGTTCCTCGGTCTGGATCATGATTTCAGCAGGCATGCCGGGTGTGGGAACAAACCCACGTACACGGTCCATCTCGTCGGGTTCCAACGAGATGCGTGCCAGATAGACCTCTTGGATGACGCCTGCCGAATCTTCGACCAACGCGTCCGCCGAGACATAGTAGACCTCGCCGCTGAGTACAGGAGTGGTTCGCTGATTCAGTGCGACCAGTCGAACCGTTGCCTGCTGACCGGTCACGACACTGTCGATTTCGGTCCGGGGGATCTGCGCTTCGATAATCAGCGGCGCATCCTTAGGCAGGATTTCCGCGATCGGTTCACCAGTTTCGATTACGCCACCAGCAGTGTGATAGTGCAATCGCACTACAGTGCCTGTCACCGGAGCCCGTACAACCGCACGGTTCAAAACGCTGCGGGCTTGCCGGGATTTTTCGCGAACGCTTTCCAAATCAGCGGCAATCACGCCCAATTCGTCCAGCGCCGCCTCGCGATAGGCGGACCGTGTGCGGGAAATCTGTTCTTCGTATTTTAGGATCATCTGATTGATTTCAGCCGTTTCAGCCGTCAATCGCGCCTGCTGGCCTTCGGCCTCGGCCTGCACACGGCGAATCGTGTTGATATCGCCCTTGCGCACCAATCCCTTTTCGAACAGGGCTTGTTTGGTTTCAAACTCTTCCTGCAGGATTTCCGAGCGCCGCACCATGCTTTCCAGCTGTGCTTCAAACCCGCTTGAGCGTATTTTTAGCGCTTCCATATTGCGTTGCAACAAAGCGATATCGTTCAACAATGTTTTGCGGGATACATCAAAGCTGATCTTTTGCCCGTCCAGGATTGCCATCACTTCGACATCGTCTGATGCTTCAATCAGTTCAGGAGAAAACTCAAGCCGATCAAGCTCATTGTTTTCAGCGGACAGGCGTTCAGACATGGCTTGCAGACGGGTCATGCGGATGAACAGTTCGCGTTCATTTGACTCGGCCGAGGTCTGGTCGAGGGTCATAATCACCTGCCCTTTGATAACGGACTGACCTTCAATAACCTTGATATCCTCGATAATCCCACCTTCGAGGTGCTGTACGATCTTGTTCTGGCCTGTCGCAACAAAGCTGCCTTGTGCGATCACCGCCGCAGCCAACGGCGCACGGAAGGACCAGATGCCAAATCCGCCAAAGCAAACCACCAGCATGATTATTCCGATGACAACAAAGCGGTGGATCGTACGCGGTACCTCGGCATACCAAACAGTTGGGTCCTTGGGATCGTTGTTTACGGGTACAAGTTCGTTCATGCCGGTCCCCCCTGCTGTGACTGAATGCCGGGTCTGTTCCCGCGAGAGGCATTCAACTGTTGCAGCACCTGTTCACGTTGACCAAACAGCGCCACGCGACCATCCGTCAGCAGCATGATCTTGTCGACGACGCTCAGCAGCGTCGGTTTCTGAGTGATCACCACAACGGTAATCTTGTTTTCCTTGGCCTGTGCAATTGCCCGCGACAGCGCCTGATCACCGGCAACGTCCAGGTTCGAATTCGGCTCGTCCAGAACCACCATGCGCGGATTGCCAAAGAACGCGCGCGCCAGTGCGATCCGTTGCTTTTGGCCGCCCGACAACGGCGAACCATCCGCCGCAACAACGGTTTCATAGCCTTGCGGCAGCGTGGCGATCATGTTGTGTACATCAGCCAGAACAGCGGCGTCGTGGATTTGCTCATCTGTCGCATCTGCACGCATCCGACCGATATTGTCTTTGATCGTCCCGGGGAACAGTTGAACGTCCTGCGGCAGGTAACCGATACTTTCACCAAACTGGCGCGGATCCCAATTTCGGATATCCATCAGATCCAGACGGACACTGCCGGATGTCGGCAGGATCGACCCAACCAGCGTTTTGCCCAATGTGGTTTTGCCGGCCCCGGAATTACCGATTACGGCAAGTGTTTCACCAGGGTTGAGCGAAAAGCTAATCCCGTTCAGGACAACACGTTTGGTGCCACCCGGAACATAGAGCAAACGTTCCACATCCATGCGTCCTTCGGGACGCGGCAGGCGCAGCTTTTCAAACTGCAGCGCCGAATTGGACAGAAGGTTCTTGATGCGCCCGAAGGCTGCGCGCGTCAGTAGGAATGTATTCCAGCCTTCGATCGACCCTTCGATGGGTGCAAATGCGCGCCCGGCGATGATCGAGGCAGCAATTACCATACCACCTGTTATCTCACCCTGCAGAGCTAAAAACGCGCCCCAGCCCAGGATGGCAATCTGTGTCAACAGGCGAACAGCGCGTGAGATGGCCGCAAAAATCACGTTACGGTCCTGCGCCCGCACCTGCCATGTCAGGGATTGAGCCGTGTCGCGACCCCAGATGCGCACCGCCTCTGGGATCATTGCCAGAGCATTAATGATCTGGCTGTTACGTGCCATAGAGTCGAGGTGCAGATTCGCCATGGATTGGGACCTGTTCGCCTCAGCAAATGGTTTGGCGGTCATTTTCTGGTTAATCAACGCGATAATCATCAGCAACAGCGCCGTGACAATAACGATTGATCCCAGCTGCGGATGCACCAGGAAGATCATCAGGATGAACAGCGGCGCGAATGGCACGTCTAGAAATGAGATCAGCGTACCTGACACCAGAAACCCGCGCACTTGCTGCAGATCGCCCAGCGTCTGGTATTCGCGGCCGTTGCCATGTAGCGACGCGTGGGCTGCCGCACTCAACACGGGTGCACCCAACCGCGCGGCAACCTCGACCGCTGTGCGCATCAGAATAAAGCGACGCACCGCGTCAAAGGCCGCCTGGAAGATCACTGCCCCCGCAACAATAGCGGTCAGCATGATGAGCGTATCCAGTGACCGGCTGGTCAGCACCCGGTCGCTGATTTGAAACAGGTAGATCGGGATCGCAAGGATCAGGATGTTGGTTGCACAGGTCAGAACTAAAACAAATGCTAAATTGCGCCAAATCGCCTTTAAAGAGGTACGCAGAGTGTTCTGAAAATCCTCTGGCGGCGTGCGTTTGTGAAATGTCTGGGGTGGCCCGTTGCCGTCACCTCCGCCCGTTTTTCGGAGTTGCATCGGCTCGTTCGCCTTAGCCTCGATAGTGGCACCTATGCGTTCACCACCCTTCGAGCGCGTTTGGGGGGTCACCCGCGCTGTCGTCTCCGTGGCGGTGTTAGGATCGGGGCTTTGGGCTTCTTCGGCCACCCCAGCGTCGCGGCCCTGGGCATTCTGATCTTGAGCGGGCTGCGACTGTTCGCGCCGGGGGGAAGCTGCGGCACGAATTGGTGGTTCCGATCTGGGTTTGGTCGCCGACTTATTGGGCTTCACAGCTTTTGCGGCGACCGCATCATCCTTTTTCGCAGTCATCTGGGGACTGTCCTTTGGATCTGGCACACGCATTTCTTTGTTCAGACGCAAACATTGCGCTTTAGCTGTTTTTGGTTGGGGGCCATCGCTGCCATTTGGCTGCGTTGGTGCACCAACGCCCTCAATATCAAGCGGGCTGGCATCAAGAGAACGACGCGACGAAAAAACAATCGACATTTTAAAACTTTCGGAGCACTCGTAACAAATACAATCTTTACGCTAACACGGATTGACCAAAACGGATAGAAAATTCACGCCAACATGCTTTGCATCGCATCATCGGTGCTTGCAATCTCGGAAGGCGTAAGGTCCGATTGGGCCTGAGCAATAGCGTTTTCGCCAGCCGCTGCTGTCTCTTCCATAAGTATGGCAATGGCTTCATTGGCCAACTCAGAAGCGTCTGGCACTTCAGGGATGTCCAGCAACTCAGCCTGGTGCAACAGCAGTTCCGAATACTCGCCACCAGCCGCCATGACGGTTGAATCGACACCAACCTTGGTGACGTTGGCCGCATTCAACAGCGCGTTTCCGGCACCGTTGACCACCGCATCAACGGCGGCAGCACCATCAACCGAAAGATCGTCCTGATCCTGCAGCAATGTAACCTGTTCGACCGAGTTGATCTGCACCAGATCCCCTTCGATCTTCAGTACGCGGATCAATTCCATACCGGCATAGTCGGGATTGGATGTCAGAGCGTCCTCAAACGCTTCGCGATCAATCTGCTGCAGCGGCATGGCCTCGGCATGGGCCATGTCCAGCTCTTCAACCGTGTCTTCGCCGGTCGTCGTCAGAGAAGCCTGGTTCATGACCAGATTGTCGTCACCTTCTTCCGGCGTGTTGCCATTTCCATATACGTCGTCATCCAACAACGCGATGGTCTGGTGCAGCATATCGACCGAAACCATGTTTCCGCCGATCATGATCAGATCATAGAAGTTACCCAACTGAACGATGTTGGTCACGTTGGACAAGACGTTGTCACCCAGCGTGAACAAGCTGGTCGAAGCTGAGATTTCCGTGCTGATTTTGTCGATATCAGTGGCGTCGATCACCTGCTTTATAAAGTTCGTGACCCATAAATCGCCTTGTATCCATGTAACCGAGACAATCGGATCCGCACCCGGCTCCGCTACACTGTCGTCTTGCCACCATTCTTCGCTGGATTCCGTCCCGATATATGAGGCCTGAACCACATTGGTATCGCTTTGAACGCCGGGGCCACCCTGATCGATGTCAGAAACGACTGCCACCTGGCTGACCACCGTAAGGTTAACGGATTTTCCGCCCACTGCGATAACAGGAGCATCCACCCATGCCACCGTGATGGCGACTTGGTTCACGGCGAGGTTTCCGCCCGCGATAACTGTGTGGCCCTCGCCGAACTCATCGTCATCCGAACGATCCCATTCGGCCGGCATCATGTCCGGCGCATCATTCTCTTCTTCGTCTTCATCTTCAGTCTGATGGTGCGCCGGCAGAAGGTCGTTCCAGTCCGGGATTTCTTCGACGACTTCGCCATTCACGATAACGCCCAGCGCGTCCTCGCCGTGGAACTGGTGGATGGTTACGCCTTCGATTTGAGAAATCATCGGCGACTGCATCTGATCAGCCAGGCTTTCGAGGTATTCCAGCGACTTATAGTCTTCAATGTTCAAAGATGGCGTTGCAATTGCATGCATCGACAAGGCGACATCCAGCATCTGCTGGCCTTGCGCAATCTGGATTTCGACATCGCGGAAATCGCCATGCCCAACCACGTCGTTGTCGCTCATGACAATTGTCTGGAAGTTATAGGTTACGGCTGATCCGATGATGAGCGGCGGGACCTGTGGGTCCAAAATCAATATAGCTGTCTGCGCTTCACCAAACTGCGCATCGGGGATGTATGAGGCTGGTCCAAAAGCCTGACCGGAAAACATCTCGCTCGTTTCAAGTGGCCCATCAGGTATGGGCGGCAGGGGAAGATCAGGAGGCGGCGGCAGAAGTTTATACGGAAGTGGTTCGTACTGACCCGGATCGAGTTTCAGATCTGCCTTGACCTTGATGGTGATCGGGTCTTCGAGTTCGTCCAGATCGTTCTTGCGCCGTAGCGCGGTAAATTCTTCGTACTGCTCCCGCAGACGGACTTGTTCAATAGTAAGCTCAAAGGTTCCAACAAAATGCGCAATCGTTTCTGTAATACTGTCGAGAGACATATCGGTTTCCTTTTCCCCGCCCCGGCCTAAAATTTCCGCTTTGGGTTTGTTGTACCGAGGCCGCCTGTCGCGGCCTCGGCAGTTTCGTCAGATGGTCGGGGCCCGATAATTCGGGCCCTGACTGCAACTTACACGTCAGTGTCGTCGCTGTTGTGGGTTGCGGTCATCGCGCCACCAACCATGGTCGTATCGACCGAGTTACCAAGCACGTTGGCACCCATGACGATCGACTGGTTGAATGCCGATGTGTCCACCACGGCCGCTGCCGAAGCATAGGACTCACCGTTGACGATACCGTCTCCGGCATTGCCCGAGCCCCACGATCCAGCGTCACCGCCAGCACCGCCAGCACCCGAGTATGCACCCGAGGCCGCGCCACCATCGACGTCAGCGCCGTAGGTTTCACCACCGTTAGCCGTGCCTGCTGCACTGCCAGAGGTTCCACCGTATCCGGCACCGGCACCGCCGCCGCCACCGACACCTGATTGTGCTGCACCAGTGGCGCTGCCCGTTCCGGTCGAGGTTGCGTCGTTGTCGGACATCGCGTCACCGCCATACCCGGCAATGGCCTCTGCCATGCTGTCAGCCGAACCATCAGTGTCAGCTTCCGAGAAGACGTCGGACATTCCACCGTCACCGGCGGTGTTCACCGCATCTGCAGAACCGGCACCTGTGCCCGTGGACGTCGCGTCCTGCTGGACAGCACCGCCGCCTCCACCAACACCGTCAGCGGTCGCAGTACCGGTACCATTGGACTGTGCCCAACCATCGACATCGTTGGTTCCACCGTCACCGGCATTGTTTTCCGCACTCTGGTTGTTGTCGGCTTCACCGTTGGCGTCGCCTGGCGATTGTGTAACGACCGGACCTTTGGCGTCCTGATCACCTACGCCCTGAGCATCGGCTTGCGAGTCAGCTTCACCGCCGTCTGCACCAGCATCGCCTCCGGCACCACCGACACCAGCTGCGCCTGTGCCGTCGCCACCGTCGCCGTTGCCACCGTCAGCTGCACCGCCGACACCTGTAGCACCGGCACCGCCGACACCAGTACCACCGGTACCCGTACCGCCTGGGCCGTTGCCACCGTTGGCAGCGCCGCCAACGCCAGTAGCACCGTCACCACCGTCGCCGTCGCCGCCATCACCACCAGGGCCGTTGCCGCCGTCACCAGCACCACCAACACCAGGGTTACCACCATTGGTGTCACCACCGCCGTTGCTTGCGCCAGCTGCGCCATTGTTCTGACCAATCAGACCGTTCTGCTGGTTCAGAGCTGCAAGCGCACCGTCGACTTGACCGGACGTTCCGCCAGTTCCGTCGCCGCCGTCACCGTCGCCGCCGTCACCGTCGCCGCCTTCGTCACCGTCGCCGCCGTCACCGTCGCCGCCATCGCCTTCACCGGCAGTTACTTCACCAGCGTCGCCGTCGCCACCTGGGCCATTGCCGCCGTCACCGTCGCCGCCGTTGCCGCCGTCGCCGTTGCCGCTGTCGGCATCACCGCCGTCACCGCCGTCGCCATCGCCGTCCCCGCCGTCGCCGTCGCCGCCATCAGCGTCACCACCGTCAGCATCTGCATCTGCTTCCGAACCTGCACCCGCAAGGCCAAGACCGATGTTACCACCAGATGTGGAGTCACCGTTTTCGGCTTCGGTTTCGCTTTCGTTCAAAGCACCGCCAAGGTTGCCAGCCAGACCGCTTCCGCCGTTTGCGTCATCGGCTTCCGATTCATTGTCAGCTTCGGAATCGACTTCAGTGTCGGCTTCGGAGTCGTTGTCTCCACCTTCCGAAGAACCGTCATTGCTTGCTCCGGAGAGACCAAGCCCAACGCCAAGTCCGATCGAACCAGCGTTGCCGCCGTCGCCACCATCGCTATCGATGTCGACTTCGGTTTCGCTTTCATTTTCGGCATCCGATTCAGCGTCTGCGTCGCCACCTTCACCGCCGGTGCTGTCGCCATCCGCATCTGCTGCAGAATGTCCGACTCCCAGACCGAAGTTCAGTGCGTCACCGGAGTCACCACCGTTTCCGCCATCGCCGTCACCGTCGGCATCACCGCTATGACCACCAAAGGCCGCTGTGTGCCCGCCGTAGGTTTCGCCATAAGCGTCACCGGCAGTGGTCTCGCCACCATCGCCAGAGTTTCCGCCATCAGCACCTGCGCTGATGCCGTCGCCAGAAGTTGCGTCGCCGCCTTTGGCATCGCCCATCTGCTTGAAGGTACCGTCGTTGTTCACTTCGGCGTTTTCAAGAGTATCGTCATCGCTCAGGTTGGCATACTGGCTGTTGATCGCCGACATTGCGGTTGTTGTACCGCTCATGTCGATGTTCAGGTTCAGATCATCGCCGGGATCGTAGTCGATATCGCCACCAGCGGTGATCACATCACCAAATTCTGAACCGTTAGCGTCGATGTCAACGACATCATCATCGCTCGGCATACCTTCTTCGCCGAAATCGATGTGAACCCAGTTTGAGTTGTCATTTTCGTTGTCACCGTTGGTCTGACCTTGACCCTGGTGCTGGCCTTGATCCTGACCCTGGCCTTGTTCCTGGTCCTGACCTTGGCCTTGCTCATTGTCGACCTTGGTCTTCTGAGCTTGCTCTTGATCCTGACCTTGGCCCTGTTCGTTGTCGACCTTGGTCTTCTGTTCGGTGTTTTCAAGTTCGATGTCGGCTTCTTTAATGTTGACATCTTCTACCGGAATATAGACATCGCCGGTGTTAATTTCTTCTACGTCTACAACGTTGTTCTGATTGTTGTTACGTCCACGTGACATATTATTTTCCACTTATAAAGCGCACGGGCCATCATTCATCTACAAAACGGCTACTGGCGCGGTTGAACTAGGAAAAACACACAGGCGCAAAACGCGCTTGGTGCGGTCTCGTTTAGTGAAGTATCTCCCACCCTCCTTTCTCGGCTTAGCCGACTTCGTGTCTGCAGAAATGGCTCGCGTTAATGCGCGATTCGCCGACACTTCAGGAATTATGACTTCAAAATAGAAGCAGCCTCATGTTTGCAGGCCGAGGGCGAGCTGAATAGCTACCCTAAAGCACTAGAACGCTCAGTGCCTTGTTTTCATTGCCCTAAAACTTCAGTGGATGAAAAAGCCCGCTTTGCCAGCCTGCGCGGCAAGAATGAAACCAGCAGTTTAGGAAAGCTAACGATTTCTTCTACTTAAGCGGGAAGCGGTATAAGTAACCTAATCGAAAGTATTAGAACTGTTTTGACACGATTACCGACGGCGTTGATGAAACTTGTACTTTCCGCTATAGTCACAGCTCTATACTGTTAATCACTTCAAATTCTGCACTACGTGTACTGGTTACAATTTCGCCGCATTTTTTCGCGGTGTGGGTAAATTAAGGGGGGAATAATGGGCATTCCGTTTCAGGATAGTGCTGTTCCAAACAATTCTAATCCCGAAGAATTCTCGATCAATTTCGTCGGCAAAGAACTCTTCTATTCAGACCAAACCATTCATGGTGTTCAAACCGAATTCGGCGTGATCACACGCCGGATCGAAACAATTGACGCGCTGCCTGCGTCAAGCGGCTCGGACGTAGGGGCCGGAAAGGTGGTTGTCGTCGATCAGATGATGCTGGACGACCTGCTAAACCGACCGAAGGCCTATACGGAAATTGCTGGATCAGGAAGCCTGGCCTTTGCCTATCGCAAAGAGGAAGCGGCCCGACTGGCGTTTGAAAAATGGGATCGCGGCAAATTCGGCGACATCGGATACCTGCCGATGAACGTCGCACCGGATGTGTGGCGATCCATATTGCGGCTGCTGTTGCATGAAGAGCTTTATCTTCCATGTTTTCTTGCAGATTGCGTTGCGCACGCCCCCACGTCTTCAAATAGCGTTGCGGCAGCGGCATCTACTCCAAGCGATCTTCACCCGACATACTCAAAACTTACGCGCCGGGAAAAACAGGTGCTGAAACTGGTGTCGAAAGGTCAAAGCAACAAGATCATCGCATCAAACCTCGGCATCACCGAACACACAGTCAAACTTCATATGCATAATGTGGCGGGCAAGATCGGTGTCAGCAACCGGACCGCAGCCGCACAATTCTATTTCGAGGTCGCGTCGGATGAAGCGCGAGAATTGCCCGTTGACTGACGATTTCGAAGCCCGTTTTGACCGCCTGATCCTAATGGTCGGCAAGTTGAACTACATGTGGACCAACACGGAAAGCCTGTTGATCCACCTGATTGCCGGGTTGACCCGAACTAGTAAGGATATTTCGGTCATCATTTTTCTGACGCTGAACACGACCCGCGCGAGAATCGATCTGGTCGAACGGCTGGCCAAGATGGAAGGTCGCCCGCCAGACATACGTGACCCGATCCTTAAGCACACGCAGCGCCTCAGCAAGCTGTCGGGCATTCGGAACAGATACAACCATTGCATCTATTCCTTCGACCCCGACAGCGGGAACCCCAAAACCATCCTGATGCGCATTGCAGATCGGAAGACGGACATCAAACTGGGTCGTCAGGATACCGTTGATGAGGTCGCGATGAAGGAAATCGAAAAAGTGGTCGATCAGCTATCCGTGGCAAACCGGGATATGTGGAAACTAATCAACGATCTTGGGTTTCCGACCTAAAAGTTGTGCGCTGGTGCGGGCGGTGGGACTCGAACCCACACGGGCGTACGCCCTTCAGATTTTAAGTCTGATATGTCTACCATTCCATCACGCCCGCTCAGCGTGCCGGGCCGACGTTGGACCTCAGGAACTCAGTAAGGCCATCAGGTGATGAATACAATGTGTTTCGCCCGGGAAAATTCGGATTCAAAACGTTGAGGCATTGCTAGACTTTTTCCTTCTTACGCATCCCAATAACACCTCGATCACTTTCTTTTGGGTTGCATGACACTTGCCTAACATCCGCTTACGGTTAAGTTCGTGCCGCAGAGCAGAAAAGTAATTGAGTCTAATCGTGAGCACCGAGCACAAGTCCTTTGAGGATCGTATCGCGCAAATTAACAAACGCACGGAAGAAACAGCCAGCCAGAGACCCAAACCCAAAACCGAAAGCGTCTGGAAACGCCTCGCGTATCCTGGCGCGTTCGTGGGTGCATTTGCACTAGGGTCCGTGGTGGTTTTCCTGACCCGCTTCATTCAATTTCAAATGGTGGGCGTGCCGGAAGCTGGCAACGTGAACGCGCAGGATTTCATCGGTATCGCAATGGCCAGCTTGGCGGGGATGGTCATTTCTATGTTTCTGAGAGACAAACAAAAAGAGTTCGCAAGTGCCAGCACCGTTGGAGTCTTGCTGACAACCTTCACTTTTCACAACCTGGTTTGGGCCTACCCTGTTCATTTCGAACAGATGTATAGTGAGGACTGGGTCGAGTTCATGCAAAAGATCACTGAGCCCTCCAGTCTTTACGTCTTTGGAATCACTATAGGCTTAAGCTGATCCGCAAGTATCGAACTGGGCGACTTTGTAGCCAAACGGCTCCTGTCAGAATTCAATGCGGCAATACATTTATTTGTTGCGCCGCGTCAGTCAATGCCCTGCAAATTTCCCAGAACCCGGGAGCCTTGGCGCCGTGGGACCTCAGATCAGAACCAACCACCATGAATGAACATGTTTCGCGCTATGCAACCGGGACCGGTTCGTTAGCATGGTCAGGCCGGTAAGCCTCAGCGTTTTTAAGTTTGGAGATTTAGTGGTGCACCTAAAGGGAGAAACATCGAACTCGCTATTCATAGAATTGGCCCGATGTGAGGCGTCGCTTTCGCTAGTTATGAATTCTAGATAGGCGTCCGTTCTGGTGACAGGTTTCTGTCGCCTGCAAAGTGTATAGGCGAGGCTTGCAAGCAGGCTAGTCTCGCATAGCCCTTGCCATCCCATAAGAACAGGAACCACAGTATCCGTTGTCGAGCATAGTATACTCTTCCAGCGTGAGACTCGTCCCGCAAATCGAACAGGATTCATCCAGAACGAAACCGCAATCGAAACACATGTTGACCTCACTGTTCTGCACGAAGGTGTTGCTGGAGTCACAGTATGGGCAATCGTGGATTACTGGTTCTAGGCCCTCTTTTGCGGCGATATAGTCATCCGCCCCGAAAGAGGCGACGACAGCCATCGCAATAGAGGCCTCAGAGCTATGCACTTCTCCACATTGAGCGCACTTGGCGTTGAAGTTCTCTGGGTTTTTATTGGTGGGGTCTTCTTGGCCGACTAGAGATGATCCGCAGTTGTCGCAAATCATTCTATCAATGCCAGTAACTTGCTTAGGCCAATTGATAGACGCTAGCTCACTTAGGCAACGCTTTTGAACCTTTTCATATGCTGTGCGCTTTTCAAGAATAACGTCCCATGCATCACCAAGTTCTTCTTTCGGATCCTCTTCAAGAATATCGAAGAAATCGACTACCATCGGGAATGAAGAGGCAATTGCTTCCGCCAAAGCCTCAACAGGTTGGGTAAGGTGGTGGTGCTCTGCTTCGTTTCTGAGTTTTCGAAGCTTATCAAAGTCACCCTCTGGCCATTTGAGACCAAAATCCTTGAAACGGCCCTTCATTTCCTGAAAATCGACGGTCTTCCATCCGACCACGGCGATGTTCACACCTCCAGCGCCGTCCGAGACTGGCTTTACCTTTGCACCGATTACGTGCAGTGGGTCCGCTACTGGGGCAGCACGCACCAAACACTCTTTGGCAAGTAAAAGAACACCGGCGTAGTAGTTGCGAGCCGCCGAAATCATTCGGTCGTCTTCACCAGTTTCAAAATCCTCTATCCCTAAACGAATTGAAGTAACGGCATTCTCAAACAAAGCAGACACTTGAGTCTCCGGTAAGGTATTTGACTAGAAGGGGATATTCTCCTTTTCGTTATCGGGATCAACCCTACTAATCTCCTGAGCCGCAGCTTTCTCTTCTGCTAGTCTTGCTTTGTTTTCACGCCGTGCCTTTGAAAGCTTTTGACGAATGGAGTTCATTTCGCTGGCAAGTTTTTGACCGCGATGACTGGAGGCCCCCACAACCGCTCGGATACCGCCTAAGTGCGAAAGAAGTCGGACCGAGCAAGCTTCCATTTCTTCTTGTGTCTGCGCGGCTTTTAGTTCGGTCCAAAGTTCCTTTGAACGCAACTCAAGCCTCTTCGGTACAATCAGATTCGCACCAACAATCCCAATTCCGGTAACAAAGACTGGCCGATTGCCGGTCTGGGTTCTGAGTTTGTGAGATTTGAGACCGCTCTGCGCCACGAGTTTCCTCACGTCGGCACGAAAGTTTCCCGTGATCCTCAAACCAGAAATGGTCAAATCATCAACCCAAACTGTGTAGCTTAGGTCATCTTCAACGCAACGATCCGCAATTCTGTCGAACATCGGGCGGTGTACCAGCGAAGCAAGCACGGGCGTTAGAGGTGAGCCGAAACAGGCGCGGTCGTCTGCTGTCGCAACGTGTGCGATAAGCCCCGCCACATCCGCCTCCATCTTAAACTGTTCCATTAGCGAGTTTCGGATCATCTGCCGTGTAGTCGAGGGGTAAAACTGTTTCAGATCGAGTGTGAGAAACTGCGCCGCTTCCAGATGTGCAACTGCATTGTCTCGCTGAGCACGTCCCTTACGTGGACTCATGAGGTAACTAGGTTGGGCAATCTTGGACAGATGGTACTTTAATCGTTCGTGTACGGAACGTAGCCTTCCTTCCGGATAGACCAAATCACGCGTTTTTCCATTCGTCTCGATAGTTCGCCGGACTAGAAATTGCTCCTTATAACGCGGTGTCGCCAGTCTATTTAAATCGTCCTTGCTTTCCCGAACCAGCTCAGCAATGTCTCGTTGCGAGGGTTTTTGAGCAAATGGGGATCGTTCAAGAGGATATTTCTCTCCGGACTTGAGCCTATACCGTTTCCGCATCAACTGGCTCCACAGGCTTGAGCTTTCGAAGAACGCGCAACGCTGCATCAGCGACTATCAATCGCCCTTTGCGAACAGGCCCTTGCCCTTCGATCTCCTCTGCGAAGAACATCAATTGAGATTTCTTGACTCCGAGGGCTACGGCATACCGATCAAGTGTTTCGAGCGTAACAGACTTCGTTCCACGCTCTATCTCTGAAACCATGGCTTGCGACATACCCAAGGCGTCTGCCATCTCTTGCTGGGAATAGCCCCAATACATACGAGCAAGCGCAAGTGCTTCGTTGATCATCTGTTTGTGAGGATCAGCCATTTGAGTTTCCAGTAAGGGCTATAAAGGGGTCATCACTTACTCCCACCATGACATCAACAGGTCCAGGACCCGAAGGATGTTGACGACAGCGATCCAAATGTATCGCCGCCAAGATGGTTTTTTGCGATGCCGCCGCTGGCGATGAACTTTCTTTTCTCGCATGCTTACTGCTCCTCTGTTCCGGCCAACACAAGCGTTGGCCCCCGTGGGAACGAGGAATGCGATCAGCGACGTTTGACCCCTTCCATGCCGCGCCCGGTCCCGGGCGGGCGCGGCGCGCTGCCACGGTCCATCCAGAGACACAGGAACTAGACGAAGGCTCTAAGCCTTCACAGGGCCTCTGGCCCCAGCCTTTGTCGGGTTCTGCACATGCAAGTTTCATCACGCCTTCAACGTAGGCGGTGGCGAGGTCGACTTCAAGTCAATTATTGCTCTCAGCGATAATTAAATTTTCGAGCCAAAAAATGAAGCGATTCGCTGCAACAGGAGTGTCACGGAAAGTGACATGTGAGTTTTTCCGAAATTTCAAATGTGCGTTTTTCCAGTTCGCAACTTGAGTGCCTCAAGAAACGTTGAGTTCGAACGCTCAAAATGTGCGTTTTTCCAGATTCCCCGATGTGCTATTTTCCAAAATTCGTGTCATTTATTCTAACCTTTTCAGTAGCTTAATCTTCGAACTATTCTGATCGTATCCCTCGGACGTCAGCCGAGAGAGTACTGAAGTCAGCAAATAAGGAGAGTTCGAACATGTCAAACATCGCCAATAGCTCAAACGTTATCCCATTCCCTACAGCAAAGGGCGTTAATCCCTGCGCCCGGCCTGATTTGAGCCAATACGAAGACCATCTTCGCAATTTCGACCTGACGTCTAAGCAACGAAAAGAGTTTCTTGATGCCCTTTGGACTCTGCTCTCGGGATTCATCGACTTGGGCTACGGACTGCACCCGACCCAGTTCCCCGACATACCTAATGACCTTGATGCAACAACAGTCGGTTCAATTGAACAGCATTTCAAAGATGCGGCTTAGCGTCGGACGATCGGTTTCGAAGGCCTACGAGCAGCGGGCGCAATCTGCTGTTCGTCTCCAAGCAATAAAGGGTGAATGAGTTATGGACAAAAATGATGTTGAACCAACAAAACAGAAATGCGCAATCTACGTACGCGTATCCTCTGCGAAACAAGTTAACGAAGGGTCCGGTCTATCTAGTCAGGAGCAAAGCTGCCGCTCGTACGCGAAAGAGAACGGCTATGAGGTCGTAGAAGTCTTCAGTGACATAGTCTCGGGTACGGCAGGGGAACGTACCGGTACGAAAGCGTTGGTTCGGTACCTCAGAATGCATCGATCCGAAAAGCTAGTTGTGGTGGTGGATGATATTGATCGCTTTGCGCGCGACGTGTCCGTCTATAGTGATTTGCACAAGCAAATTGTTGCCGCAGGTGCACGCCTTGAAAGCCCAAAGTTCAAAATGTCTGAGGAAGCACATTCGATATTCGAACTGAAGCTTCGCGTTCTGTTGGGAGAGTTGGAAGTCGGAAAAAACAAAGAACGTTCACGAGACAGGGTCATTGCGCGTCTCCAAACAGGGTATTGGACATTTTCAGCCCCAGTTGGCTACGAATACAAAAGACGTGGTCCTGAGGGCAAAGTTCTTGTTCGTGTTGAGCCAACGGCATCAATTCTTGCCGAAGCGCTTGAGGGCTATGCAAGCGGTCGCTTTCAATCCCAAGCCGAAGTTAAGCGATTTCTGGACTCCAAAAGCGAGTTTCCGAAGGACTACAGGGGTACTGAAGTCAAATATGACAGAGTAAAACAGTTTCTGACGAACTTGCTGTATGCCGGTTATCTGGAACGGCCGGAGAGAAACATTCCATTGACCAAAGCAGTGCATGAGCCGCTCATCTCCTATGATACTTACCTGATCATCCAAGACCGCCTCAAATCTTCTGCGGTCGCGCCAGCAAGAAAAGACATCGACTTGGACTTCCCACTGCGTGGATTCATCAAATGCGCAAAGTGCGGTCGAAAACTCACGTCCTGTTGGTCCAGAAGCGGAACCGGGGTCCGATATCCGTATTACCTTTGCCAATATCGTTCCTGCTCAGAGAGGGGAAAGTCAGTTCCTCGCGACCGACTTGAAGGCTACTTTGAAACGCTTCTGCAGTCTGTAGAGCCATCGCCCGCTACATTTGAAGTCGCTGAGAGAGTATTTCGTGATGCTTGGGAGCGGCGAGGAACGTGGGCAAAGACAGAAGCCGGACGGCTAAAGCAACGCATCACCCAAATTGAAAAAGAGTGTTCGAACTATCTCAGTCGTGCCGCTCGAACTCAAAATGACGAATTTGCTGCGGCATATGAATCCAAAGTTATGGGATTGCGAACTGAAAAGGCCAAAATCGAAGCAGAAATCGACAGAATGACATTTCCAGAGCGTTCATTTGATGAAATGTTCGAACTCGCCATGCAATTTCTCTCAAACCCCTTTAAAATATGGGAGAAAGCTAGCTGTACGTTGAAACGAGTAGTCCTTAGGCTCGTATTTTCCGGCCCAATAGAGTTTGACAGAACTGATGGTGTTCGAACTCCAAATACTACCTTACCTTTCAAGGCGTTAGGCTTCATTGAGAGTAGTGATTTGAAAGTGGTGCCCCCACACGGACTCGAACCGCGGACCTACTGATTACAAATCAGTTGCTCTACCAGCTGAGCTATAGGGGCGCTGGGTGTCGATTACTTTCTCTTTTGACGGACTGCAAGCCTCAATTTTCATCCAAACTTAGGGATTTTGGATTTTCCTTGCGATGCGGCCGTTCACCCTTAAGTGGTGGGTGTGGATTTGACTGTCTCCGGCACAGCCTGTAACTCGACAGGCGGGTTCAGGAATGCAAGGACAAGAACCAAACATGCAGTTTGCTATCCACGCAGGTGCGGCTTTTACCGATGAAGGGCGGCTGCTCAGGTCGTTGCAAGTCAATGGGGACTTACTGACTCAAAATGGCGTGGCTGTCTTCGGTCCTCGCCGTTTCCGGCAAGTGTTCAAACCAGCATTTCAGGCGTTGAATACACGCCCCCCGTTGCCTGATGAGGTTGAAAGTATTCGGAGCAATCTGCCAATCCAACCTTGGGTGAAGCGGGCCATATTCGTCAGCGAAGACTTTATCGGCGAGAAAGACGTGGTACTTTCGGATGGGCAATTCTATCCTTTTGCAGGCAAACGCCTTTCTGTTTTGGAAGAGTCCTTTGGCGATTGTCAGCTGGAATTGTTTCTGGCCCTCAGAAACCCCGGCAGTTTTATCCCCAAGCACCTGATGTCCCTGCCAGAACAGGCGCGCGAGGGCGTGATCCGCAACAATGATATAAGTCACCTCAGCTGGGTCAGGATGATCGAAGACATTCTCGACTTTGCCCCAGGAGTGCAGATCACCTTGTGGTGCAATGAGGACATCCCGCTTATCTGGGGTGACGTTGTTCGCAGCGTCGGCGGACTATCTTCCGATGTTCCGATCAAAGATGAGTATGACCTGCTGATCTCGTTGCTGACCGAGGAAGGTCAAGCGGAAGCGCAAGCAGTCCTAAACCAGGAAGCGACGCTTTCACGGACTGAGATTCGGGATACACTTTCCGATGTTCTGGAAAACCATGCCCAACCGGAAAAAATGGAAGAAGAATTGAACCTGCCCGGATGGAGCGATGAGATCATCGACGCGTTTTCCGAACTGTACGAACAGGATCTCACCAAGCTGGAAACGATGGCCGGGGTGAAGGTTCTAAAACCCTGACCCCGGGGCGACTTACATGCCCAGCGCTTCCTTATACATTTCAAGCACCGCTTCTTCTTCGGCGATATCGTCCTTGTCGCGCTTGCGCAGCGCGATGACCTTACGCATCACTTTTGTGTCGTATCCGCGCGCTTTGGCTTCAGCCATGACCTCTTTCTGCTGTTCCGCCAAATCTTTTTTTTCGGCATCCAAGCGTTCGATCCGTTCGACGAACTGACGCAGCTCACCCGCTGTTACACGGTAGTTGGCGGCGGCCTGATCTTCGGTCACGTCTTCCATAATTATCTCTCCAAAAGGCTGCGATCTGATGCATTAGCAATGGCAGTTAGCCGGATACATTGCCGCCGCGTGGGCTGCAAGCATCCAATCCTCGATGGGCTTGTGTGCGCCCGGCCGATCCGCTAAGCGCAAGCAGCATTTGCAGGAAATGTGGGGAACCATGTTCGAATTCATCACCTGGGGCGGTGCCGCCCTTTCGCTTGCCGGCCTACTAGGCCTGGTTTGGTGTATTCTGCGTGTGATGAAAGCGCGCAAGTCCGGCCTGACGGACGAAGAGTTGCGCGCTGCTGTTCAAAGCGTTCTGCCGTGGAATCTGGCGTCGCTTTTTCTTTCTGTGATTGGCCTGATGCTGGTGATCCTGGGAATTTCGTTCAGCTGACGCGTTGCCTTAGACAGGCATATTGTCGAACTGCGCTTCCATCACATCTTCACACAGCGCGGCATCCAGATGTCGCAGTCGCGAAGGCACATGTACGCCCTGTTGACGCATCCGATCAATCACTTTGGTTACACTGGGCTGAAGCGCCAATCGGGTCTCAAGACAGGCATTCTGCAGCTTTTGCTCAAGGTGTTCGGCTTCGGAGTACAAACTACTTGCAGACATAATAATCCTCCCAATTGCTATCACTGTCGCCGATATAGGTAACGGTTTTAAGACCTGCTTATCCTGACGAAGAAACGCGCGGAAACCTGCCTGCCACCTACCCCGCATCGGCAACCTGAGGCAGAATGATTAAATTCTACTCGGATTCGGATTAACTTGCCTTGACACGCATCAAATCGAAGATTGCCAGTTGCGTCATATTCTGAAAAACATATATGACTAAAGGCACGCTGACGGAGACCCAGATGACACCAATTGTGAAAGCGTTTTTTGACCCTGACACCAATACGGTCTCGTACCTCGTACAGGAACCCGAGGGGACGGCCTGCGCAATCATCGACAGCGTTCTGGACTTCGATCACGCTTCGGGTCGAACCAAAACCAGCTCGGCAGATCAGATCGTCGCTTACGTACGCGACAATGAACTGAGGGTGGAGTGGATTCTGGAAAGCCATGTGCATGCCGACCACCTCTCGGCTGCCCCCTATCTGCAGCAAGAACTGGGGGGAAAGATCGGCATCGGTGAACAGATCGTTACGATCCAGGAGACCTTTGGGAAGATCTTCAATGAAGGAACCGAGTTCCAGCGCGACGGCAGCCAGTTTGATGCCCTGTTTCGCGACGGCGACAGCTTTCACGTCGGACAGATGCGCGGTGATGTACTTCACACGCCCGGCCACACGCCTGCCTGCATGACATATGTCATTGGAGACGCAGCATTTGTGGGCGATACGTTATTCATGCCCGATTTCGGCACAGCGCGATGCGATTTCCCCGGCGGGTCTTCGGAGAAGTTATTCGAGTCGATTCAGAAAATCCTGAGCCTGCCGGATGAAACCCGCATCTTCGTTGGTCATGACTACAAGGCTCCGGGGCGTGATGAATTTGCGTGGGAGACAACGGTCGGCGAACAAAAAGCCCTGAACGTCCATATCGGACAGGGCAAGTCCATCGAGGAGTTTGTAGAGATGCGCGACGCGCGCGATGCGACGTTACCCATGCCGCGCCTGATTCTGCCGTCTCTGCAGGTCAACATGCGGGCCGGGCAGATGCCTCCTGCGGACGAACAGGGCGATGTGTTCCTTAAGGTGCCGATCAACAAGTTGTGACGCGGACCCATCAGGCAAACTGAGGACAACAAATGTACACAGAATGGATTTGGGGACTGGCAGGTGGCCTGCTTATCGGGTTGGGCGCTGCGGTCTACCTTTTGGGCAATGGGCGCATCATGGGGGCAAGCGGAATTCTGGGGGGTCTTGTCGATGGCAGTGACCGGACCCTTGAACGCATAAGCTTCATTGCCGGTGTCGTTGCAACTCCACTTGTTTTAAGCCCTCTGCTCTCTTCTGCGCCCAAGACCCATCTAACCAGCAATTTCGCGGTGATTGTACTCGCCGGAGTTCTAGTTGGAGCAGGAACGCGCATTGCAAACGGATGCACCTCGGGGCACGGGGTTTGCGGAATCTCTCGGTTTTCTTTCAGGGGCATCATCGCGACGTTGATCTATATCGCCGCGGGAGGTGCAACAATTGCACTTATGCGGCATCTATGGGGGCTGATTTGATGCGGATTCTCATTTCTTTGCTGGCTGGCTCGCTGTTTGGTGCTGGTCTTTTAATCTCGGGCATGACCGATACCACCAAGGTTCAAGGGTGGCTGGACGTGTTCGGCAACTGGGACCCCACCCTGGCATTTGTGATGGGCGGCGCGATCCTGCCCATGCTCGTCGCGTGGAGGATGACGGCCCACCGCAAGCCGCTGACCGGCGGCCAGTTTCCCAAGGCTACCCCGCCTCAGTTGGATCGCCGCCTGGTTATCGGATCCATAATGTTTGGCATGGGCTGGGGTTTATCCGGGCTCTGCCCGGGGCCAGCCATCGCGTCCATCACCTATGGGGGTCTTGGCGGAATCGTGTTTCTTGCCGCGATGCTCGCGGGAATGATTGCGGCGCCCAGGCTTGGTGTGCAACTGGACAGATCCGCAAACGCGGCCTAAGCAATTGCCATGGAGATTCGACCAATAACCCCCCGCTATGCCGTCTCGCCCCAGATCACGGTCGAGGATGTACCAGCCATCGCCGCTGCAGGTTTCGTTAAGGTCATCTGTAACCGCCCCAATGCCGAAGTTCCGCCCAACATGCAGTCGGATGCAATCGGTCAGGCTGTTCTTGCGGCAGGGATGCAATATGAGGTTCTGGAACTGACCCACCAGACCATGACACCCGGCAATGTTGCCCTGCAACGGGAATTGGCCGAAAGCTGTTCTGGCCCCGTTTTGGCCTATTGCGCGTCGGGTACCCGCTGTTCGGTTGTATGGGCCTTGGGCCAGTGCGACCACATGAGCACGGATGAAATACTCGAGGCCACTACCAAAGCTGGTTACATGTTGGACAACTTGCGCCCTGCGCTGGATCATATGCGCGATTCAGACTGATAATGGCCTCAAGCGATCAGTTTTGCTCAGGCTCGTTGCCAAGGCCCGTCAAACCAGCAAGTTGCGAAATCTCGGCCATCACCTGATCCGGGTTTCCAAGGCCCAGATCGCCCTCCAAATCATTCAATGCCGCTGAACTTATAGGCACAACGTCATGTGCTGCGTTTGATGGCATCGGGTCTGTCAGATCGTCCGGCACCGGCGCGTCGCTACGCGCCTCGAAAAACTCAGGCATTTCGGATTGTTCCAGTGCCTCAACCGAAACACATTCGTTCAGCCGAACTGCGCGCATCCCTCCGCATTGTCCCAGACGTCCGATTGCAGCCCGGTTTCTATCGATGGTCAGGATTTCCGAGCGATCCAACCGCGATCCGGCCAGAGGCAGAACATCCCCCACCGTCAGCCCGGACAGGGTTGCCAACGGCACTGACATCCGGCTGATCACTGTGTTTAATTCAGCTCGAAGAACCCCCGATGCTTGCTCGAGGTTCGGGCCGGCAGCAATCTGAATTGCATCGTCCGCCTCCTGCTCTGCCGGCATATCGGGCAACAGGACCGTGATCTGTCCCTGCCGCAGCCCACCGCCAAGCTCAACCGTCAGTTCAAACACGCGATATACGTCCTCGATCATAGCCAAAAACAAGGATCGTTGATCCGGTAACCGCGCCTGAAACTCAAACCCGGTAAGGCTGGATTGTTCGGCGGTCGTGTCAACCAACCCCGCGGCCTTGGTCAAAGCATCTTCGACCAGCGGCGCCACCATAGCTGCATCCGTATCGGTGAATTCGCGCGCTGTTGGTGGGCTGGCCATAACCTCACCAATTGTCTGCACTTGTACGATCGCTGATGCGACCCCCAAATCTACGCAAATCGCTGCGGACATTCCGTCCGCATTGCCCAGATGCAGCAACATCCAATCCACGTCAATCACTTCTGCCAGCGCGTCCGGATTTCTGTGAGACTGCTTGGCGCCGATCACCGACAGCGGCAACTGGAACCGATCTCCTGCAGATCTCGCAAAGGCCAGCCGAAGGGCCCGCAGAACAGAACGCGGCTTTTCACCCTGCTCTTCCTGTCCCGCGGAAAGTTTGCGCGCCAAAGCTGTACTGACGGACTGCGTCATGCCGGATACCGAATTGAGTTTCTAAACCTGTTATCCGGTCTAACCCGTGGCGGGTTACCAATGTCTTTATGGCCGCGTCATTGCGCAGCTTGCCGATGCGCCATCGGAAGGCGGACGCGAAAGGCCGCTCCGCCCTGCCCGGGAAGATAGCTGATCTCACCACCCAAACGCTGCATGATCTCGCGACAGATGGCCAATCCCAGACCGGCACCACCCGCCTTGTCGCCACCGACACGGGCAAACTTTTCGAACACCATTGACTGCGCATCGGGTGGAATACCGCTGCCATTGTCCGCGAAATCGATGACAATCTGCCCCCCGACATCATGGGCCGAGATGGTCAGAACGGGTTCGTCCGCGTCGCAGTATTTCTGCGCGTTCGAAATCAGATTGATGAAAACCTGTCCAAGACGATCAAGGTCAGTGTGCAGCGGAATGCGCTCGGAAGGTCGCGAGCGGCGTACCTTGAGTTTCGGGTGCGACCCCGCCAAAGCGCTGGAGACCGCCCGATCCAGGATCGAACTCAAGGTATCCCCGCCCATGTTCAGGTTTACACGGCCGCTTTCCAGTACACTCAGGTCCAGCAAATCGTCCAGCAAACGCGTCAACCGCAAAGCCTCATCATGGATGATCGCTGCGTAACGCGTTTGCTCTTCGGCACTCAGACCATCTGTATCGCGCATGATCTCGGAAAAGGCCCGAATTGAGGTCATCGGCGTCCTCAATTCATGACTGACTTGACTGAGAAAGCCGTCCTTCTGTTCGGAAATCTGCGTCAGCTTGGTGTTTGCTTCTTGCAGTTGTCGCGCCGTGCGGCTGAGCTCGGCAGATTTGACTTCAAGCTGGCTGGAATACTCTAACAGTTCGGCCGACTCGTCCGCCACCGCAAGCAGGTCCTCGACAGAAACGGACGATCCACCGACAATCTGCCCGATCATCGCATGGGCCGTGGCTGCGCCGACCGAGCCGCTAAGTTCACGTTCCAGTCTTTCCAAAAACCCCGGCGTTGGCTCAGGCAGGCTTGACCGTCCACCTTGCGCTTCCGCCTCGTGCTGAAAGAACTCCTGCGCCGGGCCGGAGCCCAGAATGCGCTGTGTCATGATCATTAGGTCTTCGCTTTGCGCCACCGACCCGGTCCAGCCAGCCGGCGAGACCGAGTGATCAAAAACGTTGACGAACTGCGCACCCTGAAGGCGTTCCAACGGGCTGGGGAAGCTCAGCAAGGACGTGACGCAAAACGCGGCCGTATTCAAAGCCAACGACCACATAACCGAATGGACCATCGGGTCCATGCCTTCGATCCCGAACAGGGCACGCGGACGCAGCCAACCCCAACCGAAAAGGCCATTCTGCAACACCGAGTCGGGCATTATGGCGCCCCCCATCCCCGGCAGCAATAAAGTGTAGATCCACAGCACAAAGCCTACCGTCAGCCCGACCAACGCCCCGGTTCGAGTAGCCCCGCGCCAGAACAATCCGCCAACCAGCGCCGGCAAGATCTGAGAAATACCTGCAAAGGCCACAAGCCCTATCGACGCAAGAGCTGCCCCACCGCCCGACAAACGATAGTAGTAGTAACCCAACGCCATGATGACCGCGATGGACACGCGCCGCGCCAGCAGTACCACGTTTCGTACGTCACCCGAGACGGAACCCGACCCCTCTTGCGTGCTTAGCCAGATCGGCATGACCAGATGGTTCGACACCATGGTCGACAAGGCCATGGCGGTCACGATGACCATCGACGTTGCCGACGAAAACCCACCGATAAAGGACAGCATCGCAAGCCAGTCATTGCCTTGCGAAAGCGGCACTGTCAGGACGAACAGGTCAGGGTTCGACCCTTCTGGCATCAAATCCAGGCCTACAACGGCGATGGGAACAACGAACAGGCTCATCAACAACAGATACAGCGGAAAGGCCCACGCAGCGGTTCTCAGATGCCCTTCATCCGCATTCTCAACCACCATCACCTGAAACATCCTTGGCAAGCAGATGAAAGCAGCAGCGGACAGGAAGATAAATGTGGTCCAACGTCCGGCATCAACATTCCATTGCCCAATCTCTGAGGCGTCGATGCGATCCATAATCGGGCCAACCCCACCCGCAACGCCCCAAACGACAAAGATACCAACCGCAAGCAAGGCAAACAGCTTTACGACCGATTCCAGCGCAATGGCGGTGACGACACCGTGGTGCCGTTCGTTTGCGTCCAGATTTCGGGTGCCGAATAGAATCGCAAAGACCGCCAGACCTGCAGCCACCCAAAATACGCTGGAGCCTTCACGATAAAGGCCAGAAGGGTCAGCCTCGGCAAAGATGGAAAAGGAAAGGGTAATGGATTGCAGCTGCAGCGCGATGTAAGGCGTCCCACCCAATACGGCCAGAATTGTCACGCAAATGGCCAGCGTATTTGACTTCCCGTATCGCGATGAAATCAGGTCCGCGATGGATGTGACGCGCTGAGTACGCCCGACCCGCACCAGCTTGCGCAAACCCCACCACCAACTCAGCATCACCAGTGTTGGCCCAAGGTAAATCGTAACGAACTCTAACCCGGACCGCGCAGCGTTTCCAACCGCGCCATAAAAAGTCCAGGCCGTGCAATAGATCGACAGGGACAACGTGTAGATCAACGGCGACCTTAACCAGGCCCCCCGGCCAGCAGCCGCCATCCGGTCCGCGGCAAATGCCACTCCGAACAACAGCACGACATAGCCGAGGCAAACAAGGATCAGGACGTTTAGTGTGGCCATCGATCCGTCTCTGCCTCGGAATTGTCACTTCCAGCCATTCGTCTGGCCGCAAATCCAAAGATAAGGCTGATCACAATTAGCAAGGCCCAGCATGTGAAGATATACAGGATTGCCGAAGACAGCGGTACGCCGCCTTCAGGCGCGCCCTGGCTGGGCCAGAGCAGCGGAATAGCAACCAAAGCGGCCCCCAGAATGGGCAACAAGCGTGCCGCATCCATCAGCCTGCGGCGGCGATAGCCTTGACGCTCGAGAAATAGCGAAGGTCGGACCCCTGTGGGTTTACGATCTTCGCCCGAATTCATGACCGGGTTGCCTGCGCGTGCAGGTCTCGCACTGCTGTCAGCACTTCGGCATTCGAAAACGGTTTTGTCATAAAGCGGCTGACCCCGGCATTTTCGGCCATTTCCCGATCTCGCGATTGCCCGCGTGCAGTCAGCATCAATACTGGCAAATGTTGCATACCCTCAAGCTCGCGCAGGTCGCGCAGAATCTCCATTCCGCTCTTGCCGGGCAGCATAACGTCCAGAATGACCAGATCAGGGTCCGCCCCCTGAATGACCTGTAGTGCATCCGACCCTTCTGCGTGCGTTTCTACGTGCCACCCCTCTCGGGTCAGCAAAAATCGAATGGCCTCTGCGATGTTGGGCTCATCCTCAATTAACAGAACCTTGCGGCTCATATGTTCCTTCCTCCCCGTGACGGGTTCCGTCCATGAACCTGTCGGCGTCAGCTTACGCGTTCTGTCAGGAAACTGTCAAAAACCTTCGCTCAAAATCGACGGCTCGCGGCGCGAAGTGCACGCGTCATTTGGGCAGACCCGGCAACTCGGGCCGACACGCGTCACAGGTTGCGCGTTCTGTGCCCCCTCATCCACCGACCGAACAAGCATAACCGAATGGTAAACAGGCGCATCGTCATAGCCCGAAACCATCTGCGGCCACGCGTAAGCATAACAGTCGAACTCGGCCGCCGTTCGCCCTAACTGAACAACGCGTTTGCGGATCGGGACCAATGGCCTGTTCAGCGCCTGAAAGACAGGCCAGAACGGGCACGCTTCGCCGAATCTCGGCATGGCGAAGCCCGGAACGGATTTACTGAACAGGATACTCCCAGAAGCGTCACAAACCACCAGCCCGGTTGGTCTGCTCAGATATCCGTCGGGCAATGTCGCCAGCCGCCGCAGAACCGTGCCAACATCTACTGAAAACCGCGCGGCCAGAGCCAGCGGATCGGGGTCGGCCTCGGTCAGAGCCTTCTGCACTTCTTCCAGGGGCATGGCCCTGGCATCGGCCGCATAGATTTCCAGATGTCCTTTGGCCACGGTTCGCGCCGCGGCCGAATCCAGCGAGCTCAGGTCAATATCCGCGTCGGTTCCGCCGGTTTCGATGTGAGGAAAATGATAGCCGTTGGCCTGAAAGAACGCCTCGACATCCTCGGAGGGTACACCACGCCGGTCTTCAGCCATTTCAGAATCATCCAGATACGCCACCAAAGACTTGGAACTGTCGGCCAGGCGTTCAGCATCCTGGTGCAGGTTGCGATGAAACCGATCGCGCCACTCGGGTTCGATTTCCTGCGTGTCGGCCAAAATTGCCGCCGTTGAACGAATCGCTGCAGCTGTGGACAGCACTTCATGCATCGACGCGGCAAGATGAGGGTCATGCGTCAGCCGGTCGGACAGGGTCTCGACCGTGCGCTCCAACGAGACGACCCGGCGGTGCATTTGGGCCAGCACGCCCGCCCATCCGGGAAACCGTCCTGCGAATTCCTCCAGCGCATCCACTTCGGCTTGCTGCCCCACTGCGTCTGCAGCTGCTTCGCGCAGCGCTGAGATCAGCGTCGCCTCAATCCCTTGGGTCAGCAGCGAAGGCTCAACAGCCAGCGCATTGGCGATATCCACCAGCAGCTTACCCCCAATCCGACGGCGATTGTGTTCGATCAGATTCAGATAAGATGCCGAGATGCCGACCTGCCTTGCAAGTTCGGCCTGCCGCAAACCTGCGATCTGGCGTCGTTCACGAATGCGGCTACCCGTCAGCGTATCGCGCATGTTTTTTCACCCAATTCGCTCAATCGTTTTCAAAACTCCCTTTAGATTTCTAGTTTTTAACTGGTAATTTTCATAGCCTATTTACAATCTTCACAGGCTTGACCACAAAATACCAAGACCTTTTGCCCCTGCGACCGGCGCGCAATCCGCCAAATCTGCGTCCACCCTCTTCTAATTTTCCTGAAATCCTTGCACGATAGGCGAATGAGCGATCCAGCTTTCGAATATGCCCCCATCGGATTGGTCGAGTTGGAAAACCGCATCATCCGACGCTGCAATTTGCAATTCGCCCGCACCTTTGGCGGCGAAGAAGCAGAGTATCGCAACATGCCCCTATTGCACCTCTACCCTTCGGTCGCGGATTGGGAGAGGATCGGACAGCGCAGCCTCAAAGTTATGCAGGATACGGGATACTACACCGACGAACGGGTCATGCGCCGACGCGACGGTGACCTCTTCTGGTGTCGGGCACGGGGTCGGTCTCTGACACCGGATGACCCGTTTCGCCACGGGATCTGGAGCTTCTCCGACATTTCGGAAGAACGCCCGTTGGTCGAGCTGACGACCCGCGAACGTGAAGTTGCCATCCTGTCGTGTCGCGGTTTGTCGGCCAAGGAAATCGGCGTCGAATTGGGGTTGAGTTACCGCACGATTGAAGCCTACCGAGCGCGTTTGCTCGAGAAGTTCGGCGCGCGCAAACTACCGGAACTTGTAGCAAAACTCTCGGGGATGCCGCTTTAATCCCCTTCCCCCTCGAAATATTGGTTAAAACCGTTATCTGACAGGCCGAGACTGCGCTTTTCATGACCGTGCGCATAGCTTATAACGCTGCGTAATCAGACCAAAGCCCGCGAGAACAGACGGGCCAAAGGGGAACCGTCGAGGACACTCATGACAGATACCAAACACGAAGCGGATGTGGCATTCATCAAGGCACTGGCCGAACTGCTGCGCGAAAACGACCTGACCGAACTGGAAGTCATGCGCGAATATGGCGACGACGACAGCCTCAATGTCCGCGTCAGTCGCATGTCGCAAGTCGCACCCGCCCCTGTTCAGGTGGCCGTACCCGCAGCGGCACCAGCACCGGCAGCCGCGCCCGCGGCAGCAGCTGCACCTGTCGAGGCCCCGGCAGCACAGGAAGATCCAGCCAGCCACCCGGGTGCTGTCACCTCGCCCATGGTTGGAACCGTTTATATGCAGCCCGAACCTGGCGCACCTTCCTTCATCAGCGTCGGCGCATCGGTGTCCGAAGGTGACACCCTGCTGATCGTCGAAGCGATGAAAACCATGAACCACATTCACGCACCTAAATCCGGAACCATCAAACGCATTCTGGTTGGTGATGGTGACGCGGTGGAATTCGGCACCCCTCTGGTCATCGTTGAGTAAGGCAGTCCCATGTTCGACAAGATCCTGATTGCCAACCGAGGCGAGATCGCCCTGCGCGTCATCCGCGCCGCGCGCGAGATGGGGATTAAGACGGTTGCCGTCCATTCCACCGCCGACAGCGACGCAATGCACGTACGCATGGCCGACGAATCGGTCTGCATCGGTCCTCCGCCCAGCCCGCAAAGCTACCTATCGGTGCCCGCGATCATCTCGGCCTGCGAAATTACGGGCGCACAGGCGATCCACCCCGGCTATGGCTTCCTGTCTGAGAATGCCGAGTTCGTTCAGATCGTCGAAGATCACGGCATCACTTTCATCGGCCCCACCGCCGAACATATCCGTGTCATGGGAGACAAAATCACCGCCAAGGACACGATGAAAGCGCTGGGCGTTCCTTGCGTCCCAGGCTCGGACGGAGGCGTTCCCACGCTGGAGGATGCCAAGCGCATCGGTGAAGAATTCGGCTATCCCGTCATCATCAAAGCCACGGCAGGCGGCGGTGGTCGCGGCATGAAAGTCGCGCAGACCGCTGATGAGATGGAAAGCGCGTTCATGACCGCGCGGGCCGAAGGCAAAGCCGCCTTTGGTAATGACGAGGTCTATATCGAGAAATACCTGACCACGCCGCGGCATATCGAAATTCAGGTCTTTGGCGATGGCAAAGGAAAGGCCGTCCATCTGGGCGAACGCGACTGTTCGCTGCAACGTCGCCATCAGAAGGTGTTTGAAGAGGCTCCCGGCCCCAGCATCACCCCGGAAGAGCGTGCCAAGATCGGTAAAATCTGTGCAGATGCGGTTGCCAAGATCAACTATATTGGCGCAGGAACCATTGAGTTCCTGTACGAGAATGGCGAGTTTTACTTCATCGAGATGAACACTCGTCTGCAGGTGGAACACCCTGTGACCGAAGGCATCTTCGGCGTCGATCTGGTGCGTGAGCAAATCCGTGTTGCCGCAGGCGAGCCGATGTCGTTTGGTCAGGACGATCTTGTGATCAACGGCCACGCCATCGAAGTTCGGATCAACGCCGAAAAGCTGCCGAACTTCTCGCCCTGTCCGGGCAAGATATCGGCCTATCATGCCCCCGGCGGTCTGGGAGTGCGTATGGATTCGGCGCTGTATGACGGGTATTCGATTCCGCCCTACTATGACTCGCTGATTGCCAAGCTGATCGTACAGGGCCGCGACCGGGCCGAGGCCTTGGCACGTCTTGAACGCGCACTGGGTGAGTTGATCGTGGACGGTATCGACACAACTGTGCCGCTGTTTCACGCGCTGCTGCAAGAGCCGGATATCCACAACGGTGACTACAATATTCACTGGCTGGAACACTGGCTCGCGGCGAATATGGCCCAATAATACCACTGGACCAGAGGGCACTTGCGCTCTGGTCCCCAAGTATCGCGCATGAGCCTGACCCCTGAACTTTTGCTACACGGCTACTCCATCGGAATTTTCCCGATGGCCGAACACAGGGATGACCCGGAATTGTTTTGGGTCGATCCAAAGTATCGTGGCGTCTTTCCGTTAGATGGCTTTCATATATCGCGCAGCCTTGCACGCCGCATTCGAAAGTCAGACTTTTCCATAACCATCAACCGCGATTTCGCCGGAGTGGTGGATGGATGCGCCGATCGGGCGGACACATGGATCAATGCCGAATTGCGTGGTCTGTACCAGAAACTCCACCTCGCCGGTCGGGCCCATTCTCTAGAGGTCTGGGACGAAGACGCATTGGTCGGTGGCGTCTACGGCGTTGCGCTGGGCGCTGCGTTTTTTGGCGAAAGCATGTTTTCACGCCGAAAAGACACTTCAAAGATCGCTCTGGCCTATCTGGTAGATCGCCTGCGCCAAACCGGATTTCGCCTGTTTGACACGCAGTTTTTGACCGCTCATCTGGCTTCTTTAGGAGCCATTGAAATTCCGCGATCGCAATACCGAAACGCATTGGAAGAAGCGATCAACGCAAGTGCAGATTTCGCGGCAGAGGTGCCTCAATCACCCGACGGAGTGATACAGCGGATCACCCAGACGTCATAACGCGCGTGGTCCAGCGCGTTCAAAGCGGGCGACGTGGCGATCATCCAACCGTCAAACAGTTGATCCGTCCTGCCTTTTTCCCAGATAGTCAGATACGCAAACGCATCACCGGTCGGGTTGTCCGCCGGGTAACGGCAATCACCCAAGGCCACATCCAAGCCAAAAACCGGCTGTGTTTGACCATTCCGCATTTCAACATCAACCGTCTGACCGCTGACCTTGTCCAGACCGCGCAGCATTGCACCCGGGCCAGACTGGGCTTTTTGCTGGCCCGTGGCCCCCGTCGCGGCCAGCAACGCGGCAATCAGGGCAATCCTCTTCATTCGCTTCCGTCCCCGGCGACGAATTTGACCAACAGGGAAATCAGACTGACGGCACCTTGCGTATCCTCGACCTGATCACCCGCCTCGAAATAGAATGGCGAACCACCCGGCATGACCTCGACAAAGTTACCGCCCAGAAGTCCTTCGGAGGAGATGACAATAGCGCTGTCATCCGGCACCAGAATCCCGTCAGAGATCGTAAAGGTGGTGTCGGCCCTATATGTTTCAGAGTTCAGCGTTACACCGGTCACGGTGCCAATCTTGACACCTGCAAGGCGCACGTCGGTGCCGACCCCGACCCCTTCCAGGGAACGGAAAGAAGCCCCCAATTCGTACCCGTCACCGCCTTGCGACAGGCCTGTGGACTGGCTGGCGTAAACGCCAAATGCGACGGCACAGGCCAAAACGACCCCACCGACCAGAACTTCGGTTGCATTATAGCTCGACATTGCTCGCCTCGTGTTATTCCGGGCTCCAGGCTTCATAGTCTTTTCGCTCGACCGGGTCCGGGCGGCGCAAAGACCCTGCCGGCGTATATGCCAAAGCTGAGCCTGTCAGGTTTTCCTGATGCGGTTTTTCCCAAGATTTATGATTAAGCGGTTTGTCCGTCGGCGGTTCATCCCAAGTGCGGTGCAGCCAGCCATGCCAGTCCGGGTCAACGCGGCTTGCCTCGGCCTCACCATTGAAAATCACCCAACGTCTGCTGTCGTCGGCATTGCGGTAAAACACGTTGCCTTCATCGTCTTCGCCGACCTTGATACCCTTACGCGATGTGTAAATCTGCGTGTTCAATGTGGCTCCGTTCCACCAGGTTACGGCCCGCAAAAGACTGTTTAGGATTCCCATCGGCTGCCTCCGGCATTTCTGTACCCGCAGATATGGACCAAAGGCGGGCTAAGGTCCAGTGTCACAAGGCGCGCACCTTCTATTCCGGCAGAAAGGCGGTCACCTCAATCTCGATGCGGTATTTTGGGTCAATCAACCCGCATTCGATCATTGTCGTCGCAGGTGGATTTGCCCCGAATGTTTCGCGCAAAATGGGCCAGCACGGTTCAAACTCGAACCGATCCGGCAACATATACGTAACACGCACCACATCGGCAAAGCTGGCACCCGCGTTGGCAAGCGCTTTTTCGATTGTACCCAACGCCGAGCGGCATTGTTCGGTAACGTCATCGCCCTGCCCGACTGTACCAGCGACATGAACCCAGCCCCCGGCGACAACAGCCCGGCAATAGCCGATCTTTTCTTCGAATTCTCCGCCAGATGAAATCCGTTTGATTGCCATTGTCACCCCATAAGAAAACGGCGCGGTGAATGCCGCGCCGTGTTTTTGAATTCCGACTTGTCTTAACCCGCGGACGCTGATTCCGCCGCATCGGCGTAGATGATGAGCGGTTGCTTGTCCGACGACACAGCCTCTTCGTTCACAACAACCTCTGTCACGTTTTTCATGCCCGGCAGTTCGAACATCGTGTCCAGCAGGATATCTTCCAGAATCGAGCGCAATCCGCGCGCGCCGGTCTTGCGTTCGATAGCCTTCTTGGCGATCGACTTGAGCGCGTCATCCGTAAAGGCCAGCTCAGCGTCTTCAAGTTCGAACAGGCGCTGATATTGCTTGACCAGAGCGTTTTTGGGCTTGGTCAGGATGGTCACCAGCGCATCTTCGTCCAGATCTTCCAGCGTCGCCAGAACCGGCAGTCGGCCGACGAATTCCGGAATCAGACCGAACCGCAGCAGATCTTCGGGCTCTAGATCCTTGAAGATCTCACCAACGCCGCGTTCGTCATTGTCCCGCACGTCGGCACCGAAACCCATCGCCGAGCCTTTGCCGCGCTGTGCGATGATCTTGTCCAGACCTGCAAACGCACCACCGCAGATGAACAGGATATTCGTGGTGTCCACTTGCAGGAACTCCTGCTGCGGATGCTTGCGTCCACCTTGCGGCGGCACACTGGCAACGGTGCCTTCCATCAGTTTCAGCAGCGCTTGCTGCACACCCTCACCCGACACGTCGCGTGTGATCGAGGGGTTTTCGGACTTGCGGGTGATCTTGTCGACCTCGTCAATATAGACGATGCCGCGCTGCGCCCGCTCCACGTTGTATTCGCTGGCTTGCAGCAGCTTAAGGATGATGTTCTCAACATCCTCACCCACATACCCGGCTTCGGTCAGTGTGGTTGCGTCTGCCATGGTGAACGGTACGTCCAGAATACGTGCCAGAGTCTGAGCCAGCAGCGTCTTACCGCAACCGGTCGGACCAATCAGCAGGATGTTGGACTTGGCCAGTTCAATATCGCTGCCAGCCTTTTGCGCATGGTTCAGACGTTTGTAGTGGTTGTGAACCGCAACCGACAGAACGCGTTTGGCGGTTGCCTGTCCGATTACATAATCGTCCAGCACTTCGCAAATATCTTTGGGTGTCGGCACGCCATCGCTGGACTTCAGGCCGCTGGCCTTTGTCTCCTCACGGATGATGTCCATACACAGCTCGACGCACTCGTCGCAGATGAAAACGGTCGGGCCGGCAATCAGCTTGCGTACCTCATGCTGACTCTTGCCGCAGAAGCTGCAGTAGAGCGTGTTTTTGCCGTCGCCGCCTGAATTCGTCGCCATGTTCTACCTTTCGGGCTTCGTCCCTGCAGCCCGAACCGGACCGCGCTTGCCGCATGTTGGTGCAGCTTAGGCCACCACTGGGGCGGCTACAATCTCAAAAATGGCCCCCACGCCCGGGACGTGGGGACAAATTCTTAGGCCTCATCACCATCCATTTTGGCGCGATTTTCGACGATCTCGTCGATGTGCCCCCAGTCCTTTGCCTCTTCCGGGCTCATGAAATTGTCACGATCCAGAGCTTTTTCAACCGCCTTTTTAGTCTGGCCGGTATGACGCACGTAGATGTCATAAAGGCGATCCTTCAACTTTTGTGTCTCGGCTGCGTGAATCATGATGTCGCTGGCCTGGCCCTGATAACCGCCACTGGGCTGGTGCACCATGATCCGGCTGTTGGGCAGAGAAAAGCGCATTCCCTTCTCGCCACCGGCCAGCAAAACCGACCCCATCGAAGCCGCCTGACCGATTACCAATGTCGAACATTTCGGCTTGATGTACTGCATTGTATCGTAAATCGACAAACCGCTGGTCACGACGCCGCCGGGCGAATTGATGTAAATCGAGATTTCCTTGTTCGGATTCTCTGCCTCAAGATGTAGCAATTGCGCGACGACCAGGTGGCTCATCCCGTCGTGGATTGGGCCATTGATGAAAATGATCCGCTCTTTGAGAAGGCGCGAGAAAATGTCGTACGCCCGTTCACCCCGGCTGGTCTGTTCGACGACCATGGGAACGAGCGTATTCATATAGGTATCAACGGGATCGAACATGAGAACCTGCCTGTTTTGCTATGGATCGGGACATTACCCGAAGAAACGTTACCCGAGTCTTAGTGTCGCCACGGGGGGGCTGCAAGGGGGGCACAACAGATCGCGCTTTAACCGACAAATTTAGGTGGATTATCGGATCCCAAATGCAAAGATGCAGTAAAGGTTGAAATCCAGATTGACGCACTTGGGCACAAGTTCCCCTTTTCCCATCACATCATTTTGATCCATGCATATGGAAATTCATGCTCAGAACGTGTAGCAAAACTCACCGCAATTTCGCGGACCACTCGAAAAAATCACGCGCCCGCCTCAGGGCCCGAAAGGAAAACACCAATGGCATTGCCGCAGATTTCACCCAACATGACATCTGACGATTTCGATCGGATGGCGGGAAATGCGACCCGCGCATCGAATTTCCTCAAGGCAATCAGTCACGAAGGCCGCTTGATGATCCTGTGCCATCTGGTCTCTGGCGAGAAATCCGTGACCGAGCTTGAGGACCTTCTTTCCGCGCGTCAGGCGGCGGTATCGCAGCAACTGTCCCGTCTTCGCCTTGAAGGTCTGGTGATTCCTCGACGCGAAGGCAAGGCGATTTACTATCGACTCGCTGATGATAGACCGCGCCGGATGCTGGAAGTTGTGTACGAACTGTTTTGCGGTGACGAGAAGAGCTGATTTCGCTTTCCCTTCCACCGCATCTGATGCGTAACTCACGTCTTTCTGACCCAAACACCGCTTGAGGGTGCTGCAATACTTTTTGCCTATCACCCAGGCGGTCAATTGGTCTGCAGTTTCGCAACATCAGGCCCGATTCAAGACACCGTAAAATACTGGTTCCAGCCAATAAAAGCTGATACGCCATATTCAGATAATCCAATGGAGGTACTGATGATCCGAGCAATTCTGGTAGGACTAGCGCTGTTTTCTCTCGCCGCATGCGAGACCGCCAAAGGCGCAGGCAAAGATATCGAAAAAGCGGGTGACGCCATTCAAGGCGCAGCGACGGACGTCCAGGAAAACCTCTGACGCGCTTCAGGATGTAGCGAATGAGCAACATCCATCCACAAGATGTGGTTGAAAATCGTGGCCATCCAAGGTACCCTCCTTGGTACAGGTGCATAGACGCGGCATTGCATTTCTGACAAAACCTCGGGGTTCTTGTGAACACACAAGAACCCCGTTCCCATTTTGAGTGGGGGTAGAGTGGCAGCCCATAAGGCAGGGAATTTGAAAAAGGAAAAGGCGTCAGGTGCGCAGACGCGGTCCATGCATGTACCCTTACGGATACTCCTGACGCCTTGCCGGGTCGATACGTCCGAGGGACGCGCCGATCCAGTTGCCCCAACCCTAAAGCGGGTCACGGCTGCTGCACCGCACCCTGAGGTGCTTTACAGCACGCATCAACCTTCTGAGAGTCTGATCATTTGATCCGGGTCTGACACCCAGCTCAACTAACCATCCACCGGTAAGCCTTTGCATATAAAAGCCAATCCTAAGACTTGCCTCTATTGCGTCGACCCCCTTGGTCTTTGCGCCCCACCCTGGTTCCTAAGAACCGTTGCGGTGAACAAACTGTTACATCTGGGCTTTGATCCGACAAGAAAATAGCACTGCAGCATGAGATTTTGTCGGGGATAACGTGTTGATATCCGCCGGGAGAATTTTGTGGATAACTCCGGAAACCGAAACGCCATGCGGTCTTGCGGACGGAAAACACTAGAGGCCTTGAAACAGGCGTGTATTCCCTACTTTCTGCACCTGCAAAGGCCGGTTTACTGCAATTGATGGGGTTTCAAAGCCGCGGAGCATAGAATCAGCCGCATCCAAGTTTGCCGCAGCCTGCCCAGAGTCATTCGGAATAATCGGGGTCGGACAGCCCTCAGGCCGCAAGTGAAGCCGCGCTGAAGGTTCGCGGTTCCGGAGCCACCTGTGCCAAGGAACGCGGCAATCCGGCATGTTTTGTTCCGTCTCTGTCACTCGCGGCCAAGACGCCGCCCGACCCGCCTCCACTCTGTGGAGACGCTGGGTCCGTTTATGAGAAGCGTTCCGACCCGACCGAGATTACCTACTACGCGCTGCAACACGGTGCAGCCAGTACCCCCTACGGCCGGTCGGGCCGGAGACGCTTCAGTTCACCTGTCGTTCGAGCACAACGCTGTACGTTGTCCCGCGACGCAGGCTACGGAAATCCGCGTAAATCTTGCCGTCCTGATAGCGCGCATCCACCAGCGCATTCACACCAACCTGCGGATCGGCCGAGCTTTCGACGATGCCGATAGTGTTGGAACCATCCAGGCTGATGGTTCCGGTGGCGTCAAACACACGCCAATCCGTACTTGCATCCGGCCGCCACATGCTGGGGCCCCAGAACAGGTTGTCCTGCTGCTGCTGGATGTCCAACACCCACTCTCCCTGATGAAAGCGCGGTGCGTCTCCGGTGGCCACCCGAGACGGCGAAACCTTGGTATAAGTGCCGCTCCAGGCACCACGCAGATCAGGTGTGGTCTCGGCCATCGAGGCCGTTGCAAGGGTTAGGCTCGTGGCCAGAGCGGCTGCTCCGGCAGTCATATATCTGGTCATGGGCTCTCCTCCAAAATTCAGGGCCGTTGCTGGCCTGTTGAACAGATTGGGAGAGGGTGCCCGGGTTGCAACTTACCTAAGGGAAACTTCACAATGGGTTAACCTGACCCTCAGACAAACCCCGCGTAGGAAGGGCGCACGAACTCGTACGCCCTGTTCTAAGTCGTTGTGACACAATACAACTATTCGATCGTAATACTGCCGCTGATCGTGTTGACGAACTTCTTGGTGTCAGGATCGGTCAGCGAAGAAAATGCGCCACTACCTGTTGCACTTGCCCAGCCGCCCGTGCCTCCGGACACGGTCCAGTCACCGGTCAGAGCGCCATCCGAACCAAATCCGGTGGCCGTCCAGCTCATCACCGCCTTTTCCCCCGATGCGGTGTCGAACACGCAGTTACCGGTGCCTGAGACCCCGGCCCCATTCACCAGCAATGCGCCAAAACAAGCCCCGCTCGCCCCTTCCAGCGGGTGGCCAGCGGCAACTTCGAAACTGTCATAATTGGTCTGCGTCTTCACCACGGCATGACCGTCCGAGATGCCATAAACCTCGTTGGCGTTCTCCCCCATACCCTTGCCTGCGGCGTCATGGGTTTCCGCATCGGCCGAGGCGGCGGACAGGCCGATGGCAAAGATTGTGACGGCGGTCGTTTGAAAGAACTTGTGCATAATACCCTCTCTTTTCTGAGGCTCGGGCGTTGCAAGCGTCTGATCATGCATCGAACCCGCTTGAACGCGGCTCCCCGTGGTCACAATAACACATCGCGATGTGAGCGTCTAAACTGCGCCCCTGACCTCAACCCGCAAGAGCATTGGCAGCCTTACAAATACCAATCTGAGCTTTATTGGATTGTCCATTGGAATAATCGCCCGCAGATTTGCGTCGATGGTTCACCCCGCTTAATATTCAAAAATTCCAATGTTAGCAAAGGGGGGGACTATCATGGACAGTCAGGAAATTGGCAAAACGGGAATTCGAGTTCCGCATATCGGTTTTGGCTCAACGGGCATTGGCAGCATCCCGCAAATCTACGGGTACGAGGTTGATGAAGAACGCGCGCGCGAGACCTTGCGGACAATCCTGGCTCAGCCCGGCGGCTTTATTGATACTGCCCGCGGCTATGCACTTGGGCGTAGCGAAGAACGCATTGGGGATGTCATTCGCGAGCTGGGCGGTTGGCCCGAAGGTCGAATACTTTCTACGAAAATCGACCGCAACATGGAAACCAGCGTTTTCGATGCCTCTCAGGCCCGGCGGTCTCTTGAACAAAGTTTTAAAGCGCTTGGTGTTGACCGCGTGGACATCCTCCACTTACATGATCCGGAATATGCTGTTGACGTGTCCGAGATCACGCGCAACGGAGGCGCGCTGGACGAGTTGTTCCGGATGAAAGAGGAAGGTCTGGCAACCGCCGTCGGACTGGCAGGCGGAAAGCTGGATGTTCTCATGCCTATGCTCCGCGACCGAGATTTCGACGTTGTGATGACGCATAACCGGCATACACTTGTGAACGTCAACGCAGCACCATTGATTCAACTGGCCAATTCAAAGGGGGTCTCGGTTCTAAATGCCGCGCCCTACGCAGGGGGCGTTCTGGCAAAGGGCAGCGCACTGCATCACTTCTATGTCTACCGGCCGGCAACAGAAGAAACGCTTGCCCCGGTGCGCGAGATTGAGAAAATTTGTGCTCTCCACGACGTCCCGATGGGCGCGCTAGCGCTGCAGTTTTCACTTAGGGACGATAGCATTGCCTCAACGGTGTGTGGAGTCACTTGGCCACAACACGTTCGGCAGACAATAGAATGGGCGGAATGGGATATTCCAGAAGTGGTCTGGAATGCGCTTGTCGACCTCAGGCAGTCGGACGCTGATCCAGAGGCCACCTAATATGCGTCAAAAAAGAAGGGAGAGAACGGACAGCCTTAGCTGTCCATCTTCAACGCAGAGATAAACGCCTCCTGCGGGATATCTACCTTCCCGAACTGGCGCATCTTCTTCTTACCCGCCTTCTGCTTGTCCAGCAGTTTGCGTTTCCGCGTAGCGTCGCCGCCGTAGCATTTGGCGGTCACGTCCTTGCGCAGGGCCGAGAGGGTCTCGCGCGCGATGACCTTGCCTCCGATGGCGGCCTGAATCGGGATTTTGAACATGTGGCGCGGAATCAGGTCCTTGAGCTTTTCGCACATCGCCCGGCCCCGCATCTCGGCCCGGTCGCGGTGAACCATGGTTGACAGCGCATCGACCGGTTCGTCATTCACCAGCACCGACATCTTGACCAGATTGTCCTCGGTATAGCCGGTCATCTGGTAGTCGAACGAGGCATAGCCCTTGGTAACCGATTTCAGGCGGTCGTAAAAGTCAAAGACAACCTCGTTCAGCGGCAGGTCATAGACGACCATGGCGCGGCTGCCCGCATAGGTCAGGTCCAGCTGGATGCCGCGACGGTCCTGACACAGTTTCAGCACGTCGCCAAGGTATTCGTCGGGCACCAGAATGGTCGCTTTGATGCGCGGTTCCTCGATATGGTCGACCTTCGACGGGTCGGGCATGTCGGCGGGGTTGTGCAGCTCGATCATCTCGCCGTCTTTCATGTAGACGTGATAGATCACCGACGGGGCCGTCGTGATGAGCTCGATATCGTATTCGCGTTCGATGCGGTCGCGGATGACCTCAAGGTGCAAAAGGCCGAGGAAGCCGCAGCGGAAGCCAAAGCCCAGCGCAGCCGAGGTTTCCATTTCAAAGCTGAACGAGGCGTCGTTGAGCGCCAGTTTGTCGATCGCATCCCGTAAGTCCTCGAATTCGGAACTGTCGACGGGGAAGAGGCCGCAGAACACCACCGGCTGCGCGGGTTTAAAGCCGTCCAGCGCGTCTTCGGTGCCGTTGCGGTCATTGGTGATGGTGTCACCGACGCGGGTGTCGCGGACCTGTTTGATGGACGCCGTCAGAAAGCCGATCTCACCAGGGCCAAGCGAGTCGACCATCTCCATCTCGGGGCGGAAGACACCGACGCGGTCCACATGGTGCAGGGTGTTGTTCGACATGAATTTGACCCGCATGCCCTTTTTCAGCGTGCCGTCCATGATGCGGACCAGAACGATAACGCCCAGGTAGGCGTCGTACCACGAGTCGACCAGCATCGCCTTGAGCGGCGCGTCGAGGTTGCCCTGTGGCGCGGGCAGTTGCTGCACGATGGCTTCCAGCGTCTCATGGATGCCCTGCCCCGTCTTGGCGCTGACCTGAATGGCGTCTGTCGCGTCGATGCCGATCACGTCCTCGATCTGTTCGGCGACGCGGTCACAATCCGACGCGGGGAGGTCGATCTTGTTCAACACCGGTACGATCTCATGATCGGCGTCGATGGCCTGATACACATTCGCCAGCGTCTGCGCCTCGACCCCTTGGGTCGAGTCCACGACCAGCAGCGAACCCTCGACCGCGCGCATGGACCGCGAGACCTCATAGGCAAAGTCCACGTGACCGGGAGTGTCGATCAGGTTCAGCACATATTGCTCACCATTGTCGGCGGTATAGTCGATGCGGACTGTGTTGGCCTTGATGGTGATGCCGCGTTCACGCTCGATATCCATGCTGTCGAGCAGCTGTTCCTTCATGTCGCGATCCTTGACTGTTCCGGTCTCTTGGATGAGCCGGTCAGCAAGGGTGGATTTGCCATGGTCGATATGCGCGACGATGGAGAAATTGCGGATATGAGCGAGGTCTGTCATGGGTTGGGGATATGTAGGGGAATCGTGGGTTGGTCAATGGGGATATGAATGATCCAGCTAGGTGAAATATACTTGGAAGACCATGCAGCTGAGAAGTGGTTCAGCAATCTGGACAACCGAATAGCAGAGCAGGTCGCCTCACTAGCCGCGCTCCGAGCCTTCTTGGTCACTTTGGCAATTGCGACGAGAGAACCCCAATTCGACTTAATACACTGGCGAGAAACACATGCGGATATCCGGCTTGTACTTCTCATTGTCAATAAAATCTATTCGCCTTGGCGAGCAACTTTCTCAACTCCTCCCACGGCTTTTCAGCGGTTTTCGGAAGTAGAACTTGATCTCACTTTGGAGGTTCAGTCCAAGTTTGCGACTTTCTGTCTGGAAAATGCGAGCAGTGCTGAACGAGAGCATTGGTATGAAGCTCTGAAGTTTTGCGCATTGGCCCTCGCAAAGCTATCTTCCAGTGACTCATCTGGTACTAGACAAGCTCAAGAAGCGGCAGCACTAGCATGGTCAAGAGTCATTGAACATGCTCAAGAAGACGCAACTGACCTCAAAACAAGAGAATTCACTGAAGTCGCCGCACCGCTTTTTTCCGAAGATTGGCTTTCGGGCGAACTCACAAATCTTTGGAAGTTTGCAATAGCACGATATGAAGGTGACCCGCCAGAAGGTTCTCGTTTCCAATATTGGCGCGATTGGTATCGTGGATTGCTAACCGGCGAGCCCTTAGACTGGGACCTACAACGTCGGCTTGTATTGATCGACGATACGATTTGGGACAAAGGTCCGGAATCAGTCGCAGATGAGATCGAGCAAATTCGAGCACGAAGGCAGGTAGAAATCGCCTGTGCAAATCTCAAAGATAGTTTGAAAGCCCAGACCACTGCGCGTCACGGCATCGGAGGCAACAACCCTCCCGAGAGCATTCACGATGAGCTTTTGTCTGGAGCGGTTACTTTGATTTGGGAAGCAGAGAAAGAGCTTTCGACCGCATTGGAAGCAGAAAACCCCAGTCGGGTGTGGATTGAAACAATCCTAGCTAAGTTCAAATCCGGGTTAGCCAGCTTCCTCAGATGGTGTGCAAACAAAGGCGATCTTGCGGTCGATACTCTGATCAAGTGGGGAATTCCGGCGACTGGAGCGGGGTATGCCGCCAAGTATCCAGAGAAGCTTGAAGCGTTAATTGACGCCCTCGAACGATGGTTGCCGTTCCTGCACTGATCGATGCTGGAGTAAAGCTCAGCCTGTAGGGTGCGGTTTTCCCAACTCGCGCAATCACTTTTTCGCAGCGTATGATTGATCCTGAATCCAGTTTGTTTCATACTCCGCCGCAGACCGAGAGGGGCATAAGACCCGTCCGGGCAGGCAAATACGAGGCATGAGCATGAAAAAGTTCCTCTTAATCGCATTCTGTGCCACGTCGCTGACAGCGGTGGCTCCGGTCGTGGACGCAGCACAGATCAAACGCGCCTGTTTGGCGTCGGATCGATCAGCGGCGACGCGAGATCGCTGCAATTGCATTCAGCGGGTGGCCAATCAGGCGCTGACCCGCAGCGACCAGAAAACCGTCGCCAAGTGGTTCAAAGACCCGCATCAGGCGCAGGAACTCAAGATGTCGAAAACCGCGCGCGACGATGCGCTGTGGGACCGGTATCGGAACTTCGGCCAGATGGCGCAGGCGATCTGCAGCTAGGTTGATCAATCCTTGACCTGACCTGAACTGCGCCTCAGAAAGGCGCAGCGAAAGGGATATCTGATGGTGATGAAAGGGCTGACCCTGCGCGGCCTCGAAGTATTCGAGGCGCTGGCGCGGACGGGATCGGTGGCGCAGGCTGCCGAAATCACGGGGCTCAGCCAGCCGTCGGTGTCCCAGCAATTGCGCAATCTGGAAAAGGCAGTCGGCACTGATCTGGTGGATCATACACGGCGCCCGATGCGCCTGACACAGGCCGGGCGCAGTTTTCTGGCTCGCGCACAGGCGGTTCTGGCCGAGCTTCAAATGGCCCAAAGCGAGCTGACCGTGATGGATTTGGGTCACCTTGCAACCCTGTCCATCGGCCTGATTGACGATTTCGACAACGACCTAACCCCGCGACTGGCCACTTTGTTGGCCGAAAGTCTGACGCGGTCAAAGTTCAAATTGATCACTTTGCCCAGTCTTGATCTATTCGAAGAACTTGAGGCGCAGCGACTTCAGCTTGTGGTTTCAGCACATAGCGGCGAGGTGCTGGAAGGCGTGGTCGAGTACCCGCTCGTGCGCGATCCCTTCATTCTGGTGCTGCCCAAGGGGGCTGAGAACGCCATGCAGGACCTGCCCTTTCTGCGGTATGCCCGCGAGCAATTGATCAGCCGTCAGATCGAAGCCCATCTGGCGCGGCATCAGCTGGAATTTGAAGAACGGTTTGAAATCGGCTCGCATCTGGCGCTGATGGCGATGGTCGCGCGCGGCCTTGGCTGGGCGATCACCACACCACTGGGCTATATGCGGGCAGCGCGATTCCATGACGGGCTTGAGGCGCACCCCGCACCGATCGGAGACGTCTCGCGGACGATATCCTTGTTCACTCGCACCGACTGGTCCGGTCAGGTTCCGCAAGAAGTCGCAGGTATGATGCGGCGCCTCATGGGCAGCCAGATCGTCGATCCGGCCCTTGCGCAACTGCCATGGCTGAAAAATCGCTTGAAGCTGATGAATTAGCCGCGGAGATGCGCGTCGAGACCTTCGACCGCCGCCTCGATCAAATCCAGGGCCCCATCGAAATCACGGGTATAGTAAGGGTCCGGCACGTGATCCGTGCCGATATGCGGCGCGAAATCTGTCAGCAGGCGCACCGGAGTTTCGTTGCCCGCAGGCCGAATAGCCTCGATATTCGCGATGTTGTCGGCATCCATGCCGATGATCAGATCGAACCGGTCGAAATCCCCGACCGCGAATTGCCGCGCGCGAAGATCGTCCAGCTCAATCCCGCGCGCCCGGGCTGCTTTTTGCATCGGCCCATATGGCGGATCGCCGATATGCCAGCCCGATGTTCCGGCACTGTCGGTACGGTGATGTGGCGCGCGGACGCGAAAGGCTCCCTCGGCGGCAGGAGAACGGCAGATATTGCCCAGACAGACGAACAGGATACGGTGAGTCATAAACCACGGTGTAACGCGAAGGGCAAAGATGGAAAAGATCGTCATTCTGACAGGGGCCGGGATTTCCGCCGAAAGCGGGTTGGGCACGTTCCGGGATGAGGGTGGCCTGTGGGCGCAGCATCGAATCGAGGACGTTGCAACGCCCGAGGGGTTCGCGCGCGACCCTGCACTGGTGCATGGATTTTATAACGCCCGCCGGGTACAGGCCGCCGAGGCACAACCGAACGCGGCACATAAAGCGCTTGCCCGGTTACAGCGGGATTGGCCCGGTGAAGTCATAATCGTCACACAAAACGTCGACGGCCTGCATGAAGCCGGCGGCGCACAAAGCGTGATCCATATGCACGGAACACTGGCGGGAGCGCTTTGCGCGGCCTGTGGCCATCGCTGGACGGCACCGCCCGAGATGGCCGTGGGCGAGCCCTGCCCGGCCTGCGCAGCACCAACCGCGCGTCCGGATGTGGTCTGGTTTGGTGAGATGCCGTACCACATGGATTCCATTTATGACCACCTGGCAGGCGCGGGGCTCTTCGCTGCTATCGGCACTTCGGGTCAGGTCTACCCCGCTGCGGCCTTTGTGCACGAGGCCACTATGTCTGGGGCCAGAACAGTTGAACTGAACCTCGACCCATCGACCGGTGCGTCCAGTTTCGACGACGTTGTGCTGGGTCCCGCAACAGAAACCGTTCCCCACTGGGTCGATCAGATGCTGATTTCGCAATAGGGCGAAACCCGCAGACAAAGGGCGGATTTCCCTGCTATACTAGCGCTCTAACAACCCGAGAGGTCCCCATGACAGACCCCCAGAACCAACAAGGTGAAATCCTTGATGACGGCAGCATCGATCCGCGTGACGCCCTAGGTGATCAATTAACGGACCTGTGGTGGACATTCCTGCTGCGCGGTATTCTGGCCGGGGTGCTTGGGATCGCGGCGCTATTCTGGCCGACGGGCAGCATTTCGTTGCTGATCCGTCTGGTCGGTGTGCTTTTGGTCCTCGATGGTGGCCTGACGCTGCTGGGGTTCGGTCGTCGCGGACTGATCGGTGGGTTCGGCATCGGGGCGCTTCTGATCGGACTGATACTCCTAATATGGCCAGAAGGCGTCGCGCGCCTGGCGTTCTTCCTGCTGGGGGCCTGGGCTTTGATTGTCGGGATCGGCTCGCTGATGGCGTGGCGGCAGTTGCCCGATGCGCATCCCGACGCATCCACAATGCGCAATTCTGGTGTTGTCGCGCTGTTGATCGGCCTCGTTCTTTTGTTCTGGCCAGGCAGCGGCATGGTGGCGCTCGGCTGGGCGATTGCCTTCTCGGCGCTGGCCTTTGCGGCGGTAATGCTTTGGCTGGCCGTACGCTTCAAACGCGCCCATGACCGCGTGGCGATGAAAGTGGTTAACCGATAGACCTTCGACGCAAAGACAACAGGCCGGGAAAACCCGGCCTGACGCATGGATGACGGCCGCAACGCGGCCCGAAGAAAGGCGTTGCCCTAGTTTGAATGGGAACCGTGGCCGCCCGCATCCTTACGTTCCAGATCAACCGGAATTTCGATCTCGACCTCACCTGCTTTCTCGAAGATCAGCGTAACGGGAACCATTGCGTCCTGTTCGAACGGAGCTGTCAGGCCCATGAACATCACGTGATCGCCACCACGCTTAAGCATGTGCATTTCACCGGCGGGTATGACTAAGCCTTCTTCGACATGGGTCATCTTGGCAACGCCATTTTCGTCCACGATATGCGTGTGCAGTTCGACACGGGCAGCGGCATCCGACTCCACGCCGATCAAACGGTCATCAGCCGCACCGGTGTTCTGGATCATCATAAACGCCGCGCCAGCCTTGGCCGTTTTACCTGATGAGCGGGCATATGCGTCATCAACGGTGATGGTGTCCTGCGCAAAAGCGGCGGTGGCAAGAGTTGCAGCGGCAAGTGTGGTCAGCAGTCTGGATGTGAGGGACATAGCGTCTCTCCTGTAGTTTGGTGTTTGATAAGAATTGAAAATGACTCAAACACGTGCAGGAGGGGCGCGAGCAGGTTGCGCCGGAATCGGCAGAGCGATCAGATTCTCTGTCATGCGCGACGGCATGGGTCGATCGATTTCCGGAGCCACCGGCAAGGACGGTTCCGAAGGACTCACTGCACCCAAAAGTGTCAACGCATAATCCGGGCAGAAATGCGGGGCCTGCGTCGGCTGCCCTTCGGCGTCCATATAAACCACAACCGGCCCCGTGCCGGTGCACAACACCATCTGCCCCACCGCCCGGTCCATACCACGCGATGCAGCAACGCCCTGCCCGGTCAAAACGACGAGCAGAGAGAGCACAAAAGGCAGAGCTTTGTTCAGAACGGGTTTCATCCTGCCCCGATATACGCCGGAGACAAAACGGGCTTCAAGCGCAATCAGACACGCCCGAAGCCCAGGGTCGGGAGGAGATTATCAGCGATCCGGTTCCGGTCGCTTGACGGACCCTTTTGTCAGGCTTGTATGCAGCCGATTCACCCGACGCTGCATCCGCAGACATGCACCAAACGTTTTGCCGAAAAAGTCGGTCAACAGGGAGAACGAAGAAAATGATTTGAACGACATGAGAGTAAACTCCGCCAGATGAATATGCTTGAACATAATATGAGACGCGCAAACGGTATGTGAACAATTTCACCCATAGTGGAAATTTATTTCCAAATTGAGAACAGCTTTCCAAGCAAAACAAAAAAAACCCTGCACCTTTCGGTACAGGGCCTGAATTCTTTCAGGAAAAAGAACTTACGCCGAAGCTTGTGCCTTGGCGATTTCCTTTTTCACTTTCAATGCGTTGTCGGACAGTTCGTCGTCTTTGGCCTTGGCCAAGAACGCGTCCAGACCACCACGGTGGTCGACCGAACGCAGGGCAGCCGCCGAGATACGCAGCTTGACGCCACGACCCAGGGTTTCCGACTGCAAAGTAACGTCGTTCAGGTTGGGCAGAAAACGACGACGAGTTCTGTTTTTGGCGTGGCTGACATTGTTGCCAGTCATCGGGCCTTTTCCGGTCAGTTCGCAACGGCGCGACATGGTTTCTTCCTTTGTTTCTGGAGGCCGGGGATATGCCCTCGGCCAAATCACAAGGGGCGCAACCCGAAGTCGCGCCCGAAAACTGGTTGGATGCGTGTAGTGGGAATCGCAGGAAGGGTCAAGACACGTGGTGCGAATTCTTTGACCATCTCAATATTCCTACTGACTTCTCCCTGCCGCATCGGTCAGCAGCGGTTTGTCATTCTTCAGATGCCGCGCCACGAGTCGCGCCTGCTGGGGGCCTTTGGGTATGAACCGGGCCGGGTTGGGATCGTGGTTCATATCTGCCAGCTCGGGAAAGATATCGAATATCTCACGCCGGGCTTCCGGACTAAGAGCCTTGAGTGCCTCAGGCCCGGTAAACAGGCTTTCGCTTGGGGCGTTTTCAGCGAAAATAACCTCGTGTTGATCAAAAAGCAGGTGATAATATTCGACACTGTCCACGGCATTATCGACGAAAATTCCCGGCAGCTCGGTCAGTTTGATCGCCGGAATAAGAACCTCGGGCTCGCCAAACATCCGTTCAGCGATTTTCGACTGCACCAGCATTCTGTGCTGCCGCGACACCAGCAGGTCACGTTTGGGCAACCCGTTACCCAGCGCACCTGCCAATATACGAACGGGTCGACGCTTCGGATCGTCCGCCAATTCCAACGAGTTAAAATTGCGGCGCCCAATCCAGCGGATCGGTTGCGCCCCGTTGCCTTGCGTTGAGATCATATCCCCCTGGCGCAGATCCTGAATAAGGACCGGCCCACGCTGGGTTCGGATAAGCGTATCGCGGGTAAAACACAAAAACCCTGTGCCTGATTCAAACCCGCTGTAGTTAACTACGATCCCTGAAGGCAATTCGAAGCTACCGCTGGACAGCGAATATGACTGTCCGACAACAACGGTAAATGTGCCGAAATTCGCGTCGGTAACAACCGTGCCTACCGGAAGGTTCAGCGCGTCCTGCCCGCCGCCGCCCCTGACGTCCCCGGCAACTTGGGTTCGGAGGAAATTCAGGGTGTCGTTGCCCTGCCCCAGACGGATGTTTCCAACACCTACGTCGAAAACAGTGACAGTATCCGCATCACGGCCCGAGTTGATCTGCCCATCGATCTGGGCATTGGACACGGTGATTTCATCGTTTCCGGAATTGCCGCGCACGTCCCCTGATATGCTGCTGCTGACAACCGTGATCTCGTCGTCGCCGCCGCGGGCGCGGATATCATCAATGGGCGTGCCCTGCGGCGTGCCGTTCAGCGTACCTTCGTCGCCGGTGACTTCGATTTCGTCGTCACCATTTGTCCCACGGATATTGGGCATGTACAGCTATCCCCGACGTGTTCATTCATTGACCTGCGCGACATCGGGACTATCGCCCTTCGCCTGAAGTCGCACAATCAGGAATTGTATCTCAGCCCATGATACATGATTTTGGTGTACTCTCCACCTCTGACGCTGAAATGCGTCTAGTGTGTTGCCAGTATTCTGAGCATTCGATCCGCCGCAGCTGACGGGCTGAGATTGCCTGCCCCAACAGCGGACCCAAGGCGATCCATTTCCGCACGCGCATCCGCCGTATCCAACCGTGAAAGCAATGCGTGGCGCACTTCCTGATCGAACCAGAACCGCGCCTGAGCCGCACGGTTGCCATCCCAGTGGCCGTTTTCACGCCGCCAGCCCGACAGAGTAGTCATTTCATCCCAGGCCTGATCCAGCCCATGTTCCTCGACCGCTGAAACGGTCATCGCTTTGGGAAAACCTTCAGGATCCTGTGGGCGCTTGCGCAACAGGCGCAAGGCACCGGCGTAGTCGGCGCAGGTTCTGGTGGCTGTAGCCTTCAGATCTCCATCCGCCTTGTTCACAAGAATCATATCGGCCATTTCCATGATGCCGCGTTTGACCCCCTGCAATTCGTCCCCACCTGCTGGTGCAAGTAAAAGAAGGAACAGATCAGACATTTCGGAAACCACGGTCTCGGATTGCCCTACACCCACGGTTTCAATCAGCACCACGTCGAATGCTGCTGCTTCACACAATGCAATTGCTTCGCGTGTACGACGGGCCACGCCACCCAGATGGGATTGGCTGGGCGATGGGCGGATAAAGGCGTTTTTCTCGCGGCTTAGCCTTTCCATCCGGGTTTTATCACCCAGAATAGATCCACCCGACCGGGCCGAACTGGGATCAACAGCTAAAACAGCCACACGCAGACCCTGTTCGACCAGCATCATGCCAAAGCTTTCGATAAAAGTGGATTTGCCCACCCCCGGAGTTCCAGACAACCCGATGCGCAGAGATTGGCGACCGGCTTTGGCCAGATGCGACAGCAATTCTGACGCCTGCGCCCGATGATCCGCGCGGCCACTTTCGACCAGCGTGATCGCCCGGGCCAGCGCGCGCCGGTCTCCGTTCAGAATCTTGTCACCTAGGCTGTCCATTTCCATTCCGACCCCGATCTCCTACGGCACGACTACTTGCCGCCCCATCGAGTGATTTGTCCAGACCGGACCGGAACGGAAAGGCACCCGAGACCTGAATTTCGCACTTATGTGTTGCTGTTGATCCTCTTTGACCTGCCAACGGCTGATACCTTTTGGACTAAGCAGAACTGGACCTTGCGCCGAGCTTGGCGGATAAAGCGCCAATGACAACACGCCTGCCGATCGATGACGCCATTCCTGAATTGCTTAACGCCCTGAAGGCCAAAGGCCGGGCTGTTTTGCAGGCCCCACCGGGCGCGGGCAAGACAACGCGTGTACCGCTGGCGATGCTTGAGGCGGGGGTGTGTGATGGTAAGATCGTCATGCTTGAACCCCGCAGGCTTGCTGCGCAAGCCGCTGCGGAGCGGATGGCCGAAACACTGGGGCAACGCGCGGGCGAGACCGTGGGCTACCGCGTGCGTGGCGAAGCGAAAATCTCAAAAACGACCCGCATCGAAGTGGTGACCGAAGGCATTCTGACCCGAATGCTGCAATCTGAACCGGACCTGCCCGGCGTCGGCGCTGTGATTTTCGATGAATTTCACGAGCGATCCCTGAACGCGGACCTTGGGCTTGCTTTATGCCTTGAGGTAACCGGGGCACTGCGCGACGACCTGATCCTGCTTGCGATGTCCGCCACACTCGACGCCGAACCGGTCGGGCGATTGATGGACGCACCGCTGGTGACGTCCGATGGGCGCAGTTATCCGGTTGAAACACGTTGGCTGGACCGACCATTGGGTGCGCAGGCACGACGGCTGGATGCACTAATAGATCTGGTCGCCAAGGCCGAGCGTGAAACCGAGGGCGGCATGCTCGTGTTTCTGCCCGGCGAGGGCGAAATCCGCAGGGCCGAGGCCGCGCTATCCAAACGGTTGCCTGGCGATTGCGCTGTTAGACCTCTGTTCGGCGCAATGCCCTTTGCCGCCCAGCGCGCAGCGATCTCGCCAGCCGAGACAGGGCGCAAGGTCGTTCTCGCGACGTCAATCGCCGAGACCTCGCTGACCATTCCCGACATCCGCGTGGTTGTGGATATGGGTCAGGCGCGCCGGGCGCGGTTCGATCCGGGTTCTGGCATGTCGCGTCTGGTGACGGAACGGGTGACGCGAGCCGAAGCAACCCAACGCGCAGGTCGTGCGGGGCGCGTGGCCGAGGGCGTGTGTTACCGGCTGTGGTCCAAGGGGGAAGAAGGCGCGCTGGCCGCCTACCCCCCTGCCGAAATCGAAGCCGCCGACTTGACGGGCCTGGCGCTGGAACTGGCGCTTTGGGGGGCCGAACCGGATGACCTGGCCTTTTTGACACCACCACCCGAAGGAACGATGGCCGAGGCCCGTACATTGCTGAACATGCTGGGTGCGTTGGATGCAAAAGGGCGGATCACCGACCACGGACGGGCCCTGGCTGCGCTGCCCCTGCATCCTCGGCTGGGGCATATGCTGGTGACGGCCGGGACCAACGCCGCTCCGCTGGCGGCGCTTATGGCAGAACGTGATCCGCTAAAGGGCGCTCCGGTAGATCTGCAGCTGCGGCTTGAAGCGTTGCGTGATGTTCGCGCCTTTCAACGAAACCGCGCTTGGCAAGTCAACATGGGCGCGTTGGAACGGATCAAGGCCGAGACCAAACGGCTGAGAACACGCAACAACTCGAAGGATCTGAGCCCTGCAGCCATGGCAGCGCTGGCCTACCCCGACCGGATCGGGCAACGGCGAAAAGGCGATGTGCCGCGTTACGTTCTGTCCGGCGGTAAAGGCGTCGTGCTGGATGGCGACGACTCTCTGGCTGCCACGCCCTATCTTGTGGTCACCGACACGGATGGAAACCCGCGTGAGGCCAAAGTGCGCATGGCCGCGCAAATCTCGGAACGAGAAATCCGCGATCTGTTTGCGGATCAGATCGAATGGGTCGACAACTGTGCCTGGTCGAAGCGCGAACGCAGAGTCATTGCGCGTCGACAGGAACGCTTTGGCGCGATCACACTGGATGACCGCATCTGGAAGGACGCTCCGGACGAGGCCGTCGACCGCGCCATGCTGGACGGTGTCCGTGATCTGGGGTTACGACTAGAAGGTGCCTCTGCGCGATTGGCCGCGCGGGTGGAATTGGTGCGCACCGAAGGGGCCAACCTACCGGACTTCTCACTGAATGGATTGATGGAAACGCTGGACGACTGGCTGTTGCCCATGTTGTCAGGCCAGCGGACTGCAGACGATTGGAAACGGTTCGACTTGCTGCCCGCCTTGCGTGCCCGGCTGGACTGGACCCAAACACAGGAACTGGACCGCCGCGCGCCAGGGTCTTTTGAAACGCCCCTGGGCCGCAAGGTGCCGATTGACTATGGCGGGACGGTTCCGGAGATTTCGATTCGCCTGCAGGAATTGTTTGGCGTCACCCGGCATCCGGTTATTGGTGGCGAAGCGCTCAAGATCACGTTGCTGTCCCCCGCACAGCGTCCGATCCAGATTACGCGCGATTTGCCAGGGTTTTGGGCTGGATCATACGCGGATGTACGCAAGGACATGCGCGCGCAATACCCCAAACACCCCTGGCCCGAGGACCCAACACAAGCCGATCCGACCTTACGGGTCAAACGGCGCAACTGACGTTCGTTTGCTTCAGCATAAATGCCTTTTCAATAGATGCATTGAAGCCCCACAACATAGTTGTTATGTCACTTTTCCTTGGATCTCAGAAAAGTAATGGCTCTTACCAATGGCATCATGGCTGAATAATATCTGGGAAGAAGTAGGCAAACCCTTCTTCCAACGCCCTCACAGGGTTCAGTTTGCAGCCTTGTGCGTACGCGGAACCGGCGACGACAAGCAAGTCCTGTTGATTACCAGCCGCGGCACGGGTCGTTGGGTTATCCCAAAGGGGTGGCCGATTGACGGCATGGACGGGGCAGAGACTGCCAAGGAAGAAGCTTGGGAAGAGGCTGGGGTTAAGGTGAAACATCTGGGCCGCAAGGCCGTCGGACATTTCACCTATGACAAGATCCTGGATGATGGCACAGCCCAGCCTGTACGCACCAATGTGTATCGCATAGATGTCAAAGATCTGGCTGAGGAATTCCCCGAAGTCAGCGAGCGTGAACGGCGTTGGTTTTCGCCGCATGAGGCCGCAGAGCTGGTGCAAGAGCCGGAATTGCGCGAAATGCTGCGTCAAATGTAACGCTTTCGCAACAAACTTCTGTGAGGCCGGTTGCAACGTGACCGGGCAACCGTTAACCGCGCCGGTTAAACCATATCACCCACAGAAAACCGATGTCGAACACGAACGAAAAAAACCGCTGGCAGGCTCTGGACAGCGATCTACACCGAATTTCGCGCCTTGAGCATGCAAACGTGCACGTGGCACGGCCGCTTCTTGCACCGGGTATAGCACTAGCATTCATTGTCATGGCGGGGCTTATCGCGGCAATTCTGTTCGGTCGGGTCGATGGCGGGCTGATCGTCATAGCTGCCGCCGGTTTTGGCGCCTATATGGCAATCAACATCGGTGCCAACGACGTTGCGAACAACATGGGCCCTGCTGTTGGCGCGAACGCGCTGACAATGGGCGGGGCAATCGCCATCGCGGCCGTCGCGGAAAGCGCGGGGGCTCTGCTGGCAGGCGGCGACGTCGTCTCGACCATCTCCAAGGGCATTATCGACCCAGCTTCGGTCCAGAACAGCAATGTCTTCATATGGGCGATGATGGCAGCGCTGATTTCGTCAGCGCTGTGGGTCAACTTGGCCACATGGGTCGGCGCGCCTGTTTCCACCACGCACTCGGTCGTGGGCGGTGTGATGGGCGCTGGCATTGCCGCAGCAGGTCTAAGCGCGGTTAGCTGGGGCACGATGAGCGCGATTGCAGCCAGCTGGGTGATCTCTCCGGTTCTGGGCGGCGCTATTGCTGCCGGGTTTCTGGCGCTGATCAAGGCCAAAATTCAATATCAGGACGACAAGATCGCCGCGGCCCGCCGCTGGGTACCCATTCTTGTGGCCGTGATGGCTGGTGCATTTGCCACCTATCTGTCGGTGAAAGGCTTGAAGCGGATCGTGAAAATCGATCTGGAAATTGCGCTTTTGATTGGTCTGACCTCAGGCTTTCTTGCCTGGGCCGTGACCGTGCCATGGGTTCGGCGCAAATCCGAAGGGCTTGAGAACCGAACCAAATCGCTGAAAACACTGTTTGGATTGCCTCTGGTGATCTCGGCCGGGTTCCTGAGCTTCGCCCATGGCGCCAATGACGTTGCAAATGCGGTTGGCCCGCTGGCCGCAATCGTTCACGCCGCCGAGTTCGGCGATTTTGCCTCAAAAGTAACGATCCCGACATGGGTGATGGTGATCGGAGCCTTTGGCATTTCGTTTGGCCTGTTCCTGTTTGGCCCCAAGCTGATCCGGATGGTGGGCAGCCAGATCACTAAGCTGAACCCGATGCGCGCATTCTGCGTGGCCTTGTCGGCAGCCATCACAGTGATTGTCGCAAGCTGGCTTGGGCTACCGGTCAGTTCGACCCACATTGCAGTCGGTGCAGTGTTTGGCGTTGGGTTTTACCGGGAATGGAATCAGGATCGCCGGCGCAAGAAAAGCAATGATCGCCGTCCGCCCGAACAGCGTATTGCTCGTGAAGAGCAGCGGCGGCGCAAACTGGTTCGCCGGTCGCATTTCATGACCATCGTGGCAGCCTGGGTAATCACGGTCCCGGCGGCGGCGGCAATGTCGGCGGTAATCTTCTGGATACTGACTGCGTTCACCTGAACGCGGTCGGTTCACTGGATAATCTGGTCGGGTGACAAGCTTTCGTCCGGCTTCTGTTCAATCAATTCCTGAACCCTTGCGCAGATCGGCGTGCGCCGCCCATGTTGCGCACCCAGTCGGACAATCTCGCCTTGCAGGCTGCCGATTTCCGTAACGCGCCCTGCCATGAGATCATAGGCCATCGACGTTCGCGCGCTGGGGTCGATGGTCAGCATCCGCGCAGCGATCCGGGAAAACACCGGCGTTGGAAGACGCAGGATATGTGGAGTAACCCAAGCAGGCAGTGGGGTCGTCGACGTGACAGGATGACCAGCTGCCTTTAGCACGCCCAAAGCCTCGGACATCTGATCGGCCATCAAACAGCGCCATTTACGGTCCAGCAGCTGATCCTTCAATGTCAGCCCTGACAACGCATTCAGTGCATTGTTCAGATTGATGACCAGCTTGCCCCATTGCACGGCTTCGATCTCGTCACTTTCGATCACTGGCAGATCAGGTAAACTGAGTACCTGCCCTAAGTAACCCGGGCCGGATTGGATCACGATATCGCCGGACGTCGCGCGGTGAAAACTAGCAGGCTCGGGCGGCACAACGTTGAAGGGCACCATTCCTGCGCGAACATCATGATCCGGCAATGCTGCCTGCAGAACGCGGGCGTTTTCCATTCCGTTCTGCCAGGACAGAACCGGCGCAGACGTTGGCGCGAATTGCGCAATCTGACCTGCCATACCCGCCGTGGCCGCCGTTTTGACAGTAACGATCACCAACTCAGCATCTACCAGGCAATTAGGGTTTTCCGACAACGTTAGCTTATCGGCCGCGACATTAAGGTTCAGGCCGGAAAAATCGGTAACGGTCAGGCCATTCTCGCGGATCGGGTCCAGAATGCGAGGACGGCCCAAAAGGCTAACCGCGTGTCCGGCATCTGCCAGGAAAGCCCCGCAATAGCATCCAATGCTGCCGGCACCCGCGATAACGATCTTCATTGCACCCCTCCCCTTGGGGCGAGGATTGCCGGTATCGCAGGTTCGGACAAGGCCCCCTGACGCTTGGTCAACGCGCCCGTCTTGGCTTAGTGCGCTCCAAGTCTTCTGAGATCGGAATAAACTCCTGATCGTCGCCGGGCGGAAGATGGAAGGCACCATTGGCCCAATCAGCGGCTTTCCATTCGCGCGTCGCGTTTTCAATCTTCTCCTTCGACGACGACACGAAGTTCCACCAAATGTACCGTTCTTCGTTTAACGTCGCACCGCCCAACAGCATCAATCGCGCGCCAAGTGGACCGGCCTTAACCGACAGGCTGTCGCCCGGGCGGAACACCATCATGCGACCTTCCTCGAACATGTCACCTGCAATCTCGACCGAACCCTGAGTGACATAGACGCCACGATCTTCATGATCGTCAGGCAGTGGAAAGGCGGCACCGGGTTCAAGCCGCACGTCCAGATAGAAGGTGTCTGACAGCATCGTCACCGGACTGGTTTCGCCATATGCCGATCCAAGGATCAGCCGGGCACTAACACCGTTGTCTTCGATATGCGGTAGTGCGCCCTGTTTGTGGTGTTCGAAATCGGGGGGCATATCTTCGTGCGCCTCAGGCAGCGCAATCCAGGTCTGGATGCCAAACAGGCTGTGCCGCTTGCCGCGTGTTTCTTCGCTGGTGCGTTCCGAATGAGTTACACCGCGACCGGCCACCATCCAATTGACCTCACCGGGATAGATCATCTGATGGGTGCCCAGACTGTCGCGATGTTCGAACTCGCCCTGATACAGATAGGTCACTGTACCCAACCCGATATGAGGGTGCGGGCGGACGTCGATGCCACCGTCGGTAATGAATTCAGCCGGGCCCATCTGATCAAAAAAGATGAACGGGCCAACCAGTTGACGCTTGACCGAAGGCAGCGCACGCCGCACTTCGAACCCACCCAAATCGCGGGCACGGGGAATAATCAGCGTTTCCAAAACTGCATTATCCGATTGGAGTTCTGGGCTATGGGTGGGATTCCAACTCATACTTTCTCTCCCGTTGCTACACGTCGCGTTCAATAATGTATGATAATTAGCAAAAACCGGCATTCAATTTGCGGAAATGCACAGAGCGGGTGCGCCCAACAGACGTGTTCGGATAATCAGGCGTTATCCGGGTTCACGCGGCCAAAGCTGTGGGAAAAAGGCGCCATCAATACGATCACCTTCACGGTATCCTGCGGCTTCGAACTGCGCCCGTTCACCCTTGGCCCAGTCCCCACGATACCGGATCATGCCATCCGGCGCGGTCATCCTTAGCGTAAAACGACGCACTGTTTCGGTTGGGGTGACCGAGGACAACCCACCGTGCAAGGTTCGCATATCGAAAAAGATACAGTCACCCAGATCCATGTCCCATTGCAGCAGATCGTACGCGCCCGGATCGGCATTGACGTCTGGTGGTGGGTGATAAGTCAGCCCGGCAACCTCGGTTGGTTCATAACTGGGATGCCCGTCGGCGAACCGCACGCGCATGAACAGTTTTTCCCACAGATGCGAACCTTTAACGAAGGCGATGCCGTTTTCTTTGGTTACGGGTTCAAGCGGCAACCACAGGACACACATCGTCCCTTCAAAGTCAAAGTATGACAGATCCTGATGAAACGGCGGGCGTGAGGTCGACCCAGCCTCGCGCAGGAACCAATTGTCCATGACCAGGTTGATCGACGGCGCACCCAGCAATTGTGCGGCAAGTGACGCACAGGGTGAGTTGTGAACGAATTCTGTGAATTGCGGTATTTTGTTCCAGGCCCAGTAGTCTTCGAAATAAGCAGGTGCACGCAGGTCTTTGGTATGGCGGGTAAAATTATCGGTAGGTCGGGCCAAATCCGCATCTATCCCGTCGCGCAAAAGCGTCAGCCAATCCTCTGAGAACCGGGACCGCAGCACAACCGCACCGTCGCGTTGGAACGCCTTGATTTCTTCATCTGTGACGAAGTCGTCTATTTTCATCGTGCAAGCCTTCCCGATATGAGCTGACGGATTTCAGGATTGCACCCGGGTCAGGTCATGGTCAAAGGAAATCACAATTTGCTTTCGCTGCCGCGCGGCCCCTCGGAAACCTAAAAATTCGTGCTATCTTCTAACCAAAGCGCGCTCGGCGCTGTCGAGGTGAGGCGAATATTTTTAACAGAGAGGTTTGCATGGCTGGCGTTACATTCTCTCGTCGTTCTTTAGTCCTGGCGTCTGGGGCAGCTTTGGCAACGGGTGCGGCAGGCCTGTTGGTTCCTGCGCGCGCGAAAAGCCTGGCGCCCACATCATCCATGCGAGGTGGATCCAACAATTACCGCCCCGGCGCACCGATCGTCGACCGGATCGGCGGTGGTGGGTTCTGGATGACCGGCACGGTGCGACGTGCCGGTGATGGCGCGCCCCTTCCCGGCCAGCGCATCCAGATCTGGGCACACACGACAGAAGGCCACGAACGCGACCCGCAAAGCCATGGCGCGACGCTAACCGATGCTAATGGCGAGTTTCGGCTGGAAATGCCCCAGATTGTGCCGGCCTTCGGCCAACCACATGGCCATTTGGCCTATGACAGCGGCGAGTTCGAGACTGTATTCCTGCGCCCGATCATGGGCAGTTCCAAGGACAAGACCTTAGCCGCGCATTTCGTTCTGCAACCTGCCTGATCGCAGTGCGTCGAAGCATAGTCATCTGGACAGTTGTGGTCCTTGCTATTGCGGTACCGATTATCGCGGCGGCCGCCAGCCCCCTGTTGGCTTGGCGCGAACCGATCTACATCGCGGCTGGATTTTCTGGCGTAGTTTCAATGTGCCTGCTTTTGTTGCAGCCTCTACTTGCGGGTCGTTGGTTGCCGGGGCTGACACCGGTTGCCAGCCGTCAATGGCACAAGTGGTGTGGGCTGGCGCTGATCGCTGCAATTTTCGTCCATGTCGGCGGTTTGTGGATAACAAGCCCTCCTGACGTCATCGACGCGTTGTTGTTCGTTTCACCAACCCCGTTTTCGGCGTGGGGTGTGATCGCGATGTGGGCCGCGTTCGCGGCGGCCTTGCTAGGTCTTGCTCGTCAGCGCCTTGGCCTGCGTTTTCGGATCTGGAGGTTGGGGCACACAGGATTGGCGACCATAACGATCATCGGCAGCGTCGTGCATGCTCTGCTGATTGAAGGAACCATGGAGGTCATGACCAAATGGGCTTTATGCGGGCTTGTTCTCTTGGCGAGCGCCCGGACGCTCGCCAAGTTACGGGTTTGGGATGTGAGGCGGCGGGTTTAAACCCCCAGACACCAGCGCATCACTGCCTTTTGCGCATGCAGGCGGTTTTCGGCCTCATCGAAGATGACCGAGTTGGGGCCATCCATAACTTCGGATGTGGCCTCTTCCTCGCGGTGCGCCGGCAGGCAATGCATGAACAGTGCGTCCGGTTTAGCGTGTGACATCAACTCGGCGTTCACCTGATAGGGGCGCAGCAGATTATGGCGACGTTCCTTGGCCGATTGGGAATCGTGCATCGACACCCAGGTATCCGCGACAACCAGATCCGCACCTTCAACAGCCTTGAACGCATCACGCTCGACCGCGATCTTCGACCCTTTCTTGCGTGCAAAACCCATGAACTCCTCTTCCGGGTCAAACTGAGCCGGGCCCGCGAAAGTCAGGTCAAAGCCGAACTGGCCAGCTGCGTGCAGAAACGAGGCGCAGACATTGTTGCCGTCGCCGGTCCAGACCACTTTTTTGCCCGCAATCGGACCGCGATGTTCCTCAAACGTCAGCACATCCGCCATGATCTGGCATGGGTGGGTGCGGTCGGTCAGGCCGTTGATCACGGGCACATCCGAGTATTCGGCCATCTCGGTCAGGATGGTCTCGTCGAATGTCCGGATCATGATCATATCGACGTAACGCGACAGGACGCGGGCGGTGTCGGCGATGGTTTCGCCGTGCCCCAGTTGCATGTCTTTGCCCGACAGCACCATCGTCTGCCCGCCCATCTGGCGCACACCCACGTCAAATGACACGCGGGTTCGGGTGGAAGGCTTTTCAAAGATCAGGGCGACCATCCGATCCTTGAGCGGTTGTTCTTCGTCCAGCGCCGCCTTGGGACGCCCAAGACGCGCCTGTTTCATCGCGCCCGCCTGATCAATCATGTTCCGCAGATCGCCCGCGTCGGTTTTATGGATATCGAGGAAATGGTTCATTTCAGTTCACTTTTCATTCGGGTGTATCTTAAGCCGAGGCCATCGACTCTTCGACTTGCGCTGCGGCTTTGTCGAGGCGGATCACGGCTTGCGCGATGTCATCCTCGGTCAAGGTCAGAGGCGGAAGCAGGCGGATCACGTTATCAGCGGCAGGAACCGTTATGACCTCATTGTCATAGCCTGCGTTGACCATGTCGATATTAGGCGCCTTGCATTTCAAACCCAGCATCAGCCCGGTCCCACGCACCTCTTCGAAGACCTCCGGGTGCTCGGCGATCAGCCCTTCGAGTTTCTGGCGCAGCATCCCTGCCTTGCGGTTGACGCCTTCTAAAAATGCGGGTGTCGCCACTTGATCAATCACCGCGCAACCGACGGCACAGCCGAGCGGGTTGCCGCCGTAGGTCGAACCATGCGTGCCTGCAGTCATGCCGCTGGCAGCGTCTTCGGTGGCAAGAACGGCACCCAGCGGGAAGCCCCCGCCGATCCCTTTGGCGACCATCATGATATCGGGTGTGATCCCAGCCCATTCGTGCGCGAACAGCTTGCCGGTCCGGCCAACGCCGCATTGGACTTCATCAAGGATCAAAAGCAGGCCGTTTTCATCGCAAATCTGGCGCAGGGCTTTGAGTTCGGCGTCTGGGACGGGACGGATGCCGCCCTCGCCTTGCACGGGTTCGATCATAATCGCGGCTGTTTTATCGGTGATGGCGTTAGTGACACCATCGAGATCGCCAAACGTGACATGAACAAAACCCGGCAGCAGAGGACCGAAACCCTTGGTCATCTTTTCGGACCCAGCAGCCGCAATACCGGCCGAGGACCGGCCGTGAAACGAGCCGTCGAAGGTGATGATCTCGACCCGTTCGGGCTCGTCTTTGTCATAGAAGTACTTACGGGCCATTTTTACAGCCAGTTCGCAAGACTCCGTGCCCGAGTTTGTGAAGAACACAGTGTCGGCAAAGGTGTGCTCGACCAGCTTGTCGGCAAGGGCCTGCTGTTGTGGGATGTGGTAAAGGTTCGAGACATGCCACAACGCGTGCGCCTGCTCAGTCAGGGCATTGACCAGTGCGGGATGGGCATGGCCCAGCGCATTCACTGCGATCCCGGCGCCCAGATCCAGAAAACGTCGGCCATCCGCTTCGGTCAGCCAGGCGCCTTCGCCCTTTACGAAAGTCAAGGGCGCGCGATTGTAGGTCGGCAAAACGGACGGGATCATGGGATCATCCTTTTCAGGTAGCTTGAGCCTCGTGAGTGATACACTCGGCCTGTGTTCGTCAACTAATTTGGTGGGAATAGCGCCGATTTGGGCAGCGCCAACAGATCAAAAGGGCCGGTTACGCAGCAAAGCGTCGGCGTCGGAGTCGCAGGATATGTGCGATTTTGATCATGAGGGGCCGTATAACTGTGCGACCATCGTCTGAAAACCCTGAAATTAATAACCTGCGAAAAAATATAGCGTATGGCATTTGTCGCTTGCCATTTGATGTACGCTAACGCACCGCTGTGACATGTTCGTTGCCAAAGCCCACAATCCCCCTCTTGCCGCTGTGCTAATCACCGCCGCCAGTGCATTGCTGGCTGGGACAACTTTGCTGGCCAAGGCTTTGGGAACGGACACGCTGGGTCCCGCACTGCATCCGATGCAGATTAGCCACGGGCGGTTCCTTTTTGCGTTTATCGTGATTGTCACCGCCGTCGGCGTGATGCGGCCGCACCTGCAGCGTCCGCATTGGGGCCTGCATATTGGGCGCACAAGTTTTGGCTGGGTCGGCATTACGCTGATGTTCGCCTCGGTCGCGTTCATTCCGATCGCGGATGCGACAGCCATTTCTTTCCTCAACCCGGTCTTTGCGATGGTGTTGGCGATCCCGTTGCTGAAAGAAGGTGTCGGTCCGTGGCGCTGGCTGGCCGCGGCGGTAGCGCTGGTTGGCGCACTGATCCTGCTACGACCCTCGCCGGCCAGTTTTCAACCCGCCGCCCTGTTGGCGCTTACAGCGGCAGCCGTGATCGGGATGGAACTGATCTTCATCAAAAAGCTCTCGGGTCGCGAAATCCCGATCCAGATTTTGCTGATCAACAACGCTATGGGACTGACGATTGCCTCGGTCGGGGTCAGCTTTGTTTTCCAGATGCCGACTTCAGAACAATGGGCGGCGCTGGTTGGTATTGGCGCGCTTATGGCCTGCGCGCAGGCGTGTTTCGTAAACGGTATGGCGCGGGCGGATGCCTCTTTTGTTGCCCCGATCAGCTACGCAACACTGATTTTCGCGGCTTTCTACGATTTTGCGATTTTCGGCGTGATCCCAGACGGGATCAGCATGATCGGCTCGGCCATCATTCTCACCGGTGGACTAACTCTGGTCTGGCGCGAGGCACGGGCCAGGCAGGCCTGAAACCCCAAAAATTTTCTCACATAGCCCGGGGGCGACCTGTATGTCGCAAACCCCAAAGAACCCGGATCGATCCGGCGCAATGTGACCTCAGTTGATTTGAGAGTTTACAAATGCACGAACGCCGTATCCCCGAATGGGTGCGCCACGCCCCAGCACCATCAGTCCGCGACTTCGGAATCCTGGCCGGGTTCGAGGCTATTGTCCGCGGTATTCTGATATCGGTCTTTCCGCTGGCCATGTACCGGGCACTAGGCGACGCGTCTTCGGTCTCGCTGCTGTATTTTCTGGTTGGCGTCATCTCGTTGATTGCGGGCTTGATGGTGCCATTCCTGATCCGTTTCATACCGCGCAGATGGGCCTATACAGCCGGTTGCCTCATGTTCATCGGTGGTGCCCTGCTAGCGATTGAGGGCAGCCCTGTGGCAGTCGTTGCTGCCTTGGCCCTGAACACGGTCGCGACTGTCGTCACATTCATCTGCTTCAACGCTTACGTTCTGGACTACATCAGCAAAATCGAGTTGGGGAAATGCGAGACAAGCCGTATGTTTTACAGCGCCCTCGGCTGGGCAGGCGGCCCGATGGCGGGCGTCTTGCTGCTCGAGGCCTGGGGCCCCGCCCCCTTTGTCATCAGCGCGGTGGCAGGCGCGGTTATGCTGATCCAGTTCTGGCGCATGCGACTGGGCAATGGCAAGTTAATCACCAAGGCGCGCGGCCCCGCAAAAAGCCCGCTGGCGTTTCTGCCGCGCTTTTTCGCTCAGCCCCGATTGGTGGCAGGGTATCTTTTTGCCATGATCCGATCCTGCGGTTGGTGGATCTATGTGGTTTACCTGCCGATCTTTGCAATTCAAAACGGATTGGGTGAGCAGCTGGGCGGTATCCTTCTGTCCACGACCAACGCGATGCTGTTCGCCGCGCCGCTTATTTTGCGCTGGGTTCAGGGGCGTTCGATTCGCACTGCGGTTCGCGTGGGTTTTGCTGCCTGCGGAACATGCTTTGTCACTGCAGGGGCCATCGCGGGATGGCCCGTGGCTGCGGTGGCGGCGCTGGTCCTTGGGTCCATCTGGCTGATTGTTCTGGATATCTGCGCCGGCTTGCCGTTCCTAATGGCGGTAAAACCTTCCGAGCGCACCGAGATGTCCGCGATTTACTCCAGCTACCGCGACGTTTCCGGCATTCTGACACCTGGAATTGCATCACTGGTCCTTTTGGTCTCACCTGTCGCGGGGGTTTTTGCAGTCGGAGGGTTAGCCCTGTTCGGGGCCTGGGCCGTGGCTGCAAATTTACACCCGAGACTGGGTAAGCCAAGAATGACCTTCCAACCCGGCGCACTGGCTGAAACGGGTTAAGCCTTTAGGCGATACCCCGTCCGCAACATTTGCCAGGTCAGTGCACCGACCAGCAGGGTGGCTCCGATACATACAAAGATGCCTAACCAGGGTGAGCTGTCGGACACCCCGATCATCCCAAACCGCAACCCGTCGATAAGGTAGAATACCGGGTTTACATGGCTCAGGCGATTCAGGATCGGAGGCAGCGCCTCAACCGAATAGAACGTGCCCGACAGGAAAGCCAATGGTGTCACGATAAAGTTCGTAATCGCCGCCATCTGGTCGAACTTGTTGGCAAAAATCCCGGCGAACAGACCCAAGGCGCCCATAAACGCCCCACCCAGAACAACAAAGATCAGGGCAAACAGCGGGTTCTGCGGGTAAATTCCCAAAACCAGCGCAAGTGCAACCGCGACCACACAGGCGATCAGGACACCGCGCGCCACACCGCCGGCCAGATAACCCAGCAGGATCTCAAGCGGTGACAAAGGCGGCATCAACGTGTCGACGATGTTTCCCTGCACCTTTGCGATCACCATCGACGACGAGGTATTGGCGAACGCGTTCTGGATCACGGTCATCATCATGATGCCTGGCGCCAGAAAGGTCAGGAACGGCACCCCCATCACATCCGGGCGCCCGGGTCCGATGGCGATGTTGAAAATCAGCAGGAACAGGCCAGCCGTCACTAACGGGGCCAACAGAGTTTGAGTCCATACGGCCAGAAACCGCAGCGTTTCGCGCTGAGCCAGCGTATATAGCCCCATCCAGTTGACCGCGCCGAAACGGCGCGCGTTCTGATCTGCGGAAATCTGCATGTTTTGCCCTCTGCCTGATTCGAAGACCGCTTGTAACTCGGCCCGCAGTGTTTAGAATAGAGTGCTGAGACGAATTCCCAAGGCGGCCCGAATCCGGGGCCGCTTTCCGCTTTTGAAAGGCAAATCATGTCCTGGACTGACGAGCGCGTAGAACTGCTAAAGAAAATGTGGGGCGAGGGCCAGTCGGCCAGCCAGATCGCCAAAGAACTGGGCGGCGTGACCCGCAACGCGGTGATCGGCAAGGTCCACCGCCTAGGCCTGTCGAATCGGGCCACCGGCGCGTCGCCGGCCAAAGCCGAACCTAAGGAAAAACCGGCTGCCGCGCCCAAAGCCGAGGCCAAACCAAAGCCCGCGCCCAAGACCGAACCGGCACGCCCAGCCCCGGCCCCGGCCGCCGATGCGAAACCGGCCGTGCCTGCCCGCCGCCAGATCATCCCGGCCGGTCAGCCACTTCCGCCGCAGCCATCGGCCAACGAAATCAGCCCCGAGGCATTGGCCAAGGTCAACGAAGTCGAAAAGAAAGCCAAGAAGCTGACTTTGATGGAACTGACCGAGAAAACCTGCAAATGGCCCGTGGGCGACCCCGCGACCGAGGATTTCTGGTTCTGCGGCCTGCCGGTTGAGGCGGGCAAGCCCTATTGCGAAGCGCATGTAGGCGTGGCGTTCCAGCCGATGAGCTCGCGCAGAGATCGTCGGCGATAGGCGAGACCTGAGGCACACCGGCATGTCCTGCGCCTTATGCTCTAGAACGAAATCCTGTTTCCATGGCTGGCCTTGAGCTTACGGGCGACTGGCCAGCTTCATCTACATAGATTGACCAGAAAGATTTTCCTATCCAGCCTCGACTGAAGTACCAGATCCTATTTTTCGCTTATGCGATGATGATGTTTCTGGCCTATTTTCAGCCAATTGACCCGTCAGCATTTGAACCCAATCAATTCGGCAGCGGACCCCCGCATTGGATACAAGCGGTTTTTCTGACGACTTGGTTCGCACCGATTGTACCGCTGTTTGTAGCGGGGCTTGCACTGATGGGTATGCGTTTGATTCCCGTCACCCTCGCTGTAACCCTCGGAGCGGTTTCCATTGCCGCGGGTCTCTTCGTCACAGTGGCATCCTCCGCGTTTTCGCTTGGCTCGGACACGGAGCTTCTGCACGGTGTCAGTCTATCGATCGCTGTCGGGTCCAGTTTTCTGATTTGGTCCGGGGATAAGGGAAAACCACGTCCCTCGCGTTTTGCGAAACTGGGGATACTGGTTACGACTGTAACGGCGCTATGGTCCTTGAGTACCGTTCCAATGATCCTGACGCAGGCTCGTCATATTGCGGCGGGCTCTCCTTTTTGCATCGCCCATCATGCACCGAATTCTCCGATAGAAGCGTTACATGAGTTGCGGGGATTCTCATTTTACACGGTAAGCACCGGCTATAAGTCCACATCCGAGTGGTACTTTCACGGCCTGATGATCGCAGATCACCCAGAAGAACAAAGGGTTTACAATTGGTCCCCGAGGCGATGGCGTTTCAATCTGGTCGAACGTCCGGATATACTAATCGAACCTGTCAGAAACGCCTGCGTTCCGACCTAACCCCTACTGCGCCGGATGTGACGGCAAATCCGGCATCGGCACCCAGCCCGGCAGTTGATCTGGCGACACCGAGACATGCAGTTTCTCTGACCGATCCCGCCCCACTTTGCGGTGCTTGCGCAGCAGGAAAATCTTTCCCCAGCCACGCCACGTGCCGACTGAACGAGCCGACGTGTCTGTTGGGTAACGGTCGCGCCACCCTTCGGGCAACGGCAAGCCGTGCAACTCGGCCTTGTCCAGCATCCAAACCAGAGAGATGTTACTAAGCGGACGCGCCTCTTCGAACCCGTTCAACTGGCCGCCGACATCTCCATGAGTGCCGCGGAACCAGACTTGTTCGACATGACCTTTGAATTCGGGAGTACACTTCCACAAGACCGGCTCGAATACCTCGCGGGTCTCATCCAGCGCCATCGCGTGATAGCCGTGGCGCGTTGCCGGGCCAAGCTGGTGTGTGTGAAAGGCGTGGCGCTCTTCGGCCCAACGCCAAAGCAGCGGTAGGCGCAGACCCAGCGCTTTGACAGTGTCCCAGACGCCGACCATCTCAATCGCTACATCTTCGTGGCAGAACTGTTGCCGGAACGCAGCCGCGGCCGAGCCGTTGGCGTTGCATTCATAGTGCCGGTATGCCTGCTTGATATTGCGCACAGTGGCATGCTCCGCCTTGAGCAGTCCGATCATGTCGATCACACCGGCCAGGCTGCGCACACCGTAGGCACCGCGTGAGTAGCCAATGAAATATATGCGATCCCCGGGCTTATAGCGCGATGCAAGATAACCATAGGCGCGACGGATCTGACGGTTGATTCCGCGCCCCATCATCACGTCCAGCGAGGATTTCCAACTTTCCCACTGCACACCGGATTCGTAGAAAACCGAAACCTTGCTGCCCATTTCTCGGCACAGACGCAGGGTTTGGCCGGCATGAGTTTCATACCCCGGCTCCAGGGTCGACATAGTGCCGTCCAGGATGATGACATGGCTGATCGGTTCGCGATGAAGCGCCTCGGCGGAATGCTCGGACCGTAAAGGCCGCCCGAGCCATCCCAGAACCTTTTTACTCAGCCGCGTTAGAACCATCGTTCAGCAATTCCCATACTTTAAGAGGTGTGAAAGGCATATCGGCCTGCCGCACCCCGTGATCCCAGAGCGCATCCTGAACCGCGTTTGCCACCGCGGCCAGCGCGCCGACGGTGCCGGCCTCTCCGCATCCTTTCATCCCCATCGGGTTAGAAGTTGACGGAACCGGCGCCGAGGTAAACTTAATCATGGGTATCTCGGCCGCACGGGGCAAGGCGTAATCCATCAACGAAGCCGTGAGCAGTTGCCCCTGCGCATCATGCACGACGTGTTCCGTCAGCGCCTGACCAATGCCCTGAACCACCCCGCCATGAACTTGCCCCTCGGCCAGCATCGGATTGATAAGGTTACCGAAATCATCAACGACAGTATAACGGTCCACCCATGTTTCGCCCGTGAAAGAATCGATCACGACTTCGGCAACATGTGCCCCGTTGGGATAGCTGCGCGCGTCCAGATTGGCGCTGGCTTCGTGGCTCAGCAGATCTGTGCGACCATCGGCACGGGCCATATCGGCCGCCTCGGTCAGCGTAGGCGTCAGGTTCGATCCCGGCGCGCGGAAGGTTTCATGATCGAAATGCACATCTGTTTCCTCGACCCCCATCTTATCGGCCAGATACGGCGTGAATGCGGCGATCATAACGTCAATTGTGGCCAGCGTTGCGGTGCTTTGCACCGTGACCGAGCGTGACCCGCCGGTTCCGCCACCATGTGGAAGCTGATCGCTATCTCCCTGGATCACGGTGATCTTGTCCACCGGAATCCCAGTCTGGTCCGACAAGAAGTGAGTATAGACCGTTTCATGACCCTGCCCGTTCGATTGGGTGCCGACATAAAGGTTCACGGTGCCGTCGTCGCAGAATTCGACTTTCGCGTTTTCCGAAGGGTCACCCAGAATGCTTTCGATGTAATAACACAAGCCCCGGCCCCGGATCAGGCCGCGTTCCGCGTCTGCAACTTTTCGCCCCGCGAACCCCTGTGTCTGGGCATCTGCGCGGGAAAGGACCATGCCGAAATCACCCACGTCATAGACTTCGCCCGTGGCGGTTTTGTACGGAAAGCTTTCCGGTCGGATGAAGTTTCGACGGCGCAGTTCCCAAGGATCGACGCCCAGTTGCCGCGCGGCGCGATCCATCGCACGTTCCAGCACGTAAATCGCCTCGGGGCGCCCGGCACCTCGATAGGCATCAACTTGCGTGGTGTTGGTATAGAACCCTTCGACCCGTAAATACGTCGTTTGAACGTCGTAGACCCCCATAAGCACTTTGCTGAAAAGGCTGGTCTGGATCGCTTGTCCGAAATGGCTGCTATACGCACCCAGATTGACCTTGCTGTGCACCCGGTAGGCCGTGATGTTCAGATCCTCGTCAAAGGCAAGCTCGGCCAACGAGGTCAGATCGCGACCGTGGTGGTCCGATAGCATCGCCTCGGACCGGTCGGACATCCAGTGCACGGATTGGCCCAGTTTCATGGCTGCGACTGAAACGCAGAAATACTCGGGATAAGGCATCACCTTCATGCCGAACCCGCCTCCGACATCCGGGGTTGTGACACGTATCGCCTCGGGGTCCAGATTCAGTTTTTGCGCCAATTGCGCGCGCATGGCCCAAACACCCTGACCACCATAGGCAAAGTGCAGACGCCCATCGACCCAATCGGCATTGCATCCTCGTGGTTCGATTGAGGTGATGATCACCCGATTGTCTGCCACATCCAGCGCGACGGTGTGCGCGGCGGACTGAAAGGCGGCGTCAGTTGCCGCTTCATCACCCAATTCCCAATCAAAAGCACGATTGTCAGCGACCTGATCATGCAACGGTTCGCCACCCGCATCGACATCCAGCTTGGCGGGCAGATCATCTGTTTCCATCCAGATCATCTCAACTGCATCGCGGGCCTGCAGGGCTGTGTCCGCGATCACAACGGCCACGGGTTCCCCAACGAACCGGACCCGTTCCTTGGCCAGCATGTGCCTGTCGGGCGCAACAGCCTGAGAGCCGTCCCGGTTCTGTACAGTCGCAGCATTCATCACCGTGTCGATCCCCGCTGCTGCAAGATCATCCAGGGTCATGACAAGACGCACGCCATCGGCCTCGCGCGCGGCATCCAGATCCAGTGACGTGATCCGGCCATGAGCAACCGGGCTGCGGAAAAAGGCCGCGAACAGAGCTCCTTCGGGCACATCATCGTCCATGTATTGCCCATGCCCGGTCAGAAATCGTTGATCTTCAATCCGTTTGACGGGCTGGCTTTTGCCGAACTTTTCCATGCGGTGATCCTCCTGCGTTGGCGACCGTAGCCCACCGCAATGGGATGTCCAGTCGAACCGAAAGCTTCCCGGTGTCTTGACGATCATGTTTCGGTTAACTTGCAGGTCATGACATGGGCACATGACAAGGTTTTCCCGTTCACCGCCCCGCTGACCCGCGGCGGGGACGCCACTCACGACGTGTATGTCGGCGGCGACGGTCCTCCGATCCTTATCCTGCAGGAACTACCCGGGATCGGCCCGGAAACGCTGGATCTGGCGCGGCGTTTAAACGCAACCGGGTTTCGCGTCTACCTACCGCACATGATCGGAACTTATGGACAAGTCACGCAGATCAGAAACGCAGCGCGCCTTTTCTGCGTCCGGCGTGAGTTCAACATGTTTCTCAGGAGGCGCCAAAGCCCAATTGTCAGGTGGATGCAGGCGTTGGTTGCCGAGATCAAGTCCCGTGAAAATGCCGCCGGTGTAGGCGTCATTGGCATGTGCCTGACCGGCAGCTTTGCCCTGACCCTGATGGCTGAAGATGCCGTTTTGGGTGGTGTCGCCAGTCAGCCCGCCCTACCGTTCTTCGGCGGCGACAATCTGCACATGAGCCCGCAGGATGTGGGCGATGCCCGAGCAGGCATGGCACAAAAAGGCCCCGGACTTGCCATGCGATACTCCGACGATAAGCTGGCTTCAAAAAAGCTGATGGGCGCTCTGAAGGAAGCATTTGGCGATCATTTGGAGACCGCAGAGTTCGACGGCAAAGATCACTCATTGCTGACGTTGGATTTCCATGAACCTGCTTTTCAGAGTGTTCAGGATTATTTTCGCGCACGTTTTGCCCAGGCCGAATAGCATACGACCCTTCCCCTTCCCTTACGCATTCGCTATTGCAGGCGCTGACCCGAGATTGATGACGCAGGACGCACCCCATGGCGATGGAAAAGACATTCAACGCGGCCGAGGCCGAGGCCCGCATTTACGAGGCCTGGGAACAGGCCGGAGCCTTCAAGGCAGGCGCGAACCGTTCGCGCGACGAAAGCTTTACCATCATGATCCCGCCCCCAAACGTGACGGGCGCGCTGCACGTGGGCCACGCCTTCAACAACACGTTGCAGGACATCCTGACCCGCTGGCACCGGATGCGCGGCTTCGATACGCTTTGGCAACCCGGTCAGGACCACGCCGGTATCGCCACGCAGATGCAGGTCGAGAAAATGCTGGCCGCCACCCAACAGCCCGGCCGTCGGGAGCTGGGGCGCGAGGCGTTTCTGGACAAGGTCTGGGAATGGAAGGGCGAATACGGCGGCACGATCATAGAACAGCTCAAGCGCCTCGGCTCCAGCTGCGACTGGTCGCGCAATGCCTTCACCATGGCGGGTGCGCCGCGCGATCCGCGCACCGGGCACGAGAACTCGGCCAACTTCCATGATGCCGTCATCAAGGTCTTCGTCGATATGTACGAAAAAGGCCTGATCTATCGCGGCAAGCGGCTGGTTAACTGGGACCCGCATTTTGAGACCGCGATTTCGGACCTCGAGGTCGAAAACATCGAAGTCGCGGGTCATATGTGGAACTTCAAATATCCGCTGGCCGGTGGTGAAACCTACACCTATATCGAGAAGGACGAGGACGGGAACATCGTGTTCGAAGAAGAACGCGACTATATCTCGATCGCCACGACCCGCCCCGAGACCATGCTCGGCGACGGCGCGGTTGCCGTTCATCCGTCAGATGAACGTTACGCGCCAATTGTTGGCAAACTTTGTGAAATTCCGGTTGGTCCGAAAGAACATCGCCGCCAGATCCCGATCATCACCGACGATTACCCTGATCCCGATTTCGGCTCGGGTGCGGTGAAGATCACCGGCGCGCATGACTTTAACGACAACCAGGTCGCCAAGCGCAGCGGTATTCCGATGTACCGCCTGATGGACACCAAGGGCGCAATGCGGTCAGATGGTGCACCCTATGCCGAAGAGGCCGATAAGGCGCAGGAATATGCGCGTGGACGTGAGTTCACTGAGAACGAGATCGACGCGATCAATCTGGTCCCTGATCACCTGCGCGGGCTCGACCGGTTCGAGGCACGTGCGAAGGTCGTTGAAGAGATCAACGCAGACGGTTTGGCCGTGATGACCCGCGCGGATGATCCGCGTCTGGGTTCGACCGCGCTAAAGCCCGATCACGAAGGCGCAGACAAACTGGTGCCGCTGGTCGAGAGCAAACCGATCATGCAGCCCTTCGGCGACCGCTCGAAGGTGGTGATCGAGCCGATGTTCACCGACCAGTGGTTCGTCGACGCCGAAAAGATCGTCGGCCCCGCGCTGGATGCGGTCAAGGACGGCACGGTCAAGATCCTGCCCGAGTCGGGTGAGAAGACCTATTACCACTGGCTGGAAAACATCGAGCCCTGGTGCATCTCGCGCCAGCTGTGGTGGGGGCATCAGATTCCGGTTTGGTATGGGCCTAAGAAAGACCCGAGCCAGAAGTCTCTGGGCGTCGATTACGACAGCCCGGAACTGGTACCTTTCTGTGCTGCAACATTCGAAGAAGCCCAGAACGCGGCTCGTGAGTACTATGATGTTTCGCACGTCGTCGAGCATGTTGAAGGCAATGACATGTTTGACGATGCCGTAGAAACGGCCGCGCTTAGAGGCAATGGCGATTTTGTGATCATTCGCCGCGACCCCGACGTCCTCGACACGTGGTTCTCATCCGGCCTCTGGCCTATCGGCACGCTGGGCTGGCCCGAGCAGACCGAAGAGCTGGAGCGCTATTTCCCCACGGACGTTCTGATCACCGGCGCGGACATCCTGTTCTTCTGGGTCGCCCGGATGATGATGATGCAGCTGGCCGTGATGAACGAGATTCCGTTCCACACTGTCTACCTGCACCAGCTCGTCCGTGACGAGAAGGGCAAGAAGATGTCAAAGACCACCGGTAACGTCATCGATCCGCTGGAAATCGTCGACGAATTCGGTGCCGACGCATTGCGGTTCACCAACGCCTCGATGGCGGCGATTGGCGGCGTGCTGAAACTGTCCAAGGAGCGCATCACCGGCTATCGCAACTTCGGTACCAAGCTGTGGAACGCCGTACGATTTGCCGAGATGAACGAGGTCTTCACCGACGCCGTCCCGCAACTGGACGTGGCCGAGCTGAAACCCAAGGCGGCCGTGAACCGCTGGATCATCGGCGAAACCGCCCGTGTGCGTGAAGAGGTCGACGCGGCGCTGGAAAGCTATCGCTTCAACGACGCGGCCAACGGGCTTTACGCCTTTGTCTGGGGCAAGGTCTGCGACTGGTACGTGGAACTGTCCAAGCCATTGCTGCAAGGTGATGATGCCGAAGCGCAGGCCGAAACCCGCGCCACAATGCGCTGGGTTCTCGATCAATGCATGGTCCTGCTGCACCCGATCATGCCCTTCATCACCGAGGAACTGTGGGGCCTGACCGGCAGCCGCGCGAAAATGGTTGTCCATGCTGACTGGCCGACTTACGCAGCCGCCGACCTGATCGACGCTGAAGCGGATCGTGAGATGAACTGGGTGATCTCGGTGATCGAAAACACCCGTTCGGCACGTGCTCAAATGCGGGTGCCTGCTGGCCTCTACGTGCCGATGCTGGTGACCGAAATCGACGCTAATGGCCAAGCCGCATGGGACTGCAACGAGGCACTGATCAAGCGACTTGCACGGATCGATAGCCTGTCCAAGGCCAACGAACTGCCCAAAGGCACCATCTCAATCGCCGCCCCCGGTGCATCCTTTGGCCTGCCACTGGCGGATATCATCGATATCGGAGCGGAAAAGGAACGGCTGGAAAAAGCCAAGGGCAAGCTGGCCAAGGAACTGGGCGGCCTGCGCGGACGCCTGAACAACCCTAAATTCGTGGCCTCAGCCCCGGAAGAAGTTGTCGCGGAAGCTAAAGCCAACCTTGCCGCCCGCGAAGAGGAAGAGGCGAAACTGGACGAGGCGCTGGCCCGTCTGGCCGAGATCGCCTGATTTTCCTCTTTTTGTAGGTTCTCGAATTCCCCAAACCCGCCGTTTGCTCGGCGGGTTTTTGTTATGCGGTGACGCATTTCAACTTGTTTTCATCCGCTTCCAATTGTTAGCAAGTTCTGCAGACAGCTCCGAGGACTTCATGGCGCGCCCTTTCCCTCCTGTGCAGACAATATCGACCGGGCTTGTGGTGGCGGTCGTAGGGTTCTTCAGCTCATTCCCGATTGTGCTGCAGGGCCTTGTTTCAATGGGTGCTTCAGAAGCTGAGGCCGCCTCCGGTTTGATGATGGCAGCAGTGGCAATGGGTGTGACGGCGATCGTGGTCAGCCTTTGGTACAGGCAACCAATTAGCGTGGCATGGTCGACACCCGGCGCCGCTTTGCTGGCGGTTTCGGCGACCCCTTTGGCCGGGTTTTCCGATGCGGTCGGGGCTTTTCTCTGTGCCGGTGCCCTTACGGTTATTGCCGGAATGTGGCGTCCGCTTGGGCGTCTTGCAGCCGCCATTCCCACAACACTTGCGCAGGCGATGTTGGGCGGAGTTCTGCTCCCCTTGTGCATCATTCCCTTCAGGGCGGCGGTTGAGCTGCCCTGGCAAGCGCTGCCCGTTATCCTGACCTGGTTCATTGCTGGACGGATCAATCGATTGATCGCGGTTCCCGCTGCGGTGATCGCTGCTGCAATTGTTGTCGTTGTGAACTCTGGTGACGGCTCGGTCCGACCCGAGCACCTGGTCGCTGCCCCCGTCTGGACCATGCCGACCTTTTCGATCGCATCGGCAATCGGGATCGGTATCCCCCTTTTCATCGTCACCATGGCCACGCAAAATATCCCAGGTATCGCCGTGATGCGCAGTTTTGGATATGTACCGAGTGCCGGCAGGCTGTTCTCGGCTGTCGGAGGCGCAAGTATCCTGTCTTCTGCTTTTGGCGCGCCGGCTACATGTCTTGCTGCAATTACCGCCGCAATGTGCTCGAATGAAGATAGCCACCCGGATCCAAACCAGCGTTACTGGTCAGCGGTCATGGCTGGTCTGTTTTACTGCGTCTTTGGCGTTTTTGCCGTGGCGATCACCGGGTTCGCGGCCCACGCGGATCCATTGCTCATGGGCACCCTGACCGGCATCGCCCTGATTGGCGTATTGGCAAACGCGACCTTTGCGGCCCTTGAGGTTCCTGCAGAACGTGAAGCTGCGGTTCTGACATTCGCCATCACCGCGTCAGGCATTACCGTTTTTGGCCTGGGCGCTGCGGTCTGGGGGCTGGCGGCGGGCGGCATTGCTTATTTGGTTACCAAGCGATCCAAATGACGACTTTTCTCGGCCACGTTGGCCAAGTATCGTAAGCCTATGCTGGGATCGCTTGGAAAACTGGTGGAACGCCAGATAAAAAAGGCGCAAGCCGAAGGTCAAATGGATGGCCTGGAAGGCGAAGGGCAGCCCTTGCCGGATCGTTCATCCGAAGCGCAAACCGATCCGGCCTTGGCGGCAGGCCACCGGATCATGGCGCAGGCCGGGGTTTTGCCGGAAGAGTTCAGTATCAAAAAAGAACTGGAAGTGGCTCGCAAAACCTATGCGTCCCAGACCGATCCTGATGATCGTAAGGCAACGATGCGGCTGATCGCCGAGCTTGAGATGCGCTACAATATGGCCCGCGACGCCCGGCGCGCGTTTATGCGTTAGCTTCCGAGGGCAAATGCCCTGCTGGACACAGAAATCGAGTTGCCCGACGGATCCTTCGCATTGGCGAAACAGTAGCCATCGGCCTTATGGATAGGCCCAAATTTCAGACCGCGTTTTTCGGCTTGTCTGCAATACTCGGCGACATCGAATACGATTTTGACCGCTGATTGACCTTGGCGGGCGGCCTTGCCGGCCGGATGCAACAACAGGCGCAACCCGTCCCCTTCAGGCACAAGCTCAACAATCCGGTCCCCTTCTAACTGGCGCGCCGTATAGCCAAAGTGCGCCCCATAGAAAGGCACCATCTTGTCGATGTCCTTGGTGTAAAGTATCAAGCGGGCGACGGATGGCGAGGTCATTTGAACTCTGGCTTGCGACCTTGCAGGTTTGCTGCAATGACCTCCATCTGGTCCGGCTTGCCGATCAGTTCGACCTGCTCCGAAGACTCCTCTAACAGCACCTCTTTTCGCGGTTTGGCATAGGCGACCTCGATTACGCGCTTGGCCGCCCGGATGGCCGATGGGCTTTGGCCCGCGATGTCCTCGGCCAAAGCCACTGCTTCGGTCAGCGGATCATCCGAAAGTTTGGTCACCAGCCCCCATTCAGCGGCCCGCGTCGCGCCAATAGGACGGGCTGTGTAGGTCAACAGGCGTAGGACGTCTGACCGGACCAGTTTTGGCAGCAGCACCATGCCGCCCATGTCGGGTATCAGGCCCCACTTCATCTCCATCACCGACAGTTTGGCCTCGGGGTGGGCGATACGAATGTCGGCACCCAACGCAAGTTGTAGCCCGCCGCCATAAGCGACCCCCTGGATCGCACAAATGACCGGAACGGGTACTCGCTGCCAAACCAAGGCAACTTCCTGCACCTCGTTGGCATCGTGGTGACTGCGTTCCATCAGCCATTCGGTCGGGTCCGTTTGGGCCATGCTGGCAAAGCTGGCCATGTCCAGCCCCGCACAAAAACTTTTGCCTTGGCCCGACAACACCACCGCGCGGGCGTCCGAGGCGGCGACCTCTTGCCCGGCGGAAATGATGGCTTTGATCATCGCATCATCCAACGCGTTCATCTTGTCGCCGCGCGTTAGAGTAACGTGGGCAATGTGATTTTTGTATTCGATGGATACGCGTGACATCTCAGCCCTCTTAATTCCGGTTTGTGGTACCATGCCCCGATGGTTCGGACAGTTCCACCACAACGTTAGGGCAGATTTGCCGCAGGCATGCGCCCAAACCAGGGTGAATCAAGCGTCATGACATAGAACTGATCCCCGGCGATCTTACCGCCCGTGGTAATGCCTAACCGGCCTTCGGGGTCTTGCAGGGTCTTCAGAATGTTCCCGTCAGCGTCGAAATGCACCATCATCCCACGATGGATCGGTGCCGGGCGAACCATCGGCCCCAGTCGCCAGATCACCTTTCGCAGGAAAGGGTATGGCATCAGCGCCTCGCTTGGCACGCGCGGGCTGGCAAATGCCATCCAATAGGTGCCATCGCCCTGCGCCTCAATATTGTCAGGGTAGCCCGGCAGGTTATCCATCAACACCTCTTGCTGTCCCGCTTTCGCGCCTGTCAGCCAGAGTTTGTGCACACGTGCACGCCCCGTTTCGGCGATTAGCAGAAAATCCTCATCCGGCGACAACGCAACGCCGTTCGTATAGACAAAACCTTCGGCCAGTTTGTCAGTCGTCCCGTCGGGAGAGTGTCGGGCAACATATCCTGTGTTCGATTGCTCCCAGATAGTAAGAACCGAGGTCGGTTTGGTTCCACCCATCGTTTCAGGGTCGAACCGGTCGGACGAGTTTGAGAAATAGATCGTCCCATCCTTTGCCACATCCAGTTGGTTGGCATAGACCACCGGCGCGCCGCCTATCTCGGTCACCACTGTCTCAAGCGTTCCGGGGCCAGTCCAACGCATAATTCCCCGGAAGCTGTCGGCAATGTAGAGTGCGCCGTCCGGTCCGGCCTTCAGGCCCAGTGGCCTGCCGCCAAGGTCGTCGATTTTGACCGGAGCCGGGCCGTCTATCCGGTACAAGGCCCCGGACAAAGCGGTCGTGTAAACAGATCCGTCAGGCAGGATTGCGATGTCTTCGGGGCCTATCTCTCCATCAGGCAGCGAGACCAATTCCAGTTTGTCCAACGCGTTGTTTTCGACAAAGTCACCAGTAAAACCCAGTGCTTCGGGCGGTGTCCATGCCACCGGTTGAACCGGAACCGGCCAGAAAACCAGATAGGCGAGACCTACGATCAACAGGCCCAAAACGATGCGCATGAACGCTCCTCCCTTTATTGTTACGCAAACAATGCGGAGCAGCACGCTGTAACGCAAGCTTGCCTGTCTTGTGACCTTGCGTTTATCTGCCCCCATGACAAAGCTGCGCTATACCCCACTTGCCCAATCCCTGCCCGCAACCGTGCCATTTGTCGGCCCCGAAACGCAGGAACGCCAGCGCGGCGCGCCATTCGTGGCGCGCCTCGGCGCAAATGAAAGCGTTTTTGGACCTTCTCCGCAGGCCATCGCGGCAATGGCTGAAACGGGGATATGGATGTATGGCGATCCGGAAAACCACGATCTGCGCGTCGCGTTGGCGGAACACCTAGGCGTTAGACCGGCAAACATTGTGGTTGGCGAAGGGATTGACGGGCTGTTAGGTTACCTGGTGCGGTTATTGGTCGGGCCCGGCGACGCGGTTGTCACGTCAGACGGGGCTTACCCGACCTTCAATTACCATGTGGCGGGGTTCGGCGGAGTGCTTCACAAAGTTCCGTACCAAGATGACCACGAAGATCCCGCTGCGCTGTTTGCAAAGGCGGGTGAAGTGGATGCCAAGCTGGTTTATCTGGCTAACCCCGACAACCCGATGGGAAGCTGGCATTCAGGCGCGGATATCCTGGCCGCGATGGACAGACTTCCCGACGGTTGCTTGCTGGTTCTTGACGAAGCCTATGTAGAATGCGCGCCCGAAGGCACCGCCGCACCGGTGACGGCCGATGATCCGCGTATAATCCGGATGCGGACCTTTTCAAAGGTGTACGGCATGGCTGGCGCACGGGTTGGCTATGCCATCGGTGCGCCGGACTTGATTTCGGCCTTCAACAAAGTGCGCAACCATTTCGGCATGAACCGCGCTGCGCAAGCCGGTGCGCTGGCGGCCTTGAAGGATTCCGGGTGGCTGGAACACGTACAAACCAAGATTGCCGAGGCACGGGATCGGATCGGTCAGATAGCCCGAGAAAACGGGCTAGAGCCCCTGCCCTCGGCCACCAATTTCGTCGCTATTGATTGCGGGCAGGACGCTGCCTTTGCCAAGGCGGTTCTGGACTCGCTAGTTGCCCACGGCATCTTCGTTCGTATGCCCTTTGCTGCTCCTCAAAATCGCTGCATCCGCGTCAGCTGCGGTGACACAACCGATCTGGATGCCTTTGCCGAAGCCTTGCCAAAAGCGCTTGCAGAGGCGCGGCGTTAACCTTTCGAAGCAAGCACCGCAGCCGCAGCCTCCAGCGCACCTTTGCCGCGCGGGATGTCCAGCGCGGTCATAGCCGTTTCCACGCCGCCTAACATGGCCATGACCATCTGGCCGTTGATATGACCCATGTGACCAAGGCGAAAGCACCCGTCCCAGTCTTCCATCCCCAGGCCAATACCAAGGGTCAACCCAAGTTGGTTTTCGGAGAACTCACGCACCGGTGTCCCGCGTCCCTCGGTGAGCCGCAATGCGGTGACAGCGCGGCTGCGATGGTGACGTTCAGCGACATTCAGTTGCAGCGCGCCACCTTGCGCCCATATTTCACACGCTTCCCAGATCGCCGTGGCAAGACGCTCATGACGCGCCCAAACCTGTTCCATTCCCTCGGCATGGATCATGTCCAAAGCCGCACGCAATCCATAAAGGTGATGGGTTGGCGCCGTGCCGTTGAAATACTGATAGAACAGTTCTGGATTGGCCCGTGGCTGCCAGTCCCAATACTGCGAAACACGCGGCATCGAAGCGCGCTTGGCCCGTGCTTTGTCGTTGAAGAAAACAAAACCCGTGCCAGCTGGTGTCATCAGCCCTTTCTGGCAGGCCGTTACCATAACATCGACACCCCAGGCGTCCATCTCGAACCGATCACAGCCCAACGAAGCAATGCAATCTGCCATCAGCAGCGCCGGGTGCCCCAGATCGTCCAACAAGGTGCGCAGCGCGGGAATGTCGTTCCGGATCGAGCTTGAAGTGTCCACGTGAACTGCCAGAACAGCCTTGATCTGATACGCTACATCCGCGCGTAGAGCTTCAGCAATTTGGTTGAGATCCCACTCTGAGGATGTGCCAAAGTCAATCAGTTCGATCTTGGCGCCAATTCCCTCGGCCATCTCGGCCCAACCATAGGTGAACCGGCCAGATGCCGGTGCCAAAACGGTTTCACCTGGCGCGATGACGTTGGATAGCGCGGCCTCCCACGTTCCGTGACCGTTGGAGATATAGATGGCGACGCTATGCTCGGTCCGGGCCACGCGGCACAGATCGCGTGTCAACGCGGGCATCATCTCGATCAGCTCGCCCTCGTATATATTGGGCGATGGACGGTGCATGGCCTGTAACACCGCATCGGGGATAACCGAGGGCCCTGGAATCGCCAGATATTCGCGCCCTTGCGCCAGCGAAATGGAGTTTGTCATGGGATCAACCTGTATGAATTGACGCCCACCCTAGCGCAGCTTTGTGCGGCGTCAATCCATCAGCTTGGACGCCGCGCGTGCAAGACTCTCGATACCGGCCCAGTCCCCATCACTGACCATCTGTTTTGGCGCAACCCAGCTTCCGCCCGCGCAGACCACATTGGGTAAAGACAGGTAATCTTTCGCATTTTCGGGTGAAACGCCACCCGTCGGGCAGAATTTGATTTGCGGCAGCGGGGCGCCGATTGCTTTCAATGCCGGCGCACCACCCGAGGCCTCGGCCGGAAAGAATTTGAGCATGTCATAGCCATGTTCCAAAAGGCGCATCGCCTCGCTGGCAGTTGCGGCGCCGGGCAGCAAGGGCAGGCCCACCGCCTCACAAGCTGCGATCAGCGCGTCAGTGGCACCGGGCGAGACACCAAACTGAGCGCCGGCTTCTTTGGCGGCGCGCACATCTTCCGGCGTGACCAAAGTGCCTGCGCCGACAACACCTCCCGGCACATCCGCCATTGCGCGGATCGCGTCCAGCGCGGCGGGGGTACGCAAGGTAACCTCAAGCGCGGGCAAGCCACCTGCGACAAGTGCCTCTGCCAAAGGGCGCGCCTTGGCGGCGTCATCGACAACAAGGACCGGAACGATAGGCGCAAGAGCGCAGATTTCACGCGTACGGTGGGTTTTAGACATGGATCACGCTCCAAATATGCTGGCGCCGGCGTCTGCAGATCCGACGTTTTGGCGAAAGGCACCGAATAGGTCGCGCCCTAAGCCATGTTGATTGGCCGACAGATCAGCGGTGGCAGGTGCACGGTCCAAGACCCCCTGGGTCAGGATCTCAAGCTCTCCCTTCACGGCATCAACACGCAGGATGTCACCATCCTGCAGATATGCGATCGGCCCGCCATCCAGCGCCTCTGGGCAAATATGGATCGCAGCGGGGACTTTCCCGGACGCGCCGGACATACGGCCGTCGGTTACAAGAGCCACCTTTTGGCCGCGACCCTGTAAAATCGACAGCATCGGCGTCAACGAGTGAAGCTCAGGCATGCCATTGGCCTTTGGTCCCTGAAATCGAACAACCACGATAACGTCGCCTGTGAACTCTCCTGCCTTGAACGCAGCTTTCGCTTCGTCCTGATCATGGAACACGCGCACCGGCGCTTCGACGATCTGATGTTCCGGGGCAACGGCCGAGACTTTCATAACGCCGGTACCCAGATTACCCGTAAGGCGAGACAGTCCGCCGGTGGGTTGAAACGGATCCTTTGCCGAGCGAACGATTTTTTCGTTCAGGCTATGACCTGCCCCGTCTTCCCAGACCAATTCACCGTCTTTCAGCTTGGGTTCTTTGGTGTAATTGTGCAGGCCCTGCCCAGCGACAGTTAGCGTGTCGGGATGCAGCAACCCGTCTTCCAACAAGGTGCCGATGCAATATCCGAGACCACCCGCCGCGTGGAAGTGGTTCACATCCGCCAGGCCGTTCGGGTAAACCCGAGCAACCAAAGGCACCACGGCGGAAATGTCGGAAAAATCCTGCCAATCCAGCACGATACCACCTGCGCGCGCCATAGCGATCAGATGGATCAGCAGGTTGGTCGAGCCGCCCGTGGCCATCAAACCCACAATACCGTTCACAAACGCCTGCTCATCCAAAACCTGATAGACCGGCGTGTAGTGATTGCCCAGCGCGCTCAGCGACAGGGCGCGGCGCGCCCCTTCCTCGGTCAGCGCGTCTCGCAGCGGCGTGTTGGGGTTGACGAAGCTCGACCCCGGCAGGTGCAGGCCCATGAACTCCATCAGCATCTGATTGGTGTTTGCAGTGCCATAAAAAGTACAGGTTCCAGGTCCGTGATAGGCAGCCATTTCGGCCTTCATCAATTCGTCGCGGCCCACTTCACCGGCAGCGAATTTCTGGCGAACCTTGGCTTTTTCATCATTGGGCAGACCGCTGGTCATCGGACCAGCTGGCAAGAAGACGGCGGGCAGATGTCCGAAGGCCTGTGCTCCGATGATCAGACCGGGAACGATCTTGTCGCAGACGCCAAGGAAAACGGCCGCATCATATGTGTTGTGGCTCAGCGCCACTCCGGTCGCTAAGGCAATCACGTCGCGGGAGAACAGAGACAGCTCCATTCCAGCTTCGCCTTGGGTAACCCCGTCACACATGGCCGGCACGCCACCCGCGACCTGTGCGGTTCCGCCCGCTGCGCGGATCGCGTCGCGGATCAGACCGGGATAACGCTCAAACGGCTGATGGGCGGACAGCATATCATTATAGGCCGTCACAATACCCAGATTGCCGGCGGAACCGGTCGCCATCGACTGCTGATCCTCACCCGCGCCAGCATATGCGTGGGCTTGTCCGCTGCACGACAAATGCGCGCGCGCCGGCCCCTTGGATCGGGCATGTTCCATGCGTTCAATATGAGGGCCGCGCAGGTCGGCGCTGCGGTCGATGATACGTTGAGTGACGTCGGTGATGACAGGATGGACCATGATTACCCTCCGATCTGACGCCAGCGGCGCCCATCGCGATGCATCAGCATCAGTGCTTCTTCAGGGCCGGAACTGCCCTGATCATATTTCGCCGGGCGGTCGCCACGGTCTTCCCAACTTTGAATGATGGGATCAACCCAGGCCCAGGCCGCTTCGGCCTCGTCCCCGCGCATGAACAAGGTTTGGTCGCCGCGGATAACATCCATCACCAGACGCTCATATGCATCCGGCGATTTCGCCTCATCCCCCAGCGCCTCGGCAAAACTCATGTCCAGGGCAACATCTGACAGGCGGAACCCGCCCTGCCCCGGCTCTTTGATCGTTGTGCGCAAGGTAATGCCCTCGTCCGGTTGCAAGCGGATCACCAACACGTTGCCGTGCAGGGGCCCGACATTGGGAAAGATCGTATGCGGCGGATCTCGGAAGAACACTGCGATTTCCGATTCCCGCGCCCGCAGCCGTTTGCCTGTTCGCAGGTAAAATGGCACGCCTGCCCACCGCCAATTGCCAAGATGGACCTTGAGCGCGATATAGCTCTCGGTGCGGCTCGCGGGGTTGCCAACATGATCCAGATAACCGTCGTCGCCCTTGCTCGAGCGATACTGGCCACGTGCGATATCTGTGGATGCAACCGGCTCGAGCGCCTCGATCACCTTGACCTTTTCGTCACGCACCGCGTTTGGAGAAAACTTGGATGGAGGTTCCATCGCCGTCAGGCACAACAGCTGTACAAGGTGGTTTTGCACCATGTCCCGCATCGCGCCGGACTGATCATAGTAAGCGCCGCGCCCTTCAACGCCAACGGTCTCGGCGACAGTGATCTGAACGTGATCCACATGGGTCGCATTCCAGAGCGGTTCGAACAGGGAATTGGCAAAGCGCAGCGCCATCAGGTTCTGCACCGTTTCTTTTCCCAGATAGTGGTCGATCCGGTAAATTTGATGTTCTTCAAAGCAGGCCCGGAGCCCAGTGTTCAGAGCCTTGGCCGACGCCAGATCGTGGCCAAATGGTTTCTCAACCACGATACGACTTTCGGGCGTTGCCAAGCCATGATCGCTTAGCCGCTGCGCGATGCCCGAAAACAGGCTGGGGCCAACCGACAGGTAGAATGCGCGCACGACATCAGGACGCAGGGCCTTGGCAAGATCTGTCCAGCCAGATTCCCCCATTGCGTCAACGGGAACGTACTCAACATGGCTCAGAAACTGATCCAGAACATCTTTTTTGAACGCGGGTGCAAACTCTTTCATCGAGGCGCGTATCTGGTTGCGGAACCCTTCGCTGTCCATGTCGGACCGTGCCGTGCCGATGATCCGGGCGTCTTCTGGCATCTGGCCGACTTCGAAACGATGATAAAGCCCCGGCAATATCTTGCGCTGCGCCAGATCACCGGTCGCGCCGAATAACACCAGATCGAACGGGTGTACCGGAATTACGCGTGAAACCATCTAGGGGCTCCTTCAAATCTTGCTGGCATCACATTGGTGCAAAACTTGCAAAATCACGTGATACGGACGTTGTTACCGCTAACATTTGAGCCCTGAATAGGGAAGCGCGGCCGGAAAATCAACCCAGATTCCGCAGCCACTCCATTACCGCGGGTCGAACCGATTGTTCTCCGCGATGGCGGGCGTCGGCGATGATCTTGCGCAGAGATTGCAGGTCGGCGCGCAACAGCACGCTTTTGACCGGGCCAATCGACGCCGGTCGCATCGAAAGGGTTCGAATACCCATGGCGGCAAGACAGAGTGCCTCAACCGGTCGCCCGGCATCTTCTCCGCAGAAGCTGAGCGGCGTGTTCGAGATATTGCAGCGCTCAACAATCCGCTCGATGAAGCTGAGGAAACTGACATTCAGAGTGTCATAGCGTCGGCGTACCAATTCGTTTTCGCGGTCCGCGGCAAAAAAGAACTGTTTAAGGTCATTGCCACCGATCGAGACAAAATCGACCTCGTCAAAGAACTTCTGCGGGGCAAAAGCAAGCGATGGTGTCTCAAGCATTGCGCCGACTTCGATCGATTGCGGCAGTACATGACCCAGACGCTTTTCGCGCTCGATGGTTTTGTTGACCTCCCACTTGGCCTCGCGGAATTCGTCAGCTTGCGCGACGAAGGGGAACATCAATGTCAGCGGGCGACCGTTTGCAGCGCGCATCAGGGCCTGCAACTGCATCCTCATAACGCCGCGCTTGTCCAAACCAACGCGGATAGCGCGCCAACCCAAGGCCGGGTTCGGCTCTTCAACATGTTTCATATAGGGCAGAACTTTGTCCGACCCGATATCCAGCGTTCGGAACACCACGCGCTTATCGTCTGCGGCATCCATAACACGCTGATATTGTGTCACAAGCTCGGATCGCTTGGGCATCTGATTGCGGATCAGAAACTGAAGCTCGGTCCGAAACAGGCCGACACCTTCGGCGCCGGAATTGCCCAGCGACGGCAGGTCAGCCATCAGCCCCGCGTTCATGACCAGATTTATCCGCTCACCGTCGCGTGTCACGGTTGGGGTATCGCGGATCGAGGCATATCGTTCTTGCGCTTTGGCCTGCATAGCGATCTTGTCGCGGAAAGCAGTGACAACGGTATCCTCAGGGCGCAGATGCACGATGCCCTGATCGCCATCGACCAAGATTTGGTCGCCATTTAGCGCCTCTGTCGTAATGTGCCCCACATGGACCACCAGCGGAATTGCCAAGGCACGGGCGACAATGGTTGCGTGGCTACCGACAGACCCTTCCTCAAGCACAATTCCTTTTAGGGAGCGGCCATACTCCAAAAGGTCACCGGGTCCGATATTGCGGGCGATCAGGATCGGATCGGGTGGCAGGTCGGCCCCGTTGGTTGCGCCCTGACCGGTAAGGATTCGCAAAAGCCGGTTGCTGAGGTCATCCAGATCGGCCAGCCGTTCCCGAAGATAGGGGTCGGTGACCTGCCCCATACGGGCGCGGGCCTGCGATTGTTCCTTTTCCACGGCTGCTTCAGCGCTGAGGCCCAGGGCAATGTCCTCTTCCATCCGGCGCATCCAGCCTTTGGAATTGGCGAACATGCGATAGGCTTCCAGAACCTGAAGCTGCTCCTTGTCCCCGCCCTGCGAAATCTCAAGCATCTTATCGACGCCCACGCGCAACTCGTCGACTGCCTCGCTCAGACGTTCGCGTTCGCGATGAGGGTCTTCCGCAATCGGGTTAGTGACAACAACACGAGGTTCATGCAACCAGACGTGGCCTTCGGCGGATCCTTCTTGTGCCGGCCCGCCTTCGAATTGCACCGATTGCTGATGGCGGGGCGACAAGGCCGCGCCCTCACCCACAAAAGCGCCAAGTTCGGTCATTTCGGCCAGAACCATGGCGACCACTTCCAGCGCGTATACCTCGTCGGCGGAGTACACACGCGCATCACGGGATTGCACGACCAGTACGCCCAGCTTTTCACCCAATCGCTGGATCGGCACCCCAATGAAAGACGAAAACCTCTCTTCTCCGGTTTCCGGCATATACCGGAAGCCTTTGGTCGAAGGCGCGTCCGCGGTGTTCACGACTTTTCCGGATTGCGCGACACGACCCACAAGGCCTTCACCCAACCGCATACGCGTTTTGTGAACCGCCTCTGGCGACAGCCCTTCGGTCGCACATAGCTCAAGCGTGTCGGAATCCCGGAACAAGTAGATCGAGCACACCTCGGCCCGAATGCTGTCAGCAATCAGATGCGTGATCCGGTCAAGACGTTCCTGACCGGCGGCTTCGCTCGCCATCTCTTCGCGCAGCCGACCCAGCAGCTTGCGGGATTCTGTTTCGGTGCCTTCCGCCATAGCCCACCCAATTTACGGAGTTAGGCGAAACCTTTGGCTGAAACGCTCAGGCTGCCTTGTCCAATTCAAAGGCATCATGCAGTGCCTGAACAGCAAGTTCCATGTATTTCCTGTCGACAAGGACGGAAATTTTTATCTCAGAGGTTGTAATGACCTTGATGTTGATCCCCTCATCCGAGAGCACCTTGAACATCTTGGCCGCCACGCCCGATTGCGAACGCATGCCGATTCCCACGACCGACACCTTGCAGACATCCTGATCCGCAACCAGTTCGGCATAGTTCAGCTCGCCCGCGTCCTTGATCGCCAGCAAGGCCTGTTCGGCGCGGGCCACCTGATCGGTAGGGCAGGAAAAGGTCATGTCCGTGCGCCCTTCGTCCGAGATGTTCTGCACGATCATATCCACATTCACGCCCGCATCGCTGAGCGCGGTAAAGATGATCGATGCGATGCCCGGGCGGTCAGCCACCGAGACAACGGTCATCTTGGCTTCGTCGCGGGAATAGGCCACACCGGCCACAACATTGGATTCCATGATATCCTCCTCATCGCAGACCAGCGTACCGGCCTCGTCGGATTGTTCCTCAAAGCTTGAAAGAACGCGCAGTTTTACCTTGTAGCGCATCGCCAGTTCGACAGAGCGTGTCTGCAGCACCTTGGCCCCCAGCGAAGCCAGTTCCAGCATTTCCTCGAACGAAATGCGGTCCAGCTTGCGGGCCTTTTCGCAGATGCGCGGATCGGTGGTATAGACGCCGTCAACATCCGTATAGATGTCACACCGCTCGGCACCGAAGGCCGCAGCAAATGCCACGGCGGTCGTGTCCGACCCACCCCGGCCAAGGGTCGTGATACGACCTTCAGGGCTGATGCCCTGGAAGCCTGCGACAACAGCAACTTTCATGCCCTCGCCAAACTTCTGGTTCAGGTTATCGGTCGGGATTTCTTCGATCCGGGCCTGGCTGTGGGCACTCGTGGTCATCAGCGGAACCTGCCAGCCCTGCCAGCTGCGTGCCGGGACATCCATTTCCTGCAGCGTCAACGCCATCAGACCAGCCGTGATATTCTCACCTGAGGATACAACGGCATCATATTCACGCGCATCATAAAGCGGTGAAGTTTCATCGACCCAGCCCACAAGCTCGTTCGTCTTGCCTGACATGGCCGACACGATGACGATCACGTCATAGCCCTTCGCCACTTCGACGCCGATGCGCTTGGCTGCGCGGCGGATACGGTCAAGGTTGGCCACCGAAGTGCCGCCAAATTTCATCACGAGTAAGGGCATGGGGGCAAGTGTCTCCGCGCCTTGGATTTCTGGTCCCGTGCGTCTTATGCGAGGGGGGCCGCAAGGGCAAGAGTTCAAAACCAGTCGGATGGCCGCGCCTGATCGCTTTACAACCGACCAAGAGGCTGTCAGCCTGCAACTCGAATTTATTCCCAGAGGTTCCCCATGATCCGCGCTGCCGCAGCCCTCGTTCTTTTGTCCTCATCCGCCGTTGCACAGGTCTCAACCCTGGCTGCAACCGACGGCAAGAATGCACTGGGTACGGTGCCCTGTGCCAAAGGCGGAGCAGCACTGAGCAGCTGCCACGCCGAGCTGCGTCACCATGACGACGGAACCACGACCCTTGCTGTCGGATTGGGCGGCGCCGAAGTACGTAGCATCTATTTCACTGATGGCGTACCGACCTCCAGCAGCTCACCTGCCCGGATCAGTCACGAAACACGGGGCGACCTGACAGTGGTCTTCATCGACCCAGATGAAGTTTACGAAATCCCAACGGCAGCGCTGAAACGTCAATAATCGTGCGGCTGACCATCCCAGGTTTCAAAACACCCGGTCGTGGCCAGTGACAGTGACTCAAAGCGGCAAAGCAGCCCATCTGTTGCTTGATCCACAGTGATCTCAGCCTGAGTGCCGCCCATATCCGTCTGTACCCAACCCGGATGGTAGATGCCCACCGATATACCATCAGCACGCAGATCGGTCGCAAGATTCCGCCCCAAATTCAGGGCTGCCGCTTTGGACGCGCGATAAATATAGCTGCCACCGGGCGCGCGTGTATGCGACGCCATCTGCGACGACAGGATCACAACCTTGCCTTGCGCTGCCCGAAGATTGGGCAAAAGCGCCTGCACGGTTAGAAACACGCCTGTCACATTGGTCGCGAAACTCTGCGCCCACATGTCTGCCGGAAAGCCGTCGATGTCGTGGCCTTTGTCTAAGTATACTCCAGCATTGCAGATCAACAAATCAACCGGGCGACCGACAAGCCCCTCGGCCATATCAGCCTGCTGAGCCGGTGCTGAGCCGGGTCTGTCACATCCAGCACAACCTGTGCACTGGTATCCCGTGCAGTTCCGGTTACGTCATGCCCTTGCGCGCGATATCGATCTGCCAGAGCTTGTCCAATTCCGCGATTGGCCCCGGTAATGACAATATGCATAGATCAGTTCGTTTTGCGGGTGGGCAGAAAAGGAAGCGGTGAAACCGGGACACCATCTTCGATCAGCGCTTTTGCCTCATCGGGCTTGGCCTCGCCATAGATTGCGCGTTCGGGCGCATCACCCAAGTGGATCTTGCGTGCCTCTTTGGCAAAGTCCTTGCCTACGTAGTCCGAGTTCTCCTCGACCTTGCGGCGCAGATCGGCCAGTACCTTCTCAATATCTGGTGACGGGGTCGCGGTGTCGATTGAATCGTCCCTTTGCTCAGGCGTTTGCGCATTGCGCGCCGGACGAACCCGAGGTGTCATGATGGCCTTTTCAACATTCGCATCACCACACACCACGCAGGTCACCATGCCAGCGGATGCGAGTTTGTCGTAAGCGGCGGCCGATTGAAACCAACTGTCAAATGTATGGTTGCGGCCGCATTTCAGCGAATATTGAATCATGGTCCGTCCATTTTCCGGTAGCCAAATAGATACCGACAGACATGGCAAGATCAAGCCCTTCGAATGGCGAGTCAGTGTAGAATTGGGTCAAGTTTGTGTAACAATTGGCACAGTTCTGGTGATTTGACCCGGGAGGCTGCTTTTCCGGGCGAAAGCCATTTTCGCTTTCGTTGGGCCCGTTCGGGGAATTCTGATGCAACAGACGTAACACAGAGCGGAAAGACATCCACCAAACATACTACGGGGCCTCTGCTGGCGCGGGTTTTGACGTATGTGAAACGCCCAATTGGCTGGATTGCGCACTTCCCTTTCACGCCGGCCTCTTCCCATGCCTCTCTGCCAGCGGTCTGCGATGAAGAAATGCCGTTTATCAGCCACCCTTTTGGTATGATCCATCGCTTGGACTTACGCGTTGTAATCAGCAATACCTTGAGCCGCCCGTGTTTAATGCGATAGCACAAGGCCGCTGATTGATGCTTTAGCTGCAGGTTCTGAACGTTTCCCTGCAGATACGATGATCGCTTTGAATCGATCACGCCGCGCTGCCTTTCCAACTGCTCTCACACTCGTTCACCGACCATTGAGTTTTTCGTATATTTAGCGGTCGGATAAATCACGGATACCATATAGCGCGGCCTTTTTAAAGCCATCAGACAGGAATCAAAGGCGCGACGCCAGTTTCCGAACAAGATCTTCGTGCGGGATGTCGGCATCAATCGCCAGTCGCCGCAGACCAAAATGAACCCGAGCCACCTGCTGATAGTAACGGGTGTAGACGTAGTTCGTACCGCCCCCCGCGATTGCCCCCAGGACCGGGACCGATTGTGCCGCCAGCTTTTGGCCCAGCACAATGGACAGGCGTGGTGCAACCGCCGCAATAAGCTTTTGCATTGCAGGGCCAGTCAATGTCAGGCGAACTGAGAAAAAGCCGAAATCGGCACCATCGTCAAATGACAACGGTCCGGCCGCACTCAGAACTCGAACGCAGTCAAACTTGACGCCTTCTTCCGATGGATCGAACCCTTCGCGGAACGCCGCCCCCTGAATTGCGCGCAATAACATGGCGGTCGTAGCTGGCAATTCCATCAGTGCGGTTGACACGCCACCCATACCACCTGCAGCACCCATCGCCGTTGCGACAGCGGTGTTGACCCAGGGCTTTTGATCAGGAACGGCCCGTCGCGACCCCTCGGCTGCGTGCATTGCAAGCCAAAGCGCCTGTTCTGTGGCCCCAGTCAGGCCCTGCCGTACAGATGCCGGAAGTTGGTCCAACAACGATTCTGCGGATCCGCCCAAACTGTTCAATAGTTTGACGCCCGGCCCCCCGGCAGATCTGTAGTGCCTGGCCAACCGATCCAATTCGGCTTCGGTATCCAGTTTTTCGACAAGAAGCACGTCCTGCATGAAAACCCTCCTGCCGTTAAACATCGGGGTTGAATGCCGGTGTTTCAATAGTTCAGCGCATCCAGCGGGTCACCACGCCGCTTACGCCTGACCATTCACCTGGGCTCAATTCCACGCCCAATACACGGTCGGGGTTTGTTGGCGGGGGCATTTCTACGCCGGAAAGCCGGGTAAACCCGAAACGGGCATAGTACGGCGCATCGCCCACCAGCATCGCCCTTTGCCAGCCTATTTCGCGACCTGCCTCAAGCCCCTGGTGGATCAGAAAACCGCCCAGACCTTCACCCTGATGGGTTGGGTGTACCGCCACTGGGCCAAGCAACAATGCGTCATGATCGCCTACATGCACAGGCCAGAACCGGATCGCACCGGCCAGAATGCCCTGTCCGTCGCGCGCAACAAGTGACAGGCCCGAAACCGGCGGTACGTCGTCGCGCAAACGATAGGAGGACAGCGCCTCGCGCCCGGGCGCAAAGCACAGGTCATAAAGGGCCTCGACCTCCCACCAATCATCCGGCTCTTCCGGCCTGATCACGAACTGCTGCACCCTGCCCTCTTTTCCTTGCTGGCAATCGCCCTAGCACTTCGGTACGCCTTGGGCAAACGCTTGGAGATTATATGTTCTATCGCCCCGAAGACGGCCATGGCCTGCCGCACAATCCATTCAACGCCATTATTACGCCGCGGCCCATCGGCTGGATTTCCACACGCGACCAAGATGGCATCAACAATCTGGCACCCTACTCGTTTTTTAATGGGGTCGCCTACACGCCCCCGCAAGTCATGTTTGCCTCGACAGGAACTAAACACGACCAGGACGGCACGAAGGACAGTCTCGCCAATATCGAGGCCACGGGCGTATTCTGCGTCAATGTTGTGGCCCATGCGCATCGGGATGCGATGAATGCCAGCTCGGCTGGCCTACCAAAAGACGTTGATGAGTTTGGCCATGCCGGGCTGTCACCGGTGGAATGCGAAACCATCTCTTGCGCCCGTATCGAAGGGGCTCCAGCTGCGCTGGAATGCAAGCTCACGCAGATCGTAACCCTGCCGGGCGAAGCTAACCGAGTGGTGTTTGGCGAGGTGACTGGTGTTCATTTGCATGACGATCATATCCGCGACGGGAAGTTTGACGTTACTTCCTTTAATCCGCTGGCACGTCTTGGGTACCGTGATTATTCGGTCGTTACCGATCTCTTCAGCCTTTCAAGACCAGATGACTGATGCCATTGCCTGACCCTTCGCGCAGATACCCGATCACGCTCCCCGATGGTTCCGATCACAAGGGAACGGTTTTCCTGTCTCAGGCGATCGATCACCCTCGGTTTCAGGCCGGGGCGTTCAGCTATGCGTCAGATTTCGAAGCACCCGAAGACTGGGCTTCACGGTTGGCCCCCTATCTTTTTCCATTCTCACGAGAAAGACTGGTGCTAGGAAAGTTCTGTCAGATCGCCCATGGGGTTCGCTTCATCACGTCCTCCGCCAATCACGCGATGGACGGGCTGACTTGCTTTCCATTTCCGGTTTTTGACACAGAACAGATGACGGAGTTTCAGCCGGATACCCGCGATACAGTCATCGGTCATGATGTCTGGATCGGATATGGCGCGATGATCCTGCCGGGTGTCCGGATCGGGAACGGAGCCATCATCGGCGCAGGCTCGGTCGTGCGCGGAGATATTCCGGCTTATGCCGTTGTCACCGGCAATCCAGCAGAAGTTCGGCGTTTTAGGTTTACCCCCGAAGTGATTGAAAGTTTGCAGGCTTTGTCCTGGTGGGATTGGCCCGCCGAAGCCGTGGCCGATGCTGAAGACGCCTTGCTGTCTGGTGATATCGAAATGCTGGAACGCATTGCCAGGAAGTAAAAAGGCGACCAATTTGGCCGCCCTTTTTCGTGTCAGTGTCCACCCAGAATGCCGGTGCGGACCGAATAATCCACCGCCAGTTCGTAATCCGGGTCGTCATCGCTGTCGACCATCAGGTGACCAGCCTTGTTCAGCAGCTTGTGACAATCGCGGCTGAGGTGACGTAGCATGACACGCTTGCCTGCGGCCTCGTACTTGGCGGCGATATTCTCGATAGCCTGAAGCGCGGACTGGTCCACGACGCGGCTTTCAGCGAAGTCGACGATAACGGTGTCGGGGTCACTCGGCACGTCGAAGAGTTCGATGAAGCCGTCGGATGAACCAAAGAACAACGGCCCCTGAATCTCATAGACCTTTGCGCCCTGTTCCGTTTCCGAGTCCCGTGTGACCGCATGGATACGTTTGGCGTTGTTCCAAGCATAGGCCAGTGCCGACACGATCACGCCAACAACGACGGCAACTGCAAGGTCCTCCATCACCGTTACAACTGTCACGAGAACAATGACGAAAGCATCCATCAGAGGAACTTTGCGCATGATCTTGAACGAGTTCCACGCGAAGGTGCCAATCACCACCATAAACATTACACCAACCAACGCGGCCAGTGGGATTTGCTCGATCAATGGCGAGGCGAACAGGATAAAGATTAGCAGGAACAGGGCCGCAGCGATGCCGGCGATACGGGTACGACCGCCGGACTTCACGTTGATCATCGACTGACCGATCATGGCGCAGCCGCCCATGCCCCCAAAGAAACCAGTGGCCACGTTAGAAACACCCTGCGCGATACACTCCTGCGAGGCACCTCCGCGTTTTCCGGTGATCTCGCCAACTAGGTTCAGGGTCAAAAGGGATTCGATCAAACCAATGGCGGCCAGAATGACGGCGTAAGGCAGAATGATCTCAAAGGTTTGCCAGTTCAGCGGCACCATCGGGATGTGGAATTGAGGCAGACCACCCTCGATCGAGGCCAGATCGCCAACGCGCGGCACGTCCAGTCCAAAACCAATCACCAGCGCGGCCACTACGACGATACCGGCCAGCGGCGCGGGAACGATGCGGGTTATGCGCGGCATGATCCAGATCACCGCCATGGTAAGGGCAACCAGACCCAGCATCGTGTATAGTTGCAGCCCGGAAAGCCATTCGCCGCCACCGACACCGTGGCCGGTATTCTCCATGGTGCCGGGAACCTTGAACTGACCCATCTGAGCCAGAAAGATCACGATGGCCAGACCATTTACAAAGCCCAGCATCACCGGATGTGGCACCAATCGGATGAATCGACCCCAGTGCATTGCGCCGGCAATAACCTGCAGAACGCCCATCAAAACCACAGTGGCGAACAGATATTCCACCCCGTGTTCAGCCACCAACGCCACCATGACAACGGCCAGCGCACCTGTTGCGCCCGAAATCATGCCTGGACGACCGCCGATGAGCGCGGTGATCAAACCCACCATGAACGCAGCATAAAGCCCGACCAATGGGTGCACACCTGCGACAAAGGCAAAAGCCACCGCCTCGGGGACCAGGGCCAGCGCCACGGTCAAGCCGGACAACAGTTCAATGCGCAGGCGCGAGACCGTCAGCCCCTCGTCCGGCATCCAGCGGAGATCGGGTTTGGCTATACGATTGGCAAAGCTTGCCAGCATGGCTCGGGGCATAGAACGTCCTGTGGGTTTGTTTGTTCGCGCGAAAGGGGCCTTTTACCTGTCATGTCCAGTCTTAGATACTGCACCCAGCGGGACCCTGATATGCGCAGGACGCATAGCTAACAGACACCATACACAAACCCTTGAAGCCACTTGCCAAACCAGCGGTCGCCAAGCAGAACTCTTTCACCAGTTTTTCACGGAGAGCAGCCATGACTCAGACCAAAATCGCAATCATCGGTGGATCAGGAATTTACGATATCGATGGTTTGGAAAATGCGGAATGGGTCACCGTTGAGACGCCGTGGGGCGATCCCTCGGACCAGATCCTGACCGGATCGCTGAATGGCGTGGGCATGGCATTCCTGCCCCGCCATGGGCGCGGTCACGTACATTCCCCGACCGAGGTGCCTTATCGTGCCAATATCGATGCATTGAAACGGCTTGGTGTGACAGACGTGATCTCTGTCTCGGCCTGTGGTTCGTTCCGCGAGCATATGGCGCCGGGGGATTTCGTAATCGTCGATCAGTTCGTTGACCGGACTTTTGCGCGAGATAAAAGCTTTTTCGGCACCGGATGCGTGGCCCATGTCAGCGTCGCGCACCCCACTTGTCCGCGATTGTCGGACGCATGTGAGACTGCCGGAAAGACTGCCGGGATCACGATCCATCGCGGGGGCACATATCTGGCAATGGAGGGGCCACAATTCTCGACACTGGCGGAATCCAAGATGTATCGCGAACACTGGGGCTGTGATGTGATCGGCATGACCAACATGCCCGAGGCAAAACTCGCCCGAGAAGCCGAGCTTTGTTATGCCTCGATTGCCATGGTCACCGATTACGACAGCTGGCACCCGGATCACGGCGAAGTAGACGTCACCGCCATTATCGCCACGCTGACGGGAAATGCCGAGAAGGGCCGCGCGCTGGTCAAAGGCCTACCCGATCTGCTGGGTGCTGAACGCGCACCCTGCCCCCATGGCTGCGACCGGGCGCTGGAGTTCGCCATCCTGACTGCGCCGGAAAAGCGTGATCCTACCTTGTTGGCCAAGCTGGATGCGGTTGCGGGCCGCGTTCTCTGACCCGCACCCTCAGTTTGCAGGCAGAGATTGTTGGACCTGATCCCACAGACCATGTGACCAGAGGTCGTTGTGGGTGCCATCCTCGATGACATGGATCTGCGCCGTATCCCCAGCCATCACAGCCAGGGCTTCTGCATGATGCAGCGGAACCGTTTCATCATCGGTTCCGTGAAAGATCAGGGTCGGAACGGTGACGTTCTCGATCAAATCACGGGTCGCGAACTGATCTCGCATCAAAGCATGCACAGGAAGCAATGGGTATCTTTCCGCCGCAACGTCCACAGTCGCCGTAAAGGGCGCCTCCAGCACCAGGAGTTGCGCATTCGGGCGCTGTTCCGCAACCGCCGCGGCAACGCCCGTTCCAAGGCTTTGGCCAAGCAACACAACCTGAGTTCCCTGGCGATCCAACTGGTCATACATCTGGATGCCATCGGAAATCAGCGCCATCTCAGACGGTTCGCCTTCACTGCCCGGGTAGCCGCGATAGCTGGGGGCCAACAGGCCAAATCCACTGTTGAGGATCTCTCTCATCCGGTCGGCCCGATCTCCCAGATTGCCGGTTTGGCCGTGAAAGAACAAAACCGTCGGCGCACCATCGGTCGCAGGCGGGGCGGACCACGCTGTCAACGTGACACCATCGGACATCGTTAGGGAAACAGGATCAACATCGGCCAACCCCACGGAATTGGGCGCGGGCAATTCACCCTCGGGTTTGAACAAAAGCGATTGCTGGTTCACATACATGTACCCCACGATGCCCGCGTAGATTACTGCAAGGACCGGCACCAAAAGGATCAGCACGCCCTTTACACGAGCAAGCCGCGAGTGGTTGGTTTCAGGTGCGCTGGTTTGATCTGCTTGAATCATCAGTCTCTCCGAAGCATTGGCTCCGTTCCAACGTTGGTGGCCCAAGAACTTGTTTCAAGCGAAACGGCGAACACTTAATTCAATCTTAAAACTTGTTGCCGCGTTGCAAGACCAAGGTTCTTTTTGGCGCAACATCTTGAAACTGCGCATGCATTGCACCGATCTGTGGTTCGGACACACCACCAGAACACTGACAAAGCAGAGAAATGGAATGAAGCGACTTGAGGCATTGGACGCGGCCCGGTTTCTGGCATTCTGCGGAATGGTTTTGGTGAATTTCCGCATCGCAGCTCAGGTCGCACCTGGTAATGACTGGGCGTCGATCCTGATCGATGCGCTCGAAGGCCGCGCGGCCGCGTTGTTTGTGATCCTGGCCGGAATCGGAATTGGATTGTCTTCTGTTTCTGCCTCAATGCTACTGCGGAGGGCAGCGTTTCTGTTCGTGCTGGGTCTGATTAACATGACCGTATTTGACGCCGACATCCTGCATTTTTATGCGGTGTACTTTGTTGTCGGCGCAGCTTTCCTGGCGGCACCAACTGGCGGTTTGTGGCTGGGTTCTGTCAGTGTGATGGCATTGGCGGTTCTGGCGGTCATGATATTCAACTATGACCTTGGCTGGGATTGGGACACGTTGACATACACCGACCTTTGGACCCTGCCCGGCTTCTTGCGCAACCTTTTCTTCAACGGCTGGCACCCGGTCCTGCCTTGGACAGCTTTCCTGTTGATCGGCATGGCCATCGGGCGGTCAGAGCTGCACACGATTTGCATTCAACACAGGCTGATCATGTGGGGGTTCGGAGCTGCTGTTTTTGCCCATTTCCCGCAAATGCTGGTCACGGATCCTGATCTGGCCGCCTATTTGGGGACTGAATCCATCCCGCCGGGGCCGTTCTACATCATTGCCGGTACAGGGTCGGCTTGTGTTGTGATCGGACTACTGCTGAAACTGTGGCCAAAGATCGAAAAGCTGCGCATCGGCCCCGCCCTGACTGCGCCCGGTCGGCAGAGCCTGACGCTCTATATGGCTCACATCCTGATCGGCATGGGCATATTAGAAGAGGCAGGTTTGCTGAACGGATCACTGAACGCCCCTCAAATCGTGGGCTGCGCGTTTGCGTTTTGCGCGGCATCCTCGGGCTTTGCGATTTTGTGGTCTCGAAAGTTCAAAAGCGGCCCGCTAGAAGCTTTGATGCGTTTGACCACACAGACACGCCGGGCTTGACCTTGCGCGCCGGTCCGGGCTTGCTGCGAAAAACGCATTAACAGGATTTCCAATGTCCCTTGATCTTTGGCTCGCTTTTGTCGCTGCTTCCACCGCCCTCCTGCTAATCCCGGGCCCGACTGTCTTGCTGGTGCTCAGCTATGCTTTGTCCAAAGGGCGCAGCGTGGCCGTGGCCTCGGCCACGGGCGTAGCTGTTGGGGATCTGGTGGCCATGACGGCCTCGCTATTGGGACTGGGCGCATTGGTTCTAGCATCAGCTACGATGTTCACGGCCCTTAAATGGGTCGGGGCGGCCTATTTGGTCTGGCTGGGGATCAAATTGTTGCGCAGCGCGCCATCGGGTGGTCTGGAGACTGTGGAGACCGGACGCGATGTCACCGCCCGCAGCGTATTTGGCCATGCCGCCGCGGTCACCGCACTGAACCCAAAATCCATTGCATTCTTTATCGCCTTCGTCCCCCAGTTTCTGCGCCCGGCTGACCCACTTGGGCCGCAATTCTTCATCCTGATCGCAACTTTCGTGGGTCTGGCATGGTTGAATGCGTTGGCATATGCCTTTTTGGCAGACCGCTTGCGACAGATGATAGGTCGTTCGGGCGTCATCACTGCTATGACACGGTTCGGAGGGGTGACGTTGATCGGGATGGGTGTGGCCACGGCTGTCCTGCGCCGCCCGGCCTGATGGCTCAGTCCTCGGAGTGTTCTTTCATGAAAGCGCGAATGAACCGACGAATTTCTCGTGCAGCTGACGTGTCCAGCTCTTTGCATAGCTGAACGAACGCGTCCCGCTCATCCTTGTCCAGACGCAAGACCAACTGGCTATTTTTCTTGGTCGAAACCTTGCCGTCTTTTGCTTCCGCGCGTCCTGTACTCAACAAGATTTTTGCTCCATCGGCCGGCCCTTGTATATACATTGCATAGAGTTTGTATTTCTCGATCACCTAACAACAAAAGAAGATTATGGCAATGAACCTTCATGCTGCTCTGGCGTTTCTTCGGAAAGATCACCACAAAGGGCGTAGCTCGGTTCCGCCATGATGGCTTGCTGTGCTGTGCCGCTGCTGCGGGCTGTCGAAAGCAACGCTGAAGCATCACAAGAAGCTTGGCGGCAATCTTTCCTTGCATGACTGGCACCGATAAGCCAAACACCCCAGCGTGTTTTGACGCCAGAGGGGATGGCCATGTCCAGGAACAAATCGGTCAAGGATTACATTCGCACCATCGTGGATTTCCCACATGAGGGGATCATGTTCCGGGACGTCACGACCCTGTTCGCGGATCCGCGCGGCTTCCGCATGGCGATTGATCAGATGCTGCACCCTTACGCCGGTGAAAGGATCGACAAGGTTGTAGGTCTCGAGGCGCGCGGCTTCATCCTTGGCGGCGCCATCGCGCACCAGCTGAGTGTCGGCTTTGTGCCGATCCGCAAAAAAGGCAAGCTGCCGGGAACTACGATCAGCCAAGATTACAAGCTGGAATACGGCGAGGCGATTGTAGAGATCCATGATGACGCCATTCAACCGGGCGAAAAAATCCTCGTGGTCGATGATCTGCTGGCAACAGGTGGCACCGCAGCTGCCGGAATCAAACTGATCGAACGACTGGGCGGCGAGATCGTCTCATGCTCGTTCATTATCGACTTGCCCGAATTGGGTGGGCGCAAGGCTTTGGAAGATATGGGCATGGACGTCCACGTCCTGTGCGAATTCGAAGGTCTTTGACAGGCTGCGCATTCACAAGATCGTGAGTGGAAACCTGAAACCGCGCTGGCTTAGCGCGGTTTTTCTTTGGATCAACCCGAACTTATCGACATATTCAGTGATCTCCCTTTGATGCCGCCCCGTATCCAGATTGATGCCACCAAGGGCATTCCAACAAGGGATATCATACCATGTTTCGCAAACTCGCAATTGCCGGTGTCGCAAGCTTTCTCGTAGGAACGGCCGCTTATGCAGATGGTCACTCCAAGGATATTGTCGACACCGCCGTCGGCGCAGGCAGCTTTGAAACTCTCGTGGCAGCCGTTCAGGCCGCAGAGCTTGTCGATACGCTCAAAGGTGAAGGCCCATTCACCGTCTTTGCCCCCACTGATGACGCCTTTGCCGCTCTGCCCGAAGGCACAGTTGAAACCCTTCTGAAGCCCGAGAACAAAGATCAACTGGTTGCCATCCTGACCTACCACGTGGTGCCCGGCAAAGTGATGTCAGGCGATCTGTCCGATGACATGACAGCCGCAACCGTACAAGGCGGAGAAGTCAAGATTGACCTTGATAACGGCGTGATGGTCAACGACGCGAACGTTGTTCAGGCAGACATCGAGACATCGAACGGCGTCATCCACGTGATTGACAAAGTTATTCTGCCCGCATCGTGAACCCAGCGCGCGGCCTGAATTAAATGGGCCGCGCCTACGCCTTTAGAACGGCACCCGGATTCATGATCCCTTTTGGATCAAGCGCGGCCTTGATCGAGCGCATCGCCGAAAGCTTTACTGGATCGCCATAGCGGCTAAGATCATCCGTTTTCAAACGCCCTATACCGTGTTCTGCGCTAATCGATCCACCGAACTCATGCACCAGATTATGCATCACGTGTTTTATCGTTTGCCGCTGTGCGTCATACTCTGAACGGCTATGCCCCTGCGGCGGGAACACGTTGTAGTGAAGGTTGCCGTCACCAAGATGCCCAAAACAGTTAATCCGGAAATCTCCCAACCCGCGCACGATTTCGGACCCTCGCAGTATGAACTCGGGGATTTGCGAGATCGGAACCGAGATATCATGGCTCGAGACCGAACCGACCAACCGGTTGGCTTCGGGAATGAGTTCACGTACGGCCCAAAGCTCCATTCGTTGCGCTTCGCTTTGGGCTATGACCGCGTCACCTACAAGCTCACGCGTCTCCGCTGTTTCGAACAACGCCATCAGCGCGTCTGACGGTGACGCACCCCCAGAAAGCCCCAATTCAACAAGCACCATCCATTCAGGCTGGACGTCAAAGGGCTGGCGGATATCGGGCAAAACCTCGGACAGGAATTGCAGGCCTTGCTTGTGGATCAGCTCAAAGGTGCTGACCCCCTCGCCCACCTGATCGCGTGCCAGCGCCAGCAATTCAATGGCAGCATCCGGAGAGGCCACCTGGAACATCGCAGTGCCGGTTTCGGTCGGGCGCGGGTACAGCTTCAACGACGCGGCTGTGATGATCCCCAGTGTACCTTCCGCCCCGATCAGCAGGTTGCGCAGATCATACCCAGTGTTGTCCTTGCGCAAACGGCTGAGGCCGTGCCAGATTTCACCATTCGGAAGAACTGCTTCCAACCCAAGACACAGATCGCGCGCATTCCCATAGCGCAATACATTGACCCCACCCGCATTCGTCGCAAGATTTCCTCCAATCCGGCAAGACCCTTGCGCCGCCAATGCCAACGGGAACAATCGATCAGCTTCTTCCGCAGCAGCCTGAACATCGGCCAGAATGGCACCGGCCTCGGCGATTAGAATGTTCTCGGTCGGATAAACCGCGCGGATGGCTGACATCCGCTCCAGTGAAACAAGCAACGGAGCCGGGCCGTCGGTCATCACCTGCCCGCCAACCAATCCGGTGCCGCCACCATAAGGCACGACGGGAACCAAAGCATCCGAGGCGAGCCGAACGAGCGTCGAAACCTGTTCTACCGACTTCGGCAGCGCCAGAACGCCGACACGGCCTGCGAACCTGCGGCGCGGCTCTTCCAGGTATCGTTCCTCGACAGGGTGCAGAATATCATCGCCCAGCGCAGTGCGGATTGATTGGGCAAAATTGTCATCGGCAGGGTTCAGTTTCATACCCTTTCCTTGCCCAAGCAACCGCGTTCCCACAAGCCCTATTCCAGCTCAATGAGGTATTGAGGCTCAAGCACAACAACAGTCGGGCGATCGGGCAACGTGCGCAAGGACACCGTGATCTCGGACACGCCTTTGCGCTCAACCGGAAAATCTTCTCGGATATCGACCAGGAACCTGTCCAGCGAAAAGCTGGAAAACCAGTGCATCGGAATAATGACCGAGCTTTTCAGCCGCTTCAAAACCGTGATCATTTCCGGCAACGGCATCGTCGTTCCGCCATCCACCGCGGCCATCACAACGTCCAAACGCCCAAGTGCAGCAAATTGTTCATCCGACGGCACATGATGCAGATGACCCAGATGGCCTATGCACAGCCCTTCAACTTCGAACACAAAGATCGAATTCCCGCGCTCTTCATAGCCGCCGTACGAGGATCGGATGTCGGTTGATACATTGCGCACCAACATCTCTCCCAGATCAAGATAGTGTTCGATCCCCTGCCCGAACTCGCCCCACCCCGGCAATACATTCGGAATGGCCGGGTCCGGGTGGGCGGTCCAATGGGTGCTGTGGGCATGGTTCATTGTGACCACGTCCGGGATAAGATCGGCACTGCCGATAAAGCCGGTGAAGTCCGTCACCGCGTTTAACCCGCCCTGGGTCTGAATCAGAAAGGACGCGTGAGCAATATAGCTAATCCGAACCGAGAACTCCGGCACCGGATCCTGCCAGGCTGCTTTGTGAATATACTCAATCCCCGGTGCGGCATCCGCGATGGCAATGCAATGGCTCGGCCGCCGTTCCTGTGCCGAAGCCCCACCCGAGATCACCATCAATACCGCAACAACCCAGCGCATGTCCGGAGTGTAGCGCAGAACACAGGTAAGTCACGCCTGCAGATATCGCGTGGGTGAAATCACGGAATTGGCATTTTCTAGGAGCAGTTCAGAGAACGATGCACTTCCGCAGCTTGAAGGGACGTGAGACTTTCGCCACACGTAACGCTTGTGCCAACGGATCACTCACAAAAAACGCGTGGCGCATTTGTGTGTCTATCCAGATGTCAGGACCATCCAGGGCCGAAGCGCTGACCGCAATATCCTTGTCTTGCATTGCCCCAGGCGGCTGCCAGATAGCATAATTTGGGTATGGCTTTGTGATGCGCGGAGATTGTTCTGTCAGCACGGCGGTCTTTTGCGCACCGAAGTTCAAACAGAAGTACTCGCCTTCGACCGGTGTGGTGCGATCATGCTGGAACAGCCTGACAGGATAAAGGTTGCCTTCACCGAGATCAAACTGGCGCAGAACTGCCGCACAGGCAGTAGAAACGCTACAAGTCCCGCCGGCATTGAAAAGATCAGGCTGTTTCTTTTCCTTTTTGTCTTTGTATTCCGCATACATTTCCGTGGGGAAACGATCTGCCGCCAAGGGCTCCCCAACATTGTTTCGCTTCATAGCATCGACGGCAAGTTCGTTGTTTTCGAGATAGTTGTCTTGATCAAACCCCTTAATACTCGAAACGCTTACCATCGCCCCACTGATCCAAATCATTGGCTGTTTTGCCCGCGCCATTGACCTACCCCGCGTCGGTCTTCCCGCGCCGGTCCGACCGTAGGCTGGCGTACAGCACATGCGTCCGCCACCGCCCGTTGATCTGCAGGTACGACTGAGCCACGCCCTCGTATTTGAACCCCGAACTTTCCAGCAAGCCACGGGACGGTTTGTTCTCCGGCAGGCAAGCGGCCTCGATCCGGCTTAGGTCCAATCGGGTAAAGGCGTGATGCACGACGGCACCGATGGCTTCGCGCATATAGCCCTGACGGGCAAAAGACTGGCCCGTCCAATACCCCAGTGTCCCCGCCTGCGCTGGGCCGCGGCGAACATTGTCCAGCGTGATGGCACCCAGAAGTACATCGTCAGTGCGCCGGAACAGAAACAGTGGGATCGCAGTTCCTCCGGCTACGGACCGCTGGGCCCAGTAGACTCGGTTCGTAAAGGACTTCCGGCTCAGATGATCCTTGGCCCAGACCGGCTCCCACGGGGTCAGGTATTGCTGCGACGCGCGCCTCAGCGCCGCCCAGTCGTTAAAGTCGGAATGCACCGGCGGGCGCAAGCTAAGGCGCTCGGTTTCGAGTTTCAGCTTGCGTCTGCCCAACAGCATCACGCCGCACGCCTCTCCTGCAATTCGGCCAGCGTAGGTGCGCCCGAGACCGGGCCATAAAGCGCCAGCGCTGCCCGTGCCTGCACGGCCATTTGTTCGGCGAATACACGAACATCTTGGGTGCTTACGGCATCGATCTTAGCAACCGTATCTTCTAGCGAGGGAACCTGGTCCCATATCTGAACGAGGCGCGCCAGACGTTCGGCCCGGTTCGACGGGCTTTCCAGCCCCATCAACATCCCGGCCTTCATTTGGGCACGGGCACGCGCAACCTCTTCCGCGCTCATGTCTTCGGCGGCGCGCTTCATCTCGTCGATGGTGATGGTTGCCAGTTCACCAACTTGGTCTGCCGACGTACCAGCATAGATCGTCGTGCTGCCGGTATCAGCATATGCACCGGTCTGAGCGAAGATGGTGTAGCAAAGCCCGCGCGTTTCGCGCACTTCCTGGAACAGGCGCGAAGACATTCCGCCGCCTAAAGCAGTAGAATAGATCTGCGCGGTATAGATCGCGTCATCCCGATAGCCGGGACTTTCCAGCGCAAGCGCAAAATGGGCCTGCTCCAGCTCTTTCTCCTGCCGCGCCTCTCCACCGGTAAAGCGTGCGGTTTCCGGGATCAGGCCCTCGCATGGTTGCAGGTGACCAAACATCTCTTCCGCCGCTTTCATCAGCGCGTCGTGGTCAACCGCACCAGCCGCCGAAAGGATCATCTGTTCCGGGCCGTAATGCTCGGCGACAAACCCTGACAGGTCCTCACGCGAGAAGGCGCTGACGCGTTCGGTCGGCCCCAGAATGGTCCGACCCAGAGGTTGATCATGATAGCTTTGCTCTTGCAGCCAATCAAAAATCACATCGTCGGGCGTGTCATAGGCCTGACCAATCTCTTGCAAGATAACGCCGCGCTCGACCTCGATCTCACGCGGGTCAAAAACCGGGTTCAGAACGATGTCGCCGATCACATCCATAGCCAGCGCTACGTCGTCCTTAAGGACGCGGGCATAATAAGCCGTCACTTCGCGCGAGGTGTAGGCGTTGATGTATCCGCCCACATCCTCGATCGCCTCGGCGATTTGCAATGCCGAACGACGCTCAGTTCCCTTGAACGCCATGTGCTCAAGGAAATGGGCGATGCCGTTCTGTTCGATCCGTTCGTGCCGCCCGCCGGCGGTTACCCAGATGCCGATGGCCGCAGATTGCAGCCCCGGCATTTGTTCACTGACGATACGAAATCCGTTCTTCAGTTGGTCTTGTCTGACAGTCACTCAGCAATATGCCTTTTGATATGATCCTCGAGGGCACCCAGATCATTTGCAATGCGGGTCACCCGTTCCGGACGTTCATACAGATCAGACATGCGAGAGGGAAGAGGCGGATGTTCCCCGCTTGCCTCCTCAACTGCGGCCGGGAATTTCGCGGGGTGCGCGGTGGCCAGCGTGATCATCGGCACATTGGCGGCGCGATGCTCTTCCGCGACCTTAATGCCGACGGCCGTGTGGGGGCATACCAACTCGGCGCTGTGGACCAGCGTGGACTTGATCGTTGCCAAGGTCTCATCCTCGGAGACCCTCCCTGAGTCAAAGCTCTCGCGCAGCGCTTCCATTGCGCCCTGACTTACATTGAAGCCGCCGTTCTTTAGCTCATCCATCAACTGCGCAATAGCCGCACCATCCTCGTCATAGGCATAGTAAAGTGCCCGCTCAAAGTTCGAGCTGACTTGGATATCCATCGAAGGGCTGATCGAGGGGATCGTGTCACCTTTGATATACCCCTCACCCGACAGGCATCGGTGCAGAATATCGTTCTGGTTCGTGGCCACCACCAACCGGTCAATCGGCAAGCCCATACGCTTGGCCAGATAACCCGCAAAGATGTCCCCAAAATTTCCGGTCGGCACTGTGAAGCTGACCTTGCGATCCGGCGCGCCAAGGGAAACTGCAGCCGAAAAGTAATAAACGATCTGCGCCAAGACGCGGGCAAAGTTGATTGAGTTCACTCCGGCCAGTTTCACGCCATCGCGAAAATCGAAATCGTTGAACATGTCCTTCAGCGCAGCCTGACAATCGTCGAAATCGCCATCCACGGCCAACGCATGCACGTTGCTATCCGCAGGCGTCGTCATTTGGCGGCGCTGCACCTCAGAGACACGACCGTGCGGGAACAGGATGAACACGTCCACCGCATCCAGCCCCCGGAACGCCTCAATCGCCGCCGAGCCAGTGTCGCCACTGGTCGCGCCGACGATGGTCACACGGTCTCCGCGACGCTTTAAGGCGACCTGGAACAATTGCCCAATCAGCTGCATCGCAAAATCCTTGAATGCCAGCGTGGGCCCGTGGAACAGCTCCAGCAGGAAGTGGTTCTCGTTCAATTGCTTCAAAGGCGCGCGTGCATCATGGCCGAAGCCCTCATAAGCACGGGCAATGATTTCTTTGAACTCACCCTCACCAAAAGACCCGTTTACGTAAGGCCACATCACGCGGAAGGCGATTTCCTCGTACGGCAAACCTGCTAGCGCTGCGACCTCGTCCTGCGTCATCACCGGGATCTCGGCAGGCAGGTAAAGACCGCCATCACGAGCCAATCCGGTCAGCATTGCCTCTTCAAACGTCAGTTCGGGCGCCTGCCCGCGGGTCGAGATGTATTTCATGTCGCGTCACTCTCAGAAGGGGCGCGGCTGCGCCACAGGAAGTATCCGGTCATCGCAGCCCATACCAAGGCCAGACCAAACCAGGTGATTGCATATTGCAGGTGATCATTCGGTATGCCCGCCGTGTCGACCGGCAAAGGCGTAACACCCGGATCGGTTTGCGACCGAGCGATCAGCAACAATGGCTCGGCTCCCAAGGCAGCAGCCAGGTTCGGAACATCACGGGCAAACCAGATGTTGTTGTCGATATCCGGCTCAGGCGTATACCCGTCGATTTCGTCCGGCCAATGCAGATTACCGGTGACTTCCATCGGACCATTCAAGCGTTCGTCCTGCTTGGCGGTCACAGGAATAAAGCCCCGATCCACCAAAATGGTCCGATCATCGGTACTAAAGGACTGAATGATACGATACCCCGCCCCGACCTGCTTGACCGAAACAAGAACATGGATCTCGCCCGGCTCCATCTCGCCCGTGATCGTGACAGGCAGATACTTGTCGGCATCCGGTGATACACTGTCGGGTAGCCCGCCCGAGTCCGCGGAAATCCGGCTTTCAATCTCGGCCAACACGCCCTGTTTCCACGCCAAACGCTGCAATTGCCACACGCCCAGCGACACAAGGATCGCCAGCCCGGCAATGCCAAAGATCAGCAGAAAGAGAATGCGTCGCATGTCAGAACCAGGTTGCTTTGTTCGAAGGCTCTGCAAGAGCCGGCGTCTTGTTAAGGGCTACACCCGCGGAAAGGCAACTGTGCAATTGTATGGGGCGCAATAATGCGCCCGGAATAGAGAAAAAGCCGCCCCTTTGGGCGGCTTTTGCAATTTGATCACCTGTCCGACGTTACATCAGCGGCGCCTGGCCCCAGATGTATACCGCGAAGAACAGGAACAGCCAGACAACATCAACGAAGTGCCAGTACCATGCTGCTGCTTCAAACCCGACGTGTTTTTCAGAGGTAAAGTCACCCTTCAACGCCCGGATCAGACAGACCGACAGAAAGATGGTACCGATTAGAACGTGTGCGCCGTGGAAACCTGTAGCCATGAAGAAGTTCGAATAGAACTGATCACCGCCGAACTCCCAACCTTCGTGGGCCAGCAGCTCATAATATTCGAAGGCCTGCAGGAAGGTAAACGCGATACCCAGCGCGATACCGATGGCCAGCCCTTGTACCAGTGCCTTGCGGTCATTTCCATGCACCAGTGCGTGGTGCGCCCAGGTGATCGCACAGCCCGACAGCAACAGGACCAGGGTGTTGATTAGCGGCAGGTGGAACGGGTCAACCGCGTGAATGTCCGGCTGGATGTACTCGGTGCCGGCATAGTCGTACATCGGGTACATACGATGTTTGAAGAACGACCAGAACCAGGCGAAGAAGAACATCACCTCGGACATCACGAACAGGATGAAGCCATAGCGCAGACCGATGCGAACAACCGGTGTATGATCGCCCTGACGGCTTTCAACCACAACCTCGGACCACCACGCGAACATGGTATAAAGCACAGCGACAAGACCCGCCCAGAACATGAACGAGGTAACGCCGTGCATCCACAGGACGGCTCCGAACAGCATCACAAAGCCCCCGATCGCGCCGATCAGTGGCCAGATCGACGGGGCCAGAATGTGATAATCATGGTTTTTTGCGTGTGCCATCAGCGTCCCTCACCTACAGGCGTTAGTTCGTTGTTATATCAGCCTGCGTCTCAAGGGCGGCAACGCCCTCGGGCAGGTCAATTTCGTAGAATGTATACGACAGCGTGATCGTATGAACATACTTAGCTTCAAGATCCTCGACCATTTCAGGGTCGACGAAAAAGGTGACCGGCATCTCAACACGTTCACCCGGTTGCAGCACCTGCTCTTCAAAGCAGAAACAGGCAATTTTCTGGAAGTACCCGCCGGCTGAATACGGAGTCACGTTATAGGACGCCTGTCCCGCGATGGGGCGGTCGGTCGGGTTGTAAGCTTCATAAAAGGCCAGTCCGGTTTCGCCGATACGCACTTCCATCTCGCGAGCGACCGGTTTGAATTCCCATTCCATGCCTTTTGCCTTCGAGGCGTCAAAGCGGACGGTAACCTTGCGATCCAGAATGTCTTCCGGCGCGGTCGCGGCAACACCGGTGGTGCCACCAAAACCGGTGACGCGGCAAAACCAATCGTAAAACGGAACGGATGCCCAGGCCAGGCTGCCCATAAGGACAACCACGCCAACTGTCTGCGCAACAGTTTTCTGAGGACCTGTCAGCGCCATCAGTTCTGTACCTCTTGCGTCGCCAAGCTGAAATCCGTGCCTGAAACCTTTACGACCGTCAGACCGAATATGATCACAATAAAGGCGGCCAGCGTCAGGCCGACCCCAAGGTTACGGCTGAATCGGCGTTGGTGAAGTTCGTGGCTCTTGCGCAGGCTCATGACCAACCTCCCAGCCCATAGGGTTTCAGCAGTGCTTCGGTCAGGATAGCACCGAAATGCAGGAACAGGTACAGCAGCGACAGCTTGAAGAACGAGCGTTCCACCTTGAAGTTGTCGGCTTCGGAATCGTCCTCATCGCGGCGCGATATCTGCCAAGCTCCGCGCAGGAACAGCGCGTTAAGCACCACGGCAACGGTCAGATAAATCGGACCACCAATGCCCGAGAACGCGGTGCCGACGGCCAGCAAGGCCAGCAGCGCCGTGTAAACAAGGATATGCCAGCGTGTCGCGCGGCGACCATGTGTAACGGTCAGCATCGGAACCCCAGCATCGTCGTAATCCGAGCGCATGAACAGCGCCAGCGCCCAGAAATGCGGCGGGGTCCACATGAAGGTCAGGGCAAACATCAGCCACGGCTCAATCGACATCGACCCGGTTGCAGCAACCCAGCCGATAACCGGCGGAAAGGCTCCTGCTGCTCCGCCAATGACGATGTTCTGCGGTGTCGAGCGTTTAAGCCACATCGTATAGATGACGACGTAGAAAAAGATCGTGAAGGCTAGGAAAGCACCGGCGAACCAGTTGGTTGCCAAACCCAGCATGATGACGGACAGCCCCGACAGGGCCAGCCCGATTGCCATCGCCTCACCCTCCTGAACCTTGCCAGAGGGGATTGGGCGACCCTTGGTGCGCTTCATCACGCGGTCGATGTCGGCGTCCCACCACATGTTCAAAGCGCCGGATGCGCCGCCACCGATGGCGATGAACAGGATGGCGCAGAAGCCGACAAATGGGTGAACAGGTACCGGTGCCGCCAGAAGTCCGACCAAAGCGGTGAACACGACCAGCGACATCACGCGCGGCTTCAGCAAGGCAAAGAAATCGCCAAAGCTAGCCTCATCCGCGTGGGATTGGGCGCTTACAGTGCTGGCATTGATGCTTGCGTCGCTCATTTCCGGTCCTTCTGGGGCGAAAGCTGCGCGGATACCGCGCAGCCTGCATTACCTTTGGCGCGAGCTTTCAGCCCGCGCGGGTCATCACTTGGATGCAACCTGATAGGCTGCGGGCTGACCTGCATACTCTTCCAGTGCGCCTTGCAGCCACTGCTCATACGCCTCTTCACTAACCACTTTGACGGTGATCGGCATGTAAGCGTGATCCTTGCCGCACAGTTCGGAACACTGACCGAAATAGATGCCTTCCTTTTCGGCCTCGAACCACAGTTCGGCCAGACGACCAGGAACACCGTCCTGCTTTACGCCGAAGGACGGGATGGTCCAAGAATGGATCACGTCAGAGGCGGTAACCTGCATGACTACGATTTTGCCAACAGGCACGACTACGGCGGTGTCGGTGGCCAGCAGCCATTCGTCGTCGCTGTAGCCTGCATCTGCCAGTTTGGCGCGCATCGCGTCATCCAGAACAAACGGGGTTACGTCCGCATCGGCCGGGCGTGCGCCTTCATCCAATGTCGCCGGGTGACCTAACAGATAGCTGTCGAACGCAAAGTCGTGATCGACATATTCGTAGGTCCAGTACCACTGGTTTCCGACGACTTTGATGGTGATGTCGCCTTCGGGGATTTCCTGCTGATTGAACAGAACCGGCAACGAGAATGCACCGATGAAGACCAGAATCAGGATCGGGCCTAAGGTCCATGCAATCTCAACCGGCGTGTAGTGCGAGAATCGCGCTGGTTCAGGGTTGTTACGCGCACTGTAGCGCACAATGCAGTAGACCAGCAGACCGGCAACGAACAGGCAGATCACGGTGATGATCACCAGAATCATCGCATCCAGCCGATGAATCCCCGAAGCCAGGCTGGTGGCCGCGGGCTGGAACCCAAGGCCGCCATCAACCGGCTTACCAATAATCTCAAGCTCCTGAGCCATTGCGGGAAGGCTGGAGAGGGCTGTCATCAGCCCCGAAAGCATCAAAGCATTCTTCATTTTCTGTCCTGATCGTCTGATCTTTGCTTCTCTGGCGAAAAGGTGTGAATCAGTCGCACCTCTCCCGTTGTCTTTGGCCGCGTTAAAAACCATATTCCGTCGGGTAGATAAAGCAAAATGCTTGCGTCAAACAGACGCTATTTTTGATCTGGATCAAACTCGGAAGGTCCCAACAGATGTCCAATGACCCGTTTCGCCCATTTGAAAGCGCTATTCCGCAGGACGAAGCACTTGCAGTTTTGCAATCTGCCACCGACGGGGCAGAAGACGGAGAGCTGTTTGTCGAGCGGCGAAAATCCGAGGCTTTGGTCTTCGATGACGGGCGCCTGAAGACCGCATCCTACGATGCCTCCGAAGGGTTTGGCCTGCGGGCCGTGCAAGGTGAAGTTGCCGGGTATGCGCATTCCACTGATGTCTCTATTCCGGCCCTGAAACGGGCGGCTGAGACCGCGCGCCTTGCGGTCGGAGACGGTGGCGGTACGCTCGCTGACGGCCCTCGCGCCACCAATACCCGCCTTTATACCGACGAAGACCCGATTGAATCCGCTGATTTTCCGGTCAAAATCGAAACACTGCGCGAAATCGACGCCTATGCCCGCGATCTGGACCCTCGTGTCGTACAGGTCAGCGCCACAATCGCCGCGGCCGTCCAAGAGGTCGAGATTTTGCGCCCGGACGGAGTTCTGGTCCGTGATGTGCGGCCAATGACCCGCCTCAATATCTCTGTCATCGTGGAACAGAACGGCCGCCGCGAAAGCGGCTCGGCAGGCGGCGGCGGGCGTGTCGGGCTGGATGGGTTGATCGATCCGAAAGATTGGCAGGACAAATCGCGCGAGGCGCTCCGGATCGCTCTGGTCAATCTCGACGCGATCCCCGCCCCAGCTGGCGTGATGGAAGTCGCGCTGGGCCCCGGTTGGCCAGGTATCCTGTTGCACGAAGCAATTGGGCATGGGTTGGAAGGCGACTTCAACCGCAAGGGAAGCTCCGCATTTTCCGGATTGATGGGGCAGCAGATCGCATCCAAAGGCGTGACCGTCGTAGATGACGGTACGATACCGGATCGTCGTGGCTCGATCTCTCTGGATGATGAAGGTACGCCCAGTTCGCGGACGGTTTTGATCGAAGACGGCATCCTGACCGGTTATATGCAGGATCGTCAGAACGCGCGTCTGATGGGCGTCGCACCCACCGGAAACGGGCGGCGACAAAGCTATGCGCACAAACCCATGCCGCGGATGACGAATACAGTGATGCTAGGCGGTGAGGCCGATCCTGCCTCTTTGGTGGCAGATATCAAAGACGGAATCTGGGCGGTTGGTTTCGGCGGCGGTCAGGTGGATATCACCAACGGCAAATTCGTGTTCTCCTGCACCGAGGCGTACCGCGTTGAAAACGGTAAAATCGGCGCACCTGTGAAAGGCGCGACCCTGATCGGAGACGGCCCGTCTGCTCTTAACCGTATTCGGGGGCTGGGCAACGACATGGCGCTGGATCCAGGTATGGGTACTTGCGGTAAAGACGGCCAATGGGTCCCGGTGGGCGTAGGTCAGCCAACTGTACTAATGGACGGTCTGACAGTCGGGGGATCGGCCGCTTAACCGGGAATCGCTTCGTGGAATCTGAAGGCGCGGGGTTAACACTGCGCCTTTTACGCATTTGCGCCTAAACGTGCTGGCGGGTAGTCGCGTTAGAAGCGAGGATTTTTATCCCATACATTTCAATTAGCTAGACAGATATCGATTGCAGACGTCGAAAATTATCCGAATAATTTGAACAGATTCACAAGCTGTTAACCCCGGCAATCGTAAACCAGTTCTGCAATCAGGCGGAGCATCGGATGACCGAAGAGCAACATTCTTCCTATCACCCCACACTCCCACCCACCACGGAAGAGGATCAGTTTTCCTGGCTTCGCCTGTTGCGTTCTCGCAAGGTTGGTCCGGCGACGTTTCGTCGGCTGATGCGGGAACATGGTTCGGCGCAGAACGCGCTGACCGCACTGCCCGAAATGGCGCGTGCTGCCGGAATCGATGGTTATGAAGTTTGCCCGCCCGGCTTGATTGAGGCGGAACTCAGGGCCGCAAAAGTCGCAAACGCGAAGCTTTTGTGCCTTGGGTCCGCCGATTTTCCTGCTGCTTTGAACGATCTGTCCGACGCGCCGCCTGTGCTTTGGGCGATTGGAGATACTTCCCTGCTGCAGCGTCAGTCGATTGCGATGGTCGGCGCGCGCAACTGTTCATCGCTGGGTGCTCGGATGGCAAGGGGGCTTGCCACGGATCTTGGAAAGCAGGGATACGTCGTTGTGTCCGGGTTGGCACGCGGGATAGATACCGCGACCCACATGGCCGCGCTTGAAACGGGTACTGTCGCGGTGATGGCGGGCGGCGTGGATGTTGTCTATCCTGCCGAAAACACAGCACTGGCAGAAAAGATAACTGAAACCGGGTTGCGCGTGTCCGAACAGCCTATGGGCGTCACGCCGCAGGCGCGCCATTTCCCGCGCAGAAACAGAATTATCTCAGGTCTGGCACAAGCGGTTGTCGTCGTCGAAGCGGCAGCAAAGTCCGGCAGCCTGATTACGGCGCGGGATGCCTTGGACCAAGGGCGCGAGGTTCTGGCCGTGCCCGGCCACCCCTTCGATGCGCGGGCTGCGGGGTGCAACATGTTGATCCGGGACGGCGCGATATTGGTGCGAACCGCGGAAGACATCATTGAAGCGCTTCCGAAACAGGTAACAGCGCCTCAGGTTGAGGCCCCCGCCCCACCCATCGCAGTTGATGAACCAGCAATCACAGGTGCCGCGTTGCATAGTGCGATTTTGTCACGGTTAGGCCCCTCCCCGATTGCCGAAGATCAGTTGATCCGCGACATTGCTGCAACGGCCGGAGAAATAGGACCGGCGCTGATTGATCTGGAACTCGAAGGACAGATCCAGCGGCAGCCCGGCGGACTTCTGTCATTGTCCGCATAAATACCAACTCTGACGAGCGGTTCCTGCCCAAGCCCTTTTTGTGCACAGGCTACGTGATTGAAATAACAACATAACTTCTGTGTTCAAAGGAACTCATTGACAATTCGCCCTTGCCCTCCACATTTTGCACGATCATAGAAGGCGCACATTATGTCGAGCGAGGTTTTCCCTTAAATGCCTGTAGTTGTTGTAGAATCTCCTGCCAAGGCCAAAACAATCAACAAATATCTTGGCCCTGACTACACGGTTCTTGCGTCCTACGGCCATGTCCGGGACCTGCCGCCCAAGGACGGATCTGTTGATACCGAGCATGAATTTGCGATGAAATGGGAGGTGGGCAATGACAGTCGCAAACACGTCAAAGCCATCGCCGACGCCCTGAAAGAAGACAACGCACTGATTCTTGCAACCGACCCCGATCGTGAGGGCGAGGCCATCAGCTGGCATCTGCAGGAAGCGCTTACCAAGCGCCGCTCGATCAAGAAAGACACGCCCGTCAGCCGCGTGACATTCAACGCCATCACTAAGGATGCTGTGACCGAGGCGATGCAGAACCCGCGTGAGGTCGACATGCCACTGGTCGAGGCCTACCTCGCCCGTCGCGCGCTGGACTATCTGGTGGGCTTTAACCTGTCGCCGGTTTTGTGGCGCAAACTGCCCGGCGCGAAATCCGCTGGCAGGGTGCAATCTGTCTGCCTGCGCCTGATCGTCGAACGCGAGATGGAGATCGAAGCTTTCAAGCCCGTTGAATATTGGTCTGTGAAAGCTGTGTTCGAGACTCCGCGCGGACAGACTTATGAGGCGCGGCTCGTTACCCTGGCTGGCAAGAAACTGGACAAGCATGATCTGGCCAACGCTACGCAGGCAGAACTGGCGGTGCAGGCCATCACCAGCCGCGCGCTGAGCGTCACATCGGTCGAGGCGAAGCCAGCTGCGCGAAATCCCAGCGCGCCGTTTATGACCTCGACCCTGCAGCAGGAGGCCAGCCGCAAATTCGGTATGGGTGCTCGTCACGCGATGCAGGTTGCACAACGCCTCTATGAGGCAGGCTACATCACTTATATGCGAACCGACGGCATTGATATGGCGCCCGAAGCCGTTGCAGCCACACGCGACGCAATCACCGATCGCTATGGTTCGGAATACGTGCCGGACAGCCCGCGTATCTATAAGAACAAGGCCAAGAACGCACAGGAAGCGCACGAGTGTATCCGCCCGACGGACATGTCGCGCGATGCCAAGGCTCTAAAGGTCACAGACGAGGATCAGCGTAAACTGTATGACCTGATCTGGAAGCGTACAATCGCCTGCCAGATGGCTGCGGCACGGCTGGAACGTACCACGGTCGAGATCGGTAGCGATGATGGTCAGGTCGGCCTGCGCGCCACCGGTCAGGTGGTGCTGTTCGACGGGTTCATGCGCGTTTACGAAGAAGGCCGCGACGACGTCGCCGATGACGACGAGAAGCGCCTGCCCCAAATCATGCAGGGCGATCCGGCACGTTTCGCCAAGACCTCGCTGCGCGATCAATTTGCGAAGGCAACGAGCGAAGGTTCCGACAGGGCGGCGAAACAGGCGATACTTTCCGAAAACGAATCTGTGCTTGCCCTGCAGCACCACACTCAGCCGCCGCCGCGCTATACCGAGGCTACATTGGTCAAGCGGATGGAAGAGTTGGGGATCGGGCGCCCTTCGACTTATGCCTCGATTGTAACCACGATTCAGGACCGGGAATATGTTCGCAAAGACAAGAACCGGCTGATCCCCGAGGAAAAGGGCCGGATCGTCACGATCTTTTTGCTGAATTTCTTCCGCCAGTACGTCGGCTATGAGTTCACCGCCAATCTGGAAGAACAGCTGGATGACGTCAGTGCCGGTGATCGGGACTACAAGGACCTGTTGGGCAAGTTCTGGCGCGATTTCTCTGCCGCGATTGGCGAAACCTCTGAACTGCGCATTTCCGAAGTGCTGGACAAGCTGGATGAGGCGCTGGCGCCGCAGCTCTATCCTCCGCGCGAAGATGGGTCCGACCCGCGTGTCTGCCCGAAATGCGGGGTGGGCCAGTTGCACCTGAAAACTTCACGCACCGGCGGTTTCGTCGGCTGCGGCAACTATCCTGAGTGCACCTATACCCGCCCTATTGCCGGTGAGGGTGCCGAGGGTGATGAACGCCTTCTGGGTGAAGATGCAGGCGATGAGATCTGGCTGAAATCCGGCCGCTTTGGCCCCTATGTGCAGCGTGGCGAGCCGACGCCTGAGAACAAAAAGCCCCCGCGCGCTTCGCTGCCACGCGGGTGGAGCAAAGATGACATGGATCTGGACAAGGCGCTGACATTGCTCAGCCTGCCGCGCCAGATTGGTGAACATCCGGACGGCGGTATGATTAGTTCGAATTTCGGGCGGTTTGGTCCTTATCTCATGCATCAGTTGGCAGATGAGGCCAAACCGGTTTACGCCAACCTCAAAGATCCCAACGACGTGTTCGAGATTGGCATGAACCGCGCGGTCGAGCTTCTGGCCGAAAAGCGCGCCAACCCTGGGCGGGGCCGTCGCGCGGCGGCCAAACCGTTAAAGGAATTGGGTGAGCACCCCGATGGCGGCGCGATGCAGGTACTGGACGGGCGTTATGGGCCCTACGTGAAATGGGAAAAGGTTAATGCGACAATTCCCAAGGACATCAAGCCCGAAGACGTGACCCAGGAAATGGCCATTGAACTGGTTAACGAACGCGCGGCCAAAAAGGGCAGTAAGAAAAAAGCAGCCCCCAAGAAGAAAGCTACCGCCAAGAAAACAGCCAAAAAGGCGGCCACCTGAGGGGAGTTAGGTAGAAATACCACCTACCCCTTGGTTTTATTGACTTCCCCGTGACGTGGCGGCACAACCTGCGCAATCACCATGTCATTGGGGGAGTTTTCCATGAAGAAAGTCTATGCCAATGCCTCTGAGGCGCTCGATGGAGCGATCTCGGACGGCATGACAATCGCAGCCGGCGGTTTTGGCCTGTGCGGTATTCCCGAACTGTTGCTTGAGGCGATCAAGGACTCGGGCGCACAAGATCTGACTTTTGCCTCGAACAACGCCGGTATCGACGATTTCGGCATCGGCATCCTGCTGCAGACCAAGCAGGTCAAAAAGATGATCAGCTCTTACGTTGGCGAAAACGCCGAGTTCATGCGTCAGTACCTGAGCGGTGAGCTGGAGCTGGAATTCAACCCGCAAGGCACCTTGGCCGAGCGTATGCGTGCCGGCGGCGCCGGTATCCCCGGCTTCTATACCAAGACTGGTGTGGGCACTGTGATCGCCGAAGGCAAAGAGCACAAAGACTTCAACGGCGAGACTTACATCCTAGAAGAAGGCATCTTTGCTGATTTGGCCATCGTCAAAGCCTGGAAGGCCGATGACACCGGCAACCTGATCTTCCGTAAGACCGCACGCAATTTCAACGTGCCCGCCGCAACCTGCGGCAAGATCTGCATCGCCGAGGTTGAAGAGATCGTACCGCGCGGCTCGCTGGACCCCGACGCGATCCACCTGCCCGGCATCTACGTGCACCGCATTATTCAGGGGAAGCACGAAAAGCGCATCGAACAACGCACCACCCGTAAGAAGGAGGAAGCATAATGCCCTGGGATCGTAATCAGATGGCCGCACGTGCGGCGCAAGAACTGGAAGACGGCATGTATGTGAACCTCGGCATCGGTATTCCGACGCTGGTGGCGAACTATGTGGGTGACAAGGACATCACCCTTCAGTCCGAGAACGGCATGCTGGGCATGGGGCCCTTCCCTTTCGAGGGCGAAGAGGACGCAGACCTGATCAACGCTGGCAAGCAGACGATCACGGAACTGTCCCGCACCTCATATTTCGACAGCGCGACCTCATTTGCGATGATCCGCGGCGGCAAAATTGCGGCAGCTGTTCTGGGCGCGATGGAAGTCGATGAAGAAGGTGATTTGGCCAACTGGATGATTCCGGGCGTGCTGGTTAAGGGCATGGGCGGCGCGATGGACCTGGTTGCAGGTGTTCGTCGCGTGATCGTCGTGATGGACCACACCAACAAACACGGCAAATCTAAGCTGCTGAAGAAATGCACTCTGCCGCTGACCGGTAAGAAGGTGGTGAATCGCATTATCACCAACCTCGGTGTTCTGGACGTGGTAGATGGCGGCCTGAAGATTATCGAGATCGCCGAAGGCGTAAACGAAGACGAAATCCGGGCCGCGACCGAGGCCAATATCGTCAACTGAACTGATCCATTGAAAAGGCCCACCTGATCCGGGTGGGCCTTTTTCAGTTCTGCGTTTGGAACACGCAACCGTCCGAGATCAGCTGAGGCGGCGTCGAGCACAACGCCCGCGCCACCTGAAACGCCGCGAGAACCTTGGGAACGTAGTCGCGGGTCTCAGCGTAAGGTGGGACGCCCTCATGCTTGCGCACGGCCCCTTCCCCAGCGTTGTATCCGGCCAGAACGAGGATCGGGTCATTACCGAACTCTTCCATTAGCCAGTTCAGATATTTTACACCGCCCGCAATGTTCTGCGACGGCTGCAAACTGTCCTGTACGCCAAACCGTTTGGCGGTTGCGGGCATCAATTGCATTAATCCCTGCGCACCGGCCGAACTTACCGCATCAGTGCGCCCGGCAGATTCGACGGAAATGACCGCCAGAACCAATGCTGGTGAAACATTTGTTCCAACTGTCGAACGCAGAATATCTACGTGGCGCTGTTTGGCGATGTTCTGCAAGGTCTGCAATCGGGGCGACGCAACGTTGATCGCAGCCAACGCATTCATTGCATCGTTCAACCTTCCGGATCCCGCCTCGGCCAATGAAGGCGAAACCCGCTCCCAGAAGGCTTTGTAAGAGCCAACCGGCTTTTTCTTGCCCGCACCAGGAAGGGTTGGCGGTACGACTCGCGTGCGTGCGATGATTTCTGGTTCAATTATTTCTACCCCGGTACTAGGAGCCGACGGAGCCTTAGCATGCTCATCCGGCGTGATCTGGACCGTGACGCGCGGCCGTGTACCAGGCTTGGGGGCCTTGACGCGTTTGTAAACACCTCTTGGCTCGACCTCGTTTGCCACGACGGGCACAGGGCCAGACAGCATAATTGCCGCCAAACCAGCGCAAGTCATTGCTAACCGGAGATTCATTTGCCTGCCTCATGTATTTTCTTTTGGTTGATATGAACCGCGATTCCACCCGTAAGGCCAGAAAAACAATATGAAATGGGGCAATTTCGCCTCATTTGCCGCAAATTTGCATCGGGCCAACCAAGCAACCTCTCTATAGAAAAATTTTTTTACCTTTATTTTCATGTGCTTAAATAAAAACCTGTCAAAAAGTTAAACTTCGTCGAAAAAAAATAGGGTTTGGCCCAATTCCTGCCACGCACAGCAGTCAATCATAGTGCCATACCGAGACGATCGGGAGCGGACTGAGAGAGAAAGCTCTGATAGACGCCGAGGTTTAATTGACTTTTTTGATCCTTTAGGAGGGACGTAACATGATCAAGTTCATCAAGAACTTCCGCAAAGACGAAGACGGCGCCGTAACAGTAGACTGGGTCGTTCTGACCGCAGCCGTTGTTGGCCTGGCCGCAGTTGCATACACCGCAATCGGTGACGGCACCAAAGGTGTTGCGGACAGTGTCGGTGGTGCGCTGACCACCACAGCAGGCAACGTTGTGAGCGATGTTAAAATCAACCCAACAGCGGCGGCTGACTAATAGCCAACCCGACAGAGGCGTAGTACGCGTCTGATCGTTTTGACGAGACGTAACGGGGCTGGGTTGTAAAACTTGGCCCCGAAACTTTTCAAACACTTGCCGTGGTGCTCCCATGTTTAGAACAATCTCAAATTTCTGCAAATGTGAAGACGGGGCTGTGACTATTGACTGGGTGGTGTTGACGGCGTTTGTTGCATTTATGGCCAGCGTAGTAGCCATCTACATTTCGGGCCCGGTCAGAGATATCGACACAAAAAACGGTGCTGCGATGCTTACAGTCGCCGATCAAGTTGACACTATGGAAATCACGGTAAGTTTCAGCGACTAAGAGCTGTTCGAGTTGGATACCCATTCGACCCCACGCAACGGGCACGAATAAAATCCAACATTGTCCCCCTTTTCGACACAATTTACATTTACACCGGGGTCAAATGTTGTCGTATTCTGTGCGACGCAAAACCAGAATAGAGTAACGTGAGGGGACTTGGATGCGTGCGGTATTTGGACTTGTTCTGATTATTGGAGTCGCTCTAGCCGGTGGTGCCGTATACTTGGCAAAAGACTATATCAGTCAAACGCAGGCGGAACTTGAGCGGGAGCGGCTGGCTACCCAAAACGCTTTGGCAAATGTAAAAACAATTCCGACCGTGGACGTCGCGGTCGTTAACCGGCCCATGAAGTATGGAGAGCGCCTCACCGAAGAAGATGTGCGACTCGTACAGTGGCCCGAGGACGCGATTCCTGAAGGAACCTTTACGGACTTGGCCGTTTTGTTCCCGGAGGACGGTAAAGGAGATCGCTTTATCCTTCGTACAATCGAAAAAGATGAAGCCCTTCTGGAAGTCAAAGTTACGCAACCTGGCGAATCAGCTGGACTTACCTCGCGCCTGAAGAAAGGCATGCGTGCCTTTGCAATCAGCGTTGATGTAGCATCGGGTGTGTCCGGTTTTCTGCGACCGGGTGACAATGTCGACGTATACTGGACTGGATCCCTGAGAGGTGCCGGTGGCGAAGGAGAGATCACGCGTCTTATCCAAACTAACATTGAACTGATCGCAATCGATCAGACCGCCGGATCGGATGTGACTGGCACAACAATTGCCAGGACGGTAACTGTTGCCATTACTCCGGAACAGGTTGCCGCCCTCGCCCAAGCCCAAAACACAGGGCGGCTGTCACTGGCGCTGGTTGGTGCGCAGGATGAAACTATCGCGACCGCGATTGAGGTGGACCAGAGAAAACTGCTGGGAATCGAAGAGGCCGCACCCGCGCCCGTCAAAGTCGAGCGAGAGGTCTGCACAGTAAAGGCGCGCCGCGGCGGCGAGATTGTCGATACAGGAATAATAACTCCCTGCACAAACTAACGTAAAATCAAAACGTTAAAGCCACAAGCCGCGCGATCAGCGCGGCTTGTTTCGTTTTGGATGTTGCCCATTACCCACATAAGGAAAATTCCAGAAACCATTGATTATTGCAATAAAATCGTAATTCGCGCAGTGTAATCGCACATAAGGCATTAGACCTAAAACGAGGCGTGATCGGAGAGGCAGGTCACATGAAAATAAAATCTTGGATCAGCGCAACCCTTCTGGGGTTGGCGTTAGTTATCAGTTCGGCCAGCACAGCTGTCCAGGCTGAAACCCTTCGCGTGGTTAAAAACGGTACAGCGGAAACGCTGGACGTTCCAATGAACCGCGCAATTGTCGTTGAAAGCGAGACCCCTTTTGCGGAACTCAGCATCGCCAACGCAGGCATCGCTGACATTTCGTCGCTTTCGGATCGCACTATCTATGTTTTGGGTAAGGCACCTGGCCTGACTACACTGACTTTGTTCGACGGGGCCGGCAACTTGCTGGCCAATGTTCGGGTCCGTGTATCGCCTGATGTGTCTGAATTCAAAGAGAGACTGCGGCAAATCCTGCCGGGCGAGCCCATTGAAGTACGCACTGCCAATGACGGCATCGTTCTTTCCGGTACACTTTCCAGCTCGGCCAAATTGGCCCGCGCTCTGGAACTAGCAGAACGTTACGCCCCCGAGCGCGTATCGAACCTGATGTCGGTTGGCGGCGTTCAGCAGGTCATGCTGAAAGTGCGTTTTGCCGAAATGAACAGGTCAGTTGCTAAAAGCCTGACCACATCATTGGGCTTTGGCGGCGGCGACGTGACCGGCGGTTTCAACACACTGAACAATGCCGGTTCGTTGGCGAACGCGCTTAACAATAACATTCCGATCCAACAGACAAATACAGGTGCCATCCTGTTTGGCTTTGGCGCCGGTTCAACGCAAGTACGTCTTCTGTTGGAAGCGCTTGAAACCAAAGGGCTTGCCCGAACTCTTGCGGAGCCCAACTTGTCAGCCCTGTCGGGTCAGGAAGCTGAATTCCTGGCGGGCGGCCAAGTCCCGATCCCGGTTCCGGCCGATGACGGCCAAATTGCAATTGAATACCGGAATTTTGGTGTGCAGGTTCTCTTTACGCCCCGCGTGGTGGATGGTGATCTGATCAACCTCGAGTTGGGAACATCGGTGTCAACGATTGACCCGAACTCCAACTTTTCGATTGCAGGCAACAACGTGCCGACATTCATTTCGCGTCAGACTAAGACAACAGTTGAATTGCGAGACGGAGAGAGCTTTGCAATTGCAGGGCTGATCCAGGACAACTTCGCGGACTTGAACAGCCAAATCCCATGGGTCGGCGACATTCCTGTGCTGGGTGCTTTGTTCCGCAGCGCGGAATACCAGCGCGAGCAATCTGAACTGGTCGTCATCGTCACAGCACATCTGGTATCACCCACACGTGGCGAAGCTCTGGCTCTACCGACTGACCGTGTTAAACCGCCTACCGAGTTTGACTTGTTCCTGAACGGGAAAACGGCGCGAACAACACGCGTTGGTTCCGGTGCTGCGTCTGAAGTCGCCAAACAGGACTTTGGCAGCTCATACGGCTACATCCTGGAATGATTGAGAGGATAGGACCAATGCAGAAGTGGATAATAACACTGGGTCTGTCAGTCGCCGTTGCCGCGTGTACGCGTGAAGCGGGGTACGAAGTTGACCAAGGCGCCTTTGGCAACGCAACGCTAAACAACGTTCAGGTCATGAACGGTGAGCTGACATACGCCCAAATCCTGGGCCGGCGGTTCGCAGCTGAAGTGCCGACGCAGATCAATTTTGCGTTCAACAGCTCTCAGCTCGATGCTTCGGCGCAGCGCGTCTTGTTGCGGCAAGCGGCATGGATCAAGCAGTTCCCCGAAGCGCGGTTCCGCGTCTACGGACATACTGACGCCGTAGGCTCTACTGCGTATAACCAGTCGCTTGGGCAACGCCGTGCAAACGCAGCCGTTGCATTCCTGACGCGACAGGGGATTTCACGATCCCGCTTGGAAGCTGTTGTTTCCTTTGGGAAAACACGACCTCTGATCGACACTCCAAACCGAGATCGCCGCAACAGGCGCACGGTTACAGAAGTGTCGGGCTTCATGGATCGCAACCCGTTGATACTTGATGGTAAATACGCCGAGATCGTGTACCGGGAATACGTCGACAGCGCCACCAGAGAAAGCTACGTCCAGCGTGACGATGTTGGCGGCAGCGATTCTGAATAATCATAAGAAATGGGCGGCATCGTCGCCCATTTCCCTACAATTGGTTCTTTTGCGCCAAATTCTTGCCTAAGTTCCAAGACATCTTTTCAACAATTAGGTGAAGTGTGGCCCGAATTGGCCGCGACCGGGCAACAGCGAACTGAACCGAAACATACATGTTCGGACAGTAAGCACGCTCTGACGACGAGGATTGTGTGAATGACAAGCGCCAAAACGCATGATGACGGAACTGCCATTCTGGCCTGCACGATCAGCCGTGACGTCCAAAACTTCGATCTTCTGATCGAAGACATGGAAACTATTTTGGGCGAACGTTGGGGCGACCTCGGCTTTGCCGAAGCCCTGGCTTTTTTCAGCCAGCCTGAGGCAGAAAGTCTTGAATTCGTTGCGCTTGCCATTGACGGCGAGGATGAAGACAACCTTTCCCTGATGGGCGAAATCATCTCTCAGGCGAAAGAGAAAAAGATCAAGATCGTTCTGATCGCCGAGGACGTTACACCTGCGTCTTTGCACCAGCTGCTTCGCAAAGGCGCCGACGAGTTTGTCCCCTACCCTCTTCCCGAAGGCGAACTGCAGGAAGCCATTGAGCGCATGAACAAACCTGATCCGGTAGCGACCACTGCGGTGGCAGCTCCGGCAGCGCAGGGTGATTCGAAGGAAGGCGCGCTGTTTGTCGTCCATGGTTTGGCGGGCGGCGTAGGGTCGACGACTATGGCAGTCAACCTAGCTTGGGAACTGGCAACCGCGTCCGATAAAGAAGCACCTTCCGTATGCGTCATCGACCTGGATCTGCAATATGGCAGCGTGTCGACCTATCTGGACCTTCCCCGACGGGAAACTGTTTTTGAGATGCTGTCCGATACCTCTTTGATGGACGACGATGTATTCTCGCAGGCGCTTCAAACCTATGAGGAAAAGCTTGAGGTCCTGACTGCGCCATCCGACATGGTTCCGTTGGACCTGATCACGCCTGAGGACATTGAGCGAGTGATCGAGGTGGCCCGCAGACGGTTCGACTACGTCGTTGTCGATATGCCGACGACCCTTGTTCAGTGGTCGGAAACGGTACTGCAGGCTGCGCATGTATATTTTGCAATGATCGAGCTGGATATGCGATCCGCTCAGAACGCATTGCGTTTGAAACGTGCCCTGCAAGCCGAGGAACTGCCATTCAATAAGCTCCGGTTCGCTCTGAACCGAGCACCGAAATTCACTGATCTGAACGGCAAAGGTCGGGTCAAGCGGATGGGCGAAAGTCTGGGCATTTCAATCGATCTGCAATTGCCGGATGGTGGAAAGCCCGTCATGCAAAGCGGCGATCACGGATTACCGCTGGCAAAGTCTGCCGCCAAGAATCCGTTGCGTCGAGAAATCGCGAAACTTGCAAAATCGCTTCACAGCTTGGGCAGCAGCAACGCTGAGGCCGCGTAACAGTATTTCAGAGGGGTAGCCGTCGTGTTTTCAAGATATAAGAAACAGCCAGGAGCGCAGCCGGTAGAGTCTGCCCCAACGCCCCAAGCTGCGGCGCAAACGCCTGCCCCGGAAAAAAAGGCCACAGCGACCGCCGTCGCCCGTCGCCCACTTCAAAAGAAGGCCGCCGAGCCGGTCGCTTCGGACCGTGACCGCAAGCGCAAAGAACGGTTGGGTGAAATCAAAATCGAGCTGCACCGGGAACTGCTGGAAAACCTGAACCTAGCGGCACTTGAAAAGGCGGGCGAAGCCGAGCTTAGAGCGGAAATCAGCGCGATCTCTAGCGAGATTCTCGAATCCCGCGACATCGTGCTGAACCGCGAAGACCGGTCACAGCTAAACAAAGAACTGTATGACGAAGTCACCGGTTTGGGCCCGCTTGAGACATTGCTGCAAGACGATACTGTCAACGATATCTTGGTAAATGGCCCTCAGCAGATTTTTATCGAGCGGGCTGGCAAGCTTGAAATCAGTGACATTACGTTCAAGGACGAAAAGCACCTGATGCGGATTATCGACAAGATCGTATCCGCTGTGGGTCGTCGGGTCGATGAATCCAACCCTTATGTTGACGCCCGCCTGGCTGACGGGTCGCGCTTCAACGCAATGGTGCCACCTATCGCCGTTGACGGGTCGTTGGTTTCCATTCGTAAGTTCAAGAAAGACAAGCTCGGCATTGACGATCTGGTCAATTTCGGCGCGTTTACCGAGGAAATGGCCGCCTACCTTCAGGCCGCAGTTTCCACCCGGCTGAATATTATCGTGTCGGGTGGTACGGGTTCCGGTAAAACGACTACGCTAAATGCTTTGTCCAGCTTCATCGACGACGCCGAACGCATCCTGACGATTGAGGATACCGCGGAACTTCAGCTGCAGCAGACCCATGTAGGCCGAATGGAAAGCCGTCCGCCCAACGTGGAAGGCAAAGGTGAGGTCAGCCCGCGCGACTGTCTGAAAAACGCCCTTCGTATGCGCCCTGACCGCATCATCGTGGGCGAGACGCGTGGTGCCGAAGTGATCGACATGCTGCAGGCTATGAACACTGGCCACGATGGCTCGATGACCACGATCCACGCCAACTCGGCCCGAGATGGTATTTCGCGGCTTGAAAACATGATCGCAATGGCCGGGATCGAGATGCCGATCAAGGCGGTCCGGAGCCAGATCTCATCAGCTGTGAACCTGATCGTTCAGGCCAGCCGCTTGCAGGATGGTTCGCGTCGAATGACATCGATTACCGAAATTACCGGTATGGAAGGCGATGTGATCTCGATGCAAGAAATCTTTAAATTTCAACGCGTTGGATTGACACCGGACAACAAAATTATTGGCCATTTCACGGCAACCGGTGTTCGCAGCCACTATTCCGAACGCTTCCGTCTGTGGGGCTTTGATCTGCCTCCATCCATCTACGAACCTACGGCCGTTTAAGGAGACCCGGATATGCAACTGCCCGTTGAGGCTCTAATCTATGTTGTAATCTTCGTCGGAGTTCTTCTCCTGGTCGAGGGCATTTATCTTGTGGCATTTGGCAAGTCCATCAGTCTGAACAGCCGAGTGAACCGGCGTCTGGATATGCTTGAGAAAGGCGTCGGGCGCGAACAGGTTCTGGAACAGCTGCGCAAAGAAATGCAGCAGCATATGAAGTCCCAGAGCATTCCGCTCTATTCGCTGTTGGCCGATAAGGCGCAAAAAGCTGCTATTGCCTTTTCGCCGCGCCAGCTGATCATGATCATGATGCTGGTTTCTGGCTTTGCCTATGTCGGGTTGAGCATCGGCACAGGAACTGAGATCGTTTTACGGATTGCGCTTTCGATCGCGATTGGCGTGGGCGGTGTGTATGCGTGGGTGAGTAGCAAAGCCAAGAAGCGCATGAGCCTAATGGAAGAGCAACTACCAGACGCGGTTGAACTGATGGTTCGTTCGCTTCGTGTCGGCAACCCATTTGTCTCGACTATTCAGATTGTTGCCAATGAGGTGCAGGATCCGCTTGGGACTGAATTTGGCGTCATCGCAGACGAATGCGCCTATGGCCGTGACGTCGGTGAAGCCCTGAAAGACTTGGCCGAACGTCTGGGAATGCAGGATTTGCGCTTTTTGTCTGTAGCGGTTGGTATTCAGCAGCAGGCTGGTGGTAACCTAGCCGAAATTTTGGCTGGTTTGGCCCAGGTGATCAGAGCGCGGTTCCGGCTATTCCGCCGTGTCAATGCGATCACGGCCGAGGCCAAGTGGTCCGGCAAGTTTCTATCTGGTTTCCCCGTGTTCTGCTTGTTGTTCATTCTGGTGAAGTCTCCGAACTACTATGACGAAGTTCTTGACCATCCATGGTTCATTCCGTTGTGTTTCTTTGTCGGCATCATGCTGACCTTGAACCTTATCGTCATGCGCGTTCTTACGAACATCAAAGTCTGAGGGCTCGAGTATGGAATTTCTTTCCCAAATCAATGCAGTCCTAACCGAGAATTTGGGGCCGTTCGGGCCACTTATCGTCGTCGGGGTTTTGGGATTGTTCATGATCCTTGTGGCCCTGCCACTGATGCTGAACCAGCCAGAGGATCCCCTTAAGAAGCTCCAGCGTTCGAATGCGGCGCCCAAAGAAAGCAAGAAGGGCAACAAAGAAAAACTGCGGCAAGCAAGTCGCAACGAGCAACTTCAGAAATTTGCGAACTTCCTGGAACCCCAGAACAAGGAAGAACTGTCCGCGATGGAGCTCAAGCTGCGCCAGGCGGGATATCAGTCCAAAGACTCTGTTCGCTTTTTCCATTTTGCCCAGTTTGCACTTGGTTTGATCGGCGTCGCAATTGGTGTGCTGTTGGTCACAGTTTTTGCCGGTGATCAGGAATTTACCCCGGCACAGTTGGGTATGCGCGTCTTGATCCCGGCATGTGCGTTCTATTTCCTCCCACGCTATTGGATCACACGGCGCGTTGCAGAACGGCAAGAAGCCATTGTTGCGGGTTTCCCCGACACTCTGGACCTTATGTTGGTCTGCGTCGAAGCGGGTCAGTCTCTGGATCAGGCGATTGTTCGCGTCGCGGCCGAGATGAAGGTCTCTTACCCGGACATCGCATCGGAGTTCGAAGTTGTCGCGCACGAACTGAAAGCCGGTAAGGACAGAGACAACGTCCTCAGAGACTTTGGTACACGTTGCGGCGTTCAGGACGTCAGTTCGTTTGTAACGGTGATGATCCAATCCGCCACCTTCGGTACATCAATCGCCGAAGCCCTGCGGGTTTACGCCAGTGAAATGCGCGACAAGCGCGTAATGCGAGCCGAAGAAGCCGCGAATAAATTGCCAACCAAAATGACACTTGCCACAATGATGCTGACGGTACCGCCGTTGCTGGTTATTCTCGTAGGCCCGTCGGCAAAAGGTATCGCGGACTTTGCAAAAAGTGGATCCGGTGGATAGCGTCCGATGGAATTAAATCTCAGGTGTACCAGTTTCAGGCTGCGCCGCATGTTTCAGGCCACCATGGTTCTCGCCGTGGTGGCCTCTTGCACAGAAACGGGCCTTTCAAACGATCTGGATGCGCCTGGCATTGACCCCAGAGCCGAAGGCGTTGATCCGATGACCGTCGGAAACCGGCTCATGGCGTCGGGCGAATACGAGCTGGCCCTGACGTCCTTTTCCCGCGCCGCTCTGGATCAGGGGATGACAACGCAGATCCTCGCATCGATGGGCACTGCAAATCTGGGTCTCAGGCGCCTGGGTCAGGCAGAGGAACTACTGCGTCGTGCGGTAGCGGATGAATCCGAGTGGCCCGTCGCGTGGAATAACCTGGGCGTTGTGCTGATGGAAAAGGGCGAATACCCCGAGGCGGCACAGATGTTCAGGCGCGCCTTTGCTTTGGACAATGGCGAAAGTGACGCAATCCTCGACAATCTGCGCTTAGCACTCGCAAAAATGGAAAATCCTGTTAATACTAGCCCGGAAAAACAAGAATATACACTGGAGCAGCAAGGCGACGGGCAATTCAAGCTGCGCAAGCTCCCGTAACATTGGCAAGAGCAGTAAGGGACGCAAAAAAATGCGCCAACAATTCTTGATTCCGACGATGGTAATCTGCGGGATGGTCTTGGCCGCCTGTGAAAAAGAAACCGAAGAAGAAAAGGTCGAGCGCACCTATCAGGAGGTGAACGTCATTGACGAAACCAACCTGAACGAAGTGCTCCTGACCGCTGCTGATCCGAACGAGGCTGTAACTTATTTTAAGGGCGCAGCCGCAAAGAACCCTGGCCGGATCGACCTACAGCGGGGCCTCGCGATTTCCCTGACGCGCGCTAAACGCACAACCGAGGCCGCTTCAGCATGGAAAAAAGTGTCGTCCATGAAAGGTGCCAGCAACGTTGACAGGGTCGAATATGCCGCCGCTTCGGTCCGCGCCGGAGATTGGGCAACAGCCAAATCAACGCTGGATTCCATTCCCCCAACCTATGAGACGTTCCAACGTTACCGCCTGGAGGCTGTCGTCGCGGACTCCCGAAATGACTGGAAACGCGCGGATCATTTTTATGAAACAGCCGTCGGACTAACCACACGCCCAGGCGGCGTTATGAACAACTGGGGCTACTCCAAACTGTCGCGCGGTGATTACGCAGACGCAGAAAGGCTGTTTTCCGAAGCCATCCGTCAGGACAAATCGCTGTTCACAGCCAAGAACAACCTTGTGCTGGCCCGGGCCGCACAGGGCAACTATAGCATGCCGGTTGTTCCTTTGACGCAGGTGGAACGGGCCATGTTGCTGAATACGATGGGTATTTCTGCGGTCAAACAGGGTGACATCACAACTGCGAAGAACCTGTTCCGCGAAGCCATCGCCACGCATCCCCAGCACTATGAGGAAGCAGTTCGCTCACTACGCGCACTTGAAGAGGCCTGATCTATGAACATCCCCGCGACGGCGGCCGTCTGGTTTTTGCCGTTTGTGTTGCCGATCTGCTTTTATGTGGCGCTCACTGATCTGCGTGAAATGAAAATTAAGAACCACGCGGTGAGCGCCCTGCTTGCGGTGTTCGTTGTAGTCGGCCTGTTTGTGTTGCCGCCGTGGTCCACTGAATGGTCGGCGGTCACGATAGGTCCGCTGACCATCAATCTGCCGCTCTATGTCTGGCATTTGCTGCATATCGTGCCCGTTTTTTTTGTGGGCATCCTATTCAACGTGATGGGCGCAATGGGGGCCGGAGACGTCAAGTTTATGACCGCAGCCTCGCCCTTTATCTGGCCCGGCGACTATTTTTTGATCCTGCTTGTTCTCGCAACGATGAACGTGGCCGCATGGACCACCCATCGGTTGGCGCGCGCCTCGGCCTTGCAGAATTTCGCGCCTGATTGGGAAAGCTGGAACCGCAAAAGACACATCCCGATGGGTCTTTCTCTGGGTGGCAGCCTTACCGCCTATCTGATCCTGGGCACTGTTTACGGCTCGTAAACTATCATTAACCCGCCTTGTCCCCGCCTTGGTACTGCCACAAAGCGGGTTAAGATTTTCTGCAAGCGGCCCTTGTGGGGCTTTTGGCGTGATTAGTGGATAGACGGGCAACGCTTATGAATATGCAAACGACCTCGGTTATGGCCCCCCCTGCCCCTAAGGGTATGGGCGAAATGAAACTGCCCATCGTGATGATGCGGGACATTCTGCTGAAGACGATTTTCCGAAAGAACGTAGATACAGTCTCAGAAATTGCTGATGCGGTCTGTTTGCCGGGTTCGGTAACGCAGGAACTTGTCGACATTGCCCGTGAGCAGAAACTGATCGAAGCGACCGGCACCCTGAACGCCAACAGTGGCAATGAAATGGGCTATCAGCTGACCGATGCCGGCAAAGCCCGTGCATTGGACGCGCTGAGCCAGTCTGAGTACTTTGGCGCTATGCCGGTGCCGCTGGACGTCTACCGTGAACAGGTCAAGCGTCAGTCGATCCGTAATATTCAGGTGACCCGCGACCAGCTGACCGGTGCAATGGGCCATCTGGTTCTTCCCGACAGCCTGCTGGATCACCTTGGCCCCGCGGTCAGTGCTGGCCGATCCATTCTGATGTATGGCCCTCCGGGTAACGGTAAATCCTCGATCTCGAACGGGATTCGCGATGCACTAGGGGACAACGTCTATGTGCCCCGTGCCATCGAATATGCCGGTCAGGTCATCACGGTCTATGACCCGATCGTGCACACCGCGATCGAACAGGAGGCCGACGACCCCAACAGCCTGCGCCGTCGCAAGCGTTTTGACACACGCTATGTACAATGCGAACGTCCGACCGTTGTGACGGGTGGTGAACTTTCGCTCTCCATGCTGGATCTGGTCTATAACCCGACCGCGCGGACCTACCAGGCGCCGCTGCAATTGAAATCGACCGGCGGCATCTTCATCGTGGACGACCTTGGCCGTCAGCAAGAACCGCCACAGGCGCTAATCAACCGCTGGATTGTTCCGCTGGAAGAAAACAAGGACATTCTTGGCCTGCAATCGGGCGAAAAGTTCGAAGTACCTTTTGACACTTTGGTCATCTTCTCGACCAACTTCCACCCGAACGAGATCTTCGACCAAGCGGCCCTGCGCCGGATCTTCTTCAAGATCAAGATCGGTGGCCCCGTTCAGGAAGACTTCCTGAAAATCTTTGCAATGGTTGCCCGCAAGCGCGGCATGCCATTGGACGAGGCCGCTCTGGTGCATTTGTTGAAGGTCAAATACCCGACCATCAACAACGTCTATGCCAACTATCAGCCGATCTTCCTGATCGACCAGATGATTTCGATCTGCGAATTTGAAGGCATCCCCTATCAGATGAGCCCCGACCTGATCGACAGAGCCTGGGCAAACATGTTCGTTAAAGACGAGACAATCGTAAAATAACGCCGTGCCATTTCCGGGACAGGCCGGGTAGTCTGCATTCATGACGCAGATTCCCGCCCGGATCACGGATTGGTTTGACGCCAAAGGTTGGTCCATCCACCCACATCAGCAAGAAATGTTTGACAGGGCATTGGATCCGGCCACATTGCTGATTGCGCCAACCGGCGGCGGCAAAACAATGGCCGGTTTCCTACCGACGTTGGCCGAACTGGCGCAAAACGATCGCCCCGGCCTGCACACTCTCTATGTTTCGCCGCTCAAGGCTTTGGCCGCCGATATCCGCCGAAACCTGCGCGCGCCAGCGGATGAAATCGGCCTGCCCATTCGTATTGAAGACCGCACTGGTGATACCTCGGCCACGCAAAAGAAGCGGCAGCGCGTGGATCCTCCGCATATCCTGCTGACTACGCCTGAAAGCCTGGCTTTGCTTACCTCGTACGAGGACGCGCCAAGGATGTTTGCAGGGGTACAGCGCGTGATCGTGGACGAGATTCACGCCCTGGCCGAAAGCAAGCGTGGCGATCAGTTGATGCTGGCGCTGGCCCGTTTGCAAAGTTTATGTCCTGGACTTCGCCGGGTCGGTCTTTCAGCCACAGTTGAAGACCCGAAAGCCATCGCACAGTTTCTGGCCCGCAACCCTGATCCGTGTCAGATCATTCAGGCAGACCCGGGCCCCGATCCTGACATTCGAATGCTTAAGACACAGGAAATGCCACCCTGGTCCGGCGGCGGCGCGGCCTATTCGATCCCTGCGGTGCTTGAGCAGATCAAACGGCACAGAACCACGCTTATCTTTCACAACACCCGCGCCCAAGCCGAGATTTTCTTTCACAATATTTGGCTTGCCAATGACGAAGGACTGCCAATTGGAATCCACCACGGCAGCTTAGACCGGCAACAGCGTGAACGGGTCGAAGCCGCGATGGTTCGCGGTGACCTGCGCGCAATTGTCTGTACGGGCAGTCTGGATTTGGGCATCGACTGGGGGGATGTGGATCTGGTGATCCAGATTGGTGCGCCTAAGAACGTCAAGCGCCTGGTACAGCGGATTGGTCGTGCCAACCATCGCTACAACGCACCGTCCAAAGCCCTTTTGGTACCGGCGAACCGATTTGAAGTGGTCGAATGCGTCGCCGCGCTTGAGGCCGCAAAGGCCCATGATCTGGACGGCGAACAGCGTGGGCCGGGTCCGAGAGACGTACTGTGCCAGCACGTGCTTATCGCCGCCGCGGCTGGACCATTCGATGCAGACGCCCTTTTCGCCGAGATGACAACTGCCGGGCCATTTACCGATCTCAGCCGTGCGGAATTCGACGCTTGCCTGGACTTCTGCGCAACAGGTGGCTACGCGCTGCGCGCCTACGATCGCTGGAATCGGCTGTTGCGGCGGCCAGACGGGAAATGGCAGTTAAGGGATCCCCGTGCGGCACAGCGTATTCGCATGAACCTGGGCACAATACAGGACACAGACACGCTGAAGGTCCGCCTGAAACGCAATCGCGGGGGTAAGCCTTTAGGCGAGGTGGAGGAGGCGTTCGCGGCCTCTCTGACGCCCGGAGACACGTTCCTGATCGGCGGGCAAATCGTGCGCTATGAAGGCCTGCGTGAAATGGTGGTCGAGGTTACCCGCCGGGCAGACAAGAAACCCAAGATAGCCACGTTCTCGGGCACCAAATTCGCTACCTCGACCCAACTCAGCGACCGCATTCTGCGCATGTTCGCGCAACCCGATTGGCCGCAACTGCCCGCCCACACTGCCGAGTGGTTGGCGCTGCAGCGGGATATGTCCCGACTGCCGCAACGCGACCGTTTGTTGATCGAGAGCTTTCCCAATGATGGCCGCGAACATCTATGCGTTTACGGATTTGCCGGACGCAATGCACAACAGACCTTGGGCCTTTTGCTGACCAAACGAATGGAAGAAACCGGTCTGGCCCCGCTGGGCTTCGTTGCCACCGACTACGCGACGCTGATTTGGGGTTTGGATGCCGTAACCGACCCGCGCCCATTGTTTCAATTGGACGCGCTGCGTGACGGGCTTGGGACGTGGTTGGCGGGCAACGCAGTCATGAAACGTACCTTTCGCGCGTCGGCGACCATAGCAGGCCTGATCGAACGTAATACAGGCGGGCAACGCAAAAGCGGTCGTCAGGCCACGTTTTCATCGGATATCCTTTATGACACGCTGCTGAAATACGATCCTGACCACTTGCTGATGCAGATCACCCGCGAGGAAGCAATGCGCGGCCTGGTCGACTTTGGGCGAATTGAGGCGATGATCGAACGCATTGGCGGCCGAATCGATCTGGTGCGACTTGACCGGGTATCTCCGCTTGCCGCTCCGTTGTTTTTAGAGGTTGGCAAAGTACCGGTTAAAGGTGCAGCCGAAGAACGCTTGCTGGCCGAAGAAAGTGCCCGGCTGCTGCAAGCGGCTGGCTTGGATGCTACGTAAATCCGCTTGCACCACAGTTCAAAAAAAGCAAAGAACGTACCATGAACGAATTGGCGTTTTCCTTTTCTGATCAAGACCTGCGTGCGCTGGGATCTGGTGCGTTGTGGTGGCCAAACCGAAAGCTGCTATGCGTCAGCGACCTGCATCTTGGAAAATCCGAACGTATGGCGCGGCGTGGCGGCCCCGCCCTGCCCCCTTACGACAGTCAGGACACTCTGACCCGACTGGCCGCCGATATCGACAGAACTGGCGCGCAAACTGTCGTTTGCCTAGGCGATAGCTTTGACGATCTGGACGTGTTGTCCGCCTTGGGTACCGCAGAAAAGCTCTCGCTGGCGGCGCTTCAGGCAGGGCGACAATGGATATGGATCGAAGGAAACCATGACCCCGGCCCAATTGATCTGGGCGGGACACATCTGGCTGAATATACCGCTGGCCCGCTGGTTTTCCGGCATATCGCCCAGCTTGGGGGGCACGGCGAAATCTCGGGGCACTATCATCCCAAAACCCGCCTCAAGGCTCGCGGCCGAACAATCACACGCCCTGCGTTTTTACTGAACGACGTGCGGCTTATTCTACCGGCCTATGGCACTTATACTGGTGGATTGCGAAGCTCTGAGAAGGTTCTGTGCGACTTAATGGGTGATGAGGCGATGGCCATTTTGACCGGCCCTCATCCGCAAATCATTCCAATGCCACGCTGAGATCAAATAAGCCCGTCATCCTCGAGCATGGGTCGGTATTTCCGGCTAACAGGAATGAGATCACCGTTCACCAGTTTCAAATAGGTTCTGTCGGCCACCTTTTCGGCCCCCATGATAGCGTCATCTGTCACCCAATGAGACCGATGCGCACAATGCCCGCGCGAGGGCTCCATTTCCGCAACCGCGTCCGAGAGCCGCAACCGGATTGTAAACGTGCCTTCCGAGGTCACCACATCCACATAGTGATTGCGTGAGGTCAGGCGGTAAATCTGTCCCTGAAAAGATGCTGGCAAACGCCGCACAAGTCGCGGCGTCGGGGGTGATGGCGGTTGGTTTTTGGGTTCTGCCCGACTGGTCAGAATCAGACCTGCGGTAAACAAGGCGCTGTACCCTATGACATGCGGGACACCGGGGGGGCTGTGGCCCCCAAAAGAAAACAGAACCCAAGCCAGTACCCAAAGTGACGGTATAAACAACAACATGACAAACAGGGCAATTGCCAGTTCACGTACCGGTAGGCTCAGGTCAGTACTTGTTTCGCGGATCAGTTTTCGAGCCAGCCAGGTGGACGCCACAGCGATGCCCATTACCCCAAACCAAAACAAAAAACTTAGAACAAAAGGAAAATCAGGTATCTGGAACGGCGGAAAGGCATAAGCTAGCAAAGGAACAAAGAACGCTCCGGCCACCACACGTTGTGGGCTGCACAGGCTGAAGAGGGGTCTTAGCTTTGAAGTCATGCCAAACTGAAAACCACTTTCGGGGACCCAGCCAATAACCCCGGAAAGCTAACAATCACACATTCTAAGCGGCTGGGAAATTTCGGCTATCACGCCCCATTCCGACATTCAAACCAAAAAGAGGGGGAAATTCAGCATGTTGGCGTCACAGCTTTGTTAACAACCAAGCCAATAATGCAGGTGAGTTGGGGCACGTATCCGCGCCCCAACAATTTGTGTTAGGCCGTCAGCCCTTCGGGTTCAGGCAGGCTGTTGGCGCGACAGCAGGCTGTCAGTGTGTTGGCCAGCAAGCAAGCGATGGTCATTGGGCCAACGCCACCAGGTACCGGAGTAATAGCGCCAGCGCGCTCAGCGGCGCTAGCGTAGTCGACGTCACCGACCAGCTTGTTCTTACCGTCCCGTTCAATTCGGTTGATACCCACGTCGATGACGGTGGCCCCTTCCTTGATCCAGTCGCCTGGCACCATCTCAGGGCGGCCAACGGCTGCAACAACGATATCTGCGCGTCGGACCACGTCGGGCAAGTCCTTGGTGCGACTATGCGCGATGGTCACGGTGCAGCTATCGCCCAGCAGCAGTTGGGCCATCGGTTTGCCCACAATATTCGAGCGCCCGATCACCACCGCGTCCATTCCGGACAGCGAGCCATGATGATCACGCAGCATCATTAGGCAGCCAAGCGGGGTGCAAGGCACCATCGACTTCTGCCCGGTGCCCAGCAGACCCACGTTCGAAATGTGGAACCCATCGACGTCCTTGGCCGGGTCAATGGAGTTGATTACCAGATCCTCGTTGAGATGCTTTGGCAGCGGCAATTGCACCAGAATACCGTGCACCGCCGGGTCATTGTTCAGCTTAGCGATCAGCGCCAGCAGGTCCTCTTCCGAGGTATCGACATCAAGCTTGTGCTCGTAAGAGTTCATGCCGACTTCGACGGTCATCTTACCTTTCGAGCGGACATAAACCTGGCTGGCCGGGTCTTCGCCCACCAGTACCACGGCCAGGCCGGGGGTAATGCCGTTTTCTTCTTTCAGCTTTGCAACCTGATCGGCAACTTGCGCACGGACTTTGGCCGCAAAAGCCTTGCCGTCGATAACCTGGGCTACCATCCTTTGATCCCTTCTTTCAAAAAACGGATCGGGCGCATGAAGCGCCCGGTCATTCAGTCTGGGCCGAGAACACGTTCCTCACGTGCAATCGACCAGTCGATCAATATGCGCCACAGTTTGTCAGCCAAATCCGGATCCATTCCCAACTCGGCCGAGCTTGCGCGCACGCGTTGCACCACGTCTTCAACACGGTCCGGGATGCGGGCAGGCAGGCCCTCACCCGGCTTCAGCTCGGAAGCGCGGTCGATATAACTTGCGCGCTTCACCAACATTTCGATCAGTTGGCGGTCCAGCTTGTCGATCTGAACCCGCAGGTCCTGCATAGTTGCGCAGTCTTGCGGGGGTGTCAGAGTGGGCATCGCAATCTCCTCATGGCCCGGGGATTCCCCGGACCACGAGATGTCCTATTCGGCGGCTTAGAACAAGCCCTCGATCTCACTTGCGTCGTTAAGACAGATGGTTTCCGCAGCCGGTTTGCGAGGCAGGCCGGGCATGGTCATGATCTCACCGCAGACAACCACGATGAAGCCGGCACCTGCGGACAGGCGAACTTCGCGTACCGGAACCGAGTGGCCGGTGGGCGCGCCGCGCAGGGTCGGGTCGGTCGAGAACGAGTACTGAGTTTTCGCCATGCAGACCGGCAGGTTGCCGTAGCCCGCTTCTTCCCACTCACGCAGTTGGTTGCGGATCTTGTTGTCGGCCAGCACCTCGTCAGCGCGGTAGATACGCTTGGCAATGGTTTCGATCTTTTCGAACAGCGGCATATCGTCGGGGTAGATCGGCGAGAAGTTGGCGCTGCCACCTTCGACGATTTCGACAACTTTTTCTGCCAGCGGCGCGGAACCTTCCGAGCCCAGCTCCCAGTGACGCGACAGAACCGCTTCAACACCGTGCTCGCCGCAATACTCGCTGACCGCCTGCACTTCGGCGTCGGTGTCAGTGACAAAGTGGTTGATGGCGACAACAACCGGCACGCCGAACGATTTCACGTTTTCGATGTGACGGCCCAGGTTTGCACAGCCCGATTTGACCGCATCGACGTTTTCCGCGCCCAGATCAGCCTTAGCAACGCCGCCATTCATTTTCATCGCGCGCACGGTGGCAACCAGAACGACTGCCGACGGTGCGATGCCTGCCTTGCGGCACTTGATGTTCATGAACTTCTCGGCACCCAGGTCAGCACCAAAGCCTGCTTCGGTCACGACATAGTCAGCGACTTTCAGGGCGGTCTTGGTTGCGATGACCGAGTTACAACCGTGTGCGATGTTCGCGAAGGGGCCGCCGTGGACAAATGCCGGGTTGTTTTCCAGCGTTTGCACCAGGTTCGGCTGCATGGCATCTTTCAGCAGAACGGTCATTGCGCCTTCGGCTTTGATGTCGCGGCAGTAGACCGGGGTTTTGTCGCGGCGGTAGGCCACGATGATGTCGCCCAGACGTTTTTCCAGGTCTTTCAGGTCGTTGGCCAGACACAAGATCGCCATGACCTCGGACGCCACGGTGATGTCAAAACCTGCTTCACGCGGGAAGCCGTTGGACACACCACCCAGCGAAGCAGTTATCTGGCGCAGGGCCCGGTCGTTCATGTCGACCACACGACGCCATGCAACGCGGCGGGTATCAATCTCACACTCATTGCCCCAATAGATGTGGTTGTCGATCATCGCGGACAGCAGCGAGTGCGCGCTGGTGATGGCGTGGAAATCGCCGGTGAAGTGCAGGTTCATCTCTTCCATCGGAACAACCTGCGCGTAACCGCCACCTGCAGCGCCACCCTTCATCCCGAAGTTCGGACCCAGCGATGCTTCGCGGATACAGATCATCGCGTTCTTGCCGATGCGGTTCAGACCGTCACCCAGACCAACTGTGGTGGTGGTTTTGCCCTCACCTGCCGGGGTCGGGTTGATCGCTGTCACCAGCACCAGTTTGCCATCCTCACGATCCTGAACCGAGTTGATGAAGTCCTGGCTGACTTTCGCTTTGTCATGCCCGTAGGGCAGCAGATCAGCGGATTCGATGCCGATCTTTGCGCCGATTTCCTGAATCGGCTTCTTGTTCGCTTCGCGCGCGATTTCGATGTCGGATTTATAGCTCATTGGGCAAGACCCCTGGTTGAATTCCCTGCAAACCGACGCAATTGGGTCGGTGCTGATCAATCCATACCGTTGTGTACAATTCCAATGGATAGAAATTCCGACATATTCGTGCCGTGAAACGGCGTAGCGTCACTTCAACGGTTTCAAATCAAAAATGCTTGACTTTTATGGCGCCCAGGCGCGCTGGTCCGGCACAAACAGCGTCATCCGATCCCCCAGCCGCAATTGCCCGGGCCGTTCCACCCACGCGGTCACGCCCCTTCGACCCTGTGCCGCTGGCTTGAATGACGGACCGTATCCGGGCTGATCAGCCTCGATCTCGCGTCCGGGAATGATGCAGGGGCGGTTTTCCATGTCCACGGTGATTGTGACACCGTCGTGGACCTGCAGGCGCGAGGACGGGGGAAGATGTGTAAAGTCCGGGATACCGCGCAGCAGGATGCTGACACCTAAAAACGATGGGTCCAAAAACTCCAAACCCATCTCTTGGGCTATTGCGTCCATTTCTTCGGCGGACAACACCGACAATTGACGGACATTGCGGATTTCGGTGCCTTGCGGATACAGGTTTTTGACCCGGACACAGGATGGACGGTTCAGCCCCTCATGCCGTTCGCCTTTGTCGCCTGAGAAATCCAGATCCAAAGCATCGACCGCTTTGGATCGAATCGAGTCACCCGCAGGCACATGGCCCAGCCAAACAACTTCACCCGTGAATTCTGTTTCGCGCAAAACCGGCATTTGAAATCCTCTTCGACTGCGGACTGTCAAAATCGCACTAAAGGTCAGACTGGTCCAAATGAAAAGCGCAAAAGAAAAGACCCGGGACTGTGCCCGGGTCTGATTTCTTTACGCCGAAGGTTCCGGCTCCATCCCGCCTTCGGGCGGGGTCTTTTTGACCTTGGTCTTGGGAATGGCCGTGACACTGGGTGCACTGCCTTCATCCGGCTTATCACCTTCGTCATCACCTTCGCTGGGCGACTCGCCATTCATTACACGCTTGATCTCATCCCCGGTCAGGGTTTCGTATTCAAGCAGCCCTTGCGCCAGGCGTTCCCATTCCTCGTTCTTGTCGGTCAGGATCTTGTGCGCATGCTCATACCCTTGCTGGATCAGGCGCTTCACCTCTTCTTCGATCAGCTCTTTAGTATGCGCTGAAACCGAGAAACCAGCAGTGTTACCCTGATAGCCTTCGTGAGCCTCGGCATAGTCGATGTTACCGACCTTGTCCGACATACCCCAGCGCATCACCATGGCGCGCGCCAGTTGGCTGGCCTGCATGATGTCACCGGCCGGACCGTTCGAAACGTGATCTTCGCCGTACTTGATTACTTCGGCAGCCTTGCCAGCCATGGTCATCGCCAGCTTCTGTTCACACTCATCGCGGTGATAGTTCAGGCGATCCATTTCAGGCAGCGACACAACCATACCCAGCGCTCCACCGCGCGGAATAATAGTCGCTTTGTAAACCGGATCGCACAGCGGCAGTTCAAGACCGACAACAGCGTGACCGGCCTCATGATAGGCTGTCTTTTCCTTCTGGTCCTGTGTCAGAACCATCGAGCGGCGCTCGGCCCCCATCATCACCTTGTCTTTGGCGTTCTCAAAATCTTCCATGGTGACAAAGCGACGGCCCACACGCGCGGCCATCAGCGCAGCCTCATTCACGAGGTTCGCCAGATCAGCACCCGAGAAACCCGGTGTACCCCGCGCGATGATGCGCAGATCGACGTCAGGGCCCAGGGGTGTCTTGCGCGCGTGCACGCCCAAAATCTTCTCACGGCCTTTGATGTCTGGGTTGCCAACGGTCACGTTCCGGTCGAACCGGCCCGGACGCAGCAGGGCTGGGTCCAGAACATCCTTACGGTTGGTAGCCGCCAGAATGATCACACCTTCATTGGCTTCGAACCCGTCCATCTCGACCAGCAGCTGGTTGAGGGTCTGTTCGCGCTCGTCGTTACCGCCGCCGTAGCCAGCGCCACGATGGCGACCCACGGCATCAATTTCGTCGATGAAGACGATACACGGCGCGTTCTTTTTGGCCTGCTCGAACATGTCGCGCACGCGGGAAGCACCGACGCCGACAAACATTTCGACAAAGTCAGAGCCCGAAATAGTGAAAAACGGAACACCAGCTTCACCCGCAATCGCACGGGCCAGCAACGTTTTACCGGTACCCGGAGGACCGACCAGAAGCGCGCCTTTCGGGATCTTGCCACCCAGACGGCTGAACTTCTGCGGGTTGCGCAAGAATTCAACGATCTCTTCCAGCTCTTCTTTTGCCTCGTCGATGCCCGCCACGTCGTCAAACGTCACACGGCCATGCTTTTCGGTCAGCATCTTGGCCTTGGACTTGCCAAAGCCCATTGCACCGCCTTTTCCGCCGCCTTGCATCCGGTTCATGAAATAGACCCAAACACCAATTAGCAACAGGAATGGCAGCAGCGTGATCAGGAACGACTGAAAGCCAGATTGTTGCTGTTTCTCGGCGCGAACAGGAATGCTCTCGTCAATCAGCAGTTTGGTGACCTCGGCATCGCCGGGTTTGATGGTGACATAGCTGGCACCGCTTTGCGTGGTATAGCGAATCTGTTCGCCATCCAGGGTCACGTTCTTAACTTCGCCTGCTTCAACAGCAGTTACGAAATCCGAATAAGTTCTTTCATTGCTCTGAAGCGTTCCGCCTGGTCCGCTGAACAAATTGAACAGTGCAAGGATCAGCAGAAACAGAACGACCCAGAAGGCGATATTGCGAGCGTTGCCCAAGGAAAATCTCCCAAAAGATTTCGGCAGATGGGGATCTGCCGGGTTGCTCTATAAAATAGAGATGATTCAAGCAGGTTCAATGCGATAAAAAAGAAGAGTGAAACTCGGGCGTTCCAACGGCCAATTCAGCGGACCAACCGTTCGCGAACCCGGCATTTGGCGCTGAAATCAGTTCATCTGCTCTCCAAACGGCTGGTGACGCCAACAATACCTTTCGCGGCTTGCCCAGGCTCCGCCAATCCGGAACCCTTGGCAAGCCTTCCTCGCCCAATGGGCGAATTTGCGCGTCGGCAACCGAATCTCCTGACAGAATCCAACGCCTGTCCCACAGTTCGCCAGGACGCACGGTTTCACCTTGTACTGCGTTTAGCTCTCTGCAAATCCACATCTTATTGGCCTGCGGGACCAACAAACAACCGCCGATCGAGGTAGCACTGCCGTCTTCAACGGCCTTTACTGCCTGATCCACCGAAGTTTGGCGTGGCGGATACCCCTGCCCAGCTATCCAGGCAACGCAGCCGACCAAAAGCCGTCGCTGGATTTCCTTTGGCAAGGTTTGAAAGGCCACACGATCCAAACACACGTCTCCGGTTTCCACCTTGGCAATTTTTCGGGCGGATTCCTGCGTAAAACGCTCTAAGGCTTCACGCGCTTGTGCAAGATTTTCAGCGACTCGGGTCAAAGACTTGGCTGTGATTCCCAATTCCGCGAGATCAATCAAGGCTTGCCGTGCCTTAATCCGGTCAAACCTCAAGTCCTGATTCGAGGGGTCTTCGATCCAATCAACCCTTTCGCCCGACAGGTAGTCACGCAGCGTCTGTCGTGTGACGCCCAACACTGGCCGCAACAGCGTCACACCATTCATGTTTCGCTCATTCGACATGCCGGACAGGCCCGTGATCCCAGCGGCGCGCCCCAGGCGCATTAGGAAGGTTTCGGCCTGATCATCCGCGGTGTGACCTAACGCAATCGCACTGATCGCATTGCTGTTGGCCCATTCGGCTAACAGCCTATAACGGGCCTGACGGGCCTGGTCCTGAAGGTTCCCGTCACCGGTCCAGCCTTTCCACTTCAGGATTTGATGCGTGATGCCCAGACCTGCGGCAAGGGTGCTGACTTTCCGCGCTTCGTCTTCGGATTCGGGACGCAATCCGTGGTCAACTGTCGCCGCAAACAGCTCAACCTGCGCGCCTTGCGCAATTTCGTTCAGCAACAATAGCAAGGCGACCGAGTCGCTTCCGCCGGACACAGCCACACCAAGGCGCGATGGAAGGGTTTTGGGCAAGCACGCCCGAATCTCGGCGCGCAGTCTTTCAACGTTTTCGGTCAAGAACAGCCCAGGCTTGCCATTTCCTGCGTGGCATTCGTGGCCGAAGTCGAAGATGGGAAACGCACGCCTACTTCACCAAGGGTGATACAAGCCTGATCGGTCTGCCCTAAGCGCCCGAGCGCCGAGCCCAGCTCGAACAACGCCTCGGGTGCGAATGCACCTTCGGAATCACCGGTAAAACTGGCCAAGAAGGCCCGTGCAGCCTCGCGCGTATCACCAACCCCAACAAGCGCCCGTCCGCGTTTCAGGTTGGCCTCGGGTGCCAACGGACTTCCGGGATATGACGTCTCGAACGCGGCGAACTGATCCGCTGCGGCCTGATAGTTGCCTTCTGCAAGGGCTTGAGATGCGGTATCAAAATCAGCGCGCTCGCCTACTGCAAGTTCACCCTGTTCCACCGAATTCGGTGTCGTCGGGGTAGTAGGTGTTGTCGGTGCCGCAGCTGTGATTTCGGTCTCGCCGCCCAAGGTCGACGTCTCGCCAAGCGTACTGAGATCACCGCCTTCCAGCTCTACCAACCGGAACTCCAGATCGCCGATCCGGTTGGTGCCATCGGTGACAATGTTCTGCACACGCTGGTTCAACTGTTCGGTCTGACGGGTCAGGCGCTGCAATTCAGCCTCGATGGCGTCGACGCGTTCCAGAACGGAGCTGCCGGCCAGGTTCGGCGCTGGCGAGCCTGTGGTCGAAAACTCGCGCTTGAGGCGCTGGATTTCGACGTGCAGCACCGTCAGTTCCTGACGGATATCCGCCAGGGTTTGCTGATCCTGTGCATTTGCCGCGCCGGCGGTCGCCATGACCGCAGCCAGAACCCATCCTGCAATTCGCATCATCTTACCCCAAAGTTGAACCGGTCAGAACCGTCACCGCTCGGCGGTTTTTGGAATAGCATTCCTCGGTGCTGCAAATTTCGATCGGGCGTTCCTTGCCGTAACTGACGGTGGTCAAACGGTTGCCCGCAACGCCACGTGAAATAAGGTATTCACGCGCCGCGTTTGCACGTCGCGCGCCCAGAGCGAGGTTATACTCGCGGGTGCCCTGTTCGTCCGCATGCCCTTCGATCGTGGCGACGAAATCCGTGTTGGCAAGCAGCCAGTCTGCCTGCCCCTGCAAAATCGTCTGTGCTTGCGCGGTTAGGGTCGATTGATCGACCTCAAACAACACGCGGTCCCCTACGGTTTGTTGGAAATAGGCTGGAGAGCGGGGATCACTGGGCGAACCCGGCAGGATCGAACCATTACCCCCTGCGCCACCGCCCAGTGCCGAAGGATCGTTGTTGGTGCAGGCGGCCATTATGCCCAGTGCGCCCAATGCTATGACTTTGCCCAATACATTCATTTCAGGTGCCTCGTCGTTTTATTTCTTTATTGCTGTCTCTGTTATCACAGTGCAGGAAATTTGTGAACTTTTCCAACCCCCTGCCACGATCACTTCTGCAGTGGTCCCCAGGATGGGTCGCTACCGCCATCAGGTGTCTGCACTGGCCGCAGGTTACGGCCCGAAATATCCACCGAATACAGTGTCGCCCGACCACTTGCACCCTGCGATTCCCGGGTAAACATAATGACGCGGCCATTCGGCGACCATGTCGGTCCCTCGTCCAGGAAGGACGAAGTCAGCAGGCGTTCCTCACTGCCATCTAAGCGCATGACCCCGATGTGGAAACGGCCTTTATTCTGTTTGGTAAACGCGACCAGATCACCGCGCGGCGACCAGACCGGTGTTCCATACCTGCCCTGGCCAAAGCTAATGCGCGTCGCCTCGCCGCCGTTTGAAGGCATGACGTAGAGTTGCGGCGTGCCAGAGCGATCGCTTTCAAACACGATTTGCGAACCGTCCGGGGAATAGCTGGGCGCGGTCTCAATGGCAGGTGTGTTCGTCAGGCGCACACTTTGCCCCGAGGCCAGATCCATTTTCCAAAGGTCCGTGTTGCCGCCCTGAATCAGCGAATACACAATCGAACGTCCATCGGGCGAAAAGCGCGGCGAGAAGCTCATTGTGCCGTCCTGCGTCTTCAGTTCGGTGCGTTTGACGCGGTCGACATCCAGAACGTAGATCCTTGGCTGGCCGGTTTCATAACTGGTGTACAGCAGCCGATCACCTGTGGGTGAAAACCGTGGTGCCAGAACAATAGCCGCACTGTCAGTGAGGTACTGAACATTCGCACCGTCGTAATCCATGATGGCCAGACGCTTTTGCCGCTGGTTCTTGGGTCCGCTTTCCGAGACGAATGCTACGCGGCTGTCGAAATAGCCGCTTTCACCGGTCACACGGCTATAGACCTGATCGGCCACCTTATGTGCCATGCGCCGCCATCCGTCTGTTGTGCCGGAAAACTGCAGACCGTTGCCCAGTTCCTGACCCGAAAACACATCCCAAACCCGGAAACGCACCGTCAGACGCTTGCCTGAAACGTTAACGGCCCCGGTCACCAGTGCCTCGGCATTGATTGCCTTCCAATCTGCGAACTGCACCGGTGCCTCGAAACTGCTGACCCGACTGATGAATGCATCCGACGAGATTTCGCGAAACAGCCCGGTTCCGGTCAGGTCGGCCGCAACAACACGCGAGATGTCGTTGGCAAATTGCGCGGCGGCCGGGCCGTCGGGGACGAAATTCGGCACCGCAAAAGGCAAGGGTTCGATAATCCCCTGATCCAGCTCAAGACGTAGTGGTCCGCTTTGGGCGTATACCGGCGCTGCCAGAATTGTCAGGCCAAGCAACAGGCTGGTCAGAAATCTCATCATTTGATCCGCATCCTCTCGGGATTGAATGTAATCTCAATATTCCGCCATTGATCGTATTTGTCAGTAGGCAGAGCGTATCCTTTGGCCCCGCAGCGCAAAATCGCTCGTCGGGCGGCGTCAAACGCTTGTCTTGCAGACGCGTCAGTACCGCCGGAACTGTCAAGCATTTCCAGCGTACCGCCAATCACCTTGCCATCCGGTGTCAGCGAGAACCCAACGACCACAACCGTCTGCAGCGCGTCCGTGGACAAAGAACCAACATTCCAGCACTTCGACACCGCCAGGCGCATGGCATCCTTCTCACCTGCGGTCAGCGGTGGGCCAGTCGGTTCGCTGCCCTGCGCCAATGCTTCGGCCAGTGCATCGTTGATAGCGGTTTCATCAGTGGGCGCAGGCTCCGGTTCGGTCGGCTCTTCGGTCTCGGCCACCACAGGTTCTGCCGGCGGCGTCGGTCGGTTCGGTCGCACCAGCGGGCGCGGAGAAGTACGCGGCGCGTATTCCTCGGCTTCTTCCGCCTCAGTCACGATTTCATCCGTGGCCTCCTCGGGTGCGGTCTGATCCTGCTGTTCTTGCTGAACCTCTGCTCCTTCGTCCAGCGATACGGCCGGGGACTCGATATCATCCGGTGTGGCCTCAGGCGGTGGCGGCGCAACGGGTTCCGGCGCGACCTTATCCGCAGGCCGAGGCTGCGCATCGGGCCCTGGCGGCGTGGGCAGGACGACGGCCTCGGGTTCCGGGGCCTCTAGTGCGGGGGGCTGTTCAATCTCGACCGGTTCGGGTGGGGGTGCCAGCGGTTCTGGTTCCAACTCCGGTTCTGGTTCGTTGGGCTCGGACACTTCAGGCGTCGGCGGTTCCTCTTCCACCGTTTCAGGGGTAGGAATTTCTTCCTCAGGCGCATCAGGCTGTTGCAGAGCGGTTGGTGTCGGCACCTCGGGCGCCTCACTCTGTGCTGTCATAGCGGCAAACTGCTCAGCTGAGATCACAGAGATATCCTGCACGGGCATAGGCAATGGTTCGGACCGAAAGGTACCGCCAAACAGAGCCCATGAAATCAAACTGACATGGGCAATTGCCGAGATCTTGGTGCCGGTATCCACCGCGCGGCCTCACTCTCCACCTTCGTCCAGCGCGGGGCCACCGGTGTCGGTCACCAGCCCCACATTGGAAAACCCGCCTGCATTCAGCGCACCCATGACCTGCATCACTTGCGCGTATGGAATTGCACCATCGGCCCGAAGGAAAACCCGGTCACTACTACGCTCTGCCGCAATGGCGCGCAGTTTGCCAATCAACTCTTCGCGCGCAACATCCGTGGTTTGAATTTGCACACGCCCTTCTGCAGTCATCGTGACAGTCAGCGGCTCTTCGTTGTCGCCCGGCAAGGCGCTTGCCGCGGTTTTGGGCAGGTCCACCGGCACGCCAACAGTCAACAGCGGTGCCGCCACCATAAAGATAATCAGCAACACCAGCATAACGTCTACAAATGGCGTCACGTTGATCTCAGCCATCGGCTGGGCACGCCCGCGACGACGCCCGCGTCTGCGCCCGTTTCCACCCGAAGATTGCTGAACCGCGGCGCCCATCTTAACTGTCCAACTGACGCGACAGGATGGTGGCAAATTCGTCGGCAAAAGCCTCGTAACCACCCACGATCCGATCACTGTCTGAGCTGAGCTTGTTATAGAAAATCACCGCCGGAATCGCAGCCAGCAAACCCAGGCCAGTGGCCAGCAGCGCCTCGGCAATACCTGGGGCCACAACGGCCAGGTTGGTGTTCTGTTGCTCTGCAATCTCGATAAAGGCGTTCATGATGCCCCAAACGGTCCCGAAAAGGCCAATGAATGGTGCAGTCGAGCCGACAGTCGCCAGAATGGGCAAGCCTTTTTGCAGCGTTTCGGCCTCTTTCGCGATCGCCACATCCATCGAGCGGTCAATCCGTGCGGTGGCCCCTGCGATCAATCCACCGTCTGTTCGATGTGACCTGCGCCATTCGATCATGCCCGCGGCGAAAATCTTCTCGGAACTGCCGTCGGGCTGCGGTCCGATATGTTCGAACAACTCATCCAGCGGGTTGCCGGACCAGAAGGATTCATCAAACACCTGCGCTTCGCGACGGGCGGCACGGTAATTGATCAATTTCTGAATGATTATCGCCCACGACCAGATGGATGCACCGATAAGCATCAACATCACAAGTTTGACGATAAATGTCGCGCGGGCATACAGCCCCCACATGGAGAAATCGATCTCCTGCGCCAGCGCCAGCGTTTCAGCTTCCATGAACCTGCTCTTTGTTTTTGCCTGACGGCCGTTTATTTGGCCTTGTTTTGCCAAACGCTATCCCAGTTGGTTACGAAAAGCCAACATAACCACCCCGGACCGACAAAATGTTACATCAATGCGCGAATCTCTGCCGGAAGGCGGACCGGCTTGCCTTGAGCGTTCATACAAACCGCAGTTACCGAGGCCCGGAAAATCTCGGTATCGCCCCTTTTGACCAATTGTCCCATTGTCAACCGCACTCCAGAGAGCGACGAAAGCCAGGTTTCAACAATCAGCTCATCATCGAACTTTGCGGGCGCAAGGTAGTCGGCCTCGATCCGGCGCACGACCCAGACGATCCCGCCATCACGCATCGCGTTTTGATCATTGCCCAACCGGCGCACATAGTCGGACCGCGCGCGTTCGATGAATTTCAGATAATTCGCGTGATAGACGACCCCGCCCATATCGGTGTCTTCATAGTAGACCCGGATCGGAAAGATATGCGTGTGGGGCGCATCAGCTTCATTGGCCATGATATCAGGTCCGGTCTCTAAAAAACGTTGCGCGCGGGGCAAAGCCTGCTTTGAAACAGATGCATGGTTGCCACGGCTCCTGCAATCCCCTTGTAGGCAAAATTCCTACCTTCCCAAGTCGGCTATCGAATTTTGGCGATTTGCCCTCTAGGCTTTCAGCCAGACCGAGTGAAACGATAGGGGTTTCAATGGCTAAAGGACAAAATGAAGAAAGAAATTTCCTTCTTCCAGTCCTTCAGGGCGTTTTGCCGTTCGACCGCGCGACCTTGCCTGCCGAGGTCTTGGCAGGCCTGACCTTTGCCTGCCTCGCGATCCCCGAGGTCATGGGCTACACCAAGATCGCGGGTACACCGGTTGTGACGGGGTTGTACACGATCCTTATCCCAATGGCGCTGTTCGCTTTGTTCGGCTCGTCCCGCCACCTCGTCGTGGGCGCGGATTCTGCCACGGCGGCCATCACGGCCTCGGCCCTTGCCGGCATGGCGGTATCGGGCTCGTCCGAGTATCTGGCGCTGGCGTCCTTACTGGCGCTGATGGCAGCGGTTTTGTTGATTGCAGCGCGCCTCATCGGACTGGGGTTTTTGGCTGACTTCTTATCCCGAACCGTCCTTGTCGGCTTCCTGACAGGCGTTGGCATTCAGGTCGCAACCGGCGAAATCCCGGGCCTTTTGGGGATCGAAAGTGAAGGCCACGGAACCATTGCCAAGCTACAGGCAGTCTTTCAGAACATTGGTCAGACAAGCTGGCCGACATTGGCGGTTTCGTTGGCGGTTCTGTCGGTCGTTGTCGGATGCCGTCGGTTGTCCCCGAAGCTACCCGGCCCGTTATTCGCCATCCTTGGAGTGATCCTTTGCAGCTGGGCCTTGCAATTTTCGGCATCCGGCATCGCCGTACTGGGCCCGGTGCCCAGCGGCCTGCCTGCTCTGTCGATCCCAAACGTGGATTGGAGCTGGACCCTTTTCAAACAACTGCTGCCAACTGCATTGTCCATTTTCGTTGTGATACTGGCCCAAAGCGCCGCGACCTCGCGGGCCTACGCGGCACGTTACGAAGAAAGGTTCAGCGAGAACACGGACCTTGTCGGGCTGGGTCTGGCCAATCTTGGGGCAGCCTTCTCGGGCACATTCGTTGTAAATGGCAGCCCGACAAAAACCGAGATGGTGGCGAGCGCAGGTGGCCGCAGTCAGGTGGCTCAACTAACGACCGTATTGATTGTCTTAGTGGTTATCCTCTTCCTGACTGGCCCACTAGCCTATTTGCCAAATGCGGCGCTGTCGGCTGTCGTGTTTCTGATCGGCCTCAAACTGATCGATCTGAAGGGCCTGATTGCAATCTACCGACAAGCCCGATCCGAATTCTGGATTGCAGTCGCCACAACTGCAGTTGTCGTCTTCGTTGGGGTCGAACAGGGCATCATCTTTGCCATGGTCCTGTCACTGATCGACCATACCCGACGTGGGTACCACCCCAAGAACTCGGTGATCGTCAAATACAAAGACGGCGGCTGGCACTCAAAATCCATAGCCGGGCCGAACCAATTCGAACCCGGCCTGGTGATTTATCGCTTCTCTCACAGCCTTTACTACGCGAATGCACAGCGGCTGTCGGATGAGATCACCGCAATCACTCGAAACCCCGACACCGAAGTTCGGTGGTTCTGCATCGAGGCCTCGGCCATTGATGACGTGGATTTCACCGCAGGCTACACGCTGCGCAACGTCCTAAAGCTCCTGCAGGCGAGGAACATCAAGCTGGTTTTCCTACTGGTCGACCCCCATGTGCGGTCAGAGCTGGACAGATACGGTGTGACAGATTTGGTGGGTAGTGATGCCTTTTACGACGCGGGAAGCGACCTGTTGACTGCATTTCAACACCGAAACGCATCCAATCGTAAATAGCCTCTATCGGCCCTAAGACTGCGACTGCAACCGCGCGAACAGCCGCAAAGCGTGCGCCGGATCCTGTGAGGCTCCCGGCAATACCGGATCGTATGCTGCGCGGATCAACCCGGCGATGTCCGGGCGCAAGATCGTCGCCTCACCCGCGACCGCCAGCGGCGACTGCGTTCGAAAAGCGGTGTCGGACCACAACAGGATGGTCTGCACTACCTGACTAAGTGCCAGAGTCTCGGCCGGAACCTTGGATAGCTCTTCGTCCATGCGCAGGAAAACAAACGCGGCCCGGATCGCACCGTCTTCTTCAAAGCGGAACACCCGATACTGATTTGCATCCGCCGCGATCAGCCGATCCACCAGCGGCGCAAGATCGGGAACCAACCGATCCAGATCTGGGACCTCCAACAGTTCCTTCCAGTCACGGAAGAAGAACACCATGCAGTTCGCACCAAGTTCCGGATCCGTCTCGGCCATTTTGTGATCGGCCAAGCTTACGACGGCCTCAAAAGCGCCCTTGACGGTGGTCAACGTTTCATCCTCGACCCCAAAGACGATGGGCACGATGGGTCGCCCCCAACGTGCGAACAGGAACTCTCCGCTTTCACGGGTGAACAACGACTGAATGTCTTCGGGGGTCACGCCCAATCCTTCATCTTTTCGAAAGTACTCTCGCCGAAGGCATAAAATCTAAAGGCCTCAGCTTCAACCAAACAGATCGCTCTGGCCCTTTGGTGCCGCCATTCCCAGATGCGTCCAAGCCTTCTGCGCCAGCATTCGCCCCCGTGGCGTTCGCTGGATCAGACCTTGCTGCAGCAAATAGGGCTCGATCACTTCTTCCAGCGAGTCGCGGCTTTCCGACAGTGCAGCCGACAGGGTCTCAATCCCAACCGGACCACCGGCATAGTTCTCAGCGATCAGCTTTAGGTATCGCCGGTCGGCGCCATCCAGGCCCAGATTATCCACACCCAACCGCGTCAGCGCGCCATCTGCCAGATCGAGGGTAATGCGCCCGTCGCCTTCGACGATGGCGAAATCCACCACCCGTCGCAGCAATCGGCCCGCAATCCGCGGCGTGCCGCGTGATCGGCGCGCAATCTCGCGGGCGCCTGCGTCATCAGCAGGTGCGCCCAGTTTGCGGGCGTTGCGTGTGACGATCTCATGCAACTCGTCCACCGTGTAGAACTGCAATCGCGTCGGAATGCCAAATCGGTCGCGTAAAGGTGTCGTCAGCAGGCCCATTCGCGTGGTTGCGCCGACCAAAGTAAACGGCTGCAATTCGATCCGCACCGTCCGTGCCGCCGGACCTTCGCCAATCACCAGGTCCAGCTCGAAATCTTCCATCGCCGGGTACAGGACCTCTTCGACGGCCGGGTTCAACCGGTGGATTTCGTCGATGAACAGCACATCGCGGGATTCCAGATTGGTCAGGATCGCGGCCAGATCACCGGCTTTGGCCAAAACCGGCCCTGAGGTCATGCGGAAATTCACCCCTAATTCGCGCGCCATGATCTGTGCCAGCGTCGTCTTACCCAGCCCAGGCGGGCCGTGAAACAGTGTGTGATCCATCGCCTCGCCTCGCTGGCGGGCGGATTGGATAAAAATGCGTAGATTGGCCCGCGCCTCGGCCTGACCAATGAATTCATCCAACCCCTGCGGACGCAGGGCGCGATCGTTATCCTCGGGCATGGGCTCGGGGCGCAAAGTGGGATCGGCGTCTACCATTCAGTCACCCTTTCGGTGCCAGCAGCTTGAGCGCCGCCCGGATCAATTCAGCCTCACCCGCGTCGGGCAGGCTTGCGGCAGCTTCGGCCACGGCCGAGGCCGCCTCGGACGGTCCATAGCCCAAATTGCCAAGGGCCGACAATGCGCCCGCGGATGCAGCAGCTGATCCCGAAACAGGTTTGGCCACCCGTTTCGGCACCGGTGCCGGTTCAGACAGCTCAACGACCTCCAACTCGGGGCCATCCATCGCCTCGGTCACAGTGCCACCCATTGCCATCACACCCGGCGCCTTATCTTTGAGATCCAGCACGATCCGCTGCGCCGTCTTCGGGCCCACGCCTTTCGCGGCCTTTACGGCGCCCCAATCGCCAAGCGCAATGGCTCGGCTGACCCCATCCGGACCCAGAGCGGAAAGAATGGCCAGCGACACCTTTGCACCAACACCCTGAACCGAACACAGCAGGCGATGCCATTCCTTCTCAACCAATGACAGGAAACCGTAAAGCTGCATCAGGTCTTCGCGAACGACCATGTCAGTATAGATCGAGACGGCCTCGCCGACGCCCGGCAATGCGGCCATGGTCCGGTCTGAACAATAGACGAGGTATCCGACCCCACGGACGTCAATCAGAATGTGGTCGGCTGCACGATAATCCAGACGTCCTGTCAGTTTTCCAATCATGCCCGCACCTCTTTCATGCGCGCCTGCGGCGCGGCACCGTAATATGAATGACAGATGGCGATCGCCAGCGCGTCTGCCGCATCCGCCCCTTTGGGCTGACAACCAGGCAGTTGCAATTTGACCATGTGAAGGACCTGCTCTTTTTCAGCATGGCCAACGCCCACAACGGTTTTCTTGACGCGGTTGGGTGCGTATTCGCCGACAGGCAACCCTGCTTGCGCCAGCGTCAGCAAGGCCACGCCGCGCGCCTGGCCCAGCTTCAGCGTGCCGGCCCCGTCCTTGTTGACGAAGGTTTGTTCGATCGCTGCCTGGTCGGGCTGATGTTCTGCAATGACCTCGACGATCTGATTGTGCAGCGACAGCAAGCGTTCGCCCAAATCATCGCCGTCAGACTTGCACAACCCGTTTGCAACATGGCTCAGGCGGCTACCATGCGATTCGATGACGCCCCATCCCAGGGTCCTAAGCCCCGGATCAATGCCCAAAATTCGCATGTTTTGCCTCGGCCTGCTCGGGTTTTTTGTGATCTTTCTTACGGATTAGCACGAAGCGTGAACATTTTCCAAGCGAATTGACAGAATGTCCAAAAACGACAGACCTGTTTCGCGCGCGACAAAACGGCCGGTTTGCGACAGCCAAAAGTCTGAAATCGACACGTTTCATGAACCAAAAATGGCCAATAAATTAAGGGGTTCTAATGAATTTCTAGCCCTGCAAAAAATGCATAGGACGGTTGCAATTTCCGCACTTGCACAGCCGAATTGGCGGCACTAGATGCGGCTCAGAACGAACGATCAAAACGTAAACTCAAACCAGAAGGAAACAGGATATGGCTGCACTGGACACAACCCGCACCACCACTGGCTCATTCGGCCTCGTTGGCCGTATCGGCGCATATTTCGCATCGGTCGTGAACGCCGTTGTCGAATGGAATGACGCCCGTGTGACACGTAACACGCTGAGCGGTCTGACGGATCGCGAACTGGAAGATATCGGACTGTGCCGTGGCGATATTGACGTCGTGGCCGAAGGTCGTCGTTAAGATTTAACGCACCACCCACTCATATGCCCCTTCCCTCCCTCGGGGGCAAAGCAGAACGCCGCGCATGCAGAATGCGCGGCGTTTCTGTTACATCTGCCCTGATTTTAAGGAAGAAGCCCCGCCAGTTGTTGCGAAAGCATCAGCGAAACCGGGTCGATTTGCATCACCCACGCACCCGCTTTTTCAACCGAGGTGCCTTCGTTCAATGCATCAACCCTGTACTGATAGCCCGATGGGCCAAGGCTTGTCAGTAAGAACGTCTTGAACGCGAACAACCCAAGCAGGCACATGAGAAGAAACTTCAGGGGCAAAGCTGACTTCACCCTTTGTGGTTTCATCACAACCAGCCCGTCCTTGCGCATCGTCGCGCGATAGCCACGGCTTAGTTTAGCATGTTTCTTGTTCAGGCGATTAACGCGCTGATCGAATTCAAGTTGTTTTCCCGTCATGGCAGCCTCCAAAACCGCCCCCCGATTCCAGGTTAAGACGGTAAAAACAGAATGCGACAAAATCGAGGCGAAATTCCAGAAAGCTCCAGCAAATGGCCTAGATTTAGCCCTGTTTGCTTAATATTAGCGTCGTCCACTCACCAATTTGGTCTTTTCTTGCTAAATTGAACCCGTTTTGTAGATAAACAGAAACCACGTCATCGGCTTGTTCGTTAAGGATTCCGGACAAAACCGCATAGCCTCCGACACGCAGATTCGCTGCGATTTCGGGGGCCAAAGCAACAAGGGGACCCTTGAGGATATTTGCGAAAATCAGATCGTAAGGCGCGATCGCGCCCAACTCAGGATGATCAAATCCAGCCGCTTCCACGCAACGGACTTCGCCTGCCATTCCATTTGCCTTCAGGTTGGCCTCGGCGACATCAACAGCCACCTGATCGATATCACTGGCGATGATCTCGCCTTCCCAGACTCGGGCTGCCGCCATGGCCAGCACGGCCGTTCCGCAGCCGATATCGGCCACTTTCGTGGCCGTGAATCCGTCATTCAGAAGATGATCCAGCGCCTTCAGACACCCCAAAGTGGTCCCGTGGTGACCAGTGCCAAAGGCCATTGCAGCCTCGATCAGCAAAGGGATACGTCCTTCGGGCAATTTGTCGGCATCGTGGCTGCCATAGACAAAGAACCGCCCTGCTTCGACCGGGGCCAATTCCCGGCGCACATGGGCCACCCAATCCGTTTCAGGTAGTTCTGACACTACGAAAGGCTTCGCCTCAAACGCGGCGGCCAGAACGGCCAGCGCGGTTTCGTCCGGCGTTTCCGTGAAATACCCGCCAACTTCCCACAGGCCGGAACCGTCCTCTACCTCAAAGACGCCAACACCAGTGGGTTCCGGATCCAGTCGCTCCATCGCTTCGCCCAGCCCTTCGGCAGATTTTTTACCGGTCAACGTGGTCAGCGCAGTGAATGTGGGCATGGGGGCCTCCTGTATCAATTGACACAGCGCCTATGGCGATGGCCCGCCAAGGTCAAGCTTTGGCGCCTATTCAGCTGGCGCTGCTGCGTATTTCGACAGGATCGTTTCGTTCCCTGGTTCCGGGTGACGTGGGATCAGCAAAGACAAACCCAGCGAGATCATCGCCATCGCAGCGGCAAGCGCAAAGACGGCGCCCGGCGAGATAACCCACAGCAGACCCAAAAGCGCCGGCAAGAACACAGCGGCAATATGGTTGATGGTAAAGGCCACTGCAGCCGTCGGTGCGATATCCGCAGGATCGGCGATCTTTTGGAAGTAGGTCTTCAACGCGAGTGCCAACGCAAACAGTACATGGTCGATCACATACAGAGTTGCGGCCAACACGACGCCCCAACCGAACCAATAGACCCCGCCATAGGCTGCGAAGACGATCGCCAGGCCGGCATATTCGAAGATCAGCGTGCGGCGTTCACCAAACATCGATACGGCCTTGCCCAACATCGGAGCCGCCGCCATGTTGATCACCAGATTGATCAGATAGAGGCTGGTCAGTTCGTGAACTTCAAACCCGAACTTCTCGACCATCATAAAGCCCGCGAACACGACAAAGATCTGACGTCGTGCACCGGCCATGAATTGCAGCGCGTAATACAACCAGTAACGACGGCGCAGGACCAGTTTTTTTGTCTGCGGAGTTGGGGCATCAAATTGCGGATACGCAAACAGACAGAACAGCGCCAGCAAGGTAGTCACACCGCCAGCGGCCATGAAAACAAGGTTGTAGGACAGATCAAACCGGTCCCATGTGAGAACGATCAGGCCATAGACCACGGCTGTCGCGGCGGACCCCATGGCAACCAACCAACCCAAAACCTGCGGTGCGCGGTCCTTAGGCAGCCATTGAAGCTGCAACGATTGGTTCACCGTTTCGTAGTAGTGAAACCCGATCGAGCTGAAGAGAGTGACAAACAGCAACCCACCAAGGCTGGGGAACCATGCGGTAACCGCAGTCGCCACGCCCAGCATCATCAGCGAGATCATCGCCAATACCTGCTCGCGCACAAAAATGATTACCGCGATTACGCCAACGGCTAGGAAACCAGGGATTTCACGCACCGTGTGCAGCAATCCGATGTCCGCTCCATCGAAATTCGCCACTTCGATGACGAAGTTGTTCAGCAACGCGCTCCACCCGTTGAAGGCGATGGGCATGGTCAGCGCCATCATGAACAGGAGCGTCACTGGGCGACGCCAGAACGGAAGGCTCTGCGCCTCGGATAGGGGCATTGGTTTCAGCATGGGACTCCTCTACGCCCATTTTTTGTTTTTGGCGAGAGGGAAGCAGCGCGCGCACAGTGGGTCTGCGCTGATGCAGAGATCAGTAGAAGCTCTGTGGGTCGATATCCACGGTTAATCGCAGGTCGCCCTTAAGACGCAAGGGCGCGATCCATCGTGCGATTGCATCTTGAATTGGTGCACCTTTCGGGGCTTTGACCAGCAATCGCACACGGTGTCGGCCACGAATGCGGGCGATGGGGGCTGGAGCCGGTCCAAAGACCTGCGCCCCGATATCACGCAGGGGTGCATCGTTGCGGGCCATCGCATTTCCAATATCGAACACCGGTCCCACCTCGGGTCCGGACAGGACAATCCCCGCCATTCGTCCATAAGGTGGTACACCAGCCGCCTGCCGCCCGGCAGCCTCGGCCTTCCAGAAGCCTTCCTCATCCCCGGACAAGATCGCACGGATGACCGGGTGCTCGGGCTGGAACGTTTGCAACAGCGCTTGCCCTGGCTTATCCGCCCGGCCTGCGCGGCCTGCAACCTGGCGCATCAATTGGAACGTCCGTTCAGCGGCGCGTAAATCAGCGCCGTGGAGGCTGAGATCGGCGTCGATCACACCGACCAGAGTCAGCTTGGGAAAGTTATGCCCTTTGGCGACCAACTGCGTCCCGATGATGATATCCGCGTCGCCTTGGGCAATCTCTTCGATCTTGGCTTTCAGGGCCCGGGCCGATCCGAACAGATCAGAGCTCAGCATCGCGATCTTCGCTTCGGGAAAGGTCGTTTCGGCCTCTTCGGCCAGACGCTCAATTCCTGGCCCGACCGGGGCCAGTTTCCCCTCGACCCCGCACGAAGGGCATTCCTCGGGCATCGGCTTGGTCTCACCGCATTGATGACACATCAGCCGTTTCAAGAAGCGGTGCTCAACCATCCGGGCGTCGCAATGATCACAGGCGATCTGTTCCCCGCAAGCCCGACACAATGTCACCGGCGCATAGCCACGTCGGTTAATAAACAACAGCGATTGCTCGCCCCTCTCGATCCGTTGCCGCACAGCCTGCCGCAGCGACGGAGAAATCCATGTTCCCGGCTGCATTTGTTCAGCGCGCATATCGATTGGCTTCATCTCGGGCAGGACAGCAGCACCGAAGCGCGAAGTCAGATCAACCCGTTCGTATTTGCCCGCCTCGGCATTTGCCCAGCTTTCCAGCGAAGGCGTCGCGCTGGCCAATATCACCCGCGCGCCGCAAATAGCGGACCGCAGCACGGCCATGTCCCGCGCGCTGTAATGCACACCGTCTTCTTGTTTGTAAGAAGTGTCGTGTTCCTCATCTACCACCACGAGACCAAGATTTCGAAATGGAAGGAATAGGGCCGAGCGCGCGCCGATCACCATCTGAGCATCCCCCTGCCCGACCATCCGCCAGACCCGGCGGCGTTCCGTCATGGTCGCGCCTGAATGCCACTCCGCCGGGCGCGCACCGAACCGCGCCTCCACCCGCGTAAGAAACTCCGCTGTCAGCGCAATCTCAGGCAGCAAGACCAACGCCTGTTTTCCCATGCGCAGCGCCTCGGCCACCGCCTCCAGATATACTTCGGTCTTGCCCGAGCCCGTAACGCCTTTTAGCAGCGTTGTTCCATATTCTCCGGACCGTTGACCTTCATGAAGTTTCTGAACCGCAGCCGCCTGATCCTTGGTCAGCGCCTTGCCAGGCAGATCCGGATCCAGATGCGGATAGGGTAAGTCCCTTGGGCTGTCCTCTTCCCGAACTGCGCCCTGCTTGACCAACCCTTTGACAACCGAAGACGTCACACCGGCCTGTTCTGCAAGTTCTTTCAGGGTGAAAGCCAGTCCACCATAATCACGCAAAACCTCCAGCACACGCGTCCGGGCGTCGGTCATTCGATCCGGCTCGCCAGTTCCCAGCCGGTAGATTTTGCGCATCGACGGTGGGTCACCCAACCCCGGCGCCCGGGTTGCCAAACGCAACATCGCAGGCATCGGCGTCAGCGTATAATCGGCGACCTTCCCCAGAAACAGGCGCATCTCTTCGCGCATTGGCGCGACCTCAAGCACGCGGATTATCGACCGCGCCTTGTTCAGATCGAACCCACCTTGCCCCGGGCCCCAAACAACACCCAGAACTTTTCGTGGCCCCAGCGGAACCTCAACAAACGCGCCCAGAAAACAACCACCCTCGGGCGCCTTGTAGTCCAGCGTCCGGTCCAGGGGCTGTGTGGTCAGGACCGCCACCAGCTCACCTTGGTCAAAATACTCCTGAGTGCTCACCGCATATCCTTGGGTCAGGGGGTTTCAGCATGGGTCTCTTTGAGGTAAAGCCATCCGCGACCAAGGCCAACCCATCAAAGGACTGCCCGCATGAAATTCTTCGTAGACACAGCCGAGATCGACGCCATCGCCGAACTTAACGATCTGGGCATGGTGGACGGTGTGACCACCAACCCTTCGCTGATCCTGAAATCAGGTCGCGACATTCTGGAAGTAACCAAAGAGATCTGTGATCTGGTCGACGGCCCTGTCTCGGCCGAAGTCGTGGCCACCGAAGCCGAAGATATGATCGCCGAAGGCCGCAAGCTGGCCAAGATTGCACCGAACATTGCTGTTAAAGTGCCACTCACATGGGCCGGTCTGAAAACCTGCAAAACGCTCAGCGACGAAGGCCAGATGGTTAACGTGACGCTCTGCTTCTCGACCAATCAGGCAATTCTGGCCGCAAAAGCGGGCGCTACCTTCATCTCGCCATTTATCGGGCGTCTGGATGACATCAACCTTGATGGTATGGACCTGATCGCAGACATCCGTCAGGTTTATGACAATTACGGGTACGAGACCGAAATCCTGGCGGCTTCAATCCGCACCGTGAACCACGTCACCGACAGCGCCCGCATCGGCGCCGACGTGATCACGGCACCTCCAGCGGTCATCAAGAAACTGGCTGACCACCCGCTGACCGACAAAGGCTTGGAAACCTTCCTGGCCGACTGGGCCAAGACCGGTCAGAAAATCCTCTAAGCATTTGCGCGACCGCGCGGCACCGCCAGGTGCCGCGCCCGGCCCAACTGCCAAGCCTTGATCTTTGATCAAGGTTTCGCAGGCGGGAGCCATTCGCAACAACTGGAATGAAATGCACTGCCAATGCATTTTTTCCAAGGAAACCGCTAAAACTCGTGTTATAAGCCCCTCAACAAAAAAAGACCGAGCGGGACATGAGCAGCAACACCAAACTCAAGGATAACTTGCGCGCCGCGATTCTGGCCGAACCAGACGCCGTGTTGGACGACAAGGACCTGATGCAGGCCCTTGTAACCGCCAACGAGCAGGCGCGCGGTGACAACGTCATCGATTTGCGCGGCATCGCCATGCAGCGGCTCGAGGAACGACTGGACAGGCTGGAAGATACACACCGGTCAGTCATCGCCGCTGCATACGAAAACCTCGCGGGCACAAATCAGGTTCATCGCGCGATCATCCGCATGCTGGAACCGGCCGAATTCGAAGACTTCCTGCGCACGCTCGGCACGGATGTGGCCGAAATCCTGCGTGTTGATCGGGTCAAACTGATTTTGGAATCCACGGCCACGCAGGAAGACCCCGCCATAGACACATTGGGCGGTGTTCTGTCCGTTGTCGAACCCGGTTTCGTAGACAACTACCTGACCTTCGACCGCAGCGGGCCAGCCCGCGACGTGGTGCTACGCGAGATCCTCCACCCGACTCACAGAATTTTCGGAGCCAACGCGGATCACCTGCGGTCAGAGGCCTGCCTGAGATTGGATCTGGGCGATGGCCGCCTTCCGGGCATGATCGTGATGAGCGCGCGGGACCGCAATCACTTCTCGCCGCAATTGGGCACCGACCTTCTTTCATTCTTCGCTGGCGTCTTTGAACGTTCGATGCGCCACTGGCTGTCGTGAGCCTGATCTCACCCGCCTGCCGCGACGCGTTACAACATTGGCTGGACAGCTTGAGCGCGCTGGCGGGGCGATCGGAAAACACGCAGGCCGCCTATCGCGGTGATGTCACCGAGTTTCTGTCATTCATGACGCTGCACCACAATGAACGTCAGGGACTGGCCCCGCTGGCCCGGATCACCGTGTCTGACATGCGCGCATGGATGGCCGATCAGCGCGGTGCAGGAGTTGGCGCGCGCTCACTGGCGCGAAAACTCTCAGCGGTCAAAAGCTTCTACCGCTGGCTGTCCGAGCGTGAAGGCTTTGAACCCACCGCCGTTCTGTCCACACGCGCTCCAAAATTCACCAAGAAACTCCCCCGACCGCTGGCAGAAGACGCCGCTCGAGCGATGATCGACACGGTCGAATTGCAGTCAACCAACGATTGGATCTCGGCCCGCGACGTCGCTGTGGTCACGCTGCTCTATGGGTGTGGCCTACGGATCTCCGAGGCATTGTCCCTGACAGGACGCGACGCTCCATTGCCGGACAGCCTGCGCATTTTGGGAAAGGGTGATAAGGAACGCATCGTTCCTGTTATTCCGGCGGCCCGCACCGCCGTTGAGCGTTACCTGCAGCTCTGCCCTCACCCACAGTCCCGGGACAAGGCTCTGTTTCGCGGTGTACGTGGTGGTGCTCTCAATCCTCGCGCGATTCAGGGTGTGATGGCCAAGGCCCGGATGCAACTTGGCCTGCCGGCAACCGCCACGCCGCACGCATTGCGGCACAGTTTTGCCACCCACCTACTATCGGCCGGCGGCGATCTGCGCGCCATTCAGGAGTTATTGGGCCATGCTTCGCTGTCCACCACTCAGGCCTATACGGCCGTTGACACCGCCCGGCTGATGGAAGTCTACAACCGCGCCCACCCCAAGGCTTAATTCCGATTCACCCGTTGACGTCCGGAATTCAACACTGGCCGGGCTTTTAGTTTGCATCTGCAGCGCGCATCGTCCAAGAGACACAAATGACAATAAAACTCAAAGCCCTTTCCGTACATCTGTTCACCGCGACTGGTGCCGTCTTTGCAATGCTGGCCATGCTCGCGGCCGTCGAAGAAAAATGGAGCTTGATGTATTTATGGCTGGTGATCTCGTTCATCGTCGACGGTATCGACGGTCCGCTTGCGCGCCATTACCACGTCAAAAAGAACGCGCCCGAATTTGACGGCGTTCTGCTGGACCTGATCATCGACTATTTGACCTATGTCTTCATCCCGGCCTTCGCATTGTTCAAATCGGGGCTGATGGATGGTTGGACCGGGTGGTTTGCAATCATCGTGATCACTTTCGGCAGCGCCATGTATTTCGCGGATACGCGGATGAAGACCAAGGACAACTCTTTCTCTGGGTTTCCGGGCTGCTGGAACATGTTCGTCATCGTGATCTTCGCGCTGGAACCCAATTTTTGGGTGATCTTGCTGCTGGTATCGCTGTTGTCGCTGGCAATGTTCTTGCCATTGAAATTCATTCACCCGGTGCGAACGGAACGCTGGCGTAACGTCTCACTGCCGATTGCATTCGCCTGGACGTTTTTCGCTGGGTGGGCAGCATGGGTCGACTTTCACCCAGAAAGCTGGGCGCATTGGGGTCTGGTTATAACCAGCCTCTACCTGGTTTCGGCGGGCATCGCACAGCAGTTGATCCCGCAACGCAACAGCTAGGGGTTACAGGACTTCCTCAACCTCAAACTCGGTCCCGTTGTGAGTGAACACATCGCCTTCTTGTAAACCGGTCATGGCTAGGAAAATCGGGCTCTGGGTTGAAATCCCCATATAGGTCTTGCCGTCCACATCAAACCGCGTGGTCGAAACACAGACGACGAACCGACGATTGTTGAACTTGACCACTGCGCCTGGTTGAACCCGGTCTGTCAGGCTGAAATCCGTGTTTTCGATCACATCAATCTTGGCGTGATGCGCATGAACGGGTGCATCAAATGCCGCCGCCAGATCCGCATTTTCGCGCGAGGCAGCAATATCATCCTTATCGTGGCCTTCGCGGTCATCCAGCTGCGAGTCCTTCAAAAAGGCATCGTAATGTGCCTGCGCGGTTGCCAGTTCCTGTTCTTCCAGCGACATCAAGCGGTCAATGATGGCCTTTTTGCGAGCGGCCGGGTCTGTATGGGCAGTCATGCAATGCGGTCCTTCAAATTCAGTAACTGATATAGGTTGGGCCGCGAACACGTGGATTGCAACTGGTTTTCGCGGATCAGATCAGCAAGCCAGCCGCGCGTTCATGGCGCAGAAGGGCCACTTTGGTCTCAACCCCACCATCGCCAGAGAAACCGCCAAGACCATTGGCGGACAGCACCCGGTGGCAGGGAATGATCACTGGGATCGGGTTCGCGCCGCAGGCCTGCCCCACCGGCTGCGGAGGCTGACCCAGCTCTTTTGCGATGTCTCCATACGTGCGGGTTTCCCCCAACGGAATGGCGTACATTAGGTCACAAACCTGTCTTTGAAATTCTGAGCCGTCAACATGGTAAGGCAGGTCGAACGCATCCAACTGCCCCTGATCGTAAGCGGTCAACTGTGCGGCAGCCTCTTGCAACAGCGGCGTGGCGGGGCCTTCGTTGCGCCCGTTCCAGACAAGGCGGGTGATGGCCCCGTCGGTTTCTTCAACCCCAAGACGGCCAAACTGAGTTTCAACGGCAATCATCGACATGAAAACAGCGTCTCAGATCGACGACCGGCGCGCAAGGTTGGAACGAAAAACCCCCGGCCAATCTGGCCGGGGGTTGGTTGATTATCCCAATGCGTCGTTGCAGCGTCCGCAAACGCCCGGATGGGCGTGCAGCCCGACGTCGGGCAAGATTTTCCAGCAACGCTGGCACTTCTCGCCCTCGGCCTTTTCAAAGACCACCGCGACGCCCTCGATCTCGGGCACGCGGAATGCTTCGGCTGGGGCCGGATCGCCGGTGACGGACAAGCCGGATGTGATGCACATGTCATCCACGTCGAAGGTCGCCAGCAGATCGCGGATCTCTCCATCTTCGACATGAACAATCGGCGCGGCTTCGAGGCTCGAGCCGATGACCTTGTCCTGACGCTGCACCTCAAGCGCAGCCGTGACGGCACGACGGACACGGCGAACCTTGGCCATGTTCGCCTCAAGCTCGGCGTCGCGCCAGTCGGCGGGCGTGTCGGGGAAATCGATCAGATGGACCGAGCTGTCGTCACTCGGGAACCGCTCCAGCCAGACCTCTTCCATGGTGAAGACCAGAACCGGCGCCAGCCAGGTGGTCAGGCGATGGAACAGGATGTCCAACACGGTGCGCGCCGAGCGACGACGCAGGTTGTCGCCGTCGCAGTACAGCGCATCCTTGCGGACGTCGAAATAGAAGGAAGACAGATCGACCGTAGCAAAAGTGAACACAGCGCTGAACACGCCTTGGAAATCGAACGCAGCATAGCCCTTGCGCACCTGTTCATCCAGATCGGCCAGGCGGCTGAGCACCCAGCGTTCCAGACGCGGCATATCCGCAGCGTCCACCCGGTCAGCTTCGGTGAAGTCCGCCAGCGAACCCAGCATGAACCGCATGGTATTACGCAGGCGACGATAGCTGTCGGCGGTACCTTTCAGAATCTCCGGCCCGATCCGCTGATCGGCGGTGTAGTCGGTCTGAGCCACCCAAAGGCGCAGGATATCGGCACCGTACTGTTTGATGACCTCTTCCGGCACGATGGTGTTGCCCAGCGACTTGGACATTTTGTTGCCCTTGGCATCCAGTGTGAAGCCGTGGGTCACCACGTTGCGATACGGCGCACGACCCTTGGTACCGCAAGCCTGCAGCATCGAGGAATGGAACCAACCGCGGTGCTGGTCGGTGCCCTCCATGTAGACATCCGCGATGCCGTCCTCGGTGCCATCTTCGCGGTCGCGCAGAACGAAAGCGTGGGTGGACCCTGAGTCAAACCACACGTCCAGCACGTCGAAGACCTGATCGTAATCGTCGGGGTTGGCGATACCGTCGAGGATCTTCTCTTTGAAGCCATCGGTATACCAGACATCCGCGCCGTCTTTCTCGAACGCCGCCTTGATGCGTGCGTTGAGGTCTTCGTTGCGCAGCAGGTAGTCTGCATCGGTGGGCAGAGCACCCTTTTTGGTGAAGCAGGTCAGCGGCACGCCCCAGGCGCGCTGGCGGGACAGAACCCAGTCCGGGCGCGCTTCGATCATCGAATACAGGCGGTTACGGCCGGTCTGCGGCGTCCATTTCACCAGCTCGTCGATCGAGCGCAGAGCGCGTTCGCGGATGGTGTCGCCCATCTCGCCCATGCCATCGTCCAGCTTGCGGTCAACGGATGCAAACCACTGCGGCGTGTTGCGATAGATGATCGGAGCTTTCGAGCGCCACGAATGCGGATAGCTGTGCTTGATCTTGCCACGCGCCAGCAACCCACCAACCTCGACCAGCTTGTCGATGACAGCTTTGTTCGCGTCACCCTCGCCACCCTTGCGGGACAGGATGTATTTGCCGCCAAAGAACGGCAGATCGGCACGGAACGAGCCGTCATCCATTACGTTATAGGTGATGACCTGCTCGAGCATGCCCAGATCGCGATAAAGCTCGAATTCTTCCATACCATGCGACGGCGCACAGTGAACGAAGCCGGTACCTTCGGTATCGGTCACGAACTCAGCCGCACGGAAGTCACGGATGTCGTCCCATTCGCCATTGCCGCCCTCGGCACCAGCCAGCGGGTGGGTCAGTTGGACACCTTCCAGTTCATCGGTTGTCACATCGCGGACACGAGTCCACTGGTCGTCGTTCAGACGGGCGCGGCCTAGCACGTCGGCGGCCAGATTGTCCGCCAGCAGGAACTTTTCTCCGACACCGGCCCAGCATTCCTCAGGTGCGCCCGTGACTTCGTACAGGCCGTAAGAGATATCCTTACCATACACGACCGCTTTGTTCGACGGCATGGTCCACGGAGTCGTCGTCCAGATCACAACAAAAGCGTCATCAAGATCGCCCGCATTTACGACTTTGAATTTCACCCAGATGGTGAAGCTTTCCTTGTCGTGGTACTCGACCTCAGCCTCGGCCAAAGCGGTTTTCTCGATGGGCGACCACATCACAGGTTTTGAGCCCTGATACAAAGTGCCGTTCATCAGGAACTTCATGAACTCGTCTGCGATCACGGCCTCGGCGTGGTAGTCCATTGTGATGTAGGGGTCCGGCCAGTTGCCGGTGATGCCCAGACGCTTGAACTCGTCGCGCTGGATGTCGATCCAGCCTTCGGCGAACTTGCGGCATTCCTGACGGAAATCGACGATGTTCACCTCATCCTTGTTCTTGCCCTTCTTGCGGTACTGTTCCTCGATCTTCCATTCGATTGGCAGGCCGTGGCAGTCCCAGCCAGGCACATAGCGCGCATCATGACCCATCATCTGATGGGATCGTACGATCATGTCCTTGATCGTCTTGTTCAGCGCGTGCCCGATGTGCAGGTGACCGTTGGCGTAAGGGGGGCCATCGTGCAGCGTGAAGGGCGTGCGGTTCTCTTTTTCACGCAGGCGGTCATAGACACCGATTTTCTCCCAGCGTTCCAACCATGCGGGCTCGCGTTTGGGCAGGCCAGCGCGCATGGGAAAGTCGGTTTTGGGCAGGTTCAGCGTGTCTTTGTAGTCAGGTGTTTGGGTCGTGTCGGCGCACATTGGGGGCGTCCTCAGGATGATCTTGTCGTGTTTGGATCGAAGCGGTCAGTGCGAATTCTCAAGCACCTTTGCCCGGCGTCTCGCGATATCAGAGCGCCGGGGATATAATTCGAATAATGATGGCCATACGGTCATACATGCCGGGCTTATAGGACGCCCGCGCCTAATGGTCCAGTGGTTCCGGGTCCTGCGGCGAATGGCGCAGTTTGGCCCAACGGTTCAGCCATGCCAGGCCAGCCAAAGCAAGGCCCAGCGCCAGCAAAGAGAACACACGGATCAGCCCACCCAAACCAGCGATATCAACCAGGAAAACCTTGGCCACGGCAAACCCGATGACAACCAATCCCGCCTTGCGCATCATGTCCGACCGGCGGGCGAGTGACTGATAGAATAGCCCCGCACCAACAAGCAGCAGAGCCATGGTGTATGTATAAAGCTCGGGCTGGGTCACGCCATTGCCTTCATACATACCGCTGGCCCCCTGCCAGACATGGCGAATGGTCAAGCCCAGCCAGACTGCCCCCAATGCTATCGCCAGCCCAAAGCACGCCTGCTTCAAGCGCGGATGCAGTGCGGGCAGCCAAGATGCCGACAACGCCAAAACAATTGCGGGCAACAGGTAGGCAACCGCGAGTGTATTCAACAACGCCCCCCCAAGCACCGGGTCGGCTTGCGGATTAAGCAAAGGACTCGCCTCAGTCAGCGCTTGCGCCAGGCGAACAACACCATGTGCCGCAAAAAACAACGCCAGCCCGTATCGCGCATAGTTAAGTTTCCCGCCCAATTCGAACCGCCGCACCTGCGCGCAGGCCAGCAACAGCCAGATCAGGGACATCAGCCCCAGACCCCAGTGGCTGTCGTGGGCACCGCCATCCCCAAAACCTTCGAGCCAGCGCAGCAATAGCAAGGACAGCAAAATGCCAGCCGTCGCCCAAGCCGCGCTTTCCAGAAGCAGGGCGACGACCGGTCGGTTCAACGGTCGCAGGATGGCCCATGCCCCGAGAAATCCTATGGTCGCTGTAGCATAGACAAGCGTCATTTCCGCGACCGGCGCGGCGTCTGCCCAATCCAGACCAGGGTTTAGCACAAGTCGGAGCGTTACGGTAAACACACCGGCCCAGATGAACCACCCCATCGGTGGCAAATCAAAGCGCCGATCCAACACAGCCGCGGTCACGATCAGGGCGACAAATGCAATGGTCAAGGCGGCTGAGCTGAGGACAATTACACAAGCAAAGGTCAGGCAGGACAAAGCCGACAAGGTCACCAATGCCGCCCGCAGCCGATTTTCGCCATCGACCTGCGCAAAGCGTGCGGCCAGAATGACCATCATCACCGCCAACGCAACCGCATGCAGGGCCCAAGGGTATGCCCCGATTACCTCTGCAGGATGCCATCCAAGCTCTAGCGCGATAGCCAACCCTGGCGCAAAAACCGCAGCGCCACCGGCCCAAATTGCCGGGTACTCGGTTGCGCGGAAAGATCGCCAAGCTGCAAGGACCGAGATCAACGCGCCCAAAGCCACTAGCAGAGTTACTGCCCATGGGGCATCCGCCTCAGCGGTTTCGGCGTAGGTTTCGGCGAAACGGCGCGCGACAACGCCATAGTCCCAACCGTGGATCAGAACGAACCACATCAGCCCGACAGCAGGCAGTACGGTCAGATCCTGCAACGCCCGCGCGTTGCTGGCCCAAGTCAGCAATGCCAGCGTGAGACCTGCCAACAGCATGGCGCCCAGCCAAAATTCGGCGGCCGTGTCAGGCCAGTGTATTGCCAGGATCACTGAGGTGACCGTCACCGCGCCAAAGGCAAGGCGCGTGGGAAACTCGGGCCACTGCAGGCCTTTTTTAGTCGCAATGATCTCACTGATCATCGGTCCCTCGTGATCAGGCCAGATGCGCCTAACGGGGATAACAATTGCGATGATCGCCAATGCCGTCACACCAACCAGATACCCCGGTTCGGTCACAGGAGCGGAAAGCACAAGCAGTAGGCACGCAACATATGCCCCTACTAGCGTCAGGATGGATATCCATGCCCAACGCCGCACGGTGTCTATACCCAACCCAAGGACTGTGATCACAAAGAAGTACCCGTACAACCAGCCGGGATCCGATGAAGTACCGCCTACCACGAAAGGTGCGGCAAACGCGCCGATCAGACCGACCGCAGCCAACAGGGGACCGTGGAACCAGCCCAGAATTAGCCCTACAAGCGCAACGACCACCATTGCGATTAGTGCCGCTTCGGGGCCAATCAGTTCGTATAACTGCCTAGCCGCCAACAACCCACCGAAGAGCGTCACCAGCCCTGCCCCGGAAAAGACCGATGGCAGGTAAGCCGTGGCCGATGACTCGTCGTCACCAAACCTCCGGCGGATCACCTCCCCCGCACCGATCAACGCGACGCCGAATATCAAAGCGGCAACGACGCGCATCGATGGCGACAACAGCCCGCTTTCAACTCCGTATTGAACCAGGAATATGCCAGCCAAAGCCAATGACAGCGCCGAAACCGCGTAGAACCAGTTCTCGCGCAACCAAGCGCTCAATATTGCAATACGGTCACTTCCGGCCGACACCGGTGCCGGTATCTTCTGCGGCTTCGGTGCGGTGCCCTCCACCTCCGTTTTGACTTCTGGTTCCTTTGCTTTGACTGCGGGCCAGGGAGAGCCCTTTTTTTCATCCGATTGCGGCGCTTCCGCTGTTGCTTCCTGCTCTGGCAGGTTGCCATCAAATGCGCGGATCTGCTGTTCAAGCTGCTCGACTCTGCGGCGCAGGCGGACGTGTGACACCAACAGGACAAGAATTGCCACCGGGATGGCCAGTACGATCAATCCAACGAGAACGAGCAGGGATTCCAAGTGAAGCCTCCGGGCGAGTGTGCCGACAACCTAGCCGGGTGTCGGTCTGCGCAACAGTCCGAAAAATCAAATTTTTTTGCGGGTATCGTCGTTCATCGTGAACCTATCCCAGGCAAGAAACGGTCTATCGATTATCAGCCTGACGATGTTCAGCGCTGCCGCGGAAGGGCAACAGACTCATCATGTGCCCAGCGACGGTTCTGGTCGCTAGGGATGGAATAACGAGCCCACGAAATATGCCATCAGAGCTGCCGCACCACCGATCACAAATGTCTCAAGACCTGACCGCCACCACGGGGCCAGCGACCAACGGCTTTTTAGGGCGCCAATGACGAAAAAGACCCCCATGGTCATGACAGCCGACAACTGAAAGGCCTGGTCCAGCGACAGCAGAAACGGCAACAGTGGAACCATACCTGCCACAAGAAACGCTAAAAACGTCGCCATCGCTGCCTTGAACGGATTCGGATCGACGCTGCCCAATCCGTATTCCCCCTCAATCATCAGATTGATCCAGTTGTCGCGGTTGGCCGTGATGGCGTCTGTCGCCTCATCCAGCACGCGACCGGACAGCCCCTTTTGAAAAAGGATCGCCCGCACTTCATCCCGTTCGCCTTTGGGGTACAGCCTGATGTGGCGTTCTTCGATGGACCGGATGCGGCGGATATTATCCAACTCGGCCTTAGTGCCCGAGTAGTTTCCCGCCGCCATGGAAAATCCGTCCGCCAATACATTGGCCAGCCCCAGCGCGACGATAATGAAGGGTGACAGCCCCGCCCCGGCCACGCCCGCCACAATTGCAAAGGTGGTTACGGACCCATCGATCCCACCATAGACCACGTCCCTCAAAACACCGCGCCCCGGAGGCGCGTTGATGCGTTCGGCAATCTCTTGCTGGCTGTGTCCGTGATCGGTCATGGCTGGCTCTGACACACTTATGCACAGCAGCCAACCACTGGACCTTGTTTCAGGTCAAGTTTTGGAAAACAAACCTGCCAATGCACGTTTGATTATGCTGCGCGTCGACGGCTGGTGCCGATCCGAGAACGGCAGAGGACGACATACTTCCATCGCGGCGACCCCGACCCGTGCGCTCAGCGCGCCGTTGACCAACCCTTCGCCGAACCGGCGCGACAGTTTACTGAGAACAGATCCGCCAAGAACTGGCTCCAGCAGGTCGTCGCCAACAGCCACAGCGCCGGTGGCCACAAGGTGCACGAAAACAGCCCGTGTCAAACGCCAACTGCCCAGAAACCCTGCGCGTCCGCCGTAGATTTCGGCAATGCGCCGGATCATCCGCAACGAAGCGGCCAACGCAGTTGCCACATCCGCAAGTGCCAACGGCACCAGTGCGGTTACAGTAGCAACCTGCCGCGCGGCGGCCTCAACCTCACGGCTGGCAGCGGCGTCCAGTGGGGCCAGCAACTCATCCTCGGCCAGAGTCAGCAGCCCAGATGCGTCGAATTGCTCGTCGATCCGTTCGGACAGCCTGTCGCGACCCCAACGGGTTTCCTCGCGCCCTTTGTAGAACGAGATCAATCGGTTCGTGACCGCGCGTGCCTGTGCCAGATCTTCCTCAGCCAAGGCCGTATCCGCGGCGTGGCGCATTCCGTCTACGCGGGACAATCGCCCGATTGCGGCCAGTTCGCGCACAGCGATGATCAAGGCAACCAACACCAGGGCTGCAAACAAACCCGTTATTACCCACCCCAGAATGGGCGCGCGTAGAATTAATGAATTCACAAAGTCCCAAGCCGCCACCGACACCACGGCCCCAAGCGCGGCAAGCGCCAAACCCCAGAACCAACGCGACAGGGCTGAAGGTTTGCGCGCCGCCAAGCGTGCCGCGCCCTGCATCGCCTGACCCTGAGGCTGCGCGATATCCGGTACCGGAGGCGCTTGCGACACGTCGGCCGCGGGTTCATCAGCGTCCAGATCAATCAGAACCGGGCCCTTAGCCATTGGCTGCTCCTTCACTGTTCCAGACATACTTGATGTCCGGGAGGTTCTCATCATTGTCAGCGCCATCGCTGCGTGCGACCTCAACAAAGCCGTTGCGCTCATAAAACCGACGGGCGGAATGGTTTGCCTGAAAAGCGAACAGAGACAATTCGGACTGGCTGGACTTGGCATATTCAAGCAATTGCCGACCAGTCCCCCGCCCACGCGCGTCGGGAGACAGATAAAGCGAGTGAATTTCGGTGCCATTGAGCGCCAAGAACCCAATCACCCCGTTTTCGGTTTCGGCCACAGTCATCCATTCCAGATCAATCATTCGGCCGCAAAATGCGATGGTTTCCGCCCGCGAATGAAGTTCCGGCATCCATTCGTTTTCACGGGCGAAACCGTGCAAAATCTCTCCAGCTACACCGGCATCTGTGCTTCGGGCAGGACGCAGGACGACGGTCATAGCCGGTCTCCGATCAGGAACTGGGCGGCCCGGTCCAACCGAATATGAGGTGGGCCATCACCGGGCCGCAAAGTCAGGTGCGCTGGCGCAAAGGCCATGAACTCGTAATCCTCACCCAGCCAGCCGTCGGACCCGTTACGCGCCGGACCGAGCAGATGCGACGGGTCTTCGGGCAGGTCTCCGGGATAGAAAGCCGCCTGTTTGCCGCTGTCCAGCAACGTTCCCCGCACGCATGGCAGTTCGGCCCCATTATGAGTGCGAATTTCTTCGGTCGTTGCTCTTAATGAGGCCAAGGAAAGGGCTGCGGTCTCTGCGCCGGCGAAACTGGCGCGGTCACGCGCCTCGCGGGTCAGGGCCTCCATGATGTTGGTCAGGCGATGATGTTGCAGATGATGCAGATGGTCCGCCTTGGTGGCTGCAAACAAGATACGCTCGACCCGCTTACCTAGCAGCAACTGGCTGAGCCACGCATTTCGCCCCGGCCGGAACGCCGACAGGATATCGGCCATCGCGCGGCGCATGTCCTCAACCGCCTGCGGACCGTTGTGGATTGCGCCCAGCGCATCTACGAGAACCACCTGCCGGTCGATCCGGGCGAAATGGTCACGGAAGAAAGGCTTTACGACCTTGGACTTGTACGCTTCGTACCGGCGGGCCATCTCGCGATGCAGGCTGCGTCGTGGACCGTGACCTTCTACCGGCAAGGGCGCGAATGTCAGCACCGGGGACCCGGCCAAATCGCCCGGCAGCAGGAACCGCCCGGGCGTGCAGTCATAGAACCCGGCGTCGCGCGCAGCGTTCAGGTATGAAGCGAATTCTTGGGCCAATGATTGTGCATTGGGTTCATCATGACTTTCGGATGGATCAATGGCCTTTGCCAGCGACAGAAAGGTCGTAGCCTCTGTTCGATTGGCGATGCGCTCGAGCGTTTCCTGCGACCAGTCCTCGTAGGTTTTGTCCAGCAACGCCAGATCCAGCAGCCATTCGCCCGGATAGTCCACGATATCCAGATGTATGGTTCGCGGCCCCTGCAGGCCCGACAAAAGTCCGGCGGGACGGGCTTTGAACGACAGGCGCAGTTCGGACACGGCGCGCGTACTGTCCGGCCAGTGCGGCTGTGGTCCGGTCAATGCTGCAAGGTGGTTTTCATAGTCGAAACGCGGCACCGTGTCGTCCGGCTGCGGCTGCAGGTAGGCTGCGTTGATCCGCCCTTCCTGCTGCGCCACGAGGCCGGGCATCCGCCCACGATCCAGCAGGTTCGCGACCAGCGATGTTATGAAAACCGTTTTCCCCGAACGGGCCAACCCGGTGACGCCCAGTCGGATCACCGGCTCAAACAATGCCTCAGACACGCGGTCGCCCACGGATTCGACACCGCGCGCCAAACTGTCTGCCAAAGATGAGATGACCAATCTGTCGCCCCGCTTTTATCGTTTCCCCCAAGATAGGTAGCGGCTGTCGGACATACCAGCGCTTTCCCGCTCTTGCCCGTTGCGACGCAGCGCGTTACCAGCAGCGCATGCCTAGATACGCACTGAAAGTCGAATACCAAGGGGAACCGTTCGCCGGGTGGCAGCGGCAAAAAGATCAGCCGTCTGTCCAGGGGGCAATCGAACAGGCTCTGTCGCTCATCCAGCCTGGCGATCACACCATTGCCGCCGCTGGTCGCACGGATGCAGGCGTGCATGCGCTGGGACAGGTTGCGCATTGTGATCTGACCAAGGAATGGGACCCTTTTCGACTGTCCGAGGCGCTGAACTATCACCTTAAACCGCAACCCGTGGCCATCGTTAAAGCCGCACGTGTGGATGACGACTGGCACGCGCGTTTTTCAGCGCTCGAACGGCAATACATGTTTCGCATCCTGATGCGCCGCGCCCCAGCAACGCATGACGCTGGTCAGGTCTGGCAGATCAACCATCAGCTGGACGTCGACGCGATGCAGGCAGGCGCGGACATGCTGATCGGACAGCATGATTTTACCACGTTCCGTTCTTCGATTTGTCAGGCTGCAAGCCCTGTCAAAACCCTGGATGAGCTGAGCGTCGAGAAAATTGACGGTTTTTCAGGGCCAGAGATACATTTTCACGTTCGCGCCCGGTCCTTCCTGCACAATCAGGTGCGCAGTTTTGTCGGAACTCTGGAACGTGTCGGTGCCGGCACATGGACGCCCGAGGATGTGCGGGATGCGTTGGAAGCCACCGACCGTGCGGCCTGCGGGCCGGTTTGCCCGCCGCAAGGTTTGTATCTGGCGCGGGTCGGATATCCGGAACCGGTCTTCGATTAAATCGCGCGCAGAAGCAGACCACATGCAATCACAGCGATCAGCAGGCCTGCCACAAGCTCAATAGTCGGAGCCAGAACCGAGGCAAATCGCGTGGCCGAAGCCGAGGCCAGAAGCCCTCCGCGCAGTCCGAACGACGTCCAACCGACCAGAGTTGTGACGGTCGCCGTGCCCAGCGCCATTGCGAAAGCGCCGGCAATACCGACCATCGCGATACCCATCTGCCACGTCAGGATTAGAACAAAGAGAGCTCCGGTACAGGGGCGCGCGGCAATTCCTGCGATCAGCACCACCGCTTCGCGCAGGCTACCGACTTGGGCTACTTCGTCGGCAGTAGGACCATGGCGATGCCCACAATCAGAACAGACACCATGGTCATGGTCGTGATGTTCGTGACCGCCATCGTGCGAGTGGTCATGGTCGTGCGAGTGGTCATGGCCATGATGATGCACGTTTTCGCTGCGATGGCGCCGCGCAAAACTGCGAATGGACCGAAAAATCAACCACAAACCGATCGCAGCAATGGCGCCATAGCTGATCGGGGCCATAACCTTTTCAGTCGTGTCGACAAGACTTGCCCGGGACATCTGGAACACCAGTACCCCGGCATATACCAGAACCACTGCCGTTACCGCCTGCCCCAGGCTGGACAACAAGCTGATCGCGGACAGGCGCAGAAAGGCCACGTTGCGACCCAACCCATAGCCGCCGATCAGTACTTTGCCGTGGCCGGGACCGATGGCGTGAAAAAAGCCATAAGCAAAACAGACGGTCAGCAGCGTTGCAACGGCCTCGGGTTGTTCCGCACGCGCGGCGCGCAAAGCGCGGGCGATCTGGTTCTGGAATTCGCGCTGCTCACCAGCGGCCCAAGCGGCCAAATGGTCAAAACCACCGCTGCCCCAAAACCACAGCAACAGGCCAACGGCGATGGCTACTGGAACAATCAGGTACTTGGACATGAAAGACGGATCTCGGTCGCAAAGCTTTCCCCGACCAGGGGGATATCGTTTTCTTCAAGGTCATAGTCGGCGTCCAATGTCTGTAGGAACGCCTGCATCTGCGCCAGCTGCCCGTCAATATCGGCGTCAATCCGGCTGATCTGGCAAGAGGCGGACCCAGACACTGTAACCGGGCGGGTCACTTCGTAAGCTGTGTAGTAGGTTTCATCATAGGCCTTTGCGACGACCGCAGTTGCAGGCACCCCTTCCCCTTCCACTGCGCGCAGGTGAGATGTCACGATACGACCATCCTCGGTGGTGGCTTTAGCCTCCATCGGTCCCGACAAGATGACCGGCGCGCCATCGGCGAACACCACAAGATCGCCGTTATATCCTTCGACCCATTGGGCATCAAAGCCCGACAGAAACTGTTCTTCACTTTCGGTCAGAATGCCGTCGGAATCCTGATCCAGTTTCATGTCTTCCAACTGAAACAATGAGAAAAGTTCATCATACGCCCAAGTCACCCTAACATGGGTTAGCTGGCCGCTGTCGTCCACAATGAACTCCAGCCCGGTGTCGATAAAGACATGCGGGTGGGCCAATGCCGGAACCGGCAGGCAACAGGATAAAAGGGTTACGATCCATCGCATAAGCGAAAGATAGGGTTTTGGTCCGGCCCCGACAACGTGTTTTGACCCGCCCACGCGTAAACCCGCTAAACTGGTTACTTCGGCGGGAACAAAACCAGCGTCTGAAGGGCTGTTCCGACCGGGCCTTCAGTGTCGAACAGAACCGATTGTGACATTCCTACTCCCGACGATTGCCAATGGCATAAGGACTGTGAGGCCAACCAGTCCGACGTGGGTTCGCGGTGAATCTGCACTGTCAGGTCCGTGTTCATGAACCCCATCTCAGACGTCGGCGCGTTCCACGAGATCCCGTTCCCACAATCCGCCAGTGGGCATAGCGCCTGAATCGGCGACTGCGCTTCGCCCTCCAACAGCGTCGGGGTGCGCATCCAGACCGTCTTTGGACCGGCGTTCTGGTTACCATCCTTGGGGTAGAGAATGTCCGAATGGTTTGCGAATCCCGGCAAGTCGTGAAGGGTTTCGCCAATCGGGAACGGGCCAGTCACTGCGTCGTCAAGTTTGGGCGGCGGCAACGTGATATTCGGAACCGGCCCCAAATCACGCCGTACCATGTGCATTGTGGTAGCCGAGGCGCACAGCGTGTCATCCAGATCGTGTACCGTGACACGTGTGGTCGCCAACGTCTTGGTATGGCGCGTGGTTTCCGCCGCCACACGCAAACCTGCCAACGGTAGTGGGCGCAGCAGATCCACCGTCAACCGGGTCAGCATTTTTTCCGGCCCGACCTCTGTTTCAGCCGCGCGGACGATCAGCCCCGCGACCGGACCGGCATGGCAATGATCAGCAGACCAAGGCCCACGTGCGGGATCATTGCCGATAAAAGCACCGTCAGCCCGAATATGGAAATAGGCGTGTTCCTTCAGGTCCGGTTTCAACACCATCTAAAACCTCAGACTTTTTCCTGTGTGTACTTCGTCAACTCGGCTCGTGCCACCTGACGACGGTGCACTGCATCAGGCCCGTCCGCCAAACGCAAAGTACGCACATGCGTCCATGCCGTAGCCAACGGGGTGTCCTGGCTAACCCCTTGTCCACCGAACATCTGAACAGCCTCATCAATGACCTTTAGCGCCACGCGTGGAGCGATGACCTTGATCTGACTGATCCACGGGGCCGCAGCTCGGGCGTCGCCCTGATCCATGTACCACGCCGCCTTCAGGCACAGCAGACGGGCCATTTCGATCTCCATCCGGCATTCGGCAATGATATCGTAGTTGGCTCCAAGCTGCGCCAGTTTCTTACCAAACGCCTCGCGTTGCAGCGAGCGTTTGCACATCTGCTCCAGCGCTGATTCAGCCTGACCAATTGCGCGCATGCAGTGGTGGATTCGGCCCGGTCCAAGGCGACCTTGTGCAATCTCGAACCCGCGGCCTTCGCCCAGCAGGATATTCTCGGTCGGCACCCGCACGTTAGAAAAGCGAATGTGCATGTGACCATGCGGGGCATCATCGTGGCCGTAAACCTGCATCGGGCGCAGAATCTCAATCCCCGGCGCGTCGGCAGGCACAACAATCATCGACTGCCGTTTGTGCTTGGGTTGCTCGTCACCTGCCGTCTTGACCATCACAATATAGACCTTGCAGCGCGGATCGCCCGCCCCCGATGACCACCATTTTTCACCGTTCAGTACGTATTCGTCCCCATCCCGCACACAGGACATCGATACATTCGTGGCATCAGATGAGGCCACATCCGGTTCGGTCATCAGATAGGCCGACCGGATTTCGCCATTGAGCAGAGGTTTCAACCACTGCTCCTTCATCATTTCCGATCCGTAACGCTCGAACACTTCCATGTTGCCGGTGTCAGGGGCGGAACAGTTGAACACCTCAGCCCCAAGGGGGGTCTTTCCCATCTCTTCGGCGAAATACGCGTATTCAACGGTGCTGAGGCCAAAGCCTTTGTCGCTGTCGGTCAGCCAGAAATTCCACAACCCTGCGGCCCTGGCTTTTGCTTTCAACCCTTCGAGGATTTCCGCCTGTCGTTCGGTGTATGCCCAACGATCACCCTTATCGATTTCGGCCTGATACTCTTCTTCCAGCGGCATGATCTCATCCCGGACCATATCAGCCACACGTTGCAGCAGCGCGCGGTTTTCTTCGCGCAGGCCGAATGACATGTTCATGAGCTTTCCTCCTCAGACCCAAAGAGCGGGCTTTACCTTTGATCAGAGAATGACTTAGCTGCCGACAGAATGTCTAGCTGTGTGACGGAACGTCAATTCAATCAAAATGAAACTGGGGGAATGAGTTATGGCGCTGTTGATCGAAACCGGGCTGTCTGATTGGATAAGCGATGATGAGATCGCCAAAACGATCCGGGAAATGCAACCCGGCGCGGATGTGCGCACCCCGGAAACGATTGGGGACGCAAGCGAAATCACAATGGTCGCGGTTGTCGGTCTGGACAATGACCACCCTAAACGATTGCCGAACCTTCAGCTGGTTCAGAAACTGGGCGCAGGGGTCGAAACGATCGTCGGCAACCCGAACCTGCCCGATCACGTTCGTATCGCGCGACTTAAACCCGACGCACCGGCGCAGGGCATTGCCGAGTGGTTCGTCGCCTTCATCCTTCATCATCAACGGAATATGCCCTTTCACGAAGCCGCTCAGCGCAAAGCGGAATGGTTGCCCAAAGCACCCATTTTCACGCCTGACACCGTCGTGGGTGTTCTGGGCCTGGGCCATATTGGTGCCCGCAGCGCCACGATGCTGCGCGCCATCGGTTTTCAGGTCATGGGGTGGAGCCGCTCGCCAAAAGAGATCGATGGTGTCACTTGTCTGCATGGCGAGGATTCGCTGCCGACACTGCTAGGCCAATGCGACCATGTCTGTGCAATTCTGCCATCCACACCTCAAACCATCGGGCTGTTTGACGCACAAATGCTGGCAGCCATGAAACCTGGCAGTCAGTTGCTGAACGCCGGGCGTGGCGATCTGATCAATGAAAGCGCTCTGGTCGACGCACTGGATCGCGGCGCACCCGGCCACGCTGTTCTGGATGTGACAAGCAAAGAGCCTTTGCCCTCAGACAGCCCGTTGTGGTCCCATCCTGGGGTAACGATCACCCCACATGTCTCGGGCTGGCATTTGGGCGAAGCGCTGGCTGACGTGGCCGAGAACTTCCAGCGCCTGACCGCCGGAACGCCCTTACTGCATGAAGTCGACCGCACGCGCGGTTACTAGACCTAAATCAAGGAGTCAGAATCCAGTTCCCGCTGGCATCCCGGCAGTTGCGGGTTCTGACTTCACGCGATTGATCCGCACCTGCGGGAACTATGAAATGTTGAAGATGCACGCAATTGTCCCGGACCTCGCGCACCCGGACAGTGCCCTTTGACCCCGTGTCACTATTAGACCACGTGCGCTCAGTTCCGACCTGCGGTGTTCCATCTGCCAACATCGCATTGGTCGTGTCGTTAACGACGCTATAATCCTCGGGGCTCAACCCCATCTCCGCGATAATCCTCGAAAGTGGCTTAGCTTGAGCCAGGGAAACTGCGCCTATAAAAATGGCCGTTGCAAACAGGGGTGAAATCCAGGCTTTCATGATCTTCTTGCCTTGCTGAAATTAGTTTGTCCGCAAGACTATACCGCGGGGCAGCGAGGGCCAAGCCCTGCTGGCCGACATTCCAACAATCCGAAGCCCACCAAATTCCACAGGGTTCACAAAAGGCCTATGAGCCCACTTTCGTCTTGTCCGCACCTGACCCGAAAATCATCGATGATCTGATGTATCGCCTGTCGAGATGCCCGAAACCAAGGGGCGCGGGTTCACCGGATCGTGTACCATGACCTGCATACCGACATCATCAATTTCGCACCCGGCGCGGTTCCATTTTCCGAAACTCATGTCGTGAAACGCAGGCTGTATGTAGTTGAAGGCAAGGCAGTCTTTCGGCTGAAACCGGATTGAGTCGATGTATATGCCATCAATTACATCTAGTTGTGCGTTTCCTGCCCTCAACTCTGCCGTGTGTGCGGGTCGGGGCGTTTTCGCCATCCGCTTTACGAGATTGGGAACCGGGACATGCCGTTGACGTTGCTCAAACACTAGGCTTTTAAACGCTTTTTTTCGGTCAGGGGTTCACAGAAGCCTGTGAATCTGGTGAAATAACAGCGGTTTTTAGCACTGGAGATTGTTCAATGGTACTGCGCGTAACGATGCTGGCACTGGCAGCTGCAATTGGTTTGACGGCATTTGATGCAACGCCTGTCGCCGCAAAGGAAGAAACTAAGCAGGTTTTCGTCATGAGCCGCACATGGGCGGTGACACAGGTCTCGGACGCGCCGGTTACGTACCGTGCGACGCGCGACAACAACAACCTGAACCCCTTTGGCCCGCCGCCGCGCCTGCGCACCATTCAGGCCATCGCCGCCATTCAGCAGGCAACCGGCTGCAGACCGATCGTGGCCAGCATGTATCAGAACATCTCGGGCCAGTTCTTTTCGCAGGTCAGCTGCAACTGACCATAGGTCACAACGGCCATTGAGCTATTGGCAGCACGCTGCCATAGCTTGCGCATGAAACTTGCAATCAACGGATTCGGCCGTATTGGCCGCACCATTCTGCGGCAGCTGCTGGCTTTGCCGCAGGATACCGATATTGAATTGGTTTTGATCAACGACATCGCCCCGCTTGAGACCTGCGCATATCTGTTCAAATACGACAGCACGTTTGGCCCCTATGCCGGAACGGTAGAACAGGGTGATGCGGCACTCATAGTTGATGGGCGTAAGTTCCCCATGACTCACAGCCCCAATCTGGCGCATGTCGATCTGTCCGGCGTTGACGTTCTGATGGATTGTACTGGCGTTGCACGAACCTCGGATGTGGCCAGTCAGGGCCTGACTGCCGGGGCCAGCAAGGTGCTGATCTCAGGCCCTTCGCCCGCGACTGAAATCACTGTCGTATTGGGCGCCAATGAAGACCAGCTGGGTAATGCGCGGATCGTATCGAACGCGTCGTGCACCACCAATGGACTTGCGCCCTTGGTCAAGGTGCTGGACCAGATCGGCGGGATCGCATCGGCCCACATGACCACGATCCACTGCTATACGAACAGCCAGCCCATGGTCGACGCGCCACGCGGCGATCTGGCGCGTTCGCGCGCAGGCGCACTGTCGATGGTGCCCACTACGTCAAGCGCCACACACCTGATCGACGACGTCATGCCGCATCTCGCGGGCCGCATCTCAGGCGCTGCTGTTCGGGTTCCGACAGCCAGCGTATCCGCCGTTGATCTGGTCGTGACCCTGAACCGTGGAATGTCTGCAGAGTTGTTCGAAACCGAATTTCGCGCGGCCGTTCAGGCATCGCTCGTTTTGGGATGGACCGATTTCCCTCTGGTCTCGTCAGACCTACGTACACGCCCTGAGTCACTGGTTATCGCCGGACCCGAGACCCGGATGGTCGGAGAGCATCAGGTCCGCGTCTTTGGATGGTATGACAATGAATGGGGGTTTTCAGCGCGTATGCTGGATGTTGCCCACCTTATGACATACCGCTGAACTTGCGGTGCCGCAGCGGGCGGGCTTGCCCGCACGCTGCCGGGCCCAACTGGGCCCAAGCATCCCTGATGCGCAGGGGCCAGGCGGGAGAACCCAAATTTTCTACGATCTCCGACGAAGTATCGCACCTGAACTCTTCCAGGTTTGGCGCCGTGCCAACCCGAAGTATCACGGCACTCAAATCGGCCCCGCGCAATCAGATCAGCACCTCCGGCAACCGAAACTCAGCGTTCGAATTCACCTGACAGCACGCTTCGCTGAATTCTGTGTTTGGATTCTATGCCACCCGTCTTTCGAACATTTGCCGGTTTACGCCTTGTCGCGGTTCCGAACAACGAAGACAAAAAGAAACTCAAACGTCTGGATGCATCGAAGGTTCAAGCCGGGTACGTCGCCCGCTTTTAATCTCCCGGCGGGTTGTCACGGTATCCGATTTTGACGCGGTGTAGCCGCGACGCTGCAAAGGTCGCCTGCTTGGAACCTGAGGGCTGCGATCTGATCATTCACAGGTTCCGCAATGCTGGTTCCTGATCCCGGGACCGATCAAACACACAAACCGCTAAATTCGCGTGACACAGGATTTGACCTTTTCCTGTGAGTACTCTGATGCTCTAACATGAATGTAATCAGCCGTTGTTTCGTACAAAACGGCAAATGTGAATTCGAGTTGGGGCAGTTGGAGCTATCAGATGACGGGGAGCAGATCGCGCGCCTATTTGAAGAGATGCCTTCTTGGCGCGCTTGCAATGACCCTGCCGACCGCATTGGCCGCGCTGGAAACCACGTTGACGGCACCGGGTGCCTCAAAAGAGCTTGTCGAACGGATGGAGGAAACGTCTTCGGTTGCAACCGCGGAATCCCGCGGGCTGGAAACGCCACTTGAGATCCTGTCGGCAGCGCTGTCGGATTACCGCACACTCGTTCAGATCCTGTATGACGAGGGGTATTTCAGCCCGGTTGTCAGCATCAAACTGGATGGCAAGGAAGCGGCTGAGATCAGCTCTCTCAGCGTACCGGCGCAGATCAATAACGCGGTCATCACGGTCAATACCGGCCCCAAATTCACTTTCGGCGAAGCCATAGTGCAACCGGTTACACCTGAAACAGCACTGCCTGAAGATTTTGCAGTCGGCAAACTCGCAACCACTGGCGCTATCCAACAAGCCGCGTCCGCTGGCGTGCAGGGGTGGCGCGACGCAGGTCATGCCAAGGCAGCGGTCGAAGGTCAGAAAGTGATTGCCCGCCACTCCGAGGCCAAGTTGGATGCCGAAATCGACCTTGCCCCCGGCCCGCGCCTGAGATTTGGCAAGATGATCATCAAGGGCGACACCGACGTGCGCCATCGGTCGATCGAAAAGATCGCCGGCTTTCCGGCAGGCGAGGTGTATTCGCCCGAGAAAATTCAGAAGGTCGGCACGCGTCTGCGACGAACCGGCACCTTCAATGTGGTTTCAATCGAAGAGAGGGAAACCCCGAACCCAGACGGCACATTGGATTTCGATGCCACATTTGAAGATCTGCCAAAACGCCAACTGACATTTGGCGCTGAGATCGCATCGCGCGACGGGGTCGACGTCACCGCGACCTGGACGCATCGCAACGTGTTCCGGCGTGCTGAACGCTTGCGGTTCGAAGTGGCGGTCCGCAATATCGGCGGTGCCGAGGACATCGACGGTCGGATCGGTCTGCGTCTTGATCAACCCGACCGACTTGGCCCTGATGACAACACCTTCTGGAACGCGCTTCTGGAACGACGCAATACTGAAAACTACAACGTCACAGTTGCTTCGCTGGCATATGGTGCCCGGCGCACATTCTCTGATCGGCTATATGCCGAAGCCTCAGCCGGGTTTCAGTGGTCCAGTGCGGACGACGCTTATGGCGACGACCGCAGGTTTAGGTATTTCATCCTCCCTTTGCGCTCAGAATGGGACGAGCGCGACAGCAAAGTCAGCGCAACACGCGGCTTTTATCTGGACGCGCAGATCACTCCATTTGCCGGTCTGTCCGAAACCGAAAGCGGAATTCGGATGTTTTTCGATGGGCGCGGCTACACCAGCTTGGGCACGGGCGGCAGGTTGGTTCTGGCCGGTCGCGTGCAACTGGGATCGGTGCTCGGGCCCTCGCCAGACGGTGTAACGCCTGACTTCCTGTTTTTCTCAGGCGGTGCCGGAACGGTTCGAGGCCAACCCTACGAAAGCCTTGGCGTCCCTGTCGGCACCGGTATTGCAGGTGGTAAATCTTTCCTAGGCCTCTCTGCAGAGGTGCGCGGCAAAGTCACCGAAGCCATATCCCTGGTTGGTTTTTATGACTACGGTACCGTTGACACATCCTCATTCATCGGCAGCGGCGCAGAATACCACGCGGGTGCCGGACTTGGGGTTCGGTATGATCTGGGCGGCTTTGGTCCGTTGCGGCTGGATTTGGCCGTTCCAGTGCAGGGTGACACCGGCGACGGTTTGCAGTTTTATATCGGGATCGGACAGGCATTTTGATTGGACGTCGCGCATATCCGTTATTGTTTTCGGGGCTGATGCTGTCTGCCCCTCTGCCACTTGCCGCGCAGGACGAAGGCGGCAGCATGCTGGAGAACTTCCTGCAGGATACGCTCTCTGGCGACGACCAAAACGTGACCGTTAAGGGCCTGCAAGGCGCGCTGAGCGCCCGCGCGACAATTGAAGAGATCACAGTTGCCGATGATGAAGGTGTATGGCTGACCATCAAGGACGCCGAACTTGACTGGAACCGTCTGGCGCTGATCCGCGGCCGGTTTTCGGTCAACTCTCTGACCGCGCAGGAAATCGACATTGCCCGTGCGCCAGGCACAACGACCAAGGAAGCACCACCTGCTTCGGTGGAAACTCAACCATTTCAACTGCCCGAACTACCGGTTTCCATCGAAATCGGTGAAATCCGGGTGGATGAGCTGTCTCTTGGTCAGCCACTGATCGGTGTCGCCGCTGATCTGAGCGTGACAGGCAACCTGTCGCTGGCAGATGGGGCGCTGGACACCAATCTAGACGTGATCCGACTGGACCGCGCAGGGGATGAGATCAAGCTAGCGGCCGGGTTCCAAAACTCTACAAGTGAGATCAACCTAGATTTACAGGTGAACGAAGCCTCTGGTGGTCTAATTTCAACCGCGCTGAAGATCCCCGACAGCCCGCCGATCGGCCTGACAGCCAAGGGCACGGGTCCTCTGACGGACTTTACCGCCGATATCGGGCTGAGCAGCGACAACCAGATGCGCGTCACCGGACAGGTTCAACTCCAGGCGGCCGACGGCGGAGCAGCCGACGGCATTGCGTTCACCGCGGATCTGAATGGCGATCTGACCCCTTTCCTGGGGCCGGATGTCGATCCCTTCTTTGGCCCAAAATCACGGCTTTTTGTGGATGGCCAGACCAAGCCCGAAGGCGCTTTGGATATCTCGGATTTGGAACTCATCACGCAGGCGCTGGACCTGAAGGGTGAGTTGCAGCTGGGCGAAGGTAGCACATTACAACTGGCTGCGCTGCAGGGGCGCATCACCCCGCCAGATGGCGAAGCCGTCGTTCTTCCGGTCGCCGGAGGCGACACCTCAATCAAGTCGGCGCAGCTTTCAGCGCTTTTCGATCGTCAGAACGGTAACCTTTGGGACCTGAGCCTGACGGCCAACCAGTTTACATCTCCGCAGGCAAAACTGGGCGATGCCCGGATCACCGCTCAGGGCACCCTGGATCAGGGAGACGTTTTGACGGTCGATGGCGACGTTCAAGCCGTGGTTGACGGGCTGGATATGGCCGATGACGCACTGACCACAGCATTGGGCAATCAGATCACACTGGATGGCCAGTTCAACTATAGCAGCGACCAATCGTTGAACCTGTCGGGGTTCGAGCTTGTGGGGTCTGATTACACATTAGCGCTGGACGCGCTGATCTCAGGTCTGACCAGCGGCTTGACGGTCGACGGTACGGCTAAGCTGGACGCAACTGACCTGTCGCGTTTTTCGGACCTTGCCAAGCTGGATCTTGGCGGGCAGGTCTCGGCCAGCGTGACCGGAAAAGGTTCACCGCTGGAACGCAGCTTTGACGGCAAAGTCGTCGTCCAGGGCCGCGACTTGTCTACTGGCCGTGACGATATCGACCCGGTGATCACCGGAGAGACCACGATCACTCTGGACGCAAGCCGCGGTACAGACGGTATTACCATCCGCGAGTTTGATCTGGACAGCGAGGCCGCCAAGGCCGTAGCCAGCGGTGTTGTGACAACCCCGAACGGCAATCTAACGATTGATGGGCAGGCTCGGGTCAACGCATCGGATTTGTCTGTTTTCTCGGGCTTGGCAAAACGCGATCTGGGTGGTGCGCTGCAGGCGACCGTAAACGGCAAAGGCACGGTACAAACGCTGGAGTTTGATGGTACAGCCAGTGTGATTGGTCAGAACATCAAAACAGGAATGTCTGATATTGACCCGTTGCTTACCGGCAGAACCGAGATTGAATGGGACGGTGCCAGAACCGCAGACAGTATCGAAATCCGCAACGCAACCGTGAACGGTCGTGCCCTGAGCGCGCAGGTTCAGGCGACAATAGACGATCCCTCCGGCGATCTGTCGGCTGATGGTCAAGCGCAGATGAGCGTGCCAAACCTCTCGTTGTTTTCCGGTTTGGCTGGGCGTGATCTGGCGGGTTCTGTCGCTGCGAACGTGCAAGGCAATGGCACATTGGCCACCCGAGCATTTGATCTGCAGGGCAAACTAGACGCGAAAGATATTCAAACCGGTATCGACGCCGTGGACAAGTTGATCCAGGGTCAGACGACACTGTCGGTTGATGCTCAGAACGGAAAAGATGGCCTAAGCATCCAAACATTCCGCCTGAACGGAACAGCCATAACTGCCACAGCATCGGGAACGCTGGATCGTCAGTCAGGTGGCTTGGATTTCTCGGTCAAGCTGGACGATCTGGCACGGGTGATGAACACAATGTCCGGTCCGCTGACCCTGGACGGAAACGTGGCCCCGACATCTTCGGGCGTGGAAGGCACGGTCAACCTGAATGGTCCCGACAGTTCGTTCGCCAAACTTGCCGGGACGGTGGACAGTGATGGATCGGCGGATCTGGATTTTGACGCCAAGTTCAACCGGATCGAGCGTTTTTTGCCTGAATTTCCCGGTACCGTAGCCGCCAATGGCAGCGCCAAGCGCAACAAGGGTGTTTGGACTATCGACGCAACGGCCGACGGACCCGCGGATATCAAAAGCAACGTCTCGGGAACGTTTGACGAAAGCACCGGTGAAGCCAACATGAAGGCAGTCGGCGGCGTCAATCTTGGCATCGCCAACATCTTTATCACGCCCAACAAGATCGAAGGCAGCGCCCGCTATGATCTGACACTATCAGGTAAACCCGCGCTGGAATCCCTGTCCGGTTCGATCACCACGTCCGGTACCTCGCTGGCAATTCCCGGTGCAGGACAAACGATCACAGGCATCAGCGGATCGGTCCAACTTGCAAACAGCCGCGCCACGATTTCCGTGAGCGGCGGCCCACGCTCGGGCGGTAACTTCACCGTCAGCGGACCTGTAGACCTTACGCCACCATTCAATGCCAATATCGTAACCGCACTCAACAGCGTCGTTCTGACAGACAAGTTGCTGTATGAAACAACGCTGAACGGGGAAATTGCCATGACCGGGGCGTTGGCGGGTAACAGTTCGATCGCTGGGCAGATCACGTTTGACGAAACCAATATCAACCTCGCGGCTGCATCAGGTGCCGTTGGGGCTGCGCCCATTCCGGACATCGTGCATGTTAACGAAAGCCAGGCGGGCTATGTCACCCGTGAGCGCGCTGGTCTGGTCGAAAAAGAAGGCGCAGGCAAAAGCGCTTCACGTATCGCGCTGGACGTCAGTCTTTTAGCCCCGAAGGCCGTGTTTGTCCGCGGGCGTGGTGTTAACGCAGAGCTAGGGGGAAAAATCCACATCGGCGGCACCACTACCTCGGTCATTCCATCCGGTCAGATCGAGCTGATCCGTGGCAATTTTGACATTCTTGGTCGCAGGCTGGCACTGACCAAAGGCATTGTTACGCTGCAGGGGGACCTGACGCCCTATATCGAGTTCGAATCCTCGACCAGCACCTCTGACGGCACCGCAACGATCGAGATCGCCGGGCCACTGGATTCGCCCGAGGTCAACGTCTTTTCCGACCCAGAGCGCCCGGCCGAAGAAGCGCTGGCAATGCTGTTGTTTGGCAATCGGTTCTCGGAATTGTCGCCGTTCGTGATCGCTCAGATGGCCGCCTCGTTGGCGCAACTCAGCGGCGCTGGCGGAGACGCAACCAAAGGTCTGCGTGAGTCGACAGGCGTCGACACCGTGGACATCGGCGTGTCCGATGGTGGCGCGGGCCGGCTCGGCGCAGGGGCGTATCTGAGCGACAACCTCTATACCGATTTCACCGTTAACACCGAAGGTGACACCGAGGTGAACCTCAACCTGGACGTCACCGACAATTTCACCGTGAAGGGCACTGTAGACGGCCGGGGTGAGACCGGGGTCGGGATATTCTTTTCGCGCGACTACTAAGCGGGCCTCAGTTCATTTTCTACGGATACCAATCTGCTGTCCAACTTCAGGGGCCGAGCCCAGCGGTGCATGGTCCTGCACCATGCGCTGCAAACGAGCGACCGCCCAGTCCGGATAGGAAACCGACCGTCCAGTTTTATGGCTGACATTCATGAACAGCGCCTCTTGCGTGGCGCAAATGGCACCGTCCTTCTCGGACACCATCTGCGCAAAAAAGTGGCCGCGTTTGTGATCTGCGTCCAACATTCGGAACCGGATGCTAAAGACTTCGTCCTCTAGAATCTCACGGAGGAAATTCATGTGGGATTGCAAAATGTAGGGCCCCTGCCCAATCGCATTAACCTGTGCTTCACCCAGGCCAAGATGATCCACCATCAACAATTCAAGCGCATTGTCGAACGCAACCCCGTAGTAGCCCACGTTCATGTGACCGTTATAGTCGATCCACTCGGGGCGCGCCTTGAAGCCGTGGAATTCAAGCGGGGCGTCATAGGGTCCGTCATGACCGGCCAAAGTTTCAGGCGGCGGTGGCATCAGGTGCTCCTTCTTGCGTTTCAAAAATCGCGACAGCGCGGATAAATCCGGCTGAGGCCCCTTTGATCTTGAACGGGAAACAGGAAATTTCGAACCCGTTGGGCGGCAAGGTTTCAAGGTTCGTCAGTTTTTCCATATGACAATACCCGACCTCCATCGAGGCACGGTGCCCTTCCCAGATAATGGATGCATCTTGGGTCTCAGCATACTCCTGAGCGGTCAAGGGAAACGGAGCGTCCCAACTCCACGCGTCGGTTCCTGTCACGCGCACCCCGCGTTCGGTCAGATACAGCGTTGCCTCACGCCCCATGCCGCACCCTTTGGCCAGGTAATCCGGATGCCCGTACCGCGTCCCGGCTGAGGTGTTTACGACCACGATATCCAACGGTCGCAAGTCATGACCTATGCGTTTCAACTCGGCCTCAACGTCGGCGGCGGTTGCCACATACCCGTCATCGAAGTGGCGAAAATCCAGTTTGACGCCGGGGTTCATGCACCATTCCAGCGGCACCTCGTCAATGGTGATCGCGCGCTCGCCTTTGTTCATGGTCGAGTGATGATGGTAGGGCGCGTCCAGATGGGTGCCATTGTGCGTGGCGATCTGAAGGCGTTCGATGGCCCAGCCCTCACCGCCCGGTAAGTCATCTTTCTTCAGCCCCGGAAAGAAAGACATGACCTGCTCAGCAGTCTGGTCATGGGTCAGGTATTCGATCTGAGGCAGCATGATCGGCGGATCGGACACAATCCCGGTTTCCAGCGGAACGGACAAATCGACAAAACGGCGAGCCATGTGCACCTCCTTCAGAACCGGTGACAGGGTTGGCTGCAGGTAAGCGGCTGTCAAGCAAAGAAAAAGGCGGCCACATGGGCCGCCCTTCTTGCATATCGTCTTAAGTCTATTCTGCCGCGATGGCGTCTTCGATCTTTTCCACCCGGATCGCCGAGAACTTGAACTCGGGGATTTTGCCATAGGGGTCGATGGCCGAGTTGGTCAGGATATTCGCCGCCGCTTCAACATAGGCAAACGGGATGAAGACCATATCCTCGGCAATTGCCCGGTCCGCGCGAACCATGATCTCGATCGAACCACGGCGAGTGGTCAGACGGATCATTTCACCCGGCTCAATTCCCATGAGCTTCAACGTCCGCGGGTTCATCGAGCAGTTCGCCTCGGGCTCAACCGCATCCAAAACCTTGGCGCGGCGTGTCATGGACCCGGTGTGCCAATGTTCCAGCTGACGCCCCGTGGTGGCAATCATCGGGTATTCGTCATCCGGGGCCTCATCCGGCGGGATGACGCTGGCCGGAGTAAACTTGGCCCTGCCATCCGCACGTGGGAAACCATCGCCAAACACAATTGCCTGACCCGGATCGGTCTCGCTGAGCGACGGGTAGGTGATTGTCTCGGTCTCCAGACGGTCCCAGGTGATGTTGTCCAAAGATGCCATGGTCAGTTTCATCTCGGCAAAGACCTGAGACACATCCGTGTAATCCCAGTTCAGACCGATCCGCTGGGCCAGTTCGACCGTGATCTTCCAGTCCTCACGCGCCTCACCCGGAGGTGCAACTGCGGGGCGCACCCGCTGCACCTGACGGTTGGTGTTCGACACCGTACCGTTCTTCTCATACAGCGCTGAGGCGGGCAGGATGATGTCGGCATAGTTCGCCGTCTCGGTCAGAAAGATATCCTGCACGATCATCAGCTCCAGCTTGGCCAACGCTTCACGCGCGTGACCGACATCCGGGTCGGACATGGCAGGGTTTTCACCCTGAATATACATGCCCTTGATGTTGCCCGCATACGCCTGATCGATGATCTCGGTGACGGTCAGGCCTTTCTCGTTCGAGAAATCGTCCGAGTTCCAGACGTTGTTGAACTTGGCCCGGACGTCATCGTCCATAACCGACTGGTAATCGGGCAGGAACATCGGGATCAGACCCGCGTCAGACGCGCCCTGAACATTGTTCTGGCCGCGCAGCGGGTGCAGGCCCGCGCCAGGTTTACCAACGTTTCCGGTCATAAGAGCCAGCGAGATCAAACAACGTGAGTTATCGGTACCGTGGATGTGCTGGCTGACGCCCATGCCCCAGAAGATCAGACCGGCCTTGGCCTGCGCAAAGGTACGTGCGACGCGGCGCAGTTGATCCGGTTCGATGCCACAGATCGGCGCCATCGCCTCGGGCGTGAACTGGCGCAGATGTTCTTTTTCGGCTTCCCAGTTTTCGGTCCAGCGGTGGATGTACTGGCTGTCGTAAAGTTCCTCTTCGACGATCACGTTCATGATCGCATTGAGCATCGAGACATCGGCACCGGGGCGGAACTGTAGCATTTCGTCTGCGAACTTGCGCATGCCAACGCCGCGCGGGTCCATCACGATCAGCTTGCCGCCACGTTTGGTGAACTGCTTGAAGTAGGTCGCCGCAACCGGGTGGTTCTCGATCGGGTTGGCCCCGATGATGATAACCACGTCCGAATTTTCAACCTCATTGAAGGTCGCGGTCACCGCACCTGAACCAACGTTTTCGATCAATGCCGCCACGGAAGAGGCGTGACACAGACGCGTGCAGTGGTCGACGTTGTTGTGCTTGAAGCCCTGACGAATGAACTTCTGGAACAGATAGGCTTCTTCGTTCGTGCATTTGGCCGAACCAAAGCCTGCAACCGAGCGCGGATTTTCGGCGCGCAAAGCTTTCAGCTTGTTGGCGGCCAGATCCATCGCCTCTTCCCACGTTGCTTCGCGGAAGTGGGTGGACAGATTGCCCGGATCGACGTTCAGGCCCTTCTCAGGCGCGTCCTCACGCCGGATCAGCGGCTTGGTCAGGCGGTGCGGGTGGTGGATGTAGTCAAAGCCAAAGCGACCTTTGACACACAGGCGACCTTCGTTCGCGGGGCCGTTGATGCCCTCGACATACTTGACCTTGCTGTCTTTGACTTTCAGCGAGACCTTGCAGCCCACACCGCAGAATGGGCAGACGCTTTCGGTTTCGCTGTCGTAGTCCTTGCTGTCACCCTTCTGCTGGTCGTCCAGAACAGTGGCGGGCATCAAGGCACCGGTCGGGCAGGCCTGAACGCATTCACCGCAGGCCACACAGGTTGATGCGCCCATCGGGTCGTTCTGGTCGAACACCACCTGCGAAGTATGACCACGACCTGCCATGCCGATCACGTCATTGACCTGCACGTCACGGCAGGCCCGGACGCAGAGGTTGCAGTTGATACAGGCGTCCAGATTGACGCGCATCGCAACGTGGCTGTCATCCAGCAGCGGGATCTTCTCGGCCTCTTTCGCTGGGAAACGGCTGTCGCTGACATCGTTCAGCTTGGCCATATCCCAAAAGTGGCTCGATTTATCGTGCGCTTCCTCGGGCTGGTCGGCAACCAGCAGCTCCATGACCATGGCGCGTGATTTCTCGGCGCGGTCGCTGTCGGTCTTGACGACCATTCCCTCGGCTGCAGGACGGATACACGAGGCGACCAGAGTGCGCTCGCCTTCCACCTCGACCATACAGGCGCGACAGTTGCCGTCAGGTTTGTAGCCTGGCTGAGGCTTGTGGCACAGGTGTGGAATTGTGAACCCCTGCCCCTTGGCGGCTTCCCAGATGGTCCAGCCTTCGGGCACTGTGACATCTTCGCCGTTCAGGTTGAAGGTGACGGTCTTGTTTGGGCTTGCATCAAGCATGGCTCTGTCTCCCTCAGATTTCGTCAGCGAAATGTTTCATGACCAGGCGGATCGGGTTCGGGGCCGCCTGCCCTAGACCGCAGATCGAGGCATCGCCCATGACCTGACACAGGTCCTCCAGCAGGTCCTGATCCCACTTGTCGGCTTGCATCAGCTTCACCGCCTTTTCGCAGCCCGCCCGGCAGGGCGTGCACTGGCCGCAGCTTTCATCCTCGAAGAACCGCAGCATGTTCAGCGCCGCGTCGCGGGCGGTGTCCTGATCGGACAGAACCACCACAGCAGCAGAACCGATGAAGGTGCCATGCGGTTGCAGTGTGTCGAAATCCAGCGGGATGTCATCCATCGAGGCTGGCAGCAGGCCCGACGACGGCCCACCTGGCTGATACGCTTTGAAAGTCTGGCCCTCGGCCATACCACCAGCGGCTTCGATCACGTCCAGAATGGTCGAACCCGCGGGCAGCAGGAAGACACCCGGTTTCGCCACCCGGCCCGAGACCGAATAGCTGCGCAGTCCTTTACGACCATTCTTTTCGGTGCTGTTGAGGCACTCAGGCCCCTCGCGGCAAACTTTGGTGACCCAATAGAGCGTCTCGACATTGTGCACCAAGGTCGGACGGTTAAAGACCCCAACCTGCGCCACAAACGGAGGGCGGTGACGCGGCAGGCCCTTCTTGCCTTCGATCGACTCGATCATCGCGGATTCTTCACCGCAGATGTAGGCGCCAGCACCGCGGCGCAGGTCGATGTAACCTTTTTCGACGATCCCGGCCTCTTCCAGTGCCGCAATCTCGCGGGCCAGGATTTCCAAAACGGCCGGGTATTCGTCGCGCATGTAGATGAAGCAGGTCTCGGCCTCGACCGCCCAGGCAGCAATCAGCATGCCTTCAAGGAAGACATGCGGGGTACGCTCCAGATAGTAGCGGTCCTTGAACGTGCCGGGCTCGCCCTCATCGCCGTTCACGGCCAGATAGCGCGGACCTTCGTTCATGCGAACAAAGCCCCATTTCTTGCCCGACGGGAAACCGGCACCGCCGAGGCCGCGCAGGCCCGAGGACAGTACATCTTCCTGCACCCTCTCCCAGTCGCCGCCGTCGCGCAGTTCTTTCAGCTTGGCATAGCCGCCTTCGGCCTCGTAGACCGCGAAGGTTTCGTAATCGGGCAGGTGAGCATGGGTATCATCGGCAGCAATGGCAGCCTGCACTTTTTCCGGCGTCGCATGGTCGATGTGGTTGTGACCGATCTCGAGCACTGGAGCGGCGTCACAACGGCCCATACAGGGTGCACGCAGCACACGAACTTCGGAAGGATCAAGCCCATCCTCCAGCGCCTTTTGCAACTGCTGGGCACCAGCCATTTCACACGACAAAGAGTCACATACGCGGATCGTCAACGCCGGAGGGGGCGTTTCATCCTCTTTGACCACATCGAAATGGGCATAGAAGGTCGCAGTTTCGTAAATCTCGGCCTGCCCGATCCGCATCTCAACGGCCAGTGCGGCGATGTGATCGGCGCTGATATGGCCATGTTCATCCTGAATCAAATGCAGGAACTCAATCAGCAGGTCGCGGCGACGCGGGCGATCACCCAGCAGGCGCGCAATTTCGGCCTGTGCTTCATCCGTAAACTGTCGGCCTTTGGGCGTATGCCGCCCTTTGCCTTTACCTGACTTCCAAACGCCCTTTGCGTCGGATGGCTTGGTATCCAGTGGTGCCATGCTTTCCTCCGTATGAGACATCCGTCTCTCATCAGAGTAGCATATCGTCAAATCGCAAATCTCAATCGCACGATAACGACAGGTTATCACCGTAAAGACGTCACCACAGCGCGCAAAGCCTCGACAGTTGGCAATTCCGGATCCCGCGTCAGCGTGGCCAGACAAATTGGTTTACTTACAACAGGATCGACCAGAGGCAGCACTTTCGTCCCCTTCAGATCGCCCAGCGCACGAACCAGTACACGGGGCACAACAGTTGCCGCCAACCCTTCGCGCGCCATGACCATAGACGCTGTAAATCCGCTGGTTTCGGCAACAACATCGGGATGCAGGCCCTGATCAGCAAAGATTCGATCGAGAATGCGCCGGTTCTGCATCTGAGGCTCCAGCAGGCTCAACGGAAACTCGGCCACTCGCGCCCAGGGAACCGGCCCGGTTTCATCTGTCATATGGGTCGGCACGAGCAAAACGTACGTCTCTTCGTAGAGCGGCTGCACCTGACGCAAGTCAGTCCCTATACTATCGCCATAGGTCACGCCTGCATCCAGACTACCCTCGTCCAGCCGGTGCTGGATGGCGGAGGCTGACATCGTCTCGATACGCGTCACAATACGCGGGTGCGCCTGCCGCAATCGCTTGGTGAGCCGCCCGGTAAACGCAATAGCCGTGGGGATTACACCCAATATCAGTGTCCCAGTAATCTCACCTTTGGCAGCCAACACCTGTTGTTCCAGCGCTTTTGCATCGTCGAGGATACGCCGCGCCCGCTGAACAATCATTTCGCCCTCATCGGTCAGGCCTTGAAACCGATTAGCGCGGCGGACGATAGACACGCCCAACCGGTCTTCGAGATTTCGGATACGCATCGAAAACGCTGGTTGAGAAATCCCGCATTCCTCAGCCGCTTTGGCGAAATGGCGATGGCGCGCCAAGGCGTTGAGCAGTTGAAGGTCGCGAATTTCGATCATGTGGTGGCATCACTCAAAACAGGTTGGTGTGACACTAACGGAATTCCTTCGGATGAGGAAAGAAGGAGTTAAACGAAGCCCTTGGATAGGCCTTACTGATCCCGCGACCCGAAATTTTGAAGTTCAAGATTGGAATAGTATCCCCTAATTCAGCTTTGCGGCACGAAGCTGACGTTCAATTATGGGCCAAGGTTTTCTATATTAAATATTTCAAGTCCGACTGCTCAGCGGGTTTGAAATGCTCCTGATGTACTGAGGATGATGGTCGCGCGATCAGGATCGACAAACAGACCACATTTCTCGAGCATTGCCCTCGAAGGTGCGTTGCTAGGTTGAGCAATACCGATAACTCTCTTGCACGCGAACACATCAATTCCGTCGCGAATTGACAGTGCCGTGACCAAGGTTCCAAGGCCTTTTCCGCGATCGCCAGTGCCGACAGAAACCGAGCCTACGTAATACACGCCAGCCAAGCGGCTCTCCTCGTGATAGCGCATACTGCCATTCGCTCATGCCACTATTTCACCGGCTTCATCCTCTACCCAAGAAGTGAGTGAAGGCGGCCCGTCGCCTCTCATGTACCAATCTGGCAAGGGCGCGACACCAACTCTTTCATTTACTGCGCTTACTTTCTCGATGATCCGTGCATTAGGATTTAGCGTGCTGAATAAACGCCATTGCACCTTTCGCGGATGCGCAATGATGCTATTGCAAACCGGGTATACATCCGACTGGTCTCCGATGAATGCATCCCAGACAGGCAGTTCGATATCGTCTCCAAATCGGCGCCTTAGCGTATTGATGATTTGAACTTTGTTGGCCGCACCAAAGCCAATAAAACCGTATTCACTCAGCAATTCTTCAATGTGATCCCAACCTACCAGTTCCGGCTCAATCACAGTCAATGCAATTCCGCCGTTTGCAAGGCCGGGCGACTTCGCAATGTATTCACGGCTCCGGTAGAGCCGTTCAGAAGTTGATAGTGATTGGGATCGTGTACTTCTCATATTTCGACGCCCTATTTACGATTTCTCGATTGTTGTCCCGAGCACCGCACATTGTCCTTTGAAGTCACATAGTATTCTCACGAAAGACCTCAGCGTCAAAAATTAGAACCCATCATCGTTACTTTGGTAACATCCCGGTCCTTCGCTACAGATGGTCAGTCCAAGTTTATTTTCACGACCATTTCGAGCTCTTTGCCAGCCTTCGTTTACGAGTAACCCAAAGAGCAAGAAACTGACATCTCGTGTTAATGAATGCGATCGCCAAAATCCGGCAAAAGGTTGCCTGAAAAGGGCCTATCAACCGTTCGTCGTGTAGCAGACAGCCGTGACAGAGTCGGCAGTTTTATTGAAATGAGATCTGTCCGCAAATTTCAAAACGGCCCCCAACGTTTGTCAGGGGCCGTGTTTTTTGAATAGGAGAGTCTTTGGGAAATCAGGCGTGTCCTCCGCCGATCAAGCCGATACCCGAAGTCAGACCGAACCAGGCTTTGACCCGCAGACCGACCGCCTTGATGATACCCATTGCCTGTATCCCGTGGGCGACAATTGTTCCTTCCATCTCACCTTCAAAACTGGTGGTGTAGGATTGGACGATGCAACCACTACCCGGTACCAGAAGATCGCGATGCTCTGGGTGTACGAGGTCAAGATGAACTACGATCTGACCCCGTTTCGCCTTTTCACTGGGTTCGATCAGGCGACCGCTGGGGGCAAGCTGACCAGAGGAAATCGACTCTTGAATACGTACGATCCTTGCCGGAAGAACGGTATTGCGCATCGAGATGTTGAAGTTGCTTTCGCATGCTACTTCTGCCGCCATACCTTCATACAGTTCCGTGCGTGAGACTTGCGAGAACCCGGCCACGATACGTCCGCGTTCAACATCTTTGCGGTCAGGAACGATCAGCATTGCCGGGCTCATTGCAGCTTGTGCGGCACGCGATCCGACATTCAAAGTGACTTGTTCAACTACACCGTCCACGGAGCTGAGCGTCAGAGTCTTGGACAACTCCACCTGGGCTTGTTCCAGCGACGCTCGCGCCGATGCAAGCTGCGCGGGCAATACGGCAGTCGCTTGAACTTGGGCCACACCCAATTGAGTTTCCGCGGCTTCAACTTCTGCTGATCGGGTATCCAGGGTGGCTTGTGCGCGTTCCAGTTGGCTCACTTGGAAAGCAGCAGAGTTTTTGGCTTGAAGTGCGCGATGATCCATCAGGGACAGTTCAGCTTGCTCCCTTGAAGTAATCGCAGCGTCAAGAACGGCCTGGGCGGTTTCGACTTGCAGTTCAGCTGCCAGTTTCGCGCTTTCAATTTCCTCAACTTTTCGCATCGCGAATTTTACGGCAGCCTCTTCAGAAGAGTTCTCTACCGCAAAAAGCGGGTCGCCGGGTTCGACACGATCTCCACCTTTTACATAGATATCGGTCACTGTTCCGCCGTTCTCGGCGACGACAGGAACGGTTCTGAAGGGCACAAGGCCTGTGTAGGACTTGGGATAATAGTAGAATACAGCGAAGAACACGATCAGGGCCAGGATGAACCACATGAACAGCGCCCGGTGAACGTTGTAGAGGGTGACTGGAATCCCGCGCCATTTTAGGTAGATCACCCGCAAGACAAACGGAAAAGAAGTGACGAGAAGTTCAATCATTATACCAACTCCTCTTTCGAAGGCCGCCACCACAACATGAAGTCGCGGGCGATTGCAGTCAGGATCAACGCGCCTGGCAGCAGAATGCTGAAGTGGCTGAGCGCGGGCATCAATTCGTACGCCAAGGCTATGGTAAGCATCACCGGAATAGTTGTGCGCAGCGGAGTGCCGACTGATTTGCGCTCGGTATAGCGTTCAAAGCGCGCATAGAGGTGCACGACAAGTAGGATCGCCAGGAAGAGAACAACCAGACCAACCCAGGCATAGGTGTCGGTCTGATTGGGCGCGACCCACCATCTCGGATCGCCGCCAGCGGCGAAGGCAGGAGTTGAGATGACGCCAAGTATAGGCACCATCAGGAACGCGGGTGGTTTCATGTTTCAGGTCCTTTTGTTTCGCAGCCGTGCTGCGTGTGAAGATTTTAAGTGTCTGTGGAAATTCAGTTCTCGGTCGGATTTTGGGCTGGTTCCGAGGGCTGTTCCTGCGGGACATAGGGGGGATCCCAGCGACGTCCGTTTGCTGTTTTTTCGCCAAGCGCCGAAGTTTGCAGACCGTGGATGTTCCCCCCGGACCACTCTTGTTTGGCGGAGTTTTGGATTGCCTTCAGTACGCGGTAGTACCTTGCGAAGTAGATCATCGTCGTTTCCTTTCTGATGACCCGGACCTAACCGTCATGGCGCCTGCGATCCTGAGGGTTCTGGACATTTGTTATTGTCTTCTGGACAATCGCAGGAACGGCAGGGGGGTGTGTCAGTCAGGGGAGGACGTAAAAGTGCCACGCATCAGCGCGTACAGATTGCAAAACGTCGGGCTGCGCTATTCGCAACATCCCAACGTTAGCATCCCCTTTTCTGAAGTTCTGGAAATGGCAGGTGCACCTTCGGATGTCGTCGAGGGCCCGGACGCCTCAGTAGAGCTGCTACATGAAGCGGGTGTAGTTGAAACGGCGTGCCGCGTTCTGGAAGACAAAACCTTTGCCGCGCGAGTCGGGCTCTCAGCGCAAGGTCCGGGAACGCTCTTGGCTTACATCGTGCGGGCGGCTGAAACGGTCGAAGACGCGCTGGCATTGACGCAGCGCTTTTATGCAATGCAAGACCCTGACCTGCGTCTGGATGTCGTCGGTGGGCCCGATGAGCCAAAAATCACGCTGGAAAGCAGTGTGATCCCCGCGCATCAATACCCTCGTCACCGTGAAATGCTAATATTTGGGCTTTATAAGCGCGTTCAACAAATCACTTCGGGCGGGCTTGCCCCGATCTCAATTGAGTTGGAAACGGACGACGCCGATCACTGCCAGTTGCTGGCCGAATTGGCGGGATGTGAAGTCGAAGGTTTCAAATCCGGTTATGCCTTGAAACTACCCCCAAAGGGGATGAATTTTCGGATACCAACGGCAGACCCCACTTTATTGGGACACTTACGTAGGCACGGCGAAGAGCAATTGAAGGCACAGCCTGACGCGGTTCGAAGCCTGTCCGACCGCATCGTGGACATGCTTGGGGATCGCCTTCCCGGACCAATACCAAACGGCGACGATATTGCTGGAGAACTTGGACTGACGCGGCGCACAATGACACGGCACCTATCGGCTGAAGGAACAAGCTTTAAAGTTCTTTTGGAAGGGGTGTTGTGCGAGCTGTCCAAGCGCATGCTTCGTAGTGGTGAGGGTGTTGCCCGCGTCGCCTTCATGCTTGGATTTGCAGACCAGGCCGCCTTTTCAGTGGCGTTCAAGCGTTGGACAGGTGAAACACCCGCCAGGTTCCGTAAAGCTGGTCGCTAAGAGTTCTTCCTCCCGCGGCGAACAGGGCCGGAAGATGTCCAAGATCCACAAAACCTTGTCCCGTCTCCAAAAGAAAGCAGGCCATCGGATCACCTAGTTCAATGGCACGCAGCAGCCGCGGTGGTTGCTGACCCAGAACAAGGATGAACCCTATGAAGACCTCGAAGAAACTCTTTATCGCTCCTATCTCCGGCGCCCTTCTGATCACCATGGCAGCTACGGCTCATGCCGACTACGTCACTGACAAAGCGATCAAAGGCGCAGTTGTTGGTGCCACTGTCGCTGGTATTGCTGGCGAAAGCATCGTCGGTGGCGCTGCTGCGGGTGCCGCAGTTGGCGCCGTGGGCGGCGCAATCCAGAAGGACAACTTCGAAGATGCGCAGGACGACGCACAAGAGCGTCGCGATGATTTCAAAGAAGAACACAAAGACTGGAACGACTAAAACTCGACCGCAAGCAAAACAGAAGAAGGAACAAACACAGCCGAACAAACTTCACCGGTCAGCAAAAGAGCCATTGGGCATGCGCAGTTAGCATCTAGACGCCGCTTGACTGACCACCCCCACACAGAACTCGCACAGTTTCTGATAGGTTGCCATCCAGCTCACAAACGAGCCGGGTGGCAACTTTGTTTTGGGCACTCAAAGGCAACGCGTTTGCGGATGTCGCGGTTTCAAGAATCTGCCCCCGGTTCTGCGCATCGCGACACGATTTTTGGCCAAAACCGTTTGTTTCGCCTTAGACCAGGGGAGTTCCACTCAGGGCTCGAAGTAGACCTAAACCTAGTAATGGAATCAAAGAGACTCACACCAGCTTCACTGTCCGATCGATGCCGCCTCAGGTATTGAACAAGAAGTGCATCACATCGCCGTCCTTGACGACATAACCCTTACCCTCGGCGCGCATCTTTCCCGCCTCTTTCGCACCCTGCTCGCCATTGGCGGCGATGTAGTCGTCATAGGCGATGGTCTCGGCGCGGATGAAACCTTTTTCGAAATCACCGTGGATCACACCTGCGGCCTGCGGTGCTGCAGTGCCTGTGCGGATGGTCCAGGCCCGGGCCTCTTTCGGGCCGACAGTGAAATAAGTCTCCAGCTTCAGCAGGTCGTAACCGGCGCGGATCAGACGGTCGAGGCCAGGTTCTTCCAAACCCATTTCCTCAAGGAACATCTGCGCTTCGTCCTCTTCCAGCAAGCTGATCTCTTCTTCGATCTTGGCGCTGATGATGACGTGGGAATTGCCCTGCGCTGCGGCCATTTCGGCCACTTTGGCGGAGTATTCATTGCCGTCGGCCGCTTCTTCCTCGGACACGTTGCAAACATAAAGCACCGGTTTGGTGGTCAGCAATTGCAGCATCTTCCACGCCTTGGCGTCCTCGTCAGACACTTCGACCAAGCGCGCGGGTTTGCCGTTTTCCAGCATCGCTTGCGCTTCGGCCAGCAAGCGTTCCTGCTGTTGTGCCTCTTTGTCATTACCTTTGAGCTTGCGCACCAGATTGGCGCGGCGCTTTTCGATGCTCTCCAGATCGGCCAGCATCAGCTCGGTCTCGATGGTGTCGGCATCAGCCACCGGATCGACCCGGCCATCCACGTGGGTCACGTCGCCATCTTCGAAACAGCGCAGCACATGGGCAATCGCATCAGTCTCGCGGATGTTAGCCAGAAACTGGTTGCCCAGCCCCTCGCCCTTCGAGGCCCCCTTCACCAGACCAGCGATATCCACAAAAGTCATCCGCGTGGGAATGATCTGTTTCGAACTTGCGATCGCCGCCAACTTGTCGAGCCGATCATCGGGCACGGCAACATCACCCACATTGGGTTCGATCGTGCAGAACGGGAAATTCGCCGCCTGAGCAGCTGCGGTCTTGGTCAGCGCGTTGAAGAGGGTCGACTTACCCACATTCGGCAGACCCACGATTCCCATTTTAAAGCCCATGACGGCCTCCTGCATACCATTCGAGCGCTGCTTCTATGCAGGTCCGAGGCAATGCGCAAGCCGGACTGCAAAAGGCGTCGCTGATCCGAATTACAACATCACAAACCAGTTGCGCATTCGTGATCTTGCCCGGATTGAAACCAACACACTAAGCTCACCATGTAAGACTTTGTGAACAAACAAATAGTGAATATGAGATATGAAGTATTTAACTGCTACAGTTGCGCTATTTTTAGCTGCCCAAGCGGCGCAAGCCCAATCCATTGTCTTTGGCGCCGGGTTCTCGGATTTTTCTGACAGCCTTTCTGACGATCAAGCCGTAATCTCTCTCGAATACCATCACCGTCCCTTTCACGAGGCCGCGCGCTTTTCCGCCACATGGGGTGGTGCCCTGACCATAGATGCCGCCGCCGACGTTCATATCGGGATTGGCCTGATCGGGACCTACACCTTTGCCGACCGCTGGTTCGTCGAAGGAAGCGTTATGCCTGGGTATTTTTCAGAAGGTGACGAACTCAACGATCTGGGTGGTGAATTCCAGATTCGTAGCTTGCTGGGCCTCGGTTACACATTGAACAACGGCAACAGCGTGTCCCTGGCAATTACTCACAAATCGAACGCAAGCACCCAGGACGATAACCCGGGCGTCAACTCCGTTTTGCTGCGGTACCATTACGCGTTCTGAAGCAATCTGCCCCGGCGGGATTGATTTCCTGCCAAAGTTTCTGCACATCAGGCCTGAACCTGATTGCAAGGACAGCTTATGACCCGTATCGACGCCAAGTTCGCCGCTCTCAAAGAACAGGGCAAAAAGGCCTTTGTTGCTTATATTATGGCCGGAGACCCGGATTTCGAAACGTCGCTTGAAATCGTAAAGGGTTTGCCTGGCGCAGGTGTCGATGTCATTGAACTGGGTCTGCCTTTCACCGATCCAATGGCAGACGGCCCAACGATCCAGGCCGCCGGTCAACGTGCGCTGGACAGCGGCATGACCCTGCAGCGGACTTTGGATCTGGCCCGCGCGTTCCGCGAAACCGACGATACCACACCGATCGTGCTTATGGGATATTACAACCCAATCTACAGCCGGGGCGTCGATAAGTTTCTTGCAGATGCTAAAGAGGTCGGCATTGACGGTTTGATCGTCGTCGACCTGCCGCCAGAGGAAGACGACGAGCTGTGCCTGCCCGCGCAAGCTGCGGGTCTGAACTTTATTCGTCTGGCCACGCCAACAACCGATGACAAACGCCTGCCCCGCGTTCTGCAGAACACGTCAGGTTTTGTGTATTACGTGTCAATCACCGGCATTACGGGTGCGGCCGAAGCTCAGGCCACGAACGTCGGCCCGGAGGTCGCCCGTATCAAATCCGCGACCGATTTGCCCGTGATCGTTGGGTTCGGGATCAATACACCTGAAAAATCACACGCAATCGCAACTGTTGCCGATGGCGCAGTTGTCGGCTCTGCCATTGTCAGCCAGATCGCTGCGGGCAAGCCCACTGGCGAAGTATTGGATTTCGTGAAATCTCTGGCTGACGGCGCGCATTCGGCCTGATTGATACGTGATCAATTTTTGACGCAGTCGGCGCATGCTGGCTGCGTTTTTTGTTGGCTGATATTACGCGGCGTTGTCTCGATACCTAGCGGCGTTGCGAGGGCGCCAAATGGTTGGTAACAAATATCACCAATACTGCGAAGGCCGAACCAAATGCCCGTGATCACGAACATCGACGACCTGAAACGCATCTATGAACGGCGCGTGCCACGCATGTTTTTCGACTATGCAGAAAGCGGCAGCTGGACCGAGCAGACCTTCCGCGAGAACAGCTCGGATTTCGAAGATATCAGGCTGCGCCAGCGGGTTGCCGTGGACATGCAAGGACGCTCGACCGCGTCGCAGATGATCGGGCAAGATGTTGTAATGCCGGTGGCTCTGGCCCCTGTTGGCCTGACGGGTATGCAGCACGCGGACGGTGAGATGAAGGCCGCCAAAGCAGCCGAAGAATTCGGTGTCCCCTTCACCCTGTCGACCATGTCGATCAACTCAATCGAGGATGTCGCGGGGCACACCAGCAAACCCTTTTGGTTTCAACTCTATGCCATGAAAGATCAGGACTATGTCGGTCGCCTGATCCAGCGCGCCAAGGATGCCAAGTGTTCGGCGTTGGTGATCACTCTTGACCTGCAAATCCTGGGGCAGCGCCACAAAGATTTAAAGAACGGCCTGTCCGCGCCGCCGAAACTAACCGCCAAGACGATCGCCAACCTGATGACAAAATGGGCCTGGGGGATCGAAATGCTGGGCGCGCACCGGCGTGAATTTGGCAACATCGTTGGTCATGCCGAGGGTGTTTCGGACGCCTCATCGCTGGGTGCATGGACGGCCGAGCAATTCGACCCCAGCCTCGACTGGAACAAGGTCGAAAAGCTCATGGAACAATGGGGCGGCAAGGTGATCCTGAAAGGCATACTGGATGCCGAGGACGCCAAGATGGCAGCAAAGCTGGGTGCGGATGCCATCGTTGTTTCAAACCACGGCGGACGTCAACTCGATGGCGCGCTCAGTTCGATCCGTGTTTTGCCCGAAATCATGGACGCTGTTGGTGACGACGTCGAGGTCCATTTGGACAGCGGCATCCGTTCCGGGCAGGACGTATTGAAAGCACTGGCATTGGGGGCCAAGGGCACGTACATCGGCCGCGCATTCGTCTACGGGTTGGGGGCGATGGGCCAGAAAGGCGTCACAACGGCGTTGGATGTCATCCAAAAAGAACTGGACACAACGATGGCTCTGTGTGGCGAACGGAATGTGGGCAGTCTGGGTCACCACAACCTGCTAATCCCCGAGGATTTCGGCGGCAGGTGGCAAACCTGATTTCACAATACCTATTCGCAGACCATGTGAAAGGGGGTCTGCCCACTGCCGCGGCAAGTTGCGTTTCCCCCGGGATGTTTAGCGCCAAATGAAGCAGGGGATCCAACCTTCATCTGGCATCAAATATCCCGGAGCGAGAAGCGGACCCACGCAAAGTATCAAGACCGCCAAAAACCCCTTTCCAAACCTGATGAATCAAGCTAAGGACGCGGCTTCACGCGGGCATACAGCCTTGGAGGATGCCCGCCCTAACATTGGAGAATTATCATGGCTGGAGAGATTCCTGATCTCGTAGCTCTGGAACGGACGGGGACAGGCAAGGGCGCCGCTCGTCAAGCACGCCGCGACGGCATGGTTCCGGGCATTGTTTTTGGTGGCGATAAAGAGCCGCTGCCGATTCAGATCCCGTTCAACGTCCTGTTCAAGCGCCTGAAAGCAGGCCGGTTCAAGTCGACTCTGTGGAACCTGAAGGTTGACGGCCACGAAGACGTTCGTGTCATCTGCCGCGACGTTCAGCGTGACGTTGTCAAAGACCTGCCGACCCACCTGGACCTGATGCGTCTGCGTCGGACCACCAAGATCGCGCTGTTCATCCCGGTTGAGTTCATCAACGAGGAAGAAGCACCCGGCATCAAGAAGGGCGGCGTTCTGACCGTTGTCCGTCCGGAAGTCGAATTGATGTGCACCGCAGGTGATATTCCTGAGAAAATCGTTGTTGACGTGACCGGAATGAACATCAACGACGTTGTCACCATTTCGTCGGTCGATCTGCCCGCGGGCACCAAGCCGACCATCGATCGTGACTTCGTGATCGCGAACGTCTCGGCACCGACCGGTCTGGCGACCAGCGACGATGAAGAAGGTGAAGAAGCAGAAGTGGCCGCAGACGAAGTTGAAGTCGTCGGCCAGGAAGCTGAAGAATAAGTTCAGGCTTAACTGTACTGAATTTGAAACGGGGTTCCATCGGAGCCCCGTTTTTGTTTCAAATGCACATTTTCGCATTTGATCGCAGACTGTGCTAAGTTCGCTGCCAGTGGCCCAATTGGAATGCCACAAGCCCATCGAATAGTTCAGTGGAGCCCGCGATCATGAGACCCCAATCAAATTTTCTACCAGCCCTAATTTCAATGGCCGTCAGCGTCGGTTTCGGATCTTCGGTCACTGCGCAAGTGCAGGACACTCTGCCCAGTAAGGATGACGTTGCTGAACGTTTCACGTCAGATCATTTCTCGCCATATGCCGGTAGAAACTTTCCGACCCGACCGCTTTGGGGTGACACACATCTTCATACCCAGGTGTCCGTTGATGCCGGAACCATGACCCGTCTCAGTCAAGAGGACGCGTTTCGGTTCGCACGCGGCCACGAAGTCACTACGACGCATGGATTGCAGGCAAAGCTTTCGCGGCCACTGGATTGGCTTGTAATTTCGGACCATGCCGAAATGTACGGGCTAATGCCCCAGTTACTTGGCGGGGATCAGAATGTTCTGTCGACCCCGCAAGGCAAAGCCTGGTACGACGCGCTTACCAGCAACGACAACGATGTTGTCTTTGCCACCGCTATGGAAATCGTGGCGTCGTTGTCCGGGAATGAACCCCCGATCGACAATCCCAAAGCCATCAAGGACGCTTGGCAGAACTATACGGCCCTAGCGGATCAGTACAACGAGCCCGGCGTCTTTACTGCTCTGATCGGTTACGAGTGGACGTCTGAGGGCGGAGACAACATCCACCGCAACGTGATCTTCCGGGATGCTGCGGCCAACGCCAATCAGGTACTTCCGTTCTCACAATTCGACAGTAAGAACCCTGAAGACCTTTGGGCGCACCTGGCCGACTATGAGGATCGGACAGGCGGTGACGTGCTGGCAATTCCCCATAATGGCAACCTGTCCAATGGCCGCTTGTTTTCAGTTTCGAACTTTGACGGAACGCCCTTATCGGAAGAAAACGCGCGCCTGCGTGCACGGTTCGAACCGGTCATCGAAACTACTCAGATCAAAGGCGACAGTGAAGCGCATCCGTTTCTCAGCCCCGATGACGAATTTGCGGATTTTGACACGTGGGACGCGTCAAACCTGAACGGGACCGAAGCCAAAACTCAGGACATGTTGCAATACGAGTATTCCCGCGAGGCTTACAAAACCGGTCTGATGCTGGAAGAACAATTGGGCATCAACCCTTACAAGGTCGGTCAGATTGGTTCGACTGACGCGCATACTGGCATGGCAGCCGTGGAAGAGGAAAATTTCTTTGGCAAGCATTCCGGCGTGGAGCCGGAGCCAAACCGTTGGGAACATTTGGTTATCGAAGCCCCCGACCCAGAGTTCTCAATCTATGGCTGGAAACAGGCCTCGGGAGGATATGCTGCTGTTTGGGCCATGGAGAATACCCGCGAGGCGATCTTTGACGCGCTCGAGCGGCGCGAAGTCTACGGCACTACCGGTTCACGTATGCTGGTGCGGTTCTTCGGCGGCTGGGATTTTGCGGAAGAAGATGCTCTGTCTCGCCTGCCTGCCGATCTTGGCTACGCCAAGGGCGTACCGATGGGTTCGGATCTACCCGCCAGAACCGGCGACGGTGCACCGAATTTCCTGATCGCAGCACTGAAAGACCCCTATAGCGGCAATCTCGACCGTGTGCAGGTTATCAAAGGTTGGCTGAACGCAGACGGGACGCGCGGAGAAAAGGTCTATGACGTGGCATGGGGCGGAGATCGTGTGCCCGACGCAGACGGCAAACTGCCATTGGTCGGGAACACAGTCGATGTGGGAAACGCGACTTGGACCAACACAATAGGTGCACCGGAATTGATCACCTATTGGCAGGACCCGGATTTCGACCCGTCGCAGCGGGCCTTCTACTATGTCCGCGTCATCGAAATCCCGACGCCGCGCTGGACAGCCTATGAAGCCAAACGGTTCAACGTCCAGATGGATACCGACGTGCCGATGACCACAACCGAACGCGCCTATACCTCTCCAATCTGGTACACGCCCAAAGGCTGAAGCTCGTCTTTTGCACCTTGCCATCACTGGATTTTCGATCCATTTCGAGGCAAGAGGGGCAAGTCCTACTAGGAGGCGCAGAGCAGAGTCATGAAACTTTTTGTCGGACTGGGAAATCCGGGGCAGAAATACGCCCGGAACCGGCACAATATCGGGTTCATGGCACTGGACAGAATTGCCGACGATCATGGATTCGGTCCGTGGAAATCCAAGTTTCAGGCGGAAATTGCTGAAGGGCGGCTAGGTTCAGAAAAAGTGCTCTTGGTTAAACCGCAAACCTTCATGAACCGTTCCGGACAATCCGTAGGCGAGGCCATGCGGTTTTACAAACTGGACTCGACCGATGTAACCGTATTTCACGATGAGCTGGATCTTGCCCCGGGCAAGGTGCGCGTCAAAGCGGGTGGAGGTCACGCCGGGCACAACGGGTTGCGGTCGATCCACGAACATATCAGCCCCGCCTATGATCGGGTTCGTCTGGGCATCGGACACCCAGGACGCAAGGAAATGGTCTCGCCCTACGTCCTGAGCGACTTTGCCAAAGTAGATGCGGATTGGCTGGAAGACGTGCTGCAAGGCGTATCGGACGGTGCCGACCATCTGGCCAATGGTGACGGGGGCAAATTCATGAACGCGGTCGCATTGCGGACCGCACCACCGCGTTCATCGAAAACCACTGCGAGCGAAGTAAAAACCACCCCCAAACCCGCACCTGAACCCGAGCCCGACAACCGGTCAGCCATGCAAAAACTGATGGATAAGTTCAAATAGGACCAGCGACGTTGCCGCTACGTCCCAATTGCGAACTGCGCCCGTCCGCGTTCCAATGCGGTACGAAAGAGGGAGGAGACATATGCGAACCCTGATCAAGTGGGTACTGCACATCGTTTTGATGTTGGTGCTGGCAGCGGTGGTCGTTGGCTTTTGGAAGCGCGAAGAAATTAAGCGCCTGATGGCTGTGAACTCCTTGTTTTCCGAAGAAAAGATCGTTCACAACTTCTCTCATATGAATGACGCTTTTCTGACCGTCGACCTGCCAAGGGGGGAAGGCGCGACATTCGAGTTGCCCTACGGCGCCGGTTTTGACCTGCCCGAGGGCACGGACACGTGGATCGAAGATCGCGCTGTAACCTCTCTATTGGTTATGCAGGACGGGCAGATCAGGTTCGAGGAATACTATTTGGGGACCGCCCCCGAGGATCGCCGGATCTCTTGGTCTGTCGCCAAAAGCTACCTGTCAGCCCTGTTCGGCATCCTGATGGCCGAAGGCGCCATCAGCTCGCTGGATGATCCGGTCGTCAAGTATGCCCCAAAACTGAAGGGCACCGCCTATGACGGCGCAACGATCCGCAATGTTCTGAACATGGCCAGCGGTGTGACCTTCGACGAGGACTATCTGGATTACAATTCCGACATAAACCGAATGGGCCGCGTCGTCGCCCTGGGCGGAGAGCTGGATGATTTTGCCGCTTCGCTGAACGAGACGTTCGTCGAGCCCGGCGCGACATGGCAATATGTCTCGATCGATACACACGTTATCGGCATGGTTATTCGCGGCGCGACGGACCGGTCCGTGGCTGACTTGCTGACAGAAAAAATCATTAAACCACTGGGGCTTGAACACGACGGTTACTATGTCACCGATGGTGCCGGCGTAGCTTTCGTATTGGGCGGGTTGAATTTCACCACCCGAGACTTTGCCCGTTTTGGACAGATGGTCCTACAAAACGGCGTCCACAATGGCCAGCAAATCGTGCCTTCTGAATGGATCGCGGAATCCGTCTTTCCCAGCGCCCCGACCGAAGCCGGAGAAATAGGCTATGGCTATCAGTGGTGGATACCTGTCGGCGCACATGAAGGCGAATTTCTGGCCCGTGGCGTATATGGCCAGTACATCTATTTCGACCAACCGCGTGGCGTTTTGATTGTCTCTACGGGGGCTGATCGCAATTTCCGTGACGATGGTGTCAACGAGGCGAACATAGAAATGTTCCGCACGATCGCTCAAAGCCTGTAAGGTGGGCTCATGCAAAAACTGGACAGCATAAACGTCTTGGGGGGCGTCCTTGCCCCCTGTTCACGCGACCCGATGACCGGGTTCTTTCGGGATGGGGCCTGTAACACCTGCGCCGAGGATCAGGGCAGCCACACGGTCTGTGCCATTATGACCGCCGAGTTTCTGGCTTATTCCAAATATGTTGGCAATGACCTGAGCACACCGCGACCCGAATTCGATTTCGCCGGCCTTAGACCCGGTGACAAGTGGTGCCTGTGCGCAGGGCGTTTCTTGCAGGCCCATGACGAAGGCTGCGCGCCCAAGGTCGATCTTGAGGCCACCCACCAGCGCGCGCTGGAAATCGTTCCCATCGGGATCCTGCGTGCAAATGCCGAGGAAACTGATTGACCTTGGGAACAAAAAGACATCAATAAAACCGCCAGCCAACACTTTGTTTAGCAAGCGCGCAACCGTCAAAAAACGAGGTAGGCTATGAGCTTTATCGCCATGAACCGCTTCAAAGTCCGTCTGGGCAGCGAAGCCGATTTCGAATCCGTTTGGAAAGACCGCGAAAGCCGTTTGAAAGAACTGCAAGGGTTTCAGGAGTTTCGCCTTTTGAAAGGCCCCGAAGGCGACGGGTATCGGCTGTATTCCAGCCACGTGATTTGGGACAATCGCAGCGATTTCGAGGCTTGGACCAAGTCCGAACAATTCCGCGATGCGCACAAGAATGCAGGTAACGGCAAGACGCAGTCGGCACTGATGGGGCCGCCCAAATTCGAAGGGTTCGAAACCGTTCTGCACCAGAGCTGATCCAGCCAAATCGTCAATGCTGGATTGATCTTCACACAGCGCGCGCCGAATAGCCGCGCGATGTGCGCGAAGGCGGGCCGGTTGGGAAACTGTGCTCCGCCTCCAACTGCCAGCCCGCTTCCGTTAACATCTTGGCCACCTGCCGCGGTCTGTACGACCGGTGGCGCCATTGAAACCAGATAATTGCATTACACCAATGCGGTTTGCTGACGACGAGCCACAGCTTTGCCGCCGACGCGGCCTGCTTGCGCATCTGGCGCAAGGCGTCGATGGGATCATTGCAGTGCTCAAGGACATGGGCGGCCAGAATGCAATCAAACCGCTCCGTTGGTTGAAAGTCCTCCAACCGAGATTGCACTGTTTGTGAAGTGACACCTCGTTTGGCCAAGGCATGCCTGGCCTGTTGCAGCATCTTCCCGGACGGCTCCAGCAGAGTGATCCGACCCTCGGGTTGAATGACTGCGCGTGCCTCGGCAAATGCGCCCGTCCCGCACCCCACATCCAGGGCATTTCGGCCAAGCGCGCCTGCCAAACCAGTCGACAGAAACCCCAGATAGGCGTCGAAATAACCCAACAGACGCATCTTATCGGCCCAGCCGGGGGCCGCGGCATCGTATTTTTGATCGAGTCTATCTGAACTGGACGCGTCCTGCATGCCGCCCAGGGTGGCATGAAACACCCGGGACGCAAAGCCCCGGGTAGCCGTTAGCCAGCCGTACGGCCCTCGGTATCGGACATGTCGAAGTTCAGGTATTTGGCCACAGTCTGAACGTCCTTATCGCCGCGTCCGCACATGTTCATGCAGATCAGGTGATCCTTTGGCAATTCGGGTGCGATCTTCATGACATGTGCCAAGGCGTGGCTGGGTTCCAACGCGGGGATAATGCCTTCGGTTGCACAGCACAGCTGAAACGCTTCCAGCGCCTCTTTGTCTGTGATCGAGACATAGTTCGCGCGACCGATGTCATTCAGCCAGGAATGCTCAGGCCCGATGCCGGGGTAATCCAGACCGGCCGAGATCGAATAGCCTTCAAGGATCTGACCGTCATCGTCCTGCAGCAGGTACGTGCGATTGCCATGCAGCACACCCGGGCGACCGCCGGTCAGCGAAGCGCAATGCTCCATCTTTTCGTTCACGCCTTTACCGCCCGCCTCTACGCCGATGATGTTGACCGATTTGTCGTCGAGGAATGGGTAGAACAGGCCCATGGCATTCGAGCCACCGCCAATGGCAGCGATGATCGTGTCGGGCAGACGGCCTTCGGCCTTGTGCATCTGCTCCTTAGCTTCCTTGCCGATGATCGACTGAAAGTCGCGCACCATCGCTGGGTATGGGTGCGGACCAGCCACGGTGCCAATGCAATAGAACGTGTCACGGACGTTGGTTACCCAATCGCGCAGCGCGTCGTTCATGGCGTCTTTAAGAGTTCCGCGACCTGAGGTGACCGGAATAACTTCGGCGCCCAACAGGCGCATACGGAATACGTTCGGTGCCTGACGCTGTACGTCATGCGCGCCCATGTAGACCACGCACTTAAGGCCAAATTTGGCGCAGACGGTGGCGGTCGCCACGCCATGTTGCCCTGCCCCGGTTTCCGCAATAATTCGGGTCTTGCCCATGCGCCGCGCCAGAATGATCTGGCCCAGAACATTGTTAATCTTGTGTGCCCCGGTGTGGTTCAACTCATCGCGCTTGAGATAGATCTTCGCCCCGCCCAGGTGCTCAGTCAGGCGTTCTGCGTAGTACAACGGCGAGGGGCGACCCACGTAGTTCGCCCACAGATCGTCCATTTCGGCCCAGAAAGTCGGATCATCCTTGGCTTTTTCATATTCCTCTTCCAGCGACAGGATCAGCGGCATCAGCGTTTCGCTGACAAACCGTCCTCCGAAGATGCCAAAGCGGCCCTGTTCGTCGGGACCGGACATGAAGGAATTGAATAGATCGTTGGCCATGGGTGTCTCCCTCGTCGTACCCGTTGTTCATAGGAGGTGCTGACAGGTTTTGCCATGGCAAAACGTATCATTTCGCGGGCCTGTATCGATGCTTCCAGATCCGCAGGGCCTGCTCTTCGGTTGGAACTGCAATGCATGAGAAATGGTGGAACTCATGCGTGATAGACAACCGATCCGAAGCCTCAAGAACGCGCCTGTGAGATCCCGAATGGGCAAATGTCAGCATTGCCTCGGCATCCTGCCAAACGCTGAGCGAAAAGTAGAGCCCACCGTGCGGGAACATCTGCGCATGCACGCACAATGGGTCACCGCGCGCCTGATTCAATGCCTGTCCTGCGCGCCAAAAGAACTCTGGCGCGTTGTACCAATGGTTCAGGGTAACCCCGCCAATCGCTGCAAGCATCATTGTTCCTCCCCGACGTTATATACGGGGAAGGTCAGCAAGCAGATCAATGGGCGGCGGACACGAATTCGGAAATCTTAATGGAGTCTTTAATTCCGGGCGAACTTTCGACGCCGGAAGACACATCAACCTGTTTCGCGCCGGTCATACGGATCGCTTCGGCGACGTTGTCCGGGGTAAGTCCCCCGGCCAGCATCCACGGCTTTCGCCAGTATTTCCGGCCTGCGAGCAATCTCCAGTCAAAGGCAAGCCCGTTGCCGCCTGGCAGTTCGGAGGTGCGCGGCGGCTTCGCGTCGATCAGCAATTGATCAGCCACTTCCGAATACAAATCAATCGAACTCAGATCCTCAGCCTCGGCGATGCCGATTGCTTTCATCACCGGCAGGCCAAATCTGTCGCGTACTTCTGAAACCCGCTGCGGTGTTTCCTTGCCATGCAATTGCAACATGTCCAAGGGCACGCTTTCGACGATATGGTCCAGTTCTTCGTCCGTCGCATTCACGGTCAGCGCGACCTTGGCCACGCCTGCAGGAACAAGCTGCGCCAGCCCTGCCGCTGCACCAAGGTCCAGATGCCGTGGCGATTTTGAGAAAAATACAAAGCCGACATAACGTGCACCGGCATCAGCCGCAGCGCGCACGTGATCCGGTGCGGTTAGCCCGCAGATTTTTACAGCTACATCGGTCATATAAAGGTGCCTTAGCTGGCTTCGTCCAGCAGAGCCAGAACGTCGTCCTTGCCCTCATTCTGCTTTTTCTTGAGCTTTTTGACCTCGCGCTCAAGTTTGCGCACCTCGCCAGTTTTGGTTGAGGCATCGCGGCGGTGTTTATGCTCGCGCAGCCATTCCCACAAAAAGCCGATGATCAACCCGGCGACAACACCACCCAGAACCACAACAAACAATGGCAGGGAGGTCGAGAAATTGGTCCCCAGTAGTTCAGCCAGGGCGTCCGGCATCAGTTTCAGCTCGACGAGTTCGCGATTTGCCAACGAGATCGACACAAGAACGATCCCGAGAATCGCCAGAAAAGCATATCGAAGGTAACGCATCATGGTGTCAGGCTTTACCGTTCAATCGATCCCTTAGCAACTTGCCAGTTTTGAAGAATGGAACACATTTTTCTTCGACCTGCACAGTCTCACCCGTACGGGGGTTACGGCCAACGCGCGCGTCCCTTTGTTTGACCGAGAACGCACCAAAGCCGCGCAGTTCAACACGGTCGCCGCGCGCCATGGCATCTGTCACTTCTTCGAACACCGTATTCACAATCCGCTCGACGTCACGCTGATAGAGATGCGGGTTTTCGTCGGCGATTTTCTGAATCAGTTCTGAACGGATCATGAGTGTTACCCTCCCAGGCGACCGGTTAACCATGTCTATTGTTCTGGACAGTATAGGAAAAAACCGTGATCGGGGGAACTTATACTCTGTGTCCAAAGCCTTCATTTTGCCGCGAACTCAGGCGATTTTTTGCTTGATCATGCAGAATTCGCATCAAATGCATGAGCGACTGCCAAATTAAACTCAAAAATCGGAACATATTGATTCGCAACAAAAACGGCCCCGCACTTGCGTGCGAGGCCGAAATTCTTGTTTGGGATGCGTCCCTGGCTTAGTCGCCGGATTTCAACGCTGCACCCAGGATATCGCCCAGCGATGCGCCCGAGTCGGAAGAACCGTACTGTTCCACGGCCTCTTTCTCTTCGGCGATTTCGCGCGCCTTGATCGACAGGCCCAGACGACGGGTTTTGCTGTCGACGTTGGTGACGCGGACGTCGATCTTGTCGCTGACCGAGAAACGCTCGGGGCGCTGCTCAGCGCGATCACGCGACAGGTCGGAACGACGGATGAACGACTTCATGCCTTCGTATTCGACTTCGATGCCGCCATCTTCGATCGCGGTGACTTCGACGGTGATGATCGAGCCACGCTTCACACCGCCCACGGCTTCGGCGAACTTGTCACCGCCCAGGGCTTTGATCGACAGCGAGATACGCTCTTTTTCCACGTCAACTTCCGAGACAACGGCCGAAACCATGTCGCCTTTGCGGTAGTTCTGGATCGCATCCTCGCCACGCTCGTCCCAAGACAGGTCCGACAGGTGAACCATGCCGTCGATGTCGCCTTCGAGGCCAATGAACAGACCGAATTCGGTGATGTTCTTGACTTCGCCTTCGACCTCGGTGCCCTCGGGGTGTGTTTCTGCAAACACTTCCCATGGGTTGCGCTGAGTCTGCTTCAGGCCCAGAGACACGCGACGCTTGGCTCCGTCGATTTCCAGAACCATGACGTCGACTTCCTGGCTGGTCGAAACGATCTTGCCGGGGTGGACGTTTTTCTTGGTCCAGGACATCTCGGACACGTGCACCAGACCTTCAACACCGGCTTCCAGCTCGACGAACGCGCCGTAGTCGGTGATGTTGGTGACGCGACCCTGATGGACCGAGCCCAGCGGGTACTTGGCAGCAACCAGGTCCCAAGGATCTTCCTGCAGCTGCTTCATGCCCAGGCTGATGCGGTGGGTCTCTTTGTTGATCTTGATGACCTGAACCTTGATGGTTTCGCCGATCGTCAGGATCTCGGACGGGTGGTTCACACGGCGCCATGCCATGTCGGTGACGTGCAGCAGGCCGTCAACGCCGCCCAGGTCAACGAATGCGCCGTATTCGGTGATGTTCTTAACAACACCCTCAACGGTCTGACCTTCGGACAGGTTACCGATGACTTCGGCACGCTGTTCGGCACGCGATTCTTCCAGGATTGCGCGGCGCGAGACAACGATGTTGCCACGGCGGCGGTCCATTTTCAGAATCTGGAACGGCTGCTTCAGACCCATCAGCGGGCCAGCGTCGCGCACTGGGCGAACATCAACCTGCGAGCCGGGCAGGAACGCAACTGCGCCACCCAGATCGACAGTGAAACCACCTTTGACGCGGCCAAAGATTGCACCTTCGACGCGCTGGTCGTCGGCGTATGCTTTTTCCAGACGGTCCCATGCCTCTTCACGGCGGGCCATCTCGCGTGAGATGACGGCTTCGCCACGGGCGTTTTCTGCAGCGCGCAGGTAAACTTCTACCTCGTCACCAACAGCGATTTCAGGGGCTTCGCCGGGATTTGCGAATTCTTTCAGATCAACGCGGCCTTCCATTTTGTAGCCTACGTCGATGATGGCTTGGCCGGCTTCGATCGCCAGAACCTTACCTTTGACAACAGAACCCTCTTCGGGCGTGTCCATTTCGAAGCTTTCGTTCAGGAGGGCTTCGAATTCCTCCATAGATGTATCAGCCATGTGGCGTTGTTTTCCTCTACATAACGTTTTTGCTGGCCGAGCGGTTGTCTCCGCCGGTCTTGATTCATGGTGCCATCGGACGTGACCCGGTGCGCCCCTGAGCAAACAAACACAAAGGGCCGAGGTAACCCGGCCCTGCTCAGAAACGTCATCCGGACGTTGACCGCCCTTGTGTTGACAGCGCGCGTATATGCGGAATCACCGACAGGCGCAAGAGGAAAGCCTTGAAATACAGGGCCTCGGCCGCCATCACGACTGCCGCGCTATGTCCCAGACCGTCGCATCTTGTTGCAGCATCGACTGCTCGATCGCATTCAAACGGGAATAAGCTTGGCCGGGATTCTGCTCACCTCCCACTTTATCCCAAATGCGTAACGCCGATGCCGGGCTCCAAGGCAAGCACGCTGAGGCCAGCCACCGCCGCAAATCCGCGGGCAAAGCGTCATAGGCTTGCATTGGCGATCCTGCCCGCCGGCGGCGTTTGATCCGACTGCGAAGGTTTCGGCTTTTTCCACGACCAGTCATTGCGCGATCCGGTCATCAGTGCGCGCTAGCCAGGTTTGTTGGGTGTTGGTGGGTTTTGTCATGCTCACTCAAAGGTTTTGCTATGTTATTACATTTTAATGCTGCGCCCGCAACCCGCTTCACTGGGAGACGCACCTATTTCTGCGACGAATGTCGCGTATCGAACGGCAAAGCCCGCACCAGTTGCGAGACTTTGAAAAAGTCGGAGGACCCCATGCGCCAACACCTGAACTTTCTCGTCATCATTTCGGATGAACACCGCAAGGATGCGATGGGGTGCGCTGGCCATCCGATTGTCAAAACACCCAATCTGGACGCACTGGCCGCGCGCGGCACGATGTTTCAATCCGCCTACACACCCTCACCCATGTGCGTACCCACACGGGCGGCGCTTGCGACCGGAGACTGGGTTCACACGACTGGAAACTGGGACAGCGCAACACCCTATGACGGACATCCGCGCAGTTGGATGCGACAGTTGCGCGACGCGGGGCGCGAGGTGGTTTCCATTGGTAAGCTGCACTTCAGGTCCAACGAAGACGACAATGGCTTCTCGCAGGAAATCTTGCCGATGCACGTGGTCGGGGGCGTTGGCTGGGCCGTTGGTCTTTTGCGCGAAAATCCACCGGTCTACGATTCGACATCCGAACTGGCGGACGATGTCGGGGTCGGACCCAGCACCTATACCGATTACGATCTGGACATTACCGCGGCAGCCGAGGCTTGGTTGGCCGATCCCGCCCGTTCAGACCAACCCTGGGCGGCATTCATGTCGCTGGTCAGCCCGCATTACCCCCTGACCTGCCCCAAGGAATGGTACGACCTTTACGATCCGGCCCAGATGGATCTGCCGGTCGGCTATGGCAAAGGCCTGCCGGACCATGAAGAACTGCGCAATATCGCCGCGTTCTTTAACTACGACGACTATTTCGACGAGCAGAAAATGCGCGAAGCCAAGGCGGCCTACTATGGCCTGACCTCAATGATGGACGATTGCGTTGGGCGCATCCTGAGGGTTTTGTCCGACAGCGGTCAGGCAGAGAATACCGTCGTGATCTATGTTTCGGACCACGGTGACATGATGGGGGATCAGGGGTTCTGGACCAAACAGGTGATGTATGAGGCCAGTGCAGCAATTCCGATGATTGCCGCAGGCCCTGGCATTCCGGCGGGACGACGTGTCACCACATGCACCAATCTGACGGACATCGCAGCGACTGCCCGTGACGTTTGCGGGGTCGAAGACGACGCTGGCAACGCAGGTCAACCCGGTATCTCTTTGGTGGGTTTGGCCAATGCCCCGGACGATCCCGATCGGACCGGGTTCAGCGAATACCATGATGGCGGGTCGAAAACCGGCAGTTTCATGGTGCGGTGGGGCAAGTGGAAGTATGTATACTATGTCGGCCAGTCCCCGCAATTGTTCGACCTATCAATCGATCCGCAAGAACAAATCAACCGTGCGCTGGATCGGGTAAATGACCCTCAGGTTCAGGCGGCATTGATCGAAGGGGAACGGCGGCTTCGCGAAATTTGTGACCCCGAAGAGGTCAACGCCCGCGCCTTTGCCGACCAACGCAAGAAGATCGAAGACCTTGGCGGAGAAGAGGCCTGCCGCACGGCATTCGTGTTCAACCACACTCCCACTCCGACCGAGCAGAAAAAGCTGCGGGAAGGCTCCGCGCTCTAACTTAATGGACAATTTCTAGAATGGGACCTCAGTCCGCGCAGCGAAGACTAATGCTGCGCGGAGTACTCGGGATGTCTAGAACAGTTGCAGGTCTTTCCTGCCACTTTGGATTTCTGCGAGATTCGGCATGTTCTGGATCGCCACAGGGGCAAGTTGTTCACCCGGCATCGAAACTGTCGGTTGCATCGCTGCCGCCATTCCAAAGGTCGGCCGTTGCTCCAGCTCTCCGCGGATGTCACGCAGCAGCGTTTTGTGATCCGGCATCGATTTGAGGATCTGCGCAAGATCCACTTTTGCGCCTTTCCACCACTGGAACCAAATCGGCTTTTTCAACGGCCGCAATCGATCACGAATGCCGGTTCCGTAGCCGGTGTCGTAGACCTGCTTGCCTAATAGAACCGTCTGATAAACTCGGAAGTTAAACAGCGTTGCGAACTCAATATCGTGTTCCATGGGCAAGCGGTGTTGCCACAACTCCAGATTCTCAGCCAACCGATCCGGTATCTTCATTTCGGTGCGCGCGTCTATCCAGTATTGGTCATCCGTACGGTTACCCAACCGGTAGTGCAGGCAGATGAAATCCAGAACCTCATCATAGAGCTTGTTCATCTGCCGGTTATATCTGTTCCGCAGAGATGGCTCCATGTCGCGCGTGGGCAAATGCTCGGCGAACCAGCGAATCGCATGATCAATCATATGGATCGCGGTGCTTTCCAACGGTTCAATGAATCCACCGGACAGACCGATCGCCAGGCAGTTCTTGACCCAGGCATTGCGCACGCGCCCGATGCGCATCGGGATCACGCGTGGCGTCAAACCTTTGCCGCTGTCGCCCAGCCATTCCAGATATTCATCCGCCGCCTGATCATCCGTGCGATGCGCGGATGAGAAAACATAACCCGTGCCCACACGATTGTAGAGTGGCACCCGCCACGTCCATCCCGCACCCAGTGCGGTAGAGCGTGTGACGCTTTCGATTTTATCGGGATCAGGATGTTCGATCTGCAACGCCATTGCGCGGTCATTGGGCAGGTATTCCGAGTAATCCATAAACGGTTCACCCAGTGCCTTGTTGATAATCAAACCGCGGAAACCGGTGCAGTCGATAACCATCTCGATGTCGTGGCGGCCCTTACGCTCCAACATCAGGTGGCTGACGTTGCCTTGTTCATCCAGTTCAACGGCTTGCACCTCATCCTGAATATGCTCAATGCCGCGCTTTGTGCAGACTTTGGTCAGCATGCCCGCGAACTTCACAGCGTCCAGATGATACGCATAGCCAAAACGCTGTTCGAACTCGGGCTGGCCCAACGCGCGCGCGCCTTTGCACAGGCGGGCCAGATCATCGTGGGGCGAAATGGATTGCGTAAAGTCCCGGTCCCCGTTGCCAAATCGCAGGAAATATTCGGCAGCTTCTAGTCCCTCCAACAACTGGCCATGGGCAAAGGGGTTCACGTAGTCAATGCGATTGCCTTTTGCGTCCTTGTTCCAATTGCAAAACTTCACGCCCAGTTTGAAGGACGCATTGGTCTCGCGGAAAAAATCCCGCTCGGAAATGCCCGCCTGACGCAAAGTGACGGGCATGCGCGGCACGGTGGCCTCGCCGACACCAACGGTCGAGATATTGGGGCTTTCGATCAGGCAGATGCGCGGTCGATCCTTCGGTGCTGAAGTGCGTGAAAACACCATGTCCAGGATCAGCGCAGTCATCCAACCGGCTGTTCCACCACCAACGATGGTGATTTTTCTCAAACGATTATTCATGTTTTTTTGTCCCTGTTGGCGTGAGGGGTTTTCCAGCAGCTGCCCCTTTTTTTGTTCGGGGCTTGTAACGCAGCTTTCCCTTTCAGCTAGTGAGAGACTATAGCAGCTTTCCTTCATCCAGCTAGGCCCAATGACGCAACGGTCTTCGTTTCGGCAGGATTGGCGGGAATTCCGCGCAAGGCTTAGATTTCCTCGCCTTTCTTCAAAAGATCTTCAATCAGCTCGCGTTGCAGGTCCTGGCTGTCTCCCCCGCCAAATTCCGCCGCGCCACCAGAGTACAACGTGCCATATGTCCTGGCTGCATTCACGGTCTGGGCCAGCCCCGAAATCAATTGGTTTTTATCCAACCGGGACAACGGATGGATGTATGCCGCCCACAAGGTGCCATTCGCAATCGCGTAGCGCGCATCAAGTGTGCTGTCGAAATTCGCCTGCATCATGCGTTGCAGATCGGCGGGCGACAGATCTGTGGCATCCCCAATCGCGACCATGGCCCGCATCCGGTCTGCATTGGTATCCGTGACGACCAGCACTGTTACTTCCCCGACCTTCAGCTCAAACCCAGGGCCGAACGGTTGCGCCTCAGGGTCAAGCGCGAAAATTATCTTTCCCAACCGCTCATACGTCATTGGGGGTTCTGGCTCTGCCGCCTCTTGCGCGATCCCCCTTCCAGCGAGGAAAATCATCAATAGGGCTAGTCGGATCATGGCAACGCTCCTGCAGGCTATAGACCGACAATAGGGGGCGGGCACAGACCTGACCAAACAAAGCTTAGTGAGGAGTGTTGATCAGCCACCCGCAGCTTTGAACGATCTGCAATATACTTGGGGCTTCCTGCGATAGCCCGTTCAGAAGCTTGCACCTAGCTTTGGTTCAGCGGCTGGCAAACCTGCTGGCCGGATACTGAACTGAAAAGGAAACTCAAATGAAATCCCTCGTTATCACCACCTTGATTGCCACTCTGCCCTTGATCGCAGCCCCTGCCTTTGCGGCTGATGAAATCAACGTATCAAACGGTATTTCTGCAGCCGGCGCGCCGCTTGCAGCGCATGGCGTCGATCTGGTGGCCCTCGTCAACGACGGCAATCCGGTCGATGGCTTTGCCACCCACTCGGCCACCTATGACGGCGCATCTTACTACTTCACCAGCGCAGCCAACCGCGAGACATTCGAGGCCAATCCGGCGGCTTATCTGCCCCAACATGGCGGGTTCTGTTCGTTCGGCGTATCTGTCGGCAAAAAATTCGATGGTGACCCGGATCAATACCTGGTCGCAGACGGCAAGCTGTATCTGTTCCTGAACGCAGAAACCCGCGCGGCTTTCCTTGAGGATGTTTCGGCCACATCCAAAACCGCTGACGATCAATGGTCAAACATCAAAAGCATCGCGGTCGGAGAGCTGTAAGCTTACCCCAAAGGCCCGCGAAGTTACGATTTTGCGGGCCTTAATTTTTCGATAACCTCAATGGCTTTGGCCAGTGCGGCTTCGATGCTCAGATCAGACGTGTCCAGCAAGACCGCGTCTTCCGCCGGCTTCATGGGCGCGGTGCTGCGTTCGGCATCCCGCGCGTCGCGTTCTCTTACATCCGACAGCACCTGGTCACGCGTGACATCACTGCCTTTAGCGCTGAGCTCGAGAAAACGGCGCTCGGCCCGAACTTCGGCGCTGGCGGTGACAAACAATTTCACTTCGGCCTCAGGACAAATGACGGTGCCGATATCACGCCCATCCAACACTGCGCCCCCGCCGCGGCGCGCAAAAGCGCGCTGAAAATCAACCAATGCGGAGCGAACCTCTGGGATCACGGCTACTTTTGAGGCCGCCTGAGCAATCTCGGCCGTACGCAGATCGCCTTGCTCCAGATCCTCAGCGGACAGGGCTTGTGCCGCCGCAATCGGCTCCATGCCTTGCAACGTCCGCCGCCCGACCGCGCGATACAATAGCCCGGTGTCCAGATGCGCGAACCCAAACCGCGCCGCGACCGCTTTCGAGATCGTGCCTTTGCCCGCCGCCGCAGGTCCGTCAATGGCGATTGTGAACTGCGTGTCTGACATCAAACCTACCGATTGTTCCGCTGCAATTTCGCACCCAACGTAGCCATCAAAGGCTCAAAAATCGGGAAGGAGGTAGCGATCGGGCCCGCATCGTCTACGGTGACGCCCTTTTTGGCACCCATCCCCAAAATCATGAACGACATGGCAATACGATGGTCCAGAAAGCTCTCGCACGTGCCACCGCCGGGGACGTTTCCGATGCCCAGCCCTTCAACCGACCACCATTCTTCGCCCTCGTCCACAGTGACGCCATTCGCACGAAGCCCCTTGGCCATCGCATCGATCCGGTCACTTTCCTTGACCCGCAGCTCCTTCACACCGCCCATCATGGTCGTGCCGGTGGCGTTGGCAGCGATCACAGACAACACCGGGTATTCGTCGATCATTGATGCCGCGCGTTCCGGCGGTACGTTGATCCCATTCATGTTGGGTGAGTATTTCGCCCGAAGGTCAGCAACGGGCTCACCTCCTTCTTCGCGCTCATTCTCGTAAGTCAGATCCGCGCCCATCTCGCGCAGCGTGGTGAACAAGCCTGCGCGGGTGGGGTTCAGACCAATGCCCGGCACCAACACGTCCGAACCTGGCGTAAGAAGCGCCGCGCAGACCGGGAAGGCCGCGCTGGACGGATCGCGTGGAACGGCAATGACCTGCGGCTTCAACTCGGGGCGGCCGGTCAGAGTGATAATCCGTCCCTCATCAGTGTCCTCAACAGTGATTTCGGCACCAAAACCAGCCAGCATCCGTTCGGAATGGTCGCGTGTGGCTTCTTTCTCGATCACAACGGTTTTGCCGGGGGCGTTCAGACCAGCCAGCAACACAGCGGATTTCACCTGAGCCGAAGGCACCGGGACCTCGTAGCGGACCGGAGTAGGATCAGCCGCGCCGACAATGGTCATTGGCAAGCGTCCGCCCGAGCGCCCCACCGATTGCGTTCCAAACAGCGCCAAAGGATCTGTAACCCGCGCCATCGGGCGTTTGTTCAGACTGGCGTCGCCAGTAAATGTCGCCGAAATCGGAGAGGTCGCCATCGCGCCCATGATCAAACGAACGCCGGTGCCCGAATTGCCGCAATCGATCACCTGATCGGGTTCGGCAAAGCCACCGACGCCCACGCCGTGCACGGTCCATTCGCCGCCACCGTGATCGGTGACCTCGGCCCCAAAGGCGCGCATGGCCTTGGCGGTGTCCAGAACGTCCTCGCCTTCCAACAGGCCCGAGATTTTAGTCTCACCCACGGCCATCGCCCCCAGGATCAACGACCGGTGCGAGATCGACTTGTCGCCGGGCACCTCTGCCGTGCCGGTCAGCGGGCCGCAGGGATGCGAGGTCATCGGGATGGGCGTTCCGTGTCCGGACATGGGGGCTCCTGTTTTCGCTATCAGTGCCCAAGCCGATTAGCGAATTGGCGCCGGTTGGTCCAGCCGCAATCAGCCTTTACGCCGGAAGGTCAGGTAATGAGGTGTGCGGCCTTCGCGCAGCGCCTTCTGTTCGTAGCGGGTGGAAATCCAGTCATCCCACGGCTCGCGCCAGTCTTGGGGACGCTCAGCCAGCCATTCGAACCCGGCGCGAGGCACCTCTTCCAGTGTTTGACGCACGTAGTCGGGGATGTCGGTGGCCACACGGAAAATCGATCCCGGTTTCAGGGCGCGTGCCAAAGGCTCCAAATGTTCCTGCGTCACAAAGCGGCGACGGTGATGCCGCGTCTTGGGCCAGGGGTCCGGGTACAACAGAAAGGCGCGTGAGATGCTGGCTTCCGGCAAAACATCGAACAAATCGCGCGCATCACCGGGATGCACAGCCAGATTTTCGACGCCGGCCTTTCGAATTTTACCCAAGAGCATCGCAACGCCATTGATATATGGCTCGGCCCCGATGATCCCAATATCCGGGTTGCTGGCAGCCTGATGCACCAGATGCTCTCCGCCACCAAAGCCAACCTCAAGCCAGACTTCCTTTCCACCGAACAGAGCATCCAAATCCAACGGATGGCGTTCAGGATTGGTTTCCCAGTCCACCGCACCGGGTGACAAAGAATCTAGGTCTTCGTCCAGATACGTCTTTTGGCTGGGCTTCAGGGTTTTCCCTTTGAAGCGACCATAGAAGTTTCTGCGTGGGCGATCGGGTATCATAGGCTGTTTTCCAAACTTGGCAGAGCGCACACCCCTTACGACAACGCGTATCCAAAGCCAATCAGTTGATCGCCTGCTCGATCTTCAAAACGTTTTACATCATCAACGCTCATTTCGTCCTGAAACGAACCTGCTTTCCCGCGGCGGAAAAACTGCTTGTCTTTTGGCCATGCCTTGTTCTCCAAGCCATGTTTTTTTTCTTTGTTTTTGAGAATTGAAAAAGACGTCTGAGCGGCAATTTCCGAAGCGCGCTTGGCGGTTGCGTCAGCACCGATGAAGTCGGCTATGCGCGAGATTTGATTTTCGGTATCGTCAAGCAGATCTTCATACCTTAGCAGCATTTTTTCGGCGTTGAACTCATTGTCGTTCCAAGCGGCTGCGTGGCCCCACCAGGTAGAGTAAACGTCGCTGTCTTCATCCATTAATTCGCTCAGCGTACCTTTGAACCCCAGTGCGTTTCTGAAATGATAATATGACACCATCGCGTCGCGCCCGTCGCGAACAAGATGAATGACCTTTCTGAAATTTGGCTGAGGCAGATTGTGGGACTTCACAATCATCTGTTCGGAATAACGCCGGACGAATCGCGACCTGTGAACATCCGGAACCAGATCTTGTACAATTTTGTCCGACGCGATCGAGGTGTCGACACCGTAGTAAAGGTTTGCGATTATAAACTGGCACCAGCTGTTGCCAGATTTGGGCCATCCGACGAAGGCGACATCAGCCGGCTGAACAGCCTCAGCACTAAATCTGCGAAAGCCGTCCTCAGCGAGGATGGCTTCCACTTGTTTGTTTTTCCAATTTTTAACGAGGCGTTTAAAGCCCATCGGTGTTTCCAACTGCCTTAGGGATGACAGTCGTATCTTAAACCGCTGATTTCAACGCGTCGACCAGATCGGTGCGCTCCCAGCTGAATCCGCCGTCGGCTTCGGGTTCACGCCCAAAGTGACCATAGGCAGCAGTGCGCTGGTAGATAGGCTTGTTCATCTGAAGGTGCTGACGGATGCCACGCGGGGTCAGATCCATGACCTGCCCAACAGCCTTTTCAATTTCAGCGTCCGGGATTTCTCCGGTGCCGTGTGTATCGGCATAGATCGACAACGGCTTGGATACGCCAATCGCATAGCTCAGCTGAATAGTACAGCGTTCTGCCATACCAGCGGCAACGACATTCTTGGCCAGATAACGCGCGGCATAGGCCGCCGAGCGGTCAACCTTAGTCGGATCTTTGCCTGAGAACGCACCGCCGCCGTGCGGTGCGGCACCGCCATAGGTGTCAACGATGATCTTACGCCCGGTCAGACCTGCGTCACCATCGGGCCCGCCGATCACGAATTTGCCTGTGGGATTCACATGCCATTCGGTTTCGTTGCTCAACCATCCTTCGGGCAGCGTTTCACGGATATAGGGCTCAACGATCGCGCGGATATCGGCCGAACTGAGGGCTTCGTCCAGGTGCTGTGTCGAAAGCACGACCGAGCTGACGCCCACAGGTTTTCCATCGCGGTAAACCACCGACAACTGCGATTTTGCGTCAGGTCCCAGCACAGGCTCGGTACCATTCTTGCGCACTTCGGCAAGGCGTCGCAGGATCGCGTGCGAGTACTGGATCGGGGCTGGCATCAGCGCGGGCGTTTCCGTGGTCGCATAGCCGAACATGATGCCCTGATCACCGGCACCCTCGTCTTTGTCTGCTGCTGCATCGACACCTTGCGCAATATGCGCGGATTGTTCGTGCAGAAGGTTTGTCACCTCGACGGTTTCGTGGTGGAATTTGTCCTGCTCATAGCCGATATCCTTGATACAGGCGCGGGCAATCTCGTCGATACGACCCATGTAATCGTGCAGCTTTTCCTGATCAGACAGGCCTACTTCGCCACCGATGACGACCCGGTCGGTCGTAGCAAAGGTTTCGCACGCCACGCGCGCTTCGGGTTCTTCATTCAGAAAGGCGTCAAGCACGGCATCGGAAATCCGGTCACAAACCTTATCCGGGTGCCCTTCGGAAACGGATTCCGAAGTAAATGTGTAGTTCTGTCGGGACATGAATGTGCTCCATTAAGGTTTTCCCATCACGCCAGGAAGCCGTTGTGATGAGCATGCAACGGGATACGCACCATGAAACACAGCGTCAATCCGAAATTATCCTTGTTGCGTTTTGGCGTTGCGCCAAAGCAGCGCAAAAAGCGCTAACACGGCAATAAAGACGGGGGTGTCTCCCATTCGTGAGTATATCGTTGGAGCTAGCGCCTGTGGTAATGCCGCATCGACAAAACCAGCCTGCCCCAATGGCAGCGCATCGGTCACCCGACCCAGCGGGTCAATCATTGCGGAAACACCGGTATTGGCCGACCGCATCATCGGCAGCCCCTGCTCAATAGCGCGCATTTGGGCCTGAGCCAGATGCTGATACGGCCCGGAACGTGTGCCGAACCACGCGTCATTGGTGATCTGCAGCAGAAAATCAGCGCGACCCGGCGCAGACAATACGTCCTGAGTAAAGACAGCCTCGTAGCATATAAGAGGCAGCGCCTTGCCTAGCTTGCCAGCGTCCATTAGTGCAGCGCCCGGTCCCGCGCTAAAGCCGCTGCCGGTGGTGGCGGCCATACCAAAAATCCCGAACCGGGCCAACGCCTCGCCAAACGGAACATACTCCCCAAAGGGTGCCAGATGATGCTTGTCATAGAGCCCTTGCTGACGACCGTCCTCATCCAGATAAATCATCGAGTTATAGATGCGTGGACCATCGGCGCGCTGAATTCCCAGAAACACAGGCGTTCCCTGCGCGGCATCGGCAATTGCGGTCAGATAAGGCTGCGCGCTGCCCAGCCAAGCAGGCACCGAGGTTTCCGGCCAAACGATCAAATCCGGTCGCGGGGCCGCCGCCGTAAACTCGACCTGACGCGCAAAGAACAGCGGAGCATAGTCCGGATCCCATTTCTGGTGTTGAGGCGCGTTTGGCTGAATGATGCGTACGACATGGTCCGTATCCGTGACAGCCGGGCGTGACGCAGCGTAAATCAATGCCAGACACGAGACTCCGACCGTCAAACTTAACGGAATGATATAGCCTTGCCGCTGCGACAGCGCAGCCCCAAGTGGCAAAGTCGCCAGCAATGTCACGGCACCCAGACCAAATGGTCCAAACAAAGACAAAAGCTGCGCCACCGATGTATCCACCCACACCTGCGCCAGCCCTGCCCAGGGGAAACCCGTTAGGACATACCCACGGGCAAACTCCATAAGTGATATTGTGATCGCCAAAAACACGGCCTGTGATACAGGTTGACCGTCAGGGCGCCGCGCCATCCAAAAAGCAAGCGCCCAAAACAGCGCGAGGCCACCCGCCATGAACGTCAGCGCAAAGGGCGCCATCCATGCGTGACGCTGGGCATCAACCAAAAACGGCTCGACAATCCAACTGAGTGCATGGGCGAAATACCCGGTCGCAAAAGCCCAGCCCAACCACGCGGCCCTCGCCCCCGTCTCAGTCGTTAGAAACAAAGGCGACAGCAGGATCAACGCGATCACTGTTGCCAGCCAAATGCCAAACGGAGCAAGCCCGAACGCGGCAAGCGCACCCAACAGAGCCACGAATACCAATCGCAACCAAAACGGCCAGCCCTGCGCAGGATTCATTCAACGCGATCCGGCAACATGACACGCAAACGCTTGATCCGACGAGGATCAGCGTCCATCACCTCAAACTCTGGACCTTCGGGATGCAGCACGACTTCGCCCCGTGCAGGAACGCGACCCGAAAGCATGAAAACCAACCCGCCCAACGTGTCGATTTCTTCTTCGTCCACATCCTCGTGGCTGGTCAGAGAGCGTCCGATCTCGGCTTCGAAATCTTCCAGCGGGACGCGCGCCTGCACGACATAGCAACCGGGCTTTTCCTGAATCCAAAGCTGACCTTCGTCGGCATCGTGCTCATCGGCAATCTCACCGACCACTTGTTCGATCAGATCCTCGATTGAAACAAGACCGTCAACGCCGCCATATTCGTCGATCACCAAAGCCATGTGGCGGCGTTCGGTCTGCATCTTGGTCAACAAAACGCCAATCGGCATCGACGGCGGCACGAACAATAGCGTCCGCAGCATCGAGACCAGATCAAATTCGGACCCGGTGCCATTAAAACCATGAGTCAGTGCAAAATCTTTGAGGTGCACAAACCCCAAAGGCGTGTCGAGAGTTCCTTCGTAGACTGGGATACGGGACAGGCCGCTGTCGCGGAAAACCTGGGCCAGTTCATCTTTGCTGATCGTTGATGGCACGGATACGATTTCCGCCGTGGGTATAGCCACATCCTCGACCCGCATGCGCCGCAAATTGATCATACCACGGGGCTGAACCATGTCGACCTCACGCCCATTGGCCGCGTTGACCTCTTCGTCGCTCTGCGGCGAGAACGCGTCCACTATTCGAGAAAAGAAACCAGCTTTTTCGCTGGAATTTTCACCGCTGTCCTTCGGTTGCGCGCTCTGCGCCGCCATAGAACTGCCGTCTGTTTCGCCCATAATCCTGTTCCAAATGATCGGCCAATGCGGCCCCTATTACACACTATATGGGTCATCTATACCCATTTTGCCAAGTATCTCGACTTCGACCCCTTCCATCAAAGTGGCGTCGCGGTCACGAATGTGATCATAACCCAGCAAGTGCAACACTCCGTGAATGATCAGATGCGTGACGTGATCATCCATGGTTTTTCCCGCTTCTGATGCCTCGCGGGCGCAGGTATCGAAAGAAATCGCAATATCGCCCAGCGCGATCTCACCCGTGAAATCTGGCGTCGGAGGTGTCGGCCTCAACCCCGCTTCGCCAACAGCCAGGTCTTCGGCTGGCCAGCTCAGCACATTGGTCGGGGTGGGCTTTTGCCTAAACTCAGAGTTTAGGACAGCAATTCGCGCATCATCACAGGCCAGCAAGCTTACTTCGCACAAGTCTGCGTCCAAATCGCAATAGTCCAACACCGCCTGAATAGCACGCATCGCCAGCGACTCCAGGTCCTGCCAGCGCGCATCCTCAATTGTCAGTTCAAGGTTCATGTCACCACGCCAAAAGCCTGCGGCCGTGGACGGTTATCCCGTCTCACGGCCCGAGTCGGCCTCATACGCTTCGATTATGGCGGCGACAAGCGGATGGCGCACAACATCCTTGGACGTGAAATAGTTGAAGCTGATATTCGGGATCGTGCTCAGCAAACGCTCGGCATCAGCCAGACCCGATTGAACACCACGCGGCAGGTCGACCTGTGACCGGTCGCCGGTGATCACCATTCGGCTTCCTTCACCCAGACGCGTCAGGAACATCTTCATCTGCATCGTCGTTGCGTTTTGCGCCTCATCCAGAACAACAAACGCGTTCGCCAGCGTCCGCCCTCGCATGAAAGCCAGCGGCGCGATTTCGATTCGCTTTTCTTCGATTAGTTTGGCCAGTTGCTTGCCGGGCAGAAAATCGTTCAAGGCGTCGTACAACGGCTGCATATACGGATCGACCTTGTCTTTCATGTCGCCAGGCAGGTAGCCCAGTTTTTCACCTGCTTCGACCGCAGGCCGGCTGAGAATTATCCGATCTACATGGCCACCGATAAACATTGACACGCCAGCGGCGACAGCAAGATAGGTCTTGCCTGTACCAGCGGGGCCAATCCCAAATGCCAACTCGTTCTGAAAAAGGGACTGAACGTATGCTTTTTGCGCGTCCGTGCGCGGTTCGACCAGTTTCTTGCGCGTCTTTATTTCGACCGTACCGCCCTTGAACATCTCAAGCTGGTCACCGTCGCGACTGCCAGTACCTGTTTCCGAGCCGCCCATTCGCAGCTCGCGGTCCACATCGGCGGCTTCAACGTCGCGCCCGCCTTCTAAACGGGTATACAAGGCCTGCAGAACTTCGATGGCCTGCTTCTGGCCGTCTTCGTCGCCCATCACAGCCAGCTGATTCCCGCGGCGCACAATCTGGACAGACAGCTTTTGCTCGATATCTGTCAGATTGCGGTCATATTCCCCGCACAGGTCAATTAACAATCGGTTGTCTGGAAACTCAACAAACGCTTCGCGCTGAGGCATTTCATCTTGCGGTGGGGTTAGGGCACCAATGGCCAATCCGCTCTCCTGTCTTGGCGTTTCACCCCGAGCGTAGACAGGAACACTTGGTGGGCGCAAGCCACAGGTTCATTTTTTCCCACTCGGATGACAAAACCGCCGATGTGCCCGATCCACGTGCGGTGCCAACAGGCGCCACTGTTTCAGCCGGCCTGTCAGAATCGATAGTTCAAACCCAGCTTCAGACCGCGGTATTTCGGCGTAGATCTGGTCGAGGTTCCATTGCCGAAATCCACGTTTTTCGCGCTGAACTGAACGTATTCGAACTCACCCGTGATCGACCAGTGTTCGGTCAGGTTATGTTCGGCCCCAATGCTGGCGGTAAACCCGCCACGTCGGTCGCCGCTTTGGAAAAACTGAGAACCGCCCTGAACTGCCTGTCTGCTTGTTGTGTTAATGTCGCCATTCACATACCCGGCCGACACAAAGTACAAGACCGTGCCACTTTTGTTGGTCAGACCATTGCGGAGGCGAATCGAAAACACGTCCGATATTTCGGACCCACCCGTGACTGTCTGGCCGTTGATCTGATTGGTGGCGTCATCGCTAAGCGAACCGAACTCGTAGCCCAGCTCAAACCCGTAAACATAGTTGCGCCCGCCGTGCGCCGGTAAAACACCGCGCCACCCTGCCCGTACGCCCCCCAACGAACCACTCAGGTCCAGATCGCCCACTTCCGAGGTTCCGCCGGAGCTGGTCAGTCCAAATCGATCGTCGCCCCCAAACGCGTAGGCGCCGGTAGCACCCAAGTAAAACGCGCTGACGTCACTGCCGAACCGTTTTGGGTTCACGACTGGAGGATCGGATAGACCTTGATCCAAATTGCCTGCAACAGTCGCACTGGGAAACACCGACAGAACGGTCGCGGTTGTAACGGCGGATTTCAACAACCGCCCGGAAAAACGTTTCAAAGTCTCCACTCGTACCCTTTCCATTCACCGACCTGCTCATCCCGTCGGCAAGAGATGAGATTTCTCAATGGCCCAAAACACCAGCCCCAAAAAACCTGATTTTTCTGGGAGCATAATTTTGAGTAATAAATCAAGGGTAAATTTGGAATTAACAAACCCGTATGGTTTCCAAATTTCAAATAACGGATGCGTTAGTGCAACGCACCCGCCAAAGAATTGGAACCCGATGACGTAATGCGAACATCCCGCAATTCGCCCACTGCGACATCGGCGTCAGACACATGAACCGAATGAAGATACTCAGATTTTCCGACCATCTGTCCGGGCAGACGACCCGACTTTTCGAACAGAACTTTGACGTTTCGACCAACCATCGCGTCCTGGATCTCGCGCTGGTGAGTTGTAATTAGCGCTTGCAAGCGCTGCAGGCGATCGTCCGCCGCTTCAGGATCAACCTGAGACCTCTCTGCGGCAGGTGTTCCAGGACGCGTCGAGTATTTGAACGAATAGGCGTATCCGTATTTGACCTCTTCCACCAAATCCATAGTGGCCTGGAAATCCTCTTCCGTCTCTTCGGGGAACCCGACGATGAAGTCGCCAGACATCACGATATCCGGACGCGCGGTCCGGATACGTTCGATCAGGCGAAGATAACTTTCCGCTGTGTGGCTGCGGTTCATCCGCTTGAGGATACGATCCGAACCCGACTGAACTGGCAGGTGCAGATAGGGCATCAGCTTTTCACAGGTTCCATGTGCCTCGATCAGGTCATCAGCCATGTCGTTGGGGTGCGAGGTGGTGAACCTGATCCGCTCAAGCCCATCGACCTTGTTCAGCTCCCAGATCAGGCCGGCCAGCGTCATGTCTCCGTTCGGACCGGCACCGTGATAGGCGTTGACGTTTTGCCCCAGCAGGGTAATTTCGCGTACCCCGCGCTCGACGAGATCGTTTGCTTCACGCAGGATGCGATCAGCCGGACGACTGACTTCGGCCCCACGAGTGTACGGCACCACGCAGAAAGCGCAGAACTTGTCGCAGCCTTCCTGCACCGTCAAAAATGCGGTTGGTCCGCGCTTGGCCTTGGGACGACCTTTGAGTTTCTCGAATTTGTCCTCTTCGGGAAAATCAGTGTCCAGAGCCTTTTCGCCGGCTCGCGTTTTCGCTTCCATCTCGGGCAGGCGGTGATAGCTTTGCGGGCCAACGACAAGGTCGACCATCGGTTGGCGACGCATGATCTCTTCACCCTCGGCCTGCGCAACACATCCCGCGACGCCTATCTTCAGGTCCGGTTTTTCAGTCTTCAATCCCTTGAACCGACCAAGCTCGGAATAGATTTTCTCCGCGGCTTTTTCCCGAATGTGGCAGGTGTTCAGCAGGATCATATCCGCATCATCGGGAGTTTTCGTTTCCACGTAACCCTGGCCGCCCAGCGTCTCCGCCATACGCTCGCTGTCGTAAACGTTCATCTGGCAACCATAGGTCTTGATGTACAGCTTTTTGGGTTCTGACATGAAAACGGCCTTTGCATTCGCGGGATCGGCGTCGTCTATACCCAACGAACGCCGCTTGCAATGGCGACGCGATTATCTGATTTTGGCCCGAAACTCCAGCAAGGCGACAGTGGACAGGCAATGCAATACGAATCTCTCGACTCTTTCCTGCAAACGGGCAAGGCCGCTTTGGCAAAGGGACCTGTCGCATTGGTTTTTGTCGAAGATGATGTCGAAGTAGACGGCTCGATCCGCCACCATCTGAACCTGGGCTTCAAATCCCTGATTGTATTCATGCCACAGGAGTTTGCGCTGGACCCCGAACTTGAGGGGCAAATTCATCGCGTCTCCCTCAACTGCGTTCCGCGCACAGTCGTGTTCGAGACGATCAATCGAATCATTCAGGCGGCGCCGGGATTGTGGATGTACTACTGCTACAACGCCGAATACCTCTTTTTCCCATTTTGCGAGACGCGCACGATCGGAGAAATGCTGGCCTTTCATACGGAAGAACGTCGCGACGCGATGCTGAGCCATGTTGTCGATCTTTATGCCGAAGATCTGAACGAGTTCCCGAATGGCGTCGCACCTCAAAACGCGATGATGGACCGTACGGGGTATTTCGCCCAAGCGCGGTTGGATTCGAAGAAGCACCCGAAGGAACGCCAGCTGGACATGTCCGGCGGGCTGCGATGGCGATTTGAAGAACACGTTCCCGCGCGAAGCCGCCGAATAGACCGGATCGCCCTGTTCAAATCCAAAAATGGATTGGAGTTGCGACCGGATCACACGTTCAACGACGAGGAATACAACACATATTCCTGCCCATGGCACCACAACTTGACAGCCGCGGTGTGCTCGTTCCGGGCTGCAAAGGCTTTAAAAACCAACGCTGGATCGACATTCGATATTCCAACGTTCCGCTGGCGCAATTCTATCCCGTTCGAATGGTCGTCAAACCAGTTGCTTGAGATCGGGCTGATGGAAACGGGCCAGTGGTTCTGACCCGCCTCTTTGACCTTTTCGGTGTCTGATCACCGTTTCAACAACATTGGAAACCAGTCTTCACGCAGGCGCTGGCCGGGCACCATGTCATGCCCGGGAAACGGCGGAGATGTTCGTCCCGGCCGTTCTACATAACGCGCATCGTCACCAACCAACCTCAGTGAAAACGCGCGACGGCGGCTGTCGGATTGATTTCCCCGCGCGCCATGAAGCGTTCGGTAGTTGAAAGCAACCGCGTCGCCGGGCTCCATCTCGAATTCGACAACCTTCATTCCATCGGCGTCCGGGTCCGGGACGGGGATGTACTGGCCTTCGTCCGGAAAGAAACCGTCTTCCGACACCCAACGGGTCGGCAAGACCTCTTTCTCCCACCGGTGTGAGCCTGCCACACAGCGCAGCGTGGCTTGTGTGACCGGATCAAGCGGCGACCAAAAGCTGATCGTCTGACGGCCTTCGACAAAGTAGTACGGACCATCCTGATGCCACGGCGTGGCCATCGAGGTTCCAGGCTCTTTGACCAAAACGTGGTCATGGAACATCTGCACAGTATCCGATTGCATCAGGTCCGCGGCAACCTCTGCCGCTGGAGATTCATGAACAACCGACTGAAATTGCTCAATTCGAGACCAGTTGCAATAATCGTCGAAAAAACGGCCCGTCTCGCCTTCTTTCTTGTTCTCAGAGGCATAAGGGCCCGGCTCCGCCATGTTCGCTGCAACCCCTTCGCGCAGAGTTTCAACGTGATCAGCAAACAATCCTTTTATCAGGACCACGCCGTCCCGTTGAAAAGTGTCGATCATCTCTTGCGTAACCAGAGGGTGCGTCATGTCTGTCTCCGTGCCGGTGGTTTATGGATCTGCGCATGGATTACCCCTCTGTTCAAATAATATCTTTCTAAGTTAGACTTAAACTCATGTTATATATCTCAATTCGCCAATACGAATACGTCTGCGCCATCGGCCGCTTCGGTAGCTTGTCTGCAGCAGCGCAGCACCTGAACGTGTCACAACCGGCGTTGTCCACTGCCCTGACACGCGTCGAATCGCTTCTTGGCCATCCACTTTTTTCGCGCAAGCGCGGGGCCGCATTGGCGCTGACCCCGCAAGGACGCAGCTTTATTGAAGACGCAGAATCCCTGCTGGCCAATGCAGCCCGGCTTGAGAATGCGGATCAGGTCGGTTCAAAAAGGACTCAAATACGGTTGGGATGTTTCGTGGATTTGGCCCCGTTTTTGCTTGCCAAGGCACTGCAACCTTTGCGTTCGGCCATGCCGGACTTGACTGTGTCGTACAAGGTGGACGGTTTCGAAGGCCTGATTTCTGACCTGATCGATGGACGAATTGATCTGGCGTTGACATACGGCCTGAGCATGGATGCCGGGTTTCAACAGCAGACCCTGTTCCCCATCCGGCCGAATGCAATCATGGCCCCCGATCATCCTCTGGCATACAAGCAATCCGTTTCGCTGAGCGATCTTGGGGCATATCCGCTGATCCTGTCGAACGAAGGCCTTTCGGCGCAGCACGTGCTTGGCCTGTTCAGGCAGAATCGGTTGCAGCCTGTGGTCGCACACCGGGCGGCAACATTGGAAATTCAGCGCAGCCTTGCCGCTAACCACGAAGGTGTCGCGATAAGCTACGCCAACCCGCCTTCGGATTTCAGTTACGACGGAATGCCCCTGATCACCCGCAATATTTTGGACGACATCGCTGCTGAACCTGTAGTTCTGGCGCGCCATGGGACCGGACCCGCTGACCCGAACACGGCACAGGCGGAACAGATTTTGATGGAAACTTTAGTTTAAGTCACTTTTTTCGCAGACGGATCACCACGTCGACGGACGCGATCTCGACACCCTCGGGCGCTTCGGGCAGGCGCTGAATCACCAATTGGTCCGATGGTGCATCGCTCAGGCGGCTTTCGTCTTCCCAGAAAAAGTGCGGATGATCATGTGTATTGGTGTCGAAATAGCTTTTCGAACCGTCAACCGTGATTTCTTGCAGAACTCCAGCCTCACAAAACGCACGCAGCGTGTTGTAGACAGTTGCCAGAGATACGGCGTCCCCTTTTTTTTTGGCCGCCTCGAACAAACTTTCGGCCGTGACATGCCGATGGCGACCATCGCCGACCAGAAGTTCGGCCAAAGCGACACGCTGGCGCGTTGGGCGCAGCCCGGCGCCGACCAACCAATCCGTAGCTCTGTTCTGGCTCTGAGGTGTCATCAATCCGAAACCCAATTGTTGCTGAACCATATATAAGTGCTGTGTTCGGGCAATTTCAATTGAAATTCATTCGCAAAGAATGTCGTCTGCACAACAGGATGTGCCGTGGTGCTCTTGCAGGACCTTGCATACGGGTGCTAGACGAGGCCAGATATAACGAACGGACCCCTGGCAGGAGAGGCGGCAGAATGGCCCAATTCCCGAGCAGCTTTGACAAGGACGATCTGCTGAAATGCGCCCGTGGCGAATTATTCGGCCCCGGCAATGCGCAGTTGCCAGCTCCGCCGATGCTGATGATGGACCGGATCACAGACATCTCGGCTGACGGTGGCGCACATGGCAAGGGCCATATACTGGCCGAATTCGATATCACCCCTGACCTGTGGTTCTTTGATTGCCATTTCCCCGGCAACCCGATCATGCCCGGCTGCCTCGGGCTGGACGGCCTGTGGCAGTTGACCGGGTTCAACCTGGGTTGGCGTGGCTGGCAGGGACGCGGCATGGCCGTGGGTGTCGGCGAGGTCAAGCTGACCGGCATGGTCCGCCCCGACCGCAAAATGCTGACCTACAAGATTGACTTCAAAAAAGCGATCCAGACGCGCCGTCTGACTATGGGTGTGGCGGATGGTATCGTCGAAGCGGATGGTGAAATGATTTACGATGTCAAAGACATGAAAGTCGTTCTGTCCGAAGCCTGAGCCTGACCGGCCCGAAATAAGGAGCACGCAAATGCGTCGAGTAGTTGTCACCGGTCTGGGGGTCGTGTCCTCCATCGGGAACAATGCCCAGGAAGTATTGGCCTCTCTCAAGGCTGGCAAGTCCGGCATCGAAGCCAACGAGCAGATGGTCGAACACGGCTTTCGCAGCCGGATCGCCGGAACGCTCAAGATCGATCCGGCCGAGCATGTGGACAAGCGGACACTGCGCTTTATGGGTCCCGGCGCCGCCTATGCTCATATCGCCATGAACCAGGCGATTGCCGATGCCGGTCTGACCGAGGATCAGGTCGTGAACCCCCGTACCGGTTTGGTGGCCGGTTCCGGCGGCCCGTCGACCAGCGCAATGCTGACCGCGCATCAAACTGTTCTGAAAACGGGCGCAACTAAGCGCATCGGCCCCTTCGCAGTGCCGAAATGCATGTGTTCGACGATCTCGGCCAACCTGGCGACCGCGTACAAGATCAAAGGTATCAACTATTCGATCACCTCGGCCTGTTCCACTTCGCTGCATTGCATCGGCAACGCAGCGGAACAGATCATGCTGGGCAAACAGGACGTGATGTTCGCAGGGGGCGGAGAAGAACTGGACTGGACACTGTCTTGTCTGTTTGACGCGATGGGTGCCATGTCCTCCAAGTACAACGACACCCCGGAAAAAGCTTCCCGTGCATTCGATCAGGACCGCGATGGGTTCGTCATCTCGGGCGGCGGCGGGATCGTCGTTCTTGAGGATCTGGAGCACGCTCTGGCCCGTGGCGCAAAGATTTATGCCGAAGTGACCGGTTATGCGGCCACGTCGGATGGCCACGACATGGTGGCCCCGTCCGGTGAAGGTGGCGAACGCGCGATGCGTCTGGCCCTGTCGACGCTGCCAGAAGACCGCAAGGTTGGTTACATCAATGCCCATGGTACATCGACCCCGGTCGGAGACGTGGGTGAGGTTGAAGCCGTGCGCCGCATCTTTGGTGAAGGCAACGTGCCCCCGATTTCATCCACCAAGTCGATGACCGGACACGCACAGGGTGCGGCAGGTGCGCTTGAGGCAATCTTCTGCCTGCTCATGCTGGACAATGATTTTATTACGCCGTCGATCAATGTCGACACGCTTGCCGAAGGCATTCTGCCCGGTGAAATTGCAACTCAAGTAGTTGAAAACGCAGGATTGGATAGTGTGATGACCAACAGCTTCGGCTTTGGCGGCACCAACGGTTCCATGATTCTGTCGAAGTATAACGGGTGAACGTAATGTCGGATCTTCTAAAAGGTAAACGCGGCCTGATCATGGGCGTGGCCAATGACCGCTCGATAGCGTGGGGCATTGCCAAGGCCATGCATGAAGCCGGTGCCGAACTGGCATTCACTTATCAGGGCGAAGCATTCGGCAAACGCCTTGAACCGCTGGCTGAAAGCCTGGGTAGCGATTTCATGGTGGACGCGGACGTCACGGATGACGCCTCGCTGGACCGTGCGTTTCAAGAGCTTGGAGCGCGCTGGCCCACCATCGACTTCGTAGTCCACGCCATTGCCTACTCGGACAAATCCGAGCTGACGGGCCGTTTCCTGAACACCACCCGGGCGAATTTCAAGCATTCGCTGGATGTCTCGGCCTATTCCTTCATTGAGGTCGCGCGCCGCGCTTACCCTCTGATGCAAGAGAATGGCGGCACGCTGCTGACGCTGACATATCAGGGGTCGAACAAGGTGGTGCCGAACTACAACGTGATGGGTGTGGCCAAGGCTGCGCTGGAATCTGCGACCCGTTATCTGGCCAACGATCTGGGTCCTGAAGGTATTCGCGTCAACGCGATCTCGCCCGGCCCGATGAAGACGCTGGCCGGCGCAGCCATCGGCGGTGCCCGCAAGACCTACAAGTTCTGTGATCAGAACGCTCCCATGCGCTCGAATGCGACGCTCGAGGCCGTTGGCGGCACTGCAGTTTACCTCACATCGGACGCAGGTGCTTGCACGTCGGGCGAGATCATCCGCGTCGATGGTGGCTTCCACGTTCTGGGTATGCCGCAGCCCGATCACATGTGACCCGAACTTTCCCTGTCGGCGCCAAGATTTGACCATCTTTCCTCGGCAGGGATATCGGCATGAGCAAAGCCGAACATATCCTGACCAGCAACACCCGCAACATCCGATCACGCCGCAAGGGCGGATTCCTTGGCACGCGCGGTATCGTCGTACTATTGGCCCTGATCGCCCTTTTGTTGTTTGTGTTCGTCACGCAGCCACAGATGCGAGAAACTATTGAAGCCTGGATCAGCCTTGTAACGGGCTGATCCAGCGTATTTCTCCGGTCAGTTGATCGAAACGACCTCAATATCGAAAATCAGATCCTGACCGGCCAATGGGTGGTTGGCATCCAGCGTGACGGTTGCCTCGTCGGCGTCGACTACTGTTACTGGCACTGCCTGCCCATCCGGTGTTTGCATCTGCAACTGGGTACCGGGATCCAGCGGAATGTCGTCAGGGATTCCTTCGCGTGGAATTTGCTGGCGCGCTGCGGGGTTGATCGGACCATAGGCATCGACACATGCAATCTCGACCCGTTTTTTGTCGCCAACGTTCAAACCCGGCATCGCCGAATCCAAACCGGGGATAATCTGCCCCGAGCCGACAACGAATTCCAGCGGGTCGCGTCCTTCGGAACTGTCGAAGACGTTTCCGTCTAACAGCGTTCCTTTATAGTGGATGCGAACCGTGTCGCCTTGTTTGATTTCGGTCATATTGGCCTCCGGCCTATGTAGGGTTTAAGCGGCCAAGCCTAGGAGGTCACACGACATTGTAAACCCCAGCCTCTTTAATGCTCACTGTTGTTATGCAAACCTGCCCCGAACGACCAGGAGGGGACCGGATGCCAATCACAACCTGCGTTTTTGATGCCTATGGAACATTGTTCGACGTGGCCGCCGCCGCGCGACAGGCGGCCGATGAACCGGGCTTTGAGAAACTGCGACAGAAATGGCCCGAACTGGCCAATCATTGGCGCCTGAAACAGCTGCAGTACACCTGGCTGCGCGCGGTTACAGACGCCCATTCGGATTTTTGGGATGTCACCCAAGATGGTCTCGACTGGGCGCTCGAGGCGACTGAGTTACACGGCGACGCGACCCTGCGGCAACGGTTGCTGGATCTCTACTGGGAATTGCAGGCTTATCCGGAAGTTCCGGAAATGCTGCGCGCATTGAAATCGGGTGGATTGCAAACAGCGATTTTGTCGAACGGCTCACCACCGATGCTGGACGGCGCGGTCCAGTCTGCGGGTATCGGAGATGTTTTGGACGATGTGTTGTCGGTGGAAAGCGTCGGCGTGTTCAAACCGGACTCGCGTGTCTATGACCTTGTACAAGAACGTTTCCACTGCGCCCGTGACGAGGTGCTGTTCGTCAGTTCAAACGGCTGGGACGCGGCCGGTGCCAGCGGGTATGGCTTTGTAACCGCCTGGGTGAATCGCGCCGGGGAGCCGATGGACCGCTTGCCATGGAAACCTGCGCATGTACTGTCCGACCTGACGACGATTCCGCAACTGGCTGGACTTTAATGGCATTTTTCATTTCGTCTGATGACAGGCGTCTTTTTTTCGAGGACACCGGCTCTGGTGCGCCTGTGCTTTGCCTTGCCGGGTTAACCCGCAACAGCAAGGATTTTTCGTTCCTCAAGCCGCATCTGGGAGACATGCGGGTAATTGCGATGGATTACCGCGGTCGCGGACGATCGGACCATGACCCGGACTTCATGAACTACAACGTCCTTCGCGAATCTCAAGACGCGATCGAGCTGCTGGACCATCTTAGTTTGGACCGTGTGAATGTCATCGGCACCTCGCGTGGAGGGCTGATTGCCATGGCGCTAGCCGCCAGCCATCCCGAACGGTTGTTGAGCGTTGTTCTGAATGACGTCGGTCCGGTGCTGGAACCATCGGGCATCGCCAAGATCATGGAATATGTCGGCAAGCAGCCCGTTTCCAAAACATATGATTTGGCGGCACGGGCGCTTCAGCACGTCATGGGCCCCCAATTTCCCGGCGTGTCACTAACGCGTTGGCGGCAGCAGGCCGAAGTCCAATTCGACGAAACGCCTGATGGCCTGACCCTCAGCTATGATCCTGCGCTTCGTACAGCGCTTCTGGAACAGGCTGCTGCAGGGCCCGCCCCAGACCTGTGGCCCCTTTTTGAAGCATTGCAGGGCCTTCCAACCGGCGTCATTCGCGGCGCAAATTCGGACATTTTGGGCAAAGACACGCTGACTGAAATGCACAACCGCCACCCTGCTCTTATATCGGCAGAAATACCCGACCGTGGTCATCCCCCGTTTCTGGATGAACCACAGTCGGTAGAACTCATTCGCAAGGTACTGGTCACCGCATGAGCACACTTGAAATGATCGAGGCCGCCGCCGAGCGCCTCAGAGGGCATGTTCGCGAGACACCGATTCTAACCTCGCCGTTTCTGGACGAAATCGCGGGTCGCCGCGTGCTGGTGAAACCCGAGTGCCTGCAACATACCGGCAGCTTCAAGTTTCGCGGCGCCTGGTCGGCCATTTCGGCGCTCAGCGACGCGCGACGACAACGCGGCGTGATTGCCTATTCTTCGGGCAATCACGCGCAGGGCGTGGCCTTTGCTGCAGCTCAACATGGGATTTCGTCGGTCATCGTCATGCCCTCTGACGCGCCGTTGCTAAAAATCAATAACACCCGGGCGCTGGGGGGCGAGGTCGTTCTGTATGACCGCGCGAACGAAAGCCGCGAAGAAATCGGCGAGGCACTGGCGTCCCAACGCAGCCTGACCCTGATCCGGCCTTACGACGAACCTCAGGTCATCGCAGGACAAGGCACAGTCGGGTTGGAGCTGGCCCGGCAGACGGCCGATTTGGGTATCGAAAAGGCAGATGTTCTGGTGTGCTGCGGCGGCGGTGGGTTGACCTCAGGCATTGCGCTGGCGCTGGAAGGCCACGCGCCGGGGCTGCGCGCCCGCCCGTGCGAGCCTCAGGGGTTCGACGATGTCAAACGGTCTTTGGCAACGGGGCACATTCAAAGCAACAACGCCGCATCGGGCAATATCTGCGATGCAATCCTGACGCCGCAACCGGGCCAGATTACCTTTCCGATCCTGAACCGGCTGTGCGGTCCGGGCCTGTCGGTGTCCGAGGAAGACGCGCTCCGCGCCATGGCGCAGGCGTTTTTGCGCCTCAAGATCGTGCTTGAACCGGGCGGGGCAGTATCGCTGGCATCAGCCCTTTTCCGCGCCGAGGAAATCGAGGGCGACACTGTGATCGTAGTAGCATCGGGCGGCAACGCCGACCCCGAAGTCTTTGGGCAAGCACTGGAATACCTGACCTGACAAGCCGTTTGGGCTGAGGCAACCTTACTAATGTGCGTATGACGCCAGGGGATTGAGTTGTGCAAATAGCAGACATTGGAGACGTGCAAATCCACTATCGGATCGATGGTGATCCAGACGGCGCGCCTATTGTGTTTGCCAATTCATTGGGAACCGACCTGCGGTTGTGGGACGATTTGCTGCCGCACCTGCCTGCCGGGCTGCGTATCATCCGATTTGACAAGCGCGGACACGGCCTGTCCTCTCAACCCCCGGCACCTTATTCGATGGGTGCTCTCGTGCGCGATACGGAAGGTCTGCTTGATTTTCTGAAGGTGCGCGATTGCGTGTTTGTCGGCCTGTCCATCGGCGGGCTAATCGGACAAGGGCTGGCCGTCAAACGGCTGGATCAGGTGCGCGCGTTGGTGCTGTCCAATACAGCGGCCAAAATCGGCATCCCTTCGATCTGGCAGGACCGCATGGACGCTGTACGAAAAGGTGGGATCGAGGCCCTGGCCGATGCGACCATGGAACGCTGGTTCTCAAAGGCGTTCCGCGCGCTGCCCGAACATCTACTGTGGCGAAACATGATGGTGCGACAGCCGGTGGATGGCTATCTGGGCTGCTGCGCGGCAATCTCAGGTACGGACTTCTACACCCCCACCAGCGGCCTGCGTCTACCGACACTCGGCATCGCCGGCAGCGAGGACGGATCGACCCCACCGGATTTGGTGCGGGAAACCGTTGACCTGATCCCCGGTTCCCGATTCGAACTGATGCGGCGCGTTGGGCACTTGCCTTGTGTGGAACAACCGGCAGAATACGCGGCACTACTCCACAGCTTTCTGACTGAAATCGGACATGTGTGAAGGAGAATTGGTTTGGCCGATCTTCTGTTAGTCCACGGATCCTGTCACGGTGCCTGGTGTTGGCGGGACCTTATCCCGGCTTTGGAAGCGCTGGGACACGAGGTGCGTGCCATTGATCTGCCCAGCCACGGTTCGGATCCGACACTCATTGCGGATGTTACACTGGACAGCTGCCGCGACGCGGTCTTGCAGGCAACCTCACCCAATACGATAATTGTCGGCCATTCCTGGGGAGGGTACCCCATCAGTTCCGCAGCAGAGGCCGCGCCGGAGGCTATGCGGGCTCTTGTCTACCTGGCCGCCTACGTCCCACAGGATGGTCTTTCTATGGTGGAAATGCGCAAACGCTCACCCCGCCAGACTATCCATGATGCGCTAGAAAAATCGACTGACGGTCTCTCGTACACGTTTAGACCGAACAAGGTGCAAGATTTGTTCTACCATGATTGCCCACCCGAAACCGTGCCCTTCGCGTTTGCGCGTCTGTGCCCGCAAGCCATTGCACCCCAGGACACCGCTTTGCTGCTGACGGGCAAATTCGACCGGGTGCCCAAGGCTTACATCCGTACAACGGAAGACCGGACGATCCCTACCGAATACCAGGAACAGATGAGCCACACCGCCCCAGAGGCCATGCGCCATACGATTGACACGTCGCACTCCCCATTTTTTGCGCAACCGAAAAGGCTGGCTGAATTGTTAGACAAAATCGCAACGGACTTGCCCGGACCACAAGTCTGAGCGCGACTCTTTTAACCAGCATCATCTGCGGTTAAGGTCCGCTCGAATTTCCAACCTCGCGGTTCAAATGCGCCTGCCCTTTTTCTTCGTTCTTCTTACGGTCATGATCGATGCCATGGGCATCGGCCTTGTCCTGCCCATCATGCCGGAACTGATTGTCGAAGTTCAGGGCGGCACGCTGGCGACAGCTGCGATTTGGGGTGGCATTTTAAGCACGGCGTTTGCCGCAATGCAGTTCGTGTTCGGCCCGGTTTTGGGCAACCTTTCAGACGCTTATGGGCGAAGGACGGTCTTGCTGGTCTCGCTGTTCGTCATGTCGCTGGACTATGTTGTCATGGCCCTTGCTGGCAGTATCTGGCTGTTGTTGGCCGGCCGCATCGTAGGAGGCATTACAGCCGCCACACACGCAACAGCAGCAGCCTTCATGGCGGATGTGTCCAAACCTCATGAAAAAGCGGCGAATTTCGGTTTGCTGGGTGCGGCGTTTGGAGTGGGTTTTGTGTTCGGTCCGGTGCTTGGTGGGCTGCTGAGCGAATATGGCACGCGAGCGCCGTTTTGGGCGGCGGCTGGTTTGTCTGCTCTGGCCTTTGTTATCGGTGTATTCGTCATGCCCGAGACAGTCACCGACAAGACCCGCCGGGCCTTCAGCCTTCGGCGTGCCAACCCTGTGAATTCGTTGCGCGCGATAGCAGCTTTGCCCGGCATTCGGCCGATGCTTTGGGTCTATTTCCTGTACTCCGTCTCGATCTATGTCTACCCGGCAATTTGGGCGTATTTCACAACCGAACGTTTCGGCTGGTCGCCACAAATGATCGGCTTGTCACTGGGCGTCTACGGGATTGGCATGGCTGCCGTTCAGGGCGGCCTGATCCGCCCCGCAACCAAGTATTTGGGGGAACGCGTCACCATCATCTACGGCATGGGCTTCGAGCTGTTCAGCTTTTTGCTTCTGGCCTTTCTGACTAATGGGATCATAGCCCTGATGCTGATTCCCGTTACCGCAATTGGCGCAGTTGTGACCCCTGCTCTGCAGGCCCTGATGTCGCGTGCGACGCCCGATACGCAACAAGGCGAATTGCAGGGTGTGCTGACATCATTGCACGCATTGTCGATGGTTATTGCGCCGTTGCTCATGACCAGCGTTTTCGCCCAGTTCATAAAACCCGACGCGGCTATCTACCTGCCGGGCGCGCCGTTTCTCCTGGCACTGGTATTGATGGTGATCGGTCTGGTCGTGTTTTCTCGTTCACGCAAGGTCATGGCTTAACTACGACATCCCTTTGACGGATTCCGTCTTGCAGCGCCCCCATAAGCGCGCCACCGTGGCGCAAAGGGAACGAGGTACAGCATGCAAACCATAAAAGCCGCCGTTTGTCGGGCGTTCGGCGAACCTCTGGTCATCGAAGACGTCCAAATCGCACCGCCCAAATCCGACGAGGTCGAGGTGACGCTGGATGCGGTGGCAATCTGCCATTCGGACATATCATATGCCAGCGGCGCATGGGGTGGGCACCTGCCTGCTGTCTATGGGCACGAGGCTGCAGGAATCATTACTGCGGTTGGCGACTCGGCTGGTGGATTCGAGGTTGAGGACCCGGTTGTCGTCACCCTGATCCGGGCATGCGGCTCGTGCGCCTCATGCGCCGGGGGTAAACCAACTGTCTGCGAAACGCCTTATGACACGGTCAAAGGACCTTTGCGCACAGCAGACGGTGGACCCCTTGAACAAGCAATGGCCTGTGGTGCTTTTGCCGAAAAGGTTGTGGTCAGCCACCGACAGATCGTCAAAATTCCGCCGTCAATGCCCAAAGACGTCGCCAGCTTGCTGTCCTGCGGAGTGATCACGGGTGTCGGTGCCGCCGTCAATGCCGCCGGGCTGCGTCCCGGGCAGGACGTGGTCGTGATCGGCGCGGGTGGCGTTGGGCTGAATGCGATCCAGGGTGCGCGGATCGCAGGCGCGCGACGCATCGTGGCCGTAGACATGACCGAAGAGAAGCTGGCTATTGCCAAGGAATTTGGTGCAACCCATGGCGTATTGGCCGATCAGCAAGCCCCCTGGAAGGCCGCTTACAAAGCACTCGGCGGCCGTGGCGCAGACGCTGTGTTGATTACTGTCGGCGCGATTCCTGCCTATGATCAGGCCCCTCGTTACTTGGGTCCCGGTGGCAAGGCGATTATGATCGGAATGCCACACTCAGGGGATATGGCAAGTTACGAACCGGTTGTTCTGGCCGCATTGGGTCAGGGGTTGATCGGGTCGAAAATGGGCGATGTTGTCATTCAGCGCGATATTCCATGGATGATCGACCTTTACGATCAAGGGCGCCTGAAACTGGATGAGCTGATTTCGGGCCGATGGTCGCTATCGCAGATCAACGAAGCGATCGAGGACACCAAAACCGGATCTGCCAAGCGAAACGTGATCGTTTTCGACAGGGCTTAATCCAGCAGGGCAGGAGAACACCCGATGAAGCTGCAAGACCTCGATATCATCGTCACAGCCCCTCCTGCGCCTGGATGGGGTGGGCGGTACTGGATAATCGTCAAAGTCACGACCGATACCGGGATCACTGGCTGGGGCGAATGCTATGCATCCTCAGTTGGTCCCGAGGCAATGCGCCATGTCATTCAGGACGTGTTCGAACGGCACATGCAAGGCGAGAACCCTGAAAACATCGAACTCATGTTCCGCCGCGCCTATTCCAGCGGCTTTACGCAGCGCCCTGATCTGACGGTTATGGGCGCGTTTTCCGGCTTAGAAATCGCGTGCTGGGACATCTTGGGCAAAGATCGCGATCGCCCGGTCTATGCATTGCTGGGTGGGTTGGTGAACGAGAGGATTCGGGCCTACACCTATCTCTACCCCCTGCCCCAACATAACCTGAACGACTTCTGGACCTCGCCGGAACAGGCCGGGGAATGCGCCGCCGAAATGGTTCAGCGCGGGTTCACAGCCGTCAAGTTTGACCCCGCCGGGCCTTATACTGTTCGGGGCGGGCACATGCCTGCGATGTCTGATATCTCGATGTCTGTGGCGTTCTGCAAAGCGATCCGAGAGGCCGTGGGCGACAAGGCCGACTTGCTGTTTGGCACCCACGGGCAATTCAACACCGCGGGCGCAATTCGTCTGGGTCAGGCGCTTGAGCCCTATTCACCGCTTTGGTACGAGGAGCCGACACCCCCGGACATGATCGAAGACATGGCTCGTGTCGCGCGAAACGTTCGGATCCCGGTCGCAACCGGTGAGCGGATGACGACCAAGGCAGAGTTTTCTGCCGTTTTGCGGGCTGGGGCGGCGGAGATCCTGCAACCCGCGCTGGGCCGTGCCGGCGGCATTTGGGAGATGAAGAAGGTGGCAGCCATCGCCGAGGTATTCAACGCCCAAATGGCCCCGCACCTGTACGCCGGTCCGATTGAATGGGCCGCCAATATCCAATTGGCCGCATCCATCCCAAACCTGCTGCTGCTTGAGACCATTGAAACTCCGTTCCACGATCAACTCATCAATAGTTCATTGCGGGTTGACGCCGGATTTGTTCCTGCTCCGACCGCACCGGGACTGGGCATCGAGGTGAACGAAGACCTTGCCCGGGCCCACCCCTACAATGATGACGGCCTGCATCTGCAAATGCAGGAAGAGCCTTGTGACTACGTGAACGGAAACGCCTTTCAAGGTGGTGCCCCTGCAACCGAGGGGTGACAATCCCATAGATCTTGGGGCACATTGACCCAACCAATGGGTGTTGGATTGGCCACGCGTGACACTTAAAGACGACCAAAACCGACAAGCCGAAGCCGCGCTATCTGGAATGAAAGAAAGTGCGGTGCGGGCCTCTGCGTTTCTGAAAACGCTCGCCCATGAGGGCCGATTGATGATCCTGTGCCATTTGGCGGAGGGTGAGAAATCCGTGGGTGAATTGGAGGCCTTGTTGCATATCCGTCAGGCAGCAGTCAGTCAGATGCTGGCCCGCCTGCGCGCGGAGAACTTTGTTGCAACGCGCAGGGACGGCAAATCCATATATTATTCGTTGAATAATGACGGTGCGGCACAGGTGATCGCGGTGCTCTACGATATGTTCTGCAGCCCCGACGATGATTAGCCACTAGTTCGAAACATAGCCCGCGATCACCTGCATCAGCTTGAACGCGGTTGCGGCATCATTTTCGACTACGGCCAGGAATTCTTCTTCACCGATCCGCAGGCAAGACAGTTCCGTTTCGGCGATCATGCTCAGTGCCCGAGGCTCTTTGCGGATCAGTCCCAATTCTCCGACCAGCGCACCAGGGCCAACTTTGGCAATCAACTGATCTTCTCCGTCGGGTTGCGGAAGGTAGAGCCCGGCTTCCCCTTCCAGCACAACATACGCGCCATCGGTTGGTTGATCGTCTTTAAGAAACACGATCTCTTGTGGTTTGGCATCGAACCAGCGCGCACCAAAAGCCAGCAGGCGCAACTGTCGACGGTCCAACCCCGAAAACAGCGGCGTCTGTTCGAGAGCGCGCAGTTTGCGCGTCAGGTCAGCTGAGGCGGCACTGTCTTCTTCCACGTCCGCAGGTCCTTCGTCGGAAACCACCCGACCTTGCCTGATTTCCACATACATGTCGAATACGCCTGGGTTTTCGAACTGGTCGTTCAGGTAGATCACTGTGGTATCCGGCAGCAACGCGCGAAGGTTTTTGTAAACGGCCACCTTCGAGGCCATATCATAGCTGGCCAACGCGTCCTCAAGGATCAGGATATCAGGCTTTTTGATCGTCGCGCGTGTAAAGGAAAGAGGTTCAGCAAAGACCGCAGGCAGGTTTTGGCCGCCAAGCGCAACCGGAACGTCATAGATCAGCTCGACCACCAGCGGGCGCGCACCGTTTTCGTTCAGAACATCCACGATCACTTTGCGCGCCTCATCCGAACGGGCACCGCCGATCTGACTGACCTTTCCAAACAAAGCGTTTTCCAGAACTGTCAAACCGGGCGCGAACTTCGTTTTGTCCAATGGCACAAACACGTCCAGCAACCGATCCAGCAGTGTTTCGGAATGGCTGTGCCGCAGCTCAAGAATTCGGTCCTTTAGATCATCTGTAAACGCCGGGCCAATCTGTTCTGCCGAAATCACAAACGGAACCGCCAGCAAGTTTGCCAGTTGTTCGTCGTCCAATCCCGATACGCCTTCATTCCGGGTTTTCTCGACCAGTTCGACCGCGGCCTCATATGTCTGCGCCTCAAGTCCTAGTTTGCGGAACAAGGGATGATCGGTACCGTCCAACCCGAAAATCTGGCGCAACATCTCAATCACATCGCGTGTCAGGCTGACCAGAGTTTCGTCCAGACCAAATTCACGTAGCTGACCCAGAAACACCGTCTGCTGAGCCAAAAGCTCTTGCGTGACGGGCACCTTGGGCGTCGCGAACAACAGGTTCTCGGCAACAGGCAAAGCGGAGTTATAGCTGTCGCGATCAAAGATCAGCGCCTGCTGGTCCAGACCCGAGCTTTTCACTGCTTCCTGAACTAAGGGCCGCAACTCGACCAGTTTTTCAGCCAACTCTGGGTGTTCGGCCGCATCAAACACCTGCTCAGCCCCGCGCAGGAACAGCGCCGCGCCCGACCCCATCCCGTCAATCAGCTTCAACCACCAGTCGCGCACCTCTTCAGCACTGTCCAATCCCGCAGTGGTCGGGTCCAGCCAGTTTGCCTTGAAGGGGTCCGGGCTATTACCAGCCCGCAGGGTTTCATCATATCCGGGGTCGTTAGTTTCAGTTGTCTGCGGCTTGAACCGCATTGGCATCATGACATTGTCGCCCAACGTGCCCTGGAACATGACGGGCCGCGATGAAGCGTACCCAATGCGTGCAGCCACAACGCTTTGATGCAACTCTGACAAATTGACGTCGCCGATCCGCACCTGGCCCGAGCTGGGCAGGATTTCCCGTGTTAGCAATTCAGCTACGGCGCGTCGATCTTCTTCACTGGGGGCGGCAATACCGATGGTCTTCCCACTGGGAAAGGTCAGGTTTAAATCATCCAGAACCTGATTGCCGTCCATATCGCGGACCGAGGCATGATCCAGCGCAATGTCACCGTTCAGCCTTGGGCTGGCCTCAGGTTCGCCCTCGAACAGTTTCTCATTGTGTATTCCGGCGGGCGCAAACCGTTCCGTTACCACTTCCCAACGCAGCGACATATCCTGTGTCTGATTGTAGTAGGTCAACAGTTCCTTCCATGGCGAGCTGAGGTCTTTATACGCGGCCAAAGCTGCGACCAGAGCACCCAAAGAAACCGAACCCTGCAGAACAAGAAGACCGCCAACAAGGTAGAACAGGAACGGCGTCAGCTGCGAGATGAAGTTGTTGATGAACTTCATAAAGAACTTTTTCTGGTAAATTTCGAACCGGATACCGAACAGACGGCCCAGCTGATCTGAAACCATCGCTCGGCGGTATCGCCATCCACCATTGGTACGCAACGTGGACGCGCCTGCTGCGTTCTCGCCGATCTGGGCGGCCAGCACCCGGACCTCTTGAATGCGTTTTTTGTTCAGAAGGTTGATCTGACGTTGCAGTTTCGGGATCAGCCAGGCTTGCAGAGGGATCAGTGCAACTGCGGCCAGTCCAAACCAGAAACTTTGCAGAAACAAGAAGGACAAGATCGTGATCATCTGACCAGCCTGCAGTACCGGCTGGCTGATCGCATCCCCCATTAGCCCGCCCATCGGCTCGCTTTCGGCGGTGACCATCGAAACCAGTTCCCCCTGGCTGACCCGCTCAAAGTAGGGTTGAGGGAAACGCAACGCGCGGCTGATCAACACATACCGGAACCGGCGCAACATACGCTCGCTTAGCACGCCCTTCATCGTGTTGATGCGCATTTTCATCAGGCCATGCGCCAGCACTGCAATCAGGAACGCGATACACAGAACAATCAGAAATGTGGTCTGCGGAAGGCTATAGCCCCAAACGTCTACAATCGGACTGGCAGCACCAATTGCATCGTTGATGATGCGTTTGGGCAGTTCAAGCGTCAGATAGAGTAATGGAAACAACGTGGACGTCACGGCCAGCAGAATCAACTGGTCGCGTTTCGAGTACTTCCAAATAAACTGGAAAATTGAACGTTCTATGGAACCTGCCCCTACTACGGATCACTGAAACGATCTTGACGAAAGTGCCGCAAATCCAACACTCTGAATTTACCTTAGTCCAGCCAAAAGAGGCAAATAGTTTCCAATTTGATCAGTTAACTGCCGAGTGTGAACAAGTTCATTTGCGCAACCACAAATTAGTGCCTAGAGTCTGCTTTGGGACGATATCGGGAGGAGTCATTTGACTGCCAGTTTAGGCGCAGTGCTGTTGATGCTCTGCTTATTGCAGATCAAACATATGTTTGCGGACTTTTTTCTACAGACTCCGAAAATGTTGGCAGGGCGCGGTGAGTATTTTCACGTGGGCCGCGCGCAGCATGCGGGTGTGCATGTCATCGGGTCAGTGATTGTCTTTGCGCTGTTTGGCGCGCCGTGGTCGTTCATTTTGATCATTGCCGCACTGGAGTGGATTGTTCATTTCAATATTGATTTTGCCAAGGCCAGCTATTCGGACAAAAAGCAACTGATGCCGACTCAGGCCGCATTTTGGCGAGCTGCTGGTCTGGACCAGTGCCTGCACAACCTGACCTATATCGCCATGGTATGGGCCTGGGTTGAATTCGCTACCTGATCAGTTCGTGACTCAGGCGACGTTTTCCAGAGATTGCGAACTATACGCGTCTAGCCACATACGATCCAAATAGTCGATTTTGGCGGCGTCGAAACGGTTTTCTTCCTTCCAGTAGCGACCAGATGGAACAAAATAGCTCAGCCTTTCCTCGAGCTGTAATGCCGTTTGCATACCCTTTGTAGAGGGCAGCCCGGCAGACCTTAAGCTATCAGCCGTCACAGACGGAAAAACCAGCCGGCTTTCGCCCTGCGACAGCCGCACCACGCGGCAGTTCTGCGTAGCGCCGAACAACGCCAACCGGGCAGACTTCGCCTCAAGCGAGCGCAAGGTGATGTCGTCCCGCAAAGGATCGGCTGAACCTTTGCCATAGAAATGAGTTTGGCCGGACCTTGGATAGATCATGTCACAGCCGAAAAAGGCCAGCACGGCGGGCTGAAGCGCGGACAAAGCCCAATACCCTGCCGTAAAAGCCATGGTGCCGCCAGCGTACACAAATCCACCGAATTGGTTTTGCAAAGGAACGTATTCGGCGGCTTCGACAATTCTCTGACCAGAACGGGTTTCGGATGGCTGGTTATGGGCAGGAAAATCTTCGGGGTGGATAAGAACATCCCAATCTTGCCGAATACGCCAAGCATTGTTGATGGCAACTACATGGGTGAAGGGTTCTCGCGCCCAGTCACGCGCGGCCAAAGCGGACGGCGCACTTCCAAGTATCAAAACTCGATTTTTCGGCTCGGTCATCCTAGGTCCTGCCTATTTACAGTCCCCAGGATGTTAGAGCGATTTCGGATACAGACTAGCCCAGAACGGAAAAACTGCTTTCTTCGTTGATGGGGCGCTTACGAGAATAAAAACCAACATCAATCGACCGCCCGATATAAGGCAGTTCGTACTGCAACGGTTGCGCATCGTGATCCGCGCCGCCTTCGCAGTACTCGATCAGGGCCGTCATCATTTTACCCGCGATCGGAGCATTCTTGTACTGGTTCCCGCTGGTCCCGCAGGCCATGTAGAAACCTGGCAGGCTGGATTTGTCATAGATCGGGATCCAGTCGGTCGATGCGTCGTACAGATCCACAACGCCGCGTGTCTTAGATGGAATTCCAAGGCTGGGCACACGCTGCGCATATCGCATGGCCTGCGTTGTCCACTGGTCAGTGAAGTCGTGATTATAGTGCACGTCATCCTCGCACCACTGATGCGGGTCGCATTCCGGGTCTTCCGAACCGACCAGAATGTGGTTGCCGTGTTCGGGGCGGCAATAGCACGCAATATCGCTGTCAGAAACAATCGTGCCGTCGTTTTCGAAATCAAATCCTTCGGGTGCGGGAACGTGGACAACTTCCTGCCGCAGTGGACGCGTCTCGATCGTCATATCGTCCAGAACGTCGGCCATTTTGTTGATGATTGCCGAGCCGGGCCCGGCGACATTCACGACAACTTTCGCATGGATCTCTTCACCCGACGCCAGTTTAACGCCCGAGACCCGGCCCCCGTCGGTCAGGATTTCAACCACCTCAGCCCCCGTGCGCACTTCCGCGCCGTGCTGTTTGGCTGCATCCATCAGGTTTTGGGCGGACAGCGCCGGATCGGTGACATAGCCCGCCTGCGGCCAGAACACACCGCCGTGCATTTTGCGGCCGTTGGGTTGGCCAAACTCCGGGTCGTCCATACGACGTGCAGGCGCGAAACTGTCTTTGGAATAGATCGGCAGACGCTCACTGACCTTGTCCACAGACCACTCTTCGAATGGGCAGTCCAGATCCGCGCTGTTTTTCATATGCTTTTCCAGCATCCCGTTCGCGTCTGTTTTCATCACCAGACAGCCGGTCTCGCGGAACTGCCCCAGGTTGGCGTCTTCCGGCAGGCCAAGGTATTCAGCCCAATCGCGCCAATAGTGATAGCCTTCCCACGCAAAGGCGGTTCCGTCGAAGGTCGAGTAGTGCATCCGAATGATCGCGCAAGACCCCGCGGTTGAGCCGTGGCCAACCTGGCTGTTGCGATCCAGCGACAGGGTTTTCCAGCCCGCTTTTGCCATTTCAAAGGCGATGGCTGCGCCGATCACACCGGTTCCGATGATGATTGCGTCAGGTTGGCTCATGAGGGATCTCCTTTCCAATAGCGCATTGAATAAGCGCTGAATTCTTCGACTTCTTCGGGTTTCGGTTCAACTCCGGTGAAAACGTATAGGTAGTGCGGAACCATGGCGATCCGCATCTCCATCGGTTCGTTCAACTGCGCCAGATCGTAGCCGATCTGCATGTAGTACAGCACCCGCGCGCGGGTTTCGGCCTCGTATTCGGAATAGCCATATCGCGCAAACATGGCATGCAGCGCCTTGAGCCTGCGCGCATCAGATTGATCCAGCGCCCGCCGCACCTTGCCAGATTTACGCGCCCAGTCGCGGACGGCAAAATCAAGCGCCGTATCGAACAATGTGGTGTTCACCACGCAGCGATGTACATTGCAGACCGCCGCCGTTATCGTCGCTGCCGGGGCCTCAGCCTGCGCGACCAATGCGGCGGTATTCGTGGCCTGCCAGCGCGCAAGCAACGCATCCAGAAGTTCTTGCCGGGACTTGAAGTACCAATAGAAAGACGACCGCGATACGGCCATCCGTTCCGCCAGATTCAGCACCTTGATCTGATCGACCCCATCCGAGATCAGAACGTCCATCGCCACGTTCAGCCAGTCATCACGCGTGACCTTGATGTTGCCGACCAACGGCTCGGCTTCGGGGTCATCCCGGTGCAGGATAGGTTTCGTGTTCATTCAACTCTCCGGCGGTGCGCCGCCTTCAGCGGTGCGACGTGCGATAAAGTCCTGCAAGGCTCCGATACGGTCGCTGTCACTTGGCGGCGCTTTGAACTCGCTCAGAATGCCTTTCCAGACACCTGTTGCACGGTGATTGGCATCAACCGACCCGCGTTCAGTCCAGGTTCCGAAATTGGCATAGTCATGTACATGGGGTTGGTAGAACTCGGTGTTGTACCGCTCCATTGTCTGGCTGGACGCAAAGAAATGCCCGCTGGGTTCAACCTCGCTTAGCGCTGTGTCGAACCCGATCTCGGCGGTGCCTGCTTGGGCCCCGGCACAAAGCTCGGCCACCATGTTCAGAACCTCGGCATCACAGATCATCTTCTCGAAGGACACGGTCAGGCCGCCTTCGAGCCAACCAGCCGAGTGGATGATCACCGTCGCTCCGGCCATCAGGCAACCCCAAAGCCCGAACTGGTTTTCGTTGGCCGCCTGAACATCGTTGATATTCGATGCCGATCCGGCAGCCGATCGCCATGGCAGCCCCAGATGCCGTGCCAATTGGCCCGCTGCAAGCGAGGCTTGAAAATGTGACGGTGTACCAAATGCAGGTGCGCCCGATTTCATGTCTACGTTGCTGGTGAACGTTCCATAGCAAACCGGCGCTCCTGGCCTGGCCAACTGGGTCAGTGTCAGCGCCGCCAACGCCTCGGCATGTGAAAGTGTGATCGCGCCGGCCACGGTGATCGGAGCCATTGCGCCCATCAGCGTAAACGGCGTGATGATCGACATCTGGCCGTTGCGGGCGAAATCAATTAGCCCCTGCGCCATTGGAATATCCAACGTGCGCGGACTGTTCGTGTTGATGATCGTGTAGCAATGTGCGCCCGCCTGAAATGCATCATCTGACAGGCCCCGTGCGATGGATAGCATTTCAAAGCAATCCATCACCTGCGGCGTTCCGCGCGAGAAGAAAAACGGGAACTTGTCCGTCAGCTCCATCTGCGCCTTCGTCGTGAAATAGTGGCGCAGATGCGTCGGCACGTCCTGAGGCTCGACCTGAGGAGAGATCATCTGGAACACATCGAAATGATGTGTAAGCTTGAGGAACTCCAGATAATCCTGCCCTGTGGCGGGACGGCGGCCGCGTTCAAGATCTGTCGCGTTCGGTGCCCCTGCCCCCGGTTGAAACACCAAACTACCTAGCTCAAGGGTGAAGTCTCTGTGTCGCGCGCCTGCATGGCACGCAATCGACTTTGGTGCTGAAGCGACGGCGGCTTCAACAATGTCGCGGCCGATGAAGACCATCTCGGTGTCTTCATCCACCCGCGCGCCCGCTTTCGCAAAGAGACGCCGGCCTTCCGGAAGCAGGCATTTGACGCCCAACTCCTGAAGTGTTCGCAAGGCCGTTTCGTGCATATCCGCAATCTGGTCAGCCGGGAACACCTCCATCAACGGGAAGGGATTCTTCAACTGGCGATAATTCACGTCCCGACTGGGCGCAGGGGCGACCTCGGCGCTTCGCCCGCGCCGTCGTCGCCCGCGTTCGGATGTTTGTCCGATCATGCTTAGCCCCTCATCGCTTTGCCTTGCGGGTCGTAAGGTGACGGCGCGACAACCCGCGCGGGCCTTTCCACACCAACCACATGGACCGAAAGCTCTGTTCCGGGCGCGGCCTTGTCGCGATTGACCAGAGCCATTGCCAAAGACTTGCCGGTGTAGTGACCGTATCCGCCGGATGTCACAAAGCCGACACGCTCACCGCCCGCCCAAACGGGTTCATACCCACTTGCATCCGCATCATCGGCGTCCACTTCCAGTGTCACCTGTATCTGCGCCGGACCGTTTCCGTCGCGCTGAGCCACAGCGGCCTCTTTGCCGACAAAGTTCTTCTCCCAATCGATCCAGCGATCCATGCCGGTCATTCCCGGCGTGTAAAGCTGCGTGAACTCTGCCGACCAGATGCCAAAGCTTTTTTCAAGCCGCGTTGACAGCATCGCGTTGAAACCGCACTCGCGTATGCCCTCTTCGGCACCGGCCTCCAGCAACATGCGGCGCAGCTTGATGTGATCACCGTAGCGGCAGTTGATCTCATAACCTTTCTCGCCGGTCACCGACATACGGGCGACGCGCGCGCGGACCAACCCGATGTCAAAATCTCCACAGCCCATGAATTTCAGACCCGAGATGTCCTGTTCAGCCAACTTTTCGACCACGGCTTGCGACTTGGGACCAACCACCGCGAACCCGCAATATTCCTCGCCCAGATCCTGGACATTAACGCCGTCGATCATGTGATCGTCAAACCAGCGCATGTGCCACGCCCGCAAGTAGTAGCTGCCCATGATCCACCAGGTTCCGTCGCCCCAGTTGAGCACCGTGAGGTCCCCTTTGAGCCGCCCGTTCTCACCCAGCATCGGCGCTAGCTTCGCCCGACCTGGTGCGGGCAGTTTTGAGGCCATGATTTTGTCCAGCCAAACCTCAGCATTCGGGCCACTGACCTCAAACCGGGAGAATCCCGAGATATCCATCAAGCCGACGCCTTCGCGGATTACCTTGCATTCGTCAGCTACGATATCGTGCGCATTCGACCGCTTGAGCGTCGGTGTTTCCTCGAACCCTTTCGGTGCAAAATACAGCGGCACTTCAAGATCCCAGCTGACGCCCCATTTGCAACCCGCATCCGTCATCGCGTCATGCGCTGGGGCCATCTTTAGCGGCCGCCCCGCGGGCAGTTGCTCGTTCGGGTAGGTCATTACAAAGCGGCGGGAATAAAACTGGCCCGTGGTTTCACGGATATACCGCTTGTTCTGCGCAAAATCGCCAAAGCGCGCCACGTCCATCGGCCAGGCATCCGCCTCGGGCTCGCCATGGATCATCCATTCAGCCAGCGTCTTGCCGACACCGCCGCCCTGCAGGAAACCTGCCATAACCGCGCAGGCCGACCAATAGCCACGCTTGCCGGGAACCGGGCCGACCAACGGGTTTCCGTCGGGCGCAAAGGTGAAAGCACCGTTTACCCATGTCTTGATGCCTACGTTCTGGATCGACGGATAGCGCTCAAAGCCAAGCGTCAGCTCATTCTCGATCCGGTCGAGCTGTTCCTGAAACAGCTCCTCACCATAATTCCATGGTGCACCGTCCATGGCCCAGTGTTCGTGATCGACTTCATAAATTCCGACCAGAACGCCTTTCTGATCTTGCCGCATATAGGTGAACCCTTCGAGGTCGACGGTCATCGGCATTTCGAATTCGGCTTCAGCGACCTCGGGGACTGTGTCGGTGATCAGGTAGTGGTGTTTCAGAGGAGACACCGGCAACTCCACCCCCGCCATACGCCCTACTTGCTTGGCCCAAAGGCCAGCGGCGTTAACCACGTGTTCACAAGTGATCGTGCCCTTGTCGGTAATGACCTGCCAGCCATCATCGGTCTGGATCAGCTCCTCGACCTTGGTTTCCTCATAATACTCAGCACCGCGTTTTTTGGCAGCCGTTGCGTAAGCCTGCACCGTGCCGGTTGTATCGATATAGCCCTCGCGGTCGGCCCACATCGCGCCCAATACGCCGTCGGTGGACATGATAGGGCAACGCCTTTGCGCCTCTTCCGGAGACAGCAATTCGCAGTCGTCAATGCCGATGGATTGGAAAATGCGATAGTTCGCCTGCAGCCACTCCCATCGCTCCGGCGTACCGGCCAATGTCAGACCACCGGTCATGTGCAACCCGATATTCTGACCAGACTCCTTTTCGATCTCGCTGAGCAGATCGATTGTATAGGCCTGTAGCGACGCCATGTTCGGATCGGCGTTTAGCGCGTGAATGCCGCCCGCTGCGTGCCAGGATGACCCCGAGGCCAACCGACGCCGTTCCAGCATGACCACATCTGACCAGCCAAACTTGGCCAGATGATACAGAACCGAGGCGCCCACGACGCCGCCCCCGATGACCACAACGCGATACTGAGAATTCATCCTGCGCTCCCCTGCATGTCTCACGAGGGACGCTAGAGGCACTGTTCACATCTGTCTAGACATTTCTGTACAGTTCTGCCCGTACCAAGAAACCGTCTTGGGCCGGCAGTTTTCAAAGTTGTGCGCTGGGACGGGAAGCGATCTTATCAAACCACGCCAAAGTGACTGTGTTTTCTTGCGGAATCCGCTTTTTGATCACGCGGGCAAAGTCAACGAAGACAAAGGTGGAAATGTCAGCCAGAGTGAAATCCGAACCTGCGATAAACGCGCTTTCGCTCAATCGCTGTTCCAGAAGCGAAAAGAAATGATCAACGCGCGTTGACCCGCGCTGCGCCAGCTCTGGGATTTGCGGGTGATTCACCGGGCCCGGAATCGCCCTGTCGGCAAAGGCCGGATGGGTATTGCGCAACGCCTCGGCTACTGGCGCGCCGCCCTGTTGCTCAACGATGCTGTTCCACATCAGAACCTGCCCCTTTTCATCCGGAGTGCGGCCCATCAAAGGTGGCTCAGGAAAGCGCGCCTCAAGATAGGCGGCGATCCCGAGATTCTCGGTTAGCGTGCTGCCCTCATCCGTCACCAGCACAGGGACTGTTGCGTTGGGGTTCACGGCGCGAAAGTCGTCACTGAGCTGTTCACCTTTGCCGATCGAGATTTCTCGGGTTTCGATATCCAAACCCTTTTCAGCAATGAACATACGCGCGCGCCGCGGGTTGGGGGCCGTGGAACAATCATAAAAAAGCATCAGATTCTCCCACCCGGTCAGCGACGATAAATGAAGCAACGCCCTTCAACGGCTCCTTCGGGAAGGGAAACCTCAGTCAGGGTGTCGAAATACATGCGGTCGCTTGAGACCATCAGACCGCCTTCCGCCAACAGCGGCTCGATCAGGGGTGAGACAAATCTGGCAAAGTCGTCGTTCTTTTTGCGGTTGTGGCCGCCGAGGTCCGCGTGGATCAGGCTGGCAGTGGCCCCGAACCGATCCAGCGAAGCCGGTAGTGTTTCCCGAACGTCCCCCAAAATCACTCTTTCTTCGGGCGGAGTGGAGTCCGGATGCGACGCCACGGCGCGTTCAAACACGTAAACAGGACGATCAGAGATATATTGCGCCATGTGATGATAGGTGCGCCCGTTGCCCAACCCAAGTTCGAACACCGGTCCCGGCATACCATTGGTCTGAGCGATGGCAAAATCCAGGCAGGCCCGTTGGGACACCATACGGTCGATAAACAGATCCAGGCGGCTTTGGTTGTCGGGCACGGGGAAATCTCTCCTTGATATTAGTCAGCTCATGATTTGGGGCCGACACCGCATGTGATGACAAATCCTCAAGGATTTGTGTAGGTAAATTGGCCTAGGTTTCACATTTTCGCGACAATTCAGCCCAAGAACGGGTTTGACTACACGGGTCCAACCGCGCGAGACTGCGTCAAAAAACACAGGGAGTTGAAAACGCCGATGTCGAACCACGGACGAACGGGTGGAAAACCCGCATGACCGCGTTGTTGTCCGTCAGAGACCTCAGCATCGGTTTTGGTGCGGGCGACCCAGTTGTCAAAGGAGTCAACTTTGATGTCGAAGCCGGGCAGACGCTTGCTTTGGTCGGTGAGTCCGGGTCGGGGAAAACCATCTCGTGTCGGGCGGCGTTACGAATATTGCCGCGTTCCGCGCAGATTCGCAGCGGTACGATTACCCTGAATGATTCAAAGGGTTTCGAAGAGCTGACCAAAATCAGCGAACGCCAGATGCGCGATATTCGCGGCAATCGGATTTCGATGATTTTTCAAGAACCAATGCGTTCGCTATCCCCATTGCACAAGATCGGCAATCAGGTCAGCGAGGTTTTATGGCTGCATAGAGGCGCGTCCGAGGCGGAGGCTCGCAAAGAGGTTCTTACACAGTTCGAGCGTGTGGGCTTTCCTGATCCACAACGCGCTTATGATTCTTACCCGTTTGAGTTGTCGGGCGGCATGCGCCAGCGCGCCATGATTGCGATGGCCATGGTGTCCAAGCCGGATTTGCTGATCGCGGATGAGCCGACAACTGCATTGGACGTAACGACACAAGCTCAGGTACTTGGGCTGATCAAGGAACTGCAGCGCGAGACGGGCATGGCCCTGATCCTTGTGACACACGACCTTGGTGTTGTTGCCAACATGGCAGAACAGGTTGTCGTCATGCACAAGGGCCGGGTGATGGAAGCTGGTGCCGCCGCGCCGATCCTGAGCGCCCCGGCACATCCCTATACGCAACAACTGTTCAACGCGGCACCTGCGATCCCCGACGAGGACTCGGTCGGGCTGCCGATGCCGGACGAGGACCTCATTCTACAGATGAAGGGGGTATCCAAAACCTACACAATGCGGTCCAGCAAGGGGTGGAAGGATGACAAGCTGATCCACGCCTGCCGCGGTGTGGACCTGAACCTTGCCCGCGGCAAGACGCTGGCAATCGTCGGCGAAAGTGGATCGGGTAAAACGACGGCTGCGCGGATCGCCCTTGGCGCGGAATTGCCCGATCCAGGCGGAGAGGTCCTGTTTCGAACAGCACCAAATGAAGATCCAATAACGGTACATCATATGACCCGCGCGCAACGCACAGCGTTTCAGCGCAAGGCACAAATGGTGTTTCAGGACCCGTACAGCTCGCTTAGTCCTCGGATGCGCATTCAGGACGCGCTGACCGAACCATTGGAAATTCACTCCATCGGTTCAACTGCGGAACAGCGGGACAAAGCGGTCGAGATGCTGCAGCGTGTCGGGCTTAACGGGGACATGCTGAAACGCTATCCGCATGCCTTCTCTGGCGGTCAGCGGCAACGCCTCTCGATTGCGCGCGCGATGATGTTGGACCCGCAGCTGATCGTCTGTGATGAGCCTACCTCGGCACTGGATGTATCAGTTCAGGAACAAATCCTGACCTTGCTCGAAAACCTGCAGGACAGGTTGAACCTGTCCTACCTGTTCATCTCTCACGACCTTGCCGTCGTGGCGCGCATTGCGGACGAAGTCGCTGTGATGCGCCGCGGGCTTGTCGTCGAACAGGCCCCGCCCGAGACGTTGTTTTACAACCCCCGACATCCTTACACCAAGGCGCTGATTGCCGCCCAACCAGAACCCGACATCAACCGGCCCATCGACCTTAAACTGGTTGCTTTGGGCGCAGGTTCACCAGACAGTTGGGATGACACCTTCCGATTTACGGACTCCGTGATACCTTCACTGGTAGAGATGGAGCCCGGCCATAAGGTACGATGCCATGTTTAAGACCACTCGCCCGCTCATTCTGGCTGCCACATTGGCTGCCGTCTGGATCCTGCCCGCCACGGCAGGGACGCCAACCCCTCAGGAAAGCGAATTCTGGAAGGCCGAAGTCAGTTCCGGGAACCTGCCACCTGTAGCCGAGCGCCTGCCGGGCGAGCCGCTGATCGTAGATCTGTCTGCCAAAGGCCGAGACTTTGGAACCCCTGGCGGCACCCTGCGCACAATGGTTACCCGCTCGAAAGATATCCGTCAGATGGTCGTCTACGGCTATGCGCGACTGGTTGGGTTTGACGAAAACTACGAGATCGTCCCAGATCTGTTGGAATCCTATGAAAATGATAGCAACCGAAAATTCACCCTGAATCTGCGAGACGGGCACAAGTGGTCAGATGGGTCGCCCTTCACCTCGGAAGACTTCCGGTATTGGTGGGAAGACGTCGCCAATAACGAACTGCTCAGCCCCTCTGGCCCGCCCGATTTCCTGATTGTTGAGGGTAAAACACCAACTGTGACCTTCCCGGACGAGACCACTATTGTCTTTGAGTGGGAAGACCCAAATCCTGATTTTCTGCAGTCGCTGGCACAAGCACGCCCGCCTTTCATTTACCGGCCTTCCGAGTTCCTGAAGCAGTACCATGAGAAATTCGCAGACGCTGAAGAGCTGGCATTTCAGGTCGAAGACGCAAGGGTCAAAAGCTGGGCAGCGTTGCACAACAAGCTGGACAACCTCTATAAATTCGACAACCACGAACTGCCGACACTGCAGCCTTGGCTGAACGCAAGCTCGGGCAAGAAGATCCGCCACAACTTTGTGCGTAACCCGTATTACCACCGTATCGATTCCAACGGTGTTCAGTTGCCCTATATCGACATCGTCGAGATGGAGATTGTCGCCCCCGGTTTGGTCGCAGCCAAGGCCAATGCGGGTGAGACCGACCTGCAAGGGCGCGGTTTGGCGTTTCGCGATGCATCTATCCTAAAAAAGGGCGAAGCAGGCGGAGACTACAAAACACTACTGTGGAAGACAGGTGTCGCATCGCAAATCGCGATCTATCCGAACCTGAACTACTCGGATGAGGTCTGGCGCGACGTTCTGCGCGATGTGCGCGTCCGCCGGGCGCTTTCGCTGGCCATCGACCGCAAAACCATCAATCAGGCGCTCTATTTCAAACTGGCCCATCCCGGTGCGATGTCTGTGCTGCCGGCATCTCCTTTCTATGACGAGAAAAATGCGCAGGCTTGGGCCCAGTACGACGTTGAGATGGCCAACGCCCTTCTGGACGAAGCGGGCCTGACCGAACGCGACAAAAACGGCATTCGCCTGCTACCCGATGGCCGCCCGATGGAGTTGATCATCGAAACCGCCGGCGAGCGGCAAGAGGTTGAAAACGCACTTCAGATCGTCACGGATACGTGGCGCGAGATCGGCGTAGACCTTGTAATGCGCCCTCTGGACCGGGACATTCTGCGTAATCGCGTGTTTGCAGGCAATACTATGGCCTCAGTGTGGTTCGGCTGGGATGACGGTATCCCGCAAGCCCACACCTCGCCCGCGTACCTGGCTCCCACGGATCAGGTGTTTTTGGCCTGGCCCAAATGGGGACAGTTTTACCAGACCGGCGGGGACGTTGGTGAAGCCCCTGACATGCCCGAGGCCAAGCGTCTGATGGAATTGGCCCATGATTGGGAGGCCGCCACCACCGATGAAGAGCGTTCGGTCGTTTGGTCAGAAATGCTGAACATCCACGCCGATCAGCTTTTCGCCATCGGAATTCTGAACGGCGCACCACAGCCGATCGTAGTGTCCAACCGTCTGCGCAACGTGCCCGAGCAAGGCATGTGGGCATGGGAGCCCGGCGCACATTTCGGCATTCACCGCCCAGACGAATTCTTTTTCGCCGACTAATCAGGAGCAGCTAAATGGTCATGCTGCGCTATGCGGTGTATCGCTTTTTCACGATGCTGCTGACTTTGCTGGTGGTGTCGGTTCTGATCTTCGTGATCATCAACCTTCCACCCGGTGATTATCTGAGCAACCAGATTGCTGAATTGCAGGCATCGGGTCAGTCCGCCGGGGTGGCCAAGGCCGAGTTCCTTCGCGCCGAATATGCTCTGGATCGTCCCGTATGGGAGCAATACCTGATTTGGATGGGGTTTTGGCCCGGTCCGCACGGATTTGAGGGCCTGCTGCAAGGCAACTATGGCTGGTCCTTTGAATTCGACCGCCCCGTGGCCGAAATTGTTGGCGATACTTTGTGGCTGACAGTTGTGGTCAATCTGGCCGCTATCCTGTTTGTTTACGCCGTTGCCCTGCCGCTGGGCGTTCTCGCTGCAGCAAAATCGCGGACCTGGATCGACTATACGTCCGCCTTTGTCGGTTATCTTGGCTTGGCCACACCGAACTTCCTGCTGGCGCTGATCCTTTTCTATTACGGTCATCGCTATTTCAACTTGCCCATCGGCGGCCTGATGGATCCGTCCTTTGAAGGCCAACCAATGAGCTGGGAAAAGTTGAAATCCATTCTTGTCCATCTGATCGTGCCGACCTTCGTAATTGGCACATCCGGTGCTTCAGCCATGATGCAACGCCTGCGCGCGAACATGCTGGATGAGCTCGGCAAGCCATATGTTGAGACGGCCATCGCCAAAGGCATGGCCCCGTCACGGATGCTGACAAAATACCCGCTGCGCGTGGCCTTCAACCCCTTTGTCGCTGATATCGGAAACCTGCTGCCATCGATGGTATCCGGCTCAGTTCTGGTATCGGTCGTGCTTGGTTTGCAGACCATCGGCCCAACACTGCTGACAGCGCTGAAAACTCAGGACCAGTTCCTGTCTGCCTTTATTCTAATGTTCGTGGCTTTGCTGACCCTGATTGGCACCATGATCTCTGACATCTTGCTGGTCATGTTGGACCCGCGCATTCGGTACGAGGGGCGTGAAGCGTGACCAAACACACCGACGGTCGCTTTGTCGACGACGCACCTTTCGACCCGGAAGCCTCCCTGCAACAGTTGGAGCGCGCCGATCTGGACGCGCCGAACTGGGTTCTGGTCTGGCGCAAGTTCAGGACTCACAAGCTGGGCCTGATTTCTGGCATCTTCCTGCTGTTCTGTTACTTGATGCTGCCCTTCGCAGGGTTCATTGCGCCTTATGGTCCGAACGAGCGGAACGGCGAACATCTTTATGCCCCGCCACAAAGCATCAACTGGTTCCATGATGGCAGCTTCATCGGCCCGCATGTCTATCCCATCGTGGCCGAGGCTGATCTTGAGACCTTTCAATGGAAATTCGTGCCTGACACCGAAGATCCACGCCCCATTCGCTTTTTCTGCGAAGGGGCTGAGTACAAGCTTGCCGGGTTTATCAAATCCGACACCCACTTGTTCTGCGCGCCCGAGGGCGCAACACTATTCCTTTGGGGGTCGGATCGTCTGGGTCGCGATGTGTTCAGCCGCATCCTGTACGGCGCACAGCTGTCGCTGACGGTCGGTCTGATCGGCATTTCGGTGTCGTTCTTCCTTGGCATCCTGTTTGGATCGATGGCCGGGTATTTTGGCGGCAAGATCGACTGGGTCATCAACCGGGTTATCGAGGTCTTGCGTTCGCTGCCTGAACTACCGCTCTGGCTTGCGCTATCGGCTGCGGTGCCTTCGAACTGGAGCCCGGTTGCGGTGTTCTTCATCATCTCGATTATTCTGGGGATACTCGATTGGCCCGGCCTCGCCCGTTCGGTACGCGCCAAATTCCTGTCCCTTCGGGAAGAGGAATACGTCCGCGCCGCCGAGATGATGGGCGCAAGCTCGGGCCGGGTCATCCGTAAACACCTGCTGCCCAACTTCATGTCGCATCTGATCGCCTCAGCCACGCTATCGATCCCGGCTATGATACTTGGGGAAACGGCACTTAGCTTTCTGGGTCTGGGGCTGAGGGCCCCGGCCGTCAGCTGGGGAGTGATGCTAAACGACGCGCAGAATCTGGCCTCGATCGAGATCTACCCTTGGACGGCAATCCCGATGCTGCCGATCATCGTTGTCGTACTGGCGTTCAATTTCCTTGGTGACGGGCTGCGCGACAGTCTGGACCCATACCAGCAATGACCTTGATCTCTGCCCTGCCCGCGACTGACGGATACCGGACAACGGGAACCGGGGCTTGGTCCAGCGTGTATGCGGTCTCAGAACTGGCAACGGCGACTTTTGGCGCCGTAGGTCAGGAACTGGCACGCCTGACGACAGCCTTGAATCTGTCGCCTAGCGTGCCAGAGGTGTCTGTGGATCATCGCTTGGCGTCGCTTTGGTATCAGTACTCTTTCAAACCCAATAGTTGGGAGATGCCCAGCCTATGGGATGCGGTCGCAGGCGATTATCAGACAGCGGATGGCTGGATCAGGCTGCACACCAACCTGCCGCGCCACCGGGAGGCAGCACTCAAGGTTCTTGAGGTCAAGGCAGAACGGGGCGCGGTTTCTGACGCCGTGCGAAGATGGTCCGCCAGTCAACTCGAATCCGAAATCGTGGCGCAGGGCGGCGTTTCCGCAGCCATGCGCAGCCGCGCGGAATGGTTGGAGCATCCGCAGGGCCGGGCCGTGTCTCGCGATCCCCTTATAGGGTGGCACAGCCCCCGCCAGATCCACTTGCGAGACCGATCAAAGGCCACGGCAGAACGCCCGCTTGCGGGCCTGCGTGTTCTCGATCTCACACGCGTTTTGGCTGGTCCTGTTTCAACGCGAACTCTCGCCGGTTTCGGTGCCGAGGTTCTGCGCATCGACCCACCCGGCTGGGATGAGCCCGGTGTCATACCCGATATCTCGTTGGGCAAATCTTGCGCATACCTTGATCTGAAATCACCACCTGGTTTGGACAAGCTGCAAAAGTTGCTGTCTGAGGCCGACGTGTTTGTCCATGGGTACCGCCCTGGCGCATTGGATGCGCTCGGTCTGACCAGGGCCAAGCGCGATGAACTGGCCCCTAACCGGGTCGAAGTCACTCTCGACGCTTATGGCTGGCAAGGTCCTTGGGCTGCGCGGCGCGGGTTCGACAGCCTTGTCCAGATGAGCGCTGGCATCGCGGATGCGGGTCGTGACTGGGCAATCGCAGACAAACCAACTCCGTTGCCGGTTCAGGCACTGGATCATGCTACCGGCTATCTGATGGCGTCCGCCGTGCTGTCGGCCCTTGCCGAAGCGGCCTCGGGTAACTCAATCATGCTGGGTCAGCTTTCTCTGGCGCGTACGGCAGAACTGCTGGCCATACTCGGCAAGTCGGACACGAAAGAGGTCATCAACGGTGCCAACCCATCAGACTACAGCGATACGCTCGAAAACTCAGGCTGGGGTCCCGGCCACCGTCTGAAACCCGCTCTGACTGTTGGCATGGCCAAGATGTTTTGGGATGGCCCCGCGCCGAAACTTGGTACTTCGGCACCGGTTTGGGCTTCGCCCGTCACCTGAACCAACCGCCGCGCGGAACGCGCGGCTTGGCCCAACGCTTTGGGTCACGTCTCGTCAGAGGCGTCACCCAAAGGGGCGGGAGAGGCACTCAGCGATCATCTCCACCCGGGCCGATATCGTCCAAATAGTCCTCGTCAATCGCAGCCTGCACCGCACCAGTAACTGCTTCTCTCTGTTTCGGCGTCAGATCTTCCGGCTCCTTGCCCTCTGCCAACCGTACCGTGACTTCACGGTGCGCAAACTTGATGCCTTCGCGGGCAAACAATTCCCGGATGTCCTGATAGACCTTCTTGCGTACCAGCCATTGATCGCCCGGTTTGGTCATGAACTTGACCCGAATGATCATCGCAGAGTCCTGCATTTCAATCACGCCTTGCGACTTCAGTGGTTGGATAAAGTTGTCGCCGATCACCGGATCGCTCAGCAACTGCTGGCCCAGTTTCTTGATCAGCTTACGCACCTTCTCAACGTCCGTGTCATAGGTCACCCGCAGCGGCAGCTTCATGATAACCCAATCGCGGGAGTAGTTTGTCAGGACCTTGATCTCGCCAAAGGGAATGGTGTTCAGCGCGCCCAGATGGTGACGCAGTTGGAACGACCGGACCGAGATCTTTTCTACCGTTCCCTTAACGTCGCCGATGTCGATGTATTCCCCCTTGCGGAACGCGTCATCCATCAGGAAGAACGCCCCCGAAAAGATATCGCGGACCAGTGTCTGTGACCCAAAGCCTACCGCCAGACCGACAACACCGGCACCCGCGAACAACGGACTGACATTGATACCCAATTCCATCAGGGCAATCAGGGCGATGGTCACGACAACTACGGCCAATATGGCGCCGCGAAACAAGGGCAACAGCGTTGCAAGTCGGCTCTGCCCACCTTCTCCGCCTTCATCGCCCAGCTCGGCTTCACCGCCGCCATCGTCAATTTCCTGCGCGATTTTCGAATCGATCCAGATGCGGAAGAAATGGAACAGGATGTACCCCATGAAGAGGATCACCATCACGTCCAATGCCCGTTCGATCGGTAGGTCCTCGCTCCAGCTGGCATCCGGATTCCAGATGACCACCAGTGCATACAGACCAACAACAAAGGCGAGAATACCTGCGACCCGTCGCGCCAGATCTTCGTAGGTCAGAATCGAGTGCTTGCGCATTTCCGCCTGCGGCGTCTCGATTACTTCAACCTCAGGATCCGCCTCGTCGGCATCCACGTTCAATTCTTCCAGTTGGCGGTTCCGATTGAAATACCGCTCTAGAAGGTAGTTCATGGCCCCATAAGCAACCACAACCGACATGAAGATCGCATAGCTGCTGGCCACGATCGGGATTGAGTTTTGGATTTCAAGCACGAGGTCGACAGCCAGTTTGATCCAGCTGAACACCATGTAGAGGATCAGAACCGGCGCCCACGCGAACGAGATCAAGCGCAGAATCCACGACACCTGATCCGGGGTCCGTCCACCACGAATTGCGTTTGAAATGGCACGCGCGTTGAACAGGATCATCAGGACATTGCCGATCGCGCCAAGCATCGTCAGGCTGCCATAGACCATGGCGTAGACGTTGTAGTTCAGTCCGAAATCCGCCACCCACGTCGCAAAAAGTACCACCGTAATGTCGTATGTCGCCAGTGCCGAAGCCCAGATGTACAAACGTTTGGCATCACGATCCGAGAAAGGCGGCAGACGATATTGGCTCAGATACGGGGAAAGAACCATACGCCACAGGTCAGACACCGTGCGCGACAGGAAGAAGGCGGTGAAAATAGCTGTTACCGTGAACTGGATCGAAATATCTTCGGCCTCGCCAAAAAACACGAATCCGACAATCAGCGCCATCAGCATGGCAAAAATCGTGGCTCCTATCCCCATCAGGAAACGGAACACCAAAAACGGCATTTTCTCTCGATAGCCTTGCGGATCTTCTTTTGATCGCGCGACTACAATTCGTTTTGCGATACGCTTGCCGTATATTTCAATCGACAACCATCGCCCGATCAAAAGGAAAAGAACGTTCCAGAACAGGACCTCGACATAGGTCTGTATGCGACCATCCGGGCTGGTCTGACGCAGGATGTATTGCACCTCGAAAATCGAATAGGGCAGCGCCTGAAGCCTTGAGTTCATAGATTCGCGAAACTTCGAAAACCGCTCCTGCGCTTTCATAAGCTGCGAACCGTCAGCCATCGGGTCCGCCGCGGCAGCCTCAGAAGAGACATCGTTTTGTGCGCCGGAGGACACGATCTGACCGGCGCTGTCGATGACAATCACACTGGCCCCGGCTTCGGTCGCGGATCGTATCGCCGTAGCCAGGTCACTGTCGTCGGTTGTTTCCGAACTGCTGCCCCCAGCCGAGGGATACCCCGGTATGAGCGAGGTTTGCGCGTCCGCTCCGGTGACCAGTGTCAAAGTAAGGGACCAAATTAAAAGCGTTAATCCGGTCAGCAATGTGCGTGTCATCGGGTGTATTTCCAATTTATCTGTCGCAACACAGGTTATCGAAGCCCAGTGGCGGGTTCAAATAGTCAACCCCCGGGTTCTCAAGATCGTGTCAAGTCGTGTTCCCGGAACCATGCTATGAACAGAAGTGTTTGCAACCTGGAAAAAACTGAATATGACCGACCAGGTGCTGTCATCATGACGGATGAGCGGGAAAATGATGCAGAACAAGGCGCGGGTGCGAAACTGACGGCTAAAATCGACACAGGCCGGGAACAACTGGTGCGATCAGTGATTTTGCATGCGGCTGAAAAAAATATATACGATACGGGTGCAAGCGCGCGGAGTTGCACCAGAACACTAAATTGGGCAAAGGCATGAGCCTAGTAAGAAAAAACGAAACAACCGGCCGTACGCCGCGCATCCTGTTTTACAGCCACGATACGTTCGGGTTGGGTCACCTGCGCCGGTCCCGTGCATTGGCAAGCGCTATCACTCAGGCAGACCCATTTGCATCAGCCCTGATACTGACCGGATCCCCGGTAGCAGGACGTTTCACCTTTCCGCGCCGTGTTGATCACGTGCGGTTACCTGGTGTGACGAAGCGCGCTGATGGTTCTTATGCGTCCCAAACGATCGGCATGGGTATCGAGGAAGTGACCGAGTTGCGTGCGGGGCTGATCCAGACAGCGGTGCAGCAGTTCGATCCCGACGTTCTGATCGTCGACAAGGAACCAACCGGTTTCCGCAGCGAGCTGTTGCCCACTCTTGAAAACCTGCAGCGGACCCGCCGCACCAAATTGGTCCTTGGCCTTCGCGATGTTCTGGACGAACCCGAAGTGCTGGCCGCCGAGTGGGAACGGAAAGAGGCCATTGCGGCGACCGAGAAGTTTTACGACGAAATCTGGGTGTACGGGTTGCGCTCGATCTATGATCCGACCGAAGGCTTGCCGCTTAGCCCGGCTGCGCAGTCGCGCATCCACTGGACCGGCTATCTGCGCCGCGACCTTGGCCCGATTGGTGATCCGCCCGAACAGCCATACATCCTGATTACGCCGGGTGGCGGTGGCGACGGCAAAGCCATGGTGAACCAGGTTTTGTCGGCCTATGAAAAAGACCCCAGCCTGTCGCCGCGCGCTGTACTTGTCTATGGCCCCTTCCTGTCGGGAGAATTGCGCGAAGAGTTCGAGACTCGTGTTGCCGCGCTGAACGGCCGGGTCACGGCCGTTGGCTTTGAATCGCAGATCGAAACGCTGTTTGCGGGGGCTGCAGGTGTCGTTTGCATGGGTGGATACAACACGTTCTGCGAGGTTCTGTCGTTCGACAAACGTGCGGTCATCGTTCCCCGCACCACGCCGCGGTTGGAGCAATGGATCCGCGCCTCTCGTGCCGAAGGCCTGGGGCTTGTCAGAATGCTGGACGAAAACCGCGATGGGTTGACGGCGGACGCGATGATTGAGGCTATTCGCAATCTGCCGCATCAACCATTGCCTTCTCAGGCAATCCGCGAAGGTCTGCTGGACGGTCTGGACTATGTCACAAGCCGCGTAGATGCGCTGCTTGGTGGGGAACGGGAACGAGCCACCGGATGACTTCAGAAAAACCCAAGCTTGCGGTGCTGGTCAAAGGATGGCCGCGCCTTTCCGAGACGTTCATCGCGCAGGAACTTGTCGCGCTTCAGGATGCTGGCCACCGTTTTGACATCTGGTCCCTGCGCCACCCCACCGACATCAAACGCCACCCGTTGCATGACCGGTTCAAAGGGCAGGTCCACTACCTACCGGAATATCTTTACGAAGAACCAGATCGCGTCTGGGCCGCTCGCCATGCTGCGCAAACTTTGCCCGGCTATGACGAGGCATACAGGGTATGGCGTTCTGACCTACGTCGCGACCCGACGCATAACCGCATCCGGCGTTTTGGGCAGGCCTGCGTTCTGGCCGCCGAATTGCCCGATGACACGCAGGTGATGTACGCGCATTTCATGCACACTCCGTCATCGGTCGCGCGCTACGCTGCAATCATGCGCGGCCTGCCTTGGAGTTTTTCGGCACACGCCAAAGACATCTGGACCTCGCCGGACTGGGAAAAGGCCGAGAAATTACAGGCCAGCACTCATGGAGCGGCCTTCGGCGCAACCTGCACAGCGATTGGGGCCGCCCATTTGCGCAGTCTTGCCGATGACCCCGCACGGATCGACCTGATATATCACGGCCTGGACTTGAACCGTTTCCCCAGCCCACCAGCCCGTACGGCTCGGGCACCGGATGGGCCGTTCCAAATGCTGTCGGTCGGTCGTCTGGTTGAGAAGAAGGGCTTTGACCGCCTGATTGATGCCTTTTCTCTTCTGCCCAATTCGCTGGACTGGCACTGGACCCACATAGGCGGCGGTGCACTGGGGGACGACCTGCGCAAAAGGGCTGAGACCGCTGGTATCGCAGACCGGATCACCTGGAAAGGGGCCTGTGATCAGCCCGAAGTGATCGAGGCCATGCGCGCATCTGATCTGTTTGTTCTGCCCAGCCGGATTGCTGAGGACGGTGACCGCGACGGACTGCCAAATGTCCTGATGGAGGCTGCATCTCAGCTATTGCCGATTCTGTCGACGCCGGTCTCTGCAATTCCGGAATTCATAGAAACCGGAACACATGGTGTTTTGTCAGACGACAACCCAACGGCACTTGCTGGTGCAATCACCGAGTTGGCCGCGCAACCGGAACGCACAGCGTCAATGGCTGCGGCTGCCTATTCCCGTCTGATTGATGAATTCCGCATGGATCCCGGCATTGCCCTATTGTCCCAACGGCTCAGCGCGTTGGGCGCGGACAAAGACTGATGGCCCGCGTCGCCTTTTTCTCACCGATGAAATCGCCGAATAGCCCGGTGCCGTCAGGAGACAGAGAAATGGCGCGTAACCTTATCGGAGCGATCGGGGCGCAGGGCGACAAGGTCGATCTGGTCTCGGACTTGCGTATTTATGACAAAACCGGCGACGCAGAAGTTCAGCAGCGACTGCGTTTCCAAGCCGATGTTGAGGCTCGGCGACTGATCGCTGACATGCCCGCAGACACGAGTCTGTGGGTGACCTATCACAATTATTACAAAGCCCCTGATCTGTTGGGACCCAAAGTGTGTGCCGCCCGGGACATACCTTATGTGCAATTGGAAAGTACCCGTGCGACAAGCCGTCTAAACGGCCCGTGGTCCGATTTTGCGAAGGCTGCACATGACGCCTGCGACGCGGCGGACGTCATTTTTTACCACACGGCCAACGACCTGATCACGCTGGAGCGTGAAAAATGCGGCGATCAACGCCTGATCGAGTTACCGCCCTTTTTGCCGGTCACATCGCTGCCGTCTGCGTCCTCGTGTGACGGGTCAATGTTGACGGTAGGAATGATGCGGCATGGCGACAAGATGGCTTCGTATCAACTGCTGGCGCAGGCACTGTCGCATCTGACCGGGGATTGGGTTTTGGACATTGCAGGAGACGGACCCGCGCGCGCAGAGATCGAAGATCTTATGGCACCATTTGGATCGAAGGTCCGGTTTCTGGGGCAGTTGGATCGCGACGCTCTTCAAGAGTCTTATGCGACCGCATCGGTCTTGGTTTGGCCCGGCGTCAATGAAGCATATGGCATGATCTACCTTGAGGCGCAGGCAAGTGGAGTTCCCGTTGTTGCGCAGAACAGGCCCGGCGTTCGCGATGTTCTGGCACCGGCTGACTATCCCGCGGTTGATGCCGGATCCGACGGGCTTGCCGCCAGACTACAGACGCTGCTTGCCGACCTTGCCCTGCGCCGTTCACTTGGCGCAAGTGCCCAAGAGTATATTTCCAACCGCCACCTTATGCCCGCAGCAACCGAACGGTTCTGGCAGGCTGCCCGGGCTTTGATCGGAGGCAATGCATGAGCCGACTTTCCCTACTGCGCCACGGCCACACTCATTGGAACCGCGCTGGACGTATTCAGGGTCGCAGTGACATTCCCCTTGATGATGACGCGCGCGCTGAACTGGCCGGCTACGAACTACCCGAGCCGTGGAACACGGCCGCGCTCTGGTCCAGCCCGCTGCATCGCGCCAGCGAAACCGCCGCGTTGGTCGCGGGGCGAGATCCGCAGGTCTCAGAAGCTCTGACCGAGATGAACTGGGGCGATTGGGAAGGCCAGCGCGGCGTTGATCTGATCGCGGACCCCGAAAGCGGATATCGCCATATCGAGGACTGGGGCTGGGACTTTCGCCCACCGAACGGCGAAAGCCCGGCAGATGTCCGGGCGCGGTTGCAACCTTGGCTGGACGGGCTGAAGGGTGACACTCTCGCCGTGTGCCACATCGGGATTATGCGTGTCATTCTAGCCCAGGCCTGGGGGTGGAACTTTGACGGCGACGCCCCATTCAAGATCAAGCGAAACCGCCTTTATGTCATTGATATGGATAGTTTTCAGCCGCAGTCTGAACCCGTTCGCCTGCTCCGACAGGATGCCCATTCATGAAGGTCATGATCGTTGTCACACACCTGCTGGGCACCGGACATCTGAGCCGCGCTTTGACACTGGGGCGGGCCTTTGTCGCGGATGGTCACGAGACTTTTGTGGTCTCTGGTGGAATGCCCGCTCCGCAGCTGGACACCACCGGGATGACCCTGCTGGGTCTGCCGCCCTTACGTTCGGACGGCACTGATTTCACCCGCCTTTTGACACAGGCTGGCCTGGTTGCGGATGAGGAGTATTTTGAGGCACGCAAGACTGCTCTGGTCGAGGCCATTCGCAGCTTTGCGCCGGACGTTTTGATCACTGAGCTTTATCCGTTTGGCCGCCGTTCTCTGACAAGTGAGTTTTCGGCCGCGCTGGAGACAGCCCGCGACATGCGCCCGCGTCCTGTAATTCTTGGTTCGATCCGGGACATTCTTGCGCCACCCTCCAAACCTGCGAAGGCCGAGCGAGCCGAAGAGATCATCGCGGAATACTACGACGGAATCCTTGTTCATTCGGACCAGAGCGTTGTGCCACTGAACGCTAGCTGGCCCGTATCCGAGAACCTGGAACGTCGCCTGTTCTATACCGGTTTCGTGGCTCCATCAGCGCCGCTGCCCCACCAAGAGGCCATCGGTAAGGACGAAGTTCTGGTCAGCGCCGGTGGCGGTTCGGTGGGACAGCCCATCTTTCATGCGGCCATCGAGGCGGCCCGAAAGATGCCCAACAGGCGCTGGCGCTTGTTGGTCGGCGGGCAGGACGCGAAGGCACGCATTGAAGAGATGGAAAAAACCGTAAGGGATGCCCCTGTCCTTCTGGAACCGGTGCGCCCCGACTTTCGCCAAATGTTGCCCCAGGCGGCGGCGTCAGTCAGCATGTGCGGTTACAATACAGCGTTGGATATTCTCCAATCAGGAACCCCAGCCGTTTTCATCCCTTTCGATGATGGCAATGAGGTTGAACAACGTCTGCGCGCGCGCACCCTTGCGGATCTGCCCGCGATAGATGTCATCGCAAGCAAAGATTTAAACGGTGATCTGTTGGCAGAGACCGTCAATCGTGTGATTTCGTCGAACCCTCGCGCGGTCTCAGATCAGGGGTTCAATGGGGCCGCACAATCTGTGCAGATTACCAAAACACTGTTGGAGCGTCGTGGATGAGTCTTGATTGGCGTAATCTGACGGTTGAGTTGGAAATCTGGCAGCAGAAGGGGCTGACCCTGCCTCTTTGGTGGCGTGACGATGATGCCATTTCTACAACGCCCCAGCTTGATCGGTTGTCTACGATGTCTGACCAACTTGGGGTGCCCGTTCATCTGGCCATTATCCCACGCGACGTCAAAGACGTCTTGGTCGAATATGTAGATGCCCATTCAAACATTATCCCGGTCGTGCACGGATGGGCTCATTTGAACCACGCACCGCCGGATGAAAAGAAATCCGAGTTTCGCCTGCATCGGGACATGGCCGAAATCACTCAAGATATCCGTTCCGGAATGGCGCGCATGCGGGCGCTGTTCGGGGATCGGCTTTGCCCTATGTTCGTGCCGCCCTGGAACCGCATCGCACCAGAGGTCGTGCAGGAGTTGCCTGCAGCAGGATACCGCATCTTGTCGACCGCTACGCCGCGGTCGAACACGCAGGCGGCCCCCGGGATGATCCAGGTTAACACGCATCTGGACCCAATCGACTGGCGCGGATCACGCGGACTGGCTGACGTCGAGACATTGATCACCAAAACGACGCAGCTGCTGCAAGACCGCCGTGAGGGCGGCGCAGACAACGCCGAGCCCTTTGGTGTCTTGACCCACCATCTGGTTCATGATGAGGACATCTGGGCCTTTACCCATGACCTACTGAACCGGCTGTTGGATGGGCCGGGTTTTGTCTGGTCTGCCGCCAATACCGACTGAATAAGGAGATCTGAATGAGCCGACTGGATTCCATGCTGCGCCGCCTGACCGCACAGCGTGATGGTTTGAATTGGGCGGTCGATCAGATCTCGGATATGGCAGGCGACGTGCTGGACATGGGCTTGGGAAACGGGCGCACATATGACCACCTGCGGGAAATTCTTCCGGATCGTAGGATTTGGGTTATGGACCGCGTGCTGCAATGTCATCCTTCCAGCACCCCTCCGGCAGAGGATTTTCTGCAGGGTGAAGCCGAGCCGATGTTGAAGAATCTCGCGCAAGGTGGACCAAAAATTGCGCTGGCCCACTATGACTTCGGGCGCGGCGTCAAGGAAGAGGACGTCGCCGAAGCTGCGCGCCTGAGCCCTTTGATCGCACAGGTGATGCTGCCCGGAGGTCTGTTGATCTCGGGCCAGCCGCTTGTTGGCCTTGAACAGATCAGCGGGCCAGACACCATCGCACCGGACCGCTACTTGTTCTACAGGGCCTGATCAGGCGACGCGGCGCCCGCGCGACCAAACGCCATCCAAAGCTGGGATGCCTTCGCGCATTCGGAACCGGATGATGTCCGCGCGCGCGCCTGCCCGCAGCGCACCACGATCATCAAGTCCAACGACATCCGCCGGTGTTTTTGTGACGGTTCTCAAACCGCGGGCAAAATCGCCCCACACTTCACCCAGTCGCGCAGCGGACAGCAACAATGCGGAGGGCACATAGTCCGAGGACAGGATGTCCAGATAGCCGAGCGCAGCCAGTTCGTGCGCTGCGACATTGCCGGAATGTGACCCGCCGCGTATCACGTTCGGCGCCCCCATCATTACCTTGATGCCGTGGTCCTGACAGGACTGCGCGGCCTCGACCGTAGTCGGAAATTCGGCAAGCGTAATCCCGTGACCGGCCGATATGCGCACTTGTTCGTCTGTTGTGTCATCATGGCTGGCCAGCATCGCACCAAAGCGTTTGGCGGCTTTTACCGTCTCTACCTCATGCTGATCGCCATAGCGGTCGCGCATCGCCTTAAGGTCGGCCACATGTTGCATGAAACCATCGCCCTCCAGGCCCAACTTACCTTTCAGATACGCTTGCAACTTAGACATATCGCGGAACTGGCGCTGTCCCGGCGTGTGATCCATGAGTGAGACCAAACCTACGCGGTCCTCAGGCCCGAATTCGGCCAATTCCTCGGTCAGGGTTTCCGAACAGATTTCGGCGCGTAGATGCAGAAAGTGGCTGATCTTCAGCGCGTCCTGTTCCCGCAGTTGCCACAGCTCACGCGACAGACCGCGCGCGTATTTGGCATAGCGCTGCCCAGACAGAATCGAACCGATGCGCATTGCATCGAACACGGTGGTGATCCCGGTACTGGCAAGCTCGGCATCATGGGCCAGAATGGCGGCGGCATGGGGCCAGTCAACCTTTGGGCGCGGCTGGATGTGGCGCTCAAGGTTGTCGGTGTGAAGTTCGACCAGGCCCGGACAGACGTAGTCGCCTTGGCAATCCGTGGCACCAACGGGAACAGTTGCGCCGGTCGCGACCTCAGCAATTGTGTCCTCTACGATCCGAATGCTGCCTGTAACCGTCTCATCGGGAAGAACAAGCGTGGCATTGGCAAGTATCATTTCTTCTGTCATCTGAACTTCACAAGGTTTGGGATATTGGGAAGGCCACGCATAGGAGGCCAATGTGACATTCACGCGATACGCGATCTATTTTGCGCCACCGGCTCAGGCCGAATGGACGAGGTTTGCAACCCGATGGCTGGGCTGGGACATGGAAACTGGCTCCAAGATCGCCCACCCCGTAGTTGCGGGTGTGGATGTTGCAGCTGCAACCGAAGTCCCGCGAAAATATGGCCTTCACGCAACCATGAAGCCGCCATTTCGCCTGAACAAGGGGCAGTCTCAGGTCGATTTGCAGGAAGCCTGCGAACAGTTGGCCGAAACGCGACCGCCCGTCAGGCTGGACGGGTTTGAAATCGCCAGGCTTGGACGGTTTCTTGCCCTGCGGCCCTTGGGCGAAACCACTGCTCTGAACGCTCTGGCTGCGGCTTGCGTCCGCGAACTGGATAGTTTTCGCGCCCCCGCATCCGCAGCGGAACTGAACCGCAGACGCGCCTCGGGATTGACCCCGGAACAGGACGCCAACTTGCTGCGTTGGGGCTATCCTTACGTGATGGACACCTTCCGCTTTCACATCACCCTCAGCGGAAAACTGGATAAACCAACGCTGAAAGCGGTTCAGGCGGCGTTGGAGGACCATTTGGTCCCCCTGTTGCCCACTCCGTTTGATATCCGGGATTTGGCGCTTATGCGCGAGGCCGAGGATGGTAAGTTTCATCTGATCCATCGCTACGCCCTTTCTGGTTGAAGCCCGACAAGGATCTTGGTGATCGCGACCTCTAGCGGTCCGGAATTGTCAACTTCGATCACACGGTTCAGCCCGTCCGGCAAGGCAATACCAGCCCTCTCTAGGCGACGGGCCTGATCACTGGCGCTTTCCCGCCCGCGCACGGAAAGACGCTGTGCAAGCACCTTGGGATCCGCCGTCAGCGAGACCACGATCAGGTCGCCAAAAACGTCTTGTGCGCTCAATAGAACTGAACGGGACAGATTGACCAAAAGCGCATCGGCCGATTGTCGTTGCTTTGCGATTTCAATCGGGATTCCGTAGTGCAGCCCATGCGCCTTCCAGTGCAATGCAAAGGTCCCGTCCTGCACCATCTTTTCGAAGATTTCGACCGACACCCGGTCGAAATCTTCGCCTTCTTCGCCCTTGGGGCGGGTAATCACCCGGCGAACCCGCTGGATACCCGGCTTCCGCGCGACCAGCGCGTCCATCACGCTATCTTTGCCCACTCCTGACGGGCCTACAACGGCTATGACAGGTGCAAGGGTCATGCGACCATTCCTGGCGTGAACTCGGATACATCGATCTCGCAATCACAGACTCGGTTGCGCGCTTCGATATCGTGAAAGATGCCAACAATCGCAGCACCGCGTGCTTTGGCCTCTTCGATCAAAGACAGGACCGTTTCACGATTTTGCGCATCCAGAGAGGCGGTCGGTTCATCCAGCAGCATTGCCGGGTAGTCATGCGCAAATCCACGCGCAATGTTCACCCGCTGCTGCTCGCCACCCGAAAAGGTGGTTGGGCTCAGGCTCCATAGTCTTTCGGGAATGTTCAAGCGCGCCAGCAAATCCGCCGCCTTGTCCAGCGCCGCCTGCCTGGCACATCCGACAGCCAACAGCGGCTCAGCCACCACCTCCAGTGTCGGCACTCTGGGAACAACACGCAGGAACTGACTGACATAGCCAAGCGTCTCACGCCGCAGAGCCAGAATTTCACGTGGTTCGGCCCTTGCAACATCCAGACCACCGACAAGAACCTGGCCTGATGCGGCCAGATAATTTCCATAGATCACCCGCATCAGCGTCGATTTGCCGGCGCCCGACGCCCCGGTCAGAGCAACGCACTCACCGGGGGCGACTTTGAGCGAGGCACCCTCCATCACCGGAATTACCGCACTGCCCTGATTATGCAGGGTGAAGCTTTTGCTCACGTCCTTGAGTTCAATCATCTTCCTCGCCCTCACACCTGCAGAACGCTGGACACCAGCAGTTGCGTGTAAGCATGCTGCGGGTCGTCCAGTACCTGATCTGTCAACCCTGCCTCAACAACGCGTCCGTCCTTCATCACCATCAAACGGTCTGCCAACAGGCGAACAACCGCCAGATCATGGGTTACAATAACAGCGCTCAGCCCCATCTCACGTACCAGCCCGCGCAGCAAATCCAGCAGACGCGCCTGAACCGACACATCCAGTCCGCCCGTTGGTTCATCCATAAACACAAGGCGTGGCCCGGTGACCAGATTGCGGGCGATCTGCAATCGCTGCTGCATCCCGCCAGAAAAGACCGAAGGCCGGTCATCAACACGAGTCTCGTCAATCTCGACCCGTCCCAACCAATCGATCGCTCGATCGCGGATGGTGCCATAGTGACGATCACCCACTGCCATCAAGCGCTCACCGATATTTCCGCCAGCGCTGACCGACATGCGCAAGCCATCGCGCGCATGCTGGTGCACAAAAGCCCAGTCCGTTCGACTTAACATCCGGCGTTCCGGTTCGGACATGGTGACCGTATCCGCCGGGCCGTCGGCGCGGGTGTCAAAAATCACCTGCCCAGCGTCAGGTTCCAAATGACCGGCCAAGCAATTCAACAACGTCGACTTGCCAGAACCGCTTTCGCCCACGATCCCCATCACCTCACCGGGGTAGAGATCAAAACTCACGTCCGAGCAACCGATCCGCGCACCATAGTGCTTTTCGATGCCTTTGACCTGCAACAGGGGGGTCATGCCGCATTCTCCTCGGCCAGTCGGCCTTTGTGGCCCGCTTTTCGGCGTGACCGGCAAAAATCAGTGTCGGAACAGACAAACATGCGGTTGCCAGCATCATCCATGATCACTTCGTCCAGATAGCTGTCATCGCTGCCGCACAAGTCGCATGGATGAGCGGCCTTGGTTGCCTCGAAAGGATAGTCCTCGAAATCCAGGCTGACGACCTTGGTGTGCGGGGGAACTGCGTAAATTCGTTGTTCGCGACCTGCGCCAAATAGTTGGATCGCGTCCATCTCAAGCTTTGGATTGTCGAATTTCGGGATCGGCGACGGGTCCATCACATAGCGGTCAGACACTTTCACCGGATAGGCATATGCGGTCGAGATCGCCCCGTGTTGGCTGATGTCTTCATACAGTTTCACATGCATCAGCCCGTATTCTTCAAGACTGTGCATCTTGCGCGTTTCCGTTTCGCGCGGTTCCAAAAAGCGCAAAGGTTCCGGAATTGGCACCTGATACACGATAATCTGATCCTCGCGTAGCTTCGCTTCGGGGATACGATGGCGGGTCTGGATAATGGTGGCCTTCTCGGTTTCCTCAGTCGTTTCCACGCCTGCTGTGTTCTCAAAGAACTTGCGGATCGACACGGCGTTGGTGGTGTCATCTGCACCTTGGTCGATCACTTTTAACGTGTCCTCTGGCATCAATGTCGCGGCTGAAACCTGCACTCCACCGGTGCCCCAACCATAGGGCATCGGCATTTCACGACTGGCAAAAGGGACCTGATATCCGGGCACTGCCAGTCCTTTTAATATGGCGCGGCGGATCATTCGCTTGGTTTGTTCGTCCAAATATGCGAAGTTATACTCATTCATTTTGATGTATCACTTTGTTTTTGGTGTTTTTGTGGACGTATTTTTGTTGGGCGCGCTGTTGTTAGCGCTGTTGCTGTATCTTTTCTTTCACTCGCGTCATGCGAAGCGTCGTCGCCGTGCGCAAAAGCGGGACCCGAAGGGCGAGTGGGAATCTGTTGGCGCGCGAAGGGACTCGCCGCCCGGTAGAAACCTGCGACGCCAATAAGGCGGGATGGTAAATTCCCCAGCTTAGCTGGCCGCCCCGTATATGCGGGCGCTATCCAGTTCATAGATGCCCCCTTTCCCTTGGCTCGACTTTCATTCCGCAGCCTCTTTCGGCTTTATCCGTTCTTCGGCTTCGCGTCGTAGTTTGCGAACCAGTTCCAGCTCGGACTGGAAATCCACGTAGTGCGGCAGCTTGATATGCTCGAGGAAACCCGTCGCCTGAATGTTGTCCGCGTGGCTGAGCACGAATTCCTCGTCCTGCGCGGGTGCGCCCAGATTGTCTTCGCCCAACTCTTCCCAACGCAGGGCGCGATCCACCAAAGCCATCGCGATGGATTTCCGTTCAGACTGACCAAACACCAAACCATAGCCACGGGTGAATTGCGGGGGTTCCGTCTTGGAACCTTTGAACTGGTTCACCGTCTCGCATTCGGTCAATTCGATTTCGCCGATGTCGATGGCGAAACCCAGTTCCGGGATGTCCATCTCAACTGCGAGCTTTCCGATCCGCAACTCACCGACGAAAGCGTGATTGCGGGCGTAGCCGCGTTGGGTGGAATAGGCCATGCCCAGCACAAACCCCTCATCCCCGCGGGTTAGGGATTGCAGACGCAGGGGGCGGTTCGACGGAAACTCCATCGGTTCGCGCGTCAGATCACCAGGGGTGGCGTCACTGGCGGGTTCATCCTGAATAATGTCCTCACCCTTCAGGAACTCCGTGATATGTGGCGTCGCCTCGGTTCGGGGTTGCAATGTGGGTGCGACCGGAACCTCACCTTCTGCGGCCAATTTGAAGTCCAGCAAGCGGTGCGTGTAATCAAAGGTTGGCCCCAGCACCTGCCCACCCGGCGCATCCTTGAACGTGGCCGAGATCCGTCGATCACACGCCATTTCATCCGTCTTGACGGGGTTCGAATAACCAAGTCGCGGCAACGTCGTTCGGTATGCCCGTATCAGAAAGATCGCTTCGATCAGATCGCCACGCGCTTGTTTAATGGCCAAAGCCGCCAGATCGGGGTCGTACAAAGACCCCTCGGCCATCACCCGGTTGACTGCCAGACTCAGCTGCTCGCGGATTTGCGCGATGCTCAACTCGGCAATGTCGGGTGCGCCGCGACGTTCTTCCGCCAACCAGGCATGCGCGTTTTCGATGGCCTTCTCGCCACCCTTGACTGCGACATACATTGCTTAGGTCTCCATGCTGATCCGGGTACTGCGCGGAAGGGCTGCAACCCGGTTCCCGCAGGTGAAAAAGAAGTCGCACCCAAGCGGGTACAAAGCCGCATTGGCCTGCAACGCCGGAATATCCGGCAAGAAAAGCTGAGCCGTTCCCTTGATCCCCGGACCGCTTAGCTCGGCACCGGCCTGTTGCAACTCGTCACATTCTACAATCAATGTGGCCGACCGATCCGGGTATTCAGCGGTGCCGATACGGTAAGTGCCCAATGACCCCAGCTCGGCCCAGCGCCCGACGGCGAAATCTGCATCGGCCGCCTGCGCAAGGGGCGCGCCGGTGTGAAAGGTCAGCCACTCGCGCACTGCATCGGTATTGATCGCGCCAGCCAAGTGCACCTTTGTCTCGGGATCACACAGAGTCAGCAACAGCGTTCCCGCTGCAGTAGACAAGGGGTTTGGAGGGCGACTGCCGTTTAGTTCACGGATTTCGCCGGGCCGGGCCATTACGGTCATGGCGGCGCGGAATGCATGCGCGGCCTGGACCGGTGCGTTCTGAAAACCGCCAGAATAGTGGGGTTGCGCCGTCATCAATCTTCTCCCCTCACCATGGTGAAAAACTCAACTTTTGTCGCCGCAGCCTTGGAAGCCCGACCCGTTTTGTCAGCCTCCATCTGCTCTTTGAGCGGCGCGATCACCTGATCATGAACCGTACCCGCTGCGGGGGTCTGCATCAGAGCATCTATCAAGGCGGCCACTTCGGCCTTCGGTTTAGACCGGCCCTGCACGTACCCATGTCCAACTGTTCCATCCTGCAACATCAGTGAACAGCGTGTGACGGTCATTTCACCAAGATTGAACCGATCGCCCGTGCCTCCAGCGCGCCCGCGCACCATGACCCCGCCGATTTCGGGGCTTCGCAGCCACTCAAAGCTCGGGTGGGTTTCGTACCTGTCCCAGAGTGTCATCAACGCACTTTCTGGCGCACGCGCCAACAGACCCATCCAGTCCTGCCGTTCCGCGTTCAATATTTTTGTCTGATCTGCCATCAAAGCCTCTTGGCCGGGTTGTCTATCTAAACTATACAACTAGACAAATATTACAGCTCACCGCTGCAGCTGGCAATCCGCAACCTTGTGAAGTTTTGATGACATGAGAAAAACACCCGTCTGGAAAGGTATCGCGCTGCACCTGACATCGGACATTGCGGAAGGTCGATACAACACCGGCGACCGCCTGCCGACCGAAGCGCAGTTGGCAGCAAAACACGGGGTCAACCGCCATACGGTGAGACGCGCGCTGTCAGATTTGGCGGACCAAGGTCTGGTGCATGCCCGCCGCGGCGCCGGCGTTTTCGTGGCTGCCCGCCCGACCGATTATGCCATCGGCAAACGCGTCCGATACCACAAAAGCATCTCGGCCAGTGGCAAGATCCCCGGAAAAAAGATCCTGACACTGACGACGCGTGCCGCAGATGAAACTGAAGCGGAGGCATTGGAAATAGCGGTAGGCGATCAGGTACACGTATATGACGGGCTGTCACTGGCCGACGGGCAACCAATCGGACTATTTCAAAGCGTTTTTCCCGCTGATCGCCTGCCTGGCATTCTTGAAGCTCTTTCGGAAACGGAATCTGTGACAAAGGCTTTGAAGCAATGCGGGATCGAGGACTACACCCGAATCTCGACGCGCTTGACGGCGCGCGCGGCGACGGCAACGCAAGCCCTGCACCTTCGAGTGACCGAGGGTGCGCCGGTTCTGTTTTCCGTTGGCGTCAACGCAGATCCGAATGGTCTGCCCGTTGAATTTGGCCGCACAGTCTTTGCCGGCGACCGGGTGACTCTGACCCTGAACGAGGACTAGACGGCAGATGCCCTCACGCCTGTATTCAAGACGGAGGTTTCATCCCGTTGGGCGTAGCTGATCCGGACGCGTGTACGGGAGAATTATCGTCGATTTGCTCAGGCAGTTTCGTATTTCTCCAGAAATGCTTCGGCACTCAGGACGCGGAAATCCGGCAGGGCCGCGCGCAGCCGGGAGTTATCCCAATCCCACCAGGCCAATTCCATCATGCGATTTGCAACGCCTTGCGAATACCGGCCCCGGATCAGCTCAGCCGTGACACCACCAACGATCGTATAGGGCGCAACATCCTTGGTGACCACCGCACCTGAAGCGATAATGGCCCCATGGCCGACGGTCACTTCGGGTTTGATGATCGCAGCATGGCCAATCCAGGTATCATGGCCGATCCGGGTGATGCGGCTGGCGCGATGTCCAAACCACTCCGCGTCATCTTCCGCATCATCCCAATAGTCCGCCGAGCGGTACAGAAAGTGATGCAATGACGCCTTCTCCATCGGATGATCCGTCGCGCCGATCCGCGTGAAGCTTGCGATGTTTGCGAATTTTCCGATTTCGGCATTCGCGATGTCACAGGTCCGGTCGCAATAGGAGTAATCACCAAAAACCGAATTCGCCACACGCGTCCCAGCGCCGATCTCGACAAACTCGCCAAAAGAGCTTGCAGTGATATTGCAATCAGGGTGGATAAACGGCTGGTCGGAACTCAGTCGTGGCATGGTTTTGGTGTCCTTCGTTTGGGTCACGGCAGCAGGAATGGCTTTGCCTTGGCGTTCTTGGCTCTGCGTTTCTTGCCAGTCTCACCCTGGATAAGCCGCCGGCGCAGCCAACCCGAGAACCAGTCCATGAGCATCACCATCAGAATGATTAGGACGATGTAGTAAGCAACCTCTTCCCAGTCCTTCTGGGTGATGATTGCCTGAGTCAGCAAAAGCCCAATGCCGCCGCCCGTGATCGCGCCGATCACGGTAGCACTGCGGGTGTTGGATTCGAGGAAATACAACAACTGGCTCAGAAGCACCGGCGTCACCTGCGGGATAACGCCAAAACGATACCGCTGCGGCGCATTGGCCCCTGTGGACTGAACGCCCTCAATCTGTTTTTGGTCCACATTTTCCAGCGCTTCCGAGAAGATTTTGCCGAAGGTTCCGGTATCGGTCACCAGAATGGCCAGCGCGCCGGTGAGTGGACCAGGTCCAAATGCACGCGCCAACACAACCGTCCAGATCAGCGCGTCCACACCGCGAACAAAGTCAAACACACGGCGCGTCAGGAACCGGAGGGACTTAAGTGGGTTGAAATTGCGCGTTGCCAGAAAGGCCAGCGGCAGTGCGACCATGCCGGCGCCGAATGTGCCCAGGAGGGCCATCAGGATTGTCTCGAAGATGGCCCAGGCCACGTCCTGATGCCGCCACATCTTGTTGGTCCAGAAATCATTCAGGATTGCCCCGCCTTCGCCCTTTGCGGCGAGGCCCGCCAGTTCCCAGAGGGATTTGCCGTAATAAGGGCTGTCGAGCGTGAACCAGAACAGCTCCCACCCGTTGAAGTAACGGAACACCTCTGACCGGTTCCGCGTCACGGTCAAGCGCCCGGCATCCGTGGTGATCGCCATCCTGTTCTTGGAGACGTTGATCCAGTCCGGCACCTCGCCTGCGGGCAATTCGGCCTGAACTCCGGCCGACCGGGTTGGGGTGGCGCGGACGGTGCCATAGCAGGGGATATCGTATTCAACAGTCTCGGGGCCAAAGCGCACAATGTGGCCGTTTTCCAGATCGATCACCGTGGTATCGCCCAGCGAGACCCACTCCGGGGCCTCACCTTCGGGGTATGCGCCTTTGCGCTCACCCTCGATGGCAGCCGAGACTTCGCCAGTGCGGTTGTCACGCGTGACATGGGTTTTATAGCTATAGCTGTCGGCCACCAGCGTCTTGCCGTTTTCCCAGTTTGCCCGTTCGGCCAATCCCGGAACGTCGAAGGCAAAGAAGACATAGGCAAGGTAGGCAAGCACCAACGCGGGCAGTCCAAAGTTCGTCAGCCGTTTACGGATGAACAAACGGTCGGCCTCGGTCTTGAGCTCATAAATTGTCAGATTGGTGGCGAAGGTGCTCATGCCCGCGCTCCTTTTTCAGATCCGTGAGTCAGACGGTCACGCAGGATACCCGAGATCTGATCGACCACGACAATGGTGACAAACAGTAGCAGAAAGATCGCGGCAGCTTCGTCATAGCGCCCCTGCCCCCAGGACATCGAATTGCGCAATTCGTATCCAAGTCCGCCAGCGCCAACAAAACCCAGAATGGCCGAAGCGCGAATGTTTATCTCGAACCGCAGCAGCGCATAGCTGACATAGTTCGGGCCGACCTGTGGGATCACGCCCAGGTACATCCGCTGGGACCAGCTCGCGCCAACCGAATACAGGCCTTCGACCGGTTTCAGCGAAGCGTTTTCGTTCACTTCAGAAAACAGTTTTCCAAGTGCCCCGGCTGTGTGAATGGCAATCGCGATCATCGCCGGAACCGGGCCACCACCCAGCACGAAGATCAGGACCAGCGCGATTACGATCTCAGGTACAGCACGGCAGATATCGGCTATGCGACGGAACAGTGGGATTAACGAAGGCCACAAGGCCATGCCGCGCGTGGACATTAACGCCAGAAACGTTCCGCCGATTGCGCCGATCAGCGTTGAGGCTGCGGCGATGTTGAGCGTTTCAACCAAAGCTGGGAAGAACTTCACAAGGTTTTCCGGCATCGCGCCGATCTTTTCCCACGCCTCCGATAAAACCTCGGCCGGGTAGTCGAAGATGCGGTGCCAGCCGTCAACAAAATTGCCGGCATTGCGGGCATCGGCTGTTCGGAAACCAGCGGCCATCAGGGCCACAAAAACGATCAGAAGGATACCACCATAGACCCGCTTGCGCCGTGTCATCTCGGAATAGTCGGCCCGGATCCGGTCGACGCTGGGGGACCCCGCGGTCAGGTCTGTCATGGAATGCTCCTGAGTGGGTAAAAGGGGCCCGGTTTACCACCGGACCCCGATCATTGGAGATGCAGGCTTAGTTGGACTTCAACTTGCGTGCTTCGATGATGATTTCGTAAGCGTCGTGGGTGATCGGCATTAGCCCTTTGGATTCACCGCCCAGAACGTTGTACATGCAGTCGGGATCAATCGAATTCATCGAGGCCAGCATACCGGTCATCTTGATTTTGACATCTTCCGGCAGTTCAGTGCGCAGCACGAACGGGCCTTCAGGGATCGGAGCGGATTTCCAGATCTCGACCAGATCGTTCATGTCGACCAGACCGGCATCCACGGCACGGCGCAGCGCGCCGGACTGATAACCGTCTTCCCAGTCTCCCAGACCGTCGGCCCATGTCACACCACCATCAACGTCACCGTTGTTTACTGCCACGATGGTCTGCTCATGGCCGCCGGTGAATTTTACTTCGCCAAAATAGTCACCCGAAGTCATGGTTGCGCCGGTGGCCTGTGGAATTTCGATCGACGGGATCAGGAAGCCCGAGGTCGAGTTAGGATCGCCGAAGCCGAAGGTCTTGTCCTTCATGTCTTCCAACGAGGCAATACCACTGTCCTTGCGGGCAAACCCGATCGAATAATAACCGTAGCTGCCATCGGTGTTGACCTTGACCAGAACAGGCTCAACCGCTTCAGGATCGCTCAGGTAGGTTTTGGCGTAACCGGATGCACCCAGCCAGGCCATGTCGATGGTGCCACCCAGCAGCCCCTGAATTACGCCGTTGTAATCCGCGGGCGCGAACAGCTTGGTCTCGACACCCAGCAGGTCTTCAGTCTGCTGACGCAGGCATTCCTGCTTGCTCAGACGGTCCTGGGCGTTCTCGCCACCCAGAATGCCGATGCGGAACTCGCTGATTTCCTGAGCCATTGCAGGCGCGGCCATTGCAGTAGTGGCCACCAGGGCAGCAATAAGTTTTTTCATCTGTCTCTCTCCGGTTTGATGTGCCGGCCTTTCATCGGCCGGTCGATGAAAAGGGTGGTGGGGCTTAGATGGTGGCTTCGGCTTCCATCAGGGCCTTTTGGGTCGCGTCGAGCGTTTCGATCTCGGTCGAGGTCGCCTCTTCCGAGAAGCTGGCATCGGCACCATAGATTTCGCGGGCCACGCCAGTTGTCAGTTGCTCGGGCAGGCCATCAAAGACAATTCGGCCGTCGCGCATACCAACGACGCGGTCGCAATAGCGGCGCGCTGTGTCCAGTGTGTGCAGGTTGGCGATGACGGTACGGCCGTCTTCTTCATGGATACTACGCAGTGCCTGCATAACGACTTGTGCGTTCATTGGATCCAGCGAGGCGATGGGCTCGTCCGCCAGAATGATGCTGGGGTTCTGCATCAGCGCTCGCGCAATGGCGACGCGTTGTTGCTGGCCGCCCGATAGTGCCTCGGCGCGTTTGGGCGCATGCTCGGCGATGCCAAGGCGATCCAGAATATCGATGGCGCGATGGATGTCTTCCATCGGGAACAGGTTGAACATGGTCGCCAACGTCGAGTGGCGGTTCAGCGTTCCGTGCAGTACATTCGATACCACATCCATGCGCGGCACGAGGTTGAATTGCTGAAAGATCATCGCGCAATCGGCTTGCCATGCGCGTTTGTCACGGCCCTTCAGCTTGGTGACATCGCGGCCTTCGAACAGGATTTCACCGTCGCTTGCATCGGTCAGGCGATTGATCATCCGCAACAGGGTCGACTTGCCCGCGCCGGACCGCCCGATGATGCCAATCATGCAAGGCTTGTCTACATCCAGCGTGGCTGCATCTACGGCTACGTTTTCGCCGAAGCGCTTGGTCAGTTTTTCTATCCGCAGCACGTGCCACCCCCAATTCGTGTTGGCGGTCAGCTACAGACCGGATTCAACGGCTTTGTGTCGGCGGCATGAAAGTTTTGTAAATAGCCTTGCATCGACAGGCCTACCCATCGCCACGTATCGCAGCTATATGCGGTGCCAACACGTTACTCACATGAGGCCAACCATGAGCTTTGACCGCAGCATCAAGATCGCTCCGTCGATCCTGTCCGCCGACTTCGCCAATTTCGGCGCCGAGATTCGGGCCATCGAAGCCCAGGGGGCGGATTGGGTCCATGTCGATGTGATGGACGGCCATTTCGTACCAAACCTGACCTTTGGCCCACCCGCCGTCAAAGCATTCCGTCCGCATGTCAAAACGGTGATGGATGTGCACCTGATGATCACCCCTGTTGATCCCTACATTCAGGCCTACGCGGATGCAGGCGCCGACATCCTGACCACACATATCGAGGCAGGGCCGCACACCCACCGAACTCTGCAAGCGATCCGCGCCGCTGGTATGAAGGCGGGCGTTGCTTTGAATCCCGGCACACCGGCCGAAGCAATTGACCACCTGCTGGACCTGACCGATCTGGTTTGCGTCATGACAGTGAACCCCGGCTTTGGTGGCCAAAAGTTCATCGATATGACCAGCAAGGTTCGCAAGCTGCGGTCGATGATCGGCGATCGCCCGATCCATATCGAGATTGACGGTGGCGTTGACCCGAAGACCGCCCCATTGGTGGCTGCAGCTGGTGCGGACGTGCTGGTTGCAGGTTCAGCCGTATTCAAGGGCGGATCGGTCGAAAACCCGGATGTCTACGGTGCCAACATCAAAGCGGTACGCGAAGCGGCGGAAGCGGCGACTGCGTAATCGTTACCTCAGACCAAGTGACGCGTTAGTTGGAACGTTGCGCGTCACTGGTTGTTGCCGATGGGCGGTTGCCATACTGAGCGCGCATCTTGATCGCTTGAATGAACCGCCCTTCTGCCACCAAAGCGGACAGAAAATCACCAAGGTAGTCCTTGTGTAGACCTGAAGCGATAGCCGCATCGAATGCGCTTTCGGCGGCATCGAACCGGTGTTCATCCAGCATCACCAGAGCATTTGTATATTGTTCAAACTCGCCATCGGGATTGAACCCAAGCGCCTGATCGACGGCATCACGGGCCTCATCCGTGTGCCCCATCCATAACGCTATTTCCGCATGCAGACGGTGATCAAACTGGTCGGCACCTTTAAGCGCAACACTGCGTCGAATGTGGAAAAGTGCCGCTTCGTAGTCGAGGTCGTCCGCCAACAGGCTGGCCCGCCAATAAAGCAGATAACTGCTGCCCGACCCTACCCGGCTTTCGGCCAACTCCAGCACCTCGTGCGCCTGCGATCTTTGACCTAAATCCGACAGCGCCCGTGCCTTTCGCACATAACCATCCACATCGTCAGGTTTGGCGGCGATCACTGCTTCTGCGTCTTTCAGCGCCTGTTTGGGCCGATCCAGCATCAGTAGGATCAGGGACCGACGTGATAAAGCGGTCACGAAATCCGGTTTAAGGTCCAACGCCCGGCTTACGTGGGCGAACGCGGCCTCCCAATCGTTTCGTTCCGATAACAGAAAGGCGACGCCGTACTCGGCGTATGGGTCGTACGGGTCTAGGTCGCTTGCGGTCCTGAACAAAGTTAGCGCTTCGTCCTGCCGGTAATGATCAACCAGTGTCCACGCCAGTTCCCGCATCGCCCACGTGTATTCGGGGTTTAGGGCAAGCGCGGTTTGCATCACCTCTTCGAACTCAGCAAAATCCATTTCTCCGGACCGGCGCGCACTGGCGGCCAGACCAGCCATATTGCTTGCATTGGGTTTGCGTGACACAGCCTGCCGAAATAGCGCAACTGCAGCCGCATAATCATCACGATTGTATTTGACCCATGCACGCCCCTGCAGCCCAAGCTCGGCCGTGGGGTTCAAAGCCAGAATTTCGACGAAAGCGTCGTCAGCCTGATCCATATCATCTAGATCATAGTAAGCCCATCCCAGCTTATCCAACATCTCAATGCGCTGCCGATCTGACGCGCCTGCGCCGCCCAGCCCACGCTGACAAATTTCGATGATGCGCTCTGGTGTGTCACTTTGATCCAGACAGGCGGAAACATATGTTTCCTTAGAGTCCGTCAGCAGCGGCTTAGCTTGCGCGACGCCGATCATCCCAGCCGCTGCTATCAGGGAAACCCCGGTGAACTTAGTTAAAGATTTGATCATGCTACCAAAAATCTGAATACCTGCCGCCAGAATACTGACAATTGTGAAAAGAAAAAGGCCGCCCCGAGCGACGCGGCCAAATATTTCGCCAGTGTGCCACTGGAGGGGCGGCGCTATTGCAAAGACTTCTGATTGACCGTCAGCCACGGTTCTTCAACCTGCATTCCCTGATAGATTGCGTGAAAAAGACGTGCACTAGACCTGTTCATCTGAATTAGCCGAGTCCCTCAAGGTCTACACTTAATGCGGTCGTCAAACGGGGCCACAAAATCCGCAAGCTTGCGGACCTTGGTCGGGCCTGTACCGTCCTTTTCGAGATGCTGATCCATCTTGATTGTGAGGATCGGGCCAACTGAACCGAACGGGTCAGCGAATAGCTGAGAAAACGCCGGACGGACCCGGCTAAGCTGCAATTGATAACGAGAGCAACAGAGTATTCAATCCACAGCCCGCAGTTGCCGAAGTTTCAACCACCGCGCCTTAAGTTCGTTTCGCTAACCCAAAAAAAATTACCTCATGCCTCAACGGGTCGGAAAGCGCTGCATGAATTCTTGGCGCATGCGCAAACGTTCCGGATACTCTTCCAGAAACTGCTTCGGCGGCTTTCCTTCCCAGACCTGAGCGTAAACGCGCATCTTGTTGCCACCGTAGATCTTGGCAAGGTCCTCATCCGTGTATCCACGCGCCCAAAGGTCATCTGTGATCGCGGCCAGGATCTTGGCCAGCTCTCCATTGCCAGTCGCGCCTTTGTTGAACGCGTCAATCATGTAACCGCCGTCATCATACATGCTGGCATTTGCGGTCGCGAACTCAACAACAAGTGCGGTCGAAAACATGTCATCGGTCGCGATCCCAACGTGATCCACACCAACCAGCTGCACATAATAGTCGATCATGTCAGCTGCCTGTTTTGGCGAAATGTCGTCTGGCCAGACGCCGTCCATCATCCACTCAGTGAACGTCGGTGAGACGTAGCCACCCGATTTCGCTGCCCGGACAGCTTCATCGTCTGGAATTGCTCGGTAGCAACCGCGGGGTGTTGCGTTCGGCTCGCTCTTATACAAACCCGCTGGCACGGAATGCGTGTAGACAAAAGGAACACCAGGATAATTGCTTTCCATATAATCCATAGCGTCATTGGCAGTGCGAGAGCCCGTGTGGCTAAGATCCAGAAGGATTCCGAACCGAACCATTTCGTCTATGACCGATTTGCCCCAAGGGGTCAGCCCGATGTCATTACCGTTATACGCGGCCAACTGTCCCGACCCGGTCCGGAAGACATCGTTATAGGCCAGGATCATGCTTTTGATGCCCATGTCCTTAAGCAGGGCCATCTTCTTGAGATCACCATTCAAAACGGTCGCGGTCTGACTGTTCCAGATCACCGCGGTTTTGCCCTGTAGATGGGCAGCCTCGATATCCCGTGTTTCGTTTATGATCAGATAGTTTTCTGGTTGCTCAGCCATGGCTGCACGAAAATGATAGTGTTGCTCTAACAGCGTTTCAAAGGACATGTCTGCAGCGGCAAGAGTCATTTCGTGCCCGGTAATCCCGTTGCCTCGTGCGCGGTCAAAATAGGTGTGCAACTGTTCATATTCCGTCCATCCCGTACCGTAAGGACTGGCAAGCATTCCCAGGACGATTGTATCTTGAACGAACTGCTTCGCCTCGTCCGAAGCATCCCATGTCTTGCTTTCTTCGCTGGCCAGGGCCGGAGTTGTGCTTATCACAAAAAGGCCAAGTAGAATTGCGGCTGCTTTCATGGCGGAATTCCCTAATAACGCATTGGGTGATTGCATTCTGCACACTGGGTGGCTTTTTAGATAGTATGAAATGCAATTTTTGAATTTGTTTAAGGATATTTATGACAACCCGTATGAGTTGAGCACAATCTGTTTTCGTTTGCCTTGCTGGTCAGAGTGTGACCATGAACACCCGTATCAAACGCTAATAAATGAGAATGCCCCATGATTGAACGCATCGACACCGGCGAACGCTCCTCAAAAATCGTGAAATACAACGGCGTGGCCTACTTGACCGGGCAAGTCGCAGAAGGCGAGACAATTCAGGAACAGGTCCGGATTTGCCTCGAGAAAATTGACGCCCTGCTCGAACAAGCCGGTTCATCCCGCGAAAAGATGTTGCGGGTGACGATCTGGCTGGCCGATATGAAGGATTTCGCCGGATTAAACGAGGTTTGGAATGCCTGGGTACCCAAGGGCCATGCCCCCGCCCGCGCTTGCGGTGAAGCCAAACTGGCGCGTCCTGAGTTGAAAGTGGAGTTCATCGTGGACGCCGCCTACGACTAAAACGGCACTTTCAGCCTTTGGCTTAGGCAAAAACGAAAAAGGGCGTCCCGAGGGACGCCCTTTCTTTGGATATTCGCTTGCGCGACTTACTCGATGATTTTCGAGACGACGCCGGCGCCCACGGTGCGGCCGCCTTCGCGGATCGCGAAACGCAGACCGTCTTCCATCGCGATCGGGGCGATCAGCTCGACGGTGAAGCCAACGTTGTCACCAGGCATAACCATCTCGGTGCCAGCTGCCAGGGTCACGGTGCCGGTCACGTCAGTTGTACGGAAGTAGAACTGCGGACGGTAGTTCGCGAAGAACGGAGTGTGACGACCGCCTTCTTCCTTGGTCAGGATGTAGGCTTCGGCTTCGAACTTGGTGTGCGGTGTAACCGAACCTGGCTTACACAGAACCTGGCCACGCTCAACGCCGTCACGGTCGATGCCGCGCAGCAGGGCGCCGATGTTGTCGCCAGCTTCACCGCGATCCAGCAGCTTGCGGAACATTTCAACACCGGTACAGGTGGTTTTCTGAGTGTCACGGATGCCGACGATTTCAATCTCGTCGCCAACGTTGATCACGCCACGCTCAACACGACCTGTAACAACTGTACCACGACCCGAGATCGAGAACACGTCTTCGACCGGCATCAGGAACGGCTTGTCAACTTCACGCTCAGGAGTGTCGATGTAGTCATCAACAGCCGCCATCAGCTCTTTGATCTTCTCTTCGCCGATTTCAGGGTTGTTGCCTTCCATTGCGGCCAGAGCCGAACCTGCGATGATCGGAATATCGTCGCCGGGGTATTCGTAGCTGGACAGCAGTTCGCGAACTTCCATCTCAACCAGTTCCAGCAGCTCTTCGTCGTCAACCTGGTCAACTTTGTTCATGAACACGACCATCTTCGGGATGCCAACCTGGCGGCCCAGCAGGATGTGCTCGCGGGTCTGCGGCATCGGGCCGTCAGCTGCGTTCACAACCAGGATCGCGCCGTCCATCTGAGCGGCACCGGTGATCATGTTCTTGACGTAGTCGGCGTGGCCGGGGCAGTCGACGTGCGCGTAGTGGCGGTTGTCGGTCTCGTATTCCACGTGGGCGGTCGAGATGGTGATGCCACGTGCTTTTTCTTCAGGCGCGCCGTCAATCTGGTCATACGCTTTGAAGTCACCGAAATACTTGGTGATTGCTGCGGTCAGCGTGGTCTTGCCGTGGTCAACGTGGCCAATCGTGCCGATGTTAACGTGCGGCTTATTACGCTCAAACTTTTCCTTTGCCATTCCTCAGGCGCCCTTTTGCGATTTGGGGGACCCTTGGTCCCGTGGTTACATCTGCGCGCGCGAGATATTTGGTTCAAAGGGGAAAATCAAGCACATCCTGCGTTAAAAGGTCTTTAGGACGCCGGATTTTGCGTGACCTCGACGGAATCCAGTGGTTGGATCAGGTCCGGGCGCCGGTCAAACCAGCCATTGTCCTTGTGTTCCTCAGCCAGCCACTCTTCTACGCGGTCTGCGACCTTGAGGGCCAGGCCATCCATTTGCTCTTCTCTGGTGCGCGAGTGACCAGACCCCGTGAGTGCGCTTTCACCGGTCGTGTCTTCCAGCACCTGAAACTGTTTTCCTTTGGCCAGGAACTCTTTTTCTCGCACGTCATAAACATTCACCAAAACAATTGCCGTGCTTTTGGGGTTGTAGATCACGGGCACACCCGGAGGTGCCAACATGTATCCTTCCAGGCTGATCCCAATGTCGTATTCCTGAGCGCCCTCATATCGCCCAAGCCGAATATTCACGGCGTTCTGAATGGCGTCTTCCCACTCTTTGGGCGTCGCATCCCGCGATACCGGCCCCTGCCGGGCTTTTTCTGCGAATGCGTAATTGACGCGCAGTTTGAATTCGCCCAGCGACTCGGGCTCTTCATAAACCTGCGTCTGCGTGCACGCGCCAATCAGGGCCAATCCGGCGATAAGGGTCAGTATCCGCAACATGGTCTCGTCTCGATATGCCTGTTTTTATTTGATCTAGCGCACCGATACGGCCTGTGCCAAGCCGTATCGGCAGAAATCCACCTGCAAGTGCAGCTTGATCACGAGAATTTATAGTCGCGAGGGAAGCCGTAGGGTGCCTTTTTGCCAACACTGGCCCTTTTGGCCAACCACTGTGACATGTCCGCCTCGTGCCGGGTCTTGTCTCCACCCATGGACCATTTCAGGCCCTCTTCCCAATTAAAGGTGGTGACGTCAGACAGACCGCCATCCAGTTCCAGCGTTCCTTGCCGTCCGCGCGCCATATTATATTTTTGCAGGCGTACGCCCTTGCCGCGTCCCATTTCCGGCAGCTCGTCTACCGGGAACACAAGGAATTTGCCGTTCTGGGACACCACCGCGACGTGATCGCCTGAAACCGGTTTACAGATCATAGCCGTCTCGTCGCCCTTGACGTTGAGCACCTGCTTGCCGTTTCGGGTCTGAGCCAGCACGTCATCCTCGGGCACCATGAAACCGTTGCCTGCATCCGAGGCGACCAGAAGCTTGCGCCCCGGCTTGTGGATCAGGATGTCGATGATCTGCGCCTCATTCGGCAAATCGACCATCAGGCGCAGCGGTTCTCCCATACCTCGCCCACCGGGCAGGTTGGCGGCGCTGAGCGTGTAGAAGCGACCGTTCGAAGCGAAGACCAGTAGTCGATCAGTCGTTTCGGCGTGGAAGATGAAGCGCGGGCCGTCGCCATCTTTGAACTTCAATTCGCGTTTCAGGTCGATGTGACCGGTCATCGCGCGAATCCACCCCATCTGAGAGCAGACGACCGTGATCGGTTCTCGGTCAATCATCGCCTCAAGCGGGACTTCCTCGACCTGTCCGGCTTCCGCAAATTGCGTGCGACGGGCACCGCCCTCATAGTCCTTGCCAAAGGTTTTCTTGGTCTCTTTCAACTGCTCTGAGATCTTTGCCCATTGCAGGACCGGATCAGCCAGCAGGTCTTCGAGATTGGCACGTTCCAACATCAGCTCATCGCGTTCGCGAACCAGTTCCATCTCTTCCAGACGGCGCAAACTGCGCAGGCGCATGTTGAGGATCGCGTCGACCTGAACCTCGGACAGCTCGCCCTCACCCGGCTTGGGCGAAACATAGTCGGCTTCGCTGGTGGCACGGATATGGTCGATTCCCCAATCCTCGCGCATCAGCGCGGCTTTGGGGTCGTCGTCGTAGCGAATGATGTCGATCACACGGTCGAGGTTCAGGAAGGCGACGATAAAGCCCTCCAGCACCTCCAACCGGTGGTCGATCTTCGCCATGCGGTGACGCGAACGGCGGATCAGCACCTCTTGCCGGTGATCGAGGAAGGCGCGCAGCACCTCCTTCATCGAGCAAACCTTGGGTGTCACTCCGTCGATCAGCACATTCATGTTCAGGCTGAACCGTACCTCAAGATCCGAACTGCGGTAGAGCATCCCCATCAACACCTCGGGGTCCACGTTCTTCGACCGTGGCTCGAGGATCAGACGGATGTCATCGGCAGATTCGTCGCGCACATCGGCAAGGATCGGGATTTTCTTAGATTGGATCAGCTCAGCGATCTTTTCGATCAGTTTCGATTTCTGAACCTGATAGGGAATTTCGGTGACAACGATCTGCCACTGGCCGCGCCCAAGATCCTCGACCTCAAACTTGCACCGCAGGCGGAACGAGCCGCGCCCGGTGCGGTACGCCTGGGCGATGTTCTCGGGCGGCTCAACGATCACGCCGCCGGTCGGAAAGTCCGGACCTGGAACATAGTTCAACAGTGTGTCGTCGCGGGCATCCGGTGTCTTGATCAGATGCAGACAGGCGTCGCAGAGTTCCGAAATGTTATGCGGCGGAATATTCGTCGCCATGCCCACAGCGATGCCACTTGCACCATTGGCCAGTAGGTTCGGAAACTGCGCGGGCAACACGACCGGCTCGGTCAGCGTGCCGTCATAGTTATCGCGGAAATCGACGGCGTCCTCGTTCAGACCCTCAAGCAGCGCCTCGGCGACGATGGTCATCCGTGCCTCGGTGTATCGCGAGGCCGCCGGGTTATCGCCGTCAATATTGCCGAAGTTCCCCTGCCCGTCGACCAGCGGGTAACGGACGTTGAAGTCCTGCGCCAGACGCGCCATCGCATCGTAAATCGCGGCGTCGCCGTGCGGGTGATAGTTGCCCATCACGTCGCCGGAGATCTTGGCAGATTTACGAAACCCGCCCGATGCACTGAGTCGAAGCTCGCGCATGGCATACAGGATTCGCCGGTGAACCGGCTTCAGCCCGTCGCGCGCATCGGGCAAGGCCCGGTGCATTATGGTGGACAGAGCATAGGTCAGATAGCGTTCGCCAATTGCGCGGCGCAGTGGTTCAGCTATCTCGCCCCCGCCTTCGGGGGCCTCCATATTGGGGTCGTCGATCGTATCGTTCATATATGATGTGATACGCCGCAAGCGCGCGCTGGTAAAGCAAGCTGAGCGCATTTTGCTGGGGACAAGTCGCGCTTTTTGCAACAGGGGGAGATAAGCCCCGGATTTCCCCGGTTTTTCGACACAGGGCCGGAAATATGCTAAGCTGTCTTCATTAGACTGCTGCCTATTTCTTGTACCTAACGATTGCCGGGGGATGCGCCATGACGCGCCTTATTGTTTTGACTTTCGCTGCACTGGGTTGGTGCTTTTACGTAATGAGCGGAGGATCCAATTTCGAACCGCGCGGTGTGCGGAGCGATCAGCCTGCGCGCGTTGCCTCTGCATCACAACCAGTGGCGGTCGCACCCGCTAAGGTTGAGGAACTTGTTACCAATGTCGCGGCACGCACCCCATCTGTGCGTGCACAGCCGCAACCCGAAACAGAAGAAATTGTGCAGATCGTGGCCGAACCTGCCAGCCTGCAGGTGTTATCGGGCATCTCAGTGTTCGACGATCAGAGCACAAGCATTACGCTCGCCTCGCTGGAAGATGGCATCACGGGGTTGCGTCAGACCGATGAAACGCCCCTTCCGGACACTTCAGATGCCACTGTGATTCCGGAACCTGAAAAGGACATCCGCGAGATCTCGGGAACGCGGGTCAATATGCGCGATGGGCCCGGCACCATCTATCCAATCATCGGTAAAGCGGCGATCGGACAGAAGGTCGAGGTGCTGAGCGATTCCGGGACCGGTTGGCTGCGCCTACGCGTGTTACCCGAGCAACAGGTCGGTTGGATTTCGGCCTCACTGGTCCGAAAAGTGCAAAACTGACGCTGCATCGTCATTGTCCTGACCCCAACCTCGCAATAGCTTTGACCTGAATTGAGGGTCAGGAAGATCATGCAAAAAACCATTCTTATCACCGGCTGCTCGTCCGGCATTGGCCTGGACGCGGCACACGGTATGCGTGCGCGCGGCTGGCGAGTCTTTGCGTCCTGTCGCCAACAGCGCGACTGCGACCGGCTGCGGGCGCAAGGCTTTGAAAGCCCGCGCATCGACTATACCGACGCCGCCAGCATCGCCTCGGGCCTGACCGAAGTACTTGAGGCCACCGGGGGCACTCTGGATGCGTTGTTCAATAACGGTGCCCACGGCCTTCCCGGTGCGGTTGAGGATTTACCGACCGAAGGGCTGCGCGCGATTTTCGAGGCCAACTTCTTTGGGTGGCATGAACTGACCCGTTTGGTGATTCCGGTCATGCGGGCGCAGGGGCATGGGCGAATCGTGCAGAACTCGTCCGTACTGGGTCTGCTGGCCATCCCATGGCGCGGTGCTTATGTCGCCACGAAGTATGCCATTGAGGGTTTGACCGACACGATGCGCCTTGAGCTGGCCGACACCGAGATCAAAGCGATCCTGATCGAACCCGGCCCGATCACATCGAAAATCCGCGAGAATTCTATCCCTTTCTTTGAACGTTTCATCAATTGGGAAAACTCAGCCCTGCGGGAAAGGTACGAGTCTTCGCTGTTGAAAAGATTGTATGAATCGTCGGGGCCGGACCGGTTCGAACTGCCTGCATCTGCGGTGACAGAAAAGCTGGCCCACGCGGTCGAATCAAAAAAGCCGCGCGCGCGATACTATGTCACGACACCGACCTATATCGCCGGCTACCTGCGCCGCCTTTTGCCGACCCGCACCATCGACCGTATTCTGTCGGACGTCTGAGGCGAAATAACCCGTTCGCTTTTCATGTACATGAGGCTAGATGATAGCCCAACGAAACAAGAAACGCGGACGGTGTGCTTATGGACCTTTTGATGGTCATTTTGCTGTTGGCCATGGCGGCGGTTGTCGTCGTGCTGGCGATCGGCATCTCCAATTTCGGCAAAAGCGGCAAAGCTGCGGCGATGAAAAGCAACAAGATGATGCGCCTGCGCATCCTGTTTCAGTTCATTGCCGTGCTGCTGATCGTGCTCTACGTCTACCTGCGCGGACAAGGAGTTCAATAAATGGTCGTACTGAACAAGATCTACACGCGCACCGGTGATGACGGTAAAACAGCGCTGGGCAACGGTGAACGTGTCGCCAAATACTCGGGTCGAGTGGCAGCCTATGGCACGGTTGACGAACTGAACGCCTTTGTCGGCGTTGCGCGGACCGAGGCGGTTGGCGATGTCGATGCAGCGTTGGCGCGTATTCAAAATGACCTTTTCGATCTGGGCGCGGATTTCTGTCGCCCCGACATGGAAAAAGACGCCGAGGCTGATTACCCGCCCCTTCGCATCGTTGCATCTCAGATTGATCGGCTGGAAGCCGAGATTGACGTGATGAATGAAACGCTGGAGCCGCTGCGAAGCTTTATCCTGCCCGGTGGCTCACGTTTGGCGGCGCATCTGCATGTTTGTCGAACCGTATCCCGCCGCGCCGAACGACTGGCGGTCGAACTGACCAATATGGAACCCGTAAACGCGGTCGCGGTAAAATACCTCAACCGCCTGAGTGACTGGTTTTTTGTCGCCGCCCGCTGCGCCAACGAAAACGGTACCGCGGACGTTTTGTGGGTTCCCGGCGCCAACCGCTGAGCACTTTCAAAGCAATAAAATTTCACGCCGCTGCGTCAAAATACACAAAACGCGACGTCTCAAGTTCATGACGTGACGATTTTGCCCTGTTGCAGCATGAATTGAGACGCTATTCAGTCGTCCGAGAGCATTGGTGGAGTCGCGACGCGGCTTACCGTTTTTTGTGAGGAGCAAGCGCAAAATGAAGGTACTCGTGCCTGTCAAACGCGTGATTGACTATAATGTGAAGGTCCGCGTCAAAGCGGACGGTAGCGGTGTCGATCTCGCCAATGTCAAAATGTCGATGAACCCATTCGACGAGATTGCAGTAGAAGAGGCGATTCGCCTGAAAGAAGCAGGAAAGGCTGATGAAGTCGTTGCTGTTTCGATCGGCGTGAAGCAGGCGCAGGAAACCCTGCGCACCGCATTGGCCATGGGCGCTGACCGCGCCATTCTGGTTGTAGCCGCCGATGACGTTCACACCGATATCGAGCCGCTGGCCGTTGCCAAGATCCTGGCCAAAGTGGTCGAGGAAGAGCAGCCCGGAATCGTTCTGGCGGGCAAGCAGTCGATTGACAACGACATGAACGCGACAGGCCAGATGCTGTCTGCCCTGTTGGGCTGGAGCCAAGGTACCTTCGCGTCCGAGCTGGACATCGAAGGCGATAGCGCCAAGATCACCCGCGAGGTTGACGGCGGCCTGCAGACCATCAGCGTCAAGATGCCAACCATCGTGACTGTTGACTTGCGCCTGAACGAGCCGCGTTATGCGTCCCTGCCGAATATCATGAAGGCGAAGAAAAAGCCGCTGGACGAGAAAACCGCCGCCGATTACGGCGTCGACGTCACGCCGCGTCTGGAAATCGTCAAGACCGAAGAGCCGCCGGCACGTGCCGCCGGTATCGTCGTGGGCTCGGTTGATGAGCTGGTCGAGAAACTCAAAGAAGCGGGGGCTGTGTAATGGCTGTTCTTCTTCTCGCAGAAGTCAACAATGGCGAACTGGCGATGGACGCCACCGCCAAGGCTGTCACCGCCGCCAAGGCGCTGGGTGACGTGACCGTTCTGGCCGCGGGCGGGTCTGCCGCTGCTGCCGGTGAGGCCGCCGCCAAGATCGACGGCGTGTCCAAGGTTCTGGTTGCCGAAGACGCATCGCTGGGTCACCGCCTGGCGGAATCGACCGCAGCCCTGATCGTGGGTCTGGCCGATGGCTATGAGCACATCGTGGCACCGGCAACAACCGACGCTAAGAACGTGATGCCCCGCGTTGCCGCCCTGCTGGACGCGATGGTGATCTCGGATGCATCCGGCGTGGTTGACGGTTCGACATTCGAGCGTCCGATCTACGCAGGCAACGCGATCCAGACAGTAAAATCGAACGACGCCAAGAAAGTCGTCACCTTCCGTACCGCGTCCTTTGACGCGGCCGGCGAAGGCGGCTCGGCTGCGGTCGAAACCATCTCGGTTGGCGACAACCCGGGCCTGTCCGAGTGGGTCGAGGACAAGGTTGCCGAAAGCGACCGTCCGGAACTGACCTCGGCTGGTGTTGTTGTCTCGGGCGGCCGTGGTGTCGGCTCGGAAGAGGACTTCAAACTGATCGAAACCCTGGCTGACAAGCTGGGTGCCGCTGTTGGCGCATCACGCGCGGCCGTTGACTCGGGCTATGCCCCGAACGACTGGCAGGTGGGTCAGACCGGTAAAGTCGTTGCACCCGACCTCTATGTCGCTGTCGGTATCTCGGGCGCGATCCAGCACCTAGCTGGCATGAAGGACTCGAAAGTTATCGTTGCAATCAACAAAGACGAAGAAGCGCCAATCTTCCAGGTCGCAGACTTCGGACTGGTTGCAGACCTGTTCCAGGCCGTGCCGGAACTGACCGAAAAACTCGGCTGAGCACTCGCCTAGCTTTTTCATCTGAATTTTGAAAAGGCCCGCTATTTGGCGGGCCTTTTTCAATGCAGATTGCGTATTGGCCCCATCAATTTAGCCGCAATCGCCCGATGCGCCGCTGGTCCAATCATATGCTCTGCCATTGGCTGTTGTAGAGTACCAAACAGCATATCCTCAATCTCATCAGACCGTCCGCACACTTGTGTTTTGACGTCGACGGTGTCGGCGCAGAGCGTACTGACAGCCGCAATCATCTGATCCGTGACACCAACGTAGGCCAAATCAGAGGGATGCTCGCCCAATTCCCCTTGAAGCACTTGAAGACGCAAGAGGATCACAGGGGTTTCCAGACCTTGCAGGAATTCACCGATCTTCCGGATCCAGTTCCTGCGCAATTCATCCAGAACGACTTCAAAGCGCGCGTCGCGAATCTTATTCAGGCAGGTCATCAGGTGGCGCACGAAATGCACCTCGGTGAAGTCGATTTCAGGGTAGAGCCCAATCAGATCCTCGGTCGGTGCCAGAACCCGGTCATTGCGCCTGCGATGAACGCGGTAGAAATGGTTGGACTGCCCCAGAAGTCCTGGCGCCTGCAGGACACACAGATCTGCACCCCTTAGCAATTCACGCAGCGCTTTATCCTGGTACAGCGCTTCGACACCGCTGAACAGGCATCCAAAATTCAGGACCCGCATTTCAAGCCCGACTTCGAGAATCGCTGGGAATGGCCTGTCGACGAAACGCCCGAATGTCTCATCCCCACCAACGCAGGCGGCATAAGGTTGATCCAGAACACGCCGCGTGCCGCGAAACCACATCCGCGAACCTTCGTACTGACATACCTCATGCCCGGGTCCCCCCGAGCTTGTTTGATGATAGCTCATATGACTCACCCATTATTCACCCGGTTGCCATCTTGCAGCCCCACGTCTTGAGAAAATCCTAATGTGCGCATTTGAAGCAAATTCGAACGGCCTGATCCCCTTGCCGCCCGCCCCGTTCTGTCGATACTGTCGCCGTATCCCGAGACACAAAGGCACCTGAACATGGATGTAAAATCGGTCGGAGTGATTGGCGCAGGTCAGATGGGCAATGGCATTGCTCATGTTCTTGCGTTGGCAGAGTATGACGTTCTGCTCAACGATGTGTCGCAGGACGCGCTGGATAGCGCCATCGCGACGATTGAGGGCAACCTTGCGCGTCAGGCATCGCGTGGAAAAATCTCGGACGACACGATGCAAGCCGCATTGGGTCGGATCAACACGACATTGGAACTGCCTCAATTAGGCCAGACCGATTTGGTGATCGAGGCCGCAACCGAACGGGAAGCGATTAAGCAGGCGATTTTCGAAGACCTGCAGCCGCATCTTCTGCCCCATACGATTCTGACATCCAACACGTCGTCTATCTCGATTACACGGCTGGCGAGCCGAACAGATCGGCCGGAGCGGTTCATGGGGTTCCACTTCATGAATCCGGTGCCCGTAATGCAGTTGGTTGAGCTAATCCGTGGTATTGCCACGGATGAAGAAACGTTCCGCTCTTGCAAGGCGGTTGTGGACCGATTGGGCAAAACGGCGGCAAGCGCGGAAGATTTCCCGGCCTTCATCGTGAACCGCATCCTGATGCCGATGATCAATGAGGCCGTATACACCCTGTACGAAGGGGTCGGCAGCGTGCAGTCGATTGATCAGTCGATGCGGCTGGGCGCAAACCACCCGATGGGTCCATTGGAACTGGCGGATTTCATCGGGCTGGACACGTGTCTGGCGATCATGAACGTGTTGCACGACGGGCTGGCAGACACCAAGTACCGGCCCTGTCCACTGTTGACGAAATATGTCGAAGCCGGCTGGCTGGGGCGCAAAACCGAGCGCGGGTTTTATGACTACAGAGGTGAAACGCCGGTTCCAACGCGCTAGAGGGGGCCTGCCCCCTCACTCGGCATGTTATCAGCCAGATGAAACACGGCTCACGGATTGAGTGATTTGCCCAGCGCCATTGTACGCTTTCTGAGCCATGCCATGAAACCGCGCGGGTCACTTTCCAACAGCTTCATATCCTGATCCGAGATCGGCTCTCCGATCACTGGGGATTGCGGCTTGTTGCAAGAGCGGACAATTTCGTGCAGCAACAGCCCTTGGCGTAGGATCGGCGATAGCTTGTTGGCAATCTGATAGGCACGCGAATTGCTGCCGGGGAAGAAAATCGGAACCACCTGCGCGCCAGACCGGCGAATCATCTTGGCGGTAAATACATTCCATTCCTGTTCTTGCGCAGGCCCGAACCAGTCATCCGAGGACATCACCACGCCTGACGGGAATAGCGCAACCACGCCACCTTCCTTCAGGTGTTCCATCGCTTTGCCGCGCATTTCTAGCATTTTGGTTTGAGCTTCGGGGTCGTGCGGGAAGGGAACAGGAATCATGAAAGAGGTCGCTGCCTCGTCCAACCCGGTCAGGACAGAACGGGTCAGGATACGATAGTCATTGCGAACTTGTCCGATCAGTTCGGCCAGAATCATACCATCGACCATGCCATGCGGGTGGTTGGCCACGACAACTACGGGTCCGGTTTTCGGAATATTTGCAAACTGTTCCTTCGGAGTGGTGAGGTTGATGCCCATAACCTCAAGCGCGCCGCCCCAGAACCGCTGACCGCGATAGTATTCGTTCTTCTTCTCGAACTTGTTGACCATTCGCAGGATAGTCAGCTTACCCGTACACCATTCAATGGCGCGGATGGCTGTAGACGTCCAGGCATCGTCGAAGGAGTTCGCGTAGGTCAGGGTTCTACGGTCGTAGATTTCGCCCTGATCTTCCGTCCCGTCCACCACCGGGCCTGTCTTGGTCTCGTGCGTCGTTTCAGCCAATTCCTGGTCTTCCCGTTCTTCATGTCGCGACCGACAGGATCAGAACCCTTCGCCGAACTTGCCGTTCACAAGGGTTTCCAATGCATCCGCCAACGCCTCAGCATCCGGTCCGGACGTCTCGACGTCAATAGTCGTTCCGCGAGAGGCTGCCAACATCAAAAGACCCATGATGCTGTCGCCTGATGCAGAAAGCCCATCTTTGGACACCTCTGCCTGCGCGTCAAACCCTTCCACGACCTCGACCAACTTGGCAGAGGCGCGGGCGTGCAGACCTTTTTCATTGATTATTTTCAAGCTTCGGTTGGTCATTCTTAATCAATCCGGTCTTAATCCAACGTCACATTCTGGGCATTAATGTACTTACGTCCAGCCTCCATCGCCCGCCGGACCGCATCCCCGATCGGCAGGTGGCGACTTTTAGCCAGTTTGATCAGCATAGGCAGATTTGCCCCGTAAAGAATACGGCGATCCTGCGGTGTGCAGGCCTTGAGACTCAGATTCGAAGGGCTACCGCCAAAGAGATCCGTGACGACGACCACTCCGTCCCCGACATCGACACCGTCTGCGGCGGTGCAGATTTCCGACTGCTTGGCTTCCCGGTCATGGTCAGCCTCAATCGAGATCGCCGCCAGGCCTGGTTGCTTTCCGACCACATGTTGCATTGCGGCCAGATACTCCTGAGCCAGCCCGCCATGTGCTACGAGTACGATCCCGATCAATCCGGCCTCTCATTCAACGATCGACGTTCCATTTCGCGGTGCCTAATTGCCACTTGCTGCCCCTCCTGTGCAAGGGCCTTTGCGACCGCTTCTGCAGTTGCGACCGATCTGTGTTGCCCTCCGGTACACCCGAAGGCCACGGATAGGTGCGCTTTACCTTCGGCGCGATATGCCGGCAGCAGTGTTTGCAACAGATCGACAACGCGGTCGAAGAACGGTGCATAGTTTTCGTCTGACTGAACGTAGCGCGCGACATCCGGGTTTCGACCGTCTTCCGCGCGCAATTCCGCCCGCCAATACGGGTTGGCAAGAAACCTGCAGTCAAAAACCATATCCAACCCGTGTGGCAAACCCCGCTTGTATGAAAAGGACTCGATCGACACCGCTAAATGCCGGCCGCCTTCCGGAGCGAACCAGTGTTCGACCTCCTTGCGCAGCTGGTGAACGTTTAGCTGGCTGGTATCGATCAGAATGTCGGCGATTTCACGGATCGGGGCCAACAGCTCTTTTTCCTGCAGCACACCGGATTCTGGACCGGCATTGGCCGCAACGGGATGGCGCCGTCGGGTTTCCGAAAACCGGCGCAGCAGCACTTCGTTTCGGCAATCAAGATAGAGAATCGTGAGCTCCACCCGCTCTGTCCGCCGCAGCCGCATCACAAGATCAATGAACCCAATTGTCGAGAAATCGCGATTTCGTGCATCAATGCCTAGGGCCATCGGCCGATCGTTTTCTGAACCGTCCAGCAAGCGCATCATCAAACCCATCGGCAAGTTATCGATTGCCTCGAAGCCCAAATCCTCAAGCACACGGATCGCCGTTGTACGCCCAGCACCCGAAGGGCCTGTGACCAGAACGATACGCCGTTGTTGTTTCATTTGCTGGGCCATTCCGGGTTCACACGTCCCATTTTCATCAATTGCATCAATGCTGATGCCAAATTGGGTACGCCATGCCCGCGAAGCAAGGGAACAGTTTGCCCCAGGGTTCGGATCGAGGTCGGATCAGGCAATCGCGCTTTTTCCTGAAGGTCAAGGTCCACCACATAGCGCAAACCCACGGGTCCCACCGGTGATGCGCGTAACAGTCCGATACCGCGGGCCTCAATTACGCCGCGGATGTTCGGGGCTGCATCGGCTGTCACCTCGCCGCCATTGCTTCGCAAAGCCACGCGGTCATCGCCAACAAGTTCAGCGCCCAAAGCGATCATCTGCAAGCCCAACGCGGACTTACCCGCCCCTGATGCGCCGACAATCAGCAAACCCCGCCCAACAACAGCAACGCAGCTGGCATGAATTATGGCATTTTCCTGTTTTTCCAGATCATAGATTGTCGGGGCGCTCATAATTTACACGGGCAACCCGACAACAAAGCGCGCGCCCAGTGGGTCCGAAGTAACATCAGCGTCGGTCGGCCGGATGTTTTCGGCCCAGATCACACCGCCGTGCGCTTCGACAATCTGTTTTGAGATTGCCAACCCTAGGCCGGAGTTGTTTCCAAAGTGTTCAGCAGGGCGCTGCGAATAAAACCTTTTGAAGACTTTGGTCAGCGCCTGTTCCGGAATACCTGGGCCTGTGTCTTCGACCACAACCAGCACCCGGTTTTCGCGCCGCCGCACCCAAACGCGGATCGCGTCGCCGTCTTCGCAGAACGAAATGGCGTTGGTGATCAGATTGACAAAGACCTGCGCCAGTCGCGCCTCCAGCCCGTTTATTACGATTGGGTTGGACGGCAGGTCGGTTACATAGTCGATCCCCTTGGCCCGCGCATCTTCACCCAGGTACTGGCTGATATTGCCGACCAACTTCAACAGATCGAATGGCTGTTCTTCTTCCTTGACCAGTTCAGCATCCAGACGGGACGCGTTCGAAATATCACTGACCAAACGGTCCAGACGGCGAACGTCATGTTCGATTACACCCATCAGTTTCTCGCGCTGGTCCTCCCGCTTGACCATTCGCAACGTTCCCACGGCAGACTGAAGGCTTGCCAGAGGGTTCTTTATCTCGTGCGCGACGTCAGCGGCGAATTGTTCGTTCGCGTCAATTCGGTTGTAGAGCGCCGTTACCATGCCCCGCAACGCACGACTGAGCAGACCGATTTCGTCGGGACGCGCGGTCAGGTCGGGAATACGGATGCGGCCAGGGTTCACCCCGGCACCCCGGTCCTTGCCCAGTTCGGCGGCCGCAGCAAGATCGGCCAGCGGATTTGCGATTGTTGAGGCAAGAACAAGGCTAAGTCCGATCGACACAAGAAGCGCGACGATAAACATCTGCAGGATGCGTTCCTGCGCCCGTCGGGCGAGGGCGTCAATCTCACCGGAGGGGCCGGCCATGGCGACGGCCCCTACGGCGACACCATCCTGCAGGATCGGGGCGGCTGCTACGATTACCGTCTCGCCAAAGTCATCCTTAACGGCTTCCACCTGCATCTGTCCCTGCAACGCGCCGGGAACAATTGCCTGAACCCGCTGCGCCAGCGTAGGTGCTTCAGAAGATTCAGATCCGGTAAACACGCGTGACAGGCCTGTCCAAACAGCGTTCAAGGCGTCACTGATCAGGGTACTGCCAGTTTGAATCTCGGATTCGGAAGCCAACAGGGCCGCCTGCTCGGATGCCGCGCCGCGCGCCCATCCAATCAGAGTGCCCCGCGCGTCGTAGACAAAGACCTCGCCGCCTTCGGGCAGAGTGAGACCCTCCAGCGTGTCTTTCACATCCAGCACAGTGGCATCCTGCGTCAAGCCAGATGCCGTCTGGCGCAGTTGTGCTTCGAACACATTACTGACCAGCTGCGCGTCCCCGATCAGGTTGCGCGCCGTCTGTTGAACCTGTTCATCACGGGAATCGTCGAGATACAGCAATCCAGCGACCAAGGTCACCAAAGCGATCAGGTTGAGGGTGATGATCTTGCGCGCCAGCGGCGAGCCGCGCATTGCAAAGAGGCCGCGGCGGCGGCGCGCACCCCGAAACTCGGCCGACTCGGGATCCTGCGGGATGACCCAATCATCCCCCAGAACGACATCACCGTCCCGCAATTCGCTGGCTTGTTCCGTATCGCGCACGAGACCCGGTTACCCCTAGTATTTGGCCACGCCTATTCTTCGTTGTACCTGTAGCCAATTCCATACAGTGTTTCGATAGCCGAAAACTCAGGATCGGCAGCGCGCATTTTCTTGCGCAGTCGCTTGATATGGCTGTCGATCGTTCGATCATCCACATAGACCTGATCATCATAGGCCACATCCATCAGCTGATCGCGACTTTTGACAAAGCCCGGTCGCTGAGCCAACGCTTGCAACAACAGAAACTCGGTTACGGTCAAAGAAACGTCCGAGCCCTTCCAACTGACCGCATGGCGCAGGGGATCCATCCGCAGATCACCGCGCTCCATTACTTTGGCGTCACCCGTGTTGGCGGTTGTCACATCGCCAGTTGTCGCCTCTTGCCGGCGCAGCAGCGCGCGGATGCGTTCGACCAGAAGACGCTGAGAGAAAGGCTTTTTGACGTAGTCGTCCGCGCCCATGCGCAGGCCGAGGACCTCATCAATCTCGTCATCCTTGGATGTAAGGAAAATCACTGGCATTTGGGTTTTTTGCCGCAAGCGTTGCAACAGGTCCATCCCGTCCATCCGCGGCATCTTGATATCCAGAACAGCCATATCGGGCAGCTTTTTGTTGAAAGCGTCCAGCGCTGCCTGTCCATCATTATAAGTCTCGACCTCGAACCCTTCGGCTTCAAGTGTCATGGAAACGGACGTCAGAATATTCCTGTCGTCGTCCACCAATGCAATCTTCGACATCGGGTTAACCCCTATTCCTGCTCACTCACGCAATATTTCTCTTATTAGTAAGGCATCTTTGTCGTTTTTATGGCCCCGAATCAATCCGTATCTGCGAATCGTGCGATTGTTGTCACACAGATGCGGCAAAAAAGCCGTTAATGCGCGCAGAAAAGTGCCTTGTTTTCCTACAGGAAATTAGTGGTGGCGCTAAACTTTGACTTGGTTGCGCTAACTGCGCCAAACCGTCCTGTTCATGCCCCAAACGACCATGTTAAGACCCGCCTATCCGCCGGGTTTTCCCGGTATACTGCCCCAAGAGCGCATCCCGGCCCATTCGCCGACGCGCCGCCACAGGAGAAGAAACGCATGACATCTGGACGGGTTAACCCGCAATTCCGCCTCGAAGATCAGGGCATCGAGGGTCTGGGAAATGTCTATTACAACTTCATGGAACCGGCGCTGATCGAAGAAGCGCTGAAGCGCGGCGAGGGCACCCTTGGCAATGGCGGAGCTTTTCTGGTCACCACCGGCAAATTCACCGGCCGTTCGCCCAAGGACAAGCACGTCGTCAAAACCGACAGCGTCGTTGACACCATCTGGTGGGAAAACAACGCCGTGATGACCCCCGAGGGGTTTGACGCGCTCTACGTTGACATGCTCGAGCACATGAAGGGCCGCGATTATTTCGTCCAAGATCTCGTTGGTGGTGCCGATCCGGCCTATTCGATCAACGTGCGCATGGTCACCGAACTGGCCTGGCACAATCTGTTCATCCGGCACCTGCTGCGTCGTCCCGATCGCGAAGATCTGGAAGAGTTCGTTGCGGACTTTACCGTCATCAACTGCCCCAGCTTCCAGGCCGACCCGGCCAAGCATGGTTGTCGCAGCGAGACGGTGATTGCGCTGAACTTCGACCGCAAGCTGATCCTGATCGGTGGCACGGAATACGCAGGTGAGAACAAGAAGTCCGTCTTCACCCTTCTGAACTACATGCTGCCGGAAAAAGGCGTGATGCCGATGCACTGCTCGGCCAACCACGCTGTTGGCAACCCGGTGGATACTGCGGTGTTCTTCGGCTTGTCCGGCACCGGCAAGACCACCTTGTCGGCGGACCCGTCGCGTACGCTGATCGGGGATGACGAACACGGTTGGTCGGATCGCGGCACTTTCAACTTCGAAGGCGGTTGCTATGCCAAGACCATCAACCTCAACGCGGAAGCCGAGCCGGAAATCTATGCGACAACCAGCAAATTCGGCACCGTGATCGAGAACATGGTCTTCGACCCCGAAACCAAGGAACTGGATTTCGAGGATGACTCGCTGACCGCGAACATGCGCTGCGCTTATCCGCTGGAGTATATATCGAACGCCTCGAGCAGCGCGCTGGGTGGGCATCCCAAGAACATCATCATGCTGACTTGTGACGCATTTGGTGTTCTGCCTCCGATCGCGCGACTGACACCGGCACAAGCGATGTATCACTTCCTGTCTGGCTTCACGTCGAAAGTCGCAGGAACCGAGCGTGGCGTAACCGAGCCTCAGCCCACGTTCTCGACCTGCTTTGGCGCGCCGTTCATGCCGCGTCGCCCAGAAGAGTACGGCAATCTGCTGCGCGACAAGATCGCTCAACACGGTGCAACTTGTTGGCTGGTGAACACCGGCTGGACCGGCGGCGCTTATGGCGTTGGCAGCCGGATGCCGATCCGCGCAACCCGCGCACTGCTGACCGCGGCGCTGGAAGGTTCGTTGCGCGACGCCGAGTTCCGCAAGGATGCGAATTTCGGCTTTGACGTCCCGGTCTCCGTTCCCGGCGTTGCCGAAGTTCTGCTGGACCCGCGCCGCACTTGGGATGATCAGGCGGCATTTGACAAGCAGGCTGAAAAACTGGTGCAGATGTTTGCCGAGAATTTCGAGCAGTATTTGCCCTTTATTGACGATGACATCAAAGCCGTCGCAATCGGTTGATATCAAAAGGGGGCGGTTTTCGCCCCCTTCCTCCTCCCACAGACGAGTAACTGCGCGGTAATCTTCTTGTGGTTGTATAATGCACCTTGCATATACAAATTCATTGCCCGCTGCAGCAGATTGCAGTACTCCACTGTGTCATTATGACGTAAAAGCCCGGCGCTTTCGCACCGGGCAGGAAGTAAAAAGACCTTGGGGACACTCAATGAGCGCGCACTCACATTCGCGATTTGAGCAACCTAATCAGATATCTAGTGTAATCCATCGGGGATGGGTGTCAACATGAGACGTGCTGAAAAAATTCAGTTTCAGCGAGTTTCTAACTTTCGCTTTAGCGCGAAAGGCGACAGGGAAAACGACAGGTAAACAAATGACGGAAATCTCGAAACTGACCGAACTTCGCAAATTGATGCAAAGTATGGAACGGACGCTTGGGCTGGAACAACTCTCTCCGGTTGAGCGTGACATTTACTACGCGGCTGAAGAATTGTCTAAAGCCGATCAGGAAGTCCGTACGTTCGGTTTGATCGAGCATACCCTTGTTCAAAGCGTCTCGCGCCCGACATTTTTCCGTGCGCTGAAATCGCTGGTCCAAAAAGGTTATCTGTCCCAAAGCGGCAACGCCAACCGGGGGCGGTATATCGTACATGCGCCCAGGTGATGCCCCCAACCTGCGCGTCGATGGCTAAACCGCGTGCGCAGATGGGCCTCTGATACCTTCATCGCCTCATTGGCTTACGTAGTTGCATCTTTCCTCACGTTCGAGGTTTTGATGCCGCTGCAAAACGTGTTCTTTCCGGAATATCCAAGCCGGGCAAGCCTGTTATTCCTGCCCCATGGGGTTAGGGTTCTGGCGGCGTGGCTGCTGGGATGGCGTGCAATCTTCGCGCTGTTGCCAGGTGTCTTTGCCGTATTCGCGTTTCTAGGGGGAATGGATGTCTTTTTGCCCAGCAGATTGTTGGCGATCATCATAGCGGTCACAACTGTCCCGGCAGTGTTCTACATAATAAAGTGGGCCGGCTGGGACTTGTTTCCAAGATCTGATCGCAAACCCTGTTGGTTATGCGTCATGGGTGTAGGCGTGATTACGTCGGTTTTGGCATCGGCCATGACAAATATGAGCTTTGGCAGTTCAGGAATAGAGTATGTTGCCTATCTGATCGGCGATATCTCGGGTCTGTTTTTCCTGATGTTGGGGCTCTACTTCGCGTTTCGATTTATGGATCGCAGGGTTTAGCCCATCAGACCGCGGCGCAGCAGATTCAATCCGGCGGCCAGCAGAACAATCAACGTCACTTTACGGAACAGCGCCTGATCGATCCTCGACTGCAACTGCAGTCCCACCCACATCCCGGCCACCGCCGGAGGAATCAGCGCAGCCGAAAACGGCGCAGTATCGGCCCGCAAGATACCCGACCCCAGATGGGCAACCACGAGGGCAATCGCGCCCAGCCCATAGATGACCCCCTGCACACGCATTTGCGCCGCCTTGGGTGTGTTTAAAGCCGTCAGGTACGCCACCGTCGGCGGGCCCCAGATACCAGACATTCCGCCGACAAATCCCGCGACAGCCCCTATCAGAGCCTCAATTCGGGCCGATGGCTCTTTCAGAACCAATTTCACACCCAGAACCTGGATCAGAGCAAAGAACGTGACCGGAACGCCAATCATCAACAAGAAGGTCGTGGTCGGCACCAATGTTACAAGCTTGGCACCGGCCAAAAGGAACACCAGGCCCACAATCAGAAAAATGCGGAATTGTTTAATCGAAGTCACCGCCGCGGAAACGCCCTGGCCCAACGCCTGAAATACATTGGTAACAAGCGTCGGAAGGATGAGGCCTGCAATGGCCAGCTCGGGCGGCAAAAAGACACTCAACCCGGAAACCATAACCATCGGCATGGCAAATCCGACAATACCTTTGACCCACCCTGCCAAAAACGCAACGCTCAGAGCCAGCAGAAGATCCTGCGGGGACAGTAAGGAAAACAATGTCATGGCCCCGTGATATCATCCCTGACGAGCGCTGCACTGCAAAAATGCGCAAGTAATATTAGAACTTTTTCGTAACGTAATACGTATTTTTGTTGCGCTGCACGTGCAGCATGGTATGACCAGACGACACGGAAAAAGGACACGATTCATGGCCCATGACGGACAGGATATGACCCAGATGACGACACCTGCGATTTTGCCCGATCTTCTGACGCTGACCCGTGCGGCTGCACCCGCCGTTGAGACAGTTTTCGAGCTTGCCCGCGAGTCGGTTCGCGGCATGGTTTCCGCTGATGGCCGGGTATCTGGTGCTTTGATCGAAGCCAATCAAACAGCCGCTCACGGCCTGTCGTGGCTGGCGACATATTCACAGTCGCTGAAACAGATGCAACGCTGGGCCGAAGCGCTGGAGGCCGATGGCAAGTTCGGTGAGATCGAACAATTGCTGCACCAGATCGCATTTGGCGAATACCTGCATCAGGTCGCAGGCGGCATTCCGATGAACCAGAGCGAACTCGTGCGTCTTCAGGACATGGGATTGGGTTGGGACGCCCTATCCGGCTTTCAAATCCCCGAAATTCAAACGCTGATGGCGCAGGCCAATTCTCAGGCAGCCCGCACACGGCTGGTGGCTCTGATGGAAGATCAGGCCGGCGCCACTATGTTCGGCGCCTCAGGCCTGGATGAAGAACTCGAGATGATCCGCGACCAGTTCCGCCGCTATGCGGTCGAAAAGGTCGAACCCTATGCCCATGAATGGCACCTCAAAGACGAGCTGATCCCGATGGAAGTCATCGAGGAACTGGCCGAAATGGGTGTCTTTGGCCTGACCATCCCCGAAGAGTTCGGTGGGTTCGGCTTGTCCAAAGCCTCGATGTGCGTGGTCTCAGAAGAATTGTCGCGTGGTTACATTGGCGTAGGCTCACTGGGCACTCGGTCCGAGATCGCGGCCGAGCTGATCATCGCGGGCGGCACCGATGAACAAAAGGCCAACTGGCTGCCAAAGCTTGCCAGCGCCGAGATTCTGCCAACCGCGGTCTTCACCGAACCCAATACCGGTTCGGACCTTGGCAGCCTGCGTACGCGCGCGGTCAAAAACGCGGAAGGTGATTATGAGATCACCGGCAATAAGACATGGATCACCCACGCGGCGCGGACCCATGTGATGACCCTGCTGGCTCGGACCAACCCGGACACCACCGATCACCGCGGCTTGTCCATGTTCCTTGCGGAAAAGACGCCCGGTACAGACGAGACCCCGTTCCCTACCCCCGGCATGACCGGCGGCGAGATCGAAGTCCTTGGCTATCGCGGTATGAAAGAATACGAACTTGGTTTTGACGGGTTCAAAGTCAAAGGCGAGAACCTGTTGGGCGGCGAAGAAGGCAAAGGCTTTAAACAGCTGATGGAAACCTTCGAAAGCGCACGCATCCAAACCGCTGCCCGCGCCATTGGGGTCGCCCAAAGCGCGCTGGATATCGCGATGCAATACGCGCAGGACCGTAAGCAATTTGGCAAGTCACTGATCAACTTCCCGCGCGTGTCCGGCAAGCTGGCCATGATGGCGGTCGAGATCATGATCGCCCGTCAGCTGACCTATTTCTCGGCATGGGAAAAAGATCACGGTCACCGCTGCGACCTTGAGGCCGGTATGGCCAAGCTGCTGGGCGCTCGTGTCGCCTGGGCTGCGGCGGATAATGGTCTGCAAATTCACGGCGGCAACGGTTTCGCGCTGGAATACAAGATCAGCCGCGTTCTGTGTGACGCGCGCATTCTAAACATTTTTGAGGGGGCTGCCGAAATTCAGGCACAGGTCATTGCTCGGCGTCTGCTGGGCTGACCGGAATTAGGTATCCCGTTTCCCCAACTAGACCCGGCCTTGTGCCGGGTCATTTTCTTTGCTCAACGCCCTGGCTTCAAATACATGACGTTCGATCTGTGACCAGAAAGAGACCCTTTCTGTGTCCTGTACAAAAAACTTCCCCCTTTGCTTTTGGCGGAAACCCCTTTAGGGCACGCTGCGACCCAGACCGGGCCGAAGGATGGTGAAGATAGAATGACCCGACTATTTTTTGCGCTTTGGGCGATGATCGCAGCCCTGATACTAGGCGGTTGCGCCGCAACCCACCCTGTGGCGGGCCAGAGCGAGACAGACGAACTTGCGCTGGCGATCGAAGATCTTGGACCGCAAGTCGATCCGGCCGAAGCGCAAAAGGCCGCCAGCATCGCTTACTCCTACTCACAGCAACTGAAGCGGGATTGGAACGTCACCGACCCGGCGATCATCCATAACACCAAGGTCATCAACGGATTTCGGGAAAAGGGTTTGTGCAACGACTGGGCGCAGGCCATGACCCGCCGCTTGCAACAGGAAAACTTCCGCACTCTGGACGTGCACTGGGCTACGTCGCCCCCAACCGCTTTTCGGATCATCCACCATTCTGCCGCTATCAGCGCCAAAGGAGACACGATGAAAGATGGCATCATCCTTGATCCATGGCGCAACAGCGGTGCTCTGTTTTGGGATCAGGTATCTGAGGATACCAGATACAACTGGAGGCCACGCCTGGAAGTTCGCGACGAACTGATCAGTGGTGAGATCCCCTACTAATCTGGCCTCTCCGGTTCCCTCAGCGCCAACAAGACAGTAAGACACCCGTATGATGCGCCTGATCCTAACACTGCCCTTGATTGGCCTGTTTCAATGCGACAGGGACGAATCTATTGCCGCCTATGGCGCCGCGGACAAGACTTGGGTGCTGCAGGAAATTGACGGACAGCCTTTCGAGTCCAGTGCCATGCTGCGGTTCCCTGAAGAGGGCAAGATCGCCGGCAACGCCCCATGCAATAGCTATAGCGGCATCCTGAATGCACCCTACCCATGGTTTGAGATTATGGATCTGACCGCAACACGCTCAGCCTGCGCCGGACTTGAGGCCGAAGGATTCTATTTCGCCGCGTTGATTGCGATGACACAGTCCGAAGTCTCCGGCGACGTGCTGATCCTACGCAATGACGACGGGCACGAGATGGTCTTCAAAGCCGCCGAGTGAACTGATCCACAAACCTTGCCCGCGCCTCGGGCAAGGGGTTGTGGCCCAAGGATGGGGCAAGGTGGTGTTCCAAAAAGTAACCGGTGGTTTTTAACCCTGCGGCAATCTCGCCGTCCGGTGCCAAGCCTTCACCGCGCAAACACGGCGGCAGAGGCAACAGCTTATCCGCCCATTCCCCGGCTCCAGCGGCGCTGACGGCTCGACCGGTCTTTGGTGAGACATAAATCAACCCTTCGCTAGCCCCTGTAACCACACAGGTCGACAGGTCCAGACCAAAACCCAATTCTTCAAGTAACGCCAATTCCCAGCGCAAGTATGCCAGCGGCCAGATATCGTCCTGCCCCAGCAGATCCATAAGCTGTTCCGTCTGTTTATAGATGCTCGGGTGTGGCTCACGTTCAGGCAGACAAAACGACATGAGCGCAACCACGGCGTTCAGGCCGGCCAGCGCCATCCGCCCGGAAAACGCCGCTGCAGCGCGTGAACGAAGGGGTTCAACCTGGAATGTGCCAATATGCTCTTGCAACCGGGCGCGCCAAAGAACATCCAGTTGTGCGCCGGGTTGCAGGATCGGGGCGATCTTCCGACTGGTCCCTCCGCGCACGACGCCGGCATGCCGACCGTGGTCTTCGGTGAACACCTCGATAATCGCCGCGGTTTCGCCGTGGCGTCTGGTGGTCAGAAGGATGCCGTGATCGCGCCAGTCCAAATCAGGCTCCTCTCATCCACAGCTCGCCCTTTCAATGCAACAAATCGCAAGGCGTGCGCATCCGCAAGAACCTTTGGACCTAGAAACGAGCCCGAAAGGCCACCCCAACCAGCGGCGCTGTTTCATAGCTCTGACGGCTAAGTTCCGTACCGTTCGCATCATCCAGCGTAAGACGGCCATCTAATTCGGCACCCGCGAATACGTTCAGCGAAACGCCGGGGTTGGGGTTGTAGCCAAAGGAAACCACAACTGGAATGCTTTTGTCCTCGCCTATTCCGCTCGGGGCCAACCCATCCCCATCAAGCCGGAACCGAACACGCTCGGACCTGGCAGACAGGCCGAGGGTCATTGTGTCGTTCAGCGCATAGTTAAGTGTCAGCCCCGGCCCCTGCGTTGCACCAATCCCCGAACCCGTATTCAGATTCCATCGATCATTGATATCCCAATCCACCAGAAGCGCCGGAAAGAAATCGACATCATCATCTTCAAGCTGAGAAAACGCCCCGAAGGCGGGGCCGATGGTCAGGTTCTCGCTTAACTTCCAAGCGATACCGGCGAAAACGCCATAGGTCCTGCCGTCCGATGCATCAGCGCCGCTTTGATAATCCCATCGGATCTGCGGTGATAAAAACACGCTGGCCGTGTTGCCGACACGAAATCGTACCGGGGCCGAGATTCTGATATCGCGGATATCCTCCCACGGCTGGTTGTTCGCCTGGCTGAAGTTGTAGTCGAAACGGCCGATGCTTGCCGAAAGCCCAACCGAGGTTCCACCATCCAGATTATACATAGCGGTAGTTCGCAAAAACGCCCGGCTGGCCGAGAACTCTCCGCCGTCACTTAGGTCCGCATCACTTTGGTAGGCTGCCAACCCGTCTATTTGATATACCCACCCTAACCTTTGTTGCGCAAAAGCGGGCGACGCTGTCACGCCCAAAACAAGGCACATTGAACAGCAGGTCAGAGCAAAGGTTTTCATCGTTTTTCAACTCGATAGGGCCATGTACGCATTCTCAGATAGCATTTTGTTGGACTGGATCAAACGGATGCAGTGAATGGAATTGCAGCGTGTGACAATGAAATCGAAGCCAGAGTCTCTGCGTCGGCAGTTTGCTGAACTCCGAAGCGCCGACAATCGTACAATCTCAAACAAGCCGTATATTGTTTTCCGCCAAAACCTATGAATTTGACTAGGTCTCACCCAACACCGGCGCGCTTGACGCGACAGTCAAAACCGATGGCTGTGAGAGCTATTCCAACCCCTCTTCCCCCAATAAATGGCGCCTTTGCCGATCTTCAACTTCGATCACCCAAAGGTCGGGGTCAAAACTGCGTTGCCGGGTGATGGCATCGTCTACATCTGCCTCTGCACCGGATGAGAGTTCGACCCATTTGCGCTCACCGCTCATCAGATCAAAGCTACGCTGAAATGCAACAGCTTGCCCGTCCAGCGTGTTTAGTTTGACCAAAACAGCGCCCGCCGTGTCATCACCATGCGACACGACAAAAGCCGGGATTTCCTGGAAACGAAGTCGCGCCAGATAGGCGTGCACCCAGAAGTCGGCCGTCAGGCGAGTCATGCGTTGCCGTCTTTGAAGTCCAGCCCCATTTCCGAGTAACGCTCGGACTCTTCCAGCCAGTTCGGGCGGACCTTGACCTGCAGGAACAGGTGGATTTTGCGATCCAGGAATTCTTCCAGTTCGGCCCGGGCCGCCTGACTGACAGCTTTGATCGTCTCGCCACGTTTGCCCAGCACGATGCCCTTGTGACCGTCGCGCATGACATAGATGACCTGATCAATCTTGGCGGAACCGTCTTTGCGCTCTTCCCAGTTTTCGGTCTCGACCGTCAGCTGATAGGGCAGTTCCTGGTGCAGGCGCAGGGTCAGTTTCTCGCGCGTCATTTCAGCGGCGATCATGCGCAGGGGCAAATCTGCAATCTGATCTTCGGGATACAACCACGGGCCTTCGGGCAATTCTGACGCCAGCCATTTGCGCAGATCGTCAACGCCATAGCCCTTTTCAGCGGAAATCATGAAGGTTTCGGAAAACGGATAGCGTGCGTTCAGGTCACTTGTCAGGGCCAGCAGCACCTCAGATTGGACCTTGTCGATCTTGTTGATCGCCAGCGCAATCTTTCTTCCCTGCCCAATCTCTTCCAGACCCTCAAGGATGCGCTCCACCCCTTCGGTGATGCCACGATGCGCCTCGACCATCAGCACAACAACATCCGCATCTGCTGCCCCGCCCCAGGCCGCTGCAACCATGGCGCGGTCCAGACGGCGGCGAGGTTTGAACAGACCCGGAGTGTCCACAAAGACCAGTTGTGCATCGCCTTCCATCGCCACGCCGCGAATACGGGCGCGGGTGGTTTGCACCTTATGCGTCACGATCGAGACCTTGGCCCCGACCATGCGGTTCAGAAGGGTGGATTTGCCTGCATTGGGCTCTCCGATCAGGGCGATAAATCCGGCGCGTGTGGTCATGTGTCTGGCGATCCTGTTTGCAAGTGCGCACCCCTATAGCAGAAAGCCCCGGCGGGCCAGAGGGATTTGTCGCATTGCGGCCATGCAAAATCGGTGGCACGCCTCATCCAAGCCGCGCCAAATCCAGCCAGGCAACCATCGGAAAATGAGGCAAGACATGAAACGTCGCGAGTTTCTTTTGGGCAGCGGGGCCACTGCCGGCGCGCTGGGTCTGGGCGGTTTCGGGTTGGCGCAGGGGACGCCGGAGTTAACCATTCAACCGGCAAGCTTTGCCCTGCGAGATACGGTGACGACCGGGATGGTTAGCCTGTCCCCGAACGCGCCGCCACCGGTCTTGTACGGCAAACAGGGCGAATTGATGCAACTGCCAGTGCGCAATACGCTCTCTGAGTATACCGCAATGCACTGGCATGGGATGCGGATCGCCAACAATATGGACGGGGTCCCGTACCTGACCCAGATGCCAATGGGCGAAGGTGAGATCTTCAACTACGAGTTCACGCCTCCGGATGCAGGCACCTATTGGTATCATCCGCATTGTATGACGATGGAGCAGATGGCCCACGGCCTGACGGGCGTTATGGTGATTGCCGAACCCGAAAACCCCGGTTTTGACAGCGAACAAGTGATCAACCTGCGTGATTTCCGGCTGGACGATGATGGTGTGTTTCTGCCGGCTTTTACTCAACGAGGCGCAGCACGGGCCGGAACGTTCGGCAACGTCCACACCGCCAATTGGATACAAGGTCCTGTCTACGATCACACTGCGGGCAGCCTTGTGCGATTGCGAGTGGTGAATACGGACACAACGCGCATCTACAAATTACATCTTGAGGGTGGCGATGCGCGGATCATCGCGTGGGATGGCCATCCGCTTGAGATCAGCATTCCAATGCCCAGCGCAGATGAGCCACTTCTGTTGGGACCAGGTCAGCGCGTGGATTTTGCAGTTGCAATGCCGGGCGACGAAGGGCGCAGCGTCGCCCTTATGGCAAAACTGCCGGGTCAGCCACACAGACCCATGGCGCAGCTGCGCGCGATAGGATCATCGGCGGCACGAGGCCTGCAAGAATTGCGCCCCCTGCCTTTAAACCCGGTCTCCAAACCCGATCTTACCAACGCCGAACTGCACGAGTTTGTTTTTGGTTGGACCCCCGAAGGAGGTCAGCCCAACAATGGATTCTGCGGCTCGCTGGGGTATAACTTCTGGTCGATCAACCGCAAGCCATGGCCCGGTGACGCGGCACAGGGTGTCGGTCCGCTCGCAACACTGGAAATGGGCAAAACCTATGTGCTGCGACTGCGAAATGAATCCCCCAACCTGCACCCGATCCACCTGCACGGGCTGGCCTTTGTCCCGTTACGGTCGAACCTGCGACAACTGCCGCCCCTGCTGACCGACACCATGCTGCTGCTGAAGGACGAGGTGGCCGAGATCGCGCTTGTCGCCGATAACCCGGGCGACTGGGCGTTTCACTGTCATGTCATCGAGCACCAGAAGACAGGGCTGACAGGATTTATCCGGGTGGTATGAGGGGCGCACAAGGCGCCCCCCCTCTTTGGCTCAGCCGTTCTGGCGCTCAATCAGCCGCAGGACGGCAACCATAACGATCCCGTAAAGAACATGCCCGATCAGTGCGACCCAAGTGATCGCCGAGAAGTTCAGGAAGGTCGGCAGACCGGACAAGGTCGTGATACCGCCCAAAGCAAAAACCCAGAGACCAAATCCGTAAATAGCCGAGGCCACAAACATATGAACGGAGCCAAGTACCTTAACCCAGACCGGTTTGAAGATAAGAAACCACCCCAGCGGATAGGCAATCAGGCCCACAAGATAGAAGTGCACGAAAAAGCCCAAAAACGCATTGCTGGGCAGGCCGAGACTGGACAACAGGCTCTGAGCCAGCCCTTCCGGTGAAAGATTGGCCCAGCCGATGCCGGGGCTGACAGCCTGCCCCCAGAAATCGAAGGCGATCGTGGCGATAAAACCGGCGATGAACAAAAAGCCGATATTCACGGTAGTCAGTTTTGCGTTTTGCATGGAAATGCCTCAACTCATTGTATCCATTTCGCTTTGCTCGCTTGTTCTTAGAAATGCGCCAAAGCGGATGATGTTCAGATACGCCCGCGACCCGAGGTCCGCCATAGGCCTCAAGTTAGATTGAGAATTGTGACATGTTCGGGCTGTCGAGGGTTGCTATTTCAACTGATCCAGCAGCGCCTTTGCGGCGGCTTGTTCCGCCTGACGTTTCGACCCTGCCGTTGCCTGCGCTTCAGTTCCGTCCTGCAACCGAGCCGCAATGGTAAACACCGGGGCGTGATCGGGGCCGCTGCGTTTGACCTCGACGTAAGCGGGCGGTTTTTGCCCGCGCGCCTGCGCCCATTCCTGAAGCGATGTTTTGGCGTCCCGGGCATCCGCTTCAACGTTGTGGACACGATCTCCCCAAAGTCGCAGGATGACGTCCCGGGCTGCCTCAAATCCGGCATCGCGATAGATAGCGGCGATCACCGCCTCCATCGCGTCACCCAGCAAGGCCTGTTTGCGGCGCCCACCTGACAGCATCTCGGACCGGCCCAGTTTCAGCACCGCGCCAAGGTCGATCTGTCGGGCCACATCGGCGCAGGCCTCTTTACGGACCAACGCATTGAACCGCGGGGCTAATTGCCCTTCCGAAGCTTTCTTGTCGGCCTCCAGCAAGGCGGTCGCCATGACAAGGCCCAGAACCCGATCGCCCAGAAACTCCAACCGCTGATTGTCGGGCCGTGTCGAGGACGACACCGAACCATGCGTCAGCGCCCGCACCAGTAGTTCAGGGTTGGCGAATTCATACCCCAGACGCTGCTGGAACGCCTTTATCTCGGCAGAAAGCCTCAATTGACCGCCTTGAAGAAGCGATCCCCGCGCCACGTCCAGAAGAACAGCATCGACCGGCCAGCAGACGAGAACAGGATACGGTCCGCCCGACCGATCAGGTCTTCGTAGGGCACATAGCCGACGCCGCCTGCGGATTGTGGCACGCGACTGTCACTGGAGTTGTCGCGGTTGTCACCCATGAAGAAGTAATGGCCTTCGGGAACCGTATAGATACCGGTATTGTCCGCCGCCTGATTGCCGATGTTCAGCACTTCGTATGACACACCGTTTGGCAAAGTTTCGATCATCCGCGATTTTTCACAGACTCCGCCGAAGCCGACAGGGCCATTTTCGCAGCGCGGGCGCAGACCTTGCGAACCTTGTGGTTCGGCAATTTCAGTGAACACGCCATCTGGCTGTTGTTGTACTGGTGTGCCGTTCAGGATGATCTGACCGTCCCGCACCTGAACGCGGTCCCCGGGCAGGCCGATCAGACGCTTGATGTAGTCGCGGCCGCTGACCGGGTGGCGGAAAACGATGACGTCACCACGTTCGGGGTCACCACCCCAGATGCGAGTGTTTTCGCCGCTTTGCATCCAGCCGCAGATATCTTCGGCGTCAACATTCAGGCCGACGCTCGGGATGATCAGGCTGGGGCATGAGGCGTAAGAATAGCCATAGGACATTTTGTTGACGAACAGGAAATCGCCGATCAGCAAGGTGGGCTTCATCGAGCCCGACGGAATCCAGAATGGCTGGAACAGGATCGTGCGGAACACGCCCGCGATCAGCAGGGCATATACGATGGTCTTGATCGTCTCCCACACGGCGTTACCTGTTTTGGCTTCCTCGGCCATACTGCTCTCCGGTCGTTAGGTTGTTGGGGTGCTACATGCGGGTCGGGTGGGGGCAAGTCAAGGCTGCGTGGTGCTATCTTGAAGCGGGCGCGCCTCGATCACCACGAATGCCTGTGCCCAGGGGTGATCGTCGGTAAGGGTGACGTGGATGATGGCCTCATACCCTTCGGGCGTCATCTCTTTCAGTCGATCCGCCGCCCACCCCGTGACATGCATCACTGGCTGACCCGTGCGCAGATTGGTCACCGACATATCCTTCCAGGCGATGCCCATCGCCAGACCCGTGCCTAACGCCTTAGAACATGCCTCTTTTGCAGCCCAGCGTTTGGCATAGGTTCCGGCGACATCAGCGCGTCGTTCGGCTTTGCTCTGTTCAATCTCAGTGAATACACGGTTGCGAAACCGGTCTCCGAACCGATCGAGCGTACCCTGAATGCGGTCTATATTCGCGAGATCCGTGCCGATACCGAGGATCATTTGGCAATACCTTTTGTAACGGGTTGCGCCTGTCTGAGACCGACGCCAAACGCAACCCGGCACACGATCGACGCAGTAACTACTAGGGCTGCAATCCAATAGTACTCCCAAAAGTCGAACCCGAATTCGAGAAGGGACAGGTCTTCGAGAGCAATGAAGTAAATCAATAGAATAGCCAAGTAGATCACCCCAATTCCACTCACCGCCATCGCAACTGATCCAGACAACATGCTCGCATTGGATGGTACAGCGGAATTACGATTGTAATAGTAATACCCTTCCACAAGGGCGGATATGGCGAACACAACAAGGCAAATGACTATCAACATGGCAAAAAACTGATCCACGATGTACTGGCCAAAAAAGATCCCCGGGTAGAGGAACAAAAACCGTGATCCCAAGTATCTGTTGAATTCAAATTCCAGCGACAAAGCCAGCCAGACCAGTTCGACAATGCCTAACACGTTAACGGCAAGATATGCCGCAGAAAACACCGCTAGGTATCTGAGCAGACTGAAGTTCATTCCCTTGCCCTTATCAACCCAACCGCACCGTCAGAATCTTGTAACTTGCCAGTCCAAAAAACCCGGCAAATGCAAAATCGAACCAGCGGCGGGCGCGGCGGTAGGCTCGCACCATACGTTCCGAGGAGAAGAGAAAGGCGTAGCCGATGAAGACAAGCAAAGATCCTGCATAGAGCATGGCGAAGTAACCCAGCAGCATCGACAGGCTCGCATCATTCGGGGCCACGATGGCATAGATCGAACCCCAACTCAGGATCGCCTTTGGGTTTGTCAGGTGGATGGCCGCGCCCTTGGCAAATATTGCGCGCAAAGAGCCGGTGACGGGGTTGCCCATAGCGACTTCATCTGACGTCATTGCCCGGCGCAATGCCTTGACCGCCAGCCAGCCCAAATAGGCCACGCCCGCATAGCGGATTACCTCGAACACCCAGATATTGGCCAGCATGATCGCTGACAGCCCCAGCGCAGCGGCAATGCCCCACGCAGCAGATCCCGCGCAGATACCCAAGGCAAACACCAACCCCGCGCGACGGCCTTCGTTCATAGCCGTTCCGGCGATCCCCATAGTCGCCGGTCCCGGAGAGCCACCGGCCATCAGCCAGGCAAACCAGATGGCGACAAATCCGGGCGTGATCATGCCCGCGCCTCGTCCATCAGGCGGCGCATTTCGGCAATCGCTGGTGTGAGACCGCGGAAGATGGCCTCGCCGATCAGGAAGTGGCCAATATTCAACTCGCGCACTTCGGGGAACGCCGCGATCGGTTGCACGGTGTCATAGGTCAGGCCGTGCCCCGCGTGGACCTCAAGGCCCAGCGAATGGGCAAATGATGACATCTCGCGCAGGGCTTCTAGTTCGCGGTTGGCCGCGTCCATGTGACCCTCGGCCATCGCGTCGCAATATGCACCGGTGTGCAGCTCGATCACTTCGGCGCCAATCCGGTGTGCGGCTTCGATCTGGCGCTTGTCCGCGGCGATAAAGATCGACACACGGCACCCGGCTTCGCGCAGCGGTGCAATGAAATGGGCCAGCTTGTTTTCCTCGCGCGCGACTTCCAGCCCGCCTTCAGTGGTGCGTTCCTCGCGCTTTTCGGGAACGATGCAAACGGCATGAGGTTTGTGGCGCAGCGCAATTTTCTGCATCTCTGGCGTCGCGGCCATCTCAAAGTTCAACGGTACTGACAGAACCTCCATCAACCCGTCGATATCTGCATCCGAGATATGGCGGCGATCTTCGCGCAGATGCGCGGTGATGCCGTCAGCCCCGGCCTCTTCGGCTAGCTTTGCAGCGCGCAAAGGGTCAGGATAGGCCCCGCCCCGCGCGTTACGCACTGTGGCCACGTGGTCGATATTCACGCCAAGACGCAGTTGGTTGTCAGACATCGCTCGAATCCTTCTTCAGCCCTTGGTCCGAACCTAGGGCATTCGTATGTGGAACGGCAGGCTTTGTTTCGGCCAAGCGTTTGATTTCGTCAAACTTTGCCTTGATCTTGTCACGACGACGTTGCTGGTACGTCCGAATTAATGGCAGGCTGAGGTAATAGCAGATCGCTCCGGCCAGCAAACCGGGCAGTATCCCGCCAATAAAATATGGAAAAAACACCTCATCATAAAAAACGCTCAAGCCCCGCCAATCAGCAACACGGTCGGTAAACAAAGCGACAAAGTTGTTCTTGAGATCCCCCAGCGCGTCGCCGAAGTTTTTCATCAGGCCCTTGGTTTCTTCTTTTCTAAAATCATCACCCAGCAGGAAATGACCCGTCTGCAGACACACGACCCCAATGGGCACATAGGTCAGAGGATTGCCAAAAAACGTCCCGCTGAGCGCGGCCAGAATATTGCCGTTGATCAGACGGGCGATTACGGCGGCGACTAGAAAATGCAATCCGTAGAAAGGGGTAAAGGCCGTGAAAACACCCGCGCCGATCCCGCGCGCGATGCGTTCGGGGGAATCCGGCAACCTGCGAACACGGTGTTTGACGTAGTGAAAGGCCCGCGTCCACCCCCCTCGGGGATAGACGAATTCAGACGCGATCTGGACAGGTGAGCGTCGGTCTCGGCGCTTGAAAACCACTCCTGATCACCCCTTCTCAGCCAGCCGCAACTGCGGTTTTTGCCCTGTCCCGATACCGCTCCACAGCCGCCACGTCGCTTTCGGCCTCGAGCATCAGCATGAGCGAATGCAACTGCTCCAGGTCACGCAGTTCGACATTGATCAGCAAGCGGTAAAAATCCGGTTTGCGGTCGACGAATTCGAGGTTCGAGATATTGGCCTTTTTCTCGCCGATCAACGTGCAAATGCGTCCCAGCACACCGGCATCGTTACCGATGGTCATATCCAGCGTCGCACCATAGACAGCCGGGTGCGTTCCCGAATGCCAGTGCAAATCGACCCAGCGATCAGGTTCGCTTTCGAATTCGGAGAGGCGGTCGCAGTCGATCGCATGCACGACAACTCCTTTGCCGCGATAGGTTATGCCGACAATGCGTTCGCCCGGCAAAGGCTGGCAACAAGGGGCGCGGTCGAATTTTTGGCCGGGCTCAAGGCCGATCACCGCGCGGCGCGGGGAAATGGCGTCCCCCTCATCCTGGGTCAGTTCAGGGTAAACAGCACTGACTACATCATGCGCCGTCAGCTCGGCGCTGCCGAGGCGTGCAAGCAATTCGTGCCGGTCTTTCAGGCGCAAGTGCTTCGCCGCCGTGTCCAGCGCTTTTTCGGTGGCCTTGCGGCCAACATGTTCAAATCCAGAGCGCGCCAGTTCCTTGCCCAGCTTGATAAACCGTTCCCGATCGACTTCGCGCAGCGCGCGCCGAATTGCGGTTCGCGCCTTGCCGGTCACCGCAATCTCAAGCCAGGTAACTTGGGGTGTCTGACCATCCGCGGTGATCACATCTACAGACTGACCGTTCTTGATGCGCGTCCACAGTGGCACACGAATGCCGTCCACCTTGGCACCAACGCAGGCATGTCCAATACGGGTGTGGATCGCATAGGCGAAATCAATCGGCGTGGCCCCGCGCGGTAGCTTGACCACATCACCTTTAGGCGTGAAGCAAAACACCTGATCCGAGTACATTTCCAGTTTGACTGCTTCGAGGAAATCCTCGTGATCTTCCTCGCTGTCGAACTGTTCGGTCAGGTTTGCAATCCACTTCGCCGGATCGACGGCAAAAGGGTTTTCCGAACGGACGCCATCGCGGTATGACCAATGCGCCGCAACGCCGGTTTCGGCTACGTCATGCATTTGGCGCGTACGGATCTGCACCTCGACCCGTTTCCCGTCGCGCCCCGAAACCGTTGTGTGGATCGATCGATACCCGTTTGATTTCGGCTGACTGATGTAATCCTTGAACCGCCCCGGCACAGCGCGCCAACGCTGGTGAATGGCACCAAGCGTGCGATAGCAATCTTCTTCGGACCGGGTGATGATGCGAAAGCCGTAAATATCGGACAGGCGCGAAAAGCCCTGATCCTTTTCCTGCATCTTGCGCCAGATCGAATAGGGTTTTTTGGCACGACCGAACACTTCGGCCTCGATGCCCGCCTTCTCCAACTCGTGCCGCATGTCGCCAGTGATCCGGTGGATCACGTCGCCGGTTTCGCGCTGCAGCGTGATGAAGCGTCGAATGATAGACTGACGGCCTTCGGAATTCAGAACGCGGAAAGCAAGGTCTTCAAGCTCTTCGCGCATCCATTGCATACCCATCCGACCTGCGAGCGGCGCGTAGATATCCATAGTCTCGCGCGCCTTTTGAACCTGTTTTTCAGGCCGCATCGCCTTGATCGTGCGCATGTTGTGCAGACGGTCAGCGAGCTTGACCAGAATAACTCGCAGATCCTTGGACATGGCCATGAACAGCTTACGGAAGTTCTCGGCCTGTTTGGTTTCGCGGCTGGACAGTTGCAGGTTGGTCAGTTTGGTGACGCCGTCGACCAGCTTGGCTACCTCTTCGCCGAACAGCTCGGACACCTTGCCATAATTGGCTTTGGTGTCTTCAATCGTGTCATGCAGCAGCGCCGTGATGATCGTCGCATCATCCAGACGCTGTTCAGTCAGGATGGCGGCTACGGCTACTGGGTGGGTAAAGTAGGGTTCGCCAGAATGGCGGAACTGACCATCATGCATCTGCTTACCGAACTCATAGGCCCGGGCGATGCGATCAGCATTTGTCTTGGGGTTGTAGTTGCGGACCAGCGCAATCAGGTCGTCTGCAGAAATCATCCGGTCCGCACCTTCATCTTTGGGGCTTACCCCTGGCCTTGAGCCTCCATCAGAGCGCGCAACAGCTTCTCTTCGGACATGTCGTCATCGGCAGGTTTGTCCGATTCCGCACCCATCAGCAGAGCCATCTGATCTTCTTCCGGCTCATCGACCTCGATCTGGGTCTGGTTGGCCTCGATCAAACGCTCGCGCAGATCGTCGGCGCTTTGGGTTTCGTCGGCAATCTCGCGCAGCGACACAACGGGGTTTTTATCGTTGTCACGGTCCACGGTGATCCCCGCACCGGCGGAAATCTCGCGCGCACGATGGGCGGCAAGCATCACCAGTTCAAACCGGTTCGGAACCTTGTCTACGCAATCTTCAACCGTTACGCGGGCCATTGAGCGCTCTCCGTTACTGAATCCATGTCAGGAAGAGGTTTATCTAAGGGCGAATCCCTGCCTTGACAAGCAAGAAATGCTGCAAATGCACCCTTCACGCTGCCGTGACTGCTTCAATATCCGCTGCGGGCAGGTCTGCAAGCATTTCGGTCACCGTCCGCCCCAGGACCGGATGCCGCCAATCCGGGGCCACGTCCGCCATCGGAACCAACACAAAAGCGCGATCCTGCAGGCGCGGATGGGGTATGATCAGCTGATCTGGCGCTTTTTGGGTCTGCTCCTCAGCCGACAGGGTCAACCATTTGTCATATTGGGCATGATCAGGCAGAACCAGATCATCGTAACACACTAAATCCAGGTCCAGAGTTCGCATACCCCACCGCTGGACTCTTTCGCGGCCGTACTGATGCTCAATCTGGTGAAGCAAATGCAACAAATCGGCAGGATTCCTGTCCGTTTCGATCAATGCAGCCGCGTTGATATAGTCCGGTCCGGCACCTGCGGGAAAGCACGGGGTCTCAAAAAAACGACTTACGGCACGAATCACCAACCCCTGACGCAATAACGCGTCAAGAGCATCGCCAAGTGTCACCTTGGGCCCCTGTCCTCTCAAATTGAGATTTGCACCCAGTGCGATAACCGCTTTTGACATAGTTTTGTGCGTTCCATTCACTATATTCGGCGAATTGCATGCTTGCGATAAGTCCGAAATGGCCTAATTATAGGGATACCAGCGCGCCGCTTATTTCCAATACCCACTCACGTAACACTCCGGCGCTCTGTATTATACCGGAAGGACCTATTTATGTTCTATAAAGACGAACGGCTAGCGCTGTTCATCGACGGCTCGAATCTTTATGCGGCCGCAAAAGCACTGGGGTTTGACATCGACTACAAATTGCTGCGCCAGGAATTCATGCGCCGCGGCAAGATGCTTAGGGCTTTTTACTATACAGCGCTATTGGAAAATGACGAGTATTCTCCGATCCGTCCCTTGGTTGACTGGCTGCACTACAACGGCTTCACCATGGTGACAAAACCGGCGAAGGAATACACCGACAGTATGGGGCGTCGGAAAGTCAAAGGAAACATGGACATCGAACTGACCGTGGACGCCATGGAGCTGGCGCCGCGCGTCGATCATATTGTGCTGTTTTCGGGTGATGGGGATTTTCGCCCGCTGATTGCCAGCCTGCAGCGTCAGGGCGTGCGCGTTTCGGTGGTTTCGACCATCCGCAGCCAACCGCCGATGATCTCGGACGAGCTGCGCCGCCAGGCGGACAACTTCATCGAACTTGAAGACCTGCGCGATGTGATCGGGCGACCTCCGCGCGAGATGCCGATGGAGCCGCGCAGCGTTGCTGCGGGTGGACAGTAATACAAGGCCACTCACTAGCCTTGGGGGAAGAAATTAGCGCGGTCAGGTTTTTTTGAACCTGGCCGCGCTTCTTTAACTAAACACAGGTGCTGAAACACTTACTGGCTAACAGCGTTTCATGTCAGATCAATGACAACGTCCTGTCTGGACCACGGCTAGGAAAAGACTTACCTGTGGCCTATGGAGACCACGACATGACCAAGCCGCCCCTCACCCTTTACCTCGCAGCCCCGCGCGGGTTCTGCGCCGGTGTCGACCGGGCGATCAAGATCGTCGAAATGGCGCTGCAAAAATGGGGAGCCCCGGTCTATGTGCGGCACGAAATCGTCCACAACAAATTTGTCGTAGACGGCCTGCGCGCCAAGGGTGCAGTCTTTGTCGAAGAACTGGATGAGTGTCCTGACGACCGACCAGTTATTTTTTCAGCGCATGGCGTACCGAAATCCGTTCCTGCGTCGGCGGCTCAGCGTGAAATGATCTATGTCGATGCCACCTGCCCGCTGGTTTCCAAGGTCCATGTTGAGGCACAGCGCCATGCCGAAGCCGGATTGCAGATGATCATGATTGGCCACAAGGGCCATCCGGAAACCGTCGGCACCATGGGCCAGTTACCTGACGGCGAAGTGCTGCTGGTGGAAACCGTCGACGACGTGGCCGCGGTTCATGTGCGCAATCCGGAAAAGTTGGCATTTGTCACTCAAACGACACTTTCAGTCGATGACACCAAGGATATCATCGCTGCCCTGCAGGCACGTTTTCCGGCCATCGTTGGGCCGCATAAGGAAGACATCTGCTACGCCACCACCAACCGGCAAGAGGCAGTCAAGGCCGTAGCACCCAAATCAGATGCTCTGCTTGTTGTCGGGGCTCCGAACTCTTCAAACTCGCGCCGACTGGTCGAGGTTGCCGCGCGCGCCGGATGCAACTATGCGCAGTTGGTACAGCGCGCAGGCGATATCGACTGGCGGGCACTGGAAGGGATCTCGACCATCGCCATCACGGCAGGCGCGTCCGCGCCAGAAGTGCTGGTGAATGAGGTGATTGACGCATTCAACGACCACTATTGCGTGACGGTCGAACTGGTCGAAACCGCTGTCGAAAACGTTGAATTCAAAGTGCCACGCGTCCTGAGGCAAACCGCATGAGAGGTGTTCCAAGAGCGCCGCTGGTTCTGGCGCTGGCAGGGCTGATCCCATTCATTTGGGGCGTATTGACCTATCTGAACGGCGATTTGCAGGACTGGGGGCGACAGGCGCTGGGGTCGCGGTTTGTCGGGCCTTATATTCAACTGTTCTACGGCTCGGTCATTCTTAGCTTTATGTCCGGTGTTCTGTGGGGGTTCGCCACCAAGACGTCTGGCAGCAAGGCAGCAACTTGCTATGCACTGTCGGTCCTTCCGGCGCTTTGGGCTTTCTTCATGACTGGCGGCGGGCCCGTCGAGGCGGGCATCAACTTGATGTACGGTTTCGCCGGCTTGCTGATATTGGACGCTGTGTTTGCATATTGGCGATTGACCCCAACATGGTGGCTTAGGCTGCGCATTTTGCTGACCGTGATCGTCCTGATATGCCTTGCTGTAGGAGTGTACCTGTGACCGACCGCAAGACAATTGACGCCTACACAACACGCGTCGCCGAATACCTGAGCGTCCCCTTGCCGCCCGAACAGATCGAGGCGCGTATGGCCTTTGCCGAAGCGGTTACGCCGGGCGGATATGTGCTGGACCTCGGCTCGGGCCCCGGTGCGGACAGCATGTTCTTCCTGCGTGAAGGGTTACAGGTTCGGGCATTGGATGCGACGCCGGCTTTTGTGGATCATGCCCGGGAAAACGGCGTGGACGCACATGTGGGCACGTTTGATGATGTGACCGAAACGGCCGCATATGACGGTATTTACGCCAGCTTTTCGCTACTGCATGCACCGCGCGAAGATTTCCCGCGCCACTTGGCCACCATTCACCGGGCGCTGAAACCTGAGGGTACTTTTTTTCTTGGCCTGAAACTGGGTACGGGCGAACACCGCGACGATATCGACCGGTTTTACACTTATTTCTCACAGACCGAGATCGAAGAGGCGCTGGCCGAGACCGGCTTCACAATCGACCGGGTCACAACCGGCGTAGGTAAAGGTCTGGCCGGCTCTTATGATGGCTTTATTCTGGTGATCGCGCATGCCTGAACTGTTTGCTTACACCGATGGAGCCTGTTCGGGGAATCCCGGCCCTGGCGGCTGGGGCGTACTGATGCGCGCGATGGACGGTGAAAAAGTCCTGAAAGAGCGCGAATTGAACGGCGGCGAGGCGGAAACCACCAACAACCGCATGGAATTACTGGCCGCGATCAGCGCACTGGAAACGCTGGAGCGGCCTTCGAAGATCACCGTGGTGACCGACAGCGCCTACGTAAAAAACGGCGTGACCGGCTGGATATTCGGGTGGAAGCGTAACGGCTGGAAGACCTCGAACAAGAAGCCAGTCAAGAATGTCGATCTATGGCAGCGGCTGGACGAGGCGCAGGCGCGCCATGAAGTGACCTGGGAATGGGTCAAAGGCCATGCGGGCCATCCCGAAAACGAAAAAGCCGATGAACTGGCGCGCGCAGGCATGGCCCCGTTCAAACCCAAAAAGGCGCAGGCGTGAGCGGCCTTGCACTGCTCGATTATGCCTCGGTACTGGTTTTTGCGTTAACTGGCGCTTTGGTGGCCAGTCGGGCTCAGCTTGATTTGGTCGGCTTCGCCTTTATCGCCTGCCTGACGGCCGTGGGAGGAGGCACCGTCCGCGACCTTCTGCTTGATCGCCACCCAGTATTCTGGGTCGGCCAGCCGGATTACATCCTGATCGCCGTAGGTGCCGCTGTGTTGGTCTTCTTCACGGCCCACTTGGTCGAAAGCCGGTACAACTGGTTGATCTGGCTGGACAGCTTTGCCCTTGCCATCGCCGCCGCGGCGGGCTCGGGCGCGGCTTTATCCATGGATCAAACCGGTGTTATCGTAGTGCTGATGGGCGTCACCACCGGTTGTCTAGGCGGGTTGATGCGCGACGTGGTCTGCAACGAAGTGCCTCTGGTCCTGAAACAAGGCGAACTCTATGTCTCTTGCGCGTTTGCCGGGGCCTTGGCCGCTGTGATCGCGGACCGGCTTGGCTTTGACGAACTGCCCGCACTGGCCGCCTGCGCGCTAATCTGTTGGGCACTGAGAGCGGGATCATTGGTGTTTGGCTGGCGACTTCCGGTTTACAAGTCACGACCGCCTCGGCAATAAACGGGTACTATTTACACGGACAGCATTTCCGGCGCCACAGATGTGAGGACTGAGATGAACATCACTCTCCCCTTGTTTGTTACCTCACTGGCCTTTCTTGGTGCTTGTGCAGCGCAATATGACCCTGTCAGCTTCGTTGTGCAGGGGGATGAAATCGTTGCTTCGGGGTCCATTGATAACACGACGCTCGATGCTTTCGAAGAAATCACTGCCTCGAACCCCGGGATTAAAACACTTGTCCTGCAGAACATCGAAGGCTCGGTCGATGATGATGCCAATGTAGTTTTCAGCCGCGTTGTCAGGGAAGAAGGGTTCGATACAGTGGTACCTTCTGATGGCTTGGTCGCATCTGGCGGCACCGACCTGTTCCTGGCGGGCAACCAACGTACCCTTGAACCTGGCGCATGTGTCGGGGTCCATAGCTGGGGCGGCGGCGGATATGTTGCCGCGAACCTGCCGGAAGACCACCCCGAGCATGATCGGTATCTCGACTATTTCGATGACATTGGCGTCGACCCGGCCTTTTACTGGTTCACGCTTGATGCTGCGCCCGAGGACGAAATGCACTGGATGTCGGCGGAGGAAGCAAATCGCTTCAAAATGGCCACGGGCAGGTCGAGTTCATTGGGTTCGACAGTGATTTGCGACGAGCGGTAGCGCCGTTCAACGCCGCAGGTAGGTCTGCCAGATCCAAATCACCAGCAGCGCGCCCAGAACTGCACCGACAAAGCCAGACAACCAACCCGCCACTGTGATCAAGGCCCGCAACAGGAAGCCGCCGACAAGCGCGCCAACGATCCCGATCAGCATGGTCGTGGGAATGTTGGCCTCAATCCGCATCAGGCGGGTGGCAAGGAACCCAGCAGCGGCTCCGATGACGATCAGGGCAATGACAGGCATGTCACTTCCTCCAATGAGTCGGCACGATGATCAGCGCGCCGACGGATGACACGATAGCGTTCAAACCCGGGGACCCAAAAGCAAGGTTAAACCCGAACATCCTGCCAAACATGATTTGAGCAAAGAAAAATAGAAAGGCACCGCCGATACAAATGATGATAGATTGCAGATAGCCGTTTCGGGTAAAGCCGGTTTTTTCCGCGAGGCTTCCAACGACGGCTGCGATCAACACCGTCCCCATCAAAGTCATGTACAAGTCTGTTATTCCTTCTAAATCCGGCTTCCCTTGGCCACAGGCCAGCCCCGCAGAAAGGTTTTCTTATCCTGCGCGCCTTTGCCCGCCCGTTGCAAGCGCAACACATCAACGGCACCGTCGCCACATGCAACAGTCAGAGCATCGTCCAGGACTTCGCCAGGTACGCCTTGCCCCTCGGCCAGACGCGACGCCAGCATTTTCACCCGGTTGCCATCAATCTCAGTCCAGGCCCCGGGAAATGGCGACAACCCTCGGATCTGCCGATCGACCTCGGCTGCAGGACGGGACCAGTCAATCCGCGCCTCAGACTTGTCGATCTTGGCGGCATAGGTCACGCCAACCTCGGGCTGCGGCTCGGGTGTCATATCCGGCAGGTCACGCAGTGCTTCGATGATCAGTTGTGCGCCCATCACTGAGAGGCGGTCATGCAGTTGATCGGTGGTTTCCTCGATCCCGATATCTGTTGCCTCGCGCATAAGAACGGGACCTGTGTCCAACCCGGCCTCCATCTGCATGATACATATCCCGGTTTGCGCATCCCCCGACATGATCGCCCGGTGAATCGGGGCCGCCCCGCGCCAGCGCGGCAGTAGGCTGGCGTGTATGTTCAAGCAACCTTGCTTTGGCGCGTCCAGAATTGGTTGCGGCAGGATCAGGCCATACGCCACCACGACAGCCACATCTGCGTTCAGTGCCGCAAAAGCGCTCTGCTCTTCAGTAGATTTCAAAGACACCGGATGGTGTACGGTCAGCCCCAGTTTTTCGGCCCGGGCATGAACAGGTGTCGGGCGGTCCTTCTTGCCCCGACCCGCTGGGCGCGGCGGCTGGCAATAGACAGCAACGATCTCATGCCCCGCCTCGGCCAGCGCATCCAACACAGGAACCGAGAAGTCGGGCGTGCCCATGAATACAACGCGCATCTCTACCCCTTTTTTTTCGCTTTGCGCAGCAGCATGTCCCGTTTGACCTTGCTGAGCCGATCGAAATACATCTGGCCGTTCAGATGGTCGATCTGGTGCTGCACGCTGGTGGCCTCGATCCCGACAAAGTCGCGGCGATCCACCATACCCTGTTCATTCAGAAACTTGACCGTCACCGCGCGCGGGCGTTTTACCTTGGCCGAGACACCGGGCAAGTTCGGGCTAGCCTCGTCATGTTCTCGCAGTTCGATCGAGCTGTGCAGGATTTCAGGGTTAGCCAGACGCACAGCCTTGCCCCTCTCGGCCGAGCCATCAACAACTGCCAAACGCAACATGACGCCAATCTGTGGCGCGGCCAGACCAACACCGGGCATAGCTTCCATAGTGTCGATCATGTCGGCCCAGATCGTGCGAATTTCGTCAGTGATCTCAGTGACGTCCTCGGCCTTGGTGCGCAGGCGTTTGTCGGGCCAGGGCAGGCAGGTACGAACGGTCATGCGCGGGCTTGCTCGCGTTTCAGTTTCTGCATCTTTCGCGTGATCATCTGGCGTTTCAGCGGCTTGAGATAGTCGATGAACAGCTTGCCGTTCAAATGGTCGATTTCATGCTGAACACAAGTCGCCCAAAGGCCATCGAATGACTCTTGCTGCTGGTTGCCATCCCGGTCCATCCACGTGACGTCGACCACCTTGGGGCGGGTCACTTCGGCGAATTGCTCAGGGATCGACAGGCAGCCTTCCTCGTAGACATTGGTCTCCTCAGACGAGGCGATGATTTCGGGATTGAACATGATTAGCGGGCGTGGCGCTTCGCCCTCTTCCTTTATGCAGTCCAACACGATCAACCTATCAAGCACGCCGATCTGAGGTGCTGCGAGGCCGATGCCGGGCGCATCATACATCGTTTCCAGCATGTCATCGGCCAGCGTGCGCAGTTCGTCACTGATGTCGGCTACGGGCGCACAGACCTTTTTCAGGCGGGGATCGGGATGGATCAGGATATTGCGTTTCATGGGGTTGATTTAGGCCATCCCGCTCCCCGCCGCAACGCCCCCCTTGCGCCTGTCGTATTTGTGGCTAGCTTCCAACCGGACAGATGGAGAAGACATGACTTTCAACGACCTGATCGACCGCCGGGGAACCAACAGTTCAAAATGGGACAAGATGGAGCAGCTGTATGGCGTTTCGCCCGAAAACGGGCTGGCCATGTGGACCGCAGATTCTGACTATCCCACGGCCCCTTGCGTAATTGACGCGGTTCGCAAGGCCGCCGATCACGGCGTCTTTGGGTATTCCTGGATACACCCGAATTATCTAGCATCGGTCCAATGGTGGATGGAAAACCGCCACAACTGGGCAATCGACACAGATTGGGTGCTGACTTCACAGGGGTTGGGCAATGCGATCGCCCTTTGCCTGGACGTCTGGACCGAACCTGGCGACGGAGTAGTGATCTTTACGCCGGTCTACCATGAGTTCGCCCACAAGGTGAACAAATCCGGTCGCCGCGTGGTGGAATGCCCGTTGGTGCGGCAGGGTGACACCTATGGTCTTGATCTGGACGACGCCCAATCACGGCTGGACGGGTCCGAGAAGATGCTGCTGTGGTGTTCGCCCCAGAACCCTTCGGGTCGGGTTTGGACACGGGATGAACTGCACGCTGTGGCTGCGTTTGCCGAGCGCAATGGACTGATATTGGTTTCTGACGAGATCCATCACGATCTGGTCTATCCCGGAAACACGTTCGTGCCGATGGATGTGGCGGCACCCGATGCGCGACCTTGGACCGTGACCCTGACAGCGGCGTCTAAAACTTTCAATATCGCGGGACAGCGTACTGGCAATATGATCATCCCCGACCCCAAACTGCGTGCCGCCATGCGCCATCGTATTCAGACGCTTGATTACGACCCCAGCGCGCTGGGCGTGGCAATGATCACCGCAGCCTACACGCCGGAAGGGGCCGCATGGGTCGACGAACAAGTCGCGCATCTTGCGGGCAATCGCGAGGTCTTCGATGCCGCCATCGCCGAAATTCCCGGTCTGTGGTCCATGCCCCTGCAGGCCACCTATCTTGCGTGGATCGATTTTTCAGGCACCGGCATGAACCACGATGAGTTCGTCCGCCGTTTGCGCGAAGACGCTAAGATTGCAACCTCCTCCGGACCCGGCTTTGGCGCAGGTGGTGAGACCTTTGAACGGTTTAACCTTGCCACTCAAAGTGCCCGGGTTGAAGACGCATGCGACCGACTAAAGCGCGCTTTTGCTGATTTGCAGTGAACGAGGTGGCCAACGGCGATGTCGTTGGCTCTCCCCTCAATCCTCGTGGCCCAACAACGCAATCGGGGCATCCGGCGCGCGGTAGAAATCTAGCGGAGCCTTGTCGGCTGCAGCAGTGCTACGCTTGAACTCGTAACGCATCTCGCCCGCTTCATCCTCATCTGCGATGATAAGGCATTGGTACAGATGGTTGGCGCCATCATAGATATCCACAAGTCCGCGCAGTTGTGGCGTTGTTTCAGCCTCAACTGTAAACCCATCCCTCCACAATCGAAGAATTTTGTAAGTATTGTCGCCAATCTCAACACGCAGTCGGCTGGTTTTCTTCAGCCCCGCGATTCGTGCCGCATCCAATTCAGCAGTTATTTCCTTTGAAATATAAGTACTCATAAAAAGTTCCCCCGGCAGAGTACTCTATTGTGAGGCGCAAATTATGAAAATCCAGTGAACGTAACTTCAATACGAGCGGAGAATTCAATCTGTTGCACAGAAATCCCAGTCCAACCTGTGCGCATGCGCAGGCAGGATGCGCGCGCCCTCGCATAGGAACGCCCTACGCGACAGCCTATGTTTGGCCTAATCGCTTTTCGGAGGGCATGAGATGGGCCTGTTGGTCGACGGTAAATGGCATGACACCTGGTATGACACCAAATCCACTGGCGGCGCGTTCAAACGCAGCGCCGCACAGTTTCGCAACTGGCTAACGGCCGATGGCAGCGCCGGGCCTTCGGGTAAGGGCGGGTTCAACGCTGAAACCGGGCGGTATCATCTTTACGTAAGCCATGCCTGCCCCTGGGCGCACCGAACTCTGATCTTCCGCGAACTGAAGGGTTTGACCAGTCACATCTCTGTTTCTGTTGTACATCCCGACATGCTGGATAAGGGCTGGACCTTTGAGACTGATGGCAATGGGGCAACCGGGGACACCCTGTACAGTCTGGACTTTGCCCACCAGATTTACACCAAGGCCGACACTTCTTATTCGGGCCGGGTCACGGTGCCAATCCTGTGGGACAAGAAACAGCAGACGATCGTATCGAACGAAAGCTCGGAAATCATCCGGATGTTCAATTCGGCCTTTGACGGGATCACTGGCAACACCAACGATTATTGGCCGGAAGCGATGCGCGAAGAAATCGAAGAGGTGAATGCGCGCATCTATTCCAACGTCAACAACGGCGTCTACAAATCCGGTTTTGCCACCAGTCAACAAGCCTATGACGCCGCCGTGGATCCGCTGTTTGAAACACTGGACTGGCTGGAAGATCGTTTGGCTTCTAACCGCTACCTGATGGGGGATCGCCTGACCGAGGCCGATTGGAGGCTGTTCACGACGCTGATCCGGTTCGACCCGGTTTATCATTTGCATTTCAAATGCAACCGGCGGCGGCTGATCGATTACCCAAATCTGTGGGCTTATACCCGAGAGTTATACCAATGGCCGGGAGTTGCATCGACAGTGAACATGCCCCACATCGTGCGCCATTATCACTTTAGTCACGAAAGCATTAATCCGCATCGGATCATCCCTACGAACCCGGTGTTGGACTACCAAGAGCCGCATGGGCGCGGTCAGCGTCCCGCCGCATAATGTTCGACCATCGCCGCCAGATCCTCTGGCGGCGTGCCGCTTTGCACATAGGCGCAAGCATTCGGGCTGTGGGCAAAGATCGATCCGTCCGAAAAGAAGGTCGTGTTGGTAACAAAGATCACCCGTGCTTCGGGGCGGCGATAGCTTGCGAAATCGGCAACCGCTAAGGCGCTGCCGTTTTCCAACACCAGATCCAACACGATGATATCGAAATCCGTGCCATACAGCGCAAGGATCGCAGCCTCTTGCCCGGCAACAAGCGTTACCTCGGCTCCTTGCCGCTCCAGATGCCTTTTCCAGACCCGACCAAGATCGGGGTTACTCTCAACAATCAATACTTTCATTTGCAACAACCTCGGCACTTGGTAGAGTGTGCGGTGCCGACCCCCGTTGTTTGTGATCACGCTTATTCCTTAACAAAGTGTTAACGATGCCGACCAACCGGCCCGATCACGCGGATTTGCTTGAAAAAGCGGCAAAAATCCGCTTGAAGCAGCCCCAAACACGTAAATCCGACGAGAATCCCAATGGCAAGCCCCAATACAGACTTGAACCCGCGCGCCGCGCGCGACCACGGCGGAGGGCTGGACAGTGCCATTGCCAGGTTCGGCGGGGCGCGCGAAAGCTGGATGGATCTGTCGACCGGCATCAATCCAAGCCCGTACCCGGTGTCAGGGCTGATCTCGTCGGATTGGACTGCGTTGCCTGATCACGGCGCGTTTGAGCGGCTGTCTGCAGCGGCGCGTCAGTTCTGGTCCGTTCCCGATAGTGCTGCGATCCTGCCTGCGCCCGGCGCATCAGCAGTCATTGCGCGCATTCCTGCCCTTGCGACGACGGGCCGAGTTCAAATCACGGCACCTACCTACAATGAACACGCGGCGGCCTTTGCCGCGCAAGGCTGGACGGTTCAACCAAATGGTCCAGCCGAGGCGCGCGTCATCGTGAACCCCAACAACCCGGACGGGCGCATCTGGAGCGCGGACGATGTCAATGCCCCATTGACCGTGATTGATGAGAGCTTTTGCGATATCCGCCCAGATACATCTCTGATTCATCTGACCGAGCAACCCGGTGTGATCGTGCTGAAGAGTTTCGGCAAGTTCTGGGGGCTTGCCGGGCTAAGGCTGGGCTTTGCGATTGGCCAACCTGAACTGATCACAAAACTGAACGATCTGACCGGGCCGTGGGCCGTTTCCGGCCCTGCCCTTCGGATCGGGGAACAGGCACTGAGGGACGTCGATTGGGCCGACGCAACCCGACAACAATTGGCAGATGCAGCAGAACGGCTGGACCGGATCGTAACTGGCAAAGGTGCAAAACTGGTCGGTGGAACCACCTTGTTTCGCCTTTACGATGTAGACGACGCTATCGCTTGGCAGGCCAAGCTCGCCAGCTCCCAAATTTGGAGCCGCGTTTTTCCCTATTCTCGCACTTATCTGCGTCTGGGCCTGCCGCCCGAAGATGGGTGGAGCCGGCTGGAGACAGCGTTGTGAGCACCGCTTTCCTGCTGGTCTGCGCTATGTGTCTCGACGCAGCTCTGGGTGAGCCAAACTGGCTCTGGTCGCGCATCCGGCATCCGGCGGTGATGGTCGGCAATGTCATTGGCCGGCTGGATCAACGCCTGAACCAGGGAACGCAGAGACGGCTGAAGGGCGTGGCTGTCGTGCTGCTTTTGGTCTTTGGTGCAGTGTTTCTGGGTCGCGCGCTGGCGCTTTTGGGGCCAGTCGCGGAAGTCATTCTGGGTGCGATACTGCTGGCACAAAAATCGCTGGTGACCCATGTTCGCGACGTAGGTGATGGGCTGCGCACATCATTGGCTGAAGGCCGGGCCAAGGTTGCTATGATCGTTTCACGCGATACGCGGGACATGACCGAGGCTCAGGTCGCAAGGTCTGCTATTGAAAGCGCCGCCGAAAACCTCAGCGACGGGGTGATTGCGCCAGCCTTCTGGTTTCTGGTTGCGGGCCTCCCCGGGCTATTGATCTATAAGGCAGTCAACACAGCCGACAGCATGATCGGCTACCGCTCTGAAAAGTACCGCGACTTTGGTTGGGCCGCCGCGCGTCTGGACGATGTGTTGAACCTTATCCCTGCCCGTCTGACCTGCATTTTGATCGTGGCGCTTTCTGGCCAATGGATGCGCTGGCCGGAAATGGTCACGGATGCACGCCGCCATATTTCCCCCAATGCCGGTTGGCCCGAGGCCGCGATGGCGCGCGCCTTAAACGTCGCCCTTGCCGGGCCGCGCAGCTATGACGGACAGGTCCGCGATCTGGCCTGGGTCAACGGTGATGCGTCGCGCAACATCGGCGCGCCGGAGATTTTCCGCGCATGCGACATGCTTTGGCGGGTTTGGGGGCTTGCGCTGGGCCTCGTGTCGGTGTGGGTTGGGGTCAGCTTCATTTTCTGACGGACCCTAAAATGCGTTTACTCTCGGGCATCCTTGCCGCCACCCTGTTTGCCGCACCTGCACTGGCCCAATGCGGCGGCGGGTTCAATTCCTTCGTGAAGGGTCTGAAGGCCGAGGCCATTCAACAAGGGTTCGACGAATCCACCGTGAACGGCTTTTTCAATGGCGTTCAGCAGGACAGCGCCGTTCTGCGGGCGGACCGGGCACAAGGTGTATTCCAGAAACCCTTCATCGACTTCTCGCGCCGCCTGATCTCGCAGAACCGTATTGATCGCGGTACGTCCATGTCACGCAAATACGACGCAGTGTTTGACCGGATCGAGCAGGAATACGGCGTCTCGCGCGGTGTCTTGCTGGCTTTTTGGGCGTTCGAGACCGACTACGGCGCAGTGCAGGGAGATTTCAACACCCGCAACGCGCTGGTCACGCTGGCGCATGACTGTCGTCGGCCTGAACTTTTCCGCCCACAGGTTTTCGCTGCAATCGAACTCTATAGCCAAGGGGATTTCGACCCTAACCGTACAACTGGTGCCTGGGCCGGTGAGATCGGCATGGTGCAGATGCTGCCCCGGGACATTCTGGAGAACGGCGTAGACGGGGACGGCGACGGCAAAGTCTCACTAAAAACCTCAGCCCCGGATGCGCTGATGTCGGGCGGCAAGATGCTGTCGCATCTGGGCTGGCGTCCGGGTGAACCTTGGCTGCAAGAGGTGAATGTTCCCGCCGAAATGGATTGGTCCCTGTCTGGCCCCGGCAAATCGCGACCCGTGTCTGAATGGCAGGCGATGGGTGTTCAGGCGCGCAGCGGATCACTGGCCAACCTGCCCGCATCGCTGATCCTGCCACAGGGTCACAAAGGCCCGGCATTCCTCGCCTATCCAAATTTTGACGTCTATTTTGAATGGAACCAGAGCTTTGTCTACGTCCTGACCGCCGCATATTTTGGCACACGCCTAGAAGGCGGCCAAATCTATTACGCAGGGAATCCGCCGCAAGGCTTGTCAGGCGCGCAGATGAAGCAATTGCAGACCAAACTGCAGGCGCGTGGACATGACGTGGGTAAAATCGACGGGATCCTGGGCGCTGGCACTAGGGCAGCTGTCCAAACTGAACAAGAACGGCTTGGCCTGCCTGCCGACGCGTGGCCGACCGCAGAACTGTTAAACCAATTGTAGGAAAGGTCGCGCTTAGGCGACCCGTTCCTTTTCCTGCGGGACATAAGACGCAAAGGAATGGGTCGTCACCACGGAGCCTTCGGTTTCGATCACAGTGTTGGGCTGTATCTCGGTCCAACCCTCATTGTCGGCATCCAATGGCTCGGACGAAATGATGATACCGTCTTTGCAGGCTCTGTAATGCAGGCTGGGCGCAAAATGATCAGAGGCATAACGGGCCGCATAGACACGTTTGCCGTCTGACCAGCAAGCAGCAAACCTAAGGTAGGGCAATGACCCGCTATGCCGGGACAGGGTTTCTACCCGTCCCACCGCACGAGCCATCGCACCGACTGGGTCGGCGTCCAGCCCCTCTCCATGGGCGATGAGAAAGATCGCCTCACTCTCTGTTGCGCCCATACGGTGCTGATACAGATGCGCCGGGATCATTGCATCCAGCTCTTGCCGGATTCTGTCGTGACCACCGGCCTGACCGTTATGCATAAAACTCCATCTGCCGACGCCAAAGGGATGACAGTTATTTCGTGAAGTCGCAGTACCTGTCGAAGCCCGAACATGGGCCAGAAACAGCCTCGATTTAGTGTGATGCGCCAATTGCTTCAGATTGGCATCTGACCAGGCCGGGTGTGTGTCTTTGTAAAAGCATGGCGTTTCGCGATCAGAGTACCACGCCAGACCGAACCCATCGGCGTTTATTGGTGTCTTCCCGATCAATGCATTTCGGCTTTGAATAACAAGCGATTGTTCCTGTTCAAGGACCAGTTCGTCCAAATATCGTTGCTGACCAACCCAAGCCAAAAACCGGCACATTTTCCAATCCCCGTACATCAAAGATGATTTTCCAGGACAATACCACCTTGGCCATCAAGCTTTCTCACCTATATCCGCGCGATTACAAGCTTAGTTCTATCAAATGAACTAAAAACATGGGAACACACGATCAATTACTCGCCACGAACCGGATATCGATCCCCTTTTTCGTCGATCAGGATCAAGCGCTCACCGCTGCGTACATAAAGGTCACAGCGACTGAACCCGTTTCGATAGGCGATGCAGACGCTGCCGTCGTCAGCAATAGAATATGTCCCGAATGCGGATTCGCCGCTGGCGTAGGTAAAGGAATAAGCCCCACCAGCCGAAAACTTAGACTGTCCGTTGTCATAAAAGGTCAGCGTCCGCCCCGCCAAGGCATCCAACTCTTCGGATGAAAGTGGAATATCTCCGGGCTTCGTGGGCCATTCCGCAGCCACAACCGGGCTGGCAGCAAATAGGGCAAGGATCAGGTATCTCATCATGCGGCCACTTTAACCCGCCACCCATCGATTGAGACATAACGTTGCAGTGAACGATCAGGCGACCATCTGCTCGGCCTTTTTCAGATCGACCGAAACCAACTGGCTGACGCCCTGTTCTTGCATGGTCACGCCAAACAGCCGGTCCATCCGCGCCATAGTCACCGCATGGTGGGTGATGATCAGGAAGCGCGTGTCGGTCTGGCGGCACATTTCGTCCAGCAGGTCGCAGAAACGGGTGACGTTGGCATCGTCCAGCGGCGCGTCGACCTCGTCCAAGACGCAGATCGGTGCGGGGTTTGCAAGGAAGACGCCAAAGATCAGCGCGGTCGCCGTCAAGGTCTGCTCGCCGCCCGAAAGCAGGCTGAGGGTGGACAGCTTCTTGCCCGGTGGCTGGCACATGATTTCCAGCCCGGCATCCAGCGGATCGTCGCTTTCGACCATGACCAGATTGGCCTCACCACCACCGAACAGGTGCTTGAACAGCATGGCAAAGTTCGAATTCACCTGCTCAAACGCGGTCAAAAGACGCTCGCGGCCTTCCCGGTTGAGGCTGGCAATCCCACTGCGCAGGGCCTTGATTGCCTCCTCCAAATCAGCCTTTTCGCTATTCAGCGTGTCGAACTCTTCTTGAACTTCCTTGGCGTCTTCCTCGGCGCGCAGGTTTACTGCACCCATGGCGTCACGCTGTCGCTTGTGCCGGTTCACCTCCGCCTCGAGCGCGTCCGCGGCCGGCATTTGATCCGGGTTCGTATCCAGCTGATTCAGCAACTGGTTCGGGGTCAGCTGTTGATCTTCGGCAATACGCTCAGCCGCCGCCACAACACTTTCCTTGGCCGCGTCACAGCGCGCTTCGGCGGCCGCGCGGGTTTCGCGGGCTTCGGATGCCAAACGTTCTGCCTCGCGCTCGGCCAGCACGACCTCGCGCTGCTGAGTCTCGGCCTCAGCCAGTTTGTCGGCAGCCTCGGCCCGACGAGCCTCGGCGGCTTCGATCAGCTCATTCAGTTCCTCGCGGGCTTCCGCGATCTCTCCTGGGGCGGCCATCGCCTCGGACAGTTCTTCCTCCGAGCTTTCCTTCCGCTCGACCAATTCCGAGATGCGCTTTTCAGCCGAATCCAACCGGTGCCGCCATCCACTGAGGTCTTTGGTCACTTCCTGAGTACGCCGGGTCCGGGCCTCGGCTTCGCGGCGCAGCTCATCATGCGACGAGCGATGGGTCAGCATCGTGATCCGCGCAGCCTCGACCGTTTGCTTGATATCCTCGACCTGTGCGCGTGCGCTATTTACATCACCCAGACCGGCCAGCGCCCCTTCGGCCTCGCGCAGTTGCGCGCGGGCGGACATGGCATCTTCCTTGTGCCGGTCAACGGCAAGGGTAAGCGTTTCCAACTTGCCCTGTGCCAGATTGCGGTCGGCTTCGGCTCGGCTCAGCTGGCGCGCGGATTCCGCCATCCGCTGATCAGCGGCGCGGCGGGCTTCACGCGCGCGGCGGTCTGCTTCGGTGACGTCTGCCAGTTGTTGCGACAGCGCCTCATGCGCGGCCCGGGCACCATCCGCCTGCGCCTCGGTCCGGGCGAGCTCCTGTTTTAGGGCCTCAAGTTTGTTAAGCTGCTCCAACCGCAACGCAGCCGCACTTGGTGCATCTTCGGCCCAGGCGCGGAATCCATCCCAGCGCCATAGATCGCCCGAACGCGACACCAAACGCTGCCCTGGCTTCAGGGAATCCTGCAGTCGGGCCCCCTGATCCGCATCAACCAATCCAATCTGAGCGATCCGACGGCTCAGGCGATCCGGACCAGAAACATGCAGCGCCAACGGTTCGACGCCATCGGGCAGAGGCTGATCTGCGTCATAGCCCGAGACCTGCACCCACCCGGACGGGCCGTCGCCTTCGACCAATGGTGCGCGCAGATCGTCCGCCAGCGCCGCCCCCAGAGCCTTTTCATAGCCGGGCTCGACTCGGAGCAGATCCAGAACCTGCCCGCCTTCGGCCGTATCCCGTTCAACCAGTTTGGCGAGGGCCGATGTCTCAGCGCGGATTGCGCCCAGTTCACCCTCGGCCTCGGACCGCTGAGCGCGCGCCTCGGCCTCGCGCGCCTGCGTTTCGTTGCGCAATTCATCTGCCGCAGCCAGCGCTTCTTCGGCGGCCTCTGCAGCCTCGCGCGCTTCCTCCTCGCCTTCCTGCGCTTGTTCGTACGCTTCGCTGGCACGGGTCAAAGCATCACGAGCCTCGTCTACCGCCGCGCGGGCTTTCTCTTCCTCACCCTCGGACCGGGCTAGCGTTTTCCGGCTGTCTTCGACCAAACGCTGAGCTGACTGGTGACGCGCCACAAGACGCGCCATGTCTTCGGTCTCCTGAGACAGGTGGTCTTCGCGATCCTGCAGCACAGACGCAGCTTCGCGCGCGATCTCAGCGGCCTCGGCCACTTTGTCGTCATGCCCCTCGGCGGCTTTTGCCAGTTCGCGCGCTTCCCATTCCAGACGCTCAATCATCTGACCCGCGTCCCGGTTCAACCCGGTTTCGCGCTCGATATCGTTGGCCAACTGCTGAATGCGGTTGGTCAGCGTCTCGATCGTCTGACGCGCGCGGGTTTCCTGATCAACCAGTTGGTCGCGTTGCACCTGCTGCCGTTGCAGAACTGCGGCGGCAATAGCCTCTTCTTCACGCAGAGGAGGTAGAGTTTCCTCAATTTCCGACCGCTTTGCACTGGCGGCGCGCGCTTCCGCTTCGGCGCGCGAAGCTTCGGTGATCCGCTCACGCAACACATCCTCGGCCTGCTGGCGGGCCATGTCAGCCTCTTTCCAGCGTCGATAGAGCAGCATTCCTTCGGCCTGACGCAGTTGCTCGCCAATTTCGCGGTACCGTGCGGCCTGACGCGCCTGACGCGCAAGCTGGGCCAGCTGTGTACCCAGCTGTTCCAATACGTCATCAACACGGGTCAGATTGGATTCAGTGCCCTTCAGCTTCAGCTCTGCCTCGTGGCGTCGCTGATAAAGACCCGAGATGCCAGCTGCCTCTTCCAAGATACGGCGGCGTGCACGGGGCTTGGCGTTGATCAGTTCGGCAATGCGGTTCTGCCCTACAAGAGCCGGCGAATGCGCGCCGGTCGAGGCATCGGCAAACAGCATCTGCACGTCGCGCGCCCGAACATCCTTACCATTTGTCTTATAAGCGCTGCCGACATCGCGTGTGATACGGCGTACGATTTCCAGCTGATCGCTCTCATTGAACCCTGAAGGTGCCAAACGTTCCGAGTTATCCATGGTCAGGACGACTTCGGCAAAGTTTCGCGCCGGTCGCGTTGCGGCCCCGGCAAAGATCACATCCTCCATCGCACCGCCACGCATGGATTTGGGGCGGTTTTCACCCATTACCCAGCGCAAAGCTTCCAGAAGGTTGGACTTACCGCAGCCATTTGGACCCACCACACCGGTCAACCCATCCGCGATGATCAGATCGGTCGGATCAACAAAGCTTTTGAAGCCGGTGAGTTTGAGTTTGCTGAAGCGCAAAGGCCGCTTGTCCCATGATTCCTATATCTGGAAGTCTGCGCAACCGATTGGGGGTGAGTCAACGGAGTAACGCAGGATATGGGATTTCACACCAAGTTATCCACAATATCTTGCCGAAATACGCAAAAAAGCGCGTATCTCAGTAAGGGGTGCACTCAAAAACCTGATAGCCATAGTCTTCGTAGAAGCCATAGTCGGTGCATTCGTAGGGGCGACCGAGAAGGCTGCCGAAAATCAACTTTTCCCCCAATTCCTGGTCACACCCCAGAACGCCTACGGTGACCGCGGCATCGCCCAGAACATCCAACAGCGGACAATCCGACACCTGTGCCATCGCCAGTGCGGCCCGGTCGCGAATTGGACCAAGGCGCGGAGCATATTGGGCATTGATGCGTACAGCCTCGGCCAATTGACCGCGGACCCGAACGTCAAAAACGCTGCCATTCACCGCTACGCGGGTCGCAGGCACATCGCGAAAGTGGGGCGTGCCGGCCGAACAAGCGGCCAGCACTAGGAGAGACAGATACCGGATCATGCCCTCAGCATTGTACCATCAAGGTTAACAAAACCTTTCCAATGCTTAGGCGCGCAGAACCTCGCCCAATCGACGAATACCTTCGCGGATCGTTTCCTCATCCGAGTTCGAGAAACTCAGCCGGATGGTGTTTGTCCCGCTGCCGTCCGGAAAGAAGGCCCCACCTGGGACAAAAGCAACTTTGACCGTCTCAAGCGCCCGGGCCAGCAGATCGGCCCCGTTTGTACCAACCGGCAAAGTCAGCCAGATGAACATGCCACCTTCGGGCTTGGTCCATTGAACCCCGGTCGGCATATAGTCCTGCAACGCCTGCAACATGGCATCCCGTCGGGCACCATACACCCTGCGCAGCATCGGGATATGTGTGCCAAAACAGGCTCGCGCCACTTGATTAATGGCCATCTGGTTGATGGTCGCTGAATGCAGATCAGCGGCCTGCTTCAAAAGGACCAACTGCGAAATCACCGGAGTTGCCGCAACAACCCATCCAACCCTCAATCCCGGAGACAAGGTTTTCGAAAAACTGCCGCAATAGATCGTGCGGCAATCCTCGATCGACCCTTTGCGCGCCTGTTCCAGAGCCAGAACCGGAGGGATGGCGTCACCGTTGTATCGCAGTGCCTGATAGGCTCCGTCTTCGATGATCGCACAGTTCAACTCATCTGCCAGATCCAGCAGAGCCTCCCGCCCTTGCAAGTCCACGGTTTCACCCGTCGGGTTGGCAAAATCGGGCGAGAGATAGGCGAATTTGACCGCGCCTTCACCCGCCGCTGCCGCGTATCCCTCGGCGCCCCGGTTGCTATTGATGGTGAGTCGGTCAAATCGCGGTTCGTAAGCATTGAACGCGGCCAACGCCCCCAAATAAGTCGGCCAGCCAACCAACGCGGTATCACCCGGGGACAGATAGAGTTTACCCAAATAGTCCAGCGCTTGCTGCGACCCTGATGTAATCAGAATATTCCCCAGCCCACACTCCACTCCGATTGAACGCATGTGATCGACAAGCCATTCGCGTAGCGGGACGTAACCTTCACTGACGGAATATTGCAGCGCCTGAGCCTGTTGTTCCGGCCCCAAAGCAGCCTGAAAGGCGTCCGAAAACCCTTCAGCTGGAAAAAGAACAGGATCGGGGATGCCGCCGGCAAACGAGATGATTCCGGGCTGATCCAACAGCTTGAGCAATTCGCGTATCTCGGACGCCTTCATTCGGGATGCCCGCGTGGCGAACAATTCGTGCGTAGACATGAGTCTCCTCCGCTCTCAGTCAGGGTCAGCGTAGAGAGGAGGATCATAAAGTCAACAATACTGACCTAATAATCACCCCCAATGAACCGCTTTCTTGAACCTGCCTGCTATACGTGGTCATATGATTTGACCAATTTCCAAAACGATGCCCGCATGCCTTTTCAAAAAGTTCAAACCGAAAAGCTTTCGATCGCGGTGGTACGCCAGATCGAACTTCTGATCCTGCGCGGCATATTGCGGCCCGGTGAACGCCTTCCCGCCGAGCGCGAATTGGCCGAGCGACTGGGCGTATCCCGCCCATCCTTGCGCGACGCAATCGCAGACCTTCAGAGTCAGGGGTTGCTGACAGCCAAGGCCGGGTCCGGCATCTATGTGGCCGAGGTTCTGGGCTCTGCCTTTTCCCCCGCCCTAACGCGGCTGTTCGGTAGCCATGACGAGGCGGTGTTCGATTACCTTTCATTCCGGCGGGACATGGAAGGATTGGCGGCAGAGCGCGCTGCGCGGCTGGGCTCGGACAGTGATCTGAAGGTGGTTCAGACAATCTTTGACAAGATGGAGGCCGCACATGCGCGCAACGCGACCGAAGACGAGGCGCAACTGGACGCGCAATTTCACATGGCAATCATCGAGGCCAGCCACAACGTGGTAATGCTGCACATGATGCGGTCAATGTTCGATCTGTTGCGGCAGGGCGTTTTCTATAACCGCAAGATGATGTTCCAGCAGCGCACAACGCGGGAGGCCATTCTGGACCAGCACCGCGCCATCAACACCGCGCTTCAGGCGCGCGACCCAGTCGCGGCCCGGCAAGCGGTTCAGGACCATCTAAGCTTTGTTGAACGCTGCATGGCCGATCAGCAGAAAGCGGAAAGAAACGAAGAAATCGCGCGACAACGCCTTAAACACGAGACCGACGCACTGTGATCGTCAAGGCTTGAACTGGGTCGCCTTAACGCGTTGCTTCATGTCTTCGTAATCCTGTTGCGTTAGGCTGGCACGGCGGAACGTTTTCCGGATTCTCCATTGTTGCCACTTGCTGGGCCACGTAAGGCTGTCCAGCGCTGTGAAGGCATAAAGGTCGCCGCGTAAGTGAACTTTCCGCATCCCTAGCTGCTCTGCCATATAATCCAGGCATTGCTCCGAGAAAAAACTGATATGCTGGCCCGTCTCAAATGCCCAGTACCACCAGTCGCGCGGCGGCAGATTTTTTGGGTCGAAGCAAGTTGCCGAGAAGAAGAGCGTCTCGAATCCAAATTTTGCGCGCGCCTCCTTAATGTGCGACAGCGGGTCGGGCAAATGTTCAAGAACTTCAAAGGCTGTCGCGACTGCATAAGTTCCATCATCCGCCTCGAACCCGCGCGCCAAAAGGTTATCTGCATAGGGGTCTGACCAGTGAAAATTCAGTCCAATGTCCCTAAGGCCTCGAACAAACAACCCATAGCCACCACCAATGTCGATCCCACGGGCTCCTGCAAGACCATTTGCCCGCATGGCTGTTGAAACACGACGCAAATTCGACAGGTTTCGGGCGACGATCCCTGTATCCGTCAAGGCGATAGCGTCGCTGTACGCTTCTTCCAGCCATGTCGGGTTATCCACCCAGATATATCCACAGCTTTCATCCAAAAAGTATTTTGCCGGGTGACGTCCGATCACTTCGCTTTCAAAGAGCAGCATACCAGGTTGCCCGGAGATTGGAGAAATGGGCATTGATCACGTCGCTCCGCTTGAAAGGGTTTGTATGTTAGATGGAAAGGGCGCCCCGCTGCCTTCACCAAGATGCTCTTGCGGCGCGGTAGTTGTTAGTGCCGGATCGATATAGAGCCTGGCACCTCGTGAACGCATTTCCTGATGAAACAGGACATGTTCACATACCAGCCGGTTCTCTTCATCTCGGCATTTATATCTTAGGCCATGCAACGCCTGAGTTTTGTAAAGGCCTGCGCCTGCAAAAGCGCTGTCGACAGGTATTAGCCCGCAATCTGCTGGAATATGAAACTGTCGGTCATGGATCATTGTCTTCAGAAGACTTCGGCGCCATTTTCGTTTTCCGAACAGAGGTTTACGCGCGTTGTGTATCTGTTGCCAGACATCCTCTTCGCACCACCCCTGGCAACGTAAGGCATACAAGTCATAGTAGGCAGGCGTTGAGTTCGCAAATACCGCGTCCCACGAAAATTCCGAACGCTTGGCCGCTGCCAAAACAGCTTCAGGATTCAGCCTGACGTTTGGCCCGTCCAAATCCAGCATCAAAGTCAGGGTGTTGTCAAAACTACTCTTCTCGAGGGATTCCAGTATTGAATTTCGTGCAGCGGTAATTCGTTCGACACGTTCAGAAATACCCGAGATCATACCATCCAGCCGAATGACCTGAACTTCAGCACATCGTTCCTTGTACTCGGACAGTATCTGATCGGTGTCATCGGTATTGTCGTTGGTTGCAATGATGACCGAGTGTTGCCCCAACCGTTTCGACAGGTCTTCGATCCGATGGATCGTTTCTTTCAAAGCCGAACCACCGTTGCGTACCGCGCCGACAATGTTCATGGAAATTTCGTTGTCTGTGGCGGGCACGGTCACTCTTTTCCTGATTCCGGATTTCAGCTTTCTACCTTATCCGACGTTGTTCTGCGTAATCCTTGAGCCTCCGGAAAGGAAGGCAGACGCGCGATGGCACTTTCGTAAACGCTCAAACAACACCTTCGCGTCCGTCAAATCACAATTTGGATCCGCTGCACAAGGAATTAGACGAAGATCGCGCTTCGCCTCTGTTAAAAACAAATGACCCGAAAGCGTACGGCTTCCGGGTCACGTCTGTAACTTGTTTTCTGCACGTCAGATTCAGTGCAGTTTGTCACCAACATCCGCAATTGCAGCGTCGATCAGTTTGTTCGCCTGTGCCGCCGTCATCTGTTTGGCCAGAACCGCATTAGCAGCCGAAACTGCAACGGTGATGGCCTGATCACGGACTTCCTTAACAGCCGAAGCTTCGGCCGAAGCGATCTGATCCTGAGCGGCAGCCAGGCGGCGGGCGATGGATTTTTCCAGATCGGACTTTGCCTGCTCAGCTGCCAGCACGGCATCTTCTTTGGCGGCAGCCACGATGGCATCTGCCTGAGTCTGCACTTCACGCTGCTTGCGCTCGTACGAGGCCAGCAGGCTGCGCGCTTCTTCGTGCAGAGCGCGGGCTTCGTCCAGTTCGGACTTGATGCCTTCGGCACGGTTGTCCAGCGCGCCACCGATCATGCCCGGAACCTTGAAATAGAACAGGACCGCGATGAAAACGATGAAGCCCAAAAGGACGACAAAGTCTGTGTTGCCAAGCGAGAAGAACGGGCCGCTTGCGGCCAGCGCAGGGCTGGCAGCGCCAACAGTCAGGATAAGGGCAAGAGTGTTCCGCATGTCACTTATCCTTTCATCTGCGCGTCAATTGCATTGTCGATGGCTTTGGCATCCGCCTCGCCACCCAGTGCTGTGACCAGTTCAGCTGCCGTGTCCTTGGCAACCACTTGAATGCTTTCCAGCGCACCGGCACGGATCTCGGCAATTGCCTTTTCCGATTCAGCCGCCTTTGCAGCGATTTCCAAGTCTGCCGTTGCGATCGCGTCATCCAGTCCAGACTGGATTTCGGCACGTGCTTCGGCAGCAATACGCTGCGCTTCGGCACGGGCATCAGCCAGCGCCTTGTTATAGGCCTCTTCGGCCTCGACCGCCTTGGCCTTCAGATCTTCGGCCGCAGCCAGGTCATTTGTAATGGTCCCCTGACGTTCAGCCAGGATTGCCGCGATGCGGGGCAGAGCCACGCGAGACAGGACCAGAAAGATGACGACCAGCGTGATGACCAGCCAGAAAATCTGGTTGGGGAACCAATCGAAGCAGAGCTGTGGCATCCCGATGGCAGAGCCATAGGAGTCGACGCACGAGCCAGCTACCTCTTCTGTAAGGGGTTCAGTCGCCATGATATCCTCCGTCGGAAACTTGTCTTTACAACAGGTGGGTCGCTATGGCTTGGACCCACCTGCGCGTAAGGATCAGGTTCCGCAGATTATACGGCGAACATCAGCAGCAGCGAGACCAGGAATGCAAAGATCCCCAGGGCTTCTGCGAACGCGATACCGATGAACAGGGTTGCGGTCTGCGAAGCAGCCGCCGAAGGGTTGCGCAGGGCGCCGGCCAGGAAGTTGCCTGCAACGTTGCCCACCCCGATTGCGGCTGCGCCGGAACCGATTGCTGCCAGGCCTGCGCCGATGTGTGCGAGATCGCCTTCCATGATGTATCTCCTTACGAATTGGAAGTTTCGATGTTGGGGTATCAGACCTCAGTGCGAAGGATGCAGCGCATCTTTCAGGTAAACACAGGTCAGAATGGTGAATACGTACGCCTGGATAAAGGACACGAGGACCTCAAGGCCGTACATTGCGGTGATTGCCAGAACGGACACGGGTGAGATCACAGCAATCGCGGCAAAGCCTGCGAAAACCTTGATCACCGCGTGGCCAGCCATGACGTTACCGGCAAGACGAATGGAGTGGCTGACGGGGCGCACGAAGTACGAGATCAGCTCAATGATCGCCAGAACAGGACGCAGTGCCAGCGGTGCGCTGGAAACCCAGAACAGGCCCAGGAAGCTTGCGCCGTTCTTGACGAAACCCAGAACGGTCACGGTCAGGAACACGGCCAGAGCCAGCGGGATGGTCACTGCGAAATGCGATGTGGTGGTGAAGGACATGGGGATCATGCCCAGGAAGTTCGCGCAGACGATGAACATGAACAGGGTCATGACATAGGGGAAGTACTTGACCCCTTCCTTGCCGCAGATGTCTTCCAGCATCTTATAGATGAAGCCATAGGCCAGTTCGGCAACCGACTGCATCCGGGTCGGAACAATCGCGCGCTTCGAGGTCGGAACGATCAGCAACAGGACAATCGCCACGATTGCAAGGAACAGCCACAGCGTCACGTTGGTGATCGTGAACATGCCAACCGCACCGTCGCCGAACAACGGCTTAACGATGAACTGGTCCATCGGGTGGAAAACCAGGCTGCTGCCTTCTGCTGCGGTGGTCTCAGTTGCCACGTTCAGTCCCTCTCGTCCTTCTCGGCAGCCGTCGCCGCCGCTTGTTTCTCTTGAACCTCTTTCGCGCTGCGGAGCATAACCTTCACGCCCGCGACAAGGCCCAGCAATGTGAACAGCACCAGAAAGATCGGGATTGTCCCGAGCAGGCTGTCCAGCCCGTATCCGATGCCAAATCCGATCCCCAGACCGGATACCATTTCGATGACCATCCTCCAGGCAAGCTCGCCCCCGGACACGTCAGCGTCCGCACGAGGTTTCGGCGCTTTGGCCTTTTTCGCCGCGTCGATCTTGGCCTCCAGCTGCGCCATACGCTGCTTTTGGTCATCATCGGTCACGGGCATTTCCCTCGCACAGTCTTGGGTAGGGTGCTAAGGGGCATGGGGCGCAGAGTCAACGGGCTTGCGCGCCCGAATTGACGCAGGTTAAGTTATTGTAAATATGTTGCTAATTCTGATTTTCCAACTCGGCCTATGGAACCCGGAACGCTCCGCGTCGGGGAAATCACCTGAATCCGCATATTCAACCTTTTGGTTGATCTTTGCCTGCCCATCAGTAGCTTGCGCAGAGGTTTCAGCCAAATCCAAATTGACCGCCCAAGGCGGCCTAGGGCCGACCAAATGAAGAACTGGAATTGCCTCTGCACTCTCAGAGAGGCCACCTTTGGAACAAGATGCGCTTGAGAAAGAGAGGGCAGAAAATGAGTGATGTGGTTTGGTTGAGCAACGTCTACCGTAGCTCTTCCGCGGAACGCGGGTACAGGCCAGTTGGATACCCCGACGTAGTAGACCCGCCTCTCGATAATGAAGTTGGCGTGGCATTTCGTTCTGTGACAAAGCGGCAAAAAAAACATCTGCACATTGATGACCACGAGTTTCCAAAGCAGCTTTATGCTGTGGAACGATGGGCCGACCACAAACGACCCAAACGCCATATTCTGAGTGCTGGTGGCGCTTTGGTCGTCTCGTCAACATCTGCCGACATATTACGTGACCATGATATGGGCGCATCAAGACTGGTGCCGGTTGATCTATTGCATCCAGACCAGAAAACCAAATTAGAGGGAGATTGGTTTTATCTGGTTTTAGGTGATGGCAAGCCTTGCTTCCAGTGGGATCAGTCTGAAGGTTTGATACCACTTGGAGAAAACAATGATCTCTTCATGATCAACAACAAGGACCATGTAAGCGATGGAGATCTGGTTTTTTCTAGAGAAGTGCTGACAACGCCAGATATTTGGTTTGATCCAGCGGTTTTAGAAGCCCCAATCATAAGTGATCGTCTCGCCCTTGCCCTGAAGGCAGCAAAAGTGGCAAAGCACTGGGACCTGTTACGCTGCAAAGTGATTTCGGATTGAAGCCATGTCAAACGACCTCGACACCGTATTCGCGGCCCTCGCCGATCCGACCCGCCGCACCATCCTTGCGATGCTGCTTGAGGATGATATGGCCGTCACCGACGTCGCCGAACCGTTCGAGATGTCGCTGGCCGCGATCTCGAAACATCTGGTCATTCTCACACGGGCCGGGCTGATCTCTCAGGAAAAACGCGGCCGCGTGAAGTGGTGCAAGCTGGAGCCCGACGCGCTGCGGGCGGCATCCGTCTGGATGCAGGGCTTTGGTCAGTTCGAGCCGGTCAATCTGGACGCCTTCGAAAGATTTCTGGAAGTCGAATTACCCGCAACAGACGAAACCTAAAATCTATCTGACAACAAACACCGATACCTTGGCGTGCTTGGCCAAATATCCGGCGTGGCTGGAAAAGATATGGTCCGTTATTCGCGGTGCGTGGGTCCCGACGACAATCAGGTCAGCACCAATCTCTTCCGCAGCGCGCGTGAGGTCACCGTCGACCTCTGCCGCTACATCAACCGAGTGAATATTGCGGGCTGCGACTTCGGAACCACTTTGTTCGGTAAGCTGATCCACGATTGCCTTTAGTTCGGCACTGATCGCGGCATCCGATTGCGTAACGTCACCCGGTTGGGTGCCGGTCACGCTGACGATTGTGATCCGTGCATTTTGCCAATTCGCCATCTGTGCTGCGACATCCAAGGCTTTGCGAATTTCCGGCGGCAGGTGAATATCAACCGGGATCATGATGTGACTGAACATGGCTTCCTCCTTCTCCAGTTGCCAATTCTAACTGGCCTGGTGAAGAGACGCCTTGATCTGACGCATTGAAATGCCCGACGCGATGCAGTTATCCTTCTTGGCTGTATTCCACACCAATCACCACACCTGTTACATCCGCAAAACACAACCACGGCGCCTGCGCGCCCGCGACTTCGACAGTCGTAGTGGTTCCGGTCGGCCCGGATTCGGTTGAGGTCGCGTTTACATCGTCTGCCCGAACACCCGTTTCAGCCGACACAAGTGCCTCACAACTGGCATTCAGGGCGGTCTCGGACGGTCCCTGCCCTCCCCCTTGGGTACAGGCAGATAAGGTCGCGACGGCGACAAAAAGAACAACTCGCTTCATCATTCCCTCCAGGATGGCTCTTCAACCACGAAAGTTGTTCGTATTGCGATCAAAGGGCAAGGGTCAATCAGACAGTGGCACCGGCCCGTTCGCAGGTTGCTCCTCGCTTTTTAGCAGCAAAATCAGGGCGAGCGCGGTCAAGAAAACACCAATCAGAACCATGATCGGTGGCGCGGGCCGACCAAGCGCGATTTCCCACAGGATCACCCAACTGGGGATCAGATAAGTGTAGGCCATGACTTTGGCCGAAGGCAGGCGCAGGGCCGCGAACTGGACCAGCACAAAGCTGGCCGCCGTAGCGAAGACTGAAAGATACAGGAGGCTGACCCAGACGATAAGCGGCAGGTTTGCCCAATCCGTTGCCCTGATGTCCGGCCAGCCGACCACCGTTAGGATTACGCAGCCAGCGACCAGTGTTCCAAAGGTAAAAACCACGGCGGGCTCACCACGGTTCAGTTTGCGCACCATCGGCGTGTAAATCGCATGCGCCATGCAGCCCCAGAAAAAGATGATCTCTCCGCCACCGATTTCAAACGCGCGAAAAGCTTGCCAATCCGCGCGAAAGATCACCCACAAGGCTCCGGTGGCCCCAACAGTCAGGGCAAGAGCCATGCGCGGCGTGGTGATCTGGCGCAGCAGGACCCATCCCGCAATGGCAGACATAACCGGCGTCAGGGTAAACACCGCGGAAGTGCTGACCGGGTCGGCGGTTTTCAGGCCGTAGAACATTAAAACAAAGTAAGTGGCGAACAGCCCGCCCAAAATCGCATAGCGCCACGGTGCCTGCGCCGCGCTGCGGGGCAATCCGGTGGTCGCCAACGCCGCGATGCCAATTATGACGGCTGCGATCAAAAACCGCCCGGCAGTAATCGCCAACGGCGCGATTTCATTGGCAACAATTGACCCCAGCGAGAAACTGCCCGCCACCAGAAGGGTGAATGTGATCATTGCCAAATGACCACGCCGCTGCGGTGTCACGAAAGCCAGCCTTTGGATTCTTCCTTAAGGAATGACAGAAATGCCTGCACTTTGGTTGTTCGGTGCAGATCGACATGGGTCACCAGCCACAATTTACCGAACCATTCGGGCAATGGCTCAATAACTTCGACAAGATCCGGATCGCGCGACGCCTCCCACCGGGCCATGAAACCAATCCCAGCCCCGGCCAGAACGGCCTCACGCATGCAGAAATTGTTGGTGCAGCGGAACGCAATGGCTTCGGCAGGGACTGTCGCGCGCAACCATTTGGAAAACGGTGCTCGGCTGTTTTCATCATCCGTACCGACAAACAGGTGGTCTGCGAATTCATCAAGGTTCGCTGGTTTTCCCCGGCGTTCGATGTAAGACTTGCTGGCGAAAAGCCCCACTTCCTGTTCAATAAAGGGCTGCACGACGTTGTCGGGTTGGTCCGGGGCAGCACCCGCCCGGATGGCTACATGCGCCTCGCCGTATTCCAAACGGAACAGGCGGTCACCGGTCAGGTATCGCACGATCAGACCCGGATGCATTGATTGAAACTTGGACAGGGCCGGAACGACTAATGGCGCTAATGAGGCCAGAGAAGTAACTACCAATTCGCCCGAGACGTCATCGCCGCGCCCTTTCATTCGGCCCACCAACTGGTTGAACTGATCCTCGGTGGCCTGCGCCACACGCAAAAGGTCCTCGCCAGCGTCGGTGGGCGTGTAACCCCGTGCGTGGCGCTGGAACAGTTTGACGCCCAATCGCGCCTCGATCGCGTCAATATGACGGATCACGGTGGCGTGGTGCACGCCCAATATCTCGGCCGCGCCGCTGACGGTGCCCATCCGGGCAACCTGATAGGCGGTTTTGACTTCGTCCCAATTATCCATCGACTAGGCCCATTGTGCAAATTCCAACAATGCATGTTGGTATATCTGCGTTTCGTTCGCTGACGCAACACTCATATTGGGACCGGAAGCAGATTCCCCGCCAAAAAGGAAACCCTGACATGACCAAGACCATCCTGCATATCGACGCCTCAGCCCGCCGCACCGGGTCCGCCACCCGTGACCTTTCCAGCCAGATTATCCGGCACCTTGGGGCTGATCGCATTATCCGCCGCGATCTGGCAAGCCCGCTGCCGTTACTGACAGAAGACTGGATCAACGCCAACTTCACCCCTGCAGATCAACGCGATGAGCTTCAGCGCGACCTGCTGGCCCTGTCGGACGAATTGGTCAATGAGTTGCAAAACGCCGACACCATCGTGATCGGGCTACCGATCTACAACTTTTCGGTGCCTGCGGCCTTCAAAGCCTGGATCGACCTGGTCGCCCGTGTGGGTCTGACCTTTGCCTATACAGAAAGCGGTCCCAAAGGCTTGCTGGACGGCAAGCGCGCGGTTCTGGCTATCGCCTCTGGCGGCACCGAAGTTGGGTCCGAGATCGACTTTGCCACCAACTATGCCAAACACGTTCTTGGATTCATCGGCATCCATGAAGTCGAAGTCATCGCCGCAGACAAGATGGCGCTGGATGCAGAAACTACGCTAGCGAATGCCCAAAAAGCGGTAACTCAGCTGGCGGCCTGATCAAACTCTGGCCTTTATCTTGTGGAGCGTCCAGTCTGCATCGGATCAAGATTTGCAGACTGGGCATTCAATATGAAGAAAATCGGCATTCTGGGCGGCGTGGGCTGGGCCTCTACCGTAGACTACTACCGAGCCATTGCAGAGGGGGCCAGCCGCCACTTCGCGGAACGTGGACACGGCTCGCCCCTGCCAATCCCACCGATGACAATCGAATCCGTTACGCAGGCCAAAACCCGAGCCTTGCGCGGCACCGCCGGTGACGAAGCCAGCTGGGCTGAATTCGATGCGGTGTTTCACGAGGCCCTGCTTACGCTCGAAAACGCGCGCTGCGACTTTGCCATCATTGCCTCGAATACTCCGCACGCCCGGCTACATGCTATCCGGCAGGGCATCACCATGCCCATTCTCAGCATTTTCGATGCGACCGCTGACGCCGCGGCCTCAACCGGGGCATCCACAGCCCTGGTTCTGGGAACGACGGTAACGATGCAAGCCACCAATTATTCAGACCGATTGGCGGCCGAGGGGATTATTGCAAATGATCGTCTGCCCGAAACAGAAATCGCCGAGATGCAGGCCATGATCGACAGCGACTTTTACGGTGGAGCGTCGGACACAGCGCGAGGAAGACTCCTGGCTTTCTGTGACAGGCACGCGAAACCCGGAACGGCGATCCTGCTGGCCTGTACCGAGCTGCCTCTGGCTTTCCCGGATCATCTGGACGATCCGATGTTTGAGGCGGACGGGCACCTTTTCATCAACCCATCCGCAGCCCATGTTACCGCCGCATTGACTGAGGCATTGGGCGACTGATCAGGGCAACCAGATTACGTCGCACCCGATGCGGTCAAAGAACGCCATCAAATCAATACGGGACATCGCCACGGTCCGATCATTGACGAGCGGGTGCATATTGATCACATCTGCCTGGTTCGCGGCGTTGTCCATAAAGAAACGAACATTGTGTTCTACACCGTTTATCATAGCCAATGGGCTCACTGCTCCAGGGCGGATGCCAAGGTTCTGAAACAGCCGGTCCGCCGATCCGAAGGACAGGTTGCCGATCCCAAGTTTTGCTCCAAGTGCCTTCAGATCGATCTCGCGACTTTGCTCCAGCGTCACAAGATAATTCCGCTTTTTCTTGTCGCGAAGGTACAGGTTTTTGATCCGGAGAGTGTTTTCACCCGGAACCAAAAACTCCTTTTCGACCCCTTTCGCATCTTCAACCGTGCGCAGCGGGATATGCGAATGCAGACGATAGCTAAAGCCCCAGTCATCCAACTGCCCCAACAGCGCGTCAGAACTGAGCGGCAAAGTGTCCTGAAAAGCGGATGATGCGTCCATGGGAACCTCCTGTTGGATGCGCTCATCGCGCAACACGAGGATGAATTCAAGCCACGACAGTGCCAAAATTCAGTGTTAGCGTGCCGCCATGAAAGTGACGCGCAACACCCCGAACCAACTGATCCTGACCAACACGCCATGGTTCATCGGCATCACGCTGGTGCTCTTTGTCCTCTGTTTTGTTGGGGCTGGTTTATTCATGGTCAGCGACGGAGGCGAGGGCATATTGTTCGGCATCTTCTTTGCGCTGTTCGGTGGCGGGTTGGGCTTTGGCGCATTCTGCGTCTTTGTGCGCCGCGTACAGGTCATATTGGACCGCAACAGCAATAGTATCTTGATCCGTCGCCAATCGATCTTTGGATATGACGCAGTAAAACATGAGTTGTCGAACCTGTCCCATGCTGAGGTGGAAACGACCACCTCGACCCGCGACACAACCACGTCCAAAATGCATCGCCCCGTTCTGATCCTTGAAAAAGGCATGAGTGCTGGTCGTCACCCGATCGTCGAAGCCTATGTCAGCGGGCGCGGTGCACAGCGGATGGTTGATGCGGTCAACAGCTGGCTACCCGCGCGAGAGGTTGACTCGGACAGCCAATCGGCCTAAATCGCCGTCCAACATCCGGAAGCGTCTGATCTTCCGGTCCCTTGAGTCGTTCAGGGATCGCCCCCCACCAGCGTGTCACGCCCGTGGGGGCAATTGTGCATTTAACCGGCGCTTCCTACCTAGGAAGAGCCATCAGATAACCGGCTAAGGAGGCCGAAGGCATGTTTGAAAATCTATCCGAACGCCTTTCTGGCGTCTTTGACCGGCTGACCAAACAGGGTGCCCTGTCCGAGGAAGACGTCAAGACCGCCCTGCGCGAGGTTCGGGTTGCCCTGCTTGAGGCTGACGTCTCTCTGCCGGTTGCGCGCGAATTCGTTAAGAAAGTTCAGGAACAGGCCACCGGTCAGGCGGTCACCAAGTCGATCACTCCGGGCCAGCAAGTCGTCAAGATTGTGCATGACGCGCTGGTCGATACCCTGCGCGGCGAGGAAGACCCCGGCGCACTGAAAGTCGACAACCCGCCTGCCCCGATCCTGATGGTCGGTCTGCAAGGTTCAGGTAAGACGACCACTACTGGTAAACTGGCCAAACGCCTGAAAGAGAAAGAGGGCAAAAAGGTCCTGATGGCCTCGCTGGACGTCTATCGCCCGGCGGCGATGGATCAGCTGGCCGTTCTGGGCACGCAGGTTGGCGTGGACACTCTGCCGATCGTGCCCGGTCAGAAACCTGTCGATATCGCCAAGCGTGCCAAGCAGCAGGCGACGCTGGGCGGCTATGACGTCTATATGCTCGACACCGCGGGCCGTCTGCATATCGACGAAGTTCTGATGGACGAGGTCGAGCAGGTCCGAAACGCGGTCGATCCACGCGAGACCCTGTTGGTCGTCGACGGCCTGACCGGACAGGTCGCCGTTGAGGTCGCTGAAGAGTTTGACGCCAAGGTCGGCATCTCGGGCGTGGTCTTGACCCGGATGGACGGCGACGGGCGCGGCGGTGCGGCACTGTCGATGCGAGCGGTCACCGGCAAGCCGATCCGCTTTGTGGGCTTGGGCGAGAAGATGGACGCGCTCGAAACCTTCGAGCCAGACCGGATCGCCGGTCGTATTCTGGGCATGGGCGACATCGTTGCCCTGGTCGAAAAAGCCCAGGAAACGATGGAGATGGAACAGACCGAGCGCATGATGAAGCGCATGGTCAAAGGTCAGTTCAACATGAACGACCTGAAAATGCAGCTGGAACAGATGATCCAGATGGGCGGCATGCAAGGCATGATGGGCATGATGCCGGGCATGGGAAAGATGGCCAAACAGGTCGAAGAAGCGGGCATGGATGACAAGGTGCTCAAGCGCCAGATCGCCATGATCCAGTCAATGACCAAACGCGAACGCGCCAACCCGCAACTGCTTCAGGCGAGCCGCAAGAAACGCATCGCCGCCGGTTCGGGTATGGAGGTAAGCGACCTCAACAAGCTGCTCAAGATGCACCGGCAGATGTCGGACATGATGAAGAAGATGGGCAAGATGGGCAAAGGCAAGATGCTGAAACAGGCCATGAAAGGCATGTTCGGCAAAGGCGGCCCCTCGCCCGAGGAAATGGCCGCGGGTATGGATCCCAAAGCGTTGGAACAGGCGGCCAAGGCAATGGGTGGCAAGATGCCCGGTATGCCTGGCATGGGCGGCGGCATGGCTCTGCCTCCGGGTCTGAGCGGATTTGGAAAGAAAAAGTGACGCCAGCACGCTGCACCCTGCCCCCGTCCGGAAAGGCGGCGATGGCAGCAGCGCAATATCGCGCGGCCCTGCCGGTCATTCAGACCCGGCGGCTGGTCTTGCGCGCGCCCACTTTGGACGACCTGCCGGTGTGGACGTCAGTCTGTGCAGAAAGCTTTGGCGACACTAAGCAAGAAGCCTGGACCGAGTTTTCCTACTATACCTCCGGCTGGCTTCTGCATGGTCATGGACTGTTCTCAGTCACTTTAAAAGACGTCGGTCAGGTCATTGGCTTTGTCATTCTGGGCTTGGAATGGGACGATCAAGAACCCGAGCTTGGCTATGTTTTCAGCGCCGAATACCGCAAGCAAGGCTACGCTACTGAGGCCTGTACTGCCGTTCGCGACTTCGGTTTTGACCTGCTCGGGTCCGGCCAGTTCGTAAGCTATGTGTCGGCATCCAACGCCCGCTCGAATGCGCTGGCTCAACGCCTTGGTGCGTCCCGTGACGCCACGGCCGAGAGCGCCTTTGACGCAGACCAGCATGTCTGGCGCTATGGCGAGGTGCCGGCATGACACTTTCCATGGCGATCCCGACGCTGGAAACCGAACGCCTGATCATGCGTGCGCCCCGCGAGACTGACTTCGCAGCCGAGGCCGAGTTCTTTGTCAGCGACGCCTCAAAATTCGTCGGCGGCCCAAAACGCCCGGACGAAACATGGCGCGCAATGGCGATGCTGCTGGGCCATTGGGCCATGCGCGGCTATGGATTCTGGGGCGTCGAGGAAAAAACCACCGGCACCTATGTCGGCCATGTGGGCCTGTGGTTCCCACATAGTTGGCCCGAGCCCGAAATCGGCTGGACGTTGATGAATAACGCCACCGGCAAAGGTTACGCGACCGAGGCCGCTCTCGCCGCGCGAGCGCATGCCTATGATGTGCTGGGGTGGGAAACGGCAATTTCTCTGATCGACCCGGACAATCTGGGCAGCAAGGCCGTGGCCGAAAGGCTGGGCGCGCAGTTTGATTATACCTACGAACACCCGGGTTTCGGTACAATGCAGGTCTGGCGGCACCCTGCCCCGGCCGATCTGGTGAATGGCGGGATCGAGGCCTACTCATGACGTCGTACACCATCCCCACCGTTGAAACAGAAAACCTGATCCTGCGGGCACCACAAGAAGGTGATCTGCCCGCAATGACGGCTTTCTTCGCGTCGGAACGCAGCCGTATGGTCGGTGGACCAAAAACTCCGCTGGAGGCATGGCGGTCGCTTTTGGGCCGGTTCGGGCACTGGGCCATCATGGGTTACGGCGGTTGGCACATCGTTGAAAAGGCAAGCGGCGCGTTTGCAGGCTGGACCGGGATCATCAACGCCCCGGGCTGGGATGAGCCGGAATTGGGTTGGGTCGTTTTCGACGGCTTCGAAGGCAAGGGCATTGCGTACGAAGCTGCGATGGCTGCCCGCGACTATGCTGCCCAACACCAGGGGGTGAACGGCCCGATCTCATACATCGCCCACGCGAATGACCGCTCGCGTGCTTTGGCCGAACGTCTTGGTGCCACTTATGAGCGCGAAGGCGAGGTTGTGGGCGAACGCTGTCAGGTTTGGCGGCACCCGAAACTCGATACTACTGACACCGCTTTGACCGCTGAGAGGACCGGCCAATGAACAACCCTGTGACACGGGCTGCGACGTTGCTGAAAGAGCATCGCGAAAGCATTGATCGGCTGGACGCGATCCTTGTCTACACGTTGGGCGAGCGGTTCAAGCACACCCAGGCCGTTGGCAAGCTCAAGGCCGAACACGAACTTCCCCCGTCCGATCCTTCGCGCGAAGCCGCGCAGATCGCACGGTTAGAAGAACTGGCGAAAGAGGCCGATCTGGACCCCGATTTCGCCAAGGCTTTTCTGAATTTCATCATTCAGGAAGTCATCCGACACCACAAGAAACACCAGAACTAAACCGGTGAACCACCGGATACGCCATTCAAAGGAGATACCACCATGGCAATGAAAATTCGTCTCGCCCGCGGCGGCTCGAAAAAGCGTCCTTTCTATCGCATCGTAGCGGCTGACAGCCGTATGCCCCGCGATGGTCGCTTCATCGAAAAGCTGGGCACCTATAACCCGCTGCTGCCCAAAGACAGCGAAGAGCGCGTGAAAATGAACATGGAGCGCGTTCAGTACTGGCTGGACCAGGGCGCACAGCCCACCGACCGTATCGCACGTATGCTGGAAGCTGCCGGCACCCGCGACAAGGCCGAGCGCAACAACCCCAACAAGGGCACCCCGGGCAAGAAAGCTCAGGAACGCGCAGAAGAAAAAGCTGCAAAGGCTGCTGAAGCTGCCGAAGCGGCTGCTGCGCCGGCTGAAGAAGCAGCAGCAGAAGAGTAAGCAGGTCGGCGCGTGCAGGATCAGGACTTCACCGACGATTTTCGCACGCAGTTCGAACTGTTGATGCGGCTCCGGCGCGATGTGCGCCGGTTCCGCACCGATCCCGTGGACGAGGCGGTGCTGACGCGCTGCCTCGACACATTTCGACTGGCCCCTTCAGTGGGGCTGAGCGAACCCTGGCGCGTCATTCGCGTCGAAAGCGAAGCGGCGCGTGCCGCAGCGCTGGAGAATTTCCAAAACGCCAACGAAACGGCCCTTGCGGGATACTCGGGTGACAAGGCGCTGAAATATAGCCGCCTCAAGCTGTCCGGCATGCAGGAAGCGCCTGTTCAGCTGGCCGTTTTCTCAGACGAGACGACCAACAAAGGACTTGGGCTGGGCGCGGGCACGATGCCCGAGATGCGCCGCTATTCCGTCGTTGCCGCGATCACCCTGTTCTGGCTTGCTTTGCGGGCCGAGGGGCTGGGGCTGGGCTGGGTTTCAATCCTTGATCCCGAACGGATGAAACGCGATCTGAGTGTGCCGGACGATTGGTCATTGGTGGGCTACTACTGCGTGGGATGGCCCGAAGAAATGTCAGAAAGACCCGAACTTGAGCGCGCCGGCTGGGAACAGCGCAGCGCCCGGTTGCATATCGAAACCCGGTAAAGCCAGATGTTCGGACTGATACGACTTCCCATCCTGCTGCTGATCGCCTTTATTGTGGGTGTGTTCTTTGAGCGCAACAATCAACGCGAGGCATGTGCCCCGCTGGGCGACTGGCAGGACGGGCTATGTGTAACGACGGAAGGGCCAAATGAGTGATCTGATCTGCGTAGGCAGCATTGCGGGGTCTTACGGCGTGCGCGGCGAAGTGCGGCTGAAAAGTTTTTGCGCAATCCCCGAGGATATCGAGGCCTATTCCCCCCTGACCGACGAAGACGGCAAGGAACGGTATCCGCTGGTCCTGACCCGTCCGATCAAGAACGGTTTTGCCGCCCGCCTGGGGGGGATTGAGACCAAGGAACAGGCTGACGCCATCAACGGCTTGCGCCTGTTTGCACGGCGCGATCAACTACCGTCATTGCCTGATGATGAATTCTATCACACTGACCTAATTGGCCTTGAGGTCTATGATACCGGCGGGACGTTGCTGGGTCGTGTTAAGTCGGTACAAAACCACGGCGCTGCCGATCTGTTGGAATTGCATGGACCGGGGCTAAAAAGCACTGTTTTGCTGCCCTTCACGCTTGAGGTTGTTCCGACCGTGGATCTGGACAAAGGCCGCATCATCGTAGATCCACCCGAAGGGTTGATCTGATGCGGCGTGTTCTGCTGCATCTGGGGCTGCATAAGACCGGAACCACTGCGGCACAGTCGTTTTTGTATGAAAACCGCGAGTTGATCTGGCCACATTTTGCGCTGCTGCTGCCTTACAAGACGCGCAAATTTGGACTGTCAGGTGCAGCAACCCGGCATTCCATCTATGGGACCGTTGGCACACTGTCCGAGTTCAGCACGCTGACCCGAGAATACTTAGCCACGCGGAATTTCGGCACCAAACGCAGCCTGATCGTTAGCGAAGAGAATTTCAGTGGTCTGCGGCCCAGTCGCAATATCGAACAGGGATATGCCGCCGCGCCGGATCTGGCTGCGGGTCTAGTGGACGCAGTCAACGACCGGTTCGCGGATCAGGAGGTCGAGATCACGATCTACCTGTCCCTGCGCCAGCGTGGATCGTGGTTGCGCAGTCTTTGGGCCCATGATCTTCAGAGAACCCGCGAGGTTCAGGATTTCGAAACCTTCCGCGCGAATATGGATCACCTGCCCCCGCTCGAAGAAACGGTCTCGGATATCCGCAAGAAACTGCCTTCGGTCACAGTGGTGGAAGAGTGGTTAGAAGAGATGCAATTGCGACGCTTTGGTCCCGGTACGCCATTTGCCGAATTCCTGGACTTACCGCGGGAAAAAGCGCGGCTATTGGTGCCGCCCACAAAATCCAATAGCAGGCTGCCGGAAAACGTGTTGGCCGAGTTGCTTACGCTTAACCGATCCCATTTGGGCGAAGCAGAACTGACCCGCCAAAAGGCGCTGGTCGTAGAGCGGGCGAAAAACGCGATGGTCAGCACGATATGACAGAAAAGCCAAGTAAATCCCACGGGCGCAAAGCGATCCGACCCGCGCTGAAGCCGCGTGAGTTGATGACCCCAACACCTGATCTGCACGGGGTATGGAAGGCGAAAATCATCACCCTTTTCCCGTCGGCCTTTCCCGGCGTTCTCGGCGAAAGCCTGACGGGAAAAGCCCTGCAAGAAGGGCTGTGGCAGTTAGAGACAGTGGATCTGCGCCAGTTCGGAATTGGCAAACATCGCAATGTCGACGACACACCCGCTGGCGGCGGCGCGGGTATGGTGTTGCGTGCAGACGTTCTGGGCGAAGCGATTGAGCACACAATGTCAGGTGTGCAAGGCAACTGGCCGTTGATCTACCTCAGCCCGCGCGGTCGCCGGATGGACCAGCGCATGATGCAGAATCTTGCACGTTGTGATGGCATGACCCTGCTCTGCGGCCGGTTCGAAGGCGTCGATGAACGGGTGCTGGAACATTACGGCATTCAGGAAGTCAGCCTTGGGGATTTCGTGATGACCGGCGGCGAGATCGCAGCCCAGGCGCTGATCGATGCAACGGTACGTTTGACTCCAGGCGTCTTGGGCAATCAGGCCTCGGCCGAAGAGGAAAGTTTTTCCTCGGGTCTTTTGGAACATCCGCAATATACCCGACCCGCAGATTGGAAAGACCGCTCAATCCCTGACGTCCTGATGTCTGGCCATCATGGGCGCATCGCCGAATGGCGTCACCAGATGTCCGAAGAGATCACCCGCAAGCGACGCCCTGATCTGTGGGAACGCTATGTGGATTCCGGGGACGAGACACAGGACTGATACCCCGAGTGTGGCTTGTATGCAGCACGTTCCTGTATTTAGCGAACACCACTTGAAGCTGATGTTATGAAAAAATACTCACCTTTAAGATATTGCAAAATGCGATTTCAATTCAACGCATAACAGGCTGCTAAATGAAAAAAAAATCATATGCTTAGCTGTGCTTGCCCTTTCAGCTTGCACAACCAAGCCTCTTGAGATGGCAGTGCCCACTCAGGCGGGCCATAACCTACACTCCGCAAAGGTCGCCGTGCAATCATGCGCCGCCGAGGAAGATATTGGGGGCAACAGCGCGGTGATTGGTGGATACGCCACGAATATCCTGCTGTGGGGCGTGATCCTGGGCCCCATCGTCACGGCGCCCTTCGACGATAAGCTTCGCTCACAGGGTGAAATTGACCAGGTGCACCGCTGCATGACCGAACTTGGTTTCGAGCGACGCGAACTGACTGATGGAGAGCGGTTCTGGCTGCATCACACATCTGGCGAAGAACGTGTACGCCGTCTGGATCACCTTGTGGCCGGAGGAACCATTGAAACTTATGGGGCACCAAGCGGCTAAGCGCCCCCCGCCTTCCATCTGGCCCATATCTCAGGCGGGCCGTTGAATGTGTTGATGTCCACTTTCCCCTGAACGCCAGGAACCAAACCCGTGCCCGTATACTGCCAAAACCGCCACGCGGCCTTGGGGTAAACGTTGCGCGGGTGCCCGGCGACCGACCGCAGCCAGAATTCCGTCTTGGGCAGGCGGGCGATATCGGTGTCACCATAGAAATCCACGGTCGTATAGACGATCGGACGGCGGCCATAGTGGCGTTCCAGGATATCAAGGAACCGCTTCGCCTCGGACCGAACTGTCGCGCCATCAGGTCGTATGGTGCAGGTCTTGGAATGTGGCGTCCATTCCATGTCCAGCACATGCGGCAGGTCTGCACCTTTAGGCACATTCTCGATGAACCACTTCGCCTGCTCATGGGCAGGTCGACAGAAGTAATAGTAGTGATACGCGCCCCACGGCACGCCTGCTGCTTGCGCACCGCGACGGTGATCTTCAAACAAGGGGTCGGCGACGTCGCCCCCTTCGGTGGCTTTGATGAACACGAAACTGACGCCAGATGACTTGGCCTTTCGCCAGTCAATCGGGCCCTGCCATCGCGAAACATCGAGCCCATGAACCGGATAATGACCCGGATGCCGTCCCTCCCATTCATGCGGCTTGGCATCCCCAAAGCTTGGGAAAATGACCGACGGCGACGTGGTGCTCAAAAATGCCTTTGGTTCGACCTGTTGGGGTGGCGGGCTGCTGCGACCGCAGGACAGGGTCGCGAAGGCCATAACAGCCAGCATCAATGCTGTACGCATGGTATGTTCCTGTTCCAAATTTCTGCTCTTATAATTCCCTCTAGAATGCCCGATCTGCCTGACAAGGCAACGGTGTTGTTGACGAACGGCGAAAACCTACCATTCAGCCCCGATCTTTATAGTGATTCAGGCTTGATCCCTGCGCGCAAAGGCCTTAAAGCAGCGCAATCCGGTGCCGCGTCATGCGACTCCGGTGTTTTGGTTTGAATCATGGCGTGACGCCCGGCTTTCTTCGGCCACGGCGCGGCAGGGCAGACCAGGCATAAGGAACATTCGATCTGACCTCTGGCGGGCTGTTCGCAGGACCCGGTGAAGACCAAGAGCTCTCAGGCCGTGCTTAACTTCGTGGACCAACCACGAGCAGATAGGAGAAATGCGATGGACCTGATCGCACAGCTTGAGGCGGAACAGATTGCCGCCCTGGGGAAAGACATCCCCGATTTCAAAGCCGGTGACACCATCCGTGTCGGCTTTAAAGTGACCGAAGGGTCGCGCACCCGTGTGCAGAACTACGAAGGCGTCTGCATCGCCCGCAAAGGCGGCAACACCATCGCCGGTGCGTTCACCGTTCGTAAGATTTCGTTTGGCGAAGGCGTAGAACGTGTGTTCCCGCTGTATTCGACCAACATCGATAGCATCACCGTTGTACGCCGTGGCCGCGTCCGTCGCGCCAAACTGTACTACCTGCGCACCCGCCGTGGTAAATCCGCGCGTATCGCAGAAGTCACCAACTACAAGCCCAAAGCTGGCGCCGAAGCGTAAGGAACGGAAAGATGAAAAAAGACATCCATCCCGATTATCACGTCATCGACGTCAAAATGACCGATGGCACCGTGGTTCAGATGAAATCCACCTGGGGCGCCGAAGGCGATCAGCTGGCTCTGGAAATCGACCCCTCTGTGCATCCTGCATGGACCGGTGGTTCGTCGCGCCTGTTGGACGCCGGCGGCCGTGTGTCGAAGTTCAAGAAAAAATACGAAGGTCTGGGCTTCTAAGCCGGAACCTTTTGAGATGCGAAAGGCCGCTCCATCCGGGGCGGCCTTTTTTGCATCGTAGACGTGAATTCTTCGCTGCTAGTAAAGCCGCATGATCAACTCGACTTCGCCGTCGACAAGTCTGCCGGTCGGGACAAAGCCAAACGCTTGATAAAGTGGCAGCGCGCTGCCGGGTTCGTCGACAACGCTGATCACAAGGTTGGCGCGCCCCTTCTTCAAAGCAACCGATTTTGCGAATTCCAGCGCTGCCTTCCCATAACCGCGCCCTTGTTGGGATTTATCGACCATCAGCCGCCAGATGTAGACCCCGTCCGGGTCATCTCCGTCATCCAAGTCCGCGTCGGGATGCGCCATGTCGATAGTGGCAAGCAGCCCGACCGGTTCATCACCGTTCCAAATGCCGTAAATGTCCGATCCGGACTCAAAAATCGACTGCGCCATTGTCATCAGATTTGTCGCGACAAATCCTGCCTGATCATCACGTACGGTCAGAGCCGCTAACGGGCGCAGGGTTTTTTGGGAAAGTAGTATAAATTCAACCATGGAAACCCCCTATCACAGCGGGATGCCCAGTGGGAGAGTTTCGGACTGCCGGAACAGGCTCCGTCAGTACTCAGTCCTTCTCGCGCGTCAACTCGGCCGCGCTATGAACAGGTGGTACCGGCCCTCGCAGTAGCATCAGCGCCAAAGCCATCCCGCCCGAAGCCGCAGCAGCAGCGACCAGCATCGCGCTACCAAAGGCGTTATCCTGCAAATCCCGCAGCGCTTTGGCCAGGGCATTGCTAGTTTCCGGGTCCATTTTCGCAATCAATTGCTGGATCTGGCTGGGCGTACCATGGGTAATGGCATGGGCCAGATCCTCTCTCTGGGCGGACCCGGTAGGCAAGGCATTTATGACCTCAGATAGACCTCTACGCTTCGTTATCGCCTCGGCCAGACCACCAACTACAGCGCCAAGGGTCGCTCCGAAATAAAGGCAGGCATTGATCACCCCGGACCCCTGCCCCACGTGCTCTTCCGGTAGTACACGCAGACCAAGCCGGGGTAAGAGTGAAAAACAGATGCCCAACCCGATTCCGACGATCATCAGCTTCCACCAGATCTCGGCGTATTGCGTGGTATTTGTGGTGCTCATCAACAACAGAAATCCGCAGGCCATCGCCCCCAATCCAATCGCGATAGGCCACTGAAAGCTGTAGGGCGCAAGGAAACGGGGTGCAGTGACCGAGATCACAAACATGCTGAGGCTGAGCGGCATGATCGCCAATCCAGCCCCGATGGGCGAATACCCGAAGGCGTCCGGGGATTGTACGAACGTGTTGAAATAGACAAAGAAACAAAACAGTGTGAAGCCGGTGAAGAACATGCCCACCGCGGCCATGAAGTAGCGCGGATGCTTGAAGTATCTTAGCTCGATCAATGGGTCGTCGCTGCGGCGGGACACGATGACAAGGATGATTGTCGCTACCGCCGCGACACCCAGTGGAACCAACGTCATCGGCGTTGCCCACCCACTGCTTTCGCCGTTGCTGAGCGCGAAAGAAAGCGGCCCAAGAAACAACAACAACGCAAAGGCGCCCGGATAATCAAATCTGGCCCCGGCCTGACGCGTGTCCGGAACGTACCCTCGTCGGCTGACATGCAACCCAATCAGGAAGGCTAATACAAGCAACACCAGATCGGTCGCGAACACAGCCCGCCAGCTGATGTAGTGGGCAAAGGCACCGCCAACGATCGGCCCGACGCCGATGGCCAGACCGACGATTGCCCCCCATGCGCCAGTGGCACCTGCACGCTTCTCTTCGGGGGTCGCGGCAGTCAACAGAGAAAGCGACGTTCCGAACAATGCGGCGGCACCCGCGCCTTGCGCACCGCGCCCGAACAACAGCATTGCTCCGTCCTGCGCAAACAAAACCGAAGCAGAGCCGATAGCAAAAACAATCATGCCAAAGAAAAACACGCCCATCTTGCCGGTAATATCCCCCAACCGGCTGACAATCGTGACCAGAGTGGCGCTGGCCACCGTATAGGTCGCCATCACCCATTGCAGGCCCGATGGAGTCAAATCGAACTCGGCCTTGAGGTTGGGCAGAATGGTCGCCACCGCCGTTGTATTGAAACCGACAACCATCATGCAAATGGCCGTCATTGCCAGAACAACGCGGGAGCCCCCCTCGTGGGTTGGGTCAGAAAGTGTCTCGTCAGTCATATATCCACCCCAAACTCATTGTTCTTAAATGCAATTAATCAGCAGTTTAGCAAATTTTTCCAACACGCATAGGGGCGGCTTTAGATCCAGTAAGACAGCGCGAGCGGCAGGACAACAATCGTGGCCAGCGTCGACACAAGGATAAAACCCGCAACATCCGGCCCGTATTCCGGTACGTGTTGGTCGATGAACAGGTAAGTCGCCACCGAGGACGGCATCAGGCAACACAGGATCACCGCCCCGCGCTCGGCCCCGGTGAAACCGAAAACCCAGACCAGAGAGCTGGCGATTGCGATCGCCATGACCAAATGCAGAACCGTCAGCAATACTGCCCGGCCCAGGCTTTTGATCTGCAACGTCGCCAGCGTATGGCCCAGCGTCAGTAGCATCAGCGGGATCGACAACCCTCCGAGAATATCAAAGGACTTTTCGATCGGCTGGGGCAGACTTGATCCGGTCGCCATAAGGGTCAGCGACAAGATCACCGCATAGATTATTGGGGACGTGGCAATTCTCCTCGGCGAAAACTCACCCGCCGGTATCCACATGCCGACGGTAAAAATGCTGATCAGCACAACCACCACAAAGCCCATCGTGTAGGCCATTCCCGCATCGCCCAGCGCGAGCAGCGTAATCGGCAGCCCGATATTGCCAACATTCCCGTGCATCAGCGGTGTTAAAAATGCTCGTATGGGAAGGCGCATGACCTTGAGCGCAAGAAACCCCAAAACCCCAAAAGCCGCAATCGCGAGCGCTGCGGCTGTCATTACGTCCAGAAATGTGCCGACCGTTATTTTGGTGGCGGACAGGTGCGAAATGATCAGGGTCGGGTATCCAACGCGCGAGACGATCCCGCCAATAACCTTGTTGTCGAACGGTGCTTTGAGCACAGCAAGGGCGTACCCGATTCCGGCGCAGATCAATACCGGCAGAACCACGTTCAGGACGTTCAAAAACAGATGGTCCAACCAGTTCTCCTGCTGCAAAACCCTGATTTGAACAGTGAAACAGCCGATCCGCTTTGGCAAGCGCGCGTCCTAACCGACACACCCGATTGAGTTTTCCAAATTAGAGCCTGATATTGCCCCGCTAGGGCGCTTGGGGTTCTTCCATTCCCGGCCTCCACAACATATAGTGGTCGACAACAACGTGTGGTTAAGCACGGCGGGACGTGGGAATACAAGCATGGCACATATCATCGTAGTGGGGAACGAGAAGGGTGGCGCAGGCAAATCGACCGTGTCGATGCACGTGGCCACCGCGCTGGCGCGTTTGGGTCACAAGGTCAGCACACTGGACCTTGATCTTCGGCAGCGCAGCCTTGGCCGGTACTTCGAGAACCGCGAGAATTTTCTAAAAAATTCGGACCTGACCCTGCCCAGCCCGCGGCACCACGATCTGCCCGAGATCGACGCGTCCAAGCTGAAGCCTGGCGAGAATATCTATGACCACCGCCTGTCTGCCGCAGTGGCCGAGCTGGAAAGCGATAGCGATTTCATCCTGATCGACTGCCCCGGATCACATACCCGCCTTAGCCAAGTGGCGCATTCCTTGGCCGACACTCTGATCACGCCACTCAACGACAGCTTCATCGACTTTGACCTTCTGGCGCGTATTGACTCCAAGGGTGAGAAAATTCTTGGCCCGTCGGTCTATTCGGAAATGGTCTGGAACGCCCGCCAACTGCGCGCGCAAGCAGGACTAAAGCCCATCGACTGGGTGGTCGTCCGCAACCGGGTCGGTACCCAACGCATGGTCAACAAGGAAAAGATGCAACGCGCAATTGAGATGCTGTCCCAGCGCATCGGATTCCGCGTCGCCTCGGGCTTTTCCGAACGGGTTATCTTCCGCGAACTGTTCCCGCGCGGCCTTACCCTGCTGGATCTCAAGGATATCGGGGTCAAACAACTGAACATTTCGAACATCGCCGCGCGGCAAGAGCTGCGCGACATGATGAAAGAGTTGAACCTTCCGGGCGTTGAGATCGACTTCTGACGAACCGGCGTTCGACTGATCTGTAAGTGCGTCAACCGGTTCATTAACGCCTCAAGTCAAGCTTGAACCGTCTTTCCGGCAACCTTCAAAGGTCACTGCGGAACGGCGTGATAGCCGTACCAAGCGAAGCATTGTGTTCCGGATTCTAACTGCTTGTTGAACATGTACATCTGATTTCCGTAGTCAAAGTGCCAGTACTCCGATGCGTAGTTGGTGAAACCGACCTTCCGCATCACCCAATACAACAAACGACGATTCAATAGCGCGGTGTTGTCAGGCTCGATCCGCCCGGCACGCTGTTCGCGTTCAAGATAGTCAGTATGGGAAATTGCACTCAGGTCGTCGAAGGCCGCGCCCATATCCAGCCCTTCGCCAGTTTGAAGGCTCCGCAAAACAACATCGACTGAAGCCCCTGTTGAATGGGTTGGCCAAGTCGTTTCGTTCTCCGGATCGAAATGACGAGGATCTGAGCAATATTGCCGTGTGCGGGCTTCCAACTCGGGCTGAGAAAGCTCCGGATAATCCTGGGCCGCTTTCCCTACTGCCCATGACCACAAATCCCGCTGCGTGGAAATAGAACGATAAGCATCGTAAACGACAAGCTCGCACCCATTTTCCGCCAAGGCGGCATTCGCGGCTTGCAACATCGGTACAATACCAGCCCTACACCATGTTCTGGCCAAGCTGCCCTTGATTTGCCTGCCATAGGGTGGGTTTGACCCATCCGAGAGATGATAATAAGGCACAACCGCTATTCCATGCGACCCAACATCAACAAGCGGTTCTGATCCGCGGGGATCTGTGTGATCAAATTCGATGCCATGATAGCCCCGCGTATCGAGCTCATCATTCCGGATCGGGATGGGTGGAAACTCGACTCTATCCACGATTTCAACGCCTCTTGTTCTGAATGCCACCCCAAGAAAGAGGCGCGAAGCCTTCATGTCAACTTTGAGGGCACACAGAAGCCGGGCAATCAGAGCAGCCCATCCAAACTGCAAGCAGGCTCAGTTCGGATCTTTGAATCCGCATTGTTCCTCTGACCTGTAAACGGTAAAAAGTTCCTTCGGTTCAGCTACGCCGCGCAACATATAGCGACCGACTGAGACAAGCTCTGAGGCGCAGGGTTGCGCCGCGCGGGCCACGTCGTCCGAAATCAAAATACGTTGCCCCAGCGACCGATGCATGCCGGCAATCCGCGCGGTTTGGTTGACGGTCGGTCCGATGACTGTGAAGTCCAACCGGTTCTCGGATCCGATATTGCCATACAGAATCTCGCCTGCGTGCAACGCCAGTGTATAGTTCGACACAGGCAGACCATCATCAGTGCGTTGCGCGTTCAGGTCCGCCATTCTTTTCTGTAATTCAGCGACGGCCATCATTGCCGCCCGCGCGTCCGCATCGATCTCGCCCACATCGAACATGGCCATCAGCCCGTCCCCCATGAACTTGAGAATACTTCCACCGCATTGATGGACCACGTCAATCACAGCCGCCAGATACTCGTTCAGCATCTCGATCAGCGCATTACCCGGCAGATTTTCGGACAGGCTAGTGAACCCCTCAAGGTCAAAATTCCAGATTACTGCGTCGATCTGCTGAAGCGAACCACGCCTGATTTCGCCGGACAAAACACGACGGCCGGCATCACGGCCCAAATAGACGCGCATCAGGTCCTTCGAAATACGCTCGTTGTTGGCCGATTTCAAAGCCAGTCCAAGGTGCGGCAGGGCCGTATTGATCAGGGCCAAATCGCTGTCCTTGAACCCCTCGGGCGCATTAGACGTCCACGACAGCAATACACCGCTTACTGCCTCTTCGGCGTCTTTCGGCTGATTGTGCGTCGGAACGTTAAACGACACGCCCGTCGCGTAGTACTCGGTGGCACCATGTTCGCGCAGTTCATTCAGCAAAGGAAAACGGCTGGGTTGGTTCTGATCTACCAACCGTTCGTGAACGACGCTCAGGCCTTCATTCAGAACAGCAAAGAGAGGGCTGGCTCGCCATTGCTCGCTGGGCTGTTCCGAGTATTCAAACTTCTGATACTCGCCGCCTTTGCCGTGATACCAGCTATAGCCGGTGCCGCCATAAACCGGATGAAGGGTCGACTGGGCCGCATGAAATCGCATCAGAGGAACGCCCAGGTCGACCAGACGATTACAGTACTCTTCCAGCAATTCTTCTTTCTCGACACCCTCAAGCCCGCGCGTCACCAGCCAGTTGATAAGATCGCTTGATTTTGCCACATCGGCATCTGAGGTCGTCATGTTTTGTCCCATTTTTGTTCTGGGTCCCATCTGGGAACGACGACGGTGAATTACCAGTGCTCAATCCATATGAGCCAGGCGCCGAAGCATTTTGCGCAACAAAGCCGCCTCATCACGAGAAAACAGGCCAGCAAGCTTTGCATTATATGCCTCGGCCGCCTGGCGCAGGTCCGTATAAGCGGTCCGCCCCGTGGGTGTCAGCGTCAACCGTTCGACCCGGCGGTCGGATGTGTCGCGCATGCGGGTCAAGTATCGACGCTGCTCCAGTTTCGATACGGCGCGGCTGACCTTGGTTTTGTGGATTCTGGCGCGCAAACCGATCTCTTTGGCCGTCATCTCACCGTAGTTTCCAAGATGAAACAGTACCCGCCATTCTGTTCGCAACATTCCATAGCGGTCCTTATAGAGTTGCTGAAACTCCAGCGAACTCTCCTCGGCAGCTCGATTCAGCAGGTAAGGCAAGAAATCCTGCGGATCAAAGTCATCATTTTTGGCTGTATTACTCTTTGTCATGCTTGTTAGTTACAAAATCAACTATTATCCGACAAGCAGCAAACGGAGGAACACGGAATGAACCATCCGACGGATCCGCATGAAATGACCCAAGCCAGCACGCCCGTTGGCACGCAAGCGGGCTATATGCCCGGCTTTGGAAATGATTTTGAGACCGAAGCCCTGCCCGGCGCGCTGCCGCAGGGGATGAACAGCCCGCAGCGCTGCAACTATGGTCTTTACGGTGAACAGCTTAGCGGCACCGCATTTACAGCCAACCCACCTGAGCGTACGTGGTGCTATCGCATCCGCCCATCGGTAAAGCATTCGCACCGTTACGAAAAAATCGACCTGCCGCACTGGAGATCAGCGCCTTGTGTCGACCCCGATGTGATCAGCCTTGGGCAGTACCGTTGGGACGCGGTGCCTCATTCCGATGAGGGGCTGACATGGCTGACCGGTATGCGCACGATGACCACCGCAGGCGATGTGAACACCCAGGTTGGTATGGCCAGCCACATCTATCTGGTCACCGAATCGATGGTGGATGACTACTTCTTTTCGGCCGATTCCGAGATGTTGGTGGTGCCGCAGGAAGGCCGTCTGCGGTTTTCGACAGAACTGGGCATCATTGATCTTGAGCCTAAGGAAATCGCCATTCTTCCCCGCGGTCTGGTCTATCGGGTCGAAGTGCTGGAAGGCCCTGCACGCGGGTTTGTCTGCGAGAACTACGGGCAAAAGTTTGAATTGCCGGGACGCGGCCCGATCGGGGCGAACTGCATGGCCAATCCACGCGATTTCAAGGCTCCGGTCGCTGCGTTTGAAGATCGTGAGGCACCATCGACTGTTACTGTCAAATGGTGCGGGCAGTTCCATACCACGAAGATCGGTCAAAGCCCGCTGGACGTGGTGGCGTGGCACGGCAATTACGCGCCCTACAAATATGATCTGCGCACCTATTGCCCAGTCGGCGCGATCTTGTTCGACCACCCCGATCCATCTATTTTTACCGTGCTCACCGCTCCTTCAGGCCAGCCGGGGACAGCCAATATCGACTTTGTCCTGTTCCGCGAACGCTGGATGGTAGCCGAGGATACTTTCCGCCCGCCCTGGTATCACAAGAACATCATGTCCGAGTTGATGGGCAACATTTACGGCCAGTACGACGCCAAACCGCAGGGCTTTGTTCCCGGCGGGATGAGCCTTCACAACATGATGCTGCCGCACGGGCCGGATCGGGAAGCATTTGAGAAAGCCTCAAACTCCAACTTGGGGCCGGATAAATTGGACAACACGATGTCCTTTATGTTCGAAACCCGCTTCCCGCAGCACCTGACACCATTTGCAGCCAACGAAGCCCCGTTGCAGGATGACTACATCGACTGCTGGACGTCGCTTGAAAAAAAGTTCGACGGCACACCGGGCAAGAAGTGACACCCAAAAGAGGTCTGAATAAATGCCATTGATGAAATCCTGGGTAGCTTCGGCCAACGACGCCGATCACCCGTTTCCCCTGAACAACCTGCCTTACGGTGTTTTCTCGACCGAAGGCGGCGATCCGCGCTGTGGCGTCGCGATTGGTGACATGATCTTGGATGTCACCGCCGCTGAGACCAATGGTCTAATAGAACTGGCCGACGAGCCGCTCTTTGACCTGCCCTTCTGGAACCCTTTGATGGAGGAAGGTCCCGCGGTTTGGGCCGCATTGCGCAACCGTTTGACCACGTTGTTGGCTGACAGGGCCGAAGAACAGGAGCAGGTTGAGCCGCTGCTTGTCGCCCAAAGCGAAGCAGAAATGCATCTGCCATTTGCCGTCAGCGAATACACAGACTTCTATGCCGGGCGCTACCATGCGCAAAACGTGGGCACCATGTTCCGCGGGCCGGAAAACGCCCTGCCCCCGAACTGGTTGCACATTCCTATCGGCTATAACGGCCGAGCATCTTCGGTTGTTGTGTCGGACACGAGTATTCGCCGACCATGGGGTCAGCTGAAATCACCCGATCATGATCGCCCCACTTTTTTGCCCAGCCGCCGCTTTGACATCGAGCTTGAGATGGGTGCGATTGTCGGGACGCCCTCGGACGGCCCCATTTCCGTTCAGGAGGCTGACGACAACATCTTTGGTTACGTTTTGCTGAACGACTGGTCCGCACGCGATATCCAGGCATGGGAGTATCAACCGCTGGGGCCGTTTCAGGCCAAAGCCACTGCCACGTCGATTAGCCCGTGGATCGTGACCAAAGCTGCATTGGAGCCCTTTCGATGCGACACGCCTGCGCGCGAATTCGAGCTTCTGGACCACCTGAAAGATTGTGGCCCGATGCTGTATGACATTGGTCTTGAAGTCACGATGGCACCTGACGGCAAGGACGCTTCAACGATTGCGCGGACGAATTACAAGGAAATGTATTATTCGGCAGCACAGCAATTGGCGCACCATTCAACTTCGGGCTGCCCGATGAACACCGGCGATCTGTTGGGGTCTGGCACGATTTCCGGACCCACCAAGCCAGAGCGGGGCTCGCTTCTGGAACTCAGCTGGGGTGGGAAAGAGCCGCTAACCCTGGATACCGGCGAAACCCGTACATTTATCGAGGATGGCGACACGCTGACCCTGAAAGGTGCCGCTAAGGGCGACGGTTACACCATTGGATTTGGCGACTGCGTCGGGACCGTGCTGCCCGCCCTAAAAAACCCGTACACCCGATAAGGAGCTTACCATGGCCAAGGCATTCGCGTCCCAGGCGGATATGTCGGAAAAGAAGATCTCTTTCACCGAGGTCGGCGAGGGCCTTTATGCCTTCACCGCCGAGGGTGACCCGAATTCCGGCGTCATCGTCGGCGATGACAGCGTGATGATCGTCGAAGCGCAGGCGACCCCGCGCCTGGCCAACAAGGTGATCGAATGTGTGCGGTCCGTCACCGACAAACCGATCACCCACGTTGCGCTGACCCACTATCACGCGGTTCGCGTACTGGGTGCCAGTGCGTTTGGTGCGCAACAGATCCTGATGTCGGACATGGCGCGCGCCATGGTCGTTGAACGCGGGCAAGAGGACTGGGACAGCGAGTTTCAGCGTTTCCCGCGCCTGTTTGAAGGCCATGAAAGTATCCCCGGCCTGACCTGGCCCACCACCACATTCAGTGACACAATGACGGTTTATCTGGGTAATCGTCGGGTCGATCTTATGCATTTGGGCCGCGCCCACACCGCAGGCGATATCGTCATTCACGTGCCCGACCAGAATGTCATGTTCACCGGTGACATCGTCGAATACCACTCGGCCTGTTATTGCGGCGACGGGCATTTCAGCGATTGGGGCGATACGCTGGACGAGATCCAGTGGTTCGACGTCGACGCCATCGCGCCCGGGCGTGGTGACGCTTTGGTCGGCAGAGACATGGTGAACGCCGCCATCGAAAACACACGCGACTTCGTCGAAAGCACCTATCGGCCCGCCGCAAAGGTTGCAGCCCGTGGCGGGTCTCTGAAAGAGGCATGGGACGCGGTACGCGCCGAATGCGATCCGAAATTCGCAGATTATGCGATCTATGAACACTGCCTGCCCTTCAACGTTGCCCGCGCCTATGACGAAGCCCGCGGTATCGACACGCCCCGGATCTGGACCGCCCAGCGCGACTTGGAGACGTGGGAGGCCCTGCAGGGCTGAAGAAGACGGGCAAACTTGATCCAGATCGTTTTGCACAGGGGAAATAGGTGGAATTATAGGGCAAGACCTTCTGGCGCACATGTGCCAGAGGGCGGGATTTAGTGCGCCCACGGCGCCTGAGTATTGGGGGGAGAGCCCATGAACAAGATTTTCGAAGTTCCACTCTATGCCTACCAACGCAGCCCGGATCAGGACACGGCAAGCTCGGTACGACACAAGGTTATCGTGATTGGCGCCGGCCCGGTTGGGTTGGCCGCAGCCATTGATCTGGCCCAGAAAGGGGTCCCTGTCGTCGTGCTGGACGACAATGACAAGGTTAGTTTTGGTAGCCGCGCGATCTGCTTTTCACAGCGGTCTCTGGAAATCGCCGACCGTCTGGGCGCCGGGGGTAAGTTGGTCGATAAAGGCGTGCTGTGGGATGCCGGCAAAGTCTTTTTTGACAACCGCCAGGTCTATGAGTTTCACCTGCAACCCGACGCGGGCTATGCGCACCCGGCCTTCATCAACCTGCAACAATACTATTTTGAAAAAGCGCTAGTTGAACGGGTACGGGAATTGCAGGCCGAGGGCGCGCCGATTGAAATTCGCGGCCAGAACAAGGTCGAAGCCGTCGGTACCCACAACGATCACGTCAAGCTTGAAGTCGAAACTCCCGAAGGCCCCTATAACGTTGAGGCGGATTGGCTGATTGCCTGTGACGGTGCAAACTCGCCTACCCGCCGCATGCTCGGTCTGGATTTCGAAGGCCGCGTATTCGAAGACAACTTTCTGATCGCTGACGTAGTGATGCAGGCGGACTTCCCGACCGAACGCTGGTTCTGGTTCGATCCGCCGTTCAATCGCGGACAGTCTGCCCTGCTACACAAGCAACCAGACAACGTGTGGCGGATCGACCTGCAACTGGGCAGGGACATCGACCCCGAGCAGGAAAAACAACCTGAAAACGTGATCCCTCGCCTGAAGGAGATGCTGGGCGAAGAGATCAATTTCGAACTTGAATGGGTCTCTATCTACACGTTCCAATGCCGTCGAATGGAGCGGTTCCGCCATGGTCGCGTTTTGTTTGCAGGCGACAGCGCCCATCAGGTCAGCCCCTTTGGCGCGCGCGGGGCCAACTCTGGTCTGCAGGACACAGACAACCTGTGCTGGAAACTAAAGATGGTTATAGACGGCGAAGCGCCCGAGCTTTTGCTGGACAGCTACAACCGCGAACGGGTCGAAGCAGCGGATGAGAACATCCGCATGTCCACCCTATCGACGGAATTTATCACGCCCAAATCCGAAATGTCGCGCCTTTTGCGGGATGCGGTTTTGGACCTCAGCGAGCACTACGCGTTTGCGCGCCCGCTGGTCAATTCCGGCCGGTTGAGCACACCATGCGCATATTCCGGATCATCGCTGAGTTCTGCGGATGCTCTGACCGGGCCAGAGATTACACGCCCCGGTTCCGCCTGCCCGGACGCGCCTTTGGGTGATGAGTTTTTGCTGCCCAAGTTGGCCGGGAAATTCACTTTATTGACGATAGATGCGGACGCCCCTGAAAGCCTCGAAGAAGGCGGCGTTACGGCCACGCGACTGGCCCTCTCTGTCAAGGATGACCTGACTTTGGAGCTGAAACGCAGGTATCTGGGCGATGCCCCGGGTGCGGTTTATCTGATCCGACCTGACCAGCACGTCGCCGCGCGCCGCGACACGTTCGAAGAAAACGCATTCCGGCAGGCGATCCGCCGGGCAACCGGCAAGGAATAAGCGACATGACCGACCTGATCCTCACCCCAAATCTGGACAATGCAGACGGTTTTTATGCCGATCTGGTGGCCGCCCATGACGGGCTGGATAAAGCCGACAGCGACGCCCTGAACGCACGTCTGGTTCTGGTTCTGGCCAATCACATCGGAAATGCAAAAGTGTTGTCTAGCGCCTTGAAAGCCGCCACGCTCAAAGACACCTGACGAACGGAGGAGGCGGAGATGAGCGGCGTGGTATTGTACGATTACTCGCGGTCTTCGGCCAGCTACCGGGTGCGGATCGCGCTGAATCTGGCCGGGATCAACTATCGCGCCGTGCCAATTGATCTGAGTATGGGCGAACAAAGGTCGGACAGTCATTTGGCCCGTAACCCGCAGGGACTGGTGCCAGTGCTCGACATTGACGGGCTACGACTGACACAATCACTGTCTATAATCGACTACCTTGACCAAACGCGAGGCCTTGGGTTGCTGCCTGCGGAACCGGCGGTGCGGGCGCACGCGCTGGCACTGGCGCAGTCCATCGCCGTAGATGTGCATCCGGTCTGCAACTTGTCCGTTGCGCAATATGCCACCACACTCAGTGATGATGCCGAGGGCATGCCCGGCGACTGGATGCGCCATTTCATCCGCCCCGGCCTGCTGGCTTTTGAGGCCCTCCTGAAGGGTTTTGAACAAGCGCCCTTCTGCACAGGGACCAAGCCTGGGTTGGCCGATGTTTGTCTGGTGCCCCAGTTGTACAACGCGCGCCGCTGGGGCGTGGATTTATCCGAATTGCCTCGCGTTCTACGCGTCGAGGCCGAATGTATCAATCACCCCGCCTTTGCCGCGGCGCACCCGGACGCTAGTGCACAGACATGACCCCGTGCACAGTAACTGTGTGCGTCTGCAAATGGCCAACCCCCACGATTACTCCTACTTTCTGTGAAACGGTTGCAGGAGGCTTTCATGCCAGAGATCACCGGGTATCATGCCCATGTCTATTTCGAGGCCGACACACAAGGCATTGCCCTACAGGTTTGCGAGCAGGCCTCCCGCCTGTTTCCCGTAAAAATGGGGCGCATGCACACCAAAAATGTCGGTCCGCATCCACGGTGGAGTTGCCAGCTGGGCTTTGGCCCCGACGCTTTTGATCAAGTAATCCCCTGGCTGATGCTGAACCGACAGGGCCTGACCATTTTCACCCACCCTGAAACCGGCGATCATCTCGCGGATCATCGGGACCGGGCCATCTGGATGGGTGAAATGCTGGATCTTGATCTGTCGATCTTTGATAAGGTGAGCGTTTAAGTCAGCGCCTTTGCCTGATCCCGCAATTTAAACTTTTGGATCTTGCCAGTCGAGGTCTTGGGCAAAGGCCCAAACACCACCGTTTTGGGGGCCTTGAAATGGGCCATGTTTTCCCGACAGAAGCCGATGATATCCGCGTCGCTCGCCTGTGCGTTAGGCTTTAGTTCAACGAAAGCACAGGGTGTTTCACCCCACTTGTCGTCCGGGCGCGCGACCACGGCGGCCTCCATAACGGCCGGGTGTTTGTAAAGGATATCCTCAACCTCGACCGACGAGATATTCTCGCCACCTGAAATTATGATGTCTTTGGACCGGTCCTTAAGCGCGATGTAGCCATCCGGATGCATCACCCCAAGATCGCCCGAGGCAAACCATCCGCCTCGGAACGCTTTGTACGTGGCGTCGGCGTTCTTCAGATAGCCTTTCATAACGACGTTGCCTTGCATGAAAATCTCGCCCATCGTCTCGCCATCTGCGGGCACAGGTTCCAGCGTGTCCGGGTCGGCAACCATAAGCCCCGACAGGGCGGAGTAGCGGACGCCCTGACGGACCTTAAGAGCGGCGCGTTCCTTGGCCTCTCTACCGTTCCATTCATCCTTCCAAGCGCAGACAACGGAGGGACCATAAGTCTCGGTCAAACCATATACGTGAGTGACCTCGACACCCATGTTTTCCATACTTTCGATAACTGCGGCAGGCGGTGGTGCGCCAGCGGTCATCACCTTGATCTCGTGGTCGAAGTCCTTGAGGTGATCGGGCGCATTGGCCAGCATATTCAGCACGATCGGCGCGCCACAGAAGTGGGTCACCTTCTCATCCCGAAACGCCGCATAAATCGGCTCGTCCCGCACTGCCCGCAGACAGACCGAAACGCCGGCATTCGCGGCCATCGCCCAAGGAAAACACCAGCCGTTGCAGTGAAACATTGGCAGGGTCCACAGATAGACCGAGTGCTTTGGCATATTCCAGTCCAGCAGGTCTGATTGGGCATTCAGCGCGGCGCCTCTGTGGTGGTACACTACGCCCTTCGGATTGCCGGTCGTGCCAGACGTGTAGTTGAGTGTAATCGCGTCCCACTCATCCTTGGGAAGTGACCAATTGAATTCAGGGTCGCCCTCGGCCAGCAAGGCGTCATAGGTCACGCCGCCCAGTTTCTCACCACCGTTAAAGCTCGGGTCCTCGATATCGACGATCAGTACATCGTGATCCACCTGTTCCAGCGCCTCTTTGACCACGCCTGAGAACTCGGGATCGACCAGAAGGACTTTGGATTCCGCGTGATTCAGAATGAAGGCAATGATCGGTGCGTCCAATCGGGTGTTGATCGCATTCAGAACAGCACCTGCCATCGGCACTCCAAAATGCGCCTCATACATTTCCGGAATGTTGGCCGCGATGATTGAAACCGTGTCGCCCGCGCTGATTCCACGTGCGGACAATGCGCCTGCCAGCCGGCGGCAGCGGGCATATGTTTCAGCCCATGTATAGCGACGCGCGCCGTAAACCACGGAAGGATAATCCGGGTAAATGTGCGCTGTCCGCTCGATAAAACTCAGCGGCGACAACGGCGTGTAATTTGCCCGGCATTTGTCCAAATGACGCTCATAGATGCTGGCTTGTGTCATTTGCTGACCCTCCCTCTGCGGTTCCGGCGAATTGAGCACAAAGTCGATCCTCTGACAAACCCGTAAAAATACGGCGTGGCCATGGACTGGAATTACGGGATGGTGCAATCTGGCCCTATCTCCGACAGAGCTTTCGCGGTGATCTGAGCCATCGAAAACACAAAGCCGGGACGGCCCTTTTCGCCGCCCGCGCCCCAGCCATTCTGAAAGGACATGTCATGGACGGCACGTTCAACGAAAACGATCTCTCGCACGTGGTCGAAGCCGACCGCGCCCACATCTGGCACCACCTGCTGCAGCATAAGCCATTGGAAAGCAACGATCCGAAGATCATTGTCGAAGGCAAAGGCATGCGTGTCTGGGACCAGAACGGCAAAGAGCATCTGGATGCCGTGTCCGGTGGCGTCTGGACCGTTAACGTCGGCTATGGCCGCGAATCGATCTGTAAGGCGGTTCACGACCAGCTGATGAAGCTGTGTTATTTCGCCAATACCGCAGGGTCTATCCCCGGTTCGATCTTTGCTGAAAAGCTGATCAGCAAAATGCCGGGCATGAGCCGCGTTTATTACACCAACTCCGGTTCCGAAGCGAACGAGAAGGCGTTCAAGATGGTTCGCCAGATCGCGCACAAGCGCTATGGCGGCAAGAAAACCAAGATCCTGTACCGTGACCGCGACTACCACGGCTCGACCCTGGCAACCATGTCGGCTGGCGGTCAGGACGAGCGTACGGCGCAGTACGGTCCGTTCGCACCCGACTTTGTCCGCGTTCCGCATTGCATGGAATACCGCAAGCACGAGCTGGGCTTGGAAGAGCTGTCCGGCGAAGCATTTGGTAAAGCCGCGGCAGACGCCATCGAAGAAGTGATCCTGCGCGAAGGCCCCGAAACCGTTGGCGCCCTGTGCCTTGAGCCTGTGACCGCCGGTGGTGGCGTCATCGAAGCGCCCGAAGGTTACTGGGAACGTGTGCAGGAAATCTGCAAGAAGTACGACATCCTGCTACACATCGACGAAGTTGTCTGCGGCGTTGGTCGTACCGGCACTTGGTTCGGGTACCAGCAGTACGGCATCAAGCCGGACTTCGTGACGATGGCTAAGGGCGTTGCCTCGGGCTATGCGGCGATTGCCGTAATGGTCACCACCGAAGAAGTCTTTGACATGTTCAAAGACGACATGTCGGACCCGCTGAGCTATTTCCGCGACATCTCAACCTTTGGTGGCTGCACCGCCGGTCCGGCCGCTGCGATCGAGAACATGCGCATCATCGAAGACGAGAACCTGCTGCAGAATTGCACTGACATGGGCAACCGGATGCTGGGCAACCTGCAGGCGCTGATGGAAAAGCATGAAGTCATCGGCGACGTACGCGGCAAGGGCCTGTTCCTGGGTGCCGAACTGGTTTCCGACCGGGCCACTAAAGAGCCAATGGATGAGAAAAGGGTTCAGGCGGTCGTTGCCGACTGTATGGCGCAGGGCGTCATCATCGGGGCCACCAACCGCTCGATCCCAAGCCGCAACAACACGCTGTGCTTCTCGCCCGCGCTGATTGCAACCGCAGACGACATCGACCAGATCACTGACGCGGTCGACGGCGCACTGGGTCGTGTTTTCGGCTGAACGTAACTGAAAACATCTGCCGCCACTCACGCAATTCTGGCAGATGAAATCAAACCGGCGCGCCCAGCGCGCCGGTTTTTTTGTTTTCTGACACGGGTTTGTGAAAATCGCCAACTCGAGTACCCTGTGGTTACCACACCCCTTACAGGAGACGTGTCCAATGGTACTCAATCTAATCAGAAGCCTCGCCGCCTTTGCCCTTATTGCAGTCGCCACGCCATCCAGCGCAGACGACGGCAGCGGCTTTCCTCAGATCGTTGGCACCTGGCATGGCACCTATCTGGTAGCCTTTGCCAAATCGAACCCCAACCACGACAAAGGCCTGTTGAAGACTGAGATGGAGTTGGAGATCACCAAACTGGACGGCAACCTGATCACCGCAACCAATCGCTGGAGGCGCATAGGTGACAAAGATTGGATCGTCGAAGAGGCAATGGGCACTTTCAGCCTGGACGATCCCACCCGCTTTGTTCTGGCCGAGGCTGGGATTTCCGGTGACGATGTGTCGTCCGGAATTTTCAACGGTGTATATCTGGATGACGTAATCATGGTCACCTATGCCGGTCCGGGCACAGGCGTGGCATTTGCGGCGCAGTTGGTAAAGAAAGACACAAGCAAATAGGTTTGTGTTTCCGTTCCAGTAAGGAATGACCGGCGTCCTAAATTCCGTTGCCATACTGCCTCTTGCTCTAATGACTCCGCTGATGCAAACTTTGAGCGGGAAGGATGTCTGCTTCACTGCTTGGGCAGTTGGCAGACTACCCAGCGCGACACCATTCTTTGAGAGGAGTGTGTCATGGCCTCCAAGACCACAGGGTCAACGCCACCGGACAATCTAACGCCGCAGCAATCGGCCATGCCCCAAGTCAATACGGTAACCAGAGGTGATATCACCGCGTCGCTGAAGGCCGGGTTTTCCGATTTTCTGGCGCGGCCCTTAATGAGCGGCTTTTTTGGCTTGTTCTATGCAGTCTTCGGAATCCTAATGGTTTGGAGCCTGGTCTGGCTCGGCAAGATCTGGATGATCATTCCCGCCATTGTAGGCTTTCCACTGGTCGCGCCATTCGCCGCCGCAGGACTGTACGAAATGTCCCGACGGCTGCAAAATGGAGAGAGTTTCGGGTGGTCTGAAATCCTCACTGTCATGGCCAACCAGCGCAAGCGCGAGATGGGCTGGATGGCCTTTGTCACTCTGTTCATATTCTGGGTTTGGATTTACCAAGTTCGGCTTTGGCTGGCGATTACGCTACAGAATGCATCCTTCTCGGATTTTGACGGGTTCCTGAACACCGTATTCTTCACGCCGCAAGGTTGGGCATTCCTGGCGATTGGTACCGGCGTGGGCGCATTTCTATCCGCGGTACTGTTCTCGGTGACTGTTGTTGCCATGCCCATGTTGCTGGACCGCGAAACCAATTTCGTTTCCGCCATGCTAACTTCCCTTCGTGTGGTCGCGGAAAGCCCCGGGGTCATGCTCACTTGGGCCGCGATCATCTCAGTCACCATGCTGTTGTCGTTGGTCCCGGCATTTCTGGGCCTGATCTTTACTCTGCCGATCCTTGGTCACACCACATGGCATCTTTATCAGAGAGCCGTGCCGCCATCGGCTGAGTGACTCTGCCGAAGATCACGGCGCACGCCCCCACTTGCCAAGGCAATATTCGGGTCACCGACGAAAAAGGCCGCCCCATAAGGGACGGCCTTTAATTCACTGTCTCTCAAAAAGAGGATCAGGCAGCCAGAGCGGCCTGAGCTTTGGCCACGATCGTGCCGAACGCTTCCGGTTCGTGCACGGCCAGGTCGGCCAGAACTTTGCGGTCCACTTCGATACCGGCCAGGTTCAGGCCGTTGATGAAGCGGGAATATGTCAGTGCTTCGTCATGTGAACGCACAGCAGCGTTGATACGCTGGATCCACAGCGCGCGGAAGTTGCGCTTGCGGTTCTTACGGTCGCGGGTTGCATACTGGTTGGCCTTGTCGACGGCCTGACGGGCAACCTTGAAGGTGCTCTTGCGGCGGCCATAGTAACCTTTGGCAGCCTTGATAACCTTCTTGTGACGGGCGTGAGTTACGGTTCCACCTTTAACGCGGGACATCTCTTAATCTCCTCTTAGCGGTCGTAGGGCATGTAGCCCTTGACGATCTTGGCGTCGGGGGCGGACAGGGTGGTGTTGCCACGGGCGTCGCGGATGAACTTCTTGGTCCGCTTGATCATGCCGTGCCGTTTGCCGGCCTGGCCAGCAAGGACCTTACCGGTTGCAGTCACCTTAAAGCGCTTTTTGGCGCTCGACTTTGTCTTCATCTTAGGCATTTCCGTCTCCTTTCGGGGTTCGGTTTCAGACGCGACTCGGCATGCCATCTCGGCCGGTCACGCGATCAGAAGCGCCGTTTACGCAAGTTCGGTCATACTGGCAAGGGGGTTTGGAGTAGAATCTGCGCTTTTTGCAGGCTGATCGCGCACCGGGGCGACGTCGCCGCCCCGGTGCATTGGTTTAGTGTTCGAATTTGCGGATTTCGCCGCTCTTCAGTCGTGATGCGTAGGACGCCAGTTCTTCGCGCACCACCTTCATCAGGAAGTACAGCGCAAAGACGTTCACGACAGCCATCGCAAAGATCGCCGCATCAGAAAAGTCGATGACCGGACCAAGATTGGCCGCAGCCCCGATGACAACGAAGATGCAGAAGATGACCTTGAACACCAGTTCCTTGGTGTGGCCTTCACCGAACAGATAGGTCCAGGCCTTGAGGCCGTAGTAGGACCAGCTGATCATGGTTGAGAAGGCAAACAAGACCACAGCAATCGCCAGCACATATGGGAACCAGCTGAAGGCACTACCAAAGGCCGCCGAGGTCAGGCTGACGCCCGAGTTACCGTCGACGGTTGCAATGGCGTTACCTGCTTCGTTCAGCATGTAATTACCAGTTTCCGGGTCAACGATCAGCTGCTGGGTGATGATGATCACAAGCGCTGTCATCGTACAGATCACGACCGTGTCGATGAACGGCTCGAGCAGCGAGACGAACCCTTCGGTGATCGGCTCTTTGGTCCGAACTGCCGAGTGCGCAATCGCCGCAGAACCAACGCCTGCTTCATTCGAGAATGCAGCACGACGGAAGCCCTGGATCAACGCACCGACCATACCGCCCGCGACACCAAGGCCAGTGAAGGCACCTGCGAAGATTTGACCGAAGGCCCAGCCGATTTGATCTGCGTTCATGATGATTATCACCAGCGCCGCAGCGACATACATGACACCCATGAACGGAACGACTTTTTCTGTCACCCGCGCGATGGACTTCAAACCGCCCACGATCACTGCGAACACGATGCCTGCAAACACCAGCCCGGTGATCCAGCCGGGATAATCTCCGGTGATACCCGCGATCTGCTGATGCGCTTGATTGGCTTGGAACATATTGCCCCCGCCCAGCGCGCCGAGAATACAGAAAATCGAAAACAGGACCGCAAGGATCTTGCCGCCTGGCAGTCCAAGCTCGTCAAAGCCCTTGGACATATAGTACATCGGGCCACCAGAAACGGTGCCATCGTCGTATTCGTTGCGGTATTTCACGCCCAGCGTACATTCGGTGAATTTCGACGCCATGCCCAACAGGCCCGCGACGATCATCCAGAACGTTGCGCCCGGTCCGCCGATACCGACAGCCACCGCCACGCCGGCGATGTTGCCAAGACCGACCGTTCCCGACAAAGCCGTGGCCAGCGCCTGAAAGTGGCTGACCTCACCGGCATCGTTAGGATCCGAATAATCACCCTTTACAAGGCTGATTGCGTGGCCAAAGAACCGAAGCTGCACAAAGGCAAAATACAGCGTGAAAACGGTCGCCGCGACGACCAACCAGCCCACGATCCACGGGAACCCGGTTCCCGGGAATGGCGCAAAGATAAAGCTGACAAATGGCCCTGTGAAATCGGCGAATGCCTGATTGATCTTGTCGTCCAGCCCGGGCGCCTCTTGCGCCATTGCTGGTGCGGCGACCAAGGCGGCTATTGTTGCCAGCCAGAGATGTTTAAACATAGTCATTCTCATCCCTCCCCTCAGTTCACAACAGTGACTGGCACATCGGCGTGCATGACCAGATTCTGGGTCGAGCTACCAAACAAGCGTTTCTTGAATCCATCGGCCGAGGCGCGCCCGACGATGATCTGCGTGCCGCCATTTTCGACTGTAATCGCGTTCAAGGTTTCGGCCACGTCGCCATGACGCACGATTCCGTGCACCGTGTAGCCATCTGCGGTCAGTGCCTCGACGGCCGGGGTAACAATCCGGTTGGTTGCAAGCTCGACTTCTTCTTCACGCCGCTTGTGCCGCAACGCGTTCTCCTCAGGGGTTTGAAAAGTGAATGGGGACCATTCGATGACATAAACAACCAGAAGTTCACACGTGCCAATTCGGCTCGCCAAATCTTTGGCGAAGGCAATGGCCCGTTCTCCAGTTTCTGTCCCGTCCAGCCCAATGACAATTTTCGTTGTCATAACGTTCCTCCAATAATTTTGGTTATGCCGGGACCCGTGCCCCCGGCAGGGCAGCCGGAACCTGGAACTTATTTAGTGGACCGCCCATGGGCCCGAGTATCCCGGAAAAACCCTCAAAAACAGAGAGTTATCTTCCGAATACAACCGTTATTTCGGTATGATATTGAAATTAATATACTTTTTTTGCCTAAAATTTAGGCGTATCGGTTTGATACCAGCTTTTCAAGGCCCGGCATCGCAACTGTTACCCGGGATCAGTGTTGTAGATCAGCCGTTCATCGCAAGGCGCGATACGCAAAATATTGGTCGTTCCTGGGACGTTGAAAGGCACACCGGCAGTCACTACGATCTGATCAGCTTCGGATGCGAACCCTCCTGCACGGGCCGCACGGGCTGCGTTGACGACAGCGCCTTTGAACCGCTCCAACTCGGGCGTCATCACGCAATGACATCCCCAGCTCAGGCACAGGCGTCGCGCGGTTCCTGTGGCGGGTGTCATCGCAATGATCGGAACACCGGGACGTTCCCGCGCCGTCAGCAGAGCGGTGGTGCCACTTTGGGTAAAACAGCAGATTGCCTTGATATCAGTTTTTTCTGCAATCTCGCGCGCGGCGGCCACAATACCGTCCGCAATCGTCGTTCCCTTCGCAGTCCGGGATGCCGCTATGATCTGTGTGTAAGTCGGGTCAGCCTCGACCTCGATGGCAACCTTGTTCATGGTTTGCACAGCCTCGATCGGATAGGAACCGGCCGCCGATTCTGCGCTGAGCATGATTGCATCCGTGCCTTCGTAAATTGCCGTTGCCACGTCCGAAACTTCGGCCCGCGTGGGCATCGGGCTTTCGATCATGCTTTCCAGCATCTGGGTGGCCACGATGACCGGCTTGGCTGCCCCACGGCACTTGCGAACAAGGCGCTTTTGAATAGGCGGCACAGCCGAGACCGGAAGCTCGACCCCCAGATCGCCGCGCGCGACCATAATCCCATCAGAGGCATCGAGAATATCATCAAATGCCTCGACCGCTGCAGGCTTTTCGATCTTGGACAGGATCGAGGCGCGACCATCAGCCAGCGCGCGCGCTTCAAACACATCCTTGGCGCGCTGCACAAAGCTCAGCGCCAGCCAATCCACACCCAGCTGGCAAACGAATTCCAGGTCGTCGCGATCCTTGGCCGACAGGGCTGCCAATGGCAGCACCACGTCAGGAACATTCACGCCTTTCCGATTCGAGATCGTACCGCCGACCTCAACAGTGCAATTGGCAAAATCCTGACCGCACTCCTGCACGGTGAGACGGATTTTGCCATCGTTAACCAGCAGTCGTGCACCCTGCTCTAATGCTGCAAAAATCTCGGGATGCGGCAGGCAAACGCGATTTATGTCACCCGGCGCAGGGTCCAGATCCAAACGGAACGCGGCACCTTCTTCAAGTTCCTCGGCATCGTTGGCGAACACCCCGACACGAAGCTTGGGTCCCTGAAGATCGGCCAGAATGGCAATCGGACTATCTAGATCCTTTTCGACCTGCCGTATGATCCGGTGGCGTTCGCGGATCTCATCGTGGCTGCCGTGGCTCATGTTCAGGCGGAAAACATCTGCACCAGCCTCATGCAGGGCGCGGATCATGTCATAGTCATTCGACGCCGGTCCCAGCGTCGCCACGATTTTTACATTTCTCAGGCGTCGCATTGGTCTTGCTCTCCTAACGTCTTCTCTTGAGTCCGCATCAATGTTACCGCAAACATTACTTTGTCAGCTTATTGCGCAATTCCCTTTTCAAAGCAACTGCCCTACACCTGCGACAAACTAGATGACAGGCTTATGACGTATTCCCCGTTTTTTATCCACGGCGCGGATCGGCCCTCGCGCTGGCTGATTACATGCGACCACGCAACCAACACGGTGCCTCCAGAAATCAATGGGGGCGATCTGGGCCTGCCGCGCGAGGATATGGAGCGCCATATTGCGTATGACGTGGGAGCCTATGAGGTGTCCAAACATCTGGGCGAGCTCTTGAATGCACCCGTAATCGCGGCCAATTTTTCCCGCTTGGTTATAGACCCGAACCGCGGCGAAGATGACCCGACTTTGTTGATGAAGCTCTACGACGGCTCGATCATCCCCGGCAATCGCCACGCAGACGCGGCAGAACGTGAGCGGCGATTGAACATGTGCTATCGCCCCTATCACAACGCGCTGGCGCAGATGGCCGCGTTGCCGCATGCTGTGATTATTTCGATGCATTCGTTCACCCGCCAATTACGGGGCCGCGATCCGCGCCCCTGGCACATCGGGGTTCTACATACTCCGGACGAACGTTTTTCGCGCCCTCTGATCAACCGGCTTGAAGCCGAAGGCGACCTTTGTGTGGGCGTCAATCAGCCTTATACTGGCGTGCTGCCCGGTGATGCGATCGACAAACACTGCACCAGCTTTGGCCGTCCCAATGTGCTGATCGAACTGCGCAATGACCTGATCGCCGACAACGCCGGACAGCGGGAGTGGGCCGAACGGCTAGCCCCCGTACTTACGGACGCGCTGGACGAAAGTGACTTGTGACAAAAGCCCTCACGTCATTGTGAGCATCGTCGCCGGACCCCATATTATAGGGGAAAGGAGGCCAACATGACTCAGGAGTTTTTGACTTCCGTCTTTGGGTGGATGGCCGTGCTTAACATCGCGGTTCTGCTGTTCACCACAGTAATGATCTTGTTGCTGCAGGACTGGATCGCAGGCATTCATGGCAAGATGTTCCAGATGGAGCGCCCGGCAGTGAAACGGGCATATTTCCGGTATCTGGCCAACTACAAGATTTTGACGCTGATCTTCTGCATCACGCCTTGGCTGGCAATGAAACTGGCCTGATACGCTGATCGTTGAAACATCGCCCTTAGGCCGCTAGGTCATTTACAGCACGTATTTCTGTCATCCGGAGCCAGACCATGGACAAGCAAACCGAAATCGAACTTCAGGCCGCCGCATTCCGCCGATTGCAAAAACACCTGATGGAAGATCGCACCGACGTTCAGAACATCGACATGATGAATCTGGCCGGGTTCTGCCGCAACTGCCTGTCGCGCTGGTATCAGGAAGCCGCCAATGAAAAGGGCATCGAAATGGGCAAGGAAGAGGCCCGCGAGGTTTTCTACGGCATGACCATGGACGAGTGGAAAGCCAACTATCAGACTGACGCCAGCCCAGAAAAGCAGGCCGCGTTCAAGGTCGCGTTCGAAGAGAATGTAACGAAAAAGGGCTGATGCCCGAAACGAATTAGGCCCGCCAAATTGGCGGGCCTTTTCTTTAAATCGCGGCCTTGCGGCTTTCGTCTAGATAAATCTCGCGGAGGCGCTTGGCGATTGGGCCGGGTGTTCCGTCACCCAATGTCACGCCGTCGATCTCAACTACCGGCATCACAAAAGCACTGGCCGAGGTGGTGAAAGCTTCGTCGGCTTCTTTGGCTTCGTCGATCGTGAACAGACGTTCTTCCACTTCCATCTGCGCCTCAGCGGCCATGCGCAGGACGGCTTTGCGGGTGATGCCGTGCAGAATGTCGTTCGACAGCGGGCGCGTAACAATCTTGCCATCCTTGACGTAATAGGCGTTGTTGCTGGTGCCCTCGGTCACGTAACCGTCTTCGACCAGCCACGCATCATCGCAACCAGCCTTCTTGGCCATCATCTTGCCCATCGACGGATACAGCAGCTGAACGGTTTTAATATCCCGGCGACCCCAACGGATATCCTCGATCGAGATGATCTTGGCACCCTTCTTTGCTGCGGGGCTGTCAGCCAGACCCGGTTTGTTCTGAGTGAACAATACGAGGCTGGGTTTGGTGTCAGCAGACGGGAATACAAAATCCCGGTCGCCATCCGAGCCACGGCTGACCTGCAGATAGATCAGGCCTTCCTCGATGCCGTTCAGCTCTACCAGTTTGCGATGAATCTCCAGCAGCTCGTCCTTGGTGCAGGGCTCGGCCATCTCAAGCTCGTCCAGCGACCGTTTCAGGCGCACGGCGTGGCCTTCAAAATCGATCAACTTACCATCCAGAACGCTGGTGACTTCGTAAACGGCGTCTGCGAACAGAAATCCGCGGTCAAAGATGGACACTTTGGCCTCGGACTCGGGCAAGTATTCGCCATTTACGTAAACGGTGCGGGTCATGTCTTGTCTCCTCAGCCCCAGAGGTCCGCTTTGGGCGGGTGCACTCCGGCATCATCAAAAATCAGCGGGTTATCGCGGTCTTCGGCCAGCAGAAGCGGGCCGTCAAGGTCCGTTACCATCGCACCCTGCGCCAACAGTGTCGCAGGTGCCATAGCAAGCGAGCTGCCCACCATACATCCGACCATAACGCGATAGCCTTCGGCCAGCGCCGCCTCGCGCAACGCCAGCGCCTCGGTCAGGCCGCCCGTTTTGTCCAGCTTGATGTTGACGACGTCATACTTACCCTTAAGAGCAGGCAGGCTGAAGCGGTCATGGCAGGACTCGTCGGCACATACCGGCACTGGACGCTCCATTCCGATCAGGGCGTCATCCTCACCGGCGGGCAACGGCTGCTCGACCAAGGCAACACCCAGACGTACCAGATGCGGCGCCAGCTCCGCGTAAACCGCAGCTGACCAGCCTTCGTTTGCATCCACTATGATCTTGGCATCTGGCGCACCTGCGCGCACAGCTTCCAGTCGGGGCATGTCATCCGGCGTTCCCAGCTTGATCTTCAGCAAGGGCCGATGCGCGTTGGCGGCAGCCTGTGCCTGCATCTTTTCCGGCGTATCAAGCGACAGTGTATATGCGGTGATCTCTGGTCCCGGAACCGGCAGCCCCGCCAATTCCCAGGCGCGCTTTCCGGCGCGCTTGGCCTCCAGATCCCAAAGGGCGCAGTCCACCGCATTCCGCGCCGCGCCTGCAGGCAAAAGGTCCATCAGGCTGTCGCGGGTAAATTCAGCAGGCAAAGCTGCGATCTCGGCCTCGACCGAATCCAGCGTTTCATCGTATCGCGCATAGGGTACGCATTCGCCCCATCCTTGATGGGTTCCGTCGGAAACCCGAACCGTAAGCACCTTGGCCTCGGTCCGAGACCCGCGCGAGATCGTAAAGACCTGCGCCAGCCGAAACACGTCACGAGAGACATCTACCTGCACGCGCCCGCTCCTTCATCTTTTTCAAAATACTCTCGCCGAAGGCGGACAACCCCGCCTCCGACGCGCCGCTTAGATCACATTGCGGCCAGCGCATCTACCAGCTTGCCCGAGCCAAAGCGGAACGGGTCAGTCGCGGGCAGGCCCATATCGGCCTCAACCTTGGCCAGATATGCGGTGGCGTCCTCTTCGGACATATGCTGGGTGTTAACCGAAACCCCAACAACCTCACACGCCGGATTCGCGACCTTTGCCAATGCCAGCGCCGTGTCGCGCAACGCTTCCAGTGTCGGCAACTGATAGGTCGGCAGCCCACGCATATGCTCACGGGTCGGCTCGTGGCTCAGGATCAGCGCATCGGGTTGGCCACCGTGAATCAGCGCCATGGTCACACCAGAGTAAGACACGTGAAACAACGACCCCTGCCCTTCGATCAGATCCCAGTGATCTTCATCATTGTCAGGCGTCAGCCACTCGACCGAACCGGCCATGAAATCGGCAATGACCGCGTCCAGCGGCACACCGTCCCCGGTGATCAGTATACCGGTCTGACCGGTTGCGCGGAAGGTCGACTTCATGCCGCGCTCGCGCATTTCGGCATCCATCGCCATCGCCGTATACATCTTGCCGACCGAGCAATCGGTGCCAACGGCCAGGCAGCGCTTGCCTTTGCGCTTGATACCATTTGCAATCGGATATTCGACCGATGGCACACGAACATCGTGCAACTTGCGGCCGGTGGCTTCCGCGACTGCAACCAGATCGGGTTCGTCACACAACAGGTTGTGCAGGCCCGAAGCGAGGTCAAATCCTTCCTCCAGCGCCATGACCAGAACCTTTTTCCATTCCTGGCTGATAACGCCGCCACGGTTGGCAACGCCGATGACCAGCGTCTTGGCACCGGCCTCTTTCGCTTCGGTCAGGGACATGTCGGTCAAGCCCAGATCGGCCTTGCATCCGTCCATACGATACTGGCCGACGGCATTTTCAGGACGCCAGTCCTTGATGCCAACTGCCACTTTGGCCGCCAATTGGTCGGGCGCATCGCCCAAAAACAGCAGGTACGGTGTCTCGATCATGCGGTTCACTCCTTTGATTCCGGCGCAGCCTAGGGGACGATTTCAACGAGTGTTTCGCGTTTTCGTCTGGCAACACCCCGTCGCGCGGGAAATTTTTGCGCACTTTTCGAAAAATGCGCGTTATTATTTCAAGTTTTCAAAGCGATTAAACTTTAATCGCTGATTTAGCCCTGCATTGCGGAGATTGCTGCGATTGCATTGCCGCAGTTGCACAAAGACGCTTGCTATGGCTTGCGCAATTTAATACCTCATAAAGCAAGAAAATCGTAATTTCCTTTCTCGCACGAGGTCCAGATGAGCTTTCGCATCCAACCCGCCGCCCCCGCGCGCCCCAACCGTTGTCAATTGTTCGGGCCGGGATCAAACACGAAGTTGTTCCCTAAAATGGCCGCGTCGGCCGCAGATGTGATCAACCTCGACCTTGAGGATTCGGTTGCGCCGTCGGACAAGGATGTCGCGCGCGCAAATGTAATCGAAGCGCTGAACACCGTTGATTGGGGCAACAAATATATGTCCGTGCGTATCAATGGGCTGGACACACCCTATTGGTACCGCGATGTGGTCGACCTGATGGAACAGGCTGGCGACCGCCTTGATCAGATCATGATCCCCAAGGTTGGTTGTGCCGAAGATGTCTACGCCGTGGACGCGCTGGTCACGGCCATCGAGCGCGCTAAGGGACGCACTAAACCCGTCAGTTTCGAGGTCATCATCGAATCCGCCGCCGGTATCGCCCATGTCGAAGAGATCGCTGCCTCGTCCCCACGTATGCAGGCGATGAGCTTGGGGGCGGCAGATTTTGCGGCCTCGATGGGTATGCAAACTACGGGCATTGGCGGCACCCAAGAAAACTACTACATGCTGCGCGAAGGCGAAAAGCACTGGTCCGATCCGTGGCACTGGGCACAGGCCGCCATCGTGGCCGCTTGCCGGACGCACGGCGTTCTGCCTGTGGACGGTCCGTTTGGTGATTTCTCAGATGACGAAGGCTATATCGCGCAAGCCAAGCGCTCGGCTACACTGGGCATGGTAGGGAAATGGGCCATCCACCCGAAACAGATCGCACTGGCGAATCAAGTCTTTACCCCATCAGACGAAGCCGTAACCGAAGCGCGCGAGATTCTGGCCGCGATGGAACAAGCCAAAGCCAATGGCGAAGGCGCAACCGTTTACAAAGGCCGTCTGGTCGACATCGCCTCGATCAAGCAAGCCGAGGTGATCGTGGCCCAGGCCGAACTGATCGCTGCAAACTGATCAAATCGAAAAAGGCGCCCTTATGGGCGCCTTTTTTGTAACTTACCGGCCAAAGGCATTATTGGGCGTCCAAGTAAACTTCTCGCCTTTTTTTCCTGACTTCATCATCAAGCAAGATGTGCCAAGCTTTTGGAAATAAATTATCTTCAACGGATACCATCCGGCCTTTGGCACTTCGACTTCCGTTCGCTGGTTGGCCTCACACCCCTGAATACCGTTGACTTTGCCGATCTGCTGGCCACCAACCCAGGCATCGATCCCATCGTTCGACCATGTCTCCAACTCGTAAACCCCTGCCGAGTCAAAGCGCATGTAGCCGGTAATTTCAGCGGCCACATTGTAGTGGTGATCAAAGGTCAGAACGTTTTCACGCTCGTTTGTATCGGCATAGTCCAAGCCGCGCAGCGGCTGTCCCGGCTTAGCCTTGGACAACAGATTTTTAGCCTGATTAAGATCCCGTATTTTGCGTTGAGTGCCGGTTCCGACATAGCTTACATTCAATCCCGCCTTTGGGCTTGGCTGCGGATTGGCGGGTTGCAATTTGAGCGGCGCGGCAACGGCCGAACCGGCGACAAACGCCGCAGCTGTTATCAGCGCTCCAATACGAACGAGTTTCATTTTCTTCTCCCTGTGTGTGGCCTGTTGGGATTGCTTCCCTTTAATCAGGCCTTTGAGAAGACACTAGGCTGTGAAAATTCGCCCGGCAAGCCGGTTCAAGTTCACAATTCCAACGTCAGGCGCGCATATCCTTGGGGGAATCCATCACCACATAGGACGTAATCGATGTCACATGCGGCAGCGTTCCCAATACTTCGGTGTGGAATGTCTTGTACGAAGGCAAGTCCGCGCATTCCACGCGCAGCAGGTATTCGATGGTCCCAGTGATATTGTGGCATTCCACCACTTCGGGCGAGCGCTGCAGGGCGCGTTCAAACCCTTCCTGTGCGGCTTTGGTATGCTCACCCAGCCCGACACCGATATAGGCAACAAATCCAACGCCTAGCGCCGATGGGTTCAAAACTGCGCGGTAACCCGCGATGACGCCCGAACGCTCCAATTCTTGAACGCGACGCAGGCAGGCAGAAGGTGACAGCCCAACCCGGTCTGCCAGATCCAGATTGCTGATACGACCGTCCTGCAACAGCTCTCGCAATATTTGCTGGTTTATGTGGTCAATTTTCGCCATTGATTGCGACGTTAGCCCAACAAAGCATTAAAACGCAATTTCATTTGCAGTGTTTGCAGCAATTATCCACGCCATGACCTATGATATCCTTCTGGCCCTGATCGCCTTTGCTTTTGCCTCGTCCATCACACCCGGACCAAACAACCTGATGTTGATGGCGTCGGGGGCGAATTTTGGATTTCGCAAAAGCATCCCCCACATGTTGGGGATTGGGCTTGGGTTCACCTTCATGGTCCTTTTGGTCGGCGCCGGACTGGTACAATTGTTCGACAAATACCCAGTCAGCTATACCGTATTAAAAGGCGCCTCGGTCGCATATCTGCTGTTCCTCGCATGGAAAATCGCCCACGCCGCCCCGGCAAAAGGGCATGACCACACAGGCACCCCAATGACGTTTCTGCAAGCAGCCGCGTTTCAGTGGGTCAACCCCAAAGCCTGGGCCATGGCTCTGACCGCTACCACCGCCTACACGCCGGATCAGACGCTGCAAGCCATCATTGTCGTGGCCCTTGTGTTCGGAGCGGTCAACCTGCCCTCGGTCAGTACGTGGACCGTTTTGGGGCAGCAAATGGCGCGCATCCTGACGAATCCGCGCCGATTGACGATGTTCAACTGGGTAATGGCCGCGTTGCTCGTGGGCTCACTCTACCCGGTCCTGTACCCGAACTAAGTTATTTCAGTGGCAGACAGATTTCTGTCAGCAAGTCTTCGGGCGCCGTGTCGCGTGGATTGTTGAGGTAAACCTCATAACAGGGCTGATCCGCAGGTTCCTCGCCTGATGCGGGCAGCCAGTTGCCAAACAGGCTGTGATAGGCGGCACGAATACCTGAATACGGGCCCCTGTAGGTCAATACCGCGGTTTTACCCCCAGTGAGCTCAAGGCTCTGCATTCCCTCGGGCGTTGTGTCACCGCAAAACACGGCTCCGGCATAGCCGCGCAACTGATCCTCAGGCGTGTCTTCCGGGCTGTCCAGATAAACGCCCAGTACCGGACCGATCTGCGGCCACAACTGCCGGGACTCACAAAGGGCGCCGAACGTCTCGAAACTCTTGCCGATCTGGGCATAGTCCCCCTTATGCGGCAGGGCAATCACGCGGCGGGCGGGTTCGGTACGTGTAACAACGGGGTGCATGGGATAATCTCCGGTTCTGAAACGTGGGTTGGCCGGCAGAAATTGCCCCGTTTTTCGAAAAGTGGCGGGGCTGTTGCCGTAGGCCTTTGAAAAGGCCCGCACAAAGGATTTCAGGTTAGGGTAGCCAACGTCAGTTGCGATTTGCGCCACTGATTTTTCTGTCATCACAAGCCAGCTTGCGGCCCGATGCAGCCGAATACGGCGCACAGCCTGCGCGCAGGTTTCCCCGGTGATAGCACGAAAAACGCGGTGCCAATGAAACCGCGACATGGCCGCGACTTCGGACAGAGCATCCAGCGACAGGTCACCATCCGGGTAGTCATGGATGTAGGCCAGTACACGCAGAACGCGGTCTTCATAACTGGCTGCCATCGACGTCCTTCCTTCTCTTTGCCCGCCAAAGGATGCACATCCCGCATCCACAAATCTTGCTGAATTCACATCGGAAGACAGACCGAAAAATGTTACACTAAGCGCGTAACCCACATGGACTTAGATTATTCAACTCCCAAATGGAGAACCGAAATGATCAATCCAGCCCGCCCTTTTCGCAACATCATGCTGGCCGCCCTTGTCACCGCAATGCCGGTTGTTGCGCAAGCCGATGACATTCAGACACAAACCATGATCGCCGAACGTATCAGCCAACATAACCCGGCAAGCGAGTCCTATATTAAAGATCGACCAATCCTTGGTTGGCAACTGACCAGCGATGACTTCGGTGCCATTCCCGAAGCAATCCGCAAAAACCTGGGTTCCGTCGATGGCACCAGTTACGATCAGGCCTATCTGACTGAGAATACCGGTTCGATCATTGCACTACAGTTTCGCAATGATGGCCCGGACTTCTACATCATTGGCAAGAGCACTTTTGACGCCGCCTACGAGCTTGTTTCGTTGGACGATGTCTCAGCCAAAAACACACGCCTGATCGAGCGGCTGGATATGGCCCCCGAAGTCAAAGCGATGTTCGAAGACCGAACTCCGGGCATAGTCGGCGCGCTCAAGACGACCCCCGTGGAAATGCTGCGCCTGTCTGATCTGGGGTATGCAACCGGTGAAGCCCTGACCATCCAAGCGCCATGGGGTGAACAGACTAAACCGGAAGGCGCGGACGCTTTTCTGGTCTGGGACGGCGGTGAAAATCAGTACTACATGGTGAACACAGACGATGACGGCCTGCCGTCCAGCTATGTACCCGTCCAGTGACCTAAACCGGCGCGGCCCAGAATTGCGCCCCGCTTTACCTTGTGTTGCATTCCTCTGGCAGCAAGTTCATATAGCAATGAACTTCCGCGTTGAGAGGCGTCATGACCCAGTATCTGGATTTCGAAAAACCCCTGGCCGAGATTGAAGGCAAGGCCGAGGAATTGCGTGCGCTGGCCCGCGCCAACGAAGAGATGGACGTGGCCGAAGAAGCCGCCGCGCTGGATGCCAAGGCCGCCAAGCTGTTGGATGAGCTTTATGGCGATCTGACCCCATGGCGGAAATGTCAGGTTGCGCGTCACCCCGAACGCCCCCATTGCCAGGATTATGTGGCCGAGCTGTTTACCGAGTTCACGCCGCTGGCAGGTGATCGCAACTTTGCCGACGATCTGGCTGTGATCGGCGGTCTGGCGCGTTTCGATGATCAGCCTGTCATGGTGATCGGGCACGAAAAGGGCTCCGATACCAAATCGCGGATTGAACGGAATTTCGGCATGGCCCGCCCCGAGGGGTATCGCAAGGCTGTGCGCCTGATGGAAATGGCCGGACGTTTCGGTCTGCCCGTCATCACCCTGATCGACACGGCTGGCGCATATCCGGGCAAAGGTGCCGAGGAACGCGGCCAGTCCGAGGCTATCGCGCGTTCGACCGAAATGTGCTTGAAGATCGGCGTTCCGCTGGTGTCCGTGATCATTGGCGAAGGTGGTTCAGGCGGTGCGGTGGCGTTTGCCACAGCAAACCGTGTCGCGATGCTGGAACATTCGGTCTATTCGGTGATCTCGCCGGAGGGCTGTGCGTCGATCTTGTGGAAGGATTCAGAAAAGATGCGAGAGGCCGCCGAAGCACTGCGGCTAACAGCTCAAGACCTGAAAAAGCTGGGCGTGTGTGATCACATCATCACCGAACCCAAAGGCGGCGCGCATCGTGACCGTGCCGCAGCTGTCGATTCAGTGCGGAACGCCATTGCCGCCATGCTGAAAGAGCTGGATGGCAAGGATGCGGCAGCCCTGATCAAGGACCGCCGCCAAAAATTCCTGGATATCGGCTCAAAAGGGCTGGCGGCTTAAACCGTCAGCCGCCCAACTGGCGCAACAATGCCGCAGAAGGTTCGCCGGTTACGGCCAAACCACTGGCGCGTTGATATGCGCTGATGGCGGATTTCGTGTTGTTGCCGATGACCCCATCTGCGCCTTGCGTGTCGTACCCCGCGGATGTCAGTCGGCGCTGCAACTCTTTACGATCCTCAAGCGTCAACCCGGTCGCATCTGGACCGAATGAAGCCTGAAAAGGCGCGCCACCGGCAATCCGGTCCGACAAATGCCCGACGCCGATCGCGTAACTGTCCGAATTGTTGTAGCGCTTGATCACCTGGAAATTACGGAACACAGCAATGCGCGGCCCGGGCTTTTGCGGCTGTAACACCGCGACAGGCGACCCGGATACCGTACCTGCTTCGCCACCCCAAGGCTGTCCTCGCACCCAGCCAGCGCGCGCCAGATAGGCGGCGGTCGACGCCAAGGAATCTGTTGGGTCCTCGGACCAGATATCCCGACGACCATCACCGGTAAAATCCACCGCGTAGGCCAAATAAGAGGTCGGGATGAATTGCGTGTGCCCCATCGCCCCGGCCCAACTGCCGGTCATGTTTGCAGGCGTCGTATCGCCTTCTTGAATGATCTTCAGGGCAGCTATCAATTGCTTTTCAAAAAACGCACCGCGACGCCCGTCATAAGCCAAGGTTGACACCGCTGATACTACTGGCACATCCCCTCGGCGGGCCCCATACCGGCTTTCCAAGCCCCAGACGGCCACGACAACCTCTTTGTCGACACCGTACTTTGCCTCGATCGCTGACAGGGTTCCAGCATGGCGTACCAGCATCTGTTTGCCGGTTGCGATCCGTTCATCCGACGCAGCAATCGCCAGGTAGTCTTCTAGTGAGCGCTTGAATTCGACCTGATTGCGGTCCCGCTCGATCACGTCTGGCAGGTAGCCGGCCCCCTGAAAGGCACGGTTGATGGTGGTCTGAGAAATGCCTTGCGAGGCCGCGCGCGACTTGAACCCGGCAACCCAGGCGTCCCACCCTGCGTTGGGAACGGCCCGCATCCGTGTGGCAGGAGCGCTGCTTGGCGTCCCACCCGAACAGGCGGCCAGAAAGGTTGACCCAAGTCCAATTGAGAAAAGGCGTCGATTGATCATGTCTGAAATCTGCTCTTGTTGTGATTTGGGTAAGAGTACCGCAGACCAAGTGCGCAAGCTAGTTCCGCGGCGTCTGGAAAAGGCAACACGATCACTTCGGCGACAAGCCGCTCAACTGACCAGCATGCGCAATCCCTGCGTCACATCTGAACGCACTGCCAGCCGTAATCCGGGCTCATCCCCCGCCTTCAACGCGGCGATGATCAGCTTGTGGTAATGCGGCGGCTCTGTCCGCCGCAATCGCCCATAAAGTGCGCGCATCGTCGGCCCAAGTTGTAGCCATACCGTTTCCACAATGGCCAGCATCGCCGGAGCCTGTGCACGTAGATAGAGCGTTCGATGAAATTCGAGGTTCGACCTGATGTAACCGACAGCATCCCGTTTGGTGACCATTTCCGCGACAGTCATGTTGATGCTCTGCAACCGATCAATCAGCGCCATATGCGCGCGGGGCAATGCACGGCTGGCCAATTCGACCTCCAGCAATGCACGCAGCGCTGCCAGTTCTTCGATACGATCATTGGTTAGCTCGGGCGTGGACACACGGCCCGACGAAGACAAAAACAACGCCCCTTCGGCCACCAATCGCCGGACCGCTTCACGCGCAGGTGTCATCGAGACATCGAACTCCTTACCGATCCCGCGAAGGGTCAACGCCTGCCCGGGCGCTATGTCTCCGTGCATGATGCGCGAGCGCAAGGCCCGATAAACAAGATCATGAGCTGCAGGTTGGGTGTCGGTTGGGCGCGCGCTTAACATAAACCCATGTGATCACAAATCGCCGTGTGGTCAACTCGTCGTGGCATCAAATCTGTACTGATGAAGCTGCGCCCCGTTGTCGCGCAGCCAGCACCTTTGGGCTTTGTAGTCACCAAACAGCCGTTCGACTTGCGCCCAGAACGCACTTGAGTGGTTCATCTCGACCAGGTGTGCGACCTCATGGGCGGCGACGTAATGCAGGATTTCCGATGGGGCGAGGATCAGACGCCACGAAAACATCAGGCCACCGGTCGAACTGCACGACCCCCAGCGGGATCGCGTATCACGCAAGGTCAGGCTGGAATAAGTTCGGCCCAGCATTGCAGCATAATCATCGCAGGCCTCAGTGAGGCGATCCCTTGCCAGTTCCTTGAGGAACCGCGCCAATCTCCGGGCTTCGGCGCCTTCAGGGACTGCAACCTCTGCGTCTCGCAACAGAACGCGTCGACCTTCTGCTGGCACGATTCGCCTGTCTTTACCTTCCACAGGGATGGCCTGACCGAATTCTACTGCTGAAGGGCTGGGCCGGTCCTCAAGATGTTGACGAATCCAGTCTTCCTTGACCCTCGCGAAATTCAGTGCTTCGGACTCTGCTACGCCTTTGGGATAGGTCAGTGTAACCCTCCCATCCAGTTGAGAAATCCGCAAACTGATACGACGCGCTCTGGCCGATTTGCGTAATGTCAGCGGCACCGGCGGTTGTCCGGGCAATGCGTGGTCCCCCATGTACCTGTTTCTCCTGCTCAAAGGCTTTGACAGTGCCCGCTGCATGTGGCACGTGACCTGAATCATTATTACGACTCACCTGATATCAAGGGGATTTGACATGCCCAAGGAAGAATGGGGCGTAAAGCGTGTTTGCCCGACCACCGGAAAGCGCTTTTACGACCTGAACAAGGACCCGATCATCAGCCCCTACACTGGCGAGATCGTGGAGCTTGAAACCGGCAAGAGCCGGATGATCGCCGCAGATGCGGAAGATGCCGCATCGGCAAAAGCACGCGAAAATGCGTCGGATGAAGATCTGGTTCTGGACGATGACGAAAACGTCGACGTCGAACTGGACGATGATCTGTTGGACGATGATGACGACAGCAACGACGACGTTTCGCTGGAAGAGATCACCGACATGCCGTCGGAAGACGACAGCTAAACCCGGCTCGGGGCGGCCCTTGCGCCGCCTCAGGCTACCCTCGAACGCGAGGCAGAAACTTTTCCGCAAAATCCATTTTTGGACTTGCACTCGCAGTCGCCGTCTCATAAACGTCCGTCCACCGCAGACGCGGTACCATGATGGGGCCTTAGCTCAGTTGGGAGAGCGCTTGCATGGCATGCAAGAGGTCAGGGGTTCGACTCCCCTAGGCTCCACCATATTCCTCCTCAGTTCGAATTCACTCCCAGTCACAGGGCTTTGTAAATTAGGCCTTTGACGTGCCAGTCTTTCTAACACCCAAGGAAACTTGGGCTCTGCCAGTATCCCCTTTTGTGGGATTCACCAGTGAGAAAGTATGCAAGATGACCAAACTGACGGACAAATCAAGGCTGCGAAATCAGCCATCTTTTTGATCGCCACCATTGTGGACGTCGACCGGATTGCTCGACTGGCAACCGCTGTTTCGATTTCACCAGAGCAGCCCAACAATAGGGAACGTTGCAGGACCCCATCTTAGTCTCAAAAAACCTTTGCTTCACCGCAGTGAAACGTCCCCTTGCACCAACCAAGGCGCTGATCATTTTCCCGCAACACTCTGAAATAGTTTCCTTTGATGCCCCAAGCAGCGTAACCTTAGCTGAGTTTTGTCGGCGCCGGACCGCATTTGCGGGCTTGTGACGCCGAAATCCGAGGGAGTGAGCATGCATAAGGTAACCATCGTCGGGGCCGGGATAGCCGGGCTAACCGCGGCTCTTCGTCTGTTGGAACGTGGATACCACGTAACGCTGTATGAGCAGGACAACTTCATTGGTGGAATGTTGCGGTCCCATAAGGAGCACGACCACGGTGATTACCCACGCGAGCACAGTTATCACATGCTGTGCAATTGGTATTACAACTTCTGGTCGGTCGCCAAAGACCTTGGGATCGAAGATAACTTCACACCACGCGAAGCCTTCAAGTTTCTCTATGACGGCGATCTCGACAACATGCCCGAAATGGTGAACCCGGGCGGCATTCAGGATTTTTACCGCAACCTCACCGGTGGCGCAGCGCCGCCTGCTGAACTATTCCTGTTCATGTATTCGATGGTCGATCTGCTTTCGATCCCGGACAGTGAAGATGACAAGCTTGACCGGATGTCGTTCAACGGCTGGTTGCGCGGGCGGCCCTATTGCACCGATGTTGTGGCGAAGCTTCATGAGAAGATCTGGCAAACCGTGTGGGCGATTGACAGCTGGCAAGCTTCGGCGCGCAGCTACAAGACCTTCCTGAAGTACGGCAACCGCGTTCCGGTTCCGCAGCTTTGGCTTTTTGATGGGTCCAAGAAAGAAACTCTGATTGATCCCTTCCACAAAAAGCTTGATCAGTTCGGAGACCAGTTTGAGCTCAAGTACCGCCACCGAATTCGCGAAGTGCATCCCAACGCAGACGGCACTCGGATCGAACGGCTCGTGTTCGACAAGGTAACCAAATCGCCATCAGTTAACCCCAAATGGGGGATCGCAAAGAAAGACATCGAAGTGGATGTCAGCGATGAGAACGTGATCATCAGCATCACCCCCGGTGCGATGGCCTCAATGGTGACTGATGATCTCTACAACGCCGATCCGGATCTTGGGCAGCTGAGATACCTGGAGGCCGAGCCGATGGCTTCGGTCGAGCTTTATCTCAAGCGGAAACTGCCCGGCATCCCGTCAGATGTGGTGGTGTTCATGGATACACCTTATGAGATGACGTTCCTCAACTACTCGGCGACGTGGGGCCTCAAAAATACCTTCCTTTATGTGACGGTATCGGATTTCAAATCACTGCTATCTGTAAAACCCGAACGCCGGGACGAAAACCAGAACCTCATTCTGGATCTCAAAAACCCCAAAACCGCGATCGACTACATTCTGCGAGAAATCACTGCCAAGTTAGAGATAACCGAGGCGGATATCGATCTGTTCCAGACTTCGGTCGATACAAATACTGGCGAAGAGCTTTTCGCCAATCTCACCGGCAGCTGGGAACATCGCCCCGAGGTCAACACCAAGTTCGAGAACCTGTTTCTTGCCGGGACTTATGTCAGGAATTTCGCGGATGTCTCGACTGTCGAAGGCGCTTGTGCAACTGGGCTGATCGCAGCTGAAGGCGTACGTCAGGCCGCGCAGAGAGAACCGGACAAAGGCGACGCAGGTAAACCGGTAGAGGTGATCACACCCGAATTCTATCCCAGCCAGATGTTTCAAGCGCTTAAGATTGCCTGGGCGCCTTATGCCGCCAGTGCAAAAGCATGGACGCTTGCGGACAAAGCCCTGGGGATCAACAAGCTATGGCCACCAAAAGACTTCAAGTTCCCAGAGTCGAAATTCACGCCAAGCCCAGAGAACCTTGGCTCCCTGTTTACGGACTGGCTGCCTGCAAGTAAGTGGAATGAACAGACTATGGGCCTGGGCCCAATGTTCTGGAACTATACAGAAGACGGCAAGCCCCGTAAAAAGTAACTAAGAAATACCTCGTACGAACAAGAGACGACTGATGACTACTAAATCGATTGCGGCATGGCTGAATGAAATTGGCCTGCCACAATACACCGAACTGTTTGATGAGAACGGCATCGACCTGGACATTCTTGAAGATGTGACCGGCGACCATCTCAGAGAAATGGGTGTCACGGTGCTGGGTCATCGGCTCAAGATCAGTAAGGCAATCACCGCGCTGAAACCGGATGCGGCACAGCCCAGACCCAGCGGTGCCATGACGGGCGAGGAAAGCGCGGAACGGCGACACCTCACCATCATGTTTTGCGATCTGGTCGGCTCGACCGCCCTGTCGGCGCGGCTTGATCCCGAAGACTATCGCGACCTTATGGCGTTGTATCAGGATACCGTCTCGCTATTGGTCAAAGAGGCCAGAGGGCACGTGGCTCAATACCTTGGCGATGGCGTTGTGGTTTATTTTGGCTACCCGGTTGCGCAGGAGGACGCGGCAGAACGCGCGTGCCGCGCTGCTTTGGAAATTGTCGAGGCCGTCGCCGCGTTGGATACTGCAGCCGGTGAACGCCTGCAGGTGCGCATTGGCATTGCAACGGGGTTGGTTGTGGCCGGTGACCTTGACCAGAACGGCGTAAACTCGACCTCAGCAGTGGCTGGCGATACGCCCAACCTTGCGGCCAGATTGCAGGGGCTGGCAAAGCCGGGACAAATTGTCATTGGCAAGAGAACTCAGTCTCTGTTGGGGGATATGTTCGTCTATGAGGAGCTGGAGAACATCCATCTGAAGGGGTTTGAGCCCGGCCAGGTGGCCTGGCGTGTCATATCCACGGCACAGCGCCAGGACCGGTTCGCCGTCACCTCGGCACGGCGGCAACTTACGCCTCTGGTCGGTCGTACGCCGGAACGGACGCGCCTGATGTCGGCCTGGGAAGATGCCAAATCCAAGAAGGGGAATGTTTGCCTTGTCTCAGGTGAGGCTGGCATCGGCAAAAGCCGCCTCACATATGAGGTGGTGGATCAGGCCAAAGGCGAAGGTGCCACCGTTCTTCACCTGCAATCCGCACCTTATTTTGAGAACACGGCCCTGTACCCTATCCGCCGTCAGATCGAAACCGTGCTCGGGTTCAAGGAAGACGATGACAGCGAAGCCCGGCTGGACAAGCTGGAAAAACTTGTCGTCGCCGAAGACGATCTGAACGAAGCCCGCGCGCTGATGGCATCTTTGTTTTCGCTGCCCTGTGACAGGTATCCGCCGCTGAACCTTTCGCCCGAGCTTCAAAAGACGCGCACGATCGACATGCTGATCGAACAGGTCATCGTTCTGTCCAAGCGGGCACCATTGTTGGTGCATTTTGAAGACTTGCACTGGATCGACCCTACATCACTGGATTTGTTGACCAAATTTGCCGCCAAACTCGCTGATTGCCAGATCCTGCTGCTTGTGACCTGCAGGCCGGAATTTACGCATGACTGGCAGGTGGATCACCTGGAAACCTGCGAACTGGCGCGCCTCAAGCCAGCAGAAGTCGAAGAGCTGTTGGACAGTATGACAGGCTCGGATGCTTTTTCGGCCGAACAGCGCCAGCAATTGCTGGAACGATCGGATGGCGTACCGCTTTTCGCCGAAGAACTGACCCGCTCTGCCATAGAATCCAGAAACAGCGCAGATTTGGTGCCGGAGACCCTGCAAGACAGTTTGATGGCGCGCCTCGACAAGTTGGGGGCGGTCCGCGAATACGCTCAGATCGGGGCCGTGATCGGCCGGGAATTCGATGTCGACCTTCTGTCTCAGGTGACGGGAACTCCGTTGCCAGAGCTTTCAGACTCGCTGTCGCAACTGGGTGACGCCGACTTGGCATACCCTGACCAAACCGGTCACAGCCTAATGTTCCGCCACGCGTTGATTCAGGAAGCGGCATACCGGTCCATATTGCGACGGCGGCGACAGCAATTACATGGAAAGATTGCCGAAACGCTGGAAGAAAAATTCCCTGAACGTTGCAAGTCCGGTCCGGAACAGGTGGCCAACCACTTTGTTGCCGCCGGGCTTGGTGACCGGTCGGTCCCCTACTGGCTGACGGCAGGTAAATCCGCTTGGGGCCGGGCTTCGATGAAAGAAGCGCTCGCTCAACTCAGCAATGGTTTGGAATACGTTGGAGAGGTCGATGATCTGACGGATCGCGCAAAGCTGGAGCTGCAACTGCAGTCGACCATTGGCGTGGTGCATTTTGCGGCGACCAGCTACGCCTCGCCACAGGCGCAAACAGCTTTTGAACGCGCACGCGAGCTGTTTGTGGATGTTGACGATCCAGACCTGCGCGTCGCGGTTCTATACGGGATCGGGGCGTTTGAAACCATGCGTGGCGACGTAAGCTCAGGGCATGATACATTTGCGGCGCTTGCTGACGAGGCAACGCGCAGCGGCAATACCCGCTATGAAGTCTATTCCGCCTCGATGCAGACGTGGTCGCATTTCAACCGCGGCGACTACGCCGAGTCGGTGCGCTTTGGCGAACGTGTTCTACAGCTCTATGATGACGGCATCTGGGACCAGCCGGGGCCCCGCCTGTCAGCCGCAGAACCCAAGGTAATTTCAGAGTGCTTCCGGGCGGCAGCCCTCTGGTCCCTGGGTCGACCGGATCAGGCGGTGAAGGTCGGGAACGACATCCTGAATTACACCCGGTCGCTGCCTGACCCCTATTCGCTAGTCTATGCTCTGTCGAACGGGGTGATCCGCATCCATGACTGGAACGGTGACTGGGAACAGGTCATGGACCTGACCGAAGAATGCAGCGCGGTTGCCGGAGAGTACGGGTACAGGTTCTTGGGTGTCTGGGCTTCCTTCTGGCGCGCCCGGGCAATGGCGCAACTCGGTCAACTGGATGAGGCCGAAAAGATCACGGCCACGGCCGTTGCCGCCTGCAAGAATGCCGGCGTTCATTACCACCGCGTCTGTTTTGAAGCCAACCACGCACGCCTGCTGTTGGCACAGGACCGGATCGAGGATGCCGCCCAGGTTCTAGACGATCTTGACCAACCACTGCAGGTTGGGGGCGAATTGAACCACGTACTGGACCTGAGCCTAGTCAAAGGGGAATTGGCACAGAAGCGTGGCGATACCAGCAGCGCCGAGCAGCACTATCGCGCTGCTTACGACGCTGCCGGAAACCGGTCAGCTTTAGCATGGCAACTGCGCGCCGCGCTTGGGTTGGCGTCTTTGCTGCCCACCAAAGACGCACAACGCGCGCTTATCGAACCGCTGATGGCTCAGTTCGAGGAAGGGTTCGACAGCCAGTATCTGAAGGCTGCGCGCGCCTATTTGTGATCAGCGCGCTTCGCCTAAAGCCCGAGTGCGATCCACAAGCGTGATCAACTTCTTCGGGTTCCGGGCAAATCGATTGGCCTCAGCTATAGCGCTGGCAGCGATCCGGTCCAACTCGGCTTCGGCTTCGGGCAAAGCGGCGCGAAAGGCCTCGGCCAGCGCGTCGTAATTGTCCGGGTTCGGATCGCGGAACATCGCGGCAACCGCGGGTTCGCGCACTGCAATTGCGGCAGGCAGGGTCAGGATGCCGTCACGAATATCCTCTTCACCACCTCCGCCCAAAGCTTCGGTCCCGCGCACGTCCGATACGTCATCGCAGGCGTGATACAGGGTACCCAGCAAGCCGCCGAAATGGCGCAGCCCCTCGCTGCGGTCTCCGAGACAAGCAGCAACCTCGAACATTGAACCGGTGTCTTCCTGCGCCAGCTTGCGCCAATCTTCGACCCCGCGCGGCATTGTGCGACTGTTCCACTGTGCGATCTCGGCTGCGCCCAGCCGCGACATCAGCTCGGACAATAGCCCGACCACCTGCGGTTCGTTCGCCATAATCCGATAACCTTCCGCAACCATAAATCCGGACGTCATCAACGCCGCAAGTTGCCCAAAGGCTGTATGCATGGTCGGTTTGCCGCGCCGTTCGTCCGACTGATCCAGAATGTCGTCTACCACCAGCGTCATATTGTGAAACAGCTCAAGCGTTACGGCCGCCTGAATGGTCTCATCCGTGATTTCTTCGCTGCCGACAGCTGTCTGGCAGGCAAAAATGGTCAAGGGACGAAAATACTTTGAACCGGCCAGGAACTGTTCTTCCAGTTGCGGCCGCATCTCTTCTGGCGTGGATTCAACCCACGTGCCGATGGCTGTGCGAAGCCGTTCCGTCTCAGATTCAAATCCCAGTTCCGGTATTACCCAGTCGGCGCGGGCACCATCGTTATTCATGGTTTGGATTTTGCATAGCGATGAGGACCTTCCAGGTCGTCATCCACAGGGCCGACCGATTTGCGAAGCTCTGCCTCGATTTCCATGAGATCACGTTGCAACAGTTTTGCCTCACTCAGTGACAGATCCGATATCTCGCGCAGCACAGCCCGCGCCTTGTCCAGCACGATCAGCTGTCTGGCTTCTAGTGAAGGTCCATCCGCGCTAGGCATGCTTGCCTCGATCGCGTCCGTTCCTTGTGTTGAGACGATGGTCGCAATCTGCCGCCAGTACCGTAAAGCTGAGCTGAGCCACCGGGCCTGTGCCTGTGCAAGCAAAAACATCACGTCCGGTTCAAACCGTGCACCCTTTTCTCCGTGCTCGCGTAACGAGCCGAGAACTCCTTCCAGCGCCTCCAGATACATTGCTACCATGTCGTCGATCGAGCCGGGGTTCCCAAACTCATTGCGTGATGATCCGTCGTCTTGATCCATCTTGCTACTCCATTGCCCCTTAGTCATAAAGTTCTGTGGATTCAGAATTTTGGCACTGTTTTTCACTGTTTATTCACACCGCGCTGGGGCATGGGTTGATTTGACTTTTAGTAAAACAAGAAGATCGCCGCCCAATCAAGTACCGAGATATATCAACTATCTAATAACGTTAGGCAACGGCCACAGACTGGCGAAAATGACGCCTTCCACGCGATGCATTGGAGTTTCGTTGCGGCGTTGCTGATGATCTCTTCTGCGGCGTCACCAGATGACGCGATTCAGCGCGGGAGGCAGTCGCCGCAGCGGGTTGGCCGAAGAACAGAATAGGACAGCGTAGCTAATAATGCTGCCCGCTAATGAAGTTTAATCCAGCGCTCGTCAGCCCTCAAAACTCTTGCCGTGCAAGGCTGGTCCAGAAGGCAATACCATGCCTGATCGCTTCGTCGTTGAAATCATATGACGGGTTATGAAGCGGCATGGCGTGGTTCCCCTCGACCCCGTTGCCCATCAGGATAAAGGCCCCGGGACGATGCGCAAGAAACTCAGCAAAGTCTTCCGAAAAACCCACGCGCCCGCAATCCGTATCTAGGCTGCCGACATCGCGGGCAGCGCCGGCAATCATGTTAGTAGCTCTGACATCGTTCACCAAAGGCCGGAATGAAGTCGAGTAATCTACCTCCGCCTCAGCTCCTTGCGCCGCACAAACGCCCGCGACAATGGCGCGCATTCTTTGCTCGATACTTTCGGACACATCCCCGGAAAAACCCCGGCAATCCCCGCGCAGGGTTACATTGCTGGGCAAGATGTTTCGCGCACCATCCGTTACGAATTCAGTGATGGAAACGACCCCGTGTTTGCTTGGTGAAAGCGAGCGAGAGACAATCGTCTGTAACTGCTGCACTATTGCCGCCCCGGTCACAATCGGATCAATGCCTTTTTCCGGCATGGACGCGTGCCCGCCCTGGCCGCGAACACGTATCTCGAAATTATCCTCAAATGCGCAGAATGACCCCACTTGCGTGGCAAAGTGGCCAAGTTCCATGCCCGGCATATTGTGAAGGCCAAAGATTGCAGCCATTGGAAAGCGTTCAAACAGTCCATCCGCGATCATCGCGGCTGCCCCGTTTCCGTTTTCTTCGTCCGGCTGAAAGATAAAGTGGATGGTGCGGTTTAAAGACGGATCCGCCGCAAGCTCGAGCGCGGCCCCCAGCAGCATGGCGCTGTGGCCGTCATGCCCACACCCATGAAACTTGCCTTCCGTTTGCGAGCGATACGGCAAGTTGGTGGTCTCATGTATTGGCAACGCATCCATATCGGCGCGAAAGCCGATTGCGGTTTCGTCTGGGCCACGGCGCAAGGTGGCCACAATGCCTGTGCGTCCCACTCCACGGGTGACTTCAAGCCCCGCTCGCTCCAACTCAGCCGCGATTAGTTCCGAGGTCCGGCCAAGATCAAAGCCGGTTTCGGGGTGCGCATGCAAATCGTGACGAAATGCAACGAGATCAAGCATCGGGAACGCTCCCCTCGGACAGCACGACTAACGGCAATTCGGCTTTGTCCAGCAACGAGGCGGCAAGCCCGGCGGCACCAGAGGGCGTAGTAGAGAAGCCCATATCGCGCGCATGCTCTACAGCTCCTAAAGCCTGCGGGTCACTAATCAAAACCCAATCGTCGGCGCATCGTTCCAGAATGCCCAAAGCCAACATAGAAGGCGTTTTACAGTCCAGACGCCCCATGTTGGAAACAGGCCCTTCGACAGTCAGGATCTGGCCCGCGCGGGCGCTTTCGGCAAGGCAAGGCGCCGCATCCGGTTCGACCACGATTATCTTTGGTTGAACCGCCCAATTGGATCGGATCATGTAAGCGATCCCCGCAGCCAGTCCACCAACGCCAGCCTGCAAGTAAACGTGGCTGGGCCAGTTCCCGGAACGCTCTAGTTCCATGCGCATTTCTTCGGCAATGACAGTGTAGCCCTCCATCACCAACCGCGGTGGTTCGGTGTATCCGGGCCAGGATCCGTCGGCGAGGTGAATTGCGCCGGTTGCCTCTGCATCGGCTATGGCTGCCGCGACACTCGCCTCGTAATCGTCACCGGACCGAACAACCTCTGCGCCTTTGTCCTGCAGGCGAATTGCAAAGTCCTCGGGCACCGTTTCGGCAAGGTGAATGCGGGCCTTGGCACCAAAGAGCCGCGCACCAGCGGCCACGGCCATGCCATGGTTGCCTGCGCTGGCACAAACAAAAGTCATCTTGCGCGCAATTGCCTTCACGGAATCTTCCAGAAAAGTGCTTGCTTCCAGCGGATAACCAACGCGCTCCTCAATCAACTTGGCAACGGCGTAAACACCCCCGAGCGCCTTGAACGCACCCAGGCCCATCCTGTTTGTTTCGTCTTTGATCAGTATGGACCGGCCCTGAAAACTACACGTTTCCAATGGACTTGGCTTATAGGTTGGGCAGGCCGCCAGCAGTGACAGTGGCTTTGCAACATCGAGTATGGTTGGATTTTTCATACAAAAGTTGTACACGCGATCAGTGAGGTATTATCATCAATTTCTTCCTAATATTGGGAATATTTCTCACTAAAGATGGAATTCACATGAAACTCGATCAGTTCGACCGAAATCTTCTTCACTTGATGCAAGCTGATGCGAAGATGGGCCTCGAAGCTCTCGCATCCGAGACGGGCTTGTCCGTGGCATCAGTTCAGCGCCGGTTGAAGGCGCTCAGAACCTCGGGCGCCATCGTTTCGGAAGTCGCCATCGTCGATCCGAAAAAGCTGGGTGTTGCGATGAGCTTCATTGTGATGGTCGAATTGGAGCGCGAGCGACAGGATCAGATCGATGCATTCTCACGTCAGGCGCAATCTGAGCCCATGGTGCAGCAGTGCTATTACATCACTGGGGACGCGGATTTCTGCCTCGTTTGCACGGCAAAAGACATGGACGATTTTCAGGAACTCACGAAACGACTGTTCTTTGACAACTCAAATGTCCGGCACTTTCGTACATCTGTTGTAATGGGCAGAAAGAAAGTCGGCTTGGGCGTTCCTGTGTAGGGCTTTGGGCCCTGGATCGACAAATGAGACGCCCAACAAAGTTGTTCGTCGCGCTAACTGCACCATGGTTTGTACTGTTCACGCGCGAATTGCCCTGAAACGACCCCATCAGTTCCATCGCGGGGCGAAATCGCGCGACCGTTGCCCCATCCCCGCCTGCGAATTGAGGCATATTGCAGGTACGTGCACCATCGACGGCACCCGTGACTGGCGCATCAATTAACTACACTCCAATCTCAGCGAAAATGGCAGCAAGCTCTCGCACATAGGCAGGTTTGTTGGTCGTTACTTCCACCCAAACCTGCCCGGTGGTCAGGACTGACCGCAGTCCATCGGCACCCCTACCATTTGCTCAATTTGCTTTGGTCAAAATACCATCGTGAACACGATATCCGCCGCTTGTGCGGCTGCCGCAGGGGTCTCTGCCCAAGTCACGCCCAGCGCCAGATGCTCCTCTGCCCGCGTCTTATCAAGATCGCAGACAGAAAGATCGTGCCCACCTTTTATCCGGTTCAAGGCCGCCGGTCCGTCCATGGTGCCAAGTCCGATAAAGCCAATTCGCATGTTCGCCGCCTTCAGGGTTAGTTGTCACGCTTACGCGTTCAGGATGGCGTCAGTCGTACGCACCTCACCGAACTCGCCCTGCAGGTTGGCGAGCGTGACCGAATGTATCTGCTCGGCGCTGTGGGTCACGCCGTCCGGCCCGGTTGCGTCATAGGCCCAGACGGCATCTGAGGCATAGACCATATCAAACCCCAGGCTGCTTGCCGAGCGCGCGGCGGACTCGGCGCAGTGATTGGCTGTGGCCCCGCAGATGACCACGCGTTCAATGTTTTCTGCACGCAGATCAGCCTCAAGCGAGGTTCCGGCAAAGGCGCTGGAGACGTTTTTGATGATCACCGGTTCGTCCCCTTGCGGTGCTGCAAAGGGTTGAACGGCAGCACCGGGCGCATCCACGTGGAACGGATCATCCGGGTCAAGCCCGTGGTGATGCACATGGACGATCTTGTAACCGCGCTCGCGGAACTGGCTGAGCAGCCTGCGGATATTGTCGCCAGCCTCAGGGCACGACCGCGCGGCGCCGGCGGCATCCTCATGGGCCAACGCCATTTGCACATCAATGACGAGTAGAGCAGTTTTCATGGCTTGTTCCTTTATGCGTTGATACTGGAGGCTGCGCGGTCCGCGAGGATTTTTTTGACGCGATCACCGTATATCCGAATGTTGATGTCGTCGCTGATCACACGGCCTTCCTGTTCGTCATAGGTCATGATTGCAGTGACACGGGGGATCGAGCCTTCGACCTCTGTCACCCCGTGCAAAGAATAGCCGCCCCGAAATAGCGTAAACGTACCGGCGCCGCGGTCGAACGTCCGGGCGTGGGACAGATCGCCGGAAAGCAAACGATCCACCGCCTCGCGATCTTCGGCCTCGTCGGTGCGCGAGTTCGGCAGGAAGGCAAAATCACCACCGGATTCAGCGGCTTGTAACAACAGTGTTACCGTGCATTCGGTCGTGTCATAGTGCCAGGCGTGCCAACTGCCAGGATGCAGGGCAACGACGTTCAGCGCCTGAAACTCATCGGCGCACCGGTACAGCACGTCTTTCTTTTGAACGCGGCGCACAAAATCCGTCAGCAGCGGAGATTGATATAGCCGTTGAAGCAGCATTTCATTCGGCAATTGGTCGTCGGCCAATTGCGTTGCCACATGCGTGTATTCCTTGCGACGCGGATCATCTTCAGGCAGCGAAGGGTCAATTGCGCCCTGATAGATGTTGCGTTTGATGGTCAGCACGTCTGCGGTAGGCAACAAGGCGTTGGATTCATCGGCCAGAGCCGCCAGCCCTTCGGGGCGGATAAACCCATCCAGATTGCACCAGCCGTGTTCCCCCATCTGGTCCTGGCAGTCCTTTAGAAAGGCAGCACCTTCGGCAGCTTCCAGATCTGCGATCGGAAAGCGCTCCAGATCCACAAGGCTCAAAACCATATCGGTGGCTGCATCTCGATTGATCTCGGGCATGGGCGCTCCTTTTTTTCTGGTCGTTTTTATCGTGACCTGAATCTGTCTAGCGGCCCTCTGAAACGAAGAAAAATAAAAGAATTTGCTTTCATGCACATAAAAAATTTATGGATAGGCAATGAAGAGCAATCTCAACCTGAACTGGCTTCGCTCCTTCGAGGCTGCCGCACGCCATTTAAGCTTTACTGCCGCCAGCCGAGAGCTGGGGCTGACGCAAACAGCTGTCAGCCAGCACATGAAGGCGCTGGAAGGTCAGCTGGGGCAGAAACTGTTCATTCGCCGGGCCAAGAGCCTGCAACTGACGGAAATCGGTCGAGCCTATTTGATTTCGGTTCGGGATTCATTGGAACACATCGCTTTCTCCACCAACGGGCTATTTGGACCCGCATTAGATTCGACGATCGTTGTGCGGGCATCGGCGGCTATGATTATATGGTTGGCACCGCAACTGGCGTCCTTTCAAAAGGCCCATACCGGTATCGGGATCAAACTTGTCACCTCGCTGTGGCAAAGCGGTCGGGAGGGGCATCCTGTAGATGTTGACATCCTGCTGGCGCCGCAAGCCCAATCCGACGCGCGCATGGTCAAGCTTGCCGACGAATTCATCGTTCCGGTTTGTGGTGCGCGCACCGCGTCTGAGGTCAATACACCTGCTGATCTGACAACCCGCGCGGCCATCCACGTCCTTGGGTTCGACGACCATTGGGCAAGATATCTGTCAGCCCATGATCTGCCCTACGGCGACATATCCCCACACCTTGTCGTCGACACCTCGGTTGCCGCTTGCGAATTGGTGGCTGCAGAAAGCGGCTGCGCGATCATGATCAACCGTTTCGCCCAGCAGGCCATTGAGACCGGCCGCCAGATTAGAATTGTTGGCACCCCGGTCGATACAGGCCAAGCCCACTATGTCGTGCAACACAAAACGGGACCGGCAGGGTCCTATGTCTCAACCGCCTTTTGTGAGTGGCTGCAAACCCGGTTTTGAAGGCCGCCTTACAGTCCCAAGAAAGCGGGCAAAAAGTGCTACGCGGTCATTTAGGAGTTTGATCATTCGCACTTGGAAGCGATCTTTTTGTTTGTTTTGTTTTGAATGAATATCGTCAAAGGCCCACTCGCCACGCATATGATGAAGAGCCTGTGTCCGCTACAGAGCCTTGCGGAAGATCACATTGGCATCCCGAGCGGCCCAGAAGCCGGGGATCTGCCCCTCTTCGTCATAACCGTTTTGGACGTAAAACTTCCGCGTCAGCACAAAGCCATCCGTATCAGATAAATCAACGGTCAGTATCCGCTGATCTTTGCCTTCAGGGTACTGCACGGCGGCCAGCACCAATTCAGTCCCCCCCGTTTGCGCTGATGATCAGGACGGACAGCCGACGCTAGCATGTTCCATGTTCCGTCAGCCAATTCCTTCGGAACGGTACAGCAAACCCCAACGGCAGAGCCATCAAGGTGGCAGCTCCGCTACAACGGCCCGGATTCTCCGGGCAGTGCGAATGCAAGTATTGCAGGCATTTAATCGTCTTCGCCCGCTTGGATGCGGGACTTCTTGTGCAGATACAACTCTCGCTAAATTCGAGCAGGCGGGCGATCGATTCAACTTGGCTCAACCCAGGCGGAATGCCATTTGCCCTACGCGTCTAAGCGACTAGTTTAAAGCAATGGATTCCATAGCCGAACTGACAAACTGGTTGATTTCCGAAGGCCGCCGATCAGGTGATCCAGTGAAAGTGGTGTCACATTTCTGCTCGTCTTTGATCGAAGCCGGCGTCCCGCTATGGAGGGTCAATATCGGTCAGCGTTTTGCCAATCCACTACTCATCGCCTGGGGTGTGGTTTGGACACCAGACGGAACCGAAAGCTACGATGTCACACATGAGACGATGTTGACCGACGGCTACGTTGGAAGCTCATTTGAATATATTCTGGAACACAGAAGGCCGCTTCACAAAAGTCTTCAGCAACTAAACCCAAAGACGGAACATTCTTCATACCTGGAGTTCGCCGAATTGGGCGGTACCGACTATTATGCCACTCTGCTTTACTACGGTGACGGTTCACTGCACGGTTGCACCTTTGTTACGCAAACGCCAGAAGGGTTCTCGCCCAAGCATCTGGAACTGATTGAACGTGCACTGCCCGCTCTGTCTTCGGCTTTGGAACCTGTCACGATGCGCAAATCGTCGAAAGGCCTTCTGCGGACTTACCTTGGCGATGGACCCTCGGACGCTGTTTGGAATGGGCGTATCAAACGAGGGGAACGCACCACCCTTGAGGCCGTGGTTATGTTCTCAGATTTGCGTGGTTTTACGGCGTTGTCAGACAGCGCACTGGAAGAGGACGTTTTTGACGCGCTGAGTGGATATTTCGATCTCGTTGTTCAGTCAGTGGAAGAAAACGGAGGTGATGTTCTAAAATTCATGGGAGACGGTATTCTATCGATCTTCACCATCCCCACTCAGGCGGATCGCGACGATCGGTGTCGGAAAGCTGCGTATGCCGCGCAAAGTGTTATGACCGGTCTGTCGGCACTAAACCAACGTCGCGAAGACGCCCAGAAGCCAGCTCTGGATGTTGGCATCGGAATTAACGTGGGGCAAGTAAGCTATGGCAACATCGGCAGCCCCGGCAGGCTGGATTTCACTGTTCTCGGTGGCGCGGTGAACGTCGCTAGCCGCATTGAGGGTCTGACCAAATCGATTGGCCGCAGGGTGCTGGCGACGTCGGCCGTTGCTGGCGCTTCAGCTGATCTGTTCTCTCCTTGCGGGAACTACGAAGTTCGTGGCATTGCCCATCCAATTGAGCTGTTCTCTCTTGTCGAGCAGTCGGCCTGAGGCGCAGTCAAACCAGCACTTTGAACGCATCGGTCTGGACACGGTTGAACAAACACAATTGGTCGACCAGACCGGTGAAACCCGGCAGCATTTCGGCCCTCAGGTTCTGGAAGCCAACGCCGCGATAACCGGTCAGGGTGTCGCCATGCTGACGCCCGCCTTCTTCCGGGATGAGTTGGCAACCGGGTGAATTAGAGCTCGGCAAGAAAACCGGACTACTTCTCAGCAGAAACCAGCAATGGTTTAAGAGTTTTTTGCCTGCCCAACCGGTATGCGGAACGTCTGCCCCCTATTGTCAGACCCTGGCTTTTTCAAACGCCGCCCAAGCGGTTTCGAAAGCTTCAAAATCAAATTCTGGCTGGCGGGCGGCATCCAGGACGATGCGCTCTGTCACCAAAAGCTTTTGGATCGCGGATTCCAACTGGCTGACGACATCCCCCGGCACGACCAGCGCACCATGGCGGTCGGCGTGAACCAATTCGCCTGGATTGACCGTCAGGCCAAAAACTGAAACCGGTGTATCAATCTCGCGGACATGGACAAAACCGTGGCTTGGCCCGACGGATCCCGCAACAACGGGGAACCCTTCGGGTAAGTCCCCGAGGTCGCGCATCACACCATTGGTTACTACGCCGGAAATGCCGAACCCCTTGTGGACCGAGGTATTGATCTCTCCCCAATAGGCTCCGATGCAATCAGGATAGTCCACATCCTCGATCACTGCGACGCAAGGATTGGGCGCTTCGGCCATATATTTGTAATAGGCCATACGCCGGGATTTGATGACATCGGGCGGTTCGGTCGGTGGGTTGACTGCCGCGATCTTTGCCGTGCGGGCGTAACCGACGATAGCGGGTTCTTCCGGCGCGGAACACAGCATGGTGCCGCGCGTAAATTCGTCAAACCCGCGCTTGCCCTGCGCCACTTCGATGGCATTGCAGACGGTTGGTGTGTCGACCTTGCGAAGCAAGGCTAAAAGGGATGGCGTCATGTGTCCTCCAACCAGCGGGTCAACGCCGCTGTGGTTTTCCGGGGTTGTTCCAATGTGGGCAGATGCCCAGCGCCCTCTACGATCTCAAGCGCGCTGTACGACAGTAGTTCATGCATCATCTGGTGACGTTCCACGGGGCACAGCCTGTCTTCTTGCCCACACAGAACCAGAGCCTTTCCGGTATATGCTTTCAGGGTCATGGTCTGGTCTGGACGGTCCATCAGCGCCTGCGATTGGCGCAAGAAAACATCTGGGCCCAAATCGGTGGCCATTGCCATGCACAGATCCAGGATAGCCCCTTGATTAGGCCCGTCTGCCAGATAACTGGGCTTCATCTCGTCCCGCATCACCGACCTCAACCTGCCGTCGCGAACGGCAGCCATCTGGGGTATACGACGGGCTTTAACCTCTGACTTTTCAGCCAGTGGGTTTGTGTCGATCAAAGCCAGACGCGAGACGCGTTCAGGGGCCCGCCGCAATACGTCCATTGCCACGATACCCCCCATCGACAACCCGGCCAGGGCAAATTCAGGCGGCGCATTTTGCAGGATGTCATCCGCCATGGCTTGCACGCTGTCATGTCGGGACAACGGGAAAGTCATCACAGGTAACCGACCTGACAGAGCGTTAATCTGCGGGCCAAAGAGGCGGGCATCGCACATCATGCCCGGTAACAAGATCAAGGGTGTCATTCCGAGGCCAGCTTTGCCCCTTCGGACAGCGCCGCCAACTTGGCATAGGCAATCTGAGGATCAACCGCCCCAAAGCCCGCAAAGGTTCCAAAGCCGCAATCGCTGCCCGCGATCACCCGGTCCGCGCCGACGATCCCCGTAAAACGCTCGATCCTTTGGGCCACGAGTTCGGGATGCTCGACGAAATTGGTGGTTGTATCGACTACGCCGGGGACCAATACCTTGTCATCGGGGATCTCAGATTTGCGGTCGCGGAACACGGTCCATTCATGGGCATGGCGCGGGTTAGACGTCTCGAACAAGACATAGCGCGACTTGGTTGCCATCAGGGTGCTGAACACCTTGTCCATAGCGATATCGCAACAATGCGGACCTTCGTAGTTGCCCCAGCAGATGTGCACCCGCACGCGATCCTGTGGAACATTTTGAAGTGCATGGTTCAGGGCTTCGACATGCATGTTGGCAATCTTGACGAACTCGTCATCCGAGAGGTCGGTAAACAGCATATGGCGCGATAAGGCCAGATCGGGGCAATCCAGTTGCAGATCCAAGCCAGCGGCCACGATGGTTTCGTATTCCTCTTTCATGGCGTCGGCCAGCGCCGCCAGATATGCCTCGCGCGTGGGATAGTAATCGTTTTGTAAGAACAGAGAAATCACACCCGGCGAGGCAGCATTCATAAAACCGCGTTCGGCACCATGCAGCGCCATAGCCGCCTTGAGGTTGGCGATATCCTTTTCCAATTCCCCCTGCCCTTTTGAGCGCACTTCGCCGGTACACATCGGTCGTGCGTATTGGGGCGTGCCACCATCATTTGCCAGGCGTTGCAGAAAACTTGGAAACATCTTCAGATCTGCAGGTGCATTGCGCGGACTGTCGCCGGAAAAACCGGTGTATCGATCCTTGACGTATGTAGCGTAAGAGATCTTGGACGTCTCGCCATCGCTGACAATATCAACCCCGGCTTCGACCTGCTTGCGTACAGTTTCAGACACCGCATCAGCCATGCAGGCATCAAACGCGTCCGCTTCGTAAGGCTCACCGTTTTCTCGGGCGAATATGAAATCCACAACGTCCTGTGTTCGGGGCAGAGACCCAACATGTGAGGTTTTGACGGTCATAAGCGCCTCCTTACAGTTTTCGTGCCATCAGCACTGTATGGCTTTGCGTTTCGGGGTCTTCGGCCAGAAACCCAGTCAGTTGCAGCCCGTTTTCTTCAAGGCAAACGGCATAGTCGGCCGGGGACAATGAGGCGTGATAGACAAGCTCTGATCCCACGGTTCCGCTGACCTCACCGGCGCCGGGACCTACGGTCAACATCAGCATTCCGCCGGTGTTTAAATGGCGTGCCATGCGGGTGATACAGGCCTTTTGCTCATCCGCCGTCAGGTGGAAAAAGCTGTTCCAGGCAATGATACCATTAAATGTCCGATCCAGCTCAAAATCTCGCATATCGGCGTGCCGCCAATCCCCTTCGGGCCAGCGTTCCAAGGCGATGGCCAGCATGGCCTCGGAAAAATCAACACCGGTGACATCAAACCCTTCGGCCATGAACCAGCGCGCGATGGGATCGCCTGTGCCACATCCCAGATCCAGCACATGATCACCCGGCTTTAGGCTGGCCGTGAAGCGCGCCAACCAGCGCGCTTCGAACAGAGCCTTTGAGCGGCGCTTATCGTACTCCGTCGCCTGCCGCTCATAAACGGCTTGAGTGTCGTTTGGGTCTACGTTCATCCTGTCCAGGTCGCTCCTGCCGGGTCATCAGTTGCAGTGATCCGGTACAGGCCTGCCTGTCCGGTCATAGATGGCACGACGCTATAGGAATCGCCGGGCAGCACCAGAGCCGTGTCGCCGTTGGACAAAGTGGCTGCATGATCGTCGATCAAAATATGCCAATGACCACTGGCCGGCATCAGAACTACAGGTTTTTCTGCCACGACTGGCTCGGTCACAGCGGACCCTCGTCCAAGAAAATCGACCTCGAAGCCGGGTCTATCCTTAATCAAGCCATTCTCACCTATCACCACTGCAGGTTTGTTGGCCGATAAAGCCATCAGATCCCAATAGCGCGCGACGTATTTTCCGACCACATCTTCAACCGGAACTTCCGGATAATCCTTCAACTGCTCTTCAGTCAGCAAGGGCATCGGGTGGACATTGTGGGGCAGTTCCTGGCCCTTCTTGCTGTCATAAAGAACGCCATTGTCGCCCAACATCAGACCATGCGCCTGCGCGTCTTCGATCACTTGCGGAGCCCAGGTCACGCCACCGCCTGCATCGTCACCGCCCAGGATCGACATGATCATGCCGTAGTCCTGACCGACATTTTCGAAACCGCGGAAGATACCGGTCGGGATGTTGAAGATATCACCCTCCTCGGCAATGAACTCACCCGCCGTGCCGTAACGCCCCCAGAAAAAGCGCCAGCGACCTTTGGCAACGAAGAAGACCTCTGCCGTTGTGTGGCTGTGCAATGAGTTCCGACATTTCGGCGGCTGACCGGCAGCACCGATGTTGAAGCCGATCTTATCCGTGATGTGCACGTGCTGGTCCGGGGATTCCGAGACGCCGCCGCCGATGATTGTGAAGTTTTCTTTCTGATCGCTGCCCGGTGTGTGAGCGTCGATAAAGGCGGTTTTGCAGGGTTGAAGCTCACCGTAGCGGACAATGCGGGCAGTGATGGCTGATTTGGTCATGACATATGTTCCGTTTTTGTGTTTTCAGAAATGAAAGTTCGTATGCCAGGACGGCACACGCAGTCATTTCCCAGGCGGGCGCAGGTTCAAACGCTGCGCACGCAGGCTTTGCCGGAACATGTGAAAACGCCGACTGGCTCCGGTCTCATGCAGACCACCCGAAAGGATGCGATATGCGACCGGACGTGCCACTATACCTGTCCACCCCGCAACAAGATTTGTTTCCATACCGAGGTTTCGTCAAACAGAGTATATTCGCGGCGCAATTGCGGTTGGCCTGTGACCAATGCGCCAAACTCCGCGTGGCTGATCCCAAGGACATAGACCTGCGCGCCAGTTGGTGCCCCGAACGCACCCCAACCGTCATGTTTGCCCCAAAGGCTCCAGCGAATTGCTGCGCGCGGAGGCATCGCCGGGTCGTCGCGCCCGATCTGGTGCTCAACCTTGAATTCAGCATTCGGAAAACTTGCGCGTAACCCCATCCAGAAGCGATCAACCGGGTCCCAACCATGGCCGGTCACGCCGCCCACGTATTCCGACTGCACCGCACGGTCATACTCCGCCTCGATTGCGCCCATATCGGCGTTCATAATCCGGGTAAGGATGTCAGCGTATCGCTGTCCCCATTCATTGTCGTTGCCACGACCCTTGTAGGGGCCGGGCTGATCAATCTCGGGGGTCAGAGGTTTGACGCAATTTTCCTTTCCACCTTCCCGCGCAATCAGATCGGCAGCATATTCCTTTGGATCCCACCCCATCTGTCGCACGATGGCACCTTGATCTCGAATGAGCCATTCGTCGTTGATTTGATTATCAATGGCGTGACAGTCGGCCAAAATCCGATAGCACAGTTTTTTGCCGGTCGGCTTGCCGTAAACGCCTTCGGCCAGATGCGTGGCAGTAGACAGGATGCGGTGAGAGCTGAGCATGCCCTCTTCCGGTGTACCAGACCAGATCACATCCTCGCCCAGCAATTGCCGATCCGGAAACTCGGCCAGTGTCGCCATAGTCGCACCGATCACATTCTGATTTCCCAGAACCACCGAACCGGGTGAGCGAACGACGATGTCTTCGCTGTAATAGTCGTGCAGCGTCGCGATGCCCCGGTCTTCCCAAATCTCTTTGGTGATACCGATGATATAGTCGGGGAAATCCCTGAATTTGGGATCAAAACCTTTCATGTATTTGTCCTTTGCGGCTTCCACCCTTTGGGTAACCTTGCAGATGTACGCACTATAAGTGGGCCATCAATCGCTACCTTACGAGGCGCAGCGGAGTTTGGGGTGTCGATATGTTCAAATAGTGCGGCAACTGTTTCGGCCACCATAAGGTTGGCCCGTTGCCGGATCGTCGTCAGATTATAGGCGGGCCATCCTGCGGGCGGTACGTCGTCGTACCCAACGACCGAGATATCTTCGGGTATGCGCAGACCAAGTTCAAAGCGGACCACATCCATAACAGCGAACGCCATGTGATCATTGGCAACAAAGACCGCATCGGGTCGGTCTTCTGGTGCGACGTCAAACATCCGGCGCGCGGCGGCTCGTGCATCTTCGGTGTGAAATTGCCCGACTTCGTAGCCAAACAAAGTTTGCCCGGATTCGCCTAGTGAAGCCCTGAATCCAGCCTCTCGGTCGCGTTGGGTCGATGCGCCTTGCCAGCCTGCAATATACGCAATCCGCTCATGCCCGCCAGCGACCAAAAACTCAGCGACCTTGCGACCGCCTACATAGTTGTCAGATGTGACCGTCGTAATGCCTTCGATATCCTGACTGCGGTTAAATAGTACCACCGGCACACCGGCCTGTTGACAGCGCATCGCGATATCCGATGACATCGGGACAGAGGCCAGGATGACCCCATCCACTTGATAATCAAGAATTTCATCCATCACATCGTCAATGTTCCCTGCCGAACGGGACGCCATGAAGATCAGCACGTGATAGCCTTGTTCCTGCAGCGCGTTAGACAGTTTTTCCAGCGCTTCGGGATAGAAATAGTTGTCTAGATAGCCGACCACCAAACCGATGATACGGCTTTTGCCCGATACCATCGCGCGCGCCAACACATTGGGGCGATAGCCAAGCTCGGTTGCGGCCTTGCGTACTTTCTCTTCCGTTTTCTTGCTGACCGATGCACCGGGCGTGAAGACGCGACTGACCGCGGATTGGCTGACACCGGCAAGTTGCGCGACCTGGAGTGATGTTACTTTCTCGGCCATCAGTCCGCCGTCCAACCTCCATCAATCAGCATTGAGGTGCCCGTGACCAGAGCAGCGGCGTCCGAAGCGAGATAGCGTACCGCACCCATGATGTCCTCGACCTCACCTACGCGATCCAACTTGATCTTCTCCATGATCCACGCAGAGCGTTCGGGGTTGTCGAATGTGGACTGGGTCAACGGCGTTCGAATGAAGGTCGGGCAGACCGTGTTGATCCGAATGCCCTGTTTACCCCATTCGATGGCCATGGATTTGACCATACCTTCGAGCCCATGCTTGGTTGCACAGTAAAGCGCCCTGTCGACGCCGCCCACATGGCCCATTTGACTGGAGATATGAATTATGGACCCTGACTTGCCAGCATCCATCAAGGCACGCGCAGCGTAGGCGGAAAGGAAGTAGGCGGAACGCAAGTTGATGCCGGTAACGACATCGAAGTCTTCGGGTGTCGTTTCAATTGCGGGGCTATGACGTGCGATCCCGGCCGAATTCACCACGGCCTCGAAGTTTCGCGTTTCGAAAAGCTGTTTCAGCTTTCCCAGATCGCCCTGGTCCAGCACAAGCGCTTCAGCTGACCAGCCCTGCCCTTGCAGAGCAGCCACCGTATCATTCAACCGGTCCTCGCCTCTGGCGGCGCAGACGACGTGCGCGCCTGCTTCGGCCAAAGCCACGGCACAACCCTGCCCGATGCCCGAAGAAGCTCCGGTCACAAGAGCGGTTTTTCCGCTCAGGGAAAACGAAGGGGTGCGTGGCAGTTCAGTCATCAGCTCATTCCATCCGGTATTTCAATGCGCCCCATGTTTCGGGCTTTGTTGAATTCCCGTAGACGGGCGAAGACGTCAACGCCTAGTTGGCGATACGCATCCAGAAGATCGACCAACACCCAGTTTTCACGAATACGCCCGTTCTCAAGCCGCCAGAAATCCAGGCTGCGCATGGTGATCTTCTTGCCCGAGGGCGCGATGCCTAACCATCCATCATGGGTGACAGTCTGGATCATATTGGGCCAGCCAGTCACGGCCGCGTATTCGCCATCGCCGAAGAAGTGGTAGGTGATGTCGTCCACGAACTGCCCACGATCCGGCATTCCGCTCAGGAACGGAATTTGGTGCCAATTGCGAAAGCCCGCATAGCCACGCCCTGTGCCAATGCCCGACGGCCCGTACCAGTTCATGCGCGGATGCCAGAACCGTTCCATCTCCATCACCTCAGGGCCACCCTGTTTGGGGTGTTTTTTAAGATGCTCCAACATATCGATGATGTGCTGACAGGTCTTTTTGCCCTTTGCCTCATCATACGGACCGGGAACGAACCCGTCCTGCGTGGCCGGGCCCGGCACATGCCATTCGCGTCCAAGGCTGGGTGCCATCGGCCAGGCATTTGCGTGCATCATCACCTCGGGGATATCCCAAAGGGCCTGTATTTCCGCGATTTTGCCGTTTTCGAAACGGTAAAATTCGTGGAACCGCATAGTAACCTGATGACCAGTCGGTGGGATGTCCAGCCATGGGCCAGCGAATGTGCCCGTGTAATAGCCGCCGCATCCAACCCAGTCCGAACCATGTTCATCCGGGCCGGCCATGACAATGTAGTCGCGGCGTTCCAGATCGGGCCAAGCCGCCAACAGATCCTTGTAGGCACAGTCATAGAAGGCGTTGCTACCGATGCTATCACCAAGCGGATGACACAGGTGGAAAACGGCGTCCGTGGCCGTTACATCTGCCAGTGCCGTGCGAACACTGTCCTCGGAAAAATCATACATCGCGTCCCTGAGCGGAGCGATCAGGGCCTTATGCTGAGTATGTCTATCACTCATTCAGCGGCATCCCGATAAGGCGCGGGTTCGCCATAGGGCACATTGATGCCGCCATAGCGACGCACGCGGACGTTGCACTGTTCTGCGTGGCCTACAAAACCTTCCAACATGCACAGACGCGAGCCGTATTCGCCAATTAGTGTCGCCGCCTCGTTGGTCAGAACTTTCTGATAACTGTGCGTTTTCAGGTATTTCCCAACCCAAAGCCCACCGGTATAGCGCCCCGCCTTCTTCGTTGGCAGCGTGTGGTTCGTACCAATCACCTTGTCCCCGTTTGACACGTTGGTGCGCGGACCAAGGAACAACGCGCCATAGCAGGTCATATTCTCAAGGAACCAGTCGTCACGATCCGTCATCACCTGCACATGTTCCGAGGCGATATCATCGGCAACCTGCAGCATCTCGTCATACGTGTCGCAAACAATCACCTCGCCATATTCCTCCCAGGACACTTTCGCAGTGTCGGCGGTCGGCAGGATGCCCAACAGGCGGTCCACCTCGGACAGCGTCTCATTGGCAAGCTTTTCAGAGTTCGTCAGCAACACGCAGGGGCTGTTATATCCGTGTTCGGCTTGTCCCAGCAGATCGGTTGCGCATAGCTCGGCATCTGCCGCGGTCTCGTCCGCGATCACCATGGTTTCGGTGGGACCTGCAAACAGATCAATGCCGACGCGCCCGAACAATTGGCGCTTGGCTTCGGCAACAAAGGCGTTGCCGGGGCCAACCAGCATGTGGACGGGATCAATCGTCTCGGTCCCCAAAGCCATCGCACCAATGGCCTGTATGCCGCCCATAACGTAGATCTCATGCGCGCCACCCAAATGCATGGCCGCAATCACTGCTGGGTTCGGCTTGCCTTTGAACGGAGGCGTGCAGGCAATGATCCGAGGTACACCCGCGACCGAAGCCGTGGCCACGGACATGTGGGCCGAAGCCACCATTGGGAACTTGCCACCGGGGACGTAGCATCCGACCGATTGCACAGGAATATTCTTATGGCCAAGGATAACGCCCGGCAGCGTTTCGACCTCAATGTCCAGCATTGAATCCCGCTGAGCTTGAGCAAAATTGCGCACCTGTTCCTGTGCGAATTTTATGTCGGCCAATTCGCGATCAGACAATTGCCCGATCAATTCATCGATTTCCTGTTGGCTTAGGCGGAACGAGGCTGGAGAGTAGTTGTCGAACTTCTCGCTCAACTCACGAACAGCGGCATCACCACGGGTTTCGATGTCTTTCAGCGTCGCCTCAACAACGGCGCGGGTCTTGGCATCATCTTCTGCCCGGTCCGCATCGGATTTGCCGCGTTTAAGATACTCGATTGCCATGTTTCCAATCCTCAATTTTCGGGTCGGGGCGGAAGTTTGTCACCCCGGTCAAATGCTTCCCAGCCTTCGCCGTTGAACAGGTCCACGCCCAGTTGGGCCGCAACGTGGGCAAAATCGACATTCACCCAGTTATCGACAATCTTACCGTCGACCACTTTCCAGAAGTCCATGTAGCGGATTTCGACGCGCTTGCCGGTGGGGGCGATGCCCAGAAACTCACCGGAATGCGTGGCTTCCTGACGGCCAAAGGCTGCCGCCCACTCGCCCATGTAAAGGCGGGCCTCATCGATGCAGGTCTTATCCGAAAACGCCGCTTGAAACGGGCGCTGCCAATTGTCCTGAAACTCTTTCAGGCCAGTCTTGGTTCCGCAGCCTTGATTGCCCATCCAGCGGAAGCCTTCAGTGAAGAACTCTCCGATATCATCAATGCGGTGGTCGTTCAGACCATCCACCATGGTTTCGATCACGCGGCGCGTGTCATCAGTTTTGCTAAGGTCCGTATCGCGGGTCAGAACCGCTTGTTCGGGACGGGAGCCTTTCATGTCTTTATCCTTTCAGGTTGCCAGAGGGAGAGCTTGGTGGGTGCAGCCCCAATGCTCAGAAAGTCCCTTGGCATCCTGTTCAGCGCCGGATGGCGCGACATGGCGTTATGGCGCGAGTTGCTGCTCATCAGCCTTTGACTGCTCCGGCTGTCAGACCGCTGACGATCTGGCGCTGGAAGATCAGAACAAGGAAGATCAGCGGTGCAGTGATCGACACGGCGGCGGCAACTGCGACCACTTGGTCGGTTGTAGTCGTTTCACGATTGAACATGCCGACAATGGCGGGAACCATGGTCTGGTTCTGCGCATCCAGCAGCAGTGCAGTGACTAGAAAGTCGTTATAAGCCAGCAGGAAACTGAACAGACCTGTGGTGATCACCCCAGGCCACATTACCGGCATGATCACACGGCGGAAGGCCTGAAAATGGCTGCAACCATCAACGCGGGCGGCCTCATCCAGCTCTGCCGGGATATTCTGAAAGAACGAACGCAGCATCCAGATCGTGAATGGCTGATTGATCGCAACCAGAACAGCAATCACCGCAAATGGCTTGCCGTAAAGTGTCGGTGCATTTTCACCCAGGATCGGGGCCAGCCATTCGGCCGAGTTGATGAACACCGGCAGATAACCAGCCACCAGCACCGAATGCGGCAGGGCCCGAAACACCAAAGCGACGATCAGGATCCAGAAAGCTAAAGTCGATCCAGACCGAGCCAGACCATATCCCGCCAACGTGCCGACGGTCAGCGACACGGTTACCACACCTGTTGTCACGATCAGGGAGTTCTTGAAGTTGTTTGAAAAGCCCCGGTCAATCCAGACGGTCTTGTAGTGTTCGGTGGTCAGACCAAGTACGTCCCGACCCAAGGGCCCGAACCACGGATTCAGCACGTTTAGAACGGCAGGCAGGACGACAAAAAACGCAAGCAGAAAGCCAACAAGAACAACCAGGACACCGATCACCCAGCCAAACCATTCTTGCTCGGGCTTCGTGTAAGACTTCACCATCGATGGGAGTGTTTTTGTGGAAATCACAATCGTCGCCCAAATCACCGCGATGCCCAGAATGATGTCCAGCAGCGACAGACCCTTGCCAACGCCAAGAGTGGCCGGACCGAAGATCACGTTCAACGCGTTGCTATCGAAGGCATCTACTGGCGACTTGAAGCTCATCACCACGATCCAGAAGATCGGGAAGGCCGCGATCAGGCACCACAGCGCAAGGAAGATGTTTGAAGTCAGCCGCAGGCCAAAAGGCTGGCGAAGCGCACGCGAGGACATATCAGTGACCTCCTTTATGGTCGCGCCATGTGCGGCGCAGCGGAAGGATAAGAAGGATGACAACGCCAATCATGGTCAGCATCGAGTTGGCGGAGGCACGGCTGATCGACCGGTTACCCGCCTGATCCGGCGTCAGGTAGTCAAACGTCAACCACTGTAGCGAGATCACATAGCCTTGGCTTGAGAAGCCAACGATTTCTTCGAACACGCGGTAGCTGTCCATCAGGTGGATCATCGATACAAATATGATAAGCGGCATCAAATGCGGAATGACGATGTATTTCAGCCGCTGCCAGCGGGTCGCGCCGTCAATAACCGCGCTTTCCAAACTGTCTTGATTAACCGTTTGCAGACCGGCGTAAAAGATTATGGCCGCGAACGGAGCCACATGCCAGACACGGTAGATCATCATCAGAATTTCGATAGTCCAGGCCTGGGCAAACAGAGCGATATCGCGGTTTAGCCACCACTCCATCATCGCGGTCAGGATACCGTCTCCACGGAACAGCCAATTGATTGACAGAACTCCGATCACCGGAGTGATGATAAAAGGCAGCAGAGAGACGAATATCACCGGGCCGCGGATAGAACGCGCGGCATTGTTTATCAGAATGGCAATCCCAAGCCCGCAACCGACCACCAGCGGTAGCGTGATCAAAGTAAACGTCAGCGTGAACCGCAGGGCCTTCCAGAAATTGATCGTCGACAGCACATGCCAGCTGCCGTCACTTATAGCGCGCCATGCGCGGTCAGGTTCCAGAACATTGCGATAGCTTTGCAACCCTACGTACTGGGTTTGCGTAATGATCTCACCATGCTCATCCATCTTTGGTTGCGACACGTTTTCGGTCACACAGGTCTGGGTCAGGAAACCTGGGGTACAGGTTTCTTTTTCAACCGTCTCATAGATCGGCTGGGTGACATAGAAGCTCTGCTTGAACACGCTGACCAGCGGGAACGCGATGAAGAGAAGCATCATAAAGACAGAGGGACCGACAAAAGCGGCAAATGTCCGGAAATTCATGGCTCTGCCTTTCTAATGGTTCTCGAGATAAAGGGATGGGAGGGCCATAGCCCTCCCAAGGGAGGATCAGTTGCTGATCAGACCCGCTTCTTTCGCGGCAGTGACGTAGTCTGCCTCGATATCGGCCAGAGTCGTCTGCGCGTCTTTGGCACCGGTCAGGTAGTCGGCCAGTCCGTTACCCAAAGAGGTGTGCATGATGCCCATAGGACCGGAAGCCGGGTAAGCCTTGGCACCGCCTTCAGCGGACGCTGCAGCACCTGCAGCCAAAGGACCTGCCGAATAGGCCGTGCTAAGCCATACGGCGACATCGTTGTTCGCAGTGACCGTATCGGTGTCCATGCCCTCAAGTGCGACGCGGAAGGCAGCATCCGCTTCTTCGTCGCTCATGTTCGAAGCCAGAACGATACCGTCCCACCAGATTGTGGTCGCCGGAACCGCCGATCCCATTGGAGCCGCGGCCATGGTCACTTTGCCAACGACCTGGCTTTCGGCCTCATCGTTCATCGCAGCGGCACGGCTGGCCCAAAGGTTCGCCATCGCGATCTTGCCCTGCTGGAACTGCTGCTGAACATATGTCGAGTCGGAAACCAGATATTCTGGGTCCATATACTCGGTCATGGCTTTCAGGGTTTCCAGCGCCGCTACGCCTTGCTCGTTATTGATGGCAGGCATGTTGCCGTCACCAAAGAACGAGCCGCCTTCGCCAAGATACATGTTGACGAATTCCTGGCCGAGATTCCAACCGGTCTTGAACGTGCCACCAATGGGATATTCCATGACGCCGGCTTCTTTGATCTTGGCAGCCGCGGAAAGAACATCGCCATATGTTTTGGGTTCTTCAATGCCCAGTTCGGCCAGAACATCGTCGCGATACATCAGGTGCTGCGCATTCACCATCATCGCAATCGCCATGGTCTTGCCATCGACTTTGATCAACTGATTGGGCAGCAAATCCTGACCGTACTTCTCAACCAGATCGTCCAGCGGACGGATCGTACCGGCGTTGAGCAAAGGCACCAGAGTTGCGTTCGAAACACCGCCGATCTGATAGAGCGCCGGATCAGCGGCAAATGCCTCAGGTTGCTTTTCGCGGAATTCCTGGTCCAGCGAAGCGCTGAAGTTGCCGCATTCCGCCATCGCATCGGTGACCGCTTTCCAGGCTTCAAACCCGGCGGACAGCGACTTCAGTGGCACGTCGTTTTCGAAGGCGCATTCCGCCCATGCACCGGTGGCGGCGATGGACATGGCACCTGCCATAAGGATCGTCTTGAGTTTCATGCGTTTCTCCCTGTCAGGATCGGTCCGTCGTCGACGTCCGGACCGGTGTTAAGCCCGTTTGGGCTGTTCGTGGGGTTGTTCCCCAATCCGCGCACCGCTTTCAGCTTCAAAGAGGTGACAGATTTCTTTTGGCACCGAGAACGAGACCGTCTCGCCAATCTCGGCGCGGAAGGCTTTATCGGCTTTGACCGATACCAGTGCACCGCCGACCCGAACCGAGATCATGGTCGCGTCGCCCAGCAATTCCAGCGTATAAATCGGTGCGGTGATCTGGCCCTGCCCTTCGGCAAGGCTGGCATCTTCTGCGCGGAAGCCCAGTGTCATTGGGCCGTCCGGAGCATCCACTGGTATTTCGACATATTCCGCGCGGAAGACACCGCCCGAAACGTCGCCTTCCATCAAATTCATTGCAGGCGAGCCGATGAAACTGGCCACGAAAGTATTCGCAGGGCGGTCATAGATCTCGGTCGGACTACCGACCTGCTGGACCACGCCCTGTTTCATCACCACAACGCGGTCGGCCAAGGTCATGGCCTCAATCTGGTCATGGGTCACGTAGATGGTGGTGACGGCCAGCTCATGGCTCAGGTTCTTAATCTGCGCCCGGGTAGAAACCCGCAGCTTGGCATCCAGGTTCGACAGAGGCTCGTCCATCAGGAACACGTTGGGTTCGCGAACAATTGCACGGGCCAGCGCCACACGCTGTCTCTGACCGCCCGACAATTCTGCGGGCTTACGATGCAGGAAGTCGTCCAGCTCGACCATCGCGCTGGCGCGGCGCACTTTCTCGTCATGGGTCGACGGGTCGATCCCACGTACTTTCAACGGAAAGCGGATGTTTTCGTAGACATTCATGTTGGGATAAAGCGCGTAGCTCTGGAACACCATCGCCACGTCGCGGTCCTTAGGCTCCAGATCGTTGACCACATTGCCATCGACCAGGATTTCACCCTCGGTCACATCCTCAAGACCAGCGATCATACGCATTGTGGTGGTCTTGCCGCAGCCTGAAGGGCCGAGCAGCACCAGAAACTCGCGATCCGCGATCGTAAGGTCGAAATTGTGGACCCCAACGAATGAGCCCCATCGCTTGCCGACATTCCGCAATTGAATTTCTGCCATGGTGCCCCCTGCAAGGAATCATTTTGCATACGCTTGCAAAACTGTAATTCGCATATACTAAATCAGGCAAGACTTTTTTGCATACGTATGCAAAACTATTGCAAATACCCGACTCAAACTGGCCCAGCGCCTCTCGTAAAACCTTGATCACAATGGCAAATATCGTGACCTTTCAGACAGAAAAAGAACTTGTCTCTGCGTTTCATTCCGCATTGGACTCCGCGACAGTACAAGAAACACCGGCAGTAATAAGCCACTATTGCGACCCCGAACTGAAGTGGCGCGGCTTTCACCCATTCAACGAAATCAATGGTGCCGAGCAGGTTGCCCGGCAGTTTTGGCAGCCCCTAAAGAGCAGCCTGACATGCATGCAGAACCGTGTAGATATCCTGTTTGCAGGGCAAAACTCGCTAAGTGGTGAGGTGGACGTCTGGGTCGTTACCATGGGGCATTTGATGGGGTTGCTCGACAAGCCGTGGCTGGGGATTCGCCCAACTGGCAAACTGGCATTCTTGCGCTACTGCGCATTCCACAGAGTCGCTGGTGGCAGGATTATCGAAACGGCGATGTACTTCGACATACCACACCTGATGGTGCAGGCAGGACAGAACCCATTCCCTCCGCAAACAGCAGCGCATTTGGTTCAACCCGGACCAAAGCCCCATGATGGCCTGTTACTAAACGAGCAACCTGCTGAAGAGGGTCAAAAGACGCTGGCGCTTATCAACGCGATGATCTCGGATCTTGGCCAATGGGATAGCGGGTTGTCGCTGGAAGATGAGTTGGCCCGCACGTGGCATCAGGACATGATCTGGTGGGGACCGGAAGGAATCGGCGCAACCTACACCATTGAACGCTATGCCAAGCAGCACTCCGGCCCGTTCCGCGCCGCGTTTACAGACCGATCAACAACCAGTCATGTCTGTCGCTTGGCCGAGGGGAACTATGGCGGCTTCTTTGGCTGGCCCAACTTTGTGGCCACTCCTTCTGGCGGGTTCATGGGAATGCCTGCCACCGGGAAATCCGGAGAATTCAGAGTGATCGATATTTATCGCCGCGCGGGTGACAAACTGGCGGAAAACTGGATCTTCATCGACTTGCTGCACTTCTGGAATGGGCAAGGTGTCGACATTCTGGCCCGAACCACACAGGTCGAAACGCCATGAGGATAGATGCGCATCACCATCTGTGGGACCTGTCCGCCGTGACCTATCCATGGCTCATGGAAAAAGGCGTCCCGCGCTTTTTCGGTGATCCCACCCCGATTCAACGGAACTATTTACTGCCGGAATTTCGCGCAGATGCCGAAGCTCAGGGTTTCAAGGCGTCGGTGCACATTCAGGTTGGCGCAGCCGACCCGTGGGCCGAGGCGCAATGGGTTCAATCAGTGGCCGACCAGTTCCCGGACTGGCCCTTGGTGCAAGTCGCCTTCTGCGATCTGACAGCAGACGATCTGGACGCGCAACTAGACCGCCTGCAAACGCTACAGTCTGTACGCGGCGTGCGTCAGATCATCGGTCGTGCACCGGGTGAAGACTCGATCACCGGCACGAACGCGTTGCTTCATAACCCAAAGTTTTTGGCCGGACTGAAACAACTGGGCACACGCGGCCTGTCTTTCGACCTTCAACTACTGCCCGAGTTGATGGATATGACCGCAGATGTACTGTCTCAAGCTCCGGAAACCCCGATCGCTCTTTGCCACGCAGGGTCCCCCCACGATCGAACATTACTAGGTTTGCAGAAATGGGCAGATGCGTTAAAGGCGTTATCAAATCAGCCCCAAGCCTATTGCAAACTGTCCGGCCTCGGAATGTTTGAACACAACTGGAGCGCTGAAAGCGTCTCACCAATCGTCTCAACCTGCCTGTCACAGTTTGGCGCAGAACGCTGCATGTTCGGATCGAATTTTCCGGTCGATAGCCTAAGTTCAACCTACCAAGAGGTCGTTCGCCGGCACCAAGAACTGATCCCGACCTCAAACCAGAGCGAAGTGTTCCACGGCACCGCAAAACGGTTCTATCGCTTTGAATAGAAGCAAGTTCTTCAGCCTTATTTCAGCGATATCTTCTCGACGGAAATTCCCGAAAGTGAGCCCAATCCGATCAACGCATTGCAAACGAACTTCAGTATTTGGAGCTTTGGTTATCTGCCGCAAGCGTGCATTTCACGCTTACGGTTCCGGACCACTTGTTCCAGGGCATTTCCGCGTTGCCGTAATTGCACTCGTAAAATCGATGATGAAGCTGGTGAAAAAATGCGCCGATCAGCAAGGCCTGACGATCACGCGCCCAAATCACCTCATATCCCGAATGCTAAGAAGCCGCGCCCAGCATCAACCAGTAGCCGAGGAAAATCATGTGAACGGGGTGGCTGGGTAAGATCAGCACGACCAGAATAGCGCTGAGATATCCAAAGGATTCGACCGGATGCATCGACATGCCCGACCAGGGCCCGGTGTTGACGTTGCGGTGATGCACGGCGTGGACGTGCCGGTAAATGAATGGCTGATGCAGAAACAGGTGAACGACGTAAAAGTGAAAGCTCTGCCAAAGCGCCAGTATCGGGAACAGCAAAATGAACCACACAGGTTGCACAGCAAAGCTGAGCGTGCCGATATAGTCGTTCGCGTACATCCAGCGCAGGAAACACTCGAACAACGACAGGATCGGCGCACCAAAGACCATCGCGTATTACATGTTGTCCCAGGCCTGATAGCCGTACTTATACAGCGCATTCTTGCGCTTCATATAAGGTCGGGGATCGTATTTCAGCAGTTTGCCTTGCCCGTCTATGCCGTAGAACCACGTATGCAGCCCGCCAGCGGCGATCAGCAACAAAACCCAGATGCGAATGAACACGGATGACATCCAGCCAAGCGAGAATGTCGCCTGATCAGCCCCGACAGGCTGCATCCAGAATGCCACCAGAAATGCCAGCGCAAGAAAGATCGAACGGTCCGAGAATTGCAGCTAGTTCTGCCAGATCCATTTGCCTATCACGCCAGGTTTTGGGGCCAGTGCCAATAGGGTGCATGCTTTGCCGGAAGTCCCGGGTGCCAATGCCATTCGCTGCTCATGGGGCTGGGTTCCTCGGCAGCATGGGCGACTTTTTTTGCGGTCGTATCAGCGGTCGCCACGAGGTTGCCATTCCTGAAGAAATGTACCTTTTTTGATCAGGATGAGGCCGGAGGCGGCTCGTACGGGTATTTACGAGATGGGCGGCAACGCATTCCAATTCGACCGCACAAGCACCAGCGTCTTAAGGCCGACGCAAATCCTCGGCCAATTGCAGTGCTTCGTCCGCCGTGCGGCCTGAGCCGCGGCAGTTTCGGTGCGGTTCACGGCAGTTGTTTGCGCTAATTTACGCTTGCTTTTGCCCGCCTTTATATCCGCCACAGTCAAGTTGCGCGTCGCCGGGTGCCCACAAATGTGTAGATCCGTTTCAAAACAGCCTCGCCGTTTTATTCAGCCGCCTAGAGTTCTGCCCCCTGCGGGATCACCTCGTAACCAGGTTCTTCCGGCTCATCATCCATCATTTCCGGCGGAAAACCCGGAGCGAGAATTTCCAGGCCGGTCGCCTCTTCCAAGCGTTTGATGATGTTGGGCGAAAAGCAGCGCTCGCCATAGCGCTCGATGCCGTCCTCGAAAATCTGCACCAGCATAGGCGAGATTTCCAGTGGCACGTTGTGGCGGTCGGCCACCTGCTGGAACAGACCGGCATCCTTTTTGACTAAGTCCATGGTAAAGGAAATGTCCCGGCTGCCGTTCAGGATCACTTGGCTTTCGGTTTCATGTACGAATGACGTGCCAGAGCTGATTTTCATCGCTTCATAGGTCGTGTTCAGGTCCATACCGGCTGCTTTGGCGGTGACCAGCGCTTCGCAGCAGGTGACAAGATTGGCGGTCGCCAGATAGTTCGTCACAACCTTGAGAACTGAAGCCGATCCCAGATCGCCCGTGTGCAGAATGCGCCGACCCATGGTTTTCAGAAACGGCGCTATGCGGTCAAACGTGGCACGGTCGCACCCCGCAAAGATCGAGATATTGCCCGTCGCCGCACGGTGGCATCCGCCCGAAACCGGGCAATCCACGGCTGCACCGCCTGCGTCCATCACCATTGCACCCAGGCGTTTGACCTCGGCCTCATCGGTGGTGGACATCTCCATCCAGATCTTGCCCTCTTTCACCTCGGGCAGCATCTGCTGCATGACAGCGTCCGAGGCGACAGGCGATGGCAGACAGGTAATAACGGCATCGCAATCGCGCATCAGCTGCGCCGGGCTTTCCCCACGGGTTGCCCCGCGCGAGACGAAATCATCCACAAGCTCAGCGTTGAGGTCATGAACCGTCAGATCAATGCCGTTACGCAGCAAACTGCCGCTGAGTTTCCCACCAACGTTTCCAAGACCAATGAAGCCAACTTTCATGCGCACATCTCCCTGTTTCATTTCCCGCCTGATGATCGGCAATGAAGTTTCATTGAAAAAGCTACAGACGTTGATGGCATTGTGTAAAACGAATAAAAGTGACACGTATCGGCGAAAATTTTCGGTGCTAAGAATGCCGCAATCTCCTAACCCTATTTGGCTTCGATCATTTGAATGCGCCGCGCGGCATCTCAGCTTTACGACGGCCGCGGCCGAGTTGGGTATCACTCAATCGGCGCTCAGCCTTCATGTCCGCTCATTGGAGGCGCAACTTGGCTGCCCCTTGTTCTATCGCGCCGCACGCAACCTGAGCCTGACCGAAGTTGGGCAGGCTTATGCTTTTTCTGTGCGGCAAGCCCTGAGAGATATCGATCTGTCAACGATCAGTCTATTCGGATCAAACCAGACGAACGAGCTGGTCGTGCGCGCGCCAATATCTACGGCAACCTTGTTTCTTGCTCACAGGCTGCCCGAGTTCTTACGTGTGCATCCCGATATTACCATAAAGCTGGTCTCGAACATTTGGGCTGAATCCGCAGGTCGCGAAAATGTCGATGTCGAATTGCGGGTAGGCAGCGGCGAATGGAATGACTTCCCTGTTCGGAAGTTATCCGATGAAAGTATCGTCCCGATAGCCCCAAAGGTATCTGGGGATAAACGCCCTTCCACCGAAACTCTGCAGCAGCGGCCACTAATTCACATTCTGGGATTCCAGCAAATGTGGGAACGTTATTTTTCCGCAGTCGGGGTTCAGCAAACCCAATACGCATCAACTTTTGTGGTCGACACGACGATTGCCGCTGTGGACATCGTTGCCGCAGGTGGCGGCAATGCGATCGTTATCGAGAAGTTTGCCAAGACCGCCATTGAGACCGGAAGAAAGGTCGCCATTGTTGGTGAAGCTGTCCCAATAGAACAAAGCCACTATTTGGTTGCGGGGCAAAACTCAAAAGCAGATGCGGCGGCCAAACAGCGTTTTGAAGCTTGGCTGGAAGACATCTTTCGGTGAACCAGAGCAAATCCCGTTCCTGCAAACGTCTGGTGCACGCGGGTGCGCAGTTCTTCTTTGAAAAACCAAACTACTGCGCCAGAGCTGCGTCCAACCGCGCCGAACTACAGAAACACCGTTTGGCATACTCGATCTTTCGGATAGATCCTGCATCAAGACCAATGGCTTTGCCGCAATCTTCGCGCGCGGCACCCGCCATCTGAAATGCGGGACCGTTTCGACCGGAATTTGTCAGTTGGTCATATTGAGCAACGGCGACTTGCAAACGAGCCGTCAGATCAGTCTGCAGTTCGTCCCCAACGGCGCTTTCTGACAGCGCAAAGTCCCGATAACTGCGACAGGCCGCCAGTATGTCTGCCAGACCGACTGTAACGCGGCGATTGCGACGCTCTGCTGTCGTGACGGCTATCAGAAGGTCAGTCTTGCCGCGGCTCGAGATATCTCCAATCTGATCGACGGAAACTCCGACTTCGACAAGGGCTCGTGCGACCGTACTCGCACGCCTTTGCCCCAGATCCTGATTATAGCCCGAGGATCCAACAGCGTCCGTATAGCCGACCACTACAGTCGGTTTGTAACTGTCGGTGGCCTTCAGGCACCGGCTTTCAAAAAGTGACACAGATAGCCATCTCGTCAATTTGACTTGTAAACTGCCGGGGTATTGGCAACCCAAATCGAAGCCGACAATCCGCATGAAGATGTGGACATAACACGCACACAAAATGGCCAGAACCCTCGGTTTCCTGCCGACAGAACGGTCCGGAAATAACTGAATTGCCACGGGCAGTTTCGTACACTGTTACGCAGTCAGGCGGGAGCCACCTGCCCTTCGGTCAACGCTCTTCCTCGCTCGCCAGAATGCGAAAACTTCGCCAAAATGGCGGAAACACAAACGAAGTAGCGTTTCCCATCTGCATTTAACAAGCGTTGAAATAGCGACGACGCCAACCACCGTTGTATCATTTCTTTCGCAAATATGCCCAAGAGACGTATCCCTTTAGCCCTCGCGCACGTTTCAAGGAAACGCGACACCAACGGGTTCCACCGGTCTGCTCGCAAGTGTGAACGCGTAAGGCGGTTCCATTTGGAAGACCAACAATCACGTTAAAACCTGTTCCCGGCCCGGCACGCATTTTCAGCATGTCACCATCTTCAACGCCAAAAACTTCATACTGTCCAAGCGAGGCAGCGGCTGCAGATTCCGTGTTTACAATCGCGGCCATTAAGAGTGCCGCCAGGGGTAGTACTTTTGCGCTGCGCATTGCGATATCCTGCTTGTTGCCTCGCTGGCAATCGTAGCGGTTCGATCCATCAAGAGGAACCGCCCTTTCGCCGCATTGAAGAACAACTGCCGGACTTTCTTGTCCTCAAATGCAGTGTTTAAGAAGTTTCATTCACAAAAATCAGAGTGCCGAACTATCCGAACACATCCGTGCCCGAGAGACAAATAAACCCGACCCGAACCATTGGCGGCAGGTTTCCGCACTTGTCAGACATCAATTCCATCGAAACGACGCTTCCATTGATGCGATAGCCCGCTCGTTGGATATTGCGATCCGTGCGCTTCGACGCAAACTTGAGGGTGAGGGTTTGCAGTTTCGCCAGATTGTCAGCTATGTACGGATTGGCTGGACCAAAGAACCGCTTTCGATAGAGACGGTTTCAGGGATTGTCTTGATGCTGGGCTATGAGACTGCAAACATTCAGTTTGGCTTGGGATCGACAGACAGACAACATCCCGACGCTTTTCTATGACGAAAGCAATCCCGATAGTTTGGTTGCTCCAAACTGCAATAGCGCTAGGAATTGCTCCAAACTCCGCATTTCGTGGCGCTGGGTTGGCGCGTGAACAGACAGTGTTGCCACAAGACGATTGTTCATATCCAGGACGGGGACAGCTATCGCGGTCATCCCGGGCATGAATTCCTCGTCGTCCGTTGAGTATCCTTTTTGGGCGATACCCAAGATCTCGGCGCGCAATGCTTCTGGGTCAGTTATTGTTTTTTGGGTGTTCGGGTTAAGCTTACGGGCGGAAAGAAACCCATCCAGCGTGTTTTGACGAAGCGTGGATAGGTACATCTTTCCGCTGGCAGTGCAATGAAACGGAACCTGAGTGCCAATCGGCAATTGAATCCTCAGGGGCCATTCCGTTTCTACCCGGTCCAGATAGATCATTCCTTCCCGGTCCGGGATGGCGAGGTTGCAGGTTTCGCCAATTTCGTCGGCGACGCCCCGGAGGATTGCGAGACGAGCCGTTCGAAGGTGCTCTGATGACACCGTGTTTACTGAAAGCTCTCGCAACCGTGGTCCGGGTCCATACGACCGGCCATCGAGGTCTCGTTGAAGGAACCCTTCGGCCTCAGCCGTTTGAAGCAACCGATGGACCGTTGGTTTTGCCAGACCCAATGATTCTATCAGGTCTGACGGTTTGACTGCGACACCGCGCCTTGCAACCTCTTCAAGGAGAAATAGCAAACGCAGGTTCGTCGGGATTTGGGTTTCTTTCTCTCGTGTATCTGCGTTTGCCATTCCGCTAAACTCTAGTTGTTTGGCAGAAGTATCAAGGCCAGATCAGGCACCAGAGAAACCAAAATCCATACAGAGAGCAGAGCCACAAGGTACGGAACGGTGTAGCGCAGCAGCCGGAAGTACGGCACACCTGTCACACCTGACGCAACATAGAGGTTCAGACCATATGGCGGCGTGATGAACCCAATCGAGGCACCCACAAGGAAAATCACCGAAAAATGGATCGGGTCGACCCCTACGGACGCAGCAATCGGTGCGAGGATCGGCGCAAGGATGATCGTCACCGGTAAGCTTTCCAGAACCATGCCTGAGAAAAAGACAATGACCATCGATGTGAACAGTACCGCGTAATACCCACCCATCGAGGTCACGAAATCTCCGATCGTTTGTTGTGCGCCAAGCAAAGACAAGATCTGTTGCATAACAACCGAGATCGCAATCAGAGGGGCCAGAATGCCGGTGATCTGGGCCGAACGGATCACGATCGAAGGTATCTCAGGGATCGTAAATCCTTCTACGACGAACATTTCAGCAAAGCTCTTTTCGGTGGGTGAAACATCGTCGCGCGCACCCATTATTCTGTTGATCGGATAACTGACCAATCCGGCGATCACACAGAAGCCAACTGTGACGCCCGCAGCCTCGGTGGGGGAGAATTTGCCAGTATAAATGCCCCAAAGCACAAGCCCGATGGCAAAAAACCCAAGCCAGGCGCCGAAGGCAGTTTTTAGGATCCGGTTCAGTTGCAGCGGTATCAGGTGGCCCCAGCCGTTGATCCGGCAAATGATCCAGCATGCAAACTGCATGCCAAAGACCATCAGCGCGCCTGGCAGGATACCGGCGACAAACAGCTCGGAGATGGGAAGGTTCATCAGGAACCCGTAGACGATGAAGATGATTGATGGGGGGATGATGATCCCGACCGTACCACCCGCCGCCGCGGTGGCCGCGCTGAAGCGTTCGTCATAGCCGCCTTTGACCATTTCTGGATGCAGCATCGAACCGATCGTTGCGGTCGTGGCCGAGTTTGATCCTGAAATTGCAGCAAACAGACCGCACGCGCCAAGCGATGCCATCGCCAGACCGCCACGTATCCAGCCCAGACAGGAATATGCGAAATCGCTCAGTCTTCGTGCGATGCCCGACTTGTTGATCAGGTCACCTGTCAGGATGAACAGCGGCATCGCCAGCAGGGCAAAACCCTTGTTGAAGACGTTCAGCAATTCCGCGCCCATGTTGTCGAGCGTCAAGCCCAAAACGAATGAGCATCCGATGACCCAGTATCCGATGACCAACAGCACCGGCACGCCCAACATGAACAGAAACGTCACGCCCAGCGAAATAAGTGTAACTAAAGTTCCGTCTGTCATCAGTCTGCCCCTATCACGGCCTGCTTGATCAGCGGCTCTCCGGTTTTCCAGTTGTGCAAGTCGTCAGCAAGGTTTTGAAACACACGGCCAACCATCAGAAAGAAAGACACTGGCGCGGCCAACAGAAACCACCATTGCATGATGTTGTCTGTCCCAAGGACGATCTGAAAGTTCGAGGCTGACAGCGCAACGAGGCGTGTTGTGGTCACAATGACGATTACTGCAAAGACGAACCACAAAATGGCATCCAGAAACAGACAGGCCAGTTGACCGCCGCGTGGCATCGCGGTGCGAAACTCGCTGAAACTTAGATGCGTGCGCAGGCGGACATTATAGGACGCACCAAACCAGGCCATTATCATGAACAGAAGCGGAGGAATGGTGGTGGACCAGGGTTCCTGGTCGTTAAAGACAAAGCGGTCAATCACACCCCAAAAGATGATCAGCGCAATGGCAAGGTAGGAATAGACCATGATCGACCGTTCGAAGTGGCGTTCAACAAAGGGCACTTTGCGATAGATCAGCATTACAAGAAAACCGCCGAGCGCGGCGGCAACAGTGCCCACAACCCAGGCGGCGTCAGATTCCAATGCGGATTGGATTTCGAATGAATCGCGAGTGAGCAAGGCGCTGAATATCGCCCCGATATCTGCCCATAGTGACATGAACCCCGTCCTCCCAGTCGGTGCTTAGAGAAACCGGCCCGCGAGGGGCCGGTTCGAAATGTTAGATCAGGCCGCGCCTTTCCACCAACGGCGGGGCTCAACGTTTTCGGGCAGTGTGTCTGCCGGGATCTGCCGCGCGATGTCGTAGATTTCCTGATAGGTGTCGATGCCACCAGCCCATTTGTTCAGCCGCTCGCGCCACTGCGCCCAGGGTTCAGGATTAAAGTTCGGCGCACACATTTCCTCGGCCAGTTTGATTTGATCGTCCGGCAAGAATGCTGCACGTACACCGTTTTCCGCAAAGATGGTGTTGGGCAGCTGTGGTTCCGAGAAACCAACCGTGTTCAGCAATGCAGCTTCGTTTGCACCCTGAATAAGGGCCTGCGTGAAATAGGACGATTCCATTACTGCGTCCTGAAGTTCACCGCCAAGACCGTCAAACACTTTGGCCGACATTGACGTATGCTCTGTGCCGCAGAAGAATTTGAGATTGACGGATTGCGAGACGACCGGAGCCATGTTTGCGTAGGCAACGGCTGATGCCCAGGTTTCCGCTCCGTCGATCAGGCCGGTCTTCAGTGCGTCCAGTGTTTCTTCCCATGCCACCGGCACGGGATTCAGGTTCAGCAGCTGCATGGCGATCCGGCCAAGCTGCGTCCCCGTCACACGGTTCTTTGTCCCGAACAGTTCTTCCAGCTTGGTGACTGTCGGCTTGTCAGCGAAGGTCGAACCCATCTGCAAGCCGCGTAGTTCGCAGTGTGTGAACAGGAACTTCAACCCGTGACGTTTTTCAAGCGGTTCACGCAAGATGCGCTGGCTGTCGGGGCTATAAAAGAAATGATACTGCGCAGCCCGGCTGGGGAACATATAGGCATAATCCAGCACATTCAGATAAGGCGCGCCGCCCGCAGAGTTCTGTGTCGACGCCGCATAGATGTCGACAATCCCCTGCTGAGTCTTCTCAACGCAACTTAACTGTCCGCAGATCTGGTTATCGCCGATGAACTCGATCCGAATCTCACCATCTGTACGTTCTTCCAGATCCCTCGCGAACTCGATGGCCCCTGCCCGTTCGATCAGCAGGTTGCGCGTGTTGAAACCCGAAGCACCGAATTTCAGCGTATGTTTGGGTTCTTTCGAAAACCGTTTTTCATAAGTTGATTCAGCCGCTTGCGCCAAATTGGCTAAACTCATCGCACCGCCAAATCCACCTGCCGCCAGCAGCGTTGAACTCATGCCATAACGCCCGGCTACGCGGAAAAAATCCCGCCGTGAAATGCCACTTAGTTTCTTACCGATCTCCATTGCTTACCTCCCTGATCGCAATTATTGAGACGTTTTGTATCAAAAAATGCTAGTATAGTTCCGGCAATTTGCATAGACTTTTTTTCAGTGACCTTGGGAGGAGACCGTCATGGAGGTGGATTATGCAGTTGTCGGGGCAGGATCTTCGGGCTGTGTCATTGCCAACCGCCTGAGCGCTGACCCAGGCACGACCGTTGCATTGTTGGAAGCCGGCGGACCCGATACCAACCCGTGGATTCACATACCGGTTGGATACTTCAAAACTATGCACAACCCGTCGTTGGACTGGTGTTACCGCACGGAACCAGATCCAGGTTTGAACGGGCGCTCGATTGACTGGCCGCGCGGAAAGGTTCTTGGGGGATCATCCTCGTTGAACGGGCTTCTGTATGTTCGCGGTCAGAAAGAGGACTACGACCGCTGGCGTCAGATGGGCAACGTTGGTTGGGGATGGGACGACGTCTTACCCCTTTTTAAGCGCAGCGAGGATCAGGAGCGCGGCGAGGACGCGTTTCACGGTACAGGCGGCCCGCTGTCAGTATCCAACATGCGTATTCAACGACCAATCTGCGATGCATGGGTCGCTGCCGCCCAAGAAGCGGGTTACCCGTTTAATCCGGATTACAACGGGGCCGATCAGGAAGGCGTTGGCTATTTCCAGTTGACCACTCGGAACGGGCGTCGCTGCAGTGCCGCCGTTGCCTACCTAAAGCCAGTCAAAAAAAGGCCGAACCTGAACATCATCACCCATGCGTTGGTGACCAAGGTCGAACTTGACGGCAAAAAGGCAACCGGACTTCTTTATCGCGACCGCTCCGGTGAGGTTAAGTCCATAAAGGTGCGGCGCGAAATCATCTTGTCCGGAGGCGCCATCAACTCACCTCAGATAATGATGTTGTCAGGGATCGGGGACCCGGATCATCTGAAGGCCAACGGGGTTGAACCCGTTCATTCGCTGCCCGGCGTCGGCAAAGGGCTTCAAGATCACTTGCAGGCACGCCTTGTCTTCAAGTGCAACGAACCGACGCTGAATGACGAAGTGCGCAGCCTGTTCAATCAGGCGCGCATCGCGCTGAAATATGCACTGTTTCGTGCAGGGCCGATGACCATGGCGGCCAGCCTGGCCACCGGGTTTCTGAAAACCCGCCCTGAGGTTCAAACACCTGACATTCAATTTCACGTTCAGCCTTGGTCTGCCGACAGTCCCGGTGAGGGCGTACACCCGTTTTCTGCCTTCACAATGTCAGTCTGTCAGCTGCGGCCGGAAAGCCGCGGAGAGCTGCAACTGGACGGCCCTGATCCCGCCAGTTACGTCAAAATCATTCCCAACTACCTGTCCACTGAAACAGATTGCCGAACGATTGTAGACGGCGTGAACATCGCACGCGACATTGCCCGGCATAATCCTTTGGCGTCAAAGATCTCGGAAGAGTTCCGGCCAACCGCCGATCTATCTCGCGATGACTACAATGGCACTCTGGACTGGGCGCGCTCAAATTCCGTCTCAATCTATCACCCGACAGGAACCTGCGCGATGGGCACCTCGGAAAGCTCTGTTGTCGATCCAAACTTAAAGGTCCGGGGTATCGAGGGTCTTCGTGTCGCCGATTGTTCAATCATGCCGGAAATCGTCAGCGGCAACACCAATGCCCCGGCGATCATGATAGGCGAAAAAGCAAGTGAGTTGCTTGGCGCAACGAAGTAGTTTGCAGCGTTTTTTCAGTATCTGAACCGGCTTACGAAAACCTAAGCGGACCTCTGAGGTCCGACGCCAGTCACCGCCCAAACAGATGCAACCCGCAAGAGCCCTTCAATGTGAGTTCAGGGAGACCCGGAGCTTTTCGGTGCGCGCAGGTGCGCACGAAAATCCGTCGGTCCCGTATTAATCTCGGCGCTACCGCACGGCGCAAATGCCAGCCGCCCACGCACTATTTTACAAATCTGGAACCACGAATTCATAGGACGTGGAAAGGCGCATTTGCACAAATTGCATTGCTTGCGAATTTCAAGACTTTTGGTGGGCTTCGCTAAATTTGCTGTTGGCAAAACCTAAGTTTTTTCTGGATTCTATTGCGCATGGCTCAGCGACACTAGAATGGTTTTGCCTCCAGGGCGAGATAGTCAGCCATCGCCACCCGGCACCCACGTTGCCAAATCGCGCTCAACCAGGCAGTAAACACGTTTACGAACCGCGGATCGCGGCCTGAGTCACCAAAAAACTGGCTTTGTTCGATCCACAACCTTGGTTCGCCCCTGGAAGCCAGAGCGGTTTTTTGCAAGTTCGCCCAATGGGGGTCGTTTGGAGCAATTTCTGAGCCGTCTTCACGAACGCCTGCGCACATCCGGCACCAGAACGCCTCGGCCAGAGCCAACCCAGTCAGCGAAGATCCCGATGCAAGCGCATCGCGCAGTGACGGCAGCAAGAAACCCGGGTGTCGTGAAGATCCGTCAAAGGCTACGCGTCGTGTTGTGTCGCGGATAGCGGTGTTCGCAAAGCGCCTCTCAACCATTTCAAGATATTCAGATGCCGTGGTGCCGGGGACAGCCTCGACATGAGGCAGAATTTCTTCTGTCTGAACTTTTCTGAAGAACGCCACGATTTCTGGGTCTTGCATGCAGTCTGCGATTGTTGGCACGTTCAGAATTTCCCCGACATTTGCCAGAAGTTGGTGGCCTCCATTCAAAATGCGCAGTTTCATCGCTTCATAACTGTGAACATCGTGCGTCAGCGTAGCCCCGACCTGTTCGAGTGGCGGCCGGCCTGCGCAGAAGTCATCCTCGATCACCCATTGGCGGAAATTTTCGTGCGAGACCGGCGCGCGATCATCGATACCAAGTTCTCGGCATTGCGATATGACCTGCTCGGTCGTTGCGGGCACAATGCAATCCACCATCGAGTTCGGGAATGCGCCGTTTTGATCAATCCAGTCCGCCAGCTCCGGATCGGACAAGTGCGCCAGTCCAACAATGCAGGTTTTCAGAATTGCACCGTTACCCTGAAGATTATCGCAGCTGAGCGCGGTAAAGGGTTTCAAACCATTCTGGCGCCGTTGTTTTAATGCTGCCACCAATGCACCGAAAGCTGTGCGCGGCCAGTTCGGGTTTTCGGCATCGTGCCGAATATCCGCGTGATCCGCGTTAAATGCGCCAGTGTTGGCATCAAGATAGTATCCACCTTCAGTTACAGTCAGAGACACAATGCGAATAGCAGGATCGGCCATAGCCTCGATAAGCGCGGCGTTGTCTTCCTCGATCGGCAGATAGTCAATCATCGGACCAATCACCTTGGCGGACATTCCTTTTGGGTCCAGCTCAATCAGCGTTGTAAGGCAATCCTGCGCCAGCAAACGTTCTCGCATGTCAGCGTCATAGCTTCGCACACCGGCCCCGATGATCGCCCAGTCATTGGCCTGACCCCGCTGCATCAGTTGATGAAGATACCAGGCCTGATGCGCGCGATGAAAATTGCCCAAACCAATGTGGATTATGCCCGGCGTTAGTTTCGATCGATCATACACCGGGATTTTCACGGTCTCTGGCAGCTCTGAAAGGCTATCTTGGGTCAACCGCATCGGAAGTTTTGCATTCGCCACAGGGTCCATCAGCTCATCCAGTTTCCGCCGTCGACATTGTAGGTTTGTGCGACGATGTATTTGGCTTCGTCAGAAGCGAGGAATACTGCCATTCCGGTCAAATCTTCGGCGCTGCCCATCCGGCCATAGGGCACGGCTGCAGCCACTTCGCGTTTCTTCTGGCCCAGCGGTTTGCCTTCATGCTTTGCGAAAAACGCATCAACCCCATCCCAGTGCTCGCCGTCAACAACGCCCGGAGCAATTGCGTTCACGTTGATCCCGTATGAGATCAAATTCAGCCCCGCCGATTGCGTCAGGGATATGATTGCGGCCTTGCTGGCACAGTACACGGCGACCAGAGGTTCGCCCCTGCGCCCGGCCTGCGACGCCATGTTTATGATCCGGCCCTTGATTCCGTTTTCAATCATGTGGCGCGCTACGGCTTGCATCGTGAACAGTGCGCCGGCAACGTTGATGTCAAATACTCGGTTGAAGTCCGCGCGCTCGATCTCAACAATTGGTGCTGCAGTGAAGATGGCAGCGTTGTTGATCAGAATGTCGATGGGGCCGAGACGCGCAGCTGTTTTCGCGACGGCATCATCTATACTCTGCTGGTTGGTGACATCCATCTTGACGGCGAGTGCTGCCTCGCCAATCTCGGCCGCTGCATCCTGAGCGCGTTGGATGTCGATGTCGGCGATGGCGACACGCGCACCCTCTGCCACGTAAGCTTTCGCAAAAGCCAGTCCGATGCCTCTCGCGGCCCCGGTGATCAGGGCGGTTTTGCCTGCCAGGCGTGTCATTCGATCCTCAAGCCTTTCGCGTCAAACCGGTGGATGACATCCTGGCGTGGTGTCAGATGGATTCGGTCACCGTGGCGGAAGCCAACCTCGCCGTCTGCACGAACGGTGATTGTCTCAGCCAGACCCGTTTCATGAACATGGAAAAAGGTGTCCGAGCCGAGGTGTTCCGAGACACTGACAACCCCGGACCACTCACCTTCGGTTTCCGAAACCGCAATGTGTTCAGGTCGGATTCCGATGGTTTGGGCACCGTGTTTCGCGGCCTCGGGTCCTTCGATGAAGTTCATCTTGGGTGAGCCGATGAACCCCGCGACAAACAAGTTGCGGGGCGTTCGGTACAGCTCCAGCGGACTGCCGACCTGCTCGATTACGCCTGCCTGAAGCACCACGATCTTGTCTGCCATGGTCATGGCTTCGACCTGATCGTGGGTGACATAAATCATCGTGGTCGCCAAACGTTCGTGCAATTCGCTGATTTCCAGCCGCATGCCAACGCGCAACGCTGCATCCAGATTCGAAAGAGGTTCATCGAAAAGGAATGCAGCGGGTTCGCGGACGATCGCCCGGCCAATGGCAACTCGCTGACGCTGCCCGCCGGACAGCTGACCCGGACGTCGATCCAGGTAGTCGGTCAGGTTTAGCACACTTGCCGCCCCTTCGACACGCTTGTCGATCTCGGCCTGATCCAGTTTCGCCATACGCAGGGGAAAAGCGATGTTCTTGCGTACGGTCATGTGCGGGTAAAGCGCGTATGACTGGAAAACCATCGCCAACCCACGTTTGGCGGGTGGCACGTCGGTCGCGTCCGTTCCGTCAATTTCAATGTGGCCCGAGGTGATGTCTTCCAACCCCGCGATCAGACGCAGAAGGGTGGATTTACCGCAACCCGAGGGGCCGACGAAAACGGTGAACTCACCATCCTCGATGGTCAGGTCCAGCGGGGGAATGACCTCAACGTCGCCGAAGCTTTTGGTCACGGACTTGAGTTGTATACGTCCCATGTGTCGTGTTCCTTATTTCACAGCGCCGAAGGTCAGGCCGCGGACAAGTTGTTTCTGGCTGAACCAGCCAAGGATCAGGATTGGTGCGATTGCCATGGTCGAGGCTGCGCTGAGCTTGGCAAAGAACAGGCCCTCGGGGCTGGAGTAGCTGGCGATGAAGGCCGTGAGAGGAGCGGCGTCGACGGCGGTTAGGTTGAGGGTCCAGAACGCCTCGTTCCACGCCAGGATGAAGTTCAGCAGCACAGTCGAAGCAATCCCAGGGATGGCCATGGGCGTCAGGACATATAGGATTTCCTCTTTCAGCGTCGCGCCATCCATACGTGCGGCTTCCAGGATTTCCCCGGGGATTTCGCGGAAATAGGTGTAAAGCATCCAGACGATGATCGGCAGGTTGATCAGCATTAGCACGACGACCAGCCCTCCACGCGTATCCAGCAGACCCAGACGGATGAACAGCAGGTAGATCGGATAGAGAACACCAACCGCTGGCAGCATCTTAGTGGACAGCATCCAAAGCAGGATGTCCTTGGTGCGTTTGGATGGCACAAACGCCATCGCCCAAGCGGCGGGCACTGCGATGATCACACCCAGTATGGTCGAGCCGCCCGCGATGATGACCGAGTTCCACAAGAACCGCATGTAGTCCGAGCGTTCCTGCACGATGGCATAATTCTCAAGCGTCCAATTGAAGTTCAGAAACAAAGGTGGGCTGGCGATTGCCTGCGCTTCAGTCTTGAAACTGGTCAGGATCGTCCAGAGGATCGGGAAGAAGATCAACAAACCAACGGCCCATGCCAGGACAGTATTGAGTGATTTTCGGCGGGTTGTGACGGTGCGGGCCATATTCTTACCTCCTCACGCGTCCAGATTTTTGCCAACGATGCGCATCAGGAAGATCGCAACGATATTGGCAAGGATGATGGCGTAGACACCTCCGGCTGATCCGAGGCCAACGTTCTGGCTTTCCAACACACGCTGGAAGATCAGGTAGGTGAGTGTACGGGTGCCGAATGCGCCGCCGGTGGTCACGAAGATTTCGGCGAAGATCGACAGCAGAAAGATCGTCTGGATGAGGATCACAATGGTGATCGCGCGGCTCAGATGCGGCAGGACGATGTGATAGAAACGTTTCAGCACCGGCGCGCCGTCCATTTCAGCAGCCTCCAACTGTTCACTGTCCAGAGACTGGATTGCGGTTAGCAGGATCAGCGTCGCGAACGGAAGCCACTGCCAAGAGACGATCATGATAATCGATGTCATGGACGCCTCTGACAGCCACGAGATCGGCTCGGCCCCGAAAAAGCGCCACAGATGGGCAAGCAAGCCATTGACCGGGTCCATGAACATGTTCTTCCAGACCAGCGCTGACACGGTAGGCATGACAAAGAACGGCGCGATCACAAGGATACGAACAACGCCTTGCCCCCACATCGGTTGGTCCAGCAGCATCGCCAACAGAATTCCCAACACTACCGTGATGACCAACACGCCACCCACGATCATCAGGGTTGCCTGAACAGCTGGCCAGAACGAACTTGATGAGACAAATCGGACATAGTTGTCGAACCCGACCCAGCCCAGATCACCGCCGCGTAGCGGAAGATATTTTTTGAAGGAAAAATACAGCGTCATCGTCAGCGGCACGAGCATCCAGCCAAGTAGCAGGACCACTGCGGGTGCCATCATCAGGCGCGCGACGGATCGGGAATGTTGAGTTGCCATGACGCAAACCCTCTCTGTTCAGGCACAAGCCAGCCTGCGAGAAAAACGCGAATTGTGGAAGGGTGAACGGGGGGGCAGATCAATGCCCGCCCGTAGTAGGAAGGCGTCAGTACCCTGCGGCTTCCATTTCTTCGGCTGTTAGGGCCTGCGCTTTCTCTAACGCTTCCTCAACCGTTTGTTGTCCGGCGTAGACCGCCGAGAATTCCTGGCTTACCTGCGTGGCAATGCCTGCAAATTCCGGAATTGCTGCAAACTGGATGCCAACATAAGGGACCGGTTTCACCGTCGGGTTGTTAGGATCAGCTGACAGGATCGAATCCAGCGTCATCTTGGCGAACGGAACCTTTTGGTACTCTGGATTCTCGTACAGAGACGTACGTGCGCCCGGAGGTACGTTTGCCCATCCTTCGCTTTCTGCGACCAGCTCAATGTAGTCCTTTGAAGTCGCCCATTCGATGAATTGCTTGGCTGCGTCTTCTTGCTGTGTACCGGCAGGAATAGCCAGTGCCCACGCCCAAAGCCAGTTGGACCTTTTGCCCAGTCCAGTGTCAGGTGCAAGCGCAAACCCTACGTGATCTGCGACCGTGGAGTCGTCTGGGTTAGTAACGAACGAAGCTGCAACAGTAGCGTCGATCCACATTCCACACTTGCCTTGCTGGAACAGCGACAGGTTTTCGTTGAACCCATTGGTGGCGTAGCCGGCAGGACCAGATTCGGTCATCATTTCAACATAGAAATTCAGCGTATCTGCCCATTCGGGCTGATCGAACTGGGGCTTCCATTCTTCGTCGAACCAGCGGGCGCCGAATGAATTCGACATCGCCGTTATGAACGCCCCACCTTCACCCCAACCAGCTTTGCCGCGAAGGCAAATGCCGTTGATGTCGGCGTCGCGGTCAGTCATCGCAGCGGCGGCCTCTTTAATGAATTGCCAAGACGGGGCCTCAGGCATTTCCATGCCCGCCTTTTCCATAAGGTCGGTGCGGTACATGATCATCGAGCTTTCACCATAGAACGGCGCTGCGAATAGCGTTCCGTCATGGCTCAAGCCACCTGCCATCGCAGGCAGAATGTCGCCAACGTCGTATTCTTCGGACAGACCATCCAGTGGCACCAGCCAGCCATTCGCGCCCCAGATCGGCGTTTCGTACATGCCGATGGTCATGATGTCGAACGTACCGCCCTTGGTGGTAATGTCGGTGGTTACGCGCTGGCGCAGCACGTTTTCCTCCAGCGTCACCCACTCAACGTCAATACCGGTCGCCTCGGTGAATTTGTCGGTATAGCCCTGCATCCGGATCATATCGCCGTTGTTCACGGTTGCGATGGTGATGGATTGCGCATGGGCTGCTGCCGTAGCGACGAAAGTCAATGCAGTCGCCGCACGAAGTGCGTTCTTTAAATACATCCCTGTCCTCCCTGAGCTTGGATGCCATGCAAGGAGAGTAGTTTCTAAATTGTCGCGGCGTCAATAAAAACTTTACGCGCGTTAAAATTTATTAGCTATGCGGAGTCTCTTAAAATAAGCCGAGCAGGGAAAAGCGTTTCGGTCCGGGTATCAAATTTCCCCCCATTTTCAATAAGTTCAAACAGCGTCTCCACACTGCGTGCAGCCACATTGTCATAATCATGGGCGGCTGTAGTCAAAGAGGGGCACGTGAACTTTGCGAAAGGATGATCGTCATTTGAGGCCAGGCGCAGCGCGCAATCATCCCGGCGACCAACCCGAATCCCCTGCTCGTAGCAGGCTGCAAGAAATCCGATTGCAAGCCGGTCATTACTGCACAGGACCGAGTCTGTTCGCAGTCCGTTTTCCGCCAGAACTTTCAGAGCACCCTTGTGACCGATCTCTTCAAACGCCCAACCCTTGCCGTCAACTTTGATGATATGAGGCTCGAACCCGAGACGCTCCATGACTTCAACATAGGCTTTTCGGCGTTTGTTCGCGTTCGGGTTCGCAGGCGTACGCATTTCGAAAAAAGATGGGGGTTCGCCCGTCCGGATCATATATTCCACGGTTTGTGACACGAAGCTGAAATTGTCTGATCCGATAAACGCGGCGCCCAGACCGTCAAGGTTACTGTCGAATAAAACCGTCGGTACAGTTGCGCAAAATTTTTCAATCGCTGACCGATCTGAAACACGCCCCAACGGAGCCAACAAAACTCCGGCCGGCTTCATGGATTGCAGCCCGTCCAGAATTTCGTTTTCCAGCTTTTGCTCGCCATGCGAACTGAACAACGAAGGCCGATAACCGGCTGCTATACAGCTTTGCTCGAGATACCGTGCGATCTCGGCAAAGAATGGGTCAGCCAAATAGGGTACGACAATACCGATATTCTTGGTCAACTTTCGGTTCTGATTCACAGCATAGATGTTCGGGCGGTAGTCAAATCGTTCTAGCGCCTCTTCGATGCGAGCCCTTGTCGTCGGGCGAACACTGTCCGGGTCGTGAAAGTACTTTGACACCGTGGGCCGCGAGATCCCGCTGAGGGCTGCGAACTCTTCCATATTCTTTATTTTGGTCATGCCAGTCTGCCTGCGGAACTTAGCCGCCTTGATCTTATCTTACTTTTACATATTCTTTGCGCGCGCTAAAAAATCAATAGCCAGACAAGTTCCGGACGTTTTTGCAAGCAAGGGGTTTGAATGTATCTCGGGATCGATATCGGAACGTCCGCCGTCAAACTTGTTTGTGCGGATGCCGATCGAATTTTCGCGACTTCTTCGGTAGGGATCAAGACGTCTTCTCCACAGCCCGGTTGGTCAGAGCAGCACCCGGATTTGTGGTGGCAGGCAACGCGCGATGCACTGAACCAGCTTGCTCGGCAAATCACGCTGTCGGAAGTCAAGGCCGTTGGGTTGTCGGGCCAAATGCATGGGGCCGTGTTGCTGGATCACGATCTGCACCCGATCCGCCCGGCAATCCTATGGAACGACAGCAGGTCGGTACAAGAGTGTGACGAATTGCACATCGCCCAGCCTCAGATCGGACAGATCGCGGGCGTCCTACCGTTACCGGGTTTTACAGCGCCCAAGATTTCATGGCTCAAGAAACATGAACCGGCAATTTGTACCCGGCTGGCCCACATCCTGCTGCCCAAAGACTACATCGGCCTATGTCTGCATGGAGAGTTGGCAACCGACACATCAGATGCCGCAGGTACGATGTGGCTCGATCAGGCTTCACGCAGCTGGCATAACGGTATTGCCAAAGCCACTGAAGTGTCGCCTGGCTGGTTGCCACAGATTTTTGATGGCCAAAGTGTTGTTGGGACGGTGACAACGCAGGCTGCTGAAGCAACCGGGTTGAAACAAGGTGTTCCTGTCGTGGCGGGCGGAGGAGATGCGGCAACTGGGGCGGTGTCATTGGGTGCAACAGAACCGGGGCGCGGTTTCATTTCCCTGGGCACATCCGGTCAGCTGTTTGTGGCAGATCGCAGGTACAAGCCCAATCCGGAACGCTATGTGCATGCTTTCGCCCACACTCTTCCCGACCGATGGTATCAAATGGCGGCGATGCTGAACGGTGCAAGGCCGATTTCATGGATAGGTGGTCAACTGGGGTTATCCGCTGCTGAAGTTGTTGCGCTTGCGGAAACGGTTAACGGTGATCGCGTGCCGGTTTTCCTGCCGTATTTGACCGGCGAGCGCAGCCCCCTCGGCGATCCACATATTCGGGCCTGTTTCTTTGGTCTTGAGGATTCAACAACACGCGCGGACATCTGCCGCTCCGTGGTGGAGGCAATCGCTTTTTGCTTTGCCGATGCTACGCAGAGTTTCGGAGACACGATCGACGATTTGCCGGAACTGGCGGCCATTGGAGGTGGCAGCCAATCAGACCTCTTATTGGGCCTGATAGCGTCGGTTACAGGGAAACCAGTAGTACGCTCAGAAGGATCGGATTCTGGCCCAGCATATGGCGCGGCCCGGCTGGCGGCCTGCGGCGTAGGTGATTTTGATGTTGCCGATCTGGCGATTCAGCCCGAAACAACCGATAGGTTCGAACCCGTCGATCCCAACGCGCTGCACGGCAGATTGGCGCTGTTTCGCCGGCTTTACACTGCGGTGAGTGCGGTCGGCTAACCTCGTGCCATCGCTGGTGTAATGCCCTGCTGGGCAATGGAATATGGATGCGGGTTTGCGCCCGTTCGAGGCACGGACAGCGAGGATGAACCGCACTAAAGTGCCCGCTCTTCGTCCGACCTCACCGTCAAACCACCCTGATGAGCTTCTCGCGATCCCCTTATGCAGGTCAGGCGGCCGAGAACAAAAGCTCAGGGTTTGCACACTCCAACTGAAACCCTTGCCGTAAGCCTTGAATGATCCCTGCTCCATTGCACCCACCACACGAGAGAAGGTTGCACTTCCAGTGTGCACTCTGGGCTTTTCTATTTTACGAAAAACCTTCAGAGTCTTGATAATATACTGATATTTAATTAAAAATCGAAATGATTAGGCTAATCCTAATGTTTAGTGAGGAAGTCAGTTCTTAGGCGGATCGCGCACCCCGTATATACCCGAGTGCAAACTCGCGATGCTCAGGGAGGCGCAATTGTCTGACACAGAAAAAATCGCGATTGACGTGCGGGACGCGGTGAAGCGCTATGGCGATTTTACCGCGCTCAAAAAGATCTCGCTGTCGATCATGGACAACGAGTTTTTCACTCTTCTCGGCCCGTCAGGCTGTGGCAAAACCACTCTGCTTCGGATGATAGCCGGGTTCGAGGCCGTGACCGAAGGTGCCATTTACCTTTACGGCGATGAGATCGAGGACCTGCCGCCCAACAAACGCCCGGTAAACACGGTTTTCCAGAATTATGCGCTGTTTCCGCATTTGACCATTCTTGACAATGTGGCCTTCGGGCTGGAAATGCGCGGCGCCTCGAAATCCGAGGCCCGCAAGAAAGCGGGTGAGATGCTTGAACTGGTGCAGCTTAGCCAGTTCTCGGCGCGCAAACCCAGCCAGTTGTCTGGCGGTCAGCAACAGCGTGTTGCGCTGGCCCGCGCGTTAGCTCCGCAGCCCAAGGTTCTGTTGTTGGACGAACCTCTTTCAGCGTTGGACCTGAAGCTACGCAAGGCGATGCAGTTAGAACTGAAGCATCTGCAGCGTGAAACTGGGATCACCTTCATCTTCGTGACCCACGATCAGGAAGAAGCACTGACTATGTCCGACCGCATCGCGGTCATGTCGGCGGGTGAACTGCAGCAATTGGGTGCACCGACGGATATCTATGAGCGTCCGCACAACATGTTCGTGGCGGATTTTATCGGAGAGACCAACCTTTTAGAGGTTTCTGTCGACGACGTCGCAAATGGCCGCGCAACCTGCCATCTCGGCGGCGGGCATGAGTTGACCTGCAACTCGGTTGACGGGATTGATGTCGGCTCTCGGGTTCACATGTCGATCCGACCGGAGCGGCTTTATATGTCCGAAACGCCCGCGGAATCCGAAAGCCTGAAGGGGCGGATCAAGGAAAACATCTTTGTCGGCACCGACATCACCACCATCGTCGATTTGCAGGATGGCCCTGATTTCATCGTGCGCACGTCGAACTCGGATCGCGGAAACAAGCGCATATTCGAGCCGGGCAGCGAGATGTATGTCAACATGGAGTTGGGGGCCGGGCGCCTCCTGGTGGACTGATGGCGGCGGGTGCAGCAAGCGGCGGCAGCGCAACCACAGACACCTATAAAGAGGCCCGTACATGGCTGTTGCTACCCGCATGGGTGACGCTGGCAATCCTGGTGCTGGCCCCGGTAATCATGATGCTGATCTACTCTTTCCTGACGAAAGAGTTCCGCGGCGGCGTGATCTGGGAGTTCTCTCTGGCCGCCTACGACCAGTTCTTCTTTGATCGTGGGTTGTTCGGGGATGACCCTCCGAAGATCGAATGGACCTATATCACGATCTTCTGGCGTTCGATCTGGCAGGCGGGAGCAGCGACGCTGCTGAGCCTGGTGATCGGGTTCCCAACCGCCTATTTCATCGCAACCCGGTCCGAGAATATGCGCCCGGTTTGGGTGTTCCTGATCACCATCCCTTATTGGGTGAACTTGCTGATCCGGACCGTGTCGATGAAGTTCCTGCTGCGCGATCAGGGGCCGCTGAACGATTTTCTGATGAGTATCGGCCTGATCGACAGCCCTCTGCATATCGTTAACACAAACTTTGCGGTGCAGTTGGGACTCTTCTATTCCTACCTGCCCTTCATGGTCCTGCCGATCTATGCGGCGGTGGAGCGTTATAACTTCGCCCTCTCCGAGGCGGCAGCGGACCTTTATGCGTCGAAATGGACCACGCTGCGGCGGGTTCTGCTTCCGGCAGTGAAACCGGGCGTTTTTGCGGGTTGTATTCTGGTCTTTGTGCCATCGATGGGCTCGTTCCTTGCGCCCGACCTGTTGGGCGGCGCCAAGAATTTCATGATCGGTTCGCTGATTGAAGAACAGTTCAAGGGCAATGCCGGCAACTGGCCGTTTGGTGCGGCGGCTTCGATGATCCTGCTGACCATGGTTCTGATCATCCTGATGTTCTCGGCCCGGCAACAGGCCAAAGCGGACAAGGTGGGGGGCTGACCGATGGCAAGCAAGCAATTCGACATCAAGTCCTATACCGGCTTTAAGGGGATCACACTGCTGTGTCTGGTCATCCTCTATGCCCCACTGGTCGTGGTTACGATCTACAGCTTCAACGCCTCACAATCGCTGACCAACTGGGAAGGCATCTCGCTGCGCTGGTACGTGGATGTGTTCACAGGGCCGGAAAGTGCCAAGTTCAAGACGGCAGCAAAAAACAGCTTTATCATTGCAATCATCGCCGCGACCACAGCGACAACCATTGCGACGCTGGCGGCAACGGGCATGGTGCGTGGCGGCAAGTTTCGCTTTCGGACCGTGTCGTTTGGACTGATCAGCCTACCGCTGATGGTGCCCGAAATTGTTCTGGCCGTTGCGACGCTGATCTTCTTCAATTCGATCGGGTTTGAGCGCGGGCTGCTCACCATCCTGCTTGCCCATATCGCATTCTGTATTCCCTTTGCCTATCTGCCGATCTCCGCCCGGATGCAGGGGATCGAAGACAGCTATGAACAGGCTGCGCTGGACCTCTATGCCACCAAGCGACAGGCCTTTACCAAGATCCTGCTTCCGCTGATGATGCCGGGCATCATCTCGGGCTTTCTTTTGGCTTTTATCGTCAGCCTGGATGACTTCATCATCACCAACTTTGTCAAAGGTGCGGGTGTCGAAACCCTGCCAACGGCAATCTTCGGCTCGGTCAAGCAAGGGATCAAACCGAATATCATGGCGATTTCGACCATGTTGCTGAGTGTGTCCATCATCATGGTCACGATCAGTTATTTCGTCAGCAAGTCTGACAACACAAAATAACCAACAGATGGAGAGACACATGAAACATATGATGAAAAGCGGCGTCGCAGCCCTTGCTTTGACTTTGGGTGCAAATGCAGCTGCGGCCGAGGGCGAGTTGGTTCTGTACCACTGGTTCGAATACATCCCGCAGGAGCTTCTGGACAAATTCACCGAAGAAACCGACATCACCGTTACCATGGACACTTACGACAGCAACGAGTCGATGCTGGCCTCGCTCAAGGCCGGTGGAATTGGCACTTACGACGTGTCGGTGCCTGGTGACTACATGGTGTCCATCATGGCAAGTGAAGGCATGCTGGACACCATCGCCGATGGTGAGTTGAAGAACAAAGGCAACATCGCCCCGGAATGGGCCGATCCCGGCTTTGATCCCGGTCGCCAATCCTCGATCCCGTATCAGTGGGGTTCGACCAGTTTTGCGGTCAGCCGCGATGCCTATGACGGCGATATTCAGACCACTGATATCCTGTTCAACCCGCCCGCCGAGTTGCAGGGCCGCATCAACATGCTGGACAGTCAGGGCGAAGTGATGGCCATGGCAGCACTGCATATGGGTATCCCGCAATGTTCAACCGACCGCGAGCAGCTGAAGGCGCTAAACGCCATGCTGCAAGAGGCTAAGGCGCACTGGGCGTCGTTCAACTCGGACACCGCGAAGGAGGTTCTGGTTTCGGGCGACGCCGCCGTGGGTCAGATCTATGACGGGTTCTCGGCCAAGGCGCGCGAGGAAGGCGCCAATGTGGAATATGCCTTCCCGACGCAAGGGTATATCGCTTGGATGGACAACGTCGTTCTGCTGAAAGATGCCCCCAACCGCGAAAACGCGTTAAAATTCATGGACTTCCTGTTGGAGCCTGAAAACATCGCAGCCGTTTCCAACTTTGCCCAGTACAATTCCGGCGTGAACGGTGTGGGAGACTTCCTCGATCCGGCCCTTGCGGAACAACCCGAAAAGAACCCCCATGCCAACGCTGGACCGGGCGTATTTATCGAGGTCTGTGACGAGGAAACTCAGGCGGTCTATGACCAAATCTGGACCAATTTGAAGAAGTAAATCGGATCAATTATTCGACACGAAAGCCCCCGGTTCCGTCCGGGGGCTTTTTGCCTATGGTAAAGGCTGGATAAGTTACCGGCTGATATCTTCCAGAATGCGATCCATCATCGCGTCGCAGGCGCTTAACTGGTCGATCTCTAGATACTCATCCGGTTTGTGCCCCTGACGTTCCATCGATCCGGGGCCGCAAACGACGGTAGGAATACCCAGCTCGCTGAAAAACCCGGCCTCGGTGCCAAAGGCGACCTTGGTTGTGGCATTGCTTTGCGCCAGTTTCTGGGCGTAGGCGATAATACCTTCGGTCTCGGCGACGTCTAATCCAGGATAGGCGTTATACTGTTCAACCTCGATCCGTGCCTCGGGGCAAAGGGACTGGTATCGCGCGCCAACCCTGAGGGCGGCGTCCTGAATCTGGGCTAGGATATCCTTGCCCAAATCTGCGGCCAGATGGCGATATTCAAAGGTTAGTTCCGCGCGATCCGGCACGATATTCAGCGCCCTGCCACCGGACATCATGCCCACGTGAAAGGTGGTATAGGGCACCGAATAGGCCGGGTCGCTATGGCCGCTTTTAGCATAGTTTTCCTGTAGGGCGCGCAACTCTCCGATAAAATCCGTGGCCAGGTGCAGCGCGTTGACAAACTTCGGTGCCAACGCCGAATGGCCGCTTTGACCGTGGCACACTGCACGTAGCGCTGCCTTGCCCTTGTGCCCCACGGCCACCTGCATTTCCGTCGGTTCGCCCACGAAACAGGCTCGGGGCTGGCCCAGCATCGGGGCGAGACGGTCCAACATGTGCTGGATACCGACACAGCCCACCTCCTCATCATAAGACAGCGCGATCTTGAGCGGCTCACGCAGGTCTGTCCCGGCCGTACGATCCGCCAGCGCCATGACCGAGGCCACATAACCCTTCATATCCGTAGTGCCACGCCCATAGACACGATTGCCTTCCCGGGTCAGGCGAAACGGGTCTTTTGTCCAGCTTTGACCTTCGACTGGCACGACATCCGTGTGCGCCGACAACAACACGCCGTCGCCTTCCGGGCCTTTCTCGGCGTACAGCCCGGTCTTGTCGCCGCCGGGATCAGTGATGCGATGCACGGCAAATCCGCGCGCTTCAAGGAATTCTTCGACATAGGCGGCTAGATCGAGGTTCGAGTTCTTGCTGACCGTATCAAAGCCAACAAGCCGGTCGAGAATATCCAGTGTCGAGATCATCGGTTTTGGTCTGCTTTCGCTTTGACGGCCAGCGCAGTTCTGGCTGCTAGGGGGCGTTCAATTCAAACCTATACCAACCGCAAGAAACATAAATCCGGGAATGGCGAAGCAGGGGTTAGGAGATTTCTAAGACCCGAGGTCATTCTTGCCCGCGCACGCAGAGCCCCGGCAGCGTACCGGACCGGACGGCCTGAGCGCAGTGTTCGATAAACGCTTTTGACGTGTTCGTCTCATTCTCGGCACGCGCACGCAGCAACCCCAGTCGCATAGGGCGCAGCTCTCCGGCCAATGGGACAAAGATCAGGGTCTTGCCGTCCGGTGACAGAGCATTCATCGGTCGGATATTGGCAATCGAGAAACCGAACCCATTGGCGACCAGGGACCGCATGACCGACATATCGGCGGTGCGTTCCGCGATATTGGGTTTGATATTGGCGTCCCGGAAGAAGGACAGGAAATATTCGCCGCTGAATGGCAAATCCAGAAGAACCATGGGGCTGTCCTGCAGGTCTTTGATCGTCAGCTCGGCGCGATTGGCCAAAGGGTGCCCTTCGCCCAATACGACATAGGGTGGCAGATCGTGCAGGGGCTGGAATTCAAGATCAGCGGGAATGTCCAGATCATAGGTCAGAGCGATGTCCAGCTCGGCGCGGCGTAACTGGCTGAAGATATCGGCCTGGTTCAATTCACGTTGCTCAATCCGGACGTCCGGATACGTGGTCTCAAATTCCCGCCGCAATCCCGGCAGGATGATCTGCGCGAATGTCACCAGACAACCGACCGACAGAATACCCTGTACCTTGCCGGTGATCTCTCCGGCCAATGTGGCCAGCAATTCAGCCTCGCGCAGAACAAATTCGGTACGCTCCATGAATTTGTGTCCGGCCTTGGTCAGCGACAGGCCGCGCGCATGTTCGCGCACGAAGAGGGTGACGCCGAATTCGACCTCAAGCTGGGTAATCGCCGCCGAGATCGACGGCGACGAGACGTTTAGTTTGTCGCTGGCGGCGGCGATGCTGCCTGCCTTCCCGACGGCTACAAAATATTCAAGCTGTCGCAGCGTGTATCTGAAAGGCAAAGGCGCATCCCCGCGGTATCGCAGATCAAGCCTTGTACTTGATCCACGTTGTTTTCAAGGCAGTATATTTTTCAAGCGAGTGCAATGACAAATCGCGCCCAAAGCCTGACTGTTTCATTCCGCCAAATGGTGTCATTGCCGACAGCGCATCCACTGTATTCACCGAAACGGTCCCTGCCATCAGCTTGTCAGACACCCGGCAGGCGCGGGAAAGGTTGTCGGTCCAGACCGACGCCGCCAGCCCATAGACGGAGTCATTGGCCATAGTCACAGCCTGATCCTCGGTATCAAACGGAATAACCGACAGAACAGGGCCGAAAATCTCGTCCCGCGCCAGCGGATTGTCGTGGGCCACGTCATCAAAGATGGTCGGCTGGACAAAACAACCCTTGCCGTCGACGGTCACTCGATCGCCGCCCGTCACTAGATTGGCAGTCTTTTTACCATCTTCGACGAAACGCATGATGCCCTGCGTCTGCTTTTCGTCGACGATGGCGCCCATTTTTGAGGCCGGGTCAAGCGGATCGCCGGGTTGCATCGCTTGCGCGCGGACAATCAGTTTTTCGACAAAAACGTCCTTGATCGAACGCTCAACATAAAGCCGCGAATTGGCCGAGCAGACCTCGCCCTGATTGAAGAAGATACCAAAGGCCGCCATGTCGGCTGCGGTGTCCAGATCCTCGCAATCGGCAAAGATAAGATTGGGGCTTTTGCCCCCGGTTTCCGGCCAGACCTGTTTCAAATTCGACTGGCCCGAATACTGCATGAACATCTTGCCTGTGGCAGTTGAGCCGGTGAAGGCCAGACAATCCACATCCATATGCTTGCCCAGCGCCTGACCCGCAGTTGCGCCAAAACCTGGAACCACGTTGAAGACACCATCGGGAACACCGGCCTCGGCCGCTAATTCGGCCAGGCGCAGCGCCGACAGGGGCGATTGTTCAGCCGGTTTCAGCACCACCGAGTTGCCCGCCGCCAGCGCAGCCGCGGCTTTCCAGGTGGCCATGTCCAGTGGGAAGTTCCACGGCGTCACCGCACCAACTACGCCCAGTGGCACACGGCTCACCAACGCCAGATCGCCGGGACCGGTTGGGGCGACCTCGTCATAAATTTTGTCGATCGCCTCAGCGTACCACTGGAAGAAATGCGCTGACCCTGGCGCGTCTATGGTGGCGGCGTCTGTCACTAGCTTGCCCATATCCAGACTGTCCAGCAGCGCCATTTCTTCGAGATTGTTGCGGATCAGATCGGCCAGTTTCAACATCACCGCCTTGCGGTCGCCCGGTGCCATGCGTGACCAGCGACCATCCTCGAACGCGGCGCGGGCGGCGGTAACAGCGCGGTTCACATCCACTTCGTCGCATTCGGCAACCGGGGCCAGCACTGCTCCGGAGGCAGGGTTGATGCTGTCAAAAGTCTTGCCCGAGGCGGCATCAACAAATTTGCCATCAATGAACGCCTGTCCGCGAAAGGACAGACCGGCGGCGCGGCTTTTCCAGTCGTCGTGTGTATAGTCCAACATCCTGTATCTCCGTGATTATTCGTCGCCAGGCACGCCGTAGGACGGTGCCTCGCGCGGATCGAGCGCGCGCTGGATATAGGCGTCGAGCTGCGGTTTATAGACGCCCCAGGCAGTTGCGATCGCTTCGATCGGGCAATCCTCGGTCCAGTCGCATCGCAGATCAGCCACAGGCCAGCTGACGGTGTCGACGATCTTAATGCCCGCGGAACGCACAGGGCCGGCCTCACCCCCCGCGGCTAATCCGGCACGCATGGCGGCGATCAGGCGGTCTCCGATGTGGCCTTTGGTTGACAGGAAGCCATCAACAATAGCCTGCGGGATTCGGTCATTGGCCAGAAGGTTGCCACCCGAGGCAACGTTTTCGGCCTGCGCCTGCGTCCAGATACCAAGACTGTTGGGGCCGGAATGGATCGCAGTGCGTCCGGCGCTGTCCACGGCCAGAACCTGCCGGTATTCGATAAATTTCGCGCGGGCAGTCATTTCAGCAATGGCCTCGGGCGCGGTTTTTCCCTGTTCCATCAGATCCAGTGTCAGCGGGCCAAGATTGGGGTCTGTCACGTTTTGAGAGGCAACGGCCCCAACCCCCGCGCGAGCAAATGAACAGCGGGCGGCCACAGCAGGTGAGGACGACGAAATCGCCAAGCCGAACATTCCGGTTTCAGCGCAGCGGGCAACCAGTGAAAAAGTCATTCGGATCTCCTGTAAATCAAGAGCCGGATCGCGCCTTGAGGGGGAAGAAAAGGAAGCGCGATCCGGCTCTGTCGATTGATCAATCGGGAATGACAGCTGTGCCGTCGATTTCGACCAGCCATTCCGGGCGCGCCAGCGCCTGAACGACCAGGCCTGTCGAAACGGGATGAACACCTTTGATATACGAACCCATGGTCCGATACACGGCCTCGCGGTGACGCACATCGGTGATATAGACGACTACCTTGACCAGATGCTCCATCGAACCGCCTGCCTCTTCGATCAACTGTTTGATGTTCTGCATCACCTTGTGGGTCTGCTCGACCGGATCGTGACTGTCGATATTGGCCGCATCGTCCAGATTTTGCGGGCACTGGCCGCGCAGGTAGACGGTCTTACCGCCCTGCGTGACTACGGCCTGACACAGATCGTTGTCGAGGTTCTGTTCGGGATAGGTTTCTTTGGTGTTGAATTTGCGAATGCGAGTATGCGCCATTTCGTTGTCCTGTTGTTTTATTCCGCAGCTGCGGGGGCGATGATGGCCGCCTCGCCTTCATAGTTGGCATAGGCGCGTTGGATCGCGATCTGATCGGCGATGTATTTCGCGTCATGCCAGACGCCCCAGATAAAGGTCGATCCGCGGCGCGATTGCCAGGGCAGACCAAGGAAATAGATATCAGGCGCGATGGATACGCCACGCTGATGGATCGGCGCGCCTTTGGCGTCAAAAGCGTCGGCCTTGATCCAGCTGAAATCCTGCCGGAAACCCGTCGCCCAGATGATCGTGTTGATGCCTTCCTTGGCGAAATCCACCAATGTGAGCGGATTGGTCAGGCTGTCAGGGTCGGCAAAGGTTTTGCGCGCCTCGGGCTCTTCCGGCAAGTCGATGCCCGTGCGTTCCACGTATGCGTCGGCCATGTCTAGCATCTCAAGGTAATTGGCGTCGCCCGCGGCTACGTTTGCTTGCAAATCATTGGCGAAACTCAGCACGCCGTTTTCGAAGCTTTTGGTCATACCGGTGAGCGTCACTCCCTCATTCCCCAGGCGCCGGAAATCCATCGTATGGCCGCCGTGAGCCCCGCTGACCGAGATGGTGACATGTTCGGTGCCAGGTTTCTGCGCGGCCATGTCCCACAGACCCAACACGCCCAGCCACCAGACATTGTCACGGCTGCGATAGCGGCGCGGAGGTCGGTCATGCGGGCCAACCGACAGAAAGACCTTGCGGCCCGCCCGGTTCAGCTCATCTGCGATCTGCGCGCCGGACGAGCCCGCGCCCACAACCATAACGGCCCCTTCGGGCAGTTGTTCGGGGTTCTTGTAATAGAAGGAATGCAGCTGCTTGACGTCGACCGTTTCCGGCACGATCGGCGGAATCACCGGATGCTGGAATGCGCCTGTCGCGGCCACGATACGTTTGGCATGAATCTCACCGGCTGAGGTTTCGACCTTGAAACCACCTTCACCCGGCAGACGCTCAGCCTTGAGTGCCTCAACCCCTTCGCGGATCGGGGCTTTGACCATTTCGGCGTATTCAACCAGATAATCGGCAACCCGATCCTTGGGCACGAACGCGTCAGGATCGTCGCCCTTGAACAGCAGGCTGGGAAACCGGTCATGCCAAGCCGGGCCATTGGCGACCAAAGCATCCCAACGGCCGGTGCGCCAGGCCTCGGCGGTACGGTTCTTTTCCAGGATTATGTGCGGGACATCGTTGTTGCCCAGGTGCTCGCTCAGCGCGATGCCTGCCTGTCCGCCGCCAACAACCAGTGTATCCGTTTTCTCGATGGACATGTGTCGGTTCCCTATTTTTGCATCTTTCATTGACCAGAGCGGGTCGTTGCAATCGCGCATACCCTGCTGGCTCCAGTGCCGCAGTTACCGACTGTCTTTTCCGTTCCAGATGCGGACATCTGAGAGGACCAGAGCCACCCGAACGACCTGACGTTCTGCACTGTTCAAGCAATTTTTGCGCGTTTCATCGACAAGGTTTCACAAGTTCGACAGGGGCGAAATTATTGTCTGGCTATCTCTTAATTAGGCTTTGGCTAACCTGACGGAAATTATCTTGTTTTTCCGGCCATTTGCCTGCTTTCCGACAGGTATGGCGCAAGCAGGTAGTACAATTCGCCTTGGGATGAGATCCCGCATTTTCGGTAGAGCTGCTTGCGTAGGACCTTGACGGTCTGGGAGCTGATGCCAAGCGTAAGGCCGATGGAAATCGACGAATGCCCCTGCAGGATCAACAAAGCCACCTCGGCCTGTCTTGGGCTAAGGTTGATGTCTTGTTCGGCGGACACGCGATGGCGCAATTGATCGACGACATCGCCCGGCTCATCCTCGTGTGGCGGTCTGATGCCGGACCAGTTCTGCCTGACCAGCGCATTGACCACCGGGGCAACCTGTGTGGCCACGTTGTGATCCCTAATCGAGAATCGCGAAGCGGTGGTGGCATCCCTGCCGATACAGACCGTGATCGAAGCGCCCTGCGCGAGGCCTGAAAAGAAAGCAAGCTCATCCGTCAGGGTTGTATTGGCGTAATAGGATTTGAAGTATTCGTTGCGCTGGAACTGGTCAGGGGCCACGTCGGTCAAACGATACAGTCCATCCGCCGCGCCTTTTTGATGCAGACTAAAAAAAGGGTCCAGCAGATAAGCCCCTTTGACATAGTGGCTATCTATACGTTCGAAAACGCGACTGTCTCGGGCACGAGTCGCCAGAACCTGCGGGTTGCCATTCTGAAAAAAGGCGATGATCGCGAAATTGTCGAAAGAACATGTCGCATTCAGCCATTGGTGCAGCGCATCGCTGAAACGTTCCGATCCGGTGGCCAGAATGGCATCCGACAACAAGTCTGGTGCTGGAATTGGTGACATCTTCAGGTACCCCTTTGGGGGTATATACCCCCTAAAGTGAGCAAAGTAGTATTTTTGTTGAAATTAAGTGGTATGCCTTTGCGATTTCACCCCCGTCGAGCCATGCCGAAATCGCGAGTTTACATCGAAAACCAGAGGGATTGAGCATGGCCAAAGATACGCTCGACATTCTTGCGCAGGACGATCACTTGATTCAGTCGTTCGCCGATCTGAACGCGTTGAAGCAGCAAGGCGCGCGCACCGTGATTTCACGCGCGAAGGGTGCTTATGTCTATGACAGTGACGGAGCCGAATTGATCGACGGGATCGGGGGTCTGTGGTGCGTCAATATCGGCCACGGCAATGCCGAGATGATAAACGCGATCACCGATCAGCTGAAAACGCTGGACTACTACTCGACCTTTTACAACTTTACCCATCCCTCCGCAGCAGCCCTGGCTGAGAAGGTCGCGCAGCTGGCACCGGGGCATCTGAACGCCGTGTATTTTGCCAATTCCGGCTCAGTCGCCAATGACAGTGCCATTCGAATGCTACACCACTACAATATCCGCAAAGGCAAATCTGAAAAGAAAATGGTTTTGTCGCGGCACGGGGCCTATCACGGCTCGACCCACCTTGCCATGGCGATGACGACACCCGGCTATTCCGAAGGTTGGCACGCAGCCAACGATCTGGTGCGACACCTGCGCTCGCCGCACTATTGGCGCGAAGGTGGCGAGATGACTGAGGCCGAGTTCCTGGACGCCCTGATCGACGATTTGATCGAAAGCATCGAACGGATCGGCGCGGAAAACATCTGTGCCTTTATCGCCGAGCCCATTCAGGGCGCAGGCGGCGTGGTCACGGCGCCCGAAGGATACCACAAACGCGCCTGGGAGGTCTGCAAAGCAAACGATATCAAATACGTCGCCGATGAAGTCGTCACCGCCTTTGGCCGACTTGGACATTTCTTTGCCTCGGAAGACGTATTTGGCATGGTGCCCGACATCATCACAACCGCCAAGGGTCTGACATCTGGCTATCAGCCGCTGTCGGCGACCATTGTCTCGGACGATATTCACGACGTGATCTCGGGGCCGGACAGCATGTTCTTACATGGCATGACCTATTCGGGCCACCCTGCCGCCGCGGCTGCGGGCCTGACCAACATTGCCATCATGGAGCGTGAGGGCATTCCCGAGAGGGTTCGCACAACCGGCAAGCGGTTCGAAAACAACCTGCGCGGCCTGACCGACATCGAGCTTGTCGGCGAGGTGCGCGGCAGCCATTTCATGATCGGGATCGAGTTTGTCAAAGACCGCGACACCAAAGAAAGCTATCCGGAAGATGCCCAAGTTGGGTTAACGGTGGCCCGCGCCTGTCAAAAACGCGGCCTGATCGCGCGGCCCCTGGGCAATGTGCTGATCCTGTCCCCAACCCTGATTATGGACGAGCCCATGATCGACCGCATCGAAGATATCCTGCGCGACGCCATCACCGAAGTCGCCGCCGGTTTGTAAACACCGCACTACCCGGGGTCCGAGGGACCCAAACATATCAGCCAGCCTGAAGGAGCCAGCTATGCGCGACCCACGCTATGACATTCTGTTTGAACCGATGCAGATCGGCCCTTTGACCGCAAAGAACCGCTTCTATCAGGTGCCCCATTGTAACGGCGGCGGATACCGCGATCCTTCTGCTGCTGCAGCGATGCGTGGGATCAAGGCTGAAGGCGGCTGGGGTGTGATTTTCACTGAACAGTGCGAGATGCACCACACCTCGGAAATCACCCCCTTCATCGAACTGCGCCTGTGGGAGGACAAGGATATCCCGCAACTGCGCAAGATGTCCGAGCGGATGAAGACGCATGGTGCACTGGCGGGTATCCAGCTGGCCTATTCCGGGATCAACGGGCCGAATTTGTATACCAAGGAGGTGCCACTGGCCCCCTCGGCTCTGCCCATCCGCACCTTTACCAATGACCCGGTACAGGCACGCGCGCTGGACAAGCAGGACATCAAAGACCTACGCAGATGGTTCGTGAACGCCGCAAAACGTTCGAAAAATGCAGGTTTTGACCTGATCTGCTTGTATGGCGCGCATGGGTTTGGCATCTTCCAGCACTTCCTCAGCCGCGCTACTAACCAGCGCAGCGACGAATACGGTGGATCCTTGGAAAATCGCGCCCGATTCAGCCAGGAGGTCATCGCCGAAATGCGCGACGCGGTGGGCGACACGATGGCGATTACGCTGCGGGTCTCCCTGGATGAAACCATTGGAGAACTCGGTTTCTCGAACGCCGAGGTGCGTGACTATATCGAGATGAACAAAGACCTGCCCGACCTGTGGGATCTAGCGCAGGGGACATGGGAAGATTGCTCCGGCCCCTCACGGTTCAAAGAAGAGGCCGCGCAGGAAGAGCTGGTGCGTGGCATTCATGAATTAACCGATAGACCCATCGTCGGCGTCGGACGATTCACGTCACCGGATGTGATGGCCAAAATGGTCAAGTCCGGCACGCTGGATTTCATAGGCTGCGCCCGCCCATCGATTGCCGACCCTTTCCTGCCAAAAAAAATCGAGGAAGGCCGGATCGAGGACATCCGCGAATGTATCGGCTGCAATATCTGCATCACTGGCGACATGACCATGTCGATCAGCCGCTGCACTCAGAACCCAACATTCATGGAGGAATGGCGCAAGGGCTGGCATCCCGAAAAGATGAACGACAAAGGCGACAGCGACAACGTGTTAATCGTCGGCTCGGGCCCGGCGGGACTTGAGGCTGCATGGGCATTGTGCCGCCGGGGCTATGACGTAGCTGTAGCCGAGGCCCGCGACGTGATCGGCGGTCGCGTGGCCCGTGAACGCTTGCTGCCTGGCCTGTCGGCCTGGGGTCGCGTGGTTGATTACCGTGACTATCAACTAAGCCAGCGTCCGAACGTAGAAATATACCGTGAAAGCGAGCTGGATGCCGAGAGCATTCTGGAATTCGGGTTCGAAAACGTCTGTATCGCCACCGGTGCAACCTGGCGTCGCGACGGCGTTTCCCGTCAGCACGTCGTGCCGATGCCGATCGCAGAGGGGGCCAGGGTCTATACCCCCGACGATCTGATGAATGGAACCATCCCCTCGGGACGCGTCGTGGTCTATGACGACGACCACTACTATATGGGGGGTGTGCTGGCCGAATTGTTAAGCAGGAACGATGCGCAGGTGACGCTGGTCACACCATCGGCTTATGTCAGCGACTGGACGAATAACACGCTTGAACAGATCGCTATCCACCCACGTTTGGTCGAGGCTGGTGTCGAGATCGTCCTGAACCAAGGCATTGCCGAAATCCATCCGGATCATGTGGTTTCGAACTGCGTCTACACGGACCGGACCTGGAAGATCGACGCGGACGCGGTTGTGATGGTAGCGTCACGCCTGGAAAACAACGCCGTATTCAACGACCTGAAAGCGCGCGAAGCCGAATGGGCGGATGCTGGCATCAAGTCGGTTAAACTGATCGGCGACGCCAACGCGCCCGGCCCGATTGCCTGGGCCACTTATGCCGGCCACCGTTATGCGCGTGAACTTGATGGCAAGGATATCGGTGACGATTTACCCTTCCGCCGGGAAATAACGGAACTTGCGGTGGACTGAGGTCATTGACGGGCATTAGGCGGTATGGGCAGAACTCTACCGCCTTATACACTTGAACAACAATTGCCATCTTCGGCGCATCGAAAATTTAACCTTCTCCAGGCAGCGCAAATTTTCATTCTACATTCAATGACTTCGCAGCGGTATGATTGTCTTCTGCCGTAGCTTCGAATCTGATATTCGCTAGAAACAGCCGCGAACGTCCGCTCTCAGCCCTTTTTCTAGGAAAACAACGTGTTCTGGTGCAAAGAGTAATCGCGTAGCCTGCACCGCCGCGCTTGTTTTGGGGACAGCGGGATTTGGGCAAGCCAATCGCACCTGGCCTTCAGGGGTAAGACGCTGCGCTCACCCTCGGGCGAGTCGATTAGACGATACCGTGTCCTCGGCTGCGCCTGCAGGCCGCGCCACCCCTGTCGAATAGCGTTGCCTCGACCCCATCCGCGCTCACTACGTGACAGTTCCGCAGGAACAGACAGCTTCTCCGTCTGGTCTGCAAATCAGCCCTGATTTTGCCAATATGACATCGGGGGCAATGAGGTCAGTCTAGGTGCTGGACGAAGGAAGTGAGGCGAAAATGGTAAGGTTCTGTCGCTGGGTGCGGAACTGTGTGTCGTCCTTCAAGGAATGTCAGGCGTTACATAGAGTTACCATTTAAAGACACTTAAAGCATTGATTTTCAATCATGCGGAAAGTCTTCGGTGCACAGGTTTTGCCATTTGTGCCTCAAAAGCCTTCCACAACATGCATACGTCTAGAAAGCCGATATTACTCGAATTGCGGTGCAAGTTGGGACGGCTTCCATGTCGAACTTCAGCGCGAAATGAAGTCCTTCACCTGATCAAAAGTACTTGCCCTTCAAGGCAGGAAACGCCGAACGATGAGATTTCAAAAAAAATTACGGTTTCAATTGAACGTGTTCAGAGGTTCAAACCATGCCCCTAGCTTAAATTAAGCCAAATTTTGCGCCTCATTCTTCAATCCCGAAACCAATTTCAAGTATCAGCGCTAGACTGTTACGGCCTGTAATAACTTATCGCGTGTCACGTCTTCCCTGGTGCTGTTGATTAAGACTTCGCCACGTCGCAACGCGATAAATCTGTCGGCAAGATCATAGGCAAAGTCAAAGTATTGCTCCACTAAGATGATTGCCATTCCGCTCGTGGCTCTAAGGTGCCGGATGACTTCGCCTATCTGTTGGATGATGTTGGGCTGAATACCCTCGGTCGGCTCGTCCAACAGAAGAAGGCGTGGCCGCGTTATCAGTGCCCGCGCGATCGCCAGCTGTTGCTGCTGACCTCCAGAAAGGTCACCTCCGCGACGGTTTTGCATCTGCTTGAGAACCGGGAACATGTCAAAAATTTCATTTGGAATGAAATGCTCGCTGGCTGGCAGACAGGCGTACCCCGTTTCAAGGTTTTCGCGAACTGTGAGCAAAGGAAATATTTCACGACCTTGTGGAACATAAGCCACGCCTTTCCACGCCATTTGATGAGCAGGCAAGACACCCAAAGATTCCCCGTCCAGTTCCAGATTGCCAGCCGAACGCGGATGCGTACCTGATATTGCCTTCATCAGGCTGGTTTTCCCGACACCATTGGTCCCCATGACGCAAGTCACTTCGCCTTGTCTGGCTTCCATGGAAATCCCGTTGAGGATTTGCGAATGCCCATAATGTAGAGTCAGATCAGTCAGCTTCAGCATTGTTTAGCGCCCTAAGTATACGTCGATGACGTCCTGGTTAGATGTCACGTGATCAAGGCTCCCTTCAGCCAAGACGGACCCTTCGTGTAAAACCGTGACTTTGCAATTCAGGCGCCGAACAAATTCCATATCGTGTTCCACCACGACAACGGCGCGGGTTCTGGCGGCTTGTAACAGCAAGTCGGTGGTGTGTTCGCGCTCCTGCGGTGTCATGCCGGCGGCAGGTTCGTCCACCAGCAAGAGTCGTGGTTCCTGGGCCAGCAGCATGCCAATTTCCAGCCATTGTTTTTGACCGTGGCTCAGTTCACCAGCCTTGCGGCTTAGGTCTTGATGCAGACCGATTTCGACGGCCAGTTCTTCAACTTTCTGCAAATCGTCAGTGGAGGTTCGATAGAAAAGCACGTGAAGCCAGCCACGTTTGTTCTGAAGTGCCATCAGCAGATTTTCGTGCACGGTCTGGTCTTCGAAAACCGTTGGTTTCTGAAACTTCCGCCCGATCCCAGCCTGCGCAATTTTTGCTTCGGAAAGTCCCAACAAAGATAGGGATTTCTCTCCCCAGATGACACGCCCTTCATCGGGCCGGGTTTTACCTGTGATGATGTCCATGAACGTGGTTTTCCCTGCCCCGTTCGGGCCGATCACTGCACGAAGTTCGACCTCGCCGATCTGGAACGATAAGTTGTTGATAGCTCGGAAACCGTCGAAAGTGACCGAAACACCGCTAACCTCAAGCAACGTGTTCATTCCATGGCCTCCTTCTCTCGCAGGGCGCCGTCATCTGGTCCCAGATTTGCCCCATGCCTGTCCGGGTGGCGGCGGTCGGTCCACAAGTCGAACAATCCTCCGATGCCCTGCGGGGCGAACAGCGTAACCAACACGAAAGTTACGCCCAGTAGCACCTGCCACCAGTCGACCCATTTGATCGTGTAAAACCCAAGCGAAATATCCGGGGCCTGCCCGCCCGTGAACCACGTGCTCAGAAGGCTGACAAAAGCTGCACCAATTACCGCGCCGTACAAGCGACCTCGTCCACCGATTGCGACCCAGACGGCCAAATAAATCGAAGCGATTGGAGCCATCTCCTCGGGGTTGATGATGCCGGCTTGCGGATAGTAAAGCGCGCCGGCAATGGCCGCGATGCAAGCAGTCAGGGTGAAGACGGCAAGCTTGTAGACCTCGACCGAGTAGCCAAGGAAGCGCACTCGTGCCTCGTTATCGCGAATGCCGCGGATGACCGAGCCGAACTTGCCTGAAACAATCCATGCGGCCAGCATATAGCCCAGACCCAGCGCCAGTGCCGAAGCCCATAGGAACCAGATCGACACGACGTCCTGTGAGGTGGTGACACCTGGCAGGTTCTGCAAGCCGGACAGCCCGTTATTGCCACGCAAGCCACTGTCGTTCTGGAACAGGTACAGGGCCAGCGCCAGAGTCATGGCCTGCGTCAGGATCGACAGATACACACCGGTTACACGGCTCCGGAAAGCCAACCATCCAAAGATCAGCGCCAGCAAACCGGGGACCAACACAACCAGAACAAGCTGCAGGGTCAGGCTGTGGGAAAACGCCCAGATCAACGGAAATTCCGACGATCCGACAACGCCAAAGACTTGTGTTGCGATGGCGTCCACTACCTCGGCTGAAGTCGGTGGAATTTCGGCCTGTGCCAGCGAGTCGACCACGATCAGACGGGTGCGTTCGTACATCAGCCACATGCCGATCATGTAGCCCCCCAGCCCGAAGAAGGCGAAGTGACCCAACGACAGGATGCCAGTGAAGCCCCAGACCAGATCCATCGCCACTGCGATCAGGCACAGGCACAGGGTTTTGCCTAGCGTTTTGACGAAGCTGGTCGAGATCACACCGACCCCGAATCCCTCGGACAGGATCGTCACGCTCAGGGTGAAAAGGGACAGGATGGCAAGAAAGACCAGCACGGATGGGTTCTTGGAGATAAAGCTGCGTTCCATGGCTCAATCCCCTGCCGCGCGGCCCTTGAGGGCGATGATGCCCCTTGGCCGGAACTGGATGAAAATGATGATGAAGATGATCATGTAGGTTTGCGCCGCGAGGGTGTTCGATGGGTTCATCCACTCGATCCCTTTCTGCAGGAAGCCGATCATTCCGGCACCTGCCAGCGCGCCCCAGATGTTGCCAACACCGCCGACAACGACGGTCATGAAGCTTTGTACGATATAATCGTTGCCCAAATCTGATGTGACCTTGGCAAAGAGGCCGATGGCGACACCCGCAATCCCGGCGATGCCCGAGCCCAGCCCGAAGGTCAGCATGTTCACCCGCCCCGGATTGATCCCCATCGACCCGGCCATGCGCGGGTTCTGCGTGACCGCGCGCATTTCAAGCCCCAGCCGTGTGCGTTTCATAATGTAAAGGAACAGCCCCAGAAAGATCATCGCCAGCACAAAGATCGCGATGCGGATATAACTGATCGAGACCACATCGTTCAGCACCCAAGCCCCGTCCAGCCAGCCGGGCGCGGTCAGCGGACGAGCCTGCGTACCAAAGACGTTTTTGGCCAGTTGCTGCAGGGCAATTGAGATACCAAACGTCGCAAGCAGCGTTTCAAGCGGCCGGGCATAGAGCCAGCGGATTACTAGCCGCTCCATCGCGACGCCCATGGCGAAGGTGACCGCAAAAGCCATCGGGATGGCGACGATGATCGACAGCGTATGGTCGGGGATGAACTGCTGCACCACGTAGCCGGTATAGGCGCCCATCATGATGAACTCGCCATGTGCCATGTTGATCACCCCCATGACGCCGAAGGTGATGGCGAGGCCAATAGCCGCCAGGAAATAGATCGACGCCAGAGAGATCGCGTCCAGCGTCAGGTCAAGCGTCTGGTTCAATCCCACCTTCAGTTCGATGGCCTCCAGAGCCTTTGCAGCGGCGGCGGTGACTTCGGGGGAAGGCTCAGCATAGGTTTCAAAGAACACATGCGCATCCAGCGCGGCGTCGACATCCGCCTGCGTCACCAGCGCCGGAACAGTACCGGCGGCCGCCAGCGCGGCATAAGCCTGCGCGCGGGCGGTGTCGGTGTTCAGTTGCGCAACGGGGATGCCGCCGACGCGGCCTCCTTCGATATTCTCGGCCAGTGCAGCGCGGATATCCTCGGGCGACACTTGGGGCGCAGCAAAGTCACGCGCCACCAGCAGGTCATAGGCTACATCCTTTGGCAGCGCGTCCGATCCGGGTTCCAGAACCACAGCCACGTTCGCATCGTCAGGCAGCACCTCAGCCGCCTGCCGTTTCGTCACGACCAGCGGGTTCAGGGCTGCACGCATGTCCACACCCAGATCACCGGACATTTCTTCAATCGCAGCCACACGGGCCGCCGTGTCGGCGTCATGGCCGATGGTCAGCAGCCTCTCCAACCGCTGTTTCTGTGCCTTCAGATCAGCATCGGGTTCATCCGGGATCGAGGCGCGCAACGGGTCCAGCAAAGCGCCCTCGGGGTCGCGCTGAATTGACCGCAGCGCCGCCAGCCGTTTCGCGCGGCTGGGGTCGGTCAGTTGGAACTGTACCAGAGCGGTGCCGATCATCGCGCGTACACCGCTATTGGGTTTCAACTGTTTCAGGTCGGATTTTTCAAACGTGCCGACGACCTCGCCAGTATCGAAATCGGTCAGCTCGTATGACCGCCCCTCGGCCTTCTGACCCGCAAAGAACAGGCCATCGGATTTGCGCATCCACACATTCTTGGCGGCCCATGTCTCAAGCATCACCTGTGCCTGTGGCAACCCGCTGCTTGCGATCGCATCAATCGCAGGCCCGATTGTCTTGCGCGAGCTTTTGGCGATGATCTCCTGATGCTCTTGCAGGATCGGCTGCAGGCCAGTCTCTTGCGCGTTGGCAGTCAGGCAGGCGCACAGGATTGCGAGACCCGCGAGGAGTAGTCGTAACATTTGGCGAAACCCGAGTGTCTTGGGGCAAGGCGGGCAGTGTTCCCGCCGTGCCAAAGGATTTTAGTAGTTCGACAGGGTCTGAACACAGGTCTCGGTCTCGGTGTTGTACATACCGCAACCCAGATCTTTCCAATCCGATTTCAGAACCGCCGATTCCGGCAGGAAGTCAGTCCAGGCATCGCCCGGCACAACATCAGTTTCGCTGATGATATCGAACTGACCGTCTTCCTGAATCTCACCGATCAGAACCGGCTTGGCCAGATGGTGGTTCGGCAGCATGACCGCAGTCCCACCGGTCAGGTTCGGGAATTCCTGCCCGTACATCGCAGCGCGCACATCGTCGACCTCGGTCGAACCGGCCTCAGTCGCGGCGTTCACCCACATATTGAAGCCGATGTAATGCGCCTCCATCGGGTCATTTGTCACGCGCTCGTCGCCCATGGTGGCTTTCCAGGTGTCCACGAATTCCGCGTTGGCTTCGGTATCCGCCGACTGGAAGTAGTTCCAAGCGGCAAGGTGACCGACGAGGTTGGTGGTGTCCAAACCGGACAGTTCTTCCTCGCCGACCGAGAAGGCTACGACCGGAATATCGTCCGCCGAAACGCCAGCGGCGGCCAGTTCCTTGTAGAAACCGATATTGGCGTCACCGTTAATGGTCGAGATCACACCGACTTTCTTGCCATCCGCGCCCAGCGCGACTACGTCAGCCACGATCTTGGACCAGTCGGAATGGCCGAAAGGCGTGTAATTGACGAAGATATCGTCATCCGCGATGCCGTTCTGCTCCAGATAGCTTTCCAGAATGTTGTTGGTGGTTCTGGGGTAGACATAGTCCGTGCCGAGCAGAGCAAATTTCTCGACCCCCAGTTCCTCCAGAAAATAGTCTGTCGCAGGGATTGCCTGTTGGTTCGGCGCGGCGCCGGTGTAGAATACGTTTTTCGAGGACTCCTCGCCCTCATACTGAACCGGGTAGAACAGCAGGCCGTTCAGCTCTTCGATGACCGGCAGCACCGATTTCCGGCTAACCGAGGTCCAGTTGCCAAAGATCACGTCCACCTCATGCACGGTCAGCAACTCGCGCGCTTTTTCAGCAAATAGCGGCCAGTCGGATGCGGGGTCGACCACAACCGCCTCAAGCTGCTTACCCAGCAGGCCGCCCTTCGCGTTTTGCTGATCGATCAGCATCAGCATCGTGTCTTTCAGCGTGGTTTCCGAGATCGCCATCGTGCCGGACAGCGAATGCAGCACGCCAACCTTGATCGTGTCTTCAGCCGACAGTGCGGCGGTGGCCACGGCAGCAAATACAAGTGATCCGGCGAGCGTGGATTTGAGCGATTTCATGTAATCCTCCTGGCGGGGCCGGGAGAGAGGGCTTGCGCAAAGGCACACTCTTCTTCTACCTGATCCCCGCAACTGTTGTTGCGTTCCGTGTGGCGGTTGTGTTCGAGGTCCAATTCGCGCAGCCGTCACACACCCCCGGGTCGTTTCCGCGGTGGCACCCATACGGTTTCTGCATCGCAGCAAGCTTGGCAACTTACCATTAACCCAATTTGGGAAATCGGCGAGATGCGCCTATTTTTTCATCCAAGACCGGGGTCGCTGTCTAAAATTTAGACGCGCGATGTCGAAATAAGCAGATTTCGACACTGTAGATTAGTGTTCCGCCCCTTCAACAGAGAAACAGGTGCCACCGAACCAAGCTCTAAAGGTGCCCTATTACCCAAGTTACAGCCATATTGCCCACGCACAGTGCTGTTCCACCGCGTGCTGCAGGCGCCGTCAGCTTGAGCACCAAGCAATTGGGCTCCAGGACGGTGCTGAACAAGTTTCGCCAGTCCGGGTCTTTTAAGTGCCTGTTCCCCAGAACCAATACACCTGATCTTGACGCGGTTCTCCTAAACACGGCCGGCGGCATAACCGGGGGCGATTCATTTCGATTTTCCGGCAAGGCGGCGAAAGGAACCGCGCTGACTTTGACAACACAAGCCTGCGAGCGTGCCTACAAGGCCAAGCCGCAAGAATGTGGCCAGGTTACCAATCATCTGACTGTTGAGACTGAAGCCCGGCTGAACTGGTTGCCGCAAGAGACCATTCTGTTCAATGGCAGTGCGCTGAACCGACGCCTGAAAATCGAGATCGCGCAGGATGCCGAGATGCTGATGGTAGAGCCTCTCATATTCGGGCGCATCGCTATGGGCGAGACGCTTACTGATATCCGCCTAAACGATCGGATCGAGATACAACGCCAAGGAAAGACGGTGTTCCTTGACGCGATCCGGTTTTCTGGTGATTGGCACAAGCATCTGTCCAAGCCGCATATTGCAAACGGCGCAGGAGCGATGGCGCTGATCGTCTTTGCTTCGGAGTCGGCCGAAGGTCATCTGGATTCCATTCGCAAAATGCTGCCCGAGGACGCAGGGGCGACACTAATCCAAGACGGCCTTCTGGCTATCCGTATTCTGGCCGACAACAGCTTGGCTCTTCGCCGCACATTGATGCCGATTTTGCGCCGGTTGAACAAAGACACATTACCCCGATGCTGGATGCTCTGACATGAATCTGACACCTCGTGAAAAAGACAAACTTCTGGTCGCCATGGCCGCCGAGGTCGCCCGAAAGCGGCTATCACGCGGAGTCAAGCTGAACCACCCAGAGGCGATCGCCCTGATCACCGACGCCGTGGTCGAGGGTGCGCGCGATGGACGTTCAGTTGCTGACATGATGCAGGCCGGGGCTGAAGTGATCACCCGCGACCAATGTATGGAGGGTGTGCCTGAAATGATCCACGAGGTTCAGGTCGAAGCCACCTTTCCAGATGGCACCAAGCTGGTGACCGTCCACAATCCCATTCGCTGAAAAGGAAACCAAAATGACCCGCATGCTTTTCCCCGCCCTGATCTTCGCTGGCCCCGCAGCAGCCCACAACGGAACGCATATCCACGCGCACGGCACAGATTACGCCGCGATGGGCGTTGGGCTGGCGGTTGTTGCGCTGGCTGCTCTCGCGCTGATCACAAAGCTGAACAAATGATCCCCGGGGAGCTGTTCCCAGCTGATGGTGAAATCACCCTGAACGCCGACACTGATGCGATCACTTTGATGGTCGCCAATACCGGCGACCGCCCGGTTCAGGTCGGCTCACACTACCATTTCGCCGAAACCAACCCCGCGCTCGACTTCGACCGCGCTGCTGCGCATGGCCTGCGTCTGGACATTGCGCCAGGCACCGCTGTGCGGTTCGAACCAGGGCAGGCCCGCGAAGTTTCGCTGATCCCGATCAGCGGTGCGCGCAGGGTCTACGGCTTCAATCAAAAGGTCATGGGGTCACTCTGATGCCAGCAACAATCAAGCGCTCAGACTATGCGGCGATGTTCGGCCCTACCACCGGGGATAAGCTGCGGTTGGCCGATACCGATCTTGTGATCGAGGTCGAACGTGATCTGACCAGTTATGGCGAAGAGGTCAAGTTTGGTGGTGGAAAGGTAATCCGCGACGGGATGGGGCAATCTCAGACCACGCGTGCCGAAGGCGCTGTGGATACAGTCATCACCAATGCTCTGATCGTTGATCACTCGGGCATCTACAAGGCTGACGTTGGCCTGAAAGACGGGCGGATCGCAAAGATCGGCAAGGCGGGAAACCCCGATACACAACCCGGTGTCGACATCATCATCGGACCCGGAACCGAGGCCATTGCTGGCGAGGGTCGTATCCTGACGGCAGGTGGGTTCGACAGTCATATTCATTTCATCTGCCCGCAACAGATTGAAGATGCGCTGCATTCTGGCCTTACGACCATGCTTGGCGGTGGCACCGGGCCGGCACATGGCACTCTGGCGACCACTTGCACCCCCGGTCCGTGGCATATCGGGCGGATGTTGCAGGCGGCGGATGCTTTCCCGATGAATCTGGCCTTTGCGGGTAAGGGCAACGCTTCGCTGCCTGCCGCGCTCGAAGAGCAGGTCAAAGCCGGTGCCTGCGCGCTGAAGCTGCACGAGGATTGGGGCACAACTCCTGCCGCCATCGATTGCTGCCTGTCGGTGGCCGACGCGATGGATGTGCAGGTGATGATTCACACGGACACGCTGAACGAATCCGGCTTTGTCGAAAACACTGTGGCGGCCATGAAAGGCCGTACAATCCACGCCTTCCACACCGAGGGTGCAGGTGGTGGCCACGCCCCAGATATCATCAAGATCTGCGGCGAGAACCATGTATTGCCGTCCTCGACCAACCCGACGCGGCCTTTCACTGTGAACACGGTCGAAGAGCATCTGGACATGCTGATGGTCTGTCATCACCTCGACAAGTCCATCCCCGAGGATGTGGCCTTTGCCGAAAGCCGCATCCGGCGCGAGACCATCGCAGCCGAGGACATCTTGCATGACATGGGCGCCTTCAGCATCATCGCGTCTGACAGCCAGGCCATGGGGCGCGTAGGAGAAGTTCTGATCCGCGCCTGGCAAACCGCTGACAAAATGAAAACACAACGCGGTCGCCTGCCCGAGGAAACCGGTGAGAACGACAACTTCCGCGTCCGCCGCTACATCGCGAAATACACCATTAACCCAGCCATTGCCCACGGCCTCAGCCATGAAATCGGTAGCATCGAAGAAGGTAAGCGCGCCGACTTAGTCTTGTGGAACCCAGCCTTTTTCGGAGTGAAGCCCGAGATGGTGTTGCTGGGCGGTACGATTGCTTGTGCACAGATGGGCGACCCCAACGCTTCGATCCCTACACCGCAGCCCGTTTATAGTCGCCCCATGTTTGGCGCTTACGGACGGTCGGTGGAAAACTCGGCGATCACATTTGTCTCGCAGGCCGCCTATGCGGATGGGATCGGTGATACACTGGGATTGGCAAAACAGACCGTCGCCGTCCAGAACACGCGAGAGATCGGCAAGCAGGATCTTCTGCTGAACAACGCGACGCCGCAAGTCGAGGTTGACCCGGAAACCTACGAGGTTCGGGCAGATGGCGAACTGCTAAGCTGCCAACCTGCCGAAACGCTGCCAATGGCGCAACGATACTTTTTGTTCTGATCAAAAAATGTGCTGCGTTGCGACTCGTGCAAGGCAGGAATGACCAAACACGCTCTTCTAAGTGAGGCCACTATGACAAATATTAAATCCAATGGGAGGACCAACATTTACGAGGGTCCAAATGGCACACTCAACAGCACAAACACACGCACGCTTTTCGTTGTCCGGTTTGATCGCATCAATCGGGTCATCAGTTTACTCGGCCCTGATCAGCGTGGCCGAAGCTCAATCACGCGTCCGGCAAGTCGAATTCCTGCAATCGCTCAGCGACGAAGAGTTGAAAAAGCGCGGCCTGACACGCGAACGGATCGTGCATCGGGTATTTTCGGACTCAATCTGGCTCTGACCATTCCCGCTGCAGAGGAGGTGACGGTATGACCGCCCTGCTCTGTACTGCACGTAAGTACTCGGATCACACACACAGCGATCCGGCAGACTGCCTGTCGCTAACCTATGATGACCGTTTTTTGCGTCGCAAGGTTCTGACCTGCGAAAGTGGCGAACAGATTCTCATCGATCTGGCGCAAACGACTTCGTTGAACCACGGCGGCGCCTTGGTTTTGGACGATGGTCGCGAAGTGGAAATACAAGCTGCACCCGAGGCGTTGCTGGAGGTCACCGCCCCAGACCTGACGCGCATTGCATGGCATATCGGCAATCGCCATACGCCTTGTCAGATCGAAAAGGATCGCCTGTTGATCCAAGTCGATCACGTTATCCGAGACATGCTGCTCAAGATTGGCGCCACGGTGCGAGAGGTGCGCGAACCGTTCACCCCAGAAGGCGGAGCCTATGGCCACGGCAGGACCCATGGCCATACCCACTGACGCCGATATCCTGACGCTGACCCAATGGTTGTCCCCTGCATATCCTGTAGGGGGGTTCGCCTATTCTCACGGGTTGGAGGCTGCAATTGACGAGGGAGCTGTCACAAGTTCACAAGACACCGAAGCATGGATTTCGGACGTGCTGGAACACGGATCCGGATGGAATGATGCTGTGTTCGTTGTGGCGGCATACAGTGCGCAGGGTAAAGATGAACTGACCAACGTCGATGTTATCGCTCGGGCTTTTTGTGCGTCATCCGAAAGGCTCATGGAAACCAAGTTGCTGGGTCAGGCCTTTGGAACCGTCACGGGAGATGTCTGGGAATTGGATCTGAGCCAATTCTCCTACCCTGTCAGCATAGGCCAAGCAGCCAGCTTGCAGAACCTTCCCATTTTGTTGACGACTAAGATGTTTCTTCAGGCGTTCGCCAGTAATCTTGTTGCCTGCGCAACGCGCCTTGTACCCTTGGGCCAGACTGATGCGCAAAGGCTAATCCGTAACCTAACGCCATTGTGCGAGCGGATTGCCCTGAGCGCCCAAGAGGCTGATTTGGATCAGCTGAGTTTAACCGCGTTTCTGTCGGACATCGCATCGATGAAGCACGAAACACAATATTCAAGGATCTTCCGCACATGACGAATATGAACGGACCGCTTCGCGTGGGTATCGGAGGTCCTGTAGGAGCCGGAAAAACCACTTTGACAGCCGCTTTGTCCGAAGCGCTGCGCGATGTCTGCTCAGTGGGTGTTATTACCAATGACATTTATACACAGGAGGATGCCGAAGCGCTGATGCGCATGCAGATACTGCCGCAGGATAGGATCATCGGCGTCGAAACCGGTGGCTGCCCGCATACAGCAATTCGCGAAGACGCCTCAATCAATTTGGCGGCTGTCGCCGAAATGCAGACACGTCATCCCGACCTCGACGTGGTGTTGATTGAAAGCGGTGGCGACAATCTATCGGCCACATTCAGCCCGGAATTGGCGGATATGACCATCTACGTGATCGATGTCGCCGCAGGCGAGGAAATCCCCAGGAAAGGCGGACCCGCGATTACGAAATCGGACATCCTTGTAATCAACAAGACCGACCTTGCGCCGCATGTTGGCGCTTCGTTGGAGGTTATGGAACGTGATGCGAAAAAAATGCGCAAAGGACGACCCTTCTTGTTCTCGTCACTTCGTCACAGAAGCGGGGTCGACGCAATTGTGGATCTGCTTGTGAGAGGGGGAGGTTTAGAGGTTTCGAAAGCGAGTTAATCCCGGAGACGAAGTGGCCAAGTCATCGATGGCCAAAAAATTAGTTCCGGAGCGCCCGGCCAGATCACAAAGAGTTATTGGGAAATGCACAACGAAAAGAGCAACAGGATGGTTGGCAGATTTATGGATGACCAATGACAGTCAGTCGGTGTCGGATTTACTCAGTGGTAGAATGTAGTTTTGCACGCCGTGACCCTGCTGGTTGCGTCTTACACAAGCAGCTGATCGCAGCCCCAAGCGGACGTTAAGCTGGAGCATTTTTGCCAGCAGTTTAAGGATAAAGCCGCCACTCTTCTCGCGCCACGCGTTTTTACGTGTCCACCCTCAAGCGATGCCTGACGGCACGGCCGATATTTCGGCGCCAGATGGACCACCAGACATTCCGGCGATCATGGCAGTGGCGGGTCGAGTAGGAATTACAATCTTGGCACCAGCGGACGTTCCTAGCTAACGAACGTGCTAAAAGTTCGTCAGCCTGCAAATAGGTTGTTTTGCGTTCAAGCTTCTGCCGTACCCTAACTGGCAATGCTGGCGGCATTGCCCGAATTGGACGTTCACACACAGATTTCAAATATCCAGAGTAGAGGGCACAAAGTAATGTGTGATTTTGAAGGGTGGGGCCGAAAAGTGCCCCGAAGCGAAAGTGCTCCGTGCCCACCTACGCTTTTTGCAATGATTGAGGCCTCATCGTCCTATCGGCTATAGTTGTTCAATCCAATCTGGGGCGAATGATGGTATTAAAGGAGACGCAGGGTCAGCCTACAACCGACCCGAAGACGGTTTTGTGTTTCGGAGACTCATTGACCTGGGGGTTCGATCCGCGTGGCGGTGCAAACCTGATCCGTTACGGCTTCGCAGAGCGATGGACCCGGCAAATGCAAGCTGAGCTTGGTTCATCGTACCATGTTGTCGAAAACGGATTGAATGGGCGAACAACAGTATTCGACGACCCTGTTTTAGGCGACATGAGTGGCCTGGCTCAACTGCCTGTAGCGCTCAAATCAAACATGGCGCTTGATCTTGTCATAATCCTCCTGGGATCGAATGACGCGAAGACCCGCTTTAACGTTAATGGCGACGAGATCGCGCGCGGTCTGAGCCGCCTTTTGGAAGTTGTTTCTAAATCGAGTTTTGGCCCCAATGGCAAAGCCCCATCTACTCTTGTCCTCATACCGCCAGAAATGGGCGAGGTTGGTGGCACGTGGTTGGAACCTATGTTTGACCCGGTTCACAGCCGAGCTGCCCTTAAACGAATTCGCGAGACCTATCCGACAGTTGCTAACGCGTTCGGTGCGGAGTGCTTTGACATCAATCAGGTAGTCGGTCCAGGAGCGATTGATGGCATACATTTCGACCCCGAGGCGCTAAAGCCTATAGCCAAAGAAATCGCCAATGTTGTCCGCGGCTTGCTTGAGACTTAGAAGCGCAGGCGCACACAGATAATCCGGTCAACTCTCAACGAATCCTTAGTGTCCCATGCTTCGCTATTTGCCCGAAAGTTGGCTCGAGTTTGCGTGTCTGAATTGGGGTTCGGTGGCGACATTCATTACAAATCGCGTCAGCAGCGGGCCGCAGCCCGAACCAGCCATTCAAACCTAGACTTTGCAATTGCGGTCTTGCGAAGTTAGCAGCCAATTATTCGTCTCGATGAATCCAGACCTCATGAATTTGGCAAAATTTCTGTTTCGGCGATCAAACATGCAACTGGACCAGCTGAATGAGATTTCCACAGGTGTCGTCAAAAACAGCCATCGTCGCGCCCCCGGCTTTAACAGGAGGTTGTGTGAATTCAACGCCTACTGCTTCAAGTTTGGTAAACTCAGCCTCAATATCATCGACTCTGAATGCCGAAACAGGAATACCGTCGGCCATGAGCGCTTCCTGATAGGCGCGCGTTGCTGGATGTGCGTTAGGCTCTAACCCCAATTCCACGCCTTCGGTTTCCTCCTTCGAAACCAAGGTCAGCCAACGATGTTCGCCCAAAGGGATATCGTGCTTCACAACGAACCCGAGTTTACTGGTATAGAAATCGAGAGCCTTAGACTGATCGTCAACTGCTATGCTCTTCATGTACATTTTCATTTCATATCTCCTTGAGAAAATAGTTCCACCCAGGGATTGATCGCATTCACAATTGGCGCTGCTGCCAGCGAGTGGATCTTGGTGCGGCCGCGCCAAGCAGTGGTGATTAAACCGGCCTGCTCTAGCGTAATCAGGTGCCTAGTGATGCCTTGTCGGGATAGTGTGATTGAATGCTCTTCGAATAACCTTGCGCAGAGCTCGAAAAGCGTCTGGTCGTCACGCTTTCTCAGCTCATCAAGAATTAACAACCGCGTTGTGTCACCAAGGGCGCTGAAGAGAATACTTAGTTGGGGGTCGAATTGAACGCTCATGTCTCTTTATGCAACAATAATGTTGCATGTCAAATTGAACCTGCCGTTTGTAAAACTTGCAGCATTCGTCACTAAGATCTCGATGCGGCTGTAAGCGGCGGCGTGACAGCATGGCGGTTTTGGGCTGTACTTACTGGATGTGGTGAGGCTATCGGCCATCGACCCAGTTGTGAGCCAGCGGCAGTTGGAAAAGCCAATCACCACTGGCCGTCAGGGCGAAGGCGCTGCCTTCCCCCCCGGACAACCTTATTGGACAGGGCCGTGTCCTCGGCTGTGCCTGGGCGCCCCCCCTGTCGAATACCATTGCCTTGCCCCTCTCCCGCATTCGCCATGTGGCAAATCCCCAGGAACAGGCGGCTTCGCTATATGGTCCAACTATGACGGTTGGGTCAGGTTCGTGTGACGTTCAACAGGAATGTTGGGCGTTAAATGATTTTGCCTCTCACGCACAACTAAGCCATTGATTTCGCTTTGACTGCCATTTCAATAGTGCACACGTTTTTCCATTTGAGTCGCAAAGGTTTTCCATCGTGTCGGCTGAACTCCACGAGAGTTTCCATTCGTCTAAAGTGCGGAATGTATCGAGAGAAAATCCAAGGCAAAAATCGCTTCCACAAAACGATGTCATTCTTTTTGAACATTAATACTGTTCTTTTTTCGACTGCCTCTGCCACTATTGCAGTTGTAAAATGTCCGGAACGCAAAGTTTTCTTTTTGCTGGCATTTTGTCCGCACCATCCGATCGTTTCAGTCGTTTTGGACCGTCTTTAACCTTGATCTTCGGCTTTGCTAGTGGGCCCTTCAAGGTCACGGGCCAGGGGCTCTTCGAGAGAGGTTCGCCAATCTTACGGGGCTGCAGATTTAGGTCCAAAACCTTGCCCGCCACATCAACACCGCCAAAGACGACAACTTGGACATGGTCTGTCTCCAATGTGGTTTGTTTCGTCGAAATACTTCCATTTGAGATACTAATCGGCGCACGCAAACATACGATTGGAGCAACCTTTTGCTTCTCTTTGGTAAACACCCAAGGTAGCACCCCTAGCCCTGCCAGATCCAAAAGCTGCGTCTCGATCGAGCCATCACGCATTGAAACAGTAGCATTGCCGTTCATGCTGTTTGCAAAATGCTTCGGTGAATCGGTTCCGCCGGTCACCGAAAAATCTGCATAGATCGTACCGCTCGCACCCTTTTTGAAGTTCAGGTTGTGAAGAATATCATCCAGCTGCCAACCGCCCGCGTTGCCGGTCAACGTGAGTAGATGCGCGTCGTTCGAAAGATCCAACTGCCCGCTGACGTCGAAATGAGCACCTCCATATTCAAACTTCAAAGGCCCGGCCTTAAGCTCATTTTCGTTGAGCGTCAGTTCGCTCTGCAAACTGCTGATGCCCTGGGCTCCTTCGATGTGCCGAAGGTCAACGTCGACATCCATATCCATACCGGACAAGAGAATTGAGCGCCCGATAGGTTTGAGCGTTACATCTCTTAATGCACCTTGGCCGCTCTCGTCTTCTTGTTTAGTTTCTTTCTCTTCCGGCTCTAGGCCGCCTATTTTCCGCAATTGTGCGGCAGCCTGAACGATAGTTCGGATCTGATCTATCTTAATCAGGTCACTCTCAATGGAACCCTTCAGCACCGGGTCGCTTGTTGCATCATCAAGATCGGCCATAATCTGCAAGATAGAGTCAGCGACCTCAACATTGGCACTCGCGTTCCAATCAGTGCCTTCGCTAACAAGGTTGATTTCAAGACGAGCCTGCCCGGTTTCCACACGTTCAAGCGATAGTGCCTCCAAAAGGTCCGCCCCGGATGGGACTGCGACATCAATTGCCAAATCCAGGTCCTCGAATTTGAGTACATTCTCAACAGTGCCATGCACCTCAAGGTTCCAGACCTCCGTATCGCTTGTCTTTCCATCCAAATTTGTCAGCGAAAGCTGATTGATGTCGCCGTTCAAATGGAAGTCACCGGAAAACCTGCCAAGCTGGTCGTCTGGTCCCAACAATTCTGGCGAGATCAAACTGCTTGCCGGTATATCCATTAGGCCTTCTGCTGATATGCCTTGCAACTGAAGCGCGTCATCGACCGAACCGTTCAAAATGATAAACGGATCGGCTGGGTTCCCAATTCTAAGGTTGATGTTTCCGACTTTTAAGGCGCCTTCTGGCGTTCTGGAAAGCTCGGAGAACTTAATCGGGGGCGGGCCTTCGCCGGACGTGTCCAACGTGAAACCGTTGGTCTTTATGACCATTTGTCGCTGCGGCACCTGCCCAGGCACGCTGTCGATAACCATGTCGACCGCGATAAGTTTAAGATCATAACGCGATGCAGCAGGGGCTGGTTCAGCATCTTCAGGGTACAACTGAATGCGGGTTGTCAACGATACGTCTTCCGGATTTCCCAGTTCCCCGATCTGCCCCGTCAACGAAAGGCTTTGCCCGCCATCTAATTTCGCCAATACAGATAGGTCATCAATCCGTGCTACGCCGTCGACTGATGTGAATGTTGCGCCAATAATCCCTGTACCTTCCAAAACGCGGCGCAGCTTCAGGATATCGAGAAGCTGGCCAAGTTCGGCAATCTCTACGGTCGTTGCCACTTGCAGACCGTTCTCTTGAGGGACTTCCTCGGCGATAATCGAAATCTGTTCGAAGTTCACCGCCAACCGAAACGGGTCCTCGGTGGGGAATGTCGCGTTCAGATCAAACCTCTCTCCGTTCAGCGAACCGGCCCCGACTGCCGTCGCAACATCGGTTTCCGTATCACGCTTTAAGAGCAGTTCAGGAAGCTGAAGGTCCAACTCAAGCCCGTTTAAATCGTTCTGATAAAGAATGGCGATATCAGTCAGATCAATTTTGCGGTCCGTTAGAATTCCGGCTAACAGCGACGTCGGGGAATTTGCAGGTTTCCCGGCTTCGGCTTCCGTTTGGGCAATGGACTGCCAGTTACCGAAGCCGTCTTTGTCTGTGATTAGGTTCAGATGAACACCTGAGAGTGAAAGACCACTCAGTGACAGTTTACTGTTCCAAAGGTCGCGCGCGGAAACTTCAAACTCGATCTCATCGATTACTGCAAGTTTCACATCAGCATTCGGAGAACCGGGTAATTCCAGCCCTGCCGCTGACACCTGCAATTGCCGGCCAATACCCAGACGCACTTCATCTTCAATTCTAACCTCCTGGCCAAGTTTCTTGGAGATCAGGTTTTCGACGAAAGCAGTCCTGACCGAGGAAAACAACGCAGAAGACAGGAAAAGCCAAGCTGCAAACACAGCGACAAACGCGACAGCGCAACAAATCAAAATACCTTTTGCAACGTATCGCACCGTCTTCTCCTAAAATTCCGATTCATCCAATGGGCAGCCTAGACCATTTAATCATTAAGTTAATGGAATATATGGTCGGCAAATGATCTGAAGTCTGAATGATCTTGACCATATAGCTGATATTCTCGCCTGTTTAGTCGAACCGCTAAGAAGCGGGTAAATGACAAACGTTCGGCTAGTGTTGCACGCCCTGATTTCTAACAGTTGGCGCGAAGAGAGTTTTACTAGCCAAAATGGATACGCTGCATGAGCTTTGAACATGGCGGCACGACGTGAGCTTCAATTGACAGGCTGCCAAGTTCCTCCGATTTTCCATATTTATTTAATTACTGCTATGTGTGAATTCATCAAACGATGAGGGCATGATGAATTCACTAACCAGAATAACACGTGGGATTGGCGTCGCTTTCAAGGACGGTAGAGTGAAAGGCATTCTTGCCTTCACAGTTGGAATGATTTTATGGGCCTCGGTCTTTTACCACTTTGTCGAAGGTTGGAGTTGGCTCGACTCAATCTACTTTTCTGTCGTGACAATTTCGACCGTGGGGTTTGGTGACTTCTCACCTGAAACCGCAGCAGGAAAGATTTTCACAATGGTATACATCATTGTAGGTCTCGGTGTCTTTGTGACCGCGGCGACCACAGTTGCAGATACAATCTTGTCCCAAGACGACAAAAAAACCGACAAATAGATTATCCCAATTTGGCCAAACCGAATTCATGCCCAGGCATTGATTTGACTGGGCATCTCAAGCCATGGCCCGGATTCATTTGTGTCTTCAAGCTGATAGATGACCACTAAATTTAAAAAAATATACATATTAGGTTTTTTGAGTGTAACATTCAAAAAAACACGGAGGGATGGAATGGAAAAGACACAAGACGCGAAGATTGTCGATCTGGCAATACGATTGCTCTTTCTCGGACTATTCCTCTACAGCGCCCTAGTCATGGTGGCCCCGCTTGCGAGCGTGGTTATCTGGGCAACGATCCTCTGTGTGGCGCTTTACCCGGCATTTGATTGGCTTCAGTCCAAGCTGGGAGGGCGGAAAAAACTCGCCACGACGATCTTGGTTTTGCTGGGCCTTGTTCTGACCCTCGGGCCAGTCGCTACCGCGGTATCTGGTGCCGCAGAACTTGGGTCTGAATTCGCGGAACAAGCGGACAAGGGTGAGTTGAAAGTCCCACCTGCGCCCGAGGGCCTCAAGGAATTGCCCTTGGTGGGAGACAAAATTGCCGATGTCTGGGGAATGTTCGAGCGCAATCTTGACGGCGCGCTTGCAAAATACGGCACGCAAATCCTTGAGATCACCAAATCGCTCTTCGGAAAGGTGCTGGGCATCGGAATAGGGTTGCTTGGCTTAGCTCTGTCCGTACTGATTATGGGGGCTTTGTTCAGCCCCGGGCCAAGTTTGGTTCAGGGTCTTCAGCGCTTTGCTAACCGTGTCTTCGCACCACGCGGCGGTGAATTCGTAACACTGGCAGGCGCAACGATCCGGAACGTGACAAAAGGCGTGATCGGCGTAGCAGCCATTCAGGCGGTCTTCGTTTGGATACTGTTGGCTTTGTTTGGGATTTCTTCGGCCGCCACTCTGGCATTTATCTGCCTGATACTCTCAATTATCCAAATCGGGCCCGGATTGGTTCTAATTCCGGTAATTATCTACGCTTGGAGTTCCATGTCCGGTGGAACTGCTTTGATCTTCACCATATTGGCCGTTCCCGTCATGATAATGGACAGTTTCCTAAGACCCGTGTTCATTTCAAAAGGCCTTGAGACTCCCATGTTGGTCATCCTCATCGGTGTTCTCGGAGGTATGATGGCATACGGTTTGATCGGCGTCTTTATGGGGCCGGTTCTCTTCGCTGTTTTCTATGAGCTATTCAAAGTTTGGATTGATAGCTCGCCCGAAGCCGAGGGCACTGCTGAAGGTGCGGCGAAATGAGGAAGACAATATGGACAACCTTGGCTGTCATTCTGATTTTCCTTGTCTGGTACCTGGTCGCTGATCGGAAAACGCCATTTACCGGGAACGCCAGAGTAAAAGCCGTGGCGACCCAGATCGTCCCGCAGGTGACTGGCACTGTGACTGAAGTTTTGGTCGAAAACGGTGAGGTTGTCTCGGCAGGAGATGTCCTTGTCCGGATCGACGCCCGACCCTACGAGATTCAGCGCGACAAGGCGGAAGCTGATCTCGAAGCAGCCACTCAAGAAGTGGGTGCATCTTCAGCAGAGGTGAGAGCGGCACAAGCCAAACTCGCAAGGGCGCAAAGCGATCTGGATACGATGCGCATTCAGACGGAACGGGTATTTGCGCTCGAAAAGAAAGGGCTGATTGCCGTCTCAAAGGCTGATGACGCACGAGGGCAATTGGCAGAGTCCGAGGCAAACTATGAGAATGCAAAAGCGGATCTGGAAAAAGCAAAGCAGAGGCTTGGCGAAGATGGGATTGAAAACCCGAAAATCCAACGCGCGTTGGCAGCTTTGGCAGATGCGGAACTGAACCTTGAATGGACTGAACTACGTGCTCCGGCGACAGGTGTGATCTCTAATCTGCTGATTGCCCCCGGAACGTATGCGCGATCCGGCCAGGATCTTTTGACGTTTCTGGATGCAACTGACGTATGGATCGAGGCGTATTTTACAGAGAACAACCTAGGAAGAGCTTCGGTAGGGTCTCCGGTTGATGTGGTGTTGGATATGCATCCCGGTCAGATTGTTCCTGGCGTCATTGAGAGCTTTAGCGCGGCCGTTTCCCTAAGTGGCGGTGACGAGCCCGGGCAACTGGCGAGTCCGCCCAGTACCAAAGGTTTCTTGCGAGAGCCGGAAAGGTTCCCAGTCAGGATCGTACTACCAGGCTATGAAGCTGGAAGTGCCGAAGATGATCTTCGCTTTCAGTTGAACGGGCAGGCCGATGTGATCATGTATCTAAGTGATAACTCGTTGCTGAACCTGGTAGGCCGCACCTACATCCGCGTGGTTTCAATACTGTCCTATGCGTACTGAGGACCAACGCTCTGTCGCCCGGCTTGCAGTGGGTGTTACCGGCGTCTTTTCCTTGGGCTTGTTTCTTGGCTGGCCACTCGCCGTTGTTGGGGCGGTGTTCACCGCACTGTTTTTGCAGGCGCCCGCCGCGTTGCCTCTGGCAGCATTTGCTAAGCTGTTTGTTTTCTCGATTGGATTGATGTTCATTTCGTTCCTGGTGTCGTCAATCTTCTCACCATATCCTCTTGTTTTCCTTATTCTGGTGGCCATTGGAATAATCCTGTCATTCATGTGGTCGGTTTCAGGCGCCGGGGTTTTACCCGGTGTCATTGCCCTGATGGGTGCACTGATGATCCCTAACTTGGTTCTGCAATCACAGGATCTGGCCTTGGTGCTTGTGTACTGGATACCGTTGAACCTGCTGTTTGCAGGCTTCGTATCGACGCTGATGTTCGTGTTGATACCCGCTGAACCTCAGACGGCCGCTCAGCAGAAAGCAGCAACGTCGCCAGACTTCGACCCACATCGCCGCATAGTCAGGATGTCGCTTGTCACAGTTCCGTTTGCCATGGCGTTCTTTATTTCCGGCGCATCCGCATTATTGGTTCTGTTTTTTGTCGCCCTGCTGAGCCAGCAACTCGCGGCGATGCCTGCCGCGGGCAAAGCTGTGGCAAAAGCAATGCTGACGGCAAACCTTCTCGGGGCGGCAGTATCCATCATTTGTTATGAGATAAACGTAATAGCTCCGGTTATTCTCACTCCCATTCTGCTGTGTTTTTTCTTTTGCCTAACACTCGGAGCACTTGGGAAATCTCAAGTTCCGCTCGCCGCCGCCGCCGGCTCCGCTATTACAACGGCACTGATTGTATACGGCGGATCGGTTGCACCGTTTTCAGACGAGGCTGACGTCAAAAGCATCACTCGAGTTTTGCAAGTTGCCAGCGCCGCCTTCTTTGTAATCATCGCATATGTCGTGGTGGATGAATTCTGGCCGGAAAAAGAGCGCCAGACATCTCAATGAATATAGTCGCGACAAAGCTTGGCGCTGAAACCAGCAGAGTTCCCAGTTTGACCGAATTTCGCAACCAACACACGAATTGCAGCGCCAAAACAAACCGCGAACTTCGTTGAACGGGTGTTATGTGACGCGATCAGCAGGAAAAGGCGCCTTCGGCGTCTGATCTGCAAATCAGCCCTGATTTTCCCAAAAGGAAGTCAGAATCAATGAAATCGGTCTAGGTACTGGATGAAGGAAATGAGGCGAAAATGGCAAGGTTCTGTCGCTGGTGGCAGAACTATGTGTCGCCTTACAGGAAATGTCGGGCGACACATAACTTTTCCATTTGGCGGCAGCTAAATCATTGATTGCGCCGAATCTGGTTTTCTCTTTCGCACAAACTTTACCATTTGCTACTCAAAGGTCTGCCATTCAATCCGAGCGTCCCTCTTAACTGACGCTGCTGACCGCTTCAGTGATCGTCGAGTCAAAGCTCGAAAGTTATTTAGACTTAGCGCACGACACAGGACTATTCTGGCAGGATGAGGATTTTGCCACGCGTCTAAACGAAGGCTTGAAACAGAAACGATAAAACCTGTTGTGACATTTGTTCCGCCGTTTAGAACAACTGCTTTTCTTTCGCCAGTAGCGCGGCTTGCGTTCGATTGGAAACGCCCAGTTTTGCCAGCACGTTTTTTACATGCAGCTTTACCGTAACCTCTTGAATTCCCAGATTTCGGGCAATTTCCTTGTTGGAAAGGCCGATGCAGAGCTGTTCCAGCGTCTGCATCTCCCGGCTGGACAGGGTGGCAAAAAAGCCAGATGACTCCACTGGCTCATCTGCCTGTCCGAAATCAAAGGGAAAATACCGTTCGCCTGACAGTACAAACTTGATGGCGTTGACCAGCGACACGGCTTTCAAAGACTTGGGAATAAACCCGTTTGCACCGTTCTCCATTGCCTTGTTGGCAACCTCCCGGTTAGCGACACCTGACATCAGTGCAACCTTAGTCGCAGGAAAGGCTTGACGGGCGCGACTGAGGCCATTCAGGCCGTCCATTCCCGGCATGTGATAGTCGAGGATCAGCAGATCGATGGAATCCAGACCGCGCATCAATTCCAACGCTTCTTCCAAATTGGCAGCGGTTTGGACTTTGAAGTCGTCTACGGTTTCCAGATAGGCCGCGATTGTGTCGCGGACCAGATCATGGTCGTCAGCTAAGAGGATATTAGGCATGTCCACAGTGTCCTTACGCTGAACGCATTCACAACCAAAAATCAGGCCAAAACATGACAGAACTATACTTTGGTATAGTTGCCTATGCCAATGATCTGATGACCGTGGGGGATCAATAGTTATAACCCAGTTTACCTGACCCGGAGTCTATTCAATGGCACAAAAACACTACTCGCGGATTTACGTCGTGCTGTTCATGCTATTGCTGAGTTTAGTCACTCAGGCCACAGCTCGGGCAGAGATGACGTTGGAAGTAACAACATCAGGCTCTAACTCCGAAACCGTCGAATTCAGCCTTCAAGATCTTGACGCAATGGACCAGGTGACATTCAGCACCTCAACGATCTGGACAGATGATAAAGTTACTTTCTCGGGGGTGCCGCTAAAAGCCCTGCTTACCGAATTGAACACAGACGGCACCAGTATCGAGATGGTGGCCTTAAATGATTACAAGGTCACGATGCCACTTGCGGAACTTGAAAACGACGCTCCGATCATCGCCACTCGCATGGATGGCGAGACGATGTCTGTTAGGGACAAGGGGCCGTATTGGGTTGTTTTCCCATACGATCAGGATCCCAAATACCGGGCTGAAACGATCTACACGTTCAGCATATGGCAGCTTAAGCATTTGAAAGTCGTAGATTAACACGCTGAGTGTGCTTACGGTGACCTCAAGCAGGAGGTTGCAATTGAAGCCAGAGTTGAACCGATACCGTCTCTTGGTATTGGCAGGCATCTGCCTGTTGATCATCTTGTTCGCAACAATGGTCTCGAACTTGTTAACACAGGTACGCGACTTGTCGAGCGCTGATGAAGACAACATTCAGTGGAGCATTTCGCAGCTTGACATCGAGTTTGCGAACCTCGACGCCGTTCTAACCGAGCAAATTGCTGCACAGACAGGCTTCTCTGACCAATTACAGTTGCGTGCAGACATTGCCTTAAGTCGTTTGAACGTTGTCAATTCTGGACGGGCCCGCGAAATTTATGGTGACAGTAGCGAAGCGGCTGAATTGATTGAGCAAATCGAGGTCTTTGGAGACGATGCCGTTGCAATTTTGGATTCGTCCGAGCCACTGGACGAAACTGATCTACTTGAGCTGAAACGCTTGGTGCGTGACGTTCGCCCTGTTGTTCGAGAGCTTGCATTGCTGGGCGTCCGGATAGTCGCCGAGCGCTCCGAAGACCGGCGTGCTGAATTGGCCGGTCAGTTGTCTCGAACCGGGGGAATTGCAGTCGGTTTACTGATCCTTATGGCACTCCTGTTACTCTTCATGGATCGACTTTTGCAGCGCTCCGTTCGCAGGGACGCGGCTCTATCTGCATCGTCAAAGCAACTTGCATCGACCGTCGCTGCATCACTAGATGCGATTGTAACTTCAGATAGCTCCGGACGCATTATCGAATTCAACGCTTCGGCCGAGCGTGTTTTTGGTTGGACCCGAGACGAAATTGTTGGGTTGACGATGGAGGACACCTTCATCCCACAGCGTATGCGCGATGCGCACCACAATGGCATGAAGCGTTACCTAGAAACGGGCGCGCCTCGTGTCGTTGATGCCGGCCGTATCGAGCTTGCCGCTTTGCGCAAAAGTGGCGAAGAGTTCCCAGTCGAACTAAACGTTACAACCACTCATGATGGTGATGACACCAAGTTCATTGCCTACATTCGTGACATCAGCGAGCGTAAGATCAACGAGCAGAAGCTGATTGATGCCCGCGACCGAGCCGAGAGGACGGACAAGGCCAAATCACAATTCATGACAGTGATGAGCCACGAAATGCGCACCCCCCTGAACGGTATTCTGGGTGTGCTTGATCTGCTTAAGACTACCCCCCTAAACGATCAACAGGCTCGCTATACCCGCATTGCAACATCTTCCAGCGAGGTTTTGCTGGAACATGTGAACGAAGCACTCGATATCACTCGAATTGAAACGGGTAATCTTCAACTGAACTCCGAAGCCTTTGATCTAACAGAGCTAATGCAAGCGTTGGTCGAATTGTTTGAACCGCTCGCCAATGAGAAAAATTTGACTGTGAAACTCGACATAAACCCCACAATGCAAGGGCCATATCACGGTGATTCCGGGAGAATTCGCCAGGTACTTACCAATTTGATCGGAAATGCAATTAAGTTCACTGAAGATGGAGAAGTCACTTTACGCGTCAGCGGCATTCATGGCCCCGAAACCTCTTCACTTCGTTTTGAAGTGATCGATACTGGCATCGGAATTCCCGCCGAACAGCACGAACAGGTGTTTGAGGATTTTATTGCCCTCGCGAATAGCGAAGGTCGCCAGGCTCGTGGAGATGGTTTGGGTTTGTCCATCTCTCGTCGCATCGCGCGGGCGATGGGCGGGGATGTGTCCCTAAAAAGTGTCGAAGGTGCGGGATCGGTGTTCATCTTAACTTTGCCTTTAAGACGCACAGAACCTGAGACGCGAGACGACAGTGACAATCTGGCCCAAAACGCCAAGCAAGCGCCCTCCTGCAATATCCTTATCGTCGAAGATAACAGCATCAACCGCAGTGTCCTTTGCGACATGCTAACGACGATGGGACACACTGTACGCGAAGCTGTTAACGGCGAAGACTGCCTACAAAAGGCCAAGGACGAGGTGTTCGATATCATCTTGATGGACATCAGCATGCCAGTCATGGACGGGATTGAAGCGACCGAACGCTTACGCCGCAGTAACGGGATAAACGCCGGGACACATATTGTCGGATTAACAGCCCATGGGCGCGAAGAATACCGTGAAAGATCTGTAGCTGCAGGCATGGATCGCTTTCATACCAAGCCCATCAGGCTAGAGGCTCTGCAAAATATTGTTGCGGAAGTGACCTCCAAGCATTTGTCCAAACCGGATACGGCACACTTTCCCGAAGCGCTTTCCGAGATGATCGACTTGTTAGGCAGCGCTAAGGTCGCAAATATCGCGGAGAAATTTCTGTCCGAGATAGCTGAATTTACGGCGGACCTTCGCGTAGCGAGCGACCCTCTCGATACGCTGGCTTTTGCGGAAGCAGCCCATAGGGTCAAGGGCGCGGCGTCTCTATTGGGGCAGATTGAACTACACGATGCTTTGGAAAAGCTGGAACTTGACGCGCGCGATGGAAATCTTACGGCAACGCAGATCTGGGCCGAATCACTGGAAGCCGAGGCAGCAAAGTCCAAATCGGTACTTGATGGGGCCATCAACCGCCAAACCAACACCCCATAGGCCTATCCACCCTACCCGTCGGGATAGCTGCCCCAGCCTTAATCCCCCCAATCTATACTCTCGCACCCCGGCACGTTTCGCTCCGGGTCTCTACACCTGAGTTCATCTTGAAAAGGGTCGCCTGGAGGGGCCCGTGCAGAGGAACATCAAAATGAAAGATTCAAAAAAAATCATAGTGGTCGGTGGCGACGGATTCTGTGGCTGGCCAACGGCGCTCCACTTATCAAAGCTGGGTCATAGCATTACTATCGTCGACAACTTGTCGCGCCGTGAAATTGATGCGGCGTTGGGCTCTGACAGCCTGACGCCAATTGCCTCCATGGATGATCGACTTGCCGCATGGAAAGAGCATTCAGGCAATACCATTGCATTTGAAAACATCGACATTGCACAGGATTTTGACGCCGTCACCACTTTGCTGGACACGATCAAACCAGACACCATTGTGCACTTTGGCGAGCAACGCGCCGCACCATATTCGATGAAGGGTGTCGGTGAGAAACGCTACACCGTCGACAACAACATTTCGGGCACTCACAACTTACTGGCGGCATCGGTCGCTCTGGGTTTAGACCCACACTTTGTCCACCTCGGGACTATGGGCGTCTATGGATACGATGATGACGGGTTGGAAATTCCTGAAGGCTACTTGCCGGTCTATGTCCCTGGTGACGATAAGCAGATCACGAAGCGTGATATCTTGTACCCGACCAACCCCGGCAGCGTGTACCATCTGACCAAATCCATGGATCAACTTCTGTTCCAATTCTACGCAAAAAACGACCGGTTGCGCATTACTGACCTGCACCAAGGCATCGTTTGGGGAACTCAAACGGACGAGACTAAACTGGACGAGCGCCTGATAAATCGCTTCGACTATGACGGAGATTACGGAACCGTATTGAACCGATTTTTGATGCAGGCCGTCGTTGGTCACCCGCTGACAGTGCACGGAACAGGTGGCCAGACACGGGCGTTCATCCACATTCAGGACACCGTGAAGTGCCTTGCCCTGGCCGTTGAAAATCCGCCTGAAAAGGACGGCAAAGTTGCAATCCTCAACCAGATGACTGAAACGCATACCGTGCGCGAACTAGCCAAACTGGTTGCAGATATTTCTGACGCGCGGATCGCCAACGTGGACAACCCACGCAACGAAGCCGCTGAAAATGATCTGCGAGTTTCGAACAAAACCTTTCTCTCATTAGGGCTGAAGCCGATCACACTGGCCGAAGGGTTGATCGACGAAACACAAAAGATAGCTGCAAAATACGCCGGCCGGTGCATTCACAAGATGATCCCATGTGTTTCAACCTGGACCCACAAACAACGGCCCGGCGTTGTCTTTCCAAAGCCACACAAGGTGGCCTGACCCCTCTGCACCGCCCGTGTTGGTCCCGCTTGGAGGTGGGGCCAACGCGAACGGTTACTTAAAACCATAAAATTACAGTGAAAAACATGCGCATGATTGGCATTGGGCTCATGGGATTTCTTTTGGCAGGCGTAGCCCTCCTGCTATCGACAATGAACATTCTGGAACAAGGAAAACGCTACCTCCATGAAGTAACGTCCGGCCCGCAACTGGTGTTTGAGCACCGCACACCCGCCCAAGCGCAGGATGTGTACGAAGCCGTGGTTATGCGCGCCGATCCGGACCATCCGGTCATTTTATCCGGTTTTCCCGCCTACCAGAGCGTCACATTCATGATGCCAGTGGATGCACGCCCGACGTCTGGATACCTCCAAATCGATGCAACGTCTCAGGTTCTGGATGGGGTTGAAGGGGTGCTGCGCATCTCAATCAATAATACCCGCCGAGGCGAGATGCTGCTGCGTTCAGGCGAGGTGGGACGTTCCCTGCAAATTCCTCTTTCACAGCTGGACTTTGCAGGGAACCAACTGGTCGTTTCTTTCTCGCTGCAGGGCACTGGCCCTCAAATCCAGTGTGGTTCGCAGGACGGTTTCGAAGCCGTTGTTGAGATTGAAACGACCAGTGCCGTTTTTTTGACGCTGGATCGGCCACTGCACAGTGTACGCGATCAGGTGCGTGCCTGGGGTCATGTCGTGCGTGTTGCTTGGCCCGATTGGCTGAAAAAGGACGAACAGCTTCGCCGCTTGGTGTTGGCAACCCACTTCCAGCGACGGGGCCTTGCAACCGTCTTTGCTCCGGCCTCACAAGAACCAGCCTTAAATACACTCGAGCTACGCGCGGCACTTCCAGCCTCTCCTGAAACCGATGTACATGGGCGAACGGTGGGCGCGTTGGCGCAAAAAGGAACGAATGGCGGTTTGCGCCGTTTTTACAGACAAGCTGTATGGCGTGAGCGTTTCGATTTGGGAGGGCGCAGCGGCCAGTACATACCCAGCCAGTTGGACCTGCGCATGCAGCTTGGGCACCTCATGCATGGTCAGAATTGGTCGCTCACCGTAACGCTGAACAACCGACTTGTTTTTCAAGAGCATACCAAGGGGTCTAAAACCGAGTACCAAACGTTAGTTGACCTCCCGGTTGATATTCAGGTCGCCAAAAATACGCTCGAAGTAGTGGCGACAACGACCGCTCCGAAAGACGGCGTGTGTGATCAGGGCCCTGAACTGGTGGCGGAGTTACTACCTCATTCCCGTTTGATCATTAGTGACATGCCCTTTGCCAACGCAATGTCCGAACTACACACCGCCTTGGATAATGTTGGGCCGGTCAACATTGCCATGACTTCAGAACTAACCCCGCTGGACGCTGCCGCGGCAAGCCGCATGTTGGACCTAGTGATACCGGCTGGCGTTGAACTCAAACCGGCTGGAAGAAAGGTTCACATCCATGTCCTGGGCCCAGGTCACCCTGCCCCGCTATTACCTCATGCTGGCGCCACCTGGTTAGTCACGCAAGTCAGTGCCACCCAAGGCTTGTCCATTAAAAAACTATTGCCGAACGAACCAATGTCGCATGTCGGCCTTGCACTACTGGTGACGCCCGCCGCCCCGGTATTACCGGAGGCAAAAGGATGAGTGACCTTGATGACAAGCGCGAACAGATCAACTTTGTCTCGGTCGACAGCGCACCCAAACGTTTTGCCGGATCGGTTTCAGAATGGCAGGCACCCAAGATGCTGGCGGTGTTTGCGCTGCTTGCCACAACACAACTTTGGATCGTGAACACTGACTTTGTCGCACAGGTATTTCCAAACCGTGACTATGTGTTTTCGGCCCATTCGGGGCGGCACGCCATTGCGATCCGGATCTTCCTGATCTCGTTCTTTGTCGCTTTTGCTGCATTCGGCTCCGGCGATTTCCGTGGGCGTTCGATGTTTGGCCTGGATCTGGTCCTGACCTTCCTGGCAGGCTGCGCAGTATTCGATCTGGCAAATGTCATGGCAGAAGACATCCTCGGATCATCCTTCTCCCTGCATTTCAGTGCCATTGCGTCTGGTTTGTTCGGCTTTGCGGTATATTCGTTCAAACTGTTGGAGCGTGGTTTCATGCCGGCCCGCATACGTGTCCAACATATTCCGGTTAGTCAAATGCGTGCCTTGTTGCGCCTTGGTGTCACAATTGCCATCGCGGCAGGAGTCGCGATGTGGGTTGGCGGTTTGGGTCTGCATGTGGTCGAAGTGATGCGCAGTCTGACGCTGTTGGGAGGCATTGGGCCGGGCGTATTTCTGTTCCTGCCCGTGCTTTTTGGGCAGCTTTATGTGCTTGCTATCTACGATGTGGCGACCGCCAAGAAACCCAATTTTAATCCACCCGTCTCGGTCATCGTGCCCGCGCATAATGAGTCTTACATCATAAAAGACACAATCAACGCGATGGATCGCGCCGCACAACACTATGGTGGCGAAGTTAACGTTCTAATCATGAACAACAATTCGACCGACGACACAGAAGAAATCGCGCGCGAAACACTCTTGTCATGCAAGGCCGCAAAGGGGCGCGTGATCAATGTTCCGAAGCCCGGCAAATCTAACGCTCTCAACGCAGGTCTTGATGCTTGCGAGACCGAGTTTCTTGTGCGTGTCGATGCCGACACTCTTGTGGGCGAAGATAACTTTTCCCGAGCTATGCCATACTTCACAGATCCCTCCGTAGGTGTTGTAGGCGGCGTGCCTGTACCACCAGGTGGAGCCCTTTTTGACCGGGCTCGCCTGTTGGAAGTTCTTGTGAAGCACGGCTTTTACTCAGTTGCCATGGGAGCAGTGAACGGAGTTGTGGGTATCCCGGGCATGTTCGTTGTCTACCGCACGCAACACCCACGCCAACTGGGCGGTTTTGTTGAAGGGATGAATGGTGAAGACACCGACATCTCGCTCCGTATTGGTGAGTTGGGCTTCCACTCGGTTGTTGATCCCAAAATCCGCTACATCTCTGAAGTGCCGTCATCCTACAGCCATATGCGTGAGCAACGCATGCGATGGTTCCGCTCAATCTATCACATCTCGTCACGCTGTCGGGACCTGATCTATGGACCAAACGTGACGTTAAGGGGGAAGGTTATCCTGCCCTACATGCTGGTAAACTCCGCACGCCGCGCGATGCTTGTCCCTCTGATAATTTTTGGGACCTTAGAGTGGGGCGTCGCGTTTAACGAAAATACCCCTATCGTATGGCAATCCATCGTGGCCGTGACCACAGGTGCGCCTGCGATCGTGGCAGTGGTTGCTTCGCTGCTAAACGGTGTGCCGCGCGGCATCCTTGCGCTACCAGAATACCTGATATTTCGGGTCTTGCGGGCCTATTTCACACTCGAATCCATGCTCAGCATTTTGATCGATATCCGCGCCGAAAACCTTGAGCTCGCGATCCGACGCGACATCGTTCCCGACAAGCCCATACGCGTTGCATGATGACAACATTTCAATCTCTGCCACAGAAGATTGGCCGACACCAAACACGAGACTCAGTAGAGGAGCGTAAAATGAGACAAATAGCTTTGGCCGCTAGCTTAGCTTTGACTTTGGCAAGTGTGGGCGCTGCACAGGAACAACGCTTACAATTCAAGGCTCTTATCAAGCAGGAGCAGGCCGATCCAGTTGCGGCACATGCCGCAATGACGTCATTGGCAAAAAGTGGGTACGCTCCAGCAATAGATCGGGTCGGATACTATTTCCGAAATGGGATCGGCTCGCAAAAAGATCTAAAAGCAGCGCGTCAATGGTATGCGAGCGCCGTCGATGCTGGTCACCCTTGGTCCACTGCATCTCTGGCACGAGTTGAAATGGAGATGGGACGGGGTGACGTTGCATTGGAGCTCCTCCGGGCTGGCGCCCGCGACAACCTACCCGGCGCAGAACGGCTTTTGGCAACGGCACACATCGATCGAAAGTTGGGCGCTGCTTCAGACGTCAAACAGGGACGAGCGATCTTGGAGCGTATTGCGGAGAGCGGTGATCAAAATGCGGCGCGCGATTTAGTGGTGCGCATAAATTGGAAACGTTTAAGAGGACCGGCGCCGGATACAGCCGTAGAGCAAGTTGTGCGTGCAGGCCTTGGGGGTGACGCGAGGTACGCCGCAGTTGCACTGGTCTATCTGTCTTCGCAGCCTGATAGAAGCGAAGAGGCTATTCAAACACGTTCAATGCTCGCCGAAGTTCCAGGCATTTCTGATCGGGTGTTGTCGCCAGAGCTGATTAAGCTTGCCGCAGAAATAAATCCCACTCAGTTCTGGTCGGAAGTCGAAGATATCCTTGAAGTCACTCAACCAGAAAACTACGCCAAGGCAGCAAGCACGGCCTTTTGGATCAACAAGAATGCGTGGGTTCGCGTGTTACAGAAAGAACTTCGCGCATTCGGGTATTATCAAGGTCGGATCGATGGGATGATGACTTCACGTACAATCAAGGCTCAGAACCGTTTTTGCAGGGATCGCGAGCTTTGGTCAATTTGCGCATCAGGTCCACTCCGCGGAGCAACTGTACGGACCATGGCAGGTGCAATTGCAAAGGAAAAGCATAGCGGTAAAATTGACAATATTGCGCATCCAGGCTCGTGAAGTGAGGCGGAGCAAATGGAAGGTTATGGACATTCAGGTACGGACTTTTGCGATCCGACTGAAGAGTTCCGAGCGGGCATCTCGTTATGGCCTCGGAGAAACAAAACTATTTGGTTTTTCAATTCGTCGCTACTCGCCATCAACGTCGCCGAATGGGTGTTATGTGAAGCGATCTCTGGTTGAGTGATGGACGTTCAAGGGTTTGACGATCAGTCGCCACAAGGCGGGCTTTGCCGCCATTGAAGTCGCAATATCGAACAGCCGCTTCGATGCCGCGCACCCGGTTCCCGGATGCGCGGCTTTCGCATTTACTTGCTTCTAACAATGCCCGAGTAAGCGCCATTTAGGTTGAGCGTAACAGTGACTGGCTCATCGTCCCTGTTGCGCCAGAACCAACCATGATCACCTGCGAAAGGGGTTTCAAAACTACCTTCGCCTTCGGTCTGTCCGCGCCCTTTCTCATAGGTCACGTTTTGGTCGCCCGCGTGTGCATGAAGGTCGAAATTGACCCGGCCACCTTCGGCCACCCACGCGTAGAATAGGGTCGCTCCCTCTTCCATGGCTGCCTTGATCTCGGTGAACTCACCCGGTTCGAGCGTGAACGTGATTGTATCCTGCCACGCCTCCTTAGCGTGTGCTGTGCCAACTAACAGACCGAACACGTTATCCCATAGGCTGGACGACTGATCAGCCCCGTGAAGCTGTTGGTCTTGTTCGGCTTCATCCGCCAGTTCCTGCTTGATTTCACCCATCTCAGTCAGGCCAAGCATGCGGCCTGCACCCGTTGGATCGATCCCGTACTCCGCAGGCAGCACGACAGCGACCAGTATCGCTACGGCGCTGACAGCCGCGATGACGGTGGATCGAAGAAGCTGGGCCGAGCTGGGCAATTCTTCGAGGCTCGGTTTCTTTGCGTTAAACATCTGTGCAGTTCCTTATGCGGCCACGATGTAGCCGGTGAATTGGTAGCCCATCAGCACAAAGCCGATGGTCATCATGACGACATTGACGGTGTAGGCTTGTTCGAAAAACTTGGCGCTCTTCCGCCAATACCCCATGACGATGAGGATGGCAGCGAGTGCCAGAAGTTGACCGATCTCGACGCCAACATTGAACGCCAGCAGGTTGGGCAGCAGCCCGTCTGGTGCGATCTGGTAATCCAGTATCTTCGTTGCCAAGCCAGTGCCGTGAAACAGGCCGAAGATGAAAGTCGCCGCCTTTGTGTTGGGTTGGAAGCCGAACCACCGCTGATAGGCCCCAAGGTTGTCGAGCGCTTTGTAGACAACGGACAGACCGATGATGGCATCCACAATGTAGGAACTGATGCCCCAGCCAAACCAGACGCCCGCAAGCATCGTGATGGAATGCCCCAATGCAAATAGGCTCACGTAGACTGCAACGTCTTTAGACCGATAGAGGAAGAAGACGACGCCGAGGAGGAACAGGATGTGGTCGTAGCCCGTGACCATGTGTTTGGCCCCGAGGTACATGAAGGGGATGATGTGCACACCCCAGATTTCTTGGATGTAGCCAGCATCGCCGGGCGTAACATCATGCGCCAATGCTGCGCGTGTAGATAGCAACAACATGGATAGGATGAAGAACGCGAGACGCTTAGAACTGCGCCTGACGCCCTCATTAAGGGTTTTCATGGATTAACTCCGCTTAATAGTTGGATTGATCAGTCGAGCGCGAGAGCCGCGCAGTGCCGATCAAGCGCGCGGAGGTCGATCTATCCTAAACTGGCGAGTGGGACCGCGGGTTGCGACCAGCCCTCGCCAAGCCTCGCCTATGTGTAATTCAGGAGCGGTACCGGGACCACTGGAGAGAAACGCTTGGTTGTGATCGTGATCAGCTACATCGTGACTGTGGCCGTGCACCGCCCAAAAGAGGTCTTCTTCGAACCCGTGCGAATGGCCATGATCGTCGGCCACTTCCAGATGATCTTGGATCGTCTCAAAAACCGCTGGTGCGTGCGAGAATGATGGCGTTACGGACCAAACCACCAACGATAGACAGAGGGCAGCTAGGCCAACTCTCTGAATGTGCTCGTAAGCCTGTTTCATCACATCTGTCTGCCCGGTGAGTGCAGCCTTTGTGCGGCTGCCATGATTTTGTTCACTTCTACCGTAGTGTTCGCCACGTGGTCAATTCAACCTATCAGGCTCTTGTATTCGTCTGGTGATCTTGGAGCTGTTGAAGCGACCGAGACGATGACTGAATAATACCTCGGGCCAACCTTCCAGATGTGCAGGTCAGTGATCTTGTCAGTTTGGCAGAAGGGTTCAATCGCAAATGGCGGCAAGCCCGCTACCTCATCACTTTCCTTTTGTGGGCCAGCGGGATTTGGATAAGCCAAACGCCCCTGGCCGTCAGGGTGAGGGCGCGGTCCTTCCCCTGGGGCAACGCCATTAGACAGGGCCGTGTCCTCGGCTTTGCCTGCGGGCCGCACCACCCCTGCCGAAAAGCGTTGCCTCGCCCCCTCCCGCGTTCGCTACGTGGCAGATTAGCAGGAACAGGCAGCTTCGCTGTCTGGCCTGCAAATCAGCTCTGATTTTCCGAAAGGGAAGTCAGATCAAACCAAACTGTCTGCGGGAGTATGAAATGGAGGTGGCGTGTTAGTTTGTGACGCAATGACCAAATTCAACCTATGTTCAACGTCGGGGGCGCCTTCTGATGTCGAACGTTCACTGCTTTTTTGGTCCAACTATGACCGTTGGGTCAGGTTCGTGTGACGTTCAACAGGAATGTGGAGCGACACATAACGTTGCCATTCCGAGTTCTCCAAACCTTTGATTTTGCGACATCGGGTATTCAAGTAGCGCACCAGCTTTACCTTTTGCGACTCATAGGTCTTCCACTTTCAGTGGCCCTCGCGAAAGTGGGCCTTGGGCAGAATTGCGGAGAATGCTTGCTTTGAGCCCTTACCAGACATTGCAGCATGACTTGGCTGGTGCATGTGAATTAGACGGTTTGCAGCCCCCCCGCTGCCCTTGCCTCTTTCCCAAGATGCTACGGAAGCAGTCGGCAGGTTCAGGCCAAAGCGGAGGTCGTTCAAGAGGCACTCAAAACAGGAACTCACAGTAGGCCGTACACCATTAAAGGCTTCTCATGACTGTTTTTTTGCTGGATCACTCCTTTAATTCGGAGCAAAGCGACGCGTCGCTTGCAAGATGATCGATAAGCGCACGCACGCGGGTCGTCAATCGGCGGTTCTGCGGAAACAGCGCAGCGACTACATAGGGTTTCACGCGTCTCTCAGGAAATAGCTCGACCAATTCTCCCGTCTTGAGAGCTTCTGAAACAGTGTAGGCCGGACAGCGGGCAATCCCAATGCCAGTGGCGGCCAGCCTTGCTGATGCTGCCGGTGCATTAGCGCGAAGCCGGCCGTCGACATGGACCGCCAATTCCTGATCGTCCAAATTGAAACGCCAGATCGTAGGTTCCGACATATTGCCGTCCAGAATGCATTCATGGGCCTCCAACGCACGCGGATGCGCCGGCATTCCAGTGCGTTTCAAATATGCTGGAGATGCGCAGACGACCAAAGGCATCGGACCAAGCTGACGCACTTTGAGTGAGCTGTCCCGCATCGGTCCGATGCGGATCGCAAGATCCAGGCCTTCGTCAATGATTGACACCCTTCTGTCCGAAAGACGAAGGTCGATCTCTACTTCCGGATGCTTTGCAGCGAAATCCGCAAGAGAGGGCGCGAGCCGCACCGATCCAAATCCCGTCGGAGCTGAGATATGGATGATACCGCGCAAAGCCCCTTGTTGGTTTCTAACGGTTTCTTCCAACTCGTCGAAGCCGTCGAGAAGCGGTTCACACATCGCCAGATACGTTGCGCCGGCGTCCGTCAGAGACACACTGCGTGTGGTTCTGTTCAAAAGCTGAACGCCAAGCGCCTCTTCCAGATCCGCGACGTATTTGCTGACCAGCCGCGCAGATCGTCCCACACGCTGTGCGGCAACTGTGAAGGAGGCGTTCTTTGCGACAAGCGCAAAGGCCCGCATGCGGTCGATCTTATCCATGGCTCATTGCGCCCTTTCAGGGCTTAAACTTTTCCCAAAATTGACGATTATCGCACGAATGCGCAAGTCGTATCTGTTTCGGGAAATGACACGCCCAAGCAGGAGCTCTTAAATGTCAAACCTCGTTCGTATTCATCACTTCCCCAAATCAGGCCACGCGCATCGCGCTTTGGTTTTTGCTAAGCTCGCAGAAATTGACCATGAAGCTGTCTTTGTTGATCTTGCTGCTGGTGAGCACAAATCGCCTGATTTCCTTGCTATGAACCCGAATGGGCAGGTGCCCGTGCTGGAAGATGGCGAAACCGTTGTTTCTGATTCAAACGCTATTTTGGTGTATCTCGCTCGCAAGTACGCACCCGGATGGATGCCGAATGATGCAGTGGGAGAAGCAAACGTTCAGCAGTGGCTCACGCTCGCTGCCGGTGAGATAGCCTTTGGTTCATGTGCTGCACGGCTGATTACGGTGTTTGGCGCGCCTCTTGACGTGGACTTTGCTGCAGCGACTGCTGCAAAAGCAATGCAAAAAATGGAACATGGACTGGATGGTCGTGACTGGCTTGTTGGTGATCGGCCGACGATCGCTGATGTTGCGGCTTATTCCTACACAGCCCATGCGCCAGAGGGAAATGTTTCTCTCGAGCCATACCCGAATGTCCGCGCTTGGATTACACGGTTCGAAGCGTTGGCCGGATTTGAAGCAATGCCCGCTACCGCCGTTGGTCTTGCAGCTGAGTAATTCAACGGACATTCCCAATGGTGAACGAAGCCCCACCGCATCCACTGCCATCGTTAAGCCGATTGGTAAGTGGCGCAACCATTCCGAGCCACCTAAAGGTCGCAAATCCTATTGGCTCTGGGGTTTCTTCCCGACGATTACCCGAGCCTGAATGTTCTGGGTCTGAGACGATAGGGTTGAGCAAAAAGGAAAGAACGATGTTGGACGAAGACACACCATTTCATTCAGGTGAACTGGCGGCACAGGAACGCGCAGGTGTCAGGGGGCTTGCCAAACGTGTGGCACCCTTCATCCGGGATCACATGCCGGACCAACACCGCACTTTTTTTCAAGCTCAACCGTTTCTGGTAGCGGCCTCTGGCGACGAGCACGGACGTGTCTGGGCGACTATCATCGAAGGCGCAGATGGATTTATTGACTCACCAGACTCCCGAACGCTGACGTTAGCAACAATGATCGACCCAAAAGACCCGCTGAGCGAGGCTATTCTGGCGGGCACAGATATTGGCGTGGTTGGCATTGAGCTGGCCACGCGCCGCCGCAATCGCTTTAGCGGCAAGACGCGTCCAACCAAAGATGGCATCGCAATCGACATCCATCAGACCTTTGGAAACTGTCCGAAGTATATTAATGAGCGGGAATGGTGGCGCACTGATACGACGATGACGAATGAAGCGGTCGTATCTGCTCAGCTTAGCTCCCAACAAATCAAACACATAAGCGCCGCAGACACCCTGTTCATCGGATCGGGGCGACAGGACGCTAACGGAGCGCCTTCCAACGGCTATGACGCTTCCCATCGTGGTGGCGAGCCTGGATTCGTCCGTGTAGTTGGGCCGAAGCGCCTGCGCATCCCCGATTATACAGGCAATAACTTTTTCAACACGATTGGGAACCTGCTCGAAGACCCGCGTGTTGGGTTGCTCTTTGTCGATTTCACAACTGGCGGGATGTTACATATGACGGGACGGGCTACGGTCGAGTGGGACCCGGAGGAGGCGTGTGACCCAAGCATCCTGCGTGTCATTGAAATCGAGGTTGATACGGTCATCGACAGGCCAGCCGCGCTTTCCCTGAGGTGGTCTGCAGAACCAGCAGCGATGACAAAACTGACTGTAATCGACAAGGTTGTAGAAGCTGAAGACATTACCTCTTTCCATCTCGCGCCCGCAAACGGCGAGACGGCGACACCTTTCCTTGCGGGGCAGCATTTGCCGCTTGCTCTCGACATACCGGGCCATAACGCGAGGGTGCGGCGGACATACTCGTTGTCTGGCTCGATCGCAAATCCTCACTACCGGATCAGTGTCAAACGTGAGGCAGGCGGTGTCGGATCAAATTTCCTGCACAACGAGGTGCATGCGGGTGACGTGATTGAGGCCAAACTGCCCGCAGGTGACTTTGTACTCCCCGACGATGACAAACCATTGGTTCTCGTCAGCGCTGGTGTCGGCCAGACACCGATGCTTGCCATGCTGCACGAAGCCTTGGCGGGCGAAAACGATCGGCCATTGTGGTATGTCCACGGGGCTCGAAATGGACGCACCCATGCTTTTGGCAGAGAGGTTAGTCAACTGATTGCAGCAAATCCAAGTTTCTCCCGACAGATATTCTTAAGCGCACCAGGCAGCACCGACCATCTGGGCCAAACGTTTGATGTCGAAGGCCGGATCACTGCTGCCGACCTGTTGGCGCTAAAGGCGGGAACGGACGCGCTCTATATGATTTGCGGTCCTCTGGATTTCATGACCGGTTTGAAAAACGGCTTGGAGGCCGCCGGCGTCCCGAACGATCAGATCAAATATGAAACTTTTGGAGCATAGTTCCGAATGCTGGAAATTAGGTGCTGCGGTCGTACCATTAGCGAGTTCTGCTGGATGTCGGTTTTGGGCACAATACCGCACATCATAAAGTCCGCGTATTGTGTGTAGCCGCCGTTCCTTTGGCACAGTACTGCATTCTTTAGAAAAGCAACGTGTTCTGGCGCAAAAAGTAACGGCGCGGCCTGCTCCGCCGCACTTGTTTTAGGGCCAGCGGGATTTGGACAAGCCAAACGCCTCTGGCCATCAGGGGTAAGACACTGCTTTCCCCCTCGGGCAACCCTATTAGACAAAACCGTGTCCTCGGCAGAGCCTGCGGGCCGCACCACTATTGTCGACAAGCGTTGCCTCGCCCCCATCCGCGTTCGCCACGTGGCAGATTAGCAGGAACAGGCAGCTTCGCTGTCTGATCTGCAAATCAGCTCTGATTTTCCGAAAGGGAAGTCAGATCAAATTCAACTGATGTCCAACTTTGGGGGCGCCTTCTGATGTCGAACATTCACTGCTTTTCTGGTCCAACTATGACGGTTGGGTCAGGTTCGTGTGACGTTCAACAGGAAACCAGTGGCGGACCGAGGAGGATTAAAACCGGATTTTTGAGGTCCCTATTTTGCGTTGTTTTTCAGTTAGTTAGATCATTTTTTCTTTTCCACCGTTTCAAAAATGTTGCGGGAAATGTTGCGGGATTTGCCCGGCGAATCAATTCCTGTTCCAACACCCTATGCGCAAAACTTGGGGTGTTGCGCACCCCACCGAACGGCCATCCAAAAACGAGAATAAACCCCCAGGCCGAAACCTGGGGGAAACGTGGTCGGGGATCACCCCAGGACATACTCGAGGACCTGGGCCTCGAGGTGTTCCAGGTCCCGGTTGTTATCCAGGAACCAGTCCGCGTCCTCGGCCGTCAACTCCATACTGTTGCCAGGTTCGGGCGGCAAAACCTCGGATCGGTCAACCCAGATCACCAGGTCAAACAGATCGCGGGACCGCTCGAATTCGGCGCGGGATCGCATCCCCACATAGACGTCATGATCCACCAGCAATTGCTCGGCCAGCATCGGACCAGGGCGCAGGTTGTAGGCCCTAATTGCGTGATACCACAATTCGCGGTGGTTGATCCGGTCGTCATAGGCGGCGCGCCAGTCCGGGTATAGATCAGACACCAGGGGAAACACCGCCTTTTGGGCGGCAAACTCGGAACTCGAGGCGAATTTGTATCCGGTGGCCTGGGCCAGAAATTCGGCCGCCGTGTCCTTACCGTGGCGGCCGTGACCAATGATCAGGACCCGCAACCGGCGGGACGAATTGGCGGGGAAGCGGGCGAGGAGGCCGTGGTGGCCCAGGCGTTCATGTTCGCAGGGCGCGCAACCGCAATCCTCGGGGACTCCGTGGTTCATGTCCTGACCTCTCAATAGGGGATATGATCGTCACCCACGCCGCCCTGGGGGCTGTAACCGCCGCCCTGGTCGCCGTGATACCCGGAACCGCCTTCCTGGCCTCCTGGGCGGTCCAGGACGCCCAATTCGCCGTCGTATCCAGCCACCACAACCTCGGTTGAATAACGGTCCTGGCCGCTTTGGTCCTGCCACTTGCGCGTCTCGAGGCGGCCGACAATCCGCAGGTAAGACCCTTTCCGGGTTTTCTCCTCAACACGGCGGACCAGGTTGGGATTTGAGACGGCGACGGAATGCCATTCCGTTTTCTCGCGCCACTCGCCCGTCCCCTGGTCTTTCCAGGAACGGGTGGTCGCCAGGCGCAGGTTTGCGACCTTGCCGCCATTGCCAAAGGTTCGGACCTCGGGATCACGCCCGAGACAGCCCACCAGGTGGACCTTGTTTTCGTAATACATGGGATTTCCTTGTCAGGAGGTCAGGCGCGCCATTTACCGGCGCGTAGGGTGACAATGGCGCGTTTGCCGTTGCCGTAGGTCAGGATTGCAGAATGTGACCAGGAGGACGGGCCGCGATTATAGCCCATTTCCAAAAGCGAGAACGTCCCGGCCTGGTAACAGCCGTGAAAGATCGCGGCGGAATGTGAATGGCCGATGTTGGCCTTTTCGCCAGTCCTGGCAATGTTGGTCGCATTGCCCCGCGAACCGTTCGGCCCCAGGTCCCCGTGTTGGTCGTGACGGATACCCGCGATTTTCAGCTTTTCAAACCTGGACAGGAACCGGATTGACGGATCAAGCCCAGCGTTGCGCAGGACCCAGGCCACCAGGTCGAACGCCGCGTCCTTGGCCTTGATCGCGGCCACCTTGGCGGCGGCGGCGGTCAGATAGAAACCGGCGTTGATAGGATCGCGGCGAAAATCGGCCGTCTCGATCCACTTTTCCAGGTGTTCGTCATGGTTGGCCTTGGCGACTACGGTTTCCATCCAGGGACGAACCAGGCCATTTAGAATTGCGGCCGTGTCGCGGACTTCACCCTCCACCGTGTCGGCCTGGTCATAGTGGGCGGCCACCAGGTCAAAGAATGTATTATGGTGCGACCTGGACCCGAAATTCAGGACGTCGTGGAGGACCTGGTGGCGCGGGCGCAGGGTATCGACCAGGCCGTCCTTGCCCCAGACGGCGGCCAGGACCTCGGGGTCCGCCTTGGTGCCGTGAATGTCGCCAGGCGTGAACACCTCAACCCGGTTGCCGGTGGTGACCTCGCCACCATCCACCCGGACGTCCAGGTCGTAAATTTCGCCCTCATCGGTCGCGTTGATCTGGCGCGCGAACCAGAACCCGGACGGGTCAACCTCCACCAAAAGCGCGCCGAATGCGTGGTGAAATTCCGCCTTCAGTCCGGCCTTGCGCTTGATGTAGTTTTTAAGGGTCACGGCCCCGGTGGTGAAATTGAACTTTGCGTCCGTGCCTGGCGCGGTCGCAACGGATTTCATTGCGATTTGCGGGTGGGGAAACACGCAGGAGGCCGCGCCCGTGAAGCTATCCAGGCCCGACAGCGGATTAACGGCCGTCGGAATAATGTTCATGTCACCCGCCCAGGTCAGACCGGGGCAAATCTCCACCCGTTCGTCGGCCAGGTATGGCTCCACCTCGGGCGCATACCAAAGGTCATTGTCCGCCGCGCGGTTGGTCTTTTCCTGGGCCACCTGGGACTCGCTGTGATTGTAGCGAACCCGCGCCACCATGATCTGGGCGCGGTAGTGATCCGACAGGGCCGCCAGGTTGCGCCAAAACTCGGGGTGAATGCCCGTGTTACTTTGCGCACAGGTCAGCAGATACCGGCGGACCTGGCCCGCCTTACCCTCGAGGCGGCGGGCTGGGGTTGCCAGGACCTCGCCATGTGCTGAAATCCCCCACATATCGGCCTTGCGCAATCGGCGTTGCAGCTTGGCGCGGGTGATTTCCAGGGCGCGGGCGGTGGCAGAAACATTTCCGCCGTGGGCCTCGAGGGCAACCACGGCGGCGCGGGCCTCGGCCGGTGTGATTTCGGCCGGGCGGTGATTTATTCCGGTCATTCGCTGCCCCTCTTTTCCAGGCGCTCCAATACCTCGGCAATTTGCGCCTGGGTTTGGGTGGTCTGGTTGTTTGACGTTTCGATCTGGGCCACCTGTTCACGGGTGGCCTTGATTGCGTTGACGATTTCCTGGTGTTGCATGTCCTGGCGTTGTTCCAGGAGGCTTAGGCGTTTGGTGTCGGTCAGGACCCGACGCACCACCCAATAACCGGCGGCCACAACGGCGGACGATATGACGCCCAAAATCGACCCCGAGAATTCGTTTATGTGTTCTGGTTTCATGCCCCGCCCCTCAAAACGTCGCCTCGGCCAAAAGGCCGACGGTGGCGCGCGCCAGGCGTTTCCGGCCCGATGCAATATCAACCTCAAAGGTTGACCCCGTGACACGATCCAGGAGGGCGTCCAGGGCGGCGTCAGCCTTCAAGGCGTCACGTACCGCCTCGCCTTTTGCCCCGATCACCTCGCGGCCGTCCTGGTTGGTTTCGTATGCGTCGAAAACCTCAACCTCGATTGTTAGTTGGACCTCCTCGAGGTCGGACCCCATAGCCTCCTGGGTGGCCCCGTCGCGTGTGACGGTGACGACAAAGGCGGGCATGGATTCCGGTTTGATGTTTGCGGGATCGTCGGACCAATCTTTGGCCGTCGGAAAGGTGGCGGCCGCGACAGCGCGCGCGGCCGATAAAATGGCGGATTCGCTCATGTGGTGGTGTCCTTATGTCGGGGCCGCGCCTGGCTCGATAACCAGGACCGACAGGCGAACGGTTCCGCCCGTGAATTCGGTTGTGTCGTCTTGCGCGGTGATCAGAATATCCGTGTCCGCGTAGGTGGCGAATGGCCCCAGAACGCCGATATTCGAGGACGGGGCGTCCCGCCAAATGAACCCGCCGAATTTTTCCAGTTCGCCGGAAATGCCGACCTTGATTTGATCGGGTCCGGTGATATTCGAGGCAACCCAGGTTGTGACGCCCAGGACGATAACCCGTTGCGGGATCGCGTTTGCAATTGTGACCTGGGTTCCGCTCGAAAGGTCGGCCTCAAAGTCAATTGCCCTAAGCCCCAGGGTCCCGCCCTGGGTGCCGATCACCTGGCCGGGAACCCAGCCGCGCGACCCCGCGTTGATCCGGTGGCGGGCCTCATCCAGGACCAGGACGCGGTGGCCGAATGTGGCCGTGACGTCCACCCAGGACCCGCCGGAATAGACGGCCAGGTGGCCCTCGGCTACCTCGCCAAAGGTCCCGCCAGTCGGGACGATATACGCCTCGCCATCAGACGGGGAAGCGGGCGCAGCGGCCACGGTGGCGGATGCCACAACACCAGGTAAAAGGCCGTCCAGGAGGTCCAGGGCCTCGTTATGGGTCACATGCTTTTGGGCCTGTTGCGCCTCGATATAAGGCAGGCCATAGCGGGCGGTTGACATACACGCCTCCACAACTTGAATTTCAGGGAATGCCAGGCGCGCAGCGCGCGCGCCTGGTTAGAAGGTCACCGACAGCCGACCAGGAACGCCTGGTCCGTAGGTTTCCGAGATTTGCGACACGCGCACCTCCTGGACACCGGACACGGCCGCGACGTCCACACCGGAAACGGTGGTCGCGTCTGACACCTCGAGGGACACCAGGGGCGCGCCCTCGGGGCCAACCTCCACGCGGTAACGCTCGAAAGCCTCACCCAATGGAACGTCGCCAGTGTCGGGCCAGGCGTCCCCCTCCACGCGCGTCCGCCGTATCCAGGACAACGACAGTTGCCCACCTGAAACGGTGGCCTTGAGGCGCACAGGGGAAAGCGGCCGACGGCCGACACCTCGGAAGGTGTGGGAAACCTCCTCGGCCTCGGCCTGGTCTACGGTGGACGGGGTGGCCCGCCAGTAGAAAGGCCGGCCGATTTCCTCGGCCCGCATCGCCACAGGCTGGACCGCCGCGTCCAGGGCAACGATACGCGCCCCGATTGCCAGGCCGCCAGGATCGCGGACCCATTCGGTTCCCATCTGGCCCCGCAAAAGGCCGGTCAGGTGCCAGGTGTTTTCCGCGACCAGGTTTGCGTCCCGATATTGCAGCACTTCCCAATTGCCGGGCGAATGCTCCACCGCCAGGGCGTTTGCGCCGTTTAGAATGTCCTGGGCGGGCCTCGAAATGAACGAACCCGCGTACAGTTCCACCTCGAGGGTTTCACCGGACCAGGTGTTGGCCCGACCAGGAGGAAGGAACCCGACGGTTACGCCAGCGGTGCCAGGCAATCCGGTTCGCAGATTGAGCGCGTACCCGGTTTCTTGGCTCGAGGACCTATAGAGGTCAACGCCACCGGGCCAGGGTGTCGAAACGAACGACGCCAAACCCTGGTGGTCGGCCATCGTGACGCCAGGCAGGACCGGCAAGTCCATCAGATACGCCGCCGCACTTTCGGACGCAGGCGTGACCGTGCCAGGATCGGGGCGGCCAGGGCCACCAGCCGCGCCGAACACGGTTCCCGAGAACAGGGACGCCTTGACCTTTCGGTCCTCGCCCCTGGTCACCTGGTTAGCGATAAAGCGGACCGTCGCGCCACTCCTGGGCGTCAACGTGAACACCTCGCCAGGCTTCAAGGGCGAAGAAGGGGGCAAAGCCAATTCCACGCTTTCCCGGTCGTCCGCAGCGGATCGCAGGATCATTTCAGCAACGCCCGACATGCGGTCCAGGTCCGACACAATCGCCAATTCCGCCGATGCCTCGGCCTGGCCTGGACGTTCCCGGATTGAGGCGCGCGCCGCACCTGGTTGATAATCCCGGTCCGTGTCCGCAAACTTCACAACGGCAACCCTGGGTGTTTCCTCCTGGGACGTCCGCGTGATGTTGTAGAGGGCGGAACCAGACTCCACCAGGTCGTCCGGGGTGTAGTCTGCAACCAGGCGCGCGGCCGATCTGGACCCGATCTTTAGGACCCCATCATGTTCCGACGCATCCAGGCGCAACCCGGTTTCCCAGGTTGCCAGCATTTCCCGAAACGACAACGGCCCGGACAACATCATACCGTCAGCCTGGCCGTAACAGGTCACCAGGTCCACGTCCGCGCCCTCTATGCCGTAGTAGTGTTTTAACCGCCGCGCCAGGACCTCCTGGGCGGGGGCGCTACCTGCCCGGCCGTTCAACCAGTGACCGCGCCGCCAATTGGGGCCGTCTGTCCAGGCGTCCGACCTTTGCGGGAACTCGGGCCAGGGCCGCGAGTCCCAGGCCCAAACCAACATATTGTCGTCCGACACGATGGACCCGCCATTGTCCCGCCACCACTCAATCGTGGCGCGGATATATTGGCGCTGGATAAAATCGTCCCGGTTGCCGCTCGAGAAGTGCGGCAGGAACGATTCCGACGATTTCGGGTCATAGAACACGTTTGGCTGGTTGGTTCCCAAGTCGATTGCAGGGCAACCGAATTCGGTAAACCAGACAGGCTTGGAACCTGGAACCCAGGAGGTTGACGACGCATTGCGCACACCGCCGGGGCGGTTGTGGTGCGCGTTGCTTTGCCAATCCCGGATCGCCTTTTGACGGAAAATCCAGTCCTCACCATGCGCGCCGTCAAAAATGGGCGTCCTGGTCTGGGTCGCGCGGTCGGCTTCACTCGCATAGTAGTAGTCCCAATATTCCCCGCCCTCGATTTGGCTTTTCAGGTAGTCTAGGGAATAAACCGACGTAACGCCGTTTTCCGGGTCATAGTCCGCGTGATCCGTACCGGCCCGCCAATCGGAAATCGGCAGGTAATTGTCAATTCCGACGAAATCGACATGGCTAGAGGACCAAAGCGGATCAAGGTGGAAATAGACCTCGCCACCGTTGCGGTGCGAGTGATATTCCGACCAGTCGGCCGCATAAGATATTTTGGCACTCGGCAACATGCTGTTGACGTGTCCCGCAAGCGTGACCAGGGCATTGACGAACGGGTAAACGCCCGCCTGGTCCGTCGCGGTGGTCAGGTCCACCATTTCCGAACCGATCAGGAAGGCGTCCACACCGCCCGCGTTACGCGCCAGGGCGGCCAGATGAAGGATAAACCGCCGGTATGACCATTCATTCGGCCCCGAATAACTCGGCACACCAGAGCCACCGGAGAAGTGACCAGGTTGGGCGCTCCCCATGAAACTTGACACCTGGGACGCCACTGAACCGCCACCCACCGCCGGGCCGATCCGACCGCGCCAGGGATAGACCGATTGCCCGGTGTTTCCGTCGCGGTCCGTTTTCGTATTCCCGGCCGGAATGTCCAGCATGATAAACGGATATAGCACAACCCGCTTACCCTTGGATTTCAGGTCCCGGATTGCATCAATGATTGATTGATCATCGGGCGAGGAACCGAAGGCGGGGCGGCCGTCAATGTGGGAAACCAGGATCGCGCTTGACCTGGTACGCCCACCGGATCGCCAGGGGCGGCTCGAATTCTTTTGCCGTCGCTCAACACGCGGGGCAATGTCGCAATTCCCCACCCGCAAATCATCACCGAACCAGGACACAACCAGGGCCACCGTGTCGCAATTGGGCAGGATATGACCCAGCATCTTAGTTGACTGATTCCAGTCCGACGTTTTGCGGTTGCGGATCGCGTTGTCCGGGACCTTGGACCCGGCGGGGCCGTTCTTTGTGATGATACCAGGCGAATATCCGAATTCGGTTGCGCCTGGGATTATGTCCACGCCTTTAATCAGCGTTTCCATTGTCCCGGATTGCCCGATTACCTCAAAGGCAAAGTTTGGAATGCGGCGGCCGAATTCATCCACCCGCATCCGTTCAAACACAACATAGGCAACCCCGCGATATGCTGGGGCCGCGCCGTCCTTGGCAACGATCAGCGGGTCCGGGTTCTGGGTTTCCGTGCCGTAGTAATAGCGGATCTTATGTTTCGAGGTGTCCAACAGTTTCCCGTCGGCCCAGACCCGGCCAAAATGGCGAATGCGGCCCACGGTGCAATCGGTCAAGGCAACCGCAAAGTTGGCGTAATACCTATATTCCGTTGTGGTCGTTTTGACCGTGGTACTACCACCGCCACCGCCGCCACCCTTGCCACCGCCGCCGCCTGACTCGCTGGTCGTGGTGGTCGTTATGGTTTCCTCCTCGAGGCGCGTTGCCCAGATGATTTGCCCGGCCACCCGGCCGCGACCCTCAACAACCGGCAACCCGCCGCCCTCGGATGATTTCTGGACGTCCAAGCCCTCGAGGCGAGGACCTGACACCGTGCGGCTAATGGTTTGAGAACCGCCGCCACCAAATAGGGATTGATCAATGTAGTTGCCGATCAAGCCACCGGCCGCCCGGCCAATCACCGCAGCGGATACGCCGAACAGTGTTCCACCAATAGAGCCACCAATGGCCGCGCCAGCGGCGGCCAGGACCAGAGTTGCCATGTTTCAGACCTCCAAAAGAGAAACGCGGGGCCAGCTCACCCGGCCGCCACGTCTGGGAACCTGGCCGCGTAGGAAACCCCCGGCCGGTAGGCGTCGAAGGGGACGCAGACGACGCCCACGCCCTCCATTGCGTGTATGAATTGCCCGTCATTCTCGAGGATGCCGCAATGCGCCTCGCGGGTGTCATGGACCCGCAGGACCACGACGTCGCCAGGCTTGGCCGCGTCAATGTCGATAGGCTCGAGGTAACGGCGGGCCGCGTCCACCAACAGGCGGGCCGATGAATTGGCCCAATCGGCGCGCCAGGGCGGCGGGGTTGGTGCAGGCTTGCCGGTCAGATCGGACCAGACGCCACGAACCAGGCCGACGCAATCGCACCCAGCGCCGCGAACCGCCGCGCCCAGGATATAGGGCGTCCCGATCCAGGCGCGGGCATAAACCAGGGCGGCAGGATCAGAACACATTGCGCGACCCCCCGTCCAAACCGGCCTCGCCCTGGTTTGCGTAGGAAAACGCCTCCTCACCCACCACGGCCGGGAAGCCCCGGAAATTGTTTCCGTTGTTGAACCTGGCGCGACAGGTGCCGAATGACTTGTCACACCCCGGCAGAATGTCAAACGTGTCGCCCACCTGGGCGTCAAACAGGGGCGCGCGCCATAGGCCGACAGTTGATCCACGGTGCGCGCGGACCTCCTGGGTTTGCCCCAGGTTTGCGCCAGAGGTCCAAACCAGGGTCCCGCCCGCGAAACTTTCGTCAACGCCAACGCTCAAACCGCTAACCTGGAAATCCGCCTCGCCGCTCTTGTGGGTGACAGCGCCGGTTTTCTTCAAGGCCGCCACATTGACCTTGCAACGGGCGTCCCCCAAATCGGCGTCACAAATCGGGGTCACATACCGGCCGCGTTTCTGGGCCAGGATACCGGCCTGGGATCGCAATTCGGCCGAAAACGCAACCTCGGACCTGGACACCTCGCCCAGGTAGTAGTTGCCGACTACGGCGTGTAGCGTTTCGGTGTTCCAGTCGATTTCGATAACCTGGACGGCGGCCCCGTCATACAGGCCCGACGCCAGGTCCTTTTCGGTGATCGCATCCGAACTAAGGCCGCCCTGGACCTCCTGTTCATCCACGGCCAGGCCCAGCGAGGACACCGCCTCGGAAGGTGTCAGGGCAGACGACGCAAGATAGGTCACCCCGTCCACCGTCAAATCCACGTCGCAATCGGTGAAGGCGAGGACCTGGGCGTCGACTCGAGTCAATTTCCAGCCTCGAACAATCGTGGTTGTGTTGCTCATTCTCTCACCTCGATAAGTGGAATTTCGGGGATCGTGCCGACGCCGCGTTCCTCCTCCTCGGAGAAAAACGCCATGTCCGTTGCAATCCTGGGCGTGTCGAACCGGACCGGCACGTCAAACAAGAAACCGGCGGTCACCTTCACAGATGGACCAGGCGGGGAAACGAATGAGACGACGCCAGTTAGGTTGTTGACGCTCCACCCCGACGCTTGGACCACATCGTCCAGGGCAACCTTTACGGTTCCGGCAATGGGCTTTGTGATCGGCCGCGCATAGGGCGCAAGGGTCCCGTAGGTTTTGACCAATTGAAAATCGGTTTCCGTCCCATCGCCAAGCCCCAAAACCTGGTCGGTTTCGGAGGGTGCCAGGTTGACGGTTTCACCGCTCCAATAGTCCGACCAATCGCGGAACCGGAACGAATGCAATTGCCCGCCCGCCTCCTCAAAAAGGGCAATGACCTTTGCCAGGTCGTCAACCGACCGAATGCCCAGGGCGGCGTCATAGGATCGCCGCGAATGTTTCCACCTGGCGTTGCGTTCTTCGTCGCCGCTTGAAAGGGCCACAATGTCCACGCGGCGCTCGGGGCCGCCCACGACACCGGCCGCAATGCTGCGTGGAAATGTCATATCCAGGAAAGCCATGTCTGGCCGCCTCCATTCGTCGCAATTGTTGGGGAATACCGGCGGACCAGGCCCGCCGGGTTTGGGATCAAGTGTTGCGCGCGCCTCGGCCGACGGCGCGGGACATTTGCGCCGCAATCTGGCCTTTGGATGCCTTGAAGGCCGCCGGGTCGGGTGTCTGGATGTAGACATTTACCGGCCGCCCGCCGTCGGGGTTTCCGCGCTTCACAACCTTGATATTTTCGTCCGCAGATACGCGAAACGCGGCGACGTTGCGGTCAATGCCGGATCGTCCGGTGACCTCCATTTCGCCGCCGGTATCCATGCCCAAAAGACCCTTGGCGAAACCGCCAATACTGGACAGGAAGCCGCCGCCACCGCCGCCGCCGAAACCGCCCAGGAGGTTCCCAGCCAAATCCGCCAGGGCGGACCCGATAGGGTCAAAAACCTGGGTCAAAACGTCGTCAAGGACACGATCACCCCAATCAAGAATGAACCCCCTGAAATCGTCCAGGGTCAAACGGCCATCGTCAAACATGCCAACCAGGGCTTGCGTAATGGCCTTACTGTCCTCCTCGAATTCGTCTTTAACCTCGGACACCTCTTTTTTGAGGCCGCCCAGGCTACCCTTGAGACGTTCGGCCGGGACAATCGGCGTTAGCAGGCCATCACCAAATGAAACCGTTCCACCCTCGGCCGATTCCAGGGCCTCCTCGAGTGTGCGGATATTCTCCTCGGTCAGCTTTAGCTGTTCCGTCATATCCTCATCAGCTTCAAGCAACCGTTGCCGCTCCACCAGGAGGTCCGCCAGGGCTTGCTGTTCCTCCTCGAACCGCTCGGCATTTATCGGGACCGCAACGTCAATGGCGGGGAAGCCCAAGGAATTCAGACCCGCTTGGGTGCGCTCAATCTGTTCCGTTAGGTTCGCGTATTCATCCGAACCCAGCGCCAGGGCGCGGTGTTCCGCAATGATCGCGGCCACGTTTTCGTGGCGGGCGCGGGCCTCGGCCAGTTTTTTCCGGGCGGCGTCAACCGACATTGTGGTGTTTGTTCCCAATGCCTGGGCCAACAATTGGGATTGCGTGATTTCATCGCCTAACGCCTGGGTCAGGACGTCCGTGGACGCGGCCGCGTTGTCCGTCTCAGGCCACAGGGCCGCCATGACGCCGATTGCAGCGCCAACCCCCGCAATCACCAGGCCAACGGGGCCGGTCAGGGCTGTTAAGGCAATCGACAAACCACCCAGCGCCAAGGCCAGGGGACCGGCCGCAGCGGTCACCAGGCCCATGACGACAACCGTTTTTTGCATCGGTTCCGGCAGCGATTGAAAACCGCTTACCATTTCGCGGAAAAATCCGGTGATCGGTGGCAGCAATTCAGCGACCACCGCGCCCACCTCCTCTTTCAGATCGCCCCAAGCGTTGGACAGTTGCGCCATTGCGCCCAGGCCAGCCTCGGCCGCCGCCTGGGCCTGGCCCCCATATTGCTTTTCCAACTCCTCGAGGATCAGGTTTTGCGCGGCGGCGATTTCGCCCGTTTCGGCCAGGGCCTTAATGACCTTGGCTTGATCCTGGGAAAACGTAATCCCGGCGCGGGACATGGCGGACAGACCCTTGACCGGATCATTCAACGCCTTGCCCAGCATGATAGAGGCCGATTGCAAGTCACCGTCCAGGGTGGTTGCCAGGTCCAGGGCGCGCTCCTGGGCCATCAAGAATTGATCACCCGCAATGTTCGTGAAGGTCAAAAGCTGCGCGGTGACCCCGTTTAGGATTTCCTCGTCCCCGAACCGGGTTATTCCCTGCAACGCCGTTGCCTGGCGCAATAGCGCCTCAGTGCTGAGTTGCGCCGCGCCGCCCGTGGCCTTGATCGCCTGGGCCACCTTGGCCTCGGCCTGTTCTTGTTGGTCGTAAAGGGACAGCGAGTCACGGAACGCTAAAAAGATCGGCGCAGTTGCCGCCGTGGCGGCCGCTCCAAACCCGACCAGGCCGCGACCCATCCGCATAAGCCTGTCCGACGTGGTGGCCGTCAGGCCATCAATGCCGCGCAGATTTGCGCGAACTGCGTCAAAGGCGGCCCCGGTTTCGTCGCGGGCCTTGATTGCAAAAAACAGATCACGAACGCCCATTAGGCCGCCCCTTTCTTAGTTGGTTGATTGTGTGGAGGAGAGAAAGGCCACCCAGCCCCGTAATTCCTCGGCGGGAAGGTCCAGGACCTCCCCAACCGTCTTTTTGAGGTGGAAGGCGACCCGGTAAATATTCCGGGTTTCCGCGTCCTCCTCGATCAGTTTCCCAGCTTGGCGGCGGGCGTCAGGCCCAGGATTTTCAGCGCCACGCGGGAAACCACTTTCGGGTCAGACCCACCCAGGAAAACCGCCAGGGTTTCCGCATCGTCAGGAAGCAACGGCTTGCCGTCTTTGTCGTTCAGGCAAAGAATGCAGGTCAGGGCCATTTGCAGCGACTCGGACTTTCCGCAACGCTGGTTGATTTCCTGGCGCTTTCGCAGCGTGGGCGGGTCATAATAGGCAACCAGGGGTTTGCCCTCCTCGCCCCACTCGGGGATTTGGATTGTCTGGCCCCGCATCTTGTCGAAATGCGCGCGGGCGGCCGTTAGGATTGCATCAGAATTGGACATTTGAGCCTCCAAAAAAGCGTCGAATTGTGAGGATGAAACAGGCAACCAGGCCCCACTCGAGGGCCTGGCGGGGAAGGGTTTAGGCTACCGTGCCTTTGGTCAGCGCACCCTTACCGGCAAAGTTGAACGTGATCGCCACCCAGCCGTCCTTGTTCGCGGACAGCGGGGTCCCGGTGACGACAGCCTGGCCGGAACGGAAATGGCCGCCCGATGCGTCACCGCCTGGGTAGAAATGCAGGTCCACAACGTCGCCCACATCCAGGCCGATTTGCCCAGCGTCCGACGGGTCGAAATACGCCTCGGCCGAACCGGACCACTTTTTGACCGTGACCTCGTTATCAGCCCAGCTTTCGCCCATGCTGTAACCCTCGGTTGCGGCCCCTTGTTCGTCCAGGTTCCAGGATTGCAGGTTGCCCACGGATTGACCCGATGCACCCCCCACCTTGATCACGCCGCCGTGGCCGTGAATTTTTGCCATTCTCAAGTCCTTTCGAGAACTACGCGGGTCAGTCCCGACCCGTCGGGTTGAATGTCTGTGACCCGGTAATTCACACTGTTGATTTCCAGATCATCGCCCTGGGCCGCCGTCGCCGGGACTTGCGAGGTTGCCACGGTCAGGACAGGAAGGACGGCCGACGCCCCAACGGTGTCCCCGGAAAGCGCGACCTCGCGCGCCTCCTCGAAAATTCCGTCCAGGTTCACAAAATCACCGGCCTGGGTGTCCCAGGCGGCGGATTGTCCAAAGTCGGCCGGGTCGAAAAAGACGTCCCAATCGTCCATTATTCGGCCGGTTTGTTCCCGCCACCGTTGTCACCGGACGCGGCCGGTTCCTTGGGGTCCGGTGCGGCCTTTGTGGGTTCAGCGGCCTTTGTGGGTTCAGCGGGCTTTTGCGGCTCAACAGGCTTTTGCGGCTCAACGGTTTCCACCTTACCCGCCTGTTTCTTTTTCTGGCGCGCGACGTCGCGGGAATGCGGGACAGCCTGTTCCCGATCCTCGAGGCGTTTTGCCAAGGTTTCCCCGACCTCCACGACTTCACCAGCAACGTGTTTCTTGCCGTTATAGGTCAGGCCGGTTGCCAGCTTGATTTTGACGTCCTTTTCGGGGGTGTCAGCGGTGTTTTTCTTGCTCATGTCAGCGTCCTTTGCGCTCAAATGAAAAGCGCGCCCCAGGATCGGGACGCGCGGTGTTCAGGAGGGCCAGGGCTTAGGGCTGGTAGTCGCGGCCGTAGGCGAAGGACTTGACGTGGCGGACGCCGAAATCCACGTCCTGGAATGCCCGGAGGTGGACACCGCCCGACGCCGCCAGGGTGGCGGTGTCCACGGTCAGGTCCAGGCCCGACCACATGGCGATAATGAAGTCCATCCAGTTGCCCAGGATCATCCCGTTAGCGGGCGAGTTGTTGGACACAACCGAACCGTAACCGTTGACCTCCTGGCCGTTCATCATGAATTCGGCGGTCCCGGCAACTTTCGGGGTGGATTTCAGGTGGCCCCGCATCATGGCGTTGAACAGGTAGCGCATGGATTCCACGTCCGCGTCGTCCGCGCCGATTTTCGATTCCAGCGCCACAACCTCGGCCCAGGTCGGTTGACCGGCGGTTGCAAAATCAACATCCGAAATGCCAGCATCCAGCAGGCCGTCCGGTGCGTCCGTATCCGCATCGCCGTTGATACCCACGCGGTCGATTTCCAGGGCCATGATACGGATAAGGTCGTCACGGACCAGGGCCTCAATGTCGGGCGAGGTTTGCAGCATCGCGCGGCGGGTGATCGGAACGGCCGCCGCCAGGGTGTGCGGTTGCAGGTTCAGAGTGTTGAACGTGCTTTCCGACTCCGTCGGGTTGCCACCTTCACCGATCCAGTAGGCGGTGCCGCCGCCGGTCTGGCGCGGGATCGCCACGTTACCTTTAAGGCCGGTCAGGGTCCGCACACCCAAGCGGGTCAGAGCGGCGCGCTTGCGCAACAGGCCAATGAACGATCCGTCCTGGTGATCGGTTGCAACCAGGTTACCGCCTGCAGTCGCGGTGCCGACGTTCTGGGCGCGGGTGAAGTCCTGGGCGGACAGAATATCAGCAGGAACCAGGAGGCCCTTTGCATCGCGGCCCAGGTGGGTTTGCGCGGCGTCCGAAACCTCGATTTCAAACGCGGCCGCCTCACGGGCGCGGGTGTTGGTCGGATCGGCCAAGAAGCGAACGGCCCGCATCAGCGAGAATTGCTTGATTTCCTTGTCCGTCAGACCGATCTGGGCGTCCCGCGAACGGGTGACCTCGGCCGTCTCGCTCCCCATGTCGTCCAGGATAGAGCGTTGGAACGCGGCAACCGTGGTTTCACCGTCAATCGCGGCGTCCACCTTTTCGTCGTCCACGTTGAACTTGCGGCCCAGGGCGCGGATTTCTTTGGTCCGGGCGCGTTCGGCGCGCAGGTCGTCGCCGTTCGATTTCGGCGCGGCCGCGACGGCGGCAGGCTGGTTGCGGGTTTCCTGGTTGTCCGCCGGGGTCTGGGTGTCTTTGGGCATGTCTGACCCTTCCTTTTCATCTTTCAGGGAAATTGTGATTTGCGTTTCACCGTCAGCCGCGCGGCCAATCCCCACGGTGGGGTCGGCTGGTACGGGGCAAAGGGTGATTTCATAGGGACGCCATTGCGCCCGGATGATCCGGCGGCCGGATTCGTCGTCGTTCCCGACATGGGAAAGGCGAGTCACCTCATAACCGACGGAAACACCCGTGATTTCGCCGTCACGGATGCGCTCAAGGATTTCAGAAGCGCGCGCCCCTTTGCCGATCCGGCAAATTGCGCGGCCGCGCCCCTCCTCAATCCAGGCTTTTTCGACAACCCCGACCTGGGAGTCGATTGTCTGGGAATGATCCGTCACGAGGGCGGCGCGGCCTGACGCCAAACGCGACAGGTCCACCTCCCCCTCGGCATGTCCCAGAACCTCTTGACCGGCGAATTCTTCACCGGACTCGAGGATGTATTGGCGGACCACGGGGGCCTCGCTCGAAAATGTGAGGGTCACGCGGCGGTCCTCGCCGTCGCCCTCAGTAGGCGCGCGCGCCTCGAGGACCCCGGCGCGCACCAGGCGCGCGGGGACCTTGATTTTTTCGGTCATGTGGGAACCTCTTGGTTATCCGTTTTCGGGATCGGTTTTGCCGTCCCCCGGCTCCTCGGAAATGGGCGGGGAAGTGGCAGAGTTGGCCGGATGCCAGGAGGGCAAGGGCAACCCCGCGTCCTCCATCACGCGCAGATCACGGGCGAGGCGTTGGGCCAGTTGCTCGAAATCCTCGCCACGTTCGGCCACAATGTCGGACGGCGCGCGCAACCCGTTTGCCAGGTCTTTGTCATTTGCCACCGCGTCGTCCTTGGGGTTGACGGACGCCCAACCGCGCCCCCGCCAGGTGGCGGCCCCCTCGAACTTGTCCGACCTGGAAACGGGCAACGGTGTGCCGTTTGGCAACCGAACCCGACCCGCTAACAAAGCCATCGGCAAGAACGACTGGAAAACCGGATCATGTAGGCCCTCGGAAAGGTCGCGCTGAAACACGCGCCATTCGTCGCGCTCCTCGCCCCGTCCGTCTTTCAGGCTGGAAAAGTTGGCCCCCTCCATATCGGAGGACAAACCGGCATAAGACACGCCCAGGCCAGCAGCGCCGCCGCGTATCATGGATTTCATGAAACCCGGCATATTGGCGTCCGGGTAATTCGAGGGATTGCCCTTGACGGTGTATCCTGGCGGCAGGTCCACAATGGAACCGGCCTCCATTTCCTCGGGGATTTCCTCCTCATCGTCACCCATCGCGGGCATGGGCGCGCCGTCCGGGTCGGTCTTTTCCAGGAACACCATTGCGGACGCGCCGTAGTGTGCGGCGGTCTGCGCGCTTTCCTCATACTTGGCAAGCATGTTGAAGCGGCGCAAAGCCGTGTGAGACTCCGGGACGCCCAGGGCTTGGCCCGTTTCTGTTTCCCGGATCACATGAATTACCTGATCCGCAGGAATGCGCAGACGGTGACGGGTGCGGCCGGTGTGGGCCTCCATTGGGTGACCGTCGAACATATGGAACGCTAGGGGGCGGCCGTATTTGTTGAACTCCACACCCCCGTCAATATACCGGCCGTCGGACAAGGTTTGCACCAGGTTTAGGTCCAGCAGATCAATTGAAATGGGTTGCACCTGGTAGCCGTATTTTCCAAAGGCGCGGCCGCGCAATTCCCGCAACAGGAAATTGCCCTCGCGGGCCAGCATGGTTGCGGCGACCTTTTCAACTTTCCACCAGGAGAGACGGCCGCAAGGGGTGCAGTTGCCCCGCTTGCCCCAATCTTTCCAAGCGTTTTCAATCGCTGTATTCGCCAGGCGGTCGGGTTCCCCGTTGGGGTTCAGCCCGTTCATTTGCAGCGAAATCCCGTTCCAACCGACCACATGGCGGCGGACCATCATTTCATAGGATTTCAGGTAATCGACGTTCTGGGCGGCCACGCGGGCGTGGTTGACCAGGCCCCGCAAATCCATTCGCGTTTGACTACGCGACGAGTCGCCCAGGATATTCCCGAACCCACCGACCAGGCGTCCACCTCGGGCGGCCTTGAAGCGGCGGACCTGGTGGCGGACTTTCGGTTCAACTCGGGCCGGGTCAGCATCCGGCGCGCGGCCAAACCACCGACCCAGGAGGCCGGGGCGCTTTTCTATGTCAGCCATTGTTGAACCTCATTTTTTTGACGCGCATTCCAGGGTGACGCCCTCGGGCGGCGGCCTGTTCCTCTTGGACCTCGCGCATAAGGCGCGCGCGGGTGCTGCGTAGGACCTCGAGGGGAACGCGGGTCAGTGACCGGCCCTCGATTGTGTAGGACTCCACGTCCTTAGTGATCCGGTTTTCCAGAACCGCGTTGATAGCGTCCAACAGCTTTTGCGCCGTGGATCGCGTATCACCCGCCTGGGCCGGATCGGGCGCGACCTCGAGGACCCCGGCGCATACCGTCTGGCGCGCGCCGTCGGACGTCCTGGTCGCAAACAGCGTCCAGGCGTGGGTCCCGGCCGTCACCTGGGCGGTGACCGATGGAACCACCGAAACCACCCACCCGTCGGCGTCCGACGTCGCGGGGGCCTGGGTGGCGGTGCCGCCAGCTTTGGGGGCCAGGGTGTAGGAAAGGGAAAAGGCGGCCGAAGGATAGGCCGCCGCGAAACCATCCGCGCGCCAGGTCCACAGGTCACCCGCCACCAGGCGGGCCGGAATGCCCTGGCCTGGCGTGAATGCGTTGTCCGTCATGTCAGAACCTCCGAAAGGTGGGGCGCGTCAGGATTGCGCGCGGCTGGCCCGCCAGGCGGCAATGGCCGGGTTTTCGTCCTCCTCGGCCGGATCGTCGGGCGGGGCTGGATCGGGGATCGCTTCAATTGCGCGGATCGTGTCCACAGTGGCCTGGACCTCGGCCCGGCTACTCGCCCGAAACTGGCGGAATTTGTGGGTTTCGCGCGCGCCGAAATAGAACGTCACCACGGCGGCCATGATCCACCAAAGCGGTTCCGGCACATGGGCAAGGCCCTGCATTCGGACGGTGAAGGAAACCGGGTCATTCATCGCGTAGACGAAAAGGCCCAGCGTCGAAAATGCCAGGACCGGACGCGGCAATCGGTTTAGGCCGTCCACGAACACGTCAAACCAGGATCGCGCGGGGCGGCCAAACTCGGCCCCGAATTGCGCCAGGGCGGCCTGGTATGCGGCGGCCTCGGCCTCCTCGCGGGCGGCCTTGTCGCCAACAAAAACGCGGCCCACATCGGCCGCGCCCTGGGCGATTTGGCTAACGCCTCCACCGCCGAAAATCAGTTTCAAGAGCCGCAGCAAATTGCGCCCTCCTATGCTTTGGGTTTGGGTCGGGGGAGTCGGCCAAGGTTGGCCGTCCAATCGTCGCAAGGATCGTCAACGCCTAGCGCCATGCCGCCACCTTTGCGTCGTGTTGCGCGCGGGTGAGGTGGAATTCCGGGGACAGGAATTCCTCGGCCCGCGTGATCCAGCCACCCTTGCCACCGTCGCGGCGGCGCGCGTATTTGCGGGATGCGGGACGACGGTTCGCCAGGCTATAATAATAGTTCCGGCGGGCCACCCCGTAGGCGTCCACCAGGTAACGGCCCATTGCGTCGTGGGTGCGGGTGACAGCGGCAAGTGTGTTCGGGCCGATCTGGCCGTCCACCGCCAACAGGACGTCGCCCTGGCCCGTGGTATTGACCACCCGTTGCAGCAGCTTGACCGCCTGGGAACCCGCGTTCACGTACATATCAAACACGGTTGCCTGGATCGGTTCCGGCAAACTCGAGATTTTCGGGCGGCGGAAGTAATGGCGCAAATACAGGTCCACGGCCACGTCAACGGTGACCGCTTTCACGTCGGCCACATCCACTTTGCCGTCGCCGTTCAGGTCCAGGCCCAGGCGGCGCATTGTGTGGATTGTGACCCCGTGTTTCGTGGCCCCGCCGGGGTCGTCAGGATCGTTTACGAATCCACCTTCACGGCGGACAATTCCAAGCGCGATTTCGCGGGGCGACTGCATGGCGCGGCCTCCTGGTTTGAATTGGCGGGGAATGGGCTGGGTGTTAATCCCAGCCCGAGAACGAACGACGCCCCCGGCGGCGGGGGCGTTTCTTTGGTTTCTTGGCGGGTTCGGAAACCTCGGCCTCGAGGTCCTGGTCCGTTTCCAGGTCCACAACCGCAAATGAGTTGTTGGGACCGATCACCGCCCAGGCGGGCGGCTTGGACCAGTTGATTTTTTCACACCCCAGGACGATCACCAGGGCGAGGTCATAGACCGCCAGGTCCAGGGCCTCGTTTCGTTTGACGCCTGGGCGCTTTTCCCAACCTTTCGCCCCGCGCCGTTCGGCCGCGAATTCAGCGAAAATGTCAGGCGGCGCGCCGCGCGGAATGTGAATAGTCCGCGACCCGCTTTCCGTCCTGGTCAGGCTGGCCGCAATTTCGTCCTTCAGTCGGTCGGTTCCGGCTCGAATTATGAGAACATCCCGCGCCGCATTCTTGCGGCCCTGGCGTGACGTCTCGGGGGCCTTGACCTCGGCCCGCTTGACGTCCTCGCTTTTGCGAGAATTACCCCGGATCAAGTGGAACCGGCGCGGGTGAGATTTCTTGACCTTGCGCCAGAACGCATATGCGTTTGGCGTGACGCCAGGTTCGCCGCCCGCATCGCAGACGATGGACAGCAGCTTTAGGCGGTGATCGGCATTCGCCACCGGATAGGACAATTCCGCCAGGTCCAGGAGGACGTCCCAATCCTCGCCATACTTTGCCGGGTCCAATTGCCGGTCCTCGGCTCGAGGCGCGCCAGGCGGCGGTGTGTGAATGTCAAACCGATCAATGACCACCCGTTCGCCGTCGGCTAGGTGGGCCATGACCTGGACAACAAACCGGCCTTTCTGGACGTCAACCGCCGCCAGGAGGAACCGGGTTTCGGCCGGGGCCGTTTGCCAGGCGTGATCCGTTGCCGAATTTCGCAAACCGCTTTCCGTAACGGCCGAACCCTCGCCCATTGCCTGGGGTCGGTAGGGCAACCCAAGGTCCAGGTTTGTTGCGGCCTTCAAGGGTGTTTCGTCGCCCGTTCGCTCGAATTCCTCCACGCCCTCGAGGTAGCGCGCGACGATTTGCGCCCAGGTTGCCAGGGCAGCGGCGGGGCCGTGAAGCCAATAGGAGACGACGGACGTTGCGCGAACGTCAGGACCCAGCGGAACCAGGTTGCCGTCCTTGCCCTCATGTAGCCACCGGGCCGTCCTGTTTAACTCGGCCTTTTGGTGCGGCTCAATCACCCCGCCACAGTGAAGGCAGGACATATAAGCGGCCGCGCCGCGCTCGGCCGGTGTCCCCTCATCGGGGTAACTCATCCGGTCAAATGTCGGCTCAAACTCGCCCTTACACTCGGGGCATGTCCAATAAAGCCTGGCACGGGTGCCGGTGTTGTAGAGGCCCAAAATTCCCTCGCAGGGCGGGGCCTCATGTGGCGTTTTGGGTTGCCAGCTTTCATCCAGGATCGGAAATCGCGGCGACGATTCCGCCACGTTCATTCCTCGGGTTCCGGCCTGGGTGTGACGTTTCCGGCCCAGAGCAAATGCGGGTCCCTGGCCTTCTACATCCTGGTAAGCCTTTTGGTCATAGTCGGCCATCAGAACCAGGGGGATAGACCGGCCCGACAGTTTGTTGTCCACCGGCCAATCAACCGTCAATCGACCACCACCCTTGAACGTCTTTTCGTGGGTGTTGTCGATCCGCAGGGCGTCTTTTAGTTCCGGCGAATTCTTGATGATCGGCCCCAATTCCTGGACCGACCACTCGCGCGCCGCCGCCTGGGACATATAGAAAATGGACACCATGCGAGGCGAGGCAATGACCGAATGCGCCCAGGGATTGATAATCATTCCCTCGGTTTTGGAGGATCGCGCAGGACCCACGAACACCGCCGACTCAAACCGGCGGGATTGCGTGACGTTCATAGGCTCCACCATGTAGGGGGCCACGTCATTGTCCCAGAATTCCCAGGACCCACCGGCATTGATTTTCCGACGCTTGACGGCCTCGGAAACCGTTATCCTGGCAGGCGGGGAAAGGGCAGGAAGGGCCGCGCGGATCGCGTCCGACACCGGCCGGAAACCGGGAAGGGGCGCGCCCTCGCGGTATTCCGGGGCGTCGTTTTGCAGCATGTCTTGACCTTACGCGCCGTAGGGCTTGCCTACCCAAATCCAGGTTCGATCCGGGCGGCTCAGTGTCCCGGTTTCAAGAACCTGCGTCACGCCAACCGGCAGATAAAGATTGTCCGTCGCGGAATGGATTGTCCGGGTTTCACCGGCCGCCGTCTTAAACGTCACGTCGCCGCCACCCTGGACGTAAAGGCCAACACCGACGAAACCCAAATCGCTATCGTCGGAGGGCGTGACCGGGACCAGATCATACATAGGGCCGCCCGCCGGAATTAGACCGCTCTTAAACGGATCGTGCATTGCTTTCTCCTCTTGGATTGTGAGGAGACGCGCGCTTGGCGGCGGGTTAAGTCTCCCCGGAAACTATCTCCTCAACGCGGGCAACCGCGTCTAACATTGTGGCGTCAATGATCTTTTGCATTGCCTCCACCTCGGCCCCACCCAGGCCCAACTCGCGGGCCAACTTGTCGGGCGCGGCGTCCATCGTGTCGCGGATCGCGGCCAGGACCGCCTCGAATTGCTGGGCGGCCTCATCGGCGCGGATAAATTCGCGGCGGGCGTGTGCCGCCAAAATCCACGCCTGTTCAACCTTCAAAGCCTCGGCCTGTTCCTTGGGGGACAGAGCCATGCGGGCCTGGTCCTGGATGGACCCGCCCGTCAAAGCCATTCTGAGTTGTGCGCTTGCATCCTCGGACGCCTGGCGTTGGACCGCCTCGGCCGCCTCGCGGGCTTGTCGCCAGGCGAACGCGACCGACAAACGGAACACGTAAGACCGGCCGTTGGTGCCGCGCTCAACAAATGGGATTCGGTCGTCCTCGGGCAGAACCAACCACTTGTCTATGGTGGTGGTGGACACATCCAGGGCGGCGGCCAAAAGATTTTTGTTCACCAGGGCGTCCGGGACACCCTCGGGCAACGGATACTTTGCAACCAGGTCCCGTTCTGCCCCCAGCATCGGCGGCAATTCCTGGCGCGGCGTTTCGGTTTCGTCCTGCATATCAACAACCCCAATCCAAAAGCCCACCCGTCAGATTTTCAAAATTGACCAAAACAACGCGGCGCGAATAAACCCACGTAACGTTGCCGGGGAAGGACCCAAGATTTTCTCGAGGCCCTAACGCCGACGGGTGGCAAAGGCTTTGATTAGGGCGCGCTCGAGGTGGACGGGGAAGCGGTGGCCCGCAGTCTTTGCGGCCGACCGTCTAAACGAAAGGCGCGCCTCATATCGGGCGCGCGGAATGTAGGACATTAGCTTGACCAGCTTTTTGCCCTGGCGTTTGTAGATGCCCGCGCCCCGCGCCGATCCGTTGGGCTTACCCGAGAACACCTTGGGGTTCGCCAGGTTGCGCTTAACCGCACCTTTCGGCAGGTTGCCGTATTTGTTCACGCGGACTTTCTGGGGAACAACGATAGCCCGGCGGGGTGCCTGGCGTGTGCCGCCCTCCTCCTGTTTCTTGAGGTAGCGGGCTTGGATCGGTTTGACGAAAACGCGCGCCTCGAGGCGTCGTTTAGTGGACCGGCGGATCGCATACGCCTTGCGGGTGAATGGTGTGGGGCGGTCAAAGACCTTGGACAGGCGGCGGGTTTCGTTCTTGTGAACATCCCCGGCCGTGTTGTTGAGGGCGACAGATGCCGCGAAAGGAAGTTGCCGACGGCCCACGTCCGACAGGTCGCGCTCAACGTCACGCAAATTAGATTGGAGGCTCATTCGCATGGCGGTTCGCACCTATCGGACGTGGGGGGATGCGGCGGCGGACGGTCAACCAGACAACTAGGGGGAAGTATGGGACCGATTCCGCCACCTTGACTTGAACGCTACGGAGGGCGTTCTGAAAGTCAAGAACTTTTTTCAACTCCAAGGCGATTTTGTTTGACCGATTGCAACCGATACGCGATTGGCGGCGGCGATAAAGGCCGATTGCAAAGCCTCCATTCGCTTTGCGGATCGGGCCAGGCCCAGGTGTCCCTTGAGGTAAGCCTGCATAGACACATCCGCCAGGCACACGCGCCGCCATAGGTGCGTGGGATCGGCGGCAACCAGGGGCTTATGGCTCAACACGATAGGCGGGGCAACCACGGCCGCCTCCATTTTCCGCAGGAATTCCACCTGGTCCACCACGGTTGCCTGGCGGCCCTCTTTCGACGGCGCGCCGCCCTGGCAACCAGACCCGGCCAGGCTATCACGGGGCATTGTCGCGCCACCGGCCAGGACGGCCTCGGCCGTGGCGGTGTAGATTTCGACGGCGTGGCGGGATGCGGGTTCCAGGCGGTCCAGGATCACCGGCCCACGGCGACGGAACACAAAGTCCAGGCGCTTGCCGTCACGGATTGCGGCGGCCTCAAAGTTTTCCATGCTGGCCGGGTTGGTGGGTTCGTTCATTCGGTCGGTTCCTTTTGTCGTTCGGTGTGCCAGGGTGACCAGGGGGACCAGGGACGCGCGCCTTATAGGTCCTATAGTTTTGGTCGTTATTTGTGTTTTCTTATGTGTGTTAGATACATTCCCTATACTCCCCAATTATATATATTAAGGGATATATACTATATAACACACTGTTTTTACTGCATTTCTCCAAAATTCGCGGCTCCCCAAACCCCGGAAAATCGCTCCCCTGCCCGTCCCTTTCGGTCCCTGGGAAATGCCCGCGCCCCCTACAATTCACCGTCAAGCCGCTTGCGGCTTGTCCTTTTAATCTCTCGCCCTTCCCTAACTCCCCGACCTCGGGGGGAGGATTTGACATTGCAATAAGAGTTATAAGGGGGCGCGGGGTGGAAAGGTCAGGCGGTGCGGGTCAGCTTAACGGCGCGGGTCAGCTTGGCGTGAATGCTGGGGTGCGCAATCACGCCGCCAGGGATCATATAGGCCAGGTGTTCAATTCGATCCGTGCGACCATACTTGCCGCGCGTTCGGCGCAACCGTCGCTTTGTGCGTGGCTTGTCCGGGAATATTGGGACCATCCTATAGGCTTGATCCGAGACGAACACACGAACGCCACCGATTGACGCAATGGGATTGGGTTTCATGCTTTGGGTTCCTTTTGCGGGGACAGTTGAGCCTTGCGCCATGTGTGGGGGCGCGGGGACGGTGAAGGGGCGCGGGGTCAGTCAGTCAGGGCGATAGGCGGCAATCCGTGGACCTCATCACCTTCAAGATAGAGGCGGATTAACATGGCGATTGCTTGCTTGATTTCGTCCCGGACATGGGCGGTTGTCTCGCGGCCCTCGGCGCAATGGATCGCGGCTTTGACCACCTCGCCCGCCTCCTCGGCCACTTTGGAAATCAGGTAATTGGGCTGGGGGTATTTGATAGACGCCTTGCCCGCCTCGTGGATTGCGTCCCGGATCAAAAGGGACAGCTTGTCGGTTGCCTCGGCCTCGGCTTGCGCCGCCATATACGCGGTGTGTGAAATCATAGGATTGTCCTTTGTGATTTGGGGGTTATCGGTCGCCGTGGTCATATGCCGGGGGCGGTTCCTCGAGGTACTTCTGGACCAGGGCGTCGTCCTTGAACTTGAAGCCGCGAAACACCATCAGGCCGTTAGATTTGCCTTTCTCGAACCCCTTTTCTGACAGGTTGTCGCGCAACGCCGCGTCTGAATAAATCCGCGCGCCGTTGTCCCTGGCCCAGGCTTTGAACACCCGGAAGAATTCCGACGTCCTGGTCCTGGAATTCGGGTCCAGGTCCGCGCAATCGCGCAGGAACGAACCCACCGGGTCGGCCGCTTCCATGATCCGCTCTTTAAGGGCCAGCATAGACTCGGGCGGATCAATGCCCGGCGGGGTGCCGGTGCCACGCTCGAGGCGGATATAAAACTCGCGGAACCCGTCCAGCATCCAGTTAAGAATGCCCGGCAATTCGGCGCGCATTGCGGCCTCAACCTCGAGGGTGTTTCGCCGCAACTCGGGCGGCAATTCCCGCAAATTGACCTCCAAGGGAATGAACACCAGACGCCGCCGGGTGCCTTCGTCCTCATCTTTGATTTTTGGGGTCCGGTTGAACGAAATCACGGGAACCCCGGTCGGCCGGTAGACGAATTGAGGCATACCCAGGGCGCGGGCGGGCCTCAGATCGCCGCCGGTCAAGGATTTGAGTTTCTTTGCGCTGAAAACGTCCGTGACGGCCGGTTCGGACGCCAGGATCATCCGCGCGCCTGGCAAATCGACCTCCTCGGGCGTGGCCTGGCCCGCGCTTTGGTTCTGGGTTTGCAGGAACATTTCCACCTTTGCCGGTGAAGCGTAGCCGCCGAAAGTCCCCAGGACCTCGCCAATCATGGCTGTTAGGGTGGACTTGCCGTTGCCGCCCGATCCACGCAGCAGGAGGGCAACCTGGGCGACGTTCTGGCCGAATAGCAGCGCCCCAAACGCGCGTTGTGCGCAGCGACGGATTGCAGGGTCAGGCAGGATCAATTCCATAAAATCCTCCCATTCTGGACAGCTTGCGCCAGGGATAAACGGCGTCCCCGCGCATTTGGTCGGACGCTGGGCGCGGTCAATCGGGATCAGCCAATCCTTGCGCCAGGCGGCCAGGTCTGAGGCCGTCACGTCGCCGTCCGTGTCCATCGGTGGGCAATCCTTCACCTGGCGCAGATCAACCGCGCCGTTTTGAACAACAAACACCCAGGGGTCCGCGTCCAGGTCCTGGATTTCGGCGCGGACTTGCCACTCGCAAGCCTTCAAGGCTTTGTTTTGCTTGTCCACGTTGCCGACCGTCGTTTGGTGCTTGCGCAGCAATGCAATTCGGTCCCCACGCATGGCGAAAATTGCGTCGTCTGCGTTCAAGAACTTGCGGGGGTTCTTGGTCTTTTCCGACTCGCGGCGGCGGAAACGCTCCACCTCGAGGTCGTCAAATTCCAGCTTTTTGACCGCCTCGATTTCCTCCTCGATCAGATCAGGAAGGCGCGCGGCAATCTCGGCCGACGTCAAAGAACCGGATTGAAACGAAAAGCGGTTTCCGTCCCAAACACCCCAGCCTTTACCCAGGACGAACAGGAGGTCCTGGCCGTAGGCGGCCAGGAGGCGGCGGGCGTTGCCCCGATCGTTCAATTCGAGTTGCGCGCGCTCCTCTACAGGCATTTTGAACCGTTCCGCGCGGGCGGTGGCCTGTTCTTGCCCTGGCAATTGGTCAATCATACCCATTCGTTAGCCTTTCAAACTTTCAACCACCGACACGTCCGCGAAATCCTGGTCCAGGTCCCAGCGGTCATGCGGTACGGTTAGGAGAACAGACAGGCCCAGGCCCCGCAGACGGGCGGCCGCGCCTTCGTATAGTTCGCGCGCCTCGCGCGGGTTCTTGCTGGAACCTTCCCCCAGGATAAGCACCTCCTGGACACCGGGGCGCGGGGTCCAGAGTTGCGTTTTATCCTGGGCGGGTCCGGTAATTGCGCCGCGCGACAGGGCGGCCTCGGCCGACCACTGGACGCCGCCCTGGGAAACCAGGTCCGAATAGGCAACCAGGGTCGTTTCGATACCCTCGCCCAGGACAACAGCCTGGGAAGGCGGGGAAAGGACGCAGGGTTGGCCCATCAGCTCACCCGTTCGGCCGATCCACTGTTTTTCGACCTTGCGGCCGTCCTGGTGACGTGCGCGGGCGGTGGGTGTGATCCAGGTTCTATGCACACCCAGGATTTTCTCGCGGCCGATTGCCCCAATCATGGCCGCGCCGGAATAATCGGCCGGTCTGTTGCGGTCATAACCGCCGTCCCAATGATCCAGGCACGGGGCAACGCGCAAGGTTCCTGGAACGCCACCAATGACAGACAGACGGACACCGCGCGCCGTCAAGTATTGGGGCAGGATCGCGCCGCCCAGGTGACGGCCGCGCGCCTTGATCGCGTTAGGATTTGGAATGTCCGAACCCTGCCAAAGGCGCAGGGCCATTCGGTGGCCGTTTTCGGCCTGGCGGGCGGCCTCGCGTTCGGACCGCTCTTTCGCCTGGGCGCGCTTGGTTTCAATCTCGCGCTTTTTCTCCTCGGACAACTCGCCCGCGATTCCGGCCTCCTCGGCCAGGCGGCGGACGGCCGACACGAAATCCAGGCCGTGCAACTTCATTGTGAAGTCAATCACGGTCCCGCCTTCATGACAGCCAAAGCACTTGAAGAAACCGCCGGTCCCGCCCTTTTCGACAACGTGAAAGGATGCCGTGTTTTCACCGTGCAGGGGGCAAGGCCCCCACCAGTCGCCCTTGTTCGGACTGGATTTTTTGAGGTCCCAGGCAACCCCGGCCGCCTCGGCAACTTCCCTTAGCGAAACCTCGGATTTGATGCGGTCGGATTTGTTCATTTTCTACCCTTGAAGGTTACGCGGGTGAGGTGATCCAGGATCGCCTGGTCCAGGCGGCGGGCCGCTTCCCGCCAAAAGGCGGTGTCAGCGTCTCGCCAGGTCTGGGGGCGCGGTTCGTGGTGCGCGTCGCAATACAGGTTGCCGTCCTCATCAGCGCGCGCCAGGTTGTCGGCCGTGACGTGTTCACCGCACAGCAGACAGTGGCGCGCCTCCTGGTCGTCCCCCACGCAATCCTGGATCAGCTTTTCACGGGCGGCGCGTTCGTCGGCCTTTTGGGCGGCCCACCCCACGACGGTTTGCGGTTGATTGTTCAACGGCATTCCTCCTGGGCGCGGGCCTCCTCGAGGGCCTGGACCCGCGAATGGAACAAGGCGGCGGAGAATGGGCCATTTTGGGCGGCGTGGCGGTGGGCAAATTCGATCCAGGCGGACCCAACGTCGGCCCACTCGGCCGGAACCTGGGGCGCAGGTTCCCAGGCGTCGGGCGTGACCAGGTGGAGGCGTTCAACCTCAAACGCCAGATAGTCGATTTGCTTGATTGCCGGGTGGAATTCGGCCGGGATTTGGAACCGCCGGGCAACCGCATTCCAAAGGCCCAATTCAAGGGGGCCATAGTCGCGCAGCAGAACCTTAACCGGCGTGATCATGTCGGCCAGGACGTATTCCGGCGCATCGTGCAAAAGCGCCTGCAGTCGCGCCCAGATCGGCAAACCCATCTGGTCCGCGACAGCCTCGCAAAACAGCGAATGCCAGGTCACGGGGTACGGGGGAAGATCGTCGCGCGTATGCCCGCCAAAACGGTATTTGCGGGACAGGCCGCGCGCCAGGTCTTTTGTGACGATCAACGCGGGGTCGGGTTTGCGGACGTCCAGGAGGTGGGTTCCGGTCCAAACGATGCCATTGAAACGTGGGTCCATGATAATCTCCATTTTTGGGTGGCGCTGGCGCGCAATCTCAGAACAGGGACCCCTGGGCGGGATCGGGTTTTTTCTTGGGGGGTGCGGGGGCCGGTGGAGGATCGGACCGGCGGGAAAAAAGATCCTCGCCATCGGCCTTGCGTTTCCACTCCTCGGCCCTGGCGCGACACTCTGGGATTTCACAGACAAAAATCATTGTCCGCTTGTCCTCGGGCAGTCGGGACATTTGCCCCTTGCGGCGGTAGCCAAACGGGGCGACAGGCGCGCCACAGTTTTTGCAGGGGCCAGCCATCAGAACAGCGACACCAGGCGGTCCAGATCGTTAGCCACCGCCACAAAGTCCAGGCCCTCCTGGATCATGCGGCCGCGCTCAAAACCGGACGTGACCGGCCGTTGTGCGCGGTGGAAAGCCTGGATTGCAGCTAACCGGCAATTGACCTCCTGGCGGGTCACCAACGCCGCGTCCAATTCGCCGCCGCCCTGGTCGGTTTCGGCAAACATGCGCAGGATACGGCGCGCGCCATCTATGGAGATTTGCCTGGCCGGGGTGTGCTGGATCATCGCGCACCCCCGACAGCATGACCGGACACAAAATCCTGAAACCGGCCGACCATGCACGGCAAAGGGGGCAACGGAACCGCAGGGCGACGGTTGCGCGGAATGCGAATAAACCGGGCGTCCAGGTCCGCCTCGAGGCCCGCCTGGCGCTTGGACTCGAGTCCAGTCAGGAAGGCGTCAAAGGCCCGATTGTCCCGCGCGTCCTCCACCCGACGAATGCGGCGCAGAATGGTTGACGGGTGGATTTCCTCCTCGCGGGCCAGTTCGCGCATTGTCACCTGGTCAATGGTGTGCGCCAGGTAGGACTCGAGGGCGGCAGGCGAAACGCGGCCGCGCGGCTGGGCGGGTTCGGCTTTCATCGGGAAAAATGCTCCTCGGATTTGGCGATATAGACGTCCAGGGAAACGGGTTCCGGTTCCTCGAGGACGAACGGGACGGCCATTGCGGCCACCGCCAGGGCGGCCGCAAAGCAAAGCGCAACGCTATCCATTGCGCGCCTGGTTGAGTTTGGCGGCGATTTGCTCCTCGATAATCGCGCGCTCTTTCTTGAGGTCGTCCAGGGACGTCTCGGCCTGGTCCGTCGGCTCGGGGGCCAGGGTGGCCTCGAGGTGGTCCAAGAGGTCCCGGTGGCCGGTGAATGCCCCCAGGCGGACCGGCTCATCGCCCCGGTGGGACACGGACGACAGGGTGAAACCGCCGTTGTTGTGGGGGCGGATCAAAAAATCACCGTCTTTAGTTTCGCAATAACGCATGGAATTCTCCTAGTTTTCAGGTGGAAAGAGGGAGGCTTGGCCCAGCAGGGCATGGGGCGCGGGGTCGGAAACGTCCGGGACGTCCTCCTGGTTTTGGAGGTCAGAAATTCCGCGCAAAATGTCGGCTTGGTATTCGGGTTTCTGCTCAATCAGATCGCAATGAACACCCAGGTTTGCGGCCGCCCATCCGGTCGAACCTGACCCGCCGAACGGGTCCAGGATGCGCGCCCCGGCCGGGACAATCAGCTTGATAAGCCACTCCATAAGGGCCTGGGGTTTGACCGTCGGGTGTTCCGATCCACGGCGGTCCGCCTTGGACGCCTTGGCGCAATAGAAGAACCGGGACGCAGACAGGCCATTGTCCGCGACGGGGAAGCGGGCCAGGACCTCGGGCGAACCATCATGCAGGAGGTTGCCGGGATACCTGGTCGGGATCGGGTCCAGGTCAGACTTGCGCGGCTTGTCCAGGTTCGGGATTGCCGTTGCCGCCAGGTTGATTGCGCCGGTCCCCGTTGCCAGGCATTGCCGCGCAATGGACGATTCCGACAGCGGTTTGCGCACCAGGGCGATAGGCTCGAGACAGGGGCGCAACACCGTCCCCCAACCTTCCCAGGTCTGGATTTCCTCCTGGGAACAACCCAGCTTTTCCAGGTAGCGCCAGACGGGGTGATTTTGCGGCAAGCCCGATCCATAGACCCAGGCCAGCATTTCGCGGAATTCCAGGCCCGCGTCCTCGAGGGCCACGGCCATCCGGTGGAATTTGCGCGAATGATTGAAGGCGGCCAGGTATCCGCCAGGCTTCAAAACACGCAACACTTTGGCCCAGGTTTCGGGCCGGAATGAAATGTCGCCGCCGTCCCAGGTCTGGCCCTGGAATTTTTGCGAGGCGCGGGCGTTGCCGCCGTCTCGGCCGACGCGCGCGGGTGCGGCGTCCGGGTTCCCGAAGCGGTCAACGATAGACTGAAGGTGGTAAGGCGGATCAGTGACCACGCCGTCAAAGTGATCGTCCGGGAAGGTGTCCAGGACCTTTAGGCAATCGCCAGGATGCAGAGAGACAAGCGCGGACATGATTAGACCACCTCGCGCCGGTTCAATTCGGCCAGGGCCATTGCCAGGACCAGCTTTGCCGACCTGGTGGGCCAGCCCAATTCCTTCTCAGCGGTTTCAAAGCCCATCCGCATCCCGCAGATTGCAACCAGGGCGGTGAATAGGCCCGACGGCAAAACCTCGGCCGCGCGATGCAGGACGGCGGACTGTTCCGGGTTGATTGAGCAATCGGCGCTAAACTGTGACGCGGCGCGGAATGCCTCCTCGCCCAGGTAGGCGCGGATTTTGGGGTTTCCGTTGCGGCCAGCTTCCAGGACCGGGTGGGGGCGGTTTTCCTCCTCGGCAAGCCGGATCAGGCGGACCATTTCGGGCGTGACAGCAGGTTCAAAGACTTTCCATTGCATGGGGTGTCCTCCACTCATCCGGCCAAACGGCGCGAATTGATCGCCAACAGGGCGGCAACGCGGTGGTTGGTAAGTTTCGACATGGCCCAATCCAGACCGTCCTGGGTCAGGGTTACGCGGCCGGTTCGTGACTGGTTGACCAGGCCAAACTGGCGGGCGGTGGCGGTGGCGATATTGGTTTCCGGCAGGTCGTACCCGGCGGCCTTGTGCAACGGTGTCCCTGGGAATTCCTGGGTGATTGCAACGGCCAGGAGGAAATCCAAAAGGCGGTCATTCTTGAGGGTCGAAAGGTCAACGGCCATCACTCAACCCCCCGGCCGTCGGCATAGATCGCAGCGAATGCGGCCGCCGCGTTGCGGTGCAGGATCAAGGCCGCCATGCGAGTAAACGGGATGCCGTATGCGACCGCCGTATCCTCGACCAGGGCGCGGCCTGGGCCGGTGAATTCGACGTTGACGCCTCGGGATTCCACCTCATTTGCCGCCAGGAGGGTTGTGTCCACCCGGAAATCCACGGCCGAAATTGAACGCGGCGCATTCAGGAGGTTTTCCAGGTCCGCGACGTCCCGGTGGTGGGCCAAGTAATCCATCAGGAGGCGGATTGCCTCGCCCCAAAAGGTCAGCCGTTCACGATCAACCATGCGCTGCAAAACCAGGTTGGTTTTGTGGACGGTCCGAATGGTGTAGCGCGCATACCCGCGAACCTTTGCCGGGTCCCGCAACGGCACATGCGCGCCGTGGGGGTATGGGGTTTTCTCAATCTCGGACAACATTTTCGGGTCACTCCATGTTTTGGTGTGAACCCTTGATGCAACTTATTGTCCGGGGGCCGTGATGCTCAAAAGAGGCGAAAAATTCTCTTTATTTTCAAAAATATATCATCCCGTCACCGGGTTTATTCAGCCCTGAGAAAAATAACCAAATCTGATATTTATTCTCACAATTCACCACATGAAAAAGGGGCCAGGAATCGAACCTGGCCCCTCGGGAAATCTATTTCGGATCGTTAGGCGGGCCGCCTGGCCGTGGTCACCTTGAAGAATGGCCGGTGACACTCAATCACGCAAAAGACCTCGCCCGCGTCATTGGTGGTAACCGGGCCACCTGGTCGCGCCTCGAGGCCCGCGCGCCGCAACCAAGCGACAAAGCCCGGCGGCATGAGCGCAAAGACCTTTTGCGCGCCGATCTGGTCGCAATGTTCCATCAATGCGATTGCGTTACGGCGCAAAGCCTCATTTCGGACTTTGCGAGGCAAAGAAGGATCGACGGTGAAGCGGGTAGCCTCAAAAGAACCGGGGGCCGTGCAAGGTTCCTGGGCAATGGTTGCGGGAATGCTGGGCAAGCGGCCCAGGGTGGCGTCCCGTATCATGTAGCTATAGGCGGGGCCGTCATAGTCGCAGGGCATGAGGCGGGACGCGGCCAAAACCCGCCCCAGGGCGTGGGTGATCACGTATTTTGTCAAAGGGGTGTCGTACTGGTCCCATTCCACATCCTGGGTGTGGGGGACGTTCCATCCCGCATCATCAACAAAGACAGATTTTCTAACCCGCAAGTGATCATACCAAAGGGGGCCGTGCTGATGCATCGACCCCCAATCACAAACGATAGTTTCCATATTTGCCTCCATTCATAGTTGTTAAGCACAACCTGGAAGCGATTAGCGAATAATTTACGAAGCCACCGTTACGCCCGCAACGGCACAAATATGCACCGCCGCAATGAAGTTGTTGACACCCAATAGCGTTTCAATGCGCCGCTTGCGCAGCTTGATAGCGTCCTCCGAAATCTCGAAATACTCGGCCACCCGGCCCGCGCGCATTCCGTGGGCGAACAAAGACACCAATTCACACTGTTCACCACTTAACAGGCCCGTGTTCTGGACCAGCTTTTCCATGTGGGTTTTGTGCAAGAGCCTGGCGGCCTCCTCGCGGGCCGTACCGTTCAAAGCATTCGCCCCGGTGTAACTGACAATAAGCCCGCTACCCGCAATCTGACTGGACAGGGAAACGCCGTGGCGCATCCCGAATTCGCGGGCCGCATCCATGACCGGGTTTTTCGTGTCCGCGTGTTCGCCCCAATCAAACACAATGGCCTTTGGCCCGCAGTTCTGGACCACCGGGTCCAGGCGAACCCAGTTGTTTTTGTGGTAAAGCTCCTGGAACTCTGGCGCATAGTTGGAGAAACACCCCACCTCACCCTTTGCGAAGTTGCCAAAACCAACGGTGCAAAGCTGGTCGGCAATACCGATCAGCGGCGCGAACTCTTGTTCGTCAAAAATCTGCATAATTTTCCCCTCGTAATCGGCAACCAGACTGCACCAATCACTTAGAACAGTGAAACTCACTATTTTTGGGGGGTTTCACATTTCGGCGTGATCTTGCAACCTCCGGGCGATTGAGGGAAGTTAGTTCCGCCGCTGGCGGATTGTACGGAATACAACAAATGACAAAAACCGAACTCCTGGCGCTATTGCCAATTCTTGGCGATGCAGAGGCCGTCAGCCTTTTTCTTTTTCTGCAATCGCGGCCCGAACATCCGGGAACCGCTGGGACAGAAACTCCAAAGCCTCTTTTGCCTGGTCCTCGCTGATAGCCTGGACCATCCCGAACAGGTCGTTTCGGATTTCTGAGATTGGGTTTTCCGCGTCCAGGATCGACACGTTATGCAGGCCCAAAGCCTCGCAAATCATTTCCAGGGTTTCAAATTTCGGTTTGGACGGCCCATTCAACACGGCGTTGACGGTGTTGACCCCAAACTTAATGTTGTTGGACTCCGCAATCTGACGGGACAACGCGGACGCATTGGTCCCCTTGTAGTGAATGAGAAGGTTTAGATTGCGGCGGCGGCGCTGCCAAATCTCGTCATTCTCGGTTGCGGGCTTGTTATGCTCTGGGTCTTTCATCGGTCTAACATCGTGTGAACTGATACCGCACAACCTTAGCGGAAATCCAAAACATTGAGAAGCTACCAAAAAGGGGAGATACATCATTGCGTTTTGTGTAAATCACTGTATTTTGTAATTACACAACCTAAAGAGTAAACGGCGAATCGTCAAAAAACTCTAAGAGCGAGCAGCGCAGCATGGATGTAACAGGCACAAACCAAGAGTTTGAGGGCAAGCCGTTAAGCCACGTCGTCCGTGACATTGAGAGACAATATTTTTGCTGGGCCTTGAACAAGGCGAACGGCAACAAGGCCGAAGCCGCGCGCCTGGCGGGTATCACCTACCAAACATTTACCCGGAAACTGACGTCCTTGGACTTGAAGGTGACTTACCATGCAGAGTGACGAACAGCTTTGCAGACGCGCGCTTGAAGGGGCCGCCCAGCTTGTAGAACTCTACGGTGAGGAATTCTTGCCCCTGTTCTTGCGCCTCGAGGAGGAACTGGAAAAGACCCTGGGTCAGCGCACCGCCGTTGACCGCGCCCTGGCACTCGCCAGGAAGGGCGGCCGGGCCGCTTAAAGGGCTATCAACTCCAAAGCCTCGCGCCGCCCAACCAAGGCCCCGCCGTCGCCGTAACTCGGCCGCTTGTACTTATGCCCCAGAATGTCAGCCCTAACCCGGTCGTCCACCTTGGCCGCCAGGAGGGCGTTTTCCACCCAATGACGCATGGAATATGCGGTGTGTTTGGGTGTTTCCTTCAAGTCGTTTTCGGTCAGAAACTTATTGACCGCCGCAGACCAGGAATTCGCCTTGTACTTGTAACGGGTTATTCCGCCCCGTTTGACGATCCGGCGGGCGGCCTCGAGGGATACGCCCAGGAGGGGAATATCCCTTTCCGTATGCTCGATTTTGATTTCCCGGCCGTTTTCGGTGACGCGCAAGAATGGGACATTGTGTTTCACCTCGAAATCCTCGAGGGGCGCGTCCGTGATTTCGCTGGGGCGCAGTCCCGTGTTGATCGTCATTAGGAATATATCGCGCGCCTCCTCGTTCATGCCGTCCAGCGCACCCTCGGCCAGTATCTTTTCGACAATCCAGTCCCGAGAAAATCCTGGCGTTTTCGTCTTGTTTTTACCCTTCACCTCAAACCGCAATTTCGAGAACGGGTTTTCCAGGTCCACCTTTTTTAACTCGGTCCAGGTTTTCCAGATTTCCGATAGGTGGCCGAAATCCTTGTTTGCCGTGGCCGGGTCCATACCATCCGCCACACGCTCGGCCCACCAGTCGCGGAACTTCAAGGCGTCGTCCCGCGTGATCAGGTTGACCGCCATAGGCACGGGCTTGCCGCGCGCATCCTTGGCCGCAACCACCTTTAGGAAGTTGTCAACGGCGCGGCTCTTGGCGTTCTTCCACCGTGTCAATTGCTGGGGGGTTTTCTTCACATGCCTGGTTTTGGTTAGTTCGTAATATTCGTTCCGAACCTCAATCAGAGACGGCAACACCTCGGGAACCGTCCCGAGAACGGCCTGGACGGCCGCCTTGCTTGTGAAGTTTTCGCCAGTGACGGAAATTGTGCGTTCAATCAATTCGCGCGGGTCACCCTCCAGGAGGGCGGGGAATGGGCGATATTGATAGCCTCGGGCCTGGGCCAGCTTGCGCGCGGACTCGTAATACTGGCGCGCGCTCTGGCCGTCGCCAACCAGTAACGCCTCCCATTCAGCAAGGCGGGCCGCCTCAACCTGGGCGGCCTTCACCTTTGCGTCTGCCTCGCTATCGGTGTGGAGGGCCTGGCGCACCTGGGTAACGGGCTTTCCGTCCTCCCCCAGGACATGCCCCGCGTATCGCTTGGGGATACGCTTAACCCAATAATACCGCCCCCGGTCTTTCGTAATGCCCACCCGTGGCCCCCATTAGAACCAGGCGGCGGCCAGGTCGTGAATTGCTTTACCCATTCCCAAAATCTGGAACCCACCGACAACCAAACAAAACCCGGTCAAGGCGGCGTCCAGGACGCGCTCCCCTGGACCTGGGTTCCGGTGGTGGCGTGGTCTTAGGTCTCTATCGTCCATTAAGCGGCCTCCCTGATTTCATCCAACGCGCCCCATTGATCCGCCATTGCGGCGGCGATTCCGGTAAAGAACCTGGACCGCTCTTTCCATCGGTTCGGGCCTGGGGGCTGGGTGTGAACCCGCGCCACGCGGCCGTCTACAACATTAGTCGGCAACAGCTTAGGAAGGTTTTTCAACCAAAAGCAGGTGCGTTTTACCTCACCGTGTCCAAACTGCCAAGGTTGCACGGATTGCGCGAACTCTTGGTAATTCGTGATCAGCGCCTTAGCGTGTTTGTGCATGACGGGATTTTCAACGCAAATCCTCGGAATATCTGCGTTCCACATTTCGGAAAAGAACCCGGCACCCTCGCGCAACTCGCCCCACATCTGGGAAACGGTTTTGCCTTTCGGCGGGTTGTGCAACCACCTAACGCCGCTATTGCAAAGCCTGGTGCAAGGCGGGTGGGCGACCATGAGCAAGTCCCAACCGTCATTCAGCACGTCCCGGACGTCGCCCTGGATATGGCGGTTAGAGGGCGTTTCGCTGGGTAGCAAATCGCAGGACCAGGCGTCGTGCCCACGGTCCAAGAAGGCGTCACGAACGATTCCAGAGTATTCACAAGCAACCAGAACTTTCAAAATCCATTCCCCTAAATCAGCCCGAATGTTGCGGGATTTGTTGCGGGTTTTGTTGCGGGAAATGTTGCGGGATTTACGAAGGGCAAACAAGCCCCAAAATTCGCCAAACCCCTTAAATCATTGACTTTAAAGCACAAAAAAGAAAAAACCCGATGCTTGACACATCGGGCTTTTGGAATTTCTGGCGGACCGAGGAGGATTCGAACCCCCGACCCCTTGATTCGTAGTCAAGTACTCTATCCAGCTGAGCTATCGGTCCGCGTTGGTGAGGCGCTATGTAGACCCAGGTTCTGGGACACGCAAGTCGATTCTTCAAAAAATTTTCAAAAAGTCCCGTCGCCCCGCGGGAGTCTGATTTCAAAGGTCGTGCCCTCGGGACCGGTATGCGCCAGTATCAGGTCACCGCCATGCCCGCGCACCAGTTCCTGAGAGATGGCAAGCCCCAGGCCAGAGCCTCCTTTACGCACTCCGCCCTGAAAAGGAGTGAACAGGTTTTCGCGCGCCTTGGGCGGCAATCCGGGGCCATTATCCCTGATCTCGACGCACCAGTCATCTTCATGCACACAGCCGGCAATCGAGATTTTTCCCGGCTTCCCAGACGCAACCAAGGCCTGACGCGCGTTACGTACAAGGTTCATCATGACACGGAATATCTGTTCCGGGTCTGCACGGGCCACTAAGTCCTTGGGCACGTCGTTCACAATCTCGATGCAGGCATCCGCAACGGCCAGTTGTTCGCTGGCAACCACGTCTGCGGCAACATCGTGCAAGGGCACCATGGTCAGCGTCGGTGCAGGCTCTTCCGCGCGTCCGAAAGCCAGCGTACTTTCGCACAGCGACACCGCCCGCGTGATCGAGTTTACCAGCTTGGGCGCCATACGCCGCACCAATGGATCATCGCTGGTCTCTATCCGGTCGGTGAACAGCTGTGCCGAGGTCAGTATGTTCCGAAGATCGTGGCTCACCTTGGCTACCGCGCCACCAAGTTGGGCCAGCCGTTCACGTTGCTTCAGGGCCTGAGTTAGCTCAGTCTGCAATTGCTGCAACGCCTCCTCAGCCTCGCGCAGTTCGCTTACTTTGGAGTTAGGCGAAATGATCCCACGCGCGTCTTCCGGCGCTCCGGCATAGCGCTGCATGTACCCCACGACACCTTTGATCGGTTTGACCAGAACCACGCGCACAGCCAAAAACAAAAAGAACGCGGTGATAATGGAGATGACAAAAGACAGCCCCAGAATTCGCAGGCCATAATCGGTCATCGCCATGCGCAGGGGCATGCTGTCTATGGTAACCTCAATCAACAGGCCTGCCCCTTTGACGGGCTCTCCGATCACGCGGATGACTTCATTCTCAGTCGTGAACAGACGCGCCAGCGCGTCGCGGATCAATACCCAAGGCCCTGCGTCGCGCAGATCGTAGGTCTTGGTAATCTGTTCCGGAATCGGCGAAGACAGCATCAGCTGACGCACCTCATCCCGGCGCAGCACGACGTTATAGACACCCGCATTAGCCAGTAGTTCGGCCTCAAGGTCTTCGGCCAGCATGTCGTCGGCCAGCAGAGCCAAAGACGCGATCTGAGCCCGTTCAAGCCTGTTCAGCAGGAAATCTTCGCGAAAGCGCGCAATCGAAGGAACAAAGATCAAAATCTCGGCCAACATCACGAAGACCGTCGTCAGGATCAGAAATCGGCCCGACAGCGAATTCAATCTGCTCTCCCTTCCTGGTCAGGGCATCCAACGCTGGACGAACCTGACGACACGTTTAACCGTTTGATTCTCAAACAGCCTTGGCGAGAAATAGGCACCCGCCACCCGTTTGTTAAGCTCTCCGATCGTCGGATAGGGTGAAACCATCGCGGCGATCTGTCCCATCTTCAGGTTATTGGCCAAGGCCAGCGACCACAAGTTGATCAACTCACCGGCCTGATGACCCACGATTGTAGCGCCCACAGGCCGGCCTTTTACAACCATGACCTTAATGAACCCTTTTGTCTTGCGTTCAGAGATCGCGCGGTCGTTGTGGTGATAGTCAAAGCGCGCGATTTCCACATTTTCACCATGCCGTTCGCGCGCCTGGTCTTCGGTCAGACCAACCTGCGCCAATTCCGGATCGGTATAGGTTGCCCAGGGGATATGTGCGGTTTTTGCCTTTGACGGCAAACCAAACAAAGCGGAACGGATGATGATGCCCGCGTGATACCCGGCCACATGAGTGAATTGCAGGCCACCTGCGACGTCGCCAATGGCGTAAACCTTACGGTTCGTTGTGCGCAGCGCGTCGTCGACCTTGATCCCGGTGCGGGTCGGCTCAATCCCGGCGGCCTGTAGGTTCAGGCGCTCTGTGTTGGCTTTTCGCCCTGCTGCCAGCAACAGATGAGACCCCGAGTAGATCTCACCCGTCTCGGTCACAACCTCGACGGCCTCTTTGTTGCCGCGGATCTGGGCAACCATCGCGTTTTCGTGAATCGCCACGCCTTCGGCGCGCAAGCTGTCCAGAACGATCGCGGCCGCCTCGGGATCGTCCTTGCCCAGCGCCTGCAGACCTTCGATCACCGTGACCTTGCAACCCAATCGGATATGCGCTTGCGCCATCTCCATTCCGATCGGCCCGCCGCCAATTATCAAAAGATGTTCCGGCTTGTCTCGCAGATCAAAGATCGTCTCGTTGGTGTAGAACGGCACCTGTTCCAGCCCCGGAATCGGAGGCACCAAAGGTGACGAACCCGTTGCGATCACCACCCGCCGCGCGGTGATCAAATGCTCGCCCGCTTGCACCTGTGTCGGAGAAACAAAGCTGCCGAATTCCCGGATTACCTTGACGCCAAAGCCTTCGAACCGCTCCTGGCTGTCCATCGGCTCGATCTGAGCGATCACATCATGTACGTGGTCCTTGGCGGCGGCATAATCTACCTGAGGCGCTACATCAGCCACGCCCAGCGCGGCAGAATGTGCCTGACCATAGGCCGCCTTGCCGCTGGCAATCAGGGCCTTCGACGGGACGCAGCCGAAATTGAGGCAATCGCCGCCCATCTTGTGGCCTTCCAAAAGGATGACATCGGCTCCCATCTGGCTAGCGCCAGCAGCGACTGACAGCCCCCCGGACCCGGCTCCAATCACCAGGATATCGGTTTTCATTTCTTGCATGATTTCAGCCGTCCTTTCGGCCACGCAGGGATTTTATCACAATTGGCAGTGCGGCCAGCACACACAAGCCTATGATCGGGCCAATCACAAATGGTTCCCACAATAGCGAGACATCCGGTGTTTCGCCCCGGTCGAACACGCCACCCAGCCCAACGCCTATCCATGTATAGACTATACCTCCAGGAATGATGCCCAGCGCAGTGGTGATCAGGAAGTTGCGGAACTTCACACCGACCAGTGCAGGAACCAGATTGGCCACAAAGAACGGCACAACGGGGACTAGGCGCAACAGAAACAGCACCGAGATCTCATTCTCGCGCAGCCCGTCTTTCAGTTTCTTGATCGCCCCTTCCGAGGATTCAAGCCGTCTGGTCAGGGATTCACCCAACCCCCAGCGCGCCGCCAAGAAGATCGCCGACGCACCGATGGTGGCCGCAAATACGTTGAACACGGTTCCGGCGAACAGGCCAAAGAGAAACCCACCGGTCATAGACGCCACTGCCGCACCTGGCAGCGAAAACGCGACGATGACGATGTATATGCCGACAAATGCCCCGGCCATTGCCCAGTAGTTGGCATCACGCCAAGCCAACAGCGCTTCGCGATTGTCCCGCAGTGTTTCAAAAGTCAGATAATCACCCAACGTGAAAAACCCCACCGCAGCTACGGTGAGAATCACCAGCAATGGAATGTGCCGCGCAAGACCGCTGCGCGGCGCCTGAGTCGTATCGCTCATGAGGCTGTCCGGTTTGTTGCGTTTCATTCTGCACCCAACATGCGCTGCTTGAACGTCGGGCAACAGGGGCCTCACGCGGCCTTGATGTTTTTGGTAGGGAATGTGAGGGTTTGGGGCGATAAACCTGCCATTTTGAAACCTTTCGCCCGCCCCGATTACAGAATTGTTGCAAAAGGGGCGAAAACCCCCACCTAGGGGTTTGACTTACCCTCCGCTACCCAGTAGAGGACGGGCTTCGAACACTACGGGCAGGCGAATCCGCGCCGCACCCGACCGCATTTAATGGAGACGGAGCGATGAAACGCACCTATCAGCCTTCGAACCTGGTTCGCAAACGCCGCCACGGTTTCCGCTCGCGCATGGCCACCAAGGCCGGTCGCAAGATCCTGAACGCGCGCCGCGCAAAAGGCCGCAAGTCGCTGAGCGCGTAAACCGCTCACCGATCAGGTTATGAACATGACGCCGCCGGAGGCCCCTGAGGATGGTAAGAACCACCCCGGGGATATGCCCCCGGCGGCGTCCGTTTGCGCGCCCGAATCTCTGACAGTTCTCAGAAAACGATCCGATTTCCTGCAAGCCGCCCGCGCGCGCAGGCAGGGCACTTCTTCGATGATGGTGCAGGCCCGCAAACGCGCGCCTAACGAGGCGTCGGGAATCCGGGTTGGTTTTACCTGCTCCAAAAAAGTCGGTAACGCCGTCGCCCGAAATCGGGCTAAACGCAGGCTACGCGAAGCCGCCCGGGCCGTTCTGCCCGTGAACGGCCAATACGGGTGGGACTACGTTCTGATTGGACGAGCCGAAACCACAGCCGCGCGGCCCTTTGAGGCGCTTCTGGACGATCTACGCTACGCGCTGCGCAAACTGCACGGCGGGGGAAAATGACCCTGTTGTCTCATATCGTAGCCCTGCCCGTCAGGATTTACCGACTGGTCTTCAGTCCTTGGGTCGGGTTCAATTGCCGGTATCAACCCACCTGCTCGGCCTATGCTCTGGAAGCATTGGAAAAGCATGGTGCGATCAAGGGAAGCTGGCTTGCAGCGCGGCGAATTGGCCGATGCCATCCCTGGGGTGGTGACGGATACGATCCCGTCCCCAATCCCAGGGAAGATGACAGCTAACCCTTGTGACCTTCCGTCAGGCTTGACCCGTTCAAACCCTCGCTGAACACTTGAGTGCGTTCAGCCCGAGGTTCAGATGACATCCGACGCCCGCCAGACCCTGCCCACTCATGACGTTTTGAACCAACCCCCAGCGCGTGGGGATTTTGACCTCTGGTCCTCGGACCCTGTGCTGCAAAACGCAGTGCATTTCTCAGGCGGCCGCGCTGCACCGTTGGCGGCTTATGGGGAAACCTTGGGACAGACAGCGACCCGCGAGCTGGGGCGTGAGGCCAATCGGCACCTCCCGGAGCTGCGACTGTTCGATCAGGGCGGCAGGCGTTTGGACGAGGTCCGGTTTCATCCCGCCTATCATCAAATGATGCAGATCAGCCAATCCGCCGGGTATGCTGCTCTGGCTTGGGATGGGCAGCCCGGTGGTCACACGACACACGCGGCGATGATGTATCTGGCAAGCCAGGTTGAGCCGGGCCATTGCTGCCCATTGACCATGACATATGCGGCGATCCCGGCCCTTGGTGCCAATGAACAGATCGCCTCCGTGTGGCGGCCCAAGCTCATGGCGCGCAGCTATGATCCGGCGACGAAACCGATCGAACAAAAGGCCAGCGCCACTTTGGGCATGGCAATGACCGAAAAGCAGGGCGGCTCGGACGTGCGCGCCAATACCACAGTTGCCAGCCAGGACGGAGAGCATTGGCGCCTGCGCGGGCATAAGTGGTTCTGCTCGGCCCCCATGTCGGACGGTTTTCTGACGCTGGCACAAGCGCCCGGTGGGCTGACCTGTTTCCTCGTCCCCCGGTGGCTGGACGGTGAACGCAACGCCATCCACCTGATGCGACTTAAAGACAAGCTGGGGAACAAATCCAACGCCTCGTCCGAAGTCGAATATCACGACGCACTGGCTTACCAATTGGGGGAGCAAGGCGCGGGCGTTCGAACAATTATCGAGATGGTCCATCACACCCGGCTGGATACAGCCGTGGCCCCAGCGGGCGTGATGCGCGCAGCCCTCAGCGAAGCGCATCATTGGGTCACCCACCGCAGCGCTTTTCAGCGCCGGTTGATCGACCGACCTCTGATGCGCGCTGTTCTGGCGGATCTCGTGTTGGACTGGGAGGGCGCATTGACGCTGGGGATGCGCGTCGCGCAGGCCTTCGACGGCCAGTCACCCGAAGACAAGGCCTTTGCCCGTATCGGTGTCGCCCTGGCCAAGTTCCTGAATAACAAGCGGTGCCCGGCCGTAGTGGTTGAGGCGATGGAGGTGCTGGGTGGCATGGGCTATGTCGAAGACACGCCCATGCCCCTGCTGTATCGCGAAGCCCCGCTGAACGGTATTTGGGAGGGGTCGGGCAATGTGATCTGTCTCGACATTCTGCGCAGCCTGTCTCGCGACCCGCTGGCCGCTGAGGTCCTGCAGGCCGAACTGGATACCGCAACGGGTGTCGACCAAGGCTATGAAGCCGCGCTCAAAGCGCATCGTGATCGGTGGCCCGGGCTGCCGCCCGAGAGTGAAGCCCGTTGGTTTGCCGAACGTACTGCATTGCTGCTGACAGCAGCTCAGCTATTGCGTCGCGCACCCGCGGCCGTTGCAGACGGGTTCATCGCCACAAGGCTTTTGGGCAACAGCGGTCGCATTCACGGATCGGTGTCCGGGCTGGACACGGGCGCCCTGCTTGCCCGACTGGGCTGACCCGGCCACTTGCCCGGTTGGCTCAACTGCTGTAGGGGCTGCGCATGTTTGACGAAGCTGACGATATCCACCCGCTCTTTGCAGGCGCGCCCTCGACCACCGAGTTCAAAAAGCTGCGCAAACGCATTGTGCGCCAGACCCGTGAGGCCATCGAGCACTATGGGATGGTGGACCCGTCCGCGCATGACAAGGACGGGAAACCGCCCCGCTGGCTGGTTTGCCTGTCCGGCGGTAAGGACAGTTATACCCTGCTGGCCGTTCTGTACGAACTGAAATGGCGTGGCCTGCTGCCCGTTGATTTACTGGCCTGCAACCTCGACCAGGGCCAGCCCGGATTTCCGGCCACTGTCCTGCCCGAGTTCCTGGAACGAATGGGCGTTCCGCATCGGATTGAATATCAGGACACCTATTCCATCGTGATGGACAAAGTTCCACAGGGCCGTACCTATTGTGCTCTGTGTTCACGTCTGCGCCGCGGCAATCTGTACAGAATTGCCCGAGAAGAAGGCTGCAGTGCCGTCGTATTGGGTCATCACCGTGACGATATCCTTGAGACGTTCTTCATGAACCTGTTCCACGGCGGACGTTTGGCTACCATGCCGCCAAAGCTGGTAAATGAAGAAGGCGACCTGTTCGTCTTCCGCCCCCTCGCCCATGTTGCCGAAGCAGATTGCGAAAAATTCGCCACCTCGATGAGCTATCCGATTATCCCTTGCGATCTGTGCGGTAGCCAGGATGGTTTGCAGCGCCAACAGGTCAAACAGATTCTGGATCAATGGGAAAAGAACAGCCCCGGACGCCGTCAGGTGATGTTTCGAGCCCTGACAAACGCGCGCCCATCGCATCTTTTGGACCCCAAATTGTTTGATTTTCAAAATCTTGCACTCAACCCGAGTGAAAAAGACGAAAATTCCAACGAAATTCCACAGCTCCGTTAACGAGTGACTCAGAATGGTTTCCTAGGGTCGACCTGAGCGTTTCAAACGCAAGGTAGAGGCCCGAAGATTCGATGTGGAAACATATTTCATTCAGCAGAATTCTTGAATCTCTTGCCGCAGCGCTAAGCGGCCCGCCCGCCTTGGCCTTCGCGCCCGCGATCAGTCTGGCCGCGTATTGGATCGGCGGCGAGCGGGTCTTGGTTGTCGCGGCGCTTGCACTGCCGCTTGTGTTCGCCGCGGTATCAACCGCGCACAAGGCCAGCATTCGGGAAAAAGACAGCAACGGCCTCCTGTCTCTCGACAGGTTTGCGGCCCAGATGGAAACGCTGTTTGCGAAAAATCAGCGCACTGGTCACGAAGCCTCCTGTATGATTGTTGAATTGGACGGGTTTTCTGAATGTCTTGATCTGCATGGAAATTCGGCCGGGAACGTAATGGCTGACCAGTTCCGCAGCCGGGTTCTTTCGGTCATACGCTCACATGACATTGCCACTGGGTTGGACCAGGGCAAGATCGCAATCGGCCTGCACGCCGCGCAGAATCTGGATCTGGAGGCCTGCATTCAGATGTCGGGGCGCATTCAGGCCGCCGTCGATGAGCCAATCACGCTGAATGGCACCAGCGTTTATATGTCATGTTCAATCGGGTTTTGTCTGCAATCCGCGTTGCCGGATGTTGCGTTTGCTGGATGGATTGATGCCGCCGGTGCAGCACTGGCGGAAGCGCAAAGAAACGGTCCAGCAACGATCCGCGCCTTTTCGTCGGAAACGCAGCGGCGGGCTCGCGTGCGCGCCAACCTCCGAAATGAATTTATTGCAGCCTTGGATAGCAGCGAAATCCGGCCTTGGTTTCAGCCGCAAATTTCCACAGACACCGGGCAGGTCACCGGTTTCGAAGCGTTAGCCCGTTGGGAACACCCACAAAAAGGCGTATTGGGACCGCAGGTTTTTCTGCCCTTTGCCGAACAAGCTGACTTGATGGAACGCCTGGGACAGGTAATGCGACACCACGCGTTCACCGCTATGCGCGAATGGGACGGAGCTGGCATGGCTGTACCCCGGATTGGCGTGAACTTCTCCTCCGAAGAACTGCGTGATCCGGCACTAATCGACCGGCTTAAATGGGAGCTGGATCAAAATGACCTGACCCCCGACAGGTTGTCCGTCGAGATTCTTGAAACCGTGTTTTCCCGACGTCCCGATGACGTGATCACCCGCAACGTTACAAGCATGTCTAATCTTGGCTGCTGCATTGATCTTGATGATTTTGGCACCGGTCACGCGTCCATTGCGTCGATCAAGCGCTTTGACGTTTCGCGCATTAAAATTGACCGGTCCTTCGTGACGAAAGCGGATCGGGACGCAAACCAACAGCAGTTGGTCAGTGCCATTTTAACCATGGCAGAACGGCTGAATGTCGAAACCTTGGCCGAAGGAGTCGAGACGCCCGGTGAACATGCCCTGATGGCGCAGCTGGGTTGCGATCATGTGCAGGGGTTTGGAATTGGCAAGCCCATGCCTTTTGAAAAGACGCTGGAATGGATGGCCGCGCATCAGAACAAACTCAACGGAATGCCAAAAATCGGCCGCCAGGCAGGTCCGTAGGCGCGAATTAACGCCACAGAACCTCAATCCGTGATGAATTATAGGGCGATTCCGCTTGACCTTTGGGCCCGCACTCTGTTGAACCCAGCGGGTGTCTTTCACTGCTCAAGGTGGCTGTCCCCGATGGACGATCAGAACAAGAACCTCATCCTCGCAACCGCGCTCAGTTTTCTCGTGATCCTGGTTTGGTTCGTGCTGTTTCCTCCTCCGGAACAGACAACCGCACCGGAAACCACCGAAATCAGCGCGACTGATGGCACCGAGGTTCAGACCCCAAGCGCCGCGGGCACCAATACAGTTGGTGAAGCAACCGCAGACGCAACTGAGATTGAACCCGACGCCCAAGCACCGCGGATCGAAATCGAAACACCCCGCCTGAAAGGCAGCCTGTCTCTGTCAGGCGGTCGCATCGATGAGTTGTTCCTGAAAGACTACAAGGTTTCGATAGAAGAAGGCGCACCCATTGTTGAGCTGCTGTCGCCCGTCGGGTCGGACTCGGCGTATTATGCCTTGTACGGATGGGCACCAGGCGCAGGTGTCGCAGGTGCGGACGTCCCCGGCCCGAACACGCTGTGGACCGTTGAAGACGGCGAAACCCTTGGCGTCGATACTCCGGTCACTCTGAAATGGGACAACGGCAATGGCTTGACCTTCCGTCGCAACATTGCAGTGGATCAGGATTATATGTTCACTGTCACCCAGTCGGTTGAAAACAACACCCAGGCCGAGGTCGGCATGGCCCCATACGGCATCCTGGCCCGTCACGGCATGGGTGAAGACGGCGATCTGCCCGACCTGAAGAACTTCTTCATTTTGCATGAAGGCGTGATGGTCATGGCCGATGGCGTTCTGGACGAGATCGACTATGGCGATGTGCGCGACTTTGACATTGACCCGAACGAACGTGCGCAGGCCGAAGTCTTCCAGATTAAGGAAGGCGGCTGGGTCGGCTTTACCGATCACTATTGGATGACGACTCTGATCCCTGCTGAGGGGTCGGCATTCAAAGCGGCGGCAAAGTATGACGCTCGCCGCAAGATCTACCAGACCGAAACAGTTCTGCCGACGCTGACTGTTGCGCCCGGCGCAACTGAAGAAGTCACCACCCAGCTGTTCGCAGGTGCGAAAGAATGGGAGACCATTCGCGAGTATCAGGCTGCCGGTGTGCAGAAGTTCGTCGACAGCATCGACTGGGGCTGGTTCTACTTCCTGACCAAGCCGATTTTCTGGCTGCTGCACAACATCAACGCACTGATCGGCAACATGGGCTGGTCGATCATCGGCCTGACGCTGATCATCAAGGCGATCCTGTTCCCGCTGGCGTTCAAATCCTACGTCTCGATGGCGAAGATGAAAGAACTTCAGCCGCAGATGGAGGCCTTGAAAGAAGCCGCCGGCGATGACCGCCAGAAGATGCAGCAGGGCATGATGGAGCTGTACAAGAAGGAAAAGGTGAACCCGGCCGCGGGCTGTTTGCCGATCCTGATGCAGATCCCGATCTTCTTCTCACTGTATAAGGTGATCTTTGTTACCATCGAACTGCGTCAAGCCCCATGGTTTGGTCCGTTCCGGGATCTGAGCGCGCCCGATCCGACGTCGATCATGAACCTGTTTGGTTTGCTGCCCTTCGCAGGTCCTCAGCCAGATACTTTCATGGCGCTGATCTTCATTGGTATCCTGCCTTTGCTGTTGGGGATCTCGATGTGGTTGCAGCAAAAACTGAACCCGGCACCAACAGATCCAACTCAGGCGATGATCTTTGCCTGGATGCCTTGGGTATTCATGTTCATGCTGGGCAGCTTTGCCAGCGGGCTGGTCGTTTACTGGATCGCGAACAACACGATCACCTTCACGCAGCAGTACCTGATCATGCGCAGTCAGGGCTATAAGCCCGATGTGTTTGGCAACATCAAATCCGGCTTCAAACGTACGCCCAAAACGGACGACAAATGAATGCTGAAGTAACTCATATCTGGCGGCATCCGATCAAAAGTCATGGTCGTGAAGCCGTTCAGTCCGTTACAGTGACCCCCGGGCAGACAATGCCCGGGGATCGCGTTTGGGCGGTCGCGCATGAAGTGTCAAAGGCCGATGGCTCGCAATGGGTGCCCTGCGCCAATTTCAGCCGTGGATCAAAGGCACCGCAGCTTATGGCCATCTCGGCCCGGCTGAACGGCGACACGGTAACGTTGACACATCCAAATCGTCCCGATCTGACTTTTGATCCGGACGAGCAGCAGCAGGTTTTTCTGGACTGGGTCCAACCGCTAATGCCTGCGGATCGGGCAGCGTCGGCCCGGATCATCCGTGTGCCGGGTCGAGGTATGACAGACAGCGACTATCCTTCGATCAGCCTGTGCAACGTGGCATCGCACCGCGCGGTCGAGCAAAAGCTTGGCAGCAATCTGTCGATCCAGCGCTGGCGTGGTAACATCTGGTTCGACGGCCTGCCCCTGTGGGAAGAGTTCGACTGGCTGGGTCGCGAGGTGCAGATTGGCGAGGCCGTGTTCAGTGTCAAAGAGCGCATTCAACGTTGTTTGGCCACAACGGCAAATCCCGAAACCGGCGTACGCGACGCAGATACGCTGGGCACATTGAAAAGCTGGGGCCATCAGGATTTCGGCGTTTACACCGAGGTCGTCCGGGGCGGCACAATTTCAGTTGGCGATAAGGTTCACCCGTTATGACCACCCTTCCCTTCCCACTGGCTGAAGACCCGGACGAGTTCGCGCTGGAACGCGGCCGCAAACTGTTTGCAGGCGAGTCCGAGTTTGTCAAAGGCGTGGTCGCCATGGATGGCCTGCCTGCACCGGACCGTCTTGAGGTCTGCTTTGCCGGGCGCTCAAACGTAGGCAAGTCCAGCCTGATCAACGCGCTGACCGGCACCAAGGGATTGGCACGCGCGTCCAATACGCCTGGCCGCACGCAAGAGATCAACTTTTTCACCCAAGGTCCTGAACTCTATCTGGTCGATCTGCCCGGGTACGGATACGCCAACGCCCCGGTGAAGGTCGTTGAAAAATGGCAGCGGCTGCTGAAGCAATACCTGAGCGGTCGCCAGACCCTCCGCCGGGCCTTTGTCCTGATTGACTCGCGCCACGGGGTGAAGCCGGTCGATGCCGAGATCATGAAACTGCTGGATACCAGCGCTGTCACATTTCAATGCGTGATGACCAAGGCAGACAAGGTCAAAGCCAACGAGAGACAGAAGGTGCTGGATCAGGTGCGCGGCGCGTTGTCCAAACACCCGGCCGCCTTCCCCGAGATCGTTCTGACCTCATCGGAAAAAGGCGACGGGATCCCCACACTGCGCTCGATTATCGCGCATCTGGAATGATCCTGATCGGTCGTATTTTCCCGTTTCTGACGCTGCTGGCGCTAATACTGACCAGTGCGATCCCACAGGGTTGGATGCCCGCGATGGGCGGGGATGGGAAAGTTCTGCTGGTGATCTGTACCGGCGAGGGCACTGTGGAACAATGGGTCGATCTGGACCCCGACGGTCCTGTGCACGACGACACGGACTTGCGCGCAATGTGCCCATTCGCAGGCTTTACGGCTGATATTCACTTGCAGTCAGTCGGCGCGACCGTCCCTTTTGCGGTTACGATCCAGCCACGCTGGAACCATCGTGATTTTACCCATCGCAGTGCCGGGTTCTATGCCCGCTATGATGCGCGAGGGCCACCCATCTTCTCCTGATTCACTTCAACACTTTTGAACCCGTGCACTCGCTGCGCGGGGCAATACTCGAATCCGGAGAATAAAAATGGCACTAAACAGCCAAAACCTGGGGGACACCCCGGCGCAGAGCACTGCTGCGCAAAAATTCTATTTCGCCGCCTGGCGGTGGCATTTCTATGCGGGGATCTTCGTCATCCCTTTCCTGATAATTTTGGCTGTCACAGGCCTGATGATGATGTTCATCACCCAGTTCGATGGTCGCGATGGCGAAAAGATCGCCGTAGAGGTCCAGGGGCAAGCGCTACCCGCATCCCAACAGGCCGTCATTGCGCTCGAAGAGGTGCCTGGCACAGTCGTCGAATGGATCGGTCCCAAAGCTGATGATTTGGCGACCGTGTTCCGCATCAAAACCGAAGAAGGTCAGCGACTTGTGGCCATCGATCCCTATGCTGGAAAAGTCCTGCAGGTCTGGGATCGCCGCGCCGGGTGGTATGATCTGGCTGACAACATCCACTCGACTCTGCTGATCGGCACAACCGGAGACCGCATGTTAGAAGTCGCTGCGGGGCTGAGCCTGCTTTTGGTCTTTACCGGTCTTTATTTGTGGTGGCCGCGTGGAAATGCCTGGGCTGCTTTTGTGCCCAATCTGCGCGCTCGCGGTCGCGCCTTTTGGAAATCGCTGCACGCCGTGATCGGATTCTGGATGTCCGGGTTGCTGGTCGTTTTTCTGATCTCGGGCTTGTCTTGGGCCGGCGTCTGGGGCGGCATGATCGTCCAACCCTGGAGCAGCTTTCCAGCTGAAAAATGGGACAACGTGCCCCTGTCCGATGATATCCACGCCAGCATGAACCACGGGCACCGAAATGACGTTCCATGGGCGTTGGAACAAACCCCGATGCCTGCCTCAGGGTCCGATGCCGGGGTCGACGGAGTAGCAGACGGCGCGTTGGTAGATATCGACGCGCTTGTTGCTCTTGGCTCCGCATTGGATATGACCGGGCGGTTCCGCGTGGCCTATCCCAACGGCGAGGATGGTGTCTGGACCCTGAACCGCGACAGCATGAGCAGCGACTCGACCGATCCAGTGAATGACCGTACCGTTCATGTGGACCAGTATACCGGCAAAATTTTAGCGGATGTCCGGTATCAGGATTACTCGGTGATGGGGAAATCCATGGCGCTGGGCATCCCGTTTCACATGGGCCTGATGGGTATGTGGAATTTTGTTTTGAATGTTGTGTTCTGCCTGTCTGTCATCTTCGTCTGCGTCTCTGGCGTTGTGATGTGGGTAAAACGTCGCCCTCAGCGGGCCCGACGTCTAGCCGCACCGCCGATGCCTGCGGAACTGCCATTGTGGAAAGGGGCCGTCCTGATCGGCTTGTTCACCGCGATGGCTTTCCCGCTTGTGGGCCTGACTTTGCTGGTCGTGCTGGCCATTGACTTGCTGTTGATCAGCAACGTCCCGGCGATAAAACGCGCGGTGAGCTGACATGCAATCAGGCCGCATCGGACAACCCGGTGCGGCGCTATAAGCGATCCGGTCTTGGCAGAGCTGCGCAAAGGTCCTAACACGGGTTCCCAGAGGGACTGCAGCCATGAAGACAAGAGACATGAACCGGGACTGGATCGCAACCGCCGCAACGCTGAACAGCGCACTGCCTTACCTGCAACGCTATGACGGCGCGATTGTCGTCATCAAACTTGGCGGCCACGCCATGGGCAGCGACGAGGCGATGGAAAGCTTTGCCCGCGACGTCGTTCTGATGCGTCAGGTTGGGGTAAACCCGGTCGTCGTGCATGGTGGCGGTCCGATGATCAACGCAATGCTGGACAAGCTGGATATCCAATCCGAGTTTGTGAATGGCAAGCGTGTCACCGATAAAGCCACCGTTGAAGTGGTCGAGATGGTTCTGTCCGGCCTGGTGAACAAGCGCATCGTGCAGGCCATCAACGGTCAGGGTGGCTCGGCTGTGGGCCTGTCGGGCAAGGATGCGCAGTTGATGACCTGTGATCAGACCGATGAGTCCCTGGGTTTTGTCGGAAGTCCGGCAGAAATGAACCCGAAAATCCTGCATGACCTGTTTGCACATGACGTAATACCGGTGATTGCCCCTCTGGGTGCTGGTCGAAATGGTGAGACCTTCAATGTTAATGGCGACACCGCTGCCGGGGCCATTGCATCGGCGCTGAAGGCCGATCGCCTGCTGTTATTGACCGATGTCTCTGGCGTGAAAAACGCAGCGGGGGATGTCGTGACCGAGCTGAAGGCCGGTCAGATCCGCGAGATGACGCTGGACGGAACAATTGCCGGCGGGATGATCCCAAAGACCGAAACTGCGCTGGATGCGTTGCACAGCGGGGTCCGTGCCGTAGTTATCCTCGATGGGCGTGCGCCCAATGCCGTCCTGCTTGAACTTTATACGGAACACGGTGCCGGGTCGCTGATCCGGCCGGACTGAATTATCGGCGGAGGAGACATGAACAAAGGCCATCCACCCTCCTCGACCGCAGCGGCGTTTACCTATGCTCAAATCGAACAGGCGGCACAGGACGTCGGCCTGATCGTCATGGGAGCGCTACACCCCCGTCTTACGGATGCAAAGCAATTGGATGGCGGAACGCTGATCCTGTTGGGCGCGGGGGCAGCGTTCTGGCCCGCCTTGAAATCCTCACCGGAATGGCACGGCAAAGACCCGGTTGACCGCTGGTCGTCGCGTGTGGTGGGGCAGATGGCGCAAGACTTATCCGCCAAAGCCTATTTTCCGTTTGGCGGCCCGCCCTATGCGCCCTTTATCGACTGGGCATTAAAGTCGGGGCGGACCTTCAGCAGCCCGGTAGGGGCTTTGGTACATGATCAGGTCGGCATGATGATCTCATTCCGAGGTGCCCTGCACTTCAGCAGTGAGTTTCCCATACCCGCACCGCCCGGCGCGGCCCCCTGCGACACATGCGAGGCCCCCTGCACCCAAACATGCCCTGTTGGCGCATTAAACAGCCGCGAGTTTTATGATGTGAAAGCCTGCCATGCCCACTTGTCCACCGCCGAAGGACAAACATGCATGACAGGCGGCTGCCTTGTAAGGCTGTCTTGCCCTCTCAGCGCCGGTGCCGAGCGCGATCCGGAACAGTCCGCACACCACATGAAGGCGTTTCACCCGTCATGACCCGCACTCTGATCCTGACACGCCACGCGAAATCCAGTTGGGACAGTCCCGCCCTTGCCGATCATGATCGCCCGCTGAATAAGCGCGGGCGCAGGTCAGCTTCGGCAATTGGTGCATGGCTGCGTAGTAACGATTGGCTGCCGCAAGAAGTTCTTAGCTCAAGCTCGGTCAGAACGCGCGAGACCTGGGAGAAGATGGGTTTGCACGCGGACAAAGTTCGCTTTCACCGAACCCTTTATCATGCGGACTCCGCAGATATGCTGCGCGAATTATCGGGCGCGACAGGTCAGACTGTTTTGATGTTGGGCCACAATCCCGGCATCGCCTCTTTTGCAAACCAGATCGTCAAGACCCCGCCGGATCACGCCCGGTTCTTCGACTATCCGACATGCGCAACAACGGTGATCCACTTTGACATCAGGAATTGGTCAAACGTTCGGTGGCACAGCGGCAATGTTCAGGGGTTTGTCATTCCACGCGCGTTGCTGGAATAGGAAAAGGCGAGGCCATAGCCCCGCCTTTTCCTGATTTGGCAATCGGGTTCAGTGCCCCAAAATCTGGCTGAGGAACAGTTTCGTCCGCTCGCTTTTGGGGTTGTTGAAGAACTCTTCCGGTTCGTTCTGCTCAACGATCTGACCGGCATCCATGAAGATCACGCGGTTTGCGACCTGACGGGCAAAACCCATCTCGTGCGTCACGCACAGCATGGTCATGCCTTCCTCGGCCAGTTCGATCATGGTGTCGAGCACCTCTTTGATCATCTCGGGGTCCAACGCCGATGTCGGTTCATCGAACAACATGATCCGAGGCATCATGCAGAGCGAGCGGGCAATCGCCACACGCTGCTGCTGACCACCCGAAAGCTGACCGGGGTACTTATCCGCCTGTTCGGGGATTTTCACCTTTTCCAGGAAGTGCATCGCACGCTCTTCGGCCTCTTTCTTGGGCGTCTTGCGCACCCAGATCGGGGCCAACGTGCAGTTTTCCAGAATGCTCAGATGCGGGAACAGGTTGAAGTGCTGGAACACCATGCCAACCTCAGACCGGATCTTGTCGATGTTCTTGAGGTCATTCGACAACTCGGTTCCGTCCACGACGATCTTGCCCTGCTGGTGTTCTTCCAGCGCGTTCAGGCAGCGGATCAACGTGGACTTACCCGACCCCGACGGCCCCGCGATAACGATCCGCTCGCCTTGATTGACGGTCAGATTGATGTCGCGCAGCACATGGAAGGACCCGTACCACTTGTTCATGTTGGTGATTTCGATGGCGACCTCGTCGCTCACCTGCATCTTCGAGCGGTCGATTTCGCGTTCAATTGCAAGTTCAGACATGTGTTGAACTCCTTAACGGTGGCCAGTCTGAAGCTTGCGCTCCAGATACATGGAATAACGGGACATGGAGAAGCAGACGACGAAGAACAGCGCCGCGATGAACGCGAACAGTTCCCAGTAGATGCCGTTCCAGGCGGTGTCGGCACGGATGGCGGATGCCAGTCCGATCACGTCGAATAGTCCGATGATCGACACCAGTGTCGTATCCTTGAAGATCCCGATGAATGTGCTCACGATGCCCGGAATTGAGATTTTCAGGGCTTGCGGCATGATGATCAGTCGCTGTGCTTGCCAGTAGTTCAGGCCGAGACTGTCGGCACCTTCATACTGACCCCGTGGCAGAGCAGCCAGACCACCCCGGATCACCTCGGCCATATAGGCAGCCGAGAACAGGGTCATCATGATCATCACCCGCAGGATGATGTCAAAGTTGGTGCCCGGTGGCAGGAACAGGTTCAGCAGCAGCGAGGCCACAAACAAAAGGGTGATTAGAGGCACGCCGCGGATGAACTCGATAAAGCCCACGCACAGGTACTTAACGATCAACAGGTCGGACTGACGGCCCAGCGCCAACACGATTCCAATCGGCAACGAAACACCGATGGCCACAACACCCAGCAAGATCGCGAGCATGAACCCACCGAACTGACGACTTTGGACCGCTTCAATGCCGATTGGGATGATCGATGCCATTGCACTGGCGAAATAGCTGGAGATGACCAGCCACCAAACCACGGAGGCCAAAACCCCAAGAATTATGCCAAACAGGCCGCTCAGTTGCTTGCTGACCAGTGTGTAGACACCCCAACCAACAACAAAACCCAGCGCTGCCGAGATCGGGCCCCAAATCGTACCGCCCCACATAAGCCAGACCATCAGGAAGGGGTAGATCGCCGAAAAGATCAGCATCTTGGTTGGCACACGGTCCGAATATAGAACCGGAGCTAGTGCCACTAGCAACAGTAGCAGTGCAACGATCGGACGCCAGTACAGATGGCTTGGGTAGAACCCAAACAGCAACTGCAGCCAGCGATCGTTGATCACCGCCCAACAGGCATGGCCATGGGTTGAACCCCAAGTTGCCATCATGATCTCGCGGCATTCGTTCAGCGAGTTCGCGTTCCAGACGGACTGGAAGACCCACGGCAGAACACCCGATAGAACGTAGTAGATCGCATAAAGCGAAATCAACGTCAGGATCGAGTTGAACCAGCCGGAAAACAGGTTGTGCCTGATCCAGCCAATCGCACCGACTTCAGACGCTGGCGGAGCTTGTTCCGGCAACATCTCTGTGCGGACAAATGAAACATCACTCATATTACCGCTCCACCAGTTTGACACGGTTATTGTACCAGTTCATCACCGCCGAAATGCTCAGCGAGATGCACAGATAGACCAGCATCAGCAGCAGAACACATTCCAGTTCGCGGCCGGTCTGGTTCATGGTGATGCCACCCAATGTACCCGTGATGTCCATGTATCCGACCGCAATCGCCAGTGACGAGTTCTTGGTCAGGTTCAGATAGTTCGAGATCATCGGCGGAATAATCACCCGCAGCGCCTGCGGCAGGATCACCAAACGCATGATCCGGCCCGGACGCAGTCCTAAAGCAGCGGCTGCCTCGCTCTGACCCTTTGAGATGGCTAGGATACCAGCGCGCACGATCTCGGCGATGAAGGCTGCTGTGTACAGCGACAAGGCCAGCCACAACGCGATCAATGAGTTGCGCATATGGGTGCCGCCCTTGAAGTTGAAACCCTTTAGTTCAGGGTAGCCGAGGTGGAAGCCCAGTGCTGCAAGCAGGATGATCATCGGAACGAACAGGATGCCCAACTGGATATGCCAGATTTTCGGGCGGTCACCGGTCGCCTCTTGTTTGGCTGCGGCCCAGGCCGAAACCTTGCGCATGGTAAAGATACTACCACCCAGAACGATCAGAAAAGCAATCAGGTCCAACGAAACATCGAACCGAATGCTTGATGTTCCGAACAGGTGGATGTCACCCAAGCTGCGCGAAAACAGGAACTCGGGGATATACACGCCGCGATTAGTGACAGCGACGGAATTGAACAAATCCATCGTAGCTGTCGGGTTATCGCCCCGGAATGCGTTTGGTGCTGGTAGACCCTCGATCAGAATGGCCATTGCCAGAACGATCCACAACAAAACAGGCACATTGCGGAACATCTCGACATAGACGGTCATGATCCGCGCGACCAACCAGTTGTTGGACAGGCGCAGGACACCAACCAGAACGCCGACGATTGTCGCTGTGATACAACCCAAAACAGCTACGACCAGCGTGTTTAGCAGACCTATAAAGGCTGCTCTCAGGTGGCTGTCTTGTGAGCTGTATTCCAACAAACGCTGATTGATATCATAGCTTGCCGATTCCCCGAAAAAGCCAAACTCGACCGGTTTGCCCAGAGCCTCGAGGTTTTGAATAGTGTTAGAAATAATCCAGGCTGCCAGAAGCATGAAACCGATCAATGCAATGACCTGAATGGTCGCTGATCGGTACCGCGTATCATAAAGGAGCATGGACAGCCGGAACTGCTCCTTCGGCGGGTCAGTGAGAGTCGTCATGACCTATGTTTATCCCCGTGCATCCCGATTTTTGTCGGCGAAGTTGGTCTTCGCTCAATCTATTCGGGAGTGTTTCTTATTCATGGAAAAAGGGCGCAGGTTGCCCTGCGCCCTTTCCCGTGGATTTTAGCGGAACGGCGGCGAGTACAGCAGACCACCATCGGTCCACTGTGCGTTCAGACCGCGTGCCAGACCAATCGGAGTTTCTTCGCCGATGTTCTGGGCAAACACTTCACCGTAGTTGCCACCCGCCTTGATTGCGCGTGCAGCCCAGTCAGCGTCCAGACCCAGCATCTCGCCCAGAGTTCCTTCGGTACCCAGCAGACGGTTTACTTCGGGGTTGTCACCAGCACCCGAGCTCAGTTCGTCGATATTGGCCGAGGTAACACCCAGCTCTTCAGCCGAAATAAGCGCGTTCAGGGTCCAGCGGACAACATCGCCCCACTCGTGGTCGCCATGACGGACCAGCGGGCCCAGCGGCTCTTTCGAGATGATTTCGGGCAGCAGGACGTGATCACCGGGGTTTTCGAACGTGGCGCGGGTAGCGGCCAGGCCCGAAGCGTCGGTGGTGTAAACGTCACATGCACCAGCCAGATACTGCTGCTGCGCTTCGGCGTTGGTTTCGATCGGAACCGGCTCGTAGCTGATGTTGTTCGAGCGGAAGAAGTCCGCCAGGTTCAGCTCGGTGGTGGTGCCGGTCTGGATGCAGACGGTCGCGCCGTCCAGTTCCTTAGCCGAGGTTACACCCAGCGCTTTTGGAACCATGAAACCCTGACCGTCATAGTAGTTGACGCCCACAAATTCGAACTTCAGGTCCACATCGCGGCTGAACGTCCAGGTGGTGTTACGGGCCAGCATGTCGATCTCACCCGAAGCCAGCGCGGTAAAGCGTGTCTTACCGGTGGTCGGAACGAATTCAACTGCGCTTGCGTCACCCAGTACGGCGGCGGCAACGGCACGGCATACTGCCACGTCAAAGCCTTTCCATTCGCCGTTGGCATCCGGTGCGGCAAAGCCAACCAGACCGGTGGTCACGCCACAGTTCAATTTGCCACGGGCCTTGACGTCGTCAACAGTGCCCGCAGTGGCTGCTGCAGCAGCCAGACCGGCAACTGTGGCCACGCCCAAAATTACGGATTTTTTCATTTTTACCTCTTCCTGATTATCCGCCCCTGTCCGAGGCGGCTCTGTCCGGCACCTCTGGCACCAGAAAGGTTACTCCAAAGGTGTCTCCCCTTTAGTGGGCATGAGTTTGCTCGCATTCATAAACAAACGTCAAGGGTCGGATCAGGGAAAACGATGAGTCAACTCAGCGATGACCGCATCTGTATCACAATTTAATGCCCGGTAGGCTCAGATAGAGATTTCAAAGAACCGTTTTGCGTGTAGGAACGCAGCCTTTTTGATCTCGGCCGCCGCGTGCGCCTCGTCGTCGTGGCCCCATTGTTCGATTTGCCAGGCCTCGTCGAGCCTTGAGATTTCCCAGATATCCCCGGCCGGGCGCCAACCCATGGCGGCAGCAAATCCAAGGACCAGCGAGCCGGAGAGGCTGACCAGATCGTGGAAAGCAGCAAGCTGGAAGTCGTTGAAATCGTGAACGCGACCTCGAAGTGCGTTTAGCACTTCCGCAGACTGTGGCTGATGCAGCACACCAGCCACGGGAATCAATCGCGCGGCCAGAGTTTCAGCCGCCCAATCCAGGGCCGGGTCCCATTGATCGGCTTGCCGTTGTTGCAACGTTTGCGGGTGGGTCGCCCGGTAACACAGCAGATCCGAATCGCCGTAGTCGGCCAGCATGTCTGCAACCTCGGCGTGCTGATGACGTACCTTGTCGATGGCCGCGTTTGCCGAACGCGTGAACGGCATGAGGGTCGGATCGACCTCTTTTTCCTGAGCATCCCATTCAGCCGCAACCGCTTCGGCCATCGCCTGGGTCGGCAGTATCAACGCTGCCTTGGCCGGTGTTTTGACCCGGCGGCCATCCAGTTCAACCGTGTATCCGTCGTCCGCTTGGACAACCGCACTTGCGGTCCAAAATCGCTTGGGCTTCCAGTCGCTCATGTCTTCAGGTCCAGATGTCATCCAGCGCACGGGGCAGCTGATCAAAGGTTTCAATAATGCGAGCCGCACCGGTTAGGGCGGAACGGTCATGATATCCCCAGGATACGCCAATTCCCGCCACCCCGGCGGCCTGTGCCATATCCATATCGAACCGGGTGTCGCCAATCATCACCGTATCCACCGCATCAACGCCGGTTTCGGAACGGGCTGTATCGATCATCGACGGATGAGGTTTCGAAGGATGATGGTCAGCAACCTGTCGGGTCACGAAAAAGCGCTCCAGATTATGCGCTTCGATCAAGGCGTCCAGGCCGCGTTGAGATTTACCGGTTGCCACACCCAACAACATCTCAGGGATGGAATGCAGTGCTTGGATAACCTCCCGCGCACCGGGATAAAGCGGAGAGCTTGCGGCCCCCTGTTCCAGACGGTGTGCGTGATAAGCCTGTTTGTAACCCTCAACCAATTTATGCTGAACCGTTTCGCCCTGCTCGGGCGCAAGCTGGGCCATGGCATTAGGCAAGGACAGACCGACAATAGACAAAATCGCCTTGCGGGCGGGGACCGGCAGGGACTGGGCGTCGAAACTGGCGGTCATCGCTGCGACAATGCTGCCTTGACTGTCAACAAGCGTTCCGTCCACATCGAACAGCACCAGACGCAAGGGTGCGCTCATTGCAGTTCCTCGAACGGATCATCCGCGGCCAGATCTTCGGTCCAGCCGAAAGTGTCCCAACTGTGTTTCATATGCTCAGGCAAGGGCGCCTTAACGGTAATGGTCTTGCGTGTGACCGGATGCTGGAAAGAAGCCTGCCGCGCGTGCAAATGCAGTTTTTTGCTAATAATCCCACCCAATTGGGCGCCCCAGCCATCGCCCAGGTTTTCTTGCCCCGAGCCACCGTATTTGCCATCCCCGACAATTGGATGGCCAATTGCCGCCATATGCGCCCGTAACTGGTGTGTGCGCCCGGTAATCGGCTCCATCGCCACCCACGAGGCGCGGCCCGCGACCCGATAAAGCGTTGAATAGAGCGTATGCGCTCGTTTCGCACCGGGGGTTTCGTCAATTTCATTCAGATGCACGGGTATCATCTTTTCGCCTTCGCCGTGCTTGCCGTGACCGGGGGCCTTCACCAACCCGGTCTTGATTTCACCCAGATATGGCGTCGGCACGCCTGCCACCAACGCCCAGTAAATCTTGCGGGTGTCGCGATGACGAAAAGCAGCCGTCAGCCCTTTGGCCGCCTCGCGGGTGCGGGCCAACAGCAGAACACCCGACGTGTCCTTGTCCAAGCGGTGCACAAGGCGGGGATTTTCATCATAGCCAAAGCGCAGAGCCTCGGACAAACCATCTACATGGCGGGTTTGGCCACTGCCGCCCTGCACCGGAAGACCCTGGGGCTTGTTCAGCGCCAGAACATGATCGTCACGGTAGATCACGCAGGACTGGATCATCTTGGCATCCGCGTCCGATATACGTCGTCTGACCTCGGCCGGTTTGTGATCGGCATCCGGCAGCGGCGGCACACGTACAACCTGCCCGACTTCAAGCCGGGTCGAGGCTTTGACCCGCCCTCCTTCAACGCGCAGTTCGCCTTTGCGGCACATCTTTTCGATTCGACCCTGGCTGACATGCGGGAACAGTCGGCGCAACCACCGGTCAATCCGCTGATCGCCATCCCCCTCTGCCACGGTGATCAATTGTACGCCACTCATACCGATATCCCCTTCACGCGGCGGTTCCGCGCGGATTGTGTGCCCTCAGGTGCCTTAGAAAACATGCGCGTCTGTGGCGTGCCGCACGGCAAGAGTCAAGCCAGCGCTAGGACCTGTTCCGCTGCGACCGAAGCTTAGCAAAGTAATCCAGCCGCTTTTTCAGTTCCCGCTCAAAACCACGCTCCACGGGCTGATACAGCTCGGGTCGGTCCATTCCATCGGGAAAATAGTTCTGACCCGAAAACCCATCCTCTGCATCATGATCATAAGCATAGCCCGCGCCATAGCCCTGATCTTTCATCATCGACGTCGGTGCGTTCAGGATATGCTTTGGCGGCGGTTCGCTACCCGATTGCTTGGCCAGCCTCATGGCGGCTTTGTAGCCTACATAAGCGCCGTTCGATTTGGGAGCCAAAGCCAGATAGACCAGCGCCTGCGCGATGGCCAGTTCACCCTCGGGGCTGCCCAGGCGTTCGTAAGTTTCCCACGCGTGCAAGCAGATCGACTGCGCCTGCGGATCGGCGAGACCGATGTCTTCGACCGCCATCCGCGTAATCCGCCGTGCAAGATATCGCGGATCTTCTCCACCCGTCAGCATCCGCGCGAACCAATAGAGCGCCGCATCCGGGTCAGATCCGCGCACGGACTTATGCAGGGCCGAAATCAGATTGTAGTGCTCGTCCCCGGATTTGTCGTATTTGGCCGCGCGGCGCATTAGCCGTGTGGACAACGCATCAGGGTCCAGCGGTGCATCCACCTTCCAAGCCGCAACTTGTTCGATCAGATTCAACAGCGCGCGCCCGTCGCCATCCGCCATCTCTTGCAGAGCTTCGCGGGCATTGCCCGTCAACGGCAGGGCGCGGTCCAGCTCTTTCTCTGCGCGCTGTGTCAGACGTTCAAGGTCGGCGAGGCTGAGCCGTTCAAGGACAAGTACCTGTGCTCGGCTAAGCACAGCGGCGTTAAGCTCAAAGGACGGGTTCTCGGTCGTGGCCCCGACCAGCAGGATCGTCCCATCCTCCATATGCGGCAGGAACCCGTCCTGCTGCGCTTTGTTGAAGCGATGGATTTCGTCAACGAACAGCAACGTGCCCTGCCCGTTCTGCCGACGGAACTTGGCCGCTTCGAACACTTTCTTCAGATCTGGAACGCCAGTGAATATCGCACTGATCTGAACAAATTGCAGGTCAGTTTCCTTTGCCAGCAAGCGTGCAATGGTGGTTTTCCCGACGCCCGGCGGACCCCAGAAAACCAAACTGGACAGGCTACCCGAGGCCAACATAACCCCCAGTGGAGCGTCCGGGCCAAGAACCTGCTGTTGTCCGATGACGTCAGCCAACGACTGCGGGCGTAACCGATCCGCCAACGGGCGGTTCGGGTTTGGCGCGGGCGCGGTCGCCCCGGTATCGAATAGATCACTCACCAGATCACAACCGGAAACGCAGGGATACTTGCTGTCCGCCACGCAGAACATCCAGGTTCACGCGACGTCCAGGATCCGTCAGGGCGCGTACAACGTCCTGCGGGTGCTTGATATCAGCACCGTTAATATGTTGAAGCACGTCACCCGCGCGCAAACCGGAACGCCCGCCAAACCGGTCAGCATCCACCACGACCACGCCGGTTTGCGTCAGCTTCAATCCCATCCGTATGATCACGGCCGGGTTGACGCGCGAAACCTTCAGACCCGGCATCACTGTGTCGTCATTCAGAACGGTTTCGTCAGCCGGTGGGGTTTCCGGGACTTTGATCAGGGCAACCTCAACGTCTGCGCGATCGTCGCCTCGCAACCGGGTTAGGATCGATGTGCCGCCGACCCCTGCCACGGACATGCGAAACTTCATCTCGGCGGGTGAGTTCACCTCATCACCATCAACATGGGTCACCACATCGCCGATGCGCAGGCCAGCGTCAGCCAGCGGGCTCAGATCATGCAGATTGGTGATGACAACACCCATCGGAATAACCAGCCCCAGAGATTCGGCAATATCCGCACTCATGTGTTGTCCAGTCACACCCGCCCACGGGCTGACAAAGCTGTCATTCCCTGCCTTGGCCTGGCGCAGAAACTCGGCCACCAAGTTGGCCGGGATTGCAAACCCAATGCCGTTGGAACCACCAGAACGCGTCAGGATCGAGGTGTTGATCCCGATCAGATCACCATTCACGTCGATCAGCGCCCCGCCGGAATTGCCCGGATTAATCGCGGCGTCGGTCTGAATGAAGTACCCACGTGCATTACCCGTCGCTGTCCCAGTCCGCGCCAGACCTGAGATGATGCCAGAAGACACGGTTTGGCCGACACCAAACGGGTTGCCAATCGCCAGTGCCAGCTCTCCCACCTCGACGTGGTCGGAGTCGCGAAAGTTCAGATGCGGCAGGTCTTTGGCCTCGTCCAACCGCAGTATCGCAATATCGCTTTCCTGGTCCCCCAGCACCACGTGTGCCGAATACTCACGCCGATCAGTTGTCACGACGCGGATTTCTGTGGCAGTTCCAACAACGTGGTAGTTCGACACCACATAGCCGTCCGCAGACAAAATGACGCCCGAGCCCAGCGAGTTCTGAACTCGCGGGCGCGGTTCGGCAAATCCCCCGCCAAAGAACTCTTCAAAAAACGGGTCCGAGAAAAACGGATTGGCCCCGCCCTGTCTTACGATCTTGGCATAAATATTGACGACTGCGGGTGAGGCCTGTTTCACCACCGGGGCGAAACCGAGGCTGATTTCGGCCTGCGATGTTGGTACCTTTGTTTCAGCATTTGCTGACATTGCAAGCGTCGCCAGCATCAGAGAACAGAGAACTTTCCGCATGATCCATCCGTTGGTTAATCGCCTATCGGATATGCGTCTACACGGGCCGTAATGCAAGCATCGGTTCAGCGCGTCGGAGCCGTCAATCCAACGGAGCGTGCAGCCGCGTGCCTTCTGTGATAATCCCGCCGCGCTGGCCCACCTCGATGGTGCCGTAACGTTGCCTGAAAACTTCGGGCAATTCGCGATCTCCTTCCGGCGATAGCCAAAGCCTCAGCAAATGGCGGCGCTCTGCCGGGTCAGGCCAGTCCACGAACCCGGTCCGATCGTGCAGTTGCGAATGGTTGTACACGAACTGCATGTCGCCCGGTTGCAGCCGCATGGAAAGACAGAGGTCGGGATCATTCGCCAGCGCATCAAACCGGTCCAGCGCCTCAATGTGATCCGGTGTCAGCCGCATCGCTTCAGGAAATCGTTGCGCACTGTCGATATACTGTCTTTGGTAAAACACCGTCAGCTTACCATCGTGCCAGGAAAACGGTGGGATCGACATGAAAGGTTCCATGCCGTCCGGCACTTCCCCGCGCCGGTCGGTTGCTATTGGGTCAAACAACAGTTCCAACAATTCCGGGCATTCTGACCGCATCCTATTATAGATCGTCTCGGCACTGACCAGCAGCGAGTCTCCGCCCTCTTTAGCCTCGCGCAGGCACAGCAGGCCGACGATATCGGCGCTGTCGGTGTGAAATGTCTGGCGCTCATGCGTTTGATAGATCCGGGTATTCGGATCGTTCGCATCTGCACCGATGTCGCGCACATGCCCCAGAATGTGCCCCTGCGCGTTCTGCGACCGGGCCGAGCCCAGATGAGCACCGACACCGCAGAAAATCGTGGCCGCGACCTGTTGCGTATAAGTCTGCACCGGAAGGCCACGGATCACTTCGAAACCGATCCCGTTGATCAGCTTCTCTCGTAGGCTTGCAAGATGCCGGTCAAACCGTTTTAGGGGAAAAGCGGATTTTGTGATCTCACCGATATCTCTTCCCAGGCTCAAATAATGACTGGCGGCTTGTTCAAGGTCTTCAATGTCGTCCGCCGTTAGATCAATGATCCATTCACTCTGACGCGTGCGCATGTCCTGACCGGCCCAGACAGACGGGCCGGTGAGTTCGCCTGGTAGTTCCTTTGGAATTGCCATCATACGTCCTCCACACTCATCTCTCAGCATGATCTGTGAGGTTCAGGGTTTCATCAACGGATATCCCCCCAAATGTATCGAATACGACACCAAGGGGCCAAAAAAGAAAAACCCCCGCGTCCGGGACGCAGGGGTTCAGGTCAGAAAGCCGGGCTTTCTTATTCTTCGTCTGCTGCCTCTTCGGCGGCAACGCGGGCTTTGTCAGCCGCGCCTTTGGCGTCCAGATCACGGTCAACTAATTCGATGATCGCCATCGGAGCCATGTCGCCATAGCGGAAGCCAGCTTTCAGGATGCGGACATAACCGCCCTGACGCTCGGCGTAGCGGGGGCCCAGAACTTCGAACAGCTTCGCGACATCTTTGTCTTCTTTCAGCTGTGCCGCGGCCTGACGGCGGGCGTGCAGGTCGCCGCGCTTGCCCAGAGTGACCAGCTTTTCGATGATCGGGCGCAGTTCTTTTGCCTTGGGCAGAGTTGTTTTGATCTGCTCATGCTCGATGAGCGAGCCAGCCATGTTCGCAAAGAGCGCCTTGCGGTGCTCATGAGTACGGTTCAGGCGGCGGTAACCACGTGCGTGACGCATTTTCTAGTTCCTTCTTTCGCGTTTTGCTTTGTCTGGCCGGCGATGCGTGTCACCGGCTCTCCTTGGGGCGACGTGCCCATATGGTCCCCGGCAGCCCGGGCATTGGGAAAGACGCGTTTAGAACGCGTCTTCGAATTTCTTGGCCAGATCTTCGATGTTGTCGGGCGGCCAGTCCTCGACATCCATGCCGAGGTGCAGCCCCATGCCGGACAGCACTTCCTTGATCTCGTTCAGCGACTTGCGGCCGAAGTTCGGAGTGCGCAGCATCTCGGCTTCGGTCTTCTGGATCAGGTCGCCGATGTAAACGATGTTGTCGTTCTTCAGGCAGTTTGCCGAACGGACCGACAGTTCCAGCTCGTCCACTTTCTTCAGCAGCAGCGGGTTGAACTCCAGACCATCATCTTCGTCCTGACGACCAGCCGCTTCGGGCTCGTCGAAGTTGACGAAGATCGACAGCTGATCCTGCAGGATACGTGCGGCAAAGGCCAGCGCGTCTTCCGGAGTGATCGAACCATCAGTTTCGATCTTCAGGGTCAGCTTGTCATAGTCCAGAACCTGACCTTCACGAGTCGGCTGAACGTCATAGGCAACCTTTTTGACCGGCGAATAGATCGCGTCGATCGGGATAAGGCCGATAGGCGCGTCTTCTGGCTTGTTCTTTTCAGCCGAGACGTAACCTTTACCGGTGTTGACGGTCAGTTCCATGAACAGGTCGGCGCCATCGTCCAGGTGGCAGATGACGTGATCGCGGTTCAGAACCTCGATACCCGCGCTTTCGCTGATGTCACCGGCGGTGACAACTGCGGGGCCTTTCGCATTGATCGACAGGCGCTTGGGCCCTTCGACTTCCATGCGCAGGGCAACTTGCTTGAGGTTCAGGATGATGTCGGTCACATCTTCACGAACGCCTGCGACGCTCGAGAATTCGTGCAATACGTTGTCGATCTGGACGCTGGTGATGGCCGCGCCTTGCAGCGAGCTCATCAGAACGCGACGCAGCGCGTTGCCCAGAGTCAGACCAAAGCCACGCTCCAGCGGCTCGGCAACCAGAGTTGCCTGACGTGCGGGATCGTTGCCCGGCTTGCCGTCAAGCTGGGTCGGCTTGATCAATTCAGCCCAATTCTTATGGATCATGTAATCCCTCCATTCCTGTCCGCGCCCCATGACCAACAAGGTGCAGACGCCCGAGGTTCAAAATGACGTGCTGGGGCCGTGCGAAAACACAGCCCCAGCTCAATTCAAAATCGCTTAGACGCGGCGACGCTTCGGTGGGCGGCAGCCATTGTGAGCAATCGGAGTCACGTCACGGATCGACGTGATGTTGAAGCCCACTGCAGCCAGCGCGCGCAGAGCCGATTCACGACCCGAACCGGGGCCCTGAACTTCGACTTCCAGCGTCTTGACGCCATGCTCCTGCGCCTTTTTGCCTGCATCTTCTGCAGCCATCTGAGCGGCGTAGGGGGTCGATTTCCGCGATCCCTTGAAGCCCATGGTACCGGCAGACGACCACGAAATGGCGTTGCCCTGTACGTCCGAGATCAGGATCTTGGTGTTGTTGAAGGTCGAGTTCACATGGGCAACGCCCGATGCGATGTTCTTACGCTCTTTGCGCTTAACGCGAGTCTTATCACGTGCCATCAGTCAGACCCTCCCTTATTTCTTCTTACCAGCAATGGCCTTTGCGGGGCCTTTGCGGGTACGAGCATTGGTGTGGGTACGCTGACCGCGAACCGGCAGGTTGCGGCGGTGACGCAGACCGCGGTAGCAGCCCAGGTCCATCAGGCGTTTGACGTTCATCTGGACTTCACGGCGCAGGTCACCTTCGACGGTGAAGTTTGCGTCGATATGTTCGCGGATAGCCAGAACTTCGGCGTCGGACAGTTCATTGACGCGACGGGTCGCTTCGATGCCAACGGCTTCGCAGATTGCTTTGGCCGAGGTGTTTCCGATACCGGTGATATATGTAAGGGCGATTGGTACCCGCTTTGCAGTCGGGATGTTTACGCCGGCAATACGTGCCACGTGTCACTTTCCTTTTTTGTTGCGGTTCCGTAGCTCCGGAACCTTTTTTCACAACACTTGATCTTGGCAGTGACGCCAGAGGATCCAGCATTTGTACGAGGTGGTCAGTGCGCGCCAGACGAATCCCGCACGCGATTGTGATTCCCATAGGGATGTGGGTCGATATGGGCTTTTCCCGCTCAGGTCAAGAGCAGAATTGGATCAGCCGTTTCCGACGTCGACACCACCGTCCAGGACTTGCGAAATTTCCGCCTGAACAGCGTCAATCTCACCCAGACCGTCAACCCAGGACAGGTTGCCCTTGGCATAGTAATAGCCGATCAGCATCGAGGTCTTTTTGTAGTATTCCATCAGACGAGTCTTGAGGCTTTCCTCATTATCATCTGCGCGGCGCTTGAAGTCGTTTTCCTTGCCGCAGTTGGTGCACTTTCCATCTGCCGGGATCGGTTTGGTGATGTCGTTGTAGACCTCGCCGCAACCGCCACAGGTCGACCGGGCTGTGATCCGTTCAACCAGCGCGTCGTCGTTGACTTCCATCGCGATAACCGCGTCCAGCGTTTCGCCAGTGCTGTTCAGGAGGTCCCCCAAGGCATCGGCCTGTGCCAATGTGCGTGGGAAGCCGTCAAAGATAAACCCGCCTTTGGCACCCTGTTCCAGCTTTTCGCGGATCAGGCCGATGACGATCTCATCGGTGACCAGTTCACCCTTGGCCATCACCTCGGCCACGCGGTTGCCCATTTCGGTGCCGCTGTCCTTGGCTTCTCGTAGCATGTCCCCAGTGCTCAGCTGTACCATGCCGCGCGTTTCCACCAGGTGACGCGCTTGCGTCCCTTTGCCCGCACCCGGCGGGCCCAACAAAATGATGTTCATCGACGAGCGGGTCCCTTCCTGCTGCGTTTCTTGCTTTTACCGCGCAGCTGGGACTTTTCGATAAGCCCTTCGTATTGATGCGCCAGCAGATGGCTCTGGACTTGCTGGATGGTGTCCATAGTCACAGAGACGATAATCAGAACCGACGTGCCGCCAAAGTAGAACGGGATAGCGAACTGGTTCCGCAGAATTTCAGGCAGCAGGCAGACAGCCGCCAGATAAGCCGAGCCCAGAACCAGCACGCGGTTGACCACGTATTCCAGATACTCGGCGGTTTTCTTGCCGGGGCGAATACCGGGCACAAAACCGTTCTGCTTTTTCAGGTTGTCCGCAACATCATCCGGTTTGAATGACACGTTGAACGTATAGAAATAGGCAAAGAACACGATCATCGACGCGAAGAACAGCAGGTACAACGGCTGTCCGGGGCCAAAGTTGGCCAACAGCCACGACATGATCGGACCGTTGGTGGCACCCGAAGAGAAGGTCGAGATCGTGACCGGCAGCAGCAGCAGCGAGCTGGCAAAGATCGCCGGGATAACGCCCGCCGGGTTAACTTTGACCGGCAGGTGGCTGGAGCCGCCTTCATACACCTTCATACCGGCCTGGCGACGCGGGTACTGAATGTGGATCTTGCGCAGAGCCCGTTCCATAAACACCACGAAAGTGATGACCGCGATGACCATGACGATCACACCGATGATCACGGCAGGGCTAATTGCGCCCGAACGGCCAGAGGCAAAGAACTGCGCCAGTGCGGCCGGAACCTCGGCAATAATACCGACAAAGATGATCAGAGAGATACCATTGCCAATGCCGCGCGCGGTGATCTGTTCACCCAACCACATCAGGAACATCGTACCACCGACCAGAGTGATCATGGTCGACATGCGGAAGAACAGGCCCGGATCAGTTGCCAGATCGCCCGATTCCAGCGAAACGGCCAGACCATAGGCCTGAACGGTGGCCAGGGCCACAGTGCCGAAACGGGTATACTGGTTGATCTTCTTGCGTCCCTGCTCGCCCTCTTTCTTGAGTTGCTCGAGCGCGGGAACCATGGATGTCAGCAGTTGCACGATGATCGAGGCTGAAATGTAAGGCATGATGCCGAGGGCAAAAATACCCATCCGCCCCAGCGCCCCGCCAGTGAACATCGAAACCATGCCGCCGATGCCCTGCCCCGCCTGTTCCATGAACTCGCGCAGTGCTTGTCCGTCGATCCCCGGCACCGGAATGAAGGTGCCCAAACGATAGACGATCAGCAATGCAAGCGTGAACAGGATGCGGTTGCGCAGATCGGTGGCTTTACCAAGGGCAGACCAGCTTGTGTTGGCTGCCATTTGTTCTGCTGCTGATACCATAAATCGGTCTCTCTTATGAAAACACCGCCCGGAACCGTTTTCCGGCTCGGGCGGCGTCTTGGAAAACTCTGAGGTCTATGTAAGCGGGTCTTGGCCCGCTCACAAGCGCTTACTCTGCCGCAGCAGCTTTTGTGACCTTAAGTGAGCCGCCCGCTTTCTCAACTGCTTCAACAGCAGATTTCGAAGCACCGGTTACTTCCAGGTTCACTTTCGCGCTGATTTCGCCTTTGGCAAGAACGCGGATACCGTCCAGTTTGCGACGGACCAGACCGGATGCAATCAGTGCATCTTCGGTGATCGCAGCCTTTGCATCCAGTTTGCCGGCGTCGACGAATTTCTGGATCAGGCCCAGGTTGACAACGGCAAATTCCTTGCGGTTCGGCTTGTTGAAGCCGCGCTTGGGCAAGCGTTGGTACAGCGGCATCTGGCCGCCTTCGTAGCCGTTGATGGCCACACCAGAACGGGATTTCTGGCCTTTGATACCACGGCCACCCATTTTACCTTTGCCGGAACCGGGACCACGGCCAACGCGAGTGCGTTTCGGTGTGGCGCCAGGATTGTCGCGCAATTCGTGCAGTTTCATTTCGCTTCTCCTAAGCCGGAAATGACCCCCGAAGCGTGATGGGTCAGACACGGCATTTCTTGGTTTTGATTCGTATGGCGCAAAGCCACCGCAGGCGTATAGGACTGTTGGGGCAAGTTGGCAAGCCCGCAGCCCCTACATGTCATTCGTCGGGTGCATCGATGCGGTCGTCTGATGTGGCTTTTACCCGCAAGGGCGCTGCATGTGGGTCGATACCATGCTTTTCGACCAACCGGCCAACCATGCTTTCGGGATGCGGAATGCCATTGAACCGATTGTGGATGAATGAACGCATACGGCGGCCGTAAAAGTGGATCGACATGGTGTTCTCGGTCAGGAACCTCTCGGCATTTCCGTTGGACCGTACCATTGCCCGCCGATCCCTGAACGTTACAGGGTATAAAACCTCTTGCGGCCGGGAAAACCGATCTTCTTTGTTTTGTCGCAAGAGCCAGGTCAAGGCGCGCGGTCCCCAAATGCCCCACGGCATATCGCTTGCGTGCGGCGCATCGCCGTTCAATGCCATGTCAATAAGCGGCCGGCGTTGTTTGGGCGACAGCCAATGCGGAATGCGATACGGGTGATTGGTGTAGTCGATCAAGTCATACAGCGTCGCGCTGTCACGCGGCAAAGCCAACACGCCACCGTTGATTTCATGCGCAGCTAGCCAACCATGCAAGTGACCATTTTCAGTTGTAAATGGCTTGACACAATACGCGTCGGTATCGGCCCAAATGATGTCCGGCACTTTCGCCAGCATTTGCACGCGAAACTTGTCAGAATGCAGCGCGGGACTGCCTGTGCGTTTGTGCAGGATCACCTCTTCATCCGGCAGTACTTCGCGCGCGTCGCACACTTCGACACCTTCCGGAATGTTTGTGACCGGACCGTAAGTATAGAGGCGCACATGCTGTCCGACGTCCAAAAACGACTTGATGCACAACTGCTCGAGAAAGCTGAGAGGGCCTTCAATCCAAAGCATGCCAACCTGATACTCTTTCACCGGATCTGGCCCTTCGTTTTGTTCTTGGTTGTGGCACCGATGGGTGCCCTGTCGCGTGTTTGGCCGATTTCCAGTTTCGCTGCAACGTTTCGGGTCAAAATTCCCGATCACTGTGCCAAGCGCACGCCAGAATCAAAAGAGACGCCCTAAGGCGTCTCTTGTTTAGGTCATCGATACGTTCACGAACAGTAAACGTGATCCCGAGCTATGTCCTTGATATCGCAACGGCGTACGCCGATATCATTTAATTCACGATCTGACAGACCCTGCAGTTCCGAGTAAGTCTGATTGTACTGCACGCGCAAGGCGTTGGCCTCTTTGACGCGCTCGAAAAAGTTTGCGATGCGGGCGCTCAGGCCAAAACCTTCGCGGGAATATGTTGCTGTGTGAGCCATGGTTTACTTCCTTTCTCTGACCGGGGCGAATTCCCCTGTAACTGTTTGTGTTCCTTGTTTGGACAGGGCTGAGATAGGTGCAGGCGATAACGCTAACAACCGAAGTTTCGGTCTAGCCGATATGCAACCGGGGAATGGCTGAGAGCATATGCTTTGAAATGCAATGAACCGCCTCGAGTCATACGATTGTTGCCGTCAATCGCTGTTATTATTTCTTTCGCGCATTCCGCTTGCGGGCGGTCATCGCCCGACCGTCGCGGATACTCAGCCCCATCAGTGTCAGGTTGGTAGCACCCGCGAGCAGTTCGAAAACCTGGACAACATAGAAACTAGCATCAAAGTCCCCTGAGTTTGCTTTTGAGCTGAGGTAGATGGCGGCGGGAACTAGGATCAACAGACCATTTATTGCAATGAATGGCATCCGTTTCTTCTTGGCCAGCGCCGGCGCATCCTTGCGGCGACGCCCTAAAGCCATTCCAGACGCACCCACAATCACCATCGCAGGCACAAGGACAAAGAGCCCGCTAACGATCGTCGACTTCACGGCTGCAACAGTCGCATGGGTCGCAAACAACTCGCTGTACAACGTGGAAGTCCAGAACACGAGAATAGTAAGAAAGCCGACAACTCCGGCAATAGGGTGGATTGCTCTTAACATGTGGCTGCTCCGATTTTGGCATTAGGCGACGCAGTGGTTTTCGACTGTCAGCTTTTTTAGAAGATGCGGGCGGGCCACAGCGCTTGCCGGGTAGTCTGCAATCCGACGCTGGAACTCTGGATGGGTGAATGCCGCGCGGAAGCTCTTGACGTCCTGCCAGATCGCGTAATTGACAAAAGTTGAGCTTCCGGCGATGCCCTGATGGAGCTGGGTCGAAATGTACCCCTTCTGAGACTTCATAAAGTCTGCATCGTGCGACCAGGCCTTCAGCAGCGCATCTTCGTCGTTCGCGTCCACCGTAAACAGGTTGATCAAAACCACCGGGCCTTCATCGGCCTGCATTTGATCTGCCAAGGTAACGACCTTGTCCAACTCTTCAATTCTAGCCATTTTGGTTCCTTTCGATTCTTTTGAATAGCTTGCTATATATTATTGCATAGCATGCTATTCAAGTGATATTCCGGGTTATGGATTTCAAAAAAGATGACTCGGCCGGATATCTGATCAATCACATGGCGCGTTTGTTTGCGAGAGAGTTGCAGCACCAAATTGCACCCTTGGGCATCGTTGTCGGCCAGTTCCCGATTTTGCTGGAGCTTTGGCTTAAAGACGGCGTGACGCAAAAAGACCTGCTGGGCAAAATTGACGTCGAGCAAGCGACACTGGCTAACACGCTTAACCGTATGGAGCGTGACGGGTTGATAAAAAGAACAAAGAACCCCGCAGATGCCAGAGCTCAGTTGATTTGGTTGACTGAAAGGGCCAGGGCGCTTCGGGAAGGCGCTTATGAGTCCGCCCAGAAAGTGAATACCGAGGCCCTGCAGGTTCTGAACGAATCTGAGCGCACGCAATTCATCAATTCTATGCGCCTGGTAATAAACAGTATGCGTTCAGATTAGGACGACCCAAAGCCGCTAGAATACTAATACGTGCAGTCAGCAAATCCCCGACAAGATCTGCTGCACCCTTCAATTGCATGAGAGCACACTCTGACGCGCGAGACCCGTTGTTTCACCGCGCCTCTCAACTTCGAAATGTCTATTTGCGTATCTGGCCGACGTATCGCTGCTTTTGGGTGTTCACCAGAACCAATTGTCCGTTGTTTACCACGTACAGGTCGAACCTTGGGTTGCTGTATCCGATGCAACGCATTCCGTTGTCATAAAATCTGTAATCGTTAGCGGTCCAGGTCTGGCCGTTGGCTTTGTAAGAGTACGATCCGTCTGAAGAATAGGTTTCAACCTCATTTCCGGGATATACTACTTTACTACCGGCAAGGTTCTTTTGCAGCCACGCCGCATTCACCTTTTGATCTCCAGCCGAGAATTGGGACTTGCTTGCTTTGGGGGCTTTGGTCGGGCATGCGGCATGTGCACCTACACCGATTAATGTCGCGCATAGCGCGGATAGGAATAGCTTCATTTTAACTCACTCTAAAAAAACAGACCTCAACGGTATCCTAGCAATACCTAAAAACAAGAAAAAACGCCCCCGACCGAGGTCAGAGGCGTTTCCAATTTTCTCGAAGCTTTCGCGATTAGCCGCGTTCTTCGATGATCTCAACCAGATGCGGGATCTTGTTGACCATGCCGCGGACCGAAGGAGTGTCTTCCAGTTCACGGGTTTTGTGCATCTTGTTCAGGCCCAGACCGATCAAGGTGGCGCGCTGTTCAGCGGGGCGACGGATCGGGGAACCGATTTGCTTGACGACGATGGTTTTTGCCATGGGTCGCTCTCCTTATGCTTCTGCTTCAGCAGCAGCTGGTGCTTCTTCCCGCTTGGGCAGGATGTCGGCAACCTTTTTGCCACGACGCTGTGCAACCGAACGCGGGCTCTGCTCTTTCTGCAGGCCGTTGATGGTGGCACGGATCATGTTGTACGGGTTCTGCGAGCCCAGCGACTTGGACACAACGTCCTTTACGCCCAGCATTTCGAACACGGCACGCATCGGACCACCGGCGATGATACCAGTACCTTCAGGTGCGGTACGCATAACCACTTTACCAGCGCCGTGACGGCCTTCGATATCGTGGTGCAGGGTACGACCTTCGCGCAGTTGCACGCGGATCATCTGACGCTTGGCTTGTTCGGTCGCCTTACGGATGGCTTCAGGTACTTCTTTCGCTTTACCTTTACCAAAGCCGACGCGGCCTTTCTGATCGCCGACAACCACCAGAGCGGCGAAGCCAAAGCGCTTACCACCTTTTACGGTTTTCGACACACGGTTGATTGCAACCAGGCGATCTGCAAATTCCGGTGCTTCGTCACGGTCGCGGCCACGGCCCCGACGGTTTTCACGTTCTGCCATCTTGGCATCCCTTTTCTCTAGAGGCGCTCTCGGCGCCGTTTGTTCAATCCAAGTGAGCCCCGACTAGTGCCGAGGCCCCCGGATCATCGGGGCGGATCGAAACCCGCCCGCAAGTCTTAGATCTTCAGACCACCTTCACGCGCGGCGTCGGCAACTGCCTTCACCTTGCCGTGGAACAGGAAGCCACCACGATCGAAATAGGCCTCTTCGACGCCTGCCTTCTTGGCACGCTCGGCGATGGCCGCGCCCACTTTGGTGGCCGCTTCGACGTTGTTTTTGCCAACAACACCCAGATCTTTTTCCAGGGTCGAGGCTGCAGCCAGGGTCACGCCACGAACGTCGTCGATCAGCTGAACGCTGATGTTCTTGTTCGAACGGTGAACCGACAGGCGTACACGGCCCGCGTTGACTTTGCGAAGTTTGTTCCGAACGCGCAGGCGGCGCTTCAGAAACAGGGTTCTTTTGCTGTTTGCCATTGTTTGCGTCCTTACTTCTTCTTGCCTTCCTTGCGGAAGATGAACTCGCCCTTATAGCGGATGCCCTTGCCTTTGTACGGCTCGGGACGGCGCCATTCGCGGATTTTGGCCGCGACTTCGCCCACCTGCTGCTGGTCGATACCTTCCACAACGATCTCGGTTTGCTTCGGCGCGGTGATGGTGACACCTTCCGGAGCAGTGAAATCAACATCGTGGCTGTAGCCCAGGTTCAGCTTCAGGGTGTTGCCCTGCATCTGAGCCCGGTAACCAACACCCTGGATCTCCAGCTCTTTTTTGAAGCCGTTGGTGACGCCTTCAACCAGATTGGCAACCATAGTGCGGCTCATGCCCCACTGCTGGCGCGCGCGCTTGGACATCCCACGAGGGTTGATCTGCACAACGTTGTCTTCGACCGACAGCGTTACGTCATCAGTCGCGGTGAAGCTGCGGGTGCCTTTCGGACCTTTGACTTCGATGGTCTGACCCGACACAGAGGCGGAAACGCCGCTGGGCAGCTCGACCGGTTTTTTACCAATACGAGACATTGCAGACCTCCTTAGAAGACGGTGCAGAGCACTTCGCCACCAACATTGTTGGAGCGAGCGTTTGCGTCCGACATCACACCTTTCGGAGTGCTGACAATCGACACACCCAGACCCTGACGGACCTGCGGGATGTCATTGACGCCCATGTATACGCGGCGGCCGGGCTTCGAGACCCGCTTCAGTTCGCGAATAACAGGGGTGCCTTCGTAGTATTTCAGGCTGATTTCGATGGCCGGATGACCGTTTTCACCGGTCGTCGCTTCGTAGCCACGGATGTAACCTTCGTCCGCCAGCACGTCCAGAACCCAGCCGCGCAGCTTGGAAGCCGGGGTGGAAACGGTGGACTTGCCGCGCATTTGCGCGTTGCGGATACGGGTGAGCATATCGCCGATAGGATCGTTCATATCTATGTCTCCCTTACCAGCTCGATTTCACCATGCCGGGGATCTGACCAGCAGAACCCAGCTCGCGCAGCGCGATACGGCTGACCTTCAGCTTACGGTAGTAAGCGTGGGGACGACCGGTCAGCTGACAGCGGTTGTGCAGACGGGTAGCCGAGCTGTTGCGCGGCAGTTTCGCCAGTTTCAGACGCGCTTTGAAACGCTCTTCCATCGGCTTGCTCTCGTCATTCGCGATTTCTTTCAGCTCGGCACGCTTTGCGGCATATTTGGCCACCAGGCGTTCGCGCTTCTTCTCGCGTTCGATCATTGCTTTTTTAGCCATGTCTCAATCCTCCCGGCGCTTACGCGTTGAACGGCATGTTGAAAGCTTTCAACAGTGCCTTTGCTTCAGCGTCGGTTTTCGCTGTGGTGGCAATTACGATGTCCATACCCCAGACTTCGTCGACTTTGTCGAAATCGATTTCCGGGAACACGATGTGCTCTTTCATGCCCATGGCAAAGTTGCCCTGACCATCGAAAGACGGCTTCACACCGCGGAAGTCACGAACACGCGGCATCGCGATGGTGATCAGACGATCCAGGAATTCGTACATCCGGTCACCGCGCAGGGTTACTTTCGCACCCAGCGGCATGTCTTCACGGACGCGGAAACCCGCGATCGACTTTTTCGCCTTTGTTGCGACGGCCTTTTGACCGGCAATCGCAGTCAGATCCTCGACAGCAGCTTTTGCTTTCTTCGAATCTTTGACCGCTTCGGCACCACAACCGATGTTCAGAACGATTTTGTCCAGCTTGGGCAGCTGCATGTCGTTCTTGTAGCCGAACTCTTCTTTCAGAGCGGCACGGATGGTTTCAGCGTACTGAGCTTTCAGACGCGGGGTGTAGGTTGCGTTATCAAGCATCGATCACGTCCCCCGTGGTCTTGGCGAAGCGCACTTTCTTGTCACCTTCCATGCGGAAGCCAACGCGGGTTGCTTTACCGTTTTTGTCCAGCAGAGCCAGGTTCGACAGTTCAACCGGGTTTGCCTGAGGCAAACGGCCGCCCTGACTGTTCTGGGTCTGGCGGGTGTGACGGATGGCGATGTTGATACCATCGACAACAGCTTTACCGGCTTTCGGGTCAACCGAGGTGATAGTACCCTCTTTGCCCTTGTCCTTGCCGGCCAGCACGACGACCTTGTCGCCTTTGCGGAGTTTAGCAGCCATGATTACAGCACCTCCGGAGCCAGCGAGATGATTTTCATGAAGTTCTTGCCGCGCAGTTCACGAACAACGGGGCCAAAGATACGGGTACCTACGGGCTCGTTGTTGTTGTTCAGGATGACGGCGGCGTTGCGATCGAAACGGATCGCGGTGCCGTCTTCGCGACGGACTTCCTTGGCGGTGCGCACGACGACGGCCTTGCGGACGTCACCTTTCTTTACGCGGCCGCGTGGGATGGCTTCCTTCACCGAGACGACAATGATGTCGCCGACGGAGGCGTATTTACGCTTGGAACCACCCAGGACCTTGATGCACTGAACTCGGCGAGCGCCGGAGTTGTCAGCGACATCCAGATTGGTCTGCATCTGGATCATGTGGTTTCTCCCGACCTGTGGGGGCTGGTCTCGTTAGATCCCCCAGGGTTTCGACAAATGGGAAAATCCCGGAAACTTACGCTTCCAGAACTTCCCAACGTTTCGTCTTCGATTTCGGTGCGCATTCGATGATGCGTACGGTGTCACCGACCTTGAAGGCGTTCTTTTCGTCGTGAGCCCGGTACTTCTTGGACTTACGAACGGTTTTGTGCAGCAGCGGGTGCTTGAAGCGGCGTTCAACCGAAACGGTCACGGTCTGCTCGTTGGCGTCGCTGGTTACGATTCCGGACAGGATACGCTTGGGCATCTGATTACTCCTCGGATGCCGCAGCAGCGGCCTTTTCGTTCAGAATGGTTTTGACGCGGGCAGCGTTGCGGCGGGCCGCTTTGATGCCAGCGGTGCTTTCCAGCTGACCGGTTGCCTGTTGAAAGCGCAGGTTAAAGCTTTCTTTCTTCAGGTTAGCCAGTTCCTCGCGGAGCTGGTCCGGGGTCTTGTCACGCAGTTCTTGGGCGTTCATCGCCTTTTTCCTTTGCTCAAAACACCAGAAGGCCCCCTGACAGGGTCACCTTGGACCTGGTGGATGAATGATAGACATACGAATCGCCCGACAACGCCGGGAGATCGCAGGATGCCGCCGTATAAGGGTTTGGAGGGTGGGTGGCAAGAGGAAGTTTCACAGCTTATCAGTGACAAGACCAAGCCGCGCCAAACCTGAACAAGTAACATATTGTCTTACCGCCGAACGAATTTGACCGAAACTCAAAAGACAGATCGCCATTTCTGAATATTTTGCTCCGGTTAGATTTAAAACGGGTGAAAACAATGGAAGTAGTTATCCTTGTTGGTTTCGCGGCACTTCTAGTGATTGGCGTTTCGAGAACACCACGACGTACCCACAGTCGGAGAGGTGAAGCACGCATTTCGGCGCCCTCAAGAAATGTTCGCGCCGATTGGCGGAAATCGCCACCGTCAGTCCCCGCAAATCGCGTCCTCAAAGGGCGCGCTTACGTGATCGACGGCGACACAATTGTTGTCCGCAAGTCAAAAATTCGTCTTGCCGGTATTGACGCGCCCGAATTGAACATGCCTTGGGGCCAAAAGGCTAAATGGGCGATGGTTGAAATCTGCAAAGGCCAAGAGATTACAATCAAGCTGAACGGAGAGACTTCCTATGATCGGCTTGTTGGTATTGGGTATCTTCCAAACGGACAAGACATAGGCGCTGAACTTGTAAAAAGAGGGCTAGCCCTAGATCTGCCATTCTTTTCGAACGGGAGGTATCGGCACCTTGAACCGGTCGGAGCACGAAAAAGACTACGCAATGGGGCATATGGCCATGCGTCGATTTCGTTTCGCCGGGAAACTACGGTTGTCGCCTTTAGAAAGTAAGCAAAATGACGTGCTGCGGACCGATAAATATGACGCCTTCGCGTCACTCCCATTTGTAATTAAAACTCACCGAAATCCGCTCGTCCTCGGCCATGTTCATCGGCACCTCATGGCGCAGCCAGCTTTCCCACAACAGGACATCGCCGACCTGAGGCTTCATATAGATGAACGGCTGCAAGTCCCGTCGCCCGCCCTTTAGACGCGTTGGTGCAGCCATCATACGGCCCGAGCGAGGGTCTTCCAGTTTCAGCGCGCTCGCCCCTTCGGGCATCGCCACATAGGTTGTGCCCGAGATTACGCTGTGCGGGTGCAAGTGGCTGGAGTGCATGCCGCCTTCGGGCAGGATGTTGATCCACAGGTCCTCCAGCTTCAGCTCACCCTCCCCCAGATCAAACTCCAGATCTTTAGCAAAGGCCGCGACGTGCTGGTCCAGCGCCGTGACAAGGTCGGCGAAGATCGGGAACCGCCATGGCAGATCGGTCAGTGAAGCATAGCTAGTGTAGCCGGGATAGCCGTTTTCCTCGCACCATTCCTGCCCGGCCTCATCATCCTCGGCGATGACAAGACAGGAGCTTTCCAATTCCTCCGGGTCGATCTTGGGATCGAACTCAGACAAAGCTGCGCGATAAAGACGGGTAACGAAGAGCGATTCAATCTGTGCCATGCCCCGGCTATAGCTCAGCCGGGACAGGAGGGCGAGACTAGCCGACTTAGAAAATCGCGTGGTCGGGTGTGATTCAGAAGAAGTGCAGCCTAGTCTAGTGGTTTGCGATCGTCAGGCACAGGATTGCGAACGTGACGAACCCGATGTGCTACTTGGCCTTCTGGGCCATGATCCCGAGGAGGCCGTCCAAATAAATCGGGACCCTTTCAACCTGGCCAAATATGAGGTGAATGGCTTCTGTTTGCTCTTCGCCATACCGGCGCGACCGAAACCGGTCTCGATGAATTGAATTGCCGATCACAGCGGCCACTGCTAGCGTTTTTCCTGTGAAAGCTTTGGTTCTATCACTTTTTACCACGCTGGTGCCGCTGGGGTCCCGTGCGTGTGAAGTTGCGCTGGTTGTTGCGCTCGACGTATCGCGCTCGGTCGACAAGTTCGAATATGTTCTGATGCGAAATGGCATCGGCCATGCGTTTCTGGATGACGATATCATTCGCTTGATTTCCTGGATGCCCGGCGGCATGCAGGTCACCGTAACGCAGTGGGGTGGCTCTGGTCAGCAGCGCCAGCCCATCGCCTGGCGTCGACTGTCCAACCGGGAAAGCGTCATCGAATTTGTCGAAGATTTGATCACGATCAATCGTGGTTTCTGGATGGCTGAAACATCTGTTTCCGAGGCCCTACTTCATGCCGATCTTATGTTTCATCAGCTTGAAAATCCCTGTCGCCGTCAGGTGATTGATGTGTCAGGCGACGGGATCTCGAACGCCGGGCCCGAGGCCAAACCGATCTCGGACACGATTGCCACGCGGGGGATCACCATAAATGGTTTGGTCGTCGCCGGGGCCCGCCCTGATCCGGTGGTTTACTACCTGTCCGAAGTTGTCCGTGGGCCTCTGTCTTTTGTGGAAGTAACGCATAGCTATGATGACTACGACCAAGCAATGAAGCGGAAATTACTACGAGAGCTTACCCCGAATTTGTCGCGTCTCGACTGAAGCACGCGGTGGCGCGCCTGAAGCCTGATGATCGCCAACAAGAAAACCCCCGCCGGTTTCCCGACGGGGGTCATTCTTGTCACGAACGGGGTTTCCCCCAATCGCTTACCAGTCTTCGCGAACCACGACGCGAGTCTTGATCGGCAGCTTCATCGCAGCAAGGCGCAGGGCCTCGCGGGCGATGTCGTCATTGACGCCGTCGATCTCGAACATCACGCGGCCAGGCTTAACTTTGCATGCCCAGCGGTCGACCGAACCCTTACCTTTACCCATACGAACTTCGATCGGCTTTGCAGTGACCGGAGTGTCGGGGAAGATGCGGATCCAGACACGACCCTGACGCTTCATGTGACGCGTCATGGCACGACGTGCAGCTTCGATCTGGCGTGCAGTTACACGCTCAGGCTCAAGAGCTTTCAGGCCGTAGGTGCCAAAGTTCAGATCAGAGCCGCCTTTGGCGAGACCCTTGATCCGGCCTTTGTGCATCTTGCGGAATTTAGTACGCTTTGGTTGAAGCATATCTTTCCCTCCTTAGCGACGACCGCCACCAGCACCACGAGGTGCAGGGCCGTCCTGGAGTTCCTGTGCTTTACGGTCACGTGCCTGCGGATCGTGCTCCATGATCTCACCTTTGAAGATCCAGACCTTGATCCCGATGATCCCGTAGGGGGTCATCGCTTCGGCATGTGCGTAATCGATGTCGGCACGCAGGGTGTGCAGAGGCACGCGGCCTTCGCGGTACCACTCGGTCCGTGCGATTTCTGCGCCGCCCAGACGACCAGCGACGTTCACCCGGATACCCAGGGCGCCCATACGCATGGCGTTCTGAACCGAGCGCTTCATTGCGCGACGGAACGAAACACGACGTTCCAGCTGCTGAGCGATGGACTCGGCAACCAGCTGCGCGTCAAGCTCGGGCTTGCGCACTTCGACGATGTTCAGGTGCAATTCGCTGTCGGTCATGCGAGCAAGCTTTTTGCGCAGAACTTCGATGTCTGCACCTTTCTTGCCGATGATGACACCGGGACGTGCAGTGTGGATCGTAACGCGGCACTTCTTGTGCGGACGTTCGATGATCACACGGGCAACACCGGCCTGCTTGCACTCTTTGTTGATGAACTCACGGATTTTGAGGTCTTCCAGCAGAAGATCACCGTAGTCCTTGGTGTCGGCGTACCAGCGGCTGTCCCAGGTGCGGTTGACCTGCAGGCGCATGCCGATCGGATTTACTTTATGACCCATTAGGCTTGCTCCTCAACTTGACGCACCTTGATGGTGATCTCCGAGAACGGCTTCATGATCTTGCCGAAACGGCCACGGGCACGCGGGCGACCGCGCTTCATGACCAGGTTCTTGCCAACCCATGCTTCGGCGACGATCAGCTCGTCAACGTCCAGGTTGTGGTTGTTTTCGGCATTCGCGATTGCGGACTGCAGGCACTTCTTGACGTCCTGCGCGACACGCTTGTTCGAGAAAGTCAGGTCGGTCAGAGCCTTCTCAACTTTCTTGCCGCGGATCATTTGCGCAACCAGGTTCAGTTTCTGCGGGCTGGTACGGAGCATGCGCGTTTTCGCCATTGCTTCGTTTTCAGCCACGCGGCGGGGGTTCTTTTCCTTGCCCATGACTTACTTCCGCTTCGCTTTTTTGTCAGCGGCGTGACCGTAATAGGTACGAGTTGGCGAGTATTCACCAAACTTCTGACCGATCATGTCTTCCGAGACGTTGACGGGAATGTGCTTCTGGCCGTTGTAAACACCAAAGGTCAGACCCACGAACTGGGGCAGAATGGTGGAACGACGCGACCAGATTTTGATGACTTCGTTGCGGCCCGACTCGCGCGCTGCTTCGGCTTTTTTCAGCACGTAAGCATCGACGAAAGGACCCTTCCAAACAGAGCGAGACATAGATTAACGTCCCTTCTTCTTGGCGTGCCGCGAGCGGATGATCAGCTTCTGGGACGCTTTGTTCTTGTTGCGGGTACGCTTACCCTTGGTGTCCTTACCCCACGGTGTAACCGGAGTACGGCCACCCGAGGTACGACCTTCACCACCACCGTGCGGGTGATCGATCGGGTTCATTGCAACACCACGAACCGACGGACGAACGCCCTTGTGGCGCATACGACCGGCTTTACCGAGGTTTTGGTTCGAGTTGTCGGGGTTGGACACGGCACCAACGGTGGCCATGCATTCCTGACGGACCATGCGCAGCTCGCCCGAGCTCAGACGGATCTGAGCGTAGCCGCCATCACGACCAACGAACTGAGCGTAAGTGCCGGCCGCACGTGCGATCTGACCGCCTTTACCAGGCTTCATCTCGATGTTGTGTACGATGGTACCGATAGGCATGCCCGAGAACGGCATTGCGTTGCCCGGCTTGATGTCAGCTTTTGCCGACGCGATGACTTTGTCACCAACAGCCAGGCGCTGCGGAGCCAGGATATATGCCTGCTCGCCGTCTTCGTATTTTACCAGTGCGATGAATGCGGTCCGGTTCGGGTCATATTCGATCCGTTCGACGGTTGCCGCGACATCAAATTTATTCCGTTTGAAGTCAACGATCCGGTAGAGACGCTTTGCGCCACCGCCGCGGCGGCGTGAAGTGATCCGTCCGGTGTTGTTCCGGCCGCCCGATTTGGTCAAACCCTCTGTGAGAGACTTGACCGGACGTCCTTTCCAAAGCTCCGAACGGTCGATCAGCACCAGCCCGCGCTGGCCCGGCGTCGTCGGCTTGTACGACTTGAGTGCCATGCTTTCTGTCTTCCGTTTAGCAAGTACAGGGAGTTTCCCCGCTATGTGATAGGCCCCCGTAGGTGCCAAGGGTATAGGGCCCCGAAGGTCCCCGGTTACAAATATCAGAGGCCCCGGAACGAATCCGAGGCCGTAAGATTGGGTGCGTTTAGCAGTGTTGGGGGTGGGTGTCTATAGGGGACGGATCATACTCTTAAAAGAACTTCCATTACACCCAAATATTCTGGTCTAGCAAATTCGCTAGTATTCACAGACTACTCGTCCAAGGAATTTGTACTAAAACCCGTCAGCTAAGCCGCAAGAAAAGGAAATAGTATTGTCCAACCAAATCGGACTAATGGAAGCCGAAGCCGCATATCTGCAGGCTATGCGAATAGAAAATGGTGAAATCTCTGAAGCTGAAGCCCGGAGAATTCTCGTTTCGGAATATGGTGTAAACAACGCTTCAGCGAGTGATATGGTGCGCAATTTTGGCCAAATGCTAAAGGGCAAAGTATATCATCGAACTCTGAGCTTGCTGGTAACCGAGCTCTACTTTGATCGCATCTTGGATGAGTTTGGCACCAACGGGCTGCGAAATGCTTTAGCTGCCACAAGAGCTCACATTTCGTACTACAAGGCCCTCCCAACGGGTGGAAGGTTGCCAAGCCTGACAAGACTATGTGATGACTATGCGGACAAACTGACTGCACATAAGAGCGGTGAGTTGTCACCCACCACTGACAAACTGCAAGCCAATTTCCAAGCGCGCATTTCTCAAGCGCAACAAGACTCCTCCGAGGAACGTCAAAAGAGGCTCAAGAAGGCAGGTGGAAAAACTCAGAAAGTTTGGGTTCGAACTGCAATATATAAGCGCAACGCTGATGTAGTTGCTGAACGCTTATTCCAAGCAAACGGGGTTTGTGATCAGTGTTATGAGCCTGCGCCGTTCAACCGAAAAGACGGTTCTCCATACCTAGAAGTGCATCACCGGACGCCTCTGTCCGAAGGGGGGGAAGATACTATCGGCAACACGATGGCTCTTTGCGCCAATTGTCATCGAGAAGCTCATTTCGGGGAATTTGCAGACAGGTTTAGATCAGCGGTCGCGGAATAGCGGCAAACAAAAAAACCGCTTTCGCGGGGCCTTTGTCTCTTTCCAAAGGCGAGCGCTCACGTCGATCGAGTTACCTTCTTCCAGGTTCACATTTGCTTTTTTGACGTCTTTTCGACGGTGGACCTTCAGCCCAAAGACCTCCTACGGCAGAGCGGCTCGGACTCCACCGCGATCCGCTGCTTGAGCTTGATATGGCCCAGCACCTTGCGAAAAGCGCGATGTTTGGGTTTGCCTTCCAGATAATCCGCCAGTTTGAGCAGATTGATCGGGTGCTTCGCAATCAGCGCCTCGATCCGCTGCACAGCCTCGTCCAGCTCATAGTGATCCACGAACTGACAGGCCGCCTGTGTTGGCGTCAGAAGACAGTAGTCCTGCGGGCGTTTCTCGGTATAGCGCACAATGTCGAAGGGCGACGCGCCGAGAGCGTGGAATTTGGGGATGTGCACGCGCATATCGGCCTCTGCGTGCTCCAACACTGTGCCGGAGGTCTGACGAAACCCAAGCGGCCCAAGCTTTCCGATCACATGCTTGCGCATCGCCGGCGAGATCATGTCCACATCCGCCCGGTCGTACTTCAGGTCATCGAACACCGATAACAGTCCAAGCCGTTCATCAGCGATCTGAAAATACGGCTCGGCGCTGAACGCCCGCATCTGTTCCAGCACCTGCACACGCGCAGTTGCAGGGTCAGAAACGAAGTCGGCCCCGGCGGGTTGAACCTCCGAGGCCGTGAATAGTTGCAGCAAGCGCCGGATCAAAGGCCTGTCCTCACGTCGATTGAGTTACGCTCTTCCACAGTAAACTATGCTGGATCGACGTCTTTCCAATGGCCCAGCTAAGATTTCACCCGTCCGCCTTCATCTCGGTATCAATCATGATGGATATCGGTCCGGTCGAGAACGGGCCGACACCAAACTCTGTGTGATCAATCTCTCCGGTCGCCGAGAAAGCAACCCAATCGCCTTTATAATACTCGATGGCGCCACCCAAAGGATGCTCGCCCTGATGGGTCAGCGTGGCCTGCAGCGTTACGGGCTTGGTCACGCCATGGATGGTCAGATCTCCGGTCACATCCGCCGTCGTATCGCCGGTCCGTTTGATTTCGGTGCTGACGAAGGTGATCTCGGGATAGGTTTCGACCTCGAAGAAGTCAGCGGATTTGAGGTGGTCATCCAGAGGGCCAAATCCCGAAGCCAAACTGTTGGTGTCAATCGTCACGCTCAACGCCGAAGCTTCCACATCGTCGGCATTAAGATCCAACGTGCCGTCTACTTTAGTAAACTCGCCATGCTGGTTCGAGACACCTGCGTGGCTCCAACCGAACCGAACTTCGGTATGTCCCTGATCGGTCTTATAGGTCTGCGCGAATGCAGGTGTCACTGCAACGGTCAAAGCAGCGGCGGCAATCATAGACTTTAAGGTCATGGTGATATTCCTTTTATCCGAAAGGTGCTGGAATGTAGATGAATTTTCATCTAATTAAATTGAACCAAGACCGCAATCAGAAACAAGGGGAACACGAAGTTGTGAAGAACGATCTGCCAACAAAATTTGAGACAGAAATCTGGGTCGCAATGAACCGGGCCACCCGACGTATCCAGTCTGACATCGGCGTGGCATTGAAAAAAGCAGGCCTTCCGCCGCTGAAATGGTACGATCTACTTTGGTCTCTCGAACGGCACGGCGGCCAGTTGCGTCCGTATGAGCTGGCACAGGACACCATATTCGAGCAGTCGAACCTCTCTCATTTGAGCAAGCGGCTCGCGGCAGAGGGTCTGGTGGAGTTCGTTGAATTTGATAGTGACAGACGTGGAAAAGTTCTGAAAGTTACGGAAAAGGGCCGGGACTTGCGAAAACGCATGTGGTCCATCTATGGCCCTATGCTGCACGAAAGACTGCGCGCCTTTGGCAAGGTCGACGGATGGCAGGCATTCATCGAAGCGGAACAGGATCAGGCTAGTCCAGACTGAAAGGTTCCAGATAGCCTGCAAAGGCTAGCACCGCACATTGGGGCACAAAAAACCGCCATCGCGGCGGCCTTTGTCGCTCACCAAAGACAGACTGGATCAGAGACCGACGGACACGATGATGGTGTTCCCCTCTTCCACAATCACATATGCTTTTTGTGGTTTGTCCAACAGCCCAGCTGGCCGCAGAGCCGAACCTTCACTCGTAAAGGGCGCGGGCCTCGGCGAAGGACAACAGACGACGGCTTTGCTCATCCCACAGATGTAGCCGTGCGTTGGCGAGGCTTTCTCGGATCGTCATCTGGTTACTGTTGGCCAGCTCATCATGATCGCGCAGCACCTCGGTCAGGCGATAGAACGGAATGCGGCTGTACAGGTGGTGTACGTGGTGGATGCCAATATTGGCGCTAAACCACTGCAACACGGACGGCAGGATATAATGCGAGCTTCCGTACAAGGCAGCCTCATGCAGCTGCCAGTCCTCATCAGCATCCCAGTGCGTGTCCTCGAACTGATGCTGCACATAGAACAGCCACACTCCGGCGGTTGCTGCAATCAGAGTTGAGGGCAGGAAAATCAGCAGCACCGGCATCAGCCCACCAAAGTAGTAGACCGCCAGAAGTGCGGCCAAAATGGCGACGTTGGTGCCCATCGCGCTAACCCAGAACCTGACGCTGCCCGTCAGACCCAGCGGAAGGCGGTTCTGGAACAGGAACAGATAACCGGGGCCAAGGACGAACAAGGTGATGGGGTTGCGGTAAACGCGATACCAGAACCGGTTCATGGGCGTCTTGGATTGGTACTCGGCAACTGTCAGGGTGTGGATATCGCCCATCCCTCGTTTATCCAAATTGCCCGAGCTGTTGTGATGGTTGGAATGCGTGCGGCGCCAGACGTCATAGGGCGTCAGGGTCAGCACTCCGATCACGCGACCAACCCAGTCACTGACCGCCCGATTCTTGAAGAATGCCCCGTGCCCGCAGTCATGCTGGATCGCAAACAGCCGCAGCAGGAAGGCCGCATTTAGAACGGCAATTGCAAAAGCCAACCAATAGCTGATCGACAGCGACACCCAGGACAGCGCCCATAGCATGAAGAAGGGGATAATGCTGACGCCCAGCTCAAAGGAGCTGCGCCACTCGTTCGGCTCGCGGTATTTGGCAAGTGTCGTAACCCAATCCCGCGCAGCGGTCATATTTGGGTTGCCCCGGGTCAAAGGATTGGGTGTGGTCATGCGCCTGCCATGTCTTTTTGTTTGTAGAAACCGCATAGCCTACCGCCGTGGCATAGCAAGCGAATTCTGGAAGAGGCGATGGCCTCACGCTCATTTTCTTTAGTGCCGTTGCTCAGGAAAACCTTAGCTTTTGCAGGGATCCTCATAATGACCCATCTACGGACCCGATCAGAGATAGGTGCTCTGGCTGATGGTGTAACCCTCAACCTTGGTTAAATTTGCGTTATTGACGTCTACCAGGTGACCCAGTTGGCAGCGGATCAGCTTGGTCTCAAACCTCGCTCTGGAACACATATCGTGAAAAATGGCGATAGGTTTCACCACTCCGCAATACCGCCTTGGGGAAACCTTGCTGATTGATTGAATCGGGCCAGACTTGTGGTTCCAACGCGACGCCGGGAAAAGGTCCGTATGGCTGGCCGCCCAGACCACTTCGCGGACCTTCATCCAAAGACGCGCCTGAGTAGACCTGCAAATCTGGCTCGGTCGTTTCCAACTTCATCGCAAGACTCGAAGACGAGCTGCTCAACGCCGCCACAGGGCGGCAGAGCATACGCTGCTGGGAATGCCAGCAATTGGATATAAGCCCGGTTGCCCAAGAGTTTCGGTGACAACAGATCCAGCGACGTGCCCGCGACGTCTAGTGTTTTGCCCGCTGGAATAAGGTCCGCGTCAACAGGAGTGTAGCGATCAGCGTGCACCGTCAGTTCGTGGCTGCAGACGCAGGTCCTGCTACGTCGCGCCATAGGTCAGGATACGTGCAGAAAGCGCGCCCTACCCGATGTCGATGCTTTTGATAACCTGACCGTCGCGGGTTGTCTCGAAGTCGCGAACCTGCCGTTCAGCATGCATATCATCCGCCTCGCTGCCTGAACGTCACTGTGCACAGGTTCGGACCAAGCTCGACATGGCCGGACAGGCCGCGCCCGACAAAAAAGGCCCCCGCTATTGCGGAGGCCTTTTGTTCTTTCCAAAGACGGGTTCGATCAGAGACCGGTGCTTACGTCGATGGTGTTACCCTCTTCCAGGGTTACATATGCTTTTTTGACGTCTTTCCGGCGGCCCAGCTGGCCACGGAACCGCTTGACTTTACCCTTGGTCACAGTGGTGTTCACCGCTTTGACCTTCACACCAAACAGCGCCTCAACGGCCTCTTTGATCTGCGGCTTGTTGCTGTCGATCGCCACTTCAAAGACAACCGCGCCGTTTTCGGACGCCATGGTCGACTTTTCGGTGATGATCGGCTTGCGGATCACGTCGTAGTGTTCTGCCTTCGCGCTCATTTCAGACGAGCCTCCAGTGCTTCGACAGCCGCTTTGGTGAGCACCAGAGTGTCACGCTTGAGGATGTCATAGACGTTTGCGCCCATCGACGGCAGGATATCCAGACCTTCGATGTTCTTGGACGCTTTCAGGAACCCTTCGTTCACGGTCGCGCCGTCGATGACCAGAGCGCGTTTCCAGCCCAGGTTTGCAACCTGTTTGGCCAGAGCGGCGGTCTTGCCTTCGGCTTCGGCGTTCTCGATTACGACCAGTTCACCTGCCTTGGCTTTTGCCGACAGAGCGTGGCGCAGGCCAAGCTTGCGGAACTTTTTGGGCAGGTCGTGACCGTGCGAACGCACGACGGGGCCTTTGTAGATACCACCACCACGGAAGATCGGCGCGTTACGGTCACCATGGCGTGCGCCACCGGTGCCCTTCTGGCGATAGATCTTCTTGGTCGAATAGCTGGTTTCCGAGCGGGTTTTGACCTTGTGGGTGCCGGCTTGCGCGTTGTTGCGCTGCCAACGGACCACACGGTGCAGGATGTCTGCGCGCGGCTCGAGGCCGAACAGGTCCGCATCCAGCTCGATGTTGCCGGCTTTGCCGCCGTCCAGTTTGATTACATCAAGTTTCATGCTTCACCACCTTCCGCGGGAGCTTCTTCCGCAGGTGCTTCGGTTGCAGCCGATTTCACAGCAGCCGGGAAAGGCAGGCCTTCCGGTGCTTTCTTCTTGACGGCGTCCTTGACGGTGACCCAGCCCGACTTCGGTCCGGGAACGGCGCCTTTGATGAAGACCAGACCACGGTCGGCGTCAGTTTTGACGACTTCCAGGTTCTGGGTGGTAACACGAGCAGCACCCATGTGACCGGCCATCTTCTTGCCTTTGAAAACCTTGCCCGGGTCCTGACACTGACCGGTCGAACCGTGCGAACGGTGGCTGATCGAAACACCGTGCGAGGCGCGAAGACCACCGAAGTTGTGGCGCTTCATTGCACCGGCAAAGCCTTTACCGATCGAGGTACCCGAAACGTCAACTTTCTGACCTTCCAGGAAGTGTTCTGCCGAAATCTCGGCGCCCACATCGATCAGGCCATCTTCGGAGACGCGGAACTCGGCCAGCTTACGCTTGGGCTCAACCTTTGCAGCGGCATAGTGACCGCGCATGGCTTTCGACGTGCGTTTTGCCTTGGCCGCACCAGCGCCCAGCTGAACGGCGGTGTAGCCGTCTTTGTCAGCGGTACGCTGCGCAACGACCTGCAGGCCATCCAGGTGAAGAACGGTCACAGGAATCTGCTTGCCGTCTTCCATGAACAGGCGGGTCATGCCAACTTTTTTTGCGATAATACCAGAGCGCATAATCTATACCCTCCGATCTTACGACTGCAGCTTGATCTCGACGTCCACACCAGCAGCGAGGTCGAGCTTCATCAGCGCGTCAACGGTCTGGGGGGTCGGATCAACGATGTCGAGCAGACGCTTGTGCGTACGGATCTCGAACTGGTCGCGGGATTTCTTGTCAACGTGAGGGCCACGGAGAACCGTGAACTTCTCAATCTTGTTCGGCAGCGGGATCGGGCCGCGCACGTTCGCGCCGGTCCGCTTGGCAGTGTTGACGATCTCTTGCGTGCTGGCATCCAGAACGCGATAGTCAAATGCCTTCAGCCGAATACGGATGTTTTGGCTTTGCATATTAACAGCCTTTTATCAGGCGTTGAGGTTGAGAGGAGGACAGACGCGCATCGCCAACCCTCTTCGAACCCAAAAGGCGGGAATCACCCCGCCTTGATGTTCTTACTGAGAACTCGCGCGTATTAGTGGGGTTGGTGGGGTTTGGCAAGGGGTTTGTTGGCTTTGCTCGGCCTTAAGGACCCACTCGATCCGGCTACCAAAAACCGGTCTGGAGATCCACCTGCACAACGGGAAATCGCAAACAGTCTGCGCGCCACAACTTCGCAGTAAGAGAAAGTCGAAATGGAGCTTGAAGGTTTTCACCCCACGCGATGAAGACTACGCTGATTGACGACAGTCGTTTTGAGCGCGCGTTAACGCCTCAGGTTCTGTTGGGCTGCTCAGAAACTCTGATTTTGAATCGCTTGCGCTCACGGCAAAAATCACTGATATCACAGTCGATTTCCTGGTCGTCGTCACTAAGTATGGCGGCACGCATGTCATCCAGATCCTTGCTGTGAAGGATTTGCGCTCCATAGTTCAAGAATTCAAAACCAAACATGATTTCCTCCCGCTTACGTCAGCGGTTCGCCCGACGCACGCCCCGCTTTTCTGTTTCAGGTCACATGTGGGTTTCCTGTCTTTGGGTGAGGTGGACGTTAGGTTAAGAAAGCTCAACCCAGTTTTTTTTGCCCCTAACCGACGGCGAACTTTCGAAGAGGTTTCTCGGTTCGAACACATTTAAGCCCGCCTGGGATTCGTCTACCTCAAAGCACAAAGGCCGCCTCATGCGAGACGGCCTTCATAAATTCAACTGAGCGTGCTCTCGTTGCTCTTTCAGAGCAACTGGCATCCACCCGTCGCGACACGCGCGACTTACTCGATGATCTTCGACACAACGCCGACGACGGTGCGGCCGCCTTCGCGGATGGCGAAACGCAGGCCGTCTTCCATCGCGATCGGTGCGATCAGCTGAACAGTGAAGCCAACGTTGTCGCCGGGTATGACCATCTCGGTGTTATCTCAGTTTCCCAAAATCGATAGGCTAGTTTCTAGCAAGCCACGGGTCTTCAACCCTCATGCCTTGGTAAATCGCGTGCAGAAAAAGATGAGCAATCACTGGGTCATTTGAAAATGGGGAGAATTGCAAACTGCCCTCTCTAACGCCCTCCTCAGCTTCATAGATAACTTCATCCCCCTTGACGGTCACCAGCACCTCAAGTTCAGCCAAAGTCTCTGGGTCGACTGCTGTAGGATCATCCGACAGGATCACAAAATCCGCCACTTTGCCGACCTCAATCGAGCCCTTCTCATCTTCCTCAAAATGCTGCCATGCAGGCCAGATCGTCATTGCCTTTAGTGCGGTCATGACATCTACCCGCTGATGCGGTCCCAAGATATCACCGGAGCGCGTACGGCGGGTTACCGTAGCTGCAAGAACACGCATGCTATCTGGGAAGGCCACCGGCGCATCGTGATGCGTGCCGAACATCATGTCACGTTCGCGCAACCATCCTGTGGGTGAGATATTGTCTGCATTGACCGGCCCAACAGTATGATCTCGGTGCCAATCGCCCCAATAGAACGTATGCATCGGGAATAGCGACGGAAACACACCAAGGCGCTTAAAACTGGCAACTTGATCCTCTCGCAGAAACTGGCCGTGAACCAAAACCGGGCGGTTGCCAGGATCGCCATACTTGATCTGCGCCTCTTCGAGCGCAGCAATCAGCATGTCAGATGCTCCTTCGCCGTTGGAATGCACAAGGATCTGGAAATCATTCTCGTAACACCAGTTCACGGCGTCCTGGAGTTGTTCCATGGTTATGGCGGCATAACCTGCGTACCCCGCGGCATAGTTTCCAACCGGATCATAGTAGGGTCGATCCCGCAAAGCCGTGAAGCCCTGCGGCGATCCATCAATTGTCAGCTTGCAGCCCCCTACCCGAACCCGGTTGTCATAATCCGCCGAGGTGTTTGCTCCAATATACTCCCTCGACTCGAGAACATCCGGAAACGCTACAACGTCGATAGGAAGCCCTTCTTCTGCGGCAACTTTCTTAAGAACTTCTACGATTTCACCTGAAGATCTGCCTTCTTGTCCGGTCGTATATCCAAACTTTGCCCAAAGTTCGGTCCCGGCTCGGGCAAATGCTGCGAGACCTTCCTCACCCAAATTCCCCAACATCGGCACGAGAACCGAAAAGAACGCGTATTCTTCCAGAACTCCATTTGGTTCACCGGCTTCATCGCGTTGAATGACCCCACCCGGAGGGGCCTCCGAAGCAGCCGTGATGCCTGCCAACTCCAGCGCTTTCGAGTTTGCCACGCCTAGGTGCCCGGACTGATGAATAATGACAACGGGCAAGTCCTCGGACACCATGTCCAGCTCTTGTCGTGTTGGGTGACGGAGTTCCTTTAATTGAGCATTGTCGTAGCCGAAGCCGATGATCATTTGGACCTGTTCAACGGCCTGCGCATTCTCTTCGGCCCAGTCAGTCAGTGTGGATTGCAGACTGGCGATATCAATGACATCTCCGTCCGGTGGCGCAAGAAGGTTAGCTGACAGTGCCTGCAAACCTCCCATGACGACATGCCCGTGGCTATCAACGAACCCCGGAAGCATCGCGCGCCCTTCCAGATCATAGGTTTCAGTTTCTTCACCCTGATGCGCCGACAAGTCAGACAGCAGACCAACCGCAAGAATGCGCCCGTCTTTGACTGCAACAGCTTCGGCTGACGGAGCCGTCTCGTCCATCGTTACAATTGGCCCGCCCAAATAGATCCGATCCGCAATCTGTTGTGAGGACGCTGAGGTAGATGAGAAAGTGAGTGCTGCAACAAGACAAACTGAACGCGCTGAAAAGTGCATCTTTTGACCTCTTTCTAATAGCAATGTCTCAATATGAAAGAAGTTAGCATTACTGTTGGCTTAGGCAAAAACGAAAAAGGGCGTCCCGAGGGACGCCCTTTCTTTGGATATTCGCTTGCGCGACTTACTCGATGATTTTCGAGACGACGCCGGCGCCCACGGTGCGGCCGCCTTCGCGGATCGCGAAACGCAGACCGTCTTCCATCGCGATCGGGGCGATCAGCTCGACGGTGAAGCCAACGTTGTCACCAGGCATAACCATCTCGGTGCCAGCTGCCAGGGTCACGGTGCCGGTCACGTCAGTTGTACGGAAGTAGAACTGCGGACGGTAGTTCGCGAAGAACGGAGTGTGACGACCGCCTTCTTCCTTGGTCAGGATGTAGGCTTCGGCTTCGAACTTGGTGTGCGGTGTAACCGAACCTGGCTTACACAGAACCTGGCCACGCTCAACGCCGTCACGGTCGATGCCGCGCAGCAGGGCGCCGATGTTGTCGCCAGCTTCACCGCGATCCAGCAGCTTGCGGAACATTTCAACACCGGTACAGGTGGTTTTCTGAGTGTCACGGATGCCGACGATTTCAATCTCGTCGCCAACGTTGATCACGCCACGCTCAACACGACCTGTAACAACTGTACCACGACCCGAGATCGAGAACACGTCTTCGACCGGCATCAGGAACGGCTTGTCAACTTCACGCTCAGGAGTGTCGATGTAGTCATCAACAGCCGCCATCAGCTCTTTGATCTTCTCTTCGCCGATTTCAGGGTTGTTGCCTTCCATTGCGGCCAGAGCCGAACCTGCGATGATCGGAATATCGTCGCCGGGGTATTCGTAGCTGGACAGCAGTTCGCGAACTTCCATCTCAACCAGTTCCAGCAGCTCTTCGTCGTCAACCTGGTCAACTTTGTTCATGAACACGACCATCTTCGGGATGCCAACCTGGCGGCCCAGCAGGATGTGCTCGCGGGTCTGCGGCATCGGGCCGTCAGCTGCGTTCACAACCAGGATCGCGCCGTCCATCTGAGCGGCACCGGTGATCATGTTCTTGACGTAGTCGGCGTGGCCGGGGCAGTCGACGTGCGCGTAGTGGCGGTTGTCGGTCTCGTATTCCACGTGGGCGGTCGAGATGGTGATGCCACGTGCTTTTTCTTCAGGCGCGCCGTCAATCTGGTCATACGCTTTGAAGTCACCGAAATACTTGGTGATTGCTGCGGTCAGCGTGGTCTTGCCGTGATCAACGTGGCCAATCGTGCCGATGTTAACGTGCGGCTTATTACGCTCAAACTTTTCCTTTGCCAT
>NZ_WQCG01000030.1 GCF_013032505.1 Ruegeria atlantica
CCCGACCAGCCGCAGGCAAACGGCCAGAAAAACCAGTTCAGTATAAAACGGGGTGTACGTCCGAAGCGTCTTGCCAAACCAGGATAAAGGAACTTCACTCGCTTCTTTGCGGCCATCGCGAAAGTGATTCACCAGAGTCTATGAAATCTATTTTTCCGCGGAATTTCCAAATTTTTTTATGGCTAGATTTGTAATTCGCGCTGTTACAGCGCACACCAATCCTAACCCTATGTAGATGACCAAGTTTGGACTATCGAATTTACTCATCACAAAATAGGCGTAAGCCAGCCCCGCGATTGCAGCGAAAATGGCTTCCAGTATGAATGTCTTCATTTCTTAGGCCTCTTTTTAGTGAGTGTGGAGAACGAGTAGTGCCCCGTCCTCCACGTTTACCAATCTAGTGTTTAACGCCCACGCGAATCCTCTTCACTACTGATGTGAGAACCAATCGCGCCAATGGTTGCCCCTGCTACTGCCCCGGGACCGGTTACTGCAGCGACTGCAAATATGGCAGCAGGACCAATTGCAGAGCGAACCCCTCCATGGTCTTTCATATGCCCTCCATCCTTGTAGGAGCCAAATTTTGTTCCGGATGAAGCACCGTAGTTACCGCTGCGGTTACCTCCATCCCCTTGACCGCCACCGCCACCGAAGCTGACGGGGCTGTAGAGATCAGTCACCGCTGTTTTCAGATTGTAGCTCATTGGAGTATTTCCCCTGTTGAGGCTGGATTGGCTCCAGCCGGGTTTTGGAGATCAGACCGCGGTGCTTGTCTGTTGGGTATGAGAGAGTCAAAGAGATCCGGCCAAGGACAAAGGAGGGTCGACATTGCCGATTTGGTCGTCCCGATAGCAAAACACACCTGAAATGGATCACTGGTCATGTCCAAGTTTGCGATCAAATTCCAGATAGAACTCATCTACTGACAGACCAAATGTCTGTTTGAACGCATCCCGCCATGGTTGCCCTTTTCCAAGAGCTTCGTAGAACTCGAACGCTCTCCTGAAACTGCGGCCTTCAAGCAAGGTGGCCGCGGCAGCATTTACCAGGGGACCGCTAATTTCGGACGGACTGTTGTTAAACTCCTGGTAAGTTTCAAGATCTCTTAGGTTCAATCCCGCGTGATCAAAATCCATGGAAACTTCTATGCCCCCATAAATAACAAGCGCTGGAAACTCGGCCATTCCTTCCAGCAGCCACTCTGGCCCCATCGCCTTAAGGCGCGTCTCGTCATCCGCTAAGCCTCCTGGTTGGCCAGCCAATTGAAATTGAATCACGTGAATTTCTTCATGAATAAAAACAGGTTCCAACCCAATTAGGTTTTTGTCCCCCGGCTCCAAACATATAACAAGATGATTGAATGCAGCCCAGCCGGATGTGGTTTTCCGCGTGGAACACGTGCCATCGTAAGCCCGCTGAAACTCTTCCCAAGTTACGTTTGTTGCGGCGTACTGTAACACCAGTGGATAAAGGCTATCCGCTGTGTCGCCTACAATGACGATGGCCGGAAACGGAACGCCTATCCCTTGATCCGATCGAACTCTTTGTGACCAGACCTTGATCAACCTGACAGCCTCATCCGCTTCTGCTTCCGAGATTGTGTCAGCAACATGAATCTCGAGCGTGTTGCCAAATGAAGGCCAAGCCAGTTTTGCGAGTGGGTTGCGCAGTCCCAATTCCCTGCAAAGTACGATGCGATTGCGCTCGGTTTCCCGGAAGTTTGCAAAGTCAGGGCTTGTGATTATCTCTTCGAGCAGTTCTTCCACATCTATTCGATCCGCCGCCTCCTCAAGGCATCCATCAGCGAGCCCATAACGACGCTCCGCATCCGTTTCGGATTCCCCGGCTCTGGCCAACCCAGCTCCGGAAACCGAAATAAGTAGAACAACCCAAACAAGCAGTTTTTTCATTTTACCAACTCTTTGTGCGTTTGATGCGTTCATTCAGAAAAAGCCACCAGACGGTGGCGGCACGTGACTTGCCAACTTGGATTGTTTCTTTTCGATATCGTTTTGGAGCCTGGTTGGCCGATGGAGCTTTCGCCGTAGGCCAAACCAGACACATAGAAACAGAACCGTGATTATTAGCCAGCCGATCAAGCTAAGCGATTCAATGAACTCCATGACAGCTCCGTCCGTTGCTGGGTTTTAAAAGGATGTCACTGGCGCAGCTGCTTTCTGCGCCAGTGACGATAATCAGCGTCCGTCGCCGCTTCCCCACGTGTCATTGCCCGAATAAGAGTCGCCTTCTTGATTAGTGGGGCGCCCCCAATACCCTTGAGGATCGTGCGAATCACGGCCGGACGCGTAGTTGGCATCACGTCCCGGGGTCAAATGATGGCTGATTTTCTGCGGCCATGGCAAAAGGGATTCACGAGAACCTAAGACAACCGAAACTCACCGGGAGTTTCGAATTTTCTTTAACACCAGATGTGTCAGCCGCTCTGCGACAACGCCTACGACTACCAACCCAATATAGATAACTAAGCCTGGAGGATCGAATCTGCTCATCACAAAATAGCCGTAGGAAAACCCTACGATTAAAGCGACAATGATTGGCAGTAGATAGGACATCATTTATTGTATCCTCTTTTTTGCGGACTTGGAGAACGAGTGGCGCCTCGTTCGCCATGTCAAATGTTCTGACGTTTAACGCCCACGCGAATCCTCTGCGCTACTGATGTGATTGCCGACTGCACCGGCGACGGTGGCGGCTACTGCTCCGGTACTGCCTGTCGCGGCAGCAGCTGCAAATACGGTAGCAGCACCGATAGCAGAGCGAACGCCTCCATGGTCCTTCATATGCCCTCCATCCTTGTAGGAGCCAAATTTTGTTCCGGATGAAGCACCGTAGTTACCGCTGCTGTTACCTCCATCCCCTCGTCCGCCGCCACCACCGAAGCTGACGGGGCTGTAGAGATCAGTCA
>NZ_WQCG01000031.1 GCF_013032505.1 Ruegeria atlantica
TACAGCCACACAGCGTGCGCGATGATTTGAGGAGGAAATCGGTGGCGCTTGTAGCTGATTGACGATGACTTCATCGATGTCACCCAGGTCCAATTACGGGCACGAGCAACCGAACGACAGTTAACGTGACAGCACCCCCGGTTTAATAACCGGTTAGGTCGTTGATCGCCCGGAAAACCTCCCTCGTTTCCAAGGCTTAGGCGCGTCTCATTCTCATGAGCGCGCCTTTTTTACTGAGAACAAGAGTACTCCCTGTGGCCGTCTGAGCCATACCGCAGAACAAATGCGCTATGACCAAGGTAAGGACACATACAGCTCGTGCATCATGGCAAACCGCTCATCAAACGGCGGCAGATCATCCAGTTCCAAGGCAAGTGTGTTCCAGTCAACTTCAGCCCGCCGCTGGACCTCAGGATCATCCATAGATTCCAGCGTAGCCTCTATACTGCGCGCCTGGCACTTCTCGATCAGCGTCTCCAAGATACTGCGGCGATCTTCATCAGTCAGCTCGTTGGTTTCGATCAGGTAGGCGATGTCATAGACATCCTGGCGGCGGTTTCTGTTGCGGATCGGCTGTTGCAATAGAGCGCGCAGCTTTTCAGCGATGATCTCGTGAAGTGTGAATGCTCGCACCGCGACGCCTGGTCCTGTCAGGTTCAGCTCCTGGAACGCATACACCTGATCCCTGAAGCTGATCTCGATATCTAACACCCGTATAGCTCGTCCGGCTTCCAAGCGTTTCTCTTCGCCCGTTCCGCGCTCGGCCGAACCGATCCGGATGAGCAAAGCCGGGAAATCGAACTCTTCGAAATTCAATGACTTCGGCATTTTCTTGACGGTCTGCACCCGACAGAGAAGGTTCAGATACCCAAGGCGGATTGCGGTTTGGGGCAAAATGGCATTCAGATCATCTGCGATCTGATCGGCAAACCCGGCGGGCTCCACGATTGAGGTGAAATCCACGTCGGCCGTGACCCGGTTACTCTTGAATGCAAGCGCCATCACGGCCCCGCCCTTTAGGACCAGGTTTGTGTTTAGGCTGGGGGCTAACCCGATGGCCGCCAGAACAATCTCCGTAACCTGCCTGTCGCGATACTGAGCCGGATTAGAGCGCGCGGCTTCTACCCAGGCCCGCACATCCACATCTACAATGTCATGTTCGGCCTCGTTGGGCATGTGTTCTGCATCAGACATTCAGTGAAATCATCCATCGTTCTGAAAATTCAGGGAGATAGTCCGCTTCAGGGTCTAGCTTCCTTGATCCCCCTCTTTGCGCGAAAGCCTCCCATCGCGCAATAGCGGGATCATCAAAATCCAGCACCTCCGAGAGGATGTATCCGGCCCGGACCTTCGCAATCTTGCTGTTTAACTGGTCTACGGCTTCCACGATTTCTGGCAACCATTGATCCGCGTCACGTTCCCAGACATCGAGGACATGGCGCATTCCGCCGCACAATCCAGGCTCTGCAATCATATCGGCAAAGGTCTGGCCGATAGACGTGATCCGGGTTTCCTCGCCACTGAGAGGCACAGGCGTCCAGGGATGGCTTGAGATATGCATAATGACCGGCCGTCGCCGAATGATATCCTTAAAGCCTGGTCGATAGAGCACCGGCTTATCAAGGTCTTCGATCTCGGGCAGGTCATCCCGCACGCGGTTATTTCGGAGTTGGTTCCAAAGATCACGACGCGGCGTGGTCACATGAAGAGCTTTGGGGCTTCGTTCTGTCAGGCTGTATCTCTGCATCGCCGACAAATGTGAGACATAGGCGAAGGGGTCAGCAATACACACGACCTCTTCCGCAGACCCTGCGCGAGTAGCTTGTGTGACACGCCAGACGCCCGATCTGAAATCGGAATCAGGGACCAGCGCTCTGCGCTCTTCCATACGCTTGATTGCGTTATTCGCACGGGTTTGGTCCCACCCTTGCGGCATACGTTTAAGGGGTTCCCCGTTCCATTCGCGGCGCTGGAAGAGCGAGTGACCTAAAACAAAAAAATCGTAGTATGTGATGATCGGCAGATCGCGCTTCAGAAGCGCCTGTTCCACCCCGTCTGTGAACTTCATGCGAGTGCCATCTGTATATGTCCTAAGGACATATACAGATGGCACTCAGATTAGTCAAGTCTTGCGCTATTCAGTGAGATTCTGTGGGTTTGACATTAGGTCCGGATATCTCTATGTCCTCAGGACATAGAGATATCCGGACCAGAGCTAAACTTTCACATAATTACGTTTCTGCTTGGCATTTTTCAGAATCTCTAAAGCGCTTTCAGCTTCGCTCTGACTTTGAAACAAATCCATGCGTGGTGTTGTCCCGTTAACATCCAGTCCAGAAAGAAGTGCTGATGTACAGATTTCAAGCTGCCTGGGTGGCGGCATTCCAGGCGTCAAAGGACTCGAGGCGGTGATATCGGATTGTTAATGCGGAGCGACGGCGCCGGGGGCGCTGAAGCAATTGCGGATGGCTGAGTGGGTCGCCACGAACCTCTGCAACCCTCCTGGAGAGCGATGGCCTTGCATCGCCCGTTCCCGCTTTCGGAAAGGGAGATGACTGTTTTCAGCTCGATTTTTGAGGCCCTTGTGCGACCAATGATCTAACCCCGGCGCGACCTCACGCCTGG
>NZ_WQCG01000032.1 GCF_013032505.1 Ruegeria atlantica
CGCCCCATTTACACGCGATAAGTATCCCTTATCATGTTTAATTGATTTCCGCAGGAATTTGGCGCAGAATACGCCCCATGAAGCCGCCTGCGCCCCATCTCCCCTCCGCTTCCCCTGCCCTCTCCCCGGCCGATCAGGAGGCGCTCACCGATCTCTATATCCGCGGCACGCCGGAAAACACGCTGCGGGCGTATGAGCGTGACCTGCTCTATCTCACCGCCTGGAAGGCTGCGCGCTTCGGGTCGGCGCTGACCTGGCCGGAGACTGAAGCCACGGCGCTCGCCTTCATCCTGGACCACGCCCGGGATCTGAGCGAAACATCAAAGGACGACATCGCCCGGCGGGCGGCAGAAGCGCTCATCTCCCAGGGACTACGCAAAACCCTCGCCTGCCCGGCCCCGTCCACCCTGGACCGGCGCATCGCCTCCTGGCTGGCCTTTCACCGGATGAAGAACCTCCCCTCCCCTTTTGACGCTAGCCAGGTGAAACAGGCCCGCGCCAAGGCGCGCCGCGCCGCAGCCCGGCCCCCTGCCCCGAAATCCGCCCATCCGATCACCAAGGATATTCTCGAACAGATGTTGGCCACCTGCCGCGGCAATCGCCGCGATTGCCGCGACCGGGCGATCCTGATGCTGGGCTGGGCTTCGGGCGGCCGCCGCCGGTCCGAGATCACCGGATTGATGCGGGAGGATGTGGCGCTGAAGGAGTTCGACAATAAAGGCCTGATCTGGCTCTCGCTGCTGGAAACCAAAACCACTGCCAAAGGAGATACGCCGCGGCTGGTGCTAAAGGGGCGCGCGAGCCAGGCGCTGGTGCATTGGATCGAGGTTGGGCAGATCAAAGACGGGCCCCTCTTCCGCCCGGTCTCCAAGGCTGACCGGGTTTTGAAACGCCGCCTTTCCCCGGATGCGATCTATCAGATTATCCGGCACCGGTTGAATCTGGCCGGGCTGCCCGAGGGGTTTGCCTCGCCGCACGGGTTGCGCTCCGGCTTTCTGACCCAGGCCGCTTTGGATGGTGCCCCAATCCAGGCCGCCATGCGCCTGTCCCTGCATCGTTCGGTGGTTCAGGCGCAAAAATACTATGACGATGTCGATATCGCGGAAAATCCTGCAGCGGATTTGTTGGGGT
>NZ_WQCG01000004.1 GCF_013032505.1 Ruegeria atlantica
GACTGGACACTTCTCGACGCTTATCGAAAACGACGGGGACACGTCTTTCTACTCGTCGACCCACGGCGTTTATCTGCTGAACGACAATATTGGTCTGACCCTGAACGGCGGGCTTGTCGGCCCCGGTACTATTGGTGGTTGGGATGCGATTCACGCCGAAGCCTCTGGCGAAAACTATAAAGTGCTTTGGAAGAATGCGGACGGCGCTTATAGCGAATGGACCGTCAATAGTGCTGGCCAGTTTATTGGCAGTAACGGGGTCGGGAATGTCATCGACGTCGAGGAGTTCTACAACGTCGATCTGAACAACGACGGCCAGACTGGACACTTCTCGACGCTTATCGAAAACGACGGGGACACGTCTTTCTACTCGTCGACCCACGGCGTTTATCTGCTGAACGACAATATCGGTCTGACCCTGAACGGCGGGCTTGTCGGCCCCGGTACTATTGGTGGTTGGGATGCGATTCACGCCGAAGCCTCTGGCGAAAACTATAAGGTGCTTTGGAAGAATGCGGACGGCGCTTATAGCGAATGGACCGTCAATAGTGCTGGCCAGTTTATCGGTAGTAACGGGGTCGGAAATGTCATCGACGTCGAAGAGTTCTACAACGTCGATCTGAACAACGACGGTCGGACTGGACATTTCACGACAACTTTAGAAACGAACGGATCCACAACACTCGCGTCGTCAACGCGCGGTGTTTATCTTATCAATGACTCGATCGAACTGACACTGAATGGAGCCAAAACCGGCCCCAACAGCTTCCCCGGCTGGCAGGCGCTTCATGCCGAGGCATTTGAGGATGGCTTTAAAGTACTGTGGAAGAATGAGGATGGTGCGTTTAGCGAATGGACAGTCAACGCTAACGGAGAATTTGTTAGCAGCGAAGCCATCGAGGACGTGATCGACGTTGAAAGCTTCTATCAGTACGATCTCAACGGTGATGGGAACAATGGGTATGACGAGCCAAGGTTGAGCCCGTTCATGCCTACGGCAGGGCTTGCAGTGAGCGCCAGGGAAGCCTCGGACAACGCGCTTCTGGAGGAACCTGCTGATCTTCTTAAATTCGCTTCTGATCTCTTGCCGGCGGACGAAATTGAAGATGATTTTTCTTTGTTGTCCTCAGGCGGATCTGAACAGTCGGGTAACGAAGGTTCAGCGGGAGGGCATGCTGGGTCGCTTTCGAAGGAATTCGAAGGCATTGAAGACGACGATCTGGTGATTTCAACCTTGTTAGAAGACGATGCCTTTCTTCTGTAAAAGCAATGATGAAGCTAACGTCAGTCCCGTCGGTTTTGGCGGGGCTGCTTGGCGCAAGGTTGGAACGGCGAAAAGCAAATATGCCGTGTCTGTTTGGGATAGCTGACGTTTTGAAGCTGCGCAGGGTATCCTGCTTTAAACCGTCGATTTAGGAAACGCTTAGATCAACTGCGCGCCCTGTCTTTCAAAAGCGAGGGCTCAGGCCTCTTGGAATGCGTTCACTGATCGAATAAGCAAGGCTAAATGAACCGTTTCTGTGTTCTCAACTCGTCTGCTGCAAGACAATCTGACCTGTTGTTTTTCAAAGGACGGCCCCGTGGCTCAACTGGATAGAGCAGCCCCCTCCTAAGGGGCAGGTTGCAGGTTCGAATCCTGCCGGGGTCGCCATTTGATTTCGTCATCCACGGCAGCAAACTAGGACGTCATAAGCGGCTGTACAGTCCAGCTAGGCGCTATGCCTCAGCTTTGTTGGATGCTCGCGTGTTTCTGGGATGGATGTTAGACCAACTTCAAACGGGCTTTCAAAGCTAACGGGCTCAGTATCTTATACAGGGTAAAACTTCTTATCTACGGTGTGGTAGAAGCCGATTCAGCTAGATTAATGTAAAGAAGCGAGAATGACTGAGCAATCATCAATCAAAAAAAGTCAGATTATCGAGAACATTAGCCGGCAACTTTCTGATACAGAGAACGATGAAAAAATCACCGAGATCGACATCTGTCTGACCTTTGACCGCAAATTTTTGCCTCATGCGGCTGTCACATTGCTATCGGCCATCCGCGCGGTGGGAAGCACGTGCAAACTGAATGCACACATTCTTCATGTCGACGACTTAGATAACCACGCTCGGATGTCGCTCGAAGGGCTGTCACAAAATGCTAACATTTTTTGGCATCAGATTGATGGAGAACAGTTCGACAGCCTACCTGACAACCGAGAGCATATATCAAGGGCGACATACATTCGCTTGCTCATTCCGGAAGTTCTGCACAAACTTGCCGACCGGGTTATCTACCTTGATTGCGATACGGTTGTAACCGACCGTCTGAGCAGATTATGGACAACAGAGATTGGTAATTCACCGATTGCTGCAGCTCCGGATGAGGGCGGCGTTACACAAGCCGAACGCTTAAACTTTTCCAAAACGGCGTTCTATTTCAACGCAGGGGTACTGATTTTCAATCTGAACGCGATTGACCCCAAAAAATTCGCTGACAAAATCACAGAAACGGTTTCGCGAACAGATGTCGACATAGAACTTCAGGACCAAGATATTCTCAACCTGATGTTCGAGGGAAAAGCGACAAAACTGGATCTTCGCTGGAATGCAAACACTAGGTTGTACACTCCCAACAACCTAGACCCAGCATACTCGCCGGAGGAAGCGGAAATTGCCTTGACCTTTCCAGGAATATTGCACTTTACCGATCGAAGAAAGCCCTGGAATTCAAACTGCAATCATCCTCTGCGTGAACTCTATTGGGACCTTCGCAACCAGACGCCTTGGCGGGAAACACTCGGTGAGAGAATACAGCGCAAGACAATAGACCTTATTCGAAGCCGCTTTAGCAAGTCGCGCAGGATGGTCACCGCAAACAACTAGTGGTTAATGCAACAGCAAGTACCACTATGAGAAGAAGTGACCATCCATCAAATAGGAGTTGCAATCAAACCTGGATCAGCCGTTTTTCGGTTGCATCATCTTGTCTTCCAACAGCAACCTCAAGTAATCAGCATACTGCGTTTTCTTAAAGATTTCAGCTCTTTCTGCCAAAATTGAACTATCGATCCAACCTTGAAGCCAAGCGATTTCGTCGGGACTTCCGGCTTGCATTCCTTGCCGTTCGGTGAGGGTCCGGACAAAGTTACCCGCATCCAGCAGCGACGCGTGCGTTCCGGTGTCAAACCAAGCAAATCCACGCCCAAGGGACTGAACATTTAAAAGGCCGTCCGCCAGATATGTTTCCAAAAGCGTGGTAATCTCCAGCTCTCCGCGCTCAGACGGTTGGATGTGACGAGCACGTTTAGGGGCGTCACCATCCAGAAAATACAGACCTGTTACAGCATATCTTGACGGTGGGTTTTTTGGTTTTTCAACGATGTGACGAACCTTGTCGCCATCAAAATCCACGACACCATACCTTTCAGGGTCGGCAACCCGATAGGCGAAAACCGTTCCGCCTTCGGTATGACTATTCGCGGCGTTCAGGAGTTCCGGCAATGCGTGACCGAAGAAAATATTGTCGCCCAAGATCATCGCAGACGGTGCACCATCCAGAAATTCTTCGGCAAGCAGATAAGCCTGGGCAAGCCCGTCCGGCGAGTCCTGAACGATCCAGGTCAGGTCAAGCCCGTATTGGCTTCCATCCCCCAAAAGTCTTTGAAACTGAGCCTGGTCTTGCGGCGTTGTGATAATTGCGATTTCCCGAATGCCCGCCAGCATGAGAACGCTAAGGGGGTAATAAATCATTGGTTTATCGTAGATCGGCAAAAGCTGTTTCGAAACAGCCATCGTAATTGGATACAAGCGTGTACCCGAGCCGCCGGCTAGAATAATACCCTTACGTTTCATCTTCTTTCCTTTGTAAATGCTGTGATAGAACCACCGTCAGTTTGGCGAGATTCTCGTATCCTGCAAAACAACGTTAGCTGGAAGAACCCAAACGCTGACCCACACCGGTACGGGATTTTAAGTTTTCCAACCAGTCCGAGTTTTCAAGGTACCACTGTACAGTCTGTTCCAATCCAGTCTCTGGCGTATGAGATGGGTGCCAATTTAACTCTTTACCAACGCGTGTCGCATCAATTGCATAGCGCTTGTCATGGCCGGGACGATCTTTCACAAACGATATAAGATCAGAATAGGGATTGGCAGCGGGCCTTAATCGATCCAGAACGCCGCAAAGCTTTTCAACCAGTTCGAGATTGGTCATCTCGTTTTCGCCGCCGATATTGTAGCTGCGGCCAAGTTCACCTTTTTCCAGGACCAAAAGCAGCGCTTCGGCGTGATCTTCGACATGTAACCAGTCGCGAATATTATCGCCTTTTCCATAAATCGGAATGGCCTCACCGGCCAAAGCCTTGAGGATAACCACAGGGATCAGTTTTTCGGGAAACTGATACGGACCGTAATTGTTAGAACAATTGGTCATGACAATTGGTAGACCGTAGGTTTCGTGCCAGGCCCGTACAAGGTGGTCTGACCCGGCCTTGGAAGCCGAATAAGGTGAGTTGGGCTGGTATGGGCTGTCTTCTACAAAGAACCCTGTTGTACCCAATGAGCCAAACACTTCGTCGGTTGAGATGTGATGAAACCGAAACCCTTCTGGTCGGCCCTGTGATACCCACCAGTGGCGGGCGGCTTCAAGCAGGCGATAGGTTCCGACAATATTGGTTTCTACAAACGCGCCAGGACCGTCAATTGAACGGTCTACGTGGCTTTCAGCGGCGAGATGCATGATGGCATCAGGCTCGTGTTGCTCCAGTAGCTCCAGCATTTTGGCGCCATCGCAAATGTCGGCCTTTTCAAATATATGGTTAGGGTTTTCTGCGACACTGGCTACATTTTCGGTGCAAGCTGCATACGTGAGTGAATCAACATTGATCACAGAATGACCGCTACTGATGGCCTGGCGCACGACTGCTGAGCCAATAAACCCCATTCCACCTGTTACCAGAATTTTCACGTCACTACCTCGTTCATATGTGGACTGTATGATTTCCGTGCCATCGCCAACGGACGCCGGGAAGAAGAGTCAGAACTCGTTGACCGCCCGAAGCTTAGGGTCGAACCCCACCTTGTTTTTGCTTTCAATTGCATTGTCCTCCGATGCGATTAGAACAGTGCACCAAATACCAATTAGTTGCCGGGCTACTCACGTGAGTTTTCTCATAACTCGCTGTCAACTGCTACAGTTCCGATTAATTTTTTGATCTCTAGGTCTCTTCAGAATGGTTGACAATAGCGATTGAAGTTACGTCCAGACGCTAAAGCATCGCGAAAGCAATCCGCCTTCGTACAGCGTGGCGTCCATTACACAAGTGCTTCATTTCCTTGGATGGCAAAACCGGCCGCCGTGAAGGTAGATCACAAGTGTAGGTCGAAGAAAGGTGGCACTAATCGTTGGTGCGAATTATCGCCGGTTGTTTAGTTCAAAGTCGTCCTATGAGTGTGAAACAAGTCAAGATCCGAAAAGCCGTGGAAGAGATTGCCCTCTGCAACGCCAACAGGTTTCTGAATGGTTGCAGAGCTGTACAGGCTATCTAGCCTGTCTAAAAAGACTTCGCTGCGACAGTCATTACACAGGCTTTCAAATTGTCGCTCTGCGGCGGCTTCACGGTCACTTTTCGTGTCGACTAAATCCAGAAACTGGTTAGTGAATTCATCGTCGGTCCGGACATATTCGGGCTGATCGATCAGATGGTCCATTTGTCCAATGAAAGTCTTTCTGGAGACCACCGGAAGTCCATTGCTGATATAGTCCATAGCAGCCGTGCAGCCGTTTTCCGGCAGGGTGTCCAGCGCCACGTCCGCTGCTTTCAGGTAGCTCTTGAACTCTGTCTCATCGCAGGCAGGAATTGGGATCACCCTCTGGAGGTCGAAGGAGTCGCATCCAGCATCGATTAATTGTCGTCGGCAGAAGGTCTCCGAAACGCCGACAAGGAGTATCCAAATTTGTTTGTTTTGCCGAAGTATTTTCTTGATCGTTTCGAAGAAGTTCAGATCCAGAAACGGCTGGAACTTGTATTGCGATGCCGACGCAATCGCGATCTTGGCTTCCTTTGGAATCGAGAGTTGATCGCGGTTGAAATCTTGCCGCGTGCTTGACGTAGTTTCATCGATGGACAAAGGAATCCCGAGTCGTTTGCTGTTTGAAATACCGCGTCTTGTCTCGGTAAGCACTCGCCCCCAGCTGCGGGTTTCGGCGACCGCGTGCGCTACCTCCATTCCAACTGAGAAACGGTGATCGGCATGATTGTAAAATATCACCGGCACGGGAAAAGAGGGCATCCCGAATGCAAGGGACGGAACGATATCGTGCATATGAATGTGCAGAACGACGAATTCAAACCCTAGCGCGATAGACTTGAGATCATGGGCACGTGTTTCAATCGATTTCTTATCGCGCAACCTATGGATTTTACCACCTGCGTTGGTCACGACGTCGTTTAACAGTTTTGGAACCGGCTGCGCACCTTGTTCCGTAAGAACCACAGATTGCGAACGCTTTCCACCATCGAGGCCTATCCAGCGTTCCACGACGCGTGTGTGCCCACCCCAGGGAAAGGCTGTACTCATGACGTGCAAAACACCAGAGCGACCGGATTTTCCCGGGTCGTGGGGTGACCCTATCGTCGTGGCTAGTTCCGAGAGGGCAACTTCAAGTTCTCGCGACCGGTAAACACCTGCACCGGTGCCATTCGCAAAATGTGCCGCCACCTCTATGGCCTTCATTCTTTTAGAAGGCGCTTTGATGGCGGCAAGTTCAAAACAAATACGTTCAAACTTCTGGGCGTTCGCAATCGTCCTAGATAGCAATTCACGCCGTGAATGCATTCAACGCCTCGCAAACATCACGCACGTCTTCATCCGACATTGTCGGATCAATTGGCAACGACAGCACTTCTTCATGAATGGCTTCCGTTAGGGGAAAAGAAAGATCGGCCAGTTCAGCATATGCAGCCTGCTGGTGGGGCGGTATGGGGTAATGAACCAGAGTTTGGACACCGCGTTCTTTCAGGTGTTTCTCAAGCAGGTCGCGATGTTTCGTACGAATGACAAACAAATGCCAGACGCTGGTCAGCGCATCGCTTGGGAATTCCGGCAACGTCACGTGATTGCTTTTGATGCCATCACAATAAGCGCGCGCTATTTCGCGGCGTCGCGCGTTTTCATCGTCAAGGTATTTCAGTTTGACCCGTAGAATAGCGGCCTGAAGCTCATCCAGTCTGGAATTTCGCCCTTTGGCTTCATTTACATATTTTTGCCGCGAACCATAGTTCGACAACATGTCCACTTTTGCTGCCAGGGCATCGTCATTTGTAACGACGGCACCGCCATCTCCTAAGGCACCGAGGTTTTTACCCGGATAGAAGGAAAACGCCGAGATATCGCCAAAGTTTCCTGCTCGTATTCCATTCAATGTTGCGCCATGGGATTGCGCGCAGTCTTCGATGACGAACAACCGGTGTTCCTTGGCAAATTTGCATATGGCCGGCATGTCCGCCAATCGTCCGTATAGATGCACTGCCAGTATTGCACGTGTTTTGGGCGTCAACGCTTCGGCAAGCCCTTTTTCGGACAAGTTAAAGGTATTGGGATCCGGTTCTACCAGAACTGGAGTCAGACCAACTCTGGATACGGCGAGGACCGTTGCAATATAGGTGTTGGCCGGAACTATGACCTCGTCCCCGGCATCCAAACCCAATGCATCAAGACAAAGCTCAAGCGCATCCAGACCGTTGCCAACTCCGATAGCATGCTGAGTGCCGCAGTATTCCGCGAACTCTTGACAAAAATCCTGATACTGTGTGCCGCGCACGTACCATCCGCTGTCGAGAACGTCTTGCATAGCCTGAGCGATTTCTTCGCTGTGGCGCGCGTTAATCTCTTTCAAATTCAAAAAGCTGATCATAGCGTGTTCCTTACCTTCACCTGTCTTCGACGCGTGGTTCGCAGATCAGGTTGGTATCTACTGCGATTGACATATCCAATGGTTTTCGAATCTTGAAATCGTATTCAACACCCAATTCCTCTACCCACTTTCGAGCTTTAAAGAACTGATCAAAGTTGTGATAAATACTGATGAGTAGAACCGGCTTTTGCTCGAGAATTGTCTTTCGAGCGCCTTCCAGTACATCGAATTCCATGCCCTCGACGTCGATCTTGATCAAGCCAACTTCGATCCCATGTTCGTCCACTAGAGAATCCAGAGTCTGGACGGAAATTGTGTCACGTTCGATGGATTGACCGTCTGTTGCAGTTACCAAACTAGACTGATCTCCACGATCCAGGACCACCATTTCCGATGGTTTGCTGCCAAGCCCGATGTTCAAGGGTCGAACATCCTTCAGACCATTCTGGTTGATCGTCTCATTCAGTAGATCAAAATTTTCGCGACTTGGTTCTACGGCCCAGATTTCACCATCTGTGAACTCTCGCATGATCAGGACGGAATCGCCAAAATACGCCCCCACATCGATCATCGCCTTTTTCTTCAGCGCGGCAGGGCGCTCAAGCTCTGTCAGGAAGTGCTTATAGTAAAATACGGTCGACGAGATGTCTGCAGACGGTAAGCGGTATTTACCATCATAAAGATACCACTTGTCCGACAGCCTTAGGATGCGATCATAGTGGAAATCCATCAACTCGCGGAATTTATCTTCCTCTTCACGTGTCAGTTGGAAGGTTCCGGCTTTGTAAATTGAATAATCGCGGAGTCGCTTTAAAACGCGAGTTATGATCCGGCGGCTTTCGTCATCCATACCGGCGATCAAATCCAAATACAGTTGCTCTACATCGCCGCTGAACTGTTCATAAGATGCCTGGTCGATTATTGAATCACACGTGTCCATTTGTGCGATGTAAGCGCCGTTGTTCACGTAACTTGTGGGCTGGCCCAAAACCGTTGCGTAAGTATTTTGGTTGACCTCCTGCACAACCTCAAACTTCAGCGCTTCAATCCGCTGGGATTGAGATTCGACACGTGACGTTTGCTTTTCGAGCTCATTGGTTTGAGCGTCCAACCGCTCAGCTTGATCCTCCAACCGTCTGGCCTGACTTTCAATCTCAGCATGTTGTCGGTCAAGTTTATGGTTGAGTGCCGGAACTTGGTTTGTAGCAAGATCAAATAGCTGCGTGTTTAGCGCCCGTGTGGCCCGGCTGTTTTTCTTGGCTTTTCGGAACATGTTCGCCCCGATCAGCAACAAGGTCAGCGGAAAAGCGGCAATTGCAATCACGCCAATCAGCAATAGCCACAACTTGTACTCTAGGCCCTTGAACTTCATGCGCCGAATTAGCTTGTCTTTGTATCGCAATTCCAACATGTCGTTGGTATAACGTACGGCACGCAGTTTTCCTTTGAAACCAAGCCGGTACGTTTTTTTCTCGATTTGCCATCCAAGAAAAACGTCTTTCGCACTTCGGAACGTAAGTGTTGATTTCGTGGCCGCCTTCAGGAATTCATCCGCTGCAAACTTGGCATTGTGAAATTCAGACACGTATTGATGGACGCTGTCACCGAGTTCCTTTTGTTTTTTTGCATCCCGCATGTCGTCCAGGATTTCTGCACAAGTACGAATAGGAATGTCAAATGATGGCGCCTGTTCGACTTGCCAGCCCAGACAGAACCCTTTGGCTTCCTGAAGATACACGAAAATGTCGTCATCATAGTCATGAATCTCGTTGCACACTACGACAGTGGGGATGGCCAACCGACCCGATGCCAAGGCGGACGTGCCCATGGCAAACATGACATCAACATTCTCAATTAGGAATGCATCAAGCTTTTCGTCAAACATAGGTCCGGTGAACACAATGTTCACCGATGGATAGTCCTCTGGAACAATCCTGTTTTCTTCCGGACCATTTCCTATGACGTATAAGGTTTTTGTGCCTTCAAATGGATAGGCATCTAAATGGCGCGCCAGGTTCGTTACTGCAAAGACTTTGTCTATGGACAGACGCCCAAGGATTGCAATCTTCAATTCCCCCTTAGGGGCCACGTAGTTAGTCTTCCGCGTAGGGCTGGGTTCGATGCCAATTGGGACATAGTTTTCGTCGAACGGGATTCCGTAGTCCATTTGCGCTTGCCTATGTGCTGCATCGCAAAAGAACACGGCGTGGTTGTCACTGACCGTTTGAAGGAACTCTAGCAAGCGGTCCGAGTCTATGTTCCATGAATCCTTGAGAACTGGGACGCAAAGGTTGTGCCAATTCACAAAAATAATCTTACTGTCGGGGTGCAGCTCGGGTAGCCAATGCGCCCAATAAATTGGGGTCACAAGTATGACTGGTTCTTGCAGCGCAACCCCGAAGACCCCGTCTTCCAGCTCAAGTTTCTCTACACTGGATCCCTCAAGCATTGGGTCCGTAATTCCGTCTTTGAAATCAGTGTAGTAAACCTTTCCAGAGTAAACCTCAGCCAACCGCCGTGCGATGGACGTCAGGTATACCGGACCGCCGGATGCCTCTCGCCAGGGAAAGTAGAATACAATTGGAAAAGTCATTATTCAGAAATCTCGATGAGTTCGACAATAAACCGGTTAGGCATCACCATGAAGACTATGGGGGTCTGAAAATAAACGGATTTCTTCACCGGAGTTATGGGACGGATACCCAAGCGCCCCATCGTACTCATAGCTGTCTCAATGTCTTTGACATAGTATGCGAAGTGATAGGGTGTGACACTGTGCGAAAGCCAGCTGTCCAGCGTTTTTGAGCCGTCCATATTTTCGAGAAGCTCGATGCGAGGTTGGGATTTTGCGGTCATAAACAGACCGTGCACACCTTGACCGGGATCAGTGAAACGAGCTTCATCCGCGTAACCAACAAGGCGATACCCAGCAGCAGCAGCATCAATTGATTTTGCGGCTATTCCGATATGGTGGAATTCAAATACGCCTAACTCTGCCTGCAGGCGGCGATTAAAGATGTTCTGACAGAAGCTTCCCCATTTCGCAGCCGTCGTTTCAACATATTCTTCTTTGGTTAGAACATGTTCGACCAGTTCGAATGTTTCACCACGCAATTCCACGGTATTGGGCGCGGCCGCAGCGCGACGCTGTGCGTACCCATCATGGAATTTCACGACACTGGTGTTTTCTGAAACAGTTCGGCAGTAGATTTCAGCCAAACCCAAATCATGAAACCCGAAGGACATCAGAAGATTGACGCTCTCGATAGCTGCCAGACTGCCGTCTTCGATAATCCAACGACCCCATTCCCCCCGGCCTTCACTGATATCGTAAAGGCCGATCAACCCGACATTCTGCTGGGTGAAACGATCCTGAACGAGGAAGTAATAATCCCCTTCGACTTGGGACTGCTTCTGGAGCCACGCCCGCTGGGCTTCCACATCAGGGGAAATCGGGTTGAGGTATTTTTGCTTTTGGCTGTCGGCGCTGCGCAGGTTGACGATGTACTCTGCATCGTCTTCAGAAACGGGGCGCAATTGAAAGGATAACCCCGTCAGACGACGCGAGCGAAGTACATCTGTCACGAACCCGCTCCTTAGTTTCCGTTCAGTTTCAACTGAATTGCATCAACGAAACTCTTGGGAGAACCCAGCTCCGTCAGCTCTTCTGGCGAGAACTGAATGCCGAATTCTTCTTCGGCGGCTAAAGCATGTTCGATACGGTCAAACGAACTCCAAACCTCGGCATCTTCGTAATGCGCTTGGAATTTATCACCCAGGCCCGCCCGGCTTTCTACAAAGGACAAAACGTTTTCAGACATGGTTAGTAACTCTGCTCTTCTACATCTAGTTCAGGGATGGAGATCTCGACGATTCCCTGAGGGAATGAATAGTCTAGCTCCGAGGGGGCTTTGGCGTGTTCTTTCAGGTACTTCGCAACGAACTCCTCTGCTGGACCATTGCGGTCGCCTTTTTGAAACTCGATCTTGATTTTGGAACATCCCAATTGGTCAGCCGCGCATTTGATGGCGCCCAGAACAACAACGTCGTCCAGGCCGCGACCCAGTGCGCGGCAACTGACAAACATATCCTCCACCTGCAAGGTGTCCTCGTGTTTGTGAGCAATCAGGCAGCCAATGATGCCACTGTCGATCAGCTTGTCGCTCATCGAAACGGTCATCACACAAGAAGATGGACTTTCTGCTGCAGCCTTTACCTCTGCAAGCGAGTAGCGCTTGTAGTTGAAGATAAATTGGTTTGTTTTTCGAGATAGTTCAGAAACTCGGGAAACCTGCTCGGGATGGTCTGCCTTGAAGCTGATCTTAATCTCAAGCGAGCGCAGATAGTCTTCGGGGGACATCTGCTCGCGCAGGCGTCGCCGCTCCTCATTTGCCTGTACGTCTTTGCTTCTGGCCACATCTTCTGCAGAGACTTTAGATTTCAGCAACCCTGGATATACACTAACACCTCGGGCATTGGCCTCACTGTCCGGCGAAGCCCAGAACTGCTTGATGTCCGGCAGCGCATTGCCCACTTCAAACAACTCACCCATATTGTCGTCGACAAACAACATTGATGAATGGTGAATGTTCAGGAATTTTTCCAGGCCTTGAATATTGGAAGACTTGGAGTCCCAGTTGACCATGAATTTGGTTACGTGTTCAGGACGAAGAGGGAAATCAGTGCGGCTGTTGAACAAGTGTTCCGCGTCTTCTGCTTCGTTCTTCGATGCGACGCAAATGAAAAACCCCTGCCCGGCAAGCTCGACCAGCTTCTGCTGCAACGCAATATGCCCGGGCTCCAACACGACACCGTCTGCACCGTCTTCGCCAAGAACGCCCTTGTAAAGAGTGTTGTCGAGATCAACGACTACGGCTTTTAATCCCGGTAGGATTACGGCTGGTATTACGCGCAGACCGAGCAATCGGGACATTTCCATACATGCAGCCGGGCTGCAACGGGTGCCTGTGAAGTCAGCGAGTCGCTCGTCAAAAAACTTGTCTCCAAGACGAGTGATAATTGGCGAAACGTCTGCCTTGAACAAAGGTTCCTGAGCCTCAAAATTCGCACCAATCGGCACAATAATCACGGGGTCTGCCGCGCCTTGGCCAAGCTCGTTCAATCGCGCGGCAATATGTTCACGCCCTTTGTCATCATACCGGTCCAGATCAACCCAAAGAATATGCGCATCTGCACCGGTCGAAAAATCTACATTCGCAAAGGCGTCATCGTAGTCGCTATAGCTGAATTCTGCCTTCAGACCTGAGATTTCCAGGAATGCATTAAGCGTCGCCGCGACCAGTTCAAATGAGTGGTTGCGGATGACGTTGATCTTCAGGTTGCGAGCTTGTTCATCGCCCCGGCCGATAAGATCGCTGCGCTTGAGGTCTTGACTTGATGTTAGGCTGTGAAATTCAAGCAGTTTATCCATTTTAGCCACTTATCTTCATGTTTTTGTAGTCGTCGTAAGAGTGGATGTATTCATCAGGATCGTAGAGATTATCAGACACAACAACCAGAACACAATCCTCGCTAAAGTCACACATCTCTTTCCAAACCATCCTCTCTATCCAGAGGAGTTTTGAAGGAGAGTCCAAATCCACGCTGGCGAATTCACCATCAGGAGCCATCAGCCGAACTCGGCAGCGCCCTTTCAGACACAAAAATCCGAAGCGGGATCGCAGGTTTGCATGGCTGCCGCGCGGTTCGTCGCCAACGGTTCCGTAAATAGCAAACATGCGCTTGAGCTCGAATGGTACTTCCTTAAGTTGCTCCACGACGACCAAGTTTCCTCGATCATCGCCGCGTACCTGTAGGTCCACAATCCCATATAGTTCGTTATAATCGTTTTCAGACCGGTCCATAAAGTACACATCCAAAGGTTACATAATTTTTGCGATTTAGCACTGTTTCTGCGGCGCGTATATAGTAGCGTTCCGCCCATCGCGATCCATTTTCTGTATATGCGAATTTTTTTGCCTGTTCGTTGGCCTAGCATCAAATGGCCGAGATTTCCGTCAGTGGTTCCGACCAAATAGCAAACTGCTTGAGTTGAGCTGGGCACCAGTCTCGGGTGACCGCTGATGGTGTAGTGTGATGAGCATCCACGGCCTCCTCGACCGCGTGTTCATTCTATGGATTTAGCGCAAAGCCGCGGTGCTTACTCGGCGACTTCCGCTTTTTCCTCCGCCGCGGATTCATGTTTCCTGAATTGTTGATCGAAGAGCTTTTTGAACTGACCGTCGAGTTGTAAAAGCTCGTCTAGGTTGCCCTCTTCAACGACGGCGCCGTCTTGAACAACAATGATTTTGTCGGCCTCCAGGACAGTCGAAAGACGGTGCGCAATTACGATCACAGTCATGTTCTGGGTCAATGCGTCCAGCGCAGATTTTACCAGCGCCTCAGACTCCGCATCCAGCGCACTGGTGGCCTCGTCGAGTAGCAAAATCTCGGCATTTCGCAAAATCGCGCGTGCAATTGCAATCCTTTGTTTTTGGCCGCCGGACAGGAAGGTCCCGTTTTCACCGACCTGCGTGTCATAGCCTCCGGGCAAGTCAGAGATGAAGTCATGCGCGTGTGCCGCTTTTGCAGCATCAATGACCTCTTCGTCTGTCGCGTCAGGCGACGAACAACGTAGGTTTTCCATCACCGAGGCTGAAAACAGGAACGTGTCCTGACCCACATAGGAAATCTTCCGCCTGAGTGAGGAAAAGCGAGCGTCTTGCAAATTTTGACCATCAATTTCCACGGTACCTTCGTCGGGGTCATAAAACCGCATGATCAGGCCAAAAATCGTCGATTTTCCGCCGCCGGACTGACCTACCAATGCCGTGGTTTTTCCAGCCTCGAAGGTCACATTCATGTTCTCGATCACCGGAATTGACCCGTGGTACCCAAAGGTGACATTGCGCAAGCCGATCTCGCCTGGCCCGTCCAGCAGGTCGCGCGCTTCGGGGTCTTCCTGCATGGTGTCTTCCTGATCGAGTAGGCCAAACAACATACCAACACCGACCAAGGCTGCCTCGATCTGCACGCGCATTTTAGATAGACGCTTGGCGGGCTCATAAGCCATGAGTAGGGCCGTGATAAATGACATCAACTGACCGGCGGTCGGTTGCTCTGTTCCTGCAATTCCAAGGGTCGAAACGACCAGAACGCCGGCAACGGCCAATCCGGCCAGAAACTCCATTAGCGGGCTGGCGATCGACTGCAGACGAGCAATATCATTCGAGCGCTGTTCGACCTTGAGGATTGCGGTTTCCATACGGTTGATCATTCGATCCTCAAGAGAGAAAACCTTGATCACCTTGATACCTGCCGAAGTTTCCTGCAGGACGCGAATAATCTCTGCCAGCGATTTGAACTCTTGCTGCATGATCGAACGCACGCTTTTCAGCAGGTGGCGGACACCAAGCAAGGCCACAGGTCCGACGACAAAGAACATGATGGATAGCACTGGTTGCTGGTACACCATGACAATTACAAGGCCGACCAAGGTCAAGGCGTCACGCACAAAACCGGTAACTACGACATCGATCAGGGTTCGGGCAGCTTGCGCACCGTGCGTGGTGCGCATGAGGAGATCCGAAGATTCATTCTGGGCAAAAAATGAAATGCCATGCCGCAAAAGCTTACGATACACGCGGTCTTGTTGCATCGCGATGATCCGGTTTCCCGCGCGTGCAAGATAGATGGACTGGATGTAAGAGGCGAGCGCCTTGGTCAAGAAAAGCAATACAACGCCAAGAGCAATCACGGCCGCCCACTCGCGCATTTCAGGGCTGGTCATCGCGTCCACGATGTACTCCATCATGAAGGCAGAGCCAGCAGTGGTTGCGGCCACGGCGATCATTGCAACGATGGCAACGGCATATAGAGGCCCTTGGGCAAAAAAGCTCTCGGTGAGGAGGCGGCCCATATAGCCTGATCGCCATTCGGTCCAGGCACGCTTAATCATTGCATTCTCCAGATCATGAAATCATGCGCTCGCTCAGATAACCTATAATCTTTCCGGCCTAAAGGGCAGATCAAACGACGCTTCACAGGTACCCAATCAACAGGTCGCGCAGAGGCCCCGTCAGATAAGGGCTAGCTTTGTGTTGTGCAAGGTTTTGATGATCCATTCGAAGAGGTGGCGCCGTGGATTGTTGGCTTTCGTGCTGGTTTCCAGGGGGCGCTTCTGGGGCAAATTTTGATTTTGTCTGCACAACTTTTGAGCGTCCTTTACGTATATCCTGCGACGTGAGATCCCTCAGTTATGGCGAATCCTGTGAAGTGTTGGCAGAAAGCCGCGCTGCCTCAATTGATAAGGTCATGCGATTTTCTTTTTTCTTTCATTGTGATATGTATCAGGGTGAAGAGATTGGAAGCTCTGATATTGTGGGGCAGATAACTGTAGTGTGAGAGTAACGATTGAAATTCAGCGGTTTTTTGCCGCAGGAACTCCTTGACGCGTCATGGGGAAAAGATAGACCTTTTGCGCTTGTGCTTGGTAAATACGGCTCATAGTAACGTGGCGCAAATATAAATGGTATTGGAACAGTGTCGATTAAGGCTGTCATTCTGAGTTTGCCGAAAGATGTTGAACGGCGACGTTTCTGCGAAAGCGAATTTGCCCGCTTTGGCTTGAACCATGAATTTTGCGACGCCATTGCCGGAGATCAACTGGACAACTCTGAGTTGCGGCATCTGTATGACGCAGACATGAACCGGATCAAATTCAAACGTCCTCTCAGCCCTAACGAAGTCGCTTGCACTCTGGGGCACCGTCAGATTTGGCAGGAAGTTGCGGACTCTTCCGACTATGTGAGTCTTGTTTTGGAAGATGACGCAACTTTCGTTCAGGATCCCAGGCCTTTTTTTAATGAATTGGCCGAATGCGGCGAATGTTTTGAAGACGTCATGATCAAGATCGACGGCGTGTCAGGCAACAATGGCCAGGTTATTAAATCCGTTGCAGATCAGGATCTTGTCTTGTCAGATCGTCTGCCACCCAGAACCACAGGTTACATTATCGGCCGACGCGCAGCCGCCCGGTTATTGGCGATTGAGGCTCCGATTGCGCGTCCCATCGACATCGACCTAAAGTTCTATTGGGAACACAATGTGCCAATCCTCACGCTGGGCGAGCAGATGGTCGCAGAGCGCAAAGAGACAGACAGCACAATTGACCCCTGCCGCAGCAAGATGAAACCTGGCTCGCCAATGGCCAGGTTCGTTCGAAACTTAATGTACCAGACAAAGTACACGTACGGGCGGTTGAGCCATCCGTTGAACCCAGACATGATTGAAGGGCTCGGCCCATTGATGCAGGCCGGAAATCGGGTTCGGAACCGCGCATGAAGAATAGCCTTGTGGTTGTCCGTGCGGGCAACAAGTCATTGCACCACCGGTGGCAGGAAATTCCCTATGAAGATCGCAACTTCGATCTTCTGATCAGCTATTTCTCGGACGAGGCTTTTGCTGCTTTCAAACCTGAGCCAGGCGTCGAGGCCGTGCTGGTGAAGGGCGGCAAGTGGGACGGGTTATTCAAGACCCTCGCAGATCGTGACCTTGATCAGTATGACTACTATTGGCTGCCGGATGACGATTTGGATATCAGCGCCGCAGACGTAAATGCGCTGTTCGATGCCATGCAGTTTCACGGCTTGCGCATTGCGCAACCATCATTGACCCCCGAAAGCTACTTCTCGCATTTTGTGTTCAGCCAATGCCCGGGGTTTGTACTGAGGTACACGAACTATATCGAGATCATGGCCCCATGCCTGCACAAAGATATCCTGAAAAAAGCACTGCCGCTGTTTCAGGGTACGATGAGCGGGTATGGCCTGGACTATATCTGGTGCCGCTGGGCCGAGGCCGGCGCGTTTCGAACAGCAATTCTGGACGAAATTGCGATGCATCACACAAGGCCGATTGGAAAGAACCTGAAAGTTGCGATGGCTGCGTCGAACAACCTCAGTTCGGAAGAGGAAGAGGCCGTTCTAAAGCAGATGTTTGATCTGTCGCGGCGTACCGTTCCTGTCGTTTTTGCCGCGATCCTGCAGGGTGGGCAGCCAATCTCGGGTCGCCTGCAGTTGGGGTGGCATATGTGCCGGGCATGGATGTCGGTCCTGCCTAAGTTCCGCAGTGCCAGCGAGGCGAGGTCCGGAATTTTCAAGATTGCACGCCGTCAGTTGATCAAACCGCTGGACATGACGACAATTTCGCTGAAACAGGAAAGTACCTGATATGCGGTTTTTGATGGTGGGGGCAGGTCTGTCCGGTGCCGTAATCGGTCGAGAGCTTTCTGAACAAGGGCACGACATTACAGTTGTGGACAGCCGCGACCATATCGGCGGCAATTGCCACACGGAACGTGATGCCGATACTGGCGTCATGGTTCATGTCTACGGGCCACACATCTTCCATACTGATGATGAAGAGGTCTGGCAGTATGTGAACCAATACGCCAACTTCCTGCCCTATAAGAACCGGGTCAAAACCACGTCCCAAGGGCAGGTCTACTCGCTGCCAGTGAACCTGCATACGATCAACCAGTTCTTCGGCAAGACCATGCGCCCGGACGAAGCGCATGCGTTTATTACCGAAGAGCAGGCCGACACATCCATCACCGACCCGCAGAGTTTCGAGGAACAGGCGATGCGGTTCGTCGGTCGCGATCTGTATGAGGCGTTTTTCAAAGGCTACACGATCAAGCAATGGGGCTGTCACCCGTCCGAACTGCCGGCGTCGATCCTCAAGCGCCTGCCAGTACGGTTCAACTACGACGACAACTACTTTTTTCATAAATTTCAGGGCATGCCCGAAAACGGCTATACCGACATGATTGCCGGTATACTTGATCACCCTGGTATCACGGTGAAGCTGAATACCACTTTCGATCGCGACATGGCGGTTGGTTTCGATCACGTGTTCTATTCTGGCCCGCTGGATGGCTATTTCGACTACGAGCTTGGGCGCCTGGGTTATCGCACGCTTGATTTCGAACGGTTCACCTATGAGGGCGACTATCAAGGCTGCGCGGTGATGAACTATGGCGAGGAAGAGGTGCCCTTTACCCGGATTACCGAACATAAGCACTTCTCGCCATGGGAAACGCATGACGGCTCGGTCTGCTATCGCGAGTTTTCCCGTGCTGCTGGTCCGGACGACATACCGTATTACCCGATCCGTCAGCTAAAGGAAAAAGCGCTGCTGGGTGAGTATGTTGCGCTTGCTGAAAGCACGCAAAACGTCACATTTGTCGGCCGTCTGGGAACCTATCGGTACCTGGATATGGATGTCACGATCCGCGAGTCGCTGGATACCGCTCAGGACGTGCTGTCCGCAATCTCGGCAAAAGAACGTTTAAAACCGTTCTTCGTTCCAGTTCTTTGACGCAGGTTTGAATGCGCCAACTCAATTTATGTTGGCGCGGGTTCGGGGAAACGCGCGCGAGTGCGGTTTGCAAATGCGACCAATGACAGCATTACCGGAACTTCAACCAGAACGCCGACAACCGTTGCCAGTGCCGCGCCCGAGTTCAAGCCGAACAGGCTGATGGCCACAGCGACAGCCAGCTCAAAGAAATTGGACGTACCAATCATTGCGCAGGGTGCGGCGATCCGGTGTGGCACCTTTAGGGCAAATGCTGCGCCGTAAGCCAAGGCGAAGATACCGTAGCTCTGGATCAGGATTGGTATGGCGATCAGGACAATCACCATTGGTTTGGCCAGGATGGTTTGCCCCTGCAGACCGAAAAGGATGACGACGGTGGCGATCAGGCCCATGACCGACCACGGTTTGACGCGTGCGGAAAACGCATCGATTGCCTCCTGCGATCCCAGTTTGCGTCGGGTGAAGAGGCCGGCGATCAGCGGCAATACGACATACAGCACAGTTGCCAGGACCAGTGTCTGCCAAGGGACCTGGATGTCCGTCACGCCAAGCAGAAAGGCCACGATCGGGGCAAATGCCACGACCATGATCAGATCGTTCACAGATACCTGAACCAATGTGTAGGTCGCGTCGCCCTTAGTGAGTTGTGACCAGACAAACACCATCGCTGTGCAGGGCGCGGCACCCAGCAGGATCAGCCCGGCGGTGTATTGTGCGGCGTCTTCGGGTTTAATCCACGGCGCAAAGACGTGGTCAAAGAACAAAACCGCCAGAAAGGCCATTGTGAACGGTTTGATCAGCCAATTTACGACGAGCGTTACGATCAACCCGCGCGGTTGGCGTGCAACGCCTGCCACCGCACCGAAATCGACGCCGACCATCATTGGATAAACCATCGCCCAGATCAAAAGAGCCACGACCAGATTGACACTGGCCACTTCGGCGGAAGCGATCAGTTGGACCAGCCCGGGTGCTGCCAACCCGATCAGCACGCCACCAACCATGGCAAGTGCGACCCAGACAGTCAGGTAGCGTTCGAAGATGCTCATGGATATGCCTCTTTTGTCTGATCGGTCAGTTTGCCGGACGTCAGCGCGGCCAAGGCGACCATCGCGGCTGCGGTGCCCAGAACCAGTGAAAGTCCACCGATTTGATACGTCAAACCAGATAGGACTGTGCCGACAAGGCGGCCCGATGCATTGGCCATGTAATAAAAGCCCACATCCATTGTCACCCGCTCGGACTTGGTGAAAGTCAGGATCAGGTAGGAATGCAGCGACGAGTTGACCGCGAAAATTGCCCCGAAGGCCAAAAGGCCGACAACCAGCGTAGCAGTCAGCCATGCCTCGGGACCGGATGACAGCAGAACCGCGATGGTCAGGGACGCGGGTACGCAGAACAGCGCCGCAGCCCAGTTTCGGGCCGCTTGGATCAGGTCACCTTCGGTCCGTTCACTCGCGCGCAGGATTTTCGGTGCAGCGGCCTGAACGGCCCCGTAAAGGATCACCCAAACAGCCATGAATGTGCCGATCATGAAAAACGCAGCGCGGTTGCCCTCTTCGGTGCCGTCCGAGAGTACGGCATAAAAGTAGATCGGGATGCCGACCACGAACCAAACGTCCCGTGCACCAAACAAGAAGACTCGAGCAGCTGATAACCAATTCACGTTGGCGGATTTCGAAAAGATCTCAGAGAATTTGGCGTCTTTGCGACCCTCGGGCAGGCCGGGCGGCATGAACAGGATGACGGCGACAAGAATCACCGCCAGTATCACCGCCATTGCGAGAACGGCCCACATAAAACCCAAGGTAGCCAGCAACGCAGCCCCAAGCAGAAAGCCAAGCCCCTTAACGGCGTTCTTTGACCCGGTTAAGGCCGCAACCCAGCGGAACAGCCCCCCGCCGTCAGTTGGGGCCAACAGTTTGACCGCGGATTTTGAGGACATCTTGGCCAAATCCTTGGCGACTCCACTGGCCCCTTGCACGATCATCACAAAGACAACTTTGGTCGGAATCGCCCAATTAGGGTCTAATTGAGTGAGAACCAACAGTGCCCCAACCTGCAATGTCAGCCCAGCATAAAGTGTAGATGTCAAACCGAACCGGGCCGCGATCCAACCCGCGGCAAGGTTCGTGCCGATGCCGGCGATCTCATAAAGTACAAACAGATATGCCAATTGAACCGGCGAAAACCCCATCGTGTGAAAGTGCAACAGCACCAGCATACGCAGGGCCCCGTCGGTCAGCATAAAAGCCCAATAGGCCGCCGTGACCGCGATATAGGCCGACAGTCCTGCGGGCCGTTGGGTCACAGCGAAGCACCCACCATCAGCGCGACATCGACCAAGCGGTGCGCATAGCCCATTTCGTTGTCGTACCAGGCATAGATTTTCACCTGTGTGCCATTGACCACCATGGTCGAGGGCGCATCAACAATCGAAGACCGTTCGTCATTGGTGTAATCGGTAGAAACCAGCGGCCGCGTCTCATAGCCGAGGATGCCATTCAGATCACCGTCAGCAGCGGTTTTGAATAACGCGTTGACCTCTTCGACGGTTGTCTCACGCTCAACCTCGAAAACGCAATCGGTCAACGACGCGTTCAACAGCGGCACGCGCACGGCATGCCCGTTCAGCCGCCCTTTGAGTTCCGGGTAGATCAGCGTAATCGCCGTGGCCGAACCGGTGGTGGTTGGAATCAAAGAGTTCAACGCCGAGCGCGCCCGGCGCAGATCTTTGGCGGGGCGGTCCACGATGGTTTGTGTGTTGGTCACGTCATGGATCGTGGTCATCGACCCATGGCGAATGCCCAGGTTTTCGTGGATGACCTTGACCACAGGTGCCAGGCAATTGGTTGTGCAGGACGCCGCTGTCACGATGCTGTGGGCAGCCGGATCATAAGTAGTCTCATTCACGCCCATGACGATGTTGGCAGTCGGGCCATCCTTGACCGGGGCCGAGACAACAACCTTCGTCACACCAGCTTCGAAATACGGCGCCAATTTGGCTTCGGTCTTGAAGACACCGGTGCAGTCGATCACCACATCGACGCCGTCCAGCGGCAGTTCAGACAGGTCTTTGGTTCCGATAAATGGCAGACGGGTTCCGTTGATCGTAACGCTGTCGGCATCATGCTCGAACGTAGCGTCCCAACGCCCATGCACAGTATCAAACTCCAGAAGGTGTGCGTGCATTTCAGGATCGCCAACCGCGTCGTTGATCCATGCAATCTTTGCGCTTTTGTCCAACAACGGCTTTAGGGCTAGTTTTCCCATCCGGCCCAGCCCGTTCACAGCATAAGTCGTCATTTGATGTCCTCAGTGGGTGTCCTGCCAATATCATCAACAGCAGATTGCAATGCGATCCGGTCGAGGCTTTCGACCGGCAAAGACGTAAAGGCCTCGATCCGGCGCTTGAGCGCGCCGTAGGCGTTTTGAAAGGCCAGGCTTTTCTCGGCATCCGTGCCTGTGGCATTTACCGGGTCGGGCATTCCCCAATGGCCGCTGATTGGCTGGCCTTCCCAGGCAGGACATTCCTCGTTTGCGGCCTGATTGCAGACGGTAAAGACAAAATCCATCTCGGGCGCGTCGGGCTCCGCAAACTCGGACATATGTTTGGACCGCAGGATAGAGGTGTCGTGCCCCTTGTCGCTCAGGACCTGCAAAGCGAACGGGTTGAGCTGGGACGTGGGCTGGGTACCGGCCGAGTAAACGTTGAACCGGTCACCCCCCAATTGGCGCAGCAAGGATTCCGCAAATATTGAGCGGGCAGAGTTGCCCACGCACAGAAACAAGACATTGAACTTCCGATCTGTCACCGTCTCACTTCCCTGAGCAAAAGGCATGCAGATATCCGGACGACCACGGCAGCAATCAACGATCAGATAGTCAAGCATCTGCTGCACGTTATTCATTTCTACCGAATAGCGCAGGGACGTCCCGGAACGTTCCTGTTTGACCAGCCCGGAACGCTGCAGCGCGTTCAGGTAATTGGATAGGGTGCTGGCCTTAAGGTCGAGCTCATCCGCCAACTCTCCGGCAGGGACGCTGTCAGGAAAACGCCGGATCAACATGCGAAACACAAGGATGCGCTGCGGATGACCCAGGATGGCCAATTGGCTTGTTATTCGTTCTATCATATTTCATGAAATATAGAAATAATGCAAGTCAGTCAATCTAAACGACAAAGCAACGGAGACGAGGCTAAGTACTTTGCAAGGTTGGTTTTTTGTAGCAATGCAGGAATGGCGTGGGATGCCAGCAATTTGCGCTGTCCGAATCATCATCACGCGCATTGAAGGCTTCCACGGCTAACGAGACTTGCACGCATTAGCACTAGGGTTTAAGGACACCATCGCTTGCCTCAATAGCTCAGCTGGTAGAGCAGGTCCTTCGTAAGGACAAGGTCGGGGGTTCGAGTCCCTCTTGAGGCACCATATTTGAAGATAAGGCGCTGTAATTTAATATTTTTTATAGTGTGTTATTGTGTATCCCCTGTTATTTTGTTGATGGATATGCGCCCCGATTTTCTTGCCATCGATTCCCTTGATACGCATTCCTCTAATATGTTTGATGATGGTGAATGTTGGTTTTTGTTAGAGTTAGGGCTGTGAAAAAGGTCCCAACTAAGACGGGCACGCCGACCTAGGTTCTGCACTTATTAACGAGGTTAGGCTCCGACGGCAGCCTTCAAGAACAACAGGCGTTAATCGAAATTGGGCGCCTGACCGATCTGCGGATGGAGCTGTCGTTGCCCTTCAGGGTGTTAGCTGGCGTGGCATCTGTGAGCAATTACAGATCGACAGCTTCATGAAAACATGATGGCCAATCGCTCAACAACTGATGCAATTGTCAATCATGATTGTGTGACAAGCCAATCCTCAACTTCTCGAACCTCAGAACGTGTCCTGCTGGTATGCTGGACATCGATAAAGTAGCCATGGGTTGGGGCGATACGCTCATCAAAAATCCGAACGACTCTGTTTTCCGCCAGATCCTGGTCGATCAGTGGAAGCCAGCCAATGATTGCTCCCTGGCCTTCGGCAGCGCCGCGCAGCAGCACGTTTGCGTCCTCGAAGATCGGCCCGTAAAGCAGATCGGCTATTGAAACACCCATTGCCTCAAACCAGTCCCGCCATCCCCAGTGATTTCTTTGATGCAAAAGGGGCAAGGTTAATAGATCCTTTGGGTGATCGATAGGTCCTCGTGTAGTGACAAACTCTTCGGATGCTATGGCGACCGGGCTAAGCTCAAGCAGCTTGATTGCATCTTCTGCCATGTCGGCGATGCGGTCCCAGCGGATTATGATATCGACATTCTCGCGTTCGTGCGCGCCGGGATAAAGGGCTGGCACCACTTCCAATTCGATCTCGGGATGGGCTTCCCAAAAATCACTAATCCGTGGCATGAGCCAGCGCGCCGTAAAGATCGGTCCCGCCGAAACTCGCACCGCTTTGCGTGCGCTTCGATGCATGGATTGAACCGCACTGTCCAACAGGCCAAAGGCCTGACTGGTAGCGTGGGCCAAGCGCCTGCCTTCAGCTGTCAGGGTGACATCACGACCCTCCCGCCTGAATAGCTTGACGCCAAACTGATCCTCCAATCCGCGAATATGATGACTGATCGCAGTCGGGGTCACAGTTAGGTCCGCCGCGGCTGCCCGAAAACTGCCGTTCCGGGCGGCGGCGTCAAAGGCACGTAAAGCTGTAAGAGAAGCTGTCACGGCAATCCAATAGATGAGTTTTTCTCATTCATTGCTGAGAATGTTGCTTTTGTAAACTCTGCTATTTCCGGTGCAGGATAGGGCTGCATAAACCTGAGCTCATGAATCGATGACCATGGCAAACCGTCGGCGCGGTCGTAAAGACCGCTTAAAGCAAGTCTCGGAGACTGGCCCGCAGCCACCGGTATGGCCAGGGGTGATTGGTGGGCGTCTTAAACCGCTCTTGCCTGACGAAGAAAGTATGGTCGAGGAAGCCGCATATAAGCTTCTTGAAGACCTGGGGCTCAGCCAGGCCATTCCCTCGATGATCGAAAAAGTCACTGCTGCTGGCGGGGCCATGACGGATGATGGTCGGCTGTTGTTCCCGCGCGCGCTGGTGAAATGGGCGATGGACGGAGCGCAGCGGGGGTTCACCTTATGTGGCCAGCGTCCCGAGAACGACCTGAAGATTGAAGCCGCCCGCGTGCATATGTCTACCGGCGGCGCGGCGCCTGGCGTGTTTGATCTCGACACTCATGAATATCGAGATTCGACATTGCAGGACCTCTACGATGCAGCGCGGATCGTGGACCGGATGGACAATATTCACCACTTTAGCCGATCGGTTGTGGCACGCGATGTCGAAGACAACGCGTCGATGGATCTGAACACCGCTTACGCCTGTCTTACGGGCACGTCCAAGCACGTTTCGATTTCGGTTACCGAGCCGCAGAACGTCGCCGATATTGCAAAGCTTTGCTATGAAATCGCCGGTGGCGAAGAGGCATTTCGTGCCCGTCCCTTCCTAACGATCATGGTGTGCCATGTGGTTCCGCCAATGCGTTTTGCCGAAGAAGCCTGTGAGGTGCTGGAGTTGGCGATCAAGGCCGGGTTCCCGGTGCAGCTGATCAGCGCCGGACAGGCCGGGGCCACCAGCCCGGCAACGATTGCCGGATCGCTGGTGCAGGCGATAGCGGAAACGCTGGCAGGTCTGGTATTTGCGCGATTGGTCGATCCAAAGGTCAAGGCGATTTTTGCGCCTAAACCTCTGGTGGCAGACTTGCGGACTGGATCGATGAGCGGCGGTGGCGGTGAACAGGCCATCTTGATGGCAGGTGCTGCGCAAATGGGTCGGCGATGGGATTTGCCAACGAGCTCAATTGCCGGGATCACAGATGCAAAACGGCTGGATGCCCAATATGGGGCCGAGAAATCGCTGGCGGTGACAATGGCGGCGCATGCCGGGTCAAATATCATTACCCAGGCCGCCGGTATGATGTCGAGCCTTTTGGGGGTGAGTCACGCGGCCTATGTCAGCGACAATGACCTTTTGGGTAACATCCTGCGCACTGTACGCGGCGTCGAAGCAACACCCGAAAATATCGCCGCTGATGTCATCGCAGATGTCTGTCGGGGTGAAGGGCACTTTTTGGGTGAGCAACACACATTCGGCCGAATGAAGTCAGATTACTTCTATCCCGAGATCGGCGATCGGCGCGCGCCTCGCGACTGGCAAGATGATGGTGCTCAGCGGATTGGCGACGTTGCGCGGGAGAAGGCGAGAGAGATCCTGAGTACGTATTATCCCAGCCACCTGCCGGACGAAGTGGATCGCACGCTTAGGATGAATTTTGATATCCGCCTGACACGGGCACAAATCGGACGGCCGGAATGATGAACCAAGATCTTAGCACCCGCGCCCGCGCGAGCCTGCCAGGCGGCGTCAGCCATGAGCTACGATTTCGTGATCCGCACCCAATATACATTGATCGCGCGCTAGGTGCCGAAAAGTGGAACGTTGAAGGACGCCGCTATATTGATTTCAAAATGGGCAGCGCCAGTCAGATGTTAGGACATTGTCACCCGGCAATTGTCGAAGCGGTGCAGAGACAGGCCGAACGTTCGATTTTCAGCGCGGACTGCCACACCCAGGAGATTGAGTGGGCCGAGTGGGTCAACCGGCTAATTCCTTCTGCCGAACGCACACGTTTCACCGCATCGGGTACGGAATCCACGATGCTGGCACTGCGACTTGGGAGAGCATATTCGGGCAAGGATCACGTGCTGCGTGTTGAGGGCCATTTCCATGGTTGGCATGATCACGCATTGAAAGGGGCAAGGCCGGGCAGCGATCAGGCGCCGTCTTTGGGTATCCCGGATGCCATCAACGATCTGATCCATATCTGTGCAGCCGATCCTCAGGCTATGGAAGGCGCGCTACGGGATGACCGTATTGGCACGGTAATCATTGAAGCCTCGGGCGCGAATTATGGCTGCGTCCCCTTGGCCACCGATACCTTGATGGCGCTGTACGACGTTGCGCGTGCCGCCGGTGTTGTGCTCATCTTTGATGAGATCATCACCGGATTTCGCTGGTCGCCTGGTGGGCGTCAGGCACGCGACGGGATCGTACCCGACCTCACCACTTTGGCAAAAATCGCGACAGGCGGTTTGCCCGGTGGCGTGATTTGTGGTCGCGCCGAAATCATGGAGCTTTTGAACAATGCAACCGTGCGAGGCGGGTTTGGGCCTGCGGTCAGCCACAAGGGCACTTTTAACGGCTCGCCCCTGATTGCGGCTACAGCCTGTGCCGCGATTTCGCTCTTGGCCAGCGGCGAGGCGCAGGCGCATGCCGATACCATGGCCGCACGCATGCGCGATGGTATGAATGCCGCCATGAAGAGGCGGGGCATCGCGGGCATTGCCTATGGCGACAGTTCGGTTTTCCACGTGTTTTTCGGCCGTAGCAGTCTGGATGGACTTAGCCCTGCCGAAATTAGGGGGCTACCGAAACCCTTGGTCAAAGCCTATCGCGACGGCATGCTGACGCGCGGCGTGGATATGATGGCCTATACTTCTGGTTTGACCTCAGCCGCGCATACACCCGAACTAGTTGATGAAGCGCTCTTGGCCTTTGACGACACTTTGTCGGACATGATCCGCGACGGAGCATTGCAATGACCCTCCCGTCCTCCGCCCGCACCGTCATCATCGGCGGTGGCGTTGTCGGGTGTTCCATCGCCTATCACCTGGCCCGCGAAGGGCGCAAAGATGTCGTGCTGCTGGAGCGTTCGAAACTGACGTCAGGCACCACATGGCATGCCGCCGGTCTGGTTCGGCGTTTGCGCCCGTCGGCGACGCTGACGAAATTGATCAACTACTCGATTGACCTTTACGGCGAGTTGGAAGTTGAGACCGGACAGGCCACTGGCTGGACACAAACGGGATCGCTGACGCTGGCAACCAATGAGGACCGGCTGACCAACATCAAACGGCAGGTATCGCTTGGTCGTGCTTTTGGGCTGGAGGCCGAGGTGGTCGATGCCGTCCGCGCACAAGAACTTTGGCCGTTGATTGAAGTGGACGATGTGATCGGTGCCGTTTGGTCGCCTGCTGATGGGCGCGTGAACCCGTCTGATGTGGCGCTTGCCTTGTCCAAAGGAGCCAAGGCGCGCGGTGTGAAATTTTTCGAAGACACCCGTGTGACCGGGTTGCAAAAGAAAGATGGTCGCATCTCGGGCGTCGAAATCGGTGAGTACGTGATTGAGGCCGAAGAGGTCGTGATCGCCAGCGGTCTCTGGTCGCGCGAAGTGGCTGAAATGGCTGGTGCGCATATGCCGCTTTATGCCTGCGAGCATTTCTACATTCTGACGAAGCCGCTGGCCGAGGTACGAGCGCTTGGCAAAGGTGTGCATCTGCCAACGCTGAACGATCAGGACGCCTATCTTTATGCCCGCGACGATGTTGAGGGCTTGCTGGTCGGCTCGTTTGAGCCTCATGCCAAGGGCATTTCTACGCGCGATCTGCCTGCGGATTTTTCATTCGATCTGCTGGATGAAGATTGGGACCACTTCATGCCGATGATGGAGAATGCGCTGCGCCGCATTCCCGCTCTGGAAACCGCCGAAGTGCGGATGCTGCTGAACGGCCCCGAAAGCTTTACACTCGACAGCCAGTTCATGTTGGGTGAAAGCCCTGAGGTGCCGGGTCTCTTCCTGATGGGGGGCATGAATTCTACCGGGATCGCTTTGGCCGGTGGCGCGGGCAAGGCGATGGCAGAATGGATCATCGCGGGCGAGCCGACGATGGAACTGAACGAAGCTGACATACGCCGTTTCAGTCCCGAAATGAACGTGTTGGGCGCGCTAGAAGCCCGCATTCCTGAGGTGCTGGGTCGGCACTACGACAATCCCTATCCGGGTCGTTCAATGGACACTGGGCGCGGTCAGCGCCGCTCGCCAATTCACCAGGGGCTGATGGCCGCGGGCGCGCGGTTTGAGGCGCGAGGGGGCTGGGAACGCGCCGTGCATTTTGGTGGAGACGCAACGCATCTGCCACTCACCTTCGCCGCACCGAAATGGCGCGGTCAGGTGAAGCGGGAAGTAGACGCCTGCCGCAATGGCGCGGCCATTCTTGATCAATCCGCCTTTGGCAAGATCATGATACAGGGGCCGGACGCCTGCGCCTTTCTCAACCGGCTATGTGCCGCGCAGATGGACATCGCCGAAGGGCGCATCGCCTATACACAAATCCTGAATGCGCGAGGTGGTGTTGAAAGCGATCTGACCGTGCAACGTCATGGCCCGGCGACTTATCTGATGATCGTCGGTGCGGGCGAAGTTGTCCGTGTCATGAAACGTATGCGCGACACCAAAGGTGACTTCCGTGTCGAGTTTACCGATGTGACAAGCGGCTATGCCGTGATTGGCCTCGCCGGGGCTAAAGCGCACGACGTATTGCAGGCTGCCAGCAATGCGTCAGTACCTGACCTCAAACGCTTTTGTTTTGCGTCGGTCGAGATCGGGTTAGCGCGCGGTTGGGCTGGTCGTCTGAGCTTTACCGGTGAAGTGGGGTATGAACTTTATGTTCCTGCTGACATGGCCATGGCCGCGCATGAGGCGCTTGTCGTGGCAGGTGCCTCTCATGCGGGCCTCTTTGCCAGCGGCAGCTTGCGGATCGAAAGTGGGTTTCGTGCCTTCGGCCATGAATTGACACCGGGCACAACCCCGCAAGAGGCCGGGTTGGGTGCGTTCTGCGCTTTTGGCACCGGCTTCGTAGGTGAGGAGGCGCTGATTAAAGCGGGTCCACCCAAGCGTCAGATCGTTTCGCTTATGTTCGATGACCCGAACGCGATCCCGATTCATGATGAACCGATTTACTATGATGGCCGCGTCGTTGGACAGATAACTTCTGCGGCGTGGAGCTATCGTTTTGACCGCTCTGCTGCGCTGGCGATGATAAACGCGCCGTTGGATCTGATTGCGGGGCATGACGTTGTGACGGGGTTCGAGGTGGAAATCGCCTGTACCCGCTATTCCGCAAAATGTTCGCTACAACCCGCCAAGGAGGCGTTTTGATGTCGCAGACGGCACGCACGACCCGCGTTGCGATCATTGGCGGCGGTATTATGGGCGTTGCGGCCCAGTTCCAACTCGCTGAAAATGGCTGGACCGACACGATCCTGTTTGAAAAGGCTGAACTGACCAGCGGGTCCACATGGCACGCAGCAGGGCAAATTGCCCATGCCGTGGGCAGCCGTGTTGCAGGCTGGATCAACAAGACCTCGATCGAGACCTACAAGCGCGTCGAGTTGGAAACGGGGCAAAGCATCGGTTGGCATGAGGTCGGTGGGTTCCGCATTGCCACAACCGATGATGAAGTCGACTGGATGAAATCGATCATGGGCGTCGGCAGATTGCTGGATCTGCCGATGGATTTGGTGGGGCCGGATGAGGTTGCGAAAGGCAACCCGTTCTACAATGTCGATAACGTTAAAGCTGCCGTACGAACCTATGAGGATGGGCACATAGACCCGTCTGGCGTGACGATGGCACTGGCCGCTGCTACCCGTGCTCGAGGGGCAAAGATCGAGCGGCACAATCAGGTTCTGGGTGCCAGTCGCAGGGGCGATATGTGGCTGCTCAAGACCCAAAAGGGCGACGTATTGGCCGAGCATATCGTGATTGCCGCCGGTTCCTACGCCAATCAGGTCGGCGAATGGTTCGGGCTCAAGATCCCCTCGGTCTCTTGCCTACATCACTACCTTGTCACCGACACAGTGCCCGAATTCGAAGGCCGCCCGGAATTGCCGGTGATGCGCGACAACTCTTATGGTGGCTATATCCGGCAGGAACAGAAATCCGGATTGATTGGTATTTACGAGGGCCATGTTTGCCCGACCGTTTGGGAAATGCCTGAAGGCGCGCCATGGGCCGCCGAGAACGAGCTGTTTGCTGCGGATTACGACTCGATTGGCGATTTCCTGATGGTCGCTTTCGACAAGATGCCGATCCTGGCCGAGCTTGGAATCAAACGCGTTGTGCGCGGCGCGATCACCCATACGCCGGATGGAGGAATGCTGGTCGGGCCTTCTGGTGCGCCCAATGTCTGGCTGTCTTGTGGCTCATCCATTGGTCTTGCGTGGGGCGGCGGTGCTGGCAAAGTACTGGCCGACTGGATGGTGCACGGCGAAACCTCGATCAACACGCGCAGCCTTGATCCCCGCCGTTACGGAGATTTTGCATCGGATCATTACATCGTTGAGCGCACCAAAGACGAATTCATGCGCCGTCATGACACGCCGTGCCCCGGAAAACAGTTCAATAGCTTGCGCCCTGTGAACCGGCATCCTCTCTATGATCGGCTGGCTGCCAAAGGGGCGGTGTTTGGTGAGATTGCAGGGTGGGAGCGTCCGCGTTACTTCGGGGATGTCGGTGAAGTTGAGAAAATCGGTTGGGGCCATCAGCCCTGGCATGAAAATGCGCTGGCCGAGGCAAAAGCTACCCGTGAAGCCGCTGGTGTGATCGACCTTTGCGCATTCGCCCAATTCGAGATCACTGGCAAGGATGCGGGCAAACTGTTGGATCGCCTGTCTGCCAACCGTATCCCTTGCAAAAACGGGCGGATGAGCCTCAACCATCTGTTGACCGAAAAGGGCCGGTTCGAGACTGAGATCACCATTTGGCGTATGGATAAGGATCGCTATTTCACAGGCTCCCCAATTGCTCGCGCTAACCCGGATTTCGCCTGGATACAAAGCCATATCCAGCCGGGTGAAGACGTGCAGATTGTTGATCACAGCGCCGATTGGGGAATGCTGGCTATGTCAGGCCCTGCTTCGCGGCGCATTTTGTCTGAACTGACAGAGGCCGATCTGTCCAATGCAGCTTTCCCATGGCTTTCAGGGCAGGAAATCACGGTCGCCCAGGTGCCCTGCTATGCGTTGCGCGTTTCATTCGTGGGCGAATTGGGCTGGGAACTTCACGCCCCGCTGGAGCGCATTGCAGACATCTATGATGCTCTGTTCGAGGCAGGTGCCAAGTTTGGACTGGCCGATCTGGGGTCCTATGCTTTCAACGGATTGCGGATGGAAAAAGCTTATCGCGCCAGCGGTGAAATGACGACTGATGTCGGTCCGCTGGATGTTGGGCTTGAAAGGTTCATCGTGGCCAAGGATCGTGATTTCATCGGCAAGGACGCGATGCTGGCGCGTAATCCGGAATGGGAGCTGCTTTATGCAGAGCTTCATGCTGACAGTCTCGATATTTATGGCGGAGAGCCGGTCTTGTTGAAAGACCGGATCGTAGGTCTGACCACGTCGGGTGGCTACGGCTACACGGTGGGCAAATCGCTCGGGTGGCTCTTTGTAAAGAAAGGGACGCCGCGCGCAAATCTTACGGTTCAGATTTTGAATGATGCTTATCCGGTGACGATACATGACGCCCCGCTGTTTGATGCCGACAACCTGCGCCCAAGAGCCGAGGACTGAGAGATGACTAATATATCCGGCGGCGAGGCCGTCTATCGCGTTTTGAAGGCCAATGGGATCGACACTGTGTTCGGCCTCTTGGGTGGATCAATGTTGGAACTTTATGACGCGCTATATCAGGGCGGAGAGATTGCCTATGTCGGTGCGCGCGATGAACGCGCGGCGGGTCACATGGCCGATGCTTGGGCGCGTATGACCGGCAAGCCAGGCGTGGTTTTAGGCGCGCAGGCCGGTCCCGGCGTGGTGAATATCGTGACGGCCGTGGCCGAGGCGCATCTAGCCTATTCGCCGATGGTTGTCATCGCGGGCGCAATCACCCGCGCGGATCAATGCAAGGACACGTTTCAGGAGGTCGATCAGGTTACCCTCTTTGCACCGATCTGCAAACGCTCGGTGATGGTGACAGATCCTTCGCGGCTGGCTCCGATGCTTGAGGATGCGATCCGTCTGTCCAATACCGGTCGCCGAGGCCCCGTTGTGCTGCATGTCCCACGCGACCTTTTTGCTGAAGAGATCCCCGCCATTGATCCCAGACCGCTACGGATTGCGCGCCCGGGTCCGGCCGCGCCTGCTGACGTCACCACCATTGCCGCGTTGCTGGCCGGGGCGGAACGCCCGGTGATCTTTGCCGGAGGTGGTTTCAAATGGGGCGCGGGTCGTGATGCGCTGACCGCGCTGGTAGAAACACTTGAAGTGCCCGTTGTGGCCTCGACCGGCCATGCAGATGTGATGCGCCATGGCCACCCCTGGTTTGCCGGACAAGCCGGACCGCGCGGCAACCGCGTGGCCAGTCGTCTGACGAAAGAGGCAGATGTGATGGTCGTGATTGGCGCTCGTCTTGGCTTCAATTCCACCTTCCATTCCAACGACTACGTTGGTGCAGATACCCGCATCGCGCATGTTGATGTCGAAGGCTCTGCCGTTGGTCGATATTTCCCTGCTGAAATCGCGGCTCAAGGTGACGCGCGCCTCACGGCCGAAGCGCTGACCGAGGCAGGCCAGAAGCCAAATTGCGACGCATGGCGCGAGAGCTTCAAGGCGGATATGGACAGTCTTTGGGTTGAACGGGCCAAAGAGGCTGTAATCGAAACGCTGCCCTTGCACCCTCGCCGCGCTTTGGCGGAGCTGCGCAATGCCTTGCCTGAAGACGCCATTGTTACACTTGATACCGGCAACACCTGCCTTCAGGCCGCGGATCGCCTGGCCCATTACGAACCAATGTCACTGATCACACCGCTGGATTTTGGTCTGGTCGGTTTTGGTCTTGCCGCAGCGATTGGCGCAAAAGCCGCGGCCCCTGAGCGTCCGGTTGTTGCGATCATGGGCGACGGTGCTGTTGGTTACACTATGATCGAGATTCAAACCGCCATTTCGCACAGGCTTCCGATTACCGTCGTGGTGCTCGACAACGAGGCATGGGGCGCTGAGAAAGCCTATCAGCAAGAGTTTTACGGGGGCCGCCTTCTGGGCGCGGAAATAGAAAGCCCCCGGTTTGACAAGTTCGCTGAGCTTTGCGGCGGTAAGGGCATCTGGGTAAACGGGCCCGGGGGTATGGGCCCCGCCCTACAAGAGGCCATTACATCGGAACAAACAACAATTATTCAAGCCAAGATCGATCCGGGCGCGCTCATGACGCTGCGCAAGGACCTGTTCAGGGCACCGCGGAATGGGGCAAAGGCATGAGCGCCTGTGCTCCATTATCATCGACGCTGGTAACACGGATCTTTGTGCCGCGCATGCAGCCCGAGAAAAGGGCGCAAGCATGTTGATGCTGGAATGTTCGTCCAAGGCTAATAACGGACGGTCTCACTCGATCAAAGTTTCGACTTGACCTATGATGAATAGCGATAAAGAAAATCACCTGTTATGTGAAATCTGCTCAGGTTCAAATGGCAGAAGGCCCCTTTCTTGATTTGCGTCATCTGAAGATGATCCGCGCGATTGCCGAACACGGGCGTGTCAATGATGCGGCCGAGGCTTTAGGGGTCACTTCATCGGCTCTTTCGCATCGCATCAAAGAAGCCGAACGACGGTTGGATCTGGTTCTGTTTACACGCATCCACAAGCGCCTGCGCATGACCCCGGCGGCGGAATATCTTGCCGATGTCGCGGATCGCGTTCTGACCGAAATGGACCGGGCCGAGCGCGATGTTCGACGAATGGACCGCGGTGTGGAGCATGTCGTGCGCATCGCGGTCGAAACCTACAGCGCGTCGCATTGGTTGCCCGATTTCATCCGCTATCTGCAAACGCGGCTACCGGGAATTGAGCTACAGGTCATGGCAAGCGTGACGCGCAAACCTGTTGGCGCACTTGCAAACAGGCACGCCGACATCGTTGTGACGTCAGAAGAGGCAACCCCCATTGGAACGCATTGTATTCCACTGTTCAGGGACGAGTTGCTGTTCATCTTCGCACCAGATCACCCGCTTGCCGCAAAAACTCATATCGAAGGCAAGGATATCGAAGGGGAAGACTTCATCACCTACGCCCTGACCCCTGAGCCGGATCGTGAATTTGCCCGTTTGTTTCGCCCGTCCGGGCGCTATCCACGCTGGACCACAACGGTCGAGATGCCCGAAGCCATCGTCGAGCTTGTGGCCGCCGGTCAGGGCAGCAGCGTGCTTGCTGGCTGGGCCGTGCGCCCGGCCATCGAAGCTGGACGTATAGTTGGCCTGCGCGTCGGCAAGGATGGAATCGAAGTGCCTTGGGTCGCAATGATACGATCCGAAGACAAGGGCACAGGCCCCATTCTGGAAGTCGCCCAAGCTCTTGCGCGGTGGTCTTCAGCAAACGGCGGGTTCGGTTAGGACCGGAGCCTCTCGTTTTTTGGATCGTACACATGGTGAGAATGACGCGTTGCCGCGCGCATCTCGCCGAAGGCTTGAACAAAACAGTCCGCTCCTATCTCGAGCGAACTATTTTCGACGTAGCCGAGCGCCAACAACTTGCCGGTTCGACAGCCCATCGAGACCGACGTCAGATAACCGATGACCCGCCCCTCTCGGATGATCGGGTCGGATGGCAATGGCTCTGGCCCGAGATCGGTGATCTCCAACCCGATAAAGGCCCATGCAGCTTCCTGCATTGCCTGTTCTTCAACGGCCTGTCGACCGGTGAAAGGCTTGGACATGTTCGCGAATCTGGAAAGACCAGCATCGAACAGCGTGTATTCAACGCCAAAGTCCGCGCCCCAGCCGTGATATCCCTTTTCGACGCGCATGGCATTAAGCGCGTAAGAACCGAAATTGCAGATGCCATGCGGCTTGCCCGCCGCCCAGATCGCATCGTAAAGGGCCACCAGATCTGACGAGGCGACATGTAGCTCCCAACCCAACTCGCCCACGAAACTGACCCGCATGGCCGTGACCGGCATACCTGCGATCTCGATTTCGGCCAGGCTCATCCAGGGTGCATTGGCCGCGCTCAGGTCATTGGCAGTGAGGCCCTGCAACAGATCGCGGGATTTCGGACCCATCACCAAAAGCGTGCCATCGCGAGTGCAACCCTTGGTCAAACGAACGTCGGCATCGCCGCAAGCGGTCGCAATCCAGTCGAAGTCTCGATCAACAGCCAGGGTAGGGCCACACAGCAGAAATCTGTCGTCGGCCAAACGGGCAATTGTCGCTTCTGACCATATGTGTCCCTTGGGTGTCAGCATATAGGACAGACGCACCCGACCGACAGGCGGCAGCGTTCCGCAGACTACTTTATCAAGCACCTTGGCCGCGTCGGGCCCATCCAGGGTGAATTTTGTGAAGCCGCCATGGTCCATGATCCCGACTCGATCACGAACCGTTTCGCATTCAATCCGCACGGCATCCTGCCAAGGCTCGTGTCCGAAGCTCAAAGCGCTTGGATCGCTTGTCCTGCCCAGATCGAACCAGAATGCCCGTTCCCAGCCGCCGATTTGTCCCATGACCGCGCCCTGTTCGACAAGTTGCTTATAGAGCGGGGTCTTGTTGAGCGGTCGCCCAGAATCCATAAGACGATGAGGATAGGGGATCGCATATTGCAGGTCATAATGCTCGGACGCGCGTGCCGCTGCATAGTCTTGCGTGGCCCATGACCCGAACCGGCGGGGATCCCAGGCGGACAGATCCCATTCGGTTTCGCCTGTCGTCAGCCATTCGGCCATGGCTTTGCCAATGGCCGCTGAATGCGTGATGCCAATCTGAACGCCTGTCGCATGGTAGAAGTTTCGAACACCTGCGGCGGGCCCTACAAGGGGAAGTGCGTCAGGCGAATAGGGGATCGGGCCATTAACGAAACGCTGGGCACCCGCTTCGGCAAGCAGAGGCACATGGGCTGAGGCCGCTTCGAACACCGCCATCATCCCGTCGATATCATCTGCAAACAACTGATGGTCAAAGTCCTGAGGAACCCCGTCTTGCCAGACCGGGCGCCCTTCGTGGGCATAGGACCCGAGCAACAAGGCGTTTCGTTCGCGCCTGAGATAAAACCGCATGTCGGGGTCTCGGATCAAAGGAAACGCGTCGGTGTCCTTCTCGAGAACCGCCAGAGGCGATGTCACCATATATTGGTGTTCAAGGGTGACGACAGGCACGTGCAACCCCGCCATTGCCGCAATCCGTCCGCCGCTTGAGCCCGCCGCATTTATCACGGTTCCCGCGACAATGGTGCCAGTCGATGTTTCAACCACCCATTCCCCCGACGCATGCTGCCGCAATCCTGTGACGGGCGTGAACCGATGAACCATTGCACCCAAGTCCCGGGCGTGTTTGGCTAGTGCATGGGTCAACTGACTGGGATCGATGTCGCCCTCATAGGGATCAAATATCCCACCATGGATTGTATCGTCAGCCTGCCAATAAGGGTGCATCTCTTCAATCTGTGACGGCGTCAGCATCGACAGCTCAAACCCCGCCGATCGAGACACACCGCACAGGTGTTGGAATAGTTGCATCCGCTCAGGCGTGTGAGCAGGCCAGATAGCGGATGTATGCCGATAGGTGATCGGCGCGACCGGGTCTTTGGCAAGCTCCTTGTAAAGCTGCCAGGCATAGTTTCCGGCGCGCATGCCCAACCACGAGTTAGCGTAGGTGGGAATATTGCCCGCGGCATGCCACGTCGACCCCGCAGTCAGTTCATTCTTTTCAAGCAAAACGGCATCGGTGACGCCCGCCTTAGCCAGATGATACAGGATGGCAGCACCAACTGCGCCACCGCCAATGACAACAACCTCTGCATGGCTTTGCATTCAGTGCGACTCCAACAGTCTACCAAAACCAGGGATCGGATCGGTTATGCCGACGGCGCGCAGCGCTTGCCAATAGACCGCCGCATTGCAGGCCACGATTGGCTTGCCGTGGGTGTCTTCCAACGCGCCGATCATGGCCACCACGGGCAGCGCGGTTCCGACCTGAAGGATAACATCGCAATCCGAGGAAGCGACTTCAGCAAAGACGGACCGGATATCGTCCAACGGAGTTTCACAGATGGCAGGAAGCGAGGGCGCTTCGGTGCCCTTGATCGCGACCACCTCGAACCCGGCGTTTTCAGTATTTGCTTTCACCACAGCATCGACTTCAGCGTTGAACGGCGTGACAATGCCAACACGCGTCGCCCCAAAGGCGCGCAACCCCACATAATCGGCCTGCGAAGCGCCAATCACCGGCACGCCGACCTGCTGTGCGATATCTTCGCATCGCGCCTTCAGTTTGTCCGGCCCGCCGGGCCCTGCGTCGGTTGTCAGGCCGATGGCGATTGCCGACGGCGCACAGTCCATCAACTTTGCCGCTTCGTCGGGCAGGTCATCCGACACCGCATCGCCCCCCAAACGAAAGCGCTGCATCTGGTTGGTCACACCCTTCGGTCGCAGCAATTCCAACTCGGGCTGGACCACGGTATTCATCGCAGGCGTCATGACGCCAATTACGGCGCGAGTGGCAAGGGTGTCAGCCATTCTCAGTCTCCTTCAGGAATTGGTTCAGTCCGATCATGCCACCGACATAGATCATGTCACCGACGGTCCTTTCCATTTCATCAGCGACCCCGGGGGCGCAGTCGAAATGGCTTTCCCAGATGCCCAGAGTTTGGCCGGTATGGGTGATCGGAATGAATCGATGCGTGGACACGTACCCGGTCACGGGAAGCGCACTTTCGAGGATGTCATAGGTATAGGAATGATCGGTATCAGAATGGGCCAACAATGTTTCCCGGAACACTGTGCCATCGGCGATGTCCAGCTTGCGGATGGTGCCGGTGGCGGTCGGTGATCCGTTCTCCAGGCCAACACCTGCCACGCCCGGATTCCAATGCACTACACCGTCAAAGGCGCGAACGGCCGCCCAGACTCTGTTTATGTCACTGTCGATGACCATACTTCTGAAGACGTGCATGTCGGCTCCTCTTTAGGGCTGAAGATGGATGGGATAGTTGGCTCGAATACGTGCTTCAGCCTCTGCATCAAGATGGGCCGAATGCGGTGCTGCCAGAATCTCGGTCACGCGGGTCCGTGCCTGATCCCAGATCGAAAGACGGCCTGCAGCAACCCAGTCATCGACACTTTGGCGATCGGCAAGAGCCGGATAATGATAGTCTGACTTCATACGCTTGAGCGTTTCGATTTCCCCAAGATAATGCCCGTCCTGGGTGACGACGCGTTCCACCGCGTCCAGATTGAGTGTCTCCAAACTCACTTCAATCCCCCTGATGCTGCGCAGGATTGCCCCGCACATGTCGTCATCGATCACCATCGCTTCGGGGCTGGCCACCATGATCGAGCCCAGCATCCCCACGGAAAGGTTGATCATGTCGGCGCCGCCATGTCCGGCCAGGGCGACGGTGTAGCCTTTTTCATAGCCCGCTTGGGCATCCACCATCTTGGAATCCGTCATACCCGCCGAGACTGTGGATGGTAGGCCGATATGGGCCAGAAGCTGGGCCGCGGCAGCATTGGCGATCGCTGCTTCACCACTGCCACCGCTCATGGCTCCGGTGCGCAAATCGGAAATGAAGGGCATCAGCGCATAAATGCACGGGCTACCCGCCTGGATTCCGTCAACCACCACTAAGCCTGCGAGCGATTCTGCCAAGCCCTGTGCCAATGCGCCGGCCAAGGTGACCGGACTTGTCGCACCTGCCTGGCCAGCCGAACAAATCTGCGGGATCATGCCTGCTCTCACGGCCTTCTCCAGCATCAGTATTCCTTCGGCGCTATAGGTCAGCGGGGGAACCACATGGACAATCACTGCCATGCAAAACGGTCTTTCCCGGAATGCATGTTTGTGGCCGAGCGCTATATCGAACAACTCAACTATCGGGTCGATGTGGTCAGGCTCGCAAAAGCTGATGCCAATTGGTTTCGAAGTGGCTTTGAGGCAGGCAAACGCGGTGTTGATGTCCAGCTCGAACGGGTCTGTCAAATCCCTGGCAACAACGGGCCGTACACCATAGTGGATGTTCGACGATGCATCCAATACGCGCATCAGATCGTAGAGATCGCTCAGTGAGCTGTCCTTGTAGGCGCCGGTTGCGGCATCCAGAGTCTGAACGGCCGCTCCGCCGGTCCCGATGTGAACCCGGCTGCCGCCGATCCGCAAATCCCTGTCTGCAGTGAACCCCGGTAACGTGATCTTTCTTGGAGCACGAGACAGTGCATTTCTGATCATCTCATTTGAAAAACAAAGGCGTCCGTCAGGGCGATGCCACGCCCCTGCAGCAATCGCCCGTTCGATCGCCTCTGCCGGCAAGCCGACCATACCCACTGTCGAAAGAATGTCATAGGCATGCGCTTCGATGGCAGCCAATTCCAAGGACGACAGCGGCCTCAAAGCACCCCCAATCTGAAGTGCAGGCAGTGCGCCCGGCTCCAATCCGGTTTCTGATGTCTCTTGTCTTCGCGTGCGTCTAACCATCTACGCCCCTCAACGACACCAATAAAGCGCAATTGTCTTGTGTTGAGAATTCAATAAACCGGCTCAGTTGGTGAACAAAATTCACGAAAGGTCTTTAGCGTTGCTTTGCGCTGTATGAGTCTCATCGCAACAGCTCGGTTATCTCAAGCCAGTGAATGCGTCGCTTTTGAAAAGGGCTTTCCTGTGACGTTGGTGTCCGCCCATACCGCTATGGGTTGTTGCAGCAGACATTGGAGTTTAACATTCTAAATGTCAGCTCCATCCCAAATTGGGCAGGTCAACAATGCTGCCCGAGGTGTGAACGCCTGGTTTTCTCGCCGCGCTGCGGTACAACGGCGGATTCCCATGCAGCAAAATATCCGCAGCGAGCGTGCGCACCGAAAAAACCAAAATCAAAGAACGGGCTCCTTGCCGACATTCTCTGCGACACGCCCGAGCTGATGCATTGAGCTCGGACCGGACGTAGCCAAGTGATTGGTAGTTGCGAGTGCACAAGGCTGCCAACAGCCCAAAGCGGACTTTTTTAACGCTGATAGCCTCTGCCACGGGTGCTTTTCCAAGCTTGTGCTTGAAAAAAGGTCACCCGAAAGCACTCTTTATATCATTGGAATAGAAATGATGCTTGGCCCGATGTGTTTGTGGACTGCGAGCATTGGGCGGCAAGTGAAAGTTGGAATACACCTTTCGTTACACCGCAAACTCCAGACTTAAGACCCGGTAAAGTGTGTCTGTGAGCATTTGTTCACTTTTCGAGTGAGAGCGGTTGGCCAAAATACCTAATTCCTGCCGCGACATTTTTGAATGTCTGGAGCCGCTAACGGTGAGTTATGATATTGAAACCTTCCTCAGATGATGGTGGCACGAAATGCCGGGCAATACGGCGATATTGATCTTCTGTTGCTGCAAAGGCATGCGCTCCTTCTCTGTTGCGCTTTTGCAGCCGACGCAGACAAACCTCATCGGGCAAATCCAAAAAGTGAAGGTGGTGCTGCGCAGCAGTGTCTTTCAACAGGTCGCGCATCCAGGCCCTGTTTTCAATTGTGTTCGCTGGAAAATCGAGAACGACTGAAACGCCAGCCTTCAGCAGGGTCGCTACGTGACGACCCATGACCAGTCGCAGTTTGAAAGCGCAATTCACATAATCCTGCAGGGACTTCATCTGGTCGCCAAAAAGGGCGCTAAGCCATTCATCTTCTGAAATGAGCACGGCCGCGTCTCTTTCCGCCAGTTCCGCTGCCAGGGTTGATTTTCCGGAAGCGACTTTGCCACATAGCAAGTGGAGCGTTGGAATGACCTGTGACATAAAACGAACTCCCGGTTTACCTGATGATCCCTGAGCTAAGTTGGTCCGCGAGTTGATCAAACACCAGTCTGATCCTTCGTGCAGTATGTAACTCGGAGTGCGTCGCCAGCCAAATCGGGAACTTAAACGGCTCGCGGTCGGGAAGCACGCGCTCCACTCCTGGTGTTAAGGCAGCCACATCATCCGACATTACACTTATGCCAAAACCTTGGCGCACCAGTTCCCAGGATACAATCCCGCTTTGTGAGCCAATCCGGAAGCTTTTTCGGGTGACATTTATGCCCGCCGGATCGAGAAAGCCGATCATCGTGTCGATGTCCCCAAACCCGACAAAGTCCAATTTCGCAAGTTCGCTTTCATTTTTTGGCCGTCCCACCTGATCAAGATACGACGGTGCCGCATAAAAATGAGCTGTGGCCTCGGCGACGAGCTTTGCTGTCAGATCAGGCTGCGTCGGACGTACATGTCGGATGGCGATATCAGCCTCACGTCGCTGTATGTCTCGTATGTCATTTGCAGCAACGATGTCTATCTCCAGTCGCGGTGCCGCAAGTCGGATCTTTTTCAGGATAGGCGGCAGTTGATAGGCAGACATCACATCGGACGCGGTAATCCTGACTTGCCCTTCAACAGCTTGCGACTGACTTGTTGCGGTAACAGAAATCCTGTTTGCCACATCCGCCATTTCTCTGACATGCAACAAAAGCTCGGCGCCAGCAGTCGTCAAATTAAGCGACTTTCCGACTCTTTCAAACAGGGTGATGCCAAGCGCCGTTTCCAGCGCAGCAACTTGACGGCCGACAGTGGGTTGAGTTTGCTCAAGAACGCGCGCCGCTGCTGAAAACGAGCCTTCTTCGGCTGTCGCAAGAAAGGACCGTACTTGATTCCAGTCGAAATTGATGGCTTTCCAGTTCATGCATTTATGCATAACACTTCTGCAGATTGCGGCAATTCCATAAATGATTGTTTGGAACTAGAGCATACGGCAACGACCTTGTAAGAGAGTGATGAAATGGCTGCTTTGTCCAAGGATGCCGCGTTCTGGAGCAAAATCTCGCAAAAGTATGCGGCAGACCCAATCCGCAACATGGAAGGGTATCTGAAAACGCTCGAGGTTACGAAGTCGTACCTGAAAGCAGAGGACAACGTACTGGAAATCGGGTGCGGAACGGGTTCAACCGCGCTGCTGCTTGCACCGCATGTTGCCCATATCACTGCCACGGATCTCGCTCCGGGCATGATCGAGATTGCCGATGACAAGCGTGCTAAAGAAGGATTGGAGAATGTCACTTTCAAGGTGGCTGAAGTTCTCGAGCACGGTCTTGATGAAGGTTCTTACGACGTAGTCTTGGCGCATAATTTGCTTCATCTCCTGCCCGATTTGGACAAAGCGCTCCAGCACATTTCTGCGCTAACAAAACCCGGTGGGTTTTTCATATCCAAAACCGTCTGCGCACCTGAGAGCGGTGGTTTCAAATATGCGATGATCAGTCGGGTCGCGATCCCAATTATGCAGGCTCTTGGGAAAGCCCCATTTGTGCATTTTGTGTCTGGTTCAGCGCTTGAAAGGAAGATTGCGTCCGCAGGCTTCGATATCCTTTTTACGTCCGATCAAGCCTCAATGCTCCAGAGCCGCTATATAGTCGCGCAAAAATCTTGAAGTTTTAGTTCGTTCAGCGGCATTCGTTGAACGATCTTTGCGACTCATTGCACGATACTTTCATACTGTATTGAACGGAGTTACTTCGGTCTGCTACCACCTTGAGAAAGCTATTGTGAAAGGCCTTTGTCCGCCGAGCCGTCATTCAGGCCTGGTGCAGCAAATGACTGCTTCGCGCCCAAAGACGACATAGATGACGAACGTAGCAATCGTCGCTCAGGGTCGGAAGCAGACTATCGCTGCACTCGGGGTGAACGGCAGCTTTGCTGAGGAAGTGGAAATCGGTAATCCTCTCACCCACTGAAATGGTTGGCCGCAATGTTGGGCGCACTTTGCTCTTAACACAGGACTTAGGCCAGGCATCAAGCACGCACCAGGTGGCCGCCGTCTACATCCAGCACAGTGCCGGTTAAGAACCCGTTTGTCATCGCCACGATCACTGCTTGCGCGATGTCGTCGGCCTCTCCGACTCGGCCTACGGGCAGGGTGCCACCAACTTGCGCATACATGCCTTCACGTGCTTTTTCCGACATTTCGGCATAGGCTTCAGTCGCGACCATGCCAGGGCTGATGCAATTCACCCGTGCCCGACCAGCCAACTCCAGCGCCAATCCTTTCGCCAGTGCCTCGACTGCGGCATTTACCGCGCCGAGGCCAGTGGCTCCGGCGGATGGGCGACGGCTGAGCACACCGGAAAAGAACGTGATCGAGCCGCCTTCAACCAACACAGGCAACACTTCGCGCGCAGCCAAATAGGGCCCTATAAACTTGGCTTCGAACATGGCGCGCAGATCGTCTGTGGGCAGATCGGTGAACGCACCATGCGCAGCACTTGAAGCTGAGATCACTAGGTGATCCACCGCGCCCAGGGCCCCGACCCATGATCTCACGCCGGCCTCATCAGTTGTATCGACCGGTGCGATCTGCACTCCGCCGCCGATTTCGTCTGCCGCCGCATGCAACTTGGCACCGCTTCGGCTGGCGATAGTGATCTTTGCCCCGAGGGCGGTGGCCATCTTTGCCGTTGCCTTCCCCATACCACTGCTACCGCCGACAATGACAATGTGCTTGCCTTTCAGGGCGGTTTCGAAAACCGTACTCATTGTTATGGCTCCTCGTTTTTGTTGGATTGATCAGTCGATGCTCAGCACCAGCTTGCCGGTGGTTTCACCGGCTTCCAGACGGCGGTGTGCCTCGGCGGCTTCGGCAATAGGCAGAGCCGTGACCTGCGGACGCAGAACGCCCGTCTCAAGCAGATTAAACACTGTGGCCATATCCGCGCTAAATTGATCGGGTCGGTTACCAAAATATGTGTATATGTCGCTGACTCGGATCGAGACGGATTTCTGGAAGTGCTTCGCCAAGTCTTCGGCAAAACTGCCTGATGGCGGGCCGGCAAGGAACCCGAACAGAACTGCAGTGCCCAGAGGCGCCAGCGCATCGAGATCTGATTTCAGAGACTCGCCCGAGATTGGGTTCAGCGTCAGATCCACGCCGCGCCCGTCGGTGAGTTCCATCACCCGCGCAGTAACGTCCTCGGTGCGATAGTCGATGACGTGATCGGCACCTTGATCTTTGGCATACCCAACCTTGTCGGTGCTGGTCGAGGCGATCACTGTCATGCCCAGATGCTTTGCGATGTGCAGGGCCATGGTGCCGACACCCCCGGCTGCCGCGTGAACCAGTACGGATTTGCCCGCCGCAGCGCCGCCCAGATTGACCAGCATGTGATAGGCGGTCATCCCGTTGACGGGGATTGCCGCGGCGGTTTCGAACTTCACGGTATCGGCCAACCGGGTGACATAGGGTGCTGCAATCACCGAATGCGTACCGTATGCACCAGCGCCAATCGGCCCCATCCACGCCACGCGATCCCCCACAGAGAAGCCTTCGACACGCGTACCCAGCGCTTCGACCACTCCGGCCCCTTCGACCCCGGGTACATGAGGCAGATTGGGCATCATCCCCTCAGGCATCTCACCGCGACGGATGATCGTGTCAATAAAATTGACCGCCCCGGCTTTATTGCGGATCAGGATTTCCCCGGCATCAGGGGAAGGGGTCGGCCGGTTGGTCTTGCGCAAAACGTCCGGTTTGCCGGTCTGGGTGATTTCAACGGCGAAAGGCATGAGCTGTCTCCTTCTGTTGCGCAGAAGGTAGAAATCACGCCATCAAATGATAATATTTGATATTGAGAGATATAATCCCAAAAATAGGATAATGATCTATAACGACCTTGCCCTGTTTACTGTCGTCGCCAACCACCTCAGCTTTTCCAAGGCTGCGGACCGTTTGGGCATACCGCTCAGCCGGGTCAGCCGAAGGATCGCAGAGTTGGAAGACCATCTGGGTGCCAAACTGCTCGAGCGGACAACCCGCCAGGTTCGCCTGACGGAGGAGGGCCGTCGCCTTCTGGACCGATGTCAGAACCCGATCGAGGCGTTACAAGGTATTGCGGGTTTTGCCGACGATACCAGACGCCACAGCATCCGCATCACCGCACCTCCGCTGGCTGCACGTACCACCATTGGCCCTCGGCTGTTGGATTTTGCGGAGCAGAATCCGGATGTGGCGCTGGAGATGAACACAACCAACATCATGCTGGACTTCTTTCGCGACAATATCGATCTGGCGTTTCGGGTCGGCCCGCTTACGGATTCCAGTCTTGTCGCGAAACGGCTTTGGTCGGTTCCTTACTGCTTTTGCGCAGGACAAGGATTCATCCAAGAACGTGGGTTGGACGGTCCAGTATCACGGCGTAACTTTCTGGCGCAGCCCGCGCTGACGGCTGGACAGCCCTGGGTGCTAGAGAGTGGGGAAACACTGCATCCGAAGCAGATCGCGCACAGCTTGTCCGACCTTGATGTCATTGCGCAGGCGGCCCGCCGCAATCTGGGTGTTGCGATGCTGCCTATGGATATGATGGACGGTGATTTGCAACGGCTGCAGGTCACAGACGCCAAACCGATGACGCGGGACATGTTCGCCGTCTATCCTGGTCGTCGCCTTTTGCCTGCGCGGGTCAGGAAGCTGATTGATTTTATGACACCCGATTGAACCTACCAATCAATTGCAATGCCATCGCGAAAAAACCCTTCGGTCGGGCCGCCTTTCGGCAAGGTCGCGGCCCAGACAACGCCTTTGGCGCCCTCGGAAATCGGACGTCCTCCACCGCCCATATCCGTCGCAACCCAGCCGGGACACACAGCGTTCACGAGAATGCCTTGAGGTTTCAACGCGGCAGCGGTCTTGAGGGTGAGCGCGTTCAGAGCCGCTTTGGACACGCCATAGCCGGGCGTGCCGGCGGACATATTGGTCAGAGACCCCGCGCCAGATGAGACGTTTACGATCCGGGCATCCGTGCCTCGTTGTAACAGTGGCACCGCTGCGATCGTCGTCTCCCAAGGGCCGAAAAGGTTCGTATCAAACGCGCGGCGAACGCGATCCAGATCGGCGAGGTGGACCTGTTGGTCGGTGTCATAATCCACACCCGCATTGTTCACCAGAACATCGAGACGACCATAGATAGATTCAACCATCAAAAAGAAGGCGGCGGCAACAGAGTCCGGACTTGAAACATCCAATTCCAAGGCTTCCGCCCCATATCCGATCTCATCCGCGGCAGCCTTCCCTTTCGCCAGATCGCGCGCACCGATCAGAACCCTCATGCCGTGATCTCGGGCCAATTGGCGGGAAACTTCTTTACCGATACCGCGATTGGCGCCGGTCACGAGTGCGATGCGCTGACTGGTCATGGTCTCTCCTTCAATTCGCCTCGGCCGCGCGTTGGCCGGCAAGAGCCACAAGCCCACGGTCACCGGATTCCCAGATTGCCGTCATGGTCATTGATGTGACAACCCAGCGATCGTCTGATTTTTCAAGCTCATAGTCATAGCGGCCGCCCAGCACCCACAAGCCGTCATCAAGACGATGGGTTGCTGTGAAATCAGCCTGTGCCGTGGCGGATGTATCGGACAGAGAGGTGATCGTATGATTGGTCACCATATGATGCGTCGCGTCGAAACCGGGCAAGAAAGCGGACCAACCCGCCACAAGCTCATCTGCGGGTTGTGTAACCGGGTTTCCGCCCCAGAGGCTGGTGTAATCCGTCGTGACGGTATCGGCAAACGCGTCGCGTACGCGGGTCCAATCGTGGCGGTCAGCACCTGCTGCGATGTCGGTGATGGCGGTCGAGATATCCGTCTGTTGTTCAGCAAGAGCCGCGGTTCCAATCATGGAAACGGCAGCAAGAGTCGATGTGAGTTTTCTACGCATGAGGATGCTCCGAATAGATGAGGGTGGACGCCGATCGATTACTCGGCGTCCGGAAGGGTTTATTTGCTCGAACCGGCGCGGAAGTGGTCAGCGACGGTATCTGCCGCACGGGTGACATCCTCGGGGTTGTCGTAGAAATCGAACTGCGTGACATCTTCCAGCCATTGCGCCGTCGCTTCGCCTGCGAGACCGGCAAGGAAGGTCTGTACGCCTTGCGGGATCGCCGCGCTTTCCGAGTGCACAATAGCCAGTGCCTTATCCAATCGCTGCGGATTGTCGGCGGGATGATAGGTCAGCCAGCCTTCCCAGCCTGCATTGTTCCACTTGTCATCATATTCCGGGATCGCGCCACGGTCGGCCTCATAGTAGTATCCGCCGATCGGCATCAGCACGCCCTCTGCACCCTCGGGGCCTGCCGCCGGAATGATCTGGCCACCAGCGGCCTCGGCGGCGTGGGACACCTCAATCAGCCCTGCGACACCTTCTGCACCGCCATAGACCGCCTCGACGATCTCTTCATTCTGCAACCATGGTGCAACCAAGCCCAGCCGCTGAACCAACGGATTGCCGGAAACCGCATCGACCATGTACCCGGCCGAAGCGCAGATCCCCAGACCGTTGATATGATCGGCGTCCACTTCGGGCAGGGTCGCGACGAATGCGATGGCAGCTTTGATGTCCGATGTCTTGGCCTCGGGGCTTTCTACGAAGCGCACGTTCTTCGGCAAATCGCCCGATTTGCCCCAACCGCGGAAATCAAAGGTGAAGGCGGCAAAGCCGCGCTCGGCCATCTCGCGGGCATAGTTGGCGGGCATCTGTTCCTGAACCGATGTCCATGCTCCGGTCACGACGACCGTCGGCAGCGGTTCTGATCCGCGCTCTTCCGGTAGGTACAGCGTGCCGGACAGCATAGCGCCTTCGTTCTCGAAGGTAACGGCGCGGGTTTCAACCTGCGCGACGGCTGCTGTTGATGCCATAAGCGCAGCGGCGGTGTTCAGGGCGAGGGTGTTCATAGCGGTATCTCCCAAAATCTGTCTGGATGGGCGCAAGCCCGATGACAGTTGAGATACGCTGCTGGCGGCAGCGATACTTGCACCGGACTGCCACGTTTTTGAACGATCCTGCTTTAGACAGCATTCGCCGCGCGGAACGCGCGCGGTGTCTGTCCCACCACCTGTTTGAAACTGCGCGTAAAATGCGCCTGGTCCGAGAACCCACAGGCCAAAGCGATATCACCCAAAGGGCGCGCGGGGTCTTCGATCATCTTCATCGCCTGCTCGACCCGGTAGGCCATGACATATTGCATAGGGGTCGAGCCCAGCGTTTCCTTGAATACCCGCGCGAAACGCGAAGGGCTCATGCCCGCCTCGTGGGCCAGTTGATCGACGGTGATTGTCTGATCCAAACGGTCCTGCACATAGGCCAGCACCCGTTGATAGTGCTGAGATGAAAAACGCGCGGACAGTTCGACCTCTTCAGCACGGCGTTTGCCGTATTTCTGCAGCAGTTTGACCAGAAATACCCGGCTCATTGCCTCGAACATCACCGCCGAGGACATATCGTCTGTTGCAAGCGCGTCGCGCAGAATGACGCCAGCAGCACACAAGTCGGGATCGGAAAACTGCGGCTGATCGTGAAACTGTTCCGGCGCCAACAACGTGCCAAGCTCAGTTTGGGCAAAGCGCTGAACCTTGTCTGGATGCAAGGTGACCACAATAACGTCGGACTGACCGTACCACCGCCACCCCGACCTCATGCCTGCTGGGGTCACGATTACCTCGTCCTTACAAAAGGTGAAATCCCGCAGCGTGCCGTCCCGCCAGTTTTGCACGCGATGCCCCTTTTCCTGCAGGTTCAAAAGGACATGGTGTTCCGCAAACACCTCCTCTGGCATCCGATCAGGTTCGGCCCGAAAATAACGCACTGACATCAAACCAGCCGCCGAAGGGCGCTGCATCGCATCGCTGTTCAGCAAAGGTTCTGACGGGTAGATATCAGCGTATCTTAGGGGCAATAAGCGGCTCCAGCTTGCAATACTCGATATGTTAGGTCTGCGCGTGCAAGGTCAAACAGGTTGCCGGCGCTTTATGTGGTCGATGAATAACCTCAAGGGCATCATAGATTTATACTCGCGCGGGAAATACATGAAAATTCCTGGGGTGGGGGCCAAATGGTCATCCAGAACCGGCTGCAACTCTCCTGCAGCGATCTGCGTGTCGACATAGGCTTTGAACGTATAGGCCAGTCCCAGTCCTCGCTTGGCCAGATCGACAGAAGCTGGAAGAGCGTTCGCGATCAGATTGCCTTGCACATCGACAGAGTACTCCCCTTCGCTCGATTGAAAACTCCATGGCGCAATCTGACCTGAAGACTGAAACCTGTAGCGGATGCAGTTATGCCCAAGTAGATCACGCGGCGTTTCCGGGATACCCCGTGTTGCAAGGTAGTCCGGGCTAGCGACAACGGTCACCGGAAGCGGCGGGGTCAACCGCACCGCCACCATGTCTTGCGCCACACGATCCCCCAGACGGAATCCAGCATGCAACTCCTCGCCGAGTATGTCTGACAGCGCATCGGTCAGCGACAGTTCTAATTCGATTTCGGGATACGCGGCACAAAAACTCTTGAGGATCGGGCCAACATACAGGTGATAGGCGAATTCCGGCATCGCCAGTTTCAACGTGCCCCGCGCGGCGTGACCGGTGCTGCGGGCACTTTCGACTGCTTCGGAGAGTTGGTCAAAGGCAGGCCCCGCGCCACGGATCAGGGCGCGTCCGGATTCTGTTAAGCTGATTGAGCGGGTCGTCCGGACAAAAAGCGCGGTGCCCAGCTGTTCTTCCAGCGCTTTCAGCTGATGGCTGACGGTCGATGGTTTGATGCCCAGCACCTCTGCCGCAGCACGCAACGACCCATGGCGCGCGATGGCGGTAAAGATCTCGAGGGTGGAAAGTGGCAGGCGCATCGTGTCCCCGAATTACTCCATTATTAGATTTTATACATGAAAGAGGTGAATAAAGAGTGAATTATCACTTATCGCCGGAGTTATTATCTTCGTGTCATCGCAGCCCAGAAAGCTGTCACCACGTATTCAGGAGGACACAAGATGAACAGTCTGACCAAAGTTGCTGCCCTCACCGCTGCCTTGATCGCAGGAGATACCGCCATGGCCGCATCCCCCGAAGACAATATCAAAGTCGTACAGGACTTCTTTGCCGCCTATGGCACCAGTGATCTGGACGGCATCGCAGCCGTGATGGACGAAAACGTCAAATGGCACATCCCAGGCCGCCACCCCTTGTCCGGAACTAAGATTGGTCGTGATGAGGTGCTGGCCTTCTTCGAACAACTGGGCACAGCCGGATTTCAGGCTGAACCCATCTATTTCGGAGCGGACGAGACCCATGTGGTTGATATCCACCGTGGCTGGTCGAACGCAGACGGCAAACCGAATGTCGATACCACATGGGCCCTCGTCTATCGGATCGAGAATGGCAAGATCGTCGAAGCAACCAACTTGTCCGCCGATCAGGATGGGGCAAACACGTTTTTCTGGTCCCAATACTCGCTGGCTCCGGTCCCTGAGCGACTGGCCAAGTAAACGATCAACAGGTGTTTCAAGTGCCCGATTACCCCGAAATCCGCAGTTTCATCGCAGACTGGTTTGCCCGATTTGACAGGCTGGATCCGATCGGAGAATTCCTGCCTGATCTCCACCCAGACGTGCACTGGGACATGCCTGACGTCGACACCACACTCAGCGGGCATGACCGCGTGCGGGCCTGGTATCGTGGCGTGCTTGAGACTTTGCAGCGCCCAACCGAGCATCACGTTAGCAAGGTTTCAATTAAGCCCGGTGCCGCACAGTTCGAAGTTCTGTTTCGCGCCACGACCGTGGCCGGAGAGCACATCGAAGCTCGCGTTCAGGAAAACTGGCGCTTTGAAACCCGACCCGATGGCCGCCCGCTGATCACCCAATATTCCGCAAAATTGCTGCAAGAGGCAGAGACATGAAAACCCTCGTACTCACCGCTCACCCGAACCTAAGCAAATCGCGCATCAACCGCGCATGGTTTGATGCACTTTCAGAAGCCGCCGACGTGACGACCCGTGATCTGACTGCCATCGGCGGCAGTGAGATGCGCTTTGACATCGAAGCCGAACAGGCCCTCTTGCTGGCCCATGACCGGATCGTGTTCCAGTTTCCATTCTACTGGTATTCAGCACCCCCGGTGATGAAAGCTTGGATGGATCAGGTGCTGAACTATGGTTTCGCTTATGGGCCCGGCGGTGACCAACTGAAAGGGCGTGAGTTCCTGATCCTTGTTTCGACTGGAGGCCCCGAGCACAGCTATCACGCAGGTGGTTACAACAACTTTACCATGGCCGAGTTTCTGAAACCGTTCCAACAGACGGCGGACCTGGCCGGAATGACGTATCTAAGGCCGTTCGTGGCCCACGGTATGGCCGTGGCCACCCAAGAACAGATTGACGAGAACGTGCCCCATATGCTGGCCTATTTGAGCGACCCCGAACTGGACCCCAAGGTGAGACAGGCCCGTTTGCTCAAACAATTGGAAGACGACCCCTCACTGGCAGCGGCAGTAAGCTGAGGCCGACCTCTCCTGCGCCCGGCAGAAAAACATGGGGTTTTCAGCCGGCGCGGGTTTTCTAACGACCAATGACGGGTAAACTATCAGCGCGGAACAAGAGTGTGAGAGCCCAGTGACCGAGATTGATCGCCTGAACCACTGGTTGATTTCCGATGGTCGCCTGCTGGGCGACGAGAGGCTCATCGTCAAAGGGTATTGCGAAGGATTGACCGCGCTTGGCGTACCTTTAGCCCGCGCAAGGATCGCACAGAATTACTCTAACCCTTTGCTCAGCGCGTGGGGGATCATCTGGACACCCGAGGAAACCCGCCGTTACACCGTACCGACCACGGTTTTGTCGACCAGTGCGTGGCAAGGCAGTCCGTTCGAATATGTCGTCACCCAGCGGCGCCCATTGCGCAAGCGTCTGACCGATCTCGATGTCCAGGCAGAACATCCGGTCTATGCCGAGCTGGCCGAAGCAGGCGCCACCGATTTTCTGGCCATCCCGCTAGAACATGGAAACGGCTCGGTTCAGGGCACTAGTTTTACCTCTAGCGCAGATGCTGGGTTTTCGGACTCGCATATCCGATACATCGAAGACACGCGATACGCACTTGCCGCTGCTTTGGAACCCATTGCGATGCGCCAGTCGCAAAAGAGCCTTCTTCAAACCTATCTGGGGCACGGCCCCGCAGAAGAAATCGATCAGGGGCACATAAAGCGCAACGAACACAGAACAGTTTCTGCTGCAATCCTGTTTGCGGATCTGCGCGGTTTCACTGAGAAAGCCTCATCCTGGTCCGAAAGCGACTTGCTTTGCATGATGGGTGAGTATTTCGAGATGGCGGTGTCACCTATCCAGGACAATGGGGGTGACGTTCTCAAATTCATGGGGGATGGCATACTCGCTGTTTTCAACGTTGATGACGATGCGGCAGCCTCGTGCAGATCTGCGGTACAGGCGGCAGAACAAGCTCTGGCCAATCTGCGCGACTACAACGATGCAGCAGTCGAAAAGAAAAAAGAGCCAATCAAATTCGTAGTCGGCATTGATTTCGGTCGCGTCACCTTTGGCAACATCGGCAGTCCGGACCGCTTGGATTTCACGGTCGTCGGTCAGGCCGTGAACGTGGCCAGTCGGGTTCAGGACCTGTGTAAGAAACTGGACGAAAAGATATTGGTGACAGAGAGCGTCGCCAGGCACATGGCGCATAGTATCCAGTCAACTGGCTATCATTCTGTTCGCGGTTTGCCCGAGGAAATCGAGGTGTTTAAGACCCGAGAGAAACGCTCCTGAAATCAACTAAACGGCGAACTCAATTGTTATTTTCGTGCCGATCGCAAGAATAAATCTTTTCGCGGGGAAGGTAGCTATTTCTGCACTTTGATACCAGTCGGTGGAAGGAAGAAAAAAGCACAGGTTGGTCACGTGCCTCTGGATTCAGTTGAAATACCAATTTCTGTTTCAGGTGATGTTAAACCCCTGAATCGGGTCAATAGAGAATGACCGCAGCGCACCCGTGGTGTGATTTCGCTGATGGTGATGTGTGCAAGGCAGACGTAAAGGGGAACCGCAGCTTCGTTCCCCGGCGCTGGCCTACTACAACACAAAATCTCAGAGAATACGTGATTTGGAGCTCCGCAATTTCAGCCACTTCTTTCCAATTCCGCAAAACGGAGATCAAACGTTCCACGCAATAGCCTTTGAAACAATTCAGAAACAAAGCCTTGCGGTGAAAAGAAGCACGCTTCTGGTTGGGTAAACCCACCAACAAAACGCATGACCGGTTCGGATTGCACTTGACATGTCGGTCAAAAAGCTGACTAAAAACATCAACAAAAAATATCCGACTTTTTTAGTCTGAAAATGAAGAGGGATCTCATGTCTAAGTCCAACCTGAATTTCACCTCGGCGCTCGTTGCCGCGACGCTCTTCAGCAGCGCTGCGTTTGCTGAGCAAGCCTATGGTCCGTTCCCCGTCACCGTGAAGGGGTATTCTGGCGACAAAACCGATTCCGTATCCTATTCGGGTCAGATTGCGCGCCACGTTCTGCACGACAGCCTGAAGAAAGCCGCTGCAAAAGGTGACGGTGGCAACAATGCAGCCGAAGTCGAAGCGCTGATGCTGGCCTATTTCAACGGATCCGAAGAAGATCTGGAAATCATCGCCCCGGTCTCGAAAGACGGCTTTCCAGTCAAGCAAGCTACTGTAAATGAAATCTCCAAGGGCAAGAACATCTCGGGCAAGTTCTATAACGGCGCAATGACCGCTTGGCCTGGCAATCAGTCGGGTGTCGACGTTGCGCTGCAGATGATCAAGATGGCCGCCGCGTCCGAACAGGGTTACGACCCAGTCAACGGGATGGACTGGGGTCAGCTGATCTCAAAATTCACGCTGGGCGCGATGGCGTATAACCAGGCGGTCGACAACTATCTGGACGAAAAACTGGAAGCCGACAACAAGCCCAACGACAAGCCCTATTCCGAGGGCGCGCATTACACAGGCAAAGAACATTCATGGGATGAGGCGTTCGGTTACTTCGGTGCCGCGGCGCATTCCGTGACCCTGTCCCCCGAGCAAAACTATGCCGTGTCCAAGCAAAAGGACCTGGCAGCAGCGGACGCCAATGGCGATGGCGTCATCGACCTGAAGACTGAGTTTGTCTTTGGTCCGGCATATTACGCCGCAGGTGCTGATAAAGGTGGCAATAAGAACACCCAGTACATGACCACCATCTTCAACGCCTTCCGCGACGGCCGCGCGCTGATTGCCTCGGCAAATGGCGAAGCGCTGACCGATGAACAGCGTGCCGAGTTGAAGAACTATGCCGATATCATCGAAACCAACTGGGAAAAGACGCTGGCTGAAGCCACGTTCAAATATGCCGGTTCGGTTTACAAAGACATCGACAAGATCAAATCGGGCGAAGACAGCGACAAAGCGCTGCGTAACTACGTCAAGCATTGGGGTGAGCTGAAAGGCTTCTCGATGGCGCTGCAGTCGGGCAAGAACAACCTGGGCGCAACCGCGATCGACCTGAACTGGCTGATCGGCTTTGGCCCGGCGATGCCGGACGGGAAGATGGTGTCTGACATTGACGCAGACGGCAACTTTGTACGTGGCCGTGAAATGACGCTGGACGACTATCAGGTCAACATGCTGAAAGTTCAGAAACTGCTGATCGAAAAATTCGGCATCGAATCCCGCGCCAATGACGCCACGGCTGATTTGGCCGCTCTGGCGGACAAGCTGGGCGAAAACGCGTCGGCAGAAAACGACTAAGGATCCTGCGATTCTAATCCGGCGGCGCGCATAAAGGCGCCGCCGGACAGCAAGCCGAAAGGCACCACTTGGATATTATCGAGTATATAGGCTCTGTCCTGACCGATTTTTCCAACCCCAAGAAGCGTGTCTTTTTGGGGTATTTGTTTTTGACAGTCCTCATTGCGCTGGTTTGGCTGATTGCGGTCCGAAGGTCGTCATTCAAGCTGGCGCTGCAGCAGATATTTGACCGAAAAATCCTGTTTTCGCGTTCGGCAAAGGCGGACTACAAGATTTTCCTGATAAACCGCGTGTTCACGATGTTCATCTCGCCACTGCTGGTGACACAGCTGGCGATTGCAACGGCTCTATACTACGCGCTGCATGACATTGCATTCCTGCAAAGGGGCGTATTCTCGGACGCCCCGATAGGTGTGATTGTTGCCCTGTTCACAGTTACGATCTTCATTCTTGATGATTTTACCAAATACCTTCTGCACAGATGGATGCACCATTGGCCCCTGCTGTGGGCCATCCACAAAACCCATCATTCGGCCGAGACTCTGACACCGATCACGGTCTACAGAACGCACCCGCTGGAGGGTATTCTCTTTAGCCTGCGCAGCGCGGTGGCGCAGGGGACGACGATGGCGGTTTTCCTGTTCCTGTTCGGCAGTGCGGTGGACCTCTATACGGTTCTTGGTGTGAACGTCATGTCCTTTGTCTTTCATGTGACGGGATCCAACCTCAGGCACTCGCACATATCGATCCAGTATTGGCCCTGGTTGGAACACATCTTGATATCACCTGCGCAGCATCAGGTGCATCACTCAATCGCACGTAAGCATCATGATAAGAATTTTGGTGTCGCGCTGGCCATTTGGGACTGGGTGTTCGGGTCTTTGTACCTGTCGCGGCGCGACGAAGATTTGAAATTTGGCTTGCAACCGTCTGAGGCACATCCGTCACGCTTGATGGATATCTATCTTCGACCCTTTGTGGATATCACACGGATTTTAAGGCGAAGATTTGGGCGGCTGCGGGACGCTGTCGAAAGGCGCTCACTTCGGAACGACTAAGCCTTTTCTAATGCACTGTTAGTGCCTGAGAAAATCGTGCCCTAATTCAAACGGGAATCGTCAGGAAAGTGACAAATACCTGTTTCAAAACAAATATTTGACTGTTTTGGGTTCCGTCGGTCAGGTGATAGCATTGAGCCTAAAAAAGTTGTTTCCGCACCAGTTTTTAGACACAGCCAAGGAGTTTCATCATGAAAGGTGACAAAAAGGTAATTGAGTACCTGAACAAAGCTCTGCGCCACGAACTGACGGCCGTCAGCCAGTACTGGCTGCACTACCGCCTGCAAGACGATTGGGGTCTTGGCAGCATGGCCAAGAAAAGCCGCGAAGAATCCATCGAAGAGATGGAGCACGCTGACAAACTGATCGAGCGTATTATCTTTCTGGAAGGCCATCCCAACCTGCAAAAACTTGACCCCCTGCGGATTGGTGAAAATCCCCGGGAAACGCTGGAATGCGATCTTGCTGCGGAACAAAGCGCGCGCGCACTTTATAAAGAAGCGCGGGACGTCTGCAAAGAGGCCGGAGATTATGTCTCGATGAGTTTGTTCGAAAGCCTGATGTCGGACGAAGAAGGCCATATCGACTTCCTCGAGACTCAGATCGAATTGTATGACCGCGTCGGAGCCGAGCTCTTCGCGCAACTAAACGCAACCAAAATGGAAGATGCCGAATAGTTGCTCCTGATGGCACAGGCTTTGCGATACCCGCCAAGGAAGTGGGTATCGCGTGCTTATGCGCACTCTTGCACGCCGAGGCCTATCAGGTACTCACCGGTCACAAACAAAAGCTCGTTGGGCCCGGCGAACCGCGCCTTGGACATGAACCAGTTTCTGACAGGACTTGGGTAGTAGCTCGACAGTGACGCGCTTTTTCTGGCGAACTCATCTGCCGACATCTTTTTCCGATTCGAACGATGGGGACCGTGAAACCCGAAGATCGTCTGGGGCGAAATACAGACATCGTCCGCGCCCAGCAGCATGGTGCAGCTAGAGTGGCAGTAATCTCCAATGATTTGAAACTGCGCGTCGGTTCGGTTGGCGATTTCTATCTGGACCATGCGATCCACTATCCGCCCACCCGGATCATTGCCGACCTGTATCTCTTTTGAGGTTGCCGCCACGCTCATCAGAAAGAGCGCCGCCAAAGCTGCCATGATGTTTCTCATCCGCCCGCCTGCTCAAGGGTGGAGTTTTCGTTTTTCTATTTCCTACCAGAAAATCGGCCTCGCCGGAACGTCACGCCCGTACGTAAGCGTGTCCTGTGCTTTCAAAGACCCACCCTGAACCAGAGGAAGTCTGCGGATTTCCAAACATGGCACTTGCAGCTTTTCAAGCAACCAAGCTTTTTGGGTGTTGCGTATCCTGCCTCAGGCGCGTTTTTCGCCGATGGATACAACGCCCAGGACGGACAAAACTTTGGCCTCGATCTGCTCGGCATTCAGGCCCGCAACCGTATACATATCCGCAGGGTTGGCCTGGTCGATAAAGGTGTCGGGCAAAACCATGGACCGATATTTGAGGCCTTGGTCAAAAACGCCTTCATCCGCCAAAAGCTGGGCAACATGACTGCCAAAGCCGCCAATGGCACCCTCTTCGATGGTGATCAACGCTTCGTGGTTGGCGGCCAGATCCAATATCAAATCGCGGTCCAGCGGTTTGGCGAACCTGGCGTCGGCGATCGTCGGTGTGATCCCGCGTGCGGCCAGAGCCTCGGCTGCCTTTTGCACTTCAGCCAGCCGGGTTCCGAATGACAACAGCGCGACGCGCGCGCCTTCCTGGATGATCCGGCCTTTGCCGATTTCCAAAACCTCACCGCGTTCGGGCAAGTCGACGCCGACGCCTTCCCCGCGTGGGTAGCGAAAGGCGATAGGGCCATCGTCATGCGCCACCGCGGTGGCCACCATATGCACCAACTCGGCCTCATCCGCTGCGGCCATGACAACAATGCCGGGCAGGTTGGACAAATAAGCGATATCGAATGACCCGGCGTGGGTTGCACCATCCGCACCCACCAGACCGGCACGGTCTATGGCGAAACGCACGGGCAGGCGCTGAATGGCCACGTCATGCACGACCTGATCATAACCGCGCTGCAAAAAGGTGGAGTACATTGCGCAAAACGGTTTCATACCCCCGGCCGCCAGCGCGGCGGCGAAGGTTACGCCGTGTTGCTCGGCAATCGCCACATCAAAACAGCGCGATGGGTAGCGTTCGGCAAACAGGTTCAGCCCGGTGCCGTCGGGCATCGCAGCGGTCACGGCGACGATCTTGTCATCCCGCGCGGCTTCTTCAACCAGCGCCTTGCCAAAAACAGATGTGTAGGACGGAGCATTCGATGGCGCTTTTTTCTGTTCGCCCGTTACTACGTCGAATTTCGCGGTAGCGTGGCCCTTGTCGCGGGCTTGCTCAGCAGGGGCGTAGCCCTTGCCCTTTTTTGTCAGCACATGAATCAGGATCGGACCGGCCGCGCGCGCCTTAACCGTTCGCAGGACGGGTAACAGCTGATCCATGTCGTGTCCGTCGATCGGGCCGAGATAGGAAAAACCCAGCTCCTCGAACAACGTTCCCCCCACGGCCATGCCCTTAAGCATCTCTTTGGCCCGTTTTGCCCCCTCGCGGAACGGTTCCGGCAGCAGGGAAACCGCGCCTTTGGCGGCGGCTTTCAGATCATGAAAGGGTTCTTCGGCGTAAATGCGCGACAGGTAATTTGACAGCGCGCCCACCGGTGGGGCGATGCTCATCTCGTTGTCATTCAGGATGACGATCAGGCGTTTTTTCAGATGGCCTGCGTTGTTCATCGCCTCAAAGGCCATACCCGCAGACATCGAACCGTCGCCGATCACGGCAATCGCGTCGCCCAGACCTTCAGGTGTTACGCCGCCCAGATCGCGGGCAACAGCGAAACCCAGTGCGGCGCTGATCGAGGTTGAACTATGTGCCGCGCCAAACGGGTCATAGGGGCTTTCACTGCGTTTGGTAAAACCACTTAGCCCGTCCTTCATCCGAAGCGTGCGGATACGGTCGCGCCGCTCAGTCAGGATTTTGTGCGGATAGCACTGGTGACCAACGTCCCAGATGATCTTGTCGCGCGGCGTATCGAATACAGCGTGCAGAGCGGTTGTCAGTTCAACAACACCCAGACCCGCGCCCAGATGTCCGCCGGTAACAGACACGGCCGAGATCGTCTCAGACCGTAATTCCTGGGCCACCTGATGCAGCTGCGCGTCCGAAAACTGCTTGAGATCCGCGGGGCGGTTCACAAGGTCCAGCAGGGGCGTGTTCGGGCGGTCAGACATATGGCGTTCCTGGCTTAGCTGTCCCGGGCAATAACGAAGCGTGCTGCGTCCTTCAAGGTACCAGCCTTTGCACCGTACCCATCCAACGCTGCACAGGCCTGTTCTACCAAATCTGCAGCACGCGTCTTAGCGGCGTCCAGACCCATCAGCGATACAAACGTGGCCTTGCCGGCATCGGTGTCCTTTTGCAGTCGTTTTCCGGCCTTCTCAGCATCACCTTCGATATCCAGAATGTCATCCGCGATTTGAAAAGCAAGGCCAAGTGATTGGGCATATTGGCGCAAGGGTTCAGGATCCGCTTGGGCCAGCCGCGCACCGGCGCAGGCGGACCATTCGATCAGAGCACCGGTTTTGCCCGCCTGCAACTTGGTGATCTGCTCCAGAGATAGGGGCGCGGCCGCTGTTTCGGCCGCCATATCCAGCGCCTGGCCCAAAACCATCCCTTGCGCGCCGCTGGCTTTGGCAAGCGTCAGAGCCAAATCTGCGCGAACCTCGGAATTTCCAACCTCGGGCCGGACGCACAGCTCGAAGGCCAGCGTCTGAAGCGCGTCCCCAGCCAAAACGGCGGTGCCGTCGTCCCATTTCACATGGACTGTCGGGCGCCCGCGCCGCAGATCGTCATCATCCATGCAGGGTAGGTCATCATGAACCAACGAATAGGCGTGCAGCGCCTCGATCCCTGTTGCGGGCCAGATCGCCTTTGCGTCATCGACGCCGTGCATCCGCGCGCTTTCCAGCACCAGAAACCCGCGCAACCGCTTGCCGCCTTGGGTGGTGTAGGCCATCGCCCGGGTCACGTCCAAATCGTCCAGCGCGTTCAGAACCAGATCGAACTGAGCCTGAATCCGCGCGGCATCCTGCGCCAGAACTTCTTTGAACATTTACTGACCTTCGACAGGCGTCGTCCCGGTTGGCTGCCCGTTGGCATCCAAGGTGATCGCCGCCACTTTTTCCTCGGCTCGCTTGAGCTCATCTTCACAGCGTTTTTTTAGTGCGGCACCACGTTCATATAGCGCGATGGACTGATCCAGCGCCACGTCGCCACGCTCCAACTGGCCGACAACGGCCTCAAGCTCCTTCATCGCTTGTTCGAATGTCATCTGATCTACAGGAGTATCGGTCATCGGGCTGCCTTCATCAGTTCTTCCACATGGGCACGAGTGGCCTCGGCAAGGGCGTTCAGATCATACCCGCCCTCCAAAGTCGAGACGATACGACCTTCACACAGCTCATCGGCGATCTTGCACAGCGCGGCCGTGACCCAAGCAAAATCGCCTGTCGACCAGTTCAAGTTGGCCAGCGGATCGTCCTGATGCGCATCAAAACCTGCCGAGATGATGATCAGTTCCGGCTTGAATGCGCGCAGTCTCGGGAAGGCTTGCGTTTCATAAGCTGTCCGCATCTCGGCCCCACCTGTGCCGGGCGCCAACGGGATGTTTAAAACGGTCTCATAAGCGCCGGTTTCGTCCGGGCGCCCTGATCCGGGCCACAGTGGCATTTGCTGGCTGGTGATCACCAGTGCACGTCTTTCATCCCACAGCAGATCCTGCGTGCCATTTCCGTGGTGAACGTCGAAATCAACGACAGCTACGCGCTTCAATCCATGATGATCTAATGCGTGCTTGGCCGCCAGCGCGGCGTTTCCAAACAGGCAGAACCCCATTGCCGTTTCGGTTTCGGCGTGGTGACCGGGCGGGCGGATGGCGCAAAACGCATTCGAGGCTTCGCCACCCAAAACCATATCTACCGCCCGCACAACTGCACCGGCAGCCCGGTAAGCTGCGTCCACCGACCCCGGGGACATGAAGGTATCGCCGTCAATCTGTTTGAAGCCATCGGTGGGTCTGTTATTACGGATTTCACGGATATGGCTTTCCGGATGCACGCGCAGCAAGTCGTCATCCGCTGCCAAAGGGGCGGTTACACGCGTCAGTTCCAAGCCTTCTAATGCGTGAAGAATGTGCTCTAATCGTGCCACTCGCTCGGGGTGACCTTGCGGTGTCACGTGATCAAGGCAATCGGCGTGGGTCAAAAGGGCGGTTGTCATCGGGATCCCATCTTCATCTGGCCAAAATTATCCTCGCCCAAGGCAAGAAGGCGCCGCGGCTGAATCAATCAGGTGCCAGCATATATCCGGCGCCACGGACGGTCTGCAGGTAACGCGGCTGCTTGGGGTCCTGTTCGATCTTGCGGCGCAGACGGGTGATCTGAACGTCCACCGCGCGTTCCTGCGCCTGACCCTTGTCGCGGCCCAGATCTTCGACCAGTTTGGTTCGGCTGATCGGCTCTCCGGGTTGGGCCGAGAAAATCTTCATCAACTGACTTTCTGTCGCCGTTAGGCGCACCGGGTCTTCGCCCTGCCACATCTCGCCACGTTCGATATCATACCGGATCGGGCCAAGGTTCAGTATCTTTGCCGTCGCATCCTGCGCGGGTGTTTCCGGCATCCGCCGCAAGATCGCGTTGATCCGCAGCAGCAGTTCTTTGGGCTCAAATGGTTTCGCCAGGTAGTCATCCGCACCAGCCTCAAGCCCGGCTATGCGGTGCTCGGTTTCGCCGCGTGCTGTCAGCAGCAGGATCGGAGTTGCATGAGTCTCCCGCAGGGCTTTCGTCAGGCTGACGCCATCTTCGCCCGGCATCATCACGTCGAGCACGATCATGTCGAAATCCAGCCCCGACAACACTCGTCGCGCATGCGCTGCATCTCGCGCGGCCGTCACCAAAAATCCGTTCCGCATCAGAAACTTTTTCAACAGGTCACGAATGCGCTCATCATCGTCGACGATCAGCAGATGGGCGTCCATATCGCTCATGAGGTGGTTTCCCGCAGTTTCGTATAGGCATGACGCATATCAGCATCCATCATCGCTTCAAGCACTTTACGAAACCCCGACACCGCCTCAGGGCCCGCCTCTTTATAGGCTGCGCGCATCCGTACGCGCTGGGCCTCGGACAGTTTTGCTTCAAGCGACTTGCCCTGTTCTGTCAGAAATAGGTGTCTTTCACGTTTGTCCACTGATCCGACCCGGCTTTCCACAAGCCCATCTTCGATCAGCGTGCGCAGAACACGGTTTAGAGACTGTTTTGTTACCCCGAGGATGGCCAGCAGATTATTGACCGTCGTCCCCGGTGCACGGTTGATGAAGTGGATTGCCCGGTGATGCGCCCGTCCATAGGCCATTTCGGTCAATATGCGATCAGGGTCAGCGGTAAAACCGCGATAGGCGAAAAACATCGCCTCAATTCCTTGCCGCAACTGCTCGTCGGTCAAAAACAACAGGCTCTCGCCACCAAAGGCTGGGGCGGGACGGGTATCCGACATAGTATGCCTCATTCGTTACTCTATTCGAGTTTATGTCAGCGTTATTGACATTCCAAGAGTGGACAGGTATCGAATCGCAGTTTTTGCGTAACTTTATGTCCGAAACGGACTTAATTGGCGCAATAATCGGAAATTTGTCCCAGGTCAGGAGGTTTCGCATGGCGGGGTATGATGATCGTGACGGTGTCATCTGGTTGGATGGCAAACTGGTGCCCTGGCGCGAAGCCAATGTGCACATCCTGACCCATGCGATGCACTATGCGTCTTCGGTGTTCGAAGGTGAGCGTGCTTATAACGGCAAGATTTTCAAAAGTCGCGAACATTCTGAGCGCCTGATTGCTTCGGCCGAAGCGCTGGATATGCCGATGCCCTATTCGGTGGACGATATCGAGGCCGCCAAAGAAGAAGCTCTGAAAGCCAGCGGCTTGCAGGACGCCTATGTCCGGGCACTGGTCTGGCGCGGTTCGGGCGACGATATGGGTGTGGCATCGGCTAAGAACCCCGTCCGAATGGCCGTGGCTGTTTGGCCGTGGGGTGCCTATTATGGCGACGCCAAGATGCAGGGCGCCAAGCTGGATATCGCGGAATGGAAACGCCCAAGCCCGGAAACCATCCCGGTTCACGCCAAGGCGGCGGGTCTTTATATGATCTGCACCATCTCGAAACATAAGGCCGAGGCCAAAGGTTGCTCGGACGCGCTGTTCATGGATTGGCGCGGCTACGTGGCCGAGGCGACCGGGGCGAATGTGTTCTTCGTGAAAGATGGTGAGGTTCATACACCTCTGGCCGATTGCTTCCTGAACGGGATCACCCGCCAGACCGTCATTCAGATGCTTAAGGACAAAGGCATCACTGTTCACGAACGCCGCATCAAGCCCGAGGAAATGGCCGATTTCGAACAGTGCTGGCTGACCGGGACGGCAGCCGAGGTCACGCCGGTTGGCCAAATCGGCGACTATACGTTTGAGGTCGGAGATCTGACTCGTGAGATCGCGGCAGATTATGAGGCGCTCGTGCGCGCTTGATCGGACTTGCAGCTGTGATTGAAGCCCTTGCGTTTTCGCGGGGGCTTTTTCATTGCCGTACGTTCAAGAATCCTTGCAGATCGTTCACATAGCTGGACGAACGCGCGGCCGTGTCTATCTTAATCCAATGTTGGATTTACTTAGCGATATTCTCACCCGCCTGTCCTTGAAGGGCACATTCTACTTTCGAACCTCGTTTACGCCGCCGTTTGGCATACAGGTGCCGGCCTATCAAAACGTGGCCCGATTTCACTTTGTACAGCGTGGCGAGTTAAAGGTATTCGTCTCTAATACAGGGGAATCTTTGCGTCTCAAGCAGGGCGATCTGATCCTGATCCCGCACGGATCTGCCCACGCGCTGCTGTGCAATGAGGTCCAGCCAATGGATGCCCTGCCGCTTGAACAGGTGTTGGAAGATGCTGGATATCAGGGTGATGGAGTTCTGGTTTACGGCGGCGAAGATAAAAGCCGCGATACGCAACTGATCTGCGGTCATTTCTCATTCACAGGACCGCCGGGGCGAAAGGGAACCGGGCATATGCTGATAGACCGGCTTCCCTCTTACATCCTGATTGAAAACTATGGTGAGGAAGCCGGGGCCTGGATCGAAGCAACTCTGCGCATGATCGGGTCCGAGATTAACGGAGCGCGGATAGGGGGTGACCTTATTGCGCTGAAACTGTCCGAAGTCTTGTTTGCACAGGCCATTCGCGCCCATCTTGAACATCAAAGCCCCAGCGACACAGCTTTGGCCGGATTTGCAGATCCCCGTATCTCGCGGGCGTTGACTGCGGTTCACCAATCGCCCGCGAAAGAGTGGAGCGTTGAGACCCTGGCACGCGAGGCGGGAATGTCACGCACCGCCTTCGCGCAACTCTTTGCGGAGAAGATGGCGACCACGCCTATGCAATACCTGACTGATTGGCGGATGCAGATCGCGTGTCATGGCCTGATCGAGGCCCGCTGGAACGTGGCTGATGCAGCGGCCGAGGTGGGATATGCCTCGGAGGCCGCATTTTCGCGCGTGTTCAAAAAACAGGTTGGGGTGTCACCGGCAGCTTATCGATCAATGCACTGATCGAACCTGAGATCTGAACGATCTGCAATTTTTCGCGGACGATCCGGAATTAAACGTACCTGGTTCTTTTCCTAACTTGAGGGCATCCCAATTCAGGAAAGGAACTTTCATGTCTCTCCGCTTTGTCACCCGCAATATCCACGCCTATCTGGACTATCCTGTAGCTTTTGCACTGATTGGCCTGCCTTTTGTGCTTGGACTGGGACAATCCAACCCGATGGCGCTGTGGCTGTCGGTGGTCACCGGCGTTGCCGCTTTTGTCCTAACCGTTTTGACCGATCACCATTTGGGGATATGGCGCGTCCTTCCGTACAAGTTTCACTTGGCAGTCGATCTGCTGGTCGGCGTCGTGTTTCTGGCGGCGCCCGGCCTGTTTGGATTCTCGGGACTGGATGCGATCTATTACTGGCTGAACGGTGCTGCGGTTGTTGCAGTCATCTCGCTTAGCGCGCCAGAGCAGGGTGTTACTGCCTGATCCGAGCGCGCTTTGGCTTAAACTCAGCAGCAAATGTTCATTGGACCAATGCCGCCCGTCCCGCCGACGGGCGGCACTCTGTTTGGAAAAAATAGATACTAAATAGGGGGATTTTAGACGAGTTTGCTTCAAAGCACTTGCACTGTCGTCCACACGTGTGCGGTTCAACCCATATGCACCAATGGTTCGGCGATGATAATCAATCGGGCTGGGTGCGAAGTGTCAATTTTTGACCTTGCAATTTCCGACAAAAATAATCAGATAAATGGCAAGGCCAGATGCTTATGCATCCAGCACCGAATTTCGAGGCGGTCTGCGTGCATAGCACATGGTAACGTGAGGGCACGCCACCGTCTCGAAAACGACGCGTCACTTAGGCGTAAGCAAGGTACAGGGTTATAGGATGGGCGATCCGCTCGACGAAATCATGGCACGGCACGAAGCAGCAACCGCTTGCGGATGTTGCTGCGACGACGACTATTGCGCCTATGTCGACAAGCCAAATGCAGCACAAGATGACAAGGTTGAACAACCGCTGCCAGACAGCGCCGGCAGCCAACGCGGATCTGTCAGGTTTCTCAACGAGAACCCGCAAGCGTAACAGCCCCGGTTTGGGGCTTTTTAGACTCTGTTCTTAAAAATCCACACCGCGCTGGGCTTTGATTCCGGCCTGAAACGGATGCTTTTCCTCGGTCATTTCGGTGACCAGATCAGCATAGTCGCGCAGCGTCTGTGGGGCATCCCGACCCGTCAGGAACACACTGGTCTTGTCAGACCGTTCTTTTAGGCCATCGATGACTTGTTCAACGGACAGGTACTCGTATCGAAGCGCGATGTTGATCTCATCCAATACGACCAGATCGTACTCGCCGCTGGACATCAGGGCACGCGCCTTGTCGAAGGCGGCGTTTGCGGCGGCGATGTCGCGTTCACGGTCCTGAGTGTCCCAGGTGAAACCTTCGCCCATGGTGTGCCATGTCACCAGATCGCGTTCTTCGAAAAAACGACGCTCGCCGGTTTTCCATTTACCCTTGATAAATTGAACAACGGCGACCTTCTGGCCCCATCCCAAAGCGCGTATTACGACGCCGAATGCGGCAGAGGATTTGCCTTTACCTTTGCCGGTGTTGATCAGCACCAGACCGCGGTCCGGATCGACGGCCTCGGACACTTTCTTGCGGTGCTGGGCTTGCACCTTCTGCATCTTTTCCTTGTGATCTTGTGCGTCGCTCATGGGAAACCCTCATCTTCTGTTGGCCACACCCTAGGGGAAGTTCTGCAAAGGTAAAGGTCAGGCTTTGGGATCAGTGACCGAACGAGCCTTTCCGCGTTCCAAGCCCAAATGATGTTCGCGCCAGATCACCACGATGTTGCCCGCGATCACAAGTGCCGCACCGGCCAGCATCACCAATGTCGGCAATTCGCTGAACCAGACATAACCAATGACGATCGCAAAAATCATCGATGTATAATCGTAGGGCGCCAGCATCGAAGCCTGACCAAATCGATAGGATGAGGTCACCAGAATTTGGGCAACGCCACCGACTAGACCAGCCAGGATCAAGAACCCTGCTTGCTCCCATGTCGGAACAACCCAACCCCAAAAGATGGTCAGCCCGGACAGAATGGTCGCGGTCATCGAGAAATAGAACACGATGGCGGCGGGGTGGTCGACCTGCACCAACTGTCGGATATGAATTTGCACAAAGGCGCGGGCGACGGTCGCGCCCAGAATGCACAACGCGCCGATGGTGGCGGCCGCTTCCATGTTGTTGCCCCCAAGTCGAGGCCAAATCATGATCAGAACGCCCAACAGGCCGATGGCCACGGCGGCGATTCGAATGGTTCGGATGCGTTCACCCAACATAATCGCTGCAAGGATTAGGGTAAAAATAGGCGTGGCGTATCCAATTGCGGTGGCTTCGGGCAGCGGGATCAGGCCGAGGCCAGTGAAAGTCAGCCCCATCGCGGTGGTCCCAAGAACGCCGCGCCAAAAATGCCCGGAGGGTTTACGAACGACAAAGCCCTGAGCCAATTCTCCGCGCGCGATCAACCAAATCACAATTACCGGAATGGCGAATAGAGAGCGAAAGAAAACCATCTCGCCCGGCGGGAAGTGATCAGATTTGGCTTTGATTATCCCCGCCATGACGGTGAAAAGAAACACCGCGCTCGTTTTCAGAGCGACGGCCAATATAGGTCGATGCGATGTTAAGGGTTTTGCCATCGGCGCGAACCTGCGCTTTTGGCCGGGAAAGATCAACGCGTTGTTTACGGATTCGTCCAATCGGGTGGCAGAGGACTGCCGATCTCTTGGGCGAACTCTTCCAGAAACCGGATCATCCGTTGGATTCGTCGCTCGGCGATCTCTTTGCCGGTCTTTGTCAGCATGTCGCCGGGCAGGCGTAGCAGTTTGACCTTCCAGTGATCGATCGAAAAATGCAGGTCGTCCAGTGGGCGATTGGCAGCAAACGGATCCGCCGGGTCATAAAGCGACCGTCCCAACGCCCCGGATACCGAGAAGTTCCTTGCGACCCCAATGGCCCCCAACGCGTCCAGCCTGTCCGCATCGCGCAGGATGCAAGCCTCGGGCGTTTCCGGCGTGATGTTGGCCGAAAAACTATGTGCCTCGATCGCGTGTTTGATCGCTTGGACCTGATCTTCAGAATAGCCGAGATTGCCAAGAATAGGCTCTGATTCTTCTGCTGATCGGCGCGATGCCAAATGGCGATCCGGGTCATCTTTGGACAGGTTGACCAGATCATGCAGATAAGCCGCAGCCAGCAGCACAGGCATGTCGGTCTGATCATCGGCAATGGACTGGGCGTTTACCCAGACCCGGTCCAGATGGGCCAGGTCATGCGCGGGATCGGTTTCCATGCGCTGCGCAACGACGGCGCGCAAGCGCGTGCGCAGATCAGCCGATCCGTCCACGGTTTTCTCCGATCTGGCCGCGGTGCAGCAGCAGGTGGTCTAAGATCACACAGGCCATCATCGCCTCACCTACAGGAACGGCACGGATACCGACGCAGGGGTCATGGCGACCCTTGGTGATAATCTCGGTCTCTTCGCCGGACTTGGTAATGGTCTTGCGGGTGGTCAGGATCGACGATGTCGGTTTGACTGCGAACCGCACAACAACGTCCTGCCCGGTTGAGATTCCGCCAAGAATACCACCCGCGTGGTTTGAACTGTATTGGGGGCCATTCTGACCCATGAATATCTCATCGGCGTTTGCCTCACCCGTCAGTTCGGCGGCGGCCATACCTTCGCCGATCTCAACGCCTTTCACCGCGTTGATCGACATCATCGCAGCGGCCAGATCAGTGTCTAACTTGGCATAAACCGGCGCGCCGATCCCGGCAGGAACGCCGCGTGCCACAACCTCAACAATTGCGCCAACTGAGTTTCCAGACTTGCGCAGATCGTCCAGGTAAGCTGCCCAATCCTCGGCTGCTTGAGCATCGGGGGTCCAGAACGGGTTCTGTTCGATCTGGGACCAGTCAAAATTGTCCCGGTCGATCTTATGCGGCCCAATCTGAGTCATATAGCCGGTGATCTGCACGTTCGGAGCGATCTGTTTGATCGCCTCGCGCGCCAGACCGCCTGCCGCAACGCGAGATGCGGTTTCACGCGCCGAACTGCGCCCGCCGCCGCGATAGTCGCGGATACCGTACTTCTGCCAATAGGTAATGTCGGCGTGACCCGGACGGAACTTGTCCATGATGTCGCCGTAGTCTTTCGAGCGCTGATCGGTGTTTTCGATCATAAGCTGCACAGGCGTACCCGTGGTCTGGCCTTCGAACACGCCGGACAGGATTTTCACCTGATCGGGTTCGCGCCGCTGGGTGGTGAATTTGTTCTGACCAGGTTTACGCTTGTCCAGCCAATGCTGAATCATGCCCTCATCGATCGCAACGCCCGGAGGGCAGCCATCGACGGTCGCGCCCAACGCAGGTCCGTGGCTTTCACCCCAGGTGGTAACGCGGAAGAGGTGGCCAAAACTGTTCATCGACATGGGGCATGCTCCTTTGAGCGTCGTGATTAGCGGGCAAGGCCCTTGGCCTCAAGCGGATTTGCGGTTGGGGCGTGTTTGCCCCAACCCAATGAGCTTACGCAGCGGTGGCCAGTTGTGCGCGTGTCGCGTTGATTTTCAGCGCAGCTTGTGCGGCTTCGCGGCCTTTCTCCACAAAATGCGCGCGGTAGATGGTGTTGTGGTGATCGGTCTCCTGATACTGATGCGGCGTCAGGGAAACAGATAGGACCGGTACGCCTGTATCCATGCCAGCGCGCATCAACCCGTCTACAACGGCCTGAGCCACGAAATCGTGCCGGTAAATACCGCCATCCACGACAAACGCCGCGCAGGCCACCGCGGCATAGCGGCCGGTCTGGGCCAGATCGCGGGCCAGCAGCGGCATCTCAAACGCGCCGGGGACGTCGAAAACATCAACCTGATCGGCGGGGATGAGTTCCAGGAACCCTTCTAGAGCCTGATCGACAATATCGGAATGCCAGTTGGCTTTCACAAAAGCATAGCGGGTGTGTGTCATCATGATCTCCTTTCGCAACAGACACGTCACCCAAGGCGATCACGGGCAGGCGCAAGCCGAGGCCGACGCGCTGCACGTTCTCTTTCATCCGGACTGTAACCGTCGGCTCTGGTTTCTCACCAGATCTGCTGACACCCCGCATATTGGGGCCGCTCGCGGGCTTACGGGTCGCAACCCGCATACCGCCGGTGGGGAATTTCGCCCCGCCCTGAGAACGGGCGGACCTTGCCAATGTGCGAAGGGTTCTGCAAGAGGTTTTGCAGGAGGACAGCTATGCATCCCAATCCAGCATTTCGCGCGGAAGAGACTTCGCACCACATTGTCTTTGCACGGGACCGCGCGTTTGGGGTTCTGGCGATGTCGACGGACGAGGCTCCGCTGATCAGCCATGTGCCGTTTCTTCTGTCTGAGGATGGCGCGCTGGCCGAACTGCATCTTGTCAGGTCCAATCCGATCGCCCGCATATTGAAAGACTCTAGTACAGCGCGAATCGCGGTTACTGGACCAGACGGATATGTGTCACCGGATTGGTATGGGATCGACGATCAGGTTCCGACATGGAACTATGTCGCTGTCCACCTGACCGGTCAGCTGGAGCGCCGCCCGCCTGAGGAGTTGCTGGAACTGCTTAATCGCCAGTCTGCGTTCTACGAGGCACGCTTGCGGCCCAAGCCTCCTTGGACCACCGGCAAGATGAGCCCGGACGCGTTGGACAAGATGATGCGTATGATCGTGCCGTTTCGTTTTCATGTTGAAGACATTCAAGGCACCTGGAAGCTGAATCAAAACAAGCCCGATGCAGCCCGCCTGAGCGCGGCAGACCACATGGCCAACGAGGGAATCGGGTCCGAGCTTGAAGCTCTTCAAAAGTTGATGATCGGGAGTGAGCGGGACGCCAATTGACGGGTTTTGTTTTGCAAATGGTGCTGTAGAGTTCCGGCAATTCAGGGAGACCGCATATGAAACTCTATTTTAGCCCCACCTCGCCTTATGTTCGTAAAGTCATGGTTTTGTTGCATGAAACAGATCAGTTGCCGGATGTTGAGCTGCTGTCAGCTGTAACGACGCCGATGTCCCCGGCCGAGTCTTTGTTGGTCAAGGCTCCGCTGACAAAAGTGCCCGCGTTAGAGCGCCCCGATGGGCCGACTCTGTTCGACAGCCGTGTTATTTGCGCATTTTTGGACTCGCGCGCGCAGGCCGGGCTTTATCAGGACGGTGCTGCGCATTGGGATGTTCTTACGCTTGAGGCGTTGGCTGATGGCATTCTGGATGCGGCGTTGCTGATTACCTATGAAGGCCGAATGCGGCCCGAAGACAAGCAATGGGATGACTGGGCCGATGCACAGTGGGACAAGATCGAACGGGCCTGCGCCGCGCTGAACCAGCGCTGGATGGCCCATCTGTCAGGACCGCTCGATATGGGGCAGGTCGCGGTGGCTTGCGCGCTGGGCTATCTCGATTTTCGTCACGATGCTCGCGGCTGGCGTAAGGGTAACGACGCGCTGGCCGCTTGGTATGAGAAGTTTGCCGAGCGTCCCGGGATGATCGCAACGCAGCCGCCGGTCTGATCCGCGATTAATGCGCTGGTCATTCTGGTATCAGAATGACCACCGAGGCCCTCTATTCGCTGAAAGTCGCCAGATAGGCTGCGATGTCATCAGCGCCCTTCTTTATCTTGACGCTCATATTGGGGCGCGCGGTCTCGTCATCCAGATATTCCTGGATGAATACGATCGGGTTTTTGGAATACGTGGCAATATTCTCTTGCGTCCAAACCAGCCCTTCCTGACCCGCGCGGATCATGTCGTCGGTGAACATTCCGATGGGCAAACGCTCGCTTCCGTACAGGTAATCTGACTCGGTTCCGGCAACGCGACCGACGACCCCGTATAGATTCGGGCCGGTGATGCCACCTTTGACCAGAACTTGGCCATCTTTGATGATTGCATGGCAAGAAGAGCAGCGTTTGTAGAGTTTTTCGCCTTTTGCCGGATCGCCGGCCGCTATTGCCTGAGGAGAAATGGCCAGCGCGAGGGTCATGGTGGTTGCAAAGAGCTTTGACATAAGGGGGCGTCCTGTTGAGGTTGAGAATTCCCCGGCCATTCTTTCATGCGCGCACAAAGTGCAATCGAAATCGAGCACATCTATGTCTTTGTAAAATATCTATTTTTTATACAATATTTATCCTGCAACACATTCGCGGAAAGGGGAAATTTGCGTGGCAAAATATGGTCAGGATATTGCGATCTGATGCTCTGAATCCGGTTCGCGAGCTGATCGCGGGGTTGAACTTTCGCTATGATCGCGCAAACCGAATCACATTGAACCCGATTGTCCTTCAATGGCGGACTTTCCTGCTTAAACCTGTCCAAAACTTGAAAAATTGCCTTATGTTTGTGACATGAATGCCCGGTTGTGACGTACTGCGCGCCTATGACCGCTGGACGAACGGATTTCTCCCAGCTAGATAGCCGCGATGAGACACCGCATTCGTGCGGTGCGCGAGCTATTTGCCCGTACGCGGGCGCCAGAAAACCGGAGAAAACCTCGTGTCCCACGCAGAAGACCACGAAGGCACTCGCAGAGACTTCCTCTATTACGTCGCTGGCGGCGCAGGTGTCGTTGCGACGGGTGCAGCCGTATGGCCCCTGATCAATCAAATGAACCCATCGGCAGACGTTCAGGCGCTGTCCTCGATCCGCGTGGATGTGAGCGGCGTTGAGCCAGGTACGCAGTTGACCGTGAAATGGCTGGGTAAACCTGTGTTTGTCCGCCACCGCACCGGTGCCGAGATCCAGGAAGCGCAGGAGCAGGACGCCGAAGGCGTTGACGCACTGCCTGATCCGCTTGCCCGCAACTTCAACTTGAGCGCGGACGCACCTGCGACCGACGCGAACCGCGTGATGCCGTCGCCTGAGGGCGAAGCTCCGGGTGCATGGATTGTTCAGATGGGTGTTTGTACGCACCTCGGCTGTGTGCCTCTGGGCGACGCCGGTGATTTTGGCGGCTGGTTTTGCCCCTGCCACGGATCGCACTATGATTTGGCCGGACGTATCCGGAAAGGTCCCGCTCCGGAAAATCTGCCTGTTCCGCCCGCGGAATGGACTGACAACACTACCATCAAGCTCGGCTAAGGGAGACCCAACTGATGTCCGGAATTCCCCACGATCATTACGAGCCGAAGACAAACGGCGAGAAGTGGCTGAATAGCCGCCTGCCCATCGTCGGCTTGCTGTATGACACCCTGATGATCCCGACCCCCAAGAACCTGAATTGGATGTGGATCTGGGGCATAGTCCTTACGTTCTGCTTGGCGTTGCAGATTGTCACCGGTATCGTTCTGGTGATGCACTACACCCCGCATGTTGATCTGGCATTTGCCAGTATCGAACACATCATGCGCAACGTGAATGGTGGCTACTTTATCCGCTACCTGCACATGAACGGCGCATCGCTGTTCTTTGTCGCGGTCTATATCCACATCTTCCGTGGTCTGTTCTACGGCTCGTACAAAGCCCCGCGTGAAATCACATGGATCATCGGTATGCTGATCTATCTGATGATGATGGGTACTGCCTTCATGGGCTACGTTCTGCCCTGGGGTCAGATGTCCTTCTGGGGTGCGACCGTGATCACCGGCCTGTTTGGCGCGATCCCGTTTGTGGGCGACGCGATCCAGACCTGGCTGCTGGGCGGACCCGCAGTGGACAACGCCACGCTGAACCGCTTCTTCTCGCTGCACTATCTGCTGCCGTTCGTGATTGCAGCGCTGGTGATCGTGCACATCTGGGCCTTCCACACCACCGGCAACAACAACCCGACAGGTGTTGAAGTGCGCCGCGGTTCGAAAGCCGAGGCCGAGAAAGACACCCTGCCGTTCTGGCCCTATTTCGTGATCAAAGACCTGTTCGCACTGGCCGTGATCATGGTGGTGTTCTGGGCCGTGGTCGGGTTCATGCCGAACTATCTGGGCCACCCAGACAACTACATCGAAGCCAACCCGCTGGTCACACCTGCACATATCGTGCCTGAATGGTACTTCCTGCCGTTCTACGCGATCCTGCGGGCCTTCACCGGTGAGGTTTGGGTCGTGCAATTCGCCAGCTTCATCACTGGTGGCATCATCGACGCCAAATTCTTTGGTGTTCTGGCGATGTTCGGTGCGATCCTGGCGATGGCGCTGGCACCTTGGCTGGACACCTCGACTGTGCGTTCGGGCAAATACCGTCCGATGTTCAAATGGTGGTTCTATCTGCTGATCATCGATTTCTTTGCGCTGATGTGGCTGGGGGCGATGCCCGCGGAAGAGCCCTATGCGACCTTCTCGCTGATCGCGTCGGCTTATTGGTTCGCTTACTTCCTGGTGATCCTGCCGATCCTAGGTGTGATCGAAAAGCCGCTGCCGCAGCCCGACACCATCGAAGAAGACTTCAACGCGCATTATGGCAAGGCTGACGCCGAAGCCACGCCGGCCGAGTAAGAAGAGGGACCGGAATCATGTTCAAGAAACTTGCAATCGGTGCCGCGTTTGCTTTGGCCCTTGCGCCCGCCTCGACCTTCGCGGCAGGTGGCGGCGAACAGCACATCGAAGACTTCCACTTCTCGTTCGAAGGCCCCTTTGGCACCTGGGATCAAAACCAGCTGCAGCGCGGTCTTCAGATCTATACCGAGGTCTGCGCAGCCTGCCACGGCCTGCGCTATGTGCCTCTGCGTGATCTCGAAGCGCTGGGATATTCGGAAGAAGAAGTTATCGCCTACTCGGCGGAAAACTTCGAAGTGTTCGATCCTGAGCTGGACGATTTCCGCCCGGCAATCCCGACCGACCACTTCCCGGTCAATGACGGTGTCGGCGCACCGGACCTGAGTCTGATGGCCAAGGCCCGCGCCGGTTTCCACGGCCCCTACGGTCTGGGGATCAACCAGCTGTTCAAAGGCATGGGTGGTGCGGAATACATCGCCTCGCTGCTGGACGGTTACACCGGTGAGGAAAAAGAAGAAGCAGGCACCATCCTGTATGAGAACAAGGCTTTCCCCGGAGGCTGGATCTCGATGGCGCCGCCGCTGGCTGACGATCAGGTCGAATTCGCCGATGGCCACCCGGCCACGGTCGAAGCCCTGTCCGAGGACGTTTCAGCCTTCCTGATGTGGACTGCTGAGCCGAAAATGATGGAGCGCAAATACTCTGGATTCGTCGGCGTGATCTTCCTGACGATGTTGTCAGTGCTGCTTTATCTGGTGAACAAGCGCCTGTGGGCAGGCGTCAAAGGCAAAAAGACCGTCTGATTTAGTGAATTCACTAAGAATCGGAGCCTCCGCACCAGCTGGTTGCGGGGGCTTCTTTTTTTGTCTGGGTCTAGAAAACTGAAGCTAAGTCTCCAAATACCCAAAAGACTTTGCCGCAGGAGTTGTCTATGGCTGATCAGATCGAAACCACAAACAAGCAGGTTGTTGTCCGACACTGGGACGGCAGCAAGAAGTACATGATGGCTCCAAATGAATATGTTGGAGTCGTTGTCGGCAAGGACGCATCCAACGGTGAGTACGTGATTTCAGACGGTGTTATGGCTCCTGGCGGGGCGGTGCCGGATCATTATCACAAATGGGAAGATCAGACGTTCCACATCATCGAGGGTACAGTTGAAGCCAAGATCGGGAATGCATGGGTTACTGCCAGTGCGGGCGACACCATTCACTGTCCGCGCGGCGTCTCGCACTACATGAAGAACAACAGTGATCAGGCGGTGCGAATGATCAGCTATATTTTTCCGGGCGATCGCGCGGAAGAATTTATGGCAGAAACCTCCCGGCAAAATGAAACAGGCGAACTGGATTTCGAACTGATCGAGCGGGAATTTGGCGTCGTCTACCTGTAATCGAAGTGCATGAGACTTTAGGCTAAAAGCTGCGTTGAACCGCTGCCGGTGATTACCGCCTGAACAATTTCGCCCTCAATCTGGGGCTTGGAGAAACGCACTTCAGTAAACTGCTCAGTCCGACCCATATGGGGGTTTTCCATCAAGATGTGATGGGTTTTGCCGACTTGGCCCTGCAGGTGTTTCTCCACCTGCGCTTCGCCTGCTGCGCGCAATTGGGCAGCGCGGCTCTTGATCACATTGCCGTTGACCTGCTGTGGAATGCGCGCGGCCGGAGTGCCTTCGCGCTTGGAATAGGGGAAGACATGAAGCCAGGTCAGATCGCACTCTGTCACCAGCTTTAGCGAATTTTCGAAATGCTCGTCCGTTTCAGTTGGAAAGCCTGCAATGATGTCGGCGCCAAAGGTCATCTCGGGGCGTAGCTTACGAGCGTCTTCAGTGAAACGAATGGCGTCATCGCGCAGGTGGCGGCGTTTCATCCGTTTCAGGATCAGGTCATCCCCGTGCTGAAGGGACAGGTGCAGATGCGGCATCAGACGCGGTTCGGTCGCGATGGCCTGCATCAGGTTCTCGTCCACTTCGATCGAGTCGATCGAGCTGATCCGCAAACGGGGCAGGTCCGGCACCAGTTTCAGAATCCGCATCACCAAATCGCCCAGTTTGGGCCCCGCCGGCAGGTCAGCCCCCCACGAAGTCAAATCAACGCCGGTTAATACGACCTCGTTGTAACCACGGTCTACTAGCCGTTTGATCTGGTCCACTACTACGCCCGCAGGAACGCTGCGCGAGTTCCCTCGGCCATAGGGAATGATGCAGAATGTGCAGCGATGGTCGCAGCCATTCTGGACCTGCACATAAGCCCGGGAGCGCGTACCAAAGCCGTCGATCAAGTGGCCCGCAGTTTCAGTCACGGACATGATGTCATCGACCTGCACCGCTTCGGTTTCGCCGATGAAATCAGCGGCCATGCCGGTCCACGTCTCGGGTTGCATCTTTTCAGTGTTGCCAATGACCGCATCGACCTCTTCCATCCGGGCAAAGGTTTCGGGCTCGGTTTGGGCCGCACAGCCGGTTACGATCAACCGCGCATCAGGGTTTTCCCGTCGCAGTTTGCGGATTTCCTGCCGGGCTTTGCGCACTGCCTCAGCCGTAACGGCGCAGGTGTTCACGATCACTGCGTCGGTCAGCCCAGCCTGCGCCGACAGCTCTTTCATCGCTTCGGTTTCATAGGCGTTCAGGCGGCAGCCCAAAGTGGTGAACTTGGGGGCACTCATCCAAGCGTCTCCAGGAATTCCGATGTCAGCGTGCCCGAGAAGACGTGACAGGTGGGTCCGGTCATCCAGACGCCATCGTCGCGCCAATCGATCCAGATCGTACCGCCGTCCAGCTCAATTTGTACTGTGCGCCCAGTTAGGCCGCGACGTGCGGCAGCAACGGCCGTCGCGCAAGAGGATGAGCCTGACGCCAGCGTGATACCCACGCCACGTTCCCACACACGCATACGGATATGATCGGGTCCGATCACCTGTGCGACTTGCACATTGGTGCGCTCGGGGTAGAGCGGGTGGTGCTCATAACGCGAACCGAACTCGGCCAGAGGAATGGCCTCAGCATCGTCGACAAAGAAGGTGCAGTGTGGGTTGCCCATACCGGTCGCTGTCGGTGTACCTTCGATCGGCAATTCCAGTGTGTCGACTTCCTCTGCCAGCGGAATTTCGGCCCAATTCAATTGCGGGTGTCCCATGTTGACCGATGTCAGGCCGTTGCCAGCGTCCCGCGCGAAAAGGGTGCCGCGTTCCGTCGTCAGTGTCAGCTCGGTTTTTCCCGATTCCTGCATCAGGAAACGGGCGATGCAGCGGGTGGCGTTTCCACAGGCCGCCGAGGTGGATCCATCTGAATTATAGAACACCAGATGCGCATCCGATTCGCCGTTCTCGATGATGGCAAGCTGGTCGAAACCAACGCCGAACTGACGATGCCCGATTCCCTGTGCAAGCGCTGGGGTAATCCGCGCCAAAGACGCGCGCGCATCCACAACGACAAAGTCATTGCCCAGCCCGTGCATCTTCATGAAGGGCAAACCAGTGTTCTTTAATCCTTGCATGGCGGGCATATAACCCTGCGCCCGATAGGAATCCACCCTGCGATGCAGATTCCTGAAAAAAGGGGGTTGACCCCCCTGCGCCACCTGCCTAATTAGGCCGCCTATCGGGTCGCCGGAAACACTGATTACTTTGGCGAAACGAGGTGCAATTAAGGTCTTGAACCCGGTCGGGAAAATGACTTAAAGAGCGCCACGGATCAACAAGATCCAACAAAAGAGTGGGCCGTTAGCTCAGTTGGTAGAGCAACTGACTTTTAATCAGTGGGTCGCAGGTTCGAATCCTGCACGGCTCACCACTTTTTCGAATAACTTATGTCGCTCTGCGTTCGCGTGGAAAAAGTAAAGAACTTATGTGCAGACTGTTGTTCGGCACGTGGGTTTTTGCGTGGTTGCCCAAGCGCCATGATATCTTTGAAAAATTTCAGAATCGGGAAACACACCCACGATCTATTCCTCGAAAAGCAACTTGGGAAAACACGCCTGATCTTGACAACAAATTCATCCGGCCCAGTTTCGCAAGGCGATGTCTAAAAGATTGGCGATAGTATCAAGTGGGATAAGCGGCCCGCTTAACAGTGCGGTAGAGTTTGCTAAGCAAGCAAAACTAGTCGGTTACGAGGTGTGTGTTTTTGCGCCAAAGTCGTCGTTCGATCTAATTTCACATTTCGGTCTGGAGTACGGCGAGATTCCAACTCCAAAAGTTGATGCTTTCGCAGACCTACTGACTGCAGACCAGTTAAGGACATTATCATCAAATGATCGTCTGGATTGTGCAGTGGATGCCCTTGGTGTTAATGATTTTTCTGCCTCAATGTCCCGTTTTCAACCAGATGTTATCTTTGTCGACTGTGAACTCCACGCGCATATCATAGTCGGCTTGTCTCTGGGGCCGCCGGTCATTCAGTATAGCAGTATGTTCTTGTCGCCGCCCGGTTCCCAGGCGCCTCCTTTGAACAAACGCGTGTGTCCGGGTGTTGGTATGCGGGGAAGTCGAATTGGGGTCTCAATTATTTGGATGAGTTTCCTGATTTGGAAAGTGAAAAAAATTCTAAGAAACAAGTTCAAACATCAAGGTGCAGATTTCACTTCGGCGCTGCTTGAACTGGCACGGCGTTACAACGTTCCGATCGCAAGAATAAGACGGCTGATTTGCTGGCAAATGCCATGGACTTACAAGGTTCCCACTGTCTTGTTTCTCCCGCGGTCCGTTGACTTGCCAACACGTCCTTACTCAGATTTTTCGTATCTCGGAGCAATGGTAATTCAAGATCGTCCGGAAAAGCCTCATGATCGCGAAAAAGTGCGCAGGTTCTGTTCGGGGCAAGGCACAAAGAAACGCATTTTCGTCGGTTTCGGAACAATGATGAAGCCTAAGAGCGATCTGCTTGTTAACCTTTGGGAAGTCGCACGTAAGCATCCAGAGTGGCAGTTCCTGTTTGCTGCAGGTCAGAATTGGGAGGATGGTGGCAGTTGTGACTACCCACGCAACGTTGATGTTGTGGCGTGGGTCCCCCAACACCAGGTTCTAAAGCATGCTCATCTTGCAATAATGCACGGAGGCACAGGCGGTTTTATCGAAGCCGTTGAGGCTGCAACACCTGTTCTCTTGTATCCGCATGTCAACGATCAGCAGGGCAGCGCAGCCAGAGCTGTCTTTCATGGAATTGGTCGCGCGGGGCGCCACGCGGATACTGTCGAAAAGATCGAAAATGATATTCAAGAACTGCTGACCGACCCAAAATACAAAAAGAACTGCAAGGCATTGCAGGCTTCTTGCCAGCAGGAGAAGGTTGATGGAGGGCTGGCTGCTTTTTTGCAAAACGTCACCACCCAAAGTAACTAAAAATTCAAATAAAATAGAACATTAAGGCATTTATCAATCGACTCAAAGGGTGGCCAAGACCGCCGTCCACCGTTTGATGAAAAACAATAATGCGCTTTCTACACTGTATTTCCGTCCAAACATTTAAATGTCAATTTCTGAATAGGATGATCCGGCCAGCTTCGACGTGCGTATTGGGTTTAGTACACCTAATCGAATACGACAGTGAACCAAGCGACGCGCCATACAAACCGCGATACCAGATGCGCTAGACTGGACTTTGCAAAAGCAAGCCCTGACGTTTCTGATGGGAACTTACGCACAGTGTGGAAAGCCGCCGGTGGATGTGGCGCTTTTGAGTTCGTTTTACCGCCAGGCCTTGGCGGTTCAATTAATAGTGCCAGTGAATTCGTTGAGGAAATGTTGCTGTTTGGTGAGTTATGCGCGGATAGCGGCTTGGCGATGGCCATAATCTCACAGATTTGGACTATTCAAAGCCCCCTTATTCGATTTGCTTCCCAAGAGCTACAAGACAGGTACTTATCGAGGCTCTTGTCCGGCGAATTGATTGGCGCATTTGCACTGACCGAACCTACGGCGGGATCTGACGCGTTGTCGCTGCAAACGACCGCTGAACACAATCGGACGGGATACATCCTGAACGGTCAAAAAGCATTTGTCGGCATGGGGCCTGTTTGCGATTTCGCGATCGTTTTCGCGCAAACCGCGCCCGAGAAAGGTCGTTGGGGTTTGTCGGCCTTCGTTGTGCGCGCCGATGATGAAGGGTTTTTGCGGGCGGATAGGCAGGAAAAAGTCGGATTGAACTCCGTCCCCATGGGACAGCTTGAGTTCCGTGACTGCTGGGTTCCGGAGGCCCGTAGAATTGGACGAGAAGGCGCCGGAGCTACGATTTTGCAAACCACGCTCGACTGGGAGAGGTGCTTTATCCTAACAGCGCAAGTAGGCGCGATGCGCCGCCAATTGAACGAGTGCACTGAGCATGCCGTATCTCGTAAGCAATTTGGCAGGTCGATCTCGGAATTCCAATCCGTTTCCAACCGCTTGGCAGACATGCGCGTACGTCTGGAAACCTGCGAACTTATGTTGGCGCGCGCGGCACAGCTGTACGATACCGGACAACCCCTGACGCAGTTTGCGGCGATGGCAAACCTTCACATTTCTGAGGCGTTTCTAAGTTCCAGCATGGATGCAATGCGAACGTTTGGCGGTCGTGGGTATCTGCAAAGTTCAAACTCAGGAACCGATGTGAATGACGCCCTCGGCGGTGTCATCTACTCGGGTACCTCGGACATTCAACGCGAAATAATTGCAAGGATGGAACTTGGAAAAAGTTCCCAACCGAAAAACGGGGGAGACTAAACCAATGCAAAACGCTGATCGCGAATCCACTACCCGCGCCGCGAATTGGACAAATTCGTTTAGTGGATCGTTGACTGCGCTCTTTCTGTGGGTAGGCGGCTTAATTCTGGTAGCCTTCGCAACGCCGGTTCATGCCCACAAGTTCAACGAGAGCTACGTTTATTTTGACGTCACCGATGACACCCTGAGTGGCAGGATTGAAGCAACGTTGACGGATCTAACCCGAATTCAGCTAGGGGCGCCGGAGGTTTCGACGTCGCTGACTGAGGACGAAGTCCGGCAATCACAAGAGTTCTTCTTCGAATATTTCGAAAATCGCATGAAACTTTTGTCGGATGGGCAAGCCCTTCAGGTTGAATTTGACGACATCTCATTTTTTGATTCGTCGGTCGATACGTTCGCTCAACTGCATTTTACTGTTTTAGACATCGAGCAAACCCCGACAACTATCGAGATGGCCTATGACGGGCTGTTCTCTGACGTCGATCCAACCCATCGAGGTTATGCACTGATTGGTAGCAATACCCGAAACGGGATGGACGAGAACGAGGCCTACATCTCACTGATTTTCGCGCCGGGCGATGGCTCAAAGGCCCTTTACCTGAACGATGAACCGGTAGGCGATATTGCGCGGACGTTCTTTGTGCACGGCGTTTGGCACATCTGGCTTGGGTTTGATCACGTTCTGTTTTTGGTGACTCTGCTTTTGGGAGCGGTCATGCGGATCGAGAACCGGCATTGGGTTCCTTCCGAGAACATCCGCGAAAGCCTGTTGGAAACCGTCAAGATCGTAACGGTGTTCACGATCGCCCACACTATCACACTTTGTCTCGCAACCTTCGAAGTTATAACCCTGCCTGTGACGCTGGTGGAGGCGGTTATCGCTTTCTCGATCGCTGCCGTCGCCGTCGGCAACCTTGTACCTCGTTTTCACGCAAGTTCTTGGAAGGTCGTCTTCCTGTTCGGGATATTCCATGGCTTCGGTTTCGCAAATGTGCTCGAGCCACTTGGCCTCGACCCCACACGCAAGGCGCTTGGACTGGCTACATTTAATATTGGAGTTGAGGTCGGGCAACTCGCCATTGTGGTCGTTTTGTTCCCCATCTTCTTCGCCTTGCGGCGCCTGACGGCCTACCGCGTTGTGTTTCTGCAATTTGGTTCCGTCGCCCTGATCGCAATTGCAATGTTCTGGTTCTACGAGCGAACGATCGGCTGGTTCCCGCAGTTTGGTGACGCCGTGGTAATGGTGACCCAATGATCGAAGCGGGCTTGTTCCTGGACGATGCACTCAGGCGGTACGCACAAGTAACGCCCGAAGCTGCGGCGGTCAGCACGCTGGGGGAAATCACCACTTACGCTGCGCTAAATTCCAAAGTCGACAAGATTGCAAATGCACTAGTCACTCTGGGCGTAGAACGCGGTGACAGAGTGGCTGTCTGCTCGGTCAAAGGCGCGGAAACCATCGCGGCGATTTACGCCATCCTCCGCATCGGAGGCGTTTATGTTCCGATTGATCCCGCAGCACCGACCGAGCGCATTGAGGCGCAAGTATCGATCGTTTCGGCCAGAATGGTCATCGCCGACACAGCGCGCAAAACTAAGTTTTCGAGTACTTTTTCCGAAAGCCAACTGTTTGACATTTCGCAACCGCTGGATGAAATTTCGGGCAGTCCAAAAGTCGTTTGTGGTCCGGATAGGCGTGCCGAGGATCCTGCTTACATCCTCATGACATCCGGGACCACCGGCGCACCAAAGGGCATAGTCCATACCCATAAAAGCGGGTTGGCCTACGCAAAGATGGCCGCGAAACTGTGCGCGTTACGCGCGTCAGATCGAGTGAGCCACCACACCCCTATTCATTTCGACATGTCGATTTTTGATATCTTCAGCACCGCCCAAGCCGGAGCTTGCACCGTGGTTATTCCCGAAATGCATGCAAAACTACCTGCAAGCCTTTCGGAGTTGACGGAGAAGGAGAGGATCACTGTTTGGTACTCTGTCCCATATGCACTGATCCAAATGGTAGAACGCGGCGTGCTGGAGGACCGAAGCCTGGAAGCGCTGCGGATCGTCATGTTTGCCGGAGAAAAAATGCCTCCGGCTGCTTTGAAGGCGCTGTCCAAACATACCCCAAACGCGAAATTTCTGAATGCATACGGTCCGACAGAAACGAACCATTGCACGACGGCCGTGATGACGCATGCAGAGTTGGACGGAACCAGCCCGTTGCCTATTGGACGTCCGGATATTGGAGTGACCGCTCGTATCGGGATCGGATCTGAAGATGAGGAAAACGGAGAACTCCTGATCGCTTCTGAACAGGTCATGTTGGAATACTGGCGCGACTCCGGGCCAACTGAAGCCGCGTTTTGCGATCTTCAAGACACCGACGGAAATGTGCGTAGATTCTACCGTACCGGCGACATCGTTCGAAGAGCGGAAAGCGACGATATTTTCTTGATCGGACGCAAAGACCGCCAAGTAAAACTCAGGGGTTTTCGCATCGAACTGGATGAAGTCGAACTTGCTTTGGTCAACACTCCACTGGTTACCGAGGCGGTCGCGACAGTATGCGGCGATGAAATCCATGCGTATGTCACCGGCGGTTCAAAAGAAGATCTGTCAAGCGTTCGGTCCAAAATAGAAGCTGTTTTGCCGCGCTATGCCGTGCCTCATCACATCGAATGGCTTGAGGAAATGCCCCGCACTTCGACGGGCAAGATAGACCGCGCCAAGCTCGCCGGGCAGAAAGATACACAGCATGCAGCCTGAAGAACAAATTCAGGCTTTGCGCGATTACGTTCGCGTCACGCTGTTGGGCGGCCTAAAAGTGACAGACGACGAAGAACTGTTGCTAAGCGGAATGATCGACTCGTTGGGCGTCATGTCTTTGGTTTCGTTCGTCGAACAGACCTACAGCATTGAAATCCCTTTGGAGGACGTCACGCTGGAAAACCTCAGCTCTATCACTGCAATTTCCGTTTATGCCGAAAATCGGCGCTTCGCAGTTTCCTGAGGTGGCCAACATGTCGCATCCATTGTCTGAAAGCCAACTGAGGTTCTGGAAAGGTCATCTTCTGCAACCGGACCTGCCTTCTTACAACATGGCTTGGCGATTTGACCTGAACTTCGAGGTGGACCCCGATGTGTTTCGACGAGCGCTTTTCGAAACGGTTCAGGACAATGAAATTCTGCGCACGGTTTTTCGAGAAGGGACTGATGCGCCCATTCAAGTTGTCAAAGATGCAGTTGAAGGGCTTCTCGAGTGTAAGGACGCCAGTCAGTCGCCTGATGCGGTAATTGAATTGGAGCGTGAGCTCGATGCGTGGGTTCAAATTCCGTTTGATCTAAGGCGTGAAACACTGCGCAGCCAACTGATCAAGTTGGCGGACGACCATTGGGTTTGGGCCGTATGCCAACATCACATCGTGTGTGATGCACAGTCCGGTGCTCTATTGTTTGATCAAGTGTCCCAACGCTATTCGGCTATCGATCATGACGGTGTTTTCACTGCTGAGCCGCTGCCAAGCTTTTTTGAAAGCCCGCCGCTGCACAACACCGCCGAGGTACTTGCGGCGCCTTCGCCTTTCTACCCATCGTCCCCACCATACGGTAGTAGCGCCAAGCGAGCAGGTTTTTCCAAACGTATTGCTGTGGAGATTTCGCAGGATATACAGGACACGCTTGAGCACGCTGTAACCCAATCGGAATTCCGCCTGTTCACGCCAGACTTGTCGAAGCTGGCAGTCTACCTGACGGCGTATATCGGCTATTTGCATCGGGTCACAGGCGACGACCAGATCACCGTTGGATTGCCATCCCATAACCGCTTGTCGAGCCAAGACAAAAGAACGCTGGGTCCATTTGTCGAAGTTCTGCCGTTAACTGTGGAGTTAGACGCTGAAGACACGCTGTTGGATATACATGTAAAGGTCAAAACCGGGCTGGGCACGTTTTTAAGGCGGGCGAAACCCGGCGCGGTTGCGACCATTGATACGTCGGGCATAAGTGCCGTTTGCAACTACATTCAAGCCGAGTTTGGAAGCTTCGCCGGGAAGCCGGCAACGGTGAAATGGCTCCCTAGCGGTGCGCATGACGCGGGCCATGCCATTCGTCTCCATATCATGGATTTTCACGGAAACGGCAAGCCAGATCTGTTCCTGGATGTACATGAGGAAATCTTAGAAAACGTACCGGCTAGGGCCCTGCAGAACCACTTCCTGCGTGTCCTGAAAGCTACGGTCGAGGTTCCGGATACGCGTATAACAGCACTGGACATCGCTGCAGATGAAAAAGATCGGGCGATTGTATTTGGAAGACAAAACTTTGCGGGTGCGCCCGAAACAGTTTTGGACGCGTTCTCGGCACAAGTTATTAAATCCCCGGATTCAATTGCACTGTCGTGTACCGACGACCAGATAACTTTCCGACAACTCGACCGGCGCAGCGATCAGATTGCAGCTTACCTCATTGGCCTCGGAATCCCGCGTGGGTCTCCCATAGCGATCAATCTGCCGCGATCCATGGATTTCATTTTGGTCATGTTGGGTGTGTTGAAAGCCAGTTGCAGCTTTGTGCCCATAGCTTCAAATACACCAAGCGCGCGTGCAGAACAGATTGTCAAAATATCAGGTGCCGCGGCAGTATTCGTGCCCTCTGACGATAACCGCGCTTTTTCTTGTCGCAGCTTGAACATCACACTGATCAATGCAGATACACCACGCACTTTCGAGAGGCCATCTGGCGGCGACCTTGCCTATGTTCTGTTTACCTCTGGTTCGACAGGTATACCAAAAGGCGTTGAGGTTAACCACACAAACCTGTCACGCTACATTAACTGGGCTGCAAAGACTTTCACAGGCAACCGCCCTGCGCACTACGCATTCTTTTCTTCAATATCATTCGATCTGACACTGACGTCCTTGTTCGCGCCGTTGGCTACCGGTGGGTCGATCCGTATCTACCCGGAGCACTCCGACCCTGACCTTGCAGTGCTGGACGTGTTTACCGAAGACGCGGTGGATGTCGTGAAGTTGACCCCCTCTCACCTCGCCTTGGCTTGCAAACAGGGTCATGTTGTCGAGCGTATTCAGACGCTTGTTCTGGGTGGTGAGAACCTGACATCCCAACTCTGCCGTAAAGCGACCCAAAATCTATCACCATCTTTGACACTGATAAATGAATATGGCCCAACCGAAGCCGTCGTCGGCGCCATGCACCACACATATGACCCCGATACTGATACCGAGCTCTCGATCCAAATAGGGTCTCCCGCAGCCGGTGTTTCGGTCAGTGTCAGGGATAAAGGCATGAACCTGTGCCCTATTGGTGTAACCGGAGAAATCGTTATCGGCGGACGCTTGGCCGAGGGATATCTTGGCGCACCCTCCGAAACTCAAGGGAAATTCTTGGAGGATCCAAAAGCAATTCAGGGCAAGGTTTACCGAACTGGTGATTTGGGTCGTATCAATCGAAACGGACGATTTGATTACCTTGGCCGGGCGGATCAACAAATAAAAATCGGCGGTGTCCGTTTCGAAGTCGCAGAGATTGACCGCGTTTTGCGACAATTGCCGAATGTGAATGCCGTTCATGTCTCGTTCGGATCAGTGCCGTCTACTGGCAGAAACAAGCAGTGTAAAACATGTGGCCTCACGGATTCCGTGCCCGGGGTAGATTTTGTTGAAAACGATCTGTGCCAAATTTGCGCAGAATTCGACAACTACAAAGCCCGGGCGCAGGCCTACTTTAAGGATGAACCCGCGCTACAACGCGAAATAGCGCGTGCAGCCGAAGCGAGCACCGGGAAATACGACGCGGTCATGATGCTGAGCGGTGGCAAGGACAGCACGTACGCCGCCTACCGGCTTGCCGATTACACTTCGCGGGTGCTCGCCGTGACTTTGGACAATGGTTATATCTCTGAAAAGTCGAAGACGAATATTCAAAGGGTAGCAGACGATCTTGGTTGGGATCATCGCTATCTCAGCACTGACAAGATGAACCAGATATTCGTCGACAGCCTTAAAACACACTCCAACGTGTGTCAGGGTTGTTTCAAGGCGCTATACACTTTGGCGTTCCGCACGGCTTTGGCCGAAGGCGCGCCTATGGTGGTGACAGGATTGTCCAGAGGGCAGTTCTTTGAAACACGGTTGACCCCTGACCTGTTTCGCAACGCAGCCCCAACGTGCTCCCAGCTGGACGATATGGTTACCAAGGCGCGTAAAGCCTATCACGCAAAAGATGACGCGCTTTCCAAGCTTTTGGAAACGGATGACCTGAAGGATGGACGCTTTCTGGATCAGATCGAGGTGCTCGACATTTACCGCTACATCGACGTGCCCGTAGCTGAGATTTACGAGTTTCTTGATAAGGAAACTGCATGGCAACGCCCATCGGACACTGGTAGGTCGACCAATTGCCTGATCAATGACACCGGGATCCACTTGCACAAGTCACGCGAGGGGTACCACAACTACGCACTGCCCTATTCCTGGGATGTGCGCTTAGGTCACAAAACCCGCGAACAGGCATTAGAAGAGCTTAATGACGACATCGATACGCAGCGCGTCGAGGCGATCCTAGAAGAGATCGGATTTGACGAGCCCGTCAACCAACAGAAGCTATCCGTTTACGTGGCCGGTCGCGATATCGCGGAACAAGATGTTTGGCAGACACTAGAGGCCCATTTTCCAAGTGGCTTGCTGCCTGACGAAGTGGTTGTTCTGAAGGATATGCCGCTTAGCCCCAATGGAAAGGTTGATGCATCCCGTCTGCGCAATGGAAGCAGGCGGGGCGTGCAGCGCTCGGGTTTGGTTCCACCTGAGACGGAAACGGAACAAAAGTTGGCCGACATACTGTCTGCGGTGATGGGTAAACTCCAGATCGGTGCGACCGATGACTTTTTCGATCTAGGCGTCGACAGCCTTGCCGCGATAGAGATTGCTATGAAGGCCAATGAACAGGGGTATGCCCTGCCTGCGACCTCGCTGTTTGAATACCGAACCGTTCGAGCTCTGGCTGCACATGCAGACAGTTTGTCGTCAGTCAGCTTTGGGGAAGGCCCGGAAGAAGCCCTGCTCGATCTGGACGATGATGATCTTTCAAGCATCTCGGAGGCGCTGGGCTAACATGGGATATCCGCAAGGTGTAGCCGACATACTTCCGCTGTCTTCCGCCCAGCGCGGGATATTGTTTCATGTCGATGACGAGGCGCAGCTACACGGACAATATGTAGCTGTAGTCAGCTGCACGTTGCGGGGCCCTCTGGACCCAAAGCAGCTGAAAGTTGCGATGGAGTCTCTTGTAAAAGCGCGCGACGTATTCCGAACCGGTTTCCTTTGGAAGGGTGTGAAGCAACCTGTTCAGGTCATCCAAGAACAGGTTAGCCTGCCGTGGACCGAATTGGATTGGACTGAGCATTCAGGTTTTGAACAGCGTTTCGACGACCTTCTGAAACTTGAGCAGCTACAGCAATTTGATTTGAAAAGCCCTCCTTTGATGGCAGTTACACTGATCAAGGAAGCGCAAGATTGCTGGCGGTTTGTGTGGACAATTCATCACCTTATCAGCGATGGCTGGTCGACCGGCGTTTCGATTAGAGATCTCTTCGACCTTTACCATGGAAAAAGCCCTGCCGGTTCGATTGCGCCAAGTTTCAAAACCTATCTGACCTGGCTCAAAAAACAGGGTCCACTGACGGACACTGCGTTTTGGACCGATTACTTTGTGGGCTTGGAAGCGCCCTGCTTGCTTCCTGAACTGGACAGCCGAATTCAGTCTCCGACCCAGGTCTCGTACGCCGAGCGATTAGGCAGCGACTTGATGGAGAGCGTAAATCGGGCTTCGGCAGAATTGAAGGTCACACCAAATACGGTTTTGTCAGTGGCTTGGGCATTGGTCTTGCGCAGGTATCTTGGGCAAAACGACATCGTGTTTGGTACCACGACTGCAGGACGTCCACCTGAAATCCCCAATATTTCTCAAGCCGTTGGTGCATTCATAAGCACACTGCCAGTACGTTTCAAAATTGATCCGTCCCAACCAGTGGGCGCGCTCCTACAAGACCATGCTAGCACCGAGTTGAAACGACTAAAACATGAGCACGCCTCGCTCGCAGACGTTCAAAGCTGCGCCCCGTTCGCCAGTGGAACCCCCGTTTTCGATACGCTGTTTGTGAATGAAGGCGTTCAGAAACAAGATTTCGTCTTTGACGACATTGAGATCACTGGTCTTAAGACAGCGCAGTTCAGCAATTATCCCTTAGCGCTTCTTGTGACGCCGCAGAAAGACTTCGATGTTGAAGTCTATTTCGACCCAGAACGTATCTCCGCGGAAGCCGTTCAGTCGTGCCTTGAAAGCTACAAACGCGTCCTGTTTGCAATTGCCAATGATCCTACAACGCCAATACGTAATCTGATGAAAGACGGTGCTAACCCGATTTACATCGTACCCGCGCCAAAAGCTGAAACTGTCATACATCGCTTCCTGCAACACGCTGACGCTTCGCCAAATGCGGTCGCAATATCTGACAACCACCAAACGGTAACTTATTCCGAACTGTCGAAACGCGCGCGGCAACTAGCCTTTTCACTGCGCAAAGCTGGCGTGACTGAAGAAGATATAGTCCCTGTGGCTTTGCCGCGTGGGGTGGATGCAATTGCCGCCTTTTTGGGCGTGATGATGTCAGGTGCAGCATATGTTCCGCTGGATCTGAATTATCCGGAAATACGTCTCTCGCAGATGATGGAAACGGTCAAGCCACAGTTCATTGTGACGTCACGAGCGTCGCAAAATAACCTGCCCACGAAATCTGCTCATCCTGTTCTAATTGACGTGATCGATCAGGCGATGCACCCGGACGAAGTTAAGCTCGGTGCGCGTGCCTATGTCATGTTCACGTCCGGGTCAGAAAACAAACCCAAAGGTGTGGAGATCCCTCACTCAGCGCTGGCCGTATCAACGGTCGCGCGAGACGAGGTTTACGGTGCTGCGCCAGAAGTCTACCTATTGCTGTCCTCTTTGGCGTTTGACAGCTCTGTTGCCGGAATTTACTGGACCCTTTGCACTGGTGGGCATTTGGTCGTCGCCGAGACACGCGCCGAGCAAAATCCGAACCAGTTAGGAGAATTGATCTCCCGACACAGGGTGACCCATACTCTGTGCCTGCCGAGTCTAGCTCGTGCGCTTCTGATGTCTGTTCCGCAAAGTGATTTGCAAAGCCTACAGGTTCTAATCGCTGCAGGAGAGGCACTCTACGACCGCCTGCCTCACGAATTAAAAGAGTTGCTGCCCAATTGCGTATTGATGAATGAGTATGGGCCGACGGAGGGTACGGTTTGGTGCACTTCGTTTGATGCTACCGCTTTTGAAGAGGGCCCGATTGTTCCAATTGGGAAGGCAATTCCAGGAACCTGGGTGGGCGTCTTCGATAACGATGATTGTCCCGCTGAACCGGGGATGACCGGTGAAATCATTGTTGCTGGCGACACAGTCGCAAATGGCTATCTACACGATACGGAAAAAACACAAAATCGGTTCTTTGCAATTGGAGGTGAAGGCATCCGGGCATATAGAACAGGCGATCTTGGGGTTGCTGACGCCTCGGGATGCATCACATTCTTGGGCCGCCGTGACAAACAAGTCAAAATACGCGGACATCGAGTCGAGCTTTCGGAAATTGAGGCTGCTGCTCAAGTTGTCACTGAACAACGCCGTATAGCTGCCGTTTCGTTGGCGCTTGCGGGCTCCAACAGTATTATCTTGGCGATAGAATGCGGATCCAGCGACCCGATTTGTGAGGCCACCGCACGTCACATTAAGGCCAGTCTTCCAGAACCGTTCCATCCAAGTTCGGTTGTTGGCGTCGAAGTGTTTCCTATCCTTCCGAACGGAAAGCTGGATCAAAACGCACTTAAGGCCATAGTCACCGAGCACCTGCAATCTAACGTTGGCGCCCCCCCGAAGACAGAGCTTGAGGAGCAAATAGCCGCAATTTTTTCCGAAACGCTGAATACGCCATGTCAGACGAGAAACGGCAATTTCTTTGATTTGGGTGGCGACAGTTTGGCGACGCTTTCGGCTTATGCCAGGGGTTGCGAGCAAGGAATTCGCTTTGAACCAACCGATCTTTTTAGTTGCCCAACAGTTGCTGAATTGGCCAAAAGGGTAGCCGAAAGACGCGCGGGTGAGGTGTTCTCTGGGAGCGAAAACGCTATTCAGATTTCCAGCCAAGGAACGAGCAAAACAACAGTCTTAATTGTACATTGCTCTGTCAATTTCAGCCGGTATATGGCCCGAAGCTTGGGTCCAGACCATTCTGTTGTCCATATCCCAAGCCATCGGACAGAAGGTACTCCCGTCCCGTTTGACTGGTCTGTCAGCGACTTGGCATCCGAAGCTATTTCTAATCTTAAACAGACCAATAAGACCGGTCCATTTGTTCTGTGCGGGTATTCCGCCGGATGTCCGATTGCCATGGAAATGGCAAGACAATTGGGGCAGGAAAAAACCCTTGGTATGGTCCTATTGGACCCTCCATTCAAAATGGTCGGGGCAGAACCGGAATTGCAGCCCTTTTACTTTCGCACGTACAAGAGACTGCGCTACATCATCAAAGGCTGGAAGCGACACTTTAGAGCACGGCGCGTCGTTCCTGAAATCAAGCGCATTCTAGCTGAGCAACCTGAAGCCGAAGAAGCAAGGATCAGGGGTGTCGAAATTGCCCACGAATTGGCAATCAGTGATTTTCGCGTGCCTCGCTTTGATCCCCCGGCACACGTGTTTTTGTCACGCGGCAATCCCTCTCTGAGGGGCGGTGACGTTTTGGATACGCACTTACGCGACAAACGCCTTTACAGCCTGGACATGAAGCATGTGGAACTCATGAGCCGACCGGACGTTTTTGCATCGATCGCTTCTGTGATTTCGGAATGCGTAGACCAAAGAACTCGATAGCTTCAAGACTCTAACAACACAATCAAACTGTCTTACGTCAATGACATACGGTAATGTCGATTTGTCATTTGGTGAGTTTCGCGTGCTCCAGTTCCTCAAAACAGCCGCGGCAACCATCTAGCGCAGCGCATCGTGGCAAAAGATATGAGTTGGGCGCCGAGTAAATCCCATCAAAAGAAATTAACTACAATTGTGTGTGGTTCATTATGGCGCGGCGTGGAGAGCGCTGGAATAGCCATTTTAACTAACTTTTGATCGGTGGGTCGCAGGTTCGAATCCTGCACGGCTCACCACTTCTTTAATTTTCCATCCTTGCTACAAAGTGATCAAAGAAGCGCCGTAGCATTCATTGTATGTAGGGATCTGATTTCAGCCGAAAGAAAATAGTGGATCGTTCGTCCGTTCACAGCTTGGGAATGGACTCATCCTGAACACCTGCGAAAAGAATATTTAGCCTAAGAAGCCCCCTTTTGCTTTAAGTGATCTGCAAGGCGAATCGATAGTGACATCATCATAAGTGTTGGATTTGCGTGTCCCGTCGTTGGCATAACGGAACCGCCGGCAGCATAAAGTCCCTCAATATCTCGAATTCTCAAATCAGTTGTAACGACCCCTTCCCTTGGTGACAGTGACATTCGCGTGGTCCCCATGGTGTGCCCGACATCAAACATATCCGCCTGATCCGGCTTTCCATTGCGCAGCCACTCGGAAACCTGAGGGGACGGTAAGCCGCATTTCTTGAACTCGGATACAAAGTTCTTCCCCATTTGAAGCAGTGTGTGGCGCTCTTCAAAACCGGTCGACCAGTTTACCTTGGGTAGGTGTTGTCCCAGTTGATCTTGACGGTCTGAAAGCACGACTCTGTTTTCAGGATTGGGCGCTTGTTCGATTATTGCATGGGCCACGATGCCATCCAGCTTGTGTGGGAGCCCTCGATAACGAAATTCGCGGACAGAGGAATTTGGAAAGAGTGCAGCAGCAGCTTCGGCGATCTGATTGCGAACGGATTTGGGGAGCTTTCCGCTATTCAGTGCTTTCATTCCAGCGGCCTTAAGAGCAAAAACCGGGCTTCGCGCCACAAACATCACGTCTTGCAATCTGGATTGGCTCTTGCCGCCCAATAACCGACCTAACGCACTGACTGGATCTTCCTGAGAGCGTTCCTCCAGAAAAATGATAGCGCCGTTTAACAGCCTTTCGGTTCGCTGAATTGCCGGGGAGGTAGCAAGCCCACTAGAGTACATATGCGTGCGCCCACTTGCGGGGAGGCCAAAAAAGCCTAATCGCTGCGTCATTCTCTGTGCGTCGGAGGCGTCAAAATAACCGAGTTCCGCCTGTAGATGGTCACAAAGATAGCGTCCGACCAAGTCGAAACGGTTGCCCAAGCCATTTGGGTGAACATCGTTGGATACCAGCAGCAACCTTGCGTTTTCGATTGCTCCTGCTGACAGGACGCATCTTTCCGCATGGATTGTAACATTACGGATTTCTGGCGACAGCGTTGCAAAATTAACGCTTTCGAAACGGGTTCCAGTAGTGTCGACGTTTATCTTAGTTGCAGTAGCGTTGAGCAGAACACGCACGTTTTTGGCGGTCAAATTTGCGAATTCGCTCCCCATTCGCAAAAGGTCGAGAGGGTTTTCTCTGCCACGCGAAAACTGCCAGAAACAATCCTCGAATACCGCCGGGTCGATTGAAGGTTGCGCCGGAGTCGTCCCTAAAAGCTCCCACAAAGCAGAGTCGTATACCTGTGGACCAAGGTTAAGTATTTGTCCGGCTCGCTCGATATATGGTGCAAGCTTGCGCTTTGAAATCGGCCAGCCCGAGCCGGTAACCCATTCCCGCTGCTGATAGTCGATTTCGCTGAAAGCTGCAGACTTCCCAGCCCACGCCAATGTGGACCCACCGAGGCCGCTACACCGGACGCCGAATGGCTGGCTGTCTTGATCCCAATGTGTCGCCAGACCTGAATTGAATTTGGCCCGAGCTTGGGATCGAACTGCATCGGGCATGTCCACGGTGTTGAGCGCTGAATGTTCAGGTGTTTCTTGTTGCAGACCACTTTCGGCCACGACCACATTTAGACCTGACTCGATCAACTCTCGGGCATTGGACAAACCGCAGGCTCCGCCGTCGACGATCAGTACGTCTGTTCGGATCACCTGTTCATACGGTACATCTTGAAGTTGAATAATTTCCATATTGTTGAGTTGGAGCGCTTTTTATCTGGCGCGATTGGAAAAAGTTAATTGGTGGATTTTGCGAGTAAATTAGAGATGAATATTGGAAAATTCTTTTAGCGATCTGTAAACCTTCGCACGGCCATCCCAAACCAGGGACAGAGGAACGGTCGCGTACAGCGTTTGGGATTTAGTGAGTGGTTGGCAGCGGGAACAGCGATCGCTCGGGGTGATCTGCTTCGAATCTCTGGGTCTGGCCAATATTGTCGTCGTTTTGAGCAACGAAGGTCCGAACTGACCGGAGCGAAACAAACGCTTATGGTTGAGAGCGGAACTTCGGCCCTTACCGTGGCCCTTGCATCTTTGGGTGTCGGGCCCGGTGATGAGGTTCTGCTTCCCGCATATACATGGATGGCAAGCGCGGCGGCAGTTGTCCACGTTGGGGCGGTGCCAATTCTGGTCGAAATTGATGAGACTCTGTCGATTGATCCAAAGGACATAGAAAACAAAATTTCACCCTACACACGGGCGATTTTGCCGGTGCACATGAGCAACCGCCCGTGCAACATGGACGCAATAATTAAAACCGCGAAAAAACATGGTTTATTGGTTGTAGAGGATGCGTGCCAGGCAGTCGGGATAAAGTACAGGGGTCAGTACTGCGGAGCAATTGGCGACGCCGGCGCCTTCAGTTTCAATCAGCACAAAAACATAACCATCGGCGAAAGCGGCGCAGTTTTGTTAAGCAGCGATCACGACTACTTTCGTGCGTTTAACTACCACGACATCGGGATTTCCTATCGGAATGATGCGTTTACCGAACCCTCTCCTTTGTTCATTGGGCTGAATCTGCGGGCAAACGAGATTTCTGGTGCCATGATGAATACGCAACTGTCTAAACTGCACCGCGTTATCTCACGTATGAAGCGGCGATACGAGGTGGTGACAGAAGCGCTAGAAAAAGGTCGCTTCCCCCTCGCTCCACAAAATGACCCCGAGAATGCACTTGGTGTCGTCGTTACATTTGATACGGAAAACGAAGCCGGGGCTTTTGCCGAACGCCGCGGGGTTAGTCGTGTTTTTGACAGCACTAAGCACGTTTATTCAAACTGGGATCCGATCCTTGAAAAAAGGACCTTCCATCCAAAGGTCGATCCTTGGGCATGGGCGCAACGACCGATCGAATATGCTCCGGACATGTGCCCGCGAACACTGGATATTTTGCGGCGCAGTTGCCGGGTCGGGATTGGAGAGCGATATCCACTCGCATTGGTAAAAATGGTCGCGCGCGATTTTTCCAAAGGATAATTTCATGCGTCTCAGGCTTTGGTTTGCGCGATTGTGAAAGTAGGTATCTAGATTGAACCGGGGCCAAAGTTGATGCGCAAAGCACCGTCTTACGGCCTGAACTGAAATGCAGTCGACATCCAAAACTGTATCGAGAATTCAAAAACTGTCCTTCTTCACCTCTGAAAGAAACGTGCTGCTTCCAATGATTTAGGGAAACAGCATCTACTTGCAAAAGCGGCAGCAGTCTTATGTCGAAACTTGATCTGTTTTGCGAGCACGTCAAAAAATCGTAGAGTCGTCAATATACAAATGAATAGTGATTGATATGCGTGTGCGTCTGATGCCCCGGTAAAAGGTTCTTTATGGATAACAATGTAAAAAGTCCGCGCAGGTATGTTCCGCTAGACTACTCGTTTCGTTTCAAACGTAACAAGTCTACCGGCCTACCGTTTTTTCTCGATAATCTTGGCGATGATTTGCTGTTGGTTCTGTTGGCATTCGTGCCATTTTCATCGGATCCAATCAGCGTCGCCCTAGCCATTTTTTTCTTCCACATTTCTTTCTGGACCGTCTACGAGATCGGCTACTTCGAAAACGACGCCGTGTCGGCAAGCCTTGAACATGAAGCCAAGGTAACGCCTGGCTTTGACAGGGCCGCGACGTACTTCTCCGAACGCCAGGCTTGGTTGTGGGCGGTGGCGTTTGCGGCGCCTGGGGCATTGCTGGTTGCGTGGGTTACAAAACCTGAAGCAATCGGGCTATTTGTACTCTTATACCTCCTTACTTGGATCGCTTTACTGGGTTGTCTTCGGGCGGTCTATTATGCGTACAACCGTATCGATAAGTTGAGCCGCGTATGGGTCTATTTACCCTTACAGATCCTGAAATACGGGTTTCCGTTGCTGTTCTTTTACCTGCCTGCTGCGGGAGCAGCCCTCATATTTGCGCAATGCCTGCGCCGTTGGGTGCCATACATCGTGTACCGATACGGACGCAGTGGCCTTGTAGGACTTCCGTCTAAAGTGTTGCGAATACTCTCGTTCTTGTCGATCTGGCTGTTGTTGTTGCCATCCAATCTGAGCGAAAGCTACCTTATTCAAGGGGGCATTATTCTGGGGTGGCTCTGCTTGCGAGGGTTCAAGCAAACAAGAAAAGTGGTACGTGAGATGCAGCATGTGCAGCACGACAAATGGTCGTCTTCAGGCAGTATGGACAGTTAATGGTGATGCAGCGTCCCCTTTACGAAACTGCTTCTCCTGAACAGCTTACACATGCCATGGAAAAAGCTGCGGGCAAGCTGCTGATCGTCGATTTCGATGAGACACTTTGGCTGCGCAATTCCACCGAGTGCTTTCTCGCCCATGCGCGTCCTGCTCCTTTGGCGGCGGCAATCTTGCGCGGTCTTGATTTGACACGCCCGTGGAGGATCATTGGCGGGCGGCGACGGGCGCGAGATTATCGTGATTGGCTTCGTGTGATGGCCATCGCGACGTTGATGCCATGGACCCTTCGCAGTTGGGCACGCATCGCTCCCAAGCTTGGTCGCACTTTCGCCAACACAGCACTTGAAGACCTAATAGGCAAGGCTCGACCGGCGCGGTTTGTCGTTTTCTCAAATGGTTATGAAGCTATTATCGCGCCCTTACTGCAATGCTACCCCGGAACCCGACCTGAGCTTGCAGCAGCATCCCTAAGATCCGGCTGGAAGTGGCGCCGCGCAGGCAAGCTTGCGAATGCGGAAGCGTATTTTGATGCTGGACAATTGGATGATGCCACAGTGGTGACGGACCACGAAGATGACGCCGAACTGTTGGCACGGGTCAGTAACGGTCTGCTGTGCGTCTGGCCTGACGCCCGATACGAAAAGGCCTTTGCCAAACGTTAGCGGCCTCTATTGAGCAGTAGATGCTGGGTGATGCACAAATTCAATGGATCTGGTCCAGCGGCCTTTTGATGCGCACGTCAACCCCAACCGGCACGCGTATGCTATTTGTCTTTTTGCACAGGGGTGATCGAAGGTATTGCCCAAGCGTCATGTCGATGAGCCTTTGGCGTCGCCATTGTATGTGGCTTCGTGTGAGTGATTCTGCCTAAGAGTGTTTCGAATTCAGAAACATAACACTAGGGTAGTTTCAAACTGTTACCGATTTTGTTCGTGTCGTCTAATCGAGTTGCGTTTATTGAAGGTAGCGCCGTCAACGCGGCGTCTGTGTTTATTCTGAGGCTGAAATTGCAGACTTCAATTTACTGTCGCACCAACAAATTGAGCATGTAACAGCGTTGGTAACAAAGAACTTCAAGTTGTTCCGGTTCATTTTGAATGATTGTCGAGGCACCCATACCCACCTGAAGATCCGCTGCGTCAAAAAGTACTAGCATTGTAATTTGAATTTCGCCCGGTGGTGTATGACACTGGAATTGTCTACGTTTGTGCAACCTTCGTGGCGACATGCGTCAATTTTTTTAATGAGTTTGAGGTGCACTGGAGAATGGCGGACAAAATCAACATTGCCGTTGTTGGCCTGGGTAAAATGGGCTTGTCCCACTATGCCATAGCCAATGTGCATCCGATGGCCAATGCAGTAGCCTGTGATGACTCCAGATTCATCAGCGATGTGCTGAAAAAGAACGCGCAAGTTACAATTCACAGTGACTACGCAAAGATGCTTGCCACTCAGGATTTGGATGCGGTCGTCATTGCGACCCCGTCACGTCTGCATGCGTCCATGGCCTCGGCCGCCCTAGAAAAAGGTTTGCACGTCTTTTGCGAAAAGCCGTTTTGCCTTAACTGGCAGGATAGCCTCCGTTTGGCGGAGTTGGCGAAAGACAAGGGCGTCGTCACGCAGGTTGGCTATCACTACAGATATGTTGGCGCGTTCCAGGAAGTCAGGAGAATCCTGAATTCCGGAGCACTGGGTAATATCACACATGTGCAGGCCGAAGCTTATGGACCCGTCGTACTGCGTCATCGGCGTAGCACATGGCGCACTGACAATTCCGAAGGCGGCGGCTGCCTTTATGATTATGCGGCTCATCCTTTGAACCTTTTGAACTGGTTCTTTGGTACTCCAACGCAGGTTTCCGGCTCAGTTCTCACGCGCGTTTTCTCAGAAGATGCAGATGATCAGGTGATGTCGACCTTACGATGGGATAATGGACCCACGGCACAGCTTTCAGTCAACTGGTCTGACGAGAGCCATCGAAAAATGTCGACGAAGATCACAATGATTGGAACCAACGGACGCCTTTTCGCTGACCGTCAGGAGTGTCAGCTTTATCTACGAAATGCTGATCCTGAATTGCCGACTTATACCAAAGGCTGGAACGTCAGATATACGACAGATCTTACGGACGACGTGTGGTTCTATCTGCGAGGCGAAGAATACTCAGCCCAGCTTGATGGATTTATCACCGCTGTGGCCCAAGGAAAACCAGACCTCATTTTAAATGATTTTGCTTCTGCCACCGAAACCGACAAAACCATGTCGATGATATTGGCCAATGCCGACACCGGTATGCCAGTTGGTGAAGCCCCGATCGTCACGCAGCCCGCGCCCGCGAAAAGGCGTGGATGGTTTCGTCTTTAAGGAGTGCATGACGTGGATAAGTTGCTTTTCGGCGATAATCAGTTTTTTGGCGTCAACCACATGTCCGAAGAAAAAGCGCGGGCGCAAGCGATGCGTTTTCAAAGAACTGACGCGATTATGGATGTCCTGGATGTTGCCTATGATGCGGGTATTCGCACTTTCATGTGTACGACCCACGATCAGATTTCAGAAGTGGCTGATCGTGTTCGGGCCGATCCCGTTCGTTACAGCGATTTCCAGTTCTACCCCTGTATGCCCTACGCGCATAAATACGCCAACGCCGTAACTGATCACGGTATGTTGGGGGCCATAAGACACCTCATGCCTAATGATGGTCTGTTTGCAACCGCGCTTGCAGGGACAAAAGCCCTAGCTTCAAAAGAAATGGATGGCATCGCCAGGGCAATGATTGATATGGAGATGAAAATGTTCACGGGAGCAAAAACTCCTGTTGTTTTCATACAGAACGTCTTTGCTGATTTGTTGATTGGCGTGGGGTTCCATCGGGCTTTCCGAATTTTCCACGATCACATCCAAGAGAAATACGGCGCCGAGCCTGCTTACATCACAATGAACATGCCGCTGCTTCTTGATATACTGGAAAAGCAGGGCATTGAACGCCCAATAATCTGTTCGAATATCAACAAGATCGGCTTCCGTATGTCTGGTGGATATGATGCCTATCTTGACGCATTGAAATCCGGACGTGTGCGGGCTGTCGCTATGTCTGTTTATGCCTCTGGGGCGATCCCCGCAGATGAAGCAATCCACTGGATATCAGAGCTCCCGGGCGTTGAGTCGATTGTGTTCGGGGCTTCAAGCGCGGGAAATATTCGTGGGACGAAGGCGTTGGTTGACAAATACATTGGCGGGCGACGCAATCCATGAATTGAGCCCGTCAAGCTACTCGGCCGTTCCGACACTCCTGATGTCCTTATTGTCAAACTTTTGCAAACAATAAGGCATGCCCGATACAATTGCGTTTTTTGGATCCGAGAGCATGCATATCTGGTGGGGTTGGCCGGAATCCGATGCGCAATGCTCTGCGCGCTGACGCTTTGATTTTCAACCATAGTGCAGGTGCCAAAATCGGTTTAAGGGCCAGAACGCTAAGCGCCGATTATTCCTAACTAATCTTGAAAAGCCAGAAACAAACGGTGACCAGCTGTTTCATATGCCTCGTTTTTCTCAGATCAATTAAACCGATACTTAGGTTTGATTGGCGACCTGAGAGTCTGCTTGGTCAGGAAAAATGGCTTTGGGTGACGTTCCATCCATGCTACCAATTTCGTGTTTGTTCATTGTTTTGAATGTAGTTATGCCTGATCAGGTTTTTCCAAAGAGCGGCAAGCTTTCGTGCCGAGGTTGCGGCAAAGGTTTAGCCGAAACATTTGTCGATCTGGGCGCCACGCCGCTGGCGAATTCGTATGTAGATCCGTCCAGAATTCTCGAGCCAGAGCCATTTTATTCGCTTCATGCATATGTTTGCCCAGACTGTTGGTTAGTCCAATTGCCAGCTGTCGAACAGCGCGAAACCATATTCAATGAGGATTATGCTTATTTCTCGTCCTTTTCGTCGACGATTCTGAATCACGCAAAAGGCTATGTCGCCGAGATGACCGAACGATTTGGGATCGGCCCGGAACACCGGGTTGTCGAGATCGCAAGCAACGACGGCTATCTGCTTCAATATTTTCACGCAAATGGCGTATCTACGCTGGGGATTGAGCCATCGGCAGGAGTCGCAAAGGTCGCGCGCGAAAAAGGTTTGCCAACGGAAATTCGCTTTTTCGGCCGAGAAACTGGTGAGTGGCTGCAAAGCGAAGGCCTGCAGGCTAAACTTCTTCACGGTGCAAATGTACTGGCCCATGTCCCGGACATTGACGATTTTGTGAGCGGCTTCCATCCGGCCCTGGCAGAGGGCGGGGTGCTTACAATGGAGTTCCCGCATCTGCTGAATCTGATCGAAAAGAACTACTACGACACGATCTATCACGAGCATTATTCCTACCTCTCATTGATTGCAGTTCGGGAGATTTTTGAACGCCACAAGCTCAAGGTCTTCGAAGTGCAAGAGATCGCGCCACAAGGTGGGTCGTTGAGAGTGTTCGCCTGCCGTGCGGAGGACGTGGATACCCATCATCCGGTGTTGCCATCCGTGGCCGAACTTGAAGTTCGCGAAGTGGCTGAGGGTTTAACGTCGCTCAATCGATACCGGGATTACGCGAAACAGGTTCACAAAACAAAGCGGGATCTGTTGAGGTTCCTGATGGACGCACAGGAAGCTGGAAAAACCGTCGTCGGGTACGGAGCACCCGCCAAGGGAAACACCCTTTTGAACTTTTGTGGCGTCAAGACGGATCTTCTTGAGTACACCGTTGATGTGAGCACTGCCAAAATGGGCAAGTTGCTGCCAGGAACACGTATTCCGATCCACGCGCCAGATAAGATTTTCGAGACTCGGCCCGACTATGTGCTGATCCTTCCGTGGAACATCAAAGAAGAGATCATGGACTCGATGAAGGGCATCGTCGAATGGGGCGGAAGATTTGTTGTTCCATTGCCCGAAGTAAAGGTCTTGGAGTAGTGATGATGGCGGACCGCGCGGATACCCCCGTCGGGGAGTTGCTTCATTCTCAGCTCGTTCGCCTATATCCAATATGCCGTTCAATCACGGGCCCAGGTGTGCGCGAAACGCTCTCGCTGATAGGCGAGCATATTCCACTTTCCGTCACCGAGGTCCCTTCAGGCGAACCCGTTCTGGATTGGCATGTTCCAAAGGAATGGACCATTCGCGACGCTTGGGTTGCTGATGCCTCCGGGAACAGGGTGATCGATTTCCAAAAGCACAATCTGCATATCGTAAGCTATAGTCGTCCGGTGCACACCCGCATGTCACTGTCGGAACTGAAGCCACACCTGCATTCGGATCCTTCGAATCCCGAATGGATTCCCTATAGAACCGGGTACTACGCGGAGAACTGGGGTTTTTGCCTGCCGCACCGTGATCTTGAGGCTATGCAGGAAGGGGAATATGAGGTCGTCGTGGACGCGACGCTTGAGGACGGATCTCTCACCTACGCTGAGTGTGTCATACCAGGGCAAACGACGGATGAAATTCTACTGTCGGCCCACATTTGCCATCCCTCTTTGGCCAATGACAACCTATCATCGATTGTGGTTGCGACTGAACTTGCACGTCGACTATTGAAAGGGCCGCAGCCGCAGCACACAATCCGTGTTCTGTTTATCCCTGCCACAATTGGCGCGATCACTTGGCTCGCGCGCAACGCTGCTACCGTTGACCGGGTCAAGCATGGTCTGGTGCTGGCAAACCTCGGCGATCCGGGTGCGATTCACTACAAGAAAAGCCGCCGAGATGACACAGAAATCAACCGGGCAGTCAGATTGGTGATTCAGGATCAACCGGATCACAAAATGCTGGAATTCGAACCCTATGGTTATGACGAAAGGCAGTTCTGTTCGCCGGGTTTTGACCTGCCAATGGGTTGTTTTTCCCGAACGCCATATTCCCGTTTTCCAGAGTATCACACCTCGGCGGACAATCCCGAATTCGTCAGACCGGAAGCGTTAGAAGACTCGTTGACGCGGTTGGAGAAGGTGATCGATATCCTTGAGCGTGACAAAAAGTTTATGAACCTCAACCCGAAAGGGGAACCGATGCTTGGACGACGCGGGTTGTATGACGCGATTGGTGGCAGATCGGACTCCAAAGAGCAGCAGATGGCGTTGCTTTGGGTACTGAACTACTCGGATGGGGAACACAGTCTTTTGGATATCGCGGAGCGATCTCAACTTGGGTTTGATCGTGTGGCGCATGCGGCAGAAATTTTGCGGCAACATGGTTTGCTGGTGGTCGCGTCATGAGGTTGGCTCGATTTGAGTCGCAAGTTGCCTTGGTTACAGGGGCAAGCGGTGGAATCGGCGGCGCAATTTCCGAGGCTTTGGTGGCCGAAGGTGCCGAAGTTCATGCATTGTCGCGTAAAACGAAACAGAGTGATCGGCTTACCTGGCATAAAGTTGACCTCTCTGATGACGGGGCGATGGAAGCTGCTGCCAACCAAATTGCATCCACTATCGATGAGCTTGATATACTTGTTCACGCCGCTGGCGACTTTGCCATGGGCACCGTTGCGCATTCGCCGATCACGGATTTAGACCGAATGTGGAGAATTAATATGCGCGCGCCTTGGGTTCTGACGAAGGCGTTATCGCGCGCGCTATCAGCCCGACATGGATCGGTAGTTTTTTTGAACTCATCGATCTGGAACAACGCCCGAGGTGGCACCGGCGCCTATTCAGCCAGCAAATACGCGCTCAAAGCCTTTGCTGACGCCTTGCGTGATGAGTTGAACCCGGTCGGCGTCCGTGTCTTAAGCGTCTTTCCTGGTCGAACGGCAAGTGCCATGCAGCAAGGTATTTTCGCAGAAGAGAACCGAGCTTATAATCCAGACCTTCTGCTGCAGCCGGACGACATATCGCAGATTGTGCTTCAATCTTTGTCGTCGGCAAACACAGCGGAAGTGACCGACATTCATGTGCGCCCGGCTAAAAAGTTCTAGCCGTCCAGGTAAAAACCCAAGCTGCAACAATGGAACTTGGGTGGTTGCAGCATTCAATCCGTTTGGCTTGGCGGGGTCGCAAGTTGAACTCACTTAACAATCTTTTGCTTCATCCGCGGCGGTGCATGCTAAGATCAAAATGAAATTTTTCTTCGGTGAATCAATTTGAATACAGTCGGCGCCAACCCAGGCCTCCGTTTGGTTTCAAGACTTCGAACCAGAAAGAGTTTGCCTGCAGCAAGCAACGTCGTGTTCAACGCGAGATTCAAAGTGCCGTATTACCAGTCATTGTATTTGTAGAGAGAAGCCTCGTGAAAACCGCTCAAGAAGTTGTCTCCACCGATTTGGAATATATCGCTTCCAAGCTTGGACCAGAATTTGAAACCATGTCAGGCCGAAGCCTTTTGATTATCGGAGGGGCAGGCTTTTTGGGGTATTATTTGGTGCAATCCGTGGTCCATTGGAACAACGTTTCGGGTCAAGCACCGATCAAGATAACTGTGTTTGACAATTACATGCGCGGCGTACCGGATTGGCTAAAGTCCATACAGGATGATGACAACGTTACACTGGTCACCCATGACATTACGGAACCGTTGCCGGACGACATGGCCGATTTCGATTACATCATCCACGCGGCCTCAATCGCTTCGCCAATCTATTACCGCCAACACGCTCTGAAGACGATGGACGCCAATGTCGGTGGATTGCGGTATATGTTGGACTACGCTTTGGCACAGCATTCAAAGGAAAAACCGATCAAAGGGTTTCTCTTTTTTTCTACATCCGAAATCTACGGTGACCCAACCCCCGAAAGCATTCCAACTCCGGAAACGTACCGGGGAAATGTGTCGTGCACTGGCCCAAGGGCTTGCTATGACGAGTCCAAGCGATACGGCGAAACGCTTTGCGTCGTGTTCGCCCAACAATACGATCTGCCGATCACGATAGCGCGCCCGTTCAATAACTACGGCCCAGGCCTGAAAATTTCGGACCGCCGAGTGCTGCCGGATTTTGCCCGCGATATCTTTGCTGAACGCGATATCGTGATGTTCAGCGATGGCGCGCCCACTCGGACATTTTGCTATGTCGCGGATGCCGTCTGCGGTTATTACAAGATTCTGTTGAACGGAAAGCCGGGCGAAGCCTACAACATTGGTATTGAAGACCCCGAAATCTCTATGGCTAATTTGGCCGAGCGTGTTATCGCAATTGCCCGCGATGAATTTGGCTATCAGGGCAAAGCGGTTTTTCAAGTCTCGGAAGACAAAGACTACCTTGTCGACAATCCCAATCGTCGTTGCCCGGTCATCGCTAAAGCCCGGTCCGATATTGGCTACGACCCTGAGATCGGAGTGGACGAGGGGCTGCGTCGCGCAATGATTTGGTACAGCGGCAATCGAGACGCAGAGGATATGTGATGCGTGTATCAGTCATAGGAACGGGATATGTTGGGTTGGTCTCGGGCGCTTGTTTGGCAATGAAAGGTCACGACGTGGTCTGTGTCGATACGGTTCAGCAGAAAATAGATCAGATCAACGCCTGCACGCCACCTATTCACGAAGACGGGTTGGCAGATCTCTTGTGCCAGACTGTAGGCCAAACGCTGCACGGAACGACAGATCTGCGCGATGCGGTTTTGAATTCGGACATTTCGCTGATTGCTGTTGGCACGCCGTTCGATGGCAACGAAATCGACCTGAGGTATATCCGCGACGTGTCGCGCCAGATTGGTGAGGTAATCAAGGACAAGGATGCCTATCACGTCGTAGTGGTAAAAAGCACAGTCGTTCCGGGAACAACTGACACGGTTGTCAGGCCAATTCTGGAGGAGGCTTCGGGCAAAAGAGCGGGCCAAGATTTCGGTATTGGCATGAACCCCGAGTTTCTCAAAGAGGGCGAAGCCATCACGGACTTCATGCATCCTGACCGCATCGTTATCGGCGGAGGTGATGACCGTGCGATCGCCGCGATGGACGAGCTTTACTCCGTTTTTCCTAATGTTGATATCGTAAGGACAAACCCTGCTACCGCGGAAATGATAAAATACACCGCGAACTCTTTGTTGGCGACTTTGATCTCATTCTCGAACGAGATCGGAAATCTCTGCGCCAATGTGGGAGTTGATGTAGTAGAGGCGATGGAGGGTATGCATCTGGACAAACGGTTTACTCCTATCCTCCCGGAGAACGCGGAGCGCATCTGGCCCGGTTTCATAACTTATCTGGCGGCCGGTTGCGGTTTTGGTGGCAGCTGTTTCCCCAAAGATGTAAAGGCGCTGATTGCGTATGGAGAAAACGCCGGATCTCCGATGCCTTTGCTGAATGCAGTAATGCAGACCAATAATAAACAACCCGGCCAGATGCTGGACCGATTGAAATCTCATTTCCCTGACCTTCGCGGCAAGCGGATTGCTGTCTTGGGCCTGGCTTTTAAACCGGGAACTGATGATATCCGAGAAAGCCCAGCTTTGACCATTGTCCACAAGTTACTAACCGAACAGGCTGAGGTCGTCGCCTATGATCCGGTTGCGCGCCACGAAGCTGAAGCTCATTTTAGCGACTCAATTGCTTACGAGGACGAACTGAGCCGGGCGATCGAAGGTGCGGACGCGGTGATGATAGTGACCCGATGGCCCGAGTTTTCAAAGTTGCCCGATTTGGTCAAAACGTTTGTCCCACAACCGCTGGTCATCGACGGACGTCGGATGATCCCGAAAGACAGTGTCGCGAATTACGAAGGAATTGGGCTGCAGGGTTTGGTGCGCTGATCGCCCAAACGTCCGAAGGCGGCTTGGCCGGACAAACGATCCAGAGAGAGTGGAGAGCGCAAGCGGGTTCCCAAGGGAATATGGCCGTACTTATTGCCTAGAACGCAAAGTGGTCCACAGTTTGGATCGTGAATAAACGCCCGAAACTGCTTGGCTGGAAGTCGTTTTAGGAAATCGTTTCGAGGTCGGGCTGTTCTGACTGGCTTATACCTAGCTGTCGGGACATGTCATTCAGGCGACTGTGGCGATCTATCATGGCCACGGTTTCCGGCAGATCCAAATACTCTAATACACTGGCCCAGCGGTGCACCCAGTCGTGCCTTTGCAGGGAATTGGCGAAGTTTATTTTCCGCCTACGATGTTGTTCAGCCGGGTTGTCCAGCAACGCCAGAAGGCTTTCTAAGGCCTCGTCCGAGTCTTCAGGCAAACGGAACACTGCTTCGGGCCAATCAAAGTACTGATAGTAGTCAGGTGTTTCTGGCGCGTATCCAACCTGAACTGCACCGCCCGCCATTCCTTCGATTTGTCGGGGCCCCCATGCGAGGTGTCCTGAGCATTGGTCCTTGTGGCCAAATTTTGCGATGTCCACTACGAAAAGTTTACTGTGTTGGATGATACTGGCCAGTAGTTCGCGGTGCGCGGATTGCTGCTCGGTGACCGGAGGTTTAGTCGCCGTGTCGTACAGGTAGAAGCCGCCACGGGCTTTCATTGCTTTTACCAGCTTCTCATGCAGCTCTGGACGCCTTCTACCCATTGAATAGACGTCAACAGGCCTTTCAACACGTGACGCAGCCGGTGCAAATCGCACCATGTCTACAGCTGCAGGCATTTGGATAACGGGCTTACCCGTCAAGCGGTGCAGTAGTTCGCAAGTTTCAGCAAACGCGCAGGTTATCAGATCAAATTCGGACAAGGATTTAATTAAAGGGGAATAAAGAGCGACGTCAGCAGCCCAGACCTCTTCGAGAACGCAGATTGCTACACCCGTTCTTTCGCGCCAATTCGGGATGGCATCCAAGGCAAGCAGCTCAATTGGTTTTTGAACATTGCAAACAAAGACATCATAGTCTTTTTCAAGCCGTGTCTTTGGCACGCCAGATGTCCAATATTTGAAAAGACCCGTGTGTTTAGACAGCCATCTTTTGGGATTAACCTGAACGCGCGTTTGTTGGGCGCGGGCTGGCATCAAGATATCCGCGCCCTCAACCTGAGCGACCACATCTTCGAATTCGTACCCAGAGCAGCGTGAAATACCTGTGTTCAACTTGCGTTGAGAGAAAATCAAGACATCTCGTCGGGCTTGTTTGAAATTCATAGAACTCGTCAACCTAATACTCCTACTAAACACAAAATTAACAAATCTCTCACCCGTCCGAAACGACGCTCAATCACGAGTGACCGTCCAGACTGCACCGCAGGGAGTAATGGGTGTCTGGCATAGGTGTAACCACTTGAAGCATTGCGCAGCCCGAGGGCAGGCGGCACTAAAGTGATTTATATCGTACCCAATCACCGGGATGCGCGCCACGACCAATACCCAGCCGGTGTCTGTCTCCATTCTGCCCCGACACATCGTCCCGGGAGCCATTTTTTTCTTCCCAAGTCGCCCACGGACGGTTCCCGCTTTTCCACATTTCTTCTAACCGTCTTTTGTCTGCTAGGTGGTCCATGCAGTACCAGAAACCGGAATGGCGATAGGCCATCAATTCGCCCAGCTCCATCAATTTAGGAAGAGGCCCCTCTTCCCACATGATGTCGTCGCCATTGACGCTTGCAACCGCGTCGAAAACTTCGGGTTCGAGCACGAAGAAGCCGCCATTGATCCAGTCAGTCGCTACTTCTGGTTTTTCCATGAAACCTTCCACAAGCCCATCTTCGCGCACCTGAAGGTGACCGAAGGTCGTTAGCGGCCGGACCATGGTTATGGTTGCCAGTTTGCCATGAGATTTGTGGAAAGCCAATAACGCGTCCAGATCAACATTCGAAACCCCGTCGCCATATGTCAGCATGAACGTGTCATTGCCAAGATATGGTTGCAAACGGGCCAGCCGACCCCCGGTCATCGTTTCGGTGCCCGTGTCAATAAGATCGACAGTCCAGGGCGGCATCTGGGTGTCTATGGCTGAATTTCGATACTCTGGTTCGCCAAACAGCTCGCGCTTGGCGAAATCGACGCGCAGATTTCCGTCATGCTGACAAAGATCCGAAATGTACTGTTTAATCAGATCGCCCATGTACCCCAGGGCCAGTACGAAATCGTGATGACCATAGGTAGAGTAGTGCTGCATGATGTGCCACAAAATCGGGCGGTTCGCGATCTCAACCAGTGGTTTGGGACGAACCCGTGTTTCTTCGATTAGGCGCGAGCCCTTGCCGCCTGCAAAAATAGCTGTTTTCATGTGGGTCTCCCACCGAATAGGAACTCGTTAAGGCTTAAAAAGATAATCCCTAAATTCCATACCACTCAGCCGTAGCTGTCAATCTCGCTTGGATCCAAATATTGCTGAAATGGTTATCGTTAAAGAAACGGTCGCAGGAAATCGCAGGTTTTGGTCCGCCCACATAAACCGAAATTAATGCGCGGCGGCATAGTTTGCCCGCGCCGAGGCCCTTAGCGCTTTCGCGACAAGGTTCATCTTTGTGGTGTATGCAACGAAGAAAATCCAGCTGGCGCTCATCCTTTCCATCACCATGCTCTCAGTGATGTTTGAGAAGATGAACACCATCCCCAAAATGAAAACGAAGACTATGGGTTCACGGTCCGGGATAAAGCGTAACCCATAAAACATCGAGAAGAAAAAGCGAAACAACCCTAGAAGCAAAAGAGAAATTCCCACAAAACCCACATTAAGAAATGTTTCAAGCAACCCATTGTGGGAATAGTGGGGCAGGAAGCCCAAATTGGCCTTGCTCGAATACATACTCAGATGCGAAGCATTTTCATACCAGTGGGCGGCATATCCGTAACCGACCCAGAACCGATCCATAATATTGGGCCAGACCAATTCCCAAATTGGAATCCGGGCGGACAACGTGGGCTTTCGTCCGATCAGTGAAAACAGAGGCTCTGCAAGTGTCGAGGCTAGTACAAATGCGACCATGCCTACAAAGATCATTGAGAACAGTATGTATCCAATGGCCCAAATTGTCTCCATTCGAGGCATAATCTTACTAACATACAGCGCGGTCACAGCGAACAGGGCGATGATCTGAGATGACCGTGATTCTGAGGCAATCAATAGGAATAGTCCCAAAATTGCCGTCGCAACAAAGACAGTCTTTAGTTTGCCAGTGAATTGTCCCGATGCATAGGAACACGTTAGCAAAGCAAACATCCCCGCAGTTCCCAGGCCGTTCTTATGCAGGAAAATTCCGTTCCATGTATTCCCCCACGGTGGAATGCCTCGTGCTTGTGGCAAGGCTATGATGGCCGCCATAGCCAACAAAATCACGATGCCGTAGAACGTCGCCAAAAACAAAAGCAAGCCCCGTAAGGACATAACGCTGGCCAGCATTAGTCCAAGCGCGGTTGTTACGACCAGTGGAACCGCGCGCTCGAAAGAATGTCTGGGGAAGTCGCTCCAAAGCACTGAAAAAAATGCAAAAATAACTAACAGTGTGATTTCGGGAGATGAAACCGCACCGCGGATCAGGTGCCGAAAATACAATAGGGTGACCGTAAGAACAGGAACTAGCAGTAGAACTCCGATCTTGTTCGCGATGCCTTTCTGCCAGAACACGATTGCCAGAAAGTGCGTGCCAATCACCACCAGAACACACAGGCAAAAAGCGAGCACAAGGTGGTTAAACGATGATCCTGCGTGAGATTGATACGGGAAACTGCGGGTGACAGGTGTCATGGCAAAAACTGGTTGACGAAAGGGACGTGCACAAAAAAGGATCACTCAGCAGAAGAGCGCTGCTGAAGCTACAAAAGCGTACAAAGATGGCAGACGCTTGTCTACAAGCACCGTTTCGCAGCACGGCCGTAGGCTTAGACATCGCTCTCTTAGACAGTAGTGACCAGTTAATCCCAAATGTAAGATTAAAAACTAGGATGTTATATACTCAGATCACGCATAGGGCATTGCGACGAACAGTCGGCGTTTGTCGTTCACGATCACCGGCCCAACGATTTGTGCCGATTCAATTCTCACGGTTGCCCGGAAATGGGCGATTGTATCTAGCTATGGTTAAAGATTTTTTCTTGTAAGGCGTTCTGAAATGACGTGGTTTTTTGTCCCTCGAGTTCTGTCTGCGGTTTTTGCGATAGCCATTTTGATGGTTATGACGAAAGTTCTGGGCCCGGCAGAGTTTGGACGCTACAACTTAACACTTTTGGTCGGAACGATCCTGTTTTCCTTTTCGTTTTTGTGGCTGGTTATTGCGATCGCCCGGTTTCATCACGCCAAGGAGTTTGAGGGTAGGACAATTGCCACCGTTATGGGGGCATCGGTTGTGCTGGCATTTTTTCTTGTGGTTTTGTCCAGCCTCGTAACGCTGGTCTTGCCCGGAGAATGGGTCGAAAACCTTAAGTTCGCAGCGATATTTTGTATCAGCCACGGGATGCACGAGCTTGGGGCAGCTTGCCTGCGCCAGTATCACGAAGGTCCAAAATATGCTGCGGTGACTTTGTTGCGACACGCAATAGGGGTCGCGCTCGCGGTTGGCTTTATCCTGAACGGTGGGGGCTACGAAAGTGCTGTGATTGGAATGTCGATTGGGGCTGCTGTGACCGGAGGTTACGCATTGCTCATCGCGTTTCGGCGCTCAGGCATCGTTGTTCCCAAATTAGCCGAATTGAAAACATACCTCTCATTCGGCTTCCCTTTGGCCATTGTGTCCTCCAGCGCGACATTCTTTGCGATGTTTTCTCAGTCGATATTGGCGATTTTAGCGGGGATGGAGTCGGTTGGATACTTCGCCGCTGCACAATCCCTTGCGGCACGGACACTTCGCCTGCCAATGGGAACGCTGTCACGTGTGATTGGCCCGTCGGTCTTCGAGGCCCAAGAAGTTCAGGGGAAAGCCTCGTCAGATGCGGTTCTCTACCGATACTTCTCGTTTTTGATGCTGATCTCAATGCCGATCCTGGCCGTGTTGATATTTTCGGCGGACGTTTTTGCCAATCTTCTGTTCGAGCCTGCCTTTGCAGACCAGACCGCCGGGTACATTCGTATCCTGACGCTCTCATCATTTGTGTTTGGATTACAGGGTGCTTACCTTAGTTTCGCGTTTACACGATCAAAGAAGACGGTCCTGCAGCTGATTATCTCGGTGACAACGCTGCTTGGTCATGCGGCGATATCGTATCTGTTCATATATTGGCTGGGCGCGAAAGGAGCGGCATATGCATTCCTTGTGAGTGCAATACTGAGCTTTCTGGTCTATTTTCAATACGGGCGTCGGATTGACCGTATCAGCATCCCGTTGGCAGAATTTGGCAAAGCTCTTGCGGGCTTAGTTGCATTTGCGCCCTTAGGGTTGTGGGCGAACGCATCGACGGGCTTGATGCAGCAATTTGCGATCTTGGCCCTTGGCCTGACGATAATGTTCGTTGCATTACTGTGTGTCGGCCAGACCGCCGCATTGGCTGTCGTGCGAAAGCTAAAGCGGCACTTGCTGATCGGTGGATTTCCTTCGTCCAAATAGCTCAATCCCAGCGACAGGTGGACACGCTAGAGCAGACTGCGTGTTGCAATTCTGGCATATTTTTGCCGAGTGGATTTGGTTTCTTCGTCAGACCTGTCGCAGTCAGGGCGCGTCAATACTATGTAGGCGATCGATGGCAATCGAGTGCGTGTCGCCTTGCTGTGTTCGACCAAAAAAGACGTCGCAACGGCAACAACACTGGGGTTGCCTTAAAAAGACCACAAATTGAACTGAGCATCGATAAGTACCGGCTAAATGACAAACACTGAGAGCAAACACTGAACATGGTCATTGTTTACTTACTGTCCGGACCTTTGGTCGCCGCATTGTGTTTTGTGGCGTTCACCCTCAACGGCATGGGGGCCAGTTCAGCCTTGCTTTTTGGTTTCTTGATCGGGATGTGCACTCCTTTTCTGATCATGGGACTCAAGGTCTTGTGGGGAAGCAAGATGCGCTTGAAACTTGCAGGTAAGCTCCCTTTGAAATCCGGTAGCTAATCAAAATTGCGGGAACGTGCCGACTTGGTGGTGAATTCCCATTTATTGATCGCCTCGTCCTTGCTGCTTTAGAAGCTAGCAACGCAGGGAACAGCCTGGTGGACCTGCGAACAATTTTTGTGCAATTGCGTATTCGCGGGCTCAGCCTCAGCAACAAAAAAGTTGTTTCACGTTGCCTTTAGTGCGATGCTCATCGCCAGGGCAATTCCGGTACGGTTTTTTGTGCGAATCGGAGTAATAACTATGGGTGGGTGGCTGTTTAAGGCGGTTACAAGTCCAAGTCTATTGAGTAGAAAATAGTTAGGCAGCAGCGTTCTGGCCTCATTTTAGGTCATAGCGTTATTTGGCCGTTCGCGAGTTATTAGTGTGGGGACGTCGCTGTCCTGCGTGTTAGGGGGTTAATATGAGTGATATTCCCGGTTCGTTTAGATTTGAAGAACCTAGAATTTATAATAAAAATCAGACATCTAGCGTAAAGAGTGATGTCAGCCAAAGGTTAAAGGGCTTCTACGCGTTGAAAGGTAAGCGCCTGCTTGATCTTACGCTGGTATTGATCGGCGCTCCTTTTGTTTTGCCGCTCATGCTTGCCATTGGATTTTTGGTTAGGCTTGATGGCGGTCCTGCAATCTACCGCCAGAAACGAATTGGTATCGGTGGGGACGAATTTGATTTCCTGAAATTCCGCTCGATGGTCGTAGACGCGGATGAAATTATGCGGCAACATTTGGCTGAAAATGAATCTGCTGTCGCCGAATGGGAAACAAAGCAGAAGCTGGACAACGATCCCCGTATTACAAAATTTGGCCGTTTTATTAGAGCGACGTCTTTGGATGAGCTGCCTCAGCTTTGGAATGTCTTGATCGGCGACATGAGCCTTGTTGGCCCGCGGCCGATGATGCCGGAGCAGCGGAAACTGTATCCGGGCGGGGACTACACTCTGATGAAGCCAGGAATTACCGGTCCATGGCAGGTGTCCGAACGCAACGATGTCGAGTTTGCTCATCGCGCAATCTTCGACAGTGAATATGTGCGAAAAGTCGGCTTCTGGTTCGACCTTAAGATTTTGTTTCGGACCATTGGTGTGGTGTGCAACGGAACAGGACAGTGAATTCGGAGCCCCTGACTGAGCTTATTTTGGCTTAATGGGTGAGAAGATTAAGTAGCAAAGGTGGTTTGGGATGCTTGAACCGATCCGGTACTTGTCGAAGCTATTCACAGCATACGCACTTGGTTTGTCTTGCCTTATGCTAGCCACAGCGGCAATGGCGGACTTTGACCTTGAACCAGGAGATCAAGTCAGCGTTTCGCTAACAGGGTTGGATGACCTGTCCTTTAACGCCACAATTGATGCTCATGGCGATGTAAACCTGAAATGGCTGGGGCAATTTCGTGCGCAAGGGCTTTCTCTGGAGAGACTGGAACTGCTCGTCCAGCAAGATGCCGCAGGTAAAATCGTCAAACAGTATGACCTTAACGGCGACATCTACATAATCCAGCTGGCTGGTGACGAGATTGAGATTGCTCGCAATGGATACCGGCCCATCATAATCGGCGGCGACGTCGCTCGAACCGGCGAAATAGACTACCGACCAGCAATAACCGTGCGCGAGGCTGTCGCCCTGGCCGGTGGGGTCCGCAGCATGTTGCTGGCCGATGATGTGACAATCGACCCCATCCAGTTGCTGCGCTGGCAGACTGCGTATGGTCAGGCTGCCCTTCAACATGCGCAAGCGCTTGTGCAATCTTGGCGCAGTTCGAGTGAGCTCGCACAGGACATGGATCTTGAACCGCCAGCCCCCGAGTCCGTCACAGTATCGCCTAGTGTTCTGGCCGAATTGATCGCCGAGCAAATCAGGATCCGCAGTATCAACCAGGAAAACGAGGCCGGTGAACGCGAGTTCTTTGAAGACGCGAGACAGCAGGCGGCCGAGAGAGTCAGAATTCTGGAAGAGCAAATAACTGAACTGGCGAAGGCGTTGGACGCTGATGAAGAAGAAGAGGCTCGCGTGGTCAGTTTGGTCGACAAAGGATTAGCACCTGGATCGCGGCTCGCGGATACGCGTCGAACAACGGTGTTGTCCGCGACGCGCCTGCTGGAAGTCGAAGAAGATCTGGCGGGAACCAGTCTCATTTTGACCCGGCTAATCCGCGATGAGGAACAGTTCGAACAAGAACGGACGTTGAGATTGCTGCAAGAGCGCCGGGTTGCAAGCCTATCCGTACGCGACGCCAAGCATCAATTGGACACAATTTCGAAATACTTGGCAGGTGCGTCCAATGAGATTGGAACGGAAAGCCTCATAACCGATATCGACTATACGGTCACAATTTTTCGAACCGAAAACAGCCAGCTTCAGCAACTTGTCGCGGATAAACTGACGCAATTGCGACCGGGTGACAGTCTGGAGATTTCTGTTCAGGAAATCACCGAAGATGCACCACTTACCGAGTGAGCGCAGCGAGATCCTGGCTAAATAATGCCCTTAGAACGTGAGTTAGTAGACCATCAAATCCAAATTTTATGAGTTCAAAGTTGACGAGTTAAGTTTATGCATTTGTGTACAATTCCTCCTGCGTATTTTGGCCCGGGAGTTCGGCAACCCGGTGCCCCAATTTGTTGGACTGACGTTCGGAAAAACCTGACGGGTATGCGGCGTCATACGGCAGTAGGCGTCTGAAATGGGTTATGAAGCAAACATGAGTGCGACGATCAGGTCTCGGCGCGGACCCGATTTTCTGTGCATCGGGATGCCAAAATGCGGCACATCAACCCTGCAGGTTCTATTTAAGGAACGCACCGAGATTTACGTGTCACCTGTAAAAGAAATCAAATTTTTTGCGCACAATAAAATCGGCTACGATGGGGGTCTCAGGAACTTTCTATTCTCGAAACACTGGGCGGCCCGTCAAGAGCGCCGCGCAGTCGCTCAGATAGCCAAACAAGTTGCGACAGGAAAAGAGGATCTAAAGCGCTTAAACTGGGCTGTCAGTTTTGCTACCGCTCAGCGGGACCTGGACTGGTATCTTAACCTCTTTCCAAAGAACCGAATAAGCGGTGACATCTCGCCTTGTTACCATATGCTTGACGACGACGAGGTTCAGAACCTCAAAAACCATTTACCGAACTTGAAAATAGTGATCCTTCTGCGAAACCCGTTTGAGCAATTGTGGTCGCATTGTCGAATGTCCACTCGCGCAGTCAGAATCGATGATGAGGTCGCATTTTATCGGGAAAAAGTCGAGTATCAGATGAATATTTGCCGGCGCTATGTCGATCTGGTTGAAAGGTGGCAGAACGCCTATGGCCCCGATAATGTGATTATAGATTACTTGGAAAGCCTGAGCGCGGACCCGGCGGAAGTACTTAGCCGTATTGTCAGCTTCATTGACCCGGCGAAGGGTGCTGTGAAGCGGATCGCGGCAGTCGACGCACCGCCTAGGGTCTTTAAGGGTAAGAAGATGTTTATGCCCGATGAAACTCGTGAAATGCTGCGGGATGCTGCCCTGCAACGGCTGGAAGGCTTCGAGCGCATCAATGAGGAATGGCGCCGACGGTGGCATTCTGAGATCAGGCAACAGTTCGCAAATTAGGGTGTTGATTGGCGAGCGCCGGATCTTGCGCTCACCATATCAAAAAACATTAGTGAACTGCGCAACCAGCAATACCATTAAATGCGATTACCCAAGAAATGGATCCCCGTAGAGCTTGACGCGTTTCATGTCTACGCGTGTAGCAACTAAGGCTGAGGGTCGTACACCGGCGTTCTCAAGTTCACGCATGGCTTGAAGGATGGACTTTCGCCGCGTGGAGTTCCATCGAGCAAACAGGATCACCCGATCAGAGAGTTGCGACAGGTAGCCTGATTCCACGGCGCTCAACAGCGGTGGCGTATCCAGAAGAATGGTATTGTAGGTTCCGGAAAGTGAACGGAGTAGGCTAACAAAAGCTGTAGAACACAGAAAATCCTCGACGGACTTTATTTGACCTTCGTTCTCTTGGGTGCCGATCAAGGGAAGGATGTCCAAGCCATCCTGAGGTGTTCCAACGATATAATTTTCCAGTGAAAGAGGATGAGTTGTCGCAAGTTTCAGCGACTCTGCAGTCATCTGAGACAGATCGCGATAAGTGGACGTTAATGTGTCACAATCGATGATTAGTGTTCGATATCCTGCTTGCGCGCACACCGATCCGATCAGAAGAAGAGTTGAGGTATTTCCCTCATCTGGCAAAGCCGCTGCGCCAGAGAAGATAGTACATCCTTCTTCGGCGATCCGCTTTTTATGCTTGTTGTCCGAGTTTTTGGCAAATAAATCGGCCGACTGTGGTGCCGTGGTTTCGTCATCGCGTCGCATTGTTCGCAGGCCGATGGCGCTGCTGGCCAAAAGTTTCCGACCGTAATGCATCAACGTTGGGTCAAGCTTTCCGTTTTTCATAAAGAAAGTTTCGAACGGCGGTTCGTTTTTGACCTCCGGAATGATCGCCGAAAGCTTTACACCCGTTGTATTCTCCAATTCAAACGTGGTTCTCAGGCGCTTTTGCAGCAATTCGCGAACCACGGTGAAACCGAGGCCCAAGAATATAACCGCAAACATAGTCGTGAGCGCGACGGACGACCTCTTGGGGGCAGATGGGTCAACGGACACGCGAGCCCGTTCAATAATATGGGCTCCCGCATCAAGGTAATTCCTTTGCTCGGCTCTGCGACCAAGTTGAGCAACAAAGTCCCTGTAGATTGTCTCTACGACAAGGATCTCATTTTCTATCCTCTTCGTGACCGAATCGTGCTGAACCTGACGCACTTGCTGTTCCTTGAAGGTTTCAATGCTCTTTTCGAGGGTTACCTTCTGGCCGTTGAGAACCTCTAGTTTGGTTTCCAGAGCCTTGACCCCGGTGTCCAGCACTTCGGCCTGTTCCTCCGGTGTGTCCATTGCTGCAGAGGGGAATATCACACCGACTTCGGAAGCATAAGAAATGGCTTCCTGTGTTTTTCCCTCGTTGATCAGGTTTTGAATGGTGCTGAGGTGTCCCGCCTGCTCGACGATCTCTGCGTCAACCAGCTGCGCCCGCTTCTCTGATTTGATGCGTTGCGCTTTGATTGTTGCATATTCCTCAGGCGAAAACGGTGTCTCGATCGAATGCGACTCCAGTTCGGAGCTTAGAACATTAAGATCCTCGCGAATCTGGTTAATCCGTGTCGACAACCATTGCTGTGCCTGATCAAGGTCATCGCGCTTCATTCGCGTAAGAACAGTCAGGTATTCAGAGGCCAGGTAGTTTGCGATACTTGCTGCTTTTTGCGGGGACTTCGAAGTAACGCTAATCCTGTAAACCGCTGATATTTCCCCGATCTGCTCTATCTGTCTGGATTCAAGAAGTTTTTCAACAGTTGCCGCGCGTTGAATTTCACGCAGTTCCTCGGGTTCAAGATCGCCTGCCGCACCATTGCTTCCGCCGATTGCGTTCACAATCACATCCTTCAAGCTGCGGGCCCACGAGATTGGGTTTAGGGAAAACCCACCTTCCGCGCCTGAAAACTCGGGGTCGTCTTGCAATTGTAGACGATCAACAACGCTTTCGATGATGTCGGTGGAGCGCAGCAGTTCAAGCTCACTCTCCAAAGAGGTCAATGACAATGGAAGTCCGGACACTTGCGTCGTGAACTGCGTCTCGGTTTGGACGCGGGTGTCGATCATCACCTTCGCACTCGAGGTGTATTTGGTATCGGAAGTGTAGGTCAGAACATAGGCGGCAAACGCGACTGCAAAGGCTGCCAGAAAAATCCAACCGATCGAGCGTCTGATCGCCCAAGCAATGTTCGAAATCACTCGCAGTTCAGGGTCTCCTGCCGGAGCAACGCCTAAACCGGAAAGCTCTGCGTCCAAAACTTTTCGGTACTGATCAGTCATAACAATAAACAATCTCAAACAACGATAACTGGACAATAAAGGCTTAGGGGCGACGGCAACAGAAAAAACTGTACTTACCAAAAACAATGTATCGGAATCGCTCATATTGAAGCCGAAATCGAAAAGTGCCGGCTTTGATTGCTGACCGTGTAAGCGCATCCAGGATCAATACGGGATCAGAGGCCAATTTTAGTTTCAAAAAAAATGCGGTTTTTGATAGTGTTTCTCAAGTTAGAAGTATTTGTACTATTTGTTTTGAGAGTGAGTAACGATGGAGCGAGTTCTGAAGATGCGCTTGCCACATGTGATTGTAAGTGGGATGCCAGTTGCGCTTGTCAGCGATACCGAACTTAGCTCAGCGATGGTCGAAGATGTCAAACGCCGGCGAAGCGGTGAGGCTCAACGCGCGTTGACTGTTTTCGATGCGAACGCATACGGTATCTCGCTGTACGAAAAGGACCCACAATTTGCCAAGGCAATTAATTCTGCGGACATAGTGCATGCGGATGGTCAGATCGTTGTCTGGGCTTCCAAATTTGCGCGAGGTTCGAAGCCAATACCAGAGCGCACGGCGACAACGGATTTCATCCACACAGCAGCCGGGCCTGCCGTTAAGCATGATATCAGTTACTATCTGTTGGGTGGCACGGAAGAGATCAACCGTTCCTGCGCTGAAAAGCTGATTGAGCTTCATCCCGGCTTGACTATAGCAGGTCGAAGGAACGGTTATTTTGACGAGTCTGAAGTTGACGCGGTTGTCGCGGACATCAACGACAGTAAGGCCGATGTTCTTTGGGTCGGGTTGGGTAAGCCAAAAGAGCAACTCTTTTCACTCGAAATTACGCCTCGTCTGCAGCATTGCGCTTGGATCGTGACTTGCGGCGGTTGCTTTCATTATGTGGTCGGAGACTATGCGCGCGCGCCTGTTTGGATGCAAAAAATCGGACTGGAATGGCTTCACCGTACCGCGACTGGCCCCGGTCACATTCGTAAGAGGCATTTTCGCAGGTACCCCCATACGATCAGCGTGGTTCTTAAGAAAGATATTTTGAAGTTAAAGTGAATTGTTGAAAAGGCTCGGGGCTTTTTCCCTTGTCTTGTTAGTGAGTTGAGTTGTTCAGAAGGGAATTCATGTGTCGAAAGTGGATTTCATAGGAATTGGCGCGCAGAAAGCTGCAACCACTTGGTTGCATCATGTTCTCTCAGAGCATCCATTGATTGCGACCAGCGAGCCCAAGGAGCTTAATTTTTTCACGGCGAATTATGACCGTGGGTACACATGGTACGAGAACTTTTTCCGTGACAGTGCTGAAAATGCGATCAAGGGTGAGTGCTCGCCGACTTATTTCTTTAGTCGTGACGCCGCCGAACGCGCAGCCCAGTATAGCCCGGATCTGAAGCTTATATGCATATTGCGAGACCCAATCGAACGGGCATTTTCAAACCATATGCACGAAATCCGCAAAGGCCATATCCCACCAGAAACAACATTCGAAGCCGCATGGAAACGAAATCCGGCATATTCACTACAAAGCCAATACAAGGCTGATCTAGAGACCTGGCTGGCGAATTTCGATCGCGATGCTCTGCTGGTGTTGTTTTCCGAGGACATCGCTTCGAATCCAAATGCAATTTATGAGCAAGTGTGTGGTCATCTGGGTGTTGAACCCAAACGGCACCCGGCGTCACTCACAGAACGGCATCACGAAAACGTAACTTACCTTTACCCAGCGGTTCAAAAAACGCTGCGCTACGGAGGGGATGCGATGCGCTCGCTGGGGATGCAGGATTTGGTGAAAAACCTCAAAAAAGCGCCCGGGCTCAAGCAGGCTCTTTCGATGAACAAGCAACACTTGAAGACGAAGGTAGCACCTCCGACGCCAGAAATGCGGGAGATGCTGGTCGAGCATTTCCGATCAGATGTTGAGTATGTGGCGCAACTTACTGGGCGTGCGGTTCTACCCTGGCCGACCTGGCGCGATATGAGTTTTGTCAATTCTGCAGCGAATGAGTGAATTATGAGCGTATCAAACACTTTGAACATGGCTGGGGATATGCGCTTGAACCAAGTGGTGCGGATGACCCGGCGTTTGCTGGGCGCGCGCTTTCTGGATAGCGAGGATTTTCTGCCGGTTATCTCTCCAGAGAAAGGGGAGAAGCTTGCCGCATTAGCTCGAAAAGCGCGTGGCAGCATTGAGACTCCGATTTTGGTGCTTGGTGTGATGCCGCGATCAGGCACCAATTTCTTGCGCGACCTCATCGCAATGCACCCTGATGTTGGGGCTGATCCGGGTCGTCTGTATGAGTTCCCTCTATTGCACGCGGCCGGGGATGCCGCGGCTTTTACTCGGGATTTCTTGCGATACTTCCCAAGAAACGAAGAAGTCTTGGGCCAGTATGACGTGCTGGCCATGCTTGCTGGCAGTTGGTTCAGGGAGCTGCAAGCGCAGGTTGATGGTAAGCACATATTGCTGAAATGCCCCCACGTTCATGACCTGTCACTGGCGCGGTACATCTTTCCCGATGCAAAGATCATCCTTTGCATTCGGGACGGGCGTGACGTTGTAGACTCTTCGCTCAAGACATTTTCTCGGTTTTCACTTACGAGCAAAAATTTCCGCCAATTGGCAGATGAATGGCGCTTGGGGACCGAGGCCATCATGACCTATGCGGAAGGTGGACCGAATTACAATGAGGACATGATAGTTGTTCGTTACGAAGATATCCTTGCTGATACGAATAAATACGTCGAGAAACTTCTGAATCACATCGGTTTGAATGCAGCTGCGTTTCCCTGGGACGAAATCGAAAAGCTACCGGTCCGAGGGTCATCCCGATCCACGGCCTCTGACGATAACCGTTGGCAGCCAGAAACTAAATCTGCGGACTTCAATCCAGTCAAGCGCTGGGCGTCTTGGTCCGATGGAAAAAAAACGCGGTTCGATAGAATAGCGGGGCACGCGCTAGAGTTGGCCAGTTATGAGCGCTGAAGAACGATCTCAGGCGGAACTACACGTTGCGATTTGCATAGCAACCTATCTGCGCCCGGAGGGGTTGCGGGCTTTGATTGAAAGTTTGAACAATCAGCAGTTGGGTGAACGGGACGTGCGCGTCACGTTGGTGATCGCAGACAATGCCCCAGATGCAATGGCCCGTTCGGTTCTGGGCGACATTCAAAATTTGTCTCGTTGGCCAGTGATCTACGTTTTGGAACATGAGCGCGGAATCGTGTCGGCGCGCAACCGAACACTGGCTGAGGCCCCACGGGATGCAGACTATTTCGCGTTTTTAGATGATGATGAAACCGCCTCTGAAAACTGGTTGGCAGAGTTGTTGGGAACCATGGTTTTACCAAACACAGTTGCGGTTCAGGGAGCTGTCGAGCCGCGTTACGACGAGGCCCCGCCCGCTTGGGTCGAACAACTGAACCTGTTCCGAATGGGTCCCTACGAGCAGGGGGCTGTACTTCCATCGGCTGCCACCAACAATTCAATGGCGGATGCTGCCATCATTCGAAAACAGACCATGAGGTTTGACGCCCGCTTTAATACCACTGGCGGAGAGGATGAGGAGTTTTTTTCGCGACTTCGGATCGAATCGGGAGGGACCATCCGTGCTGCTGCGCAGGCTCTGGTCTGGGACCATATCCCAGCTCACCGGGCGACGATGCATTGGCTCAGGCGCCGTTGGTTTCGCATGGGGCATACACTGGCGCGTATAGCTCAAATCCGTCGCAAGGGAATCCCGATACGTGTGGTAAAAGGTTTTGCGGCGATAGGCTGGGGACTTGTGATGTGCGTTTTCCTTGGTTTCGGGTCAAAGGCAAGATGCTGTAAAGGAGCGCTCGAAATTTATCGTGGGGCCGGGATGCTGGCGGCCTTTTTGCAGATCCGTTTCGACGAATACAATACGGCTGCCGTCCGCTTGGACCGAGCAGGAGGGGGCTGAGATGAGCGAGTCCAGGCCTGAGTTTTCGATCATCATTCCAGCTCGGAATATGGAGCGCTATGTCGAGGAAACGCTACAAAGCGTGTGCCATCAAACGATGCAGGATTTTGAAGTTCTTTGTATCGATGACGGCTCGATTGATGGCACCCGCGAAATCCTGGATCGTTTCGCCAATCGTGATGCCCGTTTTGTGCCCGTGAATGGACCAGCCAAAGGTGTCAGTGCGGCGCGCAATCTGGGTTTGAGTTTGGCGCAGGGCAAATACATCCTGTTTTTGGACGCGGACGATTTGTTGCACGCCGAAGCCTTGCAATTTTACGCAAATGCTCTCGAGGGGTCTGGTGCAGTCGGCGCTGTGGCTGGCGTTCAACGAATTAACTCCAAAGGTGAAGAAATAAACGGCGCTGACAACCGCCTGCTGGTGCCCAGCGAGAATCAACTGGGGGCGCTACTGCGGAAGAATTATATCGTTAACGGAGGAGCGCTGGCGCTAAAAGCCGATGCAGTTCGTCAATCCGGCGGTTACGACGAAGATCTGGTACATGGCGAGGATTGGGAATTTTGGTGCCGGGTCGCCTTGATCGGTAAGTTTTGTGTCGTTGAGGGGCCGCCGCTTCTTTATTATCGCCAAGTAGCAAGCGGAGCGAATTTCAGAACCCGCGATCCCGCATTTGCCCGCCGGGTTCCCTGCCTTGAAAAGATATCTGCCAACCCGGAAATGCGGAAGTTTTTTGGTTCGCGACTGCCACTTTTTCTGCGCGCCCGTAAGATTGATATTTTCTGGTCGGGGGTTCGAAACCAATACCAGTACGGGCGAAAACCCATGGCACTGTTGGAAGGTGTCTGTGGGATGTTTATGTATCCTGATAGTCTGTTTCGTCCGAAACTGATCTACAGGTTTGTGCGCAGCTTGGATCGAAGGGCGTAGGCCAAGGCCGACGACTGTCTCGTACGCGCAGGGAGAATGGGGCACATGCCATATTCACGACGGGCATTTTTGTTGCTGGGTACATCTTTGGTTGCTGCGCCGGTTGTAACTGCGATCTTGCCTGGTATTGCGGCGGCTTCTGATTTCAAATTGGATATCAGTTTCTTAGGAAACAACAGGTTGCAATTGACAATAGTCGACACGTTATTCGACGAGTCGACCCCGATCGAAGTGACGCAGGCGGATCGGGTTCGCTGGTCACCGGATCCGACAAACGCCTTTGGCGCAGTCGGCAAATTGAATAGAACGGCGGGCTATTTTTCGGGCGATGTACATGCCACTGCGCCGCAAATGTTCACGGCTTGGCCTCAGGTTGTGAAGAAAAGTCAATTGGACGGTTTCCGTGTCGGCCGCCCTGAAAGTCAGTCACGAGCAGCTGCTGACCGGCCAGAAAACTGGAACATCGAAATTGATGGAGAACCCGTCGGGATTGCCGGTCTCTGGCGGAAATCTTCGCCTATTCGCACTCTTGCTGTGACGGTTCGTCAATGGGAAAGCACAAAGAGGCATTTGGTGACGTTTGAACTGGACCGAGCCATTCCTTCAGGTGCGATCGTTCGCATAAAGGGCCCATCCTTTGCAGAGAAAGAGTTTGTTAAGAACTCCGATCTGCGCAGTGAATCCGTTCATGTATGCCAGGCAGGCTACCCGTTGGACGGCCCCAAAAAAGCTTATGTCGGCAGTTGGTTTGGGCAGGATACGGCAGGCGGGTCCGGGAGTACCGACAAACTGCTGACACCCGAAACAGAGTGGAACCTCGTTTCTATGCAGGATGATACCGTGGTTCGATCCGGCCGTCTGACCTTGGCAAAGCCCGGATCGGAGCCGCATCGGGAGGGCCTGAACTTTAACGGTTGTGATATCTACGAGGCTGACTTCTCGGATCTTGACCGAGAGGGTGAATTCCAGCTTCAGGTGACAGGATTGGGGCGGTCGTTCCCCTTCATCGTGTCGTCGGTGCCCTATGAAGAAGCCCTTCGACTGGCGGCCCGATGGTATTTTCACCAAAGATCCGGGTGTGAAATCACCGCCCCCTTTGGTGAGGGTCGAACCCGACCGCGCAATGGGCACCCGGCGGATGGGCTGACAGTGTGGCAAACGGACCTGAAGCTTGGCTTCATGAGGGACGGCTATGGAGATACAAGGGCACCAAAAGCACTGTCAGAAAATGTGAACGCTCTGGGTGGTTCAGATACCGCACCCGAGCGCTCTTCTATGGAACCCAGCCCTGATGCCTGGGGCGGCTGGCATGATGCTGGGGATTGGGATCGGCGTGTCCAGCATATGGATGTTGTCTTTCATATGGCCGATATTGTTGAGACTTTTCGTCATTGCCAGAATCTGGATTTGAACCTGCCGGAAAGCGGTAAGCCCTTTTCGCATGCGGATGTCGTGTCGCGCAAAAGCGATACCGATATGGGTGACGGAGAAACTGTTCTACCTGATCTCATTCATGAAGCACTGTGGGGCGCATCGCTTTGGCGTCGAACCCAACGCGAAGATGGCGGCATTATCGGGGGCGTCGAGTATTCCGTAAGTGGGATTCTGGGCTCGGTATCTTGGAATCCAGTTCAGAAAACCTATGCCTATGGCCCCGAGGAATGGGCTGCATATCGATTTGCTTATGGAGCCGCAAAGCTAGGCCATGTGATCTTTCACGTCTGCGGAGATACCGTTCTTGGGCGTGCCATTGTCGCCGAAGCGACACGTGCCTGGTTGTGGGCTGAACGACAGCCAACTGACCATTTGTCTAAGGCTGCACGTGGACGAGTTAGCCAAATTCGAAGCGCCTCGGCTGCCGTTGTCTACCGGGCCAGTGGTGATCAGCAGGCGCGCAAGGTTTTTGAGGATCAGAACCCGTTTGTCCCGCAAGCCGAAAAGCCCGACCCTTCGTTGAAAAAAGAGGTCTTCCCGAGTGCCTATCTGGAATATGTGCGAGCCGCGCGCGAAGGCCGAGAGGTGAACGCCGACATTGCTGCAGCCATAGAAAAGTGGATCAGATATCGCGCGCTGAAGGGTCAACGGATGGGGCGTGATTACGGGCTGCACAATACCGCTGATTATCCCTGGGGTTTGGGCTGGTTGCGCTTTGGTCCGGGCTCGAACTGGCGAGCGGGCCAGATGGCGATGTTGTTTGCGTTAGAGGGTGAAGTGACCCCTGAGGTACATAGCGCCGCAATCGAAGGTATGTGGTTCGGACTGGGTTGCAATCCCGCCAACGTGAGTTTTGTGCAAGGGCTGGGTCATCGGGGATTTTCAGATCCTCTTTTGACAGATCAGCGGGGCGGTGAAAAAATCCCCGGTCAGATCAGTTTCGGTGTGGCGGGTGGAAAGATGTATGATTGGGAATTGCGCAAAACCGCCGGTGCCTTCTATCCAACTGATCAACAAGACTGGCCGATATACACGCAGATTTTTGAAAGCCACAGTATCGCAATAGCAGCTGAGCACGGGATCAAATCGAATGCGATGGAATGGTTGGTCGCCTGTGCGCTTGCAACAATGCCTGCCTGACCGATCGGTCCGCCAGACAACCTCGGGATTTCAATGTTCTGGTTCGCCGCCACTTCACAATGATGTCGAGAACTCTTTAACACTGTTTGGGTCTTAGCTATGTCTTAATCACGCCAGCGGAGCGTCGCCGGCACTTGATATCTGCGTTGAGCTATCGGGAGCGCGCCAATGTTCTTTCTCCGTCCGGCACTTGCTGTAATTTGCGCATTGCCAATGTCCGCGATGGCCCAGTCCGAAGTGGCGGTTTCGGAAGGTCTGCAAGTAGAACTGAATACGGTTCAGGATGTCGGGCAAGCCTGTCGGCTGACTTTTGTGGTCGAAAACAAAACTGGTACCGCAATTGACGAGGCCAGCTTTGAGACGGTGATCTTTGACGCCTCTGGCAGCGTGGTCAGCCTGTCGATTTTCAATTTCCGTGATTTGCCAGCAGATCGCCCGCGTGTGCGCCAGTTCGACTTGCCCGGCAGAGATTGCGGCTCGGTCGGGAAGGCCCTGATCAACGGCACAAACTCATGCAAAGTGGCCGGGGCTGACAGTTCGGTATGCGAAGACGGGCTGAAACTGCAAAGCCGAACAGATGTGGAGTTGATTGGATGAGCCCCTTTGATGCGTTGCGCGAAGTCCTTGATCTGGGCGGTCCCGTTGTGGCGATCCTGATCGCAATGTCCGTGGTGACCGTAGCGGTCGCGCTTTACAAACTCTGGCAATTCGCCGCATCGGGCGTCGGGCGCCACCGGGTGTTGTCCGAGGCACTGGCGGCTTGGGATGCGGGCGATGCGCAAACCGCTCAAGCACGTTTGGCCAAAAGCCGCAGCTACCTTGCCCCGCTGGTACAGGTTGCGATGGAGGCCCCGGATACACCGGGTCTGGACCAAAGGCTGGATGCCGAGGCCGGTCTGGCGCTTGCGGGGCTTGAGCGTGGATTCCGCCTGTTGGACACTGTCGCACAGCTTGCGCCGCTGTTGGGTCTGTTCGGCACGGTTCTGGGGATGATCGAGGCGTTTCGCAGCCTTCAATCCGCAGGGTCGTCTGTCGACCCATCTCTGCTTGCCGGCGGGATCTGGGTGGCCCTGCTGACAACGGCCGTAGGTCTGGCCGTGGCGATGCCGACTTCGATGCTGCTGTCCTGGTTCGAAAGCCGCACCGCGCGCGAGCGGGTTTTCGCGGACAAGGCGCTGCGGACAATTCTGGTGCCGGGGCAGGCTGTTGCGCAGGCCGACGATGTTCGGGCTGTGGCGACCGCCCCCGGACATGCGTAACACAGCGCCCTTTGTCCGACGTCCCATGTCGATGACGCCTCTCATCGACGTGATTTTCCTGCTGTTGCTGTTCTTCATGCTGACCTCGACCTTTTCCAAATATGGCGAGATCGAACTGAGTAACGCAGTGGGCGGCAGCGCGACTTCGGACACACCAACCGAGCGGCTGTTCCTGCAGTTGGGGGCCGAAAGACTGGTGCTGAACGGGCAGCCGATGACCCTTGATGATCTGGAAACGCAACTGGAGGCCGGGCAGGTTCTGGTCAGTTTGGACCCGGACACTACGGCGCAGCGCGTCATCGACGTATTGGTCCGACTGCGAGGGCGCGAGGATTTAAGCGTTCTGGTGCTGGAATGATCAAGTACAGGCGCCCCAAACGCAGACGCGACTCAACTATTGCGCTGATCAACGTCGTTTTCCTGATGCTGATTTTTTTCCTGCTCACTGGCACGCTGGCCCCGCCGCTGGATCCGGATCTTGAGCTGGTCAATACCTCAGAGCTTGAAGGGCGCGAGCCGCCCGATGCGCTGATCCTGCACGCCGATGGGATGCTAAGCTTTCGTGGAGTACCAACCGACCCTGAAACACATATGCGTGGCCAAGGGGCTGAAGCCGTGCGCATTGTCCCTGATCGAAACGCACCGGGTCCCCGTTTGATTGAGGTGACCGGCGCCCTACGCCGGTTGGGCGCTACGTCAGTCTTTGTTGTAACCGAGAAGGCGCTGGAATGATCCGGCGCTCGGCCATGATTGCGGCGGCAGCCATTTTGGTGTCGCTGTTTGTCCACCTGATGGGTCTGAGCGTGACCGGGCAACGGCTTGCGGAAGACGTGCCCGGCGGCCGGGCACCGGAATCAATTGAGCTGAGCACCACATTCGAGGACCTGGCCGAAATTGTGGCCGAGCCGGTTGAACCTGAACCGGCTGAGGCGCCGGAACCTCCGGTTGAAACGGTGCCCGAGGAACCTGAAATCCCGGTCAGTGAGGCGCTGGTTGCGTCTGACAACCCGCAAGAGGTTTATGCGCCCGATATCGGTGAGGCGGAGGTGGTTCAGCCGATTGCCACGGAACCTGTTGAGCCCGATGTGGCGGATACTGAAAACACATCCGACGGGGATGCCGCCGCCAGCGAAGAAACCAACGAAACCCCACCGGTTCAGGCGGAAGCTACGACCGATGCGCCCGAAGGAAATCCTGAGGCAGACGCGGCCGAGCCAGAGATTGCCACCGAGGCCCAGCCGGTTGCGCCCGAACCGCAAGAATTGGCTGCCTTGCCGGTCACTCCGTCACCCGAGGCGGCAATCCCCGTCGTTCCGTTGGAATCCGATGCGATTGATCCGGATGATCCGGTTGAACCGACCGAACAGGACGCAACCGAAGACGGGACGGAACTGGCCGTGACGAATTCGATCCGACCGCAACGCCCTGAACGCCAGCAAGTGCCCGAAAGGCGGGGCGTTTTGAACGGCGCGCGGGACTTCAGTGCGTTGCAGTTCCCAGCTGAAGAAGTTGAGTCACCTCTTTATGCCTATAGACGGGAAGGGTTGGACGCGTTCACATCTGGCAGCAGCGGTAGTCGTGCGGGCGGGCGCGGCCCCGGCAATTCGGACACCACGAACTATGCGGGCGAGGTCCTGGTTCACCTGAACCGTGCCCCTCCGGTGTTTGTGGCCGCCCGAGGGTTTGCCAAGGTGTTTTTCGAGATCAATCCAGATGGCACGCTTAGTTGGGTCGATGTCATCGACAGTTCCGGATCGTCCGAGGTTGACCGGGCCGCAAGGGCGCAGGTTCAGGCGGCCTCGCCCTTTCCGCTGCCGCCGGGTGGCGTCAGCCGCAAACTGTCCTTCTTCTACACCAGCAATTGATTGGTGGAATTCATCACCCGGTTCACCCGACACGGAACCCGTTTTGAGCGGGATTTTGCCCGAATCTGCGCATTTTAGGCAGGTGGGATCTGACCTTGGGAAGTCTCAATTGCAAACATGTACGTTTTTTGGCATTTAAAGGGGTGTCGTCGCATTTCTTTGATCAACTTTTTGTAACGAAACACAGCTGATCGCGAAACATACGTAAATACTCAGGAAATTGGGTTTTGTACGGTTTTCTGCATTTGCAAAGATGCAACAAATACCAACTTTGCCCAGAATGAAATGCAGCGAAACCATTGCGCACGCTCGGAATTTGTCCGAGTAGGCCAGCAGTCGCCCTAGCGGCTGCACTCCTCTCAAAACTTGTGGGTTTACCATGAAAAATCTTCTCATTGCATCGACGGCTCTGATTGCAACTGCAAGCGTTGCAGCGGCCGACGTTAAATTCAGCGGCTACGGTCGTTTTGGTATTGGCTACCAAGAAGATCGCACCGGTACTGTTAACAACTTTACCACGGACGCAAACGGCGACATCGTCGCTGATGGCACCGCGGACGTCGACACCGACAACACCATCCTGGTCTCGCGTTTCCGCCTGAACATCGACGGCACCGCAGAAACCGATGGCGGCGTTGAGTTCCAGGCGCGCGTTCGTCTGCAGGCTGACGACGACTCTGGCAACGGCGAACAGAACAGCGCGGGTCTGAACGGCGCACGCTTCTCGGTCATTTACGGTGGTCTGCGTGTTGACGCGGGCAACGTTGCTGGTTCTTTCGACAACCTGGCCAACTACTTCGGTAACGAACCGGGCCTGGAAGAGTTCCTGGGTCAGTATTCGGGCGTTGACTACAGCTTTCTGGAGTACACATCGACCGGTTCGGGTGCGAATGCCGTGTTCTTCCAGTACGCAATTGGCGACTTTGCCTTTGGCGCGTCTTACGACCAAGCAACCATCGCGTTTAATGGCGTTCCGCAAGATGCAGACCGTTGGGACATCAGCGCAACCTACACCTTCAACAACATCACTGCCGCTCTGGCTTATGGTCAGACCAAGGCGAACGTGAACAGCGCCAGCGAAAAGCAGTCGCTGACCGTTCTGACCCTGGGCGCAGAATTCGGTGACTTCTCGGGCACCTTGTTTGTTGCGGACGACGACGTTGTTGATGACGCCGAGAACGGTACCGCATACGGTCTGTCGCTGGCATACAACCTCGGCGCTGCAACCACCCTGCAGTTTGCTTATGGTGACGGTTCGGCTGACAACGATACCCGTAACATCGGTATTGGCGCAATCTACGATCTGGGCGGCGGTGCATCGCTGCGTGGCGGTATCGGCGAAATCAAAACGGGTGACGAAGACGGGCGCATCCGCGCTGACTTCGGTGCTCAGTTCAACTTCTAAGTTGATCTGAATCCGATTTCCGAAAGGGCGGGCCTTAAGGTCCGCCCTTTTGCTGTTTCTGGCGTTCTATTTCTTTTCGAAAAACAGAATGACCTCGCCCAACCGGACACCATAGCGCGAGACATAGGCCCGGTTCAGCAAGCGGTCATCGTCCAGCAACCACATCCAGTCATCGAAGTTGACCCGCATCGTGCCCTCTTTCACCGGCAGATCGATCTTGTATGTCCAGTTGAACGTATCGCCACGTTCGACCCCGTTGGCGGTGCCCAGAACGCCAGGTGCGGTGCCTGTCCAGGTATCTTCGCCGGTTTTAGTCAGCGTCCAGATACGCTGTTCGGTGGCACCGTCATCGTAGAGGAAATCCTCGACCAGGGTCAGCGTTTCACCATCCCACGTTCCGTCGATATCCACCGTAAATCGGCGCGGTACGTTGCCCAGAACATCCTGAAACTGACCATAGGCGACGGTTTTACCTTCAAAAAACTCTTCAAGGTTCAACTGCCGGTCTGACAGAAAGGTCTTGGGAATGCGCGGTTTGGCCGAACAGGCGGTTAGAAGGGCAAGACCAGCGATTGCCAGACCCGCTATAAGGACCCGGCGTGAGATCATTGCACCAGCCTCTGTTCTGCGTCGGCATCATAGCCGTTCGTACCGCTAACATGCGCGGCTTTGACCTCGGGCGCAGGGCGCATCGTGGCAATCAGCTCTGCGACCTTGATCCCGAATTTGCGCATTTCGGAACGATTCATGATCACACCGTTTTCGGTCAGGTACATCCAGTCGGTGACGTCCAGTGTATGGCCGCCAGCGTCTTCGGGTAGGATGATGCGATAGGTCAGTTTGACGGTGGACCCCGAAATCGTTCCCGTTCCTTCGCCGACAATGTCATCTGCTGTGGCCGTAAAGGTATTGCCCGTGCCCAGCGTCAGGTACCATTTGCGCGTCATCTGTTTGCCGTTGGAATAGGTGAAGTGCTCGGCCAGCGTGCCGGTGTTGCCATCCCAATTCCCAACCATGCGGGCGACAAAGCTGTTCGACATCTTGCCGTTTGGCCCATAGATCAGCCCTTCGGACAGGATCTCTCCGTTCAGGACCTCTTTCATCTTAAACGCTGGCCCGGTGCCGGTGTAATCGGCTGGTGTTTGCGACCGAAAGCTCAGGAACCGGTTCTTGGCGACGAAAAGCGCGAGGATGGCGAGCAGAAAAACAACAAGCGTTTTCATTTGGCTGTGACCTCCGTTGGCAGCGTCAGGACCATTCCAAACGCGCCGAGTTTAAGGATGCAGGGCAGCACCGCATAAGCCAGATTGAGCGTGTCTAAGGCTTGTACGGAGTTCGACTGTCCGGGCGAAAAGCCGCTGCGTTCCAACAGCGGCAAAGTGAAAAAGGCGGCGAGCGCAAGGCCAAGCTTGCCAGCGAAAGACCAGATGCCGAACGCGGCTGAGGCATTTAGCCCAGCGCGAGTCAAAACGACCGAGAACATGGCGGGCAGAACCACCATATCGGCTCCAAGTGCTGCGCCCGAAGCAAGGCAGATCAGGGCAAAGCCCAGCAGTTCGCCGGCCGGCAACATCGCAGCACCAATAAAGCTGGCGATAGACAGCGGCATGGCGATGATCAGAGTCTGTTTCGGGCCAATGCGGTTGCTGAGTTTGGCCCAAAGCGGAACGCTGGCACCGGCGCTGAGGAAGAACAGGATCAGCAACGGGCCCGCCTTGCCCGGAAGTTGCAACCGGTCTTCGACGAAGAACAGAAACAGGGTCGAGGTGATGGCGACCGGCAGGCTGTTGACCAAAGCCAGCGCCAGAAGGCGCAGCGCCCCGGCCTGACCCAATCCGGCGAAAGACAGGCCCTCACCCGTAATCGGTGTCCGCCGCCACATCGGGAAGGTCACCGCGATGGTGACGATCGACAGGACGCCCAGGAACAGGCCAAAGGCTGGATATCCCTGCGCACCGGCCCCGAAAGCCACGAACAGCGCAGGCGCGCTGGCGGCAATGACAACCCCGGCCAGTTGTCCACCTTCGCGAAAGGCCGCTAGTGTCATCAGCTCTTTCGCGTCAGGTGCTTTAGCCAGTGTCGCGCTGCGCCCATAAAGCAGGATGGTTCCAAGGCTATAGGCCGAGAACAGCAGGATCAGGATCAGGATCAGTGATGTCACGCTTGCGCCTTCGGGCAGTGCAAAGAGCAGCGGGAAGCCTATGGCCAGCCCAATTGCGGCCACAGCGGCGAATGCCAACTGGCCACCCGGCCAGCGGTCAATCGCCCAGCCAATCAGCGGGTCCTGCACCAGATCCACCAGTCGGATCACCAGCAGAACAGTGCCGATCACGCCTAGGCTGATCCCAAGGTTTACGGCCGCAAAGCGCGGCAGGTGTATATAAAGGGGGATACCCGCCGCCGCGAGCATCAGCGCATAGAGGCTGACCCGTGGATACAGCATCATTGCCCCTTCAACTGGCGCGTAAAGCTTGCCGACCTGGTGTTGTCGCCAAGAAAGATCGACATGAATGTCTTTTTGATGCCCTGTCCGGTCAGGTTGCAGGTTTTGCGCCCGTTGAGCCAGAAACCAACCTTGTTCGGCCCATCCGAAACAGCCAGATAAACATCACCTTTGCTGACGGCCTCAAAGCACTGTCCCAGGTTGGCCTGTGTCAGCCCGCTGTTGCCCTGCCGTTTCATTTCATCAAGCGTGGATTCGATCAAAGCCTTCTGCTTGATGTTCTTGCGGTAGGTCAGCTGCAAACCGAAATCCTCACTCCATCTGAACGGGGCGCCACCGGCCGTAAACAGCTTCGCGTCATAAATCGGCAGGCCCAGATACCGGAACGTTGCCGATCCGCGCAATTCGGCGCTCGGCAATGCATTCGATACGGTTGAAGCGGCCAGCCCGCTTGGGGCCAGCAAAGCCAATGAAAGAAGAATAGCGCGCCAGAATGGATTACTCTGCCGCAACAGGGATGACCGGGTCTTTATCCAGAACGCCATTGTCAGCTCCGATGGTTTGCGGGGTGCCATTCAATTGCTCGACAACATGCATCGCGCTGGCAATCCCGTCCTCGTGAAAACCGTGCCGGTTGTATGCGCCGGCAAACCACGTTTTGTTCTGTCCCTGCATCTCGCGAATTTGACCTTGTGCCTTCAGGGCTGCCTGATCGAACACCGGGTGGGCAAACTCGACCTCGTCATAGATCTTGTCCGCGGGAATATCTGCCGAGACATTGAGCGTCACAAACATCGGATCGCTGTCCGGAATGTTCTGCAACCTGTTCATCCAATAGGTGACGCCGACATTTCCGGCTTGCGACCGATAGGTCCAGCTTGACCAGCAGGCCCGCCTTTTGGGCATCTGGCCGGGGTCGCAATGCAAAACGGCCTTGTTGGGTTGGTACTTGATCGCACCGAGGGCGGCTTTTTCCTCGGATGTGGCGCTGTCGCCCAGAATGGCCAGCGACTGGTCGGAATGGGTTGCGAGGATGATCTCATCATACAGATCGGCCTGACCTTCGCTGTATACAGTTACGCCCAGCTCATTCCGCTGAACGTTCTGAACCGGAGCAGCAACGCGGATTTCGCAACCGCGGGCACGCAAAGCGGCTTCGATGCGGCGGACATATTCGATGCTGCCGCCTTTGACCGTCCACCATTGGTGTTGTTTGGTTCGATCACCGGCCAGCAAAGCATGATTTTGGAAGAACTGTACCAGCGACCGCGCCGGAAAGCGGTCAATGAATTCGACAGGGGTGGACCAGATCGCTCCGCACATAGGCATCAGATAGTTGTGGCGGAACCAGTGGCCCAGTCTCAGTTGATCAATCAGTTCCCCAATTGTGGTGTCATCGTCCTTGGCTGCTTCTGGCGCCTCTTTGCCAAAGCGCAGGATGTCAGAGATCATCTTGTAGTAGGCTGGTCGCATCAGGTTACGCTTTTGCGCGGTCAGCGTGCGCAGATTGTTCAGCCCGTATTCGAGGCGACCATTGTCGATCGTCGCACCAAAACTCATCTCGCTTTTGATTACAGGGACGTTCAATTCATCGAACAGCCTGGTGAGGTTGGGGTAGGTGGAATAGTTGAATACGATAAAACCGGTGTCGACCGGTTGATCCCCGTTTTTGCCAGCCATCACCGTTCGGGCATGTCCGCCCAGTCGTGGCTCGGCCTCATAGACCGTTACATCATTGTTTTCGGATAGGTAGTAAGCTGCGGATAAGCCTGAAATGCCTGCACCTACAATTGCGATTTTCTTGCGTGAGCCCCGTGGTTCGTCGAACATGTGATCCCCTTAGTGCGACATTTAAAAAGGATTACGTACTAGTTGCGGGTACGGATCAATCACGTTGGACTTTTTTTGAGCGTGCGTTACTTCGTAAAGTCTGCCCGATTTTTGGAGCAGTCACGTGATCCAGCTTTGGTACCTGACCGTAAAATCCCTAACATGTCTGAAAATCACGAAACCAATGTCCGGATCATGTGTTCCCGACAGTGCGGATAGCCCAAGCATGAACAGTTTTGACGGAAAAACTATTTGGATTGTTGGCGCCAGCGAGGGCCTGGGCCGATCCTTGGCTCAGGCGCTAAGCCGTCAGGGGGCACATCTGGTCCTATCGGCGCGCAATGCGGCACGACTGGCCGAGATCTGCGAAACCCTTCCGAACGCGCGGGCGGTGCCGTTCGACGTGACCGACCTGAAGGCTGTGCGCCGCGCCGTGGCAGAGGTCGGTGTTGTGGATGGTCTGGTTTACAATGCCGGGTCCTATGAGCCGATGAAATCAGCCGATTGGGATACCGATGCGGTTCTGTCCATGACAGACGTGAATTATCTTGGCGCGCTGCGCGTGTTGGGCGAGACGGTGCCCGGATTTGTGCGCGCGGGTCGGGGTGACATCACGCTGATCGGGTCTTTGTCTGGTTATCGCGGGCTTCCGGCTGCGGTTGGGTATGCGGCGAGCAAGGCAGCGCTGGTCTCTCTGGCTGAAACGATGCGATTTGATTTGGCAGGCACGGGGGTAACCGTGCGGATCGTCAATCCAGGCTTCATTAAGACCCGGCTGACCGAAAAGAACACTTTCAAGATGCCGATGCTGATGACACCCGAGGACGCGGCGGACCGGGTGGTCAGGGCGATGTCGCGCCGCCGGTTCCGCACCGATTTCCCGGCACCGTTCTCTTGGGTTATCCGTTTGCTGGATTACCTGCCGGATTGGCTGATTTACCGCGGAAAATAGACTCTAATATGGCGTTCTAACCAAACTGCCCGTGACAGAACCAGCCTGCCGACATCGTGCCGCCATGGCCGTAAAACAGCCACAGCCGCTCACCCTGTTCGGTGACAACCACCCAGTAGTCCCGCACGCCGCTACGCCAGTTGGGATCGTCCAGCCACCATTCGGGTGCGATCCGTTCCGGACCGGTGGCCTGTGCCAATTGCCAGTCGCGCCCGCGCCAGCGAAAGGCGGCTGGAACATCCGGGGCTTCAGCGGCCATCACCGGCTCGGGCTGCCACATCTGCAACGGACGCGGGCGCGACGGGGCAGGCCAGTCACGGGCGGGTTCCGACCACGCCGCCGCCAACGTCTGCGCGGTTTTTTCGGGGATATGTGAGGCTGCCGGGTGCCGACGGGTGATCACGTCCAACCCTACTCGGGCGCCCAGTTTGCCGATCAGGTCATCGACGGCGGTATTGCCCTCCAGCCGCGCGCGGGCTACGCGACGCGCCTCGGCGTGACCGGCCACTGTGCGGGCGTGAATGGGTTCGGTCTGGATCGCCTCGAGCCGCAGCATGTCGATGCCATAGCCTGCGTCGATCTTATCAATTTTCATCTCTAACAAAGGGCGAATGCGGTGTTTGTCATAGGTTGGGCGAGCCAGACCAACCTCGATGATCTCAGCCGCCTGATCGGCGCGATGTGCCTCAAGCCGCAGGGTACGCACGCCGCGTGCCTTCTCTTCGAGCTTCGCGCAAAGCGTGGGCAGCACCCGGTCGATTGCGGCCATCACGTCCTCGATCAGGCCGATCGGATTGGGCAGGGTCATCCGCACCGCAAAGTGATGGGGCGGACGTGCGGGCGAGACCGGCTCGGGAGCGCTGCCCATCGCCTGATCTAATCGCAGAACCAGCCCTCGCCCAAATCGCCGTGCCAAACTTGCACGCGGCTGGCCCAGCAGATCGCCGATCCGGCGCAGGCCCAGTCGGTTTAGTTGTGCGACTACCTGATCCTCAAGGCGCAGCGCTGCAATCGGCAGGGGGCTGAGCGCGCCATAAGATTGCCCTGGTGCTGCGATCCGTGCGCCGCCACCCAGGGCCATCACTTGCGGTGCAGCCCCGCCCTTGGTCCAGTGTCGCCGTTTACCCGCCCGTGCGCGGGTGGCGCGGGCCTCTTGACTGATGGCGTCACCGTTGCGATCTGATGTGGCCTCTTGCCCTGCATACCGCGCCAGCGCCCAGGCCGCGCCCAGCGTGTCGGCGATGCCCATCTGCACGCTTAGCCCCATATCTGCACAGTCGGTTTCAATGACGCTCAGTAGTGCCTCTTCCCCGCCGAACAGATGCGTGCAGCCTGACAGATCGACGACCAGCCCGTCCGGGGCCTCTTCGGCCACCCAGGGGCTGAACTTGCCGGCCCAACGGCGCAGCGCGGTTAGAAACGCGGCCTCAGCCGGGGCGTTGCGGTGTCGCGTGATCAGGGCTGCACACATGGCGTGGGCATCACGCACGGGTTGACTCACACGCAGACCGGCGGCCTGCGCTTCCACGTTCAGCGAGGTAATCACCTGCATGTTTGACTGTTCCGCAACCACGGCCAAAGGGCCAGCATGCAGCCCCCGCGCAGCACGGATCAGCCGTTCAGCCCCCAGACGGGGAAACCACAGTGAGAGTATTCGGCGTTTTGGCATCGGCAGACATCAAAATGTTCTCATTTTGTTCTTACCCCAGAATCGCCCGCCGAGTCCACGCTTACCCGCAGGTCAGGCGTTGAATGATCCCCGAGCCGCTCACGAAAACATTCAGCCGGTCAATGCGGTAATCCTGTGTGGCAATGTCATCAGGGCCCAGAACGCGTGACCGCTCAGGCAACTGGGCCTGAATAGTCGAAACCGGTTGGCCAATGGAATCGGCAAGCGCTTCGCCCTGGCAAAAGGCCAGATCAACCGAGGCGGCATCCGTCGACGCAGGTGTTGCAACAGGCGCTGTCGTCTCGGCGCAGGCTGCCAGCAGGACCAGAGCGGGAATAAATCGGTGCATTGGCGTTTCTCCTTCTGACAATGTCGTTACTGCAATATCAAACAATTAGCCAACCTGTCACCAAAGCGCAGTTGAAAACGCCCGGCAATTGACGCAGGGTCGGATCAAAGAAGACAGGGAGACAACGACAATGCGTACCCGTGCCGCCGTCGCCGTTCAGGCGGGCAAACCTTTGGAAGTGATGGATGTGAACCTCGAAGGCCCCAAGGCGGGTGAGGTTCTGGTCGAGATCAAAGCCACCGGCATTTGCCACACTGATGAGTTCACCCTGTCGGGTGCCGACCCCGAAGGTCTGTTCCCGGCCATTCTGGGCCATGAAGGCGCAGGCGTTGTGGTCGAGGTTGGCCCGGGCGTGACCAGTCTGAAGCCGGGCGATCACGTGATCCCGCTTTACACTCCGGAATGTCGTGAATGTGAGTACTGTCTGCACCCCAAGACGAACCTGTGTCAGGCGATCCGCGAAACCCAAGGCCAGGGCCTGATGCCTGATGGCACCTCGCGCTTTTCGACTTTGGACGGTGATCCGATCCTGCACTACATGGGCTGCTCGACCTTCGCGAACCACACGGTTCTGCCCGAGATTGCGCTTGCGAAAGTACGTGAGGACGCGCCGTTCGACAAGATTTGCTATATCGGCTGCGGTGTGACCACCGGTATCGGTGCGGTGATCAACACCGCCAAGGTGGAAATCGGCAGCCGCGCCATCGTGTTCGGTCTGGGTGGTATCGGTCTGAACGTTATTCAGGGTCTGCGCCTAGCCGGGGCAGATCAGATCGTCGGCGTGGACCTCAACCCTTCAAAGGTCGAAATGGCCACCAAGTTTGGCATGACTGATTTTGTGAACCCAAAAGAAGTCGAGGGTGACCTGGTGCCCTATCTGGTCAACCTGACCAAAGGCGGTGCGGACTATACCTTTGACGCCACGGGCAATGTCGGCGTGATGCGCGACGCGCTGGAATCGGCGCATAAGGGCTGGGGTGAGTCCATCATCATCGGTGTGGCACCTGCCGGAGCCGAAATCTCGACCCGCCCGTTCCAGCTGGTTACTGGCCGGTCATGGCGCGGCACGGCCTTTGGCGGCGCACGGGGCCGCACCGACGTGCCCAAGATTGTCGACTGGTACATGGACGGCAAGATCGAGATCGACCCGATGATCACTCATACAATGGGTCTGGACGACATCAACCATGGTTTCGATCTGATGCATAGGGGTGAAAGCATCCGGTCTGTGGTCGTTTACTAAGGCTCTAAACCTGCAGGAAATGCTGATGCGGCGCGCTGGAATGACGCGCCGTTTCTTATTCCCCCGGCCGCGTTGCCCCGGTATCTGAACGCGGTGACCGCACACGCAGAACCGGGGTGTTCGCCGAAGTGGTGTTGGTCCGGCTTTCGCGCCATACAACGTAGACGCCGGACGCGATGATGACGCTTGCACCCACTGCGACCCAGATATCCGGGCGTTCACCAAAGAATACCATTCCAAAGATCGTGGCCCAGATGATCTGGCTATACTGGCTGGGGGCAATAACTCCGGCGGGCGCGGCCCGATAGGCCAGAATGATCAGGTGCTGCGCGATGACCGAGAAAACACCGACCAGCGCCATCATCGCCAGGTGCAGCAAGGACGGCGGTTGATAGACAACGGGTTGTGCAAGGCTCATCACCGCGATGGCCAACAGCATGGGGTACAGGATCAGCACCGCCGAACGTTCTTCATTCCCGATCTTGCGTACCAGTACGGATGCGAAGGCGCTGCAAAAGGCAGCTGTCAGGGCGGCCAGATGGCCCAGCGTGATATCCGTTGCGCCTGGACGCAGGACAATCAGAACGCCGATCAAGCCAACGCCGACGGCGGCCCAGCGCTGGGCGCGGACCACTTCGCCGAGAATGGGGATCGACAGGACTGTCACGATCAGCGGGAAGGAAAACAGCAGCGAATAAACCTCGGCCAGCGGCAAAACCGAAAAGGCATAGAACGCGCAGGACATCGCGGTGACCATCAGGCCAGATCGCAGCAACACCAGCCATGGGTGATGGGGCAGAAAGTTCCCGGTTGTCCGGTCGGTCAGAATCGTGATGGCCATCGGCACAAAAGAAAACAGCGTGGCGAAAAAGATGATCTGCATCACCGAGTAGACGCCGCCAAGCGCTTTGATCAATGCATCATGGCTGGCAAAGACCGCAAAGCCCAAAAACGCATAGCCGAGTCCCCGGAGGGTGGAGTTCTGAGTGCTCATCTTTGTGGCCCCGGGTGATGTATCGGTGTTGTGACTGTGCCATCACACCGCAAGTGCGCGGGTGGCTTGCCCTTGAGTAAACTCATTTTGGTGGCGCGCATAGCCCCTAATTTACCGCTAACATTGCATGGCCGCCATGACGCGGGATCATCGCAGGATCGGTGGTGCGTCCTTGGGTTGGCGTGCGGATTGCACGCCCGCTTTCATTCCCACCCCGATGCGACGGGCCAGCGCGACCCAAGGCGTCGCGGTTTCAGAGGGCAGCGTCTGGGTTGCGACTTCTTCGAACAGGTCCAGCCAATGGGCGAAGAACTCGGGCTTTACGTCGGGCCGCTCGATATGGACTCGTTGCGGGTTGCCGTCATAACTGCGCTCGAACAAAATCGCGTTGCGCCAGAAGGCGGCGATCTTTTCCTCATGTGCGGGCCAATCGTGGACATGTTTGTTGAAGACGGGCCCCAGTACCGCGTCCTCTCGCACTCGGGCGTAAAATGCGTGGACCTGTGCGCTGATCTGGTTCGGCGTTACAGGAAAGCGCGGGGGTAAGGTTGGTTTGGTCATTTCAGGCCCGATTTCGACTCTGTTCAGGGCTAATATCCCGTTCTGCAGTCATGCGACAGGCGTGGTTTTGTCGCGCGGGTCCGGTGTCAGAATATGCCGCAGCAAGGCAACGGGATGCGCCTTAAGGCTGAGGCGGGTGGCCACGTAATCCTCAACCACCTGCTCACCCAGCGTCATTTTCGGCAGATAGGCTTCGGGTTCATCTAGTGCCTCGCCCTCCAGATCCTGCGAGAACAGCGGCAGAGGTTTGGCGGTGGCAATCGCCTTGGCCTGCCACAACGCCTCGCGCCGCGTCAGGTCGCAGGCGGCAAAAGCATCGGCCTCGGCCAGCCGTTCGATCACCGAGGGCCCCAGCCCGGCACGGCGCCAGACATCGTCGACCTGATGGTAGCCGTTACCACGTGCGGCGGTGAGCCAACTGGCGTCTTCTTCGCTCAGCCCCTTGATCTGGCGAAAGCCCAGCCGTAGGGCCAGCCCGCCCTGGCCGTCAGGCTCCATCACATTGTCCCAAAAGCTGGCGTTGATGCAGACCGGGCGCACCTGCACCCCGTGCTCGCGCGCATCCCGCACGATCTGGGCGGGGGCATAGAACCCCATTGGCTGCGAGTTCAGCAGCGCGCAGGCGAAGATGCCCGGGTGGTGGCATTTGATCCAGGCCGAGGCGTAGACCAGCAGCGCAAAGCTGGCCGCGTGGCTTTCGGGGAAACCATAGGACCCAAAACCTTCGATCTGCGAAAAACACCGCTCTGCAAAATCCTGTTCATACCCGTTGCGTTTCATACCGCGTAAGAAAAGCGCGCGGAATTCGCTGACATTGCCGTGCTTCTTGAAGGTCGCGAGTGAACGGCGCAAACGGTCCGCCTGTTCCGGAGTGAAGCCCGCGCCGACAATGGCAATCTGCATCGCCTGTTCCTGAAACAGCGGCACGCCCAGCGTTTTGCCCAACACCTCGCCCAGCTCGTCCGAAGGGAAGCTGACCTCCTCCTCACCATTTCGCCGCCGAATATAGGGGTGGACCATGTCGCCCTGAATGGGGCCGGGGCGGATGATGGCGACCTCGATCACTAGATCATAGAAATTGCGGGGCCGCATCCGGGGCAGAAAGTTCATCTGTGCCCGTGATTCCACCTGAAACACTCCAACAGAGTCTGCTTTGCAGAGCATGTCATAGACCACCGGGTCCTCGGGCGGCAGGGTTGCCAGCGTATAGCTGGTCTGATGGTGCTGGCCGATCAGGTCGAACGCCTTGCGGATGCAGGTCAGCATCCCGAGGCTGAGGACATCGACCTTCAGAATGCCCAACGAGTCGATGTCATCTTTGTCCCAGCAGATGACCGTGCGGTCCTCCATCGTGGCGTTCTCGATGGGAACAAGCTCGTCCAAGCGCCCTTCGGTGATGATGAAACCGCCGACATGTTGTGAGAGGTGACGGGGGAAACCGTCGATCTCATAAACCAGCATTAGAGTCTGTTTCAGCCGTCGATCCTCGGGGTCGAGGCCGATTTCACGCATGCGCTGAGCTTCAAGGCCGGAGGCGGAAAAGAAGCCCCAGAGCTGTGAAGATAAAGCTGAGATGGTGTCTTCCGTCAGCCCCATCGCGCGGCCAACCTCGCGGATGGCTCGTTTGCCGCGGTAATGCACGACCGTGGCACAGAGGCCCGCGCGTTCGCGGCCATAGCGGTCATAGATGTGCTGGATTACTTCCTCGCGGCGTTCATGTTCGAAATCGACATCGATATCGGGGGGCTCGTCGCGCGCTTCCGAGACGAAACGCTCAAAAACCATGGTGCCCATCTCGGGGCTGACCTCAGTGATGCCGAGGCAGAAACAGACCACAGAATTGGCCGCCGACCCGCGCCCCTGGCAGAGGATGCCGCGCGAGCGGGCGAAATGGACGATGTCGCGGACGGTCAGGAAATAGGGCTCGTATTTCAGCTTACCGATCAGGGTGAGCTCGTGCGCCAACATCTTTTGCGCCTTCTCGGACGCGCCTGCCGGATAACGCCATTTCAACCCTTCATGCGCCAGCCGATGCAAGCGCTGGGTCGGGGTTTCCTGTTCGCTGCCCTCGCTGGGATATTCATAGCGCAGCTCATCAAGTGAGAAGGTGAGTTGTTCGCTAAGTACGTGGGCTCGGGCAACGGCCCCTTCATGCCCTTTGAAAATGCGCAGCATCTCGGCCTCGGACCGGAGGCGCTGTTCCCCATTGGTCAGCGCATCGCGGCCCAGTTCATCCACCTTGCGACGTAGGCGGATGGCGGTCAGCACATCTGCCAACTTGCGGCGTGCACCGTGGTGCATCAGGGGCGTGGCACTGGCGAGGGTGGGGATGCCGAGTTGCTTTGAATCAGTCTCTAACAAAGGGAAGTGCGTACTATCGGCACCATCATACCGAGGGTGCATCAACAGATGCATCCGCCCGGCAAAGCGGCGCGTCAGCTGTTGCGCCTGCGTCCGCCATGCGTCCGCGCCGCCCGGAGATCGGGTTGCCTGTGGCCAGAGCAGAAGGTGGAGACCGTCGGAGAACTCCAACAGGTCGGACAGGTGCAGGATACAGTCACCTTTCTCAGCGCGCAGACGGCCTTTGGAGAGGATGCGGCACAGGTTGGCCCAGCCCTGCCGGTTCAGGGGCAGGGCGGTGACAGTGGGCGCATCGGTGAAGATCAGGCGCGCGGCCGGGATCAGGCGCGGCACCGCGTGGACGGGATATGAGGGCGGTTTGGGGATGTGATCGGGGCAGGGCGGGCCGATAGAGGTGTTCTGCGCCTCCCACTCCAACCGCTCGCGTACCTTGCGGGCGATCTCGCGCCCTTGGGTGTGGGCGCGGACAATCCCGGCGACCGAGTTGTCATCGGCAATCGCAATGGCAGGGAGGCCCAGGGTAACGGCACGCTCCATATACTCCTCGGGGTGAGAGGCCCCGGTGAGGAAGGTGAAGTTGGACGTGATCGACAACTCGACATACATGGCGATTCCCTATTATATTCACGTTTTGTTCTTTTTCGAGTCCTTTGCGCAGGAAACGGGTCGATTGGGGTCGGCCTCATGGACAATGTGGGAAAAAAGGAGACCCGAAATGTTTAAGATCACCGCATTACCAACTGACGACGTGCGCGCCCTTCAGGCCGGTCATCCCGATGCATATGGCGCAACGCCCGAACGCGCCATTTCGACCGGCGCGGGCAATCCCTGCCGCCATTGTTTGCGAAACATCCCCGAGGGCGAAGAAATGCTGGTTTTAGCCCATAGACCCTTTTTAGAGACACATCCGTACGCAGAAACCGGCCCGATCTTTCTGTGTGCGGCGCCTTGTGAACGTTTCGAAAAAAATGAGATGCCCGAAATTCTGACCTCATCGCCTGACTACCTAATCAAAGGTTATGGCACAAATGACCGCATCGTTTATGGCACAGGGGTGATCACGCCTACGGATCAGATCGGTGCGCAAGTCAGAGATATCTTTGCCCGCCCGGATGTCGCTTACATCCACGTCCGGTCCGCGAGAAACAACTGCTATCAGGCGCGGATCGACCGAGCCTAAAGCTTGACTCTATGCATTCCCCGGCGCGGCTGATCCGGATCATCAGCCGGTGCGTCCTCTAAACGGCTGGACGTCAGCGCGAGGAACACATCTTCTAGATCAGCTTCTTCGGTACGGACGTCGCGGATGCGGATATTTGCCGTGCGTACAGCTTCCAGCGCCTCCTCGGCGCTGGTTTGGGCGCTGCGGTATTGCAGGACAAGGCTGCCATCGTCGCGCAATGTGGCCTCGACTCCCTCAGTTACCGGAAGATCAATGACGGGGCTATCGGGAACGATGACCATGGTGCGACTATCCATGCGCCCGAGCAGGTTGGCAGTGCTGTCTTGCGCAATCTTTTCCCCGTGGTTGATAATGGCAATCTCGTCACACATCTCTTGCGCTTCTTCCAGGTAATGCGTGGTCAGGATGATGGTCATGCCCTGTTCGTTCAGCTTGCGCACATTGGCCCACAGCATCTGACGCAGTTCAATATCCACGCCCGCCGTTGGTTCGTCCAGAACAAGGATCTTGGGGTGGTGTACCAGCGCTTTGGCCAACAGCAACCGCCGCCGCATCCCGCCTGACAGGGTGCGGGCATAGGCCTCGGCCTTGTCACTGAGGCCGACCAGCTCAAGGATTTCATTGCTGCGCCGCTCGGATTTGGGCACACCGTACAGACCTGCCTGAACTTCCAATGCGCCACGCGGAGTGAAAAACGGGTCCAGGTTCAACTCCTGTGGCATAACGCCGATCGCGGCGCGGGACTGGCGTGGATTTCGATCCTGATCAAAATCCCAGATCGACACGGAACCTGCCGACTTCACCACCAGACCAGCCAGAATGTTGATCAGGGTCGATTTTCCGGCCCCGTTCGGACCCAGAAGGCCGAACACCGATCCGCGCGGAATGGTCAGGTCAATGCCCTTCAGCGCCTGTTTCTCGGGCTGGCCTTTGCCGCCGCGATAGGTTTTGCGCAGCCCTTCGATCCTGATTGCCGCATCAGTCATGAGACCCTTGCCCCCGGTTTGCTCATCGCTCATAAACGCACCTAATGCATGCCCGCGAGGCCGACAACCAGTGAAGGATCGCCAGCCGTGACACTTGATGCACCGGAAACCAAGATCGTCGAAACCGCCCGTGTCGCCTGTGACGGCGGCGAAGGCGCATTGGGACATCCGCGCGTTTGGTTGCAGATCCCTGAGGATACTGGCTGGGTCGAATGCCCTTACTGTGATTGCAAATATGTGCTGTCGGAGCAGAACGCGAAGTAATCTCGGAGGCCAGATGCTTTTTGCAGTGCAGCTTTTGCGAGTGTCGGATCAGGACCCGATTGCCACAGGCGGGCACCGAGACGTGTATGCTTGTCCGGGGCAATCACATTTGCTGGTAAAGGTGACGCGCCCGCGTAAACGGCCCAACCGATCCTTCGCAAAACGGCTGATACGGCAGCTTCTGCCCGATTCCGTTTATCGAAATGCGTTGAAGGAAATCGAAGGCGAGATGAAAGCCGCGTTGAAAAGTGGCACTGATATCGAGCACCTGCCCTTGGCAAGATGTTTTGGCATAGCGCAAACTGACATTGGCCCGGCGATCATCGTGGAACGGATCGAAACCGATGACGGGCAACTCGCACATCCCCTCGCGCGGTTGTGCGAGAAAGGCGCGTTGAGCGGTGATCATCTCAATGAACTGAACAGTTTTGCCAAAAAGCTGTTCCAGCTTCAGGTTGTTGCTCGCGATATTCACGAGACCAACATCGTTTACGGGCTGCGCAACGAAACCTGGATGTTTCTGCTGATCGACGGGTATGGAGAACGCAATCTTGTTCCCTTGCGCACACTGAGCCGGAGATTGAATGACCGGTCGCTGCACAAGCAGATGAACGGCATTGCCGAGCGTGTTGGACTGATCTGGGACAGGACGCGACAGGAATTCCGCGCCGTGTGACTGACGACCTGCGTTACCTATCCGGCGCTGTTTCCCGGCACTCTTGTGCGGATTGATCACCTTCTTTGCTGGCCACCCGCGCGGCCCTGTGGCAGAACCGTTTCCAACCAGAACGGAGCGCGCATATGAGCAATTTTGGAAAAGGGTGTCATCTGCATCTGATCGACGGATCGGCCTTTATTTTCAGGGCCTACCATGCGCTGCCACCGCTTACACGGAAATCGGACGGCTTGCCGATTGGCGCTGTTTCGGGCTTTTGCAACATGTTGCAGAAATATGTAGAGGGGAACGCCGGTCCGGATGCACCGACTCACGTGGCAGTGATTTTCGACAAGGGCTCGCACACGTTCCGCAACGATTTGTACGACCTCTATAAAGCCAATCGCGAGGCGATGCCCGAAGACCTGCGACCGCAGATGCCGCTGACCCGTGAGGCCACCAAAGCGTTCAACATCGCCTGCAAGGAATTGGAAGGGTACGAGGCCGACGACATCATTGCGACCCTGGCCGTGCAGGCGCGCGAGGCGGGTGGGCGTGTGACCATCGTTAGCTCCGACAAAGACCTGATGCAGCTGGTTGGCGGCGGCGTTGAAATGCTCGACGCTATGAAGAACAAGCGGATCGATCGGGACGGCGTGGTCGAGAAGTTTGGCGTCGGGCCAGAGCGCGTAGTCGATGTGCAGGCCTTGGCAGGGGATAGCGTGGATAACGTGCCGGGCGCGCCGGGGATCGGGGTCAAGACAGCGGCCTTGCTGATCAACGAATATGGTGATCTGGAAACGCTGCTGGATCGCGCGGAAGAGATCAAACAACCCAAACGCCGCCAGACGCTGATCGAAAAGCGCGACCAGATCGAGCTGTCGAAAAAGCTGGTGCAGTTGGATGAACAGACGCCGCTGGATTTCACTCTGGACGATCTTGAAGTGAAAGACCCCGAGCCGGACATTTTGCTGAGCTTTCTGGCCGAGATGGAGTTCCGCACCCTGACCAAACGCATCGCCGACAAGTTGGGGGCTGAGGCCCCGGTGATCGCTGATGCGCCTGCGCCGGTGGTTGAAGAGGCCGAGGCTGAGGCTATCCCCTTTGATGCGTCGAAATACGAGTGCGTGCGCGATTCCAGGGCGCTGCAAAAGTGGATTGATCAGGCATATGAGCGTGGCTGGGTTGCGGTGGATACCGAAACCACCGGGCTGAATGAAATGATCGCTGAACTGGTTGGTATTTCACTGTGCGTTGAGGCAGGTGAGGCTTGCTATGTCCCTCTTATTCACCGCGAAAGCGCAACGGATGATTTGTTCGGGTCGGATGCATTAGCCGAAGGACAGATGCCGCTGGATGAGGCTCTGACACTGTTAAAACCGATGCTTGAGGACCCGTCGATCCTGAAGATCGGGCAGAACATGAAATACGATGCCAAGATATTCAAGCGGTACGGCGTCGATGTGGCCCCGATCGATGACACTATGCTGATGTCCTATGCGATGCATGGGGGTGAGCACGGGCACGGCATGGATACCCTGTCAGAGCGGTATCTGAGCCACACGCCGATCCCGATCAAGCCTCTGCTGGGTTCGGGCAAGTCAGCGATCACCTTCGACAAGGTGCCGATCGATGAGGCAACGGCCTATGCGGCCGAAGATGCTGATATCACGCTGCGCCTTTGGAAACTGTTCAAGCCGCAACTGCATCAGGTCCAGGTGACAACGGTATATGAGACGCTCGAACGTCCGCTGGTGCCGGTTCTGGCCGAGATGGAAATGCATGGCATCAAGGTCGACCGCGATGTTCTGAGCCGCATGTCCAACGCGTTTGCGCAAAAAATGGCCGGATTAGAGGCTGAAATACATGAATTGGCGGGTGAGAATTTCAACGTCGGCTCGCCTGCGCAGTTGGGTGAGATCCTGTTCGACAAGATGGGCCTTGAGGGAGGCAAGAAGGGCAAGACCGGGAAATACTCGACTGGTGCGGACATTCTTGAGGATCTTGCGACCGAGCATGAGTTGCCGCGCCGGGTGTTGGACTGGCGGCAGTTGAGCAAGCTTAAGTCGACCTATACGGACGCGCTGCAGACCCATATCAACCCGGATACCGGGCGTGTGCACACGTCCTATTCGATCACTGGTGCAAACACGGGCCGCCTGGCTTCGACCGATCCGAACTTGCAAAACATTCCAGTTCGGACTGAGGAAGGCCGCCGTATTCGCGAGGCATTCATTGCCGAACCGGGGAATGTGATGGTCAGCCTCGACTATAGCCAGATTGAGTTGCGGATTTTGGCCCATATTGCCGATATTTCGGCCCTGAAACAGGCGTTTTCGGATGGTTTGGACATTCACGCCATGACGGCGTCCGAGATGTTCGATGTGCCGCTGGACGAGATGACGCCGGATATCCGCCGGCAAGCCAAAGCGATCAACTTTGGTGTGATCTATGGCATTTCGGGTTTTGGTCTGGCGCGTAACCTGCGCATTCCGCGGACCGAGGCGCAGGGGTTCATCGACCGCTATTTCGAACGCTTCCCGGGTATTCGCCGGTATATGGACGACACCGTCGCCTTCGCAAAAGAACATGGCTATGTGCAGACGCTTTTCGGTCGCAAAATCCACACGCCCGAGATCAACGCCAAAGGACCACATGCAGGCTTCTCGCGCCGGGCGGCAATCAACGCACCGATTCAGGGCACAGCGGCCGATGTGATCCGGCGCGCGATGGTACGGATGCCGGATGCGATCAACGGTTTGCCTGCAAAAATGCTTCTGCAGGTGCATGACGAATTGCTGTTCGAAGTGGCCGAGGGTTCAGTGGATCAAGTGATTGACGTCGCACGTGACGTCATGGAAGGGGCCTCGGACCCGGCGGTAAAACTGGACGTCAAGCTGAGCGTGGATGCAGGACAAGGCGCAAACTGGGCCGAGGCGCACTAGCTTTAGAAAAGACGGTGGCGCTGCTCATCAGGCCCGGCGGGCCCTCTTCGCAGCGGGTCAGTCCTGCGGTCTGACCCAGCCCTCGACCTTGCGTTTCACGGTGGGCCCGAGGGTCAGTATGACGGCAAAGGCGATTGGCCAGCAAAATGCCCATGATCCCATCCAGTCGCCTAAGGTGGATGGTCCGAACCCAACTGCTTTGACAGTTGCAATGCCGGTGACGATACAGGACATCAAGCCAGACATGATCAGGCCAAATACGGCATGGGCAAAACGGGCAGGGATCATTTCGGGTATCCTTAAGGTCGCGACGCCCCGTTTTTAGATACTTTCCGCTCAATTGCCAGACAGGATCAGGTGACGTGTTGTCCCATCCAGCCAAGTGATGTGGCCGTGCGGTGTGTAGAAGGGGTGTATTCGGCACTGACCCAATTGGCATAGCCACTGTTCTCCATCGCTGCAAACAGTCGCGTGAAATCTATAGGGCCGCGCCCTGGTTCAGAGCGGTCGGGCGCTGCTCCGATCTGGGCATGTGTGATCTTGGCGTGAAACTGTTCCCAGACGGCCAATGCGTCACCGTGGATCATGTGAGCGTGAAAGCTGTCATATTGCAATCCGACATTCGGGCGGTCCACACGGTCCAGAACCCTGACCGCCAGATCATAGTCATTCAGGAAGTAATCGGGTTGAGAAACCGGGTTCAGTGGCTCGATCGTAAACTGTTGTTGCGGTGCCTGGTCAGCCGCCCATTGCAGGTTATGGACCAAGCACGCAAACGCATCCGGACCTGAGGAATAGCCTGACATGATGTGGATGAGCTTTGGGCGCAGAACTTCTGCATAGCGCAGAACGCGGCGGATATCCGATTGGAACCGACCTTCACCCCCTGGAATGGCGGCATAGCCGGGTTCACCCCCGGTGTAATTGGGCGGGGGGGCATTGATCAAAACCAGATCGAGCCCGTTGGCGAGCAGAGCGCGATGAGTTTCCTTGGCAGCCAATTCGTACGGGAACAAAACCTCGACAGCTTTAAACCCGGCCTCCGCAGCGGCCTGAAACCGGTCGAGGTAAGGAAGCTCGGCAAAGAGCAGGGAAATATTCGCTGCGAATTTTGGCATATTTGGCCTTTGGATTGCTGCTGCGCTGACCTTATCCGCGTGGTGATTTCAGCGAAAGAGACTGAAAACGACAGTTTGTCGAAATTCGACCAGAACGCGCCGAATGAATCAGCGAGGTTCGGGACAACGCGGCGAATCATTTCAGAGCGCCGTGCTAACAAAAGGTTTTAACACGATGGCGATGAGCCCTGACCCCGTGCGCGGGAACACCCTCGCTGTGTCTGCGGGACAGAATTCTGCTTTTTCGGGCAATGGGTTGGCTGTGGCTTCCATGTTGACCTGGGCGGCTGGCTTTCCGGCGGCTGAGGTGTTGTTGCAGACGTGGCCCCCCGTCGCCTTGCTGACCGCACGTCTGGCATTGGCCGTGGTCGTTATGGTGCCGATCTGGATGCTGATCGACGGGCCGCGCCGGGTTGTTTCCGCCCGTTGGCGGCACGCGATGATTGTCGGCGGGTGCGGCATTGGGGTGGCGATGTTCCTGATGATCGTGGCGCAAAAACTGACGGACCCGGTGACTGTCGCAATTGTCGCGTCGTGCGCGCCATTGATGGCGACGCTGTTGGAACTGGCTGCTGGGACACGCCGGCTGAGGTGGAATTTTGCACTGGGCGTCGTTGTTTCAATTGTCGGTGGTCTGATTGCCACAAGCGCCTTGGCGCCGGCTCAGCTGGGGTTGGGTGCCGCGTGCGCCGTCGTTTCGACCGGTTTGTTCTGCTGGGCCAGCATGGCGACCGCCCGGGATTTTCCGGAACTGAGCAGGGTCGGGCGCACCACCATCACGTTTGTCGGTGGTTTGCTGATGGCGTCGCTGCTTATGTTCGGATCGGCGCAGTTGGGAATGGATTTCATGCCCGCGACATCATTTGACATTCAACAGGCCGGGATGTTGGTGATCTACGCACTGGTGTCGATGGGGCTGAGTCAGGTTCTGTTCATCGCTTCGATTGGGAAACTGGGCGTCGCGCTGTCGTCCTTCCACATCAACGTTGCCCCTTTCTACGTGATGCTGATCATGCTGGTACTGGGCGAAGAATGGAACTGGACCCGTGCGCTGGGCGCAGGGATCGTTGCAATGGCGGTTATTCTGGCACAGGAACGGCGATCCGCCAGAGCCGCCTAATCGGTCAGGTCTTCCGAGCGGATCAGCGGGAAAAACTGGCCGCCGGACCAGACACCGAACCACTCATCTTTGTGTGTGGCGATATCTACAAGGCGATAAAAACTTTTGCGATCTATGCGTGCCTCTAGGTTTGCGCGAACCAATACATAAGGGGATGGCTCATCTGTCGCGGAATCAATGACAATCCGGATCGGGTGGTCCGGGCCGGCAATCGCGATATCACCGACTTGTGTCGTAAATGTCAGGTTTTGGGCCTGACCCGCGCCTGTTACGTCAAAGTCTACGGCCAAAAACGGCGCATCCTCGACAGTGATTCCCACTTTTTCCACTGGGGTGACCAGATAGTATTTGCCGCCTTCTTTCTTAAGAATTGAGGAAAAAAGCTTCACAAGCTCGAACCGATTGATGGGCGACCCTAAATAAGTCCAAGACCCATCTTTTGCGATATGGATGTCCAGATCGCCGCAAAACGGAGGATTCCAAAGGTGAACAGGGGGTAAACCCCTAGTTTTGGCCGCCTTGACCGAGGCCGCCAGCCCATCCGGAGAGGGTGTCACAGGTTTTTGTCCGCTCATTGCTTTTGCCATTTCCTTTTCGCGCGATACACTTCAATCATATTAGTCCACGGAAGGGAAAGTCATGACCGAACCTGCCGACCTCGTGTCCGAGATCGAAGCGCTGGAAATCAAACTGCAAGAGGCCAAGGCCTCGATCACCCGTCGCTTTATCGGACAGGAAAGGGTCGTGGACCTGACGCTGACCGCGCTGCTGTGTGGTGGGCACGCCTTGCTGATCGGTTTGCCCGGTCTGGGCAAAACGCGATTGGTCGAGACGCTTTCGACCGTGATGGGCCTGCATGGCAACCGCATCCAGTTCACGCCCGATCTGATGCCCGCCGATATTCTGGGGTCCGAGGTTTTGGACACCGCCGAGGATGGTAGCCGTCACTTCCGCTTTATTTCCGGCCCGATCTTCTGCCAGTTGCTGATGGCGGACGAGATCAACCGCGCCAGCCCGCGTACACAGTCGGCATTGTTGCAGGCGATGCAGGAACGCACCGTGACTGTGGCTGGTGAGGACCGTTCCTTGGGTGAACCGTTCCACGTATTGGCGACGCAAAACCCGATCGAACAAGAGGGCACCTATCCGTTACCTGAGGCACAACTGGACCGTTTCCTGGTGCGGATCGACGTGGACTATCCCGATCGCCAGACCGAGCGCGACATTCTTTTGGCAACAACCGGTGTCGAAGAGGAAGAAGCGCACGAGATTTTCAGTAAAGAGGAATTGTTGGCCGCACAGGTGCTTTTGCGCCGGATGCCCGTGGGGGATTCGGTTGTGGAGCTGATCCTTGATCTTGTCCGCGCCTTCCGCCCAGAAGAGGCAGGTGTTTCTGAACGTGTCGCTGAAACCGTGGCTTGGGGGCCCGGCCCCCGTGCAGCACAAGCGCTGATGATGACGGTGCGTGCACGGGCGATGCTGCAGGGCCGATTGGCACCGAATGCCGAGGACGTGCTGGACATGGCCCGCCCGGTGCTTAGCCACCGGATGGCCTTGAACTTTGCGGCACGGGCGCGCGGTGACAGCCTTGCTGACTTGATTGAGTCCACCGCTGCCGGTCTGGTGCGCACCGAGGCTGCGGCGTGAATGCCGCGCTGACCCTTCGCGAAAGATCCGAAGCCGAGGCGTCCCGGCTGCCGCCGCTCTTGGCGCGGGCCGAGCAGCTGGCCGGCACGGTCCTGCTGGGCGATCACGGTCGACGCCGCGCGGGACTTGGCGATGATTTCTGGCAATACCGTCCGGCCCAGATCGGCGACAGCCGCCGCATGATCGACCATCGGCGGTCGGCACGTGGGGATCAGCAATTCGTGCGGGAACGCGAGTGGCAGATTGCGCAATCGGTAATGCTGTGGGTCGATCAGGGCGCTTCGATGCGGTTTGCTTCCGACAAAAACCTGCCCACTAAGGCCGACCGCGCCCGCCTTCTGGGTTTGGCTACGGCTATTCTTCTTGTGCGCGGTGGCGAGCGTGTGGGCCTGACCGGAACGACCTTGCCGCCACGACGTGGCAACGCCCAAATCATTCGTCTGGCAGAGGCGTGGTCCGAAGACGCCGAGACCGACTACACGCCCCCCGAACACCGCGCCATGATCCCACACGCCCGCGCCGTGTTCATTTCTGATTTTCTTGGCCCATTGGAAGAGGTCGAACTGGCCCTGACCAAAGCTGCAGATCGCGGTGTGCGGGGTTTGGTCCTGCAGGTTCTTGATCCCGGAGAAGAGACTTTTCCCTATCGCGGTCGTACGATCTTTGAAAGCGTCGGCGGTTCTGTTCGCCATGAAACGCTAAAGGCCGGAGAGCTGCGCGAGCGGTATCTGGAACGACTTGCGAAACGCAAGGATGCGCTGACCCATTTGTGCCGCGAAACGGGCTGGCAGCTGGGGCTGCATCACACTGGTGAAAGTGCCCAAGCGGCTCTGTTGTGGCTCTATCGTGCGCTGGATGGGGGTACGGGATGACGGTTCTGGCGGGCATCGGCTTTACCGCACCCTGGGTGTTGCTGGGTCTACTAACCTTGCCGATCCTGTGGTTGATCCTGCGCGCCGTGCCACCTGCGCCGATCCGCCGGCTGTTCCCGGCAGTGACGCTGCTGTTGGGGCTGAAGGATGATGAGAGCGTCTCGGACCGGACACCGTGGTGGTTGTTGTTGCTGCGGATGCTGGCGGCGGCTGCGATCATTATTGGATTGGCTGGGCCGGTTCTGAACCCTTCGCGCGATCAGGCGGGGTCGGGTCCGTTGCTGCTGGTGCTGGATGCCAGTTGGGCGGGTGCCACCCGTTGGTCTACGACGCTGGATCAGATTGATGCGCAACTGACCGAAGCCGGGCGCGCGGGTCGTACCGTCGCCATCCTTCGCCTGACCGAACCCGAAGCTCCTGTGTTTCAGGCTGCTGAAGCATGGCGCGGCCGTCTGCCGGGATTGACCCCGACGCCGTGGCAACCGACCGAAGCGCAGATCGAATTGGCTCTAACGGCCTTGGATCAGGCCGATGGCAGGTTCGACAACCATTGGTTCAGTGACCGTTTGAGCTATGACGGGCATGACGCGATCCTGTCCGCCCTGCGTGCGCGCGGCGATGTTACTGTCTATCAGGCACCGACGCCTGCAATCGCCATTCTGCCTGCCACGTATCAGGACGGCGTCATTCAATTGACGGCGCAACGCGCAGAACCCGGGCCGGCAGACCGCATCACTGTTTTGGCGCAGGGACGTGATCCGGCCGGGGCAATGCGTGTCCTGCAATCCGCCGAGCTAGAGTTTGCCAGCGGTGAAACACAGGCGCAGGTGGAACTGTCGTTGCCTTCTGAATTGCGCGCGCGCATCACCCGGTTTGAAATTCAGGGCGAGCGTTCGGCGGGTGCCGTCACGCTGACAGACGACAGCCTGCGGCGGCGCGAGGTCGCCTTGATCGCCGGAACCCTGAACCGCGAAGGTTTAGAGCTGTTGTCGCCGCTGCATTACCTGACCCAGGTCCTGATCCCCACGGCGGATTTCGTCGAAGGTGGCCTGCTGGAAGTCCTGCCCGCCAATCCCGATGTGATCGTGATGGCTGACGTAGCCAATCTGGCCGGATCCGAACAGGTGGCATTGGTTGAATGGGTGGAACAGGGGGGATTGCTATTGCGGTTTGCCGGCCCGCGTATGGCGGCCAGCGATCTTGGCCGGGATGCCGAAGATACCTTGCTGCCGGTGCGTTTGCGCAGCGGCGGACGTTCGGTCGGTGGTGCTATGAGCTGGGGCGAAGCCAAGGGGCTGGCACCTTTCCCGGAAAACTCGCCCTTCTATGGGCTGCAGGTGCCAGAAGATGTCACGGTGACCACACAAGTCATGGCGCAACCAGACCCTAATCTGGCGGATCGCGTCATTGCCTCACTGTCGGATGGCACACCATTGGTGACCCGAAAAGCGCTGGGACTGGGGCAGGTGGTGTTGTTCCATGTGACGGCGGATGCCGAATGGTCCAGCCTGCCTTTGTCGGGGTTGTTCGTCGAAATGCTGGACCGGCTAGCGGTGGCATCAGCGGCAAAATCAAGGCAGGAGTCGCAGTTGCAAGGCACCACGTGGGAACCGATTCAGGTTATGGATGGCTTTGGCGTTCTGTCTGATGCTGGCAATCTGGCGGGTGTCGATGGCGTCGAACTTGTAACCGGCCCGATCGGTCCCGATCTACGGCCCGGGCTTTATGAAAGCGGCAAACAGAAGCTGGCCCGCAATGTTCTGAACGATGAAACGGTCCTTAGCCCGGCGCTCTGGCCATCGGATGTTCCGATCAAGGGGCAGGAGGTCAGCACCGAGACACCCATAGGAGGCATCTTGCTGAGCCTTGCATTGTTGTTGCTGACGGTGGACGTCATCGCCTCGCTGGCATTGTCCGGGCGTCTGGGATTGGCTAAGGCAGCGGCGGTCGCGTTGGGAGCCGTCTTACTGGTGCCCGAGGCGCAGGCGCAAACGCCCGAGGGTACCGATTTCGCCTTAAGCGCCACGCAGGAGTTGGTTCTGGCGCATGTCCTGACCGGTGATCAGCAGGTTGACGATATTGCAGCCGCGGGGATGCGTGGGTTGGCTCAGACGTTGTTTTACCGCACCTCGGTTGAACCGGCAGAACCCATCGGCGTGGATCTGGAGCGGGACGAGCTGGCGTTTTTCCCGTTGCTCTATTGGCCGATCTCGCCTGATCAACCGCAACCGTCGGCCGAAGCGTATGCCAAGCTCAACGCTTACTTGCGTTCGGGCGGAATGATCCTGTTCGACACGCGTGACGCGGATGTAGCGCGCTTTGGTGCTGCCAGCCCGAACGGGCGTAAACTGCAACAGATCGCAGCCCCGCTGAATATCCCTTCATTAGAGCCTGTACCACGTGACCATGTGCTAACTCGCGCCTTCTACCTTCTGCAGGATTTTCCGGGTCGGTATGCGGGCACTGAAGTGTGGGTCGAGGCCGCTCCGATGGATGCCGAGCAGATTGAGGGTATGCCGTTTCGCAACCTTAATGACAACGTGACGCCGGTGGTGATTGGCGGCAATGACTGGGGCGCGGCCTGGGCCATTGATCGCAATGGTCAGGCGCTGTTGCCGGTGGGCCGCGGATATGCTGGTGAACGGCAGCGCGAGCTGGCAAGTCGTTTTGGCGTCAACCTGGTGATGCACGTGCTGACCGGGAACTACAAATCGGATCAGGTGCACGTGCCTGCCTTGCTGGACAGGTTGGGACAATGACAGGAACAGTCATCTTCGATCCGCTGATCCCGTGGTCCGTTCTGGTCATCGTGGCTGCGATTGCCGTCGCCGGGGTTATTCTGGCCCTGTGGCGCGGTCTGTCTGGTTGGGCTTTGCGTGGACTTGCTGCGCTGGTTGTGATTGCGGCCTTGTCAGGGCCGGTGTACCAAATCGAAGATCGCGCGCCACTGACCGATATCGTTTTGATGATCGAGGACGAAAGCGCAAGTCAGGCCCTTTCGGACCGGGCGGATCAGACAGCACAGGCCGCCGAGGCACTGGCGGTTGAGATTGAATCCCGCAACAATACGGAACTGCGCCGGATCAAGGTGGGTGATGGTGACGGGGACGAAGGCACGCAAGTGATGGCGGCGCTGAACGAAGCGTTGGCCGAAGAGCCGCGCGCGCGGATCGCGGGCATTCTGGTTGTATCGGACGGTATCGTGCATGACGCCGATCAAGCCCCTGATTTGCCTGCGCCCATGCATCTTATGCAGACTGGGCGCGCAACAGATTGGGATCGTCGCCTGATAGTCCGAAATGCGCCCGCCTTCGCTATCATTGATGAACCTGTCACCCTGACCCTAAGGGTTGAGGATAGTGGTGCTGCACCTGCTGGGGCAACAACGGCACCTCTTGAAATCTCGGTCGATGGGGCCGAAGCCGAACAATTTACAATTCCCATTGGCGTTGATGTTGAGCTGCCGATCACACTGCCTCATGGCGGGCGCAACGTGATTCAGTTCACCGTGCCGGAGGCCGAGGGCGAACTGACCGACCGTAATAACACCGCCCTGATCCAGATGAACGGCGTCCGCGACCGTTTGCGGGTTTTGCTGGTATCGGGTGAACCGCATCCGGGTGGGCGGACATGGCGCAACCTGCTAAAGTCTGACAGTTCCGTGGATCTGGTGCACTTTACCATTCTGCGCCCCCCCGAAAAGCAGGACGGGGTGCCAGTGGATGAGCTGTCGTTGATCGCCTTCCCGACGCGCGAACTGTTTCTGGAAAAAATCAACGATTTTGACCTGATCATTTTTGACCGATACAAGCGGCGCGGCATCCTACCTGCGATTTATCTGGACAATGTCACCAACTATATCAACGAAGGCGGTGCCGTTCTTGTTGCCGCCGGGCCGGATTTTGCCAGCGCCGACAGTATCTTCCGCTCACCCCTGGCGCCGATCCTGCCAGCGCAGCCAACCGCGCGGGTGATCGAGGAACGCTATGTCCCGATGGTGACTGATCTGGGGCATCGCCACCCGGTGACGACGGATCTTGGTGACTCGGAAAACTGGGGCGCATGGCTGCGCCAGATCGATGTCAATCACCGCACGGGTGAGGTTTTGATGACGGGCGTGGATGAACGGCCCTTGCTGGTGCTCAACCGAGTTGGCGAGGGGCGCGTGGCATTGCTGGCCTCGGATCATGCCTGGTTGTGGAGCCGTGGTTTCGAAGGCGGTGGACCGCAGCTTGAGTTGCTGCGCCGTTTGGCGCATTGGATGATGAAAGAGCCCGAGCTTGAGGAAGAAGCTCTATGGGCCGAAGCCAATGGTCAGACGATGCGTATTATCCGCCAGACACTGGGGGATGAAGTCGGGCCAGTCACCGTAACCCGTCCGAACGGTGAAACAGAGGATGTTACTTTAGCTGAGGTCTCTCCGGGGCGGTTCGAAGCACAGTATTTCGGGCCTGAGATTGGCCTGTATCGCTTGCAGGAAGGGGATCAGTCCACCGTTATCGGCCTTGGCCCCGCTGCGCCCAAGGAATTCGAGCGTACGATCGCAACGGCTGAGGTGTTGGAACCCGTGATGTCCGATTTGCGCGGCGGTACGGTGCGTCTGGAGGAAGGATTGCCCTCGATCCGCGACGTACGTGCCGGGCGCCCCGCTTCGGGGCGCGGGTGGATCGGTCTGACCCCGCGCAACGCCTATGAAACACGGGACGTGACGCAGGCCGGACTATTGCCGCCTTGGCTTGTCTTGCTGTTGGCGGGCGGATTCCTTCTGGCTGGATGGCTACGCGAAGGGCGGCGCTAGGTCACTCGAACACCACGCTGACCGTCGGGTCGCCAGGCAAACCTTCGTACGTCACTGATGCCCCGCCCATACCCTTTTCGGGAGGGAACAGTGGCCCAAAAGAACCGACAGAAATCAGGTCGCCGGGCTTAAATTCGATCCCTTTTGACATCAACCAAAGGGCCGCATTCGCCGGGTGCCCCAGAACGGCTGTTCCCGGCGCTTGCGCCAGTATATCTCCATCTGCGGCGCGAAGTGTGACGGCCATATCCGCCAAGGCCTGCGCCATACTTGCTGGGTCCGTCACTGGAATCTCTGTACCTAAGACACCCAGTCTGGGCGCGACACCGATGGCGGTCAGGGTCACCGGGGTGATCGGTTCACCTTTGGCTAGGGTCAAGTCCGGCAATTCGATAAAGGGACGGATTGCCGAGATGTTATGAACCACATCTTCCGGCGTTTCGGCCTGATTGATATCTGCCGATCCAACGACCAGTACCAGATCGGCTTCAAACACCGGCCGCGCGCCCCAGTCCGAAGGAACAGACGCGCCATCATTCAGCATCATGTCGCGGAATAAGACGCCCTGAACTGGTTCGGATGCGCCAAACCTTTCTTGGGCCGGCGCGCTGGTCAGACCGGCTTTATAGCCGATTACCGGGCCTAGATGTGGCTCTAACGCTTTCACTATGTGTGCTTGTGTACACAGGGCGTCCTCCATCGTGCCATCTGCTGAAAGGGCAGTGGATGGCGTGCCTGAAAGGTAATCCGCGACAAACTGTTCCACCTGATCATCTGTTGCGCAACCCGCCGTGACAGGTTGGGAAAGTGCTCCACAGGCGAACAGGGCACCAAAGAAACTTCGCATATTACACCTCCGTTTTGCCAAGATTGGCATGAGGCTCAATCCTTGAGCAACGGCTTAAACAGTTCTTCATTCTCTGCCCGAATACTGAATGCAGATTATCCCGGGATCACCAAAAATGAGTCTTGCAGGAAAGCTCTCACAAGAACGGCGCGCGCGTTTGGCGGCTGAACGCTTGTTGGAAATGAAACAGGCAGAGCTTTCGGCCGCAAACCGCAAACTGGGCCTGCATGCGATGGCGTTGACCAAGCGCATTGGTGAAACCCAGGCCGAGGTTGAAACGGTCCGGGATGAGAATGAAAAGGTAAAATCCGATCTGACGGTGGCAAACGCCAAGATCGAAGTAGCCGAACGCCGGCTATGGCACTCGATCCAGACCATTCAGGATGGGTTTGCGTTCTTCGACGAGGAAAGCCGCCTGATAGGGGCTAATGCGGCCTATTTAAGCGTTTTTGACGGGCTGGAAGAGGTTGCGCCAGGTGTGACCTATCCGAAAATTCTGGAAATTCTGACAACCGAAGGACTGATCGATCTCGGTTCCGAACCGATGCAGGCCTGGCGCGACAGGATGTTGCAGAGATGGGCAATGCCGTATCCTGTGCCCGAGGTTATCCGGTTGTGGAATGGCCACTACATCAAGCTGATCGACCAGCGTGGTCACGGTGGCGATGTGGTCAGTCTGGCCCTGAACATCACCACATCTGTGCGGCATGAGGCTGAATTGACCGCAGCCCGTGAACGGGCCGAGGCGGCAAACCGCGCCAAATCGGCATTTCTGGCCAATATGAGCCATGAAATCCGAACCCCGATGAACGGTATTGTGGGCATGACCGAGTTGATGTCAGAAACGCCGCTAGATGAAGAACAGCGATTGTATCTGAACACCATTCGCAACTCGGGCGAAGCGCTTTTGGTGATTATCAACGACGTTCTGGACTACTCCAAGATTGAGGCGGATAAACTGATCCTGCATCCCGAAGGGTTCGACTTTGAACGCTGCATTCTTGAGGTTGCGATGCTGTTGCAACCCAGCGTGCGCGACAAAGGGCTGACGCTATTGGTGGATTACGATCTGTTCCTGCCCACCTTGTTTGTCGGGGATCCGGGGCGGGTGCGGCAGGTTCTGACCAATCTCGTCGGCAATGCGGTTAAATTCACGTCCAAAGGCCATGTCCTGATCCGCGTTACCGGCGTGCCCAATCCGGACGCCCAATCCTGCGATGTGCATGTTGCGATCGAAGACACCGGCATTGGAATTGACGAAGACAAAATCGGGCACATTTTTGGCGAGTTCAATCAGGTCGAAGACGAACGAAATCGCGCGTTTGAAGGCACAGGTTTGGGTCTGGCGATAACGAAACGGCTGATCACATTGATGGGCGGATCCATTTGGGTGGAGAGCGAGCCGGGGCAGGGGTCCTGCTTCGGATTTAGATTCTCGCTGCCGACAGTTGAAGGTCCGCAACCTGCCCCGCCGGATCTTGAGGGACGCCTGCGCCATGTGATGATCGTCGAGGATCTGGCCGCCAACCGGGCGATACTGTCCAAACAATTGAGCCGCTTAGGGTCGCAGGTTACTGTTTGCGCATCCGGTCGAGAGGCGCTGGAAACGCTGGACGACAGCGTCGACCTTCTGCTGTGCGATCACGACCTGCCCGACATGGACGGACTGGAACTGGCCACCACGCTGAAAGAAAGGGGAATGGCCAATCTGCCGATTGTTGTGATGTCGGCCAATCCCGGGGTGATTCACGCCCATCCCGCGCGTAACCTGATCGAAGGGGTCTTGCAAAAGCCGATCCCTAGAGCCGAGCTATACGCGCGCCTTCAGTCGCTTGGTCGACCGAAAAGCCTTGCAAGCCCTACGGATACCGCGCCAGACGATCGGGATTTAAGTAAGCCCGCATGTGCTGAAACGCAGCGCATCATGCGCGTGCTCGCGGCGGAGGATAACCGGACCAACCAGTTGATCCTCAAAAAAATGGTCAAGGATATGAACGTCGACTTGCGGTTTGCCGGCAATGGGATCGAAGCGGTGCAGGAATATCAGGAATTTGACCCTGACTTGATCTTCATGGATATCTCGATGCCGAAAATGGACGGCAAACAGGCGACGGGCGAAATCCGGCGTCGCGAAATTGAAACCGGCCGACATGTTCCCATTGTCGCCCTGACGGCACATGCAATGGCGGGTGACGATCAGGGGATATTGTCGGCCGGGCTGGATCATTACCTGACGAAACCTCTACAGAAACGGAAGATTCACCAGATGGTCCTGACCCATAAACCTGACGATTGTTGCCCGGTCATTGCAGAGGAAAGCCAGGCTGACTAGATTGAGCTCATGTCTGAAGATCGTGGATTTCGACCCCGTGCACTGGGTGAAATTGCCATCCGCTGCGCTGATATGGCGGCCATGGTCGCGTTTTATGAAAACGTGATCGGATTGGAGCGTCTTAGCGGGGACCACAATAGCGCGATCACGTTCTTCCAAATTGCGCCCGGATACGGCGGCCACACGCAGGTTCTAGCGTTGTTTCACCACACTGCCGCCCCGCGACCAGGCCTGCATCCTACTGGATCGCAAAACCCGGTGACGGGTGGCGCGTCATCCCTGCATCATATCGCCTTGTCGCTGCCTTTCGACGAACAAGAGGCGGTAATGCGGTGGTATGATCACCTTGGTCAACCTTATCGGGTTGAGCAGTTCGGGTGGATCGGCTGGCGCGGCATCTTCACCGAAGACCCCGAAGGCAACACGGTCGAACTGGTCGCATACGATCCGTCAATGTCGGATCAGGCCTGATAGGGTCGCACGAAAACGGGTTTGTTTTCTTCTGACAACTCGGGGCGGTATACGTAGCCGCCCGTATCGAAGTCCAACAGCCCTTTTGGGTCGTCCAGCCTATGCTGAATGATATACCGCGCCATCGCACCACGCGCCTTCTTGGCAAAGAAGCTCACGATCTTAGGCGTGCCGGCTTTGTCTTCCATGAAGACAGGCGTGACGACGCGCAGTTTCAGCGCTTTAGGCTCTACTGCACCGAAATACTCCTGGCTGGCGCAGTTCACCAGCACATCTGATCCAATCTCAGCACCTTGCGCATTCAGTGCTTTGCTCAGTTGATCGCGCCAATACTCATACAGGTTCTTTCCGCGGCGGGTCTTAAGTTTGCTGCCCATCTCAAGACGGTAGGCCTGAATGGAATCAAGCGGGCGCAGCACGCCATAGAGGCCAGACAGAATACGAAGATGATCCTGCGCCCAAGCCATCTCCTCGGAATCCAGCGAAGCAGCTTCCAGCCCCTGATATGTGTCGCCCGCAAATGCCAGCGCGGCTGGGCGCGTCGCATCCGCTTCGGGTGCGTCTGAGAATGCGCGATACCGGTCGCGGTTCAGGCGCGCGAGATCATCGCTCAGGTCCATCAGCTTTTTCAAATCACCCAGTGTCAGGTTGCGCGCTGTTTTTGACAGGCGGATGGCATCGTCCTGAAAGTCGGGCTGCGTGACTGCGACGTCTCGTTCTGCCCAGTCCAGCCTTTTGGCCGGGGAAATCACTACCAGCATATCCGCCCTCTTTCCTTGCCTGTTTTGGCGTATTTAGTCCGTCTGTTGCAGCACGTCCAGAAAGGCGGCCCCAAACCTTTCGTGACGGCGCTCGCCCAGAACGTGCTCAATCGCGCGGGGGTCGCCTGATCGCAGCTGTGCGACCTTGGCCAATTGCGAAGCAGAGCAGGTCAGAGGTTTGTCGATCCCGTCCGGACCCCGCGACAGCTGCGATTGCACTTCAAGAAGTTGATCATAGATATCGCCCTGTTCCCGACCAGCCAATTTTCGGCGCGCGGGATGAAGGGCCTCGACCTCGCCAGCAATGACTTCAAGAAAGGTATCGCCGTAGCGTTCCAGCTTTTTCGCGCCGACCCCGCCAATTCGAGCCATGTCATCCAAAGACACAGGGCGTTTTTCGGCCATTTCGATCAGGGTGCGGTCGGGAAATATGACATAGGCCGGGACTCGCGCGGATTCGGCCAAAGCGCGCCTTTTGGCCTTGAGCGCCGATAACAGCGGCGCATCTTCCTCGGACACCATCATTTTGACCGCTGGACGGCGCCCGGCCTTGCGGAGTGTGTCCTTACGCAAGCTTATCTGCGCCTCTCCCTTCAGGATGGGTTTGGCGGCCTCGGTCATTTGCAGTGCGCCATGGCGTTCCGGGTCGGGGCGAACCAGATCATGCCCCATCATCTGCCGGAAAATGGCCTGCCATTGCGGGCGCGACCACTCTTTGCCGACCCCATAGGTTGACAGCTGGTCATGACGTCGCGCGCGAATTTTGTCTGTTTCGTTGCCTAGAAGAATGTCGATCAAGTGACCCGCGCCAAACCATTCCTCAGTGCGCAGGATCGCAGACAGGGCCATCCGGACGGGCGTGGTGCCGTCGAAAACCTCGGGCGGGGTGTCACACAGATCGCATTTTCCGCATGGTTCAGCCAATTCACCGAAATAGCCCAACAGAGTCTGACGGCGGCATTCCAAAGCTTCGGCCAAGCCCAGCAAGGCATTCAGGCGCGCGTGGTCAGCCATACGGCGTTCTGGCGGGGCCAACCCCTCGTCGACTTGCGAGCGGCGCAGGCGGATATCGTCCGGGCCAAACAGGGTCAGGGTCTCGGCGGGTCCGCCATCACGCCCGGCGCGACCGATCTCCTGATAATAGGCTTCGATAGACTTGGGCAGGTCCGCATGGGCAACCCAGCGGATGTCCGGCTTATCGATGCCCATGCCGAAGGCTACCGTAGCAACCACGATCAATCCGTCTTCGCGGGCAAATCGGGTTTCGACGATACGGCGATCTTCGGCCTCCATTCCGCCGTGATAATGGCAGGCAGAATGCCCCTCAGCGCGCAGCGCTTGCGCCAGAACCTCGGTCTTGTTGCGGGTGCCGCAATAGACGATTCCCGACTGACCTTTGCGGGCCTGGGCGAAATCCAGGATTTGCTTGCGGGGTCCATCCTTGGCGGCAAAAGCCAGATGGATGTTGGGGCGATCGAACCCGCGCAGGAACTTGTTGGGGGGTGTTCCGTCGAACAATTTCTCGACGATCTCATCTTGCGTTTCAGCATCCGCGGTTGCCGTGAAGGCGGCGAGGGGCACGTTCAACGTGCGCCGCAGTTCCCCAATCCGCAGGTAATCCGGGCGGAAATCGTGGCCCCATTGGCTGACACAATGCGCCTCGTCCACGGCGATCAGGTTGACGTTTATGCGGCGTAGCATCCCCAATGCTGACCCCGCTGCTAAACGTTCGGGGGCCATGTAAAGCAGCTTTAGCCGCCCGGCCTCCAGCGCTTCCCACACGGCATCGGTTTCCTCGGGCGTGTTTCCGGATGTCAGGGCACCGGCTTCAACCCCGGCCTCCTGCAATCCGCGCACCTGATCGCGCATCAAGGCGATTAGCGGTGAGATCACCACCGTCACACCATCGCGCATCAGCGCAGGCAGTTGATAACAAAGAGATTTACCACCGCCTGTTGGCATGATCGCCAGCACATTTTCGCCTGCGGTCACGGCATCGACGATCTCTTCCTGCCCGGGGCGGAAGTCGTCGAATCCAAAGACATCTCGCAACATCGGTGCGGCGTCGAACATGTGCGGTGTTGCCCTGTTTTAAGGTCTATCTGCTCTTAAGACAGGACAATCACATACTAAGATTCGGTGAACAAGGCCTCAGACGAAATAGACCGCATTGTTGATCAGGATAATCCGCAGCGCATAAACAGCGACCAACACTATCAACGGCGTTAGATCCAGCCCGCCCATGTTGGGCAGAATACGACGGATCGGGCCGTAGATAGGCTCTAATATGCGGTTAAGCCCGTACCAGATTTGCGCCACCAGTTGTTGATGCAGGTTTAGAACCTGAAAGTTGATCAGCCAGCTCATGATCACATGGGCCAGGATGATGAACCAGACAATGTCCAGGATCAGCAGAAGAATTTGGATCAGCGACAGCATGGGCACTCCGTTTTCACATTTGCTGAGACCTAAGCGCCCCTGCGGCAAAGAGCAAGTGTAAGCCAACAGAACGCTTGCGAATTAGGCCAAAGACCCGTCTTATGAAAACAACGATAAACAGGGGCAGTCATGGCAGAAATTTCCAAGCGCAAGCGCATTTGGGGCTGGTGGTTTTTCGACTGGGCCAGTCAGCCGTATCACACCTTGCTGGTGACTTTTGTTTTTGGCCCCTACTTTGCCGGAGTGGCGGCCGGGTATTACGCCAACGCAGGTTTGGACGCAGATGCTGCCGCCGCGCGGGCACAGACGGTTTGGGCCAACTGCCTGACAATCACCGGTTTGATCATCGCGTTTGGTGCGCCGTTATTGGGGGCCATGGCCGATGTTTCGGGTCGCCGCATTCCGTGGATATTTGCCTTTTCGGTGATGTACGCCGTGGGCTCGGCTGCGCTGTGGTACACGTTGCCGGACGGATCGAATATGTGGCTGATGCTTTCGGCATTTGGCCTGGGCTTTGTGGGCGCGGAGTACGCGCTGATCTTTATCAACTCGCAATTGCCCGATCTGGGTGACGACAATGAGGTCGGCGAGATTTCGGGTTCTGGTTTTGCCTTTGGGTACTTTGGCGGGTTGATCTCACTTGCGATCATGCTGGCTTTGTTTGTTGAACAGGGCAATGGCAAGACGCTGATTGGGATGGATCCGATGTTCGGGTTGGATGCCTCAACTCAGCAAGGCACGCGTTTCGTGGGGCCGTTTACGGCGGGTTGGTTCGTATTGTTCATGATTCCCTACTTCCTGTGGGTCCGAGACGACGCGCCCACAGACAAGAAAGGGAGCGTAAGCGAAGCGCTGAATCTGCTGGCCAAATCGGTTTCCAATCTGCGCCACCGGGTCAGTCTGGCGACGTACCTTGGATCTTCGATGTTTTACCGCGATGCATTGAATGGTCTCTACAGCTTTGGCGGCGTTTATGCGCGTCTTGTGCTGGAATGGGACCTGATCAAGATTGGGGTTTTTGGCATTGTCAGCGTTCTGGCGGCGGCTGCATTTTCCTGGGTTGGCGGAAAACTGGACAAGAAATATGGCCCTAAACCGGTGATTTTAGTGGCCATCTGGGTGTTAATCTTTGTTTGCACCACCATCGTGTCGATGGATAGGACACAGATTTTTGGGATATCACTACCGGAAGGATCCGGCCTGCCTGATCTGGTGTTTTTTGGTTGCGGCGTACTAATCGGCGGTATGGGAGGTATTTTGCAGTCGGCCAGCCGCTCGATGATGGTGCGTCACACCGATCCCGATGCCCCCGTTGAAAGCTTTGGCCTTTATGGGCTGTCAGGCCGTGCCACCGCCTTTGCCGCCCCTTTGCTGATCGGAATTGCCACAACCGTAACTGGCAGCGCGAGACTAGGGGTGTCACCGATCGTTCTGTTGTTTATTCTGGGGCTATTCCTGATGCGCTGGGTGAAACCGGAAGGGGATCAGAGCAGATGATAATACTACGTTTTTTAGCAATACTGGCAACAATAACCCTAGCGAACACCGCCTCTGCACAGCCCCTGGCAAAGCAGTTGTTTGGGGCACAGAAAGTAAGTTCACAGCAAAAACCGGCGGCTTTCGGCAGTTATTCGCGCGGATGTGCTGCCGGGTCGGTGCAATTGCCCGAAACCGGGCCGACATGGCAGGCGATGCGGTTGTCGCGCAACCGCAACTGGGGGCATCCGGTTGCGATCGACTACGTTCAGGACCTCAGCAAATTTGCTGCCAGGCAGCCGGGATGGAATGGTCTCTATGTTGGGGATATCAGCCAGCCGCGCGGTGGACCGATGACTTCCGGGCATCGCAGCCATCAGCTGGGTCTGGATATCGACATCTGGATGTTGCCCGGCGACAACATGCGGCTGAGCCGCAAAGCGCGTGAGAACCTCTCGTCCATTTCGCTGCGCCGCTCCAACGGGGCATTTGTCAACGGCAACTGGACGCAACAGCACCACGCCGTTCTGCGCGAGGCCGCAAAGGACAAGCGCGTCGCACGAATTTTCGTGTTCCCCGGCGCAAAGGTCGAGATGTGTAAAAACGAAAAGGGCAATCGGGCTTACCTGCGAAAAATAAGGCCGTGGTGGGGGCATCATTATCATTTCCATGTGCGTCTGAAGTGCCCGCGTGGGTCCAAGGGCTGCGTTAATCAGGATCCGCCGCCCAAAGGTGATGGCTGCGCCGACGCACAGCAGTGGGTGAACAACATCCTAAACCCGCCCCCGCCTGACCCAAATGCACCTGCGCCCAAGAAACGGCGTGAATATCGATTGGCCGATTTACCTCAGCAATGCACGCAAGTTCTGCAATCCAACTGATCATCGCGGTATTGCTAGCCGGAGTGGCTTGGGCAGTTGATTACAAAATGCCCAACCATCTTGGCAGTTACACGTGGCGGCACACGGCCGAATGGTTCGGCGGGTTTTCGGCCATCCACCTCTCGGATGATGGCCGCCATCTGATTGGCATGACCGATCGGGCGACGTTGGTCGCTGCACAGGTCAGGCGTCGTGGCGATGAAATCGTCGGTATCGATATCACCGGAGATTGGCCGCTCATTTCCAGTACGGGGCGGGCCCTGATCGGCGGTGCCGGGGATTCCGAAGGTATTGCGATTGCGCCTGATGGTGGCTTCTTTGTCTCGTTCGAAAGCACGTCCCGTGTGGCGTACTACCCAGCACCAGGAACGAAAGCGCAGATTTTGCCGCGGCCCAATGCGTTCGATGGCTTTGCCGTCAACGGGTCGCTTGAGGCATTGGCCATTGATCAGCGCGGCCACCTTTTCACTATGCCCGAGGAAAACCGAACAGCGGCAGGCGATATCCCCGTCTATCGCTGGGACGGTCGGGCCTGGTCGACGCCTTTCGTCTTGCCGCAACGGGGAAAATTTCTACCGGTCGCGGCAGATTTCGGACCGGACGGAAAGTTCTACGTTTTGGAGCGCGATGTAGGCTGGATCGGGTTCCGTTCGCGTCTGCGGCGATGGCAGTTAGACGGCGACACCTTGCACGCTGAAGAGGTTCTGTTTCAAACGGGGGCCGGCGCGCATGACAACCTCGAAGGTTTGTCAGTCTGGCGCGATGAATCGGGCCGGCTGCGCGCTACAATGGTATCGGATGACAATTTTCTGGCACTTCAGCGCACCGAGCTGGTCGAATACACGCTGCCCGATTGACTTGCCTAAAGCAAAGGTCTAAACGCACGGCTTGCCTTGGGATGAGCCCTTGGCCAAGTCGCCGCTACCTTGTCAAAACGGGCATCTGAAAATGCAACGCGCTTATATACCCGGCATTATTGCCATGGCTGCCATTGTTGTGGCCTCGAACTTTCTGGTTCAGTTCCTGATCTTTGACGGGCTGCTTACCTGGGGTGCTTTCACCTATCCGCTGGCCTTTCTGGTCACCGACATCATGAACCGCGTCTACGGCGTGGCGACTGCCCGCAAAGTCGTGTTTGCCGGGTTTGTCACCGGTATCATCTGCTCGCTGATCGGCAGCCAGATTATGCTGCAGGGTGATGGATTCACCTATGCCGCTGTGCCGCTGCGAATCGCAGTTGCGTCCGGGACCGCATTCCTGCTCGCACAGCTCACGGACGTCACCGTGTTCAACTCATTGCGTGGCGGCCGTTGGTGGCGCGCGCCGCTGGTCTCGACCCTGATCGGTTCGGCGTTGGACACCACGCTGTTCTTCACCATCGCATTCTCGGCTTCGATCACCTTCTTTGGTGCCGACGCCGACGCCGCAATCAGCTGGGCGTGGGAGCCTGTACCATTCATGCTGACCGGCCCGATGGCGCCCCTGTGGGTAACGCTGGCCTTTGCTGACTGGCTGGTGAAATTGTCGCTGGCGATGATCGCGCTGATCCCGTTCAAAGTGATCGTCGCGCGGTTGACCGCTCAGCCGGCGTAAAAAACACTTTGCGTTTCGTGCAACTCGTGGCACGATTCCAGTAACCGAAACAGTTTGAAAGGAGGTGATCCAATGTCGAGAAAGGGATTGGAGAGAGGTGTTGGAACAACCGGGGGGATCGCCTGTTAAGGCAGCCCTTGGCGGAGCGCTCGCTCCGGCTGGTCGATTGATCTAACCGACCCAACCTCCTGAGCTTTCGAAGGGCCGTCCCATTTGGGGCGGCCCTTTTTGTTTTTCTTTCAAGACTGTAAAGTCACGCTTATGTTGCGCATCACCGACGATATCACCCTGCAAGACTGGGAAATGACCGAGAGCTTTGTCCGCTCATCTGGCCCCGGCGGCCAAAACGTGAACAAGGTGTCCACGGCCGTTGAGCTGCGGTTCGAGGCGGCGCGCTCGCCTTCGTTGCCCGATCCGGTCAAGTCACGGCTCAAGCGGCTGGCGGGCCGACGTTGGACCAAAGAGGGTGCGATCATCATTCAATGCGAAGAGACCCGCAGTCAGGCGCGCAACCGGGAAATTGCACGTACGCGCCTGGCAGAGCTTATTGTCCGCGCTACGATTAAGCCTAAGCGCCGTATCGCTACCAAACCCACCTATGGGTCGGTCAAGCGACGATTGGCTTCCAAAAAGGCACGGTCGGACGTCAAAGCCTTGCGCGGCAAGGTAACCGAAGATTGATCTGGTATCTTTGTGGCGCATCGCTACTCTGATTTTGCGCAGCTGCAAAAGGACAAGATCATGAGGTTAGAGGGAAAAACCGCAATCGTGACCGGTAGTGCGTCAGGCTTTGGTGCCGGGATCGCGCGCAAGTTCCTGTCCGAAGGCGCGCGGGTCATGATTGCCGATATTAATGGCGATGCGGCTGAGGTTCAGGCCAATCAGCTGGGCCCGAATGCTTTTGCTCATCAGGTCGATCTGGCCAACGGCGCATCGGTTCAGTCGATGGCAGACGTGGCTTTTGATCGTCTGGGTCATATCGATATTCTGGTCAACAACGCGGGGGTCACTCATATGCCTACCCCGTTAGAGGAAGTCAGCGAGGAAGATTTCGATCGCGTTTTCAAAGTAAATATGAAGTCCGTCTATCTGACGGCGCGCGCACTCGTTCCGCATATGAAATTGCGTGGTACTGGCGCGATCCTGAACGTGGCCTCGACGGCAGGGCTGTCGCCACGACCGAACCTCAACTGGTACAACGCCTCCAAAGGCTGGATGATTACCGCGACCAAAACGATGGCGGTCGAACTGGCACCATCAGGCGTCCGGGTGAATGCCATCTGCCCGGTGGCGGGCGAGACACCACTGCTCAAATCCTTCATGGGCGAGGACACGCCCGAGATGCGGGCCAAGTTCCTGTCGACCATCCCGCTGGGCCGATTCTCAACGCCTGAAGACATGGCCAACGCGGCCTGTTTCCTGTGTTCCGAGGAGGCCAGCATGATCACCGGCACTGCATTGGAGGTCGACGGTGGCCGCTGCATCTGATCCGCTCTTCATCTGGCAAAAAATATCCCTGCCGGAGGCAGCGCGCTTGCGTGCTCTTCTGCTCCAACATCTTAAAAACCAATGATCCCCGGACCCAGAAACCTGATCACCGATGTCCCTGGCCTTTTGGTTGGAAACGCTCAGGATGACGCACTCAAATCCGGCGCAACAGTTCTGACGGCCGCTGATCCGTTCACGGCCTCCGTTCACGTGATGGGCGGCGCACCTGGTACGCGAGAAACAGACCTGTTGGCGCCCGATAAGTCGGTGTCGCGTGTGGATGCGATCGTTTTGTCCGGCGGGTCGGCCTTTGGTCTGGATGCCTGTTCCGGGGTGGCCGACGCCCTGCGCGCGCAACACCGCGGTTTTGAGGTTGGCAATGTCGTCGTCCCCATCGTTCCGGGGGCGATCCTGTTTGACCTGCTCAACGGCGGCGACAAAACCTGGGCCGAGAACCCCTATCGCGCGCTGGGGCGTCGCGCATTTGAAGGCGTGTCCGATCAGTTTGATCTGGGCACCTCTGGTGCGGGGACCGGCGCATTGGCTGCCATGCACAAGGGCGGGCTGGGATCCGCCTCGTTTGTTATGGAAAACGGGGTCACGGTTGGCGCTTTGGTTGCCGCCAATCCGCTCGGCAGTGTCACCACGCCCGGTGACCGTCATTTCTGGGCAGCACCGTTTGAAATGGGCGATGAATTCGGTGGATTAGGGCCTGATACCAGTACCGGCCTCGGTCGCAGTATGACTAGCCGTAAAGCAACGGCAATGAGACCGACTGAACCGGACAAGGGCAATACTACCATTGCAATTGTTGCCACAGATGCCGCGCTGTCCAAGTCGCAGTGCAAACGGTTGGCGGTTGCGGCACATGACGGGATCGCGCGGGCGATTGTTCCCGCGCACACGCCGGGAGACGGCGATCTGGTGTTCGGCGTCAGCACGGGCAATCACCAGCTGTCCGAGGGCGAACTGGGGCTTCTCGGCCACGTAGCTTCGATCTGTCTGGCGCGGGCGATCGCACGGGCCGTGTTTTTGGCGGTCCCCGCACTGGGAGATCTTTTGCCCTGTTGGTCCGACTTACATGACTTAAGTTAAGGACGGCCTACATGCCGCAGTGGCACAGTGCCCTCGCGCGGCAATCTGCGCGTTGACTCTTTTTTGCGCCGACGGTCCATTCGGTGCAGCCAATTCGTATCGGAGCAAAAGCTATGAATCGCATCCTCGCGACCGCAATCGCCGGCCTTCTGGCCCTTCCCGCATATGCCGAAGGTGACGCCGAAGCCGGCAAGAAGACCTTCAACAAATGCAAATCCTGTCACCAGATTGCCGACTCTGAAGGTGAAGTTATCGTAAAGGGCGGCAAAACCGGACCGAACCTCTATGGGATAGCAGGCCGGACCGCAGGGACCGTCGAAGATTTCAAATATGGCGACAGCATCGTTGCCGCCGGTGAAAATGGGTTGGTCTGGGATGAGACGACCTTTGTGGAATACGCAAAAGATCCCAAGGCGTTTCTGAAAGACTACTTGGGTGAAACCTCGGCCAAATCCAAGATGACCTTCAAGCTGAAGAAGGGTGCCGAGGATGTTTACGCCTATATCGTAAGCGTTTCTGGCGAATAAGTCTTCAGGCACAACTCCGCTCAAAGTTACGAAAGGCCGCAGCCCCTGCGGCCTTTCGTGCGCTTGATAACAGCGTTGAACAGGGCCAATTTGAAAACGCGCAGTTTTTCGTGCAATGCACGCATTGCTTCGCAGAGCCAAGCCGACCTGGCGGCAGCCAATTTCAAATTTCCGGCGCTTCAAGCGGATCGGCAGCAGGAGACGACAGATGGGAATCATGATCCCGGCCTGGGTTGATGGCGAATTGACCCCCGTGGACAAGCTTGAGGCGCACGAAAAGGGCCTGCGGCACAAGGCGGTGTCGGTCTTTGTCGTGCGCGGGACCGAGATTTTGATGCAGCGTCGGGCGTTGGGCAAATATCACACCCCCGGTCTGTGGGCGAATACCTGTTGCACCCATCCCGATTGGGGCGAAACGCCATCTGTTTGCGCCGTGCGCCGTTTGCGCGAGGAATTGGGAATATCTGGGCTTTATCCGGAATACCGACACCGGCTCGAATATCACGCTGATGTTGGCAACAACATGATCGAACACGAAGTGGTTGATATCTTTCTGGCCCATGTACGCGGCCCGCTGAAGATTGAGCCCAACCCGGAAGAGGTTATGGAAATCCGCTGGGTCGATTATCACGATCTTCTTGCCGAAGTGCAGCGGTATCCCGAGCGTTTTACGCCGTGGCTCAAGATCTATTTGCACAATCACGCCGATACGATATTCGGCCCGGATCTAATAATCTCGGCCACCTCCTGACGGCTACGCCTTGCAAGGGCCGCTCAAGCCGCATAAATCAACGCGTCATGGCCAAGCAAAAGACAGACCCGAATTACAAAGTCATCGCCGAAAACCGGCGTGCGCGTTTCGATTATGCAATCGAGGACGATATCGAGTGCGGCATCGTGCTGGAAGGGTCCGAGGTCAAGTCTCTGCGAATTGGCGGTTCGAACATTGCCGACAGTTATGCCTCGGTCGATGATGGTGAGCTGTGGCTGATCAACAGCTACATCGCGCCTTACGAGCAGGCCAAGACGTTCAAGCATGAAGAGCGTCGCCGTCGCAAGTTGCTGGTGTCGCGAAAGGAATTGTCGAACTTGTGGAATGCGACCCAGCGCAAGGGCATGACGCTGGTGCCGTTGGTTCTGTATTTTAATCACAAGGGCATGGCCAAGATCAAAATCGGCATCGCCAAGGGTAAGAAAACCCATGACAAGCGTGAAACCCAAGCCAAACGCGACTGGTCACGTCAAAAGCAGCGGTTGATGAAGGATCACAGCTGATCCTTCATTCCTCTCAGAACGCCATTGCTGCCGCAACCGCACGTTTCCAACGGCCATAGGCTGCGTCGCGCTCTTCAGACGAAAGTTCTGGTTTAAACCGGCGATCCAGCGCCCAGGTTTCCGCAAATCCCTGTTGATCCGGATAAACGCCCGCGCGCATACCGGCCAGCCAGGCTGCGCCCAATGCGGTGGTTTCCTGCATCACTGGCCTGTCGACCTCTGCGCCGAGGTAATCTGACAATCCCTGCATCGCCCAGTCGGACGCACTAGCGCCGCCGTCTACACGCAGCGTGACGTCAGTATCCGCGCCCCAGTCGCCCTGCATGGCGTGCCACAGATCGCGCGTCTGGTACGCGATGCTTTCCAGCGTGGCCTTGGCAAATTCGGCGCGGCCCGAATTCCGCGTCAGTCCGAACACCGCACCTCGGCAATCCGGTTTCCAGTAAGGCGCACCGAGGCCCGTGAAGGCAGGCACCAGCACCACGTGCTGGTTTGGGTCTGCCTTTTGGGCCAGCTCACCGCTTTCCGGCGCGGATTCGATGATCTGCAACGCATCACGCAGCCATTGGACGGCAGCCCCGGCTACAAAGATCGACCCTTCCAGCGCATAGGTCCGTTTGCCGTCTAATTGATAGGCGATGGTGGTCAACAGACGGTTCTTTGACTCGACCGGTTTTTCCCCTGTGTTCAGCAGAGCAAAACAACCGGTGCCATAGGTCGATTTCATCATGCCCGGCTGGAAACAGGCCTGCCCGATTGTGGCGGCCTGCTGGTCACCGGCCACGCCCAAAATAGGAATATTTCCCCCAAACAGGGTCGTATTTCCAAAATCTGCCGCGCAATCGTGTACTTCGGGCAGCATGTTCATCGGAACGTCCAACAGATCACAAATCTCGGCGCTCCACTCGCCCTTGTGAATGTCGAACAGCAGGGTGCGCGCAGCGTTCGTGGCGTCGGTGGCGTGGCTGCGCCCTTCAGTTAGGCGCCAGATCAAAAAGCTGTCGATCGTGCCGAACATCAGCTCTCCGGCCTCGGCCCTTTCCCGCGCTCCGGGGACGGTGTCCAGCAACCATTTGACCTTGGTGCCCGAGAAATAGGGGTCCAGCAGCAGCCCGGTCTGGGCGGTCACGTCATCCTCGCACCCGGCCTGCTTGTAGCGGGCGCAGATCTCGGCTGTTCGACGGTCCTGCCAGACGATGGCGTTGTGGATGGGCTCGCCGGTGGTGCGGTCCCAGACCAAGGTGGTTTCCCGCTGGTTGGTGATGCCGATACCCGCGATCTGATCAGAGGTTACCCCGACACTGTCCATAACTTCGCGGCAAACCCGCAGGGCGCTGTCCCAGATTTCCTCTGCGTCATGTTCGACCCAGCCTTCCTGCGGGAAGTGTTGGGTGAATTCGTGCTGCGCGGTGCCTGCGCGCTGCATGTCTGCGTCGAACAGAATTGCCCGCGATGATGTGGTGCCCTGATCAATGGCAAGAATATAGGTCACGCCTGCGCCCCTCCCGTTTCGTTTTGCGGGACTTTAGCGCAAACAATGACACACGTGCCAGAGCGTTCAGACAGGAATGTTGTCGATCAGTCGCACCCCATCGGCCCAGGCTGCGGCGAACAGACGGGCAGGACGGTTGGCGTGGGTCAGAGGTTCCAGCGTTTCGGCACAGCGCAACTGGATGTATTCCACTTGCGTGAACCCGGCGGCCAGCAGATCGGTTTCGGCCTGCAAGGCTAACGGATCAAACTGTGCGCCGTTATTCAGCGCTGCCGCCAACTCCCGCATGATCCGGTTCTTGTGGGCAGCAACGTCCAGCCCTTCAGGCGACAGGCGCAGGTTGCGCGAGGACATGGCCAGACCAGAGGGTTCGCGAACCGTCGGGCATCCAACGACTTCGGTCGGAATGTCCAGATCGCGGGCCATGCGGGTTACGATCATCAGCTGCTGATAGTCTTTTTCCCCGAAATAGGCTCTATCCGCCTGCGTTTGCAGGAACAGTTTGGCCACAACTGTGGCGACGCCGTCGAAATGTCCGGGACGGAATTCACCTTCCATCACATCGGTCAGGCCCGCGACGGAAACGGTGGTGGCAAAGCCCTGCGGGTAAATCTCTTCGGGCTCCGGGACATAGATCGCATCAACACCAAAGGGTGCCAGTTTTTCGGCATCCTCGTTTTCGGTGCGCGGGTATTTCGCCAGATCCTCGGGGTTGTTGAACTGTTTCGGGTTCACAAAAATCGTGACGATCACGCGGTCGCAGTTCGCCTTTGCGGCCTCAACCAGCGACAGATGCCCCTGATGCAGCGCACCCATGGTCGGAACCACGCCGATCGCCTCTCCTTTGCGCTTCCAATCCGAGGTCAGAGCGCGCAGATCAGCCAGGCGCCGAAGGATTGGGGCAGTCATGTCTTGGGCCCTTTGGCCGGAGCTTGATCGGCAAAGACATGTTCGTCCGCCGGGAAGCTTCGCGAACGTACTTCGGCGGCGTATTCGGCAATTGCGGCTTCGGCCAATGGGCCAAGCTCAGCATAACGTTTGACGAATTTCGGTTTGAAGGCCGTGAAAAAGCCAACCATGTCGTCCACAACCAGTATCTGACCGTCGCAGCCGGCAGAGGCCCCGATACCGATGGTCGGGATCGCGATTTCTGCCGTAATCTGATCGGCCAGACCCTGTGGGACTTTTTCCAGCACGACGGAAAACGCGCCCGCCTCGGCCACTGCACGGGCATCGTCCAGAACGGCCTCGGCCTGTTCGTCGCGGCCCTGAACCTTGTAGCCACCAAGCGTGTTAATCGACTGGGGCGTCAGGCCGATATGCGCCATGACGGGGATGCCGCGCTTGACAAGAAAGCGGATGGTGTCGGCCATTTCGACGCCGCCTTCCAGCTTGACTGCACCTGCGCCAGTTTCAGACATCAGCCGGGCGGCGTTCCGGAATGCCTCGGCAGGCGAATGCTCATAACTGGCAAAGGGCATGTCGATGACCATCATCGCACTTTCCAAACCGCGCGCGACAGCCTGGCCATGCATCACCATCATCTCCATCGTCACGCCCAGCGTTGATTCCAGCCCGTGCAGCACCATGCCGACACTGTCGCCCACCAGCACAAAATCGCAATGGTCATCCATCAACCGCGCCATCGGCGTCGTATAGGCGGTCAGGCTGACCAGCGGCTCGCCGCCTTTGCGGGCGCGAATATCCTGCGCATTCGGGGCTTTTTTGCGGGCGGTGGCGCTCATTGTCGCTCCTCCGATTGTCATGTTGCAGCGCGGCATAACAGATGGGAACGGGCTATAGAAACCCCGGTTGCGCGAACATTTCCTTGAATGACCTAAGGTTTAAAGGGAAATTGGGTGCAGAAAGGCCCAAAATACAACAGGGGTCCAGTTTTCAGCAGGGAGTAATTTACATGACAAAGCAGACATTTCGGTCCTTTGCCTCGGTGCTGGCGGTCAGCGCCAGCCTGTTTGCCACGCAGGTTTTGGCCAAATCTGACATCACCATTGCGATGCAGCTTGAACCGCCGCATCTGGACCCGACCAGTGCTGCAGCGCAGGCCATCGATTCGGTGGTTTATACCAATATCTTTGAAGGACTGACCCGCTTTATGGGCGACGGCTCTGTGGTTCCCGGACTGGCTGAAAGTTGGGAAATTTCTGACGATGGTAAGGTCTATACATTCAAACTGCACGATGGGGTGACCTTTCACGACGGCACCACGATGGATGCCGAGGACGTCAAGTTCAGCCTGGATCGCGCCCGATCCGAGGACAGCGCAAACGCGCAGAAAGCCCTGTTTGCAGGGATCGAAAATGTCGAAGTGGTCGACCCGCTGACCGTCAAGGTGACCCTGTCCGAGCCGAATGGAAATTTTCTTTTCAACCTGGCCTGGGGCGACGCGGTCATTGTCGCGCCCGATAGTATCGAGGGTATCAAAACCAATCCCATTGGAACCGGGGCCTTTACCTTTGGTGAATGGGTGCAGGGTGACAGCATTACCCTCAACCGCAACCCGAACTATTGGGGCAATCAACCCGCGTTAGAGACAGCAACCTTCAAGTTTATTTCGGACCCGACGGCGGCTTTTGCCGCGATGATGGCGGAAGATATTGATGTGTTCGACAATTTCCCCGCGCCAGAAAATCTGCCTCAGTTTGAGGCTGATCCCCGTTTTCAGGTGCTTGTCGGTTCGACTGAAGGGGAAACCATCCTGTCTACAAACAACAAGATGCCCCCTTTCGATGACATCCAGGTGCGTCAGGCATTGGCACATGCCGTCGATCGTCAAGCGATCATTGATGGAGCGATGTTTGGCTATGGCACGCCTATCGGCACCCATTTCGCGCCGCACAATCCGGCTTATGTCGATTTGACCGGGAACTCGGCCTACGACCCCAAAAAGGCTGCCAAGATGCTGGCTGATGCGGGTTATGCTGATGGATTTGAGACAACGCTGCACCTGCCGCCGCCATCGTATGCCCGGCGGGGGGGCGAGATCGTTGCCGCCCAACTGGCTGAAGTCGGGATCACGGCCAATATCGTCAACGTCGAATGGGCCCAGTGGCTGGAATCGGTTTTCAAAGGCAAGGACTTCGGCCTGACTATCGTCAGTCATACCGAGCCGATGGATATCGGCATCTATGCGCGGCCCGATTATTACTTCCAGTACGACAGCACCGATTTCCAGGCGCTGATGGACACACTGAATTCGACGACCGACCCCGAAGAACGCACCAGGCTTTTGGGCGAGGCGCAGCGCCTGATCTCAAGCGATTACGTCAATGGCTACCTGTTCCAACTGGCCAAACTGGGTGTTGCCAAGGCCGGCGTTCAAGGGCTTTGGGAAAACGCACCAACAGCCGCGATCGATCTGACGCAGATCAGTTGGTCTGAATAAAACAAGGCAGGGGCCTCTGGTTCAAGGCCCCTGCATTTTACTGTTACCGAGTGAGCCACAGATGATTTTGTTTCGTGCCCTGTTACTGATTTTTGTGACCGCTGCCCTGTCAGCAGCGTCGGTTGGACCGCTCGGGGCGCAGAATATTCTGGACAACCGGTTGGATACGCCCATCGGAACACCCGAGAATCCGCTGGATGTTGGTATCGGCATCAAAATTGATCAGATCACAAGCGTTGATCAAAAGGCCGAAAACTACGGCGCAGTTGTTGTGCTGCGCGTTGAATGGACTGATCCGGCGCTGGCTTTTGATCCGAAGGAGGCTGGGCGCGAATTCCGGGTATTCAACCCTCCGGCGTTGGCCGATCATGCGGCTGAGATCGGGACGGTGGTGCCTGCATTCGTCATTCACAACCAGCAGTCTAACAGGTGGATTCACGAATCCGCAGCGTCACTGCGGTACGATGGGCGCGTGCTGTACGCCGAGAAGTCATCGCTGACATTGCAAGCCCCGCATTTCGACTTTCGCAAATACCCCTTCGACACGCAGGAATTCCATTTCGAGATCGTTTCGATCTTTCCGTCCCAATACGTGTCCTATCATCCCTTGGAGGAATTCTCGGGTCTTGGGGACCTGTTGGGCGAAGAAGAGTGGATACTGGACAACCCACGGATTGAAACCTCTCAGGTCGTAGGCCTGTCCGGTCAGGACAGCGATCAGGTTGCGCTGGTTTTCGAGGGCCACCGGCACCTGACTTACTATGTCATTCGGGTCTTTCTTCCGATGCTGGTGCTGATCTCGGTCGGTTGGGCGCTGTTCTTTCTGGATGAATACCGTCGACGTATCGAAATCGCCGGGGGTAACCTGCTGGTGTTTGTGGCTTTCAACTGGGCGATTTCGGCCGATCTGCCAAAGTTGGGATACCTGACATTTCTGGATTTCGTTCTGCAATGCATGTTTCTGATGACCGGTGCGCTGATTGTCTTCAACGTGGCGCTGCGCAAGCTCAAGGTCTCGGGGCGCGAAGATGGGGCCAAAAAGCTGGATAACTACGCGATCAAGTGGATCTACCCGCTTGGCTATGCCGCTATCGTTGGCTACGCGATTTTTGCTTATCTACTGGTGCCATAGACGCTGGACCTGCGCCACATGTGATCCTAACGTGGCCTCAATGCTTCGCTATACCCTCAAACGTCTGATTTCGCTGATGATCAGTCTGGCCGTTGCCTCGGTGGTTATTTTCGCCGTGATCGAGGTTGCACCGGGCGATCCGGCGTCGTTCATGTTGGGCGTCAACGCGCAAGAGGATACGCTGGCTGCCTTGCGCGCCGAACTGGGTTTGGACGTCACCAAGGTGCAGCGGTACCTAAACTGGGTTGGCGGGATGATGGTGGGGGATTTCGGAACTTCCTACACCTATCGCACGCCTGTTTCGCAGATGATCACAGACCGGCTGTGGGTCTCGCTGCCCCTGGCGCTGTATGCGCTGACCTTGTCCACCGCGATTGCGTTTCCGGTGGGGATTTATGCCGCCGCGCGCCGGGGTAGACCGGGCGATTTGACGGTTATGGGGGCAACACAGTTAGGGATAGCGGTGCCAAATTTTTGGTTCGCGATGATGCTGGTGCTGATCTTTGCAATCAACCTGCCCTGGTTTAACGCCGGAGGTTTTGCAGGCTGGGACAAGGGGTTCTGGACCGGAATGCACTCCCTAACCCTGCCAGCCATCGCACTGGCACTGCCGCAGGCAGCTATTCTGGCGCGCGTCATGCGGTCGTCTCTGCTGGACATACTGGGTGAGGATTTCATGCGCACCGCGCGGGCCAAGGGGCTATCGCGACGCCAAGCGCTCTGGCGGCACGGCGTGCGGAATGCACTAATTCCGGTACTGACCATCATCGGGCTGCAGTTTTCGTTCCTGCTGGCGGGATCGATCATCATTGAACAGGTTTTCTATCTGCCCGGCCTTGGACGATTGGTGTTTCAGGCAATCTCGGCCCGCGATCTGATCGTCGTGGAATCCGTGGTCATGCTGCTGGTCTTTGCGGTCATCACTGTGAATTTTCTGGTCGATCTGGCCTATGCCGCCGTTGATCCAAGGTTAAGGAGCCGGACATGAGCCGCAGCCTGATCCTTGGGGCTTGCCTGTCCTCGCTGGTGCTGCTGGCGGCGTTGGTTTCTTTTGTCTGGACGCCCTATGACTACGCTGCACTGAACATCCCCGAAAAGCTGCAACCGCCAAACGCACAGCATTGGTTCGGTACGGATCATTTCGGCCGTGACATGTTCTCGATGATCATGGTCGGCGCACGCACCTCTATTGCGGTGGCTCTGGTGGCCGTAGGGATTGGAATGGCGTTGGGTGTGCCTTTGGGCCTGACAGCGGCTGCGCGAAAAGGCTCGTTGTTGGACGAGCTGATTATGCGCGGCAACGATCTGGTCTTTGCCTTCCCGTCTCTGGTCATCGCCATCCTGATCACCGCCGTATTCGGCGCCGGAGCCATCAACGCCATTATTGCCATTGGTATCTTCAACATCCCCGTCTTCGCCCGCATCACCCGTGGTGCGGCGCTGTCATTGTGGGAGAGGGAGTTCATCCTGGCTGCGCGTGTTTCTGGCAAGGGTGCCGCACGGATTTCCGCCGAACATATCTTGCCCAATGTCGCCAACCTTCTGATCGTTCAGGGCACCATCCAGTTTTCGCTTGGTATTTTGGCTGAGGCCGGCCTGTCCTATGTCGGCCTGGGTGCGCAACCCCCCACACCCAGCTGGGGCAGAATGCTGGCCGACGCGCAGACAATGGTCAGTTTTGCCCCGCATTTGGCTCTGATTCCTGGTCTTGCGATCATTGTTACGGTGCTGGGGCTGAACCTTTTGGGGGATGGGCTGCGCGACTGGCTGGATCCCAGGATCAGGGTGGCCCGCGCATGAGCTTGCTTGAGGTCAACAACCTGTCGCTATCCATTCACGGCACGGGCATCCTGAAACAAGTCAGTCTGTCCATTGCGCCTGGTCAGATTGTAGCGGTAACTGGAGAAAGCGGGTCCGGCAAATCAATGACTGCGCTTGCGGTGATGCAACTTTCGCCGAATGGGGCCGAGATCGATGGTGCACTCCAACTGAACGACCTAAGCCTTCTCAACTGCAGCGAGGCAGATATGTGCGCCCTGCGCGGTGCTTCGATCGGAATGGTGTTTCAGGAACCGATGACCGCCTTGAACCCGGTCAATACTATCGGCGATCAGGTGATGGAAACCATCCTTATCCACAAGGCCATGCCGCCCAAGCAGGCCCGTGCCCGCGCAGAGGAGGTTCTAACCCGCGTGGGCTTGCCGCCAGACCAGTTCCCATTGTCGCGTTATCCGCACGAACTGTCCGGCGGTCAGCGCCAGCGCGTCGTTATTGCCATGGCAATAGCGTTACGCCCTAAGCTGTTGATCGCGGATGAGCCGACTACGGCACTGGACGTCACGACACAGGCACAGATTCTTGAACTTCTGAAAGGGCTGGTGACCGAATACAACATGGGGCTGCTGATGATCACCCATGACCTTGCCGTGGTCGCGGACATGGCCGACCAAATCGTTGTTATGCGTCACGGTGAAGTGGTCGAATCCGGGGCCACCGGTCACATACTGAAACACATGCAGCATCCCTATACCCGCATGTTGTTTGAGGCATCGGGACATCAAGTATCTTTGCCCGAACCGGCAAAATCCCGCCCTTTGCTTGAAGTGACAAATGTCATTCGTGACTATCGGCTGCCCCGCAAGCGCCTGTTCGATACTCCAGAGCATCACAGGGCGGTGGATCATGTCAGCTTTGCCCTCAATCGCGGAGAGCGTCTGGGCTTGGTCGGCGAGTCAGGTTGCGGAAAATCGACCCTAACAAAGGCAATATTGGGTCTGGAAGATGTTCAGGGCGGTACCATCCGTCTGGATGGCCAGCTCGTTTTCTCGGGTCACAAGCCGAACCTCGCCGTAAGGCGCAAGATGCAGGTGGTCTTTCAGGACCCTTATGGCAGCTTCAATCCACGTCACCGCGTGGCCCGTCTGGTTACCGAGCCGTTCTATCTGCTCGATTCCCCACCTACGGGATCCGAACGACAGGACCGGATCGCCGAAATGCTGACGGCAGTGGGGCTAACCCCCGACGACATGGGTAAATACATCCACGAATTCTCGGGCGGTCAAAGGCAGCGCATTGCCATCGCCCGCGCCCTGATCATTCGCCCCGAATTGATCCTTTTTGATGAGGCTGTCTCGGCCCTCGACGTTTCGGTCCGCGCACAGATCCTGGATCTGCTGGCGGAGCTGTGTGAAGCCTATGATCTTACTTATCTTTTCATAAGCCACGATCTGAGTGTTGTGCGCACCATCACAGACCGTGTCATGGTGATGCGGGCCGGCAAGATCGTCGAAGAAGGCGACACCGAAAGTGTCTTTTCTGACCCGCAACACCAATACACGAAAAACCTGATCAATGCCGCACCGAAATTGCCGGATATTGGTCAGATTGTAGCATAAATTGCTTTTTGGAACTAAAAACAGGAGTATTCTATGCCCAGCCCCCTTTGGTTTGACCCCGGCCTGTGTCTGATCGGTGGCAACTGGGTTGCACCCGCCGCGGAACAGACATTGCCTTTGATTAACCCCTCTGACGGGTCCGAGATCTGTCAGATCGCAAAGGGTGATGCGCGGGATGTGGATGCTGCTGTTAGCGCGGCACAGCGTGCCTTTGGTGGGGATTGGGGCCGTATGACGGCGTTGGAACGTGGACGTATCCTGACCCGCCTCGGGCAGTTGGTGACCGACCACGTCGAGGACCTAGCCAGACTGGAGGCAATGGATGTCGGCAAGCCGCTGACGCAAGCACGTGCGGATGCAGTTGCATTGGCCCGGTATTGCGAATTCTACGGTGGGGCCGCTGACAAGGTCATGGGGGATACGATTCCGTATCTCGACGGCTATACAGTCTATACGCTGCGCGAACCACATGGTGTGACAGGGCATATCGTGCCGTGGAACTATCCGATGCAGATCATCGGACGGTCGGTCGGGGCTGCACTGGCGATGGGCAATGCCTGCGTTCTTAAACCTGCGGAAGAGGCTTGCTTGACCGCGCTGGGCTTTGCTCATTTGGCGCAAGAGGCCGGATTGCCCGCCGGTGCCTTGAATGTTGTTCCCGGATTGGGGGCAGAGGCGGGGGCTGCGTTGGCCGGTCATTCAGGTGTGCACCATGTTTCGTTCACCGGATCGGTCGCCACAGGGGCGCTGGTTCAGCAGGCCGCAGGTCAAAATGTGGTGCCTGTGACGCTGGAACTTGGGGGCAAGTCGCCTCAACTGGTCTTTGACGATGCTGATCTGGATGCGGCGCTGCCTTTTCTGGTCAACGCCGGGATACAGAATGCCGGACAAACCTGCTCGGCCTCATCCCGTATTCTGGTTCAGCGTGGGATTTACGAACAGGTCAAGCAAGCCATGGCAGCGGCCTATGCGGATTTGACTGTCGGCCCCGCGATGGACGATCTGCGTGTTGGTCCGTTGATATCAACCCGTCAGCAGGCCATTGTTTCGAGCTTTTTGGCAAAGGGCGCGGATCTGACCATTGCAGGGCAGGGGCGGATCTTAGACGGTGTCCCGTCGGAAGGTGCCTATGTTTTGCCAACCCTGTTTGCCGATGTTCCGCCTGATCACAGCCTGGCCAAGGACGAAATATTTGGTCCCGTTCAAGTTCTAATCCCATTCGATACCGAAGAAGACGCAGTGAAGATCGCTAACGGCACCGATTACGGGCTGGTCGCCAGTATTTGGACCCGCGACGGGGCGCGGCAGATGCGGCTGGCAAAGCAACTGCGCTCGGGGCAGGTGTTCATCAACAACTATGGAGCGGGTGGTGGTGTTGAGCTGCCGTTTGGTGGTGTCGGAAAATCCGGTCACGGCCGCGAGAAAGGGTTTGAGGCCCTATATGGTTTTTCACAATTGAAAACAGTTGCGGCTTACCATGGTTAGAGCCTAAACGATCACCTCGATCGCCTGCTGCGCCCCGACGCCAAACACCCGTTTGTACCGTTCGATCTGATCTTTCGGCCCCATCGCCTTTTCCGGGTTGTCCGACAATTTCACGGTAGGATGGCCATTGGCCGACACAGCTTTGCAGACCAGTGAAAACGGTGCCAACGCGTCGTTTGGCACAAGCCCGCGGAAATCGTTCGTTAGCAATGTGCCCCACCCAAACGAGATCTTGGTCCGGTGGGAAAACTGAGCGTGCAGTTCGCGAATTTTTTCTACATCCAGACCATCCGAGAAAATCACACGTTTTTCCAGCGGGTCTTCTCCACGAGACTGCCACCATTTGATCGCGGTTTCTGCACCTGCTGCGGGGTCACCGCTGTCGATGCGAATGCCGGTCCATCCGGCCAGCCAATCCGGTGCGCGGTCCAGAAAGCCTTGCGTGCCATAGGTGTCGGGCAGAATGATGCGCAGATTGCCATCATGTTCTTCATGCCAATCGCTCAGTACGTCATAGGGTGCCTGCGCCAGTTCGGCATCGTCATTGGCGAGCGCCGAATACACCATTGGCAATTCATGAGCGTTTGTGCCGATGGCCTCAACTTCGCGCCGCATAGCGATCAAACAGTTCGACGTGCCGGTAAACGACGGCCCCAAACCCTCGATCATGGCCTGCACGCACCAATCTTGCCAAAGGAAGCTGTGTCGCCGCCGGGTGCCGAAATCCGCGATCCCCAGCCCGTCTATGTCCCGCAGCTTCTCGATCTTCTCCCAGACGCGGGTCATGGCGCGGGCGTACAGCACTTGCAGCTCGAACCGCCGCATGTCGTTCAGCACCGCGCGTGAACGCAACTCCATCAGAACCGCCAGCGCGGGGATTTCCCACAGCATGACCTCGTGCCATTTGCCTTCAAAGGTCAGCTCGTACTGATCGCCTTTCCGTTCCAGGTGATACGGTGGCAGCCGCATGTTTTCGAACCACTCCATAAAATCCGAACGGAACATCTGGCGTTTGCCGTAGAATGTATTGCCCCGCAGCCAAGTGCTTTCGCCCCGGCTGAGGCTAAGCGATCGGATATGATCCAATTGCTCACGCAGCTCGCCTTCGTCGATCAATTTGGCCAATGGGATGTGATTCGACCGGTTGATCAGCGAAAAAGCCACATCCGTTTGGGGCTTATTTCGAAACACTGACTGGCACATCAGCAGTTTGTAGAAATCCGTGTCGATCAAAGACCGTACAATCGGGTCAATCTTCCATTTATGATTGTACACGCGTGTCGCAATATCGACCATGGGGAACTCCTGCGATTTCCGTTGTTAGATCAATCGGTGCGTGGAATGGCAAGAGTCGCTAGAATGATAACAATGACAAGGTCAGGTCACATTGCGAGCATATTGTGTGATCTTTTCACAGTTTAGTGAAAAGAAAGGGATGGTTGAACGAGGTTAATTTGGTGAATGGTTCTCGAGTACGATTTTGACATCGTTGTTAACGAACAAGCGGATGAGGATACCGGTTCCGAGCAATTGGACCAGTGCGCCACGCGCGCGCGATTCCGTCATGTGAAAACGGCTGACGCGCTCAGATCGGCGTCACCTAAGATTCGGTTGATTTTTCAGGAAGCCGGGTTCGATCTGGATTCGACTGACAGCGACATGATGCACGGGTATTACCCTCCACGGGATGTAGCCGAACGCGAGCGGATTTTGCGCGCGTTGTTCACGAATATTCGGGAACTTGGCATCAGTGGCGAATATTGCGGTGAGTTCGATTTTCATCGCTTTTTGGACAATGTCAAAACGGCCAAACCGCGCAACGATCAGCGCCCAAAAGTCGAGAATTGGACGCCGAACCCGCGCTACAAATCACCCGCAACGCCCGAGCGCCGCACATTGCCCGGACGAATTGGCGTTGCATTGGGACTGGCGGTGATCTTGTTCGCAGTGCTTAGGTATCTTGCCGAAAAAGGCGCTACGCCTTAGATCAGCGCAACACCGGCGTCACGCATCGCGGCCTTGGCGGCTGCCAATGATCCATCCATGTCTATCGCCCGACATGCGTCCATGCGCACGGTGACATCGAATCCCAACCGGGCAGCGTCAACAGCCGAAAAATGAACACAGAAATCTGTGGCAAGCCCAACTAGGGTCAGTTTGGTGATCCCGCGTGATTTCAAGTAACCTTCTAAACCGGTCGGTGTCTTTTGGTCGTTCTCAAAAAATGCGGAATAGCTGTCGATACCGCGTCGAAAGCCCTTGCGAATAACAAGATCGGCATGGGTCTTCAGGTCCGGGTGGAATTCCGCACCTTCGGTGCCCTGCACACAGTGATCTGGCCACAAGACTTGAGGCCCGTAATGCATGTCGGTTGTTTCAAATGGGGACTTGCCGTCATGTCCGCTAGCAAAGGACGAATGCCCCTCAGGGTGCCAGTCCTGTGTCAGGATCACGGTGTCAAACTCAGCCATCATAGCGTTGATGTGGTCCACGATCTCGTCACCTCCAGGCACAGCCAGCGCACCACCGGGGCAAAAATCGTTCTGAACGTCAACTACAATCAGGGCATGGGTCATCAGGGTCTCCTCACATTGCCCTATCGGTAGGGGGCTGGGCGGGAGGCGTCAATCCGGTCCCTTGCGACTCTGGCCCAGCGGGTTTAGACCGCGCGCATGTATACGATCGCTGCACTCTATCACTTCACTCGTTTTTCGGATCACGTAGCGCTGCGCGACCCGCTTCTGGATCTTTGCCGTAATCAATCGGTCAAAGGTACCTTGTTGCTGGCCGCTGAGGGGATCAACGGGACTATTGCCGGCCCGCGCAGTGGCATCGACGCGGTGCTGGCCCATATCAAAGCTCTGCCCGGATGTGCGGATCTCGAGTGGAAAGAGGCCACATCTGCCCACCCGCCCTTTGGCAAAATGAAGGTGCGCCTGAAAAAAGAGATCGTGACCATGGGCCAGCCGGACGTCGATCCGCGTGCCCGGGTTGGCAACTACGTCGAACCCGAAGATTGGAATGATCTGATCCGGTCTGACGATGTGGTCGTTATCGACACACGCAACGATTACGAAGTGGCCATTGGCACATTTGAGGGCGCAGTAGACCCTGAAACGGCCAGTTTCCGTGAATTCCCAGCCTGGTGGGAAGAGAACAAAGACCGTTTTCACAACAAACGGGTCGCGATGTTCTGCACTGGTGGTATTCGCTGTGAGAAATCCACCAACTACCTACTGGGGCAAGGGGTTGAAGATGTGTACCACCTGAAAGGCGGCATCCTGCGGTATCTCGAAGAGATGCCCTCCGAGGACAGCACCTGGCAGGGCGAGTGCTTTGTGTTCGACAACCGCGTGTCGGTCGGGCACGGATTGGTCGAAGGACCGCACAAGCTGTGCCACGGCTGCCGCCGGCCGATTCTGCCAGAGGATATGAAGCGCGCGGAATACGAGCACGGCGTGTCCTGTCATCGGTGCATTAACGAGACTTCGGATGCGGACAAGACGCGATTCCGGGAACGCCAAAAACAGATCCTGTTGTCGCGTCAGCGCGGGCAGGAACATCTGGGCATCGAATGACAGGTGCATGATTTGGGTTGCGGGTACAGGCCGGAACCCTGATGATCGCGGAAAAACCTAGGCTATCGGAGGTTTTATGCACCGCGAACCTACAACACTGGAAGAGTGGAAATCGACGCTAATCGCAGCGGTCGGACTGGTAATTGCCAGTTTTTTCGCGTGGTATGGTCTGTCGCGCCTGAGTGAGGCGGCCGCAGGCGAAACCATTGGTACTATTGTGTCGGTCTGCTTGGTGGTTTGGGTCGCATCGCAATCTTGGTACTACATGACGCAGGTGAAACTACCGCATCGACGCTTGTTTTTGATGGGTGTGTCATTCATTCAGGTCGTGCCGTTCTTATTCGCGGCGGCGTATGGGGCTTTCGGCTACGCCGATAATTGCGTTGTCGGTGCAGATGCCCCAGCCGATTTCCTGTATTTTTCATACGTCACCTTCACCACAGTCGGATATGGTGACATGATCCCAACCGGCCTGTGTCGCGGACTGGCCGTCGCTGAGGCCGTTACCGGGTACATCCTTTTGGGTATGTTTGTTGCTGCTACGGTTGCGCTCTATACCCGCCACCACAAGCATTAGACTGCCACTATTTGTTCTGATCAATCCAGCGGGACATCATCTGTTTGTCGCGGAAACACTCTGACGGAATAGGTCTGCGCTTGCTGCGAGAAATCCTCTCGGCAAAGGCAACCTGCTTACCGGTTGGATAGTTCGCAAAGGGCGACGGATCGACCGGCTTGTGCGCCGAAATCCAGGCTGACATTGATTTGCGATCCCGTTGTGCTTCGACCGGGATTTCCAGAGCTGACTGCTGTGCAATTGCACGGGCGTATCGCATTTGCCGGTCGGTGACAGGCAGCAGGTGATAGTCGTTCGACGGGCCATTCAGGGCCGAGTTTCGGGCTTGGTAAGACATCGGAATGTTCCTCTGACTATGTAGAACATAAATGGAACATTAACCTATTTTTTCAAGAGGGGGCCGATTCACATCAGCGGGAGTCCGCCGTGATTCACTTTTGTTGACTGACCAGTCAATAAAATATAGACGCGAAGGAAAGGACTTCTGAGAAGGAAATCGGCATGAAATTCCAGCCTAAGGCGAGCCATTTTATCAACGGCGCATATGTCGAAGATACCGGCGGAACCCCGATAGACGTGATCTACCCGGCCACCGGTGAAGTCATCGCTCGGCTGCATTCCGCAACGCCTGACATCGTAGATCAGGCTCTAACAAGTGCAAAAAGTGCCCAGGCCGAATGGGCCGCAATGTCGGGGACTGAGCGTGGTCGCATCCTGCGCCGCGCATCAGATATCATGCGAGACCGCAACCACGAGCTTTCGGTCCTTGAAACTCATGATACAGGTAAACCCTTGCAGGAAACGCTTGTTGCAGATGCGACATCGGGGGCGGATGCGCTGGAATATTTCGGTGGGTTGGCCGCGTCATTGACGGGCGAGCACATCCCGCTTGGTGGTGGTGACTTTGTTTACACTATTCGCGAGGCGCTGGGTGTTTGTGTTGGTATCGGCGCATGGAATTACCCAACTCAGATCGCCTGCTGGAAAGGGGCCCCCGCACTGGCCTGCGGCAATACGATGGTCTTCAAGCCCTCGGAATCCACGCCTTTGTCGGCGCTGAAAGTGGCCGAGATCCTGATCGAGGCTGGCGCGCCCAAAGGGATCTACAACGTTATTCAGGGTTATGGCGATGTTGGCGCATCGCTTGTGACTGATCCGCGTGTGGCCAAAGTCTCGCTCACTGGCTCAGTCCCGACCGGGCGCAAGGTCTATGCCGCTGCCGCCGATGGCATGAAGCATGTCACGATGGAATTGGGCGGCAAGTCCCCGATGATCGTGTTCGACGACGCGGACATTGAAAACGCCGTGTCCGGCGCGATTCTTGGGAACTTCTATTCTTCAGGTCAGGTCTGTTCGAACGGCACACGTGTCTTTGTGCAGAAAGGCATCAAAGAGGCCTTCCTGAACCGCCTTTCAGAACGTCTGGCCACCGCGAAAATTGGCGATCCGCTGGATGAGGATGTGAATTTTGGCCCTATGGTCAGCGAAAACCAGATGAATATCGCACTAAGCTACGTTGAAAAGGGCATGGCGGAGGGCGCACGTCTAGTATTCGGCGGCAAGCGGATCGAAGGCGACGGTTTCTACATGCAGCCCACCGTATTTGCGGATGTAACCGACGATATGGCCATCGCGCGCGAGGAAATCTTTGGCCCGGTGATGTCCGTGCTGGACTTTGACACCGAAGAAGAGGTTATTGCCCGCGCCAACGGCACCGAGTTTGGATTGGCCGCCGGTGTCTTCACCAACGACTTGACGCGTGCGCATCGCATCGTCGCCGGGTTCGAGGCCGGAACCTGCTATATCAACACCTATAACCTGGCTCCGGTCGAGGCCCCTTTTGGTGGATCTAAAATGTCAGGTGTCGGGCGCGAAAACTCGAAACTGGCGATCAATCACTTCAGTGAAATGAAGACAGTCTACGTTTCGATGAACGACGTCGAAGCGCCTTACTGATCAAAACCGGCCATTCAAACTCTGTTCCCGACATTTCGCGTCGGGAACAGAGCATAAGCCACATACGACATGTGGCTGACTTCTGCCATGGGTGCTGTTTTCGGCACCATCGGCGGGAGGTCAATTTCATGAAAACGCACGCGCAGGCCGTAGTCATCGGCGGAGGATTGGCAGGCTGTTCGATCCTGTACCATCTGGCCAAGCTCGGCTGGCGGGACGTTGTCCTGCTAGAGAGGGATGAGCTGACCAGTGGATCAACTTGGCACGCGGCGGCCAATATCCACGGGCTGCACGACAACAACAACATCACCCGCATCCAGCATTACACGATGAACCTGTATAAAGAGCTGGAGCAGGAAACAGGCCAAAGTTGCGGTGTTTTTCAACCCGGCTCGCTTTACCTGGCCCAGACCGAAGACCGCGAACATCAGCTGCGTCTGCAGGAAGCCAAGGCTCGATTTTATGGGCTGAATTTTTACGAGGTCAGCTGCGAACAGGCCAAGGAGTTGCACCCGCTGGCGCAGTTCGACGATATCCGCTGTATCATGTATGAACCCGACGGCGGCAACGTAGACCCGTCGGGCGTGCCACACGCCTATGCGGCCGGTGCCCGGGCGATGGGTGCGACGATTGAGCGGTTTTGCCCAGTATTAGGCACTGATCAGCAGGCCGACGGGTCTTGGATAGTGCGCACCGAAAAGGGTGACATTCATACGCAATGGGTGGTGAATGCTGCGGGTCTCTGGGGGCGCGAAGTAGCGGCCTTGGCAGGTCTGACCTTGCCGTTGCAGCCGACCGAGCATCAGTATTTCGTGACCGAATCCATCGATGAAGTCGCCAACCTCGGCCGCCGCTTGCCCTCGATCGCCGATCGGGATGGCGAGTACTATTTCCGTCAGGAAGGCAACGGGCTGCTGATCGGAGCTTATGAGAAAGACATGAAGTTCTGGGCCGAAGAGGGCACCCCGCTGGATTTTGCCCACGAGCTGTTTCCCGATGATCTGGACCGGATTATGGAGAACGTGATCCGCGCAACCGAACGTGTGCCCGCGGCGGCGACGGCTGGTGTGAAACGGGTGATCAACGGGCCGATGATCTGGTCTCCGGACAGTTCCGCCCTGTGGGGTCCGGTTCCCGAGTTGAAGAACTATTTCCTCTGCGGCGGCCTGATCCCGGGCTTCTCGCAGTCGGGTGGATTGGGTCTGCTGGCGGCGCAATGGATGATCGAGGGTGAGCCGCAATACGACATGTTCGCCTGGGATCTTGCCCGGTTTGGCGACTGGGCGGACAAGAAGTTCACCAAGGCGCGGGTCGAGGACCAGTATACCCACCGTTTCGCCATCCATTTCCCAAACGAGGAACGCAGCGCAGGCCGCCCGGCCCGCGTTCGCCCGACTTATGAGATGCAAAAGGACATGGGCTGTGTCTTTGGCCTGAACTGTGGCTGGGAACACCCACTTTGGTTTGCAGATCAGCCCGACACGAAAGAGACGATCGGCTTTACCCGCCAAAACTGGTGGGAACCAGTTGGCCGTGAAGTGCAGATGCTGCGCGAAAAGGTTGGCGTGATCGACATCTCGAACTTTGCCAATTACGTCATAAAAGGTTCTGCAGCCTATGACTGGTTGGATCGTCTGGTTGCCAACCGGGTGCCGACCGAAATTGGGCGGTCTTGTCTGACGCCGCTGATCTCAGTCCGCGGCGGGGTCGCCGGGGATTTCACCATCACCAAAGTCGCCGAAGATGAATACATGATGATCGGATCGGGAATGGCCGAGCGCTATCATCAGCGGTTCTTCAATATGATCGACCTGCCCCAAGGCACCACGTTTGAGGTGGCAACAGACAGGATAGCGGGCTTCAACGTTGCGGGACCAAAATCGCGCGATCTTCTGCAGCGGTTGACAAATGTTGACCTGTCGAACGAGGCGTTCCGCTTCATGCGGTCGCAAACCATCGAAGTGGCGGGTGTCGGCTGTCTTGCCATCCGCGTTAGCTTTACCGGGGACCTGGGTTGGGAACTTCATTGCGCCGAACAGGATCAGATCAGGCTCTATACAGGGCTTTTGGATGCCGCCAACGAGTTGGGTGGAGGTCCGGTTGGCGGCCGTGCGCTTGCTTCGCTACGCATCGAAAAAGGATACGGGTCCTGGGGTCGTGAGTATTCTCAGGAGTACTGGCCACAAGAGGTTGGGCTTTCGGGCCTGATCAAGCTGGACAAAGATTTTCTGCATAAGGACGCTTATCTGAAAGTCAAAGATTTAGCCGCGCGTGAGGTTCTGTCGATCTTTGAGGTCGAAGTCTCAGATGCTGACGCGACAGGTGGCGAACCCATTTTTACCCCAGATGGCGCTCCTGTCGGACGTGTGACGTCTGGCGCCTATGGCTATTCGGTCGGCAAGTCCCTGGCAATCGGCTATGCAAATCCGGCAGTTGCGCAGCCGGGAGATACAGTAGAAATTTTCATCCTTGGCAGGCCGCACAAAGCCAAAATTCTGGCCGAGCCACCCTTTGACCCATCAGGGCAGCGGCTGCGCGATGTCCAACTCAAGGTGATGGAGCCGGCCAAATGACGGGCACGCTTGATCAGGTCACGGATTTTGCGCTGAACCTTTCGGCGCAGGAGATGCCTGACAGTGCAAAAGAAGCTGCCGCCCTGATGATGCTGGATACTATGGGAATCCTGATTGCGTCCGGCCCGATGGAGGCTGGCGTGATCGCCCGCGATACGGCTGCATTGCTCTATGCCAGCACCGATGCGGCCTTCAGTGTCCCGATGATGTTTGACGGCCGCACTGTCAGCATGGCAGGCGCAGCATATGCTGCGGCCACACAAACCGACAACTTGGATGGGCATGACGGCTACAACCCAACCAAGGGACATATCGGTGTTGTTGTTTTGCCCGCGTTGGTTTCACTCGGTGCACATTGCCCCGACTTGTCCGGCCCAGATGCCCTGGCTGCAGTCATCACGGCATATGAAATTGCGGGACGTGCCGGTTTGTCACTGCACGCGTCGGTCAGCGATTATCACACTTCGGGTGCCTGGAATGCCCTTGGTGTGGTTGCCATGGCCTCGCGCATGCGTGGTCACTCGCCCAATCAGTTTCGACAGGCACTGGGAGTAGCAGAGTATCACGGACCCCGAAGCCAAATGATGCGTGAGATTGCGAATCCGACGATGCTGCACGACGGATCGGGCTGGGGCGCAATGGTCGGCATATCCTCGGCGATCCTGGCCGAGCGGGGTTTCACCGGTGCCCCAGCAATCACGATTGAGGATGCCAGTGTCGCACCGTTCTGGGCTGATCTGGGTCAGTTCTGGCAGGTCGAACATCAGTACGTGAAACCCTATCCGATATGTCGCTGGGCACATGCGGCTATTGACGGTGTTCGGGCATTGATGATGGAAAACGATCTGACTCATGACCATATCCAATCCGTTCATATCAAGAGTTTTCACGAAGCGGTCTGCCTGTATGGCGGGATGCCTGATACCACGTCTCAGGCCCAGTATTCGTTGGCCTTTGCTGTGGCCGTTCAGGCGATCCATGGACGGATCGGCGTTGAACATATCTCGGGCGCGGGCCTGTCTGACCCGAACGTGGCAGAGTTGGTGCCACGTATTCATGTTCGGGAAGATCGGCGTCACAGCGCGCGGTTCCCACAGGGGCGCTGTGCCGATGTCACCTTGAAATCGACGGACGGGCGGGTGTTCGAATCTGGTGACATTCATGCGCGCGGAGGGCCGGAGGCGCCGCTCAGCAGGGACGAAGTGATCGCCAAGTACACCGAATTTGCCACGCCCGTCATCGGTTCGGATCGCGCGGGCGCGATCTGCGGGGCCATATTGGGTTTGGTGGAGCCCGCTTCCAGACTGTCAGACCTGATGCCTTTGGTTTTTGATCCGTGAACGTTGATGGATCCCGGGTGAATGACAAACCAAGGAAACCAAGCACCGCGGACATAATTGGTTAATGGCCCACTCCTGAAAGCAAATCCAAAATGAGCTGGCGCATATTGGCGCTGTCATCCAATAAGCCTTTCGCATCAGCCAATGGCTTGTCCGGTACTCGGACTGGCGGCACAGACAAAAGCTGGGTTGTTTGCTGAACCGCAAGGAACTTGGTGTCGCGGTCGGGCACGACCGTTTTCGCGTGATCGGCCAACCAAAAGTACCTATCAGCTTTTTCATCCTCGCCCAAAGCAAGCAAAGCTTCACCGGCTGCTACGTAGTCACCAGTCATCTGCAACGCCTGGCCCCGCAAAAGCCGGGCTGCATCCGATGGATCGTCGGCCAGCTCTAACATTGCTTGATGTGGTCGGCGTTGCAGTAGTGCGGCGTTCGCCCGTATTCGCGCCCTTTCAGCACCCCGCGCTCTATCTTGCGGCCGATTGGCCAACTCCAGCGCCGCGTCAGCAAAGCCAAGAGTGACCAATCGTTCGGCCACCGCCAAGCTCGTGTTTGTAAAAAGCGCATGTTTCTGCTCGGGTGTCAGGGTCACCACCCGCCTTAGGAATGTCACGTCGTCGGCGCGTTCGGTCAGGATCTGAGCGACGCGGTTTAGTGTTTCGGTGGCTTGGACATTTGCATTCTGAGCGCTCAGCAGATCCATCGCTTTGTCGAATTCATGACCTAAACTCAAAGCGACAATCTGTGTTTGTAACATGCGTGGCCCGATTTCAGATCGGCGAAACTCCACGACGTAGGATGCAGCAAGATCCAGCTCTTGTGGTGATACGGCCCCGCGTTCCGACCATCGTTTGTCGACCAATCTTGCAAGCGCCAATGGTGCCTCCAACTCTGCGCCCGGGGCGGCGATGACTTCGTTCAACAGGGCTTCTGATTTGTAACTGTCGCCTTCTGCAGCCGCCACCTTGGCCTTGGCCTGGGATGTATCAGCGCTGTTCTCACTCTCCACCCGGTCGACCGCGCGCAACACGCGCCTCGCCGGTTCCAGTTTTCCGGCGTCCGTCAAAATTTCTGCCAATGTCGGCCCGAGGTGACGACGCAAATGGTCTGGTAAACGCACAAATGACCGTTCGATCGATTGCAACTGGGCCTCTTCCTGCAACTCACCTTCGATCAAAAGCGCCCAGAGCGCCGCATCGGTTTCGCATCGCTGAAGACCGGTAAAAGGATTCGGCTGCGATGGCTGAGCGCCATCCAGATACCGGGCTATGGCAGCGACTTGATCCGCGTCCGGCGAAGGATGTGCAAACAATTCCAGTGCCTGCAGGGCCTCTGCACCGAACCCGGATTGGGTATATAGCTTTGCCAGTTTCAGCGCCGTTTCTTCATCGACCTGATCGAATTCCTCAAACAAGGCCGCTCGCAGCAAAGCCACCTGTTCCGGAAAAGGGGCCGCCCCAGACCAACCGTCGAACCCAAGCTCTTCGCTTGTGATACAGGGTGGGCGATGTTCAAGTTGCGGCAAGGACGGCCCTAAAAGTTCGTTTAGCCCGTCCAGAACAGATGTTACATGAACATTTGCATTAATGTCTGTGGGGATCGATAGACCCCCCCTGGGGACCGACACCCGAGGCCCGACTGGCGCAAGCCTTAAATCCACAACTTCCCGGTCAGAGCCGCGCAGCAGCAGAGTTGAAAGCTGTTTTTCAAAGCGCTCTGCGTTGAGGTCAAGTAATGGTAAATCCAGGTTCTGCAGATTTTGCGCAATCGACGGATTTCTTTTTTTCAGTGTCGTGGGCAAAACCGGCGGTGTTACGTTGGCGTTGATGGGGGCAAATGCCGAGTCGGGTGCAATATCCACTACGATCATTGTGCCCTTATACAAAAAGGCCGAAGCGGCACAGTCGCAACCAAATTGCATATCAAGCGCTCCGCCCGGCTCTGACTGAGAGATAGCGGCCAAGCGGTTTTGAGTAAGGCGCCGGAACACAGTCGTTGTGTCGAAGTTCACCTTTTCCAGTTCGACATTCAGACGCGCACCATTTTTCTTTTGCGTCAGCTCCCACTTAGTGCCCGGCGGAATCTGTGCGACTAGCCGCGTATACCCATCATGCTCGCCCGTACGAACCTGCACATCCTGTGCCTGAACTTGCGCTGCCGCTGTGGCTAAAACGAAAGAAAGGGCAACTTTCCGGATCATGCCGCTGCCTGTTTGAGTTCTTTCAGCGCATCTTCCAGTTCCGAGAACCCCGGTCGGTTATGCGTTGGCGTGTTCTGGCGACCGACTTCGATGCACATAGCCGCATTGTGGTTGTGCAGGTTGGCGACCAAAACCTCTTTGATCAGTTGATAGAAATGGTTGTCTTCTTCGACCACCGCTTTCAGTTTGCCGGCGAACGGCCCAACCAGGCCATAGGCCAGAAACACACCCAGAAACGTCCCGACCAATGCACCGCCGATCAGTTTGCCCAGCACTTCAGGAGGTTGGTCGATGGATCCCATCGTCTTGATAACGCCCAAAACAGCAGCCACGATTCCAAGCGCAGGTAAGCCATCGGCGACAGTTTGCAGCGCGTGGCTGGAATGCATGGCGTGGTGAAAGTTCGCGTCCATTCGTTTTTCAAGAACCTCCTCGACCTGATGAGGATCGTCGTAGTTCATCGACGCGGATCGCATCGTGTCGCAGATCAGATCGACCGCTTCCTTGTCCGCCCGAATCTTTGGATAGGCCGAGAACAGGGTCGAGTTTTCGGGGTCTTCGATATGCTGTTCCACTTCGACAGGGTTGGCTTTCGCGATCCGGATCAGAGAAAACAAAAGGCACAACAGGTCGCGATAGTCTTCCGGTTTCCACTTGGGACCTTTGAACACTTTGCCCATGTCCTTGATCGTATGTTTGACGGCACTCATGTCGTTGCTGATCATAAACGCGCCAACGGCGGCGCCCCCGATCATCATCATCTCGAACGGGAGCGATTTCAAAATGATCGTCATCTTGCCGCCAGCGGCTAGATAACCGCCGAACACCATGGCGAAAATGACGACGATTCCAATGATTCCGATCATGTCCGGTCTCCTGCAATGTCACGTGCGGGGGTGAAATACATGGCTGTCATTCCTGTGGGGCGGCAGCATTGCGACCAGCCATTATCACGCTGATCGTGTATGCTGCTTCGGGGCTGAGACCGGCCAGAATACCAGCAGCAGAATCAGGCGGCATTCGCGACAAAAAACCCGCCGCAAAACCGGGATCCATGGTTTCAAATAGGGCGGTCGCGTCCTTGGGCTTCATGCTTTGGTACACATCTGTCAGGCGCGTAAGATCGGTCTCGGCGGCCTTTTCGGCGAAGGCTAGCGTTTGTCGCAGCGACTCTTCAGCCTCCTGTAATGCAGCCAATCTGGTCTCAATCGCCTGATCCGCGATATCCAGCGCCTTTTCCTTGTCTGCTAAAGCAGCCTCTCTTTTTTTGAGCGCGTCTTCACGGCGAAGCAATTCAGTCAACAACTCTCGCGCACCGGGCTGGTTGGTTTGGCTAGTTCCTGTGGGCATTGGGGAGGAGTCGGATCCCTTGGCCAGCGCGGGTCCGGCCTCGAACCCTATTCTGATCGCGGCGGAACTAATCATAAGCATCGCAATCACCGCGAGAACGCCGCCTTTGGGACGATTATCTGCTCGTTTTCGCCTCATGTTTTTGCCTCGCTGCGGCTGTGGCGCAGGAACATCAACCCACCTGAGCGTTTGACCTGCGGTTCGTCAGGAGCGGCATCTTCGTTTTCGGATTTTTTGTTGGTTTCGGCCTGCTCCTCGGAAACCTTCGGCTCAGGCTCAGGCTCAGGCTCAGGCTCAGGCTCAGGCTCAAGCGTGGAGGTCTTGTCCGCCGCTACCTCATTGGGCACGACGTCATGCATCGAGGCCATCATCAGTTCAAGCCGCTGTGCCACTGTTTCGGCGCGCTCGGTCAATTCCTTCAAAACGACGCCGGACTGATCCGAGGCGTCCCGCGCGGCCTCTAGTGACTTTTTCAACTCGTCTGCTTGCGAAGACAGCATGGCCACCGCGCCACCGACGCCTTTTTCAAGGTCGGTAAAACGTTTCAACCGCCGGGACAGAACGAAACAATAAAGACCTGCACCCAAGGCGCCTGCGACCAGCAAAGTATCTGCAATCAACTCCATCCTCGCCTCCTAGTTCAGTACGAATTCTATGACGAGAACATCGCGAACGCGGCCTTCGCCGACGACTATTTCGATACGCCGCAACAGGTGTCCGCGGATGCGTATAAGTGCGAGGGAATCTTCAAGATCCGATACCTCGACCGCGCGCAGATATCCGTTCAGAACATCCATGATCCGGGGTTTCATCTTTTCCACATCCGCCATGTACGGCGCGTTCACCTCAAGCTGGGCATGAAACTTCAGGTGCCGCGAATCGGAGGTGTTTACCGAAACGACGACCGGCGCGAGGTCAACGAAACCGACCTTGGGCAAGGCCTTGGCGGGCTTGTTCTCTTCGGCTTCTTCGGCTTTTTCCGCCGCAGGTTCCCCGCCAATAGGCAATAGTCCCGATGTTGTCAGGACATAGCCGCCCACAGCGCCGACCACCGCCAGAATCGCGCCAATAATCATTCCCTTTTTCCCAGACTTTTCCGGGACTTCGGCCTGTTCTGCAGTCGCGTCGGTCATGACGTCCTCATTTCTTCAATCTGCAGTCGTCATAACCCGACAGGGACTAACCGATTGTTAAGGGCAATCGTCCAAACAAGGGATGCGTCGCACAGAATGTCGGCGAGTCGGAGGTGATCGTGCAGCAGATCGGAACTGTCTGGACAAGTTTGGACAGGCGTAAACAAATCATCGTCGCTGGTGCAGCCGTACTGGTATTTTTGGGCATCCTTGCGATGTCGCGCCTGGTGACGACGCCGTCGATGACCTTGCTTTATGCTGGGCTGGAAAGCGGCGCTGCGGGGGATATCGTTCGCTCGCTGGATCAGCGCGGTGTGCAGTATGAGATTCGCGGCGGCTCGATCTATGTGCCGGGGTCACAACGGGATGAGTTGCGCTTGACGCTAGCCAGCGAGGGCCTGCCTGCAACCGGAAATCGCGGGTATGAGTTACTGGATTCGCTCAGCGGGTTTGGCACAACTTCGCAGATGTTCGACGCCGCCTATTGGCGCGCTAAAGAAGGAGAGCTGGCCAGAACCATCGTCGGCAGCCCCTATATCAGTCAGGCGCGTGTGCATATTGCCAACGGATCATCCAATCCGTTTCAGCGCAGTATTGCGCCGACAGCGTCGGTTTACCTGGTCGCGTCGGGTACGGACATCACGTCCGATCAGGCAAAGGCGATTCGGTTTCTGGTATCGTCTGCAGTCAGCGGATTGGCTCCGGAAAATGTTGCGGTCATCGATTCGAATGGCGCAGTCATCGGCGCGCAGGACAGCCCGGTGGCTGCGGATACAGCGGACGACAAGTCGCACCAACTGCGTGAGCGGGTTCTGCGTCTGGTCGAGGCTCGTGTCGGCGCGGGGAATGCTGTGGTCGAGGTGAGTGTGGATACAGTCACCAAGACGGAGTCAATCCGCGAACGGCGTTTTGATCCCAATGGCCGCGTGGCCATCAGCACCGATGTCGAAGAGCGTTCGGATAGCGCTCGCAACCAGTCCGGAGATGTGACGGTTGCATCGAACCTGCCGGACGGTGATGGCGCAGGCGGGGACGAATCCAATTCGAACGCGACCCAGACGCGAGAGAGGGTCAACTACGAGGTTTCCGAGACAGAGCTTGAGGTACACAATGGTCCCGGTGCGATCAAACGGCTGACAGTTGCGGTTTTGGTAAACGGTACGCAAACCAAGGACGCAGACGGAATTGAAACGTTCACGCCGATGCCGCAGACCGAACTGGATGCGTTGCAAGAGCTGGTGGCATCGGCGGTAGGCTACGATGCCGAACGTGGAGATGTGATTACATTGAAATCGTTGGATCTTCCGGTGGTGGAGCCGCAGGGCAGTCTTGCAACCGCCTCGCTGTGGCAGAAAGTTCATATTGACGCGATGTCGCTGATTCAAATGGCGGTGCTGGCGCTGGTTTTGCTGGTGCTTGGCGTGTTTGTCATCCGCCCCATTTTGACGCAGCCGGCAACCGCACCTGCGCTGTTGCCTTCGGATGCGGATCAGGATCCTGGCTCTTACCTGAACGGCGAAATTTCGACTGAAGAGGATGGACTGTTCACCACGTTGCCGGGGCAAGTGCCCACCAGGAACGTTCCGGCGCTGGCAACGGCTGACGGGGCGGATCCGGTGGATCGGCTCAGAGCGATGATAGGCGACAAGCAGGAAGAGACCGTCGAAATCCTGCGTAGTTGGCTGGAAGAAGGTGAGGAACGTGTGTGATGTCGATAGCCCATCTTCTTGAAGACTTCACATTACAGGCAAGTGGCGGGCAGTTGCACGTCCTGGATGAGGGCGCGTTGGAAGAGCAGAGACTGGCCTCGTTCGAGCAAGGCTATAGCGCGGGTTGGGAAGACGCGATCCACGCGCAAGAGCAAAGCCGGGGGCAGGTCTCGGCCGAATTGGCCAAATCGTTGGAAGACATGTCCTTTACTTATCATGAGGCCATCACCCGGATGGCCTTGTCGCTGGAGCCGATGTTTCAGAGCCTAACAAAGGTGGTATTGCCTGAAATGCTGGACCGCGGCTTTGCTTTTAGTCTTATTGAACAGCTTGTCGATATGGCGCGTGCGCAGATCGGGCAACCCATGCAGATATTCGTGCCCGTTGGCAGTGCGCCCGAGGTGGAGGGCCTGATCCCCGCCGAACTGTCCTCGCCAGCGGAGGTGATCGAAGACCCGTCGCTGGAGGCGGGTAAAGCCCGGCTCAAGGTCGGGATATCCCAACGTGAAGTGGATTGCAGCGGATTGCTTGCTGCGGTCGATCAAGCCTTTCAGGCGTATTTGTTTCAGGCAAAAGAGGCAGTGACCAATGAGTGATCCGCAAACTCCGAATTCCGAAAAGCCCAATCCATTCGAAGCCATTCCAATTGAAGTCATCGTGTCGGTTGGCCGGGCGCGTCCTCTGATCCGAGACCTTTTGAGCATGGGGGAAAACGCTGTGTTGATGCTGGACAAACGTATTGAGGATCCGGTTGACTTGTATGTCGGTGACCAGCTTGTTGCGCGCGGATTGCTGGAAGAAGTGGACGGAGAGCAAGCGGGTCAGTTGGCCGTGCGACTGACTGAAATCGCGGACCTTCAAAACGGGATCGGCTGATGCGCCGTATTATGATGCTGGCGGTTGCGCTTGCAGTGCTGACCCCGTCTGTAACCACGGCGCAGGACTTATCTGTTTCGTTGGGCGAGGGCGGTTCGATATCTGCACGCACGATTCAGTTGATCCTTTTGATCACAGTGCTTAGCCTGGCTCCGGGACTGGCGATCATGATCACATGTTTTCCGTTCCTGATCACCGTTTTGGCGATCTTGCGTCAGGGTATCGGGTTGCAGCAATCTCCTCCCAATATGCTGATCGTCAGTTTGGCGCTGTTTTTGACCTATTTCATCATGGAACCGGTCTTTTCCGAGGCCTGGACAACAGGAATCCAGCCGTTGGTCGACGAAACGATGGAAGTTGAGCCTGCATTAGAGCGTGCCTTGCAGCCATTCCGCAATTTCATGGCTGCACGGCTGGATCCCGATACATTTCAAGCGATGGCCGCCTTGCGCCCCGACGGTGACCCCACAATCTTGTCGCCCGAAGCGCCGCTGTCCATCCTGATGCCGTCCTTCATGTTGTCTGAAATCGCGCGCGCTTTTCAGATCGGGTTTCTGGTCTTTCTACCGTTTCTGATCATCGACCTTGTGGTTGCGGCGGTGCTGATGTCGATGGGGATGATGATGGTACCACCCGCCACGGTTTCGTTGCCATTCAAGTTGGCGTTCTTTGTCATCGCCGACGGATGGTCGCTTATCGCAGGCGCGCTGGTGCGCAGCTATGTGACCTAGCATTCTCAATGCCGGGCGATTTGCAAACAGGCGCGCAGGCCGCAGTCTCCAGCCTCAAATCGCATTTCTCCACCGTGTTGCTCGGCCACAGTTGCAGCGATCGTCAGGCCCAGACCGTAGCCATCGGATGACCCGGTGTTAGAGCCGCGCCGAAATGGGGCCATCAGGTTTTCGATGTCCGAGACAGACAGATCGGTGCCTTTGTCTTCTACCGTGATCGTTGCGGTGGTTGCATCGGTTTCCAGTTGCACTTCGGCATGCCGACCATATTTCAACGCATTGTCGATCAGATTGGTCAGCGCGCGCTTGAGCGATATGGGGCGCGCCATGACCAGAACGCGACGTGTTTCGGTCAGCTGTCCGTGACCGCGCCGGGACATGAAAACCGAGGTGGCGCCTTCGACTGAAACCGGCTCGGTCTTTTTCAGCGTCACCGGCAGGTCCATGTCTTGATAGTCGGCGACCAGAGATTCGACCAGCGATGTCAGGGAGATCTGGCGTGGTTCTTCAACATCCAGTTCGGACCGTGTGTAGGTCAGGACGCTTTCGATCATGCCAGTCATCTGATCGACATCCGCCTCGAGTTTCTCACGCAGTTCGTCGTCGGGGATCAGGGCTGCACGCAGTCGCACGCGGGTGGCAGGTGTGCCGAGATCGTGGCTGACGCCGGACAGGACCGTCGCCCGTTTTTCAAGCTGAGCGCGCTCGGCCTCGAGGTTGGCGTTCACCGCCGAAACGATGTCGCGCAGCTCATCCGGGCCATCCACTTCATAGCTTTCCGGCCCGCCAAGGCGCTGTCGTTCGCGCAGCGCGCGGGCAAACCGGGTGAAAGTTTCCGAAACATTGCTGACCGAAGACAGGATGACCGCCAGGGCGACGATCCCTATAAGAACCGCAGGCAGGCGCAGGTCAACGGGTGCAGCCTGACAGCCCCAAATCTTGGTTCCGTCGACCTGGTGCCAGGCCTCGCGTCCGAATTTCGCGATCAGGATTGGTTCACTGCAGTATGTCGCCAGCAACCGGGTCAGGTTCCCCATTTTCTCGGGTCCGGTCTGATCATTGCCCGACACAATATCCGAAACCGGGTACACCAGCCGATCAGACAGAATCGCCACGGTTAACTCACGCCCGCTCAGCGGTGAGGAACTATCGGTAAGGATCGAAAGGTTGGTGACGAAGCGGCGGTCTGAAAACCCAGGCAACCGCTGGAACTCACCATTTTCGGCAAGGGCTGTGTCTTGGGGCGGCAATCGAGTGATCGATAGTCCTTCGGACGGGGCCATGCCGGTCCGAAGTTCTTCGTAGACCGTGAAACCGGCGACAAAGGACTGCAGCAGATAGTCGTTCCAGGCGCGGGCCGATGCGAACCACATCCCGGCCGAGACAAGCCCGGCCGCAAAGGCCGAGAGGGTCCACAGCCATCCCAAATTGCGCAGGCGCAGCGTCATTCTTCGACCGAAATGTCGGCGGCAAAGATATAGCCGACCCCGCGTTCTGTGCGCAGCATTTGTGGATCTTTCGGGTTGGCCTCGATCTTCGAGCGCAAACGGCCGACCAGCATGTCGATGGCGCGCCCCTGGGCTTCGGGCTTGTCGCTGTCGCCCGTGACATCCAGCGCCGCGACGATTTCATCGCGGGTCAGTGGTATGTGCGGATTGGCCAGCAGGACCTTGAGCAGGGCGGTTTCCCGTTGCGATAGCGCGACGAGATAGCCTTCGGGCGAATGCAAGTCGTCGCGCTTGCCGTCAAAGACCCAACCGTTGAACCGAAAAGTACGCGTACGACGGCGATAGGCCAACGAAGACGACCGTCTTGCGCGCTGCATTACTGCCCGGACACGGGCTAGCATCAGTTGGGGGTTGAATGGTTTGGCGATGTAGTCGTCTGCCCCGACCTCGTACCCCGCCATGCGCTGATGGTCGGCGGACAAGGCCGAGACCAGAATGATCGGCACGTCCTGTTCGCGTCGCAACCGTGCACAGATGTCGATGCCGTTTTCATCCCCCAACATGACGTCCAGCAGGATCAAGTCGATCCGACCATTGGACAGGTGCGCGCGGATTTCCCGCTCAGCGCTGGCAGGCAGGGCGATGAACCCGTTCTTTTGCAGTAATTGGGTCATCATCGACCGCATATCAGGGTCGTCATCCACCACCAGCAGCCGCGGAATGCTCACTCTGTCTGTCCTCCCAATCTTCTTGTTCTGTTTCCGTCCATTGTAACGAACGGAAACAGATTCAATGTCAACGTAACACGCTGTAACAGAAGTGGTGAAAATTTGGGCGGTGTCCGCGTCTTAACGTGATTTCCAAGTTGTCAGGAGGGCAACTGATCTCAGTAATAGCGCCATCGCTGCCTCGGCAGTCACTGAGTTCTCAGGGAGGAGACAAGAAATGAATCGTTTTGCATTTGCCACCGTTTCGACCTTGGCCGTTGCGGCCGCGTCGGGTGCTGTGGCTGAACCGCAGGCTGAAGTTCTGCACTGGTGGACCTCGGGCGGTGAAGCCAAATCGGTTGCCGTTCTGCAGGAAGAGTTCGCCTCGAATGGCGGCACCTGGACCGATATGCCTGTTGCTGGCGGTGGCGGTGACGCTGCAATGACTGCGCTGCGTGCCCGCGTTCTGGCTGGCAATGCTCCGACCGCCGTTCAGCTGAAGGGCCCCGCCATTCAGGAATGGTATGAAGAAGGCGTTCTGGCCGATATCTCGGCCGTTGCTGAGGCCGAAGGCTGGGGCGAAGTGCTGCCCGCATCGATCGCTGGTCACATGAAGTGCGAAGGCACCTGGTGTGCAGCACCGGTAAACGTGCACCGCGTAGACTGGATCTGGGCCAACGCCGACGTTCTGGCGGCCAATGGCATCGAAATGCCGACCACCTGGGACGAATTCAACGCCGCCGCTGAAAAGCTGCAGGCCGCTGGCGTGATCCCGTTGGCCCATGGTGGTCAGGCGTGGCAGGACGCGACTGTATTCGAAACCGTAGTTCTGGGCATTGGTGGCCCTGAGTTCTTCCAGAAAGCGCTGGTTGATCTGGACCCCGAGGCACTGACTTCGGACACGATGGTCCAAGTATTTGATCAGATGCGCACCCTGCGTGGTTATGTGGACGAAAACTTCTCGGGTCGTGACTGGAACCTGGCAACAGCTATGGTCATGAACGGCGAAGCGGCCTTCCAGATCATGGGTGACTGGGCCAAGGGCGAATTCCTGGCGGCTGGCAAGAAGCCGGGCGAGGATTTCTTGTGCGCCTCGACCCCCGGTGACGGCTACCTGTACAACGTCGACAGCTTTGCCATGTTCGACGTGGACGGTGACGACAAGAAAGCCGGTCAGGACCTGCTGGCCAAGCTGATCGTGGCACCGAACTTCCAGAAAGTGTTCAACCTGAACAAAGGCTCGATCCCTGCGCGCACCGACGTGGCACTGGATGACTTCGACATCTGCGCCAACCTGTCGGCCGAAGATATGGGCTCGACCTCGGACGCAGGTTCGCTGCTGCCGTCCTATGCCCACGGCATGGCGCTGCGCGGGTCGCAGTCCGGTGCGATCACCGACGTTGTGACCGCGCACTTCAACTCGGATATGTCCTCGGCTGATGCTGTTCAGCAACTGGCGGACGCAGTGGCCAACAGCTACTGATCCAATACGCTCTGCCCCCTATACTGAGGGGCAGAGCATCTTTCCCCGGAGGCTAAAATGTCCGAATGGCTGGAAAATCACCTGCCCAAGGTGGTGCTGGCACCGTCGTTCATCGCCGTATTGATCTTTGTCTACGGCTTTATCGGATGGACTGCATGGGTGTCGCTGACACGATCGAAACTACTGCCGAAATACGAGATCAAAGGCTTCATTCAGTATGAACGCCTGTTTGATTCTCCCCGCTGGGACACGGCAATCAATAACCTGTATATTTTCGGCGCGCTTTTCATCGTGATCGCGATGGTGCTAGGCCTGTTGCTTGCTATCCTGCTGGATCAGAAAATCCGCGTCGAAGGTGCGATCCGCACGATTTACCTATATCCGATGGCGCTGTCGATGATCGTGACCGGCACAGCATGGAAGTGGATTTTAAACCCGGGTCTGGGCATTGAATCCATGGTGCAGGGCTGGGGCTTTCCGAATTTCGAGTTCGACTGGCTGGTGAACCCTGACTACGCGATCTACACGATCGTAATCGCTGCGATCTGGCAGAGTTCGGGCTTTGTCATGGCGTTGTTTCTGGCAGGTCTGCGTTCGGTGGATGGCGAAATCATCAAGGCCGCGCAGGTCGATGGTATCCCCACTTGGCGCATCTATACGGCGATCATCATCCCGTCGATGGCTCCGATCTTCCTATCGGCCTTCATCGTGCTGGCGCACCTTGCGATCAAAAGCTTTGACCTAGTCATCGCCCTGACAGGCGGTGGTCCGGGTTACGCAACCGATTTGCCCGCCACATACATGTACGCCATGGCGTTCTCGCGCGGCGATATTGGTCAGGCGGCCTCGTCCGCGATGATCATGATGCTTGTCGTGTTTGCGATCGTGGTTCCCTACCTTTACTCAGAGCTGAGGGCGAAAAATGACTGATCTGTCGATGCCCCAAACCCAAACCCGCACGCAAAGTGCCACTGGCAAGATTGCCTTGCGCTGGTTGCTATATGTCCTGCTTGGCCTGTTTGCGCTGTATTACCTGATGCCGCTGTTCGTGATGTTGACCACATCGCTGAAAAGCCTTGAGGAAATTCGCACCGGATCGTTGATCTCACTGCCACGCGAAGTCAGTTTCGATGCTTGGAAAACGGCATGGTCTGGCGCCTGTACCGGTATCCAGTGTGAAGGCCTGCGGCCCTATTTCTGGAACTCGGTCCTGATTGCGGTTCCTGCGGTTGCCATCTCGACCCTGCTGGGTGCGTTGAACGGCTATGTCGTGGCGCAATGGCGGTTCAAAGGGGCCAACATCATCTTCTCGCTGATGCTGTTTGGCTGCTTCATCCCGTTTCAGGTTGTTCTGCTGCCGATGGCGCGTCTGCTGGGCATGATGGGGATCGCCGGGACCATTCCGGGTCTGATCTTTGTCCACGTAATCTACGGACTGGGTTTCACCACGCTGTTTTTCCGCAACTACTATGTCACCATTCCGGCCGAGCTGACCAAGGCCGCGCGGGTTGATGGCGCGGGCTTCATGCGGATTTTCTGGTCGATTTTCCTGCCGCTGTCGCTGCCCATCATCGTGGTGACCGTGATCTGGCAGTTCACGCAGATCTGGAACGACTTCCTGTTCGGCGTGTCATTCAGCCAGGCAGGCACTCAGCCCGTGACCGTTGCGCTCAACAACATCGTAAACTCCACCACCGGCGTCAAAGAGTACAACGTCGACATGGCCGCCGCGATCATCGCGGGGCTGCCGACGCTGCTTGTCTATGTCGTTGCCGGTAAATATTTCATCCGCGGCCTGACCGCTGGTTCAGTGAAGGGATAACCCATGGCTCCCATCCTCGATATTAACAAACTCTATAAGAATTACGGTGCGACCGAAATTCTGAAAGACATCAACATCTCGATCGAACCGGGCGATTTCCTGGTGCTGGTCGGCCCTTCGGGTTGCGGTAAATCCACCCTGCTGAATTGTATTGCAGGGCTGGAGGAAATCACCGACGGGACACTGGCGATTGGCGGCAAGGACATGACACATGTCAGCCCCAAGGACCGCGACATCGCAATGGTGTTCCAGTCATATGCTTTGTATCCAACGATGAGCGTGGCCAAGAACATCACTTTCGGCATGAAGGTCCGCGGGGTCGATCAGGCGACGCAGGATGCCAAGCTCAAGGACGTTGCCTCGTTGCTGCAAATTGAGCCGCTGTTGAACCGTCGCCCCAGCCAGCTGTCCGGTGGTCAGCGTCAGAGGGTGGCGATGGGTCGTGCGCTGGTGCGTGACCCGAAACTGTTCCTGTTTGATGAGCCATTGTCGAACCTCGACGCCAAGCTGCGGGTTGAGATGCGAACTGAGATCAAGAAGCTGCACCAGACGCTGGATGCATCCATTGTGTATGTCACCCATGACCAGATCGAGGCGATGACACTGGCCACAAAGATCGTGGTCCTGAAAGGCGGTATCGTTCAGCAAATCGGTAGCCCGGCCGAAATTTACAACAACCCGGCCAATCTGTTTGTCGCTGATTTCATGGGCTCGCCCGCGATGAACCTGATCCCGGCGCAGGTCTCTAAAAACGGGTCGGGTACACAAATCGCCATCTCGCGCGAAACAGGTGAGACGCTGGTTCTGAACGAGGCGCGCGATCTGTCGCTACCCGAGGACGTGATTCTGGGCCTGCGCCCCGAGGACATCGCCGAGGCAGGATTCCGCGCTGGTGACGGCGTACAGGAAGCCGCGTGCATGGTCGATATGGTCGAACCGGCAGGGGCCGATACCTATGTGGTCTCGGAACTGGGCGGCAAGCAGGTCACTGCGCGTTTGCACGCGGAAACCAGTGCCCAGGCAGGCAAAATGCTGAACCTGGCCTTTGACATGAGCAAGGTGTCCTACTTCGCCAAAGAGACCGGAGAGCGACTGAATTGAGCTAAAAAACGCCGCGCGAACCCTATCGCGCGGCGTTTTTCTAATTCTTAACCGGGTCGACTAACCTTGGTTTAGCCCATGTCCTTGATCAGACGGTTCAGGTCGCCGCCACGAGCGTCCAGCATTGCGCCAATTTCGGTCCGTTCGGTCAGCAGCATATTCACGCCTTCGATGAACATATTGAAGAACTTGTCGCGCCCCGATTTGTCAGACACCAGGAATGTCACCTCGAAGGGGGACGAGCCTTGCAGCTTGACCGAGGTCCGTACTTCATAGCCAGCCTTGATCTTGCGGGCGTTCCGGACAGTGACCTGCCCACCAATGAATTCGCGGAAACGTCGGCCATATTTGTTCGAGATATAGCCCTGAAACGCTCTGGTGAACTTTTTTAACTGTGATGGGCTGGCTGAACGGGCGTCTGCCCCCAGCACATAACGTGCCATGATCGGCACATCGGCATATTGCACAAAGATCTTTTCGAAATCCCGGATCATCGCCTTTTCGGATTTGCCCGAAGCAATAACACGGTTGATATCATCCACGACACTGACGACCAGAGCCTTGGCGCTGGCTTCCGTCTGGGCAAAGGCGGAAATGGGCAGGGCGGCAAGTGCCAGACCTGTTAGGCCGGTGGCGACAAAACCGCGGCGGTTCATAGAGTTACTCGGCATAGGGGTCCTCATAGGGGTCCTCGTATGGGTCTAGGTAGGGATCTCTGACTGGGTCGGTTCCATTGTCTGCATAAGGGTCGTCGTAAAGACCCAGATAGGCTTCCTCATCGTCTCTCGCCAGTTCGAAGCGGCGATTTTGTAGGTAAATGGTCCGCGCCTGCGCGTAACTGTCGGCGCTTTCATACAGGATTGAGTCGACCGTGTCCGAGAAACGGCCCCGATCACCCATCCGGCGCACGACCTCGGCATAAACGCCAATATTGTCGACGGGACGGACCGGAGAAAAGTTTATCGGATTCGAGAACAGGTTGACGATAACGCCAATCGAATCCCGCTGCGTTGAAGGGCCGTAGAGGGGTAGTTCAACATAGGCGCCTTCTCCAAAACCCCATACGTGCAGTGTTTCACCAAAGTCGGTATCCACAGGCGGAAGGTTCAGCTCGTCGGCGGGGGCTGATAACCCCAGCCCACCAACGGTCGAATTGATCACAAACCGCAACAGTGCGTTGCCGGATTGCTTGACATTGCCTTGCAGCAGGTAGTCAACTGCCTGGCCGGGCATCGTCAGGTTTTCAGCGAAATGGTTGAAGCTTGTCACCATCGGGTCAGGCACGATCTTCACGTACCCTTTCGAGGCCGGACGAAACAGAAACCGGTCGACGCCAAGATTGAACTTGTGGATGCCCCGGTTGTTGTTTTCATACGGATCAAATACCTCGCCCTGCGGCGCGCCTTCGGGAGGGCGCGTTGCGCAGGCGCTGAGAACTGCCATTACGGACAGAATGATCAGGGGTTTCAGGCTGATTCTGCTCAACACGGTCGTCGCCACTCCAAAAAGTCGGGACAATCCGTACCCGAACAATCAATCAATACTATCTTTGGCCGTTGTGCCCGGCCTATCCAAATTCACATAAGCGTTTCGCCACCAATATGAAACAGATAGCGTTTAACCCGCCGAAGCGGTCAACGTAAAGTGACACACGTTCAACAGTTCGGAATAAGAAAAGTTACGCCCACATACGGTTGAGGTCACATCGCCGTTTTCGCACTTTTCGATCCTCGCCTTCCCGGTTAGCTTCGCCCCGACTCAGAACTGGGAGGAGACCTCATGAGCATCGCGGCGAAACTGGAAAGCCTGGGCGTCAACCTGCCGGACGCGCCTGCGCCGGCTGCCAACTATGTGCCCTTCGTGCGCGTGGGCAATATCGTCTATGTCTCGGGACAGATCTCGAAGGATGACGACCTGATTACCGGCAAGCTGGGTGCCGACATGGAGGTCGAGGCTGGCGCTGCTGCTGCAAAGGTGTGTGCGATCAACCTTTTGGCACAGGTCAAAGCAGCTTGCGGAGGCGACATCGAAAAGCTGGTGCGCGTGATCAAGCTGACCGGATTCGTGAATTCGACCGCCGACTTCACTGCCCAGCCGCAGGTGATCAACGGCGCGTCGGACTTTCTGGTCGAGGCGCTGGGCGATGCGGGTCGCCATTCGCGTTCCGCTGTCAGCGCGGCAGCGCTGCCTTTGGGTGTGGCGGTTGAGATCGAAGGTATTTTCGAAGTTCAATGACGCCCAAACTACCTGACGTATTTCTTCAAGTCCCGTTGGCGCACCGGGCGCTGCATGACAAAGAAGACCACCGCCCGGAAAACAGCCGGGCGGCCATTCGGGCTGCTGTCGACGCCGGTTATGGGATCGAGATTGATCTGCAACGAACCTCGGATAACCGGGCTATGGTGTTTCATGACTATGACATGACCCGCCTGACCGGGCAGCCCGGACCGATCCAGCAGATCACTTCGGCGCAGGCGTCAGGCACCACTCTGCTGCACGCAGATGATGGCATCCCGACGTTGGATGAGGTTCTGCAGATCGTGGCGGGCAAGGTCCCGCTGCTGATCGAGTTCAAGGATCAGGACGGCGCGATGGGCACATCCGTAGGCCCAATGGAACAAGACGCAGTGCGCGCCTTACAGGGCTATACGGGTCCGGTGGCGGTTATGTCGTTTAATCCTAATTCGGTTGCGGAACTGGCGCGGTTGGCACCGCACCTGCCGCGCGGCATCGTGACAGGTTCCTACCAGCCAAAGGTAGAACTTTTACCCCAGAGCGTCTGTGACCATCTGCGCGACATTCCCGATTTCGACCGAGTCGGTGCCAGCTTCATCAGTCACGAGGTCGAAGACCTTGAACGCCCTCGCGTAGCCGACCTGAAGGCGCGCGGCGTACCGATCTTGTGTTGGACTGTGCGATCGCCTGAACAAGAGGCAAAAGCCCGCGCAATTGCCGACAATGTGACCTTCGAAGGCTACCAGGCCGCTCATCCGGGTTGAACCGACCCTGCGACGTCACAGATAAAGGTCTGACGCGGAGGACAAATGGATCAGGCGCAGATTGAGGTTCGGGTACTAAGCTCATTGTCGCAGATATCTGCGGCGGATTGGGATAGCTGCGCCTGCCCCGAGGTCGTAGACGGCGGGCGACCGTTTGATCCGTTCACTACGCATCGGTTCCTTCTTGCATTGGAACACAGTGGCTCGGTCGGACGCGGCACCGGATGGCAGCCGCAATACCTGACGGCTTATCTCGACGGCATGCTGGTCGCGGCGGCTCCGATGTATGCAAAATCCCACAGTCAGGGTGAATACATATTCGACCACAATTGGGCCCATGCTTATGAGAACGCCGGTGGGCGTTACTATCCCAAGCTTCAGATCGCAGTTCCGTTCACCCCGGCCACCGGGCGCAGGTTTCTGGTTCGTCCCGGGTATGAGGCAATGGGCATGTCGGCCCTGGTGCAGGGGGCGGTGCAACTAGCCGCGGACAATCAGGTGTCTTCGATTCACGCGACCTTCTGCACCGAGGATGAGGCGCTGGCAGGCCAGCAGATGGGCCTGATGCTGCGCCATTCTCAGCAGTTTCACTGGCTGAATGATGATTATGCTGATTTTGGCGGGTTTCTTGCGGCTTTATCTTCGCGCAAGCGCAAAAACATCCGGAAAGAACGTGCGCAGGCCAACGATTTTGGCGGCGAGGTTCGCACACTGTCAGGGGATGATCTGCGCCGCGAACACTGGGACGCTTTCTGGCAATTCTATCAGGACACCGGATCGCGGAAATGGGGTGTGCCTTACCTGACCCGCCAGTTCTTTGATATTGCACATGAAACCATGGCGGGTGACATGGCCTTGATTCTGGCAGAGAGGGACGGGCACGCAATTGCCGGTGCGCTTAATTTCATAGGCCGCGAGACGCTCTTTGGTCGCTATTGGGGCTGCACCGAGCATCACGCCTGCCTGCATTTTGAATTGTGCTATTATAGGGCGATCGACTTTGCCATCGCGGAAGGTCTGGCACGGGTCGAAGCAGGCGCGCAGGGTGAACACAAGCTGGCGCGAGGTTATCTGCCCACGTACACGCATAGCTTGCATTGGGTCAATGACCCGGGCTTTGCCGATGCGATAAAGAAATATCTGGACGCCGAGGCCCACGCAGTGGGAGAAGAGATCGAGATTCTGACGGATTACGGTCCGTTCAGAAAATCGAATCCGGAGGAACAGCAATGACGGAACTATTGTCGACCGAAACTCGCGGCCCTCTTCTTGATCCGCTGTTCGACAACGGCTGGACCATGGTCACGGACCGGGACGCGATCACCAAGACCTTCATTTTCGAGGATTTTGTCCACGCCTTTGGCTGGATGACCCAGGTGGCGATCTTTGCCGAGAAATGGAACCATCACCCAGAATGGTCAAACGTGTACCGCACGGTCGAGGTGGTCCTGTCCACACATGATGTTGGTGGGTTATCGTCGCTGGACGCCAAGTTGGCGCGAAAAATGGACAGCCTCGTCTAACGGTCTCCTCTGGAGCCCATACCGCCGGCCAGAGAAGCGATTTCACCAAGACGTCGGAAATCGGCGGGTGTGACCGTGCCGTTACTAACGTCGATGTCTCGTGGAATTCCGGTTGTCCGATTCCCAACCGATCGAACGCTTCGCGCCGCTGGATTGATGTCCAAACAACGCGTATCATAGCACGTCAGGCCCGCAGTATTGATCTGGATCCGGGCTTGACCGTCCGGTCCGGTCACCACAGGGGCTTGCTGCGTATCACAGGCGGCAAGAAACCCCAGAATGCCGAGGGCTATCCACTTTTTCATACCACGCTCCTATCGTTCAACCCGGTTGTTCGATCAATTCAACTGGCCGTTTCCGTCCTGATCGGCGGTAGAAAAATCATCGCCCATCTGCCGGTCATACTCTGATCGTGAGATAAAGCTGTCGTTGTTGCGGTCAACGTTTTGAAACTGCTTTATGTCCAAGAACGGCTTGGCCTCTTCCAGACCCAGCGTTCCGTTCTTGTCTTCGTCCATTGCCTGAAAGGCATAATCCGAAAAGGCGTTGAACTCGTCCTTGGACAGGAAGCCGTCATTATTTGCATCAATTGCATTCAGTTGTTTTTCATGCAGCTCGGCCACGGTTTCCGCAAAGGTTGCACTGGCCAAAACTATCGCTGTTGCCGTCAAAATCGCTGTTTTCATCATCATTCCCTTCTCAGCACGCGAAACGCTGGCCCGAGGCGCCACCGGCCACAGCGCCTGCCGCAGTAAGGATGTCTTTGCCCGTGCCTCCGCCGAATTGATTGCCGATCGCGCCACCGATCAGCGCGCCGCCCAACGTGCCGCCGAGGCAGGCAATTTCATGCTGCCGCGCCTGCTGTTGTTGAGGTGTCGGAGCAGGGCCACACGCGGCCAGTGCACCCGTGGCACCCAGAATGACTGTGATGATTTTGAGCTTCATCAAAAAAACTCCCTGAAAGACTGGGCCAAGTATCGACCCATCAGGAATTCGCATCAAGTGAAATAGGGTTAACGTGGCCCCGGCCGAACCGGGGCCCGAGTGACTTAGATGGCCTCAAGCAGACCCTCGCCCGCCGAAATCTCGCAGGCACCAGGGTTTTCTTCAAGGTTCAGCGCAACGACTTTGCCATCTTCGACCAACATCGCATAGCGTTTTGAACGCGCAATCAGTCCGACGGGAGGGGCGTCGAAATCCATGCCGATAGCTTTGGTAAACTCGGACGCGGCGTCGGCCAGCATGGTTAGACCGGCAGCTGTCGCGCCAGTAGCTTCGCCCCATGCGTTCATTACAAAGGGATCGTTGACCGAGATGCAGATGATCTCGTCCACGCCCTTTGCGTCGAACTGTTCCTTGGTGCGCATAAAGCTGGGCACGTGGGCTGAGTGGCAGGTCGGCGTGAATGCACCGGGTACCGCAAATAGCACAACTTTGCGGCCTTTGGTCTTGTCCGAAATCCGAACCTCTTCGGGTCCTTCTGCCCCCATTTGAGTCAACGTTGCGTCGGGAAGCGTATCACCGGTTGAAATCATCTTGTTCCTCCTGTCGATTGGATTTGCAGAGTCGGCCTCAGCCGCAATATAGGTGAGCCAGTGAATGAAACCACGGGAATTTGACGGGGCAGAACGAAGATGAGCCATATTGTTGTGATCGGAGCCGGGCAGGCGGGATCATCCCTTGTTGCGAGGCTGCGTAAGGACGGGTTTGAAGGCGACATCACGTTGATTGGTGCTGAACCGCACCTGCCTTACCAAAGACCGCCCCTGTCTAAGGCTTATCTGTTGGGTGAGATGGAACTTGAACGCCTGTTCCTGCGCCCTGAAAGCTTTTATGCCGACAACAACATCACCCTGCGTCTAGGTCAGCGCGTGACCGCGATCGACCCGCAGGCCAAGACTGTTTCGCTGGGCGACGAAGTGATTGCGTATGACGAACTGGCCCTGACAACCGGTTCTGATCCGCGTTACCTGCCTGCGGCCATTGGCGGTGACCTTGAAGGGGTCCATGTCGTACGCGACCTGACCCATATCGACGAGATGGAGCCACGCGTGACGGAAGGTGCGCGCGCTCTGATTGTGGGTGGTGGCTATATCGGGCTTGAAGCGGCTGCGGTTTGCGCCAAGCGCGGGGTCAAGGTCACACTGGTCGAGATGGCAGAGCGTATTTTGCAACGCGTTGCGGCGCCGGAAACCAGCGATTACTTCCGTGCTTTGCATACCGAATACGGTGCCGACATCCGTGAAGGCGTCGGACTGGATCGTCTGGTGGGCCGCGACGGCAAAGTCACCGGAGCCGTCCTGACCGATGGCACCGAGCTTGAAGTCGATTTCGTCGTGGTTGGTGTGGGCATTGCACCGTCGACCCAACTGGCCGAGATGGCTGGGCTGGAACTGGACAACGGCATCAAAACGGACGCTCATGGCCGCACGTCTGATCCGTCGATCTGGGCTGCGGGCGATTGTGCGTCCTTCCCGCATGGCAGTAGCCGCATCCGGCTGGAAAGCGTTCCGAACGCAATTGATCAGGCCGAAATCGTAGCGCAGAACATGCTGGGTGCCGCTAAGGACTATGTGGCAACGCCCTGGTTCTGGTCAGACCAGTATGATGTCAAATTGCAAATTGCGGGTCTAAATACCGGGTATGACCGTGTCGTGACCCGTAAGGGTGAAGGGCAGACGGTGTCCTTCTGGTACTACGAAGGCGATCAGTTGATTGCGGTAGATGCCATGAACGACCCGCGCGCTTACATGGTCGGAAAACGCCTGATAGACGCGGGCAAGACTGCCGATCCGACGGTCGTGGCAGACCCAGACGCGGACCTGAAACCGTTGCTCAAAGCGTGAGGATCATCGCCGGAGATTTCCGAGGCCGTGCCTTGGCTTCGGTCGGCAAAGGTGATGCCGCAGCGCACCTGCGCCCCACCACGGACCGGGTGCGCGAAAGCCTGTTCAACGTGCTGAGCCATCAGATCGACTTTGATGGGCTGCGTGTTCTCGACCTGTTTGCCGGTACCGGCGCATTGGGGCTAGAGGCGCTCTCGCGCGGTGCGGCGCATGTGACGTTTGTGGATGACGGGCGTGTAGCACAGGGGTTGATCCGCAAGAACATTGATCTGACGCGCAGCGCTGACCGCACGGACCTGATCCGTCGCGACGCGACACGCTTGAGCGAGAATACAAACGCGCCCTATGATCTGATCTTTCTGGATCCACCATACGGAAAGGGGCTCGGTCAAAATGCCGTTGCGGCCTTGTCCAACGGCTGGATCGCTGATGGCGCACTGATCGTGTGGGAGGAAAACGCCCCAATGCAGCCGCCCGAAGGTTTCACTCTGCAAGACAGCCGAAAATACGGCGACACGCATATAACGCTGATGTGGAACGGCGATCCGGATGCATGATCTGGTGATCTTCGATTGCGACGGCGTTCTGGTCGACAGTGAGCCGTTGTCCAATCAGGTGATGGTCGCGAACTTTGCCCGACATGGACTGTCCTTGACGGAAGAAGATTGCCACAGGATTTTCACCGGCAAAAGCATGCCGGAAGTGCGGGACACCGCGCTCGGTTTGGGTGCTAGCCTGCCTGAGAACTGGGTTGAGGAATTCGATGCAGAAACCGATGCCCGCCTGAGGCAAGGTGTCCCTTTGGTTCCCGGCGTTGGGGAATTGATAACGCTTTTGGATGAGCGGGGAATACCTTTCTGCGTTGCTTCCAATGGTGGGCCGGACAAAATGCGAGTCACGCTGGGGCAGAATGGCCTTTGGGATCGCTTCAAGGACGTGATGTTCTCGGCCTATACGTTGGGTGTTGGCAAACCCGACCCAACCATGTTTCTGACTGCAGCGCGCCACTTCGGGGCCAAGTCGCCGGTCGTGATCGAAGACAGCGCCAGCGGTGCCACAGCAGCAATCCGCGCCGGTATGCGGTGCCTGGGCTATGCAGCGCATGATGATGGCGCGCAACTTGCCAGAATTGGAGCTGAGGTCTTTTCCGATATGACCGAGGTTCCGACCCTTTTGGGAATCTGAACTGACCATGGTAAGCTCGGCCCATGGACCGCGCTTTGACCTCACCTCTCTGGACACCTTCGAAGGACGCCGAAGCCCGCACCGGCCCTGAGCCTAAGCCAACGCGCGCGCCTGTCTTCATTCACGATGCAATCACACCGTGGGGGTCAGAGACATTGCTGCTGAAACTCCTGCGCGAACAGGCCGCCGATCAGGACGAATAGGTCGGATGAAATTTTTCGCCCGGCGACAGGGTGAAAATGTCGACGCCATCTGATGTAACGCCCACCGAGTGCTCGAACTGCGCTGACAGCGACTTGTCGCGGGTCACAGCGGTCCAGTCATCGGCCAGCGTTTTCGTCTCAGGGCGACCCAGATTCACCATCGGTTCGATGGTGAAGAACATGCCCTCTTCCAGAACCGCGCCGGTGCCCGGACGTCCATAGTGCAGCACGTTCGGCGGCGCGTGGAACACGCGGCCCAGTCCGTGACCACAGAAATCACGGACAACGCTCATCCGGTGCGCCTCGACATAGGCCTGAATGGCGTGACCGATATCGCCGAACGTATTGCCCGGCTTGACCGCTTCGATGCCCTTGAACAGCGCATCATGCGTCACTTGGATCAGACGTTCGGCCTTGCGGGGCAGTTTTCCCGCAACATACATGCGCGAAGTATCGCCGAACCAGCCATCCACGATGACCGTGACATCGATATTCAGGATATCACCATCCTTCAGCCGTTTGTCGCCGGGAATGCCGTGGCAAACCACGTGATTCACGCTGATGCAGCTGGCGTGCTGATAGCCTTTGTAGCCAATCGTCGCCGATGTCGCGCCCGCATCCTCGACCATCTGCGTGATCATGCCGTCAAGCGCCCCAGTGGTCTGGCCCGGAAAAACATGTTCTGCGATATCGTCGAGTATCCGCGCGGCCAAGGCCCCTGCGGCGTGCATGCCAGCAAAGTCTCCCTGTTCGTAAATGCGGATGCCGTCTTTTGTCAGGCGGCCACGATGTTCTTTCATCGACGCTAAGCTCCAAATGTTGCGCGCAGCCTGCCTTTTACGCTGCTTGTGCAGAAAGTTCCAGAGGGTGCGCGTTTGCGGGTGTTAGATGGCGCGGAACGCCCCCAGATCAAGGCTTCAAAGTCTGCCAAATTCGCTCAAAATCATAATTTCAGATAGAATGTTGTTTTTTCCCAGTGAGATCGTTTTGGAGGATCGAAATGTCCAGCAATTCTGCCAATTTTGTCGGTGAAATTCCACACCATTACGATCAGGGTCTGGGACCGAACATTTTCGAAGACTATGCCGACAGGTTAACCGGGTTGTGTGGCGGCCTTGAAACGGGTCGCGTTCTGGAGCTTGCCGCAGGAACGGGAATTGTCAGCCGTAAGCTGCGCGACGCGTTAAACCCGTCTGTTTCACTGACGGTTACGGACCTTAATCCGCCCATGTTGGAGATTGCAAAAGCCAAGCTCGCCGGCAGTGAGAATGTCGAGTTTGCCCAAGCGAACGCAATGGAATTGCCCTTCGAAGACAACAGTTTTGACCTGATCGTTTGCCAGTTTGGCGTGATGTTCTTTCCGGACAAAACTGCGTCATATCGCGAAGCCGCCCGTGTTCTGAAGCCAGGTGGCCGGTACGTGTTCAATGTATGGAGCGATATGTCCGAAAACCCGTTTTCCGAGACAGCCCACAAAGCGGCGATGACGTTCTTTCCCGAAAACCCACCCGGGTTCTACAAGGTCCCGTTCCACTACGGCGACCCCGACATCGTACACGCGGACCTTGCGGCCGCAGGTTGGGGGACCGTTACGCACGAAACCATCAGGTTGAACAAGCCAATCGCCGACCTTGAGAAATTTGCGACAGCCCTGGTGTATGGAAATCCGTTGATTGACGAAATCAGAGCGCGCGGAGGCGTCGATCCGGATGCGGTTGTGGCCGAAATGCTGTCGGCGCTGCGGTCCAGATTTGAGTCCAGTGATATGGTGATGCCCCTTTCAGCTACCCAGTTCGAATGCCGAAACAAGGGGTGAACCGGACCTGACAGGGGGCGAGTGACATTATCCGGGCAGGTTAAAAGCCCCGAATCGTGTGGTATCCACCCAAACACCGTCGGGCGAAATTTGCGTACCATACACCAATCGCTCGACGCCCTTCGCCTGTGCCGTCTCAAATGCCGCCGCATAGGCCGGGTCTATATCCGCCGCCAGCGAGAACCGGTCGCAATCGGTGCGTTGCACCAGATACAACATGATCGCGCGATGTCCTTGGGTCACCATGGCCGTCAGCTCTCCCAGATGTTTGGTACCGCGTGCGGTGACGCTGTCGGGGAATTCTGCCAGATCCGGTTCTCGGGACAGGGTCACGCTTTTGACCTCGACATAGGCGTCGGGCAGGCCAGGTTGCGTCAGCAGAAAATCAATACGGCTGTTTTCGCCGTACTTCACCTCGGGACGGACGGTTTCATAGGCTGCAAGCTCGGGTATTTCGCCGGCCTGAAGGGCCGCGCGCAGTGCTTTGTTGGGTACCGAGGTGTCAACACCAGTAAAATGCCCGTTCTCATGATCGACCAGACGCCAGCCGTATTTCAGTTTTTTCTTCGGGTCGTCGTTGGGTTCCAGCCAGATCTTCTCGCCAGGTTCCGCCAGGCCCATCATTGAACCCGGATTGGCACAATGGGCGGTTACTTCACGCCCGTCCTCTAACTGGCAATCGGCCAGAAAGCGTTTGTAGCGACGGATCAGGCGGGCGGGGATCAATGGGGTGGCAAACTTCATGCCACCCGGCTTAACGCCCGCCCGCCCGTATGGGAAGTGTCAGACGAGGCCCGCCATTACGCCACCATCCACATCCCAGATTGCTCCGGTGACCCAACCCGCGTCATTGGACAGAAGGTGGGTGACGGTATGCGCCACATCCTCGGGCCGACCGACGCGGCCGATGGGGTGGAAAGCGTCGAAAGCATCAGTCAAGGTCGCCTCGATCTGGTCCGGTGCGATGAAGGCCCCATAGATGGGAGTCACCACCACCGCCGGAGAAACGGCGTTCACCCGGATGTTGTGTTCCGCCAGCTCCATAGCCAAGTGCTGTGTCAGAGAATGAAGCCCGGCTTTGGCCATCGAATAGGCCGAGGACGGTGTTGCGCGTACCGCCTGTTTTGCCCACATAGAGCCTATGTTGACGATATTGCCGCCTCCGTTGGCTTTCATGTTTTCGACCACGGCCTGTGTGATGAAAAAGGTCGCGCGGTTCAGGTCCAGATAGCTGTCGTAATCCTCGGCCGTGTGTTCCAGGAACGGTTTTGGCGCGAATGTCCCGGCTGAATTAACCAATCCCTGAATGTGACGCGCGTCCGATTTGATCTGTTTGATCAACCCCTCGACGTCTGCCGTGTCTCGCAGGTTCGCGCGGTATATGTCTGCGTTGTCGCCAAGTTCCGCTTTCGCCGCGTCCAACTTGCCAGCCGATGACCCGACAAGGGTCACGTGCCCGCCGCTTGCTATGATTTGGCGCGCTGTGGCCAAACCTATTCCACTGGATCCACCGATGATGAGTGTTGTTTTCTGTGCCATGATTAGATTCCCTATCTACTGATAGGTAGATATATTGAGCTTGGAAAATAAAATGCAACCCCCTATCTAGTGATAGGTAATTATTAGATTGAGGCGTCGATGCCCAAAACGGAAAAACCCCTGTCAGAAACCGCCAATCGCATATTGAATGTGGCCGAGCGAATGGCGCGACAAGGCGGCTATTATGCCTTTAGTTTTCGCGACATCGCGGCTGAAATCGGCATCAAATCCGCCAGCATTCACTATCATTTTCCAACCAAAGAAGCCTTGGGCGAGGCGCTGGTTACCCGGTACACTGATCGGTTTCTGGGGGCACTGGGTCGGTTGGACGAGGCAACGCCGTTGGAATCCCTTGAGCAATATGTGGCAGCGTATCGACAGGCGTTGATTGAACAGGATCTGATGTGCCTGTGCGGCATGTTCGGTGCCGAGATCGCCAGATTGCCAGACCCGGTTGCCAGAAGGACGCGTGAGTTTTTCGAACGCAATCTCGTATGGCTGGAAACTGTCTTCAGGGCCGCCGGTGCCTCAAACCCCGAAGCGCGCGCCGGTGAAACGATCGCCCGATTGGAAGGAGCGATGATCCTTGCGCGGTCGATGAATGACATGGACCTGTTCCAACGTATTACGGCGGATTTGCCGGCCCAAACACTGCAGGACTGACAAACGGACCTTGCGAGGCTCGGCAAGAACGATATCTTGCGGCCTGTGCCATAGCAGGAAAGGACAGGTCATGCCGAACCCAACCGCAGCGATGCTTGTGATCGGAGATGAAATCCTGTCGGGACGCACGCGGGATGCAAATACGAACTACCTTGCGCAAGAGCTGACCAAACAGGGCATTGACCTGAAAGAAGTGCGTATCGTCAGCGATGATCCAACCGCCATCGAAGAAGCCGCCCAAGCGCTGTCCGACCGCTTTGATCATGTGTTCACCAGTGGCGGCATCGGGCCAACTCATGACGACATCACGGCCGAGTGTATTGCCCGAGCCTTTGGGGCGACGATCGGCGTGCGGGATGATGCCCGCGCGTTGCTGGAACGGCACTATGAGAATTCGGGGCTGGAACTGAACGCCGCGCGGTTGCGTATGGCGCGTATTCCGGATGGAGCGACATTGATCGATAATCCCGTTTCGACCGCGCCAGGGTTCACGCTTGGGAATGTGCATGTGATGGCGGGTATCCCCACAATCTTTCAGGCCATGGTCGCCAGCGTTCTGCCAAAGCTGACCGGTGGCGATCCCTTGCTGTCGCAAACGCTGCGGATCAACCGAGGTGAAGGTGAAATCGCCTCGATCCTGTCCACACTGGCCGAAGATTTCCCAGATCTCGCCATCGGCAGCTATCCGTTTCAGGTGAACGGCGTATTCGGCTCTAACGTTGTGGTTCGGGGTACTAACGGATCACAAATTGATGCGGCGACGACCCGGTTGGCGAAAGAGCTAGAGCTTTGAGCGTTGACTGGGCTGACATCGTCGACGGCACATGGCCAGCGGCTGGGTATAGTATTTTAGGCCCGTTTCGCCTGCGGCAAGGATTGGGTGGCGGTTCGCGGGTTTCCTCTGCCAATGCGCTGGCACCGGCGACCGATGCGGAAATAAATGACGCCGAACAGGCAATGCGCGCGATGGGTCAACGGCCTATTTTCTGCCTTCGTACCGCCGACGCAGGGCTGGATATACAGCTTGCGGATCGTGGCTATGAGGTTCTGGATCCGGTCAACATCTATCAATGTCCAGTGGATCACCTGACCGATACACCGATTCCGCGGGTGACCGCTTTTACGATCTGGAGCCCGCTGGCGATCATGAAGGAGATCTGGGCGCAGGGTGTCATCGGGCCGGAACGGCTGGCCGTCATGGACCGCGCGGAGGGGCCCAAAACGGGTGTATTCCTGCGCCGTTCCGATCAACCGGCAGGGACAGGATTTGTCGCCATTCATGATGGTGTGGCAATGGTCCATGCACTGGAAATTCTGCCTGCGCACCGACGTCAGGGTCTGGGCCAATGGGCCATGCGCGCTGCGGGGATTTGGGCGCAAAAGAACGGCGCGCATACACTGAGCGTGATCTGCACCAAAGCCAATGACGGGGCAAATGGTCTCTATCATGCGCTCGGGATGGAGATCACCGGAGAATACCACTACCGTCAGCTTGTCCAAGGAGAATGACCGCCGTGACCAACCAAACCTTGCCCACCGCGCTGGACCTGCCGATTGTGGACCCGCTGCCGCCTGAAACGCAGAAATATTTTGATATCTGTGTCGAAAAGCTGGGTTTTGTGCCCAATGTGCTGAAGGCATACGCATTCGATATCGACAAGCTGAATGCGTTTACGGCGAACTACAACGATCTGATGCTTGGCGACAGCGGATTGTCCAAACTGGAACGCGAAATGATCGCGGTGGTCGTATCCGCGATCAACAAGTGCTTTTACTGTTTGGTGGCCCACGGGGCAGCTGTCCGGCAAATGTCGGGCAACCCACAACTGGGTGAGATGCTGGTGATGAATTACCGCGTGGCACCGCTGGATGAACGCCAACGCGCCATGTTGGATTTTGCCGCCAAAATGACCACTGCCAGCACCGAGATTGAAGAGCCTGATCGCCAACGTCTGCGGGATGTTGGGTTCAGTGACCGGGACATTTGGGATATCGCCAATGTGACCGGATTTTTCAACATGTCGAACCGGGTGGCCAGCGCAACGGCGATGGCTCCGAACGACGAATACCATGCGCAGGCCCGATGATCCGAACCGCTGCCCTATTCCTGATGATCATGGCCGGCCAGGGTCTTGCGCAGAACCTGACAATGCCTTCCGGCGCGCGTCTTGTCAGCGAGCGTACCAGTGAACTTGACAGCTATGAGCTGCCAATCGGGCCCTTTGCGGATGGGGCGGTACCGGCGCGAGAAGTCGAAGGAAAAGTCGAGCGGTTTACCTGGCGGTTGCAATCCGGCTCCAGCACGACGCTGCAATTGCTGGCCCCGTTGCGTGACCAGATCGCTGCGCAAGGGTACGAGGTATTGCTTGAGTGCCAGGCCAAAACGTGTGGTGGATTCGACTTCCGCTTTGGCACCGAAGTTGTGCCCACACCAGACATGTACGTGGCTATTCAGGACTATCGTTTTTTGTCTGCCATCCGAGGGGGAAATGTGGTCAGCCTGCTGGTCAGTCGAAATCCGCCTGACGGGTATGTGCAGATGATCCGGGTCACCCCGGTGGGTGCAGAGGCGTCACCACCGCTTGTGATCGACGAACCGGTCACGTCGCCCGGCGATTTGTTAGCCAGTCTGGAACAAAACGGGCATACAATATTGGAAGACCTGCATTTCCGCACCGGAGAGATGACGTTAGGCGAGGGGCCTTTTTCCTCGCTTGAATTGGTAGCGGAGTTTCTGGCCAAAAACCCAAGTACCCGGCTGGCACTTGTGGGCCACACGGATGACACCGGTGCGCTGGATGCCAACATCTCGGTCAGTACCGGCAGGGCTCAGGCTGTACGCGCCCGATTGATCGAGGCGCATGGCGTCGCGGCAGACCGGGTCGAGGCGCGCGGAATCGGCTATCTTGCCCCGCTCACCTCGAATGCCACGCCGGAAGGCCGGGATCTGAATCGCCGGGTTGAGGCGGTTTTGCTGGTCAACTAAACCCTGCAGTCCCGTTCACATCATGGCCGATAAAAAAAGGCCCACGCAGCAGGCGCGGGCCGTACAGTTTCACCGAGGTTAATTCACCAGTCCATCGGGCCTTTTTCGTGAAAGGCATCGACGAGAAAATCTATGAATGCCCGCACCTTGGGCTGAGTAAAGCGTCCGGGCGGGTAAACGGCGTAGACGCCCTGAACCTCGTCCGGAAGCGACGGCATAGCGTCCAGTACAGCACCGGACTTCAGCGCATCTGCGTACAGGTAGCTGGGCAGATAAGCGATCCCCAGCCCGGAAATGGCCGCATTCAACAGGGATTGACCGTCATTAACGCTCAGCCACCCCGCGGTGCGTACCTGTCGTTTTTCGCCTGAAGGTGCGGTCAGTTTCCAGACGTTGCCTGAAGACTGGCTGGAGTAGTGCAGCAGCTTGTGTTCGTTCAGGTCGTCAATTTTCTGTGGTCGGCCGAATTTCTCGACATAGCTAGGTGCCGCGACCATCCGCTTGACGGTTTCAGTCAACTTGCGCGCGCGCAGGGTGCTGTCTTCCAGCTCACCAATCCGTACGGCCACATCGAAGCCTTCGGAAATCAGCTCGACGTAACGGTTGTTCAAAACCATGTTCACGGTGATATCAGGATAGGCCGCCAGAAAGTCTGACAAAACCGGAGACAGGTGATTGACGCCGAAATCTGTCGCAACGCTGATCCGAAGCAGACCCGAGGGGGCGGATTGCATCGAGGTCACAAGCGCATCGGCTTCGCCCGCGTCATTCAAAACACGCCGCGCGCGATCATAATATGCCAGGCCAATCTCGGTTGGCGACACACGCCGGGTCGTGCGGTTCAGCAGCCTTGCGCCCAAACGGGCCTCGAGGCTGGAAACATGCTTTGACACGGCCGATTTGGAGATGCCCATTTTCTTGGCCGCGTCGGTGAAGCCACCCTGGTCCACCACGTTGGCAAAGGCTTCCATTTCGGTCAGTCGGTCCATTCTCGTTCCCCAGGTCTTAGTGCTTTGAGCCAACCTGACGTCCAATCTGGGCGGAAACAGGGCATACATTGGATAATATCAGGGTTTCAATTCGGATCGTTTGCATATGGGAAACGCGGAAACGATGGTTTCCCAGATGGCCACAAAGCCTGTAAGCCAAGGGTTTTGGGTGATTTCAGCCGGATATGCTAGGATGACAATGGCAAATTTGTGACCACGGAGGAGATCATGAAAGCCATTTATACCATCGCAGCCATATGTCTGTCCGCGACCCTTGCATGGGCTGGTGGCGAAACACCCTCGAACCCGGATGCTCGGGTTTATTTTGTAAACCTGTCGGACGGCGACACGGTGTCATCGCCAGTGACCGTGGTCTTTGGGTTGAGCGGAATGGGGGTAGCCCCGGCCGGCACCGAAGCGGAAAACACAGGTCACCACCATTTGCTGATCGATCGCCCGCCGATTGGTGAGGGCGAGGACGGTGTGGATGAATTGGCCTATGGTCTTCCAGCGGATGACAATCATCTACATTTCGGCGGCGGACAGACCGAGACGACCGTGGAACTGTCCCCGGGTACGCACACACTGCAACTGGTGCTGGGGGACGCGGGCCACGTGCCGCACTCGCCCCCAATTGTGTCTCAGGTGATCACCATAAATGTAGAGTAGTCTGCGTGCCCTCAACGCAGAGGCGTTTAAGCGGCGATGGGCAACAGGAAAATGCTGCGCGCCAGCGCCGAATCCAGCCGTTTTGGTGAATACCATTGATCGAGAACAGTCTTGGACATCAAATCGGGGTTGTTCCCAGCGAATTCCTCGAATGAATTGGTTTGAGAACTGGCAAGACGCTCTGCGATCAAGCTCATGAATGCGTATGTGATCGTCAGATTGAACTTGTCCGGGGCACCGGCCTTTGCTGCAAGCGTTCGGATCCCCTTGGCGTAGATCGCCGCGGCATCGATGAAATCATACTTGCGCAGCAGATCGTATGCGACCTGTACATGTTCGGCATGTCCGAAGGTCGTGTTGTCGATGGCGTGTTTCTCAAATGCGTTGGTGATATCGGCGCTCATTCCCCGTCCTCCTTGAAACGGTGGCTATCCTCGGCTGTCCAGTCGAGGTCGTAGACATTTTTGAGTTGCTTAATCTTCTCCAGCGTTTCCTCGGAAAACGCCGGCTTGTTTTCAAAACTGTGCAAGGCGATGCCTTCGATTAGATCGCCAAGGGTCATATCCAACGACTCTGCCAGTCCTTTGAGGACTTTCAGCAGGCGCTTTTCGATTCGAATTCCCGTCTGGGTGCGTTCTATTTTCTGACTCATAGCGTACATATGTACATTAGTAACAAGAGAGTCAAGCGGCACAAAAAAAGCCGCCTCTTTCGAGACGGCTTCCTTCAGTTCAATTGAGGTGTTGCTTTAGAACGTTGCCGCCAGTCGCGTACCTTGATTGATCGCCCGTTTGGCGTCCAGCTCTGCCGCCACATCGGCCCCGCCGATCACGTGCGGAGTAATGCCGCGTTCGATCAGCGCATCCGCGAGGCTGCGCTCGGACACCTGACCGGAACACAGAACGATTGTGTCCGCCGCGATCACGGTCGGATCAGCACGTTCTTCGCCAAAGCTGACATGCAGGCCGTCCTCATCGATACGCTCGTAGTTCACGCCGCCCACAAAGTTGACGTCCTTCATCTTGAGCGTAGCGCGGTGAATCCACCCGGTTGTCTTGCCCAGACCCTTGCCATGCGCTTGCTTCTTACGCTGCAGCAAGGTGACATCACGCGCAGGTGCCGCAGGCTGAGGGCCTTCTGGTGCCAGGCCCGAGCGATGCTCGGCCGGATCGGTCACGCCCCACTCCTTCATCCAAGCGGGCAGGTCGGTGGTGATGCTGTGGCCGTCTTCCAACAGGAACTCGGACACATCAAACCCGATGCCACCTGCGCCGATTACGGCGACAGATTTGCCGACTTCGGCTTTGTTGCGCAGCACATCGATATAATTGATGACGTTGTCCCGATCCTGACCAGGAATCTGCGGATCACGCGGTGTGACGCCGGTGGCGATGACCACCTCGTCAAAGCCGGTCAGGTCGTCGGCGCTTACTTCACGGTTCAGCTCTACCTTCACACCCAGGTCGGTCATCATATTGCGGTACCAATCGACCAGTCCCCAGAACTCTTCTTTGCCCGGAACTTGCTTGGCCATGTTCAATTGGCCACCAATCTCCGAGGCGCGATCGAACAGTGTCACGTCGTGGCCGCGCTGTGCGGCAGTCATTGCGGTGGACAATCCGGCGGGGCCGGCGCCGACAATGGCAACCGTCTTTGGAGCTTCAGTAGTGGTGATTTCCAATTCGGTCTCATGGCAGGCGCGGGGGTTCACAAGGCACGAGGTCAGCTTGCCGCTGAATGTGTGGTCCAGACAGGCCTGATTGCAGGCGATGCACGGCGCAATCTGTGCCGCGTTACCTGCAATTGCCTTGTTGACGAAATCCGCATCGGCCAACATCGGACGGGCCAGAGATACCATGTCAGCGCAACCCGTCGACAGGACCTCTTCGGCGACCTCGGGTGTGTTAATCCGGTTCGAGGTGATGACCGGAATCGAAACCTTGCCCATCAGCTTCTTCGTCACCCAGGCAAAGGCCGCACGAGGAACGCTGGTGGCAATGGTCGGAATCCGGGCTTCGTGCCAGCCGATGCCAGTGTTGATGATCGTGGCACCGGCTTTCTCGATACGCTGGGCCAGTTCAACAACCTCTTCATGGGTCGAGCCATTGGGGATGAGGTCAATCATCGACAGGCGGTAGATGATGATGAAATCGGTGCCCACGGCCTCTCGCGTGCGGCGCACGACTTCAATCGGCAGGCGCATGCGGTTCTCATATGACCCGCCCCAGCGGTCGGTGCGCTTGTTGGTGTGGGTAACCAGGAACTGGTTGAGGAAATACCCCTCGGAGCCCATGATCTCGACCCCATCGTAACCCGCTTTTTGGGCCAGAACAGCGGCGTTCACGATATCGGCAATCTGTTTTTCAATACCCTCTTCATCCAGTTCATTCGGCGGGAAGGGCGAGATCGGAGACTTTACCGGGCTGGGGGCCACACATTTCGGACCGTATGCATAGCGCCCTGCGTGAAGGATCTGCATCGCGATCTTGCCGCCGGCCTCATGCACACGCTGGGTAACGATGGAGTGGTTCGCGACCTCTTTGTCATTAGTCATCATCGACGCACCGGGCAGGACCGAGCCCTCAAAGTTCGGACCAATCCCGCCTGTTACCATCAGCGCCACTCCACCACGGGCGCGATCAGCATAGAACTCGGCCACACGGTTCCAGTCTCCGGTTTCTTCGAGTCCCGTGTGCATCGACCCCATCAGGACGCGATTCTTCAAAGTGGTAAAGCCCAGATTCAGCGGGGCCAGCATGTTTGGGTACGCAGTCATGGCGAACTCTCCCTCCCGATATTCGCTCGTTAGATTGACGTTCGCGTCAACATTGTCACGCGAAACCTAACGTCACACCCTTTGCCTCGGCTCTGCTGGTTGCTACAGACACTGCAAAGCTTGTTTACGAGGCCGTGTATGACCCCAGAAGAGATCGCAAAACTGCCTTATCGCCCCTGCGTGGGACTTATGCTGATGAATGCCGAGGGCAAGATCTTTGTCGGCCAACGAAATGACCGCCACAAAGAAGCGTGGCAGATGCCGCAGGGCGGGGTGGACAAGGGCGAAGACCCTTGGGACGCAGCCCTGCGTGAGTTATGGGAGGAAACCGGCGTGACCTCGGATCTCGTTGAGATCGTGGCCGAGACGGACGGCTGGCTGCCTTATGATTTGCCCCACGACATCGTGCCCAAAATCTGGAAGGGCCGCTATCGCGGGCAGGAACAGAAATGGTTCATGCTGCGGTTCACCGGCCGCGACGATCAGATCGACATCCAGACCGATCACCCGGAGTTCACCCGGTGGAAATGGCAGGAGCCGGGCAAGCTGATCGAAGAGATCGTGCCATTCAAACGCGATGTGTATCAGCAGGTGGTTGCCGCATTTGCCGATCACCTGTCATAAAGCGGCATGCAGATTGAAGACATCTGGCCCAAGTACCGCGCACGCCTGAAGGCGTTTCTGCATTCGCGTGTGTCCAACACCGCGGATGTGGAAGACCTGTTGCAAGAGATCTCGGTCAAGGTTTTCACTGGTCTGCCCAACCTGAAAGACCCTGCCAAACTGCAGCCGTGGTTGTTTCAAACGGCCGACCGCACGATCATCGACCACTACCGAAAATCAGGCCGTACCGAGGCGCACCCGGATGATCTTTGGTATCACCGGGATGATCCGGAAACGCGCCAGGATCTTGAAGGATGCGTCGAACCTTTCATTCGCGGATTGCCGCAGGAAACCGCGGACATGCTGATGGCGATCGACATCAATGGTATGTCCCAACAGGATTATGCAAAGGCGCAAGGACTGGCGTATTCAACGCTCAAGTCCCGGGTTCAAAAGGGCCGGGCAGAGCTGCGAAAAGCGTTCGATGATTGCTGCAACATCTCGATGGATGTGCGGGGCAATATCTCGGAGGTTCAGGAAAAACCGAAATCCTGCAAAAAATGTTGATCTGATCGTCGTCTTTTTGGCGCGGGCTTCGTCTGACAGATGAAACCAGCAAAAGGAAAGACCAATGATCCGTATCATCAGTTTCAAAATCTGTCCCTTCGTTCAGCGTGTCACTGCGCTGTTGGAAGCCAAGCAGGTACCTTATCAGATCGACTACATTAGCCTCAGCGACAAGCCGGACTGGTTTCTGGAATTGTCGCCGACAGGCCAGGTGCCGGTTCTGGTGACCGAGGGCGGTACTGCGCTGTTCGAATCTGACGCAATTGCTGAATACCTCGACGAGGTAACAGTACCGCTGCAGCCCGACCTGACACCCGAACGGCGCGCCCTGAACCGCGCGTGGAGCTATCAGGCCAGCAAGCATTATCTGGTTCAGTGCAGCGCGATGCAAAGCGCGGATCAGGCGATCTTTGCGGATCGGACGACCAAGCTGAACGCTTCGTTCGCAAAGGCCGAAAAGCAGCTTGGTGATGGGCCCTTCTTTGCGGGTGAAGCGCTGGGCAATGTCGATATGGCGTGGTTGCCGTTGCTTCACCGCGCTGCAATCGTAGCGGATCACAGCGGGCACGATATGTTGGCAGCCTATCCCAAAGTGAAGGCTTGGCAGCAGGCTCTTCTGGCGACCGGTATACCGCAGAAAACCGTGTCTGATGACTTTGTCACCCGGTTCACCGATTTCTATCTGGCCGAGCGCACATGGCTGGGGCGGGGTGCGAACCTGAATGAAGCGCCTGTAACTGCTCCGTTGAAACAATCCGGCGGGTGCTGCGGGTGATTCACTCACCAAGCCGCACGTTGGCGTGAGGGGGCGTGGCCGCATCTTATCGACCTGTCTAGCTTGACGGGTATGAAGGACACGGCCCCAACTCTCTCTTCTGTAATACCCGCCGGACGCAAGTTCACCGGCACCGACCGTCGCGCTCCGTTGCGCGGCGGTCTGCATGGATGCGGGGAATATGGCGCAGGGCAGACGGCAGGGCGTTTCTACCCCATCGCCTGCGTCGCATTGGAAGTCACGCAGCGCTGTAATCTGGACTGCACGCTCTGTTACCTCTCGGACCGGGCCGAGATGACCTATGACCCACCGTTGTCGGTATTGTTTGCGCGTCTTGCCACAATCCACAGCCACTATGGCCCCGGAGTTTCAGTCCAACTGACGGGGGGTGATCCGACCCTGCGCAAGGTCGAAGACCTTGAGGCGCTGTGCCGCGAGATTCGCAGCCTAAACATGCGATCCTGCCTGATGACAAACGGCATTCGCGCCAGCCGGGCGTTTCTGACTCGGCTTGCTGCAGCCGGTTTGGACGACGTGGCGTTTCACGTGGACATGACGCAGGAACGCAACGGGTTCAACAGCGAGGCTGAGCTGAACGTTGTACGCCGTGCCTATATCCGGCACACGCGTGGGCTGGGTCTGCGGGTGTTGTTCAACACAACGGTCTTCGGCGGTAACTTCGATGAATTGCCTGCGCTGGCGCAGTTCATGCGAGACTGCCCCGAGGTCTCCTTTGTCTCGTTCCAGATGCAGGCCGATACCGGGCGCGGAATGCTGCGCGAACGGCCCGATGCGATCACGCAGGATAGCGTGATGGCGGCGGTTGAGGCTGGGTATGAAACGCCCTTGCATTTCGACACGGCCGCCGTGGGCCATGCAAAATGCAATCGCTATGCAAGTGTTGTTACCGCTGGAGGGCGCGCGGTTTCGCTTTTGTCCGCCAAGCGCCTGACGCACAAAGTGATCGCTGCGCTCAGCAAGGTTGATCAGTCGGCAGACGGCCATATCGACACCCGCGACAGCGTCTGGCGCATGGTGAGGCGCAACCCGCTGTTGGCGCTGCGGGCCGGGCTACATTTGTTGGGATGCGTGATGCGGTTGGGTCAAGGGTTGTTGCAGGGTCCCGTTCGTCGACAATCGGTGTTTATCCACAATTTCATGGCCGCCGATGCGCTCGAAGAAGACCGCTGCGCGTCTTGCGTCTTCATGGTCGCCACTGCGAACGGGCCGCTGTCCATGTGCGTTCATAACGCGCAGCGTGACATGCATCTGGCCGCGCCAGACCGGGTTGACGGGCCGACTGGCCCAAGCTGGTGGAATGCCGCAGTTCCCCGACTGTCCGGTGGTCCCGACCTGCCAGACTTAAACGATCCGAGTCTGGCTCCGCTCAAGCGGCTCAAGGGGCAGATGCGGGCCATGCGACGGAATCAAAAGGATGCATCATGAGAAAACTTCTGATCCTGCTGCTGCTTACAGTTTTGAGCGCTTGCGCCAGTGCCGAACGGCTTGCTTTGCCCGCGCCAAAGGCGTTGCCGGGGCAGACCCTGACAAGATTTGCGTCTCCGCCAGGTGAAAGGGTCGATCATCGCGAATGGACTGCCTTCTTGCGCCGTTATGTCTCCACGGACATATATGGGGTGAACCGGGTGGCATACGGACAGGTGACACAGGCGGACCGGACGCGCCTTTCCGAGTATCTGGTTGATCTTCAATCCGTGGACCCTGCGCGGCTGACACGCGAACAGCAGTTGGCCTATTGGATCAATCTGTACAATGCACTGACGGTGGATGTGGTCCTTGCAAACTATCCCGTCACGTCGATCCGCGACATCAAGGATGGGCCATTATCGATTGGGCCGTGGAACCAAACTCTGACGCATGTGGCCGGGCAGGAGCTGACCCTCAATGACATCGAACACCGCATTATTCGGCCCACATTCAATGAACCGCGTATCCATTATGCGCTGAATTGCGCTGCTGTGGGATGTCCTAACCTGATGGATCGCGCCTGGCGGGCCGAGACCCTTGAGAGCGACTTTGCCGCCGCCGAACACGCCTATATTAATGACCCGCGCGGCGTGCAGTTCGACGACCGCGGTGGATTGATCCTGTCGAAGATCTTTATCTGGTTCCGTGAGGATTTCGGGCCGAATGAACAGGCTGTTCTGGCCTATATTGCGACCGCAGCGGAACCCAAGCTACGTGCCCGACTCAAGAAAGCGCCGCGTGTCAAAGCGTATCAGTATGACTGGGCATTGAACGACGCGGCGGCTGGGTCTTAGTCAGCGGACTACAACAATCCTTCGGTGCGCAGCAGGTCCTGCATGTTTGCCTCGGGGCGTGGGCCGATATGGCTGATGACTTCGCGGGCGCACACATTGCCGATCTTGGCGCAGGTTTCGTGATCGCGGCCCGTGGCCATGCCAAACAGGAACCCGGCGGCAAACTGATCGCCCGCGCCGGTTGCGTCCACCGGTACAACTTTCTCGACCGGAACGTCGACGCGTTGTCCTTCGCTCAGAACAGTTACGCCATCGCCGGACCGCGTGCACACGACCAGCGGGCAGATCGCCGCGGTTTTGGCAAGAGCCTCTTCCAGATCATCGGTTTCGAACAGGGATTTGATCTCGGCCTCGTTGCCAATGACAAAATCAAGCTCGTTTTCGATCAACAGCAGGAAATCGACGCGGTGGCGTTCCACGCAAAACGGGTCGGAAATGGCAATACCCGCCTTGCCACCGCCCCTGTGACAGGCACGCGCGGCCTCAAGAAACGCGGCTTTGCCCTTTTCCTTGTCGAACAGATAACCCTCCAGGAACATGATCTGGCTGTTGCCCGCGACGTCATCCGACACGTCCTGCGACGACAATTCCGAGGAAATCCCCAGATAAGTGTTCATCGACCGTTCCCCATCGGGCGAGACAAAGATCATCGAACGCGAGGTCGGCAGTTCGCCCCCGGGTACCGGAGGGTTCACGAAGTCCACGCCGTCCTCGTTCATCGCATCTGCGTAGAACCGGCCCAGAGCGTCGTCATGCACCCGCCCGATAAACGCCGAATCCAACCCCAGCGCGCCCGCGCCGGCGATCGTATTAGCGACCGAACCGCCCGGCGTCTGCACCCGACCCTCCATCGAGGCATAAAGCACTTCGCCACGCTCCTGCTCAATCAGTTGCATGATGCCTTTCTCGATGCCCATCAGCTCCAGGAAACTGTCGTCGGCTTGGGAAATCACGTCCACAACGGCGTTTCCGATGCCGGTCAGTTGGTAGGTTTTCATAGGTTCTTGTCCTCAAATTCGCAGAGATCGCGGATGATGCAGGTAGGGCACATAGGCTTGCGTGCTTTGCAGTGGTAGCGGCCATGCAGGATCAACCAGTGATGCGCATGCAGCTGAAAGTCTGTGGGGATATTGTCTTCGATGGCGCGCTCGACGGCGTCGACATTTTTACCCGGGCAAATACCTGTGCGATTGCCGACACGGAAAATATGGGTGTCGACGGCCTGTGCCGGGTATTGCCACCACATGTTCAGAACCACATTGGCCGTCTTGCGCCCGACGCCCGGTAGCGATTGCAGAGCTGCACGGGAATTGGGTACCTCGCCGCCATATTCGTCGACCAGAATACGGCTGAGCTTGATGACGTTCTTGGCTTTCTGGCGGAACAGACCGATGGTCTTGATGTGTTCGATAAGACCTTCTTCGCCCAAATCCAGCATCTTTTGCGGCGTGTCGGCGATCTTGAACAAGGCGCGTGTCGCCTTGTTCACGCCTACATCTGTGGCCTGCGCAGACAGGGCTACGGCGACGACCAGGGTATAGACGTTGACATGTTCAAGCTCGCCCTTGGGTTCAGGGTCGGCGTCATGGAACCGCGTAAAGATCTCGCGGATCTGGTGATATCCGAGTTGTTTTGCCATCCGCGCCTTAATGCCGTGTGATGGTCACAGGGTAAAGGGCATCAAGGCCGGGTTGCGACAAAGAAATGTGCCTCCTGCGGCACGACGAACACGCCGTCTTGCGCATATGGAAGCAGAAAGTCCGAAACATCGTTGATCACGTGTTCGGTTGCACCCTCGCCTTTCTGACGGATGTCGCTTTCTATTGGCAACGCTAGAATTTGGGCTCTTAAGTCCTCGAATCTGCGTTGCAGAGTGATTGCATCGTGTTCCACGACTGAAAACCCGGCGTCCTGTAATAATGAGGTGATCAAGTCACCGTCCCGGAAGGAAAACGGGGCCCGGGCTTTTTTCGCCGCGCTTTCGCCGACATGTCGGGCCAGAGCCTGAGCCAGTGCATCATTGAACGGCGATATTGCGCGCCAGCAGGTCAAACACAGGGAACCACCGGATTTTAACACCCGGTAAATCTCGGCCAATGCTGCGGGTTTGTCCGGGAAAAACTGCAACCCTTGCTGCAGGCAGGCGAGATCAAAACTCTGGTCGCCAAACGGAAGATTCGTCACATCGGCGGTGGACCATTCAAGATCGTGATCGGTCGGCGTTGCCAGGGAACGTGCCACCTCGATCATCGTTTGGTTCAAGTCAGCTCCAACCACACGACCTTTTCCGGGCAAATGCTCAAGAAGAACGCGGGTTAAGGCTCCAGTGCCGCATGCGACGTCAAGTAACTGACCGTTGGCGGGCAAGTTGAGGCGTCGAACCGTAGCCTCAGCCAACGGACCGAACATCGCCGGAACAGAATGCGCCTGATACTTTTGCGCAGCTGCATCGGACAGTTGGAAGGCGTCGATTGGGGGCATGGAAGCAATCTCCTGACCCAAAAGACCTTAACACAAGTCAGGCAGTCCGGAAATCGTCGGCGTCAATGCGCAGGTTTCGGGTCGCTAAATTACGGCCAATCCGACTATGCTCTTTGTAACAGAGCATGAGGTGAAACCATGAACGTCCAGACTCCTGAAAGCGGCTATCACTACAACGTCATGCGCCGCGCGATCGACCTGATTGATCAGGGCGGTGAAAGCTTGAGCCTAGAGGAATTGGCACGCCAGATGGATATGAGCCCCGCGCATTTCCAGCGCCTGTTCTCACGTTGGACCGGAGTATCGCCGAAACGCTACCAGCAGTATCTGACGCTGGGCCATGCCAAGGCACTGCTGCGGGAACGATTCACCACGTTGGAAACCGCGCACAACGTCGGCCTGTCCGGCAGTGGCCGTCTGCACGATCTGTTTCTGAAATGGGAATCCATGAGCCCCGGCGAATACGCGCGCAGGGGCATGGGGCTGACGATCTATTGGGGCTGGTTCGAATGCCCCTTTGGCCCGGCACTGGTCATGGGAACCGACAAGGGTATCTGCGGCATTGCCTTCGGGGCCGAAACTGGCGAAGAGGCGGCGATGGAGGATATGATTTCGCGTTGGCCAAAAGCGGATTTCATTGAGGATCCGATGCGTCTGCGCCCCTGGGTGCTGAGTGCCTTTGGCGCGGCAAGTGATCGGCTGGAACCAACGCCGCTGTATCTCATCGGTTCGCCTCTTCAAATCAAGGTTTGGGAGGCGCTGATGCACATTCCGTCGGGTCAGGTCACCACCTATTCCGAGATTGCGCAACGTGTGGGATCGCCACAAGCCGTTCGCGCCGTGGGTACCGCGGTTGGCCGCAACCCGGTCAGTTGGTTGATCCCGTGCCACCGGGCTCTACGCAAATCCGGTGGGCTAGGCGGCTATCACTGGGGCCTGCCAGTCAAGCGCGCAATGCTGGCATTTGAGGCTGCTCAGGCCGACGCGTAGTCACGTCAAAAACAAACGTCGCACCGCCGCATCCTGTGATAGTGAGAATCCATGAAGCAGGACAGCAGGCAGATCACACAGACATTCGCAGCGTGGGCGATTCCGGTTTCGGTGGCGGTTTTGCTGCTGAAACTATTGGCTTGGTGGGTGACCGGCTCGGTCGCTCTGCTATCGGATGCCCTGGAATCAGTGGTGAATGTCGCCGCATCGTTGCTCGCCTTTTTCGCAGTGCGGATATCGGGCATGCCCCCGGACAAAAAGCACCCGTTCGGGCACAAAAAAGCCGAATATCTGTCGGCGGTGATTGAGGGAACGCTGATCGTTCTGGCTGCGCTGCTGATCATTCGTGAGGCCGTCTATGCCCTGCCTAATCCGCATCTGGCCGGGGAACCGTTACTGGGTATTGCCATTAATGTGGGCGCCACCTGCCTGAATGGCATCTGGGCGTTTCTGCTGCTGAGGATAGGGCGACGTGAAACCTCACCTGCGTTGGTAGCAAGCGGAAAGCATATTCTGACTGACCTTATGACCTCGGTCGGGGTCGTGGTCGGGTTGCTGGTTGCGATGGCGACAGGGTGGCTGATCCTTGACCCCATCATCGCGATTCTGGTCGCCATCAACATAATATGGGAAGGATGGAAAGTTATCCGCAGTTCAGTCGATGGGCTGATGGATGCTTCGCTAACGGATGGGGAATTGACCTCTGTCCGCGAGACGGTCGCGGCCAATTTGGGTCCGGCACTGGAGTATCACGATCTGCGCGGTCGCAGGTCCGCTAACATGATCTTTGTTGAGTTTCACCTTGTTGTCGACGGCGACATGTCAGTCGCGGACGCGCATGAAATCTGCGACAACATCGAAGAGGCACTGGTTCGAAAATTTCCAGGTTCGGTCTTTGTCATCCATCTGGAACCAGACAGCGAGTTGAAAAGTGCCAGCGCCTGATTGACAGATACACTCGCTGGTGCCAAAGGTTTCCTTCAGGTTTGGGTCCCCTGCCGTTCGCTGCCATTTGGTATTGGTGAAACCCGATAGATGAACATCTGTTGCCCTTTTCTGGCGCGCGGATGGCAATGCGAACCCCGTCCTGAATTGGCGCCCGTTTTGGAAACGAGGCAAGAAATGACACGTTCAAAAAATATTGCTCCACTTGAGGAGCTAAAAGCGCAAGCGAAGCGACTAAGAGAGAGATTGCGCAGTGCAGGGGTCACGCTCTCGCACAGTGAATCGCTGGAAGTGCTGGCCCATCAACATGGGGTGCGCGATTGGAATACGTTACACGCAATGGCTGGAAACCGCATGCAGTTGCGTGTTGGTGACAGGGTTGAGGGGCTCTATCTGGGTCAGCCTTTCAGGGCGGAAATCCGAGGTATGACCTTGTTGGGAGACGGGTCGCATCGGCGCGTAACCTTGCACTTTGACGCGCCCGTGGACGTCGTCCAGTTCGACAGTTTCTCGGCCTATCGGCAGCGTGTGACCGGTGAGATTGGCTGGGATGGCCGGTCTGCGCGGCAGACTTCGGACGGCCAACCGCAACTGATCGTACGACCTGAATAGAAAAAGCGCGGCGGGTAACACCGCCGCGCCCTTTTACCAAGTTTGGATCTGAGGTTACTCAGCCGCCCAGCCGCCAACGGCTTTGACCTCAAGAAAGTCTTCCAAACCCCAAAGACCGCCTTCGCGCCCGTTGCCGGATTGCTTCATGCCGCCAAAAGGCGACCCTGCACTGCGCGACTGGCCATTCATCTCGACCATGCCGGACCTTAACACCCGCGCCATGCGGTTGGCGCGCGCACCATCCTGTGTCTGGACATAGTTGGTCAGACCATATGGCGTGTCATTGGCGATTTCGACGGCCTCTTCTTCGGTGTCGAAGGGAATCATGGTCAGGACCGGGCCAAAAATTTCCTCGCGCGCGATGGTCATATGGTTGTTGGCATCAGCAAAGACGGTCGGGCGTACATAATAGCCCTTGTTCAGCCCTTCGGGACGCCCGGTGCCTCCCGTCACCAAACGGGCGCCTTCATCTATACCTTTCTGGATCAGGTCCTGAATTTTGGTCCACTGAAGCTCGTTCACGACGGGGCCGATGTGACGTCCTTCTTCCTGCGCACTACCGACCGAAACCATGCTGGCCACCTCGGCCGCGGTTTCCACGGCCTGATCATAGATCGGGCGTTGAACCAGCATGCGGCTTGGGGCGTTACAGCTTTGGCCGGTGTTGTTCATCATGTGCAAAACACCGCGTTTGACCGCCTTATCATCCGCATCGGCAAAGACCACGTTTGCGCCTTTTCCGCCCAGCTCCAGATGTACCTTCTTCAAAGTATCGGCTGCGCTTTTCGAGATCGCGGTCCCAGCACGGGTCGATCCGGTAAAGCTGACCATATCCACATCCGGATGTGCCGACAGTTGCGAGCCGACGCCGACACCATCGCCATTCACCAGATTGAAAACACCGGCGGGGAATCCTGCCTCATCCATCATCTCGGCAAAGATCATCGCGTTCAGTGGGCTTTGCTCGGACGGCTTCAGAACCATTGTACAGCCGGCAATAGCCGCCGCGCCAACCTTGAGCGTGATCTGATTCATTGGCCAGTTCCATGGCGTGATCAGGGCGGCCACGCCGACCGCCTCATAAATAATCCGGTCATTGGGTGCGTGATCGCCCAGTGGGCGGTCGAACTGGAACGCTTTGGCTGCGCGTACAAAGTTTGCCAGGTGGTACATGCCCGCGCCGGATTGTTGGGTGCGCGCCATGTCGATTGGCGCTCCCATTTCAAGTGACATCGCCTGTGCCAGATCCTCGGAGCGGCTTTGGTAGATCTCGATCAGTTTTTCGACCAGTGCGATGCGGTCTTCGACCGGAGTGGCCATCCAGCCGGGCAGGGCGGCCTTTGCGGCCGCAACTGCGGCGTCGGTGTCAGCCTGCGCACCCAGCGAGATCACCGCACAAGGTTCCTCGGTCGATGGGTTGATCACCTCGAAATCATTTTCGACAGATGGGGCGACCCATGTTCCGTTAATGTAGAAGTTGCGTTTCTCGATCATCACGTATCCTCCTGATCCTGTGGCCCGGATGGCGGGAATTTGCGCCACTCTGGCACCGGCATACAAGCGTGGCAAGAAATAATTTGATCAAATTATTTTCCTCAAAAATGAATACCCTTTCAGGCCGTGAATGGTTTAACAATGGCGCAGAGTAATTAGGTTTCCCCAATCGACTCGGTTTTTTCACAAAAAGGAGATGCCCCATGGGTTTGCGCATCAATGACACCGTTCCGAATTTCACCGCAGAAACGGATCAGGGCACGGTTCAGTTCCATGACTGGATCGGCGACAGCTGGGCGATCCTGTTCTCGCACCCTAAAGATTTCACTCCGGTCTGTACTACCGAGTTTTCTGCGGTCGCGCAGTTGAACGATGAATGGGCAGCCCGCAACACCAAGGTGATGGGCGTCTCAGTCGATGGTGTCGAGGACCACAAGAAGTGGAAGAAAGACATCGAGGCGTATGGCAACGCCAACCCTGGTTTTCCGATCATTGCCGATGACGGCCTGGCCGTGTCCAAGGCGTTCGACATGCTGCCCGCCGAGGCGTACCTGCCCGATGGTCGCACGCCCGCCGACAGCGCCACCGTGCGTTCCGTATTCATCATCGGGCCGGACAAACAGCTGAAACTGTCGATGACCTACCCGATGACCGTGGGCCGTAACTTTGCGGAAATCCTGCGTGCGCTGGATGGTCTGCAGATGAGCGCCAAGGGCGTGGCTACCCCCGCAAACTGGGTGCCGGGCGAAGATGTGATCATCCCGCCTGCCGTGTCGAACGACGAAGCAAAAGAAAAGTTTGGTGAGTTCGAAACGATCTTCCCGTACCTGCGTAAAACAAAAGCGCCGAGCTAAAATAAATTCGGGCGGGGCTCAAAGCTCCGCCCGGTTCCAAAGCACTTTAAAACCCACTTAAGCGGCGGATCTTTGAGGGTGCAGATACAGTTTCCGACGATAAGCCGCGCGTTTGAATTCGCGCGTCAGCTTGTCGGCCAACGGCGGGCTTGCCTGAATGGTCGAACCGCCGATTTCCTGCGCGACTTCCTGATTGCCGCTGCCTTGCAACGATAGGATCGGTTGTCCTGTCACCCAGTGCATTTGCAGGAACGTGTCCACCGGCCGGTCGATTTTGTTGGTTATCGCAAGCAACCGTTCAGCTGCACGCCGCCCCACCATTTGACAGACGCATTGCAGACCAATGATCTTTGGCAGGATCAGACGCATTCCGTTTTGTTTTGCGAGCGTTCGCGCCGCATCCTCACGCTGCTTCACCGGAATTCGTATATAATGATCCGGGGTCGCAAGCGGTTCCAGCATTTCCAACGCATCAGCCATGCGGCATGGATCTATGCGCAGATCATCCTCGGTAATGATGGCGCGGTCGATCTTTTCATCGACCAGCTTGCGCCAGATTCGGCGGTGGCTTTCGAAAACCCCGATCTCGGCCGGGCGCAGTGGAAATGGATATCTGGGGCGGTACAGGTCGCCTGGAAACAACTGAACATCCGCGATCTGCGCGGGATCCTTCCCGTTGACGGCCTCGAATAGTTCTGCATTTGGCAGACTGGCACACAGCTGTTCGGCGTTGGGTCGCCGCGCTGTGCTTGCCGTCATATGGATGACAAATGTCTTCATGTCACAGTGCATAGAACACCGGAACGGGAGGGGGAAGAGAAACCCGAAAGAAACACTTCCCCGTGATGTGTCAGAATCCGTAGCGCAGGCCGAAATTGACGCTGAAAGCGTCGATGTCATCCTCAACCGTACCTGTGGATGCGCCGTTCGGCGCCAAACGTGCCGACGAAACATCGAATGCCCGAGTAAACCGGGTGTCCAGCGTCAAAGCGGTACTTGGGCTGATCTCGTAGGCAACGCCGGCAATGATTTGCGCCGCAAAGGTGGTGTCGGTGTCGTTAAGCTCGACGCCTGGTCCGTATGCAAAGTCCAGATCAGAATACGTAGCACCCAGTCCCAGACCGACATAAGGCGTAAAGGCTCCGGCCTGTTTGAAATCTACCAGCACATTAGCGAACAACGATGTTTGTGACACGTCGCCCGAAATGTTCCCTTCTGCACCAGGGCCGTTGCCCGAGAAATTGACGCCATCCACGTCATTGTCACGATACGACAGCTCAAGTTCGATCCGGGTGCCGATCTGATTGTTCGACCATTGCGGGATCTCTTTGCCGACGGCGATGCCAAGTCCGTAACCGCCGTCGAAGTCTGTGTCCACTGATTGCGAAGATCCGTTGACCGTGCCGCTGAAGTCGCTGTCCTGTAGCTGGCTGTACCCGGCAAAGCCATGTAAGTAGAGGCCCTCAGACAAGTTCTGTGCGGCCAGCGCGGATGCGCTGATCGTCAAGGCTGTCGTGGCGAGAAGAAGACGCGTAACCATGGCCATGTCCTTTGTTCCATAATTGGTATGGCGGACATGTGGGCAATAGAGGCCCAAAATAAAGGCGACAGCCGCTCACTTCGCTTCACAGTAGTTTGGGGGCGTGTGAGTGAATAAACTTGGCGACTACTCGGCACTTTGGGCCTCGGTGAAGTGATGGAAAGGCGGTTAGGCCGCCCGGTTCTGCATTTGCCCGATTTGTGTTAGGGTTGGGCGGGGCAATCAACAGGTATGTAAGCAAGACGTCGGGCATTCGGACTGTGTAGAACAGGAGAAGACGATGGCGTTTACAGATTGGTACGTTGAAGGTGATGCGTTCGGGAACTGCAATTGCGGCTATGCCTGCCCTTGCCAGTTCGAAGAATTGCCAACCCAGGGGCATTGCCGCGGTTTTGAAGTGCTTGAAGTGTCCAAAGGCCATTTTGGCGACATCGACCTTTCTGGAACAAAGGCGGCGCTGATCTATGCCTGGCCGGGTCCGATCTTTGAGGGCGGCGGCGAAATGCAAGTAATCATCGACCCAAGTGCCTCGGACGCTCAACGCGCCGCGTTGGAAAAGGTCTTTCATGGGGAAGAGACCGAAGAGATGGCGACGCATTGGCACGTCTTCCGTACGATGTGCGACAATGTTCACGAGACACTGTTTGTGCCGATTGATTTTGAGATGGACATGGAGGGGCGCACCGCCAGTGTTTCAATTGGTGACGTGTTGAATTCAACCGGACGTCCCATTGAGGCACCGCATGGCGGTGGTCCTCATCGCGTGCGGATCGACATCCCCGGCGGTATCGAGTTCACTCTGGCCGAGATCGGCAGCGCATCAACCAAAGCCGATGCCGCGATCAAGCTGGATTTGAACGACAGTTATGGACAGTGGCATGTGATGAAACACGGGCCGTCTGGCGTGGCGCACTGACGTTCTGGCCAGTTGACTTGTCAGCAAGGATCAGGCTGCAGCGGCTTCACAAGTCAGATGTTCGCTTTGACCAGCTTCGTTCATTTCCTGGCTTGGCTTAATGGGCCGCACGCGATCATAGATGATGTGGAAAAGGTAGGTGTAAACCGTGTAAGTCAGCGTCAGACCGACATTGAGCGCAAGCGCTGATCCCAGAGAATGCCCCCCCTACCATCATCAAAAGTGGGCAAGTGATCATGACTGCCGTAACCTCATGCAATGTGGCATGAAAAACGCGCACCGATTGGGGGCGTTTGCAGGCCAGCCGGGCCGTTTTATCCCGCTCAATCAGATCGAAAATGGTGTTGAAGATCGGGCACCAGATCATGATCACAATCGACAGCATAGTGATCATAGCGAACCCGTGCACCATCGATGCACCGGTCAAATACGCGTATACGGGCGAGACAAAAGCGATCCCTATCAATTCGAAACTGCCGGTCTGGATAATGCGTTCTTTGAAAGTCCTCAGTGTCATTTCACGCCTTTCAATACACAGGATCACGGTTCAGCCGAGCGATGGCCCGGCTGCTGAAAATACGGATGGTCTCAAGGGGTGGATTTTTTCCCTAACGTAACCTTTCATGAAGAAATACATCTGACTGTGAACTCGAACACATTCAGATATTTATGGCAAAAATTGACCGATCCGCCCTTGGCTGGGTGGTCATAGCTCGAAACGAAAAAAGGCCCCAGCGTTTCCACCGGGGCCTTGATCAATTGAAAGAAGAACAGATTACTCTGCGCTTTCCTCTTTCTTTTCTTTCTTCTCGGGAACGATCTCTTCGCCGGTTTCCTGATCGACTACTTTCATCGACAGGCGGACCTTGCCGCGATCGTCAAAGCCCAGCAGCTTAACTTTCACTTCCTGACCTTCTTTCAGAACATCCGACGGATGGTTCAGGCGGCGGTTTTCGATCTGGGACACGTGGACCAGGCCGTCGCGCTTGCCAAAGAAGTTCACGAAGGCACCGAAGTCGACGATCTTCACGACCTTACCGGTGTAGACCTGACCTTCTTCCGGCTCAGCTACGATCGAGTGGATCATCTCATAAGCCTTCTTGATCGATTCACCATCAGGCGAGGCGATCTTGATCACACCATCGTCGTTGATGTCGACCTTGGCGCCCGACACTTCAACGATTTCGCGGATGACCTTACCGCCCGAGCCGATCACTTCACGGATCTTGTCGGTTGGGATGTTCATGGTCTCGATGCGCGGGGCGTGGACCGAGAAATCGTTAGTCTCGGACAGAGCTTTGCCCATCTCACCCAGGATGTGCATCCGGCCGTCCTTGGCTTGTGCCAGGGCTTTCTCCATGATCTCAGGCGTGATGCCTGCGACCTTGATGTCCATCTGCAGAGAGGTGATGCCGTTTTCGGTACCCGCCACTTTGAAGTCCATGTCGCCCAAGTGATCTTCGTCACCCAGAATGTCCGACAGGATGGCATAATCGCCGTCATCTTCCAGGATCAGACCCATGGCCACACCGGCAACCGGTGCTTTCAGCGGAACGCCTGCATCCATCATCGACAGCGAGCCGCCGCAGACCGATGCCATTGAGGACGAGCCGTTGGATTCGGTGATCTCGGACACGATGCGGATCGTGTAGGGGAAGTCGGTTGCCGCAGGCAGAACCGCTTGCAGCGCACGCCATGCCAGCTTGCCGTGGCCGATCTCACGACGACCCGGGCCACCAACGCGGCCAACTTCACCAACCGAATAGGGGGGGAAGTTGTAATGCAGCAGGAAGTTCGATTTGAAGTTGCCGTGCAGCGCGTCGATGAACTGTTCGTCGTCACCGGTGCCCAGCGTGGTCACGGCCAGCGCCTGGGTTTCGCCGCGGGTGAACAGTGCGGAACCGTGTGTACGGGGCAGCATCGAGGTTTCTGCAACGATCGAACGGATATCGGTGGTCGAACGACCGTCGATCCGCTTGCCGCCTTTGACGACGTCGCCGCGCAGAATGCCTGCTTCGAGCTTTTTCATCGCGGAACCGAGGTTGCTGTCTTCCAGCTGCTCTTCGGTCAGCGCTTCCTTGATCGCTTCACGGGCAGCGGCAACAGCGGCGGTGCGCTCTTGCTTGTCGGTGATTGCGAACGCGGCGCGCATCTGCTCTTCACCGGCGGCTTTAACGGCAGCGGACAGCTCGGAGTAATCCGGCGCCTGGAAATCAAACGGCTCTTTCGCGGCTTCTTCGGCCAGCGAGATGATCAGGTCGATAACCGGCTGGATCTGCTCATGCGCAAAGTTCACCGCGCCTAGCATTTCCGCTTCGGACAGTTCGTAAGCTTCTGATTCAACCATCATCACGGCGTCTTTGGTGCCAGCAACAACCAGATCCAGACGCTGTTCAGGGTTCAGGCGCAGGTCCTGCATGTCGTCGACGGTCGGGTTCAGAACGTATTCACCGTCCTCGAAACCAACGCGGGCACCGGCAATCGGGCCACGGAACGGCGCGCCGGAAATAGTCAGCGCGGCGGACGCAGCGATCATCGCGACGATATCGGGGTCGTTGACCAGATCGTGGCTCAGCACGGTGCACATCACCAGCACTTCGTTTTTGAAGCCGTCAACGAACAGCGGGCGGATCGGACGGTCGATAAGACGCGCGGTCAGCGTCTCTTTTTCGGTCGGGCGCGCCTCGCGCTTGAAGAAGCCACCCGGAACCTTACCGGCGGCATAGTATTTTTCCTGATAGTGGACGGTCAGCGGGAAAAAGTCCTGACCCGGTTTTTGAGCCCGTGCAAAGGTCACGTTCGCCATGACGCTGGTTTCGCCCAGCGTGGCAATCACACTGCCGTCCGCCTGACGGGCAACCTTGCCGGTTTCCAGTGTAAGCGTCTCTTCGCCCCACTGCATAGATTTCTTTGTTACATCAAACATATGCGTATCCTAGATGGGAGCACTCCCGCCCCTGCGGGTCTCCCGTTTTGCATGGCGGCCCCATTGCCGCCGACCCAATTTTTACTTTCGTCTGAGTGCCGGGGTCAGGGCACAACGTCTCAGATAACGCGCGCATACATGAGATTGCGTTGAATTGAAAGAGGTCTCGCTAGCGGCAAGGATATTGCCTGAGTTTACAAAGGCCGCTCACGCGACTTTCGAAATGCCCGAATGTCAGTCGCTATTTCCAGAACTGGTGAAGTGGCTGTGACGTGTACAGCGCCGTCCCTGTCAAACTTCGAAAACGCCAATGCAATGACCGACCAGACCCACGAATTCAGCCACGGCAGTGCACCACTTGCTGCGATCCCCCTAAGAATAACCTCAAGATCAAAATTGGGTCAGCGCTGGGTCGTGGGGATAGAGACCACCGGCAACAGGATCGCAACAAGGCGAAAACCGCCGTGAGGATGCCGGAATAGAATTGCTGGAAAGTCGAAACGAAAAAGACGCTGAACAAAAGAAAAAAAACTGCGCCCAAACCCGTTAATGGAGAGTTGGATGCAAGGCGTACGCTAAAATCATTCGTATTCTCTTTTGTGAATGCATTTTGTGAAATTTCGATGCCAGTATAGGATGTTACCACTGAACCCGCGGTTGAAAAGACGGAAGCGCGCCAAGGGGGTATAATACTCATATCCGTCAGTCGGCCGAATACCTTGGCGTTTGCACCTATTGAACAGAGGGGCATCGTATGGCTCAGACTAAGAAAATGCTGGATCCGGATCCACGGATCTATGATTTCGAAACCGAATACGAGCTTGGGCAAGACAACGTCCGGCCATTCGGTCTGGATATCCACAACCCGGTCTTTTTGATATCGAGTATCCTGATCTTTGCGTTCGTTCTGATCGCTTTGGCCAACCAGGAGGGTACCGCGGCACTGTTTGGCTGGCTACGACCATGGCTCACCAGCACGTTTGACTGGTTCCTGGTCCTGTCGGTCGACGCAATCACGTTGTTCTGTCTTGTTCTGATCGTGTTGCCGGTTGGCAAGGTGCGGATCGGAGGCAAGGACGCAAAGCCCGACTATTCCTATGCCGGGTGGATTGCGATGATGTTCGCGGCTGGTATCGGCATCGGGTTGTTGTTCTTTGGAGTGATGGAGCCCGTCTATTACAATTTTGCCGAAGACGGTAACGCGGTGCCACTGGGCATCGACATCGCCGTTCCGGGCAATGAATATGCTGGAGTCGTCGGTACAATCCACCATTGGGGGCTGGAAGGCTGGGCGGTCTATGCCGCTGTTGGTCTAAGCCTGGCCATCTTTGCCTATAACCTTGATCTGCCCCTGACCTTGCGTTCAGCCTTCTACCCGATCCTCGGCGAACGCGTCTGGGGTTGGTGGGGCCATATCATTGATACCTTGGCTGTATTTGCGACGCTCTTTGGCCTAACCACCTCGCTGGGTCTTGGTGCGCAGCAGGTTGCGGCAGGATTGAATGAGGTGTTCGGTATCGAACCCAGCCCAACGGTCACAGTTCTGCTGATCATCGGTATCACGTTGATTGCGTTGGGTTCAGTCCTGATGGGAATGGATGCTGGCGTCAAACGGTTGAGCGAAATCAACATGATCATGGCCGTGGGCCTGTTTATCTTCGTGATTGTTGTCACTGGCGTCGGCACGGCCATCGCCCGGTATTTCAACGTGATGGTAGATTATGTGTTCCACCTACCGGCGCTGTCGAACCCGTTCGGGCGTGAAGACACCAGTTACTTCCACGGCTGGACGACATTCTATTGGGCCTGGTGGATCGCATGGTCGCCTTTTGTGGGCATGTTCATCGCCCGCATCTCAAAAGGTCGCACAGTGCGCGAGTTCATCCTTTGCGCCTTGCTGGCACCGACGGCAGTCTGTGCCTTGTGGATGTCGACTTTTGGCGGTGCCGCCATCGACATGCTGAACGCAGGTGGAGCCGAAGGTGTGCGTGCCACAGTGATCGACAGCTATGCCCCTGAAGGTGCGCTGTTCGGATTCCTCAAGGAGCTGCCGCTTTACAGTATTGTTGCGCCAATCGCCCTGGTCCTGATCGTGGTGTTCTTTGTTACCTCGTCGGATTCTGGTTCGCTGGTGATCGATACGATTACTGCGGGCGGCAAGATGGACGCACCGGTGGTTCAGCGCGTGTTCTGGTGCACTTTGGAAGGTCTGGTCGCCATTGCGCTGTTGCTTGGCGGGGGCCTCTCTGCTCTGCAAGGTGCTGCGGTTTCGACAGGTATCCCGTTCACCTTGGTGGTTCTGATCATGTGCTACTGCTTGTGGTTGGCGCTGAAATCAGAAAAAGCCAAGATGTAGGGCCTTGATCCAATACATTCCGGACGCCCGCCTTTTGGCGGGCGTTCTTTTGTCGCCGGACAACCGAAAACGCCCGGAAACTTCACGGAGAAAAAGCAAGGCACAGGCTAGGGGCCCTGAAGCCTAAACTTCGGCGACACTCACTGCAGTTTCGAGTGCTTGATCAAGACTGTTCGCCACCTGATCCACGTCGTCCAACGACAAACACAGCGGAGGCACCATCCGCAGACATTGTTGAAACGGACCGGACTTCGACAGGATAATTCCTTGCGCGCGGCAGGCTTCGAAAACCTCCGTGGTCATGTCCTTGTCCGGCGTTTTGCTGTCCCGGTCTTTCACGAATTCGAGCGCAAGCATAAGGCCTTTCCCGCGAACATCGCCGATGACCTGAAACTTGTCTTTCAAGCTATGCAGCCTTTCCAGCAAGGCGGCCCCCACAACGCGGGCGTTTTCCTGCAACCCTTCGTCCTGCATGACCGCAAGAACCGCACGGGCTGCGGCAGCCGAGGTCGGGTTGGCTCCGTAGGTGTGGAACATGAACCTCTCCGCCATCGGTTCCGCAATATGTTTCTTGGCCACAACCGCCCCGATCGGGAAGCCATTTCCAAGACCTTTTGCCATGACGACGATGTCGGGCACGACGCCGTCCGCTTCGAACCCCCAGAAGTTTTCGCCAGTGCGACCAAAGCCGGATTGTACCTCATCCGCGATATAGAGACCTCCTGCCGCGCGCACGCGCTCGGCTGCGCCGGACATATAACCGGGCGGCATTTCAATGATGCCGCCATAGCCCTGCACGCTTTCGACGAAAATACCCGCCACCTGACCGGAAGTGGCTGTGGCGATGGTGCGGTCGATCTCGGCTAGATAGGGTTGGGTCCCTTGTCCAAAGATACCGCGATATTGGTTGGGTTCAGGCACAAACGCCACATTGCCGGGCATGCCCGGGTGACGCCAACCCGAGATACCGGTGATCGACTGCGCTGCAGCCGTTGGTCCGTGATAGGCCGTCCGCAGGGCCAGTAAGTCCAGATTGCCGGTGTAAGTGCGCGCCATCGTCATCGCTAGGTCAACGGCTTCGGATCCGGAGTTGGTCAGATGCACCACCCAATCCTGGCCTTTCGGCATGGTTGCGGCCAGTTCTTCGGCCAGATGTGCAGGTGTCGGGTGGTAGAACATTGTCGTGCAGTGGGTCAGTTCCTGCGCCTGTGCAGTTGCCGCCGCCACCACGCGCGGGTGCGAGTGCCCGACCGAGATACAGACATTCATGCCCAGCAGATCGGTGTATTTCCGACCATCCGTGTCCCAAAGATATTGGCCCTGACCTTTCTTGAATACGATGGGTTCGCGAAACGGTGTGAACCGCGTCAGCGAGGCGGCATAGTACTGGTCCCGTCGCGCGGCGGTGTTCGAGAAGTCCCAGTCGGTATGAAGGGCGTGGTCGGTCATTTGGAACCTCCGGTTTTCAGGCGTGAGTTTTCGGGGTCAAAGGGGGCCTCAGGCAGGATCGTTGCCGCACGATGCTGGCCCAGTATTGAGATGGTCAGCCCGTCTCGCATAGTCGGGTCGCGCAGATAGGCCAAAGCCAGAACCTTACCGGTCCGGTGGCCATAAGCACCCGAGGTGGCGATGCCGACCGGCAGACCGTCTTTCCAGACCGTGTGCGCGTAGAACGGATCTATCTCACCGGCGTCGACCTCAAGCAGCACCATTTCCCATGCGTTGTCCCTTGCTAGTTCGTCGCGTAGGTCCTTGCGGACAAACGGGTTCAGACCTGCCTCAAATGGGCTGCGTTCGGTCGTCAGATCACTGCCCCAACCGCGATAGCCTTTTTCAAGGCGCATGGAGTTTGCAGCATAGGCCCCGTAGAATCCCAGACCATGAGGTTTGGCGATCTCTTCAAGCGTCATGAAAAGTTGCACGGCATGTTCTTTGGCTACATGCAATTCCCAGCCATATTCGCCCAGATAAGACACCCGCAGGGCGCGCAGGGAGAACCCGGCGACATGGGTCTCGTGCGCGGTGAGCCATGGCATATGGTTCAACTCGGGCAACACATCGGAGGATTTGGGCCCCATGACGCCGATGACCGCCAGATCCTCTGTGACGTTTCGGACAGTGACGTCGAAGCCACTGGCAACCTGTGTCAGAAGATCATGGTCGATCTGCTCGGCCGCGGCGGCGCTGGTCAGATAGGCATGATCTTCAGTCAGCCGGGCGACGGTGAATTCTGACAGAACACCACCTGCCGGGGTCAGCGCATGGGTCAGGCCGATGCGTCCCGGCGGGATCGCGCGGTTTGCCCCCAATGATTCGAGGAATGGCGCAACATCCGGGCCGGTGATGTCGAATTTTGAGAACACGGACAGGTCGGCCATGGCGACGCAGTTATGCGCGGCCTCGACCTCTTGCGCCACGGGTTCGAACCAATTGGCGCGACGGAAGGTTTCGTCGGCGACAGCTCCGGGTGAGTCCGAGAACCAGTTTGGACGTTCCCACCCATAGGCCGCACCCATCACCGCGCCGCGTTCGACCATCAGGTCATGCAGTGGAGACAGGCGCAGACCGCGCCCGGCGGGGCGTTCTTCGTGCGGATAGTGCACTCCAAATTGCAGGCCGAAACACTCGACGGCCTTAGCCACGCGGTAATCACGATCCGCCCATGACCCGAAACGGCGGCTGTCGACGGCCAGCGCATCCATCGGGGGGGCGCCGTGGGTCATCCAATGGGCCAGGAACCAACCTGCGCCACCGCCTTCCATCACCCCCATGGACGAGCCGGTCAAAAGCCAGGCGTTTTCCAGCCCGTGTGCAGGTCCGATCAATGGATTTGCATCCGGGGTGAAGGTAATCGGTCCGTTGATCACCGATTTTATGCCGCCGGTTTCCAGCGCTGGTATGCGCTCCATGGCGGCCATGATGATGTGTTCCACACTGTCCAGATCCGGCGACATCAGATCCGCGCCAAACTCCGGCGGTACACCATCAACGGACCAGACCTTGGCGTTCTTTTCATACGGCCCGAGGATCAGCCCATCACGCTCTTGCCGCACGTACCAGCTTTCTTCTGGGTCGCGGATGATCGGCAGCTCTGGTAATCCCTCTTTGATCCGGGATGACACAGCCTCCACCGTGTCCGTCACCAGGTATTGGTGCAGCACCGGAACAGACGGGATGTTGAGGCCCATCATATGCCCGATTTCCCAGCCCCAAGTGCCTGCAGCGTTGACCACGTGGGTGGTTTCGATGATCTCTTTCGCAGTCTCGATCCGCCAATGGTCCTGCTGACGCTCAACCGCGGTGACTGCGCAATTGCGTATGATCCGAGCCCCGCCACGCCGGGCAACCTCAGCCATTGCGTGGGTTGCCAGCGTAGGGTCTACATGGCCGTCATCGGGTTCATAAATCCCACCGATCAGCCCATCCAGATTAGCCAGCGGGAACAGCTCAGCGATGCGCTCGGGCGTCAGGACCTCCAGCGGATAGCCGGTGAATTCGGACAGACCGGCCACATGGCGAAACTCGTCCATCCGGTCCGGGTTGCGGGTGATCCGCATCGCACCTGAGCGGTGAAAGCCGCAATCGCGTCCGGTTTCCTGCGGAAGGATATCGCGGTAAAGCCGAACAGAGGTGGCGCGCAGCTCTTGAATGGTGGGATTGTGGGCGAAATGGGTACACAGCCCCGCCGCATGCCAGGTCGATCCATGGGTCAGGTCATTTTTCTCGACCAGCAGAACATCGGACCAATCAGCCTTGACCAGATGATACATCAGCGACACGCCCATGGCTCCGCCGCCGATGATTGTAACCTGCGCCTTGGTCATGCGCGCATCCTTTCGCCTGAGGGATCAAAGGGTGGGCGTCGCAAGGGCTGCGCGGGATAGTCCCGGCCAGCGACCCGAACCGTGAAATTTCGTTCGCATGTCTGGACCAACGTCTCTCCCGGCTGGACCGAAATCATGGCGAAACACAGATTCAGCCCTGTGCGCGGCCCGCGCCCGCCCGAAGTCGTCAGCCCCACATGGGTGCCACGCTCGAACACCGGTTCGTCATGCAGCATCAGTGCATTGCCGAGAACTTGCAGTAGGATAAGGCGTTGATGCAGACCATTGGCCTTTTGCTGTTCCAATGCGGATTTGCCGAGAAAGTCCTTGGACCAATCAATGGTGAACCCCAGGCCGGCTTCAAGCGGAGTGATCTGGGGGCCAAGTTCATGCCCCCAGTGTTTGAAACCCTTCTCCAACCGGCAGGCATCCACCGCATAGTGGCCCAGCGGGCGCGCGTCTGCCTTGTGGAGGGTGTCGAACAGCTGAGGGGCCTGCGCGTTGGGTACGGTTAGTTCCCAGCCCAATTCTCCGACAAAACTAACGCGCGTGGCGCGGCAAGTAATGCCTGCCATTTCAGCGGTGGCGGCATAGCCAAATGCCATTTCTGGAACGCTGCCGAGACCCTGTAGCAGCGTCCGGCTGCCACCTCCCATTACACCGATTGTGCAGAATGCTTCGGTCAAATCCTCGACAGACACATCGCCCTTCAAATGCCTGCGCAGGAACATCAGATCGCGCATGCGCGTGGCGGCGCCCGAGGTCAGATGAAACGCATCCCTACCCAACCGCGTGATAGTCACATCCATTTCGATCCCACCGCGCGCGTTCAGTATCTGGGTATAGACAGCACGACCAATGGGCACGTCCATCTGCGCGGTCGTCAGGCGGTTCAATGAACCCAGAGCATCCGGTCCGGTGATGTCGAACTTGGTAAAAGGACTCAGATCAATCAACACGGTGCCCTCATCCATGACCGCCGCTTCGGCTCTGGCCAGGGGCCACCACCGCTGATCCGCTACCGAATAGTCCTGCGCCGGACCATAGTATATTCCGCGGTCCCAACCGGCAGTCAGACCAAAATGCGCCCCGGCCTTAGCCCAGCAATCGTGCAGCGCGGTAGTGCGCAGACCTCGACCTGATTTGGGCTGTTTATATGGCCAGTGAGGGGCAAAAAGATCAGCAACCGCCTCTTCCATTCGGGCGGCCATGTGTTCGGTGCTGGCTGTGGCGGGGTCGACCCGGGCGACATCGACCTCCCACATATCCATCTGGGGGTGGCCGTCGACCATCCAATCTGCCAGCGCCCGTCCAATCCCCGCCGAGGACATGACCCCGACCGAGTTCATTCCCGCGGCGACAAACATACCATTGACCGATGTTTCGCCTACAAGGGGTCTCGTGTCTGCCGTGAAACTCTCGGGGCCGTTCATGAAATGCTGGATGCCGACCCTTTCAAGGCTGGGGCAAAGCTCTAACGCCGCCTCCATGAAGGGCGCGAACTGGTCCCAGTCTTCAGCCAATTCAAGGAAAGGCCGGTCTCCTTCGGGGCCGTAGGCGTCCCAACATTTCGCGTTGGGTTCAAAGCCACCAATGACCAGTTTGCCCGCGTCGCCCTTGATGTAGATGCCTCGATCCAGATCCCGGATCACTGGAAATGGGTTCGGCAGGTCGGGGATGGGTTCGGTGACCACATACATGTGCTCGACCGCCTGCAAGGGCAGCGCTACACCAACATTTGCAGCCAGTTCGCGGGACCAGGCACCGGTGGCCAGAACGACCTGATCGGCGTCCAATTCGGTTCCATCAGCAAGAGTAACGCCGGTGATGCGCCCACCCTTTTTACGCAGTGACTGAACAATGGTGTTCTCGCGTATCTTTACCCCGCGATCCCGTGCGCCCTTGGCATAGGCCATGCACAGATCGACCGGGTTCACATTGGCATCTTCGGGCACATAAAGCGCGCCCACATGGTTGCTCAGATCGAGCTGTGGCAGAGGCACGTCCGAGGCGGCGATCACCCGCGGCGTCAGACCCTGCGTCTGGCCCAGATCAGAAATCCTGCGCAGCTCATCCAGGCGGGCGGGGTCGCGTGCCAGCCAATAACCGGACGTGCGGCGATATCCGGTGGACATGCCGGTCTCGGCCTCAAGGGCAGGGAAAACCTCAAGTGCCGCCATGGCCAATTGGGTCATATTTGGCGTCGCACGCAGTGGGCCGACAATTCCAGCCGCATGCCAGGACGTGCCCGAGGTCAGCTGATTGCGTTCCAGAACCGTAACGTCGGTCGATCCGCGCTTGGCCAGATGGTAGGCTAGGCTAAGACCAATTGCGCCACCTCCGATGATCAAAACGCGGCTCATCAGAAGTAATCCTGATCAGGTTTCTCGGCCTTGCGCTGCGCGATGTAATCCTGCAGAGCGGCGTCGATGTCGGGGTCGAGGCCGGGGTCTTCGTAGCCGTCCAGTCGTTCCTTCCAGATTGCATTGGCACGTGTAGCGGCGTCCTGCTCTCCGGCTGCGTGCCATTGCTCGAACGAATTGTCGTCCGGGGTCCAAGGACGGAACAGCGCGGATATGAAATTGGCCCGCGTATGCTCGGAACCGAGGAAATGCTGTCCCGGACCGGTCGACGCAATTGCCTCCATTGCCTGGGCATTCTCGCTCATGTCGATGCCGTCAAAGAAACGCCCGATCTTACCGCACAGATCATGATCCAGGATTGTCTTTTCGAACGAGGTCACCAAGCCGCCTTCAAGCCATCCAGTGGCGTGGTTGATGAGATTGGCGCCCGCGAACATCGACATCATCAATCCCCAAGCGGCTTCTTGCTGACTTTGGCCGTCCGGTAGCTTTGATGCGCTGAGCGTGCCAACCGTGTGCAGCGGCACCCCCAGCCTGCGGGCAAGCTGTCCGGCAGCCAAAACCATCAACCCGGCCTCGGGCGTGCCAAAGGTCGGTGCCCCGGATTTCATCGACATGGTCGAGGCGAAACTGCCCATCATGCAGGGTGCCCCGGGGTTTACCAATTGGGTCAAAGTCATTGCAGCCATGGTTTCGGCCAATACCTGAGCCAACGTTCCAGCCACGGTGGACGGCGACATGGCCCCGGTTAGAACCCAAGGGGTGCAGGCAACCGGTTGTCCTGCGCGGGCGTAGGTTTTCAACGCGCCGGACATGTGGCTGTCCATCACCAGCGGCGCGTTTGTGTTCGAGACGCAATACAGGACGGCGTTTTCAGCGACAAAGTCTTTGCCAAACACAATTCGCGCCATGTCGATCGCGTGACCCGCACGTTCAGCCCCGATAAAGGCACCCATGAAGGCACGATCAGAATAGCGAATATGGCCATAGAGCATGTCGAGATGGCGCTTGTTGGCAGGCAAATCCACCGGTTCGCAGACCACGCCGCCCGAATGGTGCAGCCAGGGCAGGCTGTGATGCAGCTTAACCAGGTCGACGAAGTCCTGATGCGAGGCATAGCGCCGCCCGCGATCCAGATCGTGTACAAAAGGTGGGCCCCAGGCCGGGCACAACACGCTGGCATCGCCGCCAAGCTGAACACTATTGGCCGGGTTCCGGGCATGTTGAGTAAATTGCCCCGGTGCGGTCGCCATGATCGTATTGCGGCAGAACCCCGGCGCGAACCGAACGCGCGAGCCGTCGATGTCACAGCCTGCATCGGCAAAAATGCTCAGGATTTCCGGGTCGTCCTGAAACTCCATCCCGGTTTCCGCAAGAATGGTATCAGCATTGGCCTCGATTTGTTCCAGCCCTGCTGCGCTGAGGACATTGAAGGTCGAGAGCTTGCGCAAAATGAACGGCGCGCGGGTCTCTGGAAGAGCGCGAGGTTCAGAAGCCCTGCGGCGACGGGATGAGCGCGAACGTGTCATGGCCAAAGCGTTGACCCAGAGCTTGACGAAAACCAAGAAAATTCCAACAGTATTAGGATCATTTATACTAAGGTTGAGCAATGCCTGATCATCGCAAGCTATCCCCAAGTCTGATGCGTTCACTTGAGGTGTTCGTGGCCGTTGCAGAAACAGGTCAAATGCGGGCGGGCGCAAAGCTATTGAACCTGTCACAGCCAGCTGCGTCCCAGCACGTCACGGCGTTGGAAAAAGCCTTTGGCACTGTGCTTTTGGATCGCAGTACGCGCCCGGCGCGGCTGACCCATGCGGGAGCGCGTTTGCATGGCAAAGCGCAGAAGATTCTGGATGCACTTTCGGACATGGAAACCGAATTGCGCCATGTCGGCCAGAAATCCCTGAGCTTGCTGCGGGTCGGAATTCAGGCCTCGATTGCTACGACACTGACGCCCTCTTTGGTCGCGTTTGCACAGCGGGAATTCAACGTCGAAGATATCACCCTGCATGCGGGTCAAAGCGGCAACCATGAACGCCTTTTAAGGACGAAACAAGCGGACCTTGCCATCACATCAAACCCATTTCTGGATATGGATGGTTTAGAGCGTCACCACGTTCTGACCGAAAGATACCTTTTGGTCCTGCCGGAAACATATGACGGCCCGACAGACAGTCTGGAAGCGATCCAAACGCGACTTCCTTTGGTGCGCTTCGGAGATACAACCAACGCGGGCCGCCAGATTGCGCAGCATTTGCGCCGATTGCGGTTCGAACCCGACAGGGTCATTCAGGCGGACCGTTCCAGCATGGTTACGTCCTGTGTTTCCGCGGGGCAGGGGTTCAGCCTGCTGACGCCAACATTGCTGATCGATGGTTTGGTTGAGAACATGAGCTTGCAGCTGAAAGAGCTGCCTGTATCGGGTCTTTCGCGCACCTTGACGGTTGTCGCCAGAAAAGAAGAGCTGCAGAATTTTCCAAAAGCACTGGCGGAAATGTCCAGGCAAAAACTGGTGAAGCGCATCACCAGTCACATGGGCGGCATCGGAGCTAACAACGTAGAGTACGATTTGGTCTAGCGCACCTAGGATTGGTCCAAAGTCGATACCTGTTGGTGAACTTCGACAACATTGCCTTCGGGGTCGCGAAAGAACACTTGGTGCCACTCTTTCGAAAACGCTGTGCCATAGTCCGAGTACGGGACACCATTTTCTTCAAGTATTTTAAGGACAGCGGGAAGATTATCTGTTCGGAACGCAATGTGTCCCCGGCTCACCGGGTTGATGACCTGATCGTTTTTGAAGGCGACATTGAAATCCCGTTCCGCCAGATGCATCTGCATGCCGCCGTCCGTAGCAAAGCGAATTTGGCCATCATAGCCTGCATCTTTAGTGGCTTCGGAACGCGGGAAATTCTGCTGCGGAATATCATCCAAACCTAAGACGTTTGTATAAAAGTCATGCAGGCGATCTACATCGTCTGCCACCAGGTTAATATGATGAAATTCCAGCTTCATTTGGTTCCGTCTTTTTGTCGTTCAATTGGATATGCGCTTTGCGGAACGCCACAATGAACGGTGGGTGATCAGATTTCGGGATACTGCCGACAGAGCTTGTGAACTTCAAGCTGGATTGAGTCTCGCTGTATGACTACTCTGAGAGCGCGTTCCCGGGTACAAAAAAACGCCCGCTAAATGAGCGGGCGTTTGAATTCCAAAAACAGTTGGATCCGGTTTTAGCGGCGGATGCCCAGCTTTTTGATCAGGTCCTGGTAGCGCGCTTCTTCTTTGCCCTTCAGGTAGTCCAGCAGCTTACGACGCTGGGCGACCATTTTCAGCAGACCGCGACGACCGTGGTTGTCTTTTTTGTGGGTCTTGAAGTGCTCGGTCAGGGTGGTGATGCGCGAGGTCAGGATTGCAACCTGGACTTCTGGCGAACCGGTGTCGCCGTCCTTGGTTGCGAATTCTTTCATGACGCGTGCTTTTTCAGCGGCAGTAATCGACATCGGGGTCTCCTTTAAAAGGTTAGAGTTAATGGCGCAGGCCGGGATGTCGTCCAGCACAGGCCCATGGAGAAAAACGCACCGATTCCGATGCAGATGCGCGCGTATAAGCGGATTTCATGCAAATGGCAAAGGGATTCTATTGCCTCAACCAAGCGCGTTGAGTTGCGACAGATCCTGCCCGCTGATCAGCTGGATGTCATCGAGGGTCAGCCCCTTGGCACCTAACAATTGGGCGGCGTCTTGCCCGTCGACAATAACATGGGTCAGGTTTTCGTTGTCGGCATCGGTCTCAATGCGGATCTCCGGGTCGTCCTCGCCCTTCCACGAGATCAGCAGTTTGTCCTGCCCAGGTTCAAAATCCATGACCTTGACGGTATCTTCGTCGTCCTCGGCGTTCAGGTGGATGCTGTCAGCGCCTTCGCCTCCGGTCACGATATCGCCGCCATGCGCAAATATGGTGTCATCGCCGGCACCACCGTTCAGGAAGTCGACAGAGTCTTCACTTTCGCCATCCTCGCCAGTCAAAACATCTTGGCCATCGCCGCCAAACAAAACATCTTCGCCGGCACCGCCATTCAGGGTGTCGTCGCCGAAACCGCCATGCACCGCATCCGCGCCTGTGCCACCTGTCAGGGTGTCGTTGTCCTGACCGCCATACAGGTTGTCATCCCCGTCGCCGCCATCCAGCTGATCCTCACCGAAATGGCCATAGAGAGAGTCGTTGCCATCATCACCAGACAGGATGTCATCATCATCCTCGCCATGCAAAACATCGTCGCCTTCGCTGCCCTGGATCGTATCACTGCCATCGCCGCCATGCAGGGTGTCATCACCCATACCCCCGAGCACCGTGTCGTCGCCACCGTAGCCGTTAATCTGGTCGTCGCCATCCTGACCGGTCAGAACGTTTGTGTCGTCGTCTCCGCTCACAACCAGATCGCCCTCAAATTCGGTGATAATGGTCCCGGTCGAAAGTTCAGGTTCTTCGACATTTTCGTCGATCTCCAGGAAATTGCCGTCAGAGACCTCTTGCGGCTCGTCTTCGATGGTCTCGTCTTCTTCGGTGCCGTCGTCGGCCTCGAGAATACCGCCCATCGCATAGGCTGCTCCGCCCATTGCGGCCAGGCTCAGGAACCCTAACAGAAACATGGTAACCCTCCGAGAACGCACTGCTCCGAGGGTGAAATATCCCATGCGATCAGTCAGTTGGTCAAAGCCAAGCTGAACTTGTGGTTAACCGTCGGTCACCACGGTTCGGGCTGTTGGGTATAGGCGATGTAAAGCGGATGCTTGGGGTGTCCGGCCTTGGTCAGCCCTAAATGAAACAGTTGCTGACCGGTGCCGCGCAGAAGCGTCTCAACCGCCGGGCCGCGGTCCAGATGCGCACCATGGGTGCCCCATGCGGCGATGACCTGATCGGCCCATTGAACACCATCCAATATGGCCGCGTCATTCTCGGGCCCAACCGGGTCGCCGGCAGCGCGCATCTTGCGCGGGTCGGTATCGCGCCAGGCAAAGATGTTGGTCACCTGAAACGCACCAAACCCCAACGCCCGCGCCCGACGCTCACAACGTTCGACCGTGGGGTCATTCTGCACCTCGGTTGCGGTAGAGGGGTTCAGCATCACGAACAACGCCTTGCGCCCGTGCGGGTCCCAGATGCGGGTGAGGCTATAGCGATATTTCTCGCAGTCGGAATAGATGGCGGTCGAGGGCGCGTCGCCCTTGGTGTGCGTTCGGGTGATCATGCCTTTCGCCTAACACGTGGATTAGTTGACGAACACCCGGCTGGGATGCAATTCGCCGGATTTATAGATGCCCACGGCCACAGCCTTGCCGTCGAGCGAGGCCCAGGCCTCATCTCCGTATTCCGCGTCCGAGGCCAGCACCATTCCCGGATTGCCGTTGCGCAGGCGGGTAGCACCTTCGGGGGTGCATTGCAGTTCCGGCAAATCTGCAAGACCGGTTTCCAGCGGGTGCAGGTATTCGTCCAGCGCAGTGGTCTTTGCCATCTCGTCGATCTGTTCGATGCTCAACCCGTCTTCGACATCGAATGGGCCAGACCAGATGCGGCGCAGTTCCCGGACGTGTCCGTGGCAACCCAGCGCTGCGCCCAGATCGCGGGCGATTGAGCGGACATAGCCGCCCTTGCCGCAGGTCATTTCCAATGTCACGTGGTCTTCGTCGGGGCGGTCGACCAAAATCAACTCCTCAACCCATAGCGGTCGCGCGGCCAGTTCCACATCTTCGCCATCGCGGGCCAGCTTATAGGCGCGCTGGCCGTCGATTTTCACGGCCGAGAACTTGGGTGGGACCTGCATGATATCACCCAGAAACGGGGCCAGCGCCTGTTTGATATCGTCATCCAAAGGGCGCGCATCGCTGCTCGCAATCACTTCTCCTTCGGCATCATCGGTATTGGTGGCCTGACCCAAACGCACAGTGAATGTGTATGCTTTCAACGCGTCGGTGATATAGGGAACGGTTTTGGTCGCCTCGCCCAAAGCTACGGCCAGAACGCCGGTTGCTTCGGGGTCCAGCGTGCCCGCATGGCCCGCTTTCTTGGCATCCATCGCCCACCTAACCTTGTTGACCACAGCGGTCGAGGTCATGCCCGCGGGCTTGTCCACCACCAGCCAACCGGAAATGTCGCGACCCTTGCGTTTGCGTCCCATTCTACACCTTGAATCTTGTCGAGGCGCGCGACCTAGCGGATCGCTCTGCCGCTGTCAATTTCAGGGCGTATCTTCGACCACGCCCACAATCGGGCCAAGCGAAAACCCGACATCCGACCGATTGCCCGCGCGTTCATACATCCGGGAGATATTGCCGTCGAAGAACAGTGCATTTGGCGTTTCCAGCACATCCCTGAACAGGCTGCCGAACTCATGAAAGGTGACATAGTCATCCGAGATCGCAAAAACTACCCGTGTCCCATCCGCGCTGGTACCAACGCCGTTGCGGACATAGCGCGAGGTCGAATCGGGCAGGAATCGCGGGTGCAATTCCCCGTCGATGACCAGCATAGGACCGGATTGCGTGGCAAAACGGCATTGTGGAGCCTGATCAACGTATTCCAAGGTTTCGAACACGTCGGCACGGCCCTCGCGGATGCAAAACACCCCGTTCGGCAGCAAGCCGAAATTGCCGGGACCGGCATTCGGGATCACACGCATCTGTTCCTGGCTGTCTTCGACGTAATGTCCGACAGGCGAGCGGTCGTCATGATACATGCCAGCATTCATTGCAAATGCCAGACGCTTTCCCTGTGGGGCCAGTGCCTCGTTCACAGATGAGAAATGGCCCAGCACGTCGCCTTCCTCATCGTTGAGAAATAAACGCAGCTCTTCGCCAACGGCGTCCACCTCGCAAATGGTGTACCGCTTGTCCTCATGGGTCACCTTTTCGCACGTAACCGCAGAGGCTTGCGCGGCCCAGAAGACCGCGCCCAAAATGACAAATGTGCGGATCACTCGTCCAGATCGCGGCGCACCGCGTCCTGATCGAACATGCGACGTGTGTCGTCCAGTCGATCAAACGTGTCATCCAGACGGAACCGCAGATCGGGCGAGAATTTCAGGCCGACCTTTTTGCCAACCATGCGTCGCAGCTCGCCCTTGTTGCGGGCGAGAAGCTCGATCACATCCTCCTGCCCCTTGCCGCCCAGAGGCAGCACATAGGCGGTCGCGATCTTCAGATCAGGTGAGGTGCGCACCTCGCCTACAGTGATCGACATACGGTTCAGGTCGGGGTCGTGGACATCTCCGCGCGCCAGAACCTCGGACAGGGTGCGGCGGATCAGTTCGCCGACGCGCAGTTGTCGTTGGGACGGGCCGGGGCCATCGTGGAATTTGTTCTTTGCCATATCCCCGATCTAAGCGCAAAGCAGGGCTTTGCCAAGCGGGCGCGAACCGGGTAGGAGGCTTTGAGCCGAATTCAACAAGAGGACCAGCGCAATGACCCATATTCCGGGGATCGTCATCACAGGGGCTTCGGGCCGTATGGGGCAGATGCTGATCAAGACAGTGACCGACAGCGATCAGGCGCGTCTGGTCGGTGTGGTCGAGCGTATTGGCCATGACTGGGTCGGTCAGGATGTGGGTGAAGCAATGGGTGGTCAGGCGTTGGGTGTGAAAGTCACCGATGATCCGCTGGAGGCGTTTGCACAGGCGCAGGCTGTGATCGATTTCACCGCACCTGAGGCTACGCTGGAGTTTGCGGCACTGGCCGCGCAAGCCCGTTGCGTGCATGTGATCGGCACCACCGGCATGACGGATGAACAGATCGCCGCGCTGGAACCGGCCTCACGCCATGCGGTGATCGTGCGCGCGGGGAACATGAGCCTTGGCGTCAATCTGCTGGTGCAACTGACCAAAAAGGTCGCCGCTGCGCTGGATGAGGATTTCGACATCGAAGTGATCGAAGGGCATCATCACCATAAAGTCGACGCACCCTCGGGTACCGCGTTGATGCTGGGCGAGGCTGCTGCCGAGGGGCGAGGCGTCAATCTGGCGGACGTGTCTGACCGGGGCCGCGACGGCATCACCGGCGCCCGCAAGCGGGGCGACATCGGTTTTCACGCCATTCGCGGCGGCGACATCGTGGGTGAGCATGACGTCCTGTTTGCAGCGCCCGGTGAGCGCATCGTCCTTCGCCATCTGGCGACCGACCGTGCGATCTTTGCCCGTGGCGCGCTGAAGGCGGCACTGTGGGGGCAGGGCAAAGCGCCAGGTCAGTATGACATGGTGGATGTGCTGGGGCTTTAATCGCCTTTAGCGGAACGCCGCAATACCAGGCGGTTCGGCGCCTTCGTCCTCGATCCGTGAAAACAGTGCGCCTAATCGCTGATCCCAGGTCGGGTACTGGCCTGTACGTGCATATGTCAGGCGTTCGGCCCCTATAGATATGCCAAGGGGTGCTGCCTGCCCGCCAATCACAACCTCGCCGATTTCGGTCCAATTGTCCGACGGCGGGTAAGCGGTGGGAGCTGTTTCATCCGTGCCGCCCAGCCGATAGTAGACGCCCATTGTCACAAGATACTCATCACCAAACGGGTCGGGGAAGAAAAAGCCCGAGGCATCGCGTGCAGCCAATGCCTCGGCCTCATCGCGCAACAGAACCTTTTCGGTGAATGGCAAGCCTAACCCGTCCAGCACCGGGCGCATGTCATCGGCTTGCGGCACACTGACAAATGCGATGCGGGACGGGTCGAGGTCAAAGCTTTGAGTCAGAATTTGCATCATCAGCCGGGTCATGGCTTGCCCATCAGCATCAGCGGGATGACAGCCGACCTCGTGAAACATCGGCAACACATCGGCACGTGACTTTTCGTCAACATCCGCAACGCGCGCCAAAGGCTGAATCACATAAGCGCCCGAAGGCAGAACGGACTGATCGAAATCATGCCGCAACCCGCCATTATAGTCGTCGACCCCCGAGGCCAGCGACAGGGGCTCAGCCTCATTAAAACCAAGCTCGGAGAACGCGGTTCTCAGTTGATTGAGTGTATTTTCGAACTCCTGTTCGAACGTGTCATTCTGGTCAGCTGCAGCAGCCCCGACGCTCGGAAGCAGGGTTCCGACCGTTGCTGCGGTTCCAAGCTGAACCACCCGACGCCTGTTCAATCCCATCAGAGGCCTCCCCTTTGAACTGGATACGGTCGAGCGTATCACAGATGTGGCCGCCAACGGTTAAGGGATTGTGAAAATGCGCGATACTGGCGTTTTGCCCAGTAATTCATAGGTCCTTGATTTTGTCGGCTTGGAGCGGGCAGGCGAGATACACGCCAAATTCAGTCCCGATATCGGCACTGACACGGGCGTGAACCTTGCCTTGCCGGTCGAGGAAACGCTGATTGTCTTCGACCGGGAAAATCCCCTCGTGCCAAATGCCGGGATGGATATAGAGACCTCGCGATCCGTCGCACCAAAACGCCACGACTTTGTCGGGCGTCAGATTGTCACCGGGCAACGCGACGGGCACGATGAAAGGCTTGTTATCCAGCGGCCAAAACATCTGCCCGCCATCGGGGTGATAGTTCATGTGCCACAGAACTACCTGATCGCGCGGGGCGGTCTGCTGGTCGGTCTGCGCCTTTTGCGGATCTGCAGACCAGCCCAGAACATAATGTCCTTTGACGGCTTCGTTCTCACCATAGAGCACGTCGCCATGCCAGTCGCATTTGAACGTGCCTTCGACCCAGCCGCCCTCGTCACCGGTTCCTTCGTCAATCGGTCTCCAGCCCTGCTGCGGCCAGCGCACAATTTCGATCTCAAAGGAATCGGGGTCATCGACAAGACAGCCATAACCTTTCACAGACTCTTCCGTGGCCCGGATCAGAGGAACCTCATGCCAGGGTAGAGACGGTTTTGAGCTGGCTTCAAAAATGTATTCCGGTGCGCTCATGACGCCCCCAGATGCCGGTCGACCATGCGCTGCACCATTGGTGCAAAATGGGTGAAATCCGGGGTCTTCATGTTCGCCCGCTTGCCCGCTTCGTCCAGATAGCGGACCTGAATGATCTCTTTGAGGTTCGGATTGGCCTCGAAATCGGTGACCTCTTCAGCGCTCATTGGTCCGCCCTGCAGTTCCAGCGTATGGATCGAAGCGGTGGACAGGCGGTTAAAATATTCAGGCTTGGTCGCGCAGAGATACCGTTTGGCTGCCACGTGATAGCGACAGCAATCGGTGATGACTGAGGGGAAGAACTGTTCCAGCACTTCGGCCCCCGCATCCTCATGATGGCGATCCTGGGTATCGTCGGGGTGATACGTGCCGAACTCGGATGTAAAATGTCCGATATCGTGCAGCAATGCGCCGACGATGATTTCTTCGGGCTGGCCGTTCTGCTCTGCGATGGTGGCCCCTTGCAGCATGTGCTCGGCCATGGTCACGGGTTCCCCCAGATATTCCTCGCCGCCGCGACGGTCGAAGATATCTCCGATGAAGGCCACGATATTGTCTCGGTTCAGGGTCGAGAAATCGGGTTTCATTCTGCCGCCTCCGGCTGGGTCATCTCCATCGCGGCCAGAGTGGACAGCAGCCCGTCCTTATCTGCGTAGCAACCTTGCAGCCAGCGTGAACCCGCGCCGGAATAGCCCAGACGTGCGTGCAGAACGCGGGTGTTGTCGACGATGAAACTTTCGCCCGGTTCCAGCTTGAACGACACGCCCATGGCCGGATCATCGATGATCTCGCCAAGCTGGCGGTAGGCGGCATAGTATGCCTCCATCTGATCGAAGGGCACATCAACGAATGGTGCGGAAGAGCGGTTGTTGAATCGAATGCCGATCAGCTCACCATCCGGCGACAGTTCGATCATCGGGCGGCGCGAACGCAGGCAGACACCGTCCGAGCCTTTATATTCAAAGCGGGCAGGATAGCCAGCCAGCAAAGCAAAGCCTTCGGAGTTCTGTTCGCGTAGCTTTTCAGCGGCGCGGAAGCCGTCAACCACGATGGAATCACCGCCTTCGGCACTGTTTTCCAGGCAATACAGAATTTGCAGCGTCGGCACCGGATCGCGGTAGGGGTTGTCAGTGTGCGCCTGCAAACCAAGTCCGGTATAGGCTAGGTTCGTCGGGTTCACTTCGGTCCGAACCTCGAAATAAGGTCCGTAGTTGGTTTGGCGGACATAGCCGAACAGATCAGCCACCTTCAGCAGGGATTCCGGTTCGGTCGGGCCTCCGGTCAGCTTGGCAAAGCCGTACTCGGCCACTGCCGCCAGCCACCCGCGCTTAGCCGCTGGGTTGGCATGGACCGTGTTCCAATCGGCGCTGGGCGCATCGATCCCGCGCTCCCAGGTGGTGATGCCGGGAGCGGTCCGCCCGGTGGGTAGACTACGGTCGCGGTCATAGCTGTGTTCGGCCAGCCAATCGGAGGGGAAGGTGACGGTCTTACCTTCGGGTTGGAACGTGACGGTCAATTCTCCGTTGCTGACCTCGGCGGCGCTGACCGAAATGTCTGAGGGGATATCACCGATGGTGATCAGACGCTGACCATTGCCGGGCGAGCGGGTCTCAGAATCCAGCGCATTGTCGCGCAGCCAGATTGCATGGAAGCGAGCCTTTGTGCCGGTGTCGAATTCAACGGTCACGACCGAGGCGTCATGGGTGGCAAAGCGCAGCATGGGGGGTCTCCTGTTCAGCGCGGGCTTTGGTTGAGCAGATACGCCCCTTATGGCATTACGACAATTAATCCTTCTTTCTGCTGAGGCTTGGAAAAACTTATGGCTAAGAAAAAGATCGGGTTGCCGCCTTTGGATTGGTTGCGCGTTTTTGAGGCGGCGGGACGTTTGGGCGGTTTTTCGGCGGCGGCGCGGGAATTCGGGCTGACGCAGGCAGCCGTCAGTCAGCGGATTGGTAACCTTGAGGCATGGTTGGGGCGCACGTTGTTTGTACGCGAGGCGCGCGGCGTTTCGCTGACGGTCGAAGGCGAAAGCTATCTGCCCTTGGTGCAAGACAGTCTGCAGGCGCTGGAACGCAATACTGAGGATTTGTTTGGCAAGTTCCCGCGCGAACTGCGCGTTGCGGGGCTGTCATCGAATATCCATGCGCTGGTGGTGCCAAGCCTTACCCGGTTTCATGAGATGCGTCCGAAGGTGCGCGTGATGACGGATTCCGTGGCGCGGCGGTCGTCTCTTGATGAAGAAAAGACATGGCTGCAGATCCGGTATGGGCGCGGTGCTTGGCCGGGGCGGGATTCCGAACTGATCGCACGTGAAGTGCTGGTGCCCATGGCGGCCCCGGGCGTGGAATGGGGTGCACCGCTGATTGACCTTCGCGGGGAACGGCCAGGGTGGAGTGATTGGGCGCGGAAGACGGAACAGGGCGACGTGACGACGTCGAACATCAGTTTCGATTCAATGGAACACGCCCTTTCGGCGGCGCGTCAGGGAATGGGTGTGGCGTTGGGGTCGATGCCGTTGGCCAAGGCGGATCTGCAGGCCGGACGGTTGCTGAGGTTAAACCTGCCAGAACTGAAAACGCGTGACGGGTATTGGCTGACATGGCCCGAAGATCGCGCGAAATCCAAGAAACAGCGCGCATTGATCGCAGATTTTTTGTTGGCGCTGCAGGGGTAGGCGATCAGAAATCGATCGCGATGCCTTTCTTCTCCCAATCGCCATAGCGGGCCGGATCGGGGCCATCACGACCGCCCAGTTCCTTGGGCATCTTTTTCGCCTCGGCCTCGGCTTTTTTGCGGCGCTCTTCGGCTTCGGCCAGGGCGCGCTGGGCGGCGGGCGGCAGGTCTTTGTGGTCGTCACTCATGACATCGGGTTCCTTTCCGTGCATGGGCTTGATATACGCGCGCGTCCGCCATTGGCAATGCGGGCGAGGTTTTTATCAAAGGCGATTCCATGTCCGAAAACGCAACAGCGGCTCGACGCAGCGCGATCTATCTGCTGGATCAGATACTGGGGGAAGGACGGCTGCTGTCCGAATGTTTGGCCGCCGGCGCACTGGATCGTCTGGGGCCAGAAGATCGCGCACGTGCGCAGCGCCTGACGTTGGAAACCCTGCGTGGGTTGGAACGTGCGGATCGTCTATTGGACAACCACCTGAATCGCACCCCCGCTTTGACTGTTCATAACGCCCTGCGCCTTGGCGCGGTTGAGCTGTGCCACGGAGAAGCGGCGCATGGGGTGGTGAATTCCATGGTCGAGATCGTAGGTAGGTCACGCAAGCACGGGCGCCTGAAGGGTCTGGTGAACGCAGTGCTGCGCAAAGTGGCCGCCGAAGGGCCGGAAGCGTGGCCCAAAATGCGCGTTCCGCGTTTGCCGGAATGGCTGCGCGAACCGCTGATCATGGCCTGGGGCGCAGAGGCTGTTGCAGGCATGGAGCAGGCACAGTTTACGGGCGCGCCGCTGGATATCTCGCTGAAACCCGGCGCAACCGGCCCCGGAGAGGCGCTGCCAACGGGTTCAATGCGGTTGCACGAAGCAGGTCAGGTTTCGGCATTGCCGGGCTATGGCAAAGGCGATTGGTGGGTTCAGGACGCGGCGGCAGCTATACCTGTCCGAGTTCTGGCACCAAAACCCGGTGAAAAGACTCTGGACCTTTGCGCGGCGCCGGGTGGCAAGACGCTGCAACTTGCCGCCGCAGGGGCCGACGTGACAGCGCTGGATGTGTCCGAAAGCCGTTTGGAACGGGTGCGCGAGAATCTCAAACGCACCGGGCTGACGGCCACGGTCATCGCAGGTGACGCGCTGGAACATCAGGGTCAATATGACGCCATTCTGTTGGATGCACCCTGTTCCGCTACAGGCACGATCCGTCGCCACCCGGACCTGCCCTTCGCCAAAGACGGATCGGAATTCGGCGCATTGATCGAACTGCAGGCGCAGATGCTTGCCCATGCTTGGAACCTTCTGAAACCGGGCGGGCGGCTGGTGTATTGCACCTGTTCGTTACTGCCGGATGAGGGCGAGGTGCAGGTCGAAGAAGCTCTGGACCAATTTCCGGATATGGCGGTGGATCGCGCGGCGTTGAACATTGCCGGTATCGAGCCGGAATGGACCACTGAAGAAGGTGGTCTGCGCCTGCGGCCCGATTACTGGCCGGATCGCGGTGGAATGGATGGGTTCTATATCGCGTGCCTGAACAAATCGACCTGACTTCACGCTTTTCGATGACTTGACGATCGCCCCGGTCTATCGTTGGGTCTCAGGCGCCAGCAGAGCGCAAGGGGCAGAGTAACGAGCGTCATGTCAAAGACAGATACCATGACCGATCGGTTGACACGGTTTCAGAACCGTCTCTACGCGCGGCTCAGCCAGCGGCGCAAGGCGGTCTCGGGGTTTGTTGGCGAGCCGGAACCGCGCACGGTAGGCTCATTTGCGCGTGGGCGTCAGTTGGTGGCTGGGAATTTGCTGTTTGCTGGCTATCTGGTCGAGGCGCAGGATACCGGGCTGTGGGACGTGGTCGCGCCCAGCACCGGGTTCGACAATGAACGCCACGGTTTTGCCTGGTTGGATGACTTGGCCGCAGTTGGTGACATGCGCGCCCGTGAAAAAGCACAGCGATGGGTTTGGGGCTGGATTGAGGCGCATGGCAGGGGCCATGGTCCCGGCTGGGCGCCGGATCTGACGGGGCGGCGCGTGATGCGCTGGATCAACCACGCGATTTTCCTGCTGCGCGGTGCGGACGAGAAACAAAGCAGGATGTTCTTCCGTTCACTGGCGCAGCAGAGTTGGTTTCTGTCTAAGCGCTGGAAAGCAGCAACGCCGGGTCTGCCTCGATTTGAGGCGCTCGCCGGTCTGCTTCAGGCAGGTCTTGCACTTGAGGGGCTGGAACAGATGTCGGATCCCGCCCTGCGGGCCCTGGCCCGTGAATGTGACAGCCAGATTGACGAACAGGGCGGTATCCCGACCCGCAACCCTGAAGAACTACTTGAAGTTTTTATGTTGCTGTCGTGGACTTCGGCTGCGCTCAGCGAGTTGGGGCGGGGCACGCCCGCAGCGCAGGCGAGCGCCATCAAGCGCATGGCCCCAACCTTGCGCAACTTGCGCCACTCGGACGGGGCGCTGGCCCGGTTTCATGGCGGTGGGCGCGGGGTTGAAGGGCGTCTGGATCAGGCGCTGGCGCAAAGTGGTGTGAAGCCATATCACGTTGCGGGTTTATCCATGGGATTTTCCCGACTTTATGCAGCCAGAACCAGCGTGATTGTCGATGCCAGCCCTCCGCCCAAAGGTGCTGCATCCTATAACGCCCATGCCTCGACCCTGGCGTTTGAACTCACGTCGGGCCGAAGACCGCTGGTGGTCAACTGCGGGTCGGGCGAAAGCTTTGGAATGGATTGGCGGCGTGCGGGTCGGGCGACACCATCGCATTCGACGCTGTGCCTTGATGGCTATTCAAGTGCGCGTCTGGCACCGCCGACGCCGGGCGCGGAACGTGAGGCTTTGGTGGATGCACCACATAAGGTGCCGATTGACTTTGAGGACGCCATTGAAGGCACGCGTTTCATGGCGGGTCACGACGGGTATACCAAGGTTTTTGGCCTAACCCATGCCCGCACTTTTGAGCTGCGCTTTGATGGGCGTGAGCTGGCCTGCGAGGACATTCTGCTGACGGCCACCGACAAGGCGAAGCGGCAATTTGACAAAGCAATGGATGCTTCGGGCCTGAAAGGCATCGCTTTTGATATCCGGTTTCACTTGCATCCCGACGTTGATGCGGCGCTGGATTTGGGGGGTGCAGCAGTCTCGATGGCGCTCAAAAGTGGTGAGATCTGGGTTTTCCGCCATGATGGCGTGGGAAAATTATCTGTAGAACCAAGTGTTTATCTGGAAAAAGGCAGATTAAAGCCACGCGCGACAAAACAGATCGTTCTATCCGGGCGCGCAATGGAGTATGCGACCCGCATCCGGTGGACGTTGAGCAAGGCTCAGGACACAGCCTATGCCGTACGCGATCTGCACCGGGACGAGCCCGAGTTTGACTGACGCCAAAAGGACCTTTGGACCCATGACCGATCTTCACCCCGTGCGCCGCGCGTTGCTTTCCGTTTCCGACAAGACCGGGCTGATCGAGCTGGGAAAGGCACTGGCCGAGCGCGGGGTCGAGTTGTTGTCGACCGGTGGAACCGCCAAGGCGCTGCGGGATGCAGGGCTTGAGGTGAAGGATGTCAGCGAGATCACTGGCTTCCCCGAGATGATGGATGGCCGTGTCAAAACACTGCATCCCATGGTGCACGGCGGTCTGCTGGCACTGCGTGACAACGAAAGTCATGTGGCGGCGATGGACGAGCACGGCATCGGTGCGATCGATCTGCTGGTTGTGAACCTCTACCCGTTCGAGGCAACTGTTGCCAAAGGCGCTGATTACGACACCTGCATCGAGAATATCGATATCGGGGGCCCCGCGATGATCCGAGCGGCGTCCAAGAACCATGCGTTTGTCAACGTCGTCGTGGACGTTCAGGACTATGACGCGCTGCTTGGCGAATTGGCGGCCAATGACGATCAGACATCTTATGCGTTCCGTCAGAAGCTGGCACAGACGGCTTATGCCCGTACCGCGGCCTATGACGCGGCCGTGTCGAACTGGATGGCCGATGCGCTGGCCGCAGAGGCCCCGCGCCGTCGCGCTTTTGCCGGTGAGTTGAAACAGACTCTGCGCTATGGCGAAAACAGCCATCAACAGGCAGCCTTTTACACCGATGGCACCAACCGCCCCGGCGTTGCGACCGCCGTACAGCATCAGGGCAAGGAACTGAGCTACAACAACATCAACGACACTGATGCCGCATTCGAGCTGGTTGCCGAGTTCAACCCGGCCGACACTGCCGCTTGCGCCATCATCAAACACGCCAACCCCTGTGGCGTGGCCAAAGGCGCAACCTTGCTTGAAGCCTACAAGGCCGCCTTCGACTGCGACCGTACTTCGGCCTTTGGTGGCATCGTGGCATTGAACCAGCCTTTGGATGCTGAGACCGCACAGGAAATCACCGGGATTTTCACCGAAGTTGTGATTGCTCCCGGCGCATCAGACGAGGCGAAAGCAATCTTTGCCGCCAAGAAAAACCTGCGTCTGCTGACCACCGAAGCCCTGCCAGACGTGGCCGCCGGTGGCAAAATCGTGCGTCAGGTGGCCGGCGGCTTGCTGGTGCAGGACAAGGACAATGGCTTTGTCGGTATGGATGACCTGAAAGTGGTCACCAAGAAGGCCCCGACCGAGGAACAGATGCGCGACCTGTTGTTCGCGTGGAAAGTTGCCAAGCACGTCAAATCCAATGCCATTGTCTACGTCAAGGACGGTGCGACCGTGGGCGTTGGTGCGGGGCAGATGAGCCGCTTGGACTCGGCCATGATTGCCGCGAAGAAAGCCGAACGTATGGCGGATGCGCTGGGCTTGCCGCAACCGCTGACTATCGGGTCCGCCGTGGCATCTGACGCATTCTTCCCCTTCCCCGATGGCTTGATGGAAGCGGCCGAGGCTGGCGCAACCTGCGTTATTCAACCGGGCGGCTCGATGCGGGATGACGACGTGATCGCTGCCGCAGACGAGGCCGGTCTGGCCATGGTCTTCACCGGCATGCGCCACTTCCGCCACTGATGCGTTATCGCCTGCTTCTCTGGGCCGCACTGGCTGCGTTTCTGATCGACCAGATCAGCAAGTATCTGGTCGTTCACGTGATGCGCGTGGCCGAAGGGAATATCGACGTCCTGCCGCCGCTGCTGGTGTTCAAATACGGTGAGAATCGGGGCATCAATTTCGGCCTGTTCCAAGGCAATACTGAGGCCGCCCGTTGGGCGCTGATTGGTGTTTCCGTCGCCATCTCGATCGGTGTTTTGCTGTGGCTCTGGCGATCAGCCCCGTCAAAACTGATGTTGATATGCGGTGGATTGCTGATCGGGGGCGCGATGGGCAATGTCATAGACCGTTTGCTTTATGGCTATGTTCTGGATTTCCTGAACATGTCATGCTGTGGCATAAGCAACCCCTTTGTGTTTAACTTGGCCGATGTGTTCATTTTCGCCGGAGCGATTGGTTTGGTGCTGTTCGAAGGTAAAAAGCCCTCGTGACGTGCCATTTGAAATGCGATAAAAGCGCCTGAAACAGGCTGGAGACTCTGATGCGGCTGCCGCGTTCAATATTAGCTTTGACATTGGCCTTTGCGGCTGCGGGGTGTTCCGATATCGGACTGCGCCATCTCGAAGCACCCGGGCAGGGGCCAGATGAATTCTCGGTTCTGCCTGTCAAACCACTGACACAGCCCAAGGATTACGCTTTTCTACCTGCGCCTACGCCAGGTGGTGAGAACCTGACCGATCCGAACCCCAAGGCCGAAGCCGTCGTTGCCCTTGGTGGGAGCGAGTCTTCGTTAAACGCAAATACGGCCATTCCGTCCACGGATGCCGCCCTTGTTACCGCCTCAAGCCGGTATGGCGTCCCGGCGAATACACGGCAGGTGGTGAACGCCGAGGATGCCGAGTTCCGGAGAAAGCAGGGCCGTTTGACGCGCTTGCGTTTGTTCAATGTGGATCGTTACTCGCAGGTGTACCGGCGCGAAACACTGAACCCTGACATTCAGAACGAAGCCGCGCGTCGAGCCGGAATTGAAACACCTTCGTCGCCGCCGGTAGATGAATAATCTTTAACTTTTCGTCATTAGCCTTGAACCCGCGCGGCGCAACCGTAGTTTGAACACCATAAATCAAACGGAGGACGCCCTATGGTTCGGGCCCTGGCACTGTCGGCTGCCCTGATCGCCGCAACCCCTCTTGCCGCCAGCGAGGGGCATGAGGCGGTGACTACATTTACGCTGGACAACGGCATGGATGTCGTCGTGATCGAAGACCACCGCGCGCCTGTTGTGCAGCATATGGTGTGGTATCGCGCCGGGTCGGCGGATGAACCCGTAGGATCATCGGGCGTAGCGCATTTTCTTGAGCACTTGTTGTTCAAAGGCACTGACACATTGGCTCCGGGCGAATTTTCCGCGACCGTTGCAGCCAATGGCGGCACCGACAACGCGTTCACGTCATACGACTACACTGCGTATTTCCAACGTGTCGCAGCTGACCGGCTGGAATTGATGATGCGGATGGAAGCGGACCGGATGCGCAATATCCGACTGAGCGAAAATGATATTGTCACTGAACGCGACGTGATCCTTGAGGAACGCAACCAGCGCACCGACAACAGCCCGCGTGCGCTGTTCGGCGAGCAGATGAGCGCGTCGCAGTACCTCAACCACCGCTACGGTGTTCCGATCATCGGCTGGCGGCACGAGATGGAAACGTTGGACATGGAGGACGCGTTGTCCTTCTACCAAACCCATTATGCGCCCAATAACGCTATTCTGGTCGTCACCGGTGATGTCGAACCAGACGAGGTCAAATCGCTGGCCGAGCAATATTACGGCGTGATCCCTGCCAACGCTGATCTGCCCGAGCGGGTCCGGTCGCAGGAGCCGCCGCAAACGGCAGAACGCCGTTTGACATACAAGGATGCGCGCGTGTCGCAGCCTTATGTTCAGCGTAGCTATCTCGCACCAGAGCGCGATCCGGGTGAGCAGGAAAAAGCGGCCGCTTTGTTCTTATTGGCGGAACTTTTGGGCGGCAGTACGACGTCATACCTGAACGAAAAGCTGCAGTTCGAGCAGCAAAAGGCGGTCTATACCGGCGCTTTCTATCGTGGCGTTTCGTTGGACGACACCACCTTTGATCTGCTGGTCGTTCCGGCCGCGGGCGTGTCTTTGCAAGAGGCCGAGGATGCGATGGATCAGGCTGTTGCCGATTTCATTGCCGAAGGCGTGAACGAAGAGGATCTTGATCGGATCAAGATGCAGTTACGGGCAGCTCAAACCTATGCACGTGACAATGTGGACGGGATCGGCAATCGCTATGGCCGCGCGCTGACCAGTGGCCTGACTGTCGAGGATGTGCAGGCTTGGCCCGATATACTGCAGGCCGTTACCGGAGATGAAATCATCGCTGCCGCGCGCGAGGTGATACAACCGGAAACATCGGTCACCGGCTGGTTGATGCACGACGATGAGGTGACGCAATGAAAAGGATATTCGCAACCCTGATCGCGTTCGTCGTCGCGCTGCCTGCATGGGCTGAGATCGAGATCGAAGAAGTCACTTCTCCCGGCGGTATTAAGGCCTGGCTGGTCGAGGATCAGTCGATCCCCTTTGCAGCGCTAGAGCTGCGTTTTCGTGGCGGCACCTCGCTGGATGATCCCGATAAACGCGGCGCAGTTTACCTGATGAGCGGCCTGATCGAAGAAGGCTCAGGTGACATGGACGCTCGCACCTATGCGCGCGAGTTGGAGTCGCTGGCAGCCTCGTTCCGGTACAATGCAACCGATGACACGGTGTCGATTTCTGCGCAGTTTCTGACCGAAAACCGGGACGACGTGATCGACCTGCTGCGCACGACCATTCACGAACCCCGCTTTGATCAGGATGCTGTGGACAGGGTGAAAGCGCAGGTGCTTTCGGGCCTCAAATCCGACCAAACCGACCCGAATGACATTGCAGGTCGCAACTTTGCGCAGATGGCATATGGCGATCATCCTTACGGAACCGAAGGTAAGGGCACGATCGAAAGCGTGTCAGCCCTGACCCGCGATGACGTGGTCACAGCGTATGAGGATGTCTTTGCCAAAGACCGGATGTATGTCGGCGCGGTGGGAGATATCACAGCCGACGAGTTGGGCGCCTTGCTGGATAAACTACTGGCCGACCTGCCGGAAACGGGCAAACAGATCCCAGAACGCGCAGATGTTTCCATCCCTGGTGGTGTCAGTGTGGTCGAGTTTGACACGCCGCAATCCGTGGCCTTGTTTGGTCAAGCTGGTATTGACCGCGACGATCCCGATTTCTTTGCCGCCTTCATCCTGAACCACATCCTGGGCGGTGGCGGATTTGAAAGCCGTCTGATGCAGGAGGTTCGCGAGAAACGCGGTTTGACCTATGGCATTGGCACTTATCTGGTGCCCAAGGATTTGGCTTCGGTCTATCTGGGATCCGTGTCATCCAGCAATGATCGCATTGCCGAAGCTGTCGAGGTGATCCGCGACGAATGGGCCAGAGCCGCGTCCGATGGTGTCACGCAAAAGGAACTGGATGATGCCAAAACCTATCTGACCGGTGCGTATCCGCTGAGGTTTGATGGCAACGGGCAAATCGCCGGGATCATGGTCGGAATGCAGATGGAAGACCTGCCAATCGACTATATCGCCACCCGCAATGACAAGGTGAACGCGGTCACGCTGGAAGAGGTGAACCGGGTCGCCGCAGAACTGCTCGACCCGGAGGCGCTGCATTTCACCGTGGTTGGCAAACCCGTGGGTCTGGAAACCACGAACTAAGATATAGGGGCTGAGCGCTGCTCAGCCCTTTTTCATGCTGCGCAGCATCTGTCCCATCATCTGGCCGAACTTGCCTGATCCTCGTTGGTAAAGTGCGCCATCGACGGCCAGAACCGTGCCGCTGATATAGCTGGCCAGATCAGAGCTGAGGAACAGGCAGGCGTTTGCCACGTCCTGCGGTTGACCCCAGCGGCCCAACGGAACGTCCTTGCGCAAGGCCTCTCCGGCATCCGGAGTGGGGGCCAGGCGTTTAGCCCCTTCGGTGCCCTCGATAAAGCCAGGAACGACCGAGTTCACGCGGATGCCCTCGACGCCCCATTCCATCGACAATGTGCGGGTAATCTGATCGACGCCTGCCTTGGCGGCACAGACATGAGCCTGTCCTTCGTAGGGCAGATACGATTGCGGAGCCGAGATGTTGATGATGCTCGCTCCGGGGCGCTTCAGGTAAGGATAGGCCCCCTTCATCACGTGGATCGTGCCCATTAGGTCGATATCGATCACGGTCTTGAACGCATTGACTGACATTTCCGCCGCCAATGCCGGGAAATTGCCTGCCGCGCCCGAGACCAACACGTCAAAGTCACCGAATGCATCGTGGAATTGCTTGAGGCCCTCGGCCACCGCCTCAGGGTCACGCACGTCAAACGCCGCACCGATGGCATCCTGTGCGCCCGCAGCTTTCAGTGCGGCAACGGTGTCATCGACCTTTTCCTGTGAACGGCTGGCGACGGCCAGTTTGGCACCCGAGGCCGCAAAGGCCTCGGCAATGCCGCGATTGATACCGCTGGTTCCGCCAATGACGATAACGGTTTTTCCTGAAAAATCCATGTAGGCCTCCCTTGGAGGGGAGCCCTACTCGCCGTAGGGCACCCAGATGTTTTTGACTTCGGTCGCAGCCTGCAGGAAGCGGCGAGAATGGTCCACGCCCCAATCAAATGCCGTGGCGTTATTCACCCAGGTCCGTTTCAGGTTCCCGGCCGAGACGACCTCGATCTCTTTCGACAGGTCGGTGGATGAGAATGACCAGACCGCATCAACATTCAGGTGCGAGGCCAGCGGTTTCGCCAATTCCGCATGGCTGCCGGTCAGGATGTTAACCACACCAGCCGGGACGTCCGAGGTTTCGAGGATTTGGTAGAAATCGGTAGCCGCCAGCGGGTAGGGCTCTGACGCCACCAGAACCGTCCGGTTGCCCATCGCAATTGCCGGAGCCATGGTTGAGACCAGACCCAGCAGTGGCGCCTCATCCGCGCAAAGCGCGCCGATGACACCAACGGATTCTTTCATGGCAATCGCCACGCCACGGATCGGAACGCCGTGCACCTGACCGTCGTACTTGTCGGCCCAGGCGGCGGCTGTGAACAGACGCTGGATTGAAGCTTCGACCTCTTTCGCGCCGTCCTTTTTGCCGGTCATCGCGTCGATGCGAGCGGCAAACTCGTCGGCGCGGGCCGAGAGGTTTTCGCCGATGTAATACAGGATTTGCGCCCTCAGGTGGCCAGTGGTCTTGGACCAGCCTTTGGCCCCCGCCGCAGCCTCAACCGCGTTGCGGACGTCCTTGCGATTGGCGAGGCCGACGTGGCCCAACAGCCCGGGCTTGCCCCAAACGGGTTTCGAATAGCCGCTATCAGGCCGCGCCTGCTTGCCTCCGACATACATCTTGGCGGTACGGTCAATAGGATCGACCGGAGCGCCTTCACCGGTCCCCGCTTCGACCTTCGCCAACGGCTTAGCTTTGCCCTTGGGCTTGGTGTACGCAGTCAAGCCTTCCCAGCCGCCTTCACGGCCAAAGCCGCTTTCGCGCACGCCTCCGAATCCGGCTGCCGCGTCGAACAGGTTGGTGGCATTGACCCAGACCACGCCTGCAACCAGCTTGGGCGCAATATCCAGTGCAAGGTTCACATTCTCGGTCCACACCGTCGCGGCCAACCCGTAACGGGTGTTATTGGCCAGTTCGACTGCCTCTTCCGGTGTGCGGAAGGTTGAGGACACCAGAACCGGGCCAAAGATTTCTTCCTGCATTAGCGGGTCGGAAGTTTCGAGGCCCGAGATCAGCGTAGGCGGGTAATAACATCCGTTCGCAGGCAGATCGCAGGCGGCTTGGTGCACGTGACCAGCGGTGTTGCTTTCGACCATGCTTTTGATGGTTTGCAGTTGGACCGGGTCTACAACCGCGCCCACATCAATGCATTTATCCAGCGGATCGCCGATGCGCAGCTTGTCCATCCGTGCGCGCAACTTTTCATGGAAACGATCAGCGATGCCTTCCTGCACCAACAGGCGCGAGCCCGCACAGCAGACTTGCCCCTGATTGAACCAGATCGCGTCGACCAGACCTTCGATGGCTGAATCGATGTCGGCATCATCAAAGACCACGTAAGCCGACTTGCCACCCAGCTCCAATGTCAGCTCCTTGCCGGAACCCGCGGTTGCTTCACGGATGCGGCGGCCCACAACGGTCGAGCCGGTAAAGGCGATCTTGTCCACGTCCGCGTTCACGATCATCTCGCCCACTGCGCCGTCACCAGTGACGATGTTGACTACGCCTTTGGGCAGCCCGGCTTGTGTGCAAATGTCAGCAAACAGAAGTGCGGTCAGCGAAGTGTATTCGGCTGGCTTCAGAACCACGGTGTTGCCCATCGCAAGAGCCGGGGCAATTTTCCACGCAAGCATCAGCAACGGGAAGTTCCACGGGATGATCTGCCCGCAGACACCCAACGCCTCAGCATCGGGCAATTCGCTGTGCATCAACTGCGCCATGCCCGCGTGATAGTAAAAATGCCGCTGCGCCAGCGGGATGTCGATATCACGTGACTCCCGGATCGGTTTGCCGTTGTCGAGGCTTTCCAGTACGGCAAACAGACGCGAATGCTTCTGCAACAGGCGCGCAATAGCATAAAGGTAACGGGCACGGCCTGCGCCGCCCAGCTTCGCCCACTTCGGTTGCGCTTTACGTGCGGCAGTAACAGCGGCATCCACATCGGCCTGTTTCGCCTGTGTCAGCTTGGCCAGAACCTCTCCAGTCGCTGGGTTGCGGCTCTCGAACCCCTTCCCCGGCTTGGTAAAAGCACCGTCGATGTAGTGACCGAACTTGTCGCCCTGATCGACCAGCCAGGCCAAAGCCTCGGCAGCGCTTTCGGGGGCAGGGCCGTAATCCATGGTTTCGAAAATCTCTTTGACTGTCATTGTTCTTTTCCTCAGCCCATGGAGTGACGGTAGCCAGCCGAGTAGGACCCGGTGACATAATGTTCCAATTGCCGTTCGATATCGCCCAGCAGCGATGACGCGCCAAAGCGAAACAGGTCAGGTTCCAGCCAACGATCACCCAACTCGTCTTTGATTAGCGACAGGTAGACCAAAGCGTCCTTGGCTTTGGAGATCCCACCTGCTGGTTTGTAACCAACGCGATACCCGGTCCGGTCATAGTAGTCACGGATTGCGCGGATCATCACCAGCGAAACGGGCAGGGTGGCGTTCACGCTTTCCTTGCCGGTTGAAGTTTTGATGAAGTCCGCGCCCGCCATCATGCAAACCAGCGAGGCGCGCGCGACGTTGCGCAGGCTGCCCAGCTCTCCGGTGGCCAGAATAGCTTTGACATGGGCATCGCCGCAGGCGACGCGGAAAGCCTTCATCTCATCATACAATGCCTGCCAGTCACCCGACAGGACATGACGGCGCGAAATCACGATGTCGATCTCTTCGGCACCGGCCTTTACGCTTTCTTCGATCTCAGCCACGCGCAGATGGAATGGCGACAAGCCAGCGGGGAATCCGGTGGACACTGCGGCAACCGGAATGCCGGTGCCATGCAGCGCATCCACTGCCGTTTCGATCATGTCGTGATAGACGCAGACCGCCCCGGTTGTTATCGGCGGCATGTCCAGGGCCTGCAATACCGAAGGCGTAACCGGCTGCCGCGCCTTGGCACACAGACGGCGGACTCGACCAACGGTGTCGTCACCCGACAGGGTGGTCAGGTCGATCATCGTGACCGCCTTCAGCAGCCATGCGGCCTGATATTCTTTTTTGACGGACCGACGACCGGGCAGGGTCGCGGCGCGGCGTTCAATGGCCGAAGTATTGACCTGCACGGCGCGTACCCAGTCCAGATCCAATTCCATTCCAGGGTTTCTGGGCTCGGTCACTTGCGGCAGATGCGCGGTGCGCACGGGGCTTTCTGAGCTCTGCGTTTCCATCTTCACATCCTTTGGGAGGTTTGCGTCAAATTCGCACGGCTTGCCGCCAATTGGAAGGCATAGTGGCCTTGTGTGCGCAATTTTTTTGACCAAATGGACAAATTTAAGGTTTTCTTGCGAATAATTCGCAATAGCGTTGACTTAGTTGCGAATGGTTCGCATATTCATTCTCAAGAGGATACCTAAATGGGGTAAAAGATGATTCGTCGTAGTTTTCTTGCGGCTTTGGCTTTTGCCGCCGCTTTGCCTGTCACGGCATGGGCCGAGGCGCCGCTAAAGGTTGTTGCCACCACGGGCATGATAGCTGATGCGGCGCGCCAGATCGGTGGTGATCAGGTTGAGGTCAAGGGTTTGATGGGACCGGGCGTCGACCCGCATGCTTACCGTCAAACTCGTAGCGATATCGTTGCTATGACCCGGGCAGATCTGATCCTGTGGCACGGTCTTTACCTTGAAGCGCAGATGGAGGACTTCTTCCATGATCTCGGACGTAAACGTCCGGTCGTGGCTGTGGCCGAAGGTGTCGACAAGTCCAAACTGCGCGCGCATGACGATTATGCGGATAAGTATGACCCGCATGTATGGATGAGCCCAGCCGTCTGGCGCGATGTAGTGGTTGAGGTTCAGGGCGCTCTGACTGATGCACGCCCAGAGGCTGCAGCGACCTTTGCGGCCAACACCCAGGCTTTTCTGGCTGAGATCGATCAACTGGAGGCTTACGGAAAACAGGTTTTGTCCAACGTGCCTGAAAACAGCCGGGTGCTCGTGACGGCCCACGATGCGTTCGGCTATTTCGGCGAGGAATACGGCTATGTAGTGCTCGGCATTCAGGGCATTTCGACACAATCCGAAGCGGGTTTGAACCGGATTGGCGAGTTGGTCGACACTTTGGTGGACAAGCAACTGACGGCGGTGTTCGTTGAAAGCTCGGTTTCCGACCGGTCGATGCGCGCCTTGATCGAGGGTGCTGCGTCCAAAGGTCATGAAGTCGGCATCGGCGGAGAGCTGTATTCCGACGCCATGGGAGAACCGGGCACCTACGAGGGAACCTATATCGGTATGCTGGACCACAACATCTCTGTGATCGCTGGTGCCTTGGGTGCTGATGTGCCCGAGCGTGGCATGAACGGCAAATTGTCGGCGGGGTTTTGAATGATGCTGTCGCTGGCTTCTCGACAAGGTGTTTCGGTTGCCGACACAGGCATTGACCACAGCCCGCTGGCCATTCGCGGTCTGACCGTATCATACGGTCAGAAACCTGCGGTGTTTTCAGTGGATATGACTGTTGAGCCGGGCGCGATGACGGCGATCATCGGCCCAAATGGTGCCGGTAAATCAACGCTTTTGAAGGCAGCGCTTGGCATCGTCTCACCCTTGTCCGGGAAGGTGTCCGTCTTTGGTGAACCGTTGGAGAAACAGCGCGCCAGAATTGCTTATGTGCCGCAACGTGCAAGCGTGGATTGGGATTTCCCGACGCGCGTGATTGATGTTGTGCTGATGGGTTTGTCGCGCGATTTGGGATTGCTGGGCCGTGTGCGTGCCCGGCACATGTCTCGCGCCATGGATTGCCTTAACCGCGTTGGAATGCGTGATTTCGCAGATCGGCAGATCGGTCAGCTTTCAGGTGGGCAGCAGCAGCGGGTCTTCCTGGCCCGTGCTTTGGCCCAGGCCGCCGATCTGTACTTGCTGGATGAACCTTTTGCAGGCGTCGATGCGGCCACGGAAAAGGCAATCATTGCGGTACTGAAGTCGTTGAGGGAGGCCGGTAAAACCGTGGTGGTCGTACATCACGATCTTGCCACTGTGACTGATTACTTCGACCATGTCTTCCTGATCAACACACGCAAAGTGGCCGAAGGAACTGTGGCCGAGGCCTTTACTGCCGAAACGCTGCAATCTGCCTACGGCGGCCGCTTGGCCACCGCCCAGATCGATCAGATCTCGCGCGCTTTGGGGTAATCATGCTTTGGGATGCTCTGACCCTGCAGTTGGGCTATAACGCTACGCTGGTCGCCATTGGTGCGACCTTGCTGGGTATATCCGCCGGTGTGACCGGCACCTTTTTGTTCCTGCGAAAACGCGCGCTGGTCAGTGATGCAATCAGCCACGCAACACTGCCTGGGGTCTGCCTCGGGTTCATGGTTTTGGTCGCCCTTGGGGGCGATGGGCGTAACCTTATCGGCCTATTGGCCGGATCGGCCGTGTCGGCCTGGGTTGGTCTGCTCTGTATGAACTGGCTGACACGCCACACGCGTCTGGCCGAGGATGCTGCGATTGGAGCTGTACTGTCGGTGTTCTTCGGCTTTGGAATCGTGCTGTTGACTGTGATCCAGACCATGGGAGTCGGTCGTCAGGCGGGTCTCGAGGGGTTCCTGCTGGGCTCAACGGCGGGGATGCTTTGGGCAGACGCGCTGGTCATTGCAATCGGTGGAGCAGCAACGCTGTTGCTTGTCATAATTATACGCCGACCGATGACCATGGTGGCCTTCGACCCTGAATATGCGGCTGCCCGGGGGTTGCCGGTACACCGGATTGATCTGGCGATGATGGGTCTGGTCATGGCGGTTACCGTGGTGGGACTCAAGATCGTTGGCTTGATCCTGATCGTGGCACTGCTGATCATCCCGCCCGTTACGGCGCGGTTCTGGACGGAACGATCAGACCGTGTGGTATTGCTGGCTGGCCTGGCCGGAGGGCTGGCCGGTTTTCTGGGGGCGGCGCTGTCGGCCTCGGCCCCCAACCTGCCAACCGGTCCCATCATTGTTTTGGTCAGCTTTGGGTTTTTCGCACTGTCCCTGCTCTTTGCGCCCGTCCGGGGTGTTCTGGCCGCCGTTCTGCGACATCTGCGGTTTCAGCGCCGGGTTCACATCCGGCAGGGCCTGTTGGCGCTTGCGCAAGGGCAGAAGATTTACGAGCCGCTGACCTTGCGCCTGCTGCGACGTGCCGATTTGGCGCGGGCAGATGGCGTGGCAACCGAAACAGGCAAGGCGCGCGCGGTCAAAGCGCTGCGCGACGAGAAACGCTGGGAAATCGTCCGGGCCGATCAAGCGCATGAGGCAATAGCAGCGCTCTATGACGGGCTTCGGGATATCGAAACCGTCCTGACACGCGACCAGATCGCAGAAATCGACCGCCAGATCGGCGGCCCGCAGGAGGTTCCGGCATGAGCGGTGAAGAATTTGTTCCTCTTTCGCTGACGCCCCTGCTTATCGGAACGTTTGCGGCCATCGCCTGTGCGCTGCCCGGCAACTTTCTGGTGTTGCGCAAACAGGCTCTGATCGGGGATGCGATAAGTCATGTTGTGCTGCCCGGCATAGTTGTGGCCTTTTTGCTTACCGGAGCGATTTCAACTTGGCCCATGATGCTGGGCGCTGCCGGCGCGGCCGTCATCGCCGTGGTTCTGATCGAAGCCGTGCGACGGTTGGGGCAGATCGAGGCGGGTGCTGCGATGGGTGTGGTTTTCACGACGATGTTCGCGGCCGGGGTGCTGTTGCTGGAGCAGACCGATACTTCGACCGTGCATCTGGACGTTGAACATGCGCTTTACGGCAATCTGGAAAGCCTGATCTGGTTGGATGCGACGGGTTGGTCTTCTGTACTTGACCCCATAGCGTTGGCGGGCCTGCCGCCGGAATTGCCCCGGATAGCGCTGACCTTGCTGGGGGTTTCCCTTTTCGTCTGGCTGTTCTGGAGGCCGTTGAAGATTTCCACCTTTGACGAAGGGTTTGCGCGCACCATTGGTATCCGAACCGGAATGCTCGGAATGGCTCTGGTAATCACGGCTGCAATAGCTGCTGTAGCCGCGTTCGACGCCGTGGGTTCGATCATTGTGATTGCCATGTTCATTTGCCCACCCGCAGCAGCGCGCATGATGACCAATCGGCTGGAATCCCAAATCGCATGGAGCATCCTCTTTGCCGTTCTGTCGGCCGTTTCAGGGTATGTTCTGGCCGGGTATGGCCCGCTTTGGCTGGGCGCGGCGGATGCGGTCAGTGCTGCTGGCATGATCGCGACGATGTCCGGTCTGATCCTGGCGTTTGCGGCTTGTTGGGGTCCCTGCAGGACCCGCGCAGGTGCACCCGGAATCGCTTGACCCGGCATTTTCCCGCCACCGGGCTCTGCACTGCATCGGCCAAACTTCGCCGCCTGAATTGAGGCCTATAGAGTCTTCACGCTGCAAAACCGGATTCGTGGTACCAGTTTGCCCATTGATTACTGGATGACCACCACTCACCCGGATCGTTCGAGCAATCGCGCCCAGACTGGCCGCCAGTCTAGGCTGGCAAGTCGCGATTGTTCGAACGCCCCCCTCCCTTCAAATGTATTGCAGTGCAAAGCGGTGGCAGAATCGTGCGCGATTGTGCTAGGTCTGGTGGTATGGCGCAGGCACACCCCAATATCAGCGAAAATCGCCCGGTAATCCGGCAACTTGACGATGCGGCGATCAACCGTATTGCGGCGGGTGAGGTTGTTGAACGCCCGGCATCTGCGGTTAAGGAATTGGTGGAAAACGCCATCGACGCAGGCGCAACCCGCATCGCGATCGACATCGCTGATGGGGGCAAGACGCTGATTCGCGTCACCGATGACGGCTGCGGAATTGCTGCCGATGATTTGCCATTGGCCTTATCCCGCCACGCGACGTCAAAAATTGACGGGTCGGATCTGTTGAACATCCACACCTTCGGCTTTCGGGGAGAGGCATTGCCATCGCTGGGCGCTGTTGGGCGGTTGACTATCACAAGCCGGGTGCCGGGGGGCGAGGCGGCCTCGGTCCATGTCGCAGGGGGGCGAATTGACGGGGTGAAACCGGCCGCCTTGCGTGCTGGTACTGTGGTTGAACTGCGCGATCTGTTCTTCGCCACACCTGCCCGATTAAAGTTCATGCGCACCGACCGGGCCGAGGCGCAGGCGATCAGCGACACCGTCAAGCGGCTGGCTATGGCCGAGCCAGCGGTGACCTTCACTTTGCGCGACGTTTCTGGCGGAGGCGAGGGGCGCGTGACCTTTCGGGCCGACCGCGAAAATGGGGATCTGTTCGACGCGCTTCACTCCCGGCTGGCCCGCGTGATCGGGCGTGAGTTTGCTGAAAACGCCCTGCAGATCGACGCCGCGCGCGAAGGCATCCGGTTGTACGGTTATGCCGCCCTGCCGACCTATTCGCGCGGTGCGGCGGTGGCGCAGTATCTGTTCGTCAACGGGCGGCCCGTAAGGGATAAAATGCTGACAGGCGCGCTGCGGGCGGCCTATTTCGATTTCCTCAGCCGGGATCGCCATCCCGCTGCAGCCCTGTTCATTGATTGCGATCCGACGCTGGTGGACGTGAATGTGCACCCGGCAAAGTCCGAGGTCCGGTTCCGCGATCCGGGCGTGGCGCGCGGGTTGATCGTCTCGGCTCTGCGGCACGCGCTGGCCGAGGCCGGGCATAGAGCGTCCTCCACAGTGGCGAATGAGACTTTGGGGGCTATGCGTCCGGAACCAGCACAGCCTGCACCGGCGCGAGTCTATCAGATGGACCGTCCCTCACCGGCCGTACGGAAAGTAGCGTATCAGGCGCAGGCGCCGGGATTTGCTGAACTGTCTCAGGACTACAGCGGCAGCATTGTCGAACCGGCTTCAGTCCCAGAACCACCGGTCGAAGACCTGCCTTTGGGCGCGGCACGTGGGCAGGTACACGAGAACTACATCATCGCCCAAACCGCAGACGGCATGGTGATCGTTGATCAACATGCGGCCCATGAGCGGCTGGTTTATGAAAAGCTCAAAAAACAGATGGCAGAGAATGGCGTCGCAGCGCAGGCACTGCTGATCCCGGAAATTGTTGAATTGTCCGATAGCGATTGCGCGCGATTGATGGCTGTGGCTGATGATCTCTCGCGCCTTGGTCTGACGCTGGAGCCATTTGGCGGCGGCGCGGTCGCCGTGCGTGAAACGCCTGCCATCCTGGGCGAGGTCGATGCGCGGGCGATGATTCTGGACATATTGGATGAACTGGCCGATCAGGGCGAAAGCCAAACAGTGCAGGCGCGGATCGAGGCGATCCTTAGCCGGGTGGCTTGTCACGGCTCAGTCCGGTCGGGTCGTCGTATGCGGGCCGAGGAAATGAACGCCCTGCTGCGCGAGATGGAGGCTACGCCCCATTCCGGTCAATGCAACCACGGACGGCCAACTTATGTGGAGCTCAAGCTGAGCGATATCGAGCGATTGTTTGGCCGCAGTTGATCCCAAGGCCCGGCGGGGCTATGAAGAATAAAACAAGAACACTCGAGTTGAAATGATTGAGATTGCAGGCACCCAATATGCGTTGAATGACCCGGTTTTGCTGATCGGCGGTGGCGTCGTTCTGCTGATCCTGCTGCTGCTGTTTTTGTCATTGCGCGCGTCCAATCGGTCGGCTCGGATGGCGGAGCCGCTGGTCCGGCAGATGGCGCATCTGGGGCAGCATGTTCAGCAACTGGGGCAGGGCCAGGAACAATTGCGCGGTGGCCTCCAGCATGTCTCGGACACGCAGGCCAATACGCAGGTGCAGGTCATCCAGACAGTGGAATCCCGACTGTCCTCGGTCCAGCAGCAGATGAATGACCGACTGGCGGACAACGCCATGAAATCGGCGCGCGCCCTGGCCGAGATGCAGGAGCGGATGAAGGAATCGCTGCACGGGTCCTCGAAACAAACAGCGACTTCGCTGACACAGTTGCAGGAACGTTTGGCCGCCATCGACAAAGCGCAGGACAATATTACCAAACTGTCGGGTGATGTATTGTCTCTGCAGGATATCCTGTCGAACAAACAGACCCGTGGTGCGTTTGGAGAGATTCAGTTGAACGATATCGTGTCCAAGGCGCTGCCTTCGGACAGCTTTCGGCTGCAGGCGACGCTGTCGAATGGGCGCCGGGCGGATTGTCTGATCAACCTGCCGAACCCTCCGGGGCCAATTGTCATCGACAGCAAGTTCCCGTTGGAAGCTTATGAGGCGTTGATTGGTTCGACCAATGACATGGAGCTGAAAGCAGCGGTGCAGATGTTCCGCAGTACGGTGCGCAAGCACATCACCGATATTGCCGAGAAATACATTCTGGACGGTGAAACAGCCGATGGCGCGTTGATGTTCCTGCCGTCCGAAGCGGTCTATGCCGAACTGCACGCCAAGTTTCCTGAACTGGTACAGGAGAGTTTCAGCAAACGTGTATGGATCGTTTCGCCCACCACCTGCATGGCGACGCTGAACACGATGCGGGCGATCCTGAAAGATGCACGGATGCGCGAACAGGCGGGTGCTATCCGCAAAGAGCTTGGCTTGCTGCACAAGGATGTCGAGCGCTTGGGGGATCGTGTCTCGAACCTTGACCGCCATTTCGGGCAGGCGGCCAAGGATATCTCGGAAATTAAGATCAGCGCCGAAAAAGCTGGCCGCCGGGCGCAGCGGTTGGATAACTTTGATTTCGAGGAGTTGGCACCGGACGATCAGACCAACGTTGTGCCTCTGGGGCATTCTGAAGGCTAGGCATTACTGGATTGACAGATCCAGATTGTAGCCGACCGTCTTGTCCGTATCGCGGTCATTGCCCATCAGGTAGACCCGGATCGTGTAGTCTCCATCCTCAGGCAGTTCGATGCGCGCGGTGTTCCCGTCGATCGAGCCGTTGTAGATCGCGAAGCCATCACTGTCTGGCGGCAGGATGTTGAAGTAGATCACGCCATAGCCATTTGTGTCGCTTACCTTGAGGTCGGCGAACATCTCTTGCCCGGCTTTTGCACCCAACTTGTAGTCGAAGTACTCGTTTCCTGTGACGGTACCATTGACCATTGTACCGAAGTTGCCCGGCTCAAATTTTACATCAGCGACCAGTTGGGCTGATGCGACCGATGCAAAGCCAAGTAGGCCAAGAGCTAAGATTGTAGTTCTGATCATTTAAGATGCCTCCATAAAACGGCGTGCCGGAAAAGAGTATCACATGAACGCTTATAGGGTCAGATTCTCAGGAACGGTTGGAACAGGCGCGGCATCAGCTTGTTAAATTTAAGCGGCGCGTCAGTGACCGCCAGGCAAATGCAATCCCCCGTAATGTCTGCTGTAGGGGTATGGTGGAGGTCTTCATCTGCAATTTCCACATCGCCACGGGCGAAATGGTCGACCTCATCCGAAAACGCACCCTGCAGAACCATTGTCAGCTCCATGCCATTATGGCTGTGGTCGGGAACTGCGGTGCCCGCCGGTATGAATAGCAACCGGGCGGTCGCATCACCGGTTGTCGGCAGTATCGCCTGCTTGACCCCCATGCCGATTGGTCGCCAGCGGATGTCGTTCACATCGCCACCAACGTAATCCTGCAATGGTGTCGGCAGAACCGAACAACCGGGGCGCTTGGGTTTGGCAATAGGTGCGCCGTTTGCAATCAATGCCATCGTTTCCGCAAGTGCCTTGTCGTTCATCGCAACGGTGTCGTCCTGCTCTTCCAGAACATATCCACCGACTGCGTCAAAACTTTCCGCACGCGCGCGGCAATGATCACACAAGGACAGGTGTGTCGCGACCATCAGGTCGAAAGCCTCGGGCAGAGTGCCTGCGGCGTATGCCATCAGCAGGTCATCTGTCAGGTGATGTTTGATCTTGTTGCTCATATCCGTCATCTCAATTCATCGCGTGGCGCAAGCGGTCCAGCGCCAGCCGTATCCGTGATTTGATCGTGCCCAGTGGCAACCCGGTCTGAGATGCGATTTCTCGATGACTCAGATCGCCGAAATAGGCTTTCTCGATCAGCTGTCTTTGCGCTTCTGGCAACGCGGTCAAAGCGTCGCGCAGCTGCGCAGTTTCTTGTTGCAGCGCAAGTACGTCGTCCTGTTCCGGCTCTGCTTCGGGGCCCCATCCCAGATCCTCGGGTTCGGGGCGACGTTGCTTGCGCAGAACGTCGATGCGCTTATTCCGAGCAATTGTGAACACCCATGTGGCCACGGTCGCCCTCGCGGGATCGAAAAGATGTGACTTGTGCCACAGAGTGGCCATCACCTCTTGGGCACACTCTTCGGCCGTAGCCGCATCTGAGCCCGACTTTATCAGGAAAGCTTTGATCCGCGGGGCGAAATGCTGAAACAACTCGGCAAACGCGGCCTGGTCCTGTGCATCCCTTATGCGTCTGACGTGGTCCACCCACTCAGCTCGCTTATTGCAATTGTCTTCCGCTTGGTTCACCGGTCTTCCCTTGATGCGTTTTTTCGCGCGCCACGGTTTCTGTGAAGGCCTATAGGCCACCGGTTCATCCAAGGTCGCGGTATCGATCTCGGTAAACATAACAACAATACGCAGTGACACCCAAGCTGGATCACATTGTGGTGCTATTTTAATCCGAACCGGACCATGTTTCGTATGATAAGTATGTACATGACGCAAAAAAGAGCGCCGTTTTAACGGCTTGCAGGCAAGATAGGAAATCGCTCGTAATGAATAGAGTCGACCATATTTCAGGCCACACCTATCACGGCCGAAAAGGTGGGATCGAAAATGCGTTTCGGTATTCTATCGATTACATCCTGTTGGACCCCGAAGCCCGGCCTGACACACCGCTCTTGTTTTCGATGAACCGCGCCAATGCGATGTACTGGCGAGACCTCGACCACGGTGGTGAGCCCGGCAAAGGCCAGGGCGCGGTGTGGTTGCGTGCAAAATTCGATGAGATGGGTGTAACCCAACCCGAACGGCTTGAGTTGCTGACGCAGCCGCGGGTGTTGGGGCATGTGTTCAACCCGGTCAGCTTCTGGTTTTGCTTCAATGCCGATGAACAGCTTTATGCCGTAGTGGCCGAAGTCACGAATACTTACGGCACCCGCCACAGCTATCTCTGCAATAATCCTGACTATGCGCCGATCCAACCGACAGATCGCATCGTTGCGGACAAGCTGATGCATGTCTCGCCGTTTCAGAAGATCGAGGGCACATACGTGTTCCGGTTTGATCACAGCCCCGAGCGTGTCGGTGTCTGGATCGATTATGGCCGAAAGGCGGGTGGGTTGATTGCCACCCTGACCGGACCACGAGCGCCGCTAACCAACCGGGCGATTTTGTGGTCGTTGCTGCGCCGGCCCTTCGGGGCCCGGCGTGCATTCTTCCTGATCCTGTGGCAGGCGCTAAAGCTCAAGATCAAAAAGGCCCGGTTTGTTCCATTCCGAACGGCCCCGGTGCCTGATCAGCCAATGTCCCGCAGTCGCAAACCCTAGAACTTGGGTTTTTGCTTAAGATCAAAGACTCAGGCTGACCCCCGTGGTTGTGGTACTATTGAAACCGCGAATATGAGGAGTCGGGTCATGATGGAAATCTCGCCAAGGAAAATCGCTCAGGTTGCGATGATGGGGCGCGAGCTGGATCGCGCAGAGGGCGAATTGCGCGCCTTCATTGGCCGAATGAGCGAGGATGAACAGGCTGAACTGGTGGCTGTCATGTGGATCGGGCGCGAAAGCTTTTTCGCCGAAGATCTGTCTGAGGCCATCGCAACCGCCAAGTCCGAGGCTTCGACCCCTTGCGCGGATTACCTGATTGGTACACCGCACCTGTCGGATCACCTTGAAAACGGCTTGGACGCACTAGGTATCTCGGCCGAGGATGTGGAAAACGACCTGATGTAAGTGCACCAGTTGTGTGCATCTGGCCCGGACAGCAAATCGTTTAGCATTCGCCGAAAACCCGGTTTTCGGATAACCTGCACAGGAAAGCCGAAAGCGACCCCGTTCATATTGGGGTGCCAGGAAACGGAGCACGACCGATGTGGCGCGCCTTGCAAATGATTGCTGTACTCGCGTTTTGCTTGGGTTTTGGGTCTCGGCCCGCTCAAGCCTGCGGCGTCTGCGTCGAGCTTCCGGAATATTCACTTGCGGACCAGATCCTTTCCGCACGCGTGATCGTGCTGGCAGCGCCATCGCCTGACAATCCCTTCAGGTTCACTCCCGTTTCGATTGTGAAAGGCACGCCTGAACAGGTCGAGGCTTTGCCGGAAATACCCTTTCTGGTCGACAGCGTCGCGCGCTCTGCATTTCGTGTGGATCCCAACCGAACAGTTTTGATGATTTACAGAGCGGGATACCGAGACAAGGCTGGCCGCGGACTTTCCGGCGGCTGGATCAAAGGGTTTCTGATGACACCGGATCGAACCCAATTCCTTGAGACACTGCGCGCCAAGGGGCAGGGGTGGGTCAGTGGCGCTCCGGACCGCGCGGCGCAGGTTGCCTTTTTCAGTGACTATCTTACGCACGAAGATCGCATGCTGCGCAACGCTGCACTGATCGAGATCCATCGCGCGCCTTATCGGCTTGTGACCCATCTGGCCGACGCCGTGCCCACGGCGCAATTGTTGCAGGATTTGCGGAATCCAAACCGCCTTGCCTACGCACCGGTGCTTATCCGTTTGTTGGGTCTTCAGTCGGACCCTAAGGCCAACGAACGTGTAAGGCTTGGTTATCAAAGCGCGCTTCGCGACCGACCCCTTAACCTTTATGACTGGGGGTTGGCGGGTATCGCAGTGGATCGTGATCAGGCAATCCTGGAAATCGAAAAGTCGCTGCTGCGGCCTGATCGAACCGACGAGGAAAAGCGAAATCTTATCCGCAGCCTGGCCGATGGCGGAACAGCCTATCCGGAAACGCGACCCCTGATACTGGATGTGTTTAAGCGCCAGTTGGACCAAGACAACTCCCTTGCGATTTGGATTGCCCTGGCTGTCCGACCCTGGGACACCAGCGCCCTGATCCCCACCTTCGAGGCTGTCATGGCTCAAGACAATCTGGATCCGGCGACGCTGTTTTTCTTGCAGGCGGTAACGGAAGCAGACGAACGGGGTTAAAGTTTCAATAGCGTTCCTAACGACCTCGGATCGCAATCGGGAATAGAAAGAGCAGGCATTCGCCACGCTAAAGCAGCCGAAATAGCTCCGGCGCAATCGATTTCAGAAAAAATGCAAACCTGAACAAAATCGCCTTGTATCTGGTCGACATGCAAGGATATACCGGCCAGCGGAGACGTGGCCGAGTGGTCGAAGGCGCTCCCCTGCTAAGGGAGTAGGCCCGGAAGGGTCTCGAGGGTTCGAATCCCTTCGTCTCCGCCACAAAATCTCGAAATGGATAGATCCGCCTAACTATCTGTCGGTTTTGGTCGGTGGTTTTTATGTTCGCTGCATGCGCTTGGGGTCAGGCCTGCATCTCAAGATGTGCGTCTGGGAAAAGGTTCAGAACCTTCGACAATTCTCCGTCAGGCAGAGCGCACAGGGTTGTTGAAAGCCCATCGGCCAGCGCCGCGGTGTTTGCAGATACTGACACAACCCGGCTGGATGGCATTCGTCCTGTAGGGTTGAAGATATGGCCATAAGCTTCGTTCAGCATCAGGTTGGTGGCATCCGAAGTCGCAACGGCCCGGTCGCGTAGCGAGATACGTTTTGTGACCTGGCTCTGGGGACCTGCCAGACCCACTTGCCAGGCGCGCCCGTCGTGGCGCTGCCCGATTGCCATTATTTCCCCCATATCGATCAGGATGTCTTGCATCCCTTTTGAACGGAGCAGCGCGGCGATGCGATCTGTGATTGCTCCTTGCGCTATTCCATTTAGTGTCAGCGCCGACTGTCCGGGATAGGGCAAGCGGATGACATCGTTGTTAACCGAGACCTTGTTCCATCCGATGGAATTGCGGGCGGTTTTGACGTCCTCACCGTTGATCAGAGCAGCCCAGAGCGGCTGGATTGTCGGGTCAAAGGCGCCCCCTGAATTCTGGTGCAAAACTGAGCACAGGCTGAACAGACTCAAGAGTTCGGGCGCTGGATGCATAAGAAAACCATCGCGGTTCAGGCGCGAAAGTTGGGATTTCGGGCGATACAGGCTGAAGATATCTTCCAGCCGTGTGACTTCGGCCTCGACGGCGGCAAAAACGGGGCGGGCTTGGGTATCTGTCAGCCCAATCAACTGCATGCTGGCGGGTGCGCCCAATGCAGAACCGCGCCACAGGGCGGCTGTGACCGGGGCCGCGATTGCAGGGCAGGCCGCGCTTGCGGCCGAGATAGACAGAAACCGGCGGCGAGACAGAAGGGTCATGCGGGTGTCTCCAGTAGCAGGTCCAGATCTACGGGGCCCAATACCTCGGCATCGGGAATGTCGGATAGGGGCAAAGCGGTACCGCCATATTGTGCGATGAATGATGCGGCATCATCAGGGTTTGAAAACGGCACCACCTCACGCGCGCCCATGCCGCCAGCGACGTCGGAGCCGACAACAAAGATGGCGACTTCGGCGGCGATCCAGTTGGATACACCCGGTTGCTGCCAGTTGGGCGCGACACTCATATCACTGACGTAGATGGCAATGATGTCGGCGTCCCGCTCCGGGCTTTTGAGGTAGGCCACCAGGTCCCGCACCTGTGCAAAGAACAGTGGTGCGGGATAACCTTCCAGATGGATTTGCCCTTTGGGTCCGCCGTGTTCGGCGATATTCATTTGGCAGAAGAAGCTCAGCGCATCCGGTGTCAAGTCAACTGGATCGGGGACCTCGGCGACCTCTTCTTTGCAGGCCGTCAGTGCGAACAGAGCGATCAGGAACAGATGCTTCATGGCTCAACCCTCTGGAACGCGGCGCGAGCGAGGATGAAGCCCAGAATTGGCCAGATCAACAATGACGCGGGTGCTGCCCAAACCGGAAGCGCTTGTGCCGCACCGGTCATGCCAGAGGCCATTGCGACACCTTCGGTCGCGGCGATATTCCACAGACGAAATGCGTCGGCCGGGTTGGCTACCATCACCCACGGAAAGACGGATTGGGTGAAAGTGCCGCCCTCATCCATAACCACGGCTCCCAACAAGCCAAGATCATAGAGGACGACAAAGACCAGCCAGAGCCCGGCCGACAGACCTGCCGCCGCCGTTGCGCCCCTCGCCAACGCGGACAGCAGGTAACCCAGCGCCAAAAACACAGCGCCCAGCAGGATGGATGTGAGGATGAGGCGGACCAGCGCCATCAGGCTCTCTGGCCCCGCGCCGCCAAAGAAGGCGGCCACCGCGCCTGCGGTGCCGAAACCGATGGTCATGGCAAAGGCCAATGCAGCCAGGTGGGCGGTGAACTTGCCCAGCAGGATTTCCCCGCGACCGGCGGGATAGGACAGCAGCAGCGAGAGGCTACCCCGGTCCACGTCTCCTGCGATGGCGTCGAATGCGATCATCAGTGCCAGTAGGGGCGCAAGATAGACCGACAGCGTGGTCATCGACGCGACCGAGACGGTCAGCATATCGACCCCCAGCGTGCCCGTCGGTGCGCTGCCCGCAAAGGTCAGCGCCAAGGCGAACAGAACCATCATCAAGGTAGCCATCAACAGCCAGCGATTCCGGCGCAGGATTAACATTTCAGTGCGGGTTATGGCGAGGAAGCGGGTCATTGCAAATCCTCCTTTGCATAGTGGCGATAAAGGTCCTCCAGTTTTGGCGGCGTCATTTCCACATCCGCTACCGAGTCGCCCAGTCCGGCGATGCGGCGCAAGGCCTCCATCTTATCTTCGGGTGAGCAGAGCAACTCGACGGATGCCCCGTTGATCCGACTGCCGCCCAGTTCAGCGGCCAGCGCGTCGGGGTTGGCGCTGGCGCGAACTTGCAGGCGGATCGGTAGACCCGCCAGCGCGGACAGGTTGTTCAGCGTGTCGTCGGCGACCATCCGACCCTTGCGCATGATGGCGATGCGGTCGGTGCGGGCCTCGACTTCGGTCAAGGCATGTGAGGCGATCAGAACCGCCGTGCCCTGCGCGGCCAGTTCGTCAATGATGGCATAGAGATCTTGCCGCGAGATCGGGTCTAACCCGCTGGTCGGCTCGTCCAGCAGCGCCACTTTCGGCTGGCCCAGCAAAACCTGCGCCAGACCCAGACGTTGCCGCATTCCCTTTGAATAGGCTCCGATCCGGCGGTCCGGGGCATCGCTCAAACCGACGCGCTCCAACAGGCCGGGCACATCGGCTTTTGCGCCTGAAAGCTGCGCAAACAGGGTCAACTGCTCACGCCCGGTCAATGCGGGATGAAACGACACCGCCTCGGGCAGATAGGCCGTTTCGCGCCGCGCTTGAGCGCTGCCGGGGGTTGCGTCTCCGATCCGTATGGCTCCGCCGTGGATTGGGGTCAGGCCGAGAATGGATTTGATCAGGGTAGACTTTCCCGCGCCGTTATGGCCCAGCAGCGCGACGCGCTGGCCGGGGGCAAGAGACAGGTTGATATCGTCGAGAACGCGGGTTTTCCCTCGGTTCTTACAGACCTTGTTTATCGTCAGGGCCTTATCCGTCATGAGGCACCTTTTTCATTGCTGGGGGTTTAGGGGCTTGCATCAATGGATTGCTGTCCATCACGCCGCCCGGCAGCAGGGCCGGAAAAGCGGATTGTGACCAGCGCACCAGCTGCACGGCGGGGGAGCCGAGTAGCAATTTGGCTGCGGGTTGGGTCCACAGCACATGGTCAATCGAGTCGTTGGGGCGATAGGGTGTGTCGGCAATTCCGTTGCCATCCACATCATAGGCGGCGAAATCGGACCAATAGTTGCCGCGCCCGTCTTCGGACCACTCGACCCATTTGGTCGAGACGTATTTCACTTGGGTCCGGTTGCCGACAAAGGCGTTTCCGACGATCCGGTTGCGCTCGGATCCGGCCGTAAAGTGGATGCCGATGCCGCATCCCTGGAACCAGTTGTCGGTGAATTCGTTCTTGTTCGAGTTATAGAGGAAGGTGCATTTTTCCTTGGCACCTTTCACTACGTTGCCGGCGATGACACTCTTGTTGGCGTAGTTCAGCATCACGCCATGTTCGCGGTCACCGATGGACACGTTGTTGGCCACGGTCACGTTTGAGGTGAACATGATCGCGTAGCCGAGATCATTGCTGATCGAGACGTTGTCGCTGACCACTGAATTGTCGGCATACATATAGTGCACGGCAAAGCGCAGATCGCGGAACAGGTTGCCGGTGAAAGTGTTCTTCTTAGACGAGTTCACAAAGATACCGTCACGGCCATAGCGGATATCGTTGTCTTCAACCCGCGCGCCTGGCGCGTTCCAGACATAGACACCATTGCCGCGGTCATTCATCCGCTGATCCAAACGTCCTTCGATCCGGTTGCCACGTACGATGCTGTCCTTGGCCCCGTGGATGTCGACGCCATAGAGATTGCCCAGCAGCACGTTATCTTCGACCAACGGCGCTTTGGCCGTTTTGGTCAGTTGGATGCCACTGTCGATCCCGTCATGGCTTGAGCCCGAGCCGATTACCGTCAGACCGCGCACGGTCACACCCGGCCCGGTAACGGTGATGACGCTGCCGTTGCCTTGTCCGTCGATGGTGGCCTGGCCCAACCCGTCAATGGTGACGGGCCGGTCCAGAACCAATGTTTCGGTATAGATACCGGGGCTCAGGCGGAGGGTGTCCCCATCCGCCGCCTGTGCCAGTGTTTCATTGATGGCCCCCGCCCGATTGGGCACATCCCAGTCCGCCGCCCAAAGGGGCGAGCCGAGCAGGAGCGGTATGAGCAGGGACCAACGCATAAGTTATGCTCCCTGAGGCTCGACCAGCATCCGGCCGCGCATTTCCATGTGCAGTGCGTGGCAGAACCACTGGCAATAGAACCAGTGCACGCCCGGACGGTCCGCAGTGAAAGTGATCGACGCGGTTGCCATTGGCCCGATCTCGAAGGCGATGCCGTAGTTACCCAGGCAGAAGCCGTGGGTCACGTCGTCCACGTCATCCAGGTTGGTGACGTAGATTGTTACCTCGTCGCCCTGTTTGACGGTGAACTTCTCAAGGCTGAACGTCGGCGCCTGCGAGGTCATGTAGACCCGCACCTTGTTGCCGTCCCGGATCGGTTCTTCCGCGCCTTCTTCCAAATCGATGCCATCGGCTTCGGCCTGTTTGCGGGCGTCCTCCCAGGTGACATCGGCACGGTCCCAGACATTGACCGGGTTGACGATATCGGCGCGAACGATGATCGAGTCATGCGGCTCGGCAAAGGTCGGGCCGTCGTGAACCACCTTCATCTCGTTGGACGAGATGTCGATCAACTGCTCGTTCTCGGGCTTCAGCGGGCCTACGTTCAGGAACCGGTCTTTCGAGAACTTGTTCATCGAAATCAGCCACTTGCCATCGGCATCCTTGGTTTCGCCCATGGAAGTCGAGTTGTGGCCCGGCTGATAGTGGACGTCGACCTTCGAGATGATCGGGTCCACATCTGCACCACCATAGGCTTCGATTGCCTTGTCGATGTTCCATTTCACGATCTGGCTGTCCAGGAACAGCGTGGTGAACGCGTTGCCCTGACCGTCATAGGCGGTGTGAAGCGGACCAAGACCCAGCTGCGGCTCACCCACAATGCACGACCGCGGATCCGCATCGCTTTCGAACAGGGCGTCCAGTTTGGTCACGTCCATGATCGAAACGGTCGGCGACAGCTTACCGTTGATGCAGACGTGCTTGCCGTCAGGCGCGGTGTTGATGCCGTGCGGCGAGTTCGGAATCGGAATGTAACGGGTGTACTTCTTGTTCTGACCCTTACGGCCGTCCAGAACCTTAACGCCTTTCAGCTCTTGATAGTCACCGGCTTCGATGCCTTTTTCGATTTCAGCAAGGTTAAAGACAACAACGTGGTCCAGCTCGTTCTCAGTCATCTCGGCCAGGTTCATACCCATTTCCGAGTTGTATGAGGTCGAATAGGCGTACTTACCCTGATAGTCACAGTCGGTGTTGTCGAGGTTGCCCGACACGATCACCTGCCATGCGACCTCCATCGTGTCACCGTCCAGCGCGGTGAAGATGTTCACGTATTGCGATGGATCGTCCAGCACTGTGCCGTCATTGACTAGCGGAGTTTCATCTTCGCCGTTGGCAAAGACATAGCCGGTGCGCGGGAATTTCTGCGGACGCAGCCCGTGGATCGCCTTGGCGTTCGGGATCTCGGTGATCTTGTCGCATTTCATCACGTCACAGCGCACACGGGCAACACGGGTGTTGGCCTTGTCGTTCATGAACAGATAGCGGCCATCATAGGTGCCATCGGTGAACGACATATGCGGGTGATGCAGGTCGCCATTGTCATAGGTTTTCATGCCGCGCTTGGCGAGGAATTCCTTGGTTTCCGGCAGCAGACCGTCGGTCATGATCTTCAGCGACTCGTTGGTCTGCCCCCAACCGGTGGCCGAGCAGCGGTTGAAAACCGGCACCCGCATCAGCTCACGCATGGACGGGAAGCCCAGGATGCGCAGCTCACCGGTCTGACCCGAGGACCAGAAGCCGTAATATTCGTCCAACTCGCCGGGCTGCAGATTGGCATTGGCCGCAGCGCTGGCCTGTTTCGCGGTCATCAGGGTCGAACCCAGACCGGTCCCGGCCAACACAGCGCCGGTTGCGGTGGCCCCCAGCATCCCACGGCGTGTGATGTTCAGTTTGTTTTCATTGTCCGACATGATCGTTCCTCCTTTTTTAGGAAACGGATTGCGGTTTGGCGTTCGGATGGTTCGCCGGTGGTTGTCCGAGTGGGGTCTTCATCTGGACCGACCCTGTCTTGGCCCGCCGTTTCAGCTGGCGGATAACGACGGGACATTTGTCCTCGGACTGGTAGAGCACCTGACAATGCAGGCAGGTGACGCACTCGTTCGGGTTGATCTCACCGGTGGGGTGGATTGCCTGAACGGGGCATTCGTTGGCGCAGGTCTGACAGGGGGTGCCGCAATCCTTGTAGCGGCGCAGCCAGTCGAACATGCGGATACGGGCGGGGATCGCCAGCGCTCCGCCCAGCGGGCAGAGGTAGCGGCAGTAGAACCGTTCGATGAACAGCCCGATCCCCAGCAGGGTCAGCGCAAAGACCACAAACGGCCAGTCGCGCATGAATTTCAGAATGATCGCGGTCTTGAACGGCTCGACCTCGGCATATTTCTCGGCTAATGGGATCGAGACAAAACTGAGACCGAAGAGACCCAAGAAGATCATATACTTTGCGGGCCATAGGCGTTCGTTCAGACCCCAGGGAAGGGTCCACTGCGGCACCTTCAGCGCGCGGGCGATCTTGTTAGTCAGTTCTTGCAATGCGCCGAATGGGCAAAGCCAGCCGCAATAGGCTCCGCGTCCCCAGAAGAGCAGGGCGGCGGCGACGGCGAACCATTGGATAAAGACCAGCGGGTCGAGCAAGAAAGCGTCCCAGCTGAACCCGGAGCGCAGGCTGCCTGCCAGCGCCATCAGGTTCACGACGCTCAGCTGTGCGTTGGCATACCAACCGATGAAGAACAGCGTCATGGTCAGATAGCCGATGCGGAACCAGTAGAAGACCCGCGCGTTCATCGTGGCGTGGAACTGGAAGAAGAAAGTCGCAGTCAACACCAATAGCATGAAGCCCAGACCGACGATTTCTACCGTGCGATCTTTCCAGATACGCTTCCAAAGGGCGGCCTTGGCGGCGGCCTCGCCGGTGGCGTCGTCGACAACTGCCGGGGCGGTCGCAGGCAGCAAGTACTGTTCGGGCAGTTTGTAGCCCAGATCGAAGGTCAGGAATGTCTTTTCCACCGCGCCCACGGCTCGTTGCACCAGCAATTGCAGGCGGAATGGCTCGGCGGGGTTAAACTCCGCCTCGGCAGGGATTTTAAAGATATCCAGTTCGGTGAAGCTGGGCGCATCAGCGGCCGCAACCTTGCCAAGGCGCTCTTGCTGCTTGTCAAAGAACCGTACCGAATTGTCGCCCTGAATCAGCTGAATACGGTCGAAAATCCCGCCGCGTACATAGCCCGAGCCCTTGAAGCTGTAGGCGCCGCGACCCAGCACCAGAATGGCCTGTTCGCCTTCGTCCAGCCACCCGGTCAGGTTCTGATACTCGGCCTCGCCCAACAGGGACTTGCCGATCGAGGGGACCGAGACCAGTGCCACATGCATGTCAATGAACGTGTCATCCGGTTCACCCGGTTCCGGGCGTTTGATGGCACGTTGATCGCCAGTGGCCTCAAAGGCCTCGTTGACCTGGCCAACATCCAGCGTCAGACGCCGGATTGAGCCGTCGCCGGACAGGGTGGTCCAGTCATAGGTGGCGTCTTGCGCCATATCGACTTCGCGTTTCGGGCCATCGGCCTGCAGCGGAGACAGGCCGCCCAGACCCAGCGCGCGGGCCACTTTGATACCGCCGCGCACAAGGCTGTCGTCGATCACCATGATCGTGACCGTCGCGCCCGAGATGATATCCAAGTCATGCCCTTCGCCACCGGTCTCGGCTTCGACCTTCAGGTCCAGCCCGGTATAGCTTTCGGTCAGTTCGACCATGCGCGAATTGGGGATGCCGATCAGCACAATGGGTTCTGAATGTTTGACCAGCTGCACACCGGTCAAAACGGCATCTTCGTCGATTGCGGCAACCACGTGGATAGGCTTGCCCGAATAACCGGTGGTGCCCACGAAATCAGATGTCAGAAAGGCCCAAGCAACGATTTCGCCACCTTTCAGAACCGGGGCCACGGGCACGTCGTCGCGCACCGGGCCAAGGGCATCGGCACCGGGGGCCAGTTCGGCAGGCTCGATCTCGGGAAGGAAGCTGGCGAGGCTGTCGGCACGGGCGTTGATCGCCACCAAGCAGAACAGGGCAAGGGCCAGCAGGAAATGGATTGCGCGACTTACGACCACAGCGCACCTCCGGATACTAGGATTGACGCTATGCGCGCGCGCTGGGCGCGTTCGATGTGTTTCTTGGGTGCAGCCGGGGGGCCACGGGTTTCAGGCCACAATCGTTTCAAGCTGCAGACCTCAACCAGATCGCGGGGCGAAGGGTGTTCGGTGTGAATAACGCTTTCCCGTGCCAGGACAGGCAAGTTCGGCACCGGGGCCGCCGAGGTGACTGCACACAGGGCGCAATCGGCGCATTTGGGGCAGGGCGCGGTTGGGTCCAGGTCTTCCTCCTCAAGGTCTATCTGGACCCAGACCGCGCCTGCCTCCGAGCAGATCTCCACCCACATGCTTTGGCCGGGACTCGCCAGCGCCGGGCCGATCGTTTGCAACAACAGCAGGAGGATACCCACCAACGCACACGTCGCACGCAACGCGCGAACAGGGAGGCTGTGCAAAGGGCTAAGGGCGGGCATGGAGAATCCAACTCGGAAATCGTTCCTAAGGTGTAGGGGATTCTCTCATGCCGATACTTGACTTCGGTTAGGCCGCAGGAAATTTGGGACTAATCGTCCGCTTCATCCATCAAACCACGCAACCAACGCCCGGCCAGCCATGAGGTTGGTACACCCAGTGGAATTGACCAGATGATCGCGGTCACCGGGGCAACCATACCAAACCCGGCGCTGTTGGCGATCAGGCCGGCCAGAAACAGGTTGATGGCCACGGTCAGGGCCGTGGCTGGATACAGCAATATCGCCAGCTTCCAGACCGGCCATTTGCCTTCAGTGGCTGGTGCCTTCCGAGAAGGTGATTTTGTTCCAGACATTATATTTTCCCGAAGGTTTACGCATCGGCAGGCGGCGGACCTCTTCCAGCGTTTGCGAGTCATAAACGATCACCGCGCCATCATCTTCCCAGATGGACACCAAAGCGTGGCTGCCGTCCTTTGTGAACTCCACATGGGCCACGGTTTTACCCGGTGCAGGCCGCAGAGTCTTCACGATTTCAAGGCTTTGCTTGTCAATCACATGCATCGCGTCCTTGTTGGGCCCAAAGAACACATCTGCCCAGACGTAAGGCGAATTCTCATGGCTGCGCATGAAGAAACCCGGCCCTTCGGTCTTGATCCGCTTGACGGTTTCCCAGGTTTGCATGTCGATCACGGACACGGTGCCGTCGGTCAGATGCGGCGTGGCCATCACGGTTGTGTCGCCATTTCGCCATGTGATGCCAGACCCAAGATGCGGCATGCCAGGCAGGTCCAGATCGGCCACTTTCTGACCGATCACAAGATCGATGACCTGACCGCCTTTGCCGTTGCGAGATGCGCCCATGACGTATTCATAGCTTTGGTCAAAAAAGAAATCGTCCAGGTAGTCGGGTGTAGTGATCTTGCGCACTGGGAAGGGGTCGGGGTTCTTGAACTGCCCTTCGATACGGAAGTCATGACCGATACCAAATTGAGGAGGATTATTGCCGTAGAAGACCTCCCAAATTTCGGGCACGTCTTTTAGCGCCAGCACAAAGCTTTCGCGCGGTGGAGCCTGATAGACGGCCGAAACACGGCTGGGTTTGCCCTTCTTACTTTTGATGTCGATGACCTTGGCCACGGTTAGATCCTCGGTCGACAGCAGGGTCAGGCTGTTGGGCAGGTAATTTGCCACGGCCACCCATTTGCCATCGCCCGACATGGCGATGTTGCGGCTGTTCAGGCCAGCGCGCACGCGGCCAACCTGTTTCAAGGCCCAAATGTCATACTTCTGGACCCAACCGTCTCGGGACATGATGAACACATATCGCCCGTCTGGGCTGAATTTTGGACCGCCATGAACGGCAAAGGGTGTCTCGAACCGGTCCAAAACCTCGAAAGTGTCACCGTCCAGCACGCTGACATGATGGTCCCCGGTCTCAACAGCCAGAGTGATGTTCATCGGGTCGCTGTCCCAGATGGGTGCTTCAACTGCGACGTAATTCTCGTCCAGAATTCGGCTGCCCCTTATGTCGGCCTCACCCCACTCGGGATCGCTTTCCAGCGGTGATTTCAACCAACCCGCCAGTTCTTCGATCTGCAGCGCGTCCAGTTCGTGCGAGAAGGCAGGCATTTGTGTTGCGGTCCGCCCTTCGGCGATAACTGCGGCAACGCGGGGGCCGCGCATCCGCTTGAGCGTTTCAGGGATAAGCGCCGGACCCACACCGCCTAAGCGGTTTTCGCCGTGGCAGGACGCACAAAATTCAGCGTAATCCGAGGGAGCGTCAGCCCACGCGGTTCCGATCAACAACAGCGAGCAGAGAGTGCCGAGTTTGAGTGTCTTAGAAGAACTGATGCGCCGGATCATGGCGTTTCCCCCGGAACGGCGTGACCTGCAGGCGATCGCCCGCCTCATCCACGCCGATTTCTTGGTTTGACAGATAGCATGCTGGATCTTCCGCCCACGGGTCGCCGGTCACCTGCAAAGCCCGGATACGGGTGTTGCCACCACAGACATCCTTGAGCTGACAGGCGCCGCAGCGCCCTTTCAGGGGGCGGGGACGTGTGCGCAGCATGGCCAGCATTTGATCATCGCTGGTCCAAAGCTCCGAGAACGACCGGGTCTTCACGTTGCCGACCGTGTAGTCCGACCAGTAGGTGTCGGGGTGCACGCGGCCCAGATTGTCGATATTGGCCACGCCGAGGCCGCTGGAGTTGCCACCCCAAGCTGCCAGATGTTCGCGTACATGATCAGCTTTTTGGGCATCAAAATGTTTGCGGACCCAGTTCAAGAAATACCCCGCATCCGCGTCGTTGTTGCCGGTTACGATGTCCAGCGTGCGCCCGCCCGAGGCAGCCTCCCACGCGCGGTCCAGCAGCAGATCCAGCCCGTTCCGAGTGCGAAGATGTTCAGCATCTTCGCCTCGATTCTTGTCGCCACGACCGGCATAGACCAGATGGGACAGGTAGAACTTGTCGACACCTTCGTCATCGCACAAATGCAGCAGGTCGGGCAGGTGGTGTTGAGTGCCCTCGGTCAGGCAAAATCGAAGACCCACTTTGATGCCGCGCTTTTTACATTCGCGGACACCGCGCAGGGCGTCGGCAAAAGCGCCTTCGACTCCACGAAACCAGTCATTGGTGGCGCCAATCCCGTCCAGCGAGATGCCGACATAATTGAACCCCACATCGGCGATCATGTCGGCGGTTTCGTCGTAGATCCGCGTGCCGTTGGTCGACAGCGCAAGCATCGGCACCAAGTCGCGGGCGCGTTTGGCAATTTCAAAGAAATCAAACCGGTCCAGCGGCTCCCCACCCGAGAGGATCAGGGCAGGAACGCGAAATTGGCCCAGATCCTCAAGGGTTACCATGGCTTGCTCATGGCTGAGCTCACCGGGGAACGCCACATCCGCCGAAACGGTGTAGCAATGGCGGCATTTCAGGTTACAGCGCCGCGTCAGGTTCCAGATTACCACTGGTTTCACCGGTCCGGGGCGGCGTTTGCGCACCGGGGTCGGTTTGACCAGTTGGTGCATGTATTCGGTCAGGCGGAACATGTCTCAGCCTTTCGCTTTCAGGCGCAGCCCGGTCTTTTTCAGAATGCGCGTAGAATAGAGGATGTCTTTGGCCCGGCAGGCATCACCTAGGATTGCAGAGATTTCAGCGCGCTTTCTCTCGACCTCGTTCCGGTCGGCGCCGTGAACCATAGCGAACAGATTGTAAGGCCAATCGGGAAGAGCGCGAGGGCGTTCATAGCAGTGGGTGACGAAGGGCAGCGCACCGATATGCGTGCCCAGTTCAGTGATGTGGTCGTCATCCACATCCCAAACGGTCATCCCGTTTGAAGTCATGCCCAGCTTGTAGTGGTTGGGGGCGGCGGCGATGCGGCGGATTACGCCGCGCGACTTCAGTTCGGCCAGTTGGAAAAGCAGCGCACCCTCGTCCATCCCAAGTGCCTCGGCCACCTGCGCATACGGCGCAGGTACAAGGGGCAACCCGCCCTGAAGTGCCTCGATAATCTGTCGATCTCTTGCGTCGATCATGCTGCCACCCGAAAGCCGATGAAAAATTCCTGCAATTTGGGGAAACAGAGAACGCGGGTCCCTGTTTCCCGTTCGATGGCATCGGCGGTGGCCTCGATCCCCTCGGGTGTTTCGGTGGCCAGCACGAACCACATATTCAGCCGGTGCGTACGTTCATAGTTATGCGCCACCTCGGCGTGCGCATTGACTTTGGTCAGGACAGTTTCGAAATTCTCGGGCGGTACCGCCATCGCACACAGGCAGAAAGCTCCACCCATTGCAGCAGCGTCAAAAAAAGGGCCAAAACGGGTAATCACGCGGTCTTCTTTCATACAGGACATACGGTTCAGCAATTCGCTTTCGGGAATGCCCAGTTCCTCTGCTACCGCCGAATAAGGGTTTGATACCAAGGGAAGGTCGTCCTGCATCCGGTTCAGGATTTTGCGGTCGGTTGCGTCAAGTGTCATGCAGCGGCTTCCTTCGGTTGGATAAGCGCGCCGGTTTGTTTGAAACAGCGGGTCGAAAACAGAACCTTGTGCTGTGCTCCAAATAGTTCCGGCAGCGCGCGCGCAGTGGCCAACGCCTCAAGCGCTTCGTTGCGCGTACGGGCGTGAAACATGGAATAAAGGCTGTAGGGCCAAACCCCATCAACCGGGCGCCGCTCATAGCACAGGGTCACTCCGGGATGGGCTGCAAGGGCAGGTCCGGCGGCGTCGATCTGTACGGTCGGCATGTCCCAGACGACCATCGCGTTGGCCGACCATCCAAGCGCCCTGTGGCGCACAATCACGCCCAGCCGCGAGATGATGCCGGCACTGTGCAGAACTTCAACCCGCCCCATTATTTTCGCCGCATCGCGGTTCAGTGATTGGGCCAGAGCGGCATAGGGTTCGGCGACCAGCGGTAGACCTGAGCTGAGGGCTTGCAGCAATGCCCGGTCGCCCTCCTGCAGGACCGAGCGGTCTACTTTGCGCGGGCCAGGCACGTTTCGTGTCTTGCCCGACATGCGAAACCCCAGATCTACGTTGAACGGACGCACCAACCGAAGATCGAGTACTCGCAGCCCTGTGCGATGTGTGATGCGCGCCAGAGTGTTATCCACGTGTACGCGGTCTGGGCCAGTGGCCACGAACCAAAGATTCCATTCGTCTTCGCGTTGGTAGTTATGGTTCACACCCGGCTCAGCGTCGATCAGGGCGGCAACTTCTTCCAGTCTTTCGGCCGGCGCAGCAACGGCGGCCAGCGTACTTGCCGAAACCGTCCCCGGGGCAATCGTCGCGCCGACCCGAGTTATTCGGCCACTTGAACGCATTCGGGTGAGGCGATCCAGCACTTCGGCTTCGTGCAGCCCCAATATGAATGCCAACGCCTGGAATGGGCGGTCGGCTACAGGAAAATCGCGCTGAAACTCATCCAGCAGGCGTCGGTCGATTGGGTCGGTGATATGTTCCATTGTCACAAGCCCGTTCTGTGCGCGCGGGCAGTGAAAAAGATACCTGACGGGCTGTCCGCTTCTATCTCACGCAGCTTTTCGAAGTTGTGCGTGTCGTAAACCATGACCTTGTTGGCATCGCGCACGCTGATCCAGACCTCGTGCCCACGCGGGGTGAACTCCATGTGCAGAACCGCCGGGCCCGGTTTGAATTCATGAATGATTTCTTTGCTGACGCTGTCGATCACCTGGATTGTGTCGTTCAGGGGATGGGCGAAATTTACCCAAACTTGCCGCCCATCGGGCCGGGCCATGGCAAAGACCGGCTGGCCATGGGTTTGGGTACGTCCGGTTTCAGTCAAAGTTTCTGCGTCGATCCACAGAACCTCATGGTGACCAACCGCAGGCAAAACAAACTCGCGCCCTGTCAGCGCCCAGCCTTCCAGATGAGGCATCTTGTAGACGGGCAATTCCTCTTGCCCACGGCCATAGTCGGGCAGCACGCGGATTGGTTCAGGAATGTTGGCCCACAGATCCAGCGCTGTCAGACCATCCTCGCCGAACAAACCGGTGATATAAGTGCGGCCATTGGCGGTAATCAGCGCGTCATAGGGGTTCTTACCCATCTCTGGGATCTTGGTAATTTCGGGGGTGCCCGCTGAGAAGTCGGCGATCCAGGTCTCGCCCGTGTCCCACATGGTGAACACGAACCGGCGGCCTGGTGCGTCGACCAGTCCAATGGTTTTGCTTTCGGTCGGAATATCCGCGACCATCTCCAGCGTTTCGGCATTGAAGACGCGAACACCGCCCGGTTCGTAATTTGAGACAGCCACCAGTTGACCGTCATCCGAGATAGCACCGCCGATGGCGTTGCCTGCCTGCACGACCCGGTTAACGATCTGGCGGGTGACGATATCGACCTTGGTCAGGCCACCATCCCGTCCGAACACATAAGCGAAACGTTCGTCAGGCGAATAGACCATTGAGGCGTGGGACAGATCACCTAAGCCTTCGATCCGGGCCAACGCCGCCCGGTCAGATTGATCCACCAGCAGAACCGAACCATTGGCACGTTCGATTACCAGACCCAAATCGCCTGTAGCGGTAGGCTCGGCCTGCGCCGCTGTCATCATTAGGGTGGCTGCAAGGCTAAAGATGAGGTGTTTCATTGTGCCTCCGATTCCAGAAGATAGCGGGCGATCCATTCGGCCTCTTCCTCGCTGATCAGAGGTCGCCACGGGGGCATTGCGGTGCCGGGGATGCCATCAAGGATAACGTCGGTCAAAACGTCAGCATCATAATGGTCCAGCGATTTGGACCGCAGATCCGGCCCAAGGCCACCCTTCAAAGACAAGCCGTGGCACGAGCCACAATCCTGATGAACAAGGCGTTTCAGGGCGTTGCCGTCCAGCACGTCGGCGGCGAGAGCCGAGGTGGCGACGAGGACGGCTGTTGTGAGAAAAGCGCGCGAGGTCCATGCCGGGAGCCCACAATACGAAGGGATGACCCTAGCCATGAGCTTGCTCCTGCAGGTCTGCAACCGGCTGTTTGGCATATAGCGATACGACCTGACCGATGATGAATAGGGTCGGCGCTTGTAAATTTGCATCGCGTACATCCGCCGCCAGTTGGTCCAGTCGGGAGATCAGGCGCCGTTCTTCGGTTGTGGTCGCGTTTCCAACGGCCAAAACGGGGGTCGAGCCGGGCAGATTTTCGGTCATAAGCCCCATTGCGATCTGGCCGATATTGGCGACACCCATGTAAATGACCAGCGTTGAGTCCGGGTCAGCCAGCCGTTTCCAATCCAGATCCAGTACCTTGTCGGCCTGTCTGTGACCGGTGACATACTGAACCGAGGTTGCCAGGCCGCGATGGGTCAGCGGCACTCCGGTCGCGCTGGATGCTCCTTGTGCGGCGGTGATGCCCGGCGCGTATTCAATCGCGATACCGTGGGCCATCAGATACGCGGCTTCTTCCGAACCACGTCCAAAGATCATCGGGTCGCCGCCTTTCAAACGCGCAACGCAATGACCTGCGCGGGCTTCTTTGACCAGAATTTCGTTGATGCGATCCTGTGGCACTGAATGGCATTTGGGCGCCTTTCCGACCGGGATCAGTCGCGCGCCGGGGGTGTGCATTTCCAGAATGTCAGCCGAGACTAGCCGGTCGTAAACAACCACGTCAGCCTCTTGCAGCATGCGCATCGCACGCAAGGTCATGAGTTCGGGGTCGCCGGGACCGGCACCAATCAGAAAAACCTTACCGCTCATGTGCAAACTCGCTTGGTCTATTTGTCTTCTGAACCCGGTTCCATTCGGCGATTTGAGGACGTCGCTGGGCCAACCGGGCGTGTCATGCTGGCAGGTTTGCGCATTAACTGCGCTGTTTCCTTGACTAAAGTTAAGGAGCGCGGGATTTGCGCCCGCGCTCCTTGCTTCTTGCCTGTTTACTTGCCTCGGCTCAGGGTTCGACGGTGACCATTCCGATCATGTTCTGCGTTTCCCAATGCGGGCCACAAAGGTATTCCTGCGGGCCGGGTGTCAGGAATGTCAGATCGACCGTTTCCTCGGGGAACAGCCTGTCACTTTCAGGTTCGCTGCCATCCTTAAGCAGGACCGAGTGGCTGGTCCGCTTGTCGACATTGACCCACCGGACAGTGGTGCCGGCCTTCACGGTCAGTTCGGCTGGGCAGAAATTGTATTTGTACATCAGCACTACTTCGGCGTCCTCGACCGCCGAGGTTGGCTGGCCAAAAAGCGTGAGATACCGGTCTTCGGCTTCGGCGCACAGCTCGACAGTGTCCTCGGCCCATGCGGGCGAGGACAGAAAAAGCAGGGCAGGAAGAAGGTGTTGGGGTTTCATCGTCCAAGTCTCCTTTCCAAAATGGGGTGGGGCCGGAGTGCCCGGCCCCAATCCGCTATTGTTTGACCACATTGATGAAGGCGGCGTCGTCGTCCAATGCCAGGCTGGTGTCCAGCGTGACATGGTGGAACCGGGCGGCGGCGAAATCGTCATGGATCGCAAAACCAACTGTATAGGTCTGGCCGGACTCGAGCGGGACGTCACCCGGCGCGCCCGAGTTCAGCGGCCGGGTAAAGACCACGGTCCACATGCCACCGGACAGGTTCGCCGAGGCTGCAATTTCACCGTCATTAACCACGCGCTGTTCCAGCAGATAGCCGTTTGTCGCGCTGCCATCGGCGTAGACGCGCATCAGGTCAAGATAGGTGCCGTCGGCCAGGTACTGCTCGATCTGTGCTTCGGCCTCCAGCTTGTCCCAACCGCCTAGTGCCTTGCCGCGGCGACCTTTGATTTCGACATCCGTGCGGCTTTCGCTGATGTACTTGGTTACGGTGTCCTGCGCGGACATGCGACCTGCGACGTCACCATTGGCGGCAATCGCATCCGCGCCGGGGTCAAAGGGCATATAGCTGTTGTCGGCGTGGCATGAGGCCCAGCAGCCTACCTGATCACCCAACTCGATTCCGGTGCCGGTGATCATCATGGCGACCTTTATCTGGTTGTTGGGATCCATTTTGCCGCCATCCACGAAGGGTGCAGGGTTGTGGCCTGCATCCGGCCATTGCAGGCGGACATACAGGTTTTCGTTATCATGCGCTGCCTGAACGGTTGCGTCGATTACGCCGCGTTTGCCGGGGATCGGTGTTGGTTCCAATTCGCCGCCTGCAACAATCTTATTGCCGATCGTGTCCAGCTCTTTGGCGTGGCAGGTCGTACACTGGTCTCCACCTTTGGTCAGAGGACGGGCACCACCGTGGAATTTACCATTCTGGACCCATTCAAACGAAGCCTGACCGGGGTAGAACAGTTTCAAATCGGCCGTGGCAACTGCGTTCCAGTCGATATCCGCGTCAACATCATCACCACCCCCGCTTGCGGGCGCTGCAGCTTCCTCACCGTTGGATTTGGCGCGTTCTTCGGCCAAAGCCGCATCCACCGCCGCTGCGATCTGAGTCTGCACGGCTTCATGTTGCGCCTGTTTGGCGGCTTTCTCGGTCTCGGCTTCTGCGGCTTCCTTGGCTTCGATCCGTTCAAGGCTCGCCATGTATTCCGGCGGGATCTGGCGGATAAAGTCCGGATTCGGTGCTTCGAGTTTTTCCAGATACTCTTCGTCGGCCCGGTCGCGGGCGTCCGAGTGCGCAATCCCCTTGTGACAGTCGATACAGGTTTGGCCCACGGTCATGGCGTTCAGGTGCTGCTGACGCGCGCGGGGTTTCTGGAATTCAGGCATCATCGATTCAAAGTCGTGACAGTTGCGGCATTCACGTGAGTCAGTGGCCTTCATCCGTTCCCACTCATTCATCGCCAGATGCACGCGTTTGGCTTCGAACTTCTCACGCGTGTTGATGGTGCCAACCACCTTGCCGTACAGTTCTTTGGATGCCTTGATCTTGCGGATCATCTTGTGCGTCCAGTCCTTGGGCACGTGACAGTCGGAACAGACGGCGCCCACGCCAGACCGGTTCACGTCATGGATGGTTCCGGTGTATTCTTCGTAGACGAAGTCGCGCATCTCGTGACACGAAATACAGAATTCCTTGGTATTGGTTGCTTCCATGGCGGTGTTGAAACCACCCCAGAAGATGATGCCGCCGACAAAGGCTGCGGCAATACCGGCCACGGGCATTCCCCACAGGAAATACCGGCGCCAGATCGGTTTTTTCTTATCCGGTTCGGAAGTCATGTCCGGGCTCCGTTTTGGCTGTCTTGTCTGGCCTTGGATGGCAGGCCGGTGAGTTTGGCTGAGTGAACAAACGAGGAAAGGGCGGGCGAGGGGCCCGCCCTTTCCGAAGTTGGTTGCGAAACCGTCAGGTGACGTGGTTCGACCGGTTGTAGACGTTGAATTTTCCGGTCGGTGCAAACAGCCCTTTCACGCGGCCGATCTCTTCCAGCGTCTTGGCGTCGTAGATCACGATCTCACCGTTCGCTTCTTTCGAGGTCGAGCGGTTCCACTTGGAAACCCAAACCTCGGAACCGTCCTGATTGAACTCGAAGTGGACGGCGACGTTGCCTTCCTCTTCTGTGATCTGGATCGTTTTCACGATCTCACCGGTTGCCTTGTCGATGACCTGCACCGATTGCTGAACTTCAGGCTCGGGGTGCTTGGTCTGGTCGGCCCAGATATAATCTGATTCCGGGTGTGTCCGGATGAACAGACCGGGTCCGTCGGTTTCCACCTCGTAGCAGACTTTCCATGCGTCATCCGGACGACCCTCGGGGTCGTTGCCCCACACAGTGACAGTGCCTTCGCCCAGGTGGGTCGTACCGGCAACCGGGCCACAATTCGGATCATCCCAGTTGGCGCCCGGGCCGGGGTGCGGCAGCGGCGCCGTATCGATCATGGCTTCCAGCTTGTGGGTTTCGGTATCGACCACAACCATCTTGTTCGATGCGTTCGCGGCGATCTGGAAGTAACGGCCGGTTGGATCAAAGAACCCGTCATGCAGGAACTTGGCGCTGTCGATCTTGTCGATCCGCAGGTTGTCCAGGTCTGAGTAATCGACTTGCCAGAGCTGGCCGAGCTCCTTCACGGCTACGATCCAGGTTGGCTCGTTCGGAGTGGTGTAGATTGCGGCCACACGGGCCTCTTCCACGTAGTCCCCGTCCACGTTGTAGCCTCGGGTCGAGACAACCTTCTTCGGTTCCATTGTTTCGGCATCGACGATCGCGAAATGCGGCGGCCAATAGGCCCCACCGATCACGTATTTACCATCACCAGAAACGGCCACGTCGCGGGCGTCATAGCCAATGGTGACCTCGGCCACGAGCATATTCTCAGGGTTCTGCCACAGGTCGATCTTGGTCATCTTGCCGTCGCGGCCCATGGTGTACCAGAAGCGGCCAGGATTTTCCGGCTCTTCCAGTTTATGGTGCTCGGACGCTTTTAGAACGTGCACGGCGTAGCCCGTCGGAATATGCGCCAGCACTTCCTTGGTGTCGCCGTCGATCACAGCCACCTTGCCCACGTCACGTTCGATAACTACAAAGAAGTTCTCCCAGTTTCGGCCATGCAGCGGCTCGCTTGGGTAATCTTCGGGTTCGACATAGACCTTACGGGTCGCCATCATTTGCTCAAGCGACATTTCCGGCGGCTTGGGTGGCTCCATCTGGATGTAGGTCGCCATATTGCTGATCTCGTCCTCGGACATCACGTCCGAGAAGTTGTTCATCCCGCCTTCGGTGCCCCAGGCGATAATTTTTTCGAGCCGTTCCTGTCCTAGTTTTAGGGTGCCGGATTCGGTCACGGTGCCGTCGGCGTTTTTCGTTTCCACCAATGGTTCAAGGCTTTTGCCCGTCGCTCCTTTGCGCAACACACCGTGACAGCCAGCGCAGCGTTCAAAGTACAATTGTTTTGACGATTCAAAGGCGTCCTTATCAAGGGTTGGCTCTTCGGCGAGTGTCGGAGCAGCGACGCTGCCCAGCAGCATCGCCAAACCGACCCCAAAGGCACGGCCAGTTTTTTTGTAGCTGATTCCAAGTGACATGATCACTCTCCATTTGCTGGTGAGGCAGGGCTAAGGTTGGCCCACCGAAGCCTTCGGCTCCTTGACGAAAGTCAACGGATGGGGCGTAAACCGGGGTGGAGATGCAAAAATTCACCCAAAAAAACCTCAGAAAATCTGTGTTTTAGAGGCATGTTTTCCGCCGTTTTGATTTTGGTTAAGTGCCGCGAACAAGCAGGCTGCTAGGGCTTGGAAAAACGACCTAGGAGAGCAGCTATGCCCGCAGTCATCACCCGTATTTTTGGTGAGGGGTTCCGCGTGTTTTTTCTGTCCGCCGGGCTGTATGGCCTGTTTGTCGGACTAGTCTGGGGATTGTGGCTGACGGTGCCTTACATGGCGCCGGATTACGGCATGACGCCGCCCATGTGGCATGCGCATGAGATGATCTTTGGCTATGCCACTGCGGCGTTGGGTGGGTTCTTTCTGACGGCGGTACCAAACTGGACCGGTGCACCTGATGCGCGCGCGCGGTTCATCGCCCTTGCAGCAGGGATATGGTTGGCAGGCCGGATGGCAATGTGGTTTTCCGGGATGTTGCCGCCGGCTATGGTTGCCGTGATCGACCTTGCGTTTCTTCCGATCCTTGCAGCCAAGATCGCGACGCAATTGATCCGTCGGCCGAAACCGCAGAACATGATTTTCCTACTGTTGCTCAGCCTCATCTGGATCGCGGACTTGCTGACTCATTTTGAGTGGACCGGGCTGACGGATGACACGTTACAATCCGGGTTGCGGATGGGTTTGCTGACGCTCTGCGCGATGATAGCCATTCTGGGCGGACGGATCACGCCGGCCTTTACCCGCAACGCCATGAAGCGCGCCGGGGCGTCTGAGGCGGACTGGCCTGTTTCCGTTGGTGCGCTGAACAAGGCCGGAATGGGATTGTCTCTTATCCTGCCGCTGAGCATTCTGGCATCAGGCGATTGGGAAATTGCCGGGGCTGTTGCCCTAACGTTGGGCGTGGTGCAAATCCTGCGCATGGCTCGGTGGCGGACAATTTGGGCTGCGCGTGAACCGATCCTGCTGGCGCTGCATCTGGGGCTGGGCATGTTGGCGCTGGGTCTGATCCTGTGGGGCTTGGCGGTGCTGGGTCTAGGCAATGAGGTTGCCGCCCTGCATGTCTTGGGTATCGGTTGCGTAGGTGGCATGACACTGGCGGTCATGAGCCGCGCCGCGCTCGGACATAGCGGTCGCGCGCTGGTCGCACCCGGACCGATGGTTGTGGCCTATGGATTGATGGCGGCGGCGGCGCTGTCGCGCTGGATCGGGGCCGAGTTGGATTCAGGCTATCTGGTTGCGATGCTCTTGTCAGACGGTCTGTGGGTCACTGCTTTTGCGCTGTATCTGGTTGCGATGTGGCCCGCATTGACCGGACCGCGCGCGAAGCAAGACTAGGTACCTTATCGTTTCAAACGATAGAAATCATTCGATCAATGAGCGACTGTTCTTGATGTGGCGTTGCACCATGTGCCGGACCTGCTTGCCTTTGCTCGGGATCGGACGCGCGGATGGCGGCACAAAATCTTCGGTGGCCAGGGCAGGAAACAGCTCCAGCATTTCTGCCCGGGCTGCAAGTGGCACCGTTCTGAGCGCTTCGGCTCCGGCGAACAGGCTCTCAGATGGGGCGCCTTCGGCAAAGACGATCTCATGCTGTTCGAACAGCATGTGAAAATACTCGACCGACTCTGCGTTTTCCTCGACCGTTATGCCGGGGACGCCAACAAGCGCATGAGCGGCCACCAGAATTTCGCTGGTGTCGAACATTCGGATCGCGATGGCCGAGCGCACCAGCATCCGATGCTGTGGCGATACCAATAAGTCGCGCTGCGGTAATCCGCGTCCCAATGCTCCAGCCGCTATGCGGATCGGGCGAAGTTTGGGCTTTTCCGACAGCTCCTGGCCGGTCAATGCGCGTGCGCCAATCCAGCGAATACGCTGCGGACCCCGGTCCATTGTCATCACCTCATCCCCGACCGCGAGCGCCTCGATAGGGCGCGTGCCATTTGGCGTCTCGATCAGTGTGCCAGCGGTGAAACAGGGCACAACCGTATCAACCGGAATATTCGGGCCGTTGTCGGTTAGATCGATAATGGTCAGCGTCGTATTCAGCGGGGGGACGCTTCCACCGATGAAACCCAGGAAATAACCTTGTTCAGCGGAATTGGTGTTAATGAATCCATTATTGTTACTATCCCAATCCATAACACCAATTTCGTAGGTGTTGCCGTCTGTATCCCGGACAAGGATGGTATAGTCCCAGTCAAACGCGCGGCCCATATAGGTCTGGGTTGGGTCGTTTGGAACTTCGTTGTTTACGTTGTCGCCATCGATGATCGTGGGATCTGCACCGTCGGTAATCGTGATCTGGCTGTATTGCGAGATCTGGAATGTAGTGTTGACTTGATAGAGCTGCGCCTGACTGGTCGACATCGTCGAGTCAGAACGGAATGCACCGTAGATACTAATTGCCATCGTTACCTAGACCTTTGTGTGCTTTGCTTTTGCGAGGCCGCGCAAAAGCGACGCTACCGAGTGTTTGCGAAAAAGTGTTGCTGAGTCCGGCGACGTTTTTCAAGGCGTTAAAATGGCAATTCTGGGGTTATGGGGCCTAATGTAGGTGCAACAGTTTCCTGAAGGTCACACTCGACTTGGTTTGTCGCCACGTGTTCCCGGTGCTTTACGGCGATGTCTGCCGGTCTTGACTTTCGTTAAGGCGGTACGTCTGCCCGCGCTGCATTCTGATCTCCACTAGCTAATCTGCGCAAAGGAGAGCGCGATGCGAGAAGTCATGACCAAGAGCATGGCGCGCAATATATTCTATGGCGGGTCCCTGTTCTTTATTCTCATCTTTCTGGCTTTGTCCGCCCATTCCCACTGGTACATCGTGAATTCCGAGAATGCCGCGAATCTTGATGACAGTGTGGTTCGGGGCAAACACGTCTGGGAAAAACACGCCTGTATCAATTGTCACACGATCCTTGGTGAAGGGGCTTACTTTGCCCCTGAGGTCGGCAACGTGATGACCCGTTGGGGCGTTCTGGATGACCCGGAATCTGCCTTTGATGCCCTTAAGGGCTGGATGGAGGCACAGCCTACCGGCGTTCCCGGTCGCCGACAGATGCCGCAATTCAACCTCAGCGACGAAGAGATCCGTGATCTGACCAACTTCCTGATCTGGACGGACAATATCGATGCTCAGGACTGGCCGCCCAACGAGGCCGGCTGAGAAAGGGAACGGAGCAATGAAATACGAATCCCAAAAAATTGCCTACGCCTACTTTGCCGTAGCGATGGGCTTGTTCGCGATCCAGGTGATCGGCGGTCTGATCGCCGGCTGGATCTATGTATCGCCCAACTTCCTGAGCGAGCTTTTGCCGTTCAACATTGTGCGGATGCTACACACAAATGCGCTGATCGTCTGGTTGATCCTGGGCTTCTTCGGTGCGGCGTACTTCCTGATCCCGGAAGAGGCCGAGCGTGAAATCCATTCGCCCATGCTGGCCTATTTGCAGTTGATCATTCTGGTGGTCGGAACATTGGGCGTGGTGCTGACCTATACCTTCAACCTGTTCGAGGGCAACTGGCTGCTGGGCAAAGAGGGGCGCGAGTTCCTTGAGCAACCCAAATGGGTCAAGGCCGGTATCGTCGTGGCTGCGCTGATCTTCCTTTACAACGTGTCGATGACCGTTCTGAAGGGCAAGAAGACCGCGATCACCAACATCCTGCTGCTGGGCCTTTGGGGTCTGGCGCTGCTGTTCCTATTTGCCTTCTACAACCCGGGCAACCTGTCCCTGGATAAGCAATACTGGTGGTATGTCGTCCACCTGTGGGTCGAAGGTGTGTGGGAACTGATCATGGCCTCGATCCTTGCCTACCTAATGCTGAAGCTGACCGGTGTGGACCGTGAGGTGGTCGAGAAATGGCTTTATGTCATCGTTGCGGCCGCGCTGTTTTCCGGCATCCTTGGAACTGGGCACCACTACTACTGGATCGGTACCCCAGCGTACTGGCAGTGGATCGGTTCGATCTTCTCGAGCCTCGAAGTGATCCCGTTCTTCGCGATGATGGCCTTTGCTTTCGTCATGGTCTGGAAGGGCCGCAGGGACCACCCCAACAAGGCCGCGCTTTTGTGGTCGCTGGGCTGTGCCACGCTGGCGTTCTTCGGTGCCGGTGTCTGGGGCTTCCTGCATACGCTGCACGGGGTAAACTACTACACCCACGGCACGCAGATCACCGCTGCGCACGGTCACCTGGCCTTCTACGGTGCCTATGTCTGCCTCAACTTGGCGATCTTCAGCTATGCGATGCCGATCCTGAAGAACCGTGATCCGTACAATCAGGTGATGAACATGGGCAGCTTCTGGTTAATGACCAGCGGCATGGTCTTCATGACCTTTGTGCTGACCTTCGGCGGAACCGTGCAAACACACATGCAACGCGTGATCGGCGACTATTTCATGGACGTGCAAGACCAGATCGCCATCTTCTACTGGATGCGCTTTGGGTCCGGCGTTGTGGTGGTCCTTGGTGCGCTGTTGTTCATCTACTCGGTTTGGGTGCCTCGCAAAGAGATCATCGAGCCGGGCGCTGCAGAAACCCCAGCGGAGTGATGAATATGGATGGCTCCTTGCAACTGAACGAGGGGGCGGCAAACGCCCCCTTCTACCTGCCCCAAAGCGATGAATGTGATGTGTTCACTGCCGCTTACAACAACGACCTGCCGGTCCTGCTCAAAGGTCCGACGGGGTGCGGCAAGACACGCTTTGTGGCCCATATGGCCGCCCGTCTTGGCCGCCCGCTTTATACCGTTGCCTGTCACGATGATCTGGCCGCCGCTGACCTGATCGGGCGCTACCTGCTGAAGGGTGGAGAGACCGTCTGGGTTGATGGCCCCTTGACCCGCGCGGTGCGCGAAGGCGCGATCTGCTATCTCGACGAGGTGGTCGAGGCCCGCAAGGACGTCACTGTTGTATTGCACCCGCTGACCGACGACCGACGCATCCTGCCGATTGACCGCACCGGTGAAGAGCTTGAGGCTGCCCCCGGTTTCACGCTGGTCGCCTCATACAATCCCGGATACCAGAATATACTGAAAACCTTGAAACCCTCGACCCGCCAGCGGTTCATCTCGCTGGAGTTCGACTTTCCGTCGCCTCAGATGGAGGCCGAAGTCGTTGCGCAGGAAAGCGGTCTGCCGCTGGAACGCTGCAAGCCGTTGGTGCGCCTTGCAGGCAAGCTGCGCGGGCTCAAGGGTCAGGATCTTGAGGAAGGCGTCTCCACCCGTCTGGTTGTCTATGCCGCGACGTTGATCGCACATGGCATGTCCACCGACCACGCTATCCTTGCCGCAATGATCGAACCTTTAACTGATGACGAGGATATCAAACGCGGGCTCCTCGATCTTGTCACGGCTGTCTTTGGGTGAGGCCGGCCGATGGTCAAGATCGACTTTGAGCCATGGGAACCCGAAGAAACGATCGGGAAACTGTGGCACACCCTTGCCAGCCGTCTCGATGCACCCCAGGTGCATGATGGAGCCGCGGTCGACCTGTCACAGGTCGCGGGGCGGCTGGCCGTCCTCTTCCGAGGGCTTGGGGGTAGTCCGGGCGTCGAATTGCGCCCGGTCTCACCCGAGGTTTCACACCACCGCCTAAGTTGGCGCCGCCGTTTGGGAGCCGAGGTGGAATTGATGCCGCGCTCCTCGTTTGATGGTGAAGTGCTGCGCCTGCCAGACCGTCTGGCGGTTTTTCCAGTGCGCGAGGCAAACGGCGCATTGTATATCTGGCTGGCGGCCGCAGCCGCGCATGCCGGAACACGAATTGACGAAGATGACCCGCTGCGCGCCGATTTGCGAGCGCTGATCGCGGCGCAAAGCATGGTTGAAGCGACATTGGAAGGCGCCCCGGGCCTTCGCCCGCTTTACACCGAGCTTTGCAAAGGTGTTCTGCTTCAACGCGACACTCCCAACCTTCCGCCTGTCGAGGCGGCTGTCGAAGAGCTGATCCGGTACAGTCTGGGCGATCGGGCCGGATTGTCGGAGCAGGCCGAAAACCTTTTGGCGATGGACGATGAACTGACCGCACCGCGGGGCTATCAACCGATGCGCCCGGTCCCACTGTGGCCCGAACTGCGTGCGGTTGGTTTTTCCGAACATAACGAGGTCGAAAACCCCGATACCGAGGGCCCGCCCGAAGAATCCGGCGAGAAAACTCACCGTGCCCGCCGTCGCAAATCCGATCAGGCGTCCCGCAGCGACAGCTTTATCCTACACAAGTTCGAGGCGATCCTCAGTTGGGCCGAGTTCCTGAACATAAACCGGCGCATCGATGACGACGATCCAGACAACGCCAAAAAAGCCGCTGACGATCAGGAAGAGATTGGCCTTGGGCAGATCTCCAAGGCGCCGCCCACCAAGCTGAAACTGCATCTCGACCTCGCACCCGAGGATGTGAACCGCGAACGTTTATCGGGCCGTACCCTCTATCCCGAATGGGATGTGCGTACGGGCCAGTATCTGCCCGATCACGTCAATGTTCTGCACTCGGATGCAGATATCCGCGAAGACGCGGCCGAGTTTGGCAAGGACCCAGCCACCGCCCGCCGTATCCGCGCGGTCAAGCGCCAGTTCGAGGCGTTGCGCCCCGGTCGTATCATGACACGCGGGCATCTGGATGGGGATCAACTGGATATCGAGGCCGCCGTGCGGGCGCAGGTCGATCGTTGTGCAAATGGTGAAGGAACCGAGCGAATCTGGATGCAATCCCGTCCCGAAGCGCGCGATCTGGCGGTCTCGATCCTGCTGGATGTCAGCCGTTCAACAGAAAGTGCCGTCACTGGCCGTGCAGTCATCGACATCGAACGCGAGGCTTTGGCCGCGCTAGCCTGGGGCTTGAACGCTTGTGGCGACGATTTCGCCATTCACGCCTTCAGTTCACTGAAACGTCAGCGTGTTTTTGTTCAACGATGCAAACGGTTTGATGAGCCGATGGGAACGGCGGTCGAACAACGTATCGCCTCGCTGCGCCCCGGCCACTACACTCGGTTGGGGGCCGCGATCCGCCATTGCTCGGCCGAACTGGCAGCGCAGTCGCGCATGCGCCGCCTGTTGCTGGTCATCACTGATGGTAAGCCCAACGATCTTGACCACTACGAAGGCCGCCACGGTATCGAAGACACGCGGCAAGCCGTCCGCGAAGCACGCCGTGTGGGTCAATCGGTGTTCGGCGTCACCATCGACAAATCCGGCAAAAGCTGGTTCCCGCGTATGTTTGGGCAGGGCGGATTCGCCGTCATCCCCGACCCGCACCGCCTGACAATGGCATTGCCACAAATTTACCGCCAACTGGTCGGCGCATGAGCGATACGTCCCTGATTGAAGAGCTTCCGGGTGAATTATTGATGTGGGTGCTCATTATCTCGGAATTACTGGTTTTCGGGGCGGGTCTTATCGCTTTCATGGGCATCCGCCTGACCGATCCTGCTGGTTTTGCCGAGGCGCAGTCGCACCTGCATCGTACCAGTGCTGCCTTCAACACAGCGGTGCTGGTCACCTCGGGGTTTCTTGCTGCTCAGGCGTTGCACTGGCGCAGGACGGCACGCCGTAGCGCCGCGCGTCTTGCCCTGATCGGTTCTGCCCTGTTGGGGGTCGTGTTCTTGATCATCAAAGGTATCGAATACACGGGCAAAGCGGCGCAGGGGATCACGTTTGAGACCCACCCGTTTTTTATGTTCTACTACCTGCTGACAGGGTTTCACGCCGCACATGTGTTGGCAGGAGTTGGTATCCTGCTGCTCGTTGCCTGGCGCGACGATGTCCGTAACATCGAGGCAGGTGCGCAGTACTGGCACATGGTCGATCTGGTCTGGATCATGCTGTTTCCCGTGATCTACCTGCTGGGGTAACGAGCATGCGCGCCGCTTCATCTGTTCCCAAACTCTCCCGCCAATGGCCGCCGAGCACACTAAGACGCGCCTGGGTCACCCTGCTGGCACTCAGCTTGGCCTCAACGTTGCTGACCATGCTACCGGCGCCCCCGGCTTTTGTTGGCAGCGGCATTTTGATTCTCGCGCTCATCAAAGTCCGGGTAATCCTTGCGCGTTACCTGGACCTTGCCGGTAGCCCCACGTGGCTGCGCGGGTTCACTTTTGTCATGATCGCCTTCGGGTGCCTTATTCTGGCACTGTTCCTGATCTGAAGCCGTCCGCCATAGTTCCTATTGGATGCTTCGCCATTCAGAGCAGGTCAGTTGAATGATCCACTTTTCATCGAATGGATCGGACCCCCAGGCTCGGGCTGCGGGCGCAGTTTTCACGACAGGGTTGCTGCCGGACTTGTCGACGTATTGAAACTTGTGGTTGAGCGCGATTTCACCCTTTGGGCAGTACGTTGCCCGCAGAACCGATTGAGCCAGATTAATAGCCGGGGTCTTGTTTTGAGAAGCGGAAAACGGCAAAAAGAACTGCGTTGAGTATTGTTCTTTTAATCGGGCATGAAATTTCTTTGTGAACAGACGCGTACTTCCTTGAGCGCAGAGGTTTTCGGAAACCATAACGGTCACAGGCAAGGGGTCTCCGGTACCCGCTCGGGTGTATTGCGCCTTTGCACCACGTTTTGCTGAAATTTCGATTTTAGAAATGCCGCCCGTGTGTTGGATGACGATGTATCGACCTTTCTTGGGGTCCAGGCCATAGAAATCAGCGTCACCGCTGGCATGTTTCTTATAGTTGAATACGGGCAAGCGCTTCATGCTGGTGCAGGCACTAACTGCAGCGTGGCTCATGAGAACAAGAACCACAGCAGATAAAACAATCCTCATTCGCAACTCACTTTCTTGATGTTATTTAACTCTTTGGGAAGATCGCATTTGCTGCGGGCATAAGGGATTTTCCCGGATATCAGATTGAAGGGATCACCTTTTTGATAGGCAGTGACGAGATAGCCAGCCCGTCCTGTGTAATCGCAGCTCCAGGACCCGCCGCGCTGCAATGTTTGAGGGTTGAACGTGTTCGAACCGTAGCGATAGCAAATCTCGTCCAGCACGATTTTCCATTCACCCGACACAGCATTACGATTGCCCGGGTACCAAAGAAAAGCCCGCCCATTAGGGTCCAGATATTCGATTTGATAGCCGTGGCCGGTGTCAAAGCTCGCATAGGTGTATCCTGCACTTGGGAAAGGAGTCTGAACTTCCTTTTGCGCACGCAATTCATCGAACATCTTGTCGCGTGGGGTTTCTCGACTGCACCCACTTGCGGCGAGGGCAATACAACCTAAGAGAATAAAGTGCTTCATGTTGTCCGGATAGAACCAGAATTGGGCAGAAGTTTGTTGCATCAAAAAAGCCGCCTCGATGAGGCGGCGATTTTGATACGAATGGGCGCGCTGACTATTGCGCCGCCATAGGCATCCGCGCGATCTGGCAGCGTTGCCAAAGGGCCGACAGGGCGCTGACCAGATGGTCGATGTCCTCATCTGTATGCACGGGCGAAGGCGTGATCCGCAAACGCTCGGTTCCTTTTGGCACGGTGGGATAGTTGATCGGCTGGATGTAGATACCAAACTCTTCCAGCAGCGTGTCCGAGATGAATTTGCATTTTACCGGATCGCTCACCATCACGGGGATGATGTGGCTTGGGTTGGGCAGGTGTGGAATTCCTTCGGCATCCAGCCGTGCACGGACCTGATCCACGCGCGCCTTTTGCAGGTCACGCTCAGCGTTTGACTGTTTCAGATGCCGGATCGAGGCCGCCGCACCTGCCGCAATCGCAGGGGGAAGGGCGGTGGTAAAGATGAACCCGCTGGCAAAACTGCGCACGAAGTCGCACAGTGCGGCCGAAGCGGCGATATAGCCGCCGACTACGCCGAATGCTTTGCCCAACGTGCCTTCGATGACGGTCAGCCGATCCATTAACCCTTCGCGCTCGGCGATACCACCGCCGCGCTGGCCGTAAAGGCCTACGGCGTGGACCTCATCCAGATAGGTCATCGCGCCGTATTTGTCGGCCAGATCACAGATTTCCTTGATCGGAGCGATGTCGCCATCCATGGAATAGACTGATTCAAACGCAATCATCTTGGGAGCATCGGGGGGCGCTGCAGCCAGTTTTGCCTCAAGATCTTCCAGATTGTTGTGCTTCCAGATCACCTTCTGTGCCCGCGAATGGCGGATGCCTTCGATCATCGAGGCATGGTTTAACGCGTCTGAAAAGACGATCAGACCCGGGATCTTAGCCGCCAAAGTTCCCAACGCGGCCCAGTTCGAAACGTAACCCGAAGTGAACAAAAGCGCGGCCTCTTTCCCATGCAGGTCGGCCAATTCGTTTTCCAGCAATACGTGGTCATGCGTCGTGCCCGAGATGTTGCGCGTGCCCCCCGCGCCTGCGCCGCAGCGATCCAGTGCGTCGTGCATGGCGCCAATGACATTCGGATGCTGGCCCATGCCCAGATAGTCATTGGAACACCAGATCCGCACGTCTCTTCGCACGGTCCCGTCAGTTTGGCACGCGTTGGGGAACGCCCCACAGTGTCGTTGCAGATCTATGAAAACGCGATAGTTTCCTTCATCCCGCAGATCATCAAGGCTCTGGGTGAAAAATCGCTCGTAGTCCATCTGACACACTCCCGGGAATACTGGCTTTGACCCCAGGTTAGGCAGACTGGCCGCGCGTTGACATGACAATTGTCAAGTTGCAGCAAAGGAAAAAGCTGGTGCAGAGGATTCAGGTTTGGCATAGCCATATGGCAAAGAATGTACCGGCCGAGAGATCGGCCAGGGAAAAAGGGGACCCTTCTTGGCCCATGAAACACAAAAGGCAATCGCCAGACAGTCGCTATTGCTGAAAAGCCTGCCAGAGCACCATATCGACAAACTGCTCAGTCATGCGATCTGGCGGCGTTACGACCGGGGCGAGACGATCTTTCTGCAGGAAGAAGAGGCTAAGGCCGTACACGTGGTTTTGGCGGGTTGGGTCAAGCTGTTTCGTATGGCGCCAACCGGGGCCGAGGCCGTCGTCAGCGTCTTTACCCGTGGCGAAAGCTTTGGTGAGGCAGTCGCGCTGCGCAATGTGCCTTACCCTGTCTCAGCCGAGGCTGTTTCGGCCTGCGAAGTGATGCATATTCCCAGCCCGGTTCTTTTGTCCTTGATGCGCGAAGACCCGGAGATTGGCGTGTCGATCCTGGCCTCGACCTTTACCCATCTTCATTCACTGGTTGCGCAGCTAGAGCAACTCAAGGCTCAGACCGGCGCACAGAGGGTGGCCGAGTTTCTGCTGAACCTGTCCGACAAGGTGTCCGGCGGCTGCGAAGTCGAACTGCCTTACGACAAGATGCTGATTGCCGGGCGCTTGGGCATGAAACCCGAAAGTCTGAGCAGGGCATTTTCGCGGCTCAAGCCGGTGGGCGTGAAAATCAATCGCAATCACGCCGAAATCGCGGATATCCAAAGCCTGCGTGACTACGCCGAAAGCGACTCGTCCGAAAAGTAGCGCATATTCCGCTTCGGCCGGGTTATTTGCGCAGACATTTCGAGCTATTTGCTAGCGTTTTTTTGCATATTTGTGTATAGTGCTGCCAGTTCTGCCGCTTATTTCGGCGGGGGGTGCAGCATGACACACGACCGCAACGGTGGCCCTGACAGGCCGCCCTTGGTTGCGCTCAGCGTCGCCAAGGTCGCTCTTTCGGTTCGGGCCAAGCTGCTGGTGGCATTTCTGGGAATAACCGGTCTGCTGGTTTGCCTGGTGTTGTTTGGCCTTTATGCCTTGCATCAGGCCAATCTCCGGTCCGAGGCAATGATGCGCGATCAGGAGCGTATTGCGTTTTTCAATGACACTCACACAACGATCTCGAACCTGAACACACATCTTCTGTCTTTGTTCGTGCCGCAGAACCTGAAAGGCCCTTCTCGTCAGGACGGAATTCTGGGGGCTTCAACGCGCTCAATACTTCACGTCTCGGCGGCACTAGAGCGCAATCTTGCCCTTGGTTTTCGCAGTTTTGGGCAGCCGGGCATGCCAGATGCGCAGGCGATCACTAACCTTCGATCTGACCTTCAGGAGATTTTACCGGCAATCACTGAACTGCGACGCCTGAACCGCGAAGGCGACCTGTTAGCTGCAGCACAACACGGTATCGACCAAATGTTCGCGCCGCTGCAAGCCATGCAGCGCGAGGCGTATACCGTAGCACAGGATATCGAACAGGAAGTGCGCGAACTGGCGCGGACGACTGAAAAGGCATACTTGACCTCGCGCCTGAGCATCACGGCTGCGGCGATTGCGGCGATTGGGATTGCTCTTTTGTTGGGGTATTCGATTTCCTCGTCTCTGTTATGGCCTATCGAACGCATCCATGCTGTGCTCAGCAAGCTGTCCCGGGGTGGGTTCGATAACCGAATTACGGTTCCTAATCGGGATGAACTTGGTGAGCTGGCAAACCACGTGAACCAAACGAGCGAAAAGTTGGGCGCGCTTTATGGCCAAGTTGAAGTGCAAAAAGCCCAATTGGCCGATTTGAATGCAGCGTTAGAAACTCGGGTCGCCAACCAGATAGAAGAGATCGAACGCACCAATCGTCTGAAACGTTTCCTGCCGCCGCAGGTGGCAGCGATGATAGTCGGTGCGACCGATGAGGCAGATGTCTTGAGAACCCGTAAGGCCGAGATCACTGTTCTTTTTGCCGATCTGCGCGGGTTCACGGCCTTCGCCGCCGTTGCCAATGCGGATCAGGTCGTCGCGGCACTCAACTCATTTCACGGCACTTGCGGACCGCTTGTCGAAGCTTGCGGTGGAACATTGGAGAGGTTTCTTGGCGACGGTTTGATGGTTTTGTTCGGCGCGCCGGTGCCGCTGGATGATGCTGCGCAAAGAGCCGTTGATCTGGCCCAGAAAATGCAAGTGGATGTCCGGAAGGCGATGGCCCCGTATAGGGCCGGTATTGCACAGCATGGTCTTGGCCTTGGCATCGGGATCGCGACGGGCGCAGCAACTTTGGGCCGCATCGGTTTTGAGAGCCGTCTGGACTATTCGGCCATCGGGCCCGCTCCGAATCTAGCGGCACGCTTGTGCGAAATCGCCGAGGATGGTCAAGTTCTTGTGTCAAACGCGACTGCCCGACAGGTGCATATCGACATGACGCCTGCGGGACCGTTCGACCTGAAAGGCATCGGAAGCCATGTGTCAGCCTTTGAACTGGCGCGTCTGGCAGAAGGCCGGGCGGTGCCCCAGGTCTGTGACCCATAAGGGCGCATCGCGGAACAGATGCGCGCCCACATGTCGCCTAGTGAAACTGCGTCGCGCCTGCCTCCAATGAAACCGTAGTGCCTTTTTCCCCACGTACCGCTGCTGGAACGTCGGCGAGTGCGCAGATGATCGCACGACCACCCGAAGACCGCGCATAGTCCTGCGCAGCCTGCACCTTGGGACCCATAGATCCGGCGGGAAAGTCATACTCATCCAAAGCGTCCGGCGTGATTGACCGAATACCCTTCTGATCGGGTGTTCCCCAGTTCAGGAATACAGCTTCAGCATCCGTGGCGATGACAAAGAAATCTGCACCAAGGTTTTGCGCCAACAGGCATGAGGCGAAATCCTTGTCGATGACGGCTTCGACCCCAACGAGTTTCCGTTCGGCACCTGCCTCGTACATCGTCGGAATGCCGCCCCCACCAGCAGCTATCACGGTCGCCCCCTTTTCCAAGATCCAGCGAATTGGTTCGACCTGAAAGATACGTTTCGGGCGGGGCGAGGGCACCACGCGCCGCCAGTACGCGCCATCCGGTTTCACCGTCCAGCCCTTGTCGGCCGCCTCTTTTTTGGCGTCCGCTTCGGAATAAACCTGCCCGATGAACTTTGTCGGGTTCTCGAAGGCCGGGTCGCTCGGATCGACCTCGATCATGGTCAACAGGGTGGCGATGTGATGCTCGAAGGGCAGGATGTTCCCAAGCTCCTGCTCGATCATGTAACCGATCATTCCCATCGTTTCGCCGACGAGGACGTCCAGCGGGTATTCCTCGACATCGGTGTACATGATTTCTTGCAAGGCCAGCATCCCGACCTGCGGACCATTGCCATGAGTGATGACGGTTTCATGCGCTTCGCAGAGCGGGGCGAGGGCTTCGGCGGCAATCTTCGCGTTCTTGCGTTGATTGTCCGCCGTCATTGCCTCACCCCGTTTGAGAAGCGCGTTGCCGCCGAGTGCTACAACAACGCGACCCATGGATCAGGCCCCCAACGTGGCGACGAGGATCGCTTTGATTGTGTGCATCCGGTTTTCGGCTTGCTCGAAGGCAATATTCATATCGCTTTCGAACACTTCGTCGGTGACTTCCATTTCGGTGATGCCGAACTGTTCGTGAATGTCCTGACCGACTTTAGTTTCCAGGTTGTGGAAGGCAGGCAAACAATGCATGAACTTGACGGCTGGATTGCCGGTTTTTTTCATCAGATCCATGTTGACCTGATAAGGGCTCAGCAACTTAATGCGTTCAGCCCAGACCTCTTTGGGCTCGCCCATCGACACCCAGACATCAGTATGGATGAAGTCGGCACCTTCGACGGCAGACGTATCATCGGTGATGGTCACACGAGCACCCGTCTTTTCGGCCCGCTCCATTGCCAACTCCCGAACATCGTCATGGGGCTGGGTTTCTTTCGGCGAAATCATCCGCACGTCGCAGCCCATAATGGCACCCAGCATCAGTAGTGAGTTGCCCATGTTCGACCGGCAATCGCCCGAGTAGGCATAGACGATGTCCTTGCGGGGCTTGTCGGCGTGCTCGATCATGGTTTGCATATCGGCAAGCATCTGTGTCGGATGCCAGTCGTCAGTCAGGCCGTTGTAGACCGGGACGCCGGCATAATCTGACAGGGTTTCCACCATGTCCTGACCTGCACCACGAAATTCGATGCCGTCGAACATGCGGCCCAGAACGCGAGCCGTGTCTTTCATGGATTCCTTGTGGCCGATCTGCGAGCCCGATGGATCGAGATAGGTGATGTTTGCACCCTGATCGTATGCTGCCACTTCAAAGGCGCACCGGGTTCGCGTCGAAGTTTTTTCGAAAATCAGGCAGATGTTCTTGCCGGTCAGTGACGGTTGTTCTGCGCGGGCGTATTTCGCGCGTTTCAGGTCGCGAGCCAGATCCAGCAGATACAGCATTTCGCGCTGGCTGAAGTCGGCAATTTTCAGATAGCTGCGGCCTTTTAGATTGAATGCCATTTTGTCTCTCCCTAACAAAAATTAACGGGCGCAGGGGCGCGCGCCCTTGGTAAATTCAATAGGCGGGGTCTCGGTCGATTGGGCAGGTCATGCAATGACCACCACCGCGACCGCGTCCCAGTTCCTGGCCTGAGATTTCGATCACCTCGACACCCGCTGCGCGCATCTTGCCGTTTGTGAAGGTGTTGCGCGCATAGCCAACGACTACGCCAGGCGACAGGGCGACGACGTTGTTGCCGTCATCCCATTGTTCGCGTTCGGCCTGAAATTCGTTGCCACCTGTCGAGATGACCTCGAGCGAGTTCAAGCCCAACGCTTCTTTGTAGACGTCGAACAGGTGTCCTTTTTCCACGTGGATATCCAAATCCCCCCGGTCACCGGGACGGATTGAGATACAGGTAATCTGGTCCGCGACTTCCGAGAATGCCGTGACCTTGTCGTGATCCAGACAGGTGAAAACGGTATCCAGATGCATGGCAGCCCGGCTTTTGGGCATCGCGCAGGCAACAACACGTTCTGCGCCACCCTTTTTGAATAAAGCCTCGGCAACTTGGGCAACCGCTTGCCGTGTGGTGCGTTCGCCCATGCCTATGAATACCGTGCCTTTGCCAACAGGCTGAACGTCCCCGCCTTCGACCGAAGCAAGGCCAAAGTCCCCGTCACTGTCGCCCCACCAGAACTCGAACTCCGCGTCCTTGAACATTTTGTGGTGCCGATAAACGGTTCGCATGATCAGAGTTTCAGGCTTACGCGCTGGCCAATACATCGGGTTTGTTGTGACGCCGTCGAAAATCCAGCAGGATGGATCGCGCTGGAACTGCGCGTTTGGGATCGCAGGAAGGATGAAATCACCCAAGGTGACAAGATCACCAAACTGCTCGTCAATCATGCCTTTGGGCAGATCCGCGAAAATGATGCCGCCCAGCATGTGGCGGGCAAGCACCTTGGCATCCATCTCATCCAGCCAGGCGCGCATTTCCACAGAAAAGCCCAGCCCGACCATGTTGGGCGTGATCAGACGATCCAGTAGGAAGGCGCGCGCTGCAGGGTCCGAAGCAATCGCCTCGGCCAGCAAATCCTGAATGTCATAAACCTCGACCCCGCGTTCGCGCATGAGCGAGCAGAATTCGGCGTGATCCTTTCGGGCCTGCTCGACCCAGATCACGTCGTCGAACAAAAGCTCTTCGCAGTTTCGCGGTGTCAGGCGATCATGCGCCAGCGATGGGCGCGAGACGATCACCTTGTTAAGCTTTCCGATCTCGGAATGAACGCCGAGCTTCATGGCAACTCTCCTTTCGAAATGTCCGTTTTCTGAATGTCTTCAACGTCATTGGCCTGGCTCCAGCGGACCCAGACATGGATTGGCACGCCCGCCAGCAACAGAACCGAGCCGACCAAAACGGTTTCGGCGCCCGAGCCGATGAAAGCCCAGACCGAGTAGACAAAGCCAAGCGCGCCCAGAACGACGACCTTTGCCAATTCCGGGCCATGCAACACCTGCCCGCCTTTTAATCGGATCATGATCTCGGCGACGGAACAGATGGCATAGGGCAGCAAACTGGCAACAACGGCGAGCAGAATGACAAAGTTGAATGCCGCGACCAGACCCTGAGCGTAATTCATGATGATCAGTACCGAGGCTAGGGCATTCGATAGGATCAACGCATTTGCCGGGGTTCCAAACTTGGATTTCTGCGCCAGGGCGGCAGGAAAAACGCGGTCCAAAGCGGCGCCGTAAGGGACCTGACCGCTGAGCAAGGTGAAGCCATTCAAAGTCCCAAAGGTCGAAATCACTGCGCCCACGGCGACAAGGATACCACCGACTGGACCAAATATGACGTCGCCGACAGCTGCAAGTGGTGCAGCGGACACAGCAAGTATTTCAGAGGGAATGACGCCCATCGAAACAGCAGTGACTGAGATGTAGACGCCAGCCGCGATAATTACGCCGATCACTGTGGCGCGCGGGATGGTTTTTTCAGGCTCGATGACGTCGCCAGAAGGAACGGTTGCAGATTCGAGCCCAAGATATGCCCAAAGCGTCAGCGCGGCCGCTGCAGAGATCGCCGTAAATGCCGACGCGCCGCTTTGATTGACTGGGACGTAGTTCGCGGTGTCGATCCAGAGCAGACCCAGCGTACCAATCAGGATTAGCGGCGCGAGCTTGAGTACGGTTGTCACGATCTGAACCAAACCGGCCCCCTCGACACCGCGAATATTGATCAATGTAAGGACCCAGATCGCAACCAAAGCTGTGGCCAGGCCATACATGGGGATTTCGATAATGATCGGGAACAGGAAGCCTAAATATCCCACGAGTGCGACAGCAACAGCTGCGTTACCGGTCCACAGGGCAATCCAGTATCCCCAGGCAATGATGAAGCCCGCAAAATCACCAAACGCCTCTTGTGAATAGGCATAGGGACCACCGGGTTTTGAGACGACACGCGACAATCTTCCGAAAATGATGGCCAGAACCAGCGCCCCGGCGGATGTCACGATCCACCCTGCAATTGCAATCGGTCCGAACGGTGCCAGCGAGGCTGGCAACAGAAACACCCCGGACCCGACCATGTTCCCTACGACCAGAGCGATACAGGCCGTCAGCCCCAGAGAACGTGATGTTTCGGTCGCAGAGTGTTCAGCCATTGCGATGACTCAATTCGATGTCGTGTCGGTTGTTTCGGCTGCGGGCGCGTCGATCCCCGGGTCCACAATGGCGCCGACCGTGAGTGCCGCACAGATAATGATGGCAAGGATGACCAGTAGCGGGAAGACAAAGCGTAACCACCTGTCATAAGACACGCGTCCGATAGCCAACCCGCCCATGACCACCGCGAATGTCGGGTTGAACAGGTTCACCCATCCATTTGCCGATTGGTATGCGGTGACCACCAGGTCGCGCCCGACGCCGGCAAAATCTGCCAACGGCGCCATGATTGGCATAGACAGTGTCGCCAACCCGGATGAGGACGGTACAAGGAATGACATTAATATCTGAATACCGAACATGGCGTTGATAAAGGCAAACTCGCTGAGGCCCGATACAAATCCTTCGGCTCCCGCCAGGATCGTATCCGTGATCTTGCCCGCATCCATGATGACCACTACGCCGCGTGCAACACCGATGATAAGCGCAACCCCCAACAGGTCGCGTGCACCATCGACGAAAGTTTCGACAAAGGTCGCTTCATCCATCCGTGACCCTTCGTCTGCCTTCCCTACCCACCAGACGAGAATGGACATCACCAGGAATAGGCCCGACATTTCGGCCATCCACCATCCCAGCGCGACTACGCCATATATCATGATGGCAAAGGTAACTCCGAACAGGATCAGGATGATGGACCGGGTTCGGGTCAGTTCGGGGAATGCATCATCGTCTGTGGACCCCTTAAGGAAATGCGCCCTGTTCTCTTCTGCCTGATCCGCAACCACCGACACCGATGGGTCTGCCTTTACCCGTCTTGCGTAGCGCATGACAAAGGCGATGCCGGCAGCCAGACACAAGGCCAGAATGATAAACCGCAAAACGATACCATTTGTGAATGGAATCCCAGCACCTTGCGATGCCACAACCGTCGCAAACGCGTTGAATGTGGAGCCCAGCGTACCAATTCCCGCGCCCAGCATGATAACCGCCACCCCGGTCAACGAGTCATAACCGGCCCTGATAAAGACCGGGATGATCAACGCATAGAAGGCCAGCGATTCCTCGGCCATGCCATAGCTGGTGCCACCAAACGCAAAGGCCGTCATCAGGATGGGGATCATTAGTATTTCGCGACCAGCAAGCCTGTGCAGCAACCATCCGATCCCGGCATCAATCGCGCCGGTCTTGGTGACCACCATCAGGAATCCACCTATGATCAGAACAAAAAACGCCACATCAATTGCGGCGCTCGAGGAGCTTCCCAAAAGCCCCGGATCATACATCCCGGCGATTGGCGCAAGAATAACAGAAGTTAAACCCTGTGGGTTCGGTTCGACCTGGTGGTAGGTGCCCGGAACGGGGGCCTCACTACCAAGTGCTTCGTTCATCTGGCGCTCGTATTCGCCTGCGGGGATAACCCAGGTCAGAACCGCGACAACTGCGATCAAGATGAACAGGATAGTAAAGGCTGTGGGGAATTTGAATTTCGACATCGGATACTCGCGCTTTAGGGGGTAGAGCGGTAAGTCAATCAAACATTTGAATTTTATGGTTTCAAATTAGTACTAAGATGGCGAGTTGTCACCAGTCTTGTTAAACATGATGCGATTGGGCGAAGTCCCGCGTTTGGACGAGGCATGCATCGCCGTGCTGTACCGGGCGGAAATGGGGGCGACCAACCCGATATTTGATATCTGGAAAGTGATAGATCTAAGAAAAGAAGGGTGAGCCGATCGTTTGCCGCGATGTGGTTCGCATTGACCTACCTAACGGATAGTTGTCCCGCAAAGCGTCGGTTGCGGATGTCGTCCGGGGATGCCTTGTAGCGCGTGCGAAATGCGCGACCCAAGGCGACGGCCGTAGAAAACCCGGTGGCCGCTGATATCTCGCGTTGCGACAGGTCCGTTGTCCGAAGCAACGTGTGGGCCCGTTCCAGACGCAACTCTCGGTAGGTCGTCAAAAGTTTTGTGCCGGTTCTGTTCAGGAACCGACGCTGCAGTTGCCGTGTCGAGGTGTTCAGCGCTTGTGCCAGATCAGAGATCCGCAACGGATCCTCGAGATTATCAAGCATCGTTTCGACGGCTCTGCGTACTTGCCGATCAGCCTCGGACCTTTGGATCAACAGGGTTGCAAGTTGGCTTTTGGCGGTTCTTTTGGGTTCAGACAGGCCAATATAGCCGCGCAGGGTGTCAGCAAGGTGCTCTCCATGATCGAGCGCCACGAAATTGGACAACAACCGCAGTGCGCCCAGCCGGGTCGAGGCGCTATGCAACCGGCAATCAGTGGCCATGTGGATACCCGAAGCATCTTCGATCAGCCCGAGTTCCTGAGCAGCGGCCAGAAAATTAGGATGCACAGCAGCCACTGTTTTCTCAGTGCGCCCGATCTGATCAAGTAGCAAAACAGCACTACCGACAAGTATCGTGCGCGAGGACAGGTTCAAAACTTGCGAAACCCAGGATTTTTCAGCGTTACCCAACTTCCAGTTTTCATGGATGTTCCCCCAGAACAAGGCCGTCCGCCCGGACCAATATAGCGGCCCTCCGACAGGGTCTTGAGCCATCCTGCGGATGGTGATGAAGTAAGAATGGTGTTCGACAAGCCTGTTCAGGGCGTCGAAGAAATCCATCACAATCTGCGCTGACGCTTCGGTGTCCGTACCAGAAAGGACAAGGTCGATATGGTGATGTCTGTCAGGGGTTTCCCGGGCAGAACAGGCTTGGCGTGATCGGCCGTTTTTGAGGACATAGTGTTTCATTGTTCCTCCGCCTGGTGGTTTTGGGCCTTGCTCGTTGGGTCTTTGTCAATTTCTTAGGGCCGACCCCCGAGGATTCGGGGATCAGCCTTTGTTTTCAACCCACTTACTCAGCGGCTTCTTCGTATGCGTCCATTGGAGGGCATGTGCAGATTAGGTTT
>NZ_WQCG01000005.1 GCF_013032505.1 Ruegeria atlantica
TACCTCCCAACTCAACATGAAGATCGTAAAGTGGCGTGCGTTTCAATTCGGTCATAATTCTCAACCTTTCAATCAGCGGGACTGGTCACGAACGACCATGACGGTGCAATGCGCGTTGCGCACGACCCGGGCCAAGTTCGGGCCAATTTCATAATTCGGGAAATCGCCTTTGGTCGACGCCATGACGATCAGATCAAAGCCGTCCTTGTAGGCCAGCTTCAGGATTTCGCGGTACACGCTGCCTTCTTCGACGTGAATTGTAACGTTGGAGGCTTTGGCATGATCCAGAATGGCCTGAACCGCATTGCGCACGTGATCTTTAGCGCCTGCACCATAATTGGCGGGCAGGTTCGGCAACTGGATGATCTCGGGGATGACGGCAACCGCATGCAGTTCGGCACCGTAGAATTTCGCTTGTTCCAGTGCGACCGGCAGGGCCAGTTTCCACGAGCGGTCGTCGGTGTGATCAATAGGCAGCAGGATTTTCGTGGCCATCACGTCTCTCCTCGAGATATGGAATTCTGTTTCAAAGGCGGGGGGCCGGGCTGGCCCCCCGTTTTTGTCGGTTCCGGGATTATTCGGCAGGTGAGCCGCCCGGTTCTTCTGACTTGCCGCCTGAGGCGAAGAACTCTTTCGTCAGTTTGAAGACGATCGGGCTCAACAGGGCCAGAGCGATCAGGTTCGGGATGGCCATCATGGCGTTCAGCGTATCCGCCAACAGCCAGACAAAGCCCAGATCCGCAGTTGCGCCGAAGTAGATCGCAACGATCCAAAGAACGCGGTACGGAAGCAAGGATTTGACGCCCAACAGGAACTCGACGCATTTCTCGCCGTAGAACGACCAGCCAAGGATTGTGGTGAAGGCAAAGATCGACAGCGCGATTGCGATCAGGTGACCGCCACCCGGCAGAGAAGTCGCAAACGCCAGCGAGGTCAGGGCAGCGCCCGATTCACCCGAGGTCCATGCGCCGGTCGAGATGATTGCCAGACCGGTAATCGAGCAGACGATGATGGTGTCGATGAACGTACCCAGCATCGCAATCAGGCCCTGGTTGACCGGACCCTTGGTTTCGGCTGCTGCGTGCGCGATCGGAGCCGATCCCAGACCGGCTTCGTTCGAGAACACGCCCCGTGCCACACCAAAGCGGATCGCGGCCCATACGGCTGCACCTGCGAAACCACCTTCGGCCGCCGAAGGAGTGAAGGCATAGGTGAAGACCAGCGACAGCGCGTTGCCAATCTCGCCGATGTTGATGATCAGAACCAGCAGGCCAGCGATGATGTAGGCAATTGCCATGGCTGGAACCAATTTGCCGGCAACCGCACCGATGCGGGTAATGCCACCCAAAATTACGGCCGCGGTCAGCACCATCAAGATAACGCCAGTGACCGAGGTGTTCACGCCGAAGTTCGATTCCAAAACCTGAGCAACACCGTTGGCCTGTACGCCGTTACCGATGCCGAAGGCCGCGATTGCACCGAACAGGGCAAATGCAACGCCCAGCCAGGCCCATTTTGCGCCGAGGCCGTTTTTGATGTAGTACATCGGGCCGCCTACAAAGTTACCGAGCTCGTCTTTTTCACGGTATTTCACCGCACAGACGGCTTCGGCATATTTGGTGGCCATGCCCACCAGGGCGGTCATCCACATCCAGAACAAAGCGCCCGGACCGCCCAGGAAGACAGCAGTGGCCACACCGGCGATGTTGCCGGTACCGATGGTCGCCGACAGAGAGGTCATCAGCGCGTTGAACGGGCTGATTTGCCCATCGCCCTGACCCTCACGGCCTGCAAACAAAAGCTTGAAGCCTGTGCCAATGCGCAGGATCGGCATGAATTTCAGCCCTACCTGCAGGAAGAAGCCGACGCCAAGGATGAGGACCAGCATCAGCGGCCCCCATACGACGCCATTGATGGCTCCTACGATTGAATTTAACGCTTCCATGGTTTCCCTCCCATTTGCGTTTGGTTTATGCCCCGTTGGCGATGGCCCGCTGGCGGGCTTGCTTGAGGGCGGTAAAGTCTTCGTCGGCGTGGAACGACGAACGTGTCAGCGGTGTTGCGGACACATGCAAAAAGCCCTTGGACCTTGCGATCTGTTCCAATTGGGCGAACTCTTCCGGTGACCAGAACCGGTCAATCGGGTGGTGTTTTGGTGTCGGCTGCAGGTACTGACCCACGGTCAGAAAATCGACCTTTGCTGCGCGCAGGTCGTCCATCACCTGTCGAACGTCGTTCAGGCTTTCGCCCAGGCCCACCATCAGGCCGGATTTAGTGAAAATCTCGGGTTTGGCACGTTTTGCATCGTCCAGGAGGCGCAGAGATGTGTAGTAGCGCGCGCCAGGGCGCACCGTTGGATACAAATGCGGGACGGTTTCCAGATTGTGGTTGAACACATCCGGTGCGGCGTCGAAAACCACGTCGGCAGCGCTGCCTTTGCCCAGAAAGTCGGGGGTCAGAACCTCGACCGTGGTTTCGGGGTTTTGATGACGCACAGCGCGGATTGTCTGGGCGATATGTTCGGCTCCGCCATCCGCCAGATCGTCGCGGTCGACAGATGTAATGACCACATGGCGCAAGGCCAGCTTCTTGACAGCTGCCGCGACGCGGCCCGGCTCGAACACGTCAAGTGCATCGGGGCGTCCTGTGGAGACGTTGCAGAAGGAACAGCCGCGCGTGCAGACCTCGCCCATGATCATCATGGTGGCGTGACGTTTGGACCAGCATTCGCCAATATTGGGGCAGGCGGCCTCTTCGCAGACCGTTGCCAGATTGTGGTCGCGCATCAGGCGACGGGTCTCGTAATACTCGGGCCCGTCGATCTTTTTCTTGCGAATCCACTTCGGTTTTCGCGGGATGACACTGTCAGCCTTCTTGGCTTTTTCCGGGTGACGGGTGCGAAGCTGGATGGTCATCTGGCTGTTCCCTCTCAGGCGTGGATTGCGCGGCCCATGGCATCGAGACAGGCTTCCTTGACGGCCTCGCCCATTGCCGGGTGAGCGTGACAGGTTGAGGCGACTTCAGCGACGGTGGCGCCCTTGGCCATGGCCAGAACCAATTCAGCGATCAGGTCACCACCGTGTGCACCGCAGATATGCGCCCCTAGGATGTTGCCTTTCGGGTCGGCCAGAACCTTGACCGCGCCGTCTGTCTCACCGGTCGAGCGCGCGCGTGAGTTGGCCATGAAGGCAAACTTGCCGACGGCGTATTCGGTCCCAGCCTCTTTCAGCGCTTCCTCGGTCAGACCGACCGAGGCGACCTCGGGGTCCGTGTACACAACGCCAGGAACGGTATTGTAGTCCACGTGACCGGATTCACCTGCCAGCATCTCGACACAGGCGACACCGTCTTCTTCAGCCTTGTGGGCAAGCATCGGGCCGGAAACACAATCGCCGATCGCATAGATGCCGGGGACCGAAGTCCGGAACGACTTGTCCACCTGGATAAAGCCGCGCGGGTCAAAGGCTATCCCCAGATCTTCCAGCCCAAGCCCGCGCGTTACGGGGCGGCGTCCGACGGCGATCAGGACCTTGTCAGCCTCGATCACCTCTTCCTTGTCTTTGCCGACCCGGTCCAATTTCAGCGTCAGTCCAACGTTGGTCTTGTCGATGGTTTTCAATGCGCGTCCCAGTTGGAACTTCAAGCCACGCTTGGACAACGCGCGCTGCGCGAGCTTCGCGATCTCGCCATCAATTCCGGGCAGGACGCGGTCCAGATATTCAACTACCGTCACCCTGGCGCCCAGTCGGGACCAGACCTGGCCAAGCTCCAACCCGATAACCCCGGCACCGACGACAACCAGATGTTCGGGTACAGCGTCCAGCGCGATTGCTCCGGTCGAGCTCAGGATGTCCTGCTCGTCAATCTCGATCCCGTTTAGCGGTGCTGGCTCGGAACCGGTGGCGATCAGGATGTTTTTGGCTTCATAAACATCGTCGCCAACTTTGACCTGCCCGTCAGAGGGGATACTGGCCCAGCCCTCGATCAGATCGACGCCGTTTTTCTTGAACAGAAACGCAATACCCTTGGTCAGATCGCCGACGATCTTGTCCTTGCGCCCCATCATAGAACTCAGATCGATGCTGGCCCCCTCGACAGCAATGCCATGGGAGGAGAGATGTGCAAGCTCGGCATATTTGGCCGAGGAGGTCAGCAACGCTTTGGAGGGTATGCACCCCACATTCAGACAGGTTCCGCCAAGCGAACCGCGGCCTTCAACGCAAGCCACTTTCAGTCCCAACTGTGCAGCGCGGATCGCTGCAACGTATCCGCCGGGTCCGCCCCCGATGACGATTAGGTCGTAGATGCTCATTTCGTGGTCTTTCAGTAGATCGGATAACTGGCGCAGAGCGCGCGGACTTTTTCGCGGGTTTCGGATTCGATCGTCGCGTCGCCTTCCGGCGACTGGGCCAGAGCGTCCAGCACATCACCGATCAGGTGACCAATCTGTTTGAACTCTTCCGGTCCAAAGCCGCGGCTGCAGCCTGCAGCGGTTCCCAAACGGATGCCGCTGGTCACGGTAGGTTTTTCCGGATCGCCCGGCACGCTGTTCTTGTTGCAGGTGAACCCGGCACGCTCCAACGCGGCTTCCGCGTCTTTGCCTGTCACGCCCAGCGGGCGTAGGTCGACCAGCATCAGGTGGTTTTCGGTGCCACCCGAAACGATGTCACATCCCCGTGCCATCATAACGTTTGCCAGCTCCGAGGCGCTGTCCACGACGCGCTGCATGTAGCTCTTAAAGTCTGGCTTCAGCGCTTCGCCAAATGCGACCGCTTTGCCGGCGATCACGTGCATCAGGGGGCCGCCCTGAAGGCCGGGGAAGACGGCTGAATTGATCTTTTTTGCCAGCGCTTCATCGTTGGTTAGGATGATCCCACCGCGCGGACCGCGCAGGGTTTTATGCGTGGTCGATGTGACCACATGTGCATGACCGACGGGCGAGGGGTGCAGGCCCGTTGCAACCAAACCAGCGATATGGGCCATGTCAGCCAGCAGCCAAGCGCCAACTTCGTCTGCAATGGCGCGGAAACGGGCGAAATCGATCTTCTGAGAATAGGCCGACGCACCTGCGATGATCAGTTTTGGCTTTTCAGCCTTGGCCAATTCCTCGACCTGATCATAGTCGATCAGACCTGCGTCCGTCAGACCGTACTGGATCGGTCGGAACCACTTGCCGGATTGCGCAGGTTTGGCTCCGTGCGTCAGGTGGCCACCTGCATCCAGCGACATGCCCAAAATCGTGTCACCGGGGCTGAGCAGGGCCAGTTTAACGGCGCCGTTTGCTTGTGCACCCGAATGCGGCTGAACGTTTGCGTATTCGCAGCCAAACAGCTGTTTCAGACGATCAATGGCCTCGGATTCAACTTCGTCCACGTATTCGCAGCCGCCATAATAGCGACGGCCCGGATAGCCTTCGGCGTATTTGTTGGTCAGGACGGACCCCTGCGCATCGATCACAGCCTGCGAGACAATGTTCTCGGATGCGATCAGTTCGATCTGTTCAGCCTGGCGTTTGCCTTCTCGCGCAATTGACGCTGCGACAACCGGATCAGCTTCGGTGAGCGACGTTTTGAACATGATTTCCTCCTCCAGCACCGAATCCTCAGTACGAAATTTTTTTTCCTATAGTGGAAATCGTGCAGCTAAAGCAACATATATCTCACATTTGTGAAGTTGTGCGCGGTGGGGGAAGTCAGTAACCTCTGATAAAACAGGGAGATTTTTATGGGCGACGAGACCCGTGGTGATGTTTCCTCACCGGAAGATCTGGATGAAGGTGAGGTTCTGGGGCGTTCCATTCGTGATGCACGCCGTGCAAAAGGCTGGACTTTGGAGGAGGCCGGACGCGCCGCGGGAATCGGCCGGTCCACCCTGTCGAAGATCGAGAACAACCAGACGCGACCAAGTTTTGATATTGTGCGCAGGCTGACGCAGGCGCTGGATATGAGCACGCCGCAGCTGTTTCTGCAGTCAGGGCAATCCGGAATCTCGGGCCGGCGGGATTTTACCCCCAAAGGAGAGGGCGAAGTCAAAAACACGCCGACCTATATGCACGAATTGCTGTGTCCGGAACTGACCAGCAAGCGGATGCTGCCCTATATCGCGACGATCAAAGCTCGCGACCTGTCAGAGTTCGAAACCTGGATCCGGCATACGGGCGAAGAATTCATGTATGTCATCAGCGGAGAGCTGATTTTTGTGTCAGAGCATTACCGCCCGCTGCCGATGAAGGCCGGAGATTCACTTTATTACGACAGTGGAATGGGGCACGGGTGTATTTCGACCAGTGAGGAAGACGCCAAAGTCTTGTGGGTTTCGCTCGAATAACCTTGGCGCCCAAGGCAGAAAAAAGCGGCCCAACGGGCCGCTTTTTGGGTTGGGTGTTGCTTGGGTTAGGTGTGGCCCAGAACCTTACGCGCAACGCGGAAACACTCCAGCGCCTGTGGGACACCGCAATAGATTCCGATGACGTGGATGATGGCCCGGATTTCCTCGGGCGAGACGCCGTTGTTGATCGCGCCTTTGCAGTGGATTTCCCATTCATGCATTTTCCCCAACGCGCCGATCATGGACAAGTTCATCATCGACCGCGTCTTGGCGTCGATCACGTCATCGCCCCAGCCAAATCCCCAGCACCAGGCGGTCATCGCCTCTTGGAACGGACGGGTAAAGTCATCTGCCGCCGCCAGGTTCTTTTCCACGTATTCCGCGCCTAGCATGTTCTTGCGCTGCTCAAGACCTTTCAGGAATAGGTCTTCGTCAAAAATGTCTGCCATGTCTTCTCTCCGGTGTATCAGCCCGTCAGGCGATGTTTGTACAGGTGGTCGTAGTGGGGTTTCATCCGGCGGTACACCTGTTTGACCCGATCCGGCGCGTCCGTGATCGAGATATGTTTACGGGGCTGCGGGGCCAACCCTGTCGAATTGGCCAGATTGGCGTGGAACGACCCGCCATCCCACCAAGAGTGCGCGGATGGGTCGCCACCGGGTTCCCAACTCAACGCGTCTTCCAGAAACGGGATGCCGACCGCTTCGCAAAAGCGTTCGGTCATGGCGTGCGGGTTTTCCAGCAGGTCATCACTGTCGATGACGGGCGGCGGCGTGCCGTTCAGGGCTGCAATCAGATCGAACAGGGCGCGCTGTTCAGGAAAGCCGACTTCCCCTTCGGCGAAGTCGGGCCACTGTTTGTACATCGAGGTGATCGTTTTTGCCGGATCGCGGATCAGGAAGGCGTGGTTGAAGTTCGACAGGAACTCGGCATTCCATATGTGATTGATGTAATGCGGGAAGTCCTTGATGAAGACAGGCCCCTTTTGCGCACGAGCTTGAATGTCGGACCACACTGTCTCCAGTGTTAGGCCCGGCGTCGTCACATCCCCCGGTTTGAACCTGTGCCACAGCGGGTCCTCCCCCTGATACCAAGCCTCGCCAAAAGGTTCGTGCAGACAGTCCAGATCTCCGCGCTGTCGCATCATCCATTCAAAAGCAGTGGACGTAGAGCGGGGCACCGCCCAGAGCGCGAGGATTTTGGTCATGGCGATGTTCCTTTGAAATGTGGTCTATAGCCGTCGGAGAAGTTCCCCGTGCGGTATTTCCGGCGCGAGGTTGAGAGATTTGAAGATACGCCAGTACAGCGCGATGTCGTGACCGATCACCGGTTTGCCAAGCGCGGCCTCAAGCGTATCCGCAAGATGCAGGGGGCGCTGTGGCAGACCGTTCGGCCCGGTGCGGAAATTGCACATGCCATTGATCAGGATCGCATCGGCCTGCGGGGCCTGTTCGGCCACGTATTCGAAACTTTTCATCGCGAGATCACCGTCAAACACCCATCTGTATGAATTGACCTCTTCCTGATTGTCGAACCATCCCTGATCGTGGAAATTACCGGCATACAGTACGTCGAACCCGGCTTCCTTCAGAAACCCAGCCGTGCCCTGCCACCATTCAGGCCAGTGATAGGCCGCGTTCAGTGCAACTTTTTCAACATTCATTTCGCGCAGCGCTTCGACCATGGCGTAACCGGCCATGTGGAACTGTGTGCCGTACTTGTCCGACAGATCCGCGCAATGCTGCCGGACCCCTTCGACGCCTAATCCACAGGCGTGGACCCAATTCGAACCGACCTGACCGCAGACATCGACACCGTTGCGGGACATGCAATGCACAAAGTCCTCGAGCATGCCAAAGTTCTGTTTGCGCTGGTCCAGCCCGTGCACGTAGTTCGGGACGTGCAGCATCCAGCCATGCACGCCAACCGTTTCTGAGCACATGCGCAGGAAGTCTGACGGGGCCGCATCGAAATCAAAAGGTGGGCTAGTAAACCCAACTTGATGGGGGAATAGCTTGTGTTCCGGGCGCCAGTCTTCGGGCATCAACATGGGTGGGTCACCTCGATCATTAATCCACAGCTTCGCGCATCCATTGCTGAAGTCGCGCGATCGAATGCTCCGACATCACGCCGCAGCCCGGGTCCAGTACCAGCGGCCCGGGGCGGTAGCCGCGGGATTTCAGGCCGCGGTGAACGCTTTCGACAAGATGGATGTCCTCCTCGACCGTGGTTTCGCGGTCCTGCACCGCCAGTTGCCGGATCACCGCGCTTTCCGATCCGCCCTCGGTGTACCAGCCACGCCAGACGGTGCAGTGGTCCGAGTCCACGGCGCGCCAGTGATAAGTGTTCAGCACATTCCCCGGATAGCACTGGAACGAGAACATCGGCCACAGGAACCACGATTGGTAATCGCCCGCGTGCGGCACCGACAGGTCGATGGGATAGGTCATCTTGTCGAGGCTCTGACACTCGGTCGTATGGCGCAGCACATAGCCACCGCCTGCGTCGGGTTGAATGTCATAGGTCTCGGGCTTGACCACGCCTTCGGCAAAGGTCGGGTGGTTGGTCGGGCAGTGATAGCATTCCGAGTAGTTCTCGATACTGACCTTCCAGTTGCAGTTTTCCGGAATCTCGACCCATTCCAGCGGTTCCAGATCGTCGATATGCGGAACAAAGGCGCGGATTTCCTCGCGTACGCCGGGGTACCATTCGTCCATCGGCGCGGCGTCGTCATCGAGGTTGACGAAGATGAAACCGTTGAACACCTCGGTGCGGACCGAGGTCAGACAGATGGCGCTGCGGTCGAAACCGGGGACAGATTTGATGTTGGGCCCGGCGCGCAGTTGGCCGGACAGCTCATAGGTCCAGGCGTGGTAGGGGCAGACGACGACTCGGGTGTTGCCCGCACCGGTCACCATCTCATGCGCGCGGTGCTGGCAGACGTTGTAGAAGGTGCGGATTTCCCCGTCGCGGCCGCGAATGCAGAACAGGTTCTGACCGGCGATCTCAAAGGCGAAATAGTCCCCCGATTCCCGCACCTGAGCCACATGACCTGCAAATTGCCATGTCCGGGCCAGAAGGCCCTGCATTTCCTGCGCGAAAACCGCCGGATCAGTGTAATAGCGCGCGTCCAATGAGTGGGTCAGGGGTGCGTTCATTCGGGCTCCTCCGCGTAGAGGCCAAGTTGGTGTCTGCGTTGGTGAAACCGTTCCACCCGCTCGACGATCTCATCGCTGGATACTGCGATCACGAAGGACAGCAGCGTTTCCAGCAACGCGATGGTCGAAACGGATGACGGAAAGAATTGCGGTGTGTCGGCGGCGACGACAAAGCCGTGATGGGCGTTCAGGATCACCGGGCTGGCCGGGCTGTCGGAAATGCCGACAACGGTCAGACCCTGTTGCCGCGCCAACTTGATCGCCTCAATGACCTCGGTGCGATAGGGGTGGCAAGTGATCGCGATCAGCACGTCCTGCTGGTCAGCCCAAGCCAGATCATCCACCGGAGTCGATCCGGGACGCGGGATGGCATGAAACTGCTTCATTCCCGTTGAGGCAAGGTAAGTGAAGTTGCGTGCATTCGAATTGTTGACGCCCACGCCCAGCGTGAAAATCTGGCGGCAGTTCCAGATATCTTCAGCAGCTGCTTTCAGGGATGTGGCGTCAATCCCTGCAAAGGTCTCTTCGATATTGCGGATCGCCGCGCCAATCATATCGGCATAAAGACCGCCCAGATCCCCTGACTTGCCAATGTCCTGCAGCCAGCGGGCGCGGTCAGGAAACGACACGGTGCCCCGCCGAATCGCATCGCGGAACGGGGCGCGGAAATCCTCGTACCCTTCGAAGCCCACCTGACGTGCCATCCGAACAAAAGTGTTGGGTTTGACCTTGGCCGCCTCGGCAATCTCGCGCACTGTTGAAACCCCAACGTCCGTTGGGTTTTCCAGCACGTATCGTGCGGCTTTCTGCGCCTCAGGGGTGAGGGCGTCCCACTCTTCGGTGAGGCGGTCGAGAACGATTGATGATACATTTGTGTCATTCATGATTGACGATGGTACATTTGTGGAATTAGCCTGTCGAGCAGAAACGCGACTCGGGAAGAGGAAAAATCATGTCCGAGAAGAATCTGCCGTCACATGCCCGCGTGGTCATCGTGGGCGGAGGTGTCATGGGGGTCGGTCTGGCCTATCACCTGGCGCATGAAGGGTGGGGCGGTGACACTGTCCTGCTGGAAAAGGCTGAGCTGACCAGTGGCAGCACATGGCACGCGGCAGGCCAGATCACGCATTCGACTTCGAGCTTTGGGCTGGGGAAATGCGTGGATTACAACATCGGCCTGTATTCCGGTCAGTTGGAGGCGGAGACCGGCCAGCCCGTCACATGGCATGGCTGCGGTTCGTTCCGTCTGGCTTATACCGAGGATGAAATGGACTGGCTGCGTCATACCCTGTCGGTGGGCTGTTCGCTTGGATTCAACATCGAACTGGTCGGGCCTGAAAAGGTGGCCGAACTGCACCCGTTCTATAATCTCGAAGGTGTTTTGGGGGCGTTGCACACGCCGGATGACGGCCATGTGGATCCGACCAACGTGACCATGGCGATGGCCACGGGGGCGCGTCAGAAGGACGTGCGCATCTTCCGCAATTGCCGCGCGACCAACATCACACAGGCTGACAATGGCGAGTGGGTGGTCGAATCCGAAATGGGCACCATTACTTGCGAGCATGTGGTGAACGCTGGCGGCACCTATGCCCGTCAGATGGGCGAATGGTCAGGGCTGCAATTGCCTATGACCTCGATGACCCACCACTACTTCGTGACCGAGCCGGTGCCCGAGTTCCAGAACCTGGACAAAGAACTGCCGGTGATCCGCGATGACCGCAAGGTCTCGGGCTATATCCGGATGGAGCAGCAGCGCGGGCTGATTGGAATCTATGAGAAAGAGAACCCGAACTCGGTTTGGCACGACCATTGCCCTTGGGAGTACGAAAACTGGCTGTTCGACGCGGATTATGATCGGGTGATGCCGTGGCTTGAGGAAAGCCTCAACCGCATGCCGATTTTCGCCGAGCTGGGTATTCAGCGCGACGTTCACGGGGCAATTTCGCACCCGCCGGATGGCAACCCGCTGATCGGTCCCGCGCCGGGCGTTCGCAACTACTGGTGTTGCTGTGGTACGCAAATCGGCATCGGCTGGGGGCCGGGCCTAACCCGCGAGTTGGCGCGCTGGATGGTTCACGGGGCAGCGGATATCTCGATGCGCGAATACGATCCGCGCCGGTTCGGCAGCTATGCGACCAAGGACTGGCAGGTGGTCAAGGCCGAGGAAGACTACTGCCTGCGCCACGAAATTCCCTTCCCGCATTTCAACCGTCTGGAAGGGCGCCCGATCAAGCCGTCGCCGCTCTATGAGTTGCTGAATTCCAAAGGCGCGGTGCATGAGGAAGTTTATGGTTTCGAACGCCCGCGCTGGTTCGCGCGGGACGGTGTGGAGCAGCGCGATCATTACTCCTTCCGCCGGACCCCTGCCGACGACATGGTCGCGGCTGAGGTAAAAGCGGTGCGCGAAGGCGTTGGCATCATGGATGTCACCGCCTTCACCAAGGTCGAGGTTTCGGGGCCAGATGCCTATGCCCTGCTGGATCGATTGACAGCCAACCGGATGCCGCAGAAAGTTGGCTCGATCACCCTGACCCACATGCTGAACCGCCGTGGCCGGATCGAGTTGGAGACCACGATTGTCCGCATGGCCGACGACCGGTTCTATCTGGTTTGTGCGGCCTTCTTTGAACAGCGCCTGCTGGATCATCTGGCGCAGCAGTGCGCGGATGAGGACGTGCAGATCACCGCTATGTCCTCTGACTGGTCCGCCCTGTCGCTGAATGGCCCTCGGTCACGGGATGTGCTGGCGCGCTGTACCGATGCTGATCTGAGCAATGCCGGGTTCCGTTGGCTATCCGCGCAGGAGATCACCATCGCAGGCCGCAAGGTTTGGGCCTTCCGTATGTCCTATGCCGGTGAGTTGGGCTGGGAGTTGCACATGCCCAACGCCGCCTGCCTCGACGTTTACAACGCGCTTTGGGCGGCGGGTGAGGCGTATGGCATCACCGACTATGGCAGCTTTGCCATGAACGTGATGCGGATGGAGAAGGGTTTCAAAGGCGCAGGTGAGCTGACCAACGAGGTTACTTTGGCCGAAGCCGATGTGCTGCGCTTTGCCCGCACCGACAAAGAGTATCTGGGCAAGGACAAGACCCTGAACACTGATCTGCCGTGGGTGTGTGCTTACCTCGAGATCGAGCCGGATGGTGAGATTGACGGGCATGGTGGCGAAGCTGTCATGTTAAACGGGAGGGTCGTGGGCTCGACCGCCTCGGTTGCTTATGGCCATACCGTCGGCAAGATCCTCGCCTTTGCCTACATCAAACCCGAGGCGGCCACTGCCGGGACCGAGTTGCAAGTTGTAATTCACGGCAAACCGCGCGCAGCCCGCGTTCTGGGGGAACCAGCCTATGATCCCGAGAGCCTGCTGCCACGCACCGACGCTGTATTGGAGACCGCCTGATGAGCCTGCCCGACAAAATGAAAGCCATGGTTACAATGGGCCATGGCGGCCTGGAACAGATGGTGCTGCACAAAGACTGGCCGCGTCCTGAACCCGCCGCCGGAGAGGTTCTGATCAAAGTTGCGGCCTGCGGTCTGAATAACACGGACGTGAACACGCGATCGGGCTGGTATTCCAAAACGGTCACCGACGCGACCACCGGCGGAGCGTTCGAAGAGGTTGGCGAAGAGGACCCCACTTGGGGCGGCAATCCTATCACCTTCCCTCGTATTCAGGGCGCTGACATCTGCGGTCACATCGTAGCCGTAGGCGAAGGTGTTGATCCCAGGATGATCGGCGAACGTGTCATCACCGATGGTTGGCTGCGCGACCCGTCGGACCCGGGCAACATGGATAAGACCGGGTATTTCGGCTCGGAGCGGGACGGCGGGTTTGCCGAATACGCCACAACTCTGGCTGTAAATGCCGTTCCGATCCAGTCCGACCTGTCGGACGCCGAACTTGCCACGTTCTCGTGTTCCTATTCGACGGCTGAGGGCATGCTGACCCGCGCCAATGTTAACGACGCCGATACAGTTCTGGTGCCAGGAGCCTCGGGCGGGGTCGGCGGCGCGTTGGTACAACTTGCCAAACGCCGGGGTGCACGGGTCGTCGCAATGGCATCGGAAGCGAAGCATGCGGATGTGGCGGACTTGGGGCCGGACGTTATCCTGCCGCGTGGGCCAGAAAACCTGCGGGCTGCGCTGGGCGACGAGAAAATCACGGTCGTCGCGGATGTCGTGGGTGGACCCTACTGGCCACACCTGATCGACATTCTGGAACGCGGTGGCCGGTATACATGCTCAGGCGCGATTGCCGGTCCGATGGTCGAATTCGACCTGCGTACGTTCTATTTGCGCGATCTGACCTTCACTGGATCGACCGTGATTGACCCTCAGGTGATGCGGAACCTTGTGAAATACATCGAGGCCGGAGAGATCAAGCCTGCGCTGGCAGCTACTTATCCTTTGGAAGAACTGCGCGAGGCTCAGGCCGCGTTCATTGCCAAACAACACACCGGCAACATCGTGGTGACCCCATGACGATAGACGACGTTCTCGAGGCTGTTCGACAACTGCACCAATCGCATGCCGAGCTATCAGCTTTTGGTGCCTGGCCTGACGACCTCATGGCCTTGGAATTGGAGCCGAACCAAATTCCAGCGGTGGAGCTGGTTCAGCAAACCGAGTTCCCGACCGAGGGTGCAACGAAATCCTTAACCGACGCGATCAGGGCAACCGCCCATCTGGCGCAATGGAAACACACTTATACCGAGGAAGAGGTGGGTGCCGATTTCCTCAATCGCTACGGTTACTACGAGTTGTTCGGCCCGAACGGTCATTTCCACTCGACCCAATTGCGCGGCTATGTCGCCTATTGGGGGGCGGGCCTGCATTATGATTGGCACAGCCATGAGGCTGAGGAGCTTTACCTGATCGTGGGCGGAGGAGCGACGTTCCGGGTTGAAGGGAACGAAGCCTATGTCGGCCCAAACCAGACACGCCATCACGAAAGCTGGCAAAGCCATGCGATGACCACAACCGAAGAGCCGATCCTGACCTTCGTTCTCTGGCGTGGTGAGGGAATGGGCGATTTGCCAAAAATGGATGCCGCATGAAAATCACCCGTATCCGCGTCTTTCAGACCGGCCTTCCTTATGTCGGCGGGGCCTATGTCTGGGGCGCGGGCAACGCGATAGAAACGGCCATCGCCTCGGTAGTTGTCATCGATACGGATGCCGGTCTGCAGGGTTGCGGCGAATTCACGCCCTGTGGTGAGAACTACATGGTTGCGCATTCCGAGGGCGTGGCGGCGCTGGCACGATTGGTTGCGCCTAAGTTACTGGGCGAAGATCCGCGACAGGTGGGGCGGATAGAACAGTTGATGGACCATTTGGTTCAGGGGCATGGATACGCCAAAGCTCCGTTCGATGCGGCGTGCTGGGACATTCTGGGCAAGGCCTGTGATCAGCCAGTCTGGATGCTGCTCGGCGGCAAGCTGACGGACGGCGCGCCGATGTACCGGGTCGCGCCACAGAAATCGGTGAATGAGACGGTGACCGAAATGGACCGATACCGTGCGCAGGGGTATCGACAGTTTCAGGTCAAAGTCGGTGGTGACTGGACCACCGACATTGACCGCATTCGTACAACTGTACCGCTGCTAAATCCGGGCGAGAAGGCGATGGCCGATGCAAATCAGGGATGGCGCGTCGACAACGCGATCCGGGTAGCGCGGGCAACGCGGGATCTGGATTACATCCTGGAACAGCCCTGCCGGACTTATGAGGAATGTCAGCAGGTGCGCCGTGTCGCCGAGCAACCGATGAAGCTGGATGAATGCCTCACTGGCATGCATATGGCACAGCGCATCGTCGCGGATCGCGGGGCCGAGATCTGCTGTCTCAAGATTTCGAACCTTGGCGGGCTCAGCAAGGCGCGGCGGGTGCGGGATTATCTGACCGAAAACCGCATACCGGTGGTCAGCGAAGACACATGGGGCGGAGAAATCGCAACCTCGGCTGTCGCCCATTTTGCGGCCTCGACACGGCCCGAATACCTGCAAAACACCACCGACCTGATGAACTACAGCACGCGATCTACCGGAATCGGCGGACCAATGTCGCGGAATGGCAAGCTCTATGCCTCAGATACACCAGGAATGGGCGTAGTGCCTGATTTCGAAAGCCTCGGTGCACCGATTGAGGAGTTCAGCCTATGAGACCGCAAGCCATTGCAACCCAGATGATCGATGACGCCCGCGTTCGGGTGACGCGATTTGACTTTGCGCCCGATGCCGAAACGGGGTGGCACCGTCACGCAATGGATTACGTCATCACGGCGGTCACCGATTGCCATATGCGGCTGGAATTGCCCGACGGCTCGGTCAACGAGGTTACGGTTCCTGCGGGAACCGCCTATCGCCGAGACGAGGGTGTCGAGCACAACGTGATCAATGCCGGGGACGAACCGATGTCCTTTGTTGAAGTGGAACTGAAATGAAAATTACCCGAATCTCGGTCTATCATGTCGATCTCCCGCTCGAGCATCCGTATTGGTTGTCCGGTGGCCGGCTAAAGTTCGAAGTGCTGGATGCGACGCTGGTCAAGGTCGAAACGGATAGTGGCCTGACCGGTTGGGGCGAAGGTACGCCTTGGGGGCACACATATGTTCCCGCGCATGGCCCAGGCATTCGCGCGGGGATCGAAACGATGGCACCGTTCACTCTGGGCCTTGATCCGCGTCGGGTGCTGGATGTCGAGCGGGCGATGGATATCGCCTTGCCCGGCCACCTTTATGCCAAAAGCCCGATCGATATGGCCTGCTGGGATATTGCCGGGCAAGCGGCGGGAATGCCGATTGCAGATCTGATGGGCGGCGGGTCGCGGACACCGCGTCCGATTGCATCCTCGGTGGGGGCCAAGACAGTGGATGAAACCCGAGAGGTGATGGAGCGCTATCGCAGCCGGGGCTATGTCGCCCATTCGGTTAAGATCGGCGGCGATGTGGAACGTGCTATTGCCCGCGTGCGGGATGTGGAAAGCATCCGGCGACCGGGAGAGATCGTCCTCTATGACGTCAACCGAGGCTGGACCCGGCAACAGGCCCTGCGCGTGATGAGTGCCTGCGAGGACCTGAACGTCACATTCGAACAACCCGGCGAGTCTCTGGACGATATCGCTGCCATTTCGGGCCGCCATGCCTCGCCCGTTTCCGTGGATGAGAGCCTTGTGACACTGCAGGACGCCGCGCGGATTGCCCGCGACGGGCTGGCCGAAGTGTTCGGGATCAAGCTGAACCGCGTCGGCGGTCTGACCAAGGCCGCCCGGATGCGGGATATCGCGCTGGCGCATGGGATCGATATGTTCGTGATGGCCACAGGCGGATCGGTTCTGGCCGATACCGAAGCGTTGCATCTGGCGGCCACCATCCCGGATGACAATTGCCACGCCGTCTGGGCCTGCCAGGACATGATCACCGTCGATATCGCTGGCGGTCGGGGTCCACGCAACATCGACGGCCACCTGCACCTGCCGGAAACGCCGGGGCTTGGCGTACACCCGGACGAGGATGCGCTGGGCGATCCGGTTGGAGTCTACCAATGAGGATCACCAAGATAACGCTTTGGTCCGTCGACCTGACCAGTCACGAAACCTATCATATGGCCGAAGGCAAATCCTGCGCGACGGTCAAAAGCCACATCCTGTGCCTGGAAACCGATACTGGTCTGAAGGGTTGGGGCGAGGTTTGCCCGATCCCACATTACTTGCCCGCCTACGCCGATGGCGTTCCTGCGGCCGTGACTGAGATGGGGCCGGAAATCCTTGGCATGTCGCCCTTCGGTGTCGATGCGCCAATGCGCAAGCTGGACGGGTTTTTGCTTGGGCATCGCTATGCCAAGTCCATGGTCGATATCGCCCTTTGGGACCTGTTTGGGCAGGCCTCGGGCCAGCCGGTGTATGCGTTGCTGGGGGGGGGCGGACGCGCAAGGACATGCCGCTTTATCATTCGATCACCTGCATCGCGCCGGATGACATGGCGCGGATCGCCAAGACAGCCTATCAGACCGGCATTCGTCAGTTTCAGGTTAAGCTGGGGGTCGAAGGCGACTGGCAGGCCGATGCGGAACGGCTGATCAAAGTGCGCGGGGCCGTAGGGCCGGGTCCGCTTGTTTATGGCGACTGGAACTGCGGCGCCTCGCGGCTGCAGGCTACGCGCACAGGACGGGCTGTGGCGCATCTGGATGTTATGCTGGAACAGCCCAGCAAAACGCTCGAGGATTGCGCGGCCGTCCGGCAGGCCACCGGCCTGCCGATGAAGATCGATGAAAATGCTCATGATCTGGCCTCGCTGCTAAGGGCGCATGAACTAGGCTGCATGGACGCCGTTGCGTTGAAGCTGTCGAAGTTCGGCGGCTTGTCGGCCATGCGCCGCGCGCGGGATCTGACCGTACATCTGGGCGCTGAGATATGCGCCGAATGCACATGGGGGTCGGATATCGTAACAGCCGCATCGCTGCACTTTGCGGCCTCGACCCCGCATGGGTCGTTGATGAACACCTGCGACTTGTCCTCTTATGTGTCTCCGCGCATCTGCCCGGACGCACCAAACCGTGACAACGGCCGGATTGCTCCGCCCGAAGGTCCGGGGTTAGGTGTTGTGCCAGACCCCGAAGTGCTTGGCCTGCCAATATTGGAGATCGTTTGACATGCTGAAAATCAACACCCAATCCGAATGGATCGCCCGCGCAAACGAGGTTCTGCCTGCCGGAGGATTCGGTAACTTCGATCCGGGTATCATCATCGCGCGTGGCGAAGGCAGTCATGTCTGGGATGAGGATGGCAACGAATACATCGATTACCTGATCGGGTCCGGCCCGATGCTGCTGGGTCATGGCCATCCCGAAGTGATGGAAGCCGTTTTGGAACAACTGCCCAAGGGCATGACGTTCTTTGCCAACAACGCCAGGGGCATCGAACTAGCTGAGGCCATCATCGATGCTGTACCGTGTTGCGAGCAGGTCCGCTTCGTGGCCTCGGGCGGTGAGGCGGACATGTACGCGATCCGTTTGGCGCGGGCTTACACCGGTCGAAGTAAGATCCTGAAATTCGAAGGTGGTTATCACGGCATGAGCGCGGAGGCACAGATGAGCTTGGCCCCCAGTCGTCAGGTCAACTTCCCGCAAGCTGTTCCAGACAGCGCTGGCATTCCCGACAGCGTGGCCGAGCAGATGCTCATTGCGCCTTTCAACGACCTGGAGGCCGTCGCCAACCTGCTGGCCGAGCATGATAATATTGCCGCAATCATGGTCGAGCCGTTGCAACGGATCATCCCTCCGGAGCCCGGCTACCTGCAGGGATTGCGCGATCTGTGCGACAAACACAGTGTTCTGATGATTTTCGATGAAATCGTCACCGGATTTCGCCTTGCTTATGGCGGTGCGCAAGAGAAGTATGGCGTGACGCCGGACATTTGCACTCTGGGTAAAATCACCGGTGGTGGCTTCCCCCTGGCCGCGACGGGGGCAAGTGCCGAGATTATGAAGCATTTCGACAAGGGGCAGGTTGGCGAGGAAGGCTGGCTGATGCAGCTGGGAACCTTGTCCGGCAATCCTGTCGCCTCGGTCGCCGGGCTGAAGACGATGGAAATCCTGCGGCGCGATGGCGTCTATGACCAACTGCGCGGGATCGGGTCGCAGTTGCAGCAGATGCAGGTGGACGAACTGAACAAGGCCGGTATCCCGCATCAGATCTGCGGCGACGAGACCCTTTTTGACGTCTATTTTACCGACAGGGATTGTCGCGATTACCGCAGTGCCAAACACGACGATCCGCAACGCAATGTCCTCTATAACGGTGCATTGCGCGCGAACGGGATCTTCAAGGCTCCGGGTAAACTCTATCCCTCGCTGGCTGTTACCCAGGCCGATCTGGATCAAACGCGGATGGCGGTCGAAAAGGCAGTTCAGGCGATCTGCGCTGAATAAGCGCCAAAACGTCATAAAAATAAAGTGGGCCGCTGTCTAATATGACAGCGGCCCTAACTGATTGGACTTCTGGGTCTGGTCTCGCCCCCTCGAATACCACTTAAAAGAGAACGATTTAAAAAAACTTTCGACTTCTTCGAGACCGACCCGACTTCTCAATCGGTATGAATTCTTTATGTACCATCTGCGGCACTGCCTCAGTGAAGTAGTTCACTTTTCATAAACTTTTTTATTTTTTCCAATCAAAAAACCCGGGTCCCGCCTGTTTCAAAAGGGATTCTGCCATGACGCGACCTATTTCCGGGCCGTCTTTGACCGAACCGGTGATGTCTTCGGATATGGATTCGGACCCATCGGGGCGCAAAACTTCACCGCGTAGACGCAATTGGTCACCTTGAATTTCAGCCAAACCCGCGATTGGTGTTTCGCACGACCCATCCAGTGCGGCCAGCAATGCGCGTTCCGCAGCCAGCCGTTTGCCGGTTGTATCGTGGTGGATGGCCTCAAGCATATTGGCAGCCCGAGAATCGTCGCTGCGGCGTTCGATGCCGATCGTGCCCTGTGCAATGGCTGGCAGCATGTCTTCGACGGCGATGGCAGTCGCTGGGACTTCATCCATATTCAGACGCCGGATGCCGGCCATCGCCAGAAACGTGCAATCGGCCACCCCATCCGCCAGCTTCTTGAGACGGGTTTGCACATTGCCCCGAAATTCGACCACGTTCAGGTCCGGGCGACGGTTCAGCAATTGCGCGCGCCGCCGTAGCGACGACGTGCCGACCACCGCGCCCTCTGCAAGGTCGTGGATCGAATTCAGACTGGGTGAGATAAAGGCGTCGCGCACATCTTCACGCAGCAGGAAAGTATCCAATACCAGCCCCTTGGGCTGTTCAACCGGCATGTCCTTGGTCGAATGCACAGCGATGTCGATATCTCCGCGCAGCATCGCCTCTTCGATTTCTTTGGTGAACAGGCCCTTGTTGCCAATCTCTTTCAATGGACGGTCTGCATCAATCATGGCGCGGTTGTCGCCGGTGGTTTTGATCACCACGATCTCGAACGCGTCTTCGAGCAGATCAAAGGCTTTGCCCAGTCGCTCACGGGTTTCATAAGCTTGCGCCAGCGCCAGCGGTGAGCCACGAGTGCCGATCTTGAGCGGTGATGCGGGGGTTGGCAGGGTCAGTGTCATATGCACAGCTTTAGTCGCGTCACATTGCCCTGACAATGGGGGCAGACCTTGACAAATTGACGCCGAAGGCAGACCCGTTTGCCGCAAACCAGACGAGTGGGGACAAAGATGGCCGAGACAAAGAAACTGCTGCGGGCGCTGGCTGGCGAACTACAGGACGTGCCACCGATCTGGATGATGCGGCAGGCGGGGCGTTATTTGCCGGAGTACCGCGCAACCCGGGCGCAGGCCGGGGACTTTTTGTCTTTGTGCTATAACCCCGAGTTGGCGGCTGAGGTGACGTTACAACCGATCCGCCGCTATGACTTTGACGCGGCTATTCTGTTTGCTGACATTCTGTTGGTGCCGCAAGCGCTGGGTGCGGATCTGTGGTTTGTCACAGGTGAGGGGCCGCGGTTGTCGACGATCACTCGGCAATCCGATTTCGATGCGCTGAAACCGGTATCGGATATCCATGAAACCTTGTCGCCGGTGTACGAAACAGTGCGAATCCTTTCGCGAGAATTGCCACCCGAGACCACCCTTATCGGGTTTGCAGGCGCGCCGTGGACGGTTGCGACCTACATGATCGCCGGGCGCGGCACGCCGGATCAAGGCCCGGCGCATGCGCTGCGCGAAGAAAACACGGCGTTGTTTGAGGCATTGTTGGAACGGATCACGCTTGCGACAATCGAATACCTTTCGGCGCAGATCGAGGCCGGTGCAGAAGCTGTCAAAATTTTTGACAGCTGGGCGGGGTCGTTGAAAGGCGTGGCGTTTCAGAAATATGCCGTCGAACCTTGCCGTGTCATTACGCAAGCCATCAAGGAACGCCATCCTGGAATCCCTGTAATCGGGTTCCCGCGCGAGGCGGGCGAAGGTTATGTCGGCTTTGCCAAGGCCACTGGCGTAGACTGTGTTGCACTGGACAATTCGGTTTCGCCGGAATGGGCAGCCAAGAATGTGCAAGCGGATGGCTGTGTACAGGGCAATCTGGCATCTTCACACATGGTGACAGGTGGCCAGGCGCTGGTGGATGAAACGCTTCAGATTGTTGAGGCGTTTTCGAAAGGACCGCATATCTTTAACCTGGGTCACGGGATCACACCCGATGCCGATCCTGACAACGTTCAGTTGATGATCGACACGGTGCGTTCGTGGCGGGACGGGTAGAGGGGTCAGCCCTTCTTGGCCTTCGGCCAATTCAACCCAGGTTTTTTCAGCCGGGTGAAGGTCTGGCGCGTGCGCTTCCGGAAAGCTGATCAAGAATGTCCTGCCTGTGTTCGCCCCGGCGGGGGCTGGGTTTGGGGCGCCAGGTTTCGGTTGAAAAGCGGGGCGCCGCAGCAGCTTGCAGTGCCCCGTGATGGTCGATCCAGGTTTGACGTTCGGTGTTCATGGGGTGAGCCTGTGCCTCGATCGGGTCGAGCACGGGTGCAACACAAGCGTCAGATCCCCAGAATATCTCGGCCCAGTGGGCGCGCGGTTTGGCTGCAAAAACCTCAGAGAGGCGCTGTGTGAGGTCCGGCCACAGTGCCGGGACAAATTGTTTTTGGAAATCGGGATCGTCGGTTAGCCCCAGTTTTTCCAGGAATTCGCTGTAGAACTTTGGTTCAAGACACTGAACTGTGATGAAGCCCCTGTCCAAGCACGTGTAGGTGCGGCTCCAATGCGGACCATCCAGCAGGCTTTGACCGCGGGTTTCGGATAGATTGCCGGTTTGCCGCAAACTCATCAGCAGGTTCATCATATGCGCCGAGCCGTCATAGATGGCGGCATCGACAATGGTGCCCTGTCCGGTGCGCTGTGCGTTGAGAATTCCGGCCAGAATGCCTGCGACAAGGTACATCGCGCCTCCGCCGATATCCCCGACCAGAGTTGCAGGTGTCTGCGGGGGGTGGCCTGCTGCTGACGCGTACCACAGTGCCCCGGACAGCGAGATGTAATTCAGATCGTGCCCAGCAGTGTCCGATAGCGGGCCGTCCTGGCCCCAGCCGGTCATGCGGCCATAGACCAATTTGGGGTTCGAAGCATTGAAGGTTTCGGGACCCAGACCCAATTTTTCCATCACGCCGGGGCGGAACCCTTCGATCAGCGCGTCGGCGGAATCGATCAGGCGTTTGGCGATGTCCAAATCAGCGGCATCCTTCAGATTCAAATCAATCGAGCGTTTGCCGCGGTCCAGGACAGACTGCTCGGGCATACCCGGTACAGCGGGCTGTCCCTTACGATGAATCGTGATGACGTCCGCCCCCAGATCGGCCAGTAACATGGCTGCAAAAGGGCCCGGGCCCAAACCTTCGATTTCAATAATCCGTAATCCGCTGAGCATGGGCCTTCTCCTTTCGGGGCAGGTTTTCGGGGATGCACAAGGATTGCAAGACTGGATTCTGCTTACTTGCCAGATGGTCACGCGGTCCTTAGCGTTCTGAACGGGATGGAGAGCGAGGCTCGGATGCGGTTGTGGGTCATTTTTGGTAGCGCCGTTGCGCTGGCTGTGTTGGTGGGCGTTTTGGCGCGCCTGCATCCGCCGGGCAGTTTGAAGTTGGCGGCGGGGCCTGACGGCGGCGCATATGCGGCGGTCGCGCAGGACTATGCGGCGATTTTGGCACGCGACAATGTTCAACTTGAGATCCTTGATACTGCAGGTTCTGTTGAGAATGCTGAACTGATGAACGCGGGTGAAGTCGATGCTGCGTTTCTACAAGGCGGTATCCGCGTTGACCCCAACAAGGCCGAGGCCATCGGGGCGGTGTTTTTTGAACCCGTTATTTTTCTGGTTAACGAAGGGGCTGACATACCGCGGAATCCGGCACTTTGGTCCGGTCTTAGGATCAACAGCGGCGAGCCGGGTTCTGGCACCGCTGCGGCCTTTCGGGACTTTGAAAAGGCGGTGGGTTTGAGTGAGGCGGATAACAGGCATCTATCGATCCCCTATGCCGATGCGGCAGCGGCCTTGTTAGCCGGAGACCTGGATATCGCTGTCTATGTTGCCCCCATCGAAGCCCCCTATTTGAAAGCGGCATATGAGGAACCAGGGCTGCGCGTGATGGCACTGGATCACGTTCAGGCAATCTCACGCCGGTTGGAATATGCCACGGTGGTAACGGTGCCGGCAGGAGGAATGTCGCTGGCCCCGGTTCTTCCGCCACGACCGGTGGAGCTGATCGCAATTGAGGCCCGTTTGGTCGTGCGGCCGGATTTGCACCCCGCGTTGATCAACCGCCTGACGATGGCGGCAATCGAACTGCACAGCACACGCGGAATTATCGCCGATCCGGGGGCGTTCCCCAATCTTGAAGGAGCGGGAATGACGGTAAGCAATACGGCCCGGCAGCTGATTCTTGATGGTCCTTCGACCTGGCATGACTGGCTTCCCTATTGGGTCGCGGCCCAGATCAACCGGGTTCTGCTGTTGTTGCTGCCATTTTTCTTTATCGTAGTGCCTCTGATCCGGCTCGTGCCATTGGCTTATGCCTATGCGATGCGGTGGCGGGTTTGGCAGCATTACCCCGAAATCCGGGACATTGAGGAAGAGCTGGCCAATAACCCCGATGTCAAAAAGCTGAGCGAGATGCAGGCGCATCTGAACGACCTGGACGAGCGCCTCGCGACGTTGAGGCTGCCTGCAGCTTATCGGCAAGGGCAATATGATGCACGATTGCATGTCGAACTTGTGCAAAAGCGGATCGCTGAATTGCAGCAGCACAGCGAGGCCTGATACAGTCGCGTATCCACAAAAAAGCGCAGAACAATGTGCGGAATTGACCTGTTCTGTAGTGATCTGTCGGGGTAGTGTCCCCGCCAGAACAGGGAACGTGCATGACGACAATTCTTTCCATCAGGGATTTACGCAAATCTTACGCCGGTGGGTTTGAGGCCCTGAAAGGTGTTTCGCTTGATATCGAGCAAGGCGAAATTCTGGCGTTACTGGGCCCAAACGGCGCCGGTAAAACGACCCTGATTTCCACCGTTTGTGGAATTACCACACCGACTTCGGGCACTGTTACCGTCGGTGGGCATGACATCCAGACTGAGTTCCGTGCCGCGCGCCGTATGATAGGTTTGGTGCCGCAGGAGATCGCACTTGAGCCTTTTGAGAAGGTCTGGAACACAGTTCGGTTTTCGCGTGGTCTGTTCGGATACAGCAGCGACAATGCCCGGATAGAAGAGATCCTGCGCAAGTTGTCGCTGTGGGACAAGCGTAAGAACGCGATCAAGGAACTCTCCGGCGGCATGAAACGCCGTGTGCTGATCGCCAAGGCCCTGGCGCATGAGCCGCGCGTATTGTTTCTGGATGAGCCAACTGCCGGCGTGGATGTCGAACTGCGTAAGGACATGTGGGAGATCGTGGCCGAACTGAAACAGGCCGGGGTCACCATCATTCTGACCACGCACTACATCGAAGAGGCCGAGGCCATTGCCGACAGGGTGGGCGTCATTGACAAGGGTGAGCTACGGCTGGTGCAGGATAAGGACACCCTGATGGCCCAGATGGGCAAGAAACAGATCGAGGTTATGCTGACCGATCCCATCCAGGTCATTCCCGATAGTCTGGCAGCGCATAACCTGACGCTGAACGGCAATGGTGATGCGCTGGTCTATACATATGACACCCATGCGGACCGTACCGGGATCACCACTTTGCTGAACGATGTGGCGCAGGCCGGTCTGGTGTTGCGCGACGTGCAGACCCGGCAGTCGAGTCTGGAAGAGATTTTCGTAAACCTCGTGTCCGGAGAACCCGCATGAACTGGTCTGCCATCGCCGCCATCTACCGTTTCGAAATGGCTAGGTTCTTCCGCACCATGGCGCAGAGTTTTCTGTCGCCCGTTCTGTCGACCTCGTTGTATTTTGTCGTCTTCGGCACTGCTATTGGCAGCCGCATTCAAGAGGTTGAGGGTGTGTCTTACGGCGCGTTTATCGTGCCGGGCCTGATCATGTTGTCGGTTGTGATGCTAGCGATTTCCAACGCGTCATTCGGGATCTATTTCCCCAAGTTTCTCGGCACGATTTACGAGCTGTTATCAGCACCCGTAAATTTCATCGAAATTGTAATCGGTTACGTTGGGGCTGCCGCCACTAAGTCGCTGTTTGTGGGGTTGGTGATCCTTGTGACGGCCACGTTCTTCGTAGACATACGCATCGAACATCCCTTTGCGATGGCGGCGTTTCTGATCCTGTCCTGCCTTAGTTTTTCACTGTTGGGCTTTATCATCGGGATATGGGCCAGCAATTTTGAGCAGATGTCTTTGGTACCTCAACTGGTGGTCACGCCGCTGATCTTTTTGGGCGGCACTTTCTATTCTATCTCGATGCTGCCGCCGCTTTGGCAAACAATCACCCTGTTCAATCCGGTCGTTTATCTGATTTCGGGCTTTCGCTGGTCGTTCTATGGGTTGGCAGATGTGCCGATTGGTTTCAGCCTGCTGGCGATTCTGGCGTTTACGGGGATTTGTTTGGCCGTGATCGGATGGATATTCAAAACCGGCTGGCGCATTCGCAGCTAGGGTTTGAGGCGAGGGGGCGTTGCATTTTTGCCCTTCATGTGTGGGAATTTGGTTCACGTCGCGTTTTAGGCCCGAACAGTCCCTTGTTTAGCGCAGACCCGCACTCTACATCGGCACCCATGAAACTCAGCCTGCCGTTTGTCAAAAAACAGCCCCTCGTGGCCGTGGTCCGTTTGTCGGGCGCCATCGGAATGGCGGGGCGTGGGTCGTTGAACGACACCGCACTCGCCCCCGTTTTGGAAAAAGCGTTTCGCAAAGGTAAGCCCGCGGCCGTTGCGCTTGAGATTAATTCGCCCGGCGGCTCGCCCGTGCAAAGCTCTCTGATCGGATCGCGTATTCGGCGGCTGTCAGACGAGCTTGACGTGCCTGTCATCGCCTTCGTCGAAGATGTCGCCGCATCGGGTGGATATTGGCTGGCCGCGGCCGCTGACGAGATCTGGGCTGATGACAGCTCGGTCCTGGGGTCGATTGGTGTGATTTCGGCCGGGTTCGGCGCCCACGTTTTTCTGGCGCGACAAGGTATTGAACGGCGGGTACATACCGCAGGCAAATCAAAGTCGATGCTTGACCCGTTTGCACCGGAAAAAGAAGAGGATGTCGCGCGGCTTCAGGGCTTGCTGGGCGATATCCACGAGAATTTCATCACCCATGTCAAAGACCGCCGCGGCGATAAGCTTGATACCAGTGCGGATCTGTTCACGGGTGAGGTCTGGCTGGCCAGACGTGCGCAGGAACTGGGCTTGATCGAGGGCATAGCCCATCTCAAGCCCATGATGCAGGACCGGTTCGGTGATAAGGTGAAGTTCCGCCGCTATGGCCTGCGCAAACCGTTCTGGTCGCGGTTTGGAGCTTCGCTGACCCAGGACGCAATAACCGGGCTTGAGGAGCGGGCGGCCTACGCGCGCTTTGGTCTGTGACGTGATTATCAAGATTGTAACCCTTTTCCTGATCGCTATGGGTGTCCTGGCGATGTTCGGCAAGCTGCGCTTTCCGGGGCAGAAAAGGCTGCAATCTGCAAGATGCCCACGCTGTGGACGGTTCAGGATCGGTAAAGGCCCCTGCGCCTGCGAAAAAGGAGGCCGTACATGACGGCATGGCTGTTATCCGGCCTTGGATTGCTGATCTTGCTGCTGGCGGGTGATGCTTTGGTGCGCGGCGCAGTTAACTTGAGCCTGCGTCTGGGCGTGCCTGCCTTGATTGTCAGCCTGACCATTGTGGCCTTTGGAACCTCGGCCCCCGAGCTGTTGATCGCAATCAGCGCGATCCAGGAAAACGCGCCGGGGATCGCACTGGGTAATGTTGTCGGTTCGAACACGGCAAACATCCTGTTGGTTTTGGGATTGCCGGCCTTGCTGGCCACGCTGCACACCAGCGAATGCAACACTCGAAGAAACTATGTGTTCATGCTGCTGGCCACAGTGTTGTTCATCGGTCTTGCATTCTGCGGCGTGTTCAATCTGGCCAGCGGCGCAATTTTGCTGGCTGCTCTGGGATTGGTCCTGTTCAACGCATTCCGAGATGCGCGCGCACATCGCAAAGCCTGTGGTGAAGCCTGCGCGGAAGAAGATGAGCTGGAAGGTCTGGAAGAAGCCGACCCGGACATGCCGTATTGGAAGCTGTCGATTTATCTGGTCCTGGGTCTTATCGGCCTGCCGATGGGTGCGCATCTTCTGGTCGACAACGCCACGATTATTGCCCGAACCTATGGCGTCAGCGAAACAATTATTGGCCTGACACTGATCGCGGTCGGAACCTCTCTGCCAGAATTGGCAACGACCGTGATGGCGGCCCTGCGCAGACAGGCTGACGTTGCCTTGGGCAACGTGATCGGGTCGAATATGTTCAACCTGCTGGCCATTGTCGGCATAGCCACGCTGTTTGGGCGCATCCCGGTTGACCCGGAATTCTTGCAATTCGATCTGTGGGTCATGCTTGGCGCATCGCTTCTTTTGATACCGTTTGTGTTCCTGAAGAAAGACATCACGCGCGGCTGGGGTCTGCTGTTGACCCTGCTGTATGCGGTCTACATTGTCTCGCTGTTGGCGTAACCGGAAGATAGGGGAAATCCATGGCCCGAGCGTTGGTGACCGGTGCAGGTATCCGTCTTGGCCGAGCAATGACCCTGTATTTGGCAAGGCGGGGGTATGACGTCGCTGTACACTACGCGACGTCCGAACAACCTGCTGCTGAGACTGTGGCTGAGGTGCAGGCGCTTGGGCGTAAAGCGGTTGCCCTGCAGGCTGATCTGCTGGACGAAGCACAGGTCGAAGCCTTGTTGCCCCGCGCGGCGGAGGCGCTTGGAGGGCCGATCACCTGTCTGGTGAACAACGCGTCGATTTTTGAATATGACAACCTTCGATCCGCCACGCGACAAAGCTGGGACCGGCATCTCGACAGCAACCTACGCGCGCCATTTGTTCTGACGCAGGCCATGGCCGCGCAGGGGCTGAAGCCAGGCACGGACGAGGCGGGCGAACCTGTTGCCACCGGTCTGATCGTTAACATGGTAGATATGCGGGTGCGCAAGCTCACGCCAGAGTTCATGACTTATACGATTGCCAAGATGGGTCTGTGGGCGTTGACCCGAACCTCGGCACAGGCGCTCACGCCAGCGATCCGCGTCAATGCGATCGGCCCGGGACCAACAATGCAGGGCCACCGGCAAAGCGAAGAACACTTTCAGGCGCAGCGTGCAAACACGGTTCTGGAACGTGGGTCGAACCCGTCAGATATCACTGCCGCCTTGGGCTATTTCCTGGATGCGCATGCGGTCACGGGGCAGCTTTTATGCGTCGACGGTGGGCAGCATCTGGGGTGGAAAACGCCGGACGTTCTGGGCCTTGAATAGGTAAAACTGCTGCAAGTTTTGCACCGCTCTCGTTTCTGTTACATGCGCGTTACAAAAATGTCTTTTTTTTCATACACTTGCCTTGTGAATGAAAATATTTACAATAAAAACAACAGGTTAAATATTTGCTTATTTTTTGTGCAAATCAAGGATTCCTTAATGAAACAAGGGAAATTCGCCAAGCTCAGAAACTTATCTTCACACTTATCCACAGAAACCGTGGATTTGTTTTCTCTTGATCTGAAGGCCACAAGATTGCAGCCATGGTCAGAGAATCATATCTCAGGCAAATGACAACAGACAGCGACCCGACCCAAGACACTCAAAAGACCGGCTATGCCTGCATTCAGCGGTATGTGAAAACGCTGGACAGCTCACCTGGTGTATATCGGATGTTGGATGCGGACAGCCGGGTTCTCTACGTGGGCAAAGCGCGTAATCTCAAGGCGCGTGTGTCGAACTATGCGCGGCCGGGGCATTCGGGGCGGATCGAACGGATGATCGCGGCGACAGCCTCGATGATGTTCCTGACCACAAGGACTGAGACCGAGGCGCTGTTGCTGGAACAGAACCTGATCAAGCAGCTCAAGCCTAAATACAACGTCCTACTGCGCGACGACAAAAGCTTTCCCAATATTCTGGTCGCCAAAGAGCACACCTATCCGCAGATCAAAAAGCATCGCGGTGCAAAGAAAGAGAAGGGGACCTATTTTGGCCCGTTCGCCAGCGCGGGTGCGGTGAATCGGACGCTGAACCAGTTGCAAAAAGCGTTTCTGTTGCGCAATTGCTCGGACTCCATGTTCGATAGCCGGACGCGTCCCTGTCTTCTTTTTCAGATCAAGCGCTGTTCCGGGCCTTGCGTGAACCTGATCTCGGAAGAAGAGTACAGCGAAAGCGTCAAAGATGCCGAGCGGTTCCTGTCTGGCCGGTCGACCAAAGTGCAGGAAGAACTGGCTGAACAGATGATGGCCGCGTCCGAGGCAATGGAGTTCGAGCGTGCAGCCGGACTGCGTGATCGCATTCGCGCGCTGACGCAGGTGCAGACATCTCAGGGCATCAACCCGCGTGGCGTAGCCGAGGCGGATGTGATCGGCCTGTATATGGACAGCGGGCAGGCTTGTGTTCAGGTGTTCTTTATCCGCGCCAATCAAAACTGGGGAAACAAGGATTTCTATCCACGTGTCGGTGCGGATGTGTCTGCGGCTGAGGTGATGGAGGCTTTCCTTGGCCAGTTCTACGACAACAAGGAACCGCCGCGGCAACTGATCCTTTCAGATGCCGTCGAAAACGCTGACCTGATGCAAGAAGCACTAAGCGAGAAGGCGGGGCGCAAGGTCGAAATTTTGGTGCCTCAACGGGGTGAAAAACAGGAACTGATCGCGGGTGCGTTGCGCAACGCGCGGGAGTCTCTGGCCCGACGGATGTCAGAGAGTGCCACGCAAGCCAAGCTTCTGCGCGGAGTGGCGGAGGCGTTTGATCTGGACAGCCCGCCGAACCGGATTGAGGTTTACGATAACTCTCATATTCAGGGCACCAACGCTGTCGGCGGGATGATAGTAGCAGGCCCGGACGGGTTTATGAAAAACGCCTATCGAAAGTTCAACATTCGGGGCGACGACCTGACCCCTGGTGACGATTTCGGGATGATGAAAGAGGTTCTGACCCGCCGCTTTACCCGCCTGCAAAAAGAGGATCCAGATCGTGACAAGGGGATGTGGCCCGACCTTTTGCTGATTGACGGGGGCGCGGGGCAGGTGAGTGCCGTGCGTGAAATCATGGTCGAGCATGGGGTCGAAGACATCCCCATGGTTGGCGTGGCTAAGGGCGTTGATCGCGATCACGGCAAGGAAGAATTCCACCGTACCGGGCAACGCCCATTTGCGCTAAAGCGCAACGATCCGGTGCTATACTTCATTCAGCGCCTGCGGGACGAAGCACACCGTTTTGCAATCGGCACCCACCGCGCGAAACGTGCCAAGGCCGTCGGAGCAACGCCGTTGGACGAAATCCCCGGAGTTGGTGCCGCGCGTAAGCGTGCCTTGCTGGCGCATTTTGGCAGTGCCAAAGCGGTCAGCCGGGCTAATCTGGCGGATCTGAAAGCGGTCGAGGGGATCTCAGCCGGGTTGGCGCAAAAGGTCTATGACTTCTTCCACGACAAAGGCTAGGCCTTGCGCCCGCGCCACAAGATGTACAGGCCCGAAGCCACGATCAGCGAGCTGCCGATCCACATCGTCTGGTCGAGATCCTCGCCAAAGAAGACCACGCCCAGGGCGACACCGAACAGCAGGCGGGAATAGCGGAATGGCGTGACGGCGGAAACCTCTCCCGTCCGCATGGCTTTCATCAAGGAAGCGTATGCGATTGCGCCAAGACCTACCGCTCCGGCGACATGCAGCCATGTTTGGAAGGGCACTGGTGCAATGGGGGCCTGTTCCCAAAAGCTGTAGGCGAGACCAGCGACAATCACGCTGACAAAGCCGTAGAACCCCAACACCTCGGTTCCAAGACTGGCGGGGGCAACCCGGCTGGCCAGATCGCGACCGGCAAATCCCAACATCCCGAGCACGGCCAGCAGGGACAGAATGGTAAAACTGTCTCCTGTCGGTTGAATGATGATCACTACGCCGATCAGGCCGACGAGAATTGCGCTCCAACGTCTCCAGCCCACGGTCTCGCCGAAAAGAAGCGCGGCGAAGGCAACGACCACAAGCGGCGTGGCCTGAAGAATGACGGTCGCGGATGATAGCGGTGTCAGTGTGATGGCCAGAACGTAGAACAACCGCCCGAGAATTTCGAAAACCGCGCGGATTTTCATTGCCGGCGACAGCACATCGGAGTGCAGCAACCGCGTGCCCCGCGCGATGGCGACACAGGCAAAGATCATCGCGCCGCCCGCTCCGAACAGGACCAGAATTTGCCAGATGGGTAAGGCAATTGCCGCCGCTTTCAGCAGCGCGTCTTCCAGAGCAAAACATGCCATCGCTCCGATCATCCACGCGCTGCCGATCAGGTTTGCGCGCGCGTCGGTCTTTATATTCGGGGTCATCCGGTCGTCTTCGCCATTGGGCCTTTTTGGCGGCACTCTGACGACAATCCGGTCCGAGGCCAAGGCCAATATCCGGTGCCGATCTAGGCTGCGGCGCTTTGACCAAGCCTCTGTGATCGGAGCAGTTTTTTTCCGCCTTGTCTTTTCTGTCCCTGACTGGCGATGTAGGGTCCGCTTCATGAAGTGGAACCTGCCGAATACCCTGACCGTCTTGCGCCTGCTGGCCGCGCCCGGTCTGGCCGTAATGTTTCTGTATTTCACCAGACCCTATGCGGACTGGTTTGCGTTGATCCTGTTCTTGTCTGCCGCGATTACCGACTGGTTTGATGGATACCTGGCGCGCGCGTGGAAACAGGAAACCAAGATCGGCGCCATGTTGGACCCGATTGCGGACAAGGCGATGGTGGTGATCGCGCTGATGATCCTCGTGGGTTACTCCGCTGAGCACTGGACGCCCTGGTTGGTGTTGCCTGCCACAGTGATCCTGTTCCGTGAAGTTTTTGTCTCGGGCCTGCGGGAATATCTGGGCGATACAGCTGGAACGCTGAAGGTCACGAAGCTGGCGAAATGGAAAACAACCGCGCAGATGGTGGCGATTGCCATTCTGTTTTCGCAGGGGATTTTCGAACACTACTTTGTGATGGCTACGTTCGGTATGGATGCCGCAACGATGGATCAGGTTCTGACAGGTCAATTGGAAGACCTGAATCACATGCGCTGGCACCTCGAGGCGATGTTCTGGTCCGGTCGCATTGGGCTGTGGCTGTTGTGGATCGCGGCGGCCCTGACATTGATCACCGGCTATGACTACCTACGTAAAGCCATGCCCCATCTGAAGGAGAGCTAAGGGATGGACGTGCTGTATTTTGCATGGGTACGCGAACGGATTGGCCTGCCGAAAGAGCGGATCGAAACCGAAGCCGCAACTGTATCCGATCTGGTCGCCGAGCTCAGTGCGCGGGAAGACCGCTATGCTGCCGCTTTTGCGGACCTATCCGCATTGCGTGTTGCACTGGACCAAGAGCTGTCTGACTTTGACGCATCCCTTACTGGCGTGCGCGAAGTGGCATTTTTCCCGCCGATGACTGGCGGCTGAAACGATGCGTATTTCGGTTCAGCAGGAAGAGTTCGATCTTGGGGCCGAAGCCAATGCCTTTGCCGCCGGAGACGATGCCAACGGCGCCATCGTGACCTTTACCGGCGTGGTGCGCGATCTGGCATCGGGTGATCTGGATGTGATGGAAATCGAACATTACCCCGGCATGACCGAACGTGCGTTGACCAAAATCGCGGAAGAGGCGCAGAGCCGCTGGTCGCTAGGCGATGTTCTGGTGATCCACCGGCACGGGCGTCTGGCTCCGGGTGATCGGATCATGATGGTCGCCACGGCTGCAAGACATCGCAAGGACGCGTTCGAGGCGGCCGAGTATCTGATGGATTATCTGAAATCCCGCGCCCCGTTCTGGAAAAAGGAAATCACGTCGTCGGGCGCGGAATGGGTTGATGCCAAGGATGAAGACGAAAACGCACTGAACCGGTGGTAGGTGCGTTGCCCGGCACCGGGTCAAACAGGTGCCGGGGCTGTTCAAAGCAGGTTAGGTGCTTTGTTCCGTGTTACATTGCCGTGCTGCTTCGATGGCTTTTTTGGTCCCATCAAGGCTTACGGTGAATGCGAACTCTTTTTTCGGAAACACCGTCATTTCGTATTTGTTCATGACGTCATCTACAAACTGGGCGTTATTCGCAAGGATGTACCCGCCGGTATAACCGTCAGCGAGATGCTTGGTCTTCTTGTGCGCTTCAGCTTCGTAGACGTTGCCGTCGAGTGACAGAAATATCTTTTCTTTCTTACCCTTCAGGCCAATGTCGTTCTTCGTGAAGACACCAAGATAGCCCATCTCGTGGTCCTTGGTCAGACCCATCTGAACGACGTTCTGGTTTTCGTCCATACGCTCGATCAGGCAGGACCCACGGGAGTCATCCACAAAGATTGTCCAGCCGGATTCTTCGCCCCAGTTGGTGAAGGTGTCATTCTCTGACGGGATTACATCACTTGACGCCCAGGCGGCAGCAGTGAAGATGCTTAGAGTTGCAGCAGCAGTTAATGATGATTTGAAATTCATAGTACACTCCAATTTTCTGGATAGTGAACAGTGATGTGCGTAGGCAAAAAACGCACCAATTCATAGTATTGAATTTGTTTTGAAAATTGAAGGCGACCGCCTGTGATCGGCTAATTTGTGCCGACGTATTCATTTGTCATAACCAAGCACAGGCCGCCTAAGACAGCAGTTGCGTTCAGTCCGCGTTGTTGATGCGACCGCGCAACTCTTCAGCCTCTTGCCGGGCAGCGCGCAGACCGTCCATTGCCGCGGCCAGTTCCGCTTCGGTCTGGGTCAGTTGGTTCGTCAGCTCTGCCTCTCGCTGCTGGAGGTATGTGATCGCTTGATCGCGCGTTTCCTCGGCCTCGTGCAGTTCCTGGCTCATGCGGTCCAGATCGGCCACGTCGCTTTGGCGGACGCGCGACAGGCGATGTGCCAGCCAGTTGGCGAACCAACCCATGCAAAAGGCGGCAAACAGTATGACGGCGGTGGCGATGATAAATTCAATTCTGTTCAACTTACTGGTCCCCTGCGCCCGAGTCTGTTTCCGTTTCTGTGGCTTCAGCCTCTGGCTCTGCGTCTTGTGACGTCTCTGTTTCGTCTTCCATCGCTTCCAGCGCGGTTTCGGAATCCGCAATGGGTTCGGGCCGGATCAGACGGAATTCGATGCGCCTGTTTTCTTCACGTCCGGCCTCGGTATCATTGTCGGCGATTGGCTGGGTTTCGCCATAGCCCATCGCGGTAAAGCTAGCTGTGGGCACGCGCCGCGCGCGCAGCTCATTTAAGATGGATTGCGCCCGCGACTGGCTGAGCTGCTGGTTCATCTCTTCGCGGCCCTGGCTGTCAGTGTGGCCCTGAATCTCCAGTCGGATGGGTCCGCATTCCCGCAGGATGTCGGCGATCTGATTGACCGTATCGCGCGATTCGGCGGCGACCGTGGCAGAACCTGGTTCAAACGCGATTTTGGAACCTGCCTGAACCTCGGCGATGCGCTCTTCGCAAACACCCGGGTCGGGCAGCTTGTCTGCGGGCTCGGGTGGTTTTTGATAGGTGATCGACAAGTTGAAATCCTGTGCTTCGCCCAACTTGTCCGACAGCAACCCCGAAATATAAGCTCTGGTTTTGGGATCATGGCTTATGCCACTCAGGGCCACTTCGTCCGGCGTCACGGTCAGCGCTCCGTTGTGCAGTTGCGACAGTGCCTCAAGCCCGCTCAGGACGCGAATGGGCCAATCTGCCGGTAAGTCGGGGGCGATGCGGGTAGCTGTATGGACGTGTTCATAACCAAATGCAGCACGTGCATAGCTGTCGACCATGTCGCGCAGAGTTTCATCACCCAATCGGCCTCGCATTTGCACCAGCCCTTCGGGGCTCCGCGTAGCTGAGAATTCGGGAGGGCCGGATTGGTCTTCCGTCTCGGGTTCCGGCAGAACCGCGTGCAGGGCAAAGACCTCGGGCAGTGCGTTTTCCAGTTCGCCGATCACCTGGTCGAACACCGCGGTACTTGTACCTTCAGCCGCGACCAAGGTGATATCGGCGTCTGATAACGTAACAGTACCCTGACCGATGTCCGACAAGGCCCGAATGCTGAGCACAGCGGCATCAGGCCAACGTGGAGACGGTTCGCCCAGACCGATGGTGCAGGAGTACGGGCCATGCAGACCTGCATCCTGAGCGGCCGCGACGATCCGATCCCGCGCCTTTTCATCCTGGGCTGAGCAGGCGTCGAAACGCCCGCCATTTTCATCGATCAGATAGCGCAGCGTAAAGGGCGTAATGACCGGGCGAGGTGCCGAGATCGACAGGCCAATGCGCAGGCTCGGCGGTGCCGCACGGGTCAACTCTTGCTCGAGCCGCTCTTTTTCCTGCTGGCTGTCGGCAATTGCGGTCACCTTCACAAGACCGGGGCTGGCCGAGATTTTGGCCCTGGGCAAACGGGTCAGCGCCTCGACCGCAAAAGTAATCGCTTCGTCCCATCCTTTCGGCTTTGGATAATCGGCGGTTTCCAACAAATCTGAGACCGGCCCGTCATTCAGCCTGCGCAATCTCTCTGTCAGCGCGTCGCGATCTTCGCTGACCGGGATCAGGCCAATAACCGATATTCCGCTGTCGTTGCGCAGAATCTCGGCTGAAAAGCGTGGCGAGGCCAGCTGCGTCGTGGGTGCGACTTCCATTTCGTCAATGACGCGCGAGGTGTCGACCTCGGTCCCTGCCGCTGTCAGAGCGTTGAATCGTGTGGCCTCATCCGAAGCCGTACCAGTCAGAACGACCCGCAGCCCGTCCGATTGGACCTCGGCCCAGTCATGGCCCTTCAGGTCCAGCGCACGTCGCACGGCGAACTCCGAGGCCTCTTCGACTTTTGTCACGGCAAAACTTGCCGCCAAAAGAGACAGCCCTGCGGACACAAGGAAGACAAATGCAACGACGAAGACATAAGGCAGGCGCATGTGCGGACTATCGACTCCTCGGGTGAGTGTTCGGAACTCTTACAGAGGGCTAGGCCAAGGTGCAATCAGAGCAACAAGGCGACGCAGAGGAAGATCAGCGGAATAAGGCCGGTGTCGCGGTTGGCGCGGAACAATTGCAGCAGTTTGGCGTTGTCCTCAATATCAAGTCCACGCAGTTGCCAGGCCATGTGCCACCCCATCGCCCATGGCCCGGCAAGGGCCACCACCAAGGCTATGATTGATGCCTGTGTCGTTGCCGCGTCGATTATTGCCAGCCCCATAAGCGCCACGGTGGCGACCAGGAAATACTTCAACCATCGTGCAGTGTCGGTTCCAAACAGGCGGGCTGTGGACTTGATTCCGATCAGCTCGTCATCCTCGGCGTCCTGATGGGCATAGATCGTGTCATAGAACAGCGTCCATGCAATTCCGGCCACGTACAGCGTGATTGCGGGTACACCTACGGTTCCCGTGTGCGCAGCCCAGGCCAGCAGGATGCCCCAGTTGAAGGCCAAGCCCAGAAATACCTGCGGCCACCAGGTGAACCGCTTGGCATAGGGGTAAATTGTCACCGGCAACAGCGACAGCACGCCCATTGCAATCGCGGCTTGGTTGAACGTCAGAAGAATCATCAGCGCCAGCAGGCATTGCAGCCCCATCCAAATCACGGCCTGACGCACGCTGACCTGACCGGATGGGATTGGGCGGGATCGGGTGCGTTCCACCTGCCCATCGAACTCGCGGTCGGTAATGTCGTTCCATGTGCAGCCTGCGCCGCGCATCAGAAATGCGCCGAAAGCGCAACCGATGGCGATCCAAAGGTCCTCCCATCTGGGGTTACCGTCACTGAGGATGGACAACGCCAATCCCCACCAACAGGGAATCAGCAGCAGCCAGGTGCCGATAGGACGATCCGCACGGCTGAGGCGCAGATAAGGGCGGGTGAACGCGGGCGCATAGGTGTCGACCCAGTTGCCGCCGACGGCGTCGGCAACTTGTCCGTCTGGTGTTGGCGCATTGCCTTGCATATGTAAGGTCTCATGAGTGCAAAGATTAGACTGTATGTAGAGCACCCTCTGGGGCAGGGGCAATCGGTTCCTTTGACGCGTGATCAGGCCCATTACCTGTTCGGCGTCATGCGTCTGTCCGTCGGCGGACAGGTCGCGTTGTTCAATGGGCAGGACGGAGAGTGGCTGACCGAGGTGACCGAGGCAGGTAAGCGGGGTGGCGTTTTAACGTGTTTGGAACAGACCAAACCGCTGCAGTTGCCACCCGATTTGTGGTTCCTGTTTGCGCCGATTAAAAAGGCGCGCACGGACTTCATCGTTGAAAAAGCAGCCGAAATGGGCGTGGCGCAGATCATGCCCGTGCAGACCGAATTCACCAATTCTGAACGCATCCGGCAGGACCGCTTGCAGGCTCATGCCGTCGAGGCGGCCGAGCAATGCGGCGGGACTTTTGTGCCCGGAGTTGCCACATTGCAGCGACTGGACCGCGTGTTTGACAGCTGGCCCGAGGACCGCCAGCTCATGTTCTGCGACGAGGCCGAGGTCGGATCGGCCCTGCGTCTGGCCGCGAATGAAAAGGGTCAACCTTGGGCTATTTTGATCGGCCCTGAGGGCGGCTTTTCCGATCGCGAGCGCGCTAGGTTGTCGGCTTTGCCTTTTGCCCATGTTGTCAGCCTCGGTCCGCGCATCTTGCGCGCTGACACTGCCGCTGTCGCGGCGCTGACCATGTGGCAGCAGGCCTTGGGGGATTGGTCGTGACGTGGCGGTTGGCGCAGGAAGAGGATGTGCCAGAAATCGACGGCTTCCTTTTCCGGCACATCCAGACCTCGATGTTCCCATTGGCCAACCTGCGGGATTTTGGCTTGCGCGGTTCCGACCCGCGCGCGGTCAATATGTGGGTTCTGGGCGATGGGCCGCGCGCGGTTTTTGGGATCACGAATGAAGGTATGGTCCTGCCGCAGTGTCCCGAATGCACGGACGAGGAACTCAGCCAAGCGATTCGCCTAATCCGGGGGCGCAAATTGTTCGGTCTGGCGGCAGAGGCCGGCCAGGCGCGCCGGGTTCTTCAACTTGCTGGCTGGGAAAACCGGCCTGCGACCCTGAACAGTGATGAGCCGGGTTTCTCGCTGGATCTAAAAGACCTTGTTATGCCGGACATCACTGGCGCGGAACTTGTATCGCTAGAGGATCTGGACCGGTCTACTGCAGTGGGTTGGCGGCAAGACTACCTGATCGAAGCAATGGGATTTGACCCTGAGCGGGCGGAACCACAGGCGCAAAAAGACATCGCAGCCTATATCGGACGTGATACCCATCGGGCTTTGCTGGTGGACGGTCAACCAGTTGGGATGACGGGGTTCAACTCGCGGTTAGCCCAAGTCGTCCAAATTGGGGGTGTCTACACGCCGCCGGACTTGCGTGGGCATGGCTATGCGCGACTGGCTGTCGCGTTGCATCTGCGCGAGGCGCGCAGCAACGGCGCAACCCGCGCTGTTCTGTTTGCCGCTAGCGATGCTGCTGCGCGTGCCTATATAGCTATTGGGTTCAGGCCAGCCGGCCACTATTCCCTGATTTTGTTCAAAAAACCTGAGGATACGGCATGAGTTTCATCCGACCCGAAGCCAAATTGGCCCTGTGGCGCTGGCGCGAAGTGCTTGCTGCTGGTGCTGTCCTGCTGGTTGGCCTTAGTTGGATCGGCGGACCCGGTGGGCTGCTGGGTTGGTTGGGTTGGGTTCTTATTGTCGTTTCGATTGCCCTGGCCATCGTTGGCGTTCAGCGTGCCCGCTTTCGTTCGGGCGCCGGTGGTCCCGGTCTGGTGACAATCGACGAGGGCCAGATCACCTATCTTGGCCCTTTGGACGGCGGAATCGTTGCCGCGCGGGAAATCGAACGCCTTGCGCTGGATCCGACTTCGTCCCCGGCGCATTGGGTTCTGGATCAACCGGGGCAGCCTGCGCTTCACATTCCTGTGAATGCGGAGGGGGCCGAAGCACTGTTCGACGTCTTCTCGGCCTTGCCTGGGTTAAAAACCGAACAAATGCTGTCGGAACTGAACGGTGGCGCGACGCACCCGGTGGTTATCTGGGAGCGCACTCCCTCGCGCCCGGCCCATTTGCGGTTGCATTGACACTGGCGCGGTTTAAGACCACGACTGACCAAACGACAGACACAGCAGGATCGGAGCACGGTTCATGTCCATCCCCCAGTCCGGCGGCGGACCGATCGAACGCCATGAGCAACTGGCCGAATATCTAGAATCGGGCTGCAAGCCCAAACAGGATTGGCGTATCGGAACCGAGCATGAAAAGTTCGGCTATTGTAAAGACACGCTGAAGCCACTGCCCTTTGAAGGCGAGCGTTCCATTCTTGCGGTACTTCAGGGCCTGCGTGATCTGCATGGCTGGGCCCCAGTGGAAGAGGCCGGCAAGCTGATCGGGCTGGAAAAAGACGGGGCGAACGTCTCGTTGGAACCCGGCGGGCAGCTGGAGCTGTCGGGCGCGCCGTTGGAGACCATTCACGAAACCTGTGACGAGGTGAACGCGCATCTGCGCGACGTGAAGGATATCGCGGACAAGATCGGTGTTGGGTTCATTGGTCTTGGGGCCGCCCCGATCTGGACGCATGAGGAAATGCCGCTGATGCCCAAGGGGCGCTATCGGCTGATGAACGACTACATGGAAAAGGTCGGCACAATGGGCCGGTCGATGATGCGCCGGACTTGCACGGTTCAGGTCAATATCGACTTTGGGTCCGAGGCCGACATGGTGCAGAAACTGCGCGTTGCACTGGCGTTGCAGCCGGTGGCAACCGCTCTGTTTGCCAATTCACCGTTCTTCGAAGGCAAGCCCAACGGCCAGAAAAGCTGGCGCAGCTATATCTGGCGGCATCTGGATGATGCACGCACCGGCATGCTGCCCTTCGTGTTCGAGGACGGATTCGGGTTTGAAGCCTGGGTGGAATACGCCTTGGATGTGCCGATGTATTTCGTCTATCGCGACGGTAAATATATCGACGCGCTGGGCCAGTCCTTCCGGGACTTTTTGCAAGGCAAACTGCCTGCGTTGCCAGGCGAAACGCCGACGCTGTCTGATTGGGCAGATCACCTGACGACAGCCTTCCCCGAGGCGCGGATCAAAAAGTTCATGGAAATGCGCGGGGCAGATGGTGGACCGTGGCGGCGCCTGTGCGCCTTACCCGCATTCTGGGTCGGTCTGACCTATGATCAGGGCGCGCTCGACGCGGCTTGGGATCTGGTAAAAGGCTGGGATGCTGAAACCCGCGAAGCGCTTCGGGTCGCTGCAGCTCAGGACGGTTTGCAGGCGCAGGTCGGCAAAATCAACATGCACGATCTTGCCGGCGAGGTCGTTTCAATTGCTGAGGCTGGCCTGAAATCCCGCGCCTTCCCCGGTGCCGGTGGGCTGGTGCCGGATGAGACACATTTCTTGAACGCGCTGAAAGACAGTATCGAAACCGGTAAGGTTCCGGCGGATGAGTTGCTGGATCACTACAATGGCGACTGGAACGGCGATCTGACCAGGATTTATCCCGATTTCAGTTACTGAGCCGTCTCTGGGTTCTGTTGCTCTTAAGTGAACTTTTGCCAATTAATTCGATGTGACCTTGCCAATCGGCGGGGTTCATCGGGTATTGTGGGCAAGGTTTTCCCGAGCGTGATGGCATAATGGCCCGTATCAGCGAACTGCACTATTCCAATGCTTACGCCGCGCAAAGCGGTGTGTCGGAGTTTCTTGAGGTCGCGCTGAGATCCGATGAGGATCCGGCTAATTTCACAGTGTCATTCTATCAGGCGAATGGCCAGGTTGGTATCGAGATCCCACTGGACCACCCGTCGGTTCAAGTCTCGATAGACCCCGACAATAATGAACGGGTCTTTGTGATATCCGCGGATTTCTTTCCGATCCTGCTGACAGATCCCAATGGCGGCGGTTCTAACAACTACGAAGCTTACGCGCTGACCAATACGTCCACAGGCGAGGTCATTGATTTCTATGATATCGGCGGTGGAACCACGAATATCGTAGCCCAAAACGGGTTGGCCGCAGGGGAAACATCGGAAAATCTGCCGGTTCTTGTGGGGCCGAACCAGACTACGACGACCTTGCAATTCAACCAGCCTGATCCCGACACACTGGTATATGCGCCGCTTTCGCCCGGCGATAGCGGCGCACAGTGTTTCGCAGCCGGTACATTGGTCGACACGCCGGATGGTCCGCGCAGGGTTGAAACTCTGATCCCCGGTGATCTTGTGGTGACGCAGGACGATGGTGCCTGCGCCATACGCTGGACTGGTGGCCGCACCGTATCCGGGCGGGGTCGTTTTGCGCCGGTTCGCATCCACGCCGGGGCGTTGGGGGCGGAAAGAGATGTGTACGTCTCGCCGCAACATCGTCTGCTGGTGGCGGGGTGGCAAGCGCAACTGCTGTTTGGAGAAGATGAAGTGCTTGTCCCAGCCAAGTCGCTGATCAATGACACCTTCATCACATCCGCGCCTTGCGACATTGTCCACTATGTCCATCTGTTCTTTGACCGGCATCAACTGGTGTCGACCTCCGGCCTGATCTCGGAGAGCTTCTTCCCTGGCGCGCAGGCTTTATCCAGCCTTGATCGTGACGCTGCTGACGAACTGTTCGCCTTGTTCCCCGAGCTTCTGGAACAACCTCAAACCTATGGCCCGACCATTCGCCCCGTGCAGTGCGGCCCGCAAGCGGCAATGCTGCGGGCGATCTGATCCGCCCCTCTTGCTTTCGCGGACTGCTGTGATAGCAGAGCCTCAACAGCATTCAGGGAACCGTCATGGACGATCTTAAGGCAAAATATCTGGGTCAGATCGCCGATGCAGGCGACGAAAACGCACTCGAAGCGATCCGTGTCGCGGCTGTCGGCAAAAAGGGTGAGGTCGCGCTGAAGATGCGCGAGTTAGGTAAGATGACACCCGAAGAACGCCAGGTTGCAGGTCCTGCGCTGAACGCCCTGAAGGATGAGATCAACTCGGCCCTGTCAGCCAAGAAAGCCGCTTTGGCCGATGCCGCGCTGGACGAACGCCTGCGCACAGAATGGCTGGATGTGACTCTGCCAACCCGCGCGCGCCGTCAGGGCTCCATCCACCCGGTCAGCCAGGCGACCGAGGAACTGACCGCGATCTTTGCCGAACTGGGCTTTTCGGTGGCCGAAGGGCCGCGGATCGAAGACGACTGGTACAACTTTGACGCCCTGAACATCCCCGGCCACCACCCTGCACGGGCCGAGATGGACACGTTCTACATGCACCGCGCCGAGGGCGACAATCGCCCGCCGCATGTGCTGCGCACCCATACCTCGCCAGTGCAGATCCGCTCGATGGAGAAACAGGGCGCGCCGATCCGCGTGATCTGCCCGGGTGGAGTGTACCGCGCCGACTATGACCAGACCCACACGCCGATGTTCCATCAGGTCGAAGGGCTGGCCATCGACCAGGACATCTCGATGGCGAACCTGAAATGGGTTCTCGAAGAGTTCGTGAAGGCGTTCTTCGAGGTCGACGATGTCGAACTTCGCTTCCGCGCCTCGCACTTCCCCTTCACCGAACCGTCGGCCGAGGTCGATATCCGCTGTTCATGGGATAACGGCCAGCTGAAGATTGGCGAGGGCGACGACTGGATGGAGATTCTGGGCTCCGGCATGGTCCACCCCAAAGTGATCGCCGCCGGTGGGATTGATCCGGACGTCTATCAGGGCTTTGCCTTTGGCATCGGTATCGACCGTCTGGCGATGCTGAAATACGGCATTCCCGATTTGCGGGCGTTCTTTGATAGCGACCTGCGCTGGCTGCGCCACTACGGGTTTGCAGCGCTGGATATGCCGAACCTGCATGGTGGTTTGAGCCGTTAGAGAAATGATTGGACGACTGGCTAACAGCATATCGCGATTGGTGGAAACTTAGGGTTTCCAAACTTCCACTGCTTTGGCTGTTATGTTTGTTTCTCGCGCTGTTTGTGTTGCCAACGCTCGCATCGCGGATTTGGGAAAGTGACTCGACTGCCGTCGTGATCGCTTTCCTTATGTCCGCGCTTCTGTTTCTACCGGGCATTCTTATTGCTGGGCTGGAGTTCGTGCGGACAGGAAGTTTCTTCCTGCGCGAAAGAACCCAAAGAGAGAAAACTCAAGACCAGATCAATAGACGGAACAGCGGTTTTTGGAAGTGGTGGTAGATAGTGTTTCTACTGGTGGTAAACCTTTCGAATTGATCGTTTCAAAGAGCATGCGCGGAGCAAAGCCCGATAGCGCGGCTTGTCACAATCTCGCACGGGGTTGTGACGTGACAGCGGGCGCAGTCTCGCTAGGGTTCGGCAGATGATTTACCGACTGCTCTGCCTTATCTTGCTGACCGTCACACCCACCTTTGCCATGGGGCCATGGAACACCGACTGCCACGGCGATACCGCCTGTGAGCTCGGTGACCGCTCATACCATGTGCTGGAACCTGAGGGTTGGGACGGGGAAACCCCTTTGCCGGTGTTGCTGCATTTCCACGGTTGGGCGCGGCAGGGGACCGTAGTGGTGAATCATGAGCGAATCGCAGGCGCGACCAAGCTGCGCGGTGTGTTGTTGGTGGCCCCGAACGGGTTGGGCAAAAGCTGGGATTTCTGGACCTCGGACACCGGCGACGTGCCTTTTGCCGACCGGGTGTTGGAGGACGTCGCCAAACGCTATCCGATTGACCCGGACCGCATCTATGTCTCTGGCTATTCGTTCGGCGGCGCGATGGCGTGGCGTTATGTCTGTCAGTCGGGAAATGACACGGCCGCTTTGCTGGCGGTCGCAGGCTCGATCCGCCAGACCGAGGACTGCCCGCAGGCCCCGGCCGAGGTGCGCCATGTGCACGGGACCAGCGATACCGTGATGGATTTCCCTTTTGGGCCGGGCGGGGATACGACCTATCCGGTGGCACTGTGGCGGCAGAAGTTCGGGTGTGAAACAGCGACGCCGCGCGGGGATTGGAGCGTGGTGCCGATCCTGACGCTCAGCCGGGTGGAATGGACCGATTGCGCCCGGGGGCAGGTTTCGCTGGATACGCATCCGGGCGGGCATTTCATCCCGCACGGCTGGATTGGGCGGCAGTTGGATGAGCTGCTGGGGCGTGAACCGACATACCCCTGATCATTTGACTTGGACGGGTATTTCCAGCTTGGTTGCCCGGAATGATCCGAAAATGGAACTGCCCGATGAAAGCCTTGCTCCTAAGCGCCCTGATCCTTGCCGCCACACCTGTTCTGGCGCGAGATACTTATCCGCCGGTTGAGGTTCTGTTGCAGACCGATAAATCCGTGATTGGCGAACCGCTGGAATACCCCGAAGGCAAGGCGCAGATAACCATGGCCATCGTGACCATGCAGCCCGGCCAAAAAACTGGCTGGCACCGGCACGAGACCCCATTGGCGGCTTACATGCTAGAGGGTGAAATCACCGTGGACTACGGGGATGCCGGGACCAAAACCTACAAAACCGGTGACGCGCTGGTCGAGGCATTCCGCTCACCTCATGCCGGGGTGAACTCAGGTGGTGAAATTGCACGGATTCTGGCCGTGTTTGCCGGTGCAGAGGGCGTTTCCAACACGGTCGCGGAAGAGTAGGCGCCCAAGCCCCCCCCACCCTCTTTCCCCTGTCCGCAATATCCGCTAAACGCGGTCTGACCCTAGATTTACTGGCGGATACCGACCGATGAAATTCACTCTTTCCTGGCTGAAAGACCACCTCGACACCGATGCGTCGGTGGATGAGATTGCAGAGACGCTGACCGATCTTGGACTGGAAGTCGAAGAGATCGTGAACCCTGCGGACCGTCTGGCAGGCTTTACGCTGGGCTATGTGAAGCACGCGGAAAAACATCCTGATGCCGACAAGCTGCGTGTGTGCACGGTCGCGACCGACGAGGGCGATCTGCAGATCATCTGCGGCGCGCCGAATGCGCGCGAAGGGATCACTGTCGTTGTCTGTAAACCCGGCATGTATATCCCCGGTCTGGACCTGACCATCAGCGTCGGCAAAATCCGCGGTGTCGAAAGCTATGGCATGATGGCCTCTGAGCGCGAGCTGGAGCTGTCGGACGAGCATGACGGCATCATCGAGCTACCCTCGGGCGAAGTGGGCGACAAGTTCGTCGACTGGCTGGCCGAAAACGAACCCGCGAAGGTCGATCCGATGATCGAAATCGCGATCACGCCGAACCGCCCTGATGCGCTGGGCGTGGCCGGGATCGCCCGCGACCTGGCTGCGCGCGGTGTTGGCACGCTAAAAGAGCGTGATTATGTGCCGGTGCCGGGTGATTTCGAAAGCCCGATCAAGGTGACAATTGATGAGGATACGCTGGACGACGCGCCGCATTTCACCGGTCGTCTGATCAAGGGCGTCAAAAACGGCCCCAGCCCGCAATGGCTGCAGGATCAGTTGAAGGCAATTGGTCTGCGTCCGATCTCGGCGTTGGTCGATATCACCAACTACATGACCTTCGACCAGAACCGTCCGTTGCACGTGTTCGACGCCGATAAGGTTCAGGGCAACCTGCGCGTTCACCGTGCCAATGGTGGCGAAAAGCTGGTGGCGTTGGACGAGAAGGAATACACCATGCAGCCCGGCATGATGGTGATTTCGGACGAAAAAGGTCCGGAATCTATTGCCGGCGTCATGGGTGGTGAGGAAACGGGCTGCACTGATGACACTGTGAATGTCTTCCTCGAAAGCGCATTCTGGGATTATGTGCAGATCGCTCTGACGGGCCGTGCACTCAAGATCAACTCGGACGCGCGTTACCGGTTCGAACGTGGCGTGGACCCGGAATACACGCTGGAAGGGTTAGAACACGCGACGCAGATGATCCTGGATATCTGCGGTGGTGAAGCCTCGAAAGTGGTCGAAGCTGGCAAGGTGCCGGATCATTCGCGTGCCTATAAGCTGGACGCTGAGCGTGTTAAGTCGCTGGTCGGCATGGACATTCCCGAGGCCGAGCAGCGCCAGACTCTGACGCGTTTGGGCTTCCGCCTTGAGGGTGAGATGGCGCATGTCCCCAGCTGGCGTCCCGATGTTATGGGTGAGGCCGATTTGGTGGAAGAGGTCGCCCGGATTGCATCTCTGACCAAACTGCAGGGTAAGCCGCTGCCGCGTATTACGGATGGTATTCCCAAGGCGGTGATGACCCCGTCGCAGCGGCGTCAGTCGATGGCACGTCGCACTTGTGCGGCGCTGGGGTACAACGAATGTGTCAGCTATACCTTCATCGATCAGGCCTCGGCCGCGTTGTTCGGTGGCGGGGATGAGGCGACGCAGCTTGAAAACCCGATCTCGTCCGAGATGAGCCATATGCGCCCCGATTTGCTGCCCGGCCTGTTGCAGGCTGCGGCACGAAATCAAGCGCGTGGCTATACCGATGTCGCGCTGTTCGAGGTTGGCCCGGTGTTTCACGATGGCGAGCCTGGCGATCAAAAAACCCAGATCACTGGCCTTTTGGTTGGGCGCAGCGGTCCCAAGGATGTGCACGGTGCTTCGCGCCCTGTCGATGTGTTTGACGCCAAAGCAGATGCCGAGGCTGTGCTGGCCGCAATCGGTGCGCCCGCTAAAGTGCAGGTCCTGCGCGACGGTGATGCGTGGTGGCATCCTGGCCGTCACGGCAAGATCTGTCTTGGCCCGAAAAAGGTGTTGGGCGTCTTTGGTGAGCTGCACCCGCGCGTGTTGCAGGCGATGGATATCAAAGGCCCTGCGATGGCTTTCACCATCTGGCCGGAAGAGGTGCCACTGCCACGTAAGTCCGGTGCCACCCGAGCGGCGCTGGAATTGCGCGATCTTCAGGCGGTCGAGCGTGACTTTGCCTTTGTCGTCGACGAGGGCGTCGAAGCGCTGACACTGGTGAACGCCGCAGCGGGTGCTGACAAGGCACTGATCGAGGACGTCCGGGTCTTTGACGAGTTTATCGGCGGTAGCCTGGGTGAGGGTAAGAAATCTCTGGCCATCACTGTTCGCCTCCAGCCGACGGATGCGACGCTAAAGGAAAAAGACATCGAAGCGGTGGCTGAGAAAATCATCGCGAAGGTCACCAAGGCGACTGGCGGCGTTCTGCGCGGGTGATGCCTGGCCGCATCCGGCTGGAGTTTTTTGAAAAGATGAAAGGGCGGCGGCGCCCTTTCTGTTTTTGCGGAGGAGCAAAAGATGCTGAACGTTTACCTATCCGGCGAAATCCATACCGATTGGCGGGAACAGATCATCGAGGGCGCTCAGGGTCTGGACATCACGTTCAACAGTCCTGTGACTGATCACGCGGCCAGCGATGACTGCGGTGTGGCCATTCTGGGGGCCGAGCCAAACAAGTATTGGCACGACCACAAAGGCGCAATGGTCAACGCGATCCGCACGCGCAAGGGCATCGCGGATGCCGATGTGGTCGTGGTCCGGTTCGGTGAAAAATACAAACAGTGGAACGCTGCATTTGACGCGGGTTACGCCGCGGCTCTGGGGAAATCACTGATTGTGCTGCACGGCCCTGATCACCAACACGCGTTGAAAGAGGTGGATGCGGCGGCGCTGGCCGTGGCCGAGCAACCGGGCCAAGTCGTTGATGTACTGCGCTATGTTCTGACGGGCGCGCTGCCAAAATAACTCACGCGACGTTTTCCTTGCGTGAATTCAGAGTGCTTTCTACCGTCTGCTTGGGCAGTACGGGGAGACATTCATGGAATTCGACTATGTCATCGTGGGCGGTGGGTCCGCCGGATGTGTTATGGCCGCGCGGCTGAGCGAAGATCCAGACACAAGCGTTTGCCTGCTTGAAGCGGGCGGAGCTGGCGAGGATCTGGTGATCCGGGCTCCGGCTCTTGTAGCAGCCATGGTTTCGGGGCGACCCAAGCTGAATAATTGGGCCTTTGAAACCGTGCGTCAGCCCGGGTTGAATGGTCGCAAAGGGTTTCAGCCGCGGGGCAAGGCATTGGGCGGGTCGTCGGCGATCAATGCGATGCTGTACGTGCGCGGTCACCCCAGCGACTATGATGAATGGGCGGATCTGGGATGCGAGGGTTGGGATTGGGAAAACGTCCTGCCCTACTTTCGAAAGTCCGAAGGCAATGAGCGCGGCGCGGATGACCTTCATGGCGGCGATGGTCCGTTGCAAGTGTCGAACCAGTCCGAGCCGCGCTCGATCTCACATGCCTTTGTGGAAGCCTGCGGCCAGCAGCAAATTCGCGAGACAGACGACTTCAACGGGCCGGAACAGGAAGGGGCGGGCTTGTATCAGGTCACGCAGTTCCACGGCGGAGAGCATAAGGGTGAACGTTGCTCGGCCGCGGCGGCCTATTTACGGGGCATCAAAACACGGCCAAATCTGACGATCATGACCGGGGTAGAAGCCGAGAAGATCCTTTTTGACAAAAAGCGCGCAACCGGTGTGTTGCTGCGTCGGAAGGGCAAAGCGGTCGAAGTGCGCGCCCGGCGGGAAGTTATCCTGTCCGGGGGCGCATTTGGTTCGCCGCAATTGCTGATGTTGTCAGGTATCGGGCCGGAAGCCGAGTTGAAGCAGCACGGTATCGCGGTTCAGCACGACTTGCCCGGCGTTGGTCAAAACCTGCAGGATCATCTGGACTATGTCCTCAGCTATCATTCGAAACGTAAAGACGTTGTTGGGCTTACACCTGGTGGCCTGTTGAAGTTGGCCAAGGCCGGCCTGGACTGGCGTCGCACCGGAGAGGGCCTGTTTGCCACCCCCTTTGCCGAAGGCGGCGCGTTTATCAAATCGGACCCTTCCGTCGCCAAGCCAGATCTTCAGCTTCATTTTGTTGTCGGCATCGTCGACGACCACATGCGAAAGATTCACTTGCCGCACGGGTTTTCGTGTCATGTCTGTGTCTTGCGCCCGTTCAGCCGCGGCAGTGTTGGGCTTAGCTCGGATCAGGCCGGAGAGCCGCCGCGCATTGATCCGGCTTATCTTAGCGATAACCGTGATCTGGATCTTTTGAAGCGCGGGGCGCGTGTTATGGAGTCAGTTCTAGAAGCTGAACCGCTTGAGCCGTGGCGGAAAAAGCGTCTCTATGCACATGACGGAAGCGACGAAGCGCTAGAAGCCGATATCAGGAACCGCGCCGATACGATTTATCACCCGGTCGGAACTTGTAAGATGGGGGTGGACGATATGGCGGTGGTGGACATCGAAGGCCGCGTTCATGGCGTTGATGGGCTGCGGGTTGTGGACGCATCGATCATGCCGACACTTATTGGTGGCAATACCAATGCGCCCACTATCATGATTGCAGAAAAGATCGCCGAAACAATCAATCGCGGGGCGGCGTAACCAAGCCTTTCTGCACCGCGGGGCGATTCAAGAACCGATCGAGATAAGCCAACAGATTTGCGTGGTCTTCCCAGCCGACAAGGTCGTGAGCATTGTAGAACTCAAGCCCGCGCAGCCACGGCGCGATTGCGATATCGGCAATTGAGTATTCATCGGCAATCCAATCGCGACCCTCAAGCTGTTGGTTCAGAACGTTCAGCAGCCGCTTGGCTTCGTTCACGTAACGCTCGCGCGGGCGCGGGTCCTCGATCTCGCTACCTGCGAATTTGTGGAAATATCCCAATTGCCCGAACATCGGACCGACGCCCCCCATCTGGAACATCACCCATTGGATCACGCGGTACTTGTCAGCTTTGGTCTGGCCCAGAAACTTCCCGCTTTTCTCTGCTAGGTAAATCAGGATTGCACCGCTTTCGAACAGGCTAATGGGTGTGCCATCAGGGCCGTTCGGGTCGATAATCGCCGGGATCTTGTTGTTTGGGTTCAGTGAAAGAAACTCGGGGCTTTTGACGTCCGTGTCTGAAAGGGTCACCCGGTGGGCTTCATAGGCCAAGCCGGTTTCTTCCAGCATGATTGACGCTTTGACGCCGTTGGGTGTGGGAAAAGAGTAGAGCTGAATCCTGTCTGGAAACTGCGCAGGCCAGCGGGCTGTAATCGGGTGAGAGGCGGTGTCCAGCATGGGGGCTCCTGTCATGGGTTGCCTGCAATAGTTAGGCATGGTGACCCTGTCTTGCCAGTGTTTGTGCTGTGCGTACCCGGTCAGGGCCTGTGTAATTGGGAACAACGGGGAAAACCTGTGTATCTCGCACCTAGACCGAAGCGCGCTTATGGACCACTATTCCGCCAATCCCGCGCCGAGAGACGCGGGTTCGCCGTGAATCGAAAGGAGATGCGCGTGGATGACGTCGTAACACAGGTGGGTGCATTCGCCCCGCTGATCATAAGCGCGGTCAAGGCGCTGTTCGTACTAATTCTTGGGTGGATCGTTGCTGGTGCCATTGCCGGCATGGTCCGCCGCCGGATCAATGCGACGCCGCAAATTGATCCGACACTTGGGAATTTTGTCGCCAGCTTGGTGAAGTGGGTCATACTGGCCATGGTGCTGGTTGCCGTCCTGGGCATCTTTGGCATTCAGGCGACAAGTATCGTCGCCATTCTGGGTGCTGCATCACTTGCCATCGGTCTGGCCCTGCAGGGAACTCTGAGCGATCTTGCTGCCGGTGTTATGCTGGTTGTCTTCCGTCCCTACAAGCTGGGTCAATATGTCGATATCGGCGGAACCGCGGGGACGGTGAAAGACCTGAACCTGTTCACGACTGAATTGGTGACGCCAGACAACGTCCAGATCATTGTGCCGAACGGCCAGTCCTGGGGATCAATCATCACCAACTACTCGGCTCATGACACGCGCCGCGTCGATCTGGTGTTCGGCATCGACTATGGTGACAGTGCAGATGAGGCAATGAAGATCATTCTGGATGTCGCCAAGGCTGATGAGCGCATCATGGATGACCCGGAACCGTGGGTTCGCGTGACCAATCTGGGCGACAGCTCGGTTGATCTGACAGCGCGCCTGTGGTGCGCGGCAGCGGATTATTGGGATGTGAAGTTCGATCTGACCAAAGCTGTCAAGGAAGCCTTTGACGCCAAAGGTGTTTCGATTCCCTACCCGCATTCGGTGGAAATCCACAAGGAAGGGTAAAGGCTCGCGCCCGTCGCGCGGGCATTGGAAATGCCCTCCTACGGTTGGGCCCGGCGCCGCGCTTTCAGCGCGGCGTTTCTTTTTGGGAAGCCAGGATCGTGGCCATAAACGAAAAGCGGCGCGCCAAAGGCGCGCCGCCATGCCCAACACTGTAAAGCAGCCGCTCTGCGGGTGCTTTCAGGGACGGGAGTGCTTCAGGCGTTGACGATTGCCTCGGGCGAGACAACGTCCAGACCCAGTGCCGTACCGACGGCTTCATAGGTCAACTGACCGGCATGTACGTTCAGGCCTGCCAGCAGATGCGGGTCGTCCTGACACGCTTTCTTCCAGCCTTTGCTTGCCAGCGAAAGCATGAACGGCATGGTCGCGTTGCCCAGTGCGATGGTCGAGGTGCGCGCAACTGCGCCCGGCATGTTGGCCACGCAGTAGTGCATGACGCCGTCAACTTCGTAGATCGGGTCCGCATGGGTGGTCGCCTTGGAGGTTTCAAAGCAGCCGCCCTGGTCGATGGCAACGTCAACCAAAACCGCGCCGGGTTTCATGGTGGACAACTGCGCGCGCGAGATCAGCTTGGGTGCCGCAGCGCCCGGGATCAGAACAGCACCGATAACCATGTCGGCATCCTGGATCAGCTCGGCCGTTGCGCCGGCTGTGGAGTACTGGCTTTTGAATGTGCCGCCGAAGACGTCGTCAAGGTAACGCAGGCGCGGCAGTGAGCGGTCCAACACGGTGACATCAGCGCCCATGCCTGCCGCGATCTTGGCCGCGTGGGTACCAACAACGCCGCCGCCGATCACGATGACCTTGGCCGGGCCGACACCCGGAACGCCGCCCATCAGAACGCCGCGGCCGCCATTTGCCTTTTGCAGGGTCCACGAACCAACCTGAGGTGCCAGGCGACCGGCAACTTCGGACATTGGCGCCAACAGCGGCAGGCCGCCGTTACGGTCGGTTACGGTTTCATAGGCAATTGCCGTGCAGCCTGATGCCAGCAGGTCGTGGGTCTGGTCTGGATCGGGTGCCAGGTGCAGATAGGTGAACAGCAGCTGACCTTCGCGCAGCATCTTGCGTTCAATCGCCTGGGGCTCTTTGACCTTTACGATCATGTCCGCGGTCGCGAACACTTCTTCTGCGGTGTCGACGATGCGGGCACCTGCAGCGATATACGAGTCGTTGTCAAAACCGGAACCCATGCCGGCATTGGTTTCAATGATAACTTCGTGGCCGCGCGCGACAGCTTCTTGCGCGGCGTTAGGCGTCATGCCAACACGAAATTCCTGGGGTTTGATTTCCTTGGGGCAACCGATTTTCATGTTTTGCTCCTCCATTCATAAACTGCCTAAATTATGGGCAACCTGGGATGCAATTTCTGTGAAACTCTGCCCGTCATTTGGTTTTTCTTTGCGATAATTTCCTGTAATGTTGCCTCATCTTGCAAAGGATGTGCGCGAATGAGCCTTGATACGACTGATAAAAAGATTCTGGCTGCCCTGCAGCGAAATGGCAGGATGTCGAATGCAGAACTGTCAGATCAGGTGAATCTGTCGCCCTCGGCCTGTCATCGTCGAGTCCAGCGACTTGAGGCCGAAGGGTACATTCGCAACTATGTGGCGCTGCTGGATGCACGCAAGATGAATGTCCCCACCACGGTGTTTGTCGAGATCACCCTGCAAGGTCAGGCAGAAGAGCTGTTGGACGCGTTCGAAAAAGCGGTGGCGCGTATTCCCGACGTTCTTGAATGTCACCTTATGGCAGGTACGGCAGACTATATTTTGAAAGTTGTTGCTGAGAATACCGAGGATTTCGCCCGCATTCACCGTCAATACCTTTCGCGGCTTCCCGGGGTGGCGCAGATGCAAAGCTCATTCGCACTGCGCACCGTGTTCAAAACGACCGCCTTGCCGGTGTGACTATCTGGCTGGCGCAGGGTGAACGGGGTCAGGTGCGCAGCTTCGAAACCGCACAGAGTATACCACCGATCCGTTTGAACTAAGCCATTTCGCTGGCAAAAGGGATGTAAAATGCCTCACCGCCATTGTGTGCTCATTTGTGTGGGGATACCGTCGGATACCCCCAAAATAGAACGGCCAAACGGGGACAGACCGGGCCAGTATGGCGGCATTGCGTCAATTCAGACGCTTGTATCCCGGCGCTGGTCAGTTCAATTATGGGAATGACCGTACATCTGCCTGTTTTCCGGCCCCGCGCCAACTTGGTATTGAACTTGCGCGGAGCGTTCATCAATTTATCTGATGACATCAGGCGGTCACACAACCTTGGTATGGTCGGAACCCGTTGACCAATAAGGAGCAGATCTTGGCTTACGAACACAATGATGCCCCCAAAGACTGGCTGGAAGCCGAGCTGGAAGACACGCTGGATGAAGATTTCGAGATTGAATTCAGCGAACCGATGCTGTCGATGGAAGTTCGCAAGATCTATAAGGAACAACATCCCGAAATGTTGGACCGCAAGGTCTATTTCCGGAACCTTCTGCGATTGCAGGCCGAATTGATCCGGGTCCAGGACTGGGTTCAACACACCGGTGCCAAAGTGTGCATTCTTTTCGAAGGGCGCGACAGTGCCGGTAAGGGTGGGGTGATCAAGCGCATCACCCAGCGCCTAAATCCGCGTGTTGCGCGTGTGGTCGCATTGCCCGCGCCCAGCCGCCGGGAGCAAAGCCAATGGTATTTTCAGCGCTATGTTCCGCATCTGCCGGCCGCCGGTGAAATCGTTCTGTTCGACCGGTCCTGGTACAACCGCGCAGGCGTTGAACGAGTCATGGGCTTTGCCAGCGAAGATCAGGTCGAACAGTTTTTTCAGGACGTTCCCGAATTCGAAAGAATGCTGGTGCGGTCGGGTATCATCTTGCTGAAATACTGGTTCTCGATCACCGACGAAGAACAGCAGTTGCGGTTCCTGATGCGCATTCACGATCCGATGAAGCAGTGGAAACTGTCCCCTATGGATCTGGAGTCGCGCATTCGGTGGGAGGCGTACACAAAGGCCAAAGAGGATATGTTGTTTCGTACGAACATTCCCGAAGCGCCGTGGTACATCGTCGAAGGCAATGACAAAAAGCGCGAACGCCTGAATTGTATCGAGCATCTACTGACTAAGATTCCGTATTCGGACGTACCGCAGGAAAAGGTCGATTTGCCGGACCGTAAGTACAATCCTGAGTATGAACGCCGGATTCTGCCGGACGAATTATACGTTCCTAAGGTCTATTGAAATCCCAGTTGGAATTGGTGCGAGGCAGGCTCATCCCCGCCTCGCACCATAGGGTTTGTTAAGCTGCGTCCATCATGCAGTCGAAGTCATAATAGTTGAACACAAAGACATCACCTGAATCGTTTCCGGACATGTCAGAACATGTGGTATCCACATCGTCCCCACCATTGTTGGCACCGGTCATCGTCATATCAAAGTCATCCGCTTCGGGTTCTGCATCGGCATAGTCTGAGTCGTTCCAGTCAAACTGGTCGAACTGTGCCTGCAGTGATTGGACAAAGGACCTTATCTCGGCAAGGAATTCCTGAACGTCAAAACAGGCGACTTGTTCCGGTTCCTCGGTTCCGGGTGTTTCCGGTTCTTCTGTCTCGGTGACATCGGTGTCGGGTGTTTCTGGCTCCGGTTCTTCTGTCTCGGTGACATCGGTGTCGGGTGTTTCTGGCTCCGGTTCTTCGGTTTCGGTGACGTCGGTGTCGGGTGTTTCCGGTTCCGGCTCCTCGGTCTCGGTGACGTTGGTGTCGGGCGTTTCGGGCTCCGGTTCTTCAGTCTCGGTGACGTCAGTGTCGGGCGTTTCCGGCCCCGGCCCTTCAGTCTCGGTGACATCAGTGTCAGGCGTTTCGGGTGCCGGTTCCTCTGGGTCGGTATCCGGTGTTTCGGCTACGGGTTCCTCTGGCTCGGTAACCTCGGGATCAGGTACTTCGGCCACGGGCTCTTCAGGCTGCGGGGTTTCTTCAACCGGTGGTGTCGGAGCCGGCGGTGTGGTGGAGCCATTGTCCAGCATAACTTCACCCTGGGTGGCGGCGAAGTTCTGCGTCACCATTACGGCATCGAAACCCTGCATGTCACCGGTTTCAATACCGATGCCAATGTATTTGAAATCCGGGTTCAGAATGTTCGCACGGTGACCGGGGCTGTTCATCAGGTTCTGATGAAGCTGCGCGACGTCATCGCTGATACCGGGCGCACCGCGCTCAGATTGCCAGGCGATGTTTTCACCTGATCGCCAGTTGCCCGAGAAATCGAACCCTGCCATTTCCATCCGCTGTGTGGCGCTGCTGCCACCCGAGCCGGTGTGGCTGAACCTGTCCGTTTCCAGCATCCACTCGCTGTGATCCTCGGACGAGTCGTTCAGGCGGGTTTCAAGCTGTAAGGGGTCCAGCCCGCGGGATGTACGCTCTTGGTTAATAAGCGCCAGCATTTCTCGTTCGATACTACTTGCAGTCGACATTTTTGCCTCCGATTGGTTTTTGTCGTGGTAGACGGCGCCAGTTACAAAGGCTGGATGCTGCGTTCATAGGGACGGAGTGCTTTAAGGCGAGTTTTGGCGGGGCAGTGCTACCGCCACGAGATTCGCTGCGCTGCAAAATGCCGGGCAAAATGTTGCTGAGGGGGAAATGGCAGCTTGTCGCGCGTAGGCGGCCCGAGTCGGCATAAATCATCCGACCCTGAAAACGACAAACCCCCGGGCGATGCCTCGGGGGTCGTCAAAAAGTGTCATCCAAAGCTGGACGAGCGAGGTTTTAGAGCAAACCTTCGCGCTGTGCTTTCTTACGTGCCAGTTTACGGGCACGACGGATCGCTTCAGCCTTCTCGCGCGCTTTTTTCTCGGACGGTTTCTCGAAATGTTGCTTAAGCTTCATTTCACGGAACACGCCTTCGCGCTGCAGCTTTTTCTTCAGGGCACGAAGCGCCTGATCGACGTTATTGTCGCGAACACTAACCTGCATGTGGTTGTCACCACCTTTCTAGATAGAGTTGCAAGGAAATTGCAGGAGTTGGCCGTATAGCAAAGCGCCTCTATCTTGTCTAGTACTGGCTCTGAGAACCGGAGAACCGCCATGACGACCACTTATGAAGATGCAAAACAGCAGCTTTTGGACGCAGTCTTGATCCATGTGCCGTTTGACGGCTGGTCCGAGGCCAGCTTTCGCGCGGCTATATTAGATTGCGATATGGATGACACTCTGGCGCGCGCGATCTGCCCCCGCGGCGCAGTTGATCTGGCGCTTGCGTTCCATGCGCGCGGCGACGCGGCGATGGAAGACCGCCTTAAATCCACGGACCTGAGCGATCTGAAGTTCCGAGAGCGAATCGCCGCCGCAGTTCGCTTTCGGCTTGAGGCTGTTCCGGACAAGGAACTGGTTCGCCGGGGCATGACGTTGTTTTCCCTGCCTACTCATGCAGCCGATGGGGCAAAAGCACTGTGGCAGACCTGTGATCTGATTTGGGACACGCTGGGAGATACATCGGACGATGTGAACTGGTACACAAAACGTGCGACATTGTCGGGTGTCTATTCCTCGACACTGCTGTTCTGGCTGGGCGACGATTCCCCCGATCACCAGAAAACATGGGAGTTTCTGGATCGGCGCATAGATAACGTTATGCAGATCGAAAAGATCAAAGCGCAGGTGAATGGTAACCCGCTGTTCAAACCGTTTCTGGCGGTTCCAAATTGGCTGGCCGGTCAGGTGAAGCCACCCTTGAAAATGAGGGCCGATTTGCCGGGGATGCTGAACCCGCGCAAGTAAGCGTCTGGGCCTTCCAGAAATTGCCTGCTAGGCATTGGGCAAAGGAGATTTGCCCATGACCCAGATGATGCGCGCTGTCGAAATCACCAAACCCGGTGGCCCGGATGTTCTGCAACTGACGGAACGCCCCGTGCCCGAACCGCAAGCCGGACAAGTGATCCTGAAAGTGGCCTATGCTGGCGTGAACCGCCCGGATGCGCTGCAGCGCGCCGGGGCATACGATCCGCCTCCGGGCGCCAGCGATTTGCCTGGGCTTGAGGCGTCGGGCGAGATTGTTGCCGTTGGTGCCGGGGTACAAGGTCTGGCAGTTGGCGATCAGGTTTGCGCATTGTTGCCTGGTGGTGGCTATGCGGAATATGTGGCCACCCCAGCCGCACATTGTCTGCCAGTTCCTTCGGGAATGGGGATGAAAGAAGCGGCCTGTCTGCCCGAAACCTTCTTCACTGTCTGGTCCAACGTCTTCACTCGTGGTGGGCTCAAAGCGGGCGAGCGTTTTCTGGTTCATGGCGGGTCAAGCGGAATTGGCACAACGGCTATTCAGCTGGCGAATGCGTTTGGCGCGCGGGTATTTGCAACGGCCGGGTCTGCTGAGAAGTGCGATGCTTGTGTGAGCCTTGGCGCCGAGAAGGCGATCAATTACCGGGACGAGGATTTTGTGGGTGTCATGCGCGCCGAAGGTGGGGCGAACCTGATCCTCGACATGGTTGGTGGCGACTATATCCCGCGTAACGTCAAAGCTCTGGCCGAGGATGGGCGTCTGGTTCAGATCGCCTTCCTGCAAGGTCCGAAGGTCGAGTTGAACTTTGCGATGATGATGGTCAAACGCCTGACCCTGACTGGCAGTACTTTGCGCCCTCAAAGTGATCTGGCAAAGGCGAAGATTGCGCAGGATCTGGGCGAAGCCGTCTGGCCATTGCTGGAGGCCGGGAAGGTGGCCCCTGTGATGGATAGTGAGTTCGATCTGGCGGATGCGTCAGCCGCCCATGCACGGATGGAAAGTTCGGGACATATCGGAAAGATCGTCCTGAAAGTCGCCGGCTAAAGCTTAGGCGCGGGTAGCTCCCGCGCTTTTTCAATCAGACCACCGCGCGGCGGTAGAGATGCCAGGTCGCGTGGCCCAAGACGGGCATGACGACGATCAGCCCCAACAACATCGGGATGGCTCCGATAATCAGCAAGGCCGCCACGATGAACCCCCACGCCAGAATGACACCTGGGTTATGCCGCAGCACCCGGACAGAAGTTACGACTGCAACCGGCAGGCCAACCTGACGGTCCAGCAAAAGCGGAAAGCTGACGACACTCACGGCCAATGCGACCAACGCAAACAGGAACCCGATCGCATTTCCGAAGATGATCATGGACCAGCCTGCTCCTGTGGTGAACACCTGAGTCACGAAGGCCCCGAATGAGGCGGGCAGATCAGGCCCTAGCGTATGCACGTATATGCTCTGTGCGACCATCAGCCAGACCAGCAACAGCATGACCAGATAAAAACCTAAAGCCAGAATCGCGCCAAACGATGGGGACCGGAATACGCCCAAGGCGTCCAACCAATGCACTTCGCCGCCTTGTTCACGTTTGCGGCTGATCTCGTAAAGGCCCACGGCGGCTATTGGACCCACAAGTGCGAATCCCATGATCAGCGGCGCCAGAAGCGGAACCATATTGCGGTTCAGGCCGAACCCGAACATCAACAAGCCCGCGATCGGGTAAACCAGTATGATGAAAATGGCATCCGCCCGCGTTTCCAGGAAATCGTTGTACCCGGCCTGTAAACAGGCCTTCAGATCCTGCATCGTCAGGGTTTGCACCTGCGGCAGATGCCGAGTTTCCGCGCTGCCGATGTGGTGCACGCTTTCGGTGATGTGATCGCCGGTTGCGCCAATGTTTCGGGCCGCCCAGCTAATTGGATTTCCAATTGTTTTGGCCATCTTGATCCCCTCCCTTTGCCAGTGCGCAGCGGGGTCAATCCGGCGTTGGTTGCCTTTGGCCGGACCAGCCGGCAACGCTCGGGACCTAGTATAGCACAGTTTTTCGCGCTGTGGTTGCGTGGCGGCAAAAACCTTCCAATTGCCCTGTTTCACAGTCGTGTTAGCTTGGCGTCAGGCAACAGGAGGTCAGCATGCAGCAAACGGCAAGAACCGTCGTCATTCACGAACACGGCGGCCCCGAAGTTCTGAAGATCGAAGACCGGCCCTTGGGCGATCCCGGACCCGGCGAGGTTCGCATTCGCCAAAGGGCATGTGGGTTGAACTTCATTGATGTTTACCAGCGCACCGGGCTGTATCCGCTGGATCTGCCGCATGCGCTGGGCATGGAAGCTGCAGGTGTGATTGAGGCCGTAGGTGAAGGTGTTACCCATCTGAAACCCGGCCAACGCGCAGCCTATGCCGCAGCCCCCGCCGGAGCTTATTGCGAAGCGCGCGTGATGCCTGCGGCGCAGGTATGCCCGTTGTCTGAAGGGATTTCCTTTGATGCGGCCGCGGCGATGATGCTCAAGGGGATGACGGTGGAGTATTTGTTTCATCGGACAACGCCCTTGAAACGCGGTGACACGGTTCTGTTCCATGCGGCAGCCGGTGGTGTTGGTTTGATTGCCTGCCAATGGGCCAAGTCCGAAGGTATCACCCTTATCGGAACCGCTGGAACGGATGAGAAATGCAGCCTTGCACAGTTCAACGGGGCCGCGCATTGCATCAACTATCGGACTGAGAACTTTGCCCAGCGTGTGGCAGAGATCACTGGTGGAAAGGGTGTGGATGTGGTGATGGACTCCATTGGCGCGGACACGTTCAATGGCTCGCTGGACTGCCTGAAACCTTTGGGGATGATGATCTCATTCGGCAACGCTTCGGGACCGGTTCCGTTGATGGATATCGGCATTCTGGGGAAGAAGGGTTCGTTGAAGATCACGCGGCCGACCCTGTTTACCCACATCTCGGACCATTCCGTCTGTCAGGCAATGGCGCGGCGGCTATTCGGTAAGGTCGAAGGCGGAGAGGTCAAAATCCACATCGACCAACGCTTTCCTCTTGCGGAAGTTGCCGAGGCGCACCGAGTGCTTGAAGCGCGTCAAACCACGGGCAGCACGGTTCTGGAACCGTAAGACTGCCTGGTCGCGAAACGGGAAGCGGCGGCAGAAAATCTGCCGCCGCTTTTTTTGGGGAATGTTTGCGATTTACTGCTGCAGTTCCGCCGGTGTCTTGTCGGAAATATCTTCCCAATTGGCGCTGGCCTGATCGATAAAGCCAGGGATGTCGCCTTCCCAGCGCTGCTGGATGTCCTGCGACAGGTTCAGGTACAGCTTGTTGTCGACGATCTTCCAGTAGTTCGGGTCACCGTCAAACTTGAAGCCCATCGCGGCACCAAAAGCGCAGTAGCCGCCGTATGCGGGCAGGTAGGCCTCGGGGTTTTCCTCGAATGCGGCTTTGTTTTCTTCATTGGCAAAGCGGTACATCGCGTCATTGTGCAGCGCGGTGATACGGTAGTCACCTTTCGTCGGCTGACCTTCGGTGAAATAGGCAACCGGGTCATAACCCTGCAAGGCCAGACCGGTCGAGCTTGCATTCAGTTCAACACCAGCGGCCCAAGCCGAACCTGCGATGGCAACAGACAGCGCAACGCCGCCAATAAGAGATTTGAACTTGTTCATTGTTTTCACCTTTCGTGAAGGGGCCGCCACGTCGCGCTGAAAATTGCGCCCAGACGACCCAAGAGTTTTTGTCCGTGAGACCCGCAATTGGTCGTCACGGAACCCAAGTGGGCAGGCAGGCCATCACGTTCAAAGCAATCAATTGTGAATGTGCAGAGGCGAATAGGTTCTGTTCACAAATGCAGAGTTGGCCTTAGGTGTCGGCCACGAACGCCAGAACGAATTCAGTAACTTTTTCGGCCGGCATTTCGCAGGGGCGAAGAAGTGATCCGTTTCTGGTCAGATAGATGTTCAGACTGATATAATCCCCGCCACCCATAGCGTGCGCGACAAGCTTCTGAGATTTACCGTCAGAGAATTCTGTTCGGTTGACGATGTATCGCTTGCCGTGGGCGTACCCGGTGATGAGCCCACCGGGATGGCGAAAAAGGCGGTCAGGAAGGCGTCCGAGGCGCTCAAGACTGTCCAATTTTTGGTTCAGTACCGGATTTGATGCGGGCGATATTCGCGCTGTGGCGCCAGTAGACCAACATGGTCAGGATACCTGTCAGTACCAGCGTCACTGAATTCGTCAGCAGAAGGACCCAAATAGTTGACATCGCGGCGGCTGCAAGTGCCGCAAGGGATGAGATACGCCATATTGCAGCAGCGACCAGCCAGGTCAGGCAACAGGCGACACCAACGCGCCAGTCCAACGCCAGCCAGATACCCAGGAACGTGGCGACCCCTTTGCCTCCCTTAAAGCCCAGCCAAACGGGGAAGCAATGACCCAATAATGCGGCCAGCGCTGCAATCTGCGCGGCATCCTCACCGGCAAGGGCACGCGCGACCAGAACAGCAACCCCGCCTTTTGCGGCATCTAAGATCAGGGTCAGGGCTGCGGCAGTTTTGTTGCCTGTCCGCAGAACATTGGTTGCGCCGATATTGCCCGAACCGATGTTGCGCAGATTGCCCAAGCCCATCACCTTGGCCAGGACCATGCCAAACGGGATCGACCCCATCAGATACCCAAAGGCCGCCCAGAGAATTAGCTGGGTCGTTGTGCTGTCAATGAAGGGCATCAGGGTCTCCGGTAAACTTCTTGGCCTGCAACGAAAGTTGCGGTGACCTTACCCTGCATCCGCTGACCGTCAAACGGTGTGTTCTGCGATTTCGATTTCAGCGAGAACCGGTCCAGCACAAAGGGTACATCTGGGTCAAATAGAACCAGATCTGCAGGTGCGCCTTCGGACAGGCGTCCGCTGTGCAAGCCCAGTCGTTTTGCCGGGTTCAGAGACATGGCACGGAACAATGTGGGCAGATCCAGCTGCCCGGCATGACACAGGCGCAGTGCCGCGGGCAACAACGTTTCAAGCGCCACCGCGCCCGAGGCCGCCTCTTCAAACGGTAGGCGCTTGCTTTCCTCGTCCTGAGGCGTGTGCATCGAACTGATTGTATCGATCAGGCCGGTCCGCACGGCTTCGATCACCGCTTGTCGGTCATCCTCGGATCGCAGCGGCGGTTTGACCTTGAAGAAGGTCCTATAGTCGGCCACATCCAACTCGTTCAGTGTCAGATGGTGGATCGACGTACCTGCGGTGATATCCAGACCGTTGCGTTTTGCGCGCTCAAGCGCGGGCAGGGCGCGGGCGGTGGTTATCTGGTCAGCGTGATAAGCGGCGCCGGTCATCTCAAGCAAGGCGATGTCGCGATCCAACCCCATCCGCTCGGCCATTGGGGAGACGGCAGGAAGGCCGCGCAGCACTGCAAACTTACCACTAGTCGCCGCGGCACCGTTGCTGAGAATGGGTTCTTGCGGGTGGGCGATGACCAGCGCCCCGCAAGCGCGGGCATAGGTCAGGGCGCGGGAAAACACCTTGGTGTTGGCGACGACATGGTCGCAATCTGTGAAAGCCACGGCTCCGGCATCCTGCAGGAACCCGATCTCGGTCATCTCGCGCCCTTCGCGGCCCTTGGTCAGCGCCGCCATAGGCAAGACATTGACAGGTGCGTCGGCCTGCGCTCGCCTGGTTGCGAATTCCAAGGTTTCCGGAGTGTCAACGGCAGGCAAAGTGTCAGGACGGGTCACGATCGTGGTCACGCCTCCGGCGGCGGCGGCCAGACCGGCGGACTTATAGCTTTCCTTGTGCCGCTCACCCGGCTCACAAACCTTGACGCCAATATCGACGATACCCGGGGCAAGGCAATGTCCTTTGCAATCAATGACTGCGCCGTCCAGCGCCGGAGCATCCCCTTCGCCGCGCCCAGCAATTCGACCCTCGGACACATGCAGCCACCCAAGGCTGTCTGTTCCGGCTTCCGGATCGATCAGGCGGGCGTTGGTGAAAATAGTGTTGCTCATGCCATTGCCCTTTCGATAGCGGCTTTGGTTGCAGCTGGATCTGCCTGATATTTGATCAGATGTTTGTCACCGCCCTTAGTGACAATCTGGACAAAACTGCCCATGATTTTGACCGCCTCAATCTGGTTCAGCGCCACATTGCGCGGGCCCGGGCCGGTTAGGGTGGTGTCCGTCATTTGCCACGACGCGGTCATTTCCTCCGAAGCCAGATACCATGCGCGGATACCGATTGCGGCCAAACCGGCAGGCGCCCCTGTCCAAGGATAGGGATTGCCGATCAACCACAGCACCATCATCGCGACGGCCATTGCCCCTGCGGCCAGCCATGTGTTTGTGCGGATATAGGCCCCCTTGTCGGGCGCAAAGGTCACAGGATCAGCCACAGGATGCCTCCGAGGACGAGCAGTGCCACCACCGCCAGCATGGCCGATCCGATGCGGCGGGGTTTGTCATCCTGTGTAGAAACTTGTGGGGCCGAGAACGGTTTTGCGCTATCGGTTTCAATCTTTCCGCCGGTCCAGTTTGTCGCCTCTTCGGTATAGAGGCCAATTAAGCGCATCTTCGGATTCGGTCGCAGCGTGGCTGCGCGCCCCTGAAACGCAGCACTGCGCACGACCATGACCCAACCTTCAACGCTCTCCAGTGCATCTCGATCCAGTTGATCTTTGGGTATGCCACATCCTTCGTTTAGATAGCCATAAAGACCCAGTTCCTCGAGGTCCGAGACAGGAAAGACGTCGATCTGGGCCAGATCCAGACCCTCGACACCCAGAATCTGGTCTGCCGCCCCGGGTTCGTGCAGGAACTTTGCCTCTTCCGGGCGCATGTCGAGTTGAAACAAGCGCAGGACGCCGTGTTCATGTGGGGCGACGTTCAGATCACTCATGCGGCCTCACCAAGGTTGCGGGCCAGCAGCTCCATTGCGGCCATGCGAACGGCGACGCCCATTTCGACCTGTTCCTGAATGACTGACCGGTTGATGTCGTCCGCCAGTGTTCCGTCAATCTCGACCCCGCGGTTCATCGGACCGGGGTGCATGACGATGGCGTCGGGTTTGGCCTGTGCCAGTTTCGCAGCGTCGAGGCCATAGCGGTGGTAGTATTCCCGCTCCGACGGGATAAAGCCGCCGTCCATCCGCTCTTTCTGGAGACGCAGCATCATGACGACGTCGACGTCCTTTAGACCTTCGTTCATGTCGTCGTAAATTTCGGCGCCAAAATCTGCGAATTGCGACGGAACCAATGTCGGCGGCCCGATCAGGCGAATACGGTTTTCCATCTTACCCAGCAGGATCAGGTTTGACCGGGCAACGCGGGAATGAGCGACATCGCCGCAGATCGCAATGTTCAGCCGGTGCAGGCGACCCTTGGCACGACGAATGGTCAAAGCATCCAGCAGAGCCTGCGTCGGGTGTTCGTGCTTACCATCGCCGGCGTTCAGTACAGCGCAATTCACTTTCTGCGCCAACAGATCAACGGCACCTGAATGTGGATGGCGTACCACCAACAGGTCTGGGTGCATTGCATTCAGCGTCATGGCCGTGTCGATCAGCGTCTCGCCTTTTTTGATCGAGCTGGCCTGCATCGCCATGTTCATCACGTCCGCGCCCAGCCGCTTGCCCGCGATTTCGAAACTGGCCTGCGTGCGGGTCGAATTCTCGAAGAACATGTTAATCTGCGTCAGGCCCGACAGAACGTCGGAATGCTTGGTCGACTGACGGTTCATGTCGACGTATTTCTCGGCCAGATCAAGGATGGCAGTGATATCGGATTGCGACAGATGTTCGATGCCAAGAAGGTGACGATGGGCGAAACGCATTGGCGGGCTCCTGTCTGACAATCGCGCCGCTTATAAGAAGCCACGCAGCCCAAGGCAACCTAAGGATCAGATCCTTCAGGCAGTTTCTCGCACCCGCCTTCGGGCAGACACTGTTCGCCGGGCTTGCACCACTTGCCGTATCCGCAGTCGATGGCCTTAACAGGAACACATCCTTGGTTTTTTGAACATTTGAATCCCTGACGGCACTGAGACCCGGTTTTTTCGCAGACAAACCAACCGGGGCGCGTGCATCCTCCCCCCGGCAGGCAGGACGATCCGGATCCGCAAATGCGACCGTCGTCACACGTCAGGGAAGGCAGTTCCAGAATGTCGGGCGTTATCTTCTCGCATTCCCCGCGGGCGTTGCAGGTGCTGCCGCCCGGGCAATCCAGACGCGATCTGCACTTATTTTGTCCGGCTGGGGCGCACCGGGTGCCGCCTGCCACGCAGCGTTCGAACGGGCCGCAGGTTCTGCCGCCACCGCAATAGGTGCCGCCCAATGGAATGCAGTGCCCGTCAAAGCTGCATCTTTGTCCGCCCGAGCAACACGTGCTGCCGCATTTGAATTGGCCCGCGCGACACTGGCCATATCTGTCTTTGAACTGCGCAGAAGCCGGACCGCTGAGAATGATCAGCAGCAAGCCAAGGAACAAGAATCGCAAAACAGACAACATGAATATGGCAATCGTCGGTGCGATGGACCGACCAATCAAGGTCTATCTGCTTTCCCTCGTTCAAAAGGTGGTTAGATTGAGGGATATGGAATCGGCTTTGGACTATCATACTGCCCGCGCCCTGCTGGAATGGCAGATCGAGCTGGGCGCAACGGATGCGATCGGTGACGCACCGGTTGACCGGTATGCGCTGCCTGATACAGCGCCCAAAGCCAAAAGAACCCAAAAAGCGCAGACCGCACCAGAAAAACCCAAACAGGTGGATCCGGTTGCTGTAGCAAGATCAGTTGCCCAAGCCGCGGGTACATTGGATCAGTTGCAGGCGGCCATGGACGCGTTTGACCATTGCGAATTGAAGAGAGGCGCACGACAGCTGGTCTTTGCTGACGGCACACCGGGTGCGAAGGTGATGGTAATCGGAGAAGCACCGGGTCGGGATGAGGACCGCGAGGGTAGGCCCTTTGTCGGGCGGGCCGGGCAATTGCTGGACCGCATGTTGGCTGCGATTGATCTGAACCGGGCGGAAAACGTCTATATCACTAACGTCCTGCCGTGGCGCCCACCGCAGAACCGGGATCCCAAACCCGAAGAGATTGGCATGCTGAAGCCGTTCCTGGAACGGCACGTCGCCTTGGCCAAGCCCGAGGTTTTGGTGGTGATGGGCAATATCAGCTGTCAGGCTGTTCTGGGTAAACGGGGGATCACACGGCTTCGCGGTCAGTGGGATCAGGCGATGGATCTACCGGTGATCCCGATGTTCCACCCAGCTTACCTGCTGCGACAGCCGCAGATGAAACGGCAGGCATGGGCCGATTTGCTGGAACTCAAAGCGCGGCTGGAGGGAAAGGCATGAAAATCCTCGCGTTCTCGGACCTGCATATGGCGCGCAATCGCGCGGCCGAGGTTGTCGCAGCCAGCGCCGAGGCCGATCTGGTGATTGGCGCAGGGGATTTCTGTAATATGCGGCAAGGGCTGGATGACGCGATGGCTATGCTTGCGGGTATTTCGGCTGCAATGGTCGTGGTGCCCGGCAATGCCGAAAGTGTGGAAGAACTGGAAGACGCCGCACCTGAAGGCGTGCACGTCCTGCACGGGACAGGTATGACGATGGATGGTCTGCGCCTGTTTGGGCTGGGCTACGGAGTGCCAGTTACGCCGTTTGGCGGCTGGTCTTGCGACCTGTCTGATCCCGAGGCGGCCGAGCTTCTGGACCGGTGTGACGGCACCGACATCCTGATCGCTCATTCCCCACCGAAGGGCCACGGCGATACTACGTCGATGGGCGATGCCGTAGGGTCGGTGGCGGTGCGAAACGCAATTGAACGCTTGCAGCCTCAATACGCGCTTTGCGGGCATATCCACGACAGTTGGGGATATCGCGGTACGATCGGAGTGACGCAGATCGCCAACCTTGGCCCCACGGTGAATTGGTTCGAGGTCACAACGTGATAGAAACAGTTACGTTGCTGGCGTTTATCCCAGCTGCAATTGCCCTGAATCTGACGCCCGGGGCCGATATGATGTTTTGCTTTGGGCAAGGTATTAGGTCCGGGCCTAAATCGGCAATCGCCGCCAGTGCAGGTATTTCTGCCGGGTCCATGGTTCACGTTCTGCTGGCAGGCCTTGGTCTTGGCGCAGCCGTGGCGACGATGCCCTGGTTGTTCGACGTGATCCGCTGGATGGGCGTAGCCTATCTGTTGTATCTCGCCTTGGGTGCATTTCGGAACGGGGTAGTCTCTGCGGACGCGCCGTCCGGACCCACGCAACTGGCATTCCGGGACGGTTTGGTCGTCAATCTGACGAACCCCAAAGTCATCCTGTTCGTTCTGGCCTTTATTCCGCAATTTGTGAATCCGGCAGCGGGCGCGATTCTGCTTCAGTTCCTGATTTTCGGATCAATCATTGCGCTGGGCGGCTTCGCAGTGAACGGACTAGTGGGAATTTTTGCCGGGGGTGCTGGGCGAGTGTTGATCGCGAACCCGCGCGCTTCGCGCATCATGGGCTGGGTGACCGGAGGGATTTTCACAGCCCTCGCGATCCGGCTTGCCATTTTGGAAAGGGCCTGAGGAAACATGTCGCGCATTGATGAGACCAAAGACTTCATTCCGGTCCGTATCGCCGTGCTAACCGTCTCGGACACGCGGTCGCTGGATGAAGATAAATCCGGCCAGACACTTGTGGACCGCATCGAACGCGCCGGGCATCACGTTGCTGACCGCAGCATCATTCAGGACGAACGCAGCAAGATCGCCGATCAGTTGCGGGCCTGGATCGCTAACCCGGAAATAGATGTGGTAATTTCCACCGGGGGTACCGGCCTGACGGGGCGCGACGTAACTGTCGAGGCGCATCGCGATGTCTATGAGAAGGAAATCGAGGCTTTCGGCACGGTGTTCACAATTATTTCCATGGAAAAGATCGGCACTTCCGCCGTTCAATCGCGGGCAACTGGCGGCGTGGCAGGCGGCACATATCTATTTGCATTGCCGGGCAGTCCGGGCGCTTGCAAGGACGCTTGGGACGGGATTTTGGAAAAGCAGTTCGACTATCGCCACCGTCCCTGTAATTTCGTCGAAATAATGCCCAGATTGGACGAACATTTGCGACGGAAGTAGACTGGTCGCGCGTTTAAACGTTCATAACCGCTTTGTGGCTTGGCATTTTTTATTGTCCAGCTACCTTTTGCGAATGGCAGCCTGATGCAACCGGGGTGAATTTTATATGCGATTTCTGAGGCAAAGCCTTGTTGGAGTCTTTCTGGCGTCGCTGACGCTAGCCCTGTTGTTTGTGGCGGCACAGATGATTTCGGGCGCTGTACAGGACGTTCTGACACGGGAAGAGTCCGCTCCGCAGTCGCGCGAACGTGTATTCGCGGTGTCTGTTCGGCCTGCGGAACTGGTAACCGTGACTCCTTATCTTGAAGCATTCGGTGAGGTGCAAAGCCGCCGCAGGCTGGAACTGCGCGCGGCTTTGGGGGGGCGCGTGGTCGGGCTGGCCGATGATTTCGAAGATGGCGGTGTTGTGACAGCAAATGAGGTTCTGGTTGAACTTGATCCTGCTGATGCCCAGTCCGCGCTGGACCGGGCAAAATCCGATTTGCTGGACGCGCAGTTTGAAGAGCGTGACGCTGAACGGTCGCTGCTGCTGGCGCAGGACGAGTTGAACTCGGCCGAGGCGCAGGCGGAGTTGCGTGGGCGTGCCTTGCAGCGTCAGCAGGATTTGCAGACACGTGGCGTCGGTGCCGCAGCTGCTGTGGAAGAGGCAGAGCTTGCAAAAGCAGCTGCCCAGCAAGCGGTGCTGGCGCGGCGTATTGCGCTGGCTCAGGCAGAATCGCGCGTCGATCAGGCGACCACCCTGTTGGCCCGCGCGCGTATTGCGCTTGAGGCCGCAGAGCGCGATCTGGACGACATGACAATCCGCGCCCGGTTTGCGGGGACGTTGACGGATGTAACGCTGGTCGAAGGTCGGCTGGTGTCTGCGAACGAAAAACTGGCTGAACTCGTCGACCCTGACGCGTTGGAAGTGGCTTTCCGCGTCTCGACCGCGCAATACGTTCGATTGCTGGACGCAGCTGGCGACCTGATCGACGCGCCGGTTACCGTCTCGCTTGAGGTTACCGGCACCGACCTGACCGCCCAAGGCCGCATCAGTCGTGATAGCGGCTCGGCGGGCGAAGGACAGACCGGGCGTTTGATCTATGCCCGCCTAGACGATGCGTCGGGGTTCAAGCCGGGCGATTTTGTTACGGTCACTGTGCAGGAACAACCGCTGGACAATGTTGTGCGGTTGCCCTCTTCGGCTCTGGATGCCGTTGGGACGGTGTTGGTATTGGACGATGGCGACAGACTTGAGGCACTGCCGGTGCAGCTGATCCGGCGTCAGGGCGATGAAGTCTTATTGCGTGGTGACGGTTTGGTGGGGCGCGAGGTTGTAATAGGCCGCACTCCGCTGTTGGGATCAGGCGTGCGTGTGCGGCCATTGCGGATAGATGACAGCGCCGGGGCTGCACCGGATATGGTTGAGCTGTCTGTGGAACAGCGCGCTAAGTTGGTAGCTCAGGTTGAGGCCAGCACCCGCATGCCCAAGGACGTCAAAGAACGGGTTCTGGGTCAATTGAGCGAGGCCAAGGTGCCCGCCTCGCTTGTCCAGCGGCTTGAAAACAGGGCGGGGGGCTAAGCGCCATGATGCGCGAGATCCCCAGCGCGGCAGGCGGTATCCTCAGTTACTTCACGCGTCACAAAACGGTGGCAAACCTGCTACTGCTGGTGATGCTGGTACTGGGTGCGGCGGCAATCCCGAATATGCGGGCGCAGTTCTTTCCTGATGTGGTTCTAGAACGTGTCGACGTCCGTGTTGATTGGGACGGGGCCGGTCCTGAAGACGTGGACAACGGGATCGTTCAGGTGCTCGAACCTGCCTTGCTGGCGGTCGAGGGCGTTGCCAGCACCGAGTCGACCTCGCGTGAAGGGCGCGCCAGCATCCAGCTGGAGTTCGAGCCGAATTGGGACATGTCCCGCGCCGTCGAAGAGGTCCGGACTGCCGTCGACAGTGTCACCAGCCTGCCCGACGATGCCGAGGAACCGACGATCCGCCGCGGTGCCTGGCGCGACAGGGTTACGGATGTAGTTGTGACAGGGCCAGTCGACCCCGATCATCTGGCCAAGTTCACCGACGAATTGATCAACCGTCTTTTTGCGGTTGGTGTTACGCGCACAACAATTCGAGGCCTCGCCGCGCCGCGTATTGTGGTTGAGATACCGACCGCACAACTGATTGCTAACGACATCACGCTGTCCGAGGTTGCGTCAGCCGTAGCGGCTGAGGTCAACGCAAACCCGGCGGGTGATGTGACTGGCGCGAATGCCCGTATTCGCACAGGCACGGAAAAGCGCACGCCCGAGGAAATCGAAGGCATAGCGCTGCGCAACTTTGCGGATGGATCCAAGTTGCTGGTGGGCGATGTAGCACAAATCCGGGTCGAAGGTGTCAATCGCAATCGCAGTTATTTCGTGGGCGAAAACCCTGCGATGTCGGTGCGGGTGGATCGCTCGAATCTAGGTGACGCGATCGAAATCCAGCACACGGTCGAAGACGTTGTGAAGGAAATGCAGGCCAGCGTCCCCGAAGGCGTGACAATCGAATTGATCCGCACCCGCGCCCAGGCGATCACCGATCGTCTGGATATTCTGGTGGACAATGGTCTCGTCGGATTGGGCCTTGTTGTCTGTCTGCTGTTTCTGTTCCTGAACGCGCGGATCGCTTTTTGGGTCGCTGCCGGCATTCCGGTTGCCATGTCCGCCGCGATTGCCTTCATGTATATCGGTGGGCTGTCGATCAATATGGTGTCCCTGTTCGGCTTGATCATCACGCTGGGCATTGTTGTGGATGACGCGATCGTCGTGGGCGAGCATGCTGATTTCCGCGCGCGCCGGCTGGGTGAGGCACCGATGGTGGCTGCCGAACGGGCGGCGCGGCGTATGGCGATGCCGGTTTTTGCGGCGACCCTGACGACGGTGATTGCCTTTTTTGGTCTGACCCTGGTTGGCGGCCGGTTTGGCGAGTTGATCCGCGACATCCCCTTTACCGTTATCGCGGTGTTGATTGCCTCGTTGATCGAATGCTTCCTGATCTTGCCGAACCACATGGCGCATGCCATCGCGCATTCCACCAAAGAACACTGGTATGATCTGCCGAACCGGGTGGTCAATCGCGGGTTCCGGTGGGTGCGCGATCATCTGTTCCGCCCGTTGATCGCCTGGGTCGTGTGGGCGCGCTATGTGGTGGTCGCATTGATGGTGGTGGTCCTGGCCAGTCAGATTGCCCTGTTCATTCGCGGCGATGTGAACTGGCGGTTCTTTAACGCACCCGAGCGTGGCTCGGTCACGGGCAACTTCATAATGGTCGAAGGCGCCACCCGCGCCGAGACTGTGGCCATGATGCACGAGTTGCAGCGGGCGACCGAAGAATTGGGCCAAATCTACGAAGAACGCCATGGTCGTAACCCGATCGACTATGTTCTGGCCGAGGTTGGCGGATCCGCAGGTTGGGGGCTGGCTGCTGCCGATGGCAAAGATGCTGATTTGCTGGGTGGTATTTCTATCGAGCTGATTGATGCGGATCTGCGCCCCTATTCCAGCTTTGAATTTGTGGGTGAGTTGCAGGACTTTGTGCCCCGCCATCCAAAGGTCGAACTGCTCAGTTTCCGAGGCTGGCGCTCGGGACCCGGTGGTGATGCCATTGATGTTCAGTTCTATGGCGCGGATGTGAACACGCTCAAATCCGCTTCCGAGGATTTGCAGACCGAGCTGTCAAAATACCCCGAGGTTTCGGCTCTGGAAGACAACCTTGCCTATGACAAGGAAGAGTACATTCTGGACCTGACGGCACAGGGTCAGGCGCTGGGTTTCCGGATTGAAACGCTGGGTCGCGTGTTACGTGATCGCCTGAACGGGATCGAGGCGGCGACCTTCCCGGATGGCCCGCGCAGTGCCGAGATCAGGGTAGAGTTGCCTGAAGGAGAGCTGACCGCCGATTTCCTGGAGCGCACTCTGATGCGTACACCCGATGGAGTGTATGTGCCGTTGGCCGATATCGTGTCGGTCGAGCGAAAATCCGGCTTCTCGACCGTCCGGCGCGAAAATGGCCTGCGTGTGATCTCGGTAAACGGTGACATATCGGAAGATGATCCGACGCGCGCGGCTGAGATTGCACGTGCCATGGGCGAGGAAATCCTTCCAAAAATTGCCTCGGAACGACAGGTCGAATGGCGAATGGCCGGTCTGAGTGAACAGGAAGATGAGTTCCTGTCCGAGGCGCGCACCGGCTTGATCCTGTGCTTGACCGGTATCTACCTTGTATTGGCCTGGGTGTTCGCCAGTTGGACACGGCCGCTGGTGGTGATGGCGATTATCCCCTTTGGATTGGTCGGCGCGATATGGGGACACTATCTGTGGGACGTCCCGCTGAGCATGTTCACGGTTGTCGGCCTGTTGGGGATGACGGGGATTATCATCAACGACTCGATCGTTTTGGTGACCACCATTGACAGCTACCAAAAAGAGCGTGGGCTTGTTCCTTCGATTGTCGAGGGCACGGCGGATCGATTGCGGCCTGTGATGTTGACCACTCTGACCACGGTGCTGGGGCTGACCCCGCTGCTTTATGAAGGATCGCAGCAGGCGCAGTTTCTAAAGCCCACGGTCATAACGTTGGTCTATGGGCTTGGCTTCGGGATGTTGCTGGTCTTGCTGCTGGTGCCGGCATTGCTTGCCATTCTAAACGATCTGACCCGTCCTATGACCGCGATGCGGCGTGCTGCCCGCGCCCCGGACCGGGTGGTGCAGGGCGCTTTAGCGTGCACGGGTCTTGCCCTGCTTTTGTGGTTTGCGGTTACAATGGTTTGGCCCGCGTTTACCGGTGCACCTCTTGGGGTGTTGTCCGGTCTCTATGCTGGCGAGAGTGGCATGGCGATCCTGCAGATGGGGCTGGGTGCATTCGTTGCCGGCGCTGCGTTGATCCTGTTCTTCAGCCTCGCAGCTTCCGGCCTGGTTTATGCGCGGTTCAAAAGATCCGCGACCTAAGTCCGGCGCAGGGCAGTTTCCAGCAGGTCGATGACGCGGTTGCTCATCTCCAATTCGCCACGGCGGATCTGATCCACAGGGAACCAACGCGCGTCGAGCGCGTCGTCACCTGCAATGGGGTCGCCGGTTTGATACTGACAAGCCACGCCTACCAGCAGGTAGTGTGTCTGGACGTCGCCGTTCGCGTCCCAGCGCAGCAAATCAAGATTGTCTAAATAGTGCTGTGGGTCTGCGATGACCGAGGTTTCTTCGCGCAGTTCTCTTTGCGCGGCTTGCAGGACAGTCTCGCCCCATTCCACATGACCCCCAGGGAACCCCCATAGCCCAGCATCAGGTTGCTTGCTGCGCTGAACCAGCAGCACTTGGTCCTTATGCAGGACAACCGCCAAAGCGCCGATTTTTGGGGTTTGTGTCATGAAATCACCGGGCTCAGCCTGCGCTGCAGCCCTGAATGTCGACCGCGTGATTTGCACCCAGAACAGTGATACGGATTTCCGATCGGTCCAGCGCAAATGGCCCTCCGGATGCGTTGATTACCTCGGAGGTTGCGACCAGAGTATTGCCCGTCCGTTTTGTTTGCGTCTGAGAGGCCCAGAGAGCAGGATTGCCCGGTTCGATCACCGCAACCTCGCGCCCGCCGGCAGAAGGCATGGTCACCCGTGCCTCGATCTGCATCCCGTCGGCTGTTGGTGACAGGTGACAGCTTGCCTGCGCCACATTGGCTTCTCGTTCAGAAAAGGGTCGCTGGGCAAGCGCTGCAGCGATGGTCGGGTTTCGCCCGGCTTCTGCGTCCAGAGTATGGTCGAATTCCAGTTGTTCGGGGATACAGACGTCCTTGCAGACGCCCAGATCCATTGTTCCTTGCAGCCGTACGGGCCGCGCCGGGTTTTTCGGTGTGATCTCGACCGGCAGAACTAGTTGGTTTTCATAGCCGATCGATTGCAGCCCGTTCTGGTCAAAGACATCCGGTGCGGGCCACGTAATCGACACGCCGCCAACATTGTCCGAGCGGGTCCAGTTGAATTCCGGCGGGATCCCAGCATCCCCCGGCGCACGCCAATAGGTTTTCCAACCGTCTTGCAGCGTCACACGCACGGCGCTCAGATATGTTCCTTTCGCTGTACGTCCGCCGTCCAGAATGTCCAACTCAGCAACAGGGCCTTTTACCTGCGCTGTCGCAGGTAAGGCCACGCCGATGGTAAGGGCGATCGCCGGAAATATCTTTTTAACGCTCATGGTTCATAAATGCGCGGTTGCGGCGCAGATTCCAAGTCACGTTCCGGTCACTGGGATGAAATCTGCGGAAATGTGTGCTGATCCCTTGCCATTCCGGGTGACCAAGGGTCATTGTTGAAACAGACCTGTTAAGAGATGTCCGCCCATGGATCTTACCGGAAAACTGTTGATTGCGATGCCCGGCATGGGCGATCCGCGTTTTGACCATTCAGTGGTGTACTTGTGCAGCCATGGCGAAGATGGTGCTATGGGCTTGATAATCAACAAACCTTCGGACTTGCGGCTAAAAACCCTGTTGAGTCAGCTGAACATCCCCTGCCGGATTCCGGTCGTGGGCGAACGTCTGGTCCATTTCGGCGGTCCGGTCGAGATGTCGCGTGGTTTTGTCCTGCACAGCTCGGATTACGAAGCGAACTTGCATTCCATGCACATCACGGATGAGTTCAGCATGACGGCAACGCTGGATATCCTCGAGGATCTTGCCTCGGGGCGCGGGCCTTTGAACTCAACTTTGGTGTTGGGCTACTCGGGCTGGGGACCCGGTCAGCTTGAGGACGAAATCGCCCTGAACGGCTGGCTCACGACTGAGGCGTCGTCACAGTTGGTCTTTGATGTGCCGGATGATGAGAAATGGAGCGGCGCTCTGGCGACTTTGGGCGTTGACCCCCTGATCCTGTCTGCGGAGTCCGGGCGCGCCTGATCAGCTGTTTCGCGGGGCTGCGGCGCGGCGCAGGCGGTCGTTAATGGCTGCACCCAATCCATGATCTGGAATTGGCGTAACCGCAATTGGCCTGCCGGTGTCATTCAGGCTGTGCAAAGCGGCGAACAGGTTCGCCGCCGCCTCGGAAAGATCACCTTTCGCTGAAAGGTTTAGATCGCAGTCTACCGGGCCAAACCCCAACAGTACTTCATCTCCCTGCGCGGTGCTTGCGTCCAACCGAACGGGCGCATCCGGAGCATAGTGCGATTGCAGCTGACCTGGCGCGCTCAGCGCATCACCCGGTAAGTGATGATGCAATTGAGTTCCCAAAACGGCCTCGATCTGCTCCAGCGCAACACCGCCGGGGCGCAAAAGCGCGGGCTCGCCGGAAAGACCCACAATGGTGCTTTCCAATCCGACCCCGCATGGACCGTCATCCAGCACCGCGGCGATGCGCCCATTCAATCCGGACAGGACGTGTGCGGCGGTCGTTGGGCTGATTTGTCCGGATGGGTTGGCAGAAGGCGCGGCGACCGGGCCGTCAAACTCGGACAGCAACGCGCGCGCCGCAGGATGGGCTGGAACCCGCACCGCGAGGGTTTCAAGCCCGGCAGTTACCAGCGAGGATATCCCGTGATCCGGCCGCAGCGGCAAAACCAAGGTCAGCGGCCCGGGCCAGAACGCGGCCGCCAAAGCTTCGGCATTATCGGACCATGTCACGAAACGCCGGGCAGCTTCGGTCGAGGCTACATGCGCAATCAGCGGGTTGAAACTGGGTCGACCCTTGGCGGCATAGATGTTGGCTACGGCTTCGCCGTTACGCGCATCCCCGCCCAAGCCGTAAACTGTTTCGGTCGGGATCGCGACTAAAAGCCCCTGGCGCAGCAGGTCTGCAGCCAGCGCGATTCCGGCCGGATCGGCGGATAATGTCAGAGTGCCGTTAGGGATCATGGGTGGTGACGCCGCGTTTTGATTGCGTATAGCATGTGGACCGATACGTAATCGGTTGAACCCAGATGCATAAAGATGGGCGGTGGAAATTCCAAGCCCGTCGGCGTAAATGCAATCAGACAGCTCCGAGGGAAGACATGCCATACCGCGCGCCAATCTCTGATTATGAATTCCTGTTCCGCCACGCGGTCGGCTTCGAACAGATCGCCGAGACCGAGAAATTCTCGGAAGCCAGCGAAGATGTCGTCAGTGCCATTCTGACCGAAGCCGGGAAAATGTGCGAAGAGGTGATGGCTCCGCTGCAGCGACCCGGTGATCTGGAGCCAGCACGGTTGGAAAACGGCGTGCTACGCACCTCGCCCGGTTATTCTGACGGCTGGAAAGCCATTGCCGAAGGCGGCTGGATCGGGATGAGCGGTGATCCGGAATATGGCGGCATGGGGCTGCCGATGACGCTGACCACCGCCGTGAACGAGATGATGTCAGCCGCCTGCCTGTCGCTGCAACTTGCGCCGCTGATGACGCAGGGCCAGATCGAGGCGCTTGAGCACCACGCCAGCGATGAGCTCAAGGCGCTGTATCTGCCCAAGATGATGGCGGGTGAATGGTCTGGTACCATGAACCTGACAGAACCGCAGGCCGGGTCGGATGTGGGTGCGTTGACTTCGAAAGCCGAAGCCAATGGGGATGGCACCTTTTCTGTGACAGGGCAGAAAATCTTCATCTCATGGGGTGACAACGATTTTGCTGAGAACGTCTGCCATCTGGTTCTGGCTCGGTTGCCGGACGGCGTTCCCGGAACCAAGGGGATTTCGCTGTTCCTGGTGCCCAAGTACCTGCCGGATGAGAACGGTAAGGCCGGCGTTGCGAATGATTTGAAGGTCGTATCGGTTGAACACAAGATGGGCCTGCACGGCTCACCAACCTGCGTGATGCAATTTGACGGTGCTAAGGGCTGGATCGTGGGCAAGGAACATGGCGGCATGGCTGCGATGTTCACCATGATGAACAACGCGCGTCTGGGCGTCGGTGGTCAGGGTGTGGGTGCAGCCGAAGGTGCCTATCAGCACGCGCTGGCCTATGCGCTGGACCGTAAGCAGGGCAAAACGCCATCAGGTACGATCGTTGACCACGCCGACGTGCGTCGGATGCTGATGAGTATGCGTGCCGACACGTTCGCCGCGCGTGCGATCATGCTGGCCAACGCTGCCGCCATTGATATGGCCAACGCGACCGGCGATGCAGACTGGGCAGCTCGTGCCGCCCTGCTGACTCCGATCGGAAAGGTTTTTGGCACCGAGACCGGTATGCGGGTGTCCGAAAACGGCGTTCAGGTCCATGGCGGCATGGGCTTTATCGAAGAATCCGGTGCCGCGCAGTACTACCGAGACGTCCGTGTGACTGCGATTTACGAGGGCACCAATGGCATTCAGGCCATGGACCTTGTCGCGCGCAAGATGATGGACGGCGGCGATGCAGCATCGCGTCTGTTGGACGAAATCGAGGATCATGCCGAGCAGGCGCGCGCAACCATACCCGAACTGGCTGGCCCGGTTTGGGAAGCCACGGAAAGCCTGCGCGAAACAACCGAATGGATGGTTGCGCAATCCGAGTTGAACAACCGATTTGCTGGTGCCGTGCCGTACCTTCACGCCTTTGCCCGCGTTCTGGGCGCGCATTATCATCTGATGGCTGCTTTAGCAGAACCGGGTGGTCCGCGCTTCAAACTGGCTCGTTACTACATCAACGCACTGTTGCCCGAATATGCCGGACTGCTGGCGCAAGCTCAGAACGGCGCAGATGATGTGTTCGGGCTCAGCGTCGAGGAGCTTTTGGCCTGATGGACGGAGATACCCCTTTGGCGATCCGGTATCCGTGGCCCGAACCTCCGGCCGAGGGTGAGGCGATCGAGGTCGCCGAAGGAGTGCTTTGGATGCGCTTGCCGCTGCCTATGGCACTGGATCACGTCAATATCTATGCGTTGGACGATGGCGACGGCTGGACCGTAATCGATACGGGCATGTCATCGAACAAGACCCGGCGTATCTGGGAAAAACTGATGGCCGGTCCGTTGGGTGGCAAGCCCATCAAGCGGGTGGTGGTGACGCATCATCACCCCGACCATGTGGGCAATGCGGGTTGGTTCCAATCCGAACACTGCGTCGAGCTGGTGGCTTCGCGCACCTCCTGGCTGTTTTCGCGTATGCTGCAACTGGATGTTCAGGAAAGCTGGCCGCAGGAAACTCTGGCTTATTATCGCAGCGCAGGTATGGCTCCCGAGGTTCTGGCCAAGCGGATGGCCGAGCGACCGTTCAATTATTGCGATACCGTTTATCCGATGCCACTGGGATTCACTCGGATCAAGCAGGGTAGTGTGATCCGTATGGGCGGGCGCGATTGGGACGTGCATATGGGCAATGGTCATGCCCCAGAACACGCCACGTTCTGGAGCCGCGACGACAACCTCGTGATCACAGGCGATCAGATACTCAGTTCGATCAGTCCTAACCTGGGTGTCTATGTCACCGAACCTCTGGCGGATCCGGTTGCTGAATGGCTTGAGGCCTGCGAACGGCTTCAGGGGCTGGCGCGGCCCGATCATCTGGCGCTGGGCGGGCACAAGCTGCCATTCACCGGGCTGCCCATCCGGATGAAGCAATTGATTGCCAACCATCACAGCGCGCTTGATCGGTTGCAGGACTATCTGGACCAGCCAAAAACCGCAGCCGAGTGTTTCGTGCCTTTGTTCAAACGGCAAATCAGTGGCGGCGAGTATGGGCTTGCGCTGGTCGAAGCGGTTGCACATCTGAACCATCTTTACCACATTGGTGCTGTCACCCGGACGCGCCGCGCGGACGGGGCGTGGGAGTTTCAGCGCAAAGGGTAAAGCCATGCAGGATCAGATCGAAACATCGGCCGAGGCCGCCGAAGCCGCAGCTCTGCCGCGTTGCTACGAAGTGCATGCGAACTCTGAGTCCGAGTCCGGTGCGAAAGACCTGCCTGGCCCGTTGCAAAAACCGGTTGAAACAAAAAGCCCCGCGCAATGGGCGTATGAACGTCTGATCCTCTATATCCAGAATTTCGAGAAAACCCTGACAGGTGACCAAGAAGTCGCGATGGGCTTCACTGGCGGAGACGCCGGTGTCATGCGGATCGAAGGGATGGGGTACTTCGACCCTGATATCATCACCTTTTACGGATCCGACGCGACCGGCGCGCGCACTCAGCTGGTGCAGCATGTCAGCCAGTTGAACGTGATGTTGCGGGCATTGCCCAAATCGGCCGAGGATAAACCCGCCAACCGGATCGGGTTCCGTCTGGCGGCGGATCTGGAAGAAAGCTGATCACCTGACTTGCAATTCACGTCTGCGCAGCCTTGAATGAGTCCACCATTCAAGGGGGCCTCACGTGACCACTTTCTCTGCCGTTACAAGTGCCTACAAAGGATCGTGGGCCCGCCGCCGTGTATTTGTGCCTATCTATCTTGTTGTGCGCCTGCTGTTGGTTGCGCTGATTGCGCCCGGCGTGGCGATCACGGTGAATCTTGCCGTATCGCTATCCAACCAGACGGCGCTGACTGATCAGGCGATCGCTGCATTCATCCTCTCACCTGCCGGGTTTATTGCAGCCGTTGTGGTTCTCAGCCTGTTTCTACTGGCCGAGGTGTTTGTCTTCTCGGTCATGGCCGGATCGCTGCGTATGGCAGAGTCGGACCCATGGCGCGCTGGCAGTTCTTCGATCAGGCTGATCCTGTCGCGGCTTCCATCCCTGTTTGGCTTTGCGGTGCGCTTTGTTGTGCGGGTTTTGCTGTTGGTTCTGCCTTTTGCTGTCGTTTCCGCTGTTATCGCGTGGTGGACGCTGACCGAATACGACATCAACTATTACCTGACTTTCCACCCGCCCTCATTCTGGGTGGCCGTGGTGCTGATTGGGGCCGTTGTTCTGGCTATGGCCTGGGTGTTGATCCGACGCCTGTCAGCCTGGGCTTTGTCGTTGCATTTGGTTTTGTTCGAGGGCGTTCACCCCGGACATGCGTTTGGCATCAGCGCCAGCCGGATGGAGGGTAAGCGCGGACGCCTCAAGATAGAATTGGCCATCTGGTTAGCTATGCGCCTTGCCATCGCCGCCATGATTGCCTGGGTTGCGGGGCTTTTGTTCGCACTGGTGCCGTTGCAAGGCGCAGCTAACCTGCGATTGGCCCTGATTTACAGCCTGGGCGTTGCCGGGATCTGGTCACTGGCCGGATTAGTTTTGGCGGCCACGGCGCTTGGCGCTTTGGCGGTGCTGCTCGATGGATTCTTTGACATCCAAACATCCGAACCACCGCATCCTGAGCCGCGCAACATACGCATATCGGTGTTCATGGCTGTTGGAGCCGCAGTCGTTGCCGTTCTTGTCGGGATATGGTTCGGCCAGCACCTTCTGGAAAGGGTACAGGCGCCGGACCGCGCCGAGGTTATCGGACATCGCGGCGCTGCGGCGCTTCGGCCCGAAAACACGATGGCCTCGGTTCTCAAGGCGATCGAGGATGGTGCCGACTGGGTCGAAATAGACGTTCAGGAAACGGCGGATGACGTGGTCATCGTCGCGCATGACAGTGACTTCATGAAACTTGCTGGCGTCAACCTCAAGGTCTGGGATGCCACGATGGAGGATATCGACCAGATCGATATCGGCAGCTGGTTTGGCCCGGAATACGCCGATGAGCGTACGCCGACACTGCGCGATGTGCTGGAGGCCGCGAAGGGCAAGGCCAAGGTCATCATAGAGCTGAAGTATTATGGCCACGACCTAGACCTTGAGAATCGCGTCGTCGCCCTCGTCGAAGAGCTGGATATGCAGGACGATATTGCAACGATGTCCCTGAAATACCCGGCTGTGCAAAAGATGAAGGCGATCCGTCCCGACTGGCGGGCCGGGGTTCTGGCCGCGACTGCGGTGGGTGATCTATCGGGTCTCGAAGGTGATTTCGTTGCTGTGAACGCCGCCATGGCGACGCCGGGTTTGGTCAATTCCGTTCAGGCGGCAGGTAAGGACATCTATGTCTGGACGGTCAACGACCCGCTGCAGATGTCGGCGATGGCCTCGATGGGCGTAGACGGTTTGATCACGGACCGGCCAGCGATGGCGAACGAAGTGCTGCGGGTGCGCGCAGAAATGGGTCCGGCAGAGCGCCTGTTGCTATGGCTGGCCACCACCTTCGGCATGTCCTTTGATACTGAGGCGGCGCGCGATGAAAGCCCTTAGGCTGGCAACGATCCTGTTGCTGAGTGCCACGGCCGCCACAGCGCAGGACGTCATGCGCAGCTTCGAGTTACCCGCGCACCGCAGCCTGATGGCAGAACGCGAAGGTGCAGAGCTGACCCCGTTTGAAACCGATGGCTGCTCGGGCGGTCTTTCGGCAAGCTGGCGCTTTGTCGCGGATACGTTCCCCAGCTTTCGGGCTTTATATGAGGCACACCCGCCCTGGGAATATTGCTGTGTGGCCCATGATCGCGCCTACCACCATGCGGGGGGGGCTTTGCGGGCCGAAGACAGCTATGAGGCGCGCCTTTCAGCAGATGATACCTTGCGTGCCTGCGTCAAACAGCATGGGGTTGAACATGACGAGGAATACGCCGAACGCTATGATATGACGGCCGAACAAATCCGTACTGCTCATTCCGTCACAGCTGAGGCGATGTATGCGGCGGTCCGGTTCGGCGGCGGCCCGTGTTCGGGCCTGCCCTGGCGCTGGGGTTTTGGGTATCCGGGGTGTTCGGTATTTCCTCCTTTGGCCCCTGCGCGCGAATGACGTGGTGACAGGCCCCGGATTTTCGATTATCCAACATTTCAAACACGCGAATTAGGATTCTGAGACTCATGGCTGAACACAAGCACGGCGAAATGGATATCACTGTTCAAACCAAAACTTTTGATGGGTTTGTCAAAGCCACCACATGGTGCGTGGTTGCCATCGCCTTACTTTGCCTGTTCCTGGCAGTCTTTGCCGCTTAATCCAAAACGGGGTTGACCGTGATCCGGATTTTGATTGCCTGCCTGCTGGCAGCAACTGTTGCTGGCTGCGCGGGATCGCAGCGTCCGCAGGCCGACCAGGCTGAGGTCGTTGCCCGATCCTATCGTGATCCGGGGCCCTCTACCCTGACGCTTTATACAATGATCAGCACGCGCACCGGATCTGGCGCGCATACCTCGTTGATGATCAGCGGCAGCGAGAGGGTGATTTTTGATCCTGCAGGGTCATTCCGGGCAGATGTCGTTCCGATCAAGGATGACGTTCTGTACGGCATAACCCCGAATGTCGAACGCGCCTACCGCAGTTCACACGCGCGCGAAACGCACTATGCGCGCATCCAGACCATTCAAGTCAGCCCACAACAGGCAGAGATTGCCTTGCAGCTGGCCAAGCAATCTGGTCCGGTTGCGGGTGCCTATTGTGCGAATTCCACCGCGTCCTTGTTGAAGCAGGTTCCGGGTTTCGAACAGATCAACGTGACCTTTTTCCCAGTCAAGCTGTCGGAGCAATTCGGTCAGCTTCCGGGGGTCGTGACCACTGAGTATCGTGAGAACGACGATGCCGACCTGCAAAAAGGTCTGGCCGCCAACAACGCGACGCTGAACCAACTGGAAACGGTCTCAACCCAATAAGTACAGCAACCCGTACAGGGTTGCTGCACCGCTGAATATGGCCGCCAGAACGTTTTTGGTCATCAACCCTATGGTCAACGCAACGGCGGCGGCCGCCATCCGTGGAATGTCGGGCTGCCCTTCGGTTGCGGTTGGCCAAACAACCAGCGGTGCAATCAGGGCGGGCAGGATGGCGACGGCGGTATAGCGCAAATGGCGCAACAGCCATGGCGGCATCGGGCGATCCCCGACGAGGCCGATAAAGACAAAGCGCAAGCTATAACTGCCGATGGCGAGACCGATAATAATGGTCCAGATCGTGACGGGATCAACGGGGGTCATGCCGCGGCCTTTCTGCGTTCAGCGTACAATTCGGCTTGCGCACCTGCCATCATGCCGGCACACCCGGCAATCAACAGGCCCAGGTTGTATGGAATGCCAACGGTCAGCAATGAAACAACAATGGCAACCAGCGCAGCCACCACATGGGGCAGGGTGCGCATCATTGGCCCAATCATGGCCAGAAATGTAATCGGCAAGGCAAAGTCCAGCGCCCAGCTTTCGGGAATGCGCGTGCCAAGCACTGCGCCCAGATAAGTCGCAAATATCCATAGCGGCGTGATGGGTGTGACCGAGCCAACAAAGTAGGCCATGCGCTGCGGGACCGTCATCCTGGGTTCTTTTTCGAATTGCACGATTGAACAGGCATAGGATTGATCGACCGTTAGATAAGCGGCACATGCGCGTTGCCACATCGGCGCAGCCCCCAGATAAGGGGTCAGCGACGCGGAATACATCGCCATTCGCAGATTTACTGCAAGGGCAGAGACGAGAATAATGGCTGTTGGTGTCTGATCCTGCAGCAATTGCAGTGCAGCAAACTGCGCAGCACCTGCAAAGACCGTGGACGTAAACGCCATGGTCTGCACGATGTTTAGTCCAGCTTCAGTCGCGAAAACGCCAAACAGGGTGCCAAACGGGATTGCCACAAAAATAAACGGGGTCCCGTCGCGAAAACCCTTCCAGAAGTATGACTTGGATGTGGTGTCTGCCATGGCTAAATCCTATGGTGATCCCCGCAGCAGTAGCGGTCTTGGGAAAGGGTTGCAATTGGGCACGGAACAGAACCTATCGGACTACATCATCGCCCCTGACCCCGGTGCGGCGCGCCTGACCCGCGCGGTCGAAGGCGTGGATCAGAATGGCGAGGTCAGTCAGATCTCGGTGGTCGAGGAGCGCCCGCTGACTATTTTCCTGAATTCACAGGAAATCGTGACCGCGATGACCATAGGGGACTATCCAGAATATCTGGCGCTGGGTTTCCTGCGCAATCAGGGGATGTTGCTGGCGGATGATGAAATCACGCGCGTCGACTATGATGAAGATCTGGAAACCGTGGTAGTACGCACGGCACGCGAGACGTCCTACGAAGACAAGCTGAAGAAAAAGACCCGTACCAGCGGCTGTGCGGTCGGCACGGTCTTTGGTGATATGATGGAAGGGCTTGAGGATGTGCGCCTGCCGCAGGTTCAGGTTCGTACTTCGTGGCTTTATGACCTTGCTGCCAAAATCAACCGAACTCCATCCCTTTACCTTGAAGCCGGAGCAATCCACGGCACGGTACTGTGCCGCGAAAACCGCCCTCTGGTCTATATGGAAGATGTGGGTCGTCATAACGCGGTCGACAAGATCGCGGGCTGGATGCTGTCCGCAAAAGAAACACCTGAGGACAAGATTCTCTACACCACCGGTCGTCTGACGTCCGAGATGGTAATCAAAACGGCGATGATGGGCATTCCGGTTCTGGCTTCTCGGTCAGGTTTCACCGCCTGGGGCGTCGAGATCGCGCGCGAGGTTGGACTGACGCTGATTGGCCGGATGCGTGGGCAACGTTTTGTGTGTTTGTCAGGAGAAGATCGTCTGGTGCGCGATGTTGATCCTTCGAGCGTTCCGGTCGAAGATAAGAAGCATAAAAGAAAAAGCTCTCAGTCCTGAATTTCCTTGGTGCGCTGTTACTTCGAAAAAACTCTGCGAATTCGGGAGGATATGCCCTAAGGTGGGGCAAATCGAAGTGATATATTGGGTGTTAGCAACCTGAGGGCGCTATGGAGTTAATCAGCTTAATTGCACCGGTCTTTGCGGTGATCCTGACGGGCTACGTGTTTTCGTGGACAAAACTTCTGAGCGAGGACACATCCGAGGCTCTGGTGCAATTTGCGGTGTATGTCCTGATCCCTGCGATCATGTTCTACCTGATTGGTCAGGAGGACTTTGAGAACCTTCTGAACTATGGGTTTTATCTGTCCTACGGCGGTACACTCCTGGTTCTTTTTGCTGTTTTATTCATCTGCCTGAAAACGTTGACGAGTTATCAGGTCGGATCCGCGACCGTGTTAGCCTTTGCTGGTGTCGCCTCAAACACAGCGCTGGTTGCGCTGCCCATTCTCCACGCGATTTTCGGGTCAAAAGGGGCTTTGCCGGCAGTTTTGGCGAACCTTGTTGTCGCCATTTTGCTGTTGGTTTTGACCACCATTCTCGAAACGTCTGCAGGGCATCAGGCAAGCAAGAGGACGCCCGTTTACAAGATTGTCGCCAATGTCCTGAAAAACCCGATTATCGCTGCAACACTGTTAGGAGTTGTCTATTCCTTTACGGGCATTGGGTTTTCTCAGGCTGTTTCGGACTATCTGGAGTTGATGAGTCAGGCGCTGGCAGCAGTTGCCTTGTTCGCGATCGGGTTCACCACAAGCGTGCGTACGATCCTTCAAACCGGTCCGATGATCTTGTTTCTGTCAATAATGAAGCTTCTCGTCGTTCCGGGGCTCGTGCTGCTTGCGGCACATCTGATCGGGCTGGACCCGCTTTGGACCATTGCGGCAACGGTTTCAGCGGCGGCCCCGACGGCTAAAAGCATCTTCCTCTTGGCTAAGCATTATGATCAGGAGCCGCAGCTTGCCGCTCATATAGTCTCCGCGACTTCGCTTCTGGCGGTGGTGACTTTGATCCTGTGGCTGTTTGTCCTGCACCAACTGCATCCAACAGCGTTCCAATTGAATTGAGTTCGATCTACAAAGTTGCGATCAATTGATCACTTGGATCTAGGCAACAAGGTACGGCAATGAATACCCCTCTTGGTGTTATCCTGGCGGGCGGTCTCGCCACCCGAATGGGCGGAGGAGACAAGGGCCTGCTGACAATCGGTAAGCAGAGTCTGCTGTCTCATGTGATCGATCGCTTGAACCCGCAGGTGGGCGGGCTGGCATTGAACGCCAATGGCGACCCCAAGCGGTTTGCAAACCTCAACCTGCCGATCCTGCCCGACACGATAGAAGGTTTCGCAGGACCGCTGGCTGGAGTTCTGGCCGGGCTTGACTGGGCGGCAGAGCAAGGCGCCGAAAGCATCGTAACCGCTGCTGCCGACACGCCGTTTTTCCCGCGTGATCTGGCCGCGCGGCTGATGCAGGCCGCCGAAGGTCAGGTGCATCCGTTGGTTTTGGCAACCACCCCCCGTACCAGTGATGAAGCTCTGAAGTCGGGCGGCGGTAAACGGGTGAACCGGCACCCGACCTTTGGCCTTTGGCCTGTCGCGCTGCGCGACGATCTGCGGGACGCTTTGAACGGCGGATTGCGTAAAGTCGTGCTGTGGACTGACAAGCACAACGGGCGCGAGGCGCTGTTTCCTGCCGATCCGTTCGATCCGTTCTTCAACGTCAACACACCCGACGATCTGGCACGGGCGCAAGAACTGCTGGAGCAGGCATGAGGGTTTACGGCGTTACCGGCTGGAAAAACGCCGGCAAGACCGGCCTGATGGAGCGTTTGGTTGCCGAGATCACCAAACGCGGTCTCACGGTTTCTACGGTCAAGCACGCCCATCACGCGGTCGATGTCGACCAGCCTGGGACTGACAGTTTCCGCCATCGAGACGCCGGTGCATCCGAAGTGCTTCTGGCATCGGGTAAGCGCATTGCGGTGATGCAGGAATTGCGCGGGGCACCCGAACCACCTCTGGCAGATCTTCTGGCGCGGCTTCTTCCGGTCGATCTTGTCCTGATCGAAGGGTTCAAACGGGAAAGACACCCCAAGATCGAAGCGTTTCGGGCAGAGGCTGGCAATGCGCTGATGGCCGGGGAGAACAATACGATCCGCGCCATAGCCAGCGATACACCGCTGCAGGTCGGGGTTCCGGTGTTTGATCTGAACGACACCTCCGCAATCGCAGATTTCATCTTGAAAGAGGTCGGATTATGACGCCGCCAAACATCACGCCTCCGCCCTTGCGAAATGATTGTTTTGCGTTGCCTGCCGGGGTCAATTGGACGCCCGTGGACGAGGCACTAGAGATGTTGCGGTCGAGGTTGACTGTTGTGACTTCGGTCGAAACCGCCCAGATCGGGCAGGCTTCGGGACGTATACTTGCAGAAGACGTTTTGGCAAAGCGTTCGAACCCGCCGCAACCGAATACGGCTGTGGATGGATATGGGTTTTCCGGAGCGGCCCCCGAGGGACCGCAGGTGATTCCGCTGCAGGATGGGCGCGCCGCTGCTGGAATCCCGTTTGACGGCGTAGTGGCGCTGGGTAACGCGCTGCGTGTATTGACCGGCGCGGCGCTGCCCGACGGCGTGGATACGGTAATACTGGAAGAGGATGTGACCGTTCAGGACGGCCATATCGCCTTTCATGGCCCGCTGAAGCAGGGCGCAAACACCCGCAAGGCCGGCGAGGACGTCGCAGAGGGTGAGATGGTTTTGCCCGCCGGGCGCAGGCTGACCCCGGCTGATGTCGCGCTTTTGTCGGCAACAGGGATTGCCGAGATTTCGGTTCGCAAAATGTTGCGGGTTGCGGTGCTGTCGACCGGGGATGAACTGGTCGAACCGGGAAACCTCGCCGGTCCGGGTCAGATTTTCGACGCCAACCGTCCAATGCTGTTGTCGATGATTGAAAGGCTGGGTTTTGAGCCGGTTGACATGGGTCGGGCGTCCGACGACAGGGAAGACTTGCGTGACAGGTTGGACAGGTCGGCAGCGCAGGCAGACGTCATTCTGACCAGCGGCGGCGCGTCTGCCGGAGATGAAGATCACGTCTCAGCATTGTTGCGAGAGGCCGGGGCAATGCAGGAGTGGCGGATCGCACTGAAACCGGGCCGCCCATTGGCGTTGGGTATGTGGAACGAAACGCCCGTGTTTGGTCTGCCGGGAAACCCTGTTGCCGCTAAGGTCTGCACTTTGATCTTTGCCCGCCCTGCGTTGGGTCTGATGGCGGGCGAAGGTTGGTCCGAACCGCAGGGGTTCGACCTGCCTGCCAATTTCGAGAAACGCAAGAAACCGGGGCGGCGCGAGTATCTGCGCGCCCGCGTCCGTGATGGCAGGGTCGAGGTCTTTGCCTCGGAAGGCTCAGGTCGTATCAGTGGACTTAGCTGGGCTGAGGGACTGGTCGAGATTCAAGATGGCGCTTGTCACATCGTGCCAGGTGATCCAGTGCGGTTCATTCCTTATGGCAGCTTTGGGTTGTGATCAGTCAAATGTACCCGCGACGCGCCCAAGCAGCATGAATGCACGGGCGGTTCGTGTGTCGCCCAATGCAGTCAGGTCCGCGTCGCTGGCCGACGGTTCAAATTCGACGATCATGTGATCAAAACGCCGCAGGAAATGATGCGCGGCGTCCCGGAATATCGGGTCCTGCTTCATCCTTGCGGCGGTCAGGGCCAGCGAAGAACGGTCTCTGATTCCGCCTAACGCGGCAACCGCGCGGCCGCGCGCGCCTTGCGCGAATTGCCGCCAGATTTCAGGGCGGGCCATATCCGGGCGCAGGTCATCCATATAGATGCCTTCTTGGCTCAGCAGTGTCAGAACGTCCTGTGAAGCCTGTACCAGTTGCGCGGTCTTACGATCCCGAAGCGCCAGCCTGAGTGCGTCGAACCCTTCGGCGTCATCCTGTGTTTCAGGGAAATTCAGCGCCCGAATGAAGGTATTGGTCGTCAATGGCGGCGCGATATCCTCGGCCGTGGTACCCAGTTCCAATGACGTCTGGTCACCTGCATCAACAGAGGTCTCGCCCCGAACCGGCTCGGTCCGTTTCGACGAAAACGTCGCCAGCGCTGTTTCCGCCTTTTTGGTGGCCTCGGCGATTTCATCTAGTTTTTTACTGACACCGGGTTCTTGCAGACTAGCAGCGCGCTGTTGCTGAATCACATAGGTCTGACGGATCGCGTCAATCGCGGTTTGTAACCGGGCGCTTTCCTCGCGCATGACGCGGCTGGCGCGCATTGATGTCGCGGCGACCCAGATCATCGCTACTGGCATGAACACCGCCAGCAGGGTCACGACGAATCCGCCACCTTCGACCTTGTCGGGAAGCACTAGGAACACAACAGACACGATCAGCCAGACCACGCTAAGCACGATCGCAACGATCTCGATCTCGGTCACCGAAGGATGCGAAGGCTTGTCATAGATACCCAAAGGGGTCGGCCGTTCGGGATCTTGCTCGGGATTGGGCTCTGACATGGTCAAGGCTCCGGTCAGGCATACTCGATACTTAGAACTTCATAGGACCGCACACCACCGGGGGTGCGTACTTCGACACTGTCGCCTTCTTCCTTGCCGATCAATGCCCTCGCGATGGGCGATTTGATGTTCAGCAGGCCGTTTTCGATGTTGGCCTCGTACTCGCCGACGATTTGCCAGGTCTTTTCCTCGTCAGTGTCTTCGTCCACCAGCGTTACCTTGGCGCCAAATTTGATTGCGCCGTTCAGCTTGGCCGGGTCGATCACGTCAGCCAGTGACAGGATGCCTTCCAGCTCTTTGATACGACCTTCGATGAAGCCCTGCTTTTCACGGGCCGAATGGTATTCGGCATTCTCTTTCAGGTCGCCCAGCTCGCGCGCTGTGGCGATGGCTTCGATGATCGCCGGGCGCTCGACCGACTTGAGGTTTTTCAGCTCCGCCGCAAGAGCGGCATTGCCCGTAGGCGTCATTGGAATTTTTTCCATGTTCTTGTCGTCCACGCATAAATTGTTTCGCCCCGCCGCATGAGACAAGCGTCGGGGCGATTTGATGGGTCATCAAATACCTGACCCAAATGAGGCGTGAATTGCAAGGGGGCTTGGTCGCGCGACGCGCGGATTACGGCCTAGTCGTAGCTAATGACTTCGAATTCGATGTCATTGTCGTCATTGAAGTAGAACCGCCGACCTGGCTCATAATCCGCATGGGACTTTGGCGTGAATCCTGCGGCTTTCACCTTTTTCTCGGTTGTATCGATGTCCTCGACCAATACGCCCACATGGTTCAGGCCGCCAACGATGTCATAGCTACTTTCCCCGGACGGTTGCGGATCGCTGGGCGCGTAAAGTGCCAAGTATGTGTGCTTACTGCCTACGTGAACCGTGTAACCGCCTGCAATTGCCGGGCCTTCCCAGCGGGTTTTCCAACCGAAAACCTTGTGCATCCACGCAGCTGAAGCCTGTGGATCGCGGACAGTGAAATTGGTGTGTTCAAGCGTCGCCATCATGGGATCTCCTTTGCATCTTGAGGCTTGTCCCGACTCACCGTAATTTCTAAACCTAACTTTAGGTCAAGGTAATAATTCGGAGGATGTGATGGTGGTTTCGGACGGGTTGGCAATTGGTGCATTGGCGCAGCGTACTGGGCTGGCTGTGTCGGCCATCCGGTATTACGAGGCGCAAGGCCTGATATCGCCTTGGCGTAACGCGGGCGGGCAACGGCGGTATCAACGCGCGGACATCAGACGCCTGAGCTTTGTGATGATTGCCCAGCAGTTCGGCCTGACCCTGCCCGAGATTCGCGATGTCCTGTCCGGCCTGCCTGGAAACCGCACGCCGACACCTAAGGATTGGCAGAAAATCAGCAAAGGGCTGAGGGCACATCTGGATCAGCGAATCGATACCCTGACGCGATTGCGCGACAATCTGGACGGCTGCATCGGTTGTGGTTGCCTTAGTCTGCCGAAATGCGCCTTGTACAACCCCGATGACCGCGCCAAATCAAATGGTAGCGGTCCCAGGTATCTGATGGGGGACTCACCCGAGGCATAACTGCCGCATTGCAGCAAAGTTACGCCGTGTTTTGATTGACCAACGTCTTTGAGACCATGTAATCAGCCGTGAAACAATATTGCGCAGACCACGCAGTGAAAGCGCCAATTCGGAAAGTTAGCTAAGGAGCCCGCGATGGCCGAGATTGAACGCGAAGCGATGGAATACGATGTGGTGATCGTGGGGGCAGGCCCCGCGGGCCTGTCGGCGGCCATCCGTCTGAAACAGCTGGATGCCGACCTGAATGTCGTGGTTCTGGAAAAGGGCTCGGAAGTGGGCGCGCATATCCTTTCGGGCGCAGTTCTGGATCCCTGCGGTTTGGACGCTCTGATCCCGGATTGGAAGGAAAAAGGCGCCCCGCTGAACGTGCCGGTGCATGAAGATAACTTCTACATGCTGGGTGAGGCGGGCAAGATCCGCATCCCCAACTTCCCGATGCCGCCGCTGATGAACAACCACGGAAACTACATTGTCTCTATGGGTAATGTTTGCCGCTGGATGGCTGAACAGGCTGAAGAGCTGGGCGTGGAAATTTTCCCGGGCATGGCGTGTTCGGAACTGGTGTATGGCGACAATGGCGAAGTCAAAGGCGTTGTTGCTGGTGTCTTCGGCCTGGAGCCTGATGGGTCCTATGGCCCGGGCACCGAGCCGGGCATGGAACTGCACGGCAAATACGTCTTCCTTTCGGAAGGTGTCCGTGGCTCGCTGTCCAAGGAAGTCATCGCCAAGTACGACCTGTCTGCTGGCAAAGAGCCGCAGAAATACGGCGTCGGCATGAAAGAGATCTGGGAGGTCGACCCCGCCAAGCACAAGGAAGGCTCAGTAACTCATACGATGGGCTGGCCTCTCGGCAGCAACGCGGGCGGCGGATCGTTTATTTACCACCTTGAAAACAATCAGGTCTATGTCGGTTTCGTTGTTCACCTGAACTACAAAAACCCGCATCTGTATCCTTACATGGAATTCCAGCGCTTCAAGCATCACCCGGTAGTGGCCGATCTGCTGAAAGGCGGCAAGCGCGTGGCCTATGGTGCGCGTGCAATTACCGAAGGTGGCTGGCAGTCGATGCCAAAGCTGGTTGCACCTGGCGTGGCGCTTCTGGGTTGTTCGGCAGGTATGGTCAACGTGCCGCGCATCAAGGGCAACCACAACGCAATGCTGTCGGGCAAGGCTGCGGCTGAAGCCGCATTCGACGCCATCAAGGCCGAACGTTCGGGCGACGAGTTGACCGCTTACGAGACCGACGTGCGTGAAGGCGCAATCGGTGCGGACCTGAAGAAAGTGCGCAATGTCAAACCGCTGTGGTCGAAATACGGTCTGACCGCCAGCCTGATGCTGGGTGGTATGGACATGTGGACCAACACGCTGGGCTTTTCGCTTTTGGGCACTCTGGGTCACGGCAAAAACGACGCCGAGGCGACCGAAGAGGCAAGCAAGCATCAGCCTATCGACTATCCGAAGCCCGATGGTACGCTGTCGTTTGACCGTCTGACCAACGTGTCCTTCGCGATGACCAACCACGAGGAAAGCCAGCCCTGCCACCTGAAACTGACGGACCCGGAGATCCCGGTACAGGTCAACCTGCCCAAGTTCGATGAACCGGCGCAGCGTTATTGCCCGGCGGGCGTGTATGAGATGGTCGAGGATGAAGACGGTCCGCGATTCGTCATTAACTTCCAGAATTGCGTCCACTGCAAAACCTGCGACATCAAGGATCCCAGCCAGAATATCACATGGACCACGCCACAGGGTGGAGACGGACCGAACTATCCCAACATGTAAGCGAAAACACGGGCAATGGCAGGGTCGTGAAGGCTCTGCCATTGCCTCTTTCCGGTCAAAGCCCTAGCTTGTTGCCCAGTCAACGATAGCAAGGCAGGATTTTGGTGGCTTCCCTCGTTCGTCGCGCGGCATTGGTCGCGCTGTTAACCTCGTCATTTGCATTCCCGGCGCTGTCGGATTCTGGCTCTGGGTCGTATCTGGCCGGACGTCAGGCGATTTATCAAAGCGACTATACCTCTGCCGAGAAGTATTATGCGCAGGCCCTGCGGGCCGACCCTGAAAACGGAAAGCTACTGGAAAACGTCGTCGTAGCACGCCTTGCGTTGGGTGAGGTTGAGCGTGCGCTGCCGGTTGCCCAATCCATTGAAGCGCTTCAACTGCCAAGCCAGGCGGCGAAAATGGTCATCATGGCCAACCTGATCGCCGACGAAAAGTTGGATGAACTGCTCGCGCGCGATCCTGAGACGCAAGGCGTCGGACCACTGGTTGATGGGCTGGTTCTGGGCTGGGTCTATGTGGCTCAGGGTGCCATGACCAAGGCTATGGAGAAGTTTGACGAGGTCAGCACGCAAGAGGGCTTGCGGGAATTCGCCATGTTCCACAAGGCGCTGGCGCTTGCTTCGGTTGGTGATTTCGAAGGTGCCGAAGAGATTTTTTCTGCCAACAATGGCGCGGTCTCTCGTTTCTCGCGGCGTGCAGCGCTGGCCCGGACCGAGGTGCTGTCGCAACTGGACCGCAACGAGGATGCGGTGCAATACCTAGATGATGTTTTCGCGGCTGGCAGCGACCCGTCGATTGAAGGGTATGTAGCCCGTCTGAAGGCTGGTGAAACGCTGCCGTTCACACATGTTCAGTCCGCTCAGGACGGTATGGCCGAGGTCTTCTTTTCTGTCGGTGCAGCGCTCAGCAGCGAAGCGTCACAAGATTACGTTCTGCTCTACGCCCGGATTGCAGCGTTCCTGCGCCAGGACCATGTCGATGCCATCCTTCTGAGTGCCGAGTTGCTGGATTCGCTCGAACAATATGACCTGGCCGTCGAAGCCTATCGCATGGTGCCTTCAACCAGCAGTGACTACCACGCGGCCGAGTTGGGCCGAGCCGAGGTTCTGGGCCGTTCGGGAAAAACAGATGCAGCGGCCGAAGTTCTGCAGAACCTTGCGGCGCAAAGCCCTGACCTACCCAGTGTGCACGTGGCCCTGGCCGATCTGCAAAGACGGCAAGAGAACTATACTGATGCCGTTACGACCTATGACACGGCTATCGAACTGACCGAGCAGGGCGTCAGCGGTAACTGGTTTCTGTACTACGCCCGCGGTATCTCGCATGAGCGTCTCAAGAACTGGGATTTGGCCGAAGCTGATTTCAGGCGCGCGCTGGAATTGAACCCCGATCAGCCGCAAGTTCTGAACTATCTGGGCTATTCGCTGGTTGAACGTCAGGAAAAGCTGGACGAAGCGCTGGACATGATCGAACGCGCTGTCGCTGCGCGCCCGGACAGCGGCTATATTGTTGACAGTCTTGGTTGGGTCCTGTTCCGTCTGGGTCGCTACGACGAAGCCGTTGCACATATGGAGCGCGCGGTCGAGTTGATGCCTGTCGATCCAGTAGTGAATGATCACCTGGGCGATGTGTACTGGGCTGTGGGGCGCGCCCGCGAAGCTGAATTCCAGTGGAAACGCGCGCTATCTTTTGTCGACCCAGAAGACTCAGATGGTGAAGCTGATCCGGACCGCATCCGTCGCAAGCTTGAAGTTGGGCTGGACGCGGTTTTGGTGGAAGAAGGCGCCGATCCCCTGAATGTCGCTAATGAGGGTTAAGGGCTTCGCGCCTGCAAAGATTAACCTGACCTTGCATGTGACCGGCCGCCGCGCGGACGGGTATCACCTGTTGGATTCGCTGGTCGTCTTTGCGGATGTCGGTGACGCGCTGGAGTTCACACCGGGGCCTACGTTGTCGATGTCCGTCATAGGTGAACACGCCGAAGGGGTGCCGACAGACGACCGAAATCTGGTTTGGAAAGCTGCTGCTGCTGCCAGATGGACCGGGCACATCAACCTGAACAAAGTGTTGCCGCACGGAGGCGGGATTGGCGGGGGATCCTCGGACGCTGCGGCGACGCTACGCATGATTGCAGATCACGGTGGTGCGATCCCTGACGAGACAGCCCTGACCCTTGGTGCGGATGTACCGGTTTGCGTGGCGGCCAATGCCACCCGGATGAAGGGTATCGGCGAACAGTTGCAGCCCGTTTCACTGCCGCGATTGCCAGCTCTTTTGGTCAATCCCGGTGTGGAGGTTCCTACCGGTTCCGTCTTCTCTGCTCTGCAGAGTCGCGACAACGCGCCAATGCCTGAAAAAATCCCGGCCTTTGAGACGCCTGAAACCTGCAGTAATTGGCTGCTGGCACAACGCAATGACCTTGAAACACCAACAAAGAACCTAGCGTCCGAGGTCGCCCGCGTTCTGGATGATCTATCGGATACAAGAGATGCTTTAATGGCCCGTATGTCAGGCTCTGGTTCGACTTGTTTCGCGCTTTATCCGACCATGAATGCGGCCCATTTTGCCGCTTATGAGATTGGCGCGGCCCATCCTGACTGGTGGTGCCGCGCAACGCTGCTCAATTAAGGCGCGAAACCACGTAATCGGCCAGATCGCGCAGTAACGACCGGATCTCGTGATCCGGCAATGCGTCCAGCGAAGATTTGGCTTTGGCGGCCCACCCAAACGCATCCGTGCGTGTGGCGTCCAACGTGCCGTATTTGTTCATCAAGCTCAGCGCTTGGTCCAGATCGCCGTCTTCCTGACGGCCGCGGCCAATTGTGCGCTCCCAAAAGGCATGCTCTGCCGGGGTGGCCTGTGCGATGGCCTTGATGACCGGCAAAGTCAGCTTACGCTCACGGAAGTCGTCGCCGACATTTTTGCCGGTCGCCTTGCTGTCCCCCTGATAATCCAGCAGGTCATCGGCGATCTGGAATGCAATCCCCAGCGCATCGCCATAGTCGTACAGTGCCTTAACCTGATCTTCTGACGCCCCGGCGATCACGCCGCCCACCTCGGTTGCGGCGGAAAACAGTGCAGCGGTCTTGCCACGCACGACCTGCAAGTAAATTGCCTCGGTAGTGCCCAGATCGGTGGCGGCGGTCATTTGCAACACCTCGCCCTCGGCAATGGTCGCCGAGGCATTGGCCAGAATGTCCAGCACACGCAGGGAACCGGTCTCAACCATCAGCTGGAAACTGCGGGAGAACAGGTAGTCGCCTACCAAAACGCTGGATTTGTTGTCCCACAACAGGTTCGCAGTGGGGCGGCCACGCCGCTGAGCGCTTTCGTCAACGACATCGTCGTGCAGCAGGGTTGCGGTGTGAATGAATTCGACCGTTGCGGCGAGGCGCACGTGGTGATCGCCCGGATAATTGAACATCCGAGCGGCTGCCAGCGTCAGCATCGGGCGCAGACGCTTGCCGCCCGCCTCAACCAGATGCGCTGTCACTTCCGGTATACGCGGTGCATGTTCCGAGGCCATACGCGTGCGGATCAACTGGTTTACGGCGTCCATTTCGCCGTCCAGAATCTCGGCCAGTCGCTCATGCGGTTTCGAGATCGTGTCGATGTTCATCACTCTCCTGATACAAGGCTCGACTTCCGCCTTGCCTTGCCCTTACATCAATCCCCATGAAAGAACTACTGCGCAGCACCGATCCGACGATTCTGGCTTTTGCTTCCGCCCTTCTTGAGGGCGAGGATATAGACTGCTTTCAGATGGACGTAAATATGAGCATCCTCGAAGGAGGCATAGGAATCTTTCCGCGCCGCCTGATGGTTCGGGCCGATGACCTGACCCGCGCAGAACGGGTCATGCGTGACAACGAAATCCCGCTTGGCAGATGAGCCTGTTTTCCGACAGTGAATTGACCCAAAACGACTTTTTGGGCGGACGTGTGCGTCTGTTGCAGCCGCGCACGGGATATCGCGCGGGCGTTGACCCGGTTCTACTGGCGGCGGCGGTCCCGGCGACACGTGGTCACACCGTGTTGGAACTGGGCTGCGGTGCAGGTGCCGCGATCTTGTGTCTGTTGGCACGTGTTTCGCACTTGCAGGCCGTTGGGGTCGAACTGCAGGCAAGCTATGCTGATTTGGCGCGCCGGAATGCGGTTGAAAACACTGCGCCGCTGGAGGTTGTCGAGGCTGATTTTGGTGCCTTGCCGGCTGGGCTCAAAACACGACAATTTGATCACGTGATCGCCAACCCACCCTATTACCGTGCCGGTGCTCATAGCCCGGCAGATGATGCGGGGCGTAGTATCGCATTGGGCGAGCAAACGCCTTTGGAAAACTGGTTTGACTGCGCATCCAAGCGCCTTGCGCCGCGTGGGTATTTGCACATGATTCAGAAAGCCAATCGTCTTCCTGACATGTTGGCGGCATGCGACGGGCGGTTGGGATCGGTTGAGATCCTCCCATTGGTCGCCAGACCTGGCCGCAAAGCCGAATTGGTGATTTTACGGGCTAGAAAGGGTGGTCGCGCCGATTTTCAGCTGCATGCGCCAGTGGTTTTACACAGCGGGGATCGGCACGAACGTGATGGCGAAAGCTATACGCCGCAGATATCGGACGTATTGCGCAAAGGGGCTGCGTTGCCTGGGTTTTCCGTTCAATAGGCATTAACCAGCCGAATTTGTCGGATTTATTACAGATTCTGTGCGTCTGCAGCGTGACAGGCTGGAAACGATGTGGTCAAATTCTTACGTGAACCTGAGACACCAACGAAGGAGTATCGCCATGAGCGTGAGCGCACATCTGACCGAACTGAAGAAAAAGCACGAAACTCTCGGTCTTGAAGTTGAACAGGCCCAACGCTCGCCAGGCATCGATGATCTCCATATCGCGCAACTCAAAAAACAAAAACTAAAGCTAAAGGAAGAGATCGAACGCCTGTCAGCCTAGGTTTTCATACTAGCTCGCGCAGCAATACACGCGCCGCCAGTAATTAACACGGCCGCGATCGCCAGACCCCAGGACGGGGCGGCGATCCCGGCAACAACCAATGCCAGCGTAGACAACAGGGGTGCTGCGTACGATGCCGTGCCCAGTATCTGAATGTCGCCTTGCTTGACCCCGATATCCCAGACATAGAACGCCAGTCCCACCGGCCCTAAGCCCAGTGCGATCACGGACGCCCAGCCAAAGGCGCTGGGGGGCCATACGGTATCCTCGACTGCGAGATGCAGAGCACCAGAGGCTATAGCCGTAGCAATGCAGAAAATGGCGACAGAGCTGGTAGGTGTATTCCCCAGTCGACGCGACAGAACTGAGTAGCCGGACCATGTAAGCGCGCATAGCAAGGCCAACCCGTAGCCGGGCAGGTGGTTGGTCTGAAACCCTGTGCTGCCAGCACCGCCGATAATCACGGCGGCCCCTGCAAATCCAAGGCAGGCGCCGAACAAATGTCCGATGCGCAGATGTTCGCCCGGCAAGAGGCCGGAAAACAAAACGATGAGCAAAGGCCAGAGATAGGCGATCAAACCAGCCTCGGCTGCAGGAGCCATGCGCAGGGCCGAGAAATAAAGCGCGTGATAGCCGAACAACCCGGCTGTGCCGAACAGATAGGTGGTCCATGGAATCTCTTTTAACTGCCGCAATCCGCCACTGCGCCAGGTCCAGATCAGACCCAAAACTCCACCGATCGAAAAGCAGATTGTATTAAGTAACAGTGGCGGCGTAGGGGCCGACCCGACTGTGAAAAGGGCCAGCAGAGACCACAGCAGGACGGCCACAAACCCGATGGCCGTGGCTCGGGATTTGGTCATAGGCTCTGAACCTCTTCGACCGGGATAATGTTGAATTCGTCCGAGATATGCGCGGTCTTTTCGATCTCGGCCATGAACCAGTCACGGAACGCAGCGATCTGAGGTCTGTTTTCTGCGCCTGGTAAGCACAGAAACCGAAACCGCCCCCGCGTTTCAATGGCCGTTTTGAACGGTGCGACAAGGCGACCCTCGGTAAGGTCCTTCAGGATCATCGCGCGGCGTCCCAATACAACGCCAACTCCGGCAACCGCAGCATCAATCGCGTGGTCTGCGTTCGAAAAATGAGCTCCGTGGGCAGGCGCAAAATCAACTCCGACTGCTCGAAACCAGGTTGGCCAGTCGCTGGGCGGCTGCAGGAACGCAATTGAATCATCAAAGATCAAGGGAGCATCTCTGAGGCTGTCGGGCGTTGGGAACTGCTCGGCCAGTTCTGGCGTCATCACCGGGGTCAACCATTCCTTGCGCACGGGCAGGGAATACAGACCTTCATCGCCTCCGTAGCCAAACCGAATAGCGACATCCACGTCATCACGTTCAAGGTCCATGATCCGCAATGTTGCCGAGAACTTGAGATCAATCTCGGGATGCGTACGCGCAAACTCATAAAGGCGTGGCGCCAACCATTTTGCGGTCAACGCTGGTCCGGCGGTCACTGTCAGAGAGGTATCGTTGCCCTGCCGCCGCACGGTTCGCCATGCGGCCTGCAGCGCTGCGAATCCTTCGGCGGCACCAGGAGCAAGGACGCGTCCCGCTTCGGTCAGTTCCACCGCGCGGTTCAGTCGGTGAAACAGGGGGCGGCCCAGATGTTCCTCCAGTGATTTGATTTGGAAAGACAGGGCCGCAGGGGTCACACGCAATTCTTCGGCGGCCTTGGCAAATGACATATGGCGTGCAGCGGCATCAAAAGCGCGTAAAGCTGTCAGAGGGGGAAGATAATCGCTCATAGGTGCACAAGAATATCTTAACTGAAATTCCAATAAAGCTCGTTTGTCACCTTGATTGATAAGGCGCATATTGCTCGCGTGTCAAACCAAGCTGAACTGAAAGGACGACTGCTATGATCGAAATGACGACCAACCCCGCAGCTGCCCGCGCCTTTCAGCGGGCGCACGCTGAACGCGGCAAGATGATCAAACACGCCATTAACTGGCTATTCGGTTCCCGCTGAGCGTAGCGCGCGCGTTCTTACGGGATAAAAAAGGGCCGGTCCGCAAGGGACCGGCCCGTTGTCTTTTCAGCGCTTCGGATCAGGCGAAGAACTGTGCTCCGTTGGCCGAGATTGTCGAACCATTGATGAACTGAGAATCGTCGGATGCCAGGAACGCCACGCAACGCGCGATTTCTTCCGGCTCACCCAGGCGACCTGCTGGGATCTGGCCGATGATGGATTCGCGGACTTTTTCAGGAACAGCCATCACCATCTCGGTTGCGATATAGCCGGGGCAGATCGCGTTGGCGGTAATGCCTGCACGCGCGCCTTCCTGCGCCAGCGATTTCACGATGCCCAGATCGCCCGCTTTGGTCGCAGCATAGTTCACCTGAGCGAACTGGCCCTTCTGACCGTTGATCGAGCTGATGACGATGACGCGGCCAAACTTACGCTCGCGCATACCGTTCCAGACGGGGTGCACGGTGTTGAAAACGCCGGTCAGGTTGGTGTCGATAACCTGGTGCCACTGTTCGGGCGTCATTTTATGGAACGGCGCATCGCGGGTGATACCTGCGTTTGCAACGACGATGTCGATCGGGCCAACATCGGCTTCGACCTTTTCGATGCCTGCTTTGGATTCGTCATAATCGGCCACGTTCCACTTGTATGTGGCGATGCCTGTCTCTTCGGTGAATTTCGCGGCGGCTTCGTCGTTCCCCGCATAGGTGGCCGCAACATTGTACCCTTCGGCCTTGAGCGCCTTGGAAATTGCTGCGCCGATGCCGCGGGAGCCGCCGGTAACGAGTGCTGTACGTGCCATTTAGGAATCCTCCAATTTAAGTCGTCTTGGTAATGCTGTTACTTTGAGAGGTGATCGTGCGCAATATTGTTTCGTCATGAATTTTGAATTTCCGCTTGGCAATATCGTCGCATCTTTGGGTTAAGGGCCCAATGTAACAAAAAAGGGCGCCCAATGGACGCCCTTTTCTATTTGCTTGTCAAAGCACTTAGTCGCGCTCCACACACAGGGCGACGCCCATGCCGCCACCGATGCAGAGAGTGGCGAGACCTTTCTTCGCGTCGCGGCGTTTCATTTCGAACAGGAGCGTGTTCAGAACGCGGCAGCCCGAAGCACCGATCGGGTGACCGATGGCGATAGCGCCGCCGTTCACGTTTACGATCGACGGGTCCCAACCCATGTCCTTGTTCACGGCGCAGGCCTGTGCGGCGAAGGCTTCGTTGGCTTCGACCAGATCCAGATCGTCAACCGACCATCCTGCTTTTCCCAACGCCTTGCGCGACGCGTAGATCGGGCCAACGCCCATGATCGACGGATCCAAACCAGCAGTTGCGTAGGATGCGATGCGGGCCAGAGGTTCAATACCACGCTTTTCAGCGTTCTCGGCAGACATCAGCAGAGTTGCCGCGGCGCCGTCGTTCAGGCCAGAAGCGTTTGCGGCCGTGACCGAACCGTCCTTGGTGAAGGCCGGACGCAGTTTGCCCATGGCTTCCATGGTAGCGCCGTGACGGATGTATTCGTCGGCGTCCATCACGATATCGCCCTTGCGGGTTTTGATGGTGAAAGGCGTGATTTCGTCGGCGAATTTGCCAGCCTTTTGCGCGGCTTCAGCCTTGTTCTGCGAGGCGACGGCGAATTCGTCCTGCATATCGCGGCTGATTTGCCATTTCTCCGCGACGTTCTCAGCGGTCTGACCCATGTGATAGCCGTTGAACGCATCCCAAAGACCATCGCGGATCATCGTGTCGATGTATTTCATGTCGCCCATTTTTTGACCGGCCCGCAGAGCGGCGGCATGGGGCGACAAGGTCATGTTCTCTTGACCGCCGGCAGCAACGATCTCGGCGTCGCCCAGTTGGATGTGCTGTGCGCCCAAAGCAACCGCCCGCAGACCCGAGCCGCACACCTGGTTGATACCCCAGGCTGCGCTTTCCTGCGGCAGACCAGCATTGATATGTGCCTGACGGGCGGGATTCTGACCCTGAGCAGCTGTCAGCACCTGTCCCAGAATGGTTTCGCTGACTTCGCCCTTTTCCACGCCTGCGCGTTCTACTACGGCCTCCAGTACGGCGGCTCCAAGATCATGCGCAGGTGTGTTTGCAAACGAGCCGCCAAAGCTGCCCACTCCGGTACGCGCGGCGGATGCGATTACTACGTTGGTCATTTAGACAATCCTTTACCGTCAAGGTCCTGCGGGATATTCGACGGCGCGGATCGCACAGAGAGGGCCCTGTGGCAGTAAGAGCGCCTCATGTTCCCCGCTCCAACTCTCAATGGCATAGCGCAACGCTGCAGTTGCAGCAACGGTCAGCTTGTCTCAGCCCGGGTGTGGACCGGCACATTCCTTCTAACTGGCTGTACGTGCGCGCTTTTCCGCCTTCCATGGAGCGGAAACAGTTGGTGCGCCAAACAGGAACCCCTGCAGGCAGTCGACGCCGTTAGCGATGAGGAATTCGGCATCGCTTTGTGTTTCGACTGATTCGGCGGTGACCAGAATCTCGAATTCCCGGGCCACGGCGATCAAGGCCCGCACCAGCGCCTGATTGTCCGGGTTTTCGCTGATACCGTGGATGAACTGGCCGTCGATCTTTGCGGCATCAAAGAAAAACTCCCGAAAATTGCGAAAGCTGAAGTTACTGGCACCAAAGTCATCAAGCGCAAAGGCGACGCCGCGCGGCTGCAGCCTGTCCATGAAGTCGATCACAAGTTCAGGCACCGTCATGGCCGAACTTTCAGAAATTTCCAAAATCAACCTTTCGCCGATACTGGCATCTTTCTTCAAATACCGCTCCAGTATACGCGACCATCGCGCATACCCAATCGAACGGGCGGACATGTTGATGGACAGGCGAATGTCGGGGTTTTTGGTCAGCGTCCGCAGGCCCATTTCAAGCGCGACACAGTCTAGTTCGCGTCCGATTGGAGTGTTTTCCAGTTGTGGCATGAATTCGCGCGCTGGAATGACCCGACCGGTTTCGTCCAGCACCCTGATGAAGCCTTCGTAGAAGGCGACACCATGTGGCGCGTTCGCCTGCATCACGGGTTGAAAGGCCAGTTTGCACTGTTTGTGCTTCACAGCCTCGGCCGCGGTTTCAAGAGTCGAGGCATCACGGGATTTAACGGCGGCGTTTAGAGGGTTGTCGCCACCCTCGGGCAAATCTGCCAGTTCCTTTTTCCGCATGAGCAAAGCGTTTCCCTTACTGTCGTCGGTCCGGTGACGATTTCAGAGGAAAGGTATGAATCTGTGGTTAAGGAAGACGCGATTGGTGTAGGTCAGTACAAGTCAGCGTGTCGTTTCCCAGATGCGACCCAGCGCAGCAAAGCCGCCGATCACCGCGCCCATGAAGCCCAAAAGCATCATGCCAAAGCCCAACGCGACAATCTCAGACGCACCACCACCAAGGGCGGTCATCATCGCCAACACCATACCGGCAAGACCCATTACGGTGGACAGGGTTGTCAGTCTGATCATCTTGGCCTCCGGTTACTCGCACTGCTCACATCGGATCGATATGGGGCGCAGGGGCCGGATTTCAAGAATCAGGTCGGGCTGGTCGGCGGGATCAGGCCTGTTTTGCCTGCGTATTGGGCTGTTTGGCGTCGAACTGCTCGAATCCGGGCGTTCCGCGATCTTCCGGGTGGCGGGCCAGATGCTTGGCTTTGATCTGTTCGGAATTATCTCGGCTGCCATCATGGCTGTAGCCCGGAGGGGCAAAGCAATAGGCCAGCCGCTGGCGCATCGTCAGCCCCGGTTGGGTAGCGTCACGCCAGATGCCGACCCATTCATGAAAAGCCACGCGCAGCGGGTTGAACGTGCCGATGTTGTGCACCAGCCCATAGTCCACTTGGTCATCTTCCTGTTCGGGAACGAAAGTTCCAAACATCTTGTCCCAGATGATAAATACGCCGGCGTAGTTGCAATCCAGATAGCGTGCGTTGCGACCGTGATGGGCGCGGTGGTGGCTAGGCGTGTTCATCACCGCCTCGAACCAGCGGGGCATCTTACCGATGGCTTCGGTGTGTATCCAGAACTGATAAATCAGGTTCAGACCACCCACGAACAGCACCATCGCCGGGTGAAAGCCCAGAAGGATGAGCGGAGCACGAACCACCATCATGAAGGTGAACGTATAGGTCCAGGTCTGACGAAGAGCTGTGGTCAGGTTGTAGTGTTGCGAGCTGTGATGGTTCACATGGCTGGCCCAGACCCAGCGGATTCGGTGACCAAATCTGTGCACCCAGTAATAACGCAGGTCATCCAGTACAAAGCATAGAATGATGACGGGTATAGACGTCCCCAGGTTCAGCGGTGTGATTTGCCAAAGCCACATGAAAAACGCATAAGCGATGAATCCCAGTAAAAAGCCGGATGCGATATTGCCCGCGCCCATGATCAGAGATGTGACGGCATCCCGTGTCTCATAGCGCCCTCCACGCCCCTTGACGGCGATCCACAGAAACTCGGCCAGAATGGCGGCAATAAAAAGGGGGACGGCCCATTGCACGGCGTCCGGGAAGGTCACTTGGTCGATCATGCGGGCTCCATCAGGTGCTGCCAATGGCGGCGTTCTGTTTCGTCAAGGTGGATGACGGCTTTTGGCGTTCCGAAGTCGTGGAACCGGACTTCGACCCCTTGTGGATGGTCCATCACGTCAAAGTCCAGCAGATGTCGGGCCACGGTGTCTGCGCCAAAGGACCAAAGCACGCCATTGCCTTTTTCGGTTCGAATCAGCGCCGCGTGGCCATCATTGGCAACTGTGACGTCGATAACCTCATCATCCGGGGCATGGCGAAGCCATTCTGACCGTGCGATTTCTGGTGTCAGCCTACGCAACCGCGACCTGCCGGTCATGTGCAACATCACCGTTATCCCGGCGATGCCTCCGACCACCAGAACCAGTAGAATTTCAAGCGGCATTCCGTCCTCCTGCGCGGCAGAGTGCAAAGCGGCAGGCAGGCTGTCAAAGGTGGCGTGGCGTCAGCTATGCTCCAGACTGTCCAGAATTTCATACTGCACGACCCGTTGCACAAAGGGGACCAACCCTTCGGGACCGGAAGCCCGATCCTTGAGGTGGATACAGATATCGGGCCTGCGCGCGGCGATGATGCCCACCATCTCGCCGCGTATCCTGTCATCAAGACCCGCTCCCATGATCGCGCAAGAGATGCGCGGTTCTTCGTCCAACTGCCGTTTGACTTCTTCCTGATCATGCGCGCCAAGCCATTGGATCGGAAGGTGATCAAGTTGCCGCGCAACGTCTCCGATCACATTTGGCAAGCGTCCAATCAGTAACACCACTGGTCTCATCGTCGCCTCCATTTCAACCGTACAGATTGCCCTGCCCAGAAGAAGGGCAGGAACAGTGTATCACGAGATTGAGCGTGGAGGTGGACCCTAGGCCGAAATCCTGTAAACTTTTGTTTTTCAGTACCCTTTTTGCGGGTCATGCGCGCCGAATTTTCGTCAAACTCCCAAACCTGACAATCGGTCCCCAGCGCCTTGCCGTCCAGCACGCCGTTGCGGCATCAGCTGCCGCAACAAGAACTGAAATTGTAGTTGTTGAATCAATACGGTTTACAACAACTCTCCCTGATCAAACATAAGGGAGAGTTTCATGATTCGCTGAACGCGTGGTCAGTTAGCCTTCGGCACCAACTAAGGTTGAAACAATCGCCTTGGCACTGTCCGAGTTCCATTCAGCATCGCCAATCAATCGGGCAATCTCGTTGCCGTCGGGGTCCAGAATGACCGTGATAGGCAGAGCGATTACGCCCATTTCCCTGGCAACAGCCGATTTAGGGTCCTGATGACGGGGTAAATTGTTGATGCCGTTCTCTTCGAAGAACTTCTTTATACCAGCTGGTGAATTGCGCCCGGTTGCCAGTGTCAGGACCTCGAATTTATCTCCGCCGAACTCTTCCTGCAGCTCGGCAATCTGGGGCATTTCCTTGCGGCAGGGTGCACACCATGTGGCCCAGAAGTTCAGCAGGACATACTTGCCCTTGTAGTCTTCAAGCGTCGCGACACCGCCATCATCTTCAAGCTGGAACTCTACTGCTTCAACGGGTTTCGGTTCTTTGTGCAGGATCAACCGTTTCAGGGTGTCCTCCCGCAGCGGTGCCAGAGTTTCGGCATCCGTGGCCAAAGCCGCGTTTGCACCCAACGCAAGGGCCATATAAAGGGGGATCAGACGAAATAGGCGCATATCAACTCCGGGTTTTCTTACATGACCGATCAATCTTCGAACCAGATGTGGGGCGGCCGCTTTGCCGCCGGTCCAGACGCGATCATGGAGGCGATCAATGCCTCGATCGGGTTCGATCAGCGGATGGCAGCCCAGGACATTGCAGGCTCGCGCGCCCATGCCGCCATGCTGGCTGCCACAGGCGTTATAACTGATAGTGATGCGCAGGCTATTCGGGAAGGGCTACTCACCGTTTTGTCAGAAATCCAGAACGGAGAGTTTCAGTTTTCGACCGCCTTGGAAGACATCCACATGAATGTGGAGGCGCGCCTGAAAGAGGTGATTGGCGAGCCTGCGGGCCGTTTGCACACGGGCCGGTCGCGAAATGACCAGGTGGCGACCGATTTTAAGCTCTGGGTCCGCGATCAGTTTGATGCGGCTGAAACGGGCCTGTTGGCCCTGATCCGCGCGCTTTTAGCGCAGGCCGAGGCAGGCGCCGATTGGGTCATGCCCGGGTTTACCCACCTGCAAACGGCGCAGCCGGTGACTTGGGGCCATCACATGATGGCCTATGTCGAGATGTTTGGCCGTGACCTGAGTCGCGTCCGCGATGCCCGTGCGCGGATGAATGAATCCCCTTTGGGGGCGGCCGCATTGGCCGGGACTTCCTTTCCTATCGACCGCCACATGACTGCAGAGGCGCTGGGTTTCGATCGTCCCGCAGCAAACTCGCTGGACGCCGTAAGCGATCGTGATTTTGCGTTGGAGTTCCTTTCGACCGCTTCGATCTGTGCCGTGCATCTGTCGCGCTTTGCCGAAGAATTGGTAATTTGGTCCTCGGCTCAGTTCCGGTTCGTCACTCTGTCCGACCGGTTCTCAACCGGGTCTTCGATCATGCCGCAGAAGAAAAACCCCGACGCGGCTGAACTGATCCGCGCCAAAGTGGGCCGTATCTATGGGGCCAACACCGCGCTGATGATGGTGATGAAGGGCCTGCCGCTGGCCTATTCCAAGGACATGCAGGAAGACAAAGAACAGGTCTTTGACGCTGCCGACAACTGGATGCTGGCATTGGCGGCGATGGAAGGCATGGTCAAGGATATGACAGCCAACCGGGACAGTCTTGCCGCCGCTGCCGGATCCGGCTTCTCGACCGCGACCGATCTGGCCGATTGGCTGGTCCGAGTGCTGGGACTGCCGTTCCGCGATGCGCACCACGTGACCGGATCGCTGGTGGCGATGGCCGAAAGCAAAGGCTGTGATTTGCCCGATCTGACACTGGAAGACATGCAGTCGGTCCATGCAGACATCACGGATAATGTCTATTCTGTCCTTACCGTCGAAAATTCGGTAAACTCGCGCCAGTCTTATGGTGGCACTGCGCCCGATCAGGTGCGTGCCCAGGTCAAGCGGTGGAAGGCGCTGGTGTGATGCTGATACTACGTGTGGTCCTTCTGATGTCGGCAGGGTTTTTTCTGGCGGGTTGCGGAGCGGATGGCGAACCCATTCAACCCACGATGAGCGCAAATATCGGTGTCGGTAGCAGCGGCACCTATGGTGGGGTCGGAGTCGGCCTAAGTCGCGGCGGGTTCGGGGTTTTCCTGGGACTTTAATCGCGGATAGCAATCTTGCAAAACCATGCTTATCTGCATGGCAGAACGGCCCTGCGCCAAACACAACAAGAAGTTTAAACAATGAAAATCATTGGCCTGATCCTCGCGCTGTTCGTTCTGGCAGCCTGCGACCCGACGTATAAACCCCGCCCGGAACCCGCAGAGACGTCAACCGGGACCGGCGTCAAAATCTCGGGCTATGGCAGGGTCGGAATTTCTACATCGAACTGATCTTGCGCGGAATCCATTGATCCGCGAGGCCATTTTGGTCTAAGCGCGCTGTCATGGATCACTTTCTCTACCGCGACGGCGCGCTTTACGCCGAGGATGTTCCGATCTCCGAAATCGCAGCCGCGGTCGGAACCCCGTTCTATGTCTACTCAACTGCGACCTTGTTGCGGCATTTCCAGCTGTTCGATGATGCGCTGGACGGAACGGATCATCTGGTCTGCTATGCGATGAAAGCCGCCAGTAATCAGGCGATTCTGAAGACGCTGGCGCGCGCGGGCGCTGGAATGGACGTTGTCTCGGGCGGGGAATACCTGCGCGCCAAGGCTGCGGGTGTTCCGGGAGACAAGATCGTGTTTTCCGGCGTCGGTAAAACGGCCGATGAGATTCGCACTGCGCTGACTGGAGGCATCCGCCAGTTCAACGTGGAATCCGAGCCTGAGATGGAAGTGATCAACGCCATCGCGCTTGAACTGGGTGTGGTCGCGCCGATCACCGTTCGGGTGAATCCGGACGTAGACGCCAAGACCCATGCTAAGATTGCCACCGGTAAGTCCGAAAACAAGTTCGGCATTCCGATTGCGCGCGCCTCCGAGGTCTATGGACATGCGGCCAGCCTTCCGGGTCTGGAGGTGATCGGTATCGACGTACATATCGGCTCGCAACTGACCGAGTTGGAGCCGTTCGAGATGGCCTACACTAAGGTCGCCGAACTCACGGAAAAGCTGCGGTCTGAAGGTCACAATATTCGCCGTCTGGATTTGGGCGGGGGCTTGGGCATTCCATATACCCGCGCCAATGACGCACCGCCGCTGCCAGTGGAATATGGAGCGTTGATCAAGAAAACGCTGGGCCATCTGGGCTGTGAGATCGAGATCGAACCCGGCCGCCTGATTGCCGGAAACGCCGGTCTGATGGTCAGCAAGGTAATTTACGTGAAATCTGGCGAGGGCCGTGACTTCCTGATTCTGGATGGCGCGATGAACGACCTGATCCGTCCGGCGATGTACGAGGCGCATCATGACATCGTTGCCGTAGATGAACCTGCTCCGGGCGTCGAACAACAACCCTATGACATTGTCGGCCCGGTCTGCGAAAGCGGTGATACTTTTGCCAAGGAACGCAACATGCCGCCCCTTGCGCCAGGCGATCTGGTCGCCTTCCGCAGTGCCGGAGCCTATGGTGCGGTGATGTCCAGCGAATACAATACCCGGCCCCTGATCCCAGAGGTTCTTGTGCATGGGGATCAATTTGCAGTTATTCGTGAACGCCCAAGCTTTGACGAAATCATAAACCGCGATACCATACCTGAGTGGCTTTGACGCGATAGGCGCGTGGGCCCGATCAGGAGGCCCGCTTTGCGCGCAAAACACAACCTGCCGATCCCTAGACTGTCCCTGTGGCTGACGCACGCAGGGATGCTGGCCGAGCAGTTCTTGCGTGCATTTTGGCCGTTTTTCTCAGTTTTGATGGCAATTCTGGCGGCTTTGATGCTGGGTTTGCAGGACGAGGTCCGCGTTGAAATCGTCTGGGGAGTGGGGGCTGTCGCATTGTTGGGGCTGGTCGCTACGCTGTTTGTTGGTGCAAGGCGATTCCATTTCCCTTCACGGGCCGAAGCGCTGATGCGGCTGGACGCGGCGATGCCGGGGCGGCCTATCCAAGCTTTGATAGATGATCAGGCCATCGGCGCGATGGACGCGGATTCTGTTGCGTTGTGGCGCGCGCATCAGAATAGGATGGCGCGACGCGTTGCCCTGGCGGAGCCTGTCAAACCCGATCTGCGGCTGGCAGACCGCGACCCGTATGCGCTGCGCTATTCAGCGCTGCTGGCGCTGGTGATCGCGGCAATGTTTGGATCGTTCTGGCGGATTGGCTCGGTGGCCGAGATGACGCCGGGCGCCGCCGTGGCAGGGCAAGGTCCCAGCTGGGAAGGCTGGGTTGAACCGCCCCGTTACACCGGGTTGCCGACGCTTTATCTGGCCGATCAATCTGATCCAACGTTGTCTATACCGCAGGGTAGTCGCATCACGTTGCGCTTTTACGGAGAAGTCGGCGCGCACAGTTTGACCGAAACCACCACTCCTTTGGGTACTGAAGCGGCGACTGAACCGGAACAGGATTTTGTCGTCGAACGCTCGGGCCAGTTAAAAATCGACGGCCCATCGGGCCGGGACTGGGCGCTGAACGTCATCTCGGATACACGTCCTCAGGTGGCCGTGACAGGTTCAGCCGAGTCAGAGGCGGGTGGCCAAATGAAACTGCCATTTGCTGCCAGTGACGATTACGGCGTTGTTTCCGGTTCGGCGGTGATCGAACTGGACTTGGCTTCCGTAGACCGCCGGTATGGTTTGACCTCTGCGCCTGAGCCGCGCGAGGACATCAAGGTTGAACTGCCGATGCCGATCACCGGCGATCGGGCGGATTTCAACGAAGACCTGATTGAGGATTTTTCGCAGCACCCCTGGGCACATTTGCCTGTGAAAATCACTCTAATGGCCCGTGACGCGGCTGATCAGGAAGGACAATCCGAACCTTATGCGGCGACGCTGCCTGCACGCCGCTTCTTTGATCCCTTGGCGGCTGCCGTGATCGAGCAGCGCCGCGATCTGCTTTGGACGCGCGAAAACGCGACACGGGTGTCGCAGGTATTGCGGGCGGTCTCGCACCTGCCTGAAAACCTTTTCCGTTCAGACACCGCCTATCTGCGTCTGCGTGTGATCTTGCGCCGGTTGGAGATGTTTAACGAATACGGACTGAAACCCGAGCAACAGGCGGAAATCGCCGAGGCGCTTTGGGAACTTGGCGTACTGATTGAAGATGGCACCCTTGCAGACGCGCTGGAGCGTATGCGCCGGGCGCAGGAGCGTTTGACAGAGGCGATGAAAAACGGCGCCACCGACGAAGAGATCGCCGAGCTAATGCAGGAACTGCGTGAAGCGACGCAGGACTATATGCGCCAATTACAGCGTCTGGCGCAAGAAAACGGCGAGTTCGACGAGAACCAGCAGGGCCAGGACGGCGAGTCCATGCAAATGACTCAGGATGACCTGCAGCGCATGATGGACCGAATTCAGGAACTGATGGAACAGGGCCGCATGGCTGAGGCGCAGCAGGCGTTGGAAGAGTTTCAGCAGATGATGGAAAACATGCGAGTCACCCAAGGCCAGGGTCAGGGGCAACAGTCCGAGGGCCAGCAGGCGATGGAAGGACTGGCAGAAACACTGCGTGAACAGCTGGGCTTAAGCGATCAGGCGTTTCGTGATCTGCAGGAACAATTCAACCCCGGTGCACAATCCGGCGAAAGCCAAGGCAATGAGGGCCGCTCGGGCGGGCAGGGTCGAGGCCAGAGCCACGAAGGGCAAGGCGGGGAAGGTCAGGAAACCGACCAGCAGGGCGGCGGTGGCCAGCAAGGGCAGGGATCACTTGCAGACCGCCAACAGGCCCTGCGCGATGAACTGAACCGCCAGCAGCAAAGCTTGCCTGGGGCCGGGACCCCTGAAGGTGATGCGGCACGCGATGCGCTGGACCGCGCCGGACGTGCGATGGAAGGGGCCGAAGATGCATTGCGCGGCGATGATCTGGCCGAAGCCATCGACCAGCAGTCTGAGGCGATGGAGGCCCTTCGCGAAGGTATGCGCTCTTTAGGCGAAGCTTTGGCTCAAAATCAGCAGAACCAACCGGGACAGGGTTCGCAAGAAGGCGATATGCAAGCCAACAACCGTGACCCATTGGGTCGCAGCCCGGGGGCGAATGGCACCATCTCAACCGACGAAAACCTGCTGCAGGGTGAGGATGTCTACCGCCGTGCGCGCGAGTTGCTGGACGAAATCCGCCGCCGGACTGGGGAAACGGATCGCCCCCAGATCGAACTGGAATACCTCAAACGTCTGCTAGAGAGATTCTGATGTTAGGTCAGTTCTGAGATGTGCCTGAGCCAGCTTGAGTCTCAATCCACAAACGTGCCTGATCGACCAGCGAGACATAGCTGCTGAGAACCGGGTCAGCCTGCGGAACCGCTTCGGAAATCTTCTGTGAGTTGCTGTAGATCAGCAGCAGGATCACACCGATGATCAAAATCAGCAGAAACCCGCGCCGAAATCCGCCTGACTTTTTCGGAGGGGGCACATCCTCGTCCAGCTTTGGCAAAGGATCTTCACTACGTAGGCTGGAATTGATTGCCTCGACATCGGGCAGTGCGTCTTTCTGACCAGAATCTTTCGCCGTTTCCGTCGCGATCAGGTCCTTGGCGGCCTTTTCCACTTCGGGCGGAGCGTCTAGCGCCAAATCGGTCTGTGTTTCGAGGCTGCCGCCTTCTTGGGCACGTAGGTCCGCTTCCCGCTCTGCCTCTTCCTTGAGGATATTGGCAACAGCTGGGTCGACATTCCCGGTTGAGGATGCCTCGGCGGGCTCTGGCGTTGATTTGTGCTCTTCGACAGGCTTCGCGACAATCTCTGGGGTTGCTGCCTTTGCCGCAGGTTCCACCACGGGCGTAGCGGGTTCCGGCTTTACCGGTTCAGCCGCAGTTTCAGGGTGCTTAGCCTGAAACCATGTCTTTTCGCAGTTGGAACACTGCACATCGCGGCCTTCCTCCGGAATGACCTCGTCTGGCACTTCGTACTGAGCACCACAATTCGGACAAGTAAGACGCATGCTGCCTCCCGGTCGGGGCCCCGACCTGATAATAGTTTTTTCAGGAATGATATTCCGTTAAGACCTGACCGCAAAGGGTGTTTTCGGTTTCATGCGACAAGTGTCACCAATTCGACCCGGTGCAGGCATTGAAACCACAACCACGCTCGGGCAAGAAGAGCGGCAACAATAAACGGGGGCCCTTGTGATCGAGCTGGAAAACGTCAGCTACACCTATGGTGATGGTGAGTTGCTGAGCGACGTGTCGCTTCAGTTGCAACCGGGTTCGTTCCACTTTCTGACCGGTCCATCGGGTGCGGGCAAGACCACATTGCTCAAGCTTTGCTACGGCGCGTTGCTGCCCACATCAGGGCGGCTGAGCGCATTTGAGCAGGACATAGCCCGCCTGGACCGGGATCAAATGGCACTGCTGCGTCGCCGGATTGGGGTGGTGCATCAGGATTGCCGGTTTCTGGACCATATGACGCTGGCTGAAAACGTGGCTTTACCGTTGATGGTGTCAGGCAAGGGCGAGAATGCCCAGAAAGAGGACCTGCTGGAATTGCTGAACTGGGTCGGGCTGGGTGCACGGCTTGATGCGCTGCCACCTGAGCTTTCAGGGGGTGAACGCCAGCGCGCCGCACTGGCGCGGGCTGTCATCCTGTCACCGGACGTTGTGCTGGCCGATGAACCGACCGGAAACGTGGATTGGGAAATGTCCCAGCGATTGCTGCGCTTGCTGGTCGAGTTGAACAAGATGGGCAAGACCGTGCTGATCGCGACCCATGATCTTAGCCTGATCCGAGCGGCCAAAAGTCAGGTGCAGGCCCGGGTTCTGCGAATCTCGCAGCGCCAGATTCAACTTGCGGGGGCGGATCTATGATAAAGGGAACCATCCGCAGCATGCTGGTGCGCGACAAACGCGCGGATCGGGTTGTTCCACCGTCGGGCTACACCGCGCAACTGACCCTTTTTGTTTCCGGCGCGATGGCATTTCTGGCCGTTTTTGCGCTTGCTTTGTCGTTGGCATCAGGCCGACTGGCCGACCGTTGGGCATCAGAACTGGCCGGTGCCGCGACTTTGCGCATCAACGCACCTGCCGAGCAGCTGGCAGCCCAGACCGAAGCTGCACTGACCGTGCTGGCTCAGACTCCTGGTGTTGCATCCGCCCGCGCCCTTACAGCTGAGGAACAGGTCGCGCTTCTGTCCCCATGGTTCGGTCCCGACCTGCCAATTGACACCTTGCCGGTGCCACAGCTGATCGAAATCATCGAGGGCGAACCGGGGCTGGATGCCGCGGGTTTGCGCTTGCGGCTAGGCGCCGAAGTACCCGGAGCTGTGCTGGACGACCACTCGCGCTGGCGCGAGCCGCTGGTCGAGGCGGCAAATTCGCTGCGCCGCTTGGGCTGGGTGTCTATCCTACTGATTGGCGGTGCAACGGCGGCGATGATTACGCTGGCGGCCAATGCCTCACTCGCGGCCAATGCGCAGATCATTGAAGTTCTCCGCCTGATTGGGGCCCGAGATCGGTTCATTGCCAGCGCATTTGTAAGGCGATTCACATATCGCGCTTTCTTCGGCGCGTTGGTCGGTGTTCTGTTCGGCATGACTGGCGTTCTGCTTTTGCCCGAAGCCTCGATTGAGGGCGGGTTTCTGACCGGATTGGGTTTTCAGGGGGTTGGCTGGCTGTTGCCTGCGCTGATACCTCTGCTGGGGGCTGCGGTGGCATTCTTGGCCACATGGACAGCGGCCGCGCGAAAATTGAAGGAGCTTTCCTGATGGCTACAGCAATCCAATGGGTGCGCTCTTTGATCTTTATGATCGTGATTTATGCGTGGATGCTGATCCTTGGTATCGTCTTCGCCCCGTACGCGTTGTTTGCAAAACGTGGGGCATTGCAGGCCTGTAAAACCTACGCGCGTTCGACGATTTGGATGGCTAAGTGGATGGTAGGCATCCGTTGTGAGGTTCGCGGAAACGTTCCCGTGGACGAAGTCGTGATCGGGGCCAAACACCAGTCCTTCCTGGACATCATCATGATCTTCAACGCCATTCCGCACGGCAAATTCATCATGAAAAGGGAACTGCTATATACCCCGGTTATCGGACTTTATGCCCGCCGCCTTGGGTGCATCCCTGTCAATCGCGGAAAAAAGGGCGCCGCGGTCGCCAAGATGGTCAAGGACGTAGCCAAGGAATTTTCAGAGCCCGGCCAACTTGTAATCTATCCGCAAGGTACGCGTGTCGCTCCGGGGGTAAAGAAGCCCTACAAGGTCGGAACAGCAGTTCTGTATGAAGGGTTGGGCTTTCCATGCGTGCCTGTCGCGACGAACGCAGGTGTGTTTTGGCCACGCACCGGGGTTATGCGTAAACCGGGTTTGGCAATTGTCGATTTTCTTGATCCGATCGAGCCGGGTGTTGGTCGGAACCAATTCCTCGGGCGTCTGGAGGATGTGATCGAGACACGATCTGATGCATTGATGCGAGAAGTGGGGTTTGATCCGGATGGAGTTCATTAAGAACATCGAAACACTCGAGGCGCTCTATGGCACACCGGCCGCGCCGTCACTGCGCAAAGTGGCCAGACACCTCACACCGCTTTACCGAAAATGGATTATGGCCGCGCGCTTGTGCATCCTTAGCACCGTCGGGCCTGAAGGTGTCGATGGCAGCCCGCGTGGCGACGACGGTCCGGTTGTGCTGGAGCTTGACCGGAACACGCTGGCGATGCCCGACTGGCGCGGGAACAACCGGTTGGACAGTCTGCGCAACATCGTGCGCGACCCGCGCGTATCGTTGATGTTCATGGTGCCGGGGTCAAATAGCGTCGTACGGCTGAATGGAACGGCGCATGTAACGGATGACCAAGATTTGCGCGCTCGGTTCGAAAAGAACGGCAAAACGCCGGCAACAGTTATCGTCATCGAAATCGCCGAGATTTATACGCAATGCGCCCGTGCCCTGATGCGGGCCTGTACTTGGGTCAGCGCCGACGAAACTACGGACTTGCCGACTGTCGGCGAAATCCTAGCCGAGGCATCGGACGGTGAGGAAGGCGGCACGCAATATGATCTGGAATGGGGTGCGCGGCGCGCCGCCAAGACAATGTGGTAAGCACTCAATCAAGCCCCAGCAGCGCCGATCCTGGCCACCTTTGATATCCAGCGATCCACGCTGCCTGGTTTGGGATAGCTGGCACCCGCAAAATAAGTGAACCGGGTCGGTTTGAACCCGACAAATCCCAGTATCTGATCACGGATCTGGCGTATCAGTGCTTGCCTGTAGATCAGACGCATAAACCAACCCGGCGTGTCAGAGGTCAGGATGACCCGTGCCGTGCGCCCTGTCAGCATGGGTGCTGGAAATCCAATCCTTGTTGTATTTCGCGTGTCGAAAGTGCGTCCGGGGATGAATGCCCGGTCGATCAGCCCCTTTAGTTTTGCCGGTAGGCCGCCCCACCACATCGGTGCCGTCAGGACAAGGTGCTCGCTCCATTCGAAATCCTGCAGGACTTGTTCCAAAACGGGTTCAAGCGGTTTGAAATCTTCGTAATTCCCCTGACCAAAGTCGTGGTCGAATTGCAAATCGCTGAGATGAATCATGCGTACGTCGTGCCCCTGCTTCTGGGCTGCATCGGCATAGGTCTCAGCAAAGGTGCGGGACAGGCTGGCTTCACCTGGGTGCCCGTCGAGGATTAGGATTTTCTTAGGGTGCATAAGGATTCTCCAAAATTGACCATGGTCAGTTAATAGAATCAAAAAGTGACCACGGTCAATTATAAAATTTGACCATGGTCAAAAAACATGCAAATAAAGCGTATGCAAAAGAGAACCCTCAAAACCCGCGCGCGATTAATCGAGGCGGCAGAAGAAGTTATCGAGAGAGGCGGCTATCAAGCCCTACGCGTCGAAGACGTGGTTCAAGCGGCTGGTGTCGCCAAAGGAACCTTTTTTGCCCATTTCCGGGACAAAGACGCGTTAATGGAAATGCTGATAGGTGAGAGGCTGATCGCCTGTTTTGATCAGGTCGAACAGGGATCCACCCCACGTACAGCCCCCGAAATCGCCAGCGCGTTGTTGCCAATCCACGCATTCATGACGTCTGAACGTTATGTGTTTGATCTGATCATCCGGTACTCCGGAGCGGCGGCGATTACCGAAATTGGCCCAATTGCGCGCTGTTTCGAACGCTATATCCGACTGGTTTCTGGCTGGTTGGAAACCGCAAAAGTGCGCCACGACATTTCCCCCGATCTGCTGGCCGAAGGTGTTCAGGCTTTTGCTATTCAGTCGATGTCGTTAAAGTTTTGTGCTCTACATGAAGCAGAGAGTTTCTCAGACAGGTTGGAAATCTATCTGGACGCGTGGTTAACCCCGGCAACCTGACGGCAGCCGGGGTTTCATTTTAACTGTGAATCGGTCCGTCGCCGCAAGCCAAGGCAGCCTCGCGGACGGCCTCGGAATAGGTCGGGTGGGCGTGGCAGGTCAGCGCCAGATCCTCGGCCGAGGCACCAAATTCCATTGCCACACAAACCTCGTGGATCAGATCACCCGCGCCGGGGCCGATGATGTGGCAGCCCAGAATGCGATCCGTTTCCTTGTCGGCCAGGATTTTTACAAACCCGTCGGTCATCAAGTTGGCTTTTGCACGACCGTTGCCCATGAACATGAATTTGCCGACCTTATAGGCGCGGCCCTGTTCTTTCAGGGTTTCTTCGGTCTCGCCCACATTTGCGACCTCGGGCCAGGTGTAGATCACACCCGGAATGACGCCATAATTCACATGGCCGTGCTTGCCCGCGACTTGTTCGGCCGCGGCCATGCCTTCATCCTCGGCCTTATGGGCCAGCATGGGGCCTTCCGTCACGTCTCCGATAGCATAGATGCCCGGGACGTTTGTCTGCCAATCAGTACCGACCTTAATCTGACCACGCGGCGACATTTCGACGCCCAATGCCTCAAGACCCAAACCGTCGGAATAGGGTTTGCGCCCGGTTGCGACCAGCACAGTGTCGGCCTCGATCACATGCTCGCTGTCATCCTTGCGCAGCTTGTAGGTCACTTTGGCCTTGGTCTTGGTGGCTTCGGTCTTTTGGACCGCCGCGCCCATGACAAATTTCAGGCCCTGTTTTTTCAAGATACGTTGGAATGTTTTTTGAACCTCGGGGTCCATGCCCGGAGTGATCGCGTCCAGGAATTCGATCACAGTCACCTCAGCCCCCAGCCGTTGATAGACCGAGCCCAATTCCAGTCCGATCACACCGGCGCCGATTACGACCATCTTTTTCGGGATCTTGTTCAGGGACAAAGCTCCGGTCGACGTCACGACAACCTTTTCGTCCACTTCGACACCGGGAAGCGAAGAAGGCTCGGATCCGGACGCGATGATGATGTTCTTGGCGGTGTGAACTTCATCACCCACTTTGACCTGACCGGCTGCGGGGATCGAGCCCCAGCCTTTCAGCCAGTCGATTTTGTTCTTTTTGAACAGAAACTCGATGCCTTTGGTGTTGCCATCGATCGTTTCCTGCTTGTAGCCCTGCATCTGTTTCCAATCGACCGAGGGACTTTTGCCCTTCAGGCCCATCTTCGCAAAGTTATGTTCGGCCTCATGCAGTTGATGGCTGGCATGCAGCAGCGCCTTGGAGGGGATACAGCCGACGTTCAGGCAGGTTCCACCCAGAGTTTCACGCCCTTCGACGCAGGCAGTCTTCAGACCCAGCTGCGCGCAACGGATGGCGCAAACATAGCCGCCGGGGCCTGATCCGATTACGATAACGTCATAATTTGCCATATGTCAGGTCCTTATCGTTTACGGGGATGGCGACATTTAAAGCGCGCCAGGGCGTTTCCCCATTACATTATCCACGCCAGCGACTGAATCAAAAGACTGCCGCCAGCAACATTACAGTGTTGGCCGATAGGCCAACGATCCAAAATACGGTTCGCCAAGGTGTCCAGCCCAAAGCGTAGGCCGGGACATAGAGGATGCGCGCGATCAAGTAGACCCAGCTACAAACGGCTGTGAAACCGTTTGCTTCACCAGAAACCGTCACAACAAGCGCCGCAATTGCGAACAGAACCAAACCTTCGGTGTGGTTGCTCAGCGCACGGTGCAGCCGTCCAGAAACCCCCGGTTTGTCAAAGGGGACATCCCGGGGGCCTATCGCGTGGCGCAGGTCAATCTTACCGTGTCCGGCGGCCAAATATGCCACGAATTGCGCGACCCAAAGCAGTGCGGCGAGGGTCAGGACGGTCAGTTCCGTGGTCATCCAGCGGTTCCCATTGAGCAGTCGAAAGTCATCGCGTTACCCGTTCGTGCCACGTCCCCGTTAGGGGCGCTGCCTTTTGCCGTCAGACAGGTGTCAGAACCTTTGTCTGGATATGCGCCACGCCGCCACGTTCGTGGTGCATGGCCAGCTCTTCGGATTCGATGAAGCTCTGGGCCCGGTCGAGATCGGTGATTTCGAACAGCGCAACTGCGTGGTCCTTTTGATCGGGGTCCTTCCAAACGTGGAGGTCGCGGATGCCCGCGGCCTCTCTCATTGGTTTGTCTTCTTCGAAAACCTTCAACCAGACATCAAAGTCGGCCACGTCAGCTTGCCAGAGTACATGTGTTGCCATGATTACAGATCCATCAGCAGGCGGCGCGGATCTTCCAGCGCCTCTTTCACACGTACAAGGAACGTCACGGCGCCCTTGCCGTCAACAATCCGGTGGTCATAGGACAACGCCAGATACATCATCGGGCGGATCTTGATCTCACCATTGATGACCATCGGACGGTCCTGAATCTTGTGCATGCCCAGAATACCCGATTGCGGCGGGTTCAGGATCGGTGAAGACATCAGCGAGCCATAGACACCACCGTTCGAGATGGTGAAGGTGCCGCCCTGCATTTCAGCCATGCTAAGTTTGCCGTCGCGGGCGCGCTTGCCCTTTTCGGCAATGGCCTTTTCGATATCGGCAAAGGACATGCTGTCGGCGTCGCGGATGACCGGAACAACCAGACCCTGAGGCGTACCGGCGGCGACGCCCATGTGAACGAAGTTCTTGTAGACGATATCTGTGCCGTCAATCTCGGCGTTGACTTCGGGAACCTCTTTCAGCGCGTGACAGCACGCCTTGGTGAAGAAGGACATAAAGCCCAGCTTCACACCGTGTTTCTTTTGGAACAGGTCTTTGTATTCGTTACGCAGGGCCATCACCTCGGTCATGTCCACCTCGTTGAAGGTGGTCAGGATTGCAGCCGTGTTCTGCGCATCCTTCAAACGCTTGGCGATGGTCTGGCGCAGGCGGGTCATCCGTACGCGCTCTTCACGGGCCGCATCCTGCGCAGCAACCGGCGCCCGTGGCGCTTGTGCCGGGGCCGGAGCTGCCGCAGCGGGGGCCGGGGCAGCTGCTGTTGCCGCTGCTCGGGCCACATCTTCTTTCATGATCCTGCCATCCCGACCGGTGCCGGTGACCTGATCGGCGGACAAACCAGCCTCTGCCATAGCCTTTTCGGCGGACGGGGCGTTGGCAATGTCCTTGCCGGTGCTTGCTGCTGCAGCCGGGGCCGCCGTCGCAGGAGCCGGAGCGGCAGCTGTCCCAGCCGCTGCGCCTGAAATCACCGCCAATTTGGCCGAAGCTTCGACTGTCGCGCCTTCGGGGGCGACGATTTCTGCCAGAACGCCTGCAGCCGGGGCGGGAACCTCGACCGAGACCTTGTCTGTTTCCAGCTCGCACAGCATCTCATCCTGCGCGACGCTGTCACCGACCTGTTTGAACCATGTCGAAACAGTCGCTTCGGTCACGGATTCACCCAAGGTTGGCACCATCACGTCGACACTGCCGCCCGACGCCGCCGGAGCTGCCGCCGCTGTCGGGGCCGGAGCTACTGCCGGGGCAGGGGCTGCGCCTTCGCCTGCGGCAATAGTGGCCAGCAGCGCGTCAACGCCAACGGTTTCACCTTCGGCGGCGACGATTTCGCCCATCACGCCAGCAGCGGGAGAAGGAACTTCGACTGTGACCTTGTCGGTCTCCAACTCGCACAACATTTCATCAACGGCTACGGCGTCGCCGGGTTTTTTGAACCATGTCGCAACCGTGGCTTCGGTCACCGACTCGCCAAGCGTGGGAACTCGAACTTCAATGGACATCGATTATTTTCCTTCAATGCTCAGCGCTTCGTCGACCAGCGCTTCTTGTTGGGCTTTGTGTTGGCTGGCCAGACCCGTCGCGGGAGAGGCCGATGTGGCGCGGCCGACATAACGCGGCCTGGTGTGCTTGGCTCCGATGCGGGTCAGAACCCACTCGATATTTGGCTCGATAAAGGTCCAGGCGCCCTGGTTCTTGGGTTCTTCCTGGCACCAGATCATCTCGGCACCCTTGAAGCGTTCAAGCTCATTGATCAACGAATGCGCAGGGAAGGGATAGAACTGCTCGATCCGCATCAGGTAGACATCGTCGATACCGCGCGCATCACGTTCTTCCAGCAGGTCATAGTAGACCTTGCCGGAACACATCACCACGCGCTTGACCTTATCGTCTTTCAACAGTTTGGTTTCCGAGTTTCCTTGTTGCGCATCGTCCCACAACACGCGGTGGAAGCTGGAGCCTGTTGTGAACTCTTCTGCCTTGCTGACCGCCATCTTGTGGCGCAGCAGCGATTTCGGCGTCACCAGGATTAGCGGCTTGCGGAAGGTCCGGTGCAGCTGACGGCGCAGGATGTGGAAATAGTTCGCCGGGGTCGTGCAGTTGGCCACGATCCAGTTGTCCTGACCACACATCTGCAGGAACCGTTCAAGACGTGCGGACGAGTGTTCCGGTCCTTGCCCTTCAAAGCCATGAGGCAACAGACAAACCAAGCCGGACATCCGCAGCCACTTGCTTTCGCCAGAGCTGATAAACTGGTCGAACATGATTTGCGCGCCGTTGGCAAAATCGCCAAACTGTGCCTCCCATAGGGTCAGCGCATTCGGTTCGGCAAGCGAAAACCCGTATTCAAAACCCAGAACTGCATATTCGCTGAGCATCGAGTCGATCACTTCGTATTTCGACTGGCCTTCGCGAATATTGTTCAGCGGATAGTACCGCTCTTCAGTTTCCTGATGCACAAAACCAGAATGACGCTGGCTGAACGTCCCGCGTGTCGCATCCTGCCCTGACAGGCGGACAGGATAGCCTTCTGTCAGCAGCGAGCCGAAGGCCAGTGCTTCTCCAGTGGCCCAATCAAATCCTTTGCCGCTTTCGAACATCTGTTTTTTGTGATCCAGAAGACGCGCGACGGTCCGGTGCACTGCGATATCTTCGGGCGCATGGCTCAACGCGTTGCCAATCTGAGCAAGCGTTTCAGGTTTAATTGCGGTGTCGCCGCGGACATATTCTTCTTTGTTTTTGTCCAGGTGCGACCAACGCCCGTCCAGCCAGTCGGCCTTGTTGGGTTTATAGTCCTTGCCTGCCTCGAACTCATCATTCAGATGGGCCTGAAAGGCCGCTTTCAAATCCTCGATCTCGCCCTCGGGGATCAGGCCATCTTTGACCAAACGCTCAGTGTACAGCGACAGCGTGGTCTTATGGGTCTTGATCTTCTTGTACATGATCGGATTGGTGAACATGGGCTCATCGCCCTCGTTATGCCCGAACCGGCGATAGCAGAAGATATCGATGACAACGTCTTTGTGGAACTTCTGGCGGAACTCGGTGGCCACTTTGGCAGCGTGTGTCACAGCCTCGGGGTCGTCACCGTTTACATGGAAGATTGGCGCCTCAACCATAAGGGCGATATCTGTGGGGTAGGGGCTGGAACGGCTGAAATGTGGTGCGGTGGTAAAGCCGATCTGGTTGTTCACCACGATATGCATTGTGCCGCCTGTCTTGTGGCCCTTGAGGCCGGACAGGCCGAATCCTTCGGCTACAACACCCTGACCAGCAAAAGCCGCATCACCGTGTAGCAGGATGCCCATGACCCTGGTACGATCTTCGTCGCCCAACTGATCCTGCTTGGCGCGGACCTTGCCCAGTACGACCGGGTTTACCGCCTCGAGGTGAGAGGGGTTTGCTGTCAGCGACAAGTGGACGGAATTGCCATCAAACTCGCGGTCGCTTGAAGCCCCGAGGTGGTATTTCACATCTCCAGAACCATCTACATCTTCGGGTTTGAAGCTGCCGCCCTGAAACTCGTTGAAGATGGCGCGATAAGGCTTGCGCATCACGTTGGCCAAAATGTTCAGGCGGCCACGGTGGGGCATGCCGATCACAATGTCGCTGACACCCAGCGCTCCACCACGCTTGATGATCTGCTCCATCGCAGGGATCAGCGCTTCGCCACCGTCCAGACCGAACCGCTTGGTTCCCATGTATTTCACGTGCAGGAACTTTTCGAAGCCTTCAGCCTCGACCATCTTGTTCAGGATCGCCTTGCGGCCTTCTTTCGTGAACTGGATTTCCTTGCCATATCCTTCGATCCGTTCCTTCAGCCAAGCGGCCTGTTCAGGGTCGGAAATGTGCATGTATTGCAGCGCGAAAGTGCCGCAATAGGTCCGTTTCACGATCTCGACGATCTGACGCATGCTGGCCATCTGCAGCCCTAGCACGTTGTCGATAAAGATCGGTCGATCCATGTCGGCTTCGGTGAAACCATAGGTCTTGGGGTCCAGCTCGGGATGAGTGCTGGCGGCACGCATGCCCAACGGGTCCAGATCAGCGGCCAGATGGCCCCGGATGCGATAGGCCCGGATCAGCATCAGGGCGCGAAGACTGTCCAGAACCGCACGTTTGATTTGATCTTCGCTGACCTGAACGCCTTTGGCCTGGGCCTTGTCCTTGATCTTGTCGCCCGCTGCCTTTGCGTCGATCTCAGCCCACTCACCTGTCAGTGCGCCAGTCAGGTCGTCCGCCGGCATCGGAGGCCAGTCAGTCCGAGCCCAGGATGGGCCCTCGGCCTCGCGCTGGACGTCCGGTGTGGCGTCGCCCATCTGCCGGAAGAACTCGACCCAGGCAGCATCCACCGCATTCGGATCCTTGGTGTACTGGGCATAAAGCTGCTCCAGATATTCAGCATTATGCCCCTGCATAAAGCTTGAGGCATGAAAGGCAGAGTTGGGCGTATGTTCGGTCATTGGGCTACCTCATGTGGGTTGGGACCGTATTGATTGGTGCCTGGCTGGCTGGGGCGGGTCAGCCACCACAGAACCAGGAGGGGTGACACAAACAGAACAAGCAGTGTCGGGATAACGACCAGCAAAGTGGCGCGGGTGAACAGGATGTCCAGATTGCCGCCATGCTGGAAACTGGAGGCAAGGCCGATACCAAAGATCAGAACCGCAAAGGCCCCGAGGATCAGCAGGATCGGCAACAGAGCATATAGCCCGCTGCGCCCGGTATCATGCATCCGCCGCCAAGCGACGGCCAGATGCGGGAAAAAGACGATCAGGCCGACGATGCTTTGTACTGGCGCAGAGGACGTCGCAGTTACGGCTTTGACCTCGTCAGTCTGACTTACCGAGACCTGAGTGAAGAACTGCCAGTCGATGATCCCGGCGATGATGTTCCAGATTACGATGAACAGAAAAAAGAACCAGTATTCGGGCCGCGAGGCACGGCCCGAAAAAGTGAAGAAATTGGAGAAACACGTTCTGACAGCCTCACCAAAGGTCATGTGTTCCGTTCCTCCCAGATTAGACGGCCGAAGCCGCCATATCAGCCAATTGCTTCCAGCACTGCCTCACCCAGCTGCGCCGGGCTTTCGGCCACGACGATACCGGCAGAGCGCATGGCTTCGATCTTGTCCTCGGCACCGCCTTTGCCGCCGGCGACAATTGCGCCCGCGTGGCCCATGCGGCGGCCCGGAGGGGCTGTGCGGCCTGCGATGAAACCCGCGGTCGGCTTCTTGCGGCCCTTCTTGGCCTCATCCGCCAGGAACTGCGCGGCTTCTTCTTCGGCCGAGCCACCGATCTCACCGATCATGATGATCGACTCGGTCTCGTCATCGGCCAGGAACCATTCCAGCACGTCGATATGCTCGGTACCTTTTATCGGGTCGCCGCCGATGCCCACACAGGTGGACTGGCCCAGACCCACATCGGTGGTCTGTTTGACGGCCTCATAGGTCAGGGTGCCCGAACGGGACACAACGCCGACCGAGCCGCGCTTGTGGATGTGGCCGGGCATGATGCCGATCTTGCAGGCGTCGGGTGTGATGACACCGGGGCAGTTCGGGCCGATCAGGCGAGATTTCGAACCTTCCAGCGCGCGCTTCACCTTCATCATGTCGAGAACCGGGATGCCTTCGGTGATGCAAACGATCACTTCCATCTCGGCATCAATCGCTTCTAGGATCGAGTCGGCTGCAAACGGCGGCGGAACATAGATCACCGAGGCATTGGCTTCGGTCACATGCTTGGCTTCGTGGACCGAGTTGAACACGGGCAGGTCCAGATGGGTCATCCCACCTTTGCCAGGGGTCACGCCGCCGACCATCTTGGTGCCATATGCGATGGCCTGTTCAGAGTGGAATGTGCCCTGCGAGCCGGTAAAGCCCTGACAGATCACTTTGGTGTTTTCGTCGATGAGGACTGCCATTTTAGGCCTCCGTAGTGATTGTTGTTAGCGCGCCGTTTTCTGACTTCTGCGGCACAGCGAGTTGTTTTTGCGTCTTGATCAATCTTCACGCCGTTCCAAAGCGTCGATCACCTGATCTCTGGACCAAATTCCAAGAGAGCGTTGTTTCCGACCCTCAGGCGTTTCCAGAAAATCCGGGTTGAGGTTGATTTCACCCGTTTCACTTACCGTTTCGATAGGATCCGGGAAGTTGAACGGAGCGGCGCACGGGTTGAACTTTTTGAAGTCTCCATTTCTCTGAAGCCGTGGATTGCGCGGAACATAGTCCATCGTGGTCATGAGATATGGAATCTCACTTTCAACAAAGTTCTCGAAGAATGCCCATCTCAACCACCATTTTAGATGAAAGAGACAGTCCCGACACATCATGAGATCCGCTTTAGGCAAGGCGTCCGAAGTTATGTCCAGATGGATAAACTCGCGACCGGGTGCTGCATGCTGATCTTTGACCTCAGTCAAAACTTCCGTCGAGATATCGCCCCCGATATATTGGATACCATTCAGGTCCACATCTTGCATCCAAGTCCAATCCCCGCACGGTGCGTCAAGAAAGGTGCCGATCTTGTAGTCGACAAAGATACGGGGAAGCGCAGTGCGCAGGGCCGCAGTAGCAGCAAGAGTGGATCCGGGTCCTGAACGCGGTCCATTCCGCCGGCCGGCCCAACTCTTGCTTTCGAATACTGATCTGACACTGTCTCGCATTGCGGCTTCCCAATGTGTAGCAAAATCTCAAGCTAATCAGTCAGATTAACCCTTAACCGCTTTCACGATCTTCTCGGCACCGTCTTTCAGGTTGTCCGCCGCGATCACGTCCAGGCCAGAGGTGTTGATGATCTCTTTGCCTTTCTCGACATTTGTGCCTTCCAGACGTACGACCAGCGGAACCTTGAGGCCGACCTCTTTCACGGCAGCGACAACGCCTTCAGCGATGACGTCACAGCGCATGATGCCGCCGAAGATGTTGACCAGAATGCCTTTGACCTGTGGGTCCGAGGTGATGATCTTGAACGCTTCGGTCACTTTCTCTTTGGTGGCACCGCCGCCCACGTCGAGGAAGTTCGCCGGTTCAGCACCATAGAGCTTGATGATGTCCATCGTCGCCATTGCCAGACCAGCGCCGTTGACCATGCAACCAATCTCACCATCCAGCGCGATGTAGTTCAGGTCATACTTGGAGGCTTCCAGTTCCTTGGGATCTTCCTCGGTGGTGTCGCGCAGTTCGGCGATGTCGGGGTGGCGGTAAACTGCGTTGCCGTCAAAGCCGACCTTGGCGTCCAGCACCTTGAGGTCGCCGCTGTCCGACACGATCAGCGGGTTGATCTCCAGCATCTCCATGTCCTTCTCGACGAAGGCGTTATAGAGCTGGCTCATCAGTTTCACGCATTGTTTGATCTGTGCGCCTTGCAAACCCAGCGAGAATGCGATGCGGCGGCCGTGATAGGGTTGATAGCCGGTCGCCGGGTCGACCGAGAAGGACAGGATTTTCTCGGGCGTCGCTGCGGCCACTTCTTCGATGTCCATGCCGCCCTCGGTCGAGCAAACGAACGAAATGCGGCTGGTCTGCCGATCCACCAGCAGAGCTAGGTACAATTCACGCTCGATGCCGGAACCAGCTTCGATGTAAATGCGGTTGACCTGCTTGCCTGCGGGACCGGTCTGATGTGTCACCAGCGTGCGGCCCAGCATCTTTTTGGCTTCTTCGGCTGCTTCTTCCACTGACTTGGTCAGACGAACCCCGCCTTTTTCGCCGGCATCAGCTTCTTTGAAGGACCCCTTGCCGCGGCCACCCGCGTGGATCTGTGCTTTGACAACCCAAAGCGGGCCATCCAGTTCACCGGCTGCGGTTTTGGCTTCCTCAGCGCGCAGAACCGCGCGACCTTCGGAGACCGGAGCGCCATAGCTGCGAAGAAGCGCCTTGGCCTGATATTCGTGAATGTTCATCGAAACTGTCCTGTCTGACTACGATTACTCCGTTATAGGGGTGTCTACGGGGCAAGTTTAAAGGGTTTTTTGCCAGTGAAGCAGTTTTTCACGAAGATTTTCATCATTTGTGATCACGGTTTTTTTGGGTGTGATCACAAATTGAAAGGAAGGCCGCCCGTTTGATTCGTTGCCGGTGACGGCCTTTAGAATAAAGAGAGAATTCAGCTAGCGCTAAACCAAGTCGACCCGTCGAGACGGCAAATTCGCAAGACTGTAGGCCGCTAGCTTCGATAGCGGATCGATCGAAGAGCGCAGAAGTCGCCCAAAACAAAACCCGGCTCACCAAAGGTGAACCGGGTTCTGATTTTCTTTACGTATGGATCACGCCAGCGAGCTGTCGATACCCTTGCACGCTTCGATCAGGCCTTTGACGGCGTTGACCGAGTTGTCGAATCCGGCCTGCTCGTCTTCGTTTAGCTTGATGTCCACGATCCGCTCGACGCCACCGGCGCCGATGACGGTTGGAACGCCTACATACAGACCGTCCACGCCCAGTTCCCCGCTGCAATAGGCGGCGCAAGGCAGTACGCGTTTCTGGTCTTTCAGATACGCTTCGGCCATTTCGATCGCCGAAGTGGCAGGCGCGTAGTAGGCCGATCCGGTTTTCAGCAGGCCAACGATCTCGGCACCGCCGTCACGGGTACGCTGAACGATGGCGTCCAGCTTGTCCTGCGTGGTCCAGCCCATCTCGACCAGATCGGGCAGCGGGATGCCAGCAACGGTCGAGTAACGAACCGAAGGAACCATGGTGTCGCCGTGACCGCCCAGAACGAATGCGGTGACGTCGCGCATCGATACGTTGAACTCTTCCGACAGGAAGTGTGCGAAACGCGCCGAGTCCAGAACGCCTGCCATGCCGCAGACTTTGTTGTGCGGCAGGCCCGAGAACTCGCGCAGAGCCCAAACCATCGCGTCCAGCGGGTTAGTGATGCAGATCACGAACGCGTCAGGTGCGTGGGCTGCGATGCCTTCGCCAACCGACTTCATGACTTTCAGGTTGATGCCCAGCAGGTCATCGCGGCTCATGCCGGGTTTCCGGGCAACGCCAGCGGTGACGATGCAGACGTCCGCGCCTGCGATATCGGCATAATCGCTGGTGCCGGACATGGCTGCGTCGAACCCTTCCGAAGGGCCGGATTCAGCGATGTCGAGCGCTTTGCCTTGCGGCAGCCCGTCTGCGATGTCGAACAGGACAACGTCACCCAGTTCTTTGACAGCCGCGAGGTGCGCAAGCGTGCCGCCGATGTTCCCTGCGCCGATCAGCGCAATCTTGGGTCTGGCCATTTGGAAAATCTCCGGTCGGAATTGAAATCGCGGCTGTGCTAGTCGCTAAATGGCTTTCGCGCAAGTGTTCAGCGGCGCGGCATGCAACCGCATACTGTTTGCACGGTCCGGTCTGATTGCGCTAAACGGCCTGTGATACAAGCCTAAACCGGGACGTTACATGTTCGAATTGAACCTGATGTTTTTTGCTGTGTCGATCCCGGCCGTGATCTTTGCGGGTATTTCAAAGGGCGGCTTTGGCTCAGGGGTGGCCTTTGCATCTTCGTCGATTCTGGCGCTGATATTGGAGCCGGGTCAGGCGCTTGCCTTGATGTTGCCGATCCTGATGGTGATCGATGTCGCAACGCTTGGACCCTATTGGAAACGCTGGAGCTGGACGGATTCGCGCCTGTTGATCATTGGGGCTGTACCCGGCGTAGCGCTGGGGGCATTGCTTTATCGCGCCACGGATGACGATCTTTTGCGTCTGCTGATCGGTGGGATTTCTGTGGGCTTTGTCGTGTGGCACGTCGCCCAGACCCGTGGCTGGGTGCGTGGGTTTGCCAATCGCTTACCGCCGGCAGCGGGGTTATTCGCTGGGCTTGTCGCCGGGTTCACAAGCTTTGTCAGCCATGCAGGCGGTCCGCCCGCCGCTGTGTATCTGCTTTCGCAACGATTGACGAAAACCGAGTTTCAGGCCAGCACCGTTCTGGCGTTTTGGGTCATAAACATTACGAAATTTGTGCCTTACGCGTATCTCGGCATGTTCACTTGGCACACCGCGTGGGCCGATCTGCTTTTGACACCATTTGCGATTCTTGGTGCCTGGCTGGGCGTCCGGGCGCATTTCATGCTTTCTGAGCGTCTGTTCTTTGGCATCGCCTATGTGCTGCTGACGCTCACCGGCAGTAAACTGATCTGGGACGCGCTGACCTGATCAGACGTTTGGTGGCAATGTTTCGGCGATCATTTCATATGCCTGACCCGAGGCGACAAGGCAGGTCGTGCCATCTGGCAGGGTCACCGTGATCGTCCAGCTGCCGCTATGATCTGAGGCAAAAACCTCCATCACAGCGCCCCGTCGTGCGATTCCGATTCCCTGCCGCCTTTCGCCATAGGTCTCTGTCAGCCGTTTAATCACCTCTTCACGCGGCGCGCAGGTGCGGGCATGGGCCTGTTGTGCAGCCAGAGCCATGATTCCAAGGCCCATCGTCATCTTCAGTAATGTCTTTTGCATCTTCACCCCTTTCGATTGCGTTTGCGATCCAGGGTGCCGACCGCGAACCGAAATTCCGTTAAAAGAACGCACGTTGCGTCGTGAATGCTGCGATGCGGCGATTTTGCGCTTGAACTTTCCGGCAAAAAATGCCCCATTCCGCGCAACTTTATTTCTTCGGGAGAAGCCAATGGATCCGCGCCAGCGCCCCTATCGCTCTGTTCTCTACATCCCTGGTTCAAAAGACCGGGCGCTGGACAAGGCGCGTACGCTGCCTGTGGATGCGATCATTTTTGATCTCGAAGACGCGGTGTCCGCCGACGAAAAGAACAATGCGCGCGAAACGCTTAAGGCTGCACTAACTGCAGGCGGATATGGTGATCGGGTCAAGATTGTCCGCATTAATGGCCTGGATACCGAATGGGGTCACGCCGATGCCGAAGCTGTGCGCGAGATGGACGCCGACGTTGTTCTTTTGCCCAAGGTGAATTCTGCAGCGGATGTGGACGCGCTTGCCGCAATCACCGGCGATATCCCGATCTGGGCGATGATGGAGACCCCACGCGGCATGCTGAACGCCGCTGAGATCGCCGCTCATCCGCTGATGGCAGGTTTTGTCATGGGTACCAATGATCTGGCGAAAGAGCTGCAAACCCGCTTCCGCCCGGATCGCCTGCCACTAATGACCTCGCTGGGCCTGTGCCTTCTGGCCGCAAAGGCCGAGGGTCTGATCATTGTTGATGGCGTCTATAACGCATTCAAGGACGCCGAAGGTCTGGCCACCGAATGTGAGCAGGGCCGTGACATGGGTTTTGACGGCAAGACCCTGATCCATCCGGCGCAGGTCGACGTTACCAACGCAGCCTTTGCGCCGTCGGAGATCGAGATTGATCTGGCGCGTCGCCAGATTGCTGCTTTTGAAGAGGTTGAAGCGCTAGGCCAGGGCGTCGCCGTGGTCGATGGGAAGATTGTCGAAAACCTGCACGTTGTAACTGCCCGCGAAACTCTGGCAAAAGCGGAGGCAATTACAGCTTTGCAAGCGGGGTAAGCCAGCATGGGCTTTGTTCTTCTGATTCTCGGTGTGGCACTTTGGTGGGCTGCACATCTGTTCAAACGCGTGATGCCAGAACAGCGCGCAGCGATGGGCGATGCTGGCAAGGGTGCTGTTGCTCTGGCGCTGGTCGCGTCCATCCTGTTGATGATCTTCGGCTATCGCATGACCGATTTCATCTATGTCTGGGCCCCACCGTCCTTCATGATCCACATCAACAACCTGCTGGTGTTGATAGCGATCTACATGATGAGCCCAGCCGGAACCAAAGGGCGGATTCTGAATAAGTTTCGCCACCCGATGCTGGGCGGGTTCAAACTGTGGGCTTTCGCGCATTTGCTGGTGAATGGGGATCTGGCTTCGATCATCCTGTTCGGCGGTCTGTTGGCTTGGGCCGTTGTCGAAGTGATCGTAATCAACAAATCGCAGCCTGACTGGACCCCCGGTGAACCCGGAACCTATGGCAAGGACGTGATGTTCTTTGTGGCCTCGATCGTGCTGCTGGGCATCATCGGATATATTCACGGGCTTGTCGGTCCGTCGCCATTCCCATCGTAAGGACCAGACACTATGGCAAAACTCTATCGCCTGCTGACTGAAGAGGACACATCCGCATTCTGTCACAAAGTATCTGACGCGCTGGCAAAAGGATGGGTGCTTTATGGCGACCCGTCCTATGCCTACGACGCCACGAATGGCGTTATGCGCTGTGCGCAGGCTGTGACTAAAGAGGTCGAGGTCGACTATTCACCTGACATGAAACTGGGACAGCAATAATGGCAAAAACCAATTCGGGCCGCTTTTTCGAGGACTATTCCATTGGTCAGGTGTTGCACCATGCCGTGCCGCGCACGGTGACCACTGGAGAGCGGGCGCTGTACCATGCGCTCTATCCGGCGCGGCATGCGCTGTATTCTTCCGACGAATTCGCCCGGAACTGTGGCCTGCCACAAAGCCCGATTGATGATCTTGCGGCGTTTCATGTCGTCTTTGGCAAGACCGTCCCTGACATCTCGCTGAATGCGGTTGCCAATCTGGGTTACGCAGAAGGGCGCTGGCTGAAACCGGTTTATCCGGGCGACACGCTGCGTTCGGAATCCGAGGTGATTGGCCTCAAGCAGAACTCGAACGGCAAGACTGGTGTTGTCTGGGTGCGTACGCGCGGTCTGAACCAGCGCGATGAGGTTGTCATCGAATACGTGCGTTGGGTCATGGTACGCAAATCGGATTTGGATGCGCCCGCACCCGAAACCGTGGTGCCTGAACTGAAAAAGGCGCTTGACGCGAAAGATCTAGTGGTGCCCGAGGGGCTGGATTTTTCAAAATACGATTTTGCTCAATCCGGTGAAGCGCATCGCTGGGGTGACTATGAGATCGGCGAGACTATTGATCACGTCGATGGCGTCACCGTCGAAGAGGCCGAGCATATGCTGGCCACCCGCCTTTGGCAGAACACCGCCAAGGTGCATTTTGACCTGACCTTCCGTCCGGACGGGCGGCTGATCTATGGCGGTCACGTAATTTCGATGGCGCGAACCCTATCGTTCAACGGTCTGGCCAATGCACAGTTGATTGTAGGCCTAAACGGTGGCGCACATGCGAATCCCTGCTTTGCCGGCGACACGATCAAGGCTTGGTCTGAGGTTCTGGATAAGGCGGAAACCTCTGTGCCGAGCGTCGGCGCTGTGCGTCTGCGGTTGGTCGCCACCAAGGGCGGCGCGCCTTTTGAGTTGAGGAACGAAGAAGGTCGGTATTTGCCGAACGTTCTTCTGGATCTCGATTATTGGGCCTTGATGCCGATCTAACTGCGGTCCTGACATTCATTTGATCGCAGCCGGCACCAATCGTGTTAGGCTGTGGTCATGACCCTGTTTCGCACGATAGCTGCCTGCGTCTGCCTCACGCCGCCTGCCTATGCTTGTGACCTGGCATTGGCGCTCGCCGTGGATGTCTCAGGTTCTGTAGACACGACCGAGTATCGTATCCAGATGGATGGTCTTGCAGCAGGTTTGCGCGACCCGATTGTGTCCGAGGCGCTGGTGCGCGGGAAAGCTCGTGTGATGTTGGTGCAGTGGACGGGGTCCTCTCGGCAAATGGTCACTGTTCCGTGGACACAAATAGACAGCTTCGAAGCAATTGATCAGTTTGCGGTCAAGGTGGCCAACGATCCAAGGGTTTGGCGCAACTTCTCCACCGCAATCGGCGAGGCGCTGGAAACGACAATGTCCTATTTCGATGAGGTGTCGGACTGCAAGCGCCACCTTATTGATATCTCAGGCGATGGCGTGTCGAACGAAGGGGTTGAGCCGTCAAAGGTGCACCGGATTCTGCGCACACGTGGCGTGACGGTGAACGCCATTGCAATCGAAGAAAGCGAGCCTGATCTGACCGCATATTTTTTTGAGAATGTCATCGTAGGAGAGGGTGCGTTTGTCGTTTCGGCCTCGGGGTTTGCCGATTATCCCGAGCGTATTCGTAAGAAACTTCTACGGGAAGTAACCCAGCAAACCGCTGAATTGAAATAGCCGTTCAACAGATTCGGGACTGCAGGCGCTAACATCACGAACGATGAAAAACATTTTGTGATCACGAGTTTATTTTGTGTGATCACATAATGCAAATATCCGTCATTTTGGGTCAATTATCAGCTTTTTTGCATCTGCAGCACGTGACAGAACCGCAAAAAACAGTAAAACCTTCGGGAGCCAACCGTAAAGGAGCCAACATGGCCGATGTAAATCGGGGCAATCGCCCTCTTTCACCTCACCTCACGATCTACCGCCCCCAACTGACTTCGATAACGTCGATCCTTGTGCGGATCACCGGTATTGCATCGCTTATGATCGCATTTTTTGTCGTCTGGTGGTTCCTGGCGGCGGCAACATCCGAGACGGCATTCAATTTTATCGACGGGCTGATGAGAAGCTGGCTGGGTGATCTGGTGATGTTCGCTGCGACCTGGGCAATTTTCTATCACATGCTGGGTCGTCTGCGTCACGTGATCTGGGATCTGGGATATTGTGTGGATGTCCGCATTTCCGAAAAGTTGGGGATCGGCATGTTGGTGCTTGCCACCATCCTGGCCTTCATCACAGCAATTGCGGTTTAAGGAGAATGGCCATGAATTACCTCACTGACCGCAAACGTGCGCAGGGTACTGGTGCCGGAGGCGAAGGGACGCATCATCACTGGCAGATGATGGTCAGCTCGGCCGCTCTAGTCGTTCTGGTGCCACTTTTCGTTTTTGTCTTCGCAAGCGGCTTGGGCAGATCATACGAAGAGGTTCTGACCTACTACAGCCGCCCATTCCCGGCGATTGTAACCGGCCTGACTTTGGTCGTCGTAATCATCCATCTGGTACGAGAGACGCAGGTTGCGATCGAAGACTATGTCCATGGTGTCGCAGAAAAGCTGAGCCTCATGGCCGTCGCGGCGTTTGGCTACACATTGATAGCTGCCGGGCTGTTTGCCCTGATCAAGCTAGCTCTGTGAAACGCGCGGTAAGGAATTAATAAAATGACAGCTGCATACGAATACGAAACACACGAATATGACGTGGTTGTTGTCGGCGCTGGCGGCGCTGGTCTGCGCGCCACGCTCGGCATGGCTGAACAGGGTCTGCGTACAGCGTGCGTGACCAAAGTGTTCCCGACGCGTTCGCACACAGTTGCTGCGCAGGGCGGTATCGCCGCATCTCTGTCCAACATGGGCCCAGACCACTGGCAATGGCACATGTACGACACCGTCAAAGGGTCGGACTGGCTGGGTGACACCGACGCGATGGAATACCTCGCGCGTGAGGCGCCCAAGGCCGTCTACGAGCTGGAACATTATGGCGTGCCCTTCAGCCGTACCGAAGAAGGCAAGATCTATCAGCGTCCCTTCGGCGGCCACACGACCGAATTCGGCGAAGGTCCTGCCGTGCAGCGGACCTGTGCTGCTGCGGACCGGACCGGTCACGCGATCCTGCACACGCTGTACGGTCAGTCGCTTAAGAACAACGCCGAGTTCTATATCGAATATTTTGCCATAGACCTGATCATGTCCGAGGACGGTCAGTGTCAGGGTGTCGTCTGCTGGAAGTTGGATGACGGCACGATGCACGTTTTCAACGCCAAGATGGTGGTGCTGGCGACCGGCGGCTATGGCCGCGCCTATTTCAGTGCGACCTCGGCCCATACCTGCACTGGTGACGGTGGTGGCATGGTGGCCCGCGCAGGGCTGGCCCTGCAGGACATGGAGTTCGTTCAGTTCCACCCGACCGGCATTTACGGTTCTGGCTGTCTGATCACCGAGGGTGCGCGTGGCGAGGGTGGTTATCTGACCAACTCGGAAGGCGAGCGGTTCATGGAGCGCTACGCGCCCCAGTACAAGGATCTCGCACCTCGCGATTACGTCTCGCGCTCAATGACTATGGAGATCCGCGAAGGTCGTGGGCATGGCGAGGGTGGCGACCACATTCACCTGAACCTTAGCCACTTGCCCGCTGAGGCGCTGGCCGAGCGCCTGCCGGGCATTTCGGAATCGGCGCGCGTTTTTGCTGGCGTGGACGTCACCAAAGAGCCGATCCCGGTTCTGCCGACCGTGCACTACAACATGGGCGGTATCCCAACGAACTATTGGGGTGAGGTTCTGAACCCGACGGCCGAGAATCCGACCGCTGTGGTCCCCGGCCTTATGGCCGTTGGCGAGGCAGGCTGTGCCTCGGTGCACGGAGCGAACCGTCTGGGCTCCAACTCGCTGATTGACCTTGTGGTCTTTGGCCGCGCGGCAGCTATCCGCGCAGGTAAGGTTGTGGATGCTGAAGCGCCGAACCCTGTGCTAAATCAGGCGTCCGTCGACAAGGCGTTCGACCGCTTCGACGCGGTGCGTAATGCCAGCGGCGAGATTGCGACAGCCGATCTGCGTCTCGAAATGCAGAAGACCATGCAAGAAGATGCCGCTGTGTTCCGTACAGCCAAGACTATGGCCGAAGGTGTCGAAAAGATGACAGCGATTGCCGCCAAGATGGACGACCTGAAAGTCAGCGATCGCTCTCTGGTTTGGAACAGCGATCTGATGGAAACGTTGGAGTTGACTAACCTGATGCCAAGCGCCTTGGCCACGATTGTCGGCGCCGAGGCGCGTAAGGAATCCCGTGGCGCGCATGCGCATGAGGATTTCACCGAGCGTGATGATGAGAACTGGCGCGTTCACACGGTCTCGCGTGTTGATGGCAACCAGGTCGAGCTTAGCTATCGCCCCGTCATTGCCGATCCGCTGACAACCGAGGATGAAGGCGGCATAAGCCTGCAGAAAATCGCGCCCAAAGCGCGGACGTTCTGACGTCACTTAGCCTAAAGACGCGACATAAACCGAAAGGCCGCGCAATGAATAGTATCGTTGAGGGAAAAGGACTATACGCACTCACAGACCGTGGAACCAAGATCTGCGGCCTTGTCAGTGTTGATGTGCCGACATGAGTAGTTTTTCCTCAAACGAATACTGGACCAACCGATATGCGCGGGGCAGAAACTCTGGCGCCGGGTCATACGGCAGGCTGGCGGTTTACAAGGCCAATTTCATCAACACCTTCGTCGAAGTTGAAGACATACAATCGGTAGCCGAACTGGGCAGTGGCGACGGCAACCAGGCAAGCTTTTTTGATATTCCTCAATTCACAGGGCTGGATATCTCGGAAGATTGCGTGCGCAAATGCAACACGCAATTCAGTGGGCGTTCAGGTTGGACGTTTCTTTCGGCAGATGCAGAGGTCGAGCCGCACGACGCCGCTCTGTCTCTGGACGTTATTTACCATCTGGTCGAGGATGACGTTTTTGAGGCCTATATGAACCGGCTGTTTTCTTTGGCAAAACGGTTTGTGGTGATTTATTCGTCCGATTTCGATCTTGAAACAAACAACGTTCATGTGCGCCATAGGGCATATTCGACCTGGGTCGCGGACCGGTTCCCAAATTGGAAGATGTATTGCGGCGAGACAAACCCGTTCAATCGAGATGGCCATGGTAATGCCAGCAGGTACAGTTTCGCTTCGTTCAAAGTCTTCGAAAGGATGAGTGATGGCGGTTAGAGCACATATGGCCTCGTACCCATTGCGGGAGAAAATGTTACCCCTTGCGGTGCAATCGATCATCGATCAGGTGGATGCGCTGTACCTTTGTCTGAACGAATGGGGCGAGGTTCCGGCGGAATACAAAGAAAACCCTAAGATACACGCCTTTGTGCCGGAAGAGGATCAGAAAGATGTCGGTAAGTTCTTCACGACACCCGACCCGGACGACATCGTTTTCTTCGTCGATGATGATCTGATCTATAGCGAAATTTTCGTAAAGCACATGGTGCAGCGGCTTGAGGAGAAGGGCCCGGAGAAGGTGGTTTTTGGAACTCACGCTTCGACCTACACCGAAAAGACTCCGACCAGCCATCGACAACGAGATGTTGTCAAAGTTGGCCGACCACTGCGCCGGATGCAGCGCGTTGACCAGCTTGCAACATGTGGCATGGTTGCGATGGGCAAGAACGTCGCCCCGTATGAATTCATGAAAGACAGTCAGAAATTCGTGGATGTGCGATATGCGCGTTGGCTATACGAAAATGGAGTTGAAAGCTGGGCAATTGACCGGCAACGGGGTTTTGTGGGCCGTATTCCAGCGGAAAGAGATCACGAGACTATCTTTAAAACATTCACTAGACGAACACCTCCGGCCGTACTTGCAGAAATATCCGTATTTGCGTCCCGGTCCAAAGAAGGAGTGGAGTGAATATGCGCGTTCATTGCATTAGCATGTTGGTGCTTCAAATGTCGTCTAAGCAGCACGCCAAAGGACTTGACTGATGGTACAATTAACCCTCCCCAAGAATTCTCGGATTACCACTGGCAAAACTTGGCCCAAGCCTGAAGGCGCGACCAATGTTCGTAAGTTTCAGATCTATCGCTGGAACCCGGATGATGGGCAGAACCCGCGCGTAGACACTTATTTCGTTGACATGGACAGCTGCGGTCCGATGGTTCTGGACGCGCTGATCAAGATCAAAAACGAGATTGACCCGACGTTGACGTTCCGCCGGTCCTGCCGCGAAGGCATCTGCGGATCCTGTGCGATGAACATCGACGGGATCAACACGCTGGCCTGTATCTACGGCATGGATGAAATCAAGGGCGACGTGAAGATATATCCGCTGCCGCATATGCCGGTGGTCAAAGACCTGATCCCCGACCTGACGCATTTCTACGCGCAGCATGCCAGCATCATGCCGTGGCTGGAAACCAAGACAAACCGTCCCGCGAAAGAGTGGAAGCAATCCATTGAGGATCGCAAGAAACTGGATGGATTGTACGAATGCGTGATGTGCGCCAGCTGCTCAACCTCGTGCCCCAGCTATTGGTGGAACGGGGATCGCTATCTTGGCCCCGCCGCTTTGCTGCATGCGTATCGCTGGATCATCGACAGTCGTGACGAAGCCACCGGTGAGCGTCTGGATGAGCTGGAAGATCCGTTCAAGCTGTATCGCTGCCACACGATTATGAACTGCGCCAAGACTTGCCCGAAGGGTCTGAACCCGGCCAAGGCGATTGCCGAAATCAAGAAGATGATGGTCGACCGCGCGGTTTGAACACAGTTGAAGATTTTATTGAAACCCGGGATGGAAACTTCCCGGGTTTTTTCGTTTCTTGCAGATATTGAAGTATCGGAGAACACTAATGAATCAAACACTTATCAAGGCGCTGTCCGTTGCAGTGATCGCAACTCTTTCGGCCTGTGGCGGATCAGGCAGCAATCGGGCGGATACTGTATTTAAGCAGGTGGATTGTGCCGGGCAGGCAGGGATCACTGGTTCATTTACGACGCAATACGAACTGCAGGGCGGCAAGCAAACTGAAGTGTTTGTTCCTGGTGATGGCGTAAGCGAGGCTCAGGCCGCCAAAGCGAATGCCTGTATGGCAGCTTAAAGGGCACTAAGTTCAAGGCTGGCAGGTGTACTGCCGGCCTAAATTGCGTCCTGAACATACCGAGACTGCAAAAAGATGTGGTGAATCCGCCAGTATCTCCGCCTACTTTCCACTCAGGGAGGAGCGATCGAGACACAACAGGATCACTCAGATGGAAAAGCTGAACACCAGATCAGAGGCTTTGAAAGCACTGGAACAAGCGTGGTCATATTACACGCCCGCACCTGTAAAGCCCGAAAGTGACCGCACGCCAGATATGTTCGAATACGCAAACGCGGCCTGAACCAACAACTGTAGACTTGCGACCAAGGGGTAAAATAGGCGATGCATTGGCATGCCCATTTTGCTTCTTGTTTTGGCAGGCGGAGTGTTTGCCTATTTCCTGTGGCGCTCGCGCACTTCCTCTTTGACTCGGGACTGCCGATGGCGGCAGCACCGCAAGGAAGGCATGTGGGTGTGTGCATTCTGTGGCGCGCAGCAGCAAGGCAGCGACGCGCCCACTCAGTGTTTGAAGGGGCAATAACACCGCAATCAGGACGGCAACCTATCCAGAATTCCTGCGTTTAAGTCGCCGGGAATGCCGCCTGCAAGGCAATTTCAACCATATCGCCGAAGCTGCGTTCGCGATCAGCCGAGGGCAGAGCTTCGCCAGTCAGCAAGTGGTCGGAAACGGTTAGAACGGCCAGGGCGCGGCACTTGTGGCGGGCGGCAAGAATGTATAGTTCGGCCGCTTCCATCTCGACCCCGAGAATGCCGTGTCGGACCATCTGTTCGTTAAGATCAGGACGTTCATCATAGAATACATCCGACGAATAGATGCCGCCGACATGGGTAGGAGTGCCTTTGGCCGCTGCCGCCTTAGCCGCCGCTTGCAACAGTCCCCAATCCGCACATGGTGCAAAGTTCAGCTCTTTCATTATGCCGCGTGACGGTGTGCTGAGTGTGGTTGATGTCATCGCAAGGATCACATCGCGGACATTCACGCTGTCTTGCATTCCCCCGCAAGAGCCGATGCGGATCAGCGTTTTGGCCCCATAGTCCCGGATCAGTTCGTTGACGTAGATCGACAAGGACGGCATGCCCATGCCGCTGCCCTGAATGGTAACTGGATTCCCTTTCCAGCTTCCGGTGAAGCCTAGCATTCCACGCACATCATTGACTTGCTTTACGTCGTCCAAAAACGTTTCGGCTGCCCATTTTGCACGATAGGGATCGCCGGGCAAAAGAACAGTTTCTGCGATGTCGCCTTCTTTGGCTCCAATATGAATTGTCATTTTGGGGTCCGTTCCAATTAGATATTAAATTTCCAGATCCGAAATGTCCGCCCCGGATTTCAGCGCGTCATGAATCCATTGCGGTTTTCGGCCGCGTCCTGACCATGTCTGTTTTGGATCTGCAGGGTTTTTGTATTTTGCTTTCGAGGTTTTTCCGGTCGACGGATGGTCTTTTGCCAATTCAGACAACGAGAATCCGAATTCTGCGGCGGCTTTTTCCGCAGCCTTTAACGCCTCTTTCCGTTCGCGTTTTTCGGCGCCAATTAACGCTTTTTCGACCTTGTCGCGCAATTCAAGTAGTTCTTTACGCGACATTTTTTCAAGATTTGCCCCCGACATTTTCCCTCTCCCTGGAATTAGTCATTACCGTTGTGCCCGAAGGCACACCGTAATTCCAAAGTAAAGAATTATCTATCCCCTTTCATTCAGGGGATAGATTAACGGCCGATGAAATTGATAGGGATCACTCAGCCGCGAGGTTTTGTGGATCAACCAGAGTCACGATATCGCCCATAATTGCGTTCAGCTCAAAATTCTTGGGCGTATAGATCTTTGCGACACCCATTGCGGTGAGCTTTGCGGCATCGTCATCGGGAATAATGCCGCCGACAATTACTGGAATACGATCCAGTCCGGCTTCGCGCAGCCGGTTCATAACGTCCTGAACAAGTGGAATATGGCTGCCGGACAGGATTGACAGACCGATCACATGCGCGTCGTCTTCGCCTGCGGCGGCCACGATTTCCTCGGGTGTCAGGCGAATACCTTCGTAACTGATATCCATACCGCAATCTCGCGCGCGGAATGCAATCTGCTCCGCTCCGTTCGAATGTCCGTCCAAACCCGGCTTTCCGACCAGGAATTTCAGGCGGCGGCCCAGCTTATCGCTGACCGCATCCACTGCCGCTCGCAGATCTTCCAGGCCCTCGGTCTTGTTCGAGACCGAGCCCGAAACGCCGGTGGGACCCCGATACGTGCCGTAGACCTTGCGCATCTCTTCGGCCCATTCACCTGTGGTCACACCGGCTTTGGCAGCCGCAATTGACGGCACCATGACGTTGCTGCCGTTTTGCGCCGCTTCACGTAGCGCGGTCAGGGCCGCGGCGACAGCCGTATCGTCGCGATCTGCGCGCCACTCGTTCAGTCGGTTGATCTGTTCCTGTTCGACAGCCGGGTCAACGACCATGATGCCGCCGTCTTCGGTTTGCAGGGGCGACGGTTCACCTTCGATCCATTTGTTCACACCGACAACGACAGTTTCATTCCGTTCGATCCGGTTCAGGCGTTCGGCGTTTGAATCGACAAGCCGCGACTTCATGTATTCGATCGACGCCACCGCGCCTCCCATTGAATCCAGATTGGCCAGTTCGGCGCGCGCGCCCTCTTTCAACTCTTCAACCTTCGCATCCACGGCAGGGTTGCCGTCGAAGAGGTCACCGTATTCCAGAAGGTCGGTCTCATACGCCAAAATCTGTTGCATCCGCATTGACCATTGCTGATCCCAAGGACGAGGCAGGCCCAATGCTTCGTTCCATGCAGGCAATTGCACCGCACGGGCGCGGGCCTTTTTCGACAACGTCACGGCCAGCATCTCGATCAGGATTCGGTAGACGTTGTTTTCAGGCTGCTGCTCGGTCAGGCCCAGCGAGTTTACCTGAACGCCATAGCGGAATCGGCGGAACTTCGGATTTTCTACCCCGTAGCGTTCGTGCAGGATTTCATCCCAAAGATCGACGAAAGCACGCATTTTGCACATTTCAGTGACAAAGCGGATACCTGCGTTCACAAAGAAAGAAATCCGCCCGCAAAGCGCCGGGAAGTCCTCGGCGGGGACGCGGGGGCGCAGTTCGTCCAACACGGCGATGGCGGTGGCCAATGCATATGCCAGCTCTTGTTCCGGTGTCGCGCCGGCTTCTTGCAGGTGATAGGAACACACGTTCATCGGGTTCCATTTCGGCACGTTGGTATAACAATACTCGGCCACGTCCGCGATCATCTTGAGCGACGGTTTGGGCGGGCAGACATAGGTTCCGCGGCTCAGGTATTCCTTGATCAGGTCGTTTTGTACCGTGCCCTGCAATTTCGAGACATCGGCACCTTGTTCCTCGGCCACAGCGATATAGAGCGCAAGCAGCCAAGGCGCCGTCGCGTTGATCGTCATCGAGGTGTTCATCTGTTCCAGTGGAATCTGGTCGAACAAAACACGCATGTCGCCCAGGTGGCAGACAGGTACGCCAACCTTGCCCACTTCGCCGCGTGCCAGAGTGTGGTCGCTGTCATACCCTGTCTGGGTCGGCAGATCGAAAGCCACCGACAGGCCCGTCTGGCCTTTTGCCAGGTTCCCGCGATACAAGGCGTTCGACGCTTTGGCGGTGGAATGACCGGCATAGGTTCGGATGAGCCAGGGGCGATCTTTCTGCGTCTGCGTCATAGCGGGCCTCGTGAGTTGGGTGGGCAACAAAATTACGTTCCCGGCTTCTAAAGCGCAATTTTCGGGATATGTCAATTCGCTGCGTCGCGGCATATTAGGTTCTTCAGATTGTAGGACGCAGCGTTTGGTGGCAGGGTGCCCGCATGACTCAGACCGTGGAACTTCCGCTTTGGCTGTTTTTGCTGATCCTGGTGTTTGCCGCGGTCACTTTAGCGTCGCATTTTCTGTTCCCATCGGTGCGGTGGTTTTTCAGGCGCCGCCTTGAACGTGCCGTGAAACGTTTGAACACTCGTCTGAAACGGCCGATCCAACCGTTCAAGCTGGCACACCGTCACGATATGATTCAGCGCCTGATCTACGACCCACAGGTTGGTCAGGCCATTCAGGACCGTGCACGCGAAACTGGTGTTCCTGAAGCTGTGGCGTTTGAGCAGGCGCGGCGATACGCGCGCGAGATAGTGCCCTCGTTTTCAGCCGTTGCCTATTTCAGTTTTGCGATCCGTGTCGCCCGATTGCTGAGCAATGCGTTTTATCATGTGCAGCTCAGTTATCAGGACGAGGACGCTGTCGAGAATATTGACCCCGACGCCACGGTCGTTTTCGTCATGAACCATCGCAGCAATATGGACTATGTGCTTGTCACCTATCTTGCAGCGCAACATTCTGCCTTGTCCTATGCGGTAGGTGAATGGGCTCGGGTCTGGCCACTAAGCCGTCTGATCCGTGCGATGGGTGCGTACTTTATCCGACGTAAGTCTGGCAACGATCTCTATCGTCAAGTGCTGGCCTGTTATGTGCGCCACGCGACTGAGGCGGGTGTAACTCAGGCCATGTTCCCCGAGGGAGGGCTAAGCCTGACAGGCGCCCTAGGTCGTCCAAAGCTGGGTTTGCTCAAGTATATCATCGACGGGACCACGAAAGGCGGGCGCGATGTCGTGTTTGTTCCCGTGGCGCTGAACTATGATCGTGTGCTCGAAGATACGGTTCTGACGCGGGCCGCATTGGGGAATGAACGGCGGTTTCGTGCGCGAATCGGAGTAATCACCAGGTGGATCCTCAAACAGCTCTGGCGACGCGTGATCGGGCGCTACAAGCGATTTGGGCTGGCCTCGGTCCGGTATGGTCAGCCGGTTTCCCTACAAACATTTCGGGCCGATCATCAGCGCGATCTCATGACCGATTTGGCGCGCGAGCTAATGACGCGTCTGCGCGCCGCTATCCCTCTGGTGCCCGTTCCGGCCGCCTGTTGGTTGATACAGAAGCATAAAGAGATGCCTGAGGCCGATGCCGTTCAGGTGATTGTCGAGCTTATGCGTCGCAATGGGATAGCCGACCAAAAAAACCGGATCTCGGTTGAGGCTGCGATCGATCAATTGGTCGAACGCCGGATTCTCAAGCGAAGTAACGGTAAAATATGCTCCTCCGGTCAAAGGGTTGATCTGCTGGATTATTATGCAGCTTCGGTTCCGATGGGGCCGGATGAAGAAAATGCTGCGATCGCGAAAGAAATTTCTGCGCCCGCAGGGTCATAAAATTACAAAACAGCGCTGAATTTGGTTGCATTGTTTCTTCAGGGCCAATATTCCATCGGTTAATGCACGCGATTCTGCATCGCGGCAAAGGTTTTGAACAAAGGAGGCCAACATGGCTCTGGACACCGACAGCGGCATCGCGTCGTACGAGGCACCGGAAAAAGACCTCTATGAGATGGGTGAAATCCCTCCGATGGGTTTTGTGCCCAAAAAAATGTATGCATGGGCGATCCGCAAGGAACGCCACGGCGAGCCGGACACCGCGATGATTCAAGAAGTCGTGGACGTCCCCGAGCTGGACAGCCACGAAGTGCTGGTTCTGGTGATGGCGGCTGGCGTGAACTACAATGGTGTCTGGGCATCGCTGGGTAAGCCAATCTCGCCTTTCGACGGCCACAAGGCACCTTACCATATTGCTGGTTCGGACGCTTCGGGCATCGTTTGGGCTGTTGGTTCGAAGGTCACCCGCTGGAAGGTCGGTGATGAAGTTGTCATCCACTGCAACCAGGATGATGGCGACGACGAGCATTGTAACGGCGGTGATCCAATGTATTCGGACAGCCAACGTATTTGGGGCTATGAAACCCCCGATGGTTCGTTCGCACAGTTCACTAACGTCCAGGCCCAGCAGCTGATGCCGCGGCCCAAGCACCTGACTTGGGAAGAAAGCGCTTGCTACACGCTGACGCTGGCGACCGCCTACCGGATGCTGTTCGGTCATGAGCCACACGACCTGAAGCCGGGCCAGAACGTTCTGGTTTGGGGCGCGTCGGGTGGTCTGGGTTCCTATGCGATCCAGTTGATCAACACTGCAGGCGCAAACGCCATCGGTGTGATCTCGGACGAAAGCAAGCGTGACTTTGTGATGGGTCTGGGTGCCAAGGGCGTTCTGAACCGTAAGGACTTCAACTGCTGGGGTCAGCTTCCCACAGTCAACACACCGGAATATGCCGAGTGGTTCAAAGAGGCCCGCAAATTCGGCAAAGCGATTTGGGACATCACTGGAAAAGGCAACAACGTCGACATGGTGTTCGAGCACCCCGGCGAAAGCACCTTCCCGGTTTCGACCTTTGTTGTGAAGAAGGGCGGCATGGTTGTGATTTGCGCTGGTACCACCGGCTACAACCTGACCTTCGACGTGCGCTACATGTGGATGCACCAGAAGCGTCTGCAGGGTTCGCACTTTGCTCACCTGAAACAGGCGGCCGCAGCAAACCAGCTGATGGTCGAGCGTCGACTGGATCCGTGCATGTCCGAAGTGTTCACCTGGGCTGATCTGCCTGAGGCGCATATGAAAATGATGCGCAACGAGCATAAGCCGGGCAACATGTCGGTACTGGTCCAGGCACCACAGACCGGAATGCGTACTCTGGAAGAGGTTTTGGCCGCGCGCGACTAAACCCGGACCGGACGAATTCAAAACACCCGCGAATCGGTTTCTCGGTTCGCGGGTGTTTCCTTTTGGGCGGTGATGTATTTATTTTCAATGACTTAGTCGAAATCCCTCCGCTGTTTTTGGGGAGTAGAAACCAGTGAATAGGCTAAAAAAACTTGTTCATGCTATGGTTGTGTTAACCCTTCGTTAACCGTTTCGGAGAGACCCTGATGGCGCAAAATGAGTGGATACTGGACGTTCTGTCGGACCTCAGCGCCTTTGCTGTTGAAAACGGTTTGACCGCGCTTGCCGAGCAGCTGGATGATACCAAGCTGGTCGCCGCAGCCGAAATCTCGTCCAGAAAGAATGAGGTTCAGGCACCCGCGGATGGCAACAAAACTCGATATGAGCCAAGTTCTGGAGGACTTGGAAAACACCAGCACGCTTGACGAGCTGGGCGATGTCGCCATTCGCCTGCGGGACAGGCTACGGATCGAAAATCTGATTTATCATTGGGTCGATGGGGCAGGTGATCAATATGGCTACACTACCTATCCCGATGTCTGGGCCGAACGGTATCGCGAGCGCAATTATCACAGGATAGATCCGGTCATTCTGGGCTGTTTCCAACGGTTTCACCCGGTGGATTGGAAGACGCTGGATTGGTCCGGCAAGGTTGCCAAGACATTCCTGAAGGACGCGTTAGAGCACGGTGTTGGCAATCAAGGCTATTCCATTCCGATCCGTGGGCCGAATGGGCAGTTCGCCTTGTTTACCGTCAACCACACCTGTGATGATGAAACCTGGCAGAAATTCATCGAAACGCATGGGCGTGAGTTGATCCTGATCGCTCATTACTTCAACCGAAAGGCGCTGGAGTTTGAAAGTGACCGCCAGCCCGACTCTGCGCGAGGATTGTCGCCGCGTGAAGTGGACGCCATGACCTTGCTCGCCCTGGGCTACAGCCGGGCACAAGTGGCTCATTCCTTGTCGATCTCGGAACACACACTGAGGGTCTACATCGAAAGCGCCCGCGCCAAGCTGGGCGCGCAGAATACAACCCATGCCATCGCAACGGCGCTGAGCCGAGGGTTAATAGTCGTTTAAGGCACGCGCGCCCTCAAAACCGGAAATTAACCACGACTCTGTACCCCCTTTGTTCCTGCACAGGACGACAAGGGGAAAAGAGTCATGTTGCGCTATGTTTATGCTGACGAATTGCACAAATATCCAAAATTGGCCCAGGGAATGTTTCGGGACCGTGCCGACCAGTTCAAAACCCGGCTGGGTTGGGATGTTCATGTCAATGCCAAGGGGGAAGAACGGGATCAGTACGATGATCTGAACCCGATTTACGTCATTTGGGAAGAACCGGATGGCAGCCACGGTGGATCCATGCGCGTTTTGCCAACCACTGGCCCGGTCATGGTGAACGAGGTGTTTGGGCACCTGACAGGTGGCGAACCAATCTCCAGCCCTGTGATTTGGGAGGTGACGCGCTTTTGCCTGTCGCGCACGGCCAGCCCGCACACCGCCGGGGCTATCATGCTTAGCGGTGGCGAGATGATGGAGGGGTTTGGTCTAACCCACATTGCGGGTGTTTTTGATGCGCGCATGATTCGGATATATCGCCTCATCGGATCGTCTCCGATTGTGCTGGGTGAGGAAGGCAAGGGGCGCGATCAAATCTCGGTCGGGCTGTGGCCTTATTCGGCCGACGACTGCAACCGCGTGGCCGAGCGCGCGGGCATTCCGCGCGAACTGTCGCGGCTGTGGTTCAAGACCGCCTTTGGCGTCGGAAGGCAGCACCGGTTTGCCATGTCGGCGTGACGGGGCGAAAACATAAATCCGCATCTGGTGATAGCTGGCGCGGCCTTGTAGGGTCGCGCCATGTCTTTGCCCCCCGTGACTTTCTCTGACGACCAGGCCGCCGCTTATGACAACATCTCTGAGATGTTGAAATCGGCGGGTGTTGACCTTGATGATGACGCTCTGCTGAAACTTCCGGGGGCGGGCAAATCCGGAGTGATGGCCGTGATCGGCAAGGCGGGATCTGGGAAAACCCTGCTTTTGGCCGAGCTTTACAAGGCTCTTGCCCAGACCGGCGTTCAGATTGTGTCTGGTGATTTCGAAAGCCGCAAAGCCCGCGAAAAACGCAGCTTGGCCATTCTTGCCCCGACGAACAAGGCTGCCAGTGTGTTGCGTCTGCGTGGGGTGCCGGCCACCACGATCCACCGTATTCTTTATACACCTGTTTACGACCCGGAATACGAGCGCATTGCTGAATGGTTGGCTGGCAATGACGAACGCCCCGAGATCGAAGGTCTGACAGACGAAGCCCTGGATCGCGCGGCAGCATTTTATGAAAACAACAAGTCCATTCCCGGAGCATTGGCTGCTGCAGGGTTGCGGGGCTCGGATTTCATTACTGGCTGGAAACGCCGGGATGAACCATTGGATATCGGGTTTGTGGACGAAGCATCGATGCTGGATGACCGTCAGTTCGAAGACTTGCAGGAGATCTTCCCGACTTTGTTGTTGTTCGGAGACCCGGCGCAGCTTGCTCCGGTTAATCAGTCGGGCAGCATGGTGTTTGAAGCGCTGCCAGAGCCGCGCAAACAAGTTCTTCACCGGGTTCACAGGCAAGAGGCGGACAATCCCATTCTCGACCTCGCTCATGCGCTGGCTGACCCGCAAATGGGGTTTGAAGATTTTGAACGCATGATTGAACAAACCGCGCAGCGCGACGATCGTGTTGTGTGGGGCCAGCGGGTCGAAGTTGATCTGATGGCCCGCAGCCCTGTTTTGGTTTGGCGCAACGCAACGCGCATTCGGCTTATTCAGGCTTTCCGAAGTGTTCACGATGCGCCGGACACCGAGCTTTTGGAAGGCGAACCGCTTATCTGCGATGGTATCGAACTGCCGTTGAAACATCGCAAGAAACGCCTGGATCTTGAGGCGCGTGGCCTGATCAAAGGCGCGCAGGTCATCTATCTGGGGCCTGGGCGCAAACCGGGGTTTTCTAGATTACACGTGATGGGGGCAGAAGACCCGCAGGTCAGTGCCGCATCGATCGTCAAGATCGAGAAACCGGACGAGGAAGAGCCGTTTATTCCCTTTGCCGCGCGCATGGGCGCCACCTTTTTGCACGGTGCAGCAGTCACCATTCACAAGGCGCAAGGATCACAGTGGGACACCGTTCAGGTTTTCGCTCCGGATATTTATGCCGCTGCCCGTATGGGTCGCACTGAGGCGGGACAGCCGCTGTGGAAGAGGTTGGCTTATGTAGCTATCACACGCGCGCAGGAGAGGCTGATCTGGGTCGTACGCAATCGGCTGGCCAAGCCGACTTATCCGTTGCGAGTGGACGACCTGCGCGCGGTTCCTGCGGCCTCGCTGACATTGGAGGCGGAAGAGACATGACATCCATTATCGTTACCGGCGCAAGCTCGGGCATCGGGCGGGCCACGGCTGAATTATTTCTGACACAAGGATGGACAGTTGGCCTTTTGGCGCGCAGTGCGGGCACACTGAATCAAATGGCCGGGGAATATGCCAATGCGGTTCCGTTGGTTGCGGATGTCACCGATGCACAAGCAGTCGAGGCCGCTTTCGTTACCTTTCAGGACAAGGCCGGCCATTTGGATGTTCTGTTCAACAACGCGGGAATCTTCGCGCCGGGGGGAACGATTGACGAAATTGCCTTGGACGACTGGTACCAAAGCGTCAACGTCAACCTGAACGGTATGTTCCTATGCGCCCGCGAAGCCTTTCGGATCATGCGACACCAGTCTCCGCAAGGTGGGCGTATTATCAATAACGGCTCTATTGCAGCGCACGTGCCCCGACCGAACTCGGTGCATTACTCCGCGACGAAACACGCCATAACGGGCTTGACGCGCAGCCTGTCCCTGGACGGGCGAGCATTCAATATCGCTTGTGGTCAGATCGATATCGGCAATGCGCGAACACAAATGGTGCAGGGGCTGGTCGAGGCGGCCATTGCAGACGGGAAGCAGCCAGACCCAACAATGGCCGTCGAAGACGCGGCTCGGTCCGTTCTTCACATGGCGAACCTGCCGCTTGAGGCAAACGTTCAGTTCATGACCGTGATGGCCACGACGATGCCCTACATCGGACGCGGGTAGCGGACAGTTACTCGCGCAACAGGCGGAACGCGGTTGAAGCACCCCAACCTGCAGCAATAGCAATGACCAGTGACATCAAGCCGTACCAGATCGGTTGTTGGCGGGACATGTTGTACAGGAACCGCTCCAACCCCACCTTGCGCACGTCGATGGTGGTCTCAAACTGTGAAACAACCGCACCGCCGCGGGTCAGGTATATGCGCGCCACGTAGTCGCCTTCGGTCAGGTCCGCAGGCATCTCGATTGAGGTACGGAACAGGGTCTGTTCATCAACGGCGACGGTGTCCTCGCGAATGGAATACAGCCCTTCGTCCTCGCGGATACGAATAACGGCGTCTGCAAATTCCTGGGCGCCGCGAATGTTCATTGCCGCACCAACGGACCGAATGGCACGTTCGATTGACACGCTGTATCTCAGGTCTTCGGTGTCTGACAGGATCTCATCCAAGGGTGCACTGGTCGCAACGGCATAGAAGCTGGGGGCTTCGTCTACCAGAACACTGTCAGTATTGACCCAGATTCCAAGCTTGCGCGCTTTACGGCGAACGGTGACAGGGCCGGATGGACCGGACACTGCGACAATCACTTCCAGCGGTGGCCCCGGTGGAATAGGGGCCTCACGTTTGACTGCGCCAAAGACAAGGATCTCAGAGCCATCGAAATTGGCGGTGATTGCCACACGGTCCTGGCTCAGGCCCAGAACAACTTGTTCATCAACGGCCAGTGCGGGGCTGGCGCACAGCGCAAGCGCAAAAAGCAGGCGTTTCAGCATGATCAGTGCCCTCCGCCGGTGCCAAGCGAGTACAGCTCGGATGGTTCAATCAGCAGATCCAAAGCCAGCTTCCCGCAGACCGCAAGAACAAGGGCTGCAAGCAACACCCGCAATTGTTCCGCGGGCATACGAGCGCCGATGACCGTTCCGATTTGTGCGCCGATGACGCCGCCAACCAGAAGCAGAACGGCCAGTACGACATCCACCGTGAAGTTGGTCGTTGCATGCAACATGGTCGTAAAGGCGGTGACAAAGATGATCTGGAACAGGGATGTCCCGACCACGACCTTTGTGGGCATTCCCAAAAGGTAGATCATCGCAGGAACCATGATGAACCCGCCGCCAACGCCCATAATGGCAGACAGGATGCCGACGAACAGGCCGACAAGCGCAGGCGGAATGACCGAGATATAAAGGCCCGAGGTCCGAAACCGCATTTTGAACGGCATCGCATGCACCCAGCCGCGCTGACGGCGCTTGGGCGGTGCGGACACGCCTTTCTTGGACTTACGCAGCGCATTCAGGCTCTCGATAAACATCAGGCCGCCCACGACGCCAAGAAACACGACGTAGCAAAGTGTGACCAACAGATCGACTTGCCCGAGGCTTTTGAGATAGTTGAAGATCACCACCCCGACCGCAGCCCCAGTTAAGCCTCCTATCAAAAGGACGGTCCCCATTTTCAGGTCCACCGTCTTTCGTCGAAAATGCGCCAATACGCCCGAGAATGAAGACGCGACAATCTGATTGGCTTCTGTTGCAACCGCAACGGCTGGCGGAATGCCGATAAAGAACAGAAGGGGTGTCATCAGGAAACCACCGCCAACACCGAACATGCCCGAAAGAATGCCGACCATCCCTCCAAGTCCCAATAGAAGGAAGGCGTTGACAGAGACTTCGGCGATAGGAAGGTAAATTTGCATATCGAGCTACTGGAAGAGGGTGACCGCGGTCGCCTCAAGGCAAAGTGGTATAGGTTTAATGCAGCGCGCGGCGGCAATGCCCCGTGACCACATGGCGAATGTCGGTTCGCTGGGCGTCATGCCAGCTGCCTGATAAGGCTGGTGATCTGATTTTCCCCAGTATTGAGGTTTGCAAGCGTTTCCAAATTCACGATCCGGACCGCTTCCGAGTCGCGGGGTATGTTTGGAGACACCTGCATACCCCTTTAGAACGGTTGCGGCATGCAAAATCAACTCTGCATGCCGCTCTGCAGCGAACAGGACTGAACTGAGTCCGAAACTGGACTTATCAGCGCTCTTTCACATAGGGTTCGCCACCGGCGCGGGGCGGGACCGCCTTGCCGACAAAGCCAGCCAGAATGACCACGGTGAGGACGTAGGGCAGGGCATCCATCGCCTGCACAGGGATAACCACACCGCCCAGATCAATGTTCTGGAACCGCAAGGCAATGGCTTGCAGCAGCCCGAATAACAGGCACGCGCCCATTGCATGCCAGGGCCGCCATTTTGCAAAGATCAGGGCAGCCAGTGCGATGAACCCACGGCCCGCGGTCATGTCTTTGACGAACCCGGCCTGCAACGCAGTAGCCAGATACGCCCCGGCAATGCCGCACAGCACACCGCAGATGGCAACCGCAGCATAGCGCAAGCCAACGACCGAGACACCAGCTGTGTCCACGGCAGCCGGGTTTTCACCCACGGCACGCAGGCGCAACCCGAACCGGGTGCGGTACAGAACCCACCAGGTTGCCGGCACCATCAGGAACGCGACATAGACCAGGATCGAATGGCCCGAGAGTAGCTCGGAATAGATCGGTCCGATGATCGGCACTCCGCTCAGCGACTCGGCAAAAGGGAAGTTGATCGGTGTGAAGCGACCGCCGCCAAACAGTGAGGGCGTGCGCCCACCCTGTTCGAACCAGCTTTGTGCGACAAGGACCGTCATACCTGCCGCAAGAAAGTTGATCGCGACCCCGGATATCAACTGGTTGCCCCGGAAGGTGATCGAGGCCAATCCATGAAGTCCTGAAAGCACAAGAGAAGAGGCAACCCCCGCTAGCAAGCCCAGCCAGACCGATCCGGTCACAGCCGCGACTGCCGCCGAAAAGAAGGCGGCCATCAGCATCTTGCCTTCCAGACCGATGTCGAAAATGCCCGCGCGTTCAGAATAAAGGCCAGCCAGACAGGCCAGCAATAGCGGTGTGGCCAAACGGATGCTCGAGTCCAGGACCTGGATGAGTGTTATAAAGAACTCCATCACTGCGCTCCCTTCCGCAGGCTCAGGAACAGCTTTTCAAGCGGCATCCGGACCATGTTGTCCAGTGCCCCGGTGAACAGGATCACCAGCGCCTGTATGACAACGATCAGTTCGCGAGGGATCGACGTCCAGAAGGCCAACTCCGCACCACCCTGATAGAGAAACCCGAACAGGATCGCCGCAAGAAACACACCGAACGGGTGCGACCGCCCCATGAGGGCCACGGCGATGCCGATGAAACCCGCGCCTTCGGTCGCATTCAAGACCAAGCGCTCTGCCTCACCCATCACGTTGTTGATCGCCATCAGCCCCGCCAGCGCGCCTGAAATCAGCATTGCAATGATCGTGATCCGCACCGGTGAAATGCCTGCATAGACAGCGCCGGTTTCGGTTTTGCCGTAGGATCGGATTTCATAGCCCAATCTTGTCCGCCAGATCAGCGCCCAGACAACAAAACAAGCCAAAACCGCAATGAAGAACGTAATGTTAACCGGAGTCCCCTTGAACACCACGTTGTCGGCGCTTGAGAACATCGACTGAAATGTCGGCAGGTGTACAGCCTCGGGGAAACGCGCCGAGGACGGGTCTTGCGCGCCCGGTGGCCGCATAAGGTTGACCAGAACGTAGTTCAGGAATGCCGCCGCAATAAAGTTGAACATGATCGTTGTGATCACGATGTGGCTGCCGCGTTTGGCCTGAAGATAGGCCGGAATGGCGGCCCATGCTGCGCCAAACAGCATTGCGCCTGCGCTTGCCGCTAACAGAGCAACGCTCCAATGCGGCCATGGGATGTAGAGACATACCAGGGCGACGCCCAGCCCACCCAGCATGGCCTGTCCTTCGCCCCCGATGTTGAAAAGCCGGGCATGGAAGGCGACGGCCACGGCCAACCCGGTGAACATGAAGTTGGTGGCGTAATACAGCGTATAACCCCATCCATAGGTCGACCCGAGCGCGCCGGTCACCATTAGCTTCACCGCTTCGACCGGGTTTTCCCCAATCGCAAGAATGACCAGAGCGGACAGGATTGCGGCCAATACCAGACTGATCAGCGGGATCAGTACTACATCGGCCCATTTGGGCATCTTTTCCATGTTACGCGGCCTCCCCCGCAACACCGGCCATCAACAGGCCAAGTTCTTTTTCATCAGTTTCATGGGGCAGTCGTTCGCCCATGACATGTCCGTCAAACATCACTGCAATACGGTCCGACAGTGAGAAGATTTCTTCCAACTCGACCGAGACCAGCAGGATCGCTTTGCCTTGATCGCGCAACGCGACGATCTGTTTGTGAATGAACTCGATCGCGCCGATATCGACGCCTCGGGTGGGTTGTCCGACCAACAACAGATCCGGGTTTCGTTCAATCTCGCGCGCGACAACAATCTTTTGTTGATTCCCGCCCGAGAAGCTTTTGGCTGCAAGCCATGCATCAGGTGGCCGAACGTCGAATTTCTCGATCTTGCGCTCGGTATCCGCGCGCAGGGCGGCATTGTTCATGAAAATCCCGCTCTGATAGGCGGGATCACGATGATAGCCGAAGGCCACGTTCTCCCATGCGTGAAAGTCCATCACAAGGCCTTCGCGCTGACGGTCTTCGGGCACGTGCGCGATATGTTGCGCCCGACGCGCCTGACCGTCCGATCCCGGACCGCTGAGCGCGAGCGGCCTGCCATTCAGTTTGATTGAACCCTGGCCCGGGCGCATACCGCCCAAAACTTCCAGAAGTTCCGATTGCCCGTTGCCAGCCACGCCTGCGATGCCGACGATTTCCCCGGCCCGAACAGTTAGATCGATACCTTTGACCCGTTCGACTCCAGCCGAATCGAAAACACTCAGCTTTTCAATTTCCAATACAGGCTTGCCGGGTTGTGCGGGCACTTTGTCGACCTGCAAAAGAACTTTGCGGCCTACCATCAGCTCGGCCAGTTCTTCGGGGCTGGTTTCAGCTGTTTTCACCGTAGCCGTCATCTGGCCGCGTCGCATCACCGAAACCGTATCGGTGTTTTCCATGATTTCGCGCAGCTTGTGCGTGATCACGATGATCGTTTTCCCTTCGGCCCGAAGCCGGTCAAGAATGCGGAACAGCTGGTCAGCTTCGGCTGGAGTCAGAACCCCGGTCGGTTCGTCCAGAATCAGGATTTCGGCCTTGCGATACAGCGCCTTAAGAATTTCGACCCGTTGCTGCATACCGACGCCAATCTCGTCGATACGCTTGTCGGGATCAACGAACAGCTCGTATTCTTCCTCCAGCGCTTTCAGTTCCTTACGCGCTTTGGACAAGGACGGGGCCAGTAGCCCGCCATCTTCGGCACCAAGCACGATATTTTCAAGAACGGTGAAATTTTCAACCAGTTTGAAATGTTGAAAAACCATGCCGATCCCGGCAGCAATGGCCGCCTGGCTGTCAGGGATTTCGGTCTTGTTTCCGTTGATCCAAATTTCACCTTTATCGGCTTTGTAAAAGCCGTAGAGAATGCTCATCAACGTGGATTTGCCCGCACCGTTTTCACCGATGATCCCATGGATCGTACCGGGGGCGACGCTGATGGAAATGTCTTTGTTGGCCTGAACCGGCCCAAAGGCTTTGGATATCCCTTTGAGCTCAATGGCGGGGACGGTCATGTCTTGTCCTCAATTGCCGAAAGGGCCGCGGTGTCATTCGCGGCAGAGTTAGGGCCGAGGCGGAGGTTGTACCCCCGCCTCGCGCGATATTAGAACTGCAGTGCGGGGCAGCTGTCGTTCTCGTAGTAGCTGACGACCGAGACATTACCGTCGATAATGTCCTGACGTGCCTTGTCGACGGCGCCCTTCATCTCGTCCGAGACCAGAGGTGCGTTGTTTTCATCCATCGCGACGCCAACACCTTCTTCGGCCAGACCCATCTGGAACACGCCAGTTTCCAGACCTTCACCTGCTTTCATCGCGTCATAAACGGCGACATCAACACGCTTGAGCATCGAGGTCAGAACCTTACCGGGGTGCAGGTGGTTCTGGTTGCTGTCCACGCCGATCGACAGGATGCCTTCGTCTGCTGCGGTTTGCAGAACACCAACACCGGTGCCGCCTGCGGCCGCATAGATCACATCAGCGCCCTGGCTGATCTGTGCTTTGGTCAGCTCGGACCCTTTAACCGGGTCGTTCCACGCCGCCGGAGTAGTTCCGGTCATGTTGGCAACAACGTTGATGTCAGGGTTCACGGCCTTGGCACCCTGTGCGTAACCACAGCCAAAGTGGCGGATCAGCGGGATATCCATACCGCCGATAAAGCCCACGGTACCGGATTCCGATGCCATCGCGGCCATCATGCCAACCAGATATGACCCTTCATGTTCGGCAAAACCGATCTGACGGATGTTGGGGATGTCCAGCCAGTTGACGTCAACCGCAACAAATTTGGTGTCGGGATAGTCGGCGGCGACGGCCGAAAGCGGATCAGCCATACCGAAACCCATCGTAATGATCGGGTTCGAACCGGATTCAGCGAAACGGCGCAGAGCTTGCTCGCGCTGTGCTTCGGACTGGATCTCGATCTCGTTGTAGCTGCCGCCTGTTTCTTCTGCCCAACGCGACGCGCCGTTATGGGCGGCTTCGTTGAACGATTTGTCGAACTTGCCACCAAGATCAAAGATCAGGGCAGGATCTGCAAGCGCGGCGCCAGCCGTAAGTGCGACTGCGGCGGTGGCACCCATCAAGGATTTCATCAGGGTCATTTCTTACTCCCGTTTGTTATTATCGATCGAGGCAAAGATAGCCCCGTTCACCCACTGTGAGCGAGCATAACTGTTGTGATGGCGGGAATTAAGGCCGTTTGCAACCGCCGTGGTCAACAGATTTTTGACCAAATGGTCTAAAAAATTGACCGAAGGCAGTTAATTCAGCGCGATTTCCATCACGATGGCGTCGATTTTCTGATTGTTTTCGCGAAGATAATAGGCCTTGCGCAAACCACAGGCACGATAGCCGCTGTTTTCGTACAACGCGATTGCTGGCAAGTTATCTGCAGCAACGTCCAGGAAAGCGCGTGTTGCGCCCAAAAATTTTGATTTGGAATGCCACTCTTGCATGCACGCTCGGGCCAGGCCCTGCCGCTGAAAGTTTGGATGAGTGGCGATCGTCAGCAATTCGGCCTCATCACCGATCACCTGGAATAACGCGAAAGATTTAGCATTTCCAACGGCATGGATGAACCGGTTGCTTAACAGGTCTTCGAATTCGACCGCAGCCCACGCACGTGATTGGGTAAATGCCGCCGCGTGTGTTTTGGCAAGGATTTCTGGGGTCATCAGTCCAGCAAAACCGGGGGGGAGTCTTTTGAAGGTGCCGCATCCGCGGGCCGAACATAGAGCGGGGCCGGCTTTGGGGTATGCGTCTGCCACCTTTGCCCGGCGATCCGGGCAATTGCGCGGATTTGCGCATCCGGGTCGTCATTCAGGAACAGGGGGCCAAGTGATTCTGCCTCGGTCTGAGGCATAAGCACGGGACCTTTGTCGGGCAACGCAACGTAAACCTGATCACGCGGAGCGCGGATGGCGGGTAGGGCGTCTTTGGACGTTTCGGCCAAAGCGTCAAACCCCGTAACGCCTACAGCAGGCACTCCGAGTCCCAAGGCCAAACCACGCGCTGCAGAAACCGAGATTCGAATACCTGTAAAGTTTCCCGGTCCGACACCGACACCGAGCGCGGACAGGTCTTTCCAGTCATAACCGGTTTCTGCCAGAATCTCTTCCAGCAACGGCATCAGACGTTCGGCCTGACCCCGTGACATGGTTTCTATGCGCGATGTGACGATTTGGTCCCCGCACAACAAAGCGGCCGCGCAATGCGCGGCCGATGTGTCAAATGCCAGAATGATCGGGTCAGACGGCAACAGGGCGCACCTCGGTCACTTCGGGGATGTAGTGGCGCAGCAGGTTTTCGATACCCATCTTCAGCGTCAAGGTCGAAGACGGGCAGCCTGCGCAAGCGCCTTGCATGTGCAGGTAGACAACGCCGCGGTCAAACCCGTGGAACGTGATATCACCACCGTCCTGAGCAACCGCCGGGCGGACGCGGCTATCCAGCAAGTCTTTGATTTGGTTCACGACTTCGGCGTCCTCGCCGGTGTGCTCTGCATGGCCCGACGCGGCCGTAGCGTCAGCACCGATGACCGGTTGACCGGACTGGTAATGTTCCATCACCGCACCCAGGATCGCGGGCTTGATGTGATCCCATTGGACGTCATCAGATTTGGTGACGGTCACGAAGTCATTGCCGAGGAACACGCCGGTCACACCGCCGACCGAAAAAATCCGTTTGGCCAGGGGTGATTTCTCGCCAGCTTCAGCCGATGGGAAATCCGCAGTTCCAGCTTCCAGCACGGTTTGACCGGGCAGAAACTTCAAGGTTGCAGGGTTCGGCGTGGATTCGGTCTGGATGAACATGTCACGGCTCCGTTTCAGTTGGTTCTGATATGCGGGTCCGGGCCGAATAAGTCAAGATTTGGAACGATTCTAAATTTTGGCGGCCAACCGGATCGCATCATCCAACCGGTCGTCACCCCAATATAGTTCATCACCGACCACAAAGCTGGGCGCGCCAAACAACCCCTTGGACTGAGCTGATTTGGTTTGTTCGATCAGCGCAGACTTGATTTCGGGGTCTTGGGTTCTGTCCAAAAAGCTCTCTGGCAAATCGGTAGACTTCAGGCAATCAACCAGAACTGCATCATCCGATACATTTCGACCTTGCGCAAATTCGGCTGCATAGACCGCCCGGACAAAACGCGCCTTCTGGGCCTGATCCTCAATCGCCAGTGTAAGACGCGCAGCCTTCAGGCCGTTTTGCGGAAACGGGTCCGGCTGTCGGAAGGGCAGGCCGCGCTGCGCCGTCAACCGTTCCATATCGCGCCACATATAGCGCCCCTTGGCTGGGTAGAGGTTGAATGGAGAATTGTCCCAACCCTGTGCTGCGAAAATGGGCCCCAGTAGAAAGGGGTGCCACTCAACAAAGACGTCTTGCTGTGCCGCAGCCTGCTCGATTCGCATTGCGCTAAGGTAGGAATAGGTCGATGCGAATTCGAACCAGAACTGGATGCGGTTCTGCATTAGGTGGCCTCAGGTGATGGCTTCCAGCTTTTCCTTGCTCAGGTCGCCGGGCACGATTGTGATCGGAATTGGCAAACTGCCCGAATTTTTGGTCAACTGCGTCACTAGGGGCCCGGGCCCCTTCTTTTCAATGCCGGCACCCAGTACCAGAACGCCGATTTCCGCGTCTGACTGGACATGTTCGATAATCTGAGGGACCGGATCGCCTTCGCGAATGGACAACTCGGGGTCGATCCCTTGTTTGTCGCGCATCCATTTGGCGAACACTTCGTAGTGCGCGTGAATGCGTTCACGTGCCTCTTCGCGCATGGTTTCAGCGACACCGATCCAGTGGTTGAACTCATCCGGTGGGATCACGGACAGGATCGTGACGCCGCCGCCGGTATGGGCGGCACGCATTGCCGCGAAACGCATAGCGTTCAGGCATTCGCGGCTGTCATCCAGAATGACTAGAAACTTACGCATGGTTGTCCTCGTGTATTTAGGGGGATCATGCCCGACCAGATGCGGGCTGGCAACACGGTGAGTCCCTACCGCTTGCTTGCTGCCCAGTCCCAGTAGAGCTCGCGCGCGCGGCGCGCAATTGGTCCAACCTGATATTGTGTATCTTCCAATGCGGTGACCGGCGTTAATTTGTTCATGTTGCCGGTCATAAACACTTCGTCCGCCTTGTGAAAATCTTCAAAGCTGAGGACAGATTCGTGGACTGTCACGCCGTCGGCGCGCAGGTTTTTGATATGCCGCGCGCGGGTGATTCCTGCCAGGAAAGTTCCATTTGGGGTGGGCGTGAAAACCTCGCCATCGCGGACCATGAAGATGTTTGCAGTAGCGGTCTCTGCCACGTGACCCAAAGCGTCCGCCACCAAAGCATTCGAGAAGCCTTTGGACCGGGCTTCCTGCAGCATGCGGGCGTTATTGGGGTACAGGCACCCGGCCTTGGCATTCACGACGGCTGATTCCAGAACCGGACGGCGGAACCGCGTGGTGGATAGGGTGACCGAGGCTGTTTCCGCCGCCATCGGTATTTCTTCCAGACAAATGGCAAAGCCCGTGCTGTTCTGCTGAGGCACGATGGCCGTGGCGTCGCCGTCAATCCCCCAATACATGGGCCGGATATAGACCGCAGCCCCTTTGGCATAGCTTTCCAACCCTTCCCGGACGATCTCGACCATCTGTGCGGTCGTGACGGTCGGCGTCAGCAGCAGCGCCTCTGCGGAACGGTTGACTCGTTCGCAATGAGCAGCCAGATCTGGGGCTAGCCCGTCAAAGTAGCGCGCACCATCAAAGACCGAAGACCCTAGCCATGCGCCATGATCTGCCGCGCGCATAATCGGGGCGTCCCCGTTATGCCACTGACCATCAAAATAGGTGCGGATATTCTTGCCGACTGCCATGACGCCCTCCTTTGCCCTTGGGGCAACCTAGGAAGGCGTCACAGGAAGGTCCAGCGCAATCAGCTTCGTTTTGCGCCAACCATGCCCACGATTTCGTAGGTCTGTTGCAGGATCGGGGCCGCAATTGCCCGTGCCTTGTCCGCACCGATGGCTAGAATCCGATCAATCTCGGCCTCTTCGCCCATCAGGCGTGCCATTTCTGTCGAGATCGGAGCCAGTTTGGCTACCGCCAATTCGGCCAGCATTGGTTTGAACTCGCCAAACTGCTTGCCGCCAACCTCAGCCAAAACCTGTTCCGCGGTCTGATCGCTGAGCGCAGCATAGATGTTGACCAGATTGCGCGCCTCGGGACGTTCGGACAGGCCATCGGTTTCCGATGGCAGCGCATCCGGGTCCGTCTTGGCCTTGCGGATTTTCTTGGCGATCGCGTCGGCATCGTCAGTCATATTGATCCGGGTCATGTCGGACGGGTCCGAAGATGACATTTTACGAGAGCCGTCGCGCAGGTTCATCACACGCGGCGCGGGGCCGCCGATGACCGGTTCGGTCACGGGGAAGAAATCGACGCCGTAATCATGGTTGAACTTGATCGCGATGTCGCGGGTCAGTTCCAGATGCTGTTTCTGGTCCTCGCCCACTGGCACATGCGTCGCGTGATAGGTCAGGATGTCAGCTGCCATCAGCGCCGGATAGGCAAACAAACCCAACGATGCATTCTGCGCGTTCTTGCCCGCTTTGTCCTTGAACTGTGTCATACGCTGCATCCAGCCCATGCGAGCGATACAGTTGAAGATCCATGCCAATTGTGTGTGCTCTGCCACCTGGCTCTGGTTGAACAGAATAGACTTTTCCGGGTCCAGACCAGCAGCAATGAAGCCGGCGCAGACTTCGCGAGTCTTCTCACGCAGACGGGCAGGGTCTTGCCAGACGGTGATCGCGTGCAGGTCGACCATGCAATAAATGGTCTCGTAATCTTCGCCCTGCATATCCACAAAACGCTTGAGCGCACCCAGGTAGTTGCCAAGGTGCAGGTTTCCCGAAGGCTGGATGCCGGAAAACACGCGCGGCGTGAACTTGGTTTCGGTCATCGAAGGGAACTCCCGTCTGGAAAAATCAGCCCCCGTCGCTTACCCATGAGGTCAAGGGACGTCAACAGCCGCGAAAGGCCAGCCCAATGAGCAGTGAGCATTATACACCCGCCGTGAACCCCTTGCCGCCGGTCGTGGTGGCGTTGGTGTTGTTTATCATGGGGATCGAATTGGCGTTTACGCTGGGTTCGCGCGGCCTGGTCGGAGGACCTGGCGCAGTGGGTTGGCGCCTGGATGCCTTGCAGAGCTATTCATTTTCCCCGGACATCTTTCACTGGATGATCGAGAACGGGCGCTGGCCGTTTGAACACGTGATCCGTTTCGTGACCTATCCGTTCGTCTCGGGCAGCTTTACGCAAGCGGTGTTCGTCAGCGTCTTCGTTCTGGCCATGGGCAAAATGGTGGCCGAAGTGTTCGGTGGCCTGCAGATGCTGATCATTTTCGTTGTGTCTGGGGTTGGCGGTGCGTTGATCTATGCGCTGCTGCTGAACCCAAATTACCCACTGGTCGGAGGGTTTCCCCCGGTCTATGGGCTGATTGGTGCATTCACGTGGTTGCTGTGGCGCAAGCTGTCTCTGGTCGGTGAGAACCAATCCCGCGCATTCAGCCTTATCGCGGTCTTGATGGGCATCCAGCTGGTGTTCGGGCTTTTGTTTGGCGGCACGTCGGATTGGGTCGCAGACCTTGGTGGATTTGCAACCGGATTCGGTTTGTCGTTTTTTCTGGTTCCCGGCGGATGGGCGCGGATCGTGGGACGTATCCGTCGCGAATAATCAGGACCGGCGTAGCGCTTTTCTGAATTCGGACACCTCGAACGCTTTGAGTAGGTGCCCAAGGAAAAAGTACGCAGTTGCGGCCACGACGATCAGGGCAAGCAACGCCGCATAGCGCCATCCCGGTATCTGGAATACCCAGCCAAAGAGGTGAAGGGCGGCGAAAAGCACAACGCCCATACCCAACGACGCCGCGACGATGCGCCAGGCGCGCCGTTTGAACCGTTCGTCAAACCGCGCCTCATCACCGAAACGGCGCGCACCGATGGCCAGTAGCGCAACCATTGCCCAGCCCGCCGCCGAGGCTGCGATAGCTGGTGCGATCCACCCAAGAAATGGAAACAGGCCGAAAGCCAGCCCGGCATTCACAACCATCGCAACCACCGCATACCGGAAAGGGGACTTCGTGTCCTCGCGGGCGAAGAACAATGGTTGCAAAAGCTTCTGCAGCATGAAGGCCGGCAGGCCGATCCCGTAAATCGCCACGGCCAGTGCCGTTGCCGCGGTGTCTTCGGGGCCGAACTGACCGCGTTCGAACAGGACCGACACCAGAGGTATGGGGATGATCATAAAGGCCACCGTCGACGGCAGGGTCAGTAGCAACGTGAACTCGCCGGCGCGGGAATATGCATTGCGGGCACCGTCCTTGTCGCCTGCCCGCAGGCGACGGGAAAGGTCCGGCAGCAGCACGATCCCAACCGCGATGCCGACCACTCCCAAAGGCAGCTGATACAACCGGTCAGCTGCGAACAGCCAGCTGACGGCCTTTTCAGTTTTAGAGGCAACAAGCTGACCAACCACCAGATTGACCTGCGTAACGCCCATCGCCAAAGCGGCGGGAACGGCAATGCGCACCATGTGCCGCATTTCCGGGCTGAGATTGGGTTTGCCGGGGCGAATTCGAATGCCTGCGCGTTCCGTCGCAACCCAGACGAGCGCGAGTTGCGCGACCCCGGCCAGCGGGATCACTGCGATCAGCCATCGGATCACCTCACCCCCGGACAGGGCGCCTGCGATCAGGGCGGTACAGGCAAAAATGTTTAGCAACACCGGAGCTGCGGCAGCGGCAGCGAACCGCCCGGTGGCATTCAAAACGCCGGAAAACAGCGCCGCCAGCGACATAAACAGGATGTAGGGAAAAACTACATAGCCATAATCAACGGCCAGATCGAACCGTTCGTCGCCGTAGAACCCTTCGGCAGTGAGCCAGACAAGCCCGGGCATGAAAACCATCGCCAGTCCGACCAGCGCCAGCACGGCCACGGCTAAAAGGTTGAAGGCATCCTGCGCAAAGCTTTGGGCGTTTTCCTCGCCCTCCAGGCGTTTCGAAAACATCGGTACAAAGGCGGCGTTGAAGGCACCTTCGGCAAAAAACCGTCGGAACATGTTGGGCAGGCGGAAGGCGGCAACAAAGGCGTCCATCACCGGACCCGGCCCAATGAAAGCCGTTAGCAGAATCTCTCGTAGAAATCCCAAAATCCGGCTGGAGAGTGTCCAGAATCCGACTGTAAACAGTCCTGAAAACAATCGGATTTGTTTCATGAAATTGCGCGCTCCGCACCTTCGGTGATGGCTGTGCGCAGCTTGGTTTCAAGGCCGCGTTGTTTGCTTTCCGAGTGGTATTTCAGGCCGAACATGTCCTTGACGTAGAAGGTATCGACAACCTGTTCGCCATAGGTCGCAATGACCGCATTGGCGATATAAACGTTGGCGGCGGCCAGCGTCCTTGTCAGGTCATACAGCAGGCCGGGACGATCACGGGTATCAACCTCGATGATCGTGTAGATCTCGGACCCGTCATTGTCGAAGATTATATGGGTCGGCACGTTGAAGGCGCGTTCGCGTTTCTTGATCTTGTCGCGCGATTTCAATGCGTCCCGCGCGATCACTTCACCCTTTAGCGTCTTATGGATCATTTGCGTCAATCGCGGCAGGCGGCTTGCTTCAAAAGGATGACCGTCGGCATCCTGGATCCAGAATGCATCGGTGACGTATCCGTCCTTTGTCGTATAGCTCCGGGCGTCGACCACGTTAGCCCCGACCAAAGCAAGCGCACCGGCGATGCGCGCAAAAATCCCGGGGTGGTCTGCCATGGCAAAACAGGCACGGGTGGCGTCGCGGTCGTCATCCGGGTGCAGGTGAATTTCCATCGCTCCAGGGTCGCCACTGTGTTCTAGCGCGCGCAGCATTTTCGCAAACTCAACATGCGTGGACAGGTTCAAGCCCTGCCAATACGGCGCATAGTGCCGTCCCGTTTCAGCCTTCAGGTCAGCCTTGGACCAGTCGCTGAGTGCCGCGCGCAACGCCTTTTTGGCCTCGGCTCCGCGGTTGGCCCGGTTCAGGTCCTCCATGCCGGTTTCCAGCGCCCGCTTGGTTTCTGTGTGCAAAGCGCGCAGCAGAGTTGCCTTCCAGTTGTTCCAGGTGTTGGGCCCTACGCCGCGAATGTCACAAACGGTAAGAACCGTGAGTAGATCCAACCGTTTGACCGTCTTCACTGCTTTGGCAAAGTCACGGACCGTACGCGGATCCGAGATGTCGCGTTTCTGTGCCATATCCGACATCAGCAAGTGATACCGTACCAGCCATTCCACGGTCTCCGAGTCGGATTTGTTCAGGCCCAAACGCGGAGCCACCTTGCGCGCGATCTGAGCGCCAAGGATCGAGTGATCTTCTGGTCGCCCCTTGGCGATGTCATGCAGCAGCAACGCGACGAATAGAACCTTGCGATTAACTCCGCGTTTCAGAATCGACGAGGCCAAGGGCAGAGATTCGACCAATTCACCGCGTTCAATCTGGGCCAGATTGACGATGGTCTGGATCGTATGTTCGTCCACGGTATAGCTGTGATACATGTTGAACTGCATCATCGCCACGATGTGCTCGAACTCTGGCAGAAAGGCCGACAATACGCCCAATTCGTTCATGCGGCGCAGGGCGCGTTCCGGGTTGCCGTGCTTCAGCATCAGGTCCAGAAAAATGCGCTGCGCCTCTTTGTTTTGGCGCATGTCGTCGTCGATAAGTTGCAGATTGGCAGTCACAAGCCGCATTGCATCCGGGTGGATCAGCATTCCCGTACGCAAACCTTCATCAAACAGACGCAGCAGGTTTAGTTTGTCCGATAGAAAGGTCTTGGGGTCTGCCACATCCAGACGGCCGTGAACCACCTTGTATCCCGATTTGACACGCGGCCTGCGCCGAAAGATGCGCTCCAGTAAGGCCGCGCCTTTCACGTGCGAGGCTTCGAGCTTGGTCAGGAAAATCCGGGTCAACTCACCGACACGCGTTGCCTCTCGGAAGTAACGCTGCATGAAAACTTCAACCGCCCGACGCCCTGCACGATCCTCATAGCCCATGCGGTCGGCCACCTCGACCTGCAGGTCGAAGGTCAGTTGCTCTGTGGCGCGCCCTGTCACCAAATGCAGATGCGATCGGACGGCCCAAAGAAACTCTTCAGCCTCAACAAAGGTGTTGAACTCTTCGGGTGTAAAAAGACCCAGGGGAACCAGTTCGGCCACGTCCTGAACGCCATAGATGTACTTGGCGATCCAGTAGAGAGACTGCAGATCGCGCAGTCCTCCTTTGCCTTCTTTGACATTGGGCTCAACCATATAGCGTTCACCCTGTTTGTGGTGACGCTCATCCCGTTCCTGCAGTTTGGCCTCGATGAACTGACGTTCGCTGCCTTTGAAGAGTTCGGTTTTCAGACGATTATCAAGCTCTTGGGCAAGGGCCGCGTCGCCAGCCAGGTAACGCTGCTCCAGCATGGCGGTGCGGATTGTGAAATCTTCTGTGCCCAGACGCAGGCAATCCTTGATCGTTCGGGATGAATGGCCAACCTTCAGGCGTAGATCCCAAAGCATGTAGAGCATGGACTCGATGACGCTCTCGGCCCAGGCGGTGATCTTGTACGGGGTCAGGAACAGCAGATCGACGTCTGAGGCCGGAGCCATTTCACCCCGCCCGTATCCGCCTACGGCCAGAACCGCGATCCTTTCGCCCTGCGTTGGTGTTGCCAGAGGATGCAAGTGCACGCTGGCTACCTGCATGGCAGTGCAGACAAGGCCGTCGGTCAGATAGGTATAGGACCGGGTCAAAGGTCTGGCGTCGAAGGAGCGTTCGGCGAAGGCCTCTGCAATGGTCTTGCGCCCAGCCTTTTGGGCATCACGCAGGATGCGCACGGTTTCATTGCGCCGTGCGGCATTGTCCTGAATATTATTAAAGGCTTCCGACAGCTGGGCCATGACGGCGGCACTGTCGAAAATTTCATCAGCCGGGCAAATCAGTTCACCCTGAGGGGTGAGCGTCAGCTCTGGCTGATCAGAAACCGGCGCCTGAGAAGCTTTGAGGGGCGGAGTCAATCACTACTACCTGTTTGTTCTGGATCGTGGCAACGGCCAGACCGCGTTCGTTCGTACCGTTGGGCCGCAAGCGGAAGATGCCGCCAACACCCTGGAACCCTGCGTTCTGAGTCAGGGCCGAGGCGGTCAGTGCATCTGACTTACCCTGACTAACTAGTGCTGCAATTGCCGCGATCCCATCATAGGCTAAGCCGCTGATCGGATGGGGGGCCTCGCCATAGGTGTTGTTATACCGCTGGCGATAGGCCTGCGCCTTTGCCGGATCGGGCAGAGCGAACCAGCCGCCTTGTACGCCGGGCAGTTCCAGCGTCTGAGCCGGAATATCCCAGCGCGTCAAGCCAATGAACTGGGTGGTGGATGGCGATACACCTGCTTCGGGCAGCAATTGGGAATACAGCGGCAATGCACCAGCCGTCGTCGCTGTCAGAAACACGGAATCTGCACCTGCTGCATCTACCGTCGCCTTGATTGTGGGCACCGAGTTGATGACACCTTGCTGAGACCGGTCATAACCAACCGTCCCTGCGTTCGCTACGCGGCTGCTGGCAAGCGCCGTTGCGATAGCCGACTGTCCCAGCTGCCCAGCTGAGTCGTTGCTGTGGACAATGACCATGCTGTTCTTGCCTTGGGATCCGGCGAAGTTGACCAAACGATTTGCCGTGTTCTGAAAGGTCGGACCCAGAACAAAGACATTGCCACCCGCGATACTGGTATTGTTTGAGAAGGACAGGACGTTGACCTGATTGTTCAGCACCGCCAATCCGGCCGAGTTTGCTGCCTGTGCGTAAACCGGGCCAATGATTATCTTTGCCCCGTCTGCGACGGCCTGTTGCGCCACCGTCGCTGCCGTGTTCGAGCTGCCCCGCGTGTCGTAAACACGCAGATCAATCTGCACGTTTTGCAAGTCTGCCATTGCAAGGCGCGCAGCGTTTTCAAGGCTCCGCGCCAGTTGTGCGTCACCGGAATTCCCCGATCCTGCCGGAACCAACAGCGCGACCGGTACGGGTTTGGATGTATTGATCGACGGGCCTCCGCCAAGACCTCCGGGCTCACACGCGGCGAGGAATGCTGCGGTTGCCAGGATCGCGGCGGATTTCGCCAGCTTGCGAACGGGCTTGCAAACGGTAAACATCTAAATGAAAACTCCCTGTCCCGGCGGCTTGGGGTACCACCAATCTGTTATGCCGCGATAATAAACGTCACGCTGTGAGGGTCCAGCTTTGAATTTCCAAAAAGTAAGATTGGGCGCTGGCCTGTATTTTGTTGCCACTCCGATCGGGGCGGCGCGCGATATCACGCTTAGAGCGCTGGATGTGCTCGCTTCGGCGGATGTCATCGCCGCCGAAGACACGCGCAGCTTGCGCCGGTTAATGGAAATCCACGGAGTCCCGCTGGAAGGACGTCGGATCCTAGCCTATCACGATCACAGCGGCGCAGGTGCGCGGGGGAAAATCCTTGATTCTCTGCAAGACGGGAAGTCTGTGGCTTATGCGTCCGAAGCTGGTATGCCAATGATCGCTGATCCCGGTTACGACCTGGGGCGACAAGCAGCAGAAGCCGGCCACACGGTGACCTGCGCGCCCGGACCGTCTGCTGCGCTAATGGCATTGACCCTTGCGGGATTGCCGACGGACGCGTTTTTCTTTGCGGGGTTCCTGCCCAATGCAAAAGGCGCGCGCCGCTCACGGATCGAGGCGTTGCGGGACGTACCGGGTACTTTGGTTTTTTACGAGTCGCCAAAGCGCGTGGCGGCGTGTCTGTCTGACCTTGCTGATGTTCTGGGCGGAAATCGTCAGGCTGCTATGTGCCGGGAACTCACTAAGAAATTCGAAGAAGTTCGTCGCGGGTCGCTGGAAGAACTGGCGACAGACCTGCAAGGTCAGACGGTCAAAGGTGAAATCGTGCTGCTCGTGGATCGCGGCCATTCGGAAACTGTTAACGAATCCGACATAGAAGAGGCTTTGACACGAGCCTTGGAAACCCACTCGGTTCGGGACGCGGCTGATTTGGTATCAGAAATGTACAAACTGCCGCGGCGCCCGATCTATCAGAAGGCTCTGAAGCTGGGAAAGGGATGAAATGGGTGCACAATCCGTTCGAAGTTCTGTGTCATATTATGCTGGGCAAGCAGCAGAGCAACAGGTTGCAGCAGAATACGAACGGCATGGATTTTCTGTTGCCCACCGCCGCTGGCGTGGCGCCGGCGGGGAAATTGATCTGATTGCGCGTAACTCGGACGGGATTGTTTTTGTCGAGGTTAAGAAAAGCACCAGTTTCGATGCGGCTGCAGCCCGGATCAATCGGCGTCAGATGGATCGTATCTGCGCATCTGCTGCCCAATATCTGGAAACTGAGCCCAGCGGACAACTGACGAGTGTTCGGTTTGACGCGGCTTTGGTTGACGCGTCGGGCGCCGTTCAAATTATCGAAAACGCTTTTGGTTTGGCGTGATCACCATTGAACCACCGGCGTGGCTGGGCCATGTATCTGGCGTGAAACTGAGGGACACGCCATGAAAATCGCCTTTCAGATGGACCCGATCGGGGCCGTGGATATCAATGCCGACAGCTCATTCCGTCTGGCGGAAGAGGCGCAGGCGCGCGGACATACACTGTTTTTCTACAGCCCGGATCAACTGGCCTATCAAGAGGGGCGGATCACCGCGCGCGGTCAGGACATGAAAGTTCAGCGAGTGGAAGGCAATCCGGCGGAACTCGGCCCGGAACGTGAAGTGGACCTGGCCGAGTTTGACGTGATCTGGCTGCGTCAGGACCCGCCGTTTGACATGCATTACATCACATCGACCCACCTGCTGGACCGTCTTAAGGGCCAGGTTTTGGTTGTAAATGATCCGTTTTGGGTGCGGAACTACCCTGAAAAGCTGCTGGTTCTGGATTTCCCTGACCTGACGCCACCAACAACGATTGCGCGTGACCTAACGACGATCAAGGCGTTCAAGGAAAAGCACGGCGACGTCATCCTGAAACCGCTCTATGGCAATGGTGGTGCCGGTGTGTTCCGGCTGGACGCAAATGACCGCAACCTGACATCATTGCACGAGCTGTTTACCGGATTTTCGCGCGAGCCACTAATCGTGCAGAAGTTCCTGCCCGATGTCAGCAATGGCGACAAACGCGTTATTCTGGTCGACGGTGAAGCCGTCGGCGCGATCAACCGGGTACCCGCTGCAGGCGAAACACGTTCGAACATGCATGTAGGCGGACGGCCTGAAAAAATCGGCCTGTCTGAGCGCGATCTGGAAATCTGCGCCGCGATTGGTCCGTTGCTGAAAGAAAAGGGTCAAGTATTCGTCGGGATCGACGTGATCGGCGACTACCTGACGGAAATCAACGTGACCTCGCCAACCGGCATTCAGGAACTGGAACGGTTCAACGGCGTGAACATCGCCGAGAAAATTTGGCAGGCGATCGAGGCCACACTCTAAAGCGTGGCCTTGGCGCTGATGCGGAAGCTCAGCGCTTCGGCAATATGGGGGCGTCGGACATCCGGTGCGCCGTCTAGATCAGCGATAGTGCGTGCCACGCGCAGGATGCGGTGAAAGGCGCGGGCGGAAAGGCCAAAGCGTTCGGCGGCCTTTAGCAGCAGTTCTTTCCCTTCGGCATCCGGCGCCGCTATTTCGTCCAGCAACTTGCCCTCGACGTCTGCGTTCTGACGGGTGGACGGCATATCGCGAAACCGCTCTGCCTGAATAGAACGGGCCTGTTCAACCCGCGCAGCTACTGCGGCTGAACCGTCGCCCGAGGGCGGCAAATCAAGATCGGTGAACCCAACCGGAGGCACTTCGATTCTTAAATCGAACCGATCCATCAGTGGTCCGGAGATTCGGCTCAGATAATCCTCACCGCAAACCGGCGCACGCGAACAGGCGCGACCAGGGTCAGTCAGGTATCCGCATTTACAGGGGTTGGCCGCGGCCACGAGCATGAAACGGCAGGGGTATTTCACGTGCGCGTTTGCCCGTGCGACCATGACTTCTCCGGTTTCGATCGGCTGGCGCAAGGTCTCAAGAACAGTGCGAGGAAACTCGGGGAACTCGTCCATGAACAGAACCCCGTTATGGGCCAGTGATATCTCACCTGGTTTGGCTCCTCTACCGCCACCAACGATTGCGGCCATCGACGCCGTGTGATGCGGTTCGCGGAAGGGGCGGCTGCGGCTGATCCCACCTTCGTCCAAAAGCCCGCAAAGCGATTGAATCATCGACGTCTCCAACGCTTCGGCCGGTGTGAGCGGGGGCAATATTCCGGGCAACCGCGCGGCCAGCATGGATTTGCCTGAGCCCGGTGTGCCGGTCATGATCAGGTGGTGCCGGCCCGCTGCGGCAATCTCCAAGGCACGCTTTGCGCGTTCTTGCCCTTTTACGTCGCGCAAATTCCGCACGCTGGGCTCAAACATGACTTCGCCGGGCTGGGCGGCGGGCAAAGGCGACTGGCCGGAAAAATGTCGCACGACATCACCCAGAGATCCCGCCCCGATCACCTGAGTTGCGTCGACCCACGCGGCCTCGGCGCTGGACGCACGCGGGCAAAGCAAAGCGCGATCCTCTGCTGCTGCGGTCATAGCGGCAGGCAGGGCGCCGACAACAGGTACCAGAGAGCCGTCCAGAGACAATTCGCCCAGCGACACCGATCCTTCGGCGGCGTCCCGAGGAATGATCTCTAACGCAGATAGCAGCGCGACCGCGATGGGCAGGTCGAAATGGCTGCCTTCCTTGGGCAGGTCGGCCGGTGACAGATTGATCGTGATCCGTTTTGACGGCAATGCGATGGCCATGGAACTTAACGCGCTGCGGACGCGGTCCCGCGCTTCGGACACGGCTTTGTCTGGCAATCCTACAATGGAAAAGGCGGGCAAGCCCGGCGAGACGGCGCATTGCACCTCGACCGGGCGGGCATCAACCCCTTGAAAAGCAACGGTATGGGCGCGGGCAACCATGAATGACCTTTTTGGTTAACAGGTCGTTGCTGCCACAGTGGCGGTTTAAGAATCGTTAACGGCGCGGGTCATTTCGGTGAATTTTGGCCAGGCTCCGGGATCAGCGACAGTTTTGTCACGGCAGAACGAATTACAGAACCCCCAGCGTTGGCCGTCGAGTTCAAGAACTGCAGTAATGGCTTTGCCGGAATAGGGGCAGGTGTCATTGATTGACGTCGTGCCATTCACCGCCTTTGCCTGCGACGTGTCGCCGATTGGCCAAGGTTCTGATTGCAGATCCATTGGGTAGGGAAATGGGTCGTATTCGACGGTCAGTCCCATCGCACGCCATTGGCGGACGGGTCCATCTGACAGCAACTCAAGACAGTATTCGCGACTGGCGTCAGACACGGGCAAGCCGTAGCCGATGATCCGCGCCGCGACTGGTGTGTAGAACACGTCAGCCAGCGAATAGCGACCGAACAAACGACCGGTATCCGCGCCTGACACATCACGGGCATGAGCCCACAAGGTCTCGATCCTTGCTAGATCGGTGCGCGTCTCAGACGAGGGAACGAACCCTTGCCAACACTGTTTGAGTTGCATCGGACACTGCCCGCGCAATGCGCCAAATCCAGCTACCATTTCCGCGCAAAGCCATCGCGCGGTGGCGCGCGCGGCAGGATCTTCGGGCCACAACCCGGCTTCCGGATGCAACTCGGCCAGCGTTTCCGCCATCGCCAGACTTTCCCCAACCGCGGTGCCGTCAGGCAATCGCAGGGCAGGGACAAGGCGGGCAGGGGCGAGGGGTTTCATATCCTCGGCCATGGTGCCCGAATAAAGGCCGATCATATTGGAACGATAGGGCAGGCCGAACTTTTCCAGCATCAGCCAGCCACGCATAGACCAGCTGGAAAACAAGCGGTCTCCGATAAACAAATCATAAGTCATGCGGCAAGGATGGCGTGGCAGACCCGTTCAGTAAATCAGTGAATTGTGCGCGGTTGCATCACGGAAGATGATTGATCCGCCCAACGGACCAGTGTTTTCCGTTGTGAGTGATGTCGGTAACCGAAAGGTTGTCGATGCGATGGCTAAAGGCTTCTTGCGCGTCGACGTTAAGCGCCCTTTGGACCTGTGTCAGGATCACGCCAAAATGCGCCACGACCACGATATCGCGCCCGCTGTGTTGCGCGATCAATTGGTCAACGGCTGCGTTGACGCGTCCGCGAACCTCGTTCCAGCTTTCCCCGTTTGGGGGACGTACGTCGCCGGGGTTGTCCCAATATGCGAATGCAAGCTCGGGGTCTTCGGCCTCGATCTCTTTGAAAGCACGCAGCTCCCACGTGCCGAAATTGATTTCGCGCAGCGCGGGTCGATGCGGTAGGCGCTGGCGGTTACCCTGTATGGCTGAGGCGGTATCTGCGGCCCGGCTCAGATCAGAGGAAACAACAAGTGCCGTGGCGGGTAGGTGGTCATGCAAGCGGGTAACGGCTGCCCGATCGCTCAGATCGGCGGGAAGGTCGGACCAACCGACCATCGTTTTGGCATGAGTTGGGCCGTGACGCACAAGATGCAGACGTGTCAATCCAGTTGTCCCTTCAATACCATTGGCAAGCCGGCCGTGACCTGCACCACCAGATCGGCCTCGGCGGCCAACGCGATGTTCAACCGCCCCTGCGCCTCGCGGAATCGGCGGGATAGTGCATTGTCAGGGACGATCCCGTGTCCAACCTCGTTCGAGACGATGACGACTTGTGAGGAACACAGGCGCAAGGACTGCAAAAGCGCGCTTTGCGCCTGTTCCAAATCGTTTTCTGCAAGCAGGTGATTGGTCAGCCACATAGTGGCGCAGTCGATCAGACAAACAGAGTTCGGGGACAAATCCGCCAATGTCGGGCCAAGGTCAAACGGTGCCTCGATCGTCTTCCAGCCTTCGCCCCGTTGAGAAATATGGCGCTGAACCTTACCTCGCATCTCATCATCAAACACTTGTGATGTCGCAAGGTAAACTCTCTTTTTTCCTGATGAAACAACAAGATGTTCGGCAAAAGCCGACTTGCCCGAGGCCGCGCCGCCCAACACAAAGGTTAAATCCGGACTCACGATAATTACCTTCCATGTGATCCACCCGGTTTTGTTTTGCGTATCGTTCATAGGTCGGCAAAGCAACCCCGGCCCGCGCCTGTGAAAAGGGGAGATTTCAATGGCACTGGACAATGCGAACGACTTTTCGATGTCCCGGAGGGCAATGAAAGCTGAACTTCTGGATGCGGAAACAGAATTGAAGTTGGCATATGCGTGGCGGGATGACCGCGATGAACAGGCCCTTCACCGGTTGATCACAGCCTATATGCGCCTGGCTATTTCAATGGCGGCCAAGTTCAAACGCTATGGCGCGCCGATGAATGACCTCATCCAAGAGGCAGGTCTGGGCTTGATGAAGGCCGCCGACAAGTTTGATCCCGATCGGGGAGTGCGGTTTTCGACCTACGCGGTCTGGTGGATCAAGGCGAGCATTCAGGACTATGTGATGCGCAATTGGTCCATGGTTCGCACCGGGTCCACATCTTCGCAAAAATCACTGTTCTTCAACATGCGACGTGTGCAAGCCCGGCTGGAGCGGGAAGCCGCGACCGAGGGCATGGATCTTGACCGTCATCAATTGCACCAGATGATTGCCGCAGAGATCGGCGTTCCGCTGCGAGACGTGGAAATGATGGAAGGCCGTTTGTCCGGTTCTGATTTTTCGCTGAATGCCGTTCAATCGGCTGATGAAGACGGCCGCGAATGGATCGATGCGCTGGAAGATGAGCGCGAACAAGCTGCAGAAGCGGTCGAAAACAGTCACGATACCCAGCAATTGCGTGAATGGCTGGTGACGGCAATGCAGGCATTGAACGATCGCGAACGGTTCATTGTCCGCGAACGTAAGCTGCGCGAACCGGCCCGCACGCTGGAAAGCCTTGGGCAGGAACTGAGTTTGTCAAAGGAGCGCGTGCGTCAGCTTGAGGCTGCGGCTTTTGTGAAAATGCGCAAGAACCTTGAAGCTCAATCGCGTGAGGTGCAACACTTCATCGCATGAAACATCTTGCGATTCTGCTTTGTGCACTGGTGGTTATGGCCAACCCTGGCCATGCCGATGACCTGATACCTGACGACGTTGTGTCCGCGATGACTTCAGCGGACGTCGTCATATTGGGTGAAATTCACGACAACCCGCAGCACCACATTGTTCAGGCCGAGGCGTTGAAGGCAATCAATCCCTCGGCGGTTGTCTGGGAAATGGTGACTGAAGAAGGTGCTCAGAGATTGGCGGATAAGGCCGTCTCTGATCCAGAGGAGCTTGCCAGGATTTTGAAGTGGCTCGAATCCGGCTGGCCGCCCCTTAGCATGTACTATCCGGTATTTCAGGCGTCGGACGCGCCGGTGTATGGTGCGATGGTTCCGCGCGCGGCGGCGCGAGCAGCCATGGAACGCGGCGCGGCCACAGCGTTGGGCGCAGATGCCGCGCGCTACGGTCTGACTGTCCCACTGCCAAGGGATGAACAGGCGGCGCGTGAAGCCGATCAATTGGCGGCTCATTGCAATGCGATACCCGAGACCGCTTTGCCGCAATTGGTTGCAATTCAGAGGCTGCGGGACGCGGTTCTGACCAGGGCCATACTACAAGCGGTGGACGATACCGGCGGTCCCGTTGCCGTGATCACTGGCAATGGTCACGCTCGCAAGGACAGGGGCATCCCAACTTTTCTGTCACGTCTGCGCCCAGGCTTGAAGGTTTTCGTGTTGGGTCAGTCCGAGGATGGTGTTGTAGACGGTGTGTTTGACGCAGTTATCGACAGCCCCGGCATTGAGCGTGAAGACCCCTGTCTGGCTTTTCAGACACAGAATTAACCGCTGGAACTGTCCGTTGGCCTTCCCTAATGTCGGGCCGACCGGTACGGGAAGGGCACAACATGCTGGCATCGAAACGCATTCTTTTGATCATCGGCGCAGGGATCGCGGCCTACAAGTCGCTGGATCTGATCCGGCGACTGAAAGAGCGCGGTGCCTCAGTGACACCGGTTCTGACTGGCGCGGCAGAAGAGTTTGTAACCCCGCTGTCGGTCTCGGCACTCGCCGGAGAGAAGGTATACCGCGAACTGTTTGACCTGACCGATGAGGCCGAGATGGGCCATATCCAACTGTCGCGGTCCGCTGATCTGATCGTAGTCGCACCGGCCACGGCGGATATGATGGGAAAGATGGCTGCAGGTTTGGCCAACGATCTGGCTTCGACCTTGCTGATGGCGACGGATACTCCGGTTTTGTGTGCACCGGCGATGAATGTCCGGATGTGGGACCATCCCTCGACACAACGCAACCTCAAGCAATTGCAGGCAGATGGCATACGCTTTGTCGGCCCCAATGAGGGTGACATGGCCTGTGGCGAATACGGTCCAGGCCGCATGTCTGAACCGCTGGAAATTGTGTCTGCGGTCGAGGCACAGCTTGGTGACGGCCCTCTTAAGGGCAGGCGTATTCTGGTCACTTCGGGCCCGACCCATGAACCAATTGACCCGGTGCGCTACATCGCAAATCGATCATCCGGCGCGCAAGGTACTGCGGTGGCACGGGCGTTATCTGCGCTGGGCGCAGACGTGATTTTTGTCACCGGCCCTGCGGATGTTCCGCCGCCCGACGGTGTGCAAGTGATCCGCGTGGAAACCGCCCAGCAGATGTCTGATGCAGTGGATGCTGCAATGCCAGTGGACGCGGGTGTCTTTGCAGCTGCAGTTGCGGACTGGCGCATGGCGACGGCCTCGGACAAGAAATTGAAGAAAAGCCGCGATGGTCTGCCGGTGCTGGAGTTTGCCGAGAACCCGGATATCCTCAAACGCGTGTCGCAGCTGGATGCAATTCGGCCGTCTCTGGTGGTTGGTTTTGCCGCAGAAACCGACAACGTGCTGGAACACGCCACCGCAAAACGTGCGCGAAAAGGCTGTGATTGGATCGTCGCCAATGATGTCAGCCCGGCGACCGGCATCATGGGGGGCTCGGAAAACGCGGTTACCCTGATCTCGGACGATGGGGCAGAAGAATGGCCGCGTATGGACAAGGATGCCGTGGCGCAACGTTTGGCGCAAAAGATCGCCGACGCTTTGACAAGCTAAACAAGAGGTGCAGTGATGGTAGCAATTCGTGTGATCCGCGAAGACGGGGCTGATCCGGCCATCGCTTTGCCCTCTTATGAAACGACCGGAGCGGCGGGGGCGGACGTCCGGGCGAACCTGCCCGATGGAGCGCCGATCACGCTGAAGCCGGGGCAGCGTGCCTTGGTTCCCACCGGGTTGCGGATCGAAATTCCAAACGGGTACGAAGTACAGGTTCGACCCCGATCCGGCCTAGCATTAAAACACGGGATCACCTTGCCCAACACGCCCGGCACGATCGACAGCGACTATCGTGGTCCGTTAGGTGTAATATTGCTAAATGTAGGCCAGGAAAGCTTTGAGATTGCGCATGGCGAACGCATCGCGCAATTGGTTGTTGCTCCTGTCATGCAGGCGACGTTTGAAGCTGTTGAAGCGCTCAGCGATACAGATCGCGGTGCCGGCGGTTTCGGCTCGACCGGACGCGGCTGATGTTTCTGGTTCTTATCCTTGCTGCCGGTCTGTGGGGCATTGGGTATATGGCCGGCGTGTCCCGAACTGCCCGATCCGTATCGGTCGGTGTTTTGTTGATCGGGGTACTGGTCATTCAGTTGACCTTACCGGACGGGCACCCGCTGCGTGAGGCAACCGGCGGGTCCGCGGCCTTGTGGTTGATCCTGGCTGGTACGGTGGTTCTGGTTCTGATTTACGGCAGAGTGCTTAATGCGCTGCGCAATCGCGCTGCGCCACAGTCAGCCGAGGAAACCGCGATGCCATCAGACAACTTCTCTGAGACCGAACTGGAACGCTATGCACGCCATATCGTCCTGCGAGAACTTGGCGGGCCGGGGCAAAAAAAGATGAAACAGGCCCGCGTTCTGGTTGTCGGTGCGGGTGGGCTTGGCGCACCTGCTTTGCAATACCTTGCCGCGGCCGGTGTGGGTACGATCGGTGTGATCGACGACGATATTGTTGAAAACGCCAATCTGCAGCGGCAGGTGATCCATCGCGACGCTGATATCGGGATGCCTAAAGTTTTCTCGGCCCAGCAGGCCATGCAGGCTCAAAACCCAAACGTCGTTGTACTGCCTTACCATCGCCGCCTGACCGATGAAATCGCAGCGGACCTGTTCGACGATTTTGACCTGATCCTCGACGGGACCGACAATTTCGAAACGCGCTATTTGGCCAATCGTACTGCGGTGGCGCTGGGTAAGCCGCTGATTTCGGGTGCTCTGTCACAATGGGAAGGTCAGCTAAGCGTCTTTGACCCGGCCAACGGTGCCCCGTGTTATCAGTGTATCTTCCCCGAGGCCCCGGCCCCTGGCTTGGCCCCATCTTGTGCCGAGGCCGGCGTCATTGGCCCGCTGCCCGGCGTTGTGGGCTCGATGATGGCGGTTGAGGCGATCAAGGTAATCACGGGCGCCGGGCAGGCGCTGCGCGCAGAAATGCTGATTTATGACGCACTTTATGGCGAAAGCCGCAAGATCACCCTGACGCGACGTTCGGATTGCCCCATTTGCGGAGCAGAAGACGCGTAGGGCAATCGTCGCGCCAGCATTGCAGTAGAATTTCGATGTATTGCAGGCACCGCCTCTGGACCATTCCACCCCGCCTCCCTAGCTTGACCAGCAAAGGAGATCCGCATGACCAATCCGATCCTGTCCGACTGGACCACCCCATTTGAAATCGCGCCATTCGCCCGGATTTCGGATGACGATTTCGCACCTGCTTTGGAACAGGCGATGGCAGCCCATAACGCGCAGATCGACGAGATTGCAAACAACCCCGAACCAGCCAGTTTTGCCAATACAATCGAGGCACTTGAAGCGGCCGGAGAGCAGATGGACAAGGTTTTGTCTGACTTTTTCACCGTTGCAGGGGCTGACAGCAACCCGGCGCGGGAAGAGCTGCAGCGTGCATTTTCGCCCAAACTGTCGGCGCATTTTTCGGGGATTTCTTCGAACAAAGCACTGTTTCAACGGGTCGCAGACCTGTGGGCGCGCAAGGATCAGTTGACGCTGACCGATGAACAAGCCCGCGTTCTGATGTTGACGCATCGTGGTTTCGTGCGTGCAGGTGCCGCATTGGATGGCGACGATGACACCCGCATGCAAGAGATCAAGTCGCGCCTTGCCTCGCTGGGGACTTCGTTCACCCAAAATCTTCTGGCGGACGAACGGGAATGGTCAATGGACTTGCCCGAAGATGATTTGGAAGGGTTGCCGGACTTCGTTGTGGATACGGCACGGGCCGCCGGGGATGAGAAGGGGGCTGATGGACCTGTTGTCACTCTATCCCGGTCGCTGATCGTTCCGTTTCTGCAATTCTCACCCCGTCGCGATCTGCGAGCGAAAGCCTACCGCGCCTGGACAGCACGCGGGGCCAATGGCGGCGACACGGACAACCGCGAGATTGCGGCCGAGATCCTGAGCCTGCGCGAAGAGCGGGCCAAGCTTTTGGGGTATTCCAGTTTCGCGGACTACAAGCTGGAAACCGAAATGGCCCGAACGCCGGACCGTGTTCGCGATCTGTTGATGCAAGTTTGGGAACCTGCAAAAAAGCGGGCGGACGCGGATGCAGAAATCCTGACCACCATGATGCAGGAGGATGGCGTGAATGGCCCGCTCGAGGCTTGGGACTGGCGCTACTACGCCGAAAAACGCCGCAAGGCCGAACATGATTTGGATGAGGCAGCGCTGAAACCTTACCTGCGGCTTGATCGCATGATCGAGGCTGCCTTTGCCTGTGCCAACAGGCTATTCGGGTTAGAGTTTACCCCGCTGGACGTGCCGCTTTATCACCCCGATTGCAGGGCTTGGGACGTGACGCGCGACGGGCAGCATATTGCGGTTTTCATTGGCGATTACTTTGCGCGTGGGTCAAAGCGCTCGGGCGCATGGTGCAGCGCCATGCGGGGTCAGGCAAAGTTCCCCAAGGAACAGGCCCCAATCGTAATCAACGTCTGCAATTTCGCCAAAGGTGACCCCGCGCTGCTGTCGTATGACGATGCGCGCACGCTATTCCACGAGTTTGGCCATGCCTTACATCAGATGTTGTCCAACGTGACCTACGAAAGCATCTCAGGTACCAGCGTTGCACGTGACTTCGTAGAACTTCCCAGTCAGCTCTTTGAACACTGGCTGGAGGTACCCGAGGTCCTGGCGGAATTTGCGACCCATGCTGAAACCGGTGAGCCGATGCCTCAAGACATGCTGGACAAGGTATTGAAGGCGGCGAATTTCGATCAAGGGTTCCAGACCGTGGAATACGTGGCCTCGGCACTGGTTGATCTCGCGTTCCATGATGGCGCAGCGCCATCTGACCCGATGGCAAAACAGGCCGAGGTACTGGCCGGTATTGGAATGCCAAAAGCCATTGGTATGCGCCATGCGACACCGCATTTTGCGCATGTCTTCGCGGGCGACGGCTATAGTTCTGGCTACTACAGTTACATGTGGTCCGAGGTCATGGATGCAGACGCATTTGCTGCATTCGAAGAAGCCGGCGGAGCCTTTGATGCGGAACGGGCAAAAGCCCTAGAGGACAATATTTTATCTACAGGCGGGTCCCGCGAAGCCGAAGACCTGTATCTTGCGTTCCGCGGACGTTTGCCAGGGGTTGAAGCGCTGTTGAAAGGCCGCGGGCTAATCGCGGCCTGACCGGATCAGTAGCCCAGATGGCGGTCAACGAGGTGCAGGAAGGGCTTTCCTTCCTCGCCTCGGATAATGTTCTCACAGATCACCTGAGCTGCGGTCGCCGGGCGGGTTTCCGACGCGATATGCGGCGTGACCGTCACGTTGGGATGCGCCCAGTAGGGGTGCTCTGACGGCAGGGGTTCCACGCGAAACACGTCCAGCGTGGCGTGGCTTATGTGCCCCGAATCCAACGCGGCCAGCAGCGCATCGTCGTCGATCAATGGTCCGCGCCCGGGGTTGATGATCCGCGCACCCTTGGGCAGAACGGCCAGAGTGTCCGCATTCAGTGCATTCACCGTCGCCGGGGTATCGGGCAACAATAGAACCACGATCTCGGCACTAGATAAGGCGGTACGCAAGCCGTCAGTGCCGTGCAAGCAGGTCACGCCGGGGATGTCCTTTGCGGTTCTGCTCCAACCCGTGACTTTGAAATTCAGCGCGGCCAGCGCCGTTGCGGCGGCTTCTCCTAATGCACCTAGGCCCAGCACACACACATTCCGCTCGCTGGCGAGCGGCGGGGCGTCAGGTGTCCAGACACCGTCCTGCACCGTGATATAGCGGTCCATGCCCAGATGATAGCGCAGCACCTGACCGATGACCCATTCCGTCATGCCGTGCTTTAGCCCGTGGTCAACCATTCGCGCCAGCGGAACGGTCAGCGTTTCATTGCCCGCAATTTTCTCAACTCCTGCCCAAAGGCTCAGAACCGCCTTCAATCGTGTGTAGGGTGAAAAATCCAGCAGCCCGCTTGTTGGTGCATAAACGACGTAGTCGACCTGATCAGGCTCAAACTCAGTTGCCAGACGGAAGTCCAGATCGGCCTGCGACAGCCCTTTTGTAAGTAGAGGTTCATACACCGGCCATTGTTCTGGGCGCGCGGAAAACAGGACGTTTACGGGCATGAGGGGCCTTTCAATTTAGCGGGGGCGGTGAATATGCGCGCTTTGAACAATGCCGAAGGCGGCCATTAGAACCAGCATGGCGGACCCTCCGTAGCTGACCATCGGTAGTGGCACACCCACAACCGGGGCAAGGCCCATGACCATTGACATGTTGACCGCGAAGAACAGGAAAAAGTTCAGAGCGACGCCCAATGTGACCAGCGATGAGAACCGGTCTTTGGTCGCTAAAGCAGTGACCATGCAAAAAATGATGATCAGGGCATAAAGGGTCAGCAGAGTAATGCCGCCGACAAAGCCGAATTCCTCGGCCAGCGTGGTAAAGATGAAGTCGGTGTGTTTTTCGGGCAGAAAGTTCAGGCGCGATTGCGTTCCTTGCATGAATCCGCGGCCGTTCCAGCCACCCGACCCCAGCGCGATTTTGGACTGCGTGATGTGATAACCAGCCCCAAGTGGATCGGTTGACGGATCAAGAAAGGTGTCTATTCGACGGAACTGGTAGTCCTTGAGAAGCTGCCATTCGGTGCCCCTGCTGTTGAACACGGTGGCAATCAGGCCGACTACCGCTGCGATAACGGCGGCGAAATAGGCCCAGTGAACACCTGCCAGAAACATCAGGCCACCGCCCGCTGCCAGCAAAAGGATCGAAGTGCCCAGATCGGGTTGCTTCAGGACCATTGCCGTGGGGATCAGGATCAGGACGACCGGAATCAAAACCCAGAGCGGGCGCGATGTTTTGTGAGAGGGTAGCCAGTCGTAATATGCCGCCAGCACCATAACCAGCGCCACTTTCATGACTTCGGAAGGTTGCAGCCGCATGAATCCAAGGTCGATCCAACGTTGCGCACCCATGCCGATGGTGCCAAAAAGTTCCACGAATACCAGAAGAACGATCGCGCCAAGATAGGCCACAACCGACATGTTGCGCCAGAACCAGATTGGTACCAGCGCGATGATGAACATAACTGTCAGTCCCAGTCCGAACCGTTCAATCTGCGGCTCGGCCCAAGGCATCCAGGATCCGCCCGCAACCGAGTACAGCATCAGAAACCCGGCGCTGGCTACACTGATCAGCAACAGCGTCAGCGGCCAGTTCATGTAGAGGAACTTGCGAAACCCCGTTGGTGTGGATTTGACGGCGTACTCGAGATAGCTCATGCGCGGTCCTTTTCATCGGGTCGCGCTTTGGGGCGGCGGTCGCCCTCCAGCCGTTTTTGTTGTTCCTTGATGCGCTCACGATCTGCTACCGGGTACGCTTCCAGCGGCGGGGTACCGTTGTACAACGCCTGCAACATGATGTCCCGTGCGACAGGGGCCGCTGCTTTGGATCCGCCGCCGCCATGTTCCACCACCACTGCAACCGCGTATTTCGGGTTGTCATAGGGCGCAAAGCTGACGAACAACGCGTGGTCGCGCCGTTCCCATGGCAGGTCTTCGTTGCGGATCACGCCAGCGGCGCGTTCCGCCTTGGTGATGTTGCGTACCTGACTGGTTCCGGTTTTGCCGGCCATGCGGAATTCGTCTTCGATTATCCGGCTGCGATAGGCGGTGCCACCCCTGTCGTTTGACACCGAGAACATCGCTTTGCGCACCTGTTCCAGATTGAACGGATTTACGTCTAGCGGCTCACCCGCGCCAGATGGTTCTTCGATGCCGTTGACGGATCGCACCAAACGCGGCTTCACGGCCCGGCCAGTGGCGATCCTTGCCGTCATGACCGCAAGCTGCAGGGGAGAGGCCAGCATGAACCCTTGCCCGATCGAGGCATTCGCGGTGTCGCCCACCAGCCAACCTTCACCGTGGACCCGCTCTTTCCATGCCTGATTGGGGGCTAAACCAGCTGCAACTGCTGACATCGGGATGTCGTGTTTTACGCCCAGCCCGAACTTGCGCGCCATGTCCGAGATTTTGTCGATGCCGGTGCGCACCGCGACATCGTAGTAATAGACATCGCAGCTGCGTTTCAGTGACAAATTAAGATCCACTGTCCCATGTCCGCCACGTTTCCAGCAGTGGAAACGGCGGCTTCCAACCTTCAGGTGGCCGGGGCAATAGACGGTGTTGCCGGGGCCAACAACTCCGGCCTCAAGTGCGGCTAGCGCTGTGATCATCTTGAAGGTTGAGCCGGGCGGATAGGTGCCTTGAACCGTCTTGTTTGCCAGCGGGCGGTATTTGTCTTCAGTGAGTGTCCGGTAATCCCCAACCGAAATCCCGCGCACAAAAAGGTTCGGATCGAAACTGGGTGCAGAACTTATGGCCCGGATATCGCCGGTTTCACAGTCGATGACGACCGCGGCGGCGCTTTCACCGGCCAGGCGCGCTTGGGCGTATTGCTGCAGGTCCGCATCTACGGACAGTTGCAGATCAGCCCCGGCCTCGCCTTCCTGCCGGTCAAGTTCGCGCATGACACGACCTGTGGCGTTGACCTCGACACGCTTTGCGCCCGCTTTGCCGCGCAATGTGATTTCTTGCTTGGATTCCAGTCCGACCTTGCCGATCTGGAAACGGGGGATACGCAATACTGGCTCGGGGTCTGTGATCTGGCTGAGGTCATAGTCACTGACCGGCCCTACATAGCCGACAACATGGGCGAAATCCTCGTATCGGGGATACTGACGAGCCATTCCGACTTCGGGCGTAACGCCGGGAAGGGCGGGCGCGTTGACGGCGACTTTGGATATGTCTTCCCACGTGACCTGATCGGCCAGGGTGACAGGCAGGAACGGGGCAGATCGGCGCATTTCGGTCTTGGCGCGATCAATCTCTTCCTGAGTTAGCGGGATAAGGTCTGAAAGCTTGGCGATAACTTTGTCGACATCGCCTGCATCCTCGCGGACCATCACGATACGATAGGACTGCGTATTCTGGCCGATGATTTGACCGTTCCGATCATAGATGCGTCCGCGCGTTGGGGGGATCAAACGGATGTTGATACGGTTTTCTTCGGCCAGCAGGCGGTATTCGTCGGCCTGATCGACTTGCATAAAGCGCATACGAGCGGCCAGCCCGCCGATAAACGCAGCTTGCAACCCGCCAACGATCAACGCGCGGCGGGGCAGGCGTTTGTAGGCCAAGCCTTGAGCTTTGGGGTTGCGTTGCTTCATGCCCGGGCCCCTCTTGTGCCGGGATCAGATACAGATACCCGCCGTACACCCAGCATGTTTTGGCTGAGAAAAACGATTAAAGGATAGACCGCAATTGTCAGAACAACTTGTATCACCACAGGACCCAATGCCGCTTGCTGTACAGATACAATAGCAAGAATGACACGGTTCAAAACGAAAACTCCAGTGATCACTACGGCAGCTGTTGTCCATTCAGCCATAAACCCGGAATCACGCAGTACGAACGCAGCCGAGCGCAGATAAGCGGCTCCCAGGACCACAAGCGCGGCCAAAAGGCCCGGTGGCCGCTGCAGAAGCAAATCCGCCATCAACATTACCGCCGCAACCAGAAATATGGGAACGTACTCTGGTCTGCGGAGAACCCAAGCGAACGTAAGCGCGATCAACAGATCCGGAAACGGCCAGCGATCCGGCTGCGTGTTCAACGGCAGAAGATGCAAAAACATGATTACTACTGCCAAGAATACAAACAAACTGCGTTTGATCCAAAGATGCGTGGTTTGCTTATCCATCGCCGACCTCCGGCGGGGTCAAGGCAGCCTCTGGTTGCCGTGGACCCACGATACCGCCGGGATCCGAGATCACAGGGGCCGAATGGAATCTCAAAACCCGAAGGAACTCAAGCCGTTCGAAATCTGCCGACAAACGCACCCGCAAACGTCCGCCGGGGTCTTCGGTGATTTGTCCGATCAGCAGCCCGCCTGGGAACACACCCCCATCGCCGGAGGTCACAACGCGATCGCCCGGACGTACCAGTTCGCGGTTCTCGAGGAACTCCACCGAAGGGGATTGGGTGTTGTCGCCGGTGATCAGGGCGGTTTGGCCAGACGGTTGGATCGTGGCCGGTATAGCGCTGGATGCATCCGTCATCAGGATAACGCGCGCTGTGTCCAGGCCAACGCCCGAGATGCGGCCGACCACGCCGATCCCATCCATTGTTGCCCAGCCGTCCCTGATCCCATCTCTCTCGCCGACATTTAGCAGGACCGACTGACGGAAAGGTGAGCCGCTGTCGGCCATGACCACCCCGGTGATATAGGTCAGGCGAGGATCCAGTCGGACATTGTTCAGGTCCAGAAGCCGGGCATTTTCCTGCTCCAGCTGCAAAGCGGCCTCTTTCCAGGCGCGCATAATGCGCAACTCGCTGCGTAATTCCTGGTTCTGGTCGCTAAGCCGTTGATAGCTTTGGAAGTCGCGGACCAGATTTACGGTGGCGGTGACCGGAACCATGGCCCATTCCATAGACGGCACGACCCTGTCTACGACCTGTGCGCGAAACCGTTCTACGCGGGGGCTGTCGATCCGCCAGATCAGGAAGATTCCCAACAGGCACAACACAACAATCCCCAGCAGCAGGCGGCGCAAGGGGGTTGTGTATTCATCGCGCTGTGATCGGTCTTTTGCCACAGGACTCCTTCCCGTGCTGCTCGTGCCGAATTTACCCTATGTGGTTAAGGGTGCGCGCCTTAGCTTTCGTAGTCAATCGCGTGGCGCAGTTGTTTTTCGTATTCCAGCGCCTTGCCGGTGCCCAAAGCCACACAATTCAGGCTTTCGTCGGCAATTGACACGGCCAGGCCGGTCTGTTCGCGCAGGGCAAGGTCCAGATCACCCAACAGCGCACCGCCGCCGGTCAGCATCACGCCCCGGTCCACGATATCCGCCGCCAGATCGGGCGGAGTGGTTTCCAGCGCGGTCATCACCGCCTCGCAAATCTGCTGGACAGGCTCAGACAGCGCCTCGGCCACCTGAGCCTGGCTGATCTCAATTTCCTTCGGGACGCCGTTCAGCAGGTCGCGACCGCGGATGTGCATCGACTGGCCGCGGCCGTCGTCGGGCATGCGCGCAGTGCCGATGGTAGTCTTGATACGTTCGGCGGTGGATTCGCCGACCAGCAGGTTCTGCTGACGGCGCAGGTATGAGATGATGGCCTCGTCCATCCGGTCGCCGCCAACGCGGACCGAGCGCGCGTAAACGATGTCACCCAGCGACAAAACGGCCACCTCGGTTGTACCACCACCGATATCGACGACCATGTTGCCGGTCGGGTCGGTGATGGGCATACCTGCACCAATCGCGGCTGCAATAGGTTCGGCAATAAGACCGGCGCGGCGCGCGCCAGCGGACAGAACCGACTGACGGATCGCGCGCTTTTCAACAGGTGTCGCGCCATGAGGTACGCAAACGATAATTTTCGGTTTCGAAAACGTTGAGCGTTTGTGCACTTTGCGGATGAAATGCTTGATCATTTCTTCAGCAGTATCAAAGTCGGCAATGACGCCTTCGCGCATCGGGCGGATCGCCTCGATCGAGCCGGGGGTTCGGCCCAGCATCAGTTTGGCGTCTTCACCAACGGCCAGAACCTTTTTAACGCCGTCTTTGACGTGATAAGCAACGACAGAGGGTTCAGACAGGATAACACCGCGCCCCTTGACATAAACCAGCGTATTTGCCGTTCCAAGGTCGATAGCCATGTCCGCTGTGAACAGGCCGCCCAGATTGCCAAAGATCCCCATGTTTCCCCTGATCCTGTATGTCGGTTTTTCTACTGCCCGCGACTCGACGGTTCCGGGACGGATGACTTATAGGGTGCCAACTCGCCCGGTAAAAGGGCTGATTCCGCGGCAATCAGCACCTTTCCGCCTTAATTGCAGGGACTTTAGAAGGCATCATGCTCTCATATCAACATATTTACCACGCCGGTAACCTTGCGGACGTCCATAAGCACGCAATTTTGGCAGAAACGCTGGCCTATCTGACCCAAAAAGACAAACCGCTGAGCTACATCGAAACCCATTCGGGGCGGGGGCTGTATAAGCTGGACTCGGATCAGGCCGTTCAGACGGGTGAAGCAGCAGCAGGAATCGAACGTGCGTTGACCGAAGGCTGGTTTCACGCCGATCATCCCTTGAGCCAAGCCATTGCCGCTGTGCACGACCGATACGGCACATCCGCATATCCGGGGTCGCCTTTGATTGCTGCGAACCTGTTGCGCTCATACGACAAGATGCACTTTGCCGAATTGCACCCGCAAGAATACCGAGCACTGTCCGACGCATTGATCACGTCTGACGCCCGAACCTATCGGCAGGACGGCTTTGACCTGGCCCAATCTTTGCTGCCCCCGACACCGCGCCGTGGCGTATTGCTGATTGATCCAAGCTATGAGATCAAATCTGACTATGACCGAATGCCCGGTATTATCGCCTCGTTGAACCGGAAATGGAACGTCGGTGTCATTGCGTTGTGGTATCCGATACTGGCCAATGGGCGGCATCAGGGCATGCGCGACGCTTTGGAGAAACGGGATTTCCCCAAAGTTTGGCATCACGAGGTGCGCTTTCCGGCCGCACGTGAAGGGCACGGTATGGTTGGTTCGGGCATGTTTGTCGTGAACGCGCCTTATGGTCTGAACGAGTCCGCTAAAACGCTGGACGGCTTGTTCGGCAAACTTCGTTGAAGAAAAACCGGTGATTACACGGGATTTTGCCTGAGAGTGAACTTCTCAGGAGCAAATTCTGATGCCACAGCAATGTCTTTGCCGGAAGGTCCCGCTTTTCTGATGCCGGGATCTTGATTTTTAATATTGGCTCCGTACATAAGTTGTCACATATGACAGCGAACGGAATCGGATTACTTCGATGGACTTTCTAACCCGCCATATCAGTGACTTTCACCTGAGTTACTGGGAAACTTTGATCAACGACTGGTTCTTTGTCTTCGCAATGGGCTTCCTGGCCTTCGAATTGGTCCGCTATGCAGTCGTCAAAAAACTGAACTGGCAGATGATGGGGGATACCGTCACCAACTTTATCACGCTGGTTTTCTTCATCGGAATCAGCTTTGTATTATTGGCCGGGTTTTACATCGGTGCATATGTCTGGGCTTCGCAATTTGCCGTGTTCGAAATTCCGACGACATGGGCCTCGTTCATCATTGTGCTGATACTTGCAGACCTTGCTTACTACTGGGAGCATCGAATCCTGCACCGGATCAACTTCCTTTGGGCTACACATTCGGTTCACCACAGCTCGCCCTTCTTCAATATCTCGGTCGCCTATCGCCATGGCCCGCTGGATGGTTTCTGGCCGCTGTTCTTTCACATTCCGCTGGTTCTTTTGGGCTTTAACCCGTTCATGGTGTTGATCGCAGAACTGCTGGTGCAGCTGTATCAGACGATCCTGCATACCGAAGTTATCAAAAAGCTGTGGCGGCCGATCGAGTATATCTTCAACACGCCGTCGCACCACCGCGTTCACCACGGGTCCAACCCGAAATACCTGGACAAGAACTATGCCGGGATTCTGATCATCTGGGATCGCATGTTCGGTACGTTCGAGGAGGAAAAGGAAGAGGTGGTCTATGGTCTTGTTAAACCGATCGACTCGATCAACCCTTTCGTCGCTTTCCTTCACGGTTTTGCCCGTCTGTTCAAGGATGTCTGGAATATGCCGGGGTTCAGCAACAAGCTGGGTGTTTTCTTCGGACCGCCGGGCTGGCAGCCAAAGAACGGTCGGAAACTGAACAAACCCGCCAAGTAACTCGAGGGAGTGTAAAATATGCCAAGCAACACTCAACGCATCGTGGCGGCCATTGTAACAGCAGGTTTGTTTGTCGGTGGTGCCTGGGTCGCCTCGGGGTTCACCACGGATATTGACCAAGCAGCGGCTTCGACCGCGGAGGCTGCGCAAAACACGGGCCTGACGGTCAATCTGCACGGTACGCGCAGCGCCAAGGGCAACGTTATCGTCATGGCGTTTGATCAGGCGGCAGCGTTCGACAACATGGATTACACCAATGCTGCCGGGTATCTTGAGGCACCAGCCTCTGATGGACCGGCCCGGTTCGATTTCCCCGACCTGGAAAGCGGGTACTTCGCTGTTATCGCCTTTCACGACGAGAATGGCGATTACGATCTGAACTACGATGCGAATTATTTGCCGACCGAGGGATATGCAGTGTCCGGGCTGAACGACCTCAACGATACGCCTGTGTATGAGTATTCGCTGATCGGGACGGAAAAGCCAGTTGATCTGACCTTGTTCTATTGGCCGTAATCTGGCTGGAGATGAATGAGAGGGGGCGGTCGACAATCGACCGCCCCTTTTTTGTTTATGTAAGATCTTTGTAAGAGATCTCGCGGGTGTCAGCGCCCGGACCGGCCTTTTGACGCCGCACGATCAGGCGGTTCAGCGCGTGGATATACGCCTTGGCCGAGGCTACGACCGTATCGGTATTGGCGGATTGGCCCGTTGCGATCATGCCGTCCTCTTCCAGACGCACCGATACCGTGGCCTGCGCATCTGTGCCTTCGGTCACGGCATGCACCTGGTAAAGCTGCAGATGCGCCGTATTCGGATGCACAACGCGAATGGCACGAAATGCAGCGTCGACTGGGCCGTCGCCTTGTTCGGTGGCGATGATTTCCTTGCCGCCCACTTCCATTTCGATTGTGGCTTCGGCCTTGCCGACAGTTCCGCACGTGACTTTCATCGAAACCAGCTGCAGGTGATCGCTACCGTCGTCGTCATCCAATGTCATCAGCGCGATCAGGTCGTCGTCGAACACTTCTTTTTTGCGGTCGGCCAACTCTTTGAACCGAAAGAAGATATCCTTGAGCTGGTTGTCACCCACCTCATAGCCCAGCGTGTTCAGCTTGTCGCGAAGCGCCGCGCGGCCCGAGTGTTTGCCCAGCGGCAAAGACGTGCCGGACAGTCCAATATCCTCGGGGCGCATGATCTCAAAGTTTTCGCGGTTCTTAAGCATGCCGTCCTGGTGGATGCCGCTTTCATGCGCGAACGCGTTTTTACCGACAATGGCCTTGTTGAACTGCACGTTGAAGCCGGACACGGTCGCGACGCGGCGCGAGATATGCATGATCTTGGTCGTGTCGATACCGGTGGACCAAGGCATGATGTCATTGCGGGTGCGCAGCGCCATTACCACCTCTTCCAACGCGGTATTTCCTGCGCGTTCGCCCAGACCGTTGATAGTGCATTCGATCTGACGTGCACCACCCGCAACCGCAGCGAGGGAGTTCGCGGTCGCCAGGCCAAGGTCGTTGTGGCAGTGGGTAGCGAAGACCACCTCATCCGCGCCGGGAACCGTTTCGATCAGGCGTTTGATCAGGTCGGCGGATTCCATCGGTGCGGTGTAGCCGACCGTGTCGGGGATGTTGATTGTCGTTGCACCAGCTTTGATGGCGATCTCGATCACGCGGCAGAGGTAATCCCATTCGGTCCGCGTGGCATCCATCGGTGACCACTGCACGTTCTCACACAGATTGCGCGCATGGCTCACGGTTTCGTGGATTTTTTCGGCCATCTCGTCCTGCGTCAGGTTCGGGATCGCACGGTGCAGCGGTGAGGTGCCGATGAAGGTGTGAATTCGGCTCTTGCCTGCGTGTTTCACAGCTTCCCAACAGCGGTCGATATCCGCGAAATTGGCACGGGCCAAACCACAGATGCGGCTGTTTTTGGATCGTTCGGCAATTTCAGAGACGGCCTTGAAGTCGCCCTCGGAAGCGATTGGGAACCCGGCTTCGATGATGTCGACGCCCATTTCGTCCAGCAGCTCAGCAATCTCAAGCTTTTCGGAATGGGTCATGGTCGCGCCGGGGCTTTGCTCGCCGTCGCGCAGGGTTGTGTCAAAGATCAAGACGCGGTCTTGGTCGGTCACATTGGTCATGGGAATCTCTTTCTTGTCTGTCCTAAAGCCATTTGGCGCGCGGGCGTCCTCCTCTGAGCGGGCGCGCCGGATGGCACGCTCAGAGGCGGATTAGGATCAGTAGGCCACGCAGAGACGCACCGCGAAGGGCGGTGTCGGCAATCAGGATATCTGCGCGGTTGATCATGGGGTTGAGGTTATACATCGCGCGGCGGGAATGAAAAGAACGAATTTTCCTCGATCACATGGTTAGATTTCTTTTTTCCGCGCGTGTTGATCTGGAATTACCTACGGCTAGTTCGTCCTGCATGGACACAGCACTCATTATTGGTGCCTCAGGCGGGATCGGAGGCGCAATCGCCAACAGGCTTAGGCAGCAATCGGTCAACGTCACAACCTTGTCCAGGTCGCAGGACGGGTTTGATCTGACTGACCCCGAGATCGTGGATCGGACAATGGCAGGTGTTACTGGACCGTTTGACCTGATCTTGGTCGCGGCTGGCGCGCTTGAGATAAACGGTGCGACCCCCGAAAAAACCATCAGGATGCTATCGGCGCAGGCGATGATGGATCAATTTGCGCTGAATGCGGTGGGACCTGCGTTGGTTCTTGCTCATGCTGCGCGCTTGCTGCCGCGCGACCAGCGCGCCGTCTTTGCGGTTTTGTCCGCGCGGGTGGGGTCTATTGGTGACAACCGGCTAGGCGGATGGATCAGTTATCGGGCGTCCAAGGCGGCGGTGAACCAGATTGTCCGCACATCTGCGATCGAATTGGCCCGGACCCACAAACACGCAATCTGTGTCGCCCTGCATCCTGGTACGGTCAATACGGCCTTCACGCGGAAATATGTCGGAAAGCACCCAGCGGTTGAACCTGATGAGGCCGCCCAAAACCTGCTATCCGTAGCAGCCGCCTTGAACTCTGCTGATACAGGTGGGTTCTTTGACTGGGCGGGGAAGCCGGTGCCCTGGTAGTTTGATCACCCGTCAGAAGAAGAGGTGTCAGGCTCGGGTTCGGTATCCGTCGCATCTGGTGCGCTTACGTTTTCTGGAGGCAGAACACCGTTTTCCCAAACGCCTGTTTCTTCCTGACCATTGGCATAGCGCATGGTGCCATTGCCGTGTCGCTTGTTGTCGAGGAATGTGCCTTCGTACACGTCACCGGTCGCATAGGTCGCGACACCCTGACCGCTGATTTTGCCTTCCGCCCAACCGCCGGTATAGCTGAACCCGCGCGGTGTTTTTATAGTCCCTTCGCCGTGACGCTGACCGTCCTTGAAATCGCCTTCATAAGCGGTTCCGTCAGGGAATGTCGCTTTGCCTTTGCCCTGGCGCGCGCCATCTACCCATTCGCCTTCGTATCGATACCCGTTGGCGAATGTCAAAACGCCGGTGCCATGGCTGAGGCCGTTCTTGAACTGGCCCTGATAGACAACACCGTTGGGGTAGGTGGCCTTTCCATTGCCTTCGAAAATACCGGCCGTCCATTCGCCGTCATAGACGGTGCCATCCGGATAGGTTTGAACCCCTTTGCCGTGCGGCAGATCTGCGCTGAAATCACCTGTATAGGTGGCGCCGTCGGGGTACGTGACCTCACCCAGCCCTTCAATTTGACCGTCCACCCATTCACCGGTGTAGTCAAAGCCGTCGGTCCCAAGAAAGCGTCCTTTGCCATGGCGGCGGTCATCGGCATATTCGCCTTCATAGGTCGCGCCGTTGGCATAGGTCGCTTTGCCATTGCCCTCGCGGCGGCCGTCCACAAGATCGCCTTCGTAGAGGTCACCATTGGCCTGCAACAGGCGGCCCTTGCCGGTCATGCGGTCCTGAGACCATTCGCCAGTATATGTCATGCCATCCGGGATGGTCAGTGTGCCCTGGCCATCGCGCAGACCGTTCTTGATTTCCCCTTCATAGATGCTGCCTTGTGTCGAGGTGATTTTGCCCTCGCCATGCTTTACACCATCGGCCCAGTTGCCATCGTAAACGTAACCACTGGGGTCCGTCAGGACGCCTTTGCCGTGATAGCGAGCGTCCTTGAAGCTGCCCTCGTACCGGACGCCATTCGTGTATTTTGCGACTCCGGTTCCATTTATCGACCCTTCGGCCCATTCCCCTTCATAGCTGCCGCCGTCGGGATAGATGATCTTGCCTTGTCCTTCGGGTTGTCCCTTTGAGAACATCCCCTCATAGACTGAGCCGTTGACATAGCGTGCAATGCCTTTGCCCTGGATTTCGCCTTCGACCCATTCGCCGACATATTCGAACCCGTTTGGCAGCCGATAGGTGCCTTCGCCGTGGCGCAGGCCGTTTAGGAATGTACCCTCGTACACGCCGCCGACGTCATCATCCGCAACGATAACCTGCCCGTCCTGCGCAGAGGCGGATGCGGCCAGCAAAGCCATCGCCGTGGCGGCAAAAGAAGTGCGGATAGCGTTCATGGTTTTTCCTGCCTTGCCCGATTGTCACTTGTTATTGCAAAACTAAGATACCCGTGCGGACAGAGCAACGTGTTTTGCCGCATTTGACTTTCACTCGCGGTGCGATCTGCTAAATGGCATTAGGACTGACGAGGGCAAGAGGGCAGCATGGCCAACCGTTTCCGCATTACTCTGGCACAACTCAACCCTGTTGTTGGGGACATCCAAGGCAACTTGGACAAGGCGCTTGCGGCGTGGGAACAGGGGCGCGAGGCAGGTGCCGACCTTGTGGCTTTCCCTGAAATGTTCATCACCGGTTACAACACGCAGGATCTGGTGATGAAGCCGGTCTTTCACCAGGCTGCCATGGCTGCGGTTCAGAAGCTGGCTGCCCAATGTGCCGATGGGCCGGCCATTGCAATCGGTGGTCCGTGGACCGAAGACGGCAAGCTTTTCAATGCTTACCTGATCCTCAAGGCCGGTCGTATTGGTAGCAAGGTGTTGAAGCACCACCTGCCGAATGAAACAGTGTTCGACGAGGTGCGCTTGTACGACGCTGGCCCGTTGGGCGGCCCGTACTCGGTTGGGAACTCGCGGATCGGTAGCCCGATCTGCGAAGACAGCTGGCATCCGGACGTCTCGGAAACTCTGGAAGAAACCGGGGCCGAGTTTTTGCTGATCCCCAATGGCTCGCCTTATTTCCGCAACAAGTATGATGTGCGTCTGAACCACATGGTTGCTCGTGTGGTCGAAACCGGCCTGCCGCTGATCTACCTGAACATGGTGGGCGGACAGGACGATCAGGTCTTTGATGGCGCAACCTTCGGCCTTAACCCGGGAGGAGAGATTGCGTTTCGGATGCCGGTCTTTGACGAGGCTGTAACGCATGTTGATTTGGAGCGCGGCGATGAAGGGTGGCGTATTGTGCCACGCGAGATCGTTCCGCAACCGGATGAGTGGGAGCAGGACTATCGTGCCATGGTCCAATCTCTGCGCGATTACATGGGTAAGACCGGATTCAAGAAGGCGCTGTTGGGCCTTTCGGGCGGCGTGGACTCGGCGTTGGTTGCCGCAATAGCAGTTGATGCAATCGGGGCGGACAACGTACGTTGTGTGATGCTGCCGTCGGAATACACCAGCCAGGCTTCGCTGGATGACGCCGAAGCCGTCGCCAAGGCGCTTGGCGTGCATTTCGATTATGTTCCTATCTCGGACAGCCGGGCGGCGGTGACAGACACTCTGGCACCTTTGTTTGCCGGGCTCGAGGCGGATTTGACCGAGGAAAACATTCAGTCACGCTTGCGCGGATTGCTGTTGATGGCGATCTCAAACAAGTTTGGCGAAATGCTGCTGACCACAGGCAACAAGTCCGAGGTAGCCGTGGGTTATGCGACCATTTATGGCGACATGAATGGTGGCTATAACCCGATCAAGGATCTGTATAAAACGCGTGTGTTCGAAACATGCCGCTGGCGAAATGGCAACCATCGTGACTGGATGATGGGACCTGATGCCGAGGTGATCCGCCCGTCGGTGATCGACAAACCCCCCAGCGCCGAGTTGCGTGAAGACCAGAAAGACAGCGACAGCCTGCCGGACTACCCGGAACTGGACGCCATTCTGGAAATCCTGGTCGACCGCGATGGTTCGATCGCCGACTGCGAAGCGGCAGGCTTCGATGCCGATGTCGCCCGCCGTGTCGAGCACCTGATTTATATCAGTGAGTACAAGCGTTTTCAGTCCGCTCCGGGCACGCGACTGACTAACAGGGCCTTCTGGCTGGACCGGAGATACCCGATCGTAAACCGTTGGCGGGATCGGTCTTAAATCGAAACCGCGCGGATTCTTAGATTTCGGTGGTTTCCGAATTGTAGCGCCTTTTGGTGATATTTTGCATATTGTCTCCGCCTTGGGGACAGTGTGAACCTAGATTCTGCTTCATCCGTTCAACACGCTTGAAATCAGGACATTTTTCTGACACATTTTAGCTTAATTGCCGCCTCAAGTGGGGCAGATGCGGCGCATTCTTGAATGGCTCGGTGTTTTAGATCGGGTTTGGTTTGTTACGCATCATTAATTGGGTGTCTGTGTTAACGATTTGGTGTGAAAATGCGTGAGCAATATGATAGGCCACTCCACTCGCCACTTCCGTGGCGTTCGATGGAATCCAAGGGCCATGATCTAGATGAAGAGCAGATAGATTCTGCCATTGCCGACCTTTTGGGGGCTGAGACGCCGCCAGAAAACGGTGCGGTGCAGGTAGAACCAGCTGCTTCTTTGATTCTTCCCGAACTGCCGTCACAGGAAAGTCTGGCCGAAGAAACTTCCGGCAATGATGCTGGCCTGACAGCCACATTGCGTCAGAAGTGGGCTGAACTCTGCGGCGCTGCTTAAGGGCCAGGGCCTGATAAAAGAAATAGTGCCAGGGATCAAACTGGCACTATAACCACAGCTTGCAAAAATTGTGATTCGCGCGTTAGGCGGCATGTTGCCTAATAGCTGATACCGCGCATTCATTGCGGTCCAAGCAATGAAGTAAGAGCGGCGAATGCCCGGTCCTAAACCAAATCCTGTAGAACCCGATTTGCATCTTCCCAAGTCCGTTGACGTTGTGGTCATAGGTGGGGGAATCATTGGCGCTTCGACGGCTTTGGAGCTGTCAGAACGGGGCGCCTCGGTTTTGCTGTGCGAAAAGGGCCAGATCGCGGGCGAGCAAAGTTCGCGAAACTGGGGGTGGGTACGTTTGGGTCTGCGGGACCCGCGTGAAATCCCGCTTATGTTGGAAGCGCAGCATATCTGGCAGCATCTTGATCAACGTACCGGACGCCAAACTGGTTTTTCGCGGTCTGGCATCCTTTTTGGTGCCTCAGGAAAGCGAGATCACGCAAACCTTGAACGCTGGATGTGCAATGTTGAAGGTTTACAAACCGGCGCACAGATGGTTTCAGGGGCCGAACTGGATGCTCTGTTGCCCAACAATCAATCGGGGTTGAAAGTTGCCTTGCACATGCCGCGAGACGGGCGAGCCGAACCGCAATGGGCCGCCCCCGCGATTGCGGAGGCCGCACGCGACAAGGGCGCGTGTCTGATGACCAACTGCGCGGTTCGCAGCGTTGACATTGAGAACGGCCATATCTCAGGTGTGTTTACCGAACGTGGCCGGGTGGCTTGTGCACGGGTGGTTCTTGCCGGAGGCGCGTGGTCGCGCCTGTTTGCTGGAAACGCAGGGATTGAACTGCCGCAGCTTAAGGTTCTCAATACGGTATTGCGCACGTCACCGGTGAATGGGCCAGAAACCGCAATGTGGTCAGATGATTTCGCGATGCGAAAAAGGGCTGATGGCGGCTACACTATTGCGTCCGGGCACGAAAATACTGTGGATATCGTACCGGACAGTTTCCGGCTTGCGATGCAGTTTGTACCGGCGTTCCGGCAAGAATGGCGATCCTTGCGGTTCAGGCTGTCCAAACGCTGGGCTGCAGAGGCCGGAGAGGACCGATCATGGTTGCCAACCGACGTCACGCCATTTGAACTTTGCCGCGTGCTGGACCCCGAGCCCTCTGGCAAAGTCCTGAAGAGGACATGGGCGCGAGCGCGCAAAGGGTTCCCGGTATTGGAACAGGCAGAGATCGTTCAAAGTTGGGCCGGGTTGATCGATGTCACGCCCGACGCCATTCCGGTGATCTCTGCGGTTGATACGCTGCCGGGAATGTTTATCGCCACAGGGTTCTCGGGCCACGGCTTTGGGATTGGCCCCGGAGCGGGTCGTTTGATGGCCGATTTGGTTTGTGAAACCACGCCATGTGTTGATCCGGCCGCCTTTCGCCTGTCCCGTTTTTCGGATGGTTCGAAAGTACGGCCGGATGCCGGTTACTGATGCGTCAGCCCATCATCTGATAGCTGACTGGAACAAAGCGGAAGCCTTCCCCCCGGCTTTCCACGAAACCGGCCGCCGGGAATGGCATGTGATAACCAATCATCGGAACTTTGTCCGCGGCCAGCATCCCCAGCACATTGCGACGTGAGGCTGTTGCTGCAGCCTTGTCCATATCAAAACGGACCTCCCATTCGGGGTGCGCAAAGGACCAGACATAGTGATTGGCCAGATCGGCGGTCAGAACGAGACGCTGCCCATTGCTTTCCAGGTGATACACGGTGTGACCGGGGGTATGCCCATAGGCAGCCACTGCTGTGATACCCGATGCAACCTCGCCACCATCTTGCAAGAAGGTCATCTTTTCGGCCAACGGCGTTACCTTGGCGGCAACCAGATCACCAACTCGGTTGCCCGCGTCCTGCGCTGCCCAAAAGTCGTACTCTGGGGATGATGTCACATAGCGCGCATTCGGAAAGGTGGGCGCGTCATTTGTTGTCATGCCGCCGATATGGTCGGGGTGCATATGGGTGATCACAACGACGTCGATCTGATCCGGCGTCACGCCAGCGTCTGCCAACGCGGCCTGTATGCCGCCCTGTCCCAAACCTGTGTCGAACAGAACCAGTTCCGACCCGGTGTTCACGAGCGTCGGGGTAAAGAAGAATTGTGCGACATCGGGCGAGATGAAATTGTCTGCCGAAACTTTTGCAAAGTCTTCATCCGACGCGCCGCCGCCAAAGATTTCCTGGGCGCCGTCGCGCGGCAGGCTGCCATCCAGCAGTGTCGTTACTGTGAAATCGCCCAATGCAAAGGACTTGGCGATGGTAGAATTTGCCTTGGTCTCGGCCCCAGCCGCCAGAACCGGTGCCGCAGCCGCGGCAAAGGGTAATGCTGCCGCGGTTCCCAGCGCTGCGCGGCGTGTGAATTTGATGGTCATTTTGGTTCTCCCTGTCAGAACAGCATTCAGTGAGTTTAGGTCGGCGCGAGTCTCTTGCCAGTGTATACCCTTTTCAAATGGGCTGCGTTGATGAACATTACGTGTTAATTTTTGTTTATGGCGCGATCCGAAAACAAAACCGTTCCCACAGGGCAAAGCGTCGAGAGCTTTTTATTGACCGTTCAACCGGCGAAGAAGGCGGATGATGCGCGTGCGCTGAATACTCTTTTTCGGCAAACAACCGGTTTCGAACCCGTCATGTGGGGACCATCTATCGTGGGTTATGGACGTTATCACTATCGCTACAAGTCAGGGCGTGAGGGCGAATTTCTGGCAACCGGATTTTCGCCACGCAAGACTGCACTGTCGATCTACATCATGCCCGGTTACGCGGATTTTGGGGATATCCTGTCGCGGTTGGGCAAGCACAAGCTGGGCAAATCCTGCCTCTATGTGAACAAGCTGGCGGATATCGATATGGACGTGCTGTCTGAACTGATCCGCGCGGGGTTAAAGGACCTGAATGGGCACTGGCCCGTTAAGCCAACCTGAACGCCTTTGCTGGACAATTGGTCAATCCTGTGACATGAGCCGCGCCAACAGGAGACACCTATGACAACCACCCGTTTTGCCCCGTCGCCCACCGGTTACATCCACGTGGGCAACCTGCGCACCGCCCTGATGAACTACCTGATCGCCCGTAAAGCTGGCGGCACGTTCATCTTGCGGATTGACGACACCGATCCAGAACGGTCGAAAGAAGAATATGTCGACGCCATTAAGCAAGATCTGGAGTGGTTGGGCCTGCATTGGGACAAGGTCGAGCGACAGTCCGAGCGTTTGGACCGTTACGCAGAGGCTGCTGACAAGTTGCGCGAAATGGGCCGCTTTTATGAGGCATTCGAGACGCCCACCGAGCTGGACCTCAAGCGTAAAAAACAACTGAACATGGGCAAGCCGCCGGTCTATGACCGCGCGGCGCTGAACCTAAGTGATGCTGAGAAAGAAGCGCTGCGGGCTGAACGCGGCAATGGCGTCTGGCGGTTCAAGCTGGATCACGAGCGGATCGAGTGGAATGACGGTATTCTGGGCGACATCTCGATCGATGCGGCCTCGGTTTCCGACCCGGTTCTGATCCGCGGCGATGGTCAGGTTCTATATACGATTGCGTCCGTGGTGGATGACACAGAAATGGGTGTCACGGATGTTGTGCGTGGCTCGGACCACGTGACCAACACCGCAACGCAGATTCAGATCATCGAGGCGCTGGGTGGCACTTGCCCGCGCTTTGCCCACCATTCGCTGCTGACCGGTCCTCAGGGTGAGGCGCTGTCGAAACGTCTGGGAACGCTGGCGCTGCGCGACTTGCGTGAGCAGGGTGTTAAGCCGTTGGCTTTGCTGAGCCTGATGGCGCGTTTGGGTTCGTCTGATCCGGTTGAGCTTCGGTCCGATATGGCCGAATTGGTCGAAGGGTTCGATATCAACCGCTTTGGCGCGGCCCCGACAAAGTTCGATGTGCAGGATCTGTTCCCGCTGACCGCAAAGCACCTGCAATCCCTGCCTTTGTCCGATGTGGCCGATGCCGTTGCAGAAGCTGGCGTTCCCGCCGAACTGGCCGAACCTTTTTGGGCGATGGCACGCGAGAACATCACAACCTTGGCTGACCTCAAGGGCTGGTGGGAATTGTGCCGCGATGGGGCAGAGCCATTGATCGCGGATGAGGATCGTGACTTCATCGCTGAAGCTATGACCTTGCTGCCCGAAGGTCCCTTCGATGGCGAAACCTGGAGCAAATGGACCAGCACAGTAAAAGAGGCGACCGGGCGTAAGGGCAAAGGCCTGTTCATGCCATTGCGAAAAGCGCTGACCGGCATGGAGCGTGGGCCTGAGATGGCCACGCTGCTGCCGCTACTGCAGGTTATTCGCGCAAAAGCCTGAGCGTTTTGTAATAGAATGAAGAGAGGCGGGATCATTCGATTCCGCCTTTTTCTATGCGTTCTGCACAATTCGGGCTGAAAGAAGGCTGAGACGGTCATCCACGAATTTTGTCTCAACCGATTTCAATTGCTGATGGCGCGGGTACCGTGGCGTGGACCGGTCGTTCAGGATCGGCGCATCCCATCCATCGGTGGTGGCAAAGAAACGATCTGCGCCGTCTTCACCAAATGCGCGCAGGTATCCTTGTACGACCACGTCAATGTAACTCAGAAGCAAGGGATGGTGGTTGCTTGGCGCGTTGTGCCGGTCATGAGGCACAGCATAGACGGCAATCTCGACCTCATGCTTCAGGGGGTGGGTAACGGCTTGGGTGGCGGATATCCGGTCATAGGCCCATTCACGGTCGTCCAGTGCAACCCAATCGTTTTTTGGCACATGCGCAATCATACCTTCGATTTCGGACTCGGGGTCTGGAACCGCCGTCAGGAAGGCGACAGGTCGTAGGTCAGTGTGCTTCCATGCACGCCGCCAGCCTTTGAGACGCGCAGGGCGCGGATCGGGAAAGTCGTGGGTCGACAGGTTCACGAGGCTGCCGTAGCCAAAGAAATAGGGATCTGCCATGTGCCCACATGTCCTTTCTTGACGATTGATGTATGTCAAACCGCTTTTTGATCAGACATGCAATAAGTCTGCATCTTGAAATCTGGGAGGTCACGATGCGGATAACCAAACGGACGAACATTGCGGTGCGGCTGCTGATGTATTGTGCAGCGCATCAGGACAGGCTGGTCACCAAGTCCGAGATTGCCGAAGTGTGCAATATCTCGGAGAACCATCTGGCGCAGGTAATCAACCAGCTTAGCCAGTTGGACTATCTTAGCACCCAACGCGGTCGCAACGGCGGTATGGTTCTGGCGCGTTCGGCCGAACAAATTCGGATCGGATCGGTGTTTCGTGATGTCGAAGGCAACCTGCCGCTGGCAGAGTGTTTTGCGGATGCGGACAACACATGCCCGTTGACCGATGCCTGCCGCCTGCGTTTGGCGCTGCAAGACGCGGCTGAGGTTTTTTACGCCTCGTTGGACGAGATTACTCTGGACGCCCTTGTGTGCGACAACGATCCTTTGCTGCAGATTCTGCAACCGGTTGCCTGCGCACGCGTCGGTTAATCGCTGGCGCGCAGGATGCGGGCCGGGCGGACGGCCAGGGGGCGCAAGGCAAAGATCAGCCCTGCGCCGAGCGTCACGAAGATACCCGCCAGAACAATGCCGATGGCGGATGGCCAGATAACCGAGAAATTCGTGTCGAAGATATAGGTGGCAACGGCCCAGCCCCCCAGAATGCCAGTTAGCAGGGCAACGCCACCTGCGGCTGCGCCCAACAGTGCTGCGCGTAAAGCAAAACTGACCAAGATGCGCCGTCGGTCCGCACCGAGTGTCTTGAGGATCGCGGCCTCGTATCGGCGGGCAGGTTCTCCGGCTGCGGCAGCACCGATGAGCACCAAAAAACCGGTCAGAAGGGAAATTCCTGCGCCATAGGACGTCGCTGCGGCGATGCCTGCCAGCAAGCCCGAGACCCGGTCAATCGCATCGCGAACGCGGATCGCCGTTATGTTGGGGAATTTCCCGGCGAGATCGCGCAGAATTGCTGTTTCCGCCTGTTCTTCGGCATATACCGTGGCAATGAAGCTGTGCGGGGCACCGGCCAGGGCTGATGGGTTCATCGACATGATAAATCCCATACCGGCGTTCGAGAAATCAACTTCGCGCATTGAAGTGAGTTCAGCGGTAATGTCACGGCCCAGAATATTCACGGTCAGCTGGTCGCCCAGTTTCAGGCCCATTTCTTCAGCTTCTTCGGCAGCGAAACTGACTTGCGGTGTGCCAGCATAGTCTTCAGCCCACCACTCACCCGAGGTGATACGCGCGTTTTCGGGGGGCTGGACCGAGTAGGTTACGCCCCGGTCGCCATCCAGAACCCAATGATCACCTGCCACCTCGCGGGCGGGCGTGCCGTTGATCTGCGTGATGATCCCGCGCAGCATCGGCGCACTTTCTATCCGGCTGACGGCGGGGTCTGAGTTCAGGCGCTCGGTAAAGCCAGGCATCTGCTCTTTCTGAATGTCGACGAAGAAATACGAGGGGGCGACATCCGGCAGGTTCCCGGAAATTGCATTGCGCAAGGTGCCGTCGATCTGCCCGACTGCCGCCAGAACCGAAAGCCCAAGACCCAGAGACAGAACCACGGATGCGGCACCCTCGCGCGGGTCTGAGATGGCAGATAAGGCCCACCTTAGGGCGGGGCGTCCGCGCGCCGAAGACGTGCTGAGACGGGCAAGTCTTCGCACCGCATAGGCAGCCAGGGAAAGCAGCAGTAAAGCGCCCGCCAACCCTCCGGCGGTCCAGATTGTCAGGCGCGCTGAGCCGCTGAACAAGGCTGCGCATCCGATCAGCAACGTGAGGCCCGCGCCAGTTGCAATAAGGTATGCACCCCGTGGAATCGCACGAGCCGAGGTCAGGGCATCCCGAAACAGAGTTGCTGCGCGGACGTCTTCGGTACGGGCAAGGGGCCAGAGCGTAAACAGAAATGCCGTCAGTATGCCGTACAAAGCTGCTTCGGCAAGCGGGGCCGGGTAGAAGGAGAACACCGCAGGCACCGGCAGGCGGGCTTCGATCAAGGGGGCCAGCAACAGGGGCAGTAAGCCACCCAGCGCGACGCCCAGCAAGATGCCGATCCCCGACAGAACTCCGATCTGGATCATATAGGTTTGGAATATCGTCGCCTTATCAGCGCCCAGTGTGCGAAGTGTCGCGATGGTCTCGGTTTTTTGGGACAGATAGGCGCGCACAGCCGCTGATACTCCGATGCCGCCGACGGCAAGGCCCGACAACCCGACCAGCACCAGAAATGCGCTGAGTCGTCCGACGAATTCCGCAATTCCCGGCGCGCCGTTGCGCGCGTCGGTCCATCGCATGCCAGTGCCCTCAAAATTCTGGCGTGCTTCTACCGACAAGTCTTGCAGATCGGTTCCTTGTGGCAGGGTCAGGCGGTACTTGGTTGAAAACAGGGTTCCCGGTTCCAACAGGCCGGATTCTTGCAAGTCTTGGGTTCGGACAAGCGTTCGGGGACCCAGACCAAAGCCATCCGCGGCCCCGTCAGGTTCGTGGATCAAGCCAGCGGCCAGTATGAACTCTTGAGTTCCCAGTGCAAACCGATCTCCGACGGAAAGGCCTAGCCGATCAATAAGGGATGGGTCCATCACCGCGCCGGGAAGACCTTGATGCGTGCCCAAAGCCTTGGACAAGGGCATCGCAGGTTCCAGAACCGGAGCCCCCAACAAAGGGTAAGTGTCATCGACCGATTTAACCTGCGTCAGGGCGCGCTGCGTTTCTAAACCCTGATCAGCAACAGCCATCGACCGAAAATCGACCACTTCTGACACGTCTGTCCCGGTCTGGTCCATCCAGGCGCGTTCTTCATCTGTTGCGAACCGATAGGTGAATTCTAGTTGTGCATCCCCACCCAAAAGTGAGGCGCCTTCCTCGGTCAAACCTGCCTGTATCGCATGGCGCACCGACCCAACTGCTGCGATTGCTGCAACACCCAGCGCCAGACACGCCAGAAAAACACGAAACCCATGCAGACCGCCCCGCAGCTCACGGCGTGCCAGCCGACCAGCCAGCTTAAGGCTCATTCTGCGGCCTCTTGCTGGCTGTCTTCCGAAATCCGCCCATCACGCAGCCGGACAACGCGATCGCACTTGCGCGCAAGACTATGGCTATGCGTCACAAGCACGAGAGTGGCCCCGTGTTTGTCGCGCAGGCTGAACAGTAAATCGACGATGGCCGCGCCGTTGGTTTCATCCAGATTTCCAGTCGGCTCATCCGCCAACAAAATCTGCGGACGTGGAGCCGCGGCACGGGCTAGTGCGACGCGCTGCTGTTCGCCACCTGACAATTGTGCCGGATAGTGATCACGGCGATGCGCCAGCCCAACTGCGTCCAGCTCCGCCTTTGCGCGTTGAAACGCATCCTTATGGCCGGCCAATTCCAGTGGGGTCGCGACGTTTTCCAAGGCGGTCATGGTAGGGATCAGGTGGAAGTTCTGAAAGACCACTCCCATCGCGTTGCGCCGGAAACGGGCCAGCGTGTCCTCATCCATGCCAGTCAGGTCCTGACCCAGGGCCGTGATTTTGCCTGCAGTTGCCTGCTCCAGCCCGCCCATCAACATCAGCAGCGAGGATTTGCCAGACCCGGACGGCCCTACAAGCCCCAGCGTTTCGCCTTTTTCGACAGTCAGGTTAATCTCATGCAGGATATCGACGCGACCGGCATTGCCATCCAGTGACAAAGCGGCATTTTGAAGCGAAAGAACAGGTGTCGTCATAGATATTTCCACACGGGGGCAGTCAAATTGGGATATGGAGCGGTTCAAAAAATGCGCAAGGCCTTGATGCCCGTACTGTTTGCATGTTGCGGCTTTACCGCCACAGCGGAGCCGGTGGTCATCGCTGCGCTGGGGGACTCACTGACGCAAGGATACGGATTGCCGGAACAGGACGGGTTCGTACCACAGTTGGACCAATGGCTAAAGGACCAGGGCACTGAGGCGCGCTTGATCAATGCCGGAGTGTCCGGTGATACGACCGCTGGCGGTGCGGCGCGTGTCGATTGGACCCTGACGCCCGACGTGGACGCGATGATTGTGGCGCTGGGCGGCAATGATCTTTTGCGGGGGATCGACCCGGCTGTGTCGCGCGAGAACCTTGAGACAATCGTGGCGTCCGCCCAAGCGGCCGAGGTCGAGGTTTTGCTGATCGGAATGCAGGCGCCTGGGAACTACGGAGCCGAATACAAGCAAGCTTTTGATGCGATGTACCCGGATTTGGCCAAGGCATACCAACTTGTATTTGCAGAGAGCTTTTTTGAGGGATTGCAGCCAAACGGTGACCCGAATGCAGTAAGGCAATTCATGCAGTCGGACGGAATTCACCCCAACAAAGAGGGTGTGGCACGGATCGTTGCGGCACTTGGACCTTATGTGTTGGAGCTGGTCGAAGCCTCGACCAATCAGGACTGAGAAGATGCCCGGGCGATTTTTCCTGACACGGTCGATGTCCGAAATAGCCCAGGTATTGAACGTCCCTTATGATGAGGACCCACAACCACCCCGAAGGAACATTCAACCGGGGCAGGAGGTGATAGTCCTGACTGCGGACGGCCTGACGCCCATGCGTTGGGGGATGATCCCGGTCGGGCGTGTCAACGCTCGCGGTCGACCCGTGATGGAAACCATAATCAACGCAAGGTCTGAAACCGTCTTTGACAAGGCCGCATTCGAAGGCGTTGGCCGGGCCGTTGTCCCGGTTGACGGGTGGTACGAGTGGACCGGCAAAAAACGTCACAAAACTGCGTGGCGTATTGCTTCGGCAGATGGCGCAACTTTGTTCTTTGCTGCGATTACAGACAGCTGGCAGGCCCCAGGTGGCCTGCGTGTCGATCAGTTTGCGGCAGTGACCTGCGCACCCAATGCTGATCTGGAACCGATACACCATCGAATGGGCGTCCTGCTGCATCCTGCCGATATTCAGACATGGCTTAATGGCTCAGAAGGTGACGCTAAGGCTTTGGCGCGACCTTGGCCGGACGGGTTATTGCGGATCGAAGAAGCGACGGACGTCGATTGGTCCGCGCCGTAAAAGCCTCAGACTACTGTAACCACAGTTCCAACCGGTACACGCTCATATAAATCGATGACATGCGAGTTCAGCATGCGGATACACCCGTTTGAGGCAGCACGCCCGATGGTTTGCGGCTGGGTCGTTCCGTGGATGCGGAAATAAGTGTCGACCCCATTTTGGAACAGATAGAGCGCGCGCGCGCCAAGCGGATTATCCCCTCCACCCGGCTGGACATAATCATTGTCCTTGAACCTGGCATAGGTGGTCGGTTCGCGTTCGATCATTTCGTCCGTGGGGCGCCATGTCGGCCATTCTTTCTTGACATCGATGGTGGCCGTACCGGTGAATTCCAGTCCGGCTTTGCCGACGCCGCACCCATAGCGGATCGCCTTGCGCGGTTCGGTGATCAGGTACAAGTAAAACGATCGCGGAGCGACCAGAAGCTGCCCCGGAAGAAACTGTTTCTTGACCCGAACGAACTGCGGCGTGGGATCGTATTCAACGGCTTTTTTCTTGGCCGAAGCAAGGCCGGGCGTCAGGCCAGCGGCTGCAGATGCTGCAAGGAAAGTGCGACGTGTGAACATATTGGTTCTCTTCAGGACAACAGGAAAAATTGTAAACCAGTGTCGGAATGATAACCGATCTGGTCAATCATCTGCCAAGAGTAACCGTATTGTGATGTAATCGCAGGGACACACTTATGTTGCAGTTTTGCCCCGCGTGATGCGAAAAGGGCAGAGTTAACCTCTGCCCTTCTGTGGCCTTAGGCCAGTGCGATGTCGTCGGCGCTTTCGCGGCCGTCACGACCCGAGCGCAGCTCGTACGTGACTTTCTGGTTGTCGGCCAGACCGGTCAGGCCGGAACGCTCGACAGCCGAGATGTGTACGAAGATGTCTTTGCCGCCATCTTCAGGTGCGATAAAGCCGTAGCCTTTGGTGGTGTTGAACCATTTTACGGTGCCTGCGGGCATATCCGTTGTCTCCTAATTGGTGCTGCCCACGGAGTTGCGGCAGCCCGGCGTCGTCGTCTGTATCGATAGACTGAGCGCCGGAATCGGAGACAGTGGGTCGAAATAGAAAAACGTAAGCGCCATTGATATGGCATTGGGGAGGGCCTGTGGCAAGGGTGGATTACGACAGTGGCTACTAACTGCTTAGAAAACTGATGGTATCGCCGCTTGCCAAAAGTCTCGGCTCTGGATCTGGGCAATGCCCAAAAGAAGCCCCAAACCGATCAGCAGCAAAGAAGTGTCGTAACGTCATATTCGAGGCAGCAGCGTGAGCTTTAGGTCGCAAGGCTGCATCACAAAATGACTTTTTGACGGGCTTTTCAAAAATGACGCGAAACGCGGTTTTCTTCCCCGTTGGCGCGCGATCTTTCCTTCATATGTACGCCGCACCGCTGCGGGTGGCCACTCACGGAAATACGGTCCTTGAGCCGACCTCCACCGCACGCTCGGATCGGCCCGCAGCGGAACATTAATACGAATACTTAGTTTCTTACAAAAAAGAGAAATCCGATACGCAAGGTGAAAGACATGCTTTTTAAGTCATTCTTTAACAGTATTTTCAAATCAGGCGAGCTGGCACATTCGGTGCCAAACGAGCACACTGAGAAAACGCAAACAGCATTTTCTCGATCAGTAAACAAAGAAGAACTGACTGTGCTTTTTGGGGACGTTCTAAGTGAGGAACATGCTCAGAGTGGAGAAAACCAAAGGACAGGCGGCCTGTCGCAAAAGTAACTGATATCCGCAAGCTATTGTAAGAACAGACCGGTTATGCTCAGACAAGGTGCTTTGGTTTGTGCGACGCTAAATTTTGATCGGGTGTTTGAAGCTCAATAACGGTCTGTAGAAACCAAGAAAGGTAGCTGCACATACCGGTCAAAGCGTATTCCCGATATCACCGAAACCATTCGCTCCAAACAGTCTACTTCAGGCCCGCAACCATATCCATTGGTTGCGGGCCTGAAGCAGAGTTTCTACCGCGCAAACTTCTTGTGCTTCAATCGTTTGGGCTCCAGTGCATCTGGGCCTAGGCGGCGCTTTTTGTCCTCTTCGTAATCCTCGAAGTTGCCCTCAAACCATTCCACGTGCGCATCTCCCTCAAACGCCAGAATATGCGTGCAAATCCGGTCAAGGAAGAAGCGGTCGTGCGAGATTACGACGGCGCAGCCGGCGAAATCGACGAGGGCGTCTTCCAGCGCGCGCAGGGTCTCGACGTCGAGGTCGTTGGTCGGTTCGTCGAGCAGCAGCACGTTGCCACCCTCTTTTAGCAGACGGGCCATGTGGACGCGGTTGCGCTCACCGCCTGACAGCAGCGAAACTTTCTTCTGCTGGTCGCCGCCCTTAAAGTTGAAGGACGAGCAATAGGCGCGGGAATTAACCTGCGCGTCACCCAGTTGGATGATCTCGGCGCCGCCGGTGATCGCCTCCCATACGGTGTCGTTGTCTTTGAGGTCGTCGCGGGACTGGTCGACATATGACAGCTCAACCGTGTCGCCCAGTGTGATGGTGCCGCTGTCGGGCTGTTCCTGACCGGTGAGCATCTTGAACAGGGTCGATTTACCGGCGCCGTTGGGGCCAATGACGCCGACGATGCCGCCGGGGGGCAGGGCGAAGTCGAGCCCTTCGATCAGTTGCTTGTCGCCCATGTGTTTCGACAGGCCCTCGACCTCGATCACCTTGCCACCAAGGCGCTGGCCGTTGGGTATTACGATCTGGGCGCGGGTCAGCTTTTCGCGCTCGGACTGTTCGGCCAGCTCGTTATAGGCGTTGATCCGGGCCTTGGACTTGGCCTGGCGCGCCTTCTGACCCTGACGCATCCATTCCAACTCGCGCTGCAGGGTCTTCTGCTTGGACTTGTCCTCGCGGGCTTCCTGCTCCAGCCGCTTGGCTTTTTGCTCCAGCCATGCGGAATAGTTGCCCTCGTAAGGAATGCCGCGGCCACGGTCGAGTTCCAGAATCCAGCCGGTGATGTCATCCAGGAAGTAACGGTCGTGGGTGACGATCAGGATGGTGCCCTTGTAATCGATCAGGTGCTGTTGCAGCCAGGCGATGGTCTCGGCGTCCAGGTGGTTGGTCGGTTCGTCCAGCAGCAGCATGTCGGGTGCTTCCAGCAGCAGCTTGCAGAGCGCCACCCGGCGTTTCTCACCACCCGAGAGGTTGGCGATATTGGCATCGTCCGGCGGGCAGCGCAGCGCCTCCATCGACACGTCGATCTGGCTGTCGAGGTCCCAGAGGTTTTCGGCGTCGATCGCGTCCTGCAGGGTGGTCATTTCCTCCATCAGCTCGTCCGAGTAGTTCTCGGCGATTTCCATGGCGATTTCGTTGAATCGGTCGACCTTGGCCTTTTTCGCGGCGACGCCCAGCATGACGTTCTCGCGGACGGTGAGCGTTTCATCCAGCTGCGGTTCCTGCGGCAGGTAACCGACCTTGGCGCCTTCGGCGGCCCAAGCCTCACCCGAGAAATCTGTATCCAGGCCCGCCATGATTTTCATCAGCGTCGACTTACCCGCGCCGTTAACGCCGACAACACCGATTTTTACGCCGGGCAGAAAGCTCAGGTGGATGTTTTCAAAGCACTTCTTGCCACCGGGATAGGTCTTGGAGACACCCTGCATGTGGTAGACATATTGATAGGCGGCCATGTCGCGTCCTCTGGGTCGGGGAAATTGGGTTGAAACGCTTGATATCCAAGCGGGGCGGGCGGGGCAAGCTGGTGGTTTCGTGATTTTTGCTTAGACCTCGTGCGGGCTAGAGTGGCTTCGGTTTGAGAGGCGGATGAGATGTCAGAACTTGCGGAATTGATTGCTGGGTGGGCAAAGCCCGGTCGGGTCGATTGGATCGGAGTGCGTCCAGCCCGGCGGACGGAGATCGTCACTTTGGGCGACGCTATGATTTCCGCCGATGGATTGGGCGGAGATCGCAGTCGAGCGGGCAAGAGGGCGGTGACGCTGATCCAGCAGGAGCATTTGGCAGCGATTGGTTCGTACCTTGGACAAGGGCCGATCGCACCGGACGTGCTTAGGCGCAATCTGGTGGTCTCTGGGATCAATCTGGCCGCACTAAAGAGTCGTGAGGTGCAGGTAGGTGAGGCGGTTCTGCGCGTTGCGGTGATCTGTGCGCCCTGCAGTCGGATGGAGGAAGCGCTTGGCAAAGGGGGCTATTCTGCCGTGCGTGGGCATGGCGGCTGGTGTGCGAAAGTGGTGCGCTGTGGACGCGTTCGGGTGGGCGATACGGTGCAACCGATTGATTGACAAGCTGCTTCAGTTCTGAACATCAGCTAGGAATGTTGCGCAGCCAGATACCCTATGCACGGCCCGGACAGGTCATTGGGCTGTTCGGAGGTTCCTTTGATCCTCCGCATCAGGGTCACGTGCATGTGACGCTTGAGGCGATGAAGGCTTTTGGGCTGGATCGGGTTTGGTGGCTGGTGTCTCCGGGCAACCCTTTGAAGGTACAGGGGCCTGCGCCTCTTACGCGGCGGATGGCTGCTTCGCGGGCGTTGATGCTGCACCCGCGGGTCGAGGTGACGGATATCGAGGCACTGACCGAAACGCGGGCGACAGCGGATACGCTGGCCGAACTGCGGCGCTTGTATCCCAAAGTAAAGTTTGTCTGGATCATGGGCGCGGACAATCTGGCGCAGTTCCATAAGTGGAAAGACTGGCGGCGGATCATGGACAGCGTGCCGGTGGGCGTGATCGCGCGGCCGGGCGACCGGATTTCCGCGCGGATGTCCCCTGCGGCACGTCTGTATGCCAGATACCGAATAGATGGGCAGGCGCCGCGCCTGTTGGGGCGCGTTGACGCGCCTGCATGGTGTTTCGTGAACGTTCCGATGGTCGAAGTCAGTTCGAGCCAAATCCGGGAGCGGGGCGGCTGGGGCGCTGAGGTGTTGCCGGAATAGCCACATGCGCGCATAATCCATATCAGTGGTTGTGCGTATTTGATCTGTGAGATTTTATCCGACTTATGACTGATCGATTTTCTCGAAGAGGATTTTTGGCAGGGCTGGGAGCGGCTTTGATCCCCTCTGCGGTTTTGGCCGAAGCGCCTGTGGCCTCGTTGCGGCCGCAATTGCGCGGCGACGTGCCGACTGGAGTCGAGAGGCTTGTCCAGGCTGCGGGCCTGCGTGGAGAGGTGGTGTTCGCGGTGGCGGACGCAACAACTGGTACCCAGCTGGAGGAGTTCAGTGGTAACCAGGGGTTGCCGCCAGCAAGTGTAGCCAAGGCGTTGACGGCTCTCTATGCGTTAGATGTTCTGGGATCGGACTATCGGTTCGAGACCGCCCTGATGGCGGACGGACCGATTGAAAACGGTATCCTGAAAGGTGACCTGATCCTGGTGGGTGGTGGCGATCCGTTGCTGGATACGGATGCACTGGCCACTATGGCGGCTAACCTGCGTGAGGCTGGAATTTCCGAGGTTCGGGGCGCATTCAAGGTTTATGAGGGTGCGTTGCCCTATGTGTTCAGCATCGACCCGGGGCAGCCGGATCATCTGGGGTATAGTCCATCCATCAGCGGCATATCGCTGAACTTCAACCGGGTCCATTTTGAATGGAAGCGCGACGGTGCGCGTTATGACGTGTCTATGGATGCGCGAAGTGCGCGATATAACCCTTCGGTCGACATGGCTTCTATGCGGATTGAAAGCCGAAAAGTACCGATTTACACCTACGAATCCAGTGCAAGGCAGGACCGATGGACCGTAGCAAAAGGTGCGCTTGGCGCAGGTGGGGCACGTTGGCTGCCTGTGCGAAAGCCCGCACTTTATGCGGGGGATGTGTTTAAGACGTTGGCGCGCGCGAATGGTATCCAGTTGGGGCGCGTTCAGATCACGCGAGAGGTACCAAAGGGAACGCTGCTTGTGGTGCATCAAAGTGACCCGCTGGATAGTATTCTGCGCGGCATGTTGAAGTATTCGACCAACCTGACGGCTGAGATGGTCGGTATGGCGGCCTCGCAAGCGCGCGGAGCAAAATTGCAAACACTTGCGGATTCGGCGGCCGAAATGAACCGTTGGGCGACCGAGACATACGGTGTGACTGGGATCGCCATGGTGGATCACTCGGGCCTGGGCGATGCGTCCCGAATGGCACCGGGAGATTTGGTGAAAGCTCTGGTTGCTGCGAAACAGGCGGGCGCATTGAAACCTTTGCTGAAAAAATTCACTCTCGCGGACAGTCAGGGACGGCCCGTCAAAGACCACCCGATCAAGGTTGATGCCAAAACCGGTACGTTGAACTTTGTATCCGGCCTTGGCGGTTTCATCACAACGCCGGGCGGTTCCGAGCTGGCCTTTGCCATTTTCACTGCAGATGTCGACCATCGCGCCACGATTCCGCGCGCGCAACGTGAACGCCCGCAAGGCGCGCGTAGCTGGAACAATCGCTCGCGCAAATTGCAACGTGCGTTGATCGAGCGCTGGGGCTCACTGGCCGGAAGTTGAGATCAGGTGGTGTGACGAGCCCGCGCGCCGCGTTCGATCGCGGCGGCATGCAGGCGATCAATGTTCAACTCATAGCGGATTTCTTCAAGCAGCCGTAGTTCGGATTCCGCCAAAGACCCGTCAGCAGCGGCCACATCACAGGCCAGTGCATAGGCGGTTTCGTTTAGCCGTTCGGGCAGGTTGTCGCGGATCAGGCCGAACAGCGCATCCAGCCCGTCTTCTTGTTCAAACAGGTCAAACACGGTTTGCGAAACACGGCGGGTGCGGTCGATGTCATACTCCGCAAAAACCGGTAGCATATTGACCGCGCCTTCGATCTTGACCAGCTCAGCTGTACGGATGGTTTCATCAGACGCAGAGACCGCAACCATGATCGCAACTAGGCAATCCTGAGGGGACATCGGGTGGGGTACTTGTTCGGTCATGGTGTCGTCCTGATTAGGCTTTCTGCATCAGCACGATAGGTGGGCAAGCGTGCAGGTTCAACGGGTTTCGCATCGCCTAAGCTAGAGAATGGGCAAAGGACCGCGGGTTTTGTTCTGTCGCAGTACGAAGTTGCTGCGCGTGTCACGCACTAGCCCGGATTTCAAAAGCCGCTGCATAATAAAGTGCTCAAGTTCCTCTGGGGTTTTGGCGTAGACTTTCAGAATGAAGTCATGATCTCCGGTGATCGACGCACACTCAACAATCTGAGGTTCGGTTTCGATCAGGCGCAGGAACGCGTTAATGCTGTCCTCTTGATGTTCGCGCAGAGCCACGTGGACGTAGGCGATGGCGTTCAGCCCAACGGATTTGGCGCGCACCTGCGCTGTGTAGCCAGAGATTATATCAGTGGCCTCAAGGTCGCGCACTCGCCGCCAGCACTGCGACGCGGATAGCCCTGTGCGATCTGCTAGGTCCTGCATGGACTGGCGGCCATCCATTTGAAGCTCTTGCAAAATGGCGATGTCAGCGGCTTGAAGCGTTTGTTTCATGAATTGTCACTTAATGATGCATATTTGCCAAATTTTTCACATTTATCTGCTATTTTAAACCAATTTCCTCAACTCACGGGGGTAAACTTTTTACATGGAGGAAGAGTGATGCCCAAATCGACCAAATATGTCGCCAAGATCGCCGATGCGCGCGGCCATATCGCGTACACGCCAGAAGAGGATGCGGTTTGGGCCGACCTTTATGCAGCCCAAGAGGAAAATGTTCAGCGATATATGGCGCGGGACTATCTCGACGGGTTAAAAAGACTGGACTTGCCAAAAACCACTGTGCCGTCCTGTGCCGATATCTCTGAACGGCTTTTGGATATGACAGGGTGGCGCGTTCAGCCGGTTCCAGCGCTGATCGGGTTTAAGACTTTTTTTGGCATGTTGGCGGACCGGGTTTTTCCCGCGGCATCCTTTATCCGGTCGCGCGAGGATTTCGACTATATCGAAGAACCTGACATTTTTCATGAGATTTTCGGCCATACACCTCTGCTGAGCGATCCCCGCTTTGCAGCCTTTAGCCACGCCATCGGAAAAGCCGGGGTTCAGGCCGGCGAGAAAGACTACTCATGGCTCATCCGACTATATTGGTTCTCGATCGAGTTCGGGTTGCGCCTTCAGGATGGTAACATCAAGGCGCTTGGATCCGGACTTGCGTCTTCGCCGACCGAGCTTGTCTATGCTGTCGAGAGTGATATCCCCGACCGGGACCGGTTCGATGTCATGACGATTCTGCGTACCCCCTATCGGATCGACATGCACCAGATGGGCTATTTCGTGCTAGACTCGCCGGAGGAGTTGTTCGCAGCCGCCGATCGTGACCTGTTGGCGGATGTGCGCAGGGCACAAACCCTTGGGTTGCTGCCGAACAAGTTTCCGGAAAAAGTAACCGCAGCGGAGTGAACGGATCATGTCATTAACAGGAGAAACCTGCAGCCTTTCGGACCGTACCTGTGTTCCTTGTTCCGGCGGCATCCCGGCTTTAACGCGCGATGAGGCTAACAACCACATGGCCGAGCTTTCCGATAATTGGCAGTTGGATGCAGGTGCAAAGATGCTGAGCAGGCATTTCAAGTTCAAGGGTTTTGCCAAAGCAACCTATCTAGCAAATCTCTGCGCGTGGCTGGCTGATCAGCAAGGACATCATCCTGACGTCAGCTTCGGGTGGGGTTACGTGGAAGTCAAACTAACGACCCACGAAATAGATGGTCTGAGTGAGAACGATTTTATCTGGGCTGCGAAACTGGATCAGTTGACCGCTTAAATCGGCCTTTCCATCAGGAAAAACAGCGCGCTTTATTGACTCATGCTGCACCGGCACAATAGGAGGGGTCGGTCGGTTGCATGGGGCGACCGGCACTGTTTTTCCCGATGGAGCAAATCTGATGTCTGAACTGCGAGAAACCGCAATGTCGTCCAAGGCCTGGCCTTTCGAAGAGGCGCGCCGGTTGCTCAAACGCTATCAGAAAGGTGCTCCGGAAAAGGGATACGTGCTGTTTGAAACGGGCTATGGTCCCTCAGGTCTGCCCCATATCGGCACGTTTGGCGAAGTGGCGCGAACGACGATGGTCAAACGCGCGTTCGAGGCGCTGTCGGACATCCCGACCAAACTGATCTGTTTCTCGGATGATTTGGACGGCATGCGCAAGGTGCCAACTAATGTGCCAAACCCTGAAATTTTGGAACAGCACTTGCAGCGTCCGTTGACCTCGGTGCCGGACCCGTTTGGCACGCATGACAGCTTTGGTGAACATAACAACGCGATGCTGCGGAGGTTTCTTGATACCTTTGGATTCGAGTATGAGTTCTATTCGGCCAAGGAATTCTACGAATCCGGTCAGTTTGACGAGATACTGAAACGCGCGGTTGAGCGTTACGACGAGATCATGGCGATCATGCTCAAAAGCCTGCGCGATGAGCGTAAGCAGACCTATTCTATATTCCTGCCACTGCATCCTGAAAGTGGGCGGGTGATGTATGTTCCGATGAAAAAGGTCTGTGCAGAAACCTACACCGTGACCTTTGACGATGAAACGGGCAAGGAATGGACCGTTCCGGTCACAGGCGGCCACGTCAAGCTGCAGTGGAAGCCGGATTTCGGCGCGCGTTGGGCTGCGCTGGGCGTTGATTTCGAGATGTACGGCAAGGAACACGCCACGAACGAAAAGATCTATGACGCGATCTGTCGTGCGCTGGGTGGGCGTGCGCCCGAACATTTCTCGTATGAATTGTTTTTGGATGAGAACGGTCAGAAGATTTCCAAATCGTCGGGCAATGGTGTGTCGATCGACGAATGGCTGACCTATGCGCCGACCGAGTCGCTGGCATACTTCATGTATCAAAAGCCCAAGACGGCGAAGCGTATGCATTTCGACGTGATCCCGAAGGCCTATGATGAGTATCATCAACAGTTGCGCGCCTATCCAGGGCAGGATCTGAAGGCACAGCTGAACAATCCTGTCTGGCACATCCACGGCGGGAACGTTCCCGCGTCCACACTGATTGTGCCCTTTGCGATGCTGCTGAATCTGGCGTCGGTTTCCGGGGCCGAAGACAACGACGCCCTGTGGGGCTTTATCCGTCGCTATGCACCTGAGGCCACGCCCGAAACGCATCCTGATCTGGATCAGGCGGCCGGTTTTGCCGTGCGTTACTTCAACGATTTCGTCAAACCAACTCGTCAGCACCGCGCGCCGACCGATCAGGAACGCGAAGCCCTGGAGGCGCTGAAAGCCGCGCTTGAGGCTTATGATGGTCCGGTCGAGGACGAGGCGCTGCAATCCGTGGTTTACTCCATCGGACGCGAACGGTTCGACCCGATGCGCGGGTGGTTTACAGCACTTTATGAGGTGCTGCTGGGTGCCTCGCAAGGTCCACGTTTTGGGGGGTTCATCGCGCTTTACGGCGTGCCCGAAACCATCGCGCTGATCGAAAAAGCACTGGCCGGAGAGCTGGTCTGATTTGACCTCATACCGTGTGGGGCTACCCTTTCATCAGGAGGTGGCCCCATGCGTCGTTTACTACTTGCTGTTTCGCTCAGTGCCGGACTGGCCTCGGGCGCGTTTGCCCAAAATGCCGAGATTGAGGCAAATATTGCGGCGCAGATACAGGCCTTCAAGGCAGATGACTTTGTCACGGCCTTTACCTTTGCAAGTCCCAATATCCAGAACTTTTTCGGAACGCCCGAGAACTTCGGAGCCATGGTTCGCAATGGTTATCCCATGGTTTGGAGACCTGCGGAGGTCCGGTTTCTCGAGTTGCGAGAGGTTGCTGGCGCATTGTGGCAGAAGGTCATGATCACGGATGGCAATGGACAAGTGCACGTTTTGGATTATCAGATGGTCCAGCAGGAAAACGGCTGGAAGATCAATGGTGTGCAACTTCTGGGAAACTCCGATCCGGCCGCTTGATGCAACACCACCGTCACGGTGATATGAGCGGCGGTTAATCCCTATTCGGTACTCAGACTTTTGCGTTCGGGCAGCCCCGGACACTGGGTTTGTGCGCGCGGCGACCTGCTGCGGGCGATTGGGAAAGGGATTTCTATGAATAAGGCAATCACCGACGGTATCGTCTTCATGCCGCCTGCTTTCGCGAATGGTCTGAGCGTCTGGTCCAGAGGCGACGGGACACCGGGTTCGCCAACCTATAACGGGGCACCGAATGGGGCATTCGTTCCGGCAGACCCGGATTTCGGCGGCTGTTTGGAAATCCTGAAAGTGCAGGCAACGCAACAGCTTCGCTATATGGGACAGACGCCCCTGATCCCGGGATGCTATTTGCAAATCAAGGCGCGGGTCAAAGCGATCAGTGGTCCCTTGCCGCAGGTTCGAATTGCGGCTTGGGCGGGCGGGGCCGGAGACCAGCAGGTAACCGGTGTGGTTGATCAGGGGCCGGTTACGCAGCTTTCCGGTTACGGCACCGTGCATGAAATTTCTGCCATCGTTGGCAATGGCAAACGCTCTGGTGTTGATATGCCTTGGGGCGTCGCGGCGCTTTATGGGCACTTTGGTTTGAACATTGACGGAGCAAACGGTTCGGTCATTCGGGTTGATGATATCGAGATCACCGATGTCACCAGCATTTTTCTGCGCGAGATGATCAGCACTGTCGACGTGCGGGACTATGGTGCACTCGGCGACGGCGTCACTGACGATTCCGTGGCGTTCGAAGCAGCGGATCAGGCGGCTGGTGGCCGCCGGATTTATGTCCCGAAAGGGACGTATTTGCTGGCACAGAACACGTCGATGTCGTCCGAGATGGATTTTGAAGGCACCATTACCATGCCTGACGACAAGATGTTGCTGCTGACCAAAAATTTCGACCTTCCGGCTTATATCGCAGCATTCGGGGACGAGGAGCTGGCGTTCAAAAAGGCGTTTCAGGCGCTACTGAACAATTCTGACCATGAGTCGCTTGATATGGGCGGGCGTAAAATTTCGGTGACGGCGCCGATCAATATGGCGGCCGCTGTTCCGAACCGGCAGGGCGGTTTTTCGACCCGTCGCGTCATCCGCAATGGGCAGTTTGACGTCAAGAGCAGTACGGCATGGGATACCGAGACGTTCACGTCGGTTGCAACGTACAACCCGGCGGATTCGACCAAACTGACCAACGTTGAAAACATCGCCAACATTCCGGTTGGCGCACTGGTACAGGGCAGTGGCGTCGGCCGGGAAATCTATGTGCGCTCAAAGGATGTCGGTGCCGGAGAGATTACACTGAACGACCCAATCTATGATGCGGCGGGAACGCAGGTATTCACGTTCCAATCGTTCAAATACCTTCTTGATTTCAGTGGCTTCAGTACGTTGCGAAAACTTGGAATGGAAGAGATCGAATTCCAGTGCAACGGACGCAGCAGTGCGATCCGACTTGCGCCGTCCGGCAGTACCTTCGCGGTTACGAATTGCTTTATAAGCCGGCCTAAAGACCGCGGCATCACTTCGCACGGGACCGGGTGTCAGGGGATGCTGATCGACAATTGCCAGTTCCTGTCGACCGAAGAATCCTTCAACGTGTCCGACCGCAAATCCATCGCGTTGAATGCTAACGCAAACGATATCAAGCTGCGCCACAATCGCGCTGTGCGGTTCCTGCATTTTGCGGTGTTGGCTGGAACCAACAACTTGGTTCTGGGCAACCATTTTTTCCAGGGCGACAGTATCCCACAAGGTATTCGCAGCGCCGGGCTGATCATGATCGGAACTTATAACAGTTCGACCATTTCCGAGAACTACGTCGACAACTGCTTTGTCGAGTGGACCAATGAGAGGGATGCGAACCCTGTTTACACCAGCGGGTACTCTTTCAGTTCGATGACCATCTCGGACAACATCTTTTATGCAAGCGAAGTTGCGCCATGGTTCAGTCAGATCGTCATTCGACCGCATGGGGCCGGGCATTACCTGAACGGAGTGGTCGTGACCGGAAACAAGTTCCGTTCAAGCAGCGGCCGCATTGACCGGTCCGACCGTGTCGACACCAGTTTTGCCGATCTGAACCATTCCGCGCACCTGAACGTGATTTTCGAAGACAACACGTTCAACGGCATCAATGCAAAGGTGGAAAACCCGCTACGTGTCCGAAGCTCGGAACAATCGGCGTCTTCGGTTTGGACTATTCCTTCGGACAGCCGGTTGCCCTTTGGTGGCAAAGCGCGTGGGTGCGATGCGGTCACGGTGTTGGGGCCGCTCAGAAATGCGGGCGGGCAGATCGTTCACGCCACGCCTTATGTCGAGTTGGAACAGGGCGCAAATCAGGACACTATCCAGTTGCGCTGGCCTTTGCCCGTAAGCGGATCGGTGTCGGCCATCATGCGTATGGAATACTAATCGGCACCCATCACGGGCGTTTTAGAATGTATTCCAGATAGCCAGCCTGATGCCCGTATTTTTGCGGGCATCGTTACGCTCCAGGCCCAGAACCCATGTGGTGGGGCTGTTCGGTGTACGTATCATGACCGAAGGCCTGATCCGCCAGTGTAGTGGGCGGTCGCTTTGATACGCGGTTTCGATCTGTAGTAGGGGGCTCACTAAACGTGGGGACGACATGCCTGCAGTCAGGTCCAGCTTGCGATAGACCGCATCATGCGTTCGAAATTCCAATGCGGCATCAATGGCAAACCAGCCATTGCCCCAGCCTGTTTGAAATCCTTGCCCATACGACAATGTGGCTTTGTACACCGCCCAAGTGCGCATCTGGCGATGGTGGGCGCCGATTGCAATTTCAGCTGCAAGACGCCCTGCGTTGTCGAAATTGGCGACGGGCAGGCGCGCAAATACCAGAGCGTGTCCAAATAAATCACGGTGTTCTTCGACGTCCAGACCAAGCGTTAGCTTTTCGCGCAATCCGTACTCGGCGTAAAACGATCCTTTGTAATCGTATCCGTAATCCGGTTCCTTAAACGCCGTTACAGCGGTGGAAACAAAAGCCGTACCCTTGTCCCGCAACCAAGCACCGGACCAGGCTGGTGAGGCTGCCAACAACAAGATAAAAATGATTGAAACCCGCCGCATCAGCGTAGCATCCGCCAGCATGGTTAACGGATCGTTAGGATTTCGTCTGATTTTCGCAGGAACTCTATGCCGCTGAAAAGCAAAGGAAACACAAGACCTTTTCAAAACTATGCTAAGTTTGAAAAAGACAAAGGAGAATCCAGATGCCGAAGATTGCCAAAGACACCAGCGTCCAGACAGTTATCACGACCTTTGAAATGACCCCCGGCACTTGCCAGGACCTGCTGGAAGCTTTGACGGAAGCCTACTCGGAATTTATCTCGAAGCAGCCCGGATTTGTTGCCGCGGGATTGCACGTGAATGACGCCCAGACGCGGATCGCCAACTATTCACAATGGGAACGCCGCGAGGATTTTCTGGCAATGCTGCGCACTACAGAAATGCGAAACCGCAATCGTCAGATCAACGAGCTGTGCAAAAGTTTTGAGCCCGTGATGTACGACGTGGCCGAGACATTTGGTGGAGCGTGATCTGAATCAATGCCTAATCGGCTGAATTGGTGCAGGATCCAGATGTGAAAACGGAGGTGCGCGTCATGTATCACAACATTCTTGTCCCCATTTCCTTTGATGCCGAACGGGATATCTCAGGGCCATTGAAACTGGCCGAAATACTGGCGACGCCGGATGCGCAGGTCACGCTGCTGCACGTGGTCGAGCATATTCCGAACTATGCCATATCCTACATGCCGCCTGAGTATCTGACCGAGGCACGTAAGGCTTTGCAGATGGAACTGGACACACTCGCAGAGAAACTGCCCAACGCCAAAGGCGTTCTGGTCGAGGGGCATTCCGGCCGGACGATCCTTGACTGGGCGGATGAGCATAAACCGGACCTCATCATCATGGCGTCTCATCGCCCGGGGATGCAGGATTTGTTGCTGGGTTCTACGGCCAATCATGTGGTACGCCATGCGGCCTGTGCCGTTCACGTAGTGCGCTGATCGGGCCAGATATCAGTTGGGGCAAGGCGCCATGCTTTGCCAAATCCGCCGTTTAGAACGGCGTCAGAAACTGTAGCGCGCCACAATTATTGATCAATCCGCGACAGTTTTGTGATAAATCCGGGTGATTTTGCGCCGGAAATTCTGAGCATTAATCGTCGATATCCGGCCACCCTGTGGTGACGTCGATGGCGTTGATCTGTTCGGGAGTTGTTGCGCTGTGGATTGCGTCCTTGAGGGTTCGGGCGCGCATGCGCCGTGCGTCGCGCCACTCTGACAGGGCGGTGGCGAGGCCGATGATACCGGCGGCGGTCATGGGGATCCGGTTGTTGTCAACATCGATCCAGACAACGCCTTCGGGCCAGCTTGTTGTCTGGGTGGCGCGCAGTGCGGCGATGGCAATATCGGCGGCGCTTTCTCCATCTCCCTGCCAGGAGCGGTTGTCATAGGTGAAGGTGATGCGGTTGGCGAGTTCGGAGGCCAACTGGTCCTGTTTGGCCTTGCGGGCCTGTGCACAGGCGGTGCGGGACGCTTCTGCCAGGATGTCTTCCCAGGAGGGCTTGTCCGGTGCTGCGCCGTCTGTCTCGCCATAGAGCTCCGGCTGGGCCGCGGCTGCGAACTCTGGTGGGTTCCAGGAATAGGTGGACCACATGTCTTCGGTGACGGTTTGGGGCGTATTCATGCCTTCAGGGAACGCGGTCCAGGGCAGGATGCCGTGAGGCAGGCCTTGGCCGCTGTTTGCGATGAGCGCAAGCAGGGCCTGGGTGAATGCGTCATAGTGCAGGGTCTGTGGCATATCGGGTTCCTGTCAGGCAAAGGGCCGGGCTTCACGGGCGGCGAGTGTCAGATCGGCGCGCACGTTCCACTGGGTTCTGGGGTTTCTTTCGTCCCACTTCCCGTAGCGATCCCTTGTGCCGACCCTGTTAGCAGACACCGCGTATTGCATACCGAGCCTTTTCTGGACGCCAATCGGCGTGAGGTGGGTGGGCAGGACGCCCTGGCCGAGCGTGACATGTGACGTGCGATCGGTATGAGACCATGGACGGCTTAGATTGACGAACGTCACCCCGTCCAGCTGGATCGCGACGGAGAGGGTGAACGCGAATCGAAAATCGGAATATCTGATTCTGTAAACGGGGTCGTCTTCGGAGCTACGATTTCGATAAAGGTACCGGTACGAGTAATTGCCTGGACTGACGTACAGGTTCGACAGGGTGAGCGAATACCGCATGACCTCACCTGCGCTGTCGCGCCGAACGACGATATCCGAACCTCCGTCTATGCGGGACGGAGTAAGCCATGATCCGATATAATTATTATTGCTATTGGCTACATTCACCCGCCAGCGCCCGCCCCGCGCGATATCGGCGATCAGACTGTTATCGAGATGGGCGAAGGTGATCAGTCCGCTGCCAAGTTGCAGGCCATTGGTTATTACGGCGCGATTTGCGTTCAGGTGCCTTGCTTCGATCTGGCCCGCAGCGAGTGCGTTGGCCACAAGCGTGCCGGGGATCACGGTGTTGCCGTCGATGACGTGCTCGACCGCAACCCATGCGGAACCCGACCAGGCGCGGGTCTCGGCCCATCCTCCGGCGGCGTTGGACAGCGTCACTACGTCGCCGATGACATTGTGCCCCGGCGTCGCGCGATTGGCGACGGTGTCGATCCAGCCGCGTGAGCTGATGGTCGCGCGGAAAATACCCGCCCCACGCGGGCCCCGGCTGCCCGGCTTTCCGGGCGCTCCCGGCTCGCCATCCGACCCGTCGCGTCCCGGTTCGCCATCCTGTCCATCCGAGCCGTCGCGGCCATATCTGGACCAGAGCACAGGCCTGGAGAAGGCGCTCCAGTTGCCGGAGGAGCCGGTGCGCTTGCTGGCCCAGAGGTAGGGCATGCGGGCGTTCACACCGGGGGCATCATCGAACCAGCCGTCGGGGACGTGATCATCGATACGGCGCGCCTGGGCAGTGCTGCGCGGTGTTGGTGGCCGAACCGGGCTGGAGGTGACGCGGAAGATGAACTCGGATCCGGGCCCGTCGCGTCCTGGTGGACCACGTTCCCCGTCGCGGCTGTATTTGGCCCAGAGAGCGGGTGCGGAAAAGGGGCCCCGGTTGCCGGGCCGCCCTCGACGCTCACTGACCCATTCGTATGGCTCGGACGGAGTGACACCCACCGGATCATCGGACCAGCCGGCGGATACATGATCGATCTCATCCGGCGGATCGATGAGCCGCCAGCCGCTGACGGGGGTCGCTTCATAGCGCACGTAGACGGTCTCACCCTGGCGGATGTGCCCGGCTTCAAGGGTTCGCCCGTTTGCGTCAAGGACAGCACCCCGTTGTAACGGTTCACTATCAATTTCCCGGACAATCAGCCGCAGGTGCGCGGCCGAATCCACTGGCGCGACCAGCCCAACGATCACACCGTCTGTGATCTCCGGCAGGGTGTTGTTGGCAAACCATACGTTCCAGTACAGTGCGCGGGTGTGGGGCGCGACGAAACGGCGGCGCGCGAACGGAATAACCGGCGCTGCAGGGACCTGCGGCGGAGCATTGTCTGCGGTGCGGCGGAAGATCATCTCGACCCCGGTGCCGTCCTGCCCGTCGCGCCCCGGCTCACCGTCCTGTCCATCGGTGCCATCGCGACCATCGGCCCCGGCACGCCCGTCCGCCCCGTCGCGGCTGTACTTGGCCCAGAGAGCGGGTGCGGAAAAGGGGCCCCAGTTGCCGGGCCGCCCTCGACGCTCACTGACCCATTCATAAGGCTCGGACGGACCGACACCCGCCGGATCGTCGGACCAGCCAGCGGGGACATAATCATCGGTGCGGCGCGCCTCGGCGGTATCGCGCGGCGTTGCCGGAGCCAGGGCGCTCGCGGTGCGGCGGAAGATCATCTCGACCCCGGAGCCGTCGGCCCCGTCATCACCCAGGCTTGACCAGAGCGCAGGCGCGGACCAGTTGGTCCAGGGCCCGCCACCGGTGCGGCCCTTGCGTTCAATGATCCATTGAAACCGGTTCGGCACGCTCAGGCTGAGGGGCGCGCGGGACCAGTACCGCGGCACATGGGTATCGCTGCTGTCGCCGCCCCGGGCTGGCCGCCGGGGAGCCTGATCCGTGGCGGTGGCGTAGAACGCATACTGCGTGACCGGGAGTTTGACAGCATCGGGCAGATCGACGGGGCCAAAGAATGCGGGTGTGCCGGGCACGCCATCCTTGTCCAGGGCCGCGATGGCGAAGCGCCAGCGCCCGGCGGGCGGCAGGCGTGTCTCGACCGGCAGGGTTGTGACCCGGCCATGCATGAGGGGTGTGAGCGCATCCCAGCTTTCGGCGGTGGATGCGGAACCGTAGCGCAGGGCATAGCCTGCGACGCGGGTGTTGGAAGGTGGCGTGGCGGTGAAGCGCCGGCTGCCGTCCCCCAGAAACTCGACCGCGAAGTTCCCGGGTGCCGCGATCGGGACGGTGCGGTCGCCGATGAGGCTGTGGCGGGTGACAAAGACCGCACCTGTGGGCGCGGCGCGGCTCCCCGGCGTGATCTCGATATCTATTGTGCTGCCCGGCGCATCATCTGTGTCCCAGGAGCAGATCTGCGTGGCATCCGTGATCTCCGCGACCACGCGCCAGCCATGGCTGTCCTGGGCTCGTACCGTGGCACCGCGCCATGGACCCGCGGTGGTCAGGCGCAGGGTGATCCCGATCGAGCCGTCCGGCAATGTGCGATCAGTGACCTGGGCCGAGAGCACACGCGGGCTTTGCGGGATGGGCAGCGGCAGAGGCGTGGAGAGATCGGCGCTGGCTGCATTGTGGTAGGCGGCGACCTCGTCGATGGCCTCAAGCCGGGCGCGGTTTGTTTTGGCTACCGGTTCGAACGCCACGATCCGGACCGGCGCAGGGGGCGCGTTGCCGGGATAGACCCGCCAGATCACATCCTCCGGCGCGTTCTCCTCGCCCTGCCAGTCCTCCGGCAGGGCGGTGGCGGGGCGCAACAGCGGGCCGTCGGCCGTGATCCGGCTGGTGTGCAACCGGCCATCGTCGAGGCGCAACATGGCAAACCAGGTCTCATCTTCAGGGATATCGAAGGCGCGGCCCAGATCCCAGCGCTCGGGGTACGTGTCACCTGATTCCTGTACGCCAGCCAGCCGCCCGGTGAAGCCGCCATCGATGAGACTGTGGGTGAGATAGACCACATCGCCGCGCGCGATGTTGAGCCCCTCACCGGCCATTTCCCAGGACATGCGGCGGCGGTGATAGAGTTGACGCGCGGCCTGAAGGTTGCATTCGCTGGCCGCCTGACGCCCATCGGTGACGCCCGAGAGCGTGACAGTGGCGGTGCGGCGCGGTGTGGTGACGCCGGGCATGAGGCGACGGATTGTCTGGTATTGCCAGTCCGTGTTTGGGTCGAGATAGCGCATGGCGATCTCGTCGGCGGGCTCCTTGCCTGACCAGGTGACCTCGAAACTGCCCTGGATGATATTGCCCGGGGTAACCAGCGCGGTGGCGGGTGTGGCGGGATCATCCCAGATAACACCGTATTTGCCGCTGGCCAGGGTCGGGCTGGCGCGGCCGCACTGGCAGATGGTCCGGATCACGTCATCGATCTCCATCTTGCGGTCGATCACCAGGTTGCAGGTGAGGCCCTGTTCATCGCACCAGCCCGCCCAGGCGGTGATGGCGGGCAGATCGATCAGGCTGTCGGGCTTGCCCATCCCCCAGGCCAGACGGCCATTGATGAAGCTGCCGCGCAGAAATCCCAGCAGGATCCAGGCCGGGTTGGAGGTGGCGCGCGGCCGGTGCCGCCGCGTGGGGCCGGCAGGAAAGGGCTGATGCGCGATGACATGAACCGCAGGCAGTTGGCCGGAGGCCTGGGCGGAGGCCGGCAGGCGCAGGCGGACGCGGGTCTGACCCGCATAATCGGCGGTGTCGGGCTGGAACGAGCGCAGGGCGGTCCAGGATATCTCATCCACCCTGTTGTCGGCGGTGGAAGGCGGGTGCGCACGGCGAACGCGCAGCTCCCATTGGGCGGTCGTGGCCAGGTCGATGCGGATGGTGCGGCGAATGGCATCGCGGGGCGATCCGGAGCTTTGCAGCCTGACGCGCCGCCGGGTCCATCCCTCGCGCACGCCCACCCTGCGCCAGGCGATCTCCACGAACCCGGGTGCGTGATAGGAATCGCCCGACTCCCGGTTGATCCCGAACAATCGGCCTACGAAGTCGAGATCGATGCGATGGGTTCCGGCGCTAGTGCGGCGAATGACCGAGCGGGTGTCTTTAAGATCCGCCCCCTGGACGGTATCCACATTTGCGGGCCAGGCCGGGTCGGAGCCGCGCAGGATGGTGGCGATGGCCCCGGGGAAGGATGAAAGTGGCTGATCGCCGATGCGCAGATCCTCGACTGTAAACTGCGGATTGCCCAGCCCGAAGTGCAGCATCATGTTGAGCCACTGGTCATCTCCCTCGAACTCGGTCCAGGGCCTGGCACCGAGATCGGGAAACACCCGGTGGCGGCCGAGCAGCAACAGGAGTGGCTCGTAAGGACGCGCGCGGTTGCTGCCGCCGGTCAGGGAATAATCCGTGCGCACCGGTGCGCCTGCGTTGAGCCCGTCGGGATCGCGCGCCGGGACCAGCGCGTTGATGATCAGCCCGCCCGTGAACGAGATCGCGGCCCCGGCCGCCGCTCCGGCCCAGGTGGCGGCCCCGGAGCCCGCCGCGAACCCGCCGATCTTGCCCGCGGCGATGCCCGAGGAGACCCCGGCGGTCACAATAGCCGTAACGATGGTCAGGACTGCAACAAGCGGATCGGAATCGCCACCCTGAAGGGCCGCGCGAAGTGTGAGGCGCTGGCCCGGCGCAACAGGGGTGAGCGCCCAGGCAGCCTCAGGCAGCGTGACCCCGTCAAGCGAGACGATCACCGGTGCAGCACCCCGCTCCGGCCAGATCTGCCCGAGCGCCTGCATCACCGTCATCCCCGGCTCCACCGGCAGGCTGATCTGTGGAACACGGCCCTCTGCGGTCAACGGGTGCGGCCAGAGATCGGCAAGGACCCGCCCGCATGCAGGCGCGTTGCAAAGGCCTTGCAGGGGCGTTTCATCGGCCATTACAGATCCCCTTCCTCCTTCCAGCGGTAGAGTCCCACCACCTCCAACCCGCGAGGGGGAAGCATGCGCAGCGGGTGCAGCACGGTGCCGAGACCGGCGCGCCAGTGCAGGCAGGCGGGATCTGGCAGGGCTGCATAGAGCCCGATATGATGGCCCACACCGCTGCGGCGGCCGCGCGCGCGCATCAGCACGCCGTCACCGTCCACAGGTGTCTCGCTCTTTCCCAGCGGTCGCGCCAGGCAGCCGGTGAGCGCGTCCCGGATCGCCCGGTCATTGGCGCGGATACCGCCCGGTGCGGCGGGCAAGATCACGGCCCGTCCAAACTCTTGCGCGAGTACATGGGCAACCAGCGCGGCGCAATCGGCCGCGTCCTGTCCGATCCAGCGCTGCGTCCAGTGGGCGTTCATCAGAAGAGCCCCGGGCTGGTGGCCGGATCGTGGCGCATCATCACCGCCGGGCGGCCGATCTGGGGATCAAAGCCCAGCACCGCTGTGACGTGACGGCTCTTGGCGGTGATCGAGAGCACACCCATGCTCACGTCGTAATCAGGCGCGACCACAGGGGCCAGGCCGCGGGCGGTGACCGCCATGACCCGCACGGAGATGCCATGGATGCCCGTACGCGTGGCCTGCGCCTGGTCGATCCATTGGATAATCTCGCGGCCGACATTGTCGATGGAGAGCTCGGCCGCGGGGCGGCGGCCGGGCCGGTCATCGGCGATGCGCGCGTTAAACCCTAGCGCTTTATATTTGTAGCGCCCGATCCGCCGGTCCCGCTTAGGGGCGTCATTGATGATCCGCACCCGGCGGCTGATATCCGGATGCGAGATTTCCAGCGCTGCCAACTGGGTGTCCTCGGGCGTCAGCGCCGTGCGGGCGCGTTTTGTGGCGCGGCTTGCGGGTCTGCTCATATCGTCTCCACCTCCATCTCCAGCAGCCAGATGCGCGTTCCGGCCTCCGAGGCCTGTGCCTGGTATGTGATGCCCCCGTCGCCGCCCACGACCCGCACCCGGATGGAAGCGCCGGTCTCATCGGGAAAGCGGAAGGCCCGGTGGGCGTTGGCCCTGGCCCAGTCGCGGAAGAGGCCCAGATCATTGTCAGCACTGCTCTCATCGTCACCGGTGAGCCAGGCCCGGACCTGGCGACGATCGGGCGTGGCGGTAAACCGGCGCTCCTGGCGCACCGCACCGTCGTCAAGCTCGGTGCGCTCGACCACGGCTACGGGGAGGAACTGCCGTTCGGGATCAATCGAGGCATAAGAAGGCCAGCTCGACATCAAAAGGTTCCTCCCCCGGTGCCGCCAGGCATGACCGCTTGCAGGGCCGTGCTCAATTCACCCCCGGCCGCCAGGTCCTCCAGAACGACCCCGATCACCATACGGTTGAGGTCCAGACGGGCCTGGGCCTGTGCGACGCGCTGCGGCCGGTCGCGGTGGGAGAGGTTGATCTCGACCGGCACCATTGCAGGGCCTGGCATCGCGGCCGGGCGTGGCAGGCTGAGCGCGGGAATGTCACCGCCGCGCAATCCCGGTATGCCCGGCACCCCGGCAACACCGCCCGCGTGATAGCGCGCCGCCTCGCGCAGGATCTCCAGCGCCCTTTTTTGATCGGGTTGACCGGGGTGCCCCGCCAGCAGGGCTTGCGACTGGCGTGAGGTCAGAACGGCCTCGCCTTCCATGAGCACGGTATGGACCTCACCCGGTGCCAGATCCGGCATGTATGTCTGCGCCTTCGGCACACCGCCTTCATGGAAGGAGCGGGCTTTGGGGCGCAGGGAGGTCTTTGGTGCGCTGCTGCCCAAAAAACCCGCGACGAGATTTTCGGCAAGGTCTCCCAGCAGACCGGACAGCGGGCCGGTGACGTGTTCCCGGATGGTGATCCGCGCAAGATCGGCGATGATGGAATTGGCGAGGTCCGTAAACGACGCCTTGCCGGTGGTCGCAAACCGGGTGAGCGTGTCCTCAAGTCTCTGGAAGCCCGCACCCCACGCGTCGGCCACCTCGTCGCGCGTGTCGATCGCATCCTTTGAATATTCCGCCAGCGTGTCCCGCAGGGCGGTTTGCAGCTTGCGTTCCTCTTCGCGCGCCTTTTCCAGCTTTCGGCGCAGTTTGTCCGCCTCCCGCGATGCCGCTGACGCCCCGGCGCGATCGGCCCGGTCAAGGTTGCGGATCAGTTCGTTGATTTCCGCCTCTTCCCCCGCCTTCCTCGCGGTCTCCCGGGCCTGTTTGCGGCGGCGGGCGATCTCAGCCGCGATCTCGCCCTCATTCAGACCATCCTCACGCAGCAGTCGCTCGGTCTTGTCGATCACCTTGCCGGAATCATAGAGGCTGTCCTGGCGGGCAAGTTCCACCGGATCATCTTTGTATTGCAGGCGCAGCTTTGCCTTCGCAAGCCGATCCTCTGCAGCCTCGCCGAACCGGTCCAACTGATCGGCCGCCGCCCGAATCTGATCGGCCAGTGCTTCCGCCTGGCGCGCCGCCGCCTCAAGACCCGGCGCGATATTCTCCCCGGCGGCGGCCAGTTTGAGGACATGATCCTCCGCCTCCAGGGCCTTGCGGATTAATGTTTCCAGTGCTTTTTTCTGGTCGTCGCTCTGGTCGGTTGCGGCTTCGGCAGCCGCAACCAGCGCCGCGCGCAGCTCTCCCGCCGCCTCTTTCTTTGTCTCCAGATCATCTGCGTCACGAAGCGCCTGGAGGGCTCTCACGACCCGCCCGGCCGCTTCCTCGGTCAGGCCAAGCTCTTCAGCCAGGTCCCGTTGGGCGTCGGTCGCGCGACTGGCGAGATCTTCGATGCCGCGCTCAAGCCGGCCAAACGCATCCGGCTGCAGTTGCAGCGCGATCTCCTCCAGCAACTCTCCCACGGTCGCACCGAACTTTGCGGCCGCCCCTTCAAGCTCCTTTGCATCGAATATACCGGCAAGCTCTGCCTGCGCCTTCTCACGGGTTTCCGTAACCTGCGAGACCAGATCCCCGAGCGGGGTGGTCAGCGCATCGCGTGCACGGCGGACCAGATCGGCCAGCAACGCATCCTCTTCACCGTGCCGACCCACTGTCGCGCCCTGATCGAGAGGGTCAGAGATATCGCTGATCTCGCCAATCAGGTCCCGCACGGCACGCTCCGCAGCCTGCCGCTCCAACCCCTCCTGCGCCGCGATCAGTTCGCGCGCCTGATCGGCGGCCGAGCCGTAAAGCTCCGCCAGCGCCACCACATCCCGGCGCAGCCCGGCCAGGCTTCTCAGCCGGTCGGTGGCATCGGCCAGCCGATCGGTAGCCTCACCGGCCTCATCCGCACCTTCGCCCAGATCAAGGAATGAGCCCGCCAGCGGCAGCGCTATGGCCGCGACCGCGCCCAGGATCGCGCCCAGGACACCAAAGCCGCCCAGGAGCTGCGGAAGGTTCTGACCCAGCGCCACGGCCGCCGACGTTCCGGCCGCGGTTTGCACCGCGAAATCCTGTACCTGAAAGGCCACGTTCTGCACCGCCGCCCGGCGGCCCCCGCCCGCTGCCCCGGCCCGTGCTGAAGCCTGGGTCGCCCGCTCCGTGGCCTGGGCCGCGCGTGTGGCGGCGGTGGCCTGCATATCGTGCGCCTCGGCCACCTGACGCGCGGTACGGGCCGCGCGCAGCTGCGTGGTGGCGGCCCGCGTTTCCGCACGAACCAGTTTCAGGGTCTCACGCGCCGTCTTGTCCCTGGCGCGCGCCAGGTTCAGGGTCTGGCGGGTCTCCTTGGTGCTCTCGGCGGCGACGCGTTTTTTGGCGCGGCTCAGTTCCTGTGCGGCCTGCGCTGCCTCGCGCGCCGATTGCGCCTCTTTCGCGTTGGCCTGCGCCACCTCCCGACCGGATTTTTTGATCACACCGTCCAGCCGCCTGACCTCGGCCGCCGCCGCCTTCGTGTCGGCACTTATGCGCAGGGCAAGATCGAGATCGTCGGCCATGTCTCAAAGCCCTTTCATCAGCGCGGCCCCGGTCATGACCGCGATCATCTCCTCAGCCCCACGCATCCGGCGGCGCTCGGCGGCGCGCGCATAAAGGCGCATCTGCCGCCAGGTCAGACGGCGCATCACGTCGCAGGGTCGCCCGTGTCCGGCGGCGGCGAGGATATCGAGGATGTCAGCCAGGCCCAGTGTGCGCTCAGCGTCTCCCGGCCCCGATGCTGGCCCAGAAGACGCGCGGTAAAAAAACCCGAGTTCACCTGCCAGACCGCCATCGAGAAGGCCCCGGCCTCAGGCTCGCGCACTCGCGCGATCCACTCCGCCTCCCGGCCCGTGGCAACCGCGCATATCCCGATCCAGAGATCGGCATGGCGCCCCAGCACCTCGCCCAGGCGGGCCGGCGTCATGCCCCCGTCCTCATCGATCAGCGCCGCCATCGCTTCAATGAGCGGTCGGGCCTCGGCCTGCACCTTCAGCCCGTCCAGGAACCGGAACTCCCGCACCGTCACCGTGACCGGCTTGCCGGTTTTCGGGTCGGTGATCTCCAGATCGCGATCGGGCAGCAGGATCGCCGCCTCGTCCGTGGCGGTGTCCGCAGGTTTCTTACGGGCCGGTTTCGGGGTCGGGCGTGGTTTGGTCTTACGCGGGGCCATGGGCTCACTCCTGATCCGGCTCCGGGCCATATATCACCAGCGCTTCGCCGGTCGCCGGTTTGAGAATATCCACCTGAAGCGGCAGCTGCTGTTCGGAGGTGCGGGACTTGAGCGCCAACTGGCCGTTGGGACCCACCGTGCAGCGCGGCACAAAAATGCGCTTGCCCACGCCCACGGTCGCATCCTCGATATAGCGCAGGCCAAACTCGCGCACCCGTGCCTCCGTCGAAGCGGCGCGCGTCAATGCGGGGGCGGCAGCGGTGTATGAGACAAGGGCCTGTTTCACATTTTCGAGCAGTGCATTGAACCGGATGCGCCCGGCCTCTGCATCAACCGTGAACTTGTCGTCCTTGCCTTGGGTATTGTTCAGGGCGGTCGGCCTGGCGTTGTTCGCCGCTGTTTTAGTCTTGACCGTTAGACCTTCTGTGCTGATGCCCCAGACGCCCTCGGGCCGCGCCACACTCACACCGAGCTGGTACCAGACGTCTGTGCGCACGTTGTCAATGACCTCGTCTTGCGCTTGCGCGGTCGCCGCAGCGACCGCGCTTCTGTCTCCCAGGATGTAAAGCGCGAGGTTGTCGGCCGTGATGTCGCGCAGTGCCAGGTCCATCCGCCGGGTCACGCTGCGTGGTTTGTGTACCAGCCTCTGCGCCACCGGCCCGTCACCGCTCTCGACGGTGATGTATTCCGTGCTCACCGTCACCGAGGCCGAGTCGCTGTCGCCCAGATAGCGCTCGCCGCCTTCCGGCTCGATCAGATAGAGCTCCCCGGACCCCACCACCACGTTGTTGACATGGGTACTTCTCTGTAGGGTCATGATCCCGTCTCCGTTCCTGTAGCCTTTCCGGCCTGTTTTGCGCCCGACCACCAGGTGAACTCGTAGGCGTCCTGCCAGAGCGCGTGGGATGCGGTCAGATCCATCAGATGCCCCTCGCGCCAGGCAATTGGCTCCTTCACGCCCTCCGGACACCAGCCCGCAAGCTTTGCCCGCGTGGTATCCAGCAGCGGCTGCAACGATGCCCGGGCCTTCGACCCGCCCGGATCGTTGCGCACCGGCACCGCGATCAGCACGCCAATCCGCGAAAGCACGCGGGCCGCGCCGGTCTGCCGGTTGACCGGCTTTTCCGCACCCTCCCGGAGCGCCAGCACCGTCACCAGCGGCAGGCCCTGTTTGCGGGACAGGCCCCTGAGGCTCTCCCCCACCAAACAGCCCTCAAGCCCTGGTGCGCCTTCCAGTCGCTTCGCGATCGCGGCCACCGCCGCATGCCCGGTGTCCCAGCTCATGTTGCATCGCGCCGGGTCAGCGCCTCCCGCAGCCTGAACGCCACCAGATCGGCGATATCGGCGCGATCGGTCGCGCTCACGCCCAGGAAGGGCCGGGCCGGCATGGTCACCTTCTTCGTCACAACAGCCGTTCCGTCCGCCAGCGTAAAGGCCAGTGCCGGTGCGTTTTTGGCCACGATCTCACCGCCGAACTGGTGGATCGCGCCATGGATCTTGTTGGTACCCACCGCGACCGCGTTCTCCGAGACCACCCGTGTGATCGACAGTTGCAACTGCCCGGTATCGCTCAGCGTCTTGCCACCGCGCTCACCCAGGCTCGCCCGCAGGCTCTCCACCCAGGGCGTGCCGTCCGGGTCTTCCGCATCAATGAAGCGGTGCTGCACGCCCGCCTCCAGCACCGCGCCGATCTCGTCCATCAGCACCTCAGGACTGTCCAGCACCTGCGCCGCCCGTCCCAGCGCGCCGCTGAGCGCCTCATTGTCAAACTCCATGGTGACCCGCGCGCCCGTCATGATCCGCCCCCGGAGCGCAAGGCACACGCAACAGGCCCCGCTGGTGGCACCACCGTGGTCCCGGGCTGCGCCCGGCGCGGAACCACCGCCTTGTCCACCGTTACCAGGGGCCGGCTGCCATCCCCGATCTCGCGCAGGGTCCTGCGCGCCACAGACGCCGCGCGCAGGACCTGTTTGGGGGGATCCTCGTCATAAAGCCGGGCACGGGCCAGGTCGCAGGCAATCACCGTCAGGATCGGGCAGGCTGGTACCGGCAGGTCATATTCCGCCGTCAGCGCCGTATCGATCGTGGCGGCGGCGTCATCGAGCGCCGTCGGCAGGCGCGCGGGATCCTTGCCCGCCAGGCAGGCGATCTCTTCAGACTCGAAGCGCGTCTCCAGATCCTGGCGCGTCGCGTAGCTCATGCATCCTCGCTTTCATCGCCCTCCGGGCCTCTGGACGCTTGGTATGCCGCCCAGGCCAAATCGCGCTCTTTGGCGCTGATATCTCCGAGCTTGGTTGCCGCCGCCAGTGCCCGGACCTCCGGCTTGCCCGCATTCGTCCAGTGATCGGCATTGCCCGGCTCCAGCGCCGCAATCCCGGCAGCCAGCAGGGACGCCCGGTCAGGCGCGGGGTCAGAGTTCTGCGCATTGGCCGGGGCCGTGTCTGTGGCGCGGGGCGCTTTATCTGCCACAGGTTCGGCATCCCCGTCCGCGATCAGCGCTTCGGCGATCGCTTCCGGCAGCACCACGGTGTCCCGGGCAGCATGGCTCACGCCGTCATGTTTGAGGTTGGTCCGCAGCAGGATACGGGTTTCGGATTTACTCATTTGCGCTCTCCTTTTTGGCTGCGCTGCGCGCCCGCGTCAGGCAACGGCGTTTTTGAAGAAGAAGCCCGCCATCGGTGCCACCAGCACCTCGTCGCAGCTGTCCACCACGCGCACCACGAAAGTGCCGCGCGCGCCGATCCGGGGATCGAATCCCGTCATGGTCTGCTTGCCGAGATAAGGTGCGGTGAAGCCGAGCGAGGGCGGGCCCTTGTAGTCCACGTTGGGATCGGAGCGATAAAGAAGCGCATGCTTGCCCCAGAGCCGCGTCAGACGCGCGTCCTGGCCCGGACGCGCGCTGTTGATCCGCGCAGAACCCACATGGACGCGCAGATCCAGCACCTGCTCGATCGCCCGCTTCGAGGCAATGCCGCTGTCGCCGTCATTGGCATGGGTGGCCTTGAGCACCGTCGGGTGCACCTGGAGCTTCCCGAACACCTCCTCGCCCATCGCGAGATCGGTGGGCTTCACGATCATGGATGTTTTCGCCTCAACGATATCGCGCAGCGGCGTACCGTCGGCATGGCTCCATTGCGATGTTCCCGACAGGGTCGTCTTGTTCGCCGCGCCGTATCTGTTGGCATCAAAAGCCAGATCCGCGACCCGCTTCTCCCGCGCGATCATCAGCAGATCGGTCAGCGTCATGCTGGAGCGATCGAGGGGGGCGACCGTGGTCGATGGCGTATTGTTCACATCATCGAACGGGATCGCATCATCAAGGCCGAAATCCTCGATCGACCGGGTCGCTTCGGAGGCGCTCAGATGTACCATCGCGGGCACCGAACGCCGCCCGATATGTGTGTTAGGGACCGTGTAATGCTCGCCGATGGGGTATTCGGTGTAGCGATATTCCTTCCGGCTCAGCGCCGGCAGGCGCGGCAGTACCATATCGGCGATGTATTCCTCGTTGGAATATCCGATCGCCAATGCCGTGCGCTGGAAATCCACCGGATAGGGGCTGGCCAGCGGCGCGGCAGCAAAGGCGGCGGGCGGCAGGTTCGCAAAGCCGGGATGTGTCTCATGCATGCCCGGCTGTGCGCCGGGTTGTGCGGCAAAGGCAGCCAGCACGGCGGCGGCCGGCATCATCAGGCCGGGATCTGGATGGGTGAACTGAAACATGACTTAAGTCCTCAAAGTCAGATGCGATCAGGTGCCAGCAGCACCTCGATGACGTCGTTCCGGGCAGTGGCAGAACTCAGCGCGATCCCGGCCGAGTAATGGTTGGCGGTCGTGCCCGTCTGGGCACGGCCTTCAGCTGCGGCAGTGACAGAATCCCCGGCGTTGATCGCGCCATGGGCCTCGACAAGGGCGGTGCCTACCAGATGCACGTCACAAGGCGCACCATCGGCCACATCCACATCCGCCGAAGCCCCGAGCGGGCGCTGTGTGCCAGCCGTGGCCAGCCGCACTTCCCCCTCGTTGGGTCCCGTCCGCACCAGTCGGCGCGCCGGGATCGCGCCGGAAGCCTTGTAGTTGCGGGTCAGAAGGTAGTTCATCATTGCGCCTTCTCCCCTGCGCGGGCCCGTTGAATCGCCGATGGAAGATCCAGCGTGCCGCTCTTGTCAGCTGCCATCAGCGCCCGCGCATCACGGGCAAGCTGTTCCGCCGCCGTCTGCATCGCGACCTGCGGATCGCCTGCCGGAGCACCGGGCTGTGCGGGCGGTACCGGCACCGGTGCGGAAAACGCCTGCGCTGTGTGTTGCGGGGCTCCAAGCGGCACCCGCTGCGGCAACTGCGCCAGCAACGCATCCAGAACGGTGGACGGTGTTTGCAGCACCGTACGGCCATCCGCGCCCGCCATCGGCATCTGCCCGCCCGCCGTATCGAGCGCGCAGAAGAGCGCCGCATAGGCTGGCGCTTCGCCAGGCGTAACCCGACCCGCCGTGACATGGGCCTGAACCCGGGCTTGCGCGCTGCGCTCCCGGTCGATCTGCTGGTGTGCGACGCGCTCGGCAGCAATGGCCTGGCGTTCAGAAAAGAGCGCCTGCCGTTCCGCGGCAAGCTGCACCGCCTCCGAGGCATTGGCCGTTCCGGGCTGAAGCGTCTGCTGTGCGGCCGCCTGGTCCACCTGTGCCGCGTTGGGTGGCAGGGCCGGGCCGGGATCGGCGGCAAAGGCCTGGACGGGTTGGGGCGCGGGCTGTGCACCCGGCTGTGCCGGGGTCGGCCATTGCACACCCACCATCGCCATGGGCTGTGCCGCAGTCACGCACGGATCCTGCGTGGCAAACTGTTGTGGGGTCTGGGCTGCCGGGTCGGCAGCGGGTGCCGCGTTTGGCACCAACGCCACAACCTGTTGCGCGGGTTGCGCATTCGGTTGCGCGCGTTGCGCCGCCGGTTGAACCGCTGCCGCGTAGGCCGAGGCAGGTTGCGGACCCGGGTTCTGAACCACATGGGCCGCAGGCTGCGTCCGAACGCTTGTGAATACAGGGGTGTTCATCTCATCCTCCGAGGAAAAACAGAAAATATCGGCCGCACCGCAGGCAAACTGGCTGGGGGACAGCCCGTCAACAGCGGCCCGCGCACCGCCCAGAAATCCCAGGTGCCTCAGCCGCCAACCCGCGCCGGGCAGAGGCTGCAAGGCCACTGAGCGCGGCCCGAAGCTGCCCGCCTCCACCTCCGATCGAAACGCCGGATCAAGCCGCGCCAGCTTCGCCTGAAGGCGGTCACCCGCCACTCGCAAAGCCTCGACCCAGCCATAGGCCGGCGCATCCGTCTCCGGGTGCCCTTTGACCACCGGCGCGGGATCTGCACGCACGTAATCCTCCGCAACACGCCGCAGATCTTCCGCGCCCCAGGTCATCTCCCGGCCCCGGGCATCGCGATGCGTGCCGGTTCGGAAAATATCGATCCAGCCGTCCAGCGCCGAAAACTCGGACGACGCGATCTGGCCCGGATCACCGGATGTGGCGATCATGTTCATGCGATCACACTAGACCGCTCCAATCCGCCCCGGCAGCGGACCATGGTCCGCTGCACCGGATGCACGGGACCGGCTAGAGTTGCGCCAATACCCCCATGACCGGAGCGCGCCCGCCGACAGGCGCGAGCACAACAAGACGGCTGCAGCGGCGGGGCGGCCGTCTTTCCCCTGGAGCCTGCATCATGTCCCCGACCTCCCGAGCCAGCATCCCGATCAGCGCGGCGCTCCATGCCGCAGCGCTGGGTCATGTCGGCACAAGGGAATGGCCCGGCGCGCGCCATAACCCTGACATTCTGGCTATGTTCGAGGCCGCAGGCGTGCCCATGGCCGATGATGAAACCCCCTGGTGTGCCGCCTTTGTCGGAGCCGTGCTGGCCCAATGCGGGCTTCAGGGCACCGGAAAGCTCACCGCGCGGAGCTACGACAGATGGGGCGATCCGATCGATCCGGCCGATGCGATGCCTGGAGACATTGTCGTGTTCTGGCGGGTCAAACCCGATGGCTGGCAGGGCCATACCGGGTTCCTGCACAAGATCCGCGCTGACGGCCTGCTGGAGATCATCGGCGGCAATCACGGCGATGCGGTCAGCATCAAGGCCTACAGCACCGAACGTCTTCTTTCCATTCGCCGGGCGCGCAAGCCCCGGACCAATCCGGTCCAGTCCACCACCATCCGCGCCTCCGCCACCCAGATCGGCGCAAGTGCGGCCGGGGCCACCACCGCCGTCGCGGCGCTGGACGGAACCGCACAGATCATCGCCCTGGCACTGGCAAGCATTGTGGCGCTGGCCGCCCTCTGGATCCTGCGTGAACGCCTGCACAAATGGGCCGCCGGAGACCGGTGATGCTCGGGCGTATCACCCGCCTCATTCCTACCCGCGCCGCCCTCTGGGCCGCGCTTGTCGCCGCGGGCGCAATCTCCCTCGCCTGGCTGCGCCGCGACGCCGCCCGGGACGCGCACAACCGCTCCGAACTGGAGGACCTCAGACATGCTGACGACATCGAGGATCGTGTGGCTCGCAACCGCACTGATCCTGGCCGGCTGCGCAAATACGAAGACAGCGGGTGGCGCGACTGAGGCCACCCTCTGCCGCATTTGGGGTGAAAGCCTGTCCACACGCTCGCGTTTCGATACCGCTGAAACGAAGCGGGATATCGCCGAAAGCTATGCCGATTTTGTCGAAGCCTGTCCCGGATGGGCTGGGATTGTGCCGTGATTTCTACACGGCTGATATCAAGTGTTCGCCATATTCGCAAAATTTCGTTGAGCTACATTTCGATGGTTATCGATGTGATCTCGATCGATTTCAACAAGAGGTTTTGGCACTTCTGGCACGGTTAGCCCATCGCTGAAAAACATTGCCTCACGACCACGCAATCGGTTCCGCGCGCTGTAGCTCAGGCTGTATTGAAGCCAATACCAATCTTCGTAGAGATTATGGATTGGCATGACGTCGTCATAGGACACAATCCATTTGACCCCGTTCAGCTTTGAAATTGCCTCAGAGACAACGCGATGATCATCCTGGCCATAAGCGTCGTGGTACAGGTATCGCCCTTTTTCAAAGTATGGGGGGTCAATATAAATGAGGGTTTTGTCGTTCCACTTAGATGCCTGTGTTTCAAAGAACTCGACCGCATCCAATTGTGTAATTTCGATTCGAGACCGTAAATCAGCGATCTTCTGTATTCGTCTGATCAAATCAGTTTTGTTGTAGCGGGCATCAATCTTCCAATTGCCGGTTTGATCGCGCCCGCCGATTATTCCGCCGTTTAAAATTCCAGACCTGTTGGTACGGTTCAAAAAGAAAAATGCAAATCCAATCTCGAGGTTATCATCTGAACCTCGTCGGAATATGTCTTTCGAGTAGTCCCATTCGTCCACTGTCACAGGCCGGTCCTGTATTAGGCGGCAAAGGTCGTCTGTCCGGTTTAGAACGCTGTCCCAGAAGGCATAAACGGGTCGGCTAATGTCGTTGATTGTAACGCGCCTAACGACCCCGGTAATCAGCAATTCCCAAGCCACCGCGGCTCCACCTGCGTAGGCTTCAACGTATCGGCCATCCGACAATCCATTTTCACGCACGATTGACCGCATAAAGCGAGCAATCTTACCTTTTCCACCCGGGTAACGCAGAGGCGAGTATCGTCCTGTTTGCGTCAACCCAATTCGTCGATCATCTTCCATCAAACTTTGCCATACGTCGCCTCAAACACAGGAACACAACAGTCCCAACCCGCGCGCACCCCTTCGGGTGTGGGCATGGCATACTTGCTGTGGACGAAGCCATGCAAGGATTGAATTGAAGCTGGCGCTTTGCTGTCAGCGACACCTTTGCGGAACTCGCGAAGATCACTGCTGGAAGCCACCTTATTCCTAGTCATGTGCTGGATAACGGATTCGGCTTTTTGGGACAGAGACAGGTCGAATGGCTTCCCGTCCTTCGTTTTCCCCATCTTCGGCAAACCTACTTTTGCAATGTAGTCTTCGACAGCCATTTCAATGAAAGCCCGGAGAACAGCCGCAGATGAAACTGGCAACTTTTTGGGGTCAATCAGCGTTGCTTCGCGCAGCAGTTGCTTCCCCTTTTCAGAAGGCGGGTGTTGAAACGTCAGCTTCTTGGGAGCGAGCGTTGCTCGTGTGCGCGGCGCGCCCTTTGTTCTTGGCTTTGCTTTCGTTGTGGTCGTCGAAGTAGCAGGTCCGGGAGCTTTCACACTAATATCGCGGAATGCCTTGGCCGCTGGCCTCTTGCCCTTGGGTGGCTGCAACTCTTTCGGCAAAGTCTTAAAGTAATCTTCGATCTCGGACGCAGTGTTATGGCTACGGGAGTCTACCACCCCATCCCTAACGTCTTCTATGATGCGCTTTAGTACACCCAATGCCCACTCCGGGTCGGCTGAGAGCATCGGTGTCTTGCCGTCGCCATTGTTCGAGATGGAGATGCCAATGTGCTTTTTGCCCGCCGCAGACTCGAGCAGACGACCGATGTTACTCGACTTTCTACTTTCAATGGTAGCCTTGGTTTGCGCCCATTCCGCATCGGTATACTCTGCATTCCGCCCCACGAAGTCGATTATATCTAACACCGACCTATCGCCGGTGAATCTTTGTATCTCGGTCCGTCCCCATTGAATACGACCTTCCCCATCCATATCGCCCGTGTGACGACGGTATATCCAGTCGTCTGCGGTCGCCCGGTCGTCAAACCTCACGCACCGGATTGGTTCAACTTCGTTCCTGTCGAAGGATTCCGCCGCCCGCAACAGAGACTTTTTTGTTGAGGCCGATGCCTCAGTGCCATCTAGAAAATCAGGCCGAGCAAGGACCTTCAAAGCAGCAAGGCGGCGGTTCCCGTCCAATACAACGTAGTCTTCTGGTTCTTCACTATCTATCACGTATAGGTTGTCGCCGGGATCAAGCCCATTGCGTTTTATGCTAAGCATTAGGTTACGAAAATGGCTTTGATTTAGCCGCAGCAAAGCATCCAGCGCTTCAGATTGACTACCAACTGCACCGAGACGTGGATTCTCTTCATCAAGCAAAAGTTCGTCAATCGTTAGTTCGAGATATTCAACCATGTGGCTCCTCTTCGGCCACATTTCATTTGATAGGCCTGTTGTTTCGAGCACTTTATCCAAACAATCTCAGAAGTCGAGGCGGAAGAGATATCTTTTCTACTTTTGGTTGAGCGCAAGCAAACGCGCAATAGCTGAGTGTAAGCAACTGAACATTCAAATATGGCCACTTATTGGACATAGTCTGAGTATGCTTTGTTGCGGCTGGGCCCTGAAACCATTTATTTGGTTGAAACTCTTCATCCATAAGTGACGGATGCTCAAAAAGTGAACTTCCTCGGACCATGGTCCGCTGCCATAGAGGTTCCGCACAGTGTTAAACCGCTCTCGCAGCCGCCGGAGAGCCCATCAGGGCCAGACGGGGCCGGGGTGCGGGCACACCCCGAGCCGGGAGTGACACCTCCCACGACCAGAACCGGCCAGTTCAGGCCGTCCCGCCACCGTGTACACGGCGGGGACATGATTGTGGGAGGCGGACCCCTTGTCGAGTCTCGAAACACCATTGGAACCCGTCGAACCGATCAGACCTGTTGCCCCCTGGCTGGGCGGCAAAAGAAACCTCGCCCGGCGCATCAGGGCGCGCATCGACAGCGTTCCGCACACGACATATGCGGAAGCCTTCGTTGGCATGGGTGGCGTTTTTCTGCGCCGCAGGATGCGACCGCGCGCGGAGGTGATCAATGACATCGGCTGCGACATCAGCAACCTCTTCCGGATCCTGCAGCGTCATTACCCGCAGTTTTTGGACATGCTGCGCTTCCAGATCACCACCCGAAACGAATTCCTGCGCCTGGCTCAGACCGATCCCGATACCCTAACCGATCTCGAACGCGCCGCGCGCTTCCTCTATCTCCAGCGCACGGCCTTCGGCGGCAAGGTTTCAGGCCAGACCTTCGGTGTCGCAAGAGATCGCCCCGGCCGGTTCAACTTGACAACGCTCGAGCCCATGCTGGAGGACCTTCACACTCGCCTTGCAGGGGTCGTGATCGAATGTCTGGATTATGCCGAATTCATACCCCGCTACGATGGCGCGGGAACACTGTTCTATCTCGACCCGCCTTACTGGGGCTGCGAGGCCGATTACGGCAAGGGCGTCTTTGAGCGTGGTGATTTTGAGCGACTGGCGGAAATGCTGAAGCGCCTCAAGGGGCGCTTCATTCTGTCGATCAACGATCGCTACGAGATACGGGAGATGTTCGCATGGGCTGATATAGAGGAAGTAGAAACCAGCTACACTGCCAGCGCCAGGGTGCGCAAGCGGGTCCGAGAGTTATTAATCTCTGGAGGTGAGTGAGCGGTGAAGTTCAGGTTTGTGTGATTGACCAATTTCCAGCGACACAACTGAACACAGGAACAGTTTCGCCGAATGAGCCCGATGCGGTCGTAGTCGCAATACTTGGGCTCTGAGGGTGCATTCGGCAGCATTGGAGGCGATTCAGACCTTCGCTCTCAGAATTTGGGGGGCATCAAAGTGCTCAAGAATTGATTGATGCCGCTAATCGCCCAGAAAGCTCAGGTTTCGCTCAAGTAGGTATCGAATTTGAGCACTTTTTACTTCTGAAGCAGCTAGTGCAATTTCTTCAGCAGAACGTTTAAATTCCCTCATCCAACCTCTTTCGCCAAACCCATCATATGCACCCGCCTTTGCCAATCCCTCCAAACGCTCTAAGCGGTCTTTGAAGGAAGAGATGGCCGCGTCGGCGTTTTGGGGGGGCAAGCCGAAAATTTTTTCCGCCGCGAGCTTGGGGTCCATGCCGACAAGGATTGGATCGCTTGAAAAATCAGGAACGCCCTGCGCTTCGAATTTACCATCAATAGCGCTGACGAACCCGAGAATGTTTGTCTGGGCCAGTTCGAACAATTCCGACGCTCGATCAGGATTTGAACTCCAATAAATTCGGTCCAGAGCCTCTACAAGTTCAATCAGAATCTCGTTGAACTCAGTGCTCTTGATTGCGTAAAAGCCCAAGCCATAGGCCGCTCCGCCGTCAATCAGTCCGTAGAATTTTCGTCTAGAGATATCACCAGGTAAACGTTTCGAATCTTCAGCTTCGGCAATGTAGGTTTTGAAGAGCTCAACTAGATCTGACTTAGTTTCAAATCCTACGTTGTGATCCGAAAGGTCCAGCATCAACCCTGCGACGTGCAATATCACCAAAGGGTCTAAAAACTCTTTTTCTTCAATCTTTCGCCTAACATCCAACAATGCGGCCTCAACTTCCTCGGCGCCGAACTTTGTCCACCAATACAACGTTTGCCAACTCTCTTCTGTTCCAGACGGGAATTGCGGAGCGGCGCGCAAAACCGTTTCAACCAATTCACTGGATGCAAACCCCCGGCAAATCCAAGCTGACGCAAGTTCAGCAGAAATTAGTGAACCGTCCACGTATACGTGTGGATGATTGTTAAACAGAGCCCTAAACGCCTCGACGTCGTCCACGTTCGAGGACTCATGATCACTTGAGCCTCGCGCATCGTTCCGGCTTCTCACGTAAGCCGGATAGCTACACAAGAGATTTAAGTCCAAATTGGGCGACTTTTGATAGGTGATCGATAGTGCCAAAAACGTCGCTACCAAGTCTTTCATTCCCGACTTGATGGATCGCAGATCATCTGGGATCTGTTGTAAGCACCTCGCAAGATCAAAAACCGCATAGCGCAAGAGCCTCAGATTTTGCGTTTCAGACGAAATGAAAACTGACTCAATCAAGTCCTTGTGCTCACACATAAATTCTAGCGCTTCTCGTGTCTCCGGGTCGTTGCCTAGACTGCCAAAAATCTGTTCGAGCGCAGCAGATGAGTTTGCGTAAAGCGAGACAGTGCGACCAATGACTTTTTCACGCGACCTGCTGTAATCCCGGTCATTTTCGCCTTTGAGTTCCTCTTGGTTGGCTAACAAAATAACGTTGCGAGGCTCATGTTCGACAAATCGGTTTAGGACGCTCAGCAATTCCGGAGCCGGCATACAAGTGCGTTCCAAATCGTCGAAAATAATTATCCTTGGCGTTGCTTTTAGTACTGTTCTACGGAACGCCCCAGTAACGTCGATATTCGCGCCGGTAAACTTATTAAGCACCCCCTCGGCTGCATCTGTCCATCCAGAAGGGATACTAAATCCAGGGCGCTGGAGTAACGCTTGAAACAAACACTCTTCAATCGCGGGCGCGTTTTTTGCGCCGTAAAGGCTTACGTACAGACAGTCTGATCGTTCTTTCGCCCACTCTTGTATCACGTGCGTCTTGCCACACCCCCATGGCCCATCAACCATCAAGGCATAACCCGGTTCCTCTATTGTTGAATAGGCATTCAACTGCGCGTGAAATTGGTTATTTGGTAAAGATTTTACATTCATTTGAACATCTTAATGTTTGTCTAAGCTCTCGTCACACTGCAACAGCCAAAAGACTAGCAATTCATTTTATTGGTTAGCGGTTGTAGATGCATGTTTCAATTGACCTTTGCATGAAATCGCTGGTACTCAACCAGAAGAGGCGTAGTAGCCGATGGTGGGGCGGGCGAATTACCGGACGCTCAAGGTGTCGATGGCGCACCGCAAGGTGTGACGATGGACTTGTTTCATTGGAGTCCCTGACTCTTAGCTCCCCCACCGACCTGCGTGGAAATGGTGATGATTTAATGCAGAATGCTTTGAAAGCCGAAATTAAGCGTTTGTCTAAGAAAGCCTTTGCGAAGGCAGAGCGACAAAAAAAAACAGATCAAAAATATCGGGCAAGATTTGAGAAACGCACTGGGATAGCGGCGGGTGTTCCAAAGCCCAAAAGAACAACCTTTCCACACCGGCACTTTGACCCAAAGTTCTGCGCTCGAAATGCGAATTTCTTGGCCAAGACTATTTGGCACAAAGTGCTTACTCGGCAATATGAACCAACTCCTGCTGTAAATTACCAAATACCTAAGCCGGATGGGTCAAAGCGCAGCATTATGGCGTTCACCATACCAGATGCTGCTTTGGCAAACGTAGTTCTCAAACGAACGCGAAACCGAAACACAAAACGTCTTTCTCCCTCGTCCTACGCATACCACCCAGACAAGAATGTCTTTGACGCAATTCTCGCGCTGACGGACTTTGATGCCGGCGGCAAGTTGTTCGCTGTTCAAATCGACTTTGAAAAGTATTTCGATTTGATCCCAACAAGATACTTAACAGAACGATTGGAAGATGCTGGAAAAATCAGCCTGACGCCACACGAGCGACATATATTCGATAGGTTTCTGCGCCACAGCCACTGCGACTATCAAGACTATCACAAAGGCCGATTTAAAAGGCGGTTCAAAGGAACACCTCAGGGTTCGTCTGTATCTCTGTTGCTCGCCAATGTCGCAAATCACGAACTAGACACGGCATTGGCCGCTCAGTCAGGCAAGTTCGTACGCTTTGCTGATGATGTCGTCGCACTTTGCCGCACATATGAGCAGGCTCAACTTTTGGAACGTTGTTTCCATGATCACTGTTCGAATAGCGGCCTCAAAATCAACGAAGAGAAATCACCGGGTATCACCATTATTGCGGGTGGCAAGCAGGAGCTTAGTAGTTGCCCGCATTTTGATTATTTGGGGTATCGATTTGGCCAAGAGGGCCTTGGGGTTCCTGAGAAAGTAGTGGCTCGGATCAAATCGCGAATATCGCGCTTGGTTAATATCTATTTGCTGCAGTATTTGGACGCAGGCTTCAACTCCAACCGGGCTGCGAATGCACCACATGCGTACGATTGGGATTTGTTGGGACTAATATACGAGATGCGTCGCTCCTTGTACGGTGGGTTATCAGAGGAAGAATTGCGGGCCTTCATTTACGAAGGGCAGATGCTTCGTAAAATGAAAGGCCTCATGGGCTTTTACTGTTTGATCAATGACCCCAAAGAATTGCGGAAGATTGATGGCTGGATGCTGAGTATAGTCCGAAGGGCAATGGTACATCGTAATCGGGTACTGAGTACCAAATACGGGAAAAACTGTCCTACGCCCACCAACTCCCAGTTGGCAACTGGTGAATGGCTGGACGCAAAGGCGTGGCGCGGAGGAGATCTGCCAGAGTCCAGAGTGCCCAGCCTGGTACGCGGCTGGCGGGCGGCTCGAAAACACTACTATACCTTTGGTTTGGAAAACGTAGAAGCTCCCACGTATGTAGCTTACACTGATATTGCAGAACTATTTGACTATTGAGATCATTCAGTAAACTTCGCCGGGGCCAAAGTCTGGTTGATGCAACTGCACCGCAGCAAAATGATCACGTTCAGAGTCCAAAAGTAGCTGTTAAAATGGGACGCAAAATCCGATTTTAGCGCTTTGCGGTCATTTGCGAAAGATTATGGCACAAATGCAAGGAACGGCAGTTGTGTGGCGTTTCCTCGGATGATCCTGATGCTGTAGCCTTTATCTTACCCATCATCCTACCCATCCACCACAACCGCCCCCTCCGGTCCAAACCAGACTACGCGGCCCACAATCCGAGTGTTGTCCGCGAGCGAGCCCGCTTGTTCTTCATTTCCATCGTTGGTCATGATCCAAGCCCCGGCCTTACGGCGCAGCCGTCTGACGACAAGGTTGCTATCGGATACTATCATAAAAATAGCGCCTTCCCGAGGCTGGGTGGCGGCAAGATTTAGCACTAGGAGATAGTCGCTCTGAATTGTGGGTTCCATTGCCAAACCACCCGCACGTATCGCCACCGTAAGGCTGGGATCCAGATCGGACGGAACGTCATCGGCCGCGATCAGTGCAGTTCCGAGGCCAGCGTCCCTAAACAATGCACCGTCCAGCCCGCCAACAGCCCGCATCTTAAACCTGCGCACCTCCGGTGGCTTTGGCGCAGGCAGGCGCACTACCAGTTCGTCCAACCTGTCAAGCAGGTTTCTGGTTTCGATCTTGTAGGCACGTTCCATTCTGCGTTCCAGCGCGTCTGCGGACGATGCGTTGGCAATGCCCTGTGTGGGAATCTTCGCTTGCATTACCCGCCAAACCTCATCCGCGCTCACGCCCTCAGGTAGCCCCAACAGGTCAGACACGGACTTGGGTACGCGTTCCAGTGGCACGACGTTCGAGGATTCGCCTGGACTCGATACGTCAGGCGCATCCCCTTCGGCAGCGCTGCGCGGCGGGCCAATCTGGAATTCAATACCGAGCGCTTCGCAGATTTCAACAGCGCGCGAAAATCTAGGATCGTGACCATCTAATACGTTACGTATTGATCCTCTGGGCAGACCATGCCCCACCTCCGCATTGTGCAGAGAGATGTTTTTTTTCTTTATCGCATTGTTTATCAGCGACTTAAGAAACTCGGTACCGGTCAAACGCTCACTCATTGCACATATATGCGCAATAATTTGGTGGCGGTCCAATGAAATATTGAAAGTTGCACAAATATATGCAATACAGTTGCACATGTTTGTGCAATACCTTCTGGATTCAATCAAAAAATATGCAGATGCAAAGTCACTGTCGGTGGCCAGCGTCGGCCGGTACTCAATTGGCGACGTAAACCTTGTAGATCGTTTAAAAACCGGCCGGATTACCATTCGACGAGTTAATCGGGTCATACAGTGGCTTTCCAACCACTGGCCGTCGGATCTGGACTGGCCGCCTGACATCCCACGCCCCGATCCGACCCCCGATTCGCCTGCCGCTTTAGCGGCGGCGGATGCCTCCAAGGCGGAGGACGCGGCGTGACCTACGCGGCCGCACCCGATACCCGGCGCAACACCGCTCGCGTCGGTAGCCGGGCCGGGGGTCTCAAGCCCACCACTCACGCCATCCCCGGCCCGGCTCAAAGCGCTGTGACGGCCCCGGCTGCGAACACGGATGACACCTTTGTATTTCACTGCCCTCTCTGGCCCGAATGCGGCTGTCCAGGCGGCGTGATGCGCCCGGAATGCCCGGGCCTCAAATCCCGCAAAGGAACAAGAGCATGATCCTCAGTCCCCGGCATATCCGCGCGGACCGCCGTATCCGTTCCTGCCTGCCGCGCTGTACTGTCCCTGGCGCGGCACACCTGCCCCCGGCCCGCACCGGTTTACCCACCCACCCAGCCGCGCGGGCCGGGACCTTTTTGCAGAGCCTGATACGCGCAGTACACGCCCTGAACGACCATTGGCTGGGGGATGTGATCGGGGCACTCAGCATCTTTGTGCTTCTCTGGGGCGGTCTTCTGGCCGCGTGGGTGTTCTCATGACCCTGACCCGATCCCCGGAAACCGAAACCGCCATGAAGGCGCGCGTTCTGCACAGCCTGTCCCGGGCCCGCGCGCCGGGCCAGTTCCGCAAGGAGATGACAACGCTCTATTGCCGCGCCGGGCATGCCGGCCGGATGAACCTGGTCGCGGTCATGGCCGATGCGCTCTGGGACAAGATGGAGATCGCGTCTGCGCCCCGGACCGCTGTCCCCCCGACTGAGGAGGAACCCGTTATGAACACGCCTGACAACAGGCGCGCCACGTACACCACCCTCTATAAGCGTATCGCTGAACTCACCAGGAGCGTGGAGGCGCTGACCGGGGCGGTGCAGGAGCTGCGCCGTTCGGTGATCGATCTGGAAAAAGGGCTCCGCCGCACGCAAGCGCTTCTGGCTCAAGTGCTTCTGGCTGCGGCCGTGTTCTTCGGATTTCTGATTGCCGTGTGGGTGATGTCATGACCGCGCTTGCGAGCTTCCGGCAGCTGCGCGGGTCGCTGAGCGCTGCAAACACCTGCATGACTGCCGGTGGTCCGGATGCGGCGCACCACGCGATCCGGCATCTGCGACTGGCTGTATTGGCGGCGGCCACGCTGGAAAAACACAAAGTGATGGAGCGGCTGGAGGCGCGCCTGAAAATATCTGAACCGGGCCCGTTCGGTGACGTGCCCGCCTACCGGTTGGAAGCCCGCACCGCGATTGCCGAGCTTGGAGATCCGGACGTGGCCCCGCAGCTGATTGTTGGGCGGATGACGCGCATCATCTGCCTGACCGCAGCCGTCTTTGATTACGACGCGGACACGCTGCGTAACAAGGACAGACGGCCAGGTGTCGTAGAAGCCCGCAACATGGCGATGCTGCTTCTGGCCGCGCTGACGCAGGCGAGCCTGAACGAGATCGGAGCGGCCCTTGGCGGCCGCAACCACAAGACCATCCTGCATGGCATCCGTAACGCAGCCGACTGGATTGACGAAAGCGATTATGCCGCCTTCCGGGCCATGGAGGTGATGGAGCGGCTGCCGGGTAACGCAAAGCCGGGAGAGGCGCAATGAGCGGCACCTTCAGGTTGAACCGGGGAGAGACTCATGACCGAAGAGGCCACACACGACCCGCAACGCAGTGCGAAGGGCAAGCCCGATTTCCAGCGGATAGTCCTGGAGACCGTTACCAGGGATCTTCACGAGGAGAACCTGCCGCTTCAGCGTGCTTTAAAGACCTTATCGTCCCCCGCGCCGCATTCAGGAGGAGAGAGACCCATGACCCGCGATCTCTGTAACGCCCGGCGTCGGGAACTGAGCAAGGTCGGGGTTGATCGGCTTGCTATCGACATCCTGCCGACCTTGCATGGCCTCTCCGTCTCCCAGGCGGTTGCGGTCATTGAGCGTGCCAGGGACTTGCTTCTCTGGGTCTCGGTCTTTGATGCAACTTCTGCCGAGTTCAGTGCGGAGCGCGAAGCGCTTGAAGCACTGTCGGCCTCTTCTGACGAATGAGAGTGATAGCTTCATGTGTGTAGTCGCCCCCAATTTTTGTGACGCCGTGCTTGCATCTTTCTCGATCAATCTCCCGGGAAAGCAGAAGCACTTCTGCGACAAGAATGGATTCAAGCAGGTCTCTGTCGGTTTCTTTCATCATTTTCCCTCCATCGGTTGTGTGGCAGCGCCGATGGTAGCGGCGGCCTGGTCCGGTGTCGAACCATCCCCCAAGGTGGTCCGGGCCTGCGCCGCCGCAGCTGATTTGGGGAGGGCTGCCTGATGCATGCGGCAAAGCTCTCCCGCTCCCCCCGCCTGCAGCGTGTGCATGCCTGTCTCGCCGACGGTGCGGAGCACTCGACGCTGGACATCGTGCGGCGCGCGGGTGTCTGCGCGGTCAATGCCTGCATTGCGGAGCTGAGGGATAACGGTGCGCGGATCAGTTGCCGCCAAAGCGTGAGCCCGCGTGGCGAGCGGATCTGGCTCTACCGGATGGTGCGCCCCGTGCCATCACAGGACGAAGGACAAGCTGATGGCTGATGAGAGAAACGAGCCAATGGGTGAGGCGAAGAACCCCGGGCAGGCCCGCGCGGCACAGGAAGACCTGGCCGCGCGGGACATTTTGATTGCGCACATGGCAGAGGTTCTTGCGAGCCAGGCCATTGGGTTTGAAGCCCTTTCGATTGGGCTGAGCCGACTTTCAGAACAGGCCAAACGTAATTCTGAAGCGGCAGGTGAATTCCTGGAGACCCTCTCATCGGCACCACCCGCCGGACGGCCGGGGCCGCTGAACACAGGCAAACCAAACGTGCAGGACGGTGATGATTGAGATCGACGAACGCAGCCGCTCCGAGCGCGAGCGGGCGGCCTGGATAGAGGCGGGGCGGGAACCGATCGCCCAAAGGCGCGAGGCACAGGCCCTGGAGACCGGTTCGGCCTGGTCGATGGGGGACTGGGCCAACAGCTGGGATCGCGCTTACGGAGATCTCAGCTTGGCGCTGGCTGAGCTCGCTTATGACGGCGGCTACGATTATGTGAAGATTTGCGCGCATGTTGCGCGCCGTTTTCCGGCAGACCGGCGCAACGCAGGTCTGAGCTTCGGGCATCATCAGGCCGTGGCCGCGCTGGAACCGACCGAGGCGGACCGGTTGCTGGTGCAGGCCGGGCTGCAGGGCTGGTCGCGGGACCGCACGCGTGACGAGGCGCGGATTGCAAGATCGGAAGCTTCTCTGCGCCGCGAGAACGAACGGCTGCGGGCCGTGAATGCGGAGCTGGAGGCCCGCGTTGCCGCCGGAGAGGCCAGTAACGTGGTCGCCGATATTGAGCGCGCCAACAAGGCCGATCTGGCGGAAGCCCTGAGGCTGGTTGAGCGTTGCGTGAGCCGGGTGGAATCTCCGGCCTGTATCGGGGCTTTGCAGGCCCTGCACGGCAACGCAGCGGCGGCGGCCGAAAAACGCGTCTCGAAGTTGATCTTTGACTTTATCGAGAAGCAGCGGCCTGCGATGATCCGCATTCACGCCTGGCTGGAGCACCGCGGCAAAGGTGCCCGGATACAGGACACGAATGGTTACGCGGCGCATAACCATCACGATTCGGCCCAGGCACCGCCGAAACTGCAAAACACCGGGTTCTCGCCATGACGAACCGGTTCCTTGATCACCTCTACTCCCTGAATTCTTCCCCCGCAGCGCCCCTGCATGACGCCCGCACGCGCCAAGCAATGCCGGCGCAGGGCGCGTGCAAGTCCGATGCTGCACCTCTGACCGAACCAGCAGCGCCAGGGCCTGCAACCCGCCTGCGCCTCGATGCGGTGGCACAGTCCGAGCGGCTTCGCCGGGCGGGCGTGCCGCAGATCGAGGCGGATGCGCGGGTGGCAGCGAACTTCGGCGTTGCGGCCGTATCCGTGCGCCGCTGGCGGCTGGCCTGCAAGGGGCTTCCTCCGGAGGCGCGGGTCCCGGTGCTCACCGACCGGCCCGGACGCGGTCGCTGCGGGCCGCTGACCGAGGGCCAGATGCGCGACTGTGTCGAGGCGCTGATCTACGAGCATGGGCCTCATCTGACGGCCTCCCATGTGGTACGGGTGCTGAAGGCGCGTTACGGCAAGCCGCCTAGCTTACGCGCGGTGCAGCGCTGGTTGAAGGCCTGGCGCGCGAACAATGATCATGACCTCTGCGCCGTAACCGATCCGGATGGGTACAGGAACACCCGGCAGCCCGCCTTCGGCTCGCGTTCGGAAGGCGTGGTGGCACCGAACGCGCTCTGGGAGCTCGACAGCACGCCGGCGGATGTGATGTGCACCGATGGCCGCCATGTGATCGTGGGTGCGATCGATGTGTGGCCACGCCGCGCAAGGGTGCTGGTGGTGCCGGTCAGCCGGGCCACCGCTCTCTGTGCGCTGATGCGGCGCTGCCTGCTGGACTGGGGTGTGCCGGAGATGGCCAAGACCGATGGTGGCAGCGATTACGTCTCGATCCATTTCCGCCGCGTTCTGGCGGATATCGGCATCATTCATGACATCTGTCCGCCCTATACGCCCGAGGCCAAGCCGCATATCGAGCGCTTCTTCGGCACCATGACCCGCGATCTCTTTGCTTACCTGCCAGGCTTTACAGGCCATGACGTGATGGACCGCAAACGAATTGAGGCGAGAAAAGCCCTGGCGCAGCGGCGTGGAGAAACGGAACGGGAAACTTTCAACATCGCGCTCAGCGCCGCCGAGCTGCAGCAAAAATGCGATACTTGGCTGGAGGCGATCTACGATCGTCGCACCCATACACAGACCGGGCAGAGCCCGTTCGTGCGGATATGCGGCTGGACCGCGCCGCTGAGACAGATCACGGACCCGCGCGCGCTTGATCCGTTGCTGGCGGAACCGGCCAGCCAGGGCGGCAGACGCAAAGTTCAAAAGTCCGGCCTGCACGTGGGGCGCGGCCTTTATCGGGCGGCAGAGCTGGGCGGGCATATGGGCGAGTGGGTCAATGTCCGGCTCGATCCGGCGGATGCGGGGTTGATTTACGTCTTTGATGAAGGGGGTGTGTTCCTCTGCATCGCCGAAGATGAGCTGCGGCTGGGCCAGGATCGGGAGCGGGTGGCGGCCGCGGCAAAGGCCAAAGCGCGCAAACGGCGCAAAGAGGCCCGTGAACGCGCCCGCAACCTGAAGGCCACTCACAACCCGCAAGGTGCCATGGCGGACGTGCTGAACGCGGCGGCGGCCGAGGCCGACAACGTGATCGGCCTGCCGCACCGGGGCACCCCCCACGAAAGCCCGGGCCTCACCGAGGCCGCAAGGGCGGCCGACGCATCCGAGACGCACAAGGTCGCGCAAACTGCGCCCGCCGGGGCCACCGGGACGGGCAGCGCCTTCATGGATGCCCTGCACAAACTCCACCTGAAGAGAAAGGACTGATCCATGCGTCAATCATCGCTTGCCGTTCTGCCGGACACGCCTGATGCGGCACCGGACCCGATCCGGGACATGGACGCTGTGCGCGCCGCTGTGCGCGCCGAGCTGGAGGCTTATGCCCTGAGCCAGGCGGAGGCCGCGACAGCTGTGGGTGTCAGTGTGACCACACTGAGCCGCTGGCTGGTAGGCAAGTATGAGGGTGACAATCCCAAGGTGACGGCACAGATGGCACGCTGGCTGGAGACCCGCTTCGAGGCGCGCGCGCTGTCGCTGAGCCCGGCGGGGCTCGATGCCCATGTCGATCTCGGCGTGACCGGCCAGGTTATGGCGGCACTGGCCCATGCCCAGGCCACGGGCGACGTGGTTCTGGTCCATGGCCGCTCAGGGGCGGGCAAGAGCTGGGCGATCAAACGCTATGCCGCCAGCCGCTCGGGCGTGCATCCGCTGGTGATGACCTGTGGCGTTACCACGCTGGGCGGGCTTTACGGTCGGGTGGCGCGGGTGCTGGGCGTGGCCGGGCGCTATCGCTCCGCGCTGGAGGCCGAGGATGCGATACTGGCGCGTCTTGAAGGCCGCCAGGCACTGCTGGCGGTCGATGAGGCTCAGCACCTCACACCGTCCCTTCTGGATGCGCTGAGGGGTTTGCGGGATCTCTCCGGGGCCGGGTTGGCGCTGGTGGGAGGGCAGAAAGTCTGTGAGACGCTGGCGCGCTGCCCGCAGGTCACAGGGCGCATTGGCGTGAAGGTGGGCCTGAGGGCGACCGCACCGGTGGATATCGACGCTCTGGTTGCAGCAGTACTGGGCCGGGTTCCGGATCGGGAAGAGAGCCGCATCACCCGCGCCGCAGCCACTGGCCCCGGTGGGCTGCATGCCCTGCGCCGGTTGCTGGCACGCGCCTGGATGATCGCACATGCCGATGGGCGAGAGATTGTCACTGGCGCGGATATCGCGGCCGCCGGAGAAACATCATGACGGTGCGCGAGCTGATAGAACGGCTGTCCGAGTTTCCCGCCCGCGAGGAGATCCGGGTCGAAGATGTGCGTGGTGGAACCCGCGCGATCGAAGGGGTGGGTCTCAGCGATGGTATTCCCGCCATCTTTGCCCGAATGGACTTCGAGGCGGATGGCAAACCCCCAACCTCACTGAAGAAAGGAAAGTGACATGAGCAAACGCAAGCACGACCCCTTTGACGCACCCGAGGGAATGGACGGCAAAACCGATACGGCGGGTGCGGATGATGCCACCATCGAGATCGACGGTGTACCGCATATGCGCGACCACAAAGCCCGTCTGATCCCGCTGGATCTGATCCGCGCCCAGGACCAGTTACAGGACGAGATGGTGCGCAAGGTGATCCGGTATGCCGGGGACCTATCAGCACAGATCTCCCGCTTCCGGGGTCATACGATGGACGACATCAGCGCCTTCGACGCGCTGCTGGCGGCTGAATATGGCGGTCCCGCGCGCGCTTCGGTCAAAGGCAACCGTACATATCTGAGTTATGACGGTTGTCTGAAGGTGCAGGTGCAGATTACCGAGCGGATCGAGTTCGGCCCGGAACTGCAGGTGGCACGCGACCTGGTCGAGGAATGCCTGGCTGAATGGTCGGCCGGCAGCCGCGACGAGATCCGGGCCATCGTGGGACACGCCTTCCAGGTGGACAAGGAGGGCCAGATCAGCCGAAGCGCGATCTACAGCCTTCTGCGCCATGAGATCGACGACGACCGGTGGCGCAGTGCGATGCAGGCCATCCGCGATGCGATGCGGGTTGTGGGCTCAAAATCCTACATCCGCTGCTATCGCCGCAAGAGCTCTGATGCCGGCTGGCAGCCCATCACCATCGATCTGGCAAAGGCGGGATGAGTGATGGGGGTCTTTGCCAACTGGCAGCACCGTGATCCGCTGAGCGCAGAGGCCCGGGCGCTGATCGACGCGGCGGTGGCGGCCGGGCGGATCACGCGCATCCCTGCCGGTTGCAGTGGGCTTCCGGAGACGCGCCCCTCCATGACCGCGCCCGAGTACAAGGCCCGCCGGATGCGGATTGCCCGGCGGCACATGAAGTTCGAACGCGCGGCCAGAAAGCGGGAGGGCTGAGATGAACAGAGGCTATCTGCCGCCCGTCTATTCCGTGACCGCGCGCCGCGCCTTGATCCGGGACATGTTCGACATGGGTATGAAGCCCGTCGACATGACCGAGCATCTCAGGCGCGAACTGGGTCGCGTGGTGACCCTGGGCACCATCTACAACGATATCAAACATCTGCGCGCGGGCGGCGTGATCCGGGGCCGCGCCGGGGAGACACAGACATGACCCGGGCGGTTGCAGACAGCGAGCGGCTGCGCCTGATGCGCGCGGTCTTTGCCGCCTGCAAGCGTCTTGGTCTTGAGACGGAAGCGCGCCACGATGTGCAGTTGCGGGTCACCGGCCACGCCTCGCTGCGCGACATGAACAGCAAGGATATCGCCCGGCTGCTGAAGCATCTCGATCGCCTGACGGGCCCTGACAGACGTCGCGGTCAGCGGGGTCATGCATTGGCACCAAGAGGCGATCTGCGGCTGATACACGCGCTTTGGACCGAACTGGGTCGCCGGGGCGCGCTGACCCGTCCCGGTCGCGCCGGTCTCAACGCCTTCATCCGGTCCCGCTTTGAGGGGCATTGGGCCTATGTCCCGATCGATGTCGATGCGCTGAGCGATCCCGCCTGCATCAATGACGTGATCCGGGCGCTGAAAGCCATGATGGCGCGGAGCGAAGAGGAAACAGGAGGACAAACCGGATGAAACATCCCTTCCGCTTGTTCAACAGGCTTATCCACCCGGAGGCGCGCATATCGCGGCAACGTCGGCGTGCTCAGGAACGGGCGGCGGCGAAGCGCATCCGCTGGACCGCAGCTGAACAGCACCGGCGGATTATGGCGCAGCGGCGGGCACTGGGGAGAGCGCGGCGATGAGCACAAACCATACAAGGAGTGGCGGCGGCGGAGCGCTGCCGGGGGTGCTGGAAGAGATCACCGATGTGGCGGGCCGCGAGGCGGCCCTGCGCATCGCCTTGACCCATGGCGGTGATGACGGATGGAATGTCCCTGCACGCGCCGGGACGCGTGCAGGACTGGAATTGACCATGCTGATCGGAGATGCGGCTGCAGAAAAGGTCATGTATCATTTCGGCGGCAGCGCCATTGCAGTGCCATTGGCACGGCGGCACCTGGTGGTCTGGATGGCTGAACGCGGTCGCACAGTCAGCGAGATTGCGCGGATCATGCGCATCTCGCGCAGAACCGCGCGGCGGTATCTGAAGGACGAGAACGAGGATCGCGTATGAAAGACAAGACCCTGGATGAAACCCGCACCGCATTCCTGGAGCGGCTGGAGCAGATGCGTGACCCGGAGGATGTGATGGACGCGGTGACCACCGCGCTGATTGAGACCGGGGCGCGTCTGGACCTGCCTCGTTGCCATGGCGTCGTGGAAATTCAGCTTTATGGCATCGTCGCCCACGGGGCCGATCTCCGTGCCGCCTGCCTGGCCTGGCGGGAGGCGGCACGGGTGAACACCCCGGACCATGGTCCGCTGCCCCGGGCTGGTGAGAAACCCTAGACTGGGCGCATGAGTTCAGCTGAGGCCCGCCCATGATCCCGCTTCCCACCGCAGATGACTGGCAGAATGCCATTGGCATCCTGGGTGTTCTGGCGGTGATCGGCGCAGGTGGGATAATCCTGCGGCAGCTGGGGTTTCTGGGCGGCAAGGCCGCCGCATCAGCGCCAGCACCGGCTCCCAACGCGTCTCCCGCCCAGCCTCCCGCACCGGCAATGCACGCTGATATCACGGAACGTTTTGACCGTCATGCCGAGCGGATCACCCGGCTGGAGACTGCGGTTTCGGGCCTGGCCAGCCGGGCTGACATTCACCGGATCGAGATCGCCATTCAGACACAGGAAGGGGCCATACGCGAGATCCGCGCCTTCATGGCAAGTGATGCAAAAGCCGTCGCGCGGCTCGATGCATCGATCACCCGTATCGAGGATCACCTGCTCGGGGAGGAGCGGTCATGAGCTTTGCAAACGCACTGGAAAAAGACCGCCGCCTGAGGGTCCTGCAACATCTCGCGATGGTAACCGACAACAGCTCCAATGCGGAGATCCTGCTGGACGTGCTCAATGGGTTGCGCATCACCACCAATCGCGACCGGATCATCAGCACGCTGACCTGGCTGCGCGAGGCCGGGATGGTCACGATCGAAGATCACGACAGCTTTTTGGTCGTGGAGGCCACCCCGCGCGGCGTTGACGTGGCCCTCGGCCGGGACCGTCACCCCGGTGTGAGACGCCCCGCGCCCCAGGGGTGAGGAGATGCCGCAACGTCCCAGGATAGACCGGTTGCCACCCGAGATCCGGGACTGGCTGCGCACCGAACTGCAGGCGCGGGGATATGCCGATTACGATGATGTGACGGAAGCGCTGAACGCGCGTCTGGAGGCTGAAGGCCTGGATATAACGGTCGGGCGCTCAGCCGTGCACAACTTCGGACGAGCCCAGCAACGGTTCGCTGACCTGCAACGGCAGGCCAATGACTGGGCGCAGGGGTTTCTTGGTGAGGAAGGTCTGGATCGTGAGGCGCACCGTCACAAGGCGCTCTTCTCCATGTTATCCAGCCATGCCTTTCGAACGATGGCCAACGCCATGGCACCCAGGGAGGAGAAGGAGGAACTGGATTTTGACGCCCGCGATCTGCATTTTCTCGGGCGCATGCTGAAGGACATGATGGCCTCGTCAGGACTGCGCGAGGCGATCTCCGACAAAGCGCTGGAGCGGGAGATCCGCAAAGAACGCAAAGCGGCCGCGGACCGCGTCGAAAGTGCCACCCGATCGGCCGGGCTCACTCCGGAGGTATCCGCTGCAATCCGGGACGCCGTCGAAGGCAAGAGTCCATGAGAACGTTGCTGCCCTATCAGAGTTCCTGGGTTCAGGATGCCGCGCCGCTTGCCCTCATCGAGAAATCGCGCCGGATCGGGATCAGCTGGGCCGAGGCCTACGGTTCCGTCATGCATGCCAGCGACGATCTGGGCGACATCTACTACCAGTCCTATGACAAAGACATGACCCGCGGCTTCATCGAAGACTGTGCCGGGTGGATAACGGATCTCAATATCGCGGCGGGTACGGTGGGGGAATCGCTGCTACAGGATGAGGGCCGCGATATCCAGGTGTTCCGGATCAATTTCCCGAAGGGCAGGAAAATCCTCTCCATGACCTCCAGCCCACGCGGGTTTCGCAGCAAAGGGCGGCCCGGCGATATCGCTGTGGTCGACGAGGCCGCCTTTGTTGACAACATCGACGAGGTCCTGAAGGCGGCACTCTCCTTCATAAACTGGGGCGGGCGCGTGCGCATCATCTCCACCCATAATGGCCAGGCCAACGCGTTCAACACGCTTGTTCGGGATGCGCGCGAGGGCCGGCTACAGGCCAGCCTGCACCGGGTGACGCTGCGCGATGCGCTTGATCAGGGGCTCTATAGCCGGATCGCCGCGGTCACGGGCCAGCCCGACACGCCGGAAGCGGCCGCCGCCTGGGAGGCGGCCGTGCGCGCCCGTCATGGCCGCCACGCTGCCGAGGAGCTGGACTGTATCCCCTCCGCCGGTGGCGGGGCCTGGATCACCTGGGAACAGATCATGAAGGCGGAGGAGGCTTTGGCCCGGCAACCGGACAGATCGGCGGGAACGGGGCCCATATACATCGGGGTGGACGTGGCCCGCCGCCGTGACCTCTGGGTCGCCGCAGTGGTAGAGGATGCCTCCGATGCGCTCTGGTTGCTCGATCTGATCACGCTCCGGGATGCGCCGTTCTCCGAACAACGCGCCGAGGTACGCCGGTTGGCTGCCAAATACAGACCCCTGCGCATCCTCGTCGATCAGACCGGCATGGGAGAGGCCGTGGTCGAGCAGTATCAGGAGGACCACGGCACGTTCACGGTGGAAGGCGTTCTGATGACTGCACCACGCCGGCTTGATGTGGCCACAGCCCTGCGAGAGGCTTTTGAGGATCTCCGCATGCGCATCCATGCCGACGAAGATCTCAGAAACGATATCTACAGCGTCCGGGCCGAGCCCGGTGCGACCGGGGCACCGCGCCTGGTCGCCGATCGCGCGGGCACCGATGGCCATGCCGACCGCTTCTGGGCTCTGGCATTGGCCGCATATGGCGCAGCTTCCGTGAGCGGACCCTGGCAGGTCACGCCCGGCGCACCACGCCAGATGGCTGCGGGCGCGGGCATCCAGGATTTCTCACATCTGATCGATCCGGACCTGCCGGTGGTGCGCTCCCCGCTCTTTGCCGGATTGAACTGGAGGTAACGATGCACATTCAGAACGAGGTCCTCGCACGCCCGCAGAAAGATGAGCTGACGCCGCCGGAAAACACTGTTGTCGCGATCGGGTCAAACCTCTGGGGTCAGACAGCCGGATGGCTCGATGGTCTGTCGGGCGGGGCCGGAGCCGGGGGATGGCAGACCGGCTGGCAGGCGGATTACGCACGTATCGATGCGGCCGATGCCGCGCTCACCGATACCAAGGCCAGCGGCGTGCTCAGCCAGCGCATCGAAGGCGTGATCGCCTCGCCGCTGATTATAGAGCCCGGAGGAAAAAAGCGGCGTGACAAACAGGCAGCCGATGACCTGCGCGACCAGATCAAAGCGCTCGACATCGACCGTATTTGCCGGGAGCTACTGCATTCCATCTGGTATGGCTATGCGATTGCCGAATGCATTTGGGTGCTGGAAGGCACCCGTGTACGGCTGGTGGATATCCGGGTCCGGGATCCGCGCATTCTGCGCTTTGATCTGCAAACGCATGAACCGCTTCTGCTGACCCGCAACGCGCCCGGGGGCATGCCGATACCGCCCGCCAAGTTCCTGATCCTGCAAAACCCCAGAGCGCATGGCGGCTATCCCTTCGGGTTGGGAGCGGCGCAATGGTGCATCTGGCCGGTCTGGCTCAAGCGCCAGATATTCAGGATGTGGGGGACTGCCCTGGAGAAGTTCGGCTCCCCCACGCTGGTTGGCAAACACCGCAAGGAGGCCACACCAGAGGAGATCAACAAACTTCTTCGCAATCTGGCGGCAGCGGTCGCCTCCAGCGGACTGGTCATCCCGGAAGGACAAGAGGTGCAGCTCCTGGGTGCCGTTTCGGGCGGCGGAGGCCGTGGCTCCGGCGGGGGCGATTATAAGGAAATGGTCGCTGCCCTTGATCGCATGATTGCGGAAGCCGTGGTCGGTCAGCATGCCACATCCGAGATCGGCCAGCATGTCGGGACCGCCCAGGTTCAGAACGAAACCTTGCAGAACCTGATTGCCGGTGACGAGCACCGCCTGTCTGAATGCCTGCGCACCGGGATCGCAACCTGGCTTGCCGCATGGAACTTCCCCGGTGCGCAAGTGCCCGCGATCCGCCGTGACACCGCGCCACCCGAAGATCTGAAGGTGCGCTCGGAGCGGGACGCCAACATCGCCCGGGCCTCCGGTCTGCGCCCGAAGAAAGAGTATATCGAGGACGTCTATGGCGGCACCTGGGAGGAGGCACCACAAAGGTCCGTGCAGACCCTTCCCGATCCGGGTGGGCAAGCACCGGTCACTATGAGCGGGCCATTTTATACACTGGCCGACCCGTCTGTACCCCTTTCGTCGCTCGACAGGTTGGTGAACCATCTGATCGAAGAGGATATTGCCACGGCCACCGCCGCCGCCATGATCGCGCCGGTCGAGGCGGCGATCGCCGGGGCCACATCACTGGAGGAACTTCGCGCATCGCTTGGAACGCTGGCCGACCGGTCGCCGCCCGAGGCGCTGACAACTCTTTTGGCCCGCGCAGATTTTGCCGCAGGTCTCGCCGGGGTCTCGGGCGCACCGATCCTGGGCGGGGAGACCGAGGATGGCTGATGCGCTCGATCTGACACCGGTGGTCGCGCCCGTCTCCGTGACGCCCCAGGAGGCGCTGGAATACTTCCGTGCCAAAGGTTTCGCACCCCCCGACAGCCGGTTCTCCTATCTCGACTGGTGGGGGGCCTCCCATGCCCGGGGTTTCGTGGTTGCCAAAGTGATGCAGGATGATCTGCTGCGCGATATCCGTGATGCAGTGAACCGCGCCATTGCTGAAGGCCAGACACTTGAACAGTTTCGCGCCGAGCTCCAACCCCTCCTCAAACGTAAAGGCTGGTGGGGCCGCAAGGTGATGACCGACACGCTCACTGGAGAGGTTCGCGAGGTCCAGCTCGGCTCGGCCCGCCGCCTTCGCGTGATCTTTGACACCAATATGCGCACCTCCTATGCAGCCGGCCGCTGGGTGCGCATCCAGCGTACAAAAAAAGCTTTGCCATATCTGCAATACATTCAGATGGAGCGCATCAATAAGCGAAAATCCCACAAGCCGTTTCACGGACTGGTCATCCATGTCGACAACCTGTTCTGGGTCACAAACTTCCCGCCCAACGGATATTTCTGCGGCTGTACCACCATTCAACTGAGCGCTGCGGCCGTCGATCGGCGCGGTCTCACTGTCACCACCGATCCACCTGTGGGCACGCGCGAATGGACCAACCCGCGCACCGGTGAGATCATACAATTACCGGAAGGCATCACCCCTGGCTTCGATACCAATCCGGGCGCAACCTTCCTCGCCGAACAGAGGCGCTACGAAAGAATTGCCGGCGATCTGCCGCCAACTGCGGGCGGCACGGAAGCTGCGCTGATCTCTGAGGCGCGTGCGCGCGGCCTGCGCACCGGCAACGAACACCTTGCCGCTATAGATCTCGATCCCGATGAGAGCCACGCGATCGGGGACATTGCCAGCGTCGCACCGATCGAATGGGTGACCGGGACGCGCGACGGCGTCGAACCGACCAGCGTCATGAGTGCAGCGATGTCTGACCCCGCACGTCGGATCGGGGTTGTTCATAATCACCCGAATTCGTCCGGATTTTCGAAGCAGGACCTTCTGGCGCTGGACTTCTACAGCGGCTTGGAACGGTTAATCGCCGTGGGCCATGATGGCACGCTCTACAGGGCAAGTAATCCACGCCCGGGACTTAGTACGGTGATCGATCCCCTCTACCGGTACTCCGAAAGTCTGGTCAATACGGTCGCCGCCAACCTTGGCATGGATGCAATCGCTCTGTTCAATCTGCGTGGGCACGCCACGGCCAGCGCCCTTGCCCGCGCCGGATACCTTGATTACGCTCATGCCATCACCGGAGGCAGCCGCGTCAATCTGGAGCGCTTTGGTGAAGCAAACATGTCGTGGATCATCGAAAGGCTGGTGGAATGGCTGACTCAATGAGCCGGAAAGCGGATGGCCCCCTGAAAGGACGTCTCTCCGACCACCGTGATCCGCTTTGCATTCACGGCTTCGCCCAGGACACCAGGACGCCTGTTGCGCGATCGCTTCGAGCGCTGCGGGAGGTGCTGGCGGAGACGCCACCAAAAGGAACGGATCACTTTAGCCGCCGCCTTCGTTGGGCGATTGGAAATCTCTGGAATGACCTCTGCGATCAGGACAGCTATCAGGGCCAAACGGCACATCCGGACAGGCCAACTGGCGCAGAGCGGGCGCAGCTGGTCGCCTCGCTTCAGGACGCCGCAACCCACCTATATGCCTGGTGTGAGCGCAACGGTTGCGCAGGTACCTCCGAGATTCCTGATAAGAAAGCCGCCCCTCAGGGCTGGCCGGACGAAACCGGAAAGGGCTGGACACCGCCCTGGGGAATCCTTCGGATGGAACCGCCTGCCTACTGGGGAACATCCAACTGAAGCAACCTGCTCCGGTCCCGCAGGACCGCCTTGGTTCACATGGAATTTTCCTGGCGATTCAACGCCCGTTTTTGCCGGGAAAAATACCGTTTTCCGACCCGGAAACACCCTTGCAAGGCCCGTGAAAGATCAAATTCACTGTCGCAGACGACTTTTGATCACCGGCTGAACAAGCCAAACAGCAAAGCTCTTTAACTCAATGAATGAAGGCGATTGACCGGTTCCCGTCCGTCAAGTCCGGCATAGTCCGGCATAGTCCGGAATAGATCATTATTTCTGTCGTGTCACAGAAACGGTGAACGTTACGAACCCGAAATCGGTAAAGTCCACATAGAGCTTGGCCTTGGGTCGTAGGCCCAGATACCGTGCGCGCAACGCGTCGTGTTCTTCTGTCCCTCTGGCGATGAAATTCGCCGCAGCATGCAGCGTCAATCTTGGATGCGTCAGCGGATCGCCCAAATCCCCGGGTTCTCCGACCAATAGGGCGCAAGCGGAATCGGCAACCAGCGCCCGTGTGTGGTCGGCCAGGGTTGAGATCAACGTGACCGGTCGCCCCAGATCATCCGTTGCAAGGGCCACGCGCGAAACCGAAGGCAGCGCCGTATCGGGGCGCAACACGGCCAGCGCGCCGAAATTTGCGTTTTCGATCAGGTCACGGGCCGTTTGACAGGCGTTTTCATCAACCGGGCGGTACGGGTTGGCGTTGGTCATCGGTATTTTGGGCCTTGAGAGTGAATAACGGCGCGACAATATCCGCATCTCGACCTGCGCGCGAGGGCGGCGTTCAGGTCTCGGTTTTGCCACAAATTCGGTTTAGGTCTCGGGTATGACGCTCAATGAATCCGAGCAGAGCTCGAACAAGAAAAGCCCAAGAGCAGCAGCGCGACATCGGCGCGCAGATGCGACGCGCAGACGCGCGCTTTCGCCTTTTCGCATCATTCTTATGATCCTCATGTTGCCGGCCACCACTGCGGCCATCGCGGTTGGTGTCTTTTTGCGAACATCCGAATTCGAAGGCCCTGATGCCCTGTTGCATCTGGTGGCGTTGGCGGGTTGTGAAAGGGCCGAAGCTTTGGTGCCGGGACCGTACCGTGATGGTGAGCCGGGATATCATGCGCACAACGATGCGAATGGCGATGGTGTGGCCTGTGGGGCGGCGGTTCCTCAGTATGCCGCGCCTCAATCAACTGCGGCGCCTCAAACAGTTGAAGCCCCGCAGCAACGCCAGGTGGGTACCGCCAAGTTCGTCCGGCCCTGATCAGAGAATCTCCCTGACTGTGCTATACTGCGCGTGACGCGTCGCTTTGGCCGTCATTGGGGGATTTCGCCCTGAAAGGGAGGAAAGTTATGTTTGCACGTATTACTCAGTTCAAAATGAAGCCCGGGATGCGGGATGCAGCTGAGGCCAAGATGAATGAATTGAAAGACCAGATTATGGGCATGGAAGGCATGCACAGCTTTACAAATGTCATGAACGAAGACGGCACCGGATTCGTTGTCGCAGTTGTCCAAAGCGAGGAAACATCAAACGCAAACGCGTCCAAAGTGGCCAAGCTTTGGGGGCATTTTGCCGAGTTTCTGGAAGGCCCGCCATCGCCAGCAGGGTACGATGTGGTGGTTCACTGGGACAAAGGGTAGGACCCCACCCAGCGCTTGCCAAATCCCGGCCAATCGCCAAAATTGAGGCGATGACACGCGATGAATTCAACAGTTTTTGCGCCCTTCTCAAAGCCACCAGCCATGTGGTTCAATGGGGCAATGCGGATGTGTGGAAAGTGGGCGGTAAGGTTTTTGCGCTCTGTGGCTGGAACGATGGCAAGGATGCCTTCACCTTCAAGGCCACCGATCTGGCTTTCGAGGTGCTGAGTGATGAGCCCGGTATTCGCCCAGCGCCCTATCTGGCATCCCGCGGGATGAAATGGCTGCAGGTCTACGACGAACGCGGGATGGGCGATGCCTCACTACGCGAGCATATAGTGACGTCTTATGAGATGGTTGTGGCAAAGCTTACCAAGAAGGTTCGAGCCGAGTTGGGCGTCTAACCCTTCATCGCACTCAGCAATTCCAAAAGCTGTTTTCGGTCATCATCGTCGGCGTAGTCGCCGGTTGCCAGACGTTCAGCAATCCGCAGGCGCAGGCGTTCCTGTTGGGTGCGCACCTCTTCTCCGGCCGTCTCTGCGAGGGTTTTCATGATTACCGCGACCGCCTGCTGGCGCTTGGTGGTGGGGTTGGCGATGTAGTCGACAAGGCTCTGCTTACCGGAATCGAGGATGTTTTCGGCAAGATCGCGCAACTGCTCACCATTAGGCAGCAGCGGCGCAGGGGCACCTTCGGGCGGCAGGATTTCGGGCACGCTGCGCGGGGTCTCGGCCAGAGCATTTGCACCGTCGACAAAGGCCTCGGTGATCATCCGGGTGATCCTTATCGCGCGCGGGTCCTTGAACAGGGCCGAGGCGATGGCCACGCCGTAATCCGTATAGACCCAAGGATTGACTCGCCGCCCGCCGCGGCCCTTGGGTTTTGAGATCACATTCTGTGATTGCAAATCGGCAACCTCGGCGTCTGTCAGCTGAAAGCGGTAACCCTCGAACAGGTCCTTGTTGCGCGAGACGGCCTGATTGAAGGCGCTGACGGATTTTCCGTAGAACTGCGCCAGATCCTCGGCCAGCACGACGCGGGCCCCGCGTACCCGGTGAATGGCGCTTTGGACTTCACGCGTACTGGGCAGGTTTTTGGTATTCGTCATTGTAACCCTTTGGAATCACAGACTGTGATTTCAAACGTGGAGCAGGGCGCGCTGGGTCGCAAGTTTGAATTACGGGCGCGGCACAGAAGCCCGGCTGAATTTATCAGATCAAATACCTGATAAAATCTATCAAATATATGTTTTTATTGGACTTTTTATTGACACTGGATCGGCAGTTCTTATATCCAGTCCATAACGAATTCACAGGTACCCAGCTGCAGCAAGCCATCGTAAGCCACAGCAAGCAAAAGCCAGCCTCGCGCCAGCAACAGCAAGCAAAAGCCAACGACAGTCAGCTAACGCCAGCGACAGTCAGCCCACAGCAAGCCAACACGCGCCAGAGCACGGCACCCAGTTGATTTCGTTGATTTTCCGGATAATTGATGTGGTCCAAATCTGCCGGGTCCGAGCGGCTCGGTTCAGGATAGTTGCGCTCCGGCACACTCGCGAAAGATGCGAACATGAGGTGCAGCGCCGTTCAAAGAGAATTCAGTCAGACTGTCCTGCGTGTAAGCATAAGCGGTCTGATTGTACTCCAAGCCGTTCAGAACATTGCCGAAGCCAGTATCTGTAACCGTAAGCGACGCGGCGTTGGCGGACAATACATGGCGCGGCGTTGCGATTTCGACGGGGTTCGGGCCGTCAAACCGCATGGCGAACCATGGGGTCTGTGTCCAAGCTTCGGTCTTGCGAGTGATGGTCAGCGTATAAAGAGGCTCAGCCGGGTCGTAGGTCAGGAAGATCTCGGCGGTTTCCGTGTCATGTGAAAGGGTGCAGACGGAACCGACCGTTGCCTCCCAGGCAGTGGCTGGAGTGGCCAGGATCAGAGATAACAGAACGCAACGCATCTTCGTTTACTTAGCTGCCAATCCTGCTCGGGCAAGCGTCGTTATCCCCCTCAACAAAACAAGCTGGTGTTGCACGACACAGCGTAAACGAAAGCGTTGACGGATTCTGCTGAGAGGCGCGCGCGATCCTCGGTCAGCACCACGCAGGCGCCGCGCACCCGGTGAATGGCGCTTTGTACCTCATGCGTGCTGGGCAGGGAGTTCGGGTTCGTCATGGCAACCGTTTGGAGTCACAATTTGTGATTTCAAACGTGGAGGAGAGAAAGCTACGCTGCAACCTTGAAGTGTATGGCCATCGTCAATTGAGACAGGACTTGAGCTAGTGTCAGCCGCTTGCCTTGCCCAAATAGGCAAGCCGATAGGCGAGCGCGACACCGCCGGCGCCTCCGACTATATTACCGACCGTGACCCAAAAAAGGTTGCTGATGGCGGCGCCCCAACCGAGTTTGGCACCTGCTAGTGCACCCTGAGGCAGCAGGTACATATTAGCGATCGAGTGTTCGAGACCCAACAGAACAAACGCGGCAATTGGCCAGAGTATTACCATGACCTTTCCCACGACCGATCTGGCTGCGAAGCTCAGCCAGACGGCAAGGCAGACTAAGGCGTTGCACAGAATGCCACGCATAAAGGCTTGCGTCGGAGAGAGATCAATCTTGCCATTTGCGATCGCAGCAGCAGTAGCCCCCATAGGTCCATCCAGCAAACCGCTTGCAGCGCAAGCCAGAACTAGTGCGACGGCTCCAACTAAATTCCCGAGATACACGAATCCCCAATTCCTAAACAGGTCACGCATCGAGATTTTTCGGTCCACCGCCGCTATGGTCATCAGCGCGTTTCCAGTGAACAGTTCCGCCCCACCAACGACAACAAGGATCAGGCCCAGAGAAAACACCACCCCACCAAGAAACCGGGCTGGCCCAAATCCGGAATCTACGCCGGTCATAACCATAGTATAGGCGGCCCCACCGAAGCCGATGAAGACACCTGCGAGTATTGCAAGTGTCAGCGTTTGAACGATGGAAAGATGCGCCTTTGCGACACCAGATATTTCAACCAGTTCTGCAATCTGTGCAGGTTTGTAAGCGTCTACGCCGGTTGGATTGTGAGCCTTCATGCGTCGCACACTGCCAACATATTCATGTTTCGACATTGATCCGGATCAAGGCCACGCGACGAAGTGCAGAGGTTCAGTCCAGGGCTTGTGCCAACTAAACTGCTAACTTGATCTCGACAGCCACTTTTATCCTACCGCTTCCGCCTTTTCACATTCCCACCCCGCTGGCCCGGCCGTCCAGCCGTTGAGCGCCCGCGCGATTTCACCGCGTCTTCCGAAGCTTTCTCGACCGCCCATTGGCGCGCCATGGGGTCGTCGGCGACGGCCAGATCGACCGCTTCCAGACGTTTGATCTCATCCCGGATGTTGGCGGCCTCTTCGAATTCCAGGTTCTCGGCGGCTTTGTGCATCTGCTCTCGCAACCCGTCCAGATGGGCCTCGAGGTTGGCGCCGTGCATCGGTTTGTCGATGGTGGCGGTCACGCGGTTCATGTCGACGTCACCTTCGTAAAGACCGGCCAGAACGTCTTCGACATTCTTTTTCACCGTCTCGGGTGTGATACCGTGTTCCTCGTTATAGGCGATCTGTCTGGAGCGGCGGCGGTTGGTTTCGTTAAGCGCCCGCTCCATGCTGCCGGTGATTTTGTCGGCATACATGATCACCCGGCCATCAGCGTTCCGGGCGGCGCGGCCGATGGTCTGGATCAGGGAAGTCTCAGATCGCAGGAAGCCCTCTTTATCCGCGTCCAGAATGGCGACCAGTCCGCATTCAGGGATGTCGAGCCCCTCGCGCAGCAGGTTGATGCCGATCAGCACGTCGAAGGCCCCCAGCCGCAGGTCGCGCAGGATTTCGATCCGTTCCAGCGTGTCGATGTCCGAGTGCATGTAGCGGACCTTGATGCCCTGTTCGTGCAGGTATTCGGTCAGGTCTTCGGCCATGCGTTTAGTCAGCGTGGTGACCAGCGTGCGATAGCCATCAGCGGCCACTTTGCGCACTTCGTCCAGCAGGTCGTCGACCTGCATCGAAACGGGGCGGATTTCGACCTCGGGATCCAGCAGGCCCGTGGGGCGGATCACCTGCTCGGTGAAGACACCGCCGGTCTGTTCGATCTCCCATTTGGCCGGGGTGGCAGAGACAAAGACGGATTGCGGGCGCATTGCGTCCCATTCCTCGAACTTCAGCGGGCGGTTATCCATGCAGGACGGCAGGCGGAACCCGTGTTCGGCCAGCGTGAACTTGCGCCGATAGTCGCCCCGGTACATGCCGCCGATTTGCGGAACGCTCACGTGGGATTCATCGGCGAAAACGATGGCATTGTCGGGGATGAATTCAAACAGGGTCGGGGGCGGTTCACCCGGCGCGCGCCCCGTCAGATAGCGCGAGTAATTTTCGATCCCGTTGCAGACTCCGGTGGCCTCAAGCATTTCCAGATCGAAATTTGTGCGCTGCTCCAGCCGTTGGGCTTCCAGCAGCTTGCCTTCACCGACGAGTTGGTCCAGCCGGATGCGGAGTTCCTTTTTGATGCCGATGATCGCTTGGGTCATCGTCGGTTTCGGCGTCACGTAGTGCGAGTTCGCATAGACCCGCACCTGTTCCATCGACGCGGCGCGTTCGCCGGTCAGCGGGTCGAATTCGGTGATGGTCTCCAACTCCTCACCAAAAAATGAAAACTTCCACGCCCGGTCCTCTAGGTGAGCAGGCCAGATTTCCAGTGAATCGCCCCGCACCCGGAACGAGCCGCGTTGAAACGCCTGATCGTTGCGGCGGTATTGCTGGGCAACCAGATCGGCCATCACCTGCCGCTGATCGTATTCGTTGCCGACCTTCAGGTCCTGCGTCATCGCCCCATAGGTTTCGACCGAACCGATCCCGTAAATACAGGATACCGAGGCGACGATGATTACATCGTCCCGCTCCAGCAGCGCCCGGGTCGCCGAGTGGCGCATCCGGTCGATCTGTTCGTTGATCTGCGATTCTTTCTCAATATAGGTGTCCGACCGCGCAACATAGGCCTCGGGCTGGTAATAGTCGTAGTAGGAAACGAAGTATTCGACCGAGTTTTCAGGGAAGAACCCTTTGAATTCGCCATATAACTGCGCCGCCAGTGTCTTGTTGGGCGCAAGAATGATCGCTGGGCGCTGGGTTTCTTCGATCACCTTGGCCATCGTGAATGTCTTACCGGTGCCGGTTGCCCCCAACAGGACCTGATCACGCTCGCCATCGCGCACGCCCCCGGCCAGTTCCGTTATCGCCGTCGGCTGGTCGCCGGCGGGAGCGAACTCGGTATGCATTACGAACTGCTTGCCGCCCTCGAGTTTCAGGCGCGCGCGAACGTCATCTGCGGTCAGCTGTGTCTTGTCAGAATGGGCGTAGGGCATAGGAGGGCTCCGGGTCAGGCCCCTACATTTGTTCTTATTTTGTCCAACTGCAAGGCCTGATCCGGTCTGAAATCTCAGTTTCAGTAATAGGCATACTGTGCATCGGGGATTTCAACCGATTGCACCTTGTCATCCAGCGCTTTCAGATTGCCGTCCAGAACGCGACCCATCACCATCTTCAGCATTGTTTGACCCAATAGCCAGCCCAACGGTCCGTATTTCATCTGGTAATCCATGCTCCAGATGACGCGTGAATTGCCGTTCGCAAGGGGTTCGATGGTGATGGCCGCATGTGCTTCTGTCAGAGGCATAGCCGGCATTTCGGACAAGCGTACGCGGTAACCTTTATTCGCCTGCCAATCCGTCACTTCTTCGACCAACGAGGTGCCGTTTTCAAAGTGGCATCGCCGTTTTGATCCAACGCCATTTGATCCTGTGGTCAGCGCATCCACCGAGGTGACCTGAGGCGCGAACTCGTCAATATGCATGAACCGGCTGAGGATGACCCATAGGGCTTCGGGCTGTGCGTCGATTTTCAAGCTTTTTTCGTAGTGGATCATGTTGCTGTCCTCTTTGTGGGGTTGCACGATCAATACAGGGTGCTGATGACAGTTTTTGACATTAGTACGTGATCAGCCGCGACAATTCCGTTCTTGTCCCAGCGCACGCTCTGACGCATAAACGATCTCAGCCAAGTGAGGACGGAGAGGCGACATGCGCGCACGGATTTACAAGCCCGCCAGAAACGCAATGACTTCGGGCATGGCCAAGACCCGCAAGTGGGTTCTGGAATACGCCCCCGCGTCATCGCGTGAGGTTGATCCGCTGATGGGATGGACGTCTTCGGATGATACGCAAACTCAGGTGCGCTTGAAGTTCGATACCAAGGAAGAGGCGCTGGATTATGCCAAGGACAATGGCATCGAAGTACAGGTCAGCGAACCGCACAAGCGCAAACCCAACCTGCGTTCGCGCGGCTATGGTGAGAATTTCGCCACTGATCGGCGCGCGCCCTGGACCCATTGAATGATCGAAATCCACGAGGCCGACCCGACCTCGGACGCGCTGCGTCCTTTGATTGATGCGCATTTTGCCCATGGTGAGGCCGCCGGGCCTGCGGAAAGTAATCATACCATGGATGCCAAGGCGCTGGCCTCAGTTGGCATCAGGTTCTGGGCCATGTTCGACGATGGGCAGCCCGTCGGCTGCGGAGCGCTAAAGTCGTTACCAGATGGAACCGTCGAGGTGAAATCTGTTCACATCGTCTCGCATGCGCGCGGGCGCGGGCTGGCGCGTCAGATGATGAACCACCTGACAAGTGAGGCCCGCATTCAGGGTGCAGCGGCTTTGGTATTGGAAACCGGCGCTGATCACCTGCCGGAATATGAGGCGGCCCGAAAGCTTTATGAACGGCTTGGCTATTCTTATTGCGAACCGATCTTTGGCTATGATGCCGACCCAAACAGCGCCTTTATGCGCTTGGCTCTTGAACCCCGGAAGTAAAAACCGCAAGAAGGGCCCAGCGGTCCCGTAGCTCAACTGGATAGAGCAGCTGACTTCTAATCAGCAGGTTGAGGGTTCGAGTCCTTCCGGGATCGCCAATTACTCCAAACCTCAATGCATAGATCACCTTTTTTGGCCACCTTTTGCGGGCCGCGTTCAATGCAAATTTGGGAAGATGTTGCTTCTACGGATGCGTCGTACGCAAAATATTGCCGTCCCTACTACTATGTCGAGCGAATCTCTGCCGTTTAAAGCCTTCACGCGATTTTGGACTGCAGTTTTCACTGATCTGAACAAGTTTGACTGCAACTCGTGCGAACAATCGGAGGATGGACGATGTCGCAGGCCAGTGCGCTTGAGCGTGAAATGCTAAGTTTGATCAACGCAGAACGTACGTCGCGTGGCCTTGATCCTGTTCAACTTGAACTCCGCCTGAACGCTTCGGCTGAAGAGCATAGCCAGTGGATGCTGGGATCCGGCAATTTCTCTCATACCGGTGAGGGTGGAAGCTCGGCTACCCAGCGCATGCGCGACGCGGGTTTTGTATTGTCCGGATCATGGGCGACTGCCGAGAACATAGCCTGGCAAAGTCAGGGCGGTGAGCCGGGATTTTCAGACGATGTCGTTGATTTGCACAATGCGCTTATGAACAGCCCTGACCACCGCGCCAACATTCTAAATCCAAACTTGGCTTACATTGGTATCGGAATTGAGATTGGTTCATTTGGTGGCGTTCCTGCCGTCATTGTGACTCAGAACTTTGCCCGTACCACGGCGAGTGTCCAGTTGGACACTGGCGCGGGGTCGGATGCCGGCGGTTCCGATACGCCAGCCGATCCGATACCGGTAGTTCCCGATCCGGGCGAACCGGCAGATCCGGTTTCGACATCTTCGCAAGAGAATCTGTCATTTGGCGACGCGGATACCCTCAGAGTGACGCCGGAAGAACTGGATCAAAGTGTTATCAGCGGGTTTGGAGTGGGCAAGTCCCTCGTCATCGAAGGGGTTGAGCTTAGTCGGTCCAACATTCGCTTGACCGATAACTCGAACGTTGAATTCGATGTTGATGGTGACGGCACGGCGGATCTGACGATTTCGTTGGACGGTGGCCAATCGGGCGGTGACTTTTTTGCCATCACCAAGGATGGAAACACCGTGGTCAGCTATGCTAAATTTCTGCCTGACCTTGCGCCCGGGGTCCGCGTCGACAGCAGCGTAATCAACGGCATCGTGAACAACTCCTTTCTCGAAGGCGATGGCGCGACGGATTTTCGGATACAGATGGTCGACCTTGGAACCGCTGACTTCAACAATGTCCTTGGCGTTTATGATATTCTAAGTAACGGCGAAATCGCGAATGTGCGCCTGCTGTTCAAAAACACCAATGAAGCGAATGGCACGGTAGAGTTAAGTAATTTGGCTGATGGAAATCGCCTTGGATTCTTCATAGTTCAGAATGGTGCAGATTGGGCTAATTCCCTTTCAGACAGCGATGACTTGAATTTTGTTGCCAGCAACGGTGGCCTGGCAGACGTAGACGACGAATTTGACTTTGTTTTGACGGTAAACGGAGACTCTGCTGGCGTGACTACGTTTCACGCCGAAAAGGCTGCCTTGAATGGTGACGATCAACAACACGCGCTTTCCGGCGTTGTTTCGGGGGGCGAGTCAATGGCCATCGGCTTCGAGGACTTGACGGGAGGAGGCGACTCCGATTTCGAGGATGTCGTGTTCAACGTGACCAGGCTCGAGGATGACGCGCTTTCAATGGTTTGATTCTAACTTCCGAGCACATCCTGCTATACGCACAGAAAATCGCTGCAAGCCTTTCAAATCGACCCGCCAGGTCGGTCTAAGTAGTCGACTGACCGGACCAAAAACGAAACAAAATCGTTTTTGGTGAGTTCGATCGCCAATGCAGTGAAGTGGATGGTGGGTGATGAGAGACTCGAACTCCCGACATCTTCGGTGTAAACGAAGCGCTCTACCAACTGAGCTAATCACCCGTGACGCTGCATTTAGCCAAGCCTGCGCCCGGGTGCAAGAGGGTCCGGCAGAATTTCTTTCTCAGAGTTTGAATTGTTTGTGGCCGCCAAATCAATCCGGAGGGAAAATCGCTATGCTTTGTGATGTTGAGCCATTTCTATCGTGATCGGCATGTCGTTTTGCGTTCTGTCCAGTTGGTGATTGCAAAGGCGCTTGCGTGTTACCCGTCGCCTCAGATATCCCGAAAGTAACTGCAACTTTCCAGGCGGGAGAAAACCGATCCTGTCCCACGCGCGCCGAGTTCTGATCGCGGCCCTGGTTCTGGGTGCCTTGACGCTGGCTCCGCTTCGCGCGGGGGCCGAGGGGATTTTGGTGTTTGCGGCGGCCAGCCTCAAAACTGCGCTTGATGAGATAGCATCTGAGTTTGAGCAAGAAACCGGTCTAGGTGTGACAGTATCTTACGCTTCCTCGTCCGTTCTCGCGCGCCAGATTCAGTTGGGTGCCCCGGCCGACCTGTTCATTTCCGCCAATGTGGATTGGATGGATACGCTGCAGGATCAGGATCTTATTGACCCCGCTTCGCGCACTGACCTGCTTGGCAATGGGCTGGTTCTGGTCGTGGGGGGCGAGGGGGCTGACATCGCGGAAATGCAGCCTGAGAACGCTTTGGCCTCGGCGCTGGAAGACGGTTATTTGGCGATGGCATTGGTTGATGCCGTGCCAGCTGGAATCTATGGAAAAGCCGCATTGGAAAGTCTGGGGTTGTGGCAGGGGCTTCAGGGTCAGATCGCGCAGACAGATAACGTGCGCGCAGCCCTTGCATTGGTTGCCACGGGTGCGGTCCCGATGGGGATTGTCTACCGCTCCGATGCGCTGGTCGAGGGACGCGTTCGTGTCATCGCCGAGTTCTCCGCCGACCTGCACCCACCTATCATCTATCCGGCTGCTGTAACGGCAACTGGTGCAGAAAGCGCGCAGGTTTTTCTGAACTATCTGCAATCACAGCCCGCGCGGGTTGTTTTTGAAGCGCAGGGTTTTGCCCTGCCGAACGGATAACGGCATGGAGTGGTTGGGGCCTGCAGAGCTAGAGGCGCTAAAACTGTCGCTACGTGTGTCGTTTTGGGCAACGCTGGTCACATTGCCGTTGGGTATATTTGTTGCCTATGCGCTGGCCCGGTGGCGGTTTCCCGGACGACAGGTTTTGAATGGGCTGGTGCATCTTCCCTTGATCCTGCCGCCAGTGGTGACGGGCTATCTGCTTCTTCTGACTTTTGGCATTCAGGGGCCGTTGGGCAAGCTGCTGGCAGAGTTCGGAATCGTCGTGGCCTTTCGCTGGACTGGTGCCGCCCTTGCAGCGGGTATCATGGCGTTTCCTCTGATGGTGCGGGCGATACGCCTGTCGATCGAAGCTGTGGACCCCAAACTGGAACAGGCCGGTGCCACATTGGGCGCATCACGCTTGTTTGTGTTTGCGACAGTGACCCTTCCGATGATTCTGCCTGGTGTTATCGCCGGGGCGATATTGGCCTTTGCCAAGGCGATGGGAGAATTCGGTGCGACGATAACCTTTGTGTCAAACATCCCTGGTCAGACACAAACCCTGCCGTCCGCTGTCTATGCCTTCCTGCAAGTTCCGGGCGGTGAGGCAGCGGCAACCCGGCTGGTGGTGATCTCGATAGTGGTTGCCATGGGTGCATTGTTGTTGTCCGAGTTCATTGGGCGGCGTGTCGCTGCGCGGGTGGCCGGAACATGAACCTATCCGTTCGCCTCAAGCACGATCTACCCGACCTGAAGCTGGATCTGAGCTTTGATGCACCGGCCGGTGTGACGGTTCTGTTCGGGCGGTCCGGATCTGGGAAAACGACCATCGTCAATGCTGTTGCCGGGCTGGTGAAGCCGATGGCCGGTCGCGTTGCCGTCGATGAGTGGGAGCTGTTTGACACCGCGCAGGGCCTTTGGTTGCCGCCGCACAAGCGGCGGCTGGGGTATATCTTTCAGGAGGGACGGCTTTTTCCGCACCTCACCGTGCGCCAGAACCTGTTTTACGGAAAATGGTTCGCACCCAAGGGTGCGCGCAGCGAAGACCCGGGAAAAGTGATCGACATGCTGGGGATTGGTCACCTGTTGAACCGGCGTCCTTCCGGGCTGTCTGGTGGAGAAAAGCAGCGTGTTGCCATTGGCCGCGCACTCTTGGCAAGTCCCCGACTGATCCTGGCGGATGAGCCTTTGGCGGCGCTCGATGATGCGCGTAAGGCCGAGATTCTTCCCTATTTCGAACGGCTGCGGGATGAGGTTTCGGTGCCGATTCTGTACGTCACCCACTCGGCTGCCGAAGTTGCGCGTTTGGCGACTTCGGTCGTCGCGCTGCAAGACGGCAGGGTGCTGCGGCACGGCCCGGCCTCGGATGTATTGGCCGATCCATCGGTTGCACCGGCCGGAGTGCGGGCCGTTGGTGCCGTTCTTCAGGTCCGGGTCCTCAAACATCATTCAGATGGGCTGACCGAGTTGGATGCGGGCGGGGCGTCCCTGTTTTTGCCCCAAATCCCTCATAAAATCGCGGAAGAGCTGCGTATCCGCATCCCTGCACAAGAAGTCATCTTGTCCAGCAAGCGCCCCGAGGGGCTTTCGGCATTAAACGTTCTGGAAGGTACGGTCGATACGGTTCGCGCAGGCGAGGGGCCGGGGGCGATTGTATCTGTGAGGACTCCAGCCGGTTCCATTTTGGCGCGGGTCACCCGCCGTTCTGTCGAAGCGTTGGGGTTGGAACCTGGCAAACCCTGTTTTGCGGTCATCAAAACGGTCGCATTGGCTCCGCAGGACGTTGGTGGGTATCGGCGCGGGGGCTAAGCCAACGCACGGGCTTCGAATTCACGCAGGATCAGTCGGGCCGCCCTGCCGAAACCCATCCCATCCGGGGTGGCGGTGTTGGGGAAAATGGCGGCGAGTTCCTGCAATGCGTCCGAGGACAGCGTGTATAGGGATTCCTCGCCTAGATAGAGACTTTCCGCCATTGCCCCCTCGGCCGTCAATATTTCGTGGTTATCCAGCAGGATGTGAAAATACTCGACCGGGTCATCTGAAGTATCAATTGAAATACCGGGCCAGGAACAAAGGTGCTTGGCCGCAACTAGCGCTTCGTGTGCGCCGAACAATAGTTCGACCTTTGGCCCGCGGACAAGAATGCGGTGCCGCTGGGACACCAGCAGATCGCGTTCGGGCTGTCCTGTACCCAAGCTGCCCGCTTTGATCCGAACCGGTCGCATGGCGGGATTTTCCCGTAACCGTTCCGGCGACAAGGCGCTGCTTTCTACCCACCGGATCGGTTGCAGGCCGCGGTCCACGGTCATCACCTTGTCGCCAACTGTCAGGGTCTCGATCCTTTGGTCACCGCCTTCGGTCAGGATCAGTGTGCCTGCCGTAAAGCAGACGCCTTCTATTGTAATGTCGACCCTGAGGGTATCGGTTACAGGGAAAATCCCCTCGTCTGGTACGGCAAGTAACCCTCGTACTCGAATGACGAAGAAATCATCCAAAAGTTCTCCGTCATCAAGGTCAGAAAAATCGTCAGGATCGACCGTGTATACCCATTCCCCTGTGTCTTCATCTATTGTTAAGGTGCCAAACTGAGGTGGCGTGGCGATCGTCCAAGTTGGATTTATTAAGAATGTAAACGAAAGCACCGGGTCGGCCACCGGAGTGTCCGTAACGGTGTTAGGCGGATTGCCTGTAACAAACCCTGAGTCATTCCCAACAATTGAAACCATCTCAGGACCTCTCCTCAGTTAGAGCCAGAGCGAATTCGTGAATGTGGAATGGACTTTTTCAAGCTATCAACAATTTGCTTGTTTTGGCCAAATGGAGCGACCAGGTCGACGATCCAAAAGGACGAACAGCTTGTGTAATCCTTGTCCTTTAAGGGTTTCTTTTTAACCGCGTACCTGTACTCAACCTCAGAGCTTAGGCCCGCGAATGTTACAAAGCCGCGTGGAAACCCATTTTGGCGAAATATGTTGTATTGTCCTAACCGGAGTGGTGTTTCAAAGGTGCAACGAACTTGACCAAGGGTCCATTTTCGATGCGTTTCCGTCAAACCTGCCAGCAAAAACATCGCGCTGAAATCCGCTTACTTGTCGGGTGGGAAGTCAAACCAACCTTTTGGGAACGTGTTACTCGATACAAACCTCAACCAAGTACTCGGTTTGCCGGTTTTTTCACAGCAATCTTTACTCGTTGCCTCGGTCCACTATGATCCTTGGAAAGTTCTGTTTCGAAACGGGAATTGTGGTTATGCGGATTGTGAAGATGGCCGTCGTGGCAATTGTTGCAGCGTCACCTGTAATTGCGCAGGGAATTGGGGTCAGGATCGGCAATTATCCGGGCTTTAAGACCACGGTCACGCCCAAGGCCAATGGTGTTTATGAGGTCTCCGCCAGCGGGACCTCGGCTCCGGTGGCGTATTGGTGCGGCATAGGGGACTTTGCAATTCGCACACTCAGAACCAAAGCAACACAGCGCATCTATATTGTCCGCGCCTATGAGAAGGGCGTGCGTACGGTGCAGTTCTCACTCACCCCACCCGAAGGGGTCGATACTACGCCGGGCTACTCTATTACAGTAAAACGCGTGGGCGAGAACATGTCGGCGGGGTCCGCGCAGGGTTATTGCTGGGACAATTTTTTGGATTTTGGGTTCCGATAACCTATCAGGCCCATTTTGCCATTGGCGGAAGGCTCATCAGTACCGCATCCGGGTCATGGCCAGTTTCCAGCCCGAATTTTGTGCCCCGGTCGTAGACGAGGTTGTATTCGGCATAAAGGCCCCGATGCACCAGTTGGGTGTCCTTGTCCGGTTTATCAAAATCCTGCACACGGCGCTTTTCGACCAACGGCAGGAAAGCAGGCAAGAACGCGCGGCCGATGTCCTGTGTCAGCGCGAAATCCGAGGCCCAGTCTCCGGTGCAATAGTCATCCATAAATATCCCGCCTACGCCACGGGCGCGTTTCCGGTGGGGAATATAGAAATACTCATCAGCCCAGTCTTTCAGTCGGGGGTAGTGGCCGGGACCATGCGGATCCAGATGCGCCTTTTGGGTCGCATGAAAATGCGCTGTGTCTTCGTCATATTCGATGCAAGGGTTCAGGTCCGATCCACCGCCGAACCACCACGCGTGCGGGGTCCAGAACATGCGCGTGTTCATATGAACGGCCGGCACATGTGGGTTCTGCATATGCGCAACCAGCGAGATGCCCGAGGCCCAAAACCGCGGGTCTTCGGTCATTCCCGGAATACCCTTGCGCGCTGCCATGGCCTGCTGTGCGCGAGTACCTAGCGTGCCGTACACAGTCGAGACATTGACGCCGACTTTTTCAAAAACCCGACCGCCACGCATCACGGACATCAACCCGCCGCCCGCATCGGTTCCGTCCTCGGACTGGCGTTTGGTTTCCTTGACCTCAAACCGGCCAGGTGTCGTGTCTGCAAACGGGCCAGTGTTGTGGCTGTCTTCAAGTGCCTCAAACGCGGCGACGATTTCGTCGCGCAATTGGCGAAACCACGCGGCGGCGGTTGATTTTTCGGTATCAAACATGAGGCTTAATGCGCTGGGGCTGCGACGGGGTCCAACAAGGTACGACCTCCGTCAATTGTCAGAATCTGCCCGGTAATGAACCCGGCCGCGTCCGAAGCCAGAAACTGTGCCGTCTCGGTCAGCTCGTTCGGGGCCGCGATCCGGGCCAGAGGCGTATGTTTCTCGATATCGTCGCGAAAACCCCGGTTTTCCTTGAGAGTGGACTGGAGCGAGGCGCTCATGACAGACCCCAACGCGATGGAATTGACGCGGATTCGTTTCGGGGCAAAGGCAACAGCCAACGAGCGTGTCATCTGGTCCAGCGCCGCTGTAGAAACAGAGTAGGCCATCAGATCGGGATGGGTGCGCCGCGCCGCGATCGAGGACAGGTTGATTATCGACCCGGCAGGGCCTTCGTCGTTGTCACCTGCTTGTTTTATCATACGCTTGGCAACCGCCTGGCTTAGTCGTAGCGCGGGCATCAGGTTTTGATTAAGCAGGGTACGCACGGAATCGTCGTCCGTATCCAGCGGGTCGGATGGGATCACCTGCCGTGCGCCGTTAATCAGAATGTCAACCTGATCAAACGCATCCAGCGTGGCCGACAGCAGGTTTGCTATGGTCAGCTTTTCCCGCAGATCGCCCGCGAAAAATCGGATGTTGCTGTCATCTGCCTGCTCACCCAATTCTTCCGCCAACCGTTTTTCATCCATGTCGGCGAACATGACATTTGCTCCGGCATCCGAAAAGTGGCGCCCGATGGCCAATCCGACGCCACTGGCGCCGCCTGTGACGATGGCGGTCTTGCCGGCTATGGAAAAGGACATGCTTTGTCTCCTGATTTGCGGCGCAGGTTAGCCGGGATTATGCCCTAGGGCGAGAGGCGTGGAACACCTTGAACCGATTGTCGCCTGACACCTCGCGCACTTGTGCGAAACTTTCGTCCAATGTGGCCTCGTACGGCAGGTGGCGATTGGCCACCATCCACAGATCGCCATTGCGGGTCAGGTTGCGGGCGGCGGATTTGATAAATCCTTGGCCCAGTTCGGGGTCGGCGGCGCGCGCTGTGTGGAACGGCGGATTCATGACCACGGTGTCCAACGGTTCCGGTGCGTTCCATGTGACGGCATCGGCCCAATGGAACTGTGCGCAGGTCTCGTCCAAATTAACACGGGCGCAGGTCAGGGCGATGTGATCGGCCTCGACCAGATGCAAAACACGGGGATTGGTCCGCTTAAGCACTTCCGCAGACAAGTAACCCCATCCCGCACCCAGATCGGCGATCCGGGAACCCAGTTTTTTGGGCAGCGCGCGCAACAGCAAGGCGGAGGCCGGGTCAATCCCATCCGCTGAAAACACGCCGGGCGCGGTGCGGAAGCCGTCGACCACCTGTTCTATGGGCGCGGCCCAGTCAGCGAACGCCTCTGGCGTTGAGCGGAACCAAAAAATCTTTCCATGAGCTTTGGCGATGGGACCCTGGACATCGACGCGTTTGCGAATGTCTTTCAGCAGGCTATCGACGCCGTCGGTTTTTGCGCCGTCGATGACAACCTGCCCGCTGGCCCGCTGACAGGCTTGATGCACCAAACTGCGCGCCAGTGCCTTGGCGCGGGGCACGACCACGATGGCATCCTGACAGGGTGCGTCGGATTCTGGGACCGCCGTAATGCCCTGCTCGGCAAAATGGTCGTGAAACGGTTTGAATGGCTGAACCACCTGTGTCTCACGCGGCAGGGCGGATAGGTCGCTATCCAGTGTCGGTCCAAGCACGCTTAGCGGTTGCGACAGCACAAGGCCGCTTTGCAGGGCAAGATCAAGACGAGGGGACATCGGCAATTCCGGAAGAGTGGTCAGATGACCTTATTCTTCCCGTTCCATTGTGCATTGCAGGGGGTGTTGGTGCCTGCGGGCAAAGTCCATGACCTGGCCCACTTTGGTTTCGGCGATTTCATGGCTGAAGACACCAACTACCGCGACGCCCTTTTTGTGAACGGTCAACATGATTTCGAACGCCTCGGCGTGGGTCATGCCAAAGAATCGCTCAAGCACGTGCACCACAAACTCCATCGGTGTGTAGTCATCGTTCAGCAGCAGCACTTTGTACAGCGGTGGGCGCTTGGTCTTAGGGCGCGTCTGCACCAACAGCGACGGATCACCGTCGTCGTCCGGTTTGTCAGACATCATCCATTTGTGTTCAGTCATTGCGCCCTTGTCCGATTCAGGCTTCGGTTTGTCTGGACGGTTATATAACGTGCAAGGGGCCAGAGAAAAGAGCCTGCAGGACGTAATCGAAATGGAAAAAGCGCTGACCACAATCGGGTTCGACGCCGACGACACACTTTGGCACAACGAGCGTTTTTTTCAGCTGACGCAGGCGCATTTCACAGAATTGCTGGCCGATCACGCCGATCGCGATCACCTGTTGGATCGTCTGCTTGCTGCGGAAAAGCGCAATATCCGGCATTACGGCTACGGAATCAAAGGTTTCACCCTGTCGATGATCGAAACTGCAATCGAAGTCACCGAGGACCGCGTCCCGGCATCTGTGATCCGTCAATTGGTCGAGGCCGGGCAGGACATGCTGGCCCACCCGATTGAGTTGTTGCCGCATGCGCGTGAGGCCATTGAGGCGGTGGCTGATACGCATCGGGTGATTCTGATCACCAAGGGCGATCTGATTGACCAGGAAAGGAAGTTGGCGCAATCGGGGTTAGGTGAGCTGTTCGACGAGGTCGAGATCGTGTCCGAAAAATCGGCTCAAACCTACCGTGACATCTTTGCGCGACATGGTGACGGCTCCGATTCTGCAATGATGGTGGGCAATTCGATGCGATCCGATGTCGTCGCCCCAATCCAGGCCGGTTGTTGGGGTGTCTATGTGCCACATGGTTTGGTTTGGGAGATCGAAAAGGCCGAAACCCCGTCGGACAACGCGCGCTATTGCGAGCTGCGGGATTTAGGCGAACTTGCGGATCTGGTTCGGCGCCTGAGTTGATGTTGCCAATTGGCCTCAGTTTTCGAAAAACGGGGCGGGTTTGGCGTTAATGGGTTTAGGCTGCGTGGATATGGTGGGTCGCGTGGCGTGAATGTCTACATGTAGTGTCCGTTCTGACCTTTAACGAAACAGCGATTTTGCACGCTTTCGGTTTATTTAATTGGGTCTCTGTGTTAGCCTTGTCAGTAATAAAATATAAATTGCGCTGACCGGGAAAACCCGGCGGCCTGAGGTAGACAGAGGCAAAGATCGTGCAGGTTCGGCGGACAGTTCCGGCCCGAATGGGCTTATTTCTCATAGCATTCTTGTGGCTGCTCTCCTTTGCGCCGTTGCAGGGATTTGCGGCACCATATGCGGCGATGGTCATTGACGCGCGGACAGGAGAGGTTCTGCATTCGCGTAATGCTGACACCCGCTTGCATCCGGCCTCTCTGACCAAGATGATGACCCTCTACATCGCTTTCGAGGCGGTGCGGAACGGTGAAATTACCTTGGATACGCCCGTTAGAATTACAAAAAAGGCCTCTTCCGAGCCCCCCTCGAAGTTGGGCCTGCGTACCGGGCAAACGATTGCGTTCCGGTATCTGATCCGGGCGGCAGCGGTAAAGTCTGCCAATGACGCCGCCACGGCCATCGGGATCGCGATCAGCGGGTCTGAGGCCGCATTCGCCCGTCGCATGACGCGCACGGCCAAGGCCATGGGTATGAGCCGCACAACGTTCAAGAACGCACATGGCTTGACGGAATCAGGTCACTTGTCGACCGCGCGGGATATGACCACGCTGGGTCGCCATCTGCTTTATGATTATCCGCAGTATTACAACCTGTTCTCGCGCCAATCCACGCATGCCGGGATTAAGACGGTTCCCAACACGAACCGTCGCCTGTTGGCAGCTTACAAAGGTGCCGACGGGATCAAGACCGGATACACGCGGGCTGCCGGCTTTAACCTGGTTGCATCGGCCAAACGCAAAGACGAACGCATTATCGCAACTGTGTTTGGTGGCAAATCCGGCGCATCGCGGAATGCAAAAGTGGCAGAGTTGCTGGACATGGGATTCCGCCGTGCCCCCTCGCGTGCCCCGATCCGCAAGCCGGCCCGCCCCACCTATGCCGGGAACGCGGGATTGGGCGCAACCGTGGCGGCGCTGACCATTGCGCCAAAATCCAGCCTGCGCCCCGTACTGCGCCCTGGGCCGGGTGCCGCAGTTCAGGTTGCTGGCACCGTGGCTGAGACGGCTGCCAAAAACGGTACGCGTATAAAGGACGGAATCGCTGCGGCTATCGCGGCTGCCGACATCCAACCGTCTGGTGACAGTGACGCGACCCGCCCCGCTGCGCGCCCGGCTGATCTGGTTCTGGCCTCGACTGAACCGGCAGCGCAGCCCGAGCCTGAGCAAGAGATCGTAACCCGCCTGTCCACATCGGGTGGGCGACTATGGGGCGTGAACGTAGGCCGCTATACCACCCGATATGAGGCGGAAAAGATCTTGCTGAAAACGGCCCTGTCGGAAATGACCACTCTGGAAGGCACGCTGCGCAAGGTGAACCAAAGCTCGCGCGGCTTCGACGCAACGTTTCAGGGCATGACCCGGGAACAGGCCGATCTGGCCTGTCGCCGGTTGCAGGCCCGGAACGTCACTTGTTTCATGATCGGACCGTCATAAGGCTCGACATACTCTCCTGAATGGATCTGGGCTGCGCGGAAACTCGCAGCCTTTTTTTATCAGTCAAAGACGTGGCCGTGTTCGTATTGTTCGTCCTGACCCGCCGCGGCTGTCAGGGCGGCCACGTTATCTTTAGTAAAGAACCCGTCATAGTGGTGACAGCGTTCGATATATTCGGTGATCAGCAGCGTGTATTTCGAGTGCTTTGAGAAGATCTGCTTTAGGTTCGGGTCATCTTTACACTCACCCACCACATGGGCCAGGAACGGCACGCCCTTGTCTTTTAGCGTGTTGACCACGAAGTCGACATTCTTTTCACCCGCGCCGTGGTCACCATCCTGAATCTCGACCGCCATGTGGTGCAAACGGCGGCCAAAATTTCGCACGAAATCCTCGGTCGGCATCGGCAATTGTTCAAAGGAATTGACGAAAGATGGCGTGTTGTTTGCGGTGAAGACCTTGGCCGGGGACTTCTTATCATCGTCGACATTCGCGTTTCGGTTCACGTTGGTCGACGAATTCATGTCGAAGATGTTGTACGCGCCCCAAAAGTAATAAGGCACCATGGTCAGAAATTCGAGGATCGCGTCCTCACGCTCACCAGCCAGAATGCGTGTTGCAAGGTGATCGATCCCCAGCATCAATGGCGCGATTTTGCTGTCAGCCCCGAATGCGGCTGCCTGATCTAGGCGAGCCTGTTCGTCATTGCTCAGCAAAACGCGGTCACCTAAGCCAAGGCTGTCGGTGTCGTTGAAATCTAGGGATGAATAGCCAACCCTGTTACATGTGAAATCAGACGGGGACGTAAATCTGAATCCGTCCAGAGTGTAGAACGGGTTTTCAGTGTCGCCCTTGTACTCAAATCTGATGTTCTGATCTTCAAGTGTTTTGGTCAGGGTGTTGAGGTCCGTGGCACCAAACACTTCTCCGACATAACGGGTCTGGGGGGTATTGCGGGCCAGCGGGTACATCCGGTTGATGCGTGGGATAAAGTCTTCAAAGGTCGCGCTCAGCGGAGCCATGACGATCATTGCGGGATAATCGGAGTGCGAATGCAGCACCGCAAATTTGTGCGTCTGGCCTAGATAGCTGGCCGTATGCCGGTAAGGTGTCATGACATATAGTTCGATCAGCGTGTCGAACACAGCGTCCGGTTCAACCTGAATGACGATCGCGCGCATCGCCCCAACCTGGTCGGCTACGCCCGAGCTTTGACGGCGTTCGTAGATCATCGGCAGGTATTGGTGAAAGAACTCTGAGTTCTTTTTGTCGCCGCGCGGTTCATAATTCATCAGATCGAAAGACATTGGCCAGCCTCCTTGCCCATACCGGTCCAGCATGGCGTTGCTTAGAATTGTGGTATTCAGAACATGCACTTGCTGGTCATGCTAGGGTCTGAATTCCGTGCAGGCAACAGTCAGAGGATAGATCGTCAGGTTTAAGGCCTTCTTTCTACCGCATGAATTTTGTTACCTCGACCCCGCCCTCGATCAGACATGCCCGAACCGAACGTGCAATCTGGACCGCAGTGGGGCCATCACCATGTAGGCATATCGTATCGATCGGCGTTTCCAGTCGCGATCCGCTTTCGGTGATGATGGCGCCCTCGCGCACCATATTCAGGATGCGCGGGCCGGCAATTTCGGGATCGTGAATAACTGCTCCTGGCAAACTGCGGTCAACGAGGGTTCCATCGTCGTTATAGGCCCTGTCCGCAAAGATCTCTCCGACCCATTTGCAACCTAGCTCGCGCACGGCCTCTTCCTGTTTGGTGACGGCCAGTACCATGATGATGATGTCGTGGTCGACGTCGAGCGCGCCCTGATAACAAGCCCGCGCCATGTCGATATCGACCGAGCACATGTTGGCCAGCGCCCCGTGCAGCTTCAGATGCCGCACTTCGGTGCCAACGGCCTTGGCCATTCCGATCGCAGCCCCCAACTGAAACCGCACCAGATTGCGCAGGCTGTTGTGAGGCACTTTCATATTACGCCGGCCAAAACCCTGCAGGTCAGGAAAACCGGGATGCGCGCCGATTCCGACATCGTTTTCGGCGGCTAATGTCATCGTCTTGGCCATCACATCCGGGTCGCCGGCATGAAAGCCGCAAGCTATATTGGCAGACGTGATGATCTTAAGCAGACTTTCGTCATCGCCCATCTTCCAGGGGCCAAAGCTTTCGCCCATATCGGCATTCAGATCGACGCTTGGCATTATTCGTACTCCCTAGTCGGTGGCAGAGATCATTCCGCCGATCAATTGGTAGGATAAGAGGTCCGGGATGTCATGCGGGTCACGGACCAGAGGCTCGACCCGTGCCGCCAGGCGGACGAGTTCGGCTTTGTAGGCAGATTGCAGGATTGCTGCTTCGTCCATTGAAACGAATTCAAACCTGATCTTGCCGCCCGCCGGAGTTTGCGCCGCGCGCGGCAGATCACAGGGCAGGACAGTGGCTATCCGGGGATACCCGCCCGTTGTTTGACACTCAGGCAGCAGAATAAACGGGTTTCCGGTTCCGGTCATTTGTATGTCGCCGGGGGTTATAACCTCGGACAGGATATTGAGCTGACCTTGGGCCGCGAAACCCTCACCCTCGCTATCCAATTGCATCCCCATACGGTTGGCCCGGCTACCGCGCCGAAATTCAGTCTGGGCAAATCGGTCCAGCGTTTCTTGATCGAATAGGGGTGTCTGAAAGCTGGCGATCACCCGCAGAACGCCACCCGAGAAACGGTCATCCGGGGTAAGCCTCATGCCCCTGATGGGCGGCCCGCTGTTTGCAGGCAGAGTGTCTCCGGCTTGGACGGCTCTCCCAATCTTGGCCGTCAGGTGCGCTGAGCGTGATCCAAGAAAGGGCTTGGACGCGACCCCTCCGCTGACATGCAGGTAACCATAAGTCCCGCGCGTCACCGCACCAATCACCAGCCGCTGCCCGGCTTCCATCTGGTGCGACGCATTCCAGACCACCGGTGCGCCGTCAATACTGGCCTGCATTGGCGCGCCGGTTAGTGCGATGCCAAGAGGTTGCGTCGCTTCGAGCTCTCCACCCATTCCAGCCATTTCCAAAGCTGCAAGCTGAGGGCTTTGGCCAAGCAACACCGCGCCTTCGTGCAACGCCCGCAGATCTGCTGCGCCAGATCGGGATAGTCCCTGATCCAAATACCCGACGCGTCCCTGATCTTGAATGGTGCAGGCAGGACCAATGCGGTGCACAAACAAACTCATCCCGCGATCTCCTCGCAGGTGGCCCCGCCCGTGCCGTCCAAATTGTTGGCGCGGATGGCCTCCAGTTCATCGCGCGAAATCGGCAAAAACTGCATTTCATCCCCTGGCTTCAACGCAAAGCTTTGCGGCCCGTCGGGGCGGAAGCAGCGAAATGCTGTTTGACCTACGTGCCGCCAACCGGTCGGGGTCGGGCCCGAGAACAAAACGAATTGGGAAATCGCCAACACTAACGCCCCCTCTGGGACCATCGGCGTCAATTCCTTCAGGCGTGGAATGTTGAACTCTGGCCCCAGCGGTCCGAGATAGGGCTGCCCGGGTGCAAAGCCGATCGTCAATACGCGAACCTTTGTGTCGCTCAGCCGCCTGATTGCTTCTACGGGATCCAGGCCCGCCGCCGCTGCCGCCTCGTCCAGTTGAGGCGCAAGTTCGCCTCCATAAACCGTCGGAACCCGCCACAGCCTGCGGCCGGTGGGCAGCGGAGCGTCCAGCCAATTCTGCTGCGCAAGTAGGTGCTGTACTTTGTCTTGGATCTCAGCACGAGGCAATTTGTCGGGATCAAACCTCAGGTAGGCCGATGCTAGTGACGCGGAGGTTTCGATAACTCCGTCCCAGGTTGCTGTGTCCACTGCGTTCCTAAAGGCCAGTGCTGCCCGGTTCGAGGGCTCTGCCATGGCATCGGCAAAGGAAACAAGAAGGCCGTCATAGCCTACAGTGCTTATGCGTGGGAACGTGTCGGCAGTATTGGCAGTCATTTCGCGGCTAACCCGGGCATCTTCTAGGGGCGACCACACATTATCATGCCGCAATGCGCAAGCCCGGCGTGGGTTGAGGCGTAAGGATTCTATGTCCAATGTTCGTTCCAACTCGATTTTTTGGCCAATTCCGACTCATTGAATCGCAACCGACTCGTTTGAGTCTTGTGGTCTGATGGGGCGACCTGACTATATATAGGGGTGCGCTTTTCATTGAAGCGGGCCGGTGTAACGATGACATGCAATCCTACTTGTAGTGCGGTCATTCAAGGGAGTGTTAGGTGTTTGATAACATTTTGATAAAAAACAACTAAATAGGGAAAATGAAAAAAATCGCCAAAGACGTCATTTTCCGCTTGCGGACTTATGCGGTTATACTTAGAACCCCCTTCACCGGCGCTGCTGAGGCGCTTGGGACGCTGCGGAAGCGGCGGAGACGC
>NZ_WQCG01000006.1 GCF_013032505.1 Ruegeria atlantica
CAATCGTGCCGATGTTAACGTGCGGCTTATTACGCTCAAACTTTTCCTTTGCCATGATGGCCTCCTTTTTCGGTAATGAAGGGAGCGCGTTAGCCGCGCTCCCTCAAATCTTCGCTTATGCGTATTTCGCCTGAATCTCGTCCGAGATGTTCTGCGGAACCGGATCGTAGTGATCGAACTGCATGGTGAACTGGGCACGGCCCGACGACATCGAACGCAGAGTGTTGATGTAGCCGAACATGTTGGCCAGCGGAACAAACGCGTCGATCGCGATTGCGTTGCCGCGCGGCTCTTGTCCAGACACCTGGCCCCGACGCGAGGTCAGGTCGCCGATGATACCGCCGGTGTATTCTTCCGGGGTGATCACTTCGACCTTCATGATCGGTTCCAGCAGTTTCGCGCCAGCTTTGCGCATGCCTTCACGCATACACATACGGGCCGCGATTTCGAACGCCAGAACGCTCGAGTCAACGTCGTGGAACTTACCGTCCAGCAGGGCAACCTTGAAGTCGATCACAGGGAAGCCAGCCAGTGGGCCGCTATCCATGACCGAGTTGATGCCTTTTTCAACACCCGGGATGTATTCCTTCGGAACAGCACCACCAACGATGCGGCTTTCAAACGAATAACCTTCGCCCGGCTCTGTCGGCTGGATCTCCAGCTTAACTTCGCCGAACTGACCCGAACCACCCGACTGTTTCTTGTGGGTGTAGGTGTGTTCTACCGGCATCGAGATGGTTTCACGGTATGCCACCTGAGGTGCACCGATGTTCGCCTCGACTTTGAATTCGCGCTTCAGACGGTCCACCAGGATGTCCAGGTGAAGTTCGCCCATGCCCTTCATGATGGTCTGACCGGATTCCAGGTCAGTTTCCACGCGGAAGGACGGGTCTTCGGCGGCCAGACGAGCCAGACCCTGGGACATCTTCTCTTGGTCGCCCTTGGTTTTGGGCTCAACCGCGATCTCGATCACCGGATCGGGGAAGGTCATGGTTTCCAGAACCACCGGATCCTTCGCGTCACACAGGGTGTCACCAGTGGTGGTGTCTTTCAGACCCGCCAGCGCGATGATGTCGCCTGCAAACGCTTCTTCGATCTCTTCCCGGTTGTTCGAGTGCATCATCATCATACGACCGATGCGCTCTTTCTTACCTTTGGTCGAGTTAAGGATCGAGTCACCCTTGTTCATGGTACCCGAGTAGATCCGAGTGAAGGTCAGCGAGCCAACAAAGGGGTCGTTCATGATTTTAAACGCCAGGCCCGAGAAGGCCATGTTGTCATCAGCACGACGTGCGATGTCACGAACTTCTTCTTCGTCGCCGGGTTTGAAGCCCATGTAATCAACAACGTCCAGCGGGCTGGGCAGATAGTCGATCACAGCGTTGAGCAGCGGCTGAACGCCTTTGTTCTTGAACGCCGAACCACCCAGAACCGGAACGAACGCGATTTCAAGGGTACCTTTACGCAGCAGGGCGCGCAGGGTCGGAATGTCGGGCTCATTGCCTTCCAGGTATTCCATCATCGCGTCGTCGTCCATTTCGACGGCCGCTTCGATCATCTTACCGCGCCATTCGTCAGCCATGTCTTTCAGGCTGTCACGGATCGGTGCTTTGACCCAGCTTGCGCCCAGGTCTTCGCCCTGCCACAGCCATTCTTCCATGGTCACCAGGTCGATCAGACCTTCCAGCTCGGTTTCGGCGCCGATCGGAATACCAACCGGAACAGCGCGTGCGCCGGTGCGGTCTTCAATCATTGCAACGCAGTTGAAGAAGTCAGCGCCGATCTTGTCCATCTTGTTGACGAACACCATCCGCGGAACCTTGTAGCGGTCAGCCTGACGCCACACGGTTTCGGTTTGGGGCTCAACACCAGCGTTTGCGTCCAGAACGCAGACTGCACCGTCGAGAACCGCCAGCGAACGTTCAACTTCGATGGTGAAGTCAACGTGGCCGGGGGTGTCGATGATGTTCAGGCGGTGCTTGGGCGAGTCAGCAGTTACACCGTCTTCGGTGCGTTCCCAGAACGTGGTGGTCGCAGCCGAAGTAATGGTGATGCCGCGTTCCTGCTCCTGTTCCATCCAGTCCATGGTGGCTGCACCATCGTGCACCTCACCGATGTTGTGGGATTTGCCGGTGTAAAACAGGATGCGTTCCGAGCAGGTGGTTTTACCTGCATCGATGTGCGCCATGATACCGAAGTTACGGTAATGTTCGAGTGTATATTCGCGTGCCATTTTGATAAGCCTCTGGAATTACCAACGGTAATGGCTAAAGGCTTTGTTCGCCTCGGCCATCTTGTGGGTGTCTTCGCGCTTTTTCACGGCAGTACCGCGGGACTGTACGGCGTCCAGCAGCTCGCCTGCAAGGCGCTCTTCCATGGTGTTTTCGTTACGGCCACGCGCAGCAGTAATCAGCCAACGGATGGCCAGTGCTTCGCGGCGCTCGGGGCGCACTTCGACCGGAACCTGATAGGTTGCACCACCAACCCGGCGCGAGCGAACCTCGACCGACGGTTTGATGTTGTCGAGCGCTTCGTGGAACACTTCGACAGGAGCGCGCTTGATCTTGCCTTCAACGCGATCAAAGGCGTTATAGACGATGCGCTCTGCGACCGACTTCTTGCCGTCGATCATCAGGTTGTTCATGAATTTGGTCAGTACCTTGTCGCCAAATTTGGCGTCAGGCAGGACTTCGCGTTTTTCGGCGGCGTGACGACGTGACATATCAGCCTCTCCTTCTTACTTGGGACGCTTCGCGCCGTATTTCGAACGGCGTTGTTTACGGTCTTTGACGCCCTGAGTATCCAGAACACCGCGCAGGATGTGGTAACGCACACCGGGAAGGTCTTTCACACGGCCGCCACGGATCAGAACAACCGAGTGTTCCTGCAGGTTGTGGCTTTCACCAGGGATGTACGAGATCACTTCGAACCCGTTGGTCAGGCGCACCTTGGCAACCTTACGCATAGCCGAGTTCGGCTTCTTCGGTGTGGTGGTATACACACGGGTGCAGACGCCGCGTTTCTGCGGGCACTGCTCCAGGTGCATGGACTTCGAGCGTTTTACTTTAGGCTGCCGCGGCTTGCGGATCAGCTGTTGGATCGTTGGCATTCCGGTTATATCCCCGTTTTGCAACACACATGACATGCACGCAGCTGCGTGCGGTTAAATTCGCTGCACTTATGCGTCCACAAGCGCAAAACCCGCGAGCGTTCCCATTCCGAGGTGAACGTCGCGGTTTGTTATCAGAGGGCGCGAACGGCAAAATTGTCCGGGCCTTGACCAGTTCATTACTGGAATCGGTTATGGGGCGGCCCCCGCACCGAGATGACGCGCGTAATAGGGGGAGTCGGCCCGAGTGTCAACAGCACATGCCAAACCAGCCGAATGGTGGCGTTTTATCAAGGCTTAACTGCGGTTTCCAGCATCTCTCGCCCGTTGCGGGCGAATGCCGAGATCGCCATAGTAGCGGTGAAACATTGCGACGGACAAAACATGCAAGTCATCGGCCTGTGCCGCTTTTCCTATCCCGCAATCGGCGGCTATCAGGTTGAACACGACACCGTCGAGGAAAGACGCCAGTATCTGTATAGCCCGGAACGCCTGGAAGAACGGTTTCGTCTGTTCGAAGCCACCACCCTGCCCTGCTTTCGGGAACAGACAGACGAAGACTTTGAGCTGTTCGTTCTGATCGGTGAGTGCCTTCCCAAGGCGTCGATGGACCGGCTCTATGATCTTACCTCGGGCATCAGGCAGATCCGTATTGTCAAACGCGCCCCGGCCCGGCACCGCCCTGTCGTAAAAGATGTTCTGAACAGCGCCCGCACTGACCCGGATCGGCCCTGCATTCAGTTCCGGCATGACGACGATGACGCCGTCTCGGTCGATTTTGTCGAACGGCTGCGCCTTGCCGCGGTCGACGCGAAGGGACTAATCCAGAGTAACCGTACAGTCGGACTGGATTTTAACAGCGGATTTCTGGCACGGTTCGGGCCGGAGGGCATTCGCGCCACGCAAGTGTTCAGATCCCTTTTAGGCGTCGGGCTTGGAATGTATATCGCCGGCGGCTGCAAACACACGATCATGAGTTTCACCCATCATAAAGTCGGTCGTTTCATGCCGGTGATCAGCTATCCCGACGCGCCCATGTGGGTGCGAACGCTGAATAATTTCAACGACTCACCCCACGCCCGCGCCAACAAAACCGAATTGCCCCCACTGACACCGGAACAAGAGGGTGAATTCATTGCGCGATTTGCCATTGAACAGGACAAGGTAAGGCGGGTTCACTCTGACGGCTGAGACTGTCGTTCCCGGAACAAGGTGAATAGACCCGCACCCACGACCAGAACAGCGCCCATCATCGTGATCGTATCTGGCCAATCGCCAAAAATGACCCAACCCAGACCCAATGCCCAGATCAGGCTTGAATACCGGAACGGTGCGATAAATCCGACGTCCCCTTCGCGCATGACCATGACGCTGCACAGATATCCCGTCAGCACAAAGACAGCTGCAGATGCCACCATCAGACCCGCGCCGATGGGAACTGGTTCCCATCCGGATACTGCCGTTGCAATCCCTGCGGCTACCGTAATGGACAACGAAGTCGCCAAGGTGACTGCCAATGAGGGAACGTGGCTGGACATGCGCCGCGTAATCAGATCGCGCGCGGTGACAGAAGCAACGGCAATCAGGGCGTATATCGCGTAAACACTGAACCCATCAGGCCCCGGCCTTACAATCAACAACATTCCGACGAAACCCATCCCGATCGCCAGAATGCGACGCCAGCCGATATGCTCACCAAAGAACAAAACGGCCCCCAGTGTCACAGTCAGAGGCAGGGCCTGCAGAACCGCCGTCACATTGGCCAGCGGCATGTGCAGAAGTGCTGTCAAAAAGAAGAAGGTAGCCGACAGCTCGGCGACGCAGCGTGCCGCGACAAGCCACTTGTCGTGACACGGGAAGTTCAAGTGCAATGCCCCCAGATGACGCGCCATCAGAAACACCAGAAACGTTGCTACAACGCCGCGGATCGCAACCATCTGAAACAGCGGCACCTCTGCCCCTGCAACTTTGATCAACGCGTCATTCAAGGTAAAGGCGGCCATGCTGCCCATCATCAGCATCGCGCCCTTCACATTTGGGGTCATAGTAGCAGAATCCAATACTCAAAAGAAACACGGATCATTGGCCGTAAGTCCTTGAGAGATGTCAATATGAACTACGGACCTGTCGGTCAGTTGGGGAAGATAACCAGAGTGTGGTCCATGCCTGCACAGGCCACGTTTATGCGTTGCGCGATTTCGGTCCAGTCCCCTCCGGCAAGACCTGCGCCAATCATCGGATAACCGATGCGGGATGTGGGATAGGTGTCTGCAATCGTCGAAAAACAACCCGAAATCGCATCGTAGTCCACAAGCGGCCCCGACCCGCCCCAATGAAATTGAGTATAGGCATTGACCACCACGAAATCAGTCATACCTCGCGTGATCCGCGCTGAAGAAATCGTACCAAGCTTTGAACGCGCCCCATACTCCGTCCGCTTGTCAGCTTCGAGCGCGTCGGGGAAGTGCGCCGCAATCACCCTGGCGATCCCGGCGCCCATCGCATGAAAGCAATTGCAGCCGTGGACGATGACATCGAATTCACCATCCAACGCAAGCTGTATCAAATCACCCTTGATGGTTGGCATCGTGCGTTCCTTGGGTATCTTTGCCGAGCTTGTTCGATTGTACCACGACCTTCGAACAAGAACACACCGGGGGCAAAAGAAAAGGCCCCGCGAAATCGCGGGGCCTGATCGTTTGGCTGTTAAGGCGCTTACTCGCGGCTTTCCGGAGTTTCCACCAGAACGTCCAGCTCGTCGCCAACCAGATCGTCGTCCATGACCGGTGCAGCCAGGGCAGCGGCCGCTTCGGCCTCTTCCCGGCGGGCTTCGATAACGACGTTATCGCGGCCTTGCGCAACCTGACGTACGGCCTGAGTCGCACCACCGGTACCGGCGGGGATCAGACGACCAACGATGACGTTCTCCTTCAGGCCAACCAGCTTGTCCTTCTTGCCCTGAACCGAAGCTTCGGTCAGCACGCGGGTGGTTTCCTGGAACGACGCCGCCGAGATGAACGAACGCGTCTGCAGCGAGGCTTTGGTGATCCCCAAGAGGATCGGTTCGCCCTGTGCCGGACGACCACCGCGGGCGATGGTCTTCTCATTGGCCGCGTCGAACTCCTGCTTGTCGACATGTTCGCCTTTCAGCAGGGTGGTGTCGCCTGAATCCAGGATCTCCCACTTCTGCAGCATCTGGCGCACGATGACCTCGATGTGCTTGTCGTTGATCTTCACGCCCTGCAGACGATAGACGTCCTGCACTTCGTCGATCATGTAATCCGCCAGCGCTTCGACACCCATGATGGACAGGATGTCATGCGGAGCCGGGTTACCGTCCATAAGGTATTCACCCTTCTGGATGAAGTCCCCTTCGGCGACCGGGATGTGCTTGCCCTTGGGCACCATGTACTCGATGGTCTCCATGGACTCGTCCGCCGGTTCGATGCTGATGCGGCGCTTGTTCTTGTAGTCGCGGCCAAAGCGCACGTAACCATCGGCTTCTGCGATGATCGCGTGATCTTTCGGACGACGGGCTTCGAACAGTTCGGCCACACGCGGCAGACCACCGGTGATGTCCTTGGTCTTGGCACCTTCACGCGGAATACGCGCGACAACTTCACCAGCTTCGATCTTCTGACCGTCTTCGACCGACAGAATCGCGTCCACAGACATCGGATAGTGAACCGGGTTGCCCGCATCGTTGCGGACCGGCTCGCCATCTTCACCGACCAGAATGATCTCGGGCTTGAGGTCGCTGCCTTTGGGGGCGGCGCGCCAGTCGATCACGATTTTCTGGGTCATACCGGTTGCATCGTCGGTCTCATCGCGGACAGCGATGCCCGAAACAAGATCAACGTATTTCGCAGTACCGGCTTTCTCGGCGATGATCGGCAGGGTGTAAGGATCCCATTCGAACAGCTTGTCGCCACGAGCGACGGATGCGCCATCCTTGACGAACAGCTTGGAACCATAGCCCAGTTTGTGGCTGGCACGCTCTTCGCCGTGCTCGTCCTTGATAACCAGCTTCATGTTCCGGCCCATCACCAGGCTTTCGCCTGCCGAGTTGACCAGAATCTGCGGGTTCTCGAAGGAAACGACACCGTCCTGGCTGGCTTCCTGGAACGACTGCTGACCACCCTGCGCAACACCACCAATGTGGAAGGTCCGCATTGTCAGCTGCGTACCCGGTTCACCGATGGACTGCGCGGCGATAATGCCAACAGCCTCGCCTGTGTTGACCATGGTACCGCGTGCAAGGTCACGACCGTAGCAGGTGGCGCAAACGCCTTCCTCAGACTCACAGGTCAGAGGTGAGCGGATGCGCATCGACGCAACACCGGCTTCATCAATGGTGTCAGCCATACGCTCGTCGATCAACTGACCTGCAGCGACCAGAACCTCGTCCGTGCCCGGACGCAGAACGTCATCGGCAGAGACACGGCCCAACACACGTTCGGCCAACGAAGCGACAACCTCACCGTCGTTCACGGCTGCTTCGGCAGTGATCGCACGCTCGGTGCCACAATCGATCTCACGAACGATACAGTCTTGCGCCACGTCCACCAGACGACGGGTCAGGTAACCCGAGTTCGCCGTCTTCAGAGCGGTATCCGACAGACCCTTACGGGCACCGTGGGTCGAGTTGAAGTACTCGAGAACGGTCAGGCCTTCTTTAAAGTTCGAGATGATCGGCGTCTCGATGATGTCACCGTTCGGTTTGGCCATCAGGCCGCGCATACCGCCCAGCTGTTTCATCTGAGTGACCGAGCCACGCGCACCCGAGTGGGCCATCATGTAGACCGAGTTCGGTTCTTGATCCGACCCGTCTTCGGCCTTGGCGACGTCCGAGATGGTGCTCATCATCGCCTCGGTGACGCGGTCGTTACACTTCGACCAGGCATCGACAACTTTGTTGTACTTTTCGCCCTGAGTGATCAGGCCGTCCATGTACTGCTGTTCAAAGTCCTTCACCTGACCGCGGGTGTCATCGACGATGCCCCACTTGTCATCCGGAATGACCATGTCGTCCTTACCGAACGAGATGCCCGCCTTGAACGCTTCTTTGAAGCCCATCGACATGATCTGGTCACAGAAGATGACCGACTCTTTCTGACCGCAGTAACGGTAGACGGTGTCGATGACCTGCTGCACCTCTTTCTTCCGCAGCAGGCGGTTGACCAGTTCGAACGGCGCCTTGTTGTTCATTGGCAGCAAGGCACCCAGACGCAGACGGCCCGGAGTTGTCTCGAAACGCTTCTGAACTTCGTTGCCTTCGTCGTCGATCTGCGTGATCCGCGCAGTGATCTTGGTGTGCAGGTGCACTTCGCCGGAATCCAGCGCGTGCTGAACTTCGTCGATCGAACCGAACACTTTGCCTTCGCCCGGCATGCCTTCGCGTTCCAGGGTCACATAGTACAGACCCAGGATCATATCCTGCGACGGAACGATGATAGGTGCGCCGTTTGCAGGCGACAGAACGTTGTTCGTCGACATCATCAGAACACGCGCTTCCAGCTGGGCCTCAAGGCTCAGTGGGACGTGAACGGCCATCTGGTCACCGTCGAAGTCGGCGTTAAAGGCCGAACAGACCAGCGGGTGCAGCTGGATCGCTTTACCTTCGATCAGGACCGGCTCGAACGCCTGAATGCCAAGACGGTGCAGCGTAGGCGCACGGTTCAGCATGACAGGGTGTTCGCGGATCACCTCGTCGAGGATATCCCACACTTCGGGACGCTCTTTCTCGACCAGTTTCTTCGCCTGTTTCACGGTCGAAGACAGACCCTTGGCTTCAAGGCGCGAGTAGATGAACGGCTTGAACAGCTCCAGCGCCATCTTCTTGGGCAGACCACACTGGTGCAACTTCAGTTCCGGACCGGTCACGATGACCGAACGGCCCGAGAAGTCGACGCGCTTACCCAAAAGGTTCTGACGGAAGCGACCCTGCTTACCTTTCAGCATGTCAGACAGCGATTTCAGCGGACGCTTGTTGGCGCCGGTGATCACGCGGCCACGACGGCCATTGTCGAACAGAGCGTCCACGGATTCCTGCAGCATCCGCTTTTCGTTACGGACGATGATGTCAGGCGCACGCAGTTCAATCAGACGCTTCAGACGGTTGTTCCGGTTGATGACGCGGCGATACAGGTCGTTCAGATCCGAAGTCGCAAAACGGCCACCATCCAGCGGAACCAGCGGACGCAGTTCCGGCGGAATGACCGGGATCACGGTCATCACCATCCACTCAGGCCGGTTGCCCGACTCGAGGAAGGATTCGACAACTTTCAGACGCTTGATGATCTTCTTGGGCTTCAGTTCACCGGTGGCTTCAGCCAGATCAGCGCGCAGCTGCTCGGCTTCGGCTTCCAAGTCAATCTGCGCCAGCATCTCACGGATGGCTTCGGCACCGATATTTGCGGTGAACGCGTCCATGCCATAGGCATCCTGTGCGTCCATGTACTCTTCTTCGGTCAGCATCTGGCCGTAGGTCAGGTCAGTCAGACCGGGCTCGATGACGACGTAGTTTTCAAAGTACAGAACGCGTTCCAGATCACGCAGAGTCATATCCAGCATCAGACCGATGCGGGACGGCAGCGATTTCAGGAACCAGATATGTGCGACGGGCGCGGCCAGTTCGATGTGGCCCATACGCTCACGGCGGACTTTCTGCAGGGTGACTTCCACACCGCATTTCTCGCAGACAACGCCGCGATACTTCATCCGCTTATATTTGCCGCACAGACATTCGTAATCTTTGATCGGGCCAAAGATACGCGCGCAGAACAGACCGTCACGCTCGGGTTTGAACGTCCGGTAGTTGATGGTTTCGGGCTTCTTGATCTCACCATAGGACCAAGACAGGATCCGTTCAGGGCTGGCCAGCGAAACCTTGATCTCGTCAAAGACTTTCGGCGGTGTCAGCGGGTTGAACGGGTTGTTGGTGATTTCCTGGTTCATTTTGATACCTCAAATTTTGCGGAAGGGGGGACGGGAGGAAGGGCCGAGGCCCTTACTCCTCAACCTCCGCATCCAGGAGTTCCATATTCAGGCCGAGGCCACGGACTTCTTTAACCAGAACGTTGAACGATTCCGGTACGCCCGCTTCAAAGTTATCCTCGCCCTTGACGATCGACTCATAGACCTTGGTCCGGCCGGCGACGTCATCCGATTTAACAGTTAGCATCTCCTGCAGGGTGTAGGCGGCGCCGTAAGCTTCCAGAGCCCAGACCTCCATCTCACCAAAGCGCTGACCACCGAACTGCGCCTTACCACCCAGCGGCTGCTGGGTAACCAGGCTGTACGGCCCAGTCGAACGCGCGTGGATTTTGTCGTCCACCAGGTGGTGCAGTTTCAGCAGGTACTTGATGCCCACGGTCACCGGACGTGCGAACTGCTCACCGGTTCGGCCGTCGAACAGGATCGACTGACCGCTTTCCGAGAAGCCCGCACGCACCAGTGCGTCGTTGACGTCAGCCTCTTTAGCACCGTCAAAGACTGGGGTCGCAATCGGAACACCACGGGTCACGTTGCCCGCGGCCTCGATCAGATGACCTTCGTCCATGCCGGCAATGCCTTCTTCATAGACATTTTCGCCATAGGCCAGCTTCATCGCTTCGCGAACCGGGGTCAGATCGCCGGACCGGCGGTATTCACCCAGTGCGTCGTCGATGTTCAGACCCAGACCGCGCGCGGCCCAACCCATGTGGGTTTCAAGGATCTGACCAACGTTCATACGCGAAGGCACACCCAACGGGTTCAGACAGAAGTCAACCGGTGTACCATCGGCCAGGAACGGCATGTCTTCCATTGGAACAACCTTGGAGATCACACCTTTGTTCCCGTGACGACCGGCCATCTTGTCGCCCGGCTGAAGCTTACGCTTCACGGCAATGAAGACTTTGACCATCTTCATCACGCCCGGCGGCAGGTCGTCGCCACGGCGGACTTTCTCGACCTTGTCCTCGAAACGGGCATCCAGAGCGCGCTTTTGCACTTCGTACTGCTCGTTCAGAGCTTCAACGATCTGTGCATCCCGCTCGTCTTCCAGCGCCAGCTGCCACCACTGACCACGGGTCAGCATTTCCAGCAGGTCCTCGGTGATTACCGATCCTGCCTTGACACCTTTCGGGCCTTTGACAGCGGTTTTACCCAGGATCAGACCTTGCAGGCGCGCATAGATGTTGCGGTCAAGGATCGCCAACTCGTCGTCCCGGTCACGGGCCAGGCGTTCGACTTCCTCACGCTCGATCTGCAGCGCACGCTCGTCTTTCTCGACGCCGTGACGATTGAAGACGCGGACTTCCACGACCGTACCGTAATCGCCCGGCTTAACGCGCAGCGAGGTGTCACGCACGTCAGATGCTTTTTCACCAAAGATGGCGCGCAGCAGCTTTTCTTCCGGGGTCATCGGGCTTTCGCCCTTCGGAGTGATCTTGCCGACCAGAATATCGCCCGGCTCAACATCCGCACCGATGTAAACGATGCCAGCCTCGTCGAGGTTACGCAGCGCTTCTTCACCGACGTTCGGAATGTCGCGGGTGATCTCTTCCGGACCCAGCTTTGTATCACGGGCGGCGACTTCGAATTCCTCGATATGGACCGAGGTAAAGACGTCGTCACGCGCGATACGTTCCGAGATCAGGATCGAGTCTTCGTAGTTGTAACCGTTCCACGGCATGAACGCGACGACGACGTTCTTACCCAGAGCCAGTTCACCGATATCGGTGGACGGGCCATCGGCAATCACTTCGCCTTTGCCAACCGTGTCACCCACTTTGACCAGCGGACGCTGGTTGATACAGGTGTTCTGGTTCGAACGCTGGAACTTGCGCAGACGATAGATGTCAACGCCAGCATCGCCCAGTTCCAGATCTTCAGTGGCGCGGATAACGATACGCTGGGCATCGACCTGGTCGATGATACCGGCGCGTTTCGCCTGAATCGCAGCACCCGAATCAATCGCAACCTTTTCCTCGATCCCGGTACCGACAAGTGGTGCCTCTGCACGCAACAGCGGAACCGCCTGACGTTGCATGTTCGAGCCCATCAGAGCGCGGTTGGCGTCGTCATTTTCAAGGAACGGGATCAGCGATGCAGCGACCGAAACCAACTGTTTCGGGCTCACGTCGATCAGGTCCACATTCTCGCGCGGGGCAAGAGTGTAGTCGCCCGACTGACGGGTCGAAACCAGATCGTTGATGAACTTGCCATCCGCATCCAGTGTCGCGTTCGCCTGCGCCACGGTGTGACGCATTTCCTCTGTCGCGGACATGTAATGAACCTCATCGGTCACCTCAGCGTCTTTGACGACGCGGTAGGGTGTTTCGATGAAGCCATACTTGTTCACGCGGGCAAAGGTAGCCAGCGAGTTGATCAGACCGATGTTCGGGCCTTCCGGCGTTTCAATCGGGCACATCCGGCCATAGTGGGTCGGGTGCACGTCGCGCACCTCAAAGCCCGCACGCTCACGTGTCAGACCACCGGGGCCAAGCGCCGAGAGACGGCGTTTGTGGGTGACTTCCGACAGCGGGTTGGTCTGGTCCATGAACTGCGACAACTGCGACGAGCCGAAGAATTCACGAACAGCAGCAGCAGCCGGTTTCGCGTTGATCAGGTCCTGCGGCATGACGGTGTCGATCTCGACCGACGACATACGCTCTTTGATCGCGCGCTCCATGCGCAGCAGGCCAACGCGGTACTGGTTTTCCATCAGTTCGCCGACAGAACGCACACGACGGTTGCCCAGGTGGTCGATGTCGTCGATGTCACCTTTGCCGTCACGCAGTTCGACCAGCGCCTTGATGCAGGCCACGATGTCTTCGCGGCGCAGGGTGCGCAGCGTATCCGGCGCATCCAGGGCCAGACGCATGTTCATCTTCACACGGCCAACCGCGGACAGGTCATAACGCTCGCTGTCGAAGAACAGTGTGTCAAACAGAGCCGAGGCCGCTTCGACGGTGGGCGGCTCGCCCGGACGCATGACGCGGTAGATGTCCATCAACGCGGTGTCGCGGCCCATGTTCTTGTCCTGCGCCATGGTATTGCGCATGTAGGGGCCGACATTGACGTTATCGATGTCCAGAACCGGAATATCGGTTACGCCTGCATCAATCAGCTCTTTGACAGTGCCGCCGATCAGATCGCCGTCCTTGTCGTATTCCAGCGTCAGTTCATCGCCGGCTTCGACATAGATCGCACCAGTTTCCTCGTTGATGATGTCCTTGGCGACAAACTTACCAACGATGTGATCGAACGGAACCAGCAGATTGGTGACAACGCCCTCGTCGATCAGTTTCTTGACCGCGCGCGGGGTGACTTTCTTGCCCGCTTCGGCAATCACTTCACCTGATTTTGCGTCAATCAGATCATAGGTCGGGCGGGTACCGCGTACACGCTCGGGGAAGAAGGGCGCAATCCAGCCTTTCTTCTTGTCCAGCTTGTAGGACACGGTGTTGTAATACGCGTCCATGATCGCTTCCTGATCCAGACCCAGCGCATAAAGCAGGGTGGTCACAGGCAGTTTGCGGCGACGGTCGATACGGGCGAACACGATGTCTTTGGCGTCGAACTCAAAGTCCAGCCAGCTGCCGCGATACGGGATGATGCGGCAGGCAAACAGCAGCTTGCCCGAAGAGTGGGTCTTGCCCTTGTCGTGGTCAAAGAACACACCAGGCGAACGGTGCATCTGGGACACGATCACACGCTCGGTGCCGTTCACGATGAACGTCCCGTTCGGCGTCATCAGGGGCATATCGCCCATGAACACGTCCTGTTCTTTGATGTCTTTAACCGATTTCGCGCCGGTGTCCTCATCGACATCAAACACGATCAGACGCAGAGTGACCTTCAGCGGCGCGCTGTAGGTCATGTCGCGCTGCATGCACTCTTCGACGTCATATTTGGGTTTTTCCAGATCGTATTTCACGAACTCCAGAACGGAGGTTTCGTTGAAATCCTTGATCGGGAAAACCGATTGGAACACGCCTTTGATGCCTTCGCCGTCAGTGGGCTGCTCTGCATCGCCGGAGCGCAGGAAAAGATCATAAGAAGATTTCTGGACCTCAATGAGGTTCGGCATCTCCAGCACTTCGCGGATTTTGCCGTAATATTTACGAAGACGTTTCTGGCCAAGGAACGTTTGAGCCATGTCAGATGTCACCTTTCGATGTTCTCAGCGGGCAAAGACACCGTCGGGCCCCGGCATCTTGCACATTCGAGACGACACGTCCGGATCAATTCATGGCCACCGTCCCGAAGGCAGCCTCCCGATCCAAGAACCGCGTCTTAGAAAACGCCCCACCCCATGAGGCCCTTTCTAAGACAGGTTCGGCTGGACCCGGATTTCTCCGGACCCAGCCAAATTTTTCGGTACATCAGCGATGCACCAGAGACTAAGCTTAGGCCAGCTCGACTTCGGCGCCAGCTGCTTCCAGCTTGCCTTTGATGTCTTCTGCTTCTGCTTTGTCCACGCCTTCTTTGATCTTGCCGCCGGCTTCGACCAGTTCCTTGGCTTCTTTCAGGCCCAGGCCGGTGATGCCGCGAACTTCTTTGATGACGTTGATTTTCGATGCGCCGGCGTTCTTCAGAACGACGTCGAATTCGGTTTTTTCTTCCTCAGCTGCGCCACCGGCGTCGCCACCGGCTGCCATGACAACTGCGCCGCCAGCTGCGGGCTCGATGCCATATTCGTCTTTGAGGATGGTTTTCAGTTCTTGTGCTTCCAGCAGGGTCAGACCCACGATGCTTTCTGCGAGTGCTTTCAGATCAGCCATTTTATCAGCTCTTTCCGTTTACAGTGTGTGTTCCAACGTCAGGGATTTTTCCCTACGCAGATCATTCAGTGCCAACCGCTTACGCAGCTTCCGCCTTCTCTTCGATGGTGGAAAGGATGCTTGCGATATTGCTTGCAGGTGCGCCAATTGCGCCAGCGATGTTCGAAGCAGGTGCGCCAAGCATGCCCGCGATAGTAGCAATAAGCTCCTCGCGCGAAGGCATTTTCGACACGGCTTCAACGCCGGCACGATCCAGAGCGTTCTCACCCATTGCACCGCCAAGAATTTCGAACTTTTGGTTCTCTTTAGCGTAGTCCTGGGCCACTTTGGCTGCTGCCACAGGGTCCTCGGAATAGGTCAGAACGGTCATCCCTGTCAGCAGGTCGGCCATGCTTTCACACGGCTTACCCTCAAGGGCGATTTTGGCGAGCCTGTTCTTGGCAACACGCACGGAGCCACCCGCGTCACGAGCACGTGCGCGAAGGTCCTGCATCTCGGCAACTGTCAGACCGGCGTAGTGCGAAACCACTACGACGCCAGAGCTTTCGAAGATTTGGCCGAGTTCCTCGACCACTTTCTCTTTCTGGGCTCTATCCACAGTTCTCTCCAAGTTTGGGGCGATATCTCACCCCGGCTCATATTTGCCGCAGCTTTCGCTCCGGCGTTCAGGTCCGTTGTTACGGGATTGGCCAAAATGCGCCCGAGGGTTGGACCCTCAGAATTCTTTGGTCTTACCCGTCTCAGGCAGGGAATTAAGGGGCCATATGGCACCACCCACCGTCTTGGACGAAACAAAATAAAGCGCACGACGAATCGCACGCTTTACTTCGTAGCCTTACTTAGGGCAGATACCGCCGGTTTCCAAGAGGTAAATTGCGGATTCTGCGGGTCCGCAACAGCATCTGTTGAAAACAGTTTTAACCTGCCCAGCGCTTAGCACAAACATAAGCGCCGAATTGCGGAAAACAACGCACAAATGCCCTATGGCGCGGTTTCTAGCACCGACTTTCCGTTGACACGGAAACCGCACTGCTATCCTGTCCGGGAACCGGAAATTGACACTCAGGACTTGGCCCGTTGGCTGGAATACTGCCCCTCACAGACGAAGAAGACGCCCGCGTCACCTTGTTTATCGAGGAGTTTTCAAACCGGTTCCTGAAAGAACCCATCCGACGCTATGAATGCGTTTACCGGTCGCACGCATTTGCACACTCGCGATCCGTCGTAATCCTGCATACCGCGGCGCAGGCTTTTGCGCTTAAGATCGACACTGAATCGCCAGACACAGATCGGTTGCGGAATGAATATGAGCTGCTCGTCGAACTGTATCGTTTTTTTGAGGGCAATGAGACTTCGCGCGTTGTCCGACCCGTTTACCTCTCGCCAGGTGGTGCTTTTCTGGTGACCGAATACATCAAACGGCCGACTGCCGTAGACTTGATCTATAACAGCAACGACGATGATCAGGTCGCCCAGGTGTACCGTCGCGCGGGGTCGTGGCTGAACGATCTCCACAGTCGTTTCCCGCCCACACGTTACCCTTTCCGACCCAAGTGGATGACGGACAGCTTGAAAGAACTGATAGCGGCCGTCCCCAACGAAATCGCGAACCAAAGCCGGGCTATGGTGAAAGTGATGCTCGACGAGGGGACCCGCCTTAAGGGCACCGAAGACCTGCGCGTGTTTTCACATGGCGATTTTCACGGACAGAACCTGATTGTGGGACAAGGGAAAACGATTGGTCTGGACTTTACCGAGGCCCGCGACAAGCTGGCGGTCTATGATATCGTCGACTTTCTGAAGTCGGATATTTTTCGGAGTGGCGGCGCATCAGACGTCGACCGATGCGGCGTCCTCAAAAGAAACAAAGACATGTTCTTTCGCCTCTACCGGCACCCCGTCAACGTCGAAATCCTGGATTATTGTATCCGCGGACGTCTGTTGAAAGACTGGCTTGCATTGTGGCGCGTCGACCACGACTGCAGCGAGTTTGAAAGAGATCGACGGCAAAGGCTGGGTGATCGCCTTCGGATCACGTTCCAACACCCTTGAAAGGGGATGGCGGTCCCGTCCGAATGACAGGATTGTGAGTGACATCGCGCAAATCTTAGTTGACCGAACCACCCTAAAAAACGTTATCCCGAACCGTATTCCGCGCGGCCTTTGTCACTTTAGGCCGACAGTAACCGCTGCACAGAAAGTAAGTCACTTATATGGTTCTCCGCAGTTTTTTTGCTCAGGACAGCTCCAGCCTGGTCGCCGTTTTCGTCCCGGATACGGCTGACGCGAATGATATCGCGGTCGGGGGCTCGATCATCAACAACTCGGACACACCGGACGGCACCATCTTTACCTATTCAGGCGGCACCGGAACCACCATCACATTGGATGATACCAGTGGCAGCCCTGACGTATTCGACGATGACCAGCCAACTGGCCACATCATCACAGATGGCGGCGGCATTGTAACAAACGGCACTCAGGTCGAATCCGAGTCCATGATCACGGTGCGCGCGCTGGATGACGATCTGAACCCGATCGGGCCAGAGATCACCATCTATGTTTTCTCGCAGAACGGGATTACCCAGGACGTCTGGGGATTTGCTACATCTGCTCCTTTGGACAGCGGAACGTCCTATGTCAAAACCGGCGGGTCGAATGCCGGGTCGTCGTCCTACGCCGACTATGTCACCTGTTTTGGACCAGGAACTCTGATCGAAACACCCGAAGGCGCAGTCGCGGTTCAGAACCTGAAAAAAGGCCAGCTTGTCTGGACCCGGGACGGCGGATTTCAACCGATCCTTTGGATTGGAACGACCGAGGTTCATGGCCATGGTCCATTTGCCCCGGTGGTGATCGAGGCGGGGGCCATCGGGAACACCAAAGAGCTTTTGGTGTCGCAACAGCATCGGATTCTGATTGGCTCTCCGGCCACTGACATGCTTTTTGGATCGTCCGAAGTGTTCGTGGCCGCCAAGCACCTGTGTGGCCTTCCCGGGATTTCAATCCGTCATACGGATCGCATCACCTACACCCATTTTATGTTCGACCGGCATCACATTGTCCGGTCCAACGGCGCACTGACGGAAAGCTACTACTTCGGTGACAATGCAAAATACGCGCTTTCGTCGCCGCAGCGATCGGAAATTCTTGCGCTATTCCCGTCGATCTTGGATGTCAGCGTTGCGTTTCAACACACCGCAGTCCCTACAATCAGCGCGCATGAGGCGGGTGTGCTGCGCGCCTATATTTAGCGTTTTGGCAAACAGTAATTTACGTACCCATCCCAAAACGATGCGGCTGTGAAATCAGCAATGGTTTAGAGCCGCCGCAGCAGCTCGTTCCGCATGTCCTCAGGAGCTGTTCGGATCACATTGCGAAGCCGACGGCGGGTGTATGCTTTTTCGCCGTTCGCCAACCTGCTCAACACCGTATGAAACTCTACAACAGGATGAAACACCCGACGCTCCTGCCCGTCGTCCCGCAGCGCTTCAAACAAATGCGGTGGGTTGGTGTTGAACGTTTCCGCGCCGACATGCGCTGGCACGACATCTTCCAACGCCGCGTAGCTGAACCCATGTTTGGCCACGACACCTGCAAGAATGCCTTCATCGTTCAACATTGCGTCGGGGAATCGTTTCAATTGCGCCAGTCGCAGTTCTCTCATGGCCTCAATCACTTCGCTCTGAACTGAAGTGAGGGGGAATATGCACCCCCACCTCGGGTCAATCCCAAAATGCTGCAACCCTCGGGAATATCGTTTGGGCTTTGCTGCCAAACCCAACTGTGCCGCCATCACCTGCGCCGGATGCGCAACCAACCTTTCGATTAAGGGTTCTACCGCCAAGGCGGGCAGAAATACGTCGGATTCGATCAACACATAACGGGAAAAACCGGGCATTGTGGCAGCCGCTACGTAGTAACACATGTCACCACAAAGCCAGCCCCAATTCTCTGGCAGTCCGGTCAAGCCCAGCGCGGCCAGGGCCTTTTCTTCCAGGCTTAACTTGGGATAAGGCGCACAATCCTCTGACCCCTCACGCTCATCAACAACAATGGCAACCTGCGCACCCGCGTCGGACAATTGCTTGGCCAGAAGACGGGGCAATACCCCAAATCCTTGAGTCCGAACAAGAAATAGAATGTCATTGAAATTGTCCAAAGTGACCTCGCTCTGCCAGATGACTGCGCTGGTCCCATTGGGAGATCGGAACCCTCACAATTGCAATCTCAGAACTTGGTGTCCGTTTCAATGCAAAGTTCAACGGTAACGTTGCACGAAAAAAAGGAAAACCCGGGCAGTTCGCACCACCCGGGTTCAATAATCTTAGACTGTAGGCTCGGGCTTACTCGCCCGACGCGGCAGCAACATCCAGTGTCACGCCCGGGCCCATGGTCGAGCTCAGCGCGATTTTCTTCATGTAGGTGCCTTTGGCGCCCGACGGCTTGGCCTTGGCGACAGCCGAGATGAAGGCACGGACGTTTTCGACCAGCTTTGCTTCGTCGAACGACGCTTTGCCAACACCGGCGTGAACTACGCCACCTTTTTCAGCTTTGAACTGAACTTCACCACCTTTGGCTGCTTCCACGGCCGCTTTCACGTCCATGGTCACAGTGCCAACTTTGGGGTTCGGCATCAGGTTGCGCGGGCCCAGAACTTTACCCAGACGGCCAACGATCGGCATCATGTCAGGGGTTGCAATGCAGCGATCGAATTCGATGGTGCCGCCCTGAATGGTTTCCATCAGGTCTTCTGCGCCAACGATATCTGCACCTGCTTCTTTCGCTTCGTCAGCCTTGGGGCCACGAGCAAATACAGCAACGCGCATCGCTTTACCGGTGCCGTTCGGCAGGCCAACAACGCCGCGAACCATCTGGTCTGCGTGACGGGTGTCAACGCCCAGGTTCAGAGCGATTTCGATGGTCTCGTCGAATTTCGAAGTTGCGTTGGCTTTGACCAGGGCAACTGCTTCGTCCACCGACAGGTTTTCCTTGCCAGCGACGGCTTCGCGCGCAGCGCGGGTACGTTTACCGAGTTTTGCCATCTTACTTCACCTCGATGCCCATAGAGCGGGCCGAGCCCAGGATGATCTGCATTGCGCCTTCGACGTCGTTGGCGTTCAGATCTTTCATTTTGGCTTCGGCGATTTCACGAACCTGCTTCGAGGTCACGGTTGCCACAGTCTCACGACCTGGGTTTTCCGCGCCACGGGGGCGGTTACGTTTGCCAACCGGCTTCAGACCAGCTGCTTTTTTCAGGTAGTAAGACGCGGGCGGCGTCTTGATGTCCATGGTGAAGGACTTGTCCTGATAGTAGGTGATCACGGTCGGGCACGGAGCGCCGGGCTCCATGTCTGCGGTCTTGGCGTTGAACGCCTTGCAGAATTCCATGATGTTGATGCCGCGCTGACCCAGCGCCGGACCAACTGGCGGCGACGGGTTCGCCTGACCTGCAGGAACCTGCAGTTTCATTGTACCAGCAAGCTTCTTGGCCATTTGGTTTTCCTTTCAACGTAGGTGAAACGCGTTCCACCCGGTTTATGTTGCGTGGTCCGATCCGGGATCGCGATCCCAGCAACCTCCCACGAGAGAATCTCGCCCGAAGACGATAGAGGCGGCATGTACAGTGGAACGCAGGGGTTGGCAAGTGGCTGACGCCCTATTCTTAGCCGCCTGATCGCGCCCTTGTCAGTTCACAGTGGCTGTTTCGAATTTCAGGACAGAACAACTTATTTGAATACAAAAGTTGCTTACGAGGCGCAGGCGAGTATCTTGTCAAAACTTGGTCATAAAAGAGGTGGTCAGGGATGGCATCATCTCGACTGAACAAGGGATTACTTATCGGTGTTATTTTTGTTTTGCTGCCTGGATGCGGCAGCAAGGCTCAGGATCAGGACACGACGCCCGATGCGGCAGCCCAAACAGACATTTCCGGCAGTGCTTCTTCGTCCGCGACGACAGGAATTGATCCCGCAACGTATGCCGGCCGGTTTCAAATCAAACTGACCAAAGAAGTCCCTCTGCGCGATATCCCCGTTCCCTTCACTGTCTATGGCGGCCTCGAGGAATCTAGTCCCACCCGCTTGCGATTGCGGGCCTTCATGGACCTGCGCGGATTGCAGGAAAAAGCACCGCAGATATTAACGGGCCCCTTGGAAGAAAGCTGCAAACGTCAGATTTATCTCGAGATCCGAGACGTCACCGCAATAAACGACACGGTAAAAGTCGAGGGGTCAGCTCGCGCACAGTTTACGAGGTGTACCCGACAGGAAGAACCCGGCATTCGTTATTTTGGGGCAACCGTGGATGCCGTTGCGGTCGCCAAAGCGAAAGTTGAGGGCCAGTGCCTTACATTCAGCATCGAAAGTGTTGACCTTAGCCCGCGCGGTTTCATCGGAGGCGTCAGCAATCTCTTCGGCCTGACCAATCGCATCAACGAGGCCGTACTGGAAAAAGGTGGAGAGTTTTTGGCCAGCCACCCCGTCTGCCCACCATTGCCCGAAGAATTCAGTGTGCTCGACCCGATTTATGAGTCCGGCGGCACACGCGAGATCGCACCCGGCGGGATGGGAGCTGCTGTTGTCGGATCGGCTGACGTCAGCGCGGAGACAATTGTCAATGTCCTCGGAGGGCTTAAGGAGCTTGGCGTATTGGAGTTTGCTGAATGAGACTTTGGTTAATTGTCCCGGTCTTAATGGCAGCCGTTCTGGGTGCCCGGCCCCCTTACGCACAACAGGTGGACTTTGTCATTGACGCGACATTGCCAGTTCGCGAGACGGAGTTACCCTACACGTTAAATCTGAACCTATCTGCCGTTGACACTACGCGGATCGGCGTTGGGGCGTTGCTCGATCTTCGGGAAATACAAAAAATTGTGCCGGAAAGACTGGCTAACAATGCGATAGTCGACAATTGCGGTCTGCAAGTCAGACTTGATGACTTGAGTTTTGAGGCCAAGGTCGATGCAATTGATCTAGACGGCGAAGTAACCATTACGATCTTCGAATGTAGCCGTACCGGGGAACGCGACTTTCAACGGGGCGAAGAAAAGAATGCTATTTTGGCAAGTATGTCCACCGAGGCGACTGTCGAAGTGCGCGATAACTGTGCCTACATCAAGCTAATTGATCTCACGCTTACCGCGCCAGAAGTGCAGCGTGAACAGGTCTTAGAAGACGACACACTCGATTCCGTTAAAGAGCTTATGCTGGCAGCTGTGGATCTTGTGCTCAAAGAAACCCCTTTGTGCCCGGAATTGCCTGCAGAACTTGCTTCACTCGATCCGGTGTATGAAAAAGGCGGCCCGCGCGAGATTGGAGAGGGCGGTTTTGGTGTCTTTCTGGACGGATCGGTTGATGTCAGCCCTTCTACGATTCTCGACATTTTGACAGTTCTTCAACAACAAGAACTGATTCCCGGCCGGCCGTAACCATCAGGTAGTTTCTCTGTCATAGAAGCAACCCACCCTTCAGCTTCCAGCTTTTGCCTTCCATGCCGCTCATGTCGTCGAGCGTGCCACCTCTGGCCTTCCCGCTCACATTCGGGAGTAAGCTAAAGTCCGCCAATCAATCGCTAAAAGAAATGGTTTCAAGCTTCGCAACGATGTCAAAGTCCGCGTTGCGTGATGAATGTGCTATACTTCCCGAATTCAGGTGTTTTGTTTTGGAGGTAAGTTATGTTTTTTCGTTGGATAGTCACGTTCGGCATCGCCCTGTCCTTTGCCGCGACAGCTCCCAAAGTGGCGAGAGCCGACGCTGGTGACTTCCTCGGCGGTGCTGTCGTTGGTGGGGTCCTAGGTTACGCGATCGGCCAGGACCAGCAGAAGAAAAAAGCCCAGAGAACAACGCGGTCAACTCGGACATACCGGCAGGGCATACCGTCGACTACGCAAGGTGCGCAAACCCAGACTGCGCTCAACTACTTCGGTTACAATGCCGGACGGGTTGATGGTCAGGTCGGTCGTGGCACCCGGTCAGCAATCGAACGTTACCAGGTTTCAATGGGCTACCCGATCAATGGCTATGATTTTCAGCCCTATCAGCGCGATTTCCTGATGCAGGCATACTATTGGGCGACAAGCGGCGGACAGGCGACAACTCAACTGTCCGGCCAGCCGCTTTTGTTGGCCTACCGTCAACACGTGCATAGCGGCACCGCTTTGGCTGCTGCTGCTCAGCCCCCGGCACCTGCTCCTGCTGCCCCCGTCGCAACCTCGCAAGAGGCCGAACCCGCGACGGACGTTGCCGAAGCCCCATCCGCAACCCTGCCTACGTTATTCTCTGGCGGCACGGCAGGCCCGTCGCTCGCCAATCGCTGCAGTGCGGTGATGCTTCAAACCTCGACCAACGGCGGCTACACGACTTTGGCCAATATGTCTGATCCCAGTTTTGCACTCAGCGAACAGTTCTGCCTTGCCCGCAGTTATGCGATGTCCCGCGGAGAGGACCTGATGCAGGACATCCAAGGACTGACACCGGATCAAATCGCAGCTCAATGCGACTCGTTTGGTGAAATGCTGGCTCCGCAGGTTGTTTCGCTGTCCCTAACTTCCAAAACGGACGCGGAAACTCAGATGCGCAAGCTTGCACTGGATTCCGGGCTGAGCCCCGAAGATCTTGCGGCGACAAGCAAAGTCTGTCTGGCGATGGGTTACCTTCAAGACAACATGGATGCGGCCGTTGGATCGGCATTGATGCTGGTCGCAATGGGTGAACCTGCTTACGGAGAACTGATTGGCCACCATCTGCGCGAAGGCTTCGGTGTTCAGGAACGCCGCGATCTTGCGATGCAGTGGTACGATGCAAGCCTGACCGCGCTGGATGCCGGATCGCAGGCAGTTTTCTTACCGTCCCAATCAGACCGCCCGCAACTCCTGCGCGCAGCTATGGTACAGGCACAATAAGTCGCTAAAAAAGCTACGATGACAGCGGAACAACAAAAAACGCCGCGTGGTCTATGACACGCGGCGTTTCAAATTTAGCAGCAAAGCTCTTTAGCTCTGCTTCGTAACCTGAGTGAAGTCCAGTTCGACCGGGGTTTCGCGGCCAAAGATCGAGACCGAGACCTTCAGCTTCTGCGCCTCGTCGTCTACGCCTTCGACCATACCGTCGAAATCCTCGAACGGGCCGTCGTTGACCTTGACCTTCTCGCCCACCTCGAAGCTGATCATCAGCTTGGGTGCTTCTTCGCCTTCCTGAACGCGGTTGAGGATCTGGTTCACCTCGGCATCGCGCATCGGCATCGGGCGACCCTGAGGGCCCAGAAAGCCGGTAACGCGGTTGATCGAGTTGATCAGGTGATAGCCCTGATCCGACATTTCCATGTGCACCAGCACGTAACCGGGCATGAAGCGACGTTCCGTCGTGACCTTCTTGCCTCGGCGTACTTCGATCACTTCTTCAGTGGGCACCAGTACTTCGTCGATATCGTCCTCAAGGCCCTGTTCAGCCACGGACGTGCGGATCTGCTCTGCGATCTTCTTTTCGAAGTTCGAAAGAACGCTGACCGAGTACCACCGTTTCGCCATGAACCTGTCGTCCTTGTTTGCCTTCGGAGCGTCCTGTTTGCCGGACACATCCGTCATTGAAAATCTGTCACGTCACCCGGAATAAAAAGCGGCGCACAGCCCGAATCGCCGTACGCCCGTTCCGAATAGTACCGTGTCAACTACTCTGACATCGCGTGCTGTGCAAGGGGGCAGTCGCGTTTCCGCACCGCCCCGAACCCGGTTAGCCGAACGCGCCCAGGATCACCTGCAGCCCGCCGCGAATGCCCAGATCGACCAACGCAAAGAACACAGCAGTCAGCGCTGCCATGATGAACACCATGACCGTGGTCAGCAGAACCTCGCGCCGGGTCGGCCAGACGACCTTGGAAACTTCGGCACGGACTTGCTGAATGAACTGGATCGGATTCATAGTTGCCATTTGGCTTGGTTCTCTCTGCTAGCGGATGGGCCGGACATAACCGGGCATTGCGGCAATTTCAAGGGCGCTCAGGGCTTGGGCTTATCATCCCATTCATCGCTCAGGATGCGCCGGGCGTCTCCTTCTGGATCTTCATACTGATTTGACCGAACCGTGTAGATAAACGCCACAAGGCCAACCCCGCCCAAAAACAGGGAAATCGGTATAAGATAGGCCAGAACTTCCATATCAACTACCTCAGGCGCAGGGCGTTCAGGGATACGGTAATAGACGAGGTCGACATCGCCAAGGCCGCGATCAAAGGCGTGGCAAGCCCGGCAACGGCCAGGGGCACCGCGATGATATTATAAACTGTGGCAATCCGAAAGTTCTCGCGAATCCTTTTCGTCGCTTTGACGGCCGTGTCACAGGCATCTGCAATCGGCGAAAGGTCGTTACCCAGCAGCACGATGTCAGAGGCCACCCGCGCCGCATCCAATGCTGAGGCGGGCGAAATCGACACATGCGCCGCTGCAAGCGCCGCGGTATCGTTCAGCCCGTCACCGACCATCAGGACATGGCGGCCCCGGTCGCTGAGGTCCTGCACATGGGTGGCCTTATCCTGAGGCAGCGCTTCTGCAATCCATGATTCAATTCCAAGCTTGTCGGCCAGCGATTGAACCGCGCCCCGCGTATCCCCCGAAATCAGAACAACACTTTTTCCAGCGTCACGGAACGCATGCACAGCCTCAGCCGCGCCTGCGCGCAGCGAATCCGAGAATAGAAACGCAACCGGCGCCTGACCCGTAACTGCCAACCAGGCTGCCGTCTGATCACCCTCAGTTGCGCCAGTCCAACCGGCGCGCCCAAGGCGCACAGACTGTCCCCGGTAGGTACCTTCGGTCCCATACCCCGGAACCTCAACCACATCCTCGAGTTTGGCAGGTTCGATCCCGGCCTCTTTGGCGGATTTGGCAAGCGACACCGACAATGGGTGCGAAGACGCCTCGGCCAGTGCCAGCGCAACTTCGAGATTGCCGCGCGAATGATCCGCAAGATTAGTCAGTTCCGGTGTTCCAGAGGTTAGCGTCCCTGTTTTGTCGAAAACAACCGTATCGACCTCGGCAAGACGTTCCAGCGCCGTGGCATGTTTAATCAGCATCCCCTTGCGGAACAGCCGCCCCGAGGCCGCAGTGGTCACCGCAGGCACTGCTAGCCCAAGCGCACATGGGCAGGTGATGATCAAAACCGCCGCAGCGATGTTCAGCGCGGTTCGAATATCGCCCGAATAGATGTACCAACCGAGGAAACTGAGCGCAGACAGGATATGAACCCCCGGCGCGTAAAGCTTGGCTGCCTTGTCGGCCAGCGACGTGTACCGGGATCGACCAGATTCAGCGATGGCCACAAGATCCGCCATGCGGTGTAGGGACGTATCCTCGCCTACCGCCGTCGTCCGGACCGTCAGCGGGCCCGTCAGGTTGACTTCACCTGCGCTGACAGCAAGTCCGGCTTCGGCAAAGGCAGGCAAAGTCTCACCTGTCAGCAATGACCTGTCGAGTTCCGATTTGCCTGAAACGATTTCACCATCCACCGGCATCCGCCCACCGGGCCGAACAAGGACAAGATCACCGACAGCAAGTGTTGCAACGGAAACCTCTTCTTCAACGCCATCCACCAGACGAATGGCGCGCGGTACTTCCAAGGCTGTCAGCTCTTCTGCTGCAGATCGCGCCGCAGCGCGGGTTCGGTAATCCAAGTACCGCCCGGCCAGCAGGAAAAACGTCAGCGTCAAGGCTGCGTCGAAATAGGCATGTTTGCCACTTAGCGCGGTTTCCCACAGCGATGTGACCAGTGCCAACAGGATCGCCAGTACAATCGGCACATCCATGTTCAATCGACGGACGCGCAGGGCGCTCCAGGCATTTGCAAAGAAGGGTTGCGCCGAGAACGCAATTGCAGGCAGCGCGATGGCCGCCGAGATCCAGTGGAACATGTCCCGCGTCGCGTCGGTAGCCCCAGACCAGACCGATACCGACAACAACATTACGTTCATCGATGCAAACCCGGCTACCGCCAGTCGCATCAACAAATCGCGCCCGGCCTTGTCTGATTGGGTAGCCGACAAAGCGCCTGGGTCCAGCTCATGCGCCTCGTACCCCGCGCGCTCCAAAACCGGGATCAGGTCGGCGGCATGCGTCTCAGGCGCCGCTTTGATCATCGCACGTTTGAGCGTCAGATTGACCCGTGCATCATCGACCCCCGGATGGGCGTTCAGCGCGCGTTCAACATTCGCAATACAGGCCGAACAGTGAATGCCGGGCAAGGATAAGGCTATCTGCACATCCTCGGGAATGGGGCGTGCCGGTTCCGCCGGAGCTGCGATGCAACCGGGACACGCCGCCGTACCTGAGCTGAGCTGAGCGGTCATTCCCTACCCTTTCACATACAACGGAACCCGTTGCGCAAATTCGGCACCGCTGCTGTCTTTGGCCACTAGACGGATATTCCAGTTCCCTTTACCCAACGCCGCCGGTGCGGAGTAAGCGATGCCATCGAAAGTGAAGTCCGGCGTGAAATCCTCTTTCACATGCGTCGCCCGGCCGACAACCGCCTGCAACTCGGCCACCTGGACCGGCGCCCCTGTTTGGTCGTTGATGTGCAAGATCAGCAGACCGCCTTTGGTCTCGGCCCGGATTTCCCAACCCAGTGCCTGTTGCACTTTCAGGCGGTCGTTGAACTCCTGACTGGCGACGTAGGAGTTCTTGACCTCAAGCCCCGGAAAGGTTTTGACGGCGTTGTAGGCCAACAAAAGGTTCACTGATATGATCACCCCGAAAGCGGCGACAAAGATCGCCAGAAAGTGCTTTCCGGTAAATTGACGCTCGGCCATGTCAGTTTCCTCGTCCATTGAACGTCGTATCCTTGTAAGCACGTTCGCCGCTTTCCAGGTCTTCGATCCAGATTCGAACCGGTGTCGCGCCAGCAGCTGCCGGGTCCGTGTCTTTCGACGCTATGATATACACACGCTCTAACTGGGCAGTATCTGCCGTCACATTCACTGTATCAAGCGCGGTGCCCTCGATCACGATGCGCATTGCCGGATCACCAGACAGAGACAGCTTGAACAGCCGTTCCTCGCCATGTTTGTTCCGCAAGCGCACGTCATAAGTATTGCGGATCGTGCCATCGGACAGGGTGACAAAGGTCGGATTGCGCACCGGTGCCACAGTAACTTCGATGTCGGACCGAATGAACAGGGCAAACAGCAACCCAAAGCCGACCAGTGACCACAGGGCCGTGTACATGATGGTCCTGGGCCGCAGAATGTGTTTCCAGACATTCTTGGGTGGTTGCCCTGCCCGCTCATGCGTTTCGTCACTCAGCGCCATATAGTCGATCAGACCACGTGGTTTGCCGATCTTGGCCATCATGTCATCACAGGCGTCAATACACAGCGCACAAGTTATACATTCCAACTGCTGCCCATCGCGAATGTCGATCCCAACCGGGCAAACATTGACGCAGGCCATGCAGTCGATGCAGTCCCCAAGCTCGGAATCTGCAGTCCGTTTGCCTTTGCCGCGCGGCTCACCACGCCATTCGCGATACCCGACGACCAAGGTATCTTCGTCCATCATAGCGGCCTGAATGCGCGGCCACGGGCAGGCATAGATACAAATCTGCTCGCGCGCGAACCCACCGAACAGAAAGGTCGTGCCGGTCAAAATCAGTATCGTCGTGTACGCGATTGGATGAGCGTTACCGGTTACAAGATCGCGTGCCAATGTCGGCGCATCAGCGAAGTAAAATACCCAAGCGCCGCCGGTCGCCAGACCGATCAGAAGCCACGCGATCCATTTGGTCAGCCGCAAACGCGCCTTGCGAAGATCCAGCTTCTTTTGCCGATGCAGTCGCAAACGGGCATTTCGATCTCCTTCGATCCAGCGCTCTACAAGGATAAACAGATCGGTCCATACCGTCTGCGGACAAGCATAGCCGCACCAAACGCGCCCCAGCGCTGAGGTGAACAGGAACAAACCCAAGCCCGCCATGATCAACAGACCGGCGACAAAGTAGAATTCATGTGGCCAGATTTCGATCCAGAAGAAATAGAACCGGCGGTTTGCCAGATCCAACAACACCGCCTGATCCGGCAAGCTGGGCCCCCGATCCCATCTGATCCACGGGGTGATGTAGTAGATTCCCAACGTAACCGCGAGAATGATCCATTTCAGATTTCGGAACGGCCCGGACACGCGCCGCGGAAAAATGGGTTCTCGTGCGGCGTATAGGCTGGGTGCGGGGTCGGAATCGCTCACGGGCTGGCTCCAGATGTAGCTATATCACGGCGTCTTCTTCCAGATCATAAAGGTAGTCACTTTGACATGGGTCAAAAGCGCATCGTGCAGACACCTTTTGTCACATCCTATCAGTTTGCCGCCTGAGCCACCCAACAAAAGTTTTAGCGGCCGGACGCAAAGGAAAATCGCCTGTAACAAGGTGATATCCGCTATTTTCCGGTTCCCTAAACAGTTCAACGATTTGACCTGACGTGATGTCGTGTTCGACAAAATGCCGCGCCGTGACGGTTACGCCCTGCCCCGCGCGCAACCCTTCCAAAAGCAGATTGCCCGGCAGTGAAATCCGCCCGGCACTTGGCCCGTGCCCAACACCACGCCGGGCCAGCCAATTGGTCGCCTCGGTGGTGCCAAATTCCTCAAGCCACGGTAGTTGGCTCAGTTCGTCCGGCGTCCATGATGTTTTGTCACCAAGCAAATTGCGGGCGGCGACGATCACCATCGGGCTTTGCAGCAACAACTTCGAACGGACACCGGGCCAATCGCCCACACCATAGCGGATGGCCACGTCGACCCCGCCGGGGTCCAGATTGACCAGCGCGGGCGACGGATCCAACGCAAGCTGGATATCCGGGTGTTCAGCCTGAAAGGCAGGTAAGCGGGGCATCAGCCAGGACGCGGCGAAGGAAGATGTCAAAGAGACATGAACCGGGCGATCCTTTTTGGATTGCGTCAGTTCCGCCACTGCATCACCAATCGCGCCAAACCCAAGGTGCAACGCGCGGGCCAATTTTTCGCCTTCAAGTGTAAGAGTCATGGCCTTGCCGGACCGGTCCAACAAAGCAAGCCCAAGGTGTTTCTCAAGCGCGCGCAACTGCTGACTGATGGCAGCGTGGCTAACATTCAGTGAATTACCCGCCTCCACAACATTTCGTGTTTCAGCAAATGCAGAGAAAGCCCTGAGCGCGGCAAGCGGCGGCATTTCCAACCAGTTCATATGTAAGCCCTGATTACATATTGGAATGCTAATTGAGTCGCATTTTGCGGCCGGAGAATCAATCCTGATATCAGATGAAACAAAGCTCAGGAGAGGTCAGATGCTCTCAATCCTCGCACGAACATTCATGATCGCCACTCAGACAAATGAGCAGAGCAAAATGAAATCACCGGATCACAGCAACACACGCAAACAGCGTTGGTTGCCGGAAAACCATTGGTGGAAGGAATTCAAACGAGCCAGTTTTTCGCAATGCGATTAACAAACCAGATCCCGTGTCTGGACCGTCTTGGCAGTGGTTTGTAGTGTAGAGGCAGCACCGGCTGTTCAGGAAACGCGCGAACAGATGGAACAGCCGGTGCCTCAACCTTCGGACGGTGAACCGTCCGAAGGTATTCTTTTTCGGTTACTGCCCCCCACCCAATTGGTGGACATAGGCAGTCACCGCGCGGATTTGCGCATCGGTCAGGCGATTTTCCCATGGAGGCATCACACCAAAGCGGCTGTTGGTTACCGTTTCGGTCAGGGCTTCCTGGCTGCCTCCGTATAGCCAGATCGCGTCGGTCAGGTTTGGAGCACCCTGGGTGACGTCGCCCTTGCCGTCTTCACCATGGCAAGAGGAACAATTGTCCTCAAAGACGACCTTGCCAGCCTGCGCTGCCGCATCGTCCGTCTGCGCATTGGTCAGCGACATGACGTACTGTACGACCTGAGTGATCTCCTCTTTCTCGAGGATTTCGCCAAAGGCTGGCATTTCGGAATAGCGCGCGTCGTCGCTTTCCTCGTTACGGACACCATAGGCAATGGTGGTCTCGATATCTTCAAGCGAACCACCCCAGAGCCATGCGTCATCCAGCAAGTTCGGGAACCCCGGCGCACCTTGCGCGCCTGAACCGTGGCACTGCGCGCACCATGTCCGGAAAACCGCACCGCCCGCGTTGACCGCGTATTGCTGCAGCTCGGGATCCTTCGAGACGTCCCCCAGCGAGGTTTCAACCAGCTTGGCGTTCCAGGGAGCGTTGGCCTCTTCGAAAGAAACGATCTCTTCCTGCACCAATTCTCGGGAAGACCAGCCAAGAACGCCAGCAGTCGCGGATTGAACAAGCGGCCAGGCCGGATACATGATCGTGTAGATCACACCCCAGACGATCGTGACGTAAAAGGTCCACAGCCACCAGCGTGGCATCGGATTGTCGAATTCCTCGATGCCGTCCCAGCTGTGGCCTGTGGTATTCGGATCGCCCGGCTGTTTTTCAGGTATCTTGCTCATTGCCGCGCCTCCTTGGATGTGGCGGGTTTGTCGCCCCCACGGGGCGCAGCTGTTTCGTCACCCTTGAGGGGTGCTGGGGCATCTTCGTGCCGGAACGGGATGTTGGCGGTGTCCTTGTATTCCTTGCTGGAACCGGGGCGGAACACCCAGATCACGATGCCAACAAAGAAGGCAAACAGCAGCAACAGCATCCAACTATCCGCGAATTGCCTCAGGAATGTGTATTCTTCCATTACACCCTCCTTTAGCGGCTCGGGTCCGGGGTGAAGGTCGAGAAATCGACCAACGTTCCCAGCATCTGCAGGTATGCAACCAACGCATCGGCCTCGGTCAGCTCGGGCTGACCGTCGAAGTTACGAACACTGACCTTGTCACCGTACCGTTCCAGCAAACCGTCATAGTCGCTGTCCGGGTCGGCCTGCGCACGGAAATCCGCCTGCGCATTTGCCAGCATTTCTTCGGTATAGGGCGTGCCCACAACCGCATTCGCAGCCATGACGTCACCGATATACTTGCCGTCGATCTTGCGATGCTCGAGGAAGCCATACTTTGGCATCACCGATTCCGGCACCACAGATTGCGGATCACGAAGGTGATCCACGTGCCACTGGTCGGAATAGCGACCGCCCACGCGAGCCAGATCAGGTCCGGTACGCTTGGACCCCCATTGGAACGGGTGGTCGTACATCGACTCGGCCGCCAGCGAGTAGTGGCCATAGCGTTCGACCTCGTCCCGCATCGGGCGGATCATTTGGCTGTGGCAGGTGTAGCAGCCTTCGCGGATGTAGATGTCACGGCCCGCCATTTCGAGAGGGGTGTAAGGACGCATGCCCTCCACCTTCTCGATGGTGTTCTCAAGATAGAACAGCGGGGTGATCTGAACGATGCCACCGATGGTCACGACCAGAAAGCTGAAGATCAGCAGGAGGGTCGCGTTGGTCTCGAGGATCTTATGTTTGTCGAGAATTGCCATTGCTCCGGCCCTCCTTATTCAGCCGGGACCGCGACGGTCAGGCTGGCCTCTTTGGCCGGCGCTTTCCGCACAGTCATCCACAGGTTGTAGCACATGATCACCGCGCCAGCGACGAACATGACGCCACCCAAAGCACGCACCACGTACATCGGGAACTTGGCAGCCACGGTGTCGGCGAACGAATTCACCAGGAAGCCGTTTGCATCTACTTCACGCCACATCAGACCTTCCATGATACCGGTGACCCACATCGACGCGGCGTAGAGCACGATGCCGATTGTGGCGAGCCAGAAGTGCCAGCTGACCATCTGCAGTGAATACAGACGCTCACGTTTCCACAGGACAGGCACAAGGAAGTACAGCGCACCAAAGGTGATCATGCCGTTCCAGCCCAGCGCCCCGGAGTGCACGTGACCAATGGTCCAGTCGGTATAGTGCGACAGCGAGTTCACGGCACGGATCGACATCATCGGCCCCTCAAACGTGGACATGCCGTAGAAGCCGACCGAGATCACCATCATCCGGATAACCGGGTCGGTACGCAGCTTGTCCCACGCGCCCGACAGGGTCATCAGACCGTTGATCATACCACCCCAGGACGGCATCCACAGGATAATCGAGAACACCATGCCCAGCGTCGACGCCCAATCCGGCAGCGCGGTATAATGCAGGTGGTGCGGACCGGCCCAGATATACAGGAAGATCAGCGCCCAGAAGTGGATGATCGACAGCTTGTAGCTGAATACCGGACGCTCGGCCTGTTTCGGAATGAAGTAGTACATCATGCCCAGGAAGCCTGCGGTCAGGAAGAAGCCGACGGCGTTGTGGCCGTACCACCACTGGATCATGGCGTCTTGTACGCCCGACCAGACGATGACTGACTTCGAACCCCAAACGCTGACCGGGATGGTCATGTTGTTGACCAAGTGCAGCATGGCGACGGTCACGATGAACGCCAGATAGAACCAGTTCGCCACGTAGATGTGGGGCTCTTTCCGTCTGACGATCGTACCCAGGAATACGGCCAGATAAGCCACCCAGACGATGGTCAGCCACAGGTCAACGTACCATTCGGGCTCGGCGTATTCCTTAGATTGGGTCCCGCCAAGAACGTAGCCGGTCGCGGCCAGTACGATGAACAGCTGATAGCCCCAGAACACGAACCACGCCAGATTGCCGCCCCACAAGCGCGCGGCGCTTGTACGCTGGACCACATAGAAAGACGTCGCGATCAGCGCGTTACCACCAAAGGCAAAAATCACAGCCGAGGTGTGCAACGGACGCAAACGGCCAAAGTTAAGATAACCCTGCGCCCATTCGAAGTTCAGCGCCGGAAAGGCCAACTGAAAGGCGATGAAGGTACCCGCGATGAACCCTACGACACCCCAAAAGGCGGTTGCGATCACGCCATAGCGGATCACGTCATCCATGTACTCGGCCGAACGGTCGACGAGGATATCTGGCTCATCTGTATTTCTCAGCGTCCAGATGAACAAACCACCGGCGATCAGCATCACCAGAATTGCATGCACCTGATACGCCAAATCGCGTGCGTAATTGGTTCCGATCGCCGCGAATATCGCGATCAGACCAAGCACGATCAGCTTGATGTAATTTGACATATTGCGTCCCTTTGCCATGCCCCGCGCGATTCTTATTTGTCGCGGAACCCTTTTGACTGGCCGTTGTTTTGTCGGACAGCGGCCAACCTCGCTTTGATCTGTATCAAGACAATAGCCCGAAATCTGTGACAATCCTAAGCCTTAGACTGAGTTGCATGGCCGCATGCCACTTAGCCCTGAAGACAAGAGGTCAAAATGGCGTACAAATCTCTTCTCACAGTCGTAACGGACTCGGGACAATCACAATCAGCCTTGGCGCAAATAGTTGCACTGGCAAATGCACAGGATGCGCACGCCGAAGCACTGTGCCTTGGCGTCGATCGCAGCCAAGCGGGCTATTATTACGCAGGCGCAAATGCTCTGGTCCTGCAAGAAACGCTGAGCCGTGCCAACGCAGACGCCGACGAACTGCTTACGCAAACTCAGGATTACATGGGCAAATCCGGTATTCGCTGGTCTGCCGAAAGCGGGGTCGCTCAGATCGCCGATATCGGTCGACACGTGGCGCATCGTGCCCGGTTCTCGGATCTGGTTGTCCTGCCCAAACCTTATGGCAAAGACCGCAGCGCCGAGGCCGAACCAATTGTCGAAGCCGCTATGTTCGAGGGTCACGCGCCAATTCTGGTCACACCCGACAATGCAGCGCCGTTTGAGCGCCCCGGTACTGTGTTGATCGGGTGGAATGAAAGTGTCGAAGCCATGCGCGCCATCCGATGCGCCCTGCCTTTCCTGATACAAGCCGATCTGGTTCGGATTGTCGTCATCGACCCGCCGCGCCACGGCCCCGACCGCTCTGACCCCGGTGGATTACTGTCGCAGATGTTGGCCCGTCATGGGGCCAAATGTGAGATTGATGTGCTCAGCAAAACCATGACCCGTGTCTCAGACATCCTGAACAGGCACGCTGCCGACTGCGAGGCGGACATGATCGTTATGGGTGCATATGGCCATTCAAGGTTCCGCGAAGCCATTCTGGGTGGTGCAACCCGCAACATGCTGGAACAAGCCTCAGTCCCAGTTTTTCTGGCACACTGACCGGACGTGTTTCCTATTCAGGGCCATCCGTTTAGACGGATGGCCTAGGCGCGTTTTATGAGACCAATCACAAACAACAGTATGACCGCGCCGATGGTTGCGAAGAGTATTGACGAAAACACGCCACCGCCAACCGAAAAGCCCAGCGCCGGGAAAATCAGACCTGCAAGAAAGGCGCCCACGATCCCGACTATGATGTTTCCGATCAGGCCGAACCCGCGGCCTTCCATAATTTTTCCCGAAAGCCACCCGGCGATCGCACCGATGACCAGCATTGCCAAAATGCTACTGAATTCCATGCCTTACTCCTGCGTGGTTCATTCACGGATTCAGTAAATCACGGCTGCAGGCAGCAGGATAGGCTTAAATCAGAAAGCCGCCATCCGAGTCGTCGCCGGCCTCGTCCATCAGACGCCGCATATCGGGGATCGTCACGTGGCGTTTGCCTTCCAGTTCAATAATGCCCTCTTTCTTCAGGGCCGAAATCTGGCGGCTTACGGTTTCAAGTGTCAGTCCCAGATAATCCGCCATGGCCTCCCGCGTTAACGGAAGATCAAATACGATCGGGCCGGGTTTTGCTTTTGGCACAATCGAAGCGTCGCGCCGTGCAATAATCGACAGCAGGCTTGCAATCTTTTCACGCGCCGTCTTACGCCCCAGCACCAGCATCCACTCGCGCGCGGCATCCAGTTCATCCAGCGTCATCTGAAGCAGCCGGTGCGCAATATGGGGCGTGTCGTTCATCAGTTGTTCGAATGGCTTCTTGCGAAAGCAGCACATGACCAGATCAGTTGTGGCCTGCACATCATAAGGCGCAGAATCACGGCCCGGCCGGCCTACGAAATCGCTGGGCAGCAACAGGCCAACCATCTGGGTTCGCCCATCTTCCATCGTCTGGGTCAACGAGGCGATTCCCGACACGACAGAGCCTACAAAGTTCATCTGATCACCCGACCAGATGACTGTCTGACCAGCTTCGAAGCTACGGTAATACTTAATGCCTTCAAGCTCTTCCAACTCATTGGCATCACAATGCGCACAGACGGCGCGATGCCGAATGGGGCATTCGGAACAATTGGTATGATCAATCTGTGCTTTTAGCATCGTTCGCGCTTTCACTTGATCTCAGTCAAGGTTTCGTAGACGGCCGTGCCTTAACGGTATCGCTATGATAGTGAAACCGCAATTATCAAAGCTTGGACTATTTGACGCGAAAGTCCCGCGTTATACAAGCTATCCCACCGCCCCGCATTTCAGCAACGATGTGGGGCCAAGTCTTTTTGGCGACTGGATTTCCGGGATCAAACCAGGCAGTTCCGTGTCGCTGTACGTCCACGTACCGTTCTGTCGCAGACTGTGCTGGTTCTGCGCCTGTCGCACGCAAGGCACCCAAACCGACAACCCGGTGATCGCCTATGTGGATGTCCTGAAGGCCGAGCTGGACCTGCTGGCCGCCCATCTTCCCGAGGGGGTGACTCTGTCGCGCCTGCATTGGGGCGGTGGTACCCCCACCCTGCTTAACCCCGATCTGATGCGCGATCTGGCGGCCCGAATTCTCGAAGTTGTGCCCTTGGGCCCCGATGCCGAATTCTCGGTCGAAATCGACCCCAATGAGATCGATGAAGCCCGTCTGGACGCATTGGCCGAAGCGGGCATGAACCGCGCTTCTGTCGGTGTGCAAGATTTTGACGACGATATCCAGAAAACCATCGGGCGTATTCAAAGCTACGACACCACGCGTCAAGCCATCGAAATGATCCGGGCCCGCGGTATCGCAAGCCTGAACGCCGATATTCTTTATGGCCTGCCACATCAGACCAAGGCAAAGATGACTGAGAGCGTACAGAAATTGTTGTCGCTCAGCCCGGATCGAGTGGCGCTGTATGGATACGCCCACGTGCCGTGGATGGCCAAGCGGCAACAGCTGATTCCGACTGACGCCCTGCCCACACCCGAGGACCGCCTGGACTTGTTCGATACGGCCCGGCGCCTTTTCTTGTGGGACAATTACGCCGAGATCGGGATTGACCACTTTGCCACGCAAGATGACGGTCTGACCCACGCACTGAACGCAGGAAGGCTCAAGCGCAACTTTCAGGGCTACACTGACGATCAATCTGACGTTCTGATCGGTATCGGGGCCAGTTCAATATCGCGGTTCCCGCAAGGCTACGCCCAGAACGCACCGGCCACATCGGCGCACACCAAGGCGATCCGCGAAGGTCGGTTCTCAATATCGCGCGGGCACTTGTTCAAAGGTGAAGACGTCCTGCGCGCGCGGTTGATCGAAGCGTTGATGTGCGACTTCCGCATTAGCACGGCCGAGATTCTGCGCGACCACGACATCACCGCCACCGAATTGCAGGGCATGTATGAGGCCGCTGACGCAACCTTCGACGGCTTACTGAACGTTTCGGAAGACGGTCTGTTCATCCCGCTCGAGGCGCGCGCACTGACAAGAATGATCGCACGCAGTTTTGACGCATATGACCTGAGCAAGGCGGGACACAGTTCGGCGATCTGACGCTTCGACAGGACAGGACTTGACGTGAAGGGTAGGTTTTCCCCACACTCAACGGGCGGGTGGTAATCCGCCCGCGCCTGAGGCAGGCAGAATATCAGACAGTCCGTGCCGGCGCATTCGCGTTCGACAACCCTTTTCGTGCAGCCGTTCTGCAACTTGAAAGAGGGACAGCATCCATGCGCGTTTTTACCGTCCTCGGCCCCAGCCAATCGGGCAAAACATCTCTGGTCGAGGCCATCAGCCGCCTTGATGGCCGGCCAACCACATTCGACGTATCCGGAACCGTGCATTTGCACGGTTTTTCTTATTTGGGCGAACCCTGGTGTGCCATCGACGTGGATGGCGGCGGCGACACGCTGGCTTATGTCGGACCGGCTATGGCAATCTCTGACGCCGCTGTCGTGGTGGTACCGCCTGATCCTGATGCTGCCGTTCTTTGCGCCCCTTATCTGCGGCTGGTGGAAGAGGCAGGCATCCCCTGCTTTCTGTTCATCAACCGCATGGACAGCCCCAATGGCCGCATCCGTGACATCATCGCCGCCCTGCAAACCTATTGCACGCACCACATCGCCCTGCGGCAGGTTCCGATCCGCGATGGTGAGGCAATCGTCGGCGCAGTCGATCTGATTTCGGAACGGGCATGGAAGTATCAGGAGGGGCAACCCTCGGCCCTGATCGAACTTCCCCAGTCCGTCGAAGACCGGGAACAAGAAGCCCGGACCGAATTGCTGGAGACGCTTTCGGATTTTGATGATCACCTGCTGGAACAACTGATCGAGGACAAGCAGCCACCCAGCGAGGAGATCTTCGATTTGGCCGCGCAAGTCCTGCAGAACCACCAGTTAATCCCGGCCTGTCTTGGATCGGCAAGCCACGGAAACGGGCTAACACGTTTGATGAAGGCACTGCGCCACGAAGCCCCCGAATTCGATATCGCTGCCGGGCGGGACGAAGCCGCCGAAGACGCACGTGCCATTGCCGGATTCGCGGATGTCAAAAAGCATATCGGAAAGATCATCGTCCTGCGCGGTCTTGGCAAAGGCGTCAAAGCGCATGAAGCCCTAGGCGGGGAAACGGTTGGTAACCTGACGACACTGGATGCCAAGACCCAAATCCCGGAACTGGAAGCTGGACAAATAGGGCTGGCCGTCAAATCCGATCACCTAAACCCCGGAAACGTTTATGACAGCGCCGAAGCGACTGCGTTGCCCGAATGGGCGTCCTCGCACCCAGCAGCCCATCGACAGGTTGTTTCCCCAGCCCATGAGCGCGACGATGTACGTCTGTCCAACGCGTTGTCTCGTCTGGTCGAAATCGACCCCGGTTTACATCTGGAACACGACGAACTAAGCGGCCACGCCGTTTTGGGTTCCCAAGGACCACAACATATGCGCCGCGTCAGCGCCAAACTGGCCGAAGACTTCGGGATCGAGATCGAGACAGAAGCCGTCGAAACAGCCTATCGCGAGACTATCCGCGCACCCTTCGAGCATCGCCATCGCCACCGCAAGCAATCCGGCGGCGCGGGTCAGTTTGCCGATGTGGTGATCTCGATCGCACCCGCACCGCGCGGGGCCGGGTTCGAATTCAATGAAATCGTCAAAGGGGGCGCTGTACCCAAAAACTATATCCCGTCGGTCGAACACGGTGCCAAGGATGCGTTGGCCCAGGGACCCGAAGGGTTCCCGGTTGTGGATGTCAAAGTCACCCTAAGCGACGGCAAGCACCATAACGTTGACAGTTCAGACTATGCGTTCCGCACGGCGGGCAAGAATGCTGTGCGAGAGGCGTTGCCGCAGGCAAAGCCGGTGGTTCTGCAACCCATACTCAACGCCGAAATCCACCTACCCTCGGATTTCGTGGGCGATCTGGTGCCGACAATCAGTTCGCTGCAGGGGCAGGTGTTGGGTTTTGAAGGCAATCCGAACGCCTCGGGCTGGGAGATATTCAACGCCCAGCTTCCGGCCGTGGCCGAGGACGAGTTGCACCGCACCCTAGCCAGCGCTACGCGCGGTACCGGTTGGGTTAAACTGCAATTCGATCACTACGAAGAGCTTCGCGGACCAGTTCCAAAATCCGCCTCTCGTGAAAAAGCCAGCGCTTGAAACTTTGAGGCGGGCTGTCTTCAGCCCGCCGCCGCAATCAGCTCGCGGGTGTAATCCGTCTGCGCGTTTTCAAACAGGTCATCGGCCGATCCCATTTCGATCACGTCACCATTTCGCATGACGATCACGTTGTGCGACATGGCGCGCACGACTTTCAGATCGTGGCTGATGAACAGATAAGCCAGCCCGTATTTCCGCTGAAGATCGCGCAGCAGATCGACGATCTGCACCTGCACCGTCATATCCAGGGCACTGGTCGGTTCATCCAGAACCAACAGCTTGGGCCTGAGGATCATAGCGCGCGCAATTGCGATACGCTGTCGTTGCCCGCCTGAGAATTCGTGTGGGTAACGGTCCATCGCGGCTGGGTCCAAGCCCACCTCAATCATCACTTCGGACACCAGCTCGCGTGGCGAGCGATGCGGATCGACTTTGTGGATCGCCAACCCTTCGGCAATGATCTGCTGGCAGGTCATCCGCGGGCTGAGGCTGCCGAACGGATCCTGAAACACGATCTGCATGTCCTTGCGCAGCCGCCGCAACTCTCGCGTCGACCATCTGCGCACGTCCTGATCGCGGAACGTTATCCCACCTTCAGACGCAATTAATCGCATGATCGCCAGCGCCAGCGTTGTCTTACCCGATCCACTTTCGCCCACAATACCCAGGGTTTCACCGGCGCGTACACTGAGCGTGGCATCATTCACGGCCTTCACATGGCCAACTGTACGCTTCAGGAAGCCGCGCTGAATCGGAAACCAGACTTTCAGATGATCGGTGCGCGCAACCTCTTCGGCATCGGGCGCTACGGGATCGGGATGACCAGAAGGTTCCGCCGCCAGCAGCTTACGAGTGTAAGGGTGTTGCGGGTTGTCAAAAATCTCGAGCGTTGCACCCGACTCGACAATCTCGCCGTCCTTCATAACGCAAACGCGGTCCGCGATGCGGCGCACGATCCCCAGATCGTGTGTGATGAACAGCATCCCCATGTTCTCGGACTTCTGAAGCTCGGCCAGAAGTTCGAGGATCTGCGCCTGAATGGTAACATCCAGTGCTGTCGTCGGCTCATCCGCGATCAGGATATCGGGCTTGTTGGCAAGCGCCAGGGCGATCATGACGCGCTGGCGCTGCCCGCCTGACAACTGGTGCGGATAGCTGTCTAAACGTTCCTCGGGGTCGCGAATCCCAACCTTCGTCAGCAACTCGACAATCCGGTCGCGCGCCGCGTCGCCGGTCAAACCCTGGTGCAGGGCCAGCGACTCCGCCATCTGTTTCTGGATCGTGTGCAGCGGATTAAGCGAGGTCATCGGCTCCTGAAAGATGAAACTGATGTCGTTGCCGCGCACATCCATGAGCCGCTGCTCGGATGCGCCGATCATCTCTTGCCCATCATAAGTGACCGAGCCTTCGACTATTGCGCTTTCACCCAGCAAAGACACGGTCGACAGTGCAGTAACCGATTTACCTGACCCGGATTCGCCTACCAGAGCAACCGTTTCACCCCGGTCCACGGTAAAGGACACACCTTTAACCGCAGCGCTCACCTGCCCGTCCTGCCGGAACGAGACCTTGAGGTTGTTCACATCCAGCAGGCTCATGAGAACGTCTTTCTGGGATCAAACGCATCGCGGACGCCTTCGAAGATGAAGACCAGCAGCGACAACATGATGGCAAAGGTGAAAAAGGCGGTAAATGCCAGCCAAGGGGCCTGCAGGTTCTGTTTGGCCTGCAAGGTCAACTCTCCCAGTGACGGGGCCGAAGACGGAAGGCCAAAGCCGAGGAAATCCAGTGAGGCCAGACCACCGATGGTACCCGTAACGATGAAAGGCATGAAAGTCAGCGTGGCGACCATCGCGTTTGGCAGCATGTGACGGAACATTATCGTCATGTTACCGACGCCCAGCGCACGGGCTGCGCGCACATATTCCAGATTTCGCGCCCGCAGGAATTCGGCACGCACGACGCCCACAAGCCCGGTCCAACTGAACAGGATCATCAGCGCCACCAGCAGCCAGAAACTTCGGCCCAGAATGGCGAACATGATGATGATCACGTAAAGCGATGGCGTTGCTGACCAGATCTCGATGATCCGTTGGAAAATCAGGTCCAGCCAGCCGCCGAAAAAGCCCTGAATGGCCCCGGCGAATATGCCAATCAGACTGGCCACACCCGTGACCATGAGTGTGAACAGAATCGAAAGGCGGAAGCCATAGATCACGCGGGCCAGAACGTCGCGCTTGGTGTCGTCCGTGCCCAGCAGGTTTTGCCCGTTGGGTGGCAATGGCGCAGCGCCCGGCCGGTCAACGCTGGTGTTGAACGAATACGGGATCAGCGGCCAGATGGACCAGCCGCGCTCGAACCCTTCGGCCTGAAAAGTCCCGGCTTTGATCTCATCGATGATCCCCTCGGGGTCGTCGAAACAGTCTTCAATACCACCGCTGTCGATCAGGCACTGGACCTCGGGGTCGCGATAGATGGCTTCGGTCTGGAAATCTCCGCCAAACTCGGTCTCAGGGTAGAAGTTGAAGATCGGCGTGTAGAACTCGCCCCGGTACTTAACGAGGATCGGTTTATCGTTAGCGATGAATTCGGCGAACAGCGACAGGCCAAAAAGAACCGAAAAGATCAACAGCGACCAGAACGCGCGTCCGTTACGCCGGAAATTGCGCCAGCGGCGTTGGTTAAGGGGGGAAAGTGCCATTTACCCCTCCCGCTTTTCGAAGTCGATGCGCGGGTCGACCAGCACATACATCAAGTCGCTGATGATGCCGACAACCAGCCCCATCAGGCCAAAAATGAACAAGGTGCCGAAGATCACAGGGTAGTCCCTGGCGACTGCAGCCTCGAACCCCAGACGGCCAAGTCCGTCGAGCGAGAAGATCGTCTCGATAATGATCGACCCCCCGAAGAACACGCCGATGAAAACAGCAGGGAAACCTGCGATCACAATCAGCATCGCGTTGCGGAACACATGGCCGTACAAAACTTTGCTTTCGCTCAGCCCCTTGGCGCGGGCGGTCATGACATATTGTTTTTTGATCTCGTCCAGAAACGAGTTCTTGGTCAACAGCGTCAGTGTCGCAAAAGCTGAGATCGTCAGTGCGATGATCGGCAACGCAATGTGCCAGAAATAGTCGACGATCTTGCCAAACAGGCTGAGACTGTCCCAATTGTCCGAGGTCAGCCCCCGGAGCGGGAATATCTGCCAATAAGATCCACCGGCAAACAGCACCAGCAGCAGGATCGCAAACAAGAAACCGGGGATTGCGTAGGCAACAATGATCGCGCCACTGGTCCAGGTGTCGAATGTCGAGCCGTCCCTGATCGCCTTGCGAATGCCCAGCGGGATCGACACCAGATAAGCGATTAACGTCGACCAAAGGCCCAGCGAAATCGAAACCGGCATTTTTTCCAACACCAGATCAATCACACTGATCGAGCGAAAATAACTCTCACCAAAGTCCAGCGTCAGGTAATTGCCCATCATGTCGAGGAATCGCTCGACCGGCGGTTTATCGAAACCGAATTCCTTCTCCAGTTCCTCAATAAACTCTGGCGGAAGGCCACGCGCACCGATGTAGCGGTCGTTTGTGCCACCGGTTTGTTGCTCGATATCACTGCCGCCGCCGGCAATCCCTTCGAACACGTCTCCGCCGCCTTCCATCTGGGCGATAATCTGTTCAATCGGACCGCCGGGAACAAACTGAACCAGCGTGAAGTTGACGATCATGATCCCAAGCAAGGTTGGGATGACCAGCAACAAGCGTCTAAGAATATATGCTCCCATGGGGGCGGATTACCTCAAGGCGCCAGTGGATTTCAACTCGGCTTCTTTTTCTTCATTGATCCACCAGAGGTCTTCGACACCCAAAGCATAAGGCGGCAGGTTTTCCGGGTATTCGTACATATCCCAGTAGGCAACCCAGTGTTTACCCAGATACCAAGTGGGAACCATGATCCGCTTGGCGCGCAGGACGCGATCCAGCGCCCGAACGTTGGCGAACAGCTCTTCGCTGTCTTCGGCGGATGCGATGTTGTCGATCAGCGGTTCGATGTCCGGGCCATGCACACCCGACGGGTTGAAGACCGAGTATGAGGCCGCTTCGGTTCCGAATTGCTGATACAACCCTGTCGACGGCTGCAGCGACCTGGGGTACCCGCCAACAATCATATCGAAATCACGGTCCCGGCGGCGCAGGGTGAACTGGGCGTTGTCCACCCGGTTGTAACTTGCATCAATCCCCATTGCCCGCAAATTAGCGACGAAAGGTTGAATGAGCCTGTCCAGCGTTGGCTGGTCGGACAGAAATGCAATGGAAAGCACCTCGCCCTTGTCGTTGCGGCGAATGCCGTCATCCCCTACGAGCCAGCCAGCTTCGTCCAACAGTTTCATCGCCTTGCGCAAGTTGCCACGGTCATTTTGGCGGGCGGCCCGGGATTCGTGCGCTGAGACCGGTTCCTCGGTCAGGATGGCGGGATCCAGCGCGTCGCCCAGCTCTTGCAACACCTCGAGCTCGCGTCCTTCGGGCAAGCCGGTCGCCTCAAGATGCGTTCCTTCCCAGAAAGAGCTGCGCTGCTGGAATAATCCATATTGTAGGCTCTCATTTGTCCATTCGAAGTTATACGCCAGCTGAATAGCTTCGCGAACACGAGGGTCCTGAAACTTTGGCCGGTCAAGGTTCATGATGAAGCCCGACGCCGTCGGCACATTTCCATCTGCCAGTTCAGCCCGCACCACAGAGCCATTCGCAATTGCCGGGAAATCATAGGCCGTTGCCCAACTTTTTGAGTTGTTTTCCTGTCGAAGCGTAAATGTACCCGCCTTGAACCCTTCCATCGCAGCAATGGAGTCGGCGAAATACTCGACGCGGATGGTGTCAAAGTTGTTGCGGCCCACGTTCACATTGACGTCATCGCCCCAATAGTCGGGGTTACGTTTGTAAACGATGCGTCGGTTGATGTCATAACTGTCCAGAACATATGGCCCCGAGCCGATGCCCGGATCCAACCGAGACTTGTCCAGTCGACGATTTTCGGGATCTTCTTCGAACCACTTCTTTGAGAAAATCGATGTGGCCCCAACTTGGGAAATCCGGCCTCTGCGGGGGAAATCTGGCGAGAAGTAGAACTTTACACGATGGGTATCCAGCGCCTCGGCCTTGGGAATTCGTTGGCGAATTGCGTCGGCATAGGATTTCAACCCCTGGTCCAAAAGCAGATTATGGGAAAACACCACGTCCTCAGCCGTCACAGGAGTGCCGTCAGAAAACCGCGCCTCGGGGCGGATATTGAAGATTACCCACTCATAACTCTCGGGGTATTCGAGACTTTCGGCGAGTAGGCCATAATATGCTGCTGGTTCGTCATAAGACGGAATCAGCAGGCTTTCATAGTGATCTGCTGATCGCGCACCTGCCCGGCCCTGCCGAGTATATGGGTTAAAACTGTCGAACGTGCCTTGCGCCGCATAGGACAGCTCGCCACCGCGTGGCGCATCCGGGTTCACATAGTCAAAATGCGCAAAGCCTTCGGGGTATTTCAGATCGCCGAATTCCGAAAATCCGTGTGATTTGATGATCTTTTCTTCAGCAAACAGCTGTGACGCAGCAGCAGCACACAACAACGCCCCCAAAGCCAGTATGTGAAATATGCGTCCGAAATCCCTTGTTCGCGCTAAAGCGGTAACTCGATTGGATTTCATGTTGCTCATCCCCTGGTCGTTGACGTCTTAATATTGTTTGCGCCAGCTAAAAGACCAGCACTGCCTGTTTCAAGTTTAGACTGCGTGAACACTTTGTGAAGATTTACTTAGACAAAAAATAAAGCCGCTGCACGGGGCAGCGGCTTTCGAATACGTCTCAACTGAACGGAAAATCAGTTGATTGTCTGCAGATAGGCAATCAAATCTGCCCGGTCTTGCGGTTTTTTCAGACCGGCAAAGCTCATGGAAGTACCCGAGATATATGCACTTGGGCGCTCGAGGAACGCGTCCAGCGCTTCGGGTGTCCAATTGCCACCATGCGCCTGCATCGAGGCTGAATAGCCTGTGAAACCTTTGGCCGAAGCGACAGGACGATCCACGATTGCATACAGGTACGGGCCGGTTCCGTTCGCGCCATCTTCCAACTTGTGGCAAGCGGTACACTTACGGAAGACTCTGGCACCTTTTTCCGGGTCTGCGGCAGCCAGCATATCTTCGAACACCACTTCTTCGCCGTCAGCGCTTTCACCAGAGCTTTCGGTTTCGATAATATACGAGGCTGTCTCGCCATGACCATCTGCGTGGTAAAGACCTTCGGCGCCCCATTTGGCCAGAAGCAGCACCAGGAAGGTGCCAAACAGGCCTGCAGCGGCCTTGGTAACTGTCATCGTGTCGAACATTGATCGCGAGTCCATTTCAGCTGTCTGCGGGGTGTCTAAGGCTTCCCCTGACAAGAGGCAAGGTATAGACACCGCGACTAAACGCCCAATTATCGAACTTGTTGCACGGAATCGACCAAATGACCAAACGTATTGCATTTCAGGGTGAACCCGGTGCCTACAGCCACGAGGCCTGCCGCAATGCCCGCCCCGGCATGGAGGTCCTGCCCTGCCGAACTTTCGAAGATGTGATCGAATCGGTGCGCGCGGGCGATGCCGAACTGGCGATGCTGCCGGTTGAAAACACTACATATGGACGGGTAGCGGATATCCACCGCTTGCTGCCTCACAGCGGGTTGCACATCATCGAAGAAGCGTTCGTGCGCGTTCACATCAACCTTCTTGCCGTGCCTGGGGCCAAGCTTGAGGATGTCACCGAGGCGCATTCGCATTTGGTTCTGCTGCCGCAATGCGCCGGTTTTCTGAAAGAGCACAACATCAAAGGGCGCGTCAGCCCCGACAATGCTCGGGCCGCGCGCGAGGTTGCAGAGCAAGGCGAGGTACACTCAGCAGCATTGGCCAGCGAGTTGGCAGGCGAGATTTATGGTCTGAACGTTCTTGCCCGGAATATCGAAGACCGCGACAACAACACCACGCGCTTTCTGGTGATGTCTAAGCAGGCCGATACGACCCGCCGGGGTGAACACGGCATGATCACCAGTTTTGTGTTTCAGGTGCGCAATATTCCAGCCGCGCTTTATAAGGCAATGGGCGGATTTGCGACCAACGGCATTAACATGACCAAGCTGGAAAGCTACATGATCGATGGTTCGTTCACCGCGACCCAGTTTTACGCCGATATTGTGGGCCACCCGGACGACCGGAATGTTCAGCTGGCTATGGAAGAGCTGGAACACTTCACCACCAACGTCGAGATTTTGGGTGTTTACCCGGCCGCTCAACCGCGGGGTTAAGGCGTCTGGGCCTCAGGTCAGGGAATAGCTTTTGCACCGGGCACCGTCGTGCTGCCGGTAATCCACAAAACCCATCGCTGAACAATAGGCCAAACCTTCGGTGTTTGTGGGCGATATGGTTGCGTCAATGGCTGAAAGGCCACTTTCCTGCGCCGCCAAAAGCGTTGCGCGAAACAGGGCGCGCCCGACACCGCGTCGGGCGGCAGACGGGCGGATATGAGTTCCAATGACGCCCCACCCGACGGGTGCGCCGTAAGGGTTGTTTTCTATCGCCCGTTTCAGCGACTGAAATCCCAGGGCCTGATCGCCCTGAACGGCCACGGAACACCTTATTCGATCCGGGTCGGCCACGTAATGCTCCCGGGCGAAATCAACGTCACAGCGTTTATTGCGCTTTCCTGCCGCTGCGATATCTTGCAACACATCCGAGATACCCTGAGCATCCGTTAAAACCGCTTCGCGGATTGTTATGCTATCCATCTCGCTTCCTTCACAACTTCGGGCCGTCAGCCACCATGAATGTGGCGTTGTTCCATTTCCCGTGCGAACTCGGTCAGACGCATCTGAAACTGCCGACGAAATCTGGATTGCCCAAGCCTGAGCGATTGCAAAAGTAGCCGTGCAGGCAGGGATTTGGCCGAAAGGGACATATCGACGCTCAGACGTGTACGGCGTTGGGAAAGCGCCAAAAGCTCGACCGTCGTGATCCCATTCATCCCCTTACTTGTGGCTTCGAACCGCATCAGCGAAGGCGGGTCGCACTCGGCCATTTGTACGGAAATCTGACGCGGCTTTCCGCGCAGCCTGAATTCCGTCTCCCAACTGGTGCCCGGAACAACGCCCATGTCGCCCGACATCCGCCGCACGTCGATCCCTCGCCGCATTGCGATCCGTTCGAAACGGTCAAAATCGGCCACCATTTCGAACACCGAGTTGATGGGAGCTTCGATATCTTCGCGCACTGTAAACTGCATTGTGGTTCGGGGTTCTCTCGCTTTTCAGCTCAGTATTTTGTCAGTCCAACGTATCCGCAAGCCAGTTTTGCAAAAGAAAGTGCGCAATCGCACCCTTGCGGGCGGGCAGCAAAACGGGATGTTCACCCGCAAAGGCCTGCATCATCTCGGATTTGGTAACCCACATTGCATCTTCGATTTCAACCGGGTCGATGGTGATATTTCGCGACAGCGCCTCACCGGCGCAGCCGAACATCAACGAAGCCGGAAACGGCCAGGGTTGGCTGGACAGGTAACTGACCCCACCTACGGGCACCCCGGCTTCTTCCATGACTTCCCGCCGGACCGCGGCCTCAAGCGTTTCACCTGGCTCAACAAACCCAGCCAGCAGCGAATACATCCCTTCCGGCCAGCCCGGCGAACGCCCCATCAGAACGGAATCGCCGTGGGTAATCAACATGATGACGACCGGATCGGTGCGCGGAAAATGCTGTCCGCCGCATGACGGACAACTGCGTTGCCATCCGGCCTGTACCAGTTCACTGGCTGCGCCGCACCGGGCGCAAAACCGATGCGTTTCGTGCCAGCCGATCACCGCCTTAGCCGTGGCCGCCAACTCGGCGTCGCGTGTTGACAAACGTGTCATGATCCGGCGCAGTTCGGCAAAGACATAGCCGCCTGGCAACTCGGGGTGCTGTTGCTCTGTTTTGTCGATAAAAGCCCCGACACCGGACACGTCCAGCCCATCAGCCGTCCAGCCCGAAATATCAGACGCAAACACCGGCGAGTCGTCTGACAACCCCAGAAAAACGGGTTGCTCGACGGCCCCCCCTGGCCCGCTTTCGACCAGATTGTGCGACATTGCGATCAACCCCAGCTGATCCAGCGCATCACCCTGAACCAGAACCTTGCCGTGCCATAGCAGCAGGCATTTTGCATCCGGATGGGTCCGCGCGCGTGCGACCGAATCTGCATCACCACGAATATGCGCCGCGCGATCCAGCCCCGAGCCACCAAACGTCACATATTCTGCATTTTTCATAAGTTATCCTTAGGCTTGTCCGCACAGGGCTGCCATGTCGGCCAAGCGGTTGCAACGGTAATTCACGTCCAAAATCATGGTCCGGCTTCGAATGGGCGCAGCTATTCCTTGCATTTCGGGTTGATTAACCTTTTTGTTGAAAATGACTAAGATAAAACTGCCAAAAGTAGAAATTTGAAATCTTCCCTTCCTCTGCCTTCGCAGACCGTGCGGGTCCGGATTCTGGCCACTACGGATCTTCACATGAACCTGAGAAGTTTTGATTACTACTCTGATGCCCCTGAACCCACGATAGGTCTGACTCGAACCGCAAGCCTGATCCGGGAAGCGCGGGCGGAAGCGCGGGCGGAAGGCGCAATCGTTCTGCTTTTTGATAATGGCGATTCGCTGCAAGGAACACCGATTGGGGATCTGGCCGCAGACCAACCGGATGAGCCACATGTGCTGATGCAGGCCTTTGGCTTGCTGGAATATGATGCGATCGGGTTGGGCAATCACGATTTCGGGTTCGACAGAAAAGTTCTGGACCGCATCCTTTCGCAGGCACCCTGCCCGGTGGTTTGCAGCAACGTTAATCGGTTGGGCGACAACACCACCTGGAAGAAGCAGGCGGTTCTAACTCGCCAAGTTGAGATCGAGGGGCACCAAGAATCAATAACGGTTGGCATATTTTCGGTCGTGCCGCCGCAGACTCGGAAATGGGAATCTCATCGGCTGGACCAAGATGTCTGGATAGATGACATCTTGCCCTGCGCACAGGAAATGGTGTCCAAGCTTATGTCCTGCGGCTGCGACGTGATCGTCGCGCTTGCCCATACCGGGCTGGGGTCTGCCGACGCCGCGCCCAATCTGGAAAATGCAATCATCCCGCTTGCCGCTATTGAGGGTATCGACGCCATCATTGCCGGGCATACGCACTTGACCTTGCCTGGGAAATCTCATGCTGGGTTGGAACACGTCGATGCAGCTAGCGGGATGGTACATGGCACACCTGTAGTCATGGCGGGATCTGCCGGATCATACCTTGGTGTGATTGATCTGAAACTGACCTCCACGCAGGAAATGGGCTGGTCGGTCGCAGCGCAATGTTCTGAGTTGCGCCCGATAGCCGGTTCCAAACCGCCTCCCGAAGACCCGTCGCTGGTGGCGCTGTTTTCAGATGCGCATTCCACGACGCGCAAACGGGCCGAGGAACCGATTGGACATACGGATCAGCACCTGCACAGCTATTTCAGCTTTTGTGCCAAGGATCACGGGCTTGCAATAGTGGCTGCCGCGCAAGCTTCGGCGGTGCGCCGAAAGCTCAAGGGAACACCGCAAGAAGCTTTACCCTTGCTGTCCGCTATTGCGCCTTCGAAATTCGGTGGTCGCTCCGGGCCTCGGTTTTATTCAGATATTCCGGCAGGCGTGATGCGGATGCGGCACGTGGCCGACCTGAACATATTTCCAAACGAACTTCGCGCGGTGGAGCTAACAGGAGAGCACATCAGGGATTGGCTTGAAATGTCGGCAGGGGTCTTCAATCAGATAAAGCCGGGCGCGCAAAACGAATTGGTCAATCCTGACAGGGCCGGGCACAATTTCGACGTGCTGTTCGGGCTAAGCTACGTGATCGACCTGAGCATACCACCGCGGTTCAACGCGAGCGGAGGAATTGAGAATCCAGAAAGCTGGCGCGTCTCGGACATTCGTTTCGACGGATGCGCAGTGGCGGCAGAACAGCGTTTTGTCGTTGCATTAAACAACTATCGGGCCAGCGGTGGCGGGCATTTTCCGTTCATCGACGACGCCGAACCCATCAACGTTCCGGCCCTGCCGATCCAACGCGCGTTGAAGGACCATCTGTCTGGTGCGCAACCTTCAGAATCGTTGGGCCAGGGTCCCTGTCCTTTCAGCTTTAAACCTATGCCTGGTTCGTCTGCCCTGTTAAAGACCGGCCCAAAAGCACGGTTTCACATCGCAGAGATTGCCGAGTTCCACCCAAAGCTGGCCGGAACAGACGCCGAAGGGTTTCTGCACGTTCAACTCTCACTGTGACGGGTTGTCATTTCCGCGTGCCTTCCCTATATCGAAATTCGAGAGGTTGGCGCGGGCGAGCGCCTCGCCAACCTGGTCAGGTCCGGAAGGAAGCAGCCACAACGAGCCCCGCTTGGGTCGATGTCCAACCTCTCACTTTACTCAGACAGGTAGCCACAGGAGGGCTTTTATGATTGTAGCGAAAACCCTTCAGGCAGACCGTTCCTGAGACCCATTCTCGAACCTGCCTGAACACATCACCGATGGATGCGCGACCGCCATCCAGTCGGCTCGCTGTATCTGAACACAGGCAGACCAATGTCTTCTACGCTTTCGGACCTGGGATGGTCCTCACACTTTGCCGCTCAACACGCGGCCAATCCTTCATGCGTTCCCTTTCGCATCACAGAAGTTCACCGCGACCGCCTAATCGGCGCAAATGACAGTGGGGAAGCCCCGCTGCTAAGCCCGAACCGACCGACAGGCGACTTTGCCGTTGGTGACTGGGTGCTGGCGGATGATCAAAACCGCGTTCAGTACCTGCTGGACCGTCGAAGCCTTTTGAAACGCCGCGCCGCCGGAACCGGGGCCGAGGCTCAGTTGATTGCCGCTAATGTGGATGTGCTGTTCATCGTCAGTTCCTGCAATGCTGACTTCAACCTGGCCCGACTGGAACGATACTTGGCTTTGGCTCATCAAGCCGGCTGTTACCCGGTCGTCATCCTGACCAAGGCCGACACCTGCGCCGATCCAATCGAGTATTCCAAGCCTGCTGAAGCGCTGGCTCCGTTTTTGACTGTGCTGGCTGTCAATGCGCACGAACCGTCGGACGTGCAGCAAGTCCTGTCCTGGTGCACGGCGGGGCAGACCGCTGCATTGGTTGGTTCATCCGGTGTTGGCAAAACAACATTGGCCAACGCTATGACTGGTTTGGCTCAGGCAACCTCCGGCATCCGCGAGGATGACGCGCGCGGGCGACACACCACAACTGCGCGCGCATTGCATCCAATGCAGAACGGCGGATGGCTGGTCGACACACCCGGTATGCGCGCCTTGCGGTTGCTAGACGCGCAGGATGGTGTCGATGAGGTTTTTTCCGACATTCTTGACCTGACTGAAACCTGCCGCTTTTCCGATTGTAAGCATCAGGCCGAACCGGGATGCGCCGTTCAGGACGCGATTGCCAACGGGTCACTGGACGCCGAGCGGTTGGAGCGTTGGCGAAAGCTGCGGCGAGAGGATGAACGGAACTCGGAAACAGTTGCACAGTCTCGCGCGCGCGATAAAGCCTTTGGCAAAATGGTACGGTCGGTGATGCAGGACAAGAAGTCCCGCAAAAGGCTGTAGGTGCCAGACTAGGCGATCAACCGGGGCCAGATGGCTGCATTTCGGCGCGCAAATGCACCGATGTGGCCGACCTCGGCCAATCCAAAGTCCTTCGGCGACAGTTGATGCCGGCACGCTTTGGGACCGTAAAGATCGGCCAAGCGCCATACCGCGTTCGGAGGCACCACCTGATCATCATCCATTGTGAAAAGATCGACGGGTGTTTCCGACGCGGCCCAACGGGCATCTGGAAGGGTTTTGCCGATATCTGGCACGTAGTTCAGCGCATTGGTGCACCATTTGCGCCATTGCCAATAGACGTCTGCGGGAAGGTCCGAGCCGAACCCAAGCGCCTTGCCCGGCAGGTATCCCAGCACCTTTACCAGTAATGGCGGGTGGCCGTACCAGAACATTGTCGCCAGCGCGCGGTAAGGCCAGGGGTGGTCGGATAGCGTCACCAGCCCAGAGCAGACACAAATCATCCTGTCGATCTGGTCGATATCCGGCTGAATTGGTCCCAGCATTCCGCCGACCGAGTGGCCAATGCTCCACTGCTGAGCGGCCGGAAATCTGCGTCGCATTTCAGCCCGCGCTGCAGGCATGTCGATCAGCGCCCAGTCGGCCATCGTGGCCCGCGAATCGCGCAGATGCCCACGCCGCGAGTGACCAAAGTCTCGATAGTCATAGGTCAGGCAAGCCATGCCGTGTTCCGCCGCCAGCCACTGTGCAAAATGCTGATAATAGTCGCGCGGAACGCCAGTTGCTCCGTGGATCACAACCGCCACGTCTGGCGCATACGCGGGCATGTACAACCGCGCGGAAAGATCAGACTTCCCGGCAGGAAACGCAAAATCCTCGGTCAATACGGCCGGAGTGTTGTCCAACATGGCGTCCTCGCATGCATCTGAACTATTCGGTTCACATATGGCATATCGGCGCTTTTGCCCGGATAAAGTCAACAGATTTTCAAAGTGACCATGCGTCCTTTTGAACGACGGGAAACAGCCCGCTTGACTCAAGCCACCCACACCCGCTAGCGATTACGTGATGGTTCTCGTCCTTATATTGGGACGGGATGAAAAGGGAACACGGTGCGGTCCAACCCGGCGATGCCGGAGCGGACCAAGGCCGCGACTGCCCCCGCAACTGTAAGCGGTGAGCAATGCCGAAACACCACTGGTCGAAAGACTGGGAAGGTCGGCAAAGCGATGACCCGCAAGTCAGGAGACCTGCCATCAAAGAAAAAACCGAAACTCGGGCGGGGTGTCCGGGCAGGTCTTCAGTTGACTGAAATACCTGTTCCACGTCCCCCGCCTACCGCGCGGAGGGCGCATTATGATCTGGAAGACAACGACCCATGAGTTCACTGCCACGCTTTGCCAGAAAACGGGTAAGACCTGTCCGGCATTGGCACGAATGGCGCGGGCTCTGACTGACGCAATATCAACAGCACAACCGGTAACAACGAGCACATTCGAGGTGGACGGTTCCAGCGAACTGACCCATTGCGGCGAGGGCTGCACGGCTCGGTTTCGCGCCAGCCCGTCCCGGATCAGGGTCTATTGCGGCGCGAACGCAGACGACTCGGCAGATATGTTGGACGATTACGCCGATATGATGTTCAGCACTGAATTCGCCACGCTGCCAACAGGTGTATTGACCACTTTGCCTTGCGCAATGCTCGAGGCATCGGCTCTTGCGCCGCGGGCGTCACAGCACATTGTGCAGCAGGCAACAGCCTGATTTTGATTCACCGGTTGCCCTGGGCCTGCTTCATGGCCCAGGCCATTTGTTGATCCGTTTCCACCGCGCATGGTCGGGCCAAGCGCAACCGGTCTAATGCCTGGTTTGCGTCTTCGCCGCTTTCTATCATAAGCCTCAGCACGACCATCCCCGATCGACCACAGCCGCCCCGGCAATGCACCAGCACACGTCCCCCGTCGGACAGTATTTGTCGCGCGGTTGCGCTTACCTTCGGCCAAAGAGCTTCGACTTTCGATGGAGGCGTACCAAAATCCTCGATAGGAAGATGCATCCAGATCGCGGACTTGCTTTGAACATCCTGACCCAAGCCCTCTGCACCCAGCCGCTGCATCTCGGCCTCAGTGGTCATGGATACAACCAGATTGGGGTTCCAGTCGTATATCACCGTCAAATCCTCCGCATATCCGCCGTCGCCACCCGGCAGAGGGGACAATGCCAAGATGCCCGAACCAACGCACAGCGGGTATATTGCAAATTTTGCCAACGCTCGCGCTCCTTTTGTCTTCGGCCCGCCCGACCATGAGTGCCGGTTTAAACTGACTGCCGAAGTAGTCCAAAACGAAATTACTCAAAGCCTGCTGTGGACGCGAGCGGCGCGGGTCTCTACGCTGCGTTTCTGACACGAATCCGACAGAGCAGACATGACCGAAACGCCCAGCCCCGCCTATCAGGTTCTTGCCCGCAAGTACCGCCCCGAAACCTTTGCAGATCTGGTTGGACAGGACGCAATGGTGCGCACGCTGAAAAACGCGTTCGAGGCGGACCGGATCGCGCAAGCCTTCATCATGACTGGTATTCGCGGTACAGGTAAAACCACCACGGCACGGATCATCGCCAAAGGCATGAACTGCATCGGCCCGGATGGCGAAGGCAAACCAACGACTGAGCCTTGCGGCCAGTGCGAGCACTGCGTTGCCATTATGGAAGGCCGCCATGTCGACGTGATGGAAATGGACGCCGCTAGTCGCACCGGCGTCAATGATATCCGCGAAATCATCGACAGTGTCCGTTACCGTGCCGCCAGCGCGCGCTATAAGATCTACATCATCGACGAAGTTCACATGCTGTCGACCAGCGCCTTCAATGCGCTGCTCAAAACGCTCGAGGAACCGCCCGAGCATGTGAAGTTCATTTTTGCGACAACCGAAATCCGCAAGGTGCCGGTGACCGTGCTGTCCCGCTGCCAGCGGTTCGACCTGCGCCGGATCGAACCTGAGGACATGATCGGTCTGCTCAACAAGATCGCTGCGGCGGAAAACGCGCAGATTGCAGAAGACGCGCTGGCATTGATCACGCGCGCGGCCGAAGGCTCTGCGCGCGATGCGACCTCGCTGTTGGATCAGGCGATCTCACATGGTGCGGGGGAAACCAGCGCCGATCAGGTTCGCGCAATGCTGGGCCTCGCGGATCGCGGGCGGGTGCTGGATCTGATGGATATGATCCTGCGTGGAGATGCGGCGGGGGCATTGACTGAGCTGAGCGGTCAATATGCCGAAGGTGCCGATCCGCTAGCCGTACTGCGGGATTTGGCGGAAATCACTCACTGGGTCTCTGTGGTGAAAATCACGCCGGACGCCGCTGAGGACCCAACCGTCTCACCTGATGAACGCGCGCGCGGTCAACAGATGTCCGAGGCGCTACCGATGCGGGTATTGACGCGGATGTGGCAAATGCTGCTGAAAGCGCTGGAAGAAGTCTCTGCTGCACCCAACGCGATGATGGCGGCAGAAATGGCCATTATTCGCCTGACCCACGTGGCCGATCTGCCAAGTCCGGAAGAACTTATTAAACGGCTGCAAGACGCGCCTCCTTCCCCGCCGAATGGAGGGCCCGGCGGCGGTGTAGCCGTGCCGAGTCATGCGCCCACGCAGACGACGCCGTCGGCGCATCTTTCGGCGCAACGCGGCCCGGCAGGCGCACCCACCGCAGCATTGGCCCAAGACATCCAGACTGCGCTGGCGCGTTATCCGACCTTCGAACACGTGGTCGAACTGATCCGCACCAACCGGGACGTTAAATTGTTGGTCGAGGTCGAAAACGGCGTGCGCCTGGTCTCGTATTCCCCGGGCCGGATCGAATTCACACCCACTGACAACGCCCCGACGGATCTGGCGCAAAGACTTGGTTCGGCATTGCAACGCTGGACTGGGAACCGATGGGCTGTTTCAATTGTGGCCGACGGAGACGCCGCGACAATCGCCGAGGTCCGCGATGCAGCCGATCTGGCACTTAAAGCGCAAGCTGAACAACATCCAATGGTTCAAGCCGTTCTGATGCAATTTCCAAAAGCGCGCATCAAGCGGATCGAAACTCCGGAAGAACGCGCGGCCAAGGTCGAAACCGAAGCCCTGCCTGAGGTCGAAGACGAGTGGGACCCGTTCGAAGAAGACTGATCTTTGCGGCTAAACTGGAAACACTCCCGGGCCCAAGGCGAGGAAAGGTCTTGCTATAGGCCTTGACGACAGGCGGGAGAAGCTCTCCCCTTGTACCCTAACGGCGGCATCCGTATTTAGGCGGCAAACCGAATTGCAGGAGAATAGAAATGCTCAAAGGACTCGGCGGTCTGGGCGATATGGCCAAGATGATGAAATCCGCACAGGATTTGCAGACCAAGATGACGGACATGCAGGAAGAGCTGAACAACATGATGGTTGTCGGCGAATCCGGCGCGGGGCTGGTGAAAGCCACCGCCACAGCAAAAGGCGAGCTGAAAGGTCTGGATATCGACCCGTCGATCTTCAATGGTGACGACAAGGAAGTTGTCGAAGATCTGATCCTGGCGGCCATCAAGGATGCACAGACCAAAGCGGCCGAACGCTCGCAGGCGGAAATGGCAAAGCTGACCGAAAGCATGGGTCTGCCCGCAGACATCAAGCTGCCGTTCTGATAGACACTCGTGACGACCCAAAGGCCGGGCAGCCCTGCCCGGCCCTTTTGCAGGAGCACGCGCGTTGAGTTCGAACAGCGATATCGACAATCTGATCGACCTGATGGCCAAGCTGCCCGGCCTCGGGCCTCGCTCGGCCCGTCGCGCGGTACTGCACCTGATCCGCAAACGCGCCCTGCTGCTGACGCCCCTCTCCGACGCGATGCAGCAAGTGGCCATCACCGCCCGCGAATGCCTGAACTGCGGCAACGTGGGCACGACAGATATCTGTGACATTTGCGATAGCGAGGATCGTGCAACCGGAGAGTTGTGCGTGGTCGAAGATGTGGCAGACCTTTGGGCGATGGAGCGTGCCGGTGTGTTCAAAGGCCGCTATCACGTTCTGGGCGGCACATTGTCGGCTCTGGATGGGGTCGGACCGGACGAACTGCGCATTCCCCGACTCAAGGATCGGGTGATGGCCGAGGGGATTTCTGAGGTCATTCTGGCCCTAAATGCCACTGTCGATGGCCAGACCACCGCCCACTACATCGCGGATCAGTTGGAGGGACAGGTCCGCCTGACCTCACTGGCGCAGGGTGTGCCTATTGGGGGTGAGCTGGATTATCTGGACGACGGGACGATTACCGCCGCCCTGAGGGCACGAAAGGAGCTCTGAACCTTTTGATACGGCGACAACCGGGCAGCATTCGCCTCTTCCGGTTGCACACCAAGGTCTGCTCTGTTTGTCAGGTGTATGCACCCGACGAATACGTCAATTCATAGGAATGGCTGTATATCTCAAAGACGATACCAAATGGGTCTTCGACGTAGACCATACGGTAGGGTTTCTCACCGGGATAATAGTATCGGATCGGCATCCGTTGTTTGCCGCCGGCCGCCACGATTTTTTCTACCAGGCCTTCGACATCCGGGTCCTGGACACAAAAATGAAACGTACCGTTCTGGCGAAAATCGATATTGTTTTCAGGCACATAATTCCCGTGAAACTCGAAAATCTCAAAACCAATGCGATCAGCGGTCGCAAGATGCGCAATACGCAGTTTTTTCCATTCCGGGCCAAACACATCAGTGCACATGACACCGATATCCGTGTCATCCTCTACCACGTCTGTTGGTGGCATGATTACGTAAAAACCAAGGACTTCGGAGTAGAATTTTACGGCCTCGTCAACGTTTGGGACGGACAATCCGATGTGAGAAAATGTTCTTGGATGTTGCGGCATGGCACGCTCCTTAGTTTTATGGAGCGAAAACTATTGTGCCACAGCCGAGTTTCAAGCGTTTGCCCTGCGAGGCATAGCCGGGTTCCACTATGCACATAGGTCTTTGTTCGCGGCCGCATCAATCAAGAATGGCCTTTGCCTCCTTCACGCGGCGTGTACTATGGCGGCGACCTTATCCATTTGATATTGGAAACTGTTATGAAACGCCTTTTTGCCTTCGCGCTTACCGCCTTCACAGCCACCGCCGCATTTTCGCAGGAACTGATCGACAAAGGCTTTGTCGAGGGCTGGAACATTATGATGGACCCAGCGCTCGGAAATGGCTGTCTGATTCAAACGATTTATCAGGATCTCTCGGTCGTGCGGTTGGGCTATGATGCATTGGATAATCGCGGGTATTTCGCCGTCTACAACAAGGCGTGGGGCGATATTAAGCAAGGTGAAAGTTATCCGATCCGTTTCGACCTTGACGGCAAAAGCTATGACGCCACGGCCATCGGCTTCAATCAGCGTGACGTGCCTGGCGCGACTGTGTTTTTCACCGACCGCAGCTTCGTCAACGCAATTGCCCAGAACAAGACCATGACGGTTTACAACCCTGCGGGTGAGACGGTGATGGCGATTGATCTGAAAGGCACGGCCAAAGCGCTGGAATATGCGCGAGAGTGCCAGAACAGGAAACTCTAACGAATCGGATCGAACAACGCGTCTTTGGCCGTACAATCGCGGATCACGTCACGACCACAGGGAACAGGTTCAAGGTCGCGCGACAAGCACAGGCGAACCTCTTCGATATAGCCCTGCTTGCAGGTCACCGTAATCATGTCGCGCTCAAGACCCGGGTTCGCTTTCAAAAACGCCTCTTCGACGACCGAAGCGGGCAATTTGACCGAAGCATCCAGCTTGCGGAACACCTGGGGACGCTCAACCCCCTCATACGCCTGCCGGGACAGTGCATAATAGTCGGGCGCACTGAGGCCCGAGCAGGTCCCGTGCTTTTTCCATTGATGCCATGCCAAACCGGAACTGCCCTGAATATCGGTCATTTCGCGGGTCATGGCCCGAGAAGGCGGAGCTTCAGGCGTACGGCAGAACGCTGGCCAGCCCTGATGGTATTGAGGCCACAGACCGTGCAAAATCCAACCGTGGTCGTGCCGCGTGTCGCATTGGTCCGATCCACGCGCATCACCTTCCCGGGCGCACCAATTCGGCGACCAGCTGAGCGACAGGACATAGTAATCGAACTCACCCGATTTTTCGCCATCTCCCAGCGCCGCCATTGCGCCAAACACCCACGAAAACAGCCCCAAAACAACCCAGCGCATTCGCCTCTTCCCTTCTTGCCTTGGCGCGACTATATACAGCCCAAGTTCCCCGACAACGGAAACCTGCCCCAAAACCTCGGGGCCGCCGAATTCCGGCGACGGGACAGATGTATTTATAGGAGACGGGCTGATGGCAAAACCGCTTATGGCCAAGGCAACAGCCGTATGGCTGGTGGACAACACCACGATCAGCTTCAAGCAGATCGCGGATTTCGTGGGCATGCACGAGCTTGAGGTGCAGGGCATCGCAGACGGTGATGTGGCTGCTGGCGTAAAAGGCTTCGACCCGATCGCCAACAACCAGCTGACGCAGGACGAGATCGATACGGCGCAGAACAACCCGCTGCACAAACTGAAGCTCAAGTTCAACCCGGCTGCGTCGGGCGAAGAAAAGCGTCGCGGCCCGCGCTATACCCCGTTGTCCAAACGACAGGACCGCCCGAACTCGATCCTGTGGCTGGTCAAGTTCCACCCAGAACTCAGCGACGGTCAGATCGCCAAGCTGGTGGGCACCACCAAACCGACCATCCAGTCGATCCGTGAACGGACCCACTGGAACATTTCCAACATGCAGCCGATTGACCCCGTTGCCCTGGGGCTGTGCAAACAGTCCGAGCTGGACGCGATCGTGCAGAAGGCAGCAGCGAAAAAAGCTGCCGAGGGTGGCGTGATGAGCGATGACGAGCGCCGCAAGCTGGTCTCGACCGAACAATCGCTGGAAATGGACGCCGCGCCGAAGATTCCGACCGCCATCGAAGGTCTGGAAACCTTCTCTCTGTCGGATGATCCTGCGGAAGAAAAAGAAGAAGAAGAAGCGATCATCGATGCGGACAGCTTCTTCAACCTGCCCAAAGGCGGTGCTGACGACGAAGAAGAAGACGATCTGCGCCCCTAAGGAACAGTTAGCCCCGGCCGAATAGACCGGGGCTTTTTTCACGAGAAAGCCATGCTGAAAGTTCTTTCCAAACTGTTTGGACCGCATCGCGCCGTTTCGATCTATGCGTTCATGAAAACCTGGGGTTTGCCCTTGGCCGGCGGCATTGGTCTTGTTGCGGTTGCCGCTGGTTTGCTGATTTTCAACGACAGCGGTGAGCACGAGCATGAGGCCTTCATGACCGTCAACGTCCTGTCTGCGACACCCATCAACGGCGACCTCAAAAACGGCGTGATCGCATCGGTCCGGCTGCCGGATGGATCTGCGACCTCGGTCACTTCGACTGACGCTCCGATCTCACAAACCGTTGGCACTACGGCTTGCATAGAAAAGCGTGTGTTTGTGGATAGTGGTGAGGCCCGGTATCGGTTCAAACTACCGCGCTATTGCGAAACCGGTTAAGAAAAACCGCCCTGCAGCAACGCAGGGCGGTTTTCATTTCAGACCATCTGGAACAGGATACCTGCGACGATTGCGCCGGTAATGCCCAACCCCAGATAGGTCGCAAAGACCCGTGGTTTGACCAGCGACCAGACAGCAGCCATCGCCGGGATTGAACTGACAGCACCTGCGACCATAAAGGACATGGCAGCCCCTGCGCTCATCCCCTGTTCCGTCAACCCTGCCAACAGAGGCGGTGCAACGTAGGAGTTCAGGTAGGCAGGCATCCCGACCAGGGCTGCGATGACAATGGGAACGACCCCCTCGCCACCGACCACACGCGCGATCAGATCAGCGGGAACGTAGCTAACCAACAGCGCCTCAAGCACATAGGCCAACGCCAGCCATTTCAGCAGGAACAAGCCGTTGTGAACGAATTCGGAACGGAACCGCTGACGGCGCTCGGGCTCCTGCCAAAACTTCCAGATCGGTTTGTCGTCCTGTTTGGGGCCGCAACCGCATCCAGTTGGCTTGTATTCACGCAGCGGCTGGGCAAAGGCCCCGCTGCGCATCAGGGCACGGACGACAAACCCGCCAAACAGACCCAATGCAACCGCTGCGACGGCTTTACCGATCGCAAATGGCCAGCCTAGTGCACCTGCAGTGATCAACAAGGTGGGTGGGTCAATCAGGGGTGAGCTGAGCCAGAATGCCATGACGGCAGACAGCGGTGCGCCAAGGGCCAGCAATCCAGCAATGAATGGAATGACCTCGCAGGAACAGAAGGGGGCGAGCCCGCCAAACAGCGCCGCAAGAAAGATCATGCGTGTCTCACGCCCTTCGAATGCGCGGGCCACCATTACTTCGGCACCCGTTGCCTTGAGGTAGGACAGCAGCAAGACGGCGAACAGAATATACTGGCCAGTGTGAGCAAGAGCTTTGCCTGCAAAGGTTACGACCTCGCCCCAGTTGCCAGGGTCCAGAATGGCGACAAGCGCCAGAATGACCACGATCACTGCCCAGGGGGTTTTGATCCAATCAACGGCAACCTTCACCGGTGCCTTTGGGTTTTGTGTCAATTCAGCCATCGTTCGCGGCCTTTCCCACTTCGTCTGCACAGCATTCGCTAAGGATGAACTGCGCGAGGTTTCTCAATTCATTGTAATTTGCTCGGTTGATAGTGACGCGCCCGACTTTCTCTTGCTCGACAACTCCACCCGCCGCGAGGAACCGAAGGTGGTGGGCCAATGTCGAAGGCGCGATTCCTGTGCGATTTTGAATTTCTCCGACGGTCAGGCCCGCTTCACCAGCCCTGACCAGGGTCTTCAGAACCTTTAGCCGCGCTTCAGAGCCCATGGCCGAAAATCCTGCTGCAGCTGTTTCCCACATCTGCTTTCTCCATTAAACTAGATTTCTAGTTATTTAGGTTAGTCGTTCTTTTTAGTCAACTGCCTTGTTCACGAATTCTCGAAACGAAATTAAGTCCAGATTGCCCTCACCTTAAGTCCACCCTATAAGGCGCTATGGGAATATCGGTCGACACATTCTTTCTGGAACTGAACGGACAAGGCACGCTGCAGGCGCAGATCCAGCAGATGATTGCCGAAGGCATCCTGTCTGGCAGGTTCCATGTTGGCGAAAAGCTGCCCTCGTCGCGAAAACTGGCGGCGCATCTGGGTGTTAGCCGGATTACGGTAACACTGGCCTACACGGAACTGCTGGCTAATGACTACCTTACGGCCAAAGGCCGGTCGGGGTATTTCGTGTCGCAAAACGCGCCCGTACCCCCGAAATATTCGCCCGTTCAGAAGCGCGATGAAAACGTCGACTGGAGCGCGGCGCTTGCGCGCAGATTCTCGGATGGGGACGTGCTTCCAAAGCCCAGCAACTGGCGCGAATACAAGTACCCGTTCATCTATGGTCAGGCAGATCGGAAACTGTTCGACCATGCAAACTGGCGTCTCTGTGCGGTTCGGGCACTGGGTCATAAAGATTTTGCCTCACTGACCGGGGACTACATGGATCAGGATGATCCGCTGCTGATCGAATTCATCGCCCGTCACACGTTGCCACGACGTGGAATCGCTGCCCGCCCCGAAGAGATCCTGATCACAATGGGCGCGCAAAACGCGCTCTGGCTGGCCTCACGCATTCTTTTGAACCGCAACCGCACAGCTGTGATTGAAGACCCCTGTTACTATGCGCTGCGGGATCTGTTGAATCACTCCGATTGCAAGGTGTCGCCGCTGGCCGTCGACAGCGACGGTCTGACCCCGGATGCGCTACCTGACGAAACAGACGTAATTTTCACCACCCCCAGCCATCAAAGCCCGACAACGGCAACCATGCCCGTTGAACGCCGCTACGAGCTGCTGAAACGCGCCCGTGAACTGGATGCTATGGTGGTCGAGGACGATTACGAGTTTGAAATGGCCTTTCTGGGATCCCCTTCACCGGCCCTCAAGTCGATGGATCGCGACGGGCGGGTGATTTACGTGGGCAGCTTCTCAAAGTCATTGTTTCCCGGATTGCGCCTTGGCTACATTGTCGGGTCCGAGCCCTTTATCCGCGAAGCCCGCGCCCTGCGTTCCTTGGTGTTGCGCCATCCGCCGGGTCATATCCAGCGCACTGCGGCCTATTTTCTGTCGTTGGGCCATTACGACGCTCAGATTCGGCGTATGTCCAAAACCCTGGCGCGGCGGCGCGAAGCGTTGGATACAGCTGTCGAACAGTACGGGCTTACAGTTGCCGGGCGCGGAATCATGGGCGGCTCGTCACTTTGGATGTCCGCGCCTGAGCGGGTGGACACAACCAAACTTGCCCAAAAGCTGCAAAGCCAGGGCGTGCATATCGAGCCAGGCGCTCCGTTCTTCAACGGACCGCACCGGCCGCGCAATTTTTATCGCCTTGGATACTCGTCCATCGGCCGGGATCGTATCGCGCCCGGTGTGAAATTGATCGCGGATGCCATTCGGTCAGCCTAACACGCCTCTGGACATATCCCGGTTAACGTTCTGGCCCTAACGCCGCTTCGCCCCATGCGCCAAAACCGTATCAAAGGCGGGTGCTGTGCCCGAACCTTTCTTCAATTGTGCGGAGAACACTCAGATGAAAATGACCACTGAAGAGGCCTTTGTTAAGGTTCTGCAAATGCACGGTATCGAACATGCGTTCGGTATCATCGGTTCGGCCATGATGCCGATTTCGGACCTGTTCCCGAAGGCGGGAATCAATTTCTGGGACTGCGCCCACGAAGGCTCTGGCGGCATGATGGCTGACGGTTACACCCGCGCCACCGGCAAAATGTCGATGATGATCGCGCAAAACGGCCCCGGCATCACCAACTTTGTGACCGCTGTGAAAACCGCATACTGGAACCACACTCCGGTTCTGCTGGTCACTCCGCAGGCGGCCAACAAGACCATCGGTCAGGGCGGCTTCCAGGAGATGGAGCAGATGCGTATGTTCGCAGACTGCGTTGCCTACCAGGAAGAAGTCCGTGATCCGTCGCGCGTTGCCGAAGTTCTGAACCGCGTGATCATGAACGCCAAGCGCGCCAGCGCACCAGCTCAGCTGAACATCCCGCGTGACATGTGGACCCAGGTTGTCGACATCGAACTGCCCAAGATCGTTGAATTCGAACGTCCTTCCGGCGGCGAAGATGCAGTTGCTGCGGCGGCTGAGATGCTGTCGAACGCAAAGAACCCTGTCATCCTGAACGGCGCCGGCGTTGTTCTGGCCGAAGGTGGTATCGAAGCGTCGAAAGCTCTGGCCGAGCGTCTGGACGCACCGGTCTGCGTTGGCTACCAGCACAACGACGCCTTCCCCGGTTCGCACCCGCTGTTTGCTGGCCCACTTGGCTATAACGGCTCGAAAGCCGGTATGGAACTGATCTCGGAAGCGGACGTTGTTCTGGCTCTGGGCACCCGTCTGAACCCGTTCTCGACCCTGCCCGGCTATGGCATCAACTACTGGCCCGCAAATGCGAAGATCATTCAGGTCGACATCAACCCTGACCGCATCGGCCTGACCAAAGATGTCAGCGTCGGCATCATTGGCGACGCCGCCAAAGTTGCCAACGGCATCCTGTCCCGCCTGAGCGATACCGCAGGTGACGAAGGCCGTCAGGAGCGTAAGGACCGCATCGCCCAGAAGAAATCTGCATGGGCGCAGGAACTGACCTCGATGACTCACGAGGACGACGATCCAGGCACCACCTGGAACGAGCGTGCACGTGCAGCCAAGCCTGACTGGATGAGCCCCCGCATGGCATGGCGCGCAATTCAGGCCGCACTGCCGAAAGAGGCGATCATCTCGTCCGACATCGGCAACAACTGCGCCATCGGCAACGCGTACCCGTCCTTCGAAGAGGGCCGCAAGTACCTGGCACCTGGCCTGTTCGGCCCCTGTGGTTACGGTCTGCCTGCCATCGTTGGCGCGAAAATCGGCCAGCCGGAGGTTCCGGTTGTTGGTTTCGCAGGTGACGGCGCATTTGGTATCGCCGTGAACGAACTGACCGCAATTGGCCGTTCGGAATGGCCTGCTGTGACCCAGATCGTCTTCCGCAACTACCAGTGGGGTGCCGAAAAGCGTAACTCGACTCTGTGGTTCGACGACAACTTTGTTGGCACCGAGCTGGACACTCAGGTTTCCTATGCTGGTATCGCCAAAGCATGTGGCCTGAAAGGCGTGGTTGCACGCACGCAGGACGAGCTGACCGCGGCGCTGAACCAGGCGATCGAGGACCAGAAGAACGGCACCACCACGTTGATCGAAGCTCTGATCAACCAGGAACTGGGTGAGCCCTTCCGTCGTGACGCCATGAAGAAGCCTGTCGCCGTTGCCGGCGTTTCTGACGCAGACATGACGCCTCAGGCCGGAGCATAAGCGCGTGAAGCCACTGCGCACAATTCTCGGAGCTGCCAGCAGCTCCGACAAGATCATCGCCCTTGCTGAGGGCGATGATCCACGTGTTGTTGAAGGTGCTTTGAAAGCCCGCAAGGAAGGTGTCGCGCGCATCATTCTGGTCGGTGACAAAGCCAAAGTAACTGCCCTGCTGGCCGAACAGGCTGGTCAGGATGTCGACGGCATCGAAATTCACGATCCGTCCGGCTCTCCCCACGCAGAAGCGTTTGCAGCTGAACTTTATGAGCGGCGCAAGCACAAAGGCATGACGCCTGAAAAGGCAGCCGAAGAAGTCAAACACCGCCTGAACTATGCGGCGATGCTGGTTCACACCGGTATTGCCGACGGAACCGTCGGCGGGGCTGTTGAAACCACATCGGCCACTGTGCGCGCCGCATTGCAGATCATCGGCAAAGCGCCTGACGCGGCCATGGTTTCCAGCTTCTTTCTGATGCTCTATTGCCGCGATCATCACACTGTCCGTGGTGCCCACATTTTTGCCGATTGCGGCCTGGTCGTTGACCCGAACGAACAGGAACTTGCCGAAATCGCTCGCGCGTCCGCCGCATCCTACAAGGCCCTTACCGCCGAGACGCCCCGCGTTGCGATGCTGTCCTTTTCAACGGGCGGCAGCGCCAATCACCCGAAGGTCACGAAAGTCAGCGAGGCCACACGGATCGCAAAAGCTGCCGATCCCGATTTACTGATCGACGGTGAATTGCAATTCGACGCCGCATTCGTCCCCGAGGTGGCCGCGAAGAAAGCAAAAGAGTCACCTTTGCGGGGCGAAGCGAATGTCTTTGTGTTTCCTAACCTCGACGCGGGCAATCTTGGCTACAAGATCGCTCAGCGTATTGGTGGTGCCGAGGCAATAGGCCCGGTTCTGCAGGGGCTGGCGAAACCGGCCAATGACCTTTCTCGCGGATGTTCCGCCGAAGATGTTCTGCACATGATCGCGGTAACCGCAGTGCAGGCTGATCACAACCAAACCAAGTCATAGGGATAACAATCCAAGCAAAGCGCTGGTCCATAGTCCATCTTGCTTATGCCAGGCAACCGAACCGAAAATGACGCGAAAGACAAAAGAAAGAACGTCGGACAGATGCTGGCTAAACCAAAAATGCGCAACCCATTGGACGTCGTCTCGGCTGAGACGATCCGAACCCTTTTTCCGGGCATAGCGGTTTCGATCATCGTAGCTGTGACGGCGCAATTCCTGGCGGATCACTACGCGACGCCAGCTATGCTGTTGGCGTTGCTGCTGGGTATCGCAGTCGGGTTTCTGGCCGAAGAGGGCAAGGCTGTGGCAGGCATTGCTTTCACATCAAAGACCCTGCTCAGGGTTGGTGTCGCCCTGCTGGGTGTTCGTGTTTCTATGGTACTGATGATAGGCCTTGGACCCCAGCTGATTGCTCTTGTCATCGGCGGGCTGATCGCGACCATCCTGTTCGGTTTTCTTGTCGCGCCGCTGTTTGGTCACAAGTGGCGCTTCGCCCTTTTGACTGCTGGATCGGTTGCAATCTGCGGTGCATCGGCCGCCATGGCGATCAGCGCTATTCTTCCACGCGACGAACGATCCGAAGAAAGGCTTATCTTCACGGTTCTGGGCGTCACGGTTTTGTCGACCATCGCAATGATCGTGTACCCGATCATCGTCAACCGGCTTGGTCTTAACCCGCTTGAGGCTGGTGTGTTCCTTGGTGGAACCATTCACGATGTTGCTCAGGTCGTCGGGGCCGGGTTCTCAATCTCTGATGCCGCCGGTGAAACCGCCACGCTGGTCAAACTCATTCGGGTGGCGATGCTTGCTCCGATCGTACTGATTGCGTCCATCATGATTCGCAATTTCGCGGAACTGCCCAAAAACGGGAAACGCCCACCGATCCTGCCCGGTTTCGTCATCGCGTTTCTCATTCTGGCCGGCCTCAACTCGGCGGGGTTCATTCCCGTGCAGGTTGGTGAATTTCTGGGTCAATTTTCGCGCTGGCTGTTGCTAACCGCGATCGCTGCGGTTGGTATGAAGACCAATCTCAGGCAAATTCTTTCGGTCGGCGGCGCTGCAATCGCTCTGATCGTGCTCGAAACTGTGTTCATCGCAGGACTAATCCTCGCAGGGATAAAAATATTGTCCTGACAAAAGCTCAACCAGGGAGGCCAGATGACATTCCAGCAACCCCAAATCGAAACATCGCCCGAGGTATCGGACGAGGTTCGTAAAACGACGTGCTACATGTGCGCCTGCCGCTGCGGGATCAATGTGCACATGAAAGATGGCAAGGTTGCCTATATCGAAGGCAACCGCGATCACCCGGTGAACAAGGGCGTTTTGTGCGCCAAGGGATCAGCAGGGATCATGCAGGTCAATGCTCCGTCACGCCTACGAGCGCCGCTGAAACGCGTCGGTCCGCGTGGCTCGGGCCAGTTCGAAGAAATCAGTTGGGACGAGGCGTTGGACATCGCCGTTGGCTGGCTCAAGCCGGTCCGCGAGGACAACCCCGAGAGACTGGCGTTTTTCACTGGCCGGGACCAAAGCCAAAGCTTTACCAGCTTCTGGGCGCAAAACTTTGGCACTTGTAACTATGCGGCGCATGGTGGCTTCTGTTCCGTGAACATGGCGGCGGGCGGCATCTACACGATGGGCGGCGCCTTCTGGGAGTTCGGACAGCCGGATTGGGATCACACCAAGCTGTTCATGCTGTTCGGTGTGGCCGAAGACCACGACAGCAACCCGATCAAGATGGGCATCGGTAAGATCAAGGCACGTGGCGCACGGGTTATCGGCGTCAACCCCATCCGTTCCGGCTATAACGCCGTTGCTGATGACTGGGTCGGGATCACTCCCGGCACCGACGGCCTATTCATCCTGTCAATGATCCACGTGCTGATGAAAGCTGGCAAGATCGATCTGGATTATCTCAGCCGCTATACCAACGCGCCGGTTCTGATTGATGCCTCGGAGGGTCCGACCAAGGGTCTGTTCTTACGCGATGAAGACGGCAAGCCGTTGGTTGTCGACCGTAACTCGGGCGAGTTGACGGCGTTCGACAAACCGGGCGTCCGCCCTGACCTGTCAGCGACCTACGAGAAAGACGGCGTCACACACCGCCCCGTTTTCCACCTGATGGCCGAGCGCTACCTCAGCGACGAGTACGCGCCCGAGGCCGTGGCCGAGCAGTGCGGCATCCCCGCCACCCGCATCCGTGCCATCGCGGGAGAACTGGCCCGTGTTGCCTTTGACGAAGCGTTCGAGCTGGATCGCGAATGGACTGATTTCCGCGGCGAAAAGCACACCAAGATGATCGGCCGCCCTGTGGCGATGCACTCCATGCGCGGTGTTTCGGCCCACGCCAACGGTTTCCAGACCTGCCGCGCGCTGCACGTGCTGCAGATCATCCTCGGCACGGTCGAGGTTCCGGGCGGCTTCCGTTTTAAACCTCCCTATCCCAAGCCGGTCGAGGCGCACCCGAAACCTCACTGCAAGGTGACCCCGAACACGCCGCTGGACGGCCCGCATCTGGGTTTTGTTCAAGGACCGGATGATCTGGCGCTGAAAGCAGACGGCAGCCCGGCGCGGATCGACAAGGCGTTCACCTGGGAAAACCCGATGTCCAGCCACGGACTGATGCATATGGTGATCTCGAACGCCCATGCGGGCGATCCCTATAAGATCGACACGCTTTTCATGTATATGGCCAACATGTCCTGGAACTCGACCATGAACACCAAGGGTGTCATGGAGATGCTGACGGACAAGGATGAGAACGGCGACTATGTGATCCCGCGCATCATCTATTCCGATGCTTATTCGTCGGAAATGGTTGCCTATGCCGACCTGATCCTACCCGATACCACGTATCTTGAGCGTCACGATTGTATCTCGCTTCTCGATCGCCCGATCTGCGAAGCGGATGCAGCAGCCGACGCAATCCGCTGGCCGGTGATTGAACCCGACCGGAATGTCAAAGGCTTCCAGTCGGCGTTGATCGAACTGGCCAATCGCCTAAGCCTGCCGGGCTTCACCAACGAAGACGGCTCCGCCAAATGGGTGGATTACGCCGACTACATCGTCAATCACGAGCGTAAGCCCGGCATCGGTCCGCTGGCCGGTTTCCGCGGCAAGAATGGCGACAAGGAAGGCCGTGGCGAGGTCAACCCTGATCAGTTGAACCGTTATATCGAAAACGGCGGTTTTTACGTGGCACACATCCCGGAAGGGGCGGATTACTACAAGCCATGGAACACAGCCTATCAGGATTGGGCGGTCGGCATGGGCATCTATGACAGCCCGCAGCCATATCTATTCCAACTGTATTCCGAACCGATGCGTAAATTCCAACTCGCCGCCGAGGGCCATGGAGAGCGTCAGCCGCCCGAGCACCTGCGCGAGCGGATCAAGGAAACCCTGGACCCGATGCCCATCTGGTACGAAACCGACCAGACCGGGAACGAAGGTTTCACAGTCAATGCTCTGACACAGCGCCCCATGGCGATGTATCACAGCTGGGGTACTCAGAACGCGTGGCTACGTCAGCTGCACGGCCGCAACCCGCTCTACGTCCCGACCAAGCTGATGCGCGAGCATGGGCTGCAGGATGGCGACTGGGCAAAAGTGACTTCTCCGCATGGTGAGATCACGGTGCCGGTCATGGAAATGGCGGCGCTGAACGAAAACACTGTCTGGACGTGGAATGCGATCGGCAAACGCAAAGGTGCCTGGGCTTTGCAGGACGACGCGCCCGAAGCCACCAAAGGCTTCTTGCTCAACCATTTGATCCACGAGTTGTTGCCGCCTAAAGGTGACGGCCTGCGGTGGGCGAATTCCGATCCGATCACCGGTCAGGCCGCATGGTTCGACCTCAAAGTGAAGATCGAAAAAGCAGACGCACCTACGGATGCACAAAGCCAGCCGGAATTCCCACCGATCGAATCTCCGGTCGGAACTGGACCAAAAGACTTAGCATGGAAGGTGGGCAAATGATCCGATCCACACTTCATCTGGCTAAAAATATCTCGGGGTCCGGGGCAGCACCCCAACCCGCCCTCACCACAAACGCGGAGGCAAGGTAATCATGACCCAGCTCCCCACATCCACTGATCGCAAGATGGGTCTGGTCATCGACCTGGACACTTGCGTTGGCTGTCACGCCTGCGTCATCTCATGCAAAGGTTGGAACACCGAAAACTACGGCGCGCCACTCTCGGATCAGGACGCGTACGGGGCCAACCCGTCGGGCACCTTCCTGAACCGCGTGCACTCTTACGAGGTGCAGCCGGCCGAAGGTCACGCCCAGCTGATCCACTTCCCCAAATCCTGCCTGCATTGCGAGGACGCACCATGCGTCACCGTCTGCCCTACAGGCGCTAGCTACAAGCGGGTCGAGGATGGCATCGTTCTGGTCAATGAGAGCGACTGCATCGGCTGTGGCCTCTGCGCGTGGTCCTGCCCCTATGGCGCGCGGGAACTGGATCAGGCCGAAGGGGTGATGAAGAAATGCACCCTTTGTGTAGACCGTATCTACAACGAGAACCTTCCCGAAGTAGACCGTGTTCCGTCCTGTGTTCGCACCTGCCCCGCCGGGGCACGTCACTTTGGCGACCTGGGAGACCCGGACAGCGATGTCAGCAAGCTGGTCGCAGAACGCGGGGGCATGGACCTGATGCCTGAAATGGGCACCAAACCCGTCAACAAATACCTGCCACCACGGCCCAAGGATAAGGTCGAAGACCAAATCGACATCCTGGCTCCGCTGCTGGCACCGGTCGCTGAAGAACCCAAAGGGTTCCTTAGCTGGCTGGACAAGACCTTGGAGAAGCTCTGATGCATCCAGCACCCTCTGTTATTATCTTCACCACCCTGTCGGGTCTTGGCTTTGGCCTGCTGTTCTTTCTGGGTCTTGGGCTGCCGGATGTGTCCGGATGGGTGGCATTTGTCTTTTTTGCCATCGCATACGCCCTGGCCGTAGGTGGTCTGATGGCTTCCACCTTCCACCTCGGACACCCAGAACGGGCCTGGAAGGCGTTCACGCAATGGAAAACAAGCTGGCTCAGCCGTGAAGGCTGGTGTGCCGTCATCGCCCTGATTGTCATGGGGCTTTATGCGATTGGCGTTATCTTTCTGGGCCAACGCTGGAGCCTTCTTGGCTGGATCGGCGCCCTGTTTTCTCTGGCAACCGTGTTCACAACGTCGATGATCTACACGCAGCTCAAAACTATTCCCCGCTGGAACATGAACCTGACTCCGGCCATGTTCCTCAGCTTCAGCCTTGCGGGCGGTGCCCTCCTGGCCGGACAAGTCCGAATAGCGCTGCCGCTGCTGCTGATCGCGGCGTTGGTGCAGATCCTGTATTGGAAAAAGGGCGATAAAGCGCTGGAGGAGTCCGGCACCAATCTGGGCACAGCCACCGGACTGGGCGACAGAGGTGCAGTACGTGCGTTTGAACCTCCTCATACTGGCACCAACTATCTGCTACGCGAATTCGTTCACGTCGTTGGCCGCAAGCATGCCGAAAAGCTGCGCATCATCTCGTTTGTGTTGGCGTTTGTCCTGCCGGTTGTCCTGCTGCTGCTACCATTCGGCCACTTCATTGCGCTGTTGGCCGTGGTATCGCACCTTGCAGGCGTTGCCACATCGCGCTGGCTGTTCTTCGCACAAGCCGAACACGTGGTCGGACTGTATTACGGAAAACGATAGGGGGCTCTGCCCCTGTCGCGGCAAGCTGCGACTCCCCCTGGGATGTTTTGGGCCAGAGGAAGTCTGGATCAGGCACAAAAAAAGGCGGCTCTCGAGGTTCGAGGCCGCCTTTTGTTATTTTGAATTCGTCTTAGATCAGGCCTGCATGTTCCATCGCCGCGTCGATCGCGGATTTGGTACTGCTTTCCAGCCCGGATAAGGGCGAGCGGACCTCTTCGCTGCAACGGCCCAATTTGCTGAGCGCGTATTTTGCACCCACGAGGCCGGGCTCGATAAAGATCGCTTCGTGCAGCGGCATCAGGCGGTCCTGATACTCCAACGCTTTGGCGTAGTCGCCGTTCAGCGTGGCCTGCTGGAATTCAGCACACAGTCTGGGCGCGACATTGGCCGTGACTGAGATGCAGCCAACACCACCGTGGGCGTTGAACCCTAGCGCAGTCGCGTCCTCGCCAGACAACTGACAGAAGTCCGGGCCGCAGGAGGCACGCTGCTGGCTGACACGTGCCAGATCGCCGGTCGCGTCCTTTACACCAACAATACGCGGCAATTTCGCCAGTTCGCCCATGGTTTCGGGCGTCATGTCGATGATCGATCGACCGGGAATATTGTAGATGATGATCGGAATATCCGCGCAATCATGCAGCGCGCGGAAATGCATCAGCAGGCCCTTTTGCGTGGGCTTGTTATAATAAGGCGTCACGACCAGAGCAGCGTCGGCACCTACCTTCTGCGCGAATCGCACGAACCGAATGGCCTCAACGGTGTTGTTTGACCCTGCACCTGCAATAACGGGAACGCGACCAGCCGTGGTTTTGACAACCTCTTCGACAACGGTCTCGTGCTCTTCGTGGCTCAGCGTTGGGCTTTCTCCGGTGGTGCCGACGGGAACCAACCCGGTGGAACCTTCCTGAATCTGCCATTCCACCAAGTGTTTGAGCGTCTTCAGGTCCAACTCGCCGTTTTCGAACGGGGTGACGAGGGCTGGCATAGAGCCTTTGAACATGACACGCTCCTTAGGTGCAGTTTGTATTTTTTACGCCTCGGTTTGCCAGAATTCTGACGTTCTTGAGTTGAACCCGGCGACGCAAGCTTTATCCTGAATGGCTGTATCCTTGGTTGGTTGGGGAATGCAAGGGATGACACGCTTTCTGGCGTTTTTGACGGTCGTGATTCTGATTTCGGGCACACATGTTCGGGCCGATGCCGCGGGTGATCTGCGGGCCGGTATGAATGAAATGCGCAAGGGGGATTGGAACGAAGCCCTGCGTGTGTCAGGTGCGCGCGGTTCGGTTTCCAGGGACATCATAGTCTGGCACTGGCTACGCCAAGGGTTTGGCAGCTCGGGCGATGTTTTGGTGTTTTTGGATCGTCGTCCAGATTGGCCCGGTTTGGCCTGGCTAAGGCGCAAAAGTGAGCCCGCCTTCACCGGCGCAGATCCGGACCGTGTCCTTTCGTTCTATGCCGAACAACCACCGCAATCCGCAGAAGGTGCTTTAAACTATGCGGTTGCATTGAAGGCAAAAGGGCGGCCGGGCGACGCCGAGGCCGATATCGTCACCGCGTGGCGGACGATGCCGATGGGCGCGGGTCTGCAAAAGGACTATCTCGAAAACTTTGGCAAATTGCTGAAACCCCATCACGCTGCGCGTCTGGATCGGATGCTGTGGGACAATCACCTTGTCAGCGCCGGTCAGATGCTTCCTTTGGTCAGCACCGATCAACGAAAACTGGCAGAGGCGCGGATCAGCCTTCAGAAACGGCAACCCGGCGTAGACACCAAAGTGGCGGCAGTCCCGAAATCGCTGCTCGACTCTCCGGGGCTGGCCTTCGACAGGTTCGTCTGGCGCGATAAGAAAGAACTGGACGACAGCGCGATTGATCTCATGCTGGCACGCTCAACCGGTCCTGATGCGTTGGGTGAACCTGACAAATGGGCAGAAGGCCGTCGCCGGTTAGCCCGGCTTGAGATGCGGAATGGGGACCAGAACCGCGCCTACCAGATTGCCGCCAATCATCATATGACGCCTGAAATGGGTTATGGATATGCGGATTTGGAGTGGCTATCCGGGTTTCTGGCCCTGCGAAAGCTGAACGACCCGGCCACAGCGGTCCGGCATTTCCAAAATTTCTCGGAAGCGGTGAAATCGCCGATCTCGAAGGGGCGCGGCGGGTATTGGCTGGGTCGCGCCTATGCGGCGCAAGGGGATGCCGAAAAGGCCTATGAAGCCTATGCGATGGGTGCGGATTACCAGACCTCGTTCTACGGACTACTGGCGGCAGAGCAAATCGGGCGTCCTTTCGATAGTGAACTGTCTAACCCCCGTCGCGCGCCACACTGGAAACAGGCTGAGTTTTCTGATTCCAGCGTATTGGAAGCAGGGCTTTTGTTGTTAAAGGCAGATGAAGACAACCTGGCCGAGCGTTTCCTGACCCATTTGGTTGAAGGGCTGGACCCGGTTCAGGCAAATCAGTTGGGTGATCTGGTAATCGAGTTGAAGCAGCCTCATCTTGCCGTGATGATCGCCAAACGTGCGGCAACGGTCGGCTTGGTTCTACCGGCCGCATATTACCCTGTACACCCGGTCGCCGACATGGGGTTGCCCATGGCCAAGGAAATGACGCTTGCCATTGCCCGGCGGGAGAGCGAGTTCGATCCGGTTGTGATCAGCGGTGCCGGCGCGCGCGGGCTGATGCAGGTTATGCCTGCTACTGCCAAGCTGGTGGCAAAAGAACTGGGAATCCTCAGTGGTCATAAGACGATCAAGTTGACCTCGGATTGGCAATACAACGCGAAGCTGGGTGCGAACTACCTGTCCAGTCTGGCTGCAGATTTTAACGGAAACATCGTGATGATGGCCGCAGGATATAACGCGGGTCCACGTCGGCCGATTTCGTGGATGGATCGCTATGGCGATCCGCGCGCAGGCGAAATCGATGTCGTCGACTGGATTGAGACGATCCCGTTCAGCGAGACCCGCAACTACGTTATGCGGGTGGCAGAAAGCCTGCCCGTCTATCGCGCCCGGCTTGGCCAACCTGCCCTGCCAATTCCGTTTTCGCAGGAACTGGTCGGATCAACTCTGGCGTCTTTCGCGCCATAGGGTGAACAACCCGGCGGCGACAACCAGCGCTGCGCCTATGACCACTTCGGGGCGCAGCGTTTCGCCAAAGATCGAGATCCCCAGAATCGCGCTCCAGACGAGATGGAAATATGCGAAGGGTTGCACTGCGCTAGCCTCTGCCATTTCATAGCACTTGATTAGCAACCAGTGCCCCAGAACGCCGCTCACGCATAACAACGCCATCCAGACCCAATCCGTTTGGACCATAGGCTCCCAGAACCACATCCCGACCAGGGTCATGACAACGGCACCGCTGACACCTGTCCAGAAAAAGCTGGTGGCTGAACTGTCACGGCGCGAAACATACCGGGTCAGCAGACCATAGATCGCAAACATCAGGGCAGAAATCAGTGGAACAACAGCCCAAGGATTAAACACCCCCACACCGGGCTGCAGAATGATAAGAACGCCGATGCACCCAACGCCGATCGCGGCCCAGCGCCTCCAGCCAACCTGTTCGCCCAGAACCGGCCCACTGAGTGCGGCGACCAGCAACGGATAGCAGATAAACACTGCCATCGCATCGATCAGACCCAGAACCGTGAAGCTGAACACCGCAACGCAAATTTCGGCCGCCAGCAGCACGCCTCGAAATACCTGCAGCTTTAGCTGACTTGTTTGCGTGGTGGCCTTCAATCCGCCGGGCGCGCGTGCGGCCAAAGCGATGACAAAGGCGGCAAAGAACCAATACCGGATCATCACGACCATGTAGGTGTTGTAGGTTCCTGCCAGATGGCGCGAGATACCGTCCTGCAGTGCAAAGACGATGGTCGCCCCGATCATCAACGCAATCCCGGCGCGCGTATTGTTCTGCTGCGTCACGATTTGATCGCCCGTGTCATGTGGCGCTTGCGGCCATAACCTTGCGAGCGGGTGACGGTGAACCCAGCATCCACAAGCCCCCGCCGCACGAATCCGGCGGCGGTGTATGTCGCCGCCGTACCACCAGCGACCGTGTGGTCGGCTACCTGTTGCATTAGATCTGCATTCCATAGTTCCGGATTCTTGGCCGGAGAGAACCCATCTAAAAACCACGCATCAGCAGCACCGTCCCATGCTTGCAGGGTTTGGCGCGCATCGCCTTCAACAACCTCAAGCCGCAAGGTACCCAGATCGCACGTGCCACCCTGCCAATGCGCTAGAAAACGTTCCGACCACGGCGCAACAGAAGGGAATGCAGTATGAGCGCGGGACATGTCGGCGGGCTCCATCGGGTAGGCTTCGAAACTGGTAAAAGTCAGAGGCGTCGTTTGGCCTGATCGTTCCCATTCGGACCAGACGGTCAGCATGTTCAGCCCGGTCCCAAAGCCAAGTTCGGCGATGTGAAATCCCGACGCGAAGCGCGCGGGCAGGTCATTGCCAGCCAGAAACACGTGACGCGTCTCTTCCAGCCCGTTCTGCAACGAATAATACGGGTCGTCGAAACGATCCGAGACGGGGATCTGATCCTCAGTCCATGTCAGTTCGGCGCGCTGGTCTGCCATCGGGGAATCCTGTAGCTAAGCGGCGCGACACTGAACAAGGTAAAGGGGAATGGCAATGGTCGATGTGACGGTGCGCGGTGCAGGAATTTTCGGCCTGTCTATCGCCTGGACCTGCGCGCGGCGTGGCGCAAAGGTGCAGATCGTCGACCCTTTTGGTCCCGGAGCCGGATCCAGCGGCGGTCTGGTTGGCGCTCTGGCACCGCATGTGCCTGAAAACTGGAATGCCAAGAAGGCGTTTCAGTTCGACAGCCTGATCATGGCCGAACCATTCTGGAAACAGGTCGAGGCCACAGGCGGCGTCTCACCCGGATATGCGCGGTTGGGACGGTTGCAACCTATCATCGACACCCGAACGCTGGAACTTGCCCATGCGCGCGCCATCACAGCAGCGGAACTGTGGCAAGCCCGCGCCGAATGGAACGTTGTTGAAACAGCCGCAATCGGTTCATGGTGCCCACCCAGCCCTACGGGCTTTGTCATCCATGATACCCTCAGCGCACGCATGCATCCCCGCCGGGCCTGTGCTGCATTGGTTGCCGCACTGGCGGTGATGGGGGTCGAGGTCGTGGCAGACGCACCGGACCGCGGGCAGGTTGTCCATGCCACCGGCCTTGCCGGCCTGCAGGAACTGACCGAAGCTTATGGCAAAACCGTTGGCAACGGCGTCAAGGGGCAAGCCGCATTGCTGCGGTTTGATGCAGGAGAGGTTCCGCAGCTATTTGCGGACGCGATCCACTTCGTGCCGCATGCGGATGGGACATTGGCGATCGGTTCTACGTCCGAGCGTGAATATAACGACCCGACCAGCACAGATGCAGCCCTGGACGACGTTTTGGACCGGGCGATGCGAGCTGTTCCTGTCCTGCATGGCGCCGAAGTCATAGAACGTTGGGCGGGCGTTCGGCCCCGCGGCAAAAGCCGCGCTCCGATGCTGGGCGCGCACCCTCTTCACAAAGGGCATTTCATCGCCAATGGTGGCTTCAAAATCGGTTTTGGCATGGCACCGAAAGTGGCCGAGGTCATGGCGAGTCTTATTCTTGAAGATCAGGATACAATCCCGAGCGATTTTCGGCCCGAGGCCTCACTCTGATCGCGGAACAGCTTCGGCGGACATGCATTGCCGCCCATCTGGCCCGCGCACCCACATCGCATGGCCGTTCCGGCACAGTATTGCCGTCTCAAAATGCATCACCGGCGACGAAGCGCGAAACGAAAACTCGGCCAAAGAACCCATTAGTTCTTCGGCAAATAGCATCAAGAGTTGTGCCAGTAATGGGCCGTGAACAACTAAACCGTCATACCCCTCGACATCACGTGCGTAATCCAGATCATAGTGGATACGATGCCCATTGAAGGTCAGCGCTGAGTATCGAAAAAGCAATGTACTGTTGAATTTAATCTCGCGACGGTCGGTTTCATCGGTGCGTGCCACAGGCGGTTTGGCTTGGATATCCGTGTCCGATGGGTCCTGCCGATAAACCAGATCCTGCCATTCGCTCAGACACAATTGACCGTCCTGAGAAATGTCGTGCCGCAAGGTGACAAACCCCAACGGACCGGTCCGGCCAACTTTTGTCGTCGCGCTTTGGCACACAGACTGGCGCGTGGCTTTTGCGCCCGCGACCAACGGCATGTGAAATTGCAGACGGCCGCCAGCCCACATTCTGCGCGGCAGGCCCATATCTGGGATCAGACTGTCACCAACCTTTGGGTGCCCGTCTCGTCCTAAGGCAGCAGGCGGTTGCGGCGACCAGAAATACAGTTGGTGAAAGAATGGCGGCAGGTGATCGCCCGCTTCGAATTTCTTATGGGAGCCAAGCGCTACCAATAGCGCAGAGGCTCGGGCCGGGTCCATCACATCGGTCTGTATTTCGTCAGTCATGGCGGCAGACTATGCAGACGGACCAGACCCGGCAAGCAGCCTCTCGATCTTAGAACCCAGCCTCAGCACGCAGTTTCTGCATGAGTGTCCGCAAAGAACTTTCGTAACGGTCGCTCAGCAATTTGCCGTGCTCGTCAAACTCGTTCGAACTGCTGGCGAGATGAATCTCTGGCCCCTGCAGGATGCGCGGTTGGAAGGGAACCATATAGCCGCGCAGAACCATCTGCGCCCGCTCGCCACCCGCACGCCCTGCGGCGGCGGACATCACGGCAACCGGCTTGTCGGCCCATGGGCGACCGTCGGTTCGACTGACCCAGTCCAAAGCGTTTTTCAGAACTCCCGACGGGCCTTTGTTGTATTCCGGGGTCGAAATGATCACTGCATCAGCCTGCGCGATCTGATCGGACAAGGTTTGCACTGCGGCAGGAATGCCCTCGCCATCCTCAAGATCACCATCGTAAAGCGGCAGGTTCAGATCGGCTTCGATATGTGTCCCCGGCTCGAACAGCCGGGCCGCTTCGCGCAGCAATTTGCGGTTGGTCGCGCTTTGGCGCAATGAGCCGGACAGGCTCAGAAGGATCGGGTCAGACATTGGGAAACTCCGGTTCAGGTGTTTCCCAATAGCTAGCGTAACTTTCGCGTGCACCAAAGACCGGATGACGCGCAGTCAATGTGCGAAAAATGGGCACCCGAAAGTGCCCATGTCGTTAAGTGTTTCCGTTGGGGATGATCTCGATATCAACCCGGCGGTTCTGCGCCTTCCCTTCGGGCGTCAGGTTCGACGCAATGGGGCGGTTTTCGCCCTGACCGATGGTTGAGATACGTGCACCGCTTACGCCATTTGCCTGAAGAATATCCGCGACAGACCGCGCACGGCGTTCGGACAGGCCCTGATTATACGCAGCATCGCCGTCACTGTCGGTATTGCCGATGACCTGCACGTTCGAGTTGGGGTAGTTCACCAAATTCTGCCCCACCCGGACCAGATCGGCCCTTAATGCCGGACGCACGGTCGAACTGTCGGTGTCGAAGGTGATATCATTCGGTACGGTCACAATAAGCCGGTCGCCCGCGTTGGTAACGATGATGCCTTGGTTGGCAAGTTGCTGACGCAGTTCCGCTGCTTGTTTATCCAGTTGGTTGCCTATCAGGCCGCCTCCTGCTGCACCGATTGCTCCGCCGGCCACGGCCCCCAAAAGTGGATCAGATCCATTGGCAATAGCGCCGACACCTGCACCAATCAGACCGCCAAGGATCGCGCCCTGCTTCGTGTTTTGGTTCGGGTCTGAGGGCAAGTTCAGCGTACCGGGGTCCGTACAGGCGCCCAAAAACAGGGCCGAACACAGCCCAGCGGCAAGAACACTCTTGGAAATCGTCATGAATTCACCTTCTGCTCTGGGGTCCGTTCACCGGACCCGCTTTGTTTGGCGCAGTATATCGCGTCACCTCAACATAGGCTCAAGCAACAATCGGGTGAAGTCGGCAAATTACCGCCGTTCGGCAGGATCCCATTGGTTTTGATCCTGCCAGATCGCCCGCAGGGGCTCTCCTTGTCCGCAGAAATGATCGTCTGTCAGCTCGCAGGCCCAAATGCGATCTGTGCGAAAATGGCGAAACCCATTCCTCATCTCGCACCACGCTGCAAGCATCGTGCATTCGATGTGATAGATCAGGGCAACAGGCCTGACGATCCGTTCCGTCCGTTCGCCTTCGGCACTCACATAGGTGATGCGAATTTTGCGTTCTGCGCGAATGGCCTCGCGATAGTTCACGACGGGCACGCACCCTTTGGCAGGATCATCCATCGGTGCGCCCCATGGGGCGACCTGCAGCCAATCCGCAGGCGCGCGCAAAGCGTCGATCTTGCGACATACCCGGTCCGCCGCCTGTTGCAGGGTACTGTCCCCCGTGCGCGCCAGCATCGACAGACCAACCCACAGTGCCTCGACCTCTTCCGAATCGAAATTCAAAGGAGGCAGGTCGTACCCACGCCGCATCAGATACCCCACGCCAGCCTCACCCTCGATCGGGGTGCGTTGCGCCTGCAACGCTGCAATGTCGCGATAGACGGTGCGCGCAGACACTTCCAGTTTTTCTGCAAGCGCCTCAGCCGTCACAGGCATTTCGGCCGAACGCAGGATCTGGATGATTTCAAAAAGGCGGGTCGAGCGGCGCATAAAGTTCTCCGGGCGGTCTGCTGACATCCTAGCACACCCCACTGACAGGGTGGTGTCAGGAGTGATCTGCGATCTTTGGGAAACGAACCAAAGGAGGTCGACCATGCCATACCTCGACAATCACGTGATGATGACATTGAAACTGGACCGCTGGGCACAGGATCACACCTTGCGCGCCTTCGAGATTGAACGCGAAATCATGGCCGCCCGTCAGCCCTGCGCGCCCCGCAAACGGACCAGACGGTTTTCACTGGGCAACCTCAAGATTCTGTGGACGAGCACGGCCTGAGGTCAAAAATCAGCCGGGGCGCGGAATTTCATCGAAACTCCGCCCTCGGGGTTTTTCAGGCGCAATTCCTCAGAGTGCAGCATCAGACGCGGGAAATCGCGCGCAGGTCCGTCGGCGTAGAACGGATCGCCCAGAATGGGATGACCCAATGCTTGCATATGAACGCGCAACTGATGCGATCTGCCCGTTTTAGGGAACAACCGGACGCGCGTCGTCTCGCCCTCGTACTTTACAAATCGCCAGTCAGTGACAGCAGGCTTGCCAGTCTCATGACAGACCATCTGAAGCGGTCGGTTTGGCCAATCTACAATCAACGGTAGATCAACGGTTCCGGTCTTTTGCTCGATCCGACCCCAAACGCGCGCAACATAAGTTTTTCGGGTCTGGCGTTTCTCGAATTGCATGCTCAGATGGCGCTGTGCGTGCGGCGACTGGGCAAACACCATGACACCTGACGTATCCCGATCCAGCCGGTGCACTAACAAAGCCTGCGGAAAAGCCGCCTGTACACGGGTCAGCAGGCAATCGGCCAGATGCGCACCACGTCCCGGTACTGACAACAGACCCGAGGGCTTATTGACGACGATAAGCTGCACATCTTCATGCAGCACATCCAAAGGCGTTTTCGGGGGATTATAGGTTTCGCTCATGCGCGCCTGCCTAACGCACGGATTTGGTTCCCGCAACGTCGGGCTTGCCTGAACGAAACGGTTCAGCAAATCTCGGACCCAAAGCGGAGGAGAACCCATGCACCCCACAATCGCGCGCATGCAAGACGTTGTCGCCAAGGGCGATGAAAGCCTGATCCACGAATTGCTGGCCGAAGACGTACAGTTTTCGCCGCCCACCTACTACAGCACCTGGACCGGGCGCGAGCCGGTGGCGGCCGTTCTGGGCCATGTGGGACAGGTGTTTTCCGATTTTCGCTATCGCCGGATCATGGGTGAAGGCAAAGACTGGGCGCTGGAGTTTCAGTGCAAGGTCGGAGATTTAGATGCGGTTGGCGTCGACCTGATCACTCTGAATGACGACGGTCTGATCCAGAACTTCGAAGTTGTCATGCGGCCCTACAAAACCATTGGTGCCCTACGCGAGGCCATGATGGCCCGTGTGATGACAGACCCCAGATTCCTCGAATACAAAAACGCGCTCAGTTGAACATGCCCAGCCGGATTGCCGCGGATCAGATCTTGCGCGTGCCGCTGCTGCCGGTTCTGGCAGCCCAGGCGGTTTCCGTGCGCCGAAACGCGCAACAACTTCCAGAACCCTCGGGCCCTCGACAAGGGCGCGAAGGGCGCGGCCCCCGGTTGCGGTTGCTAATCGCAGGCGATAGCTCGGCAGCCGGCGTTGGTGCTGGCCGACAACAACAGGCGCTTTCGGGATTTTTGGTTCAACAATTGGCACGCCACTACAGCGTGGAATGGCAACTTGAAGCAACGACAGGCCATACAACACAGGATACGCTGGACCGACTGAACCGACTTGAAGGCCGTTTTGATGCTGCCGTGACAGCCTTGGGTGTAAACGACGTCACGCGTGGTGTTTCCCGGCAAAGGTTCACAGCTTTACAGATCCAACTGCTGAACCATCTGACGGACAATCTGGGTGTGCGCCGCATCGTCTTGACTGCGGTACCGCAAATGAACCGATTTCCGGCATTGCCTCAGCCACTCGCGTGGGTGCTGGGCCGTCAGGCTGCCCGGCTGGATCAGGGATTACAAACCGCCGCGTCGGCATTCGCGCAAGCCCGCCACCTGCCGTTGGAGTTTCCGGATGACCCGGCGCTTGCTGCTCCGGACGGATATCACCCAAGCCCGAAAGCCTATCGCTTGTGGGCGGAGGCCGCCGCCGACCTGCTGCGTCAGCTCTGAGCCCGCATCTGACGGATCATCGGGATCGTGTAAACCACCAGCGCCGCCCAGATCAGCGGAAAGGCGATCATGCGCCCCCGGTCGATCTGTTCGCCAAACACGGTGATAGCGGTGATGAAGATCATCGTCGGAGCGATATATTGCAGGATCCCCATTGTGGACAGCCGAACCAGTTTCGCCCCGTTGGCATAGACCAGCAAAGGAACAGCCGTGACGATACCAGCGCAAGCAAGCAGCATGGTGTCCCCGGCGGCAGCGCCGAAGTGACCAGTTCCTTTTGCCCCCAACCAGGTGATGTAAACCAAGGCGGGGATCAACAGGATCAGGACCTCAAGCAGAAATCCCTGATTGGGACCTATGGGCAACGAGCGTTTGAAGAACGCGTAAAACCCCCAACTAACGGTCAGGGCAAGCGCAGCCCATGGAAGCCGTCCGGCTTCGACAACCAACACCAAAACGCCCAATGCGGCCAAACCAACCGCCACCATCTGCGTGCGGTTCAAAGGCTCGCGCAGCAGGACCGCACCCAGCGCAATGCTGAACAATGGGTTGATATAGTAACCCAGCGCTGCGTCCAGCGCATTGCCGCTGGCTATGGCCCACACGTAAATGGCCCAGTTCACCGAGATCAAAGCCGCAGTCAGGCAGGCCATACCCAGCATTTTCGGATTCTGTAGCGCAGCTTTCAGATCCTTGGTCCGCCCCAGCGCCACCAGCAACAGCCCGGCCACAGGAACCGACCAAACAATCCGGTGGGCCACGATCTCAACTGGTCCGATATGCGCCAGAGCTTTCATGTAAAGCGGCAAGAAACCCCAAAGTGTGTAAGCGGTAACTGCAAGGGCAAGACCCTTTGGCGTGTCCTCATTCTGGGGTGACGTCGCGGCTTTCGCCATCATGGAACTCCGGCTGATACCGTTTTTCTATAAGGTTGTTCCGGAGGGTTTGAAAACTATGAAAACCGTGAACACTCACATCAACAAAATTGATACGTTCACAAAAAAAGGGCGCCGAAGCGCCCCTCTTTCCGTTCATAGGGTTTTATACTTTGACGCGCTCTGATTTTGGATCGTACATCGGCTTGAGTGATGCTTCGGCTTTCACCTTCACACCACACACGTCGATCTCATAGGCCGAAGCCAGAACGTCGGCTGCCTTTTCGCCTTCGCAAGGCACGTAACCCAGACCGATTGCGCCGCCCAACGTGTGGCCATAGTTGCCCGAGGAGAGGTATCCCACATACTCGCCATCACGAATGATCGGCTCATTGTGGAACAGCAGCGGTTCCGGGTCGGTCAGTTTGAACTGGACAAGGCGGTTGTGCGGTCCACTTTCCTTGCGCGCAATCACCGCTTCGCGACCGATAAAGTCGCTGCCCTTATCGACCTTGACCGCAAACCCAAGCCCTGCATCGACGACGTGGTCCTCGCAGGTGATGTCATGGCCGAAGTGGCGGAAACCTTTTTCGATCCGGGCACTGTCCATCATGTGCATGCCGCACAGTTTCAATCCCATGTCCTGCCCGGCCTCGTGCAGGGTTTCGAACACATGTCCCGCCATGTCCGACGAGACATAGATTTCCCAACCCAGCTCACCGACATAAGTAACCCGATGGGCGCGGGCCAGGCCCATGCCGATCTCGATTTCCTGTGCGGTGCCAAAAGGGTTGGTCGCGTTGGTGAAATCGTTCGGTGAGACCTTTTCAAGCAAGGTGCGCGCATTTGGGCCCATGATGGCCAGAACGCCCTCGCCCGCCGTGACATCGGTGATGACGACATTGAAGTTGCCCGCATTGCGCTGCATCCACGTCTGATCCGCCAGACGGGTCGCGGCCGGGGTCACCACCAGATAGGCAGTCTCAGTCAGGCGCGTGACCGTTACATCCGCCTCGATCCCGCCTGAGCGGTTGAGGAATTGTGTGTAAACGATCTTGCCGTTCGGCACCGAGTAGTCGCCGCCGCCGACATAGTTCATGAACGCCTCGGCATCGGGGCCTTCGACACGGATTTTGCCGAAAGATGACATGTCGTACATACCGACATTTTCGCGAACAGCCTTGTGTTCAGCCGCCGAGTTCTCGAACCAGTTCTGGCGCTTCCAGCTGTACTGGTATTCCCGCTCCTGCCCTTCATTCGCGAACCAGTTGGCACGTTCCCAGCCCGCCAGTTCGCCCATGACCGCGCCCTGTTCCAACAGGTGATGATGGAACGGCGTCCGGCGCACGCCACGCGCGGTGGCCTTTTGGCGATAGGGGAAGTGGTCGGCGTACAGCAGACCCAGCGTCTCTTTCGAACGCTCAAACAAATACTGTTTGTTGCCCTGGAACGGTTGCATCCGACCGATGTCCACGTCGCCCAGATCGAACGGTTTTTCACCACTGTCCATCCATTCGGCCAGCGCCATACCAGCACCGCCAGCGGACTGAATACCGATCGAGTTGAAACCCGCTGCGATCCAGACGTTGTCCATCTCAGGCGCAAGACCCAAATGATAGGCATCATCAGGGGTAAACGATTCCGGTCCATTGAAGAAGGTGTGGATGCCAGCCTCGGCTAACATAGGCATACGTTCACACGCGGCTTCGAGGATTGGCTCGAAATGGTCGAAATCCTCGGGCAGTTGGTCGAACTCAAACGTGTCGGGGATGCCGTTCATCGCCCACGGCTTGGCGTTCGGTTCAAATGCACCCAACAGAATCTTGCCAGCATCTTCTTTGTAATATGCGCACTCATCCGGAACTCGCAGAACCGGCAATTGGGTCAAGCCGTCGATGCCTTCTGTGACAATGTAGAAGTGTTCGCACGCGTGCAACGGAACGTTGACGCCAGCCATCTTGCCGACCTCATGCCCCCACATACCCGCGCAATTCACGACCATGTCACATTCGATATGGCCCGAGGCGCTGCCGTCATCCGCGACCCAGTCAACACCGCTCACCTTGCGGCCCTGTTTGACGATGTCGGTGACCTTCACGCGTTCCTTGACGATACCGCCACGTTGTCGGGCCCCTTTTGCCAGCGCCAATGCAATGTTGGCCGGATCACCCTGACCGTCCAGCGGCAGGTAAACAGCACCCGTCACACCTTGTAGGTTGATGTGCGGATACAGTTCCTGAATGCGCTCATTTTCGATTTCTTCGACCTCGACACCAAAGGCCCGTGCCATGGCCGCCTGACGGTAGAGCTCTTCTTTGCGCTCTTCAGTCAACGCAACAGTGATCGACCCACAACGCTTAAATCCCGTTGCCACACCGGTTTCTTCCTCAAGCGAGCCATAAAGCTCCTGACTGTACTTCGCCAGTTTGGTCATGTTCGCCGTTGCGCGCAGCTGCGCGATCAAGCCCGCCGCGTGCCAGGTGGTACCGCTGGTCAGTTGCTTACGTTCCAGCAGCACTACGTCTTTCCAGCCCTTTTTGGTCAGGTGGTACGCCACCGAACATCCGATGACTCCGCCACCGATGATGACAACACGGGCCTTAGTAGGAAGATCAGCCATTCTCATGATTCCGCTTTATGAGTTTCCAGCCAAAATACACGGAAGAGCGACGCAGAATGCACGAAAAACGTCAGCGCATTTGCAAAAATCAACCATGTTTAACTTGCCGCTTTTCGCGTCTCAACACGAAGGGCGTCACCCCAAAAAAGCTTTTGTAGACCGACGAAAACCCGTTGGGAAACCCGCAGGCCAGTCCGATTTCGCGCACGCTCATCGTAGTGTTCAGCAGGAGGTTATTGGCCTTGGCCAGCCTCATCTCGCGGTAAAAGCCGTTTGGTGTGGTTCCGAAATAGTTCTTGAACTTCCGCTCCAGAGAACGGTTCGAAAGCTTTAGTGCTTCGACGATTTCCCGTATCGGCAGCGGGTCTTCGATATTGGCCTGCATCACCTTGATGCACTGATCCAGCTTGGCGTCACCGGTTGCCGTGGTTTTTGAACCAGAAAAGGGCTGAAGCGAGGAAAAGTCCCGGATGTTCTCGTGCAGCATAATATCGGCCACGGTCATTCTGGTTGGCCCAGATATGTGGCGCCCGATCACCGCCAGCGCGACATCGGTTGTCGCCTCCATCCCGGCGCAGGTCACAACGGCGCCCTGTTCCGTTGCAATCGACAGTTTGGCTTCGAATTGAGCGCGGCGTTCGCGCAGAAAGGACGCGTTTTCCCAATGGGTCGACATATCCTCGGTCCCCTGCTCGTCAATATAGCGGCTTGCCGCCTCGGACAGTAGAAAGACCTGCGCGCCGCGGTACGTGTAGTCGGATACGACGCGCCCCATAGAGAGGTCCGGATGATCAGGGTCGGAATTGCCGATGACAAAAAGATAGTCCGCGTTGGGCTGGGGCGGAATGCACTCGGTCTGGATCGTCGCTTCGCTGCTGCTGGTAATCGGACCACCCTTATGCGAGCGATAGGTGTAGGTGAACGGAGGGTTTGGGCAAACGCGGTTCGCCAGTCGCAGTACCTCAACCAAAGACGCCAGTTCCAGCAGCACAAAGCCTGGCGCTACGACAATGTCGAAATGCCGCTGAGCCGTAACAACCGGGATGTTGGACGTCGATGGCATCACTTTCCTTTCAGACAATCTGGTGCCCGGCGGACCGCAAGCGGCCGGCAAGAACCTCGATGTGGTCCGGACCGACTTCGCAGCATCCACCAACAATCGTTGCCCCTTGTTCTACCCATCCCATGGCGTGACCGGCGTATTCATCGGGCCCCAGATCGTGGCGTTGTTCCAAAGCATCCACTGTTGGGGCGTCCTTCAGGAATTCCTGGGTAATTCCAGTAAACCCATTGGCATAAGCCCCAAATGGCCGGCCTAGCGTGGCTATGACCTCAAGCGCAGCATGAATGGCCTCGGGGCGCGAACAGTTGATCAGAACCGCATCAGGAGAGAATTGCTCAACAAGGGGCGCAATATCTCCAAGCGGTTCTCCAGAGCGCAGGCGCGATCCATCATCGTCCATGACCGACAGAGCCAGCCAGACCGGCTTGCCCGCATCCTTCGTGCCACGCAAAGCCCCTTCGGCCTCTTGCACCGAGGACACGGTTTCGATCAGGAAAAGGTCAACGTCATTGGCCATAAGGTTAACCAACTCGGCAAATTTTTTCGCGGCGTCTTCCACGTCGGGTTTCAGATCGGGACGATAAGACGCCAGCAAAGGGCCCAGCGCGCCAGCGATGCGACCGGAACTGTCCCCTCGCGCCCGGTTCGCCTGAGTAACCGCAGCATGGATCAGCTCGGGCAGTTGGCCTTCCATACCCAGGCGCTCCAACCGAGAACGATGGACCGCGTAAGTATTGGTCGTGGCAACCGTTGCGCCACGGCGGAAATATTCGGCGTGGACCTCTTGCACCAATTCGGGATGGTCGATCATTACGCGCGTCGACCACAGCGGAGTGGGTTTGTCCCCACTGCGTTTGACCAGTTCTTGCCCAATCGAGCCATCCAGAAGCGTTATTTCTGCCATTTGCCAACCTTCCTACGGAATCAGAACGAGTTTTCCCGGCAGCGCTTTGGACTGGAAGTCCTCTTGCGCTCTGGCGATGTCTCTTAGTGGATAGGTCTTGGAAACCAAAGGCCTGATGCGGCCCGCGTTCATCATCTCGACAAGGCGGCCAAATACATCGAATGCCTGATGCGTGCAGCCATGAATGGTAATGTCGCGAAGGTAAATCTCGCGCAGGTCGGCCTGGACGATTGGTCCTGCGATTGCGCCGGAAACAGCATAGTGCCCGCCGGGTTTAAGCGCCAGAACCAGATCCGGCCATGCCGGGCCTCCGACCACGTCGATCACGACGTCGAAGATATCTTTGGGCAATGGTGCTTTGCGATCAAAGGTATCAATGGCACCTTGCGCCTTGACCACCTCGGCCTTGGCTGCAGTCGTTACGCCCCAAACCGTCGCTCCGCGCAGTGCTGCCAGCTGTACAGCGGCAAGACCCACGCCGCCCGAAGCGCCGGTGATCAGCACCTTATGGCCTGCAGTCACACCTGAGCGGGTCAACAGGTTCTCGGCTGTGCCAAATGCACAAGGGATTGCAGCAATTTCGACGTCCGACAATGGGGAGGCTGTGACGTCATAAAGATCACTTGCCTCAACCAGACAGTATTGCGCAAAGGCCCCATCGATTTCAGACCCCAGCGCGATGAACCCCGTCGGGTTGCCTGGCCGTGGACGCGGTAGATTTATCGGACAGGTCACGCGTTGCCCGGCTGTGAACCCGGTATCGGGACCGGCCACTTCGACGTAACCGCACAGGTCACCACCCTGAATTCGAGGGAAAGACAGCGCTCCACCCCAGCCGCCGGCGTCGACATCCTGATCGACATCATCCGTGGCACCGGTGACGTCCGAAGAATACCAACCGACCCGTGTATTGATGTCAGTGTTGTTAACGCCCGCGGCCGCGACCCGAACCAGCACCTGACCCTGGCCGGGTGTTGGGACCGGCATATCCTCGCGCCACTCCAGCGCTTCGGGGCCGCCATGACGGGTCAAGTAAACGCCAGACATGATCTCAGGAACAGCCATCAGCGCCCCTTCACTGCTGATCATCCGGATGAGCGGGAACCGGGCCCATCGGTACGATGTCATAGCGTGCATTCAACTCGGCCATCTTCGCCTCATCCGCGAAGTCTGCCTCGTCCATCGCCGCCAGTTCGGCAAGAAATCCGTCGAACCCCGAGGGCTGAAAGATCATAAGCATTCTGCCAGGCGCACCATCGGCCACGCGGCAGGCATGAGGCACACCGGGCGGCACATGCATGGTTGTACCCGGGGGGCACCGATGCCAGTCACCATCAACATAGAAATCTACTGAACCTTCCAGAAAATAGAAGGTTTCGGCATGGTTGTCATGGCGATGAAGGCCAAGCGCGAAGCTGGCCTTCAGATTGTCTTCCATAAGCGTGTATGCGCCATCCGTGTCCTGACCGGAAACCTTCACAAAGGTGTGGTCGTTTTCCCAGTCATAGTTGGGACCCTCACCGGGTCCCAGTTTGGCGTATCGTTTGCTCATGGCAGTCTCCGTGAGAAGTTAAGCGCGCAACCGCTCGTTCTCGGGATCCCAAAGCGGCTGATCCTGCTCTACCACAGCGCGGCACTTTTGGCCGTAGATTTCGACCTCAAGCTCAGTGCCGGGGTTGGCAAGCTCGGCCTTGATCATGCCCAGCGCTATGGATTTGCCAACGCGGTATCCCCATGCGCCTGACGTGGTCTCGCCCACGATCTGATCGCCCTGCCAGATGCAGGACATATACGGCGCGTCGCAATCGCCCGCATCCACGGTCAGCGTGACAAACGACTTCTTCACGCCCTGCTGCTTTTCGTTCAGGATCGCAGCCTTGCCCGGGAAGTCCTGCGGCTTGTCCAGCTTGACGAACCGCCCAAGACCGCCTTCCAACAGCGAGTAGTCGGTCGACAGATCGCCCTTCCAGGCACGGTAACCCTTTTCGATCCGCAGCGAGTTCAGAGCGTACATCCCGAACGGCGTGGCACCGGCATCGATGATCGCGTCATAGATCGCGGGCATATGCTCGTTCAGAGCGTGGACTTCCCATCCCAGCTCACCCGCGAAGGAGACGCGGATCAGATAGGCGGGCTGGCCTGCAACAGTTGCAGACTGATGAGTCAGCCACCCCGAGGTCAGATCCGCATCCGTCATAGTCGACAGTATCTCGCGCGACTTCGGACCAGTGACGATCAATGTATCCCGTGTCGTGGTAACGTCTTCAATCGAAACACTCGCAGGCATTGCGTTCATCAGGATGTCCCGATCATGCCACTGTGCAGTTGCGGCGGTGATCATGATGAACTCATCCTCACCTATACGGATACAGGACATCTCGGTCAGTATGCGACCACGGTCATCAGAGATATAGATGAGGTTCATCCGGCCGACCTTTGGCAACCCACCGGTTGCGAGGCCGCGCAGCGCCTCAGCGGCGCCCTCTCCCTTGACCATGAAGCGCGAGAAGCCTGGCAGATCCAGCACTCCACAACCATCCCGCACGGCCTCGCATTCCTCTTGGATCCGCTGCTCCCACGGGCCGGACCGACCCCAGGTATGGGTGGCATCAAGCGATGTGTCATCGCCCGGCTTCGCGAACCAGTTAGCCCGCTCCCATCCGTTATAGGCACCCATCACGCCGCCCAGCGCCTTGACCTTGTCATGCACCGGCGACAGTTTCTTGTCGCGCGCTGCTGGCCATTCGTGATGGGGGAAGTGCATGGCGTATTCGTTGCCATAAACCTCCAGACCTTTTTGGTTGCAGTAGTCCTGATCTGTGTAGTCGGTGTAGCGGCGCGGATCGACGGCCCACATATCCCACTCGGTCGCGCCATCGACGATCCATTCGGCCAGCACCTTACCTGCACCACCGCCCTGAGCGATGCCAAAGGTGAATGTGTGTGCCTCGAACGCGTTTTTCACACCGGGCATTGGGCCGATCAGCGGCAGCCCGTCCGGCGCATAGGGGATCGGGCCGTTGATCACACGGCCAACGCCGGAGGTCGCCATCAACGGCACCCGCTCCATCGCGTCAGTGACGATGTCCTCGATGCGGTCCAGATCGTCATTCCACAGCTGGAACGAGAAATCCTCGGGCATTGCATCGTCTTCGGTCATCCAGTGGCCCTTGCAGTTGGGCTCATAAGGACCAAGGTTAAAGCCGTTCTTTTCCTGCCGCAGGTAGTACGAGATATCCACATCGCGCAGCAACGGCAGCTTCTTGCCTCCGTTCGCTTTGGACCATTCCTCGACTTCAGGCACTTCGTCTGTCAGCAGGTACTGGTGGCTCATGACCATTGCGGGAACGGTACGACCGCCGAAGGGCTTGAACCACTCCCCCACGCGCTGTGCGTAGTAGCCGGCCGCGTTCACGACGTAATCACAATCGATGTCACCCTTGTCAGTGTGGACAGTCCAGGTACCGTCGTCGTGCTGGGTGACGCCGGTCGCCGGGCAGAAGCGGATGATCTTCTGACCCATGTCACGGGCACCCTTGGCCAACGCCTGTGTCAGCTGCGCCGGATCAATGTCGCCATCTGTCGGGTCGTACAGTACGCCTTCAAGATCGTGCGTTTCTAGGAATGGATAGCGCTCTTTAGCTTCTTCCGGTGTCCACATCTCCATCGGGATGCCCTGGTAGCGTCCCATCGCCATCGCGTGTTCGAACTCCTGCATCCGCTCTTTGCTGTGCGCCAAACGGATTGAGCCCGAAACATGGTAGTTCATCGGGTAGTCAACCTCTTCGCCCAAACGCGAATACAGCTCGGTCGAGTACCGCTGCATATTCATGATCGCCCATGAATTCGAGAACGTCGGAACGTTACCCGCCGCGTGCCAGGTCGAGCCTGCCGTCAGTTCGTTCTTTTCCAGCAGAACACAATCAGTCCAGCCTTTCTTGGCCAGATGGTACAGCGAGGAAGCCCCCACCACACCGCCACCGATTACAACCACGCGGGCTTTTGTCGGAAAATCGCTCATTGGTATTGATCCTTGTTACTGTGCCCGTTGGGGCAGATCGTCCGTGATGTCGTAGTAATCGCCCTTGTCGGCGACAAAGATATGCTTCGAGAGCGTTAGACCCGTGGGCTCGCTGAGCGCACCCATGGAAATTGAAATCGTGTCCTCGTCATTGTGCTGCCAAAAGAGGAACGAACCGCATGACCGGCAGAACCCGCGGCGGGCGGTGTCCGAGGCGCGGAACCAAGTCAGCGTATCGCTTGCGGTGAAGCTCAGGTTGTCCTGATGCGTCCAGGTCGAAGACCAGATATGGCCGGACTGTTTTCGGCACTGGCCACAGTGGCAGGCCGAAGGCGGCGACAACTCTCCGTCAATCGTGAACGCGACTGCGCCGCAGAGGCAAGAACCTTTGTGCATCTGATTACCCCCTAGCTGCGGGCGTGGAGCTGGCACCCAGCAAAACGCCATAGATGATGAAACAGGCGGCCATGACACGACGCACCCAAGTGTTGAAAACCGCTCCAAGCGCAGCCTTGCCCATCAGCGCGCCCAACACGGTGAACCCGGTGTAGCTAAGCGTGGTGATGATCAGCGCCGTAGGCATGATGACGACCATCTGCTGCCAGATCGGAACATCAGGCTGCACAAACTGGGAAAAAGCGGCGAGGTAACCTGCTACGCTTTTAGGATTGATCGTAGCGACCGCCAGTGCGTGCAGATACACATGGCGCGCGGGTCGCTCACTTGCCGGGGCCGGGCGCGTGGCATTCATCCAGCCGCGAACCCCAACCCAGATCAGGAACCCTGCCCCTACCAGTTTGGCGATAAAAAACCCGGTTGGGGATGCTGCGATCAGCGCGGTCACACCCAGCGCTGACAGGACAAGAAACGTGCTGGCCTGCGTTAGAATCGCCAGCACTCCCAGCATCGCTTTCGGAAACGGCAGGCTCATCCCGTTGGAAATGCAATTGACCGCGTTCGGCCCCGGAGTGGTGACGAACACCACCCAAAACAGCGCGAATATGGTCCAGGCTTCAAAGCTCATCAGTACACCGGCGGAGCGATAACCCAGATGGCCACTGCGGGCTCATCATAGGGGTTCGACCATTGATAGGGTTCATGTTTGATCCGAAAGCTGTCGCCGGGGCCAACCGAAAACTGGCGCCCACTGATCGTCAGTTCCAACCGCCCTGACACGATGTACCCTACCTCCTGCGTTGGTCGGTTGGCCGGAGTTTGCATTTTCGATCGGGGCTTGAACGTGGAATGCACCATTTCGAAATCATCGGTCAGATCGGGCGACAGCAGTTCTTCGATCAACCCTTCCTCACCGGACCCCATCGGGCGGCGCGTTCCGGCGCGCACCACATACCCCTGCTCATCTGCCGGAGCGGAAGAATGCGCGAACAGCATCGACATCGGCACGCCCAGACATTCGGCAATCTGGCGCAGGTCGGAAATTGAGGGGTCGGACTTGTCGCGCTCGACTTGGCTAAGCCAACCAACAGAACGACCCAGACGTGCAGCGATCTCGGTCAGCGTCAACCCACGCGCCTTTCGCAGAGCCCGAAGATCGGCTCCGAGTGTGGCGCTGTGCGGGGCTTGGCTGTTCACTGAACGCTCCGGGGCTTGGTGAAATTTTATCCTCGTTTTTCACGATGCGCTGATTCCGTGAAAAAACCAAGATATTTTTCACTTGGACGCAAAACATTGTTTGGGTATCCGTCCACCATGTGGATTATGGTGATTTACTTGTGGACCATCAACGCGCTGACTTTGCTGGCCTTTGGCTGGGATAAACTGCAGGCAAGGCGGCGAAAAAAGCGTACTCCTGAACGAAACCTATTGTGGTTAGCGGCGCTGGGCGGCAGTCCAGGCGCATTGCTGGGTCGTTGGATATTCAGACACAAAACCCGCAAGCGCCTGTTTTCATACTACATCTTCGGGATATTCGGCATTCAAGCTGTGCTGGCCTATCTTCTAACTGTCATTGAATTACCCAGCCTGGCGTAGCGTAGTAAAACCAACGGAGAATTGACACTAACCAACCGGCAAACTGTCTGCTACAGTCCAATGCTATCTGAATATGAATATTCTTACGCATTCGCAAAGGGTTGGATGACAAATGGACAACGGCATCGGTTTCTTCGACATAGTCTGGTCAATCTTCTGGCTGTTCCTGATGGTGGCCTGGTTCTGGGTGATGATTTCGGTTGTGGCCGATGTCTTCCGATCCAAGGACCTAAGTGGCGGTGGAAAGGCAGTCTGGATTGCCTTTGTCATCCTGATTCCTTGGATGGGTGTTCTGGCCTACCTGATTGTCCGCGGCGACAAAATGCACCAGCACAATGCCGAAGCCATGAGCCAGATCGAACAGGCGCAAAAGGACTATATCCGCTCAGTCGCGACCGTGTCTGCCGCGGATGAGCTGGAACGGCTTGCAACGCTCAAGGAAAAAGGCGTTCTGACGGACGAGGAATTTGCCGCGCAGAAAGCCAAGCTTCTGAACACCTGATCGTTGACATCATGAGATAGACGAGGCCGGGGGTTACGCCCTCGGCCTTGGCTATTTGGCGAATACGCTGGACAGAATTTTGCCCAGTTGGTTTGCGTCTTGTTCATTGAATGCATCGGGTTGGTCGCTGTCGATATCGAACACAGCAATGACGTCACCGGCGGCATTGAGCACGGGTAGCACCAATTCGGACCGGGTCGAAGACGCGCAGGCGATATGGCCCGGAAATGCTTCCACATCCGGCACCAATTGTACCATTCCCGTTCGGGCCGCAGCGCCACAGACACCGCGGTCGAACGGGATAACCAGACAACCGTGCCCACCCTGATAAGGTCCGATCTTCAAAAGCCCGGGCTCAGTGACACGGTAGAAACCTGTCCAGTCAAACCGATCATCGGAATGGTGCACCTCGCACGCAATTGTAGCCATCAGAGCCACGCTGTCAGTTTCGCCTTCGGTCAGGGCGGTGATGGTTTTGGCAAGTGTGTCGTAATCGGCTGTCATGTCGGAACTCGTGGCAGGGGTCTGCGCCGGAGTATTTGGAAAAAGAGGAAGCGTCAAACGCGTTCGATGGCTATCGCCGTGCCTTCGCCGCCGCCGATGCAGATGGCCGCAACGCCGCGTTTCAGGTTTCGCTTTTCCAACGCATTCAGCAGCGTGACCATGATCCGCGCCCCTGACGCACCGATCGGGTGGCCCAGAGCGCAGGCCCCACCATTCACATTGACCATATCGCGGGGCAAGCCCATCTCGTGCATGAAGGCCATCGGCACGACGGCAAACGCTTCGTTGACCTCCCACAAGTCAACATCTTCTTTCGACCAACCGATATTGGTCAGCAACTTTTGCGCGGCCGGAACTGGCGCGGTCGTAAACAGCCCTGGTGCCTGCGCGTGGCTGGCGTGGCCGACAATACGCGCGCGGACGCTCAGGCCCTGCACCTTTGCCGCGTCCTCCGATGCCAGCACCAACGCGGCAGCACCATCTGAAATCGAAGAAGAGTTTGCAGCCGTGACGGTACCATCCTTTCGAAAGGCTGGCTTGAGCGTTGGGATTTTTTCGGGCCGCGCGGAAAGCGGCTGCTCATCCGCGGACTGGGTGACTTCGCCCTTGCGAGTGCGGACCGAGACGGGCGTGATTTCATCCGCAAATGCACCATTTTCCTGTGCGGCCAGTGCATTCGACAAAGAACGCAGCGCGTATTCATCCTGCGCCTCGCGCGTGAACTGATAGGCCTCGGCGCAGTCTTCAGCGAATGTGCCCATCAGGCGACCTTTGTCATAGGCGTCCTCGAGCCCGTCCAGAAACATATGATCCATTGCCTGCGCATGACCCAACCGCGCGCCCTCGCGCATTTTGGGCAGAAGGTATGGCGCGTTCGTCATACTCTCCATCCCGCCTGCGATCATTGTGTCCGCGTGCCCCAATGCAATCTGATCGTAGGCCATCATGGCCGCTTTCATACCCGAGCCGCACATTTTGTTGAGCGTCGTGGCAGGAACGTCTTCGCCCAGCCCTGCTGCGAAACCGGCCTGGCGAGCGGGTGCCTGGCCCTGCCCGGCAGGCAAGACGCACCCCATCAGAACTTCGTCAACGGTCTCTGTCCCTGCACCCTGTAGCGCGGCCTTGATCGCAACACCGCCCAGATCGGCTGCTGTCACTGTATCGAACATCCCCTGAAACCCACCCATCGGGGTCCGTGCTGCGCCAGCGATAACGACGTGTTTCATTTGGATGCTCCTCCGTTTTTCTACTGGGATGGATACCGAATGGTAAGAATTCCCGTCTAGCGTATTTCTACGAGTAATTTTTAGTTTAGAGAGCCCGCGCGCATGGCCCTGACCAGTAAAACAACAGACACAACGCAGATCATAACGGTGCATTCTGACCGTATCGATGCCGCAATGGCCATTCAGTTCAAGGAAGACATGCGCAATGAGGCCGACGGTGGCGCGCCGCGCGTCGTCCTGGACCTGACGGGGGTCGAATTTATCGATTCAAGCGGCCTTGGGGCCATCGTTGCTTCAATGAAACAACTGGGCAGCGACCGCAGGCTGGATCTGGCAGGGCTACACCCTTTTGTCGAAAAGGTATTTCGGCTAACCCGTATGGATACGGTTTTCAATCTTTACCAGACTCTGGACGACGCCATTGCACGGTCGGCGGAATGAAGTCACGGATTGAATAGGTGCGATGTCCATGGGGAACGGGAACTGCTTGGATCTGAGCTTTGCTGCCACCGAAACCGAAGCCAGTGCAGGCATCGCCCAGCTTAGCAAAGGACTTGAGGTGCAGGGCCTACCTTCACACAAGGCGAGCGACGTGAAAATTGCGCTGGCCGAGGCGATCAACAATGTGATCGAGCATGCCTATGCGGGCGTCACTCCGGCCAAGGTCAGGGTGCATTGTCGGTTACATCAAAACTGGCTGGACATTCTGATCTCTGACACAGGGAATCCGTTGCCCGGCTTTCGCGTGCCGGATGGTGTGCCTGCGCCTTTGGGTTCTACGCTCGATGAGTTACCCGAAGGCGGGTTTGGCTGGTTCCTGATCCATGAACTGACCAGCGACATTCGCTATGAGCATCGCAATGGCTGCAACTGGTTGTCGCTGCGGTTTGACTTCCCAAACCCCTCCGCCGGACCCAAAAAGGCCACATAAAGGCCCCGATCGCACCATCGGCGCGCCGCAAACAAAGGGCAAACAGATATCTGTAGCTCAGATAGCTTCCCTCGGCGCCTAGTGTCACAGCCCCCACCCAGTGAACGGCGCCGAGGATCTCCCTTCCCGCTGATGTGACTAGACAATCCCTGACCGCGCTTTACGTTCGGCGTGTTCAAAAGGGGAAGGCAAAGCTATGCGGGATTTTCACACTCCAGGTCGGTCCGAAGTTCTGGCAACCGAGGGAATGTGCGCCACATCGCATCCTCTGGCGGCGCAGGTTGCCGTAAATATCCTGCAGCAAGGCGGCAATGCCATGGACGCTGCCATCGCAGGCGCTGTGCTGCTGGGCATTTGCGAGCCGCAGATGACAGGCATCGGTGGCGATTGCTTTGTTCTATTCAACCGTGCAGGTGAAGATCAGATACGCGCTCTGAACGGGTCCGGACGCGCACCGGCGGCGGTCAATGCGGACAAGTTGCGAGCCGAGGGGCTGGATACAGTGCCGTTGAATACACCCGATGCGGTGACCATTCCCGGTGCGATTGATGCCTTTTGCCATCTGGCAGAAACCGAGGGCAGGCTTGGGCTGGATGAGATACTGGCACCTGCCATTCACTATGCAGAGGCCGGTGTCCCGGTCGCACCCCGGGTCGCCTATGATTGGAAAACGGGGGCTGACACGCTGCAGGGGGCTGCACGCAAGCATTACCTGACTGACGGCAAAGCGCCAAATGTAGGCCAGAACTTTCGCGCGCCGGGGCAGGCCGAAGTCCTGCGCCAGATTGCACGCAATGGCCGTGATGCCTTTTATTCCGGTGAAATTGCGCAGGACATGATCGACGCCCTGACGGCATTGGGCGGAGTTCACACGGCCCAGGATTTTCTGGCCACGCAATGCACAGACACCCGGCCCGTAAGCGGAAGCTACAAGGGCATTGATCTGGTCGAACATCCGCCAAACGGACAGGGTGCGACGGCGATCCTGCTTCTGAATATCCTGAAGAACTTTGACCTGGCGGGCCTTGATCCGTTTGGCCCCGAACTCATACATCTTGAGGCCGAGGCTTCGAAACTCGCCTATGACGCGCGCAATCGGTTCATTGCGGATCCAGATCACACAACCCACGCTGAACGGTTCCTTGACCAGACGGTGGCCGATAAGCTGGCTGCGTTGATTGACCCCAAGCGCGCCATGCCAGCGGCAGCCCCGTTAACCGAGGCCATTCACAAAGACACAGTCTATATCACGGTTGTTGACCGGGATCGGATGGCGGTTTCGCTGATCTATTCCATATTTCACAGCTTCGGGTCCGGTATCGCATCAGAAAAATATGGGATTTTGCTGCAGAACCGAGGCTCTGGTTTCAACCTGCAGGCTGATCATCCAAACGAATTTGGCCCGGGCAAGCGCCCAATGCACACGATCATTCCCGGAATGCTTAAACAGGATGGCCGGGTACTAATGCCGTTTGGCGTGATGGGCGGAGCTTTTCAACCAACTGGCCACGCACGCCTATTGTCCAACCTCACCGATCATGGATTGGGTCTTCAGGCCAGCATCGACGCCCCGCGCGCCTTCGCGGATGGCGGCGTTTTGAAACTTGAGCGCGGAATTTCGCCTAACACATCTCAACAATTGCGCGAATTAGGACACAACGTTCAGGTTCCAGAAACGCCCCTTGGCGGCGCGCAAGCTATCCGAATCCGCACAGACGGCGTTCTAGAGGGCGCAAGCGACCCCAGAAAAGACGGTTGTGCATTAGGTTACTGACCACCGGGGCGGGCGAATTGGCGCACCAAATTTCTTAGTTCAAATTAAAGTGCAGCGGGTACGCGCCATTCTCGAAAGGACCGAACATGTCAGGAATATCAGGATGCTCAACCGGTTCCCCGGATTGGTCCGCAACCAGATTTTGTTCTGAAACATAAGCCACATAGAAGGATTGATCGTTTTCTGCGAGCAGATGATAAAACGGTTGATCCTTGATGGGGCGGCTGTCCTCGGGAATGGCCTGATACCACTCTTCCGTATTGGAAAATTCCGGGTCCACGTCAAAAATCACCCCTCGGAAGGGATGCTTTTTATGGCGGACCACCTGTCCCAGGCGGTACTTGGCATTTGTCTTCAGCATTTTTTCAGCCCCCAGAGATCTTACTACCTCTTTCCGCGCCGAAATGCCAATCATTGATCGGAAATTAAAGGAAACAGTCTGTGAACATCTTACTGACAGTGTTCGAAATTGTTGCACCGGTCTTCCTGCTGGCGGGCATCGGATTTACATGGGTCAAACTGGGTTTTGAGTATCGTTTGGAGTTTGTAACGCGCCTTGCCGTGACGCTTGCTGTGCCCAGCCTGATCTTTGTTGCGCTGATGCAGACAGAGATTCCGGCAGGAGAGTTGACGCGTTTCACGCTGGCCGCAGTTGCGGGTCATGTTGGGCTGGCCCTAGCATTTGGCGTTTTCGTTCGGCTTTCTGGCCTGGACCGCCGTACCTATCTTTCGCCGCTAATTTTCGGAAACACTGGCAATCTGGGCCTGCCGCTATGCATTTTTGCGTTTGGTCAGGCTGGTTTGGGATTTGCAGTCATTTTCCTGGCCATCACCGCTTTGTTTTCCTTCACCTATGGCATCTACCTTGTCGCTGGGCAGGGTGCATTCGGTAAAGCTGCGCGTGAACCCATGGTCTGGGCAACCCTGCTTGGGGCCTTGTTTTTGTGGCAGGATTGGGAAACGCCTTTGTTCCTGACCAACACGCTAGAGTTGCTGGGCCAGATGGCAGTCCCGATGATGCTGATAACAGTAGGTGTCGCGATCGCAAGGCTGACAACCCGCAAATTGGGTCAGGCGATCTGGCTATCAGGCCTAAAACTGCTTGTCTGCTTTGGGCTGGGCTGGGCAATCGCGCGCGTCTTTGATCTGGATTCCATCGCCTTCGGAGTACTGGTTTTGCAGATGTGTACCCCGGTCGCAGTGACATCCTACCTTCTGGCCGAGCGATTTGACGCAGATTCAGACGCTGTTGCCGGGATGGTCATGGTGTCAACGGTGCTGTCCGTGGGCGCTTTGCCCTTAATTCTAGCGATTGTTCTATAACGATTGTGATTTCCTAAACTCTCAATCTGCGCTAGAATAAAGAAAAAAGGCACGAGGCACATGAGCAGAATTTTCTTCGTACTCCTTGGGGTGCTGCTTTTGGCATCCTGTGGTGGCGGGTCCAAACAGCCACCGAGCAGACTGAACGATGCGTGCAGCATTGCGCGCGAACGGCCCGACTTTATCAAGGCGTTTAAAAGCACCGAGCGGAAATGGGGCGTCCCGATTCACGTCCAAATGGCGACGATCTATCAGGAAAGCCGCTATAAGCACGATGCACGCACGCCCCACCAATACGTTCTGGGCGTTATCCCGATGGGCCGTCAGAGCAGCGCCTATGGCTTCAGCCAGGCATTGGACGGCACGTGGGATGAATACCGCAAGGAAACCGGCAAGCGCCGCGCCAAACGGGACCGCATTCGCGATGCGTCAGATTTCATCGGCTGGTATATGAACAAAACCCATCAGCGGAACGGCATTCACCCCAGTGATACACGCAACCAGTATCTGGCCTATCACGAGGGACACAGTGGTTTTGCCCGCGGCAGCTATAACAGCAAATCCTGGCTGTTGAACGTCGCCAATGATGTGGATGCACGCGCCAAGCTCTATCAGGCGCAGCTGGCGAACTGCCGCTACTGACAAGATTGCGGGTCAGCGATTGCCTGACCCGCTTCTATTTGATCTTGAAAACAGATCGTTGCTGAGATTTCCACCGGTATTCAACTGGCCCAGCAGAACGGTCGTCTGACTGCCAGCGTTATCGTGAATAACCCATTTGCGCAGCTCAATCGGGTCCCCTGTGAACATCAGCTCAATCCGGCCCGATTCAGGGTTTTTTGGGTCCCGAGCCGTGACAACGGTAGCCGTTCCATCAAAGTCGTGGGCGACCACCATATTCGCCTGCCCCAAGTTGACGTTGCGCGCCAGCACCAGCGACAAGGGCGTGCGTTTCAACGGATACTGTTCGGGGGGTTGGTTAGATTTCGGATCAAATATCTGAACCGTACCGGCGCGTGCCAGTACTACGGCGCTGTTGGGTGGGTCGTATTCAAACCGCATTTTCCCGGGCCGTTCCATCCACAGCTTTCCGGTGCTCAACGAGCCGTCATCATTAACTTGCGTGAACGTGGTCTCAACGGTTTTGAGGCCGTTCAGGTAGTTTGAGATTTGGGACAACGGCAGCTTATCAGCCGCCCAGGCCGCAGGCGCGGCGAGTGTCAAAGCAAGGGCAAAGGCAATCTGTTTCATAACTCCTCAGATAAGCGCTCTGCCCTTGTTATTAAATATCCTATTGCTCAGGGACGAGGATTTCGCGTTTCCCGACATGATTTGCCGACGAAACAACGCCTTCATCTTCCATTTGCTCAACAAGCCGCGCAGCTTTGTTGTAACCAATGGCAAGTTTCCGCTGAATGTACGAGGTCGAGCATTTGCGATCCTTGATCACAATCGCCACCGCCTGATCGTACAGCGCGTCTTCGCCGTTGGTGTTGCCCCCCGTGTTCAGGCCCAGAACCGCATCGATATTGTCGGCCTTTTCCTCAGCCGGGCCATCGACCACTCCGCTCATGTAATCCGGGGGACCGAACTGTTTCAGGTGGTTGACGATTTCCTCGACCTCTTCGTCCGAGACAAACGGCCCGTGGCAACGGGTAATCTTGGCGCCACCGGCCATATACAGCATGTCGCCCTGCCCCAGCAGTTGCTCGGCGCCCATCTCGCCAAGAATTGTGCGGCTGTCGACTTTCGACGTCACCTGGAACGAAATCCGGGTCGGGAAGTTCGCCTTGATCGTACCGGTGATGACGTCAACCGACGGACGCTGCGTGGCCATGATCAGGTGAATACCCGAGGCCCGCGCCATCTGCGCCAGACGCTGGATGCAAGCCTCGATCTCTTTGCCGGCAACCATCATCAGGTCAGCCATCTCATCAACGATGACGACGATATAGGGCATCGCTTCGGGCGCGAACTCTTCCGTCTCGAACGTTGGCTCGCCGGTTTCATCGTCGAACCCGGTCTGCACTGTGCGGCTGAACATCTCGCCCTTGGCCAACGCGTCCTTAACGCGGCCGTTGTAGCCCGCGATGTTGCGGACGCCCATCTTGGACATCTTGCGATAACGGTCCTCCATCTCACCCACGACCCACTTCAGGGCGACAACCGCTTTTTTCGGGTCGGTCACAACGGGCGAAAGCAGATGCGGAATGCCATCATAGACAGACAGTTCCAGCATCTTGGGGTCGATCATGATCAGGCGACATTCATCCGGCGTCAGCTTATAAAGCAGCGACAGGATCATGGTGTTGATTGCCACCGACTTACCGGACCCAGTGGTCCCTGCGATCAGCAGGTGAGGCATTTTGGCCAGGTTCGCCACGACGGATTCGCCACCGATATCTTTGCCTAGGGCCAGCGGCAACGCGTGGTTCCCATCGCCAAAGTCCCGGCTTGCAAGGATTTCACGCAGCACCACCATCTCGCGGTTTTCATTGGGCAATTCGATCCCGATCACCGAGCGTCCCGGAAGAGTCGAAACGCGAGCCGACAGCGCCGACATCGAACGTGCGATATCGTCGGCCAGACCGATCACGCGGCTGGCCTTCAGGCCCGGAGCGGGCTCCAGTTCGTACATGGTAACAACCGGACCAGGGCGAACGCTGACGATCTCACCCTTGACGCCATAGTCATCCAGAACGTTTTCCAGCATGCGTGCGTTTTCTTCCAATGCCTCATCGCTGAGGTGGTGGCGCTGAATGCTAGCGGGGTTGGACAACAAGCTAAGCGGTGGCAGCTCAAAGTCCGAATGACGGTCTTCGAAGGACAACGCGGGTTGCGCTTCGGCCTGCGCGCGGCGCGAAGGTGCCGGCGTGCGGCGCACAGGCTGCGCCACGACGGGCTTGCGCGGTTCGGCCACTGGAATTTTCATCGCAGGACGCGGAACCTGTTCCGGCCCGGGTGTATCTTCAAATACGGCCTCATCCTCAAATGCGGGCTCGGGCGCAAAGTCCTGATGTAAAGGTTCTTGCCGCCACTCGGGTTCCGGCTCTGCTGTCAGCATCGGCTCGGGTGGCAGTCCGTCCAAGGTCATCGGCGGCTCGGGCGGAAGCTCTTCCCCGCCTCTGGCGTTCAGGATCAGCGGGTCCGGCCCCCGGCCACGCCCTTTGGTCAAAGGTAGGGTTGGATCGTGTTCAGGTGCCATCTCACCGGTGGCCACCTTACGGCTGCGCACGGCTGCGGAAATCTTGGACTTGATGCGATCTTCACCAGGCATTTCATCAAATCCGGCAACCGGGTCTCGGTCGACCAGTTCCGGCTCCGGCATCGGATCCGGACGGCGGATCAAGCTGGGCATCCGTGCCAGAAGGCCTGGTTTGGCGGGCTCGGGTTCTTCGAAATCCGGCTCTTCGAACATCGGATCGGCATAGGCCATATCATCGTCAAACACGGACTCGGCGGCCTCGGCGCGGGCGGCTTTACGCTCGTCCCACTGCGCCCGGCGATCGCGGGCGGCCTGCGCGGTGACCGATGCACTGCGACCCAAGAGATTCATCAGCATATCATAGGACATCACGAGACCCAGCAGGAAGGCGCGCAGACCCTTGCGCACATCGGCCTTTGTGAACCCAAGAACAAATGTCCCTAATGCCAACATGCCAGCAGCCATCGCCAGCGACATCAGTTTGACCATGAAATGTGACGAAATCGGCAGCAGTGTCAGCAATGCACCCATTACGGTATCACCAAACAAGCCCCCCAGACCAAAGCTGTGGGTCGTGCGCCATGCCTCACCCGGCACCAAAGTCGCGGCATAAACGGAAACGATGGCAATCCAGATCGGAGCAAAGATAAGGCAGGCCACTGCGCGTTCCTCACCGAAATGCCCGGCAAAGCGAATGCCCCAGCCAATCAGCACCAACGCGATGCTCCAACTGCCCCATCCGACGATCATGAACAGCGGCGCAGCGATCGACGCCCCGATCCGCCCCATCCAATTCTGCACCGGCGCGTCTGTCGACACCATCCAGTTCGGATCATCCGGCGTGTAGGACCAGATCATCGCGGCTGAAGCCAGCCCTAGCAGGATCAGAGCGATCCCGATCAGTTCCTTGCTGCGCCGTTCGATGGCGGCCTGAGTCGTGCTGTCCAGCAATGGATCGCGGTTGCGCGCATTATATGATGCCATTTTGCCCTCGTACCTCACGAATAGATGCAGTCGCGGAGCGTAATCAGCCCCTGCCGCAACTCTGTTTTTGGGGCCACCATTGCGACCCGGATAAATTGTTCGCCCGGGTTTTGCCCCGGATCACCTTGAGAAAGATATGCACCAGGCAGAACCCGAACACCGGTTTCCTGCCACAGCCTTAGTGCGGTTTCCTCGCCATTTTCGACTGGCAGCCACAGGAAAAAACCGGCTTCGGGTGGCATATAGCCCTGGATGCCGGCGAAGACTTCGTCCGCGATAGTGTACTTTTCCTGATACAACGCGCGGTTTTCGACGACATGCGCCTCATCCGCCCAAACCTTGGCAGCAGCAGCCTGCAATGGCAGTGGCAAAGGTGCACCTGCATAGTTGCGCAACTGCTTGACCCGCTTGATCGTTTCAGGACCGCCTGCAATCAGGCCTGAGCGCAGACCCGCTAGATTTGACCGCTTGGAAAGAGAGTTGAACAAGGTGATCCGTTCCGGATCCGCTCCAAGTTCCTGCGCCACAGTCAGAACACCTGTTGGTGCCGCGTCGCGGTATATCTCTGAATAACATTCGTCCGCAAAGATGCGGAAATCATAGGTCTCGGCCAGTTGGATAAGTTCGACCCAATATTCGCGCGAGGCGACCGCGCCCTGAGGGTTTGCAGGCGAACAGATATAGGCCGCAACAGTACGGTTCAGCACATCCTTGGGCAGGCTGGCATAGTCCGGCAAGTGACCGGTGGCGGCTGTTGCAGGCACAAAAACCGGCTCGGCCCGCACCGACAGAGAGGCTACCATGTAAACCTGATAGAACGGGTTCGGGCACAGAATGGCAGGCTTTTCGCCATTCTTCTGCTCGGGACACAGTGCCATCGCCGCGTTGTACAGGCCTTCACGTGTGCCGTTCAACGCCATCACATTGGTGTCGGGGTCCATCGAAACGCCATAGCGGCGATCAATCCAGCCGGTAATCGCCGAGCGCAATTCGGGCGAGCCTTCATTGGGCGGGTATCCCTGAAACCCGGCCGCGTTTTCTGTGATCACATCGGTGACCCATGACGGGAAATCATGCATAGGCGCGCCGATGGTCATGTGAATCACTTCACCACCCGGCTGGTGGTGATCCAACAGGGTGCGCAGACGCGGGAATGCATATTCCGGTAGGTCCGAAAACCGTTCGGGGAAATTCATAACTACTGCCTCAATACCGGGATCATTTCGCCCCGTTTTACAGACAGGTTACAGGTCGCACCCGGTTTCGTCCAGACAAAGAGGTGGCGAATCAGGGGATTGTGGCATTCAGGCCAACGCCATCTCAGCCGCTGATCCCAGCCTTAGCAAGGCTTCTTCTGACCCCGGATATCCCATTATCATCACGCCACACCCGGAAGCTCCGGTCGGCAGCGTCAGCGCAGCCAGCCCCATCAGATTCCCGATACGTGTGTTGCGAAGAGCCAGCAGGTTTTCCGTGACATAGTATTCATGGTCATTCATCAACCGATCCAGATTCGGCGGCAGAATGGGCGCTGTGGGCGCAAGCACCGCGGCAAAACCCGATGTTGCCGCATCCCATGCAGCCCTACAGGCTTTTAGCCTGGACCAGGCAGCGATGTAATCGGCACCCGTCGCGTTTCGACCCGACCGAAACCGTTCCAGAATCTCGGGATACATGGCATCGGGATTGGCTTCGATCACATCGCGCCACAACCCATAGGCCTCGGTCGTGTACAGAATGCCGGACAGCGCCATCGCTTCCTTCAATTCGGGGACGTCCAGCGATACGATCTCGGCACCGGCCTCGGTGAGTTTTTCCAACGCCTCTTCAAACGCCTTGCGCGGCTCATCCCGCAAATCGTCTTGCGCCACAGTCTGAAGATTGGCAAAGCGACGACCTTTGAGGCTGGCGCCGCGAAGATCCGGTGGAGAGCGCCCCTCCAGCAAAGCCAGCATTTGGGCTGCGTCTTCGACCGAGCGCGCCAGCGGACCAACTGTATCAAACCGCAGGCACAGGGGCACTGTACCTTCAAGGCTGACCCGTCCGGCGGTGGTTTTCAGGCCGACCAGATTGTTCCAGGCCGCGGGGATGCGCACCGATCCCCCCGTGTCCGAACCGATCCCACAGGCGGCAAGACCCCAGGCCACCGATGCAGCCGCACCCGAAGAAGAGCCGCCAGAAACCGCCTCTACGTCGTCGATGCTTGGAGGCGTCCCGGTAACCGGATTCAGGCCGAGGCCTGAGAACGCAAGCTCGCTCATATGCGTCTTACCCAGACAGACCGTGCCCATCGCCGTGGCGTTTTGTACAACGACAGCGTCCGCCTCAGGCACGCGGCCCTTAAGCAAGGCCGAGCCGGCCTCGGTCGCCGTTCCGGCGGTGTCGAACAGGTCTTTCCAGCTGATCGGCACACCGTCAAGCAAGGACCGCCGCAGGCCCAAATTAGCGCGCTCCTGCGCCGCCCGCGCTTCAGCCCGCGCACGATCATGAGTAACGCGGGCATAGATTCTTTCCATATGCGGGTGCGCATCGATGGCAGCCAGATAGGTCTCGGTCAATTCAACCGGATCGATCTGCCCCATACCGATACCCCGGCCCAGATCACACGCCGTCATAGTCAGCCAGTCCTGCATCCACGCCCCCTTATGGAAAAATCGCCTTGAGGGACGGTAGCGACAGGACCGCACATGGACAATCCCGAAAGGGCGCGCATATTGCAGGTCATGGAACATAGCTCGGATATCCTGATCGTTGGCGGCGGCCTAAACGGCCCGGCCCTTGCCTTGGCGCTGGCTCAGACGGGTCATTCCGTCACCGTCGTCGACGCCTTGGCCGAAACAGCCCGAAAAAACGCGGCCTTTGACGGGCGCGCCTATGCGTTGGCGCTGGCCTCGCGGCGGCTTTTGGATGCGATCGGTGTTTGGGACAGGGTAGCGGAACATGCCCAGCCGATGCTTGAAATCAAGGTCACCGATGGCCATTCCGGAGTTGGCCCTTCGCCGTTTTTCCTGCATTTCGACCATACCGAGATCGAAGAAGGCCCAATGGGTTACATGGTCGAAGATCGCCACCTGCGCCGCGCCTTTCTGGATGCCATGGCCGAGCAGGACAGCATCACACAGATCAGCGGCAAAACCGTTGTCGCGCAGGCGTCTGATGATACCGGCGTAACGCTGATGCTGGATGATAGCACAACCCTGACCGGGGGATTTCTGGTGGGCTGCGACGGACGCCGCAGTGGCACAGCCACGCGCGCCGGAATCAAGCGCACAGGTTGGGACTATGGGCAAACAGCGCTGGTCTGTGCCATCGAGCATGACCTGCCCCATAACGGTATCGCGCATCAGTTCTTCATGCCGCCGGGGCCTTTGGCAATTCTACCGCTGACCGGTAACCGCAGTTCGATCGTATGGAGCGAACGCTCTGAGATGGCCAAACGCATCAACGCCATGCCCGAGGCGGATTATCTGCAGGTATTGCGCCCGCGCTTTGGTGATTTTCTGGGTGACATCCGCCTTCAGGGCGACCGATTCACCTATCCGCTAAACCTGACCATCGCCAATTCCTTTATCGGTGACCGCCTGGCTTTGGTCGGGGACGCCGCCCACGGCATGCATCCAATTGCAGGTCAGGGCTTGAACGCAGGTCTTCGCGACGTGGGTGCATTGGCGGAAGTTCTGACACTGGCCAGACGACGTGGCGAAGATATCGGTTCGATATTGGTTTTGGAACGTTACCAGGAATGGCGTCGGTTCGACACTGCGGCGCTTGCCATGGCGACAGATGTGTTCAACAAGCTGTTTTCCAACGACAACCCCATTCTGCGCTTCGGGCGCGACATCGGGATGGAGATCGTCGGCTCGGTCCCCGGACTACGTCGCGGCTTTGTACGTGAGGCCGCCGGGCTGACCGGAGATCTGCCGAAACTTCTGCAAGGGCGCGCGATTTAATCCAGCTCGCGCGCTTCATCCACCAGCATAACCGGGATACCGTTGCGGATTGGAAAGGCCAGGTTGGCAGCCTTGGACACCAATTCCTGCTTTTCGGCATCATAGTGCAGCGTGGTGTGTGTCTGCGGGCAAATCAGCGCCTCAAGCATGTGGCGGTCAAAAGGGTGTTCGGCTTCGGTCATTGCAGTTTTTCCTCGCTCGATCCGCCGCGCATGGCGAATTCAATCAAAGTCACCAATGTCTCGCGGCGCGTACGAAGGCAAGGTGCTTCAAGCAGAGCCTGTTTTTCTTCGGGATCGAAATCCAGCAGCATCGACAGTGAATTCACCAACAACTCATCATCGGCGTCTTTTAAGGTTTCCCAATCGGTCGACAGCTGGCGCGACGAAAAAAACCGTTCAAGCAGATTCAAAAACCGTGAGCGATCGAACGCGTTGTCCGCTTCGGCCTTGCCAAGATCGCGGTCGAACCCGTCCCATGAAACAGCACAACGGCGATAAGGCGTAAACGCATCCAGCTCGGACTTGATCCGAAATCGCGAGATGCCGGACAGAGTAATCAGGTAGCGACCATCTTCGGTTTCAGAAAACTGTGTCACACGTCCGGCACAACCGATTTGGTGCAGCTTGCTTTCGTTGGACTGACAGGGGTTCGGCTGGGCCATGCCAATCAGGCGTTCAGGCGTTTTAAGCGCGTCGTCCAGCATTTGCAGATAACGCGGCTCAAAAATATGCAGCGGCAAGCGAGACCGGGGCAGCAACAGCGCCCCGGGCAATGGGAAAACGGATATCGTCTCCGGCAGATCAGCGGGATGCATCATATATCCGAGTGTAGCTCTGATCGGGATTTAGGCAAATATCATCGAACTGAGTTTGCGCCGCCCGTTCAGAACAATCGGATCATTGGGCTTGAGCGCGTCGAAAATTGTGAAAAGCTGCGCCTTGGCCGCGCCATCATTCCACTCACGGTCGCGGCGGAACAACTCCAGCAATTGCGCGACCGCTTCTTCTACCTCGCCATTGGCATGCAGCGCCTGTGCAAGGTCGAACCGGGCCTGATAGTTGTCCGCATCCGCCTCAACCGCCGCTTTCAGTTCACCCACGGGACCAGCATCGGCAGCCTGTTTCGCCAGCTCCAGCTGGGCATGGGCAGCCTCAACCTCGGCCGAGGTCGAAATCTCGGCCGGTGCGCCGTTCAGGATAGCCTCGGCCTGCTCCAGATCACCGGCTGCAATATGGGCACGAACCAGGCCGCCATAGGCTGCAGCGTGGTTCGGGTCTTCCCCCAAAATGGCGGAAAAGGTCTGCGCGGCATCGACGGCTGCACCTTCGGCCAGCATTTCTTCAGCGGCCAGAACTGCGTCATCCAACTGACCGCCGGGGCTTTCACCACCTGCGGCCTCAATCACCCGGTCCACAAACGCCTTGATCTCGGACCCCGGCACGGCCCCCTGAAACCCATCGACCGGCTGCCCCTTGAAGAAGGCGTAGACGGTCGGGACCGACTGGATTCGCATTTGCGAGGCAATCATCTGCGCCTCGTCCACATTGATCTTGACCATCTTTACCGCCCCTTTGGCGGCGGTCACGGCTTCCTCCAGCAACGGCCCAAGCGTTTTGCACGGACCGCACCAGGGGGCCCAGAAATCCACGATGACCGGGGTTTCCTGTGAGGCCTCAACGACATCGGCCATAAAGGTGGCCTCGGATCCGTCCTTGATCAGATCTGTGGTGTCAGGTCCGGCTGCGGCGTTCAGAAGGTCCATGGCGTTCACTCTTTCGTTCGAATTTGGCCCCTATATGCAACTGCGAGGGACAGAAACCAAGGGGAGAGTTGCAGAGTCAAAGGTCGAATGTCGCAAAGACCGGTGCGTGGTCACTGGGTTTTTCCCACCCACGCGCATCACGCAGAACGCGGCTTGAGTGGCCCGCGTTGGAAATATCCGGCGTGGCCCAGACATGATCCAGACGCCGACCCTTATCCGCCGCGTCCCAATCGCGGGCGCGGTAGGACCACCAACTGTACAGTTGCCCTTCGGGGATATCCTGACGGGTGATGTCAATCCAGCCGCCTGCGTCCTGCGTTTCGGCCAGCGCCTCAACCTCGATCGGCGTGTGTGAGACAACCTTGAGAAGTTGCTTATGCGACCAGACGTCGTCCTCGCGCGGTGCGATGTTCAGATCGCCAACCAGAATGGACTTTTCGGGCTTTTCGGCATGGAACCAATCGCGCATATCCGTGAGGTAGTCGAGCTTCTGCCCGAACTTCTCGTTCTTTTCACGGTCCGGGATGTCGCCACCGGCGGGGACATAGAAATTGTGAATGGTGACACCATTTTCCAATCGCCCCGCAATGTGGCGCGCGTGCCCGAGCCCCGCGAAATCCTTATCGCCGACCTCTTCCATCGGCAGGCGCGACAGGATGGCGACGCCGTTGTACCCCTTCTGGCCCCTTGCAACCATGTGGGTGTATCCCAGTTCTGCAAACCCTTCGGTCGGGATTTTCTCGACCGGCGACTTGCACTCCTGCAAACACAGGACATCCGGGGCCTCTTCCTGCAGCAATTTCAGCACGATAGGCTCGCGCAGGCGGACCGAGTTGATGTTCCAGGTGGCAAGGGTGAAAGGCATGGGGGATTCCTCTGTCGCGGGTTGGGCGGAGGTTAGCGTGGTCGGAGAGGATGGGCCATCGGAAATACAATGTATGAGCGACCTAATTAGGTGGCTCATAGTCATATATTCCCCCACCGACTGCCATTTCAGGGTCTTCAGAGAACTCGTCAATGAAGAATTCATGTTCAAGCAGCATGCCAAGCAACACCGGGTCAAATGCGGCTATTTCTTCTTGGGTCAGAACTGGAAGAATTGACAGGCGTTCGACCAGTTGACTGATTGGTTGCCATTCATCTTGGCCTTCGATGTCCCCTCTGCGTATCGCTGCGTTCATCAATGCAGTGTTAAGTCGCGAATCCGAGATTTTCGCATGATGAATTGCTTGTTCTTTGGAATTTGCAATTACCGCTTCGAAAACCCGAAACGTTGTCTCCGTACTTAGATTGAGACGCTTACTTTCAACTACCCACCATGACATCCCGTTTTCCAGAGCCGGGAGTGGCTTCGTACTTGTTCCCGCCAAAAGCTATCACCCCTTCAACTTAAACATGAGCCTTAATCAAACGACACACTCTCAGCTAGCATCAAAACCGTCAAGAATGGATGCTCCAAGAGTCGTAGAAGTTCGCTTGGGGGACAAAAAAAGCCGGGCCATAAGGCCCGGCAGTCCAACAGGGAGGTGCATGTCATAACCCGGACATGCGCGGGTTGGGAGTAATCTAATTACACATCCAGAGTATCACTTTGATCCACGTCAATCCACCCGGAGTTACGAAACCAAGCGATATCCGCCCGATTCTGTGACCAAAAGGCGCGCGTTCGATGGGTCGGGTTCGATCTTTTGGCGCAAACGATAGATGTGGGTTTCAAGCGTATGTGTGGTGACACCAGCGTTATAGCCCCAGACCTCGTGCAGCAGCACATCGCGGGCAACCACACCATCTGCCGAGCGATACAGGAACTTGAGAATGTTGGTCTCTTTCTCGGTCAGACGGATCTTGCGATCCTCTTCGGTGATCAACATCTTCATCGCAGGCTTGAAGGTATACGGCCCCAGCACAAAGACCGCGTCCTCTGATTGCTCATGCTGACGCAGCTGTGCGCGGATACGAGCCAGCAGGACCGGGAATTTAAACGGCTTAGAGACATAATCATTAGCGCCTGCGTCCAGACCAAGAATGGTATCCGCGTCGCTGTCATGGCCTGTCAGCATCAGGATCGGGCTTTTGACGCCTTGTTTGCGCATCAGGCGGCACAGCTCACGACCGTCGGTGTCCGGCAGACCAACGTCCAGAATGACCAGGTCATAAATAGCCTCGCGTGCGCGCTCCATCGCGGATTGACCGTCATGGGCTTCGAACACGTCGAAGTCCTCGGTCATCACAAGTTGCTCGCTGAGCGCCTCGCGCAGGTCTTCATCGTCATCCACCAGCAGGATTTTCTTGAGCTGAGCCATGTCCGGTCCTCCTAAGCCTTTTCCACCATTTGCGTGCGGAAGATGCAATCAACAAGATTTACTGCAATGGTCTCACGCCCTCGTGTCTGACGCAGAGGAATTGTTTCACTTTTCCATCCATTCGGGTTAGACGAAGGCCAACACGTTATAGGGTAACACAGATGAGTCTTATCCCCGATATCTCGGAATTGCTGGCGCGGGCACGTGCGGACTTGCGGATGGGCGTTCCGGTTGTTTTGACCGATGACAGCGGGTTCAGCGTCATAGCGATTGCGTCTGAGACATTGAGCGCCCAGCGGCTGGCAGATTTGCGAAACTTCGAAGGTCAGCCTGTTGTCGCAGTCACCGTAAGACGCGCTGAAACGCTTAAAGCACGCGCCTATGATGGCGATCTTGCACGGGTGATTATCCCGCCGGACACCGACCTCGCTTGGGTACAGGCGGTTGCTGACCCCTCAGATGATCTGAATACCCCCATGAAAGGTCCGTTGATGTCCGAGCGTCAGGGCAATGCCAACCTGCATCGCATTGCCATCGCATTGACGAAATCCGCGCGCCTTTTGCCTGCTGCTGTGGTTGTTCCCATCGAGGACGGTCACACTTTCGCAGCGACACACGGGCTGACTTGTATCGACCACACCCGCGCCGCGCCGCATCTGGCGGACCGCAGCGCGCTGCACGCCATTGCCGCCGCACGCCTACCGATGGAAGTGTCCGAGGCCGGTCGCCTGCATGTTTTCCGCCCTGAAGATGGCGGAGAAGAACATTACGCCGTGGAAATAGGCCGTCCGGACCGAAGCAAGCCAGTTTTGGCCCGGTTGCATTCGGCCTGTTTCACTGGCGATCTGATGGGCAGCTTGAAATGCGATTGCGGGCCGCAGCTGCGTGGGGCGCTTGCCCAAATGGGGTCCGAGGGCGCGGGCGTGTTGCTGTACCTCAATCAGGAAGGACGCGGCATCGGCCTTGCCAACAAAATGCGGGCTTATTTCCTTCAGGATCAGGGCTTTGACACGGTCGAGGCAAATCACCGCCTGGGATTCGAAGATGATGAACGTGATTTTCGACTGGGCTCGGACATCCTGAAAGAGCTTGGTTTTTCCTCGGTCCGCTTGCTGACGAACAACCCGGCGAAAATCGCGATGATGGAAAAGACGGGCATCGCGGTGACCGAAAGGGTCCCCCTGAAAGTGGGTGAAACCGCTCATAACCGAGGATATCTGGCGACCAAAGCCGCGAAATCAGGCCATCTGCTGTGACGCCAGACGATTTAGTTCTGACGCCACGCGGCCTGCGTTTTGCCGGGCGCCTTTTTCCATGCTCGATTGGTAAAGGCGGCCTGACGCGTGATAAGCGCGAAGGCGACGGGGCAACGCCAATCGGTGTGCACAGTATTGTCGGCATGCTATTTCGGCCTGACAGGCTGGCTGCACCCAGCTCCTGGGCTATTCCCATCGGCCCAGGCGATCTATGGTCGGATGACAGCGAAGACAGTCGATACAATCAGTTGGTCAGCGCGCCCTATGGGCACAGCCACGAAAAGCTGCGGCGCGCGGATCCGTTGTATGATCTTGTTCTGATAACCGACTGGAACTGGCCTAACTCTGTAGCGGGTCGCGGGTCCGCCATTTTCCTCCACCAGTGGAGACGCCCCGGCTATCCGACCGAAGGCTGCGTCGCGTTTCGCCGCGACCATCTGCATTGGATCGCGCGCAGGGTCTCCCCCGGTTCGCGTTTGATTATCCCGCAGGCTTGACCCGCTCGCCAAAGATGGCGGACCCCACGCGAACATGGGTGGCACCCAATGCGATCGCCTGTTCGAAATCACTGCTCATCCCCATCGACAAGCCCTGCAACCCATTGCGCTTGGCGATTTTAGCCAGCAACGCAAAATGCAACGAAGGTTCTTCTTCAACCGGCGGGATTGCCATCAACCCCTGAACCGGCAAGTCCAGATCCCGACACTCGGCGATGAAGGCATCTGCATCAACCGGCATGATCCCCGCTTTCTGCTCTTCTTCTCCGGTGTTGACCTGGATGAAAACATCCGGGCAGTGGCCAAGCTCTTGCGCCAACCGCGCAAGTGTTTTGGCCAGCTTGGGCCGATCCACAGAATGAATCGCGTCAAACAGCTCCATCGCCTGCCGGGCCTTGTTGGTTTGCAGCGGCCCGATCAAATGCAGGTCAACCCCTTCGAACTGCACCTTAAAGTCCGGCCACTTGCCAGCCGCTTCCTGCACACGGTTTTCTCCGAAACAACGGTGGCCCTCGCTCAGCACAGCCTCAACACGCTCATTCGGTTGCACCTTTGAAACCGCGATCAGTTTTGTCGACCCTGGAAGCCGTCCAGCAGCGGATTCGGCCTTGATAATGCGGGCAGTGATGTCGTGCAGCGACATGGAATTCCTCTCTCTCTCTGCTTTGAGGGCAGAAAAACACCAAGTCCGCGCAAAAGAAAAGGGCAGGTCCGAAGACCTGCCCTTAAACTTTGTGGTTCAGATCAACTTAGAAGTTGAACTGAGCACCGAAGTCAGCACGTACTTGGCTGTCGCCGTCGCCACGCTTCTGTTGGCCCAGACCACCGCGCAGCGATGCGCCGCCGCCCAGGTCGTACTTAACGCCGATACCATACTGCTGCAGGTCGTCATCCGCCGAACCGTCACCGTAAGCGGCGGTCAGAGTGGTTGCCGCGCCCAGGTTATAGGCCAGCGACAGACCGTATGCGGTGCCGTTGCGATCGTCGTTTACAACGTCATCGTCAGCTACGAACAGTGTACCCGAGAAGTCACCGAATTCTGCGCCCAGGGTCAGAACGGTCAGCGACTGCTTTTCGCTGCTGCTGTTCACGTTCGCCTTGGTCTGACCATAGGCCAGTGCAGCGGTGATGTTGTTGAAGTTGTAGGTTACGCTGATATCCCAACGGTCTGCATCCTGAGGCACGCTATCAAATGCGATGGTTGCCTGGTCGTAGGACGCGCCGAAAGCGAAGTCGCCAACTGCGTACTGGAAGAACACAGCGTTCGAACCCGAACCGGTCGACGAGTAAGCCAGGAAGCTATAGTCAACGCCCGAGTACTGGCCGATGAAGCTTTCCAGACCAGGCTCGTTACCGTAGTAGTTTGCCAGGTTGTCGAACGAACCAGCAACGTTGCCGGCGTCAACACGCAGACCACCGTAGATGACCGAGAAACGTGCGCCGTTCAGGCCAGCCGAGCCGGCTTCGCCGTTGCCGGCATTTTCGTCAGCCTGCAGACGAACACGAGCCGAGAACTCAACGCCGCCATCGGTTTCTGCGGTGCCGTCGATGTTCAGACGGAAGCGCGAGACCAGGATGGTGTTGTCGGTGTCGACGGTCGCGGTGCCATCAGCGACGATGTCGCCGTTTGCATCTGTGGTGAAGTTGTTAACAGTACCGGTACGGTCTTCAAGGTAGCCAATACCAAAACGACCGTAGCCGCTGAATTTAACGTCGGCCGCTGCAACGCTTGCGGTTGCAATCAGAGCGGTCGATGCGAAGAGAACTTTTTTCATCTTGTTTCCCTCGGTTTCAAAGTTTTTCTACTCGACATATGCCTCAGCACATGTCTCAGCACGGGAACCGTTTCGCTCGGATTACCCCCAAAGCGCAAGCTTGCCTTAAATGTGATGGCCGCATTGACCCCAAATTGGTGCAAGGATGCCACAGTCGATATTTGGGGGCTAAACTGCTGCCCACACTGACATGTGTAATAAGAATAGGGTTGTTGCTGAACTGGACCTTGTCTAGGAGTAACACCTAACAAAGTAGACCAAGTGGAACAGGACCAGTCGACAATGCGCCCGCAGACGATTTTCGGTTTGATCTTAATGACTGCTGCCGTGTCGGCCTGCGGACAGAATCAAAGTACAGCTCCGAATCCCGCATTACTGTATACGGATAGCACGCGCACAGAAGAACGAGAGCTGAACGATCCGAACCGCACATCTATCTGGGATGTGTTCGATCGCGGCAATGCCGAACAGATCGTCAATGTGAATCGGTATCTGTGGGCCGCCTCGCTGGATGTTCTGAATTTCCTGCCAATTCAGGAAGTCGACCCATTTACCGGCGTGATCGTAACAGGTTACGGCACACCGCCGGGTGGCGGACGCTCTTACCGCGCAACCGTACATATTAGCGATCCGGCCCTTGCCGCGCGCTCGCTGTCAGTTGCGCTGCAGAGCAGCGGTGGCTCTCCAGTCAGCGCTGCAACGGCGCGGGCGGTCGAGGATGCGATCCTAAACCGCGCACGTCAGTTGCGCATTGCGGACAACAAACTCTAGCCACCCGCTAAAAATCGCAATATTACCACGCCGGGTTCACGCCCGGCGTTTTCATTCACGAAGGACCGCACAATGTCGCGCTACTCGGCCACCGAAATCGAAGCAAAATGGCAAGAGGCCTGGGACAAGGCCGGGATCTTCACCGCCAACCACAAGGCGGACAAGCCGAAATACTATGTGCTTGAGATGTTCCCCTATCCGTCTGGCCGCATCCATATGGGACATGTGCGCAACTATACGATGGGTGATGTCATTGCTCGGCACAAGCTGGCAACCGGCCATAACGTGCTGCACCCGATGGGCTGGGATGCCTTTGGGATGCCAGCAGAAAACGCTGCTATGGCCATTGGCGGACACCCCAAAGACTGGACGTACAGCAATATCGCCGACATGCGCGGACAGATGAAGCCGTTGGGTCTGTCCATTGACTGGTCCCGCGAATTCGCCACCTGTGACCCTGAATATTATGGCCAACAGCAGGCTTTGTTCCTGGATATGCTCGATGCCGGATTGGTTTATCGCAAAAACGCTGTGGTGAACTGGGACCCGGTCGACATGACCGTTCTGGCAAATGAACAGGTAGAAAACGGCCGCGGCTGGCGCTCGGGCGCGTTGGTTGAGCGCCGCGAGCTGACCCAGTGGTTCTTTAAGATCTCCGACTATTCCGAGGAATTGCTCGACGCGCTGGATACGCTGGACAATTGGCCAGCCAAAGTGCGTCTGATGCAGGAAAACTGGATCGGAAAATCACGTGGTCTGCAATTCGGGTTCGAACGCACCGATGGCGACGAGCCGATCACCGTCTATACGACACGCCCCGATACACTGTTGGGCGCGTCCTTTGTCGGCATTTCGCCAGATCATCCGATTGCCAAGAAACTTGAGGCCGAAAACCCGGAAGTTGCTGAATTCGTTTCCGAATGCCGCAAGGGAGGAACCACGGAAGAGGCCATCGAGACCGCCGAAAAGCTGGGTTATGACACTGGCATCAAGGTCAAACACCCGCTGGACCCGAACTGGGAACTGCCGGTCTGGATCGCAAATTTCATCCTGATGGATTACGGCACCGGCGCGATCTTTGCCTGCCCGGCGCATGATCAGCGCGACCTCGACTTTTGCCGCAAATACGGCCTGCCGGTGGTCGATACCTTCTTTGCCCTGGATGATGACACACCAGTCGACAAGATCGCCTTTGTACCGCCCAAAACTGAAAAAGTCCGCTGGGTGAACCATTTTGCTGGTCTGACAGAGGCCACAGGTGACGAGGCGATCAATGCCACCGTCGATTTCGCTGAAAAGGCCGGTTGGGGCGAAGGCGTTACCAAATTCCGCCTGCGCGACTGGGGCTTGAGCCGCCAGCGCTACTGGGGTTGCCCGATTCCCGTCGTGCACTGCGAAAAATGCGGGACGGTGCCCGAGAAGAAAGAGAACCTGCCGATTCAATTGCCCTATGACGATGGCAACGGCAAACCCATCGACTTCTCGATCCCCGGCAACCCACTGGACCGCCATCCCAATTGGCGGGATACCCCATGTCCGTCGTGCGGCGCGCCTGCCAAGCGCGAAACCGACACGATGGACACATTCGTCGATTCGTCCTGGTATTTTGCGCGTTTCACTGCGCCGCATGCCGAAACGCCCACTAATCTGGCTGAAGCTGAATACTGGATGAACGTCGACCAGTATATCGGCGGAATTGAGCACGCGATTCTGCACTTGCTTTATTCGCGATTCTTCGCTCGTGCGATGAACATCACCGGCCATTTGCCGAAAAAAGCCATTGAGCCGTTCAATGCGCTGTTCACCCAAGGCATGGTGACACATGAGATCTACCAGACCCGCGATGCCAATGGCCGTCCGGTCTATCACCTGCCCGAAGATGTGACCGACGGCAAACTGGCTGACGGCACCGAGGTCGAGATCATCCCCTCGGCAAAGATGTCGAAGTCCAAGAAAAACGTCGTGGATCCAGTCAGCATCATTTCGGCCTTCGGCGCGGATACTGCGCGCTGGTTCGTATTGTCCGATTCGCCGCCCGAACGGGACGTAGAATGGACAGCTTCAGGGGCCGAGGCTGCATTCAAGCACCTTAGCCGTGTGCATCGAATCGCATCGGAAATCGCCGAATCCAACGTTCCGGCCAATGCCGAGGATGAAACCCTCCTGCGCGAGATGCACAAAGCCATCCAGGACGTCACAGGCGGGGTCGAATCGTTCGGCTTCAACGCCTCGATTGCCAAGCTCTATGCGTTCACCAACACACTGGCCAAATCCAAGGCAGGCACCGCAGCCAAGCGCGAAGCCGCCAAAACACTGGCACAGCTGATGTCGCCGATGACCCCGCACCTGTCCGAGGAACTTTGGCTGCTGCTGGGTGGCGAAGGACTGGTTGCCACGGCACCATGGCCGGTTGCGGACGAAGCCATGCTGGTTGACGACACCGTCACCCTGCCGATCCAGATTAACGGCAAGCGCCGTGCGGAAATCAGCGTGGGCAAGGACATGCCCAAGGACGAGGTTGAAAAAATCGCGCTGAGCACCGAAGCTGTGCAAAAGGCGCTGGATGGCGCTGCACCCAAGAAAGTGATCGTTGTACCGGGCCGGATTGTGAATGTCGTCGTTTAATCGCAGAACCTTGTTGTTAATGCCGCTGGCGCTTGCCGCTTGCGGTTTTGAACCCGTGTACGCTCCGGGAGGTTCTGGCTCGGCTCTTTTCGGTCGGGTGGAAGTGTCCGCGCCCAGCACAGTCGGCAGCTTTCTTCTGGTCGAAGATCTGGAGCAAAAGCTTGGCCGCAGCGCGACGTCCGGCAGTGAGTACAGTCTGGATGTATCCGTCGTGACTCAGACCGTGGCGGCGTCGATCACCACCACGAACGAAACCAACCGTCTTACCATCAACGGAACGGCCAGTTATTCGCTTCGGTCGAATGCGACTGGGCAAGTAGTTGCTTCGGGTACAGTGACGGACTTCGTGGGGTATTCAGCCGCTGGTTCCACCGTGTCCACCTTGGCTGATGAGCGGGATGCTACGCAACGCCTGATGGTGATTCTGTCTGATCAGATCATCAGCCGCCTTTACGCCGCACCAGGCCTGTCCACATGAAGCTAAACCCGCGCGAGGCCGAGGGGTACTTCTCGAAACCCGACGCGGACAAGACCGGGCTGTTGATCTACGGTGCGGATGCAATGCGGGTGGCACTGAAGCGTCAGCAGGTTCTGGCGGCGCTTCTGGGAGCCAATGCCGAAGAAGAGATGCGGCTGACCCGCCTGCCTGGAAGCGATCTGCGAAGCGATCCGGCCTTGTTGCTGGATGCGGTCAAAGCGGTCGGGTTCTTTCCCGGTCCTCGCGCTGTGTTCGTCGAAGACACAACCGACGCGGCAGCCCCCGCAATCCTTGGGGCACTGGAAGATTGGACGCCCGGGGACGCCCAGATCATCGTCACCGCCGGACAGCTAAAGGCCAGTTCTAAAATCCGCAAAGCGTTCGAAGCACACCGCTCGGCCTATGCAGTCGGCATCTATGACGACCCTCCATCGCGGGCTGAGGTAGAACGAGTTCTGTCTGAGGCCGGTTTGAGGAAAATTCCCAACGATTCGATGTCAGCTATTGCCGAGCTGGCATCGGGCATCAGCCCCGGTGACTTTGCACAAACGATTGAAAAACTGTCGCTTTACAAGCGCGGCGACAGTTCCGATTTGACCATAGAAGACGTCGAAGCCTGCGCGCCCCGCTCGACCGAGGCAGCACTGGACGATGTCCTGAACGTGGTTGCCGAAGGCCGTGCCGGTGAAATAGGCCCGTTGATTCGTCGGCTGCAATCGCAGGGAACCAATGCGGTCAGCCTGTGCATCGGTGCGACGCGGCATTTCCGCACCTTATATGCGTGTGCATCCGACCCGGGCGGAGCAGCGCAGGGCATCGGCAAGCTGCGCCCCCCGGTTTATGGAAAGCGTCGCGACCGCATTTTGCGCCAAGCTCAGGGGTGGGGTGCGCAAAAATTGCAGACCGCATTGACCGTTCTCACTGATACGGACCTTTCGCTGCGTTCTGCGGGGCAAACGGCACCGGCCATGGCGTTGGTCGAACGCGCCATGATCCGTTTGGCAATGCTGGCGCGCACCCGCTAATTGCTTTGATCCAGCCAATCGGCAGCCGCGCGCCCGGCCCAGCGGCCGGTCGCCAGGCAGGCCGTCAGCAGATAGCCCCCGGTCGGGGCCTCCCAATCCAGCATTTCACCCGCGCAGAACACTCCGGGACGTTTTGTCAGCATGAGCCCTTCATTAAATGCGCCGCTTTGTATGCCCCCGGCCGTAGAAATAGCCTCATCCATCGGGCGCAAACCCGCACCGTAGATTGGCAGTTGCTTCAGCGCATTTGCCTCTTGTCCCTTCGGCAATGCACAGCGTTTTGACATCTCATGAAACAGGGCGATCTTTTGCGGCTGCAGTTTAAGCGACTTTTTCAACCACTGCGAAACGGTGGTTTTCGAGCTCTTTGCCGCCAGTCGGTCCTGCAGAGTCGTTGCCGTGACATCAGGCACAAGATCGACAAAAAGGTCCGCCCCTGCACGCAGGGCCGGGGTCAGCGAATATAATCCACCGCCCTCCAGCCCGGTTGCGGAAATAACAGCCTCGCCGCGACTTTCGAACTCTCCCGCCATCCACTGCACCGATTTCAAAGCCGCGCCGAAATGCGGCTGCATATGAGGGCTCCAGTCGACGGAAATGGCCGAGTTTGCAGGTGCAAATTGTGCGAGGGGCACGCCATTATCTTGCAGCACATCCGCCCAGACGCCGTCTGAGCCCAACCGTGACCAGCTTGCCCCGCCCATCGCCAGAACCGTCACATCGGGGCTCAGGCTTTGCCTGCCTTCGTCCGTATCGAAAACGGATTGGGCACCGTCCCAACCGACCCAGCGCCAGCGTGTTCTGACCTGCACACCCGCATCTGCAAGCCGCGCCAACCACGCCCGCAACAGCGGAGAGGCTTTCATCGACACTGGAAACACCCGCCCGGTCGAGCCTGTGAACAGTTCTTGCCCCAGCCCCCGCGCCCATGTTTGCACCTCTGAGGCATCGAATTCGGCAATCATTGGTCGTAACCAGTCGGCGGCCGCACCATAGGACTTCAGCAAAGTCTCAAACGGCTCGTCCTTGGTCAGGTTCAGCCCGGATTTCCCGGCCATCAGGAATTTCCGCGCTACCGAAGGTTTGGCATCTGCCACCACAACGGAATGCCCAGCTTTGGCCAGTTCTTCAGCTGCTATCAGGCCTGCGGGTCCTCCGCCGATCACCAGTGCCTGTGCCATCCCTGCCCTCTTGCCTTTCGCGCCACGCGGCGCAACCTTACCTGTGTGATGACGAACAGCGATCCGATCTGCCCGCTCTGCCGCCGTCCGATCCCGGATGGGGGCGGAAGCCTGCACCATCTGATCCCAAAACTCAAAGGGGGCAAGGGCGGACCCACCGTCCTGCTGCACCAGATCTGCCATAAAGAGGTGCACGCGACCCTGACAGAGGCTGAATTGGCTCGTGAATTCAACACTGTGGAGGCACTGCGCGCCCACCCTCGGCTGGAAAAATTCCTGAATTGGGTCCGCAAACGCCCGCCCGGGTTTCGGTCGAAGGTTCCGGGCAAGCGGCGCGGGCGTTGATCAGCCGGGATTAACCGGGTCGCCAAACGCGTCCCGCGTCGGCGCGGCAAGCCCCTGAAACTCCAAACCGCGATAATCGGGCACATTGGCGAACCTGACGCCTTCGACGTGTTGGAACTCCAACGTTGTGTAGGGGCGTTTCCATAGCCATTCGCGGTTTTCCACTGCCCACAAGTCAGCGTGTGGCGGAACATCGTCGGTAAACGCGTAAAAATGCAGATCAAAGCCGTATTGATCAATGTCTTGCACCGAAAGCAAACGCATACCGTTGGCGCGGCAAAATGCATCCTCTGCTGCTATATTTCCGGTTCGCAGGGTGATCTGGCCGATACAAGCCTGCGCAAACGGATCGCTCGGATCTGCTGCGTTTGGGGGCCGGTTGCCTTCGAAATCATGCTGAAGCAGTTCGATTACAAATCCTTCGGAGTCTTTGAGATGGCACATATACCCGATGTCCAGAAACTGCTTCGGGACCGAAACCTCTATTCCCTTTTCACGCAGGAATGCTGCGGCCAGATCGACATCCGGTACGGTTATGCCGATTTTCCAATAGCGTTGGCCTGTGTCATGGGTGTAGCCCCCGCCGCCGGGCATCAGCAACAAATCGGCGTCTTGCCCGGGATAACCCATGCGCAGGCACACACCCTGGTCCCGAACTGACATACCAAGGACATTCGAATAGAAATCACTCAACTTTTCGGGATCAGCGACGCGCAGTCGCAAACCAGATAGCCTCATGCGCACAGCCCGGCGATTCCTGCCGCGATCCTTGGATCGGCGGCGACGCTGTCAGCGACCAGCTCGCGCGCAGTTTGCATAAGTTTGTCCGGTGCCACCACCCGATCCACCAGGCCAAAGGCATAGGCCTCATCGGCGGTGATCTTTTGCCCGGCCATCAGGACCAACTTGGTGCGTGACGGCCCTATCAGCGCCGACATGCGCACAGGATCGGACGGTTGCGGCAGAAAGCCCAGCTTCATCACAGGGTAAAAAAACTTGGCGGACGGGACCGCAATTCGAATGTCACATGCGAGCACCATCCCGTTCGCGCCGCCGGCCAAAGTGCCATTCAAAGCGGCAACGGTCAGGCATGGCAGGGCAGCGATCGCACCCGACAAACGCTCCCATACGTCCGAGGTTGCAAGCCCGGCGCGCGCCTCGGCCAGATCGGCCCCGGCGCTGAACACGCTGCCCGCTCCGGTCAGGATAAACGCGCGCGCCTCGGTAGCGGCTTCGGCAATCTCGGCCAATTCGGTCAACATCGCCCCGGTCAACGCGTTAGCTTTGCCGGGGTTGTTTAGGGTGACGATCCACAACCCGTCTTCTTTGTTCAGTTCGATCACGTCAACCCAACCCTTTGTCGAATATCTTCGCGCCGCAGCGAGATTTCGGAGCCCAAAAATTCATCGGCATCCTCCGTGCACATCCACAGCAGCGCCTTGGCTGGCCAATCGGCAGGAATATGATCGCTCCAGTCCAACTGGCTGACGGCGTTGATACCGCTTGTCTTGATGACCCGCTGCATATCCGTCGCCACGGTGCCCGGGGACAGACCCATGGCGCGGATTCCGTGCAACGATTCCTCAAGATGGAGGCATTCCGTCAGCATTTTTGCACCGGCCTTGGAGGCACAATAGTGGCTCCATGCCTCGACCGGGTTCGAGGCCGCGCCTGATGATACGGTCAGCACGGTGCCCCCGCCTGCTGCGCGCATGATGGGCAGGGCTGCGCGCATTCCGTAGAACACACCCTTGAGGTTTATGTCGATCGCCTTGTCCCAGGCCGCGACATCCGCATTTGAGAGATGGAAGATCGGGTCAATGACACCAGCATTCCCAATCAGAACATCCAAACCACCAAAGCGGTCGACGCAATCAGCAACGGCCTGTTCGACCTGCGCAAAATCACTGACGTCACATTCCAGTGCGATTGCGTTTTCGCCCAGCGCAGATGCCAATGCGGCGATCTGATCGCGGCTACGCGCGACCAGCGCCACGTTTGCACCTGCTGCGGCAAAAAGGCGCCCTGCCTCTGCTCCGATGCCGCGGCTTGCCCCGGTTATCAGTACGGTTTTCCCCTGCATTTGGTTCCTATACCTCCAACGGTTTGAATTTGTGTGAATGCTTACCGCGCGAAGGGGGAAAGGGTCCAGCCCTTGCCCCTTGACGCCCGACGTCACAAGCACGACGATGCCGGCAAAATTATCTAGAAGGGTACTGTAATGTCCGTTTTCCTTCGCCGCAGTTGCGGTGCTGTATTGGCTTATGCCGTTATCACACAAGGCGCACTTGCCGACCTGACTTCGCAGGATGTCTGGAATGACTGGAAAACCTATCTGGGTCAGATGGGTTATACCGTTTCAGGCGACGAATCCGTTGCTGGAAATGTCACAACGATTGCCAACATGGCCATGTTGATGGACTTGCCGGAAGAAGAGGCAGCTTTTCAGATGGTCATTCCAGAAATGACCCTGACTGAAAACGGCGACGGTACAGTCAGTATTGGTTTCCCCGAGAATTTCCCGATGACCATATCCGGAGAGGGGGAAGGCGAAAAGTTTTCGGTCAATATCGATTATTCTCAGAGCGGGATGACCATGGTCGTTTCGGGCTCTAAGGATGAGATGACTTACGATTATTCCGCCGACGCTCTGGGGATCAAGCTGGACGATGTTACCGTGGACGGCGAAACGATGCCCGCTGAAGCGCTGGCCCTTAACCTGAGCATGACTGAGCTTGCGGGCAGCTCGCTGATGAAAATCGGCGAAAACCGTGACATCGATCAGAAGTTCACCGCGGGCGGTATGACCTATGATATGGCATTCAAGGACCCGGACACTGGCGATGCGGCCAAGATTGACGGTTCGATGAGCCAGCTGGCGTTTGAAGGCACAAATGTTATCCCGTCTGGCTTCGACATCTCGGATCCGCAGGCCTTTTATAAGGCGGGCTTCTCGTTCTCGGGTCTGTTCACCTACGGATCCGGCCAGAACGCCATCGCGGGCACAAGCGAAGGTGAATCATTCTCGGTCGGAAGCGAGTCCCAGGGTGGCAAATTTGGCGCCAGCATCGACGCCGAACGCCTTGCCTATGACATCGAGCAGAACAGCGCAAAAGTTGCTGTGACGACAGCCGATCTGCCTTTCCCAATCGAAATCGCGATGGAGAATGCCGGGTTCAAGTTTGAAATTCCGGTACAGGAATCCGAGGAAATCCAGCCGTTTGGTTTCGCGATGAACCTGACCGACTTCACCATGTCGGATATTTTGTGGAGCATGTTCGACCCGGCAGGCGCCCTGCCGCGCGATCCGGCGACAATTGCGCTGGACACGACCGGAACCGCCAAGGTTCTGATGAACATTTTTGATCCGGCCGCGGTTGAAGAACTGGATGCATCTGACATAGCACCGGGTGAGTTGCATTCGCTGAAAATCAACGAGTTGCTGGTATCTCTGGTCGGCGCCAAGCTGACCGGCGAAGGCGATTTCACCTTCGATAACTCCAACACCTCGGAATTCGACGGGATGCCCACGCCGACCGGCGTTGCCAAGCTGAAGCTGAATGGTGCCAACGCGCTGATCGACAAGCTGATCGGGATGGGGCTGGTGTCAGAAAGCGACGCAATGGGCGCGCGGATGATGATGGGTCTGATGGCTGTGCCGGGTGACGAGCCCGACACACTGAATTCGGAAATCGAGTTCACCGCAGATGGTCAGATTCTGGCGAACGGCCAACGTATCAAGTAACACTTTGGGAAGGCGGCATCGCCGCCTTCCCAAACCGGCGCTTGATACAAATTCCGGCACCGGGTGGATCAAGCCGATCGTCCTTTCAACTCAAATTGCTCAACCTAAAATAGCTGCAGGCCTTGCGAGACCGGCAGTCCAAGGCTAGGTCGAATGCACACAGACCGGAGGCCTCATGACCCGCACACCCGAAGAAATCAGCCATAACCTGCTGGACGCGGCTCGCAAGGCCGGGGCCGAAGCGGCGGATGCTATCGTTCTGGACGGCTCTTCGGTTTCGGTAGAGGTGCGCAATGGCGCCTTGGAAAACGCCGAACGATCCGAAGGTGCTGACCTGGGGCTGCGTGTTTTTCTGGGCAAGCGACAGGCAATCGTTTCAAGTTCGGACAGCCGTCCCGAAACATTGAAGGCAATGGCGGAACGCGCGGTAGCGATGGCCAGCGAAGCACCGGAAGATCCCTTCACAGGTCTCGCCGCGCCCGACCAGCTAGCAAAAGACTGGGATATCTCGGCGCTGGAACAATTCGACCCAACCCCCGAGCCCTCGGCAGAAGCGCTTTTGCAGGATGCACTGTCCGCCGAAGCCGCTGCTTTGGCCATAGATGGCGTGTCCCAAGTATCAGACGCGGCGGCCGGATATGGCACTCACCGCGTGCATCTGGCTGCCACAAATGGCTTTTCCGGGGGATATTCCCGCAGCAGCCGCTCGACCTCTTGCGTGGCCATCTCTGGCGAAGGCACGGGGATGGAGCGTGATTATGACGGCGACAGCCGAACGTTTCAAAACGACTTGCGTAGCCCCGGTGAAATTGGCCGCACAGCAGGCGAACGCGCCGTTGCGCTAATTGGGGCACAAAAACCTGCGACAGGTACATTCCCGGTTCTGTTTGACGAGCGGATTTCATCTTCGCTGATCGGTCATTTGCTGGCCGCCAGCAACGGCGCAGCAATTGCCCGTGGCGCGTCTTGGCTTAAGGACAGTCTGGGAGAGCAGGTACTGCCAGAACATCTGTCGCTGCTCGAAGACCCGCACCGTCCGCGAATCTCGGGTTCGCGCCCGTTTGACGCCGAAGGTTTGCCGACACAACAAAGGGCAATCATTGAAGACGGGGTTCTAACCGGGTGGACGCTGGATTTGTCCAGCGCGCGGAAACTGGGCATGAACTCAACCGGTAATGCGGCCCGCGGCGTGTCTGGTCCTCCGTCACCAAGCAACTGGAACCTCAGCCTGACCCCGGGCCAGCACAGCCGCGACGATTTGGTACGCGATATGGGGACCGGACTGCTGGTGACCTCGATGATCGGTTCGACAATCAACCCCAACACCGGTGATTACTCGCGCGGGGCATCGGGCTTTTGGGTCGAAAACGGTGAGATTACCCACCCGGTCAACGAATGCACAATCGCAGGCAATCTGCGCAACATGCTGAAACGGATAATTCCGGCAAATGACGCTCGCACGTATTTGTCCCGCGTGGTGCCATCGATCCTGATCGAAGGAATGACACTTGCCGGCAACTGACCTGCAACTGCTGATTGACGCCGCATTAGAGGCCGGAAAGATCGCCACACGGTTTTCGGGGGCCACTGCGGAACGCTGGGATAAACCCGACGGCGCCGGTCCCGTGACTGAAGCCGATCTTGCCGTCAATGCGATGCTTGAACAAATGTTGCCTGCGGCACGTCCGGGGTATGGCTGGCTTAGCGAAGAGACCGAGGATTCACCGGACAGGCTGTCGAAAGACCGCGTTTTTATCATTGACCCGATTGATGGGACCCGCAGCTTTGCCGAGGGTTCGCGGACCTGGGCTCATTCACTGGCCGTCGCCGAGCAGGGCGTGGTCACAGCAGCTGTGATTTACCTGCCGTTACGCGACCTGCTTTATGCGGCGGCTAAAGGTCAGGGTGCCACGCTGAACCAAGAAACGATCAATGTCAGCGAGCGTTGCGCGCTGGACAGCGCCGAGGTTCTGGCCGCGAAACCGAACCTGCAACCCCGGCACTGGCGTCAGGGACAGGTGCCCGAGTTCAAACGGAACTACAGGCCGTCGCTGGCATATCGCATGGCGCTAGTCGCGCAGGGGCGATTTGACGGGATGATGACGCTTAGGCCCAGCTGGGAATGGGACATCGCCGCGGGTGATCTGATAATTCGCGAAGCCAGTGGCATGTGCTCGGACCGGGCGGGCCAGCCCCTGCGATTCAACAACGCACTTCCGCGTTTGAACGGAGTGATCGCTGCGGGTTCAGGTGTTTATGGACTACTGTCGGAACAACTCGAACCGGAAAGCCCTGGAATCGCACCATGAGCAAGCCACGCTCGTTAAGCCTTGCCGCGTATCGCGTGCTGTCCTGGGGTATGCAGAATACCACCAGCAGCGGCGAGATTGCGCGGCCTGAAGGTGAGGTACTGTGGCTGCATATCAATGCATGGGAACGTCACCGTGCCATTATTGATTTTTGCCAGCGGCTGCAGCAAGCCCGACCAAACCTGTCGGTGGTGCTGACCGCGCCGCCCGATGCGGATCTGACGCGATGGGCCAGCGGTGGATACCCTCTGGTCAACCTGCCCTCTGAACAAACCGGTGCTGCGCGCGCGTTTCTGGATCATTGGCGGCCAGAAATTGGCATTTGGGTTGGAGGCGGCCTGATGCCAAACGTGATTACGCGCGCCGATGAACGTGGGATTCCCCTGATGTTGATCGAAGCAGAAGCGGACGTGAAAGTCGCGCGAGGCGGCCGTTGGCTGCCTGACATAACCCGATACACGATTGACTGTTTTCAGACGATCTTGTGCACGACACCGGACACCGCCCGTCAGGTTCGGCGACTAGGCATTGCTTCGAACAAGGTGAAAGAGGCGCCCCCCCTTCATGTCAGCCCAAACCCGCGCCCGTGGCCCGAGGACGAGCTGATCGAAGTGAATCATTCGCTGTCCGGTCGGCCGGTCTGGTTGGCGGCATGGGTACAGGACAAGGAATTTATCTCGGTCCTCAGCGCCCATAGGCAGGCAATGCGCATGCTTCCGCGTTTGGCTTTGGTCCTGCAAGTGGCCGACATTACAGAAGCCGGGCCGCTGCACCGGCGGCTTGAGGCAATGGATCTGCGATGTACCAACTGGGACGAAAGCGGAACGATCGAGGACATGACACAAGTGATCCTGTCCGCCGTGCCCGAGGATCTGGGTCTGTGGCACCGTGTATCGCCGGTGACCTTCATGGGCAGCTCACTGGAACGCGGTGCCGGAGGCGCAGACCCGCTGATCGCCACGGCGCTGGGATCAGCTGTGATCCACGGCCCGTTTGTGCACAGCCAACAACAGCTTTACGATCAGCTTGACCGGGCCGGGGCCGCGCGCACTGTCAGATCCGCCACCGAGCTGGGCGATGCAGTGGTCGAGCTGTTGGCGCCGGATCAAGCTGCCAATATGGCACTGGCGGGTTGGCGAATAGTAACCGAAGGTGCACCACAAGCGGATCACTTGATCGACTTGATACAGGACTATCTGGACCAGCGGAGTGCGGATGATGCGAGCACCTGATTTCTGGAATACCGCGCCAGATCGGCTGGACTTGCGCGCGCGGCTTCTGGCGCCGCTTGGTCGGCTATATGCCAAGGCAACGGCCCGCCGGATCGCTTCCGGGACTGGTTTAAAGCCTGGAGTCCCCGTCATTTGCATCGGCAATTTAAATGCTGGAGGAACCGGCAAGACGCCGACCGTGATCTGGATGATCGAGCAATTGCGCGATGCCTGGCATGAAACGCATGTGGTCACCCGCGGGCACGGTGGTTCGCTCGAAGGGCCAGTACGTGTTGACCCCGGTAAGCACACCGCAGCGCAGGTCGGGGATGAGCCGCTGTTGCTGGCGGCTTTTGCCGATGTTTGGGTTGCCAAGGACCGCGCTGCAGGAGCCCAGGCAGCTGCAGCAGCAGGTGCCACAGTCATCGTGTTGGATGACGGGTTTCAGAACCCCTCGGTAGCTAAGGATTTCTCGGTCATCGTGGTGGATGCGGCACGCGGTTTCGGAAATGGGCTATGCTTGCCGGCTGGCCCATTAAGAGAACCGGTGGAAGTCGGATTACAGCGCGCTGATCTGATGTTGTCCCTCGGCGACGCGGATGCCCAGTCGGAATTCGCCGATCGTTGGGGACAAAGACTGACTGTTCCGCATGCCACAGGCGCGGTTGAGCCGCTGCAAACCGGCATGGATTGGAGCGATACTATGGTTCTTGCCTTTGCGGGCATCGGCCATCCGGAAAAGTTCTTTGCCACGCTGCGCCAACAAGGCGCGACGCTACTTCGGGCAGAGGCGCTGGACGATCACCAGCCGCTAACGCCTGCTCTGATGACCCGCCTTGAAAACGAGGCAAGATTGCTGGGCGCACAGATGGTAACCACGGAAAAAGACGCCGTACGCCTGCCTGCCGCGTTTCGCAGCAAGGTCATTACGCTACCTGTTCGGTTGAAAGTTGCCGAGGCCGAGAAGGTGAAGCAGATGCTGCTGCAAATTGCTCCATCGCCAAAGTAGGTGACCGGCCCTTGGCGGGCCGGCCGACAGCAATCAGCTGCCAAGTTCTTCTTCGATCAGCTTTTTGAAGCCCTCGTAGGATTGATTGTCGACCTTCTTGCCGTTCACGACAAAGGACGGGGTGGCCTGAACGCCGTCGCGTTCGGCATTTTCCTGATACCACGCCACCAGCGTCTGCGCGCGGGTACCGTCCTGCAGGCACGCTTCAAGCTGGTCATTGTCGATGCCCGCCAGACGGCCGATTTTGCGCAGCTCGTCGACGATTTCGGCGGGGCCGCCGGCTTTGGTCCATTCGGACTGACCTTCATAAATCAGGTCCGAGATGCCAAAGAACTTTTCGGGACCGCCGCAACGCGCAACCATCGACGCCCACAGGCCATAGCGGTCAAAATAGACCTCACGATAGATGAACTTCACCTTGCCGGTGTCGATGAAGTCTTTCTTGAGCTCTTTGAACGCACCATTGTGGAAATTCGCACAATGAGGACAGGTGTAGGAGGCATATTCGATGATCTCGACCGGCGCGTCTTCGGCGCCCAACGTCATTTCGACGATGGTGGACGTGTCCAAATCGGCCTCTTGCGCCTCGGCGCTGCTGATCAACGGATTTACTGGATTGGAATTTGACAGCGACAGCCAATAACCGCCAGCGGCCACGGCGACGGCCGCACAAATTCCGGTTGCAATACGGCTCATTTCTCAGCCCTTTCTCAGCGTTTTTGCTTGGATAAAACGTTACGGCCCAGACGTTCAAGGGCTGCGCGCAAATCACCATCTGTGACATCTTGCGCTGCCCGGTCCGCCTCGGCTGCGATTTCCGGTTCGATCTTGGGTTTTGCTTGTTTCGGCTTGTGGTCGAAACTGGCCTGCCCCTCGGCAAATCCCGTCGGAGCGGTCTGAGTGATGCGTACCCGGCTGATCGCATTGTAGCCGTAGACCGCATTCACCTTTCCGCGCAGCTGTTCCTTTTGCATTTCCAGCATCGGGGCCTGCGGGCCAGTTGTCAGCACCGTCAGCGTTGCACCGATTCCGCCCTTACCATAGCCCACGTTCACCGGCCGCGCGATGGCAGCCATATCCTGTCCAACGATTTCGGACCAATGGGTCAACAGGCGTGACACGGCAAAGCCCCGGCTTTCACCGGCGCGCCTGATCTGGTCGTTCAGCAATGTCGCGGTGCGTTTAAACCCGCGGGTCGAAGAACGTCTGCGCTGCATCTGGTTTCCAACTCCTGCGCCGCTATTGTAAAGGGCGGGGCAACGGGCGCCAGCGAAACCCGACAGGGAGATAGATAAAACTTGCGTGACTCTGGTGAATTTGATGTGAGCAGTGCGCTGCTGGACTGGTACGACCGCCATGCGCGCGCGATGCCATGGCGTGTGGCCCCCGCCGATCGGGCTGCAGGCGTGATGCCTGACCCCTACCGCGTTTGGTTGTCCGAGGTCATGCTGCAGCAGACCACCGTTGCAGCGGTACGCGACTATTTTATGCGGTTCACAAACCGGTGGCCGACAGTTCAGGCCCTGGCAGCCGCCCCGGATGATCAGGTCATGGGAGAATGGGCCGGCCTTGGATATTATGCGCGCGCCCGCAACCTTCTGAAATGCGCAAGGGTCGTAGCTGACGACTATAACAGTCAGTTTCCTGATACCTATGATGCGCTGCTTAAATTGCCCGGTATCGGCCCGTATACCGCCGCCGCGATCTCAGCCATCGCTTTTGATCGCCCTGAAACCGTGTTGGACGGCAATGTCGAACGGGTGATGGCCCGCCTATACGACATCCACGACCCGCTGCCCGGGTCGAAGCCACTGCTGAAAAGCAAAGCCACAGTGCTGACGCCTGTCACCCGACCCGGAGACTACGCACAGGCGGTCATGGATTTAGGAGCCACAATCTGCACACCAAAATCTCCGGCCTGTGGGATCTGCCCCGTCCGTGACCCCTGCGCTTCCCGCGTGGCAGGAACGCAGGCCGAACTGCCGCGCAAATCACCTAAAAAGCCCAAGCCAACCCGATATGGCCATGTCTATATTGCCCAAGGCGATAACGGAGCCTTGCTGCTGGAACGCCGCCCCGACAAAGGGCTGCTGGGCGGGATGCTGGGCTGGCCCGGTTCGGAATGGACAGACGCGCCGGCTGAGGTCCCGCCATTTCCAAGCGACTGGCAGGTGTTACCAAGCGAAGTGCGTCATACCTTTACGCATTTCCACCTGATCCTGCGCATCTGGACAGCCACGCTGCCAGCCGACAGGCCGCAGGATGACCTGATTATCATGGACAAGCACGCGTTCCGACCCAGTGACCTGCCTACGGTCATGCGAAAGGCTTATGATCTTTGGCGCTCTACGTAACCCATTGTGCGGCCTTGTCGGGTGAGGCTAGTCTGCCAGCAGTTTCTCGGAGCGAAGCGATGATCGCATCAGAAAGTCTGTCACGTTGGCAAGCAGCGTTGCCGTACTGGGTTTCCCTCCTGTTGATCCCCATTATCTGGCTTACCGCGTTTGCCGGTGGCTGGTGGGTCTTGCTGGTGCCACTTTCGACCTGGTGGGTATTCGCGGTTCTGGACCAGCTGACGGGCCTAAACCTTGAGAATGTCGACCCTGACACACCAGACAGCGGCCTGAAATGGTACGTTCTGCTGACCAAGGCATGGGCTCCGATTCAGTTTCTGACTCTGTTTGGACTGATCTGGTACGCAACACACACCGATCACCTGTCCGTTCTGGGCAAAATTGGCTTGTTCTTCGGTATGGGCGTGATCTCCGGCACCATCGGGATCAACTACAGTCATGAACTGATGCACCAGAAAGGGCGATTGGAACGATGGCTGGGTGATATTCTTCTGGCCATGGTGCTGTATTCCCACTTCCGGTCAGAACACCTGCTGGTCCACCACCGATACGTCGGGACCCCACGCGATCCGGTCACAGCGCGGTACAATGAAGGATTCCACCGGTTTTACCCTCGGGTGCTGTGGCAATGCCTCGTGTCCGCGTTCCGCGCGGAACGGGACAAGCTGGCGCGCAAGCAACGCCCTTGGACCGACCTGGCGAACCCGTTCTGGCGCTATTGGGCGCTTCAGGCGGGTATGCTGGCGTTGGCTTTCGTGCTCGGGGGATGGTCGGGCGTTGCCCTGTTCCTGGTGCAGGCAGGCGTCGCCATATGGCAACTGGAACTGGTGAATTACGTCGAACATTACGGCCTGACGCGCAAACACCTGGGCGAGGGAAAATACGAACACGTCCAGCCGCGCCATTCATGGAACGCTTCGCAAAAAGCGTCGAACTGGCTACTGATCAACTTGCAACGCCATTCTGACCACCACTACAAACCAAACCGGCGCTTTCCGTTGCTGCAGCATCACTCGGAGGACGCGGCCCCGCAACTTCCCTATGGCTACCCTGTGATGACTGTCGCTGCGATGATCCCACCACTGTGGCGTCGTGTCATGAACCCCCGCGTACGTGCGTGGCGGCGACAATATTATCCCGAAGTCACCGACTGGAAACCCTACAACAGGTCTTTAAACCCACTGCCGCGATCCTGACCGCAGCGCGCTTGTGCGCTGCACGGCCCAACGGGATGCCATGCATCTTCGATGCGTGACAGATCGGCGGGAGCCGCTGGACCTAATGGACCCAAATGTCCATAGCGCCCTGTACCCCGCGGACAGGCTGGTTTTCATGCCTCGCAAAACCGGCCATGAGGTCGGGTGCGTTGTTACCTTCCAGAATTACTTTCGCCCGCACCGCATCGCTCAGCACTACGCGAACGTCAAGATCGCGGGTCAACGCCTCAAGTTTGGCAGAGACATTCACCGCATCCCCGATGACTGCAAATTCCAATCGGTTCGCCCCAATATCTCCCAATACCACTGACCCGTAGTGAACCCCTATTCCCACGCGGATTTCCGGCTCGCCTGCCCGCCGCCGCTCCAGATTCCAGCGATCAATCACGTCCACCATATCCAGCGCGCAAGCCACCGCGTTGCTGGCATCCAGTGGGGTTGGCACCGGCGTTCCGAAGGTGGCCATCAGACCGTCCCCAAGATATTTGTCCAACGTGCCATGGTGACGGAAGACTTCCGTTTCCATTCGGGCGTGAAAACCGCGCAGCAATTCGATGACGTCATACGGGTCGCGCCCGGCCGCGAATTTGGTAAACCCAACGATGTCTATGAACAAAACGGCGATGTCTTCTTTGCGAACCTGCTTGAGCGGTTCATCATTCTGGCTGAGCTCGTCCACGACATTTGGCGAGAAGTATCGCGACAGGTTTGCGCGTTCCCTTTCAAGCCCTGCATTCGTCATCAACAACCGGTTGAGCCGCCGCATGGAAATACCAAGCGTGACCGCAACCATCAGAAACACGATCACCTGCTGTATACGTTGAGGAACCATAAAACTGTTGGGATCCAACAGAACTGCTACATCGGGATACCCTGCCAATGCCTCGGCCACGCGCTCACTGATGCCCGGAATTGGCGTAGCCACCCACCAGGCGATGATCCAACCCACTGTCCACATCATCGCGGTCCATGTCCCAATAGCCACGACCGTGCGCCACGAATAGGCCAAGGTTCCTGCCGCAAGAATGATGAAAAAATACTGGAAGTTGTCGAACCGAAATTGCATAGCCAGCGGTCGCACATCATCGCTGAACGGATTGGGCACAATCATCCCCAGTGTCATGATCAACAGATCGACAAAAATCAGCAACAATTCGACACGTGACTGCCCAACACGCCCGGCACGCCGGATCAGCCAACCATTGGCGCAGATCAACAACAGAATGAAGTGATACCACAGAACATCCCAATTGGTGTTCAGGTAGATCAACAGAATGCCGGTCAGCCCCATCGCCACCCAGCGGGCACGAACGGCCAGCTCCAACCCTTCGCGCTTATGCCGCTCCAGCGCTGCCTCAGTGTATTTGTTGTCCAGATCATACTCATCCGGCTTGGTCACAAAGAACCGCCCAAATCGGGACTCGCTGGCTGTTACATCCGACATGGCCAAGGCTCCTCACGTGCTCAACAGTGTAAGAAATCTCATATCGGAACCGGGGGACGAATAAAACAAAAGACCCCGCCGAGATCGGCGGGGCAAGGCTTAGTGCCTTGTGTCAGGCCACAGGCACCGGCGGTGTTCGTTAAATTAGTTCATTTCGGCCCGGATCTGTTGGCGCAGAACGTCGATCGGCACTGTTTTGCCATCGCGTTTGAAGCACCAGTAGGTCCAGCCATTGCATGAGGGCGCGTTTTCCAATTGCGCGCCCACTTGATGGATCGAGCCTTTGACGTTGTTACCCACCAGCGTTCCGTCCGCACGCACTTTGGCCTTGTGACGCTGATTCATGGAATAAAGCTCTTCACCCGGACGCAACATACCGCGTTCGACCAGTTGGCCGAAGGGGACGCGTGGCTCGGCGCGTTTGCTGGCGCTTACCTCCAGCGCTTCGCGGTCGAACTTGCGGACTTTGGAAATGCGTTTCTCGGCAACCTTGCGGTAGCTCTCCTCGCGTTCGATCCCGATGAATTCGCGACCCAGCATCTTGGCGACAGCACCGGTTGTGCCCGTACCAAAAAACGGGTCCAGAACAACATCACCGGGGTTGGTCGAACCAATCAGGACACGGTGCAGCAGCGATTCCGGCTTTTGCGTCGGGTGTGCTTTGTCCCCGTTTTCATCCTTGAGACGCTCGTGCCCGGTGCAGATCGGCAGAACCCAGTCGCTGCGCATCTGTACGCCTTCGTTCAGCGCCTTCAGCGCTTCGTAGTTGAACGTGTACTTAGCACCCTCACGCTTGGAGGCCCAAATCATTGTCTCATGCGCATTGGTGAAACGCTTGCCACGGAAATTCGGCATCGGGTTCGATTTGCGCCAGACAACATCGTTCAAAATCCAATAGCCCGCGTCCTGCAGGGCCGAACCCACGCGGAAGATGTTGTGGTAAGACCCGATAACCCAAATCGCACCATTGGGTCTCAATAGACGATGCGCCGCCTTCAGCCATTCACGGGTAAATTTGTCATAGACAGCAAAGCTTGAAAACTGATCCCAGTGATCGTCAACTGCGTCTACCTGGCTGTTATCGGGGCGATGCAACTGGCCTTTGAGTTGAAGATTATATGGCGGATCTGCGAAAATCAGGTCAACCGACGCCTCGGGTAGACTGTTCATCACATCGATGCAGTCGCCAGATAGAATCGTGTTTAAAGGGAGCGCTTTTGCGCCCTTTTTAGTGGTTGTTGTCATTCTACTGCCTCAAGTATCCACGGCGCTTTTGCGCTCATTTGGTTGAGACAAGGATGAGTCAAAGTCGATTCGCCGTCAATTTCTTTTTTGAATCAGCAGCTTACGATTTACTCTTGATACAAGATATTGTGTACCGGCTTGAATGAACGCCTATGATGTGGGGTCACACCAAGATTTTGCAGAGCTTCCCTGTGTTGTTTTGACGGATAGCCCGCGTTCTTCTCCCATCCATAGCCGGGATGCTGTTGCGCCAAATCCACCATCAGTTGATCGCGCCAGTTTTTGGCAATGATAGAAGCCGCCGCAATCGACACCGAATGCGCATCCCCTTTGACAACCGCCTGCGCCGGGATCGTCAAACCGCGAGGGATCATGTTTCCGTCAATCAGCAGATAGTCCGGCGGAGGATCAAGGGCCGCAACCGCTCGTTCCATCGCCAGATGCGAGGCACGCAAGATGTTGTGTTCGTCAATCTCGGCAACCGAAGCATCGGCAATGGCGAATTCCGCACGGTCGCGAACGGCAGCGTCCATTGCAACGCGCCGTTTGGCCGTCAGCTTCTTGGAGTCGTTCAGCCCCTCGGGAATATCTTCGGGGTTCAAAATCACGGCAGCCGCAACCACTGGCCCGGCCAATGGTCCCCGGCCCACCTCATCCACACCGGCAATGCGTACATATCCTTGCGCCAATGCCGCCTGTTCAATCGAATAATCTGGTGTTGTCATATCAACCGAAAACCGCGTTTCGCGCCCCGCCGCAAGACAAAAAAGAGAGGGCGGCTTGCGCCACCCTCTCCCGCGCGGTGCTTCTATGGCTCCGCTCCTGCTCGAAAGTGATTACTTGTAAACGACGCGGTATCCTTTCTGGCGCAGGCATGCGGGTTCGTATGCCCGCTTCACCTTATTGCCGTTCCAGAAACCGACCTTGCACTCTTGCGGCAGGCTATTGGCATGTTTGTAGTGCTTCTTTAGGCAATTCGGTGCCAGAAGCGGATGGTTGTTCGAATACGTATTGAATGTGCGCAGACATTGCTGCGGCAGATCATACCGCGCCACATGCTGCGGCAGGGGGCGTACCGGGTAGCTGGGCTGCGCTACATAAGGTTGGGGCGTGTAGGTCTGATGACGCGTTGTCCGGGTTCGGTTCTTGCGTTTTTCCTGGTTATAGTAGTGGACCCCTGCCCCTATGATCGCAATAGCGGCAAGCCCGCCAAGGATGTCCTTGGCATCCGCAGCCCGTGCCTGCGAGGCTGAGACGCCGGTGATGGCAACAGCAGTAGCGACGATAATAGCGATGAACTTCCGGTGCATGATGCGTGTCCTTCCTAGTGTTTCGGGGCGATCCGGCACAGACCGCAAACGTGATGCCCCAACACTGGGTCCGCACCCTTCAGACAAGCAATAACGAGCGGTTGTTATCCGATATCACGCCCCTCAAACCCCTTAGGTTATTGAATATCGTGCAAACCCATGCGCAGGATGCAGCCTATGAAACCGATCCTCTCTTCTCTGGCCGTTGCGGCCCTGATATCGCTTGGTACCGCCGCGTCGGCAGAGTGCTATGCGGACTACAAGGCCAAGCAGGACAACCCCCTGCGGCTGCATTATGGCGTGATGCAGGTTTCGGCCTGTGACAAAGGCCAGGCCCAACAAGAAGTCTCGCAACGCCTTAGTGCTTCGGGCTGGACCTTATTGAACGTCATGTCTGTCTTTGGGCCGGAAGGATTGGATAAAAGGAAGGCCAATGCCGGACAATTCTATCTCCGTTACTGAAGCCAGACGGTCAGGAACAAGACTGGTCGGTGCGGGTATTGCGGCGATCATCCTGATTCTCGTCACTGCCGCCATCTTTTTGTTCTGGACCCTGCCTGACGCCAACGCATTTAACGCGCGCGTTGAACGGCTGTTTGTCGAAAGCGATCTGACCTCGCAGACTGAAATTCGCCTGTTGGAGATTTTGGCCCAGTCCGGCACCGCCTTTGCCGATACGCTGTCCAGCTATCGTATGGTGATATTTGTATTGCTTGTCTTTGCCAGCGCCATGCTTGTGACGGCGCTGGTTTTTCTGGTGATGCTGGTGATGCTGAACCGTCGGATGGCGCAAATTGAACGAACTGGTATTCAAGTGACATCCTTGCTGATCAGTCGCGAGGAAAACACCGTCTACCTGAACAATATGGATTTCAAACTGACGCCCGCAGCGATGGAGACATTGTCCGTCCTGGCTGAGTCCCGACTGGATGACGAGGTTCTGTCCGGTGTTCAGATCGAGGCGATGATCTCGGGCAAAAGCGCCGCCGACTGTGACGAAGCTGCCGGCGCCACGCGGATCAAAAGGTTGCGTGATGCCTTGGGCAATCAGATGGTCAGCGAGCTGCTGGTCAAGAACATCGCCAAGAAAGGCTATATGCTGTCCATCGAAAAGGATGTAATCCAGATGGTCTGATCCGACGGGGTTTCGCCGCTATCGCACGATAAAAATGCCGAGACCGCCCCTTGGAAATCCCCTTCACAAGGCCCATCCTATAGTGACCCCGGGCCAGGGAGGATGATGATGAACGTCCACGCCACAGCAAGACCAAAGGGCTATGGGATCTCGGTCGAACGGTTAAGCGGTAAAATTGCGATTTATCGGGACCAGGACCTTTTAGCCGAAAGCAACAACGCCAAAGTCATGTACGAAACGCGGCTTCCGCCGACGATCTACATCCCGCGCGAGGATGTGCTGGTGGATCTCAGCGACGAGACCGAACTGCAAACCTTTTGCCCCTTCAAGGGCACTGCGACCTATCACGACGTTATCCTGGATGGTGAACGACTGGCCAATTCCGTTTGGGCCTATGAGGAGGCGCTTCCAGAAAGTGCCGCCATTCAGGGGCATATCGGGTTTTTGCCCAACGCGTATACCCGGATCGATTTGGGCGATAACCAGCTCCGGGAACCCGAAGACGGCAATATCAGTGGTCCTTTGATTGATTGGCTGATGCGTGGGGCGTCTGCGAATGACACGCCTGAGGCATTCACCAAAGCGCTGGCCGAGAAAATGCTGGAACATGGGATCGCCATCCAGCGCCTGAGCATCCTGACATGGTCCCTGCATCCGCTGATAGCGGGCAAGCACTACATCTGGGAAAAGGGCGAGGCGGAGATTTCGACCAATGTTCCGACCTACGAAATCCACGACCACCCGGCTTATATCAACAGCCCATTACGTCATGTGTCGAACGGGCTGGGCGGCGTGCGACAGCGGCTGAACGCGGAAAACCCCCATAATAGCTTTCCAATCATGGAGGACCTGCGTGAAAAAGGGGCGACCGACTATGTCGCCATGCCGTTGCCGTTCTCGGATGGACGTACCAACGTTCTGACCCTGACCTGCGATCACCCGGACGGTTTCACGACGGAAAACCTTGGGCTGGTGTTCGAATGCTCGCTGGTCATCGCCCGGTTTTATGAGGTTTTCATGCAGCGCGAGAACGCTCAGGTCCTGCTTGAAACCTATGTTGGCAAACGCTCGGGCGCGCGCGTCTTAGGGGGTGAGATCCGGCGCGGTGACGGGGATGAAATTGATGCCGCCATTATGTTCTGTGATCTGCGCAATTCGACCAGCTTGGAAGAGAAACTGGGGCGCGCCGACTACATAAATCTACTGAACGACTTTTTTGAAACCGTTTCTGGCATTGTGCATGAAAACGGCGGCGAAGTCCTGAAGTTCATCGGTGACGCGGTCCTTGCCGTGTTTCCAGCGGGTGAGGATTCAAAAAACGCCCGCGAGAACGCGCAGCGAAGCGCCATCAACATCGTAGAAAAGTTGGGAGAGTTGCGCCAGTCAGGTTCCGACAATCATTGTGATTGCTCAATCGGGGTTGCCTACGGGCGCGTGACCTACGGCAATGTCGGATCACGTGAACGGCTGGACTTTACCGTGATCGGACAAGCCGCGAATATCGCTGCGCGTCTGGGTGAATATGGAAAAACCAAAAACCACAGGATTGTGGTGTCTGCCGATATTGTGCCCGCCTGCGCCAATGCGCTGCCTCTTGGCGACGTCAAGCTGCATAATGTTTCGCAACCGGTCGAGTCTTATGCTCTCAGAACTTCCGCAGATGCCGTTCTGAACGCTTAAGATACAAAAAGCGCGCAGTTCAAATCAATCAGGGCCACCCGACAATGCTTCTGGTGGTCGTCGCGCGTCCGAAGCACTTTTTTGCCTTAGACACCAAGCAGGATCAGCGCGGTCTGCGCCGGGGAAATCGCGCTTTCAAGCTGGGCGATTTGACTACGGGCAAGGAATTGATCTGTCAGGCGCTCTATTGCGGCCTTATCCTCGAATTGGGCCAGATCATCGGACCCGGTCAGCCCTGACAACCTGTCTTTGAACACTTCCAGTTGCTTGTCGATATTCAACTGGCCAAAGCTGGACGGTAACCCCAGAGCATTTTCCATCATCCGCCGCAGCGGAGGCAAACTCATCAAATCAAACCACTTGGTATCTTTGCTGCCTTCCTTTTGAGCCAGCTCCCCCAGAGCATGCTGCGCATACAAAGCGATCCGCATCGTTTCATCTGATTCACCCACAGCAATTTCAAATCGAGACACGACGCTGTCACGTGCAATCTCTTCCATGTTGGTGATCAGCCCGGTTTTGCGCACCTCGCCCGGCCCAAACCCAAACGCCTCGGAAAACTGCCGGTACCTTTTGTCGGACAGACGATTGGACAACGCATCCTGCGCTTTGGTCCCGTCGGACAGGATCTTCTGTATGAAGTAGCGATTGTCCAAGTCGGATTCCAACCCAAAGGCCCCGAGTGCAACTTGCAACAACCGGCGATCGGACACCAATTCCTCTGCTGTCTGGACCTTTTTGATCTTCTCCAAAAAGTACTCACTGTCCCTTTTGTTGACAGAGGACGAAGAAAAACTGTCGATCTGCGCGTCATATGTCCGCTGCAGGAATCGCCAGCCGACAATGCCGCCCGAAGGTATAACCGGCTGGAACGTCATTACTGGTAGGCCATGAGCCGCTCTTCGCGGGGCAGCAGCGCGCGCAAGGCTTTAAGGCATTTGTAAAACTGCTGATCCAGAAGCGCTTGCGTTGCCTCGGACAGAACCCGGCGACTGTCGGCGTCAGTAAAGACCTGGCTCAGCTCTTCGACGCGGCGTAACAATTGTTGGCGTGCCTGATCGGGTTCCATATCTCCAGACAGCACAAGTTGAGCAGCATAGCAGACACGTCGAACCGGAGTGTTGACCTGGTCCGGGTGGATCGCATCCCGCAGGCGCAGTACATTCGCCTCAGGTGTCATGATCGAAAACCGACTACGGCGGTCTCCATTTTCCACGACTACACCGTTGATCAAAACCCGTTCTTTCGGCGCCAATTTCAAAACCAACCCTGCCATCAGGTAGCCCCCATTTGGCGAAGACCGCGCAGAACAGCCATGTTGATCTCCAACAATGGCTCAACCGAGGCTTTGTTCGCCAATACCTGGCTACTGTGCTGTTCGGTGAATTCCGCCAGATAGAATATCCGCGCACGCAAATCATTTGGCAGCGCATTGTCAGAGTCCGTGACGCCACTGGCCAGAACGGTCCACAGTCGCCGGTTTTCGTGCAAAGCCTGCACAAACGCGCCGAAATCTGATTTTTGGCGGGCCGCGGCGGCCTTGAGCCTGCGCGTGATTTTCGAGATCGCTTCGTATTCCGTATCGCGCGGGGTGCGCGTTGGCGCGGCGGTCTGTGAATATGCTCGTTGTGCGATGGCTTGCGGGGTCACGTAAAATCCTTCCAATAGTCTGCCACTTGGCGGTCAGTATCGGGGCGCGTTGCCGCGCCCCGAACATGTTCCTGAACTTAGCGGAACAGTGACAGAATCGACTGCGGTGCCTGATTTGCGATCGACAGTGACTGGGTTGCCAGTTGTTGCTGAACCTGAAGCGCCTGCAGACGTGCCGAGGTTTCTTCCATATCCGCATCGACCAACGACCCGATACCGGATTTGAACGAGTCCGCCAGGTTCGAAATGAACTCTTTCTGCGTTTCGATCCGACCTTGCGAAGAACCAAAGGCCGCCGATGCATCGATCGATGTGTCGATCAGCGTCTCGATTGTGGCCAACGCGGCCGTAGCACCTGCACCGGTTGAAACATCAATGCCGGTCAATGCGCCAAGACCGCCTGAACCCGCGTTCACATACTGAGCCGAGAACGAAATGTCCGTGCCGGTGGCATTGGCAACGGACAAGGTGCCCGCAGTGCCCGAGTCATAATCAACAGTCAGACCCGTGATACCAAGTTCATCAATTTTCGCCTTCAACCCAACTGCAACGATATCACCGGTCGTGGAGGCCGCAGCATCCGTTGCGGAAACCGTGTAGGATACGACCTGATCATCGATCGCCAGCACAACCTTGTCACCTGCAGCAAACGCACCACTGGATTCATCCGTTACCAGCGCGGTTGCCGAAGTTGTACCGTTGTCAATCGTCGCACCAACGCGGTCGTTGCCGGTGGAAGACCCGGTCGACCCGTCAAAGACCTGAGCCGCCGTATACCCGCCGGTAGAAAGGTCCTGTCCAGCAACAGTGATAGAAGACGCGGTCACGTTTCCAGAGTTGTCCCGGTCAAGAGACGCCAGGATCGAAGCGGACCCCGCCGAGCCGTTAACCAGGTTGAGGCCGTTGAATTGCGCGGCGTTCACAACCGAGTTGATCTGGCCTTTTAACGCGGTCACATCGTCGTTGATCTTGTCGCGATCTACGTTGTCTTCCTGTGCTGCTACGATTTTGCTTTTCATCTGGGACAACAAATCGGTGACCGTTTCGGACGCGTTACGCGCAACTGCTACGGTGGATTCACCAAGGGCCAGGCTGTCCTTGATCGCGTTGAAGCCTTTGACATCCGATTCCATGACTTTTGAAATCGCCCAGACGGCCGAGTTGTCTTTCGCAGTCGCAACGTCCTTACCGGTCGAGATCGCGTTCCGGGTTGCGCCAAGATCTTTGTTGACCGACTTGAGTGTTTGCAGCGCGACCATGGCGCCATTGTTTGTCAGAATGCTGGACATTAGCTTTCTTCCTTTCCGTTCGGGCCTTTTGCGCCCATGCTCACCCCGCAACTGATACGGGCTTTGACGTCTTTCTGATCGGTGCGATCTGCCGTCGGGCTGTTCGCGCCACCTGATGTTTTCAGGTGCCCGAACACCTTTGACGTCGATCCCCTAACGGAGTGCTAAAGCGCGAAATTCAGAAACCTCGGATTTGAATCAAACTCTTAACTATGCTCGCTTTTCCAGCTTGGCTTGATGACGGACGGCGAATTCGCTGCGCTGACCGTCTGCGCCATATGTGCTGAATTCCTGCCGAACGCGCCGCAACTCGGCCATGCGGTTGGCTACGGCGCGAATCCCTTCGGCGGCGCTGTTCAGCAATTCTTGATTCCGCTCGACCTTTTTCTGCAGGCTGATCAGTTCATCACTTCCAAAGACATCAAGATCATTGATCGCCCCGATCAGCTTTTCCTTTTCCGGAGCCGTATGATGCAGGCGATCCAGTTCGCCTCGCACCAATGCGTTTCGCTCAAGCTCAAGAACTTCTTCAAGTGACTTTATGAGGCTGGTCTCAGGTATCTTTGGCATTGGAATTCTCCATCATAGATTCGAAGAGTGCTTCGGCCAGGCCAACGCCGCCGGCTTTCGCCAGCGCACGGGCCTGATGCTGAACCAGAAACGAGGCGAACTGATCTTCGCCAGCACCTCCGCCAAAGGATTGGCGCGCTTTTCCCAAACCGGCCGACTTCAGCATCTCACCCAAAAACGCGGCCTCCAATTCGATAGCCGCTTCCTGCAATTTTTGGGAAGTGGCGGGAGTTTTAGACGGTGGAAGGGGCACGGAAACCTTCATGGCTTTCTCCGAAAATTGCATCGAACTTTTTCGATCAAAGGTGAAAGCGGTTAAAATAAACGTAACTTCCTGCAGTCAGATTTCCTGTCACACAATCGGAGTCGGAGCAAAATGCCCAACCCTCTTTCAGTGATGACATCCTCGCCGTCCGAAACATTCAAATCCAATGGACCCAGGTCTGAACCGGGGGATGAAGGCGGCGCGGCGTTTGAGGCGGTGCTTAATCACCACAAAGGTGAGAACAAAGATGAATCGGCCGAACTTAATAGTGCGGAACCGGATCTTGACGTTGAAACGGATGAGACTGTCTTGGTTGAAGAATTGGAAACGCCCGCCGATCCTGAGCAGGGACTGCTGCGCCCTTATTTAGGCGGACGTTTTGAACTGGGCACAAAACTTGATCGTGTCCAAACTCCGTCGCAGACTGTCGCGCCAGAAGTGCACGTTCCGAAAGTGCATCAAAGCGAACTGACTGGCCCAAACACCGATGTTGAACGCGCTGATGGGGGCATCAAAGATCCAAGCAGGGTTACCACAAGTATTCAAAACCGCGCCGATTTGCGTCCAGAGGCTCTGCCAAAAGCAGCGCTGACAAAGGCTGCCTCCCCGAATTCTGCATTGCCACTTGCCGCTACGCCCTCGAAGGAAGTTGCGGACCTGCCCCTTTATCTGGCGCCGACCCGACATGAAACACGACAACCGCCGCTATCCAATCCTGCGGCGCAGCGAACCACAAACCCGGCACGAATGTCGAGCATTGCTCAGTTGCAGTTATTCGCGCCGGAAAAACCCCGTGCTCAGGTTGATGCGACCGCGTTTCTTGAGGTGGAGGACAATCACGTCCTAAGGACAGATTCGCCTGTTTCGGCTGGTCGGGACGCAGCGTTGCCCTTGCAGCTCATGGCACAAACCGCCCGAGCTGAGACAGCACGCGCCATTGCCGGCCAAATTTCCGCCGCCATCAATGCTCAGCCGAAGTCCGGCGCGGTTGAAATTGCACTAAACCCCGAGGAACTGGGGCGTGTTTCCATCATGGTAAACGGTCGCGATGACGGGTTGCATCTGACAATTTCCGCCGAACGCCCGGAAACCCTTGAAATGATGCGGCGCCATTTGGCGGTGTTGGAGGAAGAGTTCCAGAATTTTGGTCTGGGCGATCTTTCATTTGACCTTGGGACTTCATCAGACACCGAGCAGCACGAGGCCGACCATCAGGAACGAACGTCTGCTGACACAACTCAGCTTAGCGAAACCGCTTCAAATGCGTCTCCCATTCCCAAAACCGGCCCCGTTGGCCGCATCGACATGAGGTTGTGACTTTGATTACCCCAACCCAACCAAACGCCCAAGCATCTACCCCAACAGGAAATGCAAACGCGCCGAAAAAAACTGGCCTGGCGTCAGACTTTGAGACGTTCCTGAAAATGCTTACCGTTCAGGCCCAGAATCAGGACCCGTTGAAACCGTTAGATGCGTCGGAATACGCATCGCAATTGGCGCAGTTTTCGATGGTTGAACAGCAGGTACAGACGAATGATCTGTTAGCAACACTTGGTCAGGCTCTGGGTGGTGCAAATCTGGACAAGCTCGGCAAATGGATCGGCATGGACGTGCGGGCACCCTCGGCTTTCCAATACGAGGGCGAACCTGTGACCCTGTTTGCCACGCCCGCACCTGAGGCTGACAAAGCGGCCCTGGTTATCCGCGACGGCGAAGGAGCCGTTGTCGACCGCATCTCAGTGTCGACAACCGATCAGAGTATAGTTTGGGCTGGTCAACGAAGCGATGGGCAGCCGCTGGCGGCGGGTACTTACTCAGCTACGCTGGAAAGTTACGATGGCGACGCACTGCTTTCGACACAGCAGGCAGAGGTTTACGACGAGGTCGTTGAAGCTCAGGTTGTGGACAATCAAGTCATGCTGACGCTCGAAAGCGGGCAGGTTGTCACCGCTACGACAGTTACTGGGGTCAGAGCCGGAACTTGATCTGTCGGTCAGGACAGTTCAAACCTTTGCAAATTCGACTCGCTAACTGCACTGGTGAAGCTCCTGTCTGGCCCAACCCTCCCCCCTTCTGATCTGGTCGACGATCTGCGCACGCAAGGCCTTGTTCGGCCCGATGCAGAATTTCAGACGTTGTATGGCGGCCGAACAAATCAAGTCTGGAAAGTGCTGGGCGGCAGCGGCGACAAAGTGTTGAAGCTGTACCGCGCGACACCGCGCAATCCGCTGTTTCGCAACGACCCCGAACTAGAAGCGCAATGCTTGCGTGCCCTTGAACCAACCGGATTTGTTCCACGCCTGCGTGCAACCGGAGCACATGATACAGGCCATTGGGTATTTTATGATCACGCTCCGGGATCGCCGTGGAAAAACGATCCAGAGGTTGTGGCCGGATTGCTGCATAAACTTCACAAGCTTGATGTTTCAGTTCAAGCACCGCAAGGGTGCAATGGCAGCGGTGATCTGGCTGAACACGCCCAGCGTATTCTCAGTGCGTGCGCCTCTAACACACGTGCACGGCTCGCGCAGCATCGTCCAACGGGCCATGTGCCTGCGACCACACACACGTGCCTGATTCATGGCGATACAGTGGCCGGAAACATCCTTGTCGCGCCAACCGGTATGACGCTTATCGACTGGCAGTGCCCTGCCTTGGGCGATCCGTGCGAGGACATCGCGATGTTCCTGTCCCCAGCCATGCAGCGGCTTTACCGCGGTGCACCTCTGAGCGTGGCCGAAGAAGAACGGTTTCTTGCCGCTTACGGTCATGCCGAAACGGTCACGCGGTACCGTAAATTGCGCCCTTGGTATGCTTGGCGCATGGCGGCCTATTGCCTGTGGCGCATCGAAAACGGGGCCACGGATTACACCCAAACGCTCGAACTGGAAATAGCCGCGCTTTAGAGCGACAATCGATCAATAATCGCCATTGCCGCATAGGACGGCGGCATCAGAGCGCGCCGCCAGTAACCAAGAGGAAACCGCCTTGGTGGCTGAGCAATTGGCACGGGCAGTTCGGACTGTTTGTCCAAAACCAAACCAGCAATTGCGCGCCCACAATATGTGCCCATGGCGACACCGTTCCCGTGATAGGCAAACGCGGCAAACATTCCGGGTTGATCGGGAACCGGCCCGACATAAGGCGTCAACTTGCGCGACAGGCACACCATTCCGGACCACATATGGGTCACATCCACATCATTCCATTCAGGAAACATGCCTTGGAAGTCATGTAGCGCTGCCCGGCGAATGGCGGCCTCGGCCCGAGGCGACGATCGCAGGCCCCCACGCATGCCGAACAGGAACCTCCGGTCAGGCATCAGGCGGAAATAGTGCAGCAGATTTCGCGTGTCATACCCCATCTGCTCCGAGGTCCAGCCCTGCGCTTGCAGCTCGGAATCGGATAACGGCCGGGTCACCAAAACCGTGGATTGCGTGGGCATGTACCGCCCCGACAACCAGGGGGGCATATCCTCGCTGGAATACCCATTGGTACAAATCATTACATTTTTTGCACGAACATGACCTGATCCGGTTTCAACGTCGAACCCGCCCGGTGTTTTCCTGATGCTTTCAACCGGGGATTTCTGAAACAAGCCCGCCCCCAGCCCTTGGGCAACACTTGCCAGGCCAAACAGGTACTTTCGTGGGTTAAGGGCAAATCCAACCGGATTTGTATAGGCACCATGAAAGGCGCCGCCCAGACCCAAACCCTGCAGGTCACCAGGTTCATGCAGGACGCCTGAAGCCTCTGCCTTACGGCGCAGCTTTTCCATCGCGCGTGCGGAATGTGCCAGTTGGGTTTCGCCGTTCGAATGGGTATCTGCGTCGATCCGATGCTGTTCCAGCAAATCCGCGACAAGCTGAACAGAGTCCGCTTCCGCCTGTTCGTAGGACCGCGTAGCTTCGATGCCAAACCTTCGGACCATTGACCCGTGGCTCAGCTTGGACCCGCCGAGACAACAAAATCCGCCATTGCGCCCTGAAGCCCCCCACCCAGGAGTCGCAGCCTCAAGAACGGCAACTTTCGCGCCCGCCTCAGCTAGGTGCAGTGCCGCCGAAAGACCGGTAAAGCCGCTACCGACGACCGCGACGTCGACATTCAAATCACCTGCGAGGATCGGCCAATCGGGGGCCGAAATCGTCTGATCCCACCAACAGTTCTGTCGTGGCCCTGGTCCATAGGTATAGTCTGGAAAGAGACGTTTCATTCGGTGCGCGCAGCGGCGAGTTCATCCTGCTTTTGCCGGACCATTGCGCGTTTCGTAACCAGCGAGGCGGTGATGACGCCAACGGTGACAACTGCGATCATGATTGTGGACAATGCGTTGATCTCAGGGCTGACGCCCAGACGGACGGCCGAGAATATCTTGATCGGCAAGGTCGTGGCCGACGGGCCCGAGGTAAATGACGCAATGACCAGATCGTCCAGCGACAGGGTAAAGGCCAGCAGCCACCCCGAAATCACCGCCGGGGCAATGATTGGCAGCGTCACAAGACGGAACGCCTGCGCGGGCGAACATCCCAGATCCAAAGCGGCCTCCTCCAGCGATTTGTCAAAGGTCACAAGGCGAGAGGAAACGACGACCGACACAAAGCACATCGAAAAGGTCGTGTGGGCCAGAACGATGGTCAAAATGCCCCGATCAAGTCCGATACCGATAAACAGCAGAAGTAGCGACAGGCCGGTGATCACTTCGGGCATCACAAGCGGCGCATAGATCATACCCGAAAACAGTGTCCTGCCGAAAAACCGCCCGCCACGAACCAGAACATAAGCAGCTGCCGTGCCAAGGATCGTGGCCAAAGTAGATGAGAACACCGCAACACGGATCGTCACCCAAGCCGCGTTCAAAAACGCCTCGTTCTGGGCAAGCTCACCATACCATTTGGTCGAGAACCCGGCCCAGACTGTGACTAGCTTGCTTTCGTTGAAGCTGTAGATAATCAGGATGACCATCGGGATGTAGAGGAAGGCAAATCCCAGTGTCAAAGACACCGCGTTGAACCAACTTAGCCTGTTCATTGCTCGGCCTCCGTCTGTTTCTGCTGGTTTCGCTGAAACAGCACGATGGGGACCACAAGGATCAGCAGCAGAACCACCGCAACGGCGCTGGCAACCGGCCAATCGCGGTTCGAGAAGAACTCTTCCCACAACACCTTGCCAATCATCAGCGTACCAGACCCGCCCAGCAAAGACGGGATAACAAACTCACCAATCACCGGGATCATAACCAAAAAACAGCCCGCTATGATGCCGGGACGCGACAGCGGTATTGTCACAAGCCAGAACGCCTGAAGTCGGGAACAGCCCAGATCTTCGGCTGCTTCGATCAGAGATTCATCCATGCGTTCCAACGACGAATAGATCGGCAGGATCATGAAGGGCAAATAGGTGTAGACGATTCCGATATAGACAGCAGTGTTGGTATTCAAAATGGTCAGCGGCGTCGAAATGATTCCCAACCACAGCAGAATCTGGTTCAGGTAACCTTCATTGCTGAGGATGCCCATCCACGCGTAAACGCGAATCAGGAACGAGGTCCAGAATGGCAGGATTACCAGCATCATCAGTGTGGGACGCCATTCAGTTGGCGCTCGCGCCATGCCGTAAGCAATCGGATACCCCACCAGCAACGTCAGAACAGTCGCAATCAACGCGATCTTGACGCTGGACAGGTAAGCTTTCCAATAAAGGTCGTCTTCTGTCAGCCAGACAAAGTTCTCGAAATCCAGCTGACTGAAGAAATCCGTTATCCCTGCCCAACCCTGCGACAGGTCCAGTGTCGGCGTATAGGGCGGAATGGCCAGTTCGACATCCGACAGCGAAATTTTCAACACGATGAAGAACGGCACCAGAAACAGAGCCAGCAGCCAGACATAAGGGACGGCTATCAGAACAGCGCGGCGCATCAGTTCGCCAACAGAACCGCAGCCGTTGCCGTCCATGACAGCCAGACGGGGTCTTCCCAGGTAAAGGACCGGCGCGAGATTCGGCGCGTGTTGGCGGATTGCGCCTTGATGATCGTGCCATTTGGCAATTCGACATAATAGGTGGACAGGTTGCCCAGATAGGCGATGTCATGCACCTTGCCCTGAACCGCATTAATCGCATCGGCCGGTCGGTCCGCCGAAATCGTCACTTTCTCAGGGCGGATCGCCAGATGGCAGCTTTGACCGGTCGAGAATTCAGCCGGCGAGGTTGCGGTCAGCGGTGATTGTCCTTCGGCCCAGTCGACCTGATAGGTTTCGTTCCCATTCGCGGTCGCCCGGCCTTCGATGATGTTCACATCACCAATAAAGTCCGCGACGTAAACCGAGTTCGGGTTTTCATAAATCTTGTCCGGCGTCGACACCTGCATCAGCTTGCCCTGATCCATGACGGCAACGCGACTGGCGACGGTCATCGCCTCTTCCTGATCGTGGGTCACGATGACAAAGGTGGTGCCGGTCTTTTCCTGAATGTCCATCAGCTCGAACTGGGTATCCTGCCGCAGCTTTTTGTCCAGCGCACCCAAGGGTTCGTCCAGCAACAGCAGCTTTGGCGCCTTGGCCAGAGACCGTGCCAGGGCCACCCGCTGCCGTTGGCCACCCGAAATCTGATGTGGTTTGCGGCGGGCGAATTGCTCCAGCCGGGTCAGGCGCAGCATCTCTTCCACGCGGTCCTCAAGATCCCGCTTGGGCATATTATCCCGGCGCAGACCGAAGGCGATATTTTCCCAGATGCTTAAGTGAGGAAACAACGCGTAGGACTGGAACATCATGTTCACCGCCCGTTTGTTCGGTGGGATTGGGTCGATGTCCTGCCCGCCCAGCAAAATATGTCCCTCAGTTGGGGTTTCAAACCCTGCAAGCATACGCATCATGGTCGTCTTGCCACATCCAGATGGCCCCAACAGAGCGAAGAATTCTTTTTCAAAGATATCCAGTGACAGGTTGTCGATGGCCGTGAACCCACCAAAACGCTTGGTTACATTCTGAAACTGGATCAATGGCTTCGCCTGTGGATCATCCCACGGCGCAAAGACGTTAGTGTTCAAGGCGGCCCCCGTTCGACAGTCTGATTGAAAGGGCAAGGCGGGCAATCCGCCTTGCTCAGATTTATCGGCTCAGGTGCCCGACTTGACTTTGGTCCACATGCGCGTAACTACACGCTGTGTTTTCGCCGGATAAGGCGTTGTGATGTAGAGGTTTTGCATCGTCGCATCGTCCGGATAGATCGCCGGGTCGCCGATCACATCTTCTTCTAGGAACTCTTGCGAAGCTTTGTTGCCGTTGGCGTAATAAACATAGTTCGAGGCCGCAGCCATGTTATTGGCGTCCAGAATGAAATTCAGGAATTTGTGCGCACCTTCCGGGTTCGGCGCATCTGCCGGAATAGCCATTTGGTCGAACCACATCAGCGAGCCTTCGGCAAACGCGTGATACTCGATCTCTACGCCGTTGTCGGCCTCGGCTGCCCGATCCCGCGCTTGAAGGATGTCGCCGGACCAACCCACTGCGACGCAAATATCTCCGTTCGCCAGAGCGTTAATGTATTCCGAGCTGTGGAACTTCTGAATATGTGGACGCACGCCCACCAGAATTTCTTCGGCCTTTCCAATGACGTCTTTGTCATGGCTGTCCGGGTCTTCACCAATGTACTGCAGAACCATCGGAATGATCTCGGACGGTGCATCAAGGAAATGCACGCCGCACTCGGCCAGCTTTTCCATGTTCTCTGGCTTCAGTACCAGGTCCATGCTGTTCAGTGCAACATCGTCACCCAGAACTTCCTTGACCTTGCCAACATTGACGCCAAGGCCGGTCGTTCCCCACATGTAGTTGATCGAGTAAGCGTTATCTGGGTCATAACCGGCGGTGCGTTCCTGAATTACGTCCCAAAGGTTTCCTGAGTTCGAGAGTTTAGATTCATCCAGTTCCTGAAAAGCACCGGCCTGAATCTGGCGCTGAAGGAACGTGCCCGATGGCACAACCACATCATAGCCTGACCCACCAGCCAGCATCTTAGTTTCCAGAACTTCGTTGCTGTCGAATACGTCGTAGATCAGGGTCAGCCCCGTCTCTTCTTCGAATTTTTTCAGCAAGTCCTCATCGATATAATCGGACCAGTTGTAGACGCGCACCTCTTCGGCAAATGCCGCCGAAGTCCCCAGCGCGACAATCGCTGTCATCGTCAGCGTTTTGATTGACATATTTCTCTCCCTGCAAATGTACGGGTATTTTCCCGTTTTTTTTGATTTGATCAAGTTTTGCGTTTTCCCTCGATCCATCGTATGGTTTCACGAGGCCAGGCGTCTGGCAAGTCGACACTACGCGAAACAGGGTAAACCACTTGGATTTGATCAAAAATAAGGCATCTGACTCGAAAGTGGATGAGGGAAAAAGACCGGCGCATGAACAGGTGTACCAAACGCTGAGATCGCAGATCATGTACGGTGATCTGGTCCCAGGGCAACCCGTCACGATACAAGGTTTGACCGAATCACTCGGGGTTGGAATGACCCCGGTCCGCGAGGCAATCCGGCGGCTGATTTCTGACGGTGCGCTGGTGTTTCAAGGCAATCGGCGCGTCAGTGTTCCTTTGTTGTCGGGCACAGATGTCGAACAGATGATTTTTGCGAGAATATCAATAGAATCAGAGCTTTCCAGACGGGCAACTGCAAATTTGAAACCTGCTGATATCGACCAGCTTGAGAAGCTTGATCAACGATTGGATCAGACCATCACAGACGGGGACGTCGGTGGGTACTTGCGTTTGAACCACCGGTTTCATGAAGCTCTGTACGCTCATGCGGATGCTCCGATTCTCAACGATTTGGCCGAGCGACTTTGGCTGCGGTTTGGCCCTTCGCTGCGCGTTGTCTGCGGAAGATTCGGAACACATAGCCTGCCAGATCGCCACAAGGACATCATCGCAAGCTTGCGGGCGCAAGATGCAGAAAAAGTAGCCGAAGCTACCGCTCAGGACATTGAGCAGGGCATGGAATTGATGTCGGACGCATTGATCCGCGCCTGATTCAGGTCGATTCGATTGACAGCAAAAAATTTGATCATATTGTAACGGGTAACCGCTTTTGCAGGAGATTCTCTGATGTCGACCATCACCAATCACATGCCGACCGCCGAATTGCAGGCGCTGGATGCGGCACATCATATACACCCGTTTTCAGCCAACGGATCATTGGGCAAGGAAGGCGCGCGCGTCATCACGCGGGCCAAGGGCGTTTATCTGACAGATAGCGAAGGCGAAGAGATTCTGGACGCTATGGCGGGTCTTTGGTGCGTCAATATCGGTTACGGTCGCGATGAACTGGCCGAGGTGGCAGCGCGCCAGATGCGTGAACTGCCCTATTACAACACATTTTTCAAAACGACCCATGTTCCTGCCATCGCACTAGCGGCCAAGATCGCAGAGCTGGCGCCGGGCGATCTGAACCATGTGTTTTTCGCCGCAGGCGGGTCCGAGGCGAACGACACCAACATCCGTCTGGTACGCACTTATTGGGCTGAGAAAGGCCAACCGGACAAGAACATCATAATCAGTCGCCACAACGCCTATCACGGGTCTTCCGTCGGTTCGGCGTCGCTGGGCGGTATGGCTGGGATGCATGCGCAGGGCGGTATCCCAATCCCGAATATCCACCACATCAATCAGCCGAATTGGTGGGCCGAAGGTGGCGATATGACGCCAGAAGAGTTCGGTCTGGCCCGTGCACGCGAGCTGGAGGACGCCATACAAGAACTGGGCGAGAACCGTGTCGCGGCCTTTATCGCAGAGCCTGTGCAGGGTGCGGGCGGCGTGATTATTGCACCCGATACCTATTGGCCCGAAGTTCAGCGCATCTGCGACAAATACGATATCCTTCTGATCGCGGACGAGGTGATCTGTGGTTTTGGTCGTACAGGCAACTGGTTCGGTTCGGAAACCGTGGGTATCAAACCGGATATCATGACCATCGCTAAGGGACTCAGCTCAGGCTATGCGCCGATCGGCGGCTCCATAGTTACCGACGAGATTGCCGAAGTGATCGGCGGTACCGAGTTCAATCACGGCTACACCTATTCCGGCCACCCGGTCGCTGCGGCCGTCGCATTAGAAAACCTGCGCATCCTCGAAGAAGAAGGCATTGTCGACCACGTCCGCGACGTGGCCGCCCCCTATCTTAAAGAGAAATGGGAGGCCCTGGCCGATCATCCATTGGTAGGTGAGGCCAAGATCGTCGGCATGATGGCATCAATCGCATTGACGCCGGACAAGGCCAGCCGTGCCAAATTCGCGTCCGAGCCCGGCACGGTCGGCTACATCTGCCGCGACCGGTGTTTTGCCAACAACCTGATCATGCGCCACGTGGGCGACCGTATGATCATTTCGCCCCCGCTGATCCTGACACCCGCAGAGATCGACGAGATGTTCGTCCGGATCTACAAATCACTGGATGAAGCACAGGCTGAGATCATTGAACAGGGGCTGATGAAGTCGGCTGCATAGCCTGGACTTTAGATTTTCGGAAAAGGGGCGCTTTGAGGAGCGCCCCTTTTGCCATCTACTTCCTTAGGCCAAATCCCCGTCATTCAAGTAAACTCAATACCTGACTACATTTTGATACACTAAACTCGAGCACTGGCTGAAGTGAATTGGTGTCGCGTGGAAATATAGAACTTAACGCGCGACAAATATCACTTGATTTGATGTACTTCAGATTCAAGTATGCGAATGCGAGCTGGTTTATATTACCTCTACTGGCGTCGCGACCCGCTCTACTGCTGGGTCCACCTCCCGACTATCGTAGTGAGTGCCGGTAGTCGGGAGGTTGCGTAGCCGATGGCTGAAAAATGCCATCGACGTAAGAGCCCGCAAAAGGCTGGCGCACGCCCTGCGTTGATCACCGCAACCCTTCCAACAATTTCAAACTCGCATATCCATCCGGCAACAACCCTTGCGCCAGTTGGTATGCCCGCACGGCATTAACTGTGTTCGGACCTGTGCGCCCGTCGATGCCTTGGGTATCGAAGCCAGCTTCAGTCAGTCGGCTTTGCAATTCCTTTTTTTCAGTAAAGCTCAACACCCGATCACCGCGCGGCCAATCAGTCTGGAACGCACCCTGTCCCGCCAAACGGTCGGAGAGGTGACCGATACCGATCACATAGGCATCGGCACCATTGTATTTCTCGATGACTTTAAAGTTGTCGAAGATCATAAGCGCAACGCCCGTCCCTCCAGCCGGTAGCAGGATCGCCGCTTGTCCATGATCTGAAATTGGCGCGCCATTCGCAGCTACGACGCCACGAGCAATCCACTCTGAAGGCATCAAAGTGTGATCGCGCCGCGCCTTGGAATAGTCAAACCCATCAGGCAAGGTGACTTCTACCCCCCACGGCTGCCCCTTGGTCCATCCATGCCGCGCCAGATAGGCGGCGGCTGAGGCTAGCGCATCAGTCGGATCATCCGACCAGATATCGCGCTTACCGTCACCGTCGAAATCAACCGCATGGTCCAGATACGAGGTTGGCATGAACTGGGTATGCCCCATCGCCCCGGCCCAGCTGCCCGTCATGTTGGAAGGGCTGACGTCGCCCGCCTGAATGATCTGTAATGCGGCTATCAACTGGGTTTCGAAAAACTGCGCGCGTCTTGCGTCAAAAGCCAATGTCGCCAGTGATCGGATGGTGTGATCACTGCCCCGGTAGGTCCCGAACGAGGTTTCAAGCCCCCAAATCGCCGTTACCACCTCTTTTTCAACGCCGTATTTGGCTTCGATACGGGCCAACGTTTCACCGTGACGTTCCAGCCCGGTCTGGCCGTTTCTGATCCGCGTGTCCGAAACGGCGGAATCCAGGTATTCCCAAATGGGCTTTGAAAACTCTGCCTGATTGCGGTCGCGCCGGACTACGTCTTTATCGTAGGTCAACCCCGCCAGCGACCGGTCCAGCGTAGAGGCTGTTATCCCCTGCTCGGACGCCCGCTCACGAAATGCTCCAAGCCACGCCTGAAACCGCGCGTTTCCTTCGGTCGACACCCGGTACTCCTTAGCTGAGGGTCGTAAAACTGGCCGGATGGATATCGCCACGCCAGCCGACGCCAGCTGTATGGCCTGTGACCCGCCCAGAGTATTGATAGATTCCGCCTGCACAATGGATGCCCATAATGCGGCGGTCATTACGCCACCTATGCATTTACGCATTCCGAATTTTCCTGGTTTCTGCTCAACCTCAGAATACCGCAGAATTGGAATTTTCCAAAGCGTTCAGCTTGACCCTTCGCGATCTTTTGCTTTGTGCTGTGCGCGGATCTGGGCAAGGGCCTCGCGCAACAAAGGGATACGGTTCGGCCTAAAGCTTTCATCTGTCACGGACATTTCGCGTATCCGGTCCAGCCGAAAGACGCGGAAATCCTGCCTCAGATGGCACCAGGAAATCAGAACGTTGGAGCGATCCATATAGACGATACTCAGTGGGTTCACCTTACGACGGGTGTCATCGCCCTTGGCGTCCGTGTAGGCGAACTCGATCGTGCGCTCATCCCACGTGGCTTGTCGCAAGTCCCCGACCGTGATGGTGGGCTTGGCCGGGCGATCAAATCGCGTCGCTGTCAACACGGCATGGGTCAGGCGGTGCGACTGGCGCTGGGGTAGGCGTCCTTGAAGTTTTCGTAACGCATTGCCTGCCGCATCCGCTAAACCGGGGTCGCCAATGGCCTGCACCTCTCGCAACCCCAACACCAGCGCTTCAAGCTCATCATCGGTGAACCCAAGCGGTGGCAGAGTTGCGTCTTCGATCAGGGTAAAGCCAAAACCTGCCTCACCGTCGATCACCGCCCCAAGCCCGCGTAACGACTCAATATCGCGGTGAACGGTGCGCGGCGACACGCCCAGATCCTGCGCCAGTTGTTGGGACGTTCTTGGCGAGGGGCCAGAGCGCAGGGCTTGCATCAATTGGAACAGACGGGCGGTTCGGGACATAATAGAGGTTAATCTAAACCTGATGACAGAAACTGTCATCAGGCAAAGGTATCCCTCGGGCATCCCTGATATTGGAGCCCCCGATGCTGACCCTTTTGATCTACCCTTCTGCTTTCGGCCTGTTCAGCGCCAGCCCCTTCTGCGTCAAAGCCGCATATATGCTGGAGCACGCAGGCCAGCGCTGGCAGCGGTCCGATATGCTGGACCCCCGCAAAATGCCCCATCAAAAGCTTCCTGTTTTGCGTACGCCCGAGCGTCTTGTCCCGGACAGCGACCTTATTCGCGATTGGCTTGAGGCGCAGGGCGCGGACTTCGACCATGGGCTCAACGACATACAAAAGGCGCAGGCACGGGCACTGATCCGCATGGCCGAGGAACATATCTATTTTCAGGTCGTGATGGACAGATGGGCCAATGACGAGGTCTGGCCAATTCTGCGCGACACCTTCTTTTCGGTCATTCCCGCTTTGATCCGCACACCTGTTTCGAACTCCATTAGGAAAAAGGTTGTTCAGGGCCTGGGGTTCCAGGGTGTCGCCCGTTTCTCACCTGTCGAGCGACGGGATCGGCTAGAGCGGGACCTTGAAGCGATATCCGCCTATCTGTGGCAATCACCCTACCTTTTGGGTGACAAACCGACCTCGGCAGATATGAGCGTTGGGCCAATGCTGGCCGCAATGCGCGCGACACCAGCGGAAACCCCGCTGACCCGGCGGATCAAACAGGATAGGCTGCTCAATGACTACATCGACCGAATGGAACAGGCGATACCGCTGCGTGACACCATTTAACGATCCCGCCGTTCAGGCCGCCTTTGAAGCATTCCCCGAAAATACGCGTTCGGGCGTGATTGCTTTGCGTGAACTGGTGTTTTCAACAGCCGGGACATTGCCCAAAGCGCAGCCATTGAATGAGGCGCTGCGTTGGGGGCAACCCGCCTATCTTGCCCCCAAGGGATCAACAATCCGCTTGGGCGGTCACAAATCGGCGTCTTTTGCGTTGTTCGTGCATTGTCAGAGCCGGCTGATGGGCGATTTCAGCACCGCCTTTCCGGGCGAAGATCGGATCGATGGCAATCGGGCCATCTTGTTTGATGACCCGGATCAGATCGACGAAACCCGCCACGGCTGGCTGATTGCTCAGGCGCTAACTTATCACCTTTGACGGCGTTTGCGCTCGACCTTGCGCTTGATCTTGTCCTTCTTGCGCTTGGTGCTGACCGCCTTGCGCCGTGTACCCCGCTTGGCGGGTCCGCCCCGCCCCCTCGGTAGGGCCTGATCATCGATAGACAGCAGCTCCAGCTCTAGCCCTCCGGTGACCGGCGTCGCCTCGGTCAGACGCACGGTGACGCGCTGGCCGATGGCGATGATCAAACCGGTGTCTGATCCCATCAGTGTTCCCGCTTCGCGGTCGAAATGGAAAAACTCGCGCCCTAGTGATCGGACGGGGACCAGCCCATCTGCACCGGTTTCATCCATCTTCACAAATGCGCCGAACCGGGCGATGCCACTGATACGGCCTGAGAATTCATTGCCCACACGCTCGCTCAGATATGCGGCAAGGTAGCGATCCGTCGTATCCCGTTCGGCCATCATTGAGCGGCGTTCGGTGTCCGAGATATGGGTTGCCGTTTCATCCAGGCGCGCGATTTCATCCTCGGTCAACCCGTCGTCACCCCAGCCATGCGCCGTGATCAGCGCTCGGTGCACGATCAAATCGGCATAGCGGCGGATTGGAGAGGTGAAATGCGCGTAGTTGCGCAAAGCCAACCCGAAATGGCCAAAATTCTCGGGGTTGTAATAGGCCTGCGCCATTGACCTAAGGGTGGTCAGGTTAATCAGCTCTGCATCCTCGGTCCCGGCGGCCGCGTTCAACAGCGCATTCAGGTGTCGGGTCTGCAGGACCTGCCCCTTAGCCAAATTCAATCCAGCAGCCTGAGCAGTCTCTCGCAGGCTTTCCAGCTTCTCTGGTGCGGGTTCTTCGTGCACGCGGAACAGCAACGGGCGGCGTTTGGCAATCAGGGTCTCGGCAGCGGCGACATTGGCGAGGATCATAAACTCCTCGATCAGCTTGTGCGCATCTAGCCGGTCACGGAAGGCCACACTTTGAACCTCGCCCGCGTCGCTGAGAACGATCTTGCGTTCGGGCAAATCCAGCTCCAGCGGTTGCCGTTCCGCACGCGCTTTCTTAAGCGCGGCATAGGCGGAATAAAGCGGTTTCAAAACAGGCTCTAACAAAGGCCCCGTGCGGTCGTTGATATTGCCGTCGATTGCGTCTTGCACCTCGGCATAGTGCAGCGACGCGGCCGAGCGCATCAGCCCCCGCACAAAACGATGGCCGATCTTGTTTCCGTCCGCATCAATTTGCATCCGCACGGCAATACAGGCCCGCGGGACACCTTCGTGCAGCGAACACAGATCGCCCGACAGACGATCCGGCAGCATCGGCACAACCCGGTCAGGGAAATAACTGGAGTTGCCACGCTTGCGCGCCTCACGATCCAGCGCGGTGCCAGGCCGCACATAGGCTGCGACGTCGGCAATGGCGACCCAGATCACATGCCCGCCTGGGTTCTTGGGGTCATCGTCGGCATGGGCATAACAGGCATCATCATGATCGCGCGCGTCCGACGGGTCGATGGTCAGCAGCGGCATGTCCCGCAGATCTTCGCGGCCTTTCAGCCCGACGGGTTTGGCCTTGTCAGCTTCGTCAATCACTTTGTCGGGGAAATCATCCGGAATGCCATGCTGGTGGATGGCTATCAGCGAAACGGCCTTGGGTGCAGACGGATCGCCTAGCCGTTCCACGATACGCGCACGCGGCAAACCCATGCGGTTCTTTGGCCCGGCCTGTTCGGCTTCGACCAACTCGCCGTCCTTCGCACCCAGTACGGCACCGTCAGCAACCAGCCATTCGGTCTGCCCGGCTTTGTCGATTGGCACGATCCGCCCGCCTTCGGCCCCTTTGCGAAAGATGCCGACGATCTTGCGCGGGTTGGTTCCGATACGGCGTATCAGTCGTGCCTCATAATTGTGGTCTTCCTCATGCACCACGGTCAGGCGGGCCAGAATACGGTCGCCCTCACCCAAAGCAGGATCGCTGGCGCGGGTGATGATCAGAACAATGGGCTCGACGCCTTCGCCATGCCATTCCAAAGGCCGCGCGAACAGGTCGCCATCCGCATTCGGAGCCTTCACCTGCAGCACGCTGACCGGTGGCAGGCGGTCCGGGTCGCGATAGCTGCGCTTGCGCTTTTCCAGATGCCCCTCGGCCTCTAGCTCTTTCAGAATGCGTTTCAGATCGATCCGGTCCGCGCCCTTGATACCAAAGGCTTTGGCGATATCGCGTTTCGAGGTAAGGGTGGGGTTCGCCGAGATCCAATCGAGGACCTCCTGCTTGGTGGGTATCCGAGTCATACTTCCGGCCTATCACGGGTATGCGACGGCGTCATGATCAAAAAGCTCAGGGTCTCAGGTCGGCCACCGTATCAACGTCGCGCAGATGGTCCAGCAATCCGACACGACACCCCGGAACCGAGGCCAAAGTGTCGGCCAGGGCGGTTTCGGTAGACCAGCGCACATTACGAAACAAGCTGTTCGGCAACGCCCCGTATCGTTGGGCACCTACCAGCCAATAGCCCCCGTCCGGCGCAGGGCCAAAAACGAATTGCGACCGCCCCAATTCCTTGAAGGCCCGTGCGACATGCTGCGATGTGATCCCGGGAATATCCGCACCGATCAGACAAACAGGCCCATGTGGCATCCCGCGTAGCATACGCCCCATACGATCGCCCAGATCGCCATGCCCTTGAGCCGCGCGAGGCAGGTCAACGGGCCAGATGCGGCTGGTCAGACCTTCGCGATCCGGGGCAACGGCAAGCACAATCTGCCAGCGTGGGTCTCGCAAACGCCGGATCAGCGCGCGTGTCTGATGGCGGAACCACCATGCAGCACCAACCATGCCGATGTCGCGCCCCAGCCGTGTCTTGACCCGACCCGGGCGGGGTTCTTTCACCATGATGACCAATGTTCGTTGCATGGGTCAGACGAAATAGTCCCGAAGGATACGCGTGTAGATCGCCTTGAGCTGTTCGATCTGCGCCACCTCGACGCATTCATCGACCTGATGCATTGTTCGGCCGACGAGACCAAACTCAACAACCGGGCAGTGGTTTTTCACAAACCGCGCATCCGAGGTACCACCCGTTGTCGACATTTCGGGCTGAACACCGGTTTCGGCTTCGATCGATTTCGCGACCAGATCAGACAGAGGACCCGGCGGAGTGAGAAAGCTTTCACCAGAGATCTTGATGCAGACGTCGACCTCGACATCGTAGGCGTCAGCCACCGCCTTGGCTTCCGCCTTCAGCCAATCGCTGAGGCTGGCACCCGAATGCAGATCGTTAAAGCGAATGTTCACCGCCCCGGTACATTGCGCGGGGATAACGTTGGTTGCTTGGTTGCCTGTGTCAATGTTCACAACAGCGAGGGTTGAGGCATCGAAATGGTCCGATCCCTGGTCCAGTTCATGGCTGGCCAATTGATGCATCAACCGCGCCATGGCCGGCAGAGGGTTCTTGGCCCGATGCGGATAAGCCGAATGTCCCTGTACCCCGGTCACGGTAAACCAGGCGGTCATCGAGCCGCGCCGTCCGATCTTCATCATCTCGCCCATTGTGTTGGGACAGGTCGGCTCTCCTACCAAACAGACGGACATGCGCTCCCCGACCTCAGACATGTAATCAAGCAGTGCCGTTGTGCCATCCACGGCGTCACCCTCTTCGTCGCCCGTGATCGCAAGAATGATCGCCCCATCCGGTGGTGTGTCGCGCACAAAGTCCACAGCTGCAGCCGCAAAGGCTGCCACGCCGGATTTCATGTCCGTGGCCCCGCGCCCGTACATCACGCCTTCGCGGATTTCTGCACCAAACGGGGACATCGTCCAGGCCGCCTCATCTCCGACCGGGACAACATCGGTATGTCCGTTGAATCCAAAGCTGCGCGGATGCTCTTTCGCCCCCCACCGCGCATATAGATTGCTAACATCACCCCGGTCCACACGGGTGCAATCAAACCCTGCCGCCGACAATACCTGCTCCAGCAACACAAGCGCGCCGCCTTCCTCAGGTGTGACTGATGGGCAACGGATCAGGTCCGCCGTCAATTTCACCGGATCTGTCATTTCTGGGCCCTTTTGGTTCGTTCATGCGCAGGATCGTGCACAGATTCAACGAATTGGGCCAATTGCCAACCCCTGACCACGGGAATCCGGACGCTTTTTCGCGCATCTCTCGAATTGACACCCCAATAAAACATGGCGGTTTACCTAGCGGCCACCTTGCCGTGCCTTTCAAATCTGCGTTAGAGGCCCGCGAAACAGGTGAATTGACGATGACACGCGCGCTTCTCGTATGGGTCTGCCTGACTTTCGCCGTTCTTGCACAGCAAAGCCAGGCGCAGACGCTTTCGGTCACGACCGTGACCCGCCCCCCGTTTTCCTATGCCGAGGACGGAGCCCAAACCGGTTTTTCAATGGATCTGTTGCAGGCTCTGGCCGAGGCGCTGAATTGGGGCTACTCGGTCGACAGGGTCGAAGCGTTCGGCGATATGCTGAGTGCCGTGCAGGATGGAACTGCGGATCTGGCGGTCGCGAACATCTCGATCACGGCCGCGCGAGAAACGCAGATGGACTTTAGCCAGCCCATTTTTGAAGCCGGCCTGCAGATCATGGTTCCCTCGGATGCGGCGCGCAGACCATCGCTGCTGCACGCATTGCTGTCTGTTGAACTGTTCATCGCCATCGGTCTGGCCTTTGCGATCCTGCTTGGCGGCGGGATGCTGATGTGGGGGTTTGAACGTCGCGCCCAGCCCTATTTCGACCGCAAGCTGAACGAAGCATGGTTCCCGTCTTTCTGGTGGGCTTTGAATCTCGTGGTCAATGGCGGGTTCGAAGAACGCATGCCACGCACGCCGTTCGGGCGTTTGCTGGGCGTGGTTCTGGTTGTGTCTTCGCTATTCATCGTATCGGTCTTCACCGCGCGCATCACCTCGGTCATGACCGTGGACGCCATCAGCGGCAACGTGAACTCGGTCAATGATCTGTACGGCAAACAGGTGGGAACGATCTCGAACTCGACCGCAGCAAATTTCCTGAACCGGCGCGAGATCGAATTTGCCGGTTATGAAAATCTGGACGATATGCTGGCCGCATTCCAGGACAAGGAACTCGACGCCGTCGTCTTTGACGCGCCGATCCTGTCTTACTATGCAGCGCATGAGGGACGCCGGATCGCATCCATGACAGGCGGCATTTTCCTGCGCGAGAATTACGGGATCGCCTTCCCGACCGGCTCACCTTTGGTCGAGGACGTAAACCAGGCTCTGCTCGCGCTGCGCGAAGACGGCACCTATGACGAGATCTACCGCAAGTGGTTCGGGGTGCGGAACTAAGCCGGCTCCTCATCCCCGAAAAACGGGGTCATTTGCGCCACGATAACGGCGTTTTCGTCCAGCGCCCGTTGCATCAGGGCGCGTTCGTCAGGGTCGATATCATGACCTTGCGCTTCACGCTCGGCCAGGGTTCCGTATCCAGTGACATCCAGAGGCGCAGTGTCAGCTTGTTTCAAAATCGCCACTGTCTCGCGCACGGCCTCGGCCTCGTCCACACCGCTGGCAAAACACATAAGCGCCGCCCCGGTCGCACCTTCGGGCAGACCGTCGCCCTCTTTGCGGCCAATCTGAACGAGCAATGTATAGACTTGCTGACGGGACGGTTTCTTTTGCTTTTCCATGCAGGGGGCCATAGCCGCGCACCTGTCCGTGGTCAAGCAGCCAGCCAATTGCAAGGCGATGAATGGATGGCCATAGTGGCGTAGCTTTTTATCGCCAACACACCAAAGGACGTTTCTATGACCTATCCTGATTTCATCACAGATTTCCCAAGCCTCGACGTGCCATTCCCCGAGGACGTCGTTCAAACCGCGGTCATCCGATCAGATGCGGGTTTGGTGGCGTTCTTCACCTTCCTGCAGGATTTCGAACTGCCGCCGCATTCGCACAAAGCGCAATGGGGCACGGTGGTTGAAGGCGAGATTGAACTAACTATTGGCGGAGAAACCAGGACCTATCGCCCCGGCGACAGTTACTCGATCCCGTCTGGTGTCGAACATGGCGGAAAAATCAAGGCGGGTTCGCGGGTGATCGACGTGTTTGAGGAGCCTGATCGCTATCCGGTCAAAGGCTAAACAAAAAAGGGCTGCAGCGGTATACGCTACAGCCCCGTTTCAAATCTGCGCTTACTTTAGTCGCGCAGCAATTCGTTGATCCCGGTTTTCGAACGCGTTTTCTCATCGACGCGCTTCACGATCACGGCGCAGTACAGGCTGACGTTGTTCTTCGACGGCATCGAACCCGCGACAACCACCGAATAGGGCGGTACTTCGCCATACATAACTTCACCGGTTTCGCGATCGACGATCTTGGTCGACTTGCCGATGAACACGCCCATGCCCAGAACCGAACCTTCGCGGACGATACAGCCTTCGACCACTTCCGAGCGTGCGCCGATAAAGCAGTTGTCTTCGATGATGGTCGGGCCAGCCTGCATTGGTTCCAGAACACCACCGATACCGACGCCACCCGACAGGTGCACGTTTTTTCCGATCTGCGCGCAGGAGCCAACGGTGGCCCAGGTATCGACCATGGTGCCTTCGTCTACATATGCGCCGAGGTTTACGAAGGACGGCATCAAAACCACGCCCGGTGCGACATAGGCCGATTTACGGACGACACAGTTCGGAACCGCGCGAAAACCGGCGGCGCGCCATTGGTTTTCACCCCAACCGGCGAACTTGCTGTCCACCTTGTCCCACCAGCCGCCTTCCTGCGGACCACCGGTCTGGATTTCCATGTCCTTGATGCGGAAGCCCAGCAGAACAGCCTTCTTGGCCCACTGGTTCACGTGCCAATCACCGCTCTCCAGCTTTTCAGCAACCCGCAACGTGCCGCTGTCCAGCGCGTTCAGTGTGTCTTCGATCGCTTCACGTTGTTCGCCGGTGGTGGCGGGTGTGATGGTGTCGCGCGCCTCCCAGGCGGCTTCGATAGCGGTTTCCAGTTGCGCGTTGGACATCGGAGGGCTCCCTGCAGAATCTGTTCACGTTTGTTTGGCCTATACGCAACTGCACCTCGTGGTGCAATGCGACGCAGAAGGTATGATTTGCGGCTTGGTTTGCCTGAGTTCAGCTTGCGCGACGGATATGACGCGTCAGAATGGCTGTTGCCGTGGATGCGTCCTTGCGCTTGAGCGCCTGAACGATCGCCGCGTGATCATTATCAGCCCGATGCACCCACTTGGGACGCCAGTGGGCAAACAGGTGACGCGCGCCGGCAATATGCAGGTCGTCGATCGCATGCAGCAGACGAGGCAAACCACAGGGCGTCAGGATCGAACGGTGAAAAGCGCGATTGCAGGCTTCCCACTCGGGCATTGTTTGCGCGGCATCACAGGCGACCCGGGCGTCATCCGCCACTTTGAGGGCAGCGGGCGTCATGTTCTGTACAGAATGCTGCAATGCCAGCGATTCCAGCGCGACGCGCATTTCGACCACTTCGCGCACTTCTGCCGGGTCCAGCGCCGAAACACGCATACCGCGGCGCGGCTCACTTTGGGCCAACCCGTGCGCTTGCAAGCGCAGCAAAGCCTCTCGCACCGGAACATGGCTGGTTTCAAAGGCCCGCGCGATGTGATCCTGACGCAGTTTTTCACCGGCCGACAGTTCGCCGGTGATAATCTTTTGGCTCAGGTTTTGGTAGATTGTGTCAGCGATCGTCGTGGTCATAGATTATCTATAAAATCACTAACCACCTTCCACAAGGCGATAATTTACTCCATCAACGGGTCCGGGGCTATATTTCCACCACAAATCAGAACAGCCACGCGTTCGTCCGGTTCAGGCTTATATGCACCCGAGGTCAAGGCCGCCAACGCAGTCGCCCCGGCCGGTTCGACCAATATGCGATGGGTTTGCCAAAGCAACTTTTGCGCACTGGCAATCGCAACGTCTGACACAAGAACAGACGTCATTCCCTGCGCAAGATCGAAACAAATCCCTCCGATCCGACGCGCGCCCAGCGCATTGGCGGCAATCCCGGATACAGAAACATCCACCGGCTCACCTACCCGCAGCGCAGCATTCAGCGCACAGGAGGTTTCCGGCTCTACCGCCACGACCTTGCGCGCACCGTCAAACCAACCCAAGGCCCCGGCGATCAGGCCGCCGCCTCCCACGGCAATCAGTACGGTGTCGGCCTGTAGTCCCTGCGCCTCCCATTCCGCAAAGCACGTCCCCTGTCCGGCCACCGTTGCGGGTGCATCATAGGCGTGGATTTGCATCGCACCGGTGGTGGACTCATGCGCCTTGGCCTCGCTCAGGGCGTTGGCATATTCGCCCTTTACCACTGTCAAATCTGCACCTGCTTGTTCGATCAGGGCAATTTTCGAAGGTCCGGCAAGGTCCGGCACGAAAATCTTGGCCGGATAACCCAGCGTTTGCGCAGCATACGCTGCTGCCGCGCCATGATTGCCGCCTGAAGCGGCCACGACGCCAGCCGTTGGCACATCCATACTGAGCAGCGTGTTAAACGCCCCGCGTGCCTTGAAGCTGCCCGTGTGCTGCATATGCTCGAGCTTCATTTCGACCGGATGATCCAACCCAGGTACCCGGCTTTCAATCACCGGTGTCACCTGCGCATAGCCATCGATCCGGTTGGCTGCGGCGGAAATTTCACTCTTCCAATTCATTCTTGTTCTTCCGTGACTGGCACTCTGCCCGCGAACCCTATAGCTGTTTTATCAACACGCAAGCAGGGAACCATCACCAATGAGAGAAGACCGCCTCAGCCCTTTCCGCGACGCGCAGACCGACCGCTCGACCGCGAGGGAGGTGCCGGACACGCCGCAGACGCGTTCACCCGCCTATCGCCTTGCCTTTGCGGACGATGATTTCCTGTGCCGGGATGAGCTGCGCCCCGTGCGCCTGCAGCTGGAATTGCTGAAGCCCGAGATGATCATGACCGAGCGTGAGATCACCTCGACCATCGTCATGTTTGGTGGCGCGCGCATCCCTGAACCTTCGCAGAAACACACCGCGCGTACCCAGACTCTGGCCGACCTGTCTGAGTATTACGACGAAGCGCGGGAATTTGCCCGGCTGATGACCGAGAAATCCAATGAAACCGGCTGCCGCGAGAACGTGATCGTAACAGGCGGCGGCCCCGGGGTTATGGAGGCTGGAAATCGCGGCGCACAGGATGCCGGTGGCTGCTCCATCGGCCTGAACATCGTGCTGCCGCACGAGCAGGCACCGAACCTTTATGTGACGCCTGACCTCAGCTTCAACTTCCACTACTTCGCCATCCGCAAGATGCATTTCCTGATGCGTGCCCGCGCCATCACCATCTTCCCCGGCGGGTTCGGGACTATGGACGAGCTGTTCGAATCCCTGACCTTGATTCAAACCGGCCGCATGGAGCGCGTTCCCTTCCTGCTATTCGGCCGCGAATTCTGGGAAAAGGTCATCAACTGGGAGGCTCTGGCGGACGCAGGCACCATCTCGGACGAGGATCTGGACCTGTTCCGCTTTGTCGACACCGCGCAAGAGGCGGTCGAAATCATTGAAAACTGGGAGCCCGCCCCACCCCGTGACGAAATTCCGGGACGCTAGACCATGAAGACCCCCAAGACCGGAGAGATGCTGCATCTGCGTGGCAATGCGTTGGACAAGGGTGATCCTGTAGCGCTGCCTCTGACGCAAAGCAGCATGTACCACCTGCCCAGCGCACCGGATGGCCTGCCAACATATGGCCGCGTGGATAACCCGACATGGGAGCATCTGGAACATGTCCTGTCCCATCTGGAAGCCGCGCCCTGTCTGACCTTTCCGTCCGGTATGGCGGCGATTTCGGCCGCGTTATTTGCAACGATCAAGGCCGGATCGCGTATCCTGATCCCCTCGGACGGGTACTACGTCACGCGGCTGTTGGCCGACCGCTTTCTATCGAATTTGGGCGTTTCGGTCACTGAACGCCCGACGACAGATTTCGCTCAAGGCGGGTTTGACGACTTCGACGTGGTCTTTTTGGAAAGCCCATCGAACCCCGGTCTGGATATGATGGACCTGCCGGCAATCGCCTCGGCTGTACGGCGCGCCGGCGGTCTTACGATTGCCGACAACACGACGATGACGCCGCTGGGCCAACGCCCGCTGGATTTGGGCATCGATGTGGTGGTCGCTTCGGACACCAAGGCCATGGGCGGGCATTCCGACCTGCTGATGGGGCACGTCGCCAGCCGAAACACTGAAGTTATGGAACGGGTGGAAGAATGGCGGCGCATCTCGGGTGCGATCCCCGGCCCACATGAGGCGTGGTTGCTGCACCGCGGGATGGAAACACTGGACGTACGGTTCGACCGGATGTGTTCATCCGCGCAGGTGTTGGCCGAGCGGTTGGCACGGGACAATGCCATCAAAGAAATTCGCTACCCCGGCCTGTCCGGCGACCCCTCATATGCTTTGGCTAAGGCCCAGACGTCCCGGTTCGGGTTCCTGTTGTCCATCACGTTGGAGACTGAGGAAAAGGCCGAAGCTTTCATCAACATCTGCCCGCTGTTGCGGCCTGCCACATCGTTCGGCGGTGTCCACAGTTCAGCCGAGCGGCGCGCGCGCTGGGGCGACGATGTCGACCCTGCGTTCATCCGCCTGTCGGTAGGTTGCGAACCCGTAGAGGAATTGTGGCAGGCGATTGAAAGCAGCCTGAACGCGCTGTGATTACTTCTTTGGCTCGCGCAATTCGGTGAACACGTAGATCGGCAGCAGAACGCTGGCGATCAGCGCGCCCAGCCAAACAAGCAGGGTCGCCGCTAACAGGTTGGCAACGCCTCCAACTGTCAGCCCTGCCGTAATCAGATCCGTCACCAACAGACCGACAAACGTTACGATCAAGGCAATCCCACCTTTGATCGCGGGGGCTTTTTTCTCACCCAGTTTCAGGATCAGCGGCTCAGCCACCACTTGCACCAGGGTGAACACGATCACCACGACGATGAATGAAATCGGTTTGATCGCAAACCCCGACAACAACAGCGTCGCAAGCAATAACCCGATGGCATTCCCGGCCAACAGGGCCAGTGCGGATTTGATTCTGCGCGTCATAGGGTTCTCCGTGAATGATCAGTTAGAAACATGCAGATGTTAACAGACCCGAAGGAATTTGCGAGCGGTTTCAAAAGCCACTTCCTTTTGGGTCATTGAAATCGCATGATAAAACACATTCATAAAGATCAGACCCACCCCCATCGACGAGAGATGTGATGAGCGACGATCCCTATACCGTTCTTGGTGTCGCCAAAGACGCCAGCGCCGCCGAGATCAAGAAGGCTTATCGGCGCATCGCCAAAGAGTGCCACCCGGACCTGAAACCCGGGGATGACGAGGCTGAGGCAAAGTTCAAGGCCGCCGCTTCGGCCTATGACCTGCTGAAAGATCCGGACACACGCGCGCGATACGATAGTGGCGAGATTGATGCCTCGGGTCAGGAACGTCACCAGCAGCAGTATTATCGCGAATATGCCGAGGCCGCCGGGAACCCTTATCGTGGGCGCGCAGCAGACCCGGATGACATGTCAGACATCTTTGCCGAATTCATGCGTGGCCGCGGAGGATACCAGCAGCGCACGCACGAATTTCACGCGCCGGGCCACAATCGCGCTTACAATCTGCAGATCAGTTTTCTGGACGCGGTGTTTGGCGCCAGCCAAAAGCTGACGCTGCCAGATGGTGACCGGATCGAAGTAAAGATTCCTGCGGGCATCACCAATGGACAAACCATCCGCCTGCGCGGCAAAGGCGATCCGGGTTTTGGCGAAGGCCCGCCCGGCGATGCTTTGGTCACTGTGTCAGTGGCGAAACACCCGGTCTTTGATCGTCAAGGCGATGACATTCATATCACTCTGCCCATCACAATTGACGAGGCCATTCTGGGCGGCAAGGTACCCGCCCCCACCATTGATGGCGGCGTCAATGTCAGTGTCCCCGCAGGCACCAGCAGCGGCAGGACGTTGCGCCTTCGCGGCAAGGGGGTCAAGAAGCGCGGCTCGTCCGATCGCGGCGATCAGTTGATCGAACTAACTGTATCCATGCCCGATCAGATTGATGACGAGTTGAAGCAATTCATGGAGACTTGGCGCGAGAACCACAGCTATGATCCGCGGAAAGGAATGCCGTCATGACCCGCACCCTGACCGAAGAGCAGCTGATCGCGACCGTCACCCGTCTGACGTCATCCCGCCTTACAGAATATTTGGCAGCTGAGATCGTCATCCCGGAACAAACCGAAGACGGGCTTGTCTATCACACCCTCGACGTGGCGCGTTTGGAACTGGCGTGCGAGTTGCACGAGCAATACGAGATGGAGCCTGATGCGCTGTCGATGATGATCTCACTGATCGACCAGATGCACGGCCTGCGGGCCGAGTTACGCGAGGTTCTGAATGCGGTGGAATCGCAACCGGAACCAGTGCGCCAGACATTGATCGAGGTGATTGGCACCGCACGCTTCGGTCACAAGTGAATCGCGCCTAGTTGCCGACAACATATTCGTCTGGAACGAAGAAGGTGTAATCCCGGTCGGCCACCGCTTCGTGGCACTCATGGCAGTAGCCGACAGCGTCCGAACGTGCACCCATTGTGTCACCAAACAATGACCCGTCCGGCATCACCATAATATAGCGCCAGTCCGCCGTTTCCGGACTGGTGCCTTCGGCCAGTTTTTCCATCACGAACAGCGCGCCGGGGTGGACATTACCTTCATCCGTAACCGTAACGCTGTCTTTGGCCAGTACCGACCCCATCGGCAACTTTTCCCCTTCGGCCATTGTGCCATAGTTGTGCGCCATGCGGTTGGCGTAGCTGTTTACATAACGCTGACCATGAGTTGCAGAGATGTAAGGCGCATCATTGAATAGTGGCCAAGCCTGATAGTTCATCAGCAGATCCAACTGCGCGGCGGCATAACCACGCTCCATCCGGCGCTGCAGGGACTTGTAAATGCTTATCGCCTCTTCCTTGGACAGTTCGGCAGGGTTTTCAATGGCAATGTGAGCATCCTCTTCACCGGATTGCGCACTGGCGCCTTGCACAGCAAGACCCACCAAAAACAAAGCCGTAAGAGATGTTGGAAACAGTCGTCTAAATCGTAAAAACATTTAATTGGCCCACCTGATTCAAAAGGTTCGCCTGAACGCCGCGAGTTACGTTAAAAATGATAGCGGCCGTGAACAAACGCGCCACAACCGGAAGGCGACCCTCACTGCTTTGTGCGCAAGCGTGAGGCAGAGGCACCCGGTTTCAGCCCTTAAAACATATCAAATTGTGCATACAAATAACAGCGGCCAGAAAATTAATTTCCCGGCGCGCCGCGTGCGAATGCTGATCGCGTCAGCTCTGCAACCCCGCTTCGGCTGCGATCTGTTTTCGCGACTTGCGCGCCCGTTCCGTGGCCGATTTCAACTGACCACAAGCCGCCATGATATCCTCGCCCCGTGTTTTGCGAATGGGAGAGGCATAGCCCGCCTGATAGATGATATTCGCAAAGGCCCGGATGCGATTGTTTGAACTGCGCTTGTAGGGCGCGCCGGGCCATTCGTTGAACGGAATCAGGTTTATCTTGGCAGGAATATTGTGGCGCTTGATGTGGTCGATCAGGCGATGCGCATCTTCGTCACTGTCATTCACACCATCCAGCATCACGTATTCAAAGGTGATACGTTCAGAATTCGACGCTTTGGGATAGCTGGCCAGTGCCTGCAGTAGCTCCTCAATGTTCCAACGCTTGTTGATGGGCACCAGAACGTCGCGGGTTTCATTCGTGGTCGCGTGGAACGAGATCGCCAGCAGGCAACCGATTTCCTCGGCCGTACGTGCAATTTCTGGCACTACACCTGACGTCGACAGGGTGATCCGACGGCGCGACAGGGATATCCCTTCGGGATCCATCGCAATCTTCATCGCGTCACGCACGTTTTCGAAATTATACAGCGGCTCACCCATGCCCATCAGAACGATGTTCGACAGCAGGCGGGTTTCATCCTTGGGCGCGCCGGGAACCGGCCATTCTTCCAGATCATCGCGGGCCATCATGACCTGACCGACGATCTCGGCAGCGGTCAGGTTGCGCACCAGTTTTTGCGTTCCGGTGTGGCAGAACGAACAGGTCAGCGTGCATCCCACCTGAGATGAGATGCACAGTGTCCCGCGGTCTTCCTCGGGGATATACACCACCTCGACCTCATGGCCTCCAGCGATGCGGCAAAGGTATTTGCGGGTGCCGTCCTCAGACACCTGCCGGGTCACGACCTCGGGGATTTCGATGGTGAAATGCTCAGCCAATTGCGCGCGATAGGCTTTCGCCAGATTGGTCATCTCAGCAAAGTCGCGCACGCCCCATTGATAGATCCATTGCCAGATCTGCCCGGTCCGCATCTTGGCTTGCTTCTCCGGCGTGCCCTGTTCGATCAGAGCATCGCGCAACTGATCACGGGTCAACCCGACAAGGTTGATCTTCCCCTCGGGCAGTTTGCGGGGGATGGTCATGACGTCTTGAGTGATCGGCGCTTTGGGCGACATGTGGCTATCTCAACGGATTCTGGCTTGGGATGCGCCTCTATATAGGATCAGACGCAAAGATCAAAAGAATTCGTATCGTTTAATTTGCCATACGCAGCAATTCGTCCACGCGGGCCCGCCCCAGATCGACGCGACAGGATGAAATCGCAATACCGGTACCAGAACCCCCACCGTATGAGGCGCCCACTGCTTCACATTGCGCATCGCGATATCTGTTCCACGCCTCTTGCGCTGTCTCAAGTGCCGGTTGTGCAACCACGCGGCCTGTGACCTCATCCAACTCGGCTGCGGACTGCATGGCGAAGCCGTAGCTTGCGTCCAGCGCCATGTTTACACGTTCCTCCATTTTTCCAACGCAAGACCCGATTTCAACCTGAGATCCTGCGTCTGAGCACTCCAGACTGGGGTCCGCCATTGCAACGGATGAGAAAAGCACTGTTATCAAGATGTAACGCATTATCCGTTTCCATATGTGATCTCTTGCATTTGGAAACTGTAGCACGCGTTGCACTGGTGGCCCAATCGCAAGTCGGTCGCAAAGGCCAAGCCGATGCGACCGAACCACCCGCATGTAGGTTACGGGGATTTCCATCAATTGAATGTGTCAGACACCCGCAGGCAGGATATCGCAATCATCGGCGTCCAAAGTTTGCACAGGGTCTTTCGGGCCGCATTGCTCGCCGGACACCGGATATGTTTCGTTGCTTTTTTCACATGCACTCAGAAACACAGCGGCGATCATCAACACGGCGGCCAGAGATTTGTTCAGCATGAGTACGCTCCTTTCATGAACCTGAACCGATTAGTTCAGAAGAACGGGTCGCTTGCCTTGATGCGGATCAATTTGGGTGACGGACGTCGCGTAAAGATCAGATGCACACACACGATTTTGCACGAAAAAGCCCCGCCAAAAGACGGGGCTGCGTACAGGTGTTTGGTTACTTAATTTGTACAGCGTTTTTCGGCATCTTCGATCGCAGCGGTAAAACCCAACAGCGAGAACGTGTCTTTAGTCTGGGTTCCACGCTCAGACCGCGCGGTCAGAACGGCCTCAGTGCCGCGCTTCATGGCTGCCACGACCTTCAGGTCTTCTCCTTCGGTTGCCGGCCATGCCCATTCGCCTTCGGTGATCAAGGCGAACTCGCTTCCGTCAATTTCAAGAGTAACGGTCGATCCTGCCGCAAAAGGATAACCGCCGGTAAAGGTCACCTGACCCTTAACTTCCGCATTGGGCCGGTAGAATACGAACAGCAGGATGTCGCTGCGGCGCACCGAAACCACACGTCCACCACGTGTATTTACGGTTTCCTTGGGGGCCGAAACACTCCAGCATTCGGTGGGGTCGTCTTCGACGAAGACGCTCCAATCCGTCTTTGCCGCCACGCGGTTGGTGCTTGACGCCTGCTGCGCGATTGCCGTTGTGGCCATTCCTGCCACGCACAGACCCGCAATTGCGCTGACGAGTTTTGATCCCATCTGTCCAGCCTCCTAGCTCGACCTAATACCTCATACCCATCGAGACCGCATTCGAACTCTGTCGGTTCGTCTGTAAGTTGCGTATTCCGATGATTGTCGACATACACACACTAACGCAGGTTTCGCCACAGGCGAAAGGGCGATTGGCAGAATTTTGCGCATATAATGGAGGGGCCAGATGACGCAGCCGGTACCAATGACAGAACTGTGGCGCGGGCCTCTGCTGGAAAGCCTGCATCTGGGCCACGCGGTGATTTGCGACGACAGCGGCCAGATCGTTCGCAGTTGGGGTAATCCGGATGCGGTGATCTATCCCCGATCGTCCGCGAAAATGATCCAGGGCCTGCCGCTGATCACGTCAGGCGCAGCCGCCAAATTTGGCCTGAACACCGAACATCTGGCACTCGCCTGCGCCTCGCACAGTGGTGCGCATATCCATACCGACCGGGTTTCAGCCTGGCTGGATCACCTAGGCTTGACCGAGCATGATCTGCGCTGCGGCCCGCAGGAACCGCAGGACATGGCCGCGCGTGACGGGTTGATTCTGGCCGATGACACACCTTGCCAGATCCACAACAATTGCTCAGGGAAGCACTGCGGGTTTCTGACGGTCGCGCAGCACATGGGTGCCGGTCCGGAATACCTTGAAATCGACCACCCAGTTCAACAGGCTTGCCTGACCGCGCTTGAAGAGACAACAGGGGAAGCCAGCCCGGCCTATGGAATCGATGGATGTTCGGCTCCGAATTTCGCGACTTCGCTGGTAGGGCTGGCGCGATCCATGGCGTGGTTTGCCTCGGCCGCAGATCGGTCGGACCGCGCCAGCGACGCGGCACAGCAACTGACGGCTGCGATGATCAAGCACCCGGAGCTGGTGGCGGGCGAAAGCCGCGCCTGCACCGAGTTAATGCGCGCCATGGACGGCCGCGCCGCAATCAAAACCGGGGCCGAGGCGGTGTTCATTGCCATCATTCCAGAAAAGCGAATGGGCGTCGCGCTAAAGATCACCGATGGCACAACCCGCGCCAGCGAATGCGCAATTGCAGCCATTCTTGTCAGCCTTGGTGTGCTGGAGGCCGATCACCCGGCCACCCGCAAATTCATGAACGCCACGCAATACAGTCGTCGCGGGCTGGAATGCGGCGTAATCAAACCTGCGCCGGGGTTCCCCGGCTAAGGTTACATTTCGATTTCATGCACCTCGGCCACTTCGACCGAGCCTGAGCCGTTGACTACCATCGGACACCCTTTGGCCATTTCGGTCGCGGCATCAATGCTGTCGGCCTTTACGACCGTAAAACCGGATACCGGGTTTGCTCCGCCATTGTCGACGACGCTTCCGTTGCTGACCGTATAGGATTGACCAACCGGGTTGCCGGGAATGTCCAGCGCCTCACCCATGCCTTGAAACCATGCGCCCCAGGCGGCCATAGTTGCTTCGACCTCAGCGGGGTCGGTTGGTGTGGTTCCGCCGTGATAGACAAACAAATATTGTGGCATCTTATTTCCTCCCTAATGAAAACTTATCCAAACTGCGCCTCAAGCTTGGCCAGCGACGATGTCCAGCCCATGTTGTGGTTTGCTGCGGCCTCGGCATCTGCCAGTTCGCGGTGATCCAGCACTAGCCGCGCCCCGTTTTCGGTCGCAACAACCGAAAACGTCACGTGACTTTCCGGCCCGCGCCGGTCCTGATCGTCATGCCAGGCCCAGGTGAACCCAACCGAATTGGGCGGATCAACATGGGTTACGTGGCCCGAGACTTTAAATGTCTGACCTTCCGCGTTCTTCATCACAGAATACCAGGGACCAGTGCGTGAGAGGTTCAGGTCATGTTCGGGTACATGGACCCCTTCCGGCCCCCACCACTGCAACAGCTTTGCGCCATCGCTGACCCAGGCAAACAGGTTTTCCGGGGTGGTCGGGAACTCACGTTCCAGTTTCAGGTCGGCCATGAGTTTTCCCTTTCAATGAGGTCGCCCAAGCGATCGAGGCTGTTTTCCCAGAATTGACGTTTTGAGATGGTCCATTCGGCGATTGCCCGCAGCCCGTCAGGTTGGATGGAATACATCCTCTGGGTGCCTTGGACACGCTGTTGCACCAGCCCGGCCTCGCGCAGCACTTTCAGGTGGCGCGAGATTGCAGCACCCGACATTCCGCGCCCTTCGACGAGGTCGCCAGCGGGCAGCTCTCCGTCCTGCATCAGTTGCTCAACAATCGAGAACCGAGTGGAATCGGACAAAGCGGAAAAAGCGTTAATCAGAGTGTTCATAACCATTATTTAACACATAAGTTAAATAATGGAAAGACCTTTAGCCAGTCACAAATTCCGACCGGTTGTAGCCCTGAACGTACAGCAATGCCGTCAGGTCACCATGGTTGACCCGAACCTCGCATTGCTCGGCAACAGTGGGTTTGGCATGAAGTGCAACGCCCGTTCCCGCCCTGTTTAGCATCCCCAGATCGTTTGCCCCGTCGCCAACGGCAATGACTTCGTCTTCGCGCAAGCCCAAACGGTTGGTGATTTGTTCCAGCGCATCAACCTTGGCCTGGCGCCCCAAAATGGGCCGCAGCACATCGCCTGTTAGCTTTCCATCTTGGGCCAACAGTGTATTGGCACGGTTTTCGTCGAAGCCGAGCGCTTCGGCCACCCTAGCCGTGAACGCGGTGAACCCACCTGAAACCAACGCGGCATAGCTTTTGTTATGACGCATCGTACCAACCAGTTCCTTACCGCCCGGCATCAATGTGATGCGCTCGTTCAGAACCTTGCCGATCACTGCCTCATCAAGACCTTTCAACAGACCAACCCGTTCGGTCAGCGCGCCTTCGAAATCCAACTCGCCATTCATGGCGCGTGCGGTGATATCCTTGACGCGATCGCCTACACCGGCTTCATCCGCCAGCTCGTCGATACATTCCTGTTGGATCATGGTGCTGTCCATATCGGCCAACAGCATCCTTTTGCGACGTCCTTCTGCCGGTTGGACCACCAGATCGACGCCCATTTGTTGCAAGTCCGCCCAGACTTCCCAGCGGTTCCCCGGCATTTCGAATAGGGTGAATTCCGCTGCTTCATCTGGGCTAAGCCAAACGATCTCGCCGCCTCCCCATGCATTCCGCAATGACTCGACCAGGGACAACTCCAGCGTCGGCGCGTTGGGGTTGGTCAACAGGGTGGCAACGTACATGTTTGATCTCCGGCAAGCTCACCTGCGAATATCGCAGGTGCAGCATTTTCGCCAGAGACAGTTTCGAACTAGCCCAAAATACCCGGCAGGCGCAGCCCATGGGCCCGCGCGCAATCCTTGGCAATGTCGTACCCTGCATCCGCATGGCGCCAGACGCCCGAGGCCGGGTCATTCCAAAGAACCCGCTCCAGCCGCCGGGCGGCATCTTCGGTGCCATCAGCACAGATCACCACACCCGCGTGCTGGCTGAAGCCCATACCGACGCCACCGCCGTGGTGCAGCGAGACCCACGTAGCGCCACTTGCTGTGTTGATCAGAGCATTTAACAAAGGCCAATCACTAACCGCGTCCGAGCCGTCCAGCATCGCCTCAGTCTCTCGGTTAGGGCTTGCAACCGACCCCGAATCCAAATGGTCGCGACCGATCACAACTGGCGCTTTCAACTCGCCATTGGCAACCATTTCGTTAAAGGCCAGCCCAGCGCGATGCCGATCACCAAGCCCGATCCAGCAGATTCGTGCGGGCAGGCCCTGAAACGCAATCCGTTCCTGTGCCATGTCGATCCAGCGATGCAGGTGCTCGTTTTCGGGGAACAGTTCCTTCATCTTGGCGTCTGTCTTGTAGATGTCTTCAGGATCACCCGACAGGGCGCACCAGCGAAACGGACCTATGCCCTTGCAGAAAAGCGGGCGGATGTAAGCAGGCACAAAACCAGGGAAAGCAAACGCGTTCTCAAGCCCTTCATCCTGTGCCACCTGCCGGATATTGTTGCCGTAATCGAGCGTCGGCACACCCGCATTCCAGAAATCCACCATCGCGGCCACGTGCTGTTTCATCGAGGCACGAGAAGCCTTTTCCACTGCTTTAGGGTCTGATTCACGCTTCTCCCGCCATTCACCCATGGTCCAACCCAGCGGCAGATAACCGTTGATCGGGTCATGCGCACTGGTCTGATCCGTGACGATATCCGGACGCATGCCACCGGCTGCCATCCGGCGGTATATCTCGGGGAATACCTCTGCCGCGTTGCCCAACAGGCCGACGGATTTTGCCTCGCCCGCCTTCGTCCAGCGGTCGATCATCTCGAGCGCTTCATCCAGCGTTTCAGCCTTTTCATCCAGATATTTTGTCCGCAGACGGAAATCGATGCTGTCCGGGTTGCATTCGACCGCCAGGCAGCTGGCACCGGCAAAGACAGCGGCCAGCGGTTGCGCACCGCCCATGCCGCCCAGCCCCCCGGTCAGGATCCATTTGCCGGTTAGGTCGCCGCCATAGTGCTGACGCCCGGCCTCGGCAAAAGTTTCATACGTACCCTGAACGATGCCTTGTGTTCCAATGTAGATCCACGAACCAGCCGTCATCTGGCCGTACATCATCAGACCCTTCTTATCGAGCTCGTTGAAGTGATCCCAGGTCGCCCAGTGCGGGACGAGGTTTGAGTTCGCAATAAGCACCCTCGGCGCATCCTTATGCGTGCGGATGATCGCCACGGGTTTGCCGGACTGGACGATTAGGGTTTCGTCTTCCTCCAGATCCTTCAAACCGTCAACAATAGTGTCGAAATCCTGCCACGTCCGCGCTGCCCGACCAATGCCGCCATAGACCACCAGCTCGTGCGGGTTCTCGGCCACATCAGGGTGCAGATTATTCATCAGCATCCGCAGCGGTGCTTCGGTCACCCAGCTTTTGGCGTTCAGTTCGGGGCCGGTCGGTGGATAGATGTCGCGGGTGTTTTTGTGCGGATCGCTCATTTCTGGGCTCCTTGTTTGGTCAATTCGCCCGAAAGGGCAAGATCGTTGAGGCGGGTCAGCATGGTTGCCAAATGCGGGCGAAGCCTGGCAGCGCGGTCCTCGTTCCATGCCCATGGGGGCGTTTCGTCCATGTAAGCCCGCTGCGCGATTTCCATCTGGATGGCATGGATACCATTCGCTGGGCGACCATAGTGACGGGTGGTCCAGCCCCCACGAAACCGGCCATTCAGGACCGAGGTGAACCCTTCTGCCCTGGTTGCTACATCGTGCACGGCTTGCTCAATGGCCGTATCGCAAGTCGAACCGTCATTGGTTCCAGTGTTGAAAACCGGCAATTCACCTTCAAACAGAAACGGAATCTGCGATCGGATTGAATGGCAATCGAACAGGATCGCCACGCCGTGCCGTTCTCGCACGCGGTACAGTTCTTCTAAAAGTGCTGCGTGATACGGGTCATGATATTTGCGCCGCCTCTCTTCGACTTCACCCTCTGACGGCGCTTGCCCATCAATCCAGATCGACTGGCCGTCGAAATCGGTTAAAGGCACAAGTGTCGTCGTATTCTGCCCGGGGTATAATGAGGCCCCATCCGGATCGCGGTTGGCATCAACGACATAGCGATGGACGTGGGACTGAACGGCCGTAAAATCGCCAATTATCCCTTCGTAGAGCCTGTTTATATGCCAATCCGTATCTGCCAATCCGCGCCCGTTGCTATTCAGGCGGGCCGCGATTTCGGCCGGCACATATGTACCTCCGTGCGGCTGACCCAGCACAATGGGCCCGTCCCCTCTGTGAACGCTGACCACCTGCATCAGAACAACCCCGGCATGGGGGTACCCACAGCCTCAAGAACGTCACCCGCCGCCACCAGCTGCTTGGACGCCTCGAGATCAGGTGCCAGATAGCGGTCTTCGGCCAGGGTCGAAATCTCTGTACGCAAACGATCAATGACACGCTGCAACGGTTCACTGGTTACCAGTGGAGCACGGAATTCTACCCCCTGCGCTGCACAAAGCAGTTCAACACCCAGAATGTAGTTCAGGTTCTCGACCATCCGTGTCAATCGCCGCGCACCATGCGCGGCCATCGACACGTGATCTTCCTGATTGGCAGAGGTTGGAGTGCTGTCTGTCACGCAAGGATTGGCAAGATGCTTGTTCTCGCTCATCAAAGCCGCAGTCGTAACTTCGGCAATCATCAGGCCCGAGTTTAGCCCGGGATCTGGTGTCAGGAACGGAGGCAGATCAAAGCTGAGCGCCGGATCGACCATCAAGGCAATACGCCGCTGCGCGATCGCGCCAACCTCGGACAGGGCCAGCGCGATCATGTCGGCGGCAAAACCTACAGGTTCGGCGTGGAAGTTCCCGCCCGATACGATGGCATCCGCCTCGGTCAGCACCAGAGGGTTGTCGGTGGCCGCGTTCGCCTCAATCTCAAGCGTGGCGGCGGCTTGGCGCATGACATCCATTGCCGCGCCGGTGACCTGTGGCTGGCAGCGAATGCAATAGGGATCCTGAACGCGCGTGTCCCCGTCCCTGTGGCTTTCGCGGATCTCGGACCCTGTCAAAGCAGTGCGCATGGCGCTGGCGGCGTCGGTCTGGCCGCGATGTCCGCGCAGGGTGTGAATTTCGGGCTGCAGGGGCGCAGTTGACCCCATGATCGCGTCAGTCGAGAGAGACGAGATAACCAGAGCGCTCTGCGCGGCGCGCCACGCTTCGAACAAACCAGCCAGCGCAAAAGCTGTCGAGAACTGCGTGCCGTTGATAAACGCCAACCCCTCTTTTGGACCTAATTGAATAGGCTCTAATCCGACGGATATCAGCGCTTTTTTGCCCGGAAGGATGATGCCATCTACCTCGGCCTCACCTTCACCGATGACTACTGCCGTCATATGCGCCAGCGGGGCGAGATCGCCCGAGGCCCCGACCGAACCTTGCGCTGGAATAACCGGGGTCACGCCTTTGGCCAGCATCTGTTGCAGTAGCTCAATAAGCTCCCACCGCACACCCGATGCCCCACGTCCGAAGGACAACAGCTTTAGCGTCATCATCAGACGGGTGACGCAACGTGACACGGCCGGTCCGACCCCACAACAATGGCTGAGGATCAGGTTGCGCTGCAGGGTGGATGTATCCTTGGCCGCGATCTTGTGGCTTGCCAGTTTGCCGAACCCGGTATTGACGCCATAAACCGGGTCTTCTCCGTTCGCAGCCTCGAGAATGCGTTTGGCTGCGGCCTCAACCTTCGGCCGGCACCCATCATCCAGCGATACCGTGGACTGTGACCAGTACACTTCGGCCAGATCCGACAGCGTGACCCGACCGGGAACAAGCCTGAGGGACTTCATCACAAACCTCCAAAAATGCGGGTGTACAGCGGGTTAAAACCGATGCGATATGACAGCTCGGCCGGATGCGTGACATCCCAAACGGCCAGATCCGCGCGCTTCCCCTCTGCTATTGCGCCAGTTTCGGACAGGCCCAAAGCTTGCGCCGCATGGCGCGTTACACCGGCCAGTGCTTCTTCGGGTGTTAAGCGGAACAAGGTGCAGGCCATGTTCATCGTCAGCAGCAGCGACGTCATGGGGGACGAGCCGGGGTTACAGTCCGTGGCCAATGCAATTGGCACGCCATACTGGCGCAGCAATTCAACCGGTGGTACCTGCGTTTCACGCAGCGTATAGAATGCCCCCGGCAGCAGCACGCCCACTGTGCCCGCCTGCGCCATAGCGGTCACGCCGGCCTCGTCCAGATATTCAATATGATCCGCTGACAACGCCCCATAGGAAGCCGCCATAGCCGCCCCTCCAAGGTTCGAAAGCTGCTCAGCGTGTAGCTTGACCGGAAGGCTCAGTTCTTTTGCAACATCGAAGACCTGCGCGATCTGAGGCGGGTCAAAAGCGATCCCTTCGCAGAACCCGTCTACGGCATCTACAAGCCCTTCTTCTTGCGCCAAACGCAGGGTCGGAATGCACACATCCCGGATGTAGGCATCAGCGCGCCCGTTGAATTCGGGCGGCACTGCATGTGCGCCTAAAAAACTGGTTTTAACACGGACCGGACGAACTTCTCCGATCCGCCGTGCGACGCGCAACATCTTGAGTTCCGTGTCGGTGTCCAACCCATAGCCTGACTTGACCTCGATGCACGACACGCCTTCGCCCAACAGGGCATCCACACGTGTCAGAGCGTCCTGCAAAAGCGCATCTTCGCTGGCTTCACGCGTTCCCGTTACGGTCGACAGAATTCCACCGCCCGCGCGTGCTATCTCTTCATACGACGCTCCGTTCAGGCGCATTTCGAATTCGACCGCCCTGTTGCCACCAAAGATGACATGGGTATGAGCGTCGATTAGCGCCGGTGTAATCAGCCGGTCGCCGTAATCCACGGTCGGCCAGTCAGCGTAACCGGCCGGCAACGCGCTCCGAGGCCCGGTCCAGGCAATTGTCTCACCATCGAGGGCAAGCGCCGCGTTCTGAATCATCCCATAAGGCTCGGCACCATCGGCCATAGTCGCCACGCGTGTGCTCAAAAGGACAGAATTTTTGGCCATGACGATTCTTTTGGGCTCCCCTTGCTGTTGATTTTTTCGTATACGTATAAAAGTTTAAAGTCTACACAAAATGGAACCACAATGACGATCCATGCCAAAACCGCTTTGTTAGGCTCTAGTTGGGTCAGAAATCTACGGGTAGAGATCGCGCGCGGTCATATCCAAAGCTTGGAAACTGGGGCGTCCGCACAATCCGCGGACACGCGGGTGGATGTCTTGCTGCCTGCCTTGGGGAACCTCCACAGCCACGCCTTTCAGCGTGCTATGGCTGGTATGACCGAAGTCCGCGCTGCGGGGCGCGAAAGCTTTTGGACCTGGCGCACTCTGATGTATCGGTTTCTGGACAAGCTTACACCCGATCAGGTCGAAGCGATTGCCGCCTTGGTCTATCTGGAGATGCAAGAGGCCGGGTATGCCTCGGTCGGTGAGTTTCACTATGTCCATCACCAGCCGGGCGGGGCGTCTTACGACCAAGTGTCGGAACTGAGCCAGCGCATTTTTGCCGCGGCCACTCAGACCGGGATCGGGTTAACGCACCTACCGGTGCTCTACACCTACGGCGGTGTCGACCAGCAGCCATTAGCAGGTGGTCAGTTACGCTTTGGCAATTCCGTCGATCAGTTTCTGGTTCTGGTCGAGGAATGCCGAAAAACGCTGCCTCAAACGGATTCCATGATCGGCATCGCCCCGCATTCTTTGCGGGCGACATCGCCTACGGATTTACCCGAAGTCCTAAATGTCGTTTCTGACGGCCCCGTCCACATTCATATTGCGGAACAGCTTAAGGAAGTGGCCGATGTCGAGGCTGCGCTGGGGCAGCGGCCGGTCGCCTGGCTATTGGACAATGTCGATGTAGATTACCGCTGGTGTCTTATTCATGCGACTCACATGACCGATGTGGAAACACGCGCCCTTGCTCAATCCGGTGCCGTTGCCGGACTGTGCCCGATTACCGAAGCGAACTTGGGCGACGGTATCTTCAACGGTGCGGTTTACATTGACTCAGGTGGCCGTTTCGGCGTGGGATCAGACTCTAACATCAGGATATCTCTGCCTGAAGAACTACGGACGCTGGAATATTCCCAGCGATTGCGTGACCATGCACGCACTGTTTTGGTGAAAGGTGAAGGATCGGTTGGTCAGGCTTTGTATAGAGGCGCCGCCCAAGGCGGCGCGCAAGCTCTGGGCCGCAATGCCGGAGAAATTGCCGTCGGCAAGTGGGCCGATCTAATGGCAATTGACCGATCTCATCCTACAATTTGCGCGCTGACTGACGAACAGGTGCTGGATGGCCTGTGTTTTGCAGCACCTGATGGGCTGGTGACAGATCTGTGGTCGGCGGGCCGTCACATGGTGCGACAGGGCCGCCACATCGAACGAGATCGGATCGTTCCCGCGTACAGGTCGGCGATTGCCGATCTGTTGGCCGACGTCTAAACGAACCTACTCAGAAAACGAAAAGCACCATGACCCAATCGAACGAAACCACCAGCTACAGGGACATCAAGGAAACCGTGTTGGCACGCATTCGGTCGGGTGAGTGGCAGCCGGATTCTCTGCTGCCCAATGAACAGGACCTTGCCGTCGAATTCTCGTGCACCAGAACGACCGTGAACCGTGCCTTGAGGGAACTGGCAGATGAAGGATTTCTGGAACGCCGCCGCAAAGCTGGCACTCGGGTTCTAAGTTCACCACAAAGGCAGGCCCGATTCACGATTCCAATGGTTCGGGATGAGGTTGAGGCTCTGGGCGGCACCTATCGCTATGCGTTGGTCTCATCTGATTCCAGGCAAGCACCAGATTGGTTATGCGCGCGGCTTGCGCTGAAACCAAAACAGGACGTGATGCACGTGCGTTGCATGCACTTTAACGGCAATACTCCGTTTCAATTCGAAGATCGATGGATCGTCGTGGCCTCGGTCCCGCAGGTCTTGAATGCAGACTTCGCGTCAATTGGTCCGAATGAGTGGTTGATACAAACCGTTCCTTTTACCAATGTCGAGCTGAGTTTCCTGGCCAGCCGCGCTGATGAATCAGTGGCCGGATTCCTGGACCTTCCTGTTGGTGAACCGGTGTTTACCGGTGAACGGATCACGTGGCTTGAGGGCCAACCGGTCACTTTCGCGAAGATGTACTTTGCCGCCGGGTATCGCATGACCACTCAGTTCTAAGCCCGACCGCGATTTCTGCTTTACCGTGTCTCTAATCCAAGCCAGATTCAGCACATTCTGGTCCTGCGCGAAGGGAAATTGGGATGGGTAACCCGCTCTATGATCGACTTTTTGGCATCCACGCGGGCAAGGATACGCCATTCCTTCATCTGCCCGGCGGCCAAACGATTACCCACGCGGCTTTTCTGGACATGGCCTCGCGGATTGCAAACGCATTGAACGGATTTGAGCTTGAGCCCGGTGACCGGGTTGCCGTTCAGGTGGAAAAGTCGCCAGAAGCGCTGGCGCTCTATGCGGCTTGCGCTCAGACCGGACTGATCTTTTTGCCGTTGAATACCGCCTACAAATCCGGCGAACTCAGCTATTTCATCGAAAACAGCGGCGCGGCGCTGGTGGTTTGCGATGCCGCCAGCGAAGTGGAACTGACACCTATCGCCGAAGCCCAAAACGCAAGGTTAGAGACGCTTGACGCCGACGGTTCAGGTAGCCTTATGCGTCGGGCTTTGGGTATGCTGCCTGCATTCGAACCGGTCAAGCGGACCGAGGATGATCTTGCCGCGTTCCTCTATACTTCCGGAACGACAGGACGCTCAAAAGGCGCGATGCTGACGCAGGCCAATCTATTGTCCAATGCCGAGACACTGGTGCAGGAATGGCGATTCACGCAAGAGGACGTGCTGCTGCATGCCTTGCCGATCTTTCATACGCACGGGCTGTTTGTGGCCACCAACATTATTCTGGCCTCTGGCGGGTCGATGATCTTTCTTCCGAAATTTGATTTGGATGACATCTTACGGCTGATGCCGGATGCGACCTCGATGATGGGGGTTCCAACCTTTTATACCCGTCTGCTGGGGGATAAACGTTTTACCGGCGACTTGGCGCGACACATGCGGCTGTTTATCTCGGGTTCGGCCCCGTTGCTGGCCGAGACGCATGAACGGTTTCAGGATCGGACCGGCCACCGTATCCTTGAACGCTATGGCATGACGGAAACCAATATGAACACGTCGAACCCCTATGACGGCGTCCGTCGCGCAGGAACGGTCGGATTTCCGCTGCCGGGTGTCGAACTGAAGGTGACAGATCCCGAATCCGGCGAACCCCTGTTGCAGGGCGAGATTGGCATGATCGAAGTGCGCGGACCCAATGTTTTCGAAGGTTATTGGCAAATGCCGGAAAAAACCGCCGCGGAATTGCGCGAGGACGGTTTCTTTATCACCGGTGATCTTGGGCGCATAGACGAGGACGGCTACGTGCACATCGTGGGTCGCGGCAAAGACCTAATCATCTCTGGCGGGTTCAACATCTACCCCAAAGAGGTTGAACTGGTTCTGGACGACCAGCCGGGCGTACTGGAAAGCGCCGTGATTGGTGTGCCTCATCCCGATTTCGGCGAAACCGTTCTGGGTATTCTCGTTGCAGAGCAGGGCCAAGCACCGGACTTAGGTGCCATTTTGGCCAACGTTCAAAGCGAACTGGCGCGGTTCAAACATCCCCGAAGGCTGATCGTACTGGATGAACTGCCCAGAAACACGATGGGAAAAGTGCAAAAGAACGCCCTGCGCGAACGTTACAAGGACATGTTTACCGCGGATTAGGCTCTAACGGCACCCGACCGGCGTCTGTCAGCAGCCAGCACTGACGCCCTTCGAACACAGCGGTGGCCAGCGGCCGACCATAGCCTGCCCCGGCGTCCAGGTTGACGCGGTTTCCGCAATGCTCGGCCCGGTCCACCGGAGTATGCCCATGCACAACCAACCAGGGGTACGCACGTGCATCGTGCAGGAACTCCTGGCGTATCCAGACAAGGTCGTCTTCAGCCTGCTCCTCTAACGGTAGACCGGGTCGAATGCCCGCGTGTACGAACAGCAACTCGCCCTCCCGGTGATACAACGGCAGGTCATTCACAAAATCTAAATGGGCCTGTGGCACCGCATCCCGCGCCCATTCATTGACCTGATAAATCCGATCACTGTCGGTTACCTCAACGCCATAAGAGGCCAGCGTTTCCCGGCCACCCAAACGAGGGTCCAGCCAGTTCAAAGTGATCGGCAAACGACTATCCGCAATCTCGCAATGCTGAACAAAGCGGGCCATCATTCGATCGTGGTTCCCCTTGACCATGGCCCAGTTCCGCCCCGCCCGGCGTCCCTCAATAAGCAGGTCCAGCACTTGGCGGCTGTTCGGGCCGCGATCCACATAATCGCCTAAAAAAACGACCCGCGCATCAGGACCGCCATCTGCTTCAATCCGGGCAAGTGCAGTTTGCAGCATGTGTAACTGACCATGAATGTCGCCAACGGCGTAGATCGGGATACTCAAAACGGGGCCTCTTTGAATGTGTCAGACACTATTTGCAGCAACTCGGTTGCAGAAAAAAGACAATGCCCGCACATTTTTGCACGGGCATTGCCAAGGTCACAATTTTCGAACCAAAACTCAGGCCACATCAAACTCCAGCGGCTTGATCTGGGTGAACAACCCGGTTTCCGCCAATTTGGCCCGCGCTTCAGCCGGTACCGGTTCATCCACATAAAGAAGCGCGATTGCCTCACCACCGGCCTCGGCACGGCCCAGCGTAAAGTTGGCAATGTTAACGTCGTTCTCACCCATTGTTTGACCCAACGTACCAATGATGCCGGGAACGTCTTCGTTGGTGGTGTAAAGCATATGTGCCCCGACTTCAGCGTCGATGTTGATACCCTTGATCTGGATGAATCGTGGCTTGCCGTCACTGAACACGGTACCGCCGATGGAGCGTTCCCGTTTGTCAGTCACCACAGTCACTTTGATGTATCCATCAAAGACGCCGGACTTGTCCTGATTGGTGGTTGAGATTTGAATGCCGCGTTCTTTGGCAACAACCGGGGCCGAAACCATGTTCACTTCCGGGTTGAACTTTTTCATGATCCCCGCGACGACAGCACAGTTCAAAGCCGCCAAGTTCATCTCGGCCGCAACACCATCGTAAAGGATGTTAATCGCCTTGACCGGCTCATCAGTCATCTGGCCGATAAAGCTGCCCAGATGGCCGGCCAGCTTGATCCACGGCCCCATGACCTTAGCCTCTTCGGCGGTAACGCTCGGCATGTTCAACGCGTTTTCCACCGCGCCGGTCAGCAGATAGTTCGAGATCTGCTCGGCCACCTGCAAAGCGACATTTTCCTGCGCTTCGGTCGTCGCCGCACCAAGGTGAGGCGTGCAGACTACGTTGGGCAAGTTGAACAGCGGGTTGTCCTTGGCCGGCTCCACGCTGAACACGTCAAAGGCGGCACCGGCAACTTGCCCGGATTGCAGCATTTCGGACAGTGCCTCTTCGTCGACCAGACCACCACGGGCGCAGTTGACGATGCGTACTCCGGGCTTGGTTTTGGCCAGGTTCTCACGGCTCAGGATGTTGCGCGTCTGGTCGGTCAGCGGCACGTGCAGTGTGATGAAATCGGCACGAGACAGCAGCTCATCCAGCTCGACCTTTTCCACACCCATCTTGGCGGCTTTCTCTTCACTCAGATAGGGATCGTAGGCAACGACCTTCATTTTCAGGCCCAGCGCGCGTTCACACACGATACCGCCAATGTTACCTGCGCCAATAACGCCGAGGGTCTTGTTGGTCAGTTCGATGCCCATGAATTTGGACTTTTCCCACTTGCCCGCATGGGTCGATGTGCTGGCCTCGGGGATTTGCCGCGCAACAGCGAACATCATCGCAATCGCGTGCTCGGCGGTGGTAATCATGTTGCCAAAAGGCGTGTTCATCACGATCACACCCTTTTTCGACGCGGCTTCTTTGTCGACATTGTCAGTGCCGATCCCGGCACGCCCAATGACTTTCAGATTGTCGGCTTTCTCCAGCAGCGTCGGTGTGACCTTGGTGGCCGAGCGGATGGCAAGACCGTCATATTGACCTATCACTTCGGCCAGCTTGTCTTTGTCTTTGCCCAGATCAGGCAAAAAATCCACGTCGATGCCGCGGTCGCGGAAAATCTGAACGGCGGTTTCGCTAAGTTTGTCGGATACGAGTACTTTGGGGGCCATGTTTGTGGTCCTTGAATCTAATGAGACGTCCGGGCCTGGGGCGGCCCGGTGAAGATTGGAATGAATCAGGCGGCCTCAGATTGCGCCGCGATCTCGGCCTCGAAGGCCCATGCCAGCCAGGGCAGCATCGCCTCGATATCCGAGGTTTCGACGGTTCCGCCGCACCAGATGCGCAGGCCCGCAGGCGCGTCTCGATAGGCTCCGATATCCAGAGCGATGTTCTCGACCTCCAGCCGTTTGGCCACCGCTTTGGCGAATGTTGCACCATCCTGAATGCGGGGATCCGTGAATTTTAGGCAGACCGAGGTGTTGGATTGCGTCGCCGCATCCTCGGCCAAATTGGCGATCCAGTTGTTCTGGTCGCAGAAGGCATGGACCGCACCAGCATTGGCGTCCGCACGGGCGATGAGGCCCTGCAGGCCGCCAACCGAGCGCGCCCAGTCCAACGCGAACAGGTAATCTTCGACCGCCAACATGGACGGCGTATTGATCGTTGCACCGGTAAAGATGCCATCGATCAGCTTGCCGCCCTTGGTCAGGCGGAAAATCTTGGGCAGCGGCCATGCGGGGGTGTAGCTCTCCAACCGCTCTACAGCGCGGGGCGACAGGATCAGCATGCCGTGAGCCGCCTCACCACCCAGAACTTTCTGCCAGCTGAACGTGGTCACATCCAGCTTGTCCCACGGCAGGTCCATCGCGAAAGCTGCAGAGGTGGCGTCACAAATCGTCAAACCCTGACGGTCATCAGCGATCCAGTCGCCATTGGGAACCCGAACACCCGAGGTCGTGCCGTTCCACGTAAAGACAACGTCATTGGCGAAATTAATCGAGGCCAGATCAACTAACTGGCCGTAGTCTGCCGTCTTTACCTCTGCGTCGATCTTCAGCTGTTTAACGACGTCGGTCACCCAACCCGACCCAAAGCTTTCCCAGGCCAACATCTCGACCTTGCGTTCGCCCAATAGCGACCAAAGGGCCATTTCAACCGCACCGGTATCCGAGGCGGGAACGATGCCGATCTTGTAATCTGCCGGAATGCCCAGAACCTCGCGCGTGCCTTCAATGGCTGCCTTCAGCTTGTCCTTGCCTACTGCTGCACGGTGCGAACGACCCAGCGCGGCATCGGCCAGTTTGGTCAGATCAAATGTGGGGGGTTTGGCGCAAGGGCCCGAAGAAAAACGCGGATTTGCCGGCCGCGTCGCCGGTTGTTCAATGCTCATGTGTATTACCCTTCCAGATACACGCCCCTCGTTGGGGAGGGGTGTCCCACAAACAGAGCTATTGCCTCGAAAGACGCTCAGCAAGCGGAAAAGACGCATCGGGTGCCAAAAACGACACCCGACTTTGTGCGTATTTGGAACGCGGGTTTCCTATCGGCATCAAGATGAGAAGCGCACAGCTTCTCCGGTTTCCAATGCCTGCTGCGCTGCCAAACCTATCCGAACAGCCCAAAGACCATCGTTCAGGGTGACGTCTGGCTGGGCCTGTTCACCTCGCAGAACCGCCAAAAACCCTTGATGCTGATAGAAGGTCGAACCGTTGTGATCCCCGGCAGCCAAAAGGCGTGGATCGACGGGGATATCTTTGGCAATTGGCCCTTTCGGATCACGCGGGCTGACAATGATCTGCGGCACCGGCGCTGCGCCCAGATGTTCTGGCCAGAACCGTCCCGGCCCCGGCACAAGGGCTTCAATCTTGGCATCCGGTCCAACTGCCGAGATTTCCTCCTGATATCGGGACCCTTCCGCAAACATGCAAAGTTCCAGCATCGCGCGCGCGCCCGAGGCGAAATCCACGATGACATAACCATGGTCGAGGATATCGGGCGTCTCGCCCCCATAGTCCTCATCCAGATGGTTGACCGCCTGCCCGCCGCTGGCTGTGACGCGAACCGGGTCGGATTGCAGGATCAGACGCATCAGGTCGAAGAAATGGCAACACTTCTCGACAAATGTTCCGCCTGTATTCTGGTTGAACCGGTTCCAATTCCCGACCTTTTCCAGAAACGGAAACCGATGCTCGCGAATTGACAGCATCTTTACGCCGCCCGTGACCTCTGCCTCGGCAATCAGCGCAGCAATGGGCGGCATGTAACGGTATTCCATCGCAACCCAGATTGGGTGCGGATAGTCACGCTGAATCGCCTCAAGTCGCGACGCATCCACCGGATCTGTGAAAAGAGGTTTCTCTACCAACAACGGCAACGGGCGCGTCCCGGCAATCTCTTCGATCTGATCCACGTGCAGGTGGTTGGGGCTAACGATGACAACGCAGTCCAGATCGTCGACCGCCAGCAATTCTTCGACTGAAGACACCATCACCGCATCAGGCGCAATCGCCTGCGCAGCCTTCGCCATCTTGGCATCAGGCTCAAAAATCGCTGAAACGCGCGTGTCGTCCAGCAGGGCAATATTGTGCAGGTGTTCCTGCCCCATCATACCGCATCCGATCAGCCCGTAGTGAATGGTCCGGGTCATGCGCAGTTCCTTTTATTTCAGTCGTTGGACATAGGTGGCCCGATCCGGGTCGAACCATGTTTTTGAAAACTCAACCGGTTCGGTTTTTTCCGACCAGCTGAACCGTTCGATGTAGCCAACCGTTTCTCCGGCTGGCTTGGTGAAATCAGGGGGCGTCCAATCCGGCAACATCCCGAGGGAAACCCTGTCTTCAGCACGCGTGATCCAGAACCCCAACTGGTGCTGGTAGTACCGATAAAGCGAGTCAGACAGCAGCTGTCGATCAATCAAACCAGCGGACTCATCCAGCCAGATTTCTTCAACCGCGATAATTGTATCATTCAGGTAGCGCATTCGGCGCACCCGCGAGCCCATGTCCGAGGCACCAAATCGCGGCAAACCTGCGGGCTTTTTCAGATGGTCAACTGACAGGATATCCGCCCGCGGCAACCCACCGCCTTCAGGCAGCTCCAGTCGGAACATTGCATAGACGCTGTTTTGCGTTCCGGTCTCGCGTACATAATTGCCCGAACCCTGAATACGCTCCAGCATCCCCTTTTTCTCAAGCTCGGCGAGCGATTTTCGCAGAGTACCGACTGAAACTTTCAATTCCGCAGCAAGGTCTCGTTCGGGCGGCAAGCGCTCGCCATCTATCAGGCGACCGGCAGCGATGTCGCGGATCAAAAGCTCGGCAATCTGAACATAAACCGGCAGGGCGTTCGGGTTTCGGTTGGCTGACGACATCTTTGGGCGCTTCACTCAGTCGCAGGAAAAATTGATACACCATTGATCTACATCAATGTGATTGCTACGCAAGAGGAAAGTCACAGCCACGCGGAGAGCGAATCAGATGACCATCGTCCCCATCACCTCACCCGATCTGAATGCGGCCGAGGTTTCGTGGTTTGCGGCGTTGTGTTCCGACGATTACCAGTTTCTTGGAATACCTGATGGCGATCTACGATCCAGCTGGGACCACTGCTCGGGCATCGTGAAAGAAGCCGAGGCGCAAGGGTTCCGAAACATCCTCTGCCCTTCGTCCTATCAGGTGGGTCAGGACACATTGAGCTTTGTCGCGGGATGCGCGCCGATCACCGAAAAGATCAACATGCTGGCCGCTGTGCGCTGCGGTGAGATGCAACCCATCATGCTGGCCCGCACCATCGCGACACTGGATCACATGCTGCAGGGGCGTTTGACGGTCAACATCATCTCATCCGATTTCCCGGGTGAGAAAGCCGACAGCTCCTATCGTTATCAGCGCTCGCGCGAAGTGGTGGAGATACTGAAACAGGCATGGACGCAGGATGAGATCAATCATGCGGGCGAAGTGTATAACTTCTCTGGGCTGACGACCGACCCGGCGAAGCCATATCAGACCGGCGGCCCACTGCTGTACTTTGGTGGTTATTCCCCATCCGCTCTGGATCTGTGTGGCGAGCATTGCGACGTCTACCTGATGTGGCCCGAAACCAAGGATCAGCTGGCCGAACGGATGAAAGCCGTCCACGCGGTTGCGGAGAACTACAATCGCACACTCGATTACGGCCTGCGCGTGCACATGATCGTCCGCGATACCGAGGCCGAAGCGCAGGAATACGCCGACTACATCGTCTCGAAACTGGATGACGAATACGGTCGCGCCATCCGTGAGCGTGCTTTGGATTCAACATCATTGGGCGTCGCGCATCAGGCCAAGAACCGCGATCTTGCGGATGAGTATGGCTATGTCGAACCCGGCCTTTGGACCGGCGTTGGCCGCGCGCGGTCCGGGTGCGGCGCCGCTCTGGTCGGATCGACCGATCAGGTCATGTCCAAGATCGAAGAGTATCAGAAGATGGGCATCCGCGCCTTCATCTTCTCGGGATACCCGCACATGGACGAAGCTCGCCATTTTGGCAGCCGTGTTATGCCTAACCTGAAAACCTGTTCCCTTCCCGATGCTTACGGAAGGGTCCCTGCAAATACCCCGGCCACGCCGCTGGGCAACGGAGTTCGTCGCTGATGCAACGTGTGAAACTATCTGACTCGCTGGACATGAGCCGCATTGTGTACGGCATGTGGCGGCTGGGCGACGACGACGACACTTCGACGGGTCATGTCGAAGCCAAGATTCAGGCGTGTCTGGATCAGGGCATCACCACCTTCGATCAGGCCGATATCTATGGCGGCTACGCGGCCGAGGCTGTTCTCGGCAACGCCTTGCGCGCAAATCCAGGCCTGCGTCAGCAGATGGAAATCGTCACCAAATGTGACATCGTCGCTCCGATGGGTCGGTATGCGGACGCCAAGTGCAAATACTATGACACCTCGCGCGCGCACATACTGAAATCGGTTGACACATCGCTGTCCGAAATGGCCATCGATCATATCGACCTGCTGCTGATTCACCGCCCCGATCCATTCATGGACCATCACGAAACAGGTGCCGCGCTGGACGAAGTTGTCGCCGGCGGCAAGGTCGGCGCGGTTGGCGTGTCCAATTTCCGTCCATGGGACTGGAGCCTGCTGCAATCGGCGATGAAAACCCAGTTGGTGACCAACCAGATCGAGATTTCTCTGGGCGAAATCGGCCCCTTCACCAACGGTGATCTGGCGTTTCATCAGCAGCATGGCCAGCCGGTGATGGCGTGGTCGCCCTTGGGTGGCGGATTGCTAATGGCTGGAAACCCTCCGGTCGGGGTTGTAGCGGACGAAATCGCCGAGGAATTCGGCGTGGATCGCGCCGCCGTGGCGGTGGCGTTTCTTCTGGCCCACCCTGCAGGCATTCTTCCGGTCTTGGGCACCAACAATCTGGACCGGATCAAGCGCATCTCTGACGCGCTGAAAGTCAATTTGGATCGCGAGAGTTGGTACCGCCTTTATGAGGCGGCACTGGGGCATGAGGTACCATGATGAATGCAATCTCAAAGGACATGACCCGCACATTCGTTCCCCACAGGGACGATACCCGAACCTTGCGCGACGCTTTTGGTCGTTTTGCCACCGGTGTCACTGTTGTCACCTGCGACAGCACAGACGGGCCGGTCTGCATCACCGCCAACAGTTTTTCGTCCCTTTCGCTGGACCCACCACTTGTCATGTGGGCAGGCGATCGCAACTCGCGCCGGTTCCGTTATTTCCAAGAAGCACGGCATTTCAGTGTTCACGTCCTTTCAGCAGAACAGGCCGAACTTTGCTTTGGATGTTCGAAAGACGCGTTTGCGCTTCAGGACATCGACCATGAGCGCTGTGAAAACGGAACCCCGCTGCTGCCCGATTGCCTGGCCCGTTTCGAATGTGAGCAACACGCTTATCACGACGCTGGCGACCACGTTATTGTTATTGGAAAGGTCCTGCGTGCCAGCATGGCGGACGGAGACGCATTGACCTTCTACGCCGGAAAGCTCGGCCAATTCGCGCACCAGTAAGCGCGGAATAACTGTCGCGGTGGAAACCCGCGGCTGAAAAGGGAGGATCCGCATGGGCGGATTGACGTCGGTGCTTGCGCCGATCGCGTTTGTTAATGAAACCGTGCTGCGATTGGGCCGCGCGGTTGGTGTCGTTGCGATTGCGCTTATGGTAATCGCGATCCTGATTCAGGTGTTTTTCAGATACGTTCTGGGCAACGCGCTGCCTTGGCCGGATGAGGCTGCGCGGTTCTGTATGTTGTGGATGACGGGCCTGATGGCCCCCACGGCATTTCGGCGTGGCGGGTTCGTCGCCATCGACATGGTGCCCCTTATGTTGCCGCGTGGGATCGGGCAGACCCTGAATATCCTGCTTCTTTTGGTTTCGCTGGCCGTGTTGCTGGTCGCAGTCAATATCGGTTGGTCCGAGGTGACCGGGTTTGGCGGAAAATTCGCCACAGCTGCGCTGTATCTGCCAACGTCCTTTGGATTTGACGAGTGGTATCGCATCCCGCGCAGCTGGATGATGGCATCGCTGCTGGTTGGCGTCATCCTGCTGATCTCAGTCAATATAGAGCTGATCTTGCGCGCCGTCGTAACCCTGTTGGGCGGCGGACATCTGCTGCCAGAGATTGCCGATGCACCCGTGGGGGCCGAATAAATGTTGATATGGTTCCTACCCACATTTCTGGTGTTCCTGCTGATCGGCCTGCCGGTCTTCTTCGCGTTGCTGGCCGCGCCCGGCATTCTGCTATGGCTGAACGGCCAGACAAACGACATCACGCTGCTGTATCGCAATGTCTATAACGGCATGGATAGCTTTCCGCTAATGGCGATCCCCTTCTTCATGCTGGCCGGAGAGCTGATGAACCGGGGTGGCATCACGCTGCGGCTGGTTGAATTCAGTCAGGCGCTGATGGGTCACTTTCGGGGCGGTCTGGCCCATGTGAACGTACTCAGCTCGATCCTGTTTGCCGGGCTTTCGGGTTCGGCCGTGGCCGATACGTCGGCGCTGGGGTCAATGTTGATCCCGGCGATGGAAAAACAGGGCTATACCCGCCGTTTTGCTGCCGCGATCACAGCCGCCAGTTCGGTGATCGGACCGATCATTCCACCCTCGGGCATCATGATCATCTACGCCTATGTTATGGGCGAAAGCGTTGCAGCGTTATTCCTTGCGGGGATCGTGCCGGGAGTCATGGTGGGTGTTGGCCTGATGCTGATGATTAAGGTCATGGCCGACAAATACGACTTCCCGGTCGCCAGCCGAAAATACACCTGGGGCGAGCGACGTCAGGCCAGCCTTAAAGCGTTCTTTCCCCTGCTGACGCCAGTCATCATTCTGGGTGGTATTCTGGGCGGTATTTTCACACCGACCGAAGCTGCGGCAGTTGCTGTCGGCTACGCATTCCTCATTGGGTTCTTTGTCCTGCGCACGCTGACGATAAAAGAAGTGCCTGAAATTCTCAGCAATGCAGGTCTGACCTCGGCCGTCGTTTTGTTGCTGGTGGGTGCCGCGATGGCGTTCAAGACAGTCGTCAGCCTCAGCCACGCGCCGGAACAACTGGCGCAATTGATCCTCAGCCTTTCGGAAAACCCACTGATCCTTCTGTTCCTGATCAACCTGTTGCTGTTCATCGTGGGCATGTTCCTGGACGCAGGTCCCGCGATCATCATCCTTGGCCCAATCCTGGCCCCGATCTTTACCAGCCTTGGCGTCGATCCGATCCACTTTGCCATCATCATGAGCGTCAACCTGACCGTGGGCCTTGCGACACCGCCTATGGGGTTGGTCCTGTTTGTGGCCGCCGCCGTGTCGCGCGAAAAAGTTGAAACCATCGCCAAGGCAATCCTGCCATTCCTGGCCGTCGAAATCATAGTGATCTTTCTGATCACCTATGTCCCCGCACTATCCATGACGATCCCACGCATAACGGGATTTGCAAACTGACTGAGTATCACAGGGAGGAAACGCATGCTCGGAAGATTTATCAAAACAGCAGCCCTAGCGACATCGCTGGTTGCCGCGTCCGCCATCGCGGCAACTGCAGCTGACTACACGCTGCGCGCGACTGCAAACTCTAATGAAAACGATGAAGACTATGACGGTCTGATCGTTTTCAAGAACTTTGTCGAAGCTGCCTCGAACGGAGCGATAGAAGTCGAGCTGTTTATCGGGACACAGCTGTGTTCAAACGGCGCTGAATGCCTTCAGGGCGTCGCGGACGGCACCATCGACATTTACATCTCTACCTCAGGCGGTGCTTCGGGCATCTTCCCTTACGTTCAGGTCCTCGACCTGCCTTACCTGATGGCCGATGACCGTGTCGCTGAGCGTGTTCTGTCTGGTGATTTCACGCGCACAATGCGCGAGATGGCGTTGGAGGATTCCGGCGGTGCGATCCGCCTGATGACCATCGGCAACACAGGCGGCTGGCGTAACTTCGCGAACACGCAACGCCGCATTGCCGAACCCGCCGACATGGAAGGGTTGAAGATCCGCACCGTGGTCGCCGACCTGCCGCAGGAACTGGTAAAGGCACTGGGCGCTTCGCCGACCCCGATCCCGTGGCCCGAGCTGTTCACAAGCTTCCAAACCGGCGTTGTTGAAGGATCCAAGAACGGCATCACCGATATCATGGGCATGAAATTCCCGGATGCGGGTCTGCAATACGTCACACTGGACGGCCACGCCTATATGGGTGCGCTGTGGTGGATGAATAACGCCAAGTTCCAAGAGATGCCCGAGGATCTGCGCCGCGTGGTCGTCGACGGTTTCTATGCGCTGCAGCAGGCCACTTTTGCCTCGCCCAAGCGCAAGTCGATCCAGGCTTATGAAGATTTCGTCGCGGGCGGTGGTGACCTCTACGTCCCGACACCCGATCAGAAAGCCGCGTTCAAAGATGCGGCTACACCTGTTTACGAATGGTTCCAGTCCAACGTGGCTCGCGGTGATGAGATTTTTGCCGCGCTGACCGAAGCCGTTTCGATTGCGGAAGGTGAGATCAATGCGTCGCGCGATGCGGACCTGAACTAATCAATTGTGGGTCGGGCCTTGTGGCCCGGCCCTTTCACCGAAACGGGTACATCCACCCTTTGTAGTCGTTGACCAGAACATGCGCCCTTTCAATCTGCTCCGGCGACATTTTCTTGACCACTTCCTCAAGGCTGATCGCCGCGTCGGGATCGCCGCCAATGGCGCTGAGTGTGTACCACATGTAAGCCCGCACCAAATCAGGCGCGGGCATGCCAAGGCCCAGTTCATAATACCAGCCGACGCCGGATTGCGCCCCGGGGTGCCCCTTCATCGAGGCGCGCAGATACCACTCAAACGCTCTTTCATAGTCCTGCTCAACTCCAAGTCCGAGACCGTACATCACACCGATCAGTTCCTCGGCCTCGGCGTTGCCAGAACGCGCGGCAGGCCAAAGTTCCTCGCGCGCAGCCGCGAACTCCCCGGCCTCCATCATGTCGCGGGCCTGTTCCAATTCGGCCAGCGCCGGGGTGGCAAAAAGACAAAGGGCAAAAACATACTGACGCATGGGGTGGCTGCTTTCCTCTGGGCCGGGACGGCAATCGCGCAAGAACTTCCACGACCGCTGACAGATGACGATTTCCTGTCCTTTGATATGAAACAGGCCGCCATCGGTCATCAACTGTTTTACGACCCGATCCTGTCCGGCAATCAGAACATCGCCTGCGCCCATTGCCATCACCCGGATTTCGGAACGTCCGATGGATTGTCGCTGGGCATTGGCGAAGGCGGTCAGGGCTTGGGACCTGACCGCACACCGGGCATCGGAGCCGCCAAGATCCGAAAACGTATCCCCCGAAATTCTCCGGGTCTTTGGAATCTTGGGGCAAGGGACATTCACACCCTGTTCCACGATGGCCGCCTGAGTATTTCGGATGTTTATGGTAATCGCTTCAACTCGCCTGCACAGGAATGGTTACCCGAGGGGTTGAATTCACTGCTGGCCGCACAGGCGCTTTTTCCGCTGACTTCGCAGTTCGAAATGGCGGGTAACGTGGCCGAGAACCAAGTCACAGGTGCTGTGCACGACCGGATCGACAAAGGCTGGCCGATCCTCGCCAAACGGGTGCGCACCGATCCGGATTACGGCCCGGCCATCGTCGCAGCATTTGATGAAATCGAAGCGACCGAAGACATCTCGATCACCCAAATCGCAAACGCGCTTGCGGCATTTATGGCCGTTGAATGGCGCAGCACGGATAGCCCGTTTGATCGATATCTCGCCGGGGATACAACCGCCTTGTCCCCGCACCAAAAGCGCGGCATGAATTTGTTCTATGGAACGGCACATTGTTCGACCTGCCATTCCGGGCCGCTCATGTCGGATCAGGAATTCCATGCGCTGGCGCTGCCATCGTTCGGGCCGGGCCGGACAAGGCAATGGGACCCCTACGTCCGGGATGTGGGTCGCATGGGCGAGAGCGACCGGCTAGAGGATGCCTATCGCTTTCGCACGCCGATGCTGCGCAACGTGGCCCTGACGGCTCCCTACGGCCACAACGGAGCATTTCCAGATTTGGAAAGCATGATCCGCCATCACCTCAACCCTGAAAAAAGCCTGTCGCAGTGGACCCGGGACATGGCAGATTTGCCCAATGTGCCCTGGCTTCAACACGCGGATTTTGTGGTGTGGGATGACAAGTTCGAAATGGAGCGTCAGCGCGCCAAGATTGATATTGCGCCGGTAGAACTTTCCGATGAGGAAATCCACAGCCTCGTCGCCTTTCTGCAATCGCTTACAGGGACAAGTGTGGAAACTCCGCCATTTGGGGTGCCCGAGGGGTTCACCCCGTAAGAAAAGCCCCCGCCCAGTGGTGGGCGGGGGTTGTTTTGGTTTTTACTCAGCGGCTTCTTCGTATGCGTCCATTGGAGGGCATGTGCAGATTAGGTTT
>NZ_WQCG01000007.1 GCF_013032505.1 Ruegeria atlantica
GCGTCTCCGCCGCTTCCGCAGCGTCCCAAGCGCCTCAGCAGCGCCGGTGAAGGGGTATTTACGGATTAGGTCTGGGACCTGCAACCCCCATTTTGAAAAAACTTCGCATTTCTCGGTAGAAACTTCTCAATGTTAATAAAAACAAAAGGTTAACTTTAGAATTTGGGCTGCGAACACGCTTGTATGCTACCTTCTACAAGGGGATCGTACGCGGTATGAGCGGAATCGTACCCAATGCTTGGTATACCCGCAAAACTCGACCCAAAGAAAACGCCGCCCGAGTCCCCTCGGGCGGCGCTATCCATGTGATGATGACCGGTTTACTTCAGATCGAAGCGATCCGCGTTCATCACCTTGTTCCAGGCCGAAACAAAGTCACAGACGAATTTGCCCTCGGCATCCGCCTGACCGTAGACCTCAGCAAGCGCCCGCAATTGTGAGTTTGAACCAAAGACCAGATCGACACGGGTACCAGTCCATTTGACCTCACCGCTGGCACGGTCACGACCTTCGTAGACGCCCTTGCCTGCAGGCTTCCACTCAGTTCCCATGTCCAGAATGTTGGTGAAGAAGTCGTTGCTGAGGACACCTACACGATCCGTGAACACTCCATGCTTGGCGTCACCGAAGTTGGCGCCCAGAACACGCAGGCCGCCGACAAGTGCCGTCATCTCGGGCGCGGAGAGGGTAAGCAATTGTGCGCGATCGACCAGCAGCTCCTCGGGCGAGACGGTGTAATCAGCCTTTTGGTAGTTGCGGAACCCGTCTGCCGCAGGCTCCAGCACTGCGACGCTGTCCACATCCGTTTGCTCCTGAGTAGCATCGGTGCGGCCCGGGGCGAACGGAACCTCGACGTCCTGACCGCCGGCCTTGGCTGCCTGTTCGATCCCGACAGTTCCGGCCAGAACGATCAGATCAGCCAGCGACACTTTCTTGTTGCCCGACTGCGCGTTGTTGAACGCCTGTTGAACACCTTCCAACGCGTCAAGCGCTTTGGATAGTTTCATCGGTTCGTTTACGTCCCAGTCCTTCTGCGGCGCTAGACGAATACGTGCTCCATTGGCGCCACCGCGCTTGTCCGACCCGCGGAAGGTCGAGGCCGACGCCCACGCAGTCGAAACAAGCTCGGACACCGACAGACCGGTCGCCGCGATCTTGGCTTTCAGATCTGCCACATCCGAATCGTCCACGAGTTCGTGATCCACAGCGGGGACGTTGTCCTGCCAAATCAGCTCTTCGGTCGGGGCTTCCGGGCCGATATAGGCCGAACGCGGGCCCATGTCGCGGTGGGTCAGCTTGAACCATGCGCGGGCGAAGGCATCGGCGAATTCTTCCGGGTTCTCGTGGAAACGTTTCGAGATCGGGCCATAAATCGGATCCATGCGCATCGCCATGTCGGCGGTGGTCATCATGGTCTTGACCTTCTTGGTCGGATCACCGGCCGCCGGGGCCATGTCCTCTTCCTTGACGCCGATCGGTTCCCAGATCCATGCGCCCGAGGGGCTTTTGGTCAGGTTCCACTCATATCCGAACAGCAGATCGAAATAGCCGTTGTCCCATTTGATCGGGTTCGCGGTCCATGCGCCTTCGATCCCCGAGGTTGTGGTGTCATCACCCACGCCCGAGCCGAACTTGTTGATCCAGCCAAGACCCATTTCTTCGATTGGTGCGGCTTCGGGTTCGGGACCGACCAGATCGGGATCACCGGCACCGTGGGCTTTACCAAAGGTGTGGCCACCGGCAACCAGCGCGACGGTTTCCTCATCGTTCATCGCCATCCGACCAAAGGTGTCTCGGATATCACGGCCCGAAGCCAGAACATTGGGCTCACCATCCGGACCTTCTGGGTTCACATAGATCAGACCCATCTGAACGGCAGCCAGCGGGTTTTCCATGTCTCGCTCACCAGTGTAACGGCTGTGCGGATTGTCAGTCGGTGCTAACCATTCGGTTTCGGAGCCCCAGTAAATGTCTTCTTCCGGCGCCCAGATATCCACGCGGCCACCGGCGAAGCCAAAGGTTTTGCCACCCATGGATTCTATTGCGCAGTTGCCTGCCAGGATCATCAGGTCAGCCCAGGAAATCTGGTTGCCGTATTTTTGCTTGATCGGCCACAGCAGGCGGCGCGCCTTGTCCAGGTTGCCGTTGTCCGGCCAGCTGTTCAGTGGCGCGAAACGCTGGTTCCCGGTCGAGGCACCGCCACGGCCATCCGCGGTCCGATAGGTCCCGGCACTGTGCCAAGCCATCCGGATGAACAGCCCCCCATAATGACCGTAATCTGCAGGCCACCAGTCCTGCGAATCCGTCATCAGTGCGTACAGGTCTTCCTTTAGCGCCTTCATGTCCAGCTTCTTGAACTCTTCGGCGTAGTCGAAATCCGGACCCAGCGGGTTCGACGCGGGCGCATGTTGATGCAGGATCGACAAGTTTAACTGGTTCGGCCACCAGTCCCGGTTCGACCGGGTTCCGGCACCATGCATTACAGGGCATCCGCCCGTTTTGGGGTTATCACTTCCGTCCATGTCGATCTCCGATCCTTGCTAAAATTTGGCTCGTTCGCGCGGTAAGAAACGCGGGCGATCAAGAACATATATAGATGACACTTTTACCTCTTTTAGATGCGCGGCTCAAAACGCGCGCATTCCGCAAGAGGTATCGGCGACTCTTGTCTTGTCGTCGCCAGACCTAGCAAATTAAAGCAATGCAAATAAGTTTTCTTTATGGATGATTTCGATAATCAAAAACTATGACCGGGCGCGCACGCGCGTCACTGCAGGACCGGGCAGCAATCAGCCGTCGACCATCAGCGACTGCAGCCCGACCCGATAATTCGGATACATCAGCTTGACGCCCAGCTCATCCTTGATCCGATCATTCCTGACCCGCTTGTTTTCGTTATAAAAGCTGCGCGCCATAGGGGTCATGTCCGCCTCGTCAAACGGCACTTCGGGTGGCAACGGCAATCCCTGCAATTCGGCTGCATAGGCGATGACATCCTGCGGTGGGACGGGTTCATCATCGCACACGTTGTAAATAGCCCCCGGATTAGGCGCAGACATGGACGCGGCAAGAACCTGGGCAATGTCGGCGACATGAATACGCGAAAAGACCTGTCCTGGCTTGATTATGCGCCGCATACCCACACGCTTGAGCTTGGAAAACGGCCCACGGCCGGGACCATAGATGCCCGCCAGACGAAAGATGTGCGTTGGCAAGCCGGGGACGTTTTGCCACTGCTCTTCGGCATGCACCCGCCATTTACCCCGCTGGGCTGTCGGCGTCGCTGGGGTGGTTTCGTCCACCCAAGCGCCCTGATGATCTCCATAAACAGCAGTTGTCGACAGGTAACCAACCCAACTGAATTGCGCCGCCCGTTCGGCGATTTCTTCCCCCAATGCGGCCAGAACCGGATCTCCTGCCGCATTCGGCGCGACCGAGATCAAAAGATGCGTCACGCCATCGAACTGTGGCACTTGCCCCGGCCAGACCACCGGCTCAGCTCCGGATGCCCTGACCATCGGCGATTGGGCCGGGTCGCGCGTGGTGCCAAAGATACGCCAACCTTGAGGTTGCAACAGATGGGACAAGGCCTGCGCCGAGTACCCGTGACCGAAGGAGAATAGTGTGCCTGTCATATACTCTTAGATGATCCGCAATTCCGGCAGATGCAAGAACTCTGCCAAGGATACTTGATTCGAATCCCCCGATGCGCCTTTCTTTTGGTCATGAGTGACAAAACACCAGATCTGCACGCGGCCTACGCGCTGGATTCCCCGGAAGACCACAAGCGTCTATACGCTGAATGGGCCGGGGATTACGACGAAGGCTTTGCCACGCGCGAGGATTATCAGTTGCATATCCACACCGCCCGCGCCTTTGTCGGTGCCGGAGGGCAAGGGCCTGTGCTTGATGTAGGAGCAGGCACCGGCCTGTGCGGCGCGGTTCTGGCCCGATTGGGCGTCGGCCCCATTGATGCCACGGATATCAGCGCTGAAATGCTGGATCAGGCGATGCGTAAGGATATCTACCGCGACGCGATCGAGGCGGATTTGAACGAAGGTATTCCAGTGCCGCGCGACAGCTATTCCGGCATTGTGTCGTCGGGTACGTTTACCCATGGCCATCTTGGACCCGAAGCGCTTTCGGCATTGCTACGCGTGGCGCGCTCTGGCGCTCAGTTTGCTCTGTCTATCAACGCCAAACACTACGAGAAACTTGGCTTTGCCGAGGCATTGCATCGGCTGGCACAAGACCAGATTCGAAATCTGGCCCTGCCAGAGGTGCGTATTTACGGTGATCTCGCGTCGGGGCCCAATAAAGATGACACAGCGCTCATTGCATTGTTCGAGCGTGTTTAGGCTGACTTACCGGCCCTTCCATACAGGATCACGCTTTTCGGCAAAGGCACGGGCACCTTCCAAATTGTCTTCTGAGCCGTACAGAGTATCAACCGTAGGCAACTGCCGCCCGGTGATCCGATTCATGGCGTCCTGAAACTTGGAATCTTCGGCATCCCGTACAATCTCTTTGATTGCGGCATAAACCAAAGGCGGTCCGCTGGCCAAAAGACGCGCCAGTTCCCATGCCCGATCCATCAGTTGATCGCCTGACACGATTTCGTTCACCAATCCCCAGTTCTTAGCCTCTTGGGGGTCAAACCAGCGTCCGGTCAAAAGCAGTTCCATTGCCACGTGATAAGGGATGCGCTTGGGCAGTTTGACGCTGGCGGCATCAGCCACCGTGCCGGACCGGATTTCCGGCAATGCAAAACTGGCGTGATCCGCCGCAATGATCATGTCTGCGCTCAGGGCCAGCTCCAGCCCGCCGCCGCAGGCAATCCCGTTGACCGCCGCGATCACCGGCTTGTTCATATCCCGCAGTTCCTGCAGCCCGCCAAATCCACCGACGCCATAGTCACCGTCCACAGCATCGCCATCAGCTGCGGCCTTCAGGTCCCAGCCGGGGCAAAAGAACTTCTCGCCGCCACCGGTCAGGATTGCGACGCGCAAATCGGGATCATCACGGAAATCGCGAAACACCTCGCCCATGACACGGCTGGTCGCCAAATCAATTGCATTCGCTTTCGGACGGTCCAGCGTGACTTCCAGAATTGCGCCATCACGCTTGGTTTTGACTGGGTTCATAATTTTGCCTTTCGGATCAGAGCGTCCACCGCCACCGCACCATCTGGCGTGCAGATCAGTGGATTTATTTCAACTTCGCTGACATGGGATGCGTTAGCAATGACATAGGCCTGTACAGCTTCGACCGCGTCCAGGATAGCCTCGAAGTCCGCCGCTGGCTTACCGCGATATCCCGCCAGCATCGGTGCGCAGTTCAGTTTGCCCAGCGCCTCCTGCACTGCATCACGCGAGGACGGGATCAGCAAAGAAACCGTGTCACGCAGAATTTCTGTCAGCACCCCACCGGCGCCCAGCGTCAAAACAAACCCGTGGGCCGGGTCTCGGGTCACTCCGACCAATAGTTCCGCCACGCCGGCGACCGCCATTTCCTCAATGAGAACCTCATCGGTTCCAATATCCGCCGAAACTTCGGCGACAACGTCGGCATCAACCTCCAGTCGTACCGCCGCGTGTTCCGACTTATGTGCTAGCCCAACGCCTTTGACAGCGAAAGGACCGGTCAAGTTCGCCGAAACCTGTGCCGCCAAGCCCGACGGTGCCACAACGCTTTGCGGAACACACACGCCGAATTTCGCCAGTGCCCGCTTGGCTTCTGCTTCGGTCAGAACGCTGTCCGCATCATTTTCCGAGGGCAACAGAACCGGTTCGGCCGTCGTCGCTTTCGACACTACTGCCGCCTCAATAGCAGCAAGCGCTTCATGCAAGCCGGCAAAGGGGACAACACCCCCATCCAACAGGCGTTTAGCGACGTCTTGGGGCAAAAGTTCTGGCAGAGTCGCCGTCACCGCAAAAGGACGCCCCGCCTGAGCAACGCAATTCAGCGCGGCTTGCGTTGCACATTCCCAATCACTCGCATCCGTATGAGGATAATCGACAATTGCCATGGTGATGGCCTGTTCCGGGCTCATCATGGCGGACCATGCGCGGGTCATGGCCTGCGTGTCACGCCAGATGTAAGTGTGATAATCCAGCGGGTTCGCCAAGGCTACCATCGGGCCCAGAGCATCGCGCAGGTCAGCCTTTTGCGCTTGCGACAAAGGCGGGAAGTGCAGATTGCGCCCCTCGGCCATGTCCGCAGCCAGACTGGCCTCACCACCTGAGCAACTGATCGACCCCAACCCGTTGCTATCCAAGCGCCCGGCCACGTGCAGCAGCTTGAGACACTCCAGAAAGCTTGGAATGTCATCCAAGCGCGCGATCCCCAGGCGGTCCAGAAAGGCTTGCGCGCCCGCATCTCCTCCCGCCAATGAGGCGGTGTGGGAAATCGTCGCCGCCTGCGCATGCGCCGAACGGCCCATTTTCAGCGCGATGATCGGCACGTTTCGATCCCCGGCTTTTTTGGCCAACGCCTCCCACTTTCGAAGATTTCCGAACCCTTCAATATGGACGCCAATCGCCGTGATCCGGTCGTCATCCAACAGGGCCGAGGCAATGTCGGCCTGATGGGTCTGCGCCTGATTTCCGCTGGTCAGCATAAAAGCCAGCGGCAGGGCGCGGCGCTGCATCGTCATGTTGATTGCGATATTCGAGCTTTGGGTCAGGATCGCAACGCCGCTATCCACAGGCTGCATACCGTGCTGGTCGGGCCAAACTGCGGCGCAATTCAACCCGTTGACGAAGCCGTAGCAATTTGGCCCCAAGATCGGCATCTCACCGGCGGCCTGCACCAACCGGGCCTGAAGATCCGCGCCCTGATCGTCTTCGGCGTTTGCCTCGGTAAAGCCTGAGGCAAAACACACGGCGCCCCCGGCATTCATTTTTGAAAGAACACTAATCGCGTCAATTGTTGCGTGGCGATTGATGCCAACGAAGGCAACATCAGGGGCTGAGGGCAGGTCCTCAAGGCTTGCAAAGGCAGTCAGGCCCGCAATCTGACCGGCTTTTGGGTGGACCGGCCAAATGTCGCCCTGAAATCCAAATTTCTGGGCCTGTTCGATCACCGAAGCGCACCAGGCTCCGCCGCCAATCACGGCGATGGACGTGGGATGCAGAACGCGTGAGAGGGAAGACATCAGGCGCTCCCCACCGTCACGCACCGAGCGCCCTCAGCAGATCGCGGCTTATGATATGTCGCTGAATTTCACTGGTCCCATCCCAGATACGTTCAACCCGCGCGTCACGCCAGAAGCGTTCAAGTGGGTAATCGTCCATCAACCCCATACCGCCGTGGATTTGAATGGCAGCATCGGTGACCCGCGCCAACATTTCCGAAGCATAGAGCTTGGCCGAGGCGATCTCGCGGTTAGCGGGCAGGCCTTTGTCCAGCCGATCTGCTGCCGCCAACGTCAACAGATCCGCCGCGTCGATCTCGGTGATCATATCCGCGATTTGGAACGACACGCCCTGAAACTTGCCGATCTTTTGACCGAACTGTTCACGTGTGGCCGAGTAATCCAAGGCATAGTCAAACGCACGACGCGCGCGTCCCACGGACATCGCAGCAACGGTAATACGGGTCGCATAGAGCCAAGTGTTCATAACGTCGAACCCACCGTCGACCTCTCCCAGCACCTGGCTGTCCGGCAGACGACAATCGTCGAAATCCAGCACCATGTTCTTGTAGCCACGATGGCTGACCGACTTGTATCCATCCCGGATCGTGAAACCGGGCGTTCCGCGATCAACCAGAAATGCCGTGATCCGCTTTTTCGGGCCTTTTGGCGTCTGATCCTCGCCGGTTGCGATGAAGACGATGATGAAATCCGCATGCTCTGCGCCCGAGATGAAATGCTTGGTGCCATTGACCACCCAGTCGCCACCATCCCGAACAGCCGCGCACTTCATCCCACGTACATCCGACCCGGCCCCGGGTTCGGTCATTGCCAGCGCATCCATCTTCTCTCCGCGCACGGCGGGCATCAGGTAGCGCTCGACCTGCTCCCCTTCACAGGCCATCAGAATATTCTGCGGACGTCCGAAGAAATGGTTCAGCGCCATGGAACCGCGGCCCAGCTCACGCTCGACCAGAGAAAATTCCAGATGGTTCAGCCCGGCGCATCCAACGCTTTCGGGGAAATTGCAGGCATAAAAACCCAGTTCAATGGTCTTGCGCTTGATCTCGTCCGCGATCTCCTGCGGGACCTCGCCTGTGCGTTCGACCAGTTCTTCATGCGGGTAGATTTCATTCTCAACAAAACTACGAACGGTTGAGACGATCATTTCCTGTTCGTCGGACAATCCATATTGCATCGGGCGTCTCCAAATCCGGTGTTGGGACATATTCTGACGCGGCTTGCTATTCGAAACATGCAGAAATAGATGTTTACCATGCAAGATTGGACTAAATCGCCCTCTGCACCGCAGCATATTGGGGTTCTTCTGTTTGATGGATTCTCGAACCATTGCTTGGCCAACACGGTCGAACCTCTGCGTGCAGCGAACACTCTGGCCGGTCGTAAATTGTATGACTGGCAGTTCCTCGCGTTGGAGGCCGGTCCGGTGACTTCATCATCCGGTTTGCAGGTTGCGCCGCACGGAGCATTGCAAACCGCCAGTGGCGATATGCTGATGGTCATGCCCTCTTATGGGTTCCGCGCACACGGCGGGTGGCAAACCCTGACGAGCCTGCGCTCGGCGGATCAGCGTTTTAAAGTGCTGGCGGGCCTGGACACCGGAAGCTGGCTTTTGGCGCAGGCGGGGTTGCTGGACGGCCATCGCGCCACGATTCACTGGGAAGAGCTGACCGGATTCACCGAGAGGTTTCCCGATGTCGATGCGCGGCGCGAGCGCTATGTCATCGACCGGAATCGCATTACCTGTTCGGGGGCAATGGCGGCCTTTGATCTGGTATTGCACCTGATTGGGCGGGATCAGGGGCAGGCCTTGGCGCTCGAAGTTTCGCAGCTGTTTATGACCCGCGATTCCGCGCGTTCGCACAAGGGCGGCGTTGGTGCGACCAGCGGTTACGTGAACAAAGCGTTAGCCCTGATGCAGGAACATCTTGAAAACCCCCTGCCCGTATCTGAAATCGCAAACCGAGTGGGCCGGTCGCAGAAAGCCTTGTCTGTACGCGTGCAAGCCGAACTGGGTGCAGGCCCTGCTCAGGTCTATCGCCGCCTGCGCCTGAATCTTGCGCGCAAACTCGTAGCAGAAACCGACCTGAGCATCGGTGAAGTTGCCCTGCGCGCGGGCTATGACGATCCCAGCGCCCTGACCCGCGCCTTTAAGGCCGAGTTTGGAACCACGCCGCGCGCGCTGCGGGCCGACTAGGTATACATCTGTTTCTTGTACGCCCTTGTTCGCGTCGTCGCCTCGGCTGATCCGTCGTGATAGGTGCCGAACCACTTGTCGAACGGGATTTCAGAAGTGCCGTAGTTGCACTCGAAATACCGATGATGCAGCTGGTGAAAGAAGTCCCCGGCGCGGGCCGCATCCGTATCTCCGGCCTTTAGCTTTTCAAAGCCGGAATGGGATAGAACGGGGCTAACCTGCTGAAAGTACGCGTGAAACAGAACATGAAGTGGATGCGACGGCACGATCAAGTGGATGAAATAGGTCGTGAAGTACAACAGGTTCTCGTACCAGTGGTTCGAAATTCCCGACCAGGGCCCGATGTTCACGTTCCGATGGTGCACGGCGTGCACGTATTTGTAAAGCTTCGGGTGATGCTCGAGCCGGTGCACCCAATAGAAATGCAACCCCGACCACATCGGGATGAACACCATCCAGACCACGAACCACACTGGCGCGCCGGACCATGTCACAGTGGGCACATACCCGTTGGCCATCGCCCAGTAGATAACCCACTGATAAACCGTCGCAACGGTCATCGCGCTGCCCAGCGTCCACCAGATATTGTCCAGAACCTGATTGCGGAAGGAGAATGTACCGTTGTTGCGGGTTAGGTCGCGACGGTCGAACTTTTTGTACATGCCCTGTCCTTTTCGCATGTACAGCCACCAATGCAGACTGCCTGCGACAAGAATCTGGGGCACCATATTCAGTAACCAGATGCGAAACATCCACCCGGGCGCGAAGGTTTGCATTGCTTCAAGCGAGGGAAAGAAGAACGCATAGGCGATGACGGCCAGAGACAGGCACAAGGTCAGTGCCGTGATCTGCAGCCACGCTCCGCTATACCATTTCAGCACTTCAGCGGGGCGCGGCGGCCATTTAAACAAAGGGTTTAAACTTACCGGGCCGTCGGGGTGATAGTGCCAACGGGCGGATTCGGGGTTCTGAGTCGTGTCGGTCATGGTGGTTACCCAGTTGAAGTGGTCAGGTGGCGTAGTCCGAGCCTTCGTCATCCAGCAAGGCTTTGATCTCCCGCAGATGTGCTTCGGCCTGATCAGGATAGTCTTCCAACTCTTGCGCGGTCTTCTCGGCAACCTCTTCCGACAGCACGCGCAATCGTTGTCCCGTCTGCAGCGCGCGGATGTAGGTTTCCGCTGCGCGTTCAAAATAATAGAGTCTATTAAAGGTGTCTGCCGGATCACTGCCAATCACAAGGACACCGTGATTGCCCATAATCATGACCTTCTTCTTAGGGTCCGACAGCATCGACGCACAGCGTTCACCTTCGCTTTCAAAGGCAAGTCCTCCGAACTCTTCATCCACCACATACCGGTTGTAGAAGGTAGCCGTGTTCTGATCGATCGGCGGTAGCGAGCTGTCTGCCAGGGACGCGAGCACCGTTGCAAAGATCGAATGCACATGCATGACGCAACGTGCGTGCGGGCAGTGACGATGGATTGAACCATGCAGACCCCAAGCCGTCGGATCCGGGGCACCGGGTTGGTTCATCACATCGGCATCATTTGCGTCCAGAAACAGCAGATTTGACGCTTTGACCCGTGCAAAGTGCATCTGGTTCGGGTTCATCAAAAACTGCGTACCTTCCGGATTCACCGCAAGGCTGAAATGATTGGCAACGCCTTCGTGCATGTTCAGCCGCTCGACCCAGCGAAAGGTTGCAGCCAGATCAACTCTTTCGGCCCAGTGGTCGATATTGGCGCGCAGGTTGGTGACAGTCATTCCGGGCTCCTTTGCGGATAGCTGAGAACTTTCGGAAATCGTGCCTGCGGCATCAAAAATTGACCAACGAAAAAAACGCAACTATTCCATTAGCTGAACTAATGGCAAGATTATACACATGCAGAAACCACTTCCTCCGCTGGGCTGGCTCCGCACATTCGAGGCAGCCGCCCGCCACCTGTCCTTTACCGGCGCGGCCCGGGATCTGAACATGACCCAAAGCGCGGTTAGTCAGCAGATCAAGTCGTTGGAAGGATACCTTGGACAACCTTTGTTCCTGCGGCGCCCGCGTGCATTGGAGCTGACCGAAGCAGGCATCACCTACCTGCCCGTGGTGCGCGAGGCGTTTCGGACTCTGGTGCGCGGAACTCAGGCCGTGACGGGGGCCCAGAAAAACGCGGTTCAGGTTCAAAGCAACATTACATTTGCCGTGAACTGGCTGGCACCCAGACTGCCAAGCTTCCGGAGCGCGCATCCAGATGTTCAGCTGAACATCTTCACCGAGCTCTGGGAACCCCGCGAAATGGCCGAAGGGGCGGCAGTGGAAATCCGGTACTCATTGCGGCCGTCAGATACGGTTCGAACCGAGTTGCTGAGAACAGACCACTACTACCCGGTCTGCGCGCCGGGATATGAAGTGGCGCTGGAGAACCTGCAACAGCAGCCGCTTTTTGATTGCTCGAACCTGCTGTCGAACTGGCAGGGCTGGCTTGAGGAACAGGGTCTAAACTGGGAAAAGCCTGCAATCACATATTCGACGACCTACTTGGTTAGTTTGTCTGTCGCCATGGCCGGCGGTGGGCTGTGTCTGGCACATGACACCATTGCCTCTGACCTGATTGCACAAGGTCGTTTGGTTGCTCCGTTTGCTCATCGCGCGCCGATGCCCGAAGCCTATTACCTGCTGCTGTCGCCGAGCGCAGAAGAAAGCCCCGGCGCAATTGCCTTTGCCAACTGGGTTCGCCATGAGTTGGAGAGTGATTCACTGATGTAACCGGGCGCTGCACCCGCCCGTCATTGATGCCCTGACGGGCGACTTTTCTGGTTGGGCCGGGCCGTGTTGACGCGCTGCGTGAAGGTTTGATGATACCTGTTCACAAGGGGTTGAACCTTCCTGCGCATTCGGGAAAGTTGGGCCATGGAATACACACCCTTCCCAAGTTGGCCCGATGTCGCCCCCCGTCTGATTGCAGTAGCTGCAGGTCGTGAAGCTGCGGATTTGGTTATTCGCGGCGGAATCTGGGTGAATGTGCACAGCCGCGAAGCGCTGCCGGATCATGACATTGCAATTGCTGACGGGCGCATCGCCTATGTTGGACCCGATGCATCACATTGCACCGGCCCAGAGACTGAGATCATCGAGGCGACCGGGCGCTATATGGTTCCTGGCCTGTGCGACGCTCATATGCATATCGAGTCAGGTATGCTGACACCGGCCGAATTTGCCCGCGCTGTCATCCCGCATGGAACGACCAGCATGTTCACCGACCCGCATGAGATCGCCAATGTGCTGGGGCTGGATGGCGTGCGCATGATGCATGATGAGGCAATGATGCAGCCGGTGAACATTTTCACTCAGATGCCATCCTGCGCCCCATCTGCTCCGGGGTTGGAAACCACCGGGTACGAGATCACCGCTGAAGACGTGGCCGAGGCGATGAACTGGCCCGGTATTATCGGCCTGGGCGAGATGATGAATTTCCCTGGCGTGATAAATGGCGATCCCAAAATGCTGGCAGAGATAGCCGCCACTCAACACGCAGGCAAAACCGTTGGTGGGCATTACGCATCGCCCAATCTAGGGCCTGATTTTGCGGCCTATGTGGCCGGCGGACCTGCAGACGACCACGAAGGTACTTGCGAAGCTGACGCAATAGCGCGTGTTCGTCAGGGTATGCGGTCGATGATGCGACTGGGCTCAGCCTGGTATGACGTCGAAAGCCAAATCACGGCCGTCACAGAAAAAGGATTGGACCCGCGCAATTTCATCCTGTGCACGGATGATTGCCACTCGGGTACGTTGGTGAATGATGGTCATATGAACCGCGTGGTTCGACACGCCATTGCTTGCGGATGTGATCCTCTGATTGCCCTGCAAATGGCGACGATCAACACGGCAACCCATTTCGGGCTCGAGCGTGAGATTGGCTCGATTACCCCAGGGCGGCGCGCGGATGTCATCCTCAGCTCTGACCTGAAGGAACTGCCCATCGAGACTGTTATTGCACGCGGTCAGATTGTGGCCGAGAACGGCGTCATTTCCTCAGATTGCCCCCACCTCAACTGGCCTGACAGCGCGCGCAGCACCGTCCATCTGGGGCACAGCCTGACTGCTGCAGATTTTGAAATCGAAGCGCCCGCCGGCGCAAACCGCGTGCAGGCCAACGTGATCGGCGTGGTAGAAAACCAGGCCCCGACCAAAGCTCTGAAAGCTGAATTGCCGATCATCGGAGGATTGGTCGAAGGCGAGGGCGATGTCTGCCAGATCGCTCTGGTCGAACGGCACCGTGCCACGGGCGGTGTGACGAACGCCTTTGTTTCCGGTTTCGGATATCAAGGCAAGATGGCCATGGCCTCGACTGTGGCACATGACAGCCACCACATGATTGTTGTGGGTACCGACCGCGAACAGATGGCGTTGGCCGCAAACCGGCTGGCCGAAGTGGGCGGAGGCATCACCATCTTCCGCGATGGGGAGGAACTGGCGCTGGTCGAGCTACCCATCGCAGGCCTGATGTCGGACAGCCCGGCTGCGAACGTCGCCGCCAAGGCCGAAGACATGGTTGCCGCAATGGTGGCCTGCGGCTGCACCCTCAACAACGCATATATGCAGCATTCACTTTTGGCGCTGGTCGTTATTCCGGAGTTACGGATTTCGGACCTGGGTCTGGTGGATGTGCGCACTTTTGAAAAGATCGATCTTCTGGAACCACTTGCATGACAATAATAAGAACACCCGACGCACCCAAAGCCGAGCAATTCACTGACCCCAAAGCAGCCGTCGCCCGTTTAGAAGAGCTGTACGAGCAGGCGACCCGTTTTTTGTGCGACAGTTTTGCCGAAGCAATGGAGCAGGGTACGCCAACCGTACGGTTCAGAGCCTATTACCCGGAAATTCGTATCAGAACGTCGTCATACGCCCATGTTGACAGCCGGTTGAGCTTTGGCCACGTCTCGGAACCAGGCATTCACGCGACAACCGTCACGCGCCCGGATCTGTTCCGGTCCTACCTGACCCAGCAGATCGCGTTGCTGATCAAGAACCACGACCAACCGGTCACGATCGGTGCATCCGACACGCCGATCCCGGTGCATTTCGCTGTCGCCAGCAATCCTGACCTGCACGTCCCGCAACAGGGCGCGGCCGGGTTCACATTGCGCGATGTGTTTGACGTTCCCGACCTGACCACCACCAACGATGATATCGTGAACGGGGTTTACGACCACGAAGACCAGGCCGGCCCGCTGGCCTTGTTCACTGCCCAGCGCGTGGATTATTCGCTGGCCCGTCTTGCGCATTACACCGCAACTGACCCCAGCCATTTCCAGAACCATGTCCTGTTCACGAACTACCAGTTCTACGTCTCTGAGTTCGAGAATTACGCACGCGAGCAATTGGCAGATCCAGACAGCGGCTACACCAGCTTTGTCTCGACCGGGAATGTCGAAATTACGGACTCGGGAGAAGAGTTGGCACAGCCGCTGAAGTTGCCGCAAATGCCGACCTATCACTTGAAGCGTAACGATGGGTCCGGGATCACGTTGGTGAATATCGGCGTTGGCCCGTCGAACGCGAAAACGGCAACAGATCACATCGCCGTTCTACGGCCCCACGCCTGGCTGATGGTCGGTCACTGTGCCGGTCTACGCAACACGCAGGCGCTTGGCGACTTTGTTCTCGCCCACGCCTATTTGCGCGAAGACAAGGTTCTGGATGACGATCTGCCGGTCTGGGTTCCCATCCCACCACTGGCCGAGGTTCAGGTCGCACTGGAAAGCGCGGTGGCCGAGGTCACCGAACTGGAGGGATACGAACTTAAGCGGATCATGCGGACCGGCACCGTCGCCTCGGTCGACAACCGCAACTGGGAACTGCGCGACCAGTCCGGACCTGTGCAAAGGCTCAGCCAATCACGCGCCATCGCGCTGGATATGGAAAGCGCAACCATCGCCGCAAACGGCTATCGGTTCCGCGTTCCATACGGCACGCTCTTATGTGTATCTGACAAACCGCTGCATGGGGAATTAAAGCTTCCAGGCATGGCATCTGCCTTCTATACCACTCAGGTAAGCCGCCATCTGGCCATCGGAATTCGGGCGATGGAACACTTGCGTGGCATGCCGTTAGAGCGGTTACACAGCCGGAAATTGCGTTCTTTCGACGAAACAGCCTTTCTCTGACGCAAAAAAGCAACGTTTTCCCCATATTTTTAGGGTTTTCCGCGCTACTATTCGTTGTGTTCGGCCACAATATCCCGTTACAGTTACGCGGTGAGGCCCTATGTATCGGGCACGTTAAGGAGACCAAGAAATGGCAAAGCCTATGACAAAGACTCAGCTGGTGGCTGCTCTCGCTGAGGAAATGGGAACCGACAAGAAAGCTGCAAACGCAGCGTTGGAGGCCATGACCGGCCTGATCACCCGCGAAGTTTCAGCCGGTGGCGCAGTAACCCTGCCCGGCGTCGGCAAAATCTACTGCCGCGAGCGCCCCGAGCGCATGGTGCGCAACCCCGCCACAGGCGAGCAGTTCAAGAAAGAAGCCGACAAAGTGGTCAAAATGACCATTGCGAAAGCTCTGAAGGACAGCGTGAACGGCTGATCTCAGCTTTCACTTCAAGCGATTGAGGGCCGCCGATTGGGGGCCCTTTTTCTTTGCCTGATCTCAGTTGACTTGATCAAAGCACCAGTATGCCCCCTCTCACAGGTGGGTATGAACAACCTTGAGCGCATGGTTCAGCATTGCCCGGTTGATCTCTTCATCAGCTAGAGAATTCGGCGCCGGCGTAAGCGAAGCTTTTTGCGTCCGCTCACCAACCGGAAGAACACGCCCTTCCATAACGGTTCCCCAAACATTGATGTCGCGGATCATTGCCGGGTCCACACTGAGGGGATTTTCATCCAGTATAGTCAGGTTAGCTCTTTTGCCAGGTTCGATGCTTCCGATCTCATCACCCAGCCTAAGGGCGTAAGCCGCCTCGATTGTAACTCCGCGAAGCGCCATTTCAGCAGGCACCCTCTGATCCGCGCCAGCGATACGACCGGAAGTGGTTTCTCGATTGACAGCACACCACATCAGAAACAGCGGATCCGCAGGTGCCATCGGCATGTCGGAATGCAGCGACCATGGAATTCCAGTGAGTGATAAGTCGCCTAAGCGAACCATCGAATCCGCTCGTTCCGGGCCAAGACCAACTTTTGAGTACTGATCCGCCAGCGCGGTAACGTAGTAGGGATTCCCGCTGACGATGGCTCCAAGCGCTCTGATCCGTTCGACCTGATCCCAGGCGCTGACAGCAAAATGCACTAATACGGTGCGGTGATCATATCTTGGGTTCCGGCGTAGATTCGATTCGAGCGTATCAAGAACCCGATCAAGTCCGGCATCACCATTGACGTGAATATGAATCTGATAGCCCGCGTCCCAGTAAATGCGGAACGCACGCTCGAACAAATCGCGGTCCATCATCCACTCACCGTCATGACCATCAAGATAAGGATCACGTACCTGCATCAGCAGCGAATAAATTGCGCCATCTGCAAAAAGCTTTGCCTGCTTTGGCGCAAGACTTGTCATGCCACCATACCAAGAGGCCAGCTTTTCGGTTTCAGCAATGACTTGCGCATCATCCGAATAGGTCGCGACCATCGACTTTGCGTCCACGATAAATGACCAGCGAAATGGCATATCCGGGTTCGAGAAGATTTCGTTGACGCCGTCCTGAACCGGTTTAGACAGAATCCCGCCCGGCTCATTGCCGAAGGTAATGCCTTTGGCGTGCATATAGTCGCGCGTGATTTCCAGACCGGATCGCAGGCGTTCAGGGGTTGCGACCATATTCGCGATGTTAGGTAAAACTGCGAACAGACCCTGTTCCCAAAACCGCGCCTCTTCAAAACTGCTTTGCTCTTTTGCTGACGGGCTGAAAGTTTCGAACTTGTCCCGGGTGACACCGCCACGCTCCATAGCCGCCGAGTTCAGTACCATCTCGTGACATGAGCGCGCCCAAACAAGAATAGGACGTGTTTCGCTGATTGTATCGAGGTCAGAACGTGTCAACGGGCCGTAAAATGCCGGATGATACCCCCAGCTAAGTAATGGTTCGTCTGGATCCGACTTTTCAGATTCCGCTTTGGCAAGACGCTCCATGAATTCTTGTTTGTCCGTTACGCGCGGCACGGTTCCGCTCGGCAAAACCCAATCCTCAATTGCGAGGATTTCAGACGACATTGTTAGGGCAGCAAGCACCGGATGGTCATGTTGTGCAATAAACCCAGGAACGATCACGTTATCAGCGAACGTCGTATCGATTTCGTAAGGCTGGTCGCCTAAGACGCGCTGTACATCTTCCAGTGTTCCCGCCCAAAGAATTCTGTCACCGACAACGGCAACCGCTTCGGCCGTCGGGCGCGCATCATCCAGCGTGATGATTTCTCTCGCAGTGTAGATCGTTGCCTGAGGCAGCGAGACGATCGATCCGCCGATATCTTGTAATGATCCGGTTTCCGCCAAAACATGCTGCAAGGGCGTCAAAGTTGCAGCAGAAGCAATTCCAGCACCCACGAATTTCCGGCGGCCGATATCTTTCATAGTGAAGTTCCTTCAGACAGAACGGTTGGAATGGAATTCGGATTCAAAATTGAACTACTTCCATTACATTATCTGAATTTCATTCATTGTCTCGCTCTGGCACAAAAAAACCCCACAGAGCATTCTGCGGGGTTTGATTGTTAGCGGCGCATCCGCCGCCTGTCGAAATCCAGGTTTTGGCTTAGTGAACAGTCTCAACCTTATGGAAGTCCAGATCACGATCTTCCGGCATTGAGTCGATGCTCAGCACCTCTTTGCGCTTGGTGATCAGAATATAAACCACGCATGCCAAGTACAGACCGACGACCACGGCTCCGATCCACTGGATCTGCAGCCACTGGCTTTGGAACAGCAGGGTGAGAACAAACAACAAAGCGACGTTGCCTGCGACGTAGATCGCTTTACCGAACCGCTCGACTGTCAGGTTCAAGTTGTCTGTATAGAGCCTAATCAGCGAGTCCAGCGAGTTGATCACAAAGGTCACACCCACAATCACCATCGCGATGTTGGTAATGCCCGCAGTGCTGATGCCGTTCAGGTGGTAGTAGTAGAGAACGGTGAACCAGATACCCAGTGGGATCGACGGGAAGATCAGCAATGCAGCGAGCAACTGCCATGTGGTCAAACCACCGACAAATCGCGAAGTGAACTGCCCGATCATGATCGACCACGCGAACCACCAGAACAGGTAGAAGGCGTGATAGTCGGTCAGCGGCAGGACAAACTTGTGCAGATTGGCGAAATAAGCGCTGATGTTGCTACCGGTTTCAACAAATCCGGTCATACCCATACCGGCCGCGACCCACATTCCGATGATCAGTGCCAGAAACAGGAAGGTAGAACCGACTGACAGGATGCGGACGTATTTCAGGTCGGTCGAGGAATAGGCCGCTGCCAGAATGACCACGAATACGATAATGTAGAAGGTTGAAACCACGGATTCACCATCTCCGACCTCGGGCAGATAGCCGGGCAGGTAGATCAGAAACAGGCTGGCGGTGAAGGCACAGGTGCCAATAATCACCACGTTGTTGATCAACTTGACCAGCGGGATCTCAAAGAACTTCACGCGGGGTTCGATGACGCAGAAATAGAACGCCGTCAGGAAGTAGAAGGCCCAGATCAGGAAACCCCAGAACCCGAACTCGATGGCCAGAGGATTGGCGAAGGCATAAGCCGGTTCCTCGGCATATCCGCCGAACTCAGTCAGCGGGAACATGATCAGCCCAACGTCCAATCCGGACGTGAACAGGATCGCAATGAAGGTGAACAGATGTACGGGCGAAACGCCCACACAGCGCAGGTTCCACCACTTCACGACGAAGAAGGCGACCAGGCCCAATGCAAGCAGAACGCCGAAAGACAGAATGTACTCCAAAAGCACCAGCTTTCCTCCCTTGGTTAGTCAGAGTGCCGGCCACATACACTTAATTGACTGATCAATCAACAAACGGGTTATCGCAGAACACAACAGGCGGGACCTGTGGTTTTTTTGACGCGCGGTGCTTGCGCGTTTCAGATATTTCCGAAACAGTCGCGGCGTTTGGGAAAGGGTCACCATGGATCTGCGCGCCATTGCCATGGGGCTGGCATTTGCCTTTATCTGGTCGTCAGCCTTTACCTCGGCGCGGATCATCGTTGCCGATGCCTCGCCCCTTTTCTCACTGGCGCTGCGATTTTTGATATCGGGGTTGTTGGGGGTCGCAATTGCACGGGCGATGGGCCAAAGCTGGAGGCTGACGCGCGCGCAATGGTACGCGACTATTCTGTTCGGAATATGCCAAAATGCCCTTTATTTGGGTCTGAATTTCTACGCGATGCAAACCGTACAGGCTTCGGTCGCGGCGATCATTGCCTCGACAATGCCACTGATCGTGGCATTAGCCAGCTGGACACTGTTTCACGAGAAGCTTCGGCCGCTGGGCGTGATCGGACTGCTGGCCGGTTTCGCTGGCGTAGCATTGATCATGAGCAGCCGGATAAGCGCGGGCGCAGACTTGTTTGGCGTCATGCTGTGCGGGTTGGGTGCGCTGGCGCTCAGCTTTGCGACTCTGGCTGTGCGCGGAGCAACGTCGGGCGGCAATTTCATGATGGTGGTCGGGCTACAGATGCTGGTGGGCTCGGCACTTCTGTTCCTCGCCGCACCCATTTTTGAGACGATCTACATCCACCCGAACGTACCGTGGATGCTGGCCTTCGCTTATACGACGCTGTTCCCTGGCTTGTTGGCGACACTGATCTGGTTCCATTTGTTGAACAGGATCGGCGCGATCCGGGCCGCAACTTTTCACTTTTTGAACCCGGTCTTTGGCGTCGCGGTTGCTGCCGTTCTGCTGGGTGAAAAGCTTGGTCCGATGGATGCGGTTGGCGTGGGCATTACAACGCTGGGCATTCTGGCAGTGCAGCTGTCTCGGCAAACCGATCAGCGCAGCAATGCCTCAACTTGACGCAAGAGCTTCGGTGAATCCGGTTTGACGTTCGAGCCGTACGTCGCGACAACCTCGCCCGCTGGGTCAATCAGAATCTTGTTGAAGTTCCACTTGGGGACAAAGCCCGTCTGCTGGGCAACGGCCTTATAAAACGGATGAGCACCGGCGTCCTTGACCGGGGTGATGTCGGTCATGGGCAAGGTCAGACCATAATTCATCTCGCAGAATTGTTTCACTTCTTTCGCTGACCCCAGTTCCTGATTGAACGAGTCCGAAGGGACGGCCAAAACCACGAGACCTCGATCAGCATAGGTGTCATGGATCTTTTGCAAGCCAGCGTATTGCCCCGTGAACCCGCAATGGGACGCCGTGTTCACAATCAGCACCGGCTGACCTCTCCACCCCTCAAGAGAAAGCGTTCCGCCGTCAATCGAGTCAAACTCACCGGTCAAAGGTGTAGCTTGAACAGCCCGGGCAACCAGCAATAGGACGGATAACAGAAGCAGTCTCAACATGGTGTTACCTCCTTTATTGTGAATTACGCGTGCCTTTGGCATTCGGATCACCCGCACGAGAACGCGAGCAGGCTGAAATATGATTTTGATTTTTGCCCCAGTATGCCCAAATAAAGGCCCAAGTCACATCAACACCGGAGAAGCCATGACCCGCTACACCAAAGACCCCGAGGCCATTGCCGCTCTTTCCCCTGAGGAATTCCACGTCACCCAACGCAGCGGCACCGAACGCCCTGGCACTGGAAAACTGTTGGGTAACAAGGAGCCGGGCATATACGTCGATATCGTCTCGGGCGAACCGCTATTTGCCTCGACCCACAAATACGAATCCGGATGTGGCTGGCCAAGCTTTACCAAGCCCATCGTGCACGAGCATGTAGAAGAGATTGAAGATCGCACGCTTGGCATGATCCGGACCGAGGTCCGCTCGAAACATGGCGACAGTCATCTGGGGCATGTATTCCCCGACGGTCCACGCGAACACGGCGGGCTACGCTATTGCATCAACTCCGCCTCCTTGCGGTTCATTCATCGCGATGAGATGGAGGCCGAAGGGTACGGTGAATACCTGATCCATGTGGAGGAAATCCAATGACCAATGAACGCGCTGTTCTGGCCGGGGGCTGCTTTTGGGGTATGCAGGACCTGATCCGTAAATTGCCCGGCGTTTCCAGCACCCGCGTCGGGTATACTGGCGGTGACGTGCCGAACGCCACCTATCGCAACCACGGCACCCATGCCGAAGGGATCGAGATCATTTTCGACCCAGCGCAAATTACCTATCGCGACCTGCTCGAGTTCTTCTTTCAGATCCACGACCCAACGACCATGAATCGTCAGGGCAATGATCGCGGGATGAGCTATCGCTCAGCTATCTACTATGTGGACGACGCCCAGAAACAAGTGGCTGAGGATACAATTGCCGATGTTAACGCCAGTGGCATCTGGCCCGGCAAGGTTGTGACCGAGGTCGAACCCGTCAGCGATTTCTGGGAGGCTGAGCCTGAGCATCAGGACTACCTTGAACGTATCCCTAATGGCTATACGTGCCACTTCCCGCGCCCTGATTGGGTTCTGCCCAAGCGCAGCGCGGCTGAATAACCGAATTGGCCCCCCTTCCCGCGAGGGGGGGCTAACCTGAGGCCACCCTTGGGCGTCCGCTGGCTTCGACCGTGATCATCGCTTCGACAAACACGTCCTGCGCTTCGATGCGCGCGGTGCGGATGTCGCGGTCGACGACCACCCGGATATCTGCCGCTCCGGCCTGTCGTATGGCGCCCTCGGCCTGATCCCGCAGAACCGTTTCCAGTAATTCCAAGGCCTTGTCGGATTCTGTGAAATCCTGCGGCCCCTCTTCCAAATGAACCCGGTAACGCCCTTCAGACGGTGATGTCACGGTTCCTGTTCGACGCAGCGTAAGCCGACCAACAACTGCCCCGATCGCGTTGGCGACGCCGGCGTGTTCCGGCAGGATCATGTTGCAATGCAGGCGATCCCCGACAGCCGGATAATAGCTGGGGGCGGATGCGCCGAGACCCACGACATCCACGTTCAGCGATGCGTCCAGCGCAATTAGGCCGCGATGCTTTGCCAACCCTTTTTGCGTCAACACGTGCAGGGCCAAGTCCGCAGGTGCAAGACCAAAACCGTCAGCTTCTTCGGCAAAAGCAGTCTCTAATAAGGTCAAAGACGTCTGTTCGGTCAACTGATCCACAATCATCTGTGCCAGCTGTTCGGGGCTGCTGGCCAGCCTGTCACCGGTCCCCACACGTTTGCGCGCCACCAACTCCAGCGCCTTGTCTGCGGCATCCGCGTCCCATACGTCCAATCGACCCAGAACATGGCTAGCATCCGATGGTGTCACACCCGACACCTGAACAATTCCGCGATCCACCAGACGCGACAGGGCACCGTTCTCCATGCGGGTGCGCAACAGATCACTCAGGGGCAGGACATTTTCACCGAGCCTGTCCAACAAGGCCTCTTCACGCGCACCCAACCCGTCGGCATTGATACCGGGAACACGGCGGGCGAACCGCGTGTCATGCTCTCCCACGGTTGTTGCGCGCAACTGTGTGTCCAGAACGGTGTGAACAATCTCGGGTGCTTCTGACGCAATCAGAGATATCGGCAGCACCCGCCGTGGCCCCAGAAATACGCCGCCGCCCAGCCCTTCGGTGACCACATGCACCTGGCTGTCTCCACCCAGTCCGTGGGTGCGCATGGCAACCGCTTCAACCATCGTACGAAATCCGCCGACCTGCGCGCCCGCTGGGTCAATCGCGGGTTTGCCATCCCGAATCAGCGCAACATCCGTCGTGGTGCCGCCAATATCGGACACCAGTGCATTCTCCGCCCCCGTCAACCAGCTTGCCCCAACAATCGAGGCCGCCGGCCCGCTGAGGATGGTCTCAATCGGGCGTTCCCGCGCTTGTTCGGCGCTCATCAAGGCGCCATCGCCGCGCACAACCATCATCGGTGCGGTGATGCCCAGATCAATCAAACGATCCTGCGCCCGACCGATCAAACGGTCGATCATGCCGATCAAACGCGCATTCAAAACCGCCGTGACCGCGCGCTTCGGGCCGTTCAATTTGGCCGACAACTGATGAGAGCACGTAACCGGTGCCCCGGTTTTTTCGGCAATGACACGCGCGGCATGCAATTCATGCGCCGGGTTCCGCGTTGCGAACTGCGCGGCAACCGCAAACCCAGAAACATCTTTGTGCGACGCCAAAAAGGCTTCCAACGCATCGACATCCAATGGCGCCGCTTCACCCCCGGCATGGCTATGCCCGCCCCCAATCACCAGCGCCGGATCGCCCTTCAACGCATCCCGCAGCCCATGTTTCTCAAGATCCGCTTCCTTAAACCCGATGTAAATCAGCGCGACTCGACCACCCTGCCCTTCGACCAAGGCATTCGTCGCCAACGTCGTTGACAAAGACGCCATTGAGATCTGCTCCGGCGACACCTGTGCTTGATCCAACACCGCCGAGATCGCATGACCAACCCCAATGGCCAGATCAGCGCGCGTTGTCAGGGATTTAGCCGAGGCGATCACCTCTTTCTCGTCCCGGATCAGCACCGCATCCGTATAGGTTCCACCCGTATCCACCCCCAAAGCCAACGCCATCGGGATCTCCTTCCTGTTCGCTGTTCACGGGTGTAGCGGTTTGGACCGACACGTCCAGCCTGTTTGCGTCACTTACGACAATCGTTTCACCGCCCAGCGCGCGGCGTCCGCCACAATCGGATCGGGGTCATCGACCAGCGACTGGGCCACAGCCATCATATCAGCCTGTTGCGAGTTGCCAATTGCGTACAAAACATTGCGGACGAACCGATCCCGCCCAATTCGCTTGATCGGCGATCCCGAGAACTTGGCCCGAAACGCTGCATCATCCAACACAGCAAGCTCGGCCAACGGCGGCGCTTTCAGATCATCACGTGCTGCATACCGCACATCGCTCGCTGCGATGGCGAATTTGTTCCACGGGCACGCGGCCAAACAATCGTCGCACCCATAAATCCGGTTTCCCAGCTTTTGGCGCAGTTCTTCGTCGACCGGCCCTTTATGTTCGATCGTCAGATACGAAATGCAACGCCGCGCATCCAACTGATAAGGGGCGGGAAACGCATCCGTCGGACAGGCGCTCAAACAAGCTCGACAATTACCGCAATGGTCTGTTTCAGCCATGTCCACAGGCAGGTCCAACGTCGTGAAAACAGAGCCTATAAAGGCCCAATTTCCCCAATCGCGGCTTACGAGATTGGTGTGTTTTCCCTGCCAGCCCAGCCCTGCCGCATGGCCCAAAGCCTTCTCTGGCACAGGCGCGGTATCAACAAAGACCTTTACCTCTCCACCGGCTTCCGCAATCAGCCAGCGCGCCAACCGCTTCAGCCGCTTCTTGACCAGATCGTGGTAATCCTTGTTCTGCGCATAAACAGAAATCGCCGCCTTGTCCGGGTGGTTTAGGATATCGGTCGGATCATGGTCAGGCGTATAGCTCTCGGCCAGCATGATGACCGACCGCGCCTCGGGCCACAATGCGGCCGGATCCCCGCGCCAATGGGTCCGCTCGGCCATCCACCCCATCTGCCCGTGATACCCGGCATCCAAAAACGCCTGCAAGCGCGACGGCACTTCGGGCACGTCCCAAGGTCGGCAAACACGGCAAGAGACAAATCCCTCGCTCAACGCCTGCGCCACCAGCTTTTCTTTTAAACCTGATCCGCTCTTCATCTGGCTATAAGTACCCTCGGGGGTGAATTGGCCCACACCCCGGCCAAGAGGGGGCAGTCAGCCCGCTACACCCTTACCCTATCAGAAATCCAGATCAGCGTAATGCGGTGGCGGTCGGAACCCAGGAACCTGATCTGCCAATATGGACCGGAACGCAGGCCGCGACTTGATCTTGGCATACCAATCCTTGACCGCCTGAGAACGGTTCCAATCTACATCTGAGATATAATCCAGAGCAGACAAGTGCGCAGCAGCTGCAAAATCGGCCAGAGTCATCTGATCACCGGCCAGCCAGCGCCGGTGATCCAACAGCCAAGCCATGTAATCCAGATGATATTTGATCGCCTTTGCACCCGCCTTGACGTTTTTACTGTCGGGATAGCCTTCGCCGGTCACCTTCTTGTTCACCCGCTCATACAACAGTCGAGATGTGACCTCGTGATGGAACTTGTCATCGAACCAGCCAACCAAACGCCGCACCTCGTACCGCGCTTCAGGTTTTTTTGGCATCAGCGGAGGTTCAGGGCGGGTTTCTTCGATATATTCACAAATGGCCGCGCTTTCCGCCATGACCTGTCCATCCAGTCGCAACACCGGGACTTTGCCGGCTGGGTTGCGGCGCAGAAAATCCGGGTCTTGTTCCCAGTATCGTTCCTCGACCAGTTCGACTTCGATTTTCTTTTCCGCAAGCGACAGGCGCACCTTGCGGCAATACGGGGACAGGGGAACATGAAACAGACGCGCCATAATCTTCCAATCGAACCAGTGAATACCCCCCAGCTTTAGCCTTGAGGGGCATAGGGTTTCAATCCTCGAAACAGTCCGCGCGACCATCTGCGCGGATGGTGGCCGCCCCATCCCGGATAGATGCCGCACGTCTGCGGGTTCGAACCGACGGATCTGTGACGGATCTGTTGCGCGGGGACGGAAGGATCGCCGCCAATCGGGCCGCCTGAACTGACGACAACTTGGACGCACTGGTTCCATAATATCGCTGAGCTGCCGCTTCGACCCCGAAAACCCCCTGACCGGTTTCGGCCACGTTCAGATATACTTCGAGGATTCGCTGCTTGCTCCAGAAGATTTCGACGACGGGTGTAATCGACGTTTCAAGCGCTTTGCGCACCCAACTGCGCCCTTGCCACAGGAACACGTTCTTCACGACCTGCTGGGTAATGGTCGAGGCCCCCCGGCTACCGCCGTCTTCCAGCGCATCGCGGATTGCTTCAACGTCAAAGCCCCAATGCAGGCAGAAATTCGCGTCCTCGGCGGCCACGGCAGATCTGCCCATAACCGGGGCAATTTCTTCGATTGGCACCCACTCGCGTTCGACCTTCCCCAGTCGGCGCCATTCCGACCATATTGTATGAGTCACCGGCGGATTAACCACCGAGTAAAGCAGGACCAAACCCACGACAAATGCCACAACGCCCAAGGCGATGCGTGTGACCCAACGGCGAATCCACGGAACCAGTGGCCTTTTTGATTTCGACGCCTTGCTTTTCTTTTTGCTCGACTTGCGCGCTGCTGTTCTTGCCATTTTGTTGCTATACGACGCTGTGGCCGGGTTTGGAACGGTCTATCTTGCCTGATCTGAGCGTTGCGCGGGTATATGATCTTAAGCAAGGCCGGTCCGTAAATTGAAAACCCCGCGTGTCCTAGGTGACACGCGGGGTTTTGTCTTGGTTTTGCCGGAAAAGTTTACTCGGCAGGAACAGCGGCTGCCTCGGTGGTCAGAGGGTGGCTGAGATTGTTCAGCATCTCTTTCGGACAGACCTGCAGGAAGTTGGTCTTTTCGACCTCCCAATGTTGCAGAATGTCGGCGGCCTTACGGCTGTTGGTTTCAGCCTGATGCGCTTCGATCAGCGATTTAAGCTGATCTTCCCAATGGTCGACGGTTACCGGGCAGGTCACCAGCGTTTCCATGTTCATCAGCTGCTCGGCCTTGCCTTCGGGATCGTACAGATAAGCCATGCCGCCCGTCATGCCCGCACCAAAATTGGCACCAATGTTACCCAGGATCACCGCGACACCACCGGTCATATATTCACAACCGTTCGAGCCACAGCCCTCGATCACGACCGTTGCACCCGAGTTCCGCACGGCGAACCGTTCACCCGCTCGACCGGCTGCGAAGAGGTAACCATCGGTGGCACCATACAGCACGGTATTGCCGATGATGGTGTTCTCATCTGCCTTCAGCGGGCTGACTTGCGGTGGGCGGACCACAATGGTGCCGCCGGAGAGGCCCTTGCCGACATAGTCGTTGGCGTCGCCCGACACTTCCAACTTAAGACCAGGCGCCGCAAAAGCACCCAGCGACTGACCCGCGGAGCCCTGTAGTTTGACGTGCAGGTGATCGGACTGGAACGTGTTCCGCATCCCGAAATTCTGCACAATATGGCTGGAGACACGGGTTCCAACAGTTCGATGCGTGTTCTGAATCGCATAAGACAGCTGCATCTTCTCGCCGTCTTTCAGGAACCGCGCCGCATCTCGCACAATTTCCGCGTCCAGCGTGTCTGGCACAGCATTGCGGCCTTTGTCGCGGTCATAAACAATGTCATGCGCCCCATCGACAGTGATCAGCAGTGGGTTCAGATCCAGATCATCCAGATGCGCCGAACCCCGGCTGACCTGCGCCAGCAGATCGGCCCGACCGATAATGTCGTCAATCGAACGTGCGCCCAAGCTGGCCAGAAGCTCGCGTACTTCCTGTGCGTAGAAGGTGATCAGGTTCACGACCTTGTCTGCGTTGCCCGTAAACTTGGCGCGCAGGTCCTCATCCTGCGTACATACACCGACCGGGCAGGTGTTCGACTGGCACTGACGCACCATGATACATCCCATCGCGATCAGAGCGGCGGTGCCGATGCCGTATTCCTCGGCCCCCATCATCGCGGCCATGACGATGTCTCGACCTGTGCGCAATCCACCATCGGTCCGCAGCGTAATACGATCCCGCAGGTTGTTCATCGCCAGAACCTGATGCGCCTCGGTCAGGCCCATTTCCCACGGCAGGCCAGCGTACTTGATGCTGGTTGCAGGTGATGCGCCTGTTCCGCCATTGTGGCCCGAGATCAGGATAACGTCCGCCTTGGCTTTGGCGACACCGGCAGCAATCGTGCCAACGCCCGAAGACGCCACCAGTTTCACGGTCACCTTGCAGCGCGGGTTGATCTGTTTCAGATCATAGATCAGCTGCGCCAGATCCTCGATCGAGTAAATATCGTGGTGCGGCGGCGGTGAGATCAGCGTCACGCCCTTGGTCGAATGGCGCAGACGCGCGATCAAGTCGGTGACCTTCATGCCCGGTAGCTGACCACCCTCACCCGGTTTAGCACCCTGGGCGACCTTGATCTCCAGCTCTTCACACTGGTTCAGGTATTCGGCGGTCACACCGAACCGGCCCGAAGCCACCTGTTTGATCTTGGCCGACGGGTTGTCGCCATTCGGCTCCGGCACGAAATGCGCCGGGTCTTCGCCACCCTCACCCGAGTCGGACTTGGCCCCAATCCGGTTCATCGCCACGTTCAAGGTCTTATGCGCCTCGGGGGACAGCGCGCCCAAGCTCATGCCCGGCGTCACGAACCGTTTGCGAATTGAGGTGATTGATTCGACCTCTTCAATCGGCACCGGCTTGCCCAGAGGTTTGAAGTCCATCAGGTCGCGCAGGTGGATCGGCGGGTTCGACTGCATCTTGGCCGAGTACTGCTTCCAGAGTTCGTAAGAGGCACGGTTACAAGCCATCTGCATCATATGCATCGAGGTCGCTTCCCAAGCGTGGGTTTCACCCGATTTACGGGATTTGTAGAAACCACCGATGGGCAGTACGTCCAGACCTTTGCTCCATGCCTTGGCGTGGATTTCCTCGGCTTTGGTCTGAATACCGGTGACGCCTATACCCGAAATCCGGCTGGTCATGCCGGGGAAATACTCTGCGACCATCGCACGGCTGAGGCCGACAGCCTCAAAATTCAGACCGCCGCGATAGGACGAGATCACAGAAATTCCCATCTTGGCCATGATCTTTAAAAGACCCTGGTCGATGGCTTCACGGAAGCGGGCAACATTCTCGGTCAGATTACCGTCCAGCAACCCGCGTTCAATGCGGTCTGCCAGTGAATCCTCAGCCAGATAGGCGTTCACAACAGTCGCACCGCAACCAATGAGGACCGCAAAGTAATGAGGATCGACACATTCCGCCGAGCGTACGTTCAGCGAACAGAATGTCCGCAGCCCCTGCCGCGTCAGATGCGAATGCACGGCGCTGGTGGCAAGGATCATCGGCATCGCCACCCGGCCTTCGCCCGAACGCATATCGGTCAGTACCAGATGCCCGGCCCCCGAGCGCACGGCCTCTTCTGCCTCGGCTCTGACACGGGCCAAAGCCACGCCCAATGCCCCTTGCCCGGGCTCAAAGCTACAGTCAATTTCAGCTAGCGGTGCGTCAAAGCTTTCGACCAGCTTGTCCCATTGGGCGTTGCCTACGAAGGGGCTTTCCAGCACCACGATCTCTGTCTGGCTGCTGTCTTCATCCAGCACGTTCTTGAGGTTCGCAAACCGTGTTTTCAACGACATCACGCGGTATTCGCGCAAAGAATCGATTGGTGGGTTGGTCACCTGGCTGAAATTCTGCCGGAAGAAATGACTGAGCGGGCGGTATTGCTTGGACAGAACTGCCGATGGCGTATCATCGCCCATCGAGGCCAACGCTTCTTTGCCATCTTCGGCCATCGGGGCGAGAATCTGTTCGAGCTCTTCGACAGAATACCCTGCCGCGATCTGGCGTTTACGAAGCTCTTCCCCGGAAAAGATCGGAGCTTCGGTGACGCCGGCCAGTGTATCGTCTAGATCGTGAATCTTGCCGACCCATTCGCCAAACGGCAGGGCGCGCGCCAGTTTATTCTTGATCTGGGTGTCGCGGAACAGCTTGCCCTTTTTCATGTCGACGGCCAGCATCTGACCCGGACCAAGCGCGCCTTTTTCGGTCACAGTGGCCTCATCAATCGGCACCATCCCGGCCTCGGACCCTGCAATAACCAGACCATCGCCGGTCACCACATAGCGCATCGGACGCAGACCGTTCCGGTCCAGACCCGCACAGACCCAGCGTCCGTCAGTCATTGCCAGCGCAGCTGGTCCATCCCACGGTTCCATCACCGAGTTGCAGTAGGAATACATATCGCGCCAGGCCTGCGGCAGCTCAACGGCCTGCTTCGACCAGCTTTCCGGCACAAGCATGGTTTTTGCCATTGGGGCAGAACGACCGGCACGTACCAGAACCTCAAAAACCGAGTCTAATGCTGCCGAATCCGACGATCCGCCTGCGATGATCGGCTTGATATCTTCGGCATAGTCGCCAAAGGTTCCACTGGCCATGCGTATCTCATGGCTTTTCATCCAGTTGATATTGCCCTTCAGCGTGTTGATCTCGCCGTTATGGGCCAGCATGCGGAAGGGTTGCGCCAACCACCACTGGGGGAAGGTATTGGTCGAATAACGCTGGTGGTAGATTGCGAAGGCGGATTCAAAGCGTTCATCCATCAGGTCTGGGTAGAACACCGCGACCTGCTCAGCCAGCATCATGCCTTTGTAGATGATCGAGCGGCAGGACAGGGAAGCCAGATAAAGACCCGAGATGCCTGCTGCGGCCGCCGCCTTTTCGATACGGCGACGGATCACATAAAGCTCGCGCTCAAAAGTGTCTTCATCCACACCTTTGGAGTTCGAGATCAGGATTTGCTCGATCTCGGGCCGGGTCGCGTTGGCCTTTTCACCCAAGCAGGTCACGTCTACCGGCACGTGACGCCAGCCGTAGATGTAGTAGCCCATTCGCAGAACTTCGGTTTCCACGATGGTCCGGCACTGTTCCTGTGCGCCGAAATCTGTGCGCGGCAAAAAGACCTGACCGACAGCGATCAACTCATCCATTTTGGGTTCGTGACCGGTGCGACGGATCTGGTCATAGAAGAACGGGACCGGAATCTGCACGTGGATACCCGCGCCGTCACCAGTTTTACCATCCGCATCCACCGCGCCCCGATGCCAGATCGCCTTGAGCGCGTCGATCCCGGCATCCACCACTTTGCGGGACGCTTTGCCGTCGACCGAAACCACAAGGCCTACACCGCAAGATGAATGCTCTTCATCTTCGGAATAGAGACCGTTTTCAGCCATCCATTTGCGCTTGGCTTCTTCGGCCCGCACCCAATCGGCATCATACTTGGTCATTGGCTGTCTCCTTCTTCCGGTAGGGCATACATGGCTTCGACCTGCGCTTTGGTCATCTGCCGGCGTTCGCCTGCGAACGCGTACCCATCGGGTTTTTTGTCGATATAAAGTTCAAGTTTCAGCGGGTTGCCGGTGTCTTCAAAAAGACCGGCAGCAATTTGCGTTTGTCCATGCATCTCGCCCGGCAAAGTGATCCGGTACCACAGCGTCGAACCGCAGTCTGAGCAAAACGCCCGCTCGGCCCAATCCGAAGACGTGTAAGTCTTTACCGGCCCCAAGGCGGCATAGCCGGGCTCAGCTTCGAAGGTCACCAGCATCGAACTGGTCCAGCGGCGGCATTGATCACAATGGCAAGCCCCCAGCGAATCTCGCGCCGGGGTTGCTGTCACTGTGACCGCGCCACACATGCATTGACCTTGCAATTCGGGCATCAGGCCCTCCTGTCGCTGGGCATTAGGCTACTCGGCAGCAATGGCGGCCTTGGCGTTGAAACGTTCGATGATCGCATCGGCACAATCGCGTCCGTCACGGATCGCCCAGACCACCAGCGAGGCACCACGCACGATGTCCCCAATGGCATAGACTCCGTCCATCTCGGTCTCGCCGGTCTGGAACGCAGCCTTGACGGTGCCCCAACGAGTGACAGGCAGGTCGGGCTGGCCGAATAGGGTGGGTAGATCTTCGGGCTCAAAGCCCAGCGCCTTGATCACCAGATCAGCGTCTTCAACGTAATCTGCACCTTCGATCACCTCGGGCGCCTGGCGGCCGGTTGCATCGGGCTGACCCAAACGCATCTTTTGCACCATCACACCTGCGACGGCATCGTCGCCGGTGAAACCTTTTGGCGCACTCAACCATTCAAAAATCACGCCTTCTTCCTCGGCGTTTTGGGTTTCGCGCTGCGAGCCCGGCATGTTCGCCCGGTCACGACGATAGAGGCACTTTACCGACGTCGCACCCTGACGGATCGAGGTTCGCACACAGTCCATCGCGGTATCACCGCCGCCAATCACAACAACCTTTTTGCCTTCGGCATTCAGGCGGCCATTGTCGAAGTCTTCGACCTCGTCCCCAAAGCTTTTGCGGTTCGACGCGGTCAAAAAATCGATGGCTTTTTCAATCCCGGTCAGACCGCTGCCCGGCATCGACAGATCGCGCGACTTATAGACACCTGTCGCGATGATCACTGCATCATGCTTGGTGCGGATTTCTTCGAATTTGGCGGCATCAACATCGCAGTTCAAAACAAACTCAACACCACCATCGGCCAGCAGATCGTTGCGGCGCTGCACGATATCTTTTTCCAGCTTGAAGCCCGGAATACCGTACATCAGCAAACCACCCGCACGATCGTAGCGATCATAGACTGTGACCTGAATGCCCGCGCGGCGCAGCATGTCCGCAGCCGCAAGGCCTCCGGGGCCGCCACCGATGATTCCAACGCTTTCGCCACGCTCGGAACCCGGAGCAGTTGGTTTCACCCAGCCTTTGTCCCATGCGGTATCGGTGATGTACTTCTCAATCGTGCCAATAGTGACAGTGCCATGGCCCGATTGCTCGATCACGCAGTTGCCCTCGCACAGGCGGTCCTGCGGGCAAATACGTCCGCAAATCTCGGGGAACGTGTTGGTGGCCTGGCTGGTTTGATAGGCCTCTTCCAGCCGACCTGTTGCCGTCAGGTGCAGCCAATCAGGGATGTTGTTATGCAACGGGCAATGCGACTGACAGTATGGAACGCCGCACTGGCTGCAACGGCTGGCTTGTTCCCTAGCCTTTTCTGCTGCGAATTCGGCGTAGATTTCATCAAAATCTTCTCTGCGGTCTTCTGCGGCACGCTTTTCGGGCATGACGCGGTCGATCTGCACAAATTTCAGCATCGGTTGCTTGGCCACGGGTCAAACTCCATGAATTGGCTTGGTCGGGTCTCTTTAAGTGATGTGCAATTGGATGAAAAGTCAACTATGCTGACCTAGTTTGGGAAAATAGTGAGAAATTTTAGGCTAGATCGGAAATAAAGGTGTTTTTTAGTTCCGATTCGGACCTATATGCGCACTTTCCTTTTCCACAGCGCACTTATACCCATTGAACGAAACAAGGACGTGACCACAACACGGCAGGGCAGATGGGTCTTTTTCAATTGATTCTTGCGGCAATTATTCAGGGTATTACTGAGTTTTTGCCGATCTCCTCCTCTGGCCACCTTATCCTACTACCCAGCCTGACCGGACTGGACGATCAAGGCCTGGCCATCGACGTTGCCGTGCATGTCGGCACTTTGGGTGCCGTGATCCTGTACTTTTGGTCCGATGTGAAACAAGCCGTTGCTGGGCTTCCGAGAGCGCTGACAGGACAGACCGACACACCACAGGCGCAACTGGCCATGGGCCTGATCATCGCCACGATTCCCACCGTGATTGTCGGGGCAATCCTGTTCCAAACCGGCCTGATCGAGGCGTTCAGGTCGATGGCCGTCATTGGCTGGACCATGCTTGTGTTTGGCCTCGTTCTGTATTGGGCGGATCAAAAAGGGCCGCAGACCAAACAGGCAAGCGAATGGGGTCTGCGCGACGCGCTGATCATGGGGCTATGGCAGGTTCTCGCGCTGATACCCGGAACATCCCGATCCGGCATCACCATCACGGGCGCGCGGCAACTGGGGTATACACGCGAGGACGGCGCGCGAATTGCAATGCTGATGTCGATCCCGACCATTCTGGCTTCTGGCGTTCTGCTGTCGGTCGATGTGATCCGTGTAGCAGATGCCCAATTGGCCCGCGATGGCGCAATCGCGGCCTTCTTTGCGTTTATCTCTGCCCTGTTGGCCCTGACCCTGATGATGCGCCTGCTGCGCAGTGTCAGTTTTACACCTTATGTCATTTACCGCGTGATCCTCGGCGCAATCCTTCTTGTGATCGCCTACAGTTGATCAGGTCCGCAGATTGTTGGCCGAGTTTTGGATGTCGTCGTACTGACCCGAAGGACGGAACTTCCACAGGTAATCAGGCAGCACGGATTCCAGCGTCGCTGGCTCGATCCCAAGATCGGCAAATCCTTTGGCCCCGTCGGACACAACATTGTCGCGGCGCAGGTTTTTCAGCTGATCGCGCGTCAGGATGTGGTTCGGGAACAACTGGAAGCTGGCGAATTTAATGATGTCCAAAACGCCAGCCATTATGCGGGCCACAAAGAAGGGCATTCCGATAATCACCCGACGACGGTGAATCACATCAAGCATCTGCTGCATCAGCGCGCGAAAGGTTTTCACCTCAGGCCCGCCCAATTCGTACACACCGGGCTCAGCGCGACCCAAAACACCCTGAACGGCTGCCTTGGCCACGTCATCCACATAAACCGGCTGGAATTTGGTGTCGGCGCCAACCAGCGGCAGGAATGGTCCCATCCGGGTCATCCCGGCAAACCGGTTGAAGAACTGGTCCTCAGTCCCGAAAATCACAGACGGGCGCAAGATAACTGCGTCTGACATATGGGTCAGCACACCGGCCTCTCCATGCGCTTTAGTACGGGAATAAGCGCTGTCGGATTCAGCGTCCGCTCCGATGGCTGAAATATGCACCATGCGCTCAATGCCCTGCTCGGCCGCCAATCGCGCGATCCGCTCGGCCCCATCGGCCTGCACGGCGTCAAAGGCGTTCTTGCCCAGCTCGTTCAGCACGCCCACGCAATTCACTACCGCATCGGCCCCATGCATCGCGGCCGCGACCGAAGCATCGTCGCGAATATTGCACAAAATGGGTTCAACCTGACCAACCACGCCATAGGGCCTGACAAACATCGCCTCATTCGGGCGCCGCACCGCAACCCGAACGCGCCACCCCTCGTTTGCCATGCGTCGCGTAATATACCGACCGACAAATCCCGATCCGCCATAAATCGTGACCATTTTCGACATGAGAGGGCTCCTGCTTGTGGGTCCTCTTTCGATGTAGCTCTCTGAGCCTTTTCAAACAAGGCGCAATAACGCCGCGCACCAGCGAAAAAACCAACCAATTCAAGCTGAATTTGGAAGCGAGGAAAAAACTTTCAAAAATCTTCCCGAATCTGGTTGACCCTTCCAGCCAGTGGGCTTAAACGCCCCTCCACGACACCTGCCCAGGTGGCGGAATTGGTAGACGCGCTAGCTTCAGGTGCTAGTGTCCGTATGGACGTGGAGGTTCGAGTCCTCTCCTGGGCACCAAATCCCTATAAATTCAGAACACTGACATTTCCTTGGGGAAACTGCGTATCCATGGGTTTTGGTCTGATGCGGGCCGGTCGGATCACCGGCCCCGGCAAGGCCTTCAGGTGACGGATTGTTCTGAAACAACTTCGCCAAATCGCGTAAAAAACTTGCCCGACAGTTTTTTCGCTGTGCCGGCAATCAGACGGCTGCCCAACTGGGCAATCTTACCACCGACGTCGACTTTGGCAGTATAAGCCAAAACAGTTTCGTCGCCGTCTTCGGTCAGCGTCACGTCTGCACCGCCCTTGGCAAATCCGGCGGCGCCGCCTTTACCCTCACCCGTCAGTGAAAACCCGTTCGGTGCATTGCTGTTGTCCAGCGTCACAGCGCCCGCAAACCGGGCTTTGACAGGGCCGATCTTCAGGACCACCTTGGCCTCCAGGTCTTCGGGCGAATTCTGGATCAACTCTTCGCATCCCGGAATGCACTCCTGCAGGATTTCGGGGTCATTCAGAGCCTTGTAAACCACATCCCGCGGCGCGGCGATGCGGACTTCGTCACTCAGTTCCATTCAACTTTCCTTTATTCAACAGCATCTTGGATAAACCAGAAGCGCGGTCTCTGTCGCCTCTTCCGGAGTTTGTTCGGGACGCGCGGGCCACAGGGACCTCAGGCGCTTAAGCACGTTTTTCATCATGGGCCTCCGTTTTTGATTTGTCACTGTTTCGCCAAAGCACAACTTCGGCCAGAATCGACACGGCGATCTCATGCGGATCGATTGCGTGAATGTTCAGACCTGCAGGAGATTTAAGCCGCCCCGCTCTTATCGGGTCCATCCCTTGTGCTATCAGTTTGGCCACCAGCGTTTCGGCCTTGCGGTGGCTTGCAACCATCGAAACGCGTTTGGCATCCGTTCGCAGGGCAGCGGCCAGGGCGGCAGCATCCCCCTTTCCTTGCGAGGCAACAACAACGAAGTCCTGTGGCTCGATTCCAATACCTTCGGTCGATTCCACGTTGAATCGCTGGAAATCTCCGTCTGTTTCGGCCGCTTCGCTTACAAGGACACGGAAACCGGCCAGCGCCCCATGCGCCGCCAGTGCCGCTGCAATCGGCGACTCGCCAAATATCACCAGACGCGGTGCATGCTGATACGGCTCGACAAGCAGATCGACTGTGCCACCCGAGGGGCATCCGCTTTTGAACGTCTGAACACCGTCAGGATCGGTCATGTTCACCACCTTTTCCGAAGGTTTGACCCGGATCATCTGCGGCGCACCGTTGGCCAGCGCCTGCATCGCCGAAGCCCGGACCGCGCGCTGAACGCAAGCGCCACCCAAATGCCCCAGAATCCGTCCGTCTTTCGTAATCGCCGCTTTGCCCCCTGCTTTGGCCGAGGTTGCGTCAGCAGTGCGCAAAACCGTGGCCACGCAAAAGGCTTCATCGGTTTTGCGCAGCTGCTCAATCGTGTCGAATATATCGAAATTTGCCATGTGGGCTCCATTCACAACTTACGGAATTGCGGCTCCAGCGCCGCCAACGCTTCAAGCGTATTGGCGGGCAAGTGCGCATCCAGATACGGTTCTGCGGCCTGCATTGCGGCGGCGATGGGTTGGTAGTCGCGCCAGCCTTTCAGCGGATTTAGCCACACGATCCGTCGCGCCTTGCGACGAATGCGCCCCAGCACATCGCCCAGCGCCTGGGGGTCGGAACTGCAATACCCGTCTGACAAGATCAGCACGATGGTCCGCCCGTTCAAAGCCCGCGCTCCATATCCGCTCAGAAATTGCTCAAGACTGCCCGAAATGTCCGTGCCGCCGCCAAATCCCTCGGCCATTAGAGAGAGCCGCCCAGCCGCACGCAGAGAATCGTGGTCGCGGAGCGCATCCGTGACGCGCATTAGGCGGGTATGGAAGAGATAGGCGTCCGCCTCTGTTCCACTGCCGATCAGACCCTTGAGGAAGGCCAGAAAAACCCGGGAATAGACCGTCATCGATCCACTGACATCGCACAGTGCCACGATCCGCATCGGGCGCGGCGGACGGGCGCGACGGTACAGGTCCATTGGTTCTCCGCCCCGCGCAAGGCTGGCCCGCTGTATGCGACGCATGTCCAAAGCAGGTCCTCGCTGCGACTGTTTGCGCCGGCGCGAGCGCCGATCGCGGATAGCGCGCGCGATGGCCGTTGCTGCTTGTTCGGCCTGCCGCAGCGCGTCTTCATCCATCAACTCGCGCAAATCCCGGCGCGACAGGTTGGCCGTACGGGTCGCAATCAGCTTCCCATCTCTCCCCACGGCCTCCCCATCGCCGGTATCAGGTGCGGCGGCCTGATCCGTATCGGTATCGGATTCCTGAGCATCCGGGCTCTCTTGCTGCCAGATCATCGGCTTGGCGGATTGGACCCGCACATGAGCCGTTTGGGCGGTTCCCGTGCGTTGCTTGCCGGTATTGAACCAATAAGCTTCGAACAGCTCATCGAACCGCCGCCAATCGTCAGCGTCGCCAGCCAGCAATACGCAAAGCGCCTGCTGGACCTGTCTCACATCCGTCGCCTCAACCGCAGCCAGCGCTGCCAATGCGTCACCTGTCTCAGCTGGTCCCACACGCATCCCGTTCATGCGCAAATGTGCGATGAAACCGGACATGCGATCCGACAGACCCGATGCACGAGAAGGGAACCGAGTAACCTGCATCATGCCACCTTTCCGATCAGGCGATCCATCACTTCGGGTGGGGCAGCGTCATAGTCAGCAGCGGTCTTCAGAAGGCAAACAAGGGTTGCCTGAACCTCTTCGCGGGATTGCGCCATATCGTTTACACCCAGCCCTGAAAGGGCGGCCGCCCAGTCCAGCATCTCGGCGATGCCGGGGGTCTTTTCCAAATCTTCTTTGCGGAGCGCCTGCACGACGCCAACAATCTGGCGCGCCAGCAGCCCTTCGACTTCGGGCATGCGAGCTTTCAGAATCGCCATTTCCGTTTCCCGCGATGGGTAGTCGAGGAAACTATACAGGCACCGACGCCGCAACGCATCCGACAGGTCCCGCGTCCCATTCGCCGTCAGGATCACGATGGGCCGCGAACGCGCCTTGATGGTGCCAAGTTCGGGAATGGTAATCTGAAAGTCCGACAAAATCTCGAGCAGATAGGCCTCAAACTCCTCATCTGCCCGGTCGATCTCATCGATCAGCAGAACGGGTGGTTCTTCTTCGCTGATTGCTTCCAACAAAGGTCGCTTCAGCAGATAGTCATCGTTGAACAGCTGCGCTTCGCTGGTGCCGCCCTGTGCCTCGCTTGCGCGAATAGCCAGCAGCTGGCGCTGGTAGTTCCACTCATAAATCGCGTGGCTGGCATCGAGCCCTTCATAGCACTGCAACCGGATCAACCGCGCCGCGCGCTGTGCTGCCAACGCCTTGGCGACCTCGGTTTTACCGACCCCAGCCGGGCCTTCCAGCAGCAATGGACGCCCAAGCGTCTGCGCCAGATGCAACGCCATAGCCAATCGGTCGTCGGCAACATAGCCCACCTCGGCGAGGCCTTGCTGTATGTCATGCAAGCTCATGCCATTCTCCCGGATTGCCGCCGCGCTGTATTTCGGCGCGGCGGCTTTTCCTGTTAGCCGTGCATTCCCAAACCGTTGGCGATCTTCCAGATACGCCAGTGGTCATGCGGCATGTGGCTCTGAACAAGGCCAAATGGCCGGAATGCATCATGCACCGCGTTCGAGAACGCAGGCACGCCGCCGACATTCGGGCTCTCGCCCACGCCCTTGGCACCGATCGGGTGATGCGGAGACGGCGTCACCGTATGATCTGTGGTGTAGTTGGGCGTCTCCCATGCCGTGGGCAGGAAGAAGTCCATCAGAGTACCGGTCTTGACGTTACCCATTTCATCATAGGCGATTTCCTGACCCATCGCGATGGCCAGCGCCTCGGTCACGCCACCATGGACCTGCCCTTCGATGATCATCGGGTTGATCCGGGTTCCACAGTCGTCCAGAGCATAGAACTGCCGGACGTCCCATTCTCCAGTATCCACGTCGATCTCCATAACGCAGATATAGGCGCCGAAGGGGTAGGTCATGTTTGGCGGATCATAGTAGCTGACGGCCTCAAGACCTGGCTCAAGACCCGGAATGGCTTGGTTGTAGGCGGCAAAGGCGATTTCCTTCATGGTCTTGAACCGTTCGGGCGCGCCTTTGACTGAGAACCGATCTACGTCCCACTCGACGTCGTCGTCATGCACCTCCAGCAAGTAGGCTGCGATCATCTGCGCCTTGGCGCGGATTTTGCGGGCGGCCATCGCCGTTGCCGCACCGGCCACAGGTGTCGACCGAGAGCCATAGGTCCCAAGCCCATAAGGCGCGGTGTCGGTGTCACCTTCCTCCAGCGTGATATCGTCGGCAGGCAAACCGATCTCACTGGCGATGATCTGGGCAAAGGTCGTGGCATGGCCCTGACCCTGGCTGATCGTTCCCAGCCGCGCGATGGCCGAACCCGTTGGGTGGATGCGGATTTCGCACGAGTCGAACATGCCCAGCCCGAGGATGTCGCAGTTCTTCACCGGTCCGGCCCCGACGATTTCGGTGAAATGCGTCAGGCCGATGCCCAGCAGTTTGCGGGTTTTGCCAGCCTTGAAATCCTCGATCCGTTGCGCCTGTTCCGCCCGCAGACCTTCATAGTCCACGGCCTTCAGCGCCTTGTCCCAAGCAGTGTGATAATCGCCCGAGTCATATTCCCAACCCAGTGCGGACTGATACGGGAACTGATCCTTGCGGATAAAGTTGATCCGGCGCAGCTCGGCCGCGTCCATGTTCAGCTTGATGGCCAGAACCTCGATCATCCGCTCGATGAAATACGCAGCCTCGGTCACCCGGAAGGAACAGCGATAGGCCACACCGCCCGGTGCCTTGTTGGTGTAAACCCCATCCACAGCCAGATAAGCAGTTGGGATGTCATATGACCCAGTGCAGATGTTCATGAAACCAGCCGGGAATTTGGTCGGGTCGGCACAGGCGTCAAATCCACCATGATCCGCCGTGGTATGACACCAGAGGCCAGTGATTTTGCCATCCTTGGTCGCAGCGATCTTGCCCTGCATCCAGTAATCGCGGGCAAAGGCGGTGGACATCAGGTTTTCCATCCGGTTCTCAACCCATTTCACTGGTTGGCCGGTGACAATCGAGGCGACGACCGAGCAGACATAGCCAGCATAGGCACCAACCTTGTTACCAAAGCCACCACCGATATCAGGGCTGATCACCCGGATATTGTGCTCGGCAAGGCCAGAGATCAGCGACACAACCGTCCGGATCGCGTGGGGGGCCTGGAAGGTGCCATAGAGCGTCAGCTTGCCGGTCACCTTATCCATCGAGGCAACACAGCCGCAGGTTTCCAGCGGGCATGGGTGAGTCCGATGGTAATAAACCATCTCTTCGGCCACGACATCGGCCTCTCCCAGAACGGCCTCGGTCGCGTCCTTGTCGCCCTGTTCCCACGTGAAGATGTGGTTGTGATGCTTGCGCGGGCCATGGGCACCCTCGGTCTGACCCGCGAGGTCTTCGCGCAGGACAACATCGGATTTCAGAGCCTCGAAAGGATCGGTTAGAACAGGCAGTTCTTCGTACTCGACCTCGACCAGCTCTGCCGCATCCGCTGCGATGTATCGGTTTTCGGCGACGACATAGGCGACTTCCTGGCCCTGGAACAGAACTTTGCCGTCGGCCAGAACCATCTGCTTGTCACCTGCCAGCGTCGGCATCCAATGCAAACCCAGCGGAGCTAGATCTTCGGCGGTCAACACGGCAACCACACCCGGCACGGCCAGTGCGGCGTCCTTGTTCACACTGACAACGCGAGCGTGAGCGTAAGGCGAACGGACGAACGCGCCAAACAGCATCCCGTCCAGTTTGATGTCATCGACGTAGTTGCCCTTACCTTGGGTGAAGCGCACATCCTCGACGCGTTTGCGCGAGCTTCCCATCCCTTTGAGATTGGCGGCGCGTTCTTCGGGGGTCATGGTTTGATCGTTCATTCCGCGGCCTCCTTCTGAGCGTTCAACACGTCAGCCGAGGCCGAGATCGCCTTGACGATGTTCTGATACCCGGTGCAGCGGCACAGGTTTCCCGCCATACCAAAACGGATTTCTTCCTCGGTCGGGTTCGGGTTTTCCTGTAGCAGTCGATGCGCGCGGGTGATCATCCCCGGTGTGCAAAAACCGCACTGCAACCCGTGATGTTCGCGGAACATCTCTTGCAGAACGCCAAGGCTTCCATCGTCATTGGTCAGCCCTTCAACAGTGGTCACATCGGCGCCGTTCACCTGCGCCACGAAGGTGGTGCAGGATTTAACGGACTTGCCATCGATATCCACGGTGCAGGCGCCGCAATGGCTGGTCTCACAACCAATATGGGGGCCGGTGATTTTCAGATCTTCCCGCAGGAAGTGGATCAACAGCGTGCGCGGCTCGGCCAGTCCTTCGACCTGTTTGCCGTTCACCGTTAGTTTTACATGCATTTTTGACATCGTTGTTCCTCCCCTCAACTCGCGCGGCTTTGCGCACGGTCGATGGCACGGCGCAGCATCACGGCGGCCACGTGTTTTTTGAATTCGACTGGGCCGCGATTGTCGGCCACCGGGTCGATTGCTTCGAGCATCGCGGCGACGCAGCCGCTGACGTCTCCGTCAGCCAGCGCATTGCTTGCGCTTTCGGACCAGACGGGCGTATCCGCAAGATTGGTCATCGCGACCGAGGCCTGACCGTTGCCAACCATCACCGCAGCTGCGGCCGTCGCGTAGTCGCCGATCTTGCGTTTCTGCTTCTCGTACGCCTGACCCACCCCGGAGCTTGGCACGGGGATCGAAATCCGGGTCAGGATTTCCTCGTCCTCGCGTGCAGTAAAGTACGCGGCCTCATAGAAATCCCGTGCTGCCACACTGCGGGTGCCGTCAGGGCCCGATAGTTCAAACGTGGCGTTCAGGCACTGCATCAGGCCCGGCATGTCGTTGCCCGGGTCGCCATTGGCGACGTTCCCGCCAACAGTACCAACATAGCGGACTTGCGGGTCCGCGATCTGCAAAGCCGCCTCGCGGATCAATGGAACGGCCGAAGCCAGACCATCATGGGTGATCAACTCATGCTGAGTTACCATCGCGCCGAGCGTGACGGTATCAGATCCGACCTCGATGCCCTTCAGTTCATCAATGGCTTGCAGATCAACCAGATGGCCCATCTCGGCCATGCGCAACTTCATCATCGGAATCAGGCTGTGCCCGCCTGCGATCACGCGCGCTTCGTCTCCATGTTCCTGCAAAATGCCAATGGCCGAGGCAATATCGCCTGGCCGGTGATACTCAAAACCGGCTGGTATCATGTTTTTCCTCCCTGGGTCCGGACGTTGTGCCTTGGGGGACCTTCGGTAAGAAAAGAACGGTAAACTTGGCCATTCCAGCCAGCGGAAACGGGGCGCGCGGCTTGTTTCACGAAATGCGAATGAACTGCACGAACTGCGACTACAGGCCCAGCGCCTCGCGTATATCTGTCAGACGCGATCTGCTTACCGGCACCTTGGTCAACGCGTCGACCCCGTCGAAATAACAGGTTCCGTTGTCCTTGTGCCTCTCAAACCGCGAGACATGTTTTGGGTTCAACAGATAACTGCGATGGGCCCGCAAAAATCCGTCAGGTGCCAGCCGCGATTCAGCTTCGGTAATGGACCACGGGCAGAACAGTTTCTCGGCATTCATGTAAAGAACGGTATAGTGCCCTTCGGCTCGGATGGCCGCGATACTTGACGGTTCAGCGAAAAAGGTCTGGCCTTCGCGCTCAAACGGTACGCCAGCGCGCAGCGCGGTGGGTTCGGGATCGGCCGCCGGCCCCTCGGGTGCAGCGATGGTCGAGGTGGGTTCGATGAAGGTGATGCCGGTCAACAGGAATGCACCGCAGATCAGGAAAACGGCCACCGTCACGCCCATCGCCAAAACCTGATTGTTCAGTGCAGGTCCGGCGCGACCCGCGGTATCGCTTGCGACAAAATCGGTCAGGCCAGTGGCGACGAAATGCATCGTGAAGACCGCCAATCCGAAACACACCGTCCCAAGCAGAATGTTGCGCTGTGTTCGGTTGTCGTAGGCCACCCAAATCGCCAGCACCGACAGAACGACCGAAGCCAAGGTTGAAATCACCACATCCCAGGCGTTGTAGACTGGGCGGCACAGCTCCATCCCGGCCATGCCGACATAGTGCATGACGACAATTCCAAGCCCCACGATCACGCCCGCACCGACGATTGTTCCCATCGTCCGGGGGCGAAAGTGCAGGATCAACAGCGCCAGACCAACCATCAGGATCGCAACCAGTGCGGAAATCAGGGTGATAAGGGCGTCATAATAAAACAGGATCGGCAACTGCAGCCCCAGCATGGCCACAAAATGCATCGACCATATGCCACCGCCCAGAATGATCGCGGCCAATGCCACGACCAGCTTGCGTTTTTGGTCGTCCAGTTTTGAGGCCCCATGCGTCAGATAAAGCCCGGTGAACCCGGCCATCATCGCCACGGCCAAAGACGCCGCCACAAGCCACGTGTTATGAGAGTAGTCCAACATTTGGATTTACACGCCCTCCCCGACGCGTGGGTGACGTTAGCAAACGGATTTAATTGGGACAATTACATGTTGGTAATGAATTCCGGGCTCGACGGTGTCTGTTTCGGGTTTTGCCTATCCGCCGGACGGTTCTGTTGGTCCCGTTACTGGATAACGGCATTTTCCCATGCCGAAAGGAATTTCGTGCGTTTCAATCCATCCAGAAAGGTCAGCAAAGCAGGATCAAGGCCAATTGTCTCGCGCCCGTCCGCACCATCGCCTGGTTGCAAAAGTGGAAGCAGGCTGGCGTCTTCGGCTACGGCTGGCCGTTCCGTCACCAGAAAACGCAAAAGCATCTCGGCAGCTTTGGGTTCGGGCGTTGCTTTCGACACCATCGCAGTGCGCATCATGACTGTTTGAAAATCGGATGGTAATATAACCTCAAGCGCGTCCTTGCCCTCGGTTCGGACAGCGGCATAACTGCCCAGAACATTGTAAGCGACCAGGATCGATCCATCCGCAAGATCATTGATCATTTCGCCCGAACAGCAATAAAGCCGCACATCCAGGCCGCCCATCACCTCCATCAATCGCCAATAGGTCTCGGACGCACGCGCATCTTGCGTGGCAAACAGATATCCTAGACCAGACTGGCGTACGTCATATGTTCCGACCTTACCGCGAAACGCCTCGGGTCGTTTGCGCAATGCCTCGATCAGTCCCTGCCGGGTTTGGGGGATGGGCTGCCCCTCAAATGCGGTACGGTTGATCACAATTGTCGCCGGTTCGGAGGTGAACGCAAAAAGGCTGTGGTGCCATTGGGCCCAATGGGGCACCGGGACATCGTCGACCGGCAGCGCAAAACCGTCATTGGCCAGTTTCAGTTGCAGGTCCATTGCACTGGATATGACTACATCGAACGCCTCGGGCGTTGCGCGTACGCGCCGGTTGATGTCGGCAGTACCCGAGACAAGATATTCGACACTAATTGAAGGGTTTTCTGCGACAAACCCTTCGATCACCGGGGCGAACAAAACCGTATCGGTGCTGGAGATGACGCGAAGACGCGGGCCGTCCGCGTTTTCATTGAAAACCAATCGATCTTCCCAGTCATCGGCCCATCCAACAAGGGGAAAAACCAACAAAACTAGAGCGATAAGATTACGCATGCGCCCCCCTTTGCCCGGTTTTTGAGGATCAGCGAACCGCCATGCGCCGTCGCCACATCCTGCGCAATCGTCAAACCCAATCCGGACCCGATAGTTCCCGCCGCGTTCTGGCCCCGTTCGAACCGGCGCGTTAGTGTGTCGATTTCGTCAGGCGGAAAACCGGGGCCTGCATCGCGCACCTGAATTTGGGGTTCGGGATGTGCGATGATCGTGATCTCTACGGTGCTGTCTGATGGCGCGTATTTTAGGGCGTTATCAACCATGTTTCGTACGGCATTCTGAATCAGGATCGGATCGCCCGAATATGGAACCGACGGCTCACCCGACAATGAAAGCGTCAGCTCTTTCATTTCGGCAATCGGGATCAGTCGTTGAACCAGATCGCGGATCAGGATGACCAGATCAATCTCTTCACGTTCCAAGTGATCCGCCCGAAACGTGATCATGGCGTGATCCAGCAACTGTCCCGCCGCGCGCGAGCTTTCGTCGATGGCTCGCACCATGGCTTTCAAAGCCTCACGGTTGTCTTCTCGTTCAACACGATGAAGGGTCGCCTCGGCATAAGATCTGACGGTTGCCAGTGGAGTTCGCACGCGATGCGCAGCTTCGGCAATAAAGTCCTCGGATTGGCTAAGCGATTGGTCCAGACGACCCATGAGCGAGTTCAACGACATCACCAGAGGCGCCATCTCTTTCGGCACGGGTTTCTTGAACGGGCTAAGGTCTTGGGGCCCCCGGCGTGTGACCGAGGTGGTCAGTTTGTTCAATTGACCGATCGTTGATGATGTGACCCAGAACGAAAGAGCGGCGGTCAGCAGAAAAAACCCGAGCCCCAAATACGCCGCATTGCGCGAAATCTGATCCAGCGTGTCGGATAACGCGTCCTGCGTCTGCCCCAGCGCGACCTCGATCTCGGTCTGGCGCCCCAACCCCACCAAGGTTCGGCTGGCGCTGACCTGGCGGACCCGTTCACCGCGCACCTCACCGGTTTGGAAGGCCCATCTTCCCGTGGCAGGGCCTTCTGCAAGGTTCAGATCTTCATAACCGGATAGGAACTCTCCATCTTGGTAGATCGCGTAAAACACCCGGTCGTCCGATGGCGTACTGAGCATGGAAAACGCTGCATAGGGAATGTCTACCTCAAGTTGGCCGTCGCGCAGCGCGGCGGCATCGAGAATCGAAGACACGGACGCCCCCAGAATATCATCCTGTCCCTGCTGCGCGACTTTTGCGGCATAGCTGCGCACTGTCAGGAATAAAAGGATCGCCAGAACCGCTGCTCCCCCGATCAACGTCAACACCAGCCTATTCCTCAAGGATCCTGAAACGGTTGGGCTAGTCGTCATGATCCAGCCTGTATCCCAGCCCGCGCAATGTGGTTATTTTCATACGGGATTTTTCAAGATGCTTTCGCAGGCGTCCGACATAGACCTCAATCGCGTTATCCGACACATTGTCATCATAAGAAAAAAGCCTGTCTGCGAGTTTTTGTTTGGAAAACACCTGACCCGGCGCGTTGATGAACAGCTCGATCATCCTCAGCTCGCGATTACGAAGAGAGAGCGTCGCCCCATCGACGATCAAATGCCCGGCAACCGGATCAAAGACAATGCCGCCGATTTCAATCGTCGACTTCGCACTTCCGGATTTCCGGCGCAGAACGGCTCGGCAGCGGGCTTCCAGCTCGGCATGATCAAAGGGCTTGGTAACATAGTCATCAGCCCCAAGGTCAAGCGAACCGATTCGATCCGAAACCTGGCTGCGCGCGGTCAGAACAATCACCGGAGTGTCCAAACGGCTTGCGCGATGCTGTCTTAGGAACTCGCGCCCGTCCCCATCGGGCAGCATGATGTCCAAAAGGATTAGGTCATATTCCTCGGTCGAAACAAAAGCGCGCGCATCCTCTAAATTCGCTGCATGATCAACGACATGGCCATCCAGCTGCATACGGGAACTGATCGCATTCGCGAGGTCGAGGTTGTCTTCGACAAGCAGAAATTTCATGGGCGGAAACAGTTTCTTTTCGCATGACAGGTTGATGTCAGGTTGGCGTGTTTAGGTGTGGAATAATCTGTGCCGCTGAGCGGCCGGTTGTCAAATGGGAGGACACAATGACAACATTTAACCTGGGCCGTCGGGCCCTGATCGCAGCTGTTGCAGCAATTGGTCTGGTTGGACCTGCCGCTGCCGAAGAAGTCGTGGACAGCATTCACTTTCTGATCCCCGGCGGCGCCGGCGGTGGCTGGGATGGAACTGCACGCGGAACAGGCGAAGCACTGACCAATGCAGGTCTTGTGGGCACAGCGTCCTACGAAAACATGTCGGGCGGAGGCGGTGGCAAGGCCATCGGTTTCCTGATCGAAAACGCAGACAGCAACCACGGCACACTGATGGTCAACTCGACGCCCATCGTGATCCGTTCGCTGACTGGCGTGTTCCCACATAACTTCCGCGATCTGACACTGGTGTCGGGCACAATCGGCGATTACGCAGCAATCGTTGTGGGCAAAGACAGCCCGATCAACTCGATGGCCGATCTGCTGGCCGCCTATGACGCTGATCCGGGTGCTACCGCGATCGGTGGTGGCTCGGTTCCGGGCGGCATGGACCACCTGGTTGCCGCAATGGTCATGGAAGCCGCGGGTAAAGACGCACTGGGCGTGAAATACATCCCCTACGACGCCGGTGGTAAAGCCATGGCGGCCCTGCTGTCGGGTGAGATCGCCGCCCTGTCGACTGGTTTCTCGGAAGCTGTCGATCTGGCCAATGCAGGTGAGGTCAAAATTATCGGTGTAACATCGGAGGAACGCGTGGATGCCGCACCGGACGCCCAAACCATGAAGGAACAGGGCATCGACACCACCTTCGTGAACTGGCGTGGTTTCTTTGCAGCCCCCGGCCTGCCCGAGGACAAGCTGGCCGCTTATCAGGCCGCCATCACCAAGATGTACGACACCCCTGAGTGGGAAGAAGTCCGCGCCCGTAACGGATGGGTCAATATCCACAACTCTGGCGCCGATTTCGAAGCGTTCCTGGAAGATCAGGAGCAGCAGATCAGCGACCTGATGAAGAAGCTGGGCTTCCTCTAAAGCTATCTACGGCAGAGCGTTTGGTCGCTCTGCCGACCCTAAGAACGAAAAAAGGGAGGGGACATCATGGCGCTGGATCGCTGGATCGCGCTTATTTTGCTGGGTGTTTGCCTGACATACGGGTACGCCGCCTGGTTCACGATGGATGGAAGTCTTCCTCCTTTCATGCAGAGAAACCCAATCTGGCCCAGCACGTTTCCCAAAGTGCTGTCGGTTTTGGGCGCGGTCGCCTGTGTAATCATCCTGCTTGGCCTTGAGAAAAGCGAAGTCAAAGAGGCCGACATCGATTACCGCCGGTTGGGAGAGTACCACCTTGGTCAGGCAATCTCGCTGTTGGTGCTGATGGTTGTCTACGCCCTGTGTCTGCGTCCGGTTGGTTTTCTGATCTCAACCTCTGCTTTCCTGATCCTCGGGTCTTTTATTCTGGGCGAGCGCAAGTGGCACATCATGCTGCCGGTGGCGTTCATCGCAACCGGAGCCGTCTGGTATCTGGTTCAGGAAGTTCTTGGTATTTACATGCGCCCCCTGCCGGGCCTGTTCGGAGGCTGACATGCTCGAAGGACTGTTGATCGGCCTGCAAACGGCATTCTCAATTCAAAACCTTCTGATGGTCATCGCGGGCTGCCTGATCGGCACGTTCATCGGCATGCTGCCGGGTCTAGGCCCAATGTCGATCATCGCGATCATGATCCCGGTCGCGATCTCGATGGGCGATCCATCGGCTGCGCTGATCCTTTTGGCCGGTGTCTACTATGGCGCGATCTTTGGCGGATCGACCTCATCCATTCTGCTCAACGCGCCGGGGGTCGCGGGCACCGTTGCTTCAAGCTTTGACGGCTATCCGATGGCCCGACAAGGCAAGGCGGGCAAAGCGCTAACCATTGCCGCGATCGCCAGTTTCGCGGGCGGTACGCTGGGCGCGGTGTTGCTGATGATCTTTGCGCCGGCTTTGTCATCCGTGGCGCTGTTGTTCCACTCTGCCGAGTACTTCGCGCTGATGGTGGTCGGACTTTCCGCCATCGCCGCCTTTGCTGGTTCGGGGCAAGTGGCCAAAGCCATCATCATGACGACCTTGGGGTTGATCATGGCGACAGTCGGCGAAGGTGCGCTGTTCAACCTGCCACGCTTCACAATGGGGATCATGGACCTGCAATCCGGGTTTGGCTTCATCACGCTGGCCATGGCTATGTTCGCCCTGCCCGAGGCCTTGTTTCTGGTACTGAAGCCAAAAGACCTGAAGGGCGACGACGGAGAAATCAAAGACTTGCGCGTGACCAAAGACGAGGCAAAGGCAATCGCTCCGGTCATTGGTCGCCAATCCGTGCAGGGCTTCTTTATTGGCGTCCTGCCCGGTGCGGGCGCGACCATCGCAAGCTTCCTTGGCTACGCGGTTGAACGAAACATCGCTCCCAAGGAAGAGCAGGAAGAATTCGGAAAGGGTTCGATCAAGGGCCTAGCAGCGCCCGAGTCTGCGAACAACGCAGCCTGTACAGGGTCGTTTGTTCCCTTGCTGACACTGGGTATTCCCGGGTCAGGCACAACAGCAATTCTGTTGGGTGCCCTGATAGCGTTGAACGTGACACCCGGACCCAGGCTTATGATTGACGAGCCCCAGATCTTCTGGGCGGTGATCATGTCGATGTTCATCGGCAACCTTGTGTTGTTGATCCTGAATCTGCCGTTGATCCCCTACATTGCCAAAGTTCTGGCGGTGCCGCGCAACTATCTGATCCCGTTCATTTTGTTCTTCACACTGATGGGCGCTTATATCGGGCAAAACAACGCTACCGAATTGCTAATCCTCGTCGGTTTCGGGGTATGCGCAACCGCATTAAAGTTCGCGGATTATCCACTAGCCCCCTTGCTGATCGGGTTCATTCTGGGCGGCATGATGGAGGATAACTTTGCACGCTCGATGCAGCTCTATGACGGCATCGCCTTTATCTGGGAACGCCCGATGACCCTGGGGCTGCTCGTGATTGCGGTTCTATTGGTGCTACTGCCCAGCTATCGCGCGCGTCGTGCGCGGGCACGGGCAGCGGGCGTGGCTGATGGGGACTGAACCGCTCAGGGGTGTTCGGGTCCTTGATCTGACAAACGTGCTGGCTGGCCCGTATTGTTGTTACCAGTTGGCCCTGATGGGGGCTGAGGTAATCAAGGTCGAACGCCCCGGCAGTGGTGATCTGGCGCGTGTGCTTGGGGCTGATCCTGACCGGAACAAAGCCGGTATGGGGGTCAGCTTTCTGGCGCAGAACGCTCAGAAGAAATCGATCACGCTGGATATGAAGTCCCGCCGGGGCAAGGTTCTTCTGAAGCAACTTGTGAAATCGGCCGATGTGTTGATTGAAAACTTCCGGCCCGGTGTCATGAACCGGCTGGGTCTGGGGTATGAGGTTCTGCGTGCCGAAAACCCCGCCTTGATCTATTGCGCAATCAGCGGGTTCGGACAGGATGGACCGCGCCGCGGTGACCCCGCTTACGACCAGATCGTACAGGGGATCAGCGGGGTCATGTCGATCACCGGCGCAGCGGACACAGCGCCCTATCGTGTTGGCTATCCCCTGGCCGACACCGTGGGGGGGTTGACGGCCGCCTTCGCCGTGAGCGCCGCGTTGAACGCAAATCCACGTGGCGCATTTTTGGATATTGCCATGTCTGAGGCCGTGATCTCGACCATGGGTTGGGTTGTGTCCAACTACCTTGTCGGCGGTGTAACGCCCGGTGCGCATGGCAATGAGAACACGACCTCGGCACCCTCCGGCACGTTTGCCACATCTGACAGCCCGATCAACATCGCAGCCAATCGCGATGAGCAATGGCAGGCCCTCGCCCGGTACCTTGGTCGCGAGGACCTGCTGAATCACCCGGATTTTGCAACGCGCGAAGATCGCAAAAGAAACCGCCACGTTTTAAGGGATGAGTTGGAGAAATCCCTTAAATCGCGTCCCGCAAGCGAGTGGGTCAGCGCGTTAAACGGCCTCGGCGTACCCACGGGGCAAGTTCTGACAGTCCCCGAAGCGTTGGCGGACGAACAACTCTCTGACCGAGGGCTAATTGGAACTCTGCACGTGCACGGAGAGGACATGCAGCTGGCTGGCAGCCCTGTGGTGATGGACGGGCACCGAAACATGCCACAGGCCGCGCCGCCAAAACTGGGCGCAGACAATGCTGTGATCTGGTCCGAACTTGGCTTGTCTGCTGACGAGATCGAAGACCTGGCTAAGGATGGAGTGATATGAATGATGTTTCCGACTGGTGGCGCACCTCCATCATCGATATGGAACCCGGACGCATTGCCTTGCGGGGTGAACCTATTGAGGGGCTGATCGGCAACCTGAGCTTTGCCGAAATGATCTGGTTTCTGGTCCGCGGCGACCGCCCCTCACCCGCTCAGGCCAGTCTTTTCGAGGCGGCACTGGTTGCCGCCGTGGATCACGGACCACAGGCACCGTCCATTGCGACGGCTCGGATGGCTGTAACCTGCGGTTTGCCATTGAACAACGCGATGGCCAGCGCAGTGAACATGCTGGGCGACGTCCATGGTGGGGCCGGTGAGCAGGCGGTTGAGCTGTATCACTTTGTCAGGTCCCACGCGGGCGGGATCGAAACCGGAATTGACGACTGGATCGAAGAACGCGGAAAGATATTACCGGGTTTTGGTCACCGGTTTCACACACCGACTGATCCACGCGCACCCCGGTTGATGGCTTTGGTCTCAGATGCGGTGGAACGCGGCGCGTGTGACGGACATTTCCGCAAAATAGCATTGGATATCGAAGCTGAGCTTGCACACCGTAAAGGCAAACCCGTCCCGATGAATATCGACGGCGCTACCGCCGTTATCTACGCTGAGCTTGGGTTCGAACCCCCGCTTGCGCGAGGGTTGTTCTGTTTGTCACGGTCAGTTGGAATACTGGCACATGCATGGGAACAGATGCAGCAGGGCGGCCGCAACAAAGGTCCTACACCACCGAAATATCGCTGGACGTACGATGGGATGGCACCCGAGGGATAGGGCCTCAGGCCTGTTTTTCGACTGGGGGTTCTACGTCAGGCCGAACAGGTTCCGCATCCAATTCGATAACCTCGGGTTCAACGGTTTCCTCAACCTCATCCACTTCGACCTCAGCTTCCGCTTCGCTGTTGTCTTCCAGCGCGCCAACGATCAAAGGCAGCATGTGAACACCCGTCGCGCTTGCGATTTCCGGCGTCTGCGGTGTCTGCCAGCTGAGCGTGTCAAAGCTGCCGCAATTCTGACAGACCGGTGCCCACTCGGGCTGGATGTCATGACAATTATCGCAGACCCATTGCGGCCCACGCGGAGCGTTCAACGCCTTGGCCAGCCAACCCTGCACGACCGTGTCTGAAGACCCCTCGCCCCGTTCAATGGCGGCCATCAAAGTGTAACCGCGCGCATCGGCTTGTTTTTCGACCACATCGCCCAGCGCCCGGCGCGCCTCGGGGAAGTCTTCGGCAACAATGTTCAACTCCGCCAGAATAAGACGGGTTTCCATGTTTTCGGGGTGAATGCGGGTCAGCGCCGTAAAGCGTTTGATACGTTCATGTGGCGTTTCATCCGGCGCAATCTCGGCAAAAACATGGGCCAGATCGGGGTGCGGTTGCACCTCCCAAGCTTTTTTCAGGATCTTCGTCGCATTGCGCGGTTTGCCTTTTTCGATGTAAGCGCGCGCTGCCATTGCCGCCGCAGGAACCAGATCAGGAGACAGGCGGTTGGCCTCAATCGCGCGTTCCTGCTGTGCGACCGTAGCATCTTCGTCCAGAATCCCTTTGGCCTCGGACAGGGCCAGCACAGCGTCGCGGCGCTTGAACACGTCGCGCGGCAGGTGACCTGATTTTAGCTTGGCGGTAAGTGTCGACCGCGCGCCTGCCCAATCATGCGCCTTGGTTTGAAGGCCTAGCAAAATATCCTGTGTTTCCAGGTGGCGCGGTTTCATAGCCAACGCCTTTTCGGCCAGCTTGCGCGCTGTATCATCATCGCCTTCGGCCAGCTTCTGTTTCATGATGCCACGCACCCCGACAAAGCGGGTCGCGTTGTTTGTCACCAGTTTTTTGTAGGTATCCGCCGCCTTTTTGGTATCGCCGTTCATCTCGGCAGCCTGGGCCACCAGCAGGTTTGTCAACTCGGGTTTATTCAGCAACCGTTCCGCCTTGGTCGCCTTATTCAACGCCACGCGCCCTTCGCCCGAGGCCAGCGCCATCAGACCATCGGCCAGTGCCTGATAGCCGCGCTTTTCGCGGCTGCGGTCGAAATAGCGCGACAAAGCGGTCTCGTCCCCGTTCAGGAAATGAAGTGTCGCAATCAGAAGCGTTAGCAGCTTGAAGAACAACCAGATCGCAAACACCAGAACGCCCAGCGCGATGACCGATTGCAAGGGCCCCAGCGTGTATTCCGTTCCGCCAGCCGTGATCTGCACACCACCGCTGGTCTCCATAAGCAAACCTGCACCCACGGCCAGAAGACCGATAATCGCAACGAAAACTAAAATCTTAAACAGTGACCACAGCATGGCAGGTCCTTCAGTTCGAGTTCACGCTAGGCTGAATCGCATTGGCGGCATCCACCGCGGAAACCCGCGTCTGAGCGGCCTGCTCCCAATCAGCCATCGCTGCCTGCGCCGCTTCGGGCAGGGACTTAAGTTCGGTTAGGGCCGTTGCGACGTCGCCGCTGGACAGGGCCGCTTCGGCGCGCGACAGGATCGCATCCGGGCCATCGCCTTCTTGTGGGGTAACTGAACGTGCCCCGGTCTGCCGCTGCAGGAACGCTACCAAGCCGGTGGTCTTATCCGCATCGCGCGCTTCCGCCAACGCGGTTCGCGCCGCAGGTGAGAACGATGCCCGCAGCGCCGAAACGGTTGCAACGCCCTTATCCGCAGGGCCGGAGAGCGCTTCTGGCACATCGACGCCACCAGCTTTCAGTTCCGCAACTAGGTCCGAATAGGGCTGGCCAGCGTCCAGTTGACCATGCAGGCGCGACAGGACCGCAGCGTTGGTCGCGGCCAGAGCCTCGGCCGACGCTTTCGCCTCGAGCGCTTGCGCGTCCGAAACCATCTTTTCCACCTCGGCCCGCTGCGCCGCCAGTGAATCCTGTAGTTTTTTCAACTCGGCCTCAAAGGCGGCAGAAGCTGCAGGTGACGCACCTTGAGTCAGCGCCTCGCTTTCGATTTTACTCAGTCGGCTGGCCATCGGGTCAATTTTGCCCGTCAGCCCGTCGACACTGGATTTCAATGTGTTCAGTTCCGCGCCAAGTGGGGTGACCTGATCGGTCAGCGCCGCAATCTTGCTGTCGATATCAGAGGTGTCCGACAGGGATTTCGTCAGCGCCTCAATCTGGCTGGATTGATCGTTCAGCTTTGCTTCAAGCGTCGCAAGCGCGTCCGCGTCACCAGATTCAAACAAGCCCGCGCTGCCTGCTGCAAACCCGATCCCCGCCGCGATTACACCACCCAGCAAAGCGGGGACAAATCCGCCGCGGCGTTCTTCCTGCTGCGATTTTTCAGGGTGCATGTCTTGCGGCGGTGTCGCGTCTTCAACCTTGGCCGGTTCCATGGCGGCTTCGGCTTCGGCTTCGGCTTCGGCTTCGGCTTCGGCTTCGGCTTCGGCTTCGGCTTCGGCTTCGGAAAGGACCTCTTCTACCGGTTTGTCCGCGTCAACAGGCATCTCGTCATGCTGCGAAGTGAACTCAACCGCGTCGTCCGATTTGGGGTCTTCCACCGGCTTTTGATCGGTTTTTTTCTTACGAGCCACCGCGATGTTCCCCTTATCGAATCCGATTTAATATGAATAACAGGCCACTCTAAGTTAATCAGTGGTCTCTCCACGCTCAACCCGCATCGCGTGTTTCACTAGCTTTTTCACGGCTTTCCGCATTTTCTTTGGTGTTGGCTCTTTGGCGATCTTCAGGCGCTCATAGTCCAAGGAATAAAGGGGCTCGGCGGTCGCTGCACTGATGGCGCCCAGCCACAAGGGTGCCGAGCCGGTCCAGATTTCGGCAAATTGTCGCGCCGTTCTGGGCGAAAACAGCGGTGCAATCACGGGCCTGTAACCAGCAGCCGCGGCCGCTGCTTCGGATGTCAGCGGTAACAATCGCTGCTGATAGACGACCTGTTCGTGAACTGTCAGGCCCGATTCGGTCAGTCGTCCGGCAATATTGCCCCGGCTGTGTTCGCCCCGCAGATGCAGCAACGGGCTTTCGGGTCGGTGTTTCAGCAGGTGGGCCACCAGCTCTTCGGCGGTGTTACCTACCATTTTCGCGTCCCACCCGACCCGTTTGGCGGTTCCGGTGGTCGCGGGACCAACGCAATAGGCAGGCAAATCAGGTTTGACGCCAAGCGACGCAGCGGCATTGACTGAGTTGGCAGAGGTAAAAACCAACCCACGAATACCGTCCGTTTCCACTGCAACCCTCAGGGGTCGGATTTCAAGGATTGGAGAATAGATGACGTCTACCCGTGACCTGACGCGGGTCGGCAGCTGCGCGACAAACCTTTCAGAGGCGGCGCGAGGGCGGGTCATCAACAAATACAATAGCGGGGCCTTCGGCCTTGGGATTGTTTGCGTCCGCGCAGGGTGATACCCCGCTTGGCAGTCATGATGCAACGGATCAGACCTATGGTGCAAACACTTACCGTTCTTGGATTGGAAAGCAGCTGTGATGACACGGCCGCCGCCGTTGTGCGCCAATCCGATGGTGCGGGTGCCCAAGTGTTGTCATCCATTGTTCACGGCCAGACGGAGCTACACAGCGCATACGGTGGGGTCGTGCCGGAAATCGCTGCGCGGGCCCATGCCGAAAAGCTGGATACATGTGTTGTGCAGGCGTTAAAGGCCGCTGGCCTGACGCTGGCCGATATGGATGCGATTGCCGTCACCGCAGGCCCAGGCCTGATCGGCGGGGTCATGTCCGGAGTCATGTGCGCAAAGGGGCTGAGTGCCGCGACCGGCCTGCCCCTGATCGGTGTGAACCACTTGGCCGGTCATGCTCTGACGCCCCGGTTAACGGATGACATCGCGTTTCCCTACTTGATGCTTTTGGTTTCCGGTGGGCATTGCCAATACCTTATCGCGCACGGTCCGGAAGAATTTACCCGGTTGGGCGGAACCATCGATGACGCGCCCGGCGAGGCGTTCGACAAGACCGCGCGCCTGCTGGGCTTGCCTCAACCTGGTGGCCCTTCGGTTGAGGCTGAGGCCAAGGCGGGTGATCCCAAACGGTATCGCTTTCCCCGACCTCTGCTGGATCGACCGGGATGTGATCTGTCCTTTTCAGGCCTAAAAACCGCGCTGATGCGGATGCGGGATCAGATCGTTGCCGAAAAATGCGGGCTGACCCGTCAGGACCGTGCCGATCTATGCGCCGGGTTTCAGCAGGCAATTGTCGACACGCTGGCCGAAAAGACCCGACGCGCTATTGACCGCTATCTTGAGGAAAACCCGGCAGATCCGGTCATTGCCGTCGCTGGTGGAGTTGCCGCCAATTCCGCCATTCGGTCCGCGTTAGAGACGGTTTGTGCCGAGAAGGGCGCGCGGTTTACCGCACCGCCGCTCAACCTGTGCACCGACAATGCCGCCATGATTGCCTATGCAGGAATGGAACGATTTCGCGCCGGCGCGCGTGACGGGCTGGACCTGACGGCGCGCCCTCGCTGGCCCTTGGACAAGACCAGTCCTGCGATGCTTGGCGGCGGCAAGAAAGGGGCCAAGGCATGAGTGTTTCCGTTCTTGGATCTGGGGCCTTTGGGACAAGCCTGGCCATTTCACTGTCAGGGAATGGACCGGTTACGTTGTGGTCTCGAGATCCAGATCAGGCCCGACAAATGCAGGACAGTCACGAGAATGCCCAGCGCTTGCCTGGCGTGAGTTTACCAGATGAAGTCGCGGTAACTTCGAACATCAATCAGGCGGTCGAGGCCGATGCCTTGCTGATGGCTGTACCCATGCAGAAATTGCGCGATGTCCTGCAGGAACATTCCTCGGCTCTGGCCGAAAAGACCTTGGTTGCATGTTGCAAGGGCATTGAGCTTTCATCTGGTCTTGGCCCTATTTCAGTCATTCAACAAACGATCCCGAATGCGCGACCTGCCTTGCTGACCGGGCCCAGCTTTGCCGACGACATCGCGCGTGGGCTGCCAACCGCGCTGACCTTAGCCTGCCCCGATGAGGCACTTGGCCGGAAGTTACAGGAAGAACTGACAACTGCGAACCTGCGCCTTTACCGCACGAGCGATGTGATCGGAGCCGAATTGGGCGGCGCGTTGAAGAATGTAATGGCCATAGGATGCGGTGCTGCGATCGGGGCGGGTTTGGGTGACAGCGCCCGCGCCGCCCTGATGACCCGTGGGTTTGCCGAGATGCAGCGCTTTGCGCTGATGCGCGGGGCGCGGCCCGATACACTAATGGGGTTATCCGGCTTGGGCGATCTTGTCCTGACTTGTTCTTCGGAACTATCGCGAAACTATCGCTTTGGCCTGTCATTGGGCCATAATGTCCAATTTGATTCCCACACCACTGTCGAAGGCGTCGCAACTGCGCGTGCCATGACAGGAATTGCCTCCGCCGAAGGTTTGGACATGCCTATCAGCACAACGGTGGCAGACCTGAGCAGTGGCGCCTACAGTGTGACCGAAGCCATTCAAACACTGCTCAACCGACCCTTGAAGGAGGAATAGAATGCTGATCGCCCTTATCGCCCGTGACAAAGACGGTGCGCTGCAAACCCGGCTGGACAACCGCGCGGCCCACCTGGCCTATATCGAGGAAACCGGAGTCGTTTCGCAGGCCGGTCCGTTGCTGGATGGGGATGCAATGATCGGGTCGCTGATCATTCTTGAGGTCGAGGATATGGCCGCAGCGCAAAACTGGGCGGACAATGACCCCTATGCCAAAGCCGGGCTATTCCAGTCGGTTGACCTGATTGCCTGGAAAAAGGTCATAGGCTGATGGCTTACTGGCTGTTCAAATCCGAACCATCGACCTGGAGCTGGGACCAGCAGGTTGCCAAAGGGGATGCGGGCGAAGAATGGGACGGCGTGCGTAACTATCAGGCGCGCAATTTCATGCGACAGATGGCGGTCGGCGATCGCGGATTCTTCTACCACTCGCAAAAGGACAAGGCGATTGTCGGTATTGTCGAGGTCTGCGCCGAAGCTCACCCAGACAGCACCACAGATGATGAGCGTTGGGAATGCGTAGATATCAAAGCGGTGCGCCCATTCACGACGCCGGTGACCCTGGATCAGATCAAGGCTGACGAACGTCTTGATGACATGGTGCTAGTCAAGAACTCACGCCTGTCCGTTCAGCCGGTCAGCGAGACGGAATGGCGGGTGATCTGCAATCTGGGTCAGACTGAGGCGGATTGAATAATGGGAAGGCCCTGGCGAATGCAGAACCTTCCCTACCCCGCGTGCTCCCTACTCACCACACGCGTATGGAAATTTTGGCTCTGACCGTCCTGGTCACGTTCTGACACTAACCGATCCTTGCGGTGCAGTTCAAACGGCAAGTACCTAAAATTGAAAACGCCCGCCAGGAATCCGACAGGCGTTTCTTAGTGGTTTAATGGGTCAGCCGTAAACGGCCTCTTTGCCGAAATGCTTGGTCAGCATGTAATACACGACGGCGCGGTACTTGTTGCGCTCGGACATACCATAGGTCTCAAGGGCCTTGTTGATCGCTTCCATCAGTTCCGGTCCGTCCGCCAGACCCAGCTTTTTGATGAGGAAGTTGTTCTTGACTGTTTCCAGCTCACCTTCCTGAGTTGCCGCGACGGTCGATGCGTCGGCGTCGTAGATGGCAGGGCCACAGCCGATTGTGACTTTGGTCAGCAGATCCATATCTGCGTCCATACCGCATTTGGACTTCAGGTCCTCGGCGTATTTTGCGATCAGCTCGTCGCGTTTTCCCATGGTTATCTCCTGGTTGAAACTCGTTTTTTGGCCATACCAGCGCCGCAAACACGGTAACGGGCGAGCGAGATTGCACAAAGGGAAAAATTAGCGGCATTCCCCCTAAACCCTGCCCGTCTGACCTGAGGCTTGATTTTGACTGCATTTTTATTTAACAATATTGTTAAATATATTGTTCATTCCGCTTGAAGGAGGCCACAATGCCCGTGTCGCTACCCAACGAAAGTTCGCAATACAGAACCGCGCGTAACGCCCTGCTGTCGGCCGAGACCGAACTGCGGGCTCAGGTTGAAAATGTTGCACAGCTGCGTCGGAATCTGCCCAAAGGCGGGGCACTTCCGCAGGACTATGCATTCCGATCAGAGCGGGGTGCACCGGCATCGCTGTCGTCCCTCTTTGGATCACATGACACCCTGGCTATTTACTCGCTTATGTACGGACCGGATGCGCAAGCGCCTTGCCCGATGTGCTCCGCCTTTCTCGACGGTTTAAATGGACAGATCGCCCATATTTCCCAGAAAATCGCCTTTGCGGTCGTGGCTCAAAACACGTGTGAAACGCTGGCGGCTCTAAAAGCGGATATGAAATGGCGTGATCTGCCACTCTATTCTGCGCTGGGCACAGATTATCAACGCGATTATCTGGCCGAGGCCGAGGATGGAAGCCAACTGCCGATTTTAAACATCTTTCAACGCGATGAGGACGGCATAAGCCATTTCTGGAGTTCCGAGCTGTTCTTTGAGCCCAGCGACTGGCATCCGCGGCACGTAGATGCGGCATGGCCGCTGTGGAACATTCTGGATTTCACGCCACAGGGACGCGGAGATTTCTTTCCGTCACTGCGTTAAACAGCCACCGGGCTGAATTATCGGCAATACCCCCAACCCGGACCTTGCAGATGGAAATGGTCAGCGTGCAAACGATTGAAATCCGGTCCCAATACGACACGAAACCAATCACAGGCACCGTGCCAGATCTCGCGCAGAAATGCAGCCTCGGGTCCTTCGGTGCCCCAGTCCGATAGCAGATTCAGGCTTCGCCCATCAGCCAGTTGCACTCCAACAATATCGATGGAATCCGCCGTTGCATGGCTGCTCCACCCGCTGAACTTCCCTTGCGCAGTTCGCATCTGACGGCAATTGTAACTTCCAACATGCCGCAACCGGCTTACCTGTGTGCCCAGCAGATTTTGGGCTGCAGGCTGAACCACGTGATATTCCCACATGGTCAGCCGCAAGGTGGTGGTGCAACTGGTTTCAACCGCTTTCACTTTCGATGTCACCAGAGCAGACAACCGGCCACGTCCTGCTATTCCGCAATTCTCATCCACAACCAGATCTTCCATCGCTTCGAAATTCACACCAGCTTCGGCCAAAACAGCGCGGCACTGTTCTTCGTTCGCCAGCGCGCGATTGAGTTGAAACCGTGTGACCGGCGTGACCGGCGCGTTTACTTTCAACTCTCGCAGGGGGTTCCAATACGATGGCACGGGTGTTTCCGGATGCGCCAACAACCACCACCCGCCCCCTCCAAACAGGATGGCCGCTACCGCGATACTGAAAACAAAAGACGCCGCCGATAACAGGAATCGGCGGCGTCCGGAGTGTTTACTCATGCGTATTCAGCACTCAATAGCGGTAGTGTTCCGGCTTATAGGGGCCTTCGGGCTTCACGCCGATATAGGCCGCCTGCTCATTGTCCATCTGGGTCAGCTTCACACCGATGCGGTCCAGATGCAGACGCGCGACCTTTTCATCCAGGTGCTTGGGCAGGATGTAAACGTCGTTGTTGTATTCTTCACCTTTGGTGAACAGCTCGATCTGCGCCAAAACCTGGTTGGTGAATGATGCCGACATCACGAAAGACGGGTGGCCTGTGGCGTTGCCGAGGTTCAGCAGACGGCCTTCGGACAGCAGGATCAGACGATTGCCCGAGGGCATTTCAATCATGTCCACCTGTTCCTTGATGTTGGTCCACCTATGGTTCTTCAGGCTGGCCACCTGAATTTCATTGTCAAAGTGGCCGATGTTGCCAACGATAGCCATGTCCTTCATCTCGCGCATATGCTCGATGCGGATCACGTCCTTGTTGCCAGTTGTGGTGATGAAGATGTCAGCCGACGCAACTTCGTCTTCCAGCAGGGTGACTTCAAAGCCGTCCATCGCAGCCTGCAGGGCGCAAATCGGGTCAACTTCGGTCACTTTCACACGCGCACCGGCACCGCGCAGCGAAGCGGCCGAGCCTTTGCCCACATCACCGTAACCGCAGACGACGGCAACTTTACCGGCCATCATGGTGTCGGTGGCGCGACGGATACCGTCGACCAGCGACTCCTTACAGCCGTATTTGTTGTCGAACTTCGACTTGGTGACCGAGTCATTCACGTTGATCGCCGGGAACGGCAGTTGACCGTCTTTGACCAACTGATACAGGCGGTTCACACCGGTGGTGGTTTCCTCGGACACACCCTGAATCTGGTCGCGCATCTTTGTGAACCAACCCGGCGATGCCGCCAGACGCTTGGCGATCTGCGCCTTGATGACTTCTTCTTCCTCTGAGGTCGGAACAGCGATGATGTCCTCTCCCGCTTCGGCACGAGCACCCAGCAAGATGTAAAGCGTCGCGTCGCCGCCATCGTCCAGGATCATGTTCGGGCCTTCGGGGAACAGGAAGGATTTGTCCAGGTAATCCCAGTGCTCTTCCAGCGTCTGACCTTTGATTGCGAAGACCGGGATACCAGCCTCAGCAATTGCTGCCGCCGCATGGTCCTGGGTCGAGAAGATGTTGCATGATGCCCAGCGCACATCCGCACCCAGTGCGACCAGCGTTTCAATCAGAACAGCGGTCTGGATGGTCATGTGCAGCGAACCGACGATACGCGCACCCTTCAATGGCTTGCTTTCACCGTATTCCGCACGCAAAGCCATAAGGCCCGGCATTTCGGTTTCGGCGATATTCAGTTCCTTGCGGCCAAAACCGGCCAATGAGATGTCTTTGACGATATAGTCCCCGGCCATCAGGTGCTCCATTCCGGTAAATCACAGTCCGGGCTGCCCCTAACATTCCTTGGGGCAGGTGGCAATGTGGATGGCCGGAAAGGGGATGAACCGTCTGCTTAAATCAACTTGGTTCACCCTTTAACTCTATCTTTGGTATCGCTTCAAAAAAATCTGTGCCAACGGCGACAATACAACTAATGCCGTTCGCCTGGGTCACCAGAACTGTATAACTTCCGGTTTCCTTCGAGGTCCAAACCTCCATAACAGCACTAGCGCCGCGTGTTTTCTGCAATCCGCCAAAGACCAGCTCTTCTGAATAGCTGCTTTGCAGTTTGGCAACCACGTGTTCGCGCTGTGCACAGCTTTTGGCGAAAGCGGGCGGCGCTGTGGCTGCCATGCCGAAGGTCAGGGTTATAGCAAATAGGCGTTTGAACATAACATGCTCCTTTCGATACGCGTTTCAGTACGAGAGGGGCACAACTGAAAGGAGTACGCCCCCCTCAGTCCATATGTCGGGATCAAATCGTGCAGGTTCAAAGCACGAAAGCTCAAGAATTTGTTGGCAGCCTGTGATCCAGACAGGTACATCATAACATAAAAACGCGAACTCAACGTGTCCTACTTCACAAGGCATGGCATAATGGCAACACAAGCACGAGCATGGCAACGAATGTTGTCCGGTCGCAGGCTCGACCTGCTGGACCCGACGCCGGTGGATATCGAGATCGAAGATATCGCGCACGGTCTGGCCTTTGTGGCGCGCTGGAACGGGCAAACCGCTGGCGATTATGCCTATTCCGTGGCCGAGCACTCCCTACTGGTTGAAGAGCTTTTCGGCCGGATTGCACCCAAAGCACCCGTGAAGTGGCGATTGGCCGCGCTGTTACACGATGCGCCGGAATATGTGATCGGAGACATGATCTCACCCGTTAAATCCGCCGTTGGCCCGGATTACGGTGCGCTGGATGACCGTCTATCAGCGGCGATTCACATCCGGTTCGGATTGCCCGCAGAGGTGCCGAAATCGGTGAAACGACAGATCAAGAAGGCCGACAAAATCAGCGCTTGGATGGAGGCAACGCAGATTGCAGGGTTTTCCGAGGCCGAAGCGACAAAGTTCTTTGGTCGCCCGGACAAGGCAGTGATGGAGGGGTTGGCGATCACGTTACGCCCGCCAATTGAAGTGCGGCGGGCGTATATGGAGCGGCATGGAGTATTGCTGACTCGGCTTTAGCCGAATACGTAAAAACACAGTTTGTTGCCGTCCAGATCACGAGCATAGGCACCGTAGAACCGATCGGGGACGCGCTGCCCGGGTTCTCCTTCATCTGTAGCTCCTAGGCTTATTGCCTTCTCGTAAAGCGCCTTAGCCTCATCCTTGGAGTTCGCTGCAAAAGCAACCATTCCGCCGTTGCCAGTCGCGCAGGCTTCGCCATCATAGGGTGTGCAAACGGCAAGCATCGGAGCCGACGGGTCATTTCCGATGAAAGCGATGCGACCAGCGTCGATCACAACTTTTGCGCCCTTGTCCGCAAACAGTGTCGTGTAAAAACTCTTGGCGCGTTCCAAATCCGAAACACCGATGGTCACATAGCCGATCATTTAGGATATTCCTGTTTTGCAATGGTTTTTCGTGGCGAACAGTCTGAGTCAGAGATCAGATTGGCAAATCACGAAGCGGTGACTTAACTTGGTGCAGACAGCTCAACATTGGGACTTGGGGCACTTTTCATGTGTTTCTACTAGGAGATAGCTTTGAAGAGCTGGTACAGGCCCAAGTATACTACCAGAGCGACCAGCACCAGCAGTGTCAGAACCCCGATAAGATGATATAGGAATTTGAGTTTCTCGGCGTTGAACTCGCTAATATCAAAAGGCTCGGAAGAAGGCCGCGGACGCCATTGCGCAAAGCAGCCAGGAAACACCGCGACAAAGCTGTGAACCACCCCGGTCACTGTCAAAGCTGAACAAACTACCAGTCCCAAAAGACTCGCTGACACTCCTGAAACTGTCCAATGACCATTCCAAGAGTCGGAAACAACCATCACCACAATAATCAATGAAATCGACCAGATTGAACCCATAACAACAGCCCCTAAGCGTTGCGGAACTGTTTCAGGGGCTGATCGGGCCAAAACCTTTAGCAATTCAGGACGGTTACTTTAACTACCGTGGGCTGCGCTTCGCCAAAATCCGCTGCAATGTCCTGCGGTGCATGTTCAGCCGCCGTGCAGTCTCGGAAACGTTCCGATCACACAACTCATACACCCGCTGGATATGCTCCCAACGCACACGATCCGCGCTCATGGGGTTTTCCGGGGGCGGGGGCAGTTCGTCGCCCTTGGCCAACAGCGCATTGGTGATGTCGGTTGCGTCGGCGGGTTTGGACAGATAATCGGTTGCTCCGATTTTGACTGCTGCGACGGCAGTGGCGATGGCCCCGTAACCGGTCAGAACTACAACCCGGCTGTCAGGGCGTTTCTCGCGCAGCACTTCGACCACATCCAGACCATTGCCGTCCTCAAGCCGCAGATCAACGACGGCATAGGCAGGTGGGCGGGCGGTGGAGATTGCGCGTCCAGCTGCGACGGACCCTGCGGTTTCAACCTCGAACCCGCGTTTTTCCATCGCTTTGGCCAGACGTCTCAGAAACGGTTCGTCATCGTCCACCAAAAGCAGGGTTTTATCGGGGCCGATGTCGAGGTCAGAGCTGTCCGCCATATTCTGTTCTTTCCGCTATTTCACGCTTTTGGCCTGACCATGAGTAATAGCAGCGCCATCCCAAAGGTCAAACAACCCGTCACGTTCTAGATCTTGTCCAGAAAACAGCCGACCTTGTCGGCCATCTGTTCACCTGTGTCGTCCCGATTGAAAAACTCAATGAACCCTTCTTCGGGCGTGACCAGGTAGGTAAAGGTCGAATGGTCGACCAGATAGTACTCATCGCTTTTATCATGGGCCTTGTAGTAGGTCTTGTAGGCTTTGCTGGCTGCCTTGACCTGCTCGGGCGTGCCGGTCAGCGCGATTGTTTTGCCACCCAGGTTAAAGGCATAGTCCGCTACCACCTCGGTCGTGTCACGGTCAGGGTCGATTGAGATGAACAAGGGTGTCACTGACTGTCCGCGTTCGGCCAGAATGTCCACGGCCTCCGCATTGCGGGACATGTCGAATGGGCAGACGTCGGGGCAGAAGGTATAGCCGAAATAAACAAGCGTCGGCTCGGTGATCACATCCTTGTCGGTAACCGTTTCGCCCTTGCCGTTGATCAGCTCGAACGGGCCACCAATTGCAGCTGTGCCGCCCGCGATCTGACTGGTCCGACATTGCGCGAATTTGTCGTCCGATCCGGCACCGCGCGTCAACAACCACATGGCACCCAGGCCAACGGCCAGTACAACGGTTGCAAGGATGGCATAAAGACGGACCATGTCATCAATCCTGATACAAGAGGGGTTGTTGATCGTTTCGGCCGGGACACCTATCAAGAAGCGCAGCCGATGCAACAGGACATAATCGACCGATGGCAAATTCCAACATCACATTTTGGCGCAGTCAGGAACGCAGTAGCTGGATTCGACTGCGCACCCTGATCCTGTTGCGCTGGGTGGCGATATTCGGCCAGATCACGGCGATCACCGTCGCACAGCGAACCTATGACATCCAGTTGGATGCAACGCTTTGCTATCTGGCGATCGGGGTGTCGGTCATGGGGAACCTGACCGCGATCCTGCTGTTTCCCCGAAACAAGCGTCTGTCCGAATTTGAGAACTTTCTGATGGTGTTGTTCGACCTGTTGCAGCTGACCATTTTGCTGTACCTGACCGGCGGTTTGAACAACCCATTCGCACTGCTGTTGGTGGGTCCTGTCACTATTTCCGCCAGCGTCATGAGCACCCGATCTACGCTGATTATAGGCGGCGTGGCCATTGCCCTGACAACGCTTCTGGCCGAATTCCACTTGCCATTGCGGACCGCACTGGGTGCCGAGCTGGACATCCCCGATATTCTGCTGTTCGGGAACTGGGCTGCTATTGTCATCGCAATCGTCTTTCTGGGCGCCTATTCGCATCGCGTCAGCTCAGAAGTGCAGTCCATGTCCGAGGCCCTGGCCGCCACCCATATGGCCCTTGCGCGCGAGCAAAAACTGACTGATCTGGGCGGTGTGGTCGCCGCCGCCGCGCATGAGCTGGGCACGCCTCTGGCAACGATCAAACTAGCCAGTTCCGAGTTGATCGAGGAACTGGATGATCGACCCGACCTTATCGAAGATGCCGCCCTGATCCGCGAACAGGCGAACCGCTGCCGGGATATCCTGCGGGACATGGGCCGGGCCGGCAAAGACGATCTGCACTTGCGGCAAGCCCCGCTTTCGACTGTGGTGCACGAGGCAGCCGAGCCGCATATTAACCGGGGCAAGGCCGTACATTTTTTTGAAGGACCTGCCGAGGATGGCGATGTCCAGCAGCCCTCGATCCTGCGCAAGCCCGAGATCATCCACGGCCTTCGCAATCTGATCCAAAATGCAGTGGATTTTTCGCGCGACAATGTCTGGGTCGAGGCCGAATGGTCAGCCAAACAAATCACTGTCAGCATCATGGATGACGGTCGTGGATATCCGTCTCAGATGATTGGCCGGATCGGCGACCCTTTCATGCGCCGTCGTCGCAGTGAAACCGATAAAAGAGCGCGCCCGGAATATGAGGGCATGGGCCTGGGTCTTTTCATAGCCAAAACGCTTCTGGAACGCAGCGGAGCAGAGCTGGATTTCGCCAACGGCTCGGACCCATACCAAACCTTGTCGGATAATCCCGAACGCCGAGGCGCGATCGTCAAGGTGACTTGGCCGCGTAACCTTGTGGATGCGCAAACTGGTGACACGCCCGTGCCTTCGGGCGTCAACCAGCGTTTCCAAACCTGATCTGACGCGAGCCCCCTCTGGTTAAGAACCCGTTAACCATTAAGGCACATAGTGCGGCCTAGTGGTTTCGCGCACCGGAGGGCGCATGGTCGACTGGATTATTCTGGCCATCATCGGCCTTGTTTCTGCAAGCCTTGCAGTGCAGTGGCTGTTGCCCCGCCGGCGAGATCGCGGAGACAACTTCGGTCTATCGTCGCCCGCGTCGCTGTTTGATGCAGTATTTCTGTTTGATAGGGATCGGCTGATCAGCCACTCGGACATCGCATTGGAAGGTTTCGAACAAGTTCGAGATTGGGCCGATTTATGCCGGCTGCTACACAGGGACTTTCCAACATTCCCAGAAACACCTGACCGGGTTCAGCGTGAAGGCAATCTGGTCATCCCAGCGATTGATTGCACGGTCGAACGCGACGTTTTTTGCGAATGGATTGATGGTATTGTTCGTGTTCAACTGCGCGACCGGACCGTGTGCCCGACGATAGTCCAGAGCACTTCAAATGACCCGAACCGCCTTGCTATGGAAAAGGCGCCCTACCCTGTATGGCTGTCGGATCATCAGGGCAATGTGCGCTGGTGCAATGCCGCTTACGTCTCATTAGTTCGGAAAGTACGGGATCAGGACACAGACCTGACCGCGCCCTTGTTTCCCGTCCCGGATGACGACCAAAGATTAAGCGCAAAGGCCCGGGTCTCAATTTCCTCGGAGTACAGTGAAAATAAGCTCTGGTTCGATCTGACATTGGTTGATCACCCCGAGGGTCATCTGTCTTACGCAGTGGACATCAATGCAATCGTCGATGCGGAGACAGCGCAGCGAAAATTCGTTCAGACTATGACCAAGACCTTTGCGCAACTGTCCATCGGCTTGGCTATTTTCGACCGCAATCGACAACTGGCGCTGTTCAATCCAGCCCTGATCGAACTGACCACCCTGCCCCCGGATTTCCTCAGTTGCCGACCCAGCCTGTCCAGCTTTTTCGATCGCCTGCGGGATCAGCATATGATGCCCGAACCCAAGAATTACCGAAGCTGGCGCAGTCAGATGAATGACCTTCTCGAAGCGGCAGAGGACGGGAATTATCAGGAAACATGGTCCCTGCCCTCGGGCTCGGTCTATTCCGTCAGCGGACGCCCGCACCCGGACGGCGCAGTCGCATTTTTATTCGAAGATATCACTGCCGAGATCACGCTGACCCGCCGGTTCCGGTCGGAAATGGATCTGATGCAATCCATTCTCGACAAACTGGCCGATGCCATCGCCGTCTTCAGTGACGACGGAACGCTGGCTCTTACCAATTTCGCCTACCAACAGCTTTGGGGTGACACAGGTGACACAGGCTTTGAGGCTGACACTGTTCTCGAGGTGACCAAAGGTTGGCAGGAACACTGCACCGCTACGCCAATCCTGGGTGAAATTCGCGAGTTTGTTGAGGCGCGGGAAAATCGCGCTGAATGGTCTGGCGTGATTTATCTGCGAAACGGTATCCAGGCGCTATGCACGGTCAACCCGATGCAGAATGGGGCCACTATTGTTCGTTTCTCAGTGGATCGAGACATCGTGATACGGCAAGAGGCGCAGCAAATCAGCGCCTGAAGCGGGTTGCAGCCAACCGGGCACGGGGCCATTGTGGCGCCATGACTACATCGCCCTGCACCATCACTTTGAATTCACCCGAGGAAACAGCGGAGTTCGCGGCGCGCATTGGTGCGGAACTGCTGCCCGGTGACATCCTGTTGCTCGAGGGCGAGATCGGCAGCGGCAAGACCCATTTCGCCCGGAGTCTGATCCAATCACTGATGGCCGAGCCCGAGGATGTGCCCTCACCTACATTCACGCTGGTCCAGGCTTATGACACTCCGGTCGGAGAAATCTGGCACTGCGATCTGTATCGCCTGAGCGCAGTCGAAGAGGTCGAGGAACTGGGGCTGACCGAGGCTTTTGAGACCGCGATCTGCCTGATCGAATGGCCGGACAAACTAGGCCCCCTGATGCCGGATTCGGCGGTGACACTATCCTTTGAAACAGACCCTAACATGACAGAAAAGCGCCATCTGACACTTACGTGGTCAGATCCAAAGTGGCCCGCAAAACTAAGGATTCCGGCATGACAAACCGCGCGGTATTGGCCGAAGCGCTGATTGCGCAGACAGCATGGGCCAACGCACGTCACGCACCGCTGGCTGGCGATGCCTCGAACCGCCGTTACGAGCGGCTGACCGATCCAGAAACCGGCAAGACAGCGGTATTAATGGATTCGCCCCCGGGCAAGGCAGAAAACGTCGAGGACTTTGCTCGCATGGCCGACTACTTGCGGTCCATTGGTCTTAGCGCGCCCGAAATTTATGCTGAAGATACGCATTACGGGTTTCTTTTACTTGAAGACCTCGGCGATGACCTTTTCGCTCGGGTGCTGGCGCAGGACCCCAAAATGGAACGCGAACTTTATGAGGTCGCAACGGATGTCCTGGTCGACCTGCACAAGGCTCCCAGCCTATCTTTGCCATCTTATGATCCGACTTTGATGACCGAACTGGCCGCGTTGTCCTTTACCAAATACGCGCAAGCCGTATTGGGCACGCACGACGCCGATGCAAGAAACCGTTTCGAGAACCGGTTTTCGGATATTCTGCACCGGGAAACTTCCGGGACCAAAGTTGTTGTGCTGCGGGACTACCACGCTGAAAACCTTATCTGGCTGCCGGATCGCGACGGGGTTCAGCGCGCCGGCTTGCTTGACTTTCAAACGGCCATGCTGGGGCATCCGGCATACGATCTGGTGTCGCTGCTGCAGGACGTGCGTCGAGATGTTTCGCCCGGAACCGAGATGCGGATGGTGAACCGCTATATCGCAGAAACTGGGGTGAACGATCATGACTTTCGCACCGCCTACGCCGTTTTAGGAGCTCAGCGAAACCTGCGCATTCTTGGCGTCTTTGCCCGCTTGGCGACCGAGCGCGGCAAGCCCGGCTATGTCGATCTGATCCCGGCAACCTGGGCCCACCTGATGCGGGATCTGGAACATCCCGCACTGGTTACCATCGCAGACTTACTGCGCGACGCCCTGCCCGCGCCCACCCCTGAAAATCTGGACAGGCTCAGACAGAAATGACCCAAGACCCCGAAGCCGTCATGTTGTTTGCAGCTGGGTTTGGCACCCGCATGGGCGCATTGACCAAAACACGGCCCAAACCACTGATCGAGGTCGCGGGTCGGCCTCTGATCGACCACGCGCTGGATCTCGTGAATGAACTGCGCCTCGCGCGTGTCGTGGCCAACCTGCACTATTTGCCGGACCAGCTTGAGGCTCATTTATCCCCGAAGGGTGTTCTGCTTTCTCGTGAGAGGTCGGAAATCCTTGAGACTGGTGGCGGAATACGCGCCGCTTTGCCGCTGCTTGGATCGCAACCGGTTTACACCCTGAACCCAGACGCGATCTGGTCAGGACCGAACCCTTTGACGATGCTGCGCGAGGCGTGGAATCCCGATCACATGGACGCGCTGTTGATGTGCGTTCCGGTGGATCAGACTGTCGGCCACACCGGTAAAGGCGATTTCACAGCAGATAAAACCGGTCGGATCGTGCGCGGTGGTGGTTTGATCTATGGCGGTGCGCAGATCATGAAGACCGAGGGGTTGATGGATATCCCAGAAAAGGCATTTTCGCTGAATGTGCTGTGGGACCGGATGCAAAAACAAGATCGCCTGTTTGCCCTGACTTATCCCGGCCGTTGGTGCGATGTCGGCCACCCCGAAGGGATTGCGCTGGCCGAGGGGCTGATTGCCGATGTTTGAACCCAGTACGGTACCGCGCGTTTTTGCCGTTCCACCCGGTTCGGATTTCCCAAAAATGCTGGTTAAGGGGTTGCGAGATCGCAGCGCCGCGCACCCGCCCGAGGCGCTGGCGCAGGTTCAACTGGTGGTCAATACCAGGCGCATGGCCCGGCGGGTTCGCGACTTGTTTGACCAAGGCCCGGCCTGTCTGTTGCCGCGCCTGTCACTGGTCACCGATCTCGGCGAAAGCGTCGATCTGGCGCAGATACCGCCGGCCGTTCCGCCGTTGCGACGCAGGCTGGAGTTAACACAACTGATATCCAAACTGTTGGAACAACAGCCAGATCTGGCCGCGCGATCCTCACTGTTTGATCTGTCCGACAGTTTGGCTGCACTGATTGATGAAATGCAGGGTGAAGGTGTAGCCCCAGACGCAATCCGACAATTGGACGTCAGCGATATGTCCGGCCACTGGGCACGTGCGCAGGCATTTATCGGGATTGCGGACCATTTCATAGACTCTGGCCGTGACGCGCTGGATGTTCAGGCACGGCAGCGGCTTGTGGTGGAAATCCTGATCGAACGGTGGCAAACCTCTCCGCCTCAGCATCCGGTGATCCTTGCCGGATCCACCGGATCACGCGGAACCACCCTGATGCTAATGGAGGCGGTCGCCTGCCTGCCGCAGGGCGCGTTGATCCTGCCGGGATATGATTTCGATCAGCCTGATCGCGTCTGGCGCGGATTGGATGACGCGCTTACATCGGAAGACCACCCTCAGTACCGGTTCCGCAAGCTGATGAAACAGTTCGGGTTGAAACCGGATCAAATCGAGCCTTGGACAGAAAATCAGCCACCATCACTCGCCCGTAACCGGTTGGTTTCACTTGCGTTACGACCAGCGCCGATCACAGACGCCTGGATGTCCGAAGGCCCGCAACTGACAGATCTGGATGGTGCGGCCAAAGACCTGACACTGGTCGAGGCACAATCACCCCGATCCGAAGCCCTAGCCATCGCGCTGCGCCTGCGCCAAGCTGCCGAAATCGGTCAATCCGCAGCGCTGATCACACCCGATCGGATGCTGACGCGCCAGGTCAGCGCCGCGCTGGATCGCTGGAACATCCTTCCCGATGACAGCGCCGGTCTGCCGCTGCAATTATCACCGCCGGGTAGATTTCTGCGCCATGTTTCGGGGTTGTTTGCACGGCGTCTTGATGGCGAAGCACTTCTGACCCTTCTGAAACACCCGCTCTGCCACGATGGTGGTGAACGTGGCGCGCATTTGCTGCACACGCGTGATCTTGAGCTGGACTTGCGTCGGCATGGTCCGCCATTCCCGGATAGTGTCAGCCTGACTGCCTTTGCAATCCGAAAAGAGGTGCCCGAGGATTGGGTGCGGTGGCTGACCACCCATTTCTGTGATCAGCAAGCCACAGGCCAGTTGCAGCTGACGAACTGGGTCGCGAAGCTGCGGACGCTGGCTGAAGCGATTTCCGCAGGCGGTTCCGGGGAAGCTGGGACGCTTTGGGAAAAGAACGCAGGTCAAAAGGCACTGGCTGTTCTGACCGCGCTGGAAACCGAAGCGGAACATGGCGGCCCGATGACCGCCCACGATTTTGCCGACTTGTTGGGCGCATTACTGGCAGGTGAAGAGGTTCGGGACCGCGACGCCCCACATCCACATATCATGATCTGGGGTACGCTCGAGGCGCGCGTGCAGGGGGCCGATCTGCTGATCCTGGGCGGCCTGAACGAAGGCAGCTGGCCCGAGGCCGCCGCACCGGACCCATGGTTGAACCGTCAGATGCGCGACAAGGCCGGGCTTTTGCTGCCGGAACGGCGGATCGGTCTGTCGGCTCATGATTTTCAGCAAGCCATTGGCGCGCCCGAAGTCTGGTTGACCCGCGCAACCCGGTCCGACGACGCTGAAACCGTGCCATCACGTTGGCTGAACCGCTTGACGAACCTTTTACAGGGCCTCCCGGGGCAGGGAGGCCCTGAGGCCCTGTCGGGAATGCGTGACAGGGGCCAGCAATGGCTACGCTGGTCGGAACAGCTTGAGGCCGCGCCGCACATCGAACCAGCAAAGCGCCCATCCCCGCGCCCGCCGGTGTCTTCGCGCCCAAATCGGCTGAGCGTGACGGAAATAAAACGGCTGATCCGCGACCCTTATGCGATTTACGCCAAACATGTGCTGCGACTGAAGCCTTTGGACCCTTTGGTGCAAGCGCCGGATGCATTGTTGCGCGGGATCGTGATCCACGAGATCCTAGAGCATTTTGTCAAAGACAGTGTTCTGGACAGTGCGTTACTGACCCGTGAAAACTTTTTGAAACGTGCGGAAACACTGCTGGATCAACATGTTGCGTGGCCCACAGCGCGCAAATTGTGGTTGGCGCGGTTGGAACGTATCGCAGACGACTTTCTGGCCGCTGAAATCAGGCGCCGTGGCGACGGAGGGCCGGTTGCCTTTGAGGCTGTGATGAATCTTGTTCTGTCACCCTTGGATTTTTCCGTCGTGGGGCGGGCCGACAGGATAGATCGCAATAAACGTGGCGCGTTGCGGATCGTCGATTACAAGACCGGAACACCGCCAACGGAAAGCCAGCAATCCAAGTTCGACAAGCAGTTGCTGATCGAAGCCGCAATGGCCGAAGAGGGCGGTATCGACGGATTTCACCCATCACCTGTGGCCGAAGCCGTGTTTATTGGCATGGGCGGCACCTATAAAGAAGTGCCTGCGCCCTTGGCGAAAGAACCGCCCGACAAGGTCCTGGCTGAGTTGAAAGAGCTGATTTCATCATATTTAGAGCCTGAACAGGGGTTTTCGTCACGACGAATGTTGCACAAGGATTCGGATGTTGGTGACTACGACCAGCTGGCGCGGTTCGGTGAATGGGATCGCACGGATGAAACAGACCCCGAGGATCTGACATGAGCCCTCGCAATGATGCAACTGAGCGGCAGGTGCAGGCTGCGCGACCAGACGCTTCGACCTGGTTGGCTGCCAACGCCGGTTCGGGCAAAACGCGGGTTTTGACCGATCGGGTGGCGCGCCTGTTGTTGGGTGGCGTGCAGCCTCAGCATATCCTCTGCCTGACCTACACCAAGGCCGCGGCCAGTGAGATGCAGAACCGGTTGTTCAAACGCTTGGGTGAATGGGCCATGCTGGGGGACAACCCGCTTCTGGAACAATTGACCGATCTGGGTGTTCCCGGTGTCATTGACCCTGAAAGATTGGCACAGGCCCGGACCTTGTTTGCGCGCGCGATCGAAACTCCGGGCGGATTGAAAATACAGACGATTCACTCGTTTTGTGCCTCTTTGTTGCGGCGATTCCCACTTGAGGCCGGGGTCAGCCCGCAATTCTCAGAGATGGAGGACCGTGCGGCAGCCCTGTTGCGTGAAGAAATTGTCGAAGATTTTGCCGCAGGTCTGCAATCCACCCTGATCGAAGATGTCGCCCGGTTTGTAACCGATATCGGGTTCGACAAGCTTACCGCGGCCATCACCCAGAAACGCAACCTGTTTGCTCAACTGCTGAACTGGACCGATGTGTTGCGGCGTTTTGAACTGCCGGACGGGTTCAACGAAGACGCTTTGATAGAGCGTGTATTCTTGGGCGGCGAATTGGAGCTGATCCGCTCAATCCTGCCCGCACTTTCCGAAAGCGGCGGAAACAATGCCAAGGCCGCCGACAAGCTTGCGGCATTTACCGAGGTCAAAGTTAGCAGCTTGCCGATACTGGAAAGTGTGCTCCTGACCGGAAAGTCTGCCAAGGAACCCTTTTCAGCCAAGATAAATAGTTTTCCCACCAAAGCCCTGCGTGAAGGCGCGCTGGCGGACCAAATACCTCAACTAGAAGCGCTCATGCTGCGCATCGAGGCCGCGCGGGAACACCGACTAGCGCTGGTCGCCGCGCGCAAAACACTGGTGCTGCACCGGTTCGCAACCGCGTTTTTACCGGAATATGAGCGTCGTAAGCAATTAAGCGGATGGTTAGATTTCGACGACCTGATCTTGCGTGCACGGCAAGTGTTGAATGATCCGGCTGTGGCGGAATGGGTGTTATACCGGCTGGATGGCGGAATTGATCACATTCTGGTGGACGAAGCACAGGACACAAGCCCGGATCAATGGGACGTTGTAGAAAAACTGGCGCAGGAATTCACCAGCGGGGAAGGGGCCCGATCCGGGGTTGAGCGCACGATTTTCGTGGTCGGTGACAAGAAGCAGTCGATCTATTCCTTTCAGGGTGCAGACCCGCAGGCGTTTGACCTGATGCAAGCAGAGTTTGGCCGAAAGCTGACTGAATCAGGCTCTAAACTGTGGGATTCGACGCTCGAATACTCATTCCGATCCTCCAGTGCGATCCTGGCTTTGGTTGATATCCTGTTTGAAAACCGCGCGGATGCCGGATTTCACAAGGAAAGCCAACACCGCGCTTTTAAGGCGGATCTGCCGGGCCGCGTAGACCTGTGGCCGGTGGTTGAAAAGGTCGAAGACGATGATGATAGCGACTGGACGGATCCGGTGGATCGACCCGGTGCGCGTCATCACAACGTCATTCTGGCCGAACAGGTGGCCCAGTCGATCAAGGCGATGATCGATCGTGGAGAAACGATCCCCGAGGATGGAAAAACCCCCGGCACATTTGTACGACGCAGGGTTCGGCCAGGGGATTTCCTGATCCTTGTTCAGCGGCGCTCAGACCTGTTTGCCGAGATTATTCGGGCCTGCAAGGCTGCTGACTTACCGATCGCCGGGGCCGACAGGCTGAAGGTCGGCGCGGAGTTGGCGGTCAAGGACCTGGCAGCGCTGTTGAGCTTTCTGGCCACGCCCGAGGACAGCTTGTCGCTTGCCACTGTTTTGAAGTCCCCTCTGGTTGGATGGAGCGAACAGCAGTTGTTCGACCTTGCCCACAGGCGCAAAGAACAGTTCCTTTGGGCCGCTCTACGCCAGCGCGCTGAAGAATTTCCCGACACTCTTGCTGTGCTGAACGACTTGCGCGGTCAGATTGACTTTCTACGCCCCTACGACCTGATCGAACGAATCCTGACCCGCCATGACGGGCGTCGCAAATTGTTGGGCCGCTTGGGGGCAGAGGCCGAGGACGGAATAAACGCATTGCTTTCGCAGGCATTGGCTTACGAGCGTACGGATATCCCAAGCCTGACTGGGTTTCTCGTGTGGATGCAGACCGATGATCTGGAAATTAAACGGCAGATGAGCGGCGTCGGAAACATGATCCGGGTGATGACAGTACATGGCTCGAAGGGGTTGGAAGCTCCGATTGTGATCCTTCCGGATACGGGCAAACGGCAAGCGCCGCGCGATGCCGAGATCATGGTGGCCGAGGGCACTCCGCTGTGGAAAGTTCCGGCAGATGCTTCTCCGGCATTGATTGCGCGCGCGCGTGCCGAAGCCCGGGAACGAGAAGAAAATGAGCGACTTCGCTTGCTGTATGTGGCACTAACACGGGCCGAAAAGTGGCTGATTGTGGGGGCTGCTGGCGATGTCGGTAAAGATGGAACCAGCTGGTATCAAATGGTGCAGGCCGCAATGGAGCGGGCAGGGGCCGTGGCACTGCCGGGCACGGAAACGCTACGGCTGTCACATGGGAATTGGGATGCGCCACCGATTGCGGCGACCACAGAGGCCACCATAACCGCGACGGATTTACCTGCCCCTTTCCTGTCCCCCGCCACGTCGCCGGAACCTCAGGTAGAAACGCTCAGCCCTTCGGATTTGGGAGGGGCCAAAGCGTTGCCCGGCGATGCGGGTCAGGACGAAGAGGCGGCAAAGCTGCGCGGCACGCAGATCCACTTGCTGCTGGAACACTTGCCAACCGTTTCCAAGGAGGACTGGCCGCAGCTTTGCGCTCGGGTTCTGCCCGATATGCAAGACGCAGCGCGACAAGAGTTGCTGGGTGAGGCATGCGACGTTTTGACTGCGGATCACCTTAGGCCTGTCTTTGACGACGCCGCATTGGCCGAGGTGCCTGTGACAGCGAACCTGAACGGACGCCGCATGCATGGGGTGATCGACCGGTTGATCATCACTGACGCTGAGGTTCAGGTCATTGATTTCAAAACAAATGCAACGGTTCCGGGCAGCGCACAGGCATGTCCCGAGGGCCTGTTGCGGCAGATGGGGGCGTACGCGCAGGCGCTATCGCAGATATACCCGAGCCACGAAATCCGTACCGCGATCCTATGGACCAGAACGGCAGAATTGATGTGGCTGCCACACGATCTTGTGACGCAGGCATTGTCGCGCACCCAGATATCTTGACCTTGGATTAACGGGCCCCTACGTTCAGTTCCCGAGTTTACCCCATTCAGGAGACAGAATATGTCGACCGTTGCCGTTACCGACGATACCTTTGACGCCGAAGTCAAAAACTCCGATGTCCCCGTTGTGGTGGATTTCTGGGCCGAATGGTGCGGCCCCTGTAAACAGATCGGCCCCGCTCTGGAAGAGCTGGCCAACGAATACGGCGGCAAGGTGAAAATTGCCAAGGTGGACGTGGACAGCAACCCGAATTCGGCAGCCGCCATGGGCGTGCGTGGCATTCCGGCGCTGTTCATCTTCAAGGACGGTCAGGTTGTATCGAACCGCGCAGGCGCAGCACCAAAAGCTGCCCTTCAAAGCTGGATTGATGAATCGATCTGAAGGTCTATAGATCTTTGAATCTCAAAAGCGCCCTGTTTCGGGGCGCTTTTTTTCTGAAATAGCCCTGTCGCCAGGTAAAGCTATTCGATGATCCATCGTACTGAAACACCGGCACCTTCCTTGTGGGTGAACGTGACAGTGCCATCATTGATTGTGACCACCTGACAGTCATTGGGTAGGGCGACGCCCTCGATAACCAGTTCCCGGCAGTAATGCTTGCCGCTCCACTCCCAAGCACCGCTGATGTCACCACCTTTTGGGCCTTTGCCCTCAACCTTACCGTCTTTCAGGATTTTCACCCAGGTTTCGCCCTGAACCAGCTTTTTGTCGACGATCAAGTCGGTGAATTGTTTTTTGTCTTTTATCTCTTCAGCAGACACACATGTCGCCGCAAACCCAAGCACAACCGCTATGGAAGTAAGTTGAAATGGCCTCATTGGATCAAACCCTTCTCTGACAACACGCTAATATCCGGCGATTTTAGTCGATTTCACCGATACAGACCAAATTTCTGTTCGACAGGCGTTGGCCGGATGCACATCGCTTTTCTGGTTCTTTCAATTCCGGTCAACTCGTGCAGAGTACGGCTGCAAAAGATACAGGAGGCGACATGCCCAAAACACGGGTTCTGGTGGAATTTGGGATGGGAACGTCCCTGCGGCGCGAGGACTATACCGAGGCTGCGTTGAGGGCGATCAAGGATGCGCTGTGGCACAACTCGGTGAACATGGCCGAGCTGTTCGACTTTCCGAAAGAGGCGATGATCATTGACGCCGAAGTGGGTGTGCAAAAGCCCGACAAGGTCGACACCGAGGCGCTGAAGGCGATCTTTCCCTATGGCCAGCCCAACATCACTGTGACCAAGGGCGGATTGGATATTGATAAACCCCACACCGATGGCCTCACCGTGATCGCCAACGCCGCCGTCATCGTTTCATTCGATATGGAGCCCGCCCAATGACCGAAAAGCGCATCATTCTGGAAATGGGTACCGGCAACGATCTTTATGGTCAGGACTACACCAAAGCCGCCTGCCGCGCCGTACAGGACGCGCTGCATCATTCATCGATCACTTTGTTTTCCAAACTTGGCATCGACCACAAGGAAATGCGGGTGCAGGTAACGATTGCAGTGCAAAACCCTGATCAGGTCGACTGCGACAGGGTCGCCGCCGATCTGCCGAGGGGCCGCGCCGAAGTGCGGGCCGTCAAAGGTGGGTTGGATGTCGTGGATGACGCTGCGGGCACGCGCCACGTCGTCGCCACAGCCGCGATTGAGGCGTACCTGCCGGATCAGGCCGGCAAATACGTACAGAGCTGACAAAGAAAAAGCCGCTCGGATTACCGGGCGGCTGCTTCAAATTTCTGCTCTGATTGCGGGATCAGATATTTGCGATGTCCGCGCGCTCCAGACCGATGTCTTCCAGCTGTGCGTCAGTCAGACCCGACAGAATCTTGCGCGTCTTGCGGTTTTCGTACCGCTCAACAGCGGAGTCGAAGACATTGATGAATGCGTCCACTACGTGCAGGATGGTAGCTGCTCCGAGTGGGGCATGGATGTTTGCAGTTGTTGCCATGTTCCCAGTCCTTTTTTCTGAAACAGCCGACCCGTTGTCGGTTGTAAGCCTCATGTAGTCCCACGGGCGGTGACTCACAATTGCTGGTCTGGTAACCCCGGATTGCGTTTTGTGCATATCTTTTAGGCAGTTTTGCAACGGGTTGCGCCAATCCCGCGCCCAGCCCATATATAGCGCCTGAGAACACGGAGGCTTTCATGGCGGACAGCGATTTTCCCGGATGGCACGGGACAACCATCATTGGTGTCAAAAAGGGCGGGCAAGTCGTCATTGCCGGGGACGGGCAAGTCAGCCTGGGTCAGACCGTGATCAAGGGGACCGCGCGCAAAGTGCGCAGGCTTTCGCCGGGCGGATTCGAGGTTGTCGCCGGGTTTGCGGGATCGACCGCCGATGCATTTACCCTGCTGGAACGGCTTGAAGCGAAACTGGAAGCGACACCTGGCCAATTGGCACGTGCCTCTGTTGAACTGGCCAAGGACTGGCGCACTGACAAGTATCTGCAAAAGCTTGAGGCGATGCTGATCGTCACGGACGGCAAAGACCTGTTGGTCATCACCGGGGCTGGGGATGTGTTGGAGCCTGAACACAACGTGGCGGCCATCGGATCGGGCGGGAACTTTGCCCTGGCCGCAGCACGCGCGATGATGGGCAGCGACAAACCCGCTGAAGAGGTCGCCCGTGAAGCGATGGCCATTGCCGCAGATATCTGCGTTTACACTAACGGCAATCTGACGGTCGAGACGATCTAGGCCAAAAGCGCCGAGATCTCTTTACCTTTCCAGCGCCGGTACATTCCGACCAGCCCCAGCAGGGCGGTTGCGATGACTATGTAATAGGGCAGGCGGATGTCGATACTCATCAATCCGCCGCCAATCAGGGACATGACACCACCGGCCAAACAGAAGACCGCCGTGGTGACACCCATGACCCAACCCTGATCCGCCTCTCCCACACTGGATGAAAACAGGCCCAGCAGGGTCGGATAGGCGACACCGAAGAAGAAATAGAAGAAGAAGACCGGGACATAACTCAGCACACCGCTGGGACTAAACGCAAAGCCAAAGCCGCAGATCACCATCACAATCAATGAGGTGTGGATGATGGAATGTTTGCTGAACCTTTCTTGCGCCGGTTTCACAAGGAATGTGCTGGAAAACGCCAACGCAAAGCCGATGACCACCATCGCCATGCTGCCACCGATGACACCATAGCCCCAGGCGCTGGTCAGAAAGTTGTCGACGAAGACGTAGAAGGTGACGTTGGCAATCATGAACAATGCGTAAACGGGCAGGATTTTCAGAACCATCGGATGTTCGCGCACTGCTATAAGGCTGTCGGTGATATCACGTGGACGGAATACGAAAGCCGCGCGTTCAGTGCGGGTGTCCTTGAAGTAGACGCTCACCAAGAAGATGGCGATCAACACCAGAACAAACGCGCCATAGAACGGCATCTTGAGCGTTGCGTAGCTGCCGAGAATTGCTGCGTCAGACAGAACAGCGCCGATAATTGGGCCACCGACAAGGCCAAAACTGACCCCGGTGATGATGTACCCCATGTTTCGGTCTCGATCGGCGGCATCCGTGCTGCCGTCAATCATCGCCGCTTGTGCGATAGGCTGATTGCCAGCGGTAAAGCCGGTGATCGAGCGGCCAATAATCAGCAAAAGCAAAGAGTTGAGGTAAAGCGCAGCGATGGTGATGGCATAACCGGCCAAAGCCCCGCTCAGACAGACCAGCAAGGCATTCTTGCGTCCGATAGAGTCCGAGACCTTTGAGACATAGACCACACCCAAAAACCACGACAGGAAGAAGCAACCGATAACGAGGCCATAGTAGAAATGGCGTCGCCCCATTGGCGTACTTTCCGGCAGGAACCCGGATTTTGTTTCCATGATCAGAGAGTTGATGATGGGAAAGACCAGACCCTGTCCGATCAAATCCACAAATACCACGAATAGCAATGTAATCTTGGCAATCTTCGTCATGATACACACCTCGGAACTGGTTCCTTCGGGTGAGTGTAACAGACAGGTGCTAAGGCACCTAACGCCTTGTTAGAGGCCGGTAATTTACCGGCCTCCTGGCGCATTTCGTCGTTGGGTTACGAAAGCGCTGCAACGCCCAGCGGAACGCCTGCAACTTCACACCAGATATAAACCTCATTGTAGCCCGAGATATCCATGGTCGGCGGTACAGCGTATTTCTGTTTGCCCGTCAGGTTCAGCAGAGCACCCAGCTTCGAGTTGGGGTCGTATGTGCCATCCTTACCGAAGGCCACGCGCGGGTCCGGGCCGTTATCCAGCGAAAAGTCATCACCCAGCTCAACGATGTAACGCTCGCCATCCTTGACCACTTTGACCGAACCGGTGGTTATATGTTTCGAGCGGCCTTCGAATGTGCCCTTTTTCTTGGCACCACCGGCAACGGCGACATTGGCGCTGGCCAATGTCAGGGCTGCACCCGTTGCAGCGGCATTCAAAAAGAGCGAACGACGAGTCATCATGATGTGGGTCTCCATTTCAAAGATCAGGCGAGTTTGCCCGTCGCCGCAGACTATGTGCGGGATTTCTGTGTCTGGCGATTCACATCACCACGATTTTCCGTGTGCAGTCCGTGTGTTGGCGTGAGTTTTTTGTGATCAGCTTGTGTTTTTGCCGCGTATGATTAGGTTCCGATGCGAAACAACTGGATAGAACTCACATGACCGACCTGACCCCGCGCGAGATCGTCTCGGAACTGGACCGTTTCATCATCGGGCAAAAGGATGCCAAACGGGCCGTCGCCGTAGCCCTGCGCAACCGCTGGCGGCGCAAGCAACTGGCCGATGACATTCGGGACGAGGTCTATCCAAAAAACATCCTGATGATCGGCCCCACCGGCGTCGGCAAGACCGAGATCAGCCGCCGTCTGGCCAAACTGGCGCGGGCGCCGTTCATCAAGGTCGAGGCAACCAAATTCACCGAGGTCGGCTATGTCGGCCGTGACGTGGAACAGATCGTGCGCGACTTGGCTGATGCCGCAATCCTGCAAACCCGCGAATTCATGCGCGAAGACGTCAAAGCCAAAGCACATCAGGCCGCCGAAGATCGCGTGATCGAAGCCATCGCAGGCACCGATGCACGCGAAGGCACGCGCGAGATGTTCCGCAAAAAGCTGAAAGCGGGTGAGCTTGACGATACGGTGATTGAATTGGAACTCTCGGACTCTTCGAATCCGATGCCGATGTTCGATATTCCCGGCCAGCCCGGCAGCCAGATGGGCATGATGAATCTGGGTGACATTTTCGGAAAGGCCTTTGGTGGGCGCACTGTGAAACGCAAGATGACCGTCGCCGAAAGCTATGAGGCGCTGATCGGCGAAGAGGCCGACAAGTTGCTGGATGATGAAACCGTCAATCGCGTAGCGCTGGAATCGGTGGAACAGAACGGCATCGTATTTCTGGATGAGATCGACAAGGTCTGCGCCCGCACAGACGCCCGCGGCGGCGATGTCAGCCGCGAAGGGGTGCAGCGCGACTTGCTGCCATTGATCGAAGGCACGACCGTTTCCACCAAGCACGGCCCCGTCAAAACCGACCACATCCTCTTCATCGCGTCCGGTGCCTTCCACATCGCCAAACCCTCGGACCTGTTGCCGGAACTGCAGGGTCGCTTGCCGATCCGCGTGGAACTGCGCGCTCTGACCGAAGAGGACTTCGTTCGTATTCTGACCGAAACGGACAACGCTCTTACCCTGCAATACACCGCCCTGATGGGGACCGAGGAGGTGACCGTCAGCTTCAGTGAGGATGGCATTGCCGCACTGGCACGTATCGCGGCTGATGTGAACCAAAGCGTCGAGAACATCGGGGCGCGTCGCTTGTACACGGTAATGGAACGCGTGTTCGAAGAGCTGTCCTTTACCGCGCCCGACCAGGCCGGAACGCAAATCACAGTCGACGCGCAGTTTGTAAACGATAATCTGGGCGAGCTGACCAAATCGGCTGACCTGAGCCGTTACGTTTTGTAACACTGCCAGCCGGTTTTTGCCGTTAATTCCGCCCTGCACCGCTGGACGCGGGGCGAGAATGCGATAGCGTAAGCACAATTCATCCTGAGGGCTGGCCCGTGCTGCGCTATTTTTTGATTCTGATTACATCTCTGTCGTTATGCGCCTGCGTCGACCGAACGGTGACCGAGATCGTGCCTTCGGCGGTAAACGTTGGGACGCCTGAAAAGATATTCGCAAGCACGACCCGAGCGCGTGAAGCGGATGGAACCTACGGGTTCCGGCGCGGAGAATCGCTGAAGTTTCTGGAAACAACAGTGTCGATCCCGCCGACGCACACACCGGGAACGCTGAAGTTTTCCTACGCAAATCCAAACCCGAAGAAAGAGTTCGTTCTGACAGATGTGACCGAGCTGGGAGGGCCAAAAGGATTACGCGAACATCTGCGCGGCGAGGACGACGTTACAATCTTTGTGCACGGCTATAACTCGACCCAAACTGAGACGATTTTCCGCGCGGCTCAGCTGACACACGATATTGGTCTTCCGGGCTCTACCCTGGTCTACTCCTGGCCCAGCCGCGCAACCGGGTATGGTTATGCTTATGATCTGGACAGCATGTTGTTTGCCCGCGACGGGTTAGAGCAGACGATCCGTGAACTGAAAGCCATGGGCGTCAAGCGCGTTATTCTGGTCGCACATTCCATGGGCGGCGCTCTGTCAATGGAGATGATGCGACAAGCTGAACTGCAAGAACCGGGCTGGGCCAACAGAAACATCGAAGGGGTCGTCTTGATTTCACCGGATCTGGATGTCGACCTGTTCCGTTCGCAGATGAAGCGTATCAAGAACCCGCCCGATCCGTTCCTCGTTATGGTGTCGCAAAAGGACAAGATCCTGAACATTTCAGGTCGTCTCCGCGGAACAGACGAGGGCGAGAGATTGGGCAATATAAGCTCGGTTGAAACGCTTGAAGAATTTCCGATCAACGTGATCGATACAACCGCGTTCAACAAGGACGCCGAGTCCTCTCATTTCGTTGCGGCCACCTCTCCGGCACTCTTATCGATCCTCAGTTCGTTGCGACGCGTAAACAATACCTTTGGGCGCGAAGATCGACCGGGCATCGACATTCTGGTTCCGCCCAGCCAACGCAATCCAGACGGTGCGACCGAAATTGTTCTAACCGAAACAGGACAGGCGCAGGTCAGCTCTCCGTGACGCAGTTCAGCCTGCGTCAGTACCTGCGGGACAATGCCACCTGGTTGGGCGCGGGAGTTTTGCTGACCTTTCTGTCCAGCTTTGGGCAGACCTTCTTTATCTCGATCTTTGCCGGAAACATCCGCGCAGAGTTCGGTCTTAGTCACGGCGCTTGGGGTGGTCTGTATTCCCTGGGCACCACCGTATCAGCCGTTGTAATGATCTGGGCCGGGGGGCTTACGGATATTTTCCGTGTCCGGGTTCTGGGGCCAGCTGTGTTATTGGGCCTCGCCATAGCTGCAATGGCCATGGCCGTGAACAGCTGGCTTGTCCTATTGCCCCTGGTGGTCTTTTTCTTGCGGCTGTTCGGACAGGGGATGAGCATCCATTTGGCGCAAGTCGCCATGGCGCGCTGGTTCATTGTTACACGCGGTAAGGCCCTCTCAGTTGCATCGGTTGGCTACGCCATTGGTGAGGCGCTGCTGCCACTGATTTTCGTGGCCGCGATGGCGTTTCTGGACTGGCGATGGTTATGGGTGGTGTCCGCTGGAATTGCCCTAGTGGGAATACCGGTTCTAACCCGGCTTTTGCGTCAAGAACGTACACCGCAAAGCCTGGCTACTGAATACTCGGCTACCGGGATGATGGGGCGCCATTGGACGCGCAAAGAAACACTGTTTCATCCACTTTTTTGGTTCATGGCACCGGCCTTGCTGGCTCCATCGGCCTTTATCACCGCGTTTTTCTTCCATCAGGTTCATCTGGCCGACGTCAAAGGCTGGCAACATTTTGATCTGGTCGCGCTTTTCCCGGTCTATACCGGTGTTTCGCTAATTTCGATGTTTGCAGCCGGTTGGGCACTGGACAAATGGGGGACTGCGCGGCTGATGCCGTTCTACCAAATACCGATTGCGATTGGCTTTGTGATCGCGGGTATGACCAGCTCGATCCCTGGTGCCATGATCGCGATGGTGTTTCTGGGGCTGACGGTCGGAGCCAACAGCACCCTGCCCAGCGCCTTTTGGGCCGAATTCTACGGCACCCGGCACATAGGCTCAATCAAGGCGATGGCGACTGCGGTCATGGTACTTGGGTCAGCCATTGGCCCCGGCTTGACAGGAGTACTGCTGGACACAGGCATATCGCTGGATACGCAATTCTACTGGGTCGCAGGGTTCTTTGTCCTTGTTTGCGTGTCGGCAAAGATAGGAATCTCGCGCGCGATGCGCGCATTCTAACGCGTTCGGCGCAGATAAACGTAATAGGCCCCTTCGCCACCGTGGCTGATATGGGCCTGGGTCACTTGCAAAACGGCCTGCGCCAACGGTGGCAAAGCCAACCACTGCGGAACTTGATTGCGCAGCACTCCGCGCGGAGTGGGGATAGGGCCGGGTTCATCGCGATCTTTGCCCTTACCAGTGACGACCAGAACAAGCCGCTTGCCGGATGCCTGCGCCGTCAGAACGAACCGGATCAGCGCCGGATATGCGGTGTCTATGCGCATACCATGTAGGTCCAGCTTCCCTTCGGGCTTGATCTTACCGCGTTTCATGCGTCCAAACGCCTTGGTGTCCATCTGCACCGGACTGGTCCTCAGGCTTTCACTGATCGCAGGTTTCAACGCATGTCGCGCAGGTTTGCCCGGCGCGTTTTGCCCAACCTCGAACGCATCAAACCGCGGCTTCGGAGGTTTGGTCGGTTTGGGTTTGGGCAAAGTGACCGGATGGACCGACTGGGGGATTTCGGGATGCATACGCTCAGCCTGTTTGGCGACCTTGCGCCACAGCTCGATCTCATCTGCCGTCAATTTGCGCCGTGACATCAGAATTCATCCGGTAACAGGGCATAGGCCCGTTGGATGGGCAACAGCAGCACCATACGTCCCGGATCCCTGAGGCGTCCGGCAGCCTTTCCGGCGTCATCGCCTGTGCCAAAGAAGATATCCGCACGCTGCGCGCCTTTGATGGCAGCACCCGTGTCCTGAGCAATCATCAAACGCCGCAAAGGCGTCTTGCCATCTTTTTCCACCCAAACAGGGGCGCCCAGCGGCGTATAAGCCGGATCAGCGGCAATGCTGCGCATCGTGGTAACTGATCGGTTCATGGCACCTAACGGCCCAAGCTCGGGCGCAACGCGCGAAACTTCGCGGAAGAACACGTAGGAGGGGTTGTGAAACAGCAGTTCAACCCCGGCTTCGGGGTTCTTGCGGACCCATGAGCGGATCATCTGGGCACTGACCTCATGCGCGCCCAGCGCACCTTGGCGGATCAGCTCGGCCCCAATGGAACGATAAGGGTGACCGTTTGCCCCGCCATAGCCCACGCGCAGGGCGCTGCCATCTGGCAGGCGCACACGTCCCGAACCCTGGATTTGCAAAAAGAACAGCTCGACCGGATCATCCACCCAGGCGATCTCGAGCCCACGACCCTGCATTGCATCTCCGGTCAGGATTTCGCGACGGCTGAGCCATGGTCCCTCGGCCCGCGCTTCGGGCGGCATTTTGTATATCGGGTATTTGAACCGGTCGGTCCGGGTTTTAGACCCATCCAGTTCCGGTTCGAAATAACCGGTGAAAAGGGCGTCTTCGCCGTCCTCGACCAGAACCGGGCGAAAGAATAACTCAAAGAACGACCGCGCCGCATCTGCCTTGTATGTTCGGGCCACGTTGCACAGCGCCTGCCAATCCGGATTATCCAGATCGCCGCAGGTGTTCAGAAATACCGAAAGGGCCGCCCCATGATCATCGGCAGCCCATCCATCCAGATCGTCAAAGGAAAGAATTGATCGCGTCGGTTCAGCGCTGGCGGCAGTGGTCATGACTGCCACCAGAAATAGCGACCGGAGCGCGCCAATCATGCGTCCGTGGCAACAAGCAGCCAGTTTGGATCATCAGCACCCATCACACGGGCAAAGGTCCAGCTGTCCTTTTGGCGTTTTACGGTGTTCGGGCTGCCTTCGATAATGTCGCCGCCACGATCACGCACGACCGAGGTCAACTCGCCCACAAACCGCATGGTAATCTCGGCTTGGTTTGTGTCTTTGTCGAAGGTCACATCCGCCAGTGTGGTTTCACGTACGCCGATAAACTCGGCCTCGATGGTCAGGCCCTGATCTTCACGGGCTGCCACAACTGAAACAAATGTGTCGAACACCTCTTCGGACAGGAAGGGCTGGATTTCATCCAGATTGCCCTTTTCGAACCCCATGACGATCATCTCATAGGCACCGCGTGCGCCGTGCACGAATTCACTGACCGAGAAACTGGGCTCAACCCGTTTCATTGCGGCCAGTGTTTGCGCCTGCTCGCTGTCTTCGGCGACATGGTCTGTAATGTCATGATCCGGGCCACCTTCGATCACTTCAAACTCGCGACGCGACTTGCTTGTGTCGGGTTGCTGCTGAACAGGGGGCTTCTCAAAACCTTCACGCGTACCCAGCACGCTTTTCAGGCGCAGGATCAGGAAAACGGCAATTCCGGCCAGGACCAGCAACTGGATCATCGGTTCGTTCATTTCATCCTCTTTTCAGACCGCGGCTTTGTATACGCAGCCTCATGCCACTATGTAGGTGACAGATCGTGGCAAGTCCACAGCCCGGCCTAAGGGAAAGGATAAAGCAAATGTACTTGTTCTTGGCATTTTTATTGGTGCCGATCATCGAGATCGCCCTGTTCATACAGGTCGGTGGCCTGATTGGCCTGTGGCCCACGCTGTCGATCGTCGTTCTGACGGCCGTAATCGGCACCTTTATGGTCAGGACACAAGGTCGCATGGCACTGGTCAATTTGCAGAGATCCTTTTCTGAACTGGATGACCCGACAGAGCCGCTGGCCCACGGTGCCATGATCTTGTTGTCGGGTGTATTACTTTTGACGCCGGGGTTTTTCACCGATGCCGTTGGTTTTGCATTGCTTATTCCCGGTATTCGAGTGGCGGTGTTTCGGTATCTCAAGTCCAAGGCTACCATCACCCATTTCCAGATGGGCACCGGGGCACAATTCAGATCCGGCCCTACCCAATTTGATCAGGATGACGTGATCGACGGTGAATTTACCGAAGTACGACCCCGTCAAAACCCTTCAAAGCCATCCAAATGGGTCGAAGGTCCGCCTCAGCATTGAGGTGCAGCGTCCAACTTGCTAAGCAGTGGCGAATTTCATTTTCGGAGTAGATCCATGGCTGACGAAAGCCCTGCAGAAAACACCGCGGCACAGACCGCCCCTCAGATCCAGATGCGTGTTCTGGGACAGTTCATTCGCGATATGTCTTTTGAAAACGTGATGGCGCAAAAAGGCGTATCAGGCGACGTTCAGCCCGAGATTGCTGTTCAGGTGAACCTGGACGCCAAAAAGCGCCCGACCGAGCATCAGTATGAAGTCGCCGTCAAGCTTAACCTGACATCCAAGGCCAAAGGCATGGACGACGTCCTCTTCCTGTGTGAACTGGACTATTGCGGTCTGTTCCACATCGAAGGCGTGGCCGAAGATCAACTGCACCCATTCCTGATGATCGAATGCCCGCGCATGCTGTTCCCGTTCCTGCGCCGCATTGTCAGCGACATCACCCGTGACGGTGGCTTCCCGCCGGTCAACCTGGACAACATCGACTTTGTTGCGCTGTACCGCAATGAGCTGATGCGCCGTCAGGCCGAAGCTGAGAAAACCGAAGCTTAATCGGTTACACCCGCGCCGGGCAGGGACTCAGGCGCGGGTCCACAGGGCATTTTCGCCCAGTTTTTCCACAAATGCCTCATGTGCCGCGCGTTCTTCCGCGGTGATTTTCGACGCCAGCGGCGTCGGGCGTGCCGCAGGCCGCCAATCGTCCCCTGCGACACCGGAAGATCCTGCACTGGTAGACAGGCCAAAGTCGGGCTGTCGTCCGCCAATAAGCTCCAGATACACTTCAGCAAGAATTTCCGAGTCGAGCAACGCGCCGTGCAGAACACGGTTCGTGTTGTCTATGTTGAACCGACGACACAACGCGTCCAGCGATGCGGGCGAGCCCGGAAATCGTTTGCGCGCAATCGCCAGTGTGTCCAACGCCTGGTCCATCGGGAGCGTCTGTAAACCCATCCATCTGAGTTCTGCGTTCAGGAATTTCATATCGAACGAGGCGTTGTGGATCACCAATTTTGAATCGCGGACGAAATCCAGAAACCCCTGACCAACCTTGGCAAAAACCGGCTTGTCCTTCAGCGTAACCTCGCCCTTTTCCGGCGGGCGCGGAGAATCCAGCAAGTCCGGGCCGATACCATGCACGCCGAATGCTTCGTCCGGCATGGACCGCTCCGGGTTGATATAGACGTGGTACGTCTCGCCTGTGGCCACATGGTTCCACAACTCGACCGCACCGATTTCAACGATCCGATCGCCACTCTCGGGATCAAACCCCGTGGTTTCGGTATCGAGTACAATCTCACGCATCTGCCATCTCCGCCCGTATCTGTCTGACCACATTCTGCACCTGCGCGCGGGCGTGGTCCATCGTGTCCGTTACGATTACGAAATCTGACCGTGCGCATTTTTCGTCATTCGGCATCTGCTTGGCACGGATCTGTTCGAACTGAGCTTCGGTCATCGTCCCGCGTGCCATCACACGACGCTTTTGTTCTTCGGCTGGGATCGAAACACAGGCGACAGCATCCATTGCCGCATCGCCCCCTGTTTCGAACAGCAAAGGTATGTCAAAAACGAGAATGTCCGCCGAAGCGATTTTCCGAAACTCGGCCCGGTCGGCGGCCACTAATGGGTGCACGATGCCTTCGATTACTTTCAGTGTCGCAGGATCAGAGGCGATCGCTTTTTTCAAAGCCTCTCGGCTGACCGCGCCATCGACAATTGCATTGGGAAATGCATCTTGCATTGATTCAACCGCGGCACCGCCAGCGGAGTACAGCCTATGCACTGCCGCGTCCGCATCCCACAGTGCACAGCCTTCCTCTACGAACATCTGCGCCGTGGTGCTTTTGCCCATTCCGATCGAACCCGTCAGGCCAAGAGCAAAGCTCATCCCAGCACCGTCGCGCGCAAATCGTCCGTTACCTCCGGTCGCTTGCCGAACCAACGCTCAAAACCCGGAACCGCCTGATGCAGCAACATACCCAGACCATCGACCGTTGTGCACCCGGCCTCTTCAGCCGTTTGCAGAAGCCTGGTTTTTAAGGGTGCGTAGACAAGGTCGGTGACCACTGCACCTGGCTGCAGCCCGTCCAGCGGCACACGCAATTCGGGCTGACCCTGCATCCCCAACGACGTAGTGTTCACCACCAGTTCTGCATTCTCGATGACATTCCCGGCCTTGACCCAATCGACAACAGTTATGCGCGGCCCAAATTCTTCTTTCAATTGATCCGCGCGAGACCGCGTTCGGTTGGTCAACATAATCTCGGGCACTCCGGCATCCACCAGGGCCTGCAAAACAGCGCGCGCAGCACCGCCAGCTCCAAAGACCACGGCCGGCCCGTCCTGCGGATTCCAATCAGGCGCTCCTGCGCGCAGGTTTTCCATAAACCCATAGCCGTCGGTGTTATCTGCATGAATCGAACCATCGCTTTGAAAGACAAGCGTATTTGCCGCTCCAATCTTTGCTGCCAGGTCTGATACGTGATCGGCAATTCGCAAGGCAGCTTCTTTGTGGGGGACGGTAACATTGGCACCGACAAATCCGGCTTTGGGCAAGGTCCGTAGAACGGTCTCCAGGTCATCGGGTGTAACATCCATGGGAACGTAGTGCCCGGCTAGCCCATATGTCTTAAGCCAATACCCATGCAGTTTAGGGGATTTTGAATGTCCAATCGGATGCCCAATCACTCCGGCCAAAGGAATTCGGTTATCCGTCATTGATCAATCACCCGTTTAACAGCCAGAAAATTCAGCAACTCCAACAAGGGCATACCCAAAACGTTAAAATAGTCGCCGTCAATGGTGGCGAACAGGCGCACACCTTCTTCCTCAAGCTTATAAGCCCCGACCGCATGGCGAATGCTGTCCCAGTTGCGTTCAATATAGGCGCGCAGATAGGTGTCCGAGCTCATGCGCATCCGCAGACGCACCTGACCAACATGGCGCCAGATGGGTTCACCATTCTGATAGATCACGGCCGCCGACAGCAGCATATGCCGCTTACCCCGCATCGCCTTTAATTGCACCAGGGCGTCTTCGGGCGTTTCTGGTTTCGACATAAGCTGGCCATCGAAGTCCAGCACCTGATCACACCCCAGCACCATTGCGCCAGGGTTCTTGTCACTGACCTTCCGAGCTTTCATCTCGGCCAATGTGTCCGCGATATCCCGTGGCGGCGCGTTTTCGGCCAAAAGGGCGCGCTTTGCGGTGTCTTCGTCCACCCGCGCGGTTTGCACCGTGAACGGCACGCCCGCATTGCGCAAAAGCTGCGCGCGGATAGATGACCCCGAGGCAAGGATGATGGGGACAGACATGTGGAAAACCCCCTGAGCAAATCGTTGAGCGTTCTGGGATGGTTTGTATGGTTTTCCAGTTGACACGCAACCCCGCGATTTTCGCTTTAAACTTCCCTGAGTCGCCCGAAGACCGTCCTTTCGGGACAAGGATAACTTCGCAACACGGGAAAACCGGGATGTCCAAAATTACCCAGTAAGTTATCCCCAGATTGATCCGAACCGGTATGACTTAAGGTATTGAAAAAATTCATTTAAATTTCAAATCAACAGAATCACGTGATCCCGTCGTAATTCTGTCCACCTGGGGAAAACACGCGGGTAAAAAAGTAATCCACGGAATTTAGGCACCCTACAAAACCATCTTCCTTTTTCTTTTCTTATTTTTTTATTAGGGAAGGATCCGAGCAACGTCCGGAGCCAAAATGACCGATCTTCTTTTCACGATTTACCCGTGGGTGAAGTCAGTTCACATAATGGCTGTGATTTCATGGATGGCCGGACTGTTCTATTTGCCCAGGCTATTCGTCTATCACGTAGAAAAAGTACAAACCGTCGAAGGCGCAGAAACCATTTTCTTTGAAATGGAAGAAAAACTGCTTCGCGTGATCATGCGTCCTGCAATGTATGTGGCTTGGATCTGCGGACTGATCATGGTGTTCACGCCCGGTATTGTCGGATGGGACTGGAGTTGGCCATGGGTCAAGGGTGCTGCCGTAATTGGTATGACTTGGTTTCATCATTGGCTGATGGCAAGACGCAAGGATTTCCTGGAAGGCCGAAATAAGCTCACTGGGCGACAGTTTCGCATGATGAACGAGGTTCCGACCGTTTTGATGATTATTATCGTTCTGGCGGTCGTTCTGAAGTTCTGAGGGCCTGTTTGACTCTGACACCTGTCGCGCTTATGTAGGGATCAACACGCCCGTCCGGGCGGCGTATCTTCCGTACTGAAATTCCACTTCGTGCCGCAACGTCAGCGGCGAAGGTATATATAATGTCCTCTGAATCCTTGAATCTGGCCGACCTGAAGGCCAAAAGTCCCAAAGACCTTCTGGCGATGGCCGAAGAGCTGGAAATCGAAAACGCCTCGACCATGCGAAAAGGCGAGATGATGTTCCAGATTCTGCGCGAACGCGCGGATGAAGGCTGGACCGTCGGCGGTGACGGCGTTCTGGAAGTGCTGCAAGACGGTTTTGGCTTCTTGCGCTCACCCGAGGCGAACTATCTGCCAGGTCCAGATGACATCTATGTTTCACCGGACATGATCCGCCAGCACTCGCTGCGCACCGGCGATACCGTCGAAGGCGAAATCAAAGCACCTGATGATAACGAGCGTTACTTCGCGCTGATCAAAGTCACCAAGATCAACTTTGAAGAGCCTGAGAAAGCCAAGCACAAGATCCTGTTCGACAACCTGACGCCTCTGTACCCCGATGAACGTCTGAAGATGGAAATCGAAGATCCCACCATCAAGGATAAATCGGCCCGTGTGATCGATCTGGTGTCACCCATCGGTAAAGGTCAGCGTTCACTGATCGTGGCGCCGCCGCGGACCGGTAAAACTGTTATCCTGCAGAACATCGCGCACTCGATCGAACAGAACCACCCTGAATGCTATCTGATTGTTCTGCTGATCGACGAACGCCCGGAAGAGGTGACCGACATGCAGCGCTCGGTGAAGGGTGAGGTTGTGTCCTCGACCTTTGACGAACCGGCAACGCGCCACGTGGCCGTATCAGAAATGGTGATCGAAAAAGCCAAGCGTTTGGTCGAGCATAAACGAGATGTTGTTATTCTTCTCGACTCGATCACAAGACTTGGTAGGGCCTTCAATACTGTGGTCCCATCCTCGGGTAAAGTTCTAACCGGTGGTGTGGATGCAAATGCTCTGCAACGTCCCAAGCGTTTCTTTGGTGCCGCGCGGAACATTGAAGAGGGTGGTTCGCTGACCATCATCGCCACGGCCCTGATCGACACCGGCAGCCGGATGGACGAAGTCATCTTCGAAGAATTCAAAGGCACCGGTAACTCGGAAATCGTTCTGGATCGCAAGATTGCAGACAAGCGTGTGTTCCCGGCGATCGACATCCTCAAATCCGGCACCCGGAAAGAAGACCTACTGGTCGACAAAGGTGATCTGGCGAAGACCTTCGTTCTGCGCCGCATCCTCAACCCGATGGGCACCACCGATGCGATCGAGTTCCTGTTGTCCAAGTTGAAACAGACCAAGACAAACGGTGAGTTCTTCGATTCGATGAACACCTGACATAGGTCTTAAACGACGCGAGGCCTTCGAATGGATACGATATTCGCCTTGGCCAGCGCGCAAGGCAAAGCCGGGGTGGCGGTCATCCGCCTCTCTGGACCTCATGCTCATTCCGCCGCTGCTGGTTTGACCGGAAGCCCGTTGCCAACGCGCGGTATGCGGGTCCGTTCTTTGTACGCGGCCGATGGTGCGCGGCTGGATGACGGGTTGGTTTTGACCTTTCAGGCGCCTGCCAGCTTTACCGGCGAAGACGTGTCCGAGCTGCAGATCCATGGCAGCACGGCATCTGTGAATGCAGTGATGCGGTGCCTGTCCGATATGGATGGGCTTCGGTTGGCAGAACCCGGCGAGTTCACCCGAAGGGCTCTGGAAAACGGCAAGATGGACCTGACCCAGGTCGAAGGGCTTGCTGACCTGATTGATGCAGAAACCGAGGCTCAGCGCAAACAAGCGCAAACAATCCTGGCCGGTGATCTAGGTGCTCTGGCAGAACGGTGGCGACGTGATTTGATCCGCGCTGCATCATTGTTGGAGGCTGTCATCGACTTTGCAGATGAAGAGGTCCCAACTGACGTCACACCTGAGGTTAAATCCCTTGTGACCGGCGTAATGGCTGATCTGCAGCGGGAAGCAAACGGCGTTAAAATAGCAGAGCGCATTCGAACAGGGTTTGAAGTTGCGATTGTTGGTCTTCCGAATGCTGGCAAATCAACCTTGCTGAACGCTTTGGCAGGGCGTGAGGCGGCGATCACTTCGGAATATGCGGGAACGACCCGCGATGTGATTGAGGTTCGAATGGATCTTGCTGGGCTTCCCGTCACTTTGCTGGACACCGCCGGTCTACGGGAAACCGAGGATCACGTTGAAAGCTTGGGAATAGAACTGGCAAGAAAGCGAGCGGAGTCAGCTGATCTGCGTGTATTCCTTACTGATAACCCAAAGGAACTGGGGGTTCAGATGATGAATGGTGATATCCAGGTTTTGCCGAAATCCGACCTTCGAAATCCGTCAGAAGGTGGAATATCAGGTAAAACCGGGCAAGGAATTGATCAACTCATTTTCCAGATTTCGGATGTCCTTGGTAACCGAACCACAAGCAGTGGTATTGCGACGCGGGAAAGACATCGGGTTGCTTTGATAAATGCATGCGAACCCCTGAGTTCTGCTATGGCGGTTCTGGAATCAGGCCCGGACTTGTATGATATCGCAGCGGAAGAATTGCGGACGGCGATCCGTGCACTTGAAACCTTGGTTGGCAGAATAGGTGTGGAGGACCTCTTGGATGAGATCTTCTCGAGTTTTTGCCTGGGTAAGTAAGGAGTGTTTCACGTGAAACATTCAGATTTTGATGTAGTTGTAATCGGCGCAGGACACGCGGGTACTGAAGCGGCTCATGCAGCGGCGCGTATGGGCGTCAAGACGGCCTTGGTCACATTGTCCGCGTCCGATATAGGCGTCATGTCTTGTAACCCAGCGATTGGTGGCCTGGGAAAGGGCCATTTGGTCCGTGAAATAGACGCCCTGGACGGCGTTATGGGGCGCGTCGCCGATCAGGCCGGCATTCAATTCCGTTTGCTCAACCGACGCAAAGGACCGGCTGTACAAGGCCCCAGAACTCAGGCTGACCGTGCGCTGTACCGCGCAGCAATGCAGAAAGAGACGAAAAAGCAACCAAATCTGTTTGTCGTTACAGGGGAGGTCGTCGACTTTCTGATGGCTGGGAGCCAAGTCTCCGGCGTCAAACTAGCAGACGGTTCGGAAATCAAGGCTCAGGCAGTTATCCTGACGTCCGGCACGTTCTTGCGCGGTGTTATCCATATTGGCGATGTATCTCGTCCCGGTGGTCGTATGGGTGATCGTCCGTCGGTCAAACTGGCAGAACGTCTCGACAGTTTTGAACTTCCATTGGGTCGTTTGAAGACAGGAACACCGCCGAGGTTGGATGGTCGAACGATAGATTGGAGTGATTTGGAACGACAAGACGGGGATGATGAACCGACCTTGTTTTCATTCCTGTCAACAGAGGTGGTTGCCCCTCAGATATCCTGCGGAATTACGCACACAAATGCGCGAACTCACGAAATCATTGAAAAAAACTTGTCTCGGTCGGCAATGTATGGCGGTCACATCGATGGGGTGGGGCCCAGATACTGCCCGTCCATAGAAGACAAGATCGTTCGCTTTGCTGACAAGGAATCGCATCAGATATTTCTGGAACCGGAAGGTGTCAATGATCACACGATCTATCCGAATGGGATTTCGACCTCTTTACCTCAAGATGTTCAACTTGAATACGTGCGTTCAATCAAAGGTCTTGAGGCGGCTGAGATTCTGCAACCGGGATATGCAATTGAGTATGATTATGTCGATCCGCGTGTACTGACGTCATTTCTTGCACTGCCAGAGGTTGAAGGTCTGTATCTTGCGGGGCAAATCAACGGAACTACAGGATATGAAGAGGCAGCCGCTCAGGGTTTGGTTGCCGGATTGAATGCGGCGCTGAAGGTGCGCGGCCAGGAGCCTCTGCATTTTACACGTGCTGACAGCTATATCGGTGTTATGATCGATGATCTCACCACGCGAGGGGTCGCCGAACCGTATCGTATGTTCACCTCGCGGGCCGAATTCCGTTTGTCCCTGCGCGCGGATAACGCGGATCAACGTCTGACGCCAATTGGTCAGGAAATCGGCTGTGTGGGTGACGAACGGCAAGGTAAATTCACCAAAAAGATGGAGAAATTGTCAGTCACGAAAGAGAAGCTGACCCAACAGACATTTACACCTAAGGAAGTTCTCGCGGCCGGTATCAACGTCAACCAGGACGGAAACCGTCGAGACGGTATGGCTATTCTAGCCTTTCCTGATGTTCATTTTGGCGACCTTATTCCCCTTTTGCCTGAGATTCAGAATGTTGAACCCGAAATCCGTCTTCAAGTAGAGCGGGACGCGTTGTACGCAAATTACATTGCCCGGCAACAAAAAGATGTTGAGGCAATGAAGCGCGATGAATCCTATGAGATTCCGCGAGACTTTGATTACTTTTCGATGGAAGGGCTGTCTTCGGAGATGAAGCAAAAGCTTTCGAACGCTAAGCCCGAAAATATTGCACAGGCTGGGCGCGTAGAGGGCGTTACTCCTGCGGCGCTGACTTTATTGCTGGCCAAACTGCGCCGGGATCATAAGGTACGCAGGGCATGAAAGAGGCGATTTTTGATGATCTGGATGTTTCACGTGAAACATTCGAGCGCCTCACGCAGTATGTGGAACTTGTGAAACGCTGGAATCCAAAGATTAATCTGGTTTCGCGGAAAAGCCTCGAGGATATCTGGAATCGACACATTAAGGATTCCGTTCAGGTTTACAGTTGCGCAGGTTCATTTGAAAACTGGGCGGACTTGGGTAGCGGAGGGGGATTCCCCGGGATGGTTTGCGCCATAATGGCTATCGAAGATGCACCGGAAGCCCGCTTTACGTTTGTCGAAAGTGACCAACGGAAATCGGCCTTCTTGCGTAACGTTGCTCGTGAATGCGGTGCAAAATGCACAGTTGTTTCCAAGCGAATCGAAGCGGTCGAGCCTTTGAATGCAGATGTCCTGTCTGCGCGGGCTCTTTCCGATCTTCGCACTTTATTGTCCTTTTGTGACAGGCATTTGGGTAAAAAAGGCCTCGCGCTGTTGCCGAAAGGCGAAAGGTGGAAAAAAGAGCTAGAAGAGGCACAGGAAGAATGGAAATTCGACGTTGACCCGATTACAAGTTTAACTGAGCCTCAGGCCGTTATCCTTAAAATCAAAGGAGTATCACGTGGTTGATTTGTCTCGTCCCTCAGGGCCCCGGATTATTGCCGTAGCCAATCAGAAGGGCGGGGTTGGAAAAACCACAACGGCGATCAATCTTGCAGCTGGCCTGTCTGAAGCCGGATGCAAGGTTTTGGTCGTGGACCTTGATCCGCAGGGAAACGCTTCCACTGGATTGGGAATCGAGGATCGGGATTGGACGACTTATGATCTGATACTCGACGATGCGCCTTTGGAGGCCGTTGTTCAGGAAACCGAAATCGAAGGATTGTTTGTCGTCCCGGCGACTGTGGACCTGAGTTCGGCGGATATTGAGCTTATTTCCAACGAAAAACGCAGCTATCTTTTGCACGATGCACTAAGGCAAACCGCAATTGATAAGTTTGACCTGGATTTCGTGCTCATCGACTGTCCTCCTTCTCTGAATTTGCTGACCGTTAACGCTATGGTTGCTGCGCATTCTGTCCTAGTACCTTTACAAAGTGAGTTCTTTGCGCTGGAGGGATTGTCCCAATTGATGCTGACGATTCGAGAGGTACGGCAAACCGCCAATCCTGACCTCAGAATCGAAGGTGTTGTGTTAACCATGTATGACAACCGCAATAACTTGTCCCGTCAGGTCGAAAAAGACGCGCGTGACAATCTGGGTGAGATGGTATTTAAAACCAAGATACCCAGAAATGTGCGGGTCAGTGAGGCGCCGTCTTACGCTTTGCCTGTATTGCAATATGACTCGGGGTCTTTGGGGGCGATGGCCTATCGGCATTTGGCCCGGGAAGTCATGCACAAGAACAAGAAAGCCGCCTAAGCGGCAGTGAGGAGGGCACCGTGGCCGCCAAAAAAACTAAAGCCAGAGGTCTGGGCCGGGGTCTTTCCGCTTTGATGGCGGATGTGACACAGGATACCGAAGGGCTTATGCCGTCCGAGCCGCGTCGTCCGGACATGAAGGTCCCGATTGAAAAGCTGCGCGCTAACCCGAACCAGCCGCGCCGAACCTTTCAGCCCGCGCAATTGGACGAGCTTGCAGCTTCGGTCAAGGAAAAGGGTATCATCCAGCCGCTGATCGTGCGTGAGGTTCCTGGCGGCGACTATGAAATTGTTGCGGGCGAACGCCGTTGGCGGGCAGCTCAGATGGCGCAGTTGCATGATATTCCCGTGATTGTGCGGGATTTTGACGACACAGAAGTTCTGGAAGTCGCCATTATCGAGAATATTCAACGTGCAGACCTGAACGCAGTCGAAGAGGCGGCCGGGTACAAACAGTTGATGGACCGTTTCGGCCATACACAGGAAAAGCTGGCCGAAGCACTGGGCAAAAGCCGCAGCCATATTGCGAACCTTTTGCGTTTATTGTCGCTACCTATGGATGTTCAAAAGCTTGTCGTGGAAGGAAAACTGTCTGCTGGTCATGCTCGGGCGCTGATTACGGCCGAAGACCCTTCGGAGCTGGCGAAGATCGTTGTCAAGGACGGGTTGTCCGTGCGTGCGACAGAAGCGCTGGTGAAGAAACAACAGCAGGGCGATTCTCCGCAGGCGGCGCCACGGTCCAGAAACCTGAATGCGGGTAAGGATGCGGATACACGCGCGTTGGAAAAGGATCTTTCGGCCATTCTGGCGATGAAAGTTGCTATCAATCACAAAGCGGGATCAGAATCGGGGCAGGTCGTGTTGACCTATGAAAACCTGGACCAGCTGGACGATCTTTGCGCGAAACTCAGCCGTTAGGACGAGTCCAGATAAAGATCATTACGCCGCTAAGGACGACCGCCTGAATGATCAGGACATGGCTTGGAAGCGAGAGTAAAACGGATAATCCAAAAACGGCGGCGACCGAAATAGTGGCCGCTTTTTTTGCACCTGGACGGATAGCGCCTGAGCGTTGCCAATCCAGAATCATCGGTCCGAACGTTTTATGGCTGACCAGCCATGTGTGTAACCGCGAGGAAGATCGGGCAAAAAAGAACGCGGCCAGCAACAGAAACGGGACTGTTGGAAGTAGTGGCAATACGATGCCGACAACAGCAAGCCCGACGCAGATCAATCCCATTGCGGCCCAGAGGTACTGCATCGTTATCCCAATAACTCTCGGATGACCGCGTTTAAGACTGCGCGGCCATCTTTTGTGGCGATCAATCGGCCGTTTGACTGGCGTATCATGCCAATTTCTTCTAGGTCACTAAGCCTGTTTTCCGGCAGTGTGAGGTCGGAAAGAGAATTGAATCGATCAACATCTAGTCCTTCAGTAATCCGCATACCCATCATAAGGTATTCACTGGCCTGATCTTGCGCGACCAGCGATGATCTCTCTTTCTCGCCATTTCCTTGTTCAACTGCGGCAAGCCAGGCGTTGGGAGACAAATAGGTTTCCGTAGCAATTTTCTGGCCGTTCAGCGTAATGCGCCCATGCGCGCCGGGACCAATACCGACGTAATCTCCGTAGCGCCAGTAGATCAGGTTGTGCCGGGATTCCGCCCCTGGTCGTGCATGGTTTGAAACCTCATAGGCGGGCAGCCCGTGGGCTTCGCATATCTCTTGCGTGGCAAGATACATATCGGCGGCGTGGTCGTCTTCGGGTAGTCCGCGCAGCTTGCCGACTGCATAGCGGTCCCCAAAGGCGGTGCCTTCCTCGATCGTCAGCTGATAGAGCGACAGGTGGTCGATAGCCATCGACAGCGCCTCAGTCAGCTCTGCTTGCCAGGCATCCGGGGTTTGATGTTGACGCGCATAGATCATGTCAAAACTGACGCGGTCGAAACAGTTACGGGCGACATCAAACGCTGCGCGGGCTTCGGCGACCGTGTGGATGCGGCCCAGCCGACGCAGATCTTCGTCATTCAGGGCCTGAACGCCCATGGAAACGCGGTTCACGCCCGCATCGCGATAGGCCGCAAAGCGGCCTGCCTCGACCGATCCGGGATTGGCCTCAAGCGTGATTTCCATGTCATTGGCAGGGCGCCAAAGCTTGCGTGCCTCGTCGATAATGGCAGCGACGGTTTCCGGCGCCATCAGGGACGGGGTACCGCCGCCAAAAAAGATTGTGTTCAGAACGCGATCCGGTGTTTCAGCCGCCGCGCGATGCAGTTCAGATAAATACGACTTAAGCCATTGTTTTTGATCAATATTTATGGATACATGGCTGTTAAAGTCACAATATGGGCATTTGGCCTCGCAAAAAGGCCAGTGAACATAGAGGCCGAAGCCTCCATGCTGCCAGTCATCCACCGAAACAACCCTGAACAAAGGCCGTTACGGCGCGTCCACGATGGCTGATTTTGTGTTTCTCTGCTGGAACCATTTCCGCACAGGTCAGTTCGTGTCCGTCCGGTTGGAACATTGGGTCATAGCCAAACCCATTTTCCCCACGGATCGGCCAGACAAGTTGTCCGGGCATCACGCCTTCAAACACTTCGTCATGTCCATCCGGCCAGGCTAAAACCAAAGTGCAGCGAAACTGTGCGGTGCGTGGATGGGGTGCTTGTGCGGCCTCCAGCTCATCATGGGCTCGGGTCATTGCCATAAGGAAATCGCGACCATTACCGGTTTCGGCCCAGTCCGCTGTGTATACGCCCGGCGCGCCGTCCAGCGCGTCGATGGTGATCCCGGAATCGTCCGACAGGGCAGGCAGGCCGGTGGCCTTGGCTGCGGCATGGGCCTTGATCCGGGCGTTACCGACGAACGTATCTTCGGTTTCCTCCGGCTCTGGCAGGTTCATTTCTGCCGCACCAACAACCCTCACGCCAAAGGCTTCGAGGAGATGTTTCATCTCGTCAAGCTTGCCCGTGTTGTGTGTGGCCACCAGCAGCCTGTCACCGTCGAACTTGCGAGTCATGCGGTGGCGGCCTTTTGCGCTGCGGCCAGTTCACCGACGCCTTTTTCGGCCAGATCCATTAGTTGATCCATCTGAGCGCGGCTAAAGACCGAGCCTTCAGCACTCATCTGCACTTCGATTAGTTTGCCTGATCCGGTCATGATAAAGTTGCCGTCGACGCCAGCTTCGCTGTCTTCGGGGTAATCCAAATCCAGCACCGGCTGACCGGCATAGATGCCACAAGAGACCGCTGCTACCGGATCGACCAGCGGGTCAGAGATCACGTCGCCAGCCTTCATCAGTTTGTTCACCGCCAGACGCAGCGCAACCCAACCGCCGGTGATCGAGGCGCAGCGAGTGCCGCCATCGGCCTGAATCACATCGCAGTCCACGGTGATCTGACGTTCGCCCAATGCAACTCGATCCACACCGGCGCGCAGGGCGCGACCAATCAGGCGCTGGATTTCCACGGTGCGACCACCTTGCTTGCCCGAGGCCGCCTCGCGCCGCATGCGGGTGTTGGTTGCACGGGGCAGCATGCCGTATTCGGCAGTGACCCAGCCCAGGCCTGAGCCTTTGATGAACGGTGGCACGCGATCCTCGATTGTGGCGGTGCACAGCACATGGGTGTCGCCCATTTTGATCAGGCAGGAACCTTCGGCATGTTTGGTAAAGCCCGTCTCGATTGAAACGGCGCGCATTTCGTTTAAATCACGTCCTGAGGGTCGCATGGAAAATCCTTTGTTTGCTGGGTTGGGGATAACGTCCCCGTGCCTTAGGATGCAACCCCGATTGACCTTTCATATGCCTGCGATTTAATGCCGATCCAGCAGAGGATTGCCGATGAGCAAAGCAAGTAGAGTTCTGGACGAAATGAATGACCGGTCACGTGAAGTGTTCCGGCTGATCGTCGAGAGTTATTTGGACAGTGGTGAACCGGTCGGAAGTCGCACGCTAACGCGCACGTTGTCGGAGAAGGTCAGCGCCGCGACCGTGCGAAACGTCATGCAGGATCTGGAGTTCCTGGGCTTGCTCGACAGTCCTCATGTCAGTGCAGGGCGGATTCCAACGCAGCAAGGGTTGCGGATGTTCGTGGATGGATTGCTTGAAGTTGGCGATCTGGGTGCTGACGACCGACAGAAACTGGACGAGACACTAGGCTCTAACGCAGGCGATGTGGGCGGAATGCTGGATCGTGTCGGCTCGGCTTTGTCACACGTGACACATGGTGCTTCGCTGGTTCTGACTCCCAAGCAGGAGTCCGAGATCAAGCATATCGAGTTCGTCTCGTTGGCCCATGATCGTGCTTTGGTCGTTCTTGTCTTTGCGGATGGTCATGTTGAAAATCGTCTGTTCACGCCTCCGCCGGGACAGACACCCAGTTCGATGCGCGAAGCGGCGAATTTCCTGAATGCGCTTATCGAAGGGCGCACGCTGAGTGAAGTGCGTCGTCAGATGCAGACCCAGATCACTGCGCGTAGGCAGGAAATCGACGTGTTGGCGCGCGAGATGGTGGAAAGTGGCATGGCCGCTTGGGATGGGGATGGCACCGACTCAGCCCGTTTAATCGTGCGAGGGCGGGCGAATCTACTGGGGGAACCAGGGGAAGCAGAGGAACTGGACCGAATCCGAACGCTGTTTGATGACCTTGAGCGCAAGCAGGACATCGCGGAATTCCTTGAATTGGCCGAGGAAGGTGAGGGTGTGCGCATTTTTATCGGGTCTGAGAACAAACTTTTCTCACTTTCGGGTTCCTCTTTGGTGGTGTCTCCATATATGAACGCTGATCGAAAGATAATCGGTGCGGTTGGGGTCATCGGGCCCACGCGTTTAAATTATGGACGGATCGTGCCGATCGTGGATTATACGGCGCAACTGGTCGGCAAGCTGATTTCCGACCGGAGCTAGAGGGTAAGAGATGGCAGAGCCCAAGAACGAAGATTTTCTGGACGATATCGCAACCGCCGAGGCGGAAGAGCTGGCCGAGGAATTTGCCGAGATCAGCGAAGAGGCGCTGGAACTTGATGCGCTGCGTGCTGAGCGGGACGATTTCAAAGACAAGTTCATGCGTGCACTGGCGGATGCCGAAAACGCACGTAAGCGTGGCGACAAGGCCCGCCGGGATGCTGAGCAGTACGGCGGATCGAAACTGGCCCGCGACATGCTGCCGGTTTACGACAACATGAAACGTGCACTCGAAGCCGCAACTGACGAGCAGAAAGAAGTGGCAGGCCCACTTCTGGAAGGCGTTGAGCTGACCATGCGTGCTTTGAAAGACGTGTTCCAAAAGCACGGGATCGAAGTGATCACGCCCGAGGTTGGTGACCGGTTTGATCCGAATGTGCATGAGGCGATGTTTGAGGCACCTGTTCCTGGTACTCGCGCCGGTGACATCATTCAGGTTTCGGCCGAGGGCTTCATGCTGCACGATCGCCTGCTGCGCCCGGCGCAGGTTGGCGTGTCTTCGACCCCATCAAGCTGAACGATTTCAGTTAAAACGAGTTCTGAGGCGGTCAGGTTTTGGCCGCCTCTTTCAGTTTGTAGATCAGGTCAAGTGCTTCACGCGGGGTCAGCTCGTCCGGCAGGATTTCATTGAGCATGTCGGTGACAGGTGATGATTTGGGCGCAGGTGGTGGTGGAGAGGGCGCAGCCGAAAACAAAGGCAGGTCGTCGATCAGGGTTTTTTGCTTACCGCCTTCGCGTTCGGTTTTTTCCAGCTGATCCAGCACGATACGCGCGCGTTCGACCACAGATGCCGGCAGTCCGGCCAATTGGGCAACCTGTACACCATAGGATCTGTCTGCCGCGCCCTTGTGAACTTCGTGCAGAAAGATGACCTCACCTTCCCATTCTTTCACTGCGACAGTGGCGTTTTCGACGCCTACAAGCTTGCCCGCCAATGCCGTCAGTTCGTGATAATGCGTGGCAAATAGGGCCCGGCATTTGTTCGAGGCGTGAAGATGCTCCAACGTGGCCCAGGCGATGGACAACCCGTCATAAGTGGCTGTGCCGCGGCCGATCTCATCCAGAATGACGAGGGCACGGTCATCCGCCTGATTTAGGATGGCAGCGGTCTCGACCATTTCCACCATAAAAGTCGAGCGTCCGCGCGCCAGATCATCCGACGCTCCGACGCGGCTGAACAACTGGCTGACAAGGCCGATATGCGCCCGCTCTGCCGGGACGTAGCTGCCCATCTGAGCCAGCAGGGCGATCAGTGCATTCTGGCGCAGGAACGTCGATTTACCCGCCATGTTTGGACCGGTGAGCAACCAGATCGCCGCACCATCATTCGCGCTGAGATCGCAGTCGTTGGCGATGAAGGCATCGCCGCTTTGCTGTCGCAGGGCATGTTCGACAACTGGGTGACGACCGCCTTGAACATCGAATGCGCGCGAGGCGTCGACTTGTGGGCGACACCAGTTCTCACCGCGCGCCAGATCGGCCAGAGCGGTGGTCAGATCCAGTTCGGCCAGCCCGCGTGCGGCTTGGTTCAGGCGGGCGGCTTTTCCCAGAATTTCATCAGAAAGCCTTTGATAGAGCCGCTTTTCAATCTCCAGCGCCAGATTTCCGGCGTTCAGAATACGGGTTTCGATTTCCGAAAGCTCGACTGTAGTGAACCGCACCTGATTGGCTGTGGTCTGGCGGTGGATGTAGGTTTCGCTGAACGGCGGGTTCAGCATTTTCTCGGCATGGGTGGCCGTAGTTTCAATGAAGTAACCCAGCACGTTGTTGTGCTTGATCTTCAGAGACGTGATTCCGGTATGTTCCGCATATTTCTGCTGAAACCCTGCGATGACCGAGCGGCCTTCGTCGCGCAGCGTGCGGGCTTCGTCCAGCTCTGTGTCATACCCCGGGGCGATGAATCCGCCGTCGCGGGCTAGCAGCGGAGGTTCGGCAACAAGGGCTTCATCAAGCAGGTTCAACAGGTCGTCGAAACCAACCAGATTTTGCAACGCGGTCGCCAGAAGGACGGGTAAGTCCTTATCTGCGCAAAGCTCGGCAATCGCAGTTGCCTGTGTCAGGCCGTTGCGAATGGCGGCCAGATCACGGGGCCCGCCGCGATCAAGTGACAGGCGGGACAGGGCGCGGTCCAGATCAGGGGTTTTGCGCAACGCCTCGCGCAGGTCTTCGGCAATTAGGCTGTCTTCGGCCGCAAAACTCACCGCGTCCAACCGCCCATGGATGACGTCCAGATTGCGGGAAGGGCTGGACAGCCTTTGCTCCAACAGTCGCGCACCGCCCGGTGTAACGGTGCGATCCACAACGGACAGTAACGACCCGGCCCGACCGCCGGAAAGAGACCGGGTCAGTTCCAGATTGCGCCGAGTTGCAGCGTCAATCTGGACGACGCGGTCTTCGGACTCTTTGAGAGGCGTCTGCAAAAGGGGCAGTTTGCCCTTCTGTGTGATCTCCAAATAGTCGATCAATGCGCCCATTGCCGAAATCTCGGCGCGCCCAAAATTGCCGAAGGCATCCAAGGCGCCCACGTGGAACAACCCGCAGATGCGCTTTTCCGCCGCAGTGCTGTCAAAGCTTGCGCGCCCGATTGGGGTGAGCGAGATACCCAGATCCATGACGGGTTCATTCAGCTTGTCTTGCACCCCATCGGCCACGATCAATTCGGACGGTGCCAGACGGGCAAGTTCGGGACTTAGCCGGACAGAGGTCAAAGGCATCACGTGAAACGCCCCGGTCGAGATATCGGCCCAGGCTAATGCTGCCTCATCCCGGACCTCGGCATATGCGCCCAGAAAGTTGTGGCGGCGGGCTTCCAGCAGGGCGTCTTCGGTTAGCGTGCCGGGCGTCACCAGACGCACGACATCTCGCTTTACCACTGATTTAGAGCCTCTTTTCTTCGCTTCAGCCGGGCTTTCCATCTGCTCGCAGACGGCGACACGGAACCCTTTGCGGATCAGCGTTAGTAAATAGCCTTCGGCCGCGTGCACAGGGACTCCGCACATCGGAATGTCAGTTCCATTGTGCTTTCCACGTTTGGTCAGGGCGATGTCCAGCGCCTCAGCGGCGTTGACGGCGTCCTGAAAGAACATCTCGTAAAAGTCGCCCATGCGATAAAACAGCAGGGCTTCGGCGTGGGCCTCTTTGATCTCGAGATATTGCGCCATCATCGGCGTGACTGTGGACAAGGCAGATCCCTTCTGGCGTATTCCGAGCGCGACCTTACAAATCCCGTATCTTCTGTAAAAGCCGAAAACTCATTCTCGTTGAGGCGCGCGTTCTCCTGCGCTATGAGGCAAAAGTCCCGCAGATGTAAAGAAACGACCCATCACATGCCCAAAGCGAAGATCACCAAAGAAGAGGCGCTGGCCTTTCACCTCGACCCGACCCCAGGCAAGTGGGAGGTGCAGGCCACCGTTCCCATGACCACGCAGCGCGATCTGTCGCTGGCATACAGCCCCGGTGTCGCTGTTCCATGTGAAGCAATCGCCGAAGCGCCGGAAACGGCCTATGACTATACCAACAAGGGTAACCTTGTTGCGGTGATTTCAAACGGCACAGCCGTTCTGGGTCTTGGCAATCTGGGCGCGCTGGGCTCGAAACCGGTAATGGAAGGCAAATCGGTCCTGTTCAAACGGTTCGCTGATGTGAACTCAATCGATATCGAGTTGGATACAGAAGATCCGGATGAATTTTGCCGTGCCGTGCGTTTGATGGGGCCGACATTTGGCGGAATCAACCTTGAGGACATCAAGGCGCCCGAATGTTTCATTATCGAACAGCGCCTGAAGGAAGAGATGGACATCCCGGTCTTCCATGATGACCAGCATGGAACTGCGGTGATCTGCGCGGCGGGTCTGCTGAACGCGCTGCATATCTCGGGCAAAAAGATCGAAGACGTGAAAATCGTCCTCAATGGCGCGGGTGCCGCAGGTATCGCCTGTATCGAGCTGCTCAAGTCGATGGGTGCAAAGCATGAAAACTGCATCGTCTGCGACACCAAGGGTGTGATCTATCAAGGTCGTACTGAGGGTATGAACCAGTGGAAATCGGCGCATGCGATCACCACGGATCTGCGTACTCTGGAAGAGGCCATGAAAGGCGCGGACGTCTTCCTTGGTGTGTCGGTGAAGGGTGCTGTGACGCAGGATATGGTCGCTAGCATGGCCGATAATCCGGTGATCTTCGCCATGGCGAATCCGGATCCCGAGATCACGCCGGAAGAGGCGCATGAGGTTCGGGTTGATGCGATCGTTGCCACCGGCCGCAGCGATTATCCCAATCAGGTCAATAACGTACTCGGATTCCCCTACCTGTTCCGCGGCGCGCTGGATATCCACGCCCGCGCCATCAATGATGAGATGAAGATCGCCTGTGCCCACGCGCTGGCACGTCTGGCGCGCGAGGACGTGCCGGATGAGGTTGCACTGGCCTATGGCAAGACGCTGACTTTTGGCCGTGATTACATCATCCCGACGCCGTTTGATCCGCGCCTGATCCACCGTATTCCGCCCGCCGTTGCCAAGGCGGGGATGGACACCGGCGCAGCCCGTCGTCCGATCATCGATATGGATGCTTACGAGCTGAGCCTGAAATCCCGTATGGATCCGACGGCCAGCATCCTGCGCGGCCTGAACGCCCGTGCCCGTGCCGCGCAAAGTCGGATGATTTTTGCCGAGGGCGACGATCCACGCGTTCTGCGCGCCGCAGTCATGTATCAGCGCTCGGGCTTCGGCAAAGCATTGGTTGTCGGTCGTGCCGAGGATGTGAAAGAAAAGCTGGAAGCAGCCGGCTTGGGCGATGCCGTGCGTGAGCTCGAGGTCGTCAACGCCGCCAACACCACGCATCTCGATACGTATAAAGATTTCCTTTACAAGCGCCTGCAGCGCCGCGGGTTTGACCGTAAGGACATTCACCGCCTTGCAGCACGTGACCGCCACGTGTTCTCGTCGCTGATGCTGGCCCACGGTCATGCCGATGGTATGGTTTCTGGGGCAACGCGTAAGTCTGCGCACGTGCTGGACCGGATCAACCATGTATTCGATGCAGATGCCGAACATGGTGCCGTTGGCGTGACTGCTCTGTTGCACAAGGGACGGATCGTTCTGATCGGTGATACGCTGGTGCATGAATGGCCAGATGAAAACGATTTGGCCAACATCGCTGAGCGGTCCGCGGCCGTCGCGCGCAGCATGGGACTTGAACCGCGCGTTGCCTTTGTCAGTTTCTCGACTTTCGGCTACCCGGTCTCCGAACGCGCCGAAAAGATGCACGTCGCGCCCGAAGTTCTGGACAAGCGCGGTGTCGATTTCGAATACGAAGGCGAAATGACTGTGGATGTCGCTCTGAACGTCGATCAACAAGAGGCCTATCCGTTCTCGCGCCTGACCGGTCCGGCAAATATCCTGATCGTACCGGCGCGCCACTCGGCCTCAATCTCGACAAAACTGATGCAAGAAATGGGTGAGGCAACGGTCATTGGTCCTATTCTGTCGGGAATCGATAAACCGATCCAGATCTGCTCGACCGTGTCGACCGCAAACGACATCCTGAACATGGCCATTCTGGCCGCTTGCGATATTGGATAAGCTGTGACGATCTGGAACCTTGGCTCGATCAATGCGGACATGGTCTATGGCCTGCCGCATCTGCCCACTGCCGGTGAAACACTGGCTGCCACGAACTTTGAACGTTTTCTGGGTGGCAAGGGCGCCAATATGTCCGTTGCGGCGGCGCGTGCTGGATCGCGTGTGGCGCATATCGGTGGCGTCGGACCAGACGGGCGCTGGGCGCGGGATCGCATGACGGAATATGGCGTCGACACCCGGTTCACCGCTGAGGTCGACGTGCCTACGGGTCACGCGATTATTGCGGTCGATGCGCAAGGTGAGAACCAGATTATTCTGTATCCCGGCGCAAACCACGCCATCACCGAGGATCAGCTGCGACAGGCGCTGTCGCAGGCCGTTCGGGGTGATCTGCTGGTCATGCAGAACGAAACCAATTCCCAGGTCGAAGCCGCCCGCATGGGTCGTGATCTGGGTCTGACGATCTGCTACGCTGCCGCGCCGTTTCAGGCGGATGCCGTGCAGGCGGTGCTGCCATACTTGGATTTTCTGATCCTGAATGAGGTTGAGGCGGAACAGCTTCGTGAAAGCACCGGCCAATCCGTCGCCGATTTGCCCGTGAAACATGTTCTGGTCACGCTGGGATCCAAAGGCGCGCGCTATCTTCCCAAGGATGGCGAGATGCTACAGATTTCAGCGCATAAGGTGAATGCGGTGGACACCACTGGCGCAGGGGATACCTTCACCGGTTATGTTCTGGCTGGAATGGACCGCGGGTTGCCGATGCCGCAGGCGATTGCACAAGCAAATCGTGCCGCGGCCCTGATGGTCACGCGGCACGGTACGGCGGATGTTATTCCTGACCTCAAAGAGGTGCTGGAGGCCCGGTTCGATTAGTATCCGGCGAAAGGTGCGTCGCTACCCCAGAGCTGTTTGACGCGTGCGTCCCGACCGCAAGCCTTGCGGTAAGCTTTGTATGCGTTTTTCTGGCGCTTGGGTCCAAAACGGGTGAGCACCAGCTTATCGCCCTTGTAGTAATCCTGATGGTAGGCCTCGGCCGGATAAAATGCGCCCGACTGCAGAATAGGTGTGACAACCTTTTGACCCAGGGCATTCTGCGCGTTGGTCTTAGCTTGCTGTGCTAGCGTCTTTTCCCCTGCGTTAGAGACAAAAACCGCAGTGCGATAGCTGTCGCCGCGGTCACAGAACTGACCACCTGCATCAGTTGGATCAACGGAACGGAAGAACATGCTCAGTAGTGTTTCACGGGAAACCCGCGCGGGATCAAAGGTGATCTGAACAGCTTCGTAATGGCCGGTGCCACCCTTTGTCACCTGATCATAAGTCGGATTGGCAGTCTTGCCGCCGGTAAAGCCAGAGACGGCACCGATCACGCCGGGAACGGATTCAAAATCGGATTCAACACACCAGAAACACCCTCCAGCGACGGTCAGGGTTTCGGTGCCGGCAGCCGGTGCGGGCAAGGCGCGCAGCATTGCCGCCAGTGTGATCAGGACAAACAGAAGCGACGGTTTAACGAAATCGAGGTATGCGGTCCGTGTCATTGCAGATCTCCTTCTGAGATCAGGCTGCCCGGACTTTTCTGCCGTTGCAATCCGCTGACATGGTTTGTCACGCGCTGGTGAGACGAGTTTATCAGCGCTTAACCCAGCAGTTGCCCCAATTTCATAGCGACACCCATGTTGCCTGAAATTTTGAGCTTACCCAGCGCCACGCCGGTCATCGGGTTCAGCTTGCCGGTCAGCAGCTTCGTAAGGTTTTCCTGGGAAATTCGGATCGTGCAGTCGGCATCCTGATCCTGCGTCGTTGCTTGGTTGTCGATCAGCACGATCACCCCGTCATCGCCGCAGTCGAATTTGAGAGAGCCGTCAAACGTCTTATCTCTCAGACCTTTTTGAATCCCGTCGGCGATGTCCTGAAGCATGTTTTACCCTTTCCCTGTTGACCTTTGCGTAAAGACAAAAGGGCGAAACTGGCAAGGGTGACGCTACTGGAACTAACAGGCCAGTGAAGATAAAGAAAAACCCGGCACCCTTTCGGGCACCGGGGTTCGTCGTTGCAGCGATGGCAAGAATTACTTGGACAGACGCTTCTCGCGCGAAGCCAGAAGTTTCAGGCGCAGGGCATTCAATTGGATGAAGCCTGCAGCGTCTTTTTGATCGTAAGCGCCTGCATCGTCTTCGAATGTTACATGCTCTTCGGAATAGAGCGAATGATCCGACCAACGACCAACGGTCGAGGCCAGACCTTTGTACAGTTTCACACGCACGGTTCCGGTAACATGTTCCTGCGACTTGTCGATTGCAGCCTGCAACATCTCACGCTCAGGCGAATACCAGAATCCATTATAGATCAGCTCCGCATATTGCGGCATCAACTGGTCCTTCAGATGCATTGCGCCACGGTCCATGGTGATGGATTCAATACCACGATGTGCTTCCAGCAGGACGGTGCCGCCGGGCGTTTCGTATATGCCGCGCGATTTCATACCAACGAAGCGGCCTTCGACCAGGTCAAGACGCCCAATGCCGTGCTTACCGCCGTATTCGTTCAGCTTGGTCAGGATGGTCGCGGGGCTCATCGCCTCGCCATTGATGCTGACTGCGTCGCCTTTTTCAAAGCCGATCTCGATGAATTCCGGCTCGTTCGGCGCATCCTCGGGGTGGACGGTTCGCTGATAGACATAATCGGGTGCCATATCGGCGGGGTCTTCCAGAACCTTACCTTCGGACGACGTGTGCAGCAGGTTCGCGTCGACCGAGAAGGGCGCCTCACCGCGCTTGTCTTTGGCGATCGGAATCTGATGGGCTTCGGCCCATTCCAACAGACGCGTCCGGCTGGTCAGGTCCCACTCACGCCACGGCGCAATGACTTTGATGTCTGGGTTCAGAGCATAGGCCGCCAGTTCAAAGCGAACCTGATCGTTGCCCTTGCCGGTGGCACCATGCGCCACAGCGTCGGCACCGGTTTCTTCAGCGATCTCGACCAGGCGCTTGGAAATCAGCGGCCGCGCGATCGAGGTACCCAGCAGGTACAGGCCTTCATATTGCGCGTTGGCGCGGAACATCGGGAAAACAAAGTCGCGGACAAACTCTTCGCGGATGTCCTCGATATAGATGTTCTCGGGCTTGATCCCCAGCATCTCGGCCTTTTGGCGGGCGGGTTCCAGTTCCTCACCCTGACCCAGATCGGCGGTGAAGGTCACAACCTCACAGCCATACTCGGTCTGCAGCCATTTCAGAATGATCGAGGTATCAAGGCCACCGGAATAGGCCAGAACAACTTTCTTGGGCGCGGACATCTGACTTCCCTTTATGCGTAGAACGACTGGCCCCTAGCGGGTTTTGGACGCGGGGGCAAGCTGTGTGGATTGACGCAGGCCCGGAATTGAGGTGAAACGTTCGGAAAGAGAACAAGGATTGGTTGAGAGGGCAGTTTTCGTGCTGGGACTAGAGATTTTAGTGCATTCGGTGAAGATGGTTATAAGGAACCTAAAACAAGCGCTTCAGATTTCAGTTGTGCCTGCGCTCATCGGCGGTCTTCTGGCCATCGCTTTGTTTTTTCTGTTCGGCATCCCTTTTGAAGAATTCGACAGTGAAACGACCGGCTTCCCCGAAGGTGTAACAGCGGCTTCCTTCACAGGGTTTATGTTGTGTTTAATGGTGGTTGTCTTGGGGGTTATGCTTTGGATTATCGTGTCGTGGCACCGATTTGTCCTGCTTGAGGAATACCCGACCGGGCTGGTTCCACCCTTCCGGTTTGACCGGGTTCTCGCCTATTTCGGGCGTCTTCTTATGCTTTGCCTCATAGCTCTCGTGATAATGTTACCAGCGATGCTTGTCATGGGATTGATGGCGCAAGCTTCAGCAGCATTGGGAATTTTGGTCTGGGTGGCTTTGGTTATCTTTCTCACCATCGGGTTTTATCGGGCATCCCCTATTTTGCCCGGCGCAGCCATCGGAAAACCAATAAAGCTTTCTGAGGCTTGGCAGGCAACTTCGGGCGCCAGTGGTGCAATTGCGCTTTTGGTCGTTTTGTCCATACTCCTCCAGTTGTTGCTTCAACTGCTGGCGTCATTGTTGCTCTTTGTCCCGGTTATCGGTGTCTTGATCGTGTTGTTTTCAAGCATGCTTGTAATCCCATTGATCAATGTCAGCATCCTGACCACGATCTATGGCGTCTATATCGAGAAACGCGAGCTCTCTTGAGCCGTACACATATGTATTCCTTGCTCTTTTAGTCGGGATAAGCCAGTGAAGCGTTCATGACCGATTTCATGACCCGCGCCCGTACTGCCGAACAGGCAATGCGCTCTGTTTTTCCTGCGACGCCGCTGCAACGGAATGCCCATCTGTCCGACCGCTATGGCGCGGACATCTGGCTCAAGCGCGAAGACCTCAGCCCGGTGCGGTCCTACAAGATCCGTGGCGCATTCAATGCCATGCGCAAGCAGCAGGGGCAGGAACTGTTCGTCTGTGCCAGTGCGGGCAATCACGCACAGGGTGTGGCCTATATGTGCAAGCATCTGGGTGTGAAGGGTGTGATCTTTATGCCGGTGACGACGCCGCAGCAGAAAATCCAAAAGACCCGGATTTTCGGCGGCGACAATATCGAGATCCACCTGACCGGAGACTATTTTGACGATACTCTGGCTGCGGCGCAGGACTGGTGTGCCCAGCAAGGTGGATACTTCCTGTCGCCGTTCGACGATGAAGATGTGATCGAAGGCCAGGCTTCGCTGGCGGTCGAGATCGAGGAACAGCTGGGACAGGTGCCCGATCATGTCATCTTACCGGTGGGTGGCGGCGGCATGTCTTCCGGTGTGGCAACGTGGTTCGGGGATCGCACCCATTGTTTGTTCGTAGAACCGGCGGGTGGGGCTTGTCTGCGGGCGGCTTTGGCGGCGGGGCATCCGGTGGCTTTGGACCATGTGGATACATTTGTCGACGGCGCTGCCGTAGGTCGGATTGGGGAAAAGCCGTTTGAGTTGTTGAAATCCCGCCACCTGTCTGACGTTCTAGTGCTGTCCGAAGACCGCATTTGTACAACCATGATTGAAATGCTGAACGTCGAGGGCATCGTTCTGGAACCAGCCGGGGCCTTGGCGGTCGAGGCTGTGGGCGACGTGCAAAGCTTTATCCGGGGAAAAACCGTTGTGTGTGTCACCTCGGGCGGCAACTTCGATTTCGAACGATTGCCTGAGGTCAAGGAACGGGCACAGCGTTATTCCGGCGTCAAGAAGTACTTCATCCTGCGCCTGCCACAACGTCCGGGTGCACTAAAAGAGTTTCTGGGCATCCTGGGCCCCGAGGACGATATTGCTCGCTTTGAATACTTGAAAAAGTCGGCCCGCAATTTCGGGTCGGTCTTGATCGGTATCGAAACGCGAAAGCCCGAGAACTTCGTGCGCCTTTTTGCGCATCTTGACGATGCGGGCTTTACCTATACCGACATCACCGAAGATGAAACGCTGGTGCAATTCGTGATCTGACCGTGCGGCTCGGCTTGGGGTAGGTCTAGATCAACCACCTCAGAACTGATCGGGTTGCCAAGGTTGGCAGATTGACGCGAACTCTGGGGTAGCGATGAACGGAACCCCGTCAGTCAATCTACCGGCTTCGCTGGCCGCAATAAACTGCTTAGCCCTGCCTTGAACTCAACGGCAGAGTGTTCGAATACTCTGAGGATATTGGCCACGTCGACCACTTGGGCGTCCCCTTGTGCCGATTGCCTTTCCCCGTCCTGACAAAGCTTTGCTAAGGTCTCGAACCCAAGGCTCAGCGCGCTTCCTTTTACAAAATGTAGGTTTTGTTCGAACTCTGTGCGGGCGGAGTCGTTGCGAAGCCGGGTAAGCGCCTCATTCACTTCGTCAAGAAAGATATGCACCACCTCATTAAATTCGCTGGCGCCGACCTCGTCCCTTAGCTGTCGAACCCTGGACCAGTTGATCATGCCATCCTCACCTTATCTGCTTGGGGATTTGGTAGCGCAGAATGAGTAAAGAGCGGGTTAAGCGGCAAGGGTTTCGCTTTTCACCCATTGTTAAACAGCCTCGCCATAGGGTCATCCCATTCCGATAGGCGTTGCTGGGTAGAGGGTTAAGGTGGCAGAGGTCAGTCAGGCAGACACCGGATCAGAACTGGACTTTGGTGCGATCCAAAAGGTGCTTGTTGTAGATGACAGCCGCCTGCAGCGGCGAATTCTGGTCGCTTCACTCAAGAAGTGGGGCTTTGACGTGCTTGAGGCCGACAGTGGTGACGTCGCAATTGAAATGTGTGCGTCGGATCCACCAGATCTGGTCCTTAGTGATTGGGTCATGCCGGGAATGAGCGGGTTGGACTTTTGCAAGGCGTTTCGCGCCCTGGACAGCAAGCAATACAGCTATTTTATTCTGCTGACGTCCAAAAGTGAAAAGCAAGAAGTGGCCCGCGGCCTGGATGCCGGTGCGGATGATTTCCTGATCAAACCGCTGGAGGCGGATGAACTGCGGGCACGCATCTCGGCGGGTGCGCGTATTCTTGATATGCAGCGCGAGTTGTCTAGGAAAAACCAGTTGATCGAATCTGCGCTTGAGGAACTGCGCGTTGCCCACGATGCGATCGACAAAGACCTGATACAGGCGCGAAAAATACAGGAATCACTGGTCCCGGAACTGACGCGCGAGTTTGGTAAATCCCGGGTGAGTATGCTGCTGAAACCCTGCGGTCATATAGGAGGCGATCTGGTGGGGATGTTCTCTCCGGGTGTGAACAGGCTGGGGTTTTACAGTATCGATGTATCCGGACATGGCATCACGTCGGCCATGATGACGGCGCGATTGGGGGGCTACCTGTCCAGCAATCACTTTGATCAGAACGTTGCGATGGCGCGGCGGTTCGACAAATTTTACGCGTTGCTGCCACCTGAAGAGGTCGCAGAAACTCTGAATTCGCGGCTGATGGCAGACACGGGGATCGAAGAGTATTTTACGATGGTCTATGCCATCGTGGACTTGCGCAACGGACATGTGAAAATGGTGCAGGCAGGGCATCCACATCCGCTGTTGCTATGTCAGGACGGAAGAACTGAATTTCTGGGTGAGGGCGGGTTGCCCATCGGATTGCTGCCGGATGTCACCTTTCAACGGACCGAGTTTTATATGCAGCCCGGTGACCGGCTATTGCTGTATTCCGATGGTTTTACGGAGTGTAGTCTTGCCGATGGCGGCTTGCTGGAAGAGGACGGCTTGCTAAAGATGGCACTGGATTGCGGGTCGTGCCGAAGCGGAACTGAATTCCTGGACGATATGTTCTGGCGGCTGACGCAGGCCATGTCGCCCGGTCAGGGAATGGATGATGATATTTCGGCCGTATTCTTTGAATATAATGGTCACTGAAGCCGTTGTTCATGCAGCGCGGCAAAGTGGCGATCGCCGCCATTGCCCAGCATCTGAACCGCATCGGCAGTGTGCATCCACAGGGCTTCGTGGAACGGTTCAGATGGCGGTCCCATTCGCCGAACAGGACGGGCGCGATAGATGTGGCAAATCTTTTCAGCCCACAGATCGTATTCGGGCATATAAGTGAACCGACGAAAGGCACCGATGCGACGCGGCGATGCGATCAACCAGCCGGTTTCTTCGAACACTTCGCGGTGCAGGGCCGTGATCGGTGATTCGCCCGGATCAATTCCACCGCCGGGCAATTGTAGATCAGGCCCGGGTTCTGTCTGGCAGGTCAGTAAAAGGCTTCGGCCACGGGGCAGCAACGCATAAACTCCCACCCGGCGCGTGTATGTCCGCCCGGCTTGAGGGGTTTCACCAAACCGTCTGATCATGTATGGCCCCTTAAAACCCGAATAGTTCGACCTATATGCTGGCGGTATGCCAACCTGTGGCGTGTAAGGAAACCCCATGTCTCTTGGAACAAAAATCGCGTGGGACGATACCGTCCTGCCCTTTCAACTCGATGTATCGGATATCCGCGGCCGCGTAGCCCGTCTGGATGGTGTGCTTGACGGCATCCTGAAACAGCATGACTACCCCGAAAAGGTCGAGGCGTTGGTGGCCGAAATGGCCCTTCTGACTGCGCTGATCGGCCAGACAGTTGCGCTGCGCTGGAAGCTGTCTCTGCAGGTTCAGTCCAAGGGTGCTGTGCGCATGATTGCGACCGATTACTATGCCCCAAAGACCGAGGGTGAGCCGGCCCGTATTCGTGCCTATGCCAGCTTTGACCGCGACCGCCTGACAGACGGTGCTCCGTTCGATCAGGTGGGCGAGGGGTATTTTGCCATCATGATTGATCAGGGTGAGGGAACCCAACCTTATCAAGGCATCACCCCTCTGGACGGAGGATCGCTTAGCGCTTGTGCCGAGGCGTATTTCGCCCAGTCAGAACAGTTACCGACCCGGTTTTCGCTAAGCTTTGGCAAATCGACCGAGCCGGGCGTAGGCGAACACTGGCGTGCAGGTGGGGTCATGCTGCAGCACATGCCAAAAGCTTCGCCCTTTGTGGCCTCCGGTGAGGGCGAAGGGAACATCCTGACTGCAAATGATCTTGTCGATGGTGAAGAAGGCGAAAATTGGGGTCGCGTCAACGTGTTGTTGGACACGGTCGATGACCTGGAACTGATCGGCCCGTCAATTGCACCCACGGATTTATTGATCCGTCTGTTCCACGAAGAACAGCCTCGGGTCTACGATGCGCAGTCGGTGCAATTTGGGTGCACATGTTCCGAAGATCGTGTGCGGCAAAGTCTGTCGATTTATTCGGCCAAGGACATCGAGAAGATGACCACGCCCGAGGGTGACGTGACCGCCGATTGCCAGTTCTGTGGTGCGCATTACGTGCTTGATCCTTCTACGGTTGGGTTTGATGCGGACAACGCCTGATCCAACTGATCAGCTGCGGGCGGCCTTGCGCCGCCCTGGCGAAGGTTCAAGCGATTTCGACCTGAACCCCGATTTTGTTCTTCCCGAAGGCCGCAAACTCCGTCCCGCCGGAGTTTTGGTTCCGATTTCGCTGGTAGGTGGTGTGCCCCGCCTGATCCTTACAAAACGATCTTCGGCTCTTAAACATCACCCCGGTCAGATTGCTTTTCCGGGTGGCAAACAGGACAAAGGCGATGCGGATGTAACCGCCACCGCTTTGCGCGAAGCCCAGGAAGAAATCGGCCTTCCACAGGAGTTGCCGGAAATTCTTGGCCACTTGCCGACGCATGAAACGGTGACGTCTTTCACCGTAACGCCTGTAGTTGCAATCTTGCGGGAAACTTTTCAATCCGCGCCCGAGCCGGGCGAAGTGGCCGAGGTGTTTTCAGTTCCTCTTGCACATGTGCTCAACCCTGCGAATTATATCGTTGAATCGCGTCGCTGGCGCGGACAAAGGCGGTATTATTTCACGGTACCTTTCGGCCCCTATTACATCTGGGGTGCAACAGCCCGAATTTTGCGGGGATTGGCAGCACGGATTAACGAATGACTCACATCACAGAAGACTGGGTGTCCGAACCTGCAACGCAACGGGTTTGCGCCGCCCTGACCGATGCTGGTTTCCAGGCTTTGTTTGTCGGCGGATGTGTCCGCAACGCGCTATTGGGATCTCCGGTATCAGATATCGATATCGCTACCGACGCGCGGCCTGAAAAAGTGGTCGAGCTGGCGCAGAAAGCGGGGCTTAAGGCCATACCCACCGGGATTGATCACGGCACAATCACCGTGGTTAGTCAGGGTATCCCGCATGAGATCACTACCTTTCGCCGTGATGTTGAAACGGATGGCCGTCGCGCAGTCGTCGCTTTTTCGGGCAAAGTCGAAGAGGATGCCGCACGTCGCGATTTCACGATGAATGCGATCTATGCGAGGCCTGACGGTATCGTTCTGGACCCTTTGAATGGCTTGCCTGATCTGCAGGCGCGTCGCGTCCGGTTTATCGGCACTGCTGCGAACCGAATTCGTGAGGATTACCTGCGGTCGCTGCGCTATTTCCGCTTTCACGCCTGGTATGGGGATGCCGAGGCTGGGTTTGATCCCGACGCTCTGGCGGCCATTGCGTCCAACCTGGACGGTCTGGCGGGTTTATCCCGCGAACGCGTTGGGGCCGAGCTATTGAAACTGTTGGGGGCACCTGATCCCGCGCCTTCCGTTGCCGCGATGCGCAGTGCCGGAGTTATGGTGCAGCTATTGCCCGGCGCAGATGATCGTGCATTGGCACCGTTGATCACGTTGGAACAGCAGGCTGGCGCCGATCCGGAACCGGTGCGGCGATTGGCGGCCATTGCGCCACCCGAGGTCGCGAAATCGTTGCGTCTTAGTCGTGCGCAATTGCAGCGCCTGACCCGTATGCGCGATGAAGCATCCAGCCCGGCCAGTTTTGCCGAATTGGGGTTTCGGTACGGCGAAACAGACGGGCTTCATGAATCGCTTTTGCGCTGTGCTTTTCTGGAGCAGCCCTGGTCAGACACTATCAAACGCGATCTTCACTCAGGTGCCGCTGCGATCTTTCCGATCAAGGCAACAGATCTGATCCCTGAATTCACCGGCCCCGCGCTGGGCAAGAAACTGGCTGAGCTTGAGGCGCAGTGGATTGCCTCGGGCTTCACGCTGGGTCGCGAAGACCTGCTAGGTGAATAAAGGAAGTCTCAAAAGGGGATGACAAGTAAATAAGTTTATGGTTACTTGCCCCTGTCACATGAATGGAGGGATGCGAATGTATTACGGGATCTGGGACAGCTAAGGCTGGAACACTTTGACCCGTAAGGGTGGTGTTCTGACGCCATCTTTCTTCGCATGACTAATTTTCTGCTCAACCGGAGCACTCTCCATGTTTCGCTATTTCGAAAACCTCGTTGACCCTTTTGTTGCCTACAAGGAAACCGACACACCGCCGACGCGGTTGTGGCCGTTCATGTTGGACTACTCGCAGCCATTCATGCGGGTGTTCTTCTGGGCTGGCTTGATTTCCGTCGTCGTTGCGGCGGTTGAGGTTGGCCTTATCTACTATATGGGTCGCGTAGTTGACCTGTTATCCGGTACGCCCACCGAAGTATGGCAGGACCACGGGACCGAACTGATCCTGCTGGCACTGTTTGTACTGTTCCTGCGCCCGCTGCTGCATGTCGTCGACGTGTTGCTTCTGAACAATACGATCCTGCCGAATTTTGGCACCCTGATCCGCTGGCGCGCGCACAAGCATGTGCTGCGCCAATCCGTGGGGTGGTTCGAGAATGACTTTGCCGGTCGCATTGCCAACCGGATCATGCAAACACCACCCGCTGCGGGTGAGGCCGTGTTTCAGGTGTTTGATGCGATCTCATTCTCAATAGCGTACCTGATTGGTGCCGCCGTCCTGTTGATGGCGGCCGATCCACGGTTGCTGTTGCCGCTGCTAGCATGGTTTGCGCTTTACGCGGTTCTGGTTCGCTGGACGGTAAAAAGGGTTGGCCCGGCCTCGCAGGCGGCATCGGATGCACGTTCGGCTGTCACGGGCCGGGTGGTGGACAGCTATACCAATATCCACTCGGTCAAGATGTTCGCTCATGGCGCGCAGGAACTGGACTATGCTCGCGAAGCTATTGAGGAAACGCGCCGCACCTTCCAGGTCGAGATGCGGATTTTCACGATCATGGACGCGGTTTTGGTCACGCTGAACGGTTTGCTGATCGTTGGGGTTGTGGGTTGGGCTATTTCCCTTTGGATGCAGGGTAGCGCATCGGTGGGTGTTGTTGCGGCAGCAACCGCATTGACCTTGCGCCTGAATGCAATGACTGGCTGGATCATGTGGGCGCTGACCAGCTTTTTCCGCCAGCTTGGTGTTGTGGCCGAGGGGATGCAGACGATTGCGCAGCCCATTGATCTGCTGGATGCCCCGGATGCCAAGCCGTTGCAACTGACCAGCGGTCAGATCGACATTCGCGATCTGTCGCACCACTACGGTCGCAAAACAGGTGGTCTGGATCACATCAATCTGACTATCCAACCGGGCGAAAAGATCGGCTTGATCGGGCGATCCGGTGCGGGAAAATCGACCCTGGTTAAGCTTCTTTTGCGGTTCTACGATGTCGAGCAGGGTGCGATTCTGATTGATGAACAGAACATCGCCAAGGTCACGCAGGACAGTTTGCGCAGCCATATCGGTATGGTTCAACAGGACAGCGCTCTGCTGCATCGTTCGGTGCGCGACAACATCCTCTATGGCCGTCCCGAAGCCACAGAAGAGCAGATGATTGCAGCCGCCAAGCAGGCCGAAGCTCATGAGTTCATTCTTGATCTGCAAGATCCCGAAGGGCGCACCGGCTACGACGCGCATGTGGGTGAGCGGGGCGTGAAGCTGTCTGGCGGTCAGCGGCAGCGCGTAACGCTGGCGCGGGTGATCCTGAAAGATGCACCAATCTTGCTGTTGGATGAGGCGACATCTGCCCTAGATTCCGAGGTCGAGGCGTCAATTCAGGAAACTCTTTACGGCATGATGCAAGGTAAAACCGTGATCGCCATTGCCCACCGGCTAAGTACCATCGCGCAGATGGACCGTATTCTGGTCATGGATGGCGGTCGGATCGTCGAAGAAGGCGGCCATTCCGAACTGTTGGCGCAAGGTGGGCTTTACGCCCAGTTCTGGGCGCGGCAATCTGGGGGCTTCCTGAATCCGGAGGCCGCTGAATGAGGATTGCCGACCTCATAAATCCGTTCAAAAACATCGAAACGCCCCCGCCGCAAACGCTGGGGGCGTTCATTCGCTGGTGCCTGTCAGGTGCATGGCCAATGATTTTCGTTGCTGCTTTCTTTTCGGCCACGGCTGGCGCGATGGAAGCCGGTACAGCATGGATGTTAGGTCTGGTCATTGACGCGGCAACAACCAGCGGACCCGGCAATTTTTTGACTGCCAGAAACGTGTGGATGATCCTTGGCGTCGTTGCGTTTTTCATGCTACTGCGTCCGGCCCTGTTCGGGCTTTCGTCGCTGACCAACAACTACATCGTCATGCCCAACATCACACCGCTGGTTCTGGCCAAGTTGAACCGGTGGACCCTTGGTCAATCGGTCACTTATTTCGACGACGATTTCGCCGGTCGCATTGCGCAGAAGCAGATGCAAACATCCAATGCGATGGCCTCTGTCGTGTCGGAAACGATCAGCGCGATCGTCTTTGCATTGGCCTCACTTGCGGGGTCTTTGCTTTTGTTAGGGTCTATTCATCCGCTGGTGATGTTGCCGTTTGCAGCCTGGCTGGTGGTGTATTTTCTGCTGGTGCGCTGGTATTTGCCACGCATCCGAAAACGCTCGGCCGCGCGGGCTGGGGCACGGGCCATGGTGTCAGGTCAGGTGGTCGATACGATCACCAACATCAAGACCGTCAAACTGTTTGCCCATTCTGACTTCGAAGACCAGGCCGCGCGGAATTCCATGGTCGATCTGCGAGAAAAGATGCTGGCTTTCGGCAGCCTGTCAGCCAGCTTCCGTTTTATTCTTATGCTGCTGGCCGGGGTTCTGCCCGTGTTGCTGATCGGCGCAACTCTATGGTTATGGCAAGCGGGGGCTGCAACCGCCGGGGACATCGTGGCCGCTGGGGCCGTTTCGATCCGCATCGCACAGATGACCGGCTGGGTCAGTTTCACGCTGATGGGGCTTTATGCCAATGTCGGTGAGATCGAGAACGGTATGAAAACGCTGGCCAGACGTGAACGGGTCGAGGATCAGGATGGTGCGGCGAACCTGTCCGTGCCTGAAGGTCAGATCACTTTTGACCAAGTCAGCTTTGCCTATGGTCGCGATATTGGCGGCGTATCGGACGTGAATATGACCGTCCACCCTGGCGAAAAGTTGGGCATTGTCGGCGCTTCGGGCGCAGGGAAATCAACCTTGGTTTCGTTGTTGTTGCGCCTGTATGACGGCGAAAAGGGTGCGATCCTGATTGATGGCCAGGACGTATCCAAGGTGACGCAGGATAGCTTGCGTCGCCAGATCGGCATGGTCACGCAGGAAACCGCAATGTTCAATCGATCTGCGCGTGAGAACATCCTTTACGGCCGTCCTGACGCTTCGGAAGATGAAATGATCGAGGCGGCCCAGAAGGCCGAAGCGCATGAGTTCATCCTAAGCCTTCAGGACGCACATGGCCGAACCGGCTATGATGCCCATCTGGGCGAGCGCGGCGTAAAGCTGAGTGGTGGGCAGCGGCAACGGATCGCGTTGGCCCGCGCCATTCTAAAAGATGCGCCTATTCTAGTACTGGATGAGGCGACCTCGGCGCTCGATTCCGAAGTTGAGGCCTCGATCCAGACAGCTTTGCATCGGGTTATGCAGGGCAAGACGGTGCTGGCGATTGCGCATCGTCTGTCGACGCTCAGCGAGATGGACCGGATCATAGTTCTGGATCAGGGGCGTATCGTTGAAACCGGCACGCATAATGAGCTGCTGGATCGCGGCGGGCTATATGCGCGGTTCTGGCATCGTCAGTCGGGCGGGTTCATTCAGGCGGAAGCTGCGGAATAAGGGTTTTGTTGCGGGCCAAGCCCCGGTATCAGGCGCTCATGACGCAAACCTACACCATTTCCCGCCTTGGCCATCAAGGCGACGGCATCGCTGATGGCCCCATTTACGCTCCGCGCACCTTGCCAGGTGAGGTGGTTAGCGGCACGTTGCTGGGCCAGTTCCTGACAGATATTCGCGTCGAAACGCCCTCGGACCAACGAGTTAAAGCTCCCTGTCGGCACTACAAGTCGTGTGGCGGATGCCAGCTGCAGCACGCGGCGGATGGGTTCGTTGCTGACTGGAAGGTTGACGTGGTGCGCACCGCGTTATCCGCACAGGGGTTGGAGGCCGTGATGCGTCCGATCCATACTTCGCCAGAGCGATCTCGCCGTCGCGCAACGATCGCGGTTCGACGGACAAAAAAGGGCACATTGGCCGGGTTCCACGGCCGCGCGTCAGATACGATCACCGAGATCCCGGATTGTCATCTGCTGGATCCGGCCCTGATTAAGGCCATTCCAGTTGCCGAAGCGCTGGCCGTTCTAGGCGGCAGCCGCAAGGGTGTACTCGCTGTGACGTTGACCTTGTCCGAAGTCGGGCTGGATGTGGCGGTAAGTGGCGGCAAACCGCTGGACGGCCCACTTGAGTTGGCCTTGGCGCAAGCGACCGAGAAATACGGTCTGGCCCGGCTTAGCTGGGACGGTGAAGTAATTGCCATGCGCCAGCCGCCTGTCCAGCGCTTTGGCGTGGCGGGTGTCATCCCACCGCCTGGCGCGTTTCTACAGGCGACAAAAGACGGAGAACAGGCTCTGTTAAAGGCTGTTTCCGAATCTGTGGCTGGATCAAAGCGTATTTTGGATCTGTTCGCTGGTAGCGGCACATTCTCCTTGCCTTTGGCCAAAGAAGCAGAGGTTCACGCTGTTGAAGGTGAGCCTGCGATGACGCAAGCGCTGGATCAGGGTTGGCGCAAAGCGCAGGGCCTCAAACGGGTTACGACCGAGGCCCGTGACCTTTTTCGGCGACCGCTGATGCCGGATGAATTGAAGTCCTTTGATGCAGTTGTGATTGACCCACCACGCGCCGGGGCCGAAGCGCAAATGGTCGAGTTGGCGCATGCCCTGCGCCCGGTGATTTCTTATGTGTCCTGCAACCCGGTGACCTTCGCCCGCGATGCGAAAATGCTTGTTAATGCAGGCTACACCCTTGAATGGGTACAGGTCGTTGACCAATTTCGATGGTCGTCACACACCGAACTTGCCGCCCGGTTCACCCTGAACCCTTAAGACTTACAGGAGAACACCCGAATGGGGATCACCCAACGCCTGCTGACCCTTATCGAAGCACCAGCTTTCGGGAAGTTCATTACCGGTGTCATCATCTTTAACGCGATTCTGCTAGGGATGGAGACATCACCCACACTGATGGGCGTTGCAGGCCCGTTGATTGTGACACTGGACAGCCTTTGCCTGGCCATTTTCGTAGCCGAGATCGGGATGAAACTACTGGCAACTGGGCGCAGGTTTTTCACCAATGGTTGGAACGTGTTTGATTTTGTGATTGTAGGTATCGCTCTGGTGCCGGGTGGTTCCGGCCTGTCGGTGCTGCGGGCTTTGCGAATTCTGCGGGTTTTGCGTGTAATTTCGGTCGCGCCGCGCCTTCGTCGCGTGGTCGAAGGGTTCATCTCGGCTCTGCCGGGTATGGCCAGCGTTTTCCTTCTGATGGCGATCTTGTTTTACATCGGCGCGGTGATCTCGACCAAACTGTTCTCCCAGACCTTCCCGGGCTGGTTTGGTGACCTGGGCCTTTCGGCATACACACTGTTTCAGATCATGACGCTGGAAAGCTGGTCGATGGGTATCGTGCGCCCGGTAATGGAGATCTATCCTTACGCCTGGCTGTTCTTTGTGCCGTTCATTATGGTGACCACCTTTGCAGTGGTGAACCTGCTGGTTGGTCTGATCGTAAATTCGATGCAGGATGCGCATCATGCAGAGGACGAAGTCAAAACCGATGCCTATCGTGATGAAGTGCTGGAGCGGTTGGACAGCATCGAGCGTCGCCTGACTGAGCAACAGAACATCAAAAAGTGATTTCAGTTTTTTCGATTTCTGGCATAATACACAAAAAAAGAGCAGCAGGCAGTGAACATGGATCGTCGAGCATTTGGATTGGGCGCAATGGCAACGCTGAGTCTTTCAGCGTGTGCTTCGGCCAGCCCCAGAATTCTGACCTACAACGGACCCGAAGTGACCTCTCTGGTCATAAACAAGAGTGCGCGTAAACTATATCTTTTGCACAATGATAAGATCCTGAAAGAATATAAGGTTGATCTTGGATTTGCGCCCAACGGCACCAAAGCAAAGCGGGGCGATGGACGCACACCGGAAGGCAGTTATCTGATTGATCGTCGCAATCCCAATAGCCGCTATCATCTGTCGCTAGGGATTTCGTACCCGAACTCTGAAGACGTCGCGAAAGCGAAGGCCATGGGTGTCGATCCAGGCGGAGATATCTTTATCCACGGACAGCCGAACCGTCGCAAAGAGCGTAAGCGCGCTAAAAAGACGTCGGATTGGACCGCGGGCTGCATCGCCGTCAAGAACGACGAGATCGAAGAGATCTATTCAATGGTAAACCGGGGCACGCTGATTACTCTGCGTCCCTAAGCGGTGTCCAGGGCCCAAATCCGAACTGCATATAGTCACGTTGGTACGCCTGTGCGGACAGCGCCTCCAAGTTATCGTCATAAATCTCGGCCAACGAGAAGGGTACATCTGGCTCGCTGAGTTCGGGTGAAGGTGGTGTATCGTGTCCCATCCGGCGCGCCAGATCGGGCAGTGCGGTTGTGACTTCGTCTTCCCGCAGGATTAGGTCGGGCAAAGCAAAAGGTGCCATTCCTTCAAGGACCTGCGACTGGCTGCACCATGCCGCGTCAATGCGTATGGCTGTCTGCTGGGCAAGGTTTTGGCGCAGGAAAGTCAGGAATGCCGAAAATGCCTCATAGTGTTGTTCAATCGGGTAATTGCCTTCGCGCAACTGTCCGGGGATAGGAATTTTTAGCCGGTTGCGCAGCACATGACGTATCTTGGGATACGCACCGGGACCCGTGTTTAAGATATGCTTGCAATAGGCGCGATGCGCCCGCGTCAAAGGATGTTGCAGCACGGTGAATTTTCGATGCCCGGGATTGGATTGAAACCACTGTCGCGTCTGCTTTCTGTTTTGATTGGTCAGTAATTGGTCGATTTCAACATGATCCAGCGTGGCCATCCACTTTGCCACGGGTTGTTCCATTCCGCCGCGGATCGGCATGTACATCAGGGGCGTTTTTGGCGCGGCAATGTAGTTTGCCACCAAAGGGCGCCGGCGTGGTTCGAAATTCGGAGTGCTGTGCAGGTTGTAGCTGTCGATCTGCGATAACGCCTGCTCCATCTCATGGGGGTTCGTCACCTTGGACAGTGCCGGTTCCGGGTTTTGCGGTTTGAGCGTTTTGTCGATTGCCGACAGCCTGCCGGACACACCCAACCAAGCGGCAAGCCCGTTCAGAATGGGCAGATGGTTCAGGTCTTCATAGGCAATGTAAAACGGGGTCTGGCCGCTTTGTTGCAAACGCTGCGACAACAACAAGTGGAATTCATGCTGCCGGTTCAGGTATTTCATGAACGCTTCGGCGTCGAACTCAACCTGGGCTTCGCGGCGACGCTTGATGTTCTTCAGCTGCCACTGCTTTGTTTCGCGCGCGATCTTCAGTGAGATGAAACTGTCCAGCGGATTTCGTGTCAAAATGATCTTGGCGCAGCGCGGATCACTTAATGCAGGCTCTAACACGCGCGGATCATGCCCTTGAAAAAAGCGAAACCCGTTCAGTTCTCCGGGCGCTTGTCGGATCGCCTCAAGCAAAAAGGACGGGTCGTGATCCCGTTCCTCTAACGAGACGCCTAGTAGCGCGTCGGATTTAAGCCGGCCGATGAAATGGGGATTGAACGCCTCGCCATGGCACGTAACCCCTTTGATGGCGTTCAGATTTGCCTCAAGCAGGTTGGAGCCGGTCCGCATGGCCGCAAGAATTATGAAATAGTCGAATTGGGGCGTCATAAAGGCTTACTGCACCAGATAGGGTTTTCGGTACGGCCGGACCCGATTGGCCAAACTGTCATCCGGTGGGAAGTCGCCCATCAGATAGGGATGCATGCCCTGGTTCTTGAGGTTTTGCAGGAACTGGCCAAAACCGGTGAGGTCCACCATTTTTGGCGCTTCGGTCAGGTGGCTGGTTTGGATGGTTCCGGTATCTTCGATTACGGTTTGCAAGGGCTCGACCGGAGATTCAACGAATTCCGCCAATGTCCACTTGCGTACGCGCGCTTTGGTCCAGACCGAAGACAGAATTTCCAATTGCTTGGTCTCGATCTGCTGCAGTCGGGCGGCCTCGGCCCGGATATCTGCAAAGTTCAAATTGGAACGAAACAGCGGAATAGCCCACGCCCCCGTTATGACTGAAATTTGTGCATTTTTGTCCCGGGCCAGGAACCAGTTGATCTTTTGCGTGTCAGCGGGACCGAACTGAAAGCACTGTTTTTCACCGCGCGTATTCCAGATCAGGTCGGAAATGAACGCTGTCGGGTTGTAGTCCCGCAGCGTTGCGCAATCACTGAGGCAACCGTTGATGATGTTCTCATCGCCGGCGAATTCAGCGCGTTGCGGACCAAACAGATGCCCGTGGACACGTGCGCCTGTGATGTTGGTCAACCAAGGCTCAAAATCTTCGAACACTTCGCTAAAGCCCTGAAACACCGAATACGGAGCAGAAGTCAGTCCGTTTTCATTGCCGTGCCGAGGAAAACGGCTTTGCATATACAGCCCGTCACGCCCGCGTGTGCGCCGTTCGACAGCTTTGGAAAACACCCGGTCGATTTTGCTTGGGTTGGGTTCAGCGGGCTTCATGGCGCCGGCCTGATCGGTCAAAAAGGCCTGATACAGGCGATCCGCGTTGGGCCAGATTTTGCGGGCAACAAAACAATCGGACCTGCGCAGCAGTTGCAGGTGATCATCGTAGAAAATATGCGGACGGCCCTGGTAGTCGAACTTGGACAGGGTCAGCGACCGGCTTTCAATATGGGTGGAATACAGGCGCGCCAGCGTCTGGAAGTAACTTTCGTCAGGTATCCAGACGCGCCGAAAATACCGATCATAGGTCTCGCGTTTTGGATCCTGCAAAATGGCCGACAAGGTTTGGCGGGTCAAGCACCACCACTGGCTACCCATATGTGGCACCAGTCCTTCGGGTATGTTTCGGCGAATACGCAATGCGCGTTGCAGTTTCACATAGGCATCGAACAACCTGCGATTTTTGCGCCACGAAAACGGAAATCTCAGGGTAAAGCGTTCCTGATCCAGACCCCCCATAGTCCAGCTGACATCAGAGGTTGTAGCGCTTTCAATAAAATCCACACGCGGCCGGTCCGCGAGGTAGTTGACCAGCTCATCTACTGGTCGCAAGGGAAGACAAGCCCCCGAAGTCAGAAAAACATGGCGCACATCCGGGAACGTCTTAAGCATAAGTGCGGCAGCAGATTGCGAGGCTGCAACGATACCCCAACCGCCCCAATTACAGACGTGACGGTCAGAAAACCGGATTAGCGGGTCATCTGAACAGGCGGCAACAAAGTCCGCGTAGGCCTTGGTTGGCACCTTGCGATCCACATGGATCACCACCGGGCATCCCGAAGCCGTCCAGTGGCGTGCCACTTGCCCGGCCCGGTTCAGTGCTGTGTGCACCAGCATGACAATGCCCAGATCGCTCATGCCCAGTTTCCTTTTGACATGAGACCCAGAATTTCAAGCTGTCGCCAGTTGATGTAGGCTTCGGACTTATCGCACCAGAACTCGGGCATATCCGCCAGATGTTCGGCATAGGCGCGATACTCGCCAGAGCTGCGGTAATGCTGTCCGCGCTCCATTTCTTCCCGGGCCTTCTCGCTCAGGGTGCTGATGAGTTTGGCGTGCAACAGCGCGCCGCTTGTCTTTTCACCACCCCATTCATCAAAAACCTGGTTCAACCCACGTGGCAGCAGCGAGTGGGTTGAGCTGACATAGACATAGCGCTTATCCCATTTCACCAACGGTATCTTGTTTAATGCAGGCGCTTTTTTGGGCTCGTCCTTAAAGAAAACACGGGCGCGGGGACCGCCTTGGATCCACAGGTTCCCGTAAGTCGGATTTTTCGTGATCGAGTAGTTGCCCGCATCAAACCATTTGGCGATTTCGAACGGGTTTTGACCCTCGGTATAAACGGCGTCCTCGACTGGCCCTTCAGGATACATGTCGATTAGCATCGCGCTGAAGCTGCGCACGGCGCAGCCGTCCAACCAGTCGGTCAGGGCACGAATTGGGCGTGTGTCGCAAAACGGGTAGATGAAGAACTCGTCCGGATCGACTGTTAGAACCCAGTGCCGGTGTGCAAACTTTCGCAGCAGGTAGTTTGTCCAGTCCACCCCAAATGACGCGCGCCTATAGCTTGCATCGGCGCGCCAGACCGACACATCGGGTTGCTCCGACAGGTACTCGAGTGACCCGTCGTCGCTGGCATTGTCAACGAACAGAAAATGGTTGATGCCCAGCCGTCGGTAGTAGTCCAGAAAATACGGAAGGCGGATTTTCTCATTGCGTATGACGCTGACCAGAAGAATGTCAGTTCGTCCTATTGAATTTGTGTTTACGAAAACCGGAACAAGGTCGCGCCGTTTTCGAAGACAGCGCAAGATACGGCGCTTGCGCCGCAATCTCATCCGGTATGAATCCAATAGGCCCACGCGACTGCCCAACCTTTGTTAATTACGCGAGCGTGCCCAGAGCCTGTACAAGCCAGAGTGGTACCGGGCAATTGCCGTTTTATGCCATTTTTCCCTATTTCGAAGCAACGACTTTAAAAACCGTTAGTTTGAGTTGTGACCTTCCCAGTCGATTTCTCCCATCAGGCCCAATTGCTGCAAATATCTCCAACCGTCGTATAGCGCTGAGTCCGGCACCCATACGACTGGGCGTTCCATGATGCCGTCATAGTATCCGGCAAACTGTTCAGGGTCGTGAAAATGCTGCCGGCGTCTTTTCTCGATCTTTGATTTTTCCACAACTTCGGGCAGGAACTTTGTGTGCAACAAAACGCCGGAAGGCGCAGTGCCTCCAGGACCTTCGTAGACGGCGTTCAAATGGCGGGGCAAGGCGGAATGGCACGAATTCACATATGCATAGCGCCGTGACCATCGGACCAGTGGAATTTTATTCAGCGTTGGAGATCGACGCGGATTATCCGCAAAAAACATACGTTCGCGCGCGCCGCCCTGCACCCACAGGTTTCCCAGCGGGCTTTGCCGTCGCGCACGATAGGGAGCGGCATCAAACCACCCCAGAACGTCGGTCGGGTCGGTCTCAGGTTCGTAGTTTTGTTCCCCCAGAGGGCCTTTGGGATAAAGATCCAGCATTAATGCGCCAAACGCGGCTCGCCCTTGATCATCAAGCCATTTCGTCAAGTCGTGCAACGGGTGGGTGTCGTGATCAGGGTAGACCAGTAACTCATCCGCATCGACCATCAGGGTCCAGTGGTTGTGGCCATAGCGCAATTGCAGCCAAGTCAACCAATCCAGCCCATAGCGCGACGTGCGATAGCTGTCTTGTGTCTGCCACAGCGACACGTCAGCTTGCTCTTGGAGAAAGGGTACCGAGCCGTCATCGCTATCGTTGTCGACGATCAGAAAGTGATCGACGCCCAATGTACGATAGTGGTGCAGGAACCAAGGTAGGCGCGCGATTTCGTTGCGGACCGTGGTGAAAGCCAGTACGTCGCCAGGTTTGATGGTCGCGGTACGGTTGATCAATCCAGACAATTGATGACGGCTGCGAAAAGATCGCCACAACAGCCGCTGTCGTTTCAATCGTAACCGGTACTTTTGCGCCCATGAGATGGGCGGAAGCGTGTCTTCCCCGATAGCGGTCACGATGGGCTCATTTATCGTAATGGCCATTCTGATGCCACCGCCAGGCATCGGCAACCATCGTCTCTAACGTGGATCTGTTTGGGGTCCAACCCAGTTCCTCGTTAGCGCGGACTGAGCCAGAGACCAGCTTGGTGCAATCCCCCGCCCGGCGCGGTCCGGTCGTATAGGGTACATCGCGGTTGGTCACGGCCTTTGAGTGGCTGATCACTTCCATCACCGAAAATCCTGACCCGGTTCCGAGGTTGAAAACGCGGCTGTCTTTGCCTTGTTCCAACCAGTTCAATCCCAAAACATGGGCGTCAACCAGGTCGCAAACATGCACGTAGTCGCGAATGCAGGTGCCGTCAGGGGTGTCATAATCCGTCCCGAATACGGTCAGCCCGTCGCGCTTGCCGTCGATGGCGTCCAGCATCAAAGGCACAAGGTGCGTTTCGGGTCGGTGAAACTCGCCAACTTCGCCATCCGGGTCGGCACCCGCCACGTTGAAATATCGAAAGATCACATGATTCAGGCCGTGCGCCGCCTGGAAATCGCGCAGTATATCCTCGATGGCACGTTTTGAGGCCCCATAGGCGTTCAGCGGCAGTTGCGGCGTGTCTTCATCCAGCACTACATTGTCGTGCTCACCATAGGTGGCACAGGTGGATGAGAAGACAAAATTGAGACAGCCGGCGGCCACTGCGGCTTCAATCAAAGTCAGCGAACCGGTCACGTTGTTCGACCAGTATTTGCCGGGCTCGGACATCGCCTCGCCCACCTGGCTGAGGGCCGCAAAGTGCATAACGGCCACGGGTTCGTATTTGGCGAACACTTCATCCAACCGGGCGCGATCCAACAGATCGCCCTGTTCAAACGGCCCGAATTTTACCGCTTCCTGCCAACCAGTTGCCAGGTTGTCGAAAGTGACCGGTATGTAACCGGCCCGAGACAGCGCTTTGCATGCATGAGATCCAATGTACCCGGCGCCACCGGTGACAAGAATGTTTTTCATAATTCGTTCCGAATTGTAGTACCGCGCTCAGTTAGACGATGTCTTGGACGAAATTTCAGGGGAAAAAGGTTCAATCCAACCCCATCGCGGCCATCATCTCTTCGAGTTTCGGCACATCCTGCGGATTGTTCAACTCCCAGAACTGACGCCCCTTGGCCTCGACCTCGACGCACAGAACCTTTCGACCGTTTTCCATAAACCGCAGCTGTTCCAACCCTTCCAGCTGTTCCAACGGTCCGACAGGCCAGGCGGGATAGGCGGCAAGGGCATCCGGTCGATACGCGTAGACGCCGACATGGTGGAACACCGGGGTCGGCTTGTCGCCAGAAAACGTTTCTGCGGTAAAAGGCACGACCTCTTTCGAGAAATACATCGCGCTGTGGTCGGCTGCGAACACAGCGGTTGTGCCTCCAACGCGCCCGTGTTTGCGATCGTTCAGCAGGCTGTTCAGAGCGTCGCCGTCACAGCGGAGTACCGGTGTGGCGACGCCGGCCTCGGGCGCGGCACGCAGACCGGCAATCAGGTCTTCTACAAACCAATGAGGCGTCAGCGGCGCATCCCCTTGCAGGTTCACTACGATCTCGTAGCCCGCACCCAGCGCAGCGTGGGCTTCGGCGCAGCGTTCCGTGCCATTGCCACAGGCCTCGGATGTCATCACCACTTCTGCCCCGAACCCTTCAGCCACGTCGCGAATGCGGTCGTCATCGGTGGCGACAACCACTTTGTCCACACCCGATACGGAACAGGCGGCGCGCCAGGATCGTTCTATCAGGGTCATCGCATTGCCATTCGCCCCGGTCAGCGGAACCAGCGGCTTTCCTGGGTAACGGGTCGAGGCATAGCGTGCAGGGATCGCAATCAGAACAGACATCAGGCCTCCTTCAGGTCAACGCCCGGAGCGTAGGCGATAAAGAACGGGTTTGCATAGTCGTCCTTGCCATAGGTCAGCGGCGTGTGGTCATCGAACCGAACAACCTTGCCACCGGCACCGGCCAAAACGGCGTGACCAGCGGCTGTATCCCACTCCATCGTGCGCCCGACGCGGGGATAAAGGTCCGCCTCGCCAGTGGCGACCAGACAGAATTTCAGCGACGAGCCCGCGCTTTTGCTGTCTTTGACCTGATATTTGTTGATGTAATCCTCGGTCGCCTGATCGCGGTGAGATTTTGAGGCGACGATCATCAACGCTGAATTGTCTGGTTCAGACACTGATATCACGGTCACGTCGCCGGCTTGCGCCTTGTCAAGCGCGCCGGTTTCTTCGACCGATTGACCGTCCGCTTGGGTGTAGAACATGCGCCCTTTTGCCGGTGCATAAACAACGCCGCGGGTTGGAACACCATTTTCGACCAACGCGATATTCACCGTGAAGTCACCACGCCGGTTGATGAATTCCTTGGTCCCGTCCAGAGGATCGACGATCAGAAACGTGTCGCCTTTTTCCAAATGTGAGGCAGCCTGCTCCTCGGTCACCAAGAGAATTTCTGGGAACGCAGCACGTAAGCCCGCCGAAATCAGGGCATCGGCAGCTTCATCTGCCTCAGTCACTGGGCTGGAGTCAGATTTGACTTTGACGTCAAAATCGTCCGCTTCATAGATCTGCATGATTGTGTCCCCGGCTTCCAGCGCCAGACGTCTGATTATGGGAATAAGGGCGTCGTAGGTCACAAAAATGCTCCGTTGTTGTGGTTTGTTGATAGAAATCCCTGTGGGTCTTATGCTGTGCCGGTTACGGAACGGCAAGAAATTCGTGGCAGATTGCAGGCAATTCAGCGGGAAAGAGTGAACTGAGTGTTTTATTTTAAGCGAAATCAGACGCTTCTGGGTAGCGCTTTCACAACCACGGAGCTTATTTACCATGCGGTGGTGCATGGGATACGTTCCAGGCACTCAAATGCAGTGATCGCGATCGTCGTGAATATCATACAAATTCTCGCACTCGTGACTGTATTTTATCTGATCTTGTCAATGTTAGGTACTCGGGTCGCCAAGATCAGAGGAAACTTCATCCTGTTTTTGTTATCAGGTGTTTTTCTGTTTCTGACCCATATCAAAGCTGTGGGAACTGTTGCCGGTGTCGGCACCGGGAACAACCCGATGATGTTGCATTCTCCGATGAACATGATGGTGGTGCTACTTGCGACAGCCTTTGGATCGCTTTACACACAATTGGTCTCAATCCTAGTAATCCTTTTTGCCTATAGCGTTCTTGTTGAGCCCCTAGAGATCCAAGAGCCTGGCGGGGCTTTCTACATGTTGATCCTGGCCTGGTTTACGGGATGTGCAGTTGGTGTTGTCCTTATGGCGCTAAAGCCGTGGTTTCCTGGCACCGCTGAAATTCTGAAAAACCTGTACCGACGTATGAATATGATATTTTCCGGCAAGATGGTTGTCGGGAATGCGCTGGGCGGCTTCTTGCTGAGTTTTTTTGCCTGGAACCCATTGTTCCACGTGATTGATCAGTGCCGCGGTTTTGTCTTTCGTAACTATTTCCCGCGCAACAGCAGCTGGGAGTATGCGCTGTGGGTTGGATTGGCTTTGTTGATGATCGGACTATTGGGGATTTTTTACACCCGTAAGCATGTTTCGGCCAGCTGGGGTGCGCGCAGCTAAGTTGCGACGCGCAAGGTCAGGTTGATCCGCCCGCCTTTAGGCAGCAGCTTAGAAGAACCGAAACGGATGCGATCGACCCCATGATAGGTCAGGCGTGCCGGGCCGCCCATGATGACGACATCACCCGAGCTTAACCATATGGACTCGGTCTTGCCCCCGCGGGTTTCGTTTCCGATGCGGAAAAGGGCATCATCGCCTAAGGATACCGACAGGACGGGCCACGAGAAATCGGCCTCGTCCTTGTCTTGATGCAGTCCCATGCGCGCGCCTTCATTGTAATAGTTGATCAAACAGCAATCCGGGTCGCGTTGCGTGCTGACAAGATCGCGCCAGATACCCAGAATTGTATCGGGAATGCCGGGCCACACCATCCCCTTTGGGTGCTGCGCCTGATATCTGTACCCGCGGTTGTCAGTGACCCAGCCAAGCGACCCGGCCGAGGTCATTCGCACCGACATTTCCTTGCCCGAAGGCGTTACAGGCCGAAACAGCGGCGCAGATTTGAGAATCGGGCGCAGTACCTCGATCAGTTGCGTTTGTGCCGCAACGTCCAGATGGGCTTTTCTGATGTCAAATCCGCGCAAGAGCAGCCGCGCCATTGAAGATTCCCCAATCCTTGCCAAAACCTTGCCAAAAAAGGCCACAGATTCCTGAAAACCTGCCTTTTACACCGCTTGCAGGCCTCTGATCTCGCCCTTATATACGCCGGGACGCGCGATGGTGTAGTGCTGTTCGTGCAAACCAGATCGGGGCCGGATGCCATAACGGGTCCGGACCTCGAGACATCGCCTTGAAGAGAAAGGGATTGAACATATGGGAAAAGTAATCGGTATTGACCTCGGGACCACCAACTCTTGTGTGGCCATCATGGACGGCTCTCAGCCGAAGGTCATCGAAAACGCAGAAGGGGCGCGGACCACGCCCTCGATCGTCGCCTTCACCGAAGATGAGCGACTGGTCGGTCAGCCTGCAAAACGCCAGGCGGTCACCAACCCTGACAACACCATCTTTGGCGTCAAGCGTCTGATCGGTCGTCGTGTGGATGATGCAGAAGTCGAAAAAGATAAGAAAATGGTGCCGTACGCCATCGTCGATGGCGGCAATGGCGACGCGTGGGTTGAAGCCCGCGGTGAAAAGTACTCCCCAAGCCAGATCTCGGCCTTCACTCTGGGCAAGATGAAGGAAACCGCCGAGAGCTATCTGGGTGAGGACGTCACGCAGGCGGTTATCACTGTTCCGGCATACTTCAACGACGCACAGCGTCAGGCCACCAAAGACGCCGGTAAAATCGCCGGTCTGGAAGTGCTGCGGATCATCAACGAGCCGACAGCAGCTGCTCTGGCCTATGGTCTGGACAAGGAAGAAACCCAAACCATCGCGGTTTATGACCTTGGTGGTGGTACCTTCGACGTGACCATTCTGGAAATCGACGATGGCCTGTTCGAGGTTAAGTCGACCAACGGCGACACCTTCCTGGGTGGTGAAGACTTTGACATGCGCATCGTCAACTACCTGGCGGACGAGTTCAAAAAAGAACACGGTGTCGATCTGTCTCAGGACAAGATGGCCCTGCAGCGCCTGAAGGAAGCCGCTGAAAAAGCCAAGATCGAGCTCAGCTCGACCTCGCAAACCGAAATCAACCAGCCGTTCATCTCGATGGGTGCAAACGGTCAGCCGCTGCACATGGTCATGAAACTGACCCGTGCCAAGCTGGAATCGCTGGTTGGCGACCTGATCAAGAAGTCGATGAAGCCTTGCCAGGCTGCTCTGAAAGACGCAGGCCTGTCGGCTGGCGACGTGGACGAGGTGGTTCTGGTCGGTGGTATGACCCGGATGCCGAAAGTGATCGAAGAGGTCACCAAGTTCTTCGGTAAAGAGCCGCACAAGGGTGTGAACCCGGACGAAGTTGTTGCCATGGGCGCGGCCATTCAGGCCGGTGTTCTGCAAGGCGACGTCAAAGACGTGGTTCTGCTGGACGTGACCCCGCTTTCGCTAGGCATCGAGACGCTGGGTGGCGTGTTCACCCGTCTGATCGACCGCAACACCACGATCCCGACCAAGAAGTCTCAGGTCTTCTCGACCGCTGAGGACAATCAGAACGCCGTTACCATCCGCTGTTTCCAGGGTGAGCGCGAAATGGCTGCGGACAACAAGATCCTCGGTCAGTTCAATCTGGAAGATATCCCGCCCGCACCGCGCGGCATGCCTCAGATCGAGGTGACTTTTGACATCGATGCCAACGGCATTGTCTCGGTTTCGGCCAAGGACAAAGGCACTGGCAAAGAGCAGAAGATCACGATCCAGGCATCGGGCGGTCTGTCCGACGAGGATATCGACAAGATGGTCAAGGACGCCGAAGAGAACGCGGAAGCCGACAAGGAACGCCGCGAACTGGTCGACGCCAAGAACCAGGCGGAAAGCCTCATCCATTCGACCGAGAAGTCGATGGAAGAGCATGCCGACAAGGTTGACCCGACCACCATCGAAGCCATCGAACTGGCAATCGCTGCGCTGAAGGACGAGCTGGAAACTGAGAATGCCGACAAGATCAAGTCCGGCATTCAGAACGTGACCGAAGCGGCCATGAAGCTGGGCGAAGCCATCTACAAGGCGCAGTCCGAGGAAGCCGAGGATGAGCCTGCTGCAGCTGATGAAGCTCCGGCTGGTGATGATGACATCGTTGATGCCGAGTTCGAAGATCTGGACAACGACAAGCGTAACTAACGGGTAACCGGGCCAATTCGGGCCGGTCCGGTTGCCGGGCCGGCCCGATTACGTTGAGGCAGAAGGAAATACTGATGTCCAAACGCGACTATTACGAAGTGCTCGGCGTGTCCAAGGGCGCTTCGGCGGATGAGATAAAGAAAGGCTTTCGCAAGAAGGCCAAAGAACTGCATCCAGATCGCAATAAGGACAATCCCGACGCAGAAGCGCAGTTCAAAGAGGCGAATGAGGCCTATGATGTCCTGCGCGACGGCGACAAAAAAGCGGCTTACGACCGCTTTGGCCACGCTGCTTTCGAGAATGGCATGGGCGGCGGTGGCCGCCCTGGCGGCGGATTTGGCGGGCAGGGCGACTTCTCCAGCGCATTCTCGGATGTGTTCGATGACCTGTTTGGCGACTTCATGGGCGGTCAGCGCGGTGCAACAAGCGGTGGCCGGCGTGCCGCGCGCGGCTCGGACCTGCGGTATAACCTGAGGGTGACGTTGGAAGAGGCGTTCTCGGGGCTGCAAAAGACGATTAGTGTACCTGCCGCCGTGGCCTGTTCGGCATGTGACGGATCAGGTGCGGAAGGTGGGGTCGAGCCCACGACCTGCCCGACCTGTTCCGGTATGGGAAAAGTTCGGGCGCAACAGGGTTTTTTCACAGTCGAACGGTCCTGCCCGACCTGTTCGGGACTGGGTCAGATCATCAAGAATCCTTGTAAAGCCTGCGGGGGCGCCGGGCGCGTCGAAAAAGAACGCGCGCTGTCGGTTAACATTCCGGCTGGTGTCGAAACCGGCACTCGCATCCGTCTTGCCGGTGAAGGCGAGGCCGGGATGCGCGGTGGCCCTCCGGGCGACCTGTATATTTTTGTCGAAGTTTCGGACCACAAGCTGTTCGAACGCGACAGCGTAAACCTGTATTGCCGTGTTCCGGTCAGCATGGGGAAAGCCGCGCTGGGTGGTTCGATTGAAGTGCCCACAATTGACGGTGGCCGTGGCCGCGTGCAAATCCCGGCCGGCAGCCAGTCTGGTCGCCAGATGCGTTTACGCGGTAAAGGCATGCCCGCCCTTCGCGGCGGCGGAATTGGCGACATGTTCATTGAACTGGCGGTGGAAACCCCGGTCAATTTGACCAGCCGCCAGAAAGAACTGCTGCGTGAGTTCGACGATCTGGGCGAAGACAACCACCCGGAATCAAAAAGCTTTTTTTCATCCGTCAAATCCTTTTGGGACGGTATGAAGGGCTGAAACAGCACTTCGTGAACTTCTGTCACAAGCCGGCCCATCGAGGCCGGCTTTTGGATTTCATAAGTCCAGTTTGGCCGCGATCTGCCACAAAATTGGCCCTTGATTCCTTTTTGATCCCCTGAGATTGTCCGCCCAACCGTTGGGGTGCCCTGCTTGGGGCTGAGAGGCGTGAATGCGCTAACCCATCGAACCTGATCCGGGCAATACCGGCGTAGGGAACGGTCTTATAATGCTTAGACGTTTTCCATGCCCCGTTGCCCATTTTGAACTGGAGCAACGACATGGCACCCATTGCCTTAACAATCGCAGGATCGGACAGTGGCGGAGGGGCCGGAATTCAGGCGGACCTCAAGGCGATGTCGGCGCTGGGGGTCTACGGGGCCAGTGTGATTACCGCGGTGACGGCTCAGAACACGCGGGCCGTGACAGCCGTACATGGTATCCCGTCGGACATTGTCGTGGCCCAGATCGAGGCCGTTCTGACAGATTTGGAAGTCGGCGCGATCAAGATCGGAATGCTGGCAACCCCTGAGATTATCCTCAGCGTCGCGAACGGTATTGCGGGTTTTGACGGGCCAGTGGTTCTGGATCCGGTCATGATTGCCAAATCCGGCGATGCGTTGCTGGCGCAAGAGGCCGTGCATACCCTGCGCGACGTGTTGCTGCCGCGCGCGACTGTGTTGACACCAAACCTGCCAGAAGCAGCCTGTTTGCTGGGCGCTGAACCAGCGGACAGCCTCGAACAGATGATCAAACAAGGGCGCGAGTTGTGCACAATGGGTGCGAGTGCGGTCCTGATGAAGGGCGGTCATGGGAAAGGTGACATCTGCCACGACATTCTGGTCTCAGACTCTGGCGTGATTGAACGGTTTCAAGCGCCACGCCGACAGACACGCAACACCCACGGAACAGGGTGCACCCTGTCCTCATCCATCGCTGCCGGACTGGCTAAAGATCTTTCGCTGACTGACGCCGTAGCCCAAGCGCATGACTATCTGCAGGGCGCTATTTCCCAGGCCGATGGCTTGAAAATCGGGCAGGGCCACGGGCCTGTACACCACTTCCATCAGGTTTGGTCTGCATGACCGTCTGGTCCATCATAGGGGCAGGCGTGGCCGGTTTGGCCGTCGCGTCCGAGCTTGTCTCGCGCGGCGCGAAGGTGCGGGTGTTTGATCCCGGCGGTCATCCGGGACCACATGGCTGTTCCTGGTGGGCGGGCGGAATGCTGGCCCCCTGGTGTGAGTACGAAAATGCCGAGGAACCCGTTTTGCGCCTTGGTCAAACGGCAATTGATTGGTGGGCAAAGCGGACGCAGATTCATAGGCGCGGCACATTGGTAGTAGCTAACCAGCGAGACTTGCCGGACCTGCGCCGTTTTGCCCGCCGTACGGACGGCTTTTCCGAGATCGATGGTAAAGAAATCTCTTGTTTAGAGCCTGAACTACACAATTTCGGAAGGGGCCTCTATTTTGATGCCGAGGCCCATCTGGATCCACGCCAGGCCTTGCTCGACCTGGCTCGCCAGCTTCAGGAAGATGGCGTTGTATTCCATAAAAAGCGCGCGCCGGCACAGTTGGATAGCGCAATTGATTGCCGAGGATTGCACGCCCGTGATCATCTGACTGATCTGCGCGGCGTGAAGGGTGAGATGCTGGTGATCAGGTGCCCGGACGTGACCCTGACTCGGCCCGTTCGCCTGCTCCACCCACGAATGCCACTGTACATCGTTCCACGCGGAGATGGCGTTTACATGTTGGGCGCAACGATGGTCGAATCCGAAGACAGCAGCCGTATTACGGCGCGCTCGATGCTGGAGCTTCTTAGCGCTGCGTATGCCCTGAATCCCGCCTTTGGTGAGGCCGAAATTTTGGAAATCGGTGTCGATTTGCGCCCTGCTTTTCCAGACAACTTGCCGCGTATTCGGCGGCTTGGCCGAACAATTTTCGCTAATGGCCTCTATCGCCACGGCTATTTGCTGGCCCCTGCGCTGGCAATGGGCGTGGCTGATCTGGCGTTGAACAACATACATTCGGAGATGGTCGATGAAGATCGTACTTAATGGCGAGCTCCACCGGGTGCGGGCGAAGACTCTTGCCGATCTTTTGCAGGAACGCGGGTTTTCGGGGCGGGTGGCCACGGCTGTGAACGAGGAATTCGTGCCTTCAAGCCTGCGCACTTCCCACAAGCTGAGTGACGGCGACCGGGTTGAGGTCGTAGCCCCGATGCAGGGGGGCTGAAGGATGAAGACCTTTTATGGCACAGCGCTCCCGAACCCTCTGATGTTGGGCACTGCACAATATCCCAGTCCTGCAATTCTGGAACAGGCGTTTCGGCAAAGCGGGGCTGGCGTTGCCACCGTGTCCTTGCGGCGCGAAGCTGGCGCGGGCCAGACCTTTTGGCAGATGATCCGCGATCTGAACGTCCTGGTCCTTCCGAACACAGCGGGTTGCCACACGGTCAAAGAGGCCGTGACCACCGCCCATATGGCGCGAGAAGTATTTGATACCAAATGGATCAAGCTGGAACTGATCGGCCACACCGACAGTTTGCAGCCTGACGTGTTCCAACTGGTCGAAGCCGCGCGCATTCTGACCGAGGACGGGTTCGAGGTTTTCCCCTACACCACGGACGACCTGATTGTGGGTGAGCGATTGCTCAGCGCCGGGTGCCAAGTTCTGATGCCTTGGGGCGCCCCAATTGGTTCGGGTCGTGGGCTGAACAACGAATACGCCTTGCGTGCGATGCGGTCCGAGTTTCCGGATGTTCCGCTCGTGATCGACGCTGGAATCGGCCTGCCCAGCCATGCCGCGCATGCGATGGAATTGGGATTTGATGCCGTGCTGCTGAACACGGCCGTTGCGCGGGCCGGTGACCCGGCAGTCATGGCCAAAGCAATGATGCAGGCGATCGCGGCCGGACAATTGGCCCATCAGGCCGATCCCATCGAGGCCCGCGACATGGCCGAACCTTCGACCCCAGTTATCGGAAAGGCGTTTTTGTCATGACCCTCGACCGGTTCTACCCAATCTTTGATCATTCCGACTGGTTACACCGGATGTTGCCCCTGGGTGTGAAGCTGGTTCAGTTGCGGATCAAGGACCAGCCAGACGCGGTTGTGCGGGAACAGGTCAAAATTTCACGCGATCTGTGCCGTGCACATGGGGCTGTTCTGGTGGTGAACGATCATTGGCAGATAGCGATTGAGGCCGGTTGTGACTGGATTCACCTCGGGCAGGAGGATCTGGATGACGCGGATCTGAAAGCCATCCGAAGCGCTGGATTGAAATTGGGCGTCTCGACCCATGACGATGACGAGCTTGAGCGTGTTCTGGCAATGCACCCAGACTATGTCGCGCTGGGACCGGTCTACCCTACGATCTTGAAGAAGATGAAGTGGGAACAGCAGGGTCTTCCCCGCGTCACCGAATGGAAAACGCGTTTAGGTGAAATCCCGCTCGTTGGTATCGGCGGGATGAGCGTTGAGCGCGCGCCGGGCGTGCTGCAGGCCGGTGCTGATATCGTCTCGGCCGTCACTGACATCACCCTTAATACAGACCCCGAGGCACGTGTTCGCGCGTGGATCGAGGCCACCAGATGAACCGCTATGCCCGCCAGATGATCCTGACTGAGGTCGGCGAGCATGGCCAGGCCCGTCTTTCTAACGCGCGGGTTCTGGTTGTTGGAGCCGGGGGTTTGGCAGCGCCCGTCTTGCCGTTGCTGGCCGGTTCCGGGGTCGGGCATCTGACGATCATGGATCGGGACGAAATAGCCCTGTCGAACCTGCATCGCCAGACTTTGTTTACCGAACGCGATTGCGGTCGCCCAAAAGCGGAAGTCGCGGCCGAGCGGTGTCGGGCTCTAAATGCAGAAATCACAGTTGTGGGTGAAAAAAGGGCTCTAACAAGCGTAAATTCTCCAGAGTTCGTCTCACAGGCCGATGTTATTCTCGATTGCGCGGACAGTTATGCTGCAAGTTACACGTTATCGGATACGTGCAGTGCGCTGGGCAAACCACTGATAAGTGCGTCCGTGTTGGGGTTGTCGGGCTATGTTGGCGGCTTTTGCGGTGGCGCCCCATCCTTGCGGGCGCTTTTTCCCGATGCGCCGGACAGCGCGGCAAGTTGCGCCACAGCCGGAGTGCTAGGCCCGGTTGTTGGAATGGTTGGGGCGATGCAGGCGCAACTGGCACTTGGAGTGATTCTGGGCCTTGAGCCTTCGCCTTTGGGGCAAATGGTTCAGTTCGACGCCCGTACGATGCGCAGTACAGCATTCCGTTTTGATGAAGCACCTGAGCCTACCCACCATTTTCCATTCGTATCGGCCTGCCAGTTGACCCCGGATGACCTGATCATCGAATTGCGCACGCCAGACGAAGCGCCTGAACCTATTCATCCCAAAGCGCACCGTCGAACTCATGAAATGCTAATTTTAGAGCCTAACAAAGGAAAACGACTGGCGTTTTGCTGTGCCACTGGGCTGCGAGCATGGCGCGCCGCGGAAAAATTGAAACCGGATTGGCCGGGCGAGATCGTTCTCGTCGCAGCCGCAACCTCGTGAATGAAAAGGAAACGCGAGACATGAAAAAGTTGATTACAGCGATTGCCCTTCTGGCTGCCGCTCCGGCATGGGCAGAGGACAAGATGACCGTTCTGCTGGACTGGTTCGTCAACCCCGACCACGGACCCATCATCGTGGCGCAGGAAAACGGGTACTTCGCCGATGAAGGGCTAGAGATTGAAATTGTGCCACCCGCCGACCCATCCGCACCGCCGCGTCTGGTTGCTGCCGGGCAGGCCGATCTGGCCGTATCCTACCAGCCGCAGTTGCATCTGCAAATCCATGAGGGCCTGCCGCTTAAGCGTGTCGGTACTCTGGTTGCCACACCGTTGAACTGTCTGCTGGTGCTCAAAGACGGTCCGATCAAAACACTCGCCGACCTGAAGGGAAAAAAGGTAGGTTTTTCGGTCGCGGGTGTCGAAGAGGCCGTGCTGGGCGCCATGCTGAAGGCTCATGATGTCGCGCTGGACGATATTGAGATGGTTAACGTCAATTTCTCGCTGTCACCTTCGCTGATGACAGGTCAGGTAGATGCGGTCATAGGGGCCTTCCGGAACTTTGAGCTGAACCAGATGGACATCGAAGGCGTCGCGGGCCGTTGTTTTTACATCGAAGAAGAAGGTGTGCCGTCATATGACGAGCTGATCTATGTCGCCAACCCCGATACGATGGATGCGGACAAAGTCGCTCGCTTTCTGGCCGCGACCGAGAAGGCCACCCAATTCATCGTCAACAACCCCGAAAAAAGCTGGGAAATCTTCGCTGGTACTTCGCCTGAATTGCAGGACGAGTTGAATGCCCGCGCCTGGGTAGACACGTTGCCCCGCTTCGCGCTTCGCCCGGCGGGATTTGATGCGGGTCGTTATGCCCGGTTTGAGGCATTTCTGAAAGACAGCGGTATGATCGACAGCATCAACCCGGTCAGCGACATCTCAGTAGATGTGACCGTGCAATGAGCGACTATGGCAAAGCATTCGCCTTGATGCGCGGGGCCGCAAAGGGGCCGTGGCAGGACTATACCCGCCACGCCTTTGTCGAAGGCATGAAGGACGGAACGCTCCCTCGCGCGGCGTTTCTTCACTATCTGCGGCAAGATTACGTGTTCCTGATTCATTTCTCGCGCGCCTGGGCGCTGGCGGTTGTGAAGTCGGAAACGCACACGGAAATGCAGGCTGCGGCGCGCACAGTGAACGGGCTGGTCAGCGAAGAGATGAAGCTGCATATCGGGATCTGCGAGGCCGAAGGCATCCCGCAGGACCAATTGTTCTCTACGCCGGAACGCGCTGAGAACCTTGCCTATACGCGGTACGTGCTTGAGGCCGGGTATAGCGGCGATCTGCTTGACCTGCTGGCAGCCCTTGCACCTTGCGTGATGGGCTATGGTGAGATTGGCACACGGCTGGCTGCCGAGGCGACGTCCGAGACCTATCGCGATTGGATCACAACCTATGCCAGCGATGACTATCAGCGCGGTTGCGAGGCGGTTGGAGAATTTTTGGATTCGGCTCTAACAAGGCGCATCGGGGCGGATTTTGAAACATCCCCGCGCTGGAATCGCCTGTGCCATACTTTCCGAACAGCGACTGAGCTCGAGATCAATTTCTGGCAAATGGGCCTGACGCCGTGACCCCGGCTCCCGAACTGGTCATCAATGGGTCTGCCACCATCAGCGGCGCGCCTTTGTTCGCGCCGTTAACCCTGACCCTTGGCGCAGGGCGTTGGACCTGCCTGTTGGGCGGATCGGGAGTAGGTAAAACCACAATTCTGCGCCTGATTGCAGGCTTGGAAACCGGCGCAGAATTCATCGGTCAGATCACCGCCAGTGACGGGCATTCCGTGCAAGACCGGGTCGCCTATATGGCGCAGGATGATCTGCTGCTACCTTGGGCGACTGTTGCGCAGAATGTCTTGCTGGGAGCACGGTTGCGCCGACAAAAGCCAGACTTGAACCGCCGCGATCGGTTGATCGAACGGATGCACCTGCAGGGTCACATGAACAAAAAACCCGGAGAACTGTCGGGCGGCCAACGTCAACGCGTGGCCTTGGCCCGCACGTTGATGGAGGATCGCCCCATTGTTCTGTTGGATGAGCCGTTCTCGGCCCTGGACGCCCGCACCCGTGCGGATATGCAAGACCTTGCGGCCGAAGCGTTACAGGGTCGAACCGTTCTGCTGGTCACCCATGACCCGGGCGAGGCCGCCCGCTTGGGGCAGGCCATCGTTGTCATGACGCAGGACGGTATTACGCCTTGCCGTCCGCCGCGTGCTCTGGCCCCGCGCAAGGTCGACGATCTGGAAACGCTGGAAACGCAGGGCGCGCTACTGCGCCTGTTGCGTGAGGATGCGGCATGAAACTGCTGTCGGTCTTTGCTGCGACGCTGTTCGCGCTGGCGATCTGGCAGGCAATCGTTTCCCTGACCGGGCTTCCGAAGTTCATTCTTCCGGGCCCGGCCTTGGTGGCCGAGACATGGTGGCAGAATCGTTGGGTTATCGCAGAACACACTTGGGTCACCGCCATGGAGGTCGTCATCGGCCTGGCCTGCGGTACGGTTTTGGGGATCGTTACCGCGCTGCAACTGGCCAATTCCCGGGTTGCGCGGGTGTTGGTGCAGCCGATGCTGGTGTTTACGCAGGCGTTGCCGGTCTTCGCGCTGGCGCCTTTGCTGACCCTTTGGTTGGGCTATGGCTTGTGGTCCAAGGTCGCTATGGCGGTGCTGATCATCTACTTCCCGATCACCTCGTCCTTTTTCGATGGGCTAATGCGAACGCCGGCCGGATATCTCGATCTGGCGCGGACCATGCAGGCCAGCCCGCGCGCCGTGCTGTGGCACATTCGCATACCGGCAGCCTTGCCTTCGCTGGCATCTGGGATGCGGTTGGCGGCGGTTTATGCCCCGATCGGGGCCGTGATCGGTGAGTGGGTCGGGTCATCACGGGGGTTGGGATACCTGATGCTGCTTGCCAATGGTCGGGCAAAGACCGATCTGATGTTTGCGGCGATGCTGACGTTGGGAGTGTTCTCGATCCTGCTGCACTTGATCGTCAGATTGGCAACGGCGCGTATGGCGGGAGAAACACGTTAACGATTCGGAAACCGATTCTGCGTCACGGTGGTGCTATGACTCAGGACGCCTTTGCCGAAGCCCCGATGCTGTTTGAAACCGACGAAGCCCCGGTGCAGCCGCTGCCGACTGGTCGCTTGCCATCGTATATCAAAGATCATCGAAAACGCCTGCGCGAACGGTTCATGTCGGGCGGGTCGGCCGCAATTCCGGATTACGAGTTGCTGGAACTTGTCCTGTTTCGCTCGATCCCCCGACAGGACGTCAAACCGTTAGCCCGCGCGCTGATGGATACGTTTGGCGATTTTAACCGTGTTTTGACTGCGCCCGAGGAACGACTGCGGCAGATCAAAGGCGTTGGGGATACAGTGATTACTGATCTGAAGATTCTTGAAGCCTGCGCCCACCGTATGGCCCGCGCGCGGGTGATGCAGCGACATGTGATCTCGGGCTGGGACGCGCTGCTGGATTATTGCCACACGACGATGGCCCATCGCGAAACCGAGCAGTTTCGCGTGTTCTACCTGGACCGGAAAAACGTGTTGATCGCGGATGAGGAACAGGCCAAAGGTACTGTCGATCACGTGCCCGTCTATCCGCGCGAGGTCGCCAAGCGCGCGTTGGAGCTGAACGCCTCGGCGCTGATCTTGGTGCACAATCACCCTTCGGGTGATCCCACCCCCTCGCAATCTGATATCGACATGACCAACCGGATTCAGGATGCCTGCGTCGCGCTGGGCCTGACGCTGCATGACCATTTAATCATCGGTAAATCGAATGAGTTGAGCTTTCGGTCGGAAGGTTATTTGTGACGCTTACTGCACCCAGACCTCGACCCTGCGATTGACCTTACGACCCCAGTCTGTGTCATCGCAGGCCATGGGCATCGCTTCACCAAAAGCGTCCACGGCAATCTCGACGCGATCGGGAATGGCTGTTTCCACAGCCGACAGCACCGCATTGCGCACAGTCTTCGCCCGCAACAAAGCAATCCGCGCATTGGCTGAGGCTGCGCCGTCGCCATCACTGAAACCGATAAAGGTTAGTTTTTGGGCGTCGATAGTCCCGGTTTCCAGAGCCTGCGCCAGTTGTCGGATGTTCGAGCGTGACTGCGCATCGGGTCTTGAGGAACCTGCCTCGAACCTGAACGACAGCGACAGGCGCGATTGCGGGCGCAGCGTGTCGATCATGCGCTGTAACTCTTCCAACCCGACCTCGGCGCCACCTGAAACCACTGCGTTGGCCAGACGATCCCCTTGCAACCCGATCCGCAGTGTTTCCGGTGATTGATCCACAAACCCGGCATCACGGATTGCCATCTGTGCCTCGGAGCTTTGCGAATAGGCCAGGAATTGCCGCGCGATGCGGGGCAGGCGGATTTCCGGCAAGTACAGGAACATGGGCGAAGTGAGCGGGTAATCTTCGGTCTTGATGGATTGCCGCGTGGCGACCAACGCATGCCCGCAACCGCCGGTCAGGGGCAGACTCCGCGCAGATCCGACCTCGGCATGGCTGGCAATACCGATCGCAAAAGGATCAATGGCAACGGCGCGCACCATGTCGCTGCTCCGGCGGTAGCGGGTAACATCTTCGGCCAACGCCGACTGAGCAGGAGCCAGCAACCGATCCTCAACCCCTTGCGCCAAACCTGAACCGGTGTCCGGCAAGTGTAGGGAAATGGGCGCATCTGGTCCTCCAAGCTCAGACCAGTTCGTTATCTCTCCAGAAAAAACGCGCACTAATTCGGCCGGCGATATCTGCCGCAGTGGATTCCCCTGCGCCACAATTGGGACCAACGCATCCAACGCGATGACGCGCGACCTCCGAGCCTTTGCCAGATCGCCCAGTCCCGCGCTTTGTGCGGCTTCTTGCTCTGACGGACGAATTTCACGCAGCGCCATTACGATATCGGCCTGATCGGCGACTAGATCCGCAAAGCCACCGCCCGTATTGCTCGGGTCAAAAAAGAACCGCCCCAACGGGGCCGCGCGTCCGGTCTGGTGCAGCTCATAGGTGAACGCGCCAGATTCCAAGCGCTGCGGTGTTGCGGACATGCCCTCTTGTTGGGCGAATCCGACGATCAGGGCTGGTAGTACCTTTTCGGCCATGACGGATGAGCCGGAAAACCGGACCTCGGCGACAAAATCTGTGAGGCTTGGGCAGGCGGGACCTTCGCAGGTAACACCCGACCCGTCCACTGTCAGCTCGCCGAATTGCGTATCGACGCGATAGAATTCACCATCAAAGCTCAGCAGGTTGCCGGTAACCTCGACTTTGCCGTCCTGCGACGTCAGCGAAATATCCTGTGCCTGCACTTGTGACGCCAATGTCACCGAAATCAGTGCGGCCGCTGCCACACGAAAGACTGTCATAGGAAGTTGAACCTGCCTGCGGTTTAGTTTGCCGCGATTGTCAGGTCTTGGAGCAGATTATTCAACACCAGAAAATCACCGACCTGTGCACAATCGGGCATGGGCAGCGTTAAATCGCGCGACCGCAGGCGGCGATCCTCGCGCAGTTCAAGCGAATGCACAGCCAAGTCCCGGCCGCAATTCGCTTTGGTCACTTCGGCCTCGACTGTCAGTTCGATCGTACCGGTCTGGTTTGCTGCGTCCGCAGGGAACGAGTAAATTTCGATATTCTGCGCGTCGCCAAATGCCGCATGGCCCAGATGTGTGACGTTCCCCGTGCCTTGTGTGTCAGGATCCGACGAGACATGCCCCGCTGTGCCATAGCTGGCCCCAAATTCCAGTGCATGGATTTGCAGGTCCGTCTCACCCTGCCACTGCAGGGCGATGCGGTTGTAGTTGGCCAAGTCGGGGATGTGAGTGGTGGCTACGGTCCCGGTCTGATCATTTACTGAGATCAGGAAGATCGCATATTCCGACAGGGCTGGGATCGTCAGATCCAAGGCGCCGTTCTTGTCCGTTCTTTGAGTGACCGTCAGTCCGCTGTGGTGGATCTCGATCCGCTCGTCTCCATGGCAAGGGGCTTTGACGGTAAGGTGTGCTGCAGCGCCGGAAACGGCTTTGGCGCGGGCACTGAGGGCGCAGTTTGCTCGGTCAGAAGAGGTTGACCGGTTGGGCCGCAGAGCTCGCTGTGATGTCTCGATATCCGTTGTTTTTTCATCTGCCGGAAGCGAGGAGGTCAGAACAATTCCTTCCAGTCCGGCAATCACCGAGGACTGATTGGCAGTAGCTACAGATTCAGAAGCCTGCGCGCCGTCAGGTTGCGCTGGCGATCCGTATTGCATCAGGTAACCAATGGCCAAGGCACAAGCGACTGTGCCGCCGGTGGTCACGTAATTCTTTATTACAAACAAGACACCCTCCCCAGTTGAAGGAGCGACTCGCAATGTGATGTCGAATCACGGCCAATATGTGGCCGTGAGACGGACTCATTGTGTCTGGACGAGGTGACCTTAGGTCAGTCGGCCGTGGCAATGTTTGAATTTCTTGCCCGATCCGCAAGGGCACAAATCATTGCGCGACGGGTTCCCCCAGGTTGAGGGATCGTCTTCGACAAAGCCGGGGCGCGCATCGCCCGACGCTTGAGCTTCGGCCAGTGCTTCGGCCTTGCCGGCGGCTTGATCCACCGCCTTTTGCGCCTGTGCTTGTTGGGCCTGCATTTGGGCCAGCATCTCGCGCTGTTCTTCTTCGGTCAGCGGGCGGACGCGCGACAATTGCTGTGTCACGGTTTCGCGCAGACTGTCCAACATCCCTTCAAACAGCTGGAAGCTCTCGTTTTTGTATTCGTTCAGCGGATCGCGCTGGGCGTAACCGCGGAAGCCTACGACCGAGCGCAGATGTTCCAGCGTCAGCAAGTGCTCGCGCCATTTACTGTCGATGGTCTGCAGCAGAACCTGCTTTTCGATGTTGCGCATGTTTTCGGGACCGAAGGCAGCTGCCTTCTGCGCCATCATCTCGTCGGCGGCATTGACCAGACGTTCGCGCACCTGTTCATCATCGACGCCTTCCTCGGCGGCCCAGTCCTGTACGGGTGCATCGATGGTCAGCTTTTCCTTGATCGCCTCGTGCAGGCCGTCGGTGTCCCACTGATCGGCATAGGATTTCGGCGGCATGTATTCGTCGATCAGGTCGTCGATTACTTGTTCGCGCATGTCTGAGACGATCTCGGACAGGTCATCCGTCGACATGATCTCGCGTCGTTGGCTGAACACCACCTTACGCTGATCGTTCATCACGTCGTCGAATTTCAGGACGTTCTTACGCATGTCAAAGTTGCGGCCTTCGACTTTGGACTGCGCGCGTTCCAGTGACTTGTTCACCCAAGGGTGGACGATTGCCTCGCCCTCTTTCATGCCCAGCGTGGTCAAAACCTTGTCCAGACGTTCCGAGCCGAAGATGCGCATCAGGTCGTCTTCGAGGCTCAGGTAGAACACGGTCCGGCCCGGATCACCCTGACGACCCGAACGACCGCGCAGCTGATTGTCGATGCGGCGGCTTTCGTGACGCTCGGATGCCATTACGTACAGGCCACCGGCAGTCAGTACCTTTTCCTTTTCTTCGGCGTGGCGTGCCTCTTCTGCCGCGCGCAACTCGGCCGGGTCGGCTTCGGGGTTTTCGGCCAGTGCCTGCAGCACCTTCATCTCGACATTGCCGCCAAGCTGAATGTCGGTACCACGACCGGCCATGTTGGTGGCGATGGTTACCGCACCCAGACGTCCCGCATCGGCCACGATCTGCGCCTCTTGCTCGTGCTGGCGGGCGTTCAGAACGTTGTGTTCGATGCCTTCTTTTTGCAGCATCTGGCTCAGCAGTTCTGATTTCTCGATCGAGGTCGTTCCCAGCAGAACCGGCTGACCCTTTTCCTGCGCTTCTTTAGTCTCACTGATCATCGCGCCGTATTTTTCACCGGCTGTGCGATAGACCTGATCGTCTTCGTCCAGACGCGCGATTGGCTTGTTGGTCGGAACTTCGACCACGCCCAGACCATAGATTTCCTGGAATTCCTCGGCCTCGGTCAGCGCGGTGCCGGTCATGCCGCCCAGCTTGTCATACAGGCGGAAATAGTTCTGGAAGGTCACACTGGCCAGCGTCACGTTTTCTGGCTGAATCTGTACGCCTTCTTTGGCTTCGATGGCCTGATGCAGACCTTCGGACAGACGGCGTCCCGGCATCATCCGGCCTGTAAACTCGTCAATCAGAACGACGTTTCCGTCACGGACGATGTAGTCTTTGTCACGTGTAAACAGCTTATGCGCGCGCAGACCCTGGTTGACGTGGTGTACCACCGTGGTGCTTTCGGGGTCATACAGCGAATGGTCTTCTGGGATCAGACCGTTGGCAATCAATTGTTGTTCCAGGAACTCGTTGCCATCATCCGTAAAGGTCACGTTCCGGGACTTTTCATCCAACGTAAAATGATCATCGCTTAGCGAGGGGATCAGGGCGTCGATGCTGGTATACAGGTCCGAGCGGTCCTCGGACGGGCCCGAGATGATCAGCGGGGTCCGCGCCTCGTCAATCAGGATCGAATCGACTTCATCGACAATCGCGAAATTGTGGTACTTCTGGTAAATCTGATCCAGATCCGCCTTCATGTTATCGCGCAGATAGTCAAAGCCAAGCTCATTGTTGGTGGCATAGGTGACGTCACAGGCGTACGCGGCTTTTTTGTCGGCATCCGGCTGACCCGACCAGATTACGCCGGTCGTCATACCAAGGGCTCCGAACACTTTACCCATCCACTCGGCGTCACGCTTGGCCAGGTATTCGTTCACCGTGACCACGTGTACGCCCTTGCCGGTCAGAGCGTTCAGATAGGCCGGGAAGGTGGCAACCAGCGTCTTGCCCTCACCGGTCTTCATTTCCGAGATGTTGCCCTGATGCAGGAAGGCACCGCCCATCAACTGCACATCAAAGGCCCGCAGACCCAGTGCGCGCTTGGCGCCTTCGCGGACGTTTGCAAAGGCTTCGGGCAGCAGGTCGTCTAGCGCCTCACCATCAAGTGCACGCTTGCGCAGCTCTTCGGTCTTTTCGATCAGACCGTCATCCGACAGTTTCTCGAACTCGGGTTCCAGCGCATTGATCTTTTCGACCAGCGGGCGGGTCGCCTTGATCTTGCGGTCGTTCGGTGTTCCGAACACCTTTTTGGCGAGCGTTCCGAGTCCCAGCATGTTCACTCCAGCGGATCTGTTCTTGTCTTGGTTGCGACAGGCTTGCCCACCTTGCTTGCAACCCATAGATACGGGGAATGAAAGGCGGCCCTGTCCAAGGCTTCAAAGCGATGTAAGCGGCAGGTCCCAGAGTGTCAACGCCACGCCCCGTCGCGGCAAAGAAATAGGATGATTCCATGCCCAAAGGCCTCACTTTTCTGCCATCACTGGCTTTGGCTGCCGTGATGGCGATGCCGCTTGCCGCCGAAACCAAGCCGGACGCGGATACGGTTGTCGCCAATGTGAACGGGGATGAAATCACATTGGGTCACGTTATCGCATCCGTTGCAGCTCTGCCTCCGAATTACGCCGAGATCGAAGATGATGTTCTGTACGAATTCGTCATCGAACAATTGATCCAGCAGCAATTGCTGGCGCAGCAGCAGGACGACCTGAACAGGTTGAACCAGCTGGGTCTGGAAAACGAAGGTCGATCCATGCGGGCGGTGCAGACGGTGAATGCATTGCTGGGCGATGTGGTGACCGATGAGGCGATCCAGAAGGCTTATGATGCGGAATTCGGCAATTTTCAGGGCGAAGATGAGTTCGACGCCAGCCATATTCTTGTAGCAACCGAAGACGAGGCCAAGGAAATCAAATCCCTGCTGGACGATGGTGCTGACTTTGCCGAGATGGCTAAGGAAAAATCGACTGGTCCGTCCGGGCCGAACGGTGGTGCGCTGGGCTGGTTCGGCAAGGGCCAGATGGTGCCTGAGTTTGAGAATGCCGTAGTTGCGATGGAAAAGGGTCAAATCTCGGAACCAGTGCAAACACAGTTCGGCTGGCACCTTATCAGCCTCAACGACACGCGAAAGACGGAAGCTCCGGCGCTGGATGCCGTGCATGAACAGCTGGCTCAGTCCATTCAGCAGGAAGCAATTCAAGCCAAGATCGACGAGCTGACGCAGCAGGCGCAGATCGAACGCCCTGCACTGGACGGCGTTGGCCCTGAGGTCATCCGTCAGATCGACCTGATTCAGGAGTAACTACAGTGGCTACCATCACCAAGGTATCGCCGCTTGCGCCGGCGGGTTTTCCCGATCTGCCTGTGATTGATGGTGTGCGTTTTGCCACTGTCGAAGCAGGTGTACGCTATCAGGGCCGGACCGACGTGATGTTGGCCGTTCTGGATCCGGGCACTTCTGTGGCCGGAGTGTTTACTCGCTCGGCCACACGCGCGGCCCCGGTGCTGGATTGTCAGGAGAAAATAGGTGGCTCCAGCGACGGACCCGCGGCGATTTTGGTGAACTCGGGCAATGCCAACGCCTTTACAGGCCATTATGGTCAGACCTCGGTGGCCGAGGTGACGCAGGCCGTCTCCAAAGCCACCGGTGTCGCGGAAGAGCGGGTCTTTACCTCTTCCACCGGTGTGATTGGCGAACCGTTGCCCCATGACCGCATCGTTTCGCAGCTTGAGACGTTGAAGGCAGGTCTCAGCCGCCACGCAATCGAAGACGCGGCGCGGGCGATCATGACCACCGACACGTTCCCGAAAGGGGCCAGTGCGCAGGTCGAGATTGAAGGCAAAACAGTCTCTATTGCGGGGATTGCAAAGGGTTCCGGCATGATCGCGCCAGATATGGCGACCATGCTGGTCTACATATTTACCGATGCACAGGTCGAACAGCCCGCCTTGCAGGCGATGCTGGGCGCGCAGACCGACCGGACGTTCAACTGCATTACCGTGGACAGCGACACCTCGACTTCGGACAGCCTGTTGCTCTGTGCAACCGGAGCTTCGGGCGTCGATGCCACCGGCATTCCGGCGTTTGCTGAGGCACTGGAAAGCGTGATGTTGGATCTGGCGCAACAGGTGGTGCGCGATGGCGAGGGCGCCACGAAATTCGTGGAAATCCGCGTGACCGGTGCCGCCTCGGACGAAGACGCCAAGGTGCATGCGCTGGCCATCGCAAACTCTCCGCTCGTGAAAACGGCCATCGCTGGTGAAGACCCGAATTGGGGCCGCATCGTCATGGCCATCGGCAAATCCGGAGCCGCTGCGGACCGCGATCTGCTGAGTATTTTCTTCGGCGATATTCTGGTTGCCGAAAAGGGCTGGGTCAGCCCGGATTACCGTGAGGATGACGCCGCCGCCTACATGAAAAGTCAGGATCTGGTGATCGCGGTCGATCTGGGACTGGGTGAAGGCAAGTCCACCGTTTGGACCTGTGACCTGACCCACGGCTATATTGAGATCAACGCGGATTATCGCTCGTGAAAACTGTATTAGTGTCTGCCGTTGCCCTGATCGACATTGAGGGCCGGGTGCTACTGGCCCAACGACCCGAGGGCAAATCTATGGCCGGTCTCTGGGAATTCCCCGGTGGCAAGATCGAACCGGGCGAAACCCCCGAGGTCGCTCTAATCCGCGAATTGCATGAGGAACTGGGTATCGACACCTGGGCCTCATGCCTCGCCCCGCTGACCTTTGCCAGCCACAGCTATGATGATTTCCACCTGCTGATGCCGCTGTTCGCCTGCCGCAAATGGGAGGGCATTCCGCAATCCAAGGAAGGTCAGGCGCTGAAATGGGTGCGTGCGAATGACCTACGCAATTACCCTATGCCTGCAGCTGATGTACCGCTGATCCCAATATTGCGCGACTGGCTGTAACGTTCTGCTGTCGGGTTTAAGGATCATTGGCGCACAGTTCTCACCGGGCCAACTCACTGAGTTTCCAGGACCCATCCGGGGCAGTTGGCCGCGTTTGCAGCAGAAAAGGTCCATCCGTCGCGAGCTCTGCTCTTCACGACGGAAATGTTAACACAACATGAACAATGTGTTCCCATTGGGTTCAATGTTGATGGTGCAAGCTCGAACCGCTCATCGAGAGGCGCATTGTGGTAAATGCGCCGACACGCCGGTTCTCACAAATTTGCTCAAAGGACCGGGTGGGGTGGGATTTAGCCGTTTAAACGGTACCAATCGGAGTGGGGTTAAGATGAAGCGCTACGTGGGTTCAGCGGACAACGCAATGCATGAAAAGTGGGCCAAATGGAGTATGCAGCCCAAAAAACAGCGACATAACATCGGTTACTACGCGTCTGTACTTGTCGTCGCAGTGTCGGCATTCATTGTAGTTGGTTTCCATCAATATCTGGTTTTCTGAGACCGTTTTTGCAGCTTAACGCGCTGTGTTATTTTGGCCGGCCTGAAAAAGGTGCGAAAAAAATTAGCTTTCCGGGTCTGACTGTTACGTGTCCTTGGATTTGACGAATGGCGTGCAGGCCAAGGCAAGCCCTCGTTTCGCGTTTTTACTGGATTGGGTTTAGCGGTGCTTTCGTCAGTTTGATCGGGCTGAAAAATTTCCGGGTCAGGGCTGTTACAATTCGTAAGAATTGAGAAAACATCAGGAAAAAGTTGACGCTGATCTTGCCTGCGTCCCTTATCGGGGCATTGGCGTCCGGGGTTGACCTCCGGGTCTGCCGTTTCCGGCCCGGAGGAGGGGTCGGATGGGGAGGAGAAAGAGATTGGCTCAGACGCAGTCGGGCGCTGAAGGGATGCACTCTCTTCCGGCGCTGCTACACCGCAATGCGACCCAGTTCGGGGACGCCCCGGCTTACCGGGAAAAGGAATTTGGGATTTGGCAATGCTGGACCTGGGCCGAAGCGGCCAGGGAAATCCGCGCGATTGCCTTGGGTTTTCTGGAACTTGGCGTAGAAAAAGGCGACCACATCGCCGTGATCGGACGCAACCGTCCGGCGCACTACTGGTCGATGGTTGCAGCGCAAATGGTGGGCGCGGTTCCTGTGCCTTTGTATCAGGACGCGGTCGCCGAAGAGATGGCCTATGTGATGGATCATTGCGGCGCGAAATTCGTAGTCTGCGGTGATCAGGAGCAGGTCGACAAGGTCATCGAGATTCAGGAGAACCTGCATCAGGTCAAGCACATCCTCTATACCGACAAGCGAGGGATGCGGAAATACGATCACTCCCAGATGAACGCGCTGGACGATCTGATGGCTGAGGGCAGCGCGGGTCACGCGCGCTTTGACGCGGAACTGGATCGTCGGATTGCTGAGATCGATTACGACGGCACCTGCGTCATGCTGTATACGTCGGGCACCACGGGCAAACCCAAAGGCGTGGTCCTGTCGAATCGGAATGTGATCGAAAGTGCCAAGAACTCGGCCGAATTTGACCATCTGACCCGGAATGAGGACATCCTGTCTTACCTGCCGATGGCATGGGTTGGCGATTTCATCTTTTCCATCGGTCAGGCCTATTGGTGCGGTTTCTGCGTGAACTGCCCCGAAAGCGCCGACACGATGATGACGGACCTGCGCGAGATCGGGCCGACTTATTTCTTCGCCCCGCCACGAGTGTTTGAAACTCAGCTGACCAATGTGATGATCCGGATGGAGGACGCCGGTAAGTTGAAGCAGCGGATGTTCCATCACTTTATGGCGCATGCCAAGAAAGTTGGCGGGCTGCTGCTGGACGGTAAGCCGGTGGGGTTCGGCGACCGCGTGAAATACGCGCTGGGCAATTTGCTGGTCTATGGGCCGCTCAAGGATACGCTGGGCTATGGCCGGTTTCGTGTGGGCTATACGGCGGGGGAGGCGATCGGGCCGGAGATTTTCGACTTTTACCGCTCGCTGGGCATCAATCTGAAGCAGCTCTATGGCCAGACCGAGGCGACCGTGTTCATCACCGTGCAGCCGGATGGCGAGGTCCGCGCGGATACGGTTGGCGTGCCCGCGCCGGATGTTGAGCTGAAGATCGACGACAAGGGTGAGATTCACTACCGCTCGCCGGGTGTATTCGTTGAGTATTACAACAACCCAGATTCAACGGCCTCGACAAAGGATGCCGAGGGCTGGGTGGCGACGGGGGATGCCGGGTTCATTGAGGAAGGCTCGGGCCATCTGCGGATCATCGACCGCGCTAAGGATGTGGGCAAGATGGCCAACGGGTCGATGTTTGCGCCGAAATACGTCGAGAACAAACTGAAATTCTATCCCGACATCCTTGAAGTTGTTTTGTTCGGAAACGGCAAGGACCGCTGCGTGGCCTTTATCAACATCGACCTGACAGCAGTGGGCAACTGGGCGGAACGCAACAACGTAGCTTATGCGTCTTATCAGGAACTGACTGCAAATCCCCGTGTGTTAGAGACGATTCGAAGCCACGTGGAAGAGGTGAACAAGTCTGTGGCCGCTGACGAAATGTTGTCGGGTTGCCAGGTGCATCGCTTTGTGGTGCTGCACAAGGAACTGGATGCGGATGACGGTGAGATGACCCGTACGCGAAAAGTGCGTCGCGGGTTTGTCGAAGACAAGTTCAGCGACATCATCGATGCGCTTTATGATGGGTCCAAGCAGGTCTCGACCACAACTGAAGTGACCTATGAAGACGGTCGCAAGGGGTCAATCAGTGCCACGCTTGAGATTGTCGATGCGCCGGTTGTTCCGGTTGTGCAGCACAAGGTGGCGGCGGAATGAGGGCCGGTCGTGCGCCGCTCGACCTGCGGTCATCACCCCGCCCGCCGTCCCGTATTTCTGCAAGTCTAGGAGTGACTGATGCTGGATAACTCCGAAGGATATGTCACCGAAGACGGCCGCAAGATCGGCGGCGTGGTGATGGAGATGAAGAACATCACCCTGCGCTTTGGCGGTGTGGTGGCGATCAAGGATATCTCTTTCGATATCCGAGAGGGTGAGATCCGCGCCATCATCGGCCCGAACGGGGCCGGTAAATCCTCAATGCTGAACGTGATTTCCGGGTTTTATATCCCGCAGGAGGGTGAGGTTTGGTTCCATGGATCAAAGCGCCCGCAGATGCGCCCCTATGAAGTTGCGCGGCAGGGTATTGCACGGACGTTTCAAAACATCGCTCTGTTCGAAGGTATGAGCGTTTTGGACAACGTCATGACCGGGCGGTTGAACTATATGAAGACCAACATCTTCCAGCAGGCCCTGTGGAAGGGCAAAGCTGAGGCGGAAGAGGTTGAAAACCGTGAGGCGGTCGAGAAGATCATCGATTTTCTTGAGATTCAGCACATCCGCAAAACTCCGGTATCGCGTCTGCCATACGGTCTGAAAAAGCGGGTGGAACTGGCCCGCGCGCTGGCGGCGGAGCCCAAACTGCTGCTGCTGGACGAACCGATGGCCGGCATGAACGTTGAAGAGAAAGAGGACATGAGTCGCTTTATCCTCGACGTGAATGACGAGTTTGGCACCACCATCGCCCTGATCGAGCACGACATGGGCGTTGTGATGGACCTGAGCGACCGGGTGGTCGTGATGGATTACGGCAAGAAGATCGGCGACGGCACCCCGGATGAGGTGCGCAGCAATCAGGAAGTCATCGACGCCTATCTGGGGGTGAGCCATGACTGAGCAACTGACAGACATGAGAGGGGGCGCACATGCCTGATCAGCTGATTTTCGCGATGGAGGTCTTCCTCAACGGCCTTATGGCGGGTGTTTTGTACGCTCTGGTCGCACTGGGCTTTGTGCTGATCTACAAAGCGTCCGGAATCTTCAACTATGCTCAAGGGGTTATGGCTCTGTTTGCCGCCATGACTCTGGTGGGCATCATGAACGGGCAGGTGCCGTTTGCCCATCTGATCAACGCGACATTCGGAACGCATATCCACAAGTTCGGATGGAACGTGCCGGCATTTCTGGCGATTATCCTGACTATGGGCGTCATGGTTCTGTTGGCCTGGGCGGTGCAGCGCTTTGTCATGCGGCATCTGGTCGGACAGGAGCCGATCATTCTGTTCATGGCAACCATTGGTCTGGCGTACTTCCTTGAAGGCGTGGCTGACCTGATGTGGGGATCTGAGATCAAGACGCTGGATGTCGGCCTGCCACAGGGCATCAACCTGTGGATCGATGAGACCACGTTCAACATCTTCGGCTACGGCTTCTTCATCGACAATCTGGACATAGTTGCGACGGTGATTGCCGCGTTGCTGGTGACCGCGCTGGTCGCGTTCAGCCAATACACTAAGCAGGGGCGGGCCATGCGCGCGGTGGCCGATGACCATCAGGCGGCGCTGTCTGTGGGAATCTCGCTGAATTTCATCTGGATCATGGTGTGGTCGGTTGCGGGCTTTGTCGCGCTGGTCGCTGGCATAATGTGGGGCACCAAGTCGGGCGTTCAGTTCTCGCTGTCACTGATCGCGCTCAAAGCGCTGCCAGTGCTGATGCTGGGCGGGTTCACCTCGATCCCCGGTGCCATCGTCGGCGGGTTGATCATCGGTGTGGGCGAAAAACTGTTCGAGTTTGCCATCGGCCCACTGGTCGGCGGCGCGACCGAGAACTGGTTCGCCTATGTTCTGGCGCTGATCTTCCTCGTGTTCCGGCCGCAGGGCCTGTTCGGTGAGAAGATCATTGAGAGGGTGTAGGACGTGACCAAGCTGATCGCCATCATCAACGTGATCGCGTGGGCCGGCTTCTGGGCTTTTGGGTACATTGCGTTCACCTCGGACGATCTGACCGATGGACAATTGGTGATCGCGGCGATCCTGGCGTTTGCCGGACTGGTCATGGGCATCCTGGCTTACATGAAACTCGTGCGCGCCTCAGAGGCGAGCGGATATGCAAAAGGCTCCAAACAGTTGGACGCCGCAGCCCGCAACCGGGCGCAGGAAGAATGGGGAAAGTAAGATATGTTCTATCGTGAGGCCGGGGATTTCAAAGTCTCCTACACAGATGACAGCCAGACCTTTCCGATCAAATTCGACCGGTATCGGTACTATGCTGTGTTGGCGGTGGCCTTCGGGATCATTCCGTTCGTGATCAATGACTACTGGGCCAATGCGCTGCTGCTGCCCTTTCTGATCTATGCTATCGCGGCGATCGGGCTGAACATCCTTGTGGGGTATTGCGGACAGGTATCCTTGGGTACTGGTGGTTTCATGGCCGTGGGTGCCTATGCCTGTTACAAGCTTATGACCTCTTTCCCGGATGTCAGTATGTTCATCCATGTCATTCTTGCCGGCGGCATAACGGCCATTGTCGGGGTGCTGTTTGGCCTGCCGAGCCTTCGGATCAAGGGGTTCTATCTTGCGGTGGCCACGTTGGCGGCGCAGTTCTTCCTTGTGTGGCTGTTCAACCGGGTTCCGTGGTTCTACAACTACTCGGCCTCAGGTCAGATCAACGCACCGGAACGTGATGTGTTTGGCATCATCATCACCGGCCCAAATGCCCCTGCTTGGGCCACCTATATGTTCTGCCTGATTTTCTTGGCCGTCAGTGCCCTGATCGCGCGCAACCTGACGCGCGGTACGACGGGCCGGACATGGATGGCGATCCGTGACATGGACATCGCGGCCGAGATCATCGGGGTAAACCCGCTAAAGGCCAAGATGAGCGCCTTTGCCGTCAGCTCGTTCTTCATCGGCGTCGCAGGAGCGCTGTTCTTTGCAGTCTATCTTGGCGCGGTCGAGGTCGGCGAAGTCTTCGGTATCCAGAAGTCGTTTCTGGTCCTGTTCATGATCATTATCGGCGGGTTAGGGTCTATTTTTGGATCTTTCGCCGGGGCCGCTTTCCTTGTTCTGCTGCCGGTGGTCCTGAAGGTTGTTGGTGTCGACGTTCTTGGCTGGCCCACGGATATCGTGGCGCATCTGCAGTTAGTGATCGTTGGCGCACTGATCATCATGTTCCTGATCCTGGAACCGCACGGGCTGGCGCAGCTGTGGCGCGTGGCGAAAGAAAAACTCAGACTATGGCCGTTCCCGCACTAAGGTGTCGGCCCAATGAAAAAACAGGCGGCACAAGCCTGAATGCAACATCGGACTAACCAAGGGAGGAGACACCCGATGAAATTGAAACTGGCAACCGTGGCGCTGAGCGCCCTGATGGCCGCAGGTCCGGCTTTGGCGGATCTTGTGATCCCCGATCTGAGCTATCGCACCGGGCCTTACGCCGCTGGCGGTATTCCATTCTCGGATGGCTACAACGACTATTTCACCCTGTTGAATGAGCGCGATGGCGGCATTGGTGGTGTTCCGATCCGCATGGTCGAATGCGAAACCGGTTACAACACCGAAAAAGGCGTTGAATGCTATGAATCCACCAAGGGCGAAGGCGCTTTGGTTTATCAGCCGCTGTCCACAGGTATTACGTACCAGCTGATCCCAAAAGTCACTGCAGACGACATTCCGCTGCACACGATGGGATATGGTCGAACCTCGGCCAAGAACGGCGATGTGTTCAGCCACACCTTCAACTATCCCGCCAACTACTGGGACGGAGCATCGGGTGCGGTAAACTATCTGCTCGAGGAGAACGGTGGTGATCTGAGTGGCAAGAAAATTGCGCTGGTCTACCACAACTCGGCCTACGGTAAGGAACCGATCCGTACGCTGGAAGAACTGTCAAAAAAGCACGGCTTTGAACTGGTTGCCCTGCCGGTCGATCACCCGGGTCAGGAACAGAAGTCGCAATGGCTGCAAATCCGCCGTGATCGTCCCGACTATGTCCTGATGTGGGGTTGGGGCGTGATGAACCAGGTTGCGGTACAAGAGGCTGCAAACATCCGCTTCCCGATGGAAAACTTCATCGGCATCTGGTGGTCCGGTTCTGAAAACGACGTGTTGCCTGCAGGCGAAGCCGCCAATGGCTATAAGGCACTGACCTTCCACAACGTTGGCACGGACTTCCCGGTCTTTGACGATCTGCAGAAACACGTTGTCGATGCAGGCAAGGCTGCAGGTGCGGGCGATCAGGTAGGTACGGTTCTGTATAACCGTGGTCTCTATGCGGCTGTTCTGGCTGCCGAAGCCATCAAGAAAGCCCAGGAAATCTCGGGCAATGCGGAAATCACCCCGTCTGAGATGCGTGCCGGTATGGAAGCACTGGAGATGACAGAAGAGAAGATGGCCGAACTGGGCCTGGCGAACTTCGGTCCGACCTTCTCGGTCTCCTGCGAAAACCACGGCGGTGACGCTTTGGTTGGCGTGACCCAGTGGGATGCGGCGAACAAGACCTGGACGCTCATCTCGGACTTCAAACCAACCGATGGTGAGGTGATCGGCGCGCTGATCGACGAGGACTCGAGCGCATACGCGTCGGAAAACAACATTGAAGGGCGCTGCTGATACAGCGCTTTGAACTAACGGGGCGGCGGCAGACCGCCGCCCCGAAGCCCACACTCGCTTAAGGACACGCGCAGATGCTGGATGCGGCTCAAACCACTGACGTCAAGGCGGAAACCCTGCTTGAGGTCAACAATATCGAGGTGATCTACAATCACGTGATCCTCGTCCTGAAAGGCGTTAGCCTGACCGTGCCCAAGGGTGGTATCACGGCCCTGCTGGGCGGTAACGGTGCGGGGAAGACGACAACGCTCAAGGCGGTGTCGAACCTGCTGCATTCGGAACGCGGTGAAGTCACCAAAGGTACGATCGAGTATCGCGGCACCAGCGTGCATGAAAGCGATCCCGCCGATCTGGTGGAAAAAGGCGTCATCCAGGTGATGGAAGGCCGCCATTGTTTCGAACACCTGACTGTCGAGGAAAATCTGCTGACGGGCGCCTATACCCGTAAGGATGGCAAGGCCGCGATCCAGCAGGATCTTGAACTGGTCTACACGTATTTCCCACGCCTCAAGGAGCGCCGTCGGTCGCAGGCAGGCTATACCTCGGGTGGTGAGCAACAGATGGTTGCGATGGGTCGGGCCCTAATGTCACGGCCCGAGACGATCCTGCTGGACGAGCCCTCGATGGGTCTTGCGCCGCAGTTGGTAGAAGAGATTTTCGGAATCGTGAAGGACCTGAACGAGAAAGAAGGTGTGTCCTTCTTGCTGGCCGAACAGAACACAAATGTGGCTCTAAGATTTGCACATTACGGCTATATTCTGGAATCCGGGCGTGTCGTGATGGACGGCCCCGCTGCCGACCTGCGTGAAAACCCGGACGTGAAAGAGTTCTATCTGGGCATGTCCGAAGAAGGCCGCAAAAGCTTTCGTGACGTGAGATCTTACCGCCGCCGCAAGAGGTGGCTGTAAGGGAATGGAGGATCTGGCGATGACCTACTACGACGCTCTCGAAACCCGATCAGCCGACGAACGTGCCGCCGATCACGCCCAGGCGCTGCGTATTCAGATGACCCGAGCTTTGTCGGCCCCCGGCTTTGCAGCGCATCTGGCTGATGCGGATACTGGTGCCGTTAACTCTGTCGAAGATCTGGCCAAATTGCCGGTATTGCGGAAATCCGATCTGGCAGCCGCCCAAGCGTCACGCCCGCCATTCGGCGGGTTCACCGTCAAACCCGCGCGGCATTTTCATCATGTGTTCCAGTCGCCCGGCCCAATTTACGAACCCGGCAGCACGGATCATGACTGGTGGCGCATGGGGCGGTTCCTGCATGCGGCAGGCGTAGGTCCTGGCGATATCGTCCAAAACTGTTTCGGGTATCACCTGACGCCAGCGGGAATGATCTTCGAAAACGGCGCACGGGCGGTAGGGGCCGCAGTGCTGCCAGCCGGAACCGGCCAGACCGAGCTGCAAGTGACCGCAGCGCGCGATGTTGGCTGTACGGCTTATGCCGGAACGCCGGACTACCTGAAGATCATTCTGGACAAGGCAGATGAGATGGGCGTTGCCCTAGAATTCTCGAAGGCTGTTGTGGGTGGTGGTGCGCTATTCCCATCTTTGCGTCAGGACTATGCCGACCGGGGCATTTCCTGCCTGCAATGTTATGCCACGGCCGATCTGGGCAACATCGCCTATGAAAGCGCTGCGATGGAAGGGATGATCATCGACGAGCATGTCATTGTCGAGGTTGTCACCCCGGGCACCGGGACACCGGTGGCGATAGGTGAAGTGGGTGAAGTTGTGGTGACTTCTCTGAATCCTGATTACCCTCTGATCCGGTTCGCCACCGGTGACCTGTCGGCTATTATGCCGGGTGTCTCTCCTTGCGGTCGGACCAATCTGCGGATCAAGGGATGGATGGGTCGTGCCGACCAAACCACTAAGATCAAGGGCATGTTCGTGCGCCCCGAACAGGTGGCTGCACTTGTCGATAAACACGAGGAAATCGTCAAAGCCCGTGTCATCGCCGCTCGTCAGGGAGAGATGGATACGATGACCGTTCAAATCGAAAGCGCGGCTGGAGACGACATGGCCTATGCCAAGTCCGTGGCGGAGGTGCTGAAACTGAAGGGCGCCATTGAGGTCGTGGCGCCTGGATCGCTTCCCAAAGATGGGTTGGTGATCGAGGATCAGCGCGTCTACGAATGATCCAAAACTAAGTCTGCGGCAGTATGTGCCGCAGATTTGTTTCGCTGCAGACTGGTGTTTCTTAGCATTTTGGTCGATTAAAGGCTGATCAATAGCCAACGCCATTTACAACCCGGGTCCATGGCCGAAATCGACTATTCAGAACACGGAACGCGCAATCGCGGCGCGTTGGGCACCCGTTTGGTGGCCGCTGTGGCTTACTTCGTGGCGGCGGCTTGTCTTCTGCCGATGGTCGCGGTTGTTCTGGCGGCGGTGACCGGTGGGACGGATACGGTCTCGCATCTGGTCGAGACAGTTTTACCCGGTTATGCGTTAACAACTGTCATCCTTGTCGTTTTGGTGGCCATCGGCACCTTCTCGATAGGGGTTGGGGCTGCTTGGCTGGTGACGATGACGCGATTTCCGGGGGTTCGCTTTCTTGAAATTGCGCTGGTTCTGCCGCTGGCCTTCCCGGCTTATGTTCTGGCCTACGCTTATACTTTCATTCTGGACCATCCCGGTATTGTGCAGACCACATTGCGGCAGGTGACGGGTTGGGGTCCGCGCGACTATTGGTTCCCGGAAATCCGCTCGACCGAGGGTGCGGCAGTGATGCTGATCCTTGTGCTTTATCCCTATGTCTACCTGCTGGCGCGCGCCGCGTTTCTGCAACAAAGCGCCACCGCCTTTCTGGCCGCCCGTGCACTGGGCAAAAGCCCTTGGCTGGCGTTCTGGCATGTGTCTCTGCCGATGGCCCGCCCGGCAATTGCAGGTGGCGTTCTGCTGGCAATCATGGAAACCATCGCTGATTTCGGCACTGTCGCCTATTTCGGCGTTCAGACCTTTGCCACGGGTATCTACACAAGCTGGTTCTCGATTGGGGATCGGGCCGCTGCTGCTCAGCTGGCTTTGTGCCTGCTGGGCTTCGCGTTGATCATGGCCGTGGCAGAACGGATGCAACGCGGCAAGGCGAAATACTACCAGGCAGGAAAAAGCCATGCCTCTCTGCCTTCGGCGCAGTTAAAGGGTTGGCAATCTGTGGCGGCTTTCACCTTATGTCTAGTACCTGTGCTCTTGGGTTTTCTGTTGCCAGTCTTCATCTTGATCCAGATGGGTCTGACCTCGGAACAAAACCTGCTGTCGCGGCGATATATCGGGTTCATTCAAAACTCGCTGACACTTGCGGGCGTGGCCGCCGTGGTCACGGTCTGTGCTGCGATCTGTGTTGGGTTCTTTCAGCGCCTTCGCCCGGGGCGGGGATCGTCGACTGCGGGTTATCTGGCGCGGTTGGGTTATGCGGTGCCTGGCGGCGTGATAGCCGTTGGCCTGATGGTGCCCTTTGCCAGATTCGACAACGCGCTGGATTCCTGGATGCGCGAAACGTTTGATATCTCAACAGGTCTGCTGGTTACGGGGTCGATCTGGCTGCTGGTGGCAGCCTATATGGTGCGCTTTCTGGCCGCTGCTCTCAGTGCATATGAAGGGGGGCAAAGTACGGTGCACGCCAATATGGATGCCGCGTCCCGGTCTTTGGGACAATCCCCGCTGGGTACATTGCGCCGTGTGCACTTGCCGATCCTGACACCTTCGTTGTTGACAGCCTTGCTGATCGTGTTTGTCGACGTGATGAAAGAACTGCCCGCAACCCTGATCATGCGCCCGTTCAACTTTGATACACTGGCGGTGCAAGCCTATCGTCTGGCCTCGGACGAGCGGTTGGAAGGAGCGGCCGTACCGTCGCTTGTGATCCTGGCCGTTGGGTTATTGCCGGTGATTCTGATCTGCCGGCAGGTCGGTCGTCGCTAAGGCGCAACAACCCAAAAATACCACGCCTTCGGCCATCAGGCTTGATTCAAACGCGTTTTCCGGCAAGGCTGAGGGTATGAACATGCAGCCTCCCAGCCGGTTTTCTGCAAACTCGGCACAGATGCCCGTCGCGTTTAACCGGCACGAGATGTCCAATATCCTGTCTGTCTATGGCCGGATGGTCGCCGCCGGAGAATGGCGCGATTACGGAATTTCCAATTTACGCGATATGGCGGTGTTTTCCATTTTCCGACGAACGGCCGAACACCCGATATACCGGATCGAAAAGCACCCTCGTCTGCGATCAAAGCAGGGGATGTATTCGGTGATCGGCATGGATGGGCGCATTCTGAAGCGCGGTCATGATCTGCGGACCGTTTTGCGTGTACTGGAACGCAAGCTGATCCGGTCCGTCGATCTTGATTAGAGCCTTACGTGCGATGTCACTGGCCCGTCACCCTGTTCCAGAATCCGTGTGATTGCCTGATCCATGGGTTCGAACGTCACGTCCATATGGTAGGCATTTGCGTGCAACAGCATGTTTTCGCTGGAAACCCAGGCTACGTGACCTTTCCAAAATAGAAGATCACCACGTTTTGGTTGCGTTCCGGCAGGCATCGCGGTGCCCAACGTGCGCTCCTGATCTCCGCTGTCACCCGGACAGGAGATGCCACAGGCCAGCAATCCAGCCTGAACCAGCCCTGAACAATCAATACCGAAGCGACTGTTGCCACCCCAAAGATAGGGCGTGCCTAGAAACAGTTCGGCCACAGCAACTGGATCGGTTAGGTGCGTTGCACTGAGTTTGGCGTGAATTGCGGGAACAAACCCAAGCTCTGTTTCCAGAAACCGGTTCTGTTCCGACAGCACGTTCAGTTTGCTGCCGAAACTCAGCGTCACCCGGTCAGGACTTTTCATGTCGGGCTGTTCGTAAGCATGTGTAGCAGGTGCCGTGATCCAGTGGGTTTCGGTTGTCTCGGGTCCAAGTTGGTTGGACAAAACCCAACCAGGATAGCCGTCTTTTTCAGCGGCAATTCGGCTCCATCCTTCGGTGTTTTCGACAATTTTGACACTATCGCCAAACAAAAGTTGCCGGTCCCGTGGGCCATCGGGCCTGCGCAGCAGGTCGACAACCGGCTTTATGATACGTGCGTGACTCATAGGTCCAAAATCTCGGGCAGGGCAGTCAACAAGGCGCGTGGTCCCTGTCCCAGACCGCCTTTGCTGCGCCCGGGCGCTTTGGTGGGCTGCCAGGAATAGATGTCGAAATGCATATATCGGCTGTCGCCGACAAAACGGCGCAGGAACAGGGCTGCGGTGATCGAGCCCGCGAACCCGCCCAATGGCGCGTTGTCCAGATCGGCAATACCGGGTTCGATCATCGTCTCATAGGGTTCATGAAATGGCATCCGCCAGACCGGATCGGCCGATTGTTGGGCAGCACTGGCCAGCGCTTTGGCCGCGTCATCGTCATCTGTGTAGAAGGGCGCCAGATCGGGGCCAACCGCCACCCGTGCAGCACCGGTTAGGGTCGCCATCGAGATGATCAGGTCCGGGTCGCCCTCATCCGCCAGTGTCAGTGCATCAGCCAGAACCAACCGCCCTTCGGCGTCGGTGTTATTGATCTCCACCGTCAGCCCCTTGCGCGAGGTCAGGATATCCCCGGGCCGGAAGGCATTGCCTGCGACCGAGTTTTCGACTGCCGGGATCAGCACGCGCAGTTGCACTGACAGCCTTAGCGACATGATCATCCGCGCCAACCCCAATACATTGGCCGCACCGCCCATGTCCTTTTTCATCAGGGACATCGAATTCCCCGGTTTCAGGTTCAGCCCGCCGGTGTCAAAGCACACACCTTTGCCGACCAGAGTCAACTTCGGGCCGGCTTTGCCCCAGGTCATCTCGATCAGGCGCGGAGCTTGCGCGGCGGCACGACCCACTGTGTGGATCATCGGGAAATTCTTTTCCAGCAGGTCTTCGCCCTGAGTCGTTGTGCAGGTCGCGCCAAATTCCTGAGCCAAATCCTCGGCTGCAGTTTGCAGCTGATCCGGTCCCATGTCAGAGGCTGGCGTGTTGACCAGATCGCGGGTCAGCGCCTCAGCACTTGCCAGCGCCTCGATCCGCGCGGAATCGACACCGTCAGGCGCGACAAGCTGCGCCTTGGCTGGCGATTGTTTGGCGTATCGATCAAAAGCATATCCGGTCAGCAGCCAACCGAGGCATTCTGTGTGCAGCACCTCTTCGGGCACACCGGATGCGATGTTATAGGACCCTTTTGGTAAGGTTTCGACCGCGGCAGCCAACGGGAACCGCTTACGCGCACGACCGCTGCTTTTGCCGTATCCCGCCAAGGCAATCTTGGGCGTGCCATCTGATTGCGGGATTAGCAAAGTCTGCCCCATAGCTCCGGTGAACCCGCTGGCTTTTACCCATGACACCACGTGGGTTGGCCGATCCTTCAACCAATCTTCGAGATCCGGCTGTGATATGACATGCAGCGGAACGGAGGGCTCAGAGGGCGAAGCGAAGGACAGGGTCATGGACATCTCGGCTGGTTCGATTTGCGCCCAGCCTAGCCGTCCACGATCCGTCCGCAAGTCCCGTCAGACGGAAAGATCCTGCTGATCCCAGATCACAGTCAGCGAATTCTCACCCACACGGATAAGGCGCGACAGGGTGGCCCCGGTTGCCACCGCATCCCCTGCATCGACATTTTGCGCTACGTCACCAGCGACACGGGCCAGTGCGGTCATGCCGATCTGTTCGGCGATCGCCACCAGAGACCGCGCGCATTTGCGCAGCCCGTCCCAGTCGCGATGCCGCCAGAGCCGCTCGCAATTTGACAGGCGCACAGCCAGTTCCTCGACCGTACGGCACAATACGTCCAGTGCGTTTTTGTCGCCCAGTTGGCGGTACAGCGCGTTCAAACGGTCCGAATCCAGTCGAACGGTTTCCTTTTGTTCAAGCGTGATCACTTTATCCACCACATCTACCCCAATTTTCTACGCCCCCACGGCATAGCTGCACATTGATGGTGGAATCCTTTGCAAAACCTTGCGTCGGTGATTGAAAATGGGTCGAATTTTCCGTGAATTCAGTTTAAAGCAACCGACAGACACACGAACAGCTTTCAATGTCCCACCCTTGTTTTGGTGCTCACTTGCTGCAAGTACCCATCCAGGAAAGTGCGGATACAAGAGGACAGGACTATGCCGATAACGACAGACGAACTGAACGCTGCCCGGAACGCTTGGGGCGAAGGTTTGATTGCCATTTCAAAAGCGTATGAAGATGGCGGTATCGATGCAGCCCGTCCGGTTGCCGAGGACGTTCTGGATGCCGCTTATGGCTATGGTTTGGGACCGGTGTTGTTCAAGCCGACGATGGCGTCGGGGGACCAGACTTTCCGCCCAACGCGCCACGGTGCGCTCGCTTATTTCGTGGGCCACGACGCCGAATATCCGCTTGATGGCGGGTTTGGTATCAAAGGTTGGCGCGCGATGGAAAGCGTAACTTCTGCCTCGTTTGTTGAAGGCGACGTTGCCATGTGGATGGGTTCCGTCATGCTGACAGACAAGGATGGTAACGTCACTCAGGTAGACAAAAGTTTCGGCTACAAGAAAGACGTCGAAGGCAGGCTGCTTATCGTCCTGCACCACTCATCCTTGCCTTATCAACCGTGAGGAAAGCGTTGGGTTAGACGCAGCATCGCACTGACAAGCGGTCGAAAGAAATCGCATGGCGCGGATCAGGCCTCTGATTTCGCGCCATTTTTTGTTATGATCGAAACCATAGTTATTTTATCAGGAGCGTGTCATGCGATTCATTAAACGTATTCTCGTTACTCTGCTTGTTCTCATTCTGATTCTGGTTGGCGTATCTTACCTTTTGCCGGGCAAGGCCGAACTGTCCCGCAGCATCACGATCAACGCGCCCGCCAGCGCGATCTTTCCATACGTGAATTCGATGCAGGAAACTGAAAAGTGGTCGCCTTGGCTGACGCGTGATCCGGAAACCCAATTGTCCTATAGCGGGCCCGAAGCGGGCGTCGGCAACACTTTGAACTGGACATCTGAACACCCGCAGGTTGGCACCGGATCACAGGAAATCGTAGAAAGCGTTCCGGACCAGACTGTCAAAACAGCGCTTGATTTCGGCCCGATGGGGACTGCGTCGGCATCCTTTGAGCTGACGCCTGAGGGAGAGCAGACTCAGGTGACCTGGGGGTTCGAATCCGATCTTGGCATTAACCCCATGTCACGCTGGATGGGCCTGATGATGGATAAATGGGTCGGCGGAGACTATGAGCGCGGTCTGACCAACCTCAAGGCACTAGTCGAGGGGCAGGGGTAGACTGTTTGCGAAAATCTACTTTGCAACAAGTTGACATTACCGGTTCTCGGCGGATTGAGGAGACTGTTGTGCGGTCTTGAGCTGAGACAAGGGATTGGATGAAACCCAGCTCCATGCTCTTTTCATGGTTGCCCTGTATTGCTTCAGGGGTCGCTCGAAAAGTGCGGCAAACCCGAAACAGATCATCAGTGTAAGACCAAGTAGCCAGAGATCGTATCCGGGCAGTTCTTCTGGCAAAACGGCATCGAGAAGATGCAGTGTCGGGTAATGCACGAGATAAAGCGAGAAACTGCCCCCAGCGATCCAGCGGACACTGCGGGCGACAAGACTATCGTCGGGCATCGGCAAGTCTTCGGTAAGCACGCGGACTCCGTACAGGTGGACCGCAATACAGAAGGCTATAACTGAGTTCCAAAGTACTTCATCGGAGTAGACGAGTATTGCGTGATAATTGTGTGGCTGAAACAGTTGAAACGTGAAGTTTGCTAACCACTCGGGTACATTGGTCACCTTCAATGCAACCAACAACAGGATGCTGCCAACGGCCATAGACCAAGCTCTTGAACGCGCATGAATCGAATGGGTGTCCGGAGCCATTTTCCAAACCAAAACCCCTATCAACCAAGCTGGGAACATTGCCAACACCGGTATTCCAACCAGTAAGGCAATCAAAGCAACGATGACAATGCGCAGTGGGCCTTTAAGGAAGATGATGCTGCCAAACAGCAAGTAAAACCCGACTTCGTAACTCAGAGACCATATTGGTCCGTTTGTTCCCAACCTTACCCAATCAGAGATGCCGGTCCAAAGGTTAGTGACAGTCAAACCTCGCCACAAAAACTCGCCCAATGGCAGAGGTGAATAATACAAATCCGGATAGGCGGTCATGTCGACCCGCGTACCGATCGCGTCAAAAACAATTGTCAGGATAAGTGCTGGAATGAGCACTGAATAAATCCTAGTCATGCGATTGAATGCGTATCGTCCAAGAGTCCGATCCCGACCTGCCGCATAGGCGATCACGACGCCAGACAGAACGAAGAATACTGCAACAGCATCGCTGGCAACGTTCCAATCCCGCAAGAAGTAATAGTCCCCACGGGTGAACCGTATGTGAGCCATATGGCCAAACAGGACGGTTAGCGCGGCGCTCGCGCGCAGAAAGTCCAGCCATAGGGAAAAACCTGGCTGTATCGCTTCCGTGTTTGGCGCGACGGTTTGCGTCATGCCAGTGCCTGTACTAATCCGCCCTTTGATCGCATCCCAACTCTCTTTGAATGGAAGGACGAGTGCCGCAATCAGCGAGGGATAAGGTTGATCGATTGGCTTTCCGGTTCCATCCGATACACCAAATGTGAGCTTTTCCCGTTCTGTTGGGATGTACAGCGTCCCAAACATCCAATCCCAAAGCGCGAAAATAGAGCCATAGTTTTTGTCGTGGTGTTTGATGGCAACAGAATGATGAATTTGATGTTGTGCCGGTGAAATTAGAATATGCTCGATTACGCGGCCGTAGCTTATCCAGATATGACTGTGTCTAAAGTTCGCGCTCAGTGCGTTGAAAACGAAGTACAGCGCATTGGCGCCGCCGATCGTCAAAATATTGATTTCTCCAACAAAAACGTAAAGGCACAGTCCCTGAACGATGCCCACAAAAATTGAAATCAGGACGTTTCGAAATAAGGGCTCAATGGGGTGTACCCGCTGAACTGTAAGCGGAGTAAGAACATCCGCCGAGTGATGTACTGCGTGGAATGGCCACAGAAACTTCATCTCATGGTGAGCGCGATGCGCCCAGTATTTACAGAAATCACTCGAGACAACAATTATGAGGGTAACCAGAACAGTTTGTGCCCAACCCGGCTGAGCTGGCTCAAGTTTGGAACCGCCGAGCAAATTGAGCAGGGCATAGGCCATAGTTGTTGGAAAAAACAACGCCCCAAAAACGCCTAGCGCAGCAACCGCCCGGCTGGCAAAAAATAGTTTGATATCAAGCAGGTTGGACCGATGCGAATAGACATTTTTAGGGGCAAGCCACTTTATGAAACTTTCTGAACCGCCACGGCTACGCCAGATGAAGTATGCGATGATCACAGAGCAGCAGATGTAAAAGATAGAATACCGCACGTTCAGATCGATCGGTGCGCTAAAAACACTCTCAAGAAACGAATTTAATGTGTCCAAAACCAGAACTTTCTTAGCGTTTTTGAGAAAATAGTTTCACAATGCGGCGTTAATTGGGCCTTTCGCAGACAGAACGCAGGCGACATAGCGCGTTGTATCTGGTGCCTAAGTGACTTGAAAAATTCAACAAAAAACCCCGCCTACAATATGACGGGGTTTTTGAGGATTAATTCTATGAAAAAGTTTTAGCCCTTCTTCAGAACCTCACGGCCCAGCAGTTCGGCAATCTGGACTGCGTTCAGCGCAGCACCTTTGCGCAGGTTGTCGCTGACGCACCATAGATTGATGCCATTCTCAACGGTCGAGTCCTGACGGATACGGCTGATAAAGGTGGCAAAGTCGCCCGCGCATTCGATCGGCGAGACGTAGCCGCCGGGTTCGCGCTTGTCGATCACCATGATACCCGGTGCCTCGCGCAGGATGTCGCGTGCTTCGTCTTCGTCCAGAAATTCCTCGAACTCGATGTTCACGGCCTCAGAGTGGCCAACAAACACGGGAACGCGGACGCAGGTGGCTGTGACCTTGATCGACGGGTCGACGATCTTTTTGGTTTCCACAACCATCTTCCACTCTTCCTTGGTCGAGCCGTCTTCCATGAAGACGTCGATTTGTGGAATGACGTTGAAAGCGATCTGCTTCTGGAACTTGTTTGGCGGAACGTCCGTGGTGGGATTGTAGACCGCTTTGGTCTGATCCCACAGCTCATCCATGCCTTCCTTACCAGCGCCCGAAACCGACTGGTAGGTCGACACGACTACGCGCTTGATCTTGGCGCGGTCATGCAGCGGCTTCAGCGCGACAACCATCTGCGCGGTCGAGCAGTTGGGGTTGGCGATGATGTTCTTGTTCTTGTAGTCGTGGATCGCCTCGGGGTTACATTCCGGTACGATCAGCGGAATATCCGGGTCATAGCGATACAGCGACGAGTTATCGATCACCACGCAGCCGGCGGCCGCCGCCTTCGGGGCGTACACTTTGGTCGCCTCGGAACCCACAGCAAACAGCGCCATGTCCCAGCCGGTGAAGTCGAACGTGTCCAGATCCTTGGTCGTGAGTGTCGTGTCGCCAAAGCTTACTTCGGTGCCCAGCGAACGACGGCTTGCCAACACGGCAAGTTCATCGACGGGGAACTGGCGTTCCGCCAGGATGTTCAGCATTTCGCGGCCCACGTTACCCGTGGCGCCGACGACTACGACGCGATAGCCCATTTCATGTCTCCAAAGTTAAGGACGCGCGTTCATAGCTGCGTTGCGGCGAAGAAAAAAGAGTTTTCGGGGCATTATTCCCGTAATGACGCCGATTTTACGCAGTCCGGCGCGTCAGGCGTCGCTTAGGAGCCGTTCATAGAGCGCAACGAGCGTTTTTGCTTCGCCATTGATGTCAAAATTCTGCTCGACATGGTTGCGGGCGGCGATGCCGGAACGCGCAAGGGATTCGCGGTCGGCCAGCATGGCTGCGGCCGCATCAGCCAATGCCGGGATGTCGCCGGGTTTAACCACGTGACCCAGCGAGGCGTCGGTGACTATCTCGGAAAACGCGCCTACATCGGTTGCAACAACCGGCACGCCACAGGCCATCGCCTCGAGGGGTGTAAGACCGAAGCCTTCCCACCGTTGGGGGGCGATGAAAAGGTCCAGCACCTGATACCACTCGGCGATCTGATCGACGGTGACTTCGGGCATGAACAGGATGCGGTCAGACAGGCCCGCCTTGGCGACCTTATCTTTTAGCTCGGTCAGAAAGCCGGTGTGTTTTTCCGTGGCACGGCCCATTACGATGCCATGCACATCATCGAAACGATCGCACAGGTCGATCATCGCATCGACAAAGGCATCGGTGCCTTTCTGATGGCGGATTCGGCCATAGCAGCCTAGCAGCAGCCCTCCAGGTAGACCCAAACGTTGGCGAACTGCGGCTTTATCCTCAGGCGGCGTGAAATCTTGTAGGTTGATGCCATGCATGATGACCTGTGCGTCTCGCTCAAGATAGCCGGCAGTTTTGCGCGAGGTCGCGACAATCGCGTCCATCTTGTCGATCAGCCATTTCGTATAGCCTGAATGAGCCCGTTGCGAGGCGCTGGTGAACAGCAGTTTCAGGCGCAGCCGGAAGATGTTGCGCAAGACAAGTCCCAACAGCATCTCGGTATTGCGACGCGCGTGCCAGACGCGCAGCGTTTTGCGCGACAGAAAGGGCAGTCGGCCCAGCGGGATATGCGGGATGTCATCTGGCAGGCCCGGCCCGGTCGCGACGATGTCGATCCATTGCACCTGCAGCGGCACTAAACGCGCAATCGTAGCTGTTACGCCCGAAAGCCTGCGTTTGAGATTGGGGGCAATGACGCGCGGGTCGGACACTGAGATACTCCTGGCGGTTCCAGCGTCAGTCGACACTGTCGCGGCTGAACAGATAGATCACGCAGCCGATGGCCAGCGTAATGGCAAAAAAGCCGAATATCGCTGTGTAGGGCGCGGTTGGACTGATGTCCACCGTGGCGGCGTGGATGCGCCCGGTGACGAATTGGGCCAGACCAACTCCGCCGATGCCGAACAGATTCAACAGGGTCATGCCGCGCCCGATCAGGTGTGGCGGCACAAAGGCACGACCATGGGCCATGATGACCGGAAAGCTGGCCCCCAGGAACCCGATCGCTGCCATTAGCACAACTGACAGCCAAACCACGTTGTCGACCCACAGGCACATCAGGAACAAACCCACCACAGCCAGCGCGTTGCCGCCGAAAACCACCCATTTTCGTGTACCAAACATTCTGTCCAGCGGACCGTAAGCAAAAGTTCCGGCAATCATGGCTGCGCCCATGATCAGGGTCGCCGTCCCGATCTGGGTGGTGCCAAGGCCGAAGATATCGCTCAGGTACGGCCCCGCCCAAAGGCCGCGTGTTGCGGCCGACGGGGCATAGGCCACCAGCATCAGCGGCAGGATCGCCCATAAAGCGGGCTCTTTCAGCAGGTCCAGCACCGATCCCTTGTGTTCGGTCTCAACGCGGTTCGGGTCATGCACGCTGAACCAGATACCCAGAGCGATGGCCGCAGAAAACACCGCCAGTGCCACCATCGTTGCCCGCCATCCCATCAGCTCAACCGCCAACGCTGTGGGGTACGAAGCTACCAGATTACCGACCGATCCGACGCCCAGCATGATCGCGGCCAAGGTAGCAAAACGCGCAGGTGGGAATTCGCGGGCGAAAATGTAGTAAGACGCCATCAGGACCGGCGAGCAGCCAACCCCGATCAAGCCCATCGCGATGGCAATATGAAACGGTGTGCTGGCCACAGCGAACAGCGCGGCTCCGCCGGCCCCCCCAACCATCAGCAATACCGCCGCCGTCAGGCGCGGTCCGACCCGATCCAACGCCCAGCCCACGGGCAGTTGCATGGCGGCAAAAATCAGAAACCAAAGGCCCGAAGCAAAGGCCAGATCCTCGGGGGTGGCGCCGATGTCGCGCCCCAGATCGACGCTAAGCACCGCAAGAAAGGCGCGAAAGAACTGGCTGAGCACATAGCCCAGGCACAACACCACCAGACCTGCTTTCATGAAAACCCTCTCCCCATCCAGCGGAGAAATGCTTGGCACGTCGCGGTGCCACACACAAGCACGTGTGCTATACTGTTTTCACCGGACAACGATCACATTCGGGCTATCCTTGAGCTTACCGAACATCCGAGGTGCCAATGAAAGACGCTCAGGCCGCGTTCTATGACAGTCTTCCGCTGTTGCGGGACTTTACCCGCCTCGTGGATCCGGCGCGGTTTTCCGCGGTTCCAGGTGACTGGGCGCTGGGCGTGGCCGATATCGTCGATTCCACCGGTGAGATTTCAAAAGGGCGGTACAAGACAGTGAACATGGTCGGCGCCGCGGTAATCTCGGCCATGATCAACGCGATGCGGGGCAAGGAATTTCCTTACGTTTTCGGTGGCGACGGTGCCGGTTTTGCCGTGCCCGCAAGTGAGATCGATACGGCCAAGGCGGTGTTGGCGGACCTCAGACGCTGGGCGGACGAAGAGTTTTCGATCTCGCTGCGCGCGGCGTTGGTGCCGGTCGCAGAAATTCGCAAGGCGGAAAAAGACCTGAGGGTTGCGCGTTATGCGCCGTCTGACGGAGTGGATTACGCCATGTTCTCGGGTGGCGGTTTGGCCTGGGCCGAGGCGCAGATGAAGGCTGGCAACTTCATGGTTCCACTTGCTGATCCCGGTGCGCAGCCCGACCTGACCGGATTGTCCTGTCGGTGGTCCAACAGCAAAGCACGCAACGGTCAGATTGTCTCGGTCGTGGTTCAGCCCACAGCAAACGCAACCGAGAGCGACTTTGCCGATCTCGCCCGTTCGGTTTTGTCTGCCTCGGAAGAGTTGGACCGGTCGGGACATCCGGTACCAGAAAACGGGCCGCCGATCAGTTGGCCGCCCCCGGATGTTGGACTGGACGCCCGTGTGTCCAGGGCTGGACGCAGCCTGCTGCTGCAACGGATCAAGCTGCTGGGGCAGAACCTTTTGATCGCGCTGTTGTTCACGTCCGGCAAGCGGTTGGGAAATTTCGAACCCGAACACTACAAGCGCATGGTCAGCCGCAACGCCGATTATCGAAAATTCGATGACGGGCTGAAAATGACGCTGGATTGCGATCCAGCCACGCTGTCACAAATCAAGATGATGCTTGAACAGGCGCGGGGGCAGGGCAAGGTTCGCTATGGGCTACATGCCCAGGACGAGGCGATGATGACATGCATCGTCCCTTCGGCGACACGCGACGATCACGTCCACTTTGTCGATGGTGCTTCGGGCGGCTATGCACAGGCGGCCGCCGTCATGCACGCCTGACGCACTATTTCGCTTTCCATTTTGCCGCCAGAGCCCGCGATGTCTGAGCGAGTAACATCACATCAATACCAACGGCCAGAAACTGAGCACCCATGTCAAAATAGGCTTGCGATGCCTCGTCATTGGTACCCAGAATTCCGGGCGCTTTGCCTGCGGTTTTTATACGAGCTATGGCATCCGAAATGACGGCGCGCACTTCTGGAGCCGCGCTGTTTCCCTGATATCCCATATCCGTCGACAGATCTGCCGGGCCAATGAACACCCCATCAATACCTTCCACCAAAAGGATATCATCCAAAGCTTCCATCCCGGCGCGGTTTTCTACCTGAACCAACAGGCAGATTTGGTCGTCGGCGGATTGGATGTACTCGGGGATCGAGCCATACATTGTCGCCCGGGCCGCACCGGCCCCAACGCCGCGCACGCCTGTTGGCGGATAACGACAGTCACGTACCAGTTGCCGCGCCTGATCAACGGTTTCGACCATCGGTACCAGAACGGTTTGCGCCCCGGCATCCAGCACCATTTTGATCAAAGCGGTGTCCCCGACCGGAACTCGCACGACCGGATGCGAAGCGCTGGCAGCTAGCGCCATCAATTGATTCCGGATCGAGCGGATATCGTTCGGCGCATGCTCACCGTCGATGACCAGCCAGTCGAACCCGGCAGTTCCCATAATCTCGGCGGTGATGGTTTCGGCGAAACTCATCCAACAGCCGATTTGCCGGTTGCCCTGCTTTAGAGCCTGTTTGAAGCTATTTTTCTGGGCTGGCATGGTCGGGTCTCCTGTCTATTTTAGCGAGCGGGCGATTTCAGTTATGACGTCAAAAGCCATTTGAACATCCTCTTCAGTGGTTTCGAACTGACCGGCCTGAAACCGGATCACCAGATCGCCATCAACGCGGGTTTGCGTCAGATATATGCGGCCATCATCGTTAATGGCATTCACCAAACGCAGGTTCAGATCGTCCAGATCCGTATGGCCGGTCGGATTGTAACGGAAAGTCCACAACGACCACATCGGCTGAGTTACGATTTCGAAGTCCGCCTCTGCCGCCAACCGGTCATGCAGCGCCACGGACCAGTTTACGTGATTGCGCAGGCGTTGGCGCAACCCTTCCAGACCATATGCCCGGATCACGAACCAGAGCTTGAGCGCCCGGAAACGACGGCCAAGTGGAACAGACCATTCCGAATAGTTGATGATACCGTCCTTGCCATGGGTCTTGAGGTATTCCGGGCTGATCGCCAATGTCTGCACCAGATCATCCGGATCCTTCAGAAAATGTGCGCAGCAATCGAACTGCACGCCCAGCCATTTATGTGGGTTAAAGACGATGCTGTCGGCCTGATCCACACCGGGCCAGTAATGTCGATATTCCGGGCAGATCATCGCCGACCCGGCCCAGGCGGCATCCACATGGGAATAAAGCCCGTATTTCTGAGCGATCTTCAGGCATTCATCTACAGGATCAGTCGCCCCCGTTCCCGTGCCGCCCACGCACAAAATAACACCTGCAGGTCGCAAACCAGAGTCTAAATCAGCCTGAATTGCAGCTTCCAGTGCTGCGGGATCCATCCCGCGCCAGTCGCCCTTGATCGGAATGCGCACCAGATTGTCTTGCCCGATCCCTGCCACCCAGATGGCGCGATCAACCGAAGTGTGCACTTCGGCCGAACAATAGACGCGCAAGGGCTTTTGCTCGAATAGACCTTGTTTGTTGCCTTGCCATTTCAATGCTTTCTCCCGCATCGTCAGCACGGCAGCCAACGTCGCGGACGAGGCGGAATCCTGGATGACACCCGCAAACCCCTCGGGCAGATTAAGGGCGTGGCGTAACCAGTCCATCATCCGCGTTTCCATTTCTGTGGCGGCCGGTGAGGTTTGCCACAACATACATTGCGGTGCGATGGCGCTGGCCAGAAACTCGGCCAGGACCGATGGGGCAGACGCGTTTGAGTTGAAATAGGCAAAAAACCGAGGATGTTGCCAATGGGTGATCCCGGGCATCACGATCTGTTCGAAATCCTGAAACACGTCCTCTAGTGGCTGCGCGTTCTCGGGTGGCAACGCGGGCAGGGCGTTGAGGATATCCCCCGGCTCGGTTCGTGAGCGGACGGGTTTGTCACCTACAGTCAGGTGGTAATCCTGTGTCCACTCGGCAATTCTCTTGCCCCAATCCGAAAATTCATCCCACTTCATCTTAACCCTCAGATCTCTGCCAACCCCGGGATCGGACCGGGATTGTGTTTGTTCCTGCGCCCAGTGATGGCCATTCTGATGAAAACGTCAATATTAATTGCTTTGTTTACTAATTTCGAACTGTGCCTCAATGCTAGGCGGTGCTTGAAATGTTAGCGTATTGGACGGCCAATATACTGATATCATGCATAAAATTTTTGGCCAGTTGCAGTTTGGCCTAATTTGGGCGAAAATTCCATCATGACCAGCGACTTGCCTAAAACGTCTCGCTCATTGCCAATAGCACTGCTGCGGGCGCGCGAAAGGGTCATGGGGCCTATTCGGAATATGCTGGCTGATGCGGGTGTTACGGAACAACAATGGCGCGTTCTGCGTGTTTTGAAAGAAGAAGGCCCGCAAGAGCCAACGCGTATTGCGGATCGTGCGTGTCTTTTGCTGCCCAGTCTGACGCGAATTTTGCAAAAACTGGAAGGCAAGGATTTAATCCAGCGCCGGGCCCATCCCGAGGACAAGCGCCGCCAGATCGTCGATATCACCGCTAAAGGTGAAAAGATCATCCAAGAGAATATGCAGGTGACGCTGCGCTTGGCCGAAGAGATCAAGACACAGCTTGGTCCGGATCGGCACGAGGCCCTGCTGGACCTGCTGAACGATCTACATGATCTGAAGACCTGATCGCGCGTCTCGGATGGCTTTTGCCCCCGCCAGAGAAGTATGGGTATCCTCCGGCGGGGTGGCCAGACTTTGACTGGACTGCGTGTCTGGCCCGTGGCCGAGTGGTTCAGGTTGCCCTTGTCACCCGGCACACGCCTCAGAGAAGTGGCCGCTTTAAAACAGGCGGACATCCGGACCCAAAGACAGTGTGGGGGTACAGGTCTTTGGCCGTCACTCTCTGATTCAGTTACACCCGGCTACAGGCAAATAGCCTGATCGGTGACGGGTGGATTTAGGTGCGCGCCAAGTGATGAGTGTCACAAACGATGATGACGAGACCCATGTTACAACCAATGGTAGCGCGCGCCCGGTGCATTCCAAGGCGAAACCAAGAATTGTGAACAGCCTGCGACAAGCACCTGTTCGCATCATGGTGATGTCAGGCGCGATCCTGTGTGGCTTGCCCAAGTGATCCCGCCCACTTAGAAACAAGCTGCCAGCTGCAGTTAGGGGGCTTCGATGCCGGACAACCTGTTTTCCTTACCAGACCCGATTTCAATTCCGGTTGAGGGGGAATTGTCGACATATCCCGTTGGGCGCATTTTCTGTGTTGGCCGCAACTACGCAGCCCACGCGGCCGAAATGGGGAATGAGGTCGATCGTGAAGCGCCCTTCTACTTTACGAAATCGGCACCGAACGCGGTCATGTCGGGGGCAACTGTGCCTTATCCGCCGGGAACCGAGAATTTTCACCATGAGATGGAGCTGGCGGTTGCGATCGGCAAACCCGTTTTCCGTGCTACGAGCTCAGAGGCGTTGGATGCGGTTTATGGCTATGGCTGCGCACTGGACATGACGCGCCGTGACCTGCAAATCCGCGAACGGAACAAACAGCGCCCGTGGGATCTGGGTAAAGATCTGGAAAACGGCACCGTTTTTGCCCCGTTGACCCGAGCGGAGGACTGGTCCCCGACCAACGACAAGCGCATCTACCTGAACGTAAACGGGGAAACGCGTCAGGACGCGACGCTGGAAGAATTGATCTGGAAGATTGATGAGATCGTCTGCCATCTGTCCGGGTACTACCATCTGCGGCCTGGAGATCTGATCCTGACCGGCACGCCGGCAGGGGTTGGCCCGGTTCAGGCGGGTGATGTGCTGGAAGGCGGCATCGACGGCTTACAGCCGATTAAACTGACGTTGGCATAGAACGGGCTCTATTTAGGGGCGTTCAGCCAATCACGGGCGAATTCCACGCTGTCCAACCCGGCAAATCGGCGGACTCGATCAAGTTCGGATTCCAACCTTTTGGTCCTTGCGTCGGACCAGCGCACATCCCGTTCCGGCCATAAGGCGCTGACCTGCAGCACACCGCGATCCCGGTTGGCTTTCATATCAATTCGCCCGACCATCCGGTCGCCCTCAAGCAGCGGGAACACGTAATACCCATAGGTGCGTTTGGGGGCTGGTACGAAGACCTCAATCCGATAGTGGAAACCAAACAGGCGCTGGGCTCGGGTACGGTCCCGCAGCATTGGGTCAAATGGGCTGAGGATCCGTATGCGGCCTGAGGGGCGGGTAACGGCCCTTGCGTCCTCGGAAACGGTGGGTCGGGCAATCAACTTGCGCAGTTTTCCATCCGCGCAGGTGATTTCGATTTCCTCCAAAATGCCCCGTGTTAGACCCTGTTCACACCAGGATTTTGCCTCGGTAACAGTTACGGTATCCCAAAAAGCGGCCAGTTCCCCAGAAGTCGCAAACCCCAAACGATCCAAGGCTGCATTGCACAGCCAGTCGACGGTTGCGTCCTCGTCGCAAGGCGCGTTCCCGGGGCATAGATGCGTTTCAATTACGCGCTCGGTCAGGTCATAGCGTTTTTGAAATCCTTGTCGCCCGATGACTGTCAAAGCGCCCGAGCGCCACAGAAACTCCAACGCTGTTTTTGACGGATGCCAGTCCCACCAACCGCCAGATCCCTTTTTCTCATCCTTGCCGACATCCGACGAGGATACGGGCCCGTGGTCCCGGATATGTTGAAGAACGGTTGCAAACCGCTGTTCGAACCCGTCGCGGCGCCAGTTTTTCCATCGGGATTTCAAAAGGTCTGCATCGCGTTGAAACCGCAAATGCCAGTGCGGATAGAATTCCATCGGAATGACAGCCGCGTCGTGAGTCCAGTGTTCGAACAGTGCGCGGTCGCGTTCATAAAGGCGTTTGAGATTGCCGGCGCGATAGGATGGACGGCGCGAAAACAGGATCATGTCATGCGCCCGCGCGACAGTGTTGATGCTGTCCAGTTGTACAAAGCCAAGCCGATGGATCAAACCCAGCAAATCCGCGCCTTTTGCACCGCCCGAGGGCGGCTCGGCCAGCGCGTGGCGATCCATGAACAGCGCGCGGGCTGCCCGGTTGTCCAGCCGCTGCACTGCCATAATTTTAACGCCGCTTTAGCGTGTCGCCGTAGCTGATCTTGGGGGTCAGGGTCACACGCGTGTCGACTTCAACCGTTGGGTCGGCCAATTGCGATGCAATGATTTCAGCGGCCTTGCGGCCAATCTCTAACCGGCAAGCGTCCATAGTCGCCAGTTTGCGCGGCAGGCCCTGCAAAAGCTCGACGTTGTTGAACCCGGCCAGACCGATCTGCCCTGGCACATCAATGCCCTGATCCAGCAGGTACAACAGCCCGCCAGCTCCGATCATGTCATTGGAGTAATAGAGAAAATCCAGATCGGGCGATCGTTCCAGCATGGTCTGGGTCATCTCACGCCCTTTAGCCAGCGCCGACCCACCTGAATAGAACTCACGATCCTCGATCTCGATCCCGTGTTTGCCCAGAACTTCGGTGAAACCTTCGAACCGTTTGCGAGCCCGGTGATCCAGCGGCATTTTCGTGCCCATGAAGCCAATATGTTCGTACCCAGCCTTCAGGATGGCCTGCGCCATTTCGCGACCTGCTCGACGATGCGAAATCCCAACCATCGCATCCACTGGCTTGCCGTCGGTGTCCATAATCTCGACCACTGGGATCCCAGCAGAGTCCAGCATTGCCCGCGCCGCCTCGGTGTGCTCCAGACCGGCAATGATTACACCGGAAGGTCGCCACGAGAGCATCTCGTACAGCACTTTTTCCTCTTTTTCCGGCATATAATCGGTGACGCCGACAACAGGTTGCAACTCGGTATCTTCTAGAACCTGGTTGATGCCGGTCAGGACCTCAGGGAAGACCATGTTGGATAGCGAAGGAATGATCACCGCCACCAGATTTACTCGGCTGGACGCCAACGCGCCCGCGATCTTGTTGGGAACATAGCCCAGCTCTTTTGCCGCAGCCAAAACACGCGTGCGCGTCGCGTCTGAGACATCGCCCCTGTTTCGCAGAACCCGACTGACCGTCATTTCTGATACTCCGGACGCTTCCGAGACATCACGAAGGGTAAGTGGGCGTTTGGTATCTGTTGTCACTGAGGCACCTGCGATATTGATTTGCCCGATGGTAGCGTGAACAGAACAAGTTTTACAACCACCGCGCAAAGACCACGACAACCTCGAAAACCAAGAGACAACGAGACAATTACCCCCCCCAAGCGACTGTATCGAGTAGTCTTCACCTCAGGGATCGCAAAATCCCCTAAATGTCCGGTATTCATGCCGAGGCGTTAAGACTTCAGTAACGGGTCTGCCCCAGTCAAACTGCTTTGTGCAGAATAATCGATCCGCCAAGCCGGCGCGCCTTTTCCTCGTGCGTGTCCGCCCTGCTTTCTGTCTCGGCCCACGGCATTACTGGAACCACGCTCCGTGGGACTTCCATGGATTGCGATCAGGCGGCAATGGGAAGACTAGCAAGCGATCAAGCCATGCTCGGCGCTGCGTCGGGTTTGAATTCGGTACCTCAGACCCAAATCCGCCAGACGATGACAGAAATACATCAAGTGAGTGCGACCATCGCTATTTTCCGATCTCGAAGTTGGACGAGTTGGGCGCCATATGTTCGCAACCATGTCGAGCGTCCGCAGTTCATCATGACAGTTGCAGCCTGGCAAAGCGCCCGCCTCAGATTGACATTCTCGGCTTTGGTGGTGTTGCCCGAGACATTGCGCTCACCGGATTGTTTACGCGAAGGCGCCGGACCAACTCAGGGACCGGCCCGCTTCGAAGATCGGAAGCGTGCTGGAACAGGGCCGAACCAGCCAAGGTGAAGCAGACGCGCAATCCCTTCGACATCCTGCCGATCCGTCTTGACCTGTATCGCTTTCAGGCACCTCTTTGACCTGGCGGGCTTCCAAAAGCACAGCATCCAGGGCCAACTCGGCTAGCTCTCGATGCGACCTCTGCGACACTGGTCGTATTGGGCTGCGACCCGCCGCCATTCTTTCAACCTACTGATCATAATTTCGATGCGGTGGCGCTGTTTGTAGCGCCATTTGTTCTACCTGACGGTCGTCTTACGTTGTTTTCGACCCGGGATGCAGGCTCGTATCTCTAAGTCCTTCAACGCTTCTCGGAACCAATCGGCGTCATAACCCCGATCTCTGAGCAGCCATTCGGCGCTTGATAAGCTGGTCAACAGATCCCGCGCACCTTCGAAGTCGCTGATCTGCCCGGCATTGACTAAAAAGCCAACAGGCCATCGCTGTCTTTCACAGATTGCATGGGGCCAAGTATTCACGCCACCCTTGGTTCGCACGTTCGGGGGTGCTCACCCCATTTTTTGATACCGATTCCGGTCGCCATTTGGTGAGCATTCAAAAATGTAGCGTCGATCCTGACGGTCTTCTCCAGACCGGGATCGGCGGCCCGACCCATCAGATGCTGGGCCAAGATACCTATCTCACTCCATATCTTGCATGGCTTCTTCTGAGGTTCATGTATCTTCGTCGCATCACGTCAGCATAAACCGCTAGGATTGATAAAGATAACCCCGCTCATAACACGTGGATCAAGCGCGCGAGTTCTGCCATTAGACTTGGCCACGCAGGATGGCAAACGTGCCATTTGCGCGTCATTCGTCCGGTATAGGTTACTCAAATCACCGCTCGATATACCTGCCGTCAATCACGCCACATGGAGAAAATCCATGAGTCCTGACCCTAGCCTTATTGGTGAGTCTGCATTGGACCAATGCCCTACCTGGCACCGATACTAATTCGTAACACTTAGAAGGAGTCGACTACTCAAGCACAGACAATATCCATCGTGCCACGATGCTGCATATTGATGGATTGGCGTAGGTTTGTAGGGCTGAATTGCCTCAGCTAAGAGGTTTTGCGAGATGGCAGAATCTAATTACGAAAGCTAACCTAACGTTAACGCTCCCAGCGGATGTCATTTATTTGAAAATTAATGAAAAGTGAATTCCGGTTGCCTTAATTGGGTCATCATTTTAAGAGAAATTTCGCGCAATAATTACCGCTTAAGCTGAGAATTCCTAATGGCTACAACGACATTTGTTTCAAGACCACCTGCATCCTCCCCCCTGAGTGCAATTCAAGGTACACGCGCGTATGGTGATGGTAACCCTGCGACCGTAACAACCATTTCTTACCACTTCGGTAATTTTCCGGACACGCAAACCTGGACTTCAGAGTATAAAGCCGAGTTTCGTGCAGCGCTGGCCGCGATCGAATCTGTCGCAAATATTAGATTTGTTGAAACACTATCCTTCGGTTCTGCCGATCTGGTGGAAGCTATCGCACCGGCTTCATTTTTTGATTCACCGAATGTTCTTGGGTTTCATTCAACCCCGTCGAATGGGGTGTCAATTGGTGCCTTCAATACAGGATTTTGGAAAGCTGGTTCGAATAGCAATGGCGACCCGGGTGGTTTTTTCTTCACAACGTTGTTGCACGAGTTAGGTCACGCTCTTGGGTTAGGTCACCCGCAAGATGATGGGCTGGGCACAACGGTCATGGCCGGGGTCACCGCGCCATTCGGCTCATTCGGTGTCGGGGGCCTCAATCAGGGTGCCTATACCGTTATGTCGTATAATGACGGCTGGACTTCCAATAATGGGGTTCTTTCTGCCAATGCGACGTATGGGGGTTCGACCGGATTGGGTGCGCTGGATATCGCGGCGCTTCAGGCAATGTATGGTGCGAACACTTCGACCAATTCCGGGAACGACACATATGTCATCCCGGCCGCGAACGTCGCTGGTGTCGGGTATCAGGCTATTTGGGACACCGGCGGATATGATTCGATCTGGTACCAAGGAAGTGCGAACGCAAGAATCGACCTGCGCCCTGCGACACTGGATTACACTGACACCGGTGGCGGTGTAATTTCGTTTGCTGAAGGAGTAAAAGGCGGCTTTACCATCGCGCAGGGTGTTGTGATCGAAAACGCCTATGGCGGTGCAGGTGACGATCTGATCTTTGGCAACAACGCCCAGAACATTTTGCGCGGCAACAGCGGCCACGACACGTTCCAGTCGCTGTCGGATGGAAGCAATAACTCTATCTTCGGCGGTTACGGTAACGACTTGATTTACGTCGCGGTCAGCACCGGTGCAGATCAGGTATTTGGCGAACAAGGCAATGATGTTGCCGTTATTTCAAGCAATGCCGGATCTTTTTCCGGCGGAACCGGCACAGATATCGCTAGGTTCGTTAGTGCGCTGAGCGGATATCTGTTCATTAGTGACGGTTCGACTTACCAGTTTCTGAACGTCGTCACGCGTATCACGTTTTCGATTTCAAGTGACGTGGAGCTGATCCAATTCCAAAACGGTTTGATTCAGTATGACCGGTCTAGCATCATAAACGCGACACAGCTTTCGGATATCGACACTACTGGGTTGACACTGAAGCACGCAAATCAGGGTGTCTATGTTGTGGATGCGGGCAACTCGAACGTCGGCGTGACTTTGAATGGTCAGGCGGTCGGGCAAAACTCGATTGCAGGTTGGCAAGCAGTTCAGACCGAAGTGTATTTAAGTGGTTATAAACTGCTTTGGAAGCACGAGAGCGGAGCATTCAGCGAGTGGTACATCAACAGCGCGGGTCAGTTTGTCGCTAGCGCCGGTATCCAAAACATTGTCGACTTCGAGACATACTACAATGTCGATCTGAATAGCGATGGCCGGACCGGTCACTTCTCGACCCTTATTGAAAACACCGGCGGCACTTCGCTCTTTTCGTCCACTCACGAAGTCTATCTTCTAAACGACAATATTGGTTTGACCCTGAACGGCGGCCTTATCGGTGCCAACAGCATTGCCGGTTGGCAAGCGATTCAGGCCGAAGCCATTGAAGGTGGTTTCAAAGTGCTGTGGAAGAATGGAGACGGTGCATACAGCGAATGGACCGTCAACAGCGCAGGTCAGTTTCAAGGCAGCAACGGGGTCGGAAGTGTTATCGACGTCGAAGAATTCTACAACGTCGATCTGAATAACGACGGCCGGACTGGACACTTCTCGACGCTTATCGAAAACGACGGGGACACGTCTTTCTACTCG
>NZ_WQCG01000008.1 GCF_013032505.1 Ruegeria atlantica
CCGCCGTCTCCACCGCCGCTGCCGCCGCCGTCTCCACCGCCGCTGCCGCCGCCGTTTCCACCGCCGCTGCCGCCGCCGTCTCCACCGCCTGGGCCACCTGGTGCTCCGCCGGGACCGCCTGGTGCACCGCCACCAGACCCGCCGCCAGACCCACCGCCAGAGGAGCTACCTCCTCCAGAAGACTCGCCGCCCGAGCCATTCTCACCGCTGGAATTGGAACCGCTCCCAGATGATTGGCTGGAATCACGATCTTCGCCATTCGAGGTCACCGCCGCGATCGTCCCAGTTGAAAAATCCGTCAACAATGCGGCCAAACCGGGGCACTGTTGACCAGTTGCAGCCAGGATCGAATCGAAATCGGAATGCTTCTGCAGCCGGTTCAGGAAACTCGGGGTCACTTGAGTGCAATCACACAGTGTTTGGTAGTCTCCTGCATTTGCTGCGATCCGTGCTGTGCGTGCGTCGCAAACCCCAGATGCAGCTTGCGCTGTGGTCACCAAAAGCGCCCCAACAAACGGAGAGGCCACCAAAGCCGAAACGCTAGATTTCAGTTTAATTCGCATCATTTAGCTCCTTGCGCCTTAACACCCAAGTGCGTCAGGGTCTTCCGTTACCAAGTGGGAGCCGCAAATGAAGTACGGATAAATATCCGCTGAAGATGCGTTAACTTTGGCTCACCACCACTCATTAAACTCGGGCACAACACCAGTTGTGACGGTCCGATAGGCCAAATATACAACATCTATTAAGACCGCCACATCAAAAGTGGCAGAAAAGTGTCAAAATTTTGGAGAGGTATCCGTGATGCAACTATCGACATCCGCGGCAATCATAACTGGCGGCGCGTCAGGTCTGGGTGAGGCAACAGCCCGCTATTTCGCAGAACAGGGCGCGCAGGTGACGCTTCTGGACCGCGACGCTGAGCGCGGCCCAAAAGTGGCCGCAGAGATCGGTGGGCATTTTACAGAAACGGATGTGACAGACGAAACCTCAGTCGCGTCGGCAATTGAGCATGCAAAGGACAAGATGGGCCGCATCACGGTCGCGGTGAACTGCGCCGGGATCGCCTATGGGATCAAGACAGTCGGCAAGGATGGCCCCCACCCTTTGGACGCGTTTCAGCGCACAATCGACATCAATCTGGTGGGCACGTTCAACGTTTCACGCCTAGCGGCAGCCGAGATGGCAAAGAATGATCCCGAACCGGACGGCGCGCGCGGAGTAATCATCAACACGGCCTCAATCGCAGCATTCGACGGGCAAAAGGGACAAGCGGCCTATGCGGCGTCGAAGGGTGGCGTGGTCGGAATGACACTGCCGATGGCACGCGATCTGGCGTCAACCGGGGTTCGGGTGATGACCATCGCACCGGGGATTTTCATGACGCCGATGCTCGCGGGCCTGCCTGAGGAAGTACAACAACAATTGGCAGCAGATGTCCCCAACCCTGCCCGTCTGGGCGATCCGCGCGAATACGGGCGACTGGCCGGCTTCATCGTCGAGATGGGCTATCTGAACGGAGAGGTCATTCGCATCGACGGAGCCCTTCGCATGCGCTAAGCCTGTCCCATGACAGAGCAGGAAAAGATGCAGTCCGGGCAGTGGTATTGTTGCCTGGACCCGGAGCTTGAGGCGCTGCGCACACGCGCCCGGCTTGCAGTCCACACGCATAACACCTGCCCTCCTGATGCCCGTGGTGCCATGGCACCCGAGCTGCGAGCGTTGTTCACAAGCGTTGGGCCAGACTGCTTACTCGAGGCTCCGTTTCATTGCGCTTACGGTCTAAATATCCGCCTCGGCGCGCGGGTCTATTTCAACGCGGGCTGCGTGATTTTGGACACCGCGCAGGTTCGGATCGGTGATGACACAATGTTTGGCCCACACGCGCAAATCTATTGCGCGCAGCACGCCAAAGACCCCGATGAGCGGGCAAAAGGTTTGGAAATTGGGATACCCGTTACCATTGGCCGAAACGTCTGGGTTGGCGGAGGTGCTATCGTTATGCCCGGCGTCACTATCGGCGACAACGCCATCATTGGCGCTGGCAGCGTTGTAACCAAAGACGTAGCGGCCGGGGAAACCGTTGTCGGAAATCCTGCACGACCGTTGACGCGCCCCTAAGCGCCCTCGGCCTTTTCCTCAAGCTCCAGCCACTCTTCTTCTGCGGCTGACAGCTTCTCTTGCCGTTCGACCAGCGCATCGGTTGCTTTTTGGAACTTGATCGGTTCACGGGTAAACAGCTCGGGGTCTGACATAAGCTCTTCCAGCTTGCCTATTTCAGCTTCCAGGCGGGCAATCTCGGCGGGAAGTTTCTCTAGCCGGTGTTTTTCCGAGAAGGAAAGCCCGGATTTCGGCTGCGTATCTTGCTTTTGCTTCGACTTCGAAGCCCTTGCTTTTTCAGTCTTCTTTTCGACGACATCGCCCCTTTGCGCGATGTAATCCGACCAACCGCCCGCATAGACGGTCGCGCGGCCATTGCCCTCCATCGCAATCGTCGTGGTGGCAACCCTGTCCAAAAAATCCCGATCGTGGCTGACCAGCAGGACAGTGCCGTCATAGTCGTCCAGCAACTCCTGCAAAAGGTCCAGAGTTTCGACATCGAGATCGTTGGTCGGTTCGTCCAGCACCAACAGATTTGACGATTTGGCCATCAGTTTAGCCAGCAGAAGACGCGCTTTTTCGCCTCCAGACAATGACTTAACAGCGGCTCTTGCCTGCGCATCATCAAACAGGAATTCCTTGAGGTAGCCGACCACATGCTTGGGTTGGCCACCAACCATCACTTGATCCGCCTTGCCTGACACCCGCATTTCGGGGTCCCCGGTCAGGCTGTCCCACAGTGTCATTTCGGGATCCAGCTGCGCGCGGGCCTGATCGAACACCGCAATCTCAAGGTTGGTGCCCAGCGTTACCGTCCCCTCATCGGGCTGTTCCTGTCCGAGCAACATCTTAAGCAACGTCGTCTTGCCCACACCGTTGGGCCCGACAAAAGCAACGCGATCCCCACGTTGCGCTAGCAGATCAAAGTTTCTAACGATCTGATGCGTGCCAAAGGTCTTGGACAAACCTTTGGCTTCAATCACTTTTCGTCCGGATTTTGGCCCTGCCTCCAATGACATTGCCGCCGATCCCTGACGTTTGATCTGCGCAGCCTTCTCAGCACGCAAAGCCTGCAAAGCCCGCACCCGACCCTGATTCCGCTTGCGCCGTGCACTGATGCCTTCGACGGCCCATTTGGCTTCGGACTTGATCAATCGGTTCAGCTTGTGTCGCTGCTGATCTTCTTCTTCCCAAATCTTGTCGCGCCAGGTCTCAAAAGCCTCGAACCCTTGTTCTTGCCGCCGCACCATGCCGCGATCGATCCATAGCGTCGCGCGGGTCAGAGCGCGCAAAAACGCACGGTCGTGTGAAATCAGAACAAAGGCTGCTCGGGTCGATCCCAATTCGCGTTCCAGCCAGGCAATCGCTTCGATATCGAGATGGTTCGTCGGCTCGTCCAGCAGCATCAGATCGGGCGCTTCGGCCATCAGTTTGGCCAATGCCGCTCTGCGACGTTCGCCACCCGAAGCGGTTTCAACCGGGCGGGATGGATCGAATTTCAGCCCCTCGCCGGCGCGTTCGACTTTATACAGCTCGCCCGGTTCCAATCCGCTGGACGCATAATCACCCAAGGTGGCGAACCCTTCCATGCCGGGGTCCTGCTCCATGTAGCCAACGGATTTCCCCGGCGGCACCACGATGTCTCCGTGATCAGGCTCAACAAGGCCCGCCATGACTTTCATCAGGGTCGACTTTCCCGACCCGTTCCGCCCGACCAAGGCCACACGGTCGCCCGGCTGAACCACCAGATCCAACCCCGAAAACACCGGATCACCCCCGAAAGTCAGGGAAATGCCGGACATCTGCAACAAAGGAATTCTCGCCATGCCGCCAGCTAAACCGGTCAGCACAAGGCGTCAACGCCCCCCTTCACCTTTTCGAAAATACTCAAACTACCGGACCACCGCCCGGAGCAGCCGTTTACGTGCTGGAGGAATCGCGCCAATCTCTAGCCCTGTGAACACGTGTAGCGTGTTCATATTGCGATCCACCACCGCGTGATCGCTGACCCAGCCCCCCATCATCAGATAGGTGCGCAACAAAGGCGGCATGCGCAGCATTGCCTTTTTCGCATCGGGTCTACGCCGCAGGCGCGTGGCAAACTTGAACACATCGGGGGCTTTGGCCCTTGGCAACCAGCGTTTTGGCGCCAGATGCCGATGTTTCAGCATAGCAAATGCATCCAGGTATTCGACGGTCTCGGTCCCGGCAAAGGACGAGCAGCCGAACAACATCTTTACGTTATTCTGGTCCACATATTTGGTCATCGCGCCCCAGGCGACACGTAGAATATCCGGGTCGGTCCAGTCCGGGTGGATACAGAATCTGCCCATCTCGACCATGCGGCCGTCAAATTCCCGCAGCGCGGACAGATCATAGAACCGGGCCGAATAACTGCGGTCAATCTCGGCCCCGTGTTCCATTGTCAGCATTCTGAAGCAACACACCAACGCTCCATCGCTGCGCGAATCTTCGACAAGAAGATGCGCACAGATCGGATCAAACTCATCGCGGTCAACCTGATCAGTACCAAAAGCAAGGGTTCGCAACCTCTGAGCGGCCACAACGTCCCGCTCGGACTGCGCCAAACGTGCCCGGTACCTGCCCTTTCCCAACATTAATGCCATGGTCGCATCCTCCGCGGTTGCTGACCTGCTTCTTGTTGCAGCGGTTCTACCACAGAACATGTGACCGTCCTGTGACTGTAGCAAGTGGCGACAGAGACTTAATTCGCGCCCGGAATGTTCGCCGGGTTAAAGTTGCCGATGTTACCCAACAGCTGACGCAGGAAACTGCGGTTCTGAACGCTGGATTCGGTCACGCGGCGGTCAAGAACCACCACATACCCGTCTTCAAGTCCAAACCGTTCGATATTCCGCACAACGCCACGCTGGTCAAAGCTGATCGCAACCAGTTCGCGCGATACGACTTCGGGCCGCTTTGGGCCGTAGTGGCGCACGCGCGAGCGTACATAGTAGAAACCCGAATCCTTCACCAATCCGGCAGAGGAAGGGGCACCGATGGTTTCAACCACGCTGTCACGGGTGTCCACGCCCACTTTGATCTCGGCCAGCTGGTCGGCTGGCGGGACGTATCCGTGATTCTTGAAGATGGGCGTGCACGCGCCAGCCACAACCAGACAGGCCGCAAAGACAAGCGTTTTGGACGCTGGTTTCAACCTGTTCACAACCTTCAACATTTACATCCTCTTGCCTTGGGACCTTGCGGACCCTATCCGATTACATAAACCGCAGCCCCGGTTCAACACACGAAAGGGTCACGAATGAATAGCAATACATCTCTGCGGGTGGCCGACCTGCCCCAAAATGCGCCGACTCCGTTTGATCTACGCCCCGATAGCAAGGGGTTGGACGCGATCAAAACAGATCTGGGTCTGTTGGGTTTGCGCAAGCTCAGCTTTGTGGGTGACGTAAGGGCACAAGGCAAACGCGATTGGATTCTTTCCGGAAAACTGGGGGCAACGGTGACTCAGCCCTGCGTCGTGACGCTTGAACCCGTGACCACGCGGATCGATGTGCCGGTATCACGGGTCTATATGGCCGACTGGCAAGACCCTGACGAGCCCGAGTTTGAAATTCCTGAAGGCGATGAGACCGAACCGTTGGGCCCGGAGATCGACCCTGCATTGGTGATGGTCGAGGCGCTGTCGCTGGCCCTGCCCCAATATCCGCGCAAGGACGGCGCAGAGTTGGAACAGGCGGACTATGCCGAACCGGGCAAACAGGCGATGACGGACGAGGACGCAAAGCCGTTTGCCGGACTGGCGAATTTGCGCGATGCTTTGAAAAAAGACGAGTGACATAGGTCTGATTTCCTGTCATAGCAGGCCTCCAGAAAAATCGCTTGAACATGTCGAGAATCGCAGTATTTTCGCGCGCTCATCGGAATTTGGGTTGGACATTGCGGGGCCCGTCCCCTAAACGCGCGTCAAACCACGAGAAAAACGAAGAATGAAACCCGGCCAGCAGCGAATCTGCTGACCCTTAATAGACAAAGGTTGAGACCATGGCTGTCCAACAGAACAAAGTTTCCAAGTCGCGCCGCAACAACCGCCGCGCACATGACGCTCTGGTTGCTGCAAACCCGAACGAATGCCCCAACTGTGGCGAGCTGAAGCGCCCGCACCACGTCTGCGCGTCCTGCGGCCACTATGATGACCGTGAAGTCGTCGCTCAGGCCGACGAAATCGACCTGGACGAAGACGCGGCCTAAGCCTCATAACTCGTAGGCCAAGGCATGACGGAACAGCCCACGCAAACCGGACGGATTACCATCTCGGTTGACGCTATGGGTGGAGATTCGGGGCCCGCGACTGTCGTTGCGGGCATTGCCAAATCGGCAAACAAGAATCCCGACCTCGCCTTCGTTCTGCACGGGCCCGAGCAAAAGCTGCGCAAACTTGTCGCCAAACGGCGTGTCCTGCAGGGACGCGTCGTTTTTCGTGATTGCCCTGACGTGGTCACGATGGAGGACAAGCCCAGCCAGGTTGTTCGAAGCGGCAAGCAAACGTCGATGTGGTCGACGCTGGAATCGGTGCGCAAAGGCGAAGCGCATGGAGCAGTGTCCTGCGGCAATACCGGCGCGCTGATGGCGCTGTCGATGATGCGGTTGCGTAAATTGCCGGGCGTTAACCGTCCGGCAATCGCGATTCTGTGGCCGTCGCGCAACCCGCAAGGGTTCAACGTGATGCTGGATGTCGGCGCCGATGTGCGGGCCGACGCCAAGGATCTTCTACAATATGCGCTGATGGGGGCCTCGTATGCCCGCAACGGCATGGCGCTGGATCGGCCTCGGATCGGTTTGCTTAATGTCGGCACCGAAGAACACAAAGGTCGGGCCGAGCTGAAAGAAGCCCACACGATGATCACGGACTTCGCGGAGCAGGCGAATTTTGACTTCGTTGGATTCGTGGAAGGCAGCGACATTCCTGGTGACAAGGCCGATGTCATTGTTACCGATGGCTTTACCGGAAATGTCGCTATCAAAACCGGCGAAGGCACCGCAAGCCTGATCGGTGATCTTCTGCGCGAAGCCTTCAAGTATTCCCCCCTGTCACGGCTTGCGTCGATTCTGGCCATCACCTCTCTGCAACGGCTGAAAAAACGCATCGACCCGCGCCGCGTGAATGGCGGTGTATTCCTTGGCCTTAACGGAACCGTGGTCAAATCACATGGTGGCGCTGATGCCACCGGAGTTTCGGCAGCGATCAAACTGGCCTTCACCCTGGCGCAGTCGGGTTTTGCCGAAAAATTAGCGGCACGGGTTGCATCGACAGCCCAGCTTGCACAAGATGCCGCGCACGTACCGCCAAAGGCGGGCGAATAACAATAAAGGCAGTAACCCCAAATGGCAGGCCGTTCAGTTGTTGTAGGTGTCGGACACTATTTGCCAGAGCGCATCGTTCCGAATTCCGAATTTGAAAAGACACTCGATACCTCGGATGAGTGGATAAGGTCGCGATCAGGAATCGAGCGCCGCCACTTTGCTGCCGATGGCGAAACCACGTCTGATCTTGCGACCAACGCTGCCGAGGCCGCCCTGGCCGATGCCGGCCTAACAGCCGAGGATATCGACGCAATCGTTCTGGCGACATCGACCGCCGACCTGACCTTCCCTTCAGCCGCGACCATGGTTCAGGCGCGCCTTGGCATGACGCACGGGTTTGCGTTTGATGTTCAGGCCGTCTGCGCAGGTTTTGTCTTTGCCCTCAGCAACGCCAACGCGTTGATCGTGTCCGGTCAGGCCAAACGTGTGCTGGTCATCGGTGCCGAGACGTTTTCGCGCATCATGGATTGGACTGATCGATCCACCTGTGTGCTGTTTGGCGACGGTGCTGGTGCGCTGGTCCTGGAACTGCAAGAGGGTGAAGGCACCGCGCAGGATCGCGGCATTCTTTCGACTGATCTGAATTCCGACGGGCGTTACAAGGACTTGCTTTATGTAGACGGTGGCGTGTCGACCCAGTCAACCGGACATTTGCGCATGCAGGGAAATCAGGTATTCCGCCACGCGGTCGAAAAGCTGGCAAAAACTGCAGAAACCGCACTTGGGCGTGCCGGCCTCGGCAGTTCGGACGTCGATTGGATCGTGCCACATCAGGCCAATATCCGCATCATTCAGGGCACCGCCAAGAAAATGGGTCTGCCGATGGATAATGTCGTGGTGACAGTTCAGGATCACGGCAACACCTCTGCCGCATCGATTCCCCTTGCCCTTTCGGTGGGCAAACAGCGGGGCCAGATCAAACCCGGCGACCTGATCGTGACCGAAGCCATCGGAGGCGGTCTGGCTTGGGGCGCTGTGGTTCTACGCTGGTAACCGGCGCAAAACGGCTTACACAGCCTCGTGCAATTCATTGATATTGACAGCGAATTTCCCCTCGCCATATTCTGCGTTATCAACAGGGGAAATGGTATGGGCGAAAAAACACTGACGCGAATGGATCTGAGCGAGGCTGTTTTCCGCGAGGTGGGCCTTTCACGCAATGAAAGCGCACAGCTTGTCGAAAGCGTTCTGAACCACATGTCGGACGCCCTTGTCCGCGGTGAGCAGGTCAAGATTTCGTCTTTTGGCACGTTCAGTGTTCGAGACAAAACCGCCCGCATCGGTCGTAACCCCAAAACCGGCGAAGAGGTGCCAATTCAACCTCGACGTGTTCTGACGTTCCGCCCGTCGCACCTGATGAAGGATCGCGTCGCCGCAGGGAACCGCAAGTAAGTTCGGGACGAAACAATCATGAGCAAGTCCCCCGACGCCTTTCGCACAATAAGTGAAGTTGCGGACTGGTTGGGCGTTCAGGCTCATGTCCTGCGCTTCTGGGAAAGCCGATTCAGTCAGGTCAAACCCGTCAAACGTGCTGGTGGCCGCCGATATTACCGGCCCAATGATATGCGCCTGTTGGGCGGCATCAAGAAACTGCTGCATGAGGACGGCATCACCATCAAAGGTGTCCAGCGCATCCTGCGCGAACAAGGGGTGGCCTATGTCTCCTCGCTGTCGCCCAGTCTGGATGAGCCAGCCGCGCCCGAGAGCGCCCCGGCAGACGAAAACGTTGTCGTGCCCTTTGCCGCCAAGCCCACTGCGCCCACCGACCAGATCGATATGGATCTGGGCGATCCGGCACCGAATGCCGAAGCAGCCAAGCCTGCAGAACATGCCCCTCAGGCCGAGACGCCCCCTCCTGCCCCGAAACAACCGAAAGCAGAGCCCCCTCAGCCCGCGCCCGAATATCTGGATGAGGCCCCGCTGATGGGCGGCATAGCCACACAAGCGTGGGAACGGACCGAGTTCGACGACGATCTTCTGCGTCGGATCGCGCCCATCGCCAAGGACTTACGCGCTGTATTCAACCGAATTGAGAACCGGTCGGCAGGATAAGAAAAAAGGCGATGATTTCCTCTTGCCCCCGCCGGGAAAGTCTTTATGAACACCTCAACGTCGGGCTATGGCGCAGCCTGGTAGCGCGTCCGTCTGGGGGACGGAAGGTCGCAGGTTCGAGTCCTGCTAGCCCGACCAAATCACACCGACGTTTATGGCAGACAGGCCAGATCCCGCTCTGGCATCAGGGGGGATCGAAATGACAGGTGTATGCCCAAACCAACAGATCGAAGCGATGATCGCGCGCGGTGAAATCACCGCCAAGCCCGATGTAATCGCGGCGCAAGTCCAACCCGCCAGCCTAGATTTACGTTTAGGTACAGTTGCTTACCGGGTTCGCGCATCGTTCTTGGCGGGCGAAGGACGCTCGGTCGCGGATCGTCTGGCCGAGTTCGAGATGCACCGCATCGATATTAGCGACGGTGCTGTTCTTGAAAAAGGCTGCGTCTATCTGGTGCCGCTAATGGAATCGCTGGCCCTGCCCGCCGATATCAGCGCGGTTGCAAATGCCAAAAGCTCGACCGGGCGGCTGGATCTGTTGACCCGCACGATCACAGATGGTGGCACAGAATTTGATCGCGTGCCCGCCGGTTACACGGGGCCGCTTTTTGCCGAGATCTGCCCACGCTCATTTTCGGTACTGGTGCGTCCGGGCATGCGGCTGAACCAGATTCGCTTTCGCCAAGGTCAAGCGGTACTCAGCGACGCGGAGCTGACCGCGCTGCACAATGAATCCCCATTGGTCGATGGACCCGCGGTCATTCAGGACGGGCTGGGGTTCTCAGTCGATCTGCAATTGACCGATACCGATCTGGTTGGCTATCGCGCCAAGCCGCATACAGGTGTGATCGATCTGGACCGTATCGGCGAATACGACCCACAGGAATACTGGGAAGAGGTGCGAACTACTGACGGCCGCATCATCCTGGATCCTGGCGCATTCTATATTCTTGTCAGCCGCGAGGCGGTCCATATCCCGCCAATGTATGCGGCCGAAATGGCCCCCTATCTTGCGATGGTAGGCGAGTTCCGAGTTCACTATGCCGGCTTCTTCGACCCAGGGTTCGGTCATGCTGCAGCGGGCGGAGCGGGATCACGCGGTGTGCTGGAAGTACGCTGCCACGAAGCCCCCTTTGTTCTGGAACACGGGCAAGTTGTTGGACGACTTGTCTATGAGAAAATGGCTGAAATGCCCACCCAGCTTTATGGCGCCGGTATTGCGTCAAACTATCAGGGACAGGGGCTGAAGCTGTCCAAACACTTCAAGGCTGTTTGATACCTCTGGAACCGGCGCACATACGAAACGCGCGCTGCGCCAGTTCTGCTTGCTAGGCTTGGCGGTTGCTGTCGTCCTTTGCGCCCGAGTCATGAGGCACAGCTGATCTTTGCTTGGGCTTGCCCATCCGACCAGCCACATCAAAACCCTTGTCGATGCCTTTGTTGACGACCCGCCGCATGATCTGCCGAATGATCATGTCGATGATGCGATTCATATTCATTGCTCAACTCCTCAGATTGGCCACAACATAGGTGATTCCAACGGCAACAAAAGGGCCAAGTTATCACTCTTCCTCGAACAGTTCGGTCTGATCATCTTCTTCGGCGTCCTCGGCCCCCTCTCCCAATGGGATCGTGCCCGGCGGCGGCCGGTTCTCCAACAAACCAGCAGCCCGCAGTTCCTTGAGGCCCGGTAGATCACGGGCGTTTTCCAATCCAAAGTGGTCCAGAAACTGCGGCGTAACCACAAATGTTACCGGGCGGCCCGGTGTCATCCGACGGCGGCCCAGACGGATCCACTCCATTTCCAGCAATTGGTCGATTGTACCGCGCGAGACCGAGACACCTCGGATCTCCTCGATCTCGGCCCGCGTGCAAGGCTGATGATAGGCGACAATGGCCAGCGTTTCGATGGCCGCGCGGCTCAGCTTGCGGGTTTCGACCGTTTCCTTTTGCATCAGAAAGCCCAGGTCGGGCGCGGTGCGAATGGCCCAGGCTTCGCCGACACGGACGACACGAACGCCACGGCCCTCATAACGTTTCTGAAGAATTTCAACTGCTTGCGCGGCATCGCTGCCGTGGGGCATCCGCGCCTCAAGATCGGCGATCGTTACCGGTTCGGAACTGGCGAACAGAACGGCCTCGACCATGCGCTCCTGCTCCGCCAGGGGGGGCGCTTCGAACAGGGTGCCGGTGCCTTCGTCTTGCGGTTCATCAGTCACGTGTGTCAGTCCTTTTGCGCAAATGGATCGGAGCAAACGTCTCGGTTTGCTTCATCTCCATATGTCCTTCTTTCACCAGTTCCAGCGAGGCCGCAAAGGTCGCTGCCGTGGCCGAGCGGCGGCGCACCGGGTCAGCATCCCAACCTTCTGGCAGATAGGTTTCCATATCCGTCCAAGCGCCCGCAAACCCGATCAACGGGCGCATCCGCTCCAGCGCTTGTTCCATTGTGAACACGGCGTCGCGATCCATGACGAACGGGCGAAACTCGTCGCGCGTGCGGATGCGGGCATATCCCTGCATCAGATCCAGCAGCGTGGCAGAGTACGTTACGGTACGGATACGGGTGATATCCTCACCCTGCCCGCGTTTGAAGAAATCGCGCCCCAACTGGTCACGCGCCATCAGACGTGCGGCTGAGTCGCGCATGGCCTGCAAGCGTTCCAACTGGAACGCCAGGTGTGCCGCCAGTTCCTCACCAGAAGGTCCTTCATCATCCGGGTCCGGCGGCAGCAACAGACGGGACTTCAGGAAGGCCAGCCAGGCGGCCATCACCAGATAGTCAGCAGCCAGTTCAATCCGCAGCGCGCGCGCCTTTTCCACGAAGGCCAGATACTGCTGCGCCAAAGCTAGAACCGAAATTTTCCGCAGGTCGACCTTTTGGGTACGTGACAGGGTCAAAAGCACGTCCAACGGGCCTTCGAACCCGTCGACATCAACAATCAGAGCCTCAGCCGCAAGACGATCCGCGACCGAGACCGGATCTTCACTGAAGAGATTATCGTTCATATACCTGCCCGCCCATTAGGGCAGATAGTTCAGCCTCAGTCGCGGGGATGTCAAGTTCCGCAGGCTTTTGCCGCATCGACAGTGCCTTTTCCGCGCGCTTTTGTGCCTGCTCAGTCATTTCGCCGGCGGCTTCCAGCACCTTGGCGCGGGCCTCAAACGTTCCGTTACAATGCAAAACCACGTCGCAGCCTGCGGCCAGCGCCTGACGCGTAACATCCTCGGGTGCGCCACTCAGCGCTTTCATCGAGATATCGTCGGTCATGATTAGGCCATCAAAACCGATTTTGTCGCGGATAAGACCGATCATCGTCGGGGATATCGTAGCTGGTTGAGGATCGATCCGGTCATAGACCAGATGCGCTGTCATCCCCATTGGCAGGTCATTCAAAGATCGAAAGGGTTCGAAATCCGCTTGCTCAAGCTGTTCCTGTTTCAGGTCTACGTGCGGTAGATCGTGGTGGCTGTCCAGAGTGGCCAATCCATGACCCGGCATATGCTTGAGTACAGGTAGAACACCGCCATCCAGGTGGCCCTTGGCAACCGCCCGCCCAAGCGCTGATACCCGTTTAGGGTCAGAGCCATAACAGCGGTTCTTCAAAAACGCATGTGTATCGTCCCGCGCCAGATCGACCATGGGGGCGCAGTTGCTGTCAATGCCAAGCTCGAACAGTTCCTTTGCGATCAGCCGGTACCGCAGATACATGGCGCGTTCCGCCTGATCCCCGGCACGCCCGGCGTGATCCAAGGGTGGCATCCATTCGCGCGCCAATGGAGCACGCAGACGCTGCACGCGGCCCCCTTCCTGATCGATGGTGATCAGGCAATTGCGTCCAACAGCTTCGCGGAAATCGTCGCACAAGGCGCGCACTTGGTCGGCACTATCAACATTTCGCGCGAACAGAATGAACCCAAATGGGTTCATTTGACGGAACAGGTTCTTTTCTTCAGATGTCAGGCGCAGGCCTTCGGCATCAGAGATCGCAGCGCCAAATGTCACCGAACGGCAACCGGGATACAGTCAGCTCCTTGCGCGACCAGCGCAGCACAGAACTGACGCGAGTCGCTCAGGTCCTCAAACCCAAGAACACGCAAGCGATAGAACGTCCGGCCACCACTTGATGTTTTCTGGATAACGCGTTGTTTTCCATCCATATACTCGCCAAATCGACCGTTCAGACGATCCCACTCCGCGTGGGCCACATCCGAGCTTTCATATGCGCCCAACTGGGCCATGCGTGTCCCCTTGGACAGTGTATTTGGATCTACATCCAACCCGACCGCGGCTTTGACAGCGGCGTTGATGGCGGCCTCGGTGTTGCTATTTGCTGAAATCCCGCTGGCCGTCCTGCGCGCAGGTCGCGTGGTCGGACGCAGCGAACGACGAACACCCGGCAATGCCGCCAGTTCCGGGTCTGGCAATTGCGCGGCTAGATCGGCAGGATCAATGGCGGGCTCTTCCTCGGGCAATGCCAAAGACGCGAGCTGAACGCCCTGCTCGGCAGGTTCATCTGCCTTCGCTGCTCCTCCAGCCAGCTCGGCGACCAGGGCATCAACCGTATTCTGGCGCAGTTTCGCGGCCTCTTGATCCGAGATCTCTTCTTCGACGACGTGCACGGCCTGGGTCGGCTTCAACGGTTCAACCGGCGTGTCTTCATCTGTCAGGGAAACCGGACGCGGTGCAAGGATCAGGCGATCGGCCGGAGGTGCTGCTGTTCCGACAGCGGCTACAGCGTTGACGGCCAGACCCTGGTGGTCGGCTGGGGTGCCGCCGGGGTTTTCCGGCTGAATTCGCATCGGTCCTTCGATGGCACGAACAACGGGCACACCGCTGACATCACGCATCACCAGTTTAAAACCCCAGACGCCGATCCCGGCGACCAGTGCCAGTGACGCTACAGCGCCCATGACGTTGACGATGCGACCTAATCCAGCCCCTCGCGGTGCCTGTTCATAGCCATAAGAGTCGTCGGAATACTCATACCCATCCTCAGGATGTGGCTGATTCGTGTAATGCATCTCCTCAGGGCGCATTTGCCCTGAGTAATCGTAACTTGCCATGTCCGCCTCACCGCCCGATTGCGCCTTAAAAAGTGGCGCGCGGGTCATTTCTTGTCTGCCTCAGACCGGCGGTTCGGGCGGTGTTAGTTACCGCATCTCCTGCGCCGGAGTAACGCCAAGAATACCCAAGCCCGCTGAAATCACAACAGAAACGGCCCGGGCCAATGCGATTTTTGATTGGCTTGTGGCAACATCGCCATCCTGAATGAAACGCAGTTGGGTTTCATCATTGCCCTTGTTCCAGAGCGCGTGAAAATCGCCGGCCAGTTCATACAGGTAAAAGGCAACCCGATGCGGTTCGTTGGTGCGTGCGGCAATTTCGATCAAACGCGGCCATTCTGCTAGCTTTTTAGCGACCGTCAGTTCCGAGGCATGGTCGATCTTGCCCAGGTCAGCACCCTTGAGGGTCGCATCATCCGTGGCGATATCCGCCTCGGCGGCCCGGCGCAGCACACTCATGACACGGGCATGGGCGTATTGCACGTAGAACACAGGATTCTCGCGGCTTTGTTCCAACACCTTGTCGAAATCGAAATCCAACGGCGCATCGTTCTTGCGCGTCAGCATGACGAAGCGGGTCACATCCGGCCCCACCTGATCAACCACATCGCGCAGGGTGACAAAGTTCCCTGCCCGCTTGGACATCTTGAACGGCTCGCCATTCTTCCACAGTTTCACCAATTGGGTCAGCTTGATATCCAACGGCACTTTGCCATCAGACAGCGCTGAAACAGCCGCCTTCATCCGCTTGACATAACCACCGTGATCCGCCCCGAACACGTCGATCAACGCGTCAAAGCCACGAGTCACCTTGTCATAGTGATAGGCGATATCCGGGGCGAAATAGGTCCAGCTGCCGTCCGATTTCTTGACCGGGCGGTCGACGTCATCGCCATGCTCGGTGGACTTGAACAGGGTCTGCTCTCGTGGCTCCCAATCCTCGGGCTTTTTGCCTTTGGGTGGTTCCAGCACGCCTTCGTAGATCAAGCCCTTGTCGGTCAGGGATTGCAGCGCAGCTTCGATCCGGCCTGTGCCATAGAGGGATTTCTCCGAGAAGAACACATCCATCTCGACACCCAGCGCCTTCAGGTCGGCCCGGATCAGATCCATCATCGCGTCGGTCGAGAACTCGCGCAGTTCTTCCAGCCACTCAGCCTCGGGCTTGTCGATCAGGCTGTCGCCGTATTTCTCTTTCAGCGCCTCACCGATCGGGATCAGGTAGTCGCCCGGATACAGCCCTTCGGCAATCTCAGGGCTCAGGCCATTGGCCTCGCGATATCGTTCGTACGCGGACCTCGCCAGCACGTCGACCTGCGCGCCGCCATCGTTGATATAGTATTCGCGTGTCACATCGTGGCCGGAATAGGCCAGAAGGCTCGCCAGAGCGTCCCCGAACACCGCGCCCCGCGTATGGCCCACATGCAAAGGACCGGTGGGGTTTGCCGAGACATACTCCACGTTCACTTTCTGCCCGTGACCCATGGTCGAGCGGCCATAATCGGTGCCCTTATCGAGCACAGCTGACAGAATACCCTGCCAAACCGACGGCGCCAGCCGCAGGTTCAGAAACCCTGGTCCGGCCACTTCGGCACTGGTGATCCGGTCGTCCGCCGCCAGTTTCCCGGCCAGAACATCGGCAATATCACGCGGTTTCATCTTGGCCGGTTTTGCCAGCACCATCGCCGCGTTGGTCGCCATGTCGCCATGCGCGGCATCGCGCGGCGGTTCGACTGCCACGTTGTCAAAGCTCAACCCCTCGGGCAGAGCGCCTTCGGACTGCATCTGTGCCAGCGCGTCAAGTACCAGGCCGCGGATCTCGGAAAACAGGTTCATTTCGGATGTCCTTTTGCTTGCTCGGCGGTTTACCACGCAAACCGGCAAGGTCAATGGAAGCGAGCAGTTTCCGCTTGGATTAGCGGTAGACATAACTAATCTCGGTGAAAATTCCAGCCGGAGAAATACCCATGCGCCTTGCCCTGCCCCTCGCCTTTGTTCTGACATCTGCCGTGCCGGTTTGGGCGGACATGCCCCCGGCCCAAGGCCATGTGCTTCTGACCCTTGGCGGAGCTGTCTCGGAAACCAACCTTCCCGCCCGCGGTGAGAACGACGGAGGATTACTTGGATTCCTTGAGGTTCAGCACGACGGCGCGGCCGGGTTTGACGCATCCATGCTGGACGGCTTGAAACAGGTTGAGATCACAATCCCATACGGCCCAGAGGGCAATCAACGCGACATCGCCTTTTCCGGCCCCCGCCTGTCAGATGTAATGATCATGGCCGGTGCCGAAGGGAAAACCGCCAAGCCAATGGCTATGGATGGCTATCAGTCTGAAATTCTATGGGACAGCATCGCAACCCACCAACCCATTGTGGCAACCCATGCCGACGGGACCCCGATGGGAATTGGCGGCTATGGCCCGACCATGATCGTCTTCCCCCCAACAGAAGACGCCGAATTGGCCGCCGACCAGTCGGGTCAGCAGGTCTGGGCGCTTGCTTATATCGGGATCGAGTGATCAGGCACCAGCCAGCCTGGCATGATCCTGCAAGGCAAACCGGTCGGTCATTCCTGCAATATAGTCCGAGACAATTCGCGCCAGCGCCGTTTCATCGCTGGCGGCCTCGATATCTTCATGCCACCGCGCGGGCATCTGTTTCGGATCATTCAGATAAATTGGGAACAGATCTTCGACAACCTTGCTGACCTCTGCACGCACGTCCATAACGCTGGGTGCGCGGTACATCTGCTTGAACAGAAAGGCGCGGATCTGCTTGAGTTGCGCCCATAGGCCGCCCGAGAACCGGATCACTGGGTATCCAAGATTGCGGATTTCCTCGACGGTCCGCGCCCCTGAGCTTGCAATCAACCCGCGCGATGTGACGATAACGTCAGAAACCATAACGCCGAATACGCGCCGGAGCGCCTCGTGCCTTCGGCGGTAAGCGTCCAGACCGGGATACTTCCGGTCCACCGCGGCATAACAATCGCCCACGATAGGCAATTGTTGGATTTCATCATCGGAAAACAGACCAGCACGCAAGCCATCCAGCAAATCATGATTGTTGTAGGCGATATCGTCTGAAAGCGCCGCAACCTGCGCCTCGGCACTGGCATGGGTATGCAGTTCCAGATCAAACGCTTCGTTGCATTCGGCCAGTGCCCATGGCAACTCACCTGTGACCGGCCCGTTGTGCTTGGCAATCCCCTCAAGACATTCCCACGTCAGGTTGCATCCGTCGAATTCGGCATAGTGGCGTTCCAACTTGGTCACGATGCGAATGGCCTGAGCGTTGTGGTCAAATCCGCCATAGGGCCTCATAAGCGTATGCAGAGCATCCTCGCCGGTATGTCCGAACGGCGTATGCCCGAGATCATGCGCCAAAGCCACGGCCTCGGTCAGTTCACCGTTCAGGCCCAAAGCTCCTGCAATCGTCCGCGCAACTTGGGCCACTTCGATGGAATGTGTCAGACGGGTGCGATAGCTATCACCTTCATGTTCAACAAACACTTGGGTCTTGTGCTTGAGCCGCCGAAAAGCGCTGGCGTGTATGATCCTGTCCCGATCTCGCTGAAAGCATGACCTGAAACTGCTCTCTTCCTCTGACACCAACCGCCCTCTTGCGCGATTGGGGTCCGAGGCAAAACCCGCTCTGTCCAAAGGTCTTGTCCTTGTCGCCTGTCCTTGCACTTTCTATATTGTAAGGCGTAAAGGAAATAAACCTTTGGAGCCCGGCATGAATCTGCCCCCTACAGTTACAGAACGCGCCTTTGAACGTCTCGCCGAAATTGGCGCGGCGGATCAGGGTCAGGCCCTGCGCGTTGCAGTGGAAGGCGGCGGATGTTCCGGTTTTCAATACGAAATTGCGCTGGACGAACCCAAAGAGGACGACCTTGTGCTGGAAGGCAGAGGTCAAAAAGTGATCGTCGACTCGATCTCGCTGCCGTTTTTGGAAAACGCGGTGATCGATTTCACCCAGGAACTGATCGGTGCGCGGTTTGTGATCGAAAACCCGAACGCAACCTCATCCTGCGGCTGCGGCACTTCATTTTCAATGTGACCTTGCCCTGCCCGCGCGGTTGAGGGATAGATCAACCGGCAGCCAGCCGGAGGATCGCGCATGAAAATCGCCACGTTCAACATCAACGGCATCAAAGCGCGGGCCGAGGCCCTGCCGCGTTGGCTGGATGACGCACAGCCGGACGTCGTTTTGCTGCAAGAGATCAAGTCGATCGACGAGAATTTTCCCCGCGAGCTGTTTGAGGAGCGCGGCTATAACGTCGAGACGCACGGACAAAAAAGTTTTAACGGCGTAGCAATATTGTCCAAGCTGCCGCTTGAAGATGTGTCCCGCGGCCTGCCTGGCGATGAGGAAGATGAACAGGCACGCTGGATCGAAGCGACGGTCGTGGGCAATAAGGCGCTGCGCATCTGCGGATTGTACTTGCCGAATGGCAATCCGGTGCCGGGCCCAAAATACGAATACAAGCTGTCCTGGATGGAGCGGCTGTATGATCGAGCGCAAGAATTATTGGCGAGAGAAGAACCCGCGCTGATGGCCGGGGACTATAACATCATCCCACAGGCCGAAGACGCCAAACGTCCGGATGCGTGGCGCGAGGACGCTCTCTTTCGGCCAGAAAGCCGTGCGGCGTTTCGCAAGATCCTGAACCTTGGTTTTACCGAAGCGTTCCGCGCCGTGACCCAAGGTCCGGACCATTATTCGTTCTGGGATTATCAAGCCGGCGCATGGAACCGTAATGACGGGATTCGTATCGACCATTTCCTGCTTACGCCCCAGGCCGCCGATCTGTTGCGCGATTGCCGGATTGATGCCGAGATTCGTGGTCATGAAAAGCCCTCGGACCATGTTCCGGTCTGGGTCGACTTGGACCTGTGAAACCTCAGGCCGTCGCGTCGTAGCTGTAAATCCAGTCGTATTTCCGGGACAAGCGTGGCCCGACCGCCATCAGAGCGGCCTGTGCGGCCAAGCGCATCGGGCCGCGCAGATGAAAATTCCTGGCGTTGGACCCAGCCGCGGCAACAACGCGTTGCGCCCTTCTAAGTCTGCTGGTTTCGTAAGAGGCGAACGCCTGTTCGATCCCGGACTGGTCATCAAAGGATCGCGCCAACACCCAGGCATCCTCAAGCGCAAGACAGGCGCCTTGTGCCATAAACGGAAGTGTCGGGTGTGCCGCATCCCCTAACAGCGCGATGCGCCCATTCTGCCAGTGCCCTGCGACCGGTCGCAGGAACAACGCCCAAATATGAGGTTCCCGAACCTGTCCGAGGATGTCTCCCACAACTCCGCCAAAATCGGCAAATCGCGCCCGTAAATCTTCAGGGTCTCCGCGCCGACGCCAGCCTTCTTCTTCCCAGTCTGACCGTTCTTCAATCGCTACGATATTCATCATTGTATGATCGCGAAGCGGGTAAGTAACGACATGCCGCCCCGGCCCCATGGTCAGAACCGCGCATGGTTTTTGATCACGACGCTGCCAAGGGATCGTAGCCCGCCAGGCCACTTGATGCGTGAACTTCGCCGTTTCAGGGCCATTCAGATCGGCACGAATTTCGCTTCGTCCACCATCTGCAGCAATCGCACAATCGACGCGTAGATTTGTACCGTCTTCCAGGACAACCTCGGCTTCGGACGAATGCTTGCGCACCTGCGCGACCCGTGCGCCCAGTCGAAACTCGACACCTTCCCGATGCGCCGCTTTGTGCAACAACCCCAACAGGTCGGCACGATGATAGTAGTATGTGGATCCAGCGGCCGGGGCCGGTATCTCACTGACAGATCGCCCGCTGCGGTAATCCCGCAGCACCGTTCCGTAAGACCGCAAACCCGCCTCTGGCGTTTCGTTCACAACATTCAGAGCACGCAGCACGACCATTCCGTTTTCGCTGATCTGCAAGCCGGCGCCAACTTCGGTCAGTTCGGCTGCCTGCTCAAAAACCACAACCTGAGCCCCGCGCAACCGTAACGCCAAAGCGGCCGCGATCCCGCCAATACCACCGCCGACCACGCCAATTTTCAGACCGTTGATTTTCATGACACCGGCTTAACGCAAAAACGCCGGAGCGAAAGACCCCGGCGTTTAAGAATTCTGGATTTTTCAGCGATCAATCGTCGCGGTGAACTTTCTCACGACGTTCGTGGCGCTCTTGCGCTTCCAGCGTCATGGTCGCGATCGGGCGCGCATCCAGACGTTTCAGCGAAATCGGGTCGCCCGTCATCTCGCAATACCCGTACTCGCCCTCGTCAATCCGGCGCAGGGCCGAGTCGATCTTGGCCACCAGCTTGCGCTGGCGATCACGAGTCCGCAGTTCCAACGCACGATCAGTTTCTTCGCTTGCGCGGTCTGCGACGTCCGGAATGTTGCGGGTGTTGTCCTGCAGCCCTTCGATCGTGTCGCGGCTGCCTGCCAAAAGTTCGGTCTTCCAATCCAGCAGCTTACGACGAAAATACTCTAACTGCTTGTCGTTCATAAATGGCTCGTCTTCGGCTGGACGATAATCCTCCGGCAGAAATACTTCCTGCTTCATTTTTGCTCCCTCGGTGTGGCCTGCAACGCCGGTCACCTTTGCTTCACCTGACATGCGGCAATCCCCTTCTGCGGAGCGTTTATCCGACGGCGGGAAGAATGTCACTATGGAAACGTAGTCCCGGTTGCGTACTGCCTCAGCTCATCTAAATATGAGACTTACAACAACAAATCCTTGTTTTTCTGTGAAAATTGGCAGGCTTTTTTGAGGCACCCCCCAAATTGCCCCGTCCTGTGTTAGCGGCCGAATCAACTAAAGGCATTGGAGTTGCACGTCAAATTCGCGCTGCACGACGCAGCGACCTGTCTTGTCAAATTTTTCGCCCCGCTATAACCCCAAGGACACATGCCGCGCGATTTAGATGAGGGGCCCATGACCGCACGTTTCCAAGGCACAGCCGAGTATGTTGCCACCGATGACCTGACCATTGCGGTGAACGCCGCTGTTACACTGGAACGTCCTCTGCTGGTCAAGGGTGAGCCCGGAACCGGCAAGACCGAGTTGGCTAAACAGGTAGCCGGCGCGTTGGGGTTGAAAATGATCGAGTGGAACGTGAAATCCACCACCCGCGCGCAGCAGGGCTTGTATGAGTATGACGCGGTCAGCCGCCTGCGCGACAGCCAATTGGGCGACGAACGGGTCCATGACGTGTCGAACTATATTCGCAAGGGTAAACTGTGGCAGGCTTTTGAGGCTGATGAGAAGGTCGTGCTGCTGATCGACGAGATCGATAAGGCAGATATCGAGTTTCCCAACGATCTGCTGCAGGAACTCGATAAGATGGAATTCCACGTCTACGAGACCGGGGATACCATCAAAGCCAAGAACCGCCCCATCGTGATCATCACCTCGAATAACGAAAAGGAACTGCCCGACGCGTTCCTGCGGCGCTGTTTTTTCCACTATATCCGCTTCCCGGATGACGCCACCATGCGCCGTATCGTCGAGGTGCACCACCCCGGTATCAAGGATGCGCTGCTGACCACGGCCCTGACCCAGTTCTACGAAATCCGCGACACGCAGGGGCTGAAAAAGAAACCATCGACCTCGGAAGTGCTGGACTGGCTTAAGCTGTTGCTGGCCGAAGACCTGACCGCCGAGGACCTCAAACGCGATGGGGCCAACGCACTGCCCAAGCTGCATGGGGCATTGCTGAAGAACGAACAGGACGTGCACCTGTTTGAACGTCTCGCCTTCATGGCACGCAGCAAACGCTGAGAATAGTGAACACTTGGTGATCCCCGCTTGCCTTGCGGGGGGCCGGGTGTCAGCATTGGCCAAAAGGCCGTCCGGCGTCGTCGGGCAGTCCGGCCTGACGACATAGGAGCCAATGCTTGTCTGACACCCTCAATATCCGGGCGCTGCAGCCCGAAGATCGCGCCGAATGGGCCGAGATGTGGCGCGACTATCTGGCGTTTTATGAAACGACCGTGCCGGATCAAACATATGACAGCACCTTCGCTCGGTTGCTGGGCAATGATCCCAACGACTTTTCCTGCTTCGTTGCCGAAGCGAATGGTAAGCTTGTTGGTCTGACCCACTACCTGTTTCACCGACACGCGTGGAAAGAAGAAAGCGTCTGTTATCTGCAAGATCTGTTTGCCCGCTCCGAGGCACGTGGAACCGGTGTTGGCCGCGCATTAATTGAGGCTGTATACGAAGAAGCCGATCGTCAAGGCGCACCGTCCGTCTATTGGCTGACGCAAGAGTTCAACCATACGGCACGTAAACTCTATGATCGTATCGGCAAGCAAACGCCATTTATCCGGTATCAGCGCGGATGATCAGGGGCGCGGCGATCCTGTTTGGCTTGGCCCTGGCTGGCTGCACTGCGGTCACCCCCTCCGAACCCCAGACCCGTGTCAAGGTGATCGAGGCAAACCTGCCGCCCACCAAAGCATTCACGTCAACGCGCCCACAGCCTCCTGCCCGATCGAACGCTAATATTGCGGATGATTTCCTTTCGTTGCACTTTGCGCTCGAAGGCGGCGCCACATTACCCGTCTTCACTCGGTTCGAGACCCCTGTCACTGTTCGGCTGACCGGTTCGCCCACACCGTCAATGCAACGCGATCTGACCCGATTGTTAACGCGTCTGCAACGCGAGGCCGGGATCGACATTCGACAGATCACGGAAGGCCAGGCCAATATCACCATCGAGGCCGTCAGCCAGGAACAGATCCAGCGCATCCTGCCCCAAGCCGCTTGTTTCGTGGTTCCCAACGCGTCCAGCTTTGAAGAATACCGCAAGGACCGGCGCAAAAGGAAAAGCAGTTGGACTGCGCTGCGCAGTCGCGAACGGTTGGGCATTTTCATTCCTTATGACGTCAGCCCGCAAGAGAAACGCGATTGCCTGCATGAAGAATTGGCACAGGCTCTGGGGCCGCTGAATGACCTGTACCATCTGCCGGATTCGGTGTTCAACGACGACAACATCCATACCATTCTGACCGGTTTTGACATGCTGATCCTGCGCACGGCTTATTCGCCCGAATTGCGCAGCGGAATGACACGCGAACAGGTTCAGGCCGTTTTGCCCGGCATTCTCAGCCGACTGAACCCACGCGGCGATACACTGCCTTCGCAATCCGTTTCGGACACCCCGCGTGAATGGATCAACGCTGTTCAAAAATCCCTTGGATCCCGGCCAAGCACTCGCAACCGAGTGAGAGCTGCGGAAAGAGCTGTCCAGATCGGACGTGAACAGGGTTGGACCGACCACCGGCGGGCATATCCGCACTATATCCTCGGCCGCATGGCACAATTCGACGATGCCCGCGAAGCGATCAAACAATACGACATTGCCATGCAGTATCTGCGTGCGACGCCGGGAACCGAAATCCACCAGGCCTATGTGACTACGCAAACTGCTGCATTTGCACTTGCGCAGGGCAGAGGACCGAAAATCCTGCCTGAATTAGACAAGGCAATAGCTGTTATGTCGCGGGCTGAAAACGCCGCTCAATTGGCCACTCTGCTTTTGTTGAAATCAGAAGCGCTCAATCAGGCCGGACGACCAAATCAGGCACGTACCGTCAGACTGGACAGTCTTGCATGGGCGCGATACGGCTTTGGCTCAGATGTCGTGGTCCGGTCGCTGATGCAGGAAGTTGCGGAAGGCCCGCCCACCAACAACAGAGGCGGATAACGCATGGTCGTAGTTTTGGGAATGGCGCTACTGGGGGCGATCCTTGGCGCGCTGACCGCACGCAAACGCAATGGCAGCGGTGCGGATATGGCCCAATATGCCGCTGGCTATGGCATCGCTTTTGCCATTGTCGGGCTGGTGCTATCTCTGATTTTGATCCGTTTGGTGGGATAAAGTATGTTTCTCCCCTTTTTCGAAAACCTCCGCAAAGCAGGCATTCCCGTATCACTGCGCGAATACCTGACCTTTCTGGAAGGTATGAAAAAGGGGTTGGCGACCTATGATGTCGAAGCGTTCTATTACCTCGCCCGCGTGTCGATGGTGAAGGACGAACGCAACATCGACAAGTTCGATCAGGCCTTCGCCACCAGTTTCCAGGGTCTTGAAGAGATCAGCTTTGAGCAGGTGCTTGAAGCCGTGGATATCCCCGCAGAATGGCTGGCCAAGATGGCCGAGAAACACCTGTCAGACGAAGAAAAGGCCGAGATCGAGGCCCTGGGCGGCTTTGACAAGCTGATGGAGACGCTGCGCGAACGTCTCAAGGATCAGCAGGGTCGCCATCAGGGCGGTAACAAATGGATCGGCACCGCCGGAACCTCGCCATTCGGGGCCTATGGATATAACCCCGAGGGCGTGCGCATCGGCCAGAAAGAAAGCCGCCATCAGCGCGCCGTCAAGGTGTGGGACAAGCGCGAATTCAAGAACCTGGACGATACTGTTGAACTCGGCACCCGTAACATCAAAGTCGCGCTAAAGCGCCTGCGCCGCTGGGCCCGCGAAGGTGCGGCCGAGGAACTGGATCTGGACGGCACCATCCGCGCCACGGCTGAACATGGCTATCTTGACGTCAAGACTCGACCCGAACGCCACAACGCGGTCAAGGTGCTGTTGTTTCTGGATGTCGGCGGCTCGATGGACCCGCATATCAAGGTCGTAGAAGAGTTGTTTTCCGCTGCAAGAACCGAGTTCAAGCATTTGGAATATTACTACTTTCACAACTGCCTCTATGAGGGTGTTTGGCGCGACAATCACCGCCGCTGGGATCAACAGACCCCGACACACGAGGTGCTGCGGACCTATGGTCCTGACTACAAGTGTATCTTCGTCGGCGACGCCTCGATGAGCCCATATGAAATCGCCTATCCCGGCGGTGCAAACGAGCACTGGAACAAGGAAGCCGGTCAGGTCTGGCTGCAGCGTGCCCGAGATCAGTGGACATCAAATCTGTGGATCAACCCTGTGCCCGAAAAATACTGGGAATACACACATTCCATCGGCATGATCCGCGAGGTTTTCGAGGACCGCATGGTGCCGATGACGCTAGCCGGGTTGGAACAGGGGATGCGCGAGCTGACCCGCTGAACGTCAGATCTGCAGAACCGGCGCCCAAGCAATGCGGAGCGAAACCGCAAGGAAAAACAGCACGCTACCGGTCAGGACGAAAGCATGCCAGATCGTGTTATGGAACGGCAGCCAGTCTGACAGATAGAAGGCAATTCCTGCCGTATAGACAAGTCCGCCCGCGATCATCAGAACCACGACGGGCTGTGACAGATCAGTCAGTAACGATTGCCCCGCCCAAACTGCGGCCCATCCCATTCCTACGTATAACGCCAGCCCAAACCAGCGGAACCGATGCGGGTCGATCATCTTGAGGATCGAACCCAAAGTTGCGGAGGACCAAAGCCCGATCAAAAGGCCGGGCATCTGGACCCCGGACAACATGATGAATGGCGTGTAAGTACCTGCTATCTTGACGTAAATTCCAGAATGATCCAGCCGTTGCAACAGGTCGCCCCACCTGTCGGACTCTACCATGTTGTACAGTGCTGAAAACGATAGCATCAAAAGCAGTGTGAACCCGTAAATCGAGGCTCCCAGAACCGCGACGGGCTCCGTCCGGTATTGGGCTGTCAGCGCAATGAGAAAGGGAACTGCAACGATAGCTGCCGCAATTCCGATGATATGCACCACGCCATCACTATAACGCTCTGCTTGGCTATAGGCCGGGCGGATATCGGCAAAAGACCTCATATTGCAAAGCTATTGCGCAGCCCTGGGCCCGGCAAGGCCGCGGGCCGGAGTGTTTCATACTGTGACGACATATTGATCGCTTCGGCTCTCACTCAAAAGACGGTCCGTCAGCCGCAAATGCGTGGCGTTGCCTTCGATTTAGACCTTTCTTTTTCGCGGGACAATTGCGCGTGAAGCGGTTGCCTATCCCCCTGCCCGGAACCATATTTGAAGCATGTTGCGCCTAACCCCAATCCTGCTGGCCATAGCCTATGCGCTCGTGATGTACCGGATATCTGTTTGGCGCACCCATCGGGACCTGGATGCAAGATCGACAGAACTGGCCGATCCTGCACTGAAACGGATGACCGACCAACTGGCCGCAGCGCTAGAGATCGACCGGGTGCCCGTTTACATTTATGAGGTAGACCCGGTGAACGGGTTGGCGGCACCTGACGGACGTATCTTCATAACTCGTGGGTTCTATCGCAAGTTTCGCAGTGGCGAGGTTTCGGCCGAAGAAATGGCAAGCGTCATCGCGCATGAGCTTGGCCATGTGGCGCTGGGTCATGCGCGCCGCCGGATGATCGATTTTTCTGGTCAAAACGCGTTGCGGGCCGCACTGATGATGCTTCTAAATCGCTTTATCCCGTTCATTGGCGCATGGATCGCCAACATGCTCACACACCTGCTGGCCTCGCGTCTGTCGCGTGGCGATGAGTATGAGGCTGATGAATATGCTGCCGCTTTGCTGACCAAGGCCGGGATTGGGATCGGGCCGCAGAAATCCCTGTTTCACAAGCTGGAAGACCTGACGCAGCAGCGTGCTGGTGTTGTGCCCGCCTGGTTGATGAGCCATCCCAAAACGGATGAGCGGATTGCAGCGTTGGAAGCTCTTGAGCAGCGCTGGGGCGCTGGCGGATAGGTTGCACAGCGAGGGGCCAGCCTCATGCTCCCCTTTATATGAATGGCCAGATGAAAGTGGACCCTTACTGCGTTGACAGAGCTTTGCCCAAACGCGGGAGACGGGCTTTTTTCATCAGCGTGCGCAGAGTCCATTGATCACCTGACAGGCGATTGGCTTCGGCAAGGACGCGGTTGGCTGTGTCGCCCATACCGTCGGGGTCGGATTGCCAAAAGCCTTGCAACAGACTGTCCGGATCGCGGCGGTCCAGCCCTTCTTCCGACAAGATGTTTCGGGGGAAATCCTTGGCATTGACTGTAACGATCACGTCTGCCGAAGATGCCACGGCGGTTGCCAGAACATGGATATCTGCAGTGTCCGGCAGCCAGAGGCGTTGTTCGACATTTGTTACTGCAGGAAATTCTGCTTTAGGCCATTTGGCTTGCACCAGTGCAATTTCGGCACGGGCCTGCGCCTCGCCCACAGGGCCCAGCTTTCGGGCCGCGCGCGCCCATTCTTCGAGGATACGCGCCGACCAGACAGGCGTGAAATGGCCCAGTTTGGCCGCGCCTAACAGCATCTCTCGCATCACCGTAGGATAGATGACGCAGGTATCCAGAACTGCCTTCACAACCGGTAGAACACGGCTTTGAGGTAACCGCTTTCCGCCAATTGCGGCAGTTGCGGATGGTCGGGACCGGCAAACCCTGTATGGATCAGTTGCGCCTGTCTTCCTGCACGGCCAATCCCGCGAGACGAGGCGTCGCGGAACCGGCCCAGATCGGCCGCGTGTGAACACGAGCACAGACCCAGATAGCCGCCGGGTTTGACCAGAGCCGCCGCCAGACGGGCCACTCGTTCATATGCACGCAGGCCCGCGTCCAGGGCTTGTTTCGAAGGCGCGAAAGCTGGCGGGTCGCAGATGACGACATCGAACTGCGTGCCTTCTTCGCCCAATTGGGTCAGGACTTCGAAGGCATCTCCCTGGCGGGTCCGGAACTTGTCTGCAAAACCAGAGGCCTCAGCCCCTTGGGCCGCAAGGTCCAGCGCAGCTGCAGACCCATCCACTGACAGCGCCTGCCCTGCACCACCGGCCAGCATGGCCAGTCCGAAACCACCCACGTGACTGAACACGTCCAGCACCTGCGCGCCCGGTTGCACCAATCGCGCGGCGAAAGCATGGTTGGGCCGTTGGTCGTAGAACAGTCCGGTTTTCTGGCCGCCAGTCAGATCGGCCATATAGGTCGCGCCATTCATCGGCACTGATAGCGGCGCATCTTGCGCGGTGCCGCGCAACGTAACGTTCACGTCGTCCAAGCCTTCCAGCCCTCGGGTTCTGCCTGAGGCGTTTTTGAGCACGGTTGTCACGCCTGTCACAGTGACGAGTGCTTCGGTCAGAGTTTCCAGATGCACCTCGGCCCAGGCTGCATTGGGTTGGATCACACATGCATCTCCGAACCGGTCGATGATGACACCTGGAAAGCCGTCCGCTTCGGCATGGATCAGACGGTAATACGGGGCCTCGAAAAGACGTTCCCGCATCTCGAGCGCGCGGCGCAGACGGGTTTCGAACCACGCGGCATCCAGTTGCCCGTCCAGATCGCGGTCCAGAACGCGGCACATAATTTTGGAGTCCGGGTTCACGGCAACCAGCGCGATGGGCGCCCGTTTGTCATCCTCAAGCACCGCCAATGCGCCTGCCGGGATCTTGCGCGTCCGTCGGTCGGTCACGATGTCATTGGCATACACCCAGGGAAAACCGTGGCGCAGGCCACGTGCGTTGGCTTTGGGTTTCAGGCGGATACGGGGGCGGTCGGCGGTTTGGGTCATGACGCCCTCATAGTCGCGAACGCACCAAGGGAAAAGCCCTAGCGGTCGCGCGATCGCCAACCGCCCCGTCGCTTGGGGGTTTTGGCGGATTGCAACCCCTCGGCCAAAACCTGCGTCATCGGGTGATTGGCGTCCTGCTGGGAATAGGCGGCGTGCAGATCAATCAACGCCTGCGACTGATCCCGTTCCGGAGGCAAGCTCAGCGCCCAGTCCAGAAAAATGCTGCGGCACTCTGGCAAAGTGATACCTTCAATCCGATAAGCTTCGCGGATCAACCCTTTGTGGTCATTTGGGTCCTTACTCTGCGCCATCTTCCTCACCCCTGATCACGCCACCAATAATCCCAGCAGCCGTGCTGTAGTTGTCTTGCAGTGCACCTTGCAACTGTTCAACCTGCTCAAACCCGGTCGCTCGGCAAAGGAAGGCAGAGCCGCCTTCGCCGACCTTGTCGGCCTCAATGAGCTTGCCGGACAACAGACGCGCCGCGCATTGCACGGACCAGCATAGGTCGTAGCAGTCCTTCAGCGTTTGCGCCTGAGCGACGTCCAACAAACCAGCAGCGACGGCTCCATCCAATCCGGAATGCACATCACGCTGCGCCACACCCGACAACAATGCCCCGGTTTCGGCCATCAGCTCGATATCCATCATTCGGCCCGGGCCGTTTTTGGCATCCCAGATCCCGGCTGGCGATTTGGCTGCAGCCAAGCGGGCACGCATGTCGGCCACTTCGTGCAGGACCTTCTGCCGGTCGCGCGGTTGCGACAGCAAGTTTGTGCGGAACGCCTCGATATCTTGGGCCAGACCGCCATCTCCGGCGATCACGTGAGCCCGTGTCAGGGCGAGATGTTCCCAAACCCAGGCCTCGTTTTGCTGATAGTTGGTAAAGCTGGCCCAGCTTGTCGCCACCGGACCCTGATTTCCAGACGGGCGCAGGCGCATATCGACCTCATACAAACGCCCCTGCGACATCGGCGCGGACAGCGCCGTGATCAGCGCCTGCGTGAAACGCGCGTAGTAGGTGCGAGTGGCCAAAGGACGGGGCCCCTCGGACGTATCCTGATCCAGAGGATCATAGATCACGATCATATCGAGGTCGGATTGCGAGTTGATCTGCCCTGCCCCAAGCGAGCCCATGCCCAGCACGGTTGCACCACGTCCCGGAGCAGGTCCATGTTTGCTGGCGAACTGCGCGGACACGCGCGGCAGGATGGCGGCGATCACAGCACTGGCAAGCTCAGCATATTGTCGCCCGGCTTCTTTGCCGTCGATCAGCCCACGCAAATGATGAACACCGACGCGGAAATGCCATTCCTTGCACCAGCGGCGCGCCAGATCCAGCTGGCTTTCGTAATCCGTTTCTTGCGAAAGTGCCTGATTCAGATCAGCCTGCAACGTGGCCTGCCCGGGCCAGTCGCTAAAGAAGCTGCCCCCAATAACCGCATCAAAAACAGACGCATTGCGCGACAGATGGGCCGCAAGCGCGTGGGATGTGCCGACGATATCGATCAGAAGATCAATCAAATGAGGGTTGGCCTCGAACAGGGAAAACAACTGAACACCAGCGGGTAAGCCGGACAGAAAACCGTCTAGCGCCCGCAGAGCTTCGTCCGGTTGCGCCGTTTTTGCCAGTCGCGATAGCAGCTCGGGCTTCAGTCGTTCGAATATGCGCGCGCCACGTTGTGATCGCAGAGCGGGATATGTTGTCCAGCGGGCCAGAACGTTCTGGTCAAAATCCGCCTCACCAACCGGAGCGCGCGTTGATGAACCGGGGGCGAAAAAGCCCTCGGTAAGCTCGTGCACTTCCGTCAGGCGTTTCGTCAGATCATTTGTCAAGTCCGCAGCGTCGATCCCCATCAGGCAGGCGACGCGTTCTATCCCATCAGGCGATTGCGGCACTTTGTGGGTCTGGGCGTCATGGACCATTTGTATGCGATGCTCGACCTCGCGATGGGCGCGGTAATGATCAGTCAGCTTGTCTGCCACGTCCTGCGGGACCCAGCCTTTTTCGGCCAGAGCCGCCAAGCCGGGAACGGTTCCACGAACGCGCAGGTCCGCGTCGCGCCCACCCGCAATCAATTGGCGTGTCTGGGTAAAGAACTCAATCTCGCGAATGCCGCCCTGTCCCAGCTTCATGTCATGGCCCGGAATACTCAGCGAACCACCTGTTCCCTTGTTCTCTCGGATACGCAAACGCATGTCGTGAGCGTCCTGAATGGCGGCGAAATCCAGATGTCGTCGCCATACAAACGGCCGCAGCGTGTCCAGAAACCTTTGTCCGGCCGCAATATCGCCGGCGCAAGGGCGCGCCTTAATATAGGCCGCGCGCTCCCATGTGCGGCCCAAGCTTTCATAGTACCGCTCGGCTGCCTCGGCCGCCATGCAGACTGGCGTGACCGCCGGGTCCGGGCGCAAACGCAGATCGGTGCGGAATACATACCCATCCGCAGTCTTGTCGCTGAGAGTGGCGCAGAAATTGCGTGTCGCCCGCACCATGCCTTGCCGCGCCTCGTAGAAGTCATCGGGGTCAAACCGCGTCTCATCAAACAGGACGATTAGGTCGATATCCGAGCTGTAGTTCAACTCGTGCGCGCCCATCTTGCCCATCGCCAGGATAATCATCCCGGCTGCGGTCTCGACATCTTCCGGCCCCATCCCCGGCAGCTTACCACGCCGGATCAGGTTGGCGATCTCGGCCTTGGCTGCCACATCCGCCGCCAACGCGCCAAAATCAGTTAGCGCTGCGGTTACTTTCTCTAGCGGCCAAGCGCCTGCCAGATCTGCCAGAGCAGTCAGCAACGCCATCCGGCGTTTGGCCAGCCGTAGTCCCGGCTTCAACTGATCTGGCGGTAGTTCTCGTGCAACCCGCAGCACGTCGGCCAGCGCGTCATCAGGCTGATGCAGCGCCGCGGACAGCCAATCCTTTTCGTGGTCAATCAAGCTTTTTAGATAGGGGCTGGAACCGGCCGCCCCCGCAATCAACTCACCCTGTTCGGGTGTAATGCCACCGACCGACGCGCGTGCTTCGTCGCCCAGTGATGGATCGAACGCACGCGGCAGCCGCTGAATGGAAAGCGGCCCGCTCATTTAGCCTCCAACGGCGTATCCTGGCTGAAACTGTTGACCCAAACGTCATGCCGTCGTTCCCAAAGAGACGAGATCAGCATCGCCTCCCAATTTTCATCGCCGGGTCGTTGATAGTCTGCCCGATACGATAGCAAAACGACATCCGAGGTCAGAACCCGCAACCGCGTATCGCTCAATTCATAGCGCGCCATCGTTGGCGCGTCGGCAAACTGTCCGACATGATCGTCCCGATTTGCAAAGCCGGTCGGATAAACTCCAAGGAAATCTGCACTCAGCAAAGCCCGGTCCGCGGCTGCATTGCCTTCCATAAGGGCGGTCCAAACCTGCTTTTCCAGATTTAGAATTTCATCAAGTGTCGGGGGTGTCGTGTTTTCAACATGTTGCATAGGCGGAAAGTGCGCCCGTTACGCAGCAAGGTCAACCGCAGCAAGTTACAAAATGTAAATCATTTTCACATTACCCCCTTGCAACCCCCATTTCAGTTCCCATCTAGTCAATGTGAACGCAATTTACATCAAACCCGGAGAACCCAAATGACCGCATTGTCCGACCACGCCGTCCCACAAAATCCGGGGTGGCTCTCTCGTGCCGAAGCCTGGATGGATGACAAGGGCAAAGGGGCCTGGATCGCCGCCATGGTCCTTGGTTTCATCTTTTTCTGGCCCGTTGGCCTGGCTCTTCTGGCCTATATGATCTGGAGCAAACGCATGTTCAGCAAATCCTGCAGCCGTCGAAAATCCTGGCACAGCCACATGAGCGCGATGAAGCCATCGGGCAACAGCGCATTTGATGCCTACAAGTCCGACACCTTGGCGCGGCTGGAACGCGAACAACAGGACTTTGAGGCCTTCTTGCGCCGCCTGCGTGACGCAAAGGACAAAGCCGAATTCGACCAGTTCATGGACGAGCGCGCCCGCGAAAACAGCGATGACGCTGAAAACGGCGAACGCGCCTAAGCAGCCCTTGCCCTGTCCCGAATTTCGGGACAGGGTGTCCAAAATCTCACCCGGAAATCAAAATATGACGCACTTGCCTGACCCAGACCGACAGCCTGAATTCTATCAGTCTGTCGCAACCAAGCGTTTTTTCGCCTGGCTGTTCGACATCGCCTTTATCTCTCTGCTGTGTACCGTAGCCATCCTGCTGACCTTTGGTCTGGGCTTTTTCATACTGGCCCTCATCTATGCCGTCGTCAGTTTCGCCTATCGCGTTATCACCATCGCAAACGGCTCGGCCACACTAGGCATGCGCTTTATGGGGATCGAGCTGCGCGATTCATTCGGATCCCGGATGGATTTAGGCAAGGCAGTAGCCCACACAGCCGGTTACTTCGTCAGCATGGCATTTCCCGTCATTCAGATCATCTCGGTCATCATGATGCTGACCAGCGCGCGCGGTCAGGGCCTTACCGATGCGTTCCTTGGAACGGTCATGATCAACCAGCGCGCGTAAAAAATTCAACAGCGTGAATCACTTGGCGGTTTTGGGATCGGTTGTTATCATCTGATCCTAGGAGACACAGATCGTTTATGCGACACACGCTGCCAATCGCGCCACAATTCTATGTGACGGCCCCACAGCCTTGCCCTTACCTTGAGGGCCGGATGGAGCGTAAGTTATTCACTGCACTTCAAGGGGAAGGTGCAGATCAGCTGAATAACGCATTGTCCCAACAAGGATTTCGCAGGTCGCAAAATGTGCTTTACCGACCGTCCTGTTCCGACTGCGCTGCTTGCTTATCCGCGCGGATCGACGTTTCTGCCTTCCGCCCAAGCAAAAGTCAGAAACGTGCGGCTAAACGCAATGCCTACCTGCAACGCAGGGCAAACTCACCCTGGGCAACGGATGAGCAATACGAGCTCTTCCGGCGCTACCTGGACACCCGCCATGCGGATGGTGGAATGGCCGATATGGACGTTTTCGAGTTCGCTGCGATGATCGAAGAGACCCCGATCCGCAGCCGGGTCGTGGAATATGCCGATTCCGAAACCGGAGATCTGATCGGCGTCAGCCTGACCGATGTTCTGGATGACGGCCTTAGCATGGTCTACTCGTTCTACGACCCTCAGCAACCGCAGAGCTCGCTGGGCACCTACATGATTCTCGATCACATCGACATCGCGCGCGAGGCCGGTTTGCCCTATGTTTACCTTGGATACTGGGTGCCGGGCAGCCCCAAGATGGGCTACAAAGCCCGTTTCTCCGGGCTCGAAGCCTATTACCGCGGCGAGTGGATCAGTGTGAACAATCCGTCCGAGCTGACAGAGTCCAGCCACCACCCCTTGTCCACCGCACCCATCGCGGAACAGGTGGCCAGCATCCAATTGCCCGACCGCCACCCCACCAAAGGCTGATAGCCCCATGAACCAGACCCTGTTTGCGGTCACCCTTGTGGTGCCCGACTACGACGAAGCGATCGCGTTCTATACGCGAACACTCAATTTCACACTGCTTCAGGACATCGATCTTGGTGATGGAAAACGCTGGGTCCGTGTCGCGCCACCGGGAACGGGGGACGGATCAATACTTTTGGCCCAAGCAGTTGGACCAAGCCAGATTGGTGCCGTGGGCAATCAAACCGGCGGGCGCGTCAGCTTTTTCCTGCAAACGGATGATTTCCGGCGTGACCACGCTGCAATGACTGCCGCGGGGGTCCATTTCGAAGAGGACCCGCGCAATGAGCCCTATGGCACCGTCGCTGTCTGGCAGGACCCGTTTGGAAATCGTTGGGATCTGATCCAGTTCACCTGATCGGAGCTTCATCTGGTCCAAAAGCATCCCGGGGATGAAATGGCCGCCGGCCAAGAAGGGGCAGCGCCCCTTCCCCAAATACCAAAGCAAAGGGGGCCAAAAAGGCCCCCTTTTCTATTGGATCATCTTCTCCGGATCAGTTCGGGATCAGATCCGGTACAATGGTCACGATCGATGGGAAGAACCACAGGATCGCAATCCCGACCACTTGAATGATCACGAACGGGATAATGCCGCGATAGATGTGGCCTGTTGTGACCTCCTTGGGTGCAACGCCCCTGAGGTAGAACAGCGCAAACCCGAAAGGCGGTGTCAGGAACGACGTCTGCAGGTTCACCGCCACCATAATTGTCACCCATTTCGGATCGAACGAGCCTCCGTAGATTACAGGACCAACGATTGGGATCACGATGTAGATGATCTCGAGGAAATCCAGCACGAAGCCCAGAATGAACAGAACCAGCATCACGATCAGGAAGACCGTGAACTCGTTGTCAAAACTGCGCAGGAACTGCTGAATATAGTGCTCACCACCGAACGAGATCACAACCAGGTTCAGCAGTTGCGATCCGATCAGGATGGTAAACACCATCGAGGTCACCTTGGCCGTCTCACGCACAACAGGCGTCAGAACACCGCTGGTGAACAGAACCCAGCACCCAAACAGCAGGCCGAACAGAGCGTAAATATAAGCACCGTAAGCAATTATAAAGGCGACCCAGGTCTCAAAGTTCACATTGCTCTGATTGATGCGCAGATCAAAGTTCACGCCCATCAGCAACGCGATTATCACGGCAAACGTGGCCCAGATGATCACCTTACCGGAACGCTCCTGATCCTGCAGCTTGCGATAAGCTGCCAGCATGATCGCTCCGCCCGCCCCTAGCGCTGCCGCTGGAGTTGGGTTGGTCACACCGCCCAAGATTGAACCAAGCACCGCGATAATCAAAACCAATGGTGGGAAGACCACCCGGATCAGATCGTTCGTAGCACATCGGGCCGCCGCCTCTTTGCACCCGTATATTGCCAAGGCAAAGGGCAAAGCCAGAAGGACGAAAGTCAATCCCGAAGACGTTGTCGGTGCAATCAACAGAATATCAACCAGCAACATCAGCAGCAGACCAATCGCCCCTAAGATCAACGGCTGCGTCGGTTTGGACGGCGCAATGCCGCGACCCATGACCAGCGTGAGCCCCAGCAAAACAACCATCACTGCAACGCCGGTGCCAATGGGCGCAGCTGCGGCGATCTTGGCTTCGCGCGCCGCGGCCAGTTCCTCTTCGCTCAGGCGTTCGGCATTGGCAACTCCGCCTGCGGCGTCAATCGCCTCCTGCTCGGACACGGCCTGATCCCAGGCGGATTGCCCATGCAGCTCTATCATCGAAACCTTGCACTCCTCGGAAACATTTGTGCGCAGCGACGCACCCGTACCGATGTCAGAGAACGCGGAGACGTTGATGTTCTGACTGCCAATGACCCCCGAGCTTCCCAGCAGAACCGCGCCAACGATCAGAGCCACAGGCGCGCCAAGCAACCAGGTCAGACCTTCACTGCGCGTTATCGGTTCACCGCTGCCGCCAGATATTTCGACCGCAGGTGCCTTTTCCGGGTTCAGCAAGGCATAGCAAAATGCGTAAATCGCATAGAGTAACGCCAACATGATCCCGGGCAACAAAGCCGCCTGGAACAACGTACCAACAGAAACCACTGCAGGTTCACCCAGATAAGTCAGCGCGTCGGTACAGCCTGCGTCCTGGGCTCGGGTTTCCTGTGCGGTCGAATAAAGGTCGCCCGCCAACGTGCCCAAAAGAACAATCACAATGGAGGGCGGGATGATCTGCCCCAAAGTACCCGACGCCGCGATCACACCCGTCGCCAGTTCCGGCGAATAGTTGTTTCGCAACATGGTCGGCAAAGCCAGCAGGCCCATTGTGACCACCGTGGCGCCAACGATCCCGGTCGAGGCCGCAAGAAATGCGCCTACGACCACAATCGATACGGCCAGACCACCCGGCAGCGGCCCAAATACGCGCGCCATGGTTGTCAGCAAGTCGTTTGCGATTTTCGAGCGTTCCAGCGTGATGCCCATCAAGACGAACATCAGCACAGCCAGCAAGGTTTCGATGGATTGCCCCGCCAGAACCCGCTCGTTCATGCGGTTCACGATGAACGATACGTTGCGGTCCAAAGCGGTTTCCCACCCCTGCACAAAGACCGGCTCAGCGATCCTTGGTAAGTCGGGGTATCGGAACACAGATATTACATCGGGTTTGACGCCCGAGTTCACAACATCCCGATAGGCTTGCGAGCCTGTGTCGATCGCCTGGTGGATCAGCAGCCCGGCACTGTCCAGCGCCGCGATGATCCCAAATGAGATAATTCCTGCGCCACCGATGGCGAACGCCACCGGAAAGCCGGAAAGAATACCCCCGAAGAGGCAGAAGAATACGATAATGAGGCCTATCTCGACGCCATCAAGTCCGAATAACATAGTCTGGGTCTCCGTCCCTAATGTGCGCCTTCGTAGGCTTCTTCGCCCTCACCAAGGCTGTCCTTGTCGAGGTATTTTCCAACGCTGTCCGGTCCTTCCACAAACTCCAGATACGAGCGGTACAGGAATGCGATTGCGTGCAGGAACACCATGGCTGCAAAGGCCACCAACAGAATCTTAAACAGGAAGTATCCGTTGAACCCGTTTGGGCTGAATCCGATGGTTTCGACGTTCCAGCGCAGCGCGCGGGATTTCATCACCAGACGGTCCAGCGTGTCGCTGGCCGAAGGTTTCGGCACGATCAGGTGCCGCCACATGAAGTACCAGCCATACATCCATGTAAGCACTGCCATTGGCATCATGAAGAAAACAGCACCCAGCATGTCGACCACGCGCTTGGCGCGGTGGCTGATGCCGGCATAGATAAGGTCAACGCGTACATGACCGCCTTGCACGAATGTGTAAGTGCAGCAAAGGCAGACAACCATCGCGTTATACAGTTTCAGTTCTTCGGCAAACCAACTGATATCCATCTGAAACGGGATACCCAGGCCAAAGGACATATCCGGGCGGGTAAACACGCGCTGCATGAACACGATAACGATCTGCTGAATGACCATCAGCAAACCGGCCCACGCAAAGAACCGCCCGGTAGTATTGGCGAACCCTTCAAGGACCCGCACCATCCCCCACATGAAATTCCGGTAATACAGACCGATGGCTGTCAGAACCAGAAAGAGGGTGAAAACCACAAAGAAGAACTCGACCGATCCACCGTAATAGACAAAGCGCATGATCGCTTCTTTGTCCGACCAGTTCAGCCAGAGTTGCGGATGCGTGATGGCGTATCCGAAATTAAGGAAGGCTTCGGCAATGTTTTGAACGAACCACAAAAGTCCGTTCCACAGGGCGCCGAAGAACGAGATACCGTTTTCGTCCTGCATGTTGTCCCCAGGTCGTATCAGTTGCACTGCTGATTATAGCGGTTTGATGGGTCCGCGCATACGCAACAGAGAGAGGTTTCCCCGCGTAGGCGGAGAAACCATTTGATCGTTTGGAAAACGTTTAGCCGCGGACGCGGTCGCGCTGTGCGGTGTAAACACCCGACGACAGGTTGTTCCACGCGGACGACGCTGCCATCGACTCCATCGCGCTGTCGTGGATCTTCTTGAACAGCTCGTCGCCCATGTTTTCGTCCAGAACTTCCTGGCTGGCCTGACCAAAGGCATCCCAAACCGCGTCCGGGAATTCCATAACCTTGACGCCACCCGACTGTAGACGCTGCAGGGCTGCACCGTTGTTGGCCAGGAATTGCGCCAGGTTCCACTGGTGCGCTTCAGCTGCCGCGATTTCGATGATCTTCTGCTGCGCAGGTGTCAGGCTGTCGAACACTTCGCGGTTGGTTGCCAGAGACAGACCAGCGCCCGGCTCGTGGAAGCCCGCGGTGTAGTAGGTCTTGGTGATCTCCTGGAAACCGGCCTTTTCGTCCGCCCAGGGGCCGATCCACTCGGTGCCGTCGATCGCACCCGAGGACAGCGCCTGATACACTTCCGAACCCGGGATGTTCTGAACGGATGCGCCCAGTTTGCCCAGTGCCTGACCGCCAAGGCCCGGCATACGGAACTTCAGACCCTGGAAGTCTTCGGGGCCGTTGATCTCTTTCGAATACCAGCCACCGGCTTGCGCACCAGTGTTACCGGCCAGGAACGACTTCAGGCCAAAGATCTGACCCAGTTCGTCATGCAGCTCCATGCCGCCGTCGTGGTAGTACCAGTTTACCAGTTCCTGCGCAGTCATGCCGAACGGAACAGCGGTGAAGAAGGCATAGCCCGGGTGCTGACCCACAAAGTAATAGTCCGCCGCGTGGTACATGTCGGCCTGACCCGACGAAACCGCGTCAAAGACCTCAAACGCACCAACCAGTTCGCCGGCGGCTTTGATGTCAACGGTCAGGTTGCCATCCGACATCGTGGTGATGCTGTCGGCGCAACGCTGAGCGCTGTCGAAAACACCAGCCAGGCCGCGACCCCACGAAGTGACCATGGTCAGCGTGCGCTTGCCCTGCGCATAAGCCGGCGCCGCCAGTGTGGTGGCTGCAGCTGCCGAGCCGCCCAGAGCAGATGTTTTCAGAAATGAACGACGATCCATATGAGTGTTCCTCCCCTACATATTCAAAACCCGGGCGAATGCCGGGCGCAGTCGTTTTAAGTGCGCGTCAGCCTAATGACCAAGATGTGAATGTGAATACCTAGTACTACGTAGGGGATAGCGTTTTTGGTGCTTTCCCGGGCGCAAACTGTGACAAATACAAAATATTACTGCGCTCTAACCCTCTCATATGCGCCAATTCACCAAAAATTTTGCAATTTCCCGCCTGCTTGCGTATCGATTCGCCTATGAGGGGATTCCGTAATCTGATCTCGCTGACCTATGGTCAGAAATTGTCGCTTGTGGCGGCGATCCCTCTGGTCGTCGCAGTGGCCGCGATTGCGTTCTTCGTGGTTCAGGAATCCCGGGCAACCGCCGAACGCGAAATTGAAGCGCTTGAGCGGCGACTGATTGAAGCCAAGAAAGAAGAGCTTAAGAACTATGTCACGCAGGCTCGAAACGGGTTTGCCTACATCTACGGACGGGCATCCACAGAGGATAAGGTCGCGCAGAACCTTGTGACGCAAATCCTGTCAGCGATGATCTACGGCAAGGACGGGTTCTTTTTTGTCTATGACTATGACGGCAACAATCTAGTCAGCCCGCGCCAGACCGAATTCATCAACCGGAACTGGGAGGGGCTGACCGATAGCGACGGCATCCCTGTTGTGGACGAATTCATCAGCCTGGCCCGTCAAGGTGCGGGCTGGCACAGTTTCATGTGGCAAAAACCTTCGACAGGCGAAGAGGCACAAATGATCGCCTATGTGGTCGGCCTGCAGGACTGGCGGTGGGCTGTCGGCACAGGAGTTTTCATCGACGACATCGTCGCGACAGTCGCCAACGCGCGGGCCGAGGTCGAGGCCCGCGTGCAACGGACGTTCTCGTATATCGGCGCTATTGTTCTTGCTGCGGTGTTGGTCGTCTTCGCCTCGGGCATGTTGCTGAACGTCCGCGAACGCCGTCTGGCAGATGCCAAACTCAAGGAACTGACACAGCGGGTTTTCGACGCGCAAGAAGAAGAGCGTGGCCGCGTGGCGCGCGAACTTCATGACGGCATCAGCCAGATCCTCGTAGGCGTGCGCTATACTCTGGACAATGCGCGCCGCCGTTTGTCACGCGGTGATGACGACGGTGCGCGCGAGCCGCTGGACAAGGGGATCGATACGCTTGGGTCAGCCATTACCGAAGTCCGCCGCATCAGCCGAGATCTACGGCCCGGCGTTCTGGACGATCTGGGCCTTGGCCCTGCCCTCAAGGCTCTGACCGACGATTTCTGTGAACGCACCGGGATCGAGACCGAATTCTCAACCGTGGTGTTCCGCAATCGGCTGGATCAGGATAGCAAAATCGCCCTCTACCGTATTGCTCAAGAGGCATTGACCAATATTGAACGCCACTCCGGCGCTACCCGTGTTACAATCGACCTGCGCGGCCACAAGAAAGGCGCAACAATGCGGATAACCGACAATGGCCGTGGGTTACGCACCACTCCTGATCCGGCTAACCCCGGTATCGGCCTGCGCAACATGCAGGAACGGATCGAACAGCTTGACGGATCGTTGCGCATTCTGTCATCACGCGCCCCACGCAGCGGCACGGTGATTGAGGTCAGCCTGCCCCTCAGCCACATGCTGCCGCCGCAAGAAGACGCAACGCCTAACCGAAAGGCCGGTACATGAGCGATCAGACAATCCGGGTTCTTATCGTCGACGACCACCCGATGGTCGCCGAGGGGATTCAGTCAATCCTTGAAAGCTATGATGAGATCGAGGTGGTCGGAACGCTGAGCAGCGGACAAGAGGCCGTTGATCAGGCCACCGATCTGGCACCGGACGTGATCCTGATGGACCTCAACATGCCCGGCCTTGGGGGACTAAGCGCGACCGAGATCATCCTTGAACGGCTACCTCAAACACGCATTCTGATCCTGTCCATGCATGACAGCCGCGAATACATCTCGACCGCGCTCAGCCACGGTGCCAGCGGGTACGTTCTCAAGGACGTTCCCACAGACGAGATCAAACAGGCAATCGACGTGGTGATGCGTGGTGAGCAGTATCTTTGCACCGGGGCCAGCGGATCGCTGCAGCCCAAAGGCGACAGCGCCCGTGAAGCACTAACCGGACGTGAACAGACAATCCTGCTGGAATTGGCACAGGGCAAATCCAACAAGGAAGTCGCCGCAGCGCTGGACATCTCTGTCAGAACCGTTGAAACGCACCGCAAGAACATCAAGCGCAAATTGGGGATTTCATCCACCGCCGGCCTGACCCGTTACGCGCTTGAACATGGCGTTTTGCAGGGCACAAGCCCCGGCTTTTGACCCCGCAGCGCGGCCCACGCTGCCCGGCCCAACCGAAGGAGGTGCGCCAAAGGCGCATCGACGGCGGGCGGGAGCCTTTGGCCTTATGACCTTGGTCGAATGTCCTCACCGAAAAATACCAACGTTCCATCCTCGTCGAGAACGTGAAACTCGCGTTGCAGATACGGTTGATCAAACGGAGCACGCACGCGCCCTTCGGGTAGATCGGTCAGCCCTTCCTTCAGACTTTCATAAAGATCGTCAATTCCGTCTACGTCGATGTAAAAAGACTGATCGTCCCCTAATGCACGACCATCTTCACGGGGCGGGCATTCCAATAGCCGGATGGCGACTTTGCCGCGCGACAGAAACGCATAATTGTCCTGCCTGAAACCGCAGGTGAACCCCAGTCGGTCGCAATAGAAATCAATCTGGTTTTGAAGGGAAGAACACAAAACGAATGGTGTAAGTTGTAAAATTTCAGGCACGTTAGCCTCCGGTTTCCAACGTTCCGACATCCCGCAACATAACACAGGTCAATCCAACAGACGATCCTGTCGCAAACCCTCACGCTTGTGATGGTGTGGCAGAACGCGCCCATATAATTGGCGTGTTCGTTCAACCCCGCCACACATGCCTTCGGCTTCGACAAAAGAAAAGATGCCGACATAACGGCTGCGTGCGCCTTTGACCGGCGCGACCCGGTGCAGCGCGTACCTGCCTTTGAAAACCTGCAGATCCCCGGGTTGCAACTCCAACGTCCTGACCAGCGCGCGGTTTCCGTCCAGCACAGAGGCCACGGACGAAAAATTTTCATCCTTAGAACTGCGCAGGTTCGGCACGTATTCAAAAGCCCCACCCGCTTCGCCATTCTGAATGGCCAACGTCACCGTGTAGTTGTTGGTATCGAAATGCCAGGGAAAGCCCTGCCCTTCCTCGACCACGTTCACGATCACGTCCGCCAGCGGATCGTCATAGCGAAAGAACCGATCTTCCGGCTCATTCAGCCCATCGCGTATGAAGGGCAAAAATCCCTCGAATTCATAGATACGGCGCAACGGGCCTGATTTGGTAAAATTGTCTGCCGGAACGAAGGCATTTGACCGGTCATAAAACCGTCGTATCGGGTGATTACTATCCAACCGAGGGTCGTCCCGTGTGAAATAGGCGTTGGTGCGGTTGAACGAACGATGCGCTCGATTGGCCACTGTGTCCGCCTCTTTCAATAGCAGCGCCAGTCCCTCGGGATGAATAAAACCGGGCAGAACGGCGCAGCCGTCCTGATCCAACTCTCGGCGCAGATCATCAATCAACCGATCATATGCGCGCGAGCCCGGGCAATCGATCGGATATCGCCCCAGATCTATCAGATCATGGATCATCCTCCGCCTCCCTTTTTTGTTCGGTCAATCTCAGCGTGCAGCAGTCAAAACCGCCCATCATGCTTGTTTCGGACATTGCGATGCCGCTTTTTGACCGCCCTCGAGGCAGCGTTTTGGGCGCAAAAGAGGGGACTTTTCCTGAATATTCCCCGCATGCGTCAATCTGCGCAATAAAATGTCGCAAAATTAACCCTGCGAGTTAGAAAATTGGTGCAATTGCCTGTTGACGCCCCTTTCCTCGGCTCATAATGTCCCTGCACGCAAAGAAGGAGCCTCTGGCGATGAGAACGCTAGTCGTAATCGTAGGAAACACGCGCATGGGCCGGTAACGGTAAACCATAATCGAACCCATGCGCCTCCGAAAATCTCGGGGGCTTTTTTTTGTCAAACGCAAGACACATGTCGCGAACGGAGCAAAGCAGATGACACGTGAGATGACCGGCGCAAAGATGGTAGTTCAGGCCCTCAAGGATCAGGGCGTGGACACGGTATTCGGATACCCCGGCGGCGCCGTGCTACCGATCTATGACGAAATCTTTCTGCAAAACGATATCCGTCACATTCTGGTGCGGCATGAACAGGGCGCGGTTCACGCAGCCGAAGGCTACGCGCGGTCAACCGGCAAACCCGGTGTTGCCCTTGTGACCTCTGGCCCCGGCGCAACAAACGCTGTGACCGGCCTAACGGATGCGCTGCTGGATTCGATCCCGATTGTGGTTCTGACCGGACAGGTTCCGACGTTCATGATCGGCTCGGACGCGTTCCAGGAGGCTGACACCGTTGGCATCACCCGCCCCTGCACCAAGCACAACTGGTTGGTCAAGGATACGAACTCGCTGGCTGAAACGATGCACGAGGCGTTCCACGTCGCCACCTCGGGTCGACCCGGCCCGGTGCTTGTCGATATTCCCAAGGACGTCCAGTTCGCCTCGGGCGAGTACAGCACTCCGAACGCTTCTACCTCGCATTACCAGCCGGTTTTGAAAGGCGATCTTGAAGAGATCACCGAACTGGTTGCCGCAATGGAAACCGCGAAGAAACCCGTCTTCTATACCGGCGGCGGCGTCATCAATTCCGGCGCGGCCGCCAGCCAGTTGCTGCGGGAACTGGTCGATGCAACCGGCTTTCCGATCACTTCGACCCTGATGGGTCTGGGCGCCTACCCGGCGTCGGGCAAAAACTGGCTTGGCATGCTGGGTATGCATGGCCTTTACGAGGCCAACCTGGCGATGCACGACTGCGACCTGATGATCAACATCGGCGCACGTTTCGATGACCGCATCACCGGGCGGATCGACGCGTTCTCGCCGAATTCGAAGAAGGCACATATCGACATCGACCCATCCTCGATCAACAAGGTGATCCGCGTGGACATTCCGATTGTCGGGGACGTGGCCCACGTGCTTGAGGATATCCTCAAGGTCTGGAAGGCACGCGGTCGCAAGACCGATGCCGCCAGCGTTCAGCAGTGGCAGAACCAGATCGGCGACTGGCGCAAGGTCAATTGTCTGGCCTACACCAACAGCGAAAAGACGATCAAACCGCAATACGCGCTGCAACGTCTTGAGGAACTGACCAAAAACCACGACCGTTACGTGACAACAGAGGTTGGGCAGCACCAGATGTGGGCCGCGCAGTATCTGGGTTTCGAAGATCCAAACCGCTGGATGACCTCGGGTGGTCTGGGCACAATGGGCTATGGCTTCCCAGCCTCTATCGGGGTGCAAATGGCGCATCCTGACGCGTTGGTCATCAACGTTGCGGGAGAGGCATCGTGGCTGATGAACATGCAGGAAATGGGCACTGCGGCACAGTACCGCCTGCCCGTTAAACAGTTCATCCTGAACAACGAACGCCTTGGCATGGTCCGCCAATGGCAGGAGCTGCTGCATGGTGAGCGCTACTCGCATTCGTGGTCCGAGGCCCTGCCCGATTTCGTCAAACTCGCCGAGGCCTTTGGGGCCAAGGGCATCCTGTGCTCCGACCCCGCCGATCTGGACGACGCGATCATGGAGATGATCAATTACGACGGTCCGGTGATCTTTGACTGCCTTGTTGAAAAGCACGAGAACTGCTTCCCCATGATCCCGTCGGGCAAAGCGCATAACGAGATGTTGCTGGGCGAAGCCGAGACGCAGGGCGTGATCGACTCCAAAGGCTCGGTTCTGGTCTGACAAGTTTTGACGGATTTTGTCGGGCACCCCAGTGCCCGGCCATCACTGGATTATGAAAGGGACATAAATGTCTGCCCTACATATCAAAAAAGGCGCAACACGCCATTCCGCCTATAACCTACGCCCCACCTTCTCGGACGTGCAGGAACGCCATACCATCGCGGTTCTGGTCGAGAACGAACCCGGTGTTCTGGCCCGCGTTATCGGGTTGTTCTCGGGCCGTGGCTACAACATCGAAAGCCTGACCGTCGCCGAAGTTGATCATACCGGCCACCTAAGCCGCATCACCATTGTAACCACGGGCACCCCTCAGGTGATCGAGCAGATCAAGGCTCAACTGGGTCGGATCGTCTCGGTGCGGGACGTGCATGACCTGACCGTCGAAGGCTCATCGGTCGAGCGCGAACTGGCCATCATCAAGGTTGTCGGCGCAGGTGACAAGCGGGTCGAGGCACTGCGTCTGGCCGATATCTTCCGCGCCAGCGTCGTCGATAGCACGTTGAATTCGTTCATCTTCGAGATCACCGGTGCCCCGGACAAGATCGACGCTTTCGCCGACCTGATGCGCCCGCTGGGTCTGGTTGAGATCGCGCGCACCGGCGTGGCCGCCCTTCTGCGCGGCGATTGACTTTTGTCCCTCGCCCCGAAGAGGTGGGGCGAGGAAACTCCCACAACGTGCTCAATAAACAACGGCATGTTGCTTATGCGCATGAATGCGCCGAAAAGATCATACAAAATGACATAAAGTCTATTGCGTTTACCTGCCCCAACGTTAACGTCGGGGTGTAGCGTGGTGTTGGGATGCGCCAGCTAGGGTCCTCAGTACGATTGAGAATGCATGAACGGCCACTAGGTCGGGTGCGTCGCGCTTTTGGAATTACACTCTGGAACCTGGGACAGAAATGACCATGAGTATCCGCAGTCCTGATGAATTACGCCGGATGTTCGGCGCCAATCTGCGACAATTGTCGCGGCAATATTCGTCCGTCTCCGAACTATGCCGACAGCTTGGCATCAACAGAACCCAATTCAACAGATATCTGGCGGGCGAGAGCTTTCCCCGCCCCGATGTTCTGGATCGCATGTGCCGGTTCTTCGAAGTCGATGCTCGTATCCTATTGTTACCGTTGGATGAAATTGAAACGCCTCCGGAACATCCCGCCGCCTCGGCCCTGACCGAGTTTTTGGGATCCGGCCCCTCGACACTGACCGAAAACCTGTTGCCGGCAGGCTTTTATTACGCAACCGAAACAGGGCTGGACGGAAGTCCCATGCCACGGCACCGTCTGATCCACACGCGACGCTTGCCGCAGTGCACGTTGGTGCGCAGCTATGAGCCGGAAAATGAAGGGATACCGGCGGACACAACCAGACGTGAGGTTCAGGGCATTGCAGCCTGTGCCGGGCGCCAGATCTTTATCCTAATGGCCAGCCGTGCAGCCCAAAACAGCCGTATCTATCTTGTGACGCGCGGCGCTGAGGAAAATTCCGAGCGGTGGCGTGGTATTGCAATTTGCCTGTCCAAAACAAACGCCCAAGCGACCACAATGCGCCGCATATCGCTAGACTACCTGGGCACCCAGGCCAAGGCCGCGCTGCCAGCGGCGCGCGCAGCCAAGCGGTTCAAGCAAAGCGCCGCTTAGGTCTTTCAGGCGTCTTTACCGCCTCCTGCCAGAGTGATCAGGCGATACAAATGCCAGCTGGCATGCCCCAGTAACGGCAGCACTATAAGCAGTCCCAAAAACCACGGGATCATTGCCAGAAATGTCACAACAGCCACGAACACCCCCCACCCCAACATGACCGTCGGGTTCGCACGGACATAGGCAAAACTTGCGATCATCGCGGTCACGAAGTCCAGTTCCCGGTCAAGCAACATCGGAATTGATAGGACTGTGATCATATAAAGAATGATCGCAAAAATGGCCCCCACAACGCTTCCGACAGCCAGCATTGTCAGGCCATTGGGCGTCAAAAAGACCTCAAGCGAACTGGAAACGTTGGTCATGGTCGACAGCCCCATGAACAGCGCAAAGATCATATGGCCCAGAAAGAACCAAAACAGAAAAATCACTACGATGATCGCGCAGATGGACGGCAATTGACGGCGGCTCTGCTGCACGACCACGCCAAAAACCTCTTTGAAATTCAATGGTTCACCCTGTTCCAGCCGGTGTGACACCTCATAAAGCCCCACCGCTGCGAATGGGCCAAGCAAAGGGAAACCGATCGCGGCCAGCACAAGCCAATAAGACGTCTGAGTCTGCACCGTGATCCACGCCATAGCCCACCCCGCCAGCACATAGAACGCACCGAACAATAACCCAAAAACAGGCGCGCGACGGAAATCCGCCCAGGCCCGGCGCAACGCCTCGCGCAAAATTTCGGCATTCACCGGTCCCATATCCGGGACCCCAAAGGGTTTTTCCATGCTCTGTTTCTCCTCCCTTTTTCCGGCGTTTTCCTCAAGCCGGTTGTTTTTGAGGCCACCTTGTTGCGGCGTGATATGTGGCTCCGATCGCAAGTATACGCGCATCCGCCCCACGCGGGCCAAAGACCTGCATACCCATAGGTAACCCACCTTCCCCAAAACCCACCGGAACCGACAGACATGGCAATCCAATCAGACTGACCGGAACCATGACCTGCATCCAGCGGTGATAGGTATCCATGCTTTTGCCCGCGATCTCAGGGGGAAACGGAACCGAAAGCTCAAATGGCCAGACCTGTGCGGATGGCAGGATCAGCCCATCATACACTTCAAACAACTCAGCCGCTCGTCGGAACCAATCCGATCGTACAACACTCGCCTGATGCACTTGCATCGCCGTCAAGGCTTGCCCGCGGTCCAGCTCCCATTGCGCCGTGTCTTTCAACTGTGCCCGCTGTTCTGACTGCGCATCCAGGCCAGCCGCCACGCTCCAGGATCGCAATGTCGACCAGCTTTCAAACATTTGTTCCGCATCAAACGGCGGGGCGACGGGTTCAACCTGCGCCCCCAACCGCACGAAAACGGACAGGGCGTCCCGGCACAGGTCCAAAATACCGTCTTCAAACGGGAACGCTCCACCCCAGTCGCCCAACCAACCAATTCGCATGCCGGATAGATCTGCCGCCTGTACCGGGGACACTGCCGGGCTGTGCGGGGTTGCAGGATGACGCGGGTCCGGTCCTGATATCACATCCAACAGGACACCCAGATCTTCAGGTGTTCGGGCCATTGGACCAAGCGTGGACAACTGGTGAAGGAATACGTCCCCCGCCGGCTCAGGCGGTATGCGCCCCCAGCTGGGACGAAACCCATAGACATTGTTCCACGCTGCTGGATTTCGAAGACTGCCCATCATGTCCGAGCCATCCGCCAGAACTACCATCCCGGTCGCCAGTGCAACGGCCGCCCCGCCCGAGGATCCACCGCACGTCTTGGAGTGGTCATATGGGTTACACGTTGCACCATAGACAGGATTGAATGTGTGCGAGCCCAAACCGAATTCTGGCGTATTCGTTTTGCCGATCAGGATTGCGCCCGCAGCGCGCATCCGCGCCGCTATCAGATCGTCCTGGTCCGGGACATGATCGCGAAACAGCGGGGATCCTTGCGACGACACCACTCCGGCAACATTCACCAGGTCCTTGACCGCAATCGGCAACCCATGCAGTGGCCCCATCACCGGCCCCTCATCCAGCGCGCGCGCTTCGGCCATCAAAGCCTCCTCGTCACGCAGGGCAACAATCGCATTCAGGGGCCCGTTGACTGATCTGATACGATCCAAGGTTGCACGCATCAGATCAGAGGCAGAAAGGCGTCGAGCCGAAAGCTCAGCCAGCAAAGCAGTCGCGGTTGTCTGGCTTAAATCCATTCGGCACCCATCGCATTCAGTGTTCCTAAGTCGCGATCAGCCTAACGGGGCCACAACACCAATTAAACCCGTGTTTTACATATACCTTTTACCACGCGCACATCGGCGCGCGGGTCCCTTTCTGTCTGAATGTATCCCAGGGGAAACTACGCTTGCGAAGAAGGGGCAGCGCACCTTACTCTAATCAACTGTCGCCTTGAGCCTCGGACCGGCTTTTTCCCGCAACATCCATTGCAAGCGTAGCGGCCATGAACCCATCGAGATCGCCGTCCAGAACACCCTTGGTGTCCGAGGTCTCATGGTTGGTACGCAGGTCCTTCACCATCTGGTAAGGCTGCAAAACATAGGACCGGATCTGGTTGCCCCACCCCGCGTCGCCCTTGGCCTCATGCGCGGCGTTGATATCGGCATTGCGGCGGTCCAGCTCCTGCTGGTACAGGCGCGATTTCAGGGCTTTCATAGCAATATCACGGTTCTGGTGCTGTGACTTCTCAGAACTCGTCACAACGATTCCGGTCGGAATGTGCGTGATCCGCACCGCCGAGTCCGTGGTGTTCACGTGCTGACCACCCGCACCCGAAGACCGGTAGGTGTCGATGCGGATATCCGAGGGGTTCACCTCGATCTCGATATTGTCGTCAACCACCGGATAGACCCAGACCGAGCTGAACGACGTATGCCGCTTGGCTGCCGAGTCGAACGGAGAAATGCGCACCAGACGATGCACGCCGCTTTCGGATTTCAGCCAGCCATAGGCGTTGTGACCCGAAATCTTGTAGGCAGCGGATTTGATGCCCGCCTCTTCTCCGGCCGTCTCGGACTGCAGCTCGACGGTATAGCCCTTCTTCTCCGCCCAACGCACATACATGCGCGCCAGCATCGATGCCCAGTCACAGCTTTCAGTGCCACCGGCGCCCGAGTTGATTTCGAGGAACGTGTCATTACCATCGGCCTCGCCGTCCAGCAACGCTTCTAGCTCTTTCTTGGCGGCCTTCGCCCCCAATTTCTGAATGGCATCTTCGGCGTCAGTGACGACCTCTTCGTCCTCTTCCATCTCACCAAGTTCGATCAGCTCGATATTGTCGCTCAGATCGGTCTTGATCGACTCATAGGTTTCAATGGCGTCCACCAACATCTGACGTTCGCGCATCAGTTTTTGCGCGTTCTCGGGGTTGTCCCACAGGTTGGGATCTTCGACCCGCGCGTTGAATTCCTCAAGACGATGAGGGGCGGTCTCATAGTCCATGCGCTGCGCCAGCAGCTCCAGCGACTTTTCGATTTCCGCCACGGTGTTCTGGGTTTCGGCGCGCATGGTCTTGTCCCAACTTGCTCAATCAGGCCTGCGTGATAGCAAGAGGCGCGGGCCACCACAAGACAGGCGAGACGGAATGCAAAACGCGCTGAACGAGTTTCTGACAAGATGGGATTTGCAAGACCCTCAGCTCGTTGCGGATACCGGCCATGCTTGCGTGTGGAAGGTCCGGACTTTGGACAATACGTCTGCGGCCCTCAAGATCTATCGTCGCCCAAACCGCGGGAATGAAACAGCCGGCCCACATCTGATGCGCCTTTGGCGCGAACGGGGCGCTGTGAACGTGCTGGCCGAAGCTCGCAATGCCGTTCTGACCGAGTGGCTTGAAGGACCATCGTTGGCAGACATCGCCCGGTCAGGCCGCCCGGATGAAGCTGTACTTGGTCTGGCGACAGCTGCGGGTCGATTGCACGAAAATCCAACGGTCAATGGAACCGGGCTGAAAACGTTGCATGAGGTTTTCGCGCCGATTTTCGACTGCCAGTTCTCAGACGACTGCCCAACCCGGCTGAGGGATGACATGGTTCACGCGATCAGCATCGGCCGCCACCTGCTGGACACGCAAGAGACCATTGTTCCGCTGCATGGGGATCTGCATCATGACAATGTGATTGCAACGCCCGCTGGGCATCGGGTCTTTGATGCCAAGGGGTATATTGGCGACCCAGCCTTTGAACTGGCCAATGCCCTGCGCCACCCCAAGGGCATGCCTGAACGGGTCCGCCGACCTCAACAGATTGCGTTCGGCCTAAAGCTTTACGCGAACGCCATGCACGTCGCCGAGCCTCGACTTGCCAAATGGGCGGCTGCGAAATGTGCCTTGTCGATTTTCTGGCGCGCGGACGGAACCGTCACATACGATGCAGAAGCAGATTTGTTGCATCTGCTTCTGCTGGCAAATGATCAGTAAAGACCACCCGTTGAAAGGTCACCCTGGCTGGCATTCGGACCAACCGTCACTGTGTTGCCCGTCGACGTGGTCACCTGACGGCCCGAGCTGGCTTCTTCGAACAGTGGCAGGTCGGAACCCATTGCAAATCCACCGTCGTAGACGCGGTCAATGAAGCCGTCGACGCCATCGCGGAAATACTCGGCCACAACATAGTCGCCCGATGCATCGGCCGGCAGCCGCGCGCCGCTAAAGCGGTCGATCTTGATGAAATGGCCACCTTCTGGCACCTCAAACGGACCACCACCGTATTTCTCGACGGCTTTCTCCATAAAGCTCTGGAAAACGGGACCGCACATCGTGCCACCATATGCCCCCCGCCCCATCGGGCGCGGGCGGTCGTAGCCAATATAGCAACCGGCAACGATGTTAGAAGTAAAGCCGATGAACCACGCATCCTTGGACTCGTTCGTTGTACCCGTCTTGCCCGCAGTCGGCACCGGCAGGTTGACATGGGCCGACGCGGTACCGCGATCCACGACGCCTTTCATCATCGACGTCAGCTGATACGCGGTAATCGCATCCATGACCTGGCTGCGGTTGGTCTCGATGGTGGGCGACTCATCCGGTTCAATCCATGCCGAGTTACAATCCAGACATTGCCGGTCGTCATGGCGATAAATCGTCTTGCCGAACCGGTCCTGAATACGGTCGACCAGCGTGGGCTCTACGCGCTCGCCGCCATTGGCGAACATCGCGTAGGCTGCCACCATTTTATACAGAGTTGTCTCTTCGGACCCCAGCGAGTTCGCCAGAAACGCACCCATACGGTCATAGACGCCAAAGCGTTCCGCGTAACCGGCCACGACCGGCATGGTTACCTCTTGCGCCAGACGAATGGTCATCAGGTTCCGCGATTGTTCAATCCCGGTGCGCAGCGGCGTCGGACCATAGAACTTGTTCGAAGAGTTCTTGGGTCGCCACAGCCCCTGCGGCGTGTTCACTTCGATCGGGGCGTCCACGACGATGGTCGCTGGGCTGTAACCACTGTCCAGCGCAGCGGCATAGACGAAGGGTTTAAAGCTGGAGCCGGGCTGGCGCTGCGCCTGCGTGGCGCGGTTGAACACCGAATCCTGATACGAGAACCCGCCCTGCATCGCCAAAACACGGCCCGAGTTCACGTCCATCGCAACAAAGCCGCCCTGCACTTCGGGCACCTGCCGGGCGGACCACTGGCCTTCCTCTCCGGCCATGACCAAAATGACGTCACCGCGCTTGAAGTTCGCCGCAAAATCACCTTGCATCCATTTGATGTCAGCACGCGGGACGATGCCGTCTGCCGGACCGTCCTCGATCCCTACGGTCAATTGCTGGTCACCCACACTCAGAACAACGGCCGGATACCACTGAGTCGGCAGCACCACGTCGCGGGGAATTTCCATGATGGCCAAAGCTTCGCGCCATTGCGCCTCATCCGCCAGTTTTTCTTCTGGGATCACCTCGCCCGTACCACGCCACTTCCCACGTGAACGGTCGTACTTCTGCAACGCGGTGCGCAAGGCCTTGGCTGCCTCAAGCTGCATTGCCTCGTCAACAGAAGCCCGAACCGCGAAACCGCCGGTAAAGAATTCACCCTCGCCGAAATCCTCGCTCAGTTGGCGGCGGATCTCGTCCGTGAAATAGTCACGCGGCGGCAACGCCGTACGGAAACTTTCGAAATCTCCGTTCTGGACCGAGCGGAGGGGCATTTCGACTTCGACCTCATAGGTCGCTTGATCGATATACCCGTTCTGGTTCATCTCGCGCAGGACATAGTTCCGGCGCGCCAGCAGGCGGTCCTTTTGCCGAACCGGGTGATAATCCGAAGGCGCCTTGGGCATCGCGGCCAAGGTTGCGGCCTCGTGCGGTTCCAGTTCCTGCAAAGTCTTGTTGAAATAGGTCTGCGCAGCAGCGGTCACGCCATAGGAGTTCTGACCCAGAAAGATCTCGTTCATGTAAAGTTCGAGGATCTGTTCCTTGTCCAGCGTATCCTCAAGCCGGGTGGCGAGGATGATTTCCTTAATCTTTCGTTCGGCGCGGCGGTCACCGGATAGCAGGAAGTTCTTCATCACCTGCTGCGTAATGGTCGAGGCACCCCGAACATTCTCACCCTTGGACTTCACCGCCTCGACACCGGCGGCAATGATACCGCGCGGGTCATAGCCCTGATGGGTGTAGAAATTCTTGTCCTCCGCTGAGATAAACGCCTGCTTCACCAGATCGGGGATTTCCTCGGACGGTGTGAACAGACGGCGTTCCTGCGCGAACTCGTCGATCAGCTGGCCTTCGCCCGAATAGATTCGGCTGATCGTCGGTGGCTTGTATTGTGCCAGCGACTCGTGGCTGGGCAGATCGCGCCCATACATCCAAAAGATCGCGCCGACGACCAGCGCGGCCATAAAGATACCCAAAGTCACGAGGCTGAAGATCGCCCCGAAAATCGAAAGAATGAAACGGATCACGTTACTGCCTTTTACTCGCGGTGACGTCTATATAGTGATGGCCCGGCGCAGGGTCAAAACACGATGGCCAATAATAGCCGGTTTATGTCGCAGGGTCACTGACCAATCAGGGATCGTTTTATCAGGTCTTCCTGTCGCCATTTCTTCAACCCATCCACTATGCCCTGCGCCATACCTACGCGCCATTCCGGGTTTCGGATGTTCTTCAAATCGCGCGGACTGGACAAAAATCCAAGCTCGACCAGCACCGAAGGGATGTCCGCCGCCTTAAGAACAGAGAATGAGGCCGTGCGGATCGGCCTGCTGTTCATCGGGCCGCCCTGCTGGGTCATGCCGTCAGCCAGCGCCCGAGCAAGCGCGTCGGTTCGGGGCTTGGTTTCCTGACGGGCGATATCCAGCAATACGTCGGCCACTTGATCATCTGCGCCGCTCAGATCAATGCCCGAGATCAGATCACCCCGGTCATGCCTTTCGGCAAGTTTGTCACTGGCCACATCCGAAGCTTCGTCGGACAGGGTATAAACTGCTGCACCATGTGCCCGCCCTTCGGAGAGAATATCCGCGTGTAGTGAGATAAACACGTCCGCTCCCGCCCGATGCGCCAGCGCAATGCGCCGCTCTAGCGAGACGAATTGGTCATCAACACGCGTCATGACGACCTCGAACCCTCCGGTCCGCAACAGATGTTCGCGAAGCTCGCGCGCGAAGGTCAACATCAAGGTCTTTTCGTCTGAACCGTCGACCTCGGCCCCCGGATCAATGCCACCATGACCCGGGTCGAGCATGACCCGCAACGCACCTGATCCGCCACGGCGCGGTTGGGCCGGGGTTACCGCAGGCTCTGGCAAATCCCAGCCTTGTTGACGGGGTGCGCCTGCGCCAGCCGCAAATGTATCGAAATCAGTTCCTTGCAGGAGCAGTGATAGCTGCGCCCCTCCGGTCGATTGATCAATTTTCATCTCGGCGCGTTCGACCGCCAAAGGTGCGCCCAAATCCAGAACCATCCGTGACCAGCCGGGAACATATGCTCCGAATTGAACCCCGCTGATACGATCGGTCTTCAGAAAGGCCTCTCGGTCAAGTCCTGTCCAGTCAACCTCTTGAAAATCCAGCACCATTCGGTAGGGATCTTGCAACGTGAAGACGCGGTAAGGCACACCCTGGCTGAGGCCAAGATTGACCCGCACCCCGGCGCGACCTTCGTCCACAATTCGGCTGTCATCCGGCAATACGCGTGCAAGCGCGCTGAAGTCATGCGCGACGGCAGCTGTCGACAGCGCCCAGAAAAGCGCAATGGCGTAGATGATCCTGCTCATGGCCTCAAGTTTTCCCGAGATCGTTTGTCTGGCACCCTATCGCATCCGGGGCCAATTGTGAACGGCTCAAGCCTGTTCCTTGATTGCGCCGCGTTCCATCATAAACCGGTGCAGACGTTGCAGCCCCTCTTCGATGTCTGCCGTTGATCGGGCGTATGAAAACCGCAGCGTCGTATGGCCGCGCAGCGGGTCGAAATCCAGACCGGGCGTGACGGCCACACCAGCCTTTTCCAGAATCTCGGCTGCAAAGGCGCGGCTGTCATCGGTCAGGTCCGAGACGTCAGCGTAGACGTAGAATGCCCCATCGGGCGGCGCGATATTGGTGAAACCGGCATTGGGTAGCCCTTCCAGCATCAATGTGCGGTTGCGGCGATAGACGTCTAGGTTAGTCTGCAATTCACCGTCACAATCCATCGCGGCAAGTGCTGCCATCTGACTGGCGTGCGGCGCGCAGATGAACATGTTCTGGGCGATCCGTTCGACCACACGCACCTGATCCTCGGGGACCACCATCCAGCCGACGCGCCAGCCTGTCATCGAGAAATACTTGGAAAACGAGTTGATCACGTAGCACTCGTCCGTCAGTTCCAGCGCGGTAACAGCTTTGGCCTCATATTCCAGTCCGTGATAAATCTCGTCACTGATGAACGAAGCGCCCTGCCCCTGCGCGGCCTCGATTAGCGCGCCCATGGCTTTGTGATCCAACATCGTTCCGGTGGGATTGGCCGGAGATGCCACCATCAGGCCCTGCAGGTCGAGCCCTGCAAAATCGGATGGGACAGGTTGCAGGCGGTTCTCAGGCGCAGTCGGAAGGTCGATCGGCACCAATCCAAGTGCCTTCAGAATCTGCCGGTAGGACGGATAGCCCGGCGCGCCAATGCCCACGCGGTCGCCGCTGTCAAACAAGGCAGTAAAAGCCAGCAGAAACCCACCGGATGATCCCGGTGTGACCACAACGCGTTCGGGGTTCAAGTCGACATTGTACCATTCGCCGTAAAGCCGTGCGATCCGTTGGCGCAGTGCTGGCAGCCCCAAAGCAACGGTATAGCCCAGCGGGCCTTGATCCATCTCTTTGGCTAGGGCCTGAACGGCCCCCTTTGGCGCACCGGTTCCCGGTTGTCCAACCTCCATGTGGATGATGTGGCGTCCAGCCTCTTCGGCGCGGCGCGCGGCCTCCATAACGTCCATCACGATGAAGGGATCGACCCCGGATCGGGTTGAGTTTCTCATGCCCATCTCCCATGTTGCAGCCATGGCTTTTGAACGCTTATCCAGGCTGGCGTCAATCCCGGCCCTGTTGCTGATTGCAGTGACATGGATGGGCAGTGCGTTTCAGTCCAACGCTCAGAGCCTGATCCGGGACCCCGACATTGAACATGGACTGCGTGAACTGGCCTTCCCAATTCTGCGGGCCGCCGGATTAAACACCAACCGAGTGAAAATTCTGGTCGTCAACGACAGTACGTTCAACGCGTTTGTCATTGATTACAACGCGATATACGTGAATTACGGGCTGATCCTGACCGTCGAAAGCCCGGAAATGCTGCAGGCCGTGATTGCGCATGAGGCGGCCCATATCGCCAATGGCCATCTGGCCAGGCGGGTCGAAAACATGCGCGCCGCACAACGCAATGCGCAGCTGGGCACGGCGCTGGCCTTGATTGCCGCAGCTGCGGGTGGTGGTGAGGCCGCCGCGGGAATCGCCGCCGGCACAAGCGCCGCTGCCCTGCGCGGTTTCCTGGGGCACACACGGGCCGAAGAGGCGTCGGCGGATCGTAGTTCGGCCAGCTACCTGCGTGCGGCAGGGATTTCGCCCAGCGGGATGGTCGCCTTGCATCAAAAATTCGCAGGTCAGGAGTTGTTGAACACCACCAATCAAGACCCCTATATGCGATCCCATCCTACCAGCCGCGAACGCCTGCGCGCGGCTGAGGCCTTTATGGGCGAATTCAGCGATCTTGCCCAACCAAACCCAAACGCCGACTACTGGTTCGCGCGGGTCAAGGGCAAGCTGTCCGCCTTTCTCCGCTCGCCAGGCTGGACCCTGCGCCGGTCCAGGGAAGAAGACGCGCAAGACATACGTTTGATGCGCGAAGCCGCCGCCCATCACCAGAACCGCGACTTGGCCCGAGCACGGGCGGCAATCGACGGCGCGTTGGAAGTCCGACCCGATGATCCCTTTTTTTACGAGCTAAAGGGGCAAATATTACTGGAAAACAGAAAGTTGGATGACGCTATTAAAGCGTACGGGCAGGCAGTTGAGATGGCCCCGAATGATCCACTTCTTCTGGCAGGTTACGGGCGCGCTTTGCTGGCAGATGGGCAAACGACCGACGCCCTCAAGGTGCTTGAAAAGGCGCGCGCACGGGACTATCGCAATGCACGACTGATGCAGGATCTCGGCATGGCTTACGCCGAGGTCGGAAATAATGGCATGGCTTCGGCTGTGACCGCAGAACGTTATGCTCTGCAAGGCCGGTTGGCCGATGCAGGCATCCACGCAAGACGCGCCGTCGGGCAATTGCCCGAAGGTTCACCAGGTTGGCAACGGGCACAAGATGTGCTGATTGCCTCAGAACGAGCGAAGAAAAAGAAAAGGAACCGGAAATGATCCTCAGACATGCTGCACCCGCCCTTCTGGGGCTTTCCCTGATCGCCGGCCCCGCGCAGGCCTTGGACCTGAGCACCATGAGCGATGCCGAACGCGAGCAGTTCGGAGCGCAAGTGCGCGAGTACCTTCTGGAAAACCCCGAAGTGATCATCGAAGCAATCAACATCCTTGAACAGCGCAACGCCGCTGCCGAAGCCGCCGCAGACAAGGATCTGGTCGCGGCCAACGCAGACGAGTTGTTCAACGACGGCTATAGCTGGGTTGGTGGTAACCCCGAAGGCGACATCACTCTGGTCGAGTTCATGGATTACCGCTGCGGCTATTGCCGCCGCGCCGTGCCCGAGGTCGCAAGCCTGTTGGCCGCGGACGGCAATATCCGCCTTGTGATCAAGGAATTCCCGATCCTGGGCGATGCTTCGGTTCTGTCATCGCGGTTTGCCGTCGCAACCAAACATGTTGCCGGGGATGACGCTTACAAACAGGTGCATGATGCGTTGCTGGAATTCGGTGGCGAGCCGTCTGAAGTTTCGCTGCGCCGTATCTCGGACGGCCTTGGTCTGGACAGCGATGCGATAATTGCAGCAATGGACAGCGAGCAAGTTTCTGAAGAAATCACACGGACCCGCGCCCTGGCGCAACGAATGAACATCTCTGGGACGCCTTCATTTGTTTTGGGCACCGAAATGCTGCGTGGCTTCCTGCCAGCCGATCAGATGATACAAATTGCGAACGGTGTTCGGGCGGACCAGGGTTAACAAACTACGGGGCATCTCAGGTTGAGGTGTCCCAATATCGCCAATAAGTTAGGTTTCCCGCGATGAACCGACGGAATCTTCTAGTTGCCGGTGGGGCATTCGGTGTCATGAGTCTTTCAGGTCAGTCCTATGCCCAATCAGCTTCAGGCTTTTTTGTGCCTGCCGAAGAGAAGCCGCATCAACGAACATTCATGCAGTGGCCGGTTAGCCGCAAGGTCTACCGAGATTCCCATCATCTCGGCATGGTGCAACAGGTGATTGCCGATGTTGCCAATGTGATATCCGAATTTGAACCTGTGACGATGCTGGCTGCGGCCGAACATCACGCGGGCGCGCGCCAAAAGCTGACTGCTTCCGTCGATCTGTGGGATGTGCCGACCGAAGATCTCTGGTGCCGCGATTCCGGCCCGGTCTTTGTGATCAACGAAGACGGCGGCATCGCTATCCGTCAAATTCAATTCAACGGGTGGGGAAAAAAGCAAGTTCATAAACACGACGCGCGCATCGCCGCCCTGGTGGCTGAACAACTTGGCCTGCCTCTCCTGCCCTCTGGCCTGAACGGCGAGGCAGGCGGTGTAGAACAGGATGGTCACGGGCTGCTGATGGCGCATGAAAGCTCGTGGGTGAACGACAATCGCAATCCTGGTCAATCCCGCGCAGTTATTGAGGCCAAGCTGCTGGACGCCTATGGGGCGGACCGCATGATCTGGTCAGAGGGCGTTTGGGGCGAGGACATCACTGATTACCACATCGACAGCCTCGCACGTTTTACCGGACCCGGTCGCGTCCTGCTCAACCTGCCAGATGAACCGGACATGGAAGACCCCTTCCATCTTGCAGGGTTGGACACGCATGACCAGCTAGTGGCGGAAGGTTTGCAAGTAGATGTCATTCCAGAACCGGTCAGACGACGGGTCAATGACCCAGAGTTCGTAGCATCTTATGCAAATTATTATGTGTGCAATGGGGCTGTCATCATGGCTCAGTTCGGCGACGATGAAACCGACAATATCGCGCGCGACGCCCTGACGAGCCATTATCCAGGGCGCGAAGTCGTGACATTGAACGTCGATATATTAGGCGAACTTGGTGGCGGTATTCACTGCGCAACGCAACAAATGCCCGCCATCTAAGTTGGCCCGAGGGTCAATGGCGTCAACTATTCCGCCGCCTCAGCCGCAGCATCCAGTTCAGCAGCCTTTTTCTCGACCTCTTCGACGATGTGGTCGATCATCTGATCGTTTGACATCTTGTGGCTGGCCTTGCCGGCCAGATAGACCATGCCGGACCCTGCCCCACCGCCGGTGAAACCGACATCTGTCATCAGCGCCTCACCCGGGCCGTTCACCACGCACCCGATAATCGACAGGCTCATCGGGGTCTTTATATGCTCCAAACGCTGCTCCAGCGCTTCGACCGTTTTGATAACGTTGAATCCTTGCCGCGCGCAGGAGGGGCACGAGATTATATTCACGCCGCGATGGCGCAGGCCCAGAGATTTCAAGATCTCATAGCCCACCTTGATCTCTTCGACTGGGTCGGCGGACAGGCTGACGCGGATCGTGTCACCAATCCCCATCCACAACAAATTGCCTAGCCCGATGGCGGATTTGATGGTGCCTGACACCAGTCCGCCCGCCTCGGTGATGCCAAGATGGATCGGCGCATCCGTGGCCTCGGCAATGCCCTGATAGGCTGCGGCCGACAGGAAAACGTCGCTGGCCTTCACGCTGATCTTGAATTCGTGAAAGTCGTTATCCTGCAGGATGCGGATGTGTTCCAGCCCGCTTTCGACCATCGCCTCGGGGCAAGGCTCGCCATATTTCTCAAGAAGATGCTTTTCCAGGCTGCCCGCGTTCACTCCGATGCGGATTGAGCAATTGTGGTCCTGCGCGGCTTTGATGACCTCTTTCACGCGCTTTTCGTCACCGATATTTCCCGGGTTGATCCGCAGGCACGCAGCGCCCGCTTCGGCGGCTTCGATACCGCGGCGGTAGTGAAAGTGAATGTCGGCCACGATAGGAACCGGGCTTTCGCGCACAATCTCTTTCAGGGCTTTGGACGACGCCTCGTCCGGGACGGAAACGCGCACGATGTCTGCGCCCGCTTCGGCGGCTGCCTGAACCTGAGCTACAGTCCCGGCAACATCCGTTGTCAGCGTGTTCGTCATCGTCTGAACAGCGATGGGCGCGTCGCCCCCGACCGGAACGTTCCCAACCATGATCTGACGGGATTTGCGACGGTAGATATTGCGCCACGGACGGACGTGATTAAGGGACATGAGGACGGGTCCAAAATAGCTTGAGTTGCGTCTTTAAATAGTCCGCCTACCGGGCCACCGCAATGGTCAGATCATTCTGCCGGGGCTTCCGGTACTTCCGCCTGCAATTCGGCCACCAATTGTTTGAGGGCGCTGTTCTGTTCGGCCTCCAAATCGGCAACCTCATAGCGTTCCGCAACTGCATCCTTGGACAGCAGAACCCCTTTGGTCACAGTGCCAGGCGCACCAACCGGTCCGAAGTGTTCGCCGTTCATCGAGAAATAAACGGAACCTGAAGCCCCTGCGCGCAGTTGCGGTGGTTCTTCAGTCAGGGGAATTTCAAAGGTGTTACCCTGCTCGACCGTGCCCAACGTGCCTTCAAAGAGAACACTTCCATCTGCCGCACGAATGCGCATCCAAGACGGCGCAACGGCCACAATCTTCAGCGCGGTATCAACCTGTTCGACGACTTGCGGCAATGCGGGGCGCTCAACAGTGTGCACCTCGGCCACTTCGATTTTGGGCGCTTCCGGCGGGCGGAACGTGCCGACAGTACGTGGGTCCAGCGTTGCAATGGGTGCATCGCGTGCCACAAGAACCGGAACATCCAGCGCTTGTGGGCGATAGAGACGATCCAGCGCTTCGGGGGTCGGCGCTGTTGAATCCGCTGCTTCGGCAATTTCTACCGGTACGCGAGCTGCATCCAACGGGTCGAGATCGGACAGAACCACCGGGGCCTGTTCAACCGGGCTCACCTGAACCTGTTGGATTTTGTTCAATACGGCCCAACCGCCATAGCCAATGCCACCAATCACAGCCAGCAGGACCAGAGACGATCCAATGGCGCGCGGCTCAATCTGGCTGACCAGAGATTCCCTACCCGGGATGTAAGGTGTATTCGGCGAGATGAACGGATCGCGACCCATCGGCCCACGCGCAGGCAACCCGCCCGACGGTTTGCGTACGACCGAAGCTTCGGCAGACATACCATGGGCTACTTCAAATCCGCTTTCGGCGCAGAAGGTAGCAAAGGTTTCATCCGGGTTCATGCCCAGATAACGCGCATAAGAACGCACATACCCGGCGATGAAGCCGGGTGTATCAAACGCATCGGGATCCGCGTCTTCGATTGCTGCTATGTAGTTGGCTTTGATCCGCAGTTCGCGCTGAACATCCAGAAGAGACTTGCCCATGGTCGCGCGTTCTCCGCGCATCCTGTCGCCAAGTCGCACCTCATAGTCGTCAAAGCCCTTCGGCCTGACGTCCGTGTTTTCTTCGGAATCGCGCTGTGATCTGCGCCCAATCATCCCTGCTGCCCCATTCTGCCTTGCGCGTGTTACACGCCAACGGCGAATCGCCCACTTAACGATTCGTGCGTCTCTTTTGTTAGCGTAAGCTTAACACGCGACAAACGCATTGCACACTTTGGCGTGAGGTTAACCGGCAAGTTCGGCGCGATTTAGCGCACAATGTGACCAAAGTTCGTCCATCGCCTGGATCAATCGGTTCATTTCACCCGGTCCATGTATCGGTGACGGGGTAAAACGCAGGCGCTCGGTACCACGCGGCACAGTCGGGAAATTGATCGGCTGAACGTAGATACCGTGATCATCCAGCAGTTTATCGCTGAGGATTTTGGTGTGCACAGGGTTTCCAACAATCACTGGAACGATGTGGCTGCCATGATCGATAAGCGGCAGGCCCATCCCCTTCAGACGCAATTTGAGAATCTTGGCTTGGGTCTGGTGCTGCTCGCGCAGTTCAGATGCGCCTTTGAGGTATGCAACCGATGCTGCCGCACCCGCGGCTACAGCCGGCGGCAAGGACGTTGTGAAGATGAAACCCGGCGCATAAGAACGCACCGCATCACACATTTTCTCGCTGGCGGCGATATAGCCACCCATCACGCCATAGGCTTTGGCCAAAGTGCCGTTGATGATGTCGATACGATGCGCAAGGCGATCACGTTCGGTCACACCACCACCACGCGGACCATACATACCGACAGCGTGTACCTCATCAATATAGGTCAGGGCACCAAACTCGTCGGCCAGATCGCAGATCTCCTCGATCGGTCCGAAATCGCCATCCATCGAATAGACGGACTCGAAAGCGATCAGTTTGGGGGCTGCGGGATCGTCGGCCTCAAGCAATTCGCGCAGATGCGCAACATCGTTATGGCGGAAGATGCGCTTGGCACCGCCGTTGCGGCGTACGCCTTCGATCATCGAGGCGTGGTTCAACGCATCCGAATAAATAATCAGGCCGGGAAAAAGCTTTGGCAACGTGCTAAGTGTCGCGTCATTGGCAATATACGCACTGGTGAACAGCAGCGCGGCCTCTTTGCCGTGCAGATCAGCCAGTTCAGCCTCAAGCTGCTTGTGATAGACAGTGGTGCCTGAGATGTTGCGCGTTCCGCCCGACCCCGCACCGGCCGCGTCAACGGCATCATGCATTGCATTCAAAACAACCGGGTTCTGGCCCATACCTAGGTAGTCGTTGCCACACCACACCGTGATGTTCTGTTGCGAGCCGTCTGGGCGCGTGCGTACAGCATGCGGGAAATGACCGTTCTGGCGTTCGATATCGATGAAGGTACGATAACGACCTTCATCATGCAGCCTGGCAATCGCAGAATCGAGCTGAGCAGTATAGTCCACCAGTTTCTCCTTATGTGCCCGACAAAAACTTGCTGTTTGCCGAACCCTTTATTTCCCCAGATGACGGGTCTAGCCGTCCCCGCGGTTTTGCTTCCCCTTAAGTACCTTGCCTAGAGGCATTGCCGGAGTCGCAGCATTGATCTGTATCAATTATCTCTCTTAACGCCCCCCGACAAGTAAAGTTACGGCCATCAGACGCGAGGAAACGACGCAGGCGATCCCCCTGCCACACTTCCTGTTTCCAATAGTATACTCCAAATCCTGCCGATACGCACTGGACGGCGCCGCCCGTGCTGATAGGTTCCGCACCAGTTCACGCCATTCAGGAGAAGCTCATGTCGCTAGACGCTGTTCTGAGCAGGATCGACACCGATCTGACCACATCCATCGACCGGTTGATGGAATTTCTACGCATCCCGTCAATCTCGACCGACCCGGCATACAAAGAGCAGGTCAATCAGGCGGCCGATTGGCTGGTTGCAGATCTACAAAGCATCGGCATAGCCGCCGAAAAACGCGAGACCCCGGGTCACCCGATGGTCGTTGGCCATGTGGGCGAAGACGGCGACGGCCCCCATGTTCTGTTTTACGGCCACTACGACGTCCAACCCGTTGACCCGCTGGAACTTTGGAACCGAGACCCCTTTGATCCCGCCCTAGAAGACACCGAAAACGGTCAGGTCATCCGTGGCCGAGGTTCTTCAGATGATAAGGGTCAGTTGATGACCTTTGTCGAGGCTTGCCGCGCGTGGAAAGCCATCCACGGCACTCTGCCCTGCCGCATCACGTTTTTCTTCGAAGGCGAAGAGGAATCCGGCTCGCCCTCGCTGGTTCCGTTCCTGGAAGCCAACAAGGAAGAGTTGAAGGCCGATCTGGCACTGGTCTGCGACACCTCGATGGTCTCGCGTGGCGTGCCCTCCATCGCCTCGCAATTGCGCGGCATGCTCAAGGATGAATTCACCATCATCGGTCCCCGCATCGATCTGCATTCCGGTCACTACGGCGGCCCGGGCCTCAACCCGCTGCGTGAGTTGTCAAAGATCGTCGCCTCTTTCTATGACGACGAAACAGGGCGTGTGGCCGTAGAAGGGTTCTACGAAGGTGTGCACGAAGTACCCGCCGAGCAACTTCGCCAGTGGGAAAACTGCGGGTTTGATGAGGCGGAATACCTGAATTCGGTTGGCTATTCGCAGCCGCATGGTGAAAAAGGATATTCCACACTGGAGCAGCAATGGGCGCGTCCGACACTGGAAGTGAACGGTTTGTGGGGCGGCTACAACGGCGCAGGTTCGAAAACCGTGATCCCGTCCGAAGCGCACTGCAAGATCACTTGCCGTCTTGTCGGTGACATGGACCCCGACGCCCTGCGCGACAAGATCCGCAAACACGTTGATGATCGCCTGTCGCCGGACGCGAAAGTCGTCTGGGACAATGACCTGGAGGGCTCTCCTGCGTCCGTCATGAACCTCGACCGCCCAGAATTCGAAGCGGCGCGCGGCGCATTGTCCGATGAATGGAACCGCGAGGCTGTCTTTACCGGCATGGGCGGCTCGATTCCGGTCGTCGGCTATTTCGACACGGTTCTCGGGCTGGATTCGATGCTGGTCGGCTATGCCAATGATGACGACGCCATCCACTCACCTAATGAGAAGTATGACGTGAAGAGCTTCCACAAGGGCATCCGCTCGTGGGCGCGCATTCTGGATGCTTTGAACAAGTAAACAAAAAAGGCACCGCCCAATTTGCGGTGCCTTTTTTCTGAGGTTAGGCCCCTATCACATGTGAATTACGCGTCCGTAAGCGTCCAACACACTTTCATGCATCATTTCAGACAGGGTTGGATGCGGGAAGACGGTGTTCATCAGGTCCTCTTCCGTGGTTTCCAGCTGGCGTCCCACGACGTAACCCTGAATCAACTCGGTAACTTCTGCGCCGATCATGTGCGCGCCCAGCAACTCACCTGTTTTTGCGTCAAAGACTGTCTTGATCAGGCCCTCGGGCTCGCCCAGTGCAATGGCCTTGCCGTTGCCGATGAACGGGAACCGACCGACCTTGATATCATAGCCCAGTTCTTTGGCCTTGGCCTCGGAGTACCCAACCGACGCCACCTGCGGCTGACAGTAGGTGCACCCGGCAATGCTCTCGGGTTTCACCGGATGTGCGTGCTTGCCGGCGATCAGCTCAGCAACCATGACACCTTCGTGGCTGGCCTTGTGCGCCAGCCAAGGCGCGCCTGCGATGTCACCAATTGCGTAAAGGCCGTCGACTCCTGTACGGCAGAACTCATCTGTTACGACGTGGGTGCGGTCGATCCTGACGCCCAGTGCCTCAAGCCCAAGACCTTCAACATTCCCTACAATCCCCACGGCCGAAATCACGGTGTCAAAGTCGTGCTTTTCGACCTTGCCCTTAACTTCGATATGCGCGGTGACCTTGCCCTTACCACGATCCAGTTGCTTGACCATCGCTTTTTCCATGATGGTCATGCCTTGTTTGGTAAAGGCCTTCTTGGCGAGCGCACTGATTTCAGCGTCTTCAACCGGCAAGACACGATCCATCACCTCGACCACAGTCGTGTCGGCACCCAATGTATTGTAGAAGCTGGCGAATTCGATCCCGATCGCACCTGATCCGATGACCAGCAGTTTCTTCGGCATCCGCGGCGGCTGCAGAGCGTGTTTGTAAGTCCAGACCAGATCGCCGTCTGCTTCCAGACCCGGCAATTCCCGCGCTCGCGCACCGGTGGCCAGAACAATGTTCTTGGCCGCCAGTTCCTCGGTGCCCTTGTCGGTTTTGACGGTAACCTTGCCCTTCGCAGGGATCGTGGCCTCGCCCATGACCACAGTCACTTTGTTCTTTTTCAACAGGTGGCCGATGCCGCCCGACAGTTGCGCCGCAACCCCGCGCGAGCGCTTTACGACCGCGTCCAGATCATACCCAACCTTGTCCGCGCTCAGCCCAAAATCCTTCGCACGCTCCATCAGGTGGAACACTTCGGAGGAACGCAGCAGTGCCTTGGTCGGAATACAACCCCAGTTCAGACAGATACCGCCCAGATGCTCACGCTCGACCACCGCTGTTTTCAGGCCCAGCTGGGCGGCGCGAATAGCAGCCACATACCCGCCAGGGCCGGCGCCAATTACGATCAGATCAAAAGATTGTGCTGCCATGTTTCCCTCTCGGCGCAGGTCGATTCAGAAATTAGTTTACCATTAAACTAATTTTCAGAACGCATCAACATATTGCTCCCGCGACAAAACGGACGCAGGGTAAACCGGCGCGGAATGCGCAATTTTCAGCCTATACCGCACGCGAAGCTATGGCTAGAAGATACACACCGGACCTTCCCGGGCTTTGTGAAACCCAAGTCATTCGAAAGGCTTACCATGGCCAAAACGCTAAAAGATTTGTTGCTTGCCGTGCTGAATGCCACGCTTATCCTGATCGCACTTTGTCTGTTTCTGGGGTGGAAGCTGGCCTCGACGGTCGACGGAATTACAGGCAAATTTGCCGAAAAAGTTCAGATTGTAGCTCCGTTGAAGGAAGAGGTTCAGGGGATACGCGGCGAATTGACGGCATTGCGCAGCGACTTGTCATCCCTTCAGCTTAGCGGAACAGCGGCTGACAGCGCGACCGCCCGGAAACTGTCTGACGCTTTGGGAAAGCTGGATGGTCTGGAAAGCAACCTGCAAGCTGCTCAGTCCAGAATAGCTGAATTGACCGAGGCCCCGGACCAGTTAATCAACACAGCAATTGAAAACTCGGCCGACATCGTTGCCGACCGGATCATCGCAATCCGAGGCTGCGAACCGGCGTCCTAGCCGGCGGCCTGGAGCTCGCGCACTGTGGCGCCGTACCCGCCCATATCGACATAGGCGGCCTCGTGCTCGGTCATCGGGCGCGAGAGGGCGTCGTTGCGATAAGGGAACCGGCCGAACTTGCGGATCACTTCGCGATGCGCCCGTGCGTGCAACAGGTTGCCGTCGGCGCCGTCGGTCATGTTTTGACACATCAGGCGCACGCAGCGTTCCTGATCACACAGGTTTTCCGAATGCATCAATGGAAGATAGAAGAACTGGCGGGCCGGTTCGTCGATCTTCAGATCCCACCCTTTGTCCACCGCACATTTCGCCGCCGACAAAGCCGCGCGGTCTGACGCGAACGCCTTGGCCCGCCCCCGGAACATGTTGCGTGGAAACTGATCCATCAGGATGATGTATGCCAAAGCACCGCTGGGATAGGTCAACCAGAGGGAAAACTTGCCTTCATTCGCAGCCTCCCACGTAGTCAGGAACCTTTCGCGAATTTCAGCATCCAATGCGTCGTCCTGCAGATACCACCCTTTGGGACCAACTTCATCTAACCAAAAACTCAATACTTCTTCAGGACTTGCCATGCCCTTAACTCCGTCGTGTTGCCCCCCCAGGGACGTAACGTCATTAAAGTGCGTTTTACAGGTTTGTTACAGTAAAATATTGCAACACTTGCGACATATTTTCGTGTCCTAGGCAACATCTTGCGTTTCTTGCTCGGCTTCAGCGGCCTCAATGGCCACTTCCTGTGCAACCTCAAACGCAACCGGGGACGCCGTTGGATAGACGGGGGACATCGTGCCTGTTTCGTCAATTGGGATCGCCGCTCGTTGTGTCATGCGATACATCGCGTAAGCAGCCATCGTGACCAGCAAAGCGGCAATGAACAGGAAAAAGCCCGGAGGACCAAAGACTGCATCGCCCATAAGCCAACCGGTGATCAGCGGGCCAGCGATGGCTCCGAGGCCGTTGATAAACAACAGACCACCAGACGCTGCGGCCATGTCCTCGTGATCCAGAAAGTCATTCGCATGGGCAATCAGCAATGAATACAAGGGGTTCGACATACCGCCGATCACAAATGCCACGCCCAGCAGGATTGGAAACGTAACCCCGAACACCATGCCGACAAAAGCCGCGCAACCACCAACCCCTGCAACAAGCATAATCAGGAAGCGGCGATCCATGCGGTCAGACATCCACCCCAATGGATATTGCAAGACCAGAGCACCGATATAGAAAGCGGCAATGAAAGTCGAAATCTCGACCAGTGTCAGGCCTGCGCGGGCACCGTATACCGACGCCATCCCGAACTGCGCGGAGAACACGCCACCCAAAAGAAACATGCCGACACAGCCCAATGGCGAATAACCGAACAATTCGCGCAGTGTCATTGGCTTGGTTGTGTCAAAAGCTGGTGTAGGCGAAATCGACAGCAGAATTGGCGCAAAAGAGACTGAAACCAGAATGGACGCGATCACAAAGGTGTCGAACCCGGCCGGATCGCCCAACAAAACCAAGCCTTGTGCGCTGATGATGCCAGTCATCTGGAAGATCATATAAAGGGACAACGCCTGGCCACGGTTCTCGTTGCTCGCTGCATTGTTGAGCCAGCTTTCCGCAGTGACGTAAACTCCGGAAAAACAGAAACCGATCACGACACGGCCAAGAATCCAGATAACCGGGTCGGTCATCAACGGGTACATGATCATCACAGCCGAGATGAACGACGCCAGTGCCGCAAAGACCCGCACATGCCCGACGCGGCGGATCATTTCCGGCGCGAGACGCGACCCGCCTAGGAAGCCGACAAAGTAGGCCGACATCACGAACGACATTTGCAGGGTCGAGAAACCCTCAATCTCGCCGCGAACACCCAGAATTGTCCCCTGAAGGCCGTTTCCGACCATCAACAAACCCATACCGAGCAATAGCGCCCATGCGCTGGAAAGGACCTGAAGCATTAGGGTCTCCGAATATTTCCGACCAAGATTATGGCACCGTTTTGCAATCAAAAACGGCTTTGGTCATGCTTGTCTACGACATTGGAAAGATTCGATCCCGACAACGCGTCCCTTACGGGATCAAAAGCGACGCATCCCCGTACGAGAAGAACCGGTAATTCTGTTCAATTGCATGCGCATACACATTCCTCATACGCTCTTGCCCCATCAAGGCCGAAACCAGCATCAACAGGGTAGACTTCGGAAGGTGAAAATTGGTCATCAATGCGTTGGTCACGTGAAATTTGAAGCCAGGGTAGATGAAGATATCAGTCTCACCTTCCCACGGCTCGATCTGCCCCGAGCGCGCCGCGCTTTCGATCAGACGCAGTGCGGTGGTGCCAACCGGGATGACGCGCCCGCCGGCCGCCTTGGTCTCACGTATCTCTTGCGCGGCGGCGGCGCTGACACTGCCCCACTCTGCGTGCATCTTATGCGTCGTCACGTCCTCGACCTTGACCGGCAGAAACGTCCCCGCGCCCACATGCAGCGTAACATGGGTAAATACGATGCCGCGCTCGCCCAGCGCCTGTATCAATGCCTCGTCAAAATGCAGCGAGGCCGTGGGGGCTGCGACCGCGCCGGAATTGCGGGCCCAGATTGTCTGGTAATCCGTCTTGTCCTGCTCATCCGCTGGTCGCTTAGCGGCGATGTAAGGCGGTAGCGGCATTGCACCGGCTTGTTCCAGCGCCGCATCGAAATCGTCGCCAGACAGGTTGAATCGCAGATACGCCTGCCCGTCTTCGACCCGTTCGAGACTGGCGCTAAGCTGATCCGAGAACTGAATATCTTCGCCTAACTTTACCTTTTTCAGCGGCTTGATCAGGGAAGCCCATGTGCCGTTAGCCTGCGGATCCAGAAGGGTCGCCTCAATCGCGGCTGAAACAGGGCCCTGTGCGCTGTCGCGATGGCGCCGCCCGTTCAGGCGCGCGGGAATAACCCGCGTGTCGTTCAGTACTAGGCGGTCGCCGGGCTTCAGCCAGTTTGGCAGATCAAAGACATGTGCGTCCGAGATCGCATCACCATCGGCCACCAGCAGGCGCGCGCTTGAGCGTGGGCTGGCGGGACGTGTGGCAATCCGGTCTTCTGGCAGATGGAAATCAAAATCGCTGAGTTTCATAGCCGCGCCATACAATTCCGGATCAGATTCAGCAACAGCCCATTCTGATGCCTGGGGTCACATTCAGAAGCCTGGGGTCAGTTGTCACGTGGCGGAGACCCAAACGTCTTTTTGGGCTCATCCGGCTTTTGTCGTTGTGCGTTGGGACCATCTGATACAGTCGGCGCCGGGGCGCGCAGCAAGTTGCGTAAGAACAGGGGGGCAAGGCCCGACAGTGGGTTTACCGAAACCTTTGGTTTGGTCAGTGGCCCTGTCAGACTGTAATTGAACCCAATTATGCCCTCGCCCTTTTTCGTAAACACACTTCCAATCGCGTTCACCAGGTAGATTGGCGAGATCGCACCACGCAGGTTCAGCATACCCGCAACCGTGTCGACCGTTCCGTCAAAGGACAAGCCGATCGACGGACCGACGGCACTACCGCTCAGGACCTTGATCTCGGTCGGGGTTATCCGCATGCGGCTGTCGATGGTTGAGAAAAAGATCCCCTGCCCCGTCATCTCGTCCAACAGCCCTACAAGACTGATTGCGTCAAGCAGCGCGGCCATTGCAGGTGCGTCGGTAATGCGTGTGTTCACGATTTTTAGGATGACATCATAGTTTCCCGGTGCGCTGACCGGTTCCAACTGCAAATCCAAACCGCCGCCACGAGCCTGCGTGATTACACCAGCTGACCTTAACACGGCCCCGGCATCGCCAGATTTGATGTTTACAGCGCTACCGCTGTCTCGTGGGCTCACCTGCCCACTGACCGCAGCACCGCCATTCACATTTGCGGTAAATGTGCCGTTCACGCCCCCTGTGGTTTGGAACGCGCCCCGGAACCCTGTTAGCGCAATGTCTTCAGTCACCTGAAGGCGGTCCAACAGGACGTCGACCCTTGGTCCGGGGCCGGACCCACCGCCGCCACCGCCCTCACCAAAGGTTGCGAGGCCCAAATTCAAGACACCCCCCTGAACGACGATATTGGGAACAGACCCGCCGGTGTTGATCAATTCCGCCGGAACTGCCAGCCAATTGCCCAAATCAAACGAACTGAACCGAATCCGGTCAAAGGCACCCCCGTCCCGGAAAAAGATCGACGCTGAAGTGCGCAGCCCCGCCACATCAAGTGTCAACTCATCCACACTGGTCTTTTCACCCAACGTGGCGTCCAGCGTCATCTTTCCGGTCGCCCCCGTACCTTTGCGCCAACCAAGTTCCGGAATAGCCAGACCGACCCCCGCAAGGTCCGAGGTCGCCGAAAGCTTGATCGGTTCATCCGCACCGATGCCTACGGTAATGTTCGCCGTACCTTTCCCGGTAAGCATGCCCGATGGCAGCGGCACGTTCAGCTCGCTCAGTAGCAAGGGTGACAGCTCGATCTGTCCAGTTAACTCACTGCGTTGTGGTCCCGCTCCGCCGATGGGCTGATGCCACGCGACCTGCATAGGCACTTGACCAAACAATCCATAGCCGTCGATTTCAACCTCGGTCTGGTTTCCGGACAAGTTCAATCGGTCTGCGCTGACCGAATAGCCGGGGACAAGCTTGTCACTTTGGACATTGTCGATTTCGCCAGTGTAGTGGAACTCGGTGTCTTGAAACTTCAGCCCTTTTTTCAAGGGCAACGACAAGGTGCCAGTCAAGCTGACGTCACCCGCAGCCAGATCAACCGGCAGGTTGGCTTTGCTCATCAAGCTTAATGGTGGACGGTCCAGTAGCGATAAAGCTGCCTCGACACTACCGCGCGCCTGAATCCGTGCAATCGCGGGCGTTCCGCCCTTGGCTGTTGTATCCGGTATAATGAACGACGTCCCCGAGGCATCAACCGCCCCTCCCTGATCGGCGATGACAACGCCCTTTTCAGCGGTGACAGTGAAACGGTCCTTCAACAGGCTGAGTCGACCTTGCCCGTCCTCGATCAGCGGTAAGGTCTTGGCAAACCTGATCTTGGCCTTTTCGAACCCGAGGCCAAGATAGAGATCCGGCTTACTGCCTGGATGCAGGCGAAGAGAAAACTCCACATCCGAAAACTGACCTTCGTACAGGTTTTCCGACACCCATTTTCGCGGGTTCGGCGCCAGCTTCTCGGGCCAGTACCGCAATAGATTCTCGGATCCCATTCTGTCCAGTTGTGCATCCAGCTGGGCATCCCAGCCATCTGGCTGGCCGATCAGCTTACCCGTCGCGTGCAGCTCGTGCAGGGCATCCGTGACGGTCAACTGCCCAAGCTGAAGCTCAAACGGAGCAAGCTTCAACTGAAAATCCAGATCTGCCCGCGCCGTTTCCAACGATTCCGGGAACAGCCCGCCGGGATAGATGTCGATACTGTTCAGGGTCAGCTGGGACGTCAGGCTTTCAAGCACCCCATTTTCGACGCCGTTCAGGTAAGCTTTGCCTTCGGCCTGCACGGCACCCAGATCGGATACAACCGAGGCCTCGTTGAATTCCAGAATCTGCCGTGCCGGGTCATAGGTGAAATAGGCCCGCGCAGATTCGAACCCGATAGGACGCGTCTCAGGTCTTGGCTGCAGGACGCCCTCGCCCAGATTCAACGTTGCAAAAAGCGGGCCCAGCGCGGCTTGTCCGTCAACACTGCCCCGCAACGCGCCGGAAATCGGTGCTTTGAGCACCTGCAACCAGGCCAGCGCAACGCTTTGGGTGGCAATGTCTTCCGAGGGAAGATCAGTTATCGACACGCCAAAACTGGCCTGCGGGGTACCAAGCACGCTGGTATAATTTGCTTCGATCGTGCTGGCGTAATCGCGGCCGGTCAGAACCGAAAAGCCGGTCGCCAGCCGCATTTCATCCCCATCCCGGATGATTGAGATATGTCCGCCGTCAATAACCCATGCGCGCCCTAGCCGCAGATCCTGGTAGTCCAGCGTCAACGATTCAAGATCCACCGACCGCAAACCCGAAAGGATCGGGGACAGAAACACATCATCTGATTCCGCGATGAGTTGTGCCAGCGTTGGGGCCTTCTGAACCGGTGTACTTCCCGACCCGACGGTGAGCGACAAGGCGCCGTCCTCACCGCGGGTCAAGGCGATCTGCGCGCCACGCAACACAATCCGCCGGGGCCTGATCTGGCCACGCAGCAATGCGCGCATCGACAACCGGGTCCGCAAGTCCGACACTTGGGCGATCTGCTGCCCTGCCGCGTCACTGATGGTTACATCTGTCAACCGAATACGCGGACGCCAGTTTTCGTTTACGATGAAGCTGGCGTCACCAAAGGTGAATTTCAAACCGCCAAGGCTGCGCTCAAGACGTTCTTCTACGCTCTGCTTGACCCAATCCGGCGCGTGCAGCTGTTTCCCGATCAGAAAGAACCACCCTGCGCCAGCCAGCAGGCACAGCAATAACAAGGATCCAATGCTCCAGCGCGCGGCAATATGACGGCGTGACCGGCGACGCACAGGCATCTCGGTCAGGTCACCACTTGCGTCTTCGTGCTGAGCCAATTTTTTATCCAAGTCTTTCAACCCGCTCGCGTCGCCCTATTATGCCGGGCAGCACTTAAAATCCTTTAGCGGAGTTTCCAATGCCCGACGTAACAGACATCGCCCCTGATTTCACATTACCCCGTGACGGCGGCGGCGAGGTGACCCTTTCGGATCTGCGCGGCGGCACCGTCGTGCTGTTTTTCTATCCCCGTGATGATACGCCGGGCTGCACCAAGGAATCCATCGGTTTCTCGGAACAACTTCAGGAGTTTGCCGATGCAGGCGCTCAAGTTTTCGGCATCTCGCGGGACAGCGTCGCCAAGCACGACAAATTTGTAGCCAAGCACAGCCTGACGACCCCGCTGTTGTCGGACGAAGGGTCTTCGGTCTGCGAGGACTATGGAGTCTGGGTTGAAAAGAATATGTATGGCAAGAAATCCATGGGGATTCAGCGCTCGACCTTCCTGATCGATGCCGAGGGCAAGATCGCCAAGGTCTGGCGCAAAGTCAAAGTCCCCGGCCATGTGGAAGAAGTGCTTGCGGCGGTGCGCAGCCTGTAATCCTCTCGACCACGGTCGTCATCCGGTTTAAGAGCCGTCCATCTCAATCTACGGAGACAAAGCGGTGTCCAAAACACTGACCCAGATGGCGACCGAAGTCCTGACAACAGCAGATGGCCGGGAAAAAACTGCCCTGTCCAAACGCCATGCCGCCGCCTGGTTCGCATCACGCAAGGGCGACACGCCTGAAATCGAGGTCGGTACCGCAATTCCTCCGCTGAACCCCGCTCGCCCGGACAAGCCCGAGTTACTGTCACCCCGTGAAGTTCCAAAGCGCAAACCCGGAACCGAGGCCGGGCGTATCGCTCTGTTGCACGCGGTTGCGCATATCGAGCTGAACGCCGTGGACCTGCACTGGGACATCATCGCGCGGTTCGGCCACGTGCCGATGCCAGTCGGGTTTTACGATGACTGGGTCAAATGCGCCGAAGAAGAATCGCGGCATTTTGAGATGGTCTGTGATTGTCTGGAAAATATGGGCAGCCACTATGGCGCCCTGCCCGCACATGCTGGGATGTGGCGCGCCGCCGAGGATACGACTGAAGACCTGATGGGACGGCTGGCAGTTGTACCCATGGTCCTGGAGGCCCGCGGACTGGACGTGACACCCGGCATGATCGACATATTCCGCAAAGCTCAAGCCGAAGAGGCAATCGCCGCGCTGGAAGTCATCTATGCCGAAGAAGTGGGCCACGTCGCCTATGGTTCAAAGTGGTTTCACTTCCTGTGCGGGCGTGAAAATGCCGATCCCAAGGATGTGTTTCACGAGTTGGTGCGCCAGTACTTCCATGGCGTTCTGAAACCTCCGTTTAACGAAGAAAAACGGGCCGAGGCCGGACTGCCGCCGGATTTCTACTGGCCACTGACGGAAGATCTGCCGCTTCCGGGACAGACGTAATAACCCTGCTCAAGTTGACGTTATCGGCAATTTCCCGCCTAGAATCGGCGGCAAAAACCTGTAACGCAAGGTCGATTTGTTAACAAACTTGCCCAAAGCCCCCTCTCCCTCTATGCACTTCGCCCAAGGGACGGCTATCACTCACGACCGATCCCGATCTTTGGGGATGGAGAGGTAGGACGCGTGAGAACACGTCTGGCAATTAAGTTACATTCACTGTTCGAGCGGCACTTTCCCGAGCGCCGTGTCTTTCTGAAATCAGATAGCGATACGCGATTTATCCGGCTCAGCTCGGAAACGCAGGTTTTTGCCGTTGCCGGGGTCGCGTTATTCGTAGGATGGACGGCGGTTGCGACCGCGATCCTTTTGATGGACAGCATCGGATCGGGGAACTTCCGAGAGCAGGCGAAACGCGATCAGGCGACCTATCAGGAACGCCTGAATATCATGTCTGCAGAACGGGACGTGCGCGCGCAAGAAGCTCTGGCAGCTCAGGACCGGTTCAATGCAGCGCTTGAGCAGATTTCGGCCATGCAGTCAGAATTGCTGGCATCGGAAAACCGCCGCCGCGAGCTTGAAACCGGGATCGAAGTCATCCAGACCACACTGCGTGCCACCATGAAACAGCGCGAAGAAGCCCGGACAGAATTGGTCACGCTGCAGCAGGAAGCTGGCGAAGGTGATATGTACCTGGCCGCCGTTTCCAACCCTGAGCAGATGAACTTCATGACCGAGGCGCTGTCCCGCACCGCCGAAGAACGAGACCAGATTGCGGCGGACGCCAAGGACGCACTGGAACAGCGTGACGATCTTGAGCTGGAAATCCGGCTGATGCAGGAACGCAGCGACGAGATATTCCGCCAACTGGAAGAGGCGATGGTGATCTCGGTTGAACCACTGGACAAGATGTTCCGCCAGGCCGGCATGCCCACCGACCGCATCATCGAAGAAGTCCGCCGCGGATACAGCGGCATGGGCGGCCCCCTAACCCCTATTTCTTTTAGCACGCGCGGTGAGGAACTGACCCCCGACGAGATCCGCGCAAATACTCTGCTGCAACAGATGGATCAGTTGAACCTGTATCGAATTGCAGCAGAGAAAGCGCCGTTTGCAAGTCCCGTCAATTCCGTCGTGCGATTCACGAGCGGTTTCGGGACGCGCCGCGACCCCAAGACAGGTGGTCGCCGCATGCATAACGGCGCTGATTTCGCAGGTGCCCATGGCACCGACATTTTTGCCACCGCCGACGGTGTGGTCACCCACGCCGGCTGGCAGTCCGGGTTCGGACGGTTGGTAAAAATCAAGCACGCGTTCGGAATTGAGACACTTTATGCCCATAACACGAAGATACGTGTGAAGGTTGGTCAAAGGGTCTCGCGCGGGGATCATATTGCTGATATGGGTAGCACCGGACGGTCGACCGGCACGCATTTGCACTATGAAGTTCGCGTGAACGGAAAACCTGTTAACCCAATGACTTACATCAAGGCTGCGAGAAATGTTTTCTAAGAGCAAAATCAACGAGCCCGCATCCAATGCACCCGAGGCGGCGAAACCTGCCGCTCCGGCGACTCCGGCTGCCCCTGCACCGGCAGAAACCAAAGCCAGCACTGCGCCCAAGCCCAAGCCGCCGGCGTCGGTTCTGTCCTCGGACCTGCACATCACGGGTAACCTAAAGACTTCGGGCGACATCCAGGTCGAAGGCACTGTCGAAGGCGACATCCGCGCGCATCTGCTGACAATCGGCGAGACCGCGACTATCAAGGGCGAAGTCACCGCCGACGACGTCGTGATCAACGGCCGTATCGTTGGCCGCGTCCGTGGTCTGAAGGTGCGCCTGACGTCGACAGCACGTGTTGAAGGCGACATCATCCACAAGACCATCGCAATCGAAAGCGGCGCGCATTTCGAAGGATCGGTTCAGCGTCAGGACGACCCCCTGAACCCAGGCCGTAGCGGCAAGTCGGGCGCGAACCCGGCGGCCGAGGCCAAGCAGTAACACGTACTGCCTTCCAATGTTTCGAACGCCGCGGGGAAACCTGCGGCGTTTTTCATTTGACGGGGACTAAGGTTTTCCGGTTTCAACTGCCCGACGGGTCCTTATATTGGCCCCTATGTTGTTCTTTTTCGTTGCAATCGCGCTGATCGCTGGTTTCTTTCTGTATCGCCACTGGTCCAAGTCTCAGGCGCGCCAAAAACTGTTGTCCACACCGCTGACGGACCATAAGCGCCTCCTCATTGAACAGCAGGTACCACTGATCCGCCGCCTGCCCCTGGACCTGCGTGTCAAGCTGGATGGCAAGGTGAACTTGTTTCTGGATCAGGTTCGTTTCTTTGGCTGCGACGGGCTTGAGGTGACAGAAGAGATGGAACTGGCCATCGCCGCGCAAGCCTGCTTGCTGATTGTAAACAGCGATCTTTGGTACGATCACCTGACCACGATCCTCATCTATCCCAACGCCTTCAAGTCCCGGCAACGCAGGCAGGAGGGTTATGTGGTCAGCGAGAAAGAGATCGTGCGCACCGGTGAAAGCTGGGACCGCGGGCCCGTTATCCTGTCCTGGACCCACAGCAAACTCGGCGCGCTGAATGATCATGACGGGCAGAATGTCGTGTTGCATGAATTTGCGCACCAAATCGACGACCTTTCCGGTGGCACAAATGGTGTCCCGATCCTGAGCGACGGGCAGAGCTTTGCTGAGTGGGAGCGCGTCTTTCTGTCGGCCTACGACACCCTTGTCCGTGCCGTCGAAAGCGGGCGACGCACCGTAATCGACGCCTACGGCGCAACTGGGCATGAAGAGTTCTTTGCCGTTTCAGTCGAAGTGTTCTTTGAAAAGCCCCGCGACCTGAAATCCGAAGCGCCCGAGGTCTATGACCAACTTGCCAAACTGTTTCGTCTGGACCCGGTTGCATGGGCCTGATCGCCGCTTGCCCAGCATGCGGCAACCGACGACTTTTGTCTGACCAAACGATAGTTTAACAAATTTCAATTTTTGATTTACACTGAAAGCCATTGTTTTCTGGAGGACTTTTCATGTCATCAAAACTAATGGCCGAATTCTTTGGCACCTTTTGGCTGGTTCTGGGAGGTTGCGGCAGTGCTGTTCTAGCCGCCGGAGTGGCAGATGTGGGAATTGGCTGGCTGGGCGTTTCTTTCGCCTTCGGTCTAACCGTTCTGACGATGGCCTATGCCGTCGGGCATATCTCGGGCGGTCATTTCAACCCTGCTGTCAGCCTTGGACTGATGATCGGCGGCCGGTTTCCGGCCAAGGATCTAATCCCCTATTGGGTCGCTCAGGTCATTGGCGCAATAGCCGCCGCCGCGGTCCTGTACCTGATCGTCAGCGGTGCGCCCGGCTTTGAAGGCGTGGGTGGGTTTGCCTCGAATGGATACGGTGAAGCGTCACCAGAAGGCTACTCTCTGACCTCTGCCCTTGTGATCGAGATCGTCATGACCGCGTTCTTCATCATCATCATCCTTGGGGCCACATCCAGCGGCGCTCCAGCCGGGTTCGGCCCCATCGCAATCGGACTTGGTTTGACCTTGATCCATCTGATCTCGATCCCGGTGACCAACACTTCCGTCAACCCGGCCCGATCCACCGGAGTTGCCCTGTTCGCGGACGCGCCGGCCCTTGGACAATTGTGGCTCTTCTGGGTCGCTCCATTGATCGGTGGCGCGATCGGCGCACTGATCTGGAAGGCGATGACAACGGACGACTAAAGGCTAAGCGGGGGAATATTTCCCCCGCTTTCAAATTCCTAAGTTATCATCTCTGACGACACCACGCGCGAACAGGGAGGTACACATGCTTCGAACACTGATGGTCACAGCGGTGACGTTGAATGCGACAGCGGTACTGGCGCAAAATGCCTGGATGAAAATCCCAGAACCGCCCACGATGCCCGAAGCCGTGTCCAGCGGTACGGCCAACATCAATGGCATCGACATGTACCACGCAACCTATGGCACTGCCGAAGGCACGCCCGTTTTGCTGATCCACGGCGGTCTTGCGCATGGCGATATCTGGGCAGCTCAAGTTGCTGATTTGGCCAGCGACCACAGTGTGATCGTGGCGGATACGCGGGGGCACGGCCGTTCAGCCAATGACGGCAGCACCTACAGCTACGAACTTTTGGCTCAGGATTACCTGGCATTGCTGGATCACCTCAATGTTGAGCAAGTACATCTGGTCGGATGGTCGGACGGTGCCAACATTGGCTACACAATCTCGACCACGGCGCCGGATCGTCTTGCCAGCCATTTCGCCCATGCGGGCAACGTTACTTTGGATGGGATTGACCCCTCAGTCGAAACCAACGAAGTCTTTGGGGCTTACGTAGGGATGATGGCTGAGGACTATGCCGCCATGTCCCCCACTCCGGACGGGTTCGAAGCGTTTCTGGGCGGTGTCGCAGCCATGTGGGCGACGGAAAAGCCCGGAGGGCTTGAGGAGCTGAAATCCGTAAACGTGCCCACTCTGGTCGTGCAGAGCGAACATGACGAAGCAATTCTGACCGAACACTCACAGGCGATTGCCGAGGCGATTCCGGACGCTGAACTATTGATTTTGAAAGACGTCAGTCACTTTGCGTCATTTCAAGATCCGGACACATACACGCAAGCGATCCGAAACTTCATCGACCAATGACGAGAAACCCGGCGCTGGGGTAAGCGCCGAGTTCAAAGATCACTCGGTAACGGTGACTTTTTTCATCACGTCCGGCTGGCCGATCACCGCGCCATTCTGACCCTCACCGCGTTTGATCGCGTCTACCACGTCCATGCCGCCGGTCACCTGACCAACAACCGTGTACTGGCCGTTCAGGAACGGGCCCGGTTCGAACATGATGAAAAACTGCGAGTTGGCGCTGTTGGGGTTTTGCGCCCGCGCCATGCCAACCACGCCCCGGTCAAATTCGAAGTCCGAAAATTCGGCCGGAAGGTCCGCACGGTCAGAACCGCCGGTGCCAGCGCGACGCAAATCTCCGCCCAGACGGCCATGCTCAACATCGCCGGTCTGAGCCATGAAGCCGTCGATCACGCGGTGAAACACCACGCCATCGTACTTCCCTTCATTGGCCAGGGCAGCGATTTGCTCGACATGTTTCGGGGCCAGATCATCGAACAGGTCGATAGTGACGGTGCCATTGGCCCCCTCACCTTCGATCTCGACCTCGAGGCCCGTGGCCAGCGCCGGGCTGGCCAACAAGGCAAAAGCAGCAGCCAGCTTATACATCGGCTGCCACCTTGACGCTGATCATGCGGTCAGGGCTCATCGGCGGCTCACCACGAACGATGGCGTCCACATGCTCCATCCCGTCGATGACGCGACCGTAAACGGTATACTGACCGTTCAGGAAGTGGTTGTCCTTGAAGTTGATGAAGAACTGCGAGTTGGCTGAATCCGGGCTCTGCGAACGGGCTGCACCCAGCGTGCCGCGGTCATGCGGCAGTTTCGAAAATTCAGCCGGAACGTTCGGCAGAGAAGACCCGCCGGTACCCGCCATACGCAGGTTGAACCCGTCTTCCATGTCGCCGTGCTGAACATCGCCGGTCTGCGCCATAAAACCGTCGATCACGCGGTGAAAGGCCACGTTGTCATACTCACCACTGCGCGCCAGTTCTTTCATGCGAGCGCTGTGCTGGGGCGCTACATCCGGCAACAGCTCGATGACGACATTGCCGTCTTTGAGTTCGACGATGATTGTGTTTTCGGGATCCTTGATCTCGGCCATGAGGCCCTCCTGTCGTTTTATCTTGCGCAAATACCTATGCGCAGGGCGCGGGAATGCCAAGTGACGCATTGACCTGACGGCAAAATGCAGGAAAAGAACCGCCTAAGTCACTTTCATATTTGTCGAGGATTGCGCGATGGGCTGGAAAACACTGGACGACATGGACCTGAACGGTAAACGCGTGCTGGTGCGCGTGGATATCAACGTGCCGGTAGTCGACGGCGTGGTGACCGACGCCACCCGTATCGAGCGCATCGTGCCGACTGTGAAGGACATTTTGGCCGCTGGCGGCAAGCCCATCCTGCTGGCGCATTTCGGACGCCCGGGCGGCGAACGTCGCCAAAACCTGTCGCTGAAGCAGCTTGTTCCGACGCTGGAGGCAGCCTTTGGGACCAAGGTTCGGTTTGGCGAAGACTGCGTGGGGATCGAGGCGGAAACAGCGGCAGCCAACCTCAGCGCTGGCGAAGTGCTATTGCTGGAAAACACGCGATTTCACGCGGCAGAAACCAAAAACAGCCATGAACTGGCTGCCGGCATGGCAAAGATGGGTGACGTCTATTGTAATGATGCCTTCTCGGCTGCGCACCGTGCGCACAGCTCGACTGAAGCACTGGCCCGGTTGCTGCCCGCCTGCGCGGGCCGCCTGATGCAGCAAGAGCTGAGTGCGTTGGAGGCCGCGCTAGGCGCGCCTAAACGCCCGGTTACTGCGGTTGTCGGCGGCGCCAAGGTTTCGACCAAGCTGGACCTGCTGGGCAACCTGATCGAAAAGGTGGATTACCTGGTCATCGGCGGGGGCATGGCGAACACCTTCCTCGTCGCGCAAGGCGTGAATGTCGGCAAGTCGCTGGCGGAAAGCGCGATGAAAGAAACCGCCGCCGAGATCCTGGCCAAGGCCGAAACGACCGGCTGCCAGATCGTCCTGCCTCGCGATGTCGTTGTCGCTGAAAAATTCGAGGCCGACGCCCCCAATCAGGTCCTTCCAGCCGATCAATGCCCTGCAGACGGCATGATCCTTGACGCTGGCCCCGAGACCGTAGCTGAAATCACCGCGATTTTTGCGAAGAGCCAAACACTCATCTGGAACGGTCCGCTCGGCGCGTTCGAAATTGAACCCTTTGATGCCGCGACCAACGCAGCGGCCTTGAAAGCGGCCGAGTTGACAAGGTCGGGACAGCTTGTGTCGGTTGCGGGCGGCGGCGACACAGTTGCTGCGCTGAATGCGTCCGGTGCTGCGAGGGACTTTTCCTACATTTCGACCGCTGGGGGTGCCTTCCTGGAATGGATGGAAGGCAAAACGCTGCCCGGCGTTGCTGCGCTGGAACAGTAACGCCCCTTTTGTCTGGTAATCGGCGTTCATGGTACAATACCCCTTAAACCGGGAGATGATCTGCCATGAAAGCCGTTGCCGCCCTTACTGTCATGCTTCTGCCTTCTGCTGCGTTCGCTCAATCACACTGCGACGGGCACACACAGCTCGATCTCAATTTTTGCGCCAAAGAGAAATGGGAATCGGCAGATCAGGAGCTGAACCGCCTGTGGTCTGAGATCAAGCCAATCTCCGACGCGCGCGGTGACGGGCGGCCCCTTCTGACCGAACAACGCGCCTGGTTGAAACGCCGTGACGCAACCTGCGACCCAGAACTTGACAGCGACGGCAGTGCGGCACCGATGTTCTACTGGGCCTGCATGGAAGAACAGACCTTAACGCGTAATCAAGCGCTTGAATCCTGGCGCTGAGGGTCCCGCCAAATAGTGCGGCATCACCGGACTATCATATTTATTCGTCGATCTTCAAAAAGTGCGAATCAAGGGATTCACAAGCCGAATCACCTGTGACATAGTGTTGGCAGATGTCCGAAAAGGGCACGTTTAGAGGCAGACTTCATACGGCGGTAAACAGAGTGTCCCGTTCCCATCGGCCCGGTTTGGGCGCAGTTGCATTTTTCATGGTGGCTTTCATGCTGGGTGTTTATTTCACCTTCGCCGCCGTGCAGGGTGATTATGGCCTGTTCCGGCGGGTCGAGATTGCAGCGGAACGGGACGCCCTGTCGCGCGACTTGGCTAAACTGGACGCCGAGATCGCCGAGATGGAAAACCTGACGCGTCGCCTTTCGGACAACTATCTGGATCTGGACCTTTTGGATCAGCAGGCACGGTCCGTGCTGGGCATGATCCGCTCGGATGAAATCGTCATTCGCTGATCCTGGCATCGATGCCAACCCAATTTAACCTTATGATCACGCGCTGAATTCTGCCCGGCCGGACGCTGCGTCACATTTCCCCTCGCCAGAAAGCAGGAAATGCTTTAAGAGATAGTTTAACGCTAAACTATCTTGCCGAGAGGGGGAGATCGCCACTATGGCTGCGCGAAAAACCACAAAGAAACCAAATGTTTCTGCGGAAGAACTTACCGAATACTACCGTGAGATGCTGCTGATCCGCCGATTCGAGGAAAAGGCCGGTCAGCTCTACGGCATGGGTCTTATTGGCGGTTTCTGCCACCTCTACATCGGCCAAGAGGCCGTTGTTGTCGGCCTCGAAGCGGCCGCTGAAGAAGGTGACAAGCGCATCACATCGTACCGCGACCACGGTCACATGCTGGCCTGCGGCATGGATCCGGGCGGTGTGATGGCCGAGCTGACCGGGCGCGTTGGCGGACTGTCCAAGGGCAAGGGTGGCTCGATGCACATGTTCTCGAAAGAGAAGCATTTCTATGGTGGCCACGGCATCGTTGGTGCACAGGTTCCGCTGGGTGCCGGTCTGGCATTTGCCGACAAGTACAAAGGCAACGGACGCGTGACATTCACTTATTTCGGTGACGGCGCCGCGAACCAGGGCCAGGTCTATGAAACCTTCAACATGGCCGCCCTGTGGGACCTGCCGGTTGTGTTCGTGATCGAGAACAACCAATACGCCATGGGCACCGCGCAGGCGCGATCGACCTCGACCAAGGATATCTACCACCGCGGCGAAGCGTTCGGCATCCCGGGTGAGATCGTCAACGGTATGGATGTACTGGCAGTCAAAGCGGCTGGCGAAAAGGCTGTTGCACACTGTCGTGCGGGCAAAGGCCCCTATATCCTCGAGATCAAGACCTACCGCTATCGCGGCCACTCGATGTCCGACCCGGCCAAGTACCGCACCCGCGAAGAGGTTCAGAAAGTCCGCGAACAAAGCGATCCTATCGAACACGTGCGCGAGCTGCTGCTGACCGGCAAACACGCGACCGAGGATGATCTGAAGGCGATCGACAAAGAGATCAAAGAGATCGTCAATCAGGCCGCCGAATTCTCAAAAGAAAGCCCCGAGCCTTCCGTCGAAGAGCTCTGGACCGACATTTACGCCTGAGAGGACGAATAAGACATGGCAACCGAAATTCTCATGCCCGCCCTTTCGCCCACGATGGAAGAAGGCACATTGGCCAAATGGCTGGTCAAGGAAGGCGACACTGTATCAAGCGGCGACATCATGGCCGAGATCGAAACCGACAAGGCGACGATGGAATTCGAAGCCGTCGATGAAGGCATCGTCGGTAAGATCCTGATCGCTGAGGGCACCGAAGGGGTGAAGGTGAACACCCCTATCGCGGTGCTAGTTGAAGAAGGCGAAGACGCCTCTGCCATTCCGGCGGCTGCACCCGCAGCCGCGGCGGTGGCCGAGGCCGCCCCAGCGGCGGCAGAGGCCCCCGCCCCTGTCGCAGCTGCTCCTGCCGCACCGAAGGTGGACTTGTCTCCGGACTGGCCGGCAGATGCGCCGATGGAACAGCAGACCGTGCGTGAAGCCTTGCGCGATGCGATGGCCGAAGAAATGCGCAGCGACGAAGATGTTTACCTGATGGGCGAAGAAGTCGCTGAGTATCAGGGCGCCTACAAGATCAGCCAAGGTATGTTGGACGAGTTCGGCAGCAAGCGGGTCATCGACACCCCGATCACCGAACACGGCTTTGCCGGCATCGCCGTCGGATCCGCCATGGCCGGACTGAAACCGATTGTCGAGTTCATGACCTTCAACTTCGCCATGCAGGCGATTGACCAGATCATCAACTCGGCGGCCAAGACGCTCTATATGTCCGGTGGCCAGATGGGTTGCCCTATCGTGTTCCGTGGTCCAAACGGCGCGGCCGCGCGCGTGGCCGCTCAGCACAGCCAGGATTACGCGGCGTGGTATATGCAAATCCCCGGTCTCAAGGTGGTGATGCCCTATTCCGCCGCTGACGCCAAAGGTCTGCTGAAATCGGCAATTCGCGATCCCAACCCGGTTGTATTTCTGGAAAATGAAATCCTCTACGGTCGCTCTTTCGACATGCCGCAGGTGGATGACCTTACGATTCCGCTGGGCAAAGCACGCATCTGGCGCGAAGGCTCGGACGTGACAATCGTCAGCTTTGGTATCGGCATGCAATACGCGCTTGAAGCAGCTGACAAACTGGCTGAGGAAGGCATCAGCGCCGAGGTTATCGACTTGCGCACGATCCGTCCGATGGATACCGGCGCGATCATTAACTCGGTGATGAAGACCAACCGTTTGGTGACAGTCGAAGAAGGCTGGCCGCAAGGCTCTGTCGGCGGATACATCTCGTCCGTCGTGATTCAAGAGGCTTTCGACTATCTGGATGCGCCTGTCATCAACTGCACCGGCAAGGATGTCCCGATGCCTTACGCCGCAAACCTGGAAAAACTGGCCCTGATCACAACCGAAGAAGTGATCGCCGCCGTCAAACAAGTGACCTACCGGTAAGGAGCGACAGACAGATGCCTACAGAAATTCTGATGCCCGCCCTGTCACCGACCATGGAGGAAGGCACGCTGGCCAAGTGGCTGGTCAAGGAAGGCGATACCGTCTCGTCCGGCGACCTGCTGGCCGAGATTGAAACCGACAAGGCCACGATGGAATTCGAGGCCGTTGACGAAGGCGTGGTAGGAAAGATCCTGATCCCTGAGGGCACCGAAGGGGTCAAAGTCAACACTGCCATTGCGGTGCTGCTGGAAGATGGCGAAAGCGCGGATGACATTGCCGCAGCCCCTGCCGCTGCGCCGACGGCTGCTCCTGCTGCCGCAGCGGGCAACGAGGTTGCCGCGCCTGCGGCACCCGAGGCGCCCGCCCCTGCTCCGGCTGCTCCGGCCAAGGCGGATGGTGGTCGGATCTTCGCATCTCCGCTGGCCCGCCGTATCGCGGCCCAGAAAGGTCTGGATCTGGCGCAGATCGCTGGTTCTGGCCCACATGGGCGGATCGTGAAAGCAGATGTCGAAGGCGCAACTGCAACTGCCCCGGCTCCGGCTGCCGCATCCGCACCCGCCGATGCTGCACCAGCAGCCGCTGCAGCTCCGGCCGGTCCGTCCGCGGATGCTGTTGCCCGGATGTACGAAGGTCGCGACTACGAAGAGATCAAGCTTGACGGGATGCGCAAGACCATCGCTGCCCGCCTTTCCGAGGCCAAGCAGACGATCCCGCATTTCTACCTGCGCCGCGATATCAAGCTGGACGCGCTGCTCAAGTTCCGCAGCCAGCTGAACAAGCAGTTGGAAGGCCGCGGCGTAAAGTTGAGCGTCAACGACTTCATCATCAAGGCTGTCGCCAACGCGCTGCAACAGGTTCCCGAATGTAACGCCGTCTGGGCCGGTGACCGGGTTCTGCAACTTAAACCCTCGGACGTGGCTGTCGCAGTCGCCATTGAAGGCGGTTTGTTTACTCCGGTTCTGCAGGACGCCGACACTAAATCGCTATCCGCATTGTCGACCGAGATGAAGGATCTTGCCGGGCGTGCCCGCGAGCGTAAGTTGGCCCCGCATGAATATCAGGGCGGCACATTCGCGGTCTCGAACCTTGGTATGTTCGGTATCGACAATTTCGACGCCATCGTGAACCCGCCGCACGCGGGCATCTTGGCAGTGGGAACCGGGCTGAAAAAACCGGTTGTCGGAGATGACGGTGAACTGACAGTAGCTACGGTTATGTCGGTCACAATGTCTGTCGATCACCGGGTTATTGACGGTGCGCTTGGCGCCCAGTTGCTGCAAGCCATTGTGGAAAACCTGGAAAACCCGATGGTCATGCTGGCCTAAGAAAAAATTAGGGCCGCGCCGATACCAGACCGGCGCGGCCCAACCAGATCACAACCGTCATGTGAGCGCTTGTGATCACCACGCGCGTTGCGCGGACGCCTACCGTAAACCACCTTGTCTGAATGAAAATCACGGACACAGGTGCCCTATGACTTCTACCTATTCGATAAAGTTCTTGCTGGTTGCAGCCCTTGTGTTTGGTATGCCGGCGGTTGCGGCGGCGAAGCCCAATACCTATCCGGGTGAACATTCCGCCTTCGTTTCTGATCCAGCCGAAACGGCTAAACGTGAAGCTGAACGCGCGAAAAGGAAAGAAGAACGAAAAAAGCGGCGTGAAGAACAGCGGCGCAGGCGGTCGATCAAAAAGAACGACCGCTTGAACTGACTTGAGTTACTGGTCTTTGCCCAGCATGTGATCCATCGAGATCGAGGGTTGATCGCACCCGGCCTCTCCGACGATCTTGGCCGGTATTCCGGCCACGGTTTTGCATGCCGGCACTTCCTGCAGTACGACCGAGCCTGCAGCGATACGACTGCAATGGCCAACTACGATATTGCCCAGAACCTTGGCACCCGCTCCGATCAGCACGCCATCGCCAATCGTGGGGTGGCGCTGTTCTTCTTCCTTGCCGGTCCCGCCAAGGGTCACCGAATGCAACATCGAGACGTTGTCGCCAACGATCGCCGTTTCGCCAATCACGATCGAATGCGCGTGGTCGATCATGATACCTTTCCCGATCTTTGCCGCGGGGTGGATATCAATCCCGAAAATCTCGGACGAGCGCATCTGAAAGAAGTACGCCAGATCATAACGCCCCTTGCGCCACAACCAGTGCCCCACGCGATAGGCTTGCATCGCCTGATACCCTTTGAAGTAAAGGATTGGCTGCAACAGGCGGTGGCAGGCCGGGTCGCGTTCGTAGACGGCCATCAAATCCGCGCGCGCAGCTTCGAGCAGTGCGGGGTCGTCGGCATAGGCTTCGTCCACGATCTCGCGCAGCACCATCATCGACATTTCGTTCGAGCACAGTTTGGCCGCAATCCGGTAGGACAGCGCCCGTTCCAGGCTGCGGTGGTGCAAGATACAGGCGTGAACCAGCCCACCCATCAAAGGCTCGATCTCAACTGCAGACTGAGCTTCGGCGGTGATGCGATCCCAAACAGGGTCGACGGGGGTCACGTGGCTGCGCGTTTCGAACATGGCTTTTCATCCTTTGCTGCGCCTAGAATGCCATTTAGTGGCAAAAACGCCAAACGCAAACCCGTGATCGACAGGGCAACGAAAATGAATGAGACGCAGGTGGAGGATTTCAAAGACCGTATCCGTGCACGATTGGACGAGTTGGCGCAGCATTCCGTCCTTGGAACCGAGGCGCAGGCGGTGGTTGAACTGGACCAGCAAGCTGTCGGGCGGCTAAGCCGGATGGACGCCCTGCAAAATCAGGCAATGGCTAAGGCTCAGCAAGCAAATCGGGATATCGAAACACGCCGATTGACGGCAGCCCTGACCCGGATTGACGACGGTGAATTCGGTTATTGCGAAGATTGCGGCGAAGGGATTCCGGTGGCTCGCCTGAACCTTGACCCGGCTGCCAGCAAGTGCGTCAGCTGTGCTTCCGGGTAACGTGAAAATGAACCAGACACCGCAAAACCATCTCAAAACACTGACAGTATTGCATGTCGTCAAAACTGGGCTCATCGGCCAAGGGCCGGGTTCGAGCCGCCGTCATCAAAGACCCATTGCCGAAAAGCGGGTGCAATTGCCCAAACTGGCCGACAAAAGTGTCGGCCAGTTCAGCTTCGTTGATCATTCTGGCGCACAGGTGTTCCCGTTCGGCCGACGGCACGTTCAGCAACGCGCGCGCCGCAGCACTTACATCGCCATGTAGAACAGGACGCATGTGTGCCTCACGCAACCTGAAGACGTGCGGCGGGACCTGGCCCGTAGCTGGCAGAGATTTGTGCAACATAAACTTCGTAAGCCGCAGTCACGCCATCGGCAGCTTTCATCGCCGATGCGTATGTCCAGCGCGGCTCTGACGTCATCTGTTCGCGTATTATCGACCCGTTGATCCTGATTTTCACCAGATAGGATTCGGTTTCTTCCCCCAACGGCACGTCGAAACCATCCCAAGCATCCCCATCCAACCGGGTTCGACGTATCCAAGTTATTTCGTCACCATCGCCGGTTGATGTAAGTCTGACATGCACCGGAGCATAAGGTCGCAACCCGTTACCCTCAAAAGCTTGAACCTGATGGAGGAACGACGGGTCGTCATAGCTCCGCGTTCCCGGCCCGATACGGTAGTGTTTCGCCACACGCCGTTCAGACCTCAACAACCCAGTTTGAAATACCCGTTCATCCAGCAGGACAAATGTCGAACCATCGGGCCAGATGTCAGGCATTGTAACGTCTGTACCCAGTTGGCCGCGCAGGCGACCTGAAATGGCAAAGATACCCGGTCCCTCCAGCTCGGCATTGGCAAACTGGAACAGCTCCCAGTTGCCAGGCGTTCCGTCCCCGATTGCGGCCAGATTGGCCCCATTCAGCAAAGCATCGCGGGGGCGCGATTCCAGCAAGCCATCGACCAGCCCGACGCGTAGTGGTGCACCATCGTCCCAAACCCCGATGCTGGCCCGTGGCAGAGGTGTTTGGGTAAATCCGATTACAGCCTGCGCCGAGATGACCTCCTGCAGGGCATAATCCTCGTCATTCACGGCCGAATACACCGCGGCGCTGCCGGGCCAGGGGTCGGCGGACACGGCAAGGTAGGGCGCGTGTGGAACTTCCGATCCGGTGATTAGCGGCAAATCCATGAACACCGGCAAGACCGGAACCGGGGCGACAAATGGCCTGATCGAGACTTTGTCATCGGGAAGGTCTGACGGCGCGTATATCCCCGGCTCAATCCGAACCGCATCCGCCAGTTGCATCTCGCCCTGTTCCAGTCGGTCGATGCGAAAACGAGCGCCCTCGCCGCTTTGATCAAGACTGATGACATCACCTGCGCCGATGTGCCCCGATGAAGGTGGTAGCGCAAAGCGCACTGTTTCGCGCGACACACGCGCCTCACTCAACCAACGTTCTGCCGTCTGACGACCTTCTGCACGGGTCATGGACAGGGGCATCTCGTTGACAGCCACTGAATGAGTGCGCGTGTCGGGTAATATGGCTTCTTCCGCGACAATGTCGTGGTCCCCATCCGATTGCACAAAGCGCAGGCGAACCCGACCTGTCATCTCAGCCTCGGCCTCACGACGATGTTCGATACCTGTCTCAATATCAGAGCTAAGCGCCAGACGCTGCTGATCCAGAGCGATGGCGCGCTGACCATTGCGCATCTGAAACCGCAATACGCCGTCCCGTTCGACCGCATCGAAACCGTAGCGCAGCATCAGCGGCTGCAGGGCCGACCGTGCATCCGAAACCTGCTCGATAGCGTAGCCGCGCACCACACCGTAAAGGCGCGATGTGTCGATGTCGGGCACCCCTGCGCCATAACAGATTTCGGTCACCACCGATGCCAGCGTGCGCGACCCGGACCGCCCGTTTAGCCAATGTCCACGGGCGTAATTCTCACCATCGCTCCATTGGCTCTGCAGGTTCGGAAAGGTTGGGTATGGCCGCGCATCCCAGGCCCAGACATAGATGTTGGACAAATCAATCATGCGTCCACCGTAAATATCCGAAACCGGGTTGTTTTCCGCCTCGGACCAATAACCCAGAACCGCCTTCAGGTACTGCACCTGAATGAAGTCGTCACGCAGGCCGTTGGAGTATCGCGGCAGTTTGGATTCCGATGATTTCGGATCCAGAAATTTGTTCGGCTGATTGGTGCCCTTATCGATGGCAGCGCAACCCAGTTCTGTGAACCAGATCGGCTTGGACATGGGTTCCCATGCCGTCCGATTGGCTTGCCGTACCCCTCCGATCCTTTCGTGATGTGGTTGCGACCACCAATTGCGTATGTCCTTGTATCGCCAGATCCAAGCCTCGTCATGCGCTTGATCTTCGATTGCGGACCGGATCTGGGCTTTGGATTCTTCGGTCGAGGCGTAATACCAGTCGTACCCTTCCCCGCCTTCAACGTTGCCGCGCAGGTAATCTAGATCATAGATCGCATATGCACCCGCGTTGGCGTCGACGTGATCCTCGCCGTCCCGCCAGTCAGACAGCGGCATGTAATTGTCGATCCCAACAAAGTCGATATTATCATCTGCCCAAAGCGGATCGAGATGGAAATAGCGGTCGCTTCCAGCATCGAAGGGTTTGTAACCGAAATACTCACTCCAGTCGGCGGCATAGCCGATTTTGGTGCCTGACCCCAGGATTTTGCGTACCTCAGACGCAAGAGTTCGCATCTGGTTCACGGCTGGAAACCCGGTCGTCCCTCTGATTTGGGTCAGAGCGCGCATCTCGGATGCAATGCAGAACGACGCCACACCGCCGGCCGCCTTGCAGAGCGCCGCATAGTGCAGAATGAACCGGAACAGCCCCCATTCCTGCGGCCCCGTATAAGTGACGGTGCCATCGCCCACCGTATAGTCGCTTGCCCGAGCCTGACCAAAGAACTGCGCAACCTGAGCGTCGGCCTCTGCCGTCTTGTCCGGCGACCCACTGCGCCCCGGTGCCTCGCTCAGCGTGATCCGACCTCGCCAAGGCAGGTGCGGTTGATCCATGGCATTCGACCACGGATCCGGCAGCCCGTTATCTCGCAGTTGGTCCATGAGGATAAACGGATAAAACATCACCCGCTTGCTTGATGAGTTCAAATGCCTGATCGCCTCAATCACGGACGCATCCGCTGGTGTTGCGCCATAGACAGGCCTATCGTTTTCGATCTGAACAACCTGTGCGGCGGCCCGGGATATGCCCGAAACGCTCCAGGGCATGTTTTCGCCGTCAAACTCCTTTTGCAGGACCTTCGGCTGCACCTTGCACTGGCCGCATCGCAGATCATCACCAAACCACGACACAACAAGCGATACTGCATCGCAGGCGGGCAGTTCAGCACTCAGCGCTTTTGTCGAAGTAACCAGATCGGAAACTCCCGAAGCCGAATGCACGTTTGCAGCCCAGCTTTGGCCCTGACCCTTGGAATAGTTCACCTGAGAGCTTGCCAGCGAATATTCACCCGTTCCCGGGATCATCGCCACACCGCGCACGATCCGGGATACAGCATCTGGCGTATCTGGCAGACCCGGCTGTTCCTGTCGGACAACCTCAAAGGAAAACTGCGGGACGCGGTTGCCGAATGCGGCAAGCTGAAGGTCCTCAATCACAACATAAGCCGTGCCCCGGTAGGCCGGAGCCTGCCCGGCGCCCTCAACCGCCTCGATCAATGGGTCTGGCAATTGGTCATCGGTGCCTTTGTACAGGCGCATATTCAACCCCGCGCGTTCCAATTCTTCGCCATCTGCCCAGATGCGCGAGACGTCAGAAATCTGCCCGGCCCCGACCGCGATCGCCAGCGAGATCGAATAGCTGTAGGTATGCGTGGTCGTTGTTGTCGTCGCCGAGCTTGGCTTGCGCGACCCTTTTCCACCACGCGTTGATTGCGTTGTCGTACTAGTGCTGCGGGTTTCCAGAAAGTCCGACGCCCAAATGACCTGCCCCCCGACGCGCATACGGCCAAATATTGTGGTGACCGGAGAACCCTCTCCGGTATCGGTCAGACGGAAACGATCCAGCCGCCCGGTTTCAACAACCTCGCTGCCGCCGCCCATCACCGATTGGCTCATCAATCGCTGGTCAATGACCCGCCCCAATGTGGCACCAACGGCCCGGCCTATGATTGCTGTGGAAAGACCTGCGACAGTGCCGCCGATCGACCCGCCAATTGCGGCCCCTGCTGCAGAAAGTACAATCGTAGCCATTTACCTGACCTCCAGCGGAAATGCGAAACAGGCGACAACCCGGCGGCGCCAGGGGTCGCTCAGGGCGTTTTCAACAACGCCGTGCCCGGAATATGCGTGAATGAACCGTGGAACTGTCCCAGTTTCACTGACAACACCTACGTGCTTGGCAACACCGCCATCGCGCATGCGAAACAGCAGCACATCCCCAGGCGCCAATTCACTGGGTGGCTTCGCCGTCAGGTTTCGCCGCGCCGCATCCCACATGCGTTCTTCGCCCTGCGGTTCTGACCAGTCCATGCTGTAGCTCGGTACTCTTTCAGGCTCTGCTCCGTACAGCGCGCGCCAGATACCGCGCAGCAATCCCAAACAATCGGCTCCCGCGCCCTGAACGGACGCCTGATGAACATAAGGCGTGCCAAGCCATCGGCGTGCTTCCGTAACTATGTCGTTCCGTTCTATAGTCATCGCCGGCTGCCCCCTTTGTTCGGTTTGTCTTTCTTGGGAACTGCCATCACCCAGTCTTCCCCCGGCAAATCCGGAAAGCCCTGGAAGTTGATGAGGTTGTTGAACTTCTTTCGGCACGTTTCCATACGCTTGTCACAGCCTGCGGTCAGCCTGACGCGGTCGCCAACGGTTAGCCCGCCGCTGATTCCGGTCCATAAGGTGACATTGCGCCCGCCCGCGACACGTTCATCCTGTTTGACCGAGGCCCAAAGACCCGATGCCGAACCGGAAATCACATCCAACCGGCCACGTTCGAACCACGTCGTGTCCCGCGATTCTGCTCCTCTCAGCTGCAGCACACTACCCGCCGACAGGCTGACAATCTCCGCTTCTGCCTGAAAACCGGCTGCAGCCGCATTGAACCGACAGGCACCATCGCCCAGCACTGCGGTGCAGGGCTTTTGATAAATCCGTCCCAACGGCCGGTTCAGCAGATCCGTCAGCCCTCGCAGCTCGGCATGAAACGCCCCGCCACCGCGACGCATTTCCCCAATCGAGCCACGAAACTGCAACACCCTTTGTTCGGGGTTTGCCCAGTTCACCAGCCAGGCCCGGACCTGAGCGCCGTCGAACCGCCCGGCCTCGATGTCTTCTTCCCTGATTGCTGCATCAGACAGCGCACCCATCGCCTCGGAGTTGTCAATCGAAAGGCCTGTCGCCTGTTCGAGCGCTGCCGCGGTCAGACCACTGCTTGCCTTGAAGGCCAGCCCGTCAAAGCGCAGCTCCATATCGTGGTCGGTAAAGCCGTAAACCTGCCCATCCTCGCGCTTGATGGTCCAGCATCGACAGGTTGTCGTCATTCCGCTTTGCAGATGTTCCTGCAATCCTTGCGTGCCGCCACTCATCAGACCCGCACCTCAACAACCGGAACGTTCGGCACGTCGCCCGCTTGAAAGCTGGCCACGCTGGTCTGAATCTTGTCCGTGTCGAACCGAACGGGCACGTCAAACTCGAACCCCGCCGTTATTTCGACATCCTGCGGTGGCGCATTGGTGAACGAGATCCGGCCGCGTGCCAAATCCACCTCAAAATCCACACCCTCGCGCATTTCATCCTGCTCAAGGCCCAGCTTCACTGTCCCAAGAACCGGTTTCAGAATCGGGCGCACATATTTAAATCCACCGGAATAATAGATTTTAACCAGTTGAAATTCAGTCGTTCTATCGTCACCCCGCGCGATGATCTGATCGGCATAATCCACCTCAGCCGTTGCTGCGCCCGATTTGAAGTCAGACCAATCCTTCCACCGAAATCCGAACATCTGCCCTTGCCGCGCCTCGAAGAACGCAATCAGCGTTTCGATATCGTCCAGGGACCGCATTCCCAACCCGGCATCGTAACGCCGCCGCGAATGGGCCCAGGGCGTATTGCGTTCTTCGAACCCGTTGGCCAGCGTCACGATATCCGTGCGCCGCTCGGGCCCGCCGACCGAACCAAAGCTCAGACTGGCGGGAAATCTCACTTCGTGGAAATTCATGACCTGCTCCCTCGTTTTATCTGTTGCGATTGCCGCGGCCCAAGGCTCGGCTCATCTGCGCAGCAATCTGGCTTTGACTGCGCCGGAACCCCTGCACATCCGGGGTGGTGATGTTCATCACGACGTTGACGGCGCGACCTCCGCCCGAATTACGCACCCCCAGCTTGCCATCCGGCCCGCGTGCCAGCGGCATGATCGCCTCAGGACCGGCCTCGCCCATCAATCCTGTGCCGCCGCGCATGGGAAAGGTGGTCGGACCGCTGACGACACCGCCGTTGGCGAATGGTATGACGCGCCCCTGCGAAAAGCTGCCGCCATCAGCAAAGGGCAACAGCCCCTGCACCAGACCACCAACGGTGTTCGCCAGCATCCCCCCGAAATGGTCGGTTACCGGCTTGATCGCCGCCGAATACGCTGTACGGATCATTGAATTCTTCAGCACGTCCAACGCATCCGACAGGTTCATCCCGTCCAACACCACGCCATCGAAGGCCTTGCGCAACCCGCCGGACATACCGCGTTCAAGCGTGGCGACATCCTTGCCAGTTTCCTCAAACGCCGCGCTGATCCGTTTCATCTGGCTGTCAAAAGCAGCCGCCATCGACGCCGCGTCGCCCAGCGAGTCGCCCAGCGCCTCGCCGCGTTCCTGCAGGTCATCGAAACCGTCACGATCCGTCATCACGCTCTCCTTGTGTTTTGTCGGGATAGGCCTCTAGCAACGCGTCCAGGCCAGCCCGGTTCATCGCGGGCATCCCAGCGCCCTGCCCCAGCATCAGTTGCAGCTCGACCGGGGTCAGCCGCCAGAACTGATCTGGCGTCAGACGCAGACCGACAAGCGCGGCCCGCATCAGGACAGGCCAGTTGAACCCACTCATGCCTGTTCCGGCACCATGAAGGCCCGCGCCAGCAACTCGGCCGCCACCCGAGCGCCCGCCATCGGGCCACCCGCAATCTCGGCGCTTAGCAGGTCGGCACGGGTGACATCACCGCCCCCGCCCCGCAACCCAGCCACGATCAGCGCCAGCACGTCACCGCTTGAATATGCACCGCCTTCGAACCGTTGCACCAACTCAACCAATGAACCCGTGCCCAGCTCTTGCTCCAATTCCGCCAAAGCGCCCAAGGTCAGTTTGAGCACTCGCCTCTCTCCATCGATGGTCAAAGCCACCTCGCCCGTCCACGGATTGGCCATCGGATTACAGTGCCGTAAAGCTCAGCGCGCCGGCGCTGGCCATGCTCATCTCATATGTCGCCTCACCGTTATACGAGCCCGCATATTCGATACCGGTCATCTGAAACGCGCCCTCAACAATACCGAAATCGGGAATAATCACCTGAAAATCGGGCGTCTCGCCATCAAAGAACAATTGCCGCGCGCGCTCATCCGTGCCTGCATCCTTGAACACGCCCGAGCCTGAGATTGACGCCGATTTGACCCCAGCCCCTGAAAGAAGTTCCCGCCAGCCACCCTGACTTTCCAGGCTTGTGACATCCACGCTTTCCGCGTTGAAGCTGACCCGCGTGGCGCGCAGCCCCGCGATTGTTTCGAACAGACCGCTGCCGTTCATATCCACTTTGACCAAAAGGTCCTTGCCGTTCTGGGCACCCATTTGCTCTCTCCGTTGATTGCTTATTCGTCTTCCACGCGCGCGCGGAATCTCAGGTCGATCTGGCGGATCGCGCCTCCGGTCCCGGTGCGTCTGGCAGAGGCGCGCTCGAACCACAGGCCCACGATGCGTCCGCGGTCGAGGGTGGGTGTGGCGCCATCCAGCGCGTCACACACCGCACCGGCCAGGGTTTTCGCAGCCCCAAAACCTGCAGCCTCTGAGACAACCGAAACCGAAAACCGGTGCACCGCGCCTCCGCTCGATCGATCAGAAGCGTCACGAACGTCTTCCGGTCCCAAGGTCACATAAATCTGTGGGACAGCGCCGGCTGGAACCGCGTCATAGATTGCGCCCGCCGACAAACTGCTGACTTGCACATCTTCTGAAATCTGTTTGAACACCGCCGCCTGCAGGGCGGCCGAAACGCCATAGCTCATGCTGCGACCTCCTCATCCGCGAAGCAGGTCAGGAACTGGCCACGCGGGTCGCGCTCGGCGACAGCGCGGATTACAAAGCGGCGCGTGCCATCTGCAAAGCGCTGATCTGGCGATGGCCGCATGGTTGACCCCAGGGGCGCGCCTCGGACGACGATGCGATATCCAACCCGTGATACGGGGACGCCTGCCACCTTCCGCTCAGACCCGCTGCGCGCGGTCACCTCGGCCCACACTGCGCCGAGAATTGCCCAAGTCTCGTTGTATCCGCCAGAGCCATCTGCCACGCGCACCGGCGCTTCCAGCACAAGCTTTCGGTTCAATCGCGGCGACTTCATTGCATCACCCCAGCGCCAAACCGAACCGTACGATAGCGTTGGATCAGGCTGGTAACACCGAATGGCATGCACCCCGCACCCAGCGCCGTTTCATCACGGTACTCATAGTAATGCGCAGCCAACAGCAGCACCGCCTGCCCCAGATCGGCAGGCAACTTGCCCCAATCACCCGCCATCCCGGCGGTGAAGTCGACCCTGACAGCCCCCCCACTGGGCATCTTTGGCATCAATGACCCCATAGGGCGCAACCGCGGGCGCTGAACGTCTTTTTCCAACCGGTACATATCCGAAGAAACGATGGACTCCCCACCTTCTGCGTCCGCCAACGTCACAGTTCTAACCTCGGTGACCGGGGCCACCGGCAGCACCTCACCGAACTGGTCCCGCCAAATGTTCAGACTCCATGAGAAATCCCGCTCGATCAGCACCTTGCCGGTGCGCGCCTCGATCGCCGCGATCGCCGCGCGCAGAAATCCCTTAAGAACATCGTCTTGCACATCATCTTCGGCAAAACCTGTGCCCAGCCTTAGATGGGCCTTGAACTGATCCACCGGCAGCGCCGCATCCGCGATGGCGGTTTCTTCGATCAACATCATCCATTCACTCCGCAATCTCGGACCCCTCCGGGTCCGACTTCAGGAAAATGACGGGCACGCGCCGCCCCACGTTGCTCGGACGGAGGGGAGCAGCTAGACAACGCAGGGGGTCTCACCCCGGCCCGCGCCCGCGCCCGAGGGGCAAATGCCCCCCGGGTTCCGTCACCGCTTAGGCGGTGCCGAATTTCACCAGCTTGATCGCGGCAAAGTCACTCACGTCGCCACCCACGCGCTTGGTTGCGTAGAAGAGAACGTGTGGCTTGGCACTGAACGGATCGCGCAAGACGCGTAGATCAGGGCGCTCGGCAATAGTGTAACCGGCTTGGAAATCGCCAAACGCAATCGAGAAGCTGTCGGTACCCGCATCCGGCATGTCCTCGGCAATTAACACCGGGTAACCCATGAGGCGCGCGGGCTCACCCGCAGCCAGTCCGTCCGACCAAAGGAAGCGACCATCGCTGTCCTTAAGCTTGCGGATTACACCGGCAGTTTTCGAGTTCATCACGAAGGTGCCATTTACGCGGTACTGCGCGCCCAGCGCATAGACGACATCGACAATCGCATCCGCATCGACACCGCCATCAATGCCAGTCGGGACATAGCCCAGATTGCCCCAGGTCCAGACATCATTGTCCACCTTGGCATGGTCCAGAATACCTTTTGGTTTGTCCGCACCATCGCCCGAGATGAATGCTGCCGCCTCGGCGCGGGCAAACTTGTCGGCGATACGACCGGCCAGCCAACCCTCAACATCGAAGGCGCTGTCATCGAGCAGGCGCTGCGACGCCTTAGGCAACGCGCTCAACTCGTGGAGCGCAATCGAGATACGATCAATCGACGGTGTCGTTGTCTCGCTCGCGGCGGCGTTTTCGTCGGCCCAGCCTGCACCCACGTCTGTGTGGTCGATCAGCACGTCGAACGAATTTGCCTCGACATTCACCACAGACGCAATCGAGCGGATCGACGCGGTCGATTTCAAAACCGACTTGATGATATCGGCAGTCTGTGGGTCGACCAGGTAGCCGCCATCGCTGTTGACCGCGCTGGACAGCGATTTGGCTTCCATCTCCAGACCGCGCAAGCCGTCATCGTCGCCACACCGCACATAGGCGTCAAATGCCTTTTGATGCGGGGCTCCGTCCAGGGTCGAGGCCGCAAGACGCGGGCGCGCCGCAATGGTTGATTTACGATCCAGCATAGTCAGTCGCTCTTCTGTCTGTTGCAATTTGGTTTTAACTTCAGCCTTCAGGCCCTTGAATTCGTTCACGAAGCCAGTCATCGCCTGCTTCACCTCCTGAACCAAGGGCACACCCTCTCCGGTCAAGGCCGGGGTCTCGGTCTTGCTCATCAGAACTTCCTTGTTTGGGTGGGTTTGAGGCGCGCTAGGTTCGCGCCAGCTCCAGCCGAGCGTGATCAAACGCCTCGGCAATACTGCGCAGGGTGTCTTCGGCGTCCGGGGTCGTCCCTTTTGCCGCTACCCGCGCACTGGGCAGCATCGGAAAAGTCACAAGTGAGACTTCCCACAGCTCCAGTTCAGTCAGGACCCTTTGGCCCTTTTCATTTTTCACGGCCCTCTTGGTGCGATAGCCAATTGACAAGCCGTCAATTGCTCCCGCCCGGATAAGTTCCGCGGCCTCACGGCCTTTTTGCGTACTTTCCAACATACGTCCCTTAACCCACAGCCCACGCTCGTCTTCGCGCACGTCATCCCATACACCGATGGGCTGCGCCGGGTCGTGCTGCCACAGCATCTTGACCCTTTGACCTGCCGCCTTCAGCTCCGCCAACGAAGTGCGGTACGCACCACGCTGCACCATGTCGCTACCTTGATCGACTTGCCCGAACAGGCTGGCATAACCTTCAATCACCGCATCATCGGTCACCGACAACCCATCGCTGAACCGCGCAAACTTGTGCTCCAATTCCATGAACATACCCTCGTAAACATGTGAATTTATGGCGTTGCCACCAGAATGGATTGAAATGCCTGTGCCAGGATCACGGCCACCACGCCATAGACCGTCAGCCACAACCGTTTCTCCAACCGCTCCATCATCTCTTCAATCTGATCCAATCGCCGACACAAATGCGCATGCTGGATTTCGGCCACCCGTTCGTGCGCGGCCAGACGCAGGCCAGGCGCGCATTCAAACGGAGGATACCCTTCACCCATCGGCACGCTCCGGCAACCCCAACAACGCGCGCTTCTCGGCATCGCTCAGGAAATCCGCCCCGTTGACCCGCGCCCATTGCGCATCCCGCTCCGCCGAAAGCGCGGGCACCTGATCCAGATCGGGCTTCAGCATCAGATCCTCACCGGTAAAGCCCACCAGCCACTCCGACACCGCCGCCGCCACCCGCGTCACCAGGGGCAACACGGTCAGGCGATAAAACGCCCGGTTGGCCTCCTGATAGTTCGAATAGGTCGCATCGCCCTGGATCCCCAGCAGCATCGGCGGGACCCCAAAGGCCAGCGCGATCTCGCGGGCGGCGGCTTCCTTGGTCTTTTGAAACTCCATATCGGACGGAGAGAACCCCATCGGCTTCCAATCCAGTCCCCCTTCCAGAACCATTGGACGACCAGCATTGCGCGCCCCGCGATAGTTCTGCTCGATCTCATCGGACAGACGCCGGAACTGATCCTCGGCCATCACCCCATGGCCATCACCCTTCCACACCAGCGCCCCCGAAGGCCGCGCCGCATTGTCCAGCAGCGATTTCGACCACCGCGACGCGCTGTTATGCACATCAATCGCCATCGCCGCCGCCTGCATGGGCGAGAACCCATAGTGATCATCCTGCGGGTGGAACGACTTGATATGGCAGATATTTTCCGCTGAAAACCGGTGCTTCTTGCCACCAACCGCGTAATCATACGCCTTGGGCCACCCATCCGCACCCGGCACCACGCTCATCCGGTCGGACCGCAGCACATGCAACTCAACCGGCAGCCCCTCGTCAGCCCGAACCGCCTCGACATAGGCATTGCCCGACAGCAGCAACTGCCCGAACAGAGCCTCCATCAACTCCGCCCGTCCTTGTGCCGCATTCGGACGGCGCATCAGGGACAGGATCGGATGGGTATCATAGCGCTGCGCCTGATCCTGCAGCACCAGTGGCAAGGCCGCCGCCGCCTCGGCAATCAGCTTGACGGACCGAAACCCCACCGGGTTCCCGGAAAACCCCGTCCGCGTCAGCGACACCGCATCCCGAGGGCTCCACGCCACTCGCCCACCCGTCTGCCACGCCACCACAGGCCCCGCCGCGCTCGCCTTCGCCTCGGGCGCTGCTTCAGCCGATCCACGACGCAAGAAATCGAATACCATCTGTGCTCCTTTCTGCCGCCGCTCTGCCCGGCTTGTTGAAAGAAGTTATGAGGGAAAGAAGTTTAAACCTTGGGAATTGGGCGTACGGGGGTTGGGCAACGGGTTGTGACCGCATCGCAACGTTCAATCAAGGACTGTGTAAGCTCGAAGCCATTGCTAGCATCGCCCGCAATACTCTATAAAGGCTAACTTTTTTGAGAGCACCAATTCGCACACGAATACAGCGTAAACTCAATGTTATTGGAGGATGTATCCTATTCCTAATCGTCGCCCTCGTTGTTTATGATATGAAAATCGGAGTCGAGTACCATAAGGTACACGTGGTAGACGTCATACAGGCTCCGGGAAAATCGATGAATGATAGGTTGGTCATCGTTGATTTGGGCGATAGACACTGGCCTATCCGAACATCAGACAGGCTGCTTGTTGTTCGTAAGGGCGGTTTGATTTGCGTCGCTCGGCAAAAGGTGCTGCTACGACGCTGGACACGTTATTCTCTAGAACTGCCAGGATTCTGTCGTAACTCCTTAGCAGACATCATTGACCGCTCGGCTCTACAGCACCCGCACCCTCGGGCGCCGATACGCCCCCGCAGGCCCGACAACCACCTCATGCAGCGCCCAGACTAATGCGTCCACCCGGTCGGGTGAGCCCTGCCCCTCGAACCCACGCGCGGTCATCTGGCACATCTGCTCCTCCAGCGCGTCTAGCCCGGCCACATGGCTTACCCGCCCCTGCTCATACAATGCTGCCACAGGCTCGGCCCGCGCGACCTTGCCGCGTGAGGCCCGCACCGCGCGGAACGGAACCAGAGGGTCCACCTGCCGCACGACCTCTTCCACCAGCTGTCCGCCCTGATTGACCTCGGCCACCAGACGCTCGGCTCCGAATTCGTCCATGGCGTCAATCGCCGCCTGCGCCCAGCTCGCCGGGCCGACGCCCTGCACTGTCCGGTCGGCCAGAACATAGGCGCGCCACTTCTCGGGCGGCCCTTGTACCTGTGCACCCACGACCACGATCCCGCAGGCATCTGCATCCGCCCCCGCGGTCACCGCAGGGTCCAGCGCCACCACGATCCGATCCAACTCAGGCACCTGCGCGCAGCGCGCCGCCTCCAACATAGACCCGGTCCACAGCGCGCCCTCAGCATCCGACAGCAGCACCCCGTCCAATTCCTGCCGCCCCAACCGCGTGCCCGCATAACGCGCGCGTACCTCGTCCAGAAACGACACCGCCAGATTGGCCCGGTTCGCCTCGGTCGGCGCATGGGTCTGCACCGTAGACGAAGACGACAGCAACTCCTTCAGAACCTTCACATTCCGCGGCGTTGTCGTCACACAGACCCGAGGCCGCTCGCCCAGACGCAACGCGAATTGCAGCATATCCCAGGTCTCGCCCGCCTTTTTCCACTTGGCCAGCTCATCCACCCAGGCCGCATCAAACTGCGGCCCGCGCAGCCCCTCTGGGTAATGCGCCGAAAACGCCTGCGCCTCGGCCCCGTTGGGCCAGACCAGCTTGCGTTCCGACGCCTTCCACACAGGCCGACGATCCGGCGGTGCGCACTGCAATATCCCGCTATCGCCAAAGATCATCACATCGCGCACTTGATCAAATGTCTCACCAACCAATGCCACACGGCTGGCCTCACCCCGATCCAGCGGCTTCGCCCCCTCAACCATGGACCGCACCCATTCAGACCCGGCCCGCGTCTTACCTGCACCGCGCCCGCCCATGATGACCCAAGACCGCCAGTCGCCCTCGGGCGGCAACTGATGTGGCAGCGCCCAGAACTCGAACAGGAAAGGGAGGGCACACAGCCCCCCCTCCCCGATCTCACTCAGAAATCTGTCTTGCACCGCAGCAGGCGCGGAGGCGAGCCAGCCTGCACCCGATCTCAGATCGTGCCCGATCAAGGTCGAGCGCATAGCCCCCTTGGGCAATTCCGGCTTGTCTGTGATGTTGTTCGACAAAGCTTGTCTCCACTTTCTGACAACTTCGGATCAGCCCCTCTAGCTGACCCAGTTGCTTGCCTGTACCAGCAAGATCTGCATCCTCCCCGGCTCCGATCTGCCTGTGCAGTTCTTCTGCTGCTTTGCGCAGACCGCGAATGGACGTCTCAAGCGACTGCAATAGTTCTGCCGTCTGGGACATCCGCTCTTCCGGGGTAATCAAAGTCATGTTTGCCTGTGACCTCATGCGTGAGTTTTTCCGCACGAGAGAAACGAAAAACGGCCGCCGGGTTTCCCCGGGGCCGTTGCCCACTTCTTCTAGCATGGCACAATGAGTACGATATTAATCACGTAAAGTCAATGATTTACGCAACACGCCCGCAACACGAAAGGCGCGATCGGGTAACCCGATCTTAAGACCTACCCATTGCAAGCGTCATTTGCCTTCAATCCTCGACAACACACAAGAGCCCCCAATCGGCGACATCAAAAACTCTCTTTGCCCGGTATTCACTGTATTTTTGCGAACAAGCGCGAAGCTGGGCAGGGTCAAATCGAAGTGATCCAGGTTTTGCCACTGAAAGGTGTTGCGCGCGATTGTTTTCCTTCATTTTCTGGGCGCCTGAAACGCTTCGCTTTTCAAAAACCTGACACTCCATAAAGACTTCGACTGCATTGGCGAGCTCCACAACAGAATTCGGCTTTTTCATGATCGAACTTGACTTTTTCCCGGATACCCGTCATCTGCCCACCAAATTCAAGCGCTGACGCGTGAGCATCGACGGGCACATCTGCCCCACAGCGCCCATAACATCCAGTTCCCCTTCACGCAGGGTTCTTGACGCGACGACCGGATGGCGCAGGGTTCGCCTGCACGTCCCGAGGTCACGCGGAACCCTTGCCGGTCACGTACTGCGTGGCCAGTCACTTCTCGTTCGCGCGGCCACCGGCTCGCGGACTATAAAGGATAGTTACTTGTTCGACTTTGACATGCTGGGGCTTGCACCAGCCCTGAATGACGCGCTGAAACGCGCTAACTTTTCGCAACCGACCCCAATTCAAAACCAGGCCATTCCGCTGGCGCTGAATGGTCACGATATCCTCGGTCTGGCACAGACTGGCACCGGCAAAACTCTGGCCTTCGGCCTGCCCCTGATCGACCACCTGCTGGCACAGCCCGGTAAACCCGCGCCCAAAACCGCCAAGGCGCTGATCCTTGCCCCCACCCGCGAACTGGTCAATCAGATTGCAGACAGCCTGCGCAACCTGACCGGCAACACCAAGCTACGCGTAGCTACTGTGGTCGGAGGTCAGTCGATCGGAAAACAAATTTCATTCCTGTCGCGCGGCACCGATATTCTGGTCGCCACGCCCGGACGTTTGATTGACCTGATGGAACGCCAGGCAGTCGACCTTGGTCAGGTACGCCACTTGGTTCTGGACGAGGCTGATCAGATGCTGGACATGGGTTTCATCCATGCCTTGCGCAAAATCGCGCCCAAGCTGGGTACCCCACGTCAAACCATGTTGTTTTCAGCAACTATGCCCAAGCAGATGGAAGAACTGAGCCAGGCCTACCTGACCAACCCACACCGTGTACAGGTATCACCTCCGGGCAAGGCGGCCGATAAGATCGCGCAGTCCGTACACTTCTTAAGCCGGACCGAGAAACCTGCTAAACTGCGCGAAATCCTGTCGGCAGATATGGGCGCGCTGACTTTGGTCTTTTCACGGACCAAGCACGGTGCCGAGCGGTTGATGAAGGACCTTGTAAAGGACGGGTTTAACGCTGCTTCAATTCACGGCAACAAAAGCCAAGGACAGCGCGACCGAGCAATCAAGGCGTTTCGCGCAGGCGAAATCAACGTGCTTGTCGCCACCGACGTAGCCGCACGAGGTATCGATATCCCGGGCGTGGCCTATGTAATCAACTATGACCTGCCCGAGGTGCCGGACAACTATGTTCATCGCATCGGCCGGACCGCACGGGCCGGGCGCGAAGGTGAAGGCATTGCATTCTGCGCCCCTGATGAGCTGGATCAGTTCCGCCAGATTCAGAAACTCATGAAAATTGAAATCCCGGTGGCAAGCGGCACCATGCCAGAACATGCAGAGCCTAAAAAACCGCGCAACCGCGGTGGCTTCCGCGGACGCGGGGTCAAGCCAAAGGCAGCGAACGCCGGACAAAAACCGGCACCATCCAAGCGTCGCCGTCCACGTAGGCGCCCTGCTGCATAAACGTTCAAACAATAAGGGCCGCGTTTTAGACGCGGCCCTTATTTCTTAATTGCTTGAGCTGTTTCGCTCCGCCTCGATTTCGCGCCACTTGGCGACGTTTCGATTGTGTTCCTGAAGCGTTTCCGCGAACGCGTGCCCTCCGGTTCCATCTGCAACAAAGAAGACAAAATTGGTCTCTTCCGGGGCAACCGCGGCTTCAAGACTGGCCAGACCTGGGTTGGCAATTGGCGTCGGCGGCAAACCGTCAATCACATAAGTATTCCAAGGCGTTGCACGACGCAGCTCACTACGACGCAAGCCGCGACCCAGCGTACCTTGACCCTTGGTAACGCCATAGATGACAGTCGGGTCCGTCTGCAGCTTCATACCCTGCTCAAGCCGGTTCACAAAGACGCTTGCAACCTGCCCACGTTCATTGGGAACACCGGTTTCCTTTTCGATAATCGATGCAAGGATCAACATTTCTTCCGGGCTGCTGATGGGCAGGTCGCTTTGGCGATTTTCCCACACTGCATTGATGCGCAACTGTTGTTTGTCCTGCATCGCCTGCAGAACAGCGGTCCGGTCGTCGCCCGGTGCCAATTCATAGCTGTCAGGTGCCAGCATCCCCTCTGCAGGGATTTCGGCAATCTCGCCTGTCAGAGATTCAATGGACTGCAGTCCTTGAGCCACTTGCCAAGACGTAACACCTTCGGCAACGGACACACGATACCGAGTGTCGGCCTCTTCACGCTTTTGGGTGTATTCAGCAGGGATTTCCTCGTCGGTCACATCAAACGAAGCGATTTCGACAAATTCCAGTGTCGCCGGGTCCAGTTCACGCACTCGCGTCTGGATGCGCGTAACACCAATTCGGTATTCAATCTCGGACCCGCAGGTGCTGGCACCGCTGCTCGTGATCTCGTCGATGATCTGCTCCATCGACGCGCCTTCACGAACCAAAAAGCTGCCGGCCTTAAGCTGCTGCGATTTATCTGAATAATCCGCTGCCATTCGGAATATCATGGCGCTGCTGATGGCTCCGTCATCCTCAAGCTGCTGACTGACGCGGGTCATGTTCGACCCGCTCCTGACCTGCAGGCAGATGGCGGTTTCCAGTGGACCCTCGGCTTTGTATTGCGACTGCCCCCACACAACCAGCCCGCCCATCAGGAACAAGCCAACAATCAGCAGGGTCAGCGCATTCGAAGCAAGAGCCCGCAACATTTAGCTGACCTTTCCGAAAATCACGCTGGCATTGGTGCCGCCAAAGCCGAATGAATTCGACAACGCCACGTTGATTTCACGCTCACGTTTGGCGTTGGGTGCCAGATCAATCGGAGTTTCAACGGCAGGGTTGTCCAGGTTGATCGTTGGCGGGGCCACCTGATCCCGGATCGCAAGAATCGAGAAAATTGCCTCAATCGCGCCTGCCGCACCCAAAAGGTGACCGGTGGCCGATTTGGTTGAAGTCATCGTGGCCTTGCCGGCGTGATCGCCCAACAGGCGCTCTACCGCGCCCAGTTCGATCGTATCAGCCATGGTCGATGTGCCATGCGCATTGATATAATCCAGATCCGAAGGCTCAAGGCCCGCGCTACGCAAGGCGGCTTTCATTGAACGCTCGGCACCATCGCCATCCTCGGACGGCGCGGTGATGTGATAAGCGTCGCCAGACATGCCATAGCCCAAGACTTCGGCGTAAATCTTCGCACCACGGGCCTTGGCGTGCTCGTATTCTTCCAGAACCACGATGCCTGCCCCCTCACCCATGACAAAGCCATCACGGTCCACATCATACGGGCGGCTGGCTTTCTTCGGGTCGTCTGCATACTTTGTCGACAGCGCTTTGCACGCATTGAAACCAGCGATACCGATCTCGCAGATGCAGCCTTCACCGCCACCGGCAACCATGACGTCCGCGTCACCTGCACGAATGATGCGGCTGGCATCACCAATGGCGTGCGCACCGGTCGAACAAGCTGTCACGACCGAATGGTTGGGCCCCTTGAACCCGTGGCGGATAGACACCTGACCGGATGCCAAGTTTATCAGCGCTCCGGGAATAAAGAATGGCGATACACGGCGCGGACCTTTATCGCGGATCAGGTTCGCTGTTTCAGCGATCGAGCCCAATCCACCGATACCCGAACCGATCAACACACCCGTACGCAGGCGGTCTTCTTCATCCTCAGGCAGCCAGTTGGCATCTTGGCAGGCCATATCGGCTGCCGCGATCGAATACAGAATGAAGTCTTCGATCTTCCGCTGCTCTTTAGGTGGCAACCAATCGTCTGGGTTAAACGTCCCGTCGGTTCCATCGCCGCGCGGTACTTCGCAGGCATAGGTCGTGGTGACACCGCTTGCTTCGGCATCAAACTGCGTGATCGGGCCCGCGCCGGATTCCCCATCCAACAGCCGTGACCAAGATTCCTCGACCCCGCTGGCCAAAGGAGTGACCAATCCCAGACCGGTTACAACGACTCTGCGCATGAAATGCCTCTTGCCTGCTTCCTATTTGAGAACCGCTCATACCCCGGCCCGGGGTCCGGGGGCAAGAGCAACGGCACATTCCATCCCGGCACCATTTCGCCGGGTCGTCCGCCGGTGCGAGTTGTGCCGAAACAAATTGCCCCGACCCTTTCGCAGATTTGAAAGAGCCGGGGCAATATCTTGTGGCATAGATTTACTGGAACTCAGCGACCGGCTCGTGGGCATGCGCGGCGACGTTAATAGCATCCGCCAAGTCAATCGTTTTGCGGAACAAAGCCCGCCCGACCAAAGCACCCGAGATGTTGTGCACATAGGCCAGACGCGAGATGTCATCCGAGGTTCGGACGACACCGCTAGCGATAACCGGCGTCCGTGACGCTTCGGCGAGACCGGAGATCAGTCCCAGCTGCGCGTCAACATCTTCGATATCGCTGTCGATATCGGTTACCAGAATCGCTGCAAAGGGCGTTCCTTTGAAGGCTTCGATGAAGGCTTCGGGCGTAAACGCGCTTTGGCTGCGCCAACCTTCGGTCATGACCTGACCTTGCCAGACATCCACGGCCAGAACGATCTGATCCGGGTAAAGCTTGGCCAGCTCCTTAACCAGATTCGGATCCCAGGCCGCCAGCGTGCCAATCACGATCCGCCCTGCGCCCTTGTCGATCCAGTACTCGACCTGTTCTCGCGTCCGCATACCGCCGGCCAGTTGCACCGACATCTCAGACGTGCGGATGATTTCCTCAACCAACTCGGCGTTGGTATCCCGGCCTTCGATTGCGTCGAAATCCGTTAGGTGCATCCACGTGGCACCAGCCGCAGACCAGCTGCGTGCCGTGTCCGTCGGATTCACATGCCAGATCATCGCGTCGTCCAGACGGCCCTTGTCCAGTGTGACACACCGGCCGTTCTGCAATTCCATCGTGGGGTAAATCCTCATGAGCATTCTCCTCCGCTCAATCGCTCTGCAAATCCAGAGTACCATACACGCGGATAATCAGCCCGATTTTACCAGGATCGGCAAACTACGGCCGGTTTGCGGCATTCAGGAAGTCTCAAATTGTCAGTGGCGCGGCGGAGGTCCGTTGCGGCGCAGTAGCGTAACGTCGCTGCCGTTGAAAACGCATTCACGCATTGGAATGTAACCCAACTTATCCGCAAGCTTTTGCGAAGCCAGGTTTTCCGAATTCACCATAGCGACTAATGGCCCGGGCATGATCCGGTCAAACCAGTCATGGGCAGCCTGTGCTGCTTCCAGCCCCAATCCCTGCCCTTGCGCCTCAGGGACCAGAATCCATCCTGCCTCGGGGAAATTGTCGAAATCTTCGCCAACAGATCGGTTGCCGTAAAAGAATCCCGCCTGACCGATCATCTGCCGATTCGACTGCTGAACCACGGCCCATTGGCCAAACCCGGCCATTTGCCAGTGACCCGCATTGCGAAGGAAGGAATCCCACGCCTCACCGCGCGACCGCGGCTTGCCGCCGATATGTCGCACAATGCATGGGTTACGCCAAATCTCGGCGAACCGGTTGAAATCCTCTGGCCGCATGCCGCTCAGCGTCAAACGGGCCGTATTGATCATCGGGGTGGATCTTATCATGCCCTTCCCGCTCTGAATTATGAGCCTCGGGTAAAAGGTTGCGAACGAATACGGCACCTTGCAAGCCAGAATTGGGAAAGGCACAAAAAAACGGCGCCTCCGTTGCCCGGAAGCGCCGCTTTTCAACTATTTCGAAGCTATTAGGAAGCTTCCGAGATGAATTTGACGGCGTCGCCAAATGTCTGGATGGTCTCGGCTGCGTCATCAGGGATTTCGATGCCGAACTCTTCTTCGAAGGCCATAACCAGCTCAACAGTGTCCAGGCTGTCTGCGCCCAGATCGTCGATGAAGGACGCGTTTTCGGTCACTTTGTCTTCTTCAACACCCAGGTGCTCAACAACGATCTTTTTTACGCGATCTGCGACGTCGCTCATGTCTATTCCTCATTCCGTTTTCAGGGCCTAGTGCCCGGTTCTGCCCTTGCCCGCTCAGGCTGGCTTTGATTTGCCCGGTGCGGGCGGTTGGGTCCCGGATGACCGGGAAAGTAGAAGGCCGACCATTTGGTCGACCCCAGCATTTATGCGCCGCCTATAGCATAGACAACGCGCGAGGCAAACGCTTTCGCACCTGCCCCTGTCCGCGCTCACAACATGGCCATACCGCCGTTAACATGCAAGGTGGTTCCGGTAACATATCCTGCTTCGGGGCTGGCAAGATACAGAACTGCCGCAGCAATTTCCGACGCATCGCCCATACGACCGGCGGGAACCTGCCCCAAAATGCCCGATTTCTGATCGTCGGTCAGCTTGTCAGTCATGGCTGTGGTGATGAAGCCAGGCGCAACCGCGTTAGCAGTGATCCCACGACTGGCAACTTCATAGGCCAACGACTTCGTCATACCTACCATACCCGCCTTCGACGCGGCATAGTTCGCTTGACCGGGGTTGCCGGTGGCGCCAACCACGGACGAGATGTTGATGATCCGACCCCAACGGGCTTTCATCATGCCCCGCAGAACGCCTTTGCACAGCTTGGCAGTCGAGGTCATGTTCACGTCGATCACGCTTTGCCATTCATCATCCGACATGCGCATGAACAGGTTATCACGTGTGATCCCGGCGTTGTTGACCAGAATATCAACTGAGCCCATCGCCTCGGCCGCCTGCTTGGGCAGCGCCGCAACGGCCTCACCGTCGCTCAGGTTGCACGGCAGGACATGCGCCCGCTCACCCAGCTCGGCAGCCAGTGCCTCGAGCGGTTCGACACGTGTGCCTGACAACGCAACCGTGGCCCCCGCACCGTACAACACGCGCGCAATCTCACCACCAATCCCGCCGGATGCACCGGTGATCAACGCATTCTTACCTGTCAAATCAAACATTCGATCTTCCTTTTGCAGCGCAACTTGGTTGCACATTGTTCTTATGATTCGCTCTTAACCACATTCTGCACGTCATCCGGCGTGCCGACAGCCTTGCCAGCAATCGCGCGGTCGATCTTGCGGATCATCCCCGAAAGCGCCTTGCCTGCACCGATCTCCCAAGTCTCGGTGACGCCCTGCGTCGCCATGTACTGCACGCTCTCGCGCCAGCGCACTGACCCGGTGACCTGCTCGACCAGCAACTGACGGATCAGGTCCGGGTCGCTGACAGCCTCAGCCCGCACATTGGCGATCAGCGGAACCGCCGGAGCCTTGATTTCCACCGCGGCCAGTGCCTCTGCCATCACATCGGCAGCAGGCTGCATCAGCGCACAATGGAACGGAGCACTAACGGGAAGCATTACAGCGCGCTTTGCACCTTTTTCCTTAGCAATCTCGGCGGCGCGTTCCACGGCGGCCTTCGCCCCCGAAACGACAACCTGTGTGGGGTCGTTGTCATTCGCGGCCTGACAGACCTCACCTTGCGCGGCCTCTTCTGCGACTGCGCGCACGGCCTCAAGGTCCAGCCCCAGAATGGCGGCCATCGCGCCTTCGCCAACTGGCACAGCGCTTTGCATCGCTTGACCACGGGTGCGCAGCAGACGCGCCGTATCAGCAACCGATAGCGCGCCAGCAGCGGCCAACGCCGAGTATTCCCCCAACGAGTGCCCCGCTACGAACGCAGCATCCGTGACGGCTGCACCTTCGGCTTCCAACGCACGCATCGCGGCCATCGAGGTTGCCATTAATGCGGGCTGTGCGTTCTGCGTCAGGGTCAGGTCTGCAATGTCACCATTCCAGATCAGGTCACTCAGCTTTTCACCCAGCGCTTCATCGACCTCGTCGAAAACAGCCTGTGCAGCCGGGTAGGCCTCGGCCAGTGCCTTGCCCATACCGATGGTCTGGGCGCCCTGCCCCGGAAAAACGAACGCGCGTGTCATTGCAACCTCTTGGATGACGTTAGGTTGCGATGGGGTGTAAACCGAGTGAACGAGCGGCACAAGCTCTGCATCCTGACACGCATTCTGTGCGTCAGAGGCTATTGTGTCGGCCTCCGCTGCATTTAGGGTGGTCACAGCAAACAGATCGGAGTCCTAAACCAATGTCCCTTGCCAACACCGCCCAAAGCTATGGAGGCGTTTCAAAAACGTTCCACTGGTTGACGGCTTTGCTTATTCTGACGGCCCTTCCGATTGGATGGTTTGCAAACCAGCTGGCACACGCGATCGAGGATCCGGCAATTCCAACGACACCGGAAGACTTGCAACAAGCTGCGCAGCTTTTCTCGCTGCACAAGACAATCGGTGTCACAGTCTTCTTCGTGGCACTTGCCCGTATCCTGTGGGCAATCAGCCAACCAAAGCCCGGACTACTGAATGCGGAAAACAAACCCGAGGTATTTGCCGCCGAAACCGTGCATTGGCTGCTTTACGGGTCGCTCGTTCTGGTTCCTCTGACAGGTTGGATTCACCACGCCGCCACCGAGGGGTTTGCGCCGATCCTCTGGCCATTTGGTCAGAATCTACCCTTTGTTCCCAAATCCCCCGCGCTGGCCGAAGCGACCGGAGGCTTGCACATGGTTCTGATGCTGGTGCTGGTGGGCGCGTTAGTATTGCACATCGTCGGAGCCCTTAAGCACCACGTGATCGATAAGGACAGCACCCTGCGCCGTATGCTGCCAGGACGGGTCGATCTGCCGGAACCGCCTCAGCAGTGGCATTCGCCTGCGCCCGTCGTGGCTGCAGTTGCCATCTGGGCTGTGGCTCTGGGCATTGGGTGGCTCGACGGGGCATATTCGGCTCATTCGTCCGGCGACCATGCATCTGCCGAACTGGAAGCCGTCCAATCCGACTGGCAGGTCCAGGCCGGTAATCTGACCATAACAATCACCCAGTTGGGTAGCCCTGTGAGTGGAGCGTTTTCCGATTGGACTGCAGCAATCACGTTTGACGAGCCGGCTGATCCCGGACCAGCGGGATCCGTCGATGTGACCATCGCGATCGGCTCATTGACCCTTGGCACGGTGACACAGCAAGCACTGGGTACAGGTTTCTTTGACAGCGCTCAGTTTCCAACCGCGAACTTCACAGCGGATCTGTTTAAAACAGATTTGGCTTATGAGGCGCGCGGGACATTGACCATCCGGGACAAAACCATGGACGTTATCCTACCGTTCGAACTGGACCTGCAAGATGGGACGGCTAAGATGCAGGGAGAGTTGGAACTGAACCGACTGGACTATGATGTCGGGACGTCCCAACCGACCGAAGACTCGCTGGCTTTTGCAGTCAAAGTCGCCGTCGAACTGACAGCCACTCAGGCTGAGTAAAGACAGTCGAACAGAAAAAACCGCCGGGGCCTGACGGTCCCGGCGGTTTCTTTTTTGCCTATCAGGCAAGCTTATTCGGCTTTTTGTGCTTCGACCGAAATACGAACCTCGACCTCGTCGCTCACAAACGGCGCAAACTGGCCCAAATCGAACTCGCTGCGAACCAGCGTCGTGGTTGCATCAAAACCAGCCCAGGGCTTGCCAGCCATTGGATGCTCGCCAACCTGATTCAGCTTGGCATCCAAAACAACCGACTTGGTGACACCATTCATGGTCAGATCGCCCGTGATGTTTGCGGTGTTGTCACCGGTTACTTCGATACCAGTCGATGTGAACGTGATCAGGTCCCCTTCGGCGACGCCAAAGAAATCTTCGGTCATGAAGTGATCTTCGCGCGGCTTCCAGCCTGTGATCATTTCGACGACCGGCATCGACACGCTCACGCTGGAATCGGCCGGGTTTTCCTGATCGAACATGATCTCGCCTTCAAAGCCCGAAAACATGCCATAGGTGGTCGAGAAACCAAGGTGGTTATAGTTGAAGACAACCTGGCTGTGGCTGGGGTCCAGAACGTATTTCTCGGCGCTTGCAAATGCCGAGGTCGCCGATACGGCCAGTGCAGCAGCAAGAAGGGTGGATTTCATGACAATCTCCAAAAATGTTGTGAATGCAAACCAGTTGGAATGCTCAACAACAAAAATGTGCCGCCCAAGGGCGGCACACAAGACTTATTCTCTAACAATTTCTGTTCCTAAATGAACAGAAGTGAAAATCAGGCAAAGATCGTTACACTTCCGCTCAATTGGCCCTTCAGCGCTCGGCCAACATCCGCCGATTGCAGCGGCAGCTTCATCAGCAGGCTGCCATCCACGTCATAGAGTTCGACCTGATCATCCTCAAACCGCGCACCACCCAACGTGTCATAGCTTCTGCGCAGAACCGTCTGAGGGCGCCCGTTTTCATTCTTTTGCAGCACACGTACCTCGCGACGGATCGGATCGAAGTAAGCATCGGGGCGCGCATCAAGCACCTGAATGGTCAGCAAGCTAACGCCGATCAGAAGAAACGTCAGCGACGCGGCCAGCTTGATCGGCCAAACCTCGGTCGCCATTACTGCGCCTGACATCAGCCACATGGAAAACGCCACAACGATCAGAAACGCACCCGCGACGCGTGCCAGAATGGTTCTGGCCCTCCAGTTCGGCGCAAATGCGATTAGAACTGGAACCGATTGATCATAAGTCGTGCTTGTCGCAGACTTCTCGAAGGTATTCGTGTTCATCGCGGTCATGTTTCTGTACCCTAGTTCAGGTTGCCGTCTTAGGTTCGGTCTGTCCGGTTAGTTCCCGGTATGCAAAACAACTTTGAGCCGAAAAGCGTCAGGAATTGGGCGCCGCAAAGGAAATAGCGCGACTTCACCAAGGCATGTGTGTCGGCCCTTGCCCCCTGCGCGCAATCGTGTATATGGGGCCATCCTTCGCAAATCATGTGAATCGCGCAGCCTCTCGTGGCAGGGTCGCGAAGGACAAAATGGCCCCGCCTATGAAATGCGCCTTGATATAAACAGGAGTGCACATGCCACTGTATGAGCATGTAATGATCGCGCGTCAGGACCTGTCCAACGCGCAGGCAGAAAGCCTCGTCGAACATTTCGGCACCGTTCTGGCGGACAATGGCGGCAACGTCGTTGAAAGCGAGTACTGGGGCGTCAAGACGATGGCCTACAAGATCAACAAGAACCGCAAAGGCCACTATGCCTTCCTGAAAACCGACGCCCCCGCTGGCGCCGTTCAGGAAATGGAACGCCTGATGCGCCTGCATGACGATGTTATGCGCGTTCTGACCATCAAGGTCGACGAGCACAACGAGGGCCCTTCGGTCCAGATGCAGAAGCGCGATGAGCGCGAAGGCCGCCGCGAGCGCCGCTGATCAACGCCTGACGAAAGGACAAATACCATGGCCGCAAAACCATTTTTCCGCCGCCGCAAGGTCTGCCCGTTCTCGGGCGACAACGCGCCGAAGATCGACTACAAGGACACCCGTCTGCTGCAGCGCTACATCTCTGAGCGCGGCAAGATCGTTCCTTCGCGCATCACCGCCGTTTCGGCGAAAAAGCAGCGTGAACTGGCCCGTGCTATCAAGCGCGCCCGCTTCCTCGCCCTGCTGCCCTACGCTGTGAAGTAAGGAGAGACTGATATGCAAGTTATCCTTCTGGAACGCGTTGCGAAACTGGGTCAGATGGGCGACGTCGTTGACGTCAAGCCTGGCTACGCCCGCAACTTCCTGCTGCCTCAGGGCAAAGCGCTGAGTGCATCGAACGCGAACATCGCGTCGTTCGAAGCCCAGAAAGCGCAACTGGAAGCGCGCAACCTGGAAACCAAAAAAGAAGCTGAAGCTCTGGCTGAAAAGCTGGACGGTCAGCAGTTCATTGTGATCCGCTCGGCATCGGATGCCGGCGCTCTGTACGGTTCGGTCACCCCGCGTGACGCCGCAGACGCCGCAACCGAGGCTGGCTTCACCGTCGACAAGAAGCAGATTGCTCTGATCGCTCCGATCAAAGAACTGGGCCTGCACTCGCTGGCAGTTAAACTGCACCCCGAGGTCGAAGTTGAAATCCAAATGAACGTTGCCCGCTCGGAAGAAGAAGCCGAACTGCAGGCATCGGGCAAGTCGATCCAGGAACTGGCCGCTGAAGAAGAAGCCGCCGCAGAATTCGAAATCGCCGAACTGTTCGACGATATCGGTTCCGCAGCTTCCGAAGACGACGATCTGGTTGCCGAAGAAGCCCCGGCTGAGGAAGACGAAGCCAAAGCCTGATCTGGCCACCTTGGAAAAATCGATTGGCCGCGCCGAAAGGCGCGGCTTTTTTTGTTCGGGTCTTTCGCCATGAATAAATAATGACGGCAGGCTCAAGCAAGAATTTGGATGGGATTTGTGCTATCCTGGGGTCACGCGGCCCCTGCCGCCTCTGCCGCATTTTTTTGAAGTTCATTTTTTATGGCATTTTGCGCGATCGCGCGTATGGGCGGACCGCGATCCGACAGGAGAAATCACCATGGCATCTTTGTGCGACTACATCGTCGTGAATGACGGCTCATTTTCACTAAACCCCGGCGAAAGCCAGACATTCAGCGACCCAATCCCATCCAACCTTGTAATTGGAACCAACCGCGCCAAACCAGTCCTCGCCTTCAAAGCTTGGGCAACACCGTCCGGCGGCGCGTTCCAGATCGAGATCAATGATACCTTTATCTACGGCCCGTCTATGTCAGGCGGCGACATTCGCGGATTGTGGGAAGCGTTCCCCGGAACTGTCCTCAATCCCGGGATCAACAACACCGTTCAGTTTCGCGCTACAGAGAACAAGATCTGGTTTGCCGATATCATTCTGTGGTTCCAAGTCGAAATGTGACAGGGCGCTTTTCTAACCCGGCTCATACGGAGGAATCCGGTGTGGGATCATGACGCAACGGGACCCAGCACAATTCAGCGCGCGGACTGGCTGTTTGCTTGCGGTTGCGTCCCGCAGGACTATCATGCGCCCACCCCCATCCGGAGACCACACATGCCCCAATACACGCGCCGCGCTCTACTTGTTGCTCTACTTGGCGCACCTGCCCTGGCTGCCTGCGGCGGCCTTGATGGCAAGCAAAGTTCACGCAACGCCACATTTGATCCGCCGCTATACCCTAACGAGACGCCCGAACTGCGCGCGTCTATCAACAAATGGGCTGATCATTACGAATTGCCACGCGAGTTGGTCCACAAACTGGCCATACGGGAAAGCACCCACCGGCCATGGGCCGTTAACCGCCCCTACTACGGCTTGCTGCAGATCTTGCCCGCGACGGCACGATCAATGGGATACAAAGGCAACGCACAGGGATTGTTGGACGCGGACACGAATCTGGAATTCGCTGGAAAGTACCTTCGTGGGGCGTGGCTCTTGTCGGACGGCAACCAGAAGCGGGCCATCTTTCTTTATGCCAAAGGTTACTATCCAGAGGCGAAGGCCGCCGGAATGCTGGTAGAAACTGGCCTACGTTCCAAGTGACGCTAGGTAAGGATATAGCTTGTTATTAGCGCAAAGGTTGCAATAATGACTTATATAATCGCTAAGGTATCCTGTTGCTATAACCACGCATTATGCCTAAGCGTTATGCACAATTAGCTTGCGTCAGGTACCAGAGTTGACGCAACGTACTCGGTGAAATGGACAGATATGGCACTTCTTTGGGGAAAGAATTGCCGCCGCAAGGGTTGGACAGGTGAAACTTATAGACTTGGCCGCGATCGACCACGAGGAAAAGTCGGCAGCCGACATCATTAACGCTGTCTGCGACGAGCTGGGCTTCGATTACGCGTCTTACGCCACCTTTAACCCTGTGAAGGGTGACGTTCAGGGGTATGCCAACTACCCGGACGAATGGAAGATTCACTATGGAAGCCAAGGCTTTCATCATTTCGACCCGACCTTGTATCAATCTGCGCTCAGCATTGCTCCAGTGGACTGGGGCAGGTTTAATCACGACGAAAAGTTTCATTCAGTTTTCCGAGATGCGCATGATTTTGGCATTACATCCCGTGGGCTAACTGTTCCAGTACGTGGCCCCTACGGGGAATGTGGTCTGCTGAATGTGACCAGAAACTGCACGGACTCCGAGTGGGAGAAGCTGAAGAAACATGTTATGGGCGACCTGCAAATGGCTGCGGTTACAGCACATGACACCGTAATGCAGTCCGGTTTGCTGGCCAAAGCACTGTATCTACCGACCCTTTCAACGCGCGAGAAAGAGATCCTGCAATGGGTTGCTGACGGCAAGTCTCAGCAGGATATCGGCGACATTTTGTCCATTTCGCACCGAACCGTTGAAGTCCATATGCGGTCTGGGCGCGAAAAACTGGGCGCTTTGACAACCCCGCAAGCCATTGGAAGGGCTATCGGACTGGGTATTATTGCCCCAGGATAATCAAAAAAGATAAAAAATACGGGAATCCCCCAATAGTCTCAGCCAAAAAGTCAGTTAACGTCTTTCTTACGGTAACCAGACTGTAGGGGGATGGAAATGATCATCGTAATTGATGGTATCAACCAGAATAAGTTTACGCATGTCTTGGACGAGATGTACAAATTGCGCGCGCGCGTTTTCGGCGATCGCCTTGGCTGGGATGTAAATATAGTTGATGGGCGCGAACGCGACCATTTTGACGACCTTCATCCAGCACACGTAGTCAGCATCAACGACGAGGGGGACGTTGTTGGGTGCATGAGACTATTGCAAACGACCGGGCCACACATGCTGTCCGACGTTTTTCATTCAATCCTGGACGGTGAACCGCCGATCCGCAGCGCTCAGGTCTGGGAAGCAACTCGGTTTTGCGTCGACACCAAAAAGCTTGGGCGAGGACGCGGTGAAAACTCCGTTTCCTATGTCACCAGCGAGGTCATGATCGGCTCGTTCGAATATGCCAAGATGGCCGGTGTTTTGGACTCTATCGCCGTGATTGATCCGGTGATGAACCGCGTTCTGCAACGATCCGGCAATGCGCCTTACGACTATCTAGGAACCGCCAAGCCGATGGGTAAGGTTGTCGCCATGGCCGCGTTGATGGATTGCTCGGAAGAGCGGATCGCTGGAATTCGGGAATACGCCGACATTGAACACGATGTCTTCCTGACCGACGAACAGGCCCTGGATTTGGTCGAAAGTGCAAAGACCAAGCCAAGTGCGGCGAATTACGACCATCAGCCGTTGACTCAATTGGAAAAGTACTTTGTCGAACAGATGAGTTCGGCAACATCGAAAGCCGAAGTTGAATCAGTACTGAAACTGATCGAAGCGCTTTCAGACCGCTTTACGCCAGAGCAAAAGACCGCTCTGCTAAGAACCCCCCGTGCTTTTGCTCATGAGGCCTGACCCCCTCACCTCATAGGTTAAAGCCACCCAAGCGGAGCCGTCTTTTTCCAGACGGCTCCGTATTTTTTTTGCCCATGAGGGGGGATGGGCGGAAGAGGATTACTCCTCTTCCAGCGCCTCAACGGCTTTCTGCAGATCGTCTTTGCTGACTTCTTTGTCCGCGACCTGAGCCAGTTCGAACACATAGTCGACGACCTTGTCTTCGAAGATCGGCGCGCGCAGTTGCTGCTGCATCTGTGCGTTCTGCTGTACAAACTCAAAGAACTGACGTTCCTGCCCCGGATACTGACGGGCCTGATTCATGATCGCCTGAGTCATCTCGGAGTCAGTCACTTCGACCTCGGCCTTCTGACCCAGTTCAGCCAACAACAGGCCCAGACGCACACGGCGCTCGGCCAGCTTGTTATGCTCGTCAGTGGGTTCGATCTCGGCGTGGTCGTGGCCTTCCACTTCCGGGTTCTCCTCGTGCCAAAGCTGATGCGCGATCTGCTTGGCTTCGGCTTCAACGAGCGACGGCGGCAGGTCGAACTTTACTTTCTCGTCCAGCGCGTCCAGCAGGCCACGCTTCATGACCGCGCGCGACGCACCGGCGTATTCCGCTTCCAGACGCTCGGCGATTTGACCTTTCAGCGCGGCCAGATCTTCTGCGCCGAACTTGGTGGCCAGTTCGTCGTTTACTTCTGCCGCGACAGGTTCTTTCACCTCTTTGATGGTGCAAGTGAACACAGCGTCTTTACCGGCCAGGTGCTCGGCGCCATATTCCTCAGGGAACTTAACGTTTACGTCTTTTGTTTCTTCGGCCTTCACACCAACCAGCTGCTCTTCGAAGCCAGGGATGAAGCTGTTGGAACCCAGAACCAGCGGATAATCTTCGGCAGAACCGCCTTCGAACTCTTCGCCGTCAACCTTGCCAACAAAGTCGATCACAACCTGATCGCCGTCCTTGGCCTTCGAACCTTTGCGGCGCGCTTTAAAGTCCTGAGCGGTTTCGGCCAGGCTGTTCAGCGCTTCTTCGACAGCCGCGTCGTCCGCTTTGACAACCAGCTTTTCCAGTTCAACCGATTTCAGATCAACTTCGGGGATCGCAGGCAGTGCCTCATAGGACATTGCGACCTCGACGTCATCGCCTTCTTTCCAGTCTTCGTTCGTCATTTTGACTTCAGGCTGCAGCGCGGGGCGCTCGCCGCTGTCTTCAAAGTGCTTGTTCATCGCGCCGTCGATGCTTTCCTGCATCGCTTCGCCCAACAGGCGCTGGCCAAACTGCTTTTTCAGCAGCGCCATCGGCACTTTGCCTTTGCGGAAACCCTTCATTTCGATTTCCGGCTGCGCTTCGACCAGTTTCTCGTTAACTTTGTCGTCCAGCTCGGCTGCGGATACGACGATATTGTAGCCGCGTTTTAGACCTTCGTTCAGCGTCTCGGTAACCTGCATTATGGTAGTCCCCATAGGATTCGGGGCGCGCAAAACGGCGCGCCGGGCAAATTTGACGCCTTCTATTTGCCCAGCAGCCCACGTGCAAGGGGCAATGGCCCGATCAGCCTTGTTTTGCCGCCGATTTGAACAAAAAAACGCCCCGGACAAGACCGGGGCGCCTGCAGTTAACAGGGAAACGTTGTCAGAACTTCCAGAGCGCGCCCAGCACCCAGGCTTCGTTCTTGTCAAAATCGACCGTGTCGTCGAAATCGTGGTTGCGGTATTTCAGGTATGCATCTGTGTTGATCGCATCGATGCGCTGAACAACGGCAATGCCCCAGGACTTGGTGCTGGAGCCCTGATTTTCGAAATCCGAACCGTCAAAATAGTCGATACCTACGCCGGTTTTGCCCCAGGACACCCAATCGCCTTCATAGGCCAGCTTGGTGTACCAATAGTCCGGATCACTGGCACCGGCCGAGGTATCGTCGCGCGTACCAAGAGCCGCGGTAAAGCTAAATCCGCTCGGAAGCAGAACCGAGGCTGACCCGATGGTGTCCTTCCGTTCGCCAGGTTGCCCGTCGAAGTCGCGTACCGCATAAGCGATGCTGGCGGCAAACTCGACGCCGTTCGCAAAGGTGTTCCGGTAGTTTACCGCGATGTCGTAATAATCGTCGTCGTCGCTGCTAGACAGGATGTTCTGACCATATGCTATCGCCGCCGAAAAACCGTTGAAATCAGGCGTATCGTACCGGATCCTGCCCCGGCGCCCGCCATCAAAGTTCCCGGCCGAGTCACCAACGGTGATATCGCTTAGTACTCCATCAGAACCACGGTAGAAGAACGCGCCGTTTTCATCGTTCGTGAACGAATACAGTGCCGTTCCAACATAGGATAAATCAGTTTCCGCGGCCCCATCCGAGGCCATGCTGCCCTGTCCGGCAGAGAACTTGCCGTAGCCACCCTTGAGCGAGAAATCGACGTGGCGGATGTCTTCTCGGGTCCAACCGTTGGTATTGGTGCCATCTTGGTTGGCTGGGCCCGTGCTGGGCAGACCGAGACCCGTTTCAAACCGGAACATGAACTCATTGCTGCCATAGGGTTGCATAACGCGCAAACCAACGCGGCTGTTGGATAGGTCATTGTCCAGCAACCGGGTCTCGGTTTCCTGACCGTCATCGACCGATACGATCACCGGGTCGAGCTGACCATAAAGCACAACAGAGCCACCGCTGTTGTTTTCGTACTTTAGTTCAGCCAAGGCAGGGATCGCCGTGGTCATCGCAAGGACGGCGGCAACCGAGGGGAGTTTCAATTTCACTGTCATTTCATTCACCATAAACGTTTTGTTTGTGGGCACCGTCAAAAAGCAAAACCGATGTGACAGCCCACACCGCAAAGAACCGAGTTTTTCGCGTTTTGGATTTCTGCCTTACGGCTCAAATCGGCAGAAAGTAAATTATAATCATTTCAAAGATTTGGCCACCAAGACGTCGTAGGCAGGAAAATCTAGGTACAAGTCTGCCACTCTGTCCGAAGTCTTTCAAAAGGAATGATATGCACTGATGCGTATACGTGCGGCCATTTCTTGCCGAGCGCTGAAAAAAGCGGCTAATTTCCGCCCATGCGTCATTTAGCCAAACTCTGAAAAACCGCAGGTAATTGCTCGGGTAAGTCCTCGGCTATCAGCCCGGGGCCAAATTGGCGCGCGCATTCAACATGCAGCCAGGCTGTCGTTTCCGCTGCCTGCATTGGGGCGAACCCTCGTGCCAGCAACCCGGTGATAAAACCGGCGAGCACATCACCAGAACCAGCCGTCGCCAACCACGGCGCCGAACGCTCGTATTCGGCCGAATTTATTGCGCATCGTCCGTCCGGTGCAGCAATCACCGTATCTGCCCCTTTGAACAGAACCACGCACCCTGCCCGTTTGGCCGCCTCACGTGTCGCGTCGACCTTGGAATAGGCCGGGCCTTTGGTCGGAATTGCTTTCAGTTTTTCAGCAATATCGGGGAACAACCGGGCGAACTCTCCCCCGTGCGGGGTCAAGACGCAATTCTCATGCAGTTGCTCGAACAGGGTCGCGGGATCATCGGCAAAAGCCGTCAACGCATCCGCATCCAGCACGGTTGATCGACCCTCTTCCAAAGCTACTGGCACCAAATCGCGGGCACGCTTTAGTCCCAATCCCGGACCAAGGCACATGGCATTCAGTCGCTTATCTTTTAAGGCTTCAGCCAGCGCGTCAGCATCCTCGGCCCGCTGCAACATAATGGCCGTCACCTGCGCCGCGACTTCCATCTGCGCAGACGGAGGAACGCCCAACGTTACGAGCCCCGCCCCGATCCGCAGAGCTCCGCGCGCCGCCAACCGAGCCGCTCCGGTTTTACCGGGACCACCAGATAGGATCAGCGCATGGCCATGAGAGTATTTGTGATCCGCCGTATACTTTGCCGGGAATAGCCCCTTCTCAGAAGTCAATTGAACGGTTTGATTGTATTTTTTTTGCTTAAGCCCAATTTGCTTGGTCCGAACCATTCCACAGCTTGCGGGTCCATCGTTGATCATATGACCGACTTTCTTTTCATGAAAAGTAACAGTGAGATCAGCGACGATGACATTCCCAAGAATGCGCCCACTGTCGGAGCACAACCCACTGGGAACATCGATTGAAACTAGCCGAACGTTGTTTTTTTGCAGCAAGCTCCTTGCCGGCTCCAGTGTCATAAGTGAAAAGACTCCGTCGAACGGGCGCGTCAGACCAGTTCCGAACAACCCGTCAATTATCAAGTCTGTAGCGGGCGGAATCCGAAACGTATCATCTACCAATGTAGGAGGATCAATTCGTCGAATATTGACTTGGCCCTTGCTTTCCCATCGCTCGAAATTCGTACGAGCATCGGGCGGCAGCTTTTTCGGGTCCCCATACAGAAAGACCTCGACTTCCCAGCCCCACTCTTTCAACAGCCGCGCAACGACGAACCCATCACCACCATTATTGCCGGGACCGCACAAAACCACGGCAGTGCCAGACGTTTCTGACAGTTCAGGCCACTCCTCGAAAATCGCCTCTACAACGCCGCGACCGGCGCGCTCCATCAGTTCCAGACCGGTCACCTGACCGGACTCAATCGCCGCTGTTTCAATTGCTCGCATCTGCGCCGCTGTCAGCAATTCCGTCATCTCAATTCCCTTGGCGATTCAATTTCGCTTATTTTTTGTGCAAGTCGATCAAAATTTGACCCACCGCCTAATTTCTCAACACCTTGTGCGGGTCGATATCGTAATCACATTGCCGCCCGAATTTAGACGTGGTCAGTGCCTGACTGACAAGAGTTAATAGGAGCCCGGGATGAAGAAGATCGAAGCGATCATCAAGCCGTTCAAACTCGATGAGGTGAAAGAGGCGCTGCAGGACGTCGGCGTCCAGGGCCTCAGCGTGATCGAGGTCAAGGGCTTTGGCCGTCAAAAGGGCCACACCGAATTGTATCGCGGCGCGGAATACGTCGTCGATTTCCTGCCCAAGGTGAAGGTCGAGGTTGTGCTGGACGACGATCAGGTTGATGCGGCCATCGACGCCATCGTCGCGGCAGCCAAAACCGACAAGATCGGCGACGGCAAGATCTTTGTCTCGCCTGTTGAACAAGCCATTCGCATTCGGACCGGTGAGACCGGCCCGGAAGCACTGTAACAAACTCAAAGCAGAGGAATATAAAGTTATGAGCAAGGACGCAGTTCTTCAGCTGATCAAAGACGAGGACGCCGAGTACGTCGACGTTCGCTTCACTGATCCCCGCGGTAAGCTTCAGCACGTCACGCTGATGGCCGATCAGGTTGACGAGGACTTCCTGGAAGAAGGCTTCATGTTCGACGGTTCGTCCATCGCGGGCTGGAAGTCGATCGAAGCATCGGACATGAAGTTGATGGTCGATACCGACAGCGCCTATGTTGATCCGTTCTACGCGGAAAAAACCATCTGTGTGCATTGCTCGGTTGTCGAGCCCGACACCGGCGAAGCCTATGAGCGCGACCCGCGCGGCACCGCCCAAAAAGCCGAAGCCTACCTGAAAGCATCGGGCATTGGCGATGTTGCATACATGGGTCCTGAGGCCGAATTCTTCCTGTTCGACGATGTCCGTTTCTCGAACAGCATCAACAAGGTATCCTACGAAGTTGATGCAACTGACGCGTCGTGGAACACCGACACCGAGTACGAGATGGGCAACATGGGCCACCGTCCGGGCGTCAAGGGCGGCTACTTCCCGGTCAACCCGATCGACGAAGCGCAGGACCTGCGTTCCGAAATGCTGTCGACCATGAAGCGTCTGGGCATGAAAGTTGACAAGCACCACCACGAGGTTGCTTCGTGTCAGCACGAGCTGGGCTTGATCTTTGACAGCCTGACCAAGCAAGCCGACGAACTGCAGAAGTACAAGTACGTCATCCACAACGTTGCACACGCCTACGGCAAATCGGCCACCTTCATGCCGAAGCCGATCGCAGGTGACAACGGCACCGGTATGCACGTGAACATGTCGATCTGGAAAGACGGCAAGCCTCTGTTCGCTGGCGACAAATACGCTGATCTGTCTGACGAAGCTCTGTACTTCATCGGCGGCATCCTGAAGCACGCCAAAACGCTGAACGCTTTCACCAACCCGGCGACCAACAGCTATAAGCGTCTGATCCCAGGTTTTGAGGCCCCCGTTCTGCGCGCCTACTCGGCTCGTAACCGTTCGGGTTGCGTTCGTATTCCGTGGACTGAAAGCCCGAAAGCCAAGCGCGTTGAAGCTCGTTTCCCCGATCCGGCTGCGAACCCCTACCTGGCGTTTGCCGCTCTGCTGATGGCTGGTCTGGACGGCATCAAGAACAAGATCGATCCGGGCGAAGCCATGGATAAGAACCTGTACGATCTGCCTGCCGAAGAACTGGCCGACATCCCGACCGTTTGCGGATCGCTGCGTGAGGCTCTGGAAGCTCTGGCATCGGATCACGACTTTCTGCTGCAGGGCGACGTGTTCACCAAGGACCAGATCGACGGCTACATCGCACTGAAGATGGAAGAGGTTGAAACCTACGAGCACACCCCACACCCGGTCGAATACGGCATGTACTACAGCTGCTGATCCGGATTTGGGTTTACATTTGCAAGGGCGTCCATTCGGGCGCCCTTGTTTCGTTTGGTATGTTCTTTCACACTCGGGCCAACCGGTTAGGAGAGATCGTATGCTTTCAGACGCCCCCTTCTCACAATTCGCGGACTTCGTGACCTCGGCAGACGAACTGGAGCGCATAACTGGCGCACCCCTGCCCCAGATCATGGCCAAAGAGTTATCCGGGCTGGATCAGATGTGTCGCGACTTCATCGCCAAATCCACATTCTGCCTGATTGCATCGGCCAACCCCGAAGGCCATCTGGACATTTCGCCTCGCGGCGATCCTGAAGGGTTCACCAAAGTGCTGTCAGACACTTTGATCGCGTTACCGGATCGACCGGGCAACAAACGCGTGGATACGTTCCACAATGTCCTGTTGGACCCGCGCGTCAGCCTTATTTTCTTTGTGCCCGGCAAAATGGAAACTCTGCGTCTCCGCGGTTCAGCCCGGATATGTAAAGACCGTGACTTGCTGGACAGCATGGCAATCAACAACCGTCCGCCCAAACTGGCCCTGGTCATTCATGTCGAAACGATCTTCGCACATTGCCCCAAATGTGTGATCCGCGCGAACCTTTGGCAGCCAGAGGAATGGCCGGATTCCTCGGACCTTCCCAATATGAACGCCATGATGGTCAAACACGCCAAAATCAACAAAACACCCGATGAGTGGTTTGAGAGCTTGAAAGGTACTGGAGAACTGGACCTGTACTAACGTCTTTTCGTAGCCGGAAATGCAGCGTACCTTCGCCTTACATATCAAATTGCCCGGGATTTCCTGATGCTTCGCTTTGCCATTTTGTTTGCCTTGCTACTCCCAGCGGCTGCGTCCGCAGCGCCTTGCGGCAATACCAGTAGCGGCTTTGAGGCATGGAAAAAGGACTTTGCCAGACAAGCCAAACGCTCCGGCGTCAAAAAGAAGGGTCTGCAGGCGCTGGCACAAACGCAGTACGCAACACGCACGATCGCGGCGGACCGCAATCAGAAAAGCTTTAAATATTCCCTAGACAAATTCATGCGCGTACGCGGGGCGGACACCATCGTGGCGCAGGGGCGCAAACGCAAAGCACGCAACCCGCAGTTCTATGCGGCGCTGGAACGTCAATACGGTGTGCCGGCGGGAGTGCTGATCGCCATTCATGGCATGGAGACCGGTTTTGGTAACTTCATGGGCGACAGTCAGGTTGTTTCCGCAATCACAACACTGGCCTATGACTGTCGGAGGTCCGAGTTTTTCATTCCACATGCGATCGGGGCGCTGAAACTGGTCGATCAAGGCAGCATTACGACCGCGACAAAAGGGGCAAAACATGGCGAACTTGGACACACCCAGTTCCTGCCAGGCAATGCCCTGCAATACGGGGTCGATGCGACCGGCGACGGCCGCGTCGACTTTTACAACATGACCGATGCGCTGGCCTCGACCGCCAATTTTCTGCGTAAGAAAGGCTGGAAACCGGGTCGCGGCTATCAACAGGGTCAGCCGAACTTTGCGGTGATTCAACAGTGGAATGCCGCCTCGGTTTACCAACAATCCATCGCAATTATGGCTGCCCGAATCGACGGCTGAGGCTGGCGATGAATTCGGGCTTTTACACCCGATTTCGGCCACATTGTCGCCACAGACATTTAAAAGCCCCTAAAATGCCTTGGTTTCCATAGCGTAATCAATCCGCACGATTTCTCATTTTTTTCCATTTTCGCCCAAATCTGCCCCAGATCGCTTGTTAGATTGTTTCCAAAGACAGGATGCGACAAAGGACAGCGCAGTGACTCCGAAGCACAGCTATCACGGTGGTCTGCAATTCAACGGTAAGACCGAAGACGCGATCGAGCGGTTCAGCGATATCGTTGACAAGACCCTTGCGGACTATGGCCACCTGGTCGAGCGTAAGTCCCTGTTGAACAGCACCGAAGCCAGTATTGTTTCCAGTCAGTATCTGGTGCGGTTGACCTTGGATACCAAAATGGCCGAGACCGAGGACCGGTTCGAACGCCTCAACCGTGCCGCTGGTTTAAAAACGATCCAGAAACCGGTGGTCACGATGCCGAAAAACCGGCTGACGATCACTGTGACCCCAGTTTCCCCCCTGCTGGATGACAGCGAAGTCTCAGAGCTTATGCTGGTCGTGATCCTTTACAGAATGGTCGACGTCTGCGCGACACAGCGGGTGGAATGGTTGTCGCCAAATACCGTTTTGACCATTGAACAATTCATGAGCGCATTTGACACGCTGGCCCCAAGCAAGCCGCGTGACAGAAAGCAGATTTTCGAGGCAGTGACAGGCCCGTTTGCCGGACTGAATGTCACTGACGCAGAAGACCTGGATGAGCCAGAAAAAAAGGCACTGCCCCCAGTAGCCCGGCCGATCCAGCTGTCGGATGAGCAGTTGCTCAGCATCGCTTTTCGGACAGAACCTATCGAGCAGCCTACCGATCGGGACGACACGCCCCCCCTCGTCCACGAACGACCCAGTGATATCCTCCGGCTTAGCAGTTGGGGATTAACGGGTGCCGTGGCAAGCGTGTCGGTCCCGATTGCGGCCTCCTTGGCCGCTGTTAACCTGATCAGGGGTGAAGACTTCCGCCTGAATACTCAGGTGCTGGCGTATACGGTCGCAATCTCCGCTCTCAGCACAAGCGGAGCACTTGCGGACGTCGCCAGCGCACTGGGCATGTAGCCCGGTTTGAAATGACCCTCCTTGGAGGCCCCGCCATCAGGCGGGGTTTTCCATTTTACGTAACTGGTCTTCTGCCAACACATATGTGTGGATCGAGAATACCACGGCCTCCGTTTTAGGCAGGCGCAACAACGTCTGTCGCTCGCTACGCAGGAACCGCGCTGTCCCCCGATCCTGAGGATCCCGTCGGTCGTTGGCACTGCGTGGTTGATGAAGCTCGGCGTCCTGATACCACAGTGCGTTGAACCGCCACAGTGGGCGCCCCGGCTGTATTCCGTCAAACAACCGCTGGACCCGTCGGGCGATATTGGCGTCATAGCTGTCGACAGGCACATGAATGTCGATCAGAGGCCGCATAAACTTCTCGGACAAGCGCCAACTGGCCGGAAAACAAAGGATGGCCGCGGTCAGAACGTGTTCATCCCCATGTTTTTGCAGGATGCAAAAATCTTCCTGTACCAACCGGCACAACGTGTCCAACGGCTGTGAGTGATCGACCGGAACTTTCTGCCTGTCAGGGCGGATGACGTGATCTGTACACTCTGGATAAACACGGCTCAGCACCAGCTCCAACAACTCCTGTGCGGCCGGTAAAGCGCTAGGATCCATCGACATAATATCCGCACGGCAGCCAGCCAAAAGCTCTTCACGCCTTTGCATTTGGGCAGCGAAGGCATCGTCGCAGTGCAACCAGTTATCCATATTGGCCGGCTGAACGCCGGGCAACGGGCGTCTTGCCAGCGGGTCATAAGGGATTGAAGTCTGCAGAATAGTGGTCATGAACTTGACGTATCACCACAAAATTCGCTTGTCGGTCAAAAAGCGACGAACGCGCCGTCGCAAACTTTCAAGACGGATGTCTATTGATTCTCCACGCTCAAAAAATAGGCAGGGAGACCCACCATGAACCGGCACTACCGCGACACCCGCAAGATCGACCCGACCAAAGGTGCGACCCTTGGGGATGGCACCCCGAACGCAAATGATCGGATCGAGATCGGCCCGACGCAGCTTGCGTTCTCCGAATGGGAAGCGGCTGGCCTATCTCTGCCTGATCTGGCGCGGATGCGCGAACACCGGTGGAAAAGACTGACAAAAGCCGTTGTCGACCGCGGTTATGGCGGGCTGTTGATGTTCGACCCGTTGAATATCCGCTATGCCACTGACAGCACCAATATGCAGCTCTGGAACACGCACAACCCATTCCGCGCGGTCTTGTTGTGCGCAGACGGGTATATGGTGATTTGGGATTACAAGAATTCTCCGTTCCTTTCCACGTTCAACCCTCTGGTGCGGGAACAGCGGTCCGGCGCTGACCTGTTCTATTTCGACCGGGGCGATAAGGTGGATGTAGCCGCAGATGTGTTTTCAAACGAGGTGCGCGTTCTAATTGACGAACACAGCGGCGGCAACAAGCGCCTTGCCGTAGACAAGATCATGCTGCACGGACTGCGCGCGCTAGAAGCGCAGGGGTTCGAGATCATGGAGGGTGAGGAGGTCACCGAAAAGACCCGAGCCATCAAAGGTCCTGACGAAATTCTGGCCATGCGCTGCGCCAACCATGCCTGCGAAACCGCCGTAGCGGAAATGGAGAAGTTCGCGCGCGCCAATGTAGGCGACGGCAAAACCTCGGAAGACGATATCTGGGCGGTCCTGCATGCCGAAAACATCCGTCGCGGTGGTGAATGGATCGAAACCCGCCTGCTGGCCTCGGGCCAGCGAACAAACCCGTGGTTTCAGGAATGCGGCCCCCGGATCACGCAACAGAACGAGATCATCGCTTTTGACACCGACCTTATCGGTTCATACGGCATCTGTATTGATATCTCTCGCACATGGTGGATCGGCGACGAAAGGCCCCGGCCTGACATGATCTACGCTATGCAGCACGCTCATGAGCACATTATGACCAACATGGAGATGCTGAAACCCGGCGTGATGATCCCCGAACTGACGGCCAACGCACACAAGCTGGACGATAAGTTCCAGGCTCAGAAATATGGATGCCTGATGCATGGTGTCGGCTTGTGCGATGAATGGCCTCTGGTCGCTTACCCGGACAAGGCGGTGGCCGACTCATACGACTATCCGTTAGAGCCCGGCATGGTCCTGTGTGTCGAGGCGGCTGTTGGTGAGGTTGGCGGCGATTTCTCAATCAAGCTGGAAGACCAGGTTCTGATCACCGAAGACGGGTATGAGAACCTGACCACCTATCCCTTTGATCCGCAACTCATGGGACTGAGCTGACGTTTCAGTTCGACCAATGCGACCGCATGACATTGCCGTGCCAGTCTTCGGACACGGGTTCAGTAACTTGTGCCTCGGTATAGGTCACAGACGGTATGGATTGCCCAATTGCAAATCCGATCACCCCGGTCAGAGCAATCACGGCCAATATGTCCGGGCGTAGAACCACGCCCCTTGGATCGGATGCGGTATGTGCCATTTGAAACTCCTGGGTTGAACGTTTCTGATGGCTGTAAGATGGGGCAGAGCATTAAATTAGTAAAACGAATATTTATTAATCTATACATCACATAAATTGATTTATTTATCTCACATCGCAAACAAAGATTTGCGCGTAATCTATTCACCCCACTCACCTTCCCGTGACGCTTCTTACAATGGGGTTGAGCAGCCAGTCAGTAGCACACACTATTAGTCATCCCGACGAACAAGGAACTGCCATGCCCACCGAACGCATTACTTTTGCCGGTCACGACGGCAACCAATTGGCCGCGCGCCTGGATCTTCCGGACGGACCGGTTCTGGCGACAGCGCTGTTTGCGCATTGTTTCACCTGTTCCAAGGACATCCCTGCTGCGCGACGGATTGCGGCACGGCTTGCAGCGATGGGCATCGCCGTACTGCGATTTGACTTCACTGGTCTGGGCCATTCCGGCGGCGAATTTGCTAACACAACCTTCACCTCCAATGTCGAAGACCTGATCGCAGCGTCGCACTATCTGGCGGGTCGCAACATGGCGCCGGCACTGCTCATCGGTCATTCGCTGGGCGGTGCGGCTGTGTTACGTGCCCGGGCTGGCATTCCCAGCGTCAAGGCCGTGGTCACGCTGGGTGCGCCTGCAGATCCCGGCCATGTCGCTCATCACTTTGAAGACGCGTTACCAGAGATCACGCAGGCCGGAGCGGCGGATGTGATGCTGGGCGGGCGTCCGTTCCGCATTGGCAAGGCGTTTGTGGATGATATTTCCGAAACGGCCTTGATGCCCGCTATCGCGGACCTGAAGGCGGCCTTGCTGATCTTGCACGCACCAAGAGATGAAACCGTAAGTATCGACAACGCCAGCACAATCTTCTTGGCGGCCAAACATCCCAAGAGCTTTGTTACCCTTGACGATGCCGACCACTTGATTACCCGCGCATCCGACGCGGAATACGCGGCTGACGTAATTTCAGCATGGGTTACGCGTTACGTCAGGCTCTGCCCACCTGCTCCACCACCGGGTGCGCCCGAAGGTGTTGTTCGCGTGACTGAGGCAGATCCGGAAGGGTTCCTGCAGGATATCCAGTCCGGTCCCCGGCACCACGCAGTTGCGGACGAGCCCGCCTCGTATGGCGGCACCGACCGTGGCATGTCGCCCTACGGATTCGTGTCCTCGGGTCTGGGGGCCTGCACGTCGATGACTATTCGCATGTATGCACGGCGCAAGCGCTGGCCCCTCAAAAACATCACGGTCGATGTGTGCCACAACAAGGTGCACGCGCAGGACGCAGGGCTGGCCAGCGAAGGCAAGGTAGATCAGTTTCGTCGCAAGATCCGCCTTGAAGGTCCTTTGACCGCCGAGCAGCGCACAAGACTGCTCGAAATCGCAGACAAATGCCCGGTGCACAGAACCCTGGAAGGGTCAGCCCAGATCACAACCGTGCTGCTGGACTGACGCTCGCGCTCAGCGCCGCCCTGCGGGGCGGTGAATGGGTGGTCGGGCCGCCGGTGGCCGTGCAACCGGTGGTCTTGGACGGTTCGGCGGTCGGGACACTGGCGGTCTGTTCGGTGGCTTGGCGATTGGCGGAACAGGACGCGCAGGTGGGCGTCCATCCGGCGGTCTGGGTCGATCCGGTCGGTCGATGTCGATATCCACGTCCACGTCGTGATAGTAGTCGTTCCATAACATCGAGTCGTAGAAGGGGTCATACCCGTATCCCACTCCGACTGTGACGCCGTCACAGGCCGAAAGCGTCAGTGTGGCAGCACCCAATCCCAGGGCAAGGGTTGCGCGTTTGATCAATTTGCGGGTCATGTGCGCCTCCTCACTGCAGGGACCGGAACGACGCGAATACGGCGTTCAGGTCGTCCACATAAGCTGGATCGGCGCCGTCGCGCAGGATCGCCACGGCAATGGCTACACGCCCCTTCGGTAAGTCGATCACCGAAACCGTAAAGTTAACACCACGTCCTTCGCGATTGCCGGTCCCGCGAATAACCCGTGCGGGCAATCCGCCGATACGCGTCGTGGTGGTTTCGGACACAGTCGGGTCCTTGACCAGAAACCTGTCTATGTCTTCAAGATACCGCAGACCGCCATCGATCGAAGCTACGCCTGCCGGCGAAACAAAGCCCATCCAGACATTGTCGTCGGTAACAGGCCGCATCCCCATGACCCGGGCAACGGCGCGCGCGTCGCCCAGTTCGGTATCCTCAATTTCGCGCGGGCCGCCAGTGCGCAACGCCCAAAAGTCAGGCACGGAAAAGCCAAACAACGCGCGTCCATTGTCCGTGTAGGTAACCGGAGTGTCGGCTGACGCAGGCGTACCGCACAACCATAGCGAGGCGCAAACGGCGAGCGCCGAAGAAAATTGAATACGCATATCTCAATAACCTGATGATTTCATTGAATGCAGATTGACCTGCTGTGACCCCTTTTGTCCAGCATTCCAATGTGCGGGCACAAAAAAACCGCGCCAGGAAACCTCCGGGCGCGGTTATGTCAGATTTGACTTGGCTGGAGGTTACGAGCGCGCGTCGCCCACCAGTTTCCACAGGCCTGGGATCAGCAGTGCAGCCAGCACCAGCTTGATCGCGTCGCCCACCAAGAAGGGTGTCAGACCCCACTGCAGGATCGGTTGGTCCCATCCGTACAACTGACCCAGCCACAGCAGACCAGGCAAGTAGATCACGACATTTGCCAGAACCAGAGCCAACGCCATCTTGCCGAACGAACGGTCCCAGCCGCGCGCGGCCAGTGCGCCCAGCAGAACAGTTGCCAGCAGGTAACCGACCAGATAGCCGCCGGTACCGCCCATCATGTAGGTCAGACCAAATTTCTCGGCCGAGGAACCTGCGAACACATCAAAGCCCAGCGCACCGATCAACAGGTAGCCCAGCATGGTGGCCAGACCCAGACGCGTGCCATAGGCGGTGCCAATGGTCAGCACGGCAAAGGTGCCCATCGTGATCGGAACAGGCCACATCGGGACCTTGATCTTTGCGGCAATTGCCAAAGCCAGAATACCCAGTGCCACCAGCACAACTTGTTTGACGCGCAGCGCGGTACCTTCGCGCGGGCCAATCGCATTGGCCAGTACATTCGCATTCATTTTTGCATCTCCACCTTTTTGCACACGCAGAAATGCCCGCTTAGAGGACAGACTGCAACATGATTACGCTATCTTAAACGATATTCAGTGCTCATTTCATATGATTTTCTGGGGCCCGAGACGATCCAGCGCACTGACCAGACCGGCCATGCCGAAAAATCGTAGACGGCATCATAGCTATCAGGCGGGCAATCGTGATGGTCAGACGCATGTGCCTGCCCCAGTTCCAGCTGATGAAAATAGCGGCCGTCGTCAAAGTGAATGGCAATCGCCCTGCCCGCCTTGTGCCACAAGTATTTACGCGTGCCTTTCATCTCGGCCTGACCCGGCACACGCAGCGTGACCTCTTCATCATAGATCAAACCATCTTCAGTCGGACGCAAAACCGCTAGCCCATCGGCCTGCACCACCTGCCCGGCCTGTGCATCCCGAATGGTCCGGTTCAGGCTCCAATTTCCTTCAAAATCGGACAGGTTTTTCGGCAAGTTCATTCGACGATTGTCCCGTCGGTTGTGCCCCCATTATCATCTATGAAGCGGATCACATCATCCCTTTGCTGCACATCATAGCAGGCCCACAGGTCGGAAGGTGGCCAGAGCGAGCAATAGCGATCCCCCTGCACCGCCCAACGACCCGCGCTCGGACCGCCTGAAAAGTACTGCGTCAGCATCGTATCGTCGAAAGTCTGCGAGATACCTTCCCCGTAATCGAGTTTCTGCCCGGTCAATACCGACAGAATCTCGTCACCCGTCAGCGTTCTGAACTCTTCCGCCGCCAGAAAACCCGGCCAAAGGGCTAAAATCAGGGCAAACCGTCTCATCTTTGCACTCGCGCCTTGTTCCTTTGCTTGCGCGGGTTTAAACCCCGCCGCAACGCCTCCTGCCAAATCACAATAAGGTGCCGCTGCCAATGATTCCACGCTATTCCCGCCCCGATATGGTCGCCATCTGGTCGCCCGAGTCCAAGTTTCGCATCTGGTTCGAGATTGAGGCCCATGCCTGCGACGCGATGGCCAATCTGGGCGTGATCCCGCGTGAAAACGCGGAGGCCGTCTGGAAGGCTAAGGATGTAGAATTCGACGTTGCTCGCATTGATGAAATCGAAGCGGTCACCAAGCATGACGTCATCGCGTTCCTGACCCATCTGGCCGAACATGTTGGCAGCGAAGAAGCCCGTTTTGTGCATCAAGGCATGACCAGTTCGGATGTTCTGGACACTTGCTTCAACGTTCAACTGACCCGCGCCGCCGATCTGCTGATCGCAGACCTCGAAGGTCTGTTGGCTGCTCTGAAGCGCCGCGCATTCGAACACAAGGACACAGTCCGCATCGGCCGCAGCCACGGCATCCACGCCGAACCCACCACCATGGGTCTGACCTTTGCCCGCTTTTACGCCGAGATGGACCGCAACCTGTCCCGGATGCGCGATGCGCGCGCGGAAGTTGCAACCGGTGCAATTAGCGGCGCGGTTGGCACTTTTGCTAACATCGACCCCCGTGTGGAAGAGCATGTCTGCGACCAGTTGGGTTTGGTTCCTGAACCGATTAGCACACAAGTCATTCCGCGCGACCGCCACGCGGCTTTCTTTGCCACGCTTGGCGTCATCGCCAGCAGCATCGAAAACATCGCCATCGAAATCCGCCACATGCAGCGGACAGAGGTGTTGGAGGGGGCCGAGTTCTTCTCGATGGGTCAGAAGGGCTCGTCTGCCATGCCCCACAAGAAAAACCCGGTCCTGACCGAGAACCTGACCGGGCTTGCGCGTATGGTGCGCGCAGCAGCGATCCCGGCGATGGAAAACGTGGCGCTCTGGCATGAACGCGATATCTCGCATTCTTCGGTTGAACGCATGATTGGGCCGGATGCCACTATCACGCTGGACTTTGCTCTGGCCCGACTGACTGGCGTCATAGACAAAATGCTGATCTTTCCCGAGAACATGATCGAGAATATGAACAAGTTTCCCGGCCTGGTAATGAGCCAGCGGGTTCTGCTGGCACTGACACAGGCAGGTGTCAGCCGTGAAGACGCCTATTCCATGGTCCAGCGCAACGCACTGAAAGTCTGGGAACACCGCACCGATTTCAAAGAGGAATTGCTGGGAGATCCCGACGTCACCGCCGCGCTGAGCCCGGAAGAAATCGAAGAGAAATTCGATCTGGGCTATCACACCAAACACGTCGACACGATCTTCGCCCGTGTATTTGGCGAATAGCCCAATCTGATCAGTTGGTTCGCAGGGCCCGGATCGCAGGACGCGTTCCGGGCCTTGGTGTTTTGCCAGACGGGTCAAAACAAGCTATGATGTAGGTGTAAATCCGGACAGGAGAAACACGATGATCCGTACTCTGATTTGTGCTTTGGCCCTTAGTTGCTCAGCCTCCGTTGCATTGGCCTGTAGTGGTCATTCCAAGCAAACTCAGTCCTGCGCACCAGGTTCGGTATGGGATGCTGAAACTCAAACCTGCGCCAAAATTACGAACAGCTGAGAAAATTTTTTCCCATTTGTGAATAAACGCGAGCCTTCGGTTGTTAGCTTTTGAGAAGAACGCACTATGCTTTCTGTAAGCAGCCCTGACAACGGAGTAGGAAAATGCGCCTAGTACTCGCTTCAACGATCGCCCTTCAGGCCTTTGCATTCGCGCCGGTCGCGATCGCCGCTGGTGGTGACAGCAACCCGCCAAAGCCAACCAACACGACAAAGAAGTGTCTATTCGGTCGAGTTTATGACAAAGACGCCGGACGGTGCGTGAAGCCGAACCAGAGCAACTTTACGCAGGACGAACTGTATGACGCCGTGCGTGAACTGGCCTATGACGGGCAGTTAGAGAACGCACAGGACATCCTGCGCATTATGGATCAAGACGATGATCGCGTTTTGACCTATTGGGGCTTCACATACCGCAAAATGGGTGAGCTTGACCTGGCAAATGCCTTTTATTCGAACGCTATTAAGGCAAATCCCGACAACATTCTGGCGCGCAGCTATATGGGCCAGGGCTTTGTCACCGAAGGCAAAACCGATCTTGCCATCGCCCAGTGGCGCGAGATCAAGGCGCGCGGCGGAGAAGGCACCTGGGCCGAAGCGTCTCTGCGCGAGGCGATCCGCACCGGGCTGACTTACAGCTACTAAGCTTCAGTCTTTCTTTACCCGACTCTCCGTAATCTGCCTGTGGAACAGAATCTTGGCACCACAGGCAGATGCAGGACACAAACACTTTGGTTCAACTGGCACCGGGGACCTCGACACCCGCCGCCGACGATCAGAACGACGCGCCTCGCGTCGTCCCCAAGGCGCTGAGCAGTCGACAAAAAGCCGCTGTGGTTGTGCGCCTTTTGTTGAATGAAGGCGCAGATATCCCGCTGGAAGAACTGCCCGATGACTTGCAGGAAAAGCTAACTCATCAACTGGGTCAAATGGGTCTTGTAGATCGCGTCACGCTGGCCTCCGTTGCACATGAATTTGCGGAAGCGCTGGACAGTCTCGGCCTGTCATTTCCACACGGGTTGGCCGGTGCGCTTGACGCAGTCAGCGATAGGATCACACCGGCAACAGCGGCCCGGTTACGGAAAGAAGCCGGGGTACGTCAGATCGGAGATCCGTGGCAACGACTGCGGGAAATCCCGACCGAAGATCTAGCCACCATTGCTCTGGCCGAAAGCACTGAAATTGCGGCGGTGATGTTGTCCAAGCTAGAAACCGCGAATGCCGCGCAACTTCTGGGTCACCTGCCCGGCCCGGTCGCACGCCGCATCACCTATGCAGTTTCGAAAACCGCTAACATCACGCCGGAAGCTGTCGAGCGAATTGGCTGGTCGCTGGCCGCTCAGCTTGATCGGCGCCCGACCACCGCCTTTTCCGATGGCCCCGGTGTCCGAGTCGGCGCGATCTTAAACCAGTCCGCTGCGGCAACGCGAGAAGGCTTATTGAAGGCTCTGGACGAGGAAGACACCGATTTCGCTGCCCTCGTACGCCGATCGATCTTTACCTTCGCCCATATCCCGGCCCGCATTTTGCCTCGCGACGTGCCAGCGGTTCTGCGGGGGGTGGATCAGGCTGACCTCGTCACCGCTTTGGCCGGTGCCACAGCCGAGGATGACAAGGCTGCGGTCGATTTTCTGCTGTCCAACATGTCGACGCGCATGGCGGATAACCTGCGTGAAGAAATCACCGAGCGCGACAAGGTGAAACTGTCCGAGGCCGAGGAAGCGATGACGCTTGTAGTTGGCGCAATTCGTGCGCTGGTCGACGAGGGCGCAATACCGCTGATTGAAGAGGATAGCGAAGAGTGACTGGCAAGCGTGATCAGGCGTGCCCGGGCCCGGCCTAGTTTTGCAACGCTTGTGGTTGCGGATTGTGCCTTGTATGTCTTGCCCGGCAAATCGCAACAGCCGGTGAGACCTATTCATGCCCGTCGAAAAGTCGGAACTAAGCCGCGCAGCGCTTAGAAAATACTACATCACTGGATTGTTCATGAAGGGCGTTATCGGGGCCATGCGTTTGCTGCCCTATGAAACACGACTAAAAACCATGGGTGCAATCGCGCGTGGGCTTTCACCGATGATCGGCTTCACCACACGCGTGCGCAACAATCTGAAACTAACCTGCCCGGACCTGTCAGAGGCGGAAGTCAAAAGAATCTGCAGCGCCGTTCCCGACAATGCTGGCCGCGCGATCATGGAGCATTTTTCGCCCGAAGGTTTCACCCAGCGTCAGAGCACGGCAAAAGTAAGTGGTTCGGGTGTTGCGGCATTTGACGCCGCTGTGGCAGACGGGCGCCCCATCATGATGATCACCGCCCATTTTGGACACTATCTGGCCGCACGTATTGCCTTGCAGGAACGCAGTGGTCGCCCGATTGGGTGCCTTTATCGCCGTATGGCGAACCCTTACTTCAACGACATGTATGTTGAAGCGTTCCACAAAACCGGCTCGCCGATGTTCGAACAAGGACGTCGTGGGATGGTTGAAATGGTCCGCTCACTCAAGAAAAACGGGATCATCGCGATCGTGTCTGATCTGCATGCCCATGGCGGGGAAGAGTTGACATTCTTCGGCAAGCCCGCCGTGACCTCGGTTCTGAACGCAGAACTGGCTATGAAGTACAATGCCGTCCTGATCCCGTGCTACGCGGTGCGCCAACCCAATGGTGTGGATTTTGAAATCGTGCTGCACGATCCGGTGCCGCATACAGACCCCAAAACCATGACCCAGTTCACCAATGATGATCTTGAGGCCATGGTTAGACAACATATGGGCCAGTGGTTCTGGATTCACCGACGCTGGAAAGCCTGGAATGGTCTGGGAGTTCAGCCCGAGGATATGCCCTAATTACCTGACCTTAGTGGCGGCCACTATGGGGCCGTGCCCTTCCCTTTGCACCAGGACGACGGCCGGCAAATCCGCATCTACGGCCACTGAAAACGCCTGAGGCGCAACGCCATCCCATTGACCTGCCGTATACCAGGCCTCGACAACATTCGCATAATCCAGTTCATGTCCGGCCAACTCTCCGCGTCGGATTGAGGCGTGGCGCATAGGCGAGTACTGAACGACGCGGATGTCGTAGGTTTCTCCGGCCGGCAACTCGACCGGCATCACATCGACCGACACATCATTGCCTGAGCGAACGGCCGTCACGGACGCCTGAGGGGCTGCCTTGATATGCGCGTTGATCAGGCGATCCAATTCCCGCGCTTGCGCGCCGACCACATCCTGCTGCCCGTTTACCACCATCTGCGGAGTATAGATCATCGACCGACCACCTTCCCGCGCATAGGTGCGCTGACGCAAGGTGTGATCCGGTTTTGCATATTCGTCCTTCCACCCGATGTAATCCCAGTAATCCACGTGCAGTGCCAGACCGATCACATCGTCGCGTTTGGCCAAATCGTGCATGAGCCGATCAGCGGGCGGACAGGATGAACAGCCCTGAGACGTGAAAAGCTCAACGACAACCGGGTCACCTTCTGCAATGGCCGCGGTGGTCAAAAAAAAGGAAATAAGCGCTGTTGCACGAATGGATTTCAACATTACAGGTCTCGGGCCTTTGACTGGATGTACTGTCCGGTCTAAACGCAAGCCCGATCAACCTCCAATCAACGTTTCTTGAGACATGCGACCATCGCGCCTCTTAAAATCTGTGTGCAATGGTATACATCACTCAGCAAGCTCACCGCCTTGGTCCTTGAATCAAAGGCTTTGGTGATGCAGATAACTATTAGCGAATCCCGGGACCTAAGTCATTTCAGAGGGAGGCCACAGATGCCCATCAAAGTCGGACAAGACACCGCCAAAACACGCCGCAGCCTAAGCGTGAATGGCAAGTCCATTTCATATTATTCCATCCCCGCCGCGCAAGCGGCCGGACTGGGCGATTTTTCAAGGCTTCCCGCCGCGCTCAAAGTGGTTCTGGAAAACATGCTGCGTTTCGAGGATGACGGTTTTTCCGTCTCGGTCGACGATATCAAAGCCTTTGGCGAATGGGCGACAAGTGGCGGCAAGAACCCGCGCGAGATCGCGTATCGTCCTGCGCGCGTGTTGATGCAGGACTTTACCGGTGTTCCGGCTGTTGTCGATCTGGCAGCGATGCGCGATGGCATCAAAGGGCTGGGCGGTGATGCGCAAAAGATCAACCCTCTGAACCCTGTTGATCTGGTCATCGACCACTCGGTCATGATTGACGAATTCGGCAACCCGCGCGCGTTCCAGATGAATGTGGACCGTGAATATGAGCGCAATATGGAGCGCTATCAGTTCCTGAAATGGGGGCAGTCGGCATTCAACAACTTCCGCGTTGTTCCCCCCGGAACCGGCATCTGCCATCAGGTGAACCTGGAATATCTGGCACAAACTGTCTGGACCGACACCGATCAGAACGGCGACGATGTCGCCTACCCCGACACACTGGTTGGTACCGACAGCCACACGACGATGGTCAACGGTATGGCCGTTTTGGGCTGGGGTGTCGGTGGGATCGAGGCCGAAGCCGCGATGCTGGGCCAGCCGATCTCGATGCTCATCCCTGAGGTAGTAGGCTTTGAGCTGACCGGCGCTTTGGTCGAAGGCACAACCGGCACTGACCTTGTCCTGAAAGTCGTGGAAATGCTGCGCGAAAAGGGCGTCGTGGGCAAATTCGTCGAATTCTATGGCGAAGGTCTGGACCGCTTGCCGCTGGCCGACCGCGCGACCATTGCAAACATGGCGCCCGAATATGGCGCGACCTGTGGCTTCTTCCCAATCGACGGCGAAACACTGCGCTACATGCGAAACACCGGCCGTGATGAGGATCGTCTGGCGTTGGTCGAAGCCTATGCCAAGGAAAACGGCCTGTGGCGCGATGAAAACTATGCGCCCATTTACACCGACACTCTGACGCTGGACATGGGCACAATTGTTCCCGCAATCTCGGGGCCAAAGCGTCCGCAGGACTATGTTGCGCTGACCGACGCCAAAGCAGCCTTCACCAAGGAAATGGCCGAAACCTTCAAACGCCCGATGGGCAAGCAGGTCGTGGTCAAGGGCGAAAATTACGGCATGGAATCGGGCAAGGTTGTGATCGCCTCGATCACCTCCTGTACCAACACTTCAAACCCTTATGTGATGATTGGTGCCGGTCTGGTCGCAAAAAAGGCGCATGAGCTAGGCTTGAACCGTCAGCCGTGGGTCAAAACATCGCTGGCCCCCGGTTCACAGGTTGTGTCTGAATACCTTGAGGCTGCGGGCCTGCAGCAGCATCTGGATGCCATCGGATTCAACCTTGTCGGCTATGGCTGCACCACCTGCATCGGCAACTCTGGCCCGATCCAGAGGGAAATCAGCGAAGCGATTGCCGAAGGAGATCTGGTCGCCACATCCGTTCTGTCTGGCAACCGCAACTTCGAAGGCCGGATTTCGCCGGACGTGCGGGCCAACTATCTGGCCTCGCCGCCACTGGTCGTGGTCTACGCACTGGCTGGCACCATGGATATCGATCTGACGTCCGAGCCGATCGGTCAGGACAAGGACGGCAATGACGTCTTCATGAAAGACATCTGGCCAACCCAAAGCGAAATTGCCGAATTGGTTCAGGAAACGGTCACCCGCGAAGCGTTCCAGTCCAAATACGCTGACGTTTTCAAAGGTGACGAAAAGTGGCAGAGCGTCGAGGTTCCGCAACAGGAAACCTATAACTGGCCGCCGACTTCGACGTATATCCAGAACCCCCCATATTTTCAGGGGATGGGGTCCGAGCCAGGCACGATCTCGAACATCGACGGGGCCAAGGTTCTTGCGGTTCTTGGTGACATGGTCACGACCGACCACATCTCACCGGCCGGATCGTTTGCAAGTACGTCGCCTGCCGGTAAGTACCTGATCGAACGTCAGGTGCAGCCGCGCGAGTTCAACTCTTACGGCTCCCGCCGCGGCAATCACGAAGTCATGATGCGCGGCACTTTCGCCAATATCCGCATCAAGAACGAGATGCTCGATGGGGTCGAAGGTGGCTACACAAAAGGGCCTGATGGCGAACAGACGTCGATCTATGACGCCTCAATGGCCTATCAGGAACAGGGCGTCCCGCTGGTTGTTTTTGGCGGTGAGCAATACGGTGCGGGCTCCTCGCGCGACTGGGCGGCTAAGGGTACGGCCCTACTGGGCGTCAAAGCCGTGATTGCGGAAAGCTTTGAGCGAATCCACCGGTCCAACCTGGTTGGCATGGGCGTGATCCCGTTCGAATTCACCGGCGGCGACACCCGCAAGACGCTGGGACTGACAGGTGACGAAACCGTTTCGATCCATGGCTTGGACTCGGTTGAACCGCTGCAGGAGGTGCCCTGCACCATCATTTTCAGCGATGGAACCGAAAAGACGATAACGCTGAAATGCCGGATCGATACCGCGCCCGAGATCGAATACATCGAAAACGGCGGCGTACTGCAATACGTGCTGCGGAACCTCGCCAAGGCAGATTAAAACAACAAAGCCCCGACCAACAACGCCGGGGCTTTTTCTTGGGCCAGTGCCACAGGCTCCAGACTAAAGCGCGTGCCGCAGGCACGCTCCGCTTGGCAATGGTTCAGATCACCGGCCGGCTTTCTCCAGTGCTGGCCGCAGCGTGCTTTCGATCACGCGCTGTGTAATCGGACCGGCAAAGCGCAAAATGATCGTGCCCTCTCCGTCGATCACATAGGTCTCAGGTACCCCATACAAACCCCAGTCCAGCGCCATTCGGCCTTGTTCGTCCCGTCCGATGGACTCGTAAGGGTCGCCCAGTTCGTTCAAAAACGCTTCGGCGTTATTCAGTTGATCCTTGTAGTTGATGCCGTAGACCGGGATACCCTCTTCGGATAGCGCCTCAAGGTTGGGGTGCTCGGCCCTGCACGGGGCGCACCAGCTGGCCCAATAGTTGACCAGCTTGACCTCACCATCGCGCAGGGTCGCATCGTCAAACAACGTCTTGCCCGGAAACTCGGTCAGAACAACGGGCGGCGCAGGTTGTCCTTCGCGCGCCGATGGCAAGGCGTTTGGGTCTTCCCGGAACATGCCAATGCCCGCCAAAACGGCAAACGCGCCAAAAATCAGTGGCGGCGCAATCATCAGGGGCGAGATTTTAGCCATTGCGCATCATCCTGTTTTCGACCTTTTCCATTTCCGCCCGCACCTTGCGGCCACGCATCACACTGAGAACAAACAACGCAATCAGCAGCCCGAGCGAGACCGCATAGGACCACAAAACCGCATCGGCGTATTTTCCAAGATCAGGGATCATCCGTTTAGCCTTTCTCTCGAAAGCAGCGCCTTGATCCGACGCGCCCTAATTTCTGTACCTGTGCGATACAGAACCAACGCAATGAACAGCAGCACAAATCCGATAATGCACAGCAGCAGCGGATAGAAATAGATATTGCTGACTTTTTCCTCGGTATCCGCACCGGTTACGGCCGCCGCGCGCATCACGGACGCCCCTTGATGCAGGCCCTGATTCCAGAAGTTCACAGCATAGCGGCTAAGCAAGGCAAAAACCGACCCCACCAGACAAAGGACCGAGGTAAGGTCGGCTGCGGTGTCGGAATCTTCAATCGCTTCCCACAGGGCCACATAACCCAAATAGAAAAGGAACAAGATCAGGAACGCGGTCAGGCGCGGATCCCAGGCCCACCAGGTGCCCCACATCGGTTGCCCCCAGATCGCGCCGGTTGCCAAGGCGATCAGGGTCATCACGATCCCAACCGGCGCCGCAGCCCGCGCGGCCAGCGCGCTGACATGGTGACGTCGCACCAGCCAGACCAGCGAGGTTGCAAGCATCATCAGCCAGCAATTAATCGCCATCAGTGACGCAGGTACATGCAGGTAGATGATCTTGACGGTCGAGCCCTGTTTGTAGTCATCCGGTGTGAAGAAAAAGCCCCAAGTCAGTCCGACGACCAGACACACCAAGGAGGAAATCCAGAAGAACGGCAACACCCGCTCGCTGGTGGCGAGGAATTTGCGCGGGTTGGCGTATTCCCAGAGGGTATTGGCTTTGGCTGCGATAGACATGGGCTCTATTTAGTCCGACTCGTGTTCGTTCTCAATTGACATCAGTCAAAGTGTGACTGCGTTACCGAAGGTTGATCCGCAGCACAGCTGCGCTGGCAAAGGGCAGCAGCGCAATCGTGGCAGCGGTGATCCCCGCCAGCATCAACAGCGGGGTTTGCGTTTCCATGCCTGTGGCACCACGGCGGGCGACCTCGGCTCCGAAAATCAGCGTTGGGACATAAAGCGGCAGAACCAGAAGTGACAAAAGCAGTCCGCCGCGCTTCAATCCCACAGTCAGCGCCGCACCAAAAGTACCGATCACGCTCATGGCCGGGGTGCCGATTAGCAACGATATCACCAGCCAGAAAAACCCGGGCACCGGCAGGTTCAGCAACACGCCCAGAAAGGGTGCGGCCAAAACCAAAGGCAATCCCGTGGTAAGCCAGTGGGCCAGAGCCTTAATCGATACGACGGCCTCAAGCGGCAAGGGCGCCGTGGCCAACAGGTCAAGCGATCCGTCTTCCCAATCCAGCGCCAGCAGCCGGTCAAGCGACAACAGGCAGGCCAGAAGAGCGCCCAGCCAAAGCACACCCGGTGCAATGGTCGACAGCAATGACGATTGCGGGCCTACTGAAAATGGTACCAGGACGGTCACGATCAGAAAGAACGCAAGGCCCAAGCCAAAACCGCCGCCAGCACGGAAGGCCAGTTTCAGGTCGCGCAGCAGCAAGGCGATCACAGGAAGCCTCCGTCAAAGTCGTCGATGGGTTTCGGTTTGGCCTTGTTTGGGCCCACATCCAAAACCGCGCCGTCCAAACCCAGGTCGATGTGAGTGGCGATCAGGGCCGATCCGCCCTGCCCCAGATGTGCGCGAACGGCGTCGGCGAACATCTGAACAGCATCCTTGTCCAGCGACACGGTAGGTTCGTCCAGCATCCAGATCGGCCTTCCGGTGACCAGCATTCGGGCCAGTCCAAGCCGGCGTTTCTGCCCGGCGGACAGGTTGCCGGCGTGACGATCCGACAGTTCGTTCAGCTCATAGGCATCCAATGCGGACTGAATGTCATCAGTACCAAAAACCGAGGCCCAGAACGTCAGGTTCTCGACAACCGTCAGAGTTGGTTTCAATCCATCGGAATGTGAGGCATAGGCGATACGATCCTCGGCCCCGTCAATTGTTCCGCTCAGCGGTGGTTGCAGCCCTGCCAGCGTGCGCAACAAGGTAGTTTTGCCAATCCCGTTTGGTCCGCGCAGGATCAATGCCTGTCCGGGTTTTAGCGAAAAACTCAGCCCTTCGAGCACTGCGATGCCCCCACGGGTGATGGCAAGATCGGTTACGGTCAGTGTCATACGGCCCCGCTTATCTTATTGCGCATAGGGGCAAAAGGCGGGATTTGACGCAGGGCAACACCCATTCTGCGTTTGGATAACCTTAAATGCGAACGGCCAGGCCCTCGCGCTCCCCGGGATACTTTCACCCAGATGAAGAGGAACCCGTCAGGTGGCAAGCATAGCCAGCGCTATGCGACGCCCTTCAGAGAGCAGAACATTGTAGGTGCGACAGGCTGCCGGCGAGTTCATGATTTCAACCCCCATGCCTGCCTGTTCAAGCGCTGATCGAAGCGCTGTGGGGATGTGGGCCAACTCAGTGCCCGTTCCGATCAAGATGACATCCACCTGCGCGGCCAGTCCAAGTAAGGGCGATGGATCGTCGTATCCGCCCCAGCTGGCAGTGCCCGAAGGGCCAGTCAGAACCGAGCCTTCATAAACCCGGCCACCGATACGGAAAAAACCTGGTCCGTACCCGTCTACGGGGGATGCGCCGTTATATGTGATCTCATTCAACCGCATGGATGTCTTCTATGCCCCAAAGCGGCAGGCCCGACAAGGCGGCAAGCGCGATCACCAAATAGGCCGCGGTGCGATAGATCTTTTCCTTTTCCGGATTGAACAACCAGCCACCCAGCCAATTGCCCAAAAGGTTTGGGACAGACAGAGCCAGCCCCAGCACAACACTATCAAGGGTCACGCGCCCCATGCTGGTCAGGAAACCGAAGATCAGAAAGTCGAAACCAAATAGGAATAGCAGGATGGTGGCCCGAATGACCTCAACCGGCAGTGGACGGGACATGTAGAACAGGATCACCGCCGGCCCAGGCAGCCCAGCAACCCCGCCGAGAAACCCTGCAGCTCCACCGATCGCCGTCACCATCGTACGTCGCACGCGCCCTTGGTAGCGTAGTCCTAGAATCAGAATCGCAAGCATAAACAGAGCGAGGATACTGACGGCGTATCTAAAAACCTCTGGCTCGACCTGCGTAAGCATCCACAAGCCGATTGGCAGGACCAAAGCGCAACCCAGCAACAGTCGCATCAGATCGCCATGGTCAACGGCGCGCCACGCCCGGCGGAGGTTAGGGAGTGGCCCGAAGATGTCCATGACTGTCAATCCGATCAGCGCTCCGAACGGACCAAGGAATGGGGTGGCCAAAGGTAGAAAAACCAACGCGGTCCCAAAACCGGAAAACCCGCGTACGATCCCGCCCAGAGTCGCTGCCAAAACGATAACGGCCAGCCCCGTGGGGGACTGGCCGAGCAGATCAGGCGTCCACATTTGCGAACTGGTTGCCCGCGTTGTTTGACGGCTTCGACCAGTCGCGTTTGACGCCCAGCCACAGCAGGATGGTCGAGGCCACAAAGACCGAAGAGTATGTCCCCACGATCACGCCCCAGATCATCGCGAAGACAAAGCCGCGGATCACGTCCCCGCCCAGCACATAGAGCGAGATCAGAGCCAACAGGGTGGTAACCGAGGTCATTACTGTTCGACTGAGTGTTTCGTTGATCGAGATGTTCAGAACCTCTTTGAGGTCCTTCTTCTTGTACTTCCGCAGGTTCTCGCGGACGCGGTCGAACACGACCACGGTGTCGTTCAGCGAATAGCCAACGATGGTCAACAGCGCGGCGATGATAGCCAGGTCGAACCGGATTTGCAGTTCCGAGAAAATCCCGATGGTCAGGATCACGTCATGCACCAGCGCGGCCACCGCGCCCAAAGCGAACTGCCATTCGAAGCGCAGCCATATGTAGACAAGCACCGCACCAATAGCGAGCACCACCGCGATCACCGCCGTTTGGATCAATTCGCCCGAGACCTTGGGGCCGACAGATTCGACGGACACAAACTGAATATCTGGCGCAGCGATTTTGAGCGCCTCTTCCACGGCAGTCACCGTTGCGGCCGACACAGCCTCGGCATCGGCTTGCGCCTGAATGCGGATCATCGCGACGTTTTCGTCCTCACCAAAAGTGGGATCGAAAATCTCAGTAATGGTCACGTCGCCCAATTCCAGCGGCGCAATGGCTTCACGATAAGCACCAACATCCACGACTTCTGCACTTTGAGTTCTGATCGTGGTACCGCCCCGGAAGTCGATACCGAAGTTCAGGCCCTGAAGCATGAAGGACGTGAAGGCCACGATCATCATAAGGGCTGAGATTCCCAGCCAGATCTTCCAGCGGCTGAAGAAATCGAACGAGGTGTTCTGGGGTACGAGTTTCAGTCTCATGATCAAACCTCGATCGTTTTCGGGCGGCGGCGTTCGAACCAGATGACGATCATCAAACGCGTCACGAAGATCGCGGTGAAGACCGAGGTCAGAATACCAAGACCCAACGTAATTGCGAAACCGCGTACCGGGCCGCTGCCCATTGCAAACAGGATCACGGCGGTGATGAACGTTGTGACGTTCGCATCCAGGATAGCCGAGAGTGCTTTTTCATAACCCAACTCGATGGCGCGTGCAGGGCCCTTTGCGGATTTCAATTCTTCTCGGATCCGCTCAAAGATCAGCACGTTGGCATCCACCGCCATACCAACCGTCAGTACGATACCAGCGATACCAGGCAGTGTCAGGGTCGCTCCGATCAGGGACAGCAGGCCAAACAACAGGCCCACGTTGATGATCAGAGCGATGTTGGCAAAGATACCAAACAGGCCGTAGCTGAGCGCCATGAAAACCAGCACTGCGGCAAAGGCTACGATCGTCGCGACCTTGCCGGCATCAATGCTGTCCTGACCCAATTCCGGACCAATGGTCCGTTCCTCGAGGAACTCCAGCCCCGCTGGTAAAGCACCTGCGCGCAACAGAACTGCCAGATTGGTACTTTCTTCAACGGTGAAGTTGCCGGTGATTATGCCCGAGCCGCCTGGAATGTGGCTTTGAATGACAGGGGCCGAGATGACCTCATCATCAAGAATGATTGCGAAAGGCTGGCCGATGTTTTCCAGCGTATAGTCGCCGAACTTGCGCGCTCCCGATGTATTGAACCTGAAGCTGACCGCCGGGCGACCGTTCTGATCGAAGGCCGGCTGCGCGTCCACCAGCTCTTCACCGGTGACGACCGAAGCCGACTCGACCGTATAGAACAAGCCGGTTTCGTCGATAGAGGGGAGGACCTTTTCGCCAATCCCCGGCACTGCGTCCGGGTTGGTACCCCGCCCCACAACCGGGTTGAACGTCAGCTGAGCAGTGGTGCCGATGATCTCCTTCAGTTCACCAGCGCTGCCGATACCTGGCACCTGAATCAGGATACGATCCGCACCTTGGCGTTGGATTGTGGGTTCACGTGTACCGACTTCGTCAATACGGCGGCGCACAATTTCAAGCGACTGGCGCACGGTTCGGTCGTCTGAGGCCAGCTTTTCCGCCTCGGACAATTGAACGACGATTGTGTCACCTTCAGCCCGCGCCTCGATATCGGTCGCACCTACCCCTGTCAGGGTCTGCACCTGACGGGCCAGACCGCGCACAACTTCCAACGCACGCGACATGCCCTCGGGCTGACTGATGCGCACCCGAATCTCGTCCGGAGCGGAATCTTGTTTCCGAATGGTGCCAACCGTGGCGCGTTCATCTCGCAGCGCATCGCGGATTTCGGGCCACATTGCCTCCATCCGGGATTCGTACACATCACCGACCTGAACTTCAGCCAGCAAATGCGCGCCACCGCGCAGATCAAGGCCAAGATTGACCAAGGACGACGGCAGCCAGTTCGGCCATTGCGCCGCCTCGGCCTGCATTTCAGGAGTGTCGATGCCAAGCTCGATTGCGGCCTTGGCATCGTTGGATTGCTCGACGCGCGTATAAAACGCATTCGGCAGGGCCATCAGCAGGCCGATCACGCAGACCGACCAGATCAGAACCCGCTTCCAGGTATCAATTTGCAGCATTACCCTGCCTTTTCAAGGAATTATCGCGCGAAGTTACTTCGCAGGTTCGGTTTTGTTCAGAACCTGCGCAATGGTCGATTTGACCACACGAACCTTCACACCCTCGGCGATTTCAACTTCGATCTCGTTGTCGCCTTCCTTGACCTTGGACACCTTGCCGATCAATCCACCCTGGGTGACGACCTGATCGCCGCGGCGCACTGCCTCGACCATGGCCTGATGCTGCTTCATCTTTTTCTGCTGAGGGCGGATGAGCAGAAAATACATGATCGCAAAGATCAGGATCAGCGGGAGAAACTGGGCGATTGCGCCACCTTCCATGGGATATTCCTTTGTTTTGGTGCTGCGGAGAAGCTCCGCAAATTTGGCGAGAACCTATGCTCTGAGTTGCGCCTTTGCAAGCGAAGGCCGCGCCGAACTCCACCGGGATCTGACCACAGTGTGCAAAGAACAAGCCAGGCGTTGCAGATATGTCCTAGGCAGGTCACCGAAACTGGGTATAGTTTGGGCTAAGGGGGACATATGACACGACAATTCAAGCCCTTCCTTTTGTTGGCTTATTTTGTGACAGCACTGGCTGCCAGCCTTTGGCTCTCAGACGCTGCGTCGGCACAGGAAACACCGGCCGAGCCGCCGGCTTCTGAGGGTACGGAATCGGATGCCTTCGTCGCCCCGGTTATAGTGGACGGGGACGTGTTGTTCCGGGTCCGTGGGTCTAGTGCCTTGCCCGCCCCCGAACGAGCGGAGATTGTTCAGAACAAGATTGTCGAAGTCGCAGAAGCCTCGGACACGCAAGAGGTCGAGATCACATACGAAGAAACCGAGTTTGGTATCTGGACACTGGCTGATGGTGAGAGAATCTCGATCGTTACCGAAGCTGACGCCGAATTGGAACAGATGGAGCTGAGTGTTCTGAGTGTTTTACACGGGGACGCGATCAAACAATCCATTGAATCCTATCGCTCCAACCGCACCGAACAGGCGCGCGTTTCCGGTGCGATCGAGGCCGCCGCATGGACCTTGGGGTTCGTTGCGTTTGTCGTTGCGATCCTCTGGTTGCACCGTCGCATACGAAGGAAGACACTGAAGTTTGTCTCCCGTCATCTTAAAGACGTGGAAACCGCGACGGCCAAAAGCGTTCAGGCTGAGGCGATTGCAGCGCTCGTCCGGTACGGGCTGAGTTTTGTTCTGCTCATCATCTTCTTCCTGGGTTTCTACTACTACCTCTCGTTTGTTCTGCTGGCCTTCGCCGAAACTCGCTATTTCGCCCAGCTTCTGCTGACTTACCTGACAGAGCCTGTCCTGCTGATCTTCAAAGGCGTTATCAGCTACATCCCCAACATGATCATGCTGGGTTTGATCGCCTGGGTAACGATGTACATCATCAAGGGGATGCGGGTGTTTTTTGACGCTGTCGAAGCGGGCTCATTCGATATGGGCGATTTCGAAAAACACTGGGTCAGCCCAACCTTCAACATTGCACGCGTTGTCGTGATCCTGATCGCCTTGGTCTTCGCGGTCCCCTACATCCCTGGATCGGACTCGGCTGCATTCCAAGGATTGACCATTCTCGTGGGCGCGATGCTGTCGCTTGGCGCCAATTCAGTGGTGTCAAACATGCTGGCCGGTCTGTTCGTGATCTACCGCCGTTCGACTTCAATTGGGGATCGCATTCAAATCGGCGATCACATCGGTGACGTGGTTCAAATCAAGCTGATGGAGACGCACCTGAAATCCATCAAGAATGAGCTGATCTCGATCCCAAATGCGCAACTTATGAACTCGGACGTGGTCAACTTCTCGAAGAAGACCGATGGAAGCGGGCTGCTGCTGCACACTACGGTCGGCATTGGTTACGAAGAGCCACCGGAAAAGGTCGAGGCGATGTTGATCGAGGCCGCCAACCGGACCAAGGGTATCAAGGCCAAACCGGAACCTTTTGTTTTGTGGACGGCATTGGCGGACTACGCGATCAATTACCAGATCAACGGCTACACGACCCGAGGCAGCATAATTCCGAAAATCCGGTCGGACCTGCATCGCAATATCGTAGCCGTGTTCAATGAAAACGGTGTGCAAATCATGACGCCCTCTTACATGGCTGATCCGCCTGATCCCAAGATCCCGACCGAGCATTGGGATGGCCATCTGGCGCATGAAACACACGCGGACGCCGATAAGTCGTAACCGGCGCTACACCCTGCCTTTCAGATGGTGCATAAGCGGATTCAGTGATTCACGCATTTAAGGATCTGAACCATGCACGACATCCGCGCCATTCGCGAAAACCCAGCCGCCTTCGACGCCGCACTTGCGCGCCGTGGGGACGCGCCGGTGTCGTCAGATTTGCTAAGGCTGGACGAAAGCCGCCGGGCCAAGATTTTGGCCGCGGAAACGGCGCAAGCCGAACAGAACAAGGCCAACAAGGAAGTTGGCGCTGCCAAGGCACGCGGTGACGAAGCTGAATTTCAGCGTCTGCGCGCGCTGGTCGCTGAAAAAAAGGCCGAAATCTCCCGGATGCAAACCGAAGCCAAGGACCTGGACGCGCTGCTGACTGATCAGTTGATCCGCATCGCGAACCTGCCCGCTGAGGACGTGCCTGAAGGTGCGGATGAGAACGACAATGTCGAGGTCAACCGTTGGGGCGCTCCGCGAGAGTTGGATTTTGCACCTAAAGAGCATTTCGAAATCGAGGCTGTTCAAAACGGCATGGATTTCGAAACAGCGGCAAAACTGTCTGGCTCGCGCTTTGTGCTGCTGTCCGGCGGCGTCGCCCGCGTTCACCGCGCCTTGGCGCAGTTCATGCTGGACACGCACATTAACGAAAACGAGCTGACCGAGGTAAACGGCCCGGTTCTGGTTCTGTCCGAAATGATGCAAGGCACCGGCCAGTTGCCGAAGTTCGGCGAGGATAGCTATCAGACTCGCGAGGGCTGGTGGCTGATCCCAACCTCTGAGGTTTCGCTGACCAACATCGTCAACGACACGATGATCGAGGAAAGCTACCTGCCCCGCCGCTATACCGCGCATTCGCTCTGCTTTCGGTCCGAGGCCGGCAGCGCGGGCAAAGATACCCGCGGGATGCTGCGTCAACACCAGTTCGAAAAGGTCGAGATGGTCTCGGTCACGCATCCGGACAAATCGGATGACGAGCAAAAACGCATGCTACGCTGTGCCGAGGGTATTCTGGAAAAGCTGGGCATCCCCTATCGCACCGTCATCCTGTGCACCGGTGACATGGGCTTTGGCGCGCGCCGGACTTTTGACATCGAAGCATGGTTGCCTGGTCAGGACACCTATCGCGAGATCAGCTCGGTCTCGACCTGCGGTGATTTTCAGGCGCGCCGGATGAACGCGCGCTTCCGTCCCGAAGGTGGCGGCAAACCGGAATACGTCCACACGCTGAACGGATCAGGTCTGGCCGTTGGGCGCTGTTTGATCGCTGTGCTGGAAAACGGCCAGAATGCAGACGGCACCGTTACCCTGCCCGAGGTTCTGTCCCCTTACCTTGGCGGCAAGTTGACGCTGCAGTTGGACGGTACGCTGGCATAAAGAAAACCGGAGCCCAATAGGGCACCAGTTCAAGAAACTACCAGGCGGAGAAGCCTTACTTCTTCGCCTTTTTCTTACCCTTCTTCTTGTCTTTCTTCTTATCTTTCTTTTTGTCCGATTTGTCGGCCTTTTTCTTGCCGTCCTTTTTGTCTTTCTTCTTATCTTTCTTCGCCTTGGCTTTCACCTTGTCCTTGGCTTTTGAGAAGACAGCTTCCATCTCCTGCAGCTTTTTGGCGGCCTTTTCAGCCTTGGCCTTTGCCTTTGCCTTCTTCTTAGCCTTGGCTTCTGCCAATGCGGCTGCGGCTTTCTCCTCCGCCGCTTTGCGTGCAGCCTCCTCCGCCCGTTTCTCGGCGGCAGCGGCGGCAATGGTCTTGCGCGCCGCGGGTCGGCGCGGCGCAGTTTTTCTGGCAGGTGCGCGGCGCGTTGCAGTTGTCGCAGCAGTCCTCTTGGCCGCAGGCTTAGCGGCAGGCTTGGCCGCCGCGGGTTTTGCCGCCGTCGGTTTAGCCGCTGTCGCCTCTTTCGCGGCCGCGATCAGACCGGCCGCGCGGGCCGTGCCGATACGGGGAACTTTGACCAGTGCAGCGGGGGTTGCTTTGGCTACGGCTTCGGCGGTTTTGAAACCATTGGCAGACAACGACTTTGCAAGCCCTTCTCCGACGCCTTTTATTGCGGTCACTGCGGTCATTCTTTGTCCTTTCTGATTTTCCCTGCGTTGTCCTATGTATACTGGATACGCTCTCTCACAAGCCTGCGCCCAGAGATGCGGGCCATTTGGTCAATTACTGTGTGCAAGATTACCGGATTGATCCTTTCTGGGAAACGGCACAAGCCGCTTGGCGTCCTCGTCCCACAGTTTCAGGTTCAATGCCGCGACGGCCTCGGGGAATTTAATCCGACGCGGTGTAAATTCTGGCGGAAGGTTATAGTGGCACGCACGCAGCCGGTACGACGGAATGCGGGCATTGAAATGGTGGATGTCATGCAGCGTGATGCAAGCGACCGCATTGTCGAACCACCACCCAAAATCCAACGCGGATGATCCCTGCAACGCTGCCAGTTTTGGGTCCAGATCCGGGCGGCGATCCCAATAAGTGTCCTCGAAATTATGCTGCAGGTAGACCAGAAACACACCCAGCATCCCGCCCAGCAGTGAAAACACCAACCAAACCAAAATACCTGTTGCGCCAGCGATCAAATACAAAAGACCAAGAAAAACGATGATCGACAGATTGTGCAGCAAAACGCCTTTGACGCCAAACCGCACCGTGTTCTTGGGCCAGCGGTAGCGGATGAAATAGGTGAACAGTGCCCCAGCTGGAACCAGGATGAACGGGTTGCGGTAAAGCCTGTAAAACAAGCGCGTTTTCCAATCAGCCGCGTTCCATTCTCGCAGAGTCATGGTGTGGATTTCGCCGGTTTCGCGATGCTCCAGATTGCCAATACCTGCGTGATGCAGATTATGGTTCTGCTTCATCACTTCGAACGGAGCAAAGGTGAACGGCGACAGCCCGTGCCCGGCCCATTCGTTCTGGGCACGCGTTTCGAACAAAGAGTGATGTCCGCAGTCGTGCTGTAGCACGTAGAGGCGCACCGCAGAAAAGGCAAAGACGATCCCGGCCGGGATCATGACGTACCAGCGATCCACATAGGCAATCGCCAGCGCAAGTGATGTGAAATACACCGCGAAGGTTCCAAAATAGCTCAGCGCGGCCAATCTGTTGTCCTGAACCGCGTATTGCCTTGTGTATTCCCTCAGATCCATCCAGCCGCTCCCCACGTTGGTTAGGTCCAATGGTTGTCAAAAACGGGTGCGGAAGTTCCGCATGAAATAATATGCGCGCGAAACAGATGCGCGCCAGTGAATGCTAGCGCGGGGAAATGGGGCTGTCACGCCCCTCAGACAAAAATGCTGAAAATTGGCGCAGTTACGCGCGGCCTTTGAGATGTTTGGCCAATGCACCCGCGTTTTTCTTGCGGCGTCCCTTGTAGGGGTTCTTGTCCCCCTGGCCGCGCAAAGTTAGACGGATCGGAGTGCCGGGCATATCGAAATCTTCGCGCAGGCCATTGACCAGATACCTCGTATAGCTGGCCGGCATCTTGTCAGGGTGCGAACACATGACCACAAACCCAGGTGGGCGGGTCTTGGCTTGAGTCATATAGCGCAGTTTGATCCGGCGGCCCTGTGGCGCTGGCGGCGGGTGCTGTTCCAGCATTGCCGTCAGCCAACGATTCAACGCAGCTGTCGGAACGCGGCGGTTCCAGACGTCATGCGCACGCAGGATGGCGGTACGCAGACGTTCCAGCCCCCGACCCGTCTTTGCCGAAACCGTCACCAAAGGCGCGCCTCGCAACTGCGGCAGCAAACGCTCGAACGACTCTTTTAGATCCCGCAGCTTTTCTTGCTTGTCTTCCTCAATGTCCCACTTGTTGATGGCGACAACGACAGCGCGGCCTTCACGTTCGGCCAGATCGGCGATACGCAGATCTTGCTGTTCGAAGGGGATGGCCGCATCCAGCAGTACAACAACAACTTCTGCAAACTTAACAGCGCGCAGACCATCCGAGACTGAGAGCTTTTCGAGCTTTTCCTGAACCTTGGCTTTTTTGCGCATCCCGGCGGTATCGAAGATACGCATGGGCGTGCTTTCCCCGTCCGGGTCCGCCCAGTCTAGGCGCAGGCTGATCGCGTCGCGTGTAATCCCGGCTTCGGGGCCGGTCAGCAGACGGTCCTCGCCAACGATCTTGTTGATCAACGTGGATTTACCGGCGTTCGGGCGCCCGACGACAGCCACCTGTAGCGGTTTGGCAGCGGTGATCAGTGGCGTTTCGCCCTCTCCATCCTCGTCCAGTTCAATATCAGTCACCGGGGTATCGTCGACGGCCTTTTCCTCGGCCGCATCGGCCAAGGGCATAAGCTGGGAATAAAGATCGGTCATCCCCTCGCCATGCTCGCCCGACAGGCGAACCGGTTCACCCAGACCCAGGTTGTAGGCCTCAAGCACACCTGCATCCGCTGCATTACCCTCGGCTTTATTGGCAGCAAGGATCACGTGCTTGGAACGTTTACGCAGAATTTCGGCAAACATCTCATCGGTTGGAGTAATCCCGACCCGCGCATCGATCATGAATAAGCACACATCGGCCATGTCCACGGCGCGCTCGGTCAGGCGGCGCATACGGCCTTGTAGGCTGTCATCGGTCGCGTCTTCAAGACCCGCAGTGTCAATCACGGTAAATCGCAGGTCACCCAGACGCCCTTCGCCTTCGCGCAGGTCGCGCGTTACACCGGGCTGGTCGTCGACTAGAGCCAGACGTTTGCCCACGAGGCGGTTGAACAGTGTGGATTTGCCCACATTCGGGCGCCCCACGATGGCGAGGGTCAGCGACATGATACTCAACTTTCAAGACTCAGACGCGCCCTTTAGCGCATCTTGTCGTCAACGGAAAGCGTGCAAATCACCTTTGGTCGACACAACGTACAGCGTCTGTCCGGCCACAACCGGTGCCGTCGTCGCGCCACCTGGCACTTCGACGCGGTGAACCAGCGTGCCGTCAACCGGGCTGAAGAACCGAATATAGCCGTCGTTCGAGGCAATAACGATGCGCCCGCCCGCCATGATCGGCCCGTAATGCGCATAGATCGGCCCACGGCGCCCCGGCTTGTCTTTGACAAAGCCCGGCAGGTCCTGCGCCCAGACAATCGCTCCGGTTGCCGCGTCCAGCCGCACCAGTTGGCTGCGGTCGCTAATCAGGAAAATGTTGTTTCCTGCGGCCCAGACCGTATCGACGGCTCCTTCGTCTGCGGTCCAAATCCGTTCGCCGGAATTTGCGTCGAAAGCGACCGTGCGCCCGGAATGGTTGCCGATATAAATCTTGTCGCCCACCACCATCGGCCCGCCGGTCACATCAACGATTTGCGCCGCTGCTCGTCCACGACGTCCGCCGGCGACAGAAGCGTTCCAGCGGCGAATACCACCTCGACGGAACGTCGCTGAGATATCCCCCGAGCCAAAGGCGAATACGGAAAAATCTGATGCGATAACTGGCGCGGGCGCACCCAAAACGTTGCCGACACTTGGGATGCCCTGAATTTGCCAGGCTATGCGGCCGTCCTTGGTGTTGACTGCCCACCCGGTTTCATCACCGGCGACCAGATACAGCAGCCCGTTGCTGACCAACGGCGCGCCGCTACCGGTTGCGTTCAACCTCTTTTGCCAGCGAACTGTACCGGTTTTGGCATCCAGCGCTGTCAGTCTGCCATAACCGGAAGAGACATAAAGCACACCATTGTCGTACGCCAAGCCGCCACCGGTGGCGTCCGAGTCGCCATCACTTGGTGGAATCAGATCGGTATCCCAAACGAGCTGTCCTTGCGGCGACACGGCGGACACCGTTGCCCCTGCATCCAGCGTATAGATCAACCCACCAGCCACAACGGGGTCGGCTGTGATCCGCTGCTTGCGCGAGTCGCCCTTACCGATGGATGCGGACCAGACACGCTGCGGCGTGGTGCGCAACTGTGCGTTGGTCGTACGGAACGCAGCCGTACCCGGGCTTTGCGGCCAACTTGCATTGGCTTTTTGGGCAGGCAAACTGATCGGTTTCGAACCGCGGATTTCCACTGTTTCGGAATCGATAGCGGGACGAATATCTTCACGCGGCCCCGGCAAAATGACTTCGGGCTCGCGACAGGCAGCGACCATGGTCAGGGAAAGGGCTGCCAGCGGCAATCCAATACGGGAGAATAGACTTGCTACCATGATATTCCGAACTCGCCTGTGATTTTTCTTGCCGTCACCAGATCAGCCCTGCTGGGCTACCAGTGGCTCTGGTTCGCCACCAAGTGCCACAATCAACTGAGCTGCACGCTGCTGCAAATCCACGCCAACCTCTGCGTCCTGTCGCAAAGTCTGCAGCCGCGTGATGGCCGCTTCAACATTGCCTTCGGACACATCAATCAGGGCCAGTTGTTCCTCGGCCAGCAACCGCAGCGGCGCACCCGGTGCGGCCAGCGCTTCAAATTGAACACGACGATCGGCTGCCGGCATAGTGTCGCTTTGCAAAAGCAGCGCCTTGAACGCCGCGATCGCACGATAAATTTCCGGTAGATCCCCTTGCGATGCAACGGCGTTCAGACTGGCGACCGCATCCGGCTCTGATCCGGCCTCAAGCTGAGAGGCCGACAACAACATGTTGCGAACCGCATCCCCACCCGGCGATTGCGTTTCGACGGCGGCAAGGCTGGCGGCCCGGTCATCCGACTGATTCTGTGCCAGCGCCGCCAGGATTGAATCACCCAAATCCTGCGCCTGACTGGTTGCGCGCGACTTGCGTACTTCGTTGAACGCAGCACCGCCCACGATCAGGACAACCGCAAGCACACCGACCCAACCCCATCTGCGCAACAGCAGAAACAGTCGGTCGCGGCGCACCTCTTCGGTCACCTCATCAATAAAACTGTCGACGTCGCTCATCCCTGCCCTCCGGGGCTGCATCCTTGGTGTATGGCGCCATGTCATACCCCGGCGCAATCGCCAAGCCAAGAGCCCGATTTTCCACAATCCAGCCGGGGGCCTCCGCTCTTGTAGAAAAAATTAAACCGAACTATTCAGTTTAGTGTGGAAACGGTACATAATCGTCCCCACTTTCTAGCATGACCGCCAAATAAGACGTGGCAAAGAATTCTGGGAGTTGTCCTGCATGCGCTTGATTTCATTGGCAAACGCCGCTTTGGTGATTGTTATTTTGTTTTTGTTGGTTTTTGAACGAGACACCCTGTTCGCCTTTGCCGGACGCGCTGAAGCCGAGGCCAGCCCCGAAGCTGCCGGCGAATCCGGTGACATAGCGAACGTGAATCAGTCGTTGATTGGCGTAGTTGCCCTGAGGTCAACCGCACGCGAAATTGACAGCGCCGTACTGTTGCGAGGCCAGACCAAGGCCAACCGCCAGGTCGAAGTTCTGGCCGAAACCACTTCGACTGTCATCTCTGAACCCAAACGCAAAGGTACGTTCGTCGAAGCTGGCGATCTCCTGTGCGAGCTGGACCCGGGCACTCGCCCCGCCAGTTTGGCCGAAGCCAAGGCTGCTAAGCTGGAGGCCGAAAGCCGCATTCCAGAAGCCGAAGCCCGTCTTGAGGAAGCACATGCGCGCGTTGCCGAGGCCGAGATCAACCTGACAGCCGCAAACAAGCTGTCCGATTCCGGGTTTGGATCGGAAACACGCAGAATCTCAAGCGAGGCATCCATGAGGACCGCTGAGGCTGGCATCAAAACGGCTGAAGCCGGCCTTGAGGCCACCCGCGCCGGGATCGAAGCCGCAACCGCCGAAGTCAAAGCTGCAGAACGCGAAATTGACCGCCAGACCATCGAAGCCCCTTTCAAAGGCCTTCTGGAAAGCGACACCGCCGAATTGGGCAGCCTAATGCAGCCCGGCTCGCTGTGCGCGACCGTTATCCAACTGGACCCGATCAAGCTGGTTGGGTTTGTTCCTGAAACCGAAGTTAACCGAGTGATTGTTGGTTCCGAGGCCAAGGCGCAACTGGTAACCGGTCTGCAAGTCGCCGGTCGTGTGACATTCCTGAGCCGTTCCGCCGATGAAACCACCCGTACCTTCGAGGTTGAGATCACCGTTCCCAACCCGGAGCTGGCCATTCGGGACGGTCAGACCGCCGACATCAGCATTTCGGCCGCCGGAGCCAAGGCGCATTTCCTGCCGCAATCAGCGCTGACCTTGAACAATAACGGCCAACTCGGTGTTCGCGTCGTTGGCCAAGGCAACGTGGTCGACTTCCAACCCATTGTTCTTCTTCGTGACACCGCCGAAGGCGTTTGGGTCGGTGGGCTGCCGGAAACTGTTGACATCATAGTTGTCGGGCAGGAATTCGTGACCCGTGGCGTCATCGTCGAGCCTACATATCAGGAAGCCGCGAAATGACCGGAATCGTCAGTTGGGCCGCCGGCCGGGCCAGAATGGTTCTGGCCTTTATCGCTATATCGATTGTGATTGGTGGGTTTGCCTATGTGAACCTGCCGAAAGAAGGCGAACCGGACATCGATATCCCGATGCTGTTCGTATCGGTCCAGTTCCCGGGCATTTCAGCTGAGGACAGCGAAAATCTTCTAGTCAAGCCCATGGAAACCGAGATGGCCGATCTCGACGGGCTGGATAAGATGACAGCAACCGCCGCCGAGGGCTACGCCGGCATCCTGATGGAGTTCGAGTTCGGGTGGGATAAGTCCGCCACCATCGCTGATGTACGCGACGCGATGAATACTGCCCAGGGCGAGTTCCCCGACGGAGCCGAGCAATACACGATCACCGAGGTCAATTTTTCGGAATTCCCCATTGTAATCGTCAACCTGACAGGGGCGGTCCCGGAACGCACAATGGCGCGCGTCGCCAAGGACTTGCAGGATGACCTCGAGGCCATGGACTCCGTTCTGGAAGCCGGCATCGCGGGCAATCGGGACGAGTTGCTAGAGGTGATCATCGACCCTCTGCGACTTGAGGCGTACAATGTTACCGCAGCTGAACTTATCGACGTAGTTCGCAATAACAACCAATTGATTGCAGCCGGTGAAGTCGAAACGGAACAGGGCGCATTCTCGGTAAAGATCCCATCATCCTTCAAAACTGCGCAGGATGTTTATGATTTGCCAGTCAAGGTTAATGGCGACCGGGTCGTCACAATGGGTGAACTGGCGCAGGTCAACTATACCTTTGAAGACCGCGAAGGGACTGCCCGTTTCAACGGAGAGCAGACCGTCGCGCTGCAGGTGGTCAAGCGCAAGGGTTTTAACCTGATCGACACGGTTGATGGCGTGAAACAGACCATTGCCGCCGCACAAGCCAAGTGGCCCGCCGATATGCAGGCGGCCATCCAACTTGGCACCTCAAATGACCAGAGCCGCATTGTCGATTCGATGGTTCGCCAGCTCGAAGGCTCGGTTCTGACCGCTATCGCTCTGGTAATGATCGTTGTTCTGGCTTCGCTGGGGACCCGCGCGGCTCTGCTGGTGGGCTTTGCAATTCCCACCTCATTCCTGCTGTGTTTCGCCTTTCTGGCGATGATCGGGGTCACAATCTCGAATATGGTGATGTTCGGGTTGATCCTGGCCGTGGGGATGCTGGTCGATGGGGCCATCGTTGTCGTGGAGTATGCTGACAAACGCATCAAGGAAGGCGTCGGCCCGATGCATGCGTATGTTGAGGCAGCACAACGGATGTTCTGGCCCATTGTGTCGTCGACCGCGACAACACTCTGTGCCTTCCTACCCATGCTGTTCTGGCCCGGCGTTCCGGGCGAGTTCATGAAGATGCTGCCGATCACGCTGATCTTTGTTTTGTCGGCGTCGTTGGTCGTGGCTCTGGTCTATCTGCCGGTTGTGGGTGGTGTCTCGGGGCGGGTGAGCCGCGTGTTTGACCGCACTTCTGATTGGTTGCGCGCCAGAACGGCGTGGTGGGTGCGCGTCATCATGATCCCACCGGTTTTGTATATGATGTTCCTGGGCGCGATGCAGATGGTGAACCCCGATTACCTGATGCCCGGATCGTCTGCTGGCGGTGTGGTATTTGGTGCCCTGTTGCTGATGTTCGGAGCCTTTGGCGGGTCGATCACGCTGAGCGCGGCCAAAATCCAGCGCGCGCCGGACAACCATGTCCACACTGCCCGAGAACATACCAACTTTGGCTACGTGATGAAATTCTTGGTCGGCAATCCGATCATGCCAATTGTGTCCATCTTAGCTATCGGTTTCGCCGTCGTCGCGGTAATGACCGCCTTTGGCAACAACAATCGCGGTGTCGAGTTTTTTGTGGAAACCGAGCCGGAACAGGCCACGGCCTACGTCCGCGCGCGGGGCAACCTCTCGCTGACGGAAAAGGACGCGATGGTTTTGGCCGCCGAAGAGATCATCAGCGCGCATCCTGCGGTCGTAAACGTCTTTGCTTTTGCGGGCGAAGGCGGGTTGAATCAGAACAACGGGGGTGCAGAGGCACCGGCCGATACTGTAGGCCGTGTCCAGTTCGAGATCATCCCGTGGGAGGACCGGCCCAATCTGTCCGAACCGATTCTGGGCGGGTTGCTGGATCGCGAAACCATTGCACCGGAATATGATGGAAACGTGGTTCTGGACGATCTGACCGCTGATCTTGCCAACCTGCCGGGCTTCATCGTTGATATCCAACCACTGGAACAAGGTCCGGCCTCGGCCAAACCGGTTCACCTTCGTATTAAGGCGGACGGCTGGGAAGACCTAACCGCGGCCACCGTAGCCGCGAGAGAGGTTTTCGATGAGACCCCTGGTCTGATCAAGATCGAAGACACGCTTCCCCTGCCCGGTATCGACTGGCAGATTGATGTGGATGTCGCAAAAGCGGGACGTTTCGGCGCCGATGTGGCGACCGTTGGCGCGATGGTACAGTTGGTCACGCGCGGGCTGCTGCTGGGAGAAATGCGCCCGGACACCGTGGACGAAGAGATCGAAATCCGCGTCCGCTTGCCCGATGCCGACCGCGTTCTGTCCACGCTGGACACGCTCAAAGTTCGCACGCCAGATGGCCTTGTGCCCCTGTCGAATTTCGTTACGCGCAAACCAGTGGCCAAGCTGGCCGAGATCAACCGGGTCAACCAGCAGCGCTATTACGATGTGAAGGCGGATGTTGAACCGGGTCTAAGCAAGGTTGTCATGGATAACCCCGATGGCACCGAACAGCGTCTGGCGATCGTGCGGGAGGTGGTCGAAGGAGCTGAACCAACCGGCGCAACGCTCACCGGCCCGACGGGCAATCTCTATGAACTGGTGACGCTAACAGGTGCAGAAAACCTCGACACTGTGCGTGCCGACATTGACTCCGGCGACGCCCGGCTCAGCCTGATCAATCCCAACGAACGCATTGCAGTTCTGACCGAATGGCTGGAAACCGATCCCTTCGCAAACACAGTCAGCTGGGAATGGACCGGAGATCAGGAAGACCAGGCAGAATCAGGGGCGTTTCTTATGAACGCCTTTGCCGGTGCGCTGGGGCTGATGTTCGTGATCCTGCTGGCGCAGTTCAACTCGTTCTACAACTCGGTTCTGGTTCTGCTGGCGGTTGTTCTGTCGACTACCGGTGTTCTGATCGGGATGATGGTCATGCAGCAACCGTTTTCGATCATCATGACCGGGACAGGGATTGTGGCGTTGGCAGGGATTGTGGTGAACAACAACATTGTTCTGATCGATACCTATCAGGAATATAGCCGATATATGCCACGGATCGAGGCGATCATCCGTACGGCTGAGGCGCGTATTCGTCCGGTTCTTCTGACCACCCTGACAACGATGGCCGGCCTGACACCGATGATGTTCGGATTGTCGCTGGACTTCATCAACGGCGGTTACTCTATCGACAGCCCGACGGCGCTTTGGTGGAAACAACTGGCGACCGCGGTTGTGTTTGGGCTGGGTATCGCAACGGTCCTGACTCTAATCGTAACGCCATCGTTCCTGGCGCTGCGGGTATGGGTTACCACCTATGCTGTTTGGGCGGCCAAAACACTGGCAAGAGCAACCGCGGGTCGTACGAGCCAAATCGCTCAGGATATGGCCGTGGGTCGCGCTGCACGTCAGGTACAGGCCACGGAAGTTGTTTGGGGGGATGAGACACCCACCGCACCTTCACCAGAGGCCGACAAGGACGAGCGTCCTGATCACCCGCCGACATCCCCCCTCAAGGCGGCGGAGTAATGCAAATGGCGAACCGCAGGGTTCGCCATTTTCTTTTTAAGACTTAGTCGGTGAACACATACTCACCCAGATCACACAGATTCAAACCGAAGTCTTCAACCGACGAGCCATCGTCAAACCCGCCCCGAATATCATAAACACAAGTTGTCAGACCATCCGCGATCACAACGTCGATTTCGTAATCGGGTGCCACATAGCCGCCGCTCAGCAGATTTCCTTCCCAACTATCGGAGGACGCGGGTGAGATATTGAATTCGACCAGATCCGCGCTGGATTCGTTCACCACCAGAAACTCAAGATCCTCGGCAAAGGCCGAAGTCGCCATAAGAACAGCTGCGGTAAACGCTGCTGCTGCACGCTTTTTCATTCGATATTCCTTTGTTTAAAGTCCGGTCCAAATGCCTGGCACCGTGACTTTATTTGAATTGTCACCAACAAAAATGAGCGTCAAATTAAACTTGGGCGAACAACCGCATTTTTTGAGCGCTGTTCTGTTTACGCCTACCTATAGTCCTGCGACTGGGTCAGGCGGCGTCCGCTTGCTGGCGACTCCAAAGCTGTGCATAGCGGCCTTCGCGCTGCAACAGCTCGTCATGAGTGCCTTGCTCCAGGATTTCGCCACGTTCCAGCACGACAATACGGTCCGCTTCGGCAATGGTGCTCAGGCGATGTGCAATCGTCATCACGGTTCGCCCCTCGCCTGCCCGCGCCAATGCGTCCTTGATGTCCTTTTCGGTGTCCGTATCCAGCGCCGAGGTCGCCTCGTCCAACAGCAGGATCGGCGGGTTTTTCAGCAGTGTCCGCGCAATGCCGACCCGTTGCTTTTCGCCACCCGACAGCTTCAGACCCCGTTCGCCAACCTTGGTGTCGTAGCCTTCGGGCAAGGTCACAATAAAATCGTGGATCTGAGCTGCCTTGGCTGCAGCTTCGACATCGGCCTGAGTAGCTCCATCCCGGCCATAGGCAATGTTGTAGCGGATAGTATCGTTGAACAGCACCGTGTCCTGCGGCACAACGCCGATGGCCGCGTGCAGGCTGTCCAAGGTCACATCGCGCACGTCCTGTCCGTCGATCTTCAACGCGCCACCAGTGACATCGTAAAACCTGAACAGCAAGCGGCCAATTGTAGACTTGCCCGAGCCAGTGGCGCCCACGATTGCAACGGTCTGCCCAGCGGGAACCATCAGTGACACGCCTTTGAGGATTTCACGATCCGCATCATAGCCAAAGTGGACATTGTCCAACGTTACCTGGCCACCATCGACCACAAGATCAGGCGCGTCGGGCTTGTCCTGCACCTCGGTCGGTTGCTCCAGCAGGTCGAACATCTGCCCCATATCCACCAGCGATTGGCGAATTTCTCGGTAAACGGTGCCCAAGAAGTTCAGAGGCACAGTGATCTGAATCATGTATGCATTGACCATGACGAAGTCCCCAACGGTCAGCGTTCCTTGCTGTACCCCAAGGGCTGCCAGAACCATCACGCCGATCAGCCCGCATGTGATCAGAAAGGACTGGCCGAAATTCAGGAAGGCCAGTGAATAGGCCGTTTTAAGCGCCGCTCCGGCATAAGCCTTCATCGAGACATCGTACCGTTCAGCTTCGCGCTGTTCCGCGTTGAAATACTTGACGGTTTCGAAGTTCAACAGGCTGTCGATTGCCCGTTGGTTGGCCTCGGTGTCCTGATCATTCATTTCGCGGCGCAGCTTCACACGCCATTCGGTCACCGCAAAGGTGAACCAGATGTAAAGCGCGATCGTGACGGCAACGACAACCAGGTACCAGACGTCGAACAACCACATCAGGATGATCGCGACCAGCACCAGTTCCAGGATCAGCGGGCCGATGGAAAACAGCAAAAAGCGCAGTAGGAATTCCACGCCTTTCACGCCGCGCTCAATGATCCGGCTCAGCCCTCCGGTGCGACGCGTCACGTGGTAACGCATGGAGAGTTGGTGGATATGCTGGAACGTCTCCAACGCCAGCGCACGCAAGGCTCGCTGCCCAACCGGAGCAAAGGCCGCATCACGAAGCTGTTGGAAGCCGACGGTCATCATCCGCGCGACGCCATACGCCACCGTCAGACCAACAGCACCCAACGCTAGCGGCGGAACACCTTCGCCCGCCAGCCCATCGACCGCGCCTTTGTATAGGATCGGGGTATAGACTGCGATCAGCTTGGCCAGAACCAACATGCCCATCGCCAAGACGACGCGACGTTTTACCCAAGGCTCGTCGTCAGGCCACAGATACGGCGCAACCTTGCGGATCGTGCGCCAGCCAGAGCGGCGTTCCTCGGACGTAGGTAAATCGGCTGAGGTCATTGGGGCTGCTCTTCTCATCACGTACCTGATCTGCGGTCAGAGATAGACCCCGGGCCCGGCAAGGGCCAGAGGGAAAAGTTTATTCCGGGATGGTAAAGATCTGCCCCGGGTAAATCAGGTCCGGATCGCGGATCGCGTTGCGATTGGCCTCGAACAGTTTCACGTACAAGATACCGTCGCCGAACCGGTCACGCGAAATGGCCCAAAGCGTGTCGCCTTCCTGCACGGTGACCGCGCGGATTGGGGGCGTATCCGGTTCGCTTTCGGGCTGGTCACCACCTTCTGCGGCACGCAGAACTTCCAGTGGTTCACGCTTGAACGGCGTTTCAAGGCGGCTGACCACTGTGCCATCCGTTGCGATTTCATCCACGCGCAGGGTGTAGATGCCAGGGTCAATCCCTTCCAACTCGCTGCGCCATTTACCATCATCAACCAGCGGCAAATCGGCGACAAGCTGGTTGTCCAGGTACAGCCGCACCGCAGACCCGTCCGGCACCCGACCTGTCAGCTCAACGTCGCCAGCGTCAGAATACCCGATCGTGTCCAACGCCACCTCATCCGAGGTATCGGGTGCAGCTGTTGGAGATTGAACCAGTTCAACCCCGTCTTCACCTGAACGCAAAATAGCAACCTGTTGACTTTCATTGCTTTCTTCAGCGACTTGTTGTGCATTTTCCTGGGGCTGATCCTCTGTTTGATCTGCAGGTGCATCCGCCGTTTCGGCGTCACCGGTTGTCGCTGTTTCATCTGTCGACGCGGGCGTCGACGTGTCTTGCGCCTCTGCAGTTTCATCACTGGCGGCGTCACCTGTTTCCAAGGCCGCTATCTGCTCAATTGCCGGTTCCGGTTCAGGCAAGGCAGCAATCAAATAATCGTCCGAACGGACAGTTTGATCCTCACCCGCAGTTTCCAGTGTTAACCCGCGTGCATCATCTGAGAATGGGATCAACAGAAACTCGGCAAACTGACCGGAGTCGTCGACGGTAAAGCTGTGTACCTGCTCACCATCCAGCAAAACGCGAATGTCCGCACCCGGTTCTGCGTTGCCCGAAAGGACAGTATTTCCGTCGGGTTCAACAAAAATCTGGTCCAGAGTCGGTGGTGCGGCAACCGGCTCGGCTTCGGCCGTGTCCTTCGCTGGTACAGAAGTGCCATCAGACTGATCAATGGTTTCCTGTTCCTGAGCTACCGCGCTCTGATCCTCAGAGGGGGTAGAATTCGCACTGGCTGCTTCCGTGGTCTGGACGGCGGTGTCTTGTTGCGGCACAGCGTCCTGAGGACCAGCACCGAAGATACCGGACAGGTACAACCCACCGGCTCCGACCAGTGCAACGACGCCGGCAATCACCCCCCAGGTGAAAGTTCCGGAACTTTCGCTTCCCGAATTGGAATTCATTCTTTTCCCTTCACTCCGCAGCGCAAGTGCCTTGAGTATAACACATTCTGCCTGACGGTTGAGCCAATCTATCAATCCCGCTATCACGGGTCAAAAGCCCAGATACAAGCCCGGAGAAGCCAACCCATGTCTCAGAAATCTGTCTGTGTGTATTGCGGGTCACGAAATGGCGCGAATCCGGCCTATTCCGAAGCGGCGCAGCACTTCGGAACCCTTTTGGCCGAAGAAGGCTGGCGACTGGTCTACGGTGCCGGAGATGTCGGGCTGATGGGCGAGGTTGCACGTGCCGCGCAATCCGCTGGCGGCGACACGTTCGGTGTCATCCCCGTGCATCTTCTGCAACGTGAAGTCGGTAAAACGGATTTGACCCGTTTCGTGGTCACCGAGACGATGCACGAACGTAAGAAGGTCATGATCATGAACGCCGATGCCGTCATCGTCCTGCCCGGCGGTCCGGGGTCGCTGGACGAGTTGTTCGAGGCGCTTACCTGGCGACAGTTGGGCCTGCACGACAAGCCCATTCTAGTCATGAATGTTGATGGTTATTGGGATACGCTGCACGAGTTGTTGCAACAGGTCATCGGCCAAGGCTTTGCCGACGCGTCTCTGTCAGACTTCATCACATGGGTCGACGAGCCCTACACGGCAATGAAAGTGCTCAGGAAAGTTCTGAGCTAACGCGGTTGGTAAACGGGCGGTCAAAACCGCCCGTTTGGTTTCACCAAATTCAAGTCGCAGGGGCAAGGCGCTGGCGCAACACTTGTTCAACCTTGTGCAGCGGGTGATTGGTCAAGGTCTTATCGACCTCGGCCACCACTTTGCCCAATACTTCGCTGTGCAACCGTCGACGCAGCAGTCCCAGAACATGCGGGCTGGCCACCAGTACCAGACGTTTATAGGCTCCTTTTAACCCCTTACGGTTCAAAAGGTTGGCAACATCCTGCACGAACAAGGTTTTCGCATGGGATTTCCATTTACTCTCTTCCACGGCCGATTTCTGGTTTGGCCCAGTGTCGAAACGACGACCGGCCCGGTCTGTAGGTTTGGCGACTGACCCGTCGCTTTCCTCGACCGATACGACAACCAAATTGGGATCCTCGGCATCTGTGACGTTCTCCATGAACAGCGCCTTTTCCCCATCGGCAATGACAACCCATGTTCCCTGTGCAAGTTCGACCATTGTGTTCTCCTGTTATGGCGGTGAGGCCATTCCTCATGCGTCAGGCACAGCTCACCCGTGACGCGCCAAAGTCATTCAGCGCGTTACCTGACGGTTTTCTTAGTGGTTTGCGGCTCTCTCCCTCCGCATACTTTAGCTAGGTACTGCGGGGCGGCGTACAATAGGTCTCAATTCGAAAGTTGACGTACCGGCAGATTTTCTCTTATGGCGCCGCATTAGGGTAGCACCGATACTGTTGAATGGCTTTTTTCAACTAAATTCAGCTATGCGGTGGATACCGGCATTGGGCTTTCGCGCCGCCGGGTATTGTTCGCGCTTCACGGCCGAAACGGGAAACGCTTGCCGAGCATTTCGATACCTCGCAGAAGACGCGAAGAGAATTTGAGCTACCCACCATCTTTCGGATAAATAAACCCATTCACCGGGTAGGAACTGCCATACTGGCCCGGCCGGGTTTCAACGCGGACCAAGGTCCAATCATTGTGTTTGGATACGTCCGTGACGCCCATTTTCAATGATACCTTGTTTCGATGCCAGTTGGCGTGATTCACGACAATTGTCCGATCCGTGACAATTTTGGACACGACCGCCACATGGCCCAAAGGCATTCCCCGGGTTGCACGAAACGACATAACCGCACCGACAGCTGGTTCATTGCCCCGTTCAAAAGTACTGCGCGCTTTGCCCCACCAATCCTTGGCATTACCGCGAATTTGGATCCCGCTGAGGTTCCTTGCGTAGGGCACACACCACACCCTTTGCCCACGGGCTTGCTTTTGCGCGACCTCGCGTAAAGCCATCGACTGACGTTCCGGATTAAGGTCCGCATCAGTTGACCTCTCGGCGCAAGCAGACAAAAGACTGAATACCCCAATCGCAATCGCGGTTCGGGCTGTACCGGACAGGCGCGGCCAAATCGTATTTGTTTTGCGGACGCTGTTTTCCAAGAGGCTTCAGTGTTGTTTCGAAAACTGACGGGGTTCTACGATGATTTGATCTTTAATGAAAAGAGGCCCGCCAATTTCGCAGCAATTTATTGCCAGCCCCCTGTGCCATATTTGGCTCAGTGGCTGAGGTGGACGCCGTCATTTCACAATTTCTGATAAACGCCGCGCCCGAATAAGAATGCGTCGCTGAATGTTCAGTAGTCAGTCACTGCAAATTGCAAAACGCAGCATCGACACCAAAAACAAGCATCAAAATACAAAAAAGGCCTGCCAGCGTTGACGCCAGCAGGCCCTTTAAAAACCCAAATCGGGATTACGATTACATCCGCGATGCAACGTTTTCCCAGTTTACCAGATTGTCGAGGAAGTTCGACAGGTAAGCTGGACGCTTGTTGCGGAAATCGATGTAGTAGGAGTGCTCCCACACGTCGCAACCCAGCAGCGCCGTCTGACCAAAGCACAGCGGGTTCACGCCGTTCTCGGTCTTGGTCACGGCCAGCGAGCCGTCCGCGTTCTTGACCAGCCACGCCCAACCCGAGCCGAACTGACCGGCACCAGCAGCGCTGAACTGCGACTTGAATTCGTCAACCGAGCCGAAGCTTTCGGTCAGGGCCTTTTCCAGCTCACCGGGCATGGCGTTGCCACCGGGGCCCATCATTTCCCAGAACTGGTTGTGGTTCCACAGCTGGCTGATGTTGTTGAAGATGCCATTCTGGGCGACAGCGTTTGCGTCGTAGGTGCCAACGATGATGTCTTCCAGCGACTTGCCGTCCCACTCGGTGCCGGCGATCAGCTTGTTGCCGTTGTCGACATAGGCCTTGTGGTGCAGGTCGTGGTGATATTCCAGTGTTTCCGCGGACATACCCTTGGCTGCCAGCGCGTCATGTGCATAAGGAAGATCAGGAAGTTCAAAAGCCATATCGGCCCCCTGTTTAAAATGTAAGTTGCGGTTCCCAAGGTTAAATGCTTTGGCAGCCGCCGCAGGTCAAGAGCCGAGACAAGAAAACCCGGAGGCAGGCGATGCTTACACAGGCGCGCAAGATGTTTTACCGCGCCCGCGGATACTATGCGGGCCAGCTGAATGGCGAGCCGTTTCGACTGGACCCTTATCATTCGAAGTTCTGGCGCAAGGCATCGGAAGGTCGATGGGAACCTGAAACCTTCGGAGTGCTTGACCAGTATCTGTCACCGGACAGCGACTATCTGGACATCGGCGCCTGGATTGGACCAACGGTGCTGTACGGAGCCCGCAAGGCACGGCATGTCTGGTGTTTCGAACCGGACCCCACAGCGTATCGGCATCTTGCGTGGAATCTGGATCTCAACGGCATTGACAACGTTTCGGCCTTTGGCGTGGCGCTATCAGATCGGTTCGGAGTAGCCCGCATGGCGTCAGTGAGAGGAGAACCGGGGGATTCCACCAGTTCGCTCTTGCATGACGGCGCGCATGGTAGCGACGCTTTGACCATTGCTTGGAGCCAGTTCGAGGCGGCGAGTGATCTCACCAAAGTCTCCCTGGTCAAAGTGGACATCGAGGGGGCCGAGTTCATGGTTCTGCCAAGTTTGCTGCCATGGTTACAAAAACAACGTCCTGCATTGTATCTGTCGCTGCATTCGCCGCTCCTCGGAGAAGACAAAGCTTTCCATTACACTGAATCTCTTTTGGATAGCCTGTCATTTTATTCAAATGCCATGGATGAAAAGGGGCGGCCTCTCGACCTGCAGGCGTTGCTGCAACCCGACGCTTTAAAGCGCTACCATACAGTTTTGTTATCGCGCTAAATTATTCTTACGTATTCCTAAATCTAGCGCGAAATTCTACTTGTGTTTTCCACCTGAGATTGCTGAAAACAGGTGGCTGGATTTACTGGATTGAGAATAAATGAAACTACGTTTCTTAATGTTTGCCGCTGCTTCAGTTTTTGCTCAGGCGGCTTTGGCTGACGGCACCACCTATCATTGCAAAGTGAAAGGAAGGGATGGTTGGATCGCTCCGGAATACCAATTCCGCATAGATCCTTCCGCGCAAACAGCTCAGGTTGTCAGCGGGTATCACGACTGGATGGATGCCAGCCTGAGCGTCCGTGGCAATGACACCTATCGCGTCATATGGAATGTCACCCTCCAAAGCTCGGAAGGTCAAGATATTCGGATGCGCTACCAAGCCAATCTGGATCCCGCAAAGAACAAAATCAAAGTTCGCGGCAGCTTCGTCAATGTCAGCGCTGCAAACAAACCTTACGGCACAGGCAACTGCGCTATCATAAAATAAAAAAAGCCCCGGTCTTCCCGGGGCTTTTTTGTTCGGAAGTTAGTAGACCCCAACCTCACTGCCCGGCTGCGCCGCAACCTTAAGCAGTTTGAACACATAGTCCGCAGCAGATCGGAAACAGACCACACGGAAAGTCTGATCATCGTCCATCCAGAACGCCCCGGCCACCTGCGCCAGCCGTGAACGGCGGATTTGTCCGGGCTGGAACGCCTCAGCCGATAACTCGACCGGGGCTAGTTTGCCCAGCACCTCACGGGCTTTCATGCCAGAGATTTGGAAAACCGCCCGGGCGTCCGAAACGTTGACGGCCAACGCGTGTGTCCCGCTGAGCGCGTTGGTCATTGCGGCCAGTTTGGCCTCGACATCGGCGTAGGGAACAAGCACCAACAATTCATCGGTGGACATCCAGCAAACGCCGGTCTGACCATCGACCAGGGCCTCACGCTGGCCGGGCATTTTCTTCCCGGTGGCGTCTTTTACCGCTTTGGCTAACACCTTATCGGACAGGTCGCCGCGCAAAGTGATCATGCCCTGCAGGCCGGTTTCTTCGACTGTGGCGATGCCGTCATAGCTGGCGTGATTCAGTGCGCTGATCGGTTCAGACATTCTGCTTCTCCCCGTCCTTGTCGTAGAAGATCGGGTCCACGATCTTAGCTTTGTAGGTTTTGCCATCGGTGCCCGGGAACTCGACAATCTCGCCCATCCGGTCCGGACCATGTTTGATCAGCCCCATGGCGATGCCTTTTCCGAGGTTGGCCGAGTAATATGTCGAGGTCACACGCCCGATCATGTTGCGCTGACCGTTGGCGTTGACGCCCTCGCCGACTGCGTAAGCACCGTCGGGTATGACAGAACCATCCACAGTCTCGAGACCGACCAGTTTCCAGCGGTCCGGATCGGCCATATGGCTGCGTGAATGGGCGCGTTTACCGAGGTAGTCCTCTTTCTTCTTCGAGAGCGCCCAGTGCAGCCCCAGATCCTGCGGGATCACGGTGCCGTCGGTCTCGTCCCCGATCATGATAAAGCCCTTCTCGGCCCGCAGGATGTGCAGACATTCGGTGCCATAAGGCATGACGCCGAACTCTTTGCCTGCGTCCATCAATGCATCCCAGAACGCCTGGCCCTGAGACGCAGGGACAGCAATCTCATAGGACAACTCACCCGAGAACGAGATACGGTAGGCCCGGCAATCGAAATCACCGATCTTACCGTCGCGCCATTCCATAAATGGCAGCGCCTCTTTGCTGACATCCATGCCACCCAACTTTTCCAGCACCTTGCGGGCGTTGGGGCCGACCACGGCGACCTGAGCGTATTGCTCGGTCACGTTGGCAACGTAGACTTTCCAGTCCCACCATTCGGTTTGCAGCCATTCTTCCATATGACCGTGGATGCGTTCCGCTCCGCCGGTGGTTGTGTGGCACAGCCAGGTGTCCTCGTCGATGCGAGCAACAACACCGTCGTCGATTAGGAAACCGTTTTCCGAACACATCAGGCCATAGCGGCATTTGCCGACCTTCAGCGTGGACATCATGTTGGTGTACATCATGTCGAGGAACTTGCCGGCGTCCGGGCCTTTGACGATCAGTTTGCCCAGCGTCGACGCGTCCAGCAGACCAAGGTTTTCGCGGGTATTCTTGACCTCGCGGTTTACTGCGTCATGCACGGATTCACCGGGGCGCACATAGGCGTAGGTCCGGCGCCAGTGGCCGACCGGTTCCCAATCCGCGCCGTTCTTGTCGTGCCAGTCATGCATCGGCGTTTGACGGATCGGTTGGAACACGTCGCCACGCGCTTCGCCGCCAATCGCACCCATCGAAATGGGCGTGTATGGCGGCCGGAACGTCGTGGTGCCCACCTTCGGAATTTCCGATTCCAGTGCATCAGCAAGAATCGCCAGGCCATTGATATTACTTAACTTACCCTGATCTGTCGCCATACCCAGTGTAGTGTATCGTTTAGTATGCTCGACGCTTTCATAGCCCTCGCGCGCGGCCAGTTGCACATCAGAAACTTTGACGTCGTTCTGGAAGTCCAGCCAGGATTTCATGCGTAACTGCACTTCGGCATTGGCGGGCATCAGCCAGACCGCTTGCATAGCTGCCTCTTGCGTGGCCTCACCAGCCGGAGCCTTGGTGTTCTTTGGCTTGAAGCCAGCTGCTTTGGCGGCCGCTTTGCCCGCAGCGTGCGCGTCCGTCAGAACATCGCCCAATGCCAGAGGGCCATTAGACGCTCCAGCAGCCACAACAAATCCCTCGCCGTTCGCCCCCAATGGTGGCCGCGCCGGATCGGGGCGGAAATGCGCTTGTGCCTCGTCCCAAATCAGCTTGCCGCCGCAATGCGACCACATGTGAACAACCGGGGACCAACCACCAGACATGGCAACCGCATCGCACTCAACTTCTTCGCGAGCGCCACCGATGCCTTCCTGATTGCAGATCGCAACCTTCTTGACGCGCTTACCGCCTTTGACTTTGGCAATAGCCTTTCCGGGGTCAACCCGAATGCCTAGCTGTCGCGCCTCTTCCGCCAACGGCCCGGCAGCCGCGCGCGCATCGACCACACGCAGTACATCAACGCCTGCCTGTTTTAGGATAATTGCGGTGCGGTATGCGTCGTCATTGTTGGTCGCAACGATCACTCGCTCGCCCGGGGTTACGCCCCAGTTCACCACATAGTCCCGCATAGCCGCAGCCAGCATGACGCCCGGCACATCATTGCCCGCAAATGACAGCGGGCGTTCGATTGCACCCGTCGCGGTGACAACCTGCTTGGCCCGAATACGCCACAAGCGATGGCGCGGACCTTGTGAGCCCGGCTTGTGGTCATTTAGACGCTCGTAACCCAGAACGTATCCGTGGTCGTAGACACCCGCGCCCATGCAGCGGTTACGCATGGTTACGTTGCTCATTGTTTCCAATTTGGAAACCATTTGTTCCACGAACTTATCCACAGGCTCATCGTTGATGGTCCCACCATCCACCGGCGCGCGCCCACCCCAATGTGCGGTCTGCTCGATCAGCAGAACCTTGGCACCGGACTCAGCTGCTGTCATGGCCGCTTGCAATCCGGCGACCCCGCCGCCGATCACTAGAACGTCGGTGAAGGCGTAGAAGTGTTCGTAAGTGTCTGCGTCGCGGTTGTCCTTGTCGGGCGCTTTACCCAGTCCAGCCGATTGACGAATGATCGGTTCGTAGACGTGTTTCCAGAAAGGCTTGGGATGGATGAATGTCTTGTAGTAGAAACCGGCCGGAAGGAACCGCGCCAACGCGGTGTTCACCGCACCGATGTCGAATTCAAGGTTCGGCCAGTGGTTCTGCGACACCGACGTCAGACCATTGAACAGCTCGGTCGTGGTGGCGCGCTGGTTCGGCTCGAACCGGTTGCCCTGCCCCAGACCGACCAATGCGTTCGGCTCTTCCGCGCCGCTGGCGACGACGCCGCGCGGACGGTGATACTTGAACGACCGGCCCATCATCATCTGATCGTTGGCCAGCAGGGCTGAGGCAAGCGTGTCCCCCTCGTACCCCTGCATTGAGGTGCCGTTGAAGGTGAAGGTGACCTGTTTCGACCGGTCAATCAGCCGGCCTTGTTTTGCGAGACGGGTGCTCATGTTGCGGACCTTTCGCAGGCGGAATTATGGATGGCGGCGCGGATCATTCGTAGTCTCTCCACTTCCAACCAGGGCGCTTTGCAGTGATCGCGTCCTTGATTTCTTGCGGTGGCTCGGTGGTCTGGGCGGAATACGTCCCGAACACCTCGAGCGTTTGCGTGCAGCGTGCGGCGTGGAACCACTTGCCGCAGCCGTTGCTGTGGCGCCAGCGTTCGAAATGAACGCCTCTGGGGTTTTCCCGCATGAACAGGTAGTCGTGAAATTCGTTATCCGACGAACCGGGACCAAAGCGCTTCAGATGCGCCTCGCCACCTGCGGCCAGTTCGGTTTCTTCGGCGTCCACGCCGCAGTAAGGGCAATTCAGGATCAACATGTGATCATCCTTTTGGCGGTCGGTCGGCAGTTTGGCCAACCAGAATTCGAAACAATAGCACTCATGGGTCCGACCCTCAGTGCGCCACGCCTGCAGCGACGCTTTCGTCGATGAAGCGGCCCTCTTTGAAACGGTCCAGTGTGAAGGCTTCGGTCAACGGTGAATGACCAGTTGCCATCAGCTGTGCCATGCCCCAGCCCGAGCCCGGAATAGCCTTGAAACCACCGGTGCCCCAACCGCAGTTGATAAAGCAGCCGCCCAACGGCGTTTTTGACAGGATCGGAGACCGGTCGCCGGTCATATCCACAATACCGCCCCACTGACGCAGCATCTTCAGACGCGAGATCATCGGGAAGGTCTCGACCAGCGCGCGGACAGTTTCTTCGATATGGTGGAACGAACCGCGCTGGGTGTAGTTGTTGAACCCGTCAGTACCGCCGCCGATCACCATCTCGCCCTTGTCGGATTGCGACATGTAGCCGTGCACGGTGTTGGCCATCACGACCACATCCATGCAAGGTTTGATCGGCTCGGAGACCAGCGCCTGCAGCGCAATCGCCTCAAGCGGCAGGCGGAAGCCCGCCATCTCGGCCAACTGACCAGAGTGACCAGCCACGACGATGCCCAGCTTGTCACAGTCGATAGAGCCCTTGGTGGTGTCGACACCGACGACGCGACCATTGTCAGAGCGGACACCGGTGACTTCGCACTGCTGGATGATGTCCATGCCCATCGCGGAACAGGCGCGGGCATAGCCCCACGCCACGGCGTCGTGACGCGCGGTACCACCGCGTTCCTGCCACAATGCGCCCAAAACCGGATAGCGCGGGCCGTCGATGTTGATGATCGGCACCAGTTCCTTGACGCGTTCGGGTGTGATCCACTCGGTCTGAACCCCTTGCAACGCATTCGCGTGCGCCGTGCGCTGATAGCCGCGAATTTCATGCTGAGTCTGGGCCAACATCATAACGCCACGAGGGCTGAACATGATGTTATAGTTCAGGTCCTGGCTCAGGTCTTCGTAGAGGCCGCGCGCTTTCTCATAGATAGCTGCCGAAGGATCCTGAAGATAATTCGAGCGGATGATGGTTGTGTTCCGGCCGGTATTGCCGCCGCCCAGCCAGCCTTTTTCGATCACGGCGACATTCTGGATGCCGTAGTTCTTACCAAGATAGTAGGCTGTGGCCAGACCATGACCGCCAGCACCGACGATGATCACGTCGTATTTTTTCTTGGGTTCGGGCGAACGCCAGGCGCGTTCCCATCCGGTGTGATAGCGCAGCGCTTCGCGCGCCACAGCAAAGGCTGAATAGTGTTTCATAGGCGAATCCATCCGGTTCGGTGATTGGGCGAAGATATGCCGCGTAACGGCAACCTGCCCCTGCCGTTCAACGCCGTAATATCGCACTATTGCGACATAGGCCCCATTATTGCGACATGAAGGCGACCAGCGGCCATTTGTCCCTTTTGTCGGCCCGCCGAGAGGTCTAAGTCAGGGCAGCCAAATCGGAGAAGCCATGTCGTTCTGGGTCCTGATCATCCTAACCGCTGCCGTAACTGCAGTGGTCTTGGGCTATTCCATCCTGCGAACGCGCGACACACGCGAACCCGCAGCGGCTTATGACCTGCGTGTGTATCGCGAGCAACTGGCGGGCGTAGACAAGGATCTGGCCCGAGGTGTCATTGGCGAAGCCGATGCGGAACGAGTGCGTACAGAAATCTCGCGTCGAATTCTTGCGGCAGACGCCCAGATGCAGGCACAGGCCAGCCGACCGGGACCACCACAATGGGCCTCTGCCACGGCAATCGCTGCCGTGGGGCTTGTTCTTGTTGGCGGCGCCGCCTGGATGTACGACCGGATGGGTGCGGCTGGACTGCCGGATCAACCTCTGTCGCTGCGCATAGAGCGGGCAGAAACCTTGCGCGCCGAACGCCCCAGCCAGGCCGAATTCGAAGCCACCACCGCGCCAGCTCCCCTGCCTCAGCTGGAAGAGAGCTACGCGGCACTTTTGGAACAACTGCGTGAAACCGTCGAGGCGCGTCCCGACGACCTGCAAGGCCATATTCTGCTGGCGCAGCACGAGGCGAACGCAGGCAATTTTCCTGCCGCATACAAGGCGCAGCAGCGGGTGATCGAACTGTCCGGCGACGAAGTCCCTGCAGACGCTTATTCGCATCTTGCCGAAATGATGATCCTGTCGGCGGGTGGATATGTGTCACCCGAAGCCGAAACCGCATTGCGCGAAGCATTAAAACGCGATCCACGCCATGGCCCGGCACTGTACTACCTGGGCCAGATGATGGTGCAAGTCGGGCGTCCCGACATCGGTTATCGCATCTGGACAGACGCGTTGCGTAATGCGCCAGCCGGAGCTCCGTGGGTCGACGCAATTCTCACGCAACTGGATGAACTGGCGTTTCGCGCTGGCGTGTTCAACGCGCCCGAGATGTCAGCTCCTGCTGGGCCTGGCCCAAGTCAGGACGACATCGAGGCTGCCGAGGCGCTTACCCCGGAAGAAAGGCAAGAGATGATCCGCGGCATGGTCAACCAGCTTTCGGACCGGCTGGCCACCGAAGGGGGCGCGCCCGAGGATTGGGCCCGTCTGATCGCCGCTTTGGGCGTTCTGGGCGAAGGACAGCGCGCCATCGACATCAGAAACGAAGCCATGGCAGTCTTTGCCGACAATGCCGATGCCCTTGCAATCATCGACGCCGCCGCGCTTCAGGCAGGTATCGCACAATGATCCATGACGAATTCGAAGACTTCGCCGCCGCATTGCCGCCCATGACGGCGCTTATCGGATTAGATTTGGGTGAAAAAACGATCGGTGTCGCCGTGTCCGACCGGATGCGCGGTGTGGCAACTCCCCTCGAGACGGTACGGCGCAAGAAATTCACGCTGGATTCTGCCCGACTTCTGGAAATCATCGCGGACCGCGAGATCAGCGGCGTCGTACTCGGCCTGCCCAGAAACATGGACGGAACCGAAGGTCCCCGCTGTCAATCGACCCGTGCATTTGCCCGAAACCTGTCGCGCCTGACCGAGGTTTCCATAGGCTTTTGGGACGAACGGCTTAGCACTGTTGCGGCGGAAAAGGCACTGCTTGAGGCGGATACGACACGAAAACGTCGCGGACAGGTTATCGATCACGTCGCAGCCGGCTATATTCTGCAAGGAGCGCTGGATAGGCTGCGCTTTCTGTGAGGGAAACGGGGTACACCGATGACAAACATGGTCTGGAAAAGGAACGAGGTCGAAAGCCCTTGCATCCAGATATGCGTCGTGCACCCGACCGAACGCATCTGTACCGGCTGTTATCGCACCATTGATGAGATCACGCGCTGGTCGAAAATGGACAGCGACGAGCGGGCTGAAATCATGGAAGACTTGCCCACACGCAAGCCACGCCTTGCCAAACGGCGCGGCGGACGTGCAGCGCGCATGAATAAATCCTGATGTTCATTTGTGATTTTTAAGCTGAATTCGCGCCGCTGCGGGTTGGTCTGAACTCCGAGGGGGGATCAAGTTCGAAGACATGCGTAAGTGAGTGGCAACCCACAGCGGCGCTCTTCAGCATAAATGATCTCCCGATGTGGTCAGGCGGAAGAACAATACATGTGTAAGCTTTTTTTGACCGGCCGATCAAGAAAAAATAAACAGCCGGCAAATTTACCTGACGTAATGGTAAAGCCAGATTAAATTTGCCGCCTTGATCATGGTCGCGTTATCCGGCTGCAAGCCAGGATTTTGCGTTTTCAAATTCCTCTGAAGGAAAGAACTGTGTGCGTGCACCCAGAACGTGACTAGCGACACGCTGTGCCATGTGCTGCCAGGATTTGTCCCCGACGATGGCCGCGCGATCCAGCAGTCCCACATGTCCTCGGGCCAGACGAAAATGTGCGGCCAATGCCGTCAGTCCCTGCCAACCGTCGAACTCGCGTAGGTCGATCAACAGGCGGAATCCGTTTTTTGAACTCAATAAGGAATCCAGATCCCGTTCTGCCTGCTGGTATTCTTCGGGGTCCAGCTTGCCCATCAAGCTGATCTGCACCGAGGGTCCGCCCAAATCGGTGACATGGATGGCTCCCAAGGATTCGCGCATCCAACGGCGCGCGACTTCAAGCTCTGCCAATTCGAACACGTGAACAGGACAAGGCAGGATAGGCGCCGCCAAACGAATGCTCGTCTGCACCCAGCCCTGATCGGCTGCAACAGCGATACGGTCAAAACCGCGCCAGTGGCTGAGCCCCAGCTTGGTATCGGACCAAGCGGCCCCAAGATCATAGCCTTTGAACTCTGGCTGCACGATCGCCAACAGGCGCACCGCATCATGAGCCTCAAGCGCCGCTTCTATCGCAGGGACCAATGTCTCGCTGTAGTCCTTGCTCGTCACTTCGCCGGACAGCTCGACCTCGATCTGGGCCCCATCAGAATCCGTGTGAACCGTAATCATCGAAAATCTCCAAACCTGAATAATGGCAACAGGTTAGGGGGATTCGATCCACTCGGCTACTCCCCCGGCGAATTCGGGGCGAAAATAGGCGATCATCCGTCCATCCGGGCCAGCGGTCGCACCCTCGGCCCAAGGCGCGACGCCGTGCAGGCAGTGGCGATGCAGCAGATAGGATTCGCCCGGTTTTGCTGGCAGCTCGATCCGGGGGCAGGTCTCAAACACCTCGCGACGGGCCGCCTGATATATGTCGGTTACGTCGATCTGGTGAAGGCTGTCCTTGGGTAGGCCTTTCATCGCTTGTGCGAATGCAGCGCCCAGTATCTGGTGGCTGCCCTCCCACAGAACCATCGGCGCGGCATCCGCGCTGGCCTCGGTCAGAGGGATGCCAAGAATCCACGCGTGCGGTTCATCCACCCGGCGTCGACGATCCGGCCCCATGGGGCGCAATCCGTCGACATGCGCCGCATCACGGCTTCGCCGGTATCTGGTGGCCGCTTCACCCTCGCCGCGACGTGGGCGGGGGTAACCGGGGTAAACGACCGAGACCTGCCCTTTGTGCAGAGGCAACCGCCCATAATGTTCAGAGATAAAGTCCATAGCCTGACCCGACAAAACATCCGATCGCGCCACCCTGCCCTCTGGATCATTGTCCAGTGCGTCCACGCCGATGAACCACGTGCCTTCGCAATCCAACCATTCCGCAAAGGTCGGATCTGTGACCGAGGCACTGGCTTGCGGCAAAGCATGTTCCACCCATTGGGCCAGCGTCGGGTCGTACGGAAACCTGATCCAACCTTTGTCCCAAAAAACGCTCACAGCCCCAGCGCCTTACGCAGCATATTCAAGGCAACCAGCGTTAGGAAAACCGCGAACACACGCTTCAACGGCTTGGGATCCATCGCATGCGCCAGCTTTACGCCCCAGGGCGCAGTGATCATTGTCATGGCTACAACAATTGCAAAAGCGATCAGATTGACCGCGCCGATTGTGTACGGAGGGCGGTGTTCAGGCGCGATGTCCAGGAACAGAAAACCCAAAACCGAAGGCACCGCGATGATCACACCAAAACCTGCGGCCGTTGCAACCGCCCTGTGAATAGGCGTGTTGAACAGGCTCATCAGCGGCACGCCAAAGCTGCCGCCACCAATGCCCATTAGTACTGACAGAAATCCGACCGAGGGCGACAAAAGCACCAGCTTCACGCCTTTTGGCATCGCGTCGCCAAGCCGCCATTCTGATTTGCCCAAACCCAGATATGCGCCAATGACCATACCCAACACGCCGAACAACGCTTGCAACGCTTCGGTTCGCAGTGCCGAAGCGACCAGCACGCCGACAATGGCCCCCACTGCAATTCCCGGCCCCCAGCTGCGCAGGATATCCCAGTCCACCGCGCCTTTCTTGTTATGCGCCAGGACGGATCGTAGTGATGTGACGATGATGGTAGCCAAAGACGTCGCCAGACACAGCTGCATCAACTGAGGGCCGCCATATCCAAGTGTTTGGAACGCATAGAAAAACGCGGGCACCAAAACGATACCGCCGCCAACACCCAGCAAGCCAGCCAAGACACCGGCCAGCGCCCCGATTACAAGCAAAAGGCCCAGCATCTGGGCCAGCAACATCGTCTCGGGCATCATCCCCCCAAACCGGCCATTTGGCCGTATTCCGTTCTCTTCAAACCTCTGCCAAAGGCGCGATACTGTCCAGAGCTCGCAGCATCACTTCGGAGCCGGCCCCCTCGTGAACCGCCCCCTCGGACAGAGCCCGCCGCCAGGCGCGCGCACCGGGGCGACCGGCGAAAAGACCCAGCATATGACGCGTGATCTGGTGCAGACGCCCACCACCGGCAAGGTGATTTTCGACATAGGGCACCATTTTGTGAACGACATCAACCGGATCAGCCACCCGTCCACCACCGAAAATCAGGGCATCGGCCTCGGCCAGAATATCGGTGGGCTGATGATATGCGGCGCGGCCAATCATGACCCCGTCCAGCCCGGCATCCAATTGCGCCTTCGCCTGTTTCAGAGACGTAATCCCACCGTTGATCGAGATATGCAGGTCCGGGAACGCCCCCTTCATCCGATGCACAAGATCATAGTCCAAGGGCGGGATATCCCTGTTTTCCTTGGGGCTTAGCCCCTGCAGCCAAGCCTTGCGCGCGTGGATTGTTACACGTCGGCATCCGGCAGCATGAATGGCCTGCAGAAACTCGGGCAGGACCTGTTCGGGATTCTGATCATCGACCCCAATACGGCATTTGACCGTAACCTCTACATCAACGACATCGCGCATCGCGGTAACGCAATCCGCAACGCGGACGGGGTCTTTCATCAACACGGCCCCGAAAGTGCCCGATTGGACCCGATCCGAGGGGCAACCACAATTCAGATTGATCTCATCATACCCAACTTGTGCACCCAGCCGGGCTGCTTGCGACAATTCCTCTGGGTCTGAACCGCCCAATTGAAGGGCGACGGGGTGTTCTTGCGGACTGTAATCCAACAGATGCAACGCGCCACCGCGCACCAACGCCGGGGCAGTTACCATTTCGGTGTACAGAAGCGCGTTCTGGCTCAACAGCCTGTGCAGAAACCGACAATGCCGGTCTGTCCAGTCCATCATGGGTGCCACGGAAAGGCGCGCTGCTTTTTGTACGGTACTTTTCAATTCGTAACCTCAACGCTCCCCAAAACCATGCAGCACGATGTTCCGGACTTTCCGGTATATCGCCGGGGTTTTGGCGGTTTTTTGTTTCAGAGTTGCTTTCGTGTAGCACAACTGAAACGGTAGGACACTGCCCCTTCCAAGGGCCCAAGCCGCGTCAGCCGCCACCCTCTCTGAATGGCTGAATTTAAAAGAGAAATCGGTGATAGACCCCCGCTAACATTTTGTCGGGGCGATCAGGTTTCCTCGTCGCCGCAACAAATTGGAATCATCTGTGAAAGCGAATCCTTTAGGCAGAACGCGCGCCAATAGTTCGGGTCATGTTCTGGCCAACACGTCCTTGCGGTTCTGCGCCCCGCGCATGACCGCCATAGTTGCCTCGACCCCGGCCAAGGCAGCCACAAGGATCAGCAGCGCAAAACCACCCAATTCCACGATCATCCAACCGGCAATCAGCGGGAAGCCGAAGATCCCGATGAAGTACGAAAGCGCGAAGAACTGAAGAGTCTGGGGTAGAAGCTCCTGATCGGCATCATTGGCTGTCATTGCTGCCAGGATCGGATAACTCACTCCGTAACCAATACCGAACAAGAATGCGACGACCAAGTACATCGGAGCATTGCCGCCAATCCCCATGAACAGCACCACGGACCCGAACATCACGTATTGCAGGACCGCAATAGTCATATATGGATTGCCGCCGCCTTTGAACCGCGCCAGCACAACCCGAAACAAGACTACTGTGATTGTGTAGACCAGAAAGTAGTCGGCGTAATCCAATCCTCGCTCATCCGCGAAAACGGTCTGGAAGTTGTTCATCCCGGCAAAGACAGACGCACCGAGACAGACCATGATCACAGGCAACCGCGCGCGCGAACGCATGATTGCGGCGACACTGGCCCGCGACAGGGATGAACGCACTTCAGGGCCGTTGGGTTCGGACAGCATGCGAATGGGCTTGATAAGGGCAAAAAAGACAACCCCAGCCAAAGCGCACAGCGCAGCGGTAACGAAGAATGCAAAATTCACCGACAAGCCGGAATTTTCCATCATAGACGCCATCACCGGTGACAGACCGAACCCCGCCATCAAAGCCACCGACAGAATAGCGAAATAGCGCACCCGTTCGGCGGTCGTTACGAGGCCCGTCAGAACGATAGGGGACAGCGCGTACGTCAGCCCCCAACCAAACCCGATCGCGACGCTGGCGAAAATCAGAAGCACCCCGACGCCATCAGCGAGGCCATAGGCGGTCAGCGCGGCTGCAATAGACAGACAAGCTGTACCCAGTGTGCGTACGCGCCCGAACCTATCCGACAAATGCCCGGCAAAGTATACAGTAACCAACGTTGCGATGGTGGTGACGAATAGCATTAAGCCCACCATTTTCTCGTTGGCGCCAAAGGTCTCGAACAGGCGCGGCAACATGAAAGTAAGCCCATATGCGCCCGCTTGCAGAAAGCTGGCGGTATAGAACATAGTGAACATGGTCAGACGATTCATACAACGCCCTCCTGTTCAACGAAATTGGCACGCTCATGCGCAATCAGGTCCGAGAGTTTGTTGCGTTGTTGACCACTTTCGTCGAAGTTGTCCGACGCCAACCACGCTTGGAAACCGCGCTCGACTGGTGGCCATTCACTATCCAAAAGTGCATACCAAGCGGTGTCCCTGTTGCGTCCTTTGTATGTGATCGCCTGTTGGAACACGCCTTCGAAACTAAAACCGAAACGCTCTGCCGCTGCACGCGAAGGCGCGTTTAGTGCGTCGCATTTCCATTCCAGTCGGCGATAGCCCAGTTCGGTCATGGCGCGCCGCATCATCAGATAGATCGCCTCGGTCGCAACCCTTGTGCGCTGCAAACTGGGTGCGAATGTGATGCCGCCGATCTCCATCACGCCATGTTCCGGTTGAATGCGCATAAAGCTTGCAATTCCTGACGCCGTACCGGTTTCCTGATTGACCACGGCGAAATAGGGTTGAGCGTGAACACTGCTGGCACCGTCGGTCCAGGTCCTCAGACTCGAGATCGTGTTGAACGGTCCAATGAAGTTGTAGGTCCAGATTTTGCCCACGCGATCCTTGCCGAACGCCTCGAAAAGGTCATTCGTATGTGTCAACGGATCCAGCGAGCTCAGACGCGCGTAACGACCGGCCATTTCATTGTGCCCAGGGTGCTGGACTCCTGACCAATTCGGTAAAGCCATCCCAATCAATTGGCCGTGTTCGTTTTTGCGCACTGACATGGCAGCGTCCTTTCCGGTATTTTCAGTGACCGGATTGTCATGGTTTTGGATGCTTATTAATGTCCAAAAATGAAAAAAATTAGCATACCAATATGAAGCACACACCTTGGCTTGCCTTTTCCATCGACCGATCCGCGAAGACGCCTGTTTTTGAGCAGATCTGCGCGGCCATCCGAGCGCGTACCATTTCCGGAGATTTGGCCGAGGGAACAAAGCTGCCGCCAACACGCGTGTTTGCCACTGAACTTGGCGTTTCACGCTCGACCGTCGTGACCGCCTATGAACAGCTTGTGGCAGAAGGATATCTGAATAGTTTGCAAGGGTCTGGCTACACAGTCTGCGCCTTGGGCGAAGTTGAGTTGACGAAGCATGTTGCTCGAAAACAGCCCAAATCCGTCGAAGAACAGCTAAAAACTCCGATGCCTTTCGAAGCCAGTCACCCGGACATGCGGTTGTTCCCGCACCGGCAGTGGGCCAAGACGGTTGCCCGCGTGTGCCGAACGAACCCCGAGACCATGTTGTCTGGAAGCTCAGTCTTTGGAAACGGTGATCTGCGCGAAGCTATCGCGGAACATGTTTCGGAATGGCGTGGGATTGATGCCGCGGCGCACCACATCATAGTGACCGCAGGCTCAATTGATGCAATCGAGATCTGTTTGCGCAGTTTGGTCGGTAAAGGCGAGGCTGTCGGCCTAGAAAATCCCGGCTATTTGCCGGTGCGCCGTCTTGCCAATGCCCAAGGCCTTGGGACGACCTTCTTGGACGTGGACGAAAACGGTGCCCGGTTACCTGACCGGCACGCGACGCCAAAACTTGCTGTACTGACACCTTCGCATCAATACCCGCTTGGCGGCGCTATGTCGCCAAGTCGCCGTTTGGATTTCCTGGCATGGGCTGAAAGGAACCACGCTTGGATTATCGAAGACGACTACGACAGTGAATTCCGGTATGCTGGGCGGCCGATCCCTGCAATGGCCGGTTTTGACCAGCTGAACAGGGCAATTTATATCGGCAGCTTTTCCAAGATATTCTCTAATTCCCTGCGGTTAGGATATATCGTGGCCCCCGATGCCCTGCTTGATCGAATCCGGACAACGTTGAACCGTTTCGGGTCAAAAGCGAGCTATATGCCGCAACAGGCACTGGCTGAGTTCATGAAGTCCGGAGAGTTTTACCGACACTTGCGCCGCATGCGCCGGATTTACGATGAACGACGGAAATTTCTTCTGGAGAAACTCAAACGAGACTTCATGGAATTTGGGCATTTCATCAACCACCATGCGGGTATGCAGATTGTGTTTCACCTAAACAGTGATTTCGAAGATACAAAGATCGCCATGGCTGCATCGGAGATGGGCATTGCAGTACGGCCGCTTTCGCGGCTCTCAGTCGGGAATTCAGGTCGCAATGGCTTAATTTTGGGCTTTTGCGGGTGTTCCGAAGAAGAAATGGAGCCGGCTCTGATGAAGTTGAGAACCTGCTTCGTGAGGTGACTGGCGTATCCGCGACCGGGCATCGCTTTGGTTTTCAAGTCAATGGCTTCGACAAAGCCATCGTTTGTGCAATTCCATTCAGAAGCTTGTGCCTGCTCCGTTGGATTTCTCGCCGTATATGCAAGGGAACCCAGGCAATCCCAGGCATCACCACGAAACGCGGGCAGCGTATCTTCATTTCTAAAAGAGACTAGCTCATCGGCGACAGGCTCCATAGATGAGCAGCACAAAAAGAAAGGGCAGGTCTTTCGACCTGCCCAGCGCGATAGCACCGAT
>NZ_WQCG01000009.1 GCF_013032505.1 Ruegeria atlantica
GCGTCTCCGCCGCTTCCGCAGCGTCCCAAGCGCCTCAGCAGCGCCGGTGAAGGGGGTTCTAAGTATAACCGCATAAGTCCGCAAGCGGAAAATTCGATAAACTTGCAAAAAACCGCACGATTTAATTTTATAATTATAAAACAGTGATTTACCCGACACTCCCCCGCTAAAAATACGCCACAAGCATGTGAGGCAGCGCTGAATCCGACGTTTTCAACAGAGTTACCTACAGACTCGGCGCCGAGTCAGGCGGAATCGACTGGGCGAAACCGAGTCAGCAGTCCAGAAACTGGAATGCGTAACAGTATCAGGCTGACGATCAGAGACAGGTAGACCAGCGGCTCGATCTGAAATCCCTTGGCAAGCATGACGTAATGCAGCCCACCCAGAATCGCCGCTGGAAAGACAAGCCTCTGCAGGCTGCGCCACCGGGGCCCCAATTTGCGCACCGACAGATTGTTTGACGTCACCGCCAACGGGATCATCAGGACAAACGCTGCCATGCCGACCGTTATATAAGGGCGCTTCACAATATCCGACCAAATCTGACTGGGCAGCTGCACATCCAGCGCTAGCCACACCAAAAGATGCAGGCTGACATAGGCAAAGGTCAGAACGCCCAGCGCGCGTCGAAACTTTAACAGGTTCAGGCCAAGGAACCGCCGCAGCGGTGATATTGCAAGAACGGCAATCAATAGCTGAAGTGCCAGTTCACCGTATCTGTGTTCCAATGCCTCAATTGGATCCACGCCAAGACCGCCTATCAGACCCTGATAGAACAGCCAGGGGGCGGGAAGCGCCCCTAACAGGTAGACCAGCCAGACCGGAACACGGCGCAATATCTGATTTAGCCTCTGCATGGCCTTAGTAGAATTCCTTTAGATCCATACCTTCGTAAAGCCCGGCGACCTCTTCTTCGTAGCCGTTGAACATTAACGTCGGGATTCGTTTGGCAAAAAGACCGCCGCCAATCTGACGTTCCGAGGCCTGTGACCAGCGTGGGTGATCCACGTTCGGGTTCACATTACTGTAGAAACCATACTCGCGCGGAGCGGACATGTTCCAACTGGTGGGCGGCTCGACATCCGTAAGGGTGATGCGAACAATCGACTTGATGGACTTGAAGCCATATTTCCACGGAACGACCAGACGCAGCGGTGCACCATTCTGGTTGGGAATGGGTTTGTCATAGATGCCGGTCGCCATGATGGTCAGCGGGTGCATCGCCTCGTCCAGGCGCAAACCTTCCCGGTAAGGCCATTCGAGGATCGGAAATTGAACGCCCGGCATCTCATCGGGACGGTACGCAGTTTCAAAGGCCACGTATTTGGCGCCTTCCTGCACACCGGCCATATTCAGCAGATCGGCAAGTTCAAACCCGTTCCACGGAACCACCATCGACCAGGCCTCAACACACCGGAATCTGTAGATGCGCTCTTCAACCGTCATCTCGGACATGATGTCTTTGAAATCATAGTCACCCGGCTTATCGACCAAACCGTCAATTGCGACGCTCCAGGGTTCGGTCACCAGAGTATGCGCGTATTTCGCGGGATCGTCCTTGCGGGTCCCGAACTCATAAAAGTTATTGTACGAGGTGATCTCTTCCCAGGTGTTGGGTTCCAGAACTTCCTGCGCCGCTGCCGGTCTGGCCAGTCCCGCCAATCCGACACCCGCAAGGCCAGCCAGCACCTGCCGCCGGTTCAAGAACACCGCCTGTGGCGTGACGTCGGCATGTGTCAGTGTGTTGGTCCAGCGATGCGCCATTTAAGTCTCCTTGGTAAGCTAGCCTGAGATTCCAGTTAATCCGCTGATACCACACCGCCAAGGCAACATGCGTCACGATTGGGAGAAGAGACTGTAACGTTTCACGCCAAATCAAATCCAAATTACCTGTGACATCCACCGGGGGCCAATTGCGGCAATACCGTTGATACCTGTCACGCCAAGTTGATCGCATCCCGCCAATTCAAGCAGAACACCTGGGCCTTCAATCTTTACAACTGCTTCACGCAACTTGCAGTGTTCTTGTCAGGATCGGCCGACTGGCCCAAAGATCCGCTGTCCACCCGATTGTCGGGAAAGACTATAGGGAGAAGACGAATGTGTGACATCTGTGTGATGAACGCGGTCAAAGACCGTATGCTTTCTAGAAGAGGGTTCTTCAAAGCTGCCGCTGCCTCTGGTGTGGCTGTTGCCGCAACTGGCACCAGCGCATCGTTCGCCCTTGCCGCTGGTGAGGGTAAGGTCGAGGATATGACCCATACGATCAGTGCCGATTTCCCAACCTATTTTGGCGAACCAGGGTACGCGTCCGAACAGGTTTTCAATTTTGGCGAACACGGCTTTAACCTGCAGCGCCTGACAGTCAATGAACACACAGGCACACATATCGACGCGCCGCTGCACTTTTCAGCGGATGGTGCTTCGGTGGACGAAATCCCCGTGTCCGATCTTGTGGCACCGCTTTGCGTTGTCGACATTGCCGCCCGCGCAGCCGAGGATGTCGATACGCTGCTGACACCAGATGACCTGAAGGCATGGATGTCTGCCAACGGAGACATTCCGGATGGCTCTTGCGTAGCCCTGTATTCCGGGTGGGCCGCTAAAGCCGACAGCGACGAATACCGCGGATTTGACGGTCAGGCACAACATTACCCCGGTTTCCACCCCGAAGCCGCAATGATGCTGATCGAAGAAACCGGGGCGCGCTCGATCGCATCGGACACACTGTCCCTGGACCACGGCATATCCACCGACTTCGCCACCCATTATGCATGGCTGCCCACGGGCCGTTTCGGGATTGAGAACATCGCGGGACTGGATCGCGTACCGGCCGCTGGCGCAACGCTGGTGATCGGTGCACCGAAACATGCCGGTGGCACCGGCGGGCCTGCGCGCATTTTTGCGATGGTTTGACAAAGTGGCCCGCTTGCTTGGCGGGCCTTACCTTCAAAAGACTGGCGACTTTGACCGGGCAATCTGAACTCTGCCAATTGGCAGAGTATTCAGGCTATCTTGTCATACAAACAACCGAGGCGAGCTTTTCATGTTTTATGTTCCGCAAAGTGCCTTTCCTGAACTAAGCCGCACCGCTCTTGGGGTTTGCGCATTTTGCGCTTTGGTCAACCGCAACCCAACATATCGACGCGTATTCTATGACCCATTTGCCGAGCAGCTATTTCGCAACGGTTCTACCGAGGGACCCGAGGTCCTGGACCAAGCTACCGACTGGGATGCCGTACTAAAGTTCGCCGATGACCGTTCAGTGGCGCGCCGTCTCGTCGCGTCGGTCCTGTGGCGCAAGACATTCATGCAAAGCCGCGCGCTTACTGCAATCAAGAATGGTGCACGTCAGATCGTAGTACTTGGCGCAGGTCTTGATACGCTGGGTCTGCGGCTATCCAACAGTCACAGCCACATTCCGGTTTTCGAGGTCGACCGCCCCGAGACCATCGAAGCCAAGCGGTCTTTGGTCAGTTCAAATTTTGGCGTTCCACCAAACGTTCGATATACGGCGGTTGATTTCTCTCGTGAGACAACGCTCGATAAGTTGCAGTCGCTCGGTTACGACCATGAGCTGGGCACGGTCTTTATTGCTGAGGTTTCGTTGGAATATGTAGCACCGCCCGAAGTTGCAGACGTGTACGCGATGATCCGGTCAAATGGCGCCATGGAAACGCGTTTTCTGACGACATACGCGTCAACCGCCGCAGCATCGCAAGCGCAAAAGGAAGTCGACAGTATCGGAAATGCGGTGGCCGGAGTCGGCGAACCCTTTCGTTTCAACATCTCTCCCAGTGAGGTCAGCGCCTACGCGTCTGAACAAGGGTTTTCTGTGCTCGAGCACATATTTGGGCGCAGAGGGACTGAAAAATACTTGAGCGGATTAGGGCTGGGTCCAGAGACGATGGATTTCCCTATGGATTCTTTGGACGCCTCGTCTTTCTCACTTGTTCAACTGCGACCCACTTGAACAAGTTGCTTTTGACGTGACTTAAAAAAGAAGGCCCGCCGGTGTGGCGGGCCTTTGTTTGGTTTAATGCACCACGGCATCATCCGGGCGTGGCCGCTCTGAAGTACCCAGCCGGTCGCCGATAATCAGACCGTCTGAGCCTGCGGTCACAGGGACGGTCTCACCATCCTTGATCTCACCGGCAAGCAGAGCCTCGGCCAGCGGGTTTTGCAAGGCACGCTGGATAACGCGTTTTAGCGGGCGTGCACCGAAGACCGGGTCATAGCCTTCATCCGCCAACCACTCTCTGGCCCCATCGTCCAGTGCCAGCTCGATCTTGCGGGCGGACAGACGTTTCTGCAGACGAGCCATCTGGATGTCGACAATACCATCCATATCGGCCCGCTTGAGGCGATCAAAGATGATCGTTTCGTCCAGACGGTTCAGGAACTCAGGCCGGAAATGCGCCCGGACCGCGTCCATCACGTCACGCTTGGCCTGCGCACTGTCGGCACCTTCTGGCAACTGGCTGAGCGCCTGAGACCCAAGGTTCGACGTCAGGATGATCAGCGTCTGCTTGAAGTCCACGGTGCGGCCCTGACCGTCGGTCAGAACGCCGTCATCGAGAACCTGCAGCAGAACGTTGAACACATCCGGGTGCGCCTTTTCGACCTCGTCAAACAGCACGACCTGATAGGGTCTGCGCCGTACGGCTTCGGTCAGCACACCACCTTCGTCGTAACCAACATAGCCCGGAGGGGCACCGATCAGACGGGCAACGGCGTGTTTCTCCATGAACTCGGACATGTCGATGCGCACCATCGCATTGTCGTCGTCGAACAGGAAGTTCGCCACGGCCTTGGTCAGCTCGGTCTTACCAACGCCAGTCGGTCCAAGGAACAGGAACGAGCCCAGCGGCCGGTTCTCGTCATTCAGACCCGCACGCGCACGACGCACTGCGTTGGCCACGGCAGTCACCGCTGCATCCTGACCAATGACACGCGAATGCAGTTCATCTTCCATCCGCAGCAGCTTCTCGCGCTCACCTTCCAGCATTTTCGAGGTCGGAATACCGGTCCAGCGTTCGACCACCGAAGCGATCTGTTCCGGACGCACCGTTTCCTCCGCCATCATCTGGCTGCTTTCGGCGTTCTCAGCCTCGGTCAGCTTTTTCTCAAGTTCGGGAATGACGCCGTAAGACAGCTCACCCGCCTTGGCGAGATTGCCTTCACGCTTGGCGATTTCCAGATCAGCACGCGCTTTGTCGAGCTGTTCTTTCAGATCACGCGCGCCAGCCAGCTTGTCACGTTCAGCTTGCCATTGGGCGGTCATCTCGGCGGATTGTTCCTGCAGGTCGGCCAGATCCTTTTGCAAGGTTTCCAGACGATCCTTCGACGCCGCGTCATCCTCAAGCTTCAGCGCTTCTTCCTCGATCTGCATCTGCAGGATCTGACGATCCAGCTGATCGAGTTCTTCGGGCTTGGAATCCACCTCCATCCGCAAACGCGATGCGGCCTCATCGACAAGGTCGATGGCTTTGTCGGGCAGGAACCGGTCGGTGATATAGCGATGCGACAAGGTCGCGGCCGACACCAGCGCCGAGTCCGAGATACGCACGCCGTGGTGCAGCTCGTACTTTTCCTTGATGCCGCGCAGGATGCTGATCGTGTCCTCGACGGTCGGTTCTGCAACAACAACGGGCTGGAAGCGGCGGGCAAGGGCTGCATCTTTCTCCACGTATTTGCGATACTCATCCAAAGTGGTCGCGCCAATACAATGCAGCTCGCCCCGAGCAAGCGCAGGCTTGATCAGGTTGGCGGCATCCATTGCGCCGTCTGATTTACCGGCACCAACCAACGTGTGCATCTCGTCGATGAACAGGATGATCTCACCAGCGGCCTCGGTGACCTCGGTCAGAACGGCCTTGAGGCGCTCCTCGAACTCACCGCGGTATTTCGCACCGGCGATCAGTGCGCCCATGTCGAGCGCGAGCAGTTTCTTATCCTTCAGCGATTCCGGCACGTCTCCGTTCACGATGCGCAGGGCCATGCCCTCGGCAATCGCGGTTTTACCGACGCCGGGTTCACCGATCAGAACCGGGTTGTTTTTGGTGCGGCGCGACAGAACTTGCATCGAGCGGCGGATTTCTTCATCCCGTCCGATAATCGGGTCGATCTTGCCCTCAGCCGCAGCCTCGGTCAGGTCACGCGCGTATTTTTTGAGTGCGTCATAGCCCTCTTCCGCCGACGCGGTGTCAGCGGTACGGCCTTTACGGATGTCATTGATCGCTTCGTTCAGCTTTTGCGCAGATACGGCACCGGCTTCCAAAGCCTCTTTGGCTTTGGACTTCACCATGCACAGCGCCATCAGAACGCGTTCGACCGGTACAAAGCTGTCGCCTGCCTTGGTCGCAATTTTCTCGGCTTCTGCAAAAACCTTGGCGGTCTGGCCATCCATGTAAATCTGGCTCGCATCACCGCTGACTTTTGGAATCTTGGATAGCGCAGCATCCAGTGCCTCGACCACACGGGTCGGCGCGCCGCCCGCGCGTGTGATCAGGTTGCTGGCCAGCCCCTGATCGTCATCCATCAATGCTTTCAAAAGGTGTTCGGGCATCAATCGTTGGTGCCCCTCACGCAGCGCAATGGTCTGCGCTGCCTGCACGAATCCCCGTGCCCGCTCGGTGAACTTGTTTAAGTCCATGGTATTCTCCTTTTCCTAAGCGCCCTGAATGTGATGCGCCCGCTTGGCGGCACGCGTCGGTCTGGGCCTCACATTCAATCTGGGAAATATCTTTGCCCGTTCAAGAGGCTGGAGCGCAGATTCAGACTTATCGTCGGGGTACGGTGTAGACAGTGTATCCGCCCGTCTGCGCGACCTCGCGCGCAGGGTACATTTCCACCAAAGATTGTGCGGCGTCGCTGCCCGTCGGGCAGGAAACAAGGTCTGCTGCATCATCCAGAAAATTGACTGTAAAAGACGTCTCGCCGGTCAATTGGCAATCATCGTCGGTCGAACGATACCCCCCCACCAGGCGCAAATTGTCATTTGTCGGGGATTTGATGACCGTATCCGCGGCCTCATTTTCCAATGGCATATCCTGACATCCCATCAGGGCCAGAAGTATCCCAACACTAAATACCTGTTTCATAGTCCCCCCATCGAAAAACTCTTATGAATGATCGGCACCATATCACAGTCCGGCCAAAGCTGCGTGATCTCGATCACGCGCGCGCTGCATGGACACGGCCGCCCGAAACCGCTAGGACGCAGACGTTTGCCAAAAAGGAGCCCGCACCATGTCCGATGATCGCCTGATCGTAGCCCTAGATGTTCCCAATGCCCTTCAGGGTCTGGCAATGGCAGAACAGCTGGGCGACAGCGTTTCCTTTTACAAGATCGGGCTGGGGATGCTGACCGGTGGCGGGTTGGCTTTGGCCAATGAACTGAAACAGGACCACGGCAAGCGCATCTTTTTGGACATGAAGCTGTTCGATATCGGCAACACGGTGGAAAACGCCGTTCGTGGTCTGGCGCAGTTCGACCTGGATTTCCTAACGGTACATGGTGACCCGCATGTGGTGCGCGCCGCAAAAGAGGGGGCTGCGGGCAAAGACCTCAAGATTCTGGCGGTGACCATTCTGACTTCGCTCAACCGCGATGATCTGGATGCCAGCCTTTTGAAAGAGGGCGACGTTCAGGACCTTGTCGTCGAACGCGCCGCCAAAGCACTGGAGGCTGGAGCGGACGGCGTTATCGCAAGCCCGCAAGAGGCTGCCTTGATCCGTGCCCTGCCCCAGGCCGAGGGGCGTTTGATTGTAACTCCTGGCGTTCGCCCCACTGGCGCAGCATTAGGAGATCAGAAACGCGTCGCAACCCCCGCCAGCGCGATCGGAGACGGCGCAGATCATATCGTCGTCGGCCGTCCGATCTATCAATCTAAGAACCCAAAGGCGGCGGCCGAGGCGGTTTTGGACGAGTTAAAAACGTTGACACGCCACTGAACCCCTGCCGGAAAGTAAAGTAAAAACGCTTAACTGACGCGGTCAAATGATTGACCTAACGTCACTTTTCCAGCGATCCGCGCCAAATCGTCCCTGTGCCCCAAAACACACATGAAACATGCGAGTTTTCGTTGTGTGACCTCGATCCTATCTAAATCCCGGAATTTGCGCGATTCTAGGGGCGTGATACTCCCCGCGGACCACATCTTCCTGAGGTCCGTCACCTCCCCCCGCCAATTGCGGGGGGTCTTCTTCCAGAAGCATTACTTGTCAAAAACCGGCCTTGCCTCTGCTAGGTAATCGCGCAGGCGGAGTGCGAAATTCGGAACCGCAAGCGCATTCGCAAGGTATGATTCCGGCGACATCAAAAACCAACCCTGCCCTTCATCGCCAAACCTGATCAGATCGACATCGCCGGGTGGTCGGCGCGCTGCAAAGAACCAGTTTTGTCCATACTTGCGTGACCAGGCAAAATCGGCGTCACCAAGATGCAACCCAACTTCTTCCAGTGTTTCACGCTTCACGCATTGCAGCGGTGTCTCTGCCCCTTCGCGCCCGCCACCGGGAAAATCGAAATAGCCCGGGAACGGGATGTCCTTTTTATCGTCCCTTTGAATCACCAAAAGGTCTGATCCAAGAAACAGTGCGACCTTTGCCCCTGTGAACTGCATGAACGCTTTCTCTTTGTTTCCCGAACGGATAAATTTTAGCTAACCCGCCTGATATGACAAAGCGCATAAAACTGAGATGTGAACGTGATGCCCGCTTTATGCCGCGACTGCTATTCGATGCTGGAACAGGAAGCGCGATGCCCCACCTGCGGCAGTCCGCGGATTAAGACCCATCCCGAACTGTTCGACCTGTCCGTCGCCCATATGGATTGCGACGCGTTTTATGCCTCGGTTGAAAAGCGGGACAATCCCGAGTTGGCCGATAAGCCGGTAATCATCGGGGGCGGCAAACGTGGTGTTGTGTCAACTGCGTGCTATGTGGCCCGTATTCGTGGGGTCCGCTCTGCGATGCCGATGTTCAAAGCCTTGCAGCTGTGCCCGGATGCCGTTGTCATAAAGCCGCGGATGTCGGTCTACGCCGAGGTGTCACGACAGATCAGGGCCATGATGGACGAAATGACCCCCGTGATCGAACCTCTTTCACTGGACGAAGCTTTCATGGATCTGTCCGGCACGCAGCGCCTGCACGGCGCGCCGCCGGCGATCATGCTGGCGCGTCTGGTGAAACGAATGAAAGACGAACTGGGTGTCACGGGTTCGATCGGTCTGTCGCATAACAAGTTTTTGGCCAAGGTTGCCTCGGATTTGGACAAGCCGCGCGGGTTTTCAGTGATTGGCAAAGCTGAGACCGCCGAGTTTCTGTACGACAAACCAGTGCGCCTGATTTGGGGCATCGGCCCGGCGGCACAGGAATCGCTGGATCGCGCTGGTATCCGGTCATTCTCAGACCTGTTGCGCTGGGATCAAGAGGCACTGACTGCGCGGTTCGGCGCAATGGGATATCGGCTATGGCATCTGGCGCGCGGTCAGGACAAACGGCGCGTATCTTCGCATGAGCCAATGAAATCGATCAGCAATGAGACCACGTTTTTTGAGGATACCGCCAGCCTCGACATCCTTGACGGTCACCTGTGGCGCATGTCCGAGAAAGTTGCGGATCGCGCCAAAGCCAAAGGGCTGGCTGGACGGGTTGTGACGCTGAAACTCAAGCAATCAAACCACAAGATCATCACCAGGCGTGTCTCTTTGCGGGACGCCACACAAATCGCAGATCGAATCTACCGTACTGTGCGGGGGCTGTTCGATCAGGTCGGCGACAAAGGACCATACCGCCTTTTGGGGTGCGGGATATCCGATCTGTGTCCCGAAGATCAGGCAGATATCTCTGGCGATCTGTTGGACCCCGGCGCGGCAAAGCGGTCACAGGCCGAACGCGCTACGGATGAAATCCGGCGCAGGTTTGGGACCGACGCGATTGTCAAAGGCCGGGCTCTGCGCTGAGTTTACTCGGCAGCCAGACGCAGTGAATCACGGCCAATGTCCGAAATTTCCTGAATGACTTGCCGCAATAGGTCCTGAAATGCCTTAAAATTCTCACTCGGCGCTATTTTGACCTCGTCCATATAGAGAGAGCGGTCAATTTCAATCTGGATCGCGTGTTGATTGCGTCCGGGTCGACCGTAGGTCTGCGTCACGTATGCGCCAGCGAAGGGCGCATTGCGCGCGACAACAAGACCCGCCGAGGCAAAGGCGGATTCGATCCGGTCCACAATCCCGGCCGAGGCCGACGCGCCAAATCTGTCACCCAGCACGATCTGCGGACGCTGGGACTTGGACGTGCTGGCCATCGAAACCGCTTCATGGGGCATCGAGTGGCAGTCAATCAGAATCGCCTGACCAAATGCGCTATGCGATTCGGCCAGCAGAGACTTGAGGCGCGCATGATAAGGTCGCCAGCATGTGTCGATGCGCAGGCGCGCCTCGTCCATCGTCAGTTTTCCACGGTAGATTGCGCGCCCATTGGCAACGACCCTGGGAATCACGCCCAAGCCCGAGGCGACGCGTGGGTTGTGCCCGTGACGGCGCGCGCCCTGAATTAAGGCCGGGTCCAGCTCTTCTGCACTGCGGTTAAGGTCCAGATAAGCCCGTGGCTTTGTCGCCGATATCAGGGGCGCGCCGTACTCATTCGCTGCGGAAAACAACTGATCCACGAAAGCATCTTCGGATGACCGAATCACATTTTGGCTTAGCACCGTGCGTTTCAGCATCCCTTCTGGGTAGTTCCGGCCACTGTGCGGAGAAGAAAATACAACGCAAGACGTGCGCTTGGCGGGCATATCCAATACGTAAGCAGCGTTCTTCATGGTGACTCCTTGTTCGCATTGAACATAGACCGGAAAATAGTTCTACCAAACCCCTTGAACCCCTTTGCGACTCCTTTTATAGACCCCGCTACCGGCGCGGGGTTCCGCGCCCCATTTCGTTATGGGGCAGGAGAACGCAAAGGTTACGTGGGCGGTTAGCTCAGCGGTAGAGCACTTCGTTGACATCGAAGGGGTCACAAGTTCGATCCTTGTACCGCCCACCATCGTTTCACTGTTCCGGGTTTCCGGGGCACCCGCTAACCCAGGCGCTGGCCACGTCCTTGATGAAGGCGCCGCAGATTGGAGACAGACCCATGAAGGTCAAGAACTCGCTCCGCTCGCTCAAGAACCGGCACCGTGATTGCCGTGTTGTGCGTCGCAAAGGCCGCGTCTACGTGATCAACAAGACGCAGCGCAAGTTCAAAGCTCGCCAGGGCTAAGAACTGCACATACCGTTAAAGAAAAACCGCGCTTCTCAGCGCGGTTTTTTTGTTCGAACGATTGATGCAAAAAAAACGGAACGGTCAAAGGCAAACGCGTATATCAGTGGGCGAACAGATGGTCGGGTTCATTATCCGGGTCCGCCACAGGATCAAGAACGAGCGCCAGCCGTGTTTCACCCGTTCCCTCGATTGGTGGCGAACGATGCAAAAGCCCGGACTTTGGACTCTCAGGCCAGAGCGTTCCGCGCAACAGTATCGGCGCACCTGTTGGTACGGTGAAAACACGTTTCGGCTCGTTACCATCGTTCGAGACACCGTATTGCGTTCCAGTCCCTCGATAGGTGCAGACCAAACGCGACGTGACTGCGTCGATGTGAAACCTGCGGCAGGCATTTGTGGTAACCACATCCAAGCGCAGCCGAAGCCATTTTGATTCCATAAGACCAGCAAACAAGGTTGCCATCGCGGCAACATCATCCACCAATAGATCACGTTCCGGACCTTCGGGCGTACCATGCGCGTCGCTCAGCTCAACCATCGCGCTGCGCACTGTCTCGGGGCGCAGGATCATGCGCGCTTTGGGCAGGCGTGCGGGATCCAACCCGTTGATCCAGCTCTGAAAGCCGAGCAAGGGGTCGCGCCGCCAAATCGCTGCGGCGCAACCGGGGTTGTGAATGACCGACAAGTCCCCGGGCGTTTCTGCTATGCCGACACCTATTGCGGCATCTTTGACGACTTCACGCACCAAATTCATGCTGCAGCCTCTGCCCGACGCCAAACCGGGAATGGGTCGGGCAGATCGGGAAGATCTTCTAGGCGTCCCGCGGCTGCTGCCGGAACCAACGCCGAATCCAGCCGGGCTTTGAGCACGGGCCAATCTATTCCGCTGCCGATGAAAACGATCTCTTGCCGCCGGTCGCCCCAGGGCTCTTGCCAATGCGCTTGCATATAGGCCCGCGCGCTTTCGTGATCTGGTCTGCGTTCTTCGGGTACTGTCGCCCACCAGGTGCCCAGTGGCTGTACCGAGGACAGCGCACCGGCCAATGAGAATTCGGCAACCCAATCTGGGCGCGTCGCGATCCAGAAATGCCCCTTTGCACGGATGACGCCCGGCAGATCGCCATTCAGGATCGTCAGAATCTTCTCTGGCACAAAGGGTTGTCGCGCGCGGTATACATAGCTGGTGACGCCATACTCTTCAGTTTCGGGTACATGATCCGCGAAACCATACAGTTCTTTGGCCCACATCGGATGTTCATGCGCCTTTTCGAAATCGAACAGGCCGGTATCCAGGATTTCATCGGCTGACACGTCCGAGTGGTTCGTTTCGATAATCCTTGCGTCAGCGTTCAAGCTTCGAATGATTTTCCGCGCGGCGTCTACTCTTTCTGCTCCGGCATCGGCGATCTTGTTGAGAATAACCACGTCAGCAAATTCGATCTGATCGGTCAGCAGATGGACCAGCGTGCGTTCATCCTCTTCACCGAGCGTTTCGCCGCGATCGGCCAGAAAATCGTGGCTAGAGAAGTCTTCCAACAGGTTAACCGCATCGACCACCGTGACCAATGTGTCCAAGCGCGAGACATCCGACAGGCTTACGCCGGTCTCATCCCGGAAATCAAACGTCGCGGCGACAGGCAATGGCTCAGAAATCCCGGTGGATTCGATTAGCAGATAGTCAAAGCGACCTTCGCCAGCCAATCGCCGAACTTCGTCCAGCAGATCGTCGCGAAGGGTACAGCAGATGCAGCCATTTGACATCTCAACCAGCGTCTCATCCGTGCGGGACAGTTCAGTGTCGGCACGCACCAAGTCAGCGTCAATGTTCACTTCGGACATATCGTTGACGATCACGGCAACGCGACGACCGTCCCGGTTGTTCAGAACGCGGTTCAACAATGTCGTTTTGCCTGCGCCAAGAAATCCGGACAGAACAGTTACGGGAAGGCGGGTGTCGGTCATTGGGTGTCTACCTATTTGAAGGACTCAGGCGAAAAGGCGCATCGGTTTTGGCGAAACACCTCTGATACGGCGCACAGTTTATCGTTATGTTATTACATTAAGTCAAGTCGGCAATTGTAACGTATCAAGACTGCCTCGAATCTAGGAAAAGAAGGCAGCGACCATTTGCCCAAGTAATTCCGTCGGAATTTCTTGAAACTCCCTCAGAATCGTTTAATTGACAAATTCAGTCGGATTACGACCCGCCACAACTTTTAATGTTGGGAGATATGATGCTCAAATCCTCTACCTGTGTCGCCGCCGCCCTGACGGCCCTGATCGCCACTTCTGCTGCCGCCGAGGGTGAGCTGAACCTTTATTCCTCGCGCCATTATGACACCGATGAAAAACTGTACGGTGATTTCGAAGAGGCGACCGGCATCACCATCAACCGCATCGAAGGCAAGGCCGACGAGCTGATCGCACGGATGGAAGCCGAAGGTGCAAACTCGCCCGCGGATATTCTGCTGACTGTCGACACGTCGCGCCTGTCCCGGGCCAAGAATGCAGGAATTCTGCAACCGATCGAAAGCGCTGTTCTGGAAGAGCGCATCCCGAACAACCTTCAGGACAGCGACAACGAATGGTTCGGCTTTTCGCAGCGTGGCCGCATCATCTTCTTTGACAAGGAGAACGTCGCCAACCCGCCGGCAACATATGCCGATCTTGCCAAGCCCGAATACAAAGGGCAAATCTGCATTCGGTCCTCCGCCAACACCTATAACCAGACCCTTCTTGCGTCGATCATCACCCATGAAGGCCCTGAGGCAGCAAAGGCCTGGGCCGAAGGTATCGTGGCCAACATGGCCCGCGCACCGCAGGGCGGCGACACAGACCAGTTGCGGGGTATCGTCTCGGGTGAATGCGATATCGCGGTCTCAAACACCTATTACTTTGCCCGCGCAATCCGTAAGGACGTCAAAGGGGTGTCTGAAAACATCGACGCGATCGGTTGGGTTTTCCCGAACCAGGACAGCTATGGCGCGCATATGAACCTGTCAGGTGCCGGTGTCGCGGCCAACGCTCCAAACAAAGAGAACGCTATTCTCTTTCTAGAGTATCTGGCAAGCGACAGCGCCCAGCAGTATTTCTCGTCCGGGAATGACGAATTCCCCGCGGTTGAAGGCGCCGCACTTGCGGACTCTGTGAAGTCGCTGGGTGAGTTCAAAGCGGATGAGGTCGTCCTGTCCGACGTCGCCGAAAACCTGCCCGAAGCACAAAAAATCTTCAACGAAGTCGGCTGGAAGTAATCCTAGCGAAACCAGAGCAGTATGAAGGGCGTAGTGTTTTCTGCGCCCTTTTCATATGGCCCCGAGTTCAGAACCGTACCCCAAACCCGACCGAAAACCCCGAAAACGAGTCCGCAACAACTCCGTTCAGCATGACGCGCGCGCCCTCGACCGCAGGTAACCCGATCTTTGTGGTATCGACCTCAATTCCGAAACCAAGTGTGGCCAGCCAACTCGTCTCCAAAACCGCCGCACTGTCGCCGTGGTAGAGCACGACACCCCCGTCCAGAACCAGCTTTGACGGGCGTCCCAGCAGCTTGACGTTTTCCAGCGGATAGCGATAGCGCGAGAATAAGGTCGTCTGGTTCGAGTTCGCGCGTGCATCTCCTGCTTGTGGTTCATTTATCGGATGGAACTCCAGAAAAGTCTGGCGCAGCCTGTATTCGGCCTCCCAACGGCCGAATTGCGCCTCGCGAAAGAGGCTCAGAGAGGCCCCGAAACCATAGGCGTTCAGGTTGCCGTCCACCGCGCCAGCCCCGTTCGAGCGGGACGGAAACAGCGGAAAATTGGAAAACACCGCGTCCGTGGTGACGTGACCAAGGGAAAGATGCGCGGTTGGTCGGAGATACCAATCTTTGTTAATCGGAATCTCCCACCCGACACCAAGGGTCGCGGCGATGCTTGACCATTTTACATCCAACTCGGTATCAGTTCCGATCTCGGGGAAAATCACCACTGGGTTGTAGCTCTGGTAGGCAAGCTGACCTTCCAGATACAGGCCATTTTCCAACGGCTTGAACCCACCGCGCAGCTGCGTGGATCGCAAGTTTCTCGCGTCTCCGGATGCGCTTAGAAAAGATAGAGATGAAAGTGTTTCGTTCGGCGTGGCCGCGACGCTCAGCACCGCAAGAGCGGCCCGTGCGGCGGCTTCTGATGCGTCTGGATCAAGGTTTTGCGCATTGGCTTGCGGGGCGAAACTCCAGATCAAAAACGATGTGTACGCAACAAGTCTTTTCAATCGCAGGTTCGCCTGTCGGTTTTTTTCGACTGCCAAGCGCGTCTTTGTTGACGCGCTTGGCGTTTAACTGATCGTAGCCCAGTCTTTGTTTACGAAAAACCAAAACCACAATTTCTCAGTCACGAAATCTGAAGACTTGTATTTTGGAAACACTCGTTTGCGACGGCCTTTTCAGCAACCATCCGGAATGTGATTTAGTTTTTATCTCCGAAACGGGTTCAATCGCATCAGGAGGTTTGCCATGAAAAACCCGGATAGCTTTGAAAAATTCTACTTTGCCAAAGTTGGCATGGGCGAAGCCTGCGGGTGTGCCGAACGGATCATTGATGTGTTCGAATTCAACCGGCGAGGCGGCGCGCAATCAAAAAACGCATTAAAGACGGAGAAACGCAAACGTCGTTCATTCCGATCTTGGGCAATGAAATACGGGCTGCTAAGCCGCAAACCCCGGACCTGAGGTTTCTCTAACCACACCCTGCGCTGGCCTCCTGAGGCTTCGCTGAAACAACACAGGCTGTGTGAAACGATCCGGCAAATCCGGAAACAAACTTGCAATCGCCCCCCTGAGCGTAGTCACCTGAGACAGAACGGGGAGGAAATCGATGAAGCCATGGACTGTCGTGGTTTGTCTGTGCTGTGCGCTGGCGCTTGCTGCCTGCGCCCCTAAAACACGCAGCTACGAACGGACCGCTTCTTCGTCATTTGCCGCCCCGACGAACAGTTCCCTGTCGCGCGCGGCCAATCGGCTGGGCGATCCAAAGGACGGTCGGTCCGGGGTAAAGCTGATCAGTGATGGAGAACAAGCACTGGTTTCCAGGCTTCTGCTGGCGACTGCAGCCGAGCATACAATCGACGCGCAATATTACCTTTTGCACAACGACCCCACGGGCCATATTTTTGCGGCCAGCCTGTTACAGGCGGCAGACAGGGGCGTGCGCGTCCGGCTGCTTTTGGATGACATGGACACGTCCAGCTATGACGCAATGACCGCTGCGCTGGACTACCACGAGAATATCGAGATCCGCTTGTTCAATCCCTTTTGGCGGGATCAAAGCCTGCTGATTGCTGGACTGACAGACTTCAAGCGCATCAATCGCCGGATGCATAACAAGTCCATGACCGCAGACAACACCTTCACGATTGTCGGGGGCCGCAACATCGGCGCCGAGTATTTCCTGGCCCGCGAAGATATGAACTATGCCGACCTGGACGTGTTAGCGGCAGGCCCGGTCGTAAATGAGGTTTCCCAGAGCTTCGACGCCTATTGGAACAGCGAATTCGCCGTTCCTGCCCGCGCGGTTGTTGGACAGCCGGACACGTTTGATCTGAACGATGCACGGACAAGGCTGAGTGAGCTGGTAGAAGAGGCAAAAAAGACTCAGTACGGGGCGGCGCTCAGGAAATCTGCGAAAGAGAATTTTGCCGACGGTGCGCTGAGGCTGAATTGGGTTCCCGCACGGCTATACGCAGACCCGCCCTCAAAAGCTGCTGGCGATGATACGTCAGGCCCTATTCTTGCGTCTCAGTTGCTGCCGTATTTTGAGAACGCCAACACCGAGGTAAATATCGTTTCAGCCTATTTCGTGCCGCGCAACAATGGCGTCCGTTGGATGACAGAATTGGAAAATCGCGGTGTAGACGTCAAGGTCGTGACCAACTCGCTCGGTTCAAATGACGTGGTGCCAGTTTACGCACATTATGCCAAGAAACGCAGGGCACTGCTGCGTGGTGGGGTCGAACTTTATGAATTGCGACCAGACGCATATCAGGTTCAGCGTCGCGGAATAAATTGGGCACAATCCCGGTCCGGCCTGCATTCCAAAGCTTTTGCCATTGATGATCGGTATCTCTTTGTAGGCTCTTTCAATTGGGATCCACGTTCCGTGAATATCAATACCGAAATGGGCATTCTGATCGACTCGCCCGCGTTGGCTATTCAAACGATGGGCGCATTGGACGAAGCCCTGCCTGCCTACACATACCAGGTGACGTTGGAACGTGCCGGCCAGCTTAAATGGAAAACGCGAGGCGCGGACGGGGAAGTTCTGGAGTACGGATCCGAACCCACAGGATCGGTCTGGGATCACATCGTCTCTGGGTTCTTCGGGATTTTGCCTATCGGTTCGCAGCTTTAAGATCACAGGCGGGATCAATGCGATCCATCATTCTTGATTTGACCGCACCAAATAGCGGAAAGGAATTTCACTGTGAAGTATTACAAACTCTACACGGATGCCGCCGGCGAAAGCCATTGGGATGACATTGAAATCAAAGTCGAAGAGCGGAGTTTCGCCCCACCTGCGCAAGCCATTGAGGTATCCCAGCCAGAGCCGGTCAAGCAAACCCTGTTTCTGCGGCTTCGATCCGGTTGGAATGAACCGGTCCATCCGACCCCGGTGGTGCAAAGACTGGTGTGCCTCGCAGGCGCAATTCGCGTCACCGCGAGTGATGGAGACTTCCGCGATATCGGTCCCGGCGATGTGTGGGACATGCAAGACAAAATCGGAAAAGGCCACCACACCAGGGTCACAAGCGATCAGGACTTTGAGGCCGTAATCATTCAGTTCGAGTAACTTCGGTGATCCGGCGCGGTTTCAGGGTATACTGACCAAAAGGTTTCGCGCTGGCACCTGACCCGGCGCAAAGGGGGAGGGTCATGGAACAACGCCTCTCGGCTATTATGGCGGCCGACATGGTCGGATACTCGCGCTTGATGGAAGCGGACGAGTTGGGAGTGTTGGCGCGCCAAAAGAAGTACAGGCGCGAGTTGATTGATCCAGAGATTTCGCGTCGACGTGGAAGCATCGTCAAGACCACAGGCGATGGAATGCTGGCAACGTTTGAGTCCGTACAGGACGCAGTGCAATGCGCCGTCAAAATCCAGAAAGTGATGAACCTGAACGAAGCCGAATTGGATGACGACCAGAGAATTCGGTTTCGGGTCGGCATCAACCTTGGGGATGTGATCTTTGATGAAGGCGACATATTCGGCGACGGCGTAAACGTCGCGGCACGGTTGGAAGGCCTGGCTGAACCCGGGGGCGTTTGCGTTTCGGACATCGTGCATCAGGCCATTCAGGACAGAGTGGATACGCCATTCCGGGATATGGGCGGGCAAAGGGTAAAGAACATCTCTCGCCCTATTCGAGTTTGGCAGTGGTCGCCAAAAGCGGCACCGGTGCGAATAGCGCCGGAAGTTTCACTCCAGCAACGTGTGAAATTCTGCAAATCGGCGGATGGGACCAACCTTGCCTGGGCGTCTACAGGCAACGGCACGCCAGTGCTGAAGGCTCCAAACTGGCTCAATCACATTGAGTACGAATGGACCAGCCCGGTCTGGGGCGACTTCTTGTCCGAGATGTCCAAGCTTTGTCGGCTTGTTCGATTTGATCAGCGCGGCAACGGTCTTTCTGACTGGGACGTCGATGACATTTCCGAAGATCGCATGATTGATGACATGGTTGCAGTCGCCGATGCTGCCGGACTGGATTGTTTTGGCCTGTTTGGCGTCAGTCAGGGGGCCGCATTTTCGATCAGATTTGCCGCAAGACACCCCGATCGTGTGAAGTTTCTGGTTTTGCTGGGTGGCTATGTCCGCGGTCGCATGATGCGAGGCGACGCCGAGGCCGAACAATTCTACACAGCTTCACGCGCCATGGTTTCGGCCGGTTGGGGATCACCAAACCCTGTGTATCGCCATTTCTTCACATCCAGCTACATGCCTGATGCGACGCCGGAAGAAGGTGCCAGCTTTGACGAAATGCAGCGTATTTCAGCAAGTTCGGAAACGGCGTTGCGGATTATGGAAATGAATGCCTACGTAGATGCGCGGGCTGATGCGCAGCGCCTGACCGTTCCTACTTTGGTGCTGCACGCCAAGGGCGATATGGCTGCACCGGTAAGCGAAGGACGCGAAACGGCGCGGGAAATCCCAACTTCTGAATTCGTAGAACTGCCCGGTGCAAACCACTGCATGATACGTGGCCATCCTGGTTTCGACGAGTTCTTTCAGGAAATCGGGCCATTTCTAAATGAACAATCTGAATACTAAACACTCGGACCAAATACTAAAACACAGATACGTGACTTCAGGCATTTGTTGATCCGGTACTGCACTGGGGCACGCCACGCCGCACAGTCACGACCCTGATCCATCGCCTAAGAAGCCAAATATCCTTGAAGCAACTTGGGTCTTGACTTTAAAACTATCGTGTCTGATATTTCTGTCATGACAGAAATTAATGACATAGCGAAATCTAATGCTGCAAGCCAGTTCATTCTTTACTGGGGCGACATGGGCAATCAATGGGGTGTCAATCGCTCAGTCGCGCAGATTCACGCGCTGCTTTACCTCAGCTCCAAACCCCTAAACGCCGAACAGATCGCCGAGTCTTTGGGCATCGCGCGATCCAATGTGTCCAATTCGCTCAAAGAACTGGTGAGCTGGCGGCTCATTCGCCGTGTTCCTGTGCCCGGGGATCGGCGCGAGCATTATGAGGCCGAAGTGGATGTCTGGGAAATGGGGATCCGCATTGCTCAGGGCCGTAAGGAACGCGAGATTGATCCGGCGACACAAGCCCTGCGTGCCTGCGTAGCCCAAGCTGAAACCGAAAGCGAACTGGACCCAACTGCGCTGCGGCGGATGCAGGACATGCAAGATTTTCTGGCAACAGCCGACACGTGGTTCCGCGATATGCTTACGGTGCCTCGTCCAAAGCTGAAGATGTTGATGAAAATGGGAACCAAAGTTGTGTCTCTTCTCAGCTTCGCCGGAGGCAAAAAAAGCAGCTAAAAAAATTTAACCATTCATTTCTCTCATGACGGAAACAACAGAATGATCGTAAACAGCAAGAGTATAGCCCCGCCGGGTGCAAAGCCAACTCAACCCCAATTCGATGTTGCCGTCAGACCGGATGATCGGTTCAAAAACCTGCTGGGTGTCGCAGGTTGGACTCGCTTGCCCAAAGCAATCCAGCGCCGATTTAGCAAGCGTCTGCTGGGTGATGCCAGTCTTGCCTATCAGGGCCGCGTGACCCGGATGCGGATGAACCCTGTTGGGCGCGCACTTGCCTTTGCCTTACGTGTTATCGGGGCGCCGCTGCCATTTGATCGTACCTCTGTCGGGCGATCCGCCGTGGTCACCGTCACTGAAGATGCGGCAACGGGCGGGCAGTTCTGGATCCGGCAATACGGCCGGGCCGCTGGGTTTCCTCAGATGGTTGGCAGTTCCAAACGATTTGCCGGTCCCACCGGATTGGAAGAATACATCGGCTTCGGGATCGGTATCTCGCTGAGGCTGAAAAGTACAACGAACGGTCTCTACTTCCTCAGTGACCGGTATTTTCTGAAACTGGGGCAAAAACGGCTGCCTCTGCCGCGATGGGCGGGCCCTGGGGCGCTTGTGGTTGGACACGAAGAGCTTGGGGGTGGGCAGTTCCGGTTCACCCTGGAACTGGCGCATCCATTATTTGGTGAACTGATCCGGCAGGATGCAACTTTCCACGATGCCGAGATCATCGGAGGCGTTCGGTCATGAAGATCGTGATCATCGGAGGGTACGGTGTTTTCGGATCATTGACGGCCCGATTGCTGGCACGTGACGGGCACCAGCTTTGGCTGGCCGGACGACGCCCTGCACAGGGCCGCGCTCTGGCTCAAGACCTCGGGGCGCAGACGCTGAAGCTGGACATCGACAAAGCACCAGAGGCTGTCTTTAAGGTCGCACCAGACGTTGTCATCGACGCTGCAGGGCCTTTCCAAAACTATGGCGACGATCCTTACAGGGTCGCCAAACTCTGTATCGCCCATGGCTGCCACTATCTTGACCTGTCAGACAGCGCCAGTTTCACGAAAGGTATCGCGGCCTTGAACAACAAAGCAAAGGCCGCAGGTGTTTTCGTACTTTCTGGCGCATCCAGCGTGCCCGGCCTGTCTTCATGCGTCGTCGAAGACTTGATCCGCCCTCTGGATGAGATCCATCATATCGACATCGCAATCCTGCCGGGCAATCGGGCACCGCGAGGCATGTCTGTAATAAAGAGTATTTCCAGCGGGGTCGGGCGGCCATATCAGGTGTGGCGTGACGGCGTCTGGCAAACAACGACCGGATGGACCGATCGCAGGATGTATGAGCTGGAGCCTGGTATGCAGCGTGCAGGTTATAGCGTCGAAGTTCCTGACATCGCGCTGCTTCCGGAAAAGACTGGCGCAAGAAGTGTAATGTTTCGGGCGGGCCTGGAGCTTCCGTTGATGAATTGGGCCTTAAGCCTGCTGGCCAAAATAAGGCAGCATCGGCATTTCGAATTACCCGACATTGCGTACTCTGCGCTCTATATCCTCTCAAAGGCGCTTTACCCGTTCGGGAGTGACCGAGGCGGTATGCAGGTGACAGTTTCGGGAAAGCGCGGCGGGCGTAATCTGACCCGAAAATGGAGGCTGATCGCGGAAGAAGGGCATGGTCCATTTGTGCCCGGGATCATGTGTCGCGCGATCCTACGAGAGCACGAAACCATAAATGCGGGTGCGCGACCTTGCCTGGCAGAGCTAACAAGACCCAAGGTCGAAAGCGCAATGACCGATCTGGAAGTCCACACCGACATCGTCGACCTGTTTGATCAGCGCAATCCTGACCCAAAAGGCGAAATGCGAAGGGGTAAGTGCTCGGGAAATTCGGGCCGGCAGAACTTAAACCCAGCATCCTATTGAAAGCGCCGAATCTGGAAATGTGAACTGTGCCGCGTAACGGTCTTGCTTATCTTTTTTACGGCTACAAACACGGCTGTATCATAATCCACATTTGCGGGCATTGGCTGTGTGTGCAGTAAGCTATTAGATGCGCCTTCGCTAAGTGTGTAAAATGACCATTTCGCTAAGCGTTAGAGAAGCCAGTTTTTTTGGTGTTCTTTTAAACAACGGGGCGATGCGACGGCTCGTGTTTCAGCCGTGATATCAGTTGCAGCGAGGATCTCGGTTAAGGATCTCTCATCAAATTCTGCACATCATGGACAGAGGAAATGCGCATCCGCCAGTCACATATGGCGGCATGAAACATTTGACCGCAGATACCCTGGCATGGTGCGCTTTTGTGATTGCCTCAGTTATTCTGGCAGCGCAGCCCGTGCAATGGCTGGTTCAAAGCTGGCTTAGCCCGGCCTATGGGTCCTACGGGTATATCTATGTCCTGCTGATTTTAGGTCTGGCCGGGATGAGCTTGCTGAGCGGGCGCCCGAAGGAAGCAGGCTCTCAGGCCCCAGCGATTTTCTTATTGTTACTGGCGGCTTTGATCCGGTTTCTGGGTCAGGTTTTGGCGATCAATATCTTCAGCGCCCTTGCGCTTGCTTTGGATGTTTTTGCGCTGGTTGGGTTGCTACAACTGAACCGCCGCCCTTTTTCGCTGTCGCCGTTTTGGGTGGCGGCGCTGTTCCTGTTTTCCCTGCCAACCGAAATAGTCCTGCAGCGGACGCTTGGATTTCCGCTGCAGATGGTTTCGGCGGAAGTGTCCTGTACAATGCTTGGCGCTGTTTTCTCGAATGTGATCTGCGACGGAGTGCGGATTACGTTGGATCAGAAGGACATTCTGGTCGACCTGCCCTGTTCCGGCGCATCGGGTCTGTTGTTGTCGCTGGCCTTCGTGGTCACGCAAAACGCGGTAATGCGTCCGCGTTGGCCTATCGGGGGCCTCAGCCTATTGGCCGTAATTGGATGCGCCACCTTGGGCAATAGCCTGCGCATTTCGCTGCTGGCGATTGGACTTGCCAACGATCTGGATGTGATGGCCGAACCCTGGCACAGCCTGATCGGTATCGTGACGCTTGGCCTGACCGTTGCGCCCTTTGCACTGTTCTACAGACCTCTCAGCAGAAACGCGCGCAAAGGCCGCCCACGGCCCAAACCGTTCATTCTGCCCAATCCCATCAAAGCGCTGGCGGGGGTTGCATGCCTGATCGGCAGCTTTGCCATCGTGTCCCTCAAGGCCAACCCGCTGGATGTTTCCGGTCGCGTGCAAACGCCCAACTTGCCCACGCAAATTCAAGGTTTTCTGGGGCAAAAAGTGCCCCTGACAGCGATGGAGGCTCGCTATTTTGAAGCGTACGGCGGTCAGGCGCAAAAGGCTCAGTTTGGTCCGCTGGGCTTGAACGTTGTCAGCACGCGCGCACCACTGCGACATCTGCATGCGCCCGAAGTCTGCCTGCGGGGCCTTGGCTACAGGGTTCGGTTTCTGGGTACCCGCTATGGCGGCGTTCCCAGCGCCTATTACCAGGCCTCTGGCCCGGATGGGGACAAATGGCTGGTCGCTGTCAGCTATGTCTCGCAGGGCGGGCAAGTCACACCCAGCGTCGGTGAAGCAATTTGGCGCTGGCTCAACGGATCAGGCGGCACCTGGAGCAGCGTGCAGAGGATCACCCCATGGACCCTAGACACCGCGCTGCGTGCCCAACTGGACGCTGCTGCGATTGCGGCGCTCGACATTCACACCACCGAAGGAACGGACATATGATACGACATTTAGCTTTTGTTTTCCTGCTGCTGCCCGGGGCAGTGATTGCCCAGCCCGACGACGAAATCGCAGGCCGTTTAATCGGTAGCGGAACAGCCGGACAACTGGACCTGCCACTGCTAAAATCGGATCTTTCGGTTGATATTCAGGGCGACATGGCAACCGTTCAGGTGCGACAAGTGTTCGTTAATCCCTCGAGTGATCCGATGTCCGCGGAATACCTGTTCCCGCTAAACCAAAAGGCAGCTGTCTACGCGATGCAGATGCAGGTGGGCGACGAAGTCGTAGACGCGCAGATTCAACAAAAGCAGGAGGCTGAGCAAACTTTTGAGACGGCAAAGCAAGAGGGCAAAGCCGCCGCCCTTTTGACCCAACATCGTCCAAACATGTTCACCCAGACGGTCGCCAATCTGATGCCGGGGCAACCGATCACGGTGACGCTCAGCTATGTGCAGGCCGTTCCAAAGATGGACGGCGGGTATGAACTGGTGCTGCCACTGATCGTCGGCCCGCGCTATCAGGGGGCAGTCAGCTTTGATCCGACATCAGGGGACGTTGTGTTGGCTGATTTCAACGAAAAGGAGGCGCCCCCTTCCACCGTCACCGAGGTTGATGGCTGGGCCGTTTCCGAACTGCCGGCCTACCCGCCGGTTCCGCGCCTTTCGAATCCCGATACAATTGACTCTGCCCGGGTCTCGTTGGACCTGAATCTGCATAGTGCCGTTCCTGTTTCCAATCTGACAAGCGCGACGCATGACCTGCAAATCCAGCAGACAGAGGAGTCAGTCAGCGCAACTTTTCAGGATGGGCGGGTGATCGATAATCGCGATCTGGTTCTGCGCTATGAACTCGGCGACGATCAGACCTCAGCCGGAGTGCTGGCCCATCATGATGACCGCGGCGGCTTCGTCTCGTTGCTGGTCGAACCGCCAAAAATCCCGCAATCGGATCAGATCACTGCGCGGGAACTGGTCTTTGTTCTGGATACCTCTGGATCAATGGGCGGTGCCCCCCTGGATGCCAGCAAACGGTTTATGGAAACCGCGTTGAAAGGACTGCGCCCCGAGGATTACTTCCGCGTGATCCGTTTTTCCTCGGGTTCGTCTGAGTTCGCATCCCAAGCCGTTTCCGCCACTCGCAGCAACATCCGGTCCGGTTTGCGCTATGTGGGCGGTCTTCGTGCCGGGGGTGGAACCGAAGTCGACAATGCAATCCGTCATGCCTTTGCGACGCGGCAACCCGCGAATACGTTGCGCATCGTCGTGTTCCTGAGTGATGGCTATATCGGGCAGGAAGCCCGTGTTCTGCACACGATCCGGCAGCAGATCGGCGATGCGCGCATCTATGCCTTCGGTGTGGGCACTGCGGTGAACCGTTACCTTCTGGATGCGATGGCCGAAGAAGGCCGCGGTTATGCCCGCTATGTTGATCCGACCCAGCGCGCCTCAGATGTCGCCGACACACTGGCCCGGGATCTGAAATCGCCGGTTCTGACGGATATATCCATTGATTGGGGAGATTTGAACGTCACCAATGTGGTGCCGCAACGTATCCCCGACTTGTTCGACGGAGGCTCGGTCCGGGTTCTGGCCCGATACGAAGGTGGCGGGCCAACTGACATCACAATCAACGGGCTGGTTCAGGGTAGAAAAGCGCAGATGCCGCTTTCACCGACCTTACCCTCGCCCCGCGTATCCGAAGACGATACGCAACAGGGTAATGCGATCCCCCTGACCTGGGCCCGCACCAAAATTGCCGACCTTGACCGAGCTATGGCGGTGCAGACCGGTGATCCACAAAAGCTTGAGGCGCAGATCACCAATCTTGGTCTGGAATTCAACCTACAGACGCAGTTCACGTCATTTGTTGCTGTCTCAAGACAGGTCGTAAACGACAGTGACACGCCGGCGGCTAACAAGCCGGTCCCCTTGCCACAGGTGGCGGGTGTAGGCCCTGCAGCCTATCCAAAAACCGCATTCAGCGGGTCTTCTACGCCCGAGCCTCAAACCATCTTTGGGTTGATATTGTTAATGGCGCTCGGCGCATTGCGCCTGAGCCGAGGCCGGAGGGTTTGGGCATGAGAGGCATACCTTACAAACTGCGGACAGATGCCTGGTGGCTGGGGGACGATTTCACCCGGCGCAGCCCACAGGTGAACGCTTCACTTGACCCGGCCAATGGCGGTATAATCTTTGATCGTGACTTCGGTGAAACTTCGATGGCGGACGCACACAGTGAACAACATCCTGATCGTAGATGATGACGCACGTATTCGCGATGTCGTACGTTTTGCACTGGAAGACTCCGGCTTTCGAACGACCGAGGCATCCACAGGTCAGGACGCACTGGAGCTTTTGGGCACGACCCCGGCTGACCTCGTCGTCTTAGATATCGGAATGCCCGAAATGGATGGGTTGGAGGCCTGCAGGGAACTGCGAAAAACCTCGACCGTACCAATCTTGTTTCTGACGGCTCGGGACGATGAGATCGACCGCATTCTGGGGTTTCAGCTTGGTGGCGATGACTATGTCACCAAACCCTTCAGCCCGCGTGAGCTGGTACTGCGGATCAAGGCTATCCTTGCCCGCGCGGCAGACCCGAAATCGCTGAACGACGTGACGGTTTTCGAGGACCTGCAACTGGATCATGGTGCGCATCGCTGTACCCTTGGCAAAGCCGAGGTTCAGCTTACCGGGATCGAATTCGCGGTCCTGTCGATCCTCGCCAAAGCGCCAAGCAGGGTCTATTCACGCGCGCAATTGATCGAGCTTGTCTATGGTCACAACACCTATCTGTCCGGCCGAACGGTCGACAGTCACATCCGCAACATTCGCCAAAAGGCGCGCGCTTTGGGCTATCCAGACCTGATCCAGACGGTACATGGGGTTGGGGTAAAACTGGGTGTTTGCCAGTGCTGACCATCAAGCGAAAATGGCGGCCGCCGCTTGCGCTGGTGATTGCGCTGGTCTGCGTCGCCCTGGTCACGCTTCCGATCATTGGTGTTCTTGGTGCCCGCCTGTCCAGCAACCAATTCGCGCGTGAAACCGAACGCAGTCTGCTGTCTCAGGCCGTTATCTTTGCCGAGGTGTATGCCGATGCTTTTTCCCGGCTTCAGCCCTCACCTGATGTCGGCCACAGCTTGTCTGCCGAGCAGGCGGAACGCCTTTCGCAGGACTTTCACCCCATCCCGGCCAGTTTGGACCTGTTTCGCGGTCAGGTCTCGCCGCCGCGCCCCAACGCGGTTTCCAGTGATGAACCGCTGAACACGCCATATATGGAGATCTCGCAAACGCTGTCACAGCTGGCGCGTTCCGCAAAGAAGACAACTCTGTCGGGGTATGTTTTCGTGGACCACGCCGGGCGGGTCATTGCTAGCAGCGGATCAGTCAGCGGGTCTTTTCTGCATGTGCCGGAAGTGACGCAGGCCCTGCAGGGCGAAACCGTTTCACTGCTGCGGTATCGAGATGATTTGTCCAAGCAGCACCTGCTGAACTCGATCAGCCGAGACACCTCATACCGCGTGTTTGTTGCCCACCCGGTGGTGTTGAATGAAAGGGTCATCGGCGCGGTTTACCTGTCGCGCACTCCCATGGACCTTCGGAAGTTCCTGTTTCAGGAACGGTTCACGCTTGGCTCTGTCGTGGTATTCATGCTGGCGTCTGCGGCCATGGTCGGTTGGATGATGTGGCGACTGATTTCAAAACCAATTCGCGATCTCAGCAGTCAAAGCCGGGATGTCGCAAGCGGATTGAAACCGACACCCGATCCCGTGCGGCACTATGGGGTGCAGGAACTGGCAGATTTGGGCAATAATGTTGTTTCGATGGCGGCAACCTTGTCAGAACGGTCCACTGCGATCGAGACCTATACGAGCCACGTCACACATGAGTTGAAATCGCCCGTCACCGCAATATTGGGTGCCGCCGAGTTGTTGTCCGACGGACCGTCTGCCGTGTCCGGGGATCGCAATCAGAAGTTGGTTCGCAACATTCAAGAAGAAGGCCTGCGCATGAACGCTCTGCTGGTTCGGCTTCGCGAACTGGCACGGGCCAGCATTCAATCCGACCCGACCCCAACGTCACTTGCAGAAATTGTTCAAGCTGCCTCAGCCGAGTTTCCGAACCAGGAAATTGTGCTGCACGCGCCGTCCGACACGCAACTGCCTTTGTCCAAGGACCAGGGGCTTATCGTTCTGCATCACCTTTTGCAAAACGCGTTTCAGCACGAGGCAACGCGTGTCGACATAACCTTTGAGGCAACTTCGAACAGCTTGATTGTTGCCGACAACGGCACTGGAATTTCCCCGCGAAACAACGTTCGTGTCACAGACCCATTCTTCACGACCAGACGGGACCAAGGCGGCACCGGGCTGGGCTTATCCATTGTCGCTGCTGTCCTGAAACAAGCCGATACAACCATCGAAGCAATGGCTCCTGAGCGAGGTGCCAGTTTTCGGATCAGGTTCTGACACTTTCTTAGAATTCACCAAATACGGGTAGCTTTATGCCGGTTTCTGATTTCCACACGCAAAGGAAACAAAATCGGGCTGGTTGTCCGAACCGGAGAATTTGCTTCCCCAGATGATGAGGGTCTCAAACGAGCCCATTTGCCCTGATGCGGCACACGGCATAAGTTCTAAGTTCACGCAAACACCGTCGCTCTCATCAGGATGCAGGTGGGGCGTAGCTTCCATCTTCGCGGTGTATTTCGCGCCCGCTTAGCGGCGGATTGAAGACGCAGACAAGCCGTAGATCAGCGTCTGTAGCCCTCACTAAGTGCCGGTCATGTTGATCCAAGGCATAGAGGGTAAATGGTTCAAGGGAATGCCACGTTTCATCTTCAGACGCTCTGATCTGCCCTTTGCCCTCGATGCAGTAACACGCCTCCAAATGATGGGTATATTCCAGCTCCAGCACTGCGCCTTTTTTGATGATCGTATCCGTCAGCGAGAACCCCATACCATCCGACGCGAGCAGCAGTCTTCTGCTGTTCCAACCCGGCCCGGAAACGTCCCGCTCTGTGCCAAGGATATCTTTGAGTTCCGTAACAATCATTTTAACGCCTCTTTGCTATCGTACCGCGCGGTTCATCCCGCCATCGGAAAGGATGCTCTGACCGTTAATGTACCGGGCTCCTTCGCTGGCGAGAAATACGCAGGCTTGCCCGATTTCTTCGAACGTTGCCGGCCGTTGAGCTGGGATTTCCCGACGGGCCTGTTCGGATAGGTTTACGTTTTCGCAGAACCCGGGCAGCAGGTTGTTCATGCGTATATTATGCCGTGCATAGCGATCCCCATAAAGCTTTGAGAAGCTGTGCAGCGCGCCGCGCAGCATGCTCATGGGATAAGGCGCACGCGGCTCGATTGTGTTCATGGACGAAATGTTTACGAAAGCACCCCCGCCCTGTTCGATCAATATGGGCGTGACAATGCGGGCGATCTTGACGACGTTCAGCACGTACATATCCAGACTTTCGTGCCACAACGCGTCGCTGAGTTCCAAAAGCGGCCCGTCAAAGTCGGGATCAAACCCTACCGTCTTGATGGCTTCTGGCACCGTACCACCGTGGCCCATATTGCTGACGATTGCATCAATTCGCCCATATTTGCTCATGGTGTCGTCGATCATCTTTTGGAGATCGTCGACATCTAAAACAGAGCCACGACGACCAATTCCCCCAAGCTCCTCCGCCAGTTCAATAGAGCGGTTTGACGGGGACATTAGCGAAACTTTGTAACCCGCATTTGCCATTTCAATGGCGCAACCCCGGCCAATGCCTTGTCCTGTACCTGTCATCAGCGCGACTTTGGTATCGGGCATGTTATCCCCTTTCTTCCGATGCATAGTATGTGAGAATTTTTGCGTCGATAGCAGTTTACCTTCTTGGAATCAGTTAATCCTATCGAGTTTATTGAACACTGCTGATAGATTTTCTCACATCATGGAGAACCTCAGACACCTTCGCGCCCTTCAGGCTTTTGACGAGACCGCTACCCACTCCAGCCTGAGCAGGGCAGCGGATGCTCTGAACGTCACCCACGGGGCGATCAGTCGACAAATCAAGTTGCTGGAACTGCATCTTGGTGTGACGCTCTTTCACCGCCGACCAAATGGCGTTGAACTGACAAAGGCCGGGGAACGCCTGCATCAATCGACTCGCGGGGCATTTTCGACATTGCAGCTGGGCGTGATGGAGGTGAAACGACTTCATCACCGCCAGTCGATTACGGTGTCTTTGTCCACATCGCTTGCGCTCAAGTGGCTTGTGCCGTTACTAAGCTCGTTTCAACAAGAACATCCGGGTATCGCATTGTTGCTGGACACGAATGATGCCTTTGCAGATTTCGATGCGTCCGAAGTTGATGTCGCCCTGCGCTTTGGCGAGCCCGGCTGGGACGGGCTATATCATGAGCAAATACGGCAAGAGGAACTGGTTGTCGTGGCTGCGCCGTCTCTTGTTGATCAAACCCGGGTGCCAATGCGCGCCGAGGACGTGGCTAGTCTTCCCCTTTTGCACGACGCCTTTAACGTCGGATGGGAAAGTTGGGCCGCGCAAGTTGGTTTGAGCACTGATCGGTTCAATGCGCAGAGCATCAAGTATGTCGACAGTGCCGTTCTGTTGGAGGCCGCGATTGACGGGCAAGGCGTGGCATTGGCGAGACATCTTTTGGCAGCCAGGGACTTGGAACTTGGCCGGTTAATCCGTCTGGATGAAACCCGTGTTCCGTTGGATCGTGGACTCTACTTCGTCTGTCGTCCGGGTGATCAAGAGCGGGTCACAGTAAGGGTTTTCAAGAAATGGCTCATATCGATTTGAATTTTTTTTGCCTAATTCGAATGTCCGCGAGAGCGGTCATTAGTCCATGTATTACAGAAGTCGGCTACCCTCGACAGAAAGACTCCTGTCTTGCCAAAGATACACAGGTATTTTTAGAAACTAAAAAAGATACTTTCGAAGCTGCGAAGATACGTTTCACCCTCCGTCAACGCAGGCGAATTTCTTCATAAAAATCTCTTCCGGCGGAACGACCCCGTATCATTAGGCGGCCGAGAACCAATCTCAAATACAGACTGGCCCGACCTCTGCCCCAGGCAGAAATTTGGGTACTTGGAAGGTTGGTCAAAAGCAATTTTCCGTAACCGCCCGCGAGCGATTGCGGGCGCACCCATACAAGCTGTAGGCGCGCTCACTACTTTGCGCTGTATTCACGCATAATTTTGCTCGATTTGCCCATAAGTTTGCATGTCGCCAGTTTCGGTGTAGGATTACATCTTTCCGAAAGTCTCTTTAAGTTCTGCGACTTGTTCTGCATCCAACATCCGGGTTGGCATACCCCGCAATGCCACGAGCAACTTGGCTGTTTCTTCCAACTCTTCAGCGGCACAGACCGCTGAGAACAGGTCATTTCCCGACACGACAGGTCCGTGATTAGCCAATAGAACTGCACTACATTTGCCGCCCAGTTCGCGGATCAAATCACCGGATTTCGGGTCACCAGGCTTGGCGTATGGAACCAGTTTAACCGTGCCGACGCGCATAACCACGTATGGTGTAAGCGGTGGAATACAGTCGTCTGGATTCGTGTCTTCCAAGCAGGACAAAGCAGTGGCCCAGGTCGAATGCAGATGAACCACGGCGCCCGTTTCTGGCCGCGTCTCATAGAAGGCTTGATGCAGGAAAACCTCTTTGGTCGGCTTGTCCCCAGAGACGTGGTTCCCAAACAAATCAATTTTGGCGATGCGCTCGGGGTCGATATCTCCCAAAGTCGAATTCGTTGGCGTCATGAGAATCCCATCATGTAAACGCGCAGAGACATTGCCCGCAGTGCCAACGGAAAAGCCACGCGCAAACAGCGAGGCGCACAGTTCGGACATCTGCCGTCGCAGGGCCTGTTCTTCAGAACTCATTTGCCTGCCTCCATCATTCTCAACGCTTTCGAGAAGAAATCTGGAGCGCCAAAGTTTCCAGACTTCAAAGCCAGCGCAATGGGTTCAGATTTCCCAATGCTCAGGACTGGCACGCCCGGGTCGATCTCTGGCCCAATTGACATGGCCGGTGACCCCAGTGCCTCAGAGACGGCTTTGGCAACAGCTCCCGACGTCTCTCCTCCCGCCACGACAAGGCGTTTGTACCCCGTTTCGGCAAGTTCTCGTGCTGTATCTGCAAAGAGATTGTCCAGCTTTTCCGCCACGGCTTCTTGGCCGAATTGACCTTGGATCGCGCGAACATCTTCCGGGCTTCCCGATGAATACGCGAGCGGCGTTTGATCCGGATGCGCTTTAAAGAAATCCAGAAGCGTTTGCGCGGTAACATCTCCGGACATGACGCCTGGAACATCAATTGCGAAAGTCGGATGGGATTTCGCGTGAATCTCAATCTGCCCGCGGGTCGCACCTGAACAAGAACCCGCAAGGATCGCGGCAGGCCCTGCGATACCCGTGAACACACTGCCAGCACTTTTGGATGAAGTCTCTCTCAGGAAGTTTCTTGGTAGCCCCAGAGCTATACCAGATCCTCCAGTAATGAGCTTGGCGTTCTTTAGAGCTTCGCCCCAGGTCAACAAATCTTCATCCGAAATAGCATCACCGATCACAAATCGTTCGTCGGCGTTCTGCCAAGCAGTAGCAATCGCCTTTGAACCTTGCTTCACAGCGTCAACTGGCACCAATCCAACCGCTTCTTCGGTCTGATGTTGCAACCAGCGCTTGATGTTCGCATCCGTCATCGGCGTAAGAGGGTGATTTTCCATCCCAGACTCGTGCAACAGCTTACCGAGCACAAATAGATGACCGTGATAGACCGTGCGTCCCGTTGTCGGAAAGGCCGGGCAGAAAACCACCTTTTGCGCGCCCAGTTCGTTGGCCAGCGCTTCCGCAACTGGGCCGATATTTCCCTCCATAGTGGAATCGAAGGTCGAGCAATACTTGAAGATGAACTGCTGGCATCCTTGGTCCGCGAGCCACCGCAAGGCACGCAGACTGTCTGCAACAGCTTCCTCGACCGGTGCCGTGCGGCTCTTGAGAGAGATCACGCCCGCTTCGATCTCCTCGTCGGCTGGGAGATCCGGAATACCTGGAAACTGCGCGGTTCTTAATCCACCTTCCGGCTCAACGCCCTTTGCCAAAGTGTTCGCGATATCACTCGCACCGGTAAAGTCGTCCGCTATGACGCCGATCCTCATAGTTTGATGTCCCTGGTTGGTCCGGAATCCAGCCTATGGATGTGGGGTGCTGCTCCGACGGGAAAAACCTCACGCACAAGCGGATCATGGCCGGGCACGATAAGTCGAGGGTGCGAGGCCAACTTTTCGAGCGTCTCGAAACCATCCATCATGTCTTGCAGGTCGACGACGATGGGAAACGCTTTGCGCGCCATAAAATTCTCGTAGTAATGCGAGGCATCAGAGGCGAGTACCATCCACCCGGCTGCCGTTCTCACGCGAACGCATTGCAACCCGCGCGAATGCCCACCGATGCAGTGCACCGTGATCCCATCTGCAATCTCGGCTTCTCCATCGTAGAATACGACCTTGCCTGAATAGAGACGCTTCACGACCTCGCAGATATGGTCGGCCGTGAAAGGCGCACGCAGGTGGTCATGGCACATGCAGGGACCTGTGGCGAAGGCCATCTCCGCCGATTGCATATGCAACTTCGCGTTCGGGAACATATGCAGCCCACCCGCGTGGTCATAATGAAGATGGGTCACGATAACCTCGGTCACCGCTTCCGGCGAAATGCCTAAGGGCCGCAGAGCCTCGCGAGGATCCATCGCAATGGGACGACCACGGGCAACCGCCTCATCGGAGTCGTAGCCGGTATCGACCATAATGACTTTGTCGCCGCGTTTGAGCACCCAAACGAAGTAATCCATTGCATGAGGCGCGCTGTGATTATCATCGATGATGAAACTATCAGCTCGCGTCCGGGCATTTCGATCCGCGTATTTCACGGCGTGGATTTCCCAATCGTTCATCGGATGACCCCGGAGTACTGGTGAACTACCTTGGTGGCGATCAAATCAGCCACAGCCGTATCGAAGGACTGGAAATGCGCGCTTTCTAGGTGGGCGGAGAACGCCGCGCTATCATCATAAACCTCATAGAGAAAAACTGTCTCAGGATCATCGCCGAGGCAAACGTCAAACTGCTGGCATCCGGGTTCTTTACGCAAAGAGATTGAAGCGTTTTCGACCATCAGCGGCAAAAAGGTGTCCCGCGTACCGGGCTTGAGAGTGAAAGTGACAGTAACCACAAACATCAGACGGAAAGTCCTTTCAGACGTGAGAAAGCGCGCTTTGCGACGGGCAATTGGCTGAGGATCAGGCCAATGTTGAGCACTAGCAGAATGGCCGCACCAGGCCGTGAAAAGAAGACCGACAGATCCCCATCCGACAAGAACAGCGACCGGCGGAAGGTTTCGTCAAACAGGCTGCCCAGAATAACGCCTATCACCAACGGCGCGATTGGGTACTTCATCAGGTTCATGAAGTAGGCAACGGCGCCGACGCCAAGCATCAGGTAGAGATCATTGATGCCACCACCAACACTGAAAGACCCAATTGTTGTCAGAACCATCACGACTGGCAAGAAGATGGTCTGCGGGATGGCAAGTATTTTGATAAAGACCCGAGCGGTAAAAAGCCCCATCAAGAACATCGTCAGGGATGCCAGCACCAGGATCGCAACCACGCGCAGAATGATCTCGGGATCAATCGTCGGCCCCGGGATCACGTTGTTGATCTTGAAAGCCCCCATCAAAGCCGCGGCGGGTGGTGAACCGGGAATACCCAAAACCAAAAGCGGGATCAGCGCGCCCCCAATGCAGGCGTTGTTTGCTGTTTCAGAGCACAGCAGACCTTCCAATGACCCTTTTCCAAACTTATCGCCCTCGGCAGATACGGTCTTACCGACACCGTAGCTGACCCAACCGGCGACATCTTCGCCGACGCCGGGAAGTGCTCCTACCCCAGTTCCAATCACTCCTGACCGGCCAATGGTGGGCAGGTAGCGTCGGATGGAGCGTAGGTTCGGAAGAATGCGACCTTTCAGGGCCAGAACCTTCCCGGCCTCAACGTGCCTCAAGCCGTCGATAATTTGGGGAATGGCAAAGGCTCCCATCAAAACTGGCACAACCTGAAATCCACTCATCAGGTAAGACCAGCCGAAGGTATAGCGCGGTTCAGACAACAGAGGGTCGAGCCCGACCATGGACATCGCAAGCCCGATCAGACCGGCGATCCATCCCTTGATCACCAGGTCTTCGCTCATCAAAGTGCCAGAAAGCAAAATACCGAACAGGGCCAGCAATGCTTTTTCCGGGCTTGCGATGTTCTTTGAAACCAAAAGCAGCGCCCAGACGAAAATCAAAAGCGTGATGGTCCCGATAACTGTGCCAATGAAACTGCCCGTCGTGGTCAATCCTAGTGCTTCGCCCCCTCGACCCGCTTTGGCCAAAGGGTAGCCATCCATGGCCGTCGCCGCACTGGCCGCCGTGCCCGGAATGTTCAGCAGGATTGACGGATAAGAGCCACCGTAAATCGCGCCGACATAAGCCCCGAGCAAGGCGATGAGCGAATAGTCCAATGGGATCTTGTTGCCGAAAAAACCCGTCAGGATCGTCACGGCCAGGGTTGCCGTAAGTCCGGGCAATGCGCCGAACGTGATGCCCAGGAACACGGATGCAATCAAATACAGATAGGTCAGCGGATCCACTGTGAGACCAACGAACGCCGCCCCAAATCCAGCCAGTTGCGATAAGATAAAGTCCATCCGGTCAGTCTTTCCATAACGGACGAAGCGTCACGTAGTAGTGATATTCGATTTGCTTGAAGATCAGCCCACCGCGCGCGGGCACGTTTTGGCGAAAGACAAAAGCCATCGCACAAACAAGGATGAGCGGGGCAAGTATTGCCACCAATGGAACGAACCGCAAAACACGTTCGGAAGCCGCTTTGGTCAACACCACTAGTGTTAACGCCACCCACAAGGCCAGCGTGAACCAATCATCACTATGTGCATTCCAATCCGCCTGAGCAGGATACACGGCGAACGCAAACAAACCGGCGACGACAACTGCTATGCAAGCCACCAAAGCACGCCGCGCGTGACCGCCGTAGTAGCCGTAAGTCAAAGCCGTGATCAGCAACCCAGAGCACAGAATGAAGTCCACTCTGGGAACCAGCCCGACGACATAAGCAAGAAGAATCAGGCCTATTGTTGAAGCTCGATAGGCTTCCGACTTATCCCACCCAATGCCCAAAGCACTGAGCGCGTGTTGGGCTCCACCTGAGCGGATTGAAATAGCCAGCAAAACGAAGGACAAGCCAAGCAATCCCCCGAAGATGAACAGCGGTACAATTGCAGCCGAGTTGTACCAACCCGATCCACTTACACCTGCGCGGTTTTCACCCCAAAGAGGGATGTCCAACGTCTTCCAAAGGAAAAAGGTAGAAGTTGCTATCAGACCAATCGATGCCCAGAAATCGCGCGCCCGCATGATCAGTGTATCGTCAGGTTTGTCCATTGCCTGCCTCTCGTCGGAAAGGGCGCGATCAGGCGCGCCCTTTCAAAAGTGATCGGATTATGGCTTCTCGATACCCAGCGACGCCGGATCGACGGTCGCTGCACCCAGATCTTGCAGGGTGTAGGCAAATGTCGCCTCAAGGTTCGCAAACAGTTCTTGAGCTTCTTCGCCGTGTTGACCACCAACATCATAATTGTTTGCCGCGGCCCATTCGGCGACGGTTTCGGACGCAATCGCTTGCTCGAAGGCATCACCAAGCGCGGCCTTTACGTCGTCCCCGGCTGAACTGTGAACTGCAAACCCGATGGCCTGTTTGAGCGGCAAGTACTGATCGAGACCGTCGTAAATGCCAAAGGCAGAAGGCACTGTAGCTTCGGCAATCTGCGCATCTTCAGGCGTCAGCATCGCGAGCGGCTTCAACTGACCGCCTTCGATCAACGGGGCCTGTTCAGCCAGAGATGTCACAACCAACGCAACTTCACCCGCTATTGCTGCTTCCTGACCTGGTGCCGAGCCTTTGTATGGCACAAACTTGAACTCTGCCCCGGACCCTTTCTCGATTGCGAGGAGGTTCAAGTGATGGATTGAACCTGCGCCGGAAGCCGCCGCGGGAATAGTGCCAGGAGCAGCTTTCGCGGCGTCGACCAGTTCTTCCAGAGTATTGTAAGGACTCTCGGCCGGAACCGAGATCAGATCAGGTGATCCACCGACAATAAACGGATACCAAAAATCGAATTTCTTATCCCAACCGCCCTGCACGGCAGCAGTGACATTCGACTCTGACAGACCAACCAATGTATAGCCATCGTCTGGTTGGTTCATGACGTAGACCATGCCGTTGGAGCCCGCGACCCCACCTGTTTGATTGATCACATTGATCGAAACCGGAAGGTGTTTTTCCATCTCGGCCATGATCATTCGGTTGATCGTGTCCGTGCCACCACCGGCCCCCCAGACCACAGCTGTGGTGATATCACGATAGGGATAATCCTGCGCAACAGCTGCCCCTGCAATGCCGGTCGCCATCACGGCTGCGGCCGCCAACCGCCCTAGCTTTAGTTTCATTTCCAAGTCCTCCCAAACATCTTTGCGTTTATTATTGCATTTATTTGCGTATACATTAAAGAATGCGCTGTCAACGGACTGTAGTGAAAGCTGCTATCGCGCTATGAATGCGAAACGGGAAGGAAGCGGGCTAAGATGAAGAAAAGTTATGATGTGGCAGTGTTCCACGGGGACGGAATCGGCCCGGAAATAATGGCCCCTACGCTTGAAATTCTGCACCAGCTTTCGCGCGGCAGTCCTTCCTACGAACTGGTGTTCACAGACGCTCCGGCGGGCGCAGGCCACTACGCCAAAACTGGAGAATCGTTTCCAGCTGGGTCACTCGAAACTGCACGCAACGCCGACGCGATTCTGCTATCTGCAATGGGTTTGCCGGATGTTCGCTACCCAGACGGAACCGAGATTTCACCGCAGATCGATCTGCGAAAGCAACTGGGACTTTTCGCCGGTGTGCGGCCAGTAAAGGTAAGCAGTAGACAAATGACCCCATTGGCGCTGCCTCCCGGAAAAGAGATCGACTTTGTCTTGATACGCGAAAGCACAGAAGGACTGTTCTTCACCCAAGGCGCTGGCGAAGTTACTGAACACGAAGCACGTGAAACTTTGCTGATCACTCGTGAGGTGTCCGAAAAACTGTTCCGTTTCGCGTTTGAACTCGCCCAGAACCGCAAAAGAACCGGGCGCGGCCGGGGTCGAGTTACATGTGTCGACAAAGCCAATGTGTTCCGCGCCTTTGCGTTCTTCAGATCGATGTTTGATGCAGAAGCTGCAAACCATCCCGAATTGCAGGCAGACCATGCCTATGTTGATGCCACAGCACTGTGGATGGTCCAAAAACCTTGGGAGTTCGATGTCTTGGTGACTGAGAACATGTTCGGAGACATTCTCTCCGACCTTGGTGCGGGTCTGATGGGTGGTCTTGGGCTGGCTCCTTCAGCGGATATTGGTTTAAACCACGCTGTGTTCCAACCCTGTCACGGCTCCGCACCGGACATTGCGGGACAAGCCATTGCCAACCCCTTTGCGATGATCCTGTCCGCGGCAATGATGCTGGAATGGTTAGGCTTGACCCATGATCACCCGGAACTGTCCAACGACGGCGCACGACTGCGCGAAGCCGTGGAAAAGGTGACTGCAAACGGTCAGAACCTGACGCGAGACTTGGGTGGCACCACCGGAACGCAGGACGCAGCCTCATCGGTATTGGAAGCATTGCGGGCATGAACACTCGACAAACCATCAGAGTCGCGTGTGTGGGTGCGGGGTATTTCAGCAGGTTCCACTACGAAAGCTGGTCACGAATGCCCGGAGCGGTTCCGATTGCATCCTGCAACCGTGATATCAACAAAGCGAAAGAAACAGGACTGGCCGCCTACGATGATCTGTCAAAAATGCTGGAGGCGGAAAAACCAGATCTCGTGGACATCATCCTTCCACCTGTGGCGCAGGCCGACGCCATCCGAACGGCACTGCGCTCTGGAATAAAGTGGTTGATCTGCCAAAAGCCATTTTGCATGTCTCTGGATGAAGCGGAGAAGATCGTCTCCGAGGCTGAAGCGGTAGGCGCAACTATTGTTGTGCACGAGAACTTTCGCTTTCAGCCTTGGTATCGTGCAATCAAGGTGGCGATGACCGAGGGTCGAATTGGAACACCTCTACAAGCGACATTCCGGCTTCGACCCGGCGACGGACAGGGACCACGCGCCTACCTTGACCGGCAGCCGTACTTTCAGGAAATGCCGCGTTTCCTGGTTCATGAAACAGCGGTTCACTGGGTAGACGCATTCCGGTTTCTATTCGATGCGCCCAGTGCAGTTTATGCGGACTTGCGCCAAGTTAACCCCGTTATCTCGGGCGAGGATGCAGGTTACATCCTGTTTGACCACCCCAACGGTTTGAAAGCTCTGTTCGATGGCAACAGATGCCTTGACCACAGTGCCGAAAACCTGCGTCAGACCATGGGCGAGGCTCTCATCGAGGGAACGCAAGGATCACTGCTTCTTAACGGCGACGGTTCAGTAGAACTCCGCGGTTTTGGAAAACAGGAGCGGCAGCAGATTCTACCTCCAAGCGATCACGATGGATTTGGAGGAGACTGCGTCCACGCCTTGCAAAGTCACGTCGTTTCAGGCCTTCTAAGAGGCACGCCGTTGGAAAACACGGCCCGAGATTATTTGGATGTGATCCGCATCGAAGAGAACATCTATCTCTCGGCTGCGGAGGGACGAAAGATCAACCTGGAGACGCCGTGAAGGATCAGGACGCAAAAACTCTTTCCAATACGCAACGCGCTGTTAGGGATTTGCGACAGATGATCCTGTCTGGCGAACTTGCGGCCGGAACTGACCATCTGGAGTCGGAACTCGCCGAAACTCTGGGCATGTCCCGCACTCCGATACGGGAAGCTGCGCTGATGTTGGAAAGTAAGGGGTTGCTGGAAATGCGGCCCCGCAAGGGTGTGCGGATACTGCCTGTTTCATCAGACGATATGCGTGAAATTTACGACATACTGACGGAACTCGAGAGCCTAGCAGCACAGCGCGCTGCCGAAGCGGGTTATTCAGAAGATGAACTGGCAGTACTTGCCGGATCAATTGCAAAGATGGACCAAGCCATCGAAGCCGAAGACCTAGAAGCCTGGGCCGAGGCCGACGAGATGTTTCATCAGGAGCTCGTTCGGTTGGGCGGCAACAAACGGGTCGAAGCGATTGTCGCCATGATGAGCGATCAGGTGCGTCGCGCGCGCGCAACGACGTTGTTCATCAGGCCCCTGCCCGTCAAATCCAACGAAGATCACCGTGTTGTTTTTCAAGCAATTAGTGAAGGTCGACCGGATGTTGCCCGTGAACGTCATCGAGAACACAGGCTGCAAGCACAGGCTATGCTTTGCGGGATACTCGAAAAACATCGGCTCAACAGCCTCTGACCTTCTCTTATCCGGTCGTTAATCAACTAAAATAACTGCCTATTTTCGGCATTAAAGGCGCTCCGAACAATTGCCTGCCACGGCACTCCACAGTTGCGTCCGGCTGTTTTGATTTTCTTTTTTCAAATCACTCAACCAATCACTGCATCGATTGGGGTTGATGTGGTACGAATTCGTATTAAATTAGTACGATATCGTACTATTGGAGAGTCAACATGCCAAACCGAAGACGTTTTCTCAAAATTCTAGGCGGAGGCACAATACTGGCGGCAACGGGCGCGGTTGCGTTCCTAGCTACACGCACGCCGCATGACGCGCTGGCTCCGTGGACGCCAAAACCGTATGACGACCTACGCAAAGCCGCTTTGTCCTACGCAATTCTCGCCCCCAATCCACACAACTTGCAACCTTGGCTGGTCGAGTTGGTTGGACAAGACAAGGTGCGCATCCACCGTGATCCTGATCGCGAGCTTCCGGAAACCGATCCTTACAACCGCCAACTCTATATTGGCCTCGGCGCCTTTGTTGAGACGATGGTATTGGCGGCAAGTGCTCTCGGGTTTGATACTGAGGTCAAGTTGCTGCCAGATGGGGATGACGGACCCATCGCAGAAGCGGTGTTTGTTCCTGGCGGGGCATCCGATCCGCTTTCAGATCAAATCCTCAACCGACATTCAAACAAAGAACCGTACACTGAACAGCGGCTGTCCGAGGCGGAAGTGTCAGCCCTTGAAAACTACGCCACTCTGATTACCGATGAAGATTTGGTGGCCCGTCTTCGAGACCTCACGAAACGCGCCTTTGAAATCGAAATGCGAACGCCGCAGACCCTGAAAGAATCCGTCGACCTGATGCGGATCGGGAAAGCAGAAATCAATGCCAACCCAGACGGGATTGAATTGCGCGATCCCATGCTGGAAACGCTGCGACTTACCGGCCTATTGGACAATGAGACCCTGATGAACGTTGACCACCCAGGCACTCAGTCACACATGCGAGACTACTTCGCGATGCTAGACGCGACGCCGCAATACGCAATCCTTACGACAGCCACAAATACGCGAAGCGATCAACTCGATGCCGGACGTCAATTGATGCGTTTTTACCTGAAGACAACCGAAATGGGCCTGGGCGTTCATCCAGTCAGTCAGGCCCTTCAGGAATATCCTGAGATGGCCAATGAATACGCTCTGGCGCATGAGCTTCTTGCGTCACCGGGCCACACGGTGCAAATGTTGCTGCGTTTGGGATATGGACCCGAGCCAATTGCCACACCCCGCTGGCCGCTGGAGACACGAATTCTGAATGAAGCCTGAAGATGAGACCAACGAAGTCTACCGGTTCTTCACCGAGGTCGGGATCATCAATCAGTTGATCTCGACCAAGCTAGAAGCGTTCTTACCTGGCAGAATGACCGCAACCCAATTTGGCATATTGGGCCACCTGGTCCGGCGCCCCGACGGAGAAACTCCACTACAGCTATCGAACGCGTTTCAAGTGGCCAAGACGTCGATGACTCACATGCTCTCCAGCCTTGAAAATCATGCCCTAATTACCCTTGAAGCCAACCCCAATGACAAGCGTTCAAAAATTGCCCGGTCCACGCCGCAAGGCGCGGAGTTTTTGAAAGCTTGTATGGAGCGGATGTCTGAAGCACTGGCTCCAGTTTTGTCCGAACTCGGGCCCGAACCGTTCCATAGGTCTTTGCCCAATTTGACGCTCATACGTGAAACTCTAGACAACGAACGCGACTAGCCGAAACCTGCGTCGCCCCAAGCAAGCAGCCAAATTCTCAAAAGATCATACAATCCGCGCCCGGAGGCAGCGGCGGCGATCCTTCGGGCAAGGTGGGTGTGTAGTCAAATGTCACGATCTTCGCGCCACCGTCGAATGCAACGAACAGTTGGTTGGACCCCGGCCTAATGGCGATGCCTTCCGGGTCGGTTCCGAACTCCAACAAGCTTTGCTGGGCAAGCAATTGGCCATCTGCCGTGAACTCATACAGGCTGTTTGACCCTTCCCAGTCATCAACGATCAACATGTGACCGGTGCGTGGGTCAATTGCGATGCCCTGTGCCTCGCTTAAGGGGGGAGACAGCTTCATGGTATCCAACCTCGCCGTCAAAGCACCCTCTGAAGTGAACCAAGATAATCGTTCGGGGTCATCTTCTACGGTTACAATCTGCCCTTTGGCATTGATCGCGATCCCCTCGGTATCCGCAAATCCACCTTCAAGTTCAAAGGGTGTTCCTAAAGCGGTTCCTTCCTTAGTGACACGTTGGAGGCTGCCAAAACCGTCGCCTACCAACAAGTGATCCCCTTCGATAGCAATTGCCTTGATACGGAAGAGATCGCTGGATATGCGGCGTAACTCATCACCTTGCAAAGTAACGAGAATGGCCTCGGGTCCCTCGTTCGCAATCCACAACCCGCAAAACGTTGGATCGTAGTCCAGACTTGCGGGTTGATTGAGCTCATAACGCCCTGTTTCGCGAAGCTGCAATGCCATGGCCGGGGCCGACACAGCAAAAATCAACAAGGCGGTGATCCTCACAAACACTCAGGATTCTCCTAAATCTGAGTTAGAAAGGTGGGACGGTGTCGTGACGGGTCAATACAAAGAACAATAGAACTCCTGACAACAAAGGCCATCACATTGCCTGGCCAGAGAGCCGGAGAACGCCAAGAATTGGCGCAATGTTGCGTGAATTTGATAATTCCAGCGATGCAAACCAAGGTGAAGAACTTGAGCAGCTTCTTGAAACGCAGCGAAACCCGAGGTTCCGCGTCGTGCAACAACTATCAAAGAGTCTGTTGAGTCACCACTCCCGGCGCTGCGTGCTCCTCGGCTTTGGTGTTACCAATTGCAGAGTTCGATCTGATTCACCCTAACTCACAGAAAGCTTGGTGTTGTGCCCCGAAATGCTCAAGCTTCAGCGATCATTGTGCCCCAGCTGGAAAAGCCACTCTCTGTCTCACAGATGATCGTCTCCGCCCCGGTTACCGCATCGTTCCCAAAATAGCACTCCGCAAACGCACCAGTGCCAACAAATGATAGGGTCAGGGCAACAAGGCCCAAAGCTGCAATCCTCTTCATGATACTCACTCCTTTAGATAAGCGTCATGTGGGAGTTGTTTTTTGCTGAAAGTACTTTGCTTTGATTAAGTATTCTTAATTTTAGACTGCCAGACGAGTTGTCTCTTCAGAAAGCAGCCTACTCTGAATATTCGCTCAGAAAAGACAAGTTCAGCATCTAATAAGAAGAAGCAGCACATCCGCATTCAGGAACTGGCAGACGAAGAAATACCGGCGTTGCTGACTTATTAGAAGATCACAGCCCTCGCCTGGGAGATCTTCAATAGAAGCCAATCTCGCTGACATCTACGCGGGCCTCGTGATCGCGCCCGTAGGCTACAACTCCGACTGAGGTGATCTCGTCAGCAACGGGAATAGCGCGCAACATGGCACCTGAAGCCTTGAAGCCTGACAGAGGTAAAGAGACTTCGGTCCATTTGTCAGAAGTCGCGAACTCGGCCTGATAGTATTGCCACGGAAGCACCGTGCCACGCGTCCTGAGGTGAACAAAGTACTGTTCGCCGTTGCCCCGCACCAAGAGCCTGACGCCCGAAACACTCGCATCTGGCCGATCAGGCAACTTGCGTCGAAACTGGATGAAGCCACCGTTGTTTTTTGTACTGACGGATCCGGTCAACCGCGCGAATGCAACATCACCGTCTGAACGAAACTGCACCTGCCCTGAGGAAACTCCTCCCATGACGGTGTCGGCAACGTAGTCCCAACGCGTCTCCGGAGACTCGGAGAAGTCTTCTGCAAGATTTTCACCAGCCTGTGCCATTGTAGATCCGATGATAAAAAGACTTGAAACAAGCCCAGCGAAGTTTCCACGCATATCGTTCTTTCTCAGTTCAGTATCGCGATAGAAAAGTTCAAGGCCGTGGCAAATGCGACCCACGCAAAGTACGGCAGGAAGGCCAGTGCGGAAACCCGATCTGAATTCCTGACCCGAGCGATGAACATGACGATGACAATCAACAACGCGACAATGATCACAAGAGCAAACCATGGCAGTTGCAGTACGAAAAAGGCTGGGGACCACAGAAAGTTCAGACCCATCTGCGCCCACCACAGCGTCATGGCGGTCGAGCTTCGGTCTGCTTCGAACTGGCGCCAACCCGCCAAAGCGATCAAGACGTAAAGCACCGTCCAAACCGGCCCAAAAATCCAATTTGGTGGATTGAAAACCGGTTTAGAAAGCTGCGCGTACCATTCGCTAGGTGCGGTCAGTGTCCCGATCAGGATGCCGCCTCCCAACATGAGCGCAAGAAATGCTATGCGGATCAACAAATTCGACATTGCGGGACTGCTTTCAGCAATCCTTGGTCGTCACGTTGACAAGCGCTTCGGAAGAGAATGTTGCAGTACTGACCTTGTCCGCATCGGAATATGATACCGTGGCGCCTTCGATCTCCGACCCTGTTACGGTGATTTCGCGTTGCCCGATGGTGTCATCCACATCGATGGTAAAGGCGAGTTTGTCCCCGGCTGCGAGGGAGGCGATCTCAAGTTCAATTGTATTTTGCCCGTCCAAGACCACTGGAATTTGCCGCAGAGCATCCACACCCTCAACGAATTCGAGAGGTTGAAAGACCTCTACGCCCGCACCTTTTTCGGTAACGTCGAAAATCAATCGTCCGGTAGATTGCGACAAATCAATTTTGACCGTCGAAGCTTCAACTAGGCACGTTCCGACATTTGTCAGAACAAAACGGTCTTTGGGTGCGCCTTCTATAAAGCGAATTTGTACACCAGCTTGAAGCGAAGTAGCTGCAATTAATCCAAGTGTCGCCGCAAGAATACTCTTTGGGAGCATATTTATCTCCTTGCTAAAGGGTTCTTGATAAATACGCTTCGGCGGGTTTCTTGGATCAGACTTATGACTTTTGACTATAGTGGCTCAGCCGACAGGGCCTTTCGAAGTTCCTTGCACCGCTGTCAGAACGGTTAAGTCAAAACATGCCATTGTCATTCTCGCTGTTTGCTGGAACTTCTTGAAGAACGTCCCAATGTTCGACAACCTTACCATCAGCATCCAGGCGAAAAATATCGATCCCTGCGTACTCGAGACCATCCGGCCAGATTTGGTGGCAATGTAGAATAACGTGGTCGTCTTCAGCAAAGGCACGTTTTATGTCCACGCGCTTTCCCGGGTATTCAGCAGCCATGCGCTCGAAATATTCGATAAAGGCTTGCTTGCCGTCGCCAACATGTGGGTTGTGCTGCGTATAGGTTTCGCCAACAAAGGTCGCTATGGCCTCGGCCGGTCGACAATCATTGAACATCATTTCGTAGAAAGCGATGACGTTTTTCTTGTTTGTTTCGAGGTCCGGCATGCTGATCTCCAGATCGACGTTTACTGAAACTGTTGACCTGTGAAGTACTTGGAGGCAAGCCGGCAAGAATCTCGATCACTGATTGGCAAGTAGTTGCAAGCTTGATTTTGTGTTCCAAGTATTTCGAGGTTTGGTCACTCACTCGCCTTCCTCGAAGCCAATATGAATATGATTTCCATCAGGATCGGCCACACACGCTGTAGGACGCCACGAACACGTTCGTGGCGTCCTACACCAAGCCTAGAAATCCAGGTTTTCGACGCTTAGGGCATTTTGCTGAATGAACTCACGGCGGGGTTCCACCACATCGCCCATTAGTTTGGTGAACAAATCATCCGCTTCAACCATGTCGTCCACACGTACCTGCAAAAGTGTCCGGGCATCAGGGTCCAACGTGGTTTCCCACAGCTGATCGGGGTTCATTTCGCCCAGACCTTTGTAGCGCTGCAAAGACAGACCCTTTTCGCCTTCTTCCAGTATAGCGCGCAGCAGATCCAGCGGGCCGTGTATGGCCTGCGACCGGTCGCGACGGATCAGCGTTGCTGGGGTGTTGTAGATCTCTTGCAGGCTTTGGGTGAAGCTGCCGGTTTTGCGGGCCTCGCCCGAGCGCAGCATGGGGCCGTCCAATGTGCGCACCTCTTCCACGCCACGCAGAATGCGGGCCAGGCGAATGCCGTGATCCTGCGTGATCCGACCCTGCCAGCCACGTTCGTATTCCAGCGCGATCAGGTCGAGACGGGCCGCAACCTTGTCGGCCACGCCTTGCAGGTCGGCATCGACCGCGCCAGGTACAAAGGCACCGGCAACAGCGGCCTGTTCCAGAATATGGCGCGGATAATGCGTCGGGAAGGCATCCAACACGCGCTTCAACTGTCGCGCCTCATCCACCACACGGGTCAGATCCTGACCGATGATTTCCTCGCCCGAGCCGAGTTTCAGCACCGCGCCCTCAACACCCTGATTGATCAGATAGTCATCCAACGCGGCCTGATCCTTAAGGTAAACCTCTGATTTGCCACGTGAAACCTTATACAGCGGTGGCTGCGCAATATAGAGGTATCCACCTTCAATCAGTTCCGGCATCTGCCGGTAGAAGAAGGTCAGCAGCAGTGTTCGGATATGTGCGCCGTCAACATCCGCATCCGTCATGATGACGATCTTGTGGTAGCGCAGCTTTTCGATGTTGAACTCATCGCGGCCAATACCGGTGCCCAGCGCCATGACAAGGTTACCGATTTCCTGAGATGACAGCATCCGATCGAACCGTGCCCGCTCCACGTTCAGAATTTTCCCGCGCAGCGGTAACACTGCTTGTGTCAGGCGGTCCCGCCCAGTTTGCGCCGATCCGCCGGCCGAGTCCCCCTCAACCAAGAAAACTTCGGTCTTAGATGGATCTTTCTCAGAACAGTCCTTCAACTTTCCAGCCAGATAGTTCACATCCATTGCCGTCTTGCGACGGGTCAGTTCGCGGGCCTTGCGGGCGGCCTCACGGGCCAGAGCAGCCTCGATGATCTTGCCAACGATAACTTTAGCTTCGTTAGGGTTCTCTTCGAACCACTCGGCCAGTTTTTCGTTCATCAAACCTTCGACTGCCGGACGCACCTCGGACGAGACCAGCTTGTCCTTGGTCTGGGACGAGAATTTTGGATCGGGCACTTTAACCGACAGCACGCAGGTCAAGCCTTCACGCGCATCGTCGCCAGTGAAGTTGACCTTCTCCTTTTTCGCGATCCCGCTGGATTGTGCGTAGTTATTGATCGTACGGGTCAGCGCGCCACGAAAACCGGCCACATGAGTGCCGCCGTCGCGCTGGGGGATGTTGTTGGTGAAGGGCAACACCGTCTCGTGATAGCTGTCATTCCACCACATCGCGATTTCGACACCGATCTCGTCGCGCTCGCCCTTGATATAGATCGGTTCAGGCATCGCAGCGGATTTCGAACGGTCGAGGTATTTGACGAATTCCTTGACGCCGCCCTCATAGAACAACTCGGTTTCCAGCCGTTCCGCAGGGCGTTCGTCGATCAAGATGATCCGCACGCCCGAGTTCAGGAACGCAAGTTCGCGCAGTCGTTTTTCCAGAGTCTCGAACGAGTACTCAAGGTTCGAGAACGTATCCGTCGAGGCCAAAAACCGGACCTCGGTTCCTGTCCGTTCACCGCACTCACCCACGACTTTCAGGTGTTCAACCGTCTCACCGCCCTCGAACCGTGCGACGTGTTCCTTGCCGTTACGCCAGACGCGCAATTCCAGCCAGTTCGACAACGCGTTCACCACCGAAACGCCAACGCCATGCAGGCCGCCCGAAACCTTGTAGGAATTGCTGTCGAACTTACCTCCGGCATGTAGCTGGGTCATGATCACTTCGGCGGCAGAAACACCTTCTTCGGGGTGAATATCAACGGGAATTCCGCGGCCGTTATCGCTGACAGACACACTGGAGTCGGCGTGAATTTTGACGGTTACATGGTCGGCGTGACCGGCCAAAGCTTCGTCAATTCCATTGTCCACGACCTCGTACACCATATGGTGCAGGCCCGAGCCATCGTCCGTGTCACCGATATACATACCGGGGCGCTTGCGAACCGCCTCTAACCCTTTGAGAACTTTAATGGAATCTGCACCGTATTCCTGGGGTGCCTGTGCGTCTTCGGACATGCCGTCAGTACCTATATTATTTTGGTAACTTATACGTTTTCTGGGGGGGAATGTCACGCGCTACCCCAACATTTTGTGTTGGTTACGCAGGATTTCGTTTCTTTCGGCAACCGGCTGCCGAATCCTTACAGACGTTCGATATCTGCCGCTATATCCGCTGCGATTTCGTGAGCGTCGACATCACTGCGTTCCGCGGACAAACGCAGGCCCAAAAGGTCAGATTGGTAGCGTGTCGCCAGCCGGTTCGGATCATGTTCTGCAGCGATATCTCCGGCCTCCTGCGCCCGACGAAACAGGTCCGCAAAACAGGCCTTCATCTCGGACATGAGGACACCCGCCTGCCCCGCCAGTTCGTGATCCTTGGCCTGCAATTCAGCATAGGTCTTAGCTAACATGCAGGCTTTCGCGGGCGCTCCGGTGGCCTCGATCACCAAACGCGGCTGCGCCTTCAAAGCTTCCAATGGGCCTAACCGGTCAGCCAGAGCCTTCAATCGCGCGACACCCTCTTGGGCGTAGCGTTCCAGTGCCAACCCATACAAAGCGTCCTTGGATCCGAATGCCGCGTAAAAACTGCCGGGTTTCAACTTCAATTCGCGCTCAAGGTCTTTCAACGATGTTCCGGCCCAACCTTGGCGCCAGAAAATATCCCTTGCACGGGCAATCAGGTCATCACGGTCGTATTCGGGCTTTCGCGGCATCATCTTCACCAATTCTTGAACGGTTGCTCAAATATATACTTGAGTGATCACTCAAGAAAGACTATTTCTGCCTTACCCCGCCAGAAAAGGAGTTCCAACATGGCCAATTTCCCATCTCATGACCTCGAAACCGCCCCCGAAGGGTCCAAACCGCTGCTGGAAAAATCGCAGGCCGCTTTTGGCCGACTGCCGGGCCTGCACAAGGTCATGGCTGAAAGCCCCCAGCATCTGGAAGGCTATCAGGTGCTGCATGGCCTGTTCATGCAGACCGACTTCGACAATGATGAGAAAACTGTCGTCTGGCAGACCATCAATGTGGAAAACGAATGCCACTATTGCGTGCCCGCCCATACCGGTATCGCCAAGATGATGAAGGTTTCGGACGAGATCTCTGAGGCCCTGCGCAATGAAACCCCGCTGCCCTCTGCCAAGCTCGAAGCACTGCGCACCTTCACCCTGCAAGTGATGGAAACCCGCGGCAACCCGACCGAGGCACAACTGCAGGCCTTCTTTGACGCAGGCTACTCGCACCGCGCGGTTTTGGATGTGGTGCTGGGCCTGGCGCAGAAAACCATGTCAAACTACGTCAATCACATGGCCAAAACCCCGGTCGACGAAGTCATGCGCGGTTTCCTGTGGGAGCGTAAAGTCGGCGAGCCGGCCTAAGCGGATACGACCGAGCCCTCAAAGCCGTCACTCACGATCAACGTTTGGGCCCGGTCGCCCAATTCCGCAAACAGCTCAGGCCCGGTGCCCGTCATCCAGGCCTGAGCGCCCAACGCGCAAATCTCATCATACAGCGCCGCACGCCGGTCGGCGTCCAGATGCGCGGCCACCTCATCCAGTAGCACTATCGGGGGAGCGCCGACCATTCCCGCCAGCGCTCGCGCGTTTGACAGGATCAAAGACACCAACAGCGCCTTCTGCTCTCCGGTCGAGCAATCCTTTGCCGGAACCCCCTTGGCCGCAAACACACCGTACAGATCCGATCGATGCGGACCCACCAAAGTCCTGCCCGACGCCAGATCGCGAAAGCGGCTCTCATTCAGTGCTTCCCGCAGATCGCCAGCTGTTTCCGGCATCGCACCTTCGGTCTGAACCAGCTCGAGATCAGCAGAAGGAAACGCGGTTTCGGCCTTATCCTGCGCTTCGCGCAGGTGGTCCAGCGCCGAAAGCCGTGCCGAGTGAATCCGGTGGCCCGTCTCGGCCATCTGCCCCTCAAGAGCGGAATACCAATGCGCATCGCGGACCTGCTCTTTCAGCAGACGGTTCCGTTCGCGCATGGATTTTTCATAGGTCAAAGACGCCTCGGCGTGGGTCGGGTCGAAACTCAGCGCGATCCGGTCCAAAAATCGCCGCCGTCCTTCGGCCCCCTCGATCCAAAGCCGGTCCATGGACGGGATCAGCCAGACAATCCGCGCCAGTTTACCAAGATCGATTTGACTGGACGCTTTGCCATCAATGCGAACCTGACGCGCGGCACCTCCCTCGGACCAGGTTTCGATTTCGTATTGCCGCCCCTGGGCCTGCAGCAAACCTGACAGTTTCCAACCCAGCGCCTCGGGGCGTCGGGTCATCTCGGCCGCGCTGGCCCTTCGCATACCGCGACCGGGCGAAAACAGGGACACCGCTTCCAGGATATTGGTCTTACCTGCACCATTTGGTCCGTGAATCGCAACAGGCCGACCATCCAAAGACAATCGCGCCAGCTTGTGGGACCGAAAATGCGAGACGGTAAGCTCGGTCAGGGCCAAACCCATGACCCCTCCCTTCATCTTTTCAATAATACTCCCACCGGAGGCATCGCACGTCCGTGCGATCAGACGCGCATCGGCATGACGACGTATACCGCGCTCTGATCGCCGCCTTCGCGCATCAGGGTTGGATCAGCCGCTGAATTGAACAGGAACACTGCGTTCTCACGATCCACCTGAGAGGCGATTTCCAGCAGGTACTTGGCGTTGAACCCAATCTCCAGCCGCTCATCGCCATAGGCCACGGCCAGTTCTTCCTCAGCCGCGCCGCTATCCGGAGCATTAACCGACAGCACCAGTTTATCGGTATCCAGCTGAAGCTTTACGGCGCGAGACCGTTCGGACGACACCGTTGCAACCCGGTCTACAGCCTGTGCGAACTCGGCCGCGTCAACTTCCAGCTGGCGCGTATTACCTTGCGGAATAACGCGTGTGTAATCCGGGAACGTGCCGTCAATCACTTTTGAGGTCAGCGTGATGTCCGGGGTTGCAAATCGTACTTTTGTTTCGCTGACCGACACGGCGATATCCATCTCATCGTCGTCCAGCAGCTTGCGCAGTTCACCCACGGTTTTGCGCGGCACGATCACACCTGGCATGTCTGCAGCCCCTTCGGGCAGATCCGCGTCGATGCGTGCCAGACGGTGGCCGTCTGTGGCTACGCAGCGCAGCACCTTGCCGCCTTCTGACCCGTCGGCCACGTGCATGTAGACGCCGTTCAGATAATACCGCGTCTCTTCGGTCGAGATTGCAAATTTTGATTTGTCGAACAGACGCCGCAGCAGGGCTGCCGAGGCGGTAAAGTTCGACTGGTATTCCGAGGACGCCATCACAGGGAAATCTTCTTTCGGCAGCGTCGCCAGTGAGAAATTCGATCGCCCGGCTTCAACGGTAAGACGACCAGCCGCGCTGTCAGCGGTCAACGTCACCAACGCACCATCCGGCAATTTCCGCACGATCTCGTGCAACGTGGTTGCGGCAACAGTGGTGGCCCCGGCCTTTTCGACCTGAGCAGGCGCTTTGTCGACCACCTCAATATCTAAGTCAGTCGCCCGGAACATCGCCTGATCGCCTTCGGCTTCGATCAGAACATTGGCAAGTATGGGAATGGTGTTGCGACGTTCGACAACAGATTGGGCCTGGGAAACGGCCTTGAGAAGGGTGCCGCGTTCGATGCTGATCTTCATACCCTCAATTCCTCTGACTTGCGTGCCGAAATGGGCGGGACTGGCACGTTAGCGGTTCCGCCCTGAGGCACAAGGATTTTTTACGGATTTCTCGGTCGGAATGCGCAAAGGGTCAAGGGTCGCGTTGCCCGACGGGCACAGTTCGTTTCCAACCGTGGATATTAGCGCACAAGAAAACGCCCCGGGCGTGAGGGACCGGGGCGTTTTCTGTGATTGCGCGTATACGTCAGGCTTCCAGCGCGCGACGCAGCATTTCCACATCTTCGGCGATCTGACCGTCCGTGGTTTTCAGCTCTTCGATGCGTTTTACGCCATGCATGACGGTGGTGTGGTCGCGACCGCCAAAGCGGCGACCGATTTCCGGCAAGGACCGGCTGGTCAGCTGCTTGCACAGATACATCGCAACTTGACGCGGGCGAGCATAGGACCGCAAGCGTTTGGGCCCGATGATGTCCGACAGGCGGATGTTGTAATAATCCGAAACCTTGCGCTGAATCTCTTCGACGGTGATCTTGCGCTCGGACGCGCGCAGCACATCGGCCAGACAGTCCTGCGTCAGCTCCATGTCGATCTCGCGGCCTACCAGCGACGCAAACGCAAAGAGACGGGTCAGGGCGCCTTCCAGCACGCGGACATTGGTCGAGATGCGATGTGCCAGAAACTCCAAAACGCCTTCGGCAATGGTCAGGTCGGGATATGTGCTGCTGTACTGCTGAACCTTGTTCTGCAGGATGCCCAGACGCAATTCATAATCGGTGGGGTGCAGGTCGACGACCAGACCACATTGCAGACGAGACTTAACACGATCCTCAAGGTCCTTGATCTCACCTGGCGCGCGATCGGCCGAGATGATGATCTGCTTGTTCTGATCGACCAGCGCATTGAACGTGTGAAAGAACTCTTCCTGCGTTGAGTCCTTGCCAGCGATGAACTGGACATCATCCACCATCAACACGTCAACCGAGCGGAACAAGTGCTTGAAGTCCATCATCCTACGTTCGCGCAGGGCCTGAACAAACCGGTACATGAACTGCTCCGCCGACAAATACAGAACGTTCAACTCGGGGCTCTTGGTTTTCAACTCCCATGCGATGGCGTGCATCAAGTGCGTTTTACCCAGACCGACGCCACCATAAAGAACCAAAGGATTGAACGTGACGGGTCCGCCTTCGGACACACGACGCGCAGCGGCATGGGCCAGTTCGTTGGGCTTGCCAACAACAAAGCTGTCGAACGTGAAACGGGAATCCAGCGGAGCGGCCTGTAAGGATTCAAGCGCGTCGTTCGTGACGTCCGCTTGCGACGAAACTGGTGCATCACGCACAACGGTCGGTTTGGAATCGGTCTCGGTCTTAGGGCGCGCCGGTGAGTTGGCAGCGACGCGGAAGGCCAGTCGTTGAACCGTTTCCCCTGCGGTGTTCATCTCATAGAGTATGAGATCCGCAAAGTTCTGACTGACATAGTTGCCCATGAAATTTGTCGGCACGGAAAATACCGCTACGCCATCCTGCAACTCTTGGAATTCAAGAGGTTCGATCCAGGTCGTGTAGTTGTTTTTTCCAATGGCCTTGAGCAACTTGTTTCGTAGTAGTCCCCATTTCTCTTGTGTCATTAAGCGCCTCACGCATCCCATTCTTTATTGGCCTGTCGGCCTTATTGCTATTTTCCGGTTGCCCGGATTAAGCACTCACACGCAAAGGGATACCGTCACCAAACCGCAGAAGTTTGGCGGGTGTGTCTCAGAAAGTCCGCACAACCTTATTTGCCGGCGCTCCATACCCGAAACGCCCTGAAAACAGGGTTGCGCAACGCAATCTCATATTCGACAGGGCTTGGTTCCCTGGTGACCCAAGGACCGCAGCAGATCAGCAAACCAGTTGCCAACATTCGTTCCTGACCATTCTGATGCCCGTCAGTCCGGTCGTTGGAACAGCCTGTCCCCCCAAGCGAGTGAATCGCTGTAACAGTGGTAGCAAGAGGCCAAGGCATCCGGCAACGAAACTCTGATGTTGACTCGTATCTTTCGCCGAAAGAATCTCTCGGATTTGTGAAGGCGCGGCTTTCCGGCAACAGCACAAAAAAAGCGCCACAGACCGCGGCGCTTTTTTTATCAATTTACCTTGCTTGATTGACCCAAGGTCAACCCGGACCTTAGCCCAGCGCTTTTACACGTGCCGACAAGCGCGACATTTTGCGCGACGCGGTGTTCTTGTGGAAAACGCCTTTTGTGACGCCGCGCATCAGTTCAGGCTGAGCTGCGCGCAGTGCCGCGGTTGCCGCGTCCTTGTCGCCGGATGCGATCGCTTCTTCTACTTTACGCAGGTAGGTGCGGATGCGCGAACGACGTGCTTTGTTGATTGCGAAACGCTTCTCGTTCTGACGAGCGCGTTTTTTTGCTTGGGGCGAATTAGCCATGTGTGTCTCTGACCTTTGGTTCGGTACGTTATCTAGGGTTGCGCGCCACGGAATATCCGCACCGGATCAGAAATCACGAGTGTGAGTCGGGCCAGGCGGGCCGCACGCGCATGTATAGCGGCGCTTACTATCCAAGTTGGCCAGGTTTGCCAAGCCGATTCTTTCGCCGCACATGTCGTGTATGAAAAAGGCGGGCATAGGCCCGCCGGTTTCGACTCGGTTAGGACACTGCTTACTTGTCGCGGAATTGCGCGGCGCGCTTTTCAAGGAATGCGGCCATGCCTTCTTTCTGATCCTCGGTCGCGAACATCGAATGGAAAACGCGACGTTCAAACAACAGCCCCTCGCTAAGTGGCAACTCATAGCTGCGGTTGACCGCTTCCTTGGCCGCCATTGCAGTCAACTGGGATTTCTCGGCGATTTTTTGGGCTGCGCCCATCGCCTCGTCCATTAGCTTCTTGGCAGGGACGACTCGACTGACAAGGCCCGAGCGCTCAGCTTCTTCGGCATCCATGAAACGACCGGTCAGGTTCATGTCCATGGATTTGGACTTGCCGACAAACCGTGTCAGCCGCTGGCTGCCGCCCACGCCCGCAATGACACCAAGGTTGATTTCCGGTTGGCCAAACTTGGCCGTATCGGCCGCAATGATGAAGTCGCACAGCATGGCCAGTTCGCAACCTCCGCCCAGCGCATAGCCTGCAACGGCCGCAATGATAGGCTTGCGGATCGCGGAGACCCGGTCATTGAGATCGCCAAACAGATTTGAGCTGTAGACGTCGACAAAACTCAACTCGGACATTTCCTTGATGTCCGCGCCAGCAGCGAACGCCTTGTCCGAACCGGTGATGACAATGCAACGCACTTTGTCATTAGTATCCGCATCTTCCAACGCGGTGCAAAGTTCCTGCGCCAACTGTGAGTTCAGCGCATTCAGCGCATCGGGTCTGTCGAGCTTGATAAGTGCGACGTGGTCTTCGATTTCGACGATGATCGTCTCAAAAGCCATGAGGTGAAAGCTTCCGGTTGTTCCGTTCAGGTACGATTCCTTATCACGCGAATTCGCTGGATCAAGTTATCTTTGGCATTGCGCACAGTAGAAGGATGAGCGACCGGACTGGGTGATTCTTTTAATCGCCACACCACAACCTTCGGTCCTGCAGGGTTCGCCTTCGCGGCCATAAACATCAAAGCTGTGCTGAAAATATCCAAGTTCTCCATCAGCTTGGCGGAAATCGCGCAAGGATGAACCACCCGCTTCGATGGCGTCCTGCAACACCTTCCGGATGATTGGAACCAGTGCGGCGACGCGGGGCGCAGAAATTTGTCCGGCTTTGCGACGTGGCGACACTCCAGCGCGAAATAGCGCCTCGCAAACATAGATATTGCCCAATCCGGCAACGATTCCCTGATCCAGCAGCGCCGATTTGACCGGAGTGTTCTTGCCACGAAACGCGCTGATCAGATGCTGGTCGTGAAAATCATTGCCCAATGGCTCCGGCCCCAGAACCGACAGCAATTTGTGATCCTCGGCTGTCGCCGTCGGCAATAGGTCCATCGCACCAAACCGGCGAGGGTCGTTGAAAGTCACCCGTGCACCATTGGCCATATGAAAGACGACATGGTCATGTTTCTCTGGCATTGGGTGGTCGTGCACGAATTGGCCCAACGGGTCGCCCGACACGGTCATTCGCCCCGACATGCCGAGGTGAATCAGCAGTGTTTCCCCACTGCTGAGATCGGCCAGTATGTACTTCGACCGCCGACGCAATTGTTGAATTGTCTGCCCGGTCAATCGCTCGGCCATTCGATCAGGGAAAGGCCAGCGCAGATCGGGGCGATTCACATCCGCCCGTTCGATCACCACGCCTTCCATCGCAGGCGTCAGCCCTCGGCGGACCGTTTCGACTTCGGGAAGCTCCGGCATGTTCTCTCCTGATTTGCTGCCAGCGCGCTTTCAAACGCCCGCACCATTTCATCATGTCCGGTTACATATTTCAGAATCCGTGCCGTCTTCCCATCGGAAAAACGCAGAACGTAGGCCCCGTGGTGTCGGAGGCTGATCTTGGTCAGCTTTGTAAGATCAAAATAATGGCGCTGAAACAGTGGGCCCCTCGTAACCAGCTCGTCGCCATCAATCGTGACGGTGGTATTCAGATGATAGATCAGCGAATAGACCGCGAATCCGACAAGTCCCAGCTTGATCCAAACCACAGTTTCGGTACCGACACCCGGAAACACTTCGCTATTTGGTGCCAGATCGGGCCGGACAAAACTGATGCCAACCAGCATAGCGATCGCAAAAACAATCAGCACAAGCGTACCCGGGGCAGTTCGGAACGTCCGTCGCGTCAGGGTGCGTTGGGCGGGGAATGCGCTGCCTGCCTGGCGCACCGCTTCTTCTACCGGATCGTTCGGAAAGTGCCGGGCCGCCGCGTCCAGCTTGTCCCCCAGCCCTTCAGCACGCCACACCCGCCGGATTGTGTGCAAGACAGCCCTGATCCGCCAGCCAAAGTAAAAAAATACCAAAAATATGGACAGCAAAGCTGCGAGAATGCTTGCCAACAAGACATCTCCGAAGGTTTGGACATCTGATTCCGTCATAGTCCTTGACTAAGGAAAATCTGTGACGCGCCCTTCAAATCGTCGCCCCTGCTACCATTTCGCGCGATTGTCTTCCCGGCGCGGAGGCCTATAAGGATGAGCAACACAGGCAAAGGCGTCCGTTCAATGTCCGACAACAGCGACAAGACCACTCATTTTGGGTTTGAAACCGTGCGTGAGGCTGAAAAAGCCGGGCGCGTGCAGGGCGTGTTCAACTCGGTCGCCTCGAAATACGACGTGATGAACGATGTCATGTCGATGGGCATTCACCGGGTCTGGAAAGACGCGATGATGGACTGGCTTGCCCCGCGCCCCGGTCAGCGTTTGTTGGATGTGGCTGGTGGCACCGGAGATATCTCATTCCGGTTCCTCAAACGCGCGGGCCACGGCCATGCCACCGTGCTGGACCTGACCGAGCCGATGTTGGTCGAAGGTCGCCAGCGGGCCGAGGCCGACCAAATGGCTGACAGCCTGAACTGGGTAGTTGGCGATGCTATGTCGCTGCCCTTCGACGACAACACCTTTGACGTTTACACAATCTCATTTGGCATCCGTAACGTGACACGCCCGCAAGAGGCGCTGAACGAAGCCTTCCGCGTGCTGAAACCAGGCGGCCGCTTGATGGTGTTGGAGTTCAGCCAGTTGCCCAATGACGGGCTGCAAAAGCTATACGATCTCTACAGCTTCAACGTCATCCCGCGCATGGGTAAACTCATCGCCAATGACTACGACAGCTATCAGTACCTGGTCGAATCGATCCGTAACTTTCCGGATCAAGAGACTTTCCTGGGCATGGTCCGCGCGGCCGGTTTCGAGAACGCCAAGTACCGCAACCTGAGTATGGGCATCGCCGCACTGCATTCCGGCTGGAAGATCTGATGCGCGGCCCTCACAACATTATCCGCCTGATCCGCACAGGCGCCACACTCGAGCGCACAGGCGCGATGAACGTGGTACTGGACGCATTCGAAGCCCCGCGTGCCCTGCGCATTGTCGCTCATGCTTTGGGCAAACCCTTTCAATGGCTTGGTTACAAAGGCGATCCTGACATGCCGCCTGCCACACGGGCGCTGACAGCGCTCGGGCCGGCGTACATCAAGTTTGGTCAGGTTCTGTCGACTCGTCCCGACGTGGTCGGCGATGAGTTGGCCGAACAGCTGCGCGTGCTGCAGGACAAGCTTCCCCCGTTTTCCCGCTCCGAAGCTATGGCCGAAGTGGAAAAGGAACTGGGTCAGCCCGTTTCTGAAATCTTCAGCGAATTCAGCGAACCCATCGCTGCAGCATCCATTGCTCAGGTCCACAAGGCCAAGCTGGTCAGCACCGGCGAAGACGTAGCCGTCAAAGTTCTGCGCCCAGGCATCGAACGCGCCTTTCGCAAGGATGTGGACGCCTTTTATTTCGCCGCCCGCATCGTTCAACTGTTCGCCCCCGGCGCGCGTCGACTGCGCCCAATGGAGGTGATCGAACATTTCGACGGCGTGGTACGCGGTGAACTGGACCTGCGCCTGGAAAGCGCCGCCGCGTCGGAATACGCAGCCAATACCAAGGACGACGCCGGGTTTTGGTTGCCGCCCGTCGTCTGGTCTCTGTCAGCCCGCCGAGTAATGACGCTCAGTTGGGCTGACGGTATTCCGCTGGGTGACAATGCTGCGTTGGACGCTGTTGGGCACAATCGCCGCGATCTGGCGGAACGCGTGCTGCGTCTGTTCCTGCTGCACGCACTGCGCGACGGCTTTTTTCACGCCGACATGCATCAGGGCAACCTGAAGGTTGCGGCCAACGGGGATATCATCGCCTATGACTACGGCATCATGGGGCATATCGACGAATATACCCGCCGGGTCTATGCCGAGATTCTATTCGGCTTCATCCGCCGCGACTACAAACGTGTGGCCGAGGTTCATTTCGAGGCCGGATACGTACCCGCAAATCAGGATGTCGACGAATTTGCCCGCGCTCTGCGCGCAGTCGGTGAACCGATCTTTGGCATGGACGCCACCCACATTTCGATGGGTCGTCTGCTGAACTACCTGTTCGAAGTGACCGAGCGCTTCGGAATGGAAACCCGCACCGAATTGATCCTGCTACAACGAACGATGGTCGTAGTCGAAGGCGTCGCACGTTCCCTGGACCCGCATATCAATATCTGGGAGGTCGCCCGCCCGGTTGTCGAGGACTACATCAAGCAATCCATCGGCCCCCGCGCGGCCCTGCGGGACTTTGGCAAAACCGCCATGGTGCTGGCCCGTTTTGGCCCACGCCTGCCCGCCTTGGTGGAAAATGCACTGATCGCGCAGACGCAAAAGGACGACACCCAGAACAAAGGGTTACCAGCAGCCATCCTGCCCGCAACGATCGGTGCCGCTGCAGGCGCCGTATTTGTCCTGATCATCACAGCCTTCACATAGAACCGACCCGCCAGCTTCATCTGGCCGAGAGTATCCTCGTTGGGAATTGCGCCAATGGGCGCGATGGGGGGCGGTGCCCCCCGGCCCTGGTTCAGATCAGAGCCGCTCAAAGGCGATGGCGATGCCCTGTCCGCCACCAATACACATGGTGACCAGGCCTTTGGACCCGCCAATGCGTTCCAGTTCATACAGCGCCTTCAAGGTGATGATTGCACCCGTGGCGCCCACTGGGTGCCCCAAAGCAATCGCGCCTCCGTTCGGGTTTACCTTAGCGGCGTCCAGACCCAGTTCCTTGTTAACGGCCAATGCCTGTGACGCGAAGGCTTCGTTGCTTTCGATCACATCAAAATCCTCGACCGACAGACCCGTGCGCGCCATCAGGTTCTGAACTGCGGGAACCGGTCCGATTCCCATGACCTCCGGGCGAACACCAGCGTGGCCATATCCCAGAATGCGCGCTTTGGGTTTCAGACCCGCTTTTTCCGCAGCTTCCGCTGTGGCAAGAACCATTGCGGCCGCCCCATCATTGATGCCCGATGCGTTTCCAGCGGTCACGCGACCGTCTTTCTTGAATGCCGGACGCAGACCAGCCAGAGCCTCAGCCGAGGTCTTTTTCGGGTGCTCGTCGACCATGAAATCGACCATGTCCCGCTTCACTTTGACCTGAACCGGAGCGATCTGACTTTCGAAATAGCCCGACTCGATGGCCGCTGCTGCGCGAGTCTGGCTTGTCAGGGCAAACTCATCCATCTGCTCGCGGGTGACCTGATGTTCATCTGCAACATTTTCGGCCGTCACACCCATATGTCCGGTGCGAAAGGGGCAATTCAGCGCGCCGAGCATCATGTCCAGAGACTTGACGTCCCCCATCTTCGCGCCCCAACGCGCCTGAGGGACAATATACGGGCTGCGCGACATGCTTTCGGCCCCTCCGGCCACAGCAAACTCCGCATCGCCCAGCATCAGCGATTGCACTGCGGATACAATCGCCTGCGCGCCCGAACCGCACAGGCGGTTCACGTTCATCGCAGGTGTTTCGTTTGGTATTCCCGCTTGTTTTGCAGCGGCGCGCGACAGGTACATGTCGCGTGGCTCAGTGTTAATGACATGACCAAAAACCACGCTGCCAATCTGGGTCGGCTCGACCCCCGAACGCTCCATAGCCGCTTCCGTCACCACGGTTGCAAGATCAATCGGTGCGGTTGAGGCCAGCGCCCCGCCAAATGTGCCGATCGCGGTGCGGGCACCATCAAGAATCACGATGTCTTTCATGTCTCTTCTCCTCTGGGATTTGGCGGAACTATGCATCTGCGGCATCAGGCTGTCCCATGGAACGTACCGTCACAAGCAGAATTGACATAAGGCGGGCAAACGCGCATGAGATTCCGTCATGACGGAAAACCCAGACGATATCCTGACGCGACTGCCCGCTCGCCTGAAAGAGGCGCGCAGGGCCAAAGGCCTGTCGCTTGAAGCCGTGGCGAACCTGAGCGGCGTATCCAGATCCATGGTCAGCCAGATCGAACGGGGTGAAAGCAGCCCGACGATCTCGACCCTGTGGAATCTGACCCGTGCCTTGCAGGTGGATTTTGCCGGGTTGCTGGAAGAAGCGAACAGCGCGGACCAGATCGAAGTACTCAGGAAGTCCGAAGTGCCCAGCATCGACAACATGGGTCAAAAATGCCGGATTCGCATTCTGTCACCGCCCGAAGAGGCAGGTGGGCACGAGGTCTACGACATTGAATTCGACAAAGACGGCGCACTGAACAGTCAGCCCCATGCCCGAGGCGCACGAGAGCAACTGACCGTGCTGGAGGGCGCCGTACGCGTGACATCCGGCACTGCTGTCAGTGACCTGCAGCAGGGTGACACCGCACGCTATGCGGCGGATGTGGCGCATTCGATCATCGCCAATGGACCTGCGCGGGTCTTCCTGATCGTCAAAAACGCCTGACCCCGGAAAAAATCCGCCTTCACGGATTTTTTTCTCGTATATTGTAATTCCCCCATTCAGGAATTACATCCGTTATGTTAGATATGCGACTCAGACAAACGGAGACCGCCATGGCTGATGCATTCCTGTCCCACATCACGGACACCCTCGCGCAGATCGAATCTGAGGGTCTGTACAAACGCGAACGAATGATCACCTCGCCTCAGGGCGGTGAGATTACGGTGGGCGACAAACAAGTCATCAACTTGTGCGCCAACAACTATCTGGGTCTGGCCGATCACCCCGCTCTGATCGACGCCGCCAAAGATGCTATGGAACCCAAGGGATTCGGCATGGCCTCGGTCCGGTTCATCTGCGGCACGCAGGACATTCACCGTGAATTGGAACAACGGCTGGCAAACTTCCTGAACAAGGACGACTCCATTTTGTTTGCCGCCTGTTTCGATGCGAACGGAGGACTGTTTGAGCCTTTGTTAGGGCCTGAAGACGCCATCATCTCGGACGGTCTGAACCACGCCTCGATCATCGACGGCGTTCGGTTGTGCAAGGCCAAGCGCTATCGCTACCTGAACAATGACATGAACGATCTTGAGGCTTGGCTTAAACAGGCACGCGAGGATGGGGCTCGACATATCATGATCGCGACCGATGGTGTGTTCTCGATGGATGGCTATTTGGCCAACCTGCCGAAAATCCGAGAGCTGGCCGACAAATACGACGCCATCGTCATGGTGGATGACTGCCACGCGACAGGCTTTATGGGGCCGAACGGCGCGGGCACACCGGATCACTTCGGCGTCGATGTGGACATTCTGACGGGAACCTTGGGCAAGGCACTTGGGGGGGCAATCGGCGGTTACATCGCCGGGCCGCAGCCAGTGATCGATCTGCTACGGCAGCGGGCGCGGCCCTATCTGTTCTCAAACTCGCTGCCACCGTCTATTGTCGCTGCTGGTCTCGAGGCAATTCGACTGGTCGAAGAAGGCGACATGCTGCGCGCGCAACTGTTCGGCAACGCAAAATACTGGCGCGCAGGGCTTGAGAAGCTGGGCTTTGATCTTCTGCCTGGTGAGCATCCGATTGTCCCGGTCATGTTGGGCGAGGCGCAGCTGGCGCAAGACATGGCATCAAGACTGTTCGACGAAGGCGTCTATGTCTCGGGCTTCTTCTTTCCAGTCGTTCCACGCGGTCAGGCGCGGATCAGGACGCAGATGAACGCAGCTCTGACAAAGGATGAACTGGACCGCGCGCTGGCCGCCTTTGGCAAAGTCGGCAAAGAGTTGGGAGTGATTTAATGATCCTTCCCTCTGTGATCCCCGCGATTGGGAACACACCTTTAGTCGACCTGTCGCGCATTTGCCAGCGACTGGATCTGGATGGCCGCATTCTGGCCAAGCTGGATTACCTGCTGCCGGGCTTCTCGAAGAAGGACCGCGCAGCAAGGTCAATTGTCGAACTGGCGCGCGCAGAAGGCACCCTGTCACCGGGGCAGACGGTTGTTGAACTGACCTCGGGAAATATGGGCACTGGGCTGGCGATTGTCTGCGGCATTCTGGGGCATCCTTTTGTCGCGGTCATGAGCGCCGGAAACTCGGTTGAGCGAGCGCGAATGATGCGTGCCCTTGGGGCCGAAGTCGTCATTGTCCCACAGGCCGAAGGCAGTAAACCCGGCGAGGTTTCTGGCGCGGACCTGGCTTTGGTGGACGAGGTCGCACAACGCGTTACAGCCGACCGAAACGCCTTTCGGGCCGATCAATTCGGTCATTCCGGTAACCCCAAATCGCATGCCACGGGTACGGGGCCGGAAATCTGGGAGCAATCCGGCGGCACCGTTACGGCCTTTTGCGATTTTGCAGGTTCCGGCGGCACTCTAGCCGGGGTCGCTACCTTTCTCACCCCGCACGGAGTGCGCTGTTATGCCGTGGAACCCGAAGGCGCGCGGGCTATCGCTGGCGAAGCCATCATCAATCCCGATCACCCGATTCAGGGCGGCGGCTATGCGATGGACGATCTGGTTCATCTGAACGGCACATCTGTGGCCGGGCATCTGTCGGTGTCGAGCGAGGCGGCGCGGGACGGGGCGCGGATGCTGGCCCGAACCGAAGGCATTTTCGCAGGCTACTCGGCAGGCGCAAACCTTGCTGGGGCGATTGAACTGTTGCGCGGTCCGGAAAAGGGCGGCTGCGTAGCGATTGTGATGTGTGACAGTGGGCTGAAGTACCTGTCGACCGATTTGTGGGAGTGACCAAATGCGACCCAACACCATGAAAGCGCTTGAGAAATCCAAGCCCGAAGAAGGTCTGTGGATGGTGCAGGCCCCCGTACCAGAGATCGGCCCGGAAGAGGTTCTGATCCGCATCAACAAGACCGGGATTTGCGGGACGGATATCCACATCTGGAACTGGGATGCCTGGGCTGCCGCCACCGTGCCGATTCCGATGATCACCGGCCACGAATTCGCAGGTGAGATCGTCGAGATGGGCCGCAATGTAACCGGTCTTGAGATTGGCCAGCGTTGTTCCGGCGAAGGCCACCTGATCACTACCGACAGCCGCCAAAGTCGCGCAGGAAAGTTCCATCTGGATCCCGGCACACGCGGGATCGGAGTAAACGAACAGGGGGCCTTTGCCCAATACCTGAAGCTTCCTGCTTTCAATGTGGTGCCATTGCCCAAGGATGTTCCGGACGAGATTGGTGCCATCCTCGACCCGCTGGGCAACGCCGTTCACACAGCGCTCAGCTTTGACTTGCTTGGCGAAGATGTTCTGATTACCGGCGCTGGCCCGATTGGAATCATGGCCGCCGCCGTCGCACGCCATGCAGGGGCTCGGCATGTCGTGATCACCGATATCAACCCGGATCGTCTGAAACTGGCCGAACATGTCGTGCCCACCGTGCGGCCTGTGGACGTCAGCAAAGAAGATCTGCAGGACGTCATAACAGAACTCGGCATGCAGCAGGGATTTGACGTCGGCCTGGAAATGTCCGGCTCCCAAGTTGCGCTGGACCAGATGGTCGAGGCGCTGGTGATGGGCGGCAAGATCGCACTGTTGGGTATTCCACCCGGGAAATCCCCTGTGGATTGGTCCCGGATCGTGTTCAAGGCCATCACTATAAAGGGCGTTTATGGGCGTGAGATGTTCGAGACGTGGTACAAGATGATCGCCATGCTGCAGAACGGTCTGGATGTCAGCCGAGTGATCACACACCAAATGAAGGTCGACGATTTTGCCAAAGGTTTTGCTGCGATGAAATCTGGTCAATCCGGCAAGGTTGTTCTGGACTGGACTTAACGCTCTGGAGTTGCGCAAGTTAAGACCCTAAACAGGGGTGAACTCATGCGTTTGGAGGAGCAAATGGTATGGGGACAAATATTCCGCGATAAGGGCCGGTATTGTTACCTTTGCGCCTTGGCCAAAAAGCGGATGGGTGTCGAATCCCTGTTCCAGCGCTGGCGCTTTGACGATGTCCAAGCAGTGGATTGCGTGATCGGTGACCAACCTGGCACCGGCAGTTCCAGCGGCGTGTCCTTTCTGCGTAGGGCCTTGGATTTGCGATGCTTCCATGATCTTTTCGATGTACGCCCGAATTGATGTTTGCGGAGCAGGAGTAGGCAATGCTGTACCGAGGGTTCACTCAGGATGAGCTGGAGCGGGAATACTCTCCCAGTTCCATGATCGGTGGTGATTTGACGCCTTACCTGGACAGCTACACCGCGCTGAGCGCGCAACACCGGGCCAGGATGGAGGTGAGGGAGAACCTCGCTTACGGCGATGCTCCGGCGCAGGTGCTGGATTTCTTTCCGGCAAAGGGAACAGGTGCGCCGCTGCATGTTTTTGTCCACGGCGGCTATTGGCAAGCGCTCAGCCAGCGCGAATCCGCGATGATGGCGCCCGCCCTGATCGAAGCAGAGCATTCCTTTGCAACGTTGAACTATACGCTGGCCCCCGACGCGCGACTGAATCAGATGATCGACGAGTGCCGCGATGCGCTGTTGTGGCTGGCCGCCCAGGCCGGTGCGCTGGGATTCGATCCGTCACGGATCACCCTGTCAGGACACAGTGCAGGCGCGCATCTTGTGGCGATGGTCTTGTCGACCTCGGCTGATGCATTGGCCCGTGCAGGGCTGCGCGTGCGGGATGTGATCCTGATCAGTGGTATCTATGATCTGGAACCGATCAGCCAGACCTCGGTGAACGACCCGCTGAAATTGACCCCGGTCGAAGTACATGATCTGTCCCCCATGCTGCACCCGCCCGCGCCGGGCCCGCGGTACCACGTGACAGTGGCCGAGCGCGACACGCCCGAGTTCATCCGCCAGAGTCGGGCTTATGCTGAATTGCTGCGCAAAGCCGGGCATTCCGTTAGTTTCGAATTGAAAAAGGGGATGCAGCATTTCGACATCATCATGCATCCCGGCACGTTTCTGCCGTCGGCGCGCTAGTCACACGTATCAAACCTCAGACAGGCGTGGCCTTTGCATCGGATACCAGCCCCGGCGCACAGCAGGTTTGTGGCAAACCCATCGTCGTCTGTTTCAAGCTCAAAGCAGACTTTGACCGGTAGCCCGAGTATCGCAATTTCCACTACTCTGCTTACTTTGAAACAATGGTCAGAGCTAAGGCCAGTTTTGAAGCTTCATATTCTTCGGTTATTCGGCGTTCCGTTCCAATACTATTGTTTTCGTTGACACATTGCCTCGTATACGGTCCGGTAAATTACTCGACGTGTTTTAGCGCAAGGATTTGATGTCATGCCAGAATCTCTCGACCTGCATAAGTTTGAAAATCTAAGCCCTTTCCAAATTAAAGACGAGCTCATCAAGCTGGCTCAGAAAGAGTCGCGCCAGATGGCATTGCCGTATCTGAATGCCGGGCGAGGTAATCCGAACTGGATTGCCACCAAGGCCCGCGAGGCGTTCTTCCTGCTGGGCCAGTTCGCGATGACCGAGGCGCAGCGCCATCGCAATGAACCGCAGGTAGGATTGGCTGGGATGCCGCAGGGGCCCGGGTGCTACGAAAGGCTCAAGGCCTATTGCAAGACGTCCGAAGGCAAGAACGGCCCTCCGGGCGCGGATACGCTTGTCGCCATGGTGGATTTTGCAATTCAAAAATTCGGCTTCACCCCGGACGATTTCGTTCTGGAGTTGACCGATGGCATTGTCGGGGATCACTATCCGATGCCGGACCGGTGCATGAAACACAACGAGGCGATTGTCCATGAATACGTGATGTGGGCGATGTGTTCAGGCCATCGGCCTGATGCCAAGTTCGACATTTACGCCGTCGAAGGTGGAACCGCTGCGATGTGCTACATCTTTAAGGCGCTGAAGAACCAAAGGCTGCTTAATGCGGGTGACACCATCGCGCTGGGGACGCCAATCTTTACCCCCTACCTCGAAATGCCCGTGCTTGAAGACTATGGGTTGAACGTGGTGGATGTGTCCTCGGAAGAAGAAGATCATTTCCAGCTGACCGATGACGATCTCGAGCAACTGGCCGATCCCAAGGTCAAAGCGCTGTTTCTGGTCAACCCGGGCAACCCGTCCTCGGTCGCGATCAGCCCCGAGATCATGGCTCGTCTGGTCGAATTTGTCAAAACCCGGCGTCCTGACCTGATCATCCTGACCGATGATGTCTACGGAACCTTTGTTCCAAACTTTCAGTCGGTGATGGGCCACCTGCCGGAAAATACCATCGGGGTCTACTCGTACTCCAAGTATTTCGGCTGTACGGGCTGGCGCCTCGGCGCGATCCTCGTGGCTGAAAACAACATCTTCGACAAGATGATTGCCAACGCACCGGATGACGTAAAATCCGTTGTCAACGCACGTTACGAGGCACTGACCCCGGATCCCGACTCTTTCAAGTTCATCGATCGGATCGTGGCCGACAGTCGGGATGTAGCGCTCAACCACACCGCCGGGCTGTCGCTGCCTCAACAAGTGATGATGACATTGTTCTCGCTGGTTGAATTGATGGACGAGGACAAAGCCTATCAGAAGTTCTGTTGGGGCATTCTGAAGCATCGCTTTGATGAACTGGTCGAAGGGTTGGGCATCGAAGTTCCAGACAACCCGTTGTTCGACAAATATTACGGGATCATCGATTTCGAGTTCTGGCTGCGCAAATACGTGGGCGAAGAAGTGGTCGAGTGGATCAAGGAAAACGTTCATCCTCTGGATATCTCCTTCAAACTGGCGCAGGACCACGGGATCGTGTTGCTGAACGGCTCGGGCTTTGACGCACCGAATTGGTCGGCGCGCGTGTCCTTCGCCAATCTCGACGACAGCGCCTATCGTCAGATCGGGCGGGCGGTGCGGGCCGTGGCTACCGGATATGTGCAGGCCTACCGTGCTTCGAAAGGATTACCGCTCCATGGTTGAGGTCGTTCGGTAGTAATAGGTAGGACTGCATGGAACTGATCGGAGAGATCTTCGGCGCTCACCCCGAATTGGCCTTGTTTTGCAGCCTTGCCCTTGGCTATGCGATTGGAAAGATCACTATCGGCTCGTTTACCGTTGGATCGGTAGCGGGCTGTCTTCTGGCTGGCGTTCTTGTCGGCCAGACCGGAGTCGAAATTTCGGACGACCTGAAGCAGGCGTTCTTCATGCTGTTTCTGTTTTCCATTGGCTACAGGACCGGTCCACAGTTCTTCCGATCTTTGAACGCCAGCGCCTTGCCCCAGATCGCGATCACAGTTTTGCTCTGCGTCGTAGCGTTGGTAGCAGCCGCTCTGCTGGCGCCTTTGATGGGGCTATCGGTTGGTATAGCGGCCGGGCTTTTGGCGGGCGGCGCTACGGAAAGTGCAACATTGGGCGTCGCCATCGATGCCTTTGCCAAGACCGGTGCCGACGAGGCGGCCCAACAGATATTTGACGCCGAAATCGCAACCGGCTTTGCGGTGGCATACTTCGTCGGCGTCATCGCCACGATCTTCTTCCACACTCAACTGGCCCCCCGGTTTTATGGGCGGTCGCTGAAAGAGGCGTGTGCCGAATACGAGGCAAAGCTGGATGACGATTCCACTCCGATCGTTCCTCAACACCGCGATTTCGAAGCCCGTGCCTATCGCATCGCACCAAAATTCGCGGGCCACACCGTAGCAGAGGTGGAAGCCCGCGTCCCGGATCATGTCCGCGCCTATATCGACCGGGTGCGGCGCGGAGACAAAATCCTGCCCACGTCGCGCGACATGGTTCTGCAGGACAATGATATCGCGGCAATTGCAGGCATGCGCTCATTCCTGATCGACCATGCCAATGAGATTGGGGAGGAAGTTGAAGATCCCGAATTGCTGGACCTGCCGGTCGAAACAGACGACATCGTGGTGACCAATAGCGAGCTGGTCAACCGGACCCTCGGCGAGTTGTCGACCTATCCCGAAGCCCGTACGGTGTTTTTGCGCGGCATCATGCGCAGCGGTGAACGGCTGCCGATTTTTCGAGGCGTAACACTGCACAAAGGCGACGTGCTGACGGTGTCCGGAACACGTAGCCATATCACGGACGCAGCCGCCAAGCTGGGTTACCTGGATCGGGAAACAAGCAAAACCGACATGGTCTTTGTGGCGTTCTTCATTTTGATCGGGGGCCTGATCGGTATTCCGGCGTTGAAATACGGAGCGGTGGAACTGGGCCTTGGCACGTCCGTCGGCGTCCTTCTGGGCGGGCTGGTTGCAGGTTGGTTGCGCTCGGTTCGCAGAACATTCGGCTTTGTCCCCGAAGCAACGCTTTGGATTTTCGATTCCGTCGGGTTATGCGTTTTTGTGGCCTGCGTTGGCATCACGTCCGGCACCAGTTTCGTGGCAGGCGTTCTGGAAAGCGGTCCATCGCTGATTATCGGATCGCTAGCCATAGTCCTCCTCGCCCACGGCTCGGCCATTTTTGTCGGCCACAAAGTGTTCAAGATCAACGAAGGCGTACTGGCCGGAACTTGTTGCGGAGCTGGAACATCGGCCCCAGCACTGGCCGCCGTGCAGGAAGCGGCGCAAAGTCAGGTGCCCACGCTTGGTTATGGGTTGGGTTACGCCGTGGGCAACGTGCTGTTGGCGCTATGGGGCTCGGTCATCATCCTTTTGCTGCTCTGACCCCTACGGCACAAAAGCCACGACCAACGGCCCCCAAAGTGTCAGGAAGATGTTCGCAACTGCATAGGTCATGGTGAAAGCCGGGGTCGGGGTCGAGTTTCCTGCCTTTTCAAGCAGAGTTGCAAAACCCGGGTTACCCGATCGAGATCCGGTGACAACTGCACAAGCTTCGATCGGGTTCCGAATACGCAGGGCGATGTAGTTGATTGGAAATTGAACGATCATCGGCATCAGCGTCACAACGAACCCAAGCAACAGCAATGTAATCCCATACTCCTGAATTGCCTGCAGCGCAGGTTGACCGGCATTCAGGCCGACAACACCAACAAAAACCGCTAAACCGAAGCTTTGCAGGAAGTTCGCAGCACCACGATTGATGCCGCCGATCTTAGGACGGCGGATACGCAAGTATCCGATAATCAGTCCGGTCACGAGGCAGCCAAGGCCCGACCCCAGCGCTACTTTGGTTCCGGCGATGGTAAAGCTGATCTCACCGATCAGATATCCGACCGCGACACCGATCCCCAATGCGATGAAGTTGGTGACCGAAGCGGATGGGGGCACATAGCCCGCAAATTTGGTCGCACGGGTCAGGTCATCCTTGTGGCCAACAATGCTGACTTCGTCGCCAGCGTGAATCTCGGTGTCATGCAGAACCGGAATATCATGGCCCATGCGGGTAATCTTGGAGATGTAGACGCCCCGGCGTTGATCGGCAGATATTGCGTCACGCAACTCCAAAAGGGTTTTGCCTGCTAGTTTGGGGTTGGTGATTACGACATTGCGCCGTTCTTCGACGACGACCAGTTCGGGCGGGAATTCTCCGACCTCGCTTCCGGCCGAACTTTCGAACTTTGCCAGACCAGAAACTAGCCCGGACACAACTACTACGTCGCCTGCGTTGATCACCATGTCAGGCGTTGGATCCGTGGCAACGCCATCGCGTAGCAACCGTTCGACCAAGATATCTTCGTTAGACCCAGCTTCTATTTCTGTTACCGAACTGCCGACAACTGACGCACCATCGCGAACCCGATACGCCCGCGCATCGAATCGGTTCATGGGCAGGAATTCACCCTCTTCGAGCGAGCGACCACCGCCACTGAGCTTTTGAGCCAGCTTGATCGCCTCTTCCCGCAGGTTCCACCGCATGATGATAGGAAGTACGCTGACGGCCAGAATCGGACCGATTGATCCAAAGATGTAGGTGACCGAATAGCCAACCGCGATATTGGTCTTTAGCTTTTCAGCCTCATCCGACGCCAACCCCAAAAGGTCGATAGCATTTCCGGCCGTGCCGATAATTGCGGACTGGGTTAACCCTCCGGCAGCCAGACCCGCGGCCAGTCCTTTGTCCAGCCCCGCCCACCTGGCAACGACAATCACGAAGAACAAACCCCACAGGGTCATCATGAATGCGGCGAGTAGTTTGGTCAGGGCAGTCCGGTTCAGGGCTGCGAAGAACTGCGGTCCTCCGTTATATCCGACCATGAAAATGAACAGAGAAAAGAAGATATTTTGCACATCGGTGCTGAGGTTGATCCCGCCGATCTGACCTACGAAAACCGCCACCAGCAATGTGCCGGCAATTCCCCCAAGTTCGAACTTGCCGACCCGGAATTTTCCGACACCGTATCCCAGACCCAGACACAGAAAGAGAGCCATAATAGGATAGGTGCGGAGCTGTTCAGTGATTAATTCCATAATGAAACCCTCTGCGTCTAAACACTGATCCGTTCTGCACAAGATACAGCGCCTAACTATCTTGGAAACAGTAAATTTTAGATGGCCGGAGTTGAGCGAACACCAGGAAGGCATCTGGAAAGAATTCACGAAAAGGCAAATGCGTTTGGTGACCGAAAATTCTGATTTTGGAATTTTGGGGCACGCATCCTTCTCTTTGTTTTGTTGAGAAATGATCTTTTTTCTAACCGAAAGACATTCGTGCTCTCTTTGTTCGTGTTGCGGCCAACCTTTCCGCGCTTGCCTTCTTTTTTGTTTAAGCGATGGGATCTTTGCCCACAAAGCCGACGCTGAGGTCAGATTTACCCAGAGTTTAAGCAAGGATTGCATGTTCCCACGAAATGATTTTGCTCTAAAAACTGCACGCTTTCTGTCAATGACTTTCGGCAACCCATAAAAAAAGCGGCTCCGAAGAGCCGCTGTTTTCTGTTTCTCTTGAGAACCGGATCAATCCAGCGTGCGGGTCACTTCTTCGCGCTCGAAGATCTCGATCACGTCGCCGGCGCGGATATCGTCGTAGTTCTCGAACGCCATACCGCATTCCTGACCCGACTGAACCTCGGCTACTTCGTCCTTGAAACGCTTCAGCGTCTTCAGCGTGCCTTCGTGGATCACCACGTTGTCGCGCAGCAGGCGGACGCCCGCGGAACGACGGGCAACGCCTTCGGTGACCAGACAGCCAGCAACCTTGCCAACACCGGTAACCTTGAAGACTTCGCGGATCTCGGCGTACCCAATGAACTTCTCGCGGATCTCGGCGCTCAGCAGGCCGGATGCGGCGGCTTTCACGTCGTCCACGAGGTCATAGATCACCGAGTAATAGCGGATCTCGACACCCTTCTGGTTCGCGGTGTTCCGCGCCGATGCGTTTGCACGAACGTTGAACCCGAAGATTGGCGCACCAGAGGCTTCGGCCAGGCCGACATCCGTCTCTGTGATCGCACCAACACCCGAATGCAGAACGCGTACGCGGACTTCTTCGTTGCCGATCTTCTCCATCGCCTGAACGATGGCTTCGGCAGAGCCTTGCACGTCCGCTTTCATCAGAATCGGCAACTCGGTGACGTTTTCGTCTTCCTTGGCCTTCTGCATCAGCTGCTCAAGGGTGGTCGCGGCACCGGCGGCGGCGCGTTTGTCCTTGGCGGCTTGTTCACGGTATTCCGCGATCTCACGGGCCTGCGCTTCGGTCTCGGTCACGTTCAGAACGTCACCCGCTTCGGGTGTGCCGTTCAGACCCAGAACTTCGACAGGAACAGAGGGACCCGCTTCTTTGACGCGCTCACCCTTGTCATTGATCAGCGCACGGACTTTACCGTACTGCTCACCCACAACGAAGATATCGCCCTGATGCAGCGTGCCGTTCTGAACCAGAACAGTCGCCACGGGACCGCGGCCCACATCCAGCTGCGCTTCGATCACGGCACCTTGAGCGGCACGATTCGGGTTGGCCTTCAGTTCCAGAATTTCGGATTGCAGCGCAATAGCTTCCAGCAGCTCGTCCAGACCCTGACCAGTGATGGCGGATACTTCGACGTCCTGAACATCACCCGACATTTTCTCGACGATGACTTCATGCTGCAGCAGATCGGTGCGCACCTTGTCCGGGTTTGCATCCGGTTTGTCGACTTTGTTGATCGCCACGATCATCGGGACTTCAGCCGCTTTCGCGTGATTGATCGCCTCGATCGTCTGCGGCATCACCGCGTCGTCGGCAGCCACAACCAGAACCACGATATCCGTGACCTGAGCACCGCGCGAGCGCATCGAGGTAAAGGCCGCGTGACCCGGTGTGTCCAGGAAGGTCAGCGTGGTGCCGCCGTCAGTTTTCACCTGATAGGCGCCGATATGCTGGGTGATGCCCCCGGCCTCACCCGCCACAACGCGCGCGTCGCGGATCGCATCCAGCAACGATGTCTTACCGTGGTCGACGTGACCCATGATGGTGATGACCGGCGGACGCGGCTGCAAGTCGTCATCGCTGTCTTCGACTTCTTTGATGACGTCTTCAACATCCGAATCTGAGACACGTGTAACCTTGTGGCCAAATTCTTCGATGATCAGTTCAGCAGTATCGGCGTCGATGGTCTGGTTCTGAGTAACCATCATGCCCATGTTCATGAGCGATTTGACAACGTCAGCCACACGCTCGGCCATACGGTTGGCCAGTTCCGAGACCACGATCGCCTCGGGCAACTGAACGTCGCGGATGACCTTTTCCCGCTCGACCGGGCCGCCCATGGCTTTCTGACGCGCACGCTCTTGCTTGCGCTTCATCGACGCCATCGAGCGTTGACGGTTGCCTTCACCACCGGTTGCCTGACCCAGTGTCAGCTTACCAGAGCGGCGGTTGTCGTCGCGCCCTTTGCCACGACCACGCTGTTCGCGTTCGCGATCCTGCTTACGCGGAGCCGCCGCTGGGGCAGGTTTGCTGGCCGGGCTGCGTGCCGCTTTGGGTTCTTCGACGGCCGCCGGGGCAGCAGCTGCGCGTTTGGCGGCATCTTCCGCCTCTTTGCGCTTGCGTTCTTCTTCTTCGGCCTTGGCGCGTGCCTTTTCTTCGGCCTCACGCTGTTCGCGTTCTTTGGCCTCTTGTTCCGCACGACGACGGGCGCGTTCTTCTTCACGCGCCTTTTCTGCGGCTTCGCGCGCAGCGGCCTCTTCGACCTCGCGGGCCTTGGCGGCCTGCAGAGCCTTCATCCGGCGGGCCATTTCCGCATCGGAAATCCCGGCAGGGCGGCGCGACGGATCACCCGAGGGCGTTGCTCCGCCACCCGGTTTGCCGGCGCCCGGCTTGGGAACCACCACGCGTTTGCGTTTGGTTTCCACCACGACATTCTTGGTGCGTCCGTGGCTGAAACTCTGTTTCACATTTCCGGGGCGTGCCCCGCCACGAAGACCCAATGTCTTTTTGCCGTCATTATCGCTCATAAAGCTTCTTACCCTTCCGCGCGGCCCCTGCCGCCGTCATCCGTTTCGCGCAAGCCACGCAGGCGCTGCGCTTCCTCTACAACACGTTTGGCAAGACCGCCAGAGGCCAGCGCCGCATGAATCACGGTTTGGCGCCCAAATGCCTGTCCCAGCTCGTCCGCCGTCAGCCAACCGATGTATTTTCCGAAGTGCGGCGTGCTGAGTTTCGACTTGCCGCGCCCCGATCCATCAGAGGCTTGTATCAGTACCTGGGCCTCTTCCCGGTCCAGCCACGTCTTGACCTTTTCATAACCGGCGACCGCATCGCCGGACTTGCGCGCAAGGCTCACCAACTCGATCACACGGCGTGCAACCTGGCGTTCCACTTCGTCCGTCAGATCGCTCGGCACGCTTACTTGCGCCTTGAATCCGCGCGCAAACAGCTTTTTCCCCACGGCTTTGTCCAACGCACTGCGTTCGGCCGCGACATAGACGCCACGCCCTGGCAGTTTCGCCGCAACATCCGGAAAGACCTGACCATCCGGCCCCGTCACAAAGCGGATCAACCCAAATTTAGGTTGAATCTCGCCCGTGGCGATGCACTTGCGTTCAGGTCCATCGGACCGATCTTTATGGACGCCACCGCGACCCATACGCGCCACCCGAAGCCTGAGATCAGGCCTCGGCCTCCTCTTCAGCAACTTCAACATCTTCTTCGGCCTGTTCCAGCTCAGCCGGATCAACCCAACCCAGCATGATCCGAGCGGTCATGACCAGATCCTGCGCCTCTTCCAGCGTCACACCGAAAGGCTCCAGAACACCGTCATCTTTGATTCGCTGGCCGTCGACCGTGGTCCAGCCACCGGCCAGTTCCCAGTCAGCACAGGTGGCGAAGTCTTCCAGATTTTTGACATCGTCTTTGGCCAGCGCCTCAACCATCTGGGGTGTCAGGCCTTCAAATTCAATAAGGCTGTCCTCGGCACCCAACGCGCGGGCACTTTCCAGCGCCGCCTTGGCCTGTGCTTCCAGGTATTCCCGGGCGCGGGTCTGCAACTCTTGCGCAGTACCTTCATCAACGCCGTCGATGACCAGCAGTTCGTCGATCTCGACGTAAGCCACCTCTTCGAGGTTGGTAAAGCCTTCGGAGACCAGCAGCTGAGCGAAGAACTCGTCCAGATCGAGGGTTTCCATGAACAGGCTTGTCCGGGCTTCGAATTCTTTCTGACGACGTGCCGACTCCTCGGCTTCGGTCATGATGTCGATGTCCAGATTGGTCAGCTGGCTGGCCAGACGCACGTTCTGACCGCGACGACCGATAGCCAGCGACAGCTGTTCCTCGGGAACCACAACTTCGATTTTGCCGGCTTCTTCGTCCAGAACCACCTTGGAAACCTCGGCGGGCTGCAGCGCGTTCACCAGGAAGGTCGGCTGATCTTCGTTCCACGGGATGATGTCGATCTTTTCACCCTGCAGCTCGTTCACAACGGCCTGAACACGGCTTCCTCGCATACCTACGCAGGCACCAACCGGGTCGATTGAGCCGTCATACGAGATCACAGCGATCTTGGCACGCGAACCTGGGTCACGAGCCACGGCCTTAACCTCGATGATGCCGTCATAGATTTCCGGCACTTCCATCTTGAACAGTTCGGCCATGAATTCCGGTGCGGTGCGCGACAGGAAGATCTGGTGGCCGCGAACCTCGCGACGCACTTCTTTGATGTACGCGCGCACGCGGTCATTCGGGCGATAGCTTTCGCGGCCGATCTTGTCATTGCGGCGCAGAACGGCTTCGGCACCGCCCAAATCGACGATGACATTGCCAAACTCTTCGCGCTTGACGGCACCGTTGATGATGGTGCCCGCGCGATCTTTGAATTCTTCGTACTGACGGTCACGCTCGGCTTCGCGAACCTTTTGCAGAATGACCTGCTTGGCGGACTGCGCAGCGATACGGCCCATTTCAACCGGCGGAACTTCTTCGACAAAGACGTCACCAACTTCGGGCGATTCCATGTACTGTTTCGCCTGCTCAACCGTCATTTCGGCCTGATAGTTCTCAAGCTCTTCATCCTCGACCACGGTGCGGACGCGGGTAAAGGTCGCCTTGCCGGTCTTGCGGTCAATCGACACGCGAATGTCCATCTCGGCGCCGTAACGGCTCTTGGCGGCGCGGGCGAGCGATTCTTCCATCGCTTCGACGACCAGACCGGGGTCGATCATCTTTTCGCGGGCCACGGCCTCGGCGGTCTGTAGCAGCTCCAGCTGGTTGGCTGAGGTGATTGCCATCAGTTCGTCTCCTCTTCGGACCCTTCGGTCTCAATCTCGTCGAAAGCGTTTTCGTTCAGGGCACCGGCGTCCTTGCGCTGGCGCAGCATTTCTTTGATCAGGTCATCGGTCAGGACCAGCTTTGCATCGCTCAACCAGTCGAATTGCAGGCCGATGGTAATGGTCTCATCCCCCTCGGGGATATTAATCAGAACCTCATCCCCTTCGACCCCGGCCAGCTCGCCTTTGAAGCGGCGGCGGCCGTCGATCAGTTCGGAGGTTTCGATTTTGGCCTCATACCCCTCGAACATCTCAAAATCCTTGAGGCGGGTCAGAGGGCGGTCGATGCCGGGGCTTGAAACCTCAAGCGTATAGGCATCAAGAATCGGGTCCTCGACATCCAATGTGGCGCTGATCGCGTTCGAGATTTCGGCGCAATCGTCCACTTCGATACCGCCATCGGGCTTATCGGCCATGATCTGCATCGTGGTCGTCTTGCCGCTCATTAGACGAATACGCACAAGCTCATACCCCAGATCCTCGATCACGGGGGTGATGATCTCGGCCAGTCGCCGATCAATGGCCGCTTTGGCTATCAGGTCATTTGTCATCTGGTACTCTACCCTGTCAGTCGGGCACAAAAAAACGGGCGCGCGGCCCGTCGATCTTTTCCGGTGGAGCCCCGGACCGAAGCCCGACACGCCGCTGTTAACGGCGATATAGCCAAGCAACCGCAAGATTGCAAGCCCAAGCACCGGGATGGTCAATCACAATATCAGTTTGGGAGGATCCATTCACCATTTTCACAGACATAAGGACCAACGCGGTCCCCATCTTCATAAACCTCGCCATCAAACAGGCATTCCCGTCCCTGGGCGTCTGCGCTGCCTGACAAAGCGACGGCTAAAAGCGCGACTGTGGCGGCCAGAACAGTACATTTTTTCATTGAAGCCTCCTATTCCGCCTAAGTTGTAAAAAGTGCAGGCTGCGTGTTGCGCGGGAATTTCATCACCGACAAAGTGCCCCTGCCCTGAAACTGCTCGGCATCCGCCATCCGCGACGGGAAAAGCTGGTCAAAAGCCACCCGGTTCAGCCCCAGCTTCATTTCCGAGCCGGACAGAAACTCGAACGTTGCCCGCGCGGCGCACACATGAAAAACAGGATCTTGCCGCGCTGTGAACTGAGGCATGATATTGGATGAACCGCCCTTTGGCTTGATCGGGATGGTGATACCCGGTTTCAAAAATCTGTCGGGGCAGGTGTAAACTATCGGTTTTTCATTCCCATTTGGGTCATACAACAAAACGCCCTCGGCAGTCACCTCATGCTTGAGGGGGCTGAACACGGCCTCTCGCTGAATGAAGTTGGTGTAGAGCGTCGCAAACAACTGACTGTCGTCATGCGGTTCGGCCTTTATACCCTCAAGCAGAACGCCGCGCAGCCTGACCGACACGGGTTTGTAGTTTTCCAGCCCTTTAATCTCGTGAACCAGTTCCGGATCGTTCAACGCATAGTAACCAAGCGACTCCAAAGTGCGGGTCAGAGTCCGCATATCGGACAGTTTTCGAGCCGTCGTCTCTGCGCCATCTTCCGGTGCCGGCTGTACCGCCTCAAAACCATTATCCAGCAACTGCGTCAGCGACTGTCCGTCGAGGGCGTCCAACCCTATCGTCCCGTTTTTTTTAACTGTAACGGTCAGGTCCTTACCTGCTTTCGGGGCAGATACAGCGACAAACGCCATAACACCTGACAAAATGAATATCGTTAAACTCTTTAGAGCTTCAACCTTCATGGGAATTCTCCCACTTGCGAAACAATTAAACCAATACGGCGCGCATTATAGCAAAATTTGGGGCAAATTAGAAGGCAGGCGAGTTTTCGCGGTTTAAATCAACCACCAGCGCTCGGCAATTCGCCCATCATCCAAAACGCGATCCGTTCCGATTTGGCGTGGCATACCGACATGCGCTGCAACAGCCAGCGCCATGTTGGATTCGTTTGGGAAAAAGCGCAATCCACGTTGCGGGCCTAACCCCTCGGCCTCAGGCTGCACAGCGATATCCACATAGCCATCCCGCAACGCCTCAGTGCGCACTCGTGCGTCGGGGATGACGATAACCTCAAGGGTTTCAGCCCAACCGGCCGATCCGTCCTTATAATGGCCCGCCACCCGGCGCCCGAGGAAATGACGATCATCTTCAGCCCGCTCAACACGGTAGCAACCGGTGCCGTTCGCAGCCCGTAGTGGCGTTACACCTTGTCCGGTGCGCGTGATAACGAATCTGCTGTCAGCCAGAAGGAAGGGCAGACCCGGGTTGGCCTGGGTCAGTTCCAAACGCACGCGGTTATCCGACAAGGCTTCGACCCGCCCGACATCGCCCAAAACAACCATCACATCGTTAACGTCAAGTGCCGTCCCATCGTGAAACCGGGCTGTTTCGCGCAGATCAAAGCTCCAGTTGCGGGCTTGGGAATCAGTCTGCCAATCGGTCGCAAGCTCTCCGCGCAAGGTGCCGTCGGGTGCAATCTCGGTCAGCGTGCCGAAAACAGCGCCACGGGCGACCTGTTCCAAACTGTCGTCGCGCGGCACCGCCAGGCGCAGCGTTCCGCCCACTTTCGGTGTATCGGCCAAAGAAGTCCCCGTCGCCGCCAACAATGCGGCAGCAGCACCAGAGGCAAACAGAGCGCGACGGTCAATCCGGGTCATAATGCACCCTCTGCCACTCGGTCCATGATGCGAACCAATTCAGCACTGATTCCGGGCTCGGACAACGCATGCCCTGCCTGACGCACCATCTTCAGCTCGGCATTGGGCCAACGCTCGGCAAGGTTCCACGCCGCCTGAGGCGGACAAATCATGTCATACCTCCCCTGTACGATGTGGCCGGGGATATGAGAGATCCGGTCCATCTGGTCCAGAATCTGCCCGTCGCGCTCAAGAAACGCGTTGTTGATGAAATAATGATTCTCAAGACGCGCAAACGCGCGCGCGTATTCCCCAGGGCTTTCCCCGGTTGCGCCATGCGAATGGATCGACGCCAGGGCGTTTTCCCAACTGGACCAGGCGCGCGCATACAGAATCTCGGTCGCGCGATCACCCGAGAACAGGCGTTTGTTATATGCGCCGATCGTGTCGCTTAGTTCACTTTCCGACAGCAGAGCAGTGAATTTTGACCATTGTTCGGGCCAAAACTTGCCCGCACCGCCACCATAAAACCAGTTCAGCTCAGCCTGCGTTGCAAGGAACACACCGCGCAGCACCAGTCTGCTAACGCGATCTGGGTGGGATTGCGCATAGACCAGCGCAAGCGTAGCCCCCCAGCTGCCGCCGAAAACGATCCATTCGTCTATATCCAGCAGCGTGCGTAGTCGTTCGATATCGTCCACCAAATGCCATGTGGTGTTATCCGTGACCGAAGCATGAGGCCGCGAACGACCACACCCACGCTGATCAAAAAGAATCACCCGATAGACGTTCGGATCGAAATAACGCCGCATGGCCGGGCTGCAGCCACCACCGGGCCCCCCATGCAGAATCACCACAGGAAGGCCATTGGGATTGCCGCATTGTTCCATATAGATACGGTGCCCGTCGCCCACATCGACCATCCGCTGATCGAATGGGTCGATCGGCGGGTACAGATATTGAACTGCGCGCTTTTGGTCCGGGTACTTGTCCATTATGGCCCTATATAGTCCTTAAGCGTAAAAGAGCATACGGAGACAGGAATGCAAGCGCATCCGAACACGGTTGACCCTTCTGAGATCGCAAAATTCGAAGCGATGGCCGCAGAATGGTGGGACCCGCATGGAAAATTCAAACCACTGCACATGCTCAACCCCTGTCGGCTGGATTATATCACACAGCAGATTGCAGGCGAATTCGATCGCGATTTGAAGGCCGCAAAGCCGTTCGAGGGTCTGCGTTTGCTGGATATCGGCTGCGGCGGCGGGCTGCTGAGCGAACCAATGGCCCGCCTTGGAGCCGAAGTAGTCGGAGCAGATGCCGCCGAAGGCAACCTGCCCGTCGCGAGAATCCACGCGGAACAATCCGGGCTGGAGATCGACTACCGCCACACCACTGCCGAGGACATGGCCGCTGCAGGCGAACAGTTCGACGTGGTGCTGAACATGGAAGTGGTCGAGCATGTTGCCGACCCGTTGGGATTTCTGACAGCCTCGCAGCAATTACTGAAACCGGGCGGGTTGCTGATCTGTTCGACCATCAACCGCAATCCGAAATCTTATGCCATGGCCATTTTCGGGGCCGAGGTCGTCATGCGCTGGCTGCCCCGCGGCACGCATGAGTGGAACAAGTTCATCACTCCCGATGAGCTGTTTGACCTACTGCGCCAAGCCGGGCTGGGGCCGGTGGACCGCAAGGGTTTCGTGTTCAACCCGATCCTGTGGAGTTGGTCGATCTCGGACCGCGACCTGAGCGTGAATTATGTGACGGCGAGTGTGAAGCCGAGTTAAGGAAGATTTTTTGGCTCGATCGTTAAGTTACGCGCTGTGGCGCAGTATTTTATGGAGCCGCAATTTCCACTGCTACCATATTCAATAGCCCGCTAGCCACAGCACAAGAGGTAGCAGGCGGGTTCGTGTACGAGCATGAAGGCGTTCCGCTGTATGGCTATGTAAGCCATCCTAAGGTTTCTGAGGCGACTCAGGAAATAGCAGATCGTTACTTGGGTTCGAACTCGAACAACTATGATCTAGTAAGGGCGTTGTATTTTTTCGTCTTTATTGACCCCGAGATAGTTTCGGATGGCAAGTTTGTGAAACCAGTCGAATTAGAACTGACGGAGGAGATGACAGAACCATTTTCCAAACACGAACTCTCTGACGAAGGATGCAATGTAGGGAGAATATTCTCCACGAATGAAGAAGAAAAAGGAGAGTATTTGGTATGGCTTGTTCATGGTGGGCAATATGAGGGCAAAGAAGGAATTGAATCTTGTCTTCTTTTCGCGGCGGCGGCTTCGGCCGGAATTTGGTTGGGTGATTTTCCAGCTTTGGATCCCCGTGATTTACGGCAGCTTCTGGATAGAATGCTCTTAGAATGAAGTGGCCGTTCAGTCCGCGGCACATTGCATGAGCATCAAGCCTGCCAGCGCCCGACCACACCAGTCCTGGATCCACCTTGGGACAACGGTTCGCTGATCCCTACTCCCCCTCCAACTGCAACCGCAAATCCCGCAGCACGGGTAACGTGCTGCGCACCCGTTCAAGCCCCAACTCTCCGACGACACGGTTTATCAGCGGGGCAATCGAGGAAATCGCCTGATCTCGTGCACGACGACCCGCAGGGCTGATTGCGACCATCTTGCGGCGGGCGTCGTCCCAGTCGGGGCGGATATGGATGTATCCGGCCCATTCCAGCTTAGCCAAGGTGTTGGTCATCGCCCCTCGGGTGACGTGAAAGGTGCTGGCCAGTTGCGCGGGAGATCGTTCGCCCCCGACAAAAACCAGATGGTTCAGAACTGAAAAGTGCGAGATCTCCATACCCTTGGGCAGCACCCGGCTAAGCCGGTTGCGCAATAGTTGATCGGCGGTCAGGATTTCGCTGAACAGCGTGACCGCAAGGGCATTGTGTTCGTCAGTCATGGTCCGGTTCTGGATCAGGGCCCGTCAAAGCGACGGACGTGAGTCAAAGAGGGCACGCGACGGCGCGCCTCAGACACAGAACTATCATGCAAATCGAAAATGTGAATGCCCGGATCGGTCCCTGCGTCGATGACAACCTCTCCCCACGGGGCAACGACCATGCTGTGGCCATAGGTATGGCGCGTCTTTCCGCGTGTTTTGGGATGCTCGCCGGTCTGGGCGGGTGCCAAAACCCAACAGCCAGTTTCAATCGCCCGCGCGCGTAGCAGCGATTCCCAGTGCGCGGCCCCGGTCACCGGTGAAAACGCCGCCGGAACTGTCAGGATACGTGCACCCGCCTGCGCCAAAGCCGCATAGAGCGCCGGAAACCGGATGTCATAACAGACGGTCATGCCGACCTTGCCGAAAGCGGTGTCGGCAATCACCGCCTTATCACCAGGGCGGTAGTTTTTCGATTCGCGGAAGGTCTCGGTCTCGGTGACCTGCACGTCGAACATGTGAATCTTGTCGTACCGCGCCACGATCTGCCCCTGCGGGTCGATCATGTAGGAGCGGTTTGCAAACCGACCGTCCACATCATGCGTTTTGATCGCCAGCGACCCGATCAGCAAACAGACGCCCAGCGCGGCGGCCTGATCCCGCAGGCCCGCCAGCGTCTGGTCATCTTCTTCGTGCTGCAGGACTTCGCGCTGCCGCGTGGTGCTGGTGGAGACGCAATTCGTCACCTCGGGTGTCAGGATGAACCGCGCGCCTTGCGCCGCTGCATCAACCATCATGGCGCGCACCACGTCCAAATTTTCGGCCGGATCATCCGACGAGGTGATCTGCAGAAGCGCGGTTTTCATCAGGCCGCGAGCAGGCGATCTAGCTTGCCCTGGCGCTCCAGTTCATAAAGCTCATCACAGCCACCGACATGCTGCGTACCGATAAATATCTGTGGAACGGTTCGCTTGCCACCTGCGCGCTTAATCATCTCGGGTTTGCGCTTGGGGTGCATCAGCACGTCGACTTCCTTGAACTCGACGCCCTTCTGCTTCAGCAGGCGCTTGGCCGCATGACAAAAACCGCACAGCGGCGAGGTGTAGATTTCTACCGGTTTCATATTCCGTACCTTCGCGTTTCGCATAATCTTGAGCGAATTAGCTATCCTTGGCAACGCGCGCTAGGGTCAACACGAAAATATGACTTGCCCCGGATGCAAGGCAGACACGCGCGCAAGCCGCCAGTGTCGCACCGGACGTCATCACATCATCCACCAGCAAGATATCGCGCCCATACAGGTGGGTTTTCCGCCTGGGATGGGCAATGATTGCGTTTTTCAGGGTTTCAGCCCTCTCAACGGCTGTTTTGCCATCCAGAACGGGTGTCTTCCGGCACCGAAGCAAAAGGTCTGGGCAAACCTCAAGCCCAACCTCTTTCCCAAGATGCTGCGCCAGCAGGGCGGATTGGTTATACCGGCGTTTCAGCAACCGGGACCAGTGCAGAGGCACCGGCGCGACCAGCATGCCGTCCCGAAACAGATCCTGCCCGGCCCGTGCCAGCCAGCGTGCCGCAGGGCGCGCCAGTTCGGGCCTGTCACCGTGTTTCAAAGCCAGGATCAACGACCGCGCCTTGCCATCATACAACAAAGCCGAACGTCCTTCCCGCCAAGGTCGGGGGGCAGCCATGCAATCATCGCATTCAATCCGATGCCCGTCTGCCATCCCCGGTAACGGTACTCCGCAGCTTTCGCAAACAACACCGCCGATAAAGGGTGTTTCTCGCCAGCAGGATCCGCACAGGCCGAAATCCGTCTCGGTCAGATCACCGCATCCCAGGCATCGCGGCGGGTAGATCAGCGAGACGGCGGTTTGAATCCGCTGCCACATGCGATAGTTGCGCCCTATGAAACTGCCTGAATCCAACGCACCCTCTTTGTTTGATCGCCGGGCCGTTGCCCTGCATCGTGCCCGTGCACAGGACGAAGCCCTGTTCCTGCATCGCGCTACAGTGGACGAGGTTCAGGATCGGCTCTCTATGGTTAACAAAACCTTTACGGCCCCAGCGATCGTGACGCCGTTTGCGCATATCTGGCGCGAGGTGATCCCAGAGGCTGAATTCGTACCTGATGATGAGGTACTGGCTCTGCAACCTGGCACGCATGATTTGGTGATTCACGCGATGGCGCTGCATTGGGCCAACGACCCTGTCGGGCAATTGATCCAATGCCGCCGCGCCTTACGCCCTGACGGGTTGCTGCTGGTCGTGTGTCTGGGCGGAGAAACCCTGCACGAGCTACGCGCAGCATTGGGAGAAGCCGAAATCGAAGTGACCGGAGGGCTCAGCCCCCGCATCGCCCCAATGGCTGAGTTGCGCGATCTGGGCGGTTTGTTGCAACGGGCGGGATTTGCGCTGCCGGTCGCCGACACCGCGCGCCTAACGGCGGAATATCGCGACATACTGCACCTGATGCACGACCTGCGCGCCATGGGTGAAGCCAACAGCCTGTCGGGGCGCTTAAAGCAACCCACCAAGCGGCAGGTTTTTGCCCGTGCGCAGCAGCTTTATGCTGACAATTTCCAGACGCTGGAGAGGCGACTGACCGCCACATATGAATTGATCTGTCTGACCGGCTGGTCGCCGGATGACAGTCAACAGAAACCATTGCGCCCCGGATCGGCCAAAACGCGGCTTGCAGATGCGCTGGGCACAAAAGAAGGCAAACTGTCCAATTGACGGCCGGGCTTTTCCGGTTATCTCAGGCCAGTACAGAGAAATCTCAGGAAGCTTCAGATGTTTGACGCCACTCGCCCCGATCATGCCCCCACAGACCACCCAAAGGTCAGAATGGGCCGCGTCGGCATTCTGCTGGCCAACCTCGGCACGCCTGACGATTACAGCTATTGGCCAATGCGCCGTTATCTGAACGAGTTTCTGTCGGATCAGCGCGTGATCGACTATCCAAAGTGGAAATGGCAGCCGATACTTCAGGGAATCATCCTGACCAAACGTCCGTTCAGCTCGGGCGAGGCCTACAAGTCGATCTGGAATCATGACAAGGGCGAAAGCCCGCTGATGACGATCACCAAGGAACAGACCGACAAGTTGCGCGATGCGATGCAAGAACGGTACGGCGATCAGGTGATGGTCGATTTCTGCATGCGCTACGGCAACCCCTCAACCAAATCCAAAGTACGTGAAATGGTGGCCGCGGGCTGTGATCGCATTCTGTTCTTTCCGCTCTACCCGCAATATGCAGGCGCGACGACAGCAACAGCCAATGATCAGTTCTTCCGTGCGTTGATGGACGAAGCCTGGCAACCCGCCTCACGGACCGTTCCCGCTTATTTTGACGAGCCTGCTTACATTGATGCCTTGGCTGCATCGGTTGAAAAGGCCTATGCCAAGATGGAGACGAAGCCCGACATACTTGTCTGCTCCTACCACGGCATGCCCGAGCGGTATTTGCAGCAAGGTGACCCCTATCATTGCCAGTGCGCGAAAACGAGCCGGTTGTTGAAGGAACGGCTGGGCTGGTCAGACGATCAGCTGGTCTCGACCTTCCAATCGCGATTCGGTCCGGAGGAATGGCTGAAACCCTATACCGTCGAGCACGTGGCCGAGTTGGCGCGGCAGGGCAAGAAGAACATCGCGGTAATCGCACCCGCGTTTTCAGCCGATTGCATCGAGACGCTGGAAGAGATCAACGAAGAGATCAAGGAAAGCTTTGAAGAAGCGGGCGGCGAGAGCTTCACCTATATCCCCTGCCTCAATGACGATGATTCGCACATTTCCGCATTGGGTAAGGTAATCGAAGATAATCTGAAGGGTTGGCTCGACTGACCGGCCCCTATCATCCAGGCATGAAAAAAGGCGGTGGAGCGATCCACCGCCTTTTCTCTAGATAATGCTCGTCAAATTAGCTTGCTGCAACAGCTGCGGCAACTACGACCAGCAGGATCAGCGGCAGGATGATACCCTGCGACGAACCCTGAGTTTCCTCTACAACAACCGGTGCTTCAACAACCGGCTCTTCCAGGTTACCAGCATAAGCGGTCGAAGCAGCAGCAGTCAGTGCAGCGGCGAGAACGAGTTTCTTCATATTAACCTCCAGAATTCGCACGGCTCCATATAGCGAAGCCGCACACTCAAGACTTACCTCGTGTTTTTTTCTAATCAGCTATCCGGCTGGAATGCAATTGGAACTTGAGCCACAAGCGGGTTCGCGCGCGAAAATGTCGTCAAATTAGCAACACTTGCGTGCCGACCTTGGTCATCGAGAATAGTTCGGCGATATCCTCGTTGAACAAACCGATACATCCGTTCGAAGACCGGCGACCGATTTTGCGCGTATCATGCGTTCCGTGAATCCGGTAATATTTCCAGCTGAGGTACAAAGCGTGTGTTCCCAATGGGTTATCTGGGCCTGGCGGAATGTGGTCCGGCCATTCGGGATTACGTTTCTTCATCGATGGTGTCGGCGACCAACTGGGGCCTTCAACTTTGCGGATAACGCTGGTGCGGCCCCGACGGGTCAATTCTTCGGTCAACGGAACTGAAGACGGATAGAGTTTGTAAACAGTTTGGTCATCTGACCAGTAATGCAACGCCCGAGACACCGTATCGACCAGAATAGCTCCATTTCTAGTATTCGAGAAATAGGGCTGCCAATCCAGAGCGCGGAACCCAGAAACGTTCCGGCGCACCTGAGGTTCTGGCTCCGGTGCTGGGCGCAATGGATCCCCAGGGATATATTGGGCAATAGCGGGCGAGGACAACAGGGCCGAAGCACCGGCCAGAAATCCACGGCGACTGGATTGAAGAATTGGTTTCTTGACCATAGCGAACGGTCCTTTGCGAAAGATGTCCTGAAATTTCGACGTATTTTATTGCCAGAATGCGTCAATCGCAAATCAAACCGGCAGAAACATGCAAGAATCAGCCATTGCAGGTTTGCCCAAGGCTGCATGGCGCGCTATGCCGTAGGGCGACACAATAATCAGGTCGATCATGACGCGTATTCTCACATTACTGTTTCTTTGCTTTGTTGCGCTGGCTGCATGTACCCCAAGCAGCACCCCGACATATGGGGCCGATGGGCGCCCACTGCCGACGGTTTACAAGATCCGAGGAAACCCGGAAAAACTCCAGTTCCGGATGCTGGATTCCGTGAATGCACTGCGCCAGGCGCAGGGTCTACAATCGGTTCAGCTAAATTCGCAGCTGAACGCTGCGGCCGCGACTCACTCCAAGGACATGGCGCGTCAAAACCGCCCCTGGCACTTTGGTTCGGACGGATCGTCCCCCATAGATCGAGCGCAACGCGTTGGATATTATGGAACGTTCCTGGGTGAGGCAATTTCGGAAACCTATGAGACCGAAACCGAAACCTTAGCCGCCTGGATGCAGGAACCCGGCCCACGTGCGGTGATCCTGGATCCCAAAGCCACACAAATGGGCTTTGCCTGGCATCAGGAAGGCGGCGGAAAAATTTGGTGGACGCTGGAAATGGGATCAGGCGGGTAACCAAAAGCCGTTTCGAACAAAAAAAGAGCCCCCGGTTTTCGGGGGCTCTTTTTTATTCTGGTTGGTTCAAGCGGCCTGCATGGACTGCGCTTCGGTCAGAATCGCATACAATTTGACCGGATCAGGGTTTGCCCGCAGCTTGGTACACACAGATGTATCGCGCAGTGTCCGGGACACCAATGCTAGCGCCTTAAGGTGGTCCACACCCGCTTCTTCGGGCGCGAAAAGCGCAAAAGCAATATCAACCGGCTGGCGGTCGACTGATCCAAAATCGATCGGTTTTTCGAGCATGACAAATACACCCGAAACCGATTCTAAATCTCCCAGCCTGGCATGCGGCAATGCCACACCATGACCAACCCCGGTTGGGCCTAGGCTTTCGCGCTCCAGCAAGCAATCGACCACTGTCTGCGCATCCAGGTGCAAAGTCCCGGCGGCGACATCGCCAATCTCCTGAAACAACCGCTTCTTGCTAGAAGCGGCGGACAACACACGTACTGCTTCGGGCTTTAAAATGCTCGAAAGCTCCATCATCACGCTCCATGGCGAAGCCCCTGCCTTTGCAGGGGCGTGCCTTGCTAGTCTTGCCTGTTACGGATCAATCCAGCCGATATTCCCGTCTTCGCGACGGTACACGACATTCAATCCGTCCTTGTTTTCGTTCCGGAACACCAGCACCGGTGCGCCGGCAAGTTCCATCTGCATGACCGCCTCTCCTACACTCAGCGATGGGATCTTGGTTTCCATCTCAGCCACGATCATGGGCTGCAGAGTATCGGGTTCGTCAGCCGTCTCCGATTCGTCAGAGGCGAGGATATATGACGACGCTCCGAAGAGTTCAACAGGCTCAGAACGATCCTTGTGGTGGTCCTTCAGGCGGCGCTTGTAGCGACGCAATTGCGTCTCCATCTTGTCGCAGCATCCCTCAAACGCCGCGTAAATCTCGGTTGCATGTGCCTTCGCCTGGGCAGTCAGGCCAGTCGAAAGATGCACTGTTGTTTCGCATACATATTCATGCGCTGAACGGGAAAAGACGACGTTGGCATCTGTCGGACGCTGGGCATATTTGCCCACGACCTCGCCCAGTTCGGTCTGCACGTGTGTCTGCAGGGCCGCACCGATGTCGATCTGTTTTCCGCTGATTTGGTAACGCATGTGATCTCCTTCACAATTCACACCCATTTCTGACGTCACGTAATGCGACGCGCTTGTTTTTATCGGGTGGGGGACATCGGCAAATCCTGCGGTAACCGCACCGGCTCCCCTTCCAGGAAGGGGCGTCGTGATCCAGACGGGAACCGAAGAAATGCCATACCCCAATTGAGGCAAGAGACGGCGGAAGAGTCAATCAAAACAGGCGTGTATATACGTGATTTCCGCCATGCTCTCGGCGCAAATCTGCGCAAGCTCATGAAATCCGGAAATTTTCGCCAAGATATACACGACGAACGTTTTCGTTTTCCACCACTTCATCGGGCGTCCCGGACATCAAGACCTGACCGTCATGCAGGATGTAGGCACGATCCACAATTTCGAGCGTTTCGCGTACGTTGTGATCAGTGATCAACACGCCGATTCCACGTTTTTTCAGGTCCGCCACAAGATGGCGGATATCCCCGACGCTGATCGGGTCAACGCCCGCAAAGGGTTCATCCAACAGCAGATATTTGGGATCCGCCGCCAAACAACGCGCAATCTCAACCCGGCGGCGTTCACCGCCCGACAGGGCCAATGCGGGTGCGCGGCGCAGGTGCTCGATTGAGAAATCAGACAACAATTCTTCCAACCGTTCCTTGCGACGGTGGGCATGTTTGACGGTTATGTCCAAAACAGCGGCAATGTTGTCTTCAACACTCATACCACGGAAAATCGACATTTCCTGCGGTAGATAGCCGATTCCAAGTCGTGCGCGGCGATACATGGGCAACGTCGTAACAACCTGACCGTCAATCGTAACGGTCCCCGCTTCGGGGAACACCAGACCTGCAACCGAGTAGAATGTTGTGGTCTTGCCCGAACCGTTCGGCCCCAGCAATGCCACCACCTCGGACCGGCCCAACGTCATCGAGACATCACGGATTACAGTCTTTTTGCGGTAAGACTTACGGAGTTTCTCGATTTTCAGTCCAGAGGCGCCTTCGGACACCGTCAGGTTTGGCTGGGCCATCAGTTGGCCCCCTGTTGCAGGATGGTCTTTACGTTGCCGGTCATTGTCGCCTTACCGGTGGTCAGATTGGCGTTCATCTGGTCGCCACTGATCGTGCTGGGTCCTTGCAACAACAAAACGTTGCCCTTCATGACGATCTCGCCTGAGTCGATGGTGTATTCCGCCCAATCGCCTTCAGCCGCGTCTGGCGGGCTGACCAGAACCACATCCTCGGTCGCTTCCATGCGCTCGATGCCCGAACGTTCTTCGTTATAGATGACAAGCACGCGTTCTGCGGTCAGACGCATTTCGCCCTGAATCACGATCACGTTGCCCAGAAATTCGGCCGAGCCATCTTCCTGATTTACGTTCAGCTTTTCCGAGGTCACCTCAACCGGCAGGCTGGGGTCAGCATTCGCTGAGCCAAACGCGACCTGAGTTTCCTGCGCGGACGCAGAGATCGCACCGGTTACCAGAGCACAGCTTACAAGGGCTAAACGAAAATAGAACACAGGTTATCTTTCTGCTTTTTCTGGCTCATACACCAACTTCACGCCATCTGTAAAAATAATATGGACCGGTCCATCTTTTTTTTCAGTCCCGAATGTCATTCTGCCCGCAGTAAAATCACCGATAATACCAGTTCCGTCGACCTGACCTGGCGTATCGCCCTGTATTTCATCCAGCGCAGTGTTCAACAAATCGGTCCTAACGACGATGCCGTCCGTAGTTGTTATAACCACATCGCCAATAAAGGTAGCCGTATTCTTGTCCGGACGGATCATGCCGGAGTTGGAATCCAAAGTAATCACGCCACCGCTCAACAGGCCCATACGCCCCCGAAACTCGGCTGCCGTGGGCGCTTCGCCTTCTGTTCCTTGCGTTGCCCGGCTAGCCTCGATCTGAATATCTTCGCCTTTGCGGGTGGTTCCCTGATAGTTGGGCTGCGTTACCACCTGATCAGCCAAACGTTCATCAATATCCTTCTGACTGAAGGGCACGGACACATTTGTTTCGATACTGCGTGACAGCAGGAACACAGTCGACAGCATCGCGATGGCCACCAACGGCAGCACCACCTTGAAGAACTGAACCCTGCGTGAATGTCCGTCCACCTCTCAACCCTCCGCTTAGCCCAGCCCGACGCGCAGACAGTCGTGGATGTGCAGCAGCCCTTCTGCCTGCCCATGTGCTTCGGGATCAACCACGAACAACGAAGTGATTTTGCGGTCATTCATGATCGCAACCGCTTCTTCCGCCATGGCATTGGGCGAAATGGTCAGAGGATCGCGGGTCATCACCTCTTCAGTGGTCTTGTTCAGCAGACCGTCCATGTTCCGGCGTAAGTCGCCATCTGTGACAATACCCATCAGGCGGCCGGCCTCGTCGGTCACGCCCACGACGCCAAAGCTTTTCTGGCTCATGACCAGCAATGCTTCGCTCATCGGTGTCCCAATGGACACCACGGGAAGATCAACATGCATCAGATCGCGCACAGTAGACAGCTGCGCGCCCAGCTTGCCGCCGGGATGAAAGGCACGGAAATCCTCGGGCTTGAAATCGCGGTACTTCATCAAAGCAATGGCCAAGGCATCGCCCATCGCCAGCGTCAATGTGGTCGAAATCGAAGGCACCATGCCGAAACCGCAGGCTTCGCCCAATGAGGGGATCAGCAAATGCACATCGGCCTGTTTCATCAGCGTGCTTTCCGGCTTGCTGGACAGGCCAATCAGCGGAATGCTGAAACGGCGGGTAAAGGCCAGAAGATTGACCAGCTCCGGCGCCTCACCCGAGTTCGAAATGGCCAAAACCACATCGCCCTTGGACACCATCCCCAGATCGCCATGGCTGGCCTCGGCCGGGTGCACAAAATAGGCGGGTGTGCCGGTGCTGGCGAGTGTCGCGGCGATCTTGTGGCCGATATGGCCCGACTTTCCGATACCACTGATTATGATGCGGCCCGGAGCCTGCAGGATCATCTGCACGGCTTCGGCAAATTGGTCATCCAGGCTTTCGGCCAGCACGTCCAAGGCACGGGCCTCGTCGGTGATGACTTGTCGGGCGGTTCTCAGGAATGCTTCGGTATCGGTCATGAGTGCGCAAAAATATCCGTTTCGGGCCAACCGGCGAGATCCAGTTTCGCACGCATCGGCAAGAATTCAAAACAGGCCTGCGCCATCTCAGTTCGGCCTTCGCGGGCCAAGCGTCCATCCAGCGCCTCGCGTAACTGGTGCAGGTAAAGAACGTCCGAGGCCGCATATTCCAACTGCGCGTTCGTCAGGGTTTCGGCGCCCCAATCGCTCATCTGCTGCTGCTTTGAGATATCGACGCCTATCAGTTCTTGGCACAGGTTCTTCAGCCCGTGCCGGTCGGTGTAGGTGCGAACCAGCCGACTGGCGATCTTGGTACAATAGACCGGGGCCGCTAGCGCACCAAATGCGTGATACATCGCGGCAATATCGAAACGGCCAAAGTGGAAAAGCTTTAGCACGTCAGGGTTTTCCAGCATCGCACACAGGTTCGGGGCCTTGGTCTGGCCTATTTCGACCTGAACAATATGGCTGTCTCCGTCGCCGCCCGACATCTGGATCACGCACAGACGATCGCGATGCGGGTTCAGACCCATGGTTTCGCAGTCGATGGCCACAACAGGGCCCATATCCAACCCGTCCGGCAGGTCGTTTTTGTACAGATGGTTTGCCACGGGGCTTGTCCTTTGTCCGGTATCGCCCCCGAGATAGGAGGTTTGACTCGTAAACTCAACGCCATCCACACTTCTGCGGCAGGGACCCGCAGGTTGTGTTGATCTTATCCCCATGGGGAGGATAGGGTTATTGAATGACGCAGCACAAACACACTTCGCACCCGCAAATCCACGCGCGCCTGAAACGGGCGCACGGGCATCTGGCCAGAGTAATATCCATGCTCGAAGATCAGGCGCCCTGCACCGACATCGCACAACAGCTTTTTGCAGTAGAAAAGGCTATTACTAACGCCAAGCGGGCATTGATCCATGATCATATTGATCACTGCCTGGCACCGACGACCGATGCTAAACACCCGGACGTGGACGACTTCAAAGCCATCACAAAGTATCTGTGAGCGATGTTGAGCGTCCTTAAAAACCGCGTTTACCGCCATTTACTGGCCGCTCAGGTTGTCGCTCTAGCGGGAACCGGGCTGGCAACCGTTGCCTTGGGATTGCTTGCCTTTGATCTGGCCGGTGACGCAGCAGGTATGGTTCTGGGAACCGCACTAACCATCAAGATGGTGGCCTATGTAGTTATCGCCCCGCTCGCCGCTGCATTTGCGGAGCGGCTGGACCGGCGCAAAATGCTGGTGGTTCTGGATCTTGTGCGGGCCGCTGTTGCGGTGTGCCTGCCGTTTGTGACCGAGATTTGGCAGATCTATGTGCTGATATTCCTTCTGCAATCAGCCTCTGCCGGGTTTACCCCAGCTTTCCAGGCAACAATTCCGGATGTTCTGACGGATGAACAGGACTATACCAAAGCTTTGTCGCTGTCCCGGCTGGCATATGACCTTGAAAGCCTGCTCAGCCCGGCTTTGGCTGCAGCGCTTTTGTTGATCTTGAGCTTTGATAGCCTTTTCTGGGGCACAAGCCTTGGATTCGTTGCCTCCGCGATCCTTGTTGTGTCGGTTACCCTGCCCTCACCCAAACCAACTGAACGCCGGGGGATTTACGACCGGACGACGCGGGGCATTCGCATTTATCTTGGCGCGACACGGTTGCGCGGATTACTCGCTTTGACGTGGACAGCCGCCGCGCTCAGCGCGATGGTCATCGTTAACACGGTCGTCATCGTGCGCGCCGATCTTGGACTGTCCGAGAGTGCCGTGGCCGTCGCCTTGGCTGGGTATGGGGGCGGCTCGATGCTGGCTGCCTTCATATTGCCCTCACTTCTAAACAGATACGAAGACCGCAGCGTCATGCTTACCGGCGCGGCGCTCGGGACGTTCACAATGGCATTTGCAGCCGGGTTGTTCGCATTAATTCCGATGACCTTGTGGGGTCTTGCGGCGCTATGGGCGGGTGCTGGCCTGGGCTATTCGGCCATCATGACCCCTTCTGGTCGACTGTTGACGCGCACGGCAAGACCCGAAGACCGCCCCGCAGTTTTTGCGGCCCAGTTCACTCTGTCCCATGCCTGCTGGCTGGCGCTTTATCCGCTGGCCGGATGGCTGATGACCTCAAAAGGGACCGAGCACGCATTGATCTGGATGACGATTGCAGCCCTTTTGGGGCTTAGTGTTGCGCCTCTGATCTGGCCGCGGTCCAACCCGGAAACCGCGCCGGGCAAAGATATTGACAAACCTTGAGTATTCCGCGGGCTTTGCACTAAACCTTGGTCCTATGGATCAGCTTGACCGTCGCATCATTTCGGCCCTTCAGCACAACGCCCGCGAATCCACGACCAAGATCGCAGCGAAACTTGGCGTGGCCCGCACCACCGTGCATGAACGCATTCAACGGATGGAAGAGCGCGGCGTTATTGCCGGATACTCGGTGCGTCTGAACGCCCCGGAAGACGCACCGCGCGTTCAGGTCGTTGTCCTGCTTGAGGTTCAACAAAAAGAGACCACACGGATCATCAAGCGTCTTGAAACCTATCCCGAGGTCAAACTCTGCCTGTCGATCAACGGAGAATTCGACCTGCTCTTGTCCGCAGAAGCCCCGAGGATCGAGGATCTGGACATTTTGGTCGACGATCTGGCCAGGATACCCGGCATCCTGCGGACCAATACCAGTGTCGTATTTGGGCGGCGGATCGACCGAAACTGAGTAGTCGATAACTCTCTGTAAACCCTGAAACCGCTAGCTTGGCCGGGACTGATCAGAATCCCGGACCGGCAGAATGCCAAATCGAACGATCTCAGCACTGACCTTTGTGGCGCTGTTGGCTGCGCCGCACGGTTTTGCCATGCCCAGCACCCGAACAGCCCGCGTATGCGATCACGCCGCCCAGCGCGCCGCCCGGGCCGAAGGCGTACCGCTGGATATCATGCACGCCATTGCCCGGGTTGAAACGGGCCGCACGGTGGACGGGGCGCTGCAACCCTGGCCCTGGACGATCAATGTCGAAGGGAAGGGCATTTGGTTCACCTCAGAATTAGAAGCAAAATCATATGTTTTCGGTATCTTCAAAGCAGGCAAACGCAGCTTTGACGTTGGGTGTTTCCAGATCAATTACCGCTGGCACGGCAAGGCTTTCAGGTCGATAGACGCCATGTTCGACCCCGATGAAAATGCAACATATGCAGCGCAGTTTCTGAAAGAGTTGTATGCCGAGCTGGGTTCATGGAACGCCGCCGCCGGCGCCTATCACTCGCGCACACCGGCTTTGGCGAACGCTTACACGGAGCGTTTTCAAACCATTCTGGCCCAGTTGGATGAACAAGCCCCGACCGCATTTGCGTCGCGCGATCCCTTTACCGGGGCCGCAAGCCCGCTGTTTCCGCCCCGGGCAGAGCCTGCCGACACTGGCGCGATGGGGTCTTTGGTGCCGGTGACCAGCGCAGCAACAGCCTTTATCCAGTTCAACTAGGAGCCTCTCGTGCCCAAGATCGACGCCCGTTCGCTATTTTCTCCGACCGTGCTGCTGGCGCTGGCGTTGATGACGGTCATCGTGATGATGATCCTGCCGATGCCCGCTTGGGTTCTGGACGTCGGACTGGCCGCCTCATTTGCACTGGCGATCCTGATCTTTACCCTGACGCTGTTCATAGGACGCCCGCTGGATTTTTCATCCTTTCCGACGATCCTTCTCGCCTCGCTAATGCTGCGGCTATCGCTGAACGTATCCTCGACCAAACTGATCATCGGCCAGGGACATACCGGCCCAAATGCGGCCGGAGATGTGATCGAGGGGTTTGCGAATTTCGTCATGGGCGGCAGCATCTTTCTGGGCCTTGTCGTGTTTGGTGTTCTGCTGATCGTAAATTTCATGGTCATAACCAAAGGCGCGGCCCGTATGGCCGAGGTCGGTGCACGATTTGCGCTGGACGGAATGCCCGGCAAACAGTTGGCCATCGACAGCGATATGTCCGCCGGCGCCATCGACCATCAGCAGGCTAAAGAACGGCGAGAGCGGGAACAGCAGGAAACGACGTTCTTCGGATCCCTCGACGGGGCCTCGAAATTCGTCAAGGGAGACGCAGTTGCGGGGCTGTTGATCACCCTGCTGAACCTCGTGATGGGTCTGATCATGGGTGTGATCGTGCACGGCATGCCCATTTCATCCGCTTTCGAGACCTATGCCATCCTGACCGTCGGCGACGGGTTGGTGTCGCAAATCCCTGCCGTTATCATCTCAATCGCATCGGCTCTGTTGCTGGCCCGAGGCGGGACCCAAGGCGCGACGGACAGCGCGATCTTCTCTCAACTGGGTCGTCACCCTGCGGCGCTGGGCACAGTGGCGATGCTGATGGTGTTATTTGCATTGGTACCTGGCCTGCCCTTTTTGCCCTTCATCCTAGGCGCAGGCGTTCTGGGCTATGCGGCCTATTCGGTGAACCGAAAACAAAAGGCCGAGGCCGACGCGGACCATGCGCCCTCTCCAAAGGATGAAACCCCGGTCTCGCAGGCCATCGGGGACATTCTGGATCTGGACGACGTTCATCTGGAATTCGCCCCTGATCTTGTCAGTATGGTTCTGAACCCCGGCACCGGGTTGGAAGCCCGGATTGCCAACATGCGCACCTATGTCGCCTCCAGCTTTGGGCTGATCCTGCCCGACATCCGCCTGACCGACCAGGCGGAACTGCCGCTGGGAACCTATGTGATCAAGGTGCAGGGGGTCGAGCAGGCCCGCGGTGTCCTCAACCCCGATCTGGTGTTGGCGCTCGTGCAAGACGGCCATGATATGCTGCCCGAAGGCAATGATGTAACCGAACCCGTTTACGGTGCCCCTGCCCGCTGGATTCTGCCCAAGGATCAAGAGGCCGCAGCGCTGAGCGGCGCAACCATCGTCTCACCGCCCGAAATATTGGCGACACACCTGCTAGAAATCATCAAACAAAACTTCACACGTCTGCTGACCCTGAAATCCCTGCGCCGCCTGCTGTCCGAGATGACACGGCTCAGCGACCCGGTTCGGGCTGAAGCCAACCGCAAACTGCTGGACGAACTGATCCCGGACAAGGTGCCAATCGACACGCTACATTCGGTTCTACGTCTGCTGCTGGAAGAGAAGGTCTCGATCCGCAACATGGCCCTGATTCTGGAAAGCGTTGCCGAGGCGCGCCTGACCACAACCCAGCCAGAGGGGATTTGCGAGCTGGTCCGGCAAAGATTGGGGTTCCAGTTGGTTGCCGACATGAAACGGGGCGACGGATCCATTCCGTTGATCCAGCTTGCGCCCGAGTGGGAGGACACGTTTGCCTCGTACCAGATCGACGCGCCCAACGCCGGATTGGATGTGGCCTTGCCGCCGAACCTGTTCAACAGACTGGCAGATGGTGTCGTCGACACTGTCACACAATCCGCCGATCACGGGGTGTTCCCGGCACTCGTGACTTCGACGCGCCGACGGCGGTTGCTGCGTACGATCATGCAAGCGCGGGGCGTGTCGAATCCAGTTCTATCCTTCGAGGAAATCGGGCTTGAGGCGCGACCCGCTTTGGTCGGAACAGTCCCCGCATGATCACCTTGCCACCAGCTTTATTGCCGGAATTGGCCGATGGTCTGTGGCACTTCTGTGCCGTCTTCCTGCGGGTGTCGGCCTTGGTGTCCCTCTTGCCCGCATTTGGGGAACGCAGCATTCCAACCCGCGTCAAGCTGGGGATCGCCACAGCTTTTACGCTGATTGTCACGCCTGCCGTTCCTGCGACCGACCACGGGCAAGGATTGTTGCCGCTGGTGCAGTTGATTGGCACAGAAACACTTGTCGGGCTGGCACTGGGCATTGGATTACGTCTGTTCGTTCTGGCCTTGCAAACAGCTGGATCCATTGCGGCGCAATCGACATCGCTGTCTCAAATTCTAGGTGGGGCCGCTGTCGATCCTGTTCCGGCAATGGGGTATTTGTTGACCCTTGCAGGTCTGGCGCTGGCTGTACTACTGGGCCTGCATATCCGTGTCGCGCAATTTCTGATACACAGCTACGCGCTGTTTCCGATTGGCATTGCCCCACTGGCACCGGATATGTCGCAATGGGGCGTGCAACAAATTGCGCGCAGTTTTAGTCTGGCGTTCAGCTTGGCCATGCCCTTTGTCATCGCATCGCTGATTTATAACCTTGCGCTTGGGGTCATCAACCGGGCGATGCCGCAGTTGATGGTGGCATTTGTTGGCGCGCCCGCGATCACTTTCGCGGGCTTGTTTCTGCTTTTTGCAGGCGCCCCTTTGATCTTGTCGGTGTGGTCCGACGCCCTGTTCGCATTCATGACCAACCCGCTTGAGTTCATAAGATGAATGGTCAGGACGACGACAGTGACAAGTCCTTTGAGGCGACGCCGCAAAAGCTGCAGAAAGCGCGGGAAAAAGGTGAAGTCGCCAAGTCCAACGACCTGTCCGTCGTGGCCTCCTATGTTGGTTTGCTGATTGCCATGCTGGCCGCAGGGCAACTTGCGGTGCAAAGATTGGGTACATTGTTCGCCGTTTTGATTGATCAGGCAGATGATTTTGGGCAATTGCTGACCACCGGCTCGGCCACCGGCCCGGTCGGGGGAATACTGCAGACGGCTTTACTGTCTGTTTTGATCCTCTTTGGCCTTCCCGCTGCCGCTGTTCTGCTCAGCCTAATTTCACAGCGCGCGCTGGTGTTTGCGCCCACCAAACTGAAACCCAAGCCGTCGCGCATATCGATACCGTCCAATGCCAAAAACAAATTTGGGCGCGGCGGGTTGTTCGAATTTGGTAAAAGCTTTGCGAAATTGGTGATCTACTGCACATGCTTGGCGCTTTTCCTGCGGGCCAACCTCAACGAGATTCTGTCGGCAAGTACCGCTCCGGCGCGGTCGTCCGTGATGCTGATGACGAACCTTCTGTTCCGGTTCATGTTCATCGTGATTACGGTCGCCCTGGCCATCGGTGTGGTCGACTACATCTGGCAATACGCCGAGCACATGCGCAAAAACCGGATGTCGCGCAAGGAAATCCAGGATGAGACCAAAGATGCCGAAGGCGACCCGCATATAAAACAGCAACGTCGTCAGCGCGCCCAGGATATCGCAACCAATCAAATGATGGCCGAGGTGCCAAAAGCCGATGTTGTGATCGTCAACCCGACCCACTTCGCTGTCGCGCTGAAATGGTCTCGCACCGCCGGATCGGCACCAGTATGTGTGGCCAAGGGTGTGGATTCCGTCGCAGCTGCTATCCGCGGGGCCGCCGGACAGGCCGGCGTCCCAATCCGCCCGGATCCACCGACGGCGCGTGCTCTGTATGCCACGGTCGAGATCGGACAGCAGATATCTGAGGAACATTACCGACCTGTTGCCGCCGCTATCCGGTTCGCCGAGGCGATGCGCAAACGGGCGAAGGAGCGGATCTGATGAAACGCAAGCAGCTGCAGGATCTGGCAATAGTTACCGAAGCCGCGTTTCAGCGAGAATACCAATCCCTGCGCCCGGTGCTCGAAGCCGAGGCACGGGTACAACACCAATTGGTTCGGCTTGATGCGCAAGTTCAACAAACCCGGCATGATTTGGAGTGTTCAGAAGGTTACCGTGTTACCGGCACAGATGTGCTTTGGAACGGGTGGGAATCGGCGACACGCAGGCAACTCAACACACAGCTTGCCCGGTTACGAGCGCAAAAGTTGACAGCCCTTGCGAACCTGCGCGTCGCGTTCGGGCGCAAACAGGCGGTTTCCAAATTACGCAAGAAACGCCGGTAAAGATTGAGCATAGTCCAATCAATGCCAGCCGATCCGTCACGTGTCTTGACGATTCACACTCATGATCAGGATCTTTGAGACATCGTCACCCAAATCCTTTCGCGCCTCATCTAACAGTGCCTCGCGTAAGACGTCCAGATTGTCTGAATGGGTGAAGTTCCCGTCAAACCCACCGGTATTGGCATGGTCGAACAACACCTGCAAAAAGCGGTCGCGCAGCTTGGGTTCCGAGGCGTAGAAAGGCTCGGCCATGCCGGGAGTGACCTCAAGGCTAAGAGACATGGTGACAAGCGCCGCGATCCGATCCGATTCCACGATCGGGACAACGAATTGCTTGGTCAATTTCAAATACTCATAGGTGCCCTCGCCGTCCGCTTTGTTTCGCTCGCCCGGTTTTTTGCCTGTGGCTTTTGTGTCTTTCTTATTGGGCTTTTCTGTCTTTGAGTCTGCACTCATATCCTTGGCAGTTTCTGCCTTGTTTTCCGAAGGGGCCAGAAACACGCCCGCTGCTATACCGCTACCCAAACCCGCAATAAGAAAAACGATGGGGATCAGTTTTTTCATCACTCTCGTCCCTCAGAATGGCAGAATTGAATCCAGGATTTGCTGCCCGTAGCGAGGCTGTTGAACGTCGGTGATCTGACCGCGGCCACCATATGACACACGCGCCGACGCGATCTTGTCATAGGTAATCTCATTCTGGCGCGAGATATCCTGAGGACGCACGTAGCCGGCAACCAAGAGTTCGCGCAATTCAAAGTTGACGCGCAACTCCTGCGAACCCGAGATCGACAGAACTCCATTCGGCAATACATCAATCACGGTCGCAGCCACCCGCAGGGTCAGCTTTTCCTTTCGCTTCACCGATCCTTTACCTTTGCTGGTCGAGGCAGAGTCGATCGACACGGCTTCGTCCAGCGAGGCACCGTCTGGCAGGTGCTCGGCCGCGCGTTGCGGCAAGCCAAACAAACCCGGCACCTCAAGGCTTTCTGATCCGCTGCGCGAACGGTTCGTGTCGTTCGATATCTCGGCCTTTTCGTCCAATTCGATCACGACCGTAAGGATGTCCCCCTTTTTGATCGCGCGCTGATCTCCCAGTAGGGACTGCTGGCCACCGCTCCAAAGCGACGATTTGTCGACATTGCGCTGCGGCTGCGTGTGCAAGGGCAAACCCGGCCAGAGCATTGCCACATGTTCCGGCGACTCCTCATTCGGCGTAAAACTTGGCGGTTTGCCGAGATGATCCACACGACCACACGCGGTCAAGGCCAGCGCGACAACTAAAACGGTTTTTGATAGTGCAGACATTATTTTACCTCGATCTGGCCGTTCGACCGGATACGTCCGGTGACGGTTGTACGTGACGACAGGTTCATAACCCGGATGCGATCCCCGACTGCCCCACGCCCCAGGGCGCGACCTTCGGCAGTGATGGACAAAGGTCGGCGGTCAAAGACGAGAACGACAAGATCGTTACGATCCACAATTGCCGGCGGACCAACATCGCCCTCGCGGATGGGGCGCCCCGGGTACAAGGCGACACGCGCCTCTTGTCCGATCAGAAAGTCCGCATTGCTCACAGCGTTAGGAACCATTTGATCCTTGGTTTCCAGGTCAGCAGCGGAAATGATTTCTTTGGCACGAATGGTGCGTTTCGACACCACGATTTCAGCCATCGCCGGAATCGGCACCATCAAAGCCAGAACAAAGCCCAGAAACCGCATCACCGCACCTGCGTCGTTGCGCCCATCATCTGATCGACGGCCGATATGACCTTGGCATTCATTTCATACCCCCGCTGAGCTTCGATCAGTTCGGTAACTTCCCGCACCGCATCAACCGAGCTGTCCTCGAGATAACCCTGCCGTAGCGTACCCATCCCGTCCTCTCCGGGTGCGCCTGCCACCGGCGCGCCCGAAGCTTCGGTTTCCTTGAACAGGTTGCTGCCAATCGCCTCGAGTCCCTTGGCATTTGAGAAGCTGGCCAAAGTGAACTCTCCCAGCAATTGGCCTTCTGGCGCGTCATCGAAATAGACGTAAACTTCACCCGCGGGGTTAATCGAGATCGACCGCGCATCGTCTGGAATGGTGATCTCGGGCGCTACGGCAAACCCGTCCGATGTTACGATCAGCCCCTCAGCTGATCGTTTCAGGCTGCCATCGCGGGTAAAACCGGACTGGCCGTTGGGCAGCGTCACTTCCAGATAACCGCGCCCTTCGATGGCGATGTCCAGATCGCTTCCGGTGGCAGACAACGCGCCCTGCGACAGTTGCACGGTCACCGCAGCCGGGCGTACACCCAGACCTAACTGGATACCTGTTGGCAAAACCGTACCATCATTGGCGTTGACCGCGCCTGCGCGTGCCACCTGCTGATAGTGCAGATCGGCAAACTCGGCCCGCCGCGCATTGTAACCCGTGGTGTTCATGTTCGCGAGGTTGTTCGAGATCGTCTCGACCCGCATCTGTTGCGCCGTCATACCCGTCGCTGCGATTTTCAATGCCCGCATTAAAATCCTCCTTATTCAAGTCAGCGCATCAGCGCCTTGAGCGCGCCACGCACCCGTTCGTCTTCGGACTCCAGAAAGCTTTGACCCAATTCATAAGCGCGCTGAATCTCGACCATTCGCGAGACCTGGGCGACTGCATTCACATTCGAACCTTCGAGAAAGCGGTGAACGACCACAGGCTCTTCAACTGGTTCAATATCGCCCTCGGCCCGAAACTGCGTGCTGCCTTCGCGCACCAGCGTTTTGGGATCGGCAACGCGGTAAACACCGATCTGTCCCAGCAATTGCCCGTTGACGCTCAGCGTGCCGTCACTGCCAACATCAATGGCAACCGCGTCCGGGGGGATAAAAACCGGTGCGCCATTGCTATCCAGCACACGGTGCCCGTCCATTGTCACCAGATCTCCGTCCGCGTTGGATGAGAACGCACCAGCACGGGTCAGACGGTTGCCCGCGGGGGATTCGACCATGAAGAATCCGTCGCCTTCGATGGCAAAATCGAACTGCCCTCCAGTTTCCGTAAGCACGCCTTGTTGCAATGACGTGTTACGTACTTCCGCGCGGCTCATCGACAGGGACGGGTTACCGGGCATATCACGCACGAATTCCGAAAATACCAGGCCTTGCGCGCGATAGCCCGTGGTATTGGCGTTGGCGATGTTGTTCGCCACCAACCGCATTTCGTTCATCAGTCCCGATTGCCGGGACAGGGTGACATAGGCGGTATCCATCAGCGACCTCCTGCGATCAAAGGGATGAGTGTTCCTGTGAAAAACGTGACAAGCGTTTGGGTCATGAAGCCCATCGAAATCCAGAACACGATAACGATGGCGATCAGTTTGGGTACGAAGGTCAGCGTCATCTCTTGCACCGAGGTCAGCGCCTGGAACAGTCCAACGATCAAGCCCGAAACCAGCGCCACGGCGAGGATCGGGACGGAGGTGATCACCGCGACCCAAAGCGCCTGACGCACGATGTCATAAAAGAAACCCTCGCTGAGCATGTCGTCAGACCGGCATCCGCAGGATTTCCTGATAGGCCTCGACCACCTTATTGCGCACGATTACAGCGGTTTCGACGGCCAGTTCGGTCTGGGCCAATGCTTGCACCAAAGCATGCGGATCCGCTTGTCCGGTCATCGCGGCTTGCGACATTTGTTCGGACTGTTTCAAGGTCTCGGCAAAGTCCTGAAACCCGGATCGCAGCCTCTGGGCCATTCCCGCATGGTCTGGATCAGCCTGCGTCGCCGGGCGCGCGCCCGCGTAACTCTGGACCGCGTTAAGAGCTCGGATATCCATTCTGGTGTCCTTTATTTTCTGAGAAGATCCATCAGGCTCGACGACATTTGGCGCGTCTGATCGAACATTTTGAGGTTGGCTTCGTAGCTACGCTGCGCCTCGCGGGCATCCGCTATCTCGATCATCAGATCGACGTTCGAGCCGCGATAGTGACCGGTGTCATCGGCCATCGGGTGGCTTGGGTCATAAATGCGCGACAGCGCGCGACGATCTAGCGTGATCCGCCCCGTCTGCACCGTTTCCTTGCCGTCTTTGTTTACGGCTTCAAACGGAACCGTTTTGCGCCGATACCCCGGCGTATCCGCGTTCGAGATGTTTTCTGACACATGGCGCAAACGCGCCGCCTGCGCGCGTAAAGCGCTGGCAGAGACGCTCAGGGAATGGGAAAAATCGCTCATTCAGCTGCCCCCTTATGCCCGGCCCAGACTGCTGCGTAGAATGTTCATTGAAGATTTGTAGATCGCCAGAGCACGATCATGCTGTCGCTTGGCCTCAACACCTTTCAGCATCTCTTCCTCAACCGAAACGCCATTGCCGTTTGGGTCACCTGACGGGGTCGTCTCAAACTCAGCCCAGGGCTTTGGGCTGCTGAAGCCGTTGAGATGTCCTGCCCGCGTGGCGGTCATGGCGACCTCACGGCCTGAGTTTTCGAACGCTTTTTGAAAAGCTTCGATATCGCGGGGCTGATAGCCCGGCGTATCCGCATTGGCCATGTTGCGCGCAATCACTGCCTGCCGTTGCCCGGCATGGGTTGCCATTGCGTACGCAGATTTAAAGACGTTCAGGTCATAGAACATCGGGGCTTCTCCCTCGATCAATTTCAATCAAGGCTTAACCCCGATTCCTTTAAAAACCGTTTTCAGAAACCGTTGGAGAACCCACGATGTCCGATCTCGACCCGATGCTTTTGAAATGTGAATTCGACCGCCTGTCTGCTACGCGCCATATGGGGCACGTAGCCTGCGTCGCGCGTGGTGTCATTGAGGTAGCAGGTCTAGAATCCCATGCGCGGATCGGGGATCATGTAACTTTACGCCGACGCAATGGACCGGCTCTGGCCGGCGAAGTTCTGCATGTCGAAGCGGATCTGATCCACATGTTACCCGCCACGGCACCAGACGGGGTCTGCCTTGGCGACAGGGTGATTCTGCAGCAAACACCCGCCTTTGCGCCCGGTATGCACTGGTTGGGACGAGTGATTGACCCGTTCGGTCAGCCGCTGGACGGAAAACCGCTGCTGCAGGGAGTCCAAACGCAGGACATCATGCAAGCCCCACCAGCGGCAGTCGATCGCAAACCTCTGGGTGCCCGAATGGAAACCGGGCTTGCGATGCTAAACACCATGCTGCCATTGGTTCAGGGGCAGCGTGTTGGTTTGTTCGCAGGTTCGGGCGTGGGAAAGTCCACTTTGCTGGCGACTTTGGCGCGGTCGATGCAGGCGGATGCAGTTGTTGTCGCGCTGGTGGGCGAGCGTGGGCGCGAGGTCAACGAGTTTGTCGAATATGCACTGGGTTCCGAGGGAATGAGGCGGTCAGTCGTCGTGGCCGCAACGTCTGATCAGTCCGCCCTGGCGCGCCGCCGATGTGCCTGGTCCGCGATGTCGGTGGCAGAGTATCTGCGCGATCAGGGAATGAACATTCTGTTTTTGGCCGATTCCGTCACCCGTTTTGCCGAAGCGCATCGTGAGATTGCAGTGGCAACGGGAGAACAGCCATCGCTGCGCGGGTTTCCACCTTCGGTGACTCCATTGATTGCAGGCCTTTGCGAGCGCGCAGGTCCGGGCAAGGGCGAACAGGGCGACATCACCGCCGTATTTAGCGTTTTGGTTGCCGGATCGGATATGGATGAGCCGATCGCCGATATCCTGCGCGGCGTTCTGGACGGCCACATTGTCCTGAGCCGTGAGATCGCCGAACGCGGCCGGTTTCCGGCCATCGACCTCAGCCGCTCAGTCTCGCGCAGCCTGCCCAATGCGGCCACTGAGGAGGAGAACCTGTTGATATCGCAAACCCGCCGACTGGTCGGCAGCTATGAACAATCCGAAGTCATGATAAAGGCCGGGCTCTATTCCGAGGGCGCGGACCCTTTGCTGGACCAGGCCGTGCGCGTCCATGATGAGTTGGACGCCTTTTTTGCCCGATCCGAAACGGACGGAATCAAGAATAGTTTTGACCGCCTGCAACTGATCCTTCGCCGGTCAGGAACCGCTTTGGCATAGCATCGATATCGCGACAGTTTTAAACGTTAAGCCCACCTTAAGACCTGCCCTGCTACCCCAGAAGCGGGTGATAAAAAGGTGGTGGAGATGGGTGCGCAATCCAATGCGGCGCCAATCATCATCAAGAAGAAACGTGTGTCAGGTGGCGATGGCCACCACGGTGGCGCGTGGAAAGTCGCTTATGCCGACTTTGTCACGGCCATGATGGCGTTCTTCATGTTGATGTGGCTGTTAAATGCAACGACGGAAAAACAACGCAAAGGACTTGCAGATTACTTTTCGCCAACAATACCGGTGAATCCGGTGTCAGGCGGCGGTGACGGCGCCTTCGGCGGCAACAATATGTTCTCGGAAAAGACCATGGTGATGGATGGTTCGGGCGCCAGCCAGAAAAGCCCGACGGTTGCCCGGCAGGCGCGCGGTTCGGTCGGTGTGAACGCTGACGGCGTCAAGGAAAGCCTTGAGGATTTCTCGACGCTTGAAGCCAAGCTTCTGGGGCGCACCGGCGAGAGCCTGGCCTCGGACAAGGTCCTGAAACACATCGTAACGCGGGTCACCGACGAAGGCTTGGTTGTCGAACTGTTCGATACAGAGGATCAACCGCTGTTCGAATCGGAAACCGACAAGCCCACCGCCATGATGCGCGCACTGGCGCTGCTGGTGGCGCGGTCTTCGGATCTGGTACAGAATGCCGTCGCCGTCGAGGGTCATGTTCGCGCTTCCCCAGTTGTCCTGGTAAACAACCCGGTCTGGGACCTTTCGACGACCCGCGCTCAAACCGTGCGCCAGATGTTGCAGGGCAAGGGTTTGGCCGCCGAAAGGCTGGATCGGGTCACGGGCCACGCGGACCGCGAACTGACGACCAAGAACCCGATGGCCGTTCGTAACAACCGGATCGAGATCATCTTTCTGCGCACGCCCTAAACCCAAAAGGATAGAACGCATTTTACCTGTTAGCGTGCTGTTAAGGGCCAGCACGTTAGCTGTTGCATCACGTTTTGACGCAACAGAAGGGCGTGCCAATGACAATTTCCTCTTCGCTGAATGCCGGTGTGGCCGCTTTGAAGGCCAACGCGAACCGGCTGGCGACCATCTCTGACAATATCGCCAACTCGTCCACCTTTGGCTACAAACGGGTCGAGACCGACTTTCACTCGATGGTCACCTCCGGTCAGGGCGGAAGCTATTCGGCGGGCGGCGTCAGAACCACGAGTCAGCGCATGATCGACCAGCGTGGATCGCTGGTCACAACGAACAATTCAACCGACCTCGCAGTGCGCGGCCGTGGCCTGCTGCCCGTGCGGCCCAGTTCTCAGGTGGCGTCAAACTCGAATGAGATGCTGCTGACCACAACTGGCTCGTTCCGCACCAATGAGCAGGGTCATCTGGTGACGCAATCGGGGCTTGTTTTGTTGGGTTGGCCCGCTGGCCCCGACGGATCGATCCCTAATGTGCCAAGGGATACGCCAGCTGCACTGGAACCCGTCAAACTCAGCGTAAACCAACTAACCGGTTCGCCGACCACTAGCATGAACCTTCGCATGAACCTTCCGGCCACGGCGACGGATGCCGGCGCACCGGGAGACGCACAGCCTTTGTCGGTTGAGTATTTTGACAACCTCGGAAAATCGGAATCTATGAATATTGAACTGGTCCCGACCGTGCCTGGTACGGGCTCCAGCAATGAATGGACGATGACACTGCGCGATACCGCGTCGGGCGGCGCCGTGATCGGAGAGTATCGCCTGACCTTTACCGACAGCCGAACCGCAGGCGGCACGCTGGCCAGCGTGACCACCATATCGGGTGGTGCTTACGATCCGGCAAATGGCAGTTTTGTGGTAAACGTAGATGGTGGGCCGATGGAGATTAATATCGGTCAGATTGGCGACAAGGATGGGATTACCCAGCTGTCGGATACATTTGCCCCTGTATCGATCACGCGCGACGGTGCCCCCGTTGCAACAATGACAGGCGTGAAGGTGGATGAAAACGGGTATGTCTACGCACAATACGACAGCGGTGTCAGCCGGCGTGTGTACCAGATTCCACTTGTCGATGTTCCCAACCCAAATGGGCTAACGGCGCTGGATAATCAAACCTATGCCCCATCCCGCGATAGCGGAACGTTCTTCCTGTGGAACGCGGGCGATGGGCCAACGGGCGATCTGGTGTCCTTCGCGCGCGAAGAATCGACGACAGATGTTGCAACTGAACTGACATCAATGATCCAGACGCAGCGGGCATTTTCCTCAAGCGCCAAAGTGATCCAGACAGTCGACGAGATGCTGCAGGAAACGACGAATATCAAACGTTGATCCGGGGCATTGAACTAGGGAAAGGACTTGTCCAATGAACATGACGACAGCATTGAACAACGCGTTGGGCGGTCTGACCGCCGCAAGCCGCGGGGCCGCGGTTGTGTCGGGCAATATCGCCAACGCCCTAACGCCGGGCTACGGACGCCGTTCGCTTGAGTTGGCGACAAGTCCGATCTCTGGCAATGGCGTGCGTACCGTCGGAGTGACGCGCCATCAGGATCCGGTCCTGATCGCTAACCGGAGAGATTCGGACGCTAATCTTGCCGGTGCCAGCGCAATATCAGAGTTCTACACGCGTTTTGAAAAGGCCGTGGGCTCAGTTGACGATCCCAAATCCTTCGCTTCCCGGTTGACCAATTTTGAAAACAGCATGACCACGGCCGCAAGCCTGCCGGATTCAAAGGTACGGCTGGATCAGGCGGCCCGCGCTGCACGGGAATTGGCGGACAGCCTTAATGCGGCATCCGAAGGCCTGCGTCAGGCGCGGTCGGACGCAGACAGGTCTATCGGCAAGCAGGTCGATCGCCTGAACCAATCGTTGCAGGATATCGAAAAGCTGAACAACAAGATCCCCAGCATCAAGACCTCTGGCGGCGAAATCAACGCCCTGCTGGATCAGCGTCAGGTGTTGATTGACCAAGTGAACGAGCTGATCCCAGTCAACGTTGTGGCGCGGGAAAACGACCGCGTTTCCCTCTACTCGGACGGCGGTTTAATTCTTCTAGAAGGGCAAGCGGCCGAATTCAGTTTTACGACAACTGGCGAAACCAAACCGCACATGACAGTTGCCAACAGCTTGCTATCAGGGCTTGAAATGAACGGGCAACCTGTGCGCACCAGCGGCAACAATGCGCAGCTTCGCGGTGGAGCTCTGGCGGCTCAGTTCGAGATTCGCGATGAGCTTTCGCTTGAGGCACAGGTCCATTTGGATACTGCGGCGCAAGACCTGATCGAACGGTTCGAAACCGCCGGTCTGGATCCGACTGTCGCAGTAACTGATCCTGGCCTGTTCACCGATGATGGCAATCGTTTCAATGCGGCCGGACTGGCCGGTTTGGCATCGCGCCTCAGCTTGAATACCGCCGTAGATCCAGATGCTGGGGGAAACAGTTGGAAATTGCGAACAGGCCTAGGTGCCGCCACCCCAGGTGACCCGGGAGATGCAACGCAACTTAGGGCATTTGGGGCGATCCTAAGTGATGCTCGTCCCGTTGCCGGGGGGCTTTATGGCAGCGGGAACCTGCGTGCTGCGGAAATTGCCGAGGCGCTTTTGTCAAAGGCCGGGGCAGATGCCCATGCCGCCGAAGGGCGCATGACATTCGCCAAGAACTCGCAACTGGAAATGGCCAAGATCGAAGCTGAAAGTGGCGTGGATACCGACACCGAACTGCAAAACCTGATGCAGATCGAAAAGACATACGCCGCGAATGCGCGGCTCATCTCGACCGTGGATGAGATGATGGACACTCTGCTGAGGTTGTGACGATGAATTTGACATCCATTGGTGATCTGGCGCGTGGGTTGACGCTGAGATCTCGGTCCACCGAAATCAAAAATCAGATCGAAACACTGTCCTACGAATTGTCTTCCGGGCGGGTTCAAGATTTGACTGGACATCTGGACGGCGATTATTCCCACCTGTTGGACCTGGATCGCAGCCTGTCCAGACTGGATGCGTTTAAGGTATCGACAGCCGAAGCCGGACTGTTCACTGATGCGATGCAACTGAGCCTGAACACAGTTGCCGGCGCTGTTGAGGGGATTACCGCCTCGCTTTTGTCTTTCGGCACGTCAAATCAGGCAGTGACCCACGAAAACGCATCGACTCAGGCCGAAAACGAACTGAATGCAATCGTTTCTGCATTGAACACTCGCGCCGGTGGGCGCAGCCTTTATTCGGGTACGGCAACGGATGTCTCTCCGCTGCTATCCGCGGACACGCTGATCACCGCACTTACGGCAGAGCTTTCAGGTGCAGCCACTGTTGCGGACATCAGGCAGAGAGCGGAAGACTGGTTCAACGACCCTACCGGATTTGATGCGGTAATCTATCAAGGATCCGATTCAGAACTGGCCCCTATGCAGATATCCGAGAATGAAAGCGTTTCAATTCCCGTGACAGCGACGGATCCGGCCATCAAAGCTGCACTTCGCGATATCGCAGTCGCGGCAGTAGTCGCGGACAGCGGTCTGAATGTCCCGACGCAACAAAGAACTGCCCTGTTCAAACAATTGGGTGTCGATCTGGTCAACACCAAGGATCAGCTGGTACGGCTGCGCGCCGATGTCGGCTCAACCGAAGCTCGGATTGATCAGGCGCAAACGCGAAACAACGCTGCACGGACAAGCTTGCAAAGCAGCCGAAGCACCTTGATCTCAGCGGATCCTTACGAAACTGCCACGCAATTGCAAACCGTGCAGTTTCAGTTGGAAAGCCTGTATTCCGTCACCGTTCGCAACGCGAACCTGTCGCTGGTGAATTTTCTGAGATGAGAGTTCTTGTTTTTCTTTTGATGCTGCTTCCTGGCCTGGCCTCCGCCGGCGCGATCCGCCTGAAAGATCTGGTGGATTTCGACGGGGTCCGCGGCAACGATCTGGTTGGTTACGGCCTGGTCGTGGGGCTGAATGGAACTGGTGACGGGCTCAGAAATTCACCCTTCACCGAAGAGATCATGTCCAACATTCTTGAAAGGTTGGGCGTCAACGTCAACGGTGAGGACTTTCGTCCCAAAAACGTGGCCGCCGTTCTGGTGACAGCAAGCCTGCCGCCTTTCTCACGTGTTGGCGGGCAAATCGACGTGACGGTCTCTGCCATTGGAGATTCCAAAAGCCTGTTGGGCGGAACGTTGATAATGACCCCATTGAACGCCGCCGACGGGCAGATTTACGCGGTGGCGCAGGGCACCGTTTTGGCAGGCGGCGTCGCGGCTGAGGGCGAGGCCGCCTCGGTTGTGCAGGGCGTTCCAACATCTGGGGTGATCCCGTCCGGGGCAAGGGTCGAGCGTGAAATTGACTTTGAGCTTTCGGCGCTCACCCAGATGCGTCTGGCCTTACGGGAACCTGATTTTACAACGGCGGGTCGGATCGAGACTGCCATCAATAACGAGTTCAATCGCGCGGTGGCAATCATGCGCGACTCGGGCACAGTCGAGTTGAACATCGCGGCAACGCAGGCCATTTCAACCGCCCACGCACTAGGGCGGATCGAGAACATTCTGGTCGAACCCGAAACCAAGGCCCGCGTCGTGGTTGATCAGCGTTCGGGCACGATTGTGATGGGTCAGGAAGTGCGGATATCCCGTGTGGCGGTCTCGCAGGGAAATCTCACGCTCACGGTCGAAGAAGCGCCGATCGCAGTCCAACCCAACCCCTTCGCGCGCGGGGAGATCGTGGTGGTGCCGCGAACAATCGCCGGCATAGAAGAAGAGGAAGGCACCGGGCTGGCCGAGATACCCGAAGCGACAACCCTGTCCGAAGTCGTGGCGGGTCTGAACGCGCTTGGGGTGTCGCCCCGCGATATGATCGACATTCTGAAGACGATCAAAGCCGCCGGAGCGCTGCACGCGGAGTTCATTGTACGCTGAAGGATTCAGCCGAGCATGTTACTATCCAAGCTGGTGGTGGGGCCATTAGCCCCGCCCAATCTTATTTTGATTTCCAACTGTTTAGCCATTTCCGAAACTTGCTGCCCTGCTCTTCAATGGCGTCGCCGGCAGCGTAAAAGCCGTCTTCCATATTTTCGATCACTGGATCGACCCGTGCCTCACGAAACCGGCGCCAGCGGACCCAAAGGGCCCACACAATCGCGAAGAAAACGGTCAGAAAAATGATGTTGAACCAGGGAATGATCCGAACGTCTTGGTTGTCTACCGACCAAATCTTTACGGCATTCGGGAAAATCGACAGGAATTCACTTCGCCAACCGTAGTGGCGAACAACCACCCAGCGAGGCGCTTCGGTTGTTGATTTCAAGTCTGCGGCTTCGGCCTGAAGATTCGACGAGTTTAGTTTGAAATACGGTGGCCAACCCCAGCCGGTGTCTTCGTTCCGATAAACCATGACCTTGCCGTTGGTCTTGCGCGTCTGAATGAAAAACACATCGCGGTTTGGCGTTGTCGCATCGCTACCAACGTCATGAACCGACCAGAAGATGCTGTTTTCACCGGGGTCGATCCGCTTCTCATAGGTATCGGATATCCGAACCACGTCATGTTGCGGTAAGGTGTAGTTCAACACCGCCGCAATCGTGCCCCAGAACAGGATAATGATGGCCCATTTGATGTAACGCATCTGCGCAACCCTCACATGAAATTCGAAACATAAATCAGGATCGCGATCAGGCCCAGCGGCACCACGTAAATCCCAAGGATCAGTTTTCGGCGAAACGATCCGTCGTACTTTTTCAGCCCGCGCTGAATAAAAGCATCCCGGTCACCGGTCATCCCCTTTTTTTCCCAATGCGCAATCAGCTTACCGCGCCGCACCCGGCGGGAATAGATCGACACGCCTACATAGAGAATAGTCAGTAGGATGAACAATGGGATCAGAAAGCGGAGTGCGACGAACATTTAACTTCTCCCTACTGCGCCCCAGGGACCAACGCGTGCGATGATGTCATCACTGACACGGTCATTTCCGCTCATGTCCGGTTCATGGCCGAACAGGGCAGCCCGAGCGCCTGCCTTGTCCACCTGATACTCTCGTGCAAGGAAGTCGGCAACATAGGCTTTCTTGGCCTCAGGCCACTTGGCGTAGGTTCGGTAGAAGAGTTCTTTATGGCAAATAAACATCTGGCGCGGGTCCAGCGGGGCCAATTCGGCCAGCAGCATGTTCACCAGATCACGGTTCGGCGTGTCGGTGGCACGCAGCGTGTAAAAATAAGCAGGATGGTCCGAGGTAATACGTGGCCAAGGACCGCCATCCTTTGCCCAGCGCAACAGTTGCGCTAGGCCGTGATAGGCTTCGGGCAGACGATCCGCGTGGTTGCGGGCCAGCCGTCGCATGTCGCCCCGATCCAGCCCGGACAGGTCAACGCCAGCATCGGCTGCGGCGTCGACGGTCAGAAAATCCATCTTCTGTTGCAAGATCGAGGCCGAATTGACACCGCGCGCCTCGATGATCGTCTCGACCAGATTATTGAGCCCAAGAAATTTGGCGATCTGGTTCCGCTGAGACGGATCAAAAACGTATTTTATTGGCAGCTCATCGGTTTTTTCGCTCATGCAGATCGCCGCCGGGTGATCCAGATCCGGGAACAGGTACAGGCCGCCAAAATGCGCCGTCCAGAAGTTGCGCTGTTCAAACGCGGTATGGCGCAAACGAACCGGATTGCGGGTCACGTCGCCCGTTTCCCTGGCGGTCTCGATCATCTTGGCGATCAGCACATCGTCGAACCAGGCGTCCTCTTCGGTTTTGAACTGTTCGACCATGCCCGCCAGTTGCTGTGCCTTGCGCAGAGTGCCTCCGGCAGTGTCTGCCTCAATCTCGATCTTGCGCAGGTTCAGTAGGTCGCGTGGGGTGGTGAGTTTAATGACCGAATTCACCAGTTCTCCAGCCACCGCATCGGTGGCGGTCAGGGCGAATAGCTGTGCCTCGTTCATCTCGATGAAGTCGCGCAGGATATCGCGCGAGGTCGAGAATTTGACGTTCAGCAAAGGCGCGCGTTTCTGCTCGGTCGTCAGCAGGATGAACTGCCGGTTGACCCCGTTGGGATTGAGGTAAAGCTCATCCTCCAGCTCAATCCCCACCTCCGGCGAATAGCCCGAGATATCGACATGGAAATCCGTCAGCGCCGTGGTCTTGCCCGCCAAATGCTGTAGCGCGCGGTTATATCGCTCGACTAAGGCCGGGCTGGAGATGTGGACGAGATTGCCAAACATCAGGCCTTTTTTAATGAGGCGGATCATTCGGCCCACCTATGCGATGCCTGCAAATTGATGCCATTTATCAGACCTGCCCAATAAGGCGCAGTCAAAACCAACCCTCCCAGCAACAGTACTGATGAATCCAACCTTTCGTCCAAATTCAAAACCTCGAAAAGGTAATAAGCCACTGAGGCGATCACACTGATATACGCGGCCACTGACGCAAAAAGAGTGAGGGTCCACCAGAAGAAAAATCGCAGCCACATGAATCTACCCAGAGGGACTGGCAAGCTAAAACGAAAAGCCCAGAGGACAAACTTGATTCCAGCATAGGCTAGAAGAGCACATGTTATCAGAAAGACGACATCAAGCACTCAGGTACTCCTTACAAACGGATCGAGCGTGTGTTGCACTCAGTTTACTCTCCGGCTGAGCCTACCAACAAATACGACGGCCAACGCGAACAAAGGCAATGCAAACGCTCGTGCCGTGATCTGCAGGTTGAAACCTATGTAAGACGCCAAGCTGCCCTCAAATAGGATCAGCGATTCTTCCCATGTGGTGCCCTCGAACCCGCTGCCGGCGTTCACACCGAACTGGGTCAGGAACAGAACCACCACCGCACCCAGAAAGCCGAGCAAACCCCAGCGCAGGGGCTGAATCAGACCCAAAACAAGGGCAAAACCGGTGATTGCGAGTGTCAATGTCACGTCTGTGCCTCCTTTGACCGACGACGCGTTGTTAGATACGCGCCTGCGGCCAAGATCAGTGCGGGCACGAACCAGAACAACGCAGCACCAAGAAAATGTGAAGGCATTTCATTTGGGGCAAAGGCGTGGAGCAGTGAGCCGGGACGGAACAAGGATGCGTTGTTTATCCAAATCTCGAACAGCGCACTCCATATGTATGTGACGGCGAAGATGATCAGCACCAGCATGGCAAAGGCCCGTCGAGAGGCCGGTCTGCGACGGGCAACAGCGATGCCCAAAAACAGACAGATGGCGATCAGCGACGCTAGGAAAGCGATCAGGCCACCGATCATGTTTTGCCCTCCAGATACCGCCGTTTGGCCTCTTCCATCCGGCCCATCTCGCGGACGGCGCTCTCGATGGCGACCTCGTCGCTCTTGTCGGCATAGCGGAACTCGCTGTCGGCGTAGCGGTTGATTTCCTGTATCACCATCTCGACCGTGATCGGCTGGCGCAGGTCCTCGATCATAGCCTTTTTGGTGTCGTAGTCGCAGAACAGGAACAGGTCGGGGTTTTCCATCCACTCGTCGGGCAGTTCGAAATCCATCGCGCGGACCTTGACCGCGTCGGTGATGTTCTTGATCGCGCGGCCTGTAAACCGCTCATCCGCCTGCTGGATCGCCTTGAGGTAGGTGCCCAGTTTGGCGATTGTGTCCATCTGGCCGATATCGCCGGAGACCCGGTCATAGACCTGCAGCAAGGCATCCTCATGCGGGCGGGAGTGGCTTTCGAAACTGGCGGCGACGGCCTTCTTGATCTCTTGCGCGGCATAGGCTTCGTGCTCGCCCAGCGGGATGTCGTGGTTGCGGCCCATCAGCAGGTGCAGGATGTCGATGTAATCCTCACGCGTCTGCGGCCCGTCCACCAGGAACCGCGCCCCCGCCCGCTGGCGCAGGGCGTCGTCCACATTCTCGGGGTAGTTCGAGAACATGCCAAAGGTGCAGTTGCCGCGCACGACGGTGTTGGCGCCGGCAAAGCTCTCCATCAGCACGGCGGTGATTTCCAACTGCCCGGCTGAGGACTGCCGGTCGCCGCGTTTGCCCGCAAGCTGGTCGATATCGTCGATGGTGCCGAAGCCGATGACCGAGGGGTCGATGATCGTATTGATAAACGCCTTGGCGTTCTGGCCGGACTTGCCCTGATAGCTGTCGATATTGTCGGTGCTCAGATTCTGATAGCGGAACGGATAGCCCGCGTTCTGGCAATAGTCGTTGATCAGACCGGCCATCATCTGGATCAAGGTGGTCTTTCCGGTACCCGGTTTGCCGTCGCCCATAAAGGTGAAGATGAACCCGCCAAGTTCCGCGAAGGGGTTCAGGCGGCGGTCGAAATCATAGGCCATCACCATCTTGGCCAGCTTCATCGCCTGATACTTGGCGATATGGTTGCCGACCACCTCGTTCGGCTTCTTGAACGTCATGGTCAGCGTGGTGGATTTGGCTTTGGACGCAGGTTCGAACCCCCGGATTGTCAGGTCATCCGCTTCTATATGCCAAGCTGCGTTCTGGAACGGGGCCAGATGGCCAGACGATTGCGCGCGCAGGGCCGCTTTTTCCATTAGTTGCTCGGCATAGGCACTAACGGCCGCGATCAGGTGCGCGTCGTCAGGCGCGTGTTTGGCCAGTGTCTGGTCCAGTTCCCAAAGCGCGCCGTGCAGGGCAAGTTGGCCATTGTCGGTCAGAACCTCTTCGACTTCACCGATATCCACCGTGGTTTCGCCCAGATGCGAGGACATCAGGTATGCCAGCGCATTGCCGAACACGTGCGAGGTAGTCAGAGCCTCAGCAGTTAGCAATTCCGAGAATTCGGTCTTGCGCGCAGCAGGCAGATCACCCGCAAGGTTCGCACGTTTCAAGTCGGCGAGCGGGGTCTGTTCCGCATAAGCCTCACCCACGGCCAGAGCGATGGCGATGGCGCGCCGGATCACCTGCTGTGTAGTCGCCTGAGGCGGCGAGACCAGCATGTCACCATCATCCGACGCCTCAATCCGCTCGACCAGATGCACCCCATCTGTCCGCACTGTGCGCCGTGTCACCAAACCCGGCGTGGTGGACCGGAACCTACGTCCGGTCGACACCCCTGGCGACCGTTCCGTCGACGTTTCCACCGCCTTGGCAATCCGAGGCGCGTGTTCGAACCCGTTTAGCAAGGCGGTCGCTGCCGGATAATGCTTGCGAATATCGTCTTCGCGCAATTCCATCTGGTCTGACGTCAAACTCATTTCACAATCGCCTTTGCTGTATTCAATATCTCAACACCTGCCCGGTCTTGCTGACGACGAACTTAAGTACGTCGGCAAAACCCGGCGGGTTGCGCTCGGCCAGCACCTGAAACGGACGCTGGGGCAGTATGATCGAGCGCTGGGTGCGGGTGGCCCCGGTTTCGGCCCCCTGCCCGCCGAACGGGTCTAGTGCGAAGACCTCGCGCTCGACGGTGGAAAACCATCCAGCGCGTTCTTCGATGACGTCTTCGCTTTCCAGTTCCTCTGTGGTCCAGGCCAGCGCCCAGTCCTGACCTTGCGGAGACTGCGCGTCCTCTAGAACTTGCCGCATTGGACCGGATTGCTCGGTAAAGGCTGAGGAATACATTGGCCCCACATGGATGCGGCGTAGGTGTTTGGGGTGCAGGTCGTCGAAATCCTGATCGAAGCCCTTGGCAATGGTCACCAGTTTCAGCCCGCCCAAGGATTGCGCCATCAGATGGGCTTGCACCTCGGGCCAGCGGCGTTGGTCTTTAGGCAGGGCGGTTTTGCCGCTGTCTTCTAGCTGCATCAAGTAGATGACCGGCAGGTTGATCTGGCTGTCGTAAACCGCCCAGTGGATCATGAACTTGCGCCGATCCCCCTCATTTTCGATCCAGTTACATTCTGGATCGTTGCGGGCCCAGAACAGCTGGCCTTTTAGCAATTCCTCGTAATAGAGCCTTTGCGACAGCGCGAATTGCAGTTTGGTGGGGATTTCCTGTTCGCTGATAATGGTGCGCACCATGTCGGTCTTCAGGTCATCCTCGGACGGCATGTTCTCCAGATGCACCTGCGCCTGCTGCGCGTCATTGGCCATTGTCAGCAACTCGGCTGCCACCGGAAATCCGCTGTCACGCTTGTCCATGGCGAGGCTGCCAAAGAACCGCCCCGTATCGCGGCCGACCAGTAGGTATTTCATACTCAGCGCGCGGAAGGTGTAGAGCAGCCCAGAAAGGTAACGCGACACGATCCGCACTTCTTGTTTCGAGATCGCCCCTTCGGCCTCCATCGTCGCAGCCACGCGCAGTAGGTGGACGGTGATCACCTCAAATTTGCGGAAATAGCGGCGCGAGGCGAAGGTGTCAGTCAGGCCGACATGGTCTTGGGTGGGGTCAGCCATCGTTGAACTCACCGATCAGCAAATCTGTTCCATCCCGGCTTAACCGATATAAAGGTCGATCCAAAAACCCGGATTTGCTTTTTCTCTTCACGGATTCTGGGGCGAGCGGGTTAGAAGCAGCAAGAAGCGTTACCTGACGCTGCTTTCGCATTTGCCAACCAAAAAACGTACCAAACAAACCGAAAATAAAAGGAATAGCGATAAGTATTGCCGCAAGTTCCGAACCTGGCGCGGTGTATTCTCCTGCTTCACCGGTGATGCTGTTGCTGTACTCTACTTTCACCGACTCCGAGAAATAGGCGGGCACCGAGAAAGTAAGTGAGGTCAACGTAAAGAAAAGCAGTCCGAACGCCAAACAAGCTCTTAGTCTTGGACTATTCATCACCCACCGTACAAATTCTTATCGTGCTTCTCGACGATCGAGGCGAACCGGCGGGCAAAGCGTTCGTCCGCCTTGGCCTTTTTCTCCAGCACGTCGCGGGCAAAGACCATGTGGTCCTCATGCGCCTCTAGCATGTCGGCCATCTTCTGGTTGGTCGCGGTGCCGATGGCAGCCATGGCGGTTTGCGCCTCCTGGTCGGTCTGTACGCCGATCTCGTTGATGCGGTGGGCCACGTCCTGCTGCTGCGCGGTTTTCAGCGATTTGGTCAGGGCGTCATACAACACCACGCGCTGTTGGGTGTCTGTCTGCAGCTTGTTGATCAGCACCATCTGCGTCGCCGCCTGGTTCTGAAGTGAATCTACCCAGGTTTTGCCCTTTTCGATATAGCGCTCGAGAGTTTGAGATTTGGCCAACTTGACCTGCTCTTCCTGAACCTTGGCGTTGTATTGCTTGTTCAACTCAGCCAGTTCGGTCTCCAGTTGAGTACGCGCGGCGGCGTCCTGTTCGACGCTGATCTTGTTCTCCAGCGTGATGATCGTCGGATCCATGCCTTGGATTTCGGCACGCAGCGCCTCTAGTTCAGCCACAGTCGCCTCGCGGTCATCCAGCGTGCCAGTCAGGTTTTCTTCAACCTTCACGCGCTGTTCCTCCAGCACGGATAGCTGCCCTTCCAGCAGTTTCACAATCACGTCTGATTTGGCGATCAGATCCTGAAGTTTGTCGTCGATATTGGCGGTTCGCATGCGTTCCTGCCGCATCGACTCGGATTTGCCTTTCGAGAAGATGCCGACAAACGACTCCCACCCAGTTTTCGAGCGCATCTCGTCGAAATCTTTCGAAAAGGCACTGGTGACGTCGTCCAGACCCATGATCAGCTCTGCAATATTGGCGGTCATCACCTCGGTATGTGCGTGCACATCTTCAAGCGTAGCGTTTTCGATGTCGATGTCCGCCTCAGCGGTGCCAATCTTGGAGCGCGCGGCTTCGATCCGCGATGTCAGCCCTTCGATCTGCGACTGGCTTTCGCGCACTTTGGCCTGAGTTTCTTCGATCAACGCGTCAAACTGCTGGTTCGACATCTGTCCTATTCCTTTTTTTAATTATGCACCCAACAAGATAGGGAATGTTACGAGCATTTACATCCCCTTGGGCATCCAATCACGGGGAACTTTGGCAAACTCCGTAGAAAAAAGATAGGCGGGTTGACACTTTGGCCTCAGATCGCATGAATGCGCCCCGGTAGGCAAAAAACGTCACGTTTACCATACGAAAACTGGATTGATATGACCCTGCGGGTGGCCATAGACAGTCCGGGAGGCACATGTTTGAGTGCTAACAAATTTTTACTGCCGGAGGCTGACTCATGCTGGACGCGACAACCGACCTGAAATCAATCCTGAAAAACCCCGATCTGCTTGTAACCAAAGCCTATATCGGCGGTCAGTGGGTCGACGGGGATAATGGCACTTTTGCCGTCACCAACCCGGCACGCGGAGACGTCGTGGCCGAAGTCGCCGACCTGAGCCGCGCACAAGTCGCCGGAGCGATTGCTCAGGCCGAGGCCGCGCAAAAGGAATGGGCCAAGCTGACCGGCAAGGAACGCGCCATGATTCTGCGCCGCTGGTACGACCTGATGATGGAGAACGCCGAAGATCTGGGCAAAATCCTGACCGCCGAGCAGGGCAAACCGTTGGCCGAAGCCGTTGGAGAGATCGGCTATGGTGCCTCGTTCATCGAGTTTTTCGGCGAAGAGGCCAAGCGGGTCTACGGCGAGACGATCCCCGGCCATCAGCGCGACAAGCGGATCATGGTGCTGAAGCAGCCGATCGGCGTTGCGGCCTCGATCACGCCTTGGAACTTCCCGAATGCGATGATCACCCGCAAGGCCGCCCCGGCGCTGGCGGCTGGCTGCGCCTTTGTTGCGCGCCCGGCCAAGGAAACTCCGTTGTCCGCACTTGTAATGGGTGTTCTGGCAGAACAAGCTGGAATCCCGGCAGGCGTGTTCAACGTGCTGCCATCCTCCAGCGCCAGCGAAATTGGCAAGGAATTCTGCGAGAACCCTGGCGTTCGTAAACTGACCTTCACAGGCTCGACCGAAGTCGGTCGGATCCTGCTGAAACAGGCGGCCGATCAGGTGATGAAATGCTCGATGGAACTGGGCGGCAACGCGCCGTTCATCGTGTTTGACGACGCTGATCTGGATGCAGCCGTTGAAGGCGCGATGATGTGCAAGTTCCGCAATAACGGCCAGACCTGCGTCTGCGCTAACCGCATCTACGTGCAGGCCGGCGTTTACGATGAATTTGCAGCCAAGCTGAAAGCCGCTGTTGAAGCGCTGAAAGTCGGCGACGGTCTGGCCGAGGGCACAACCACCGGCCCGCTGATCAATGAAGAAGCGGTCGCCAAGGTCGAGGAACACATCAAAGACGTCACCGACAAGGGCGGCGCGGTTCTTGCCGGCGGCCTGCCACATGATCTGGGTGGTACTTTCTTCCAGCCGACCATCGTGACTGGCGTAACCCAAGACATGATGGTTGCGCAGGACGAAACCTTTGGCCCGCTGGCTCCGCTGTTTAAGTTCGAAGACGAAGATGACGTGATTGCCATGGCCAACGATACGATCTTTGGTCTTGCCTCTTATTTCTACGCCAAGGACCTCAGCCGTGTGTACAAAGTGGCCGAGGCACTGGAATACGGCATCGTCGGTGTGAACACCGGTATCATCTCGACCGAGCTTGGCCCGTTCGGCGGCGTCAAACAGTCCGGCCTGGGCCGCGAAGGCAGCCATCACGGCATGGAAGACTATCTTGAGATGAAATACGTCTGCCTGTCGGTCTGATCTGAAATGGCCCCGGTGCACAGCACCGGGGCCTTTTGGTTTGTCACAAAACTGCAAACAAACCGTCACATCCCTGCAATGACCCGCGTTCATCCCCCTCTCATCCAAGTGAGAGAGGATACCATCCGATGTCGTTGCGCTTTGTCTGCCTGACATCTGCCCTTGCCCTGACTGCTGGTCAGGCTGCGGCAGAAATGAATTTCAACCGAATTGCGTCTTTCCCTGTCGTCAAAAACATGGCTGAGGGAGCTGATACCGAACGTGAGACCTCGCCCGAGATCATCGCGGCAACCGCGGACGGTATGACGCTGGTCTACACCGACAGCCCGTTGGGTGTAATTGGCATGGTCGACATCACCGACCCTGCGAAACCGGCGCCTCTGGGCGCGATGGAGGTGGGCGGCGAACCAACCTCGGTTGGGATCGTTGGTGCGACGGCGTTTGTCGGCGTGAACACATCGGAAAGCTATACAGCCCCGTCGGGCAAGCTGATCTCGGTCGATATCGCAGGCAAGGCCGAAACCGGAACCTGCGATCTAGGCGGTCAGCCTGACAGCGTCGCCATCGCCCCTGACGGCAGCTTTGTTGCTGTTGCGATTGAGAACGAGCGCGACGAAGACCTGAACGACGGCGTTATCCCGCAGCTGCCCGCCGGGTCTCTTGCGCTGGTGCCTTTGAATGACGGCGGGTTGGATTGTGGCGGCATGAAGATGGCCTCGTTGACCGGTCTGGCCGAAGTTGCCCCGACCGATCCCGAGCCTGAATTCGTAGACATCAACACCCTGGGTGAAACGGTCATCACCCTGCAGGAAAACAACCACATCGCGGTCGTCGACAAAGACGGCAACGTGATCAGCCATTTCTCGGCCGGCGCGGTTGACCTGGAGGGCATCGACGCCACTGACGAACGCGGCGCGTTGATCTTTACCGAAAGCCAGCCGGGCCGCCTACGCGAGCCTGATGCGGTGAAATGGATCGACGACAACCACTTTGCCACCGCCAATGAAGGTGACTATCAGGGCGGTTCGCGCGGCTGGACCATCTTCCACAAGGACGGCACCGTTGTTTACGAGAACGGCACCGATTTCGAGAAAGCCATCATTCAGATCGGCCACTACCCCGACAAACGTTCGGACGCCAAAGGGGTAGAGCCGGAAAGCGTGACCGCTGCCACCTTCGGTGGCACACCGATGATCTTTGTAGGCGCCGAACGCGCCTCGGTCGTGGGTGTTTATGACGCCACGGATCCGGCCAACCCGGTTCTGAAACAGCTGCTGCCCTCAGGCGTTGGGCCGGAAGGTTATGTTGCCATCCCCGAGCGCAATCTGCTGGTCTCGGCAAACGAAAAGGACCTAATCGAAGATGGCGGCCCACGCGCGCATGTTTCGATTTTTGAGTATCAGGACGCCCCCGCCAACTATCCGCATCTGACCTCAGAAGGCGCGGATGAGCTGATCGGTTGGGGCGCCCTCTCCGGTCTGGTCGCTGATGAGGACGGCATGATCTATGCGGTCAACGACAGCTTTTATGGCTTCCAGCCTTCTATCTTCAAGATCGACCCCAGCCAGCAGCCCGCCCGCATCGTGGACGTGATCCGCATTCACCGTCAGGATGGAAACCCGGCGCAGAAGCTGGATCTGGAAGGCATCACACTGGACGGCAAAGGTGGCTTCTACGTTGCCTCCGAAGGGCGGACCGACCGCGTTATCCCGCACGCGATCTACCACGTCTCAGCCGAAGGCAAGATCAAGGATCGCAAGGGTGAAATCGGCCTGCCGCCGGAACTGATGGCGGTCGAGAAGCGTTTCGGTTTCGAGGGCATCACCAAGGTCGGCGACACCCTATGGATGGCCGTTCAACGCGAATGGAAGGACGACCCGGAAAACCACGTGAAACTGGTCGCGTACAATTTGGACACCAAGGAATGGGGTGCAGTGCACTATCCCAAGGCTGACCCGGAAAAAGGCTGGGTCGGTCTGTCGGAGATCGTGGCCTTCGGTGACTATGTCTATGTCATTGAACGCGACAATCAGCACGACCACCGCGCCGTGACCAAAAAGATCTACCGTATCCCGCTGTCTGAAATGACTCCGGCACCGCTGGGCGGTCCTCTGCCCGTGGTCAGCAAGCAAGAGGTCCGCGACCTGCTGCCCGATCTGACCTCGACCGGCGGTTACGTTCTGGACAAGATCGAAGGTCTGGCCATCCTGCCCTCGGGCGAGGCGTTTGTGATGACCGACAATGACGGCGTCGACGATGCCTCGGGCGAGACGATGTTCTGGTCGATTGGGTCGGTTACCGCCGGGAATTGATTCATTGGCAAAATGTTGAGGGACTCCGCACGAATTTGTGCGGGTTCCTTCTAGTTCTTGCGTCAGCTTTGAACCCAAATTGGACGTTGATTTGGTACTTCGTCGCGAATTTCAGTCGTGCGCAGTCAGTGTCGACTCCTGTACGGTCATTGGTGGGCGGTGTGGAAACTCAGCGATGCGTTCATTGTGGCTTTGCAACAGAAATTGCATTGGCGCGACGGCAAAAAGAGCAGGATAAAGTTCGCCGTATTTTTCACCGGGATCACGTCGAATGTTGTAAAAGTCCATGCCCGGCAATCCGCCATGACCTTCAGTGATGTGGATTTTGAAATCTTCGTAGCGAATCGCCCCCAGCGTTTGTCCGCTGTAGTAGGACACAAAGTTCCGCCGGCCATGGCCCTCACCGTTCAACAACAGTGATGTCTGATCAACTCCATCGGTGATCCGGTCATTCGGAATTCCATCCAAAGCTCCACCCAATCGCGCCGCTGTGGTGAAAAGGTCGGTGACATGAAGGACATCCTTCGGGTCTTGCCCCGGTTCGATCATTCCCGGCCACCACGCCATCGCGGGCACTCGAACGCCGCCCTCCAATATGTCACCCTTCGCACCTCTCAATAGAGTGTAACCAGCTGTCGGCCAAAAGGCATACATCGGACCATTGTCACTAATCCAAACCACCAAAGTGTTTTCAGCAATCCCCTCAGCTTTCAACGTATCCAGAAGCCGACCGACGTGAGTGCTGTGCATCACCATGAAAGAAGCCTGACGGTTGTTCTTGTCAACGCCTGGCGCTTTCAGAAACTCTTTCGAGGCTGAAATTTGCAGTGCGTAGGACGCCCAATAGATGTAGAAAGGGTTTTCGTCATCGGCCTTGTCGACAACGTATTGCGTTATTTGATCAATGGACTCGTTTTCAAAGGCCTCTTGTCGTTCCGGCGACAGAATACCGGCAACTCCTTCAATTGGTGTACGGCTTTCACCTTTGCGTCCGACATATCCGCCGACTGACATGTCGATCCCAGTGCGTTTGAAATAGGTCTCGTAGCCGGGAAAATCGGCAAATGGCAGTGTACCATTTTCGTCTTCAAAGGCTGCTTGCCACCAATCCGGCGCACCGTTGAACAGGCCATAGTAGGCGTAGTCATAGCCCTGATTTTCTGGCGAATGTTCGGGCAAGTCGCCCATATGCCACTTACCCCACATTGCGGTGTTATAGCCCTGTTCAGACAGTATTTCTGCAGTTGTGACCTCTTCTGGCGAAAGACCATCCGTCATTCCGGGCCAAAGCACGGACAATAGCCCGGTGCGAACAGGATGCCTGCCAGTATTGATCGCTATCCGCGTTGGTGTGCAGGATGGTTCGGCGTATGCTGACCAAAATCGCATCCCTTCAAAGGCCATTTGGTCAAGTTCGTCAGAAGGCATACCACGATGCTTACCGCCACCTTGCCAGCCCAACTCACCCCAACCGATGTCATCCGTCAGAATGTAAATAATGTTGGGTTTCTTCCCAAAGCGCTCCTCCAACGCTTCTAGTTTCGCGTTTATCTCACCATCTTCAACTGCCCAAACTTCAGCGTTGCGTTCTGCAAAGTCCAATTGTGGGGCATCAGGTTCGATTGCCAATGCAGGCATTACAGTGAAAAACATTGTGATCGTTGATGCCATTGTAACTGTCAATTTCATTGCGACCTCCCAAAGTTATTCAAAAAACACAATATAAGGTCACCTAGGGCATCAATCTGTGTCAAGTTTTGTAAAGATAATCCGTTGCCGCAAAACTCTGAACAACGGCTTTGTCCGCTTAGCGAACATCCCCTTACTACAAAAACAACGCCCCGCGTCTGGAGGAACGCGGGGCGTATGGTGCGATAATCCAGAGAGGAACGATTATCGCGGCGTTTAAGGTTGCCTTAGTTCACAGCTTTGGCGTCGACCACATCCTTTTCGATGGCATTGGCCGAAGAGATCTCGATCCGGCGCGGTTTCAAGGCCTCGGGCACTTCGCGCTTCAGGTCGATGTTCAGCATACCGTTTTCGTGGTTGGCGCCAGTGACACGCACGTGATCGGCCAGCGCAAAGCGGCGCTCGAACGCGCGGGTGGCAATGCCACGGTGCAGATAGCTGCGCTCTTTGTCTTCAGCGGCTTTCTTGCCGGCGACGATCAGGGCGTTTTCCTTTACTTCGACCGAAAGGTCATTTTCCGAAAAACCGGCGACTGCAACCGAGATGCGATAAGTGTCGGCATCGGTCTTTTCGATGTTGTAAGGCGGGTAGCTCGGCTGAGCCACATCATTGGTCAGCACGCGATCCATCATGTCGGCGATCTGGTCAAAACCAACGGTGGCACGGTGCAGGGGTGCAAAATCAAAACTACGCATTTGTCATATCCTCATATCAGAGCGATCTGTGTTCTGCCCTCCGTTCGGACGGGCATCTGGTTAAGCCGGGCCCCGTTCGTGGCGACCCGGTACAGTTCACATGGGTAGCAATTTGACCGAGTTCAACCCCCGCCCGGACTGATGAATTTCGCGCCGGAACTCGACTTTCCTGATCCGACCTGCAAACGACGGATCGTTGCCTGTGGACGTGGGGCATCCCGTCGCAAATCCGCCTTGAGATCTGCCACCACACCGGAAAGTTCCATTCCATATCCGGCCACACGATCCCCATAGGTTCCGATTGCTGAAACGACTGACAGGATCTGCCAGCGCGGGCCGTTTTTGGCCAGCAATGCCGAGCCGGACGAGCCAAAAGTGATATCGCAGTTGAAGGTGATCAACCCTTGCTGTCGGCCCAGAATACGGCAGGATCTTTCCCGCGTGATCGCCTCGGACCGGCCCCGCCCATACGAGGCAAGGCTGACCTCGGTCCCGGAAACCCGACCTTTGTGCAATGCAAACGGGTTGGCGATGGAATAGGGGATCGGCTGCTCAAGACGCATCAGCGCAACGTCGGCCCGGACTGTATCCGCTGAAAGCGGGGCGTTGCTGACATAGGCCGGATCCACGGCAATCTGTACGACCTTACGGTCCGCCAGCGCCTCACCGTGGCTTAATCCGGCGCGGAAGGTCACCTGTCCGGGCTCGTGAGGATCGCCGGAGGCCTTGTCCACCGCGCAATGCGCGGCAGTCAGCACGAGGTCCTGCGCAATCAAGGTGCCCGTGCAAAACCCCTGATTGCCGATATCCAGACGTCCGACCGCCTCCCACCCGTAAAGGTCATCGCGATCCGTCAGCTTGCGCTTGCCGGTTTGGGCGTAAGTTGAGGTTGCAAAGATCGAAAGAAACAAAAGAAAATTCAGAAGCAGGCGACTCATGGCTTTATGAACCTTGCTCCAATATTGCGGCGGGCCCCACCATTGGATGAAGACACGCCAAATCCGCGCCCGGCCGACAACTCTGCCTGCAACAGTTCGAGGGAATTTTCGACCGATGTACCGATCGCCACGCGCTGGCCGTTGAATTCGGCCTTGGCCGCGACGACCGACACGATGCGTGGCCGGTCCCCGTCAAAGGAAAAGACCGGAGCCCCTGACGACCCGAATTCGACATCACACGACAACACCAAAACGTCTGATGTGCGCGTCATGACCGAGCACACTTCTTGCAGCGAGGGGGCCTCGGCCCGGTCCTGCGCGTATGACACCACCCCAACTTCAGCCCCTCGATCCGGGCGCTCTCCGGTTTCGAACGGAATTACGCTGGTGTTGCGGATCGGCTGCCACAGTTCGATCAGCGCGATGTCATTGTACAGCCGAGAAGCCGTCGCTTCGGTGCTGAATTCATACTCGGGATGCACAACGGCCCGACGCGCAGCCCGATAAGCAGATGCGCGTCCGAGACGCCAGGCAGCCAAAAACTCAACCTCGGCCAGATCAACCCGCTGACCAGTCATTCTGTCGAACAAACAATGAGCGGCCGTTAAAACAAGCGTCGGAGAGATCAGTGTCCCAGTACAAAACCCGGCACCATCTTTGAAATCCAGGCGCCCGACCGCCATCCACGCGCGCCCGGCATCGGTGGTGTCCAGACTTTTCAACCCGGTATCCTGGGCTGCGGCGGACAACGGCATCAAAGCCAGCGCCAATGCTGTGATCCAATTTCGCAAATGGCACTCCGGCTTTGCTGTTGGCGTATTCTCCTACGCCTCCGGTGCGGCAAAAATAGGGCGATGACGCCCGCGTCCGTTTAACGTGAAGAGTGGTGCGCAGTTGCATCAGCCTTATCTATTTGAGGATCGGAACCCCGGATCCACTCCGGTCGCCCAATGCCCGCGGCACAGGCCCGCCGGTCGCCCAATCCAAAAGCTCAACGGTGTGCAACACGGGAAGGCCCGTGCCAGAGCCGATTTGCATCATGCATCCGATATTACCCGCCGCGATCATGTCCGGCTTTTTAGCTTCCAGCGTTTTGATCTTGCGTTCCTTCAACCGCCCCGAAATCTCGGGCTGCATCAGGTTGTAGGTCCCCGCGCTGCCGCAGCATAGATGACTGTCTGCAGGCTCTAACACGGTGAAACCGGCCTGTTTCAACAGAGTTTTTGGATGCGTTTTTATCTTTTGACCATGCTGGAGAGAACAGGCCGCATGATAAGCGACGGACAGGTCCTTGTTTTCGCCTTCGGGCAAATCGAGTTGCACCAGCAACTCACTAATATCCATCGCAATCGAAGACACCCGCGCTGCGTCTTCAGCTAAGGGATCGTTTCGGAACATGTGGCCATAGTCCTTGATCGTGGTCCCACAGCCCGAGGTATTGATGACAATCGCATCCAGCCCGTCGCCGTTCATTTCTGCGCTCCAGGCTCTGATATTGGCCTTTGCGGCCAGATGACTGTCATGTGTCTTCCCCATGTGATGGGTCAGCGCGCCGCAACACCCCGCCCCCTCTGCTACAACGACCTCGCATCCCAACCGGGTCAGCAAACGGATGGTTGCGTCGTTGATATCAGTGTTCAGTGCTTTTTGCGCGCAGCCAGTCATCAGTGCGACCCGTTTGCGCTGCGTTCCTTTTGCCAAGAAACTCTGCGGGTCGTCATTCAGACTGACGGGCGGAATGTGTTTAGGTGCCATGTCCAGCATGGCACGTAACCGGGCATCCGGCATCAGAAAGCGGAATGGCCGCCCCAGTTTGGCGCCGATAAGGGCCCAGCGAAACCGCGTCGGATAGGGAAGGATCTGCGCCAACACCCAGCGCAACGCACGATCCGAAAAAGAGCGTTTGTAGTTTTCTTCGATGTATTCCCGCGCGTGATCGACCAGATGCATGTAGTGCACGCCTGACGGACACGTGGTCATGCAGGCCAGGCAGGACAGGCAGCGGTCGATATGCTTGACCGTCTTTTCATCCGGCACACGCTCATTTTCCAGCATGTCCTTGATCAGGTAGATGCGCCCGCGTGGGCTATCCAACTCATCGCCCAGTACCTGATAGGTCGGGCAAGTGGCTGTGCAAAACCCGCAATGCACGCAATTGCGCAAGATTTCATTCGATCGCTGGATCGCCGGATCCTGCAGCTGCTTCTTGGTGAATGTCGTCTGCATCGGCCTACCCCATCAGTCCCGGATTGAACAAACCGCGTGGATCAAACTTATGGCGAATGCCCCTAGTTAGAGCCGAAAGACCAGGTGTTTCAGGTTGGAATCGCCCCAGGTTGGACAGTGTTTCAGGTTCGGCCCGCACGATCGTTGCGTGACCGTCAAACGCGCCCAATCGCGCCCTCAGATCAGTTCCATCCGGAACTAAGGCCCAGATCAACCCGCCACCCCAATCAAACAATGTCCGGTCCGCTTGGATCCGCCCGGCGATCTCTGGCGCGCCCGAGGGTTTCACCGAAATGCGCCAGACATCACCGCTCTCTTCGTGGAAGTTAGCTGCGTCACGCAACCCGGCCCACAATGTATCGGACTGTTCAATCCTGTTAACGTCACCGAAACCGGCCAGCGCGGATTTCAGTTTGTCAGACCGGTAAGCTACCGAACCCGCGAAACCTTCAAGGCGAAGTAGGGCGCAAGCGTTGTTCGGGTCATAAACCGCCCCGCTAACTTCAAACGGCGATTTCAAAGCAGCAGACAGTGCCGCGATTCCGGTGGTCACATCGGGTGCCTGAACGGCCAGAGTTGCTGACACTTCGGGCTTTGGAAGAACCTTTAACGACACTTCAGTCAAAACCCCCAGAGTGCCCCATGACCCCGCCATCAGTTTGACCAGATCATAGCCGGTCACGTTCTTCATGACCCGGCCACCGTTCTTGACGACTTGACCCATGCCATCGACATAGCGCACGCCCAGCAGAAAGTCGCGGCAGGCGCCTGCCTGTACGCGCCGAGGTCCCGAAACATTGCCTGCCACGACACCACCTATGGTCGGAGTACCGCTGGTCCCCACCAATCCGCGATGATCCATGGGCTCAAAGGCCAATTGCTGACCTTCTGCGTCCAATGCAGCCTCGATTTCGGCCACAGGCGTGCCAGCCTTCGCCACCAGCGTTAGTGCGCCGGGTTCATATAGGGTGATGCCTGTAAGCTCGCTGGTTTCAATCGCAACGTCCGGCCCGGCAATACCTCGTGTACCACCTCCCTTAATGCGGACCGGTTCTTTCAGTCCGGCCACCATCTCGGCCAGTTCGGCTTCTGTCTTTGGGTTCATAACATTTCTTCTTTGTTAGAGCCGACTATTCCGCAGCAATCCGTGCGGCTCGCCGAGATTCCGACGCATCCAGAGGAAAAACTTTGGCAGGATTCAGCAACCAGTTCGGATCAAACACGTCCTTTATCGCCATCTGCGCCTCAAGATCCGCAGGTGTGTATTGGTGATGCATCAGATCGCGCTTTTCGATCCCGACCCCGTGCTCGCCCGTCAGGCAACCGCCCACATCAACGCAGAGCTTCAGTATGTCCGCTCCAAACGCCTCACATTTCTCAAGATCACCGGGTTTGTTGGCATCGAACAGGATCAGCGGGTGCATATTGCCGTCGCCCGCATGGAACACGTTGCCGACCGGCAGACCGTAGTCCTGGCTCATCTCGCCGATCCGGCGCAACACTTCCGGTAGAGAAGAAACCGGGATCGTCCCGTCCAGACACATGTAATCATTCAGCTGACCCATCGCGCCGAAAGCCGACTTGCGCCCCAACCATATTTTCGCGCTCTCCTCAGCAGATTGGCTTTCCCGCAGTTCGACAGGATTGTGACGCTTGGCGATTTCGATGATCTTGGACAATTGATAGTCCATCTCGGCCTCGGACCCTTCGACCTCGACAATCAGTAAAGCGGTGCAGTCGGGGTAACCTGCATGGGCAAAGTTTTCGCAGGCCTTAATGCACAGTGTGTCCATGAATTCGATCGCGACCGGCAGGATGCCGGACTTGATAATGTCCGACACGCAGTGCCCGGCAACTTCGTTATCGTCAAAACCCATGAGTACCGGCCGAGCACCTTCGGGTTTGCGTAGAATGCGCAAGGTGGCTTCAGTCACGACGCCCAGCTGACCCTCGGACCCGCAAATAACGCCCAGCAGGTCCAGACCGCCAGAGTCCAGATGCGCACCGCCGATTTCGACCACGCTGCCATCCATCATCACCATTTTTACGCCCAGCAGGTTGTTGGTGGTTACGCCGTATTTGAGGCAATGCGCCCCGCCTGAATTCATGGCGATGTTCCCAGCAATGGCACAAGCGAGTTGCGAGGACGGGTCGGGAGCGTAAAAGAATTCGTCTTCCTCGACTGCTCCGGTCACGCTTAGATTTGTGCGGCCTGTCTGCACACGGATAAAACGGTTGTCATAATCGACCTCAAGCACTTCATTCATCCGGGCGACCCCGAGGATAACGGAGTCCGCGGTTGGCAATGCGCCGCCTGCCAGCGAAGTACCCGAGCCACGCGGGACCACCGGAACGCCTTCTTCGTTGCAGATGCGCAAAATGTCCGAGACCTCTTGCGTGGTCGCCGGCAGAACCGCCAACATCGGAGGGCACTTATACGCCGTCAACGCGTCGCATTCATACGCGCGTGTTTCTGACGGTTCGTGAATTACCGCGTCTTCGGGCAAGACCTGCAACAAACGCTGAAGAACAACGGCCTTGCGGCGCAGGACGTCAGGATTTGGCGTTGGCATTTCCATGGCTGATCCTCCATTTGGTAAAATAATATTACCAATTTCTCCATCTGGCAAGTTTCCATGTCTGGCTCTAATGTCGCCGGCATGACGTGGATTGATCGCGCACAACTATTTTCACCGCTGGACTATGCGGCCATTGCCTTGCTTTTGATCGCCTGGCTGTGGATCGGGTGGCGGATCGAAAACCCCTCACCCACCAAGCGTTCCGTGGCGATGATGATGGATGATTATCGTCGCGAATGGATGCGGGAAATGGTCACGCGGCAGCCCCGAATGTTCGATGCACAGGTGGTCGCGGCGATGCGTCAGGGCAGCACGTTCTTTGCCTCGACCACGATGATTGCCATCGGGGGCGGGTTGGCTTTACTGGGCAACACCGAACGCCTTGCCGGTGTCGCCAATGATCTGGCCATCGGCAGCGCACCGGCCATGGTTTGGGAGATCAAGATCCTGATCATCATCCTGTTTTTGGCCAATGCATTCCTGAAATACGTCTGGGCGCATCGGTTGTTTGGGTATTGCGCGGTTCTGATGGCAGCAGTACCCAATGATCCCTCGGACCCCCAAGCCTATCCACGCGCGGCACAGGCGGCCGAAATCTGCGTCACCGCAGCACGCAGCTTTAACCGTGGCTTGCGCGTGACCTATTTTGCCCTGGCATCCGTCGCCTGGATTCTGGGCCCGGCGCCCCTGATACTGGTCACGGCAATCACCTTCGGTGTTCTTTACCGGCGCGAGTTTGCGTCGCATTCCCGGCTGGTTTTGATGTCCCAACCGGGCGACACGAATTCGTGATCGCGATGTCGCCGGACACAGCCTAGGATCGCCCCATGCGGTATTTGATTCTCAGCCTTCTTCTGACCAGCCCGGCCCTTGCCGATCCTTCCGTGATTGAAAAAGTGGCGGCCAGTCAAAGTGGTGACACATGGCGTTTCGACGTGACGATCCGGCACCCAGACACCGGGTGGGATCACTATGCCGATGGCTGGCGCGTTTTAGATATGGACGGCAATGAACTGGGCATGCGCGTATTGCATCATCCGCATGAGAATGAGCAGCCGTTTACGCGCTCGTTATCCGGAGTGACGGTTCCAGATGGCGTGACACAGGTCCAGATTCAGGCGCGGTGTAGCGTCGACGGTTGGGATGACGAAACCACGCTGGTCACACTGAACTAATCAGAAAACGCCCAGCGCCAGACCGGCGCCCAACGCGGCACCGATATCGCGGCATTGAACCAGTTGATCCTGCGGAATGGTTTTTTCAGCCAGAATAGCTTCGGGCGTCTGCGCATGGGTACAAAAAATCAGCGGAGGCTGAACTTCCTTCAAACGCCAACCGGTTGCAATGCGCGCGGTTTGACGGGCTGCATTCTCACCGTCGGACCCAGCGCAGATCATCTGCGCATAGGGGCGCCCTTCAATTCGGCCCAGCACCGGGTAATAGCTGCGATCGAAGAAATCCTTCATGACACCCGAAATGGCCGCCAGATTTTCGGGTGCGCAAAAGATGTAGCCGTCGGCGCTCAGCAGGTCTTCGGGGCCAGCCTCGTCCGCGGGTTTCAAGATGGTCCCCGCTTCTTCGCGCGCGCCTTCCGCAGCGGCTTCGGCCATCTGGCGGCTGCCGCCGGTTCGCGAATGGTAGACGATCAAAAGCTGCGCCATGTCAGACCCGGTGATAAGGGCCGCCCGACAGAATGGTGGCGGCCCGGTAAAGTTGTTCAGCCAACATCACACGGACAAGCATATGGGGCCAGACCATCGATCCGAATGAGATGGAAAAATCAGCCTCAGCCCGCAAATTAGGGTCTATTCCGTCGGCTCCGCCAATGATCAGCGCCAGATCCTGCCGTCCGGCGTCACGCCAGGCACCCAGTTTCTTAGCAAAATCAGGCGAGGACATCACCCGCCCTCGTTCGTCCAACGTGCAGATCACTGCGCCTTTGGGCAGGGCCTTGCGCAGCAACGCGGCCTCGGCGCCCATGCCTGCGTTTTTCTTGTCTTCAACCTCGACCACGCGCGCAGGACCAAGGCCCAGCGCGCGGCCGGTCCGGTCAAATCGGGTCAGGTAATCGTCAAGCAGGGTCTTCTCCGGTCCGGCACGCAATCGCCCGACCGCACAAATGCTTATACGCATATTTCTCTCGCCGCCGGCCTGTTAATGCAGGCCGGGATGGCGCCTCAGTTCGCCGAGGCGCTGCCGCCCTGAGGCAGCCACATCTTTTCCAGCTGATAGAATTCACGCACTTCGGGGCGGAAGATATGAACGATCACGTCGCCCGTATCGATCAACACCCAGTCGCCGGCATCCTTGCCTTCGACCTTCGAGGTGAAACCGAATTCCTGCTTGATGCGATCCGTCAATTTTTCCGCCATGGCCGAGACCTGACGGGTCGACCGACCCGAGGCAATCACCATGTGATCCGCAACCGACGATTTGCCTTGCAGGTTGATCTGCACGACGTCTTCGGCCTTGTCATCGGAAAGTGAGGAAAGGATACGTTCAAGCAGCTTGTCGCTGATTGACTGAGAGTGGGCCATTACACCGGCCCCGTCATCGGCGGGCAAACCCGCCTGGGTATGTAGAGACAGGACATAGTCCTCCTTTGCTGCGCGCCGCCAAACCCCGGCGCAGGGGTACTAATAAGGTAACAAGGGGAATGCAACATTTCAATGAACGGGCGCTTTAGGGACCGCACAGGCGCTCACTCTTTGGCGATCTGTTGCGAGTCTGCGCCGTCCGACAGCAACCGAACCTCGCGCTGAGGGAAGGGAATCGATATCCCCTCGGCCTTGAAGGCGTCCCAGAGGGCGAGGTAAACATTGCCCCGAATGTTGGTTAGCCCCTTGGTCGGATCACTGATCCAAAACCGCAACACATAGTCCACGCTGCTGTCGCCGAACCCGGTGATATGGCAGACCGGCTCATGCGACCCCCCGCTGAGAACACGTTTCACTGTTTTGACCGACCGGATCGCCGTGGCGCGCACCTCATGCGGATCGTCGTCGTAGCTGGTGCCAAAATCGAGATCCAGACGCACATACCGGTCCGAATGCGACCAGTTCACCACCTGATTGGTAATCAGGTCTTCGTTCGGGATCAGGTATTCACGCCCATCTCGGGTGACCACTGATACATAGCGCGCGCCAAGCGCATTGATCCAACCAAAGGTATCGCCCAACGAGATCACGTCGCCCGGTTTGATCGAGCGATCCATCAGGATGATGATTCCGGAAATCAGGTTCGACACAACCTTTTGCAAGCCAAAACCGATGCCCACACCGATCGCACCTGACAACAGTGCGATGCCGGTCAGGTCGAACCCCAGGGTGCGAATAGCCACCATAAAGACAGCACCATAGAGCAGAACCTGAATGCCTTTGGCCAACAGAACCTGCATCGAGGGCGTGATGTCGTCATTCCTCTGCAATCCCCGCTCTGCCGTGCGGGTCCCGATACGGGCCAGCGTCAGCAGCACGCCGATTAGCAGTATGGCCTTTAGTATCCCCAGAGCCGAGATGTGCAGATCACCGATGGAAATTGCGACGCCGTCCAAAAACTCAGCCACGTCATCCGTCAAATTCAGCGCAACCAGCGTTGCATAGACCCACATTGCCCATTTGAAGATCCGCCGCAGCGTGCGGTTACGCACCAGTCGGGCCACCAGCGCAATCGCCAGCCACGCGGCGGCCAAGGTCGCGATCACGCCGATTATGTAACTGTGCGACGGCCAGGTCACATTCTGCATGATCAGGTACAGCGTCCAGGACAACAAAACGAAATAGACCAACGTCAGGCGCTGCATCAGCTGTACAAGAATGCGCAGCCGCCACTTTGGCCAGCCGGTCCGGGCCCGTGCCCAGGTCTCCCACCGGTGTTGCGTGACCAGTTTCAACACATATGCCAAAGCCCAGAGAACGAGGATGATTACCAACTGGTGCCGCCGCCAACCCGGAGTGACAATCAGATCGGCAAGTTTGGCGAACTGAACGGAAAACCCCGCGATCATGTTTTCATAAAGGTCCGACAGCGAACTGGGGATCAGGTCTTGGTTCATGCACGTCTCCTGACCTCAGCTTGGACAGCGATGCGGCGCGATGCAAGCCCGGTGCGGGATTGAACCTTGATTGACGGCAAACCCCGTTATATCTGGAGCGCATGAGACTCAATGTGGCCCAAGAACAGAATCTGGAAGACCGCGCGCGTCTGCGCGAACGGTTCTTTGGGGCTGCCCGCACGGTTCTGGCCCGCCTATCCGCGGCCTAAGCCACCTCGCCAGCTATTTCTCATTACATACGGGAGAGGACCGATGTCCCCCAAAACACTCTATGACAAGATCTGGGATGCCCATGTCGCGCACGAAGCCGATGATGGTACCTGCCTGCTTTATATCGACCGACATCTGGTTCACGAAGTGACCAGCCCGCAAGCCTTTGAAGGGCTGCGCATGGCCGGTCGTCCGGTGCGCGCACCGGAAAAGACCATTGCGGTACCAGACCACAACGTGCCGACAACAGCCGATCGCGTGAACGGCATCGAAAACCCCGAATCGCGCATTCAGGTCGAAGCACTGGACAAGAACGCCAAGGATTTCGGCATTCACTATTACCCGGTGAATGATGTGCGTCAGGGCATCGTGCACATCGTCGGCCCCGAACAAGGCTGGACCCTGCCCGGCATGACCGTTGTTTGCGGCGACAGCCACACCGCCACCCATGGCGCGTTTGGTGCGCTGGCCCACGGCATCGGCACGTCCGAGGTTGAGCACGTTCTGGCCACGCAAACCCTGATCCAGAAGAAGTCCAAGAACATGAAGGTGGAAATCACCGGCAAATTGCAGCCGGGTGTGACCGCCAAGGACATCACTCTTGCCGTTATCGGCGAGACCGGCACTGCTGGCGGCACCGGCTATGTCATCGAATATTGCGGTGAAGCGATCCGCGATCTGTCGATGGAAGGCCGCATGACCGTCTGCAATATGGCGATCGAAGGCGGCGCCCGCGCAGGCCTGATTGCGCCTGATGAAACCACTTTCGAATACGTCAAAGGTCGCCCACATGCCCCGAAGGGTGCCCAGTGGGAAGCTGCTCTGACGTGGTGGAAAACGCTTTTCACCGACGAAGACGCCCATTTCGACAAGGTCATCACGCTGCGCGGCGAAGACATCGCGCCGGTCGTCACATGGGGCACCAGCCCCGAGGATGTTCTGCCAATCACTGCAACCGTGCCGCAGCCCGAAGATTTCGAAGGCGGCAAGGTCGAAGCAGCGCGTCGTTCGATCGAGTACATGGGGCTGGAAGCCGGTCAAAAGCTGAGCGATGTCGAGATCGACACTGTTTTCATCGGCTCGTGCACCAACGGCCGTATCGAAGACCTGCGCGCTGCGGCTGAAATCCTGAAGGGCAAAAAGATCAAGGACGGCATGCGTGCCATGGTCGTGCCAGGTTCAGGTTTGGTCCGCGCTCAGGCCGAGGAAGAAGGTCTGGCCGAAATTTTCAAAGAAGCCGGGTTCGAATGGCGTCTGGCGGGATGCTCGATGTGTCTGGCAATGAATCCGGATCAGTTGCAGCCGGGCGAACGCTGTGCCGCGACCTCGAACCGCAACTTCGAAGGCCGTCAGGGCCGGGGCGGACGCACCCATTTGCTGAGCCCGGCGATGGCTGCCGCAGCGGCAATCACAGGACGGCTGACAGACGTCCGTGAATTGATGTAAGGTCCCCTCATATCTAGATATTTGAGGGATTGAAAACATGAGTGACTGGGTCAAATGGCTCCTGCTGGGGCTACTATCCATAGCGTTCGGTATCTTTGTACTGGGCGCGCCAGTTGTGGCGTCCGTCGCGGTGACGGTGGTAACCGGTGTGTTGCTGCTGATATCAGGCGCGCTGCAGGTTGTTGGCGGCTTTACGGTTGAAGGCACCGGCAACAAAATTCTGTCACTCATCATGGGTGCGGTGATGCTGTTTCTGGGCTGGTCCTTCCTGGACCACCCTTTGCAGGGAACCCTGACCTTGGCGACCGTGATGCTGATCCTGTTCATGGCAGGCGGCATCGCGCGGGTTATTCTGTCGTTCCAGATGAAAGGAACACAGTTTTTCTGGCCCACGATGGTCTCGGGCATCTTGTCGATCGTCCTTGCCGGTATCATCTGGACATATGTAGGAAGCGATCCTCAGGTGCTGCTCAGCATTCTGGGCATTTTCCTGGGCATTGAGATGCTGTTCAACGGGTTCGGATTGGTCTTCATGGCGTTCTTCATCAAAAACGCACCAAACGACGCAACAACTGAAGCGAAAGAAGCTTAAACGCGGGGCATGGGCGCGGCCCTCTCCCGCAGGAGTGTAGACATGGAAAAGTTCGACAAAGTCCACGGGGTGGCCGCCCCAATGCCGCTGATCAATATCGACACCGATATGATCATCCCGAAAGTGCACCTGAAAACCATCAAACGGTCCGGCCTTGGCGTCGTGCTGTTTGACGAGATGCGCTATCACGATCATGGCGGCGAGAACGAGGATTTCGTTCTAAACAAGCCCGCCTATCGCCAGACTGAGATTCTGGTTGCAGGCGACAATTTCGGCTGTGGGTCGTCGCGAGAACACGCGCCATGGGCAATCAAGGATTTCGGCATCAAGGTCGTGATCTCGACCAGCTTCGCCGACATCTTCTTCAACAACTGCTTCAAGAACGGAATCCTGCCCATCGTGGTGGAAGAGGAACATCACGCTATTCTGATGGATGACGCACATAAGGGCGAAAACGCCCGCATGACCGTGCATTTAGAAGATCAGCAAATCACCACCTCGGATGGTGTTGTGATCGAGTTCGACATCGACCCCCACCGTAAGCACTGCTTGTTGAATGGTCTGGACGATATCGGCCTGACGATGGAGAAAGATCACCACATCGACAAATTTGAGGATCACGCAAGCCAGGCTCGCCCCTGGGTCTGATTCCAAGAACGAATCTGTGGATACTCAACCTATCGGGGTCGCTTTGGCGGCCCCGTTCGCATTCTTGGGGTTATCAATCCAACAACCACAACATGTAGTGTCGGCCTTGTGATGCACGCCGAATTTGCGACGAAAATGATGCAAAGGCGCACCAGTTTCGCCATCTTTTTGCCCGAAATCACGTGTTTTCTGCAGCTTGGCTTGAGCGGAATGCCGCTTATCGTCAGTGTTGGCGATTAAAGAGGCACCCGTAGAAAATTAATTGTCGGGCACAAGTTGGGACGAAACCGTCAAAGAAGCGGTCAATCCGGTTTGAAAGGGTTTGGATAGTGATTGCGCGCACAACAGGGGCGGCGATTCGGGGAATATTGGTCGCACTTATGGTGCTGACGCCCGCGTTGTACCTGCCTGTATCGTCTACGAATGGGACCGAGATTGTCGTCTTTCTCGCCATTCTCGCGTTTTTCCTGACGTTCGCCGAATATAACTCTGCCTTTCCCAGCTTTATCGAATTCCGTGATGCACCGCCTGTGAACCGTTTGCGCTTTGTCGGGCTGATGTCGATGATCACTTTCCTGACACTCATCTGCAAGAACGCCTATACGCCGACTACTTTGACGACGACATTCTATTCCTTTGGTGTGGGTGTCGCGAATGTGGTCGACTTTCCCTATTCGCCGGTTCGACTGATCATCCTGATGCTGCCGGCGGATGCAAGTACACCATTGATCGAACTGGTTCGCATTTCCGCCAGCGTCGCATATGTCGCTGCATTGGTGACGATTGCCAGCTTTGCCTATGCGGTGAAAGTGCGCGGTTGGCCAACCGGGAACGGCGCATTCAATGTCTGGACCAATCTACCTCTGTTCGACCCGACCAAAGGCGGTGACGTGGTCACGCGACTGCAGCGCGACGGGCGTTTGAACATTTGTATCGGTATCCTGCTGCCGTTCCTGATCCCGGCGCTGATCAAACTGTTGACCGACTATGCCGAGCCGATCTCACTGAGCAATCCTCAGACACTGATCTGGACGCTCAGCGCTTGGGCTTTCCTGCCAGCCAGCATGATCATGCGTGGCATGGCAACCCTGCGTATTGCCAACCTGATCGTCGAGAAGCGGCGCGCTTATTCTACAGCCGAGTCTACGCAGACCGCATGATCCGCATCATAATCCTGCTTCTGTTGCCCGTTATGGCGCAGGCAGAGACGATCCGTATTGCCACCTACAACACAGAACTCAGCCGCGATGGACCGGGGTTGCTGCTGCGGGATATTCGCCGCGGAGATGATCAGGTTACGGCAGTCATCGGGGTTTTGGCGCAAACTCGTCCCGATATCATTGCGCTGCAGGGTATCGACTGGGATTTTGAGGGGCAGGCGCTTGCAGCCCTAGCAAGTCGGTTACGCGAAGCCGGTTTAGACTATCCCTACACGTTCGCAGATCGGCCGAATTCCGGTCTGGAAACGAATCTGGATATGGACGGAGACGGCCGCACCAGTGGCCCCGGCGACGCACAGGGCTGGGGGCGGTTCACCGGTCAGGGTGGCCTGGCTGTAATGTCCCGTTATCCTATCGCTTTGGATCAGGTTCAGGACCTTTCTGATTTGTTATGGCGGGACCTTCCCGGCGCTGAACTGCCCCACCGCGGCACGGCGCCCTTCCCATCAGAACAGGCCCAAAACGTTCAGCGACTGTCTTCGGTAGCTCATTGGGTTGTGCCTATCGAAACTCCCGGGGGGCCGCTGGATTTGATGACCTTTCATGCCTCACCCCCCGTGTTTGACGGGCCCGAGGATCGCAACGGTCTGCGAAACCGGGATGAGATTCGCCTCTGGTCTGCAGTGTTGGACGGGGATGTCGGGCGCGCACCCAGTGGCCCGTTTGTCATCGCCGGGGATGTCAATCTGGACCCAGAACGGGGCGATGGGCGAAAAGAAGCGATCCGAAACCTTTTGAATGACCCGCGCGTTCAGGACCCTTCGCCTGAAAGTCCCTCAGGTGAGTTGACGACCGTGGTCTGGAAGGCGGTTGGCGCGATGCGGGTTGATTATGTCCTGCCGTCCAAGCATTGGCAGGTGGCAGATTCAGGTGTGCACTGGCCTGCCGCAGGCACCAATGAACGCAAAACTGCGGAAACTGCCAGTCGTCACCGGCTGATCTGGGTCGACCTGAAATTACCGCGCTGATACGGCCGCTTGCGCCTTGTTCTGGCCTGACAAACAGGCCCGGCGCAATTTTCAGACGCTAACGGAAACAAACCTGTATTTTCCTTGCCCTCAGGCGAGATCGTCTCATTGACCCGATGCCGCGCAGACGCTAGGGCCTGTGCTGTAAAACGCAAGGAGATCCTTCATGTCCAACCCCTCGCTCCTCATCCTGCCCGGAGACGGAATTGGCCCCGAAGTCATGGCCGAAGTGCGCAGAGTCATCGACTGGTTCGGTGCCAATCGTGGCCTAGAATTCGACGTGAGCGAGGATCTGGTCGGCGGTGCAGCCTACGACGCCCATGGAAAGCCACTATCGGACGAAACCATGGCCAAGGCGCAAGAGGTTGACGCGGTTCTTCTGGGTGCCGTTGGCGGCCCGAAATACGACGATCTGGATTTCAGCCTCAAGCCCGAGCGTGGCCTGCTGCGCCTGCGTAAAGAAATGGACCTGTATTCCAACCTGCGTCCGGCGCAGTGCTTTGACGCACTGGCTGATTTCTCGTCGCTGAAGAAAGACATCGTTGCCGGCCTCGACATCATGATCGTGCGCGAGCTGACCTCGGGCGTCTATTTCGGAGAGCCGCGGGGCATTTTTGAGGAAGGCAATGAGCGTGTTGGCATCAACACCCAGCGCTATACTGAATCCGAGATCGAACGCGCCGCGCGCTCGGCCTTTGAACTGGCGATGCGCCGGGGCAAGAAGGTCTGCTCGATGGAGAAGGCCAATGTCATGGAATCCGGCATCCTGTGGCGCGAGGTCGTGGAACGTGTGGCCAAGGAATACCCAGAGGTAGAGCTGAGCCATATGTATGCCGACAATGGTGCGATGCAGTTGGTGCGTGCGCCCAAACAGTTCGACGTCATCCTGACAGACAACCTGTTCGGCGACATCCTGTCGGATTGCGCCGCGATGCTAACCGGCTCGTTGGGTATGCTGCCTTCGGCCAGCTTGGGTGCTCCGATGGCGAACGGCCGTCCCAAGGCGATGTATGAACCCGTCCATGGCTCTGCTCCGGATATCACCGGTCAGGGAAAAGCTAACCCAATCGCCTGTATCCTCAGCTTCGCCATGGCGCTGCGCTACAGCTTTGATCAGCTTGAGGAAGCAGATCGTCTTGAAGCTGCGATCGAGAAAGTGCTGGCCGACGGTGTTCGCACAGGCGACCTGTTGGCAGATGAAGGCGTCACGCCGGTTTCGACCACGGAGATGGGTGATGCGATTTTGGCCGCCCTTGACGACAGCCTCTGATCAGACGCTCATTCAATTCAAAAGGCGGTGCCAGCGCACCGCCTTTTTTAGTTTCCACCGAAAATGTTGTTCAGCAGGTTGTTGATGGCCCGGTCCAACCCGGTTTGGTTCTTACGGCGCTGTTGCTGAGGTTGCGCTGTTCTGACCGGTGGGTCCGGGGCCAGCATCGGCAACGGCGTCGGTGTCATGCCTTCGGTGACGCGCAGCATGGTTTCTTTCCAGATTTCAGCCGGCAACCCGCCTCCAGTCACACCGGATAATGGGGTGTTGTCGTCATACCCCATCCAGATGCCCGTCACGTAGTCTGCCGTAAAACCGATGAACCAGGCATCGCGGGCGGCCTGGGTCGTCCCCGTCTTTCCCGCGACCTGCCATCCGGGCAACTGAGCGCGCGCACCAGTGCCTTCGGACACGACACGCTCCATCATCCACGTCAGTTGCTTGGCGGCTTTGTCGTTGATGACCCGCTCACCAATGCCTGTTGTCGTAACCATGACCGGGGTTTGATCGCCCAACAGCTTCAATTCGGTCAGCCCATAGGGTTCCACCGCCGAGCCGCCATTCAGGATACCCGCATAGGCCCCCGTCATCTCGATCAGCGTGCTTTCCGACGCGCCCAGCGCCAATGCGGGGCCCTGCGCCAGATCGCTATCGATGCCAAACTCGCTGGCCACGGTGCGAACATTGTCCAACCCAGCAATCTCAGCCACTTTCACCGCTGGGATGTTCAGCGAGTTCTTTAAGGCGTCCGCCAGCGTGACGCGCCCATAGAACTTGTTAGTGTAGTTCTTGGGGCACCACTGACCGGACCCCGGAATATTCACGCAGTAGGGTTCATCTACGACCGTATCCAGTGGCGAATAGCCAAGCTCCAGCGCAGTGGCATAAACAAAGGGTTTGAATGATGATCCCGTTTGCCGCAGCGCCTGCGTGGCCCGGTTGAAGGCACCGGACACGCGTGTTTTTCGCCCACCGACCATTCCACGCACGGCCCCATCCGCTGACATCACCACGATCGCGGCCTGAGCCTTGGAACCTTCGCGGACTTTCTCCTGAAAGATGAACTGCAACGCCTCTTCGGCTGATTTCTGGATACGCTGATCCAGCGTGGTGCGGATCACCACGTCTTCGGTTGTGTTTCGTGTAAAGAACTCGGGTCCGCTGGCCATTACCCAGTCAGCGAAGTAACCGCCAGCGCGTGCGGCTGCCGCTTCGGACAATTGCGCGGGATTGTTGCGTGCGCTGCTGGCTTGCGCCGCGGTCAGGTATCCCTGCGCCTCCATCAGGCCAACCACCAACTGCGCCCGGTCCTGTGAGCGTTTCAAGTTGTTCGTCGGGGCATAGCGCGTCGGCGCAACCAACAAACCAGCCAACATCGCGGCCTGTGACGGGCTGACCTCAGCCGCCGATATCCCGAAATAGCGCTGGCTTGCGGCCTCGAAACCACGCGCACCCGCACCGAGGAAGGCCCGGTTCAGGTAGATGGTCAGGATCTCATCCTTGGAGTATTTGACCTCCATCGCCATCGCATAGACCGCTTCCTTAGCCTTGCGCCACAACGAGCCCTGGCGGCAATCCGCCTCATACGCCGCCTCGGACTCCCATTCACTGGGTTCATAAGGAACGCCAAGGCACAAAAGCTTTGCGGTTTGCTGCGTGATGGTCGAACCGCCATGCCCGGACAGCGGCCCGCGTCCTTCGCTCAGGTTGATGCGTACGGCGCTCGCGACGCCGCGCGGACTGACGCCGAAATGGCGATAGAATCGTTTGTCCTCGGTCGCGACGACCGCGTTCTTCAGATGGGGCGATACGGTATCGGCCGTGATGACACCACCGAACTGATCACCGCGCCAGGCGAAGACCTTGCCATCCCGATCCAACAGGGTCACCGACCCGCGCGCACGGCCGTCCAGCAAGGCATCGACATCTGGCAAAGAGGAGTAGACAACACCGACCGCCAAAGCCAACAGCATGGCGGCCACCGCGCCCACCCGCCAGGTCACGCCCCAAATCAGTCGCCACAACCAACGGAAAAGACGCCGAAAGAATCCTCCGCCGCCACCGGACGATTTACGGTTTTTTTTCCGGGCGGTTTTGCGAGTCGACGTCTTGCGCGCCGTCGCCTTCTTGCCAGCGGGCTTTGTCGTCCGCTGTGTGGTCGCGGGTTTGCGCCCTTTGGAAGGGTATCTTTTGTCCGCAACAAGCGATGTCTTGCGGCGCTTGGACTCAGTCATGCTCAAACTCTGCCCGGTTATCGTTTTGAGGCACCATACCCTGCCATAGACATGAAGTAGAGGTATGAAATTCCCCTATGCCGCCTCCATAACCTGCCTAGAAATCGGGCAGAAGCGCTTTTTTGTGCAAAAATTGTGCACCTGACCCAAATTTCCCCTGCGTTCGGCCGCCCATACCGTTTCTTACGGCGGTCAGTCACGCTCTTTTTCTGCAGGTGCAAACAAGCCGGTCCCGCCGGACAGGAAGAGGGGAAAGACGTGAAACTGATCATTGCAACAATAAAGCCGTTCAAGCTTGAGGAGGTGCGTGAGGCACTGACCGAGGCCGGCGTGCGCGGCATGATGGTGACCGAGATCAAGGGCTTCGGCTCGCAATCGGGTCACACCGAAATCTATCGTGGGGCCGAATATGCGGTGAACTTCGTGCCCAAGATCAAACTCGAAATCGTGGTACCTGCCACGATGGCCGACCAGATCGTCGAAACCATCACCAAAACCGCCAAAACCGGCAAGATCGGTGACGGCAAGATTTTCGTCCTCGATGTCGAGCAGGCCCTGCGCGTGCGGACCGGGGAAACGAACGAAGAGGCGCTGTAAGCGTCGCCACTCACATACATTCGAGGAAGTCACATGAACCTGATGAAATCTCTCATCCCTGCCGCCGCGCTTGTCGTGCTGCCGCAGATGGGTCTGGCGCAAGAGGCCGCCGAGGGCGAAGCTGCGCTGCACACCCAGTATATTTTTACCACCCTGCTGTTCCTGATGGCAGGCTTCCTTGTCTTCTTCATGGCTGCAGGATTTGCCATGCTCGAGGGCGGTCTGGTGCGTTCCAAGAACGTCGCCATGCAGATGATCAAGAACATCGCGCTGTTTTCGATTGCCGCGATCATGTACTGGCTGGTCGGCTTCAACACGATGTATCCGGGCGACTTTAATGGTTTCTTTGCCCTTGGCGGTCCGACCGTGCTTGATGCCGTGGGTGTTGCGCCCGCAGACGCGGCGTTAGACTACGCGTCTATCGGTTCGGACTTCTTCTTCCAGCTGGTCTTTGTGGCGGCAACCGCGTCCATCGTGTCCGGCGCCGTGGCCGAGCGCATAAAGCTGTGGCCCTTCCTAATATTCGTGATCGTTCTGACTGGTATCATGTACCCGATCTCCGGTTCCTGGAAGTGGGGCGGCGGCTGGCTGGATGCCATGGGCTTTTCCGACTTCGCTGGTTCGACAGTTGTGCATTCGGTCGGTGGCTGGGCCGCTCTGGCGGGCTGCCTGATCCTTGGCCCCCGCATTGGCAAGTACAAAGACGGCAAAGTTCACCCGATGCCCGGCTCGAATCTGGCGCTGGCAACCCTGGGTACGTTCATCCTGTGGCTGGGTTGGTTTGGCTTCAACGGCGGCTCGCAACTGGCGATGGGCACCGTGGGTGACGTATCCGACGTGTCCCGCATCTTTGCCAACACCAACATGGCCGCCGCATCTGGTGCTATCGCAGCCCTGATCATGACGCAGGTGTTGTACAAGAAACCTGACCTGACCATGGTGCTGAACGGCGCGCTGGCCGGTCTGGTCTCTATCACTGCAGAACCGCTTGCCCCGACCCTGTTCGGAGCGCTGTGGATCGGCGCAGTTGGCGGCATCATCGTGGTCTTCGCGGTTCCGATGCTGGACAAGTTCAAGATCGACGACGTTGTCGGTGCCATCCCGGTTCACCTGTTCGCAGGCATCTGGGGCACCATCGCCGTGATCTTCTACGGCGAAGCAAACCTGATCACACAGCTGACCGGTATCGTAGCTTATGGTGTGTTCACATTTGTTGGCGCGTTGATCCTGTGGACAATTCTGAAGGCGACGGTCGGCATCCGCGTCAGCGAAGAAGACGAGATCAACGGCCTCGACATGGCAGAACTGGGTATGGAAGCTTATCCAGAGTTTTCGAAAGGCTAATAGCCTGCCCCTCGAAAACAAAAAAACCCGGGCGTTCGCGCCCGGGTTTTCTGATTTATTGGATTGAATCAGACACCGACGTCAACGATCGCCTTAGCCAGAATCGGAACCGTCGTCGCGTTCAAGCCAGCAATGTTCAACCGGCTGTCACCAACCATGTAGATGCCGTGATCCGCGCGCAGCTTTTCGACCAGTTCCGGTGCCGCCCCCAGACGCGAGAACATGCCGCGGTGCTGGGCGACAAACCCAAAGCGATCGGATCCACTTTGAGCCTGCAGCTCGTCTGCCAGTTGTTGGCGCAAGCCCAGCATGGACAGGCGCACCTCCTCCAGCTCAACCGCCCAGTCAGCGCGCAGGGCTTCATCATTCAGGATCGTCGTCACCACCCGTGCGCCGTGATCCGGCGGGAACGAGTAGTTCTGACGGTTCAGGAATGCCAGCGTGGACTGGTTCAGAGCCGTCTGAGCCGGGTCATCACTGATTGCCATCAACAGGCCGGTCCGCTCGCGATAGACACCGAAATTCTTCGAGCAGGACGCTGCGATCAGGCAACGTTTGACCGACGAAGCCACCAGGCGGGTCGCCTGCGCATCCTCTTCCAGTCCGTCGCCAAAGCCCTGATAGGCGATATCGATCATTGCCACGAGGCCGCGCTCGTTGATCAGGTTCACGACCTCCTGCCACTGCACCATGTTCAGGTTGGCACCGGTTGGGTTGTGGCAGCAACCGTGCAGCAGGACCACGTCGCCCGCGTTCGCAGTTTTCAGATCCTCGATCATGCCGTCGAAATCGACGCCACGGGTTTCACCGTCGAAATACCGGTACTGGACCGTCTCCATCCCCAGATAGTTCAGGATCGACAGGTGGTTGGGCCATGTCGGGTTCGACACGAACACGCGGGCCGAGGGGTTGGCCATGCGGATCATCTCAAATGCCTGACGGCAGGCACCGGTTCCGCCCGGCGTCGCCACGGCAGCGATGTTGCCGCGTGGAACCGAGGTGCCCAGGATCAGGCCAATCATCGCATCGGCATAAGCCGGGTCGCCCGCCAATCCGGTGTAGGCCTTGCTCTCTTGCTCTTCCAGGATGCGCTTTTCGGCCGCTTTCACCGCACGCATCACCGGGGTCACGCCCTCGGCATTTTTGTAAACACCAACTCCCAGGTCGATCTTTTGATCGCGGGGGTCTTCGCGATACGCCTGCATCAGCGCCAGAATCTTGTCGGCAGGCTGCGGTTTGAGGTTTTCGAACATCAGTTCTCTCCGGTTGCGACGGGCAGGGTCGGGAAGGCACCCCATTCAGCCCAGGAGCCGTCATAAAGCGAGTGGTCTTTCTTGCCCATGCGTTCAAGCGCAAGGCTGAGGATTGCGGCGGTCACACCCGACCCGCAGGATGTGATGGCTGGTTTCGACAGATCCACACCTGCGGACTCGAAGATGGCGCGGCATTCCTCGGGGGATTTCATCGTGCCATTCTTGTTCAGCAAAGTGCCAAAAGGCACGTTGCGCGATCCGGGAATGCGGCCCGTTCGCAGACCTTCACGCGGTTCCGTTCCGGTTCCGGCAAAACGATCGGCAGAGCGTGCGTCGATGATCTCATGATCTCCCAGCTTGGCGGCGGCAGATACCTGCGTGACGTCACGGACCAGATGGTTCTGGACCCGGACGGTCATGTGGCGGTCGCGGATCACCGGCGGCAGATCTTCGATCTCATGTCCCTCGGCCTGCCATTTCGGCAGACCACCATCCAGAACGGCGATGTTTTCCTGCCCCATCAACCGGAACAACCACCATACACGGGCGGCAGACATCAAACCGGCCCCATCATAAACGACAACCTGGTGGCCGTCGCCCACGCCCATCGCCCTCAGGCGGGACATGAACTTTTCGACCGGGGGCGCCATATGCGGCAAGTCCGAGCGGTGGTCCGAGATGTCATCAATATCAAAGAACCTCGCACCGGGGATGTGGGCCGCGTCATATTCGGCCTTTGCGTCCCGCCCTTGCTGAGGCAAATACCACGACCCGTCCAGCACCCGCAGATCCGGGTCCTTGAGATGGGCGGCAAGCCATTCGGTAGAAACGAGGGTTTTCGGATCGTCCTGCATCAAAGTCTCCCCTAAACGCGCTTGGTTTGTCCCTATACGCGCGCGCATGCGGGTTCAAGACTGGATGGCGCTACCATTCCAGATCAGGTCGCATTCAACCGGCGCGCCGCAATTTGATGAACTGGATTATCCCAATGATGCTGATCACGATCCAAAAGCACTCGATGAGCATTGAAGCCAGATTGAAGTTCTGCAGCAGCGAATAGACGATCAGAGCGGACCCGGCCAGATTAAGGATCGGAAAGGCCAGATCGTCGGAGTTCATCATCCGCATTTGTGTCGCGAAATAAGCAGCCACGACGACCATAGCACCGAAGGATCCGACAGCATCAGCCAACGTCAGACTATCAAGAAAAGCGGCCATTGCCTGCCTCCGAATGGGAATTGAGATCAGGCGCCCGGCGCCGCGTTCGCCGGTTGTCCGTAGTGATGCATATTCAGAAAGGCTGCGCCGGTTGCCCCGGCCCGGTAGCCATGCGGTAGGTCGGCGGCAAACCGCAGCCCCTGCCCAGCCTGTAGCGGTACCCAGTCACCGTCACGCAGAACGTCCAGCGTACCGTTCAGAACGAACACTTCTTCGGTTACCCCAGTCGCATGAGCAGCCGATTCATGGCTCTGGTTTGGCGAAAGCTCGACATGAAAGGTCTCAGCCCCAAGTGCTGGATCGTAGGGAAAGACAATCTTGACTTCGATGCTGCCCGGGAAGGTCACCGTGCGAAAAACGTCAGCGTCAGCCGGATCGCGCATCGCAGCAGGCCCGATCAGAGCGCTCAGCGGCATCTGGAACCCTTTTGCGATCTTCCAAAGTGTCGCAATCGTCGGGCTTGATTCGCCGCGTTCGATCTGGCCCAGCATGGCCTTGCTGACCCCGGTCATGTCGGCAACCTTGGACAGGCTCAGCCCCGAGGCCGCCCGCACGTCCCTTAGTTTCAGCGTAATTTCGTCCGGTGCCATATTGTCGTCTCTCGAATCCTCTTGTGCGTTATAGCGCACATGTGGTACGTGCGCTATAACGTACGCACCCCGAATATCGCAACCGGGGCAAAAGGGAAACAGCATCATGCCAATGTACCGATCCAGAACCTCAACCCATGGCCGCAACATGGCCGGCGCTCGTGGCCTGTGGCGCGCCACCGGTATGCAAGATGACGATTTCGGCAAACCGATCATCGCCATCGTCAACTCGTTCACCCAGTTTGTGCCGGGTCATGTGCATCTGAAGGATCTGGGCCAGATGGTCGCGCGCGAGGTTGAGGCCGCAGGCGGTGTTGCGAAAGAGTTCAACACCATCGCGGTGGATGACGGTATCGCCATGGGCCATGACGGGATGCTGTATTCGCTGCCTTCGCGAGAGGTCATCGCGGATTCGGTTGAATACATGGTCAACGCACACTGCGCCGATGCGATGGTGTGCATCTCGAACTGCGACAAGATCACCCCCGGCATGCTGATGGCCGCCATGCGCCTGAACATCCCGGCGATCTTCGTTTCAGGCGGCCCGATGGAAGCCGGCAAGATCGACATCGCCGATTTGGACGTCAAAAAAATCGACCTCGTAGATGCGATGGTTGCGGCGGCCAACGAAAACTACACCGATGAGCAGGTCCAGCACATTGAAGAAAACGCCTGCCCGACCTGTGGTTCGTGCTCGGGCATGTTCACCGCCAACTCGATGAACTGTCTAGCCGAAGCTCTGGGTCTGGCGTTGCCGGGCAACGGCTCGACCCTGGCCACGCATGCTGACCGCAAGAACCTGTTCCTTGAAGCCGGGCGCCGGATCGTCGAAATCACCAAACGGCACTACGATCTGGATGAAAAAGGCTTCCTTCCCCGCGAAATCGCCACGTTCGACGCGTTTGAAAACGCAATGAGCCTTGATATCGCCATGGGCGGATCGACCAATACGGTTCTGCACCTGCTGGCCATCGCGCATGAGGGTGAGGTGCACTTCACCATGTCCGACATGGATCGCCTCAGCCGCAAGGTGCCATGCCTGTGTAAGGTCGCACCCAATACCGAGAACGTTCACATGGAGGACGTGCACCGCGCCGGTGGTATCTTCTCGATCCTCGGCGAGCTTAGCCGGGCCGGACTGCTGCATGAACATTGCAGCACCGTGCATTCGGCCACGATGGGTGAGGCAATTGCCAATTGGGACATCAAGATTGCCAACAACCCGGCGGCGCAGGACTTGTTCAAGGCCGCGCCGGGTGGCGTGCGCACGACACAGGCCTTCAGCCAGTCGAACCGGTACAAAGAACTGGACACCGACCGTGAAGGCGGCGTGATCCGGTCCAAGGAGCACGCGTTCAGCCAAGACGGCGGTCTGGCGGTTCTGTTCGGCAACATCGCGCGCGACGGCTGCATCGTGAAAACTGCGGGTGTGGATGCAAATATCCTGCAGTTCACCGGCTCGGCCTATGTCTGCGAAAGCCAGGATCAGGCGGTTAACGACATCTTGACGGGCAAGGTCAAAGAAGGTGACGTGGTGGTGATCCGCTATGAAGGCCCGCGTGGCGGACCGGGTATGCAGGAAATGCTATATCCGACGTCCTACCTGAAATCCAAAGGTCTGGGCAAAGCCTGTGCGCTGCTGACAGACGGTCGCTTCTCAGGCGGTACATCGGGCCTTTCGATTGGTCACGTTTCGCCCGAAGCGGCAGAAGGTGGTGAGATCGGGCTGGTCAAGAACGGCGACAAGATCGAGATCGACATTCCAAACCGCACAATCCATCTGGCCGTGTCAGACGAAGAACTGGCCGCGCGACGCGAAGAGCAGGATGAAAAGGGCTGGGTGCCCGCTGAACCGCGCAAGCGCAAAGTATCCACCGCGCTCAAAGCTTACGCCAAGCTGACAACAAGCGCTGCAAAAGGTGCTGTGCGTCAAGTGTAACGAAGCGGTTTCCAAACCAAAAAAACTGCAATAGCTTGAAAGGCCTCGCTAACAAGAATAGCGAGGCCTTTCTCTTTTGCATTCAATGATATCCACAGAAAGCTCGGTGAAAACCATGACATTCTGGCGCCCGCATAACGGTATCCGCGTCAAAGCCATAGGCTTGCATTGGCGGGAGGACAGGCTCCTCGCTGCCGAAGTTCCGGATGACACCGGCCGTATCAAAGGCGTGCGTCCTTTAGGTGGATCGGTCGAATTCGGCGAAACATGGCACGATGCGCTGAAACGTGAGTTCAGGGAAGAGCTTGATGTGGCGATTGAAATCAGTGGACAACCGCTGGTGATCGAGAATCTCTACCAGCACGAAGGCCATCAGGGGCATGAGGTTATCTTTGTGGCTGATATTCAGTGTCCCGAACTTTTGAACCGGCCGGACGCGCCGATTTCATTTTCAGAAGACGATGGTCTGAGTTGGACGGCGCGTTGGTTCAGCCTGGACGCTCTGGATATCGGCGGTCCGGAACTTTTCCCAACTGGCTTGAAAGGACGCCTGATTAATCGCTGACGCCTTTGTCAATCGCCCAGTTTGGCGTGAACCTCGTCCAGATCAATCTCACCAATCGGCATTTTGTTCGCTGGGTTCTCAAAATCGTATTTGAACAGCTCGAAATCATGCTTGTAGATTTCGTAGACAAGATGCATCGACAGGTCGTCAAAGTAATCCTCGACCGGGTGCGCGCGTTTAGGTCCGTGTCCCTCGGATTCGTTGAAACGCGGGATCTCGGACAGGTTAACGGCGTGAGGTGTTTCTAGCCGATCAAGGACACTTTGCATGCCTTCATTGAACTGCTCAGTCCAGAAAATCTGATCGTACTGTCCGCCATTCACGATGAAGGTCGAAACATGCCCGGACATGGCCGACCAGTGGATATCAGGGTCCATCGGACGGCGCCAACGGATCGTATCGCGCGCAAACAACAAAAACCTGCGAAAGCTGGCGATCTGATCGAACTCACCCTTGCCATCGTCGCCGCCAACTTCGATCCCGTAATTATAGATAAGCGTGGGCACCAGATTGCCCCGGTACCGCTTGCCGTTGCGCTGAATGCCGCAGATCTTGTCGAAGAACGAGCTTAGAATTCGGGTGTAGGGATTGCGTACGCAAGTAAAGGCCAAGGACTTGTGATTTCGGACATTTCCCGAGATCTGCTCCTGACTGGGTCCAAACGCCCATTTGTGCATCCCGTCTTTTGCGTCGTGGATATCACCATCAAAAAACTGCCCGTGATCGGAATAAAACATGATCTGGCCAATTGTCGAGCAGGCGCATTTCGGCACCACACGGTAAACCATGCTTTCGCTTTCGGTCATCCATGTACCGGGAAAACCCATCTGCTGTGCCTCCTTTGCCGATCTGGTCTCAAATATGACGCGCCAGCATTTGAAACCAAAAAACCAAAAATATTCTGTTTATTCAATCGCTCATCCTAAGTATCACGGTTGCAAATGGGCAGAAACGGAAAACAATAGGCTGAAATGGCAAGAATTGCCTACATATTGCTATGTCACAAAGACCCTGATGCGATCATCGCACAGGCTGAGCAACTGACCGCCGCCGGGGATTGTATGGCGATCCATTTTGATGCGCGAGCCAGTGCGACAGCCTACGCGCGGATCCGCGAGGCCCTGAAAAGCAACCCCAATGTGACCTTTGCAAAAAAGCGCATCAAATGCGGATGGGGGGCATGGTCACTGGTTCAGGCCACGCTGAATGCTTTGCAGGCCGCTGTGGATGCGTTTCCTCGTGCCACCCATTTTTACATGGTGTCGGGTGACTGCATGCCGATCAAATCGGCGGAATTCATCCACGACTTTCTGAACCAACACGATGTGGACTTCATCGAAAGTCACGATTTCCTGGAAAGCAACTGGATCAAGACCGGTATGGTCGAGGATCGTCTGATCTATCGGCATTATTTCAACGAACGCACGCAGGCCAAGCTGTTTTATGGCTCTTACAATCTGCAAAAATGGTTCGGTTTGACACGTGAGGTTCCGTCAGACGTTCAGATCATGATCGGCAGCCAATGGTGGTGCCTGCGCCGCAGGACTATCGAAATGATCCTGGAGTTCCTGAAAAAGCGTCCGGATGTGAAAAGGTTTTTTTCGACCACATGGATTCCGGACGAGACCTTTTTTCAGACACTGGTCCGCCATCTGATCCCCAAGACCGAGATTGACAATCGCACACCTACTTTCCTGATGTTCTCGGACTACGGAATGCCGGTGACGTTCTACAACGATCACTATGACTTGCTGCTGGCGCAAGACTATCTGTTCGCTCGCAAGATCAGCCCCGAAGCCTACGAACTGAAAGACAGGCTGGGGCAGATGTATGCAACCGAAGGGATGACGTTTCATATCTCGGATGAAGGGCGTAATCTGTACAGCTTTCTGACCGGGCGCGGTCGGGTCGGGCGACGTTACGCGCAGCGCTTCTGGGAAGCGGGCAACTCGCTGGGCCCCGAACGCGAAGTGTTTCTGATCGTGTCCAAGAAATGGCACGTCGCCAAGCGGCTGGTGGACCAGATCGTCTCGGAAACCGACATTCCGTGCGTGGAGTACCTGTTCAACGAAGAAGACACTGTCCTGCCCGATCTGGGCGGCATTGAAACATCTCTGGCTAAGCGCACGCGGCACAGGCGCGCGGTGGCGCGCATGCTGTTTGAAAGCTTTGACTCCGGTAAGTTGGTCCTGTGCGTGGATCCCGCAAATCTAGATATCATTCGGGATTTCTGTTCGGTTCAGGCCCGCAGCCATATCCTGGAGATCGAGTGCGAGTATTCCGACGATTATTTAATCGGGCACGCGCGCCGTGTGGGTCTGGCAGGGGAAAACAGCCCTCGGGAAACCGTGGCCCGTCTGATCCCTACGCTGCGCAGTTCGCTGGCGCACGAATCCGAACTGATCCGGGAGGCAGAGTTCGACGGTTACCTGCGCATTCGTGAAACCAGCGCGCGCATTGAGAATGAGACCGCCATTGCCGAGTTTCTAGGGGTGACGCTGGACAAGGCGCAAGCCATCATGAGCCTTGATTATCTTTTTGCAGATTAACCGGCGACGCACCAACACGCCGCCGGTAAATAGTTCAGATGTCAAACTTGACGCCCTGTGCCAAAGGCAGCTCGGCTGAGTAGTTCACCGTATTGGTCTGACGTCGCATATAGGCTTTCCACGCGTCCGAGCCGCTTTCCCGCCCACCGCCGGTTTCCTTTTCACCACCGAAGGCACCGCCGATCTCGGCACCCGAGGGGCCGATATTTACGTTGGCGATACCGCAATCCGACCCGGCTGCAGTCAGGAACTGCTCGGCCTCGCGCATGTTCAGGGTGAACACGCAAGACGACAGCCCTTGCGGCACGTCATTCTGGATATCCAGCGCATCGTTGAAATCGTCATAGCCCATGACATACAGGATCGGTGCAAACGTTTCGGTTTTCACCACCGCAGTCTGGCCGGGCATTTCGACAATGGCAGGCTCCATATAGACGCCGTCAGGTACCCCTTCGGTCACACGACGACCACCGTGCACGGTTCCGCCTTCCGCTTTGGCGGCCTCCAGCGCTGCGGTCATTGCCGCGCCCGAGGCTTCGTCGACCAACGGGCCGACCAACGTTCCCTCGGTCAGCGGGTTGCCGATGGGCAAGCCTGCATAGGCTTTTTTCAGACGGCCCACCAATTCTTCGCGGATCGAGTTATGTACGATCAGGCGGCGCAGCGTGGTGCAGCGCTGACCAGCCGTGCCGACAGCAGAGAACACAATCGCGCGGACAGCCATTTCCAGATCGGCCGAAGGGCCAACGATCATTGCGTTGTTGCCGCCCAGTTCCAGAATGCACTTGCCAAAGCGCTGCGCCACGATAGGCGCAACTGCGCGGCCCATGCGCGTGGAACCCGTGGCAGAGATGACCGGAACATCTTCGCTGGCCACCAGAGCTTCGCCCAGCGCCGCACCGCCGATCAGGGTCTGCAACAAGTTGTCCGGCGCATCACCAAACCGTGCCAGCGCACGTTCAAAAATCTTCTGGCACGCCATCGCGGTCAGCGGGGACTTCTCGGACGGTTTCCAAATCACCGAGTCACCGCACACCAACGCAATAGCGGCGTTCCACGACCACACAGCAACAGGGAAGTTGAAGGCCGAAATCACCCCTACCGGGCCTGCCGGGTGCCATGTTTCCATCATCCGGTGACCAGGGCGTTCGGACGCAATGGTCAGACCATACAATTGGCGTGAAAGACCCACGGCAAAGTCGCAGATATCGATCATCTCTTGCACTTCACCCAGGCCTTCGGATGTGATCTTACCGGCTTCCCAGCTTACCAGAGCGCCCAGATCGTCTTTTGCTGCGCGCAATTCCTCACCCAGCAATCGGATCAGTTCACCGCGGCGCGGGGCCGGGACTGTTCGCCACGCTTTGAAGGCCGCCTTTGACCGGGCAAAGATGGCACCCATGTCCGCTACCGGGGTTTCATGCACCTCTGCCAGCAGACTGCCATCAATCGGTGAAGTGACCTTAAGTGTGCCGCCCGACAGTTCGGCCTCGGTCAGATCCAGATTTGCGAGGGTGGTTTGGGATGTCATCACGATGTCTTTCATATCTCAGGCCGCCTTGTTCTGTTCGGTTACGTCGCCGGCGCGGTAAAGCCGGCCAAATTCGGTATTGAGGAAATCGGCAAGCTTCACCTGCTCTTGCCGGACAAAGCCTTTCGCGGGCAAAGCACCCGTCCGCATCAGATCAACCACACCCAGAACGCCTGCGGCTGTGGTGACCTGAATTGCGCTCCAGACCTGTCCGTTGATCGTGCGGGCAAAGCTTTTGTTGATCAGGGACTTCTCGCGCAGCGCGCCGTCGATCATGCCTTTTGCAGTGCAATAGACCAGCACCACATCCTGATCCGTGCGCGGGAGCGCAGTTTCAAAAATGTCCTTCAACAGATCGCGGCGGTGCTCCAGACCAAGGTCCTTGAGAAGCAGTTTGAGTATGTCGCAATGACCCGGATACCGGATCGAACGGTAAGACACCGCCCGCGCCTTGCCGTCCAGCGTTTCGGGTAAGGTGCCCAAGCCACCGGACGTGTTGAAGCATTCGTATTCCACCCCGTCATGACCAAGCAGTTCGTAGTCTTCCAGCGGAGCGGTCTTGACCCTTTCACCGTTTACGATGGCATCGCAGGGATTGCAGTATTCGTTGATCAAACCATCCGTCGACCAGGTCAGATTGTATTTCAACGCATTGGTCGGATAGAGCGGCAGCGCCCCCACCCGCATATGCAGGCTGTCGATTTCATCGAACTCTGCTGCCAGTGATGCCCCTGCGATGCCAACAAAACCCGGCGCCAGGCCACATTGCGGCATGAATGCCGTTTCACTGTCCTGCGCCAGTTCGCGCACGGCATTGGTGGCCGCGACATCTTCGGTCAGGTCAAAGTAATGCGCTCCAGCGGTCTTGGCCGCCTTGGCAATCTTGGGCGTCAGAAAGAACGGGGCGGCCGAGATCACGGCATCGAACCCGGTCAGCCCTTGGGCAAGTTGGGCATCATCATCCACATCGATCTGACGAGTCGAAACGCCCTGCTTATTCAGCGCCGACAACGCGGCCAAATCCCGATCCGCCACCGTGACCGAGTAGTTGGCCGATGACTTCAGCAGGGTCGCGATCATCTGACCGATCTTGCCTGCTCCGATGACACAAATGTTCCAGCTCAAAACGCGCCTCCTCTTTCGTTTTAGAAAGTATGAGGTCGCGTCTGTCCGAAAAGCAGGGGCAATCTTGACGAAATCGATGTTAGACTCGTCGTAATGATGGCTTTTCTGTCATTTTGTCAACTGATCCTTAGACCGTCCTATTTTTGCAGGTCGATGAACTATGCGACCACCCTTTGGCGGCAACACCATTGACCAAGCTAACAACGTCAGTGATTTTTATATTCAAATATTATACAGTACGCTCAATTGGGCCATTTTGTTCGCGCATATCAATGTGTTCAAGCGGCCCGCCCAGCGCAGGAAATTACGTCAGACCGGTCTTATCATTCCATTTGACTGATGGGTGCCTGCGCCACGACCAAGACAATGCGTTGGGTTTTTGACAGTTTTCACGGCGAAGTTCAGGGGGGGACAAGGCGTGCCTAAAGATCCAATTGAAAGCTCTAAATCATTCAACCCAACCCATGAAGATCTGAAATTGATAGACGAAGTCCTGCCAGCGCAGGATCCATCGGTTATTCATTCGAAATTCGAGTTTTACGAAGTATCCGAAGAAACAATTTTGCCTTCTCGGGGGATGTTCGTGGTTCTTAGCGGTCTGGTCCAGCTAAGGCAGGACAAAGCGGTTCTGGCGACAGCAGACACTGGGGATTATTTTTATGAAGAACATCTTGAAATAGAAGACATTCCCGTCAGCCTGCAGGCTCTGGCCACTCCGGGCACCAGGTTGGCCTATCTGTCCGTACATCAGTGGAAAGCAATCCCGGAAAAGATCAAGGATGCCTGCAAAGATACGCTGTTCGGCGATTTGGTCAGTGTGCATCTGAAGAACTATCAACAACCGATCAATTGCTGCAGCGTGACTGCTGCAGCCCTTAGCATGTCAGCGCTTGGATTCAGCTACGAAGTCAACGACATCTTTCGCGAATGCGGCTTGCCAACGTCGTTTGTCGTAAACGACGGAATATCGCTGGGCGAACTTTTTGATGTCGCCTGCACATTCATCCACACGCAGGACCTGCGCGATGTCATTCAGGTTCAGGCCTATTTCATGGATGAGGCCACGACATCCGTGGATCTGTTGCTTGAGGCAATAGACGAATCCAATCGGCTGGGTGGAAAGAACGATATCCTTGTGGCGAACTTTCAAGTCGGTGTCGCACATGGCAAGGAAAACATGCCGGGTGGCCATTTTGCCATCATCGCAAAGTGCAACCCAAGCACCGGCCTTGTGCATATGATGGACGTTCACCCGGAAAAGTACGGCAAGCTATGGGTGACAACCATCGATCGGTTGTGGGCCGGGATGACGGACCGGGACGGGACCTCGATGCGATCACGGGGGATGTTGCGGTTCTCAGCACGGGACGCTGTCAAAACGTACCTGCAAACTTTGAAGCAAGACTGCAATTACGTCGACAGTACGGAATACCTGGCCAAGGACCCCAAAAGGCGGCGCAACCTGTTCAGGCGGGCCAGCCCGAACATGAATTCGATGGGCGTACTTGCTGAAAGCCTAGCCATCCTTGGGGATGAACAGGTCGACGAAGACAAACTGCTGAGGGCGACGCAAACCGATTTGGCCGAAGCGCTTAGCCGTGTGTCGACAGCCCACGAAATGCACGCGATGGCGCAGCGCTACCTCAGTCAGGAACCGGACGTGCATCTGGGCAGCACTTTCCGCAGCTACGCCAATCGTTCGGACAAAAGCGTCAGTTCACCCGAAGACTGGTTCCACCACCAATTGCAAAGTCTGAACGAACACAAAGATCTTCGTCATCTGATGATCAATATTGATTTCAATAAGGTCCTGGGATCTGAGGTCATTCGCCCCCCTAAGAATGCGTACCGTGAAACGGCTCTGTTAGAAGAATTCTGGTGCCTGTGTATCGCGTACAAAGAAGCAACCGATATGGTGACGGTTGTGGACATGAGCCCCGCGACCTCACAGGTTTGGCAAGCGCCGCGCGGGCATTTGTTCCGCGGTCTTCGGGACCTTAACGACCCCGCCTTGTTGGTGATCGAAAAACATGATCCGCCCGAAGATCCCAGCGATGTAGACCAGATCGTCAAAAACAATCCACTTGTTCTGTTTTATGCTGACGAAGACCCCTGGTCCTACATGCTGAGCAGCATTCTGGCCAACATAGGCATCACCGACATAAAACTGATTGATGTTGAGGGGCATGGCGCAAATGTCATGAAAATGCGCCGGCAACTGATCGCTCGGACCGGCAAGGAAACTGTTCCGTATCTGTTTTTCAATGGCGTTTGTCTGGGCCGGCGAAACGACATTGTGGACAGTATCCTGAAAGGTGAGTTTCAAAGGGAAGTGCAAAAAGCGGGGCTGCCGGTTCTGTTGCGTCATGAATCCCCCAGTCTGGACAAGAACATCTTTGGCTATCCCAAAGGCGGCCTGACCGATGCGCCCAGCGAAAAGCGCAACGTATTGCTGTGTGCCTGCGGGTCATCGGCAGCAGACAAGGTGCCGCAATTGATAAAGAAAATCACCGATGCCGGTCACAATGTGAAACTGATCCCTTCTGTGTCTGCAGAAAAGTTCTTTCGCGATATTGAGATCGAAGCGGATGTCGAGATTGAAAGGGGATATGAGCCCGAAAAGGTCGAGGACTACATCTCGCACAACGATTACTACCGCGACGATGACGAATGGAACTTCCGCTATACCAAGTTCGGCATGCCTCTGCGCGCGTCGCACCTTGCGTTATGTGACTGGGCCGATTGCGTGATCGTGGCACCCGTGACCTGCAACACGATGGGTAAGATCGCCAACGGGATTGCCGACAACCTGCTGACCTCGGTCTTTGTGGCCTGGCAGTACCGGAACAAACCGGCGATCCTTTGCCCGGCGTGTAACACCAATATGTGGAACAATGTCACGACCCAAAGGAATGTCGAGAAACTGCGCGATCTGGGTGTTGATCTGGTCGGTCCCCGCAAAGGACGGCTATCAAATGGCATGATGGGGATAGGCATGATGGCGACCCCGGACCAGATCATGGAAGTTCTGGACGAAGCTTTTGAGGAACTGGCCGATCAGGAACACAATATCTGCAAATGGGCGCAAGAAGCCGCCGCATCGGATGAGTTCGCGCAGTGGCGCCGTGTTTTCGACGCGATCGAAAGCGGTATGGCCGGGATCGACATTGTGGATGAGCACAATGGCGATACGTTGCTGCATTTCGCTGCTGGCGGCGAAGGTGAGTTGCATGAAAACGGAAAGGACTTGGGCAAACCTGACATTGAGGCCGCACAAGAACTGATAAGGCGCGGCATCAATGTGAACGCAACCAACGACCACGGGTTTACCAGCCTGCATGTGGCGGTGATGAACAACTCGGTTGAAATGGTCAAAACCCTGCTGGCTGCAGATGGCATCGACGCAAGTTCCTGCATCCACTTCCTGCAAAGTCCCAAAAACTCCGGGGACGTCAAGCAAGCCAAAATCTCGAAAGAAGTTCTGGCCATGCTAGATGACTGGGCCAACAGCCACACCCTGACGGAGATCGAGGAAGAGAGCGAAGACGATGTCGTTGATGATCGTGAACGCACCTATCTCTACTTCACCTATGGCTCGTTGAAAAAAGGCTTCCCGAACCACGAAGCCCACACAAACGTGCTGGACGATTTCGTCGGTGAGGCGGTAACCCGGCAGCGAATGCCGCTGATCGTGCCGCATGAGCCCCATTGCGACAATCCAAACTGTGGATACCTGCATCGGATGGCCACGCTGGTCGACCAGAAGGGGCGCGGCAAGCCGATCCACGGAGAGGTGTACCGGGTGACCTCCTCCGGTATGAAAGAGCTCGACAAGCTCGAAGGGTTTCACGGACCCGGATCACCCGATAATGTTTACGTTCGCAAGCGGATCAACGTGCTGATCGACGGTGTGATGAAACCCGCATATGCCTATGTGATCGCTCAGCCCACCAAATATTTGGATCAGCTAGAGCAAGGCACCGCCGGGATTGTCAGGGAATACACGCTGGACATGGCCACAGGCACGCCAAAACCCGGATGGCAGCCGCCCGCCTAGTTTTGAGCTTGTATCACGACCTCTTCCTCAGGGCTTTCCTTGAGGCTGAGGTTGTAGGCCGTGATGATCACCATGCACAAAAGGACAAAAGGCCAGAATGCGGCCTTGGGAATCAGGTTGTCCTTATAGTGTATGAACCACAGGGACGGCACAGCCTCGGCCGCAAATAAGTAGGTGTTTACCGACACAGCCAGCAGCAGGAAGTACATCAGGAAAAAGAACGATTCCATGTAGATCACAGGAGATCCGGCGAAGCCTTCGCGCAATTGCACATGCGCCAGCAGGATCACGAAAAAAAGGACCGAGCATGTGCCAATGACGCTGGACGTGCTGAAATCGTGCCGTTCGACCAGATCAGGGCGGCGTGTGACGATCATGGCAGCCCCGAACAGTAACATCGTCACCACGATCAGCGGAATCATGTGGACGATAAAGGCATTCGCAAAGTTTCGTTTGATGACAAAGTTGTAATGCAGCTCGGGCAGGTTCGTCTGAAACTCGTTCTGACCGATGCCCAGCGTCGTATCCAGATTGGAAAGACGATAGTCGAAATAGGTGTTTTCACGCTCCCAAGTTCCTAGGACGATCTGGCTATCGATACCAAAAATGTCATCCGGCCCCGTAGCCGGATAGGCCGAAAAGTCGGGTATTAGAGCCACATTCACGTCAAACCCGCCCGGCCAGAAACGAACCCAGACGGTTTTGTGGTCGAATGGGTAGCTGGTGTAGTCAAAGGTCTGGCGCAAGGTCTGTTCAAAGTACCAGCCGATCAGCTCGGTACCATCCTGATCAATCCTGTACGCCTCTTCAATCAGGCCATTCGCCGCCTCGGCAGCTTCCGGCAGGATGAAACCCACTTCGCCAGGGGCGGGTTTGATGGCGTCATGCACACCGTCCTCATAGTGCTGCCAGATATAGCCGCTGATATGGACGTCACTTGCACCTGTGAAGCTGAAGGACTTGATAAAGATGCCAGTCCTGACTTGATACTCTGGCAAATTGGGAAGGTTTTGCAGATACGCGTCGACGGACGCCTGATCCGGCAGCTGCGTCGGGTCCTCGTCAAAATGGTTAAGATCAATCCAGAATTTAATAAGAAGAAGGGCAAGGCCCAGCGTGATCAAACCCGAAATCAGCCAGACTTTCTTTTCTATACTCATTCAGCCCCTCGCCTGATTAGTTCAGTCGCCCGACCAACGACTGTTTGATGCCCAGGTCGTGAAACCGCGCCTTCAATTCGCCGACCCCCTCATGCGATGCTAAAGGAATGCCCCAACCCCCGCATTCTGCCAGTGTTCGGGCCTGCAGGACCGACAAATCTACCATCGGCAATGGCTCATCCGCTGTGAATGCGGCCAGGGCATCTGCGTATCGGGTGGCTTCGTCCCACTGCTTGCGCGCCAACATGACGACGACGGCATCCGTATAGAAATGCAGGTGACTGTGGCCAACACAACCTTCTGCGATGATCTTCTCGCCAAGTTTCAGATTCTCATCCTGGGCTGCGGGGTCCTCTTCGGCCATAGCCAGGGCGGACAGCGCCTTTGGCCCGACAAAATTCCGGCCGTGTTCAAGGGCAATTTCGACTGCGCGACGCCCCGTTTCACGTGCCAGTTCCAGTTGCCCGGCATACACTTGCGAGCGCGCAAGATGTTCCAGCGCCTGCGCCTCGAGGCGTTTTGCGCCAACGCGGTTTGCGATTTCCGCTGAGAGAGTAAAAGAGTCTAATGCTTGGTCCAGCTCCCCCAAAAAGGTGTGCGCAACGCCCAAACAGGTCTGCGCCACGCATTCCGGGACAAAGGCGAAATACTTCTGAGACACCTCAATGGCTTCCTGCGCATCCAGCTTTCCCTGCGCCACATCGCCTGTATAGCTGCGCGCGACGCTCAGATTATGCAGGTTCGCGGCCAAATCACGAACCAACCCCTTTTCCCGCGCCCGCTCGACTGCCTGAGTATAGAATCCCGTCGCGGTCTGCATCGTGGCATTCATGAAGTTGGCATCACCAAATCCACTGAGCGCGCCGACCTCAAGCCGCGCGGATTCAAGCTTTCTGGCCAGTGTTAGAGCCGTTTCGTTGCTCTCGAGCGCCTTTTGCACCTGACCTAAAGGGAAGTACACATTGCCACGCACATAGTTTATCTGGGCAATGTCGCGGTCGGATCCGCAGCGTTCCGCAGCCGCCTCTGCAATATCCAGACTTTCAAGCGCTTCCTGATACAGGCTGGCCTGCCGCGCAGCTTGAGCCAGACCAATTTGGGCCCGACAGACTTGTTCATCCGTCTCGGCCAGGTCCGCAGCTTCCTTGAATTCACGCAGCGCATCATCCGACAGACCCTGTAACCGGTGCGTCTCACCGCGGGCGCAGAACAAATCAAAGCGTACGCCAGCGGGCGCGGGCAGTTCCAAAGCCCGTTCGATCAACGTGCTGGCGTCGTCGAACTGAAATGCCTGGATCAAGTTTTCCGCGGCTTCCAGATAAGCCTGGGCGGCATTGGTCGCGCCCGCACGATCTAGATGCTTCGCCCTCAGAGTGGCATCACGGTCCTCGAACCATTTCGCGGCCTGACGATGCAGTCGCGCGCGTTCCGATTTCACCAATGTCGCATAAGACCCGTCGCGGATTAGCGCATGGGCAAACATCAGATCGGCCTCTGCCTCGCGTATCAGGGCCGACCTGATCAGGGTCGAGGTATCCAGATGCCCTTCACCCAAAAGGAAGTTCAGCACCTCGGGCGAAAATCTCTGCCCCAGTACCGAGGCAGCTTGAATCGATGTTCGGCTGGTCCGATCCAGTGAATCCAAACGGGACTGAACGATGCCCTGAATGCTGCCGGGAACAGATTCCTGTTTCAGGACATCGATATTGCGCAACAGCTGCTCAAGAAACAGCGGGTTTCCTCCGGCACGTTTCACGCAAGCGTCCAATAGCTCCGGGTCGATCCCGGTAAATTCTTCGACCAGCTTTCGGGCGTGTTCGTCCCCCATCGGCGCCAGTTCCAGCTTGGAAATTAAGGCACCGTCCGTTGCAAGTTGCCATTCGCGGTCGATGGGATCGCCTTCCACGCGACTGGTCATCAGTAACACGCAGGGCAGGTCCCGCGTCATCGCTGCGATATGGGCGCACGCGGTCAGGATCTCGGGTGCGGCCCAATGGATGTCCTCGATATGGATCAACAGGGGCGTTTCCTGACTGCGGGCTGAAATCAAATCGTCGATGACCTGACGCCGGCCGCGTAGCCGGGTTGCATTGTCCATCACCGCATAAACCTCTGCCAGGCCTGGGTCCTGCTCAAGCTCCAACAATGCATTCAGATGCGCGGCGTTCGCCGCTGTCACCCATCCCTTGCCGATTGCATCCTTCGCGACGGATGCACAGGTTTCCATATCGTCCGTCGGCTCCAACCCCAGAATACTGCGTGTCACCGATTGGATGGCCGAATGCCCCTCGCGCGCACCGAAATCCATGACCACACCGTTATGGATGGAATAAGAGAGGCTGTGCGCCAGCTCAGCCACCTGTTCAGACAGGTGGGTTTTGCCGATGCCCGGCTCACCCAGAATAATGTGAACCTCGCCCTTGCCGTGCCGCTGACATCGATCGAACGTTGCCGAAAACAGAGATAGCTCTCGTTCACGGCCCACAAAACGATGCCGGCGTGACCGTATGTTTCGCGCCATCCTGTCCAGTCGCCACAATTCGACCGGATCATTGAGACCTTTGATCGCCTTTTCGCCCATCGATTGGCCGACAAAAAGCGGCCCTAACGCACGCTGAATATCGTGAGAGACCAAAGTCTCACCAGGCGCTGCCAGATCGGTGATACGCGACGCAAGGTTCACACCATCACCGGTCACCGTGTATTCCGTATGGGCCTGACTGCCTGTCGTACTGGCAATCACCTGCCCTGACGCAATCCCGATATGGCAGGTCAGCGGAGGGGTCAGGCTGGGCAGGACCGCGTGAATTTCCAGCGCGGCCCGGGCGGCCCGTTCGGTATCGTTAGTGTGCGAGATCGGCGCGCCAAACACAGCCATAACCGCATCGCCAATATGCTTGTCGATCCGGCCGCCGTACTTTTCGACGACCTTGTCCACCTTGGTGAAAAACGCGTTCAGCAGCGCATGCATGTCTTCGGCATCCAGTTCGCTGGTCAACCGGGTAAATCCGGTCAGGTCAGCAAACATGACGGTCACCTGCCGCTTTGCAGGCTCCAGCGGATCGTCCGGTTCATAGGGCTGAACTACTTCGACCGTCTCAAGTTCGGCAATCGCGCGCAAAAGCCGTCGGCGATCGCCGACAGCAGTGACTCCGATTTCGATCAGGTCTTCACCCGTCAGATCGGGTAAAATTCCAAAATCAATTTTGTTATCCAAAAAGGCTTGCGCGTAGTCAGATAGTCCAAGTGCGCTTAGCCAGTCCCTAAGGTCCTGAGACATGTCGCCCCTCTGAAGCCCCCAACTCCAAAGACAGACGTAGCACAACAAACCCGGATGAGTCTGCAAAGTTTGAATATTTTAATGTTTATGTACATCCAATTGCCCGAGCGGCGGGCAATTGGGTTTTTGGAACTAGACCTCGGCCTCCAATCCGTCAGTCGACAGATCGTCCAGTTTTGGCATCAGCCGCAGCAACTCGCTTGCATATTCGGTCTGTGGGTTGGCAAAAAGCGCGTTGGTTTCCTGAAGCTCAACCACCTTGCCCTGTTTCATCACAGCCACCCGGTCGCACATCTGGCGCACCACCGGTAGGTCGTGGCTGATGAACAGCAGGGTCAGGCCCAGATGTTCCTGCAGGTCTTTCAGGATGTTCAGGATCTGCGCCTGGATGGACACGTCCAACGCGCTGGTCGGTTCGTCACAGATCAAGAACCGCGGCTGTGTCGCCAAAGCACGAGCAATCGAAATACGCTGCCGCTGACCGCCTGAGAATTCGTGCGGGAATTTCAGCCCGGCCTCATGCCCCAGCCCAACCTGATCCAGCAATTCGTCCACGCGGCGTTTTACATCGGCCCCTTCCATCAGTTTGTGGTGGCGGATTGGTTCGGCCACGATATCATCTACCCGCATCCGAGGGTTCAAAGATGAATAAGGATCCTGGAAGATCATCTGGATATTCTTGCGATACGCATCCAGAGCGGCTCTGTTCGTCAGATCACTGACCACCTGTCCGTCAAAAGTGATCGTGCCTCCGTCAACCGGGTAGAGCCCCGCAATCATCCGAGCGACCGTGGATTTACCCGAGCCGGATTCACCCACGACGCCGAATACCTCACCTGCACGAATGTCGAAGCTTACGTCGTCAACGGCGGTGAAATAGGTGCGGTCCCAAGGCAGCAGGCCTTTGCGCTGTAGGAACTTCTTGGTCAGGTTGCGAATTTCGAACACCGGTTTGCTGGTGTCGTTGTCCACCTTGGGCCAGTGACGGGCCATATCTTCGACAGCGAACCGGGTCTCGCGCCCTCCATAGCTGATCTGCGGGAAGCGGTGCAGTTTCAGGGTCGGACGCGGAACCGCGGCGATCAGCGATTTGGTGTATTCGTGCGTTGGCTGGCCCATGACCTGCGAGGTCGGGCCGGTCTCTACCACCTTGCCCGCATACATGACCGTCACCTTATCCGTGGTATCCGCAATCACGCCCATGTCGTGGGTGATCAGAATTACGCCGACCTGACGTTCCTGCGCCAGTTCCTTGATCAGGTCCAGGATCTGCGCCTGAACGGACACGTCCAACGCAGTCGTCGGTTCGTCCGCGATAATCACGTCCGGCTCGGTGCAAAGCGCCAGAGCGATCACAACACGCTGCCGCATCCCGCCCGAGAACTGGTGCGGATACTGGTCCAGCCGCGTGTCCGGATCAGGAATACCAACCCGGTCGATCAGGTCACGGGCGCGCTGGTTCGCCTCGGCATCCGTGCCGCCCAGATGGGCCTGAATCGTCTCGGTCAGCTGTTCGCGCACGGTGAACAGCGGGTTCAACGATGTGAGCGGATCCTGAAAGATCATCGAAATCTTTTTGCCACGCAGTCCGCGCATCGCGTCGGCATCCAGACCGCTGATCTCGTCGCCGCTCAGCTTGATGGTGCCGCTGGCAATCCGGCCGGGCCGGTCCAGCAGACCCATGATGGCCGCACCGATAGTGGATTTACCCGCGCCGGACTCGCCCACCAGACCGTGGATTTCGCCCGGCTCAACGGACAAGTCCACATGGTCAACGGCGGTGAACAGTTGGCGACGCGTCGGAAATTCGACCGTCAGGTCATTGATTGTCAGAAGGCTCATGTAATCACCGCAGCTTTGGGTTCAGCGCATCGCGCAGCCAGTCGCCCAGCAGGTTTACAGACAGGGCCAGCGCCAGAAGGGTGCAGGCCGGGAAGAACAGGATCCACCACTCACCCGAGAACAGGAAGCCCTGCCCAATGCGGATCAGTGTACCCAGCGATGGTTGCGTCGGAGGCGCACCCACACCCAGGAAGCTGAGCGTTGCCTCGGCAATAATCGCCAGCGCCAGCGAGATCGTGGCGATCACCAGAACCGGGCTGAGAACGTTGGGCAAGATGTGGCGGAACATGATCGGGAACGAACCGCGGCCAATCAGACGCGCCGCCTGAACGTATTCCTTGTTCTTTTCCACCAGCGCGGCACCGCGCACCACACGGGCGAACTGCACCCAGTCGGACAGCGCGATCGCGATGATCAGAACATAGATCGCCATCTCATTGCGGTATTCCGGGGGTGTTACGCCCTTGGCGATCCCAAAGATCAACATCGCCACCAGGATCGCAGGGAAAGTCAGCTGCACATCCGCAACCCGCATGATCAGCGTTTCGATCCAGCCCCCAAAATACGCAGCAACAAGGCCAAGAACGATACCGATGATCATCGCAAGCAGAACCGCCGACACACCGACAAACAGCGATATACGCATACCGTATAGGATGGTTGAGAAAACGTCCCGCCCCTGATCGTCGGTGCCCAACAGGAACGTGTCCTGAGTAAAGGCGTTTGGTGTGCCCGGAGGTGTAAACCCGTTCATCAGGTTCAGAGATGCTGGGTCGAACGGGTTGTACGGTGCAATCAGTGGCGCAAAAACAGCCGACAGAACAAGGACCAGCACCACTAAAGAGGCGATGATCGCAACCGGCGAATGCCGGAACGACCAGGCAAAATCGCCGTCCCAGAACTTAGAGAAACGCGACTTGGTGGGGGCGGAAGGGGTTTCGATGGTATCGGTCATGTGGCCCTCGCGTCGACACGCAGGCGCGGGTCAATGGCATAGTAAAGAAGATCAACGATCAGGTTAATCGAGACGAACATGACCGAAATCAGCATCAGATAAGCGGCCATGACGGGGATATCGACAAACTGGATCGCGTTGATGAACAGCAGGCCAACACCGGGCCATTGGAACACCGTCTCGGTGATGATGGCGAACGCGATAATCGAGCCCAACTGCAGACCTGTAATCGTGATCACCGGAACCATGGTGTTTTTCAACGCGTGGCGGAAGTTGATTACACGATCCGACAACCCGCGGGCGCGGGCGAACCGGACGTAATCGGCACGCAGAACCTCAAGCATTTCCGACCGCACCAGCCGCATGATCAGCGTCATCTGATACAGACCCAGCGTAATCGCAGGCAAAATCAGCGCCTTGAGACCAGAAGTCGTCAAGAAGCCGGTGGACCAGTTGCCAATCATAACGGTTTCGCCCCTCCCGAAGCTGGGTAAGAGGTCTAGTTCAACCGAGAAAATGTAGATCAATAAGATCCCGATCAGGAAGGTCGGCAGGGACACCCCGATCAGCGATACGGTCATGATTATATTCGCAGCGACCCCTTGTCGTCGGATGGCTGTGAATACGCCCAAAGCGATACCCATGGTGATAGCCAGAAATCCCGAGACAAACGCCAGTTCCAACGTGGCTGGCGCGCGTTCGGCGATGATCGTCGAGACTGGACGTCCCTGACGATACGACACGCCAAAATTTCCTTGAACAGCCTCTTTCAGGAATTTGTAGTACTGAACCGGAATCGGCTGATCCAGCCCCAGCTCAGTGCGCAGCCGGTCGATATCGGCTTGCGTACGTTCCTGACCCAGCATGTTGTCGATCGGATCGCCGACAAACCGGAACATAGAAAACGCAACCAGACCCACGACCAGCAGTACGATCACGGATTGGAGCATCCTTCGGACGATATATGCGAACATTCACTTTCCCCATTGATCCGCTTCTCTATGCACGGGCTGACCAAATGGTCAAGGTATCGCTAACGGGCAGGTATCAAAGCGATCCTAGTTTCTGCGCTATAGGATTTGTATGCAGTGTAAGATGTGGATTGGCGCAACCGTTCCTGTCCGCGCCAATCCCAATATCATGCGCCTTCAGTTCACCGTCACCCAGCGCAGCAAAAAGAAGTTGTCGGGGCGTTGTGTCAGCTCGATATTGCTGCGTGTCCCCCAGACCAAAGGCTGCACATACATCGGCACATAGACCTGTTCGTCCTGAATGATCTTGGCTACTTCATCCAACATCGCCTGGCGCTTGGTCTCATCCAGCTCAGACTGGATGGCAGGCAACAGCTCATCTACACGCGCGTTCGAGAACCCACCGAAATTCCAGCTGCCCAGCTTTTTCTCTTCGTTCGGGGTCGCGACAAGGAACCGAACGGGGTGTTCGGCATCAAATGTGCCCGGGCTCCAGCCCAGCAGGTACATGTCATAGTTATCCTCGCGCAGCTCGGGCCAGTAATTGCGCACAGGCATCGCCTCCAGCTCGGCGGTGATCCCGATCTGGGCCAACATGCTGACAACGGCCTGACAGACGGCCTCGTCATTCAGATAGCGGTCATTGGGGCACTTCAGCCCGAATGAGAACCCGTCGGCATATCCTGCCTCGGCCAAAAGCGCCTTTGCACCTTCGACATCAAAAGCAGGGCGTTCGGCATGGGCCGATGAATAGCCGCTCATGGCTGGGCTCACCAATTGCGATGCCGCCTCGGCATTACCGCGCATGATGGTGGCCAGAATGGCATCCACATTCACGGCCTTTGCCACCGCCTTGCGCACACGTGGATCACGGAATGGGTTCGGCTTGCCCTCATCGTCTGTGTATTTCAGCGTCTCGGCCTCATGATCAAAACCCAGCATGATTACGCGGGCCTCGATCCCCTGAATGACCTCGATATCAACGTCTTCCTGCAGGCGCGCGACGTCCTGAATAGGCACCGGATTGATCATATCCACGTCGCCCGACAAAAGCGCGGCAACAGCGGTGGCCGGGTTCTGGATCGGGTTAAACTCGGCGCGCGTGATATTGTGTTCGACGTCTCCCCACCAACCCTCGTGGGGCTCCAATACGGTTTTCAGACCCGGCTCGCGCTCGGTGACCTTGAATGCCCCGGTGCCATTGGCGTTGATGGTCGCAAAATTTCCGGCCTCTTTGTCCGGAACGGCAGCATCATTGGCTTCGGTCCAGCCTTGATCCATGATCATCCAGTTGGCAATCGAGGATGGGAATAACGGGTTCGGCGCGGTCGTCATGATGTCGACGGTATAATCGTCAACGACGATGACTTCGCTGACCGGCGCAAACCAGCTTCGCGTATCCGCAGCCTCGCCCGAAGCACGCTGATAGCTGAACAGAACATCCTGCGCATCAAATGTGCTGCCATCGTGAAAGGTCACACCCTCGCGCAACTTGAAGCGCCAGCCATCGCCCTCTCCAATCGGTTCCCAGCTGACGGCCAAGGCAGGCTGAACGCTCATGTCCTTGTCGCGCCGAACCAGTCCTTCGTAGACGTTATTAAGAAATCCCAGAACCGGGGCCGAATTGACCGCGTGCGGGTCCATGGTTTGCGGGTCCGTGGTGGAGGCCCATTTGAAATCTGCAGCCTGAACACTGGTGGCAGCCAGCATTGCAATGCCAATGGCGCTGTTCCTGAGGATCATTGTTATGTCTCCCTGTTTCTGGGGCCGAGTTTTCTTGGTTTTTGCCGCATGCGCAAGGAAATCTCAGATCGCAACAAAAAACAGGGCGCGAATATCGCGCCCTGTCCAATCGTCAAAGGTTTTGACTTACTGCATGGTGAAGTATTTGACCTTCGGCTGGTCTTCGGCATCCACTTCGATGCCAACACCGTCTGCCATGCCCCAGTTCAGAACCTGGTGGTGAATGGGGATGTACAGCGCTTCGTCCTGCACGACACGCCAGATGTCGGCGATATCTGCATTCCGGGCGTCCAGGTCGGTGTTCGAGGCAAGCGACTTGATCTTCGCGTCCAGCGCATCGTCCTGATAGCCGGTGCCGTTCCAAGTGCCGATGTCGTCTTCGCGACCGTGGACAAGGAAGTTAAAGATGTATTCCGAGTCATATGTCGGAACACCCCAACCCAGCATATAGAAGTCGGTCTTGCTATCGGTGATCAGCGGGAAGTGCTGTGCTTTGGGCTTGGCATCCAGATTCACGGTCACGCCAATCTGGCCCAGCATGCCAACGGCCGCCTGACAGATCGCTTCGTCGTTGATGTAGCGATCGTTCGGGCAGTCCAGACGCAGCGAGAAGCCATCGGGATAACCGGCTTCAGCCATCAGCTCTTTGGCCTTTTCCAGATCGGTGGAGGACTCGCCGTCCATCGCTTCGGTCCAGCCGTTCACGAAAGGCGGTGCGATCATGCCTGCAGGCTGCGACTGGCCGCGCATCACGACCTGCTTGATCGCATCACGGTTGATCGCCATCGACATCGCCTGACGCACACGCACATCGGCCAGAGGGTTCTTGCCGTCTACGTTGTCCGCTTCAATGTCATCCGAACCCTGGTTCATACCAAAGAAGATCACGCGGTTCTGCGGAGCCTGCTTGACCATCAGGCCATCGGCGCCATTGACGCGGTCGATGTCTTGCACCGGCATGTCCTGCAGGAAGTTCACCTCACCCGACAGCATCGCAGCAACGCGGGTCGCAGCGTTTTGGATGGGGGTATAGACAATCTCGGTCACTTCCATCGGGAACTGGTCGATGCCCCAATAGTTGTCGTTGCGCACCATCACGGTTTTGACGTCAGGCTCGCGGCTCTGAAGGACGTAAGGGCCCGTGCCGTTGGCATTGGTGGTGGCATAGGTGATCTCGCCGCCTTCGAAATCCTGCACATTGACTGTGTCATTCGACTCGGCCCAGCCTTTGTCCAGAATGAACAGGTTGGTCAGGTTCGATGGCAGGATTGGGTTCGGACCGTCGGTGACGATCTCTACGGTGTAATCGTCAACCGCACGCACTTCGGTGATCGAACCGATCAGCTCTTTCATGTCCGAATTGGGTTGCTTGGCCCGTTCAAAGCTGAACACCACGTCTTCGGCGTTGAAGTCTGCGCCGTCATGGAATTTCACGCCCTCGCGCAGCTTGAAAACCCAGACATTCGGGTCATCAGCCTTGGGACCCCACTCGGTCGCCAGCGCAGGTTCAAACGCGCCTGTTACGTCGCGGATGATCAGCGGCTCGTACATCTGGTGACGTATTGTGTGTGACGGGCCTTCGTTTTGCGAGTGCGGATCCAGCGTCAGCGCATCACCAGCACGTGCCCATCGCAGCGTTTCCGCCGATGCGGCACCCGCCATCAATGCGGTCGCACTGGCAGCGATCATCAGGTTCTTCAGGTTCATTGTGGTCTCCCCGTTTTTCGTTAGCACCGTTCCGCGGAACGGCAGACCGATTTTGACGGTCATGGTGATGCTGATAATCCAGATCATTCTGGCGGTTGCAACACCAGATTGTGAACTATCTGGTTTTCCGATCAAAATTGAAAAGCCCGAATGCCGAGTTCAGCGCAGAATGACCGACCGCTGATGCGGATCATCTGGGAAAACGCGCCCGGATTGGACGCATTGAAAAATATGCCGGAATACCAGACCAGCCTCGCCGCCCGGCGAAACCGGACCAAAATATTTGTGGCCGGTAGGCGTGTCATAGGCCGTATTGATGTCGTCGCAATCAACCTGAAATATGTTGTGCGGGGTTCGGTCGATGTTCTCTGGCCCGGTATGACCCAACCGGCGGGACGCAACTTTGTTCCTGAGGTTTGCAGCCTTACTGGCCCGCAACGCCAGATCGTCAGAGGCGAAATAGACAACCACATTCCGCGAAGCATGGCTGACCAGCACACCGGGCTTATTTTCATGCACGGATTCATTAACGACATCTGCAGCGACCATGAAGGTATTGCGAAACAACAGGGGCACGCCCGACGCCAGATCGTACCGATCCCATTCTATCAGCGTTTGGCGCAAAACCCGATTGCCCATCGAATGCGCCAGAAGGTTGATCCGTTTCAGACAGGGAGCGATTTCGGGTTCGTTATCCTCGCTGTTGCGCCATTCCAGAAATCGCTCCAGCACCCGCGCAAAGGAAAACCCGCTTTGGTCCGCGGATTTCTGGTCATCCCAGTATTTCTGAACGATCCCTTGCTTGGCGTCGCTGGGCCAGATCAGAGGCAACACCATCACTTCACCGGGTTTGGCCTGATCGCACAGGCGCTGAAGCTCGGCCGTTGTTTGAAACACATCGTCGGGCAGATTGTTGAACCCGTGCAAATATAACAGGATCTGACGGCAATCGCTGTCGCGCACCCGCCGCAACAGCTCTTTGCTAGTGATTTCGGTGTGGTGTTCATCCTCGCCTTTTTCGCAATAGAACACCGAATTCGAAGGTGCGTTGTTGTCGAGATCAAAGGTGAAGCGACGTCCTTTGCGGGTGCGAATACTTTGGGTTGGAAATCTGTTCGTTATAAAAAGCATGAAAGCCCCTCCTGTTCAGGATGGAACCAGCCTAACAAGTCGACCGCATTGGCGACACAGAAATCCCGGAGCCTCCGTGGTTTCTTCCGGTCGCAATTTAAAAATGGCGTTCGAGCGGGGATCTGAACCAGAGCTTAACCATTCAAGAGGCAGTCTTGCGATCAAGATCCGCCTCTGACTGGGTCGTGTGCCGAAGCAACCTAGTTCACTGCAGCGTTGATGGGAGTTGTTATTATTGAGGGTGTGATTT